>NZ_CP102594.1:542500-4869984 GCF_025666235.1 Xanthomonas sp. CFBP 8445 | reverse complement strand
CAGATCTAAATTCGTCGATAGACCGGGCATGAAGGGCGCGCTCGGGCGCGGCGCATTCGGCCGGTGGGAGAGGAAAGCGGATGGATCAGACTACCACCGGCGCGCAGGGTCGGGAATGGTTTTCCCATGGCTATTCACAGATCCATCCACAGGTCGCGGCGGGGGCCTGACGGGCGTAGCCGGTACAGGGAGTTGACCGAGCCGTGAGTGGTCCTATAGAATTTCCGGTTCTTTCCGCCCCATTCAGATCAGAGCGCCCCGATGGCCACCAAGCGCACCTTCCAGCCCAGCAACCTCAAGCGCAAGCGCGACCACGGCTTCCGTGCCCGTATGGCCACCGCCGACGGCCGCAAGATCCTGGCCCGCCGCCGCGCCAAGGGCCGCAAGCGCCTGAGCGCTTGATTGCTTCGCCGCCCCAGGCGGCGCCTGCAATCCGGACCGTGAATCCTCCCGACCCGCGTAGGCGATTTCCTCGCTCTGCGCGGGTTCGCACGTCTGCGGAATACCGCGTCGTGTTCGATGCCGCGCGCCGCTGCTCCGAGCCGCTGATGAGCCTGCACTGGCGCAGTGCGCCGCACCCGGCGCGGCTGGGGTTGGCGGTGTCGCGCAAGGTCGACAAGCGCGCGGTCGTGCGCAACCGCATCAAGCGCGTTCTGCGTGAGGCCACGCGGCAGCTGCTGCCGTGGCTGGCGCCCGGCGATTACGTGGTGGTGGCGCGCAGCGCCGCCGCCCAGGCCAGCGGCGTGCAACTGCGCCAGGCCTATGAGCGCCTGCTGCGTCGCGCCGGCGCATTGCCGGCCCCGGCCGCGGACGGCACAATGCCGCCGCCTCTTCGTCCTTCTTCCCCCACTTCCACGTCAGAAACCGCTTCTGGCTGAGCCGAGCTTGCCTGTCCGATGAACCAGACCCGCCTTTTCCTGATTTTCGCCTGGCTGATGGTCGCGGCGCTGTTGTGGATGGAGTGGAACAAGGAGCATGCGCCGAACGCCACTGCGACGACGGTCGCGGCGGCGACAACGGTGCCGCCGGCGCAGGACGCCGATGCCGGCGCCACGCATGCGCCCGCGGTGCCGCAGGCCACGGTGCCCGGTACCGCGCCGGCCAGCACCACACCCGAGACCGCCGCGGCCAGCGCCGCGCCGCGCGTCACCGTCACCACCGATGTGCTGCGCCTGACCCTGGATGGCCGCAGCGTGTTCGACGCCGACCTGCTGCTGTTCCCGCAGACCAAGCAGCCCGGCAGCCCGCCGGTGCAACTGCTGACCGAGGACGCGGCGCATCCGTACACCGCCACCAGCGGCTGGGTGGGCGAGCACAATTCGCCGTCGCCGGGCCCGGGCGGCTTCCGCCCCGAGCAGCCGGGCAAGGACTACGTGCTGGCCAAGGGCCAGGACAGCCTGCAGGTGCCGTTCGTGTGGAACGGCCCGGATGGCGTCAGCATCCGTCGCATCTACACCCTGCAGCGCGGCCACTACGCCGTGCAGGTGCGCGACGAGGTCATCAACCACGGCAGCAAGCCGTGGCAGGGCTATGTGTTCCGCAAGCTGAGCCGGGTGCCGACCATCGTCAGCCGCGGCATGACCAATCCGGATTCCTTCAGCTTCAACGGCGCCACCTGGTTCAGCCCGGCCGATGGCTATCAGCGCCGCGCGTTCAAGGACTACCTGGAGGACGGCCCGCTCAACCAGACCATCTCCGGCGGCTGGATCGCGCTGCTGCAGCACCACTTCTTCACCAGCTGGATTCCGCAGACCGACCAGCAGGCGCTGTACGTGCTGTCCAACGACGGTCCGCGGCACGTGATCGAAGCGCGCGGCCCGGGCTTCACCGTGGCGCCGGGCGCCAGCGCCAGCACCGAGGCGCGGCTGTGGGTCGGCCCGAAGCTGGTCAGCCAGATCGCCAAGGAGAACGTGCGCGGCCTGGATCGCGTGGTCGACTACAGCCGGTTCTCGCTGATGGCGCTGCTGGGCCAGGGCCTGTTCTGGATCCTCAGCCATCTGCACAGCCTGCTCGGCAACTGGGGCTGGTCGATCGTCGGCCTGGTGGTGCTGCTCAAGCTGATCCTGTATCCGCTGTCGGCCGCGCAGTACAAGAGCATGGCCAAGATGCGCAAGTTCCAGCCGCGCATCCAGCAGCTCAAGGAGCGCTACGGCGACGACAAGCAGAAGTTCCAGACGGCGATGATGGAGCTGTACAAGAAGGAGAAGATCAACCCGATGGGCGGCTGCCTGCCGGTGCTGATCCAGATGCCGATCTTCTTCGCGCTGTACTGGGTGCTGGTGGAGTCGGTGGAACTGCGTCAGGCGCCGTGGTTCGCCTGGATCCAGGATCTGACCGCGCGCGATCCGTATTTCATCCTGCCGGTGATCAACGTGGCGGTGATGTGGCTGACGCAGAAGCTGACGCCGTCGCCGGGCATGGATCCGGTGCAGGCCAAGATGATGCAGTTCATGCCGCTGGTGTTCGGCGTGATGATGGCCTTCGTGCCGTCCGGCCTGGTGCTGTACTGGGTCACCAACGGTTCGCTGGGCTTGTTGCAGCAGTGGTGGATGACCAAGCGCCACGGCGAACCGGCCACTGCCGGCGGTGGCGGCAGCGGTAAGCCCCCGGCCAAGGCCAAGAAGTAAACCCGACAACGCCCGCCCTCCGGCGGGCGTTGCGCATGCGGCTGGGGAAGGCGCCAGCGTGTGCGTTTCCGCAACGCCTTGCTCGCGAGTCCGTGGTCATGCGCAAGCGCCGTCGTCCGTTGTCGCCATCCGTGGCCGTGATCGGCCTGCTCGCGTTGGCCCTGGCCGCCTGCCAGCGCTCGCCGGCCGGCAGCGAGACGGCGGCCGCCAAGCCCGCATCGCCCGAGGCGGCGATCGCCATCCCCGGCTCGCCGGCGTTGCAGACCCAGGCCACGGCGCTGCTGCAAGGCCTGCAGGCGCAGCTGGCGGCGCAGCGCAAGATCATCGTGCTGCTGGCCGACGAGGCCAGGCAGTCGCCGGCCGACCGGCAGACATCCAGCAGCGTCGGCCAGCAACTGTTCCATGAGGGCCTGGAGCGCCGCGAGGCGCTGGCCAGGCAGTTCGATGCGCTGCTGGCGCTGCCCGATCCGCAGCGCTTCGCCGCGGTCGGCAGCCTGCTGGACTACGTCGAATCGGCACCGGACCTGTACGACGCCGACCGCCTGGCATTCCGCGAGATTCTCGCCGACTGGCAGCTGCGCATCGGCAAGGATTCCTCGCTGCCGGCGATCAAGCTGCACCAGCGCATCGGCGAGGACCTGGAGGCGCTCGACGAAATCGAGCGCACCTACAACCGCGAGATCACCGCGATCTTCAGCCGCTTCGATCGCACCCGCGCGATCGTGCAGAAGCGCGAGAAGTGGGAGGACTACGTCGCCCACCTGGGCACGTTGTACACGCGCGAGGCGATCCTGCGCGACTACGGCGTGATCACGCCGTACCCGATGTCGATGAAGGACAGCGACCGCGAGGTGTTCGGCCGCGACCTCCCGCCGAAGACCGTGGTGCTGAGTTTCGACGACGGCCCGCACCGCGCGTACACCGACGAGATCGTCGCCATCCTCAAGCGCTACGACGTGCCGGCCACGTTCTTCGAAGTCGGCCGCAACCTGGGCAAGCTGGAGCCCGATGGCAAGGTCGACTTGTCGCCGCTGGCCAACGTCAGCCGCAGCCTGATGGAGCAGGGCCACACCGTCGGCAACCACAGCCTGACCCACGCGCAACTGTCCAAGGAAACCGGCGCCGCGCTGCGCAGCCAGATCCTCGACACCGACCGCATGCTGCGCGCGGTCGATGCCAAGCGTGCACCGCTGTTCCGCTTCCCCTATGGCGCGCGCAACGCCGAGGGCATGCAGATCCTCGGCGAGGCCGGGCTGAAGTCGGTGATGTGGAACGTGGATTCGCTGGACTGGGCCGACCCGGTGCCGGAGTCGATCGTGCAGCGCGTGCTCGAGCAGGTCGGCCGCGAGCAGCGCGGCATCCTGCTGTTCCACGACATCCACGAACGCACGGTCAAGGCGCTGCCGCAGATCCTGGACCGGCTCAGCGCCGACGGCTACCAGTTCGCCGCCTGGAACGGGCGCGACTTCAGCGTGGCGCGCGCGGCCAGCAACGCTGCCGCACCGGCGGTGACCAGCGGCTACGACAAGTCGTGGGCGATCGTCATCGGCATCGACGACTACGCGCACTGGCCCAAGCTGCAGTACGCGGCCAACGATGCACAGGCGATCGCGCAGACGCTCACCGGCAGCTTCGGCTTCCCCTCGTCGCAGGTGATCGTGCTGAAGAACCAGGAAGCCACCCGCAACAACATCCTGGCCGCCTTCCACGATCGGCTCGCGCACGGCGGCGTGGGCAAGAACGATCGCGTGTTCGTGTTCTTCGCCGGCCATGGCGCGACCCGCAAGCTGGCCTCCGGACGCGACCTCGGCTACATCATCCCCGCCGATTCGGACCCGGCGCAGTTCGCCACCGACGCGATTCCGATGACCGAGATCCAGGACATCGCCGAAAGCCTGGAAGCCAAGCACGTGCTGTTCGTGATGGACGCGTGCTACAGCGGCCTGGGCCTGACCCGCGGCGGCGGCACCAGCGCCTACCTGCGCGAGAACGCGCGGCGCATCGCCCGGCAGATGCTCACCGCCGGCGGCGCCGACCAGCAGGTCGCCGACAGCGGCCCCAACGGCCATTCGGTGTTCACCTGGGTGCTGTTGCAGGCGCTGTCGGGCAAGGCCGACCTCAACGGCGACGGCCTGATCACCGGCACCGAGCTGGCGGCCTACGTGGCGCCGGCGGTGTCGAGCATCTCGCAGCAGACGCCCGCGTTCGGCAGCCTACCCGGTTCGCAGGGCGGCGAGTTCGTGCTGCAGGTGCCGGAGGGCGAGGAATTCCTCACCGCCAGCACGCAGCAACTGTCCTCGGCGGCGATCGCGATGAACGACCGCGTCGATGCGGCCGCGCCGGCATCGACCGCGACGCCGAACGCCGGCGCCAGCAGCGCCGACGCGCCGGCCGCCCCGGCCAAGCCGGCGGTGGTGGTCAAGGACCTGCAGGGCGGCGAGCGGCCGCTGGCGGTGCCGGCGGCGGCCGGCCCGGTGTCCGACCGGCAGCGCGCGCAGCGCGCCAACGACCGCGGCCTGCAGCTGTACAAGGAGAAGCGCTACGACGAGGCCGAAGCGCAGTTCACCGAGGCGCTGAAGCTGCGCCCGGACTTCGCGCTGGCGGCCAACAACCTGGGCTTCATCTACTATCGCCAGGGCAAGTACGCGCAGGCCGTGCGCTGGCTGGAGAACACGCTGAAGATCGACCCCTCGCGTGCGGTGGCCTACGTCAACCTGGGCGACGCCTACCGCCAGCTGGGCGATGCCGCCAAGGCCAAGCGCGCCTTCCAGACCTACCTCGAACTGCAACCCAACGGTGCGTCGGCCGCCTACGTCCGCGGCCAATTGCAGACGCTGTAATCCATCGCACCACCAACCTGCCGCCCTCGCCATGCCGTCTTCCGCCACCGACACCATCGCCGCCATCGCCACCGCCCCTGGTGCGGGCGGCGTCGGCGTGGTGCGCGTGTCGGGTCCGGCGGCGGCGGCCGTTGCCGCCGGTCTCGGTCTTGGCGGATTGGTGCCGCGCAGCGCCCGCTACGCGCGTTTCCGCGACGCGCATGGCGAGGTCGTGGACGACGGCATCGCGCTGTGGTTCCCGGCGCCGCGCAGCTTCACCGGCGAGGACGTGCTGGAACTGCAGGCGCATGGCAGCCCGGTGCTGCTGCGGCACCTGGTGGCGCGCTGCTGCGAACTCGGCGCGCGGCCGGCGCGCCCGGGCGAGTTCAGCGAACGCGCCTTCCTCAACCGCAAGCTCGACCTGGCCCAGGCCGAGGCGATCGCCGACCTGATCGCTGCCGGCGACCTGCGCGCGGCACGTGCGGCGCGGCGCTCGCTGGACGGGGTGTTCTCGCGCCGCGTCGACGACCTGGCCGAACACTTGATCCGCCTGCGCATCCACATCGAAGCGGCGATCGATTTCGCCGACGAGGCGCTGGACACGCTGGGCGGTGCGCAGGTCCGCGCCGGGCTGGAGCAGGCGCGCGCGGATCTGGCGCAGCTACGCGTCGACGCCGAACGCGGCCGGCGCCTGCGCGATGGCCTGCACGCGGTGCTGGTCGGCCCACCGAATGCCGGCAAGAGTTCCCTGCTCAACGCGCTGGCCGGCAGCGACCGCGCCATCGTCACCGACATCGCCGGCACCACCCGCGACACCTTGCACGAGACCGTGCGCCTGGATGGCGTGGAACTGACCCTGGTCGACACCGCCGGCCTGCGCGAGGGCGGCGATGCGATCGAGCGCGAGGGCATGCGCCGCGCGCGCCAGGAACTGCAGCGCGCCGACCTGGCGCTGATCGTGCTCGATGCGCGCGAGGCCGAGGCCGGCCATGCGGCGATCGCCGATGCCATCGCCGAGGTGCCGCAGCGCCTGTGGATCCACAACAAGAGCGACCTGCTCGCTGCTGTACCTGCCGCCAGCGCCGAACGCGTCTATGTCTCCGCCGCCACCGGCAGTGGCTTGGAGCAGTTGCACGCGCAATTGCGCGCGATCGCTGGCGCCGCGGCCGGCGAGGGCGGCGACGGCGAGTTCTCCGCACGTGCGCGCCACGTCGACGCGCTGCAGCGCGCCGCAAGCCACGCCGATGCGGCCGCCGCGGAACTGCAGCACGAACGCCTGGAGCTGGCCGCCGAGGAACTGCGCCTGGCGCATGCCGCGCTCGGCGAGATCGTCGGCACGCTCAGCGCCGACGACCTGCTTGGGCGGATCTTCTCCAGCTTCTGCATCGGCAAGTAGCGCGCACGCGCGCGCCACCGAGCCTGCTTACGGCTTCAACGCCGCCAGCTGCGCGCGCTGGTCCTGCAGCCACTGTTCGAACGGCAGCGGTGCCTGCCCGGTCAGCGCCTGGTAGTCGCCAGTGACCGTGGCGACGCGGCCGGCCGCGGTGTTGGTGTCGAACGAGGCATAGACGCGCGCGACCGGCTCGGGCAGGCCGGCACCGACCATGCCCTGCACCAGGCCCTCGACCGGCACCGGCACCACCTGGATCCGTACGTCCAGGACCTGGGCGACCAGTGCGGCGATCTCGGCGGTGGTGTAGGCGCGGGCGCCGCTGAGGGTGAGCGTGCGCTTGCCGTCGCCGCTGGCCAGGGCGACCGCGGCAGCGCGGGCCAGGTCGTCGCGGGCGATGTGGGCGATGCCGCCATCACCGGCCGCGCTGTACCACTGGCCCGAGGCCAGCACCGACGGCAGGCTCATGAACAGATTCTCGAAGTACCAGTGGTTGCGCAGCACGGTCCAGGCGGGCAGGACGCTGGCGGCAAGGGCGTCTTCGGTACCGGCATGGTCGGTGGCCAACAGCAGCGGCGAGCCGTGCGGTTCCGGGCAGGAGGTGTAGACCAGGTGGCCGACGCCGGCGCGCTCGGCCGCGGCGATCGCCGCCTGGTGCTGCTGCAGGCGGTGGCCGGGGCGGTCCAGTGCGTCGGTGCTGATCAGCAGCACGCGGCCGGCGCCGCGGAACGCTGCGTCGAGCGAGGGGGCGTCGTCGAAATCGCCGTGGCGCACGTCCACGCCGCGCGCCGCCCAGGCGGCCAGGCGTTCGGGCTGGCGGGTCATCGCCACCACGCGCGATGGCGCGATCTGCAGGGTGTCGAGCAGGTGCGCGAGCACGCGCTGGCCGAAGTGGCCGCCGGCGCCGGTGACGAGCAGGGAGTCGGAAGATGCGGACATGACAGGTCTCCTGAGGAAGGGGGCGTCGCTGGACGCCTTGGTCTGGAAAAGGAACCTGGTCTATCCTAGAGACCTCGGCCGACCTGTAAAGACGGCACTTTTTCCGCCCCTGCTTACCTCAAGGTAACCTCCATGGACATCGTCGTACCGCCGGCCGCCACCTGCGACGTGCTGATGAGCCAGCAATTGCAGGACTACCAGCGCGCCGGCATGGCCATCGACCAGTGCCCGGTGCGCGACGTGCTGGCGCAGATCGGCGACAAGTGGAGCACCCTGTTCGTGATGCTGCTGGCCGAACGCCCGCACCGCTTCGGCGAACTGCGCCGCGCGCTGCCGGACATCTCCCAGCGCATGCTGACCCAGACCCTGCGCGACCTGCAGCGCGAAGGGCTGGTCGCACGCGAGGTGCTGCCGACCGTGCCGCCTGGGGTGGAATACCGGCTCACTCCGCTGGGCCAATCGCTGAGCGTGGTGCTGGCGCCGCTGGTGCGCTGGGCTGCCGATCACCACGCGCAGATCCGCAGCGCGCGCGCCGCGTTCGAGAGCGATGCACCGACGCCGAGCGCGCGCGCTGCCGCTGGCTGAGCGCAGTGTGAGCACGAATGGCGGAGCTGCTGATCACCGAGGACGCCCCATACGTAGATACGTAGGAGCGGCTTCAGCCGCGACGGGCTTTACTGGAACGCCCGATCGCGGCTGAAGCCGCTCCTACGGACATTTCCGCATCACCCGCATCACCTGCGGCATCTCGCAACCCCGCAAACCCGACGGCCCCGAACGCCCGACCTCGGCAACCCCGGATCAGCGCTCCGCGATCACCCGCGCGCTGTAGCTGTCGCCGTCGCGCTGCACCCGCACCGGTCCGCCGAATACCGCCGACAACGGCGCATCGGCCAGCAGGTCCTCGCGCGTGCCATCGGCGTACACCTGGCCCTCGCGCAGCAGGATCACCCGCGCGATCTCCGGCACGATCTCTTCGATGTGGTGCGTGACCAACACCAGGGTGATGCCCTGGCGGGCGAGGTCGCGCATCGTCGCCAGCAGGTGCTCGCGTGCGACTAGGTCCAGCCCGGTGCTGGGTTCGTCCAGCAGCAACGCCTGCGGCCGGTTGACCAGGGCGCGCGCGATCAGCACGCGTCGGGTTTCGCCGGCCGACAATTCGGCGTAGGGGCGCCGCAGCAGCGGCAGCGCGTGCGCGGCCTGCAGCGCCTCGCGCGCCCGCGCCCGCATTGCCTCGGTCACCTCGCGGTGCGGCGGCACCACATAGCTGGCGAAGAATCCGGACAGCACCGCACTTTCCACATCCAGCCCGGGCATGTCGGCGAGATTGACGCTGAGATCGCCGGTGACGATGCCCAACTGGCTGCGCAGCCGATCCACCTGCCAGCGGCTCTGGCCGAGCACCCGCACCGCCGGTTCCTCGCCGGCGCGCGCCAGCGGATACAGCTCGCGGGTGATGAGCTTGATGAACGAGGATTTGCCGCAGCCGTTCGGGCCGAGGATGGCGGTGTGCTGGCCGAGTGCGATGCGCAGGCTCAGCGCGTGCAGCACGCGGACCTGGCCGCGCACGACGCTGGCGCGGTCCAGTTCGATCAGCGGCGCAGATGCTGGCACAGGGGTTGCGTGGGGAGAGGCGACTGACATGGAACCGACACCGTTCTGTGATCGGAAGCGCTTGGCGGCTGAATACCATACGCGAGCGCCGGGTGAAGTTTGCAGTCGCAACCCCCATCATGTCCTGACCCTACGCCGTCCTACGCTCTGGAGCTTCTGGCAATGTTCGACGCGATCCTCGACTTCCTCGGCAACGGCCTGCTCGGCGTCGGCTGGTGGGGCATGCTGGCCGTGCTGCTGCTGTTCACCCAGCTCACCATCTTCGCGGTGACCTTGTATCTGCACCGCAGCCAGGCGCACCGCGGCGTGGATTTCCATCCGCTGCTGTCGCACTTCTTCCGTTTCTGGACCTGGTTCACCACCTCGATGATCACCAAGGAGTGGGTGGCGATCCATCGCAAGCACCACGCCAAGGTGGAGACCGAGGAAGATCCGCACAGCCCGCAGACCAAGGGCATTGCCCGCGTGTTCTGGCGTGGCGTGGAGCTGTACCGCGAAGCGCGCACCCAGCGCGGCGACATCGAGCAGTACGGCAAGGGCGCGCCGGACGACTGGATCGAGCGGCACCTGTACACCCCGCACGCGAACCTGGGGCCGCTGGCGCTGTTCGTGGTCAATTTCGCGCTGTTCGGCCTGCCCGGCATCGCCCTGTGGGCGCTGCAGATGGCCTGGATCCCGTTCTGGGCCGCCGGCGTGATCAACGGCTTGGGCCACTGGTGGGGCTACCGCAACTTCGAGTCTGCCGACACCTCGACCAATCTGACGCCGTGGGCGCTGTGGATCGGCGGCGAAGAGCTGCACAACAACCACCATGCCTTCCCGAGCTCGGCGCGCTTCTCGATGCGCCGTTGGGAACTGGACATCGGCTGGATCGCGATCCGTGCGCTGGCCGCCCTGCGCCTGGCCAAGATCCTGCGCGTGGCGCCGACCCTGGACGTGCGCCCGAACATCGCCGTGCCCGACGCCGACACCCTGCGCGCGCTGCTGTCGCATCGCTTCCAGGCGATGACCGATTACCAGCGCAACGTGTTCAAGCCCGCGCTGAAGGAAGAAGCCGCGCAGGCCGGCGCCAAGCTGCGCAAGTTGCTGCCGCGGCGCCTACGCAAGGGCCTGGTCGACGACGGCCGCTGGCTCAAGCCCGATGCGCGCGAACAGTTGCAGCACTGGGTGGCACAGCGCCCGCGCATGCGCACGCTGGTCGAGCACCGCGCGCGCCTGGCGGCTCTGCTGGAAGCGCGCACCCATGACGCGAGCGAACGCCTCAAGCACCTGCAAGCCTGGTGCCACGACGCCGAAGCCAGCGGCATCGCCGCGCTGCAGGCGTACGCGGCGCGATTGAAGGGCTACGCCCTGGCATGAGCCGCGGCGCACCGCGCACCCGGTCGCACGAACGCCGCCTTGCGCGGCGTTCGTCGTTGATGGCCTTGTCGACGCTGAGCCTCGCCGGCGCCCTGTTCGCTGGTGGCATCGCCGACGCCCAGGCGCAGGCGATCGACAGCACCGCCAGCTACCTGCAGCGCATGGACCGCGACGGCGACGGCCGTGTCAGCCTGGACGAATACCTGGCCTGGATGAGCTACGCCTTCGATGCGCGCGACCGCGACCACGACGGCGTGCTCAGCCCTGCCGAACTGCCCGGTGGCCGCGGCCCGCCGATCACCCGCGCGCAACACCTCGCCACCCTGACCGCCCGCTTCCGCAAGCAGGACACCAACGGCGACGGCTACCTCAGCGCGCGGGAGTTGGCGGCGCCGCCGCAGTGAGCGCTGCCTGCGCCCGTCGCGCCCTGCGTGCGGTGTCCATCCGCCGACCCATGCTTCAGCGGAAGGGCACCTCGCGCCCGCTAAGCTTGTCCATCTACCTGCGACACTCAACGAACCCATGCCCGAACTCCCCGAAGTCGAAACCACCCGGCGCGGCCTGGAGCCGCATCTGTCGGGGCGGCGCATCCATGGGGTGATCCTGCGGCGGCCGGATCTGCGCTGGCCGATTCCGCCGGAGGTCGCGGAGCAGTTGCCCAGGCAGCGCATCGACGGGATTCGCCGGCGGGCCAAGTATCTGTTGCTGGACACCGCGGTCGGGAGCGCGCTGTTGCATCTGGGCATGTCCGGCAGTCTGCGCGTGCTGCCGGGCGACACGCCGCCGCGGGCGCACGACCACGTCGACATCAGCCTGGAAGACGGCCGGGTGCTCCGCTTCAATGATCCGCGGCGGTTCGGCTGCCTGCTGTGGCAGGCGCCGGGCGAGACCCATCCGTTGCTTGCCGAACTGGGGCCGGAGCCGCTGTCGGATGCGTTCGACGGCGATCATCTGTTCCGGCTCAGCCGCGGCCGCACCGCGCCGGTGAAGACGTTCCTGATGGATCAGCGCATCGTGGTCGGGGTGGGCAACATCTACGCTGCCGAGAGCCTGTTCCAGGCCGGTATCAGTCCGCTGCGCGAGGCCGGCGAGGTGTCGCGCGCCCGCTACGCGCGCCTGGCCGAGGCAGCCAAGGCGATCCTGGGTTATGCGATCCAGCGCGGCGGCACGACGCTGCGCGATTTCATCAGCCCGGACGGGGCGCCGGGCTACTTCGAGCAGGAACTGTCGGTGTACGGCCGCGAGGGCGAGGCCTGCAAGCGCTGCGGGCGCACCTTGCGCCACGCCAGCATCGGCCAGCGCGCCAGCGTCTGGTGCGGCCACTGCCAGCGCTGAGCGATGGCGGCGCTCGCCGTGGTGTGCAGATGACGCAGTCGGCTCGGCGCGGGTAGAGCTCTTGCCCGGTCCGCATTGCCAAATCCGGGAGGCAGGGGCGGGAAGACGCGTCCCACTCGCCAGGTCTCGGCCGTCCGGCGCGCCCGTGCCCGCGGATTCCACCGCACCGGCGCCATCACCGCCGCCTTCGGCACCGCTTGTCTATGATGAGCGTCCTTTTCCGTTTCGATCCCGGCCATGCAACGACGCGATTTCCTCAAGAACGCCGCCGCCGCCTTCGCCGCCATGGGCTTGCCGGCAATGCCGATGCTCGGCCAGGCCGCCCCCGCGGTGGGCCTGCGCCGCCTGGGCACGCCGCAGCCGTTCGACTACGCGTGGCTCAAGGGCCACGCGCGGGCCATGGCCCAGGCGCCGTACCAGAGCCACAAGCGGGTGCTGCCGGCGCCGGTGGAGGGATTGACCTGGGACCAGTACCAGTCGATCCGCTACCGCCAGGATCACGCGCTGTGGGCGGCCGAGCAGGGGCCGAAGTTCCAGGCCAAGTTCTTCCACCTGGGCCTGTATTTCAAGACGCCGGTGCACATGTTCGACCTGGTGGACGGGCAGGCGCAGGAACTGGCCTACGACAGCGCGGCGTTCGACTACGGCAGCAGCGGGTTGAAGGGCAAGCCGCTGCCGAAGGAGCTGGGCTTCGCCGGCTTCCGTCTCAACACCAAGCAGGACACCGACCGCGACTTCGCCGCCTTCCTCGGCGCCAGCTACTTCCGTGCGGTGGGCAAGGAAGGCCAGTACGGCCAGTCGGCGCGCGGGTTGGCGATCGATACCGGCACCGGCGGGCCGGAGGAATTCCCGGACTTCATCGCCTACTGGCTGGAACAGCCCAAGGCCGGCTCGGACACGGTGGTGGTGTACGCGTTGCTGGATTCGCCCAGCGTGGCCGGCGCCTACCGCTTCGCGATCACCAACGGCGACGTGCTGCTGATGGACATCGACAGCGCGCTGTATCCGCGCAAGACCATCGAGCGCCTGGGCCTGGGTCCGTGCACCAGCATGTACCAGGTCGGCGAGAACGATCGCCGCATGGATTGGGACTGGCGGCCGGAGATCCACGACACCGACGGCCTGGCGATGTGGACCGGCGGCGGCGAGTGGATCTGGCGGCCGCTGTGCAATCCGCCGCACCTGCGCTTCAACATGTTCGTCGACGAGAATCCGCGTGGCTTCGGTCTGCTGCAGCGCGACCGCAATTTCGATCATTACCAGGACGACGGCGTGTTCTACGAGAAGCGCCCGTGCCTGTGGGTGGAGCCGAAGCAGGGCTGGGGCAAGGGCTCGGTGCAACTGGTGGAAATCCCCACCGTCGACGAGACCTTCGACAACATCGTCGCGTTCTGGAATCCGCAGGACAAGCCGCAGCCGGGCCAGGAGCTGCTGTTCGGCTACCGCCTGTACTGGGGCGCGCAGCCGCCGGCGTCCTCGTCGCTGGCGCACTGCGTGGCCACCCGTACCGGCCTGGGCGGCGTGGTCGGGCAGAAGCGCCACTATTTCTCGTGGCGCTTCGCGGTGGATTTCGCCGGCGGCGAGCTGGCCAAGCTCGGCAAGGAGAAGGACGCCAAGGTCGAGGCGGTGCTGCAGCTCAACCGCGGCCGCACCGAAATCGTTTCGGCCCGGCCGCTGCACGAGATTTCCGGCTACCGCGCGATGTTCGACGTGGTGCCGCCGGACGACGGCAGCGAGCAGATCGACATCCGCCTGTACCTGCGCAGCGGCGAGCGCCCGCTGACCGAGACCTGGCTGTACCAGTGGACGCCACCGCCGGCGGCCGAGCGCAAGGTGTATTGAGCAGGCTGGGTATGCAAGACCGAAGTGTGTGCCCGTCGTATCTTCGAAGTGCAGGCGGCCACACCTTTGGCGGATGGGTGAGCGCGGGCCGGGATGCCCTGGATGCATTCTGATGCGTCAGCGCTGGGGTGACCCGTCAGCCGACGTATTGCTTCGTCGCGGCTGAAGCCGCTCCTACAACGTGTACAACGTTGCAGCTGCATTGACGCGCCCCCAACGAAGCACATATCTGTGGCGCCCGCAGGCCGACCGCCCAACCGTAGGAGCGGCTTCAGCCGCGACCGCTCCTAACCGATAAGGCGGGCCCCACCGCCGATCCAGCATACAGACAGGCGTTGCCGCCCTAGCAGTACGCGGTGATACCGGGGCCTTCTCCTGTGGGAGGGACTTCAGTCCCGGCCCTCTTCGCGCCGCGCCACAAGCGCGACGCAAGGGCGGACCCGCGCTCAGTGCTTGGCCGGCTCCTGCGGCGGCGGCGCGGCTTGCGTGCTGATGTCCTCGACATCGCCGATGTCGACCCGGCCCGGGGTGCGGCCGTCCCACACCTGGTCCTGCAGCTTCCAGTACGCGCTCGGTTCCCAGAACTGCTTGGCGTAGAACACTTCCGGATCGATGCTGCCGCCGCGCGGGCCGTTGATCGACAGCGGGCCGGCCGCACCGGAGTGGCCGAGCAGGCCGCCGGTGCTGCGCATCGCTTCGCGCCGCAATACCGCTTCCTGGCGCGGCTTGGCGACCTGGTCGCCGTACTCGGCGAGCATGGACTTGTCGAGCTCGACCGCGCGCTTGCGCTCGTCCGGGGTCAGCTGGTTCCAGTACTCCATCTTGCGCGCGCCGAACTGGTCGTAGCCGCGCTCGGCGGCCAGCGCCATCCACAGGAAGCCCATCGTATGGTCGGCGGCGCCGCCCTGGCCTTCCCAGTACATTTCGCCCAGCCGCGCCTGCGACGGCTTGTCGGCATAGCGGGCGGCCAACTGGTACTGCTTCCTGGCCTCGGCGTACTCGCCCTTCTTGTCGGCGCGGATGCCGGCGCGGCGATAGAACAGGTCCAGGTGCGCGTCGAGGAAGCCGTCGGTCAGGACCTGCGCCGGGATGTCCTGGAAGGTGTGGTCGCCCGGGGCCGCAGTGGCAGGGCCGGGGAGGGCAAGCAGCAGGGCACAGGCCAATGCGGTAGCGCTGCCGGCGAAAAATCCTTTCAACGAAAGCATGTTCCTCATCCCATGAGTGCGATCGGCGCGATTCTAGGCATGCCGCCCGGGGGCGCTCCATAGACTGATGGCATAGGCACCGCCGCGCGTGCGGCACGCGTCAGCCACGGTTCATCGCCTCCAGACCTGACGCACCAGCACGGTGCGTCGGCGGTTGCAGTCGCGTTACAGCGGCAGCGCGATTTGCAGCGGATCGATGCGGCCTTCGCCGCGCATGATCTTCTTGAACTCGGGGCGGCTGACCGACACGTAGCGCTCGTTGCCGCCGATCTCCACCTGCGGGCCGTCCTGCACCGCGTGGCCGTTCTCGTCCACGCGCACGGTCATCGTCGCCTTGCTGCCGGTGTGGCAGATGGTCTTGATCTCCTGCAGTTCGTCGGCCCAGGCCAGCAGGTACTGGCTGCCCTCGAACAGTTCGCCGCGAAAATCGGTGCGCAGGCCGTAACAGAGCACCGGGATGCGCAGCTGGTCGACCACTTCGCTGAGCTGCCAGACCTGCGCACGGCTGAGGAACTGGGCCTCGTCCACCAGCACACAATGCAGTGGCCCGTGGCTGGCGATATCGGCCTCGATGGTGGCCAGCAGATCGGTCTCGGCGACGAACGGCATGCCGTCGGCGCGCAGGCCGATGCGCGAGGCGATCACGCCGCTGCCGGCGCGGTGGTCCAGCCGCGGCGTCAGGATCGCCGTGCGCATGCCGCGCTCGCGGTAGTTGTGCGCCGACTGCAGCAGCGTGGTGGTCTTGCCGGCGTTCATCGCCGAATAGTAGAAATACAGTTTCGCCATGCCGCCGATTCTAGCGCGGCGGCCGCGCGCCCCGGCCTTCGTCGGCCGGATCGCGAACGGGTTCAGCGCCGGCGCGGAGGCGGGGCGTCGCCGCCGGCCGGCGCCCGGTACAATGCGCGGCCAAGGGAAGTCTTCATGCACGGTCTCAATCCTCCCCAACGCGCCGCGGTCCTGCATTGCGAGGGTCCGTTGCTGGTGCTGGCCGGCGCCGGCAGCGGCAAGACCCGCGTGATCGTGGAAAAGATCGCGCACCTGATCGCCAGTGGCCGCTACCCGGCCAAGCGCATCGCCGCGATCACCTTCACCAACAAGTCGGCCAAGGAAATGCGCGAGCGCGTGGCCAAGCGCATCCGCAGCGAGGCCGCCGACGGCCTGACCATCTGCACCTTCCACGCCCTGGGGCTGAAGTTCCTGCAGATCGAACATGCCGCGGTGGGACTGAAGCGCGGCTTCTCGATCTTCGACGCCGACGATGCCGCCGCGCAGATCAAGGACCTGATGCCCGGCGCCAAGCCCGATGCGATCGAGGACGCCAAGAACCTGATCTCGCGCGCCAAGAACGCCGGGCTGTCGCCGGAACAGGCGATGGCGGCGGCGCGCAGCAACCGCGAGCAGGAAGCGGCCAGCCTGTACGAGCGCTACCAGGCGCGGTTGAGCACCTTCAATGCGGTGGACTTCGACGACCTGATCCGCCTGCCGGTGCAGGTGCTGGAGGAGAACGAGGACATCGTGATGGCCTGGCGCGAACGCATCGGCTACCTGCTGGTGGACGAAAGCCAGGACACCAACGACGCGCAGTACCGCCTGCTGAAGATGCTGGCCGGCCCGCGCGGCAACTTCACCTGCGTGGGCGACGACGACCAGAGCATCTACGCCTGGCGCGGCGCCAATCCGGAAAACCTGATGCAGATGGGCCGCGACTACCCGGCCCTGCAGATCATCAAGCTGGAGCAGAACTACCGCTGCTCCAACCGCGTGCTGCGCGCGGCCAATGCCCTGATCGCGCATAACCCGCACGAGCACCTGAAGACGCTGTGGAGCGACCAGGCCGACGGCGAGCGCATCCGCGTGTGGGAGTGCCGCGACAGCGAGCACGAGGCGGAAAAGGTGGCAGCCGAGATCGCCTACCTGGGCACCGCCAAGCAGGTGCCGTGGAGCGACTTCTGCATCCTGTTCCGCGGCAACTTCCAGTCGCGGCCGCTGGAAAAGGCGCTGCAGATGGCCGGCGTGCCGTACCACATCACCGGTGGCACCGCGTTCCTGGAGCGGCAGGAGGTCAAGGACGTGCTGTCCTGGCTGCGCCTGCTGGTCAATCCCGACGACGACGCGGCGTTCCTGCGCGCGGTGCAGGCGCCCAAGCGCGAGGTCGGCGCGACCTCGCTGGCCAAGCTGGCCGAACTGGCCTCGGCCAAGCACCTGCCGATGTCGCGCGCGGCCGAGTCGGTGGGCGCGCTGCAGCAGTTGCCGCCGCGCGCGGCCAACGGCCTGAGCGACTTCGTCGACATCCTGCACGAACTGCGCGCGGCCTCGACCACGCTGTCCTCGGCCGACGTGGTGCGCCAACTGGCCGAGCAGTCGGGGCTGATCCGCGAACTGCGCAGCCAGTGCAAGGACGAAGCGAGTTTCCAGCGCCGCCGCGGCAACCTGGAAGAACTGGCCAAGTGGTTCGAAGGCGGCCCGCGCGGCGCCACCGTCGGCGACCTGGCCGCGCAGCTGGCGCTGCTGTCGCGCAACGACAAGGACGACGGCGGCAACCAGGTGCGGATGATGACCATGCACGCGTCCAAGGGCCTGGAGTTCCGCTACGTGTTCATCGTCGGCTGCGAGGACGGCGTGCTGCCGCACGAGGTCAGCCTGGAAGAGGGCAACCTGCAGGAAGAACGGCGCCTGCTGTACGTGGGCATCACCCGCGCCAAGGAGCAGCTGTGGATGAGCTACAGCAAGCTCACCCGCAAGTTCGGCGAGCACATCCGGCTCAAGCCCAGCCGCTTCTTCGACGAGATCCCGGCCGAGGAAATGCAGCGCGACGGCGCCGACCCGGTGGCCGACGCAGCGCGCAAGAAGGAGCGCGCCAACGCGGGGTTGGCGGCGATCCAGGCGTTGTTCGATTGAGAGCCGGGGTTGGGGAATTGGGATTGGGGATTCGTAACGGCGGGGTGCGTTGCGCTGCGGGTGGTGAGGCTTGGGTTTAGTGCGTGTAGTGCGTGGACTTGGCGCTGTTCCTTCTCCCTGTGGGAGAAGGTGCCCCGAAGGGCGGATGAGGGTACGGGCGAAGCCTCGTGCACCCACACACGGGTCGCTTCGCGCCGTACCCTCACCCCGACCCCTCTCCCGAGGGGAGAGGGGCTAGCCGGCTGTTCCGTCTCCCACCGGGAGAAGGTGCCCCGCAGGGGCGGACGAGGGTCGGGCGCAGCCTCGCGCGCTCACGCTCCGCGAGTCGCTTCGCGCCGTACCCTCACCCCGACCCCTCTCCCGAGGGGAGAGGGGCTAGCCGGCTGTTCCTTCTCTCTGCGGGAGAAGGTGCCCCGCAGGGTCGGATGAGGGTCGGGCGCAGCCTCGTGCACTCACACTGCGCGAGTCGCTTCGCGCCGTACCCTCACCCCAACCCCTCTCGGGGGAGAGGGGCTTGAGCAGGGGGCTGCACACCGTCGGCTGTATGCGCACCGCGGACAGGATCTAGTCGGGCGCTTCCTTGGTTTGCTGTGGAGCTTGCCGGCGTTCGCGCGTCGCGACTGAAGTCTGTGCTTGCGGAGAGCGGGCTGGAGACGGTGTGGGAGGGACTTCAGTCCCGACGCATTGGTGCCTGTCGAAGCCAGTGGCGCCGCGCATCGTGGCGGCAGCCATCGCGATGAAACGAAAACGGGCCGCGCTAGGCGGCCCGTTCCGGATGACGAAGTTGGCGCTTACGCCGACAAGTGCTCGATCGCCGCGACGCTGCCGAGGCGGTCGCCCAGGCGCTTGAGCAGGGCCAGGCGGTTGCGGCGCAGCGCCGGGTCGTCGGCGTTGACCATCACGCCGTCGAAGAACGCGTCCACCTGCGGACGCAGCCGCGCCAGGAAGTTCAACACGGTGACGTAGTCGTGCTGGCGCAGCGCGCCGTCGGTCTCGGCGATGGCCGCTTCCACCGCCTCGGCCAGCGCGCGTTCGGCCGGTTCACGCAGCAGGCCCGCGTCGACCTGCGCCGGAATCTCGCCCTCGGCCTTGCGCAAGATGTTGCGGATGCGCTTGTTGGCCGCCGCCAGTGCCTCGGCCTCCGGCAACGCGGCAAAGGTGCCGATCGCGTCGATGCGACGGTCGAAGTCGTAGAGCGAGCCGAGCGCTGCGGTTGCGGTTGAAACGGCTCCTACGGACGCCGCCGTGTCCTTTGTAGGAGCGGCTTCAGCCGCGACCGAGAACAGCGCGGCCACCGCGTTGAACTGCGTTGCCGGGACACCCTTATCGGTGTAGTAACCGCGCAGGCGGTCGACGATGAAGTCGAAGATCTCTTCGACCTGCTCCAGTGAAACCGCGCCCACTTGATGTTGGCCGGGCGCAGTCTCAGCGCCTTCGCGCTTCGCCTGTGCTGCGGCATCCAGCTTCTTCAGCAACGCAGAGCGTCGAATCGCCTCCATTGCCTGGGTCGCAGCAGTCGATAGGAGCGTCTTCAGTTCGAGATCAAACCCACTCTCAATCACCGTCCGCGCCAACCCCAGCGCATTGCGCCGCAGCGCGAACGGATCCTTGTTGCCGGTCGGCTTCAACCCGGCGGCGAAGCCACCGGCCAGCGTGTCCAGGCGTTCGGCGATCGCCAGTACCTTGCCAAGCGGCGACAGCGCGATGTCGTCGCCGGCGAAGCGCGGTTGGTAGGCCTCGTCGATCGCCAGGGCGATCTCGCTCGGTTCGCCGGCGGCGAGCGCGTAGTGGCGGCCGGCGATGCCCTGCAGTTCCGGGAACTCGTTGACCATGCGCGACTGCAGGTCGTTCTTGCTGAGCTCGGCGGCACGGCGCGCCTGCGCCGGGTCCACGCCGACCTGCGCGGCGATCGCCTCGGCCAGCGCAGCCACGCGCTGCACCTTGTCGGCGATGCTGCCGAGCTTGGCCTGATAGGTGACGCTGGCCAGGCCGGCGCCCATCGCCTCCAGGCCCTGCTTGAGGTCTTCGTCGAAGAAGAACTTGGCGTCGGCGAAGCGCGGGCGGATCACCCGCTCGTAGCCCTTGGCCACTTCGGCGACGTCGCGCGAGACGATGTTGGCGATGCCGATGAAGTGCTCGGTGAGCTTGCCGCCGGCATCCAGCACCGGGAAGAACTTCTGGTTGCTCTCCATGGTCTCGATCAGCGCTTCCTGCGGCACCGCCAGGAACGCCGGCTCGAACTTGCACAGCACCGCCGACGGCCATTCGACCAGGTTCACCACCTGCTCCAGGTTGTCCTCGGCGATGCGCGCGCTGCCACCTGCCTCACGCGCGGCCTGTTCGACCTCGGCGACGATGCGCGCGCGGCGCAGGTCCGGGTCCACCAGCACCTGCGCGGCCTGCAGCGCGGCCACATAGTCGCCGGGCTGCGCCAGCGGCACCGGCGCGTCGTGCAGGAAGCGATGGCCGCGGCTGTCGCGGCCGGCCTCCACGCCGAACAGCGGCATCGGCACCACCTCGCTGCCGAACAGCAGCACCAGCCACTGCACCGGCCGCGCGAAGCCGTAATCGTGATCGCCCCAGCGCATCGGCTTGGGGATCGGCATTGCCGCGATCGCCTCGCGCAGGATCTCCGGCAGCAGCGTGGCGGTGCGCGCGCCCGGGTTCACCGCGCGGTGCACGAAGCGCTCGCCCTTGGCGTCGCTGGTGCGCTCCAGCGCGGTCCAGTCGATCCCGGCCTTGGCGGCGAACCCCTGCAGCGCCTTGGTCGGCTGGCCGTCGGCGTCCAGCGCGATGTTGAGGTAGGGGCCGAGCACTTCCGCGCGCTGCTCCGGTTGCTCGACGGCCACGCCCGGCAGCAGCACCGCCAGCCGGCGCGGCGTGGACAGCGGCTTGGCGTCGCCGCGTTCGACCGCGATGCCGCGCTTCTCCAGCCCGGCGATCACGCCGTCGAACAGCGCCTGGGCCAGGCCCGGCAATGCCTTGACCGGCAGTTCCTCGGTGCCCAGTTCGATCAGCAGGGGGTGCATGCTCATATCACGTCCTTCCGGGTCGCCAGCAGGTCGCCGCGCCCAATCGATTTGTCTTTAGGCTCGCCGCGGCTATCGCGGTCGTCGCCGTTGATCGCCAACAGCCACAATCCGGCCACCGGCAGCAGGAAGAAGCCGAACAGGAACCAGCCGAAGGCGCTGCGCCCGCGCTGCTGCGCCCACCAGGCGCAGAAGTAGCCGAACGCCACCGGCGCCGACCACAGCAGGCCGAGCACCACGAACAGTTCCCGATCAGGCCGCATCGGCCGTGCCTCAGCGCTTCACGCCGGGGAAGCCCAGCTTCTCGCGCTGCGCGTAGTAGGCCTTGGCCACCGCCTGTGCCAGCGCGCGTACGCGCAGGATGTAGCGCTGGCGCTCGGTCACCGAGATCGCGCGGCGTGCGTCGAGCAGGTTGAAGGCGTGGCTGGCCTTGGTCACCTGCTCGTAGGCCGGCAGCGGCAGGCCGACTTCGACCAGCGCCTGCGCTTCCTGCTCGCAGGCGTCGAAGCGGTGGAACAGCTCGGCCACGTTGGCGTGTTCGAAGTTGTACGCGCTCTGCTCCACCTCGTTCTGGTGGTAGACGTCGCCGTAGGTGACCGGCGTGCCGTCGGGGCCGTAGGTCCACACCAGGTCGTAGACGTTGTCGCAGTTCTGCAGGTACATGCACAGGCGCTCGAGCCCGTAGGTGATCTCGCCCAGCACCGGCTTGCACTCCAGGCCGCCGGCCTGCTGGAAGTAGGTGAACTGGGTGACTTCCATGCCGTTGAGCCACACCTCCCAGCCCAGACCCCAGGCACCGAGTGTGGGCGATTCCCAGTTGTCCTCGACGAAGCGCAGGTCGTGGACCAGCGGATCGATGCCCAGCGCCTTGAGCGAATCCAGGTACAGCTGCTGGATGTTGTCCGGGTTCGGCTTCATCGCCACCTGGTACTGGTAGTAGCGCTGCAGGCGGTTCGGGTTCTCGCCGTAGCGGCCGTCGGTGGGGCGGCGGCTGGGCTGCACGTAGGCCGCGTTCCACGGCTCCGGCCCGAGCGCGCGCAGGAACGTGGCCGGATGGAAGGTGCCGGCGCCCACTTCCAGGTCCAGCGGTTGGATCAGCACGCAGCCGTGCTGCGCCCAGAACTGGTTGAGGGTCTGGATCAGACCCTGGAACGTGATCGGTACGGACCGGGTGACGGACATCTCGCAGGGGGCCGGTTGAGGGGTGCGCTAGTATAGCGACCGACTCGCGGGGACTTCCGCGCACCGGACCTGGACCATGGACTCGCGCCCTGCCGCGCCGCCCGCGTCGTTGCCCGCCGAACCCACCGTGGCGTTGCCGCCGGGCCGGCTGAGCTTCGAGCGCGTAGCCGCGGCGCTGCTCGCCGACGGCCTGGTCGCACCGGCCGAACGCGGCCGCGTGCAGTTCTCGGCGCAGACCGCGCGCACCGTCAGCGACGTGCATCCGCTGGTGCTGCTGTCCAACCTGAAACTGGCCGCGACCCGCCCGCCGGGCAGCGAGCTGAGCCTGGAGCGGCTGACCGAATGGCTGGCGCAGCGCTGCGGCCTGCGCTACCTGCGCATCGATCCGACCCGGGTCGACGTGGCCGCGGTCACCGGCGTGGTTTCGCACGCCTACGCGCGCCGCCACCGCATCCTGCCGCTCGCGCTGCAGCCCGAGCGCCTGCTGGTGGCGACCAGCGAACCGCTGGCGCTGGACTGGCTCGGCGACGTGCAGCACCTGGCGCGGCGCCGCATCGAAGTGGTGGTGGTCAACCCGCTGGACCTGCATCGCTACACGATGGAGTTCTTCGGCGTGACCCGCTCGGTGCGCGGCGCCAAGGACGGGCGCACCGAGCAGAGCAGCGGCCTGCCCAGCTTCGAGCAACTGGTGGAACTGGGCCGCGGCGGCGACGTCAACGCCGACGACCACCACATCGTGCACATCGTCGACTGGCTGCTGCAGTACGCCTACGAGCAGCGCGCCAGCGACATCCATCTGGAGCCGCGGCGCGAGGCCGGGCGCATGCGCTTCCGCATCGACGGCGTGCTGCACAAGGTGCTGGAAGTGCCGCCGGCGGTGATGACCGCCATCGTCAGCCGCATCAAGGTGCTCGGGCGCATGGACCTGGCCGAGCGGCGGCGCCCGCAGGACGGGCGCATCAAGACCCGCTCGCCGGGCGGGCGCGAGACCGAGATGCGCCTGTCGACCATGCCCACCGCGTTCGGCGAGAAGTGCGTGATGCGCATCTTCGACCCTGATGCGGCGTTCAAGAGCGTGGACCAGCTCGGCTTCAGCGCGCAGGAAGCGGCGGGCTGGAACGCGCTGGTGGAGCGCCCGCACGGCATCGTGCTGGTCACCGGCCCCACCGGCTCGGGCAAGACCACCACGCTGTATTCCACGCTCAAGCGCCTGGCCACGCCGGACGTGAACGTATGCAGCGTGGAGGATCCGATCGAGATGATCGCCACCGAATTCAACCAGATGCAAGTGCAGCCCAACATCGACCTGGACTTCGCCAGCGGCGTGCGCACCCTGCTGCGGCAGGACCCGGACATCATCATGATCGGCGAAATCCGCGACCTGGAAACCGCGCAGATGGCGGTGCAGGCCTCGCTGACCGGACACCTGGTGCTGTCGACCCTGCACACCAACGACGCGCCCTCGGCGATCACCCGCCTGCTCGACCTGGGCGTGCCGCACTACCTGGTCGCCTCCACCCTCAACGGCGTGCTGGCGCAGCGGCTGGTGCGCACCCTGTGCGGCCACTGCAAGCGGCCGCACACGCTGGAGCCGCACGAGTGGGACGCGTTGCGCGACCCGGGCGAGGCCTTGCCCGAGCCGCTGCAGCCCTACGCCCCGGTCGGCTGCCTGGAATGCCGCCGCACCGGTTACCTGGGCCGCGTGGGCCTGTACGAACTGCTGCCGGTGACTCCGCGCCTGCGCACCCTGATCCGCGCCGACATGGACCTGGCCGGTTTCAGCCGCGCCGCCCAGGACGAGGGCGTGCGCACGCTGCGCCGCGCCGGCCTGGAAAAGGTGGCCGCCGGACTGACCACCATCGAGGAAGTGCTGTCGGTGCTGCCGCCGCGGGAGTGAGTGGGCAGGAGGCGCGGTTGGCGTTGGTCTCTTCGTGCGGCAGCTGCGCGCCCGATGTCGCTTGCGGAGGCGTCTCACTGCGCGCCGGACGCGCTCCCCCATCCCGACGCTCCCACCCCAGTCCCATCATCGCGATGGCTGGCGCACCTGTAGGAGCGGCTTCAGCCGCGACCAAGCGTTCCCGGGAACGCCCGTCGCGGCTGAAGCCGCTCCTACGGGATCACGGTGTGTCGCGCCAAACCGCACAATGGGCAACGATGCGCGCCGCCCACGCGTCGGACGAGGATGCCGGACGCAGCGCCGCGATCCGTCCTGCGGCTATTTCTTCTTCCCGGCGAGCGGCGTCAGCCCGCTATCGGCAATCGCCTGGGCAGCCGCCGGGGACGCCAGGTACTCCAGCAGCGCCTGCGCCGCCTGCGGCTGCGTGCTGGCGGTGGCGACGGCGCCGGAATACAGCGTCATCTGCTGCGCCTGCTTGGGGATCAGGCCGACGATGGTGATGCCGGGGACCGGCTTGAGTTCGCTCAATTGCTGGAAGCCCAGTTGCGCCTCGCCACGCGCGACCACCGAGCCCACCGGCTCGGCGGGAATCATCCGTGCCTTGGCGGCGAAGCCGTCGCCGAGCCGCATCCGCGGGAACAGCGTGCGCGACAGGTAGACGCCGCTGGCGCTGTCGGAATAGGCCACCGAGCGGCTGTCCAGCAGGGTCTTGCGGAAGGCGTCCATGGTGGAGATGTCCGGCTCGGGCGCGCCCCGTTTGACCGCCATGGCGATGTAGGACTCGCCCAGGTCCACGCGGCTGGCGGGGCGAGCCTGGCCGCTGGCAACGAGCTTGTCGAGCGCCGCACCGACCATCAGCAGCACGTCCGCCGGCTCGTGGCGGGCGAGGCGGTTGGGAATCGCCTGTGGGGTGTCGCCCATCGACGGCGCCGCCTCGATCTGCAGCTTTACGCCCGTGGCCCGCTCGTACTCGGGCGCGACGGCGCGGATCGCGCCCATGATGCCGCCGGAACTGAGCACCGTCAGCGTCGTGGGCTGGGCGGGCCTGCCGGCTTCCGGCACCGCTGCCGCCGAGGCGGACGCCAGCAGCAGCGCGGCCAGGGTCAATGGAATCAGGGAACTGCGCATCGCGAACCTGCCAGGGGGAAAGAGCGACAGCCTGCGCGATCCGCGCTGAAGCGGATGGGAAGCCGCTGCTGGTGCATCGGAACCTGGCCGCGTGCCGTGCCAGATCGTCAGAGCGATCCACACACGGCAATGCGCGGCACCGCCTTGGTCGCGCCATTGCCGCCCGTCGTCGTCGGACCAGGAACAGGAACGCGCGCCGCCATTGCACGCAGTGCGGCGGTCGCGGTGTTCGCCGTCATCGGATTGTTCTAGAGTGCATTCGAACCCTCCGTCCTGTGTGCCGTGGCGTGTAGCGCCACGCATGGCGCACCCTGCCGATCGCCTGCATGTCCACCACCACCGCATCTGCCGCCGCCCGCGTCCGCGAGGCCGTCCGTTCCGCCACCGCCGGTCTGATCGAACGCGAGCAACTGGCCGAACTGATGGTGCTGGCGGCGATCGCCCAAGAGCACCTGTTGATCGTCGGCCCGCCCGGCACCGCCAAGAGCGCGGTGGTCCGGCGCGTCGCCACCGCGCTTGGCGGTCGCTACTTCGAGTACTTGCTGGGCCGGTTCACCGAGCCATCCGAACTGTTCGGTCCGGTCGATCTGCGCAAGTTGCGCGAGGGCGTGGTCGAAACCGATGTCGCCGGCATGCTGCCGGAGGCCGACGTCGCGTTTCTCGACGAGGTGTTCCTGGGTTCGACCGCCATCCTCAATACCTTGCTGGGCGTGTTGAACGAACGCCGCTTCCGCCGCGGCCACACCGATCTGGCCTGCCCGCTGCGGATCTGCGTGGGTGCGGCCAATGCACTGCCCGAGGACGAGGCGCTGGCGGCGTTCGCCGACCGCTTCCTGCTGCACGTGTTCGTCGATGCGGTACCCGATCATCAACTGGAGGCCCTGCTGGCCGGCGGCTGGCAGGCCGAGCGCAGCGCGGTGACGCCCGCCGCCGACCTGGCCGACCTGGACCGCCTGGCCGCGCAGGTGCGGCAGGTGCGGATGGACGATGCCCGCCAGCTGCTGGCGCAGGCGATCCGGACATTGCGCGCGGCCGGTCTGGCGCTGTCGGATCGGCGCATCGTCAAGACCCAGCGGCTGGTCGCGGCGGCCGCCGTGCTGGCAGGGCGCAACGTCGCGACCGAGGCCGATCTGTGGCCGCTGTTCTACGTCATGCCCACACGCGAGGCGCAGGCCGCCGCACAGGATGCGCTGCGCGACACCTTGGCGCTGGCCGCCAATCCGACGCTGCGCGCGGCGGCGGAACAGGCGGCACTGCAGCCGCTGTCGCGGGTGGCTCGACTGCTTGAGAGCGCCCAGCAGTGCCTGGCCGGTACCGACGCGGGCGCAGCGCCCAGCGCCGAGGCACTATTGCGCGAGATCGATGCCAATTTCACCCCGGCCTCTCTGCCGGAGACGCTCGCCCTCGTACGGGCGCGCCTGATCGAGCGGATCGGCGCCAGCGCATGACCTGGGCGTGGCAGGACGATCCGGCGCCGCCACCGGCGCAGGGCGTGGTCGGTGCGGGCCGCGAATGCGCACAGCGTCTGCTAGAGCGGATCGCGCGCAGCGCGCAGCCGGATGCGCTGATGGTCGCCGCCAGCAATGACCTGATAGTGCTGACCGGTCCCGAGGCGCGGCTGCCATGGGTGGACGGAGCGCTGTACATCGCGCCGCGCGCGGAGGCGCCGTCGCTCTGGCTGCCGACCAACCAGCGCCCACAGATCGCTCTGGATCTGCTGGCCAGGGCCGTGGCGCGCCCGCATCCCGACTCGCCCTGGCTGTTGTTGCCCACGCCGGCGGTGATGGTGCCGTTACAACGGTTGCTGCCGGCCAGTGCGACGGTGCTGGAGCAGATCCGTCGGCGCTGGGCGGCATGAGTGCGGTGCTGCCCCTGCCACCGGCGTTGCAGCCATGGCATGCATGGCTGGCATGGTTCGATGCGGAGATCGCGACCATGGTTGGCGCCTGGCTGCTGCGGCTGGATCCGCTGCTCGGTCGCGGCAGCGCGCGCCTGCAGCATGGCGCCGCCGTTGCGGACGGGATCGACGATCTGCGCCGCCGCGGTGCCTACGACCGTCTGCTCTTGAGCGAGTGGGCCTTTGCCGAGCTGCTGCCCGACGAATTCCTGCGCCGTGCCGCACACCACGAACACCTGTTCCTCGCGCCGAAGCTCACCCGGCCACGCAGCGACGCACTGGTCCTTGCGCTGTTCGATGCCGGCCCGGCACAGCGTGGCGCCATGCGCCTGCTGCACGTGGCGATGTGGATCCTGCTGGCGCGCCGTGCGCAGGCGGCAGGCGCACGCTTCGCCTGGGGCGTGCTGCAGCGGCCGGGCGAGATGCGCGCCGCGGACACACCGGACGCGTTGCGCGCGTTGTTGCAGGCCCGCACCCACGACCTGACCAGCGAGGCCGACCGCATGGCCTGGCGGGCGTATCTGGCCGGCGCTGGCCACGCCGGCAGCGAATGCTGGTGGATGAGCGCCGATGACGCCGTCGCCGGCCCAGGCGATCGCCAAGTCCAGACCCGTCAGCGCTTCGACGAGTGCTTGTCGGTGTCGATCAGGACGCCACAGGGGCGCCGCGCGCTGGTTCTGGCCCTGCCCAACGCGCGGACCGCGGCGCGGCTGTTGCGCGGCGAGTTCGTCGCCGCGCCGGCACCCATGGATGTGCCGGCCGCGCAGACCCTGAAAGGACGGCTGTCGCTGCGGCAACCGCCGCTGTTCAGCATAGACGGCAAGTATCTGGCGCTGCCGCTGGCCGGCACGCACGAGTCGGTGCTGCTGAAGATCGCCGACGAGGGCGGGCGCAAGACGCTGAAGCCGCGCTACAGCGCATGGCCCGCCGAGGGCGAGCTGCTGTGCGGGACGATCGCCAACAAGGAATTCGTCGGCGTGGTGGCCACCCAGGACGGGCTGTTGTCTTTCTGGAAGATGCCGGATTTCTGGCCGGTTGCGCGGCCGCCGGCCGAGGCATTCGCCGCAGCGCCCGGCACCGCGCGCTGGCTGCAGTGCGCCTGGCTCCGGGACGGCGCCCGCAGGCCACAGACGCAGCGGATGGTGATCCTGGACAGTGCCGGGCGCCTGCTGTCGTGGACCAACGCCAGCACCCGCCCGGGGCGCGACATGCCTGCGCACGTGAAGCTGGACGAGCATGTGCTGGCGATGCAGCCGCTCGACGCGAAGCGGCTGCTGTATGTGCGCCATGAAGCCGGCCAATTGCGCCTGAACTACCTATACCGCGAAGGCAAGATCGGGCTGCTGACCACACTGGCGGTGCCGGCCCGACCGGCCCAGCTGATGCTGCGTGGGCGACTGCACGATGGCGAATGGTGTGGCGGCATTTGCCTGGAATTGCGCGATCAGCGCAACGAGGGCGGGGTCTATCGGTTGTACCAGGGTGGACCCGAGAACGGGTTTGCCGAACTGGAATTGCGGCTTCCCGGCGGCGGCAAAGTGGTGGGATTGGTGGAGGACCCGCACCACCCGGAACGCAGCCTGCTGTTACTGCTGCGACCGAACCGGCGCACCTTGATCGCGCTCGGCGAACATGGTCAGGAGATCGTGCACCAGGCCATCGCCGACATCAGCGCCGTCTCGGTGGCGCCGGATGGCAGCAAGGTCGCCGTGCTCGATCTGACCGGGCAATTGCTGGTGCTGGGCGATGGCGGACGCCGCGTGATGCTGCGTGCGCAGGGACAGCGTGGGGACGACCGCGATGGCTGAACTGACGAGTGCCACGCCCAGCGCAGCTGCGGTACGCGATCCGGTCTGGCGCGGCTGGCAGCCGCTCGACGGCCTGTGGTGGCCGCACCGCCTGCTACCGGCGCCGGTGCGCTGCGCGCGCATGCTGGCCGCATGGCACCCGGGCTGCCGCGCCTATCGGTTCGCCGAAGGCGACGTCCTGTGCTTCGCCCACCCGCAGCCGTTTCAGTGCGATACGCTGGACGCGGTGCCGCTGCGGCGCCTGCTGGGGATCCTGTCCTCGGCGCCATTGACCGAAGCGGAGCGGGTGGCCTTGCCGATCATCGAGATCGGCCTGGTCGCAGGTGGCGCCATGCTGGGGCTGCGCTTCGATCAGGGCACGCTGCTCGATCTGTCCGAAGCGATCGTGCTGGATGCGTACCGGGTGCTGGAACCCTACGATTGCAGTGTGGCGCTGCCGCAGCTGGACGTGGCGCAATTGCAGGGCAAGGACGTGCGCGGCGTACTTGGCCAGGCCATCCAGCCGCGCAGCGCGGAGGGCGAGGCGTTCCTGCAGGCCATGACCCAGGCGCGGTCGGCAGCGGCGAAGCGCGACGGCATTGCAGCGGTGCGCGAACGCATGCTGGGTGGGCTGGCGGCCCTGCTAGCACGCCTGCTGCCGCGATCGGCGACGACGCAGGCCGCACCGTCGGACGCTGGCGGCATCCACGCGCGCGGCCGCGCACCCAGTCGCCCCAGCGCCTGGCGCGACCGCCTCGCGCGGCTGGCGGCGATCAGTCGGCTGGGCAAGCTGATCGGCTATCGGCATGGCGCCTATCTGCGGCGCATGATGGCGATGTTCGAACGCGGCGACCTGGATGAAGCCCTGCGCAACGCGCTGCCGCTGGATGCGGCCGGGCAGTCGCTCGGGCAGGCGTTCGGTACGCCGGGCCGGCGCGCGCACCTGCAGCTGTCCCAGCGCCCGGGGCAGGGCGCCGACCTGCAGTTGGGCGATGACCTGACCGCCTACCTGCGGCGCATGTACCGCCAGGCGTTCGCCGCACTCGACCGCAAGGGCCGCATCGACGAAGCCGTGTTCGTCCTGGCCGAACTGCTCAACGCGCGGCAGGAAGCCCTGGATTACCTCGTCGACCATGGGCGCCACGCACAGGCCGCCGAACTGGCCATGGGCTGGGACATGCCTCCGGGCCTGATCATCCGGCTGCTGATGCTGGCCGGCGACGTGCGCCGTGCGATCCAGGTGGCGCGGCGCGACCATGCCTTCGCCGAGGCGGTGGCGCAGCTGCAGGCCGCCCATCCAGCGTTGGCGGCGCAATTGCGCCTGGAATGGGGGCATGCCCTGGTCGAAGGTGGGCATTGGCTGGAAGCGGTCGACGTGGTTTGGTCGCTGCATGCATCGCGCGATCTCGCGCTGCAGTGGCTGCTTGCCGCCGAACGGGGCGGCGCTGGACTGTCGGCGCGCGCGCTGGTGCAGCGTGCCAACCTGTTGCCGGACACGTTGCAGCAGTACGCGGACCGGATCGCGGCATTGGCCGATCCGGCGGCCGACCCGTTTCCACGGGCGGTGCTGGCGAGCGCCTTGCTCGCCATTGGCGGCGACGGCGCCGCACTGCGGCGGCTGGCGGCCTGCGTGCTGCCCGCGCTTGCCGCCGACTGCAGCGCCGGCCGCAACGGCATGGGACGCAGCGATCTGGACCGGCTGCTGAAAGTGGCGGCCGATCCCTGCCTCAAGAGCGACATGCCGCCCTGGCGCGTCGCGCAGGCCATCCGTCCGACGCCGTTCTGGCGTCGGGACGCAGCCCTGGACCTGCCGTTGCCCGCTGCCGGCCTGCAGACGATCCACGATGCGGCGGTCCTGCCCGACCGGCACTACCTGGTCGCTTTCGGCGAAGCCGGCACAGCCGTGCTGGATGCGCGCGGGCGGGTGGTCCAGCGCAATGCGGTGCCGGCCTACCGCCTGGTGCTGGCGGCAAGCGGGCAGATGGCGCTGGCGGTGGCGCCGCGCGAGCGGGTCGCGCGGATCGCGCGCCTGGACCTGGCGACCCGCAGCAGCGTCGACCTCGGCGTCATGGCCTTGCAGTTCGCTGCTTCCACGCTCAACGGGACCGGTTGGACCGTGGTGGTGGACGATCGCATCCTGGTGCTCGATGTCGGCAAGGGTCTGGGCGAGGTGCTGTGGCATGTCGGCGACCTGCCGGGTCCGATCGTGTCTGCAGGCTTCTTTGCCGACTGCGAAATGTTCCTGGTGCGTACCGGCGCCACGGTGCAGGATTGGACCTATGCCTTGCCGCACCGGCGCCTGCGCGGGCGCGACGATAACGTCCTGCAGGACGGCGTGCCGGTCATGCCGCATCGCTGCGGAGCGATGCAGGTGCCGCAGTTGGAACCGCGTCCGAACGAGGAGGTCGCCCTGGTCTATCACGATGGCAGCGGCGAGCGCGCCTGCGTGCTGCCGCGGGTGCAGGCGCAGTCGATCCTGGGCGAACAGTTCGTCCCGCTCGAGCAGGGCATGCTGGTTGGCGTCCATCAGGCCGATTGCAGCCGCTACTTCGTCGTGCGCCTGGCCGATGCCGCGTGCATCGCCACGCTGGAAGCCCCCGCCGGTCTGACTCTGGGCGTGCGCGAGCAACCGGGGCACCTGCTGCTGCATGGGGCGGACGGCCGCCTGCTGGACGTCGACCTGGCGCTGTCGCTGGCGCATCCGCTGACGCTGCAGTGACAAACCCCGGCTCCCTCGCGAGGCGGCCCGCCAAGCCATGGCACTGCGAGACGACCGCCGCCGACGGCCGGTCGTACTCATGATCGCCAGTTATATGGCTATGCCGCCACCGCCGCTCGGGCTTGAACAATCCACGGGGACGCCGTCTAGAATCCCACCATGCCGTTGGCTTCTTCCGTCCGTCGCCGTGCTGCGCCCTTCCTGATCCTCGAGACCGGTGAACCGGTGGCGACGATGCGGCGCTACGGGCGCTTCCCGCACTGGATCCGGGTCGCCGCCGGCCTGGCCGAGGGCGACACGGTCGTGGCCAATGTCGCCGCCGGCGAGGCCTTGCCGGCGCGGGGCGACTTCGCCGGGGTGATCGTCACCGGCTCGGCGGCGTTCGTCACCGACCGGGCCGACTGGAGCGAGCGCTCGGCGGCCTGGCTGCGCGAGGCCGCCGAGGACGGCACGCCGCTGCTGGGCATCTGCTACGGCCACCAGCTGCTGGCGCACGCGCTGGGCGGGGAGGTGGCCTACAACCCGGCCGGGCGCGAATCGGGCACCGTGCACATCGAACTGCATCCGCCCGCGGCCGAGGATCCGCTGTTCGCCGGCCTGCCGGCGCGCTTCCCCGCGCATGCCACGCATCTGCAGACGGTGCTGCGCGCGCCGGCCGGCGCCACGGTGCTGGCGCGCTCGGCGCAGGACCAGTGCCATGCGTTCCGCTGGGGCGAGGCGACCTGGGGCCTGCAGTTCCATCCGGAGTTCGCCACCCACCACATGCGCGGCTACGTGCAGGCGCGTGCCGACTGTCTACGCAGCGCCGGACGCTGCGCCCGTACCATCGCCCGCGAGGTCAGCGCCGCGCCGCTGGCGCGCAAACTGTTGCGGCGCTTCGTTCAGCACGCACGCGGGCAGCACAGCAGCGGCCAGGCAAAACCGCGATAATCTGTGCAGTCGCCGCGCTGTACGGCGTCCCCCACTTCGGATTGGCAATGATCGAGATTCGCAAGCTGCCGGCCTCGGCCGGCGCGGAATGGCTGTTGGCCGGCATGTCCCTGCTGCGGCGGGCGCCATGGGCACTGGGCCGGCTCGGACTGATCTGGGGGCTGACGGCGCTGATCGCCCTGTTCCTGGGCGTGCTCAACCCGACCCTGGGCATGCTGGCGCAACTGCTGATGGGCCTGGCCGGGCCGCTGCTGTTCGGCGGGCTGGTGTGGGCCGTGCGCGAGGTCGACCAGGGCCGCAGTGCCGAGCCGGCGCACCTGCTGCAGGGCCTGCAGGGCGGCCGCACGCCGAACCTGCTGGTGGCGCTGTTGCCGCAGGTGGTGGTCGGACTGGCGCTGGCCCTGCTGGCGGTGGTGGTGATCGGCCCGGACGGGTGGATGCAGTTGACCACGGTGATGAACAAGCTCAACGAGCTGGGCCAGTCCGGCGCGCAGCCGGATCCGCTGCAGGTGGAGCAACTGGTCGCGACCCTGCCGGCGCTGCGCATCCTGCTGTGGCTGATGCTGGTGGCGGTGGGGTTCGTGGCGGTGGCGCTGACCCTGTTCCTGTTCGCGCCGCAGGTGATGTTCGACGGCCGCAACGGCATCGCCGCCATCGGTCACGGCCTGCGCGCCTGCCTGCACAACCTGCCGGCGATGCTGGTGTTCTTCGTCCTCGCCTTCCTGGCCATGTTCGCGTTCTATTTCGCGCTGACCGTGGTGATGCTGGTGCTGCAGTTCCTCGTCGGCACCGCGGTGGCGGCGCTGGTCGCGCAGTTGCTGCTGATGGCGCTGCTGATGCCGGTGCTGGCCGGGATCGTGTACGCGGCCTGGAAGCAGATGTTCGTGCACGCCGGCGATGCGGCGGCCGTGGCGCCGCCACCGAACGTCATCGAAGCCTGATCGCGGCAGGTTCAGCGACGGCCGCTGCGGTCGCCGGGAGCGCTCTGGGCCGCCCGTGGCATCGCCTCCAGTTCGTCGATCACCCGCCTGGGCGCGCGTAGGCGGATCCGCACCGGGAACGATTCGTACACCACGACGCCCTCCACCACGCCTCGCTCCTTCAGTTCCATGACCCGAGCCAGCACAGGGTCCGGGGATTGCGCGCTGCCGACAATCAGCGTGGACTCCAGCGGCTCGCGATTCGCGGCCGGCCCGCTGCCGAGGCTGCAGCCCGCCACCAGGATCAGCGTCGCGGCAAGCATTCGTCTCATCTGCAACTCCTCTCGCATCGTCGGTTCGGCGTAAGCCGTGGTGCGCAGTCCTCCGCAGCACCACGGCGATGGCACTCAGGATCGGGAGCGGGCGCTCGTCACGGGTTGTCGGCGATCCAGTTCTGCAGCGTGTTGAAGACGGTACTGGTCAGCCGCGTCCCGCAGTTTTGGCTCGACGAGCCGGTCGTGTGGACGCCGCGGACCACGTAGCCGCTGTCGTAGATGCCGCTTCCGCTGTTGCCGCCGCTGGTGTCGATGGTGTAGCAGAGCCTGTACGAGCCGCTGGTCGAGACACCGCCGGACGCACTCCACATCGTTCCGAACGGCTTGTCGCCCGGGTATCCGGTGATGGTATGGGTGCCTCCGGAGTAGGTGCCCCAGCCTGCATTCCCGCCATGGGGAGCAGTGCTCAGGACGATCAGCGCATAGTCGTAGTTGCTGTCGCCGTTGTTGAGCCACGCCGTCGTGGTGATGGCACGCGCCCACGTCGCCGTTCCCCACGGCTGGTAGCTGCCGTTCTGGGCCACGGTGAAGTCGAGGCTGGAATACCAATTGCCAGCGCCGTCGGACACGCAGTGGCCGGCGGTCAGGACGTGTTTGGGTCCGATCAGCGTTCCGGTGCAGCCGATGCCTATGCGCCCGATGTGCCAGTACGGGGCGTTGGTGGTGGTGGTCACCTGGACCCGTTCGTCGGTCCCGATCACCACGTTGGGGACGGCGCGGCCGGCACCATCGCCGGTGGGGCGCGTCGGCGGCGTGCCGGGCACGGAGTGCGGCAGGCGGCCGAGCAGTTCCATCGCCTTGATCGCCTCCTCGAAGAGCGCCACGTCCTCCGCGCTTGCCGACGAGACGTATTGGTCGCCATTGCGGGTGACCATCACCGCGCTCAGGCCGGCGGCCTTCTGTTGCGGGCTCTGCAAGCGCGTGTCCGCCGGGGTGGCCGTCTCCGCGTACACGCCGGTCACCAGATTGTCGCCGTTGATGAACTTCGCTTTCCCGCCCTGTTTCTGGAACGATGGCGTACCTGCGACCGCCGCGGTCGCCGCTGTCGATACCAGCAAGGTAAATCCCAGTGCAGCCAGACGTTTCATGACGTACTCCTTGGTCATTGGGATACTGCTTCATTGCGAGCGATGCCGGTCGTGAGCGACGTCCTGCGCTCTGCCGGCTTGCCTGTCCGTCAGGGACAGGGGGCGGCGGCGCGAGTGCCACCGCCATGAAGACGGTCTTCCATGGCCGTGTCGGCAGGGCCGGGTGCGGCCCGGTGCCGATGCTGCTGTGATCGGATGCGGCTCCGACGCCGTGTGCGCGGATCGCGCGATCCGGCGCCGGCCACGAGCCGACAACACATCTCTCTACTCAGGCGCGGCGTTGGCGAAATGGCGGGGAATGGCGCGCCGCAACGCGGCCCGCGCCGCGCTGTGGAAGCGCATCGCACCGCTGGATTCCTAGATCACGTCGTCGCGCAAGCGACAGCACCCGCGCACGGGCGATCAGCATGCGCTCAAGGGAATGGTCTTGGTCCTGTGCACCGGCAGTCATTCGCACGCGGCACCTTCCTTGGGTTTATTCGCGGCCCTCAGGGGGCATCCGTTGCTGTTTCGCAATGACGGCGCAGTTGCCCGTGGGGACTTTATACGTCACCCACTACGGGTCGTGCCGTAGTTTGCATCCCAGATCACCGCACCGGGTCGGGCGGTCGGACTGCAGCATGCGGTTACTGCGTGCGCGCTTGGCTCGACACCAGCCAGCTTGATGCCACGATGCCCAGTTCGTACAGCAGGCACATCGGGATCGCCAGCATCAGTTGCGAGACCACGTCCGGCGGGGTCAGCACGGCGGCCAGCACAAAAATACCGACCACCGCGTAGCCGCGGCCCTCACGCAGTTGCTGCGGGGTCACCCAGCCGAGCAGGGCGAGGATCACCAGTGCCACCGGCAGCTCGAAGCTGGCGCCGAAGGCGAAGAAGATCGCCAGGACGAAATCCAGGTAGGCACCGGCATCGGGGGTGAGCTGGATCACGTCCGGCTTGAACGTGGTCAGGAAGTGGAACACCGCCGGCAGCACCAGGAAATAGGCGAAGCCGCAGCCGAGGTAGAACAGCAGTACCGCCGAGGCCAGCAGCGGCAGCGCCAGGCGCTTCTCGCGCTGGTACAGGCCGGGGGCGACGAAGGCCCAGGCCTGGTACAGCAGCCACGGCGCGGACACGAACAGGGCCAGGAAGAACGCCAGCTTGAGCGGGGCGATGACCGCGCCGGCCGGGTGCGTGGCGATCACGCTCTGGCCCACCGGCAACTGCGCCAGCATCGGCTCGGCCAGCCAGGAGTACAGGCGCTTGGAGAAGGGCAGCAGCGCCACCACCACCACGCCCAGGCCGATCAGCGCGCGCATCAGCCGCGCGCGCAGTTCGATCAGGTGTTCGATCAGGCTGCTCTCGGCTTCGACGTTCATCGCGGCGCCTCCGGATCAAGGGAGGGCGGCTGGCCGGTGTGCGCGGTCGCGGCGCCGGGTGCCGGATGCGGCGCGGCTGCACCGCGCGCGGCGGCCGGCAGCACGGACGCTGCGGGCGTCGTCGAGGTCGTCGAGGTCGTCGGCGGGGGCGTGGCCGTGTCGGCGACGTACGCAGTAGAGGTGTCGGTCGTGGCTGTGGCCGCTGGCGGCGCGACGGTCGGCGCGTTGTCCGTAGGCGCTACCGGCGGGTTCGGATCGATCTCGCGGCGCAGTGCCTCGGTCTGCCGGTGCAGTTCCTCGCTGCCGTCGCGAAACTGGGTCTCGGCCTGGCGCAGCGAACTCTGCACGTCGTGCAGGCTGCGCTTGAGTTCCTCGGCTTCCAGTTCGCGTTCCAGTTCCTGCTTCACCGAGTCCCACTGCGCGCGGGCGCGACGCACCCACAACCCGGCAAAGCGCGCCGCCTTGGGCAGGCGCTCGGGGCCGAGCACCACCAGGGCCACCACCGCGATCACCAGCAGTTCGCTGAATCCGATATCGAACACGCCGGCGGGGTCCCGTCAGTGCGCGTCGCGGTCGCGCTCGGCCTGGGTCTGGCGGGACGGCTCGCTGCTGCTGCGCGTCTCGTCGCCGAGCTGGCCGGCCGGCTTGTCCTCGTCGCGCATGCCTTTCTTGAATTCCTTGACCGCGTTGCCCAGATCCTTGGCGCCGCTCGTCAGCCGCTTGGTGCCGAACACCAGCAGCACGATCACCAGCACCACCAGCCAGTGCCAGATGCTAAGACTGCCCATGATCCGCTCGCAGAAAAGTCGTAAGGAACCCGCAGGATAACGCACCGCGCCGCGCCGCGTTACCTCTCTCGGCCATGCAGGCGCGCCTGCAGGCCGGGACGGACAGGTGACGTTGGGAACAACGCTCAGCGATCGCCGTCGAGCTTCTCGGTGCGGATCTCGCCGTCGGACACCGGCTGGAAGCCCTGCTGCGCCGGTGGCGTCTGGCCCTGCAGTGGCACGGTGCTGGCGGCGGCGTCGGGCGCGGCGGTCGGTTCGGGCGTGGGCTGCGGCGCCGGCATGCCCGGTGCCGGGGCGGGGCCCGGGCTGCCGTTGCTGTCGGTGCCGCGGCTCTGCCGCGCGGCGTAGGTGGCTTCCTCGAGCTTGTCGCGGAAGGCGACGATGTCGTTGGACGGCCGGTTGGTAGTGCGGCCCTCGAAGATCATCCGCGGCGTGGTGTTGCTGCCGTAGGCATTGAGGTCGGCGGCATCGTCGATCTGCAGCGCCGCGCCGTCCAGGGCGACGCCGGCGAACAGACCGCGGGCGCGCGACCACGACCAGATCTCGGCCTTGAGCTGGCCGTCGGTGGCGGCGGCGGCGTTGCGCCCCACCGGGCCGGCGGCGACGCCGGCATCGGCGCCGAGGGTGAACTTGCCGTTGACGATGTTGTCCAGGCTGCGGTCGTTGCGGAACACCAGCACCACGTCGGAGGACTGCACGCCGACCTGGAAGCCGATGCTGCCGCCGGTGAGCTTGACGAACACCGGGTTGGACCAGGTGCCGTCGGGGCGCTTGACCGACATCAGGCCGTGGCCGCGGCGGCCGCCGATCACCAGGCCGGCCTTGAGCGTATCCGGGATCACCACGATGGCGCGGCCCTCGTCGAGCAGCTTGTCGGGAATGGCCTGCTCGGGAATCTTCTGGATGTCGGTCAGCACGCGCAGCGCGTTGCGGGCGCGCTCGTCCTCTTCCGGGCCGGCCACGGCGTGGCCGACGAACAACAGGGTGCTCAACAACAGGGCGAGGCGCGGCAGGAGGGGCATGGCGGGCTCCGAAGTAGGTCCGCAGCAAGATACTGCAAGCGCTTGAACTTAGTCACAGGGCAATGAATCGGCAATGAGTGGTGCCGGGAGTGGTGCCGGGCTGCGCGCAGGCGCCATCGATCGCCGCGATCGAGCGAATCGACACGCCGTGGCGTGCGCGCTCTGCCACAATGCGCGCATGTCCGACGCACCCGAGACCGCCATCCTGGTGGTGAATCTAGGCACGCCCGAGGCGCCGACCGCGCCTGCGGTCGCCCGTTATCTGGCCGAGTTCCTCGGCGACAAGCGCGTGGTCGCGATCCCGCGGCTGTTCTGGTGGCCGCTGCTGCACTGGGTCATCCTGCCGCGGCGCTCGCCGAAGTCGGCGGAGAAGTATGCGCAGGTGTGGCTGGCGGACGGTTCGCCGCTGGCGGTGTACACCCGGCGCCTGGCCGAGGGCATGCAGCGCGAACTGCCCGGGCACCGCGTGGCCTGGGCGATGCGCTACGGCGCGCCGGCGCTGGCGCCGGCCCTGGATGCGCTGCGCGAGGCGGGCGTGCGCCGGATCGTGGTGCTGCCGCTGTACCCGCAGTATTCGACCACCACCACCGCCTCGATCGAGGACGTGGTGGGCGCCTGGCAGGCGCGCCATCCGCAGCTGCCGGTGCGCCTGATCGAGGACTATCCGACCGATCCGGCCTGGGTCGAGGCGGTGGCGGACAGCGTGCGTGCGCACTGGGCACAGCACGGCCGTGGCGAGCGCCTGTTCTTCTCCTTCCACGGCCTGCCGCAGCGCGTGGCCAACAACGGCGATCCCTACCCGCAGCGCTGCGAAGCCAGCGCGCAGGCGATCGCCACCGCGCTGGGCCTGGAGGCAGGGCAATGGGAGCTCGGCTACCAGTCGCGCTTCGGCGCCGAGCGCTGGCTGCGTCCGTATGCCGAACCGCGGCTGTGGGAGCTGGCCGCGCAGGGGGTCAAGCAGGTGGACGTGATCTGTCCCGGCTTCGCCACCGATTGCCTGGAAACCCTGGAAGAAGTGGCGATGGGCTTCGTCGAGACCTGCGCCGAACGCGGCATGCAGGTGCGCTACATCCCCTGCCTCAACGACGCCCCGGCGCACGCGCGCGCACTGGCGCAACTGGCGGCCCGCGCCGCATGAGCGTGCGTCCCTTCGCCTGCCCCTCGCGGGTGGGCGCGCTGGCCGGGTTGCGCAGCGGAGACCCGGCGGGGCCGAAGGCGCTGGCCTTGCACGGCTGGCTCGACAACGCCGCCAGCTTCGTGCCGCTCAGCCGACACCTGCCGCAGCTGGACCTGGTGATGCTGGACCTGCCCGGCCATGGCCACAGCAGCGCCTTGTCCGATGGCGCCGAGTACCTGCTGGCCAGCGCCCTGCATCCGGTGCTGGATGCGGCCGACGCGCTGGGCTGGGAGCGCTTCGTGCTGATCGGCCATTCGATGGGCGCGGCCATCGCCAGCCTGCTGGCTGCCGCGGCGCCGGAGCGTGTCGAGAAGCTGGTGGCGATCGAAATGCTGGGCGGCCTGGCCGAGAGCGAGGCGGGGGCAGTGGCCCGGCTGCGCCATAGCGTGGCCAGCACCCGCCGCGCCACCGCCACGCCGTTGCGCGTGTTCCCCGACCTGGCCGCGCCGGTGCGGGCGCGGATGCTGGCCAACCAGCTCAGCGAACCGGCAGCGCGGCTGCTGGTGGAGCGCGGCGTGCGCGCGGTGGATGGGGGCTACGTGTGGCGCAGCGACCGCCGCCTGACCCTGCCGACGGCGATCCGCGCGACCGAGCCGCAGATGCAGGCGCTGCTGGCCGGCATCGAATGCCCGACCGCGGTGGTGTTCGCCGACCCGGCGCAGGACATGCTGCCCGAGCCGCTGCGCCTGCAGCGCGCCGCGTGCCTGCGCGACGGCCGCGTGCACACCTTGCCCGGCACCCACCACCTGCACATGGAACAACCGGCGGCGGTGGCCGCGGTGCTGCGCGAGTTCCTCTGAGGCGGCCGCGGCCGGCGCGGCGGTCGCCGCACTGCAGTGCGCTCCTGCGGCGCCATCGCTCCGTCGCACACTCCGCACGCGGACTGCGACGCACGCATCATCGGCGCTGTGCAGCCCGCCGCGGTCGTGCGCTTTCCGGCGTCACAGTTCGGCATGTTGTCGCCGAGCCGTCGCGTTTCGGAAAACTTCTGCGCACAGCGTACGCGCACCTTTCGCCCTGCGCCGCGCCTCCGATGATCCGCTTCCTTCGCCGCTACCGGGTCGGCCCACGCCTGACCTTCGCTTTCGCTGCCCTGCTGTTGATCTGCGGCGCCCTGATCGTGGCCAGCCTGGCGTCGATGGCGCTGGCGCGGCATCAGCTCGACGACATCGCCCTGGACAAGATGGAGAAGATCCGCCTGTCCAACGCCATGGTCGCCGCGCAGGCGCGGCTGGAGATCGGCCTGCTCAACGACGTCATCCTGACCAACCCGGACGAGAAGCAGGCGGTGGTGCGTGCCATCGGCGCAGCCCAGCGCGACTACGCGCAGGCACGGCGCACCCTGTTCGCGCTGCGCCTGGACCCGGCCGACCGCACCGGCGCACAGCTGCGCGCGGCGATCGACAAGGCCTACGCGCAGGTGCAGCCGTTCCAGTCGCAGGTGCTGGCCCTGGCTGCCGACAACCAGAACCTGGATGCGCAGACCCTGCACCTGTACACCCTGCAGCCGCTGCTGGCGCAGTGGCAGCAGGCGATCCAGCGCAACGCCGCGCACCTGCGCACGCTCAGCGACGGTTCGTACGCGCAGGCGGTGGCCACCATGACCCGCGCGCGCTGGATGCTGCTGCTCGGCGGCGGCCTGTTGCTGGCGGTCAGCGCCTGGCTGGGCTGGTGCATCACCCAGAGCCTGGTGCGGCCCTTGCGCGACGGCACCCGGGTGGCCGCGGCCATCGCCGCCGGCCAGCTCGATGCGGTGGTGCCGGCGCAGGGCCACGACGAAGCCGCCGATCTGCTGCGCAGCATGCAGACCATGCAGACGCAGCTGCGGGCGGTGCTGGCCGAGCAGCGGCGGATGGCGCAACAGCATGCGGACGGCGCCATCGCCTGGCGCGGCGAGGCAGCGGCGTTCCCCGGCGACTACGGACAATTGCTGCGCGACGCCAATGCGCTGGTCGACCTGCACGTCGGCACCGCGCAGTCGACGGTGGCGCTGATGCGGCGCTACGCCATCGGCGATCTCAGCGAGGACATGCCGCGCCTGCCCGGCGAGCAGGCCGCGATCTCCGAGGCGATGGATGCGATCAAGGCCAACCTGGGGACGCTCAGCCGCGACATCTGGCACCTGGCCGAGGCTGCCGCAGCCGGCGACTTCAGGGCACGCGCCGACCTGGGCGCGCACCAGCACGATTTCCGCATCATGCTCGAGAGCCTCAACCAGTTGATGGCGACGGTGGACGGCAACCTGGGCCAGTTGTCCGGGTTGCTGCGCGCCATCGCCAGCGGCGATCTCGGCGTGCGCATGCACGGCGACTTCCGCGGCGTGTTCGCCGACATGCGCGACGACGCCAATGCCAGCGCCGACCAACTGGCCGCGATCGTGGCCGGCATCCAGCACGCCGCCGCGGCGATCGACGCCGAGGCCGGCGCCATTGCCGGCGGTCACCAGGACCTGTCGCAGCGCAGCGCCGAACAGGCCGGCACGCTGGAGCGCACCGCCCGGGCGGCAGCGCGCCTGACCGCCACCGTCCGCCAGAACGCCACGCACGCGCACCACGCCAACGAACTGGCCGACGCGGCGACGACCGTGGCGGGCCAGGGAGGGGCTTCGATCGACGCGGCGGTCGGTGCGATGCAGGGCGTGGAAGCGGCCTCGCGCAAGATCGGCGAGATCATCGGGGTGATCGACGGCATCGCCTTCCAGACCAACATCCTGGCGCTCAATGCCGCGGTGGAGGCCGCACGCGCCGGCGAACAGGGCCGCGGCTTCGCCGTGGTCGCCAGCGAGGTGCGCGCGCTGGCGCAGCGCTCGGCCGATGCGGCCAAGGAGATCAAGCGCCTGATCGAGGCGTCGGTGGACCAGGTCGCGGTGGCCTCGGCACAGGTGCACGATGCCGGCCGCACCATGGGCCGCGTGCTGGCATCGGTGAGCGAGGTCAATGCGCTCATGACGGGGATCGCGGCCGCGTCGCAGGAGCAGGCCGCCGGCATCGACGAGGTCGGCCAGGCGATGGCGCAGATGGACCACAGCACCCAGCAGAACCTGGCGCTGGTGGAGCAGGCCACTGCGGCCTCGCGCGCATTGGAGCAGCAGGCCGGCAGCCTGAGCGAGGCAGTGGCGGTGTTCCGCCTGGCCGGTGCGGCACCGCCGGTCCTGCCTGCGGAGGACGAATTGCCGGTGCTGGCGATCCAGCCTGCGCCAGCCGGCTTCGACTACGCGCGCAGCGCCTGATGCGCAGGCCTTGGCGGCAGGATCGGGCATCGCGTGCGCAGCGCGCGCGGCGACCAGCGTGTCTTCCCTCGGCACGCCACATCCGCGGCGTCAGGGGCCTGCGGACAGCGTTGTAGGGGTGCGCCCTACACACTCAAAGTGAAGCTTGTGTGTAGAAAAATTTTCGCTTAAGTTGCGCCCACGCCTGCCGTCAACAGGCGTAGACGCGATACGTCCTGAGTTCGCGGCTCGATCCCGGCGTCCTGACATGCCGGCGTAGCGCCGCACGGACCGTACCGCCTCGCTGGCGCCGGAGGACGCGCCTGATTTGCGGTAGGCGGGAGGAGAGGGGGGCCTACCGGGCGCTGCATGGAGTTCTGCTTCCGCAGCGCTGGGCCAACACACCACGATGCGAGCGCATCGGCGCGGCCACCCACCGCCTTTATCCCCCTTGTTCGCACCCCCGCTCGCGCCATCTCGTGCCGCAGCGCAGCATGCTTGCCCGATGCGCTACTCAACCGCACCCTCGCCGCTGACGCCGCGCGCACCGCGATGTTCGGCGTTCAGCCGCGGTCCGGGTGCACCACCGCCGGGACGCTTCGAAGAACGTGCTCGGCCAAGCCTGTCGTGTGCAGCTTGTTTTGTAGGAGCGGCTTCAGCCGCGACAGGCTTCCCCGGTGACGCCCGTCGCGGCTGAAGCCGCTCCTACGGCGCGTTTCCCACCGTTCGCAGATGCGCGCTTCAGTCCCGATCCGGCCGCAGCAGCCAGCGCAGATGCGCCTTGAGCTGGCGGCCGTGCTGGTGGAACCAGGTGCGCTCGGCGCGCCAGTCCGGGAAGCGTGCTTCCACCTCGTGCCAGAACGCCGGCGAGTGATTGGCCTGGATCAGGTGGCAGAGCTCGTGCACCAGCACGTACTCGAACGCCGAGGGCCGCCCCAGTACCAGTGCCAGGTCCAGGGCCATGCTGCCGTCGGGCGCCAGCGAGCCCCACTGCGAGGACATGACCTTGTAGCGCACCGCGCGCGGGGCACGCGGCAGCGACGGCAGATACTGCGGCAGCCAGCGGCCGACGTCGGCGCGGGCCTGGGCCTCGTAGAAATCGCGCAGCGCGCGGCGCAGCGCCGCATCGCCGCCGCGCGGCGGCAGGTGCAGGTGGGCCACGCCGTCGGCGACCTCGATGCGCGCGTAGCGGGCGTCGTGCCAGGCCACCGGCAGCGACTGCCCGCGCAGCGGCAGTTCGCCGGCTTCGCCGGGCCGCAGTGGCGTCAGCGTTTCGGCGGCGACATAGCGCGAGAGCTGCTGCGCCAGCCACTGTCGGTTCTCCAGCAGGAAGCGCTCGCCGGCGATCAGGCTGGCGCGCAGCGGCAGGGTCAGCCGCGCGCCGCGTTCGTCCACGCTGAGCTTGATGCGCCGCGCGCGCGGGTCGCGCACGCGCAGCACCTCGACTTCGCGCTCGTCCAACCGGAAGCGGACGAGGTCGCGTTCGACGGCCGCCGGGGGCGGCGCGATCAGGCGACGGAGCAGATCGGGCATGGGCACAGCATACCGCCGGCGCGGGCGCGCACGGTGACAGCCGCGTGCGGCCGCCTCCGCCGCGGCATCAGTCGGCCTTGCTCAGCTTCAGCGCGTCTTCCAGCAGCAGGAACAGGCGCCGCACCTCGGCGCTCATCAGCGCGAAGCGCGCGTCCAGTTCCGCGCGCACGCCGTCCTGGTCGGCATGCTCGAGCTGGTCCAGCGCGCCGTCGAGGAACTTCAGCTTGCGGATCACCAGGTCGTCGCCGAGCACGAAGGACACGTGGTCGTCGAGCACCAGCGCCAGCTTGGTCACCTGCTTGCCGGCTTCCAGGTGCTTGTCGATCTCGTCGCAGCGCAGTTCCTGGTGCTGGCACTTGACCACCGCGCCGCCTTCGATCGGATCCTTCATCTCGCACTCTTCGCCCAGGCTCAGGCCTTCGGGCAGCGGCTCGCCGGCGATCCAGCCGGTGAGGATCGAGCGCGGCGCCACCTCGGCGTTCAGCGGCAGCGCCGGGAAGCTGCCGAGCAGGCCGCGGATCTCCGACATCACGTTCTCGCCGGTCTTGCGGCTGGAGGTGTCCACGGCGACGTAACCGTGCTGCAGGTCGAGCATGGCATCGGTGCGCGAGGACTTGACGAAGGCGCGCGGCAACAATTCATGGATCAGGTCGTCCTTGAGCCGCTTGCGTGCGCGGCCGCCGGGGCGCCGGCCTTCCTTCTCCTCGATCTCGGCGACCTTGCGCGCGAGCAGGTCGTTGACCACCGAGCCGGGCAGGATCTTGTCCTCGCCGCCGACGGTCAGCCACAGGAAGTCGGCGATGCGGTGCGACAGCGCCTCCTGCTCGTCGCGGCCGAACGGGGAGATGAAGCCGCGCGAGCTCATTTCCAGCGGGCCGACCGACTTGAGCAGGACCTCCGGCAGGAGCTTTTCGACCTCGGAAAAATCGAGCGTGGTGGGGAAGCGGAACAGGGTCAGATTGCGAAAGAACATCGAGCATCCAGCGGAAGGAAACGGAACGGTCCGGCGGCGTGCGCCGGGGAGCGGCGGCCATTGTCGCATCGTGTCCGCCCGGGTACCGCATCGGGCGGTTCAGCGAGCAGGCTCAGCCCGGCGCGTCGTCCGCCCAGGCGCCAGCCGGGGCGATCGCCGCGCCGCCGATCGCGGCGAAGTCGAACAGTGCGCGGTCGGCCAGTTGCGCCGGATGCACGTTGCCCAGCGCGCGGGCGATCTGCTCCACCCGCCCCGGATGCTCGCGGTCCCACTGCTGCAGCAGCTGCCCGACCTGGCGGCGCTGCAGCGTCTCCTGGCTGCCGCACAGCGTGCAGGGGATCAGCGGGAAGGCCTGCGCCTGCGCGTAGGCGGCGATGTCGTCCTCGCGCACATAGGCCAGTGGCCGGATCACCACGTGGCGGCCATCGTCGCTGCGCAGCACCGGCGCCATCGCCGCCAGCTTGGCGTGGAAGAACAGGTTCATGAAGAACGTGGCGACGATGTCGTCGCGGTGGTGGCCCAGCGCGATCTTGGTGAAGCCGTGCTCGGCGGCGTAGCGGTACAGCGCGCCACGGCGCAGCCGCGAGCACAGCGAACACAGGGTCTTGCCCTCGGGCACCACCCGGGTGACCACCGAATAGGTGTCCTGCTCGATCACATGCCAGGGCACGCCGCGCTGGCGCAGGTAGGTCGGCAGCACGTCGGCGGGAAACCCCGGCTGCTTCTGGTCCAGGTTCACCGCCACCAGCTCGAACGGCACCGGCGCCTTGCGCTGCAGCTGCAGCAGGATGTCCAGCAGGGTGTAGCTGTCCTTGCCGCCGGACAGGCACACCATCACCTTGTCGCCGGCGCCGATCATGCCGAAATCGGCGATGGCCTGGCCGACCTGCCGGCACAGGCGCTTGCCCAGCGCCGCGGCGTCGCGGGCGGCAGGCGGTGCGGGATCGGCGAGCGGGTGCAGCGGCGGCAGGGGCAGGGGCGAGGTCATCGGCGGTAGTGTAGTCGGCGCGGCTGGCACGGCGCTGCGCGGGCGACGTTGCGGGTCACTCCAATTCCGCCACCTCGATCGTGCCGAACATGCTGGTCAGGCGGGCGATGACGGTGCCGAGGCAGCGCAGTCCCGCGCTGGTGTGCGCGCAGAAGGACAGGCCGTCTTCCGCGCTCATGCCGCGTCTCGGGCGGGCCAGTACACTCGCCCCAGCCACGCACGCAGGGTCGCCCCATGTTCAAGAACCTCATCCCCAAGATCTTCTACGCGCGCATGCAGGACGGGCTGGCCTTCTTCGTCGATGGCCTGGGCTTCCAGGTGCTGTACCAGGACGCGACGATGGCGGTGATCGCGCGCGACGGCGCCAAGGCCTATCTGGTGGAGAACGCCGAATGGGCGGCCAAGGACCGGCCGGAACTGGGCATCGAAACCGACAGCATCGACACGATCCATGCCGAGCTGTCCGCACGCGCGCCGCAATGGCTGCATCCCAATGCCCGCACCGTCGCGCTCAAGCCGTGGGGTGCGCGCGAGTTCGCGATGCTGGATCCGACCACGGTCTGCGTGGTGTTCCGCGAGTGGCCGGCGCAGCCGTAAGCGGCGGCGCACCTGGCGAGCCGCGGATGCGCATGCGCAAGAAACAGGATCTGCCGGAAAAGCCCTGTCTGCACTGCGGCCGGCCGTTCCGCTGGCGCAAGAAGTGGGAGAAGGTGTGGGACGAGGTGAAGTACTGCTCCGACCGTTGCCGTGGCGAGCGCAAGCGCGTGCGCGTGCCGGAGGCGCCATGAGCCGGGCCGTGCGCTGGCGCACCGCATGCGCGCAGGCGTGCCGCCCTGCATGAGCCCGGTGCCGCCCACTGCCCACACCTTGCGCCTTGTGCTGGGCGACCAGCTCGATCCCGAGCACGCCTGGTTCGACGTGTGCGATCCCGGCGTGGTGTATGTGCTCATGGAAGTGCGGCAGGAGACCGACTACGTCCTGCACCATGCGCAGAAGATCCTGGCTGTGTTCGCCGCGATGCGCGACTTTGCCCGGCATCTGCGCAGCACCGGCCATCGCGTGCGCTACGTGGCGATCGACGACGCGAGCAACCGCCAGTCCATCCCCGCCAATCTCGCTGCGCTGATGGCGCACTACGGTGCGCAGTGCCTGCAGTACCAGGATCCGGACGAATGGCGCCTGGACCAGCAACTGCGGCAGTGGGGCGCGGCGCAGGCGATCGCGATCGAAGCGGTGGACAGCACGCATTTCTATACCCGCCGCGGTGAACTGGCGGACTTCTTCCGCGGACGCCCTCAGTGGTTGATGGAGCACTTCTACCGGCACATGCGCAAGCGCCACCGGATCCTGCTTGCGGCGGACGGCACGCCCGAGGGCGGGCAGTGGAACTACGACCACGACAATCGCCAGCCCTGGCATGGCGATCCACCGCCGCCGGCGGATACGCGCCCGACCCACGATCACCGCGCGCTGTGGGCCAGCATCCAGGCCGCTGGCGTGGACAGTTTCGGCCAGCCGCAGGCAGACGCGCTGCGCTGGCCGTTGAACCGCGCCGAGGCGCTGGCGTGCCTCGACCGGTTCATCGCCGACGGCCTGCCACATTTCGGCCGTTACGAAGATGCGATGAGCACGCGCAGTCCTCGCCTGTTCCATTCGCAGCTCTCCTTCGCCCTGAACACCAAGATGCTGCGGCCGCAGGAACTGGTGCAGCGCGCGCTGGCCGCCTATGCCGCCGGGGCGGCGCCGCTGGCGGCGGCGGAGGGCTTCGTGCGGCAGATCCTGGGCTGGCGCGAGTACGTGCGCGGCATCTACTGGGCGCACATGCCCGGCTATGAAGCGCGCAATGCGCTCGGCCACGCCACGCCGCTGCCGGCCTGGTTCTGGACCGGCGACACGCACATGCGCTGCCTGCACCACGCCATCGGCAAGTCCCTGCAGGATGCGTACGCCCACCACATCCAGCGGCTGATGGTCATCGGCAACTTCGCCCTGCTGGCCGGCCTGGATCCGGCGGAGGTACATCGCTGGTACCTGGGCGTCTACATCGACGCCTTCGAATGGGTCGAACTGCCCAATACCGTGGGCATGAGCCAGTTCGCCGATGGCGGCCTGCTCGCGACCAAGCCTTACGTCAGCAGCGCCGCCTACATCGACCGCATGAGCGACTACTGCCAGGGCTGCCGCTACGACCGCAAGCAGAAGACCGGTTCGCGGGCGTGTCCGTACAACGCGCTGTACTGGGACTTCTTCGCACGGCACCAGGACACCTTGGGCCGCAATCGCCGCCTGGACATGGTCTACCGCCAGCTGGGCAAGTTGCCGGCCACACAACTGCAGGCCTTGCGCGCGCACGCGCAGCATCTGCGCGAACGCCTGGACACGCTGTAGCGCGGGCCACGCGCATCGAACGCGAGCGCTGCACATGCCCGCATTGCCGGAACGTGTCCTGCGCCCCAACCGAATCGTGCAGCGCGCCGCGCATTCGCGCGCTGTCGCATGCGATGCGTCTGCCATCGCGCAATCTGTTACCTGCGTTCCGGTCGATCGCCATGCGCTCAAGCACTCTATGCCGCCGGTCGGCGCAGGCCCGCCGGTTGCACTCGAAGTGTCAGTGACGCGGTGACAGCCGGATGACTGTCGTGCGTCGTGTTGTTTCCCCCGCAACCCTATCGAGCATGATCATGACCACGACGCTTTCCCTCACCACCAGCGCCCGCGCGCTGGGTGTGCTCGCCCTCATGACCACCGCCACGGCGATCGCCGCGGTCCCCGCGGCGCCGCAATGCAGCGTGCCGCAGGCCTGGGCGCTGCCGACCGCGGCCACGGTGGTCGGCAACGGCACGCAGGCCAGTTGCACCGCCAGTGCGCTGGCCGCCGCCGCTGCGCAAGGCGGCTACATCACCTTCAACTGTGGCGCCCAGCCGACCAGCATCGCGGTCGACCGTTCGATCGTCATCGCGGCGACGACGCCCACTGTGATCGATGGCCAGGGCAGGATCACCCTGGATGGTCGCCAGTCCGTCAGAATCCTGCTGGTCAACGCCGGCAGCGCGCTGTCGGTGCGCAACCTGAAACTGCAGAACGGCAGTTCGGTGCAGCCGGCGTCCAACCAGGCCTACGACCCGGGCACCTGGGGCGGCGGCGCGATCAAGGTCGGCTACCGCGGCAAACTGGAAGTCCTCAACAGCCAGTTCCTGGCCAACCGCAGCAGCATCGGCGGCGGCGCCATCTTCGCCGGCAGCGACGCCGAGGTGACCATCGTCCGCAGCGGCTTCTACAAGAACAGCTCCTGGCTCGGCGGCGCGCTGTACACCCAGCTCAGCGGGCTGACCATCGTCGGCTCGGAGTTCGCCAACAACCAGGCGATCAATGCGCCGCAAGGATTCCCCGATGCCGGCAATTTCGGTGGCGGCGGCGCGATCGACACCGACGGCGCGTCGCTGGCCGGCTATCTCAAGGGCGGCGTCGGCAGCGGCGGCACGCTGGCGGTGTGCGGTACCGTGGTCCGCAACAATGTCGCCGCCAACGGTTCCGGCGGCGCCACGCTGTGGGCGTACGCGCCGGACACCATCGACGTGAAGTATTCGACCTTCGCCAACAACGTCGCCACCGGTGGCCCGGGCGGCGGCGCCCGCATCAGCATGGGCTTCACCGACACCTCGCATGCCGGCACCGCCATCACCACGCCGGGCACCATCCGCGTCGCCGAGACCAGCTTCCTGTCCAACAAGGCCGAACAGGGCAACGCCGGCGCGCTGTACCTGGATTGCTACGGCGCCTGCGACGTCAGCAACAGCACCTTCTACGGCAACTCCGCCAAGGGCGTGGGCGCGGCCATCCAGCATGTCGGCTGGCAGCCGGCCAATGGCGACCAGGGCAGCCCCAGCGTCCGCTTCAACAACGTCACCTTCGCCGAGAACACGCCGTGGGTGACGCTGTTCGGCGACAGGTTCGACCTGCGCAACAGCATCCTGTATTCCAAGACCGAGCGGGTGTTCTGCAACAACCAGAGCAACACCGGCAACAACCTCATCGAATACTCGGCCAAGGGTGCGGTGTGGCCGAACGCCTGCCTGGCCGCGGGCAATGTGAAAGCGGCCGATCCGCTGCTGTCGGCCCCTGCCAACAACGGTGGACCGACCCTCACCCAGCTGCCCGCGGCCAACAGTCCCGCGCTGAACGCCGGCAGCGGTTGCGCCGCCATCGACCAGCGCGGCAATCCCCGCGATACCGCCGTGTGCGATCTCGGCGCGGTGGAGATCAAGTAGGCCGATTCACGGTCATGACGTGCATGGCACCGCGCGGTCGCGCCGGCTTGGCCGGTGCGGCTGCGCGTCTGTCGCCGGGATGAGGAGAGCCGCGCGGACCTCGCCATTGCAGGCATGACGCGCGTTGCGGTGCATGCCAACAACGCCGTTCGAGCCTGCGCACGCGCTGCGGACGATACGGTGGCGTATCTGCTTTCCTGGGCATCGGCGGTGTTGCGCGACGGCGCGGCGCCGCCGACGTCTGCGCCTGCGAATGTCCGGATTTGCGACCTGGGTCGTGCGCTGGGGGTCAAGTTCGCGATGCAGATACCGATAGAGGTACCCCCCCTCGCGAGTCCCCCCGGATGCATTTCTTTCACTCCTTCAAGGTGAGTCAGCGCCTTGCGCTGTCGTTCGGCCTGCTGATCGTGCTGCTTGGCGCTTCCTCTACCTTGGCGCTCTACCAGTTCCACAACGTGCGCCAGGCGGTCGACAAGATCGTCCACGAGAACAATCTGAAGACCGAACTGCTGTACACCATGCTGCGCAACAATATGAGCGCGGAGCGTTACCTGCGCGACATGATGCTGTCGCCGGCCGACAAGCGCCCGGCGCTCGCCGCCAAGATCCAGGAGATCCGCGTCGACAACGATCGCCGTCGCAAGGCGCTGGACGCCCTGCCCGGCACGCCGGCAGGGTTGGCCATGCGCAAGGAGATCCATGACGCGCAGGCGGCCGCACGGTCGGTCAACAGCCGGGTGCTGGCGCTGGCCAGTTCCGGCGAGATCGAGGCGGCCAGGCAACTGCTGTACGGCGATGCCGCGCCGCTGCTGGCGCGGCGCGTGCAGGTGATCCAGAACGCGGTCGATCTGCAGATCCGGCAGAACGCGCTCAGTTCCGACGAGATCCAGGCGGCCCTGCTGTTCAGCAATCGTGCCTTGATCGGGTTCGGCCTGCTGGCGGCGGTGCTCGGCGCGATCTTGAGCGTGCTGATCACCCGCAGCCTGGCCGGGCCGCTCGGGCGCGCGACCGAAATCGCCGAATCCATCGCCCAGGGCCGGCTGGACCATCGGATCCCGCCGCAGCCCAAGGACGAGACGGGCCGCCTGCTGACCAGCATGGACCGCATGCAGGCGCAGCTGCAGGCGGTGATGGCGGCGCAGTCGCAGGTGGCCAGGCACCACGAGCACGGCGACGTCAGCCGGCGCATGGACGAGCACGCGTTTCCCGGCGAGTACGGGCGCATGGTGCGCGAGAGCAATGCGTTGCTCGACATGCACGTGAGCCTCCAGCAGCGCCTGCTCGAGATCATGGGACGCTACGCGATCGGCGACCTGTCGCAGGACATGGATCGCCTGCCCGGCGAGCAGGCCGCGCTCACCGAGACCATGGACCAGGTCAAGCGCAATCTGTCGGCGATGAACGCCGAGATCGGGCGGCTGGTCGACGCCGCGGCCGCCGGCGACTTCGCCGTGCGCGGCGACACGGCGCGCTTCCAGTACGACTTCCGCGAGATGGTCGAGGGGTTGAACCAGTTGATGGCGACCACCGACGACAATCTGCAGGCGCTGTCCAAACTGCTGCAGGACATCGCCAGCGGCGACCTGACCACGCGCATGGAGGGGCAGTTCCAGGGCGTGTTCGCGCAGATGCGCGAGGATGCCGATGCCACCGTGGCCCAGCTGACCGGGATCGTTGGCCGCATCCAGCATGCGGCCGGGCAGATCACCGGCGCCGCCGGCGAGATCGCCGCCGGCAACGCCGATCTGTCGCGTCGTACCGAGCAGCAGGCCGCCAGCCTGGAGGAAACCGCCGCCTCGATGGAGGAGCTGACCTCCACCGTGCGCCAGAATGCCGAACGCGCCAGCCAGGCCAATCAGTTGGCCATCGGCGCGACCGCGGTGGCGTCGCAAGGCGGCGCGGTGGTGGCCGAGGTCATCGAGACGATGAACGGCATCCAGACCTCATCCAGGCGGATCGCCGACATCATCGGCGTGATCGACGGCATCGCCTTCCAGACCAACATCCTGGCGCTCAACGCCGCGGTGGAAGCCGCGCGCGCCGGCGAGCAGGGCCGCGGGTTTGCCGTGGTCGCCAGCGAAGTGCGGGTGCTGGCGCAGCGCTCGGCCGAAGCCGCCAAGGAGATCAAGCAGCTGATCGACGACTCGGTGAGCAAGGTGGACGCAGGCTCGCTGCTGGTCAACAGCGCCGGCAGCACCATGCACGAGATCGTCGCCAGCGTGCAGCGCGTGACCGACTTCATGACCGAGATCTCGGCCGCTTCGCAGGAGCAGTCGAACGGCATCGAACAGGTCACCCAGACCATCACCCACATGGACCAGGCCACCCAGCAGAATGCCGCCCTGGTGGAAGAAGCCGCGGCGGCGGCCCAGGCGATGGAAGAGCAGGCCATCCAGCTCGGCGAGGCGGTGACGCTGTTCCGCGTGGCGGGCAGCACCGGCGACATGCCGGCGCGGAGCCAGGCCAAGTCCTTGGGCACGGCCGGTCCCTCGAGCGCCAGGCGTGGTCTGCCGCGGGTGGCGGCGCCGTTGCTGGTCGAATACGCCGGCTAGGGATGCCGAGACGGCGCGCTGCGGACCGCAGCGCGCACGCCACGCCTCCTCCCTGGTAAGGCGTGGCGTGCGTTCGCGCAGCGCGGCCGACAGTCGCGGATGGTGTTCCATGGCAATCGCCGGTGTCCGTCGGGTCGTGGCCACCTGCAGCGACGGGTGACGTGTGGAATCATGGCCGATCCGAACGCTCGCAGGATCTGCCATGAACGAATCCGACGCCTACGTGTCCGACGCGATCCGCAAATGGGTCTGGTCCGGGTTCTACTCCCAGGACGAGATCCAGGAGATGATCGAGGACATCCTCGAAGACGACTGCGACGAGGCGATGCTGCGCGCCTCGGTCGCCAGCCAGTGGCAGGCCAAGCAGCAGGCGGAGCAGGCCTGGCCGGCGCAGACCGATTGCGACCGGCTCGAGGCGCTGTTCGAGCGGCTGCACCAGGACGGCATCTGTGCGCTGGCCAATGCCGGCTACACCATGTCCGAGGGCCACGCCGACGTGAGCCAGGCGGTGGCCGACGCGCCGGACAGGCGCTATCACGGCTACTGCTTCTACCATGGCCAGGACATGGAGCGCGCCATCGATGGCGCCGGGCTGATGCTGGCGTTCGGCGATCTGGACGGGCGCGAGGACACAGATCTGGCGGTCGGCCAACAGGTCGCCGCAGCGTTGCGTGCGGCGGGCTTCACCGTGGACTGGGATGGCACGCCGCGCAAGCGCATCGATCTGCCCGGCTTCGTCTGGCAGCGACGCGCCGATTGGGATTGATGCGGGGGTGCGGCCGCGGGCTGCGTGGTGGTAGCACCCTGGCTACAATTGCCCGTTCATGCCTGAGCGCGTCCCGATGCGCGGAAGGCGTTTGACGGAGAAGCGTTTCATGGAGCGGATGTTTCATCGCAATGGCCGCCGGTCGCGGCGCGCAGCCGGCACGCGCCCGGCGCTGCACACGGCCCTGGTGCTGGCCACCGCGCTGCTGGCCGCCTGCGCCGGCGCACAGTCTTCTTCCCCCTCGATCACCCCTGCACACACGGAGCGGACCATGTCGGAGATGACGCCAGAACACCTGGCACAAGGCGTAGTACGGTTGATCCTGGCGGTCGGCGGCAGGCAGGATCTGGTCGCCACCCAGGTCGCGGCGCAGACCGGTCTGCAGGTCGAGGACGAGGGCGGGCATGCGTTCAGCGCGTCCGGCACGCTCGCCGGCGGTGGCGGCTACACGCTGGAATCGGTCGCCGATGCCGACGCTGCGCCGCCGTCGCGGCTGGACCTGCGCTTCACGCCCGCGCCGGGCGCGGCGCCGGCGCAGTGCACGCAATCGTTGGCCGGCTATCGCCAGGCGCTGGTCGCGGCCGGCTTCGTGCCGCGCTGGATCGCGCCGCCGCGTCCGGGCAGCGCCGGCCGCTGGCATTTCGAACGCGGCGCGGTGGCGGTGTACGCCTTCGTCGGCAAGGACGCCGGCGAGCACGATGCGCAGGCGTGCGTGGAGATGCTGCAGATCCTGGTCGACGCATAAGGAGCGCGGAGATGGCACACGACGACGAACGCCTGAAGGGCATGGTCGACACCTTCGCACAGGCGCATCCGAAGGAAGGCCAGGCGCTGCGGCAGATGCTGGACAACACCCCGGAGCTGCGCTCGCGCGTGCAACAGGCGATCGGGCAACAGCAGCTGTCCGGCTTCGCGCCCAGCCCCGAGGCGGGCACCGGGTCGTACAGCCCGCGCACGGGGCAGATCGAGCTGCCCATGGATGTATTGGCAACGGCGAAGATGAATTCCCCGCGCGACGATTCGGCCAACACCGCCCGCATCGTGCTGGGCCACGAGATCGGCCATGCCATCAACAAGACGGCCATCGACCGCAGCAATGCGGCGTTCGCCGCCAAGATCGACGGCATCGCCGCCTCGCCCTCGCCGCACGACTACACCGCCGCGCTCAAGGCCTACGGGCAGGAACAGCGCACGCGCGAGGCCAAGGACGAGATCGCCGGGGTCAATACGCTGGCCGACTACGTCACCCGCAACAATCCCAAGGCCACGCTCAAGGACCTGTACAACGCCAGCACCGAGATGGCGAGCTACATCGACAAGCAGGGCGTGGGCAGCAAGGCCACCTACACCGCCAAGGACGGGCTGAGCTTCGGCAAGGATCTGAAGATCGACGCCGACAATCCGCGCAACGTGGAGGCGATGGGCAAGCTGTTCTACGACGCGCGCGGCTACCCGCAGCACTATGGCGAGCGCGCGCTGGCGCAGATCGCCAATGCCGAGGACCGGGCGCAGGCGCAGCACCCCGAGCGCACGCCGCCGGCGGTGCATGCCGACCTCAAGGCGGTCGGCATCGATGCCGCGCAGGTGCCGCGCGATCTGCTGCCGACAGGATTCCGCGACGGTCCCGCGCCGACACCGAAGCCCGAGCCGCAGGCGCAGCCGCCCGCGCCGCGCGCCGGCGAGCCCGCCGCCGCGCCGGGTGGCGCCGACCGCGCCCTGCACGACCGGGTGCGCACCGGCGTGGCCCAGGCCGAACAGGCGATCGGCAAGGGTTGGGACGACAACAGCGAGCGCATGACCGCCAGCCTGACCCTGTTGGCCAGGCAGAACGGCTTCAGCGAGCGCGACCAGCTGTCGGTCGGCTTCAACCGGCCCACTGCTTCCCATCAGGGCGGCGAACTGGCGTTCGTGTACCGCAGCGGGGGCGACGTCTCCCCCGATCCCTACGCCAATCGCGCGCACATGCCGACCAGCGAGGCGATCGCGCGGCCGGCGCAGGAGACCTACCAGCAGCTGCAGCAACTGGGGGCGCAGCAGGGGCAGGCGCAGCGCCAGGCGCAGGCGCAGGAACAGGCGCTGCAGGCGTCGCAACAGGGCCCGACGCGGAACGATCCGCCGCAGGTGCTGAGTCGTTGAGCGCAGCGGGGGCGCCGGCCCCCGCATCGGTGCGCAATGGTCGCCTGACGCTGCGGCCATGCACGCGGTGCGCACCGCCTCCTGTCTGGTCCGGAGTGCGGCGCCAGGGCGCGCGGCTGCGCGCCAGGATTACGGCTGCCAGACCAGGTTCTGGGTCTTCGGATCGGCGGTGAGCTTGTCGACCTTGCCGCTGCCGTCGAAGGACACCTGGAACTCGTTGAAGCTGTCGAGCCAGTAGCGCCACAGCGGCGCGTCCAGGCTCGGGTTCTCGCTGCTGATCGGATAGCCCATCGCCATCAGCACCTGCTCGCGGGTCATGCCCTGGGTCACGCGGTTGGCGGCGATCGCCTCGCGGATCTTCGGCGGGTAGGCCGCCAGCTTCGGTGTGGGATCCTGCGCGACCACGTAGCGCTGGGCGAAAGCGGCGTTGCCGAGGTCGCGGCTGTAGTCGTTGCCGATCGACTGCTTCTTGCCGTCGATCAGCACATTGACCCGGTAGCGGCCGTAGCCGGTCACCTGCACCGGCGTGCCGGCCGGGATCACCCGCTTGCCGTCTTCGGCGTAGTTGCTGTCGCTGATCCAGCTGCCGTCGCTGCGCATGTTGCAGCACAGGAAGCCGGCGAACGTGGGATCGGCCGCCGCGGCCAATTGCGGCAGGGCCGCCGCCAGGGCGAGGGCGAGAACGAACGGGGAACGGAACGAACGCATGCTGACTCCTTTCGACGCGGCGATCCTGCCGCGGGTGGCACGAGGGTGGGAGGGTGCCGCCTCCGCCGCGGCTCCCGCGCGCATTGTGCCGGCTGGCCTGCGCCCGGCATAGCGGCGCGCTGCACGGTGACGGCGGACCAGTGCCCTGTGTATGCTCGAACCTCGTGGACACCCTGACGCCCGCCGAGATCTCCCTGCGCATCGACGCCCTGCGTCGCGAGCACCGTGCGCTCGACGAGCAGCTGCAGCGCATCCCGGCCAACCTGGACGACGAGCTGGAAGCCAAGCGGCTGAAGAAGCGCAAGCTGCAATTGAAGGACTGCATCATGCGCCTGGAACACCTGCTGATCCCCGACGAACCGGCGTGAGCGCGGCGACCTTCTTCAGCGTCGGCCATTCCACGCGCAGCCTGGAGACCTTCCTGCAGATCCTGCAGGGCGCGGGCGTCACCCGCCTGGCGGACGTACGCGCGTTTCCGTATTCGCGGCGATTCCCGCAGTTCGACGGCAGCGCACTGGCGCCGGCGCTGGCCGCGGCAGGCATCGGCTACCGGCATTTCCGCGCCCTGGGCGGGCGCCGCGGCAAGCAGCCGGGCGTCGATCCGCAGCGCAACGGCCACTGGCGCAGCGTCAGTTTCCACAACTACGCCGACTATGCGCTGGGCAGCGAATTCGCCGAGGCGCTGACCGAGTTGCAGGCCTTCGGCGACGACGGCGCATGCGCGGTGATGTGCGCCGAGGCCTACTGGCGCCAGTGCCACCGCCAGATCATCTGCGACCATCTGCTGCACCAGGGCCACCCGGTGGTGCACCTGATCGATGTCGGCCGCCAGGAACCGGCCACGCTGAACCCGGCCGCGCGCAGCGACGCGCATGGGCAACTGGTCTATCCGCCGGATACGGCGGATGCCGGACCGCGCACCGGGGACCTGTTCGACGCCTGAGCGGTGCTGACAGCGCGGTTGGTACGTCGCCACGCGCCAGCTGCGGCGTCAGGCTCAATGCGTTGGGACCGACGGCACCGTGACCGCATTGCTCCGCGGCGTATCGTCGGTGCCGACGAGGGCGGCGGTGCTTTGTCCAGTCGCACCGTCCTCGGAGGCGGCGAGCAGGCGCAGGGGCTGGCCGCGGTAGCGGTACTCCAGCGCCTGTTGCAGCTGATCCAGCCGCACCACCCGCGCGCACAGCGCCTGCGCTTTGGTTTCGATCCCCTTGCTGCGCGCATCCAGCCGGGCCTCGAGGGCCGCATCCATGCGCTCGGCGCGGTCGCCGATGGCGTCCCCACGGCCCGTCATGACCTGCCAGAGCACGTGACGGGTGATGCTGCCCACGAAGCGCTCCGCCTGCGTCTCCACATAGTCTTCGAACCGGTCGTCGAACGCGTCCTGGTCCCAGCGCCCCTTGCCGAGCGTGCCGTCGACGTAGGCGTTGGCGTGCGTGCGCAGGCGTTCGATCTTGCGCGCGTTGCCGGCGCTGCCGGTCAGCATCTCCACGACCGAGCCGAGCACGTCGTAGCTGAGATCGACCACCTCGTGCGAGAGGTCGGCCACCTGCGGCATCAGCGCGCGGGTTTCGCGTTCCATCTCCAGCAGCCGTTGCGCATCGGCGTCCCCGACCTGCTGCACCCGGTGATCCACGCTCAATTCGCCGGCATGGAAGAAGATCTCGCGCGGCCCATCGCCGTCGCTGCGGGTCAGCCAGATGCCACCAGTGTCGGCGAGCACGTTGAACGGCGTGCTCAGGCCGCACTGGCGCGAGGACACCTGCGGCCGATGGTCGTGCTTGCCGCCGTCGTCGTCCTGGTCGGCCCACGCGAGGCCGCTGGAGGCGGCAAGCAGCAACAGAGCGAAGAGAGGAGCTGTGCGCATCGCCGGAACCCGCAGCAGGGAGTCTGGAGCATGCTCGGGCCGCACAGGGCCACGGTCGCGTGTCGGAAGTCACTGTGCCGCGGCGTCACCCGCCGCGCCGCAGTGATACCAGGGCGCCCTTGTGTTTGGCGCGTCGCCACGCGCCAGGATCTCACCGCATTACCACTGCAGGTGCAACTGCCGCCTCAATCCTGCGGAGCCGGCGGCTCCTCCACCTTCGCCGCCTCCGGGCTGACCCGCTCGATGGTGTGGCGCAACTCGCGGCCAAGAATGAACTTGGCATCCTTCGCCCACGCATCCAGCCGTTCGTCGAACACCAGCTTGCTGTTCTCGTCCGGCCACACCAGCTTCAGCTCGCGCAGCTTCTGGATGAAGCCGCGGAACAGGGTCTTGTCGAAGAACTCCGGCGCGGCCGGGGCGTACAGCAGGCTCAGGCGTTGCGCGGCCTGCTGGCACAGGCTCTCCAGTTCGCCGGCGCCGAGCTTGCCCGGGCCGTTCTTCACCAGCACCGAGATGGCGATGTAATAGCGCTCGAACGCCTGCTGCAGCGAGTGGCCGATGGCGCGCAGGCGGAACACCTCGTCGGTCTGGCCGGTGTTGCGCGCCAGCACGCTGCCGTCGTCCTCGTTGAGCTGCAGCAGCAGGCCTTCGCGCACGAACACCTCGATGGTGCGTTCGATGCGCTCGGCGAACTGGTCCTCGCTCCACGGCAGGAACAGTTCCGCCTGCAGGAACGGGTACACGGTGCGGCCCAGCCGCAGCAGGCCGGCGCGGCTCATGCGACGGTTGTTCTGGAAGCAGCACGCCACCCACGAGGAGGCGGTGAACAGGTGCAGCACGTTGTTGCGGAAGTAGCTCAGCAACACCGCGTTGTCGCCATTGACGCTGAGCACGTCGCCGAGCGGATGCGGCGTGCGGGTGAGCACGTTGATCTCTTCGGCGTGGGCGATGATGCGCTCGGGCGAGTGCGGGGTCACCGTGACCCGGTCCGAGTACGGCAGTTCCGCCAGCAGCTTCTTGCACAGTTCGATCTGCGCGATCAGGTCGGCCTCGCCCATGGCGTGCTTGGGCGTGGACAGCAGCGCCAGCGCCAGCAGGTTGACCGGATTGACGTCGGCCGCGGCGTTGATGTGGACCTGGATCTGCTGCGCCAGCGCATCGACGGTGCCGCTCAGCCAGGCCGGCTTCTCGTCCTCGCCCAGCGGGCGGCCGTCCCACTCCGGCGCGCGCTGCGCCAGCATCTGGCTCAGCGCGATCGGCTCGCCGAAGTTCACCACCACCTGGCCGTAGTTCTGCTTGAGCACCTTGGGGATGCCCCACAGCAGCGCCCAGATCGATTCCTTTTCCTTGGGCCGGCCGCTGAGTTCGTCGAGGTAGCTGTTGCCTTCCATCAGCTTCTCGTAGCCGACGTAGATCGGCTGGAACAGCACCGGCTTGCGCGGCTGGCGCAGGAACGCGCGCAGGGTCATCGCGATCATGCCGCCCTTGGGCTGCAGTAGCCGGCCGGTGCGCGAGCGTCCGCCTTCGACGAAGTACTCGATCGAGTAGCCGCCGGCCACCAGTTGCGCCACGTATTCGCTGAGCACCGCCGAGTACAGCGCGTTGCCCTTGATCGAGCGGCGGATGAAGAACGCGCCGCCCTTGCGCAGCAGGGTGCCGACCACCGGCAGGTTGAGGTTGATGCCGGCCACGATGTGCGGCGGCACGATGCCGCGTTCGTACAGCAGGTAGGACAGCAGCAGGTAGTCCATGTGGCTGCGGTGGCTGGGCACGTAGATCACTTCGTGCCCGGGCGCGGCGTCCTTGAGCTTGTCCAGGTGGTGGACCAGCACACCGGCGTAGATGCGGTTCCAGACGTGGGTGAGCAGGAAGCTGGCCGAGCGCACCACCGGGCTGGAATAGTCGGCGGCGATCTCCCAGGCGTAGGCATGCGCCTTGCGCCAGGCGTCCACCGGCTTGCTGTTGTCGCGCTTGGCCTGCGCGGCGATCGCCTCGCGCACCGGCTCGGCGGCCAGCACCTGGTCCACCAGCAGGCGCCGGGTCGACAGGTCGGGGCCGATCACCGCCTCGCGGATGCGCCGGAAGTGGGTGCGCAGCACGCGCTGCAGCTTGCGCACGGTGCGCTCGGGCGGCAGCCCTTCCTCCACCGTCTGCCGCATCGACACCGGCGGGGCAAAGCGCACGATGGTGCTGCGGCCGTTGAGCAGCACGCCGAGCAGGCGCCGGAAGCTGCCCACCAGCGCCCAGTTTTCCGAGAACAGCACGGCGAACCAGCCGCTCTGCTTGTCCGGGGCGCGGCCGACGAAGATGGATACCGGCACCAGGTGGATGTCCAGGTCCGGGCGCAGGCGGTGCGCCTGCAGCAGCTTGGCCAGCGAGTCGGAGTGGGTCTTGGCGCCGCGCTGCTCCGGCAGCAGGGCATGGTTGCTGCTGCGCCGGGACAGCGCCAGGTAGGCGCGCTTGCGGCCCAGCGGGTCGCCGGGCAGCGGCACCAGCGGCGAGGGCAGGCCGGACTCGCGGCAGGCCTTGTCCAGGATCAGCGCGTTGGACAGGCCATAGTCCTCCAGCACGTACACCACCGGGCGGCCGTCGTTGTACTGGCCGGGTTCGGCCGGTTCGATCTTCAGGCCCAGCCAGGGATCGGCCAGGCGGCCGAGCAGGCGCGCCCACAGCGGCCCCTTGGCCTGGCGCGCGGTGGTCGCCGCCACCGGCAGGGCGGAGGCGGCGGTCGAGGAAGAGGAAGCGCCGGGGTCGGCCGGGGAGGCGTCGGCGGGCGCAGGGGCCGCGTCGGCCGCGCGTGCAGCCGCGGCGTCGTCGGGGAACGGGAGGGGATTCTGTTCTGGCATCGGGGCCATTATCGCTTAGCCGGCGGGGTGGGGTCGGCGGCGGGCGCCGCGGCCGGGGCGGGGGGGCTGGCGCTGGCCACCAGCAGCGCATCCACCTCGCGGAGGGTGTCGCGCAGGTACCAGTGCCCATCGCGGCGCACCAGCACCGCGGTGGTGTCGATCTGTTCACCGTCCAGCGGGTACTGGATGCGCACCACGGCCTGGTCGCCCTGCTGGTTCACCAGACCGGTGCGCAGCGCGCCGGCGCTGGCGTCCAGGTCCAGGCCGTAGTCGGCGAGTACCGCCTTGAGGTCGGCCAGGAACGGGCCCAGCCGGCGCAGGCTCTCGTCCATGCCCAGTTTGCGCAGGTCCGCATCGCTGCGCACGCCGGTCCGGCGCGCGCCCGCGCACAGCCGCGCGATCGCCGCCTGGGCGCGCTTGCGCTCGGACAACGGCGCGCGCGCGGCCCAGGCGCTCAGCGCCTGCACCAGTTGCACGTAGTGGCCGCGCTGCTCGGGCGTGTAGTGGCCCTGGTTGCGCAGGAACTGCACGCCGAACAGGCCCAGCGAGTGCGCCGCCTGCTTCAGGCTCGCCGCCTGGCCGCCGAACTGCGCGTCGAAGGCGCGTTGCAGCTGGCGCTCGGCGTCCGGCGCGGCGAGGGTGTCGAGCACCTCGGGCAGGCGTTCGGCCAGCGGCAGTTCGGTCAGCGGCCAGCGGCTGCGGTCCTCGTTCCAGGCCTGCTGCAGGCGCTGGTACTGGGCCGGCGGCACCGCGGCCTGGGCGTAACCGAGCAGGTCGTTGCGCTGCAGCGCGTGCGCCAGCGTGCGCACCGCCGCGGCCGGCTCGGCGCTGGCGCCGGGCAGTTCGGCGGGCGTGCGCTTGCATCCGCCCATGGCCAGGGCGAGCATCGCCAACAGCAGGACGCACAGCGCGCGTGAGGAGATGACCCGGGTCGGGCAGGACGACATACGGTACGGGCTCGTTCCCCAAAACGTTCCGCATCTTGCTGGGCGCGGGCGATTCCGGCAAGCCGGGCGGGGTAGCGGTGCGCGGCGACCCGCAGGCGTCTGGGGGCGGCGGCTGTCGCGGCGGGACATTTCATGACCCGGCCCGGGCACCCCGGGACAGGCATGTCGGCGTATCGCCAGACGTGCCAGGGGATTGCACATGTTGCAACGCATCATGTAACCGCTTGCAGTTGCTGCTAACGTCCGCCCACCTCGATTGAGGCGGTGCTGGCCGGGGGACCCAGTGCGATATTCGTCAGAGATCATCCGAGTGCTCGGTCACGGTGGCGCGCGCCGCTGCGCCTGGGTGTTGTCTGCAGTCCTGTGCGGACGTGCGATGACGGGCCCGGTGCAGGCGCAGGACGGCCGCCTGCCGCCGCGTGCGCAATGGCACGCAGCGTGTTCGTCCCATGCGTCGCTCGGCCCCGCCACCACGCGCTTCGCGCCGCGCCAGCGCGGCGCCACGCGTAGGTCCGACCGGTACCGCGCCGGCCGGCTGACCCTGTCCACCCCGTTCCGGACCCTGGAGGCACGCTGATGAGCCCGCCGCCTGTCCCGGCGCCGGATCCGCGCGCCAACATCACCATCAAGGACGTGGCGCGGCTGGCCAACGTCTCGGTGGCCACCGTCTCGCGCACCATGAACGGCCACCAGCACGTGGCCGAAACGGTGCGCGCGCGGGTGCTGGAAGCCGCGCGCACCCTGCACTACGTGCCGCACCACGCCGCGCGCAGCCTGAGCAGCCGCCGCACCCACACCATCGGCGTGGTGCTGCCGGACCTGCACGGCGAGTTCTTCTCCGAACTGATCCGCGGCATCGACACGGTGGCGCGCGAGCGCGGCCTGCACCTGCTGGTGTCCAGCTACCACGGCGAACCGGAGCAGCAGCGGCTGGCGGTGCGGCGCATGCCCGGCCGCGTCGACGGCCTGCTGATCATGTCGCCGTCCCTGGCCAGCGATGCCGAGGATCCGGCCGACATGCTGCCCGGCACGCTGCCGGCAGTGCTGATGAACTGCGCCGAGCGCTTCGGCGATGCGCAGGTGCTCAACGTCGACAACTACGGCGGCGCGCGCGCGATGACCCGCCACCTGTTGGACGTGGGCCATCGCCGCATCGCCTTCATCGCCGGGCCGGACGACAACTTCGACGCGCGCGAGCGCCTGCGCGGCTACCGCGACGAACTGCGCGAGCGCTCCCCGCAGGTGGCGCCGCTGGTGCTGCCCGGCGCCTTCGACGAGGCCTCCGGCTACCGCGCCGGCGAAGCCCTGCTGCAGGGCCAGCGGCCGGACGTGGTGTTCGCCGCCAACGACATGATGGCGCTGGGCTGCCTGTTCGCCTTCACCCATGCCGGGCTGCGCGTGCCCGAGGACATCGCCCTGGCCGGCTTCGACGACGTGCCGATGGCACGTTACGTGCATCCGGCCCTGACGACCATGCGCGTGGACATCGCCGGCTTCGGCGCCCGCGCCATGCAGTTGCTGCTCGCCGCGCTGGAGCCGCACGCCGCTTCGGCGGCGGCGGCAGCGTCGGCCGGCGCGATCGCCCCGCAACTCATCGTTCGTGCTTCCAGTGCCCAGCGAGGGACCGCCATGGACTGACACCGACGCATGCAGCACCGATGTCGTTTTTGCACCACCTAGAAGAACACAACAACGATCCCGTTTACCGCCCTGGGAGGGCTTTTGTCATGAAGAAATCGCGTTCCGCCTCCAACCTGCCCGCACGCAGCCTGCTGTGCTGCGCGCTGGCCACCTGCCTGTTCGCCACGATGCCGGCGATGGCGCAGTCCAGCAGCGCCACCCTGCGCGGCCAAGTCGCCGCCGCCCAGGCCGGCACCGAGGTCACCGTCACCAACATCGCCACCGGCTCGGTGCGCCGCGCGCCTGTCGCCGCCAACGGCAACTACACCGTGGTCGGCCTGCCGCCGGGCACCTACAAGGTCGAGGTCAACGGCGTGACCCAGACGGTGACGCTGCAAGTGGCCTCTTCGTCCACCGTCGATTTCACCGGCACCGCGCCGGCGGCAGGTGGCGACGCGACCACCCTGGATACCGTCACCGTCAGCGCGCCGCTGCTGAAGGACGTCAAGACCTCGGAAGTGGGCAACGTGGTGTCACTGCACCAGATCCAGCAGCTGCCGCAGGCCACCCGCAACTTCCTGGAATTCGCCGACACCGTGCCGGGCATGGTGTTCCAGGTCGATGGCAACGGAAACACCAAGCTGCGCGGCGGTGCGTCCAATGCCAGCGCCGGCAACCTGTACATCGACGGCGTCGGCCAGAAGAGCTACGTCAAGGGCGGCGGCATCGCCGGCCAGAGCGATACCCAGGGCAATCCGTTCCCGCAGCTGGCGATCGGCGAGTACAAGGTCATCACCTCCAACTACAAGGCGGAGTACGGCCAGATCAGCGGCGCGGCGATCACCGCGGCCACCAAGTCCGGCACCAACGAGTTCCACGGCGAGGCCTTCTACCGCTACACCGATCAGGATCTGCGCGACAAGCGTCCGGACGAGGAAAAGAACGGCAAGATCGATTCGCAGACCAAGGAGTACGGCTTCGCCCTGGGCGGCCCGATCATCCAGGATCGCATGCACTTCTTCGTTGCCTACGAAGGCAAGGAGAACGTGGTGCCCAAGAGTGTGCAGGCCGACGCCAACGCGCAGCCTTACATTGGCCTGCTGCCGTCGAACATCTCCAGCCAGTACGGCGCAGCCAACATGCCGTTCAGCGAGGATCTGTACTTCGGCAAGATCGATTTCGAGCCGACCGATCGCGACCGCATCGAACTGAGCGGCCAGTACCGCGACGAAACCCAGACCGGCAATGTCGGCGGCACCAGTGCGCCGGACCACGGCACCGACAAGATCAACAAGGACAAGCGCGCCAATATCCGTTGGCAGCACAGTGCCGACAACTGGTTCAACGAGTTGATCGTCGGTACCGAGGACTCGGAAAACAATCCGAATCCGAAGAGCATCGGCAACGGCATCGTCTACAAGTATCTGGCTCCGCGCCTCGGCTCCACCACTGACGTAGATGAGTACACCTTCCTGGAAACCGGCTCCGCTGGTGGCCTGAACGTGCAGCGCAAGAGTCAGAAGGGCTGGTTCCTGCAGAACGACCTGACCTTCACCAGCTTCCAGTGGCACGGCGAGCACACCATCAAGATGGGCGTCAGCTACAAGGACATCAAGCTGACCTCGCAGGATGCGGCCGCGCTCAACCCGCAGTTCAGCTATGCGGTCAACAACAATGGCGTGGCAGCCACCCCGTACCGTGTGGACTACGTCGCGCCGTACAACACGCCGGGCCAGAAGGCCACGGTGGAGTCGCCGTCCAAGCAGTACGGCATCTACATCCAGGACGACTGGGCGGCGACCGACAAGCTGATGATCAACGTCGGCGTGCGCTGGGACTACGAGGACAGCCCGGCCTACACCGACTTCGTCACCTCGCAGGCTTTCGTCGACGCGCTGTACTCCAACGATCCGGCCAACCCGGGTCAGCCTTGGGCCAACCGCTTGCTGCCCAGCGGCATCAATGTCGCCGACTACATCAGCACCGGCCGTAACCGCAAGAACTTCAAGGATGGCTGGGCGCCGCGCCTGGGCTTCTCCTACGATTTCTTCGGCGACGAGCGCTCGGTCCTGCACGGTGGCGCCGGCCGCTCCTACGACCGCAACCTGTTCGAACAGCTGGCGCTGGAGACCAGCAAGGCGGCGCTGTCGCCGGTTGCGGTGTATTTCCAGAATCCGGCCACCGGCCAGTGCTACCGCGCCGATCGCGTCTGCACCGCGTGGGATCCGCGCTACCTCAATGGCGTGGATCAGTTGAACACCATTCCCGGCGTCAGCGGCAGCGCCGAGCTGTTCATGTTCAACAACCATCTGAAGACGCCGTACAGCGACCAATATAGCCTCGGTATCACCAACCAGATCGGTGACTGGCAGACCGATGTCACCTTCCAGCGTGTGCTCAGCTACGACGGTTTTGCCATGTCGCTGATCAACCGTTACCCGAATGGCGCGTACTTCCAGGACGGCAATGCGCCGTGGGGTCAGCCGGTGCCGGGCTACCAGAACACGATCCTGGGCATGAACGGCCTGGAGCAGCGCAGCAGCCAGGTGCTGCTGTCGGCCGACAAGCCGTACACCAAGGAATCGGGCTGGGGCCTGACCCTGTCCTACACCCACACCAGCGCGCGTCAGAACCGCAACATCGACGAGCCGTACTCGTTCGACAAGGCGACCATCCACGACTACCCGTTCGTGAAGTCCGATGCGGTGTCGGCGCATCGCTTCGTCGCCTCCGGCTCGATCGACGGTCCGTGGGGCATGACCTTCGGCGCCAAGGTGGTACTGGCCACGCCCGAGCCGGTCAATACCATTGCCTGCTACGGCAAGACCGATCCCGATGGGGCGACGTGTCAGCAGATCGGCTTCGTTCCTCCTGGCAGCGGCAAGTTCCTGGTCGGCGGCAAGATCTGGGGCTACCGCACGGTCGACTTCCAGGCGACCAAGGACTTCACCGTGTACAACGACTTCAAGTTGACGGCGCGCGTGAACCTGCTCAACGCCTTCAACTTCAAGAACTACTCCAGCTACATCTACGGCGGTCCCGACGGCACCGGCAATTACTTCGGTACCGGCGGACGCCTGGATACGAGCTATGTCGGCTTGAACACCACCGGCGACATCAACTACGTGCCGCGCACCGTGACCTTCGAGATCGGCGCAAAGTTCTGATCCACGGCATGACCCACGCGCGTGCCCGACCGGCGCGCGTGGGGTTTCAACGGACGGGGCCGCGTGGCCCCGTCCGCGTTTGCGGTCGCCCCTTTCCTCGGTACAGGACCACGCACGCATGATCGCCGCCCCTCTCCGCAACCTGGTCATCGTCGGCGGCGGCACCGCCGGCTGGATGGCCGCTGCCGCGCTGGCGCGTGTGCTGGGCCCCGACTACCGCATCACCTTGATCGAGTCCGAGCAGATCGGCATCGTCGGCGTCGGCGAGGCCACCGTGCCGCACATCAAGGCCTTCAACAATCTGCTCGGCATCAACGAGGCCGAGTTCGTGCGCCACACCCAGGGCAGCTTCAAGCTCGGCATCGAGTTCGCCGACTGGCAACGCCCCGGCACGTCCTACGTGCACGGCTTCGGCACCGAGATCGGGCATCCGCTCGGGCTGCTGCCGTTCCAGCAGTACTGGTTCAAGCAGGCGCTGGCCGGCAAGGCCAGGCCGCTGGGCGCCTATACGCTCAACACCGTCGCCGCCAAGCGCGACCGGTTCATGACCTCGGCCACCGATGTGCCGCCGAATTCGCCGCTGGCCAACATCGCCTACGCCTACCATTTCGATGCGGCGCTGTATGCCGGCTTCCTGCGCCGCTACGCCGAGCAGCGCCGGGTGACCCGGCGCGAGGGCATCGTCGAGGAGGTGCAATTGCATCCGGAATCGGGCGACGTGCTTTCGGTGCGGTTGGCGTCGGGCGACACGATCGCCGGCGACCTGTTCATCGATTGCTCCGGCTTCCGCGGCCTGCTGATCGAGCAGGCGTTGCACACCGGCTACCACGATTTCAGCCACTGGCTGCCGTGCGACCGCGCGCTGGCGGTGCCTTGCGCCAAGGTCGGCCCGCCGACGCCGTACACCCGCGCCACCGCGCGCGCGGCCGGCTGGCAGTGGCGCATTCCGCTGCAGCACCGCACCGGCAACGGCTACGTGTACTGCAGCGCGCACATCAGCGACGACGAGGCCGCGGCCACGCTGCTGGCCAACCTCGACGGCCCGGCCCTGGCCGATCCGCGCCCGCTGCGCTTCGTCACCGGCCGCCGCAAGCAGGTGTGGAACCGCAACGTGGTCGCGCTGGGCCTGGCCAGCGGCTTCATGGAACCGCTGGAATCGACCAGCATCCACCTGATCCAGTCCGGCATTTCCAAGCTGCTGGAATTGTTCCCGCGCGAGGGCATCAGCCCGGTGCTGGTGCGGCGCTACAACCACCGTATCGCGTTCGAGTTCGACCGCATCCGCGACTTCCTGCTGCTGCACTACCACGCCACCGAGCGCGACGACAGCACGTTCTGGCGGCACTGCCGCAGCATGCCGATCACCCCGGAACTGCAGGAGACCCTGGACTTGTTCCGCGACAGCGGCCGCTTCTACCGTAACGGCGACGAGATGTTCGCCGAGATCAGCTGGGTGCAGGTGATGGTCGGGCAGGGCATCCTGCCGCGCACCTACCACCCGCTGGTGGACCAGGTGCCGCAGGCCGATCTGGAGCGCTTCATGGCCAGCGTCGAGCAGACCATCGGCCATTGCGCCGACGCGATGCCGCCGCACCAGGCCTTCATCGACCGCTACTGCGCGGCCCGGCCCGCCTGAGCGCGACGCGGGCACAAAAAAAGAGGCCACGCGCACCAGGCGCGGGCCTCTTCAAATCCGACCGAAGCCGGAAAACGGTATGGCACATCTCCGGCAGAGCCGGACGCTGGGCATGCTACCGGCACGCCGAAGCTAAAGCAATACTTTAGAATTTATCGCCTAAGTTATTGATTTAAAATCAACGCGCAGCGCCGCCAGCCAGCGTCTCCGCGATCTCCCGTTGGATCGCCTCTGCCGCCGCGCGCGGGGCGGCGGCCTGGCGGATCGGCCGGCCGACCACGATCGCATCGGCGCCGTCGGCGAAGGCCTGGGCCACGCCCACCGTGCGCTGCTGGTCATCGCCAACCGGACCGCCCGGGCGGATGCCCGGGCAGACGATGGAGAAGCCGGCGCCGGTGGCGCGGCGGATCGGTGCGGCTTCCTGGCCGGAGGCGATCACCCCGTCGATGCCGGCTGCCTGCGCGGCCAGCGCGCGTTCCACCACCACGTCTTCGGGCGCGCGGTCGATGCCCATCGAGGCCAGGTCGGCGCGGCCCATCGAGGTCAGTACGGTCACCGCCAGCAGGCGCATGTCGCTGCCGTTGGCCTCGGCCGCGGCCTGCATCATCGGCGGGTGCCAGCCGTGGATGGTGCAGTAGTCCACCGGCCACTGCGACAGCCGCCGGATCACCCCGCCCACGGTGGCCGGGATGTCGAAGAACTTCAGGTCCACGAACACCCGCTTGCCGCGCCCGGCCAGCGTGTCCAGCACGTCGAAGTACTCGCCGGAGGCCAGCAGTTCCATGCCGATCTTGTAGAACGCCACCGCGTCGCCGAGCCGCTCGATCCACGCCAGCGCCTCGCTGCGCCCGGGCACGTCGAGGGCGAAGATCAGGCGCTCGCGCGGCGTCAGTGGCAGCGGCGCGCGGCTCACTGCGCCAGCTCCAGCGCCTGCACCTTGGCCTGGTGGCGCGCGGCCCGCGACTGGGTGAAGTCGTTGTTGAACAGCGCCGGTTCCCAGGAGCCGTAGCTGGGGTTGGGCAGCATCCACCAGCGCTCGCCGAACCAGTCGTGGTACTGCTGCAGCAATTGCGCGCGGCCTTCCGGGGTGTTGGCCACCACCTGCGCAAAGTCGCCGAGTTGGTCGCCGAACTGCATCAACACACGGTATTGCTGGCCGACCAGCTTGCGCCGGCAGTTCTTCTCCGAGCCGTTCTGCTCGCAATCCTTGACCACCGTGCCCAGGCCCAGCAACACGCTGTTGTCGGCCACCGGCAGGCCGGCGCTGCGCAGGTTGGCCAGGGTCGCGTCGGTCAGGTGCACGGCGCGGTTGGTCACGTACAGCACGGTGATGCCCTTGGCGGTGGCGGCCTTGGTGAAATCGACCACGCCGGGGATCGGCTTGGCTTTCTTCTCGGCCACCCACTGGTCCCAGGTGACCTCGTCGTATTCCTTGCCGTTGCGGATCAGCCGCGCCTGGTAGGGCGAGTTGTCCAGCACCGTTTCGTCCACGTCCATCACCACCGCCGGCTTCAACCCGGTGGCGGCGTTGCCGCGCTCCTCCGGCACCAGCGCGTCCCAGTTCGGTTCCTTCAGTGCCGCGTCCAGCCGGTCGGCGGCGGCGCGGTAGGTCTGCTCGGCCAGGGCCTGGTACTCGGCCGAGCGCTGCATCCACAGCACCGCGTTGAGATTGTCGTCGGCAGCGCCCGGGGCAGCAGCGGACGCGGTCGACGCGGCATTGGCGGTGGCGGCCGGCTTGGCGGCGGGGTCGGCGACCTGTGCTTGCGGCTTGCAGGCGGACAGGGCGAGCACGGCGCAGGCCAGTGCGGTGCGGGCGATCGGCGTCATCGGGCGTGGGAACCTGGGCAAATGAACCGCGGATTTTAGCCGGTTGCGATGACAGGCGTGCCGGGGCGTCTGGCACTGCTGCGCAGGGCGTGGCCGCCACGAGGCGATCGCCTCGGCCGCCTGGGTGCAGGGCGAGCCGACACTGCGAAGGACCGCCGCCGTTGCTGCGTCGACGCCGGGTCCGCTGTCGGTGTGGACGCAACGTCTGCACCCGGAGTGTCGCGCCGAGGGCAGTTGTTGTTTCAGGACGAGACCCTGCGGCTTGGCACGGCGATGCGACGGCGCCACGCATGGTGCTGCAGCGGCCATGGGATGCGTGACGAGTGTCACCAAAAAAAGCGGCATAACGCACGTAAATGCTTGTTTTGAAGGGAATTTCCCGACACCGCGTGGGGAGTTTCCGGATCGCGCCGCGCTGTGGTTTGCACCACACTTATCAGTACGGAAAACCGCGAGACGCGGCGCCTCGCGCGCTGCGGCGCGATCGCGTCTGCGCATGCAGGCAAACGCCGGAAGCGTCACAGGGGACGTTGCAGTGGACAGCTGGAGAAAAGGAACTTCTCGCGTCGTGTTGGCCGCGTGCCTGCTTGCCGGCGTGCGCCTGGCACAGGCGCAGGAACCGCCGAGCACGCTCGACCGCCAGGAGCAGCTGCGCCAGGCCGAGCAAGTGCAGCGGCAGCAGGAGCAGGACCGGCAGGCGCCGTTCGTGGGCCCGCGCGAGGCCGAGGCGCCGGCCGACATGCGCAGCACCAGCTTGCCGACCGAAGCACTGTGCTTCCCGATCAAGCGCATCCGCCTCAGCGGCGCCGGCCCCGATGCGGCGCGTTTTTCCTGGCTGTGGCAATCGCTGCGCCGCTACGAGGGCCGCTGCATCGGCACGGCCGGCATCGACCTGATCCGCCGCCGTGCGCTGGACCAACTGGTCGCGCGCGGCTTCGTCACCACCCGCCTCGGCGTGCCGGCGCAGGACCTGTCCCGCGGCGAGCTGCGCTTCGAGCTGCTGCCCGGGCGCCTGCGCCAGGTGCGCGTGCAGTCGGCGGACGGCCGCGTGTTCTGGCGCGGTGCGCTGCCGCTGCGGCCGGGCGATGTGCTGGACCTGCGCGCGATCGAACAGGGCGTGGAGCAGTTCAAGCGGGTGCCGTCGCAGGACGCCAAGATCGATATCGCCCCGGGCGAGCAGCCGGGCGAATCGGACCTGCTGATCACCGTGCAGCGCAGCAAGCGCTGGCGCGCGGTGCTCAACGCCGACGACTCCGGCGTGCAGGCGACCGGCCGCTACCAGGGCGGCGTCGACTTCGCCCTGGATGCGCCGCTGGGCATCAACGACCTGCTCTCGATCGGCTACAACCACGACCTGGTCGATGACGGCGCCGCCCGCGGCACGCGCGGCAACAGCCTGTCCTACAGCGTGCCGTGGGGCTGGTGGACGTTCTCCCTGTCGCTGTCGTCGTACCGCTACCACCAGCAGGTGGACGGCTTCCGCCAGAGCTTCCAGTCCAGCGGCAGCTCCGACAGCGCGCAACTGGATCTGCAGCGGGTGATCCACCGCACCGGCACCAGCAAGACCACGCTGGGCATGGTGGTGGCCAAGCGCGCGGCGCGCAGTTACCTGGACGGCGTGGAGATCGGCATCCAGCGCCGCCACACCACCAGCGCCGAGCTCTACCTCAGCCATCGCCACTACCTGGGCAAGCTGCAGCTGGACACGCGCCTGGGCCATCGCCGCGGTACCCCGTGGTTCGACGGGCAGTGGACCGGCTACGACCCGGCAGTGGGCTTCCCCGGCTACCGCTACGGCGTCACCACGCTCGACGTCAGCGCCGGCCTGCCGTTCGCGCTGGGCCCCGTGGCGATGAGCTGGGACAGCAGCCTGCATGCGCAGACCTCGCCGCAACTGCTGCTGGGCTCGGAATTCATCACCCTGGGCGGACGCTACAGCGTGCGCGGCTTCGACGGCGAACGCACCCTCGGCGCCGAGCGCGGCGCGTACTGGCGCAACACCCTCAACCTGCCGGTGCAGCGCCTGGGCATCACCCCGTACCTGGGCGTGGATGCCGGCCGCATCGCCGGACCGAGCGCTGCCGGCCAAGCCGGGCGCAGCCTGGTCGGCGGTTTCGTCGGCGTGCGCGGTGCGCGCGGTGGGCTCAGTTGGGATGGCTTTGCCGGCTGGGACCTGCACGCACCGCGCGACTTCCACAGCGCGCAGCCGGCCTACGGCGTGCGCCTGATCTACCAGTTCTGACACGGCCTGCCGCCGGCCGGCGGCAGGCAACGCGATGGGTTTTGCCGCGGTGAGCGGCACGAGAGACACGACGATGCACATGGACCGTACCGACCGCCGCCACCGCCTGCTCGAGCCACTCAAGCGCGGCCTCGCCGCCTTGCTGTGCTGCACCGTCACCTGGACCTCGCTGCCGCTGTACGCGCAGGTCGCGCCGGTCGCCAATCCGGACGGACGCCAGCCCGGCCAGCAGGCCGCGGCCAACGGCGTGCCAGTGGTCGACATCGTCGCCCCCAACGCGCGCGGCGTTTCGCACAACCGCTACTCGCGCTTCGATGTCGGCAGCAACGGCCTGATCCTCAACAACAGCGCGCAGATCTCCAAGACCGAGCTTGGCGGCTACATCGCCGGCAACGACAACCTGAAGAACAGCGGCGCGGCCACGCTGATCCTCAACGAAGTCACCTCCACCACCAGCCGCCTGCAGGGCTATACCGAAATCGCCGGGGCCAAGGCGCAGCTGGTGATCGCCAACCCCAACGGCATCGTCTGCGACGGCTGCGGCTTCCTCAACACCTCGCGCGTCACCTTGGCTACCGGCACCCCGCTGCTCGGCGCCGATGGCGCCTTGAACGGCTTCTCCATCACCGGCGGCGCGCTGAGCGTCGGCAGCAACGGCCTGGACGCGTACAACGTCGACCGCCTGGACCTGCTGTCGCGGCAGTTGAGCGTGGGCGGGTCGGTGTGGGCCAAGGACCTGCTGGCCAGCGCCGGTGCGCAGCGCATCGGTTACGACGGCATGCTGCTGGAGGTGCTGCCGGGCAGCGATGGCGCAGCGCCGGCGATCGGCATCGACGTGGCGTACCTGGGCGGCATGTACGCCGACCGCATCCGCCTGATCGCCACCGAGGCCGGCGTGGGCGTGGTCAGCCGCGGCACCCTGTCCGCGCAGAGCGGCAGCCTGCAGATCGACAGCGCCGGCCAGCTCAGCCTGGCCGGCACCGCGGTGGCCCGCGACGACGTCGACCTGCGCGCGACCGGCGCGCTGAGCCAGCAGGGCGTGCTTGGTTCGCAGCAGGCCGGCGTGCGCCTGCGCGCCGCGCATCTGACGCTGAGCGGCGACACCATCGCCCGCGGCCTGCTCGACGCCGCCGCCAGCGGCGCGCTGGCGCACAGCGGGCGCAGCAGCGCCGGCGCCATCACCCTGTTCGGCTCGGAACTGGACGCCGGCGGCAGCCTCTACAGCGGCGGCGATCTGGCGCTGAGCGCCAGCGGCGAATTGCGCAGCAGCGGCAGCGCCTACGCCGGTGGCGCAGCGCAGCTGCAGGCCGGAGCGGCCTGGCTGCAGCAAGGCGGCACCGTGCAGAGCGCCGGCAGCCTTGCAGTGCAGGCGGCGCGGATCGATGCCGCCGGCGTGCTCGACGCCGGCGCCGGCCTCAGCCTGCGCAGCGACGCCGACATGCGCCTGTCCGGCCTTGCGCAATCCTGGCAGGACGCGAGCGTGCAGGCCGGCGGACGCGTGGACACGCTCGGCCAGCTCAGCGCCGGCGGGCGCCTGGACCTGGGCGCGGCGGCGATCGGCAATGCGGCCAGTGCGGTGGTCTCGGCCGGCGGCGACGTCGCGCTGGCGACGCCGGGCGCGCTCGACAACGCCGGCACGTTGTACGCCGGCCGCGACCTGCGCATCGACGCGGCCAGCGTCGGCAACACCGGCGGCAGCTACGCCGGGCGCAACGCCACGCTCGCCACCACCGCGGCGCTGAACAACAGCGGCAGCCTGGTCGCCGGTGCCGCGTTGAGCGTGGACGCGGCGCAACTGCGTAGCAGCGGCGAACTCGGCAGCCAGGGCGGCGACGTCGCCCTACGCAGCCGCGGCGACCTGGCCCTGGCCGGACAGGTCGCGGCCAAAGGCGCGCTGACCGCGCAGGCCGGCGGCGCCTTGCTGCAATCGGGCACCCTGGGCGCGGGCAGCGCGCAACTGCAGGCGGCCGGCGACGCCACGCTGGACGGTGTGGTCCGCACCGATGGCAATCTGCAGTTGAGCGCCGATGGCCAGTTGCGCAGCAGCGCCACCCTGGTCGCCGGCGGCAACACCACGCTGCACGCGCAGGGCGCGTTGCTGCAGAGCGGGCAGGTGCAGACCGGCGGCGCATTGGCGCTGGATGGCGCCAGCATCGCCCAGGCCGGCGTGCTGGATGCCGGCACGACCCTGGCGCTGCGCAGCGCCGGCGACCTGTCGCTGGCCGGCACCGTGCAGTCGCGTGGCGACCTCGCGCTGACCGGCGCCGGGGCGCTGCAGAACCAGGCCCAGGTCGTGGCCGGCGGCGCGCTCAGCGCCAACGCCAGCGCCCTGAGCAACGCCGCCGGCGCCAGCCTGTCGGCCTTGGGCGACGCCAGCCTGACCAGCGCCAGTGCGCTGTCCAACGATGGCCAGCTGTACGCCGGTGGCGCGCTCGGCCTGAGCGCCGGCAGCCTCGTGCAGACCGGTTCGGCCAATGCCGGCACGACGCTGACGCTGACCGTCGATGGCGCCGTTGCCAACCAGGGCAACCTGGTCGGCGGCAGCGATGTGCAGGTCGATGCCGGCAGTCTCGCCAGCAGCGGCCAACTCGGTAGCCAGCACGGCCAGGTCGCGCTGAACAGCCGCGGCGATCTGCAACTCGATGGCGTCGTCGTGGCCGCCGGCGCCTTGAACGCGCAGGCGCTCGGCGATCTGCAGCAGCGCGGCAGCCTGCGTGCGGCCGGCGTGCAGCTCGCTGCCGCGGGCGACCTAGGCGTGGCCGGCACCGTGCAGAGCACCGACACCCTGCAACTGCAGGCGCAGCGCGCGCTGCGCGTGGACGGCCAGGCCAGCGCGAGCGGCGCGGTCAGCGTCAGTGGCGCCAGCGTCGCACTGGGCAGCGGTGCCATCCTGCAGAGCGCGACCGCCCTGCAGATGGACACGGCGGCCCTGGACAGCCAGGGCACGCTGGACGCGGGCACCGATCTACGCCTGCACAGCACGGGCGACATGCACCTGGGCGGCCTCGCCCAGGCCGGGCGCGATGTCGCGGTGCTGGCCGACGGCACCCTCGACAACCAAGCCAAGGTGTTCGCCGGGCGTGCGCTGCAACTCACCGCCGCCAGCGCCAACAACCAGGCGCAAGGCCAGTGGCTCGCGCAGACGACACTCGATGCCAGCGTGCAGGGCAACTTCGACAACGCCGGTCTGGTACAGGCTGGTCAGGCGGCGACCTTGACCGTGGGCAACCTGCAACAGAGTGGCCGCACCTATGCCGGCGATACGTTGACCGTGCAGGCAACGACCGCGTTGGGCAATACCGGCGATCTGATCGGCAAGCACGATGTGGCGATCAGCGCCGGCAGCGTCGCCAGCAGCGGCCAGTTGGGCAGCCAGGACGGCCAACTGAGCGTGACTAGTGCAGGCGATCTGCAACTCACCGGCACCCAGGTCGCGGGCACCGCGCTGCATCTGCAGGCGGCGGGCGATCTGTTGCACGCCGGCACCAGCAAGGCGCAATCGGCGCAACTGGAAGCCGGGCGCGACCTGAGCCTGGCCGGCACGCTGCAAAGCGCCGGCACCCTGCAGGCGCAGGCGCAACGTGCGCTGCAACTCGATGGACAGGCGCTGGCCGGCGGCAGCGTGCAGCTGCGTGGTGCCAGCGTTGGCACTGGCAGCGCCGCGGTGCTGCAGAGCACGGCGGACATCGCCGTGGACGGCGGCAGCATCGACAGCCAGGGTGCGCTCGACGCCGCCACCGATCTGACCCTGCGCAGCCAGGACACACTGCGCCTGGCCGGCATCGTCCAGGGCGGCAACGACGTGCGGCTGACCGCCGCGGGTGCGTTCGACAACAGCGCCCGCGTGGTGGCCGGGCGCGACCTGCAGTCGCAGGCGGGCAGCGCGGTCAACCGTGCCGCCGGCACGCTGGCCGCTGGTCGCGCGCTGGATCTGCACATCGATGGATTGCTCGACAACGCCGGCCTGCTGCGTGGCGAGCAGGCGCTGACCCTGCAGGCCGGCAGCCTGCAGCACAGCGGCACGCTCTCCACCGGCCAGGCGCTGACGCTGCGCAGCAGCGGCGCGGTCGACAACCGCGGCAACGTGATCGCTGGCGGCGATCTGCTGGTGGACGTGGGCAGCCTCAGCAGCAGCGGTCAGCTCGGCAGCCAGAACGGCCAGGTCACGCTCACCAGCCAGGGCGACCTGCAGTTGGGCGGCAGCGTCATCGCCGCGCAGGCACTGAACGCCACCGCGCTGGGCGACCTGCGTCTGGATGGCGTGGCCAAGGCGCGCGTGATCGCCTTGAGTGGGCGCGATGTCGGCGTCGCCGGTGGATTGCAGAGCGCGACCGGCGCGACGCTGCAGGCGCAACGCGCGCTGAGCGTCGATGGCCAGGCGCTGACCAGCGGCGATCTGCAATTGCAAGGCGCCAGCGTCGCCACCGGCAACGCCGCGGTGCTGCAGAGCACGGCCGGCGCGATCACCCTGCAGGGCGGCAGCATCGACAGCCGCGGCACGCTCGACGCTGGCACCGATCTGGGCCTGCGCAGCGACGGCAACCTGGCCGTGGCCGGCGTGGCCCAGGCCGGGCGCGACGTCGTCCTCACCGCGGGAGCGCAGCTGACCAATGCCGGACAGGTCCTGGCCGGGCGCGATCTCACCGTCACCGCCGCCGGCATCGCCAACGCCACCGGCGCCAGCCTCGCCGCGCGCGGCGCGCTGGGCCTGACCACCGCCGGCACGCTCGCCAATGCCGGCACCCTTCAGTCGGGCCAGGCGATGACCCTCCAGGTCGGCGACCTGCAGCACAGCGGCCAGGCCTATGCCGGCGACGCGCTGAGCCTGCACGCCAGCGGCGCCATCGACAGCCAGGGCGACCTGATCGCCAAGCGCGACCTGCAACTCGACGCCGCGCGCATCGCCAGCACCGGCCAGCTCGGCAGCCAGAGCGGCCAGGTGACGCTGACCAGCCAGGGCGACCTGACGCTGGGCGGCACCGTCGCCGCGGCAACCCAGCTCAGCGCGCAGGCACAGGGCGATCTGGTGCAGGCCGGCACGCTCAGCGCGCAGGCACTGGACCTGCGCGCCGGCCGCGACCTGACCGTGGGCGGCCAGCTCGCCACCACGCAGGGACTGCAGGCGCAGGCGCAGCGCGACCTGCAAGTGAACGGCAGCCTCAGCGCCGGCCAGGACGCCGCCCTGCAGGCCGGCGGCACCCTGCGCAGTGGCAACCAGAGCGTGCTGCACAGCGCCGGCGCGCTGCAGTTGAACGGCGCGGCCATCGACAGCCAGGGCACCGTCGACGCCGGCACCACGCTGGCGATGACCAGCACGGGCGATCTCGCACTCGGTGGCCTGGTGCAGTCCGCTTCGACGCTCGACCTGCGCGCCACCGGTGCCCTTAACAATGCCGCCCAAGTGGTCGCCGGCACCGACCTGAGCATTACCGCCGCCAGCGCCACCAACAGCGCCAGCGGCATGCTCGCCGCCCTGGGCAATGGCACCTTCACCGTGAGCGGCCTGCTCAGCAACGCCGGCGCGCTGCGTGCGCGCCAGCGCCTGCAACTGGACGTCGGTTCGCTGCAGCAGACCGGGCGCAGCTACGGCGTGCAGCGCCTGGCGCTGATCGCCAACGGTACGGTCGATAACAGCGGCGACCTGATCGCCGGCAGCGCCCTGCGCGTGCAGGCGGCCAGCGTCGCCAGTAGCGGCCAGCTCGGCAGCGAGACCGGCGACGTGGCCCTGGTCAGCCAGGGCGATCTGAATCTGGGCGGCACCCTGGCCTCGGCCGGCGCCTTCAGCGCACAAGCTGGCGGCGCGCTGACCCAGAGCGGCGCCCTCAGCGCCGCGACCACGCTGCAACTGCAATCGTACGGCGACCTGACCGTGGCCGGCACGCTCAACGCCAACCAGGTGGTGCTCGGCAGCGACGCCAGCGTGCTCCAGCACGGCACCGTCAGCGGTGCGGACATCGCGCTGCAGGGCCAGCGCATCGACAACGCCGGGCAGACCCTGTCCAGCGGCAACCTGCGCCTGAGCGGCGGCACGGTTGCCATCGGCGGCGTGGCCGCGGCCGGCGTGCGCAGCGATGGCAGCCTGGGCAACAGCGGGACGCTGACCCTGCATGCCGACGGCACGCTCAGCGCCAGCGGCCGCCTGATCGCCGCCGGCAACCTCGCCGCCGATGCCGCACAACTCGCGCTGGCCGGCAGCACCGTCCGTGTCGGCGGCGACGTCGCCCTGACCGCGAGCGGCGACGTGGATCACCGCGGCGCCGACCTGCTGGCCGGCGGCCTGCTCACCGTGCGCGCCGGTGGCGCACTGGACAACAGCGCGCTCAACGGTGTCGGCGGCACGCTGCAGGCGGCGGGCCTGGACCTGAGCGCGGCGACGCTGCGCAATGGCAATGGCGCCCTCGTGCAGAGCGGCAGCGGCACCACCCGCATCGCCGTCACCGGTGCGTTCGACAACGGCAGCGGCCGCCTGGTCAGCAACGGCAACGACCTGCAACTGGGCGCGGCGTCGATCAACAATGCGCAAGGGCGCATCGAACACGCCGGTAGCGGCACCCTCACGGTGAGCAGCGCCGGCGCGCTGGGCAATGCCGGCGGTCGCATCCTCACCCAAGGCCAGCTGCAACTTAGCGCCGGCAGCACGCTCGACAACCAGGGCGGCGCCATTGCCGCGGCCGGCGATGCCAGCGTCACCGCGGCCGGACTGGGCAACGTCGGCGGCAACGTGTCCGCGCGCGGCCTGAACCTGCAACTGGGCAACGGCGCGCTCGACAACCGTAGCGGCGTGGTGCAGGCCGCCGGCGGCAGCCTCATGCTGCACGCCGACAGCCTCGACAACCGCGGCGGTACGTTGCAGGCGGTGAGCGTCAACGGTGTCGGCGGCGACCTGCGTGCCGATCTGGCGCATGCGCTGACCAACGATCGTGGCCTGCTCGGCGCCAGCACCGACCTGACCCTCGGCGCAGAGAACGTCAGCAACAGCGCCGGCACCCTGCAGGCCGGGCGCGATCTGGCGTTGACCGCGCGCGGCCAGCTCGACAACCACCAGAGCGGCCGCATCGGCGCCGCCCGCGATCTCAGCGTCGCGGTCACCGGTGCGCTGCTCAACAGCGGCGGCCAGCTCGACAGCGGCAACGCCATGACCCTGTCCGGCGGCCGCATCGACAACAGCCAGGGCAGCATCGTCAACAACGGCGGCGGCCTGACCCGGCTCACTACCGGCGGCGACCTGCGCAACGTCGGCGGCAGCCTGGGCGGGCGCGGCAGCGTCGTGCTCGACGCCGCCAGCATCGCCAACGGCAGCGGGCAACTGGTGGCCGGCGGCGACCTGATCGCCAACACCAATGCGCTCGACAACCAGGGCGGCAGCGTCTACGCCGGCGGCAGCATGCTGCTGCAGCGGAGCGGCGCGACGCTCGACAACCGCAGCGGCAAGATCAAGGCCGAACAGGCGGTGCGCCTGACCCTGCAGAGCCTGAGCAACAGCGGCGGCCAGATCGGCGCCGGCAGCAGCACCGGCGGCGTGGGCGACGTGGTCATCGACACCGTCGGCTTCGACGGCGGCGGCAGCATCCTCGGCCAGAACCTGCTCGACCTGACCATCCGCAGCGATTACACCCACCGCGCCGGTGCCGACATCACCAGCAACGGCGACTTCCGCCTGGCGGTGGGCGGCAACTTCGTCAACGCCTCGACGCTGCAGGCCGGGCGCAGTCTCGGCATCAACGCCAGCAACATCAGCAATCTCGCCGGCGCCAGCATGCGCTCTGGCAACGTGCAGTTGAACACCGGCGGCAGCGTCACCAATGCCGGCGACCTTTCCGCCAGCGGCAACCTGCAGGTCACTGCCGGGTCGGTGTCCAACACCGGCAGCCTGGTCGGCGGCAACGTGCTGGTGGACACCGGCACCCTGGTCAACGGTGCCGACCTGGGCAGCGCCACCGACAACGCCGCCTACGGCAGTGCGCTGATCGGCGCCACCAGCGGCATGACCTTGCTGGTGCGCGACCAGTTGGTCAACCGCGATGCGAAGATCTTCAGCCTCGGCAACATCGCCATCGGCGCCGCGCGCGACGGCAACGGCACCCTCACCGCGCGCACCGGCACGCTGGACAACGTCTCCGGCAGCATCGAGGCCGATGGCAGCATCCTGATCGCGGCCAATCAGATCAACAATCGGCGGCGGGTGCTCAATACCCAGACCGGCCCGCTGTCGGATGCGGACAAGGCGGCGGCCAATGCAGCGATGCCGAGCGAGTTGATCGAAGGCAGGGGGATCACGTATCCCAACCAGCCCTACTACATTCGCGTGCCTTATCAAGGGCCTAGCCCTGGCGTCTACCGGGAGTACTCGGTCGAGCAGCGCGAGCGCCTGATCGCAGCCAGCGCGGAAGGGCGCATCGCCGCGGGCGGCAACATCGCGCTGTCCGGCAGCGTGACCAACAACGCCTCCACCATCGCTGCGGCCGGTGCACTGCAGGTCAATCAGCGCGGGGTCGGCGGCATGGCCGACGGCATGATCACCGGCGGCGAGTCCGTGGCGAACCAGGCGTTGGCGCTGAAGCAGCAAGTGGTACAGCGTGATGTCGAGCATAAGGTCATCGCGTACATCGACGACTGTGCGATGACGCAGGTCTCCGGACCCAACGCACGCAAGAGCCCGATCTGCGGCTACAACCGCGAAAACAACGTGCTGTCGACCACCACGGTCGACTCCAGCTACATCGCCCTGGCCGCCAACATGACCGGCGGCCAGGGTGTGGCGATCAACGGCGCCACCATCAGCAACGGCGCGGTCGGTAGCGATGGCCGCAGCATCAGCGGCGCCGCCTTCAATGCCACCCAGGGTGGCGTCCTGAACCGCCGCGGCGCGCAGAGCGCTGGCGGTGCCGGCGGGATCGCCGTGCAGGCGCAAACCGCGGCGGCCGCCGGCAAGGCCACGGTCGGCAACCGTATCGTCGCTGCCAGCCTGGGTGCCATCCGCATCGACGACGGCCAGGCCACCCTGGTCGGCGGCAGCAACACCAATGCGTCGCAGGTCCAGGCCGGCGGCGTGCAGGCCCAATTCGGCGGGGCCGGCAGCGGCAGCCGCAGCCAGGTCCAGGCCGGCACCGCGCAGGCGGTGCTGACCGCCGGCACCGTGCCCGGCCAATACCAGCAGATCGATCCGGGCACCGGCCAGGTGCCGCAGGTGGTCGGCGGCGTCGGCGCGCCGCTTGGCAACATCGTGTTGCCGATGGGCGGACTGTATCGCCTGGTCGGCAGCAGCGGCGCCAGCGTCAACACGCTGGGCCGCGCCGCCAACGGCCTGGGCGGGGTCAAGGCCAACACCAGCGCCCCCGGCCGCCGCTACCTGATCGAGACCGATCCGCGCTTCGTCGACTACAACAACTTCATCAGCAGCGACTATCTGCTCGACAAGCTCGGCGTCGATCCGCAGTGGACCCAGACCCGCCTGGGCGATGGCTTCTACGAACAGCGTCTGGTCCTGGACCAGATCACCCAGCTCACCGGCCGCCGCTACCTGGGCAACTATGCCGACGGCGTGGCGCAGTACCGTGCGCTGCTGGACGGCGGCGTTGTCGAGGCCGACGCCTTGCACTTGAGCGTGGGCGTGGCGCTGACCGCCGACCAGGTCGCCGCGCTGACCCACGACATCGTGTGGATGGTGGAACAGGAGGTTCAGGGCCAGAAGGTGCTGGTGCCGGTGGTGTACCTGTCGTCGAAGACCGCGCTGACCCTGCGCAGCGACGGCGCATTGCTGGCCAGCGACAACGGCGACGTCTCGCTCAACGCCACGGCCGGCCTCAGCAACACCGGCACCATCAGCGGCGCCAACGTCAACGCCACCGCGGGCAACCTGCTCAACCAGGGCCGCATCGTGTCTAGCGGCACCGTGGCGCTGCAGGCCAAGCAGGACCTGCTCAACCTCGGCGGCCAGATCGCTGGCCGCGACGTGCTGCTCAGTGCCGGCCGTGACCTCACCAGCACCACCCGCGACGCCATCGCCGGTGGCGACCTTCGTTCGGGCATCACTGCCGGCAACAACCTGCTGCTGCAGGCCGGCCGCGACCTCAGCCTCACCGGCACGACCGTGCAGGCCGGCAACAGCGCTGCGCTGCAGGCGGGCAACAACCTCACGCTGCAGCCGACCGCATTGCGCGATGAGTCCGGTCTGATGCGCGGTGGCGATGGCACCAGCCTGACCGTCGGCAACAACCTGTCCCTGCAAGCCGGCAACGACCTGCAATTGCACGGCGTGGCGATCGCCGCCGGCGGCAACGCCGCGTTGCAGGCTGGGCACGACCTGTCGCTGACCCCGGTCACCGATGCCAACGGCAAGGCCACGGTGCGCACCAGCCTCGAGACCGGCGGCAGCCTGCAACTGGCGGCCGGCAACGACCTCACCATCCGCCAGGCGCAGGTCAAGGCCGGCGGCGACCTGATCGCCGCGGCCGGGCACGACCTCGACGTGACCTCGGTGCTGGGCGACAGCCGCACCGTCACCGACCAGACCCGCCAGGGCAAGACCAAGGTCGTCACGACCACCACGACCCAGGACATCGACCAGCAGGCACTCACCGCCGGCGGCAACCTGGTGCTCAGCGCCGGCCACGACGTCAACCTGACCGCCGCCAAGCTCGACGCCGGCAAGGGCCTGGCGGTGGTCGCAGGCAACGACCTCAACAGCACCACGCTCACCACGGTCGACAGCAGTACCACCCTGGAGACGCGCAAGCGCTTCAAGCAGACCACCAGCACCCGCGACGAGACCGTCTACGGCAGCGAGTTCACCGCCGGCGGCGACATCGCCCTGCAGTCCGGCCACGATGTGAACCTGACCGCGGCCAAGGCGTTCACGGACAAGGGGGCACTGGCCGTGTCCGCCGGCAACGACGTCAACCTGCTCGCCGAGCAGGAGCAGCACGACGCCGTGCAGGACATGCAGAAGAAGAAAAAGGGCTTCCTGTCCAGCAAGACCACGACGACGCATGACGAGTGGCACGACAGCCTGGCCGTCGGCACCTCGCTGGACGCAGGCAGCGTGCAGATCAAGGCAGGCAACGACATCGCCGTGGTCGGCTCGACCGTGCTGGCTCAGCAGGACGCGCGCCTGGTGGCCGGCAACGATGTGGCCATCGTCTCGGCGCAGGACCAGAGCAGCGAAGCGCACAGCAGCGCTCAGAAGAAGTCGGGCTTCAGCGCCAGTTTCTCCGGCGGCGTGGCCAGCCTCGGCTACGGCAAGTCGCGCAGCAGCAGCGACAGCAGCACCGAGAGCACCACCCAGGTGGCCTCCGCGGTCGGTGCCAAGAACGGCAATCTGCTGATCAGTGCGGGCGATCAACTGACCATCGGTGCCTCCGACGCCGCCGCTGGCAAGGATCTGACCCTGGCGGCCAAGGACATCGCGCTGCTCGCGGCACAGGACACGGTGGACAACCAGTCCAACCAGTCGAGCAAGTCCAGCGGCTTCTCCATCGGCGTGACCTACGACCCGGCCGCGGCGTATCGCAGCGCACGCGATTCGGCGACCAGCAACATGCCCGACAGCGGCTCGACCATGGGCAAGCTCAGCCGTCGCGCGGAGGGCGACATGGCCGGCACCGCGGCCGCGCTCACGCCGGTGGTGATCCAGGCCGGATCGCACCGCTCCAATGCCGGTCAGAACGACAGCACCAGCACTGCGCGGGTGAGCCAAGTCAGCGCCGGCGGCAACCTGACCCTGCTCGCCAGCGACGGCTCGATCACCAGCCAGGGCACGCAACTGTCGGCCGAGGGCAATGCGCTGTTGCTGGCGAGCCAGAACATCGACCTGGGCGTGGCGCATACCACCGAGTCCAGCGGCAACGACAGCCGCGGCAAGGGCTGGAGCTTCAACAATGCGGCGGGCCTGCCGTTCGGCAACTACAACCAGAAGGGCAACGGCAACGGCCAGACCGACACCATCACCGGCACGCAACTGTCGGTGGGCGGCAACGCCAGCCTGAGCACGACCAAGGGCGATATCACCCTGACCGCCAGCAATATCGCGGCACAGGGCGATGTGACCATGCACGCCGCCGGCGACCTGACCATCCAGAGCGGGCAGGACACCGCTGGCAACGCCAACGTCTCGGACAACAAGGCGATCGGCACGGTGGTCATCTCCGACACCGAGCGCTTCTCCGGTTATCACACCGAGAAGCACCGCGACGACAACGCCACGGTGACGCAGGTGGCCAGCAGCGTCGGCAGCCTGGGCGGCAACGTCAACCTGAGCGCGGGCGGCACCTATACGCAGAGCGCCAGCAACGTGGTCGCGGCCAAGGACGTGGACGTGACTGCCGCGTCGATCCAGCTGCTCACCGCCAACGACAGCCATGCCACGTCCTCGCAGGACGACACGCTGAAGATCGGTGCGTTTGCGCGGGTGAAGTCGCCACTGATCGACCTGATCAACAACGTCGATGCGGCGCGCAACTCCGACGGCAGGCTGTCGGCGATGCAGGGCATGGCGGCAGCGGCCAACGGCTATCAAGCGGCCAGCGCCATCAGCAGCATGGCCGGCGGCGCCGGCAGCGGCGCGCTGGTCAGCGTGGAAGCGGGCGTGGGCTACGCCACCAGCACGGAGAAGTACAAGGCCGGCAGCCAGACCGCGCAGGGCTCGACCATCAGCGGCGGCGGCAACGTCAGCCTGACCAGCACCAGCGGCGACCTGCACGTGGCGCAGGGCAACCTGAAGGCCGGCGACACCCTGAGCCTGGACGCGGCACGCGACCTGGTACTGGAAGCAGGCAAGTCCTCGGGCTCGGAACAGAGCAAGGGCAGCAACGCCGGATTGGAAGTGGGCGTGGGCGCCTCGGTCGGCGCGCAGACCGGCGTCTATGCCTACGCGCAGGCCAGTGTCGGCAGTCATTCCTCCAACGCCGACAGCGCCACGTGGAAGAACACGGAGCTGGCCGCGCAGAACATCGCCCTCACCTCGAAGGGCGACACCACGCTGCGCGGTGCGGTGGCCAAGGCCGACCGCATCGACGTGCAGACCGGCGGCGACCTGACCATCGAGTCGCTGCAGGACACCTCGAACATCCAGTCCAAGGAGAGCGGCTACGGCGGCCGCATCCAGGTGTCCTTCGGCACCGCCTGGGACGCCAGCGGCTACGCCAGCACGGCCAAGGCCAACGGCAACTCCTCTGGGGTGACCGAACAGTCGGGCCTGTTCGCCGGCAAGGGCGGCTACCACGTCGATGCGGGCAACGTGAACCTGGTCGGCGGCGCCATCGCCAGCACCAATGCGGACAACAGCGAACTGACCGCCACCTCGCTGACCTTCAGCGACCTGCAGAACCGGATGGGCTACTCGGCCAGTTCGGGCAGCCTCGCTGGCGGGTTCGGTAGTAGCGGTACTGGTCAATCGTCTACCGGGGCCGATGGCAGCACGGTGGGCGAGCAGGCACGAGACATCGGCAACACGATTGCCAACGGCAACTACGGCTCAGTCAACAGCGGCGGGCTGGGCGGCGGGCTGCCGATGTCCCAGAGCGGCAACGACAGCACGACCACGCGCGCCACGCTGACCGAAGGCAACATCACGATCGGCGGCAAGCGCACCACGGCGGCTGAGACGGGCATCAACACCGATGCCAGCAAGGCGAACGAAGCGCTGGCGACCTTGCCGGACGTGCGCAAGGTGCTGGCCGAGCAGCAGGCGATGGGCGCGGCGGCCGGGACGGTGCTGGAGACCAGTCGGCAGGTGGCAGGTGATATCGCCGCCAATGCGGCGAAGAAGACCGCCGAGGCGCGCGATGCCTACCTGGAAGGCCTCAATGGCGATCAGCAAGAGGCATTCGCAAAGCTGGACCCGACGGCTCAGCAGAACGTGCTGCTTAGTCAGAGCACGGCTTACAGCGACGCTTACGCCAAAGAAAAGCAATGGGGCACGGGTGGCGAATACAACCGTGCCTTGCAGGCAGTTACCACTGCACTGGTCGGTGGCGTATCCGGTCAGAGCGGCACGCAGGTGGCGAGCAATGCGCTGGCGCCGTACGCGGCGCAACTGATCGGGCAGACCTTCGACGCCAACCATGGCAGCGATCCGAACAAGTCGCTGCAGTTGCTGTCGCATGCGCTGCTGGGTGCGGTGTTGGCCGAGGCGAATGGAAGCTCCGCCGCAGGCGGTGCACTTACTGGAGCGGGTGGCGAAGCTGCAGCGCAATACCTGACCAAGACGCTCTATGGCGCCGACACCAAGCCGAGCGATCTATCCGAGCAGGACAAGCAGACAATCCTAGCGTTGTCGCAAGCGGTCGGTGCGCTTGTCGGCGGGATGACGGGCGGCAGCGTGAGCGATGCGGCGGTGGGAAGCACAGTTGCGCGGAATGCAGTGGAAAACAACTGGTTGAAGGAGAACGAGAACGAACTAAAAAAGGTTGCGCAGGCGGAATGCGCCGCCGCGAACAAGCGGTCTTGTGAGATCGTCGATGCCATCAACGAGCTAGATAAAGCACGCGATGCCGACTACGCGATCAACGTGGATTTGGCCAACGCATTGATGGATGAGGAAGGAGGAAAACACACGCTGCAGCGGTTCGACCAACTGATGGCGGACTACTGGGCGGCAAACGGTGTAGATCCAGAGGATGCCATTTTCGCTAGCACGGTGTCCCGTACATTCCCCACGAACGGGCAGAAGCTCTACAACGCACTCGATAAAATCCCGGGTGGCGTGCCTGGCATGGGCATATTTGGGATGATGCTTCCAGGGATTCTGGATCAAACCGGAACCACCGTCGCCGCATGGCAAGATCTTTATAAGCCTGGTCAGGCAACTAACTACTTTACTGGTGCATCGGTATCGGGCACGTCTGCATTCGATGAGCGATTCCTCGGTGCTGCTACTGTTGCCGAGATCCTTCTGACATCGGGCGCAAGCACTGTTGCGCGGACGGGACTCAAAGGGGTTGCTGAAACAGCAGGTGGCACAGGAGAGAAATGGGTTATTCGCTCGGTTGATGGTACTGCTACGGCGAATGTGGTGGCAGATGTTTCGAAAGGCAATGCCATTGATGCAGCTGTTTTGAATGGCTTTCCTGAACTCCCTCCGGGCTACGGTACCTTGAAGTCAGCTGGAGCGGGTGCCAATGAAACGGGTCAGCTGCCGAATGGATTTAGACGTATAGTTAACCCTGACGGCGAAACGGTTATACAGGGTCCGGCTGGTGAAATTTATGCGTCCGAGGAGACCCTTGAAGCTCTAAGGAGTTCTGCTGCACTTGGTAACGCACAGTCGGCTGATGAGGCGGTAAAGCTTACTTTTGACAAGGCAACTCGGACCTGGACAACCCCAGCAGGACTCGAATATGGACAGGGATCCGTACATGGAAATAGAATTAAACATGTTTTAGATCATGCGGTACCCAACCCGAATAAAACTACTCATAGCGTTTTCAATGTAGATCGAAAACAAGTCTTGGGATTAATTGATCAGGCTTGGTTAACAAAAGGAAGTCCTGTCCCTGGAGATCCCGGTGCTTATATCGTCCCGATGGGACGCGTTGTTGGAACCTCTGGCGAACAAAACATCAAAATAATTGTACGCCCGGGAACAAATAAGGTAATAACTGCCTATCCTGTCAAGTAGGGTTAGAGATGCTCTGTCCAAGATGTGAACAAGGCGATATTTGCACAGCCAAAATTAAATCCACCGGGAGATTGCTGTACATCTGCCAAGAATGTGAAGCTACATGGTTCTCGTCTGAGGCTGTAGGACTCGAGCCATTCGTGGATTTCGGAACATACATGGAAGCCCTAGGGCTTCCACCATTGTGGAGTTCCCTGGATGTAGTATCTGATTGTTGAAAGAGACGAGTTTGTTGATATTGGAACTACTACTAAAAAGTAGTTCCAAGATTTTATTGAAATATAGTCGCCGACCCCGCGATTGAGCGTCGCCAAGCGGTTGACAGGACGATTTATTATTTTGAGCACTCAACAAAAACTATTGTAATACGCGGTCGTAGAGGCGAAGCTACGGGGTATTTAGGCCTGATGTAGGTGGTGTTGGTTGGAAAATATTTAAAAACTCAGGCGCCTAATAAATGAAAGATAGCATCGATAATTCTGTTGAAGTTAATGCTGTGGTCACCGAAAGAGAGCTTAGGTATTTTATATCTTGCGGGATTGCTTTAATTCAAAAAGTACCAGAGGATTCACTTCCAACTTACTGTGGGCTTAGTAAAAATGAAATTGTAGATGTATCTATGAGGCGTCGGGAATTTGCGGACAGGAGGGGTGTGGAAGCTTAAATTTTTATTTAATTTTAAATTATGAGGGTGCTGTTCAAGGCAAAAAGCGATTCGGCCAGCGACGGCGTCTTACTCAGCAACAGATATATATAAGATCAATCGCGAGTGACGCTTTAGATAGGATCTATACTTGGCGCTATCAAAATCGAAGATGACAGATGGATGAGCGTTTAGCGAGAGCCGATGCAATGAGGCGATTGCTCGCGGGGTTAATGCCGCCTTTTAGATCGGCCACGACCTGTCGCTGACTCTGGTCACCAATGCCAACGGTAAGGCCACGGTGCGCACCAGCATCGCCACTGGCGGTAGCTTGCAATTGGCCACCGGCGACGACCTGACCATCCGCCAGGCGCAGGTGCAGGCGGGCGGCAACCTGATCGCCGCAGCCGGGCATGACCTCGACGTGACCTCGGTGCTCGGCGACAGCCGCACCGTCACCGACAGCACCGCGAGGGCAAGACCAGGGTCACGACTACGACCACCACCCAGGACATTGACCAGCAGGCGCTCACCGCCGGCGGCAACCTGGTGCTCAGCGCCGGTCACGACGTCAACCTGACCGCGCCAAGCTCGACGCCGGCAACGGCCTTGCCGTGGTCGCCGGCAACGATCTCAACAGCACCACGCTGACCATGGTCGACAGCAGCACCACCCTGGAGACGCGCAAGCGCTTTAAGAACACGGCACCAGGATCGGTACGGCAGCAGCCCGCAAAGCCGAAACTCTCGAGCGGTATGCTTCGCCCCTGACCAGCAAGAAGCCAATACCATGACCGACACCCCCACGATCCCCACTCTCTCCACCACCGAAGCCCGCGCCCTTGGCTGCCTGATCGAGAAGGAGGCGACCACGCCGGATGCGTATCCGCTCACGGTCAATGCGACGGTGGTGGCGGCCAATCAGAAGACCTCGCGTGAGCCGGTCATGGCGTTGAGTCCGGGCGATGTCCAGCATGCGCTGCGGCAACTGGAGGGGCGTGGCCTGGTGCGGCAGCAGTTCTCCTCGCGCGCCGAGCGCTACGAGCATCGGTTGGCGTCGGCGTTGGATCTGACCCAGCAGCAGGTGGCCCTGCTCGGCCTGCTGTTGTTGCGTGGTCCGCAGACCGTCAATGAGTTGCTGACGCGGGCCGAGCGCATGGCGCGCTTCGCCGATGCGGAAGATGTCCGCCATCAGTTGGAACGGCTGGCGCAGCGCCAGTTGGCATTGCAGTTGCCGCGTGCCAGCGGGCAGCGCGAGGACCGCTACATGCATCTGCTCACCGGTCCGGTGGATGCAGAGGCGTTGGCGGCCACGTTCAAGGCACGGCCGGCGGCGTCGGGCCACGACGAGTTGGAAGGCCGGGTGCAGGCGCTGGAGGCCGAGGTGGCGGAGTTGCGCGAGATCGTGGCGCAGTTGCAGGCGCAGCGCGGCTCCGAGTGACGCGGCGGTTGTGCTCTGGAGGGAGCCTCCCGCAAACACGGAGGCTCACGTGTAGGAGCGGCTTCAGCCGCGATGCGCTCTACAGGGGATGCCTGTCGCGGCTGAAGCCGCTCCTACAGTTGCGACGACAGATGCCGCTACGCCACGGCAAAAGCGCATTGCTAAAACCACTTGGAAACACGCCAAGTCGCTCATCGAGCGCAGCGCCCCGCGATCGAAAGATCACCCCATCTCCATCTGTGGAATCACCGCCAGCATATCGGTCACGCCGATATCCACACCCGTCTGGCTGAGCAAGGTGGTGACCTGGCCGCGGTGGTGGGTCTGGTGGTTGAAGAAGTGCAGCAGCAGGTCGCCGAAGCGCCGGCAGTGCGATTCGCCACGGGTATTGCGATAGCGCAGCGCCACATCGAGATCGTCGGGCTGCAGTTCCGTCATCCAGGCGGCGATCGTCGCATCCAGCGCCTCGCGCTGCGTCTGCAGGTCCGCCAGGCAGTCGGCCTGCGGCACGTCCAGGGCGGCCGGGACCGGCTTGGCGGCGATGGTCTGCAGCGCCGGGTGCCGGGCCGGATGCTGGGCGAAGCGCTGTAGCCAGATCGTATCCGCCACCACCAGGTGGTTGAGCGTGCCCAACAGCGATCCGAAGAAGGCGCCGCGCGGTTCGGCGATGGCGGTGTCCGGCAGGGTCGCGGCCGCGGCGTAAAGACGCTGGTTCATCCACTGGCTGTAGTCGGCAAACAGCCGCAGTGTGTGCAAGGTGTCCATGCTCAGGCGCGGTCCTGGGGCGCGTGCAGTTCGCACAGATAGAGTTCGACCTCGGCCGCCTCCGGGCTCAGGCGCACACGCCCCTGGGCGACGAAGCCCAGCGCGGCGAGCAGCCGCAACGAGCGCGCATTGCCCGGCGCCACGATCGCGTAGACGCGTGGCAGCGCCAACACGCTGCGCGCGTAGTCCAACACCGCGCGCGCCGCCTCGCTGGCGTAGCCCCGGCCCGCGTAGGGCTGCAGCAGGGCATAGCCCAGGTCGGGCGCGGGCAGGGTCGGCCGCAGCACCAGCCCGGCCACGCCAAGCCAGGCGCCGTCGTCGCGGCGTTCCACCGCATACAGGCCGAAGCCGTGCTCGGCGTAGCTGCGCACCGAGCCGTCGGCGAGATAGCGGCTGGCCTGGGCTTCGTCGCGCACGCCGCGGTCGCCGATGTGCGCCAGGAAGCCGGGGTCGTTGAGCAGGGCCAGCATCGGCGTCGCATCGCGCTCGGGGTCCAGCCGGCGCAGCACCAGGCGTGGGGTCTCGATCACGGTGAACATGCGGCGCTCCTGCGGGTCGGGCGGCCAGCGTGGCGCCGCCGCCGCGGCTTGGCAAGCAATGCGAGTGGCCCGTGTTTCGCTTGGCAGACGCGCGCCACAGCCCCCAAAACATCCCTGCGCAGTGGCCGCGCACCCCACATCCCGGTCACACATAACAAACGTCTAGTTAACAGCTTCACATGGGGTGCCGGTATTCTGACGCCCATGCGACCCATCCCCCGTCTCGCCACCTTCCTGTCCCTGCTCTCGCTGGCCGGCCTCGCCGAGGCCCGCGGCGTCATCGAGAAAGTGCAAATCGAGGGGCTGAACAAGGACGAAGACGAGGCCATGATCGAGAACATCCAGGTCTCGCTGTCGCTGTACGACGCCATCGGCAAGGACCAGGGCGAGTCGCGCCTGGAGTATCTGCTGAGCCAGGCCGAGCGGCAGACCCGGCAGGCGCTGGAGCCGTTCGGCTATTTCACTCCCACCATCACCGTCGACGCGCCGCGCCAGGACGACAAGCTGACCGTGGTGGTGCACGTGGACAAGGGCGAGCCGATCCGGGTGCGCAATTTCCATGTGGGCATCACCGGCCCGGCCGAGGACGACCGCTACCTGGGCGAGGACCTGAAGAACTTCCGCCCGCGCCAGGGCGACATCTTCGTCAGCAGCGTCTACGAGACCAGCAAGGTCACCATCACCCGGCGGCTGGCCGAGCGCGGCTACTTCGATGCCGACTTCACCCAGCGCAAGGTCGAGGTGACCCGCGCCGACCACGCCGCCGACATCGACCTGAGCTGGGACAGCGGCCGCCGCTACAACATGGGCCCGATCCGCTTCCACCAGGACTACTTCAACCAGAAGCTGTTCGATCCGCTGGTGTACTGGAAGGAAGGCAGCTACTACCACGAAGGCAAGCTCGATCGTCTGCGCGAGTCGCTGGTCAAGCTCGACTACTTCAGCGTGATCGACATCCAGCCCAAGCCGGAAGAGGCCGACGCCAACGGCGAGGTGCCGGTGGACGTCAACCTCACCCGCGCCAAGCGCAGCATCTACACCGCCGGCCTCAGCTACGGCAGCGAGAGCGGCGCCGGTGTGCGCCTGGGCGTGGACCGCCGCTACGTCAATGCGCGCGGGCACAAGCTCAGCACGCAGCTGGATTACGCGCAGAAGCGCAAGAGCTTCATCACCAGCTACCGGATCCCGGCGTTCCGCTGGCTCGATGGCTGGTACACCACCTCGCTGCGCGTCTACGACGAGCAGACCGACTACATCGACCTGCGCAACGTCAAGCTCACCGGCAGCCGCAGCGGCCAGATCAACGAGCACTGGACCGCCATCGCCTCGATCAACGCGCTGCGCGAGCGCTGGCGCTACGCCACCGACGAGGTGTTCGACGGCGCGCTGTACCAGACCTCGACGCTGTTCTATCCGCAGATCGAAGCCGACTACGTCGGCGTGGACGACAAGGTGTTCCCGCGCAAGGGCTTCAGCGGCAACATCAGCCTGCGCGGCGGTGCCGAGGGCGCGGGCTCGGATGCCAGCTTCGTACAGGCGCACATGCGGGTGAACTGGTTCCACGGCCTGGGCGACAACGACCGCCTGATCCTGCGCGGCGAAGCCGGCAGCACCTGGACCGACGCGCTGGTGGCGATGCCGCCGAGCCTGCGTTTCTTCGCCGGCGGCGACAACAGCATCCGCGGCTATGCGTTCCGCGAGGTCGGCCCGCGCACGCCGCGGCCGGACCGTTTCGCGCTCGGCGCCAAGCACGTGCTCACCGGCAGCGCCGAGTACGAGCACTACTTCAAGGGCGGCCCGTGGGGCGGCGCAGTGTTCGTCGACAGCGGCAGCGCCTTCGACGATACGCCGGATTGGCACACCGGCGTCGGCTTCGGCCTGCGCTGGCGCTCGCCGGTCGGCCCGGTGCGGGTGGACATCGCGCATGGCTTGAACGATCCCGACTCGCAGTTCCAGCTCTATCTCAACATCGGAGCCAACCTGTGAGCGCGCCGCTGGAGCCGACGTCGCCCGCCACGCCGCCGCCGCGGCGCCCGCGCTTCTACCGGCGCAAGCGCTTCTGGTGGGGCTCGGCGCTGACCGTGGCCGGCCTGGTGCTGCTGGCGGCGATCGCGCTGTACTGGCTGCTGCAGACCGTGGCCGGGCGCGACGTGCTGCTGGCGCAGGTGGTGGCGCGGCTGCCGGCCGGCTCCACGCTGACCTGGGAGCGCGCCGAAGGGCCGCTGGCCGGCCCGTTGACCCTGCACAACCTGGATTTCCGCTACAACGAGATCCACTTCACCGCCGAGCGCGCCTACCTCGATCCGGACATCCGCCCGCTGCTCGGGCGCAAGCTGCAACTGGACGCGCTGGAACTGACCAACGCCACGCTCAACCTGGCCAAGAGCGACGAACCGTTCGAACTGCCGCGCTGGCCGCAGTCGCTGCCGCAGATCGAAGTGCCGCTGGCCCTGCAGGCCGACCGCATCGCCATCGACGGCCTGCGCATCACCCAGGCGCAGCAGCCGATGATCGACATCCGCACACTGCGCGGCGGCGTGGAAGTGGCCAACGGCGAGTTCCGCGCCACCCAGGTGGTGGTGAACAGCGACCGCGGCGATTTCCGCGTCAATGGCGATTACCTGCCGGGCCAGGACTACAAGGCCGACCTCACCGCCAGCGCGGTGCTGCCGGCCGCGCGTGGGCGCACCCCGGCGCGCCTGGGCCTGGTCGCGCGCGGCGACCTGGACAAGATGGAAGTGGCCATCGCCGGCAACGCGCCGGCGCCGCTGCGCGCCACCCTGGTGTTCACCGGCCGCACCGATCCGGTGTGGGAGTTCGCCGCCAGCAGCAAGGCGCTGGATCCGTCGCTGCTGGTGCCGCCGGCCGACGACGCCCCGGCGTCCGTGCCGCTGGCCTTCGACCTGCGTGCCAAGGGCAAGGGCGGCAATGCCGACCTGCAGGGCGAGCTATCGCGCGACGGGCAAAAGCTCGTGCTCGATCCCTCGCACCTGAGCCTGGACAACCAGGTGCTCACCGTCGCGCCGCTGCAGCTGCGCGCGTTCGACGGGCAATTGCGCCTGCGCGGCACCGCCGATCTGCGCGACCCGGACAATGCGCAGTTGCGCTTCGCGGTCAACGCCAGCGGCATGACCTTCACCACTGCGCCGGATCCATCCACCCCGGACGCGCCAGCGGTGCCGATCAAGCTGGTCGAGGCCAACCTGGGCGTGGCCGGCACGATGAAACAGTGGGCCACCTACGGCGAGGCCACCGTCGCCCGCGGCAAGGACAGCGCCAACCTGCAGCTGGACGTGCGCGGCGACGATCGCCAGGCGCTGCTGAAGCAGGTGCGCGCGACCATGCCCAGCGGCACGCTCGATCTGGGCGGCAACGTTGCCTGGGTGCCGGAATTGAACTGGGACGTGCAAGGCACGCTGGCCGGCTTCGACCCCGGCTACTTCGCGCCGGGCTGGGACGGCAAGCTGTCCGGCACCTTCGCCTCGCAGGGCAAGCAGTTGCCGGCGCGGCCGGACGGCAGCGCCGCCGGCTACCAGGCCACGCTCGACATCCCGCGCTTGAACGGACGCCTGCGCAGCCGCGCCCTCGACGCCAACGCCAAGCTCGCCCTGCAGGGCAGCCAGGGCGAGGGCAAGCTGCAACTGAGCCTGGGCGACAGCCGCCTGCAGGCGCAGGGCAAGGTCGGCGACCAGCTCGACATCGATGCGCAACTGCAGCCGCTGCAACTGGCCGACCTGCTGCCCGGCGGCGCCGGCAGCCTGCGCGGCAGCGTGCAGATCAAGGGCCGCCGCGATGCGCCGAACCTCACCGCCGACCTCACCGGCAACGGCCTGAAGTGGGACAGCTACGGCGCCGACAGCCTCAGCCTGCGCGGGCGCCTGCCCTGGCGCGGCAACGGCGGTGAACTCGCCCTGCGCGGCAGTGCGATCAATGCCGGCGTGCTGCTGCAGACGCTGAGCGTGGATGCGCGCGGTGCGGTCGAGAATCTGCAACTCGATGCCAAGACCGAGAACGACATGGGCGCGCTGGCCCTGGCCGGGCAAGTGCGCCGCGACGGCGCGCGTTGGCAGGGCGCCTTGAACACGCTGCGCATCGCCCCGGCCAAGGGCGAGCCGTGGCAACTGCGGCAGGCGGCCAATTTCAGCGTGGCCGGCAGCGCCTTCAGCCTGTCCGAGAGCTGCCTGGCGCCGGGCAGCGGCGGCGCGTTGTGCGTGTCCGCCGACTGGCCGAAGCAGGGCCTGACCCTGCGCGGCGATGCCTTGCCGCTGGCCCTGGTGCAGCCATGGTTGCCGCCCAACAGCGGCCGCAAGATGTACCTGCGCGGCGACCTGTCCATCGACGGCAGCTTCAAGCCGGCCGGCAATGCTTGGCAGGGCTCGCTGCGCCTGGCCTCGCGCGAAGGCGGCCTGCGCCTGGGCGACAACGCGCGTGGCGAACTGCTGCGCTACGACCAGTTCAGTTTCGTCACCGATTTCAGCGCGCAGCACATCCACTCCAAGCTCGGCATCGGCTTCCAGGGCGACGGCTTCGTCGATGCCACCGTCGACACCGGCTGGGATGCGTACGCGCCGCTGACCGGCGAGATCTACATGAACATGGCGCGGCTGTACTGGCTGGAGCTGTTCTCGCCCGACCTGGTCCGGCCCAAGGGCCTGGTCGAAGGCCACGTCAGTCTGCGCGGCACCCGTTCGCAACCGGCGATGGGCGGCGACGCCACGCTCAGCAACTTCACCGGCGAACTGCCGGCGCTGGGCCTGACCCTGAGTGAAGGCAAGGGCCGCTTCGACGCGCAGCCGGATGGCTCGGCGCGCATCGTCGCCTCGGTGAAGTCCGGCGAGGGTACGCTCAATGTCGATGGCGGCCTGTCCTGGTACGGCGACCGCACGCCGCTGCAGTTGAACATCCGCGGCACCAACGTGCTGGTGTCCAACACCGCGGAACTGCGCGCGGTGGCCAATCCCGACCTGCAGTTCGGCATCGCCAACAACACCATGATGCTGAGCGGCCAGGTCACCGTGCCCTCGGCCGACATCGACCTGGAGCGGCTGGACCGCGGCACCTCGCTGTCCGAGGACGTGGTGGTGCTGGACCCGGCCGATCCCGAGGCCACGCCGACTTCGCCGCTGGAAATGGACCTGCGCGTGACCCTGGGCGACCAGGTCAAGATGGCCGGCTTCGGCCTCAAGGGCGCCCTGACCGGCGCCATGCAGGTGCGCTCGCGGCCGGGCCGCGAGATGACCGCCACCGGCGGGCTGGACGTCAGCGGCAAGTACAAGGCGTACGGGCAGGACCTGACCATCACCCGCGGCCAGCTCACCTGGAGCAACAACATCGTCTCCGACCCGCGCATCAACATCCGCGCGCAGCGCCAGGTCGCCGACGTCACCGCCGGCATCGACGTCACCGGCCGCGCCACCGCCCCGCATGCGGACGTGTGGTCGGACCCGTCGATGTCGCAATCCGAGGCGATGTCCTACCTGGTGCTGGGCCGCAGCCTCAGCAACACCAGCAGCGCCGAAGCCGACCAGGTCACCGCCGCGGCCAGCGCCCTGTCGGCCGGCAGCGGCCTGCTCGCCTCGCAACTCGGCGCCAAGCTCGGCTTCGACGACGCCGGCGTCAGCCAGTCGCGCACGCTCGGCGGCTCGGTGGTCGGCTTCGGCAAATACCTCTCGCCGAAACTCTACGTCAGCTACGGCGTGTCGCTGATCGGCAGCGGCTCGGTGCTGACGCTGAAATATCTGCTCGGCCGCGGCTTCGACGCCGAAGTGGAATCGAGCACGGTGGAGAACCGCGGGTCGGTGAATTGGCGGAAGGAGAAGTAGTGCGCCGTTTGAGCACGGCGCATGCTGCAACCGCAAAATCTCCTTGACAGCATCGGGTGCGGTCTATCACAGTTTCGCCGGGGACCCAGGCTGCGGCAGACGTGCAGCATTTCGGCAGCGCCATGCGCCGCCATGACCGCGTGCGGTGATCCCCAGGGCACGATATTGAAACCAGGGGGAAACATGGATTGTCGCGTCGGCACCGGCTTGCCTGTCACACAGCTGCGCAATCCGTCGCGATTGCCGCCCTAGCGGTCTCGCCCCATGCCGGCGCCCCGTTTTCGGGCGCCTGCGGTCCGCTCCACTTCCTGATTCCGACCGTGTCCCTGTCGCGCACGCCAGATGCGCTGCAGCCTTCGCACCGGTTGCCGACTGCTTTCTTGAGACTTCTCTATGGATAGGTTCCAGATGTTCTTCCGGCTGCGCGCAAGCCTGGCGCTGTTGGCCCTCGGATATGCGGCGACCGCCGGTGCGGACGAATTGCGGTACGACCAGAAGTACGTCGAGCGCATCAAGCAATCGCAGGAAATCGGACGCTTGAGCGTCGATTCCTTCGGCGAGCAGGTCAGCCTGAAGAACGGCAGCGTGGTGTTCAACTGGACGGACATCGACATCCCTGGCAACAGCAAGCTGCCGGTCCGTCTGCAGCGCACGCATGTTGTGGAAGACGACGGTGCGGGGCGCAGTGGAAAGCTCGACGGTTTTGGCGTCGGCGGTTCGTTCGATGTGCCGTACCTGATGGGCGTGTTCAGCACGAACGGCTGGCAGGTGTACGGCAATAGCCCGAATAGCCGCTGCAGTCAGCCCGCAGAACCACCGAGCTACACTATCCCTGCGCGGGATTATTGGTCAGGCAACAATCTGCACATTCCGGGCTCGGGCGATCGCCAGATGCTCATGGATCCTTCGACGCAGTTGCCGGCACCGAACAACGGCGCAAGCTATCCCTGGATCACCAAGGATTTCTGGCGCTTCTCCTGCCTGGCGAGCACCAAGAACGGCTATCCGGGCGAAGGATTCGTCGCTTTGTCGCCGGAAGGCGACAAGTACTACTTCGACTGGGTGGTGAGCAAGAAGCACCCAACCATCTCCAAGCGCATGGGTAATTATTCCGCGAGTGCGTCTATGGAGCGCCTGGCAGTGTTTTTCCTGGCGACACGGGTCGAGGACCGCTTCGGTAATTGGGTCACCTACACCTACAACGGCGACCAGTTGTCACGCATCGACGCCAGCGATGGCCGCTACATTCGGGTGACCGGAACTTCCGGTGCCAACATCACGTCGGTCGAGTCCAGCATCGGCAACTGGACTTACTCCTACGGTGACAAGTCGTTGACGGTGACGCAGCCGGATAATGCCCAGTCGCGCTACGTGCAGAGCGGCGACATGATCATTACGCCGACCCCGGAGCGGCCGCTCTACCAGAATCCTCCGCGCTGCCCGGCTCCAGAACCGTCGTTCGGAGACTTCACGTACGCGGTGACCTTGCCGAGTAATGCCACGGCAACGTACACCTTTTCGGTGCAAAGGCATTACCGCCACAATATTCCTAAGCAATGCAATAGCTTCATGGACTCGGCGGGCCCGAGTACGAGTTATCAATACCTGACAATTCCCAATTTCGCGGATAACTTCACCCTGGTCAGCAAGTCGATCAGCGGTCCTGGGCTGCCGTCGATGCGGTGGTCGTACACCTACGATATTGGCGCAGGCGCACTCGCCTTTGCGGAAATGTGCCAGCGCCCCAACCTGCCGCCGACCGCGTGCAGAAAATCGGTACAGACCGAGGTGCGCGGTCCGGAAAACGACTTCAAGCGGTACACGTTCGGTGCCTGGTACAACTTGAACGAAGGGCTGGACCTGGGCGTGGAGACCGGTTCGTACACCAGCAGTTCGTCCGGGGATACCGTGAATATCCTCAGCACGAGCGTGAACGACTACATCACCAGCGATGAAGTCGCCAATCAGCCGTTTCCGAATTTCGTCGGTTCTGGGCATGGATCGAACGAAGACGACGTCTCCATTGCGGGACTCAGGCCGCTCAAGCGAACCACCATCACCCAGGATGGCGGCACCTTCCAGATGGCGGTGAACAGCTTCGACGTGTTCGCACGCCCCACCAGCGTGACCCGCTCCAGCGCGTTCAATACCCGCACCGAGGCCACGGCTTACTACGACAACCTCAACCTGTGGGTCATCGGCCAGGTCGCGTCCGTGACCAAGACGGCGCCAGGTGATACACAGGAGATGTCCGCGAACACGTACGACGCCGCGACCGCGCTGCCGACGCGTTTCTCGCGGTTCGGCAAGACCATCCAGACGGTTGCCTACAATGGCGACGGAACGGTGGCGAAGGTCATCGACGGAAATGGCAATGCCACCAGCCTCAGCGGCTGGAAGCGCGGCATGCCGCAGGGTATCACCTACGCGGACGGTACCAGCGACACGGCCGTCATCGACGACCGCGGCTTGATCAGCTCGGCAACCGATGAAAACGGCTATGCGACCAGCTACGGCTACGATGCCATGGGGCGGCTGACGAACATCGCCTACCCCAGCAGTGACACCGTTGCCTGGGCATCGACCGGCTTGGCCTTCGAGCAGGTGAACGCCACCGAATTCGGTCTGCCTGCAGGGCATTGGCGGCATACGGTGTCGACTGGCAACGCCAGGAAGGTCACCTACCTCGATGGACTGTGGCGGCCGGTGCTGACCCAGGAGTACGACGCCGCGAACGTGGGCGCCACCCAGCGGTTCAGCCGGTTCAGCTATGACCATCAGGGGCACACCTTGTTCGCCTCCTACCCCGGCACGGCCGATCAACTGTCGACGGGCACCTGGACACAGTACGACGCGCTCGGCCGGACCACGTCGGTGTCCCAGGACTCCGAACACGACCTGCTGACGACGAAGACCGAGTACCTGACCGGCAACCAGATGCGCGTGACCAATCCGCGGGGCAACCAGACGCTGTCCGGCTATCAGGTCTTCGACCGCCCGGGCTACGACGCGCCGGTCTGGTTCCAGCATCCGGAGGGCGCCACCACCGAGATCAATCGCGACATCTTCGGCAAGCCGCTGTCCATCCGCCGCCGTGACGCCAACGGCACCGTGTCGGTCACTCGCAGCTACGTCTACGACACCTACCAGCAACTGTGCAAGACGGTGGAACCGGAAACCGGTGCCACGGCCAATGGCTATGACGCTGCTGGCAACCTGGTATGGAGTGCAGCCGGCCTGTCGCTCTCCAGCACCACGTCGTGCGATGCGGATTCAGCCTTCGCTTCCGGCCGCCGGGTCGACCGCAGCTATGACGTGCGCAATCGGATCAAGGCGTTGAGTTTCCCGGACGGCAATGGCAACCAGGCCTGGAGCTACTGGCCGGATGGGGCGGTCAAGCAGATCACCACCACCAACAACGGCGTCGCCACCTACAACAGCTACGCCTACAACAAGCGCCGCCTGCTGATCGCCGAGAGCCAGGGCCAGGCCGATGGCGAGACCTGGGCGCTGGGTTACGCCTACGATGCCAACGGCAACCTCGCTGCGCACCGCTATCCGTCGGGACAGACGGTGGACTATGCACCCAATGCCCTGGGCCAACCGACCCAGGCCGGCAGCTATGCCACCGGCGTGAGCTACTACCCGAACGGCGCGATCAAGCAGTTCACCTACGGCAACGGCATCGTCCACACGCTGACGCAAAACAAGCGCCAGTTGCCGGACACCAGCCAGGATGCTTACGGTGGCACGGCGTTCCTCAGCGATGGGTATGACTACGATGCCAATGGCAACGTGGCGGCCATCAGCGACGGCGCCACCGGGCGCGGTGGTCGTGGCGACCGAACCATGACCTATGACGGCCTGGACCGCTTGATCAGGGCCGAGTCACCCATGTTCAGCGTCGCGACCTATAGCTACGACGTCCTCGACAACCTGACCCATGTCGTCGCGCCGGGCCGCGACCATTACTACTGCTACGACGCCAACTGGCAGCTCACCAACGTCAAGACCGGCAGTTGCGGCGGCAGCACGGTGATCGGTATGAGCTACGACCCGCAGGGTAACCTCAGCAACAAGAATGGCCAGGCCTTCGTGTTCGATTACGGCAACCGCCTGCGCCAGGCGACCGGCAAGGAGACCTACCGCTACGACGGCAATGGCCGCCGCACATTGGCACTGCAGAGCGCCGGCAACATCGGCTCGCTGTACGACCAGTCCGGGGCATTGCGGTTCCAGAAGAACCAGCGCCAGTCCAAGTCCACCGACTACATCCTGCTGGGCGGCAGCCTGGTTGCCGAAGCCGACTGGCCGTTGGGACAGGCGCTATCGGTCAAGGACTACGTCAACTGGAACCCGGTCTCCGGCGCAACCCGCTACTTGGTGGAAGAGAGCGTGGATGGCGTTACCTGGACCTCGGTGTACGACGGCAGCCAGGGCAACTGGACCTCGTTGGCCAGGCCGGCAGGGACCTATTCGTATCGCGTGACCGCGTGCACGGCGGATGGCAACTGCACTGCGGCTTCGAACGTGACGCATGACCAGCGGCCTGCGGTGGATATCGTGCCGTTGCTGTATCAACTGCTTTTGAACGGTTGAAGGTAGGGGTGCCGGAAGAACGGTATCCGCAACATAATCTTTAAATTTCCTAGGAGTGGAATTTTATGCGTTGGATCTTGATGTTGGGATGTGTGCTGTTCTGGATGTCTTACAGCGAATCAGCGAGTGCTTTGCAGATCATCACCGGCAAGGTCACGCAGATTGAGGCGACCTACATGCCTACCCAGATCCCTTTTCTCTTGAGCGAGGGAAATACCACGTGCCCTGCTGGAAAGCCGGTTTATTGGGCAAAGGAACAGGAAAACAACAAGGCGATCTATGCGATGTTGATGTCGGCATTCGTCAGTGGGAAACGCGTGACCTTGATCATGGACGACAACGATACGTCATGTACCGGAAAGTTCATCTATATGGTTGAATAATCCGCCTGGAATGCAAGCAAGTCAGCCAACTCTGAAGCCAGCTCCTTGACGAAAGAGAAAAAACCACGCCATGAGAACTACAACGGGCGCGCTATTGCTGTTTGTCCTCCTGAGTGGGTCAGCACCAGCAAATGATTCTATGCAGAACGTCGAGGTCGTGCAGCTAGGGACATATCAGGCGAACACGAGCCACTTTGTATGGCTTTCAGCGACACCTGCAGAATTCCCAGCGACAGCGGGAGTGTTGCATTTCCAAGACGATCAGCCCCAGGTGGCAAAGCATTGCTCGCTACTCTCATGGCCGCGCTGGTCAGTAAGCGCAAGATCGATGTACAGACCAAGGCCTGCGACATCGTTGAGGTCTACTTGAAGTAAGTATGCTTTGACGGAGTCTGCACCGTAGACTTCGTTGAGTATGTTGCACCGTAATATTGCTAGGGAAGCGTTGTCGATCCGACTCACATGAAAAAAGTCGACTCTACATCGCGCATCGATGGTTCCAACTCGCAAGGACGAGTGATGTCAAATTTCCAGGGGATTCGTGCGGCAATGCGCCTGATGGCTGCAGCCGGCCTTTCATTGCTTGCCGCGTTTGGTGCTTTGGCTCAGACAGTTCGCTATATCCATACGGATGGGTTGGGGTCTCCTGTGCTGGCGACGGATAAAGATCGCAACGTCCTCGAGCGTAGCGAGTACGAGCCTTATGGAAGCCTACTGAGTCGCGCAGTTATAGATGGGCCTGGTTATACAGGGCATGTTGTGGATGCTGCGACTGAACTGACTTACATGCAACAGCGTTATTACAACAGTGATATTGCAAGATTTATTTCTGTAGATCCTGTTGTAGTCGGGAATGACGGAGAAAACTTCAATAGATACTGGTATGCGGCTGCTAATCCATATAAAAATATAGATCCTGATGGCCGCTTTACCATCGCTGTAGGACGTGGAGGAAGCGCTGCGGCGATTGTCGGGATTTCTGGCGGCGTGCAGCATACATTCAGTTTTCCATCCTTAAATCCTCGGACGTGGCGCTACGGTATGATTGGACAATTTGGGGTGCAAGCTGGAACAGACGTTGGGGCTGGATACAGTTATCAGATTAGTATTTCCGAGGTTAACTCCGCTGAAGAAATGGCTGGGAACGCAATCGAAGGCTCGGCGGGAGGCTCAGTCAATGTACGAGGAGGATCGATAGGGTATGAAAGAACGCTATGTACTAGATGTAAGCCAACGCATACTATTTCTGTCGGGGGCAAGCTCGCTTTTCTTCCGTTCGAATTCCATACCACGGCTTCGAAAGCAAAAGGTTCAACGCTTTTTGGGCCTCCAGTTGGTTCACCCAACGTTACTGTAGGTCAAGCCACGTTAATAAGCTCGCAGTCCCCGCCAGTACCAACTGTTACGGTTGGTGAACCTCAGGCGCTACCACCTGCGGATAAAAAAAGGTGATTTTTTATGATCAGTCCAGTTAGCGCTTTCTTTTGGGGGGCGTCCCCTGGGATCTGTTTGATTCTGGTGAACATGTTGATCCACGCGAGTAGGGTTAGAGTGGTGCGAAAAATGGCCATAGCAGAAGGCCAGGATTGGGATTTTAAAAATGAGCCTTTAACGCAGTTTAAGATTCTTATAAAGAATGAAATTTTATTTGTTGATGGAGAAAGTGGCGAATTGCGTGATGCAAAAATCCGGCTGCTTGAATATGATAAAAAATACTTTGTTGTCCATTATTTTGGCGCTTTTTTAATAATGGCTGGCGGGTTTTTAGGTGCATTTTTCACTTTGCTTTAATGGGAAATAAACACCAAGGAATGTACGGCTGTTAGCGTGTGGATAGAAAATTTCCTCATAAGAAACAATGTGTAGTGAATCAATAATAGATGGAGTTTTTTGGAAAATCCTAAGGTGTCGACTCGGTTGCCGCTCCAGCATGGACAAGCGGGTAACGGGGTCAGGTTCACTTATTCAATAGCAGGCATCTGTGCATAGGGTCGTAGGAAGCGAGCTGACCCTGCGCTCATTTTTGTCGGGAGCATTCTGGACCTTTCTTGGTAAAGACCGCATCCATCAATGAATGGATCGGCGTCTTGGTTGCTGCTACCGCATCGGCCGGCTAAGGTCTTGGGTACGTTCTCTGCCAAGATTTCCGCATGCCCTTATCGAACTCGCTTGCCGCCTCTCTCACCCTAAGCCTCGCCCTCACCACCACCGCCCATGCCGACGAAGGCATGTGGATGCCATCGCAGATGCCGGAGCTGGCCAATCCGCTGCACGAGGCAGGGTTCCAGGGCGATCCGCAGGCACTGGCCGAGGTGACGCAGCCGCCGTTGAGTGCGGTGGTCAAGGTTGGGGGCGGGACCGGGGCGTTCGTGTCCGGGGACGGGTTGCTGTTGACCAACCACCACGTCGCCTACGGGGTGATCCAGTACAACACCTCGGCGAAGGAGAACCTGATCGAGAACGGGTTCATCGCGCGGGATCGTGGCGACGAGCGTGCGGCCAATCCGGATTTCCGGGTGTTGGTGACGGTGGGCTTCGACGAGGTCACCGATCAGGTGCTGGGGCCGGCCAAGGGCAAGACCGGGCGCGCTTACTACGATGCGGTGGATGCGGCGAGCAAGCGCATCGTCGCCGACTGCGAGCGCGAGGCTGGGGTGCGCTGCAGCGTCGCTAACATGTATTACGGCACTGACTTCTATCGGATCCGCCAGTTGGAGCTGCGTGACGTGCGCCTGGTGTATGCGCCGCCGCGGGCGATCGGCAACTACGGCGACGAGATCGACAACTTCATGTGGCCGCGGCACAGCGGCGATTTCACCTTGCTGCGCGCGTACGTGGGCAAGGACGGCAAGCCGGCGGACTACAGCGCCGATAACGTGCCCTACCAGCCGCCGGCGCATCTGCAGATCGCCGCCGATGGGCCGAAGGCCGGCGATTTCGCGATGCTGGCCGGTTACCCCGGCATCACCTATCGGCATCGCACGGCGGCGGAGTTCGCCGAGCAGGTGGAGGCGACGCTGCCGCAGCGGGTGGCGGTGCTGGACCAGTTGATCGGGGTGATCGAGGCGGCGGGCAAGGCCGATGCGGAGGCGCGCACGCGCTATGCGTCGCAGCTGCAGTCGCTGAAAAACAATCGCAAGCGGGCCGCTGGCGAACTGGAAGGCTTGCAGCGCAGCGATGCGGTGCGGCTGCGCGCAGAGGACGAGCACGGCATGCTCGCAGCCACCCGCGGCAGCGATGCGCGCGATATCGCTGCGTTGCAGAAGGTGCTCGGCCAGGCGTCGGCGTTGCGCGAGCGCGATCTGCTATTGGGCTTGATCGCCACGCAGACCCAGGCGCTGCGTTCCGCATTGACCCTGGAGCGGCTGCGGCTGGAGGCCGGCAAGCCCGACGATCGCCGCGAGAGCGGCTATCAGCAGCGCGACCTGGCGTTGATCGAGGGCATGCTCAAGCAGGTGCAGCGGCGCTACTCGCCGACCGTGGAGAAGGCGCTGCTGACGACGCTGTTGACCCGCTACCAGCAACTGCCGGATGCGCAACGCGTGCCGGAGTTCGATGCGGCGTTCGGGCGGACCCCGGCGCAATTGCAGACGGCGCTGGACAAGGCCTATGCCGGCACGGCGCTGGGCACCGAGGCCGAGCGCCTGTCGCGCTTCGCCGCTGCGCGCGAAGGCACGGCGCCTGCGGCCGATCCGTTGCTGGCGCTGGCCGCCGCGCTGGTGCCGGCGCAGCTGCGGCTGGACGACGCGCGCAAGGCGCGCGAGGGCGAGCAGTTGCGGCTGCGCCCGGCCTACATGCGTGCGCTGTTCGCCTGGCGCAAGCAGCAGGGCCGTGCGGTGTATCCGGATGCCAACAGCACGCTGCGGATCAGCTATGGCCGTGTGGAGCCGCTGGCGCCGCGCGATGCGGTCAGCTTCGCGCCGCTGACCACGGTGGCCGGCATCGTCGAGAAGAACACCGGCAAGGAACCGTTCGATGCGCCCAAGCCGTTGCTGGCGGCGATCGCCAAGGGCGATTTCGGCAGCACGGTCGATCCGCAGTCGAAGACGCAGCCGGTGAACTTCCTGACCAACCTGGACACCACCGGCGGCAACTCCGGCTCGCCTGTGCTCAATGCACGCGGCGAGTTGATCGGGCTGAACTTCGACAGCAACTGGGAGGCGGTCAGTGCCAGCTGGTGGTACGACCCGCGCTACAAGCGCGCGATCCATGTGGACATGCGCTACCTGCGCTGGCTGATGGCCAAGGTGTATCCGGCGCCGCAACTGCTGAAGGAGTTGAACGTTCCGCAGGAGTGATTGGCCGGGTTGGGATGCCTATGTCGCTTGGCGTTGCCTCTAGCGAAATGGGCATGCACTGTGCCCTGTGCGCTCGTGTGGCGGCGGCATCGTCCGCCGCTGCTTCGGAAGCGTGAGCCCTCAGCGCTCACCTCGATGCATTGCGCCGTCGGAGATCAGAAAGACGATCCCGATACCGGACACCGTCATGCGTCGGGACTGAAGTCCCTCCCACAATGAGCATCATGCGCTGCGGTCTGGAGACCGACGTCATGGGTGTGAGCCGCGCCGGCCGCGGCTCACTCCGCCACTGCAATGCAACGCTTAGACTGATCCGATGGAACTGCTAGCCGCTACGCCACTGCCACGTGCGTTCTACGCGCGCGATGCGCGCGTGGTGGCGCCGGAACTGTTGAACAAGCTGCTTATAGCCGCCGATGGACGCTGCGGGCGCATCGTCGAGGTGGAGGCCTACTGCGGTGCGGAGGATCCGGCGGCGCATTCGTTCCGGGGCATGACCCCGCGCACGCGGGTGATGTTCGGCCCGCCCGGGCATCTGTATGTGTACTTCATCTACGGCATGCATTGGGCGCTCAATGCGGTGTGCGGCGGTGCGCCGGGGCATGCGGTGCTGATCCGCGCCCTGGCACCGGTGGCCGGGGTCGAGGCGATGCAGTTGGCCCGCGGTGCGGCGCGCGTGGCCGATCTTACGCGTGGGCCGGGGCGGCTGGCCAAGGCGCTGGGCGTGTCGGGCGCGGACAACGGGCTGGACCTGACCACGCGGCAGTCGCGCCTGTGGCTGGGGCAGGACGGGACGCCGCCGCCTGCCGCGCCGGTCGTCACCACGCGGATCGGCATCAGCAAGGCGATGGACGCACCGTGGCGCTGGCATGTGCCAGACGAGCCGAACGTGTCGCGCTTCGTGGCGGGGCGGGTGAGGCGGCGAGGGTAGTGGGCGTGTGTGGGCATCGTCGCTCTGCAAGTTGCACGAAATCAGCCTTGCCGGTCGCCGTAAGCTGATCGCATTGCATTCCCTCGTGATGGAAGACGCTTCGGCTCGAATGCGGGAGCGTGGCTGAGGCATCTTCTTCTCGTTCGTCGCGGCTGAAGCCGCTCCTACGAAGAGCAGTGGATGCTCATGGGTTGTGACAGAGCACCTAGGCCTAGAAGCGAATCCGGTCTGCGCCGCGTCACTGTGCTGGGAATCGTCGCAAGACGCATCCTGTGAGGAGGCGCTGGGCATAGCGAAGTGGCTTCCGACGCGCAGCGTCGCGGCCAGCTGGCATGCCATTGTGGGAGGGACTTCAGTCCCGACGCGCGGTCTCATTGGTGCGAAGACGATCACGCCCCGGCCAGGACCGTCCGGAATTGGCGAAGAGCAGTGCCCACAGCAGCACGCATCATCCCTATTCACTCAAATTGGAAAGAGTCCACGCGGTCACCGCCACAGCACAGTGCATGCAGCATTCGCCGACCACGCATAAGCAGCGCATTGCATGCATTCATGCCGCACACACACCGCACTCGCATCACGGGAATGCAGCGTGACCCAGGCTGCAATTTCTCCCCCACGTCGAGATGCCGCCATGAAAGTGCTCAATATCGTCACCCTGGTTCTGTTGATTGTTGGCGGGCTCAACTGGGGGTTGGTCGGCCTGTTCCAGTTCGACCTGGTCGCGGCGCTGTTCGGCGGCCAGGACGCGCCGCTGTCGCGCGTGGTCTATGCGCTGGTCGGGCTGTCGGCGCTGTGGCAACTGGTGCCGTTGTTCACCAATCGCCATGAGCCGGTGCGGCATGCCGAGCATGCGCCGCATCGCTGAGTTGCGAGCGGCCGGTGCGCGCGATCCCGATGCCGCGGTGTCGGGATCGCCATCGCTGGGCGTAGTCGCGTGGTGGCGTTGTCTGGTGCGCCCGATGCTGCGGCATCACCGCGCCAGGCACCGCCTATTCTGCTGAGACGGTGCCGGCACGCCGCCTAGGCGATCGTCACGGTGGCATCCAACTGCGCGATGGCATCGGCCACGACCTTGTCGAACGGTGCGTCCACGTCCACCGAGATCACGTCGGGCTCGTCCAGTGGCAGTTCCAGCGTGTCGAGCTGGCTCTGCAGCAGTGCCGGCGGCATGAAGTGACCATGCCGCGCAGCCAGGCGTTCGGCGATCACATGCGCCGCCGCATGCAGGAACACGAAACGCATCGGCACTCCAGTGTCCCGTAACTGCTGCCGGTGCGCCTTGCGCAGCCCCGAGAAGGCCAGCACGACGCTCTGCCCTGCATCGACCGATGCGCGCAGGCGCTGCGCCAGGGCGGCGACCCAGGGCGCGCGCTGTGCATCGCTGAGCGGAATGCCATGCGCCATCTGCGCCTTGGCGGCGGCGCTGTGGAAATCGTCCGCATCCAGGAAGGTCAGCCGGTAGTGCGCCGCCAGTGCCTGAGCGACACTGGTCTTGCCGCTGCCGGAGACGCCCATCACGACGATGGCTTCGGCGTGCGGCGGTAGGAACGGGGCGGGTTCGGTCACGTGATGCGGCGGTCCTGTGGGGTCCCGCACATGATGCCAGCGTGGGCGTTGTGTGGACGTGCAGTGCAGCTGTAACCGGGTCGTGCACCAGTCCTGGCATCTGCGGTTGGTGGGCGCGCCGGGGGAACCGGGTACTGTCTGGGCCATGGCGTCGGGCTGAAGCCCCTCCCACAGGGACTCCAGCCGGCACTCCTGGTTCCGCACCCCGCGCGTGCATCTTCCCGCGAGGTGTCTACGTCGTCGCGTTCGCCGTCTCGACCAGGTCGTCCCACTGCAGCCGCGTGCCGGAGGCGTCGTCACTGTCCTGCAGGGCGCGGCGGACGGCGCGGCGCATGGCCCGGCTGATCCAGGTCTGCAGGTCGCGACCGGACTGGCCTTCGCTGCGATCGGCAACCCAGGTCGCCGCGGCGTCGGCATCGAGGTCCAGCGGTTTGCCGCGCAGCAGGCGCGCGACGATGGCGACACGGGCATCGCGGTCGGGCAGGGCGATGACGATCTGCCGGTCCAGCCGCGACAGCAGCGCCGGGTCGATCGCCGCGGCATGGTTGCTGGCGGCCAGCAGAAACACCTGGCCGGCGTGGCTGGCGACGCCGTCCAGTTCCTGCAGCAGCTGGCCGACGATCTCGCGGGTGTAGGCGTCGTCGCCGTCGGCACCGCGCGCCGGCGCGACGATGTCGAGCTCGTCGACGAACACGATGCACGGCGCCTGCGCCCGTGCGCGCTCGAATGCGGCCTGCACGCGCTGGCCGGACTGTCCGAGATAGCCGGCCTTGAGGTCGGCGCTACTCAGGGCGATGAAGGCCAAGCCCGACTGGCTGGCCAGGATCCGCGCGACCTGGGTTTTGCCGGTGCCCGGCGGGCCGACCATCAGGATGCCGCGTGGCACCGGCACGCCCAGCGTGGCCAGGGTCTCGGCATTGCGCAGTTCCTTGCCCAGGCCGACGAACTCCTCGACCGTGGCCGCCGGCAGCACGATGTCGTCCCAGCCGAGCGTGGCGACGGCGGTGGAGCCTTTGCCGCGCAGCGCGCGCAGTTGGGTCAGCAGGGTGGCATTGTCCAGCGTGCCGTCCACGCACTCGGCGGCCACCCGCGCGACCAGCGTGTGTAGGTCGCGGCCGGACAGGCCGCTGCTGTCGGCGATCACCTGCGTGTCCGGCTCCAGCGCGAAACCGGCACGTCGCAGTTCGGCGCCGAGGATGCGGGCGCGCGCCGCGGCGTCGGGCAGGCCGATGGCAATGCTGGCGGTGAAGCGCGACAGGATCGCGTCGTCCAGCAGCGCCGGGCGGTTGGTCGCGCCGATCACCAGCACCTGCCCGTGGGCGGCATGGAAGCCGTCCCATTCGGCGAGAAAGGTCTGCACCAGTTCGGCGCTGAAGCTGTCGCTGTCGGCGCTGCCGCGGCGTGCGAACACGCTTTCGCATTCGTCGATGAACAGGATTGCCGGTGCGTGCTCGCGACAGCGCTGCCAGATCGCCTGCACCTTGGGGCCGGTATGGCCGACGTGCGCGGCCTTCAGGTCGGCCACGCCCAGCGCCTCGACGTGGCAGCCGGCATGGCGTGCCAGCTTGCGCGCGATCAGGGTCTTGCCGGTGCCCGGCGGCCCGTGCAGGAGCATGCCTTTCGGCGCCGGCTGGCGTCCGGACACGAACAGGTCCATCAGTTTCAGGATCTGGTCGAGCGTGGCGTCGGGCAGGGCGATGTCGGCCCAGTGCCGCTGCACCGCGTCCAGGCTCTGCAGCCGCTGCTGCAGCGCACGTTGCTGGCCGCGCGCGGCATCCCAGGCCTGCACATGCTCGTGCAGCGCGGCGATCGGGGCCGCGTCCTCCATCGCGTCCTGCGCGAGCGCCAGCGCCAACGCGTGCAGCGCCTGCGGCGCGGCCTCGGTCACGGCGGGATCGAGGACGATGCAGGCCGCCGCGTGATCGCCGCCGGGCAGCACGATCAGGGCGAGCAGACGCGATTCCGCGGCGCCGTCGTGCAAGGCGAGCAGGCGCGCACCGGCCAGAGCGCCGTGCGTGGCCGGCACCGTCCAACGGCCGTGCAGGGCGCGCTGCGGCCATGGCGCGCGGGTCACCGCATACGTCGGCCCCGCATCGCGCTGCCCGGTATCGGCCACCTGCGCCAGCGCCAACGGCGTGCGTGCGAACGCCTGCAGCGCGCGCCGCTCGGCATGGCTGTGGTGCCAGGCCAGCAACTGCGCGCCGGCGGCGGCCAGCAGGCCGTACGCCAGCAGCGAGGGCAGCAGGCTCTGCAGCAGCAGGCCGCCATCGCCGTGCAAGCCGGCCTGCCGCCACCAGTCCAGGAAGCCGCGCGTCTCGCCCAGCCAGTGTGCGCTCGTCCACGGCAGGACCAACACCAGCATGCCGATCAAGGCCACACGCCAGCGCCAGTCCGGCAGCAATGGCCGCAGCAGCAGCGCCGGCCCCCAGGCGCGGCGGCGTTCGCGCCGCACCGCCGCCCGCGCCGCGGTCCTGGCATGCGCCATGAAGCGGCGCCGGATCGCGGTCACCGCCTGCTCCACCGCCGGCAGATGCCGCTCCACCTCCGCCTCGGCCTGCGCCTGGCGCGTCTGCGCCTGCTGCAATTGCGTGTGCAGGCGCTGCGTCTGCTGTTGCAGCGACGGCGGGGGCGTCGGCACGGCGGCCGGGATGCCGGACATCAGCGGGGGCGGGCGCAGGTGGTCACCGCGCGCATCTTAGCCCGGGCGCCGGGCGGGCTGCCGTGGCTGGCTGCAGGTGGATATTGCCCGTGCTGGACGTGGCAGGCCGGCGCGTGAAGCGGCTGCTGCCATGGGAGAAGGAGATCTCGGACAAGAATAGGGCGCGAGGCCCGAGGTGGGTCTCGAGACCATCGGGCCTCGTTCGTCGCGGCTGAAGCCGCTCCTACGCATTGCTGTAGCTCCATGATGGCTTCGCCTGTGCCTGCGCCTGCGCCTGCGCCTGTGCTGTGCTGTTGCTTTGGTTGTTGCCTTTGCCTTATCGGGGTTCCCTTCCGAAGCGGCGGCCAGCGCGGGGAAAAACCCGAAGGGCGGCGTACATGGATGTACGCCGTCCGCGGCAGGGGCAGGATGCCCCTTCCGCGGATCCCCGTGATGGACGCGGACCCGGAGCGCGCAGCGCGGAGGGCGCGTAGGCAGGGCGCGCTTTCTTTTGGTTACTTTTCTTTGCGCGAGCAAAGAAAAGTAACTCGCCGTGAGGCGAAAGCTTTGCTTCTGCCAAAGAAAAGTAACCAAAAGAAGCGCTCTACCACAGCCGAAGGCTGGTCAAGCACACCCCGCCGTGGCTGTCGCGCCGAGGGACCCCATAAATCAACAGCAAAGCAATAGCAGAAGCAAAGCCTGCGGTATGCCTGCCAAGGGAAGCGCGGTTACGTGTATGGGCAGCCGCCGCCTCACCTGCCTCGCGGCGCCCAGCCCGGTGCACGCGCAGCCCAAGCGAGACGCAGCGATCCCCGAACTCCCGACCATGCCGAAACGCCGCGCACGCTCTAGACTGCACCCATCGTCGGGGGACTCGCCTTTGGTTTCCAGTTGGATCCTGCTGCTGGTGTCGGTCGGCTATGCGGCGCTGCTGTTCGCGGTGGCGTGGTGGGGCGATCGCCGTCCGCTGTACCCGGAGCGGCCGTGGCTGCGGCCGGCGGTGTACAGCCTGGCGCTTGCCGTGTACTGCTCGTCGTGGACCTTCTACGGCGCGGTCGGCAGCGCGGTGCGCAACGGCGCCGGCTATCTGCCGATCTACCTGGGGCCGTTGCTGATGCTGCTGTTCGGCTGGCGCATCGTCGAGCGCCTGGCGCTGATCGCGCGCAGCGAGAACACCGTGTCCATCGCCGACTTCATCTCCTCGCGCTACGGCCGCTCGCGGCGCCTGGCCGCGCTGGTGGCGGTGATCGCCCTGGTCGGCGTGGTGCCATACCTGGCGCTGCAGTACAAGGCGGTGGCGATGAGCCTGCAGGTGCTCAGCGGCCAGTCCAGCGCCGGCGCGCCGTTCTATGCAGATCCGGCGCTGTACGTGGCCTTGGGGATGGCGCTGTTCGCCACCTTGTTCGGCACCCGCCAGGTCGATGCCACCGAGCACCATCACGGCATGATGCTGGCGATCGCGCTGGAGTCGGTGGTCAAGCTGCTGGCGATGGTGGCGGTGGGCGTGTTCGCCTATGTCTGGCTGTCCGCGCGCGATGGCGGCCAAGTGCTGGCGTCGACGCGCACGCTGTTCCAGAACACGCCGCCGGTGGGCTTCATCTCGCAGACCCTGCTCAGCTTCCTGGCGCTGGTGTGCCTGCCGCGGCAGTTCCACGTGGCGGTGGTGGAGTGCAGCGACATTGGCGACATCCGCAAGGCGCGCTGGCTGTTCGGCCTGTACCTGGTGCTGATCTCGGCGATGGTGGTGCCGATCGCCGCGGCCGGCATCGCGCTGTTCGGTGGCGGCGACGTGGCCGACGACAGCATCGTGCTGGCGCTGCCGCTGGCCGAAAGCCGCACCGCACTGGCGCTGGTCGCCTACGTCGGCGGCTTCTCCGCGGCCACCGGCATGGTCATCGTCTCCAGCATCGCGCTGGCGACGATGATCAGCAACGACCTGGTGATGCCGGTGCTGCTGCGCCGCCGCGGGCACCAGGCCGCCGGCGCCGACGTGGCCTCGAAGGTGCTGTGGATCCGCCGCCTGGCGATCCTGCTGCTGGCGCTGATCGCCTATGGCTACTACCGCAGCAGCAGCAACGACACCACGCTGGCCTCGTACGGGCTGATGGCCTTCGCCGCGGTGGCGCAGTTCGCGCCCGGGGTGATCGGCGGGCTGTACTGGCGCGGCGCCAGCCGCAAGGGCGTGGAGACCGGCATGGTGCTGGGCTTCGCCACCTGGATCTACACGCTGCTGCTGCCGGCGCTGACCCAGGCCGGCTGGCTGGCGCAGGCCTGGCTGCTGGACGGGCCGTTCGGCATTTCCTGGCTGCGCCCGCAGCAGCTGTTCGGGATGAGCGGCTGGGACCCGCTGGCGCACGGCACGTTCTGGTCGCTGCTGGTCAATGTCGGCACGATGATGCTGGTGTCGGCGCGCTGGCGCCCGGGCTTGGACGAGCGCCTGCGCGCGGCGCCGTTCCTGGAGCCGTACTCGCAGCGCCCGGCGGTGGCCGGCGACTGGCTCGGGCAGGTGCGCGTGGTCGACCTGCAGGCGCTGGCCGAACGCATGGTCGGCGAGCGCCACGCCCGTCGCGCCTTCGCCGAACAGGCGCAGCTGCTTGGCCGCGAGCCGCAGCCCACGGCCGTGGCCGACCGCGTCTGGGTGCAGTTCACCGAGCGCCTGCTCGCCGCCTCGATCGGCGCGGCCTCCGCGCGCCTGGTGCTGACCAGCCTGCTGCGCGGCTCGGGCATGGACCTGGGCGAAGTGGTGGCGGTGCTCGACGAGGCCGGGCAGGAGCTGCGCTTCAACCGCGAGATCCTGTCCACCACGCTGGAGAACATCAGCGCCGGGGTCAGCGTGGTCGATCCGGCGATGCGCCTGACCGCGTGGAACCGCCGCTACCAGCAGATGTTCGGCTATCCCGACGGCATGCTCTACGTCGGCCGCCCGGTCGCCGACCTGATCCGCTACAACGCCGAGCGCGGCGAACTGGGCGGAGGCCAGGTGGAGGACCAGATCGCCCGCCGCATCGCGCACATGCGCGCCGGCACCCCGCACGTGTTCGAACGCACCCGCAGCGACGGCAAGGTGATCGAGATGCGCGGCCAGCCGCTGCCCGGCGGGGGCTACGTCACCAGCTACAACGACATCACCGACTACAAGCGCGCCGAGCAGGCGCTGCTGGAGGCCAACGAGACCCTGGAGCAGCGCGTGGCCGAGCGCTCGCGCGAGGCCGAGCTGGCGCAGCAGTCCAAGACCCGCTTCCTGGCCGCGATCAGCCACGACGTGCTGCAGCCGCTCAACGCCGCGCGGCTGTTCGCCTCGGCCTTGCGCGATGCGCACCAGAACGAGGAGCAGCGGCATTTGGCCGAGCGGGTGGACGCGTCGCTGCGTGCGGCCGAGGAGCTGCTCGACGGCCTGCTCGACGTGTCGCGGCTGGATGCGGGCGGCCTGCGCCCGACCATCGAGGACGTCGATGCCGGCCTGCTGTTGCGCGAACTGGCCGCGCAGTACAGCCCGATCGCCGCCGGCCGCGGCCTGCGCCTGCACGTGTATGCGCGGCCGCTGTGGGTGCGCAGCGACCGCCGGCTGCTGCGGCGGGTGCTGCAGAACTTCCTCGCCAACGCGCTGCGCTACACCCGCCAGGGCCGCATCGTGCTGGGCATGCGCCGCCGCGGCGCGGCGCTGGAACTGCAGGTCTGGGATACCGGCCCGGGCATCCCGCCGCACCACATGCAGCAGATCTTCGACGAGTTCCAGCGCTACCAGCAGCCGTTCGACTGGGGCGAGCAGGGGCTGGGCCTGGGCCTGTCGATCTGCCAGCGCATCTCGCGCCTGCTCGGCCACGACCTGGATGCGCGCAGCCGCGTCGGCCACGGCAGCATGTTCTCCATCACCGTGCCGCGGGCGGCGCCGCCGCCGCAGGCGCAGCAACGCCCGGCGCGCGCGGCGTCCGCGGCCGACTCGCTGGCCGGGCTGCGCGTGCTGTGCGTGGACAACGACCAGGAAATCCTCGACGGCATGCGCGCGCTGCTCGGCCGCTGGCAGGTGGAGGTGATCTGTGCCAGCACCGTGGACGAGGCGCTGGCGCAGGCCGCGCGCGCGCCGCACGTGATGCTGGTCGATTACCACCTGCACGACCGGCTCGACGGCCTGGAGACCCTGGATGCGTTGCGCGAGGCGATGCCCGGGCCGGTGGCCGGCGCGTTGCTCACCGCCGACGGCCGCGACGAACTGAAGCTGCAGGCCCGCGAGCGCGGCTACCGGCTGCTGACCAAACCGGTCAAGCCGGCCTCGCTGCGCGCCTTCCTCACCGCCTACCACGATCCGATCTAGGAGCCGTCGCGCGCCTTTGTAACGACAATGTATGCGCTGTGTGGCGGCCGCCGGCGCGGCCGGCGTGGCGCACGGCGCGGGCGGGCGGCTAAGGTGGTGGATCACTCACGACCCGCCCGCGCATGACCTCCCCGGACACCACCACGATGCCGTCGCTCCCGGACCTGCTGGCGGCGCTGGAGGCCGGCCAGGCGCAGACGCTCGAACACGGTGCCCGCGCCTATCTGCGGCAGCACCCGGACGATGTGCTGGCCAGCAGCCTGCTGGCGATGAGCCTGCAGATGCAGGGCCAGCCGGCGCCGGCCGCCGCCGTGTACCGCGGGCTGGCCGAGCGCGAACCGCACGAGGTCGCGCACTGGAACAACCTCGGCACGGCGTTGCGCGAAGCCGGCGAACCCGGCCCGGCAGGCGAGGCCTATCTGCGCGCCCGCGCGCTGGCGCCGGACGATCCGTTGCCGCACCACAACCTGGGCCTGCTGGCGATGGACGCCGGCGACTACGCCGCGGCCCGCGAACACCTGCTCGATGCGCATGCGCTGGCGCCGCAGGCGCCGCCGCTGTGCGTGCACGCGGCTATGGCCTGCCACGAATGCGGCGACTTCCAGCGCGTGCAGGCGCTGATCGCCGACTGGCGGCAGTGGCCGCCGCTGGACCCGGACACGACCGTGGAACTGGCCTGGCTGTTGTCGCAGGGCGGCGAGACCGACGCGGCCTGCGCGCTATTGCGCGCCTGCGCCGAGGGGCCGATGGCGCAGCCGGCCCGGGCCTGGTCGCGGTTGGTGCTGGTGCTCGAACGCGCCAACCGTTTGCCGCAGGCGCGTGAGGCCGCCGCGCAGCTGCCGCCGCCGGAGCGGATCGACGACCCCGACGTGCGTCAGGACGCCAGCAATGCGCTGGCGGTGCTGGCCATGCGCGATGGCCACTGGCCGCAGGCGCATGCGCTGCTGCGGGGGCTGCTGGCCACCGGCAGCGCGGTGGACCGGCGCAAGCAGAGCAACCTGTTCTTCGCCCTGGCGCGGGTCTGCGATCGCCTGGGCCTGTATGACCAAGCGCTGGACGCCTGCGCGCAGGGCCATGCCGGCCAGGTCAAGGGCCTGGCCGCACTGGTGCCGGAACTGGCGGCGGCGGATGCGCCGCCGTTGCCGGTCGCACGGCATCGCTGGGATCCGGCGCGCCATGCCGCGGCGCGGCCGGTGACGGCGCCGGCCATGCTGGATTCGCCGATCTTCGTGGTCGGCTTCCCGCGCTCGGGCACCACCTTGCTGGAGCAGATGCTCGACGCCCACCCGCAACTGGTGGCGATGGACGAGCGGCCGTTCCTGCAGGGGCTGGCCGATCGCCTGGAGGCGCGCGGCGTGGCCTGGCCGGACGGACTGGGCGAGCTCGACGATGCCGCCTGCGACGCGCTGCGCGCCGAGTACTGGCAGGCGGTGCGCGGGGTGGTGCAACTGCAGCCGGGCCAGCGCCTGGTCGACAAGAATCCGCTGAACCTGCTGCGTCTGCCGCTGATCCGGCGCCTGTTCCCGGAGGCGCCAGTGATCCTGGCGCTGCGCCATCCCTGCGACGTGTTGCTGAGCTGCTACATGCAGGCGTTCCGCTCGCCGGCCTTCGCCCTTCTGTGCGCCAGCCTGCCACGGCTGGCCCGCGGCTATGCCGACGCGATGGAGTTCTGGCTGTATCACGCCGCCCTGCTGCAGCCGCGCACGCTGGAGTTGCGCTACGAGGATCTGGTCGCCGACCCGCAGGCGCAGGTGGCGCGCCTGGGGCAGTTCCTGCACCTGCCGCAACCGGAGCAACTGCTGGAGTTCCAGCGGCATGCGCAAGGCAAGGGCTTCATCAGCACGCCGAGCTATGCGCAGGTGGTGGAAGGCATCAACCGCAAGGCCATGGACCGCTGGCACGCCTACCGGGATGCCTTCGCACCGGTGCTGCCGGTGCTGCAACCGTTCCTGGATCGCTGGGACTACGCCGGCGCTTGAGTCGCGTGCGCTTGTCTGAACCGTTCCCGTCTGCCGGTTGAACGGCGAAAACGCAGGGAGCGTTGCACCCGGGTGTAGCGGCGTTTTTGTCAGCCGCTGGCGCACGCCGGCACACCGAAACAACACCCTTCTTATAAAAAACTAACAAGTGCCTGACGGCCCCGTAATGGACCGCTGGCCCGAGGCATCCATTCGCCCGCCGCACCTTCGGTGCGTTCGGGACGTTCGCGCGCGGCGCACAGTGCCGGCGCTTGTCGCACATCACACGAGGTCTTCCCGATGTCCGTAGCAAAGAACAGACTCGCTCACGCCGTTTGCCTGGCCATGGCGACGCTTCCCGTCACGCTCTACGCGCAGAGCGCTGCACCGGCGGCGCCCGCGTCCGGCGATGCGCCGGTGACCCTGGACAAGCTGACCGTCACCGGTTCGCTGGTGCGCCGCGTGGATGTGGAGACCGCCAGCCCGGTCGCCGTGGTCGATCGCCAGCAGATCCAGCAGAGCGGCAAGCAGACCCTGGGCGATCTGCTGCAGGCGCTGCCCGGCATCGCCGGCGCCGCGACCAACCCGCAGGTCAACAACGGCGGCGGCGACGGCGCCTCGACCATTTCGCTGCGCGGTCTCGGCGACGAGCGCACGCTGATCCTGATCGACGGCCACCGCATCCAGAACAACGACGTCAACTCGATCCCGGCCAACATGATCGACCACGTCGAAGTGTTGAAGGTCGGCGCCTCGGCGATGTACGGCTCCGACGCCATCGGCGGCGTGGTCAACTTCATCCTGCGCAAGAACTTCGAAGGCGGCGAAGTCTCCGCCAACTACGGCCAGACCAGCCGCGGCGACGGCGCGCGCCAGGGCGGCAGCTTCACCTTCGGCAAGACCTGGGACCGCGGCAACGTCGTGGTCGGCCTGGACTACAACAAGCAGAAGGACGTCTCCACCGCCAACCGCGCGTTCTCCAAGTACGCGATGTACCTGTCCAGCGGCAGTGTTTACAAGGGCGGTTCCGCGCGTACGCCGAGCGGCTACTACAAGCTGCCGGCGGCGACGCTGGCGGCCAACGGCTGCAAGCCCGATGGCGCGCTGACCGGCAATGGCAGCGGCGGCTACAAGTGCTACAGCTCTTCCACCGATTCCTACAACTACGAGGCGCAGAACCTGCTGCTGACCCCGCAGCAGCGGGTCGGCGGCTTCGTGCTCGGCAGCTTCAACATCACCGACTCGATGCAGGCGTATGTCAACGCCTATCACAACCACACCATGTCGAACTTTGCGATCGCGCCGCTGCCGCTCGACGCGCAGAACGACGGCATCACCATCGCCGCCAACAACCCGTACAACCCGTTCGGCGTGGAGTTCGGCCCCAACGGCTACGAGTATCAGACCCGCTTCACCTCGCTCGGCCAGCGCGAGGGCTTCTACGACACCGCCACCGATCAGGACGTGATCGGCCTGAAGGGCGGCATCGGCGATAGCAGCTGGGTATGGGATGCCAACTTCAACTACGGCCACTACCGCCAGCGCAACTGGAGCCACGGCTACGTCGATTACGCGGCGCTGCAGAACGCGATCAATGCGGGGCAGGTCAACATCCTGGACCAGACCAGCCCGACCACGGTCGCCTGGCTGCAGAGTAACGAGTCGATTCCGCGCCAGGAGACGACCACCATCATGCGGCAATGGGAAGCCAGCGCCAACGGCAGCCTGTGGGACATGCCGGCCGGTGCCGCGCAGCTGGCAGTCGGTGCGCTGTACCGTAAGGAGAGCCTGAGCTCCAGCGTGTCCGCCAACGCGCTGATCAACAGCGACAATACCTGCGCGGTCTCCTCCGAAGCCTGTGCCTCACCCCTGAGCGGCAGCTTCAACGTCAAGGAAGCCTATGCGCAGTTGTTCCTGCCGGTGCTGGAGCAATCCTCGCCGATCGGCGCGCTCAACCTGACCCTGAGTGATCGCTACTCCGACTACAGCAGCGTGCGCTCGGGCAACAACAGCGCTTCGTTCCAGGTGGAGTGGCGGCCGATCCACGACCTGATGGTGCGCGGCACCGCAGCGCAGGTATTCCGCGCGCCGACCATTACCGATATCTACCAGGGCCCGACCGCCGACGCGCCGAACTTCATCGATCCGTGCGTCGGCTACAGCGGCAGTGGCCATGCCAACGCCTGCGCCGGCGTGCCGGCGGGCTTCAGCGGCACGGGCCTGTCGCAGACCAATGCGATCAAGTCCGGCGCCACCTATGTCGGCTACCAGCTCAAGCCGGAGAAGGGCACCTCGTTCGACTACGGCCTGGTTTACAGCCCCGAGTACGTGCCGGGCCTGTCGGTCAACCTCGACTGGTGGAAGGTCAAGCTCGACGACCTGATCCAGCCGATCTCCGCGCAGACCGTGGCCGACCTCTGCTACAACGACAACAACAGCCCGTACTGCAGCTACATCCACCGCTATCCCGCCAGCAGCGTCAGCGCCGGCAACATCGACCACATCCAGACGCCGGTGGTCAATATCGGCAAGCTCAACACCCAGGGCATCGACCTGGGCGCGAGCTACGCGCTGCCCACCACCGACTACGGCAAGTTCACCGTGGCCGTGGACAGCACCTACCTGCACCGCTACGACATCGACACCGGGGACACGGTGGTGCACATGGCCGGCCGCTACAACTCGTCCTACGGCAACTACGCACACTGGCGCGCGCATGCCCTGGTCGGCTGGAAGCTGGGCAACTGGGACGCGAGCTGGACCACGCGCTGGATCGGCAAGATGCAGGTCGGCAGCGGCGACCTGAGCCAGAACATGTCCGCCGACGCCCAGTTCAAGGGCGTGGTGCTGGACTACGGCAGCTACATGTACCACAACCTGCAGGTGGGCTACGACATGGCCGGCGCCAACCTGCGCCTGGATCTGGGCGTGGACAACCTGACCAACAAGCAGCCGCCGATGATGTACCAGAACAACGTGTTGAACGCGAACACCGACGTGAGCACCTACGACACGCTCGGCCGCTACTACTGGATGCGGGCCACGTACAAGTTCTAACCGGTTGTTGCAGAGGCAATGGCGTCGGCGCTCCTTGATGGGGCGCCGATGCCAAATGTGGTGTATTTGTCAGCTTGGTACCTGTGAGGATTTCCCCGAAAATTTCTTCAATTTCAACGGCAAGGATTTAGCTCATGAAATTTGCATATGGTCTGCTGGGTGCAGTGCTGTCGGCCTCGTCCTTCGGGGCAAGTGCCACCGTCGTCACCGACAGGGTCGATGAGATATTCATTCAATGCGCCGACTGCGCAGTGGCGAAAAATACGGACGCCGTGCTGGGCTACGTGAAGATCGCGCTGAGCGCCTACGCATCCGCAGCAAGCAGTAACGGTTGGGGGCCGGTCAAGGTAGGCAATCAAGTCCAGGTCGAGAAGTACACGCAGACACCTGGCGGCTACCTCCTTGTCGATCACTACTACACGATCAAAAATCTTCCAGTCACTTCCTTCAATGACTTGATCGATGGAGGTGTCGAGCGGGATTCGGATGTCAGAGCCGTTCCTGCACGCGCGCAAGCGGAAGCTTCAATGAAAGGCGATGTTGCCAGCTTTGTCGAAAGCTTCTCCGACTCTGGCGGAGTAACAACGATTTATGGATTCTTCCCGCAGAATTGACCCGTATCGCGTCGCGCCACCCAACTGCCTGGGTGGCGCGGGGCAATGCCATCTCTGAAGACGCGGCTTGGCCTCACCAATTGGGTATGGCCACAGTTGACGCGTGGTATCGAGCCGGGCGTCTGCTGATCTTCCGCGCCCACGCTCGATGTTCCTGCACGCCGGCCTGCCACCGCGCAACGGCGACAAGTACATCCTGTCCACCTACCTGGAATTCACCGCCAAGCCGGCCTGACCCAAGGCGCCGTCACGGCATGATCGGCACGCATCGTCGCCGCACATCCCCAATCCCGAATCCCAATCCCGGTCGAAGCGCGCGCCACGACGATCAACCTGCACCATGCAGATGCTCGAACAGGATGGTGCTGCCGATCGCGATCAGCAGCGCGCCGCCGACGATCTCGGCGCGCTTGCCGGCGAGCGTGCCGAGCGCGCGGCCGAGCATGATGCCCAGGGTGACCATGGTCAGCGTGCATAGGCCGATGATCGCCGCGACCTCGACGATGTTCACGTCGAGGAAGGCCAGGCCGACGCCGACCGCCATCGCGTCGATGCTGGTGGCAAAGCCGGTGGCGGCCAGGTTCCAGAAGCCGTGGCGCTTGGGCGCGGCGTCCTCGGGCGCGTCGGTCTCCGGCTTGAGGCCGGCGACGATCATGTGCACGCCCAGCGCGCCGAGCAGGCCGAAGGCGATCCAGTGGTCGAAGGCGACCACATACTTGGCCGCGGCCTGGCCCAGCGCCCAGCCCAGCGCCGGGGTCAGCGCCTCGATGCAGCCGAAGATCAGGCCGGCGCGCAGCGCATCGGCCCAGCGCGGCCGCTGCATCGCCGCGCCCTTGCCGACCGCCGCGGCGAAGGCGTCGGTCGACATGGCGATGCCGAGCAGCAGAATCGAAAGAAACGACATGGGGAACCGTACCGGGACAGGCGACAACGACGAGCGCGCGCGCCCGGCCATCGCCTTGCGCACTCGCCGCTGGTCTCGCCAACCGAACTGGCTGCCCGTACCACGGCGCATCGGCCGAGTCTGTTGATACGGGCGCCGTCCGCACCGGGCGGACAGCAGGCTACTCCCCAAGGGGACGCGCAGTCTAACAGTCGCCAACTGCAGCGAACATCCCTGGAACGCACGCGAACCTGCAGCTTCTCTTCTTAGCATCGGCTATAGCGGCACGTGCTGGCGGGCATCCGTGCGGAACGCTGCGGCGGCGATCGTGCGGCGGCGATCGATGTTGTCGCTGCGGTCCTGTGCACGCTTGTCGTGCACGTCCGTCGCTGTGGCGAACGTCGCTTCTGCGCTGTCGGCATTCGCGCGCTGCGTGCCGGCGCCCACACCGCGCGCTGCGCTGCAGCGTGTTGCCGTCGCCGCGGCGCGACTACACTGGCCACGCTTCAGGTGCCTGGTCGTCGCAAGATGCGCCGGGTGAAACGGGAAGCCGGTCCGATGCCGGCGCTGCCCCCGCAACGGTAGGCGAGAACACCCGACAACAGACCACTGCGCAAGCGGGAAGGTGTCGGGGTAATGCGATCGCGCATTGCTCGCAAGCCCGGAGACCGGCCTGACGCGGACGTCCTGCGACGTTCTTTCTCGGGTGTTGCGGTGGGCAACCTGACGAGCCGAACGACGTCGGGGCCCTGCGCCGCGCGTTCGCTTGTCCTGTCCATCGCCGCCCGCCCGGTGGTGATGCGATGAGGAGACAGGACCCGTGAACCAGATGACCCGGACCCGCGCCGAGGTGGCGACCGTCAAGCTCTTGATCGACGGCGCGTTCGTCGAATCCAGCAGCAGCCAATGGCGCGAGGTGGTCGATCCGGCGACCCAGGACGTGCTCGCACGCGTGCCGTTCGCCACCGCCGCGGAAGTCGACGCCGCCGTGGCCGCTGCGCAACGCGCGTTCGCCAGCTGGCGCAAGACGCCGATCGGCGTCCGCGCGCGGATCTTCCTCACCTACCAGCAGCTGATCCGGGCGCACATGGGCGAGCTGGCGGCGATCCTCACCCGCGAGCAGGGCAAGACCCTGGCCGATGCGGAAGGCGATGTCTTCCGCGGCCTGGAAGTGGTGGAACAGGCCGCGGCGATCGGCAACCTGCAACTGGGCGAACTGGCCAACAACGTCGCCAACGGCGTGGATACCTACACGCTGCTGCAGCCGCTGGGCGTGTGCGCCGGCATCACCCCGTTCAACTTCCCGGCGATGATTCCGCTGTGGATGTTCCCGATGGCCATCGCCACCGGCAACACCTTCGTGCTCAAGCCGTCCGAGCAGGATCCGCTGGTGACCATGCGGCTGGTCGAACTGGCGCTGCAGGCGGGCGTGCCCAAGGGCGTGCTGAACGTCGTGCATGGCGGCGCCGAGGTGGTCGACGCGCTGTGCGATCACGCCGACATCAAGGCACTGTCGTTCGTCGGTTCGACCAAGGTCGGCACCCACGTGTACCAGCGCGCGGCGCTGGCCGGCAAACGCGTGCAATGCATGATGGGCGCCAAGAACCACGCGGTGGTGTTGCCGGATGCGCCGCGCGCGCAGACCCTCGACGCGCTGGTGGGCGCGGCCTTCGGCGCCGCCGGCCAGCGCTGCATGGCCGCCTCGACGGTGGTGCTGGTCGGCGCGGCGCAGCAGTGGATTCCTGACCTGGTGGCCAGGGCGCAGACGCTGAAGGTCAACGCCGGCAGCGAGCCCGGCACCGACCTGGGACCGGTGATCTCGCGCAGCGCGCGCGAGCGCATCGAAGCGCTGATCGCCACCGGCATCGCCGAGGGCGCGACGCTGGAACTGGACGGGCGCAACCCGACGGTGCCCGGTTTCGCGCACGGCAACTTCGTCGGCCCGACGATCTTCTCCGGGGTCGTGCCGGGCATGCGCATCTACGACGAAGAGATCTTCGGCCCGGTGCTGGTGATCCTGGAGGCGGCGACGCTGGAGGAGGCGATCGCCCTGGTCAACGCCAATCCGAACGGCAACGGCACGGCGCTGTTCACCCAATCCGGCGCCGCCGCACGCAAATTCCAGGAGGAGATCGACGTCGGCCAGGTCGGCATCAACGTGCCGATTCCGGTGCCGGTGCCGCTGTTCTCGTTCACCGGGTCGCGCGCCTCCAAGCTCGGCGACCTCGGTCCCTACGGCAAGCAGGCGGTGCAGTTCTACACGCAGACCAAGACCGTCACCGCGCGCTGGTTCGACGACGCCGGCGCCGGCCAGGGCGTCAACACCACGATCCGCCTGTCATGACCGCCGCGGCGATGCAGTGGCCGCTGGAGCCGCCGGCCGATGCCGGCCTGGACGAGGCCCAGCGCGCCTATCGCGAGGCCGCGCGCGGCTTCGCCCAGGCCGAACTGGCGCCGCACGCGGCGCGCTGGGACGCGGAGGGGATCTTCCCGCGCGAGGCGATCGGCCAGGCCGGCGAACTCGGTTTCTGCGGCCTGTACGTGGACGAGGACGCCGGCGGCAGCGGACTGTCGCGCCTGGATGCGGCGATCGTGTTCGAGGAGCTGGCCGCGGTCGATCCGTCCACCGCCGCCTTCATCAGCATCCACAACATGGCCACCTGGATGCTGACCCGTTTCGCCACGCCGGCGGTGCGCAAGGACTGGGGCGCGGCGCTGGCCAGCGGCCGCAAGCTCGCCTCGTACTGCCTGACCGAACCGGGCGCCGGTTCCGACGCGGCCGCGCTGAAGACCCGCGCGGTGCGCGACGGCGACGGCTACCGCATCGACGGCAGCAAGGCCTTCATTTCCGGCGCCGGCGCGACCGACATGCTGGTGGTGATGGCGCGTACCGGCGAGGACGGCGCGCGCGGCATCAGCGCCTTCGCGGTGCCGGCCGATGCGGCGGGAATCGCCTACGGCCGCAACGAGGACAAGCTGGGCTGGCACAGCCAGCCGACCCGCGCGGTGAGCTTCGATGGCGTGCGCGTGCCGCTGGCGCATCGCCTGGGCGAGGAGGGCGAGGGCTTCCGCATCGCGATGCGCGGCCTCGACGGCGGCCGCCTCAACATCGCCGCGTGCTCGCTGGGCGCGGGGCAGGGCGCGCTGGATGCGGCACGGCGCTATCTGGGCGAGCGCCGCCAGTTCGGCAAGAAGCTCGCCGAGTTCCAGGCCCTGCAGTTCACCCTGGCCGACATGGCCACGCAACTGGTCGCCGCGCGGCAGATGGTGCACACCGCCGCGCGCAAGCTCGATGCCGGCGCGCGCGATGCGACGGTGTGGTGCGCGATGGCCAAGCGCTTCGCCACCGATGCGGGCTTTTCGATCTGCAACGACGCGCTGCAGCTGCACGGCGGCTACGGCTACATCCGCGAGTATCCGGTCGAACGCCTGCTGCGCGACAGCCGCGTGCACCAGATCCTGGAGGGCACCAACGAAATCATGCGCGTGATCGTCGCGCGCCACCTGCTGAACACCGAAGAGGAACTGCGATGAGCGTTGCCGACACCTCCTACCGCAACCGGGACTGGACCGGGCTGGGCCTGCAGATCGACGGCCACACCGCCGTGGTCACCCTGTCCAATCCGCCGGCCAACACCTGGACCGTGCACAGCCTGCGCGCGCTGGGCGAACTGGTCGGCGCGCTGGACGCGGATCGCGAGATCTATGCGCTGGTGCTCGTCGGCGCCGGCGAGAAGTTCTTCAGCGCCGGTGCCGACCTCAATCAGTTCGCGGACGGCGACAAGGCGCTGGCGCGCGAGGCGGCGCGGCGCTTCGGCGAGGCCTTCGAGGCGCTGAGCGGATTCCGCGGCGTCAGCATCGCCGCGATCAACGGCTATGCGATGGGCGGCGGGCTCGAAGCGGCCTTGGCCTGCGATCTGCGCATCGCCGAGGCGCAGGCGCAGATGGCCCTGCCCGAGGCGACGGTGGGCCTGCTGCCCTGCGCCGGCGGCACCCAGAACCTGCCGCGGCTGGTCGGCGAGGGCTGGGCCAAGCGCATGATCCTGCTCGGCGAACGCGTCGATGCCGAGACCGCGCTGCGGATCGGCCTGGTCGAGGAGGTGGTGCCGACCGGGCAGGCGCAGGCGCGCGCGCTGGAATGGGCGGCCAAGGCGGCGCGGCAGAGTCCGATCAGCGTGGCCGCGGCCAAGCGCCTGGTGCAGGCCACCCGCACGCAGTCGCATGCGAGCGCATTGGTCAGCGAACGCGAGGCGTTCGTGGACCTGTTCGACAGCGCCGACCAGGCCGAGGGCGTCAACGCCTTCCTCGGCAAGCGTGCGCCGGTATGGAGCAACGCGTGAGCGCCTCCGCTGCCGAGGATGCCGCGGTGCTGTTCGAGACGCGCGCCGGGGGCGACGGCCGCCGCATCGGGATCGCCACGCTCAATGCGCCGCGCACCCTCAACGGGCTGTCGCTGGAGATGGCACGTCTGCTGGATGCGCAACTGACGCGGTGGGCGCAGGACCCGACAGTGGCGCTGGTGGTGCTGCAGGGCGCGGGCGAGAAGGCGTTCTGCGCCGGCGGCGACCTGCATGGGCTGTATCGCGGGATGCGCGAGCGCGCCACCGAAGGCGCCGCCCTGCACGTGGACCCGCGCGGAGATGCGCATGCCGAGGCCTTCTTCGAAACCGAGTACCGTCTCGACTACCGCATCCACACTTTCCCCAAGCCGGTGCTGTGCTGGGGCCACGGCATCGTGATGGGCGGCGGGATCGGGCTGATGGCGGGCGCCAGCCACCGCGTGGTCGGCGAACGGTCCCGGCTCGCCTTCCCCGAGATTACGGTCGGCCTGTTTCCCGACGTCGGCGGCAGTTGGCTGCTGTCGCGGGTGCCGGCGCAGGCGGGCCTGTTCCTGGCCCTGACCGGCGCGCCGCTGGGCGCCGGCGATGCGATCTACGCCGGCCTGGCCGATGTGCACGTGCCGGAGGCCGCGCGCGCGGAGGTGCTGGCCGCCCTGCAGGAGACGCCTTGGCCGGCCGCCGCGCAGGACACGGCGCGCGCGCTGGACGCGCTGCTGGCCCGCTTCGCCACGCCGGCGCCGGCCGGTCCGTTGCAGCGGCACGCCGCGGCGATCGCCGATGCCTGCGCGCATCCCACGCTGGACGCGGTGGTGGCGGCGATCGCCGGCCTCGATGCCGCCGATCCGTGGATCGCGACCGCGCAGGCCACGCTCGCCGCCGGCGCGCCTGGCTCGGCACGGCTGGCCTTCGCGCTGCAGCAGCGCGCCGCATCGCTGTCGCTGGCCGAGGTGTTCCGGCTGGAGTACACCGTCGCCTTGCACTGCGCCGCGCATGGCGATTTCGCCGAAGGCATCCGCGCGCTGCTGATCGACAAGGACCGCGCTCCGCGCTGGCAGCCGGCCACGCTCGACGCCGCGTCCGCGGCGTGGGCGCACGACTTCTTCCACGCGCCGTGGCCGGCGCAGGCCCACCCCCTGGCCGATCTCGGCCGTCACACGGAGACCAGCGCATGAGCCGGATCGCCTTCATCGGCCTGGGCAACATGGGCGGCCCGATGGCCGTCAACCTGGTCAGGGCCGGGCACGTGGTGCGCGTGTTCGACCTCAACCCCGCCGCCCTCGCGGCCGCCGCCGCCGCCGGCGCGCACGCGGCCGACAGCGCGGTGGCCGCGGTCGCCGAGGCCGAGGTGGTGATCTCGATGCTGCCGGCCAGCCGCCACGTCGAAGCCCTGTTCCTCGGTGCGAAGGGACTGCTCGCGCACATTCCCGCGGGCGCCCTGCTCATCGACAGCAGCACGATTGCGCCCGCCTCGGCGCGCACGCTGGCCGCCGCGGCAGTGGCGCGCGGCCTGCAGCCGCTGGATGCGCCGGTGTCCGGCGGTACCGCCGGCGCCGCCGCGGGCACCTTGACCTTCATCGTCGGCGGCGCGGCCGCCACCCTGGAGCGCGCGCGGCCGGTTCTGGAGGCGATGGGCCGCAACATCTTCCACATGGGCGAGGCCGGTGCCGGGCAGGTTGCCAAGCTCTGCAACAACATGGCGCTGGGGGTGATCATGGCCGCGACCGCCGAAGCGCTGGCGCTGGGCGCGGCGCATGGGCTGGACCCGGCGGCGCTGTCGCGGATGATGGCGGTCAGCACCGGCCGCAGCTGGGCCACCGAGGTCTGCAACCCATGGCCGGGCGTGCTGGAGCAGGCGCCGGCCTCGCGCGGCTACAGCGGCGGCTTCGGCAGCGACCTGATGCTCAAGGACCTGGGCCTGGCGGCGGAAGCGGCGATGGCCACCGGCGCGGCGATCCCGCTCGGCGAACTGGCGCGCAACCTGTACGCGCTGAACCGCCGCCAGGGCCGCGGCGGCCTGGATTTCTCCAGCGTCGTCCAGCTGCTCGCGGAGGCGCCATGAGCACTGTCCGCGAGCGCCTGACACTGCCCGGCGGCAGTGGACGCCTGCTGCTGCACTCGTGCTGCGCGCCGTGCTCGGGCGAGCTGATGGAATCGTTCGTCGAGTCCGGCATCGACTACACGGTGTTCTTCTACAACCCCAACATCCACCCGGCCCGGGAATACGAGCTGCGCAAGCAGGAGAACATCCGCTTCGCCGAGCAACATGGCGTGCCCTTCGTCGATGCCGACTACGACACCGACAACTGGTTCGCGCGCGCCCGGGGCATGGAGAACGCCCCCGAGCGCGGCATCCGCTGCACCATGTGCTTCGACATGCGCTTCGAGCGCACTGCGCTGTATGCGCACGAGCACGGCTATGCGGTGATGACCAGTTCGCTGGGCATCTCGCGCTGGAAGGACATGCGCCAGATCACCGACAGCGGCATCCGCGCGGCCGCCCCGTACCCGGACCTGACCTACTGGGACTACAACTGGCGCAAGCACGGCGGCGCCGCGCGCATGGTCGAGATCAGCAAGCGCGAGCGCTTCTACCAGCAGGAGTACTGCGGTTGCGTGTATTCGCTGCGCGACACCAATCGCCACCGCCGCGCGCAGGGCCGCGAGCGGATCAAGCTCGGCGTGCTGTTCTACGGCGACGAGGGCGGGACATCGGACTGAGCGTGGCGTGCAGGCCGGGGCGTGCGCGCTTCCGGCGGCTCAATCCTCTTCCGGCGGCAGCACGATGGCGTCGCTGTCGATGGCCAGCTTGCCGGCCAGCAGCACCGCCTGGGTGCGGTTGGTGACGCCGAGCTTGCGCAGGATCGCGGTGACGTGCGCCTTGATCGTGGCCTCGGACACGCCCAGGTCGTAGGCGATCTGCTTGTTGAGGCTGCCGGCGCCGAGCATCTGCAGCACCCGGAACTGCTGCGGGGTCAGTTCGCGCAGGCGCTGGCCGACCTCGCGCTCGGCGCGGTCGGTGGGCGGCACGTTGTGCGCTTCCGGCGGCGCCCAGTGCTCGCCGTCCAGCACCGTGCCCAGGGCCAGGCCGATGGTGTCCGAATCGGCCGACTTGGGAATGAAGCCGAACGCGCCGTGGTCCAGCGCGCGCCGCATCACCGTCGGCTCCTCGCGCGCGGACACCACCACCACCGGCAACTGCGGATGCAGCGCGCGCATGTGCACCAACGCGCTGAAGCCCTGCGCGCCGGGCATGTTGAGATCCATCAGCAGCAGATCGGCATCGGCATGGCGCTCGGCCAGCGCGTACAGCGCCTCGACACTGTCGGCCTCGTACAACTGCACCCCGGGCATCACCCGCTGCACCGCCCCGCGCAGCGCCTCGCGGAACAGGGGATGGTCGTCGGCGATCAGCAGGGTGGGCATGGGGCGGAGATTCGGGATTGGGGATTGGGGATTCGTAGAGCAACAGCAACAGCGGAGCGTGACGTCGCCAGGAGATCGGACACAGACCGGGGACCGCTTTGACGAATCCCCAATCCCGACTCCCGAATCCCGGCGCGCGTCAGCGCGCCAGCCGTTCGTTCACCAACGAATCCACCACCGACGGATCGGCCAGGGTCGAGGTGTCGCCGAGTTGGTCGGGGGCGTTCTCGGCGATCTTGCGCAGGATGCGGCGCATGATCTTGCCCGAGCGGGTCTTGGGCAGGCCGGGCGCCCACTGCAGGTGGTCGGGGGCGGCGATCGGGCCGATCTCCTTGCGGACCCAGGCCACCAGTTCCTTGTGCAGGGCCTCGCTCGGCTGCTCTTCGGCGACCAGGGTCACGTAGGCGTAGATGCCCTGGCCCTTGATGTCGTGCGGGAAGCCGACCACCGCCGCTTCGGCGACCTTGGGGTGGGCCACCAGCGCGCTCTCCACCTCGGCGGTGCCGATGCGGTGGCCGGAGACGTTGATGACGTCGTCGACGCGGCCGGTGATCCAGTAGTAGCCGTCGGCGTCGCGGCGGCAGCCGTCGCCGGTGAAGTAGCTGCCAGGGTAGGTGCGGAAGTAGGTATCGATGAAACGCTGGTGGTCGCCGTAGACGGTGCGCATCTGCCCCGGCCAGGAATCGCGCAGCACCAGGTTGCCCTCGGTGGCGCCTTCCAGAACCTCGCCGTCGGCGCTGACCAGCGCCGGCTGCACGCCGAAGAACGGCAGCGTGGCCGAGCCGGGCTTGAGGTCGATGGCGCCAGCCAGCGGGGTGATCAGGATGCCGCCGGTCTCGGTCTGCCACCAGGTGTCCACGATCGGGCAGCGGCCGTCGCCGACCACGTCGTAGTACCAGCGCCAGGCTTCGGGATTGATCGGCTCGCCGACGCTGCCGAGCAGGCGCAGACTCGTGCGCGCGGTCTTCTTCACCGGCGCCTCGCCCTCGCGCATCAGCGCGCGGATCGCGGTCGGGGCGGTGTAGAAGATCGTCACCTGGTGCTTGTCGATGACCTCCCAGAAGCGCGACACGCTCGGGTAGTTCGGCACGCCTTCGAACATCAGCGCGGTGGCGCCGTTGGCCAGCGGTCCGTAGACGATGTAGCTGTGGCCGGTGACCCAGCCGACGTCGGCGGTGCACCAGTAGATGTCGTCCTCGCGCAGGTCGAACACGGTCTCGTGGGTGTAGGCCGCATACAGCAGGTAGCCGGCGGTGGTGTGCAGCACGCCCTTGGGCTTGCCGGTGGAGCCGGAGGTGTAGAGGATGAACAGCGGGTCCTCGGCGTTCATGCGCTCTGGTTCGCATTCGGCCGGCTGGCTGTCGACCACGTCGTGGAACCAGCGGTCGCGCGGGGCCTGCATGTCCACCGCGCCGCCGGTGTGGCGCACCACCAGCACGGTTTCCACGCTGGTGGTGCCGGGCAGCTTCAGCGCCGCATCCACGTTGGCCTTGAGCGGGATCTTCTTGCCCCCGCGCAGGCCTTCGTCGGCGGTGATGATCAGCTTGCTGCCGCAGTCGATCACCCGGTCGGCGATCGAGTTGGGCGCAAAGCCGCCGAACACCACCGAGTGGATCGCGCCGATGCGCGCGCAGGCCAGCATCGCCACCGCCGCGTCGGGGATCATCGGCAGGTAGATGGTGACGCGGTCGCCCTTCTGCACGCCCAGCGCGCGCAGCGCGTTGCCGAGCCGGCACACGCGCTCGTACAGCTCGCGATAGGTGACGCGGTAGGACGGGGCGTCCGGGCTGTCCGGCTCGAACAGCAGCGCGGTCTTGTCGCCGCGGGTGGCCAGTTGCCGGTCCAGGCAGTTGACGCTGGCGTTGAGTTCGCCGTCGTCGAACCAGCGGATGTGGAAGTCGTCCAGGGCGAAGCTGACGTCCTTGATCCGGGTCGGCTTCTTGAACCAGTCCAGGCGCTCGGCCACCTTGCCCCAGAACGCCTCCGGCTGTTCCACCGATGCCTTGTACTGGGCCTGGTACTGGGTCTTGTCGACCCGCGCACGGGCGGCGAATTGCGGATCGACGGGATAGAGATCGGCCATGGTTCCCTCTGCAATGAACGGGGCGCCGCATGCGGCGGCGCGTCAACGCGCAGTGTGCCGCATCCGGCGTTAAGCGCACACGCGTCGGGCCTTAGACGATGGTCGTAACTCAGCCGACGTTCGACTAATGGCCAATAGGCGCGGCCGGCGCGCTCGCGCACGCTGGGCTACGGCCGTGCGCATGCGTGCGGCCATCCATTATTCGGGAGGGAGTAATGAGCAACCGCATCGCATCCTTGGCGCGCCGCCCGTTGGCGGCCGCGCTCTTGGTGGCCCTGGTCGCGCCCGGCGCGGCCTTCGCCCAAGGCAAACCCTCGGCGCGCGAACAGGCGCTGGAGACCCGCGTGGCCGAGCTGGAGCGGCAGGTGCAGCAACTGCTGTCCGCGCAGCAACAGCAGCAGGGGCAGATCACGCAGACCCAGACCGAGGTCGCCGCGGTCCGCTCGAGCCAGGCCGCGCCGCCGCCGGCCCCACCGGCCCCGCCGGCCGGCAAGGCGCCGATCCAGGTCACCACCATCACCCCGGGCGCGGCGCCCGGCACCACGTTCAAGGTCGGCGGCTTCATCAAGGCCGACTTCCTGGCCACCCGCACCGGCGACGGCCAGCTCGCCGACGATGCCACCGGCCGCGCGCTGTACCTGCCCGGGCAGACCCCGGTGGGCGGCGCCAAGTCCGGCACCGACTACAACGCCCACGCCAAGTTCTCGCGGATCAACTTCGGCGTGGACAGCGTCACCGAGGGCGGCAACAAGGCCGGGGCGCTGGTGGAACTGGATTTCTTCGGCAATTCATTGGGTACCCAGACCGCCACCAATACCTACGGCGCCACCCTGCGCCACGCCTACATGTACTGGAACCACTGGCTGGCCGGCCAGACCTGGTCCAACTTCATGGACCCGGCGGCGCTGCCGGAAGCGGCCGATTTCATCGGCCCCACCGACGGCGTGGTGTTCGTGCGCCAGGCGCAGCTGCGCTACACCAACGGCGGTTTCAGCATCGCCCTGGAGAACCCGGAAACCACCCTGTACACGCGCAGCGCGGCCGGCGTGGTCAGCACCGCCAGTTCCGACCGCGGCGCGCTGCCGGACCTGACCGTGCGCTACGGCTGGAAGGGCGACTGGGGCAGCTTCGGCGTCGCCGGCGTGGTCGGCCAGCAGAAGGTCGACAACCGCGCCACCGGCGCCGACGCCAGCAAGGCCTCCGGCGGCCTGACCCTGGGCGGCAAGTGGGTGGCCAGCGACAGCGACAGCCTGTTCTACCAGCTCACCCGCGGCGAAGGCATCGGCCGCTACATCGGCCTGGGCATCGCCCAGAACGCGGTGTACGACGCGGCCGACCGCGACCTGGACACGGTCGGGGTGGTCGCCGGCTACGTCGGCTGGCGCCACGCGTTCTCGCCCAAGCTGCGCACCAACCTGATCTACGCGCGCAGCGACTACGACAACGACACCGCGCGCACCGGCCTGGGCGTGACCAAAAGCGTGCAGAGCATCCGCGGCAACGTCTTCTACTCGCCGTTGCCCAAGGTCGATATCGGCGCCGAGCTGATGTACGGCAAGCGCGAGATCGAAAGCGGCGCCAAGGGCGACATCACCCGCCTGCAGTTCACCACCAAGTACAGCTTCTGATCCGCGCTGCGGTCACTACCCCGGAGGCACCACATGACCCTCTCCAACGACGCGCTGATCGCCAAGATCGACGCCAATCCGAAGTACCACGCGCTCAAGCGCCAGCGCAACGCGCTGGGCTGGACGCTGACCATCCTGATGCTGCTGGCCTACTACGGCTTCATCGGCCTGATCGCCTTCGACAAGGCGTTCCTGGCCCAGCCGATGGGCAGCGGCGTCACCACCATCGGCATTCCGATCGCGATCGGGGTGATGGTCTTCACCATCGCCATCACCGCCATCTACGTGCGCCGCGCCAACACCGTGTACGACCAGCTGACCGCCGAGATCCTCGAGGACGCCCGCCAATGAGCAAGCACCTGCGCTTCCTTCTGCTGTTGCTGGCCGCGCTGCTGCCAGCCGGCGCGGCCCTGGCCGCCGGCGGCGATGTCGGCCAGACCGACAAGCAGCCGACCAACTGGGTGGCGATCGCGATGTTCGCCTTCTTCGTCGCCGGCACCCTGTGGATCACCAAATGGGCGGCGAAGAAGACCCGCTCGGCGTCGGACTTCTATACCGCCGGCGGCGGCATCACCGGCTTCCAGAACGGCCTGGCGATCGCCGGCGACTACATGTCGGCGGCCTCGTTCCTGGGCATCACCGCAGCGGTGATGACCAATGGCTACGACGGCCTGATCTACGCGATCGGCTTTCTGGTCGGCTGGCCGATCCTGACCTTCCTGATGGCCGAGCGCCTGCGCAACCTCGGCAAGTACACCTTCGCCGACGTGGCCGGCTACCGCTTCGCACCGACCGCGATCCGGACTTTCGCCGCCTCCGGCACGCTGGTGGTGGTGCTGTTCTACCTGATCGCGCAGATGGTCGGCGCCGGCGCCCTGATCAAGCTGCTATTCGGCCTGGACTACTGGGTGGCGGTGAGCCTGGTCGGCGTGCTGATGATGGTCTACGTGCTGTTCGGCGGCATGACCGCCACCACCTGGGTGCAGATCATCAAGGCGGTGCTGCTGCTGACCGGCGTGACCTTCATGGCCGTGGCGATCATGTGGCACTTCAACTTCAGCTTCGAGGCGCTGTTCGCCGAGGGCGTGCGGGTGAAGACCGCGGTGGCGGCCAACGGCGGCGCCTCGCCGGAAGAGGCGGCCAGCGCCGGCCTGTCGATCATGGGCCCGGGCGGCTTCGTCAAGGATCCGATCTCGGCGATCTCCTTCGGCATGGCGCTGATGTTCGGCACCGCCGGCCTGCCGCACATCCTGATGCGCTTCTTCACCGTCCCCGACGCCAAGCAGGCGCGCAAGTCGGTGCTGTGGGCCACCACCTGGATCGGCTACTTCTACATCCTGATCTTCATCATCGGCTTCGGCGCCATCGCCCTGGTGCTGACCAACCCGCAGTTCGCCGACGTCGCCACCGGCACCATCCACGGCGGCAAGGGCGCGGCCAACATGGCGGCGGTGCTGGTCGGCAACGCGGTGGGCGGCAACGTGTTCATGGGCTTCATCTCGGCGGTGGCCTTCGCCACCATCCTGGCGGTGGTCGCCGGCCTGACCCTGTCCGGCGCCTCGGCGGTGTCCCACGACCTGTACGCCACGGTGATCAAGAAGGGCAATCCGGCCCCCGGCTCGGAGCTGAAGGTATCGCGCGTCACCACCATCGCCCTGGGCGTGATCGCGGTGCTGCTGGGCATCGTGTTCGAGAAGCAGAACGTGGCCTTCATGGTGTCGCTGGCCTTCGCCATCGCCGCCTCGGCCAACTTCCCGGTGCTGATCCTGTCCTTGCTGTGGAAGAACTGCACCACCCGCGGCGCGGTGATCGGCGGCTTCCTGGGCCTGATCTCCTCGCTGGTGCTGACCGTGCTGTCGCCGTCGGTGTGGGTGGACACGCTGGGCAACCCGACCGGCTCGGCGCCGTTCCCGTACACCTCGCCGGCGCTGTTCTCGGTGACCATCGGCTTCGTCGGCATCTGGCTGTTCTCGGTGCTGGACCGCAGCGCGCAGGCCGGCAAGGAACGCGCCGCGTTCAAGGCGCAGCAGATCCGCGCCGAGACCGGGCTGGGCGCCTCGCGCGGGTCGGCGCACTGAGCCCACGCACCTGGCAGGACGCGGCAACCGCCGCAGGCGACGCCGGCCCTTGGGCCGGCGTCGTCGTCTGGGCGGTGATGCGGCGCTACCATGGCCGCCCGTCGCTTTGGCCGCCCCACCGCATGCGCTACCGCTGGATCCTGTTCGACGCCGACGACACCCTGTTCCACTTCGACGCCTTCGCCGGCCTGCAGCGCATGTTCGCCGGCTACGGCGTGCAGTTCGGCGAAGCGGAGTACGCCGCCTACACCGCCTGCAACCGGCCGCTGTGGGTGCAGTACCAGAACGGCGCGATCACCGCGCTGCAATTGCAGCAGCGCCGCTTCGCCGACTGGGCGCAGCGCCTGCAGACCGCGCCGGAGACCTTGAATGCGGCGTTCCTGGCGGCGATGGCCGAACTGTGCGCGCCGCTGGACGGGGCGGTGGACTTGCTCGACGCCCTGCGCGGACACGCCCGCCTGGGGCTGGTCACCAACGGCTTCGGCGCGCTGCAGACCGCGCGCCTGCAGCGCACCGGCCTGCACGACCGCTTCGAGGTGATCGCGATTTCCGAGGTGGTGGGCGTGGCCAAGCCGCACCCGGGGATCTTCGCGTACGCGCTGGGGCAGCTGGGCGATCCGCCGCCGGCGCAGGTGCTGATGGTCGGCGACAACCCGCAGGCGGACATCGCCGGCGGCCTGGCCGCGGGCCTGCACACCTGCTGGTTCAATGCGCATGGCGCCGCCGCGCCGGACGGCATCGTGCCGCATCACGAAGTCGCCTCGCTGGCGCAGCTACAGGCGTGGTTGCTGGAAGAACCTACAAACCGGGCGGATGCGCGCGAGCGCCTTGCGTGTATCGGGTCGGGGCTGAAGTCCCCCCCACAACGAGAACCGCACCAGCATCGCGGGCCGAAGCAAAGCACACGGTAGGAGCGGCTTCAGCCGCGAATGGCTCCACCGGGAACGGCTGTCGCGGCTGAAGCCGCTCCTACGGAGATGCGGGCGTTCGGTTGACGCGCGGCAAAAGCTGCTGCCTGGAGGCTTCCTTCCGTCCTGACGCCCGGTCGCCGGGCTCCCGGCAGGCAACGCAACCGCCGTCGTATAGTGCGCCCATGCCGACCTCCGTTGCCGATGCCGCTTCCGCCGACACGCCGCTGGCGGCCTTGCCTGTCACCCTGCAGCGCCTGCGCGCGGCCTGGCAATCGGCCAAGCCGGCGCGCACGCAGCGCCGCGAGGATCTGCTGCGGTTGCGCGCGGCGCTGAAGCGGCGGCTGCCGGAGATGGCCGATGCCATCGCCGCCGATTTCGGCCACCGCTCGCGCCACGAATCGCTGCTGGCCGATGGCATGACCGTGCTTGGCGAGATCGATCACCTGCTGCGCCACCTTACGCGTTGGATGCGCCCGCAGCGGGTCGGCGCCGGCTGGCGGCTGTGGCCGGCGCGGGCGGAAGTGCGGCCGGTGCCGGTCGGCGTGGTCGGGGTGATCGCGCCCTGGAACTACCCGGTCAACCTGGCGCTGATCCCGCTGGCCACCGCCATCGCCGCCGGCAACCACGTCTATCTCAAACCCTCCGAACACACCCCACGCAGCGCGCAATTCCTGCAGTCGCTGCTGGCCGAAGTGTTCCCGCCGCAGCGGGTGGCGGTGGCGCTGGGCGGGGCCGAGGTGGCGTCCGCGTTCGCCGCGCTGCCGCTGGACCACCTGGTGTTCACCGGCTCCACCGCGGTGGGGCGCAAGGTGATGGCCGCCGCCGCGCCCAACCTGACCCCGCTGACCCTGGAACTGGGCGGCAAGTCGCCGGCCATCGTCTGCGCCGACTACCCGCTGGAACAGGCCGCCGCGCGCCTGGCCACCGGCAAGTGGTTCAACGCCGGGCAGACCTGCATCGCCCCGGACTACGTGCTGGTCGACGCTGGCCGCGAGGCGGCGCTGGTGCAGGCGCTGCGTGCGCAGGTGCTGGCGCGCTACGGCGATTTCGCCAGTGCCGAGGACTACACCCGCATCGTCAACGACGGCCAGTACCGGCGCCTGCGCGGCTATCTGGACGATGCCCGTGCGCGCGGCCTGGAGGTCATCGAACTGGCCACGGTGGAGCGCGAACGCGCCGAGCGCGAGCGGCTGATCGTGCCGACCGTGGTGTTGCAGCCGGGCGACGACGCAGTGCTGATGCAGGAGGAGATCTTCGGCCCGATCCTGCCGGTGCGCAGCTACCGCTCGCTGGATGCGGCCATCGCCGAGATCAACAGCCGCGACCGGCCGCTGGCGCTGTATCCCTTCAGCCACGACCGCGCGCGCATCGAGAGCATCCTGCATGCCACCGTCGCCGGCGGCGTCACCGTCAACGACAGCCTGCTGCACTTCGCCGCCAACGCGCTGCCGTTCGGCGGCATCGGCCCCAGCGGCATGGGTGCCTACCACGGCCGCGCCGGCTTCGACGCCTTCAGCAAGGCCCTGCCGATCCTGTGGCAGGCACGCCGCGCCGGCAGCGACCTGCTGAAGCCGCCGTACGCGCGGATCGCGCGCATGCTTTCGTTCCTGGTGCGGTGAGCGGGGCGTCGCGGGGGGGCCAGATGCGGGTGCATGGCGTCGCGATAGGGCACCTGCGTGTAGGAGCGGCTTCAGCCGCGACGAGGCGTTACCGGTAAGCGTCGCGGCTGAAGCCGCTCCTACAAGAGATGTGTGCACTAGAAGCCTGCTTCAGCCGCGACCGGCGAAGCCCAGTCCCGATCCCGCCGGTGCACGCGTCGGTCGGCGCTCACAGATGTGGTCCGACAGCCCCGCCACCGGGGCGCACCGCAAACCCAGACGGTACCAAAGCGCGGCGCAGTCCACAGTCCATCACCGGGTCGCGCTCCGGAAATAAATAATTCACAGTAAGTTATTAGGTTCTCGCCCGACGCCGCCGCCGATCACGGTGGCTCAGGCTCCTGCGCGAGATGTCCGTGCGGAGCGCACCACACGAGCTGCCGCCATGCGTCGACCTGACCGGCGCTCGTCCCCCCGTGTCTCCCCCTTTCCTTCAGAACCGGACGCAGCCCAATGAAGATCGCATTCGTTCCCTCACCCCTGGCACGCGCCTGCCGCGCGCTCGCCGCCCTGGCGGTGCTGGCCGTCGTGCCGCAGCTGGCCATGGCCAACTGCAACGACACCGTCGGCACCAAGATGAGCAACATCCTGTTCGCCGACAGCAGCGGCGACACCATGGTGCTGGCCCACCGCGGCCTGTGGGGCAAGTACGGCAACTTCCCCGACATGCCGGAAAACTCGCGTGGCGCGCTGCAGCTGGCCAACGACCAGTGCATGGACGGCGTGGAACTGGACATCAAGATGACCAGCGACGGCGTGCCGGTGGTGCTGCACGACTGGAATCTGGGCCGGACCACCAACGTCTGGACCAGCCGTGCCGGCGAGACCAAGTACGACCCGATGAGCAACCAGGGCTACAACCCGTCGATCACGGTGACGCCGTGGTCGGTGGTGAGCGGCCTGTTCCTGCTGACGCCCGACCGCCGCACCACCACCGGCTACCACGTGCCGCGCGTGGACGAGCTGTTCTCCTACTTCAAGCAGCACGGGCTGAAGACCCCGATCGTGTTCGACATCAAGACCGCCGATGCGGTCCGTGCGGTGTCGCGTGCGGCCGATGCGGCGTTCTCGGCGGCCTCGCCCAGCTTCGTCGCGGCCAAGGTCAACGCCACCCTGTACCCGAGCCGCTCGGCGTTCCGTGCCGACGGCAGCAGCATGGTCGGCATCCCGGTGTTCACCACCAACATGCTGACCAAGATCAACGTCAACAATGCCGTCTCGGCCTGGCTGGACACCAAGCAGGCGATGGAGATCAACGTCAAGCAGGTCGGCGGCCTGTTGCAGGACGAGGCCGACCGCGTGCGCGAGCGCGGCGTGCGCGTGGGCGTGTTCCAGGCGATTCCGGACAGCCCGCGCGCCGGGGAGTTCTACCAGAACAGCGGCGCCTGCTGCTATCGGCTGTCGGACCTGTACTTCTCCTATTCCGGCGGCCGCGACACCGCCGACAACCGTGGCGATCTCAACTTCATCGTCAACCAGGAGGCGTTCAGCCTGATCACCACCGACGATCCGAAGGCGGCGATCGCCTACCTCAAGGCGCGCGACAAGCACGACTGAGTCCTGGTACGTCCTGGCGGCCGGCCCTGCGGTCGGCCGCCTTCTGCGGCCGCGGCGCTCCGGCACCGCGCGCCGCCCCTTCCCGGAGAAGCGCATGTCCCTTCCTTTCGCCAAGTCCGCCTTCGTCAAGTCCGCCGCACTGGCCGCCTGCGCGCTGAGCGCCGTCGCCGCGCTGGCCGCACCCGTCGCCGAACGCGGTGCCACCGATCCGGTGGTCCTGCGCGTGGGCGCACAGCAGTTCACCGCCAGCGAGTACCGCGCGCTGGTCGGCAGTGACGTCCGCAGCGTCGCCAAGATCGACGACCCGTCCATCGTGCGCCGCTTCGCCGATCGCGCCATCCTGCTGGAGCAGGCCAGGCAGCAGCATCTGCAGGACGATCCCGTGGTGGCCGCGCGCCTGCGCCAGGCCGCCGACGCGATCCTGGCCGAGGCGGCGAAGGCGCGGCTCGGGACCGATGTGCAGATCGACGAGGCGAGGCTGCGCCAGCACTTCGCCGCGCATCCGGACGACTACACCGAATACCATCTGCGCCACCTGTTCGTCGCGCTGCGCCCGCAGGGCGGACCGCGTGCCGGGCAAACGCTGAGCGAGGCGCAGGCGCTGCAGCGCGCCGAGGCGCTCAAGCGTCAGCTCGACGGCGGCGCCGACTTCGCCACGCTGGCGAAGCGCGAATCCGACGACGCCGCCAGCGCCGGCGAGGGCGGACAGCTGTCGCCCACCTTCGGCCGCTACCTGGCCGATGCCTTCGTCGCGCCGATCCGCCAGCTTGCGGTAGATCACGTGTCTGCGCCGGTACGCGGCCCCGATGGCTATCACCTGATCCGCCTGGATGCGAAGACCGATGCGACGTTCGAGACGGCGCGCGGGCAGATCGCCCTGCAATTGCGCGAGCAGGCCGCCGACGACGCCATGCAGCGGCTGCGCGCGGCGCAGCCGATCGCCTTCGACCGCGCGGCCTACGCGGCCGCGGCGCAGTGAGCATGGCGGGGTCGCGGCGCCGCCTGCTCTGGCTCGGCGGCGCGGCCGTGGCGGCGATGGCGCTCGTGGCCACGCGAACGCCATCGGCGGCAGTGCCCGCCGCGCCCGCGCGCGCGGCGGCGCAGGCGCCCTCGCCAAGACGGCCAGCGTTGAGCACGCCGACGCCCTCCGCGTCCGCCGGCACCGCGCCCGACGCGACAGCGGCGCCCGCGACCAGCGAGGCGCAACGCCTGTACGCCACCGCGATGCTGGCGCTGGATTGCCGGCAACGCGCACTGGCATCGTCCAGTCCGGTCGTGCTGCCGGGCGCGGACAAGGACGACCCTGCGACCGTCGCCGCGCGCCGCGTCGCCGAACAACGCCGGCGCGCGGCCTGCCGCGACGGCGCCCAGCTCGACGCCGCACAGATCGAGGCGATGCTGCACAGCGCGGCCGCGCGCGGCGATGCCGATGCGCAGCGCTACCTCCTGACCCGGCGCGTGGCGCAGGTGGTGGCACGGGCTGGCGCCACCGACGCGGACGGGCAACGCACGCCGCTGTCGGCCGCCGACGAGCGCGACGCCGAGGATGTGGTGACGCAACTGGAAGACCGCGCGCTGCATGGCGACCGCGCGTCCATCGACGCGCTGGCGCAGCTGCTGCGCGCGCCCTGGCTGGCCGTGGCCGACCCGCCGTATGCCGCGGCCTGGCAACTGGCCGCGCGGCAGGTGCCGGAGCGGCCGTTCCCGCCGCCGGAACAGGCGCTCGGCGCCGAGGAACTGCTCGACGGCTTGAACGAGGCGCAGCGCCAGCAGGCGCTGAGCCTGGCGCCGGCGTTGTTCGCGCAGTGCTGCGCGCGGCGCTGAATGGCCCGGTGCCCCGGGGTTTGGCCGCTGCGGCGGCTGCAGTCAGAATAGCGGCCGGCTTCCCCGTCCCGGATTTCCCTTGAAGATCGCCAGCTGGAACGTCAACTCGCTCAACGTGCGCCTGCCGCACCTGCAACAGTGGCTGGCCGCGTTCGCGCCGGACGTGGTCGGGATCCAGGAGACCAAGCTGGAAGACCACAAGTTTCCCGACACCGCGCTGGCCGAGGCCGGCTACCGCAGCGTGTTCGCCGGGCAGAAGACCTACAACGGCGTGGCGATCCTGTCGCGCCTGCCGATCGGCGACGTGCAGATCGGCGTGCCGGGCCTGGAGGACGAACAGAAGCGCGCCATCGCCGCCACCGTCGGCGACCTGCGCATCGTCAATCTGTACGTGGTCAACGGCCAGGACGTGGGCAGCGACAAGTACGCCTACAAGCTGCGCTGGCTGGAGGCGGTGCACGCCTGGCTGGCCGACGAGCTGCAGCGGCATCCGCGGCTGGTGGTGCTGGGCGACTTCAACATCGCCCCGGACGCGCGCGACGTACACGATCCGCTGGTGTGGAGCGACAACCACATCCTCACCTCCACTGCCGAGCGCGGCGCCCTGCACAAGCTGCTCGCCCTCGGCCTGCACGACGGTTTCCGCCTGCACCATGCCGATGGCGGCATCTTCAGCTGGTGGGATTATCGCCAGGCCGGCTTCCGCCGCGACCTGGGCCTGCGCATCGACCTGACCCTGGTGTCCGAGGCGCTGAAGACGCGCACCCGCGGGGCCGGCATCGACCGCGAGCCACGGACCTGGGACCGCCCCAGCGACCATGCGCCGGCCTGGGTCGAACTGGAGCCGGCGGCATGAGCGAGCGCCACCTGCGCCGCTGCGTCGACAAGGTCGGCGATACCGCGATCGCGCCGCTGCACCGGCTGAGCTGCCACTGCGGTGCGGTGCAGATCGACCTCGAGCTGCCGCACGGCATCGTCGACCCGCGCCGCTGCAACTGCTCGCTGTGCCGGCGCCGCGGCGCCATCGTCGCCTCGGTGCCGCTGGTCGCCCTGCATGTCCGCCAGGGCGAGCAGGCGCTGCGCCTGTACCAGTTCCATACCCACACCGCACAGCACTACTTCTGCGGTACCTGCGGCATCTACACGCATCATCGGCGCCGCTCCGATCCCAGCCTGTACGGCTACAACGTCGGTTGCCTGGAAGGCGTGGACCCGTATGCGCTGGCCATCGCGGTGCCGGTCGAGGACGGTGTGCGGCACCCGGCCGATCGCGCTGCGCCGTGAGCCGGGCCACAAACGCAAAAACGCCCGGCGAACCGGGCGTTTGCGCAAGCGGCAGAGGCGACGCGTCAGCGCGCGCGGCCGCGGGTGAACAGGTTGACGATCGCCAGCAGGATGATCGCGCCGATCAGCGAATACAGGAATGTCCACAGGGTGATCGCCTGGTTGATACCGCCGCCGAACAGCCAGCCGGCGATCAGCGCGCCGACGATGCCGACCACGATGTTCAGGATGATGCCCTGCTGTGCGTCACGGCGCATGATGATGCTGGCCAGCCAGCCCACGATGCCGCCGACGATCAACCAGATGATGATGCCCATGCGTCAGACTCCTCGGTTCGGCCCACACCCGGAGCGGTGGGGTGGGCGCCATTTAAGGAGCGCTGCCGTGAAGCGACCGTATAGCGCCGGGCGCACCGCGCAGCCGCCATTGCGCTTTGTGGGCGCGGCGTGAGCGTGCCGGTGCCGCCCACTCCCGCCGTTGCCGCGGAGTCGCCGGAGTGGCGCTTCGGTCCAGTAGCGGTGTGGCTGCGCCCGCATCCGCCGCGTACCTCCGGCGAGGCGCAGGCGCGGCATCTGCTGGCCGGGGAACTGGCGATGCCGGCGGCGCAGTTGCCGTTGCGCCGCGACGCCCGCGGCCGGCCCGGGCTGCACGCACCGCTGGCGCACGTGGACACCGGCTGGAGCCACAGCGGCGACTATCTGCTGGTGGCGGTCGCCGCGCATGCGCGGCTGGGCGTGGACATCGAGCGCCAGCGGCCGCGGCCGCGCCTGCTGGAACTGGCGCAGCGCTTCTTCCATCCGGACGAGGTCGCGCTGTTGGCCGCGCTGGCGGCGCCGGCGCGCGAGGCGATGTTCTTCCGCCTGTGGTGCGCCAAGGAGGCGCTGCTCAAGGCGCATGGCCACGGCATCGCCTTCGGCCTGCACCGGCTGCGCTTCGCCGAGGACGCCGGCGGCGCGCTGCGCCTGGTCTGGTGCGACCCGGGGCTGGGCGCGGCCGCGGCCTGGCACCTGCACGAATGGGAGGCCGCGCCAGGCTATCGGGCGGCCCTGGCCTGGTGCGCGGCGTCGGCCTAGCGCGGCGCGCGCTTCGGGCAGCGGCGGCACCTGCGATAATCCGCCGATGACCGATGCCTCCCTTCCCGATTCCGTCCGCGTCGCGCTCGAGCAGGGCCTGCACGCGCAAGGCCTGGACGCCGCCGCACTGGCGCCGCCGCTGCTGGCCTACCTGGCGCTGCTGACGCGCTGGAACCGCACCTACAACCTGACCGCGATCCGCGACCCGCACGAGATGGTGACCCGCCACCTGCTGGATTCGCTGGCGATGCAGCCGTTCGCCAGCGAGGGCGCACTGGCCGACCTGGGCACCGGCCCGGGGCTGCCCGGCATCCCGCTGGCGATCGCGCGGCCCCAGCTGCGGGTGACCCTGGTCGAGAGCAACGGCAAGAAGGCGCGGTTTCTGCGCGAGGCGGTGCGCCAGCTGCGCCTGGACAACGCGCGGGTGGCCGAGTCGCGCGCCGAGGCGCTGGACGAGGCCGGCGCCTACGACCTGCTGACCGCGCGCGCGCTGGATACCCTGGCCGGCATCGTCGCCGTCGGCGGCCACCTGCTGCGCCCCGGCGGGCGCCTGCTGGCCATGAAGGGCGTGCGCCCGGACGAGGAGATCGCCGCGCTGCCGCCGGGCTGGGTGGCGCCGACGGTGCACCCGCTGCAGGTCCCCGGCCTGGGCGCCGACCGCCACCTGGTGGTGGTCGAGCGCGGTTGAGCGGCGCCCGCGGCCGGCCCCGATTTCCGCCACGGGGGGCTGTGACCGCATAATGCCCGGTCCCACCCCATCGCCGACGAGGCTCCCGCATGGCCCGCATCATCGCCATCGCCAACCAGAAGGGCGGCGTCGGCAAGACCACCACGGCGGTCAATCTGGCCGCGTCGCTGGCGCGGCAGTCGCAGCGCGTGCTGCTGGTGGACCTGGACTCGCAGGGCAATGCGACCATGGGCAGCGGCATCGACAAGCGCGAGCTGGCCGCCTCCACCTGCGACGTGCTGCTCGGCGAGAGCGCCGCCGAACAGATCCGGGTGACCGCGCCGGAGGGCTTCGACCTGCTGCCGGGCAACATCGATCTCACCGCCGCCGAGATCCAGCTGATGGACCAGCCAGCGCGCGAGCAGCGGCTGAAGACCGCGCTGGCGCCGCTGCGCGAGGCCTACGACTTCATCCTGATCGACTGCCCGCCGGCGCTGTCGCTGCTGACCCTGAACGCGCTGACCGCCGCCGACTCGGTGATCGTGCCGATGCAGTGCGAGTACTACGCGCTGGAAGGGCTGACCGCGCTGCTGGAGACCATCGAGGCGCTGCGCGCCGAACTGAACCCGGCGCTGGAGATCGAAGGCGTGCTGCGCACCATGTTCGACGTGCGCAACAACCTGGCCAACGCGGTGTCGGCGGAGCTGACCAACCACTTCGGCGACAAGGTGTTCCGCACCATCGTGCCGCGCAACGTGCGCCTGGCCGAGGCGCCCAGCCATGGCCAGAGCATCGTCGGCTACGACCGCACCTCGCGTGGTGGCGTCGCCTACCTGGGACTGGCCGGCGAGATCGTGCGCCGCCGCAACGAACGCAATCGGCCGATGCCGGCCATGGAGACGTACTGATGAGTGCCAAGCCCCCCGCCCTCGGAGCGAAGAAGCGCGGCCTCGGCCGTGGCCTGGAAGCGCTGCTGGGGCCGAAGGGCGCGGCGGCGCCGGTGCCCACCGCCGAACTGCAGCCGGGCGAGAGCCTGCGCCGCCTGCCGGTCGGCCAGCTGCAGCCGGGCAAGTACCAGCCGCGCCAGGAGATGGACGAGGCCAAGCTGCAGGAGCTGGCCGAGTCGATCAAGGCGCAGGGCGTGATCCAGCCGATCGTCGCCCGCGAGCTGGCCCCGGGCAGTTTCGAGATCGTCGCCGGCGAACGCCGCTGGCGCGCCTCGCAGCTGGCCGGCCTCAGCGAGGTGCCGGTGGTGGTGCGCGAGTTGGACGACCGCACCGTCATCGCCATGGCGCTGATCGAGAACATCCAGCGCGAGGACCTCAATCCGCTGGAAGAGGCGCAGGCGCTGCAGCGGCTGATCGACGAATTCTCGCTGACCCATGCCGAGGCCGCCGAAGCGGTGGGCCGCTCGCGCGCCTCGGTGTCCAACCTGCTGCGCCTGCTGGAGCTGCCGCCGGCGATCCGTGCGCTGCTGGAAGCGCGGCGCCTGGAGATGGGCCACGCGCGCGCGCTGCTGACGCTGTCGCCGGAACTGGCCAGCCGGCTGGCCTCCGACGCCGCCGACCAGGGCTGGTCGGTGCGCGAGGTCGAGCACCGCGCGCAGCAGTTCGCCGCCGGCAAGGTGCCGAGCAACCGCAAGGCCAAGCCGGCGCGCACCGCGCCGCAGGCCGACATCGCCTCGCTGGAGACCGAGCTGTCCGAGTCGCTGGGCACCAAGGTGTCCATCGCCCACGGCCGCGGCGGCAAGGGCAAGCTGGTGATCCACTACACCGACCTGGACACGCTGGACGGCGTGCTCGAGAAACTGCGCCCGCGGCAGGCCTGAGCGCCGCCGCCCGCGTCCGCCAGGACCGCTTCCGCCATGCATCCCAGCAAGGTCGACCGCCACCATCTGCTGCGCCTGACCGACCTGCCCAACGTCGGGCCGGCCTGCGAGAAGGATCTGCGTCTGATCGGCATCCGCGTGCCCGCGCACCTGCACGGCCGCGATCCCTACGACATGTACGCGCAGCTGTGCCTGCGCACCGGCGTGGTGCACGACCACTGCGTGATCGACGTGTTCCTGTCGATCGTGCGCTTCATGCAGGGCGAGACGCCGCGCCCGTGGTGGGAATTCAGCAAGGAGCGCAAGGCGGCGCTGGCCAAGGACGCGCCGCTGACCCTGCGCTGAGGCCGCGCGCCGCGGCGCGCGCCAGCAACCGGAGCATTGCATGAGCAACGAGGACACGCAGATCAGCCCGGACGGCAGCCCGATCCTGCAGTACCGCCAAGCAGGCGCCGTCGATCCGGGCGGGGTCAACGCCGGCCTGCCCTGATCGTTGCCGTGTCGCGACGCCCGCCGTTTCTTCGCCTTTCGCTCTCCAGGATTCCGCCATGCCCACTCTCGTCACCGGCGCCGCCGGCTTCATCGGTGCCCACACCGTCCGTGCGCTGCGCGCCGCCGGGCAACTGGTGGTGGGCCTGGACAACTACAACGACTACTACGACCCGCAACTCAAGCGCGACCGCGTCGCCGCGCTGTGCCCGAACGCGGACATCCGCACCCTGGACCTGACCGACCGCGACGGCCTGGCCGCGCTGTTCGACGAGGTGCAGCCGACGCGCGTGGTGCACCTGGCCGCGCAGGCCGGGGTGCGCTATTCGCTGCAGAACCCCTACGCCTACGTCGACAGCAACCTGGTCGGCTTCGTCAACATGCTGGAGCTGTGCCGGCACCGCGGCGTGCAGCATCTGGTCTATGCGTCCAGCAGTTCGGTGTACGGCGATTCGGCGACACCGCCGTTCTCCGAGGACCAGCGCATCGACCAGCCGCGCTCGCTGTACGCGGCGACCAAGGCCGCCAACGAACTCATGGCCCATACCTATGCGCAGCTGTACGGCCTGCGCGCGACCGGGCTGCGCTTCTTCACCGTGTATGGTCCGTGGGGCCGCCCGGACATGGCGCCGCTGCTGTTCAGCCGCGCGGTGCTGGCCGGGCGCCCGATCGAGGTGTTCAACCACGGGCGCATGCGCCGCGACTTCACCTTCGTCGCCGACATCGTCGCCGGCGTGCTCGGCGCCCTCGATCACCCCTCCGGCGAGGCGGTGCCGCACCGCGTGTTCAACCTCGGCAACCATACCCCGGTGGAGCTGGAGCGTTTCATCGCGGTGATCGAGGCCGCCGCCGGGCGCAGCGCCGAAAAGGTGTACCGGCCGATGCAGCCGGGCGACATGATCGAGACGATGGCCGATACTGCGCGGGCCCACGCCGCGTTCGGCTTCGATCCGAGCACCCCGATCGAGCTCGGCCTGCCGCAGGTGGTGGACTGGTGCCGTGAGTACTTCGGCGCCGCCGCCTGACGCTTCATCCGCGGATCATCGGTCCGCGGCACAATGCCTGCCGTTTTTTCCCCACGCGCCCCCGCGCCCAGCCTTGCCGAATCCATGAGCCAGCTTTCCCTTTCCGTCGTCGTCCCGGTGTTCAACGAGCGCGACAACGTGCCGCCGCTGGTCGCCGAGATCGTCGCCGCGCTGCGCGGCACGATCGATTTCGAGATCGTCTACGTCGACGACCATTCGCGCGACGACACCCTGGCCGTGCTCGAAGGGCTGAAGGCGTCCACGCCGGAACTGCGCGTGCTGCACCACGTCAGCCAGAGCGGGCAGAGCACGGCGGTGCGCAACGGCGTCAAGGCCGCGCGCGGGCTGTGGATCGCCACCCTCGACGGCGACGGCCAGAACGACCCGGCCGACATTCCCAAGCTGCTGGCCGCGCGCCAGGCAGCCGAGCCGCTGGTCAAGCTGTTCGCCGGCTGGCGGGTGTCGCGGCAGGATTCGGGCAGCAAGCGCTGGGCGTCGAAGTGGGCCAACGCGATCCGCGCGCGCATGCTGCGCGACGACACCCCGGACACCGGCTGCGGCATCAAGCTGTTCGAGCGCGAGGCGTTCCTGGACCTGCCGTACTTCGACCACATGCACCGCTACCTGCCGGCGCTGATGCAGCGCGCCGGCTGGCAGACCCTGAGCGTGCCGGTCAATCACCGCCACCGCACCTCCGGGGTGTCCAAGTACAACAACCTCAACCGCGCCCTGGTCGGCATCCGCGATTTGCGCGGCGTGGCCTGGCTGATCGCGCGCAGCCGCCGCACCGCGGTGCAGGAGCGCTGAGATGGAGGCGCATTTCCTCAACGAACCGATCCAGGCGCTGTACTGGACCGGGCTGCACGTCACCGGCTGGAAGCTGATCGGCTACGTCGGCGCGCTGATGTTCGGCGGCCGCTGGCTGGTGCAGTTCGTCGCCTCCAAGCGCGCCGGCAAGCCGGTGATCCCGCGCCTGTTCTGGTACATGAGCGTGGTCGGCAGCCTGATGACGCTGAGCTACTTCATGTTCTCGGCCAAGCAGGACTCGGTGGGCGTGCTGCAGAACCTGTTCCCCGCCTTCACCGCCTTCTACAGCCTGTACCTGGACATCAAGCACCGCGGCTGGCGCCGCGACCGCGCCTCGCATTGAGCGCGCGGCGCGCTTGCGCGTGATCGCAGGCGGTGCGCAACACGTTCCGATCGCGACCCTGCAACTTTGGGAGGAACTTCAGCCCCGACGCATGAGCCCCCGCACTTCAGTGGTCCTGCTGTCATCGCCTCCGATGGCACCAGGTCTGTACATGTGGGAGGTCTTTCAGTTCCAACGCATGAACTTTGCACGCTTCAGCGGTCCTACCGTCAGCGCTTCCGCTGACATCAGGCCTGCACATGTGGGAGGGACTTCAGTCCCGACGCGCGATCTTCCACGTCTCGGTAGCCCCGCCCGCCGCTGCATCCAGCAGCGAGTACCGGATTTCTGACGCCACTCCCGCAGGCTTCCCCACACCTGCGTCGGTCAATCCCCGATGGTGCCGCGGAATCCGCCCTGCAACCCTGAAGTCATGGACACCCGACTTCCCATAGGCTACCGCGCACTGCGTGTAGGGCGTTGGAGCGAGACCGGACGCATCTACCTGGTCACCACCGTGACCTGGCAGCGCCAGCCCCTGTTCGAGGATTGGCGATGCGCCTGGGCGGCCGCGTCCTGCCTGGGCCGGCCCGACACCTGGGCGGGCGCGCAGCTTCTGTGCTGGGTGCTGATGCCCGATCATTGGCATGAGTTGGTCATGCTTGATTGCGGCGCTGCGCTGTCGACCGTCATGCGGGAGGCGAAGGGCCGCGCCGCGAGGGCGGCCAATCACGCGCGCGGCCGTGGCGGCGCCGTGTGGATGGAGGGGTTTCATGATCGCGCACTACGCGATGCGCGGCAGTTGCTGCCGGCCGCGCGCTACATCGTCGCCAACCCATTGCGCGCCGGTCTGGTGCGTCGGGTTGGCGACTACCCGTACTGGGATGCGGTTTGGCTGTGTTCGCCTGCTATCGCGCCGTGCGAGGCATCCAGCTCTGGTGCATATGCGGCGGCATGATGCCGTGCACACAGCTGTTGAGGATTGCGGTGGCGTGGTGGATGTTCGCACCAGCAGGCATGCGAGCGGTGCAATGGCTGCAGGCTGCTGCTAGGTGCTGTCGCAGGCGGAGCGACCGCGCGTCGGGACTGAAGTCCCTCCCACATGGGAGGCCATCCTGCGTAGCCGTAGCCGTAGCCGTAGCCGTAGCCGTAGCCAACCAGAGCCAACCAGAGCCAACCAGAGCCAGAGCTGCAGTCCTCACGGTTGTAGTGCGGCACAATCGCCGCGCTGCGCGTTTGCGTCCCCGGCCTTGTCCACACAGGACTTCCGGCCCACCCGCCAGGCAGGGCAGGGGTGCGATGATCGACGATCCGTTCCCGCCGTGTGCCGCCCATGCCGATGCTCGCCAAGACCCCGCTGGCCATTTCCCTGCTGCTCGCTCTCGCCGTGGCCGCACCCACGTTGGCCGCGCCGCCGTCGTCGGCATCGTCCAGTGCAACACCGACCACGGCCGCTGCCAGCGCCGCCGATGCGCGCTTCCAGGCCATCTACGAGAAGGAGTGGGCCTGGCGCCAGGCGCAGCTCGGCCAGGCCGACGAGGACAGCGACAGCAGCGGCGACAACCGCCGTCTGCCGGACGTCGGCGCGGCGGCCCAGGCAGCGCGCCTGAAGGTGTGGGAGGACGTGTTGCGGCAGCTGGACACGCTCGATGCGGCCCAGCTCTCGCCCGAGAACCAGGTGAACCTGGCGGTGTACCGGCCGCAGGTGGAGAACCTGGCCGCCTCGGTGCGGCTGCGCGCCTACGAGATGCCGTTCAACTCCGACAGCGCGTTCTGGTCGGACCTGGCGTTCATGGCGCGGCGCAACCTGCGCACTGCGGACGAGTACCGCGCCTACATCGCGCGGCTGGAGGACGTGCCGCGCTACTTCGCGCAGCAGACCGACAACATGCGCGCCGGCCTCAAGCGCGGCTTCAGCGTGCCGCGTGCGGTGCTCGATGGCCGCGACGGCGCCATCGCCAACGTGGCCGAGTTGAAGGATCCGACCGCGGCGGTGCTGTACACGCCGTTCAAGCAGATGCCGGCGCAGATCCCCGCCGCCGAGCAGGCGCAACTGCGCGCGCAGGCGCAGGCGGCGCTGCGCGACAAGGTGATCCCGGCCTATGCGCAGTTGCTGACGTTCTATCGCCAGGAGTACATGCCGCAGGCGCGCACCACGCTGGCCGCCGAAGCCCTGCCGGACGGCAAGGCGTTCTACCGGCAGCAGATCCGCGAGTACACCACGCTGGACATGGACCCCGAGCAGATCCACCAGCTCGGCCTGCGCGAGGTGGCGCGCATCCAGAAGGAGATGGATGCGATCATCCAGCAGGTCGGCTTCCAGGCGCCGGCCGGGCAGAAGACCTTCCCGGCGTTCCTGCAGTTCCTGCGCACCGATCCCCAGTTCTACGTGAAGACCCCGCAGGAGCTGCTCGATCGCGCCGCGTGGATCGCCAAGCGCGTGGATGGCGAGGTCGGCAAGTTCATCGGCACGCTGCCGCGCGGGCGCTTCACCATCGTGCCGGTGCCGGCGGACATCGCGCCGTTCTGGACCGCCGGGCGCGGCGGCGTCGGCACCTACTGGCTCAACACCTACGACCTGCCGTCGCGGCCGCTGTACAACCTGCCGGCGCTGACCCTGCACGAATCCTCGCCGGGCCACTCGCTGCAGGGCGCACTGGCCGAGGAGCAGGGCGCGCAGCCGGCGTTCCGCCGCGAGAACTACATCTCGGCCTACGGCGAGGGCTGGGCGCTGTACACCGAGAAGCTGGGCAAGGAGATGGGCATCTACGCCACGCCCTACGAGGACTTCGGCCGGCTCAGCTACGAGATGTGGCGCGCCTGCCGCCTGGTGATCGACACCGGCGTGCACCACAAGGGCTGGACCCGCGCGGAGGCGCAGGCCTACCTGCGCGAGCGCACCGCGCTCAGCGAGCACGAGGTCACCACCGAGGTCGACCGCTACATCTCCTGGCCGGGCCAGGCGCTGAGCTACAAGCTCGGCGAGCTGACCATCCTCGACCTGCGCGCCGAGGCCGAGCGCGAACTCGGCCCGGAGTTCGACATCAAGTCCTTCCACGACGCGGTGCTGCAGCAGGGCTCGGTGCCGCTGCCGGTGCTGCAGCAGCAGATCCGCGCCTACATCGCCGCGCGCAAGAAGAAGGCCTGATCGCCGCCGCGCAGGCCCGCGCCGCTTCCCGCGGGAAGGGCGCCGGCCTGCGCCGGATCAGCCGGCCACGCGTGGCGCGGCGATGCGTGCGGCGAACGTCGGCAGCACCAGCAAGGTGAGCGCGGTGGCGGTCAGCAGCCCGCCGATCACCACCGTCGCCAGCGGTTTCTGCACCTCCGCCCCGGCGCCGCTGGCGATGGCCATCGGCAGGAAGCCGACGATCGCCACCAGCGCGGTGGTCAGCACCGCGCGCAGGCGGCTGGCCGCGCCGTCGATCGCTGCCTGCCACGGCGCCGCGCCGGCCTGGCGGCGCTCGCCGATGGCCTGCATCAAGACCAGCCCGTTCAAGGTCGCCACGCCGGACACGGCGATCAAGCCGACCGCCGCCGAGACCGAGAACGGCATGCCGCGCAGCAGCAGGGCGAGGAGGCCGCCGACCAGCGCCAGCGGCACGCAGCCGAACACCAGCAACGCTTCGCGGACGTTGCGCAAGGCCATGAACAGCAGGCTGCCGATCAGCAGGAACACCACCGGCACCACCATCGCCAGGCGCCGTTCGGCGCGCTGCAGGTTCTCGAACTGCCCGCCCCAGCGCAGGTAGGCGCCCGGCGGCAGGGCCACCTCGGCCACCGCCGCCTGCGCCGCGGCGACGAAGCCGCCCAGGTCGCGGCCGCGCACATTGGCCTGCACCACCACGCGGCGGCTGCCGTTGTCGCGGCTGATCTGGTTCGGCCCCTCGCTGACGTCGATCCGCGCCACCGAGGACAACGGCACCACCTGCCCGGCGGGCGTGGCGACCGGCAAGGCGGCGAGCTGGTCCGGATCGTTGCGCGCGGCATCGTCCAGCCGCACCACCACGTCGAAGCGGCGGTCGCCCTCGAAGATGCGCCCGGCCGTGGCGCCGCCGATGCCGGTGCTCACCGCCTCGCTGACGTCGGCCGCGGTCAGCCCGAGCTGCGCGGCCGCCACGTGGTCGATGCGCACGTTGAGCGTCGGCAGGCCGGCGACCTGTTCCACCCGCACGTCGGCGGCGCCGGGCACCGCACGCAGCTTCAGCGCTACCTGGTCGGCGGCGGCGCGCAGACGCTGCATGTCCTCGCCGAACACCATCACCGCCAGGTCGGTGCGCACGCCGGAGATCAACTCGTTGAAGCGCAGTTCGATCGGCTGGCTGAACTCCACGCCGTTGCCCAGTTGCTGCCCGGCCAGCGCCTCCAGGCGCTCCACCAGCGCCTCCTTGTGCAGCGCCGGATCGGGCCACTGCGCGCGCGGCTTCAGCACGATCACGCTGTCGGAGATGTTGGTCGGCATCGGGTCGATCGCCGCCTCGGCGGTGCCGGTGCGCGAGAACACCGCCGCCACCTCCGGCTGCCGGGCGATGGCCGTCTCCAGCGCCAGTTGCATCGCCAGCGACTGCTCCAGCGAGGTCGACGGCACGCGCAGCGCCTGCATCGCCACGTTGCCTTCGTCCAGCGTCGGCATGAACTCGCGGCCCAGCAGCGCGAACGCGCCCACGCCCAGCACGCCCATCAGCGCCACGCCCGTGGCGACCGTGCGCGGCCGCGCGACCGCGCCGCCGATCAGCGGTTGCAGGCGCCGCCGCAGCCGGCGGAGCAGCCAGGTCTCGTGCTCGCCGGCATGGTCCTGGGGCGTGTCGGCACGCGCCGTCGGCTCGCGCACCAGCAGCGCGGCCAGCGCCGGCACGAAAGTGAAGGAGAACAGGAAGGCGCCGACCAGGGCCAGCATGAAGGTCGCCGCCATCGGCTGGAAGGTCTTGCCCTCCACGCCTTCCAGGGTGAGGATCGGCGCGAACACCAGCAGGATGATCAACTGCCCGAACGCCGCCGGCCGCGCCATCTTGCGTGCCGCCTCGGCGGCCACGCCCAGCCGCTCGGCCGCGGTGAGCGCGCGGCCCAGTGCGGCACGGCGCTGCCCCAACAGCAGCAACGTCGACTCGACCACGATCACCGCGCCGTCGACCAGGATGCCGAAGTCCAGCGCGCCCAGGCTCATCAGGTTGCCGCTGATGCCGAAGCGGTGCATGCCGATCACCGCGAACAGGAACGACAGCGGGATCACCAGGGCGGCGATCGCCGCCGCGCGCAGGTTGCCCAGCAGCAGGAACAGCACCACCACCACCAGCAGCGCGCCTTCGGTGAGGTTCCTGGCCACCGTGCGGATGGTGGCGTTGACCAGCACGCTGCGGTCCAGCACCGGCATGGCGACGATGTCCGGCGGCAGCGTGGCATTGACCTGCTGCAACCGTGCGGCCGCGGCCTGCGCCACGGTGCGGCTGTTGCCGCCGGCGAGCATCAGCGCCGTGCCCAGCACCGCCTCGTGGCCGTTGCGGCTGGCCGCGCCCAGGCGCGGCGCACGGCCGGAGGCGACCTCGGCCACGTCGGCCACGCGCACCACCACGCCGTTGCGCGTGGCCACCGGCGCCTGCGCGAGATCGTCGGCGCCCAGCGCCAGCCCGTCGGCACGCACCACCAGGCCTTCGCCGGCACGCTGCACGAAGCCGGCACCGGCCTGCACGTTGGCGCGCTGCAGCGCCGTCACCAGATCGGCCAGGCCCAGGCCGTGCGCGGCCAGCCGCGCGGTGTCCGGATGCACGGCGTATTCCTTGACGTAGCCGCCGATCGTGTCGACCCCGGCCAGGCCCGGGCTGGAGCGCATCTGCGGCGCGATGATCCAGTCCTGCACCGTGCGCAGGTAGGTGGCGCGTTCCTGCGGCGTGCGCAGCAGCTCGCCCTCCGGCGTGCGGTAGATCCCACCGGCCTGCCAGCCCGTCGTGCCCGGCCGCGCCAGCCGGGCCGGGTCGAACGCGGTGAAGTCCACCGTCCACATCAGTACCTCGCCCAGGCCGGTGGTCACCGGCGACAGCCGCGGCGTCACGCCGTCGGGCAACTCCTCGGCCGCCTCGCGCATGCGCTCGGCCACCTGCTGGCGGGCGAAGTACAGGTCGGTGGCATCGCTGAAGATCGCGGTGACCTGCGAGAAGCCGTTGCGCGACAGCGAGCGCGTGGTGACCAGGCCGGGAATGCCGGCCAGCGCCGTCTCCAGCGGATAGGTCACCTGGCGTTCGATCTGCTCGGGCGTCAGCGCCGGCGCCACCGTGTTGAGCTGCACTTGGCGGTTGGTGATGTCCGGCACCGCGTCGATCGGCAGCCGCCCCAGCTGGTACAGGCCCCAGCCGGCGATCAGCGCGGCCACGAACAGCACCAGCCAGCGCAGGCGCACCGCCGTGTCGATGATGAGGTTGAACATGGTCGCCTCCTCAGTGGCCGTGCTCGGCGTCGCCCTTGGCCAGTTCGGCCTTGAGCAGGAAGGCGTTGCGGCCGGCGATGCGTTCGCTGCCGCGCAACCCGTCGAGGATCTCGATGCGATCGCCCGCCCGGCGCCCGGTCAGCACCGGCTGCGCGCGGAAGCCCTCGGCAACGGCGACGAACACCGCGCTGCGTCCTTCCACCGTCTGCACCGCGTCGGCCGGCACGCTCAGCGTGGTGTCCTGGCCCTCGGTGACGACCACGGCCGACACCGGCGACCCCGCCGGCGGCACCGGCGCGGCGACCGGCATCGCGCGGATCACCGCGGTGCCGCCCGGCGCGCGCAGGTCGGCGGTCGCCGCGGTGACCGTAGCGGCAAAGTTGCCGCCCGGCGCGCTCACCTCCAGCGTCGTCCCCGGCGCGATCTGCGCGGCCAGTGCCGGCGGCGCGGCAAACACCAGTTCGTTCATCGCCGGATCGGTGACCTCGGCCACCACGCTGCCGGCCGCGACCACGCTGCCCGGGGTGACCTGCACAGCACCGACCCGCCCATCCAGCGGGCTGACGATGCGCACACGGCCGCTGGCGTCGGGCGCGCCGTTGGCGGCGGCCTGCGCCTGCGCCGCCGCGGCCTGCGCGCGTGCCGCCACGGCCCGCGCGTGCGAGCTTTCCAGCTCCTGGCGGGCGACCACGCCCTGCGCGACCAGCGCCTGGTCGCGCGCATGCGCCAGCCGCGCGGCCTCGGCCTCGGCGCCGGCGGCTAGCGCATTGGCGCGGAACACCGCGGCTTCGCCGCTGACCACGATCGCCAGCGGCTGCCCGCGGCGCACCATGCTGCCGGGCGCGACCAGCACGCGCTCGACGCGGCCGGTGATGCTCGCCGCCACCGCGGCGCGCGCGCCCACCGCCGGTTCGACCCGGCCGGCCAGGCGGGTCGAGGCGCCGCCGCCGCGGCCGACCGCGACCACCTCGATGCCGGACGCGGCGCGTTGCTGCGGGGTCAGCCGCACCGTGCCGCCGGGTTCTGCCTCGGCGTCCGCAGCGGACGTCGTCGCGGGTTCGCGCGCATCCTGCTGGCGCTCGGCGCCATGGCCGTGCGCCTCGTCGGCCGCCGGGGCGGCCTGCTTGTCGCCGGCGCAGGCGGCCAGCAGGAGTGCCGGCAAGAACGCCAGCAGCAGGCTGCCGGCACGGAAGAGTGGGCGGGACAGGTTCATTGGGCCTCCATGAACGGCGCGCGCCCTTCCAGGCGGGCCAGCTCGATTTCCGCCGTGACCCGCGCCAGGCGGGCGTCCACGGCGATGCCGCGGGCGGCGATGAGCGCAGCACGGGTGCTGCGCAGTTCCAGTTGTGCGATGCGTCCGGCGTCGAAGCCGATGCGGGCGAGACGATAGGCCTCCTCCGTGGCGGCCACGCCGTCGTCGGCCGCGCGTGTGCGGGTGCCGGCGGCCTTCAGCATGGCGAGCGCGGCCAGGCGGTCGGCGGCGCTGGCGCGGCGTTGCTGGTCCAGCCGCGCCTCGGCCGCGCGCTGTTCGGCGCTGGCGGCACGGATGCCGGCGCGGTTGCGGTCGAACAGCGGCACGCTGAGGCTGACGCCGAGCGTGTAGGCGTGCGCGCGGTCTTCGCGGAAGCGCGTCTGCGCGGCGGTCAGGCTCAGGTCGGGCAGGGCGCGCTTGCGCTCCACCTCGACCAGACGCGCGGCGGCCTCGGCCTCGGCGCTGGCGATGCGCACCGGCAGCGCCGCCGCCTCACGCGCGCGCGGCAACGGCGGCGCGCGGTCGAGCAGGCCGGCGTCGATGGACTGCACCGGCGTCTCCAGCAGGGCGATGGCGGCCAGGCGCGCCAGTGCCGCGTCGCGGAACGCCCGCGCCTCGTCCACGGCGGCGCTGGCATCGGCCACCTCGCTGCGCGCCTGCACCTCGCGCAGCTGCGGCTCGCGGCCCTGCGCGACCATCGCGGCCATGGCCGCCGCATCGTCGCGGGTCAGCGCCAGCGCCTGTTCGGCCAGGGCGGCGCGGCGCAGCGCGGCCTCGGCCTGCGCGTAGGCCAGCGCCAGCTCGCCGGCGGCATCGCTGCGGTGCTGCGTGCCGCGCACGGCGGCCGCATCGGCGTCGGCGCGGGCCGCGCGGATGCGTGCGCCGCGCTGGCCCCACAATTCCAGCGGTTGCGACAGGGTGAGCGAGATCTCGGCCCGGCCGGTGCCGGCATAGGTGCCGCTGCCCCAGGCGTTTTCGCTGGACCAGGACAGCGACGGGTTGGGCAGCGCCCGGGCCTGCTCGGCGCGCGCGTCGGCGGCCTCGGCCAGGGCCGCGCCGACGCGGGCGCCAGGCAATTGGTCCAGCCGTTCGAGCAAGGTGTCGTAGGAAGGAGCGGTCTGCGCCATCGCCAGCGTGGCCGGGGCCAGGCCCAGCAGCACGGCGACGACCCGCCCGGCCGCGCGCGGCGGCCGACGTGTCGGAGTCGACATGAAGAAATTCCAGAGGTGAGGGAAACGGAAACCCGCGATCGCGGGACACGCTCAACTCACGCTCTGGGCGGGCGCTTCAATCCGTCCTGGACGACGCCCGCAGGGGAAGCGTCGGCGGCCTGCATCCAGCGCGCCGGTCGCGGCGCGCCGAACACGGCGAGGGCGCTCGCCGGCAGGCTCAGATTCGAGTGGTGGCAATGGTTGTGGCTGCAGCTGCCGGCGTGCTTGCCGTCGCTGTCCTCGCCATCGGCATGCGCCGCGGCGGGCGTGTGCACGGCATCAGCGGATTCCGGCTCCAGCGCGCAGGCCAGCGCGTCGGCCACCGGCACGACCACGAACGCTGCCAGCAGCAGCATCAGCAGGGAGGTACGCAGTGGTCGGAACAGGCGGCGCATGAGGCCGGCAGACTAACAAGCGCTTCCGCGCGGACACAATATCAACGCGCCGCGCGCTGCCGCATGCTCAGGGCAGCTTCGCGATCACCTTGATCTCGAACTGGAAGCCGTACAGCCAGGTCACGCCGATGCCGGTCAGGGTCGGGTGCGGGGCCTCGCCCCAGTACTCGGGCACGATCGCCCAGGCGGTGGCGAAGTTCCGTTCCGGATCGACCAGGAACACGGTCGCGTCGATCACGTCGTCGAACGTGCAGCCGGCGGCGGCCAGCACCGCGTTGAGGTTGTCGAAGGCGCGACGCACCTGGGTGGCGAACTCCGGCTCGGGCGAGCCGTCCTCGCGGCTGCCGACCTGGCCGGAAACGAACAGCAGGCCGTTGCAGCGGATCGCCGGCGAGTAGCGGTTGCGCGCGTACAGCGCCTGGCCGCCGGCGGGAAAAACGACGTCGCGATGGGACATGGGTGTGCTCCAGAAGAAGGCGGCGCGCAGTGCGCGTGCCGGAGTGGCCATCGTGGCCGGCACCGTTGTCTGGATAAAGCGCGATGATCCGCATAGATTGATTGCGAATTCCAAACAATCGCGGGGCGGCCGATGGACCGATTCGAGGCGATGCGGGCGTTCGCGCGCGTGGTGGAGACCGGCAGCTTCACCCGCGCCGCGCACACCCTGCAGCTCAGCCGCACCAGCGTGACCCAACTGGTGCAGCAACTGGAGGCGCACCTGCGGCTGCGCCTGCTCCACCGCACCACCCGCCGGGTCAGCGTCACCGCCGACGGCGCCGCCTACTACCCGCGCATCGCCCGCCTGCTGGCCGAGCTGGAAGAGGTCGAGGCTGGCCTGGGCAGCGCCGCCGCGGCCCCGCGCGGACGCTTGCGCATCGATGTGCCAGGTCCGTATGCGCGGTTGCGGCTGGTGCCGGCGTTGCCCGACTTCCATGCCCGCTACCCGCAGATCCAGCTCGACGTGGGTGTGAGCGACCGCGAGGTCGACGTGATCGCCGACCAGGTCGACTGCGTGATCCGCGGTGGCGCGCCGGCCGATCCGGCGCTGGTGGCGCGGCCGCTGGCCAGTCTGCCGCTGGGCTTCCATGCCAGCCCGGCGTACCTGCATCGGCACGGGGTGCCGGACCACCCGCGCGCGCTGGACGGGCCGGCGCATCACACGGTGGGCTTCCTCAGCCCGCGCAGCGGCCGCGCGCGCAGTTTCCAGGCGCGGCGCGGCGCGGAGCAATGCGTGGTGCAGGGGCGCTACCAGGTCGGCTTCGACGACGGCAACGCCTATCTGGCCGCCGGCCTGGCCGGGTTGGGCGTGGTCGTGCTGCCGTCCTACATGGCGGCAGCGCATGTGGCCGAGGGTACGCTGCGGCCGCTGCTGCAGGACTGGCAGTTGCCGCCGATGCCGATGCACCTGATGTTCGCGCCCAACCGGCACATGAGCCAGCGGCTGCGCGCGTTCATCGACTGGGCGGTGGAGGTGTTGGGCCCCGCGGAGCCGGTCTAGTCGCCGCTGGTGCCGATCATCGCCGACGGCGTGCGGGGCCGTGTGTGCCGCCCCGGCCGTTCAAGGTGCGCGCCGCCTGTGGACAACTTGCACAAGCCCTTGATCGCCTGCATAATGCGCGGCTCGCTGTGCCCGACGAGGTCGGGGCCGGCGGCCGGATGCGCGATCTCCGGCCGGCCTCTCCCAGCGTAACCGTTTGATTTCCCACGTCGCGTGGTGGCCGCAGGGCTGCCGGGGCCGCCGTCTCCCAGGCTATGGGCGACCAAACTACTATCGAGGTGCGCAATGTCCCGCGTATGCCAAGTGTCCGGCAAGCGTGTGCAGACGGGTAACAACGTCTCCCACGCCAACAACAAGACCCGCCGTCGTTTCCTGCCCAACCTGCACGAGCGCCGCTTCTGGGTCGCCAGCGAGAACCGCTGGGTCAAGCTGAAGGTTTCCGCGCACGCGCTGCGCACCATCGACAAGAACGGCATCGACACCGTTCTGGCTGAGCTGCGTGCGCGCGGCGAAAAGGTCTGAGGAGTAGAGCATCATGGCAGGCAAGCGCGATAAGGTCCGTATGATTTCCTCGGCCGGTACCGGCCACTTCTACACCACGGACAAGAACAAGAAGAACACCCCGGGGAAGATGGAATTCCTCAAGTACGATCCGGTCGTGCGCAAGCACGTCCTGTACAAGGAAGGCAAGATCAAGTGATCGGCTGATCCTCGGATCGCTGCTCACGCTGGACACGGAACCCGCCGCAAGGCGGGTTTCGTGCGTCTGGGGAACGGAAAACCCCGCCGCCGATGCGGCCATGGTTGCGTTTGCCGGCGCAGTCCGCAGAATCGGGCGACCTGGGTTGCGAGGATCGCGATGCTGCCGGTCTGGTTGGAAGGCACGTGGCTGCTGGCGCTGGACTGGCTGATCCGGCTGGTGGCGCTGTTGTGGATCCCTACCCGCACCACGCCCGGCGCGGCACGCAGCTGGCTGTTGCTGGTGGGCTTCGTGCCGTTGTTGGGATTGCCGCTGTATCTGTTGCTCGGCCATCCCTGGCTGTCGCGCGAGCGCATCCGCCGCCAGGCGCTGGCCTCGCAGGTGATCCGCGAGCAGCAGGTGCCGCTGACCGCGCTGCGCTGGGCGCCGCCGGCCGACACCGTGGTCGCCGAAGTGGTGCCGCTGGTCGAGCGCCAGGGCGATTTCATGCCGACCCATGGCAACAGCGTCGAGCTGCTCGATCGCTATGCGCCCTCGCTGCAGGCGCTGATCGACGACATCGACGCGGCGGTCGAGCGCGTGCACCTGCTGTACTACCTGATGTTCGACGACGCGGTCGGCGATGCGGTGAGTGCCGCCCTGCTGCGCGCCGCCGCGCGCGGCGTGCGCTGCCGGCTGCTGCTGGATGCGCGCGGCGGCCGCCGCGGCCTGCGCCGTTACCGCAAGCGCCTGCACGCGGCCGGGGTCGAGGTGCAGGCCTTGTTGCCGGGCGGGCTGCGCTGGCGCCGCAGCGGGCGCATGGACCTGCGCAACCACCGCAAGATCGCGGTGATCGACAACCGCGTCGGCTACATCGGCTCGCAGAACCTGGCCGAGCCGCAGTTCGTCCCCGGCCATCCCAACCGCGAACTGGTGGCGCGGGTGCAGGGGCCGGTGGTGGCGCATCTGGAAGCGGTGTTCGCCAGCGACTGGTTCATCGAGACCGGGCAGCGCCTGAGCGTGGTCGCACCCGCCTCCATCCACGGTGGCGGCGTCGCCGCGCAGCTGCTGCCCAGCGGGCCGGCGTACCCGTTCGAGAACGCGCGCGACACGGTCAACGCGCTCGTCCATCTGGCGCGGCGGCGCATCGTCATGGTCACGCCGTACTTCGTGCCGGACGAGGCCACGCTCAGCGCGCTGCGCATCGCCGCGCTGTCCGGGGTGGACGTGCAACTGATCCTGTCCGAGAGCAACAACCAGCGGCTCACCGCCTGGGCGCAGGAGGCCTACTACGACGAACTGCTGCGCAGCGGAGTCAAGATCGCGCTGTACCGGCCGTGCTTCCTGCACGCCAAGCACCTGAGCGTGGACGAAGGCATCGCCCTGGTCGGCTCGATCAACCTGGACATCCGCTCGTTCGCGTTGAACGCCGAGGTCGGCATGCTGTGCTACAGCGCCGCGGTGGTGCAGCGGCTGCGCGCGGTGGAGGCCGATTACCTGGCCGATGCGCGGGTGCTGACGCTGCAGGACTGGCGCAAGCGGCCGGCCTGGCGGCGCAGCCGCGAAGGCATCGCCCGCCTCGCCGATGCCCTGATGTGACGCACGCCGATGACAGGCGCATGACGCGCTCATGCGCGATCGGTGCCGGCACATGCGCGACGGTTCTCAGCCGCGGGCCGGGTCGGTGGAGGCTTCCCTTACAATCGCGGCATGAGTGAGCTTGTCCCCAGCGACCCGGTCGACGACGACTGCGACATCGCCATCGTCGGCGGCGGCGCGGCCGGCGTGCTGGTCGCCTTGCAGCTGCTGCGCCAGGCCGACACCGCGCTGCGCGTGCAACTGATCGAATCGCAGCCGGCGCTGGCGCAGGGCGTGGCCTATGCGACGCCGTGCGCCGAGCACCTGTTGAACGTGACCGCCGGCCGCATGAGCGCCTTCGCCGAGGCGCCCGACGATTTCCTCGACTGGCTGCAGCAGCAGGCGCTGTATCCGCAGCTGTCGCGCGCGGCGCTGGCCGAAGCCTACGTGCAGCGCCGCCATTACGCCGCCTACCTGCGCGCGCGGCTGCAGCAGGCGCAGGCCGCCGGGCCGGCGCGCCTGCAATGGCGGCAGGCGCGCGTGCTGGCGCTGCACCCGCAGCCGACCGGCGCGCACCTGCTGCAGTTGCACGACGGTGGCCACCTGCACGCCGGTGCCACCGTGCTGGCGCTGGGCAACAGCCTGCGTCCGCTGCCGGCGCGCGGTGCCCCCAGTCTCGACGCGCCGTCGCGGATCGAGGCCTGGGACTACGCGCAGTTGCAGGCGATTCCGCGCGAGGCGACGGTGTGCATCGTCGGCTCCGGCCTGAGCATGGCCGACAGCGTGCTGACCCTGCTGGCCAACGCGCACCGTGGCCCGGTGCACGTGGTCTCGCGACACGCGTTGCTGCCGTTGCCGCACGCCGCACATGGCGCGCCGGCCGACTTCGATGCGCATGCGCTGCTGGCGATGCCGCTGCGCCAGCGCGTGCGCGCGCTGCGCCGCCACGCCGCCGCGGCGCAGGCGCAGGGCCAGCCCTGGCAGAGCGTGATGGACCGGGTGCGGCCGCTGAGCCAGGCACTGTGGCAATCGCTGTCGGTCGCCGAGCAGCGCCGGTTCCTGCGCCACGTGGTGCGCTACTGGGACGTGCACCGGCATCGCATCGCCGCGCCGGTGTTCGCGCAACTGCAGGCGATGCGCCAGGTCGGCCAGTTGCGCCTGCACCGCGCGCGGCTGGACACGGTGTTCCCGGTCGGCGCCTGCGTGCAGGTCAACGGCATGGGCGCCGACGGCGCGCCGCTGCAGCTCGACGCGCACTGCGTGATCAACGCCACCGGCGTCGAACTGCGCGCGCAGACCATGCGCAATCCGCTGCTGCACCAGTTGCTGGGCTGCGGCCATGCGCAGCCGGGGCCGCACGGCATCGGCGTGGGCAGCGCCGCCGACGGTGCGCTGCTCGACGCCGACGGCCGCGCCACGCCGCGCATCCGCGTGCTCGGCAGCCTGCGCATCGGCAGCCTGTGGGAAAGCCTGGCGATCCCCGAATTGCGGGTGCAGGCGCAGCAGACCGCGCAGGCGCTGCTGGCGCTGGACGTGTCGACAGCGGCCGTGCATTGAGCGTCGCGGCGCATGCCGGCCGCGGTTGCGCGCGGCGCAGTTGCGACCTCCTTTGTAGGAGCGGCTTCAGCCGCGACCCGGGATTTCGGTAACGCCCGTCGCGGCTGAAGCCGCTCCTACAGGGACAGGGCCTTTGCGTCGTTTCTAGTCGCGGCCGGCATTGCCGGTCCTACAGGCGGGTCTCCTATCGCGATCGCAGGCCCCATCCACCGCGTTCTGCGGCGTGCGCCCGAGCAGCAGGCAGATCGCGATCGCCGCCAGCGCGGTGATCGCCGCCAGCACCCGGATGAGCGTGCCGAAGGCCGCCGCATAGGCCAGGCGCAGTTGCGCGGCGGACAGCGCGCCCTCCTGCATGGAGGCCGGCAGGTCGCCGGCGACCAGGCGCTGCGCGGTGTCCGCCAGGGCCGCGTGCGGCAGCAGCGGCGCAACCGCGGCCAGCCGCACCTGCAGCAGCGCCGTGAGCAAGGCCGCCACGCTGGCCAGGGCGATGCCTTCGCCGGCCACGCGCAAGGTGCCGAACAGGCCGGCGGCCATGCCGGCGCGTTCGCTCGGCACCACGCTGACCGACAGCGCATCCATCAGGCCCCAGGGCAGGGCGGTGCCGGCGCCGATCACCAGCAGCGCCGGCAGCGCCTGCGCCGGCGGCTGAGCGCCAAGCCAGCACAGGCCGGCCGCGGCCGCCGCCAACCCGGCCGCGGACAGCCAGGCCGGGGCGATGCGCTGGGCCAGCACGGCGGCCAGGCTCGGCACCAGCAGCATCGGTGCCGACAGCGCCAGCAGCGTCAGGCCGGCGCTGGCGGCGGGCGCGCCATCCACGCCGATCATGCGCAGCGGCAGCAGCACCAACAGCACCACGTAGCTGTAGCAGGTGGCGACCGGCAGCAGCTGCACGCCGACGAAGCGCCGGTAGCGGAACAGGCTCAGGTCCAGCAGCGGATGGCGGCGGCGTCGTTCGATCTCCACGAAGGCGAACAGCAGCAGCACGGCGGCGCCGAGCAGGGCCAGTGTCGCGGCGTTGCTCCAGCCGCTGTGCGGCCCCTGGATCAGGCCGGCGGTGAACAGCGCCAACGCCGCGCTGAAGCTCACGGCACCGGCACGGTCGGGCGGACCGGCGGCCGGAGCGCGCGAGGCGGGCAGCCAGCGCGCGGCCAGTGCCCATGCCAGCGCCGCAACCGCGGCCACGCCGAAGAAGATCGCGCGCCAGCCCAGCCGTTCGCTCAACGCGCCGGCGGCCAGCGGGCCGAACGCCAGGCCGGTGCCGAAGGTGGTGCCGAGCAGGCTGAACGCACGCGTGCGCGCGGCGCCGGTGTACAGCGGCGCCAGCGCCGCGGTGCCGGCGGCCAGCGCGGCGGCGGCGCCGACACCCTGCAGCGCCCGCCACAGGTCGATCGCCGCGACCGAACCGGCCACCGCCACGCCCAGGGTCGCCAGGGCGAACAGCGCCAGGCCGCCAAGGAACACCCGGCGCCGTCCATGCCGATCGGCGAGCGCACCGGCGGCCAGCAGCAGGCTGCCGAAGCTGAGCATGAAGGCATTGGTGATCCAGGCCAGGGCCAGCGCGCTGCCGCCCAGGGCCGCGCCGATCGCCGGGGTGGCGACGGCGCCGCCGGAGAAGTTCAGCGGCAGCGCCAGGGCGGCCAGGCACACCGCGGCCAGGGTGGCACCCCGGCGCGGCAGGGGCGTGGAGGGGGAGGTCGAAGCGGCGGTCATCGGAGCGACTCGTGTGGCGGATGTCGGAAGGCCACTAGAGATACCGAGGCGGTAATCCGCGAAAAAGACCCTGCTCTTCCACGCTTTGCGGAACAGAACGCTCTAATATCGCCGCATGGACCGCCTCACCGGCATCGTCGCCTTCGTCCGTGCCGCCGAGCAGCGCAGTTTCGTCGGCGCCGGCCGCGTGCTCGGCCTCTCGGCCTCGGCGGTGGGCAAGAGCGTCGCGGCGCTGGAACGCGAGCTCGGCGTGCGCCTGCTGCAGCGGACCACCCGGCGCATCGCGCTGACCGCCGAGGGCGCGCTGTTCCTGGAGCATTGCCAGCGCGTGCTGGCCGACCTGCGCGAGGCCGAGGAGGCGCTGGCGCAGACCCGGCAGGCGCCGCGCGGGCGCCTGCGGGTCGGCCTGCCGACCATCGGCTACCGCTTCCTGGTGCCGCTGCTGCCCGAATTCCGCCAGCGCTATCCGGACGTGGAGCTGGACCTGGACTTCGACGACCGCGTGGTCGATCTGCTCGAACACGGCCTGGACGCGGTGATCCGCAGCGGCGTGCAGGCCGACTCGCGGCTGCTGGCGCGGCGGCTGGGGCCGTTCCGCTTCTGCCTGTGCGCGGCGCCGGACTACCTGCGCCGCCGCGGCGTGCCGCAGACCCCGGCGGAACTGGCCGCGCACGATGGCGTGCTGTTCCGCGTTCCCGATACCGGCAAGCCGCAGGACTGGCCGCTGGCCGAATCGGCGCCGCTGCCACCGGCGGTGCTCACCTGCAACAACATGGAGGCGGTGCGCGCGGCGGCGATCGCCGGCATGGGCATCGCCTGCATGCCGGCGTTTCTGGCCCGCGATGCGTTGGCCGACGGCCGCCTGCAGTCGGTGTTGGATGCGCACATGGCCGATGGCGGCGCGTTCTTCGTGGTGTGGCCGTCGCGCCGGCAGCTCTCGCCGAAGCTGCGCGTGTTCGTGGATTTCCTCGCCGAACGGCTGTTCCGCACCGATTGACGCCAGGTCGTGTGCCGGGCGGCGCGCGCTGTCGCAGCCGCTGCGCCGCTGCACCGGCTAAAATGCGCGGGTGGATGTCTCTCATTTGCTCGACGATCTGAACCCCGCCCAGCGCGAGGCCGTTTCCGCCGCCCCCGGCCACTACCTGGTCCTGGCCGGCGCCGGCTCCGGCAAGACGCGCGTGCTCACCCATCGCATCGCCTGGCTGCACCAGGTGCATGGCGTGCCGGTGCACGGCATCCTGGCGGTCACCTTCACCAACAAGGCCGCGGGCGAGATGCGCCACCGCGCCGACCTGCAGTTGCGCAACGGCAGCCGCGGCATGTGGATCGGTACCTTCCATGGTCTGGCGCACCGCCTGCTGCGCCTGCACTGGCAGGACGCGAAGCTGCCCGAGAGCTTCCAGGTGCTCGACGCCGACGACCAGTTGCGCCTGGTCAAGCGCGTGGTGCAGCAGCTGGAGCTGGACGAGGGCAAGTTCCCGCCCAAGCAGATCGTGTGGTGGATCAACCAGCAGAAGGACGAGGGCCGCCGCGCGCAGCACATCCAGCCGGAGCCGCGCGACGAGTGGGTCACCACGTTGCGCAACGCCTACGCGCTGTACCAGGAGCGCTGCGACCGCGCCGGCCTGGTCGACTTCGCCGAACTGCTGCTGCGCGCGCACGAACTGCTACGCGACACCCCGGCGTTGCTGGCGCATTACCGCGCCCGCTTCGGCGAGATCCTGGTCGACGAATTCCAGGACACCAACGCCATCCAGTACGCCTTCGTGCGCGTGCTCGCCGGCGACAGCGGCCACGTGTTCGTGGTCGGCGACGACGACCAGGCGATCTACGGCTGGCGCGGCGCCAAGGTCGAGAACGTGCAGCGCTTCCTCACCGATTTCCCCAGCGCGCAGACCATCCGCCTGGAGCAGAACTACCGCTCCAGCGCCAACATCCTCAACGCCGCCAACGCGGTGATCGCGCACAACCCCGACCGCATCGGCAAGCAGCTGTGGACCGATTCGGGCGATGGCGAGCCGATCGACCTATACGCGGCCTACAACGAGGTGGACGAGGCGCGCTACGTGGTCGAGCGCGTGCGCCAATGGGTGCGCGACGGCGGCAGCTACAGCGAGGCGGCGGTGCTCTACCGCAGCAACGCGCAGTCGCGTGCGTTCGAAGAGGCGCTGATCGCCGAGCAGGTGCCGTACCGCGTCTACGGCGGCATGCGCTTCTTCGAGCGCGCCGAAATCAAGGACACCCTGGCCTACCTGCGCCTGGTCGCCAACCGGGCAGACGATGCGGCCTTCGAGCGCGCGGTCAACACGCCGCCGCGCGGCATCGGCGACCGCACCCTGGACGAGGTGCGCCGCCTGGCGCGCGCGCAGTCGCTGTCGCTGTGGGCGGCGGCGCAACAGGCCGCGCAGCAGGGCGGCGAACTGGCCGCGCGCGCGCGCAATGCGCTGGGCCAGTTCCTCGGCCTGATCGAGCAACTGGCCGCGGACGTGGCCGGGCTGCCGTTGCCCGAACAGATCGACCAGGTGCTGGCGCGTTCCACCCTGCGCGATCACTGGAGCAAGGAGAGCCGCGGCGGGCTGGATTCGGAGTCGCGCACCGACAACCTCGACGAACTGGTCTCGGTGGCCTCGCGCTTCGTCCGCGCCGACGGCGACGAGGATGCCGACGAGGGCCGCCAGGCGATGACCGAACTGGTCGCGTTCCTGGCCTATGCCTCGCTGGAGGCCGGCGAAGGCCAGGCCCAGGCCGGCGAGGACGGCGTGCAGTTGATGACCCTGCACTCGGCCAAGGGCCTGGAATTCCCGCTGGTGTTCCTGGCGGGCATGGAAGACGGCTTGTTCCCCAGTGCGCGTTCGCTGGAGGAGAGCGGGCGCCTGGAGGAAGAGCGGCGCCTGGCCTATGTCGGCATCACCCGCGCCCGCCATAAGCTCGTGCTGAGCTATGCCGAGTCGCGGCGCATCCACGGCCAGGACAACTACAACGTGCCCTCGCGCTTCCTGCGCGAGATCCCGCGCGAGCTGCTGCACGAAGTGCGGCCGAAGGTCCAGGTCTCGCGCAGCGCCTCGCTGGGCGCACCGCGCAGCCTGGGCCACAGCGTGATCGAGGCGCCGACGATCAAGCTCGGCGCCAACGTGCAGCACCCCAAGTTCGGCGGCGGCGTGGTCATCGACTACGAAGGCAACGGCGCCCACGCCCGCGTGCAGGTGCAGTTCGACGAAGCCGGCGCCAAGTGGCTGGTGATGGCGTACGCCAATCTGACGGTGTTGTAGGCCGACGCGATGGCGGTACGCCGGGGCGTGCGCGGTACGCAGCTCGGCCGCCGACCGCTCCGGCTCGCGGACTGCATCATCACGACGTCGCGGCAGCCACCACGCACTGTGGCGCAGTCTCGAACTGCGCGATGCGGTCGCAAAGGTGCAGATGATCGTAATCGGCACCCATGCGCTCCATCTCCTCGGCACAATCCAGCAAGCACTGCGCGATCGCCTTCGGCTCGCCGGGGTCGGCGCACAGCGTGACCTCGGCCATGGCGACAGGCCGTACCGCCTCGATCGCCAGGTCCGAAAGCGGGTCTCCATGGCGTTTCATGCCGATCCTTCCATGCGCGGTCGCGTTGGTCGCCGCGAACGTACCAAACGCTGCATGTGACGATGCTTGGCTGAGCCCAAGCGTCGCGGCCTCACCGCGGTGGGCCGCTGCTAACGCGATTGGCCGCCACTGTGTCGGTCGGTGCCCGCTGCGTGCGGTGGCGCCTGAGCGCCGCGCCGTCTCCGCGCCTCCAGCACCGCATAGCCGGCACAGGCCAGCAGCAGCGGGCCGAGGTAGTAGAAGGCGCGATAGGCCAGCAGCGCGGCCAGCAAGGCCGACTGCGGCGCCTGCGATCCCAACAGCGGCAGCACCACCGCTTCCAGCACGCCGATGCCGGCCGGCACGTGGGCGATGGCGGTGGCCACGGCCGCCGCCAGCAGTGCGCCGAGCACCGAGAGGTAGGCCACGCCGGCCGGCATCAGCACGTACAGCAGGGCCCCCATCAGCGCCCAGTTGCCGGCACCCAGGCCGAGTTGCAGCAGGGCCAGCGGCAACGGCGGCAGGTGCAGGACGTGGCCGCGCACCTGCAGCGTGCGGCCATGCGCGCGCTGGCAGCCGATCAGGTACGCCAGCACGGCGGCCAGCATCGCGGCGCCGATCCAGGGCAGTGCCGCGCCGCTCAGCGGCCACTGCGCCGGCGTGCGCAGGCGGCCGCTGACCAGCAACGCGCCGGTCAACAGCAGGTAGCCCATCCAGTTGGTGGCGATGGCGAAGCCGACCACGCGGCTGATCGTCGCCAGCCCCAATCCGGCGCGCCCATACAGGCGGTAGCGGATGCCGGTGCCGCCGATCAGCGCGCCGACATTCAGGCTGAAGGCGTAGGCGATGGTCGCGATCGCCATCACCCGCGGCGTCGGAAGCGCATGCGCCGCGTAGCGGCGCGCGGCCAGGTCGTAGCCGGCATACAGCACATAGCTGGCCAGGCTCAGCCCGGCTGCGGCGGCCAGGGTGCCGGCGCCGTAGCCGGCCAGGGTCGTGCCGACCTGCGCCCAATCCACGTTGTGCGCCGCGCGGACCAGCAGCACCGCCACCAGCACCAGGAAGGCCAGATAGGCGACGCGGCGCAGCACGCGCCAGCGTTTGCGCGGTCGGCTCATGGCGCGTGCCGCTTGCGCCGCAGCACCGCGGTGCGCGGCGTGCGCGCCGGCAGCCGGCTGGCCCACTGCGGCACGTTGCGCAGCACATGGAACAGCAGCGGCCGCAGCAGCGGTTGCCAGAAGCGTCCGCGTGGCACCTGCGCCGGTACGACTTCGCGGCAGTGCCGTTGCATCAGCCGTTGCAGGCGCCCGTGCAGGTCACGCGCGAAGGCGGCATTGCGGATCACCAGGTTGGCTTCCAGGTTCAGCGCCAGGCTCAGCGGATCCAGATTGCTCGATCCCACCGTGCTCCAGTGGCCGTCGATCACCGCGACCTTGCCGTGGAACGGGCGCTCGCAGTATTCGAAGATCTGCACGCCGGCATCGACCAGATGCCGGTACAGCGCGCGTGCGGCGAACAGCGCCAGCGGCGTGTCCGGCTGGCCCTGGAAGATCAGCTTCACCGCCACCCCGCGGCGGGCAGCGGCGCACAGGTCGCGCAGGAAGCCGTAGCCGGGGAAGAAGTAGGCGTTGGCGAGCACGATCTCGTGCCGCGCGCCGCGGAACGCCTGCCGGTAGGCGCGTTCGATGCTGCGCGAACGGCCGGCATTGTCGCGCGGCAGGAAGCACACTTCGGCCTCGCCGGCGGGTGGCACATCGACTTTCTCCTGCGGCACCCACCCCGCGCCGGTGCCGTGGGTGTCCAGGGTGCGGCGCACGAACGCGACCATGTCCGCCACCACCGGGCCGTGCACCTCCACCGCGTAGTCCTGCTTGGCCTCCGGGCCGAAATCGGCCAGATGATCGGCCGACCAGTTGATGCCGCCGATCATGCCGATCCGCCCGTCCACCACCAGCAGCTTGCGGTGCATGCGCCGGAACACGTTCAGGCGCACGCCGAGCAGGGTCGGCTGCTGGTCGAACAGGCGCAGCTCGGCGCCGGCCTCGGTGAGTTCGCGCACGAAGCCGGGCGAGAGATCCGGCGAGCCGAACGCGTCCACCAGCAGGCGCACGCGCACGCCGCGGCGGGCGGCGGCGACCAGGTGGTCCTTCAGCGCCAGGCCCACCTTGTCCTCGAACCAGATGAAGGTCTCCAGCAGCACCTCGTGCCGGGCCGCATCGATCGCGGCGAAGGCGCGCGGGAAATACGCATCGCCGTTCTCCAGCAACTGCAGGCGGTGCCCCTGGCGCCAGCGCGTGTCGCGGTTCGCCGCACGGTTCACAGCACGATCCTGGCATGCAGCGGCGCGTGGTCGGACAGGTGCGACCAGGGGCGGCCGGTCAGCACCCGTGCGGCCTCGATGCGCACGTTGCGCAGATAGATCCGGTCCAGCGGCAGCAGCGGCCAGCGCGCCGGGAAGCTGCGCGCCACGCGCCCGTGCAGGTGCGCGAAGGCCTCGGTCAGGCCATGCCGCTGCAGCAGCGGATGCCCGCGCTGGCGCCAGTCGTTGAAGTCACCGGCGACGATCAGCGGCGCCTGTGCCGGCAGTTCGGCGACCAGCGCGCCGAGCAGGCCGATCTGCCGGCGCCGGTGCGCCTCGCGCAGGCCCAGGTGCACGCAGATCGCGTGCACCGCCATGGCATGCCCGGGGATCTCCAGCACCGCATGCAGCAGTCCGCGGTGTTCGTGGCCGGCGATGGAGACGTCGCGGTTGACGAAGGAGGCGATCGGGAAGCGCGACAGCAGCGCGTTGCCGTGATGCCCATGCGGATACACCGCATTGCGGCCGTAGGCGAACTGCGGCCACAGCGCGTCGGCGAGGAATTCGTATTGGCTCTGCGCCGGCCAGTCGGCATGGCGGCCGGCATGCACCTGGTGTTCGCCCAGCACTTCCTGCAGGAACACCAGGTCCGCGGGCAGGGCGCGGATCGCCGCGCGCAGTTCCGGCAGCATGAAGCGCCGCTTCAGCACGCTGAAGCCCATGTGCGCATTGATGGTCAGCAACTCGATCGCAGGCATGCCGGGGCAGGACGAAAACTACGCCGGCCATTGTCGCCGGCGTGCGCGTGCGGCGTGTGACGGCGTCGCCTCGCGCACGTGCCGCCGCTGCGTTGCCGGCAGCGGCGGCAGGCGTCCGCTCAGCGCCGCGCGGCGATGATCTTGCTCAGGTAGTCCGGCGTGCCCTCGACCCGCACCAGGTGCGGATACTGCAAGCCGTCGTGGTAGTTCACCGGCACGTCGCGCACGCCGCCCTGGTACTTGAGCGTCAGCACGATCGGCGCGCTGCCGCCCTTGGCGTCGGCGATGGCCTGCTTGAGCGTGTCGCGCGAGTAGTCCTGGCCGTTGACCGCGAGCACGGTGGCGCCGCTGCTGACCCCGGCCTTGAACGCCGGCCCGTCCCACAGCACGTCGTTGATGCTGGCGTCGTCGTTCATCACCAGGCCGATCGACCAGGCGAAGTTGTAGCGGTGCCGCGCCGACTGGTGGCGGCCGTCGTACTGCTTCTCGAATGCGCTCGGCTGGTCGGTGTACACCAGCTTCCAGCCGCTGGCCTGCAGGCCTTCCAGCAGCGGCGGATCCACCTGGTACACGCGCCGGTTGATGTAGTCGGCCCAGTCGTAGTGGACCACGCCGTCGAGCGCGGCGATGACGTCGTCGAAGGTGTAGGTCTTGACCGCGAAGCTGCCGTCGTCGATACCGAAAAACGCCTTGGCCACGTCGTCCAGCGACTTGCGCCCGCCGCTCATCGCGCGCAGCTTGGCGTCCACCGCCAGCCACACCATCTGCCCGCCGCTGTAGTAGTCCTCGCTCATCTGCCAGCTGCGGTAGGGCAGCGGCGCGCGATGCGCGGCGGTGGGGTCGTTGGTGGTGTCCTCCAGCGAGCGCCAGCGGAAGCCGGCGCGGTTGCGGTCGTAGTTGGCCGCGGTCATCGCCAGCGCGTCGCGGAACTGCTGCGGCGTCCACATCCCGGCGCGCGCGGTCAGCACATACCCCCAGTACTGGGTCTGGCCCTCGTAGACCCACAGCAGCGAGTCGCCCATCGGCACGTTGAAGGTGGGCGTCCACAGGTCGGCCGGGCGCCGGAACTTGCCGTTCCACGAGTGCGTGTACTCGTGCGCGAGCAGGTCGCGGTCCGGGGCGTTCTCGTCCCAGGCGCTGAAGTAGTCGGCAGCCAGCCCGTTCTCGCTGGACTGGTGGTGCTCCAGGCCGTTGCCGCCGAGCACGTCCGACAACGAGAACAGGAAGTCGTAGTGCGCGTAGTGGTGCGAGCCGAACAGCTTGATCGCCTGCACCGGCAGGTTGCGGTGCGCCTGCAGCTGCTCGGCGCTGATGTCCAGGAACCGCGGCGCGTCGGCGACCACGTCCAGGTGCACCGGCGCGCCGCCGGCCGGGGTCAGGTCCACGCGCTTGAAGTAGCGCCCGGCGTAGATCGGCGAGTCGACCAGGGTGGTGAAGTCCACCGGCTTGAAGGTGGTGGTGGCGCCGTTGCGGCTGGCGGTCTCCAGCGCGGTGCCGAACTCCCAGCCGGCCGGCAGGGTCACGCTGGGCACCACGGTGATGCCGCGGGTGTCGTGGCCGGCCGGGTACAGCGCCACCTTGTTCCACTCCAGCTGCAGCATCTTGTCGGTCATCTCGAAGCCGTCGTCGCGCGGCGACAGGTACTGGAAGCTGGCGTCGATCGCGCGCACGCCTTGCGGCACGTCGACGTGGAAGCTGTACACGTCGAAGGTGTCGCGGCGCCACGGCAGCGGCTTGCCGTTGGCGGTGAGGGTGAGGCCTGCCAGCATCGCCACCGGCCCGCTCGGCGAATGGTCGCCGGGGATCCACTGCGGGTACTGCAGGGTCAGCCGCCCGGCGCTGACCGGAATGGTCTCGCGCACCCGGTAGATGCCCTGGCGCACGTCGCCGGCGTCCACCTGCAGGGTCAGCGTGCCGGGATAGGGCGTGTCCTGCGGCGCCGGCACGTCGGGCGTGCGCACCACCTGCGCCTGCGCGGCACCGGCGAGCGCCAGGCCGATGCTGAGGACCAGCGCCCGGCGGGCGCGACGGGAGACGGGGAAAGCGGTGGCGGACATGCGCGGCTCCGAAGGGCAGGGTACGGAAGCGCGGAACGTTAGCACCTGCCGCCGCCGCCGGTGCAGCGGGTCGGCCCGGCCGGGAACACGCCGGGCGACGCCGTTCATGCGGGTGCAGTGCGCCTGCGGCTGTCGGAAGGCGGTGCGCCGATGCGGCGCCCATCCAGTGCGTCCCGGCAGTTGGTTGCCCGCGTCGGTCTGCCGCGGGGCAATTCGCTCACAAGCGAGGCGTCGCCGGCCGCCTTGCCCGTCCGACGCTGCGGCCAGCGCGCGCGCCGCTTCAGTCCTTCAGTGCCCCGTCGCCCGGATCGCTGGCGGCGTAGGTCGAGGTCGGCAGTTCCGCGGCGTGCGGATGCCGCAGCGCCTCGCGCAGCGGTGCGGGCAGGTGCTCGACCGCCAGGATCACCTTGCCGAAGTGCACGTCGCGCACCGCGCTCGACGGCACCACGAAATCGCCGCCGTTCTCGATATTGATGACAAAGGCCGCGCCGCCGTCGCGCACTTCGCGCACCGCACCCACACCGACCTCGCCGTCGGCGACGAACACCATCTGGCCTGCTTCCACACGCTGGGACATCGCGCACCGCCTTGTCTGGGAGAAAAATCCGCGCGGCCGGGCGTGCGCCGACGCGGTCGGGACGATGATCGGACGCGCATTCGTCGCGGGGCGTGAATGCGGCGTGGCGGGCTGGTCAGGGCTCACCGATCAAGGCCTCCGCCGGCAACCCGGCGGGCCGGCCGCTCAGCCGCTCGAACTCGCCCACATCGTGTGAGCAGAACACCTGGACGTCACCGCCCTGCTGCCGGCACAGCGTGCGCAGGCGATGCTGGTTGTCCAGGCGCGCACGCCGGTCCTTTTCCAGCATCCACTGGTACAGGCGTAATCCCGGTGGGCAATGTGGACGCGTCGGGTCCATCTCGCCAGCGTGGAAATATGCGTCCCCGGCCAGCAGGTGCCAGCGTCCGCTGGCCTGCACGGCCACGCCGGTATGGCCGAAGGTATGCCCGGGCAACGGCACCAGCAGGATGTCCGGCGGCAGGCCACGCAGCGCACGGATGCAGTCGAAGCCCTTCCACGTCTCGCCATCGGCCGCGGCGTAGGTGCGCCAGCGCGTGCGGTCCCTCCACTGCTGTGGGCGGAAGCGCTGGCGGTCCATCCAGCTCGCTTGGCGCAACGCGTGATCCCGCTCGCTGGCCAGCAGATGCACCTGCGCCTGTGGGAAGTCGTCGAGGCCGCCGGCATGATCGAAATCCAGGTGGGTCAGGACGATATGGCCCACGTCGCGCGGATCCAAGCCCAGTCGCTGGATCTGCCGGATCGCGGTCATTTCTGCACGGAACGCCGGCCGTACCAGGGTCAGGAAAAAGCGGCTGAGACGGCTGTGCGGATCGGCGACGTCCCGCAAGCCGAATCCGGTGTCAACCAGGACCAGGGTGTCGTCGGTTTCGATCAGCATGCAGTGGCAGGTCAACTGGCCGCGTTGCAGCAGGCCGGTGCTGCTGCGTCCGTCCATCCAGTGGCCGCCGAGCGGGCAGGTGGAGATGCAATTCAGATGATGCAGGCGCATCGCCGTTCCTTGCGTGGCGCTCCAGCATCGGCGGCATCGGGTTGGAGGCATGTGACCGCTCCGTCAACCCGCCGTGGTCCATTGGAACCGCAGGTCAGGCGCTTCCTGGCGCCGCGGGTGATGCCGGCCTGCGCGGCTCCTTCGTGCAGCGAACGCGTTGGCCGCCGCGCACGGCAGTGCCATCATGCGGGTGGAACGATGCCTGGGAGGGCAGGATGCGAAGCGAGAAAGAGAAGATGCTGGCCGGCGAGGCCTATCGTCCCAACGATGCGCAACTGCAGGCCGAGCAGGACGCGGCCAGTGCCTGGATGCGGCGCTACAACGCGGCACTGGCCGAGCCGCCGGCGCGGCGGCACGCACTGCTGGAAGAGGGGCTGGGCTCGGTCGGACGTGGGGCGGTGGTGCGGCCGCCGTTCCATTGCGACTACGGCTACAACATCCACCTCGGCGAGGACGTGTTCCTCAACTTCAACTGCGTGATCCTGGACGTGGCGCCGGTGCACATCGGCGCCGGCACCCAGATCGGCCCGGCGGTGCAGCTCTATGCGGCCGATCATCCGCGCGAGGCCGCGCAGCGTGCCGAAGGGCTGGAACTGGGGCGGCCGCTGACCATCGGGCGCAACGTCTGGATCGGCGGCGGCGCGATCGTGCTGCCGGGCGTGACCATCGGCGACGATGCGGTGATCGGCGCCGGCAGCGTGGTCACCCGCGACGTGCCGGCCGGCGCGCGCGTGGCCGGCAATCCGGCACGCCTGCTGAAGCCGCACAGCGCCTGAATTTGATCCGGGTCAAGGCGGGCGCCGCGCAACGGGTGTGCAATGCTGTCCTAGCCGCCGCGCGCGGCGTCACCGGAGGCACCCCATGTACCAGCGCATCCTGATCGCCATCGATGGTTCCGAGTTGTCCGCCAAGGGTCTGCAGCAGGGCCTGGCGCTGGCCGCCGCGCTCGGCGCGGAGGTGGATATCGTCACCGTGTCCGAGCCGTGGGCGATGGGCATGTACGACGCGATGGGCTGGAGCGTGGGCTACGAGGCCAGCCCCGAATACCGCCAGGACCGCGAAGCCGGCGCGCAGACGATCCTGGCGCCGGCGCTGGCCGCCGCCGCGGCCACCGGGGTGACCGCGCACGGCCGCCACGTGCTCGACCGCTACGCCGCCGAGGGCATCATCGACATGGCCGTGGCCTGCAACAGCGACCTGATCGTGATGACTTCGCACGGCCGCCGCGGCATGAGCCGGGTCCTGCTCGGCAGCCAGACCGCCGAAGTCCTCACCAACAGCCAGATCCCGGTGCTGGTGATCCGCTGAGCGGCTGACGGCCCCGCGCTGGCATCGGCGCGGAGGCTGGAACGATCGACGCCTGCGGTCGGCGGGTGCCGGCGCGGCGTCGCCGCACGCGGCATGGCTCTCGCGAATGACGCTGCGCGGCCCGGGGTAGGTCGCCGGATGCAATGAGCAGGCGGCGACGTAAGACCGCCGCATCGACCGCTACCGCGGCCACTGCGTGTCACGGTGCCGTATGCGGCGGTCGGCCGGCGTTCGGCGGATGCGTACACACACCGCTGCGCCGCCGTTTGGCAGCGCACAGTGTGCGCGTCACCAGCTGTAGAGCTTCCAGTACACCGGCGAGACGTTGTCCTTGCTGCCGTCCACTTCCATGTGGCCGTCGCCGTTGCGGTCGTACAGGTAGTAGGCCGGTCCGCGCGCCGGCGTCACCTTGACCATGCGCAGTTGGCCGCCCACTCGGTATTCGTCGACGGTGTCGCCGTTCTCCATCTTGCGCTGGGTCGTTTCCGCGCCGCGCACGTCCACGGGCGCGCCGTCCGGGCCAAGGCCGGTGGAGGCGCAGCCCGCCAGCAGCAGCAACGGGACCAGGATCAGGGCTTTCATGACGGTGTTCTCCACGGGCAGGACATGACGCAGAGTATGCGCCGAGTGTGTGCGTACGGCATGCCAATGGCGGGCCAGACCCTCACCCCAACCCCTCTCCCGGTGGGAGAGGGGCTCGCAGTTTCCTTCTCCCCTCGGGAGAAGGTGCCCCGTAGGGGCGGATGAGGGTACGGGCGCAGCCTCGTGGATCAGGTCGGCGCGTCGCTTCGCGCCGTACCCTCACCCCAACCCCTCCCCCGGTGGGAGAGGGGCTCGCAGTTTCCTTCTCCCCTCGGGAGAAGGTGCCCCGCAGGGGCGGATGAGGGTGCGGGCGCAGCCTCGTGATCCAAGTCAGCGCGTCGCTTCGCGCCGGACCCTCGCCCCAACCCCTCTCCCGCTGGGAGAGGGGCTCGCGCGCTTCCTTCTCCCACCGGGAGAAGGTGCCCCGCAGGGGCGGATGAGGGTACGGGCGCAGCCTCGTGATCCAAGTCAGCACGTCGCTTCGCGCAGACCGTCACCCCCAACCGCTCTCCCGCTGGGAGAGGGGCTCACCGCCGCAGCGTAGAATTGGCCGATGAGCCGATTAGTCCTGATCGACGGGTCCAGTTACCTGTATCGCGCGTTCCACGCGCTTCCGCCGCTGACCAATGCCGCCGGTGAGCCCACCGGCGCGCTGTTCGGCGTGGTCAACATGTTGCGCGCCACCCTCAAGGAGCGCCCCGAGTACGTGGCCTTCGTGGTCGACGCGCCGGGCAAGACCTTCCGCGACGAGCTGTACCCGCTGTACAAGGCCAACCGCCCGCCGATGCCCGACGAACTGCGCGCGCAGATCGAGCCGATGTGCCAGATCGTGCATGCCCTGGGCATCACCATCCTGCGCCAGGACGGGGTCGAGGCCGACGACGTGATCGGCACGCTGGCCCTGCAGGGCGCCGGCGACGGCCTGGACGTCACCATCTCCACCGGCGACAAGGATTTCGCCCAGCTGGTGCGCCCCGGCGTGCAGCTGGTCAACACCATGAGCGGCAGCCGCATGGATTCGGATGCGGCGGTGATGGAGAAGTTCGGGGTCTGGCCGCACCAGATCGTCGATCTGCTGGCGCTGATGGGCGACGCCATCGACAACGTGCCCGGGGTGGAGAAGTGCGGGCCCAAGACCGCGGCCAAGTGGCTGGCCGAGTACGGCTCGCTGGACGGGGTGATCGCCCACGCCGACACCATCAAGGGCAAGATCGGCGACAACCTGCGCGCGGCGCTGGAGCGCCTGCCGCTGAACCGCGAACTGGTCACCATCAAGACCGACGTGGCGCTGGCCGGCGGGCCCCGCACCCTGGGCCTGCGCGAACAGGAACCGGAGCAGCTGCGCGGCCTGTACCAGCGCTACGGCTTCACCCAGGCGCTGCGCGACCTGGACGGCGGCGTGGCCGCGCCGGAGGCCGCCAGCGAGGCCACGCCCAGCCTACGCGGTACTGCTGCCGGCTATGCCCGCGGCGCCGCGCCGGCCGATGCCGCCGTGCTGGATCCGGCACTGGCCGCCCAAGGCGACTACACCGCGGTGAGCACACCCGAGCAGTTCGAGGAACTGCTCGCGCGCCTGCGCGCCGCCGACGGCTTCGCCTTCGACACCGAGACCGACGCGCTGGACGCGATGCGCGCCAACCTGGTCGGGCTCAGCTTCGCCACCGAGCCGGGCCGCGCCGACTACCTGCCGCTGGGCCACGACTACCCCGGCGCGCCGGTGCAGCTGGATCGCGCGCTGGCGCTGGCGCTGCTCAAGCCGCTGCTGGAGGATCCGGCCAAGGCCAAGGTCGGCCAACACGGCAAGTACGACCTGCACGTGCTGCGCCGCCACGGCGTGGAGGTGCAGGGCTACGCCGACGACACCATGCTGGAGAGCTTCGTGCTCAACTCCACCGCCAGCCGCCACGACATGGATTCGCTGGCCCGGCGTTACCTGGGCTACGACACGGTGAAGTACGAGGACGTGGCCGGCAAGGGCGCCAAGCAGATCGCCTTCTCGCAGGTGGCCATCGACGATGCCACCCGCTACGCCGCCGAGGACGCCGACATCACCCTGCGCCTGCACCGCACGCTGTCGGCGCAGCTGGACGCCGAGCCGGCGCTGGCGCGGGTCTACCGCGAGATCGAGATGCCGCTGGTGCCGGTGCTGGCGCGGGTCGAGGCCAACGGCGTGTGCGTGGACATCGCGGAGCTGCGCAGGCAGAGCCAGGACCTGAGCCAGCGCATGCTGGCGGCGCAGCAGAAGGCCACCGAGCTGGCGGGGCGCAGCTTCAACATGGACTCGCCCAAGCAACTGCAGGCGGTGCTGTTCGACGAACTGAAGCTGCCGGCAGTGCTGAAGACCCCCAAGGGCCAGCCCAGCACCAACGAAGAGGCGCTCGAGGCGATCGCCGACCAGCACGAACTGCCGCGGGTGATCCTGGAGTACCGCGGCCTGGCCAAGCTGCGCGGCACCTACACCGACAAGCTGCCGGAGATGGTCAATCCCGACACCGGCCGCGTGCACACCAGCTACCACCAGGCCGGTGCCGCCACCGGGCGGCTGTCGTCCTCCGATCCCAACCTGCAGAACATCCCGATCCGCACCGACGACGGCCGCCGCATCCGCCGCGCCTTCGTCGCCCCGCCGGGGCGCAAGCTGATCGCCTGCGACTATTCGCAGATCGAGCTGCGGATCATGGCCCACCTGTCCGAGGACCCGGGCCTGCTGCGCGCCTTCGGCAGCGGCGTGGACGTGCACCGCGCCACCGCTGCCGAGGTGTTCGGGCGCAAGCTGGAAGAGGTCACCGGCAACGAGCGCCGCGCCGCCAAGGCGATCAACTTCGGCCTGATGTACGGCATGAGCGCGTTCGGCCTGGCCCGCAACCTGGGCATCGGCCGCGGCGAGGCGCAGGACTACGTGGCGCTGTACTTCAGCCGTTACCCCGGCGTGCGCGACTTCATGGAGCGCATGCGCGAGCAGGCGCGCACCCAGGGCTACGTGGAGACCCTGTTCGGCCGCCGCCTGTACCTGAACGACATCAACGCCCGCCAGCAGGGCCTGCGCGCCGGCGCCGAGCGCGCGGCGATCAACGCGCCGATGCAGGGCACCGCCGCCGACATCATCAAGCGCGCCATGGTGGGCGTGGACGCCTGGCTGCAGGCGCATCGCGACCGCGCGTTGATGATCCTGCAGGTGCACGACGAACTGGTGTTCGAGGCCGATGCCGATTTCGTCGACACCCTGCTGCCGGAAGTGACCCGGCGCATGGCCGCGGCGGCGGAGCTGAAGGTGCCGCTGGTGGTGGACAGCGGGGTGGGCGACAACTGGGACGAGGCGCATTGATCGCCCGGGTCCCGGGGATGCATCCGGGACGCGGCCTGCGCTGCGGTGTCTTGCGTAGACATCGCACGCGCGTGAACCACGGATATCGAAATCGGATTTTCCCGGGGATTATCCCGCCAGTGATTTTCGCTTTCCCATTCGCGTTGGTTTTTTGACCCGATCAAGCGCTACGTGCCGCGGAATTCCAACTGGCGTCACACCTGCGGCCGCGCGGCGCAGCCGCGTTTGAACGGAATTTTGACGCAGTGTATTCGCGGCGATTTTGGGAATGAATCCGTCCTTAATCTGACAAATTTTTAACTTAAATCTTCACGAACGAGCAAGGTGGGAAATGTTCTTATATCCCTCGACAGGCGCAATACCTGTCGCGGATCTCCTCCCATCCCCTGGAGCAGATCCAGGAACGGCGACTCCTCCCCAAGTCCCCGTTCCCTGGCCCCGCCGACCTCCCCCTGGTCCGCGGGGCTTTTTTATGCCTGCAGGTTTGCCGGCGCCGCGTTCCTGCCGTCCGCTGCCGCGCTCAGCGGCGCGTGTCGGTGGGCTGCTGCAGTTGGTACAGCGCGTCGTCCAGGCTGTCCAGCTGCGTGGCCAGCAGCGCGCGGGCATCGTGCAGGCCGCGGTTGTAGTAATGCGCGCCGATGCGCTCGGCGACGAAGTCGAGCAGGAATTCGGCCTGAACGCGCCGACCTGCTGCTGCAGCTCGGTGCGCAGGTAGGCCTGCACCTGTTCGGCGATGGCGCGCTTGTCCTCGCGGCTCAGCACCGCGGTGCGCGCGGGTGCGCTCATGCCAGCCATTCGCGCGGCACCAGGTACTCGGCCAGGCGCGCCTCGGCGCTGCCCGGTTCGGGCTGGAAGCCGTATTCCCAGCGCACCCGCGGCGGCAGGCTCATCAGGATGCTCTCGCTGCGGCCGCCGCTCTGCAGGCCGAACAGGGTGCCGCGGTCGTAGACCAGGTTGAATTCGACGTAGCGGCCGCGCCGGTACAACTGGAACTCGCGCTCGCGCTCGCCCCAGGGCAGGCTGCGGCGGCGTTCGACGATCGGCAGGTAGGCGTCGAGGAAGCCGTCGCCGACCGCGCGCTGGTAGGCGAAGTCGCGCTCGAAATCGGCATGCAGGTCGTCGAAGAACAGGCCGCCGACGCCGCGGGTCTCGTTGCGGTGCTTGAGGAAGAAGTACTCGTCGCACCAGCGCTTGTGCGCCGGATAGCGGTCTTCGCCGAACGGCGCGCACAGGTCGTGCGCGGTCTGGTGCCAGTGGCGGGCGTCCTCGTCGAACGGGTAGTACGGGGTCAGGTCGAAGCCGCCGCCGAACCACCAGGCCACGGTGGCGCCATCGCGCTGCGCCTCGAAGTAGCGCACGTTGGCATGGGTGGTGGGGATGTACGGGCTGAGCGGATGGAACACCAGCGACACCCCGACCGCGCGCCAGGAGGCGCCGGCCAGTTCCGGGCGGTTGGCGCTGGCCGAGGGCGGCAGGCGGGTGCCGGCGACGTCGGAGAAGCCGATCCCGGCCTGCTCGAACAGGGCGCCGTCGCGCAGGATGCGGGTGCGGCCACCGCCGCCCTCCGCGCGCTGCCACAGGTCTTCGGCGAAACGGGCCTGGCCGTCGGCGGCCTCGACCGCCGCGCAGATGCGGTCTTGCAGGCCAGTGAGATAGTCGCGGACACGGTCGAAGGTTTGCATGCCGCCATTCTAGAAGCTCGTCGTGTCAGGCGTCTGCGGCGGGATGCGCAGACCGAACGCGTGCGTCAGCGGCGGAACTCGGCGCGGATCGCGGGGCGGCACAGCTGGTAGACCAGCCAGCCATGCAGGCCGGCGAAGACCAGGGCGGTCAGCGCGCCGCTGAGCATGAAGGTGATCCGGCCCAGGGCCAGGTCGTGCTGCATCTGCTGCGGGTCGAAGGCGTGCTGCGGCGCCCAGGCCTGCAGCATGTCGAGCAGTTGCCACAGCAGCGGCAGCACCGCGAAGTTGCCCGCGGCGGTGACCACCAGGAACACGATGAAGGCCAGCCGCGCCCACTCGCGCCGCTGCAGCAGCGCCCACGCCGCCGCGCACAGGCCCGCGGACAGCAGCGCGGTCAGCCAGGACAGCGCCAGCGCATGGGTCACGCACCATTGCAGCAGCGACGGCAACGCCAGGCCAGCCTGGCGCAGCACGCCGTCGATCGCCCCCTCCGGCAGCGCCATCAGCAGCAGGGCCTGGCCAATGCCGTACAGCAGCGACAGCACCCCCAGCAGCAGCGTGAGCTTGGCCATTGCATCGATGGTCTGGTTGCGGGCGGCAGTCAGGGGCAAGGGCGGGGGCGGCATCGGCGGTCCTTCGGTCGGGGCGACACCGGCATGTGCGTCGGCGGCAGTCCGGCAAGGATAGGGACGGTGGACCCGGGCGCAAGCCGGGTGGGCGCGAGGGGGCGGCCCAGCGGAGGTGCCGAGAGCGCGCGGTCTCGCGGCCAGGGCACGGCCGATGCGGTGTCGCCAGGAGCCCGGGCTACGGCAAGGTCGTGCCGATGCCGTCCGGGTCCGGGCGCCCTGGCCGCCAATGCCGCCGGGGCGCAAGCACCTGTCCTGCTAGCCGTGGGCGCCTGCGTAGGAGCGGCTTCAGCCGCGACGGGGCGTTCCCGGGAATGCGTGTCGCGGCTGAAGCCGCTCCTACGGGACGGCGCGATGCGTGACGGGCGCAGGTGGTCGGCGGGATCCTAGGGGCGCCGACGCGGCGGCGCCCCGGCGAGCGGCCGGCTCAGCGCAGCTCGCGCTCGAACAGCTTGAGGATGCGCTTGTACTCGTCCAGCCAGGAATCGGCGCGGGTGAAGCCGTGCTTCTCCAGCGGGTACGGCGCGATCTCCCAGTTGTCCTTGTGCAGCTCGATCAGCTTCTGGGTCATGTCCACCGAGTCCTTGAAGAACACGTTGTCGTCGACCATGCCGTGGGCGATCAGCAGATGGTCGCGCAGCCCGCTGGCGTACTCGATCGGCGAGGAGGTGCGGTAGGCCTCCGGGTCCAGGTCCGGGGTGTTGAGGATGTTGGAGGTGTACTCGTGGTTGTACTGGCTCCAGTCGGCCACCGGGCGCAGCGCGGCGCCGGCCTTGAACGTGCCGGGGCTGCGGAACAGCGCCATGTAGGTCATGAAGCCGCCGTAGGACCCGCCGTAGATGCCGGCGCGGCTGCGGTCGCCCTGCTTGCTGTCGACCAGCCAGTCCAGGCCGTCCAGGTAGTCCTCCAGCTCCGGATGGCCCATGTCGCGATAGATCGCAGTGCGCCAGTCGCGGCCGTAGCCGGCGCTGGCGCGGTAGTCCAGGTCCAGCACGATGTAGCCCTTCTGCACCAGCAGGTTGTGGAACATCTGCTCGCGGAAGTACGGGCTGTAGCGCGCCGAGACGTTCTGCAGGTAGCCGGCGCCGTGCACGAACATCACCACCGGGTAGCGCTTGCCCGGCTCCGACTGCGCAGGGCCGTAGTACTTGCCCCAGACGGTGCCGGCGCCGTGCTTGGACGGCACCTGCACGAACTGCGGCTGCACCCACGGGCGCGCCTTGAACGCGGCGCTGCGGGTGTCGGTGAGCACGCGCGCGTTGCCACCGGCGGCCGGCAGCACCGCCAGCTGCGGCGGCAGGTAGGGGCCGGAGTAGTGCACCAGCAGCTGCTGGCCGTCCGGAGACAGCGCGAAGTCTTCCACGCCGTCCAGCGCGGTCAGTTCGGCGACGCTGTCGTTGCGCAGGTCGAGCTTGCACACCTCGTAGTCGCCCGGCCACTTGCGGTTGCACAGGAACAGGAAGCCCTGGCCGTCGGCGCTGACCACCGGCGCGGACACTTCCCACTTGCCGGAGGTGCGCTGGCGCGGCTTCTCGTTGCCGCGCTGGGTATACAGGTGCGCGTAGCCGGACTGCTCGGACAGCAGCCACAGCGTCTGGTTGTCCGGCATCCAGCCGAAGTCGTTGAAGCTCCAGTTGATCCAGGCCGGATCGGTGAGGCGGTGGCGCGGCTGCAGTACCGCCTTGTCCAGGTCGACGCTGGCGATCCAGCGGTCCTTGTTGTCCACCGCGCGCAGCAGCACGGCGACGTTGCGGCCGTCCTCGCTCCAGTGCATGGAGGCGCCGCTGCCGTCGCCGTCGGTCTCCACGCGCACCGCGCGCGGGCCCTGCAGCGGCTCCTGCTTGGCGGCCTTGCGCAGCGCCGCCAGCGGATCGGTGCCGATCCCGGGCAGCACCGACAGGTCGAGCTTGCGCGCGCTGCCGGCCACCGCATCGACCAGCCACAGGGCCTGCGCCACCGGCGAATTGCGCCCGACCAGGGGGCGCGCTTCCTGGAACTCGGCGTAGCCGGACTCGGTCACGTAGCGCGGCATCTTGCTGTCGCGGCCTTCCTCGGCGCCCTTGGTGTGGGTGACCACCAGCAGGTGGCGGCCGTCCGGCGACAGCGCGCTGTCGTCGACCACCACGTCGTCGCCCAGGTACACCGGCGCCGGCGCCCGGCTGCTGTCGGCGCGGCGCCAGGCCTGCTCCTGCTGGCGCAGCAGCTCGCGCTGCGCGCGGTCGCGGGCCAGGGTTTCCAGGGTGCGCAACTGCTGCTCGCGCAGCACGTCGGGCTTGGGCGCGGCATCGGGATCGCGCTCGGCCTTGAGCACCGCGGCCTGCTGCACGCCGCCGCCGGGGCTCCAGCGGTACCAGTCGTTGCCGACCCGCCACAGCGCGCCGCCATCGGTGGTGAACTGCGGCCGTGCGGCAGCCTGGTTGCTGCGGGTCAGCTGGGTCAGCGCGCCGCTGCGCAGGTCGCGCAGGAACACGTCGCCGTTGCGCACGAACAGCATGCGCTGGCGGCCTGCGTCGTAGACCGGGTTGGCCGCATCCAGGGTGCTGCGCTGGGCGTCCTCGACCCGCTGCGCGGCGCTGCCGTCGATGCCCTGGCGGTAGGTGTCGCGCACCGGGCTGCCGGTGCGCTTGAGCTGGTACTGCACCTGCCGCCCGTCCCAGGCCCACCAGGCATCCTCGACCGGCGGCCCGATCCAGTCCGGATCGGCCATGGCCTGCTCGATGGTCAGCGGGGCGGCGGCATCCTGGGCCGCGGCCAGCGGCGGCAGGCAGGACAGGGACAGCAACACAACAGCGCTCAGGGCGAGACGACGCATCTGGGATTCCGGACGAACGGCAAACCGCAAGCGTAGCAGCCGCCAGGGCGGCGGCGATTGCGCCATCGGTCATGGGCGGGCCGGGTCAAGGCGATCGGAGCAAGCGGCCCTCGAGTGCCGCGGCCCAGTCGTGGCGGCGCCCATTCAGGGACACGGCACCTGCTTCGGTCATCGATCGTGCCGCGCACGATGCAGGCGTGTGCCCGGGGGTGGGGGCTTGCGCACTGGCGTCAGTGCGTTGAAAAACGCCCATTCGTGATGCCGCACATCGCTCAATGCGCGCAAGCGCAACGCAAGCTGCTTGCACATGGTTCGGCTACGTGCGCGTCCACACAGGATCGGCGTGGTCGGCATCTGCGCCCGTCCGCATGAGCGTACGTGCAGGAGGCACACGCACTCTCGCAACGGATGCTGCTGCGACACGACGCCGCTGCGACAAACCGTCACATCCCATTTCGCCGCGCCGCACCAACAATAGGCATCGTTTCCGCTGCCTCAGGCGCTACCCATGGACGCCCTGCTGCTGTCACGCATCCAGTTCGGATTCGTCATCAGTTTTCACGTGCTGTTTCCGGCTTTCACCATCGGCCTGTCGAGCTGGCTGGCGTTCCTGGAGTGGCGCTGGCTGCGCACCCGCGACACGGTGTGGCGCGATCTGTACTTCTTCTGGCTGAAGATCTTCGCCGTGTCCTTCGGCATGGGCGTGGTCAGCGGCATCGTGATGAGCTTCCAGTTCGGCACCAACTGGGCGGTGCTCAGCGAACGTGCCGGCAACATCTTCGGTCCGCTGCTCAGCTACGAGGTGCTGACCGCGTTCTTCCTGGAAGCCTCGTTCCTCGGGGTGATGCTGTTCGGCTGGCACAAGGTGCCGGAGAAGCTGCACTTCCTGTCCACCTGCCTGGTTGCCATCGGCACGCTGATCTCCACCTTCTGGATCCTCTCGGCCAACAGTTGGCTGCAGACGCCGGCCGGCTACGCCGTGGTCGAAGGCGTGTTCCAGCCGGCCAACTGGCGCGAGGTGATCTTCAATCCGTCGTTCCCGTACCGCCTCACGCACATGGTGCTGGCCGCGTTCATCACGACGTGCTTCGTGATCGGCGGGGTCAGCGGCTGGTATCTGCGCCGCGGCGAGCATCTGGACGCGGCCGGACGCATGCTCAAGCTGGCGGTGGCGTTCGCCGCGATCGCGCTGCCGTTGCAGATCGCCGCCGGCGATGCGCATGGCCTGAATACGCTCGAGCACCAGCCGATCAAGGTGGCTGCGATGGAGGGGCACTGGCACGGCGAGGCGCCGGGGCAGGGCGTGCCGCTGGTGGTGTTCGCGGTGCCCAACGAGGCCGCCGAGCGCAACGACTACGAGGTGACCATTCCGCGCCTGGGCAGCGTGATCCTCACCCATACCCTGGATGGCGAGATCACCCCGCTGACCGCGGTGCCGCGGGACGAGCGGCCGCCGGTGAAGCCGGTGTTCTATGCGTTCCGGGTGATGGTCGGGCTCGGCATGGCGATGCTGCTGCTGGCGCTCGTGTCGCTGTTCTTCTGGTGGCGCGGCACCCTGCTGCGCCGGCGCGCCCTGCACGTGGCGTGGAACGCGATGCTGCCGGCCGGGTTCGTGGCGCTGGTCGCCGGCTGGTTCGTCACCGAGATCGGGCGCCAGCCGTACGTGATCTATGGCCTGCTGCACACCCGCGATGCGGTCAGCCCGACGGTCAGCCCGGCGATGGTGTGGATCTCGCTGAGCGTGTACGTGCTCGCCTACGCGCTGGTGTTCGGTTTCGGCAGTTGGTACATCCTGCGCATGCTGCGCCATGGCCCGCTGCCGCACGAGCCGGCGCCGCGCATGCAGGAGGGCGACAAGACCCCGGCGCGGCCGCTGTCGGCGGCCGACGACGACATCGAGGAGACCCGCTGATGGACATGGCGACCGTATTGCCGGTGATCTGGTTCGGGGTGATCGGCTTTGGCGTGCTGATGTACGTGCTGCTGGACGGCTTCGTGCTCGGCCTGGGCATCCTGGCGCCGTTCGCCGAGGACGAGGATCAGCTCGACCTGATGATGAACACCGCCGCGCCGATCTGGGACGGCAACGAGACCTGGCTGGTGCTCGGCGGCGCCGGCCTGCTGGCGGCGTTCCCGAAGGCGTACGCGGTGGTGCTGTCGGCGCTGTACCTGCCGGTGCTGCTGATGCTGATCGCGCTGGTGTTCCGCGGCGTGGCCTTCGAGTTCCGCTTCAAGGCACGCAGTTCCAAGTACCTGTGGGGCTGGGCGTTCGCGCTGGGCTCGCTGTGCGCGGCGTTCTGGCAGGGCGTGATCCTGGGCGCGCTGGTGGAAGGCATGCCGCTGCAGGACGGCAAGTACCTGGGCGGGGTGCTGGGCTGGTTCAGCCCGTTCTCGATGCTCACCGGCGCGGCGGTGGTGTTCGGCTACGCGCTGCTCGGCGGCAGCTGGCTGATCCTCAAGACCGAGGGCCCGATGCAGCGCATCGCCCGCACCCTGACCCGGCCGCTGGTGCTGGTGGTGGTGGTGTTCATGGGCCTGGTCAGCGCCTGGCTGCCGTTCCTGGACTCGCGGATCATGGCGCGCTGGTTCCACGACGGGAATTTCTGGTGGCTGTCGCCGGTGCCGCTGCTGGTGCTGCTCAACGCGGTGGCGCTGTGGCGCGCGGCGATGGCGCAGGGCCGCGATGCGCGCCCGTTCGTGCTGACCCTGTGCTTCTTCGTGCTCGGCTTCTTCGGCCTGGTACTGGGCATCTGGCCGAACATCGTGCCGCCGGGGCTGACCATCTGGGAAGCGGCCTCGCCGCCGTCCTCGCAGGGTTTCGTGCTGGTCGGGCTGTCGGTGCTGCTGCCGGTGATCCTGGGCTATACGGCGTGGTCGTACCGGGTGTTCCGCGGCAAGATCACCGCCGACACCGGCTACCACCACTGACGGCGGGCCGTCGCGGCGGCCGGCGGCTTGCCAGCGGCGGCGGCGGCGGCCAAGCTACCGGCTTCCCGCACCGTGCGGGTCATCGCCCGCCGAGTCGCCGCCCCGCATGTCCGCCGTTTCCTCCGAGATTCCCGCCGCGCCCCTGTTGCACCCGCTCGCCGTCGGCGACGCGCGGCGTCCGCTGGCCTTCGCCAACGGCGAGCAGATCGACCTGGCCACCTTCCTCGGCCACGTGCGCGGCCTGGCCGCGGCGTTGCCGGCCGGCCGGCATGCGCTGAACCTGTGCGAGGACCGCTACCGCTTCATGGTCGCGTTCTGCGCGGTGGCGCTGCGCGGGCAGACCTCGCTGCTGCCGTCCTCGCGCGCGCCGGCGGTGGTGGCCGAGGTGCAGCGCACCCATGCCGACTGCTACTGCCTGGGCGACCTGGCGCTGGCCGAGCCGCCGCCGCGCTACTGGCAGTTGCCGGACGTGCTGCCGTCGCTGGACGGACCGATGCCGCAGCTGGCCGACGACGCCCTGGTGGCGATCGGCTTCACCTCCGGCAGCACCGGCGCGCCCAAGCCCAATCCCAAGACCTGGGGCAGCTTCCTCACCAGCACCCGCCAGGACCTGCTGGCGCTGGTCGGGCTGTGGCCGGAGACGGCTGTGCCGCAGGTGGTGGCGACGGTGCCGCCGCAGCACATGTACGGCATGGAGCTGTCGATCCTGCTGCCGCTGGTGACGCCGCTGGCGGTGCACGCCGGGCGCCCGTTCTTCCCCGAGGACGTGGCCCGCGCGCTGGCGCAACTGCCGGCGCCGCGGCTGCTGGTGACCACGCCGGTGCATCTGCGCGCGCTGGTCGAATCCGGCGTCGCCCTGCCGCCGCTGGCCGGCATCGTCTCGGCCACTGCGCCGCTGGCGCAGGAACTGGCCGCCGCCGCCGAGGCGCGCTTCGGCGGCGAGGTGCGCGAGATGTTCGGCTCCACCGAGACCTGCGTGTTCGCCAGCCGCCGCACCGCCTGCGAAGTGCCGTGGACGCCGCTGCCGGGCGTGCGCGTGGCGCCGCAGCCGGACGGCACCCTGGTGCACGCGCCGCATCTGCCGCAGCCGGTGCTGCTGGCCGACCTGATGGAAGTGGACGCCGACGGCCGTTTCCAGGTGCGCGGCCGCCAGGCCGACCTGCTGGAAATCGCCGGCAAGCGCGCCTCGCTGGCCGACCTCACCCGGCGCCTGCTGGCCGTGCCGGGCGTGGTCGACGGTGCGATGCTGCAACTGGATCCGGAACCGGGCCAGGCGGTGGGCCGCATCGCCGCGGTGGTGGTGGCGCCGACCCTGGACGAGGCCGCGATCCTGGCCGCGCTGCGGCGCGAACTGGATCCGGTGTTCCTGCCGCGCCGGCTGCGCCTGCTCGACGCCCTGCCGCGCAACGAGACCGGCAAGCTGCCGCGCGATCGCATGCTGGCCTTGCTGGCGGCGGGTCGGGACGACTGAGGGCAGCACGCGCCGTTGCGTCATGGGCGGCGCGTGAGCGATGGCGTTCTAGCTCGCCGCGGCTTGCTGGCGACGGAAGAGCAGGTCTGATAAGGCCTTGTTGCCGCGGCTCAGCGGGATGCGCCGTGCCCTTGTAGGAGCGGCTTCAGCCGCGACGGGCTTTCCTGGTAGAGCCCGTCGCGGCTGAAGCCGCTCCTACGACACCATGGGACGTAGCGCGCGCCGCAGCGCTGCCTCAGCCATGCACGCCGTCGATCTCCACCGCCAGTTCGTCGCGGCAGATCACCGCGTGCAGCAGCAGGCGCGGCACGCGCTCGCCGAAGCGGGCATTCAGGGCATCGGCGACCAGTGGCAGGTCGCCGGGCTCGCGCACGTAGACCTTCAGGCGGGTGCCGTCGCCGAACTGCGGCGGCAGGTCCGGGGCGTGTTCGCGGGCGGCCGCCAGCAGGGCGTCGAAGTTGGCGAAGGTCTCTTCCAGCTGCGCCAGCAACTGGCCCTGGTGCATGGAGGCGTGGCCGACCACGCTGGCGGTGCCGGACAGCAGCAGCGGCATGTCGCTGCCGGCCGGCGGCAGCATGGCGCGGGCGAAGCTGGGCGGCTGCGGACCGTACTGGCGCGGGTAGCGGTAGGCGCTGACCTGGCGCGGGTTCTCCAGCGGGGTGCCGGCCTGTGCGGCGGCCAGCCAGTAGATCTGCATCACCCGCGCGTCGTCGCAGCGGCCGACCGCGGTCGCCGCCGGCAACTGGGTGGCGTCGAAATCGCCTAGCCCGCGCGCGCGGCCGACGCAGAAGCGCCGGTAGCGTTCGCGGTCGCCGCTGCCCAGGGTGATCGCGTCGAGGTAGTTCCAGATGCGCAGCAGGCGCGGCGTGGCGCTGCCGGCGACGAAGGCGCTGATCTGCGCGTAGGCGAGCGCGGCGGCTTCCTCGATGTCCAGGTCGACCTGGCGTTCGTCGATCTCGATGACGCCGAACTGCAGGCGGCCGTCGCTGGCCCAGGCGATGGCGCCGTCGCGGCCGCTGTGCACCGGGGCGTCGGTGCGCCACACCTCGAGCATGCGCGGGCCGTGCGGCTGCAGCGGCACGCGCAGGTAGCGTGGGTCCTCGTGGTAGGGCGCGGTCTCGCCGAAGCCGAACACCGCCAGCACGTGGTCCTCGCCCAGCAACTGGCCGGGATCGGTCTCGGCGACGTAGTCCACCTGCAACTGCGGATGGCCCTGCGTGTGGTGCGGAAACTGCAGGTGCGGGCGGCTCATGGTGTATCTCCGTGCAAGGTGTCGCCGTGGAACTGTTCGCGGGCCTGGCGGCGGCGGTGGCGCCAGGCGCGCCACGCCCGCGGCAGCATCGCCACCGCGGACAGCGCATAGATGGCGCGGAACACGCGCAGGCGGCGCAGCACCGCACGGTTGTCGAAGACGTCGCCGGCGAGCATCGCCACCACCGCCTGTTCCACCTGCAGCACGTTGCGCGGCTGCGCGAACAGCTCGCGCATGGTCGGCGAGGTGAAGCGGTAGATGAACCACTTGAACTCGTCCAGGCCGCCGCGCAGGTGCCGCTCCAGGCGCCGCTGCAGCCGCGCCTCGCGGGCCGGCTCGCGCAGCGCCGCGTCGACCACAGCCGCGCCGCGCTCGGCGCTGTGCATGGCCAGGTACACGCCGGAGGAGAACATCGGGTCGACGAAGGCGTAGGCGTCGCCGAGCATCAGCCAGCGCGGGCCGCTCATGCGCGTGCATTCGTAGGCGTAGTTGCCGGTGGCATGCACCGGCGCCACGCGCTGCGCGCCGGCCATGCGCTCGACCACGTCGGGGTTCAGCGCCAGGGTGCGCAGCAGGAACGTCTCGCTGTCGCAGCCCTGGCGGGTCTTCATGTAGTGCGGGTCGCACACCGCGCCCACGCTCATCACGTCCTCGGGCAGCGGGATCAGCCACATCCAGCCGTGCGCGTGACGGTAGATGCTGATGTTGCCGGCGTCCTCGCCCGGGCGCCGCGCCACGCCGCGGAAATGGCTGAACAGCGCCGCCGACTGGTGCCGCGGGTTGGCGCGCTTGAGCTTGAGCTTGTTGCCGAGGAAGGTGTCGCGGCCGCTGGCGTCGATCAGGTAGCGCGGTCGGTAGTGGCGTACGCCATCGGCGCTGCGCGCCTGCACCGCCGGCGCGTCGCCGTCCAGCTGCACCGCCTCGACGCGGACGCCCTCGTGCACGTCGGCGCCGACCGCGCGCGCCTGCGCGAACAGCACCCGGTCGAAGTCGGCACGCGGCACCTGCAGCGCGAAATCGGACTGCGCGCCCAGCGCATGCGCGAAGCGGAAGGTGTTGTAGCCGCCGGCGTCGTTGGGAAAGTCGGCGCCGAGCTTGAGCACGCCGATCGCCCGCACCTGGTCGAGCACGCCCAGCCGCTGCAGGATCGGCATGTTCATCGGCAGCAGCGATTCGCCGATGTGGAAGCGCGGGTGGTGGTCCTTTTCCAGCACGGTCACCCGCCAGCCGCGTTGCGCCAGGACGATCGCCGCCGCGCAGCCGGCCGGCCCCCCGCCGATCACCAGCACGTCGGGCGTTTCCGCCTCGATGGCGCTTGCGGTGGGAGGAGGGGAAGCAACAGCGGGGGACGTCATCCTGAGGGAACCTGCGGGCGCAACGGCGGGGCGAAACGGCATGATAGCGTGCCGTTCGCGGGCCGATGGTTGCGCCGCAGCGCCCGATGCACCATCTTGTCGCACCCGTCCTTTCGCCTGGAAGCCCCTGGATGTCTTCGCAAACCGCCGCCGAACGTGAACTGGCCGAGCTGCTGGTCGAGAGCCTGAACCTGGAAGACGTCCAGCCCGGCGACATCGATCCGGAGGCGCCGCTGTTCAATACCGGCCTGGGGCTGGACTCGATCGACGCCCTGGAACTGGCGCTGGCGATCAGCAAGCGCTACGGCTTCCAGCTGCGCTCGGACAACGACGAGAACCGCCGCATCTTCGCCTCGCTGCGCGCGCTGTCGGCGCATGTCGAAGCCAACAAGACCAGCTGAGCCGGCCGACGCCGCGCCCTGGGCGCTGGCCCTGGGCGTGCTGCTGGCGCTGGCCTATTCGCCGCTGGCGCACTGGGCCAATGCCGCGCACCGTCCGGACCTGGCGGTGCTGGCCGGCGCGGCGCTGGTGCTGATGGTGCTGGTGGAGCCGATGGCGCGCTGGCGGCCCTGGGCCTGGGCGCTGGCCATCGCCGCGACGGTGGCGCTGGTGCCGCTGTGGCGCTCGCCGCACGCCCTGCTGCTGCTGGCCGCCCCACCGGTGCTGTTCACCGCCTGGGTGGCCTGGTTCTTCGGGCGCAGCCTGCAGCGTGGGCGCACGCCGCTGATCACCCGCATCGTCGAGGCCCTGTACCGCCAGGCCGGCATGCCGATCACCCCGGAGCAGTTGCGCTACACCCGCCGCCTGACCCTGGCCTGGACCCTGCTGCTGGTCGGGCTGACCCTGCTCAACCTGGTGCTGGCGTTGTGCGCCCAGCCCAGCGGGGTGCTGGCGCAGCTGGGCCTGGCCGCGCCGCTGCCGATCAGCGACGCGCGCGCCTCGCTGTTCGCCAACCTGCTGGGTTACGGTGTCATCGGCGGCTTCTTCGTCGGCGAGTATCTGCTGCGCGGGCGCTGGTTTCCGCAGCGTCCCTACCGTAATCTGCCCGACTTCCTGCACCAGCTGGCGCGGCTGGGGCCGGTTTTTTGGCGCGATCTGTTGCGCTGACGCGCGCAGTGCAGGGGACGCAAGGTCGTGCAGATCATCAAGGAAAACACCAAGTTGCCGCAGGCAGGGATGCCCTCGCGCATGGCCTGGGCCGTGTGGAACACCCTGCAGCTGCTGTTCACCCTGGCGTTCACCGCGCTAGGCATCGTCGTTGCGCTGGTCCTGCTATGGCTGACCGGGCCACGCCTGCCGCTGCGCATGGGGGCGCGGTTCTGGGCGCCGGTGCTGCTGTTCGGCGCCGGGGCGCGGCTGCAGGTGGAGGGCCAGGAGCGGGTGGACTGGTCGCGCAACCACCTGTTCGTCAGCAACCACCAGTCGATCATCGACATCTGCGCGCTGTTCATGGCGCTGCCGGTGCCGCTGCGCTTCCTGCTCAAGGACGAGATGCTGAAGGTGCCGTTCGTGAACTGGTATGCGCGCGCGACCGGCATGCTGTTCCTGGACCGCGACAGCCGCCGCGCCGGGGCGATGATGCGGCGCGAGGCGGCGGCGCTGCTGCGCCGTGGCGAGGACCTGTGCCTGTTCCCGGAAGGCACCCGCAGCCGCAGCGGCGCGCTGGCCGAGTTCAAGGCCGGGCTGCTGCAGGCGGCGATCGACGCAGGGGTGGACGTGGTGCCGGTGGCGCTGGACGGGGCGGGCAAGGTGTTGCCGCCGACCAGCCTGTTCCGGGTCCGGCCCGGCGTCATCCGGGTGCGGATCGGCACGCCGATCCGGGTGAACGGCGAGGACGGCCCGCTGAATCGCCAGGAAGTCACCCAGCGCGCACACCAGGCCGTCCGTGCCATGCTCGAACCCAGGATATGAGTCGCCCGTATGCACTTCGTCGTCCCGCATGATCATCCCAGCCTGCCCGGTCACTTCCCCGGCCGCCCGGTCGTGCCCGGCGTTGTGGTGCTGGACCACGTGTTGCAGGCCGTCGAGGCGGCGCACGGCGCGCGCGCGCCGCTGCGCCTGCCGCAGGTGAAGTTCGTGCAGCCGCTGTTTCCCGGGCAGCCGGCGTGGGTGGAACTGGACGGTGCCGCACCGCGCTGGCGCTTCCGCGTGCTGCGCGGCGAGGACCTGCTGGTCAGCGGCGAACTGAACGCCGAGGCGGCGCCGTGAGCGCCGGCTGGAAGCACCGCCCGGAAGGCGGCGGCCGTTTCGCCCTGTGGCTGATCCGCAGCATCGCCCGCTATGGCGGCCGCGCCGTCGGGCGCCTGCTGCTGTATCCGATCACCCTGTATTTCCTGCTGGTGCGCGGCCCGGAGCGGCGCGATTCGCGGCACTACCTCAGCCGCGTGTTCGACCGCCCGGCCACGCTGCTGGAGGTGGCCCGGCACATCCACACCTTCGCCTCGACCATCCTCGACCGGGTGTTCATGCTGTGCGGGCAGATGCACCGGTTCCGGGTGCAGATCCGCGGCCTGGACCAGTTGCATGCGCAGATGGACCGCGGCCGCGGCGTGCTGATCTTCGGCTCGCACCTGGGCAGCTTCGACGCGCTGCGGGTGCTGGCCACCGAACGTCCGGACGTGCAGGTCAAGGTGGTGCTGGACAAGGCGCACAACCCGGCGATGACCGAACTGCTGGGCGCGCTGAATCCGCAGCTGGCCGCCAACATCATCGATGCCGGCATGGACAGCACCTCGATCGTCATGGCGATCAAGCAGGCCACCGACGAGGGCGCGCTGGTCGCGCTGCTGGTGGACCGGCCGCGCCCGGAGGATCCGGCGCTGCCGGCCGCGTTCATCGGCCAGGGCGCGCTGTTCCCGACCTCGCCGTGGCTGATCGCCGCCGCGCTCAAGGTGCCGGTGGTGCTGGCGTTCGGCCTGTACCGCGGCGGCAACCGCTACGAGCTGGTGTTCGAGACCTTCAGCGAAGGTCTGGACCTGCCGCGCCGGCAGCGCGCGCCGGTGCTGGCGGCGCTCATCCGCGATTACGCCGCCAGGCTGGAGCATTACACCCGCTCCGCGCCCTACAACTGGTTCAACTTCTACGACTTCTGGAACAACCGCCATGCCGATGCGCCGCACCTTGCCGTGGATGCTGATACTGCTGTGCAGCGCCGCACCGCTGTGCGCCGCATCGCCTGAGGCGCCGGACGCCGACTGGATCCTGCAGAAGCTGGCGCGGCCGGCGCCGGTCAGCACCGCCTTCGTCGAGCTGCGCGGCTCGGCGCTGCTGAAGACGCCGCTGCGGGTGCAGGGCGAGTACCGCCGCCCGGACGCGCAGACCCTGGTGCGCGAGGTCACCGCGCCGTACCACGAGACCACCACCCTGCGCGGCGGCGAGGCCACGCTGGAGCGCGACGGCAAGCCGCCGCGGCGCTTCTCGCTGGCGCGCGTGCCGGAACTGGCCGGCCTGCAGAGCGGCTTCGGCGCGCTGCTGTCCGGCGACCGCGCGCTGCTGCAGCAGCAGTTCAGCGTCAGCAGCAGCGGCACCCGCGAGCGCTGGCAACTGCAGTTGCAACCCAAGGATCCGGCCATGGCCGCGCACGTGCGCAGCCTGCGCCTGTACGGCCGCGGCGCCGAGCTGCGTTGCATCGAGACCACCCCGACCAAGGGCGACGTCCAGCGCACCCTGCTGGCCGGCGCCGCGCAGGCTGCCGGCACCCTTGCCGACGGGGCCGCGCTGACCGCGCTGTGCCACGGCGACGCGGCGTGATCCCCGCACGCGTTGAGCAGGACCGGCAGCGCACTGCCGGCCTGACGGCTGCGCGTGCGCTCGCCGATTGCGCGGCGCAGGCAGACGCGGGGACATCGCGATGACACGTGCCCTCAGCTCGAAGATGCGCATCTCGCTGGCCCTGTTGTGGCTGGCGCTGCTGACCGTGGCCGGGATCTGGCTGGGCAATGCGCTGCAGGTGTCGGGCGATCTGCGCAAGTTCATGCCGGAAGCGCGCACCCCCGCGCAAAAACTGCTGCTCGACGAACTCGGCGAAGGCCCCGGCTCGCGGCTGCTGCTGATGTCGCTGTCCGGGGCCGATGCGGCCACGCTGGCGCGCCAGTCGCAGGCGCTGCATGCGGAACTTGCCGCCCAGCACGACGTATTCGAGCTGGTCGCCAACGGCGCCGATGCCGGCCTGGACGCGATCCCGCAGCGCCTGCTGCCGTACCGCTACCTGCTCAGCGACAGCTTCGACGCCAGGCCGCTGGATGTGCCGACCCTGCGCGATGCGCTGCAGGCGCGGCTGCAGGACCTGGGCTCGCCGGCGGCGGCGATGGTGGAGCCGCTGCTGCCGCGCGATCCGACCCTGGAAGTGCTGCACCTGGCCGAGCGCCTGCAGCCGGCCGGCGGCCCGCAGCAGCGCGACGGGGTCTGGTTCGACCGCGCCGGCAAGGATGCGCTGCTGGTGGCGCAGACCCGCGCCGCCGGCTTCGACCCCACCGGCCAGCAGCGCGCGGTGGACGCGATCCACGCCGCCTTCGCCAAGGTCAGCGCCGGCACCAGCAGCAAGCTGACCCTGACCGGCCCGGGCGCGTTCTCGGTGGAGATCGGCGGGCGCACCCAGAACGAGGCGCAGTGGATCGGCACCCTGGATACGGTGGGGCTGATCGTGCTGCTGCTGGTGGCCTACCGCAGTTGGAAGATCCCGGTGCTGGGCGTGCTGCCGCTGGCCAGCGCCGGCCTGGCCGGGCTGGGCGCGGTGGCGCTGCTGTTCGACGGCGTGCACGGCATCACCGTGGCGTTCGGCTTCACCCTGATCGGCGTGGTCCAGGATTACCCGATCCACTTGTTCAGTCATCAGCGCCCGGGCCTGGATCCGCGCGAGAACGCCCGCCACCTGTGGCCGACCCTGGCCACCGGCGTGGTCTCCACCTGCATCGCCTACGTCACCTTCCTGTTCTCCGGGGTGGACGGCCTGCGCCAGTTGGCGGTGTTCACCATCGCCGGGCTGCTGGTGGCGGCGCTGACCACGCGGTTGCTGTTGCCGGCGCTGATCGATCCCTCGCCGCGCGACCATGCCGATTCGCCGCTGCTGGAGCGGCTGTGGCGCGGCATCGCGCGGCTGCCGCGGCCGCGCTGGTCGCTGCTGCCGCTGGCGCTGCTGGCGGCCGCGGTCATCGTGTTCGCGCCGGGCCCGTTCTGGCAGAACGACCTGTCCAAGCTGACCCCGGTGCCGGCCGACGGCCTGGCCCGCGACGCGCACCTGCGCCAGGAACTGGGCGCGCCCGACGTGCGCTACGTGCTGGCCCTGCCGGCCGCCTCGGCCGAGGCCGCACTGGCCGCGTCCGAACGCCTGCGCCCGCGCCTGGACGTGCTGGTGGCGCAGGGCGAACTGGCCGGCTACGACATGGCCGCGCGCTACCTGCCCAGCGCCGCCACCCAGCGCCGGCGCCAGGCCGCCTTGCCCGATCCGGCGCAGGCGCAGGCGATGACCGCCGCGGCGGTCGCCGCCACGCCGTTCCGCGCCGACGCCTTCGCGCCGTTCCTGGCCGACCTGCAGGTCGCGCGCAGCGCGCCGCTGCTGACCGCGCGCGACCTGCACGGCACGCCGCTGGCCACCCCCGTCGGCGGCCTGCTGCTGGAACGCCCGGACCGCGCCACCGCGCTGGTGTCGCTGACCGGGCTGCGCGATCCGGCGCAGCTGGCGCGCGCGGTGCAGGGCAGCGGTGCGCAGCTGCTGGACCTGAAGGACGCGTCCGAGTCGCTGGTGGCCGCCTATCGCGGCCGCGTGCTCGCCGCGCTGGGCGTGGCCGCGGTGCTGCTGGCGCTGACCGTGGCGATCGCCCTGCGCACGCCGCGGCGGATCGTGCGCGTGCTGCTGCCGATGGCGCTGACCACGCTGCTGATCCTGGCGATCCTGCGTGGCTGCGGGGTCGAACTGAACCTGTTCCACCTGATCGCGCTGATCCTGGCCGCCGGCCTGGGCCTGGACTACGCGCTGTTCTTCGACCACGCCGGCGACGACCGCGCCGACCAGTTGCGCACCCTGCATGCGCTGATCGTGTGCAGCCTGATGACCCTGCTGGTGTTCGCGTTGCTGGCCGCCTCGAGCATCCCGGTGCTGCGCGCGATCGGCAGCACCGTGGCGCTGGGGGTGCTGTTCAATTTCGTGCTGGCGCTGCTGATTTCGCGCGAGACCGCCAGCGATGCCCAGGAGAGCCGCCATGCACACTGAACGCTTGCACGGACGCGAGGCCATCGCCGCGCTGGTGCCGCACCAGGGCCTGATGTGCCTGTGGGAGGAGGTGGTGGCCTGGGACGCGCAGCGCGTGGTGGTGCGCAGCCTGGCGCATCGCCAGGCCGAGCATCCGCTGCGCAGCGGTGGCCGACTGCGCGCGCTGCACCTGTGCGAGTACGGCGCGCAGGCGATGGCGGTGCACGGCGGCCTGCTCGGCCGCGCCAGCGACACCCCGGTGCGTCCGGGCATGCTGGTGGCGCTGCGCGGGGTGCAGTTGCACGTCAGCGAACTGCAGGACCTGGCCGGGCCGATCGAAGGCGAGGCCGAGGTGCTGCTGCAGGCCGAGGACAGCCAGCAGTACGCCTTCCGCATCACCCATGCCGGGCAACTGCTGGCCGAGGGCCGCGCCACGGTGGTGCTGCGCGCGGCATGACAGCGTCGGCGGCCACTGCCCTGCAGCCGCAACGAACGCAGCCCGCCTTGGAAGGCGTCGGGACTGAAGTCCCTCCCACAATGCACCCGGACAACGCAATGCAACTTCCTGTATCCGCATCGTGCATGGCGGGGCAACTGCTGGGCGAGCGTCGCGCCACGGTGGCGATGCGCGCGGCCTAGCGGCTCGACTGGCCTGTGCAGGAGCTGCTTCAGGGCATCTCGAATCACCTGCGTTCGTCGCACTCGAGGCCGGATCCAGGTTGTCCCGTAGGAGCGGCTTCAGCCGCGACGAGGCGTTCCCGGTAAAGCCCGTCGCGGCTGAAGCCGCTCCTACGACCTTTGCTGTCGTAATAAGAGGTGCCTTTCCGTCGCACACGTTTTCCCGGGAAGTCGTCGGGGCTGAGGCCTTGCCTACGAGGGCGCGGATGAACCGTTAGGATGACGGCCCATCCCATTGCGACCGAGGAGTTTCGATGTCTGCATCCCCCGCACCGCGCCGTGCCCTGGTCACCGGCGGCAGCGGCGATCTCGGTGGCGCGATCTGCCGCGCCCTGGCCGCGCAGGGCCTGCACGTGATCGTGCACGCCAACGCCAACGTCGCGCGGGCGGCGGCAGTGGTAGAGGCGATCGTCGCCGCCGGCGGCAGCGCCGAGGCGGTGGCGTTCGACGTGGCCGACCCCGAGGCCAGCGCGCAGGCGCTGGCGACGTTGCTGGAGGCCGGCCCGATCCAGGTGCTGGTCAACAACGCCGGCATCCACGACGACGCGCCGATGGCGGGCATGAGCGCGGCGCAGTGGCACAAGGTCATCGACGTCTCGCTGCACGGCTTCTTCCACGTCACCCAGCCGCTGCTGCTGCCGATGGCGCGCACGCGCTGGGGGCGCATCGTCAGCGTGTCCTCGGTGGCGGCGGTGCTGGGTAACCGCGGGCAGACCAACTACGCCGCGGCCAAGGCCGCGCTGCATGGCGCCAGCATCTCGCTGGCACGGGAAATGGCCAGCCGCGGGATCAGCGTCAACGTGGTGGCGCCCGGGGTGATCCAGGGCGCGATGGCCGAGAGCGCATTCCCGCCGGAGGCGATCAAACAGATGGTCCCCGCCGGGCGCCCGGGCAAGCCGGAGGAAGTGGCCGCGCTGGTCGCCTTCCTGTGCTCGGACGCGGCCGCCTACATCAACGGCCAGGTCATCGGCATCAACGGCGGCATGGGCTGACCGCACAGACGAGGACGCGAGCGTCGCGCCGCCACGCCGGCGGCGCAACCGCGGCCCGCGCTCAGCGGCAGACGAAGCTGGACGCCGCCTCCACGTCGCCGCCGACGTAGCGCGCCACCTGCGGATACGGGCACAGCGGCCGGCTGCGCTGGCTGCTCCAACTGGCCGGCACCTCGGCATTAGGGGCGGCGCTGCCGCTGCCGCGTGCGTTGGCGACGATCGCGGCCGGCGCCTGGCCCTGTTCGACCCAGGCCACCAGTGGGGTCAGCGCATCGAACTGGTCGGTGGCCGGTCCGCCGGCGCAATGGGCCATGGCCGGCACCGCGAACAGGCGCGCGTAGCTGGCGGCGTCGGCATCGGCCGTGCGCAGGCGGTCGTACCAGGCCGCGGTGTCGGCGAAGGAGAAGATGCCGTCGCCGGTGCCGTGGTAGATCAGCAGCTTGCCGCCGCGCGCCTTCAGCGTGGACAGCTGGGTCTCGTTCGGCGGGGTCATGTACGACCAGGCGGATTCGCGGAAGGCACCGGCCGTGGCGAAGATCTTCGGCGCGTCGCGGTCCATGTCGAACTGCAGCGCATAGCGCTTCAGGTCCTGCAGCACCGCCGGATCCTCCGGCGGGGTGACGAAGCCGAAGGCCACCGATCCGGGCACCAGGGTCAGCGAGGCGTCCTGCCGCCAGCCGGCCCAGTCGCCGCTGGCGATGCCCGGGTCGTAGGGGAAGGGCGCGTACAGCGGCGTGCCGGCGCTGTTGCGTACGCCGGCGTGGATGGCGCCGAGCGCGCGCTTCTGCGCCGGGGTCAGGCATTGCCCGGTACGCCCGGCGCTGCCGCAGGTGGCGACGTCGCGGTTCAGGTCGAAGCGGCGCTGGCAGGCGAGCACGTCCTGCACCATGCCGTCGCGCACGCCGTCCAGCGCATCGCAGGTGGCGACGATGCGCTCGGCCACCAGGCTGCGCTCGGCCGCGGTCAGGCCGCTGCGCGTGTCGTTGCCGCCGGCCAGCGCCGCCAGTTGCTGGGCCGCGGCCAGGTCGGCGATCGCCGCCTTGGGCAGGTGGAACCCCGGATCGCCGACCAGGATGCCGTCGTAGTCCTGCGCGTCGCGCGCGGCGGCGACCATGCCGTGGCGGCCACCGTTGGAGCAGCCGCCGAAGTAGCTGTAGTCCGGCGCCTTGCCGTAGGCGATCTGCACCACGCGCTTGGCCATCGGGGTCAGCGCCTGCACCGCTTGGTAGCCGTAGTCCAGCCGCGCCTGCGGATCGCGGCCGAACAGCGGGTTCTGTGCGTTGCTGTGCCCGGCATCGGAACTGATGACCGCAAAGCCCATGCGCAGCGGGTTGTCGCGCTGGCCGCCGCCGCCGATGTCGCCGAGCGCGGGCACGACATTGCCGTCCATGCCGCCGTTGGCCTGGTAGAAGAAGCGCCCGTTCCATGCCGCCGGCAGGCGCATCTCGAAGTCGATCGCATAGGACTGGCCGTCGGTGCCGACGCGTTCGTGCATCAGGCCGGTGACCTGGCAGTGCGCGCCGATCGGCTGGCCGGCGACCTGCAGGGTGCCGGCGGCCACGCTGCGCACCGCGGTGAAGCGGGTGCCGGGATAGGCGAGCCGGCTCGCCAGCGCGTCGCACGACTGTTGCAGCGGTGCCGGGGTGGCCGGCGCGCGCGGGGCCGCCTGCGCGTGGGCGGTGGACGTGGCGGCAAGAGCGGCCAGGGGCAGGGCCAATGCGAGCAGCGTGGAGCGCATGCAGTTCTCCTGGGGGACGCGCCGGGCGCGGCGGGCCTGTGTCGCGCCGGTGGCGCCAGGGCGTCAACCGTCGCGCGTGCGAAAACACGAATGCGTGGGCGATATTCGCCCCGTGTGACGTGTGCCGCGCAATGGAGGCGCCCGCTGGGCATGCGGCAGCGGCGGGCGGAGCGCGTGTTGTTGCAGGGCGGCATGGCCCTGCGCGTGGATCAGGCGGCGTCCGCGTACCAGGCGGGCGACAGCACCGGCAGCGGCGTCGCCGCCTCGCGGCAGGCGTCCAGCAGGCCGTGGTCGGCCAGCGTGGGATGCTGCTGGCGGGCACGCGCCAGGATTTCCCCGGCCAGTTCCGCCATGCGCGCGACGTTGCAGTGCAGGCGGGCGACGAACGCGGCGTCGTCCAGCCGGTCGTTCAGCGCGCGATTGAGTTCGTGGAACCAGCCGATCAGGTACTGGTCCAGCAGGCGCCCGTCGGCCACCGCCGCGGCCTGCGCGCGGTTGGCCGCGCCCCAGTCGCGCAGCAGCGCCTGCATGCCCAGGTTGAGCGCGCTGGCCTGCTGCAGCGCCGGGCGCAGCCGGCCCAGTACCGCCAGGTCGGCGATGCGGTCGGTGCAGTACAGCGGCGCCAGCAGCGACCAGTAGTAGGTGTAGTCCCAGATCACCTTGACCGGCATCACCTGGGCGTCGCCGAACAGCGGGTACTGGTCCTGGTAGAGGGTCAGGGTGTTCTCGTAGAACGAGAAGTACAGCTGCTGGTACAGCTCGGCATACGGCGCGATGTCGCGCCCGGCGCGCTCGCGCCCGATCAGTTCGCAGATGTAGGTGTTGCTGATGGCGATGAAGTCGCTGCCCGGCGAGTAGAACGGGTCCAGGAACACGCCGGCCTCGCCGGTCAGCGCCCAGCGCTGCGCCGAGAACACCTGCTTGCAGCCGTAGGAGAAGTCGCGCAGGAACAGGAAGTCCTGCACCGTGTGCTCGCTGCGCTCCAGCGTGCTGGCCACCTGCGGCTGGTGGGCGCGCAGCCAGTCCATCGCCTTGGCGTGGGTGTTCATGGTCTCCAGCGGATGCAGGGCGGCATCGCAGACGATGCCCAGCGAATGCGCGCCGGAGGACAGCGGGATCAGCCAGAACCAGTAGCCGGGGCCGCACATGTGGTTGGTTGAGCGCCAGCGGTCCGGCGGCGTGCAGCGCTGCAGCCAGGCGCTGTCCTGCGACCAGCCGTTGGGATCGACCAGCCCGTCCACCCGCCACCATACCGCATTGGCCTGGTGCGCGTTGTCCTGGGCCAGGCCGAGCTTGCGCTTGAGCAGGCCGGCGCGGCCGCTGGCGTCGATCACCCAGCGCGCCTGCAGGTGGGCGTCGACGCCGTCGCGGCTGTAGCGCACGCAGTGCTCGCCGTCGTCCTCGGCCAGGTCGACGCCGCGCACCGTGCTGCCGTCGAGGAATTCCACGCCCATCTCGCGCGCGCGCTGCCCGAGGAAGTTCTCGAAGCGGCCGCGGTCGATCTGCCACGACGGGGTGGGCAGCAACTGGCTCACCCCCAGCTCGGTGCACTGGTCGATGTCCGCGCGCCCGTCGGAGAAGAAGAAGCGGAAGCCGAACTTGCGGATCTGCTCGGCATCCAGGTGCTCGCGCAGGCCCAGCACCTCGGCGAAGTAGTGCGCGCCGATCTCCACCGAGGATTCGCCGACCTTGAAGGCGGCCTCGCGCACCGGGTGCGCGCGCCGTTCCAGCACGCGGATGCGCAGTTGCGGGTCGCGCTGGCGCAACTGCAGCGCCAGGGTCAGTCCGGCCAGCCCGCCGCCCAGAATCGCCACATCCGCCTGCGCTGCATTCATGTCGTCTTTTCCTTGGCGACGGCCAGGGGGGCCGTGTCGAGGGTGCCGTCGGCGTCGTCGATCAGCACCGGGTTGGCGCGGGTGCGTCGGTACTCGCGTACCACGTGCCCATAGGTCCATACCTGCACGATCACGTGCGAGGTGATCTTCCACAGATCGCGCACCAGCCGGAAGTGGCTCTTGCGGAACGTGCCGGGGGTCTGGTTGGCGTAGCGGGTCTCGATCGGCACCGCCACCACCCGCGCGCCGGCCTGCCGCGCCGCGGAGATCAGCAGTTGCGCCTCGAACACGAAGCCTTCGCCGGGCACGTCGGGCAGGGTGTAGACCGAATGCGGATACAGGCGCTGGCCGCTCTGGCTGTCGACCAGGCGGAAGCCGCAGCCCCAGGCGATGCCCCAGTCGCCGAAATCGTTGCCGATGCGGCGGATCGGCGGCTGGCTGGCGCGCTTGCGCAGGCGCGCGCCGACGATCACGCAGCCGGGATGGCGATTGGCCGCGGCCAGCAGCCGCGGGAAATCGGCGGCGCTGTGCTGGCCGTCGCCGTCCATGGTCATCACCGCGCGCGCGCCCTGGCGCTGCGCCTCGGCGAAACCGCTGCGCAGCGCCGCCCCCTTGCCGCGGCGCTGCGGGTGGCGCAGCAGGGTCACCGGCAGGTCGGCGATGCAGTCGCTGGTGCCGTCGTCGGAGCCGTCGTCGACCACGATCACCCGCGGGCAGTGCGCCAGCGCGTCGCTGACCACCTCGCGGATGCGCAGTCGTTCGTTGAGGGCCGGAATCAGGATCGCGGCGTCGGCGGCGGTCAGCGGCGTGCGGCTCATGCGCGCAGGTCCACCTGCAGGCAGCGGCCGCCGCCTGCATCGAGCACGCAGCCGTTGCCGCCCAGCGCCAGCGTATCGAACAGCGGCAGCATCGGCGCCATCGCGTTGCCTGCGGCGTGGCGTGCCAGCGGGCCGTCGCCGACCGGTGCGGTGCCGTCGCGCAGTTTCACCTGTAGCTGCGGCTTGCCGTCGCGCGCGCCGGCGCTCAGCACCAGCGCGCCGCCGAGCAGGCCCTCGCTGCGTGCGATGCGGCCCAGCGCGCCCACCGAGCGGCTGTCGTAGCCGACCAGCAGCACCGCGTCTTCGCCCGCGGCCAGTTGCGACAGCGCTTCCAGCAGGCCCTGCGCGAAGCTGCCCGAGTGCGCACTGATCGCGGTCGCCGCGGCGGTGGCGCCGGCGCCGATGGTCCAGTAGCCGGCGGCGGCGTTGTGCACCGAGTTGTGGAACTTGGTCGGCGAGACCGACAGCGGTTCGCTGGCCAGGGTGGTGCACATGTAGTCGGTGATCGCCAGGTCGCCGTGGGTGGAGGTGAACACCGACGGCAGCGTGGCCGGGTCGCGGCCGGCGTCCTGGCAGGCGGCCAGCGCCGCGTCCAGCGACACCGCCACGGTGTCCGGCGCGCGGCGGCGTTCGTTGGGCGCCAGCAACTGCGGCGACGGCCGTGCCGGCGTCTCCTGCAGCGCGCCTTCGCCGCGGGCGAACGCCTGCGCCAGCGTCCACGACGGCAGCCCGGGCGCCCAGAAACCGATGCCTTCGATCGTCGCGCTCAGCATCGGCATGTTCATGCGCGGCCGAACAGCAGCGAGCAGTTGTTGCCGCCGAAGCCGAAGGAGTTGTTCATGGCGTAGCGGACCTGTGCATGGGCGGTGGCGAAGCGGATCTGCGGGCCGCAGGCGGGATCGGGCAGTTCGCTGTTGAGGGTGCCGGGCAGCAGGCCGTCGCGCAGCGCCAGCAGGGCGAACACCGACTCGACGATGCCGGCGGCGCCGAGCGTGTGCCCGGTCCAGGCCTTGGTCGAACTGGCGTGCAGGGTCGGCGGGAACAGCGCCGCCACCGCGGCGGCCTCGACGCTGTCGTTGGCCGGGGTCGCGGTGCCGTGCAGGTTCAGATACCCGACCTCGGCCGGATCCACCCCGGCGCGTTGCAGCGCACCGCGCATCGCCAGGCCGGCGCCCAGCCCCTGCGGATGCGGCGCGGACATGTGGTGGGCATCGCTGGATTCGCCGTAGCCGCACAGCAGCGCCTGCGCCGGCGGCGCGTCGGCGGCATCGGCGCGTTCCAGCAGCGCGTAGCCGCCGGCCTCGCCCAGCGACAGCCCGACCCGGCGCACGTCGAACGGCCGGCACGGCTCCGGCGACACCACCTGCAGCGAGTTGAAGCCGAACAGCACGCTGCCGCACAGCGTGTCCACCCCGCCGACTAGCGCCGCATCGACCACGCCGGCGGCGATCAGCCGCGCCGCCTGGGCGAACACCTTGGCGCTGGACGAGCAGGCGGTGGCGACGGTGATGCACGGGCCGCGCAGGCCGGTGGCGGCGCGCACGAAGTCGCCGAGCGAATGCGGGGTGTGCACGATCGGCCGATCCAAGTCGGCGGGCAGCCGCGGACCGTCCGCATCGTGATCGAGCCGGGTGTAGGCCTCCTCGCTGGCGCCGATGCTGGAGGTGGAAGTGCCCATCACCACCGCCACCCGGTCGGCGCCATGCCGCTGCGCCGCGGCGGCGACCGCGTCGGCCATGCCGTCCTGCTGCAGCGCCAGCCAGGCCAGGCGATTGTTGCGGCATTCCCATGCGGCCAGGGCCTCCGGCAGCGCGGCGGTTTCCAGGGCATCCACCCGGCCGATCCAGCATTCCAGCGGTTGCGGACCGAAATCGTTGCGACGCAGGCCGCTGCGGCCCTCGCGCAGCGCCGCGGCCTGGGCCTGCAGTCCGCTGCCGAGCGCATTGGTCGCGGTGTAGGCACGGATGGCCACGGGAGCCATGCGGGGCGACGAGGACGCTTCGGTCACGCGGTATTCCATACAAGGACAGTTACCGCAGTATATCGACGCATTCGGTCATGCCGTGAAACGCCAACGACGCGAACGTGAATGGCGCGCTTGCCCTGGATCCGTTCAGCGCGCGGCCGGCGTGCGCTTTCGCCGCTGGCGCATTTCCTCCACAATCGCTTGCCTTTCCACGCCAGGCGCACGCCACGGGCATGCAAGCCTACGTCTACAAAAGCCAACGCAAGCCGGACACCTATCTGTATCTCGCCGCCCGCGACGACTTCGGCCGGTTGCCGCCGGCGCTGCTGGCGTCGCTGCAGCCGCTGGCGTTCGTGCTCGAGGTGGCGTTGACCGCCGAACGCACGCTGGCCCGCGCCGATCCGGCCGCGGTGCGCGCCAACCTCGCCGGCTGCGGCTTCCATCTGCAATTGCCGCCGTCCCTGCCCGGCACCACCGATCGACACGATGACTGACTCCTTTCTCCGCGCGCGCGCGCCGATGCTCGCCGCCGCGCTGGGTGCGGTGCTGGCGCTGGCCGCCGGATTCGGCCCGCTGGCCGCCGCACTAGGCGCCTGGCTGGCGCAGCCGGCGTTCGCGCTGGCGCTGTCCTGGCACCGCGGCAGCCGGCCGCGTCCGCGTGCCGCGCGCGAGCTGATCGGCGCGGTGGCGCCGCTGCTGGCGCTGTGGGCCGGCGGCATGGCGCTGGTCGCGGTGCTGGTGGCCTGGCCGCTGGCGGCCCTGCACGACAGCGGCAGCCTGGCCGCCGCGCTGGCGCTGAGCGTGGCCGCCAGTGCCGCACTGCTCGGCCTGTGGCGGACCTGGCCGCTGTGGCACGCCAGCGACTGCGAGGACGGCGCGCTGGGCGCGCGCTGGCACGCGCTGGCGCAGCAAGACGTGCAGGCCTGGCGCGGTCTGGCGGTGGCCGCGCTGGTGCTGGTGCTGGCCGGGCTCGGCGTGGTGCTGGCCTGGCCGGGACTGCTCGCCGACGCCGCACGCTGGCCGCTGGCGCTGGCCTATGCGCTGCTGTCGCCGCTGCTGCATGCCGGCCTGCAACGGGTGGCACCGCCGCAGACGCTGACCCCGCCGGTGTCCTCCGCCGACCTGTTCGCCGAATTGAGCGCCAACACCGCGCCGCGCGCCGACGAGCCGGCGCCCGCGCAGGACGAACTGCATGCGGCGCTGTACGACGCCGCCCGCGGCGGCCGCGTCGACCGCGCGCTGCAGTTGCTGCAGGCCGGCGCCGATCCGCATGCGCTGCCCGCCGCCGAGTGGCGCGACCAGCGCAGCCTGCCGGTGCTGGCCGCGGTGCTGCCGGACCTGCGCCTGCTGCGCGAACTGATCGTGCGCGGGGTCGACGTCAATCGCCCGCACCTGGGCATGACCCCGCTGCTGGCCGCCACCCGCGACAGCTGGCATGGCCGCCCGGAAGCGGTGATGACCCTGCTCGCCAACGGCGCCGACCCGCGCGCCAGCGACGGCGACGGCAACACCCCGTTGCATCACGCCGCGCGCAGTTCCGATCCGGGCGTGGCCGCGCTGCTGCGCGACGCCGCCGCCGAACTGGACGCGGCCAACCGCGACGGCCTGACCCCGCTGGCGGTGGCCTGCCAGGTCGGCAACTGGCGCATGGCCAAGTTCCTGCTCGAGCGCGGCGCCAAGCCGGAGCCGGCCGACGCCAGCCCGGTGCTGCTGGCCGCCGCCGGCACCGAGGAAGACGATCCGGCCGGCGTGCAGTTGCTGCTCAAGCACAAGGCGCGGGTCGACGCGCGCGATCGCCAGCGCCGCAGCGCGCTGCACGAGGCGGCGCAGGCCGGCCACGTGGAGATCGTGCAGGCCCTGCTCGGCGCCGGCGCCAACCTGGAAGCGCGCGATGCGCTGGGCCGCACGCCGTGGCTGGAAGCCGCCCGCCACGGTCGCGTGGCGGTGCTGGAACGGCTGCTGCCGCACAAGCCGGACCTGGTCGCGGTCGATGGCGACGGCCGCAACGCGATCCTGCTGGCCTGCACCGCCGACCACGTCGCCCCCGGCCTGATCCGGCGCCTGCTGGAGCTGGGCGTGGCGCCGGCGCAACCGGACCAGAGCGGCCGCCGCGCGGTCGACCTGGCCGCCGAGGCCGGGCGCTGGGCGATCGTGTCCGCGTTGGACCCGGACTATCCGCTGCCGGCCGCGGTCAGCGACGGCCAGGGCGAAACCGGCCCCGCCGGCCTGCCCGACCGGCCGCCGCTGGAACTGCTGCGCGAAGGCCTGCAACTGGGCCAGCCGCGCGACGGCCTGGCCGCGCTGGCGCGGCTGTGCGCGGCCGAGGAACTGGGCGCGCTGCTGCACGATGCGCCGCTGGCGCTGAACGCGCAGGCGGTGGACTGGCTGCTGGCGCACGGCGCCGAGCCGGAGGTGCTCGATGCCTGCGGCGACACCCCGATGTTCGCGCTGCTCTCGCGCGGCGTGGAGGCGGTGCCCAGCCTGCAGGCGATGCTGCGCCACGGCGTGTCGCCGGCCGGCCGCGGCGGCCTGACCCGTCTGCTCGCCGCCTGCGCCCAGCACGATCACGCCTCGCGCGCGCTGGAACAGTTCGCCCTGGAACTGCTCGAGCGCGGCGCCGATCCATTCGCGCCATCGCCGGCCGGCGATCCGCCGCTGTCGCTGGCGGTGCGGCTGGGCTGGCTGCGCCTGCAACTGCAACTGCTCGAACGCGGCGCCGACCGCGAGGCCCGCGACAGCCACGGCATGACCGCGCTGCACCTGGCCGCCGCGCTGGGCCGCGAGGCCTCGCTGAAACTGCTGATCCAGCAGGGCGCCTCGCCGGACGCGCGCGCCGCCGACGGCCAGACCCCGCTCGGCGTGGCCCTGGCCAGCGGCCGCCGCGACCTGGCCGACTGGCTGGACTGGCGCACCTGGCCGCTGCCGCGGCGCCCGCTGCGCGAGGCCGACGTGCCGGCCGCGGCGATGGTCGGCGATGCCGAGGCGATCCGCCGCCTGATCGACCTGGGCCTGCCGGTGGATGCGGTGGACGCGCAGGGTTGCACCGCGCTGCTGCGCGCCGCCGGCGGTGGCCATGCCGCGGCGGTGAAGCTGCTGCTCTCGCGCGGCGCCGATCTGCAGCACGCCGCGGCCAGCGGCGCCACGCCGCTGTCGGCGGCGGTGAGCATGCGCCAGACCGAGATCGTCGCGGCCTTGCTGCAGGCCGGCGCGCAGATCGAACACCGCCTGCCCGGCGGGGTCACCGTGCTGATGCTGGCCTGCGCGCTGGGCCTGCCCGACATCGCCGCGCGGCTGCTGGCCGCCGGCGCCGACGTGCATGCCGGCGACGCCCAGCAACTGGCGCCGCTGCATTGCGCGGCGCTGTACGGCTTCACCGCGCGCGACAAGACCCGCCTGCTGGCCCTGCTGGACACCTTGCTGCTGGCGGGCGCCGAGGCCGACCGCGGCTCCGCCGGCGGGGTCACGCCGCTGCTGCTGTTGCTGGGCGCGCGCGCCGAACCGGGCACGGCCTGCGAGGAGCCGGTGGTGCTGGCCGGCGTCGAGCGTCTGCTCGACGAGGACGTCAGCCTGGAGGTGCAGGATCCGCGTGGCTTCGGTCCGCTGCACCTGGCCGCGCTGCACGGCCTGCCGCTGCTGGTGCAGCGCCTGCTGCGCGCCGGCGCCGATCCGGAACTGCGCGATACCTTGAACCGCACCCCGCGCGAGATCGCGGTGATGCGCGGCTTCGTCGACGTCGCCGGGCAGTTCCAGCCGGCGCTGCCGGGGGTGTCGTCGATGGCGCGGTTCCTGCGCGAAAGCCGCTAGCGCTTTTCCTTCTCCCAGCGAGAGAAGGTGGCCCTGAGGGCCGGATGAGGGGAGGGCGCCGCCACGCCTCGCCCATTGCACTGCGTCTCGTGCCGCACCCTCACCCCAATCCCTCTCCCGGTGGAGGGGGGCTTGCGGCAGCGCGGTGCGCCGCAGCGCCCCAAAAAAATGCCCGCCGGAGGGCGGGCGAATGCGTCATGGTGGGTACGTCGCTGCTGTCGGAACCGCTGCGGGAGGGCCTCCTCCCGCGCACGTTGCGCGGCGGCGAACGGCGCCGCCGCGCGGTCGGGCGTTTACTGCCGCGCCACCACGGTCAGGCCGCTGTAGCTGCCGCTCAGGCGCACGTAGTAGGTCGTGGCGCTGGACGGGGTGAGGCGCACCGTCTGGGTGGTGCCGGCGCGGGTGGAGCGCGCGTCGTAGCTGCTGCTGGTCGGCGTCTTGCCCGCCGCCACGTACATCGCCACGTTGCCGGTGCCGCCGAAGGTCATGAAGCTCACCGCCGTGCCGGCCGCGGCCTGGAAGCTGTACAGCCTGTCGCCGCCCTGGCTGCCGATACCCCGCATCTCGACCTTGTTGACCAGGGTCTTGGTCGGCGGCACGCAGCTGCTGTCCGAGGGATCGCACGGCGGGGTGGTGGCCATCTGCAGCAGCATGTCGATGTCGAGGATGCCGGCGCCGATCGGCGTGGTGGTGGGGATCGCCACCGGGAACGGCCGCGCGCTGGCGCGCAGCAGATCGCGCATGCCGGTCCAGCTGAGCGGGGTCTTGGCCACGCTCTGCACCATCGCCACCGCCGCGGCCACGTGCGGGGACGCCATCGAGGTGCCGGCCATGCCGCCGATCTGCCAGTCGCTGGTTGGGCCCTGCGTGCCGCCGTTGAGCACCTGGAAGATGTAGCCGTTCGGATTGCCGTCGACGTCGCCGCCGCCGCCCGGCGCGGCGATGTCCACGCGGGTGCCGTAGTTGGAGTAGCTGGCGCGGCCGCCGTTGACCCGCGAGGCGCCGACGCTGATCACGCCGTTGCAGGACGACATGGTGTAGGTGGCGGCATCGGCATTGGAGTTGCCGGCGGCGACCACGATGATCGTGCCCTTGGCGTTGATCTGGTCGATCGCGTCCTGGTAGATCTGCGGGCAGGTGTCCGGGCCGCCGCTGCCCAGGCTCATGTTGATGACCTCGGCCGGGTTCGGATTGGTCGGCAGGCCGGCCACCGGCAGGCCCGCGGCCCACAGCATGCCGTCGGCGATGTCGCTGCCGAAGCCGCCGCAGGAGCCGAGCACGCGCACCGGCACGATCTTGGCGTCGTAGGCCAGGCCGGCGGTGGCCAGGTTGTTGTTGGTGACCTGGGCGATGGTGCCGGAGACATGGCTGCCGTGCCACGAGCTCGGCTCCGCCGCGTTGCCGGACCCGCCCAGCGCATTGCAGTAATCGGCCTCGACCCAGTCGCCCAGGTCGTAGCCGCCGGCCGCGCGGCCGTCGGTGTCGCGGCGCGAGACGCGGTGGTCGGTGATCATGTCGTAGCCGGGCAGCACGTTGGCGGCCAGGTCCGGGTTGTCCTTGACCACGCCGGTGTCGACCACCGCCACCACCACGCCCTTGCCGGTGGAGCGGGTCCAGGCGGCTTCGGCGTTGACCCCGCCGACCGGGTCGTGGAAGTTCCACTGCAGCTTGGCGTAGGCCGGATCGTTGGGCGTGGTGGAGGCGGCGGCCGCCATCGCCGCCGGCAGGCGCACGCTGGCCTCGTCCAGGCGCCGGTACAGGCGGTCGACCTGCACCGACACCACCGACGGGTCGGCCTTGAGTTCGTTGATGAAGGCGGTGCGTTCGCTGTCGCTGAGGTGACGCGAGGTCTGCACCACGTGCCAGCCCGGCACCGCCATGTCGCGCAGCACCTTGGCGCTGACCGCGCTGCGCAGCGTCAGGCCGTTGCTGGCGATCTGCGCGCGCTGCATGCCGCTGCGCGCCACCGCGCTGCTCAGGGTGGTGGCGAGCAGGCTGCGCGCCTGGGTGCCGCCGTCGCGGGTCTTGACGATGAAGCGCTGGCCCAGGTCGTTGGGGCTGGCCGATTGCGGCATCGGGCCGTGCACGCCACCCAGGCCGATGGTGGGAGTCGCCGCCTGCGCGGCGCCGGCGAACAGGATGGCGGCGAGGGCAGCGGCGAGCGTATTGGAAGACATCATCTGCAGATCCTGGAAAGAGAAGTGAGAAGAAAGAAAACGGCGCCGCACGCGGCGCCGCGTTGGGTCACAGGTCAATGCCCACGCCGATGCCGGCGGAGGACTCGCCGCTGCTGAAGGCGCCGCCCAGGCTGAACGAGGCGCGCTCGCCGAGCTTGCGGGCGTAGCCGATCGACAGCGCCTGCTGCCCGCCCTGGAAGCCGGCGCCGACCGACACGCGCCCGCGCGGGCTCTGCGTGCCCGCGGCGTTGACCGCCATGTTGAGCATCGCCGCGCTCATCGCGCCGAGCCGGTCCATGCGCCGGTCCATGCCGTCGAGGCGGTGTTCGGTGTCGGTGCGCAACTGGTTGAAGCTGTCGTCCAGCGCGGTGATTCGGGTGTTGGTGTAGGCGTTGGCGCTGCTCAGGGTGGCGCTGTTGCCGGCGCGCATCTGCGCCACGTTGACCGCGTCGGTGTCGGCGCTGCCGGCGGCGACGTTGGCGACCTGGCGCTCGTTGCCGGCGCTGCCCACCGACACCGTGTTGGCGCGGTTGGCGACCGCGCCCTGGCCCAGCGCCACCGAGTTCGCGGCGCTGGCCGAAGCACCCTGGCCCAGCGCGGTGGCCGAGGCCGCCGACGCGTTGGCGCTTTCGCCCAGCGCCACCGCATTGGTCGCCACCGCGGCGACGCGGGCGTTGGCGCCGACCGCGGTACTGCCATCGGCGTTGACCGTGGCGTTGCCGCCGATGGCGGTGTCGTTGGGACCGTAGGCCAGTGCCTGCGCGCCCATCGCCAGGCCGTTGTTGCCGTTGGCGGTGGCCCCGGAGCCCACGGCCACGGCATTGGTGCCGGCACCGGTGCTGGGCGCGGTGGCCGCGCCGCCACCGTCGCCGACGCTGATGCCGCCGGAGCCGCCGAGGGTGTTCAGGCGGTTGCCGAAACCGGTCAGCGCGGTGTCCAGCGCACCCATCGCCGAGCCCAGGTCGGTGTAGTGGTTGCCCTGCACCAGGTAGTTGCCGCCGATCAGGGTGCCGTTGGCGTCGACCACGCTGCCGGCGCCGAACGCGGCGGCGACGTTGCGCAGTTGCGCCAGGTTGACCGCATCGGTGTCCAGGGTGCCGGCGGCCAGGTTGGTGAGCTGGCGCTCGGCGCCCACCGCGCCGATGGACACGGTGTTGTCGCGCTCGTTGACCGAGCCGGCGCCCAGCGCCACGCTGTGGTTGGTGATGGTCGTTTGGCCGTTGACGAACTTCGAGTTGCCGACCCGGGCGCCGGGGCCGATCGCGATCGACTGGTCGCCGAACACGTCCGCGCCGGTGCCCACGGCGATGCTGTCGTAGAACAGCACCGGGGTCTCGCGGAAGAATTCGCCGTTCCACACCATTCCCCCGCCCAGGGCCAGGCTGCGGGTGCCGCCAGCCCAGGAGCCGTTGCCGAGCGCGGTGGAGCCGACGCCGAGGGCGAGCGCGGCCGGGCCGACCGCCGTGCCGTCGTCGCTCTGTGCGAACGCGCTGGGACCGATCGCAACGCTGTGCGCGCCCCAGGCGCGCGCGCCGTTGCCGAAGGCGGTGGCCCACTCGGCGGTGGCCTGGCTCTGTGCGCCGACGGCGACGGCCGCGTACTGGTTGGCCACGGCGGTGGAACCCACGGCCACGGTCCGCTGCGAACTGGCCTCGGCCAGTGCGCCGACCGCGGTCGCGTTGTAGGCGGTGGCCATCGCACCACCGCCCAGCGCGGTCGACAGCGGACCGGTGGCCTGGGTGGCCTGCAACTGCATGCCTTCGCTGCTCAAGCCGTCTTCGCCCACGTCGACGATGCCGCCGACGGCGACGCTGGAACGGTCGCTGGCGATCGCGCCGGCACCGGCGGCTACGTTGAACTTGCCGCTGGCCTGCGCGCCGGCGCCCAGCGCGGTCGCGGCCATGCCGGTGGCGGAGGTCTGCTGCAGGATCGTCACACCGCCGGGCAGGTACGCGTAATCCACGTCGAGCATGCCGCCGATGGCGGTGGTGGAGATCTCGGTGGCCAGGCTGTTGTGGCCCACCGCCAGGGCGTGGTTGGCATAGCTGACCGCACCGCCGCCGATCGCGATGGTGCCGGTGCCGACCGCCGAGGCGGCTTCGCCGGCGGCCAGCGCTTCGTCGCCGTCGGCCTCGGCGCCGGCGTTGCTGTCGGCGCTGCCGGTGGCCTTGAAGTAGACGCTGGGATCGTAGGTGGTCGCGGCCGGGGTCGCGCTGGCGTCGCTGGGCGTGGCGTCGGTGCCGGTGGACTGGGCCGTGCCGGCCGCCGTTGTCGTGGTGGTGGTGGGCGTCTGCGCCATCGCCGTCGAGGTCAGGCACAGCGCGCAGGCCAGGGCCAGGGTGCTGGTCGCACGGGGCATCGGATGACGGGCGGCGGCGCCGCGCAGGGAAGTGCAATCGTTCATGGCGATCTCGGGCTGGGAAACGGCAGGGCAGAAGGTGACGTCGGCGGCGCGCGTGCGCCTCCGCATCGGTCAGGAGTGGTCTGGGAGCCGCGCCGTCGTCCCCGGGCGCGTTCCGTCATGCGAACTTAGGCCCGCCGTCACCGGCTTGTCACCTGCAAGTTCTCGCATGATCATCATCGGATTCTCACTGAACGGGAATGGAGCACGGCGGCATGGCGAAGGCGTTCTGGAACTGGCTGGGCCGCGCGCCGCTGATGGACGAGGTGGACCGGCGCAATGCGCGGGTGATCCAGTTGCTGCTGCTGTTCCTGGCGGTAACCATTCCGGTCACGCTGGTGATCGCGCTGGTGCTGGCATGGCCGCAGCTGCGCGGGCAGCCCGTGCAACCCGGCCTGGTCATCTCGTTGACCATGAGCCTGCTGATCGGGGTGTGCGCGGCGATCGGCTTCGTGCGCGTGCGCCATGGCGCCTTGCGCGGCGGCGTGCGGCTGCTGCTCGGGGCGATGCTCGGTTCGCTGCTGGTCAATGCCGCCATCCATGGCTTCCAGCGGCAGCTGCCGGACCAACTGGCGCAGATGCTGGTGCTGATCCTGGCCGGCCTGGTGCTCGGGCGCCGCGCGCTGTGGGTGACGTTCGCGGCGCTGCTGCTGATGCTCGGCGTCGGCGTCGGCCATGACGCGCTGCTGGAACTCGCCGATACGCCCGCCCAGGCGTTCTTCAACGTGCTGCCGGTGCTGTTCAGTTACCTGCTGGTGGCGCTGCTGCTGGACCGCACCACCGAGGCGTTGCGCGAGAGCCTGCGCGAATCCAATGCGCGCGGCCAGCGCCTGCAGCAGGAGATGCAGGAGCGCGAACGCGCGCAGACCCAGCTGATCCACGCGCAGAAACGCGAGATCACCGAGCGCATGGCCAGCGGCCTGGCCCACGACTTCAACAACATCCTGGCGGTGATGTCCGGCTTCGCCGCCGCGCGCCACGACGACGATCTGGCCAGCGACGCGCAGCGCATCGCGCACCTGGAGGACAGCCTGGCGGCAGTGGAGGAATCGGCCGAGCGCGGCATGACCATCGTGCGCCGGCTGCTGCGCTTCAGCCGCCGCGATGCCGAGCATGTCGAACGTTTCGACGCCGCGGCCGCGGTGGAGGCGCTGCAGCCGATGCTGCGGCAGTTGCTGGAAGCGCGGATCGTGCTGCGCTGCGCGCTACCGGCGGCACCGGCGCCGATCCGCTTCGAGCGCAGCCAGTTCGACCTGATGCTGCTCAACCTGGCGTCCAACAGCCGCGACGCGATCGCCGACCGCGGCCATTTCGACATCGCCGTGTCCAGCGCGGACGAGGGCACCGTCATCGAGGTCGCCGACGACGGCCACGGCATGGCGGCGGAGGTGGCCGCACAGGTGTTCGAGCCGTTCTACAGCACCAAGCCGGCCGACAGCGGCACCGGCCTGGGCCTGGCGGTGGTGCGCGACCTGGTGGTGCGCGCCGGCGGCCGCATCCAGGTGCACAGCACGGTGGGCGTGGGCACGCGCTTCCGCATCGTGCTGCCGCATGCCGATGCGGTGCCGGTGTCGGCGCAGGCACTGGCGTAGAGAACGCGGGCCTCGACCGCCCGCGCCACACGGCGCGCCGGCGAGCGGCGGGTCAGCCGGCGGGATCGAAGATGTAGCCCTTGCCGTGCACGGCGGCCAGCGGCAACGGTTCGCCGCAGCGGCGCTGCACCTTGCTGCGCAGGCGGTGCACCATCGAATCCAGGCGATGTGCGTCGAAGTCGTAGACGCGGTCGGTGAGCGCGGCGATCAACGCCTCGCGCGCCACCAGCAGGCCCGGTTGCTCGAACAGGCGCAGGCACAGGCGGCGTTCGCTGCCGGTCAGCGCGGCGGCGGCGCCGGACGGCGACAGCAGGCACCAGCCGTCTTCGCTGACCTGCCAGCGTCCGCGCGGCGGCGCCGCGGGCAGGCGCCCGCTGACGCGCCGCGCCAGGCTGTGCAGGGTCGCGGCGAGCAGGTCGATTTCCACCGGCTTGGACAGATAGGCGTCGGCGCCGCCGGTCAGGCCGCGGATGCGGTCCTCGGTCTGGCCGAGGCTGGTCAGCATGACGATGCCGAGGTCCGGATACTGCTGGCGCAGCGCGCCGGCCAGGGTGAAGCCGTCGGTGTCGGGCAGGCCGACATCCAGCACCACGATCTCGGCGCCTTCGCGCTGCACCCGTTGCTGCAGTTCCGCGCCGGTGCCGCAGCCGTCGGCGGCGAAGCCGAAGCGGCGCAGACCCGGCACCAGGATGCGGTCGCGCAGTATCGGATCGTCCTCCAGGACCAGGGTGCGCAGGGCGGCGGCAGCGGGATCGGAAGTCATGCGCAGGCGCAGTGTAGCCGCAGCCGCGGGCTTGCGCGCGCCTGAACGGAGCTCCGCGGCGATTACGCAACGCAAACACCGGCGCTGGCAGACTCGCGGCTCCTCCGCCCCGGCGCCCACGATGGCCTCGCGAATCGAAGACTACGCCATGCTCGGCAACTGCCGCAGCGCGGCTCTGGTGGACCGTTGCGGCTCGATCGACTGGCTGTGTCTGCCGCGCTTCGATTCCGACGCGTTATTCGCCGCCCTGCTCGGCGAACCCGACCACGGCCGCTGGGCGATCGCGCCGCAGGGCGCCTTCACCAGCACCCGCGCCTACCGCGACGGCAGCCTGGTGCTGGAGACGCGGTTCGAGACCGACACCGGCGCGGTGGCGCTGCTGGACTTCATGGTCGCCAGCCACGACGAAGTGCTGCACAACCACGTGGTGCGGATCGTGCGCGGGTTGCACGGGCGGGTGCCGCTGCGCATGCAGCTGCAGTTGCGCTTCAACTACGGGCGCACCATTCCCTGGGTGTCGCAGATCGACGGCGGCCTGCACGCGGTGGCCGGGCCGGACCAGATCGCGTTGCGCAGCCCGCAGGCCATGCACGGCCACGGCTTCGCCACCGAGGCCGAGTTCGTGCTGGAGGCCGGCGAGAGCACCTGGTTCGTGCTCAGCCACGGCGCCTCGCACCTGGAACTGCCGCCTTTGCTGGAGCCGGAACAGGCGCTGGCGCAGACCGAGGCGTTCTGGCACGGCTGGTCGCACCGTTGCCTGGATGCCGGCCCGTGGACCGAGGCGGTGCGGCGCTCGCTGGTGGTGCTGAAGGGGCTGAGCTACCTGCCCACCGGCGCGATCGTCGCCGCGCCGACCACCTCGCTGCCCGAGCGCCTGGGCGGCGAGCGCAATTGGGATTATCGGTTCTGCTGGTTGCGCGATGCGGTGTTCACCCTCACCGCGTTGCGTGCGGCCGGCTACTTCGACGAGGCCGCCGCCTTCCATGGCTGGCTGCAGCGCACCGTGGCCGGGTCGCCGGACCAGTTGCAGGCGCTGTACGGCATCGGCGGCGAGCGGCGCATGTCCGAATGGGAGGTGGAATGGCTGCCCGGCTACGAAGGCGCCTCGCCGGTGCGCGTGGGCAATGCCGCGGTCGGCCAGTTCCAGCTCGACGTCTATGGCGAGGTGATCGCCGCGTTCCACCGTGGTCACCACGAGGGCATGGCCTCGGCGGTGCATGGCCGCTCGCTGGCGCGGCAGTTGCTGGAGGTGCTGGAAGAGCGCTGGCGCGAGCCGGACGAAGGCATCTGGGAGATCCGCGACAAGCGCCAGCACTTCGTGCATTCCAAGGTGATGGCGTGGCTGGCGTTCGACTGCGGCGCGCGCGATGGCGTCACCGACGCCGATGCCACGCAACGCGCTCACTGGCGCGCGCTGGCCGACGAGATCCACGCGCAGGTGCTGGCGCAGGGCGTGCACCGCGACGGCTACTTCGTGCAGAGCTACGGCAGCGAGCGGCTGGACGCGGCGACATTGCTGATCCCGCTGGTCGGCTTCCTGCCGCCGGACGATCCGCGCGTGGCCGCCACCGCCGACGCCATCGCCGAACGCCTCAGCATCGACGGGCTGGTCGAGCGCTACCGCGCCGACGGCAGCGGCGACGGCCTGCCGGCCGGCGAGGGCACCTTCGTCGCCTGCAGCTTCTGGCTGGTGGAGAACTATGCGTTGCTCGGCCGCCGCGAGCAGGCGCAGGCGCTGTTCGAACGCCTGCTCGGCCTGTGCAACGACGTCGGCCTGCTGGCCGAGGAATACGACCCGCGCAGCGGCCGCATGCTCGGCAATTTCCCGCAGGGCTATTCGCACGTGGCGCTGGTCCACGCGGCGCTGCGCCTGCATGGCTTGATCGGCGAACAGGATACCCATCCATGAGCGATGCCTCCCAGACCACCCCTCCCTGCCTGATCGTGGTGTTCGGCGCCCGCGGCGACCTGACCCGCCGCCTGGTGCTGCCGGCGCTGTACAACCTGCGCCACAGCGGCGCGCTGCCCGAGGAATTCGCGGTGATCGGCGTGGACCACGGCGCGGTCAGCGAAGTGGCGTGGCGGCGCATGCTCGGCGATGCGATGCGCGGGCTGATGGCCGACCGCGACGCCGAGTTCAAGGCCGACGGCCTGGACGAAGAGGTATGGGGCTGGCTGCGCTCGCGCCTGCACTACCTGCGCGGCGACTTCAACGACGCCGGCACCTATCGCAGCCTGGGCGGGCTGCTGGACAAGATCGGCGCGCAGTACCGCACCGGCGGCAACGTGCTGTTCTACCTGGCCACCGCGGCGCGCTTCTTCGCGCCGGTGATCGAGCAACTGGGCGCGGCCGGGCTGGTCAAGCAGAGTACCAACGGCGGCTGGCGCCGGGTGATCGTGGAGAAGCCGTTCGGCCACGACCTGCAGAGCGCGCGCGAGCTCAACGCCATCGTCGGCCGCGTGCTCGACGAGGACCAGGTGTTCCGCATCGACCATTTCCTCGGCAAGGAAACGGTGCAGAACATCCTCGCCTTCCGCTTCGCCAACGGCCTGTTCGAGCCGGTGTGGAACCGCGACCGCATCGACCACGTGCAGATCACCGCGGCCGAGACCATCGGCGTGGAAGGCCGCGGCGGCTTCTACGATCCCACCGGCTGCCTGCGCGACATGGTGCCCAACCACCTGTTCCAGTTGCTGGCGATGATCGCGATGGAACCGCCGGCGGCGTTCACCCCGGCGGCGATGCTGCGCCGGCGCGCCGAGGTGATCGAGGCGGTACGGCCGCTGAGTCCCGCCGACGTGGTCCGCGGCCAGTACGCGGCCGGGGCGATCGGCCGCAACGCGGTGCCCGGCTACCGCGAGGAAGACACGGTGCCGCCGGATTCCAACACCGAGACCTACGTGGCGATGAAGCTGCAGGTCGATACCTGGCGCTGGGCCGGCGTGCCGTTCTACCTGCGCACCGGCAAGCGCCTGCGCGAGCGCACCACCGAGATCGCGATCCGCTTCAAGCCGGCGCCGCTGGCGCCGCTGCGCAGCGCCGAGATCGGGGGATACGGCCCGGACTGGCTGGTGCTGCACATCCAGCCCGACGAGGGCATCTCGCTGCAGTTCGACGTCAAGCGCCCGGGCGCACGGGTCAGCCTGGCGCCGGTGCGCATGGACTTCCGCTACCGCGACTGGTTTCCCAAGGAATACACGGTGGGCTACGAACGCCTGCTGCAGGACTGCATGCACGGCGAGGCCGGCCTGTTCCAGGACGCGACCATGGTCGAGGCGGCCTGGACCATCGTGCAGCCCATCCTCGATGCCTGGCAGACCTCGGCCGACGAAACCCCGCAGTACCCGGCCGGCAGCGCCGGCCCGGCGGCGGCCGACGCGCTGCTGGCGCTCAACGGCGGCCACACCTGGCGCACCCTGACCGCCGGGCGTCGCCCGCCGCCGCGGCGCCCGCCGGAGGCCGGCGCCACGACCGAGACCCGGCCGGTGACGCCGGCGCCGAAGCGCAGCGGGGCCAAGGCGGCCGATGCGTCCGCTTCGCCCAAGGCACGCAAGTCGACCAGGGCCAAACCCGCCGCGGCGCCAGCGAAGACGCAGGCGGCGAAGAAGGTCGCCAAGCGCACCGCGAAAAAGGCCGTCAAGCGTGCGCCCAGCAGCGCCGCGAAGCGTCCCGCACGAAAGCGCTGAAGCAAGCGCTGAAGCGGTGCCCCGGGCGCTGGCGTGAGCGCCAGTGCTCGGGGAGATGCTTCCATGTCAGGAGGAGCGGCGCAGCGATGGCGGCTGGCTCCTGCAGTCGGGGCTGAAGCCCCTCCCACAATGCAAGGATTGGCGGCGTGCGGAACTAGCGCGTGCACCCAGCATTAGCCTTCGCGTCGGCATGGCAGTGCGCTGCGTCACCGCGGCGGAAGCCGTCGAACCCCCCCTCGTAGGAGCGGCTTCAGCCGCGACAGGCATTATCGGGAATGCTCGTCGCGGCTGAAGCCGCTCCTGCAATCGCCGCGATACATCATGCCCAGCCGCGGCAATAACGCGTTATGGGAGGTGCCCTTCACGCGAACCACGCTGTAATGAGTGCGCTGCTTGGCGATTGGTCAGTACCCAATCGCGATCCGTCGAGCGCGACGATGACATGCCCACCATGACCGCCGCCGTCTGCAGCGACGAGCGCACATCACGCAGCGCACGCCTGCGACACCGCTGGCCGCGTGGCTCCGGCCGCAGCATCCAAGCCACCCGCATCAACTGCGCTGCTGTTCCGCGCCTGTCGCGCCCGTCGTCTCCGCCGGCCCGGCCGTTGGATCGTTGACGTCGGCCTCGAACAGCTGGGTCAGATCGGCACGCGCCGCACGCGCGGTCTGCACCACCGCCGCGTCGTCGTCGTAGACCAGGTGCTGGGCGCGCAACAGTTGCGTGTCGTGCTCGCGGAAGCGGGCGATGCGGTCGCGTGCGGTGGCCGCATCCAGGCCCAGGCCGAGCAGTACCTGCTCACTCAGTTCCAGGCTGGAGGCGAACACCTCGCGGAACGGTTCGGCGCCCAGGTCCATCAGCCGCCAGGCGTGCTGGCGGTTGCGCGCGCGCGCCAGCACCCTGGCGTTGGGGTAGAGCCGGCGGATCAGCCGCGTGGTCTTGATGTTGGTCTCCGGGTCGTCCATCGCCACCACGAAGAGGCGGATGCCGTCGCTGCCGGCCGCGCGCAGCAGGTCCGGGCGACTGGGGTCGCCGTAGTAGAGCTGGTTGCCGAAGCGGCGCAGGTCCTCCACCGTGTCCGGATTGTGCTCCAGCGCCACGAACGGGATGCGCTGCGCGGTCAGCAGGCGCGCCACGATCTGGCCGAAGCGGCCCATGCCGGCGATCAGCACCTGCGCGCGCTGCGTCTCCACCGTGTCGTACTGCGCTGCCGGCGTTTGTGGCTGCTTGCCCTTGCCGGCCTCGCTGCCGCCGAGCAGGCGCTGCATGCCGATCAGCAGCAGCGGCGTCAGCGCCATCGACACGCCGACCACCGCGACCAGGCGGTCGTGGGTGGCATCGTCGAGCAGGCGCACGCGCTGCGCCTCGGTGAACACCACGAAGGCGAACTCGCCGCCCAGCCACAACAGGCTGCCCAGCAGCAGCGCGCTGCGCCAGGGCAGGCGCAGCACGCGGCCGATGCCGGCCAGCAGCGCGAACTTGACCAGCAGCAGCGTGGCCACCGCACCGGCGATCAGCCACGGCTCGGCGACGATGCGGTCCAGGTCGATGCCCATGCCCACGGCGATGAAGAACACGCCCAGCAGCAGGCCCTGGAACGGCTCGATCTGCGCCTCCAGCTCGTGGCGGAACTCCGAATCGGCCAGCAGCACGCCGGCCAGGAACGCGCCCAGGCTGGGGCTCAGGCCGGCCTTCTGCAGGAACCAGGCAGTGCCCAGCACCACCAGCAGCGCGCTGGCGGTGAACACCTCGGGCATGCGCGTGCGCGCCACCGTGCGGAACAGGTGGCGCAGCACGAAGCGCCCGCACACCACCACCAGCGCCAGCGCGCCCAGCGCCTGGCCCACTTCCGCCCAGGTCAGGGTGTCGTTCTTGGCGCCGCCGAGCAGCGGCACCGCGGCCAGCAGCGGGATCGCGATCAGGTCCTGGAACAGCAGGATGGCGAAGCCGAGCCGGCCGTAGTCGCTGTTGAGTGCCTTGCGCTCGGCCAGCAGCTGCAGGCCCACCGCGGTGGACGACAGCGCCAGCGCCAGGCCGATCACCAGCGCGCTCTTCCAGTTCAGGCCCATGCACAGCGCCAGCGCACCCAGCGGCAGCGCGGTCAGCGCCACCTGCGCCGAGCCCGCGCCGAACACCGCATGCCGCATCACCTTCAAGCGCGCCGGCGACAGCTCCAGGCCGATCAGGAACAGCAGCATCACCACGCCGATCTCGGCGGCGTTGAGGATGCGCTCGGTGTCCTGCACGAAGCCCAGTCCGTCCGGTCCCAGCACCACGCCCGCGGCGAGGTAGGCCAGCACCGCGCCCAGGCCCAGCCGCTTGAACACCGGCACCGCGATCACCGCGGCCAGCAGCAGCACCAGCGCCAGTTCCAGGCCGCCGCTATGCACGAGTCGTCTCCATCGGCGCATTATGCGGCCGCCAAGGCGACCGTCTGCTGACCCGGGCTGTGTGCGGGTGTCGGCTGGGCGCCGCGCATCCTAGAGGTCGGGGGCGGATATAGGCAGCGGTGCTGCGGGCCTTCGCGTGGAGGGGGGCGCCTTGACCGGAGCGCCGGGTTGCCCTGTCGCCTGGCCTGCTGGCGTGGTCGCGTCGCGCCCGAAGGGCGCCCTCGAGCAAGCACAAGCGCACACGCGTAGGAGCGGCTTCAGCCGCGACCGTGCCTTACCGGTAGAGCCTCGTCGCGGCTGAAGCCGCTCCTACGAGAGCGCTATGCGCGGCGAACACCGCTGATGCGAGGGGCCCTGAAGTCTCTCCCACAGGAATGACGTGCCGCGGTCGGGGCCGTTCTGGAGCCAGCGACACACGCGAGCCGTGAGCACCGGGCAGCCGACCGACGCCCCTGTGGGAGGGGCTTCAGCCGCGACGCGCGGATGTCGGCATCGCAACAGCGACCCCTGCCGCCGCGGACGCTGCATCGGCTGCACCACCGCATCGATGACCTGGATCATCCCCGCGCCGCGGCCAGCCGTGTACCGTTAGCACATTCGCTCGCCTCTGCCGCCGCCATGAGCACCTATCACCTGCAGTCCGTGTTCCGCCCCGCCTCGGTCGCCATCGTCGGCGGCAGCCCGCGCGAGCGCTCGGCCGGGCGCGCGGTGGTGCGCAGCCTGCGCGCGGCCGGGTTTCCCGGGCAGATCGGCTGGGTCAGCCCGCGCTACCGCGAGATCGATGGTGTGCCCACGGTGCGCCGCCTCACCGATCTGCCCTGGGTGCCGGACCTGGTGGTGATCACCGCGCCGGCGCGGATGGTGCCGCGCATCGTGTCGATCGCCGCGCGGCGCGGCGTGGCCGCGGCGATCATCCTCACCGCCGGGCTCGGCAGCGGGCCGGGCTCGGCCGCGGCGCGGGTGGAGAGCGCCGCGCGCGCCAAGGGCCTGCGCATCCTCGGTCCGCACTGCCTGGGCGTGATCGCCCCGCATGCGCGGCTCAACGCCAGCATCGCCGCGCACTGCCCGCAGCCGGGCGACCTGGCGCTGATCTCCGAATCCAGCGCCATCGCCGCGGCGCTGGTGGAGTGGGGCGTGGCGCGCGCGGTCGGATTCTCCGCGGTGGTCTCGCTGGGCGATGCGCTGGACGTGGACTTCGCCGACCTGCTCGACTACTTCGCCACCGACTACCGCACCCGCGCCATCCTGCTCTACGTCGAAGATATTCGCGATGCGCGCAAGTTCATGTCCGCCGCGCGCGCCGCCGCCCGTGCCAAACCCGTGGTGGTGGTGAAGTCGGGCCGGCAGCTGCGCATCGATCCCAACGCCGACACCCACGTGCAGGCGCTGGCCAGTTCCGATGCGGTGTACGGCGCCGCGTTCGCCCGTGCCGGCCTGCTGCGGGTACGCGCGCTGGACGAACTGTTCGCCGCGGCCGAGACGCTGGGCCGGCTCAGCACCTTCCCCGGCCGGCGCCTGGCCATCCTCAGCAACGGCGGCGGCGTCGGCCGCCTGGCGGTGGATACCCTGGCCGATCTCGGCGGCACCCTGGCCGCACTGTCGGCGCCCATCCAGCAGCGGCTGGACGCGGCGCTGCCGCAGGAGTGGTCGCACCGCAATCCGGTGGACATCGTGGTGGACGCCGACGGCGAGCGCTATGCCGCCGCCGCCGGTGCGCTGCTGGACGATCCGGAGAACGACGCGGTGCTGGTGGTCAACGTGCCGACCGCGTTCACCTCCTCCGCCGACGCGGCGCAGGCGCTGACCCGCATCCTCGGCCAGCGCCCGCGCCACCACCGCGACAAGCCGGTGTTCGCGGTGTGGCTAGGCAACGACGAAAGCGCCACCGCCACGCTCAACGCCGCGCGCATCCCCACCTACGCCACCGAGGCCGACGCGGTGCGCGGCTTCATGCACCTGGTGCGCTACCGCGAGGCGCAGGCGGCGCTGATGGAAACGCCGCCGAGTCTGCCCGACGATTTCGCCTTCGACGCCGCCGCCGCGCGCGGCATCGTCGATGCCGCGCTGGCCGCCGGGCAGACCTGGCTGGATCCGCTGGCGACCACGCGGCTGCTGGCCGCCTACGGCATTCCCACCGCGGCGGTGGCGCATGCCGCCGATGCCGAGGCCGCGGCGCAGGTGGCCGCGCCGATGCTGGCGCAGGGCTCGGCGGTGGCGGTGAAGATCCATTCGGCCGACATCCCGCACAAGTCCGACGTGGACGGCGTGCGCCTCAACCTGGTCAGCGTGGAGGCGGTGCGCGACGCGGCCGAGGGCATCCTCGCCCGCGCGCGCGCCGCACGTCCGGATGCGCGTATCGACGGCGTGCTGGTGCAGCCCTCGCTGCTGCGGCCGAAGGCGCGCGAGCTGATCGCCGGCATCGCCGACGATCCGACCTTCGGCCCGGTGATCGTGTTCGGCCGCGGCGGCACCGCGGTGGAGGTGATCGACGACAAGGCGCTGGCGCTGCCGCCGCTGGACCTGCGCCTGGCCCACGAACTGATCGGCCGCACCCGCGTCAGCCGCATCCTCAAGGCTTACCGCGACGTGCCGGCCGCCGACGAACGCGCGGTGGCGATGGTGCTGGTCAAGCTGGCGCAACTGGCGGCCGACCTGCCGGAGATCCGCGAACTAGACATCAATCCGTTGCTGGCCGACCGCGATGGGGTGATCGCGGTCGACGCGCGGGTGGCGGTGGCGCCGTCGCGGCGCCTGCACAAGGGCCGCGGCCATCCGCGTTTCGCGATCTTCCCGTATCCCAAGGAGTGGGAGCGGCGCATCGTGCTCAACGACGGCAGCACCGCGCTGGTGCGCCCGGTGCGGCCGGAGGACGATGCGCTGTTCCGCAGCTTCTTCGCCCGCGTCACCGACGAGGACCTGCGCCTGCGCTTCTTCCAGGCGGTCAAGCATTTCAGCCACGAGTTCATCGCGCGCCTGACCCAGCTCGACTACGCACGCTCGATCGCGCTGGTGGCGATCGAGCCGCGCAGCGGCGACATGCTCGGTGCGGTGCGCCTGCATGCCGATGCCGATTACGATCGCGGCGAATACGGCATCCTGATCCGCTCCGACCTCAAGGGCCACGGCATCGGCTGGCAGCTGATGCGGATCATGATCGAGTACGCCGGCTGGCTCGGCCTCAAGGTGGTCGAAGGCCAGGTGCTGCGCGAGAACCGCACCATGCTGGCAATGTGCCAGCAGCTCGGCTTCAAGGCCACGCCGGATCCGGACGACGCCACGCTGATGGACGTGGTGTTGCCGGTGGCGCAACACTGACGGGTGCCGCCGCGATGTCGACGTTCTCGCCCAGCGTCCTGCAGCCGCGCCACGCGATCCTGTCCGGCTTGCCGGATGCTGCCGCGCTGGAAATCCTGCTGCGCCCGTTCCTGCGTGACGGCGAGATCGTGGATACGGCGATCCGCCTGGACGGCATCGCGCTGCCGTCGCTCCGGCTCGGCGATCTGGCCGGCCAGCGCTTCGACTTCCCGCGCAACCCGCACGCCGGCTACATCGACGGCTCGCTCTACCTGGACGGCGCGCACCACCCCGTCGACGTCGACATGCTGACCTTCAACCTCGCGCGCGACGGGCAACTGACGCTCGTGGCCAAGGGCGTGTATGCGTTCGATGTCGAGGGCCTTGGCGACCTGGGCAAGGTGCCCTTCATCCTGGCGGCGCGGGTGAGCTCGTGCGCGTTGTAAGTGGCCTAGACCGCGCAGGCCGCAGCGCTCATCGGCACCGCTCCCCATGGGTTCAGCGACGATCATGAAGTACATCGCGCGCTACTACGACGGCGACACGCTGCTGCGCGCGCGTCGATTGCTACGCGAGAAGGGGATCGCCACGCACGTCCTGCAGGAGGAGTCGCGAAGGTTGGGCAGCAGGTCGGCTGAGCGAGCGCAGGCGCCGGCACGCCTGACGCCACGCATCCCTGCGTCGTTCGCCGCGCTCTGCGCAGGCCGCGCCTGCCGGCGCCGTCGAGCGGCGCGCGACAGGCAAGGCGCGGTGACGGTTACTCCAGTTCCTGGTTGCTCACCCCGCGCTCGACCGGGTACACGGTCGGCGGCGGCGTGGTGGAGCGCATCAGCTTCAGCGAGGTCTTGCTCTGCTCGCACAGGTTGCCGCCGCTGACGAACACGCCGTCCTGGGTGCACTTCCAGTCGTAGAAGTTGGCGATGCCGCCGGCCAGCTGCAGGCTGTAGTCGGTGCTCTTGGCGGCCGCGTCGAAGGGCTGCCCGGCCGGGACGTTCTGGAACCAGCGCATCCATTCCTTGGAGCCGACCGGCGGCACCTTGTCCGGCGCCTGGAAGGTCGGATTCATCGGCGAGAGCTGCGGCGATTCGGCGGTCATGTGGCAGCTCATGCAGGAGCTGATCGGGTTGTCCACCGGTCCGTTGAGGCGGCCGTTCCAGCCGAGGTGGGTCGGCGGCAGTTCTTTCACGTTGGCGTTGATCGCCGACTGCAGGATGTTCGGGTTGATCCGGGTCTGGGTCGGCTGTTTGTTGGTGTAGGTGTCGCCGGTGTTCTGCGGATCGTTGCCGAACATGACGCCCACCGGCACCAGGTTCTGCCAGCCGGGCTTGCCGCTGACCGCGCCGTTGTACTGGAAGGTGCCGAAGATCCAGCCGGTGCCGGGCACGCGGCTGTCGCGCACGGCGAAGTCCATCTGGATCAGCGCCACCTGCTTGAACGCGCGGTCGGCGGACTTGAAGCTGTTGGTGACCCAGGCGTTCCACAGCACCGGGTTCTGCAGGAACGGCACCTGGCTCAGGTCCACGTCGGCGAACAGCGCCTTGCACACCACGGTGCCGTCGCGGAAGGTGTTGGGCTTGGTGGTGAAGCTCGGATCCGGGTTCTGCGGATCCTTCCACACTTGGCCGAAGGTGTAGGCGCCCACATCGTTATAGATGCCGACCGCGAAGGTCTGCCCGGAGGTGAGCTGGGTCGGGGCCAGTTGCTTGACCTGGATCTGCGCTTCCTTGGTCAGCCCATGCACGCCTTCGCGCCCGAGCGGGCCATAGTGCTGCCAGGGCGCGTGGTACCAGCGCCGCACCTTGTTGTTCTGCACGTACCAGTCGCTTTCGACGTTGCCTTCCAGGCAGTAGGCCTTCACCGCGTCGGCATAGCCGCGCCACGCCTCGAAGTTGTTGGTCAGCGGCTTGGGCAGTTTCTGGAAGAAGGCCGGCAACGGGCCGCTGGGCGGCTGCTGCGGATAGTCCTGGCTGAGCTGGAACAGCGGCCCCTTGTAGGTGGACGGCGGCGCGTAGCCGAAATCGGGAAACCGGCCGGCCGAGGCGGCGGCGCTGGCGAGGGTCAGCGCGACGGCGATGGCGAGGGTGCGCGTGTGGGACGGATGCATGATGGACCTCCGGTCGTGTGCGTCGATGCGTGCGGGCGATGCCGCGTCCTGTGTCCGGACATCCCCTGGCCCCGGACCGGCCGCACGCCCGCGCTGCCGCGCGACCGCGATGAAGGGACTCCCGCCGCGCCAGGGCCACGCCGCAGGCACGGGCGTCCGCATCCGCCTGCGCGCGCAGACGAAGCGGGAGACGCGTTGGGAGGTGCAGCGTCCACCGCCGCCGCGCGGACGCGATGCGGTGGAAGCGGCGATGCGGTGGAAACGGCCTAGCGGGCCGAAGACATGTCCATGTCGCTCTCCTGACCCCGTGTGGAAGGCAACTGCGTTGAACGACCCCGTTGCGTCGAGCGTGGGGGAAACGCGCGGGCCCGGCAGGCAGCATCGGGGGACGAATGCTGCAGGGGCGGCGCCATGCGGCGGCCGCGATGCCGGGTTGCGCGCCGATCGCCAGCGCCGCGCGGTGTGCGGGCGTCGGCGTTGCTCGACGCTTCGGACTCTAGCGAGCGCCGCGCAGCCGGTGGTAGACAGTTGCGCGCGCCGGCGCTGCAGCGGCGAGCGGACGAGGCGGTGTGCCGACGCAGCCCGCCTCCATGCAGCGGTTGCGGCCTGCCGGCGCGGACAGCGCGGCCGTGGCATGCTGCACGGGGGTGCGCTTGGCGGAAGCAGGCAGGTGCGATAGGGGCAGTGGACGCACCGGGCACGGCGGTGTCCATCGCGGCGATGCACTTCTTGCGGTGAGCCATGCGCACGTACGGGACCTTGATCCAGTGGGACGAAGCGCGCGGCTGCGGGCGGCGACGCGTGGTCCATCGCGAGACCGACGTGGAAGTGCAACGCGCGGCGTTCCCTGCCGATGGGGTGTCGCCGCGCGTGGGCGAGCTGATCTCCTTCGATCTGGAACATGACGCGCAGGGACGGCCGCGGGCCCTGCGGGTGATGCGGCCTGGCCGCGCACCGGGCATCCGGTACGCGCGGTCGCCCCATCACGCGCGCGTCGCGGCCGCTGGCGCGGCGTGCTGGATGCTGTTGGCGGTGTTCGCGCTCGCGCCGCCTATGCGGCGCCGCGCTTCGTGGCGGCACCGCGCGCCACCCCGACGGCGCCACCATCGCGCACTTCGCCAACGGCCACTGCACCGGTCACGCCCGCGACGGTGCCCACGTTCCAGCGCGACGGCCGCACGCATTGCGCGCAGATGACCTCCTGCGCCGAAGCGGTGTACGTCCTGCAGCACTGCCCGGGCGTGGAGATGGACGGCAACCACGACGGCGTGCCGTGCGAACGGCAGTGGTGCCGGCGCGCGCGCCGAGGACCGGTAGCCGCGTGCGCTGCGCAGGGTCTTGACCGGACCGTGACCCGCCCTCGGCTACGGTCAGCGATTGCCTGCAGGTGACGCATGACCGAGCCACGCCTTCCCCCCGCCAAGACCCGCGCGCTGTCGCTGGGCCTGTTCGCCTTCGTCGCGGTGTTCGCCGCCATCGTCTGGTCGCTGCTGCGGCCATACGGTTCGGTGTACTTCTTCCCGGTGCATTTCCTGGTCGGGCTGGGGCTGCCGTTCCTGTTCTACGCACTGGGCGCCAACCGCGCCGCGTTCCTGGCCGGGCTGGCGCTCACCGCCATCGTCCTGGTGCTGTTCAACCTGTGGGGCGACCAGGTCGGCGGTATCGGCCCGCGCGTGTTCGACTGGGCGCATGCCGTTGCCGGGCTACTGGGCATGCTGCTGGCCTACGGCGTGTTCCGCCTGTCCACCAGGGTGCGCCAGCGCCACGCGCGCTGAGTCACGCTCACTCCGCGTCCTCGCTGCGGGTGAACGGCGCCAGCCGCAGCTTCACCCGGTGCTCCACGCCGGCCGGGCACTGCCCCGGCGCCGGCCCGCGGAAATAGCTGCGCTGCCAGCCTGCGCGGGTGGCGTCGGAGTCGGGCTGTTCCAGGTCGTGCAGGAATTGCCCGCGGCTGTGCATCCACGCCTGGTGTTCGCGCTCCAGTTCCGGCGTCTGCGACAGCGGCTGCCAGCGCGGCTCGGTCTCGGCCAGCACCCGCCGCTGCACCGGGAAGAAGTGGCAGAACGGCTCGCCTGCCTCGAACCGCACCCGGCCGGGCCGGGTGAACTGCCAGTTCATGGTGAAGGTGTACGGGCTCCAGTCGGTCTCGATCAGCCCGGTGAGCCCGGCGATGCCGTCCTTGGGCCGGTTCACCGGCGCGGTGACGTACAGGTCCACGCCGGCCTCGGTGCGGAACAGGCACGGCACGTGGAAGGTAAGCACGCCGTAGCCGAAGTGGCTGACCGCCGGCGCGTGCGTGCCCGGCGCCGGCTGCACGCGCAGGTCGTCGAGCGCGTTGCCGCCGTTCCACTCGGCCTCGAACGCGGTCTGGCACAGCAGTTCCCAGCCGTGCGCATTGGCGATGTCCAGCGGCAGGCAGCGGTAGGCGTAGCGCTCGGCGGTGCGGTCCATCCACGGCCGCTCGCGCGGTGCCGGGCGCACGTCGAGGGTGTGGCCGTCGAGAACGTGGGCAGTGAGCTTCATGGCGCAGGCAGGACGATGGACCAGCGCCGAGTGTGACGCCTCGCCCCGGTCTTGGCGACCACGGCGCGGCGCTTGCGCTCACACCGCTTCGAAATCCAGCAGCGCCACGCCGTCGCCGACCAGCTCGCCCTCGCGCACGCGAAAGCCCTGCACGGTGCCGTCGGCCGGCGCCTGCAGGGTGTGCTCCATCTTCATCGCCTCCAGCACCAGCAGCGGCGTGCCGCGGGTCACCTGGGTGCCGGGCGCGACCAGCAGGGCGACGATGCGTCCCGGCATCGGCGCGGTCAGGCCGCCGCTTTCCAGCGCCGGCTGGTCGGCATCGGCGACCGGGTCGTGGCGTTCGAACAGGTAGCCGTGGCCGTCGACGAACAGGTGCAGCTGCGTGCCGGCGAACACCGCATCGGCCTGCACTCGCTGCGTGCCGAGAAACGCGGACAGGCGCCCGTCGCGCAACTGGCCGCTCGCCTCCAGCGCGTCCTGCGCCTGCGCGGGGTGGATCCGCCAGCCGCCGGCGTGCGCGGCCAGGTGCAGCGTGCGTTGCGTGTCGCCCTGCTGCAAGGTCAGCGCACGCGGCGCCGGCGCACCCAGCCGCCAGCCGTCGCGCAGATCCCACGGCGAGTGCGGATCGTCGGCGTGCGCGGCCGGCGCGTGCTCGTGCAGTTGCCAGGCCAGCGCCGCCAGGCTCCACAGCGCGTCGCTGGGCGGCGCGGGGGTGTCGAACAGCGCGGTGTGCTCGCGCTCGATCAGCGCGGTGTCCAGGTCCGCCTGCGCGAACGCGGCGGTGCCGACCAGGCGTTGCAGGAACGCGGCATTGGTCGATACGCCGACCACCTGGCACGCAGCCAGCGCCGCCTGCATGCGCCGCAACGCACGCTCGCGGGTCACATCCCACACGATCAGCTTGGCGATCATCGGATCGTAATGCGGGCCGATCACATCACCCTGCTCGACGCCGGCATCGACCCGGGTATGCGCATCGGCGGCGGGCAGGCGCAGGTGCTGCAGCGTGCCGATCGAGGGCAGGAAGCCGCGCGCCGGATCTTCGGCGTACAGCCGCGCTTCCAGCGCATGGCCGCGGATCGCCAGCTCGTGCTGGCGCTGCGGCAGCGGCTGCCCGGCCGCCACGCGCAACTGCCACTCCACCAGATCGGTGCCGGTGATGCACTCGGTGACCGGATGCTCCACCTGCAGGCGGGTATTCATTTCCATGAAGTAGAACGCGCCATCGGGCGCGACGATGAACTCCACGGTGCCGGCGCCGACATAGCCGACCGCGCGCGCGGCCTCCACCGCGGCCTGGCCCATCGCCGCACGCCGCGTCTCGTCCATGCCAGGGGCGGGTGCTTCCTCCAGCACCTTCTGGTGGCGGCGCTGCACCGAGCAGTCGCGCTCGAACAGGTAGACCAATTCGCCATGCGTGTCGCCGAACACCTGGATCTCGATGTGCCGCGGTCGCAGCACGTACTTCTCCACCAGCACGTGCGCGTTGCCGAACGCGGCCTGCGCCTCGCGCTGGCAGGCGGCGAGCGCGGCGTCGAAGTCGGCGTCGTCATCGACCCGGCGCATGCCCTTGCCGCCGCCACCGGCACTGGCCTTGATCAGCACCGGGTAGCCGATGGCCGCGGCCTGCGCGCGCAAAAATTCCGGATCCTGGCGCTCGCCGTGGTAGCCGGGCGTCAGCGGCACCCCGGCCGCCTGCATCAGCGCCTTGGCCGCGCTCTTGTCGCCCATGGCACGGATCGCCGCCGGCGGCGGCCCGATGAACACCACCCCGCGCGCGGCGCAGGCCTCGGCGAACTCGGCGTTCTCGGACAGGAAGCCGTAACCGGGATGGATGGCCTGCGCGCCGCTGTGTTGCGCGGCGTCGAGGATGCGCTCAGCGCGCAGGTAGCTCTCGCGTGCCGGCGCGGCGCCGATGTACACGGCCTCGTCGGCCAGGCGCACGTGGCGGGCGCCGCGATCGGCATCGGAGTACACGGCCACGGTGGCGATGCCGAGCGTGCGGCAGGTGGCGATCACCCGGCAGGCGATCTCGCCGCGATTGGCGATCAGGATCTTGTCGAAGGTCGGCAGGTCGGGGGTGGCCATGGTCGGATGCCTGGAGATTAGGTCAGGGGTGCTGCGGTTGCTGAGCGAAGATGGGCGAGACGCACGCTGCTGCATGCGAGGCTTCCACCGTTGCCGTTGCCGGTGCCGTTGCCGTTGCCTTCGCTGTTGCTGTGCTCTGGCTTTTGCTCAGGCTTTTGCTTTACCGGGTTCCCTTCCGTAGCGGCGGCCGTCGCGGGGAAAAACCCGAAGGGCGGCGTACATGGATGTACGCCGTCCGCGGCAGGGGCAGGATGCCCCTTCCGCGGATCCCCGCGATGGACGCGGACCCGGAGCGCGCAGCGCGGAGGGCGCGAAGGCAGGGCGCGCTTTCTTTTGGTTACCTTTTCTTTGCGCGAGCAAAGAAAAGTAACTCGCCCGCAAGGGCGAAAGCTTTTGCTGTTGCTCCAAGTTTGAGTGTCAGACGAGCAGAACTGTAGGAGCGGCTTCAGCCGCGACCCACATGATCGGTAGTGCATGTCGCGGCTGAAGCCGCTCCTACGATCCAGCGGTCGTTGCCCTTGCAGCAAGAGCAAGAGCAAAGCTTTCGCCTGGCGGCGAGTTACTTTTCTTTGCTTGTGCAAAGAAAAGTAACCAAAAGAAAGCACACCCCGCAGCGCGCCCTCCGCGCTACGCGCTCCGGGTCCGCAGCCACGACGGGCATTTTTCGACGGCACATCCATGTGCCGGCGAAAAACGACGCGCATCCTGCGCGTCGCCCTTCGGGTATTCGCCCGCCGTGGCTGCCGCGCCGAGGGGGCCCGGTAAGTCAAAGGCAGAGCAAGAGCAAATGCAGGAGCAAAAGCAGGAGCAAAAGCGAAGGCCATTGCAGCGAGCGCGTCCGCGGAGCCGGTCGTGGACTCCACCGCCGGGCACACTAGCCCCGGCATCGCCAGCGACCACCTGCGTGACCACCGCCGATCCCCGCGCGAACGCGCCTTCCACCGCGAGCGCATGCGCCGGCTCACATCCGGAACACCCCGAACCGGCTCGGCTCCGCCGGTGCGTTCAACGCCGCCGACAACCCCAGCCCCAACACCCGCCGCGTCTGTGCCGGATCGATCACCCCGTCGTCCCACAGCCGCGCGCTGGCGTAGTACGGATGGCCCTGGCGCTCGAACTGGTCGCGGATCGGCGCCTTGAACGCCGCCTCCTCCGCGTCCGACCACTGCCCGCCCTTGGCCGCGATGCCGTCGCGACGCACTGTCGCCAGCACGCTCGCGGCCTGCTCGCCGCCCATCACCCCGATGCGCGCGTTCGGCCACATCCACAGGAAGTTCGGCGAGTACGCGCGGCCGCACATGCCGTAGTTGCCGGCGCCGAACGAGCCGCCGATCACCACCGTGAACTTGGGCACCTTGGCACAGGCCACCGCCATCACCAGCTTGGCGCCGTCCTTGGCGATGCCGCCGTGTTCGTACTTGCGGCCGACCATGAAGCCGGTGATGTTCTGCAGGAACACCAGCGGGATGCCGCGCTGCGCGCACAGCTCGATGAAGTGCGCGCCCTTCAGCGCCGATTCGGAGAACAGGATGCCGTTGTTGGCGACGATGCCGACCGGATAGCCGTGCACGTGCGCGAAGCCGGTGACCAGCGTGGTGCCGTAGCGCGCCTTGAATTCGTCCAAGCGCGAGCCGTCCACCACCCGCGCGATGACCTCGCGCACATCGAAGGGTTTGCGCGGGTCGGCCGGGATCACCCCGTACAGTTCCTCGGCCGGATACAGCGGCGGTTCCGGCGTGCGCAGGGCCAGCGGCGGGGCAGGCTTGCGCCAGTTGAGCTGGGCGACGATCGCGCGCACCCGCGCCAGCGCCTGCAGGTCGTTGTCGGCGAAGTGATCGGCCACGCCGGAGATGCGCGTGTGCACGTCGGCGCCGCCCAGGTCCTCGGCGCTGACGTCCTCGCCGGTGGCGGCCTTCACCAGCGGCGGGCCGCCGAGGAAGATCGTGCCCTGCTCGCGCACGATCACCGTCTCGTCGCTCATCGCCGGCACGTAGGCGCCGCCGGCGGTGCACGAGCCCATCACGCAGGCGATCTGGGCGATGCCCTGCGCCGACAGGTTGGCCTGGTTGTAGAAGATCCGGCCGAAGTGGTCGCGGTCGGGAAACACCTCGTCCTGCAGCGGCAGGAACGCGCCGCCGGAATCGACCAGGTAGATGCACGGCAGGCGGTTCTGCTGGGCGATCTCCTGCGCGCGCAGGTGCTTCTTCACCGTGATCGGGTAGTAGGTACCGCCCTTGACCGTGGCGTCGTTGGCGACGATCACGCACTCCACGCCGGAGACGCGGCCGATGCCGGCGACCACGCCGGCGCACGGCACCTCATCGTCGTACAGACCCAGCGCGGCCAGTGGCGCGATCTCCAGGAACGCGCTGCCCGGGTCGAGCAGGGCGTCGATGCGCTCGCGCACCAGCAGCTTGTCGCGCGCCTGGTGCTTGGCGCGAGCGGCCTCGCTGCCGCCCAGGGCGATGCGTGCCTGGGTGGCGTGCAGGTCGTCGACCACCGCGCGCAGCGCGGCGGCATTGGTGGCGAAGGCATCGCTGCCGGGTTGCAAATGGGTCTGGATCGCGCTCATGGCAGAACCGTAGGAGAAGGAAAGGACAGGCAGCTGATGTGGGAGGGGCTTCAGCCCCGACGCGATGGCGTCGGAACGACCTGTGGGCCGATACCTCTTTCGCCGCGCATCACTTGGTCCGCTCGAACAACTCGCGGCCGATCAGCATGCGGCGGATCTCCGAGGTTCCCGCACCGATCTCGTAGAGCTTGGCGTCGCGCCACAGGCGCCCGGTCGGATAGTCGTTGATGTAGCCGTTGCCGCCCAGCACCTGGATCGCCTGGCCGGTCAGCCAGGTCGCCTTCTCGGCGGCGTAGAGGATCGCGCCGGCGGCGTCCTGGCGCGTGGTGCGGCCGGCGTCGCAGGCGCGCGCCACCGCGTACACGTAGGCGCGGCAGGCGTTGAGGCCCACGTACATGTCGGCCAGCTTGCCCTGCATCAGCTGGAAGCTGCCGATCGGTTCGCCGAACTGGCGGCGCTCGTGCACGTAGGGCAGCACCACGTCCAGCGCCGCGGCCATCAGCCCCAGCGGGCCGCCGGAGAGCACCACGCGTTCGTAATCCAGGCCCGACATCAGCACGCGCACGCCGCCGCCGACCTCGCCCAGCACGTTCTCCGCCGGCACCTCGCAATCCTGGAACACCAGTTCGCAGGTGTTGGAGCCGCGCATGCCGAGCTTGTCCAGCTTCTGCGCGGTGCTGAAGCCGGGCATGCCCTTCTCGACCACGAACGCGGTGATGCCGCGCGCGCCGCCGCTGGGGTCGGTCTTGGCGTAGACCACCAGCACGTCGGCGTCGGGGCCGTTGGTGATCCACATCTTGTTGCCGTTGAGCACGTAGCGGTCGCCACGCGCCTCGGCGCGCAGCTTCATCGACACCACGTCCGAACCGGCGCCGGGTTCGCTCATCGCCAGCGCGCCGACGTGCTCGCCGCTGCACAGCTTGGGCAGGTAGCGCGTCTTCTGCGCCGGGCTGGCGTTCTTGCGCAGCTGGTTCACGCACAGGTTCGAATGCGCGCCGTAGGACAGGCCGATCGCGCCGCAGGCGCGCGAGATCTCCTCCATCGCCACCACGTGCGCCAGGTAACCCATCGCGCTGCCGCCGTACTCCTCCTCCACGGTGAGGCCGAGCAGGCCCTGTTCGCCGAGCTTGCGCCACAGCGGCGCGGGGAAGGCGTTGTCGCGGTCGGCCTGCTCGGCCAGCGGCGCGATCTCGCGCGCGGCGAAGGCGGCGACGCTGTCGCGCAACAGGTCGACCTCCTCGCCCAACTCGAAATTCAACGACGGCATCAGCATGGCGGCAGCTCCGGGGATGGCGGGTGGCCGGCGGCGCCTAGAATCGGACCCGCGCCGGGCAAGAGCGCCCAGCGTAGCCGGGAACGACAAAGAAGTGAACAGAAATTCATTAATTGAACTTAGAATCACGCCATGGCCTACAAACGCTCCGCCCTGATGGAAGAACGCCTCGCCGGCAACCGCCAGCGGATCCTGCTGGCGGCGCGTCGGCTGGTCGCCGCCGACGGCTTCCGTGGTGCCCCGGTGACCGCGGTGGCGGCCGAGGCCGGGGTCTCCACCGGGCTGATCTACCGGCATTTCCCGTCCAAGGCCGAACTGTTCGTGGAGGTGCTGACCGCGGCGGTGGAGCACGAGCTGACCATCCTGCGCGCCATCGCCGCCGCGCCGGCGCCGGCTGCGCAGCGCCTGCGCGATGCCATCGCCTCGTTCGTGCGCCGCGCCCTGGCCGGCCCCGGTCTGGCCTACGCCTTCATCGCCGAGCCGGTGGAACCGGAGGTGGATGCCGAGCGCATCCGCTGCCGGCGCCTGCTTGGCGACGTGTTCAAGGGCATCCTGGCCGACGGCGTGGCCGCCGGCGAGTTCCCCGCGCAGGACCTGGAGGCGGCGGCGGCATGCCTGGTCGGCGCCTACACCGAGGCCCTGGTCGGCCCGACCGCGCCCAGCCGCGACGGCCCGCGCGACAGCGAGCGGCTGGTCGAGGCGGTGTGCGGGTTCTGCCTGCGCGCGGTGGGCAGCGCCTGAGTGAGATCGACCGCGTCGCCTGCGCCGAACTGCTGCGATGCAGCACGCATCGCCTGCGATTCCGTGCCATCGCGGCGTGCCGCGCGGCGCAAACGCTGGCTATACTCGGCCGCGTAGCGGTGGTCCGGATTACCACGTGCCAAAGGGGTGTGATGTGCGGAATTACGACCTCGAATTTCTCAAGCGCTTCTCGATGGTGATCGGCCTGCTGGTGCTGATCACCCTCGGCCTGATCGTGTTCGCGCACTACCTGCAGCGGGCCATCCCCCCGGAGGTGTCGCCGATTGCGCAAAAGCGCACCGAGGAGCGCATCGCCCCGGTCGGCGCGGTCTACGCCGGCAGCACCGGCGCCGCGGCGCAGGCCGCCGCCCAGGCGGCGGCACTGGCCAAGGCCTCGGCGCAGGCGGCCTACGGCGGCACCACCGACGGCAAGACCATCTTCAACAACCTGTGCACCGCCTGCCACACCACGGGCGTAGGCAAGGCGCCGACGCTGGACCACGCGCACTGGGACAAGCGCATCGCGCAGGGCAAGGACACGCTCTACAAGCACGCCATCGAAGGCTATACCGGCCCCGACGGCGGCATCATGCCGCCCAAGGGCGGCAATCCCGGGCTGACCGAGGAGCAGATCCACGCCACCGTGGACTGGATGCTGGCCAACCTGAAGTAACCTTGCGCCTCCCGCACGCCATTGCGCCGCCTTCGGGCGGCGCAGTCGTTTCCGCGCCCGTCGCGTGCCGGCGCCAAACAAGGAGAGTGATCGCATGCGCATGCCGCCGCCATCGTTGTTGTCGTTGCTGCTGCTGGTCGCAGCCCCCGCCGCGCAGGCGCTGACGCCGCCGACGCTGCTGCCGATCGGGCAGTTGCGCCCGGGTCCGCAGGCGCAGGGCGTGGTATTCGAGGGCGTGGTCACCGCGCGGGTGGAGGCCGGCGGCAGCGGCTACCTGGTGCAGGACGCCGGCGACGACGATCCGCTCACCGCCGACGCGCTGCTGGTACGCGGCGATGCCGAGCGCAGCCTCGCACCCGGCGATCGCGTGCGGGTGTGGGGCGAACTGGCGCCGCAGGCCGCGGCATCGGCCAAGGCCGGTACGGCCCTCTTCGGGCGCAGCGTGCTGGAGCAGGGCCACACCGTGCTGGCGCGGGCGCAGCCCTTGCCGCTGCAGGTGCTCGACGCGGCACCGGCCGACTGGTCGGCGCTGGCCGGCATGCGCGTGCGCATCGCCGCGCCGCTGACCGTGGTCGACAACGATGCGCTGGGCAAGACCGGCGAGTTGGGTGTGGCCTTCGGCGGGCGCCTGTGGCAGCCCAGCGAAGTAGCCGCGCCCGGCAGCGCCGAGCAGGCGGGGGTCGTCGCCGACAATGCGCGGCGCGGGCTGCGGCTGGGCACGCTTGGTGCGCCGGCTCCGACATCCGGTTCTTTTTGTCCGACATGAAAGCTTGAAGCAACAGCAGAGGCTTTCGCCCTAACGGGCGAGTTACTTTTCTTTGCTCGCGCAAAGAAAAGGTAACCAAAAGAAAGCGCGCCCTGCCTTGCGCCCTCCGCGCTACGCGCTCCGGGTCCGCGGATGCACCGGGGATTCGCGGAAGGGGCATCCTGCCCCTGCCGCGAACGGCGCACATCCCTGTGCGCCGCCCTTCGGGTGTTTCCCCGGTCCATCCGCCGCTGCGGAAGGGAACCCGATAAGTCAAAAGCCAGAGCAACGGCAACAGCAGAGACAACAGCCAAAGCAACAGCGAAAGCAACAGCGAAAGCCAAATGCGCACTGCGCCGCGCGCCAGATCACCGCCTTGAGCGACAGCGCGCTACGCAGCGCATCCCACGCTCAATGCCTGCAACGCCGCCGATGCCGCCGCCAGTTCCACAGGTGCGCACTGGCCAGGGCCAGGCTCCCGCTCACCGTCATCGCGGTCTCGCTGGCCTCGTCGGGAATGCCGAAGGCGCCGGCCAGCAGACCGAGCAGCCCCAGCGCCGCCAGCGTCCACAGCGGCCAGGGCAGCGCATCGCGCTGGTGCCCGCGCCACAGCGCCAACCCCGCCAACGGCGCGGCGATCGCCACGAACACCACGTGCACCCACTCGGCCTCGGCCCAGACGCCGAACAGCGGCAACGCCGCGGCCAGCAACGGCAAGGCCAGACAGTGCAGCAGGCACAGCCCGGACAACAGCATCGCCGAGGCATCGAAGAAGGATTGCGGCAGGGATTTCATGGGCGGTCACTCCAACGCATCAAGTGTTATATAGTAACATTTCTCGCTCGCCACGCCTTCGCGCCGATGCCCGCCATGTCCAACGCCGCCGTTTCCGATCGCCGCCTCCCCGTCACCGTCCTGTCCGGCTTCCTTGGCGCCGGCAAGACCACCCTGCTCAACCGCGTGCTGCACAACCGCGATGGCCGCCGGGTGGCGGTGATCGTCAATGACATGAGCGAGGTCAACATCGACGCGGCGCTGATCCGCGACGGTGGCGCAGCGCTCAGCCGCACCGAAGAGACCCTGGTCGAGTTCAGCAACGGCTGCATCTGCTGCACCCTGCGCGACGACCTGCGCCAGGAGGTGCAGCGCCTGGCCGACAGCGGGCGCTACGACTACCTGCTGATCGAATCCACCGGCATCTCCGAGCCGATGCCGGTGGCGGCCACCTTCGCCGTCCGCGATGCCGACGGCCGCGGCCTGGCCGATGTCGCGCGCCTGGACACCATGCTCACCGTGGTCGACGGGGTCAGCTTCCTGCGCGACTTCGGCTCGGCCGAGCGCCTGGCCGACCGCGGTCTGCAGGCCGCGGCCGACGACGAGCGCGGGTTGGTCAACCTGCTGGTGGAGCAGATCGAGTTCGCCGACGTGATCGTGATCAGCAAGGCGGACCTGGCCGATGCGGCCACCCTCGACCGCACCCGCGCGGTGCTGCGCGCGCTCAACCGCGATGCGCGCATCGTCGAAGCCAGCCGCGGCGACCTGCCGCTGGAGCTGGTGCTGGACACCGGTCGTTTCGACTTCGTGCGCGCGCAGTTGGCGCCGGGCTGGATGCAGGCGTTGCGCGGCGAGCACGCACCGGAGACGGAACAGTTCGGCATCGAAAGCTTCGTCTATCGCGCGCGCCGGCCGTTCCACCCGCTGCGCTTCGCGCGGTTGGCGCAGCGCGGCCTGCGCGACGTGATCCGCAGCAAGGGCTTCTTCTGGCTGGCCAGCCGCATGGACTGGGTCGGCGAACTGTCCATCGTCGGCGCGGCCACCCAGACCCAGGCCGCCGGATTCTGGTACGCGGCACGCGAGCGCGTGGACTGCGGCCTGCTGGACACGCCGCTGGTGCTGCCGCCGTCGCCGCTGCCGTACACCGAACTGGGTTGGCAGCGGCAGCAGACCGCATGCTGGAATGCGCCGCCGCCGCAGGCCGAGGAGGTCGGCGATGCCCGCGAGTACGCGGCGCTGCGCGCCATGTGGCATCCGCTGTGGGGCGACCGCCGCCAGGAACTGGCGGTGATCGGCGTCGGCCTGGACACGGCGCGCGTGCGTGCCGAACTCGATGCCTGCCTGCTCGACGATGCCGAGCTGCGGCAGGGGCCGGTGGCCTGGCAGGGGCTGCAGGATCCGTTCCCGGTGTGGAGGCGCTGATGGGGCCGGGATTCGGGATTCGGGATTGGGGAATCGTAAGAGCGGGGCGCGGGCGCTGAGGGTGTTGCCTGCGTCAAACGATCAAAAAGACAGGGGCGGTCCCGGTGTAGCCTCGTTTGCGGCGCTCCGTTTCCGTGTGGATGCGCCGAGGCGATTGGGATTCGTCACTCGCGAGTTGGATGCGCAGTGGGCGCTGAGAACTAGCCGCGCGCACCCAGCGCGATCAGCACGATCGCCGGCACCGCCAGCAGCAGGCCGAGGCGGTTCCAGCGGTTGGTGCGTTCGCCGAAGACGGCCACGCCGAGCAGGGTGCCCAGGCCGATCACGCCCAGATTCATCGCCGCGAACACGCTGGCCGGGCTGTCCGGCAGGGCCTGGTGCGCGCGCACGTAGAACAGGATGTTGCCGAAGTTGAGCGCGCCCAGCAGCAGACCGGCGCCGAGGTTGCGCCAGGCCAGCGGCGCGGTGCCGCGCAGGTGGCGCCACAGTTGCACGCCCAGCAGCAGCACGAAGGCCAGCGCGAAGGCCACCAGCAGCGAGGCGGCGAACGGCGTGCCGGCCTGGGCGATGCGCTTGAGCAGCACGTCGATCGCGGCGAAGCCGACCCACACCAGCAGCAGCCACGGCGCGGTGCGTGCGGCGCCGTGCGGTGCCGGCTCAGGCCGCCGCACGATACCGGCGATCGCCAGCAGGCCCAGCGCCAGGCCGGCCAGCTTGGCGGCGTTGCCGCGTTCGCCGAACCAGAGGAAGGCCGCTGCCAGCGACAGCAGCAGCGACAGCCGTTGCGCGGCGTCGGTGCGCACGATGCCCGCGCTGGCCACCGCGCGGCCCAGCACCAGGAAGATGCCCGGCAGCAGCACGCCCAGGGCCAGCAGCGCCGCCCATGGCGTATGCGCGTCTTTCAGCGCGGCCAGTGGCGGGTGCAGCAGGGCCGCGCACAGCGCCAGCGCCGCCAGGTAGTTCCAGGTCACCGCCTGGGCCAGGTCGATGCGCCGCTGCGGCGCCAGCTTCAGCAGCGCCGAGACCAGCACGCTGCACACCACACTCAACAGGACGAAGACCACACGCAGGATCCGGATCGGGAGGAAAAAGAACGCTGCGTGCACCGCTTCGGCATGTGGCCGCGACCCAGCCCCGGTATTATGACCGCATGACCTCTCCCGCTTTCCCCACCGCCTCCGGCGCGCTGACGCTGCAAGGCCCCGCCGGCCCGATCGAGGCCGCGGTCGATCTGCCCGACGCCGACGTCGCCGCGCTGCCGGTCACCGCCATCGTCTGCCATCCGCTGTCCACCGAGGGCGGCAGCATGCACAACAAGGTGGTGACCATGGTCGCGCGCGCGTTGCGCGAACTGGGCGTGCACGTGGTGCGCTTCAATTTCCGCAGCGTCGGCGCCTCCGCCGGCAGCTTCGACCACGGCGATGGCGAGCAGCAGGATCTGGCCGCGGTGGCCGCCTGGGTGCGCGCGCAACGTCCGCATGACGCGCTGTGGCTGGCCGGTTTCAGCTTCGGTGCCTACGTCTCGCTGCGCGCCAGCGCCGCGCTGCAGCCGCAGGTGCTGATCTCGATCGCGCCACCGGCCGGGCGCTGGGATTTTTCCGACATGGCGCCGCCGCCGCAGTGGCTGGTGATCCAGGGCGACGCCGACGAGATCGTCGATCCGCAGGCCGTGTACGACTGGCTCGAAACCCTGGAGACGCAACCGCAACTTGTGCGCATGCCCGACACCAGCCACTTCTTCCATCGCAAGCTGATCGACCTGCGCGGCGCGCTGCAGCACGCGGTCAAGGCCTGGCTGCCGGCGGCGCAGGCGTGAGCGCCGCGACATTGCCGTCGCAGCGCTACGCCGAGGGCGTGGCGCGCGGCGACTGGCGCGACGATCCGGCCCAGCATGCGGCGCTGGCCGAACTGGACCGCATCCACGTCGCGATCGTCGATGGCGACCAGGAGGGCTGGCTGGACCGCCTGTCGGCGTTCTGGAAGAAGCCCGAGCCGGTGCGCGGGCTGTACTTCTGGGGCGGGGTCGGCCGCGGCAAGACCTTTCTGGTCGATCTGTTCTACGACGGCCTGCCGATCACGCGGAAGTACCGCACGCATTTCCATCGCTTCATGCGCGGCGTGCACGAGCGCCTGCGCGAGCATGCCGGGCAGAGCGATCCGCTGGCGAAGATCGCGCAGGAGTGGCGCAGCCGGCTGCGCGTGCTGGTGCTGGACGAGTTCTTCGTCACCGACATCGGCGATGCGATGCTGCTGTCGCGCCTGCTCGAGCGCCTGTTCGCCGAGGGCGTGACCCTGGTCACCACCTCCAATACCGCGCCGCAGAACCTGTACCTCAACGGCCTGCAGCGCGATAGCTTCCTGCCGGCGATCGCGCTGCTGCAGTCCTACTGCGTGGAGCTGTACGCCGAGGGCACCGAGGACTACCGCATGCGCGCGCTGACCCGTTCGCCGGTGTACCGCGCGCCGCTGGCCGAGGACAGCGATGCCTGGCTGGGCGAGCGCTGGAGCGCGCTCACTGGCAATGCCGAGGCGCGCCGCGGCAACATCGAACTGGAAGGGCGCAAGATCCCGGTGCGTGCGCGCGGCAAGAGCATCGTCTGGTTCGATTTCGTCGCCTTGTGCGAAGGCCCGCGCGGTCCCAGCGACTACATCGAGATCGCGCACGAGTTCACCACCGTGCTGCTCGGCGGCATCCCGCACTTCGACCGCATGAACGAGGACGCGGCGCGGCGCTTCGTCAACCTGATCGACGAGCTGTACGACCGCCACGTCAACCTGGTCTGCACCGCGCAGGATCCGCCACCGCTGCTGTACACCGGCGAGCGCCTGGCCGGGGCCTTCGAGCGCACCGCCTCGCGCCTGATCGAGATGCAGAGCGCCGAGTACCTGTCGGCGGCGCATCGGGTCTGAGCGCGAGATCCCCGGCGCGCGCTCAGCGCACTGCGCCGGGCGCGCACAGCCCGGCGACGAAGCGCGGCATCAGGCCCGCGCCTGCAATCTCTTCCAGATAGGCGGCCGCCAGGCAACTGGCGCCGCCTTCGCGCTGCGCGCAGCGGGCCGGGCCGGACGCACCGTCCTGCGGCAACTGCCGGTCCATGGCCTGGCGCTGCGCTGCGGCCAATCCGTCGCGAAAGCGCTCCTCGGCATCGAGCAGATCGGCGGGGGTCAAGCGGTCGGTCGGCACGTCGGGGCACTGGCGGCGGGTTTCGCGGGCCAGTGCGTCGGCGCCGGCACCGACCAGCACCGGACCGTGCGGCAGGGTGTTGGGCATAGCCTTGGGCACGATGGGGGCAGCGCCGAGCGCGGCCAGCAGCAGGAACGATGCGCGCATGCGGAAGCTCCTCGGGCTGCGCGGCAGCGTAGCGCTGCGCCGGCGGCGGTGGGCGGCAGGACGCGGCGCCCGCTTCAGCAAGGAGTTAATGCGGAGGAAAATATCGCTTGCGATTGAATCGCGCACTATGTAATATCTCGCCCATGGACCGTACCTCTCCCTCCGACGCCACCGCGCTGCTGAAGCTGGACAGCCAGCTGTGCTTCGCGCTGTATTCGGCCAACCTGGCGATGCACAAGCTCTACCGCGGGCTGCTGGGTGAGCTCGGCCTGACCTATCCGCAGTACTTGGTGATGCTGGTGCTGTGGGAGCAGGACGGCTGCAGCGTCTCGGACATCGGCGAGCGCCTGTTCCTGGATTCGGCCACGCTGACTCCGCTGCTCAAGCGCCTGGAGGCGGTCGGCCTGCTGACCCGCAGTCGCGCCGCCGCCGACGAGCGCCGCGTGCTGATCGCGCTGACTGCCGATGGCCAGGCCCTGCGCGCCCGTGCGCAGGCGGTGCCGGAAGGCGTGCTGTGCGCGGTCGCCTGCGACCTGCAGCAACTGACCCGGCTCAAGCAGGATCTGGAAGAAGTCCGCGGCAAGCTGCAGGCCGCGGCCTGAGCCGTTCCGCCCCCGATCACCCAATCCCCTCTACACCCATGGCGCCGCGGCGCCGCCCTGCTAGGAGAACCACCATGGCTTCACCGACCACCATCGTCTACACCGCCACTGCCACCGCCACCGGGGGCCGCGACGGCCGCGCCGCCACCCCGGACAAGGCGCTGGACGTCAAGCTGTCGACCCCGCGCGAGTTGGGCGGCGCCGGCGGCGACGGCACCAACCCGGAGCAGTTGTTCGCGGCCGGCTACTCGGCCTGCTTCATCGGCGCGCTGAAGTTCGTCGCCGGGCAGGAGAAGGTGAAGCTGCCGGCCGAGCCGAGCATCGAAGGCCATGTCGGCATCGGCCAGATCCCGGGCGGCTTCGGCATCGCCGTGGAACTGCGCATCGCCGTGCCGGGCCTGGAGCGCGCCACGCTGGAATCGCTGGTGGAGAAGGCGCACCAGGTGTGCCCGTACTCCAACGCCACCCGCGGCAACATCGACGTCAAGCTGGTCGTGCTCGACTGAGCCAGCGGATGTGCGGGCCGGCGCATGCGCCGGTCCATGGCGGTAAGCGACGGGCGGCCACTGGCCGCCCGTTCGCGTTGCGGGCGCCGCGTGTGTTGCCGCGCACATTGAGGACGCTCTGCGTCAATGCAATAGTGTGCGCTTCATCAAATCGGGCGCGCCATGCTCAGTTCCGCCTACAACGCCGAGACGGTCGCCGCCTTCCTGCAGGGCGCGCGCCGTGTGCTGGTGCTGACCGGCGCCGGCATGTCCGCCGAGAGCGGAGTGCCGACCTTCCGCGGCCAGGACGACAGCCTGTGGTCGCGCTTCGATCCCGAGCAACTGGCCACCGAGGACGCCTGGCGCGCCGACCCGGCCCTGGTCTGGGGTTGGTACCGCTGGCGCATGGCGATCGTGGCGCTGGCGCAGCCGCATGCCGGGCACCTCGCGCTGGCGCGCCTGGCCGAGGTCCGCCACACCACGCTGGTGACCCAGAACGTGGACGATCTGCACCAGCGTGCCGGCAGCGAGGTCGCCGCGCACGTGCACGGCCGCCTGTCGGCGCTGCGCTGCAGCGACTGCGGCCAGCCCTGGCGCGGGCTGCTGCCGCCGATCGACGTGCAGACGCCCAGCCAACGGTTGCCGCCGCCGGTGTGCGCGGCCTGCGGCGGCACGGTGCGCCCAGGCGTGGTGTGGTTCGGCGAGGCGCTGCCGCCGGCGGAGTGGGCGCGCGCGCAGACCGCGGCCGACAGCGCCGACCTGGTGCTGGTGATCGGCAGTTCCGGCCTGGTCTATCCGGCCGCCGGCCTGCCGCTGCAGGCCAAGGAGCGCGGCGCCTGCGTGGTCGAGATCAATCCCGAACCCAGCGCGCTGTCGGCACGCGCCGACCTGCACTGGCGCGACAGCGCCGCGATGGCGCTGCCGTTGCTGCTGCAGCAGTGCAGGGTGACCTGAGCCCGCTGCACGCTGCAAGGCGCGCCTCGGCGACCGACGGTCCGTTTCGATGGCATATCGGGCCTTTCGGACGGTCGGACTCACGGTGCCGTCACGGCCGCGAATGGCCTCCGTGGCAGGACCGGAACCGGCTGCCATCGGCAAACCGTTGCCAGGCTTAGGTTTTCGTAATTTGACCCATATTTAGCGTTGACGCCGTCGGCCGACCACACTATCTTGGGGTGGTCGGTTCCTGCGGCCCCAAGCCGCGGGATCAAAAGGGAAGCCGGTGCGGCGTGCCAACGCCAAGTCCGGCGCTGCCCCGCAGCGGTAATTGGGAACGAACCCGTCATCCGCACTGAGGCGCCCGCCTTGGGAAGCGACGGGCTAGGAACCGGCCACGCGGCCGTCGCCCATCAGCCCGAAGACCTGCCGACAGCCGCGCGAAGCACACCGCGCGGCGCCGACCGTGCGATCTCCGGGGGGAGAGGGTCGGTGCAGCGTGGACCGCCCGCAGGCCTGCTGCCTGCGCTGTTTGCAGTCTTCGCGACACCGCCTGCCACCTGCCGATCCGGTCGGACCGCTGCCTGCGAGGGTCGGGCGGCCGCGTGCACCACGCTTGGAGACCTTCATGAGCCAGACCCACAGCCTGCCGGCCACCGCGTCAGTCGACGCCGCCGTCGACCCCACGACCGCTGCCGCCACTGCCCAGCCGGAACCGGCCAGCAGCGAGCCGAGCAACGACCAGCGCGCCGTGACCTGGATCGTCAAGGACGGCGGCAACCGCCGCATGGCCTTCGACCGCTCGCGCCTGCAGCGCACCCTGGACCGGATCCACGCCGAGTTCCCGCAGCTGGACGTGAGCGACTACGAGCGCAAGGCCTTCGCCTTCATCGAGAAGAAGGAAAGCCTGTCGGCCGACGACATGGTCGACTACCTGATCCGCGAGGCCGAGTCGCGCGTGGACATCGCCACGCCGGAGTGGGAGTACTTCGCCGCGCGCCTGTACCTGGACCGCCTGTACAAGCGCGCCAGCAAGAACCGTTTCTACGATGCCGGCGAGAAGTACGGCTCCTACGTCGGCCTGCAGGAAAGCCTGGCCGACCGCGGCGTGTACTCGATCGACATCCTCAAGAACTACTCCAAGGACGAACTGGCCGAAGCCGGCCGCATGATCGATCCGGAGCGCGACAAGCTGTTCGCCTACAACGGCCTGTACCTGCTGGCCACGCGCTACCTGGCCACCGACAACTCGCGCAAGGTCTACGAACTGCCGCAGGAGCGCTGGCTGACCATCGCCCTGTACCTGATGCAGGACGAGAAGCCGCGCGAGCGCCGCATGCAGCTGGTCGGCGAGGCCTACTGGGCCCTGTCCAACCTGTACATGACCGTCGCCACCCCGACCCTGGCCAACGCCGGCAAGATCGGCGGTCAGCTGTCGAGCTGCTTCATCGACACCGTCGACGACAGCCTGCAGGGCATCTACGACTCCAACACCGACGTGGCGCGCGTGTCCAAGCACGGCGGCGGCGTCGGCGCCTACCTGGGCTACGTGCGTTCCTCCGGTTCGGCGATCCGCGGAGTGAAGAACTCCAGCGGCGGCGTGGTGCCGTGGATCAAGCAGCTCAACAACACCGCCGTGTCGGTGGACCAGCTCGGCCAGCGCAAGGGCGCCATCGCCGTGTACCTGGACATCTGGCACCGCGACATCGAGGCGTTCCTGGACCTGCGCCTGAACAACGGCGACCAGCGCCTGCGCGCGCACGACGTGTTCACCGCGGTGTGCGTGCCGGACATCTTCATGGAAGCGGTGGAACGCCGCGGCGAGTGGTACCTGTTCGACCCGCACGAGGTGAAGGAGGTCAAGGGCTGGTACCTGCAGGACTTCTTCGACGAGAAGCGCGGCGAAGGCAGCTTCCGCGCCCGCTACGAGGAGGTGGTGGCCGACGAGCGCATCGGCCGCAAGGTGGTCAAGGCCATCGACATGTTCAAGCGCATCATGGTCAGCCAGCTGGAGACCGGCAACCCGTTCATGTTCTATCGCGACGAAGTCAATCGCATGAACCCGAACAAGCACCAGGGCATGGTCTATTCCAGCAACCTGTGCACCGAGATCCTGCAGAACATGAGCCCGACGCGGGTCATCCAGGAGATGATCAGCGGCGACCAGATCGTCACCACCAAGCAGGCCGGCGACTTCGTCGTGTGCAACCTGTCCTCGGTGAACCTGGGCCGTGCGGTGACCGCGCAGCCGGACCTGCTGTCGCCGGACATCCTGGAGCGGCTGATCCGCGTCCAGGTGCGCATGCTCGACAACGTCATTGACCTCAACGAGCTGCCGGTGCCGCAGGCCACCATCACCAACCAGAAGTACCGCGCGATCGGTCTGGGCACCTTCGGCTGGCACCACCTGCTGGCGCAGAAGGGCATCGACTGGAATTCGCCGGACGCCGAGGCGTACAGCGATTCGCTGTACGAGCGCATCAACTACCTGACCATCCAGGCGAGCCTGGCGCTGGCCAAGGAGAAGGGCGCGTACAAGGTGTTCAAGGGCAGCGACTGGCAGAACGGCGAGTACTTCACCAAGCGCGGCTACGACAGCGCCGAGTGGCAGGAACTGGCCGCGCAGGTGAGCGTGCACGGCGTGCGCAACGCGTGGATGGTGGCGGTGGCGCCGAACATGAGCACCGCGCAGATCGCTGGCTCCACCGCGTCGATCGACCCGATCTACAGCGCGTTCTACTACGAAGAGAAGAAGGACTTCCGCCGTCCGGTGGTGGCGCCGGGGCTGACCGTGGACACCTACCCGTACTACGAAAAGGGCGCCTACAAGGTTGACCAGTTCGCCAGCGTGCGCCAGAACGCGCGCCGCCAGCGTCACGTCGACCAGTCGATCAGCTTCAACTTCTACGTGCCCAGCGGCATCCGCGCCAGCACCCTGCTGGACCTGCACATGACCGCGTGGAAGGAAGGCCTGAAGACCACGTACTACGTGCGTTCCAACGACATCGACATCAGCGAGTGCGAGTGGTGCTCGAGCTGATCGCGGGCACCTGAGCCCAGCGCCGTGCGGCAGGCCGCTCCTGCCGCGCGCGCCCCGTATTCCCGCGCCGCCCGCCGGCGCCGTTCACCCGACTACCGAAGCACATCCATGGCCATCGCGCTCGACCGCATCAAGATCCTCGAACCGCTGCACCCCAACCGCTCCACCGGCATCATCAACGGCACCACCAGCGGCATCCTCAACTGGAACGACATCCCGTACCCGTCCTTCTACCGGGCGTACAAGGAGCTGTCGACCAACTTCTGGATCCCCGACGAAGTGGACATGAAGGGCGATGCCAAGCAGTACGGGGAGCTGTCGGCGCGCGAGAAGAACGCCTACGACTCGATCATCGGCCTGCTGGCCACGCTGGATTCGCCGCAGACCCGCTTCATCTACAACGTCGCCGAATACATCACCGACCCGGCCGCGCACGCCAACGCCGCGATCATCGGCCAGCAGGAAGTGATCCACAACGAGAGCTACTCGTACGTGCTGGCCTCGATCGCCGGCCTGGCCGACCAGAACCGCGTGTTCGAGATCGCCCGCACGCATCCGACCATCATCGCGCGCAACCAGCCGATCATGCAGGCCTACGACGACTTCATGCGCGAGAAGACCGCAGAGACCCTGCTGCGCTCGCTGATCCAGTCCTCGATCCTGGAAGGCATCAACTTCTATTCCGGCTTCGCGTATTTCTACAACCTGGTGCGGCAGAACCGCATGACCGGCACCGGCAAGATCATCAGCTTCATCAACCGCGACGAACTGGCCCACACCAAGTTCATCAGCGAGCTGATCCGCGCCATCATCGGCGAGAACGCCGAGCTGCAGACCAACGAGCTGACCGACTACGTGCACCAGGCCTTCGAACACGCGATCCGCCTGGAGACCGAGTGGTCCTCGGAAGTGCTCGACGGCATCGAGGGCATCGACGTGGACGAAATGATCCAGTACGTGAAGTACCGCGCCAACAAGATGTCCGGCATGCTCGGCATCGAGAAGCTGTACAGCGGCGCCAGCGACAACGTGATGCCGTGGATCAAGGCCTACGCCGACAACTTCACCGAGACCAAGACCGACTTCTTCGAGATGCGCAACGCCAGCTACAAGAAGACCAACTCGGACAACGGCTTCGACGATCTCTGAAGGGCCGGGATTCGGGATGATCAGCCGTTCGGCTGCTGAAAAGCCGGGCATTCGGGATTGGTGAAGCACCGCCATCCTGCTCTGACGAATCCCGAATCCCCACTCCCGAATCCCCGCCCCATGCGTATCCTGCTCGCCTACGCTTCGCTCAGCGGCAACACCCGCGACGTCGCCCGCCGCGTGCATGCGCAGTGCGAGGCGGCGGGGCACCAGGTAACGTGGATCCATACCGACCTGCAGACCCTGCACGGCGCGCTCGGCGATGCCGCGCGCGCGGCAGACTTCGATCTGCACCTGCTCGGCAGTTGGAGCGACAACGCCGGGCGCACCCCGGCGGAGATGAAGCGCTACATCGCCGAGCTGGTCGAGGCCGCCGGCAAGACGATCGAGGTCGCGGCGTTCGGCACCGGCGAGACGCAGTGGGGCTTGGAGTATTACTGCGGTGCGGTCAAGCGCATCGCGCGTTTCTTCGACAGCGTCTATCCGTTGCTGGAGATCGAGCAGATGCCGCATGGCGACCGCGACAACGCGGCCATCGACGCCTGGTGCGCGCAGGTGTTGGCGCTGCGCGCTGCACGGTCGTCGGCAGGCGCCGTGCCGAGCGCCGCTGCCGAGCCCCCGTCCGCCGGTGCGGGCGGGTTCGCTGCGATGGGGTTGCCGCTGCACGGCAGCGGCTGACGCCGTCGCCATCCGTTTTCTTGGTAGCACCGGCATCGTCATCGCACGCCGTGTTTCCTCCGACATCAGACAAGGTTCCGTTCCATGCTCACCACCATCACCGTCTCCAGCGCCGAACAGTTCGCCGATGCGCTTGCCGCGCACCCGCGCGTGCTGGCCGATTTCAACAAGGACAACTGCCCTGGCTGCCGCATGCTCGACAAGTCGCTGGAGCGTTTCGCCGAGAGCGACACGGCGCAGGGCGTGACCCTGCTCAAGGTGAAGATGGAAGACGTGGGCGAGGACTTCTTCCGCGCTCAGGGCCTGCGCCAGACGCCGACGCTGATGCTGTTCCGCCAAGGCGAGGAAGTGGCGCGCGTGCCCGGCTTCGTGCCGCCGGCCAAGATCGACGAAGCGGTCCGCACGCATCTGGGTTGAGCGCTCGCGTTCCTCGTATCTCGTATCTCGTAGGAGCGGCTTCAGCCGCGACGGGCTTTCCCGATAGAGCCTGTCGCGGCTGAAGCCGCTCCTACGGTTCTTCGTCTCGTCCGACAGGCAAATCTCAAGCGAAAGCCTTTGCTCTCGTCTACCGGGAAAAGCTCGCGGCTAAAGCCGCTCCTACATTGCAGCTAGGGAAGTGCAGCACCCCTACCCACGCCCGCCCGCCGCATGCCCCTGCGCCAGCTGCCACAGGTGGCGCACGATCGGCATCGCCTGCGCGGTGGCCGGCAGCGCGGCCAGCGCCAGGCGCGCCATCGGTACGCGGCCTTCGATGTCCAGGTAGCGCACGCCGGGCAACTGCACCTGCGCGGTGGAGGCCGGGACCACCGACACGCCCAGTTCCGCGGCGACCAGGTTGACGATGGAGGACATCTGCGGCGCTTCCTGTTCGATCTTCAGTTCGAAGCCGGCCTGGCGGCAGGCATCGAGGATCTCGTCGTACAGGCTGGTGCCGAAGCTGCGCGGGAACAGGATGAAGGGTTCGCCGGCCAAGGCCGACAGCGGCGCGCGGCGGCGCTTGGCCAGGCGGTGCGCGGCCGGCACCGCGATCTTCATCGGCTCGTCGGGCAACTTGAGCAACTGCAATTCCGAGGGCGTGGCCACGCTGTAGCGGATGAAGGCCGCATCCAGCCGTCCCTGCAGCAGCGCGGCGAGCAGGCCGGCGGTGTTGGTCTCCTCCAGCGCCAGCGTCACTGCCGGCCAACCGCGGCGGAAGCCGCGCACCAGGGTCGGCACGATCGGGTTGAACGCGGCCGAGGCGGTGAAGCCGAGCCGCAGCACGCCGCTCTCGCCGCGCGCGGCGCGGCGTGCGGCGTCGCCGGCGCGTTCCAGGTCGGCGAGCACGCGTCGCGCTTCGGTGCGGAAGGCGCGGCCGGCATCGGTGAGCTCGGCACCGCGCGGTGTGCGCACGAACAGCGGCGTGCCCAGTTCCTCTTCCAGCGCGCGGATCTGCTGGCTCAGCGGCGGTTGCTGGATGCCCAACTGCGCGGCGGCGCGGGTGAAGTGTCCGGCCTCGGCCACGGCCAGGAAGTAGCGCAGGTGGCGCAGTTCCATGTCATATCCAGAACATATGGAGAGTCGGTCGATCATATATTGGACGCCGGGTGATGGCAGGCGAATACTGGCCCTCCGTTTCCCGCTGCGGCCCATCCCGTGAACGCCTCCAGCCAATGCCCGCCGGTGCACGCCGTGGACGATGCGCCGCTGTTGCGTATCCGCCTGGCGCTGTTCCTGGCCGGCTTCGCCACCTTCTCGCTGCTGTACAGCGTGCAGCCGCTGCTGCCCGTGTTCGCGCGCGAATTCGGAGTCAGCGCCGCCGCCAGCTCGCTGCCGCTGTCGCTGGCCACCGGCGGCCTGGCGATCGCGATCTTCTGCGCCGGCGCCGTGTCGGAAACGCTGGGCCGGCGCGGGCTGATGTTTGTGTCGATCGCGCTGGCGGCGCTGCTCAATTTGCTGGCGGCCTGCCTGCCGCACTGGGGCGCGCTGGTGGCGGTACGTGCGCTGTCGGGCATCGCCCTGGGCGGTGTGCCCGCGGTGGCGATGGTGTACTTGGCCGAGGAACTGCCGGCGAGCCGGCTCGGCGCGGCGACCGGGCTGTACGTGGCCGGCAATGCGTTCGGCGGCATGATCGGCCGCATCGGCATGAGCCTGCTCACCGACCACTTCGACTGGCGCATCGCGCTGGCCACGCTGAGCGTGGTCGATCTGCTGGTCGCGGTGGGCTTCGTATGGCTGCTGCCGCCGTCGCGGCACTTCGTGCGCCGCCAGGGAGTGAACCTGCGCTTCCACCTGCGTGCCTGGGGCGGGCATCTGCGCGATCGCCATCTGCCATGGCTGTTCGCGATCCCGTTCCTGGCGATGGGCGTGTTCGTCAGCGTCTACAACTACGCCGGCTTCCGCCTGGGCGGCCCGGAGTTCGGGCTGAGCCAGAGCCAGCTCGGCATGATCTTCAGCGCCTACGTGTTCGGCATCGTGTCTTCCTCGGTCGCCGGCGCCGCGTCGGACCGCTTCGGCCGCGGTCCGGTGGTGCTGGCCGGCATCGCCACCGCGGCGCTGGGCGTGGCGCTGACCCTGGCGCATGCGCTGGTGCCGGTCATCGCCGGCATCGTGCTGCTGACCATCGGCTTCTTCGTGGCGCACTCGGCGGCCAGCGCCTGGGTCGGGCGCCTGGGCGGCCAGCACAAGAGCCATGCCGCCTCCCTGTACCTGCTGGCCTACTACGCCGGTGCCAGCCTGATCGGCTCGCTCAGCGGCGCGGCCTGGCAGCACGGTGGCTGGAACGCGCTGGTGGCCTGCTGCCTGGTGCTGCTGGGCATCGGCCTGGTCGCCGCGCAGGTGCTGCGCCGCGGCGCCGACGACAGCCGTCCCTATGGCCGCTTCGGGCCGCATCCGCCACGCGGCGAGTGAGCCGCGCCGCCATCAGCCAACGAGGGTTCCGCGATGCAGATCGACCATCTCGACCATCTGGTTCTCACCGTCGCCGACATCGAGGCGACCTGCGCGTTCTATGCGCAGGTGCTGGGCATGCGCGTGGTGACCTTCGGCGAAGGCCGCAAGGCGCTGGCCTTCGGCGCGCAGAAGATCAACCTGCACCGGCATGGGCATGAGTTCGAGCCCAAGGCGCGCGTGCCCACGCCGGGGTCGGCGGATCTGTGCCTGCTCACCGCCACGCCGCTGACGCAGGTGGCGGAGGAACTGCAGGCGGCCGCGGTGCCGATCGAGAGCGGTCCGGTGCAGCGCACCGGCGCCCGTGGGCCGATCCTGTCGGTGTACATCCGCGATCCCGACGGCAACCTGATCGAGATCGCTAATCCCTTGTAACGGCGGGCGCCGCCGCGGCAGCGCCCGCGTCGCGCGCTCACTCCGAGTAGCTCACCGATAGCGTCACGTTGGCGTAGCCGCCGTTGCCGCCGACCAGGCGGAAGAAGTAGCTGCCCGTGGCCGGCAACGCCATCTGCACGTTCTGCGTAGTGCCGTTGCGCAGCGAACTGTAGTCGGCATTGCTGCCGTCGGCGCCGGGGGCGCGCACCGCGCGTGCGTACAGCTTGAGCTGGCCGCTGCCGCCGAGCGTACGCAGTTGCAGGTTGCGCGCATTCACCGGCACGTCCAGGCGATACAGCGGCCCCTGGCCGGCCGCGGCCGACAGTTTGCTGACAGTGCCGCGGCCCACGCTGATCGCCGTGGCCTCGTCGCCGCCGCCGCTGGCGCCGGCGGCACGGGCGACGGCCTTGGCGGCGTTGAGGATGCCGGCGCCGATGTACCGCGTCTGCTTGTTCGGGAAAGGAATGGACGTCTGGGTCAGGATGTCGCGCAACTGCGCCTGCGAGGGCACCGGGCGGTTGGCGTTGAGCGCGGCGCTGATCGCCAGCGCGACCACGCCGGCCACGTGCGGCGAGGCCATCGCGGTGCCCGCGTAGCCGGCGTAGGCCGGCTGGTCCGGGCCCTTTTCGCCGGTGTTGAGCGTGGACCAGACCAGGCCGGTGCGCACCGAGCGCGATCCGCTGGCGGCGTCGTTGGCGTAGACGCCGCCGCCCGGGGCGGACAGGGTGATGGTGTTGCCGTAGTTGGAGTAGTAGGCGCGGCCGCCGGTGATGCCGTTGGCCGCCACGTTGATCACGCCCGGGCAACTGGCCGGCGAGTAGCCCGCGGCATCGGCGTTGTCGTTGCCGGCCGCCACCACCACCACGCTGCCGCGTGCAATCGCGCTGGAGATGGCCGTGGAGGTCACCGAATCCTGCGCGCAGGAGCCGCCGCCGCCCAGGCTCATGTTGATGACTTCGGCCGGATTCGGATTGTCCGGTACGCCGTCGACGTGGCCGCCGGATGCCCAGACGATGGCGTCGGCGATGTCGGCGGTGGTGCCGCCGCAGTGGCCGAGCGCGCGGATCGGCAGGATCTTCGCATCCGGCGCCACGCCGGCCATGCCGATGCCGTTGTTGGTGCGCGCGGCGATGGTGCCGGCGACGTGGGTGCCGTGCCAGGAACTGCCTTTCTGCTCCTCCGGCTGCACGCAGCCGCCGTTCGCGACGAGGTACTTGTCGTCGGTGGTCCAGTCGCCGGTGTCCCAGCCGCCGGCCACGCGACCGTTGCTGGCGCGGCCGGATAGCAGCGCGTCGCTGATGAAGTCGTAGCCGGCGCTGGCCAGCGAGGTGTCCAGGTCCGGATGCGCGGTGATGCCGGTATCGATCACCGCCACCACCACGCCCTGGCCGGTGCCGTACTGCCAGGCCGGCACCAGATCGATGCCGCCGCGGTTGGGATAGCCGGTGGTCTCCGGCGCCAGCGTTTCCAGGTGGCCGTCGGGCGTGCGCAGGTGCCACTGCACGGAATAGCCGGGATCATTCGGTGCGGTCGCCGCGGAGGCGGTGGCCTGCGCGGTGCTGCGCACCGGCTTGAGCAGCAGGTTGGGCTCCACGTGCGCGATCGCGGGATCGGCCTTCAGGCTGGCGATCAGCGTCTGCAACTGCGACGGCGTCAGCGCGCGGCTGGGCCGCACCAGGTCGGCGCCGATGGCGAGCCGGCGCACCCGGTTCAAGGCGGGGGCGGCCTGTCGGTAGGTGCTGGTCCAGGTGCTGGCGGTGCTGCGCGCGGCCATGATCTGGTTCAACGTGGCGTTGGCGGCGCGCGCGTCGCGAACGGCGCTGCTGCCGTCGCGGTAGGTCACGATCAGGCCGTCGTAGACGGTGGATTGCCCCGGTGCGGCCTGGGCCAGGACCGAGAAGCGCGGGGCGGTCTGCGCGTGTACGGTGCCGGCGAGGGCCAGGCCCAGCGACAGGGCGAGCAGGTTGCGGTAAAGCGGGGTGGCATGGGTCATGGGGATGTCTCTGCGAAGATCGACGAAGGCGTGGAAATCACGGAAGGAACGGCAGCGGCGGCCGCGTCACCAACTGAAGCCGGCGCCGGCGGACACGCTCTTCTCGCTGCCGGAGAAGGCGCCGCCGAGCGAGATGCTGGCGCGGTTGCCGATCGCGCGCTGGTAGCCGACCGCCAGCGCGCTTTCGCCGCCCTGCGAACCGACACCGACGCCGACCCGGTTGGCCCCGGCCAGGCCGGAGGTGTTGGTCGCCATGCCGGCGTAGGCGGCACTGACCGCGCCCATCCGGTCGATGCGCCGGTCCAGGTGCTGGAAGCGCTGGTCGGTGTCGGTGCGCAGCCGGGTCAGGTTGTCGTCCCAGCCGGCCATGCGGTTGTCGGTGTAGGCCTTGGCACTACTCAGCGTGGCGCTGTCGCCGGCCTGCATCTGCGCCACGTTGACCGCGTCGGTGGCGGCGCTGCCGGCGGCGACATTGCTGATCTGGCGTTCGTTGCCGGCGCTGCCCACCGAGACGGTGTTGGCGCGGGTGGCGGACGAACCGCGGCCGATCGCCACCGCGTTGTTCGCCGAGACCGAGGCGCCCTGGCCGACGGCGGTACCGGAGGCGGCGGTGACCGTGGCGCTTTCGCCCACCGCCACGGCGTTGGTGGCGCTGGCGCTGATGCTGGCGTTGGCGCCGACCGCGGTACTGCCGTCGGCGTTGACCTGCGCGTTGCCGCCCAGCGCCGTGTCGTTGGGGCCGTAGGCCAGCGCATTGGAACCGATCGCCGTGCCGTTCTGGCTGTTGGCGGTGGCCTGGGCGCCGACCGCCACCGCATTGGTGCCGGCACCGACAGTGGGACCGCCGGTGCCGCCGCTGCCCACCGCCACGCCGCCGCCGCTTTGCACCAGGCTGCCGACTCGAGCATCCAGCGCCGAGAACGCGCCATCCAGCGCCGATAGCGCCGAGCCGACCGTGCCGTAGCTGCGGCCCTGGATCAGGTAGCTGCCGCCGTTGAAGCTGCCATCGCCGCCGACCGCGCTGCCGGCGCCGAGCGCGCTGGCGATGCTGCGCAGCTGCAGCACGTTGACCGCGTCGGTGTCGGCGGTGCCGGCGGCGACGTAGGTGAGCTGGCGCAGCGCGCCATCGTTGCCGAAGGCGACCGCGTTGTCGCGGTCGGCCATCGAGCCGGCGCCGATCGCCACGCTGTTGGCGCCAGTGGCGGCGCTGTTGTAGCCCAGCGCAACGGTCCCCGCGCCCATCGCCGTGGCGCCGCTGCCCAGCGCGGTGGCGCCTTCGCCGTTGGCGCTGGCGATGCTGCCGAAGGCGCTGGCGTCGATGCCGTCGGCATAGGCTTGCCCGCCCACCGCCATGGCGTTCTCGCTGGTGGCCAGCGCCTGCGCGCCCAGCGCCACGCTGTGGACCGCATCGGCATGGCTGTCGAAGCCCAGCGCCACGCCGTAATCCCACAGTGCCCAGCTGCCGGCGCCCACGTTCACCGCGCCCAGGCCGTTGGCTTGGGCGGGAACGCCGCTGTTGCTGGCGCCGATGCTCACGCTCTGCTGGCCGGCGGCCGCGGCGCCTTCGCCGAGGGCCACGCTGCCGTCGCCGCTGGCGGTGGCGGCGTAGCCCATCGCGGTGCCGAAGTAGCCGGAGGCGGTGCTGTAGCCGCCGGTCGCGGTGGCGCCGACATTGGATGCCAAGGCGGCGTAGCCGAAGGCGCCGGCCTGTTCGCCCTCGGCACGCGACGAGCCGCCGACGGCGGTCGCGTACTGCCCGCTGGCCGCCGAGGTGGACCCGACCGCGGTGGCGCTGTCGCCACTGGCGCTGGCGTTCCAGCCCAGTGCGCTGGCGTTGCCGGCGGTGGCGGCGGCGGCCGTGCCGATCGCCAGCGCACCGAAGCCGGTGCTCTGCGCGCCGGCGGAATCGCCGTTGGCGCTGCCGAAGAAACTGCCGCCGATCGCGATGGCCGAGGTGCCGCTGGCCACCGCACCGTCGCCCATCGCGATGGCAGCGCTGTCGGAGGCGACGGTGTGGTGGCCGATGGCGATGGCGAAGGCGCCGGAGGCATCGGCGCGCGCGCCCATCGCCACCGCGCGCAGGCCGGCGGCGCTGGCGTAGTCGCTGCCGTCGTTCAGTCCTTCGGCCAGGAAATAGCGGGTGGTGTTCTGGCTGCCCGGCTGCACGTCCTGGGCGGTGGCGTCCTGGGGCGTGGCGTTGGCAGCGTCGGCGCTGTCGGTCTCGGCGTCGGTGGCCGCGGCGGCGGTATCGCGTTGCGGCGCCGGGGTGGCCGTGGTCGGCGCCGTGGCGGCGAAGGCGCTCGCGGGCAGGCTCAGCGCGAGCAGCAACGCGGCGGTCAACAACCCGTCAGACGCCTGCGGCAGGATGGACGAGGACGACAGCGGGCGCGCGGCGGCGCGCAAGGCATTCGGCAGAAGAGGCATGGTCGGTTCCGGGCTGGGGCCGGGAGCGTCGTCCCGGCGGTGAGTCAGGCCCGATTAAGGCCGCAAGCCCTTCGCCCCTTCAATGCACGCAGGTTCACGGTTTCCTCACGGTAGACTCACCGTCATGGGAGCCTGGGTGAGATGGGGTGCGCACTCTCCGCCGGTCGCGCGCGCCGTGCGGCTGTGGCGGTGCCTCTCGCTATGGCTGCGCCGGGTGCCGATCGCCGACGCGCTGGACCGGCGCAACGCGCCGGCGCTGCAGGTGCTGTTCGTGTTCCTGGGCAGCGAGATTCCGCTCAACAAGCTGTATCACCTGCTGACGGCACCGCGCATCCAGATGAGCCCGGTGCAACTGGCGGTGGACCTCGGCACCGACGCCGCGATCGCGGCCGCGGCCTGGGCCGCAGTCTGGATGATCCGCCGCGGCCTGCTGAAACAGGCCACGGCCATGTTCATCGCGGTGGTGCTGTGTTCGGCGGTCGCCGCCAACCTGGCGTTCGGCTACCAGCTGCAGGCCTTCGATCCGTACCCGATGATGATGCTGACCCTGGCCGCGCTGGTGATCGGGCGCCGCGCGCTGTGGCTGGTGTACCTGTGCATTCCGCTGATCTTCTGGCTGGGCATGGAAAGCCCCTGGGGTCAGGATCCGCGCGGCACCCGCAGCCCGTTCCAGAACCTGCCGTCGCTGGCGCTGAGCTACCTGATGATCACCCTGGTGCTGGACCGCACCGTCGCCGCGCTGCGCGAGAGCCTGTGGCGTGCGCGTCGCAGCGCCGCGCGCCTGCGCGTGGAGATGCGCGAACGCGCCCAGGCGCAGCAGCGGCTGCTGCATCTGCAGAAGATCGAGCTGGTGGAACAACTGGCCAGCGGCGTGTCGCACGACTTCAACAACATCCTCAGTGCGATCCTCGGCTACACCGAGCAACGCCATTGCGTGCACGAACTGGACTATCACCCGCCGCGCGATGCGCTGGTGCTGGCCGAGGCGCTAGAAGGCGTGGCGCTGGCCGCGCACCGCGGCGTGGCGGTCAGCCGCAAGCTGCTCAGCTTCAGTCGCCGCGAGGCCAGCGTGCCTACGCGCTTCGATGCCGGCGAAGCGCTGCGCAGCCTGCAGCCGATGCTGCGGCAACTGTTCGGCGCCGCGGTGCAGGTGCGGCTGGACCTGGCCACCGAGCCGGCGCCGGTGTTCCTGGACCGCAGCCGCTTCGATCTGGCGCTGCTCAACTTCGCCGCCAACGCGCGCGATGCAATGCCCGGCGGCGGCTGTTTTTCGCTGCAACTGCGTCGCGATGGCGAGGCCGTCGCCATCGCCATCGCCGATACCGGCGTGGGCATGAGCGAGGCCGTGCAACGGCAGATCTTCGAACCGTTCTTCACCACCAAGCCGGCCGGGCAGGGCACCGGGCTGGGCCTGGCGGTGGCGTTCGAGATGACGCAACAGGCGCAGGGCAGCCTGCAGGTGCGCAGCGCGCCCGGAGCCGGCACCTGCTTCACGCTGCGCCTGCCGCTGGCCGGGCTCAGCGCTCCTGCGGCATGAGCAGATAGCCTTCGCCGCGCACCGCGCGCAAGGGCAGCGCGCTGCCGGTGCGCTCCTGCACCTTCTGCCGCAAGCGATGCAGCAATGCGTCCAGCCGATGCGGATCGATCTCCAGCCCGGCGTTGCCGCCGAGCATGCCGATCAACGCATCGCGGCTGACCAGGCGTCCGCGCGCCTGCCACAGGCTCTGCAGCACCTTGCGTTCGGAGGCGGTCAACGGCACTGCCTGCCCGTCCGGCGCGAACAGGCACCAGCCATCGTCCTGCAACTGCCATTCCTCGCTGGCCGGCGCGCTCGGCCGCAGCATGCGCCGGGCCACGCTGAACAAGGTCGCGGCGAGGATCTCGATCTGCACCGGCTTGATCAGGTACGCATCCGCGCCCTGCACCAGCCCGCGCACCAGATCCGGCTGCTCGCCGCGGCCGCTGAGGATGACGATGCCCATGCCGGGGTGGCGTTCCTGCAGCTGCTGGGTCAGGGTGAAGCCGTCGCTGTCGGGCAGGCCGATGTCGAGCACGATCAGGTCGAAACGGTGCGCCTCCAGCGCCGCCCACAGCGCCTGCGCGGTGCGCAGCGGCGTGGCCTCGAAGCCGTGCCGCACCAAGCCCGGCAGCAGCACGCGGTCGCGCAGCACATCGTCGTCCTCCAGCAACGCCACCCGCAGCGGGGTGTTGGCGGCAGCAGCAACGAACGGGGGCGGGATGGGATCGGGAACGCGGCTCACGAGGCGGAATCGGCGAAGGGACGGCATTCCTCACGGAGCAGCGTGCGGCGTCGAGGACGCCGTGACCGCTGAGCATCCTGCCGCGTCCTGGACAGTAGCCAGTTTCCAACGGGCTTTCAATGCGCGCTGCAACGCTTCAGCGGCCGCGGCGGCCCGGACTTGCGTTGCCGCCGCGCGCACCCAAGATAGGAAGGCGTCGCGCCATCGGCGCGCGCCTCCACCACGTCCGGGACCGCCACGATGTCGCAGTTGCTGCAGGATCACGCCGCGTCCGCGCAGGCCGCGTCTTCCGCGCTGGAGGCGTTCGTCGACCGCCATCGGCGCCTGTTCGTGCTCACCGGTGCCGGCTGCAGCACCGACTCGGGCATACCCGACTACCGCGACGCCGCCGGCGACTGGAAGCGCGCGCAGCCGGTGACCTACCAGGCCTTCATGGGCGAGCTGGCGACGCGGCAGCGCTACTGGGCGCGCAGCCTGCTCGGCTGGCCGCGCTTCGGTCACGCCCGGCCCAATCCCACCCATGCCGCGCTGGCGCAGCTGGAAGCGCGCGGCCAGGTCGACGTGCTGCTGACCCAGAACGTGGACGGCCTGCACCAGGCAGCCGGCAGCCGCGCCACCATCGACCTGCACGGGCGCCTGGACGTGGTGCGCTGCATGGGCTGCGAGCGGCGCATGCCGCGCGAGGCGTTCCAGCAGCACCTGCTGCAGCACAACCCGCAGTGGGCGACGCTGCAGGCCGCACCGGCGCCCGACGGCGACGCCGACCTGGAGGGCGAGGATTTCGCCAGCTTCGTGGTGCCGGTCTGCGTGCACTGCGGCGGCGTGCTGAAGCCGGACGTGGTGTTCTTCGGCGAGAACGTGCCGCGCGAGCGCGTGGCCAGCGCGTTCGCGCATCTGCAACGCGCCGACGCGGTGCTGGTGGTCGGTTCGTCGCTGATGGTCTATTCCGGCTTCCGCTTCGTGCAGGCGGCTGCCAAGGCCGGCCTGCCGATCGCCGCGGTCAACCTGGGCCGCACCCGCGGCGACGACCTGCTGAGCCTGAAGGTGGAGCAGCCCTGCGCGCAGGCGCTGGCGTTCCTGCTGCCGGCAGCCGCGCGCGTTCCGAATCCCGGCACGAACTGATCCATCGGCAGTGGTTGATCGCGCTGCGCGGCAGGAGTGCAATGACTGCCTCCCGCGCCGCGCGCGGCGTTTCCACGGATCCGCATCGTGAGTCAGTTGTTCTCGCCCCTCGCACTGGGGCCGCTGTCGTTGTCCAACCGCATCGTGATCGCGCCGATGTGCCAGTACTCGGCCGAGGACGGCCGTGCCAGCGATTGGCACACCCAGCACCTGGGCCAACTGGCGCAGTCCGGCGCCGGTTTGCTGATCCTGGAAGCGACCGCGGTGGAGCCGCGCGGGCGCATCAGCTACGCCGACCTGGGCCTGTGGGATGACGCCACCGAGGCGGCGCTGGACGCGGTGTTGCGCGCGGTGCGGCGCTGGTCGCCGATGCCGCTGGGCATCCAGCTCGCGCATGCCGGGCGCAAGGCGTCCACGCACAAGCCCTGGGACGGCGGCGGCGCGATCGCGCCGGACCAGCCGAACGGCTGGCAGACCGTGGCGCCGTCGGCGCAGCCCTTCGCCGCCGACGGCGTGCCGCCACAGGCGTTGGACCTGGCCGGCATCGACGCCATCGTCGAGGCGTTCGTGGCGTCGGCACGGCGCGCCGAGCGCCTTGGCGTCGCGCTGATCGAACTGCATGCCGCGCACGGCTACCTGCTGCACCAGTTCCTGTCGCCGCTGAGCAACCAGCGCACCGATGCCTACGGTGGCAGCCTGGAGAACCGCATGCGCCTGCTGCTGCGCGTGCATGCGGCGGTGCGCGCCGCGGTGGCGCCGAGCATCGCGGTGGGCGTGCGCATCTCCGCCACCGACTGGGTCGACGGCGGTTGGGACCTGGCGCAGAGCGAGGTGCTGGCGCAGGCGCTGCAGGCCCAGGGCTGCGATTACCTGCACGTGTCCAGCGGCGGGCTGGACCGGCGCCAGCGCATCCCGGTGGCGCCCGGCTACCAGGTGCCGTTCGCCGAGGCCTTGCACCGCGCGGTGCGGATGCCGGTGATCGCGGTCGGCCTGATCACCGAGCCGCAGCAGGCCGAGGCCATCCTCGCCGAGGACCGCGCCGATGCCATCGCGCTGGCCCGCGGCATCCTCTACGATCCACGCTGGCCGTGGCACGCGGCCGCCGCGCTGGGCGCGCGGTTGCGCCCGTCGCCGCAATACCTGCGTTGCGAGCCGCATGGGGCGCGCGGCGTGTTCGACGCCTGACCGACGCGCCGCACGGTTGGCGGCCTCCACTTCGATTTCTTCAGGGAGCATGCAATGACGACGATTGGATTTCTCGGCCTGGGCACGATGGGCCAGCCGATCGCGCTCAACCTGCTGCGCGCCGGCCACGCACTGACCGTGTGGAACCGCAGCGCCGCGGCGGCGCAGCCCCTGCTCGAGGCCGGCGCACAGCAGGCCGCGCAACCGGCCGATGCGGTGCGCGGGCCGGTGTTGTTCTCGATGCTGGCCGACGACACCGCGGTGCGCGAGACCCTGCTCGAGCGCGGCGCACTGGACGCGCTCACCGCCGGCAGCGTGCACGTCAACATGGCCACGATTTCGGTGGCGTTGGCGCGTGAGCTGCACGCGCTGCATGCCGAGCGCGGCGTCGCCTACCTGGCGATGCCGGTGCTGGGGCGGGTCGAGGTGGCCGCGGCCGGCCAGCTCAACCTGCTTGCCGCCGGCGACGCCGCGGCCCTGGCGCGGGTGCAGCCCTTGCTCGATGTCATCGGGCGCAAGACCTGGTATTTCGGCGCCGCACCGGAACAGGCCAACGCGGTCAAGCTCGCCGCCAACCTGTGCCTGGCCAGCGCCATCGGCACCATGGCCGAGGCGTCGGCGCTGGTGCGCGGGCACGGCGTGGACGCGGCCGATTTCCTCGACATGCTCACCAACACCGTGTTCGCCGCACCGGCCTATCAGACCTACGGTGGCATGATCGCCGAGCAGCGCTACAGCCCGGCCGGCTTCAAGGCCACGCTGGGCTTGAAGGACGTGCGCCTGGCGCTGAACGCCGGCGAGACCCGGCACGTGCCGATGCCGCTGGCGGCGGTGCTGCGCGACGCCTTCATCGAGGCGATCGCACACGGCGACGGCGAGCTGGACTGGGCGGCATTGGCCAAGGTCGCCGCGCGCCGCGCCGGCCAGGGCTGAGCCGGACGCGTGGATCTTCAGCGGGCCTTGGCGGCGCGTGCCGCACACTGCGTGCCCGCTTGAGCCTGGCGTGCGCTTGCCGCTAAGGTGCGGCGATTTGCTGGCGCATCACAGGAGGATGCCATGAGTCCGAATTCATCCGATCCCGGCGACAGAGCGCCGATCGAGCCGCCGCGCGCGGTGGTGCGCGAGGCCGTGCCCGGCCCCGATCATCCGGACCATCCCGACCATCTCCTGTACGCGCAGATCCGCGAGGGCGTGCATGCGCTGGACGCCGCCTGCGGCCGCGCGCCGGACGCGATCAGCGAGCGCATGGTGGCGCGGCTGCTGCCGCTGGCCAAGGAATACGGCTTCGACCAGGTCGACCACGTGGTGCTCAGCCGCGAGATCGGCGACGTGGAGGATGGCGAGAACGTGTTCCTGGTACGCGGCGACCTGGACGACCCGGCGCACCTGCGAGCGCACATCACCACCCACGAAGCGGTCGGCATGTCGGTGGAGGACTCGCTGGCGCGCCTGGAAAAGGTCAATCGCCGCCTGGCCCTGCGCCTGCGCCCGGAGTGAACGCAGGCGAGTGAGCAGCGTCCTGGGCTGAGCAATGTCCTCGGCGCGGCGTCAGCCGCGACCAGGTTTCAGGATAAGGATGGCTGAGCCCCTCTCCCCCCCCGTGAGAGGGGTTGGGGTGAGGGTCCGGCGCGCAGGGCACCCGGTGTGTTTCGACTGCGCGAGGCTGCGCCCGCACCCTCATCCGCCCCTTCGGGGCACCTTCTCCCGATGGGAGAAGGAAGTGCCGTTCTGTGCGGGCTTCTTCGGTCGTCGCTGCATGACAATTGATCTACCGCTATTGCGTGGTCGGCTGTCCCGACTCCCCAATCCCCAATCCCCAATCCCCAATCCCCAATCCCCAATCCCCGCCTTTCCCCTATCATCGGCGGATGCGCCCCGACTACATCCTGACCCTGTCCTGCCCGGACCGTACCGGCATCGTCTTCCGCGTCAGCGGCCTGCTGTTCGAGCACGGCTGCAATATCCTCGATGCACAGCAGTTCGGCGACGAGGAAAGCGGCCGCTTCTTCCTGCGTGTGCATTTCGATGTGCCCGCCGACGGCATCGTCGCCGCGGTGAAGGTGCAACTGGAGCCGCTCGCCGCCGACTACGCGATGGACTGGCAACTGCACGACGCGCGCCGCCGTGCACGCCTGCTGGTGCTGGTCAGCAAGCAGGGCCACTGCCTCAACGACCTGCTGTTCCGCGCGCACAGCCGGCAACTGCGGGTGGACATCGCCGCGGTGGCCTCCAACCATCCCGATTTCGCCGCGCTGGCCGGCTCCTACGGCGTGCCGTTCCACCACCTGCCGGTGAGCGCGGCCAATCGCGCCGAACAGGAAGCGCAGCTGCTGGCGCTGGTCGAGCGCGAACGCATCGACCTGGTGGTGCTGGCACGCTACATGCAGATCCTGTCGCCGACGCTGTGCGCGGCACTGGCCGGGCGCGCGATCAACATCCACCACAGCTTCCTGCCCAGCTTCAAGGGCGCGCAGCCGTACCACCAGGCGCACGCCCGCGGGGTCAAGATCATCGGCGCCACCGCGCACTACGTCACCGGCGACCTGGACGAAGGCCCGATCATCGAGCAGGACGTGGCCCGCGTGGACCACGCCATGACCCCGCGCGAGCTGGTGCGCCTGGGCAGCGACACCGAGTCGCAGGTGCTGGCTCGCGCCGTGCGCCGCCACGTCGAGCATCGCATCCTGCTCAACGGGCATCGGACGGTCGTGTTTCGGTGAGGCGGGGAGTGGGGATTCGGGATTGGGGATTCGCCAAAGCGGCTTGGCTGATCACCGATGTGCCGATGGCCCTGCCGGCTTTAGCCAATCCCCAATTCCCAATCACGGCTCAAATCGATAACCCGCCCCGTACACCGACCGCACCCAGTCCGCGACGCCGGCGTCGGTGAGCTTGCGGCGCAGGTTCTTGACGTGGCTGTCGACGGTGCGGTCGGTGACGATGCGGTGGTCGAGGTAGAGCCGGTCCATCAGTTGCTCGCGCGAGTACACGCGCCCCGGTGTGGCGGCGAGGGTGCGCAGCAGGCGGAACTCGACCTGGGTCAGGTCCAGGTCGCGGCCGTGCACGCTGGCGCGGCAGGCGTCCTCGTCGATCTGCAGGCCCGGCGCCGGCGCGCCGTTGGGATCGTGGCGATGGCGGCGCAACACCGCTTGCACCCGCGCCACCACCTCGCGCGGGCTGAACGGCTTGCAGATGTAGTCGTCCGCGCCGATCTCCAGGCCGAGCAGGCGGTCGATCTCCTCCACCCGCGCGGTGACCATGATCACCGGCACCGCGCTTTCCCTGCGCAGGTCGCGGCAGATCTCCAGCCCGTCGCGGTTGGGCAGCATCAGGTCCAGCAGCACCAGGTCCGGCTTTTGCGCGCGGAACGCGCCCAGCGCCTGCGCGCCGTCGGCGATCCAGTCGTGCGAATAGCCGGCCGCATGCAGGTACTCGCGCAGCACCGCAGCCAGGCGCGGTTCGTCCTCGACGATCAGCACGTGCCCGATCGGATCCAGCCCGTTCATGCCGTCAGCGCCGGCAAGCGCAACACCACGCGCAATCCGCCGAGCGCGGCGGCGTTGGCGTCGATCGTGCCGCCATGGGCCTCGGCGATGTTGCGGCAGATCGCCAGGCCCAGCCCACTGCCGCCGCTGGCGCGGTTGCGCGAGGCCTCGGCGCGGTAGAAGCGTTCGAACAGACGCGCGCGCTTGTCCGCCTCCACGCCCGGCGCACTGTCCTCCACCACCAGTTCCAGCACCGCGTCGCGGCGCGCGCAGCGCACCTGCACGACGCCGCCGGCGTCGGTATAGCGCAGCGTGTTCTCCAGCAGGTTGCCGAGCAGTTGCTGCAGGCGGCGCTCGTCGCCGTCGACCTGCAGCGACCCGGCCTGGATCTGCACCTGCAGTTGCAGGTGCGCGGCGGCGAAGCGCGCGCGCACGCCGTCCAGCACGGCGGGCAGGATCACCGCCAGGTCGACCGGCGCGCGCCGGTAGGCGAGCGCGCCGACGTCGGTCAGCGACACGTCGTACAGATCCTCGATCAGCTTGCCGAGTTGGCCGATCTGCTGGTGCAGTGAACCCAGCGAGTCGCGCGTCATCGGCCGGATGCCGTCCTGCAGCGCTTCCAGTTCCGCACGCAGCACCGCCAGCGGCGTGCGCAGCTCGTGGGAGATGTCGGCCATGAAGTCGCGGCGTGCGCGTTCGTTGTGCTCCAGCGCCTGCGCCAGCAGGTTGAAGTCGCGCGCCAGCTGGCCCAGTTCGTCGCGCGCGCCGGCGTCGATGCGGGTGGCGTAATCGCCGGCGGCCAGGCGGTGAGTGGCGCCGGCGAGGCCGCGCATGCGCTGCAGCAGGGCGCGCGACAGCAGCCATCCGAGCAGCGCGGCGACCACCAGCGAGGCGCTGCCGATCATCCACCATGCGTGCTGCTGCGCCGCGTAGAAACGCGCGTCTGCCCCCGCCAGCGCCTTCTGGAACGGCAGCATCGCCATCCAGCCGACGGTACGGCCGCCGACCACCACCGGACGCAGGATGTCGTCGCGTCCGACGTCGGGATTGCCGATTACCGGCGTGTAGTCCTGGTCGAGCAGCGCGAAGCGAAACACCGCGCCGGTCTGGTCGGAAACCGGCGGTGCCATGCGCGGCGTGCCGATGCCATGCTCCGGGCGCATCAACACGAACCAGACATCCGGATTGTCGCGCACGAAATCCCAGTTGCCATGCCGCGCGTACTCGGCCCTGACCCGCGGCAGGGTCTCCAGCATGCGCTCCACCCCTTGTTGGTTGAGGTAGTCCAGGAACTGGCGTTTGACGAAGGCCTGTACGGCCAGGCCGTTGATCAGCAGCACCGCCACGCACGCGGCGAGGATGGCGAGGAACAGCTTGGCGGTGAGGCCCAGTTTCATCGGAGGCAATGCGCGGCGCGGGAACGGCAGATGCTGCGTATTAGCCGCGTCGCAGCAAGGGAAAGCAAGCGAATCCGCGCCATCGCCAGCGATCTCCAAATTTGCTGCACATTTGCGCCCTAGCGTGGCCACCTTCGGATCTCCCGTGAGTGCGCCGCATGCTGCTCGTCGTCCGCCGTTTCTCTCTTTCGTCCTCGCGCTGGCTGCTGCTCGCCGCCATCGCCACGGCCGTGGCCGCGTGTTCCTCCAAGCAGCCGCCGCAGATGCCGCAGACGCAGGTCGGCGTGCAGACGGTGAAGGCGCAGCGGCTGGCGGTGGAACAGACCCTGTCGGGCCGCACCGTGGCCTACATGAGCTCGGAGGTGCGCCCGCAGGTCGGCGGCATCCTGCGCAAGCGGCTGTTCGCCGAGGGCCAGGACGTCCGCGCCGGACAGGTGTTGTACGAGATCGATCCGGCCAGCTACCAGGCCGCGTACGACACCGCCAAGGGCGATCTGGCGCAGGCCGAGGCAGCGGTGTTGTCGGCCAGGCCCAAGGCGCAGCGCTACCAGACCCTGGTCGGACTGGATGCGGTCAGCAAGCAGGACGGCGACGATGCAGTGGCCACGCTGCGCTCGAACGAGGCGGCCGTGGTCGCGGCCAAGGCGGCGTTGCAGACCGCGCGCATCAATCTCGACTACACGCGCATCACCGCGCCGATTTCCGGCCGCATCGGCACCTCCAGCTACACGCCGGGCGCGCTGGTCAGCGCCGGCCAGAGCGAGGTGCTGGCCACCATCAACCAGCTCGACCCGATGTACGTGGACGTGACCCAGTCCAGCGCGCAACTGCTGCAGTTGCGCCGCCAGCTCGATGCCGGCCAGCTCAAGGCGGTGAACGGCAAGGCGGAGGTGAAGTTGCAGCTGGAGGACGGCAGCACCTACGCACGCAGCGGCACGCTGGAGGTGGTGGATGCCGCGGTCGATACCGCCACCGGCACGGTCAAGCTGCGCGCGGTGTTCCCCAATCCCGATCATCTGCTGCTGCCGGGCATGTATGTCAAGGCGGTGCTGCCGATGGCGGTGGACGAGCAGGCCATCCTCGTGCCGCAGCAGGCGATCAGCCGCAACAGCAAGGGCGAGGCGGTGGCGATGGTGGTCGGCCGCGACAACAAGGTCGCCCAGCGCGTGCTGACCACCGGCGATGCGATCGGCGACAAATGGGTGGTGCGCGACGGCTTGAAGGCCGGCGACAAGGTCATCGTGCAGGGCTCGCAGAAGGTGTCGGTCGGCGCCGAGGTCAAGGCGGTGGAAGTGACCGCGACCGCGGCGACCGGCAACGCCACCACCACCGCACCGGCGGCCTCCCAGGGCAACGCTGCGGCGGCAACGAAGGCCGACTGAGGAACCGCCATGGCCCGTTTCTTCATCGACCGTCCCATCTTTGCCTGGGTCATCGCGATCGTCATCACCCTGGCCGGCGCACTCTCGATCCTGTCGCTGCCGTTGGAGCAGTATCCCGACATCGCTCCGCCGTCGATCAACATCAGCGCCACCTACACCGGCGCCTCGGCGGAGACCGTGCAGAACTCGGTGACGCAGATCCTCGAGCAGCAGATGACCGGCCTGGACCACCTGCTGTACATGTCCTCCAGCAGCAGTTCTGCCGGCACTGCCTCGATCACCCTGACCTTCGATTCCGGCACCGATCCGGACACCGCCCAGGTGCAGGTGCAGAACAAGGTCTCGCAAGGCGAGGCGATGCTGCCCGAGGCGGTGCAGAGCAATGGCGTGACCGTCACCAAGTCCATGGGCAGCAGCATGTTCATGGTGCTGGCCTTCACCTCCGAAGACGGCAGCATGGACAGCACCGACATCGGCGACTACATGGTGTCCACGCTGCAGGATCCGATCAGCCGGCTCAACGGCATCGGCGGGGTCAACGTGTTCGGCTCCGAGTATTCGATGCGGATCTGGCTGGATCCGGAAAAGCTGCGCACCTACGGGCTGATGCCCTCGGACGTGAGCAACGCGATCTCGGCGCAGAACGCCGACGTCTCCTCCGGCGCGCTGGGCGCGTTGCCGGCGGTGCAGGGCCAGCAGCTCAACGCCACGGTCACCTCGCGCAGCAAGCTCAGGACCCCGGCGCAGTTCGAGGCGATCGTGCTGAAGTCGCAGACCGGCGGCGCCACGGTGTACCTGCGCGATGTGGCGCGGGTCGAGCTGGGCTCCAAGTCCTACGCGTCCAGTTCCAAGTACAACGGCAAGTCCGCCTCCGGCATGGGCCTGGAATTGGCGACCGGCGCCAACGCGCTGGACGCGGCCAAGGCGGTGGAAGCCAAGCTCGAGCAGCTCAAGCCGTACTTCCCCGCCGGGCTCAAGTACGAGATCGCCTACGACACCACGCCGTTCGTGCGCATCTCCATCGAGGAAGTGGTCAAGACCCTGCTCGAGGCGATCGTGCTGGTGGTGCTGGTGATGTACCTGTTCCTGCAGAACTGGCGGGCCACGCTGGTGCCGGTGATCGCGGTGCCGGTGGTGCTGCTGGGCACCTTCGGCGTGCTGGCGTTGCTCGGCTATTCGATCAATACGCTGACCATGTTCGCGATGGTGCTGGCGATCGGCCTGCTGGTCGACGACGCCATCGTGGTGGTGGAGAACGTCGAGCGCCTGATGAGCGAGGAAGGCATGTCGCCGCGGCAGGCGACCTACACCTCGATGGGGCAGATCTCCGGCGCGCTGGTCGGCATCGCCCTGGTGCTGACCGCGGTGTTCCTGCCGATGGCGTTCTTCGGCGGCGCCACTGGCGAGATCTATCGCCAGTTCTCGGTGACCATCGCCGCGGCGATGCTGCTGTCGCTGCTGGTGGCGCTGACCCTGAGTCCGGCGCTGTGCGCCAGCCTGCTCAAGCCGATCGAGCAGGGCGGGCACGTGTCGCGCAAGGGCCCGCTCGGGCGCTTCTTCGGCTGGTTCAATGCGCGCTTCGACCGCGGCGCCGACGGCTACGGCCGCGGCGTGGGCAAGCTGATCGGCCACCGCAAGCTCGGCGGCTTGGTCTATCTGGTGTTGCTCGCGGTGATGGCGCTGCTGTTTTGGCGCCTGCCCAGTTCGTTCCTGCCCGACGAGGACCAGGGCATGCTGATGGTGATGTTCACCACGCCGGCCGGCGCGACCCAGCAGCGCACGCAGCAGTCGATCGACCAGGCCGCCGCGTACATCCTCAAACAGCCGGAGGTGGCCGGCATGATGACCATCACCGGTTTCAGCCTGGCCGGCAGCAGCCAGAATTCGGGAATGGGCTTCATCAAGCTCAAGGATTGGGCCGAGCGCGACGCTTCGGCGCAGGAGATCGCCAACCGCATCACCGGCGCGATGATGGGCACGCTACCGGATGCGCAGGTGTTCGCGCTGTCGCCGCCGGCGATCAACGGCCTGGGCACCACGTCCGGCTTTACCCTGGAATTGCAGGACGTGGCCGGCAAGGGACACGACGCGCTGGTCACCGCGCGGCAGCAACTGCTGCAGCTGGCCAACGCCGACAAGGAGCTGAGCGCGGTGCGCTTCAACGGGTTGGAGGACGCGCCGACCTACCGCGTGCAGATCGACGACGCCAAGGCCGGCGCGCTGGGCCTGAGCGCTTCGGACATCAACGCCACGCTGGCGACGGTGATGGGCGGCAGCTACGTCAACGACTTCCTCAACAACAACCGGGTCAAGCGCGTCTATGTGCAGGGCGAGCCGGCCGCCCGCATGCTGCCGGCCGATATTGGCCGCTGGTACGTGCGCAACAGCAGTTCGGAGATGGTGCCGTTCTCGGCCTTCTCCAGCAGCCAGTGGGCGTATGCGCCACAGGTGCTGAGCCGCTTCAACGGCGTGGAGTCGATGGAGATCACCGGCAGCGCCGCCAGCGGCATCAGTTCCGGCGAGGCGATGAACGGCATCGCTGCGCTGGTGGGCAAGGTCGGCAAGGACGTGGGCTACGCCTGGTCGGGCATGTCCTACCAGGAGCAGGCCGCCGGTGCGCAGACCTGGATGCTGTACGCGGTGTCGCTGGCGTTCGTGTTCCTGTGCCTGGCCGCGTTGTACGAGAGCTGGTCGATCCCGATCTCGGTGATGCTGGCGGTGCCGGTGGGCATCGTCGGCGCGCTGCTGGCGACCTGGCTGCGCGGGCTGTCCAACGACATCTACTTCCAGGTCGGCCTGCTGGCGACGATGGGCCTGGCGGCCAAGAACGGCATCCTGATCGTGGAGTTCGCCAAGGAACTGGAAGAGAAGGGCCAGCCGCTGGTCGAGGCCACCCTGCATGCCGCGCGCATGCGCCTGCGGCCGATCCTGATGACCTCGCTGGCGTTCCTGCTCGGCGTGCTGCCGATGGTAGTCAGCAGCGGCGCCGGTTCCGGCGGCCGCCATTCGCTGGGCACCGGCGTGCTCGGCGGCACGCTGGTCTCGACCGCGCTCGGCATCTTCTTCGTGCCGCTGTTCTACGTGATCGTGCGCAGTCTGTTCCCCGGCAAGCGCGCCGAACCGGCACCGGCACAGCTGCAGGAGGCGAACCCATGACCCCGGTGTCCCTGACCCGCTCGGCGCTGGCGCTGGCTTGCGCCGGCCTGCTCGCCGGCTGCGCCAGCCTGGCGCCGAGCTACGCGCGCCCGGACGCGCCGGTGCCGGCGACCTTCGCCAACGGCGAAGGCAGCAGCCGTGGCAGTGGCGACGCCATCGCCAACGTCGCCTCGCTGGACTGGCGCCAGGTGTTCCTGGACCCGCGCCTGCAGCACGTGATCGCGCAGGCGCTGGAGCACAACCGCGACTTGCGCGTGGCCGTGCTCAACATCGACAAGGCGCGCGCGCAGTACCGCATCCAGCGCGCCGACCTGTTCCCGTCGGTGAGCGTGAGCGGCAGCCAGAGCGCCTCGCGCAGCAGCGCCGCCACCAGCCTCAGCGGACGTTCCGAGGTGGCGCGCACGTATGCGGCCGACGTCGGCATCAGCAGTTGGGAGCTGGACCTGTTCGGGCGCATCCGCAGCCTCAAGGACGAAGCCCTGGAAACCTACCTGGCGACCGCACAGACCCAGCGCAGCACGCGCCTGAGCCTGGTTGCCGAGGTCGCGGCCGACTGGCTGACCGTGGCCGCCGACCAGCAGCGTCTGGCGCTGGCGCAGCAGACCCTGGACAGCCAGCGGCGGACCATGGCGCTCACCGAGGCGCGACACCGGGAAGGCATCGCCTCCGGGCTGGACCTGGCGCAGGTGCAGACCAGCGTGGAAAGCGCGCGCGCCGACGTGGCCAGCTACACCACGCAGCTGGCCACCGCGCGCAACGCCCTGGATCTGGTGGTGGGCGCGCCGGTGCCGGCCGATGCCCTGCCGCAGGCCGGTGCGCTGGAGGGCGGCATCGCGTTGGCGCCGCTACCGGCGCCGCTGGAATCGCGGGTGCTGTTGCAGCGCCCGGACGTACTGTACGCCGAGCACACGCTGAAATCGGCCAACGCCGACATCGGCGCGGCACGCGCGGCGTTCTTCCCGACCATCTCGCTGACCGCCTCCACCGGACGCAGCAGCAGCGCGCTGTCCAGCCTGTTCGATGCGGGTAACCGCACCTGGTCGTTCGTGCCCAGCATCAGCGTGCCGATCTTCCGTGCCGGCGCGCTCAAGGCCCAACTGGACGTGGCCCGCATCACCCGCGACGTCAACATCGCCAGCTACGAGAAGGCCATCCAGAGCGCCTTCAGCGAGGTGGCCGATGCGCTGGCCACGCGTGCGCAGCTGGACGAACGCATGGACGCGCAGCGCGCCCTGGTCGCGGTCACCCAGCGCAGTTACGACCTGGCCGAAGCCCGCTATCGCAATGGCGTGGACAGCTATCTGGATGCGCTGGATTCGCAGCGTTCGCTGTACGCGGCGCAGCAGGACATGATCACGTTGCGGCTGACCGAAGCCGGCAACCGCGTCACCCTGTACAAGGTGCTCGGCGGCGGTGCGGATGCGCAAAGCGGCGAGTCTGTGGCGGACGCGGCGCGTTAGCGCATTCAACGCACGACCGTAGCAGCGGCCTCAGCCGCGACAGGCATGACAGACACCACCTGTCGCGGCTGAAGCCGCTCCTACAAAAACCGCATCCCGGTCGAAAGATCAGCGCCGCACCAGCTGACATGCCCGGGCGGCGCTGTTACCAATCCCCAATCCCGACAAACCAATCCCGGCCCCTCAACGCGCCGCGTTGGCGTTCATCGTCGCGTTGCGGCTGGCGTCCAGGTACTGCGCCGGATCGCGCATGCCGGTGGTGTGGCACTCGCCGGTGGTGTGGCCGCGGTTGATGCCGCCGGGCAACTGGCCGTTGACCTGCTCCACGGTGCCATCCTCCGGGTCGCTCAGCACCAGGTCCGAGGCCGCATTGCAGTAGTCGTTGGTGTACCAGTTGGTCTTGGCGAAGGAGGTGGTGTAGTAGTTCACCAGCGCCCGCGCCGAGTTGGGGATGCCGGCCAGCCAGGCCTTGGCGCCGTCGTAGGTGAGGTCGTTGTTGGTGCCGCAGCCCACGCCGAACCACGAGCCCACCGTGGCCAGGATTCCGGCCAGGTTGGTGCCCTGGTAGGGCGTGCCCACCGACTGCATCACGCGCCCGCCGCTGGCGTTGTCCAGGCCGCTCCAGTAGTACACGTACAGATGCAGCGCGGCCATGCCGCCCTGGCTGTGCGCCACCGTGCCGAACGAATTCCACTGGCTACCGAACTGCGCCAGGCGCTGCGCGAACTGGTCGTTGCTGCGGTTCTGGTTGACGTCCAGGAACGCGGACGCATTGGTGAACTGCGCCACCGGCCACACACCGCCCGAGCAGTAGCCGTGCACCAGCACCAGGCGCTTACCGGTGGCCTGCGCCTGCATGTCGGCGGTGGCGGCTGCGCTCAGCTGCGCCGGGCGCTCGCCCATGCGCATGCTCTCATCGATCGCGCCGGTGCTGCGCGCCACGCTGCTGCGGCGCAGTGCCGGCAGGCTCAGCGGCAGCGTCGCGCGCGTGGCCAGCGGCACGAAGTTGTCCGGATCCTCCACGCGCAGGTTGCGCAGGGTGAACGGCGCGCGGGCGCCGGCGCGGACGATCCAGCGTTCGTCCACGCTCAGCGGCAGGCGCCCGTCCTGCGGCGCGAGCATGCCGCCGAGCCAGGCCACCGGCACCGCGCTGCCGTCGCGGCCGGTGCCCCACAGTTCGCCGAGCACGCGGTAATGCGCCGGCGCCTGGCCGCCGCCGATGCGCACCGGGATCGGCAGGGCCAGGCGGGTGCCGGGCTGGGCGCTGGCGGCGACGGCATCGGCATTGATGCGCAAGGTGGTGTCCAGCACCGGCAGCACGTGCTCGCTGGTGCGCACGAAGGCCTGGCCGCCGGCGTCGTGGCCGTGCACCACCACCTGCGCGATGTAGGTCCCGGTGGCGGTCGCCGGGAAGTCGCCGGCATACACGCCGTCGCCCGCGGCGCCGTCGCCGTGGCGGCCGTCGTCGGCCATCGGCCACTGGCGGATGGAGCCGTCCGGCGCGATCACCCGCAGCTGCGCGGTGTCGATGCGGCCGCTGCCGGCGCTGCGTGCCAGGCTCACGTTGCCCTGCACATCGATGCCGCCGAGCATTGCGGTCAGGCCGATGCGCTGGCCGCGCTGCAGTTGCGCGCGGTCGCTGGGATAGGACGCCAGTTGCGTGCGCGGATCGCCTTCCATCAGGACGTAGCCACGTTGCGGCGTGCGGCTGCCGTCTGCCTGCAGGGTCAGGGTCCAGTCGCCGTTAGCGGCGCTGTCCACGCGGTACTCGCGGGCCGGCAGTGCGGCGCCGCCGGCGCCCAGCTGGGTGGCCTTGGCGCTGGGCGCGAGCATCGGCGTCGCGGCGGCGGTGCCCGCGCGTGCGTTGGCCGTGGCCGGCGCGCTCAGGCGCGGCTGCCAGTCGTGTTCGCCGGACAGCACCACGAAGCGCAGCTTGCCGTTCTCCACCGGCAGCGTGGTCTGCCAGTGTGCCGGGCCACCGCTGCGCGCGGCGGAGAACTCCACCGGCAGCAGCGCGCTCTTGGACAGGATCGCCGCTTCCGCCGGGGCGGGCGCACGCATCTGCGCGAACTCCTCCGGCGGTCCGGCCAGTTGTTTGGGAATCAGTTCGGCCGCGTGCAGCGTGGCGGCGGGGACGACGAGACACAGGACGCAGACGGCGGACAGGTTCGACAGCTTCGGCATGACGCGCTCTCCGTGGCGGTGCTGAGAGCCCACGCGCATACCGAAGACCGCGGCGCGGTGCGCCGCCGGCAGCACGTCGGCGAGGACGCAGCGCCCCCTCGCCACGCGTTCGCCTCCGGTTATAGCCAGCGCACATTGCCGGACAAAGACGCAATGCAGCAATGCACGCCGAACTGGGATGCCGGACATGCCGGGCGTATGGCGATGCCCGGCGCACGTGGCGCCGGGCATCGCCGGATCACGCCGCCTGCGCGTGCTGATTGCGCAACTGCTGCGCCGCCGCCACCATCGCCTGCAACGCATTGCGGGTTTCCGCCCAGCCACGGGTCTTCAGGCCGCAATCCGGATTGACCCACAGTTGTTGCGGATCCAGCACCGCACGCGCCTTCTCCAGCAACTCCACCATCTCCTGCGTGCTCGGCACGCGCGGCGAGTGGATGTCGTACACGCCCGGCCCGATCGCGTTCGGGTAGCGGAAGCGCACGAAGGCATCGAGCAGCTCCATGCGCGAGCGCGAGGTCTCGATCGAGATCACGTCCGCATCCATCGCCGCCACCGCCTCGATGATGTCGTTGAACTCCGAGTAGCACATGTGGGTGTGGATCTGCGTGGCATCGCGCACGCCGGCCGCGGCGATGCGGAAGCACTGCACCGCCCAGTCCAGGTACGCCTGCCAGTCGGCGCGGCGCAACGGCAGGCCTTCGCGGATCGCCGGCTCGTCGATCTGGATCACGCCGATGCCGGCCGCCTCCAGGTCGCGCACCTCGTCGCGCAGCGCCAGCGCGATCTGCCGGCAGGTCTGCGCGCGTTCCTGGTCGTCGCGCACGAACGACCACTGCAGCACCGTCACCGGTCCGGTCAGCATGCCCTTCATCGGCCGCTCGGTCAGCGACTGCGCGTACTGGGTCCAGCGCAGCGTCATCGGCGCCGGGCGCTGCACGTCGCCGTAGATGATCGGCGGCTTGACGCAGCGCGAGCCGTAGCTCTGCACCCAGCCGTGCCGGGTGAAGGCGAAACCGTCGAGCTGCTCGCCGAAGTACTCGACCATGTCGTTGCGCTCGAACTCGCCGTGCACCAGCACGTCCAGGCCCAGCTGCTCCTGCGCACGCACGCAGCGCTCGGTTTCGGCGGCCAGGAACGCGTCGTAGGCGGCATCGTCGAGCTTGCCGGCCTTGTGCTGCGCACGCGCCTGCCGCACCTGCTCGGTCTGCGGGAACGAGCCGATGGTGGTGGTCGGATACAGCGGCAGCCGCAGCGCCGCCTGCTGCGCCTGGCGGCGCTGCGCATACGGCGACTGCCGGCGGCCGGCGTCGTCGGTCAGTGCCTCCACCCGCCGCGCCACCTCGGCGCGGTGCACGCGGGCGGAGGCGCGCCGGCTGGCCAGCGCATCGCGCGCCGCATCCAGCCCCGCCTGCGCCTGCGGCTGGTCGTCCAGCGCATCGGCCAGGGTACGCAGTTCCTGCAGCTTCTGCCTGGCGAAGGCCAGCCAGCCGACCAGTTCGCGGTCCAGCTTGGTCTCCTGCTGCAGATCCACCGGTACGTGCAGCAACGAGCAGGACGGCGCCAGCCACAGCCGCTCGCGGCCGACATGGCCGGCGGCGTAGCGGGCCAGGGTCAGCGCGTTGTCCAGCGGCGTGCGCCACACGTTGCGGCCGTTGACCAGGCCCGCCGAGAGGACGCGCCCGGCCGGCAGGGCCTGCAGCACCGCGTCCAGTTGCGCCACGCCGCGCACCAGGTCCACGTGCACGCCATCCACCGGCAGCGCCATCGCCAGTTCCAGGTTGTCGCCCAGCTCGCCGAAGTAGCTGGTCAGCAGCAGCTTCGGCCGCGGCGCCTGCGCCAGGACGTCGTAAGCGCGGCGATAGGCGGCGCGTGCGGCCTCGTCCAGATCCAGCACCAGCGCCGGTTCGTCGAGCTGCACCCACCCAGCGCCGGCCGCATGCAGGCGTTGCAGCAGTTCGGCGTACACCGGCAGCAGGCTGTCCAGCAGCGCCCAGCGGTCGCTGCCGTCCACGGTCTTGGACAGCGCCAGGAAGGTCACCGGCCCGATCAGCACCGGCCGGGTCTGGATGCCCTGCGCCTTGGCTTCCAGGAACTCCACCACCGGCTTGTCGCCGCGCAGGCGGAAGTGCTGGCGCCGCGCCAGCTCCGGCACCAGGTAGTGGTAGTTGGTGTCGAACCACTTGGTCATTTCCAGCGCGTGCAGGTCCAGGCCGTGTTCCTGCGTGCCGCGCGCCATCGCGAAATAGCCGGCCAGCGGATCGGCATCGGCCAGCGCGCGGTAGCGTTGCGGGATGGCATCGAACAGGAACGCGGTGTCGAGCATCGCGTCGTACAGGCTGAAGTCGTTGCTGGGCGGCACGTCCACCCCGGCGTCGCGCTGCAGTCGCCAGTGGCGTTGGCGCAGCTCGCGTGCGGTGTCCTGCAGTTGCGCGCCGTCGATGTCGCGGCGCCAGTAGCGTTCCAGCGCCTGCTTGAGCTCGCGCCGCGCACCGATGCGCGGGAAGCCCAGGTTGGTCACGATCGTCATGTTGCGTTTCCTCATTGCGTTCAAGGGCATTGAGGAACGAAGGAACCGCGCGCCGCGCGTCCCGTTCGCACGGACCGCCCGCCACGCCAGCGACCTTCGCCCCCGCGGGCGAACCGGTACCGCGCGGGCAGGCGGACGGCGCGGCGCGGCGCAAGGCCGGGTCGCGGTCCGGCCGCCTCCCCGCGGAGGCGCCAGGTCGAATCGGAGGACGCACGGTCCTCCGGCCGGGGCCGGTATTCGGGCTGATGGACACGCGCACCGTGCCGGCTGCGCACCTACTGTCCGTCGCTTCCCAGGCCGGCATGCGCCGGCCCAGTGCCATTGACGGAGGTCGTTTCCATTCACCGCTGCGGGGCAGCTCCGGAATGGGCAGGCGCTTGCGGCGCCGGCCGTCACCGGATTCCCGTTTAAATTCATCCCTTCATCCGAATGAAGCGATGAATACCTTCGGCGAGCGCACGATAGGCCGGATGCGGCGGCGGGTCAAGCGCCAGGGCGTTGTTGTCGGCAGATCCCGGCAGCGTTCATGGCGACGGTGTAAGCTATTGATCCCTAAGCCAATGACCTGGCGCTGCGGCCGACGGCCGGCGGCGCCCGTCCGCCGTTCCGATGACGCTTCCGCTCCCCATCTCCGACCATCCCGCGCGCTATGCGGCCTCGCTGCGCCTGTCCGTTGCCCCGATGATGGACTGGACCGACCGCCATTGCCGGGTATTCCACCGGCTGCTGGCGCCGTCGGCGCGGCTCTACACCGAGATGGTGCACGCCAATGCGGTGGTGCTGGGCGATCGCGCGCGGTTGCTGGATTTCGATGCGTCCGAGCATCCGCTTGCCTTGCAGCTCGGCGGCAGCGAGCCGGCGCTGCTGGCGCAGGCGGCGCGGATCGGCCAGGACTGGGGCTACGACGAGATCAACCTCAATTGCGGCTGTCCGTCCGACCGGGTGCAGGCCGGGCGCTTCGGTGCCTGCCTGATGCGCGAGCCGGCGCTGGTCGCCGAGTGCGTGGCGGCGATGGTCGCGGCGGTGGACATCCCGGTGACGGTGAAGTGCCGGCTGGGCGTGGACCACGACGACGACTATGCGGTGTTCCTGGCCTTCGTCGACCAGGTCGCCGCGGCCGGCTGCGGGCTGTTCGTGGTGCATGCGCGCAACGCCTGGCTGCAGGGCCTGTCGCCCAAGGAGAACCGCGAAGTGCCGCCGCTGCGCTACGACTGGGCGCACCGGCTCAAGCGCGAGCGGCCGCAGTTGCAGGTGGTGCTCAACGGCGGCCTGGCCGAGGTGGAGACGGCGCAGGCGCAATTGCAGGCGGTGGACGGGGTGATGCTGGGCCGCGCCGCCTACCACGACCCCTACGTCCTGCACCGCCTGGACGCGGCCCTGACCGGCGCGGCGCTGCGCCCGCGCGCGGAACTGCTGCGCGCGCTGCGCCCCTACGTCGAGGCGCGCTTGGCCGAGGGTCTGGCGCTCAAGCACATCACCCGGCACCTGCTCGGCCTGTTCCACGGCCAGCCCGGCGGCCGTGCCTTTCGCCAGGTGCTCAGCGAAGGGGCGCACCGGCCGGGTGCGGACTGGATGCTGCTGGAGCGGGCGTTGGCGGTCACCGAAGGGGCGGCGCGCGCGGCGGCCTGACCTGTCCAGCGGGCGCTCAGCCGGAACCCCGGGACGCGTTTGCCCTGCTCGGCGGCCGATCGCAGTCGTCTCCTCATGGATGCGCCGGGAGCGGCGCAGGCCTCATCAGCGATGGACTTGTCTCCCGCTCCCTGCATCTCGTTCAGGGATTCCGTTCAGGATATTGCGGCTAGTCTCTACCCGCCGGGAGACGCCCCGAAGCACCAACCCAATGGCCTCTCCAGCCCCCTGGCGCGGCCCTTGCATTGCCCATCTGCAGGTTCATTTGACTGAATGTTGCCCGTGGCGCCCGGAAAAGTTCAGACCGGATTCACCCCGAAAAATCAAGAATTTGCCTCGATTTCTCGAGGTCGTCTTCATTCCCGAGAGGTGTCGCGCTTCACAAGTTTTGAACGTTTCCGATCAGTCCGTTAGGATGCCCGTCGTGACTTCTTCCGCTTCCCGCCACTACCGCTTTGCCGCTGTCTTCGCGCTCGCGCTGGCGTCGGTCGCGGCCGGGCATGGCCGTGCGCAGCAGCCGCCCATGCCGGGCGTGATGGCGCCGCCGGAGCGCGATGCGGGCCGCAACCGCGATTATCCCGGCAGCTCGCTGTCCGACGCGGTGCGCCGCGTGCAGCGTTCCACCGGTGGGCAGATTCTTGGTGCCGAACGCGTGCCGTTCGACGGGCGCGACATCAACCGCGTCAAGTACATGGATGGCCGCGGACGGGTACGCTATATGGACGATCCGCAGCCTGGCCGTACGGCGCCGCCGCGGGCGCCGCGCTCGGGCGAGCCTCCCGAGCCACCACGCGACGATCACCCGTGAGTCCGGATAGTTCGGTTCAGGTTCCACACACCGCCCCGGCCACCGGCCACCTGTAAGTTACTAGGGAGAGTTCATGCGTATCCTTCTGGTCGAAGACGAAGCTCCGCTGCGAGAGACCCTGGCCGCTCGCCTGAAGCGCGAAGGCTTTGCGGTGGATGCGGCGCAGGACGGCGAGGAAGGCCTGTACATGGGCCGCGAAGTGCCCTTCGACGTGGGCATCATCGATCTCGGCCTGCCGAAGATGTCGGGCATGGAGCTGATCAAGGCACTGCGCGACGAAGGCAAGAAGTTTCCGGTGCTGATCCTGACCGCGCGTTCCAGCTGGCAGGACAAGGTCGAAGGCCTCAAGCAGGGCGCCGACGACTACCTGGTCAAGCCGTTCCACGTCGAAGAGCTGCTGGCGCGCGTCAACGCGCTGCTGCGCCGCGCCGCCGGCTGGAGCAAGCCGACCCTGGAATGCGGTCCGGTCGCGCTGGACCTGGCGGCGCAGACCGTCAGCGTCAGCGGCAGCAACGTGGACCTGACCAGCTACGAGTACAAGGTGCTCGAGTACCTGATGATGCACGCCGGCGAACTGGTCTCCAAGGCCGACCTGACCGAGCACATCTACCAGCAGGATTTCGACCGCGACTCCAACGTGCTCGAAGTCTTCATCGGCCGCCTGCGCAAGAAGCTGGACCCGGACGGCGAGTTGAAGCCGATCGAGACCGTGCGCGGCCGCGGCTACCGGTTCGCGATTCCGCGCACCGAAGGCTGATCGCAGGCGCCGGCGAGCACACCGAGGAAGCGACCGCGTGGCGGCACGACCCAGGTGGTACAAGCGCTGGCGCCCGCGTTCGTTGCAGGCGCGCCAGCTGCTCGCCGCCAGCCTCAGTCTGCTGGCGTTCCTGGCTGCCGCAGGTTACGCACTGGACCAGGCCTTCGCCGACACCGCGCTGAGCAACCTGCGCGAGCGCCTGAAGAGCTACGCCACCGCCTACGCCAACAATATCGACGTCGCCCGCGACGGTTCGCTGTACATCAACAACGACAAGCCGCCGCCGGACCCGCATTTCGACCGGCCCGGCAGCGGCCTGTACGCGCAGATCGTGTTGCCCAGCGAAGGCTGGATCTCGATGTCCAGCGAAGGCCCGCTGCCGCCGCGCGGCGGCATGCTCGAACCGCGCCAGGAAACCTTCGACGGGCCCTGGCCGATGACCCAGATCGACGGCAGCGAAGGCGAGGTCTACCGCTACGGCATCGGCCTGGCCTACGTGCGCCGCGACAAGGAAACCCCGGTCACCATCTACATCATGGAGGACACCCGCGCGCTGGGCGCGCAGCTGCGCGTGTTCCGCGGCCGGGTGTGGTTCAACCTCGGCGGCGCCGGCCTGATCCTGCTGGTGCTGCAGGCCTTCATCCTGCAGTGGAGCCTGCGCCCGCTGCGGCGGGTGATCAACGAACTGACCAAGGTGCAGCGCGGCGAAGCGGTGCGCATGGGCGATCGCCATCCGCGCGAGCTGGAACCGCTCACCGACAGCATCAACGCCTTCATCGAGAGCGAGCGCGAGAACCTGGACCGCCAGCGCAACACCCTGGCCGACCTGGCGCACAGCCTGAAGACGCCGTTGGCGGTGCTGCGCACCCAGCTCGACAGCGGCGCGCAAGGGCCGGAGCTGCGCGAAGAGCTGGACGTGCAGCTGCGGCGCATGAACAACCTGGTGTCCTACCAGTTGGCCCGCGCCGCTTCCAGCGGCCACAAGCTGTTCGCCGCGCCGCTGCCGATCGAGCCCAACGCCGAAGAGATCGTGCGCGGCCTGGAGAAGGTCTACGCGGCCAAGGGCGTGCTGTGCGAGTTCGACATCGAGCCGAGCGCGCGCTTCCATGGCGAACCCGGCGACCTGCAGGAACTGCTCGGCAACCTGCTGGAGAACGCGTTCAAGTGGGCGCGCCGGCGCGTGCTGCTGAGCGTGCGCCCGGAACCGGCCGCCGGCAGCCGCCGCGCCGGCCTGATCATCGCGGTGGAGGACGACGGCCCCGGCATCGCGCCGGAGGAAGTGGCGCACATCCTGCAGCGCGGCGTGCGCGGCGACGAGCGCGTGCACGGCCACGGCATCGGCCTGGCGATCGTGCAGGACCTGGTCAAGGGCTACCGCGGCGAACTGCAGGTCAGCCGCTCCGAGGAACTGGGCGGGGCGCGCTTCCTGGTCACCTTGCCGCCGGGGTTGTAGGCGCAGCGACGCCTCGGCGCCGGTCGGGGATCGGCATCCCGCTGCGCCCTGCCAACCGCGCCGGGCTCACCTGGGCCAGCACCGCTGCACCGCAGCAGCAGGTGAATCCCGTGCAAATGCCTGCGGCCTTTCCGACAGTGGCTTAACGCGACCGGCGTCCAGCTGGCGATACTGCGCCGGTCTTCACGCCGCTTTTCGTCCAGGAGCCCCGCATGTCCGCATCCCGGCATCGTCCTGCAGCAACGCGTCTGCGCGTGCGCGGCCGGCGTGTGTTGCGCAACACCCAGCGGCTGCTGTTGTCGCTGCTGCTGGTGCTGTTCACCGTTGGCGCCATCGCCGCCACCGACAAGGTGATCAAGCGCGACGACGCGCGCTGGCTGCAGTCGATGACCATCGGTCTGGACAGCGCCAGCGTGGCGCAGTTCGAGCGCGACGGACGCAAGCGCTTCCTGCGCGAGCAACTGCAGGCCGACGCCGCCGGCGATGCCGCCTTGCCGGCGCCGGTGCGCGCGCAACTGGATGGCTACGCGGCGTTGCATACGCCAGTGCAGGAACTGCTCAAGCAGCAGGCTGCCGCACAGCAGGCGATCAAGGCCATGCCGGACGGCGACGCCAAGGTGGCGGCGAAGAAGGCCGCGCAGCAGCGCGCCGACCTGTTGTTGAACCAGGCACGCCAGGCGCAGTTGCTGCGCGCCATCTACGCGCCGGACCAGCTGCGCGAGCAGATGGTGTGGTTCTGGCTCAACCATTTCAGCGTGTTCGCCGACAAGGGTCGCCTGCGCTGGACCGTGGCCGACTACGCCGACAACGCGATCCGCCCGCACGCGCTGGGCAAGTTCTCCGACCTGGTGATGGCGACGCTGCAGAGCCCGGCGATGCTGGAGTACCTGGACAACGCGCAGAACGCCAAGGGCAAGGTCAACGAGAACTACGCGCGCGAGCTGATGGAGCTGCACACCCTCGGCGTCGATGCCGGCTACACGCAGAAGGACGTGCAGCAACTGGCGCTGATCCTCACCGGCGTCGGCATCGCGCCGGTCGACCGCGACGGGCCGCCAAAGCTGCCGCCGGCGCTGCAAGGGCAGTATCTGCGCCGCGGCGCGTTCGAGTTCAACCCCGCCCGGCACCAGCCCGGCGACAAGACCCTGCTCGGTCAGCGGATCGCCGGCGGCGGTTTCGACGAGGTCGAGCGCGCGGTGCAGCTGATCGTGCGCCAGCCGGCGTGCGCGCACTTTATCTCGCGGCAGCTGGCCGACTACTTCGTCGCCGACGACCCGCCGCCGGCGCTGGTGGAGAAGATGGCGCGCACCTTCCAGCGCAGCGATGGCGACATCGCTGCGGTGCTGCAGGTGATGTTCACCGCGCCGGAGATGGCCGCCGGCGCGCCGCACAAATTCAAGGATCCGTACCGGTTCCTGGTCTCGGCGCTGCGCCTGGCCTACGACGGGCAGACCATCGTCAATCCGCAACCGCTGCTGGGCTGGTTGAACCAGATGGGCGAGCCGAGCTTCGGACGCATCACCCCCGACGGCTGGTCGCTGCAATCCAGCGCCTGGAACAGTTCCGGGCAGATGGCGCAGCGCTTCGAGATCGCCCGCGCGATCGGCAACGGCAATACCCAGCTGTTCACCGTCGACGGCCAGCAGCGCGGCGGTTTTCCGCAACTGAGCACCCCGCTGTACTACCACGCGATCGAGCCGCAACTGAGCGACGCCACGCGCCAGGCGCTGGCGCAGGCGCGCTCGCAGCAGGAGTGGAACGGCTACCTGCTGGCATCCCCCGACTTCAACTACCGCTGACTGCGGCCTTCGCCGCACGGAGATCCGTCATGCACCGTCGCCGCTTCCTGCTCGCGTCCGCCGCCGCCGCGGCGAGCCTGCCGTTCGCCGGGCGCCTGTTCGCCGCGCCTGCGCCGTCGCCGCGCCTGTTGGTGGTGTTCCTGCGCGGCGGCTACGACTGCAACAACCTGCTGGTGCCCTACGCCAGCGATTTCTACTACGCCTCGCGGCCGAGCTTGGCGATCGCCAAGCCGGATCCGGCCAATCCCAACAGCGCCATTGCGCTGGATACGCAGTGGGGCCTGAACCCGCGGCTGCGCGACACGCTGCTGCCGTTGTGGAACGACAAGCAACTGGCGTTCGTGCCGTTCGCCGGCACCGACGACCTGTCGCGCAGCCACTTCGAGACCCAGGACAGCATCGAGGCCGGGCAGCCGGCCGGGCAACGCAGCGACTATCGTACCGGCTTCCTGGCGCGGCTGTCGCAAGTCGCCACCGGCACACCGTCGATCGCCTTCACCGATTCGCTGCCGCTGAGTTTCCAGGGCGGCGGCGACATTCCCAATCTCTCGCTCAAGCGCAATCCGACCCCGGCCTTCGACCAACGCCAGGCCGATATCCTCGCCGGCATGTACCACGGCACGCAGTTGGCCAGCGCCGCGCACGACGGCCTGGCGCTGCGCCAGCAGGTCTCGCAGGCCCTGCGCGACGAAATGCAGCAGGCCAACCGCGGCGCCGCCAGCGCGCGCACCTTCGCCGACGAAACCCGCCGCATCGCCACGCTGATGCGTGAGCGCTACCGGCTCGGCTTCGTCGATGTCGGCGGCTGGGACACGCACGTCAACCAGGGCAGCACCGATGGCGCGCTGGCCAACAACCTGGCCAACCTGTCCGAGGGCCTGTCGGCCTATGCCGAGGCGCTGGGGCCGGAGTGGCGCAATACCGTGGTGGTGGTGCTGTCCGAGTTCGGCCGCACCTTCCGCGAGAACGGCGACAAGGGCACCGACCACGGCCACGGCACCACGTACTGGGTGCTGGGCGGCGGGGTCAACGGCGGTCGCATCGCCGGCGAGCAGGTGGCGGTGAGCAAGGACAAGTTGTTCCAGGACCGCGACTACCCGGTACTGACCAACTACCGCGACATGTTCGCCGGCCTGCTCGGCCGCATGTGGGGCCTGTCGCCGACGCAGCTGCAGAAGGTATTCCCGCAGGCGCATGCGCGGGATTTGAAGTTGGTGTGATGCGTTCTTCGCGGCGAAGGTCACCTCATGGTCATTCGGGACACGTCCCGTAGGAGCGGCTTCAGCCGCGACAGGATGTCCCCGGTGAAGCGCGTCGCGACTGAAGCCGCTCCGACGGTGCGCCTTGCGTCCGGGGCAAGCGTGACGGATGCGGCCTCTGTGCCCTGAAAGTCGCTCTCACAGCTGCAGCCTGCAGCCTGCATGGTAGGTGCACTGTGGGAGGGACTTCAGCCCCGACGCTGTCCGCCCTCGGCTCCCGTACCGCGTGCTGCATCGCAATCATCGCGGCGAAGACCGTTCCTTGTCACTGACGCAATGCCTGGAGACGCGATCGCGGCTTAGCCGGTAGCAAACGGCGACGGCCCATAGAACCGCACCAGATGCGCGGCCACCTCGGGCATCTCGCGCTGCAGGCGCTCCGGCGCGGAGAAGTGGTATTCGCTGACCACGGCGAAGAACTCTTCCGGCGCTTCGGCGGCGTAGGCATCGATCTCGCTGGCGCGGCCGCGGTCCACGCGTGCGCAGAAGGCGTCGTAGCTGCGCTGGAAATCGTCGGCCCATTGCCGCTGCCAGGCGCGCGGCAGCAGCGGCGTGCCGTCCAGGACGCCGTCGAGCACGTCGAGCTTGTGCGCCATCTCGTGCACGGCCACGCAGTAGCCTGCACGCGGATCGTCCAGGTCGGCCTGCACGTCGGCCCAGGACAGGACCAACGGGCCGCTGTCCCAGGATTCGCCGATCAACTCGTCTTCCCACTCGTGCAGGACGCCGGCCGCGTCGACATGGCTGCGCTGCACGCGGAACGCGTCCGGGTAGACCAGCAACTGCGACCAGCCGCTCATGCCGCCGACGCCGTACTCCAGCAGCGGTAGGCAGCACAGGGCGGCAAGCAAACCGCACTGCCGGGCATCCAGCTGCAGGCCGCCCAGCGGCGAGATGGTCTTGCGGTGCAGGAATGCGCTGGCCAGCGCGCGCAGCCGCTGTTCGCGCGGCGCATCCAGGGCGGCGACCCAGGCGCAGTCGCGGCGCACGGCGTGCCAGGTCGCGTCATCGATGGCGGCGGGCGTGGGCCACAGCCCGCGCAGCCAGCGTGGAATCAGCGGAACATCCCCGGCAGGAAGCTGTGCCACTTCGGCATGCGCATGCGCGGCACTAGGTCGCTGTCGCTGCCGCCGCCCGTGGTGGTCGAGGTCGGCTTGCCGGTGGAGGCGGGCGCATGCGTCGTCGGCGGACGCGTCGGCGTGCTGTCGGCATCGGCCGCCTCGCCGTAGGTGCAGTCGGTGTGCGGCTTCTCCGCCAGCACGTTGGACGCGTGGGCGGCAGCCAGTGGCAGCAGCAACAGGAGCAGGCAGGACAGGGAACGGCGCATCGTCGGCATCCAGGGCGAGCGGCGGTGAATCCCGATTCTAACGCGGTTTTCACCCGCTGCAGGACCCGGCCCTGGGCGCCCGGAGGGCGTTGCCGCATACTTTTCGGTTTACGAGGTCGCGCCGTTGCGCGCCCGGGGGCGAAACGAGGCGATGGAACCGGCGTTGGACGAGCGCGAACTGTTGGCCAGGCTCAGCCAGGGCCCCGTGTCCGGCGATGCCCTGGCGCGCGCCTGCGGCTTGACCCGGGCGGCGGTATGGAAGCGCATTCAGGCGCTGCGCGCGGCCGGGGTGGAGATCGAGGGCCGGGCCGGCGAGGGCTATGGCCTGGCGCGGCCGCTGGAACTGCTCGACGCCGTGGCGATCCGGGCCGGGCTGAGCGGGCAGGCCCGCACCGAGCTGGCCGGGCTGGAGGTCGCCTGGAGCCTGGTCTCCAGCAACACCACCCTGCTGCAGCGGCCGGCGCCGGCGCAGGGCAGCGAGGTCCTGCTGGCCGAGCGCCAGACCGGCGGGCGCGGCCGTCGCGGCCGGGTCTGGGCCTCGCCGCTGGCGGCGCACCTCTACCTGTCGGTGGCGCGCAGCTTCCAGGGCGGGCTGGGCCGGCTGGGCGGCCTGAGCCTGGCGGCCGGCGTGGCGGTGGCCGAAGCCCTGCGTGCGGCCGGCTTCGCGACGGTCGGGCTGAAGTGGCCAAACGATTTGCTGGCCGACGGGCGCAAGCTGGGCGGCCTGCTGGTGGAAGGCGGCGGCGAGTTCGCCGGGCCGGCGCGGGCGGTGATCGGCCTGGGCCTGAACGTGGCGATGCCATTGGCCAGCGCCGCGGACATCGACCAACCGTGGACCGACCTGACCCGCCTGGCCGGTGGCGCAGTGTCGCGCAACGCGATCGCCGCGGCGGTGCTGTCGCACCTGTTGCCGGCGCTGGCGCTGTTCGACGCCGAAGGGCTGGCGCCGTTCCTGCCGCGCTACGCCGCGCTGGATCTGCTGGCCGGACGTGCGGTGCGCATCGACGATGGCGGCCAGGTGCGCGAAGGCACGGCGTTGGGGCTGGCCGAGGACGGCGCGCTGCGGGTGGCGTTCGCCGACGGCGAGCAGCCGGTGCATGCGGGCGACGTCAGCGTGAGGGCGGCATGAGCGACTGGCTGTTCGACCTGGGCAACTCGCGCTTCAAATTCGCGGCGCTGGAACATGGGCAGGTGGGCGCGGTGCAGGCCTGGCCGCATGGCGCCGAGGCCATGGACGCGGCGGCGGTGGCGGCGCTGCCGCAGGGCGGTACCGCCTACGTCGCCAGCGTCGCCGCGCCGGCCCTGACCGCCACCGTGCTGGAGGCGCTGCGCAGCCGCTTCGCGCAGGTGCAGGTGGTGCGCACCGAGGCCGTCTGCGCCGGGGTGCGGATTGCCTATGCGCGACCGCAGGCGTTCGGCGTCGATCGCTTCCTGGCCCTGCTCGCCGCACACGGCGCTGGCGACGTGCTGGTAGTGGGGGTGGGAACGGCGCTGACCGTGGACCTGCTGGACCGCGACGGCCTGCACCACGGCGGCCGCATCGCGCCGTCGCCGACCGTGATGCGCCAGGCCCTGCAGCAGAAGGCGGCGCAGCTGCCGGCCGAGGGCGGCGATTACCACGAGTTCGCCACCGACACCGCCGATGCGCTGGCCTCCGGCTGCGACGGCGCGGCAGTGGCGCTGATCGAACGCAGCCTGCAGCAGGGCGAGGCCCTGCTGGGGCGACGGCCGCGGCTGCTGCTGCATGGCGGTGGCGTGCCGCCGCTGTTGCACGCGCTGCCGCCCGCCGAGCAGCGCCCCGCGCTGGTCCTGGACGGATTGGCGCTGTGGGCGCAGGCACACGCCGCGAAAGGCGCCGCCTGAGCGGGCCGGCGCTGGCGGCTACGGCGAAGGCGCCGTGGCCGGGCGACCTTCGGCCACTGTCTCTCCCAAGCCGTACCGCACGCTCTAGAATCCGGCCATGCTCGTTCGTGCCCTGCTCGTCGTCCTGACCATCCTCAACCTCGGCGTCGCCGTGTGGTGGGCGATGCAGCCGCCGACCCCGCCATCGGCGCCGATGCCGGCCGTGCCCGCCGGGGTGGCGACCCTGCAACTGGTCAGCGAGACGCCGGCGCCGGTCGCTGCGCCTCCTGCGCCCACGGCCGCGCCAGCCCAGGCGCAGGACGATCCCGCGGTCGCCACCGGTGCGGCCGAACCGGCTCCGGCACAAACCGACGCAGCGGCGGCTCCCACGACCGCCGCGCCGGCAACCGCGCCGACACCACCCGCTGCCGCCCCTGCGCCCGCGCCCACCGAGGCTCAGGCCCGGGCCGAGCCTGCGGCCACGCCGGCCGCCGACGCGGCGGTGTGCCTGAGCGTGGGGCCGTACGCGGACCGCGAGGCGGCGCAGTCGGCCATCGCCGCGCTGGCCCCGGGCGCGCCGCGTGCGCGCCTGCGCGAGGCCGCCGACAGCGATGCCACCAGCTTCCGCGTGATCCTGCCGACCATCGGCGGCGAGGACGGCCTCAAGCAGGCCACCGAGCGCATCGTCGCCGCCGGCATCCGCGACTACTACCCGTTGCGCCAGGGCGATGCCGGCAATGCCATCGCCCTGGGCCAGTACCGCAGCCGCGAGGGCGCCGAGCGCCGCCGCCAGGAACTGGCCCGTGCCGGCTTCAACGCCGACCTGATCCCCAACGGCGGCAGCGGCCAGTCGCGCTGGTGGCTGGACCTGCGCGCCGACTCCGCGGCGCAGGCCGCGGCCCTGCGCCGCCAGCTCGGCGCCGCGCGCCAGCGCACCGTGGACTGCGCCGCGCTGCGCTAGAATGCCCCGCGCCTGCGGGTGTGCAGTGCCGCGCCGGAGGGCGTGTCGAGGCACGCGCCAGCAGGTAGACTGCCCCGGGCCCGCCCACGGGCGCCGTCCATCGTGCCGCTTTAGCTCAGTCGGTAGAGCAACTGTCTTGTAAACAGTAGGTCATCCGTTCGATTCGGATAAGCGGCACCATCTTCCGATCCGTCGGCATCCGCAGATGTCCATGGTGCGCCATCGACCCGCTGAAACAGCGGGTTTTTGCTTTCTGTCGCGTGTGCTCACGACCTCCTTGCAAGCGGCGCGATCCGCTTGGCGGATAGGTCGCGTGTGCTCACGACCTCCTTGCAAGCCGCGCGATCCGCTGGGCGGATAGCAAGCACGCAGCAGCAAACGTGCGAAGCGATCGCCGGTCAACCGACGCGCGCTTGGATCACTGTGCGCCGTTGGGAGCGGCGCTACCGGCTTTGCGGTATCAGCAATGCCTGCGCGCGCGCGGAAAGCGGGCATCCCTGCTTCTGCAAGAAGGCGATGGCCTCTCTGGTGCGCCGGAGCAGCCCGCTGTTCGCGATGAAGGTCGTCTTCGCTCCCTGGAACTCCAGCACGACGTTCTCGGTTCCCCACGCCTTCCGGTAGTCCACCCTGGCGATCTCACGGTACGGGCGGGTGCGCGTGCGCAGCACGCGATATTCCACGTGGTCTGCGTGCAGGATCAGCGTGGGGTTCAGGCTGTTGTGCGCCCACGCGAACCAGGGAAGGAATGTGAGCCCGGCGAATGCGGCCTCCAGGGTCACGATCAGGGGCCTATCCAAGTCCAAGCGATCCAGAAACGGCGGAGAAGCTTAGCCAGCCAGTGTCGTCGATGTCCAACTGCACATCCTTGGCATACGCAATGCAGGCCTCCTGCGAGCTTGCTTCGCCGCGAGATTCTGCCCGTGCTCTTTGGCGAGTAATGCGCGGCGCAGGTGCGCGATACGGCGGCCACCGCCTGGGGACTCGCGTCGGTAGCGCGGGTCCTTTCGTCTTGCATCGCCAGTGGCATGCACCGTTCGCCGAACGCTGTCACCCAGCATGGTCACCATCGCATGTGCCCGTGTCGCCTGCTGCGCCGCGGCGGGTCGTGTCATGCCGGTCCCGCTAGACTGGGCCACTTTTTTTGGCTGGAGCGTATGCGCATGAAGTCGTCTTTCTTGCCGGTGTCCCTGATCGGCGTGCCTACCGATATCGGTGCGGGTCATCGCGGTGCGCGCATGGGGCCGGAGGCGCTGCGCATTGCCGGCCTGCACGAGGCGCTGGCCAATCGTGGCGTGGAGGTGCGCGACATCGGCAATATCGACGGCCCGCGCAATCCCTGGCAGGCGCCGGTCGACGGCTATCGCCACTTGGTCGAAGTGGTGGCCTGGAACCGCGCGCTGATGGAGGCCAGCTATGCCGAGCTGCGCGACGGGCGCATGCCGATCGTGCTCGGCGGCGACCACTGCCTGGGCATCGGCTCGATCACCGCGGTGGCGCGGCATTGCCGCGAGCAGGGCCGCAAGCTGCGCGTGCTGTGGCTGGACGCGCACTCGGACTTCAACACCAGCGAGGTGACGCCCTCGGGCAACGTGCACGGCATGCCGGTGGCCTGCCTGTGCGGGCTGGGGCCGCAGGCGCTGACCGAACTCGGCGGCAGCGCGCCGGCGCTGCGGCCGGAGCAGGTGCGGCAGATCGGCATCCGTTCGGTCGATCCGGACGAGAAGCGGTTGATCAAGCAGCACCGCGTCGACGTGTACGACATGCGCTACATCGACGAGATGGGCATGAAGCGGACCATGGAGGCCGCGCTGGACGGGCTGGATGCCGACACCCACCTGCACGTCAGTTTCGACGTGGACTTCCTCGACCCCAGCATCGCCCCGGGCGTCGGCACCACCGTTCCGGGCGGCCCCAATTACCGCGAGGCGCAGCTGGTGATGGAGATGATCGCCGACAGCGGACGCATGGCCTCGCTGGACATCGTGGAGCTGAACCCGGTGCTGGACCATCGCAACCTGACCGCGGAACTGGCGGTGGACCTGGTGGAGAGCCTGTTCGGCAAATCGACGCTGATGCGCGACTGATCCGGTGGCGTCAGCCTGAATGGGCCGCCGGTTCATTCACGTGAAATCCACAGTCGTGACGGCAGATTCACCGCCAGACGGTAGCGCGGCGACGCCTATCGCCGCCCACCCGACCACCTGCGATTGCCCGAGGAAGACACGATGAAGCGACTGACCACCCTGTTGATGCTGACCCTGTTCTGCGCTGGCGTGCTGACCGGCTGCAACACCGTTGCCGGCGCCGGCAAGGACATGCAGAAGGCGGGCGAGAAGGTGGAAGACAAGGCGCAGGATTGCAGCGCTGGCAAGTGCTGAGTTTCGCGCGGCCTGCGTGCCGCGTCCCATGACCAAGTAAAGGAGTGAAACCCATGAAGCGTACATTTGCGTGGATGCTGCTGGCGATGTTCTCGGTGGGCCTGCTGTCCGGCTGCAACACCGTTGCCGGTGCCGGCAAGGACGTGCAGAAGGCGGGCGAGAAGGTCGAAGACGCTGCCAAGAACTGAGCCTGGTCTCAGTCACGAAAACGGGTCGGCTTGCCGGCCCGTTTTTTTGCGTGGCCACCGGCCATGGCGTAACGATTCACGATGCTCATGCACCGCTGACGCCGCGTTGATCGGGCTGCGACACCGGCTGCGCGATGCTGCATGACCGGCGCGCAGCGCCGTTCACACATCACGAGAGATGCCATGAACAAAGACATCATTGCCGGCAAGTGGACCCAGCTCAAGGGCAAGATCAAGGCGCAGTGGGGCGACCTGACCGACGACGATTTCGACGTCGCCGAGGGCAACACCCAGTACCTGGCCGGCAAGCTGCAGGAACGCTATGGCTGGGCGCGCGACCGCGCCGAGAAGGAAGTGCACGCCTTCCGCGACAGCCTGGGCAAGGAATACCACGACTGAGCCGCGTACCGCGGTAGCGTCGTCGACACGGGCCGCCTCGCGGCCCGTGTTTTTTTTTTGGGTGTACTGGCTCAGCGCGCCGGCGGATCCGGCACGTAGTCGCCGGGAAAGGCGTTCGGCGCGACCGCCACGCGCGGCGGCAGCAGGTCGCGCGGCAGCACGCCGCGGGCCACAAGCCGCGCGCGGCTGTCGTAGCGCACCTCGGTCCGTTGCATCGGCACGTCGCTGGCACGCTGGAACTCGGTGACGCGCGAGGGCGACCATTCGCGTGCGCCGTGGCCGGTGCCCAGACGCTGTTGCATGGCCACAGTGGCGTTGCCCTCGCGCGCATAGGCCCGGGCGTCGGCCGCCGGGGCCGCGGCGAGCGGCGCGGCCGCACTGCGCTCTGGAATGCCTGCGGCCGCTGCCGGTGCAGGCGCCGCATCCGGCGCCGGGATGCCCGGCGTTGCCGCACGCGCGGCTTCGGCGGCGAGCTTGTCGGTGTCGGTGTTCGCGTCGCTCAAGGCGGCATCGGGCCATGCGCGCGCTTCGTCGAACACCGCCATGCCGATCACGCCGACGTTGCGCGGGCGTCCGGTGCGTGCCGCGTAGCTGTCGTCCAGGTCGGTGAACACGAACTGCGCCACGTCCTCGGACGATTTGCGCCAACCGGCGATCTCGGTGCGTTGCCAGGGCGCCAGCACGTAGCCGCGCTGGTCGCTGGCCGCGGTCTGCCCGCTGATCGCGTTGACGCCGTCCACCGACAGCACCACCAGCACCCGCGCGCCGGTCAGATTGGTCAGGCGCAGCGTGTAGCGGTGGCCGGGCGTGGCCGCGATCCAGCGCTCGCCGCGCCAGGCGTGCGCGGGCAGCGGCACGCCACCGGCGTCGCGATCGATCACCTGCAACTGCACCGCCGGCGCCGGCGCCGAGGCCGGTGGCGCAGGCAATGGACGGAAGCCGCACAGCCCGCCGATGCATGACAGCGCGAAGGCGAGGGCGGCGAGGGAACGGCGGGGCAGGGACGGAGCAGGAACGTGCATCGTGGCGACTCCAGGACGGGGACGCCGGATTGAACGCCCCATGCGCCGGAACGGGGTTGTCGCGCAGCGGGTAAACTCGACGGGTTACTTCCCGGACCGTCCCTTCCGCATGACCACCCGCGTTCTCACCGGCATCACCACCTCCGGCACGCCGCACCTGGGCAACTACGTCGGCGCCATCCGTCCCGCGTTGCAGGCCAGCCGGCGCCCCGGCATCGAGAGTTTCTTCTTCCTGGCCGACCTGCACAGCCTGATCAAGGCGCAGGATCCGGCGCGCACCCAGCGCTCGACCCTGGAGATCGCGGCGACCTGGCTGGCCGCGGGCCTGGATCCGGCGCAGGTGTGGTTCTACCGCCAGTCGGACGTGCCGGAGACCAACGAGCTGACCTGGTTCCTGACCTGCGTCGCCGGCAAGGGCATCCTCAACCGCGCGCACGCCTACAAGGCGGCGGTGGACAAGAACCGCGCCGACGGCGAGGACGACGATGCCGGCGTCACCGCCGGCTTGTTCATGTACCCGGTGCTGATGGCCGCCGACATCCTGCTGTTCAAGGCGCAGCAGGTGCCGGTGGGCCGCGACCAGATCCAGCACATCGAAATGGCGCGCGACTTCGCGCAGCGCTTCAACCACGTTTACGGCCGCGACCACTTCGTCCTGCCCGATGCGCTGATCGACGAGCAGGTGGCGACGCTGCCCGGGTTGGACGGGCGCAAGATGAGCAAGAGCTACGACAACACCATTCCGCTGTTCGCCCCGCGCGAGGAGCTGAAGAAGCGGGTGTTCGCCATCGTCACCGATTCGCGCGCGCCCGGCGAGCCGAAGGACACTGAGGGCTCGGCCCTGTTCCAGCTGTACCAGGCCTTCGCCAGCGCCGAGGAAACGGCTGCGTTCGCGCAGGCGTTCGCCGCCGGCATCGGCTGGGGCGAGGCCAAGCAGCAGTTGTTCGAGCGCATCGAGGCCGAGATCGCGCCGATGCGGGTGCGCTACGAGGCGCTGATGGCGCGCCCGCAGGACATCGAGGCGATGCTGCGCGACAACGCGCAGCGCCTGCGCGAACGCTATGCGATCCCGTTCCTGGCCGAGCTGCGGCACGCGGTGGGCCTGCGCGATCTGGCGGCGCAGGCCGGCGGCGGCGCCGACACGGCGACGGCCAAGCAGGCGCTGCCGAGCTTCAAGCAGTACCGCGAGGCCGACGGCCAGTTCTACTTCAAGCTGCTCGATGGCGAGGGCACGTTGCTGTTGCAGAGCGGCGGCTTCGCCTCGCCACGCGATGCCGGGCAGACCATCGCCGCGCTCAAGCAGGCCACGCAGGCCGATGCGCTGCAGGCGGCACCGGTGACCCTGGCCGCGCCGGCCGAGACGGTGCTGGCGGCGCTGGCGCGGTTGCGCGAGGCAGGCTGAGCACACGCAGCGGTTCCTACGGACAAATGACGCGTTCTATTGCGACATCCGCAGCGCGTGTGTTTGCTGGTCGCATGCAGTCGGGACTGAAGTCCCTCCCACAAACCGCGCCTACAGTCGTCTGGGCCGTTACGTCATTCGTCCTCATCCGGTCCTTGCCGCGCAGCACTGGCAGCGCCCTCCATACCGCCTAGAATGGAGCCTCGCCCAGCCACGCTTCTGCGCCATGCCACGCGATCCCAGCATCCATCTCGTCGATACCGGCTTCCAGCGCGCGCAGTTCGATGCCGCCTACCTGATCGTGGAGAACGGGCGCGGCGCCTTCGTCGACTGCGGTACCAGCCATGCGGTGCCAGTGCTGCTGGAGGCATTGGCGCACGCCGGCCTGGCGCCGGCCGACGTGGACTGGCTGATCCTCACCCACGTGCATCTGGACCACGCCGGCGGTGCCGGTGCGCTGCTGCAGCACCTGCCGAACGCGCGCCTGCTGGTGCATCCGCGCGGCGCGCCGCACATGATCGATCCGGCGCGGCTGATCGCCGGCGCCACCGCGGTGTACGGCGAGGCGGAGATGGCGCGCAGCTACGGCAGCATTCTGCCGGTGCCGGCAGAGCGCGTGGTGGTGGCCGAGGACGGCCATCGCGTGTCGCTGGCTGGGCGCGAACTGCTGTGCATCGACACACCTGGGCACGCACGGCATCACCTGTGCGTGTGGGACGCACGCAGCCGCAGCTGGTTCAGTGGCGACACCTTCGGCCTGTCCTATCGCGAACTGGACAGCGCGCACGGTGCGTTCGCGATCCCGACTTCGTCGCCCGTGCAGTTCGAGCCGGAGGCGATGCAGGCCTCGATCCAGCGCATGCTCGGCTACGCCCCGCAGACGCTGTATCTCACCCACTACGGCCCGGTGGCAGGCGCAGAAACGCTGGCGGCGGAACTGCAGGAACAGCTGGAGGCGATGGTGGCGATCGCGCGCGGCTGCGACGGCCGTTCCGACCGCCATCGTTGCCTTGTCGCGGCGCTGACCGCCTTGTATCTGGAGCGCGCGCGGCTGCATGGCTGTCCGCTGGACGATGCCGGCGTGGAGCGCGTGCTGCACATGGACATCGAGCTCAACGCGCAGGGCCTGGCCTGCTGGCTGGACCGCCCCTCGCGCTGAACGGCAGCTCGCCTCGCGCACGCAAAAGCGTCGCCGCGCTGTCTCGGCGCGACGCCATTCTCTACACTGTGCGGCCCGCTTGTTGCCAGGTCGTGACCGTGAACCCGATGCGCATGTTGCTGCTGTCCGCTTCCCTGTTCATGGGAGATGCGGCACAGGCGGCCAACGATGCGCTGGCCGGCGAGACGGGCGGCGACGCCGACGCACTGGAGCGGCATGCGTCGCCGGCGGCGTGCGATGCCTCTGAAGGCCGTGGCCCGGCGATGCCGGGCTGAGCGATCTTGCAGGAGGACGATGCCGGGTCTGCGGCATCGCTGGCCACCACGGCAAGCCGGTTGCGCAGTGCTGGCGCCTGTTGGCGATGGCCGCCGACGCGCACGGTTGCGCTGGGTGTCGCGGCAGAAGGGACTTCCCAATCGTGCTGCAGGGTCATCCGTAGGAGCGGCTTCAGCCGCGACGGGCGTTATCGGTCACGCCTGTCGCGGCTGAAGCCGCCCTACGGGGGACGTGCGCTGTCGGGCGCGTCGTGACGAGAAGGGCCGCTGACCGGTCAGACGCACGCTGGCGCTGCAGGGCGGCCGCCGCTCAGGCAGTGGTATCGATCAACCCGCCGACGATGCCCTGATTGAGCAGATCGCCGGTCACCGTGCCGCTGAGGCTGGGATTGGACTGCAGCAGCGACGACAACTGCGGGGTCAGGCCCTGGCTGCTGAAGACGCCAGAGGCGTTGTACAGGCCGGGGGTCGACGGCGGCGCGGTGATGGTGCCGAGCAGGCCCTGGTCGTACGTCTGGGTAGCCTGGTCGAGGGTGGGATACGGCGAGGTGGTCGTCGAGGTCGAGGTGCCGGTGCCGCTGGTCGACGTCGAGGGATCGGTGCTGGACCCGGAGGTGCCGGTGGTGGCGGTCGAACTCGCGTCGCTCGGGCCCGCGCTGACGATGCTGTTGAACAGCCCGGCTGCGTTGTAGGTCAGGCCCGTGTCGGCCGGGATGGTCCCCGCGAGGCCGCCGAGGCCGAAGATCAACGAGGCGTCGCCGGACAGTTCCACGGCCTGCTGCACGGCGGCCGGGTCGTTGCTGCTGACCACCGGATTGCCGGCCTGGGCCGCGTCGCTGGAGGCGCCGGGGGTGGAAAAGCCATACGGCGAGGCGCCATACGGAGTGACGGTGCCCAGCGGCGACAGTGCGGTATCGATGGCCATGGCGGTGCTCGGCGAGCAGGTGTGTGTGCGTACAGATACGCCCGTGCGGCTGAACCGTCTCTTAGGTCTTTCGGGGGACCGCGCAGCGCCGGTGCAGGCGCCAGCCGCGTCGGCATGGACGTCCACTGATCGGCGAAGACGTCAGTGCCGGAACTGCATTGAGCAGCACGCTCCTTGCGCGAGACCGATCGCGTTTCCTCCGCGGGGGCGCGGCGCGGGACGGCCGCGCACAGGGCGGCCGCTGACGCGTCGTGGCGCGCTCGTGCTGGCCTGCAACACCGGCCTGGTGGTGCAGATGGAACGCCGGGCGCCGCTGCGGCGGGTGGCGGCCGGCTGTGCTGCCACGGTGGATGACCCGCCGGCACTCGCTACGGTTATCGCGCCAGCTGTGGCGAATCACGGTCTCGCCGCGCCGACGCGGCCCTGCAGTCGGGCGCCCTCAGCGCGACGGGCGCCGCGGCGTGGACTTGCAGGGATACCGTTTGGCCAAGGCCTGCACGACCAGGTCGCTGGCGCGCGCGTCCAGGCGCGCGTCGGGCAGCGCGGCGAGATCGGCGACCAGTGCCTGGACATCCGGTGGACCGGACTGGCCGGCCGGTCGGCACCATCGCACGCCCTCGCTGCCGGCGGCGATGCCGAGCATGTATGCCGCCGCCGTGCGCGAGGACACCATGACCCGAAGTTCCTGCGGTTGCTGCGGGCCCAGGTCGGCCGCCAGCGAGCCGTCCAGCGGGGCTTCCAGCAACTGATGCCCGTTCAAGTCCCAGGGGGCACCAGGCGGACGTGCCGTGCTGGTGCTGCTGAGCGCGGCCAGCAAGGGCAGCGCGAGCCAGGTGCGGTGTGATGTCATCCACGACTCCTTTCTTGGCGAGTGATCTGCACGCCGCGGCAGCGCGACACGCGCGGGTGAGAGGGCTTGCGCGCAGAGCAGGTGCTCTAGAATAGCGCCCCTGCTGTCTCTGGCGCCGTCCGATGCCGTCTGCTCCTGTCGCTGCCGCGCCTGCGCGCGGCGGCTTCGTCGTTCTCGCCCTGTTCCTGGTCTACGTCGTCTGGGGCTCGACCTATCTGGCGATCCGCTTCGCCCTGGAAGGCGGCGCGCCGCCGCTGAGCGTGGTCTCCGGCACCCGCTTCGTGATCGCCGGCAGCGTGCTGTACGCGGTGCTGCGCTGGCGCGGCGTGGCCGCGCCCACGCCCGCGCAGTGGCGGCCGCTGGCCATGCTCGGCGCACTCATGCTGGTCTGCGGCAACGGCCTGGTGGTGCTGGCCGAGCGCCAGGTGTCGTCGGGGTTGGCGGCGGTGGCGGTGGCCTCGGTGCCGCTGTGGATGGCGCTGTTCGGCGCGCTGCGCGGCCACCATGCCAGCCGCGGCGAGTGGCTGGGTATCGTGGTCGGCTTCGCCGGGGTGGTGTGGCTCAACGCCGGCAGCAGTCTCACCGCCAGTCCGCTGGGCCTGGTGCTGCTGTTGATCGCGCCGATCGGCTGGGCGTTCGGCTCGGTGTGGTCGCGCGGGCGCGACCTGCCGATGCCGTTCATGGCGGCTGCCGGGCAGATGCTGTGTGGCGGCGTGATGCTGGTGGCGATCGGCCTGCTCAGCGGCGAACGCCTGCACACCCTGCCGAGCGCGCAGGGCCTGCTGGCGGTGGCCTACCTGTGCGTGTTCGGCTCGATCGTCGCCTTCACCGCCTACGTGTGGCTGCTGCAGAACGTGCGCCCGGCCCTGGCCGGCAGCTATGCCTACGTCAATCCGGTGATCGCGGTGGCGCTGGGCAGCTGGCTCGGCCAGGAGCGCTTCAGCGCCAGCGACGTCGGCGCGATGGCGGTGATCCTGGCCGGGGTGGTGGTGATCACCGTGGCGAGGACCCGGCGATGACCACGGCCTCCGCGCAGGACGCGCGGCGCGGGCTGTGGATCACCGCGGCGACCTTCGCCCTGTGGGGCGTGGTGCCGGTGTACTGGCACCTGCTGCAGGCGGTGCCGTCGCCGCACATCATCGCCCACCGGATCGTGTGGAGCACGCTGTTGGTGGTGGCCTGGCTGGTGTACAGCGCGCGCCTGCAGTGGTGGCGGCGCATCGCCGCGCAGCCGCGCGCGCTGGCCACGCTGGCGCTGAGCAGCCTGGCGATCGCCTTCAACTGGGGGCTGTACATCTGGGCGGTCAATGCCGGCCACGTGATCGAGACCAGCCTGGGCTACTTCATCAATCCGCTGGTCAACGTGCTGCTCGGGGTGCTGGTGCTGCACGAGCGGCTGCGCCCGTTGCAGTGGCTGGCGGTGGCCTGTGCCGCGCTCGGCGTGGCCTGGCTGACCGTCGACGCCGGCACCCTGCCGTGGATCGCACTGGGTCTGGCCGGCTCGTTCGGGCTGTACGGCCTGCTGCGCAAGCTGGTGCAGGTGGATGCGGTGGCCGGGCTGGGCGTGGAGAGCCTGTACCTGTTCCTGCCGGCGCTGGGCTTCGTGCTGTGGGGCGAGGCCGGCCACGGCGGCGGCTTCACCGGCGGCTGGGGCTGGCGCAACGACCTGCTGCTGGTGTTCGGCGGCGTGGTCACCGCGGTGCCGCTGATCGGTTTCGCCTACGGCGTGCGGCGCATCCCGCTGTCGCTGGTCGGGCTGCTGCAGTACATCGCGCCGAGCCTGCAGTTGCTGCTGGGCGTGTGGTTCTTCCGCGAACCGTTCGACGCCGGCAAGGCGATCGGGTTTGCCGCGATCTGGGTTGGATTGCTGCTGTTCGCGGGCGAAAGTCTGTGGCGGTCGGGCGTGTGGCGGCGAGCGGGGATTAGGGATTAGGGATTCGGGATTTGCAAGAGCAGAAGCAGCGCAGCCCGCTGTTATGAATCCCCAATCCCGACTCCCCGCTTTCCACAGCCGAATGGCTGGTCATCCCGGCTCAGCCCCGGCTACCGTTCGCCGCCGGCTCACCCGTTAGCTGCAGCTCGGGGTCTGCACGCGGCGGCAGCGGCTGCGGGCAGCGGCCGCCGTGGCGCGGCGCCGGCAGCTCGGCGAACCAGTCCTCCACGGTCGGCGCCAGCAGGTCCAGCCGCATCGGCAGGCTCAGGTGGTTCTCGCCGGGCATCTCCAGGTAGTGCGCGCGCGGGGCGTCCAGCGCCAGCAGGCGGCCGTGCGCCACCGGGATGTGCTGGTCGGCGCTGCCGTGCAGCAGCAGCACGCAGGCCGGGGCGGCGCGCGCGGCGGCGGTGACGTCGACCTGGTCCAGGTTCAGCGCGAGGCGCTGGTTGGCGTTGGCGATCACCGCGTCCAGGTTCTGCCCGCCGTAGCGCCAGCGCGCCAGGTCCATCGCCGCGCTTGCCATCCAGCCGCGCGGGCGACTGGCGAGCATGTGCGGGATCATGTCGCGGATGCCGCGGCCGGCGTTGGCGAACGATTCCATCGCGACCACGCCATCGACCTGGTTGCCGAGCTTCTGCGCGGCGAACAGCGCAGTGGCCGCGCCATAGGACACGCCGAACAGGTACACCGGGCCCTGCACCTCGCCGCTGGCGCGCAGGGCGCGGATCACCGCGACCACGTCGTCGGACTCGCGGGTGCCGTAGCCGGCCGGGCCGCCGCCGGAGCGGCCGTGGTTGCGCAGGTCGATGCTGATGCTGCGGTAGCCGGCCTGGGCCAGGTCCAGCGACCACGGCAGCAGCGAGTCGCCGTCCATCATCCAGCCGTGCAGCAGCACCACGGTGCCGCGTGGGGCGGCGTGCGTGGCCGGCGCCGGGGTCGCCACCTCCATGGCGAAGTCGGCGTGCTCGTGGCCGCCGGCGTCGCGGCCGGCGTGCTCGTAGCGGTAGCGCATGTGGTAGTCGCCCGGGTCGATGGCGCGCCAGAAGATCGGGATGCCGCCCGGCACCACCACGTGGCCGCTGCGGTTGGGCAGGGTCGCCAGCAGGCTCTGGATGCGTTCCTCGTCCATCAGCGGCGACACGCCGCCCGGCGCGACCAGGCGGTCGCTGAGCGAGGTGGAGGAGCAGGCGCTCAGCCACAGGCTGGCGCAGAGGACGAGCAACAGGCGCAGGCGCGAGGACATGGGGGTGGCGGCGTGGAACCAAATGGCCGCGCAGGCTAGCGCCTCGGCGGCGGCCGTTCTACCGCGTTTCGATGACGAAACGATGACGCGTCATCCGCCATTGGGCCGGGCCGGGACAGGGGTCCCGGCCCGGTGCGTTCAGCGCTGGCGCTACAGCGCGCGCAGGGCGGTGGTGATCGGCAGGCGCGCCGCGCGCAATGCCGGGAACAGGCCGCCGACCAGGCCGATGCCCAGCGCCCACTTCAGTCCGGTCCACAGCAGCGGCGGGGACACCTTGAACTGGAACACCACCTGGCTGAAGTTGCTGCCCAGGGTGGAGACGCTGTAGCCGTTGAAGATCGCCCAGGCGATCAACCCGCCCAGCACCCCGCCGAGCAGCGCCAGCAGCATGGTCTCCAGCATCACCGCCATCACCACCGGCAGCCCGCGGAAGCCGAGCGCGCGCATGGTGGCGATCTCGCGGGCGCGGGTGGCGACCGCGGCGTACATGGTGTTGAGCGCGCCGAACACCGCGCCGATCGCCATGATGGTGCCGATGAAGGTGCCCAGGACCTCCAGCACCTTGCTGAGATTGCCGCCCTGCTTGCGGTAGTACTCGCGGGTGGTGAACACGTCCAGCTTCAGCCGCGGGTCCGCGTCCATCGCCGCCTTGAACTGGCGGAAGCCGTCCTGGCCCTGGGTGCGCACGCTGATCGACTGGTAGGCGCTGCGGTTGTAGGTGGTGGCCAGGGTCTGGGTGTCGGTCCACAACTCCGAGTCGTGCGCGTCGCCGCTGGCGAACACGCCGACCACGGTCCAGGTCTGGTTGCCCAGGGTCAGGGTCTGGCCGAGCTGCAGGCCGCGGAACTGCGACTGCGCGCCCTTGCCGACCACGATCTCGCGCAGGCCGGGGGTGAAGCGACGGCCCTGCAGGATCTTGACCTTGTCGTGCACCGCCCAGCCCTGCGCGCCGACGCCGCGAAACTGTGCGTTGACGTCGGTGCCGTCGGACTTGGACAGCAGGTTCACCACCTGCGACAGCTCCGGCGAGACCAGCGGGCGGTTGTCGGCGCCGCGCGCCACACCGGCCAGGCTGGCGATCAGCGGCACCTGGTCGCGGGTGATGACCGAGTTGGTCTCGGCCTGCGAGCCGCCACGCAGCACGATGGCGGTGGTGTCGTCGCCGGTGCTCTCCAGGGTCGCCTGGAAGCCCTGGCCCATCGCCAGCATCGCCACCAGCACGCCGACCACGCCGGCGATGCCGACCACGATCACCGAACTGGCGCCCCAGCGCTGCGGCAGGCTGGCGATGCCGATGCGCGCGGCGGCGAGCGACAGCCGGCCGCTGCGGGTGACCAGCAGCAGCACGGCGAGCACCGCCACCAGCGCCAGGACCATGAACCAGGGCAGGGCGATCCAGATTCCCAGGCCGATCGCCAGCGCCGCGATCGCCAGGACATTCCATAACCATTGCATCTTCATTGCGTTGTTCCTCGGGTCTGCGTCGCCGTCCGTGGCATCGATGTGCTGGAGAAAAAGCGCGGGCTCAACGCCCGGCCAGGGCGTCGACGATCTTCAGCCGCTGCGCGCGCAGCGCCGGCAGCAGGCCGACCACCACGCCGATGACCAGCATCAGCGCCGCGCCGATCAGCCAGGTCTGCACCGGCACCGCGTGCACCGGCAGCGCGCCGCGGCTGGCGCTGGCCAGCACCGGGATCGCCGCCGCCGCCAGCGCCATGCCGAGCAGGCCGCCGAGCACGATCAGCAAGACCGACTCCACGATCACCAGGGTCAGCACCGTGCGGTCCTGGAAGCCCAGGGTCTTGAGCGTGGCCAGTTCCGGGATGCGCTCGCGCACCGCCTGCGCCATGGTGTTGCCGGTGAGCAGCACCAGGGTGAAGAACACCGCGCCCATGATCGAGGTGACGATCAGGCCGATGTCGGCGAACTGCTTGACGAACGCCTGCTGGAACGCCGACTCGGTCTGCGACTTGGTCTCGTGGTCGGAGTTGGCCGACAGCGCATCGATCGCCTGCGCCACGCGCGAGGCGTGCTCCGGGTTGTCCAGCCGCACCGTGTACCAGCTGACCTTGCCCTTGATGTAGTCGTTGCTCTCGTCGAAGTACTTCCAGTTCATCATCAACTGGTTCTCGGCCTGCACGTTGGCGCGGTCCTTGGCGCGGAAGATCGCCTTCAGCTCCAGCGGCCAGTCGTTGCTGCCGCCACGCGGGAAGATGGTGGCCTGCAGCGGGATCACGTCGCCGACCTTCCAGCCGTACTTCTTCGCCAGCGCTTCGCCCACCGCCGCCCCGGTGCGGGTGTCGCGGAAGGCCTTGAGCTGCTCCGGCGGCAGTTCGTATTCGCTGTACACGTCGAAGAAGTTCGGCGCGACCGAGAAGTTCGGGAAGAAGTCCTTGGGATCCTTGTAGATGCCGCCGAACCACATCGCATAGGTCACGTCGCGCACGCCGGGCACGCTGCGGATCTGCGCTTCCAGGCGCACCGGCAGCGACTGGGTGATCGACAGGCGCGAGGCCACGACCAGGCGGTTGACTCCTTCCACCGAGCCGCCGGCGGTGAACGCCACGCGCACCGAGTCGAGCAGGCCGAACAGCAGGAACGCGACGATCACCGAGAACAGGGTCAGCACGGTCCGCGTCTTGCTGCGGAACAGTTGCGCCCAGATCAACGAGAAATACTTCATGGCATCGCCTCGCTCAGTGCGCGGCCGGCGCGTCGGCCAGCTCGCCCTTGTCCAGGTGCACGGTATGGGTGGCGTACTCGGCGGCCTTGGGATCGTGGGTGACCATGACGATGGTCTTGCCGTGGCTTCGGTTGAGTTCCTGCAGCAGGCCCAGCACGTCCTCGGCCGAGCGCCGGTCGAGGTCGCCAGTAGGTTCGTCGCAGATCAGGAAGGTGGGGTCGGAGACGATGGCGCGGGCGATGGCCACACGCTGCTGCTGGCCGCCGGACAGTTCGCTGGGCTTGTGGTTGCGGCGCTCGGCCAGGCCGACCAGGGTCAGCGCGATCTCGGCATTGCGCTTGCGCTGGGCGGCGCCGAGCGAGGTCAGCAGCAGCGGCAGTTCGACGTTCTTCTGCGCGGTGAGCATCGGCATCAGGTTGTAGAACTGGAACACGAAGCCGACGTGGTGGCTGCGCCAGGTGGCCAGCTGGCCACCGCTCATGCGGTCGATGCGCTGGCCTTCGATCTCGATCTCGCCGCCGCTGGGCGAGTCCAGCCCACCGATCAGGTTGAGCAGGGTGGTCTTGCCGGAGCCGGACGGGCCCATCAGGGCGACGAAGTCGCCGCGGGCGATATCCAGGTCGATGCCGTGCAGGACCTGGACTTTCTCGGGGCCGCGCTGGTAGGTCTTGGTGACGTTGCGCAGGGTGACGAGGGTGGACATGGTGGTGTTCCTGGCGGTGGACGAGATGGAGGCGATGCGGTCGCCGATGGCGGCGATGGGATTACCGTTGCTTTGCTTTTGCTTTTGATTTTTCTGTTGCTGTTGCAAGTGCAGCTGCAGTGGTTGTTGCTTCTGCCGTTGTCGTTGTTTTTGCTTTTGACTTGCCGGGTTCCCTTCCGAAGCGGCGGCCAGCGCGGGGAAAAACCCCGAAGGGGCGGCGTACATGGATGTACGCCGTCCGCGGCAGGGGCAGGATGCCCCTTCCGCGGATCCCCGGGCTGGACGCGGACCCGGAGCGCGTTAGCGCGGAGGGCGCGAGGCAGGGCGCGCTTTCTTTTGGTTACTTTTCTTTGCGCGAGCAAAGAAAAGTAACTCGCCCGCAAGGGCGAAAGCCTTTGCCGTTGCTGATGCTTTTGCTGTTAAAGCTCTAAAGCTTTAAACGCTTGAAGCAAGAGCAACAGCTTCCGCTAACGCGGGTCACTTTTCTTTGCTTGTGCAAAGAAAAGTAACCAAAAGAAAGCACACCCCGCAGCGCGCCCTCCGCGCTTCGCGCTCCGGGTTCGCAGCCACGACGGGGATTCGCGGAAGGGGCATCCTGCCCCTGCCGCGAACGGCGTACATCCATGTACGCCGCCCTTCGGGTTTTTCCCCGCCGTGGCTGCCGCGCCGAGGGGGCCCGGGTAAAGCAGAAGCAAAAGCAACGGCGCAACAGCAAAAGCAAAAGCAAAACAGCGACAGCGAACGCTATGTATTGCGGTTGCGGTATGGACGCGGTTGGAACATCGGGAAACCTTCGGTGAGACGACGTCGCATTACTGCGCCGCGGCCTCCGCCGTCTTCACCTGCATGCCGGCATGCAAGGCCTCTGGCGGATCCAGCACCACCGTGTCGCCGGCGGCCAGGCCGGACAGTACCTGGCGGTCGTCGCCCAGGGCGATGCCGGTCTTCAGCGCGCGCTGCTCGACCGTGTTGTCCTCCTTCACCGCGAACGCCACGTCCTGACCGGCGCGCTTGACGATCGCCGCGCCCGGCACCCGCACGCCCTGCGGCGTGTGTTGTGCCTGCGGCTGCGGCGCCTCCAGGAAACTGACCCGTACGCCCATCTCCGGCACGATCCGCGCGTCCTTCTGCTTCAGCGCCACCCGCACCTTCACCGTGGCCTTGCCGCGGTCGGCGGAGGGGATGATCGCGATCACCTCGGCCGGGATCTTCCAGTCCGGATACGCGTTGAGCACCGCTTCCACCGGCATGCCCGGCTTGACCCGGCCGATGTAGGACTCGCCCACCTCGACCTCGATTTCCAGCGAATCCATGTCGACGATGGTGCCGATGCCGGTGCGGGTGAAGCCGCCGCCGGCCGACAGCGGCGAGACGATCTCGCCCGGCTGCGCCGCCTTGGCGGTGACCACGCCGGAGAACGGCGCGCGCACGATGGTGTTGTCGACGTTGAGATCGGAGATCGACAGCTGGTTGCCGGCCACCGCCACGTTGCGCTGCGCATTCTGCAACTGCGCACGCAGGGCATCGCGCTGCGCCACCGCCTGCTCGTACTGCGAACGCGAGACCAGTTGCTGGCCGGCCAGGGTCTGCAGCCGCTGCGCGTCGGCGTCGGCCTGGCGTACCTGCGCCTGCATGTTGGCCACCAGGCTGCGCGCCGCGTCCAGTTGCGAGGCCGACAGCACCCGCTGCGCGTTGGCGTCGATCGGGTCCAGTGTCGCCATCACCTGGCCTTCCTCCACGCGCATGCCTTCCTCGATGCGCACCTCGCGGACCTTGCCGGTGATCTTGGCCGAGACCGTGGCCATGCGCCGCGCCACCACGTAGCCGCTGGCGTCCAGCACCGAGGCACTGCTGCTGCCGGGGGCGATCGCCACCACCGCGGCGGTGCGCACCTCCAGCGGCTTGCTGCGGCCGAACAGCAGCCAGGCGCCGGCGCCGAGGGTGAGCAGCACCACCAGCAGCACGGCGATCCACAGCCCGCGCCGCGACGGCGGTTCGCTCGGCGGCGCCTTGCGGTCGATACGGAGTTCCTTGAGCAGGTCGGAGGAAGTACTCATCGTGTCCTTGAACGAAACGGTCGGCGCGCTGCAGTGTGCGAGTCCCGGGCCGCCGTGGGCATGGCCGGAAGTCACTTTCTGCGGTGCGCTGTAGCGGGAGAACGCCGCCCCTCGGCGTGGACCGCAGCATGCGGCAATCGTGCCGGGGCTGCCAGTGACAGATGTCATTCGATGCAGTTGACGCGCCGCACTGGGACGCGTCCCCGCCGCGGCGCAGCCTAGGCACTCCCTGCCACCACCGGAGTGTCCCATGCCCGACCACGATGCGTTGCCGCTGGCGCAGCTCAGCGGCGTCCACAAGCGCTACGGCGCGCTGGTCGCGCTCGATGGCGTCGACCTGCAGTTGCACCGCGGCCAGTTGCTGGCGCTGCTGGGCGCCAACGGCGCCGGCAAGAGCACCGCGGTGGGCCTGCTGCTCGGGCTGCAGACGCCCGATGCCGGCAGTGTGCGCCTGTGCGGGCGGGAGCCGCGCTCGCTGGCGGCGCGCCGCCAGACAGGGGCGATGCTGCAGACCGCCGGGCTGCCGGAGACGCTGCGCGTGGGCGAACTGCTGCTGCAGGCGCGCGGTTACTACCCGCGCCCGCGCAGCGTCGCCGATTGCGTGGCGCTGGCCGGGTTGGATGGGCTAATGGCGCGCCGCTACGGCCAGCTGTCCGGCGGCCAGCAGCGGCGCGTGCAGTTCGCGATGGCGATCTGCGGGCGGCCGCAGGTGCTGTTCCTGGACGAGCCCAGCACCGGCCTGGACATCGAGGCGCGGCAGGGCCTGTGGCGGGCGATCCGCGAACTGGTCGCCGACGGCTGTGCGGTGCTGCTGACCACGCACTATCTGGAAGAAGCCGAGGCGCTGGCCGATCGGGTGGCGGTGCTGCAGCGCGGCACGCTGATCGCCGAGGGCGGTGTCGCCGACCTGCGTGCGCGCTTCGAGCAATGCACCATCCGCTGCCGCAGCGCGTTGCCGGCGGCCCAGGTGGCGCAGTGGCCGCAGGTGCGCCGCGCCGACACCCGCGATGGGGTGCTCGAGGTGGTCGCCGAGCCGGCCGAGCCGGTGGTGGCGCGGCTGCTCGCCAGCGATCCGGCGCTGACGGCGCTGGAAGTGCGCCGCGCCGGCCTCGCCGACGCCTTTCTCGCCCTCACCCGTGCGGAGGCCGCATGAACCCGAGCGATTTTCCTGTTGCTTCGCCGCCGGCCGCCTGGTCGCTGCGCGACCAGCTCGCGCTGCTGCTGCGCGAGATCCGTTACGAGGTGCTGCGCTGGCTGCGCACGCCGTCGTTCGCCTTGCCGACGTTGCTGTTCCCGCCGCTGTTCTACCTGCTGTTCGGCGTGCTGCTCAATCATGGGCGCCACGACGCAGCGGTGTACCTGATGGCTAGCTACAGCGTGTTCGGGGTGATGGCGCCGGCGCTGTTCGGGTTCGGCGTCGGCCTGGCCCTGGACCGCGAGCGCGGCCTGCTGGCGCTGAAGCGGGCGATGCCGGTACCGCCGATGGCGCTGCTGCTGGCGCGGACCGCGCTGGCAATGGCGTTCGCGCTGGCGATCGGGGTGTTGCTGCAGGTGCTGGCCGCGTTGCTCGGCGGGGTCATGCTGAGCCCGGGGCAGCGGCTCTGGCTGCTGCTGATCGATGTGCTGGGCACGCTGCCGTTCTGCGCGATCGGGCTGGCGCTGGGGACCTACGCCGGCGGCAGCGGCGCGCCGGCGCTGGTCAACCTGATCTATCTGCCGATGGCGTTCCTGTCGGGGCTGTGGATCCCGCTGCAGTTGCTGCCGGCGTGGCTGACCACGCTGGCGCCGCTGTGGCCGTCCTACCACCTGGGCCAACTGGCGCTGCGCGTGGTCGGGCAGAGCGACGGCCATGGCAGTGCCGGCCACGTCGCTGCGCTGCTGGCGGTGACGGTGGTGTTCTACGCACTGGCGCAGCGGCGCCTGCGCCGCGGCTGATGGCACGCCGTGCCGATCCCGGCGTCGCCGCGCGGTTCCGCACGCCGGCGCCTTCGCTAAGCTATGCGCCGCGGCGGCCATGCCGCCCTGGGAGCCCGACGTGATCGCCTTGCTGCACGCCTCGCCAGACTCGCTGATTGCCCGCCGCATCGGTTGGAGTTCCGCCAAGTCCAGCACCCACTGGTTCGTGTGGCTGTCGCTGGTGTGGTCGATCTGGCTGTTCGTCACCCCGCTGTACGAGCCGCACTACTTCCGCAACTGGTTCCCGCTGACGCTGGCCAGCTATGCGGTGTTCCTCGCCCTGTACTACGTGGCCTATTACCTCCACCGGCGCTACCTGCCCTGGTGCGTGGCGGGCATGGCGGCGCTGGCGTTCGTGCTGCTGCCGTACAACCCCGGTGCGCAGTGCTACATCATTTATGCCTGTGCCTTCCTGGCGTTCTGCCTGGAGCCGGTGCGGGCGGTGGCGGCGATGCTGCTGGTGCTGGCCTTGTTCGCGCTGGCCTGGATGCTGCGCGGCTGGTCGCCGCTGTACATGGTCAGCGCGGTGGTGGTCGGCCTGTCGGTGGGGCTGATGAACATCAGCTTCGAACGCCGTGCGCGCGGCGAGGCGCAACTGCGCCTGAGTCACGAGGAAGTGCGGCGCCTGGCGGCGGTGGCCGAGCGCGAGCGCATCGGCCGCGACCTGCACGACCTGCTCGGCCATACCCTGTCGCTGGTGGCGCTGAAGTCGGACCTGGCCACGCGCCTGCTCGCCCGCGACGCGGCCGCGGCGCAGCGCGAGATGGAGGAGGTGGGCCAGGTCGCACGCGAGGCGCTGGGCCAAGTGCGGCGCGCGGTCAGCGGCATCCGCGCCGCGCAATTGGCGGCGGAGATCGCCGCGGCCAAGCTGCTGCTGGAATCGTCGGGGGTGACGTTCCGCTACCAGGTCGAAGCCTTGCCGCCATGCCCGCAGCTGGAGACGGTGTTCGCGCTGGTGCTGCGCGAGGCCGCCACCAACATCCAGCGCCATGCCCGCGCCAATCACGCGCAGTTGCGGCTGTGGTGCGAGCGCGGCCAGGCCCTGCTGGAACTGCGCGACGACGGCCGCGGCGGCGCGCTGCAGCCGGGCACCGGGCTGAGCAGCATGCGCGAACGGCTGGAGGCGGTGGGCGGCAGCCTGCGCATCGCCTCCGAGCGCGGCCTGGGCACCTGCCTGGTCGCCGCGGCGCCGTTGCCGCGGGTCGAGGCGGCCGTCGTGCCGGAGGCCGCAACGGCGGCGCGGAGGCCCGCCCCGGCCGACCAGGACGCCGCGCTCGGCTGAGCGCCGGCCCGGCCCGGGCACTACAATGGGCCGACAAGGACCGGGGGGTGCCGTGATTCGTTTAGTGCTGGCGGAGGACCAGGCGATGGTGCGTGGTGCGCTGGGCGCACTGCTGGGCCTGGAAGCGGATCTGGACGTGGTCGCCAGCGCGGCCGACGGCGAGGCCGCCTGGCGCGCACTGCAGGCGCACTCCCCGGATCTGCTGGTCACCGATATCGAGATGCCCGGCCTCAGCGGCCTGGAACTGGCCCAGCGCATCCAGCGCCAGCAGCTGCCGGTACGCGTCGTCATCGTCACCACCTTCGCCCGCCCCGGCTTCTTGCGGCGCGCGCTGGACGCCGGAGTCGGCGGCTACCTGCTCAAGGACGCGCCGCCGCAGCGGCTGATCGAGGCGATCCGCCAGGTCCACCGCGGCGGCCGCGCGATCGATCCGGAACTGGCGCTGGAAGCCTGGTCGGAGGCCGACCCGCTCAACGACCGCGAGCGCCAGGTGCTGCGCTTGGCCGGCGAGGGCGCCTCGGCCGGCGACATCGCCACGCAGCTGGGGCTGTCGTCGGGCACGGTGCGCAACTACCTGTCCGAGGCGATCGGCAAGCTCGGCGCCGGCAACCGCATCGAGGCGGCGCGGCTGGCGCGGCAGAAGGGCTGGCTGTGACGCGGCATGCCGTTCGGCCTGCAACTTGCATGGCTCCCTGCGCTTGACTGCGCAGCGCAGTGCAGGGCGCGCGCGGCCTCCCACCCACCCATTGGCCGACGCCATGCCCTCCACCACGATCAACCGCTATGGCGTGCCGCTGGCCTTGCTGCTGCTGTTGGGCATCAGCGGCGGCGTGCTGGTGGGCAGCCAGCGCTTCCTGGCCGATACCGCGGCGGTGCAACGCAGCCACCGGGTGATCGCCGAGATCGACGGCCTGCAGCTCAACCTCGCCGACTGCGATGCCTCCCTGCGCGGTTTCCTGCTGCTGGAAACCCACGAACACCTGGTCGATTTCCAGCAGTGCCAGCGCGCGCTGCCGCCGCGGCTGCAGCAACTGGCCACGCTGCTGCAGGACAACCCGGCCCAGCAGCAGCGGCTACAGGAGGTCCGCGTCCAGATCGAGACGCGCATGCGCGACAGCGCACGCGCCGTGGCCCGCTTCCAGGGCAAGGGCGCAGGCATGGTCAAGCTCGACCCCGAGCGCGCGCGCCACGGCCGCGCGCTGTCGCAGGCGATCCGCCGCAACACCGACACCATGGTGCGCAGCGAGCGCGCGGCGCTGGCCGGCAGTGCCCGCTCCACCGCCGCCAACGCCGACCTGCTGCGCCGGCTGGCGGTGGTCGGCATCCCGGCGGTGTGTGCGCTGACCCTGGTGCTGTACCTGCTTTTGCGCCGCGAGATCGGCCGCCGCAGCCAGGCCGAGCAGCGTGGTCACCAGACCAACGCGCTGCTGGTGGGCACCGTGCAGCAGATGCAGCGCACCGAACAGGATCTGCGCACGCTCAACCGCTGCAGCCGCGGACTGCAGAGCTGCATGCAGGCGGACGAGGCGGTGGAGGTCGCGCGGCAGGCGCTGGAACGCCTGCTCGGGGATGCCGGCTGCAGCGTGTACTGCACCGACGCGGCGGGCGAGCAGGCGGTCTGCGTCGCACATTGGGGCGAGGACGCGGTGTGTGCGCCGACGCTGTCGCTCGGCGGCTGCGAAGGCCTGCGCAGCCGCGCCACCCAGATCCAGCGGCCCGGTGCCGCGCCGGCCTGCGCCCACGCCGGCGCGGCGCGGCATGGCACCTGCGTGCCGATGGTGGTGCAGGGCGAGCCGCTGGGCCTGATCCATCTGTCCAGCCGCGATCCGACCGTGCTCGAGCGCCTGCCGCTGGTCGAGGTGGTGGCCGAACAGCTGGCGATGGCGCTGCACAACCTGCAGTTGCGCCAGCGCCTGCGCATGCAGTCGATCCGCGATCCGCTGACCGGGCTGTACAACCGCCGCTACCTGGAAGAATCGCTGCTGCGCGAGCTGGCCCGCTGCGAGCGCCGCGAGCAGCCGCTGGCGCTGATGATGCTGGACCTGGACCACTTCAAGGCCCTCAACGACCGCCTCGGCCATGCCGGCGGCGATGCCTTGCTGGCCGCGTTCGGCCAGTTGCTGGCCGGGCTGGTGCGGCCGGAGGACATCGCCTGCCGTTATGGTGGCGAAGAGTTCACGGTGATCCTGCCCGGCGCCGCCGCCGACGTGGCGCAGCGCCGCGCCGAGCAGATCCGCGCCGCGGTGGCGGACCTGCAGGTGCAGCACCAGGGCCAGGTGCTGCCACCGGTGACCGTGTCGATCGGCGTGGCCGCCTACCCGGACCACGGCGGCAGCACCGAGGAACTGCTGCGCTGCGCGGACGCGGCGCTGTACCGCGGCAAGCGCAGCGGCCGCAATCGCGTCGCCGCCGCCGGCGACGTGCCGCTGCGCGTCGTCGAGGCCTAAGCGCCTCCTCCATCGCCACGCATGCCGCGTCGCGGCATGCACGGGTCGGCGATCGACTCAGAACGACCAGCTGAAGCTCAGCGTCCCGCTGCGCGGCTCGCCCCAGGCGCCGTAGCCGTAGATCTGCGCGTAGTAGCGCTTGTCCAGCAGGTTGTTGAGGTTGAGCTGCACCGAGAACGCCGGCGACAGGCGGTAGCGCGCGAAGGCGCTGACCAGCGCGTAGCCGCTCTGCTCGAAGCGGCCGTAGGTGGCGTCGACGTAGTAGATGCGGTTCTGCCAGTTGACGCCACCGCCGAAGGTCAGTTCGCTCAGGCTGCGCGGGGTGTAGCTGCTGTAGAGCTTGAGCGTGGTCTGCGGCAGCTGGCTGTTGATGTCGGCGCCGGCGGCATCCTTGGCGACATAGCGCGAGGCGCCGAAGGTGGCGTTCCAGCCCGGCGCCAGTTCGCCGTTCAATTCGAACTCCACGCCGCGGCTGGCCGTGCCCTGCGCGGCGATGTAGGCGGTCTCGGTGGTGCCCTGCACGAATCCGCTGGTGGCCTGGGCGACGTTGTCCTGCTCGATGCGGAACACCGACAGCGCAGCGTTGAGGCGGTCGTCGAACCAGGCACCCTTGACCCCGGCCTCGTAGCTCTTGCCGATCACCGGGTCCAGGTAGGCGCCGCTGGCGGTGCGCGCGGTCTGCGGCTGGAAGATGTCGGTGTAGCTGGCATAGACCGACCAGACGTCGTCGAGCGTGTACACCAGGCCGGCATAGGGCGTGGTCTTCTCCTGGTGCAGGACGTAGCCCACCCCGCCCTCGCTGCCGTCGACCTTCCAGTCGGTGTAGCGCGCGCCCACGATCAGCTTCAGCGGATCGGCCAGCGACAGCCGCGCCGCCGCATAGCCTGCCTTCTGGGTGACGGTGCCGCGGCTGAACTCGCTGATCGGCGACCAGGCCGGTTCCGGATAGGCGCCGGTCCAGCCCAGGTAGCTGGGCAGCGGCCCGGGGAAGTCGAAGGCGCCGGTGTTCACGTAGCGGCGGCGGTTGTAGCTGACCCCGGCCATCAGCTCGTGCTCGCGCCCGCCCAGCTGGAACGGGCCTTCGGCGTAGGCGTCCAGGCCGTCGACCTTGCGCCCGATGATGTAGTAGCCCGAATACGGCACCACGCCGGCGCCGGTCTGCCGGTCGAAGCCGTAGATGGTGTAGTACGGGTAGAACAGCTTGTCGGTGACGTCGGTCTGGTCGTGGGTGGCGTTGAGCTTGAGCTGCCAGCCGTTGCCGAAGGCGTGCTGCAGGGTGGCGAAGGCGCGCTTGCTGGTGGTGTCCCAGAACGTCCAGTCGGCGGCCGGGTTGAACCAGCGCGGGTAGTCGGTGCGGCTGCCGTCGGCATACCACAGCGGGAAACCGCCCCAGGTGACCCCGCCGGAGTGCTTGTTCTGGTAGTCGTAGCCCACGCTCAGTTGCGTGTCCGGGGTCAGGTCGGCATCGATCACCGCATAGCCCAGCGACTTGCGTTGGCTGTAGCGCTGCACGTACGAATCGGTGTCCAGGTAGCTGCCGATCACCCGTGCGCGCACCGTGCCGCTGGCGTTGAGCGGGGTGGTGACGTCGACCGTGGAGCTGGTGCGGCCCCAGCTGCCGGCGCTGACGGTGACGCTGCCGGTGAGTTCGGCGCTGTCGGCGTGCTTGCGGATCAGGTTGACCGAGGCCGAGGGGTTACCGGCGCCGGTGAGCAGGCCGGTGGCGCCGCGCACCACTTCCACGCGGTCGTACAGGGCCAGGTCCAGCGCCGAATCGCCGTAGCTCCAGTTCTGCACCATCGTGGTCGGGATGCCGTCGAACTGGTAGTTGTCGATATAGAAACCGCGCGCGTAGAACTCGAAGCGCTCGCTGTCCGAGCGCGTGCTGGACACGCCGGTGGTGTTCTCCAGCACGTCGATGATGTCGTCCAGGCCCTGATCCTCGATGCGCTGGTGGCTGATGATGCTCACCGACTGCGGGATCTCCCGCGGCGCCAGCGTGAAGCGGGTGCCGGCACTGGTCTTGCGCACGCTGTAGCCCTCGGCGCGCTCGCCCTTGACGCTGATCTTGTCCAGGGTGGTGACGTCGCGCTCGGCATCGTCCGCGCCGTCGTCGGCGGACGCGCTCGGGGTCGCGGCGAACGCCGGCACGGCGGCCAGCAGGCAGGCCACGGCCAGGGCCGAACGGCGCGGGAAACGGCAGGTGGGGGCAACACGGGACATCGCGGACTCCAAGGCAGCAGGCAGGGCCGTCGCTGGCGCGGATGCGGCGCCGGGCGACGATCGAGGGTGAGCTGGCTTGGCGTGCGGGCCCGCACGCCGAGGTGGCGGGCTGCGGGACAACGGCGCTGGCTGGCGCGGCCGCGGCGCCGGGTCCCCAGGGGGCACCCGGTGCGCGGGAAGAACAGGGGCGGACGAGCGCGCCCGTCCGCCGACAAGTGTACCGGCGGTCAGAGGCTGGGACCATGTCGGCGCCGACATAAACGCTGCGCGTGGGTCGGATGAAGGGCGAACCCGAGCCGCCGCTGTGAGCGTGGCGGGCCAGCGTACGCGTGGCGTGGCCAGTGCAGGCGGCGCATGGCGCCCGCGCATGCTGCGCGGGCGCGTCGTGCGTGGACTACCCCTGCTCGCGCCGCGCGTCCGCCGCCGGGCCGCGTGCCATGCTCGAGAACACGCCGTCGCGGCGCACCCAGGCATGGAACAGCGCCGCGCACAGGTGCGCCAGCACCGTGGCGAACAGCAGGTAGGCCAGCCAGCCGTGCGCGCTGCGCAGCCAGGCGTACAGCGCCGGGCTGTGCGGGGCGATCGGCGGCAACTGCACGCCGGGCCACAGCACGATCGGGTAGCCGCCGGCCGAGAGCATCGACCAGCCCAGCAGCGGCATCGCCAGCATCAGCGCGTACAGCAGCCAGTGCGAGGCGTGCGCGGCCACCTGCTGCCAGCGCGGCAGGTCGGCCGGCAGCGGCGGCGGCCGGTGCCGCAGGCGGTTGCCCAGGCGCACCAGCACCAGCAGCAGGATGGCGATGCCGAGCGGGCGGTGCAGGTTCAGCAGCCAGGGCCGCTGCGACACCGAGGCGACCATGCCCACGCCGACGAACAGCATGGTCAGGATCATCGCCGCCATCAGCCAGTGCAGCACGCGCGCGAGCAGGTTGAAGTGCGCGGCGCGGTCGTCGCGGTTCATTGTGCACCTCCGTGCGGACGGCCGGTGGCGTCGGGCGCCTGGCCGCGGGCGATCTCGCGCTCGCGGCGGTTGAAGGACTGCGAATACACCGCCGAGCGCGCGGCCAGGACCGGGTCGCCGGAGCCGGCGATGCCGCGCGGCAGGATCAGTGGATCGTAGTTGAGGTCGCGGCATGGCCCGGTGGCCTGCGGCTCGGCATGGTCCAGCACCAGGGTGCCGGCGACCACCTGTGGGCGGTCCTGCGGCCAGGGCTGCGAGGGGTCGTCGACCGGATCGCCGGGTGCGGCCACGGTCAGCACCAGGTCCCAGCGCAGCGGGCCGCGCGCCAGCCGCGCCTGCAGGTCTTCGCTGAGGAAGTCGGCATCGGCCTTGGCGCGTTGCTCGGCCGACAGCGGCGCGAACGGGGTCTGCGGGCGCATCGACCAGCGCACCGCGTGCGTGCTGCCGTCGGCGGCGGTGAAGCGGAACGCGTTGACGCCGTTGTACTGGGTGTTGGCCCAGCTATTCGACCATGGCGCGGTCTTGGCCCATTCCTGGAACTTCTTCGCTTCCGGGTAGCGCTGCAGGAACGCCGCCATCTTCGCCGGGTCCGGCTTGCCGGTGGCCGGGTCCGGGCGCGCGGCCACGGTCTGCGCCATGAAGCCCTCGGGGCTGGCGACCACGAAGAACGGGAAGCTGTTCATCGCCGTGCGCCACTCCTGGCCGTCGTCGCTGCGCAACTGCAGCGCCATGCTGCGCACGCGGGCGGCGCCGTCGGCGCCATGCGGGTCGCCACCGCCGATCGACAGGCGGCCCAGCACCGGCACCGAAGCCTGTGCGAACACCCGCGCCGAGGACAGCGCGCTGCCCTGGCCGTTGCCCTCGAAATAGCCGCTGACGCACACGCCCTTGCTGTGCGCGCGGCGGAAGCCCGGATGCGGCGGGCCGCCAGCTTCGATGGCGTCGGTCATGCGCTGCGCGGTCAGCCGCTGCGGGCCGCCCAGCCAGCCGGCGCTCCAGGCGAAGGCGGCGGCGAGCACCGCGGCGATCGCGGCGATGGCGGTCAGCGCCGGCCAGGGCCGCCGGCGCGGCGGCGTGGGATCGGGACGGGACATGGGGCGGCTCCTGTGGCGAGGCGAAGGGAGGGACGCGGTCGGGCGCGCGACAGGCGCTAGCAGACACGGTCGGGCATGAACGCGGTGCAGTCGTGGCGGGCCGCGCGCGGCCGGCGGCCGCAGCGTGCCATGAGCGGCGGCGGCACGACCACGGCGGCATCATCGACCCTGCGCATAGAATCGCCGCATCTTGCGGGCAGGGAGTCGGTGATGGCCGGTGCGATCGGGTGGGTGCTGGTGGGGCTGGCGTTCCTCGCGCTGGGCGGGGATTCGATCGTGAAGGCCGCCTCCGGCCTGGCGCAGCGCTGCGGCGCCTCGCCGTTCGTGGCCGGGTTGCTGCTGGTGGCCTTCGGCACCTCGTTGCCGGAATTGGCGGTCAATGCGAGCGCCTACGCAGCCGGCGCGCAGGACCTGGCGCTGGGCAACGCGGTCGGCAGCAACCTGGCCAATCTCGGCCTGACCCTGGGCCTGGCCGCGCTGGCGGCGCCGCTGCTGCTGCGCACGCGCCTGCTGCCGCCGCTGCTGGTGCTGCTGACCCTGGCGACGCTGGCGCTGATCGGCTTCGGCCTGGATGGCGCGATCTCGCGCGCCGAAGGCGTGGCGCTGCTGGTGGCCTTCGTCGGCGTGGTCGCCTTCCTGCTGCTGCGCGCGCGCCACGAGCCGGCCGCGCGCCAGCTCGGCGTGTCCGGCTATGCGGTGACCCGCACCGGGCTGGTGCTGAACCTGCTGCGGCTGCTGATCGCACTGGTGCTGTTGAACGCCGGCGCCAATCTGGTGGTGGAGCACGCGCCGCGGCTGGGCGCGGCCTGGGGCCTGTCGCCGTTGCTGGTCGGCCTGCTGCCGGTGGCGATCGGCACCGCGCTGCCGGAAGCGGCCGCCGCGGTGGCCGCCGCGCGCCGTGGCCAGGGCGACATGGTGGTCGGCCACGTGCTGGGCTCGAGCCTGTTCAATCTGCTGGTGGTGATCGGCGGCATGGCGGCGCTGCGGCCAGTGCCGTTGCCGGCCTCGTTCGTGCGGCTGGAATTGCCGGCGGCGATCGCGCTGGCGGTGGTGCTGTACCCGATGCTGCGCGGCGACATGCGGCTGAGCCGCGGCGAGGGCGCGGTGCTGTTGGTGGCGTTCCTGGCGTGGGTGGGGCTGGAGCTGGCGTTGGTGGCGTGAGTAGCTGGGAGTGGGGATGCGTGGTGACCAGCCTGCGGCTGCTGAAAGCGGGGATTCGAAAAAGCGGCTGGCGTCTGCCGCAGGAGCGGCTCTTGTGCCCTTGTGTGGGATCAGCCGCGACGGAGCTGTCGCGGGAACGCCCGGTCGCGGCTGAAGCCGCTCCTACGAGGTACCCGATGTGCTACGGCCCGTCCGGCTGCTCCGGCGGCGGCAGGCCTTCCTGCTCGGCATGGTCGCTGCCCGGCACCTGCGGGCGCTGTTCCAGCATCAGCGACAGTGCCGCCTTGGCCATCATGTGCGCGCTGATCGGCGCGGTGATGAACAGGAACGCGGTGATCAGCAGCTCGCGCGGCTGCGGGTCCTGGCCCAGGAACAGGTGGTAGCCGACCGAGGCCAGCAGCACGCAGCCCACGCCCAACGTGCTGGCCTTGGTCGGCGCGTGCAGGCGCTTGAAGAAGTCCGACAGCTTCACCAGCCCCAGCGCGCCGACCAGGATGAAGAAGCAGCCGACGATCAGCAGCAGCGACAGCCCCACCTGCAGCACGCCGATCATTCGACGATGTCCCGGCGCAGCACGTACTTGCTCAGCACCACGGTGCTGCCGAAGCCGAGCATGGCGATGATCAGCGCGGCCTCGAAGTACACCGGCGAATCCAGGTACATGCCGAACAGCATCAGTTCGGCGATGGCGGTCACTGACAACGTGTCCAGCGCCAGGATGCGGTCGGGCACGGTCGGCCCGCGCAGCAGCCGCCACAGCGCCAGCAGCATCGCCAGCGCCACCACGTGCATGCACACCACGATCGTGGTCTCGATGAACATGTGGCTGTTCATGGGAAGATCTCCATCAATGGTGCCTCGTAGCGCGTCTTGATCTGCCGGATCACGGTCTCGGCATCGTCCAGGTGCAGCACGTGCACCAGCAGGTATTTGCGGTCGTCCGACAGCGCCGCCGACACCGTGCCCGGGGTCAGGGTGATCATGCTGGTCAGCGCGGCGATGCCGTGGATGTTGGCGATGTCCAGCGGCACCCAGATGAAGCCGGGGTGGATGCGCTTCTCCGGGCCGAGCACCTGCAGCGCCACCACCACGTTGGAGCGCACGATGTCCCACGCCGCCACGCACAGCATCTTCGGCACCGAGCGCAGCGAGCCGATGCGGGCGAATTCGCGGTCCAGGCGCGCGGCGAACAGCGGTACCGCCACGCCCAGCCCGGCACCCAGCAGCAGTTGGCCGAGACTGAAGCTGTCGCTCATCAGCAGCCAGAACGCGATGACGGTCAGGCTCAGCGGCCAGGACGGGAACAGGCGGCGCGACCAGGGACGGGCGGACATGTCAGGGCTCCCGCAGGATCGGCGCGGTGGCGCGCAGCTGGGTGGTGTAGTCGGCCGGGCGCAGCAGTTGCGCGGCGGCGGCTTCGCTGTAGCGCAGCAGCGGCCCGGCGGCCACGGTCATCGCCACGCCGTAGCCGAGCAGCAGCACGGTGGCGGCGGTTTCCAGCGGCCGCGCCGGCGCCTTGCGCGGCGCCGGGCGCGGCACTTCCACGGTGCCGTCCTCGGCGGTGTCCTGATCGCCGGGCACGCGCCAGAACAGGCGCACGCCGCCACGGGTCAGGCCCATGATCACCATCAGGCTGCTGAGCAGCACCGCGGCCCACACCGGCGCGGTCAGCCCGCCCGGGGTCGCGCTGAGGATCGCCACCTTGGCCAGGAAGCCGGACAGCGGCGGCAGCCCGGCCACCGAGATCGCCGCGATCAGGAACAGCACGCCGGGCACGGTCTTGCCCGGCAGCGGCGCGATGATCTCCTTGCGGTCGCTGGCGCCGCCGCGGCGGCGCCGGATCAGGTCGGCGATCATGAACAGCGCCGCGGCGACGAAGCTGCTGTGCGCCAGGTAGTACAGCCCGGCGCCGAGCGTGCCCGGCGCGTCCAGGGCGAAGGCCACGAACAGCGTCGCCGCCGACACGATCACCAGGTAGCCGATCAGCACCCGCAGGCGTACCGCCGCCAACACGCCCAGCGCGGCCAGCAGCAACGTCGCCAGGCCCAGCCACAGCAGCCAGTCGCGGCCGTAGCCGTCCAGCGCCTGCGCCTGGCTGCCCAGGATCAGCGTGCTCACCCGCAGCACCGCATACAGGCCGACCTTGGTCATGATCACGAACAGCGCCGCCACTGGCGCCGGCGCGCGCGCATAGGTCTCCGGCAGCCACAGGTACAGCGGCAGCAGCGCGGCCTTGGCGCAGAACACCAGCAGCAACAGGCCGAACGCGGCCTTGATCAGCGCCACGTTCTGCGGCGGCGCCTGCGCCACGCGCTGCGACAGCTCGGCCATGTTCAGCGAGCCGAGCAGTGCGTACAGCAGGCCCAGCGCGATCAGGAACACGGTGGAGGAGGTGACGTTGAACACCACGTAGTGGAAACCCACGCGCAGGCGCAGGCTGCGCCCGCCGCTGAGCAGCAGGCCGTAGGAAGCGATCAGCATCACCTCGAAGAACACGAACAGGTTGAACACGTCGCCGGTCAGGAACGCGCCGTTGAGGCCGACCAGCTGGAACTGGAACAGCGCATGGAAATGCGGCGCGCGGCGGTCCCAGCCGGCGCAGGCGTGCAGCAGGCAGGCGCCGGCGAGCAGGGTGGTGGTGGCCAGCATCCACGCCGACAGGCGGTCGGCCATCAGCACGATGCCCAGCCGCGAGGGCCAGTCGCCGAGCAGGTAGGCGTGGACTTGGCCATCGCGCACCTGCACGCACAGCGCCAGCACCGCCGCAGCCAGCGCCGCCATCGCGGTCCAGGCGACCACGCGGCGCACCTTGCGGCCGTAGCGGCGGTGCTCCACGAACAGCGACAGCGCCGCGCCGAGCAAGGGGATCAGGATCGGCAGGATCAGCAGATGGGTCATGGCGCCTCCCCGTCGGCGGGATCGGGGTCCGGGCGCGCATCGACGTGGTCGCTGTGGTTGTCGCCGCGGCTGCGCATCGCCAGCACGATGCTGACCGCGGTCATCGCGAAGGCGATCACGATCGCGGTCAGCACCAGCGCCTGCGGCAGCGGATCGGCGTGTTCGGCCAGGGTCGGGGCGATGCCGTCGCGCAGTACCGGCGCCTTGCCCTGCACCAGTCGGCCGCCGGCGAAGATCAGCAGGTTGGTGGCGTAGGACAGCACGGTCATGCCCAGGATCACGTCGAAGCTGCGCGCGCGCAGCAGCAGGTACACGCCCACCGCGGTCAGCACTCCGATCGCGCTCGCCAGTGCCAGTTCCATCAGGGCATCTCCCCGGTGATGGCCGACCGCCGCGCCGGATCGATCTGCCCGCGCTGCGAATCGCGGGTGCGCGAGGGCTTGATCGTGCCCATCATCGACAGGGTCAGCATGGTGCCGCCGAACACCACCAAGTACACGCCGGTATCGAAGATCAGCGCGCTGGCCAGCGGCACGCTGCCGATCAGCGGCACCTCCAGGTCGAGATGGCCGCTGGTCAGGAACGGCACGCCGAACAGCATCGAAGCCATGCCGCCGAGCGTGGCCAGCAGCAGGCCCAGGCCGATGCAGCGGATGTAGTCGAAGCCGAAGCGCGACTCCACCGAGGCCGCGCCCTGGATCACGTACTGCATCAGCAGCGGCACCGCCAGCACCAGCCCGGCGATGAAGCCGCCGCCGGGCGCGTTGTGGCCGCGCAGGAACAGGAAAATCGACACGGTCATGGTCAGCGGGAACATCAGCTGCGCCAGGTCGGCCGGTACCGGCAGCTTGATCGGCGGCCCGGGCATGACCTTCTCAGGCGCCATCCGCGCGCGCCGCAGCAGCGCGTGCACGACCAGCGCGGCGATGCCGAACACGGTGATCTCGCCGAAGGTATCGAAGCCGCGGAAGTCCACCAGGATCACGTTGACCACGTTGCGGCCATAGGCCTCCGGCAGCGCGCGCTGCAGCAATTCGCCGGCCATGGTCGCCGCCGGCCGGGTCATCACCGCATACGCCAGCAGCGCCATGCCGCCACCGGCGGCGATCGCCAGGATCGCATCGCGCCAACGCCGCCAGCGCCGCGGCTCCGGTGGCGAGGCCTTGGGCAGGTAGTTCATGCCCAGCAGCATCAGCACCAGGGTCACCATCTCCACCAGCAACTGGGTCAGCGCCAGGTCCGGCGCCGACAGGAACACGAACACCAGGCTCACGCCCAGCCCGCTGCCACCCAGCACCAGCACCGCCAGCAGGCGCTGCCGGTACAGGAACAGCGTGGACAGCGCGCAACTGAGGATCAGCAGCCACAGGCCCCAGCCCAGCAGCGGCATGCCCTGCGGCGCCGGCCACTGCTGCCACAGCGGCGGCGCGCGCAGCAGCGGTGCGGCGGCCACCACCACCGCGGCCAGCACCAGCCAGCGCAGGCTGCGCTGCAGGCTGCCGTTGGCGAGTACGCGGGTGAAGCGCGCGGCCAGGCCGAACAGGGTCTGCACGTGCCAGTGGAACACGCGCTTGCCCAGCGAACGACTGACCTCGGTATACAGCGCGGTCAGCCGGCGCAGGCCGAAATACAGCACGACACCGCCGACCACGCCGGCGATGCTCATCGCCAGTGGCGCGTTCCAGCCGTGCCACACCGCCAGGCTGTAGTCGGGCAGGGCATCGCCGAGGATCGCGCCGGCGGCGGCGCGCAGCACCGGCGCCACGGTCAGCGCCGGCACGATGCCGACCGCCACGCACACCAGCACCAGGATCTCCACCGGAATCTTCATCCAGCGCGGGGGCTCGTGCGGCATCGCGTCCAGGTCGCGCGGGCCGCGGCCGAAGAAGGTCTCGTAGACGAAGCGCAGGCTGTAGGCCACGCCGAACACGCCGGCCAGCAACGCCGAAGTCGCGGTGAACACGCGCATCGCCGCCGGGCCGTCGGCGCCCAGCGCCTCGGCGAAGAACATCTCCTTGGACAGGAAGCCGTTGAGCAGCGGGATGCCGGCCATCGACAGCGAGGCGGTGATCGCCAGCGCGCTGGTGATCGGCATCCAGCGGCGCAGGTTGCCGAGCCGGCGCATGTCGCGGGTGTGGGTCTCGTGGTCGATGATGCCGGCGGCCATGAACAGCGAGGCCTTGAACACCGCATGGTTGAGGATGTGGAACACGCCGGCCACCACCGCCATCGGCGTGGACAGCCCGAACAGCATGGTGATCAGGCCCAGGTGCGAGATCGTCGAATACGCCAGCAGGCCCTTGAGGTCGTGCTGGAAGATCGCGAACCAGGCGCCGGTGAGCAGGGTGATCGCGCCGATGCCGCTGACCGTGTAGAAGAACAGGTCGCTGCCGGCCAGCGCCGGATGCAGCCGCGCCAGCAGGAACACGCCGGCCTTCACCATCGTCGCCGAGTGCAGGTACGCCGACACCGGGGTGGGCGCGGCCATCGCGTGCGGCAACCAGAAGTGGAACGGGAACTGCGCGCTCTTGGTGAAGATGCCGAGCAGGATCAGCCCCAGCGCCCACGGATACAGCGCACTGGCGCGGATCGCGTCGCCGGCGGCGAGCACCGCGTCGAGCTGGTAGCTGCCGACGATGCGCCCGAGCAGCAGCACGCCGCCGAGCAACGCCAGGCCGCCGCCGCCGGTGATCACCAGCGCCATGCGCGCGCCGTCGCGCGCGTCCTGGCGGTGCGACCAGAAGCCGATCAGCAGGAACGAACTGATGCTGGTCAGTTCCCAGAACACCATCAGCAGCAGCAGGTTGCCGGCGATCACCATGCCCAGCATCGCGCCCATGAACAGCAGCAGGCAGGCATAGAAGCGCGCCGCGTTCTCGCGCGCGCTCAGGTAATAGTGCGCGTACATCACCACCAGCGCGCCGATCGCCAGCACCAGGCCGGCGAACATCCAGGCGAGGCCGTCCAGGCGCAGCGAGAACTGCAGGCCGATCTGCGGCAGCCAGGCGTGGTCGGCGCGGACGATGCCGCCTTCGAGCACCGTCGGCGTCAGCGCGCCCAGCACCGCCAGTCCCGCCAACGGCGCCAGCGCCGCGGCCCAGGCCAGGGTGGCGCGCGAGCGGTGGCGCAGGGCAACCACGGCCACTGCCATCAGGAACGGCAAGGCCAGCAGGAGGTCGAGGGCTGGGATCATGCAGGGAATACGAGATTCGCGAGCAGGAGCCCGAGTGTAACAGGCGCATCACGGCGGTGGCCGGCGCGGGAACGGAAGACGGGCACGGTCATGCCGACAGCGTAGCTGCGGGCAAGTGACGCGCTTGCGAGCGCGCGTGGCATGGGCGATGTCGAACGCCGGCGCTGCACGCGTGCGCTTGCCGTATCGCGCGAGCATCGCCCTGTGTGGCCGCGTTGTGCAGCAGAGGTCCTCGCGGCGCTCGCTGCTGACGAGGGCGCGTGCGGCGCGGGCGAGATCGTCGAAGAGCGTGGCGATCGTCGGCGCCTCGCGCCTCTCTGCATCGCGCCTTGCCGGCCTCTGCCAGACGTGGCGCGCCGTGCAGCGGAACGATCCGGCGCGGTGGCGGCCGCAAACGGCGGCGCACGCACTATCCTGTGTCGATGACCGATTCGCCTGCCGCCGCATCCGCTTCCTCTTCGTCCCTCGCGTCGCCGCGCATTGCGCTGGTGTTCGGCGGCAGCGGCCAGATCGGCGAGCGCCTGTTGCATCGCCTGCTGGCCGCCGGCTGGGAGGTGCATGCCTATTCCCGCCAGGCGCGCGCGGCGCAGCCGGGCCTGCACTGGCATGTCGGCGAACTCAGCGCGCTGCAGGCGCCGCCGGTGGCGGCCGAGGTGGTGTTCAGTTGCGGGCCGCTGGACGCCTTCGCCGATTGGTACCGGCGCGCGCCGGTCGCGGCCGCGCGCGTGGTCGCCTTCGGCTCCACCAGCCTGGAGGTCAAGCGCGACTCGCTGGATGCCGCCGAGCGCGACGTCGCCCGGCGCCTGCGCGAGGCCGAAGCCATCGTGTTCGCGGTCGCGGCCGAGCGCGGTGCGGCCGCGACCGTGCTGCGGCCGACCCTGGTCTACGGCGCCGGCCGCGACCGCACCCTCAGCGCGATCGCGGCGCTGGCGCGGCGCACCGGCTGGTTCGTGCTGCCACGCAGCGCCAGCGGCCTGCGCCAGCCGGTGCACGTGCAGGACCTGGCCGACGCGGCGCTGGCGGTGCTGGCGCATCCGGCCACGCACGGGCGCAGCTATGCCCTTGGTGGCGGCGAGACGCTCAGCTATCGCGAGATGGTGCGACGGGTCCTGGCCGTACTAAGGCCACCGGCGCGGCTGCTGTCGCTGCCGCACGCGCTGTTCGCGCTGGCGCTGGCGCTGGCCCACGCCTGCGGCCGCCTGCAGGGCATGAACCGCGCCGCGCTGCAGCGCATGCGCGAGGACCTGGCGTTCGATCTGCAACCGGCGCGGCAGGATTTCGGCTATGCGCCGCGCGCCTTCGCGCCGGATGCGGCGATGCTGGGTCTGGAGACCGGGGACACGGTGACGCAGGGTTGATGCGATGTCGCACCGCGGCAGTCGCCAGCTCGATGCCGATGAGGGCGGCAATCGAGTGGACGAGGGGAAGAAGCCCGGCGTCCCCGCCTACTGGCGATGCCCGGCAGCGTTCTCGGCCGCGCTCAGTAGCGCCAGTGCATGCGCCGGTACAGCTTGGCCATCACCCAGGCCGGGCCGATCAGCAGGTAGGTCAGATCGGTGAGGAAGCTGGGCCGATGGCCTTCCAGCGCGTGGCCGATGAACTGCGCGATCCAGGCCACCACGAACACGCCGATCGCCAGCCACAGCAGCCCCTGCAGACCCAGGTGCGCCTCCAGCAGCCGGCACAGGCAGCCGCAGAAGAAGAACGCCGCCAGCATGCCGTAGCCCAGCGGGCGCGACAGGCGGTTGTAGTACATCCACGCCGCGAACATGCCCAGCGCCGCCCACAGCCCGCTCTGGAACCAGGTGCCGCCCACCGGGATACACCACAGCAGCGCCACCACCGACCACAGGATCGCCGGCACCGCGACCACGTGGATGCGCTGATTGGCGGCATTGCGGTGATCGTCGGAATAACTGGCGAAATAGCGGTCGATCGGGCGCGCGTAGGCGGTGGTATCCATCTTCCCTCCCAGGAACCGGCCCAGCATAGCGCCATCGCTGGCGCGATGCGGAGACACTGGGCCGCGGGAGGCGAGGAGCGCGGCGACGGGATCGTCTGCGGCGATCCGGCGGAGCGGATAGCCGTTGCCTGCGGCACGGACGTCCTTCCCGTTTGCCGGTTGGACCCGACTCCGCAAAGTTCCCCGCCCGCGCAGCCAGCATGCAGGCTGCCCGGCCAGCGGAGCGACCTTTCGAGGGGCTCTAGAATCTCTGGGACGTGTCCCGTAGGAGCGGCTTCAGCCGCGACAGGTTTGAGCGGGAACGCGCCCGTCGCGGCTGAAGCCGCTCCTACAGGAGGACCTTGCAGGCGGCTCGATCGTGCCCGAAGCAGGTATGAGACGTGCTTTTCCGTTTGGACGAACGAGGTCCGAGACGCGTCGGACGCCGCCTGGCCGGTTACCACAGGCAAGCGGTGGCGTCGCCGATCAGGGGCGACCGCGCTGTCGGCGCGATCGCCCCATCGCTGCTTGGCGGCTCAGGCGCGCGCCATGCTCCTGTTCGCTTCCTGCTGCTGCTCGCGCTGCACCGACTCCTGCTGCTGCGCGGACTGGCGGGCCAACTGCGCGCTGGTCTGCTCCAGCGGCGGTGCCGGCTGCTGCAGGTCCACCACCGCACGGAAGCCCGGCGTGTTCCCGGCGACGAAGGCCTTGTCGTTCGCCACACTGACCTCCTTCAGCTTGTCGGGGCTATCGATCCCGGCCTGCTTGGCCTGCAAGGTGAGATTGGCCACCGCCTCGCTCGACAGCTTGGCATGCGGCGGATTGGCCTTCTCGGCACCCCGATCGGCTTCCGTGCGCATCTTGTCGTACAGCGGGGTATCCGGGTGGCCGGGCTCGCCGAGCTGCGGGCCTTTCACCGGCTTGGCTTGCGCCTGCTCGACAGCCGCCAGCCCGGCACGGGTGTCGCGGCCGACGATGCCGTCCTGGGTGAGGCCGCGCTGTTTCTGCAGAGCGGTCACCGCCTCCTGGGTGTTGTCGCCGAAGCGGCCATCCTCGGCCAGCGGACGGCCTTGCGCGTCGCGGATGCCGAGGCGGTTGAGCTGCTGCTGCAACTCACGCACCTCCGGGCCGCGGTCGCCCTGGCGCAGCGTGCCGTTGCCCTGCTGCGCCTGATCGCGGCCATGGGCCTCGACCTGCTGGCCGCGGTTCCACCACGTCTCCGGACTGACGGCCTTCCCGTTCGCATCGTGCATCTGGTAGTGCACATGCTGCGCGTACTGGTTCGCTCCGTTCGGGCCGCGTCCGCCCATGGTGCCGATCGCATCGCCGGCGCGCACCACGTCGCCTTCCTTCACCGAGCGCGAATCCAGGTGCAGGATTTCGTGCGAGTTGCCCTGCGCATCGCGGATCTTCACCGTGCCGTACTGGCCGCCGGAGAAGGTCACGGTGCCGGAGATCGGCGCGTGCACCGTCGGATGCTGCCGGTTGATTCCCGTCTGGCCGCCTTCGTAGTTGAAGTCGGTACCGCCGTGCGGGCCACGCGCGCGGTGTTCGCCGTAGTGCCCGGTGATGTGCGGATCGACCTTGCCCTGACTCGGCAGCATGCGCTCCATCGTCTGCTGGAATGTGCTGTGACTGGCGGCTTGCGGCTGCTGTGCCAGCGCAGCCGTGTGCTGCTGGCTGCGTCCCTGCTCCTGTGCCTGCCCGTGCCCTTGCCCCTGTCCCTGGGTGCGCGACTGGTGCTGCTCGACGAACTGCTGATAACGGTCGAGATAAGGCGTCACTTCGCGCCGCGAAATGGCCAGGCCATCGTAGTCCTTGCTCGGGCCATCGTGGTGATACTTGTAGATGTGGTCTTCGCCCTGGCCGCGGCGCTGCGCCAGGTCGCGGTTGTCGATGTAGTGCTGCACCAGTGCGCGCGACTGGGTGTCCACGTCGAACCGGTTGGCATTGTTGACGCCGTAATGCGCACCGGTGCGGTCGACGAACTGGCCGAGGCCGGACGCGGAAGTGGTGCCGGCAGCCGCATCCGGATTGAAGCCGGATTCGACCCGCGCGATGGCCAGGACATAGGCGGTTTCCCGCGACGACAGGCCGGCCTTGCGCGAGGCGTCCATCAGGCTGTCGATCACCCTGGACTGCGTTTCTGGTGTGGCATCGCCCCAGCGCCGCGACTCGCCATGCAGACGGCCATCGTTGGTGTCGATGGGTTCGCGGTAGTGGCTCCAGGGCTTGACGTTCTCGCTGCGGTAGGCGGGCCCCCGCGGCTGCACCATGTCGTTGTAGATCGTGTTGTTGTCGCTCATGTGCGTTCCTTTCTGTGAGACGGATTCTTCCTTGGGGTGGGTGTTGCTCCATGTACTGCGTACTGCGTGTGCCATGCGCCGTTCCTCGGCGCATGATCATGCTTGGCTCAAGGCAGGAAGGGCTCCATGTCCGGATGCTTCAGGCCCAGTGCCTCCAGTTGGTGTTCGTATTCGTCGTTGTTCGGGCTTTGCTGCCCCTGTTCTTCGCGCAGCGGCGGATTGGCATGATTGAGCAATTGGCCCTTGCCGTCGTAGAGGAAGAACCACTCGCAGAACTCGCAGCCGTACGGCAGTTCGCCGTATTGCACGACAAAGTACGTGTCGCCCTTGGCGTTTTCGCTGCAGCCCAGTCCCACGGCCGTGTAGTCGGCCATCTCCGGCGGGGGCGCGAGCATCTGCTGCTGTCCGTTGCGCTCCAGGGCGACCTGGGTCTTGGCGGGAGCGGACGCGTCCGCAGCAGGAAGCGGGGTCAAATGCAGACGCGCTCCAGGGCATTCCTTGATCATGCCGTCTTTTCCTTTTCTGGCCGAATCGGGTGTCGCAGGCGCAGGAGCGGCTTCAGTCGCCGCCGCCTTCGGTGCCGCGTCGCTCGCAGGGTGGGGTTGGCCGCCGCAGGCGGCGAGCATCAACGTCAGGCCGAAAGCGGAAGACAGGGTGATCGGATGTGGCATCGGCGCCTCCTTGGCGAGCGGTTACGCAGCCTGAAATCTGCTGTTCGAGATTACAACCAGTGACAAAGCGCGCTGCCGTGCACTGCGGGGTCGGTCTTGTGGGCAAATGCCGCGCAGAGCGCCCATCCGGCTCGCCGCGAGTCGGCGGCCACCGACCTTAAGACGCAGGTAGGAAGGAATGTCGGCAGCACGTCCATGACCAGTCAGTCACGTCTACAACCCCTGATCGTCGACCTTCACCAGCGTCCAGCACGGCTTCTGCGCGAACTGGTAGACCTGCTGGTCGCTGGTATCCGGCGTGCGCACCAGGACCTGACGGCCCTCGGCGTTCTGCGTTACCACGACCTCACGCCCGCCCTTGCGAGCCGCCTCCAGATTAGGGATCACCGGCCATTCGACCTCGGCCAGGGGCACGTTGCGGGTCACCGGCGCCGGTTCCGGTTGCGCGTCCGGGTCGATGTGGATCATCGTCAACGGGTTTGCGGTGGCCTTTTCCTGGACCGCGATGTCGGCGCTGAAGCGCTTGAGGAAGGCGTCGAAATCGGCATCCTGGCAACGCGGGGCGGCTGCGGTGGGCGCGGCCTGCGCGGGGGCGGCTGTCGACGCCGCGACCGTGGAGCCGGCCGGTTGCGCCTTGCACGCGACCAGGGCCGCAGCCAATGCCAGGGACGTCAGAATGGGGCGTGCGATAGCCAACGGATCCTCCTGATCGGGTCGGGCGGGCAATCGCCCTTCGGGCGGGTAAGTTTAGTTCACCAGGATCATCATGTCGTGAAGCGGAGGCGAGGTGTTTCCGCCATCTCTACGGCTCACACTGCCAGGGCGGAAAGTAGCCCGAGCAATCCGCTATCGAACACCGGTGCGCCGCGACGGAGCACAGCCCGTTCGCGATGAACATCCATGCGCATCCGATCGTGAAGCGGCAGCAATTACCTCACGGGCCGCAAGGCGGCCGCCTTCAGCGACCACCCTCACGCGCCGGCGCATCCCGGCGCACGACCCCACTCAGTCGACCGAAATCCCCGCCAGCCGCTGCAGCGCCTCGGCGTACTTGGCGCGGGTGCGGTCGATCACGTCCTGCGGCAGGCGCGGGCCGGGCGCGGTCTTGCCCCAGTCCAGCGTCTCCAGGTAGTCGCGCACGAACTGCTTGTCGTAGCTCGGCGGGCTGGTCCCGATTTCGTATTCGTCGGCCGGCCAGTAGCGCGAGGAGTCCGGGGTCAGCATCTCGTCCATGATGTACAGGCGGCCGTCGGCGTCGGTGCCGAACTCGAACTTGGTGTCGGCCAGCAGGATGCCGCGCTCGGCGGCGAAGTCGGCGGCGAAGCGGTAGATGCGCAGGGTGGCGTCGCGCACGCGCTCGGCCAGTTCGGCGCCCACGGTCTTGACCATGGCGTCGAAGTCGATGTTCTCGTCGTGGTCGCCGACGGCGGCCTTGGTCGACGGGGTGAAGATCGGTTCGGCCAGTTTCTCGGCCTGGCGCAGGCCGTCGGGCAGTTCGATGCCGCTGACCTTGCCGGTGCGCTGGTAGTCCTTCCAGCCGCTGCCGATCAGGTAGCCGCGGGCGATGGCTTCCACCGGCACCGGCTTGAGCTTGCGGGTCACCACCGCGCGCTTGGCGTACAGCGCGGTGTCCACGCCCTCGGGCAGCACTGCGGCCACGTCGATGCCGGTGAGGTGGTTGGGCATCAGGTGCTCGGTCTTCTTGAACCAGAAGTTGGAGACCTGGCACAGCATCTCGCCCTTGCCGGGGATCGGGTCCGGCAGCACCACGTCGAAGGCGGAGAGGCGGTCGGTGGCGACCATCAGCAGGTAGTCGCCGGGCGGCGCGTCGGCCGGCAGGCGCTCGCGGGGAATATCGAACACGTCGCGGACTTTGCCGCGGTGGCGCAAGGGCAGGCCGGGCAGATCGGATTGCAACAGCGTGGTGGACACAGGCACTCCTACGGACTTCGCAATGGCGACCGTCCCGGGACCCGGCGGGCCCGCGGCGGACGGCGGGCCGCGTAGTGTACGGCCGGAATGCCCCGCTGTGCCGTAAAATGGCCGGCCCTGACGCCGCGCCCGCCCTTGCCCCATGCCCTGGTACGGAAAACTGCTCGGCGCCATCGCCGGGGCCCTGCTGCTGCGGCCCACGCCGGTGCTGGGCGCGCTGATCGGGCTGCTGATCGGGCATGCCTTCGATGCTGACTGGTTCAAGCTGTCCCAGCGCGAGGATCCGTACCGGGAGCTGGGCCTGACCCGCGACGCCACCGACGCCGAGATCGAACTGGCCTACCGCCGGCTGATGTCCCAGTACCACCCCGACAAGGTCGCCAGCGCCAGCCCCGAGTTGCGCGCCCGCGCCGAGAAGAAGGCCAGCCAGCTCAACACCGCCTACGACCGTATCCGCACCCTGCGCAAGCGCTGAGACCCCGCCATGTCCGACTGCATCATCTCCCCGTCCATCCTGTCCGCCGATTTCGCCCGCCTCGGCGAGGAAGTGGATACCGTGCTGCGCGCCGGCGCCGACTGGATCCACTTCGACGTGATGGACAACCATTACGTGCCCAACCTGACCATCGGCCCGATGGTCTGCCAGGCGCTGCGCAAGCACGGCGTCACCGCGCCGATCGACGTGCACCTGATGGTGGAACCGGTGGACCGGCTGATCCCGGATTTCGCCGAGGCCGGCGCCAGCATCATCAGCTTCCATCCCGAAGCCAGCCGCCACGTGCACCGCAGCATCCAGTTGATCAAGTCGCACGGCTGCAAGGCCGGCCTGGTGCTCAACCCGGCCACCCCGGTGGACATCCTCGACTGGGTACTGGACGACCTGGACCTGGTGCTGGTGATGTCGGTCAACCCGGGTTTCGGCGGCCAGGCCTTCATTCCCTCGGCGCTGGACAAGCTGCGCGCGATCCGCGCCCGCATCGACGCCAGCGGCAAGCCGATCCGGCTGGAGATCGACGGCGGGGTCAAGCCGGACAACATCGCCGCGATCGCCGCCGCCGGCGCCGACACCTTCGTCGCCGGCTCGGCCATCTTCAATGCACCGGACTATGCCGAGGTGATCGCGCGTATGCGCGCCGCGGTGGCGGAGCGCTGAGGTGGCGGCCCTGCACATCCGCCCGGCGGTGGCCGACGATGCGGCGCTGATCCTGCGCCTGATCCGCGACCTGGCGCGCTACGAGCGCGCCGAGGACGCGGTGCAGACCGACGAGGCCGGCCTGCGCGCCAGCCTGTTCGGCGCCGACGCCCGCGCGCAGGCACTGATCTGCGAGGCCGACGGCCAGCCGATCGGCTACGCCGTGTACTTCTACAACTACTCCACCTGGCTGGGCCGCAACGGCCTGTACCTGGAAGACCTGTATGTGGACCCGGCGCACCGCGGCGTGGGCGCCGGCAAGGCGCTGCTGCAGCATCTGGCGCGGCAGGCGGTGGCCGAGGGCTGCGGCCGCTTCGAATGGTCGGTGCTGGACTGGAACCAGCCGGCGATCGACTTCTACGAAGCGGTCGGCGCCCGCGCGCAGGACGAGTGGACCGTGTACCGGCTGCAGGGCGAGGCGCTGGCCAGGTTCGCCGCCGGCTGAGCGGCGCCGGGCGGCCAAAAGAAAAGAACCGCACCGTCGCCGGTGCGGCCCCTGGGAGAGAAATCGGAGGCTGATCCTGCCTCCATCCGTCTTCCTTGCTATGGCCTTCCATGTTCCGGACGCACGGTGACGTGCGTATGACAACGGCCGCGCCGGGATTCACGCATCGCCCATGCCGCGCCCGTTAGCGTGGGCGCCTCATCCCGGGATGGTTCGCATGGCTGCAGCGCACTGGCGTTTGATCCTCAACGGCAAGTCGGCCGGCGACGAGACGCTGCGCGAGGCGGTCATGGACATGCGTGCACGCGGCGTGGCGCTGCAGGTGCGGGTCACCTGGGAGCAGGGCGATGCCGAGCGCTACGTCGCCGAGGCGGTGGCCGATGGCGCCGCCTGCATCGTCGCCGCCGGTGGCGACGGCACCCTGAGCGAGGTCGCCAGCGCGCTGGCGCATCGTCAGGAGCCGGCCGCGGCATTGCCGGCCCTGGGCCTGGTGGCCCTGGGCACGGCCAACGATTTCGCCACGGCCACGGGCATCCCATTGCCGCCGCTGGAGGCGCTGGAACTGATCGCGCGCACGCCGGCACGGCCGATCGACCTGCTGCGCATTGAGGCCGAGCACGGCCCGCACTGGTGCGCCAATGTCGCCAGTGGCGGCTTCGGTACCCAGGTCACGGTGGAGACCGACGAAGGCCTGAAGAAGATGCTGGGCGGGCTGGCCTACCTGGTCACCGGCATGAGCCGGCTGGGCCGGATCGATCCGATTCGGGCCCGTTTCGAGGGGCCGGAATTTTCCTGGGAAGGCGATTTCATCGCGCTCGGCCTGGGCAACGGCCGCCAGGCCGGTGGCGGCCAGGTGCTGTGCCCGGATGCGTTGCTCGACGACGGCCTGCTCGACCTGACCCTGGTGCCGGAACTGACCGGCGAGGTCGCCGCGACCCTGGGCACCCTGGTCACGTCCGGCAAGCAGGCCGCGCTGGAGCGGGTGGCGGTGCGTGCGCGCCTGCCGTGGCTGCGGATCGAAGCGGCGCAGCCGCTGACCCTGAACCTGGATGGCGAACCGGAAACCTCGCGCCATTTCCGCATCGACTGCGTGCCCGGCCGCCTGCGCATGCACCTGCCGCCGGAATCGCCGCTGTTGCAGGCACGCGGGCGCTAGCGAACCCCGCAGCGCACGCCTTCCATCTGCGATCGTGTCGCTCGCGTGTTGCTCTCGTAGGAGCGGCTTCAGCCGCGACCGGCATTCCCGGTAACGCCCGTCGCGGCTGAAGCCGCTCCTACGGAGATGTACCCAGGCAATGAATCCCCTGTGGGAGGGACTTCAGTCCCGACGCGACGCCCTCACCGACCACCTCCGCACCGCGATCGATTGGTGGCGCCTGCAACCGTTGCCAGTCGCCGCAGTTGCGGTAAAGTAGCCGCCGTGTCCAGCCTGACGACCCCGCGTTCCTTCACTTCCGCTCGCCGTGCGTGGCGATGGTGGCCTGCAGCCGTCGTCCGCCCTGTCACCGAGTCCCGGAAGGAAAGCCGTCTTGATTACCCGCGAGCAGTTCCAGCGCTACGCCGCTGAAGGTCACACCCGCATCCCCGTCGTCCGCGAAGTGCTGTCCGATCTGGACACGCCGTTGTCGGTCTATCTCAAGCTCGCCGATGCCCCGCACACCTACCTGTTCGAATCGGTCGAAGGCGGCGAACGCTTCGGTCGCTACTCGATCATCGGCCTGCCGGTGCGCCGCGTGTACACCTTCCGCGGGCACACCCTGGACGTGCGCGACCATGGCGAACTGATCGAGCGCCGCGAGGTCGCCGATCCGTTCGCCGAAGTCGAGGCGCTGCGCGCGCAGCATGTCGTGCCCAAGCTCGCAGGCGTGCCCGGCTTCACCGGCGGCCTGGTCGGCTGGTTCGGCTTCGAATGCATCGGCTACATCGAGCCGCGGTTGGCCGGTGGTGTCGCACGCGACGAGCTCGATACCCCGGACATCCTGCTGATGCTGTCCGAGGAAGTGGCGGTCTTCGACAACCTCAAGGGCCGCCTGTACCTGATCGTGCACGCCGACCCGGCCGAGGCCGACGCCTGGGAGCGCGCGCAGGCGCGCCTGGATGCGCTCACCACCACGCTCCGCCAGCCCGGCGCCGGCTACCCCGCGCCGCTGGCGCGCGACGTGCTGGACGAGAGCGACTTCGTCTCCGGCTTCACCCGCGAGGGCTTCATCGCCGCGGTGGAGAAATCCAAGGACTACATCCGCGCCGGCGACATCTTCCAGGTGGTGCTGAGCCAGCGCCTGAGCGTGCCGTTCACTGCGCGCCCGGTGGATGTGTACCGCGCGCTGCGTGCGCTGAATCCGTCGCCGTACATGTATTTCCTCGACGTCGGCGACACCCAGGTGGTCGGCTCCTCGCCGGAGATCCTGGTGCGGCTGGAGAACGGCCAGGTCACCGTGCGCCCGATCGCCGGCACCCGGCCGCGCGGCAAGACCCCGGAAGAGGACCAGGCGCTGGAAGCGGAGCTGCTCGCCGATCCGAAGGAGCGCGCCGAACACCTGATGCTGATCGACCTGGGCCGCAACGATGCCGGCCGGGTCTCGCAGGCCGGCAGCGTCGCGGTCGGCGAACGCTTCGTGATCGAGCGCTACAGCCATGTCATGCACATCGTCAGCGAAGTCACCGGCACCCTGCTGCCCGGGCTCAGCTACGCCGACGTGCTGCGCGCCACCTTCCCCGCCGGCACCGTCAGCGGCGCGCCGAAGATCCGCGCGCTGGAAGTCATCCGCGAGCTGGAGCCGATCAAGCGCAACGTCTACGCCGGCAGCATCGGCTACCTCGGCTGGCACGGCGACGCCGATACCGCCATCGCCATCCGCACGGCGGTGATCAAGCATGGCCGCCTGCATGTGCAGGCCGGCGCCGGCATCGTCTACGACTCCGACCCGCAGACCGAGTGGGACGAGACCATGAACAAGGGCCGCGCGCTGTTCCGCGCGGTCGCCGAAGCGGCGAAGGGGCTGTGAGCGCCGCCGCGCCGCGGATCGGCTTCCGCAACGACTACAGCGAAGGCGCGCATCCGCGCCTGCTCGCCGCCCTGGCTGCGGCCAGCGCCGAGCAGAATGCCGGCTACGGCCTGGACCGGCACAGCGCGCGCGCCGCCGAGCTGATCCGTGCCGAGATCGGCTGCGCCGACGCCGACGTGCACCTGCTGGTCGGCGGCACCCAGACCAACCTCACCGCGATCGCCGCGTTCCTGCGTCCGCACCAGGCGGTGATCGCTGCGGCCTGCGGCCATATCGCCACCCACGAGACCGGCGCGATCGAGGCCACCGGGCACAAGGTGCTCACCGTGGACGCGAGCGATGGTCGGCTCACGCCGGAGCGGATCGCGCCGCTGCTGGCCGAGCACGGCAACGAGCACCTGGTGCAGCCGCGGCTGGTCTACGTGTCCAATACCACCGAGGTCGGCACGCTGTACCGCAAGCACGAACTGCAGGCGCTGCGCGCGTTCTGCGACGCGCACGGCCTGCTGCTGTTCCTGGATGGCGCGCGCATCGGCAGCGCGCTCACCGCCGAGGGCAACGACCTGCGCATGGCCGACGTCGCCGCGCTGACCGATGCGTTCTACATCGGCGGTACCAAGAACGGCGCACTGCTCGGCGAGGCGCTGGTGATTCTCAACCCGGCCTTGAAAGCGGATTTCCGCTACCTGCTCAAGCAGCGCGGCGCGCTGCTGGCCAAGGGCATGGTGCTGGGCACCCAGTTCGCCGCGCTGTTCGAGGACGGCCTGTTCTACGAACTCGCCGCGCACGCCAATCGCATGGCCACGCGGCTGCGCGACGGGCTCGCCGCGGCCGGCGCGCAGTTCGCCTCGGACTCGCCGACCAATCAGCTGTTCGTGGTCCTGCCGGCCGCCGCGGTCGAACTGCTGGCGCAGCGCTACGACTTCGAGTGCTGGCAACTGCTGGGCGACGGCCGCTGGGTGATCCGCTTCGTCACCTCGTGGGCCACGCAGGACGCGGCGGTCGATACGTTGATCGCGGATTTCGCTGCGCTGACCCGGTCCGGCACGCAGCGTGCGGCCGGCTGACATTCCGCCAAGGAGAGGAAGATGAACATTCGCACGTTTGGTGCCTGGGCCGTTGCCGCGGTGCTGGCCTTGCCGGCCATCGCCAGCGCGCAGGTCAACAGCCTGCCGTCGCAGCCGCACTTGTTGGTGAAGGGTGAGGCGCAGCGCGAGGTGGTGCCGGACCGCTTCGGTTTGACCATCACCCTCAGCGCCGTGGATGCCGACCCGGGTGCGGCGCGCAAGCGCGTGCAGGCCAATGCCGAGAAGGTGCTGGCCGGGTTCGCACAGCACCACGCGCTGGCCGGCAGCGTGCAGGCCACGACGCTGTCGATCGCGCCCGAGCGTCGCTACCAAGACGACAAGCAGCTGTTCGAAGGCACGCGCGTGCAGCGCACGCTCTCGGCCGACTTCGCCGCATTGGACGATGTACGCGCTTTGCTGGGCGCGTTGGTCACCAGCGAGGAACTGCAGGTGTCGGGGATCGCGCCGCGCTACAGCGGCGAAGCCGCGCTGCGCGCCGAGCTCAAGCGCCAGGCGGCCGAGCAGACCCGCAGCTCCGCGCAATCCCTGGCCAAGGCCTACGGCGTGCGCCTGGGCGGCCTGTACACAATCTCCGAGGTGGCGCCGGACTTCGCCTATGGCATCCAGGCCGGGCATTGGCCCTCCGAGCCAGTCAGGATGCAGTTGGTGAGTGCGCCGCCATCGCCGGTCATCGACCTCGTGGCAGCGCGTGCGGCCGATGGCATGGCCGAATCCCTCGAAGCCGGCACCCTCACCCTTTCCGAAAACGTCTATGCGGTCTTCCTGATCGCGCAATGAGTCCTTCGCCATGCTGCTGATGCTGGACAACTACGATTGACGTCTGCTGAGTTCCAGGGAGTTCTGCTCGGGTGAGAATTTCCCTTTGTTTGCGGCAACTTAGGGCGGTTTAGTGTCTGCTGACGGCTGGGGAAATCTGCCGCAAATGTGTATATTTGGGTGTGTATCGGGTCCGTCGGAAGGGATATACACATGGCAGTCAACCTGCTTTCCGCGCGTAGGGTCGAGACCGCCCAGCCCCGTGAAAAGAGCTACATGCTCAAGGACGGGGGAAGCCTGTTCCTGTACATCACACCGCATGGTGCCAAGCTCTTTCGGTACCGATATCGCATCGGTGGGAAGCCGCAGATCTACTCCATAGGCGCCTACCCGGAGGTCTCACTTGAGGCTGCCCGAAAGGAGCGAGACCAGGCTCGCGAACTGGTGAAGAAGGGCATCCACCCGCTGACGAACAAGAAGATCAAGCTGGTGGAGCAGATCGCGAGCAATGACAACACGTACGAGGCGGTGGCTCGCCGATGGATGCAAGACAACAGCCACTGGAGCAGTGGGTACGCCGGTCAGGTCAAGCACTATCTGACCCAGGACGTTTTTCCCCTGATCGGCCGGTTGCCGCTGGTATCCATCAAGCCGTCGCACCTCCGTCCGGTGATCGAGGCCGTGTCTGCTCGTGGAGCGAAAAGCATCGCGGTGCTCATTCGGCAGTGGAGTGGTCAGATCTTTGCGTACGGCGCGACCCGAGGGCTCTGTGAGGACGATCCTGCGGCCCTGTTGAAGGGATTGGTCAAGCGTCCACCCGTGCGTCACAACCCGCCTCTGAGCTGGTCCGAGTTGCCGGGCTACCTTCGTAGAGTGGATGCGGAAGGCGGGTATCGGACCACGGTGATCGCACTGCGGTTGATGGCGCTGCTCTTCGTCCGCACGGCCGAACTGCGCAAAGCATGGTGGGAAGAGTTCGATTTCGAGGCCGCTTTGTGGATCATTCCCGCGGGGCGCATGAAGATGCGGCGGCCGCACATCGTGCCGCTATCTAAACAGGCGATTGCGCTCTTGCTTGAGCTGCGGCAACTCACCGGCGGCGGCAAGGTGCTCTTTCCTAGCTATCGCAAGCCTGGCCAAGTGATGTCCGCAAGCACGCTGAACCAGGCATTGAAGCGCATGGGATACGGCGGCCGATTCTCGGCACACGGTTTCCGTTCAACGGCGATGACGATGCTGAGCTTGCTGTCTTATCCGGAGAAGCGGGTGGACCTCCAGTTGGCCCACAGCGAGGAAGACTCTTCTCGCGCCCCATACGACCACACCAAGTTCATGGAGTCGCGCAAGATCATCATGCAGGACTGGGCAGACATCCTGGACGAATGCGCGGGCGGTGCATCCGTAGCGGACATCACAGCGAAGTTCGGTCCCATGTCCGAGCGTCGGAAAGCACTTTTGAGTGTCATCGAGCGCGAGTGACCGTAGAAGAGACAAGATCGGGCTGAAGCCTCAATTCTTGTAGCCCTATTTTTTGTGGCCCGGGGAGAAGTCGTAGAGAAATGTCGTCGGCCACCCCTTCTGGCGCATCTTGGCGGGCCACGGCCCCCCCGCACATGGCACGCCTTCCGAATGAAGGAAGTGGGCGCATTGTTTCCAGTGCTGGTTGGTTGAGTTCGACGCGGCGCTATCTGGGCTCGTCCAACCGTTCGCCATAGTAAACAAGCATCTCCTGGGGGCTATGAGGTGCAACAATTGGGCAAGAAGAGGAGGGAGCCTATGCCGTCTAGCGCCAGTGTGACGTTCAACCATGCGATTCAGGATGCTGTCGATCTCATCAACCACTTTGATCGCCTCAATAGTCAGCCGCCACCGCCCGAGAACGAGGTTTTGAAGCGGGCAAGTCTTGTCATGGCACTAGCGGCCCTGGAGACCTACTTCGAGGACCGCCTTCAAGAGGCTGTCGACGCCCTGGCCGGGTCCGGGGAGTCTTTTCTGTCGCGGTTTCTTCGGGACAGCCTCGCCCATGACCTGAAGACGTTCCACACGCCAAGCACCGACCGGGTGCGACCCATGTTCCTCAAGTACCTTGGGCGGGACATTACGGAAGGCTGGCGTTGGAACCAGATGGAGCCAGCCCAAGCGCGCGCCGAGTTGAACGCTTTGGCCAGAAAGCGGGGAAGTATTGCTCATCGCGCGGGCAGGCCCGCCACCGGCTGTGCCACCAAGCATGCGGTCTCCCGTGACGATCTCCGCCGGCACCTGCACTTCATCCGTCAGTTGGTCCTGGCCACCGACGCGATGCTGGCCGAGTAGCTGACCGTGGTGCCTTGTATCTGGCGTTAAGCCCATGGGTACGCTTCGCGAGCAAGTTGGGTTGCAACCAACAGATTCGCGACCCGTGCCTACCATCTTGAGCCAATCGCGGAGATCTCCCCGATGAGAATGACGGCCATAGCGGCGATCACCGCGCGGCGGAAGCGCATTGAATCGACGAGCGGTCTGTCCTTCTTCGAATCGACCCGGCGTATTCGCCACCAGCCAAAGGCAATGCATCCATAGACCGAGATACGCCAGACGAGCAGATGGCCCGCGTGCGCCTTGATCCATTGCTCCCAGGCCTCGGCGCTACCGACGGCTCTAATCCCGAGCACGTTGATCGCGAACGCCACGGCGATCAGCAGGCCAACCCAGATCGCCGCGTGGCCCAGGGATCGCACGATCGACATCGCGCCGCGGCGCTCTGCAGGCCTGGTCACAGGCTGTTCCTTTCGCACAGCGCCAGGTCGGAGGAACAGCCACCGCCGGGCTGGTCATCGAAGAACAGCGCGTACTGGCGCCCACCGCGGGCCGTGCGGCACCACTGCACCACGCGCCTGATGCCCGAGTACTGGCCGGGCCGGTCTGCGTCGGTGGGGTCCTTGCGCACCGGGAAGAAGGTCGCGGCATGGCGTTTGTTCGCCGCCGCGACGATGCGTTCCCAGCGCTCGATGCGATCGACGTGTTCCGGGAAGCGTTCGGCAATCGACCTGAGTTCTGCTTTCCGGGTGTGGATGCAGGGCATGCAGCCGACGCGGCCCATGCCCATGGAGTAGAGCGGGTTGGGGGTGAGCCCGTGGTCGGCGTGCTTTTTCCAGACCTGCGGCAGCGTCCATTCGAAGATCGGCCGCCACAGGTAGCAGCCGGATTCGTGGCGGTTGAGGCGTGGCTGCAGGGCGCGGTGCCGGCTTTCCTCCGCACGGATCCCGAGCCACTGGATGACGGGGCCGCGCCGGAGCATCGGCAGGACCACCTGTTCGGTGATCGGCAGCTCTTTCAGTTCGGAGGTACAGAACTGGGCCATCCTCGACGGAAAGCGTCCTTTGGTGATGCAGAGGTCGAGGAAGGGGTTGCCTGTGGGCTCGTGCAGTTCCGCAGCCTCGCGGACGAGCGCATCGGGAATGCCCATTTGCGGCCACCGCTCCAGCACATAAGCCTTGTGCTTCGCCATCCTTGCGCGGAAGTCTGCCCTCACCCACTCGATCGCGGGGCCGCCCGTGCGCTCCGGCAGCTGCTGCACGAATTCGTAGGTGAGCTCGTGCTCGTTGCCCGTGTCTGCGAAGACAGCACGAAAGTCCCGGCCGGACTCCAGGGCAAGCAAGTAGGTCGCGGTGGAGTCCTTGCCGCCGGAGACGTTGACCAAGTGCTGCACGCGCCTGACGCCGTTGCTGGCGTTCATTGCGTGCTCCGCGGTTTCTGAATCTCCTGGACACGGTCCCGGGTTGGATCCCCCTGGTAGATGCCGCGCGAGCCGGCGGCGCGCGTGCTGTAGCGCTGGATCAGCGTCATCGGCGAGTTGCCGGCGAGTTCGCGGCGCAGTTCGAGCTCGGTCTTCAGGTTCTGGATCTCCTGTTCCAGTGCGCCGCTCTCCTGGTCCACGGCCTTCGTCGCGAGTTCGTTGGCCGCGACGTTGGGCTCCTTGCGGCCTGTCAGCAGCGTGCGCTGCAGCAGAAGGGCCTTCTCCATCACCGAGGCGAGCGCGACTTCCGACGCCAGGCGCTTGCCCAGCAGATCCTGGTCGGGCTCGTCGCGCAGCGCTTCGATGACGCCGCGCGTAAGCGGCAGCGAGGCGCTGCCGGCGGCGTCCAGGTTTGCGGTGGTGGTCGGCTTGGCCCCGGAAGCGAGTTCCTGCAGCGCCTTGAGCTTGGCTTCGTACTCTTCCTGGATCAGCGGCGTCAGGCCTACGCCGGGTGTCGTCGAGGTCTTGGTACAGGTCTCGCAGGTGCGTTGCTCCCGCTCGCCCAGCACCCTCGTTGCCCACGTGGCTGCCGCCTGGGGCGAACTCCACGTCTGGCACGACAGGCGTCCGTTGCACTCGTTCGCCGAGATGGAAGACGTGTCGGTGGCTCCACGCCCGTTCAACAGGTTGTAGCCCGCACGCGTGACGTCCCCCACGATCTTGATCGAGGACTGGCCCGAGCCGCCCGCGCTGCCCCCGCCGACCCAGGGAACGCCGTTGTTGCCCTTGTTGGCCTCGGCGCGTTCGATGGCCGATACCGCGTCCGTACTGGATACCGCCTGCTTGAGGGCCATGCCCTCGGCCAGCTGGTCCCAGCCGGTCTGCCCGCCCGCCATGTCGGCCATGCGGCTCGCTATTGCGCGGCACGTCATCTTGGAGCGGTCGAAGTCCAGCCGGGCCTGCAGGATGCCGTTCGTCAGCAGGTTGTAGAGCCCAGGATCGGCGCGCTGGATGATGAGCGCTGGTAGCGAGGCGACCGCGCTCGTTGCGGACTGGATCACGTTGCTCATGATCGACTGGAAGCCGTTGCTGATGCCGTTGAGCTGGTTCTGCAGCGTGGTGGTGATGCTCATGTCCCCGCAGATCAGGTTGCTGTTCCAGCCCATGCCCACGCCGATGCTCTGCATGTTCCCGGCAGGGCTCATCGACACTGCGCGGCCGCCGCCGATGCTGTAGAGCACGTCGCTACCAATCACGTTGCCGCTGGCGCGGATGCCGTCCTCGTCGATCCGCGTCTGCGCACCGGAGGTGCTGCAGAGGGCGGCGAGTGCGGCGATGGCGATCAGGCTGCGCAGGCCTGCGCGGGGAGCAAAGCGGGGGGATGCCATGTCGTCCACGGGGTTCTCCGTCAGAAATCTCAGAAGTCGGTGCTGCCGAGGAAGACCTGGCCGCGCCGCTGGCAGCAGCTGTACGGGCGCCAGAGCGCCCAGGCGTAGTCACCTTGCTGCGCCTGCACGTGGGGGCCGCGGTTGGGGAAAACCGCGCATTGGCTGGACAGGGTGGGCGTCAGCTCCTGCCACTTGCCGGAATCCGGATTGCTCTCGACCAGCGGGCCGGCGGGCCAGTAGCCCGCGCGCGGGCTCGCGAGCAGGGGCTGGTACACGTGCGGCTGGCCGGTGCGTGTCACCACATCGCCAGCGCGCTGTGCGACCACGGCGCCACTGAAGTAGTCGTCGGTCTGGTGCAGGAAGCCACCGCGCGGATAGACGTTGCCCCACAGGTCCGCCGACAGCCGAGATCCGATCTCGCGCATGCCGGGGGTGAGCGATTCGGGGTAAGCGAGCTCGGGCACGTTGTAGCGCCATGCCAGCGTGTCGAAGGTGCTCAGCAGGTACGGCATGAAGGGCGTGCCTGCGCCCTCGCAGGTGTAGCCGGAAGCGCTGGCGAACGCGGAGAACGCTTCACCGGCCGGATGTCCGATCACGTCCGCGTTCTTGAACTTCGCGAGGTTGTTTTCGTGGCTCTGGTTGGTGGTTCCGTCGCCCCCGGCCTGCGCGGTGGGGTTGGGCACGCTCATCGCGCGGACTTCGACCCAGGGGTTCGCCCCCGTGTTGCTGTAGGTAGAGACGACAGCGTCGGGAACGTAGTGCCGCACCTTCACCGAGGTGCGTACCGTGCAGCCGCTCCAGGTGCAATACAGCCAGTAGCAAATGCCGGAGACGCGATACGCGAAGCAGTCGGGTGAAAACGCCGAAGCCACGATGGTCGCGGTATCCAGCGCATACGTCGGCACCGTGGCGGCGAACAGGACGCCGAAGGTCGCGGCGCGCAGTCTCTTGGAGCGCATCACTGGCCGGCCCTCCGGTACGCCGCGATGCGGCCCAGGGCGCGGCGTGTGTCGGCGTCGCCATACACGACGTAGCGCCCGTCGATCACGACCGCGGGCAGCTTGGCGACACCGAGCAAGTACGCGTCTGCCACGGCCTGGTATGCCTGGTCGATCCTCTTCTGCCTTTCGGCGAACGTTGGGTTCGCCAGACGCTGGCGCATCATGGCCTCCGCACGCTGCGGATCCCGCGGCAGGCCCGCGCTCAGGTCCGATACCAGGCGGGCGGGCGCGTCCAGCTCAATGATGGTCGCGCCGGGAACAGCGGTGGCTGGGTGGGCCGTGTCGGTGAAGATCCTCACGTCATCGGCGAAGGCAGACGCGGAGGCCATCAAGGCCAGGCCGGCGGTCGCCCTCGAGAGGAGTGCGAGGCTCGTGCGCATGGGAAGGCGGTGGACTTGCACGTGGGAACCCTGGATGTGTGTACACAGGGCTCCAAGTCGAACGCAGGTGCCCGGGCGCGGCCAGGAGAAATGGGTAACGTCCGCTGCCGTGTTGTTCGGCGAAAAGAGGACGCCCCGCGGCCGGGGCGTCTTTGGATCAGAGCAGGCCGGCTTCGGCGAAGGAGTAGGGCGTGCCCGAGCCGACGATCACGTGGTCCACCACGCGGACATCGATCAAGCCTAGCGAGGCGCAGATGCGCTCCGTGAGGCCTCGATCCGCATCGCTGCACTGGGAGGTGCCCGAAGGGTGGTTATGGACGAGGATGACCGAACTGGCGTTCAGATCCATCGCTCGCTTGACGATGACGCGCGGGTAGACCACCGCCTGATTGATCGTCCCTCGGAACAGGGCCTCGAATGCGATGGCTCGATTTTGGCAGTCGAGGAAGACAACGCCGAAGACCTCGTGGAGTTCGCCGGCGAGCTTGAGCCGCAGGTAGTCGTAAAGCTCCCTCGGGGTCGAGATCGCTGCCTCGCGATGGAACATGCGCTGCTCCAGCACGTGGAGTGCGCGATGGACCAGTCGGCTTTCCTGGACGGTGAGGGCTGGGCTGGGTGTGGTGCTGGGATGCAGCACCTCGGACGTGGCAAGTTGCGGCATGTGTAGCCTCCGAGTTTCTTACGAAGAGGGGCTGCACGCCCGTCGGGGTGGAGACCCCGTGGGTTGGCGATGAAGTGCATCCACCAGCGCTTTCGCGCTGGGCGTCCGCCGTTTCGGATGCGGAGCGGACTGGTGTGATCGGCGCTTGCGCGCCACAGCCTTGAAGATCGTGGCTGCCTGGGAAGGGAGGAGAAATCCTCCGCGACCTGCGGTCGATAGTGAGCATCCGGAGCGCGGGCGCCCAGGCAGAATCCGGGCCAGGAGGTGATCCCTTTAGGCCATGGCCGCGGGACGCGTGATGGGGAGGGATGGGCCGCCCAGGAGTAGCCGGCGAGCATCCACCACCGCATCGCGACCGTGATCGGTCAGTGCCCCCTCATCATCGATAAGGCGGATTTGCGCCAAGCGAAGTAACGCAGCGCATCCGGTGCGCATGCTGTGTTGCTGGTCCGAGTCGAACTCCGCATACACGTGGTCGGTGGGGAGCCCTCTGCCTGCTCCTGTGAATCGAGTCTCCATGGCAGAGAGGACCCTCAGACTCAGTGGGTCCAGCCGCTCGGAAAGCTGATTGAGCATCCAACAGCACTCCTGCATCCGAAGATGCAGGTCGCGCAGCGCGGAAGCCATGAAATCCCACTGTTGGATCGTGTCGCGGTAGCTTCCCTTGAGCGCTGCGCAGCTCGCTTCTGGCTGCTCGTCTTGGCGTCGGCCCAAGTCGCTCATCCAGCGTAGCAGCGGCGCGTCGATCACCCCTCCCAATACTTGCCAGGAGCCCCGGAGATACAGGGGAACTTCGCCGCAGGCGATCCAGCGCAGGGTCGGATTGTCCGCGGCTTCGGCAAAGCTGGCGTGATCGAATCCCAGGGCCCATGCGACCTGTGATGTCGTCGCCAACCCATGCCACCCGTGTTTCAGCATGCCGCTGGACCAGTTGGCGGCGTTGCGGTCTTGGGGCAATAGAAGACCGTGAAGGGGCCCACCAGGTAGCCGGTCTGCGACCCGTGCAAGCTGCGCGACTGTGCGCCCCAGGGCATGCAATCGTGTGGTCGCCAACGCATGCGCACTGGCTTCCAGGTCACGTCTCACAGCCAACAGGCCCCGTGCCACGCGCAACACATGCTGGCGGACATTCTCGTCCTTGAAACTGCTCCATAGCTTGAGCGGTGAGATGGCGTGTGCCAGGGCAACGTGGGTGTTGATTCGGGTTGGCGTCATGGTCGAGGATCTTTCGCGATGAAGGGACGAGCCGATCCCTGCCTCAGCGGGCATGCGATTGGTACGAGGGGACTTTGGTCCAGGCGGGCGCCGCCGCCCAGGGTGGGCTGAGCGCGGCCAGCCGAGAAGACGCCCCGTCCTCAATGCAGATGGACGAGGATGCTGCGAGCTCGGCCGCTACTGGGGGGCGATACCGGCGTCCCTAGCGATTGCCGACCACTTGGCAATGTCGTCCCGGATGTTGCGGGCGAAGACCTCGGGGGAAGAGGGCACGATCGCGATGCCCGCGCCGTCAAAGCGCTGCCGGACAGCTGGATCGGTGAGGGCTTCACGCAGCGCGGCGTTGAGCTGTTCGGTGATGGAGGCGGGCAGGTGTGCCGGCCCGGCAAGGCCGAAGCGAACCGAGATGTCATAGCCTTCTAGGCCTTGCTCTTGCAACGTGGGAACGTCGGGAGCGAGGGGGGAGCGCTTCGCGGAGGTCACCCCGAGCGCCGTGACGCGGCCGGCCCGTGCTGCCTGAAGCCCGTTGTTCAGATCGGCGACGACGAAGTCGATGGTGCCGCCCATCAGATCCGTCATCGCCTGCGGGACGCCCTTGTAGCCGACTCCGGTCGCGGTGAAATTGGCCATCGACGTGAAGCGCACCGTCGCCAACTGGGCGCTGCCTGAGCCGTAGCCATAGGACAGCTTGTCCGGATGGGACTTCCCGTAGCTGATGAGGTCCTTCATCGTCTGCGCGGGCAGCTTCGTGCTGGCTACCAGGAGGTAGGGCAGTTCGGCCATCTGGCCGATCGGCGTGAAGTCCTTGCGCGGATCGTAGGGCGGCGACTTCATGGTGATTACGTTGGTTGCGGCATTGGTGATGCCGACGATCAGCAGCGTGTACCCGTCGGGCGCGGCTCGGACCGCGGCCATCGTGCCAACCAGGTTCTGTTGGTTGTCCACGACGACTGGCTGCTTGAGGCGCTGCGACATGGCTTCCGCGACTGAACGCGCAGCGACGTCGGTGATGCTCCCGGCAGCCATGGGCACGATCAGCTTGATCGGCCTCTCAGGAAACGCCGAAGCCAGCAATGGAAGGGCTGCGACGAGTGCAGCGACGATCTTTCGTTTCATGGTTCTCTCCTCGATGATCTGGTTTTCTTGTGTAGGGTGCCGCGAGCATTCGCTTTGGGCAGGGCGATGTCACAAATCGCCGAAAACGACGCCAGCATGTCGCTCGACGACCCGGATGGCGGTGATGTTGTCGGCCTCGCCGAGGCCTGCGACCATGGCGTCGTCCAGTAGCCGCAAAGCGGCCCTGCTGACTTGCATAGGGACACCAAGTTCGTCCGCGGCCATGAGCGCCAGATGCACGTCTTTGCGCAGTAGCGAGGTTTTGAAGCGAAGAGGGAAGCTGCGGTCCAGTGCGTTGGGCAGGCGCTCCATCGTCGCGAAACAGCGCCCACTGGAGCGGTTGATGACGTTCAGCAGGGTATGCGCCTCGATCCCCGCTTTCGTTCCGCACACGAGTGCCTCGCAGCTGGCGAGCATGCATGCCGCGTACAACGTGTTGTTGATGAGCTTGAGGGTTTGGCCGAGCCGTATGTTCGGTCCGAGGTAGAACGTATGCCGCGCAATGGCGTCGAACATCGGCATGGCGCGCTCCCAGCCGGGTAAGGGACCTGCCGCCATCACCGTCAACTGTCCCTCCGCGGCTGCGACGGTGCCACCGCTTACGGGCGCAGAAAAGAATGGCACTCCGGCCTCTTTCAGCAGCGTATCCACGTGGACCGTGGCGTCCGCGCCCGTCGTGGACAAATCTACGATGAGACGCACTGGATGGACACAGGCCAAGGAGGCGATAGTCCGTGCAACATCGACGACGACTTCTGGCGTAGGAAGGCTCAGCGCAATCGCGTCCTGGTTGGCGATTAGCTTGCCGAGATCGGCCGCTGGTAGCGCGCCCATGCTCGCAGCATGGCTCCTGGCCTTCTTGCAGGTGTCGTACACCGAGACGCAATGCCCGGCGGCTGCCCATCGCGCCGCAAAATGCCTGCCGATGTTCCCGGCGCCCACCAACCCTATCCGCATAGCTTCCTCCCGAATGACTTCTGGATGAAATGCTATGCCGCAGCGCGGAATCTACCGATTGCAAAATCGTTTTGGGGGTATGACTGTCGAGTTAATACACTCGGACGTTCGCTGGGTAAGGACTGTCTCGTTTATGTTGCCGATAAACACGGCTTTTGCTCGCGTCCCTGGCGACCTCGCCTTTGGCGGTCCATGAATGCCTGCTCTGTGAGTGCGTCCATGAACGATTCGGTGCATGGGCGCATTGCTCTGTGCGCAGAGCAAATGACAGCCGGCGCGATCAGCACGTCGTCCTTGAGCGCGACGGTGGTGAGGCCCTGCATGCCATCCAGCCCGTCCACGGTAAATTCGTCCACGATGGCGAGCCCGGCACCGGCACGGACCAATGCGCAGGCGAGATCCATGTTGTGGACGTTGACGCGTGCGTCCAGGGAAACACCGGCCCGCTCCAGGGCTGCGGACAGCAATTGCCCGAATGGGATGCTGGGATGGGGTGTGATGACGACATGCTTTGCCAAGTCGGCGAAGCACACGCTATCGGCTCCCGCCAAGGGGTGGCCGGTCTGCATCACACAGACCATGCGTCCCTCCGTAAGAGGCTGGACCTGTAATTGCAGATGGTCCATTGCCACGGCGGCAACCGCGATGTCTGCTTCTTCGCTGAGTAATGCCTTGGGCATGTCGGCGAGCAGACTGGTGCGCAGTTGCACCTGTACCTTGGGGTGCCGCTCCATGAAGCGAACGACTGCTCTGGACACCAGGCCCCGACTCAGGCAATAGCTGGAAATCACGGTGAGGTGACCTACCGAAGCGGTGCGCAGGCTGGTCGCGAAATCGTTGATGCGGATCGCGTGTTGGAAAAACGGGTTGACCTGCTCGATCAACGCTTCCGCTTCCGGGGTGGGCACCAGTCTGCCCTTGGTGCGTTGGAAGAGGGTGAGGCCCAGCGACTGCTCGGTGTGTGCGAGCGAGCGGCTGACGGCGGGCTGTGACTGGCACAGCATGGCGGCGGCACCTTTTACCGTGCCGGTCAACATCACCGCGCGGAAGACTTCCATCTGTTTGAGTCGAAACTGCATGACGGCCACTTGATAGCGTTCAGGGTTGGCAGATCATGGCCGCTGTTTATCGGCTATGCGCGCTTTGGTGTAGCGGATGCACCAGTTTCTTTCGTTATGCCGTAGATAAGTATTCTTGCGGTTTAAGGGTGGCGGCCGCTGTCTAACCAGGTCCAGAACATTTGAATACAAATTTGTCCGAGTTGACGGCTATCCAATATGCTTTTTCGCGGCCTATGATCGCCGCCGTTTTTACTCGTCCGTGCAGCCGCTCATGGCGCGCGGCCATCCAACATGACACGCCGCGTCACCATCCAGACGCCCCTGGGAGAGCAGCTGCATTTCCGGCAGCTGCGGGGCAGCGAGGAGCTGAGCCAGCTTTTCTCCTTCGACATCGACCTGCTCTCTGAGGGGCGCGACATCGATCCCAAGGCGCTGCTGGGCAAGACGGCGACGGTGGAGATCGAGACCGAAGGCGGCGGCAAGCGGTACCTGGACGGCCTGGTCACGCGCTTCGGCATGCAGGGCCAGGACCATCGGCTGTATTCCTACCACCTGCGCCTTCAGCCCTGGCTCTGGGTGGCCACGCGCCGGCAGGACTTCCGCATCTTCCAGTTCAAGACCGTCCCGCAGATCGTGGAAGAGGTTTTGAGCCGTTACGGTTGTCCGATGCAGTTGAAGCTCACGCGCGCGTACCGCGCCTGGGACTACTGCGTGCAGTACGGCGAGAGCGACTTCGACTTCGTCTCCAGGTTGCTGGAGCATGAAGGGGCGTACTACTACTTCCAGCACGCGAGCGGCCAGCACACCCTGGTGATCGCCGACGACATCGTGGCCGGCCACGAGCCCCTGCCGGGCGCGGCCGTGATCCCGTTCTACCCGCCCGAGAAGTCGGCCACGGCCGATCGCGAGAACATCCACGCCTGGACGCTGGGCGAGGAGATCAAGCCCGGCCGGTACTACAACGACGACTACGACTTCAAGAAGCCCCGGTCGGACCTCTCCAACATGCGCCAGCAGCCGCCGGGGCACGCGCACGATGCGTACGAGATCTACGAATGGCCGGGCGGCTACGTGCAGCACGGCGACGGCGAGCAATATGCCCGGGTGCGCCTGCAGGAAGGCCTGACCGGGCACAGCACCGTCAGGGGTGAATCCCGCAACCGGAGCCTGGCCACGGGCTACACCTTCACGCTGGAGAACTACCCGCGCGGTGACCAGAACCGGCAATACCTCATCACGGGCGTCACCTACCACCTGCACGAAAACCCGCGCAGTTCTTCCTTCAACAGCGCCAAGCCGGGCGAGGCGCTCAAGCACAACGAGGAGCAGGGGTCGTTCCAGAAGTTCAGCCTCACGGCCCAGCCCACGAGCCTGCCCTACACCCCGGCCAGAAAAACACCCAAGCCACGCACGACAGGCCCGCAGACGGCAGTGGTCGTAGGCCCGGCGGGCGAGGAAATCTGGACGGACGAATACGGCCGCATCAAGGTGCAGTTCCACTGGGACCGGCTGGGGGCGATGGACGAGAACTCCAGTTGCTGGGTGCGCGTGGCCACGAGCTGGGCGGGCTCGGGCTTCGGGGCAATCTCGATCCCGCGCATCGGGCAGGAAGTGATCGTGGACTTCCTGAACGGCGACCCGGACTATCCCATCGTCACGGGCAGCGTCTACAACGCCGCGAACATGCCACCCTGGGCCTTGCCGGGCAATGCGACGCAGTCGGGCATCAAGACGAAGTCCAGCAAGGGCGGGGCGTTCGGCGACGGAATGAAGAACGGCGCGGGCGATGCGAACGCGATCCGCTTCGAGGACAAGAAGGGCGCGGAGCAGGTGTGGCTGCATGCGCAGAAGGACCAGCTCATCGAGGTGGAGAACGACGAGGACCACTGGGTGGGCCAGGACCGGCGCAAGACGATCGACCGGGACGAGACGAACACCATCCACCGGGACCGGACCGAGACGGTGGATCGGAACGAGAAGATCACGGTGCATGGATGGCGCACCGAGGAAGTGGATGGCGACGAGACCATCACCATCCACTCCCACCGCAAGGAGCGGGTGGACCACAACGAGACGATCTCGATCGGCGACAACCGCGACGAGACGGTCGGAATCAACGAAGACATCCGCATCGGCAAGAACCGCAGCAAGACGGTCGGCCGCAGCGAGACCGATTCCATCGCGAAGAACTGGACTACCACGGTCGGCCTGCTGAAGACCGAAACCATCGGCGTGGGCTGCATCCAGACCACGGGCGTTTTCAAGATGGCCAACGTCGGCGTGGCCTACAACCTCAACGTGGGCATCACGATGATGACCAACGTGGGCATGAACCGCAGCGACACCATCGGGATGGAGCACACCCACACGGCGGGCAAGAAATACGCGCTCACCGTGGGCGGCGGCGGTGGGGCTGCGGCCGGCGCAGTCTCCAAGAACATCACCGCACCCTCCGGCGGCTCTGGAGGAAAAGGCGGCTCCAGCCTGGTCATGGACGAAACCAGCATCACTCTCAAGGTGGGCAAGTCCGTGCTGGAGATGAAGGACGACGGCACGGTCAGCGTCAACGGCAAGCTCATACAGATCACGGCCGATGGCGACAACGTGGTGATCCAGGGCGAAGACATCCACCTGAACTGATCCGCCCTGGACTGGCATGGACGTCGAAAACCACAGCCCGTTCCCGCACATGGTCATCGAGAAAGCGACCACCAAAGGCCGCTTCTTCGATGTCGTCATTGTCGCGGGCAGCTTCACCCTCGCGCACGGGCAGCCCGTGCTGGCCATGGACGAGCAGATGCCCATCCAGTGCGTGGACCGCTACGTCGGCGCGCCCGAGAGCACGCCGTTCCTGGAAGAAACCCACCTCGTCGTCGGCAAGCAGCGCACGGACGTGCATGTGCTCGGCCACGCCCGGCCCCTGGACGGCAAGCCTGCGACGCACTGGCCCATCGGCGTGCGCGTCGGCCCCCTCACCAAGACCGCGCAGGTCACGGGCCTGCGTGCGTGGCACTGGACGCCGCTGCGCGGCTGGCACCTGACGAAGCCTGAGCCGACGACCGCCGTGCCCCTGCACGCCGGGATGGCGTATGGTGGTGCGGTGCGCCGGGCGCGTTACCGCGGGCCGGTTATCGATGACATCCACGACGCCCAGGCCTTCGACACCTACCAGCCCAATCCGGTGGGGCGGGGATATGTGGGCGACGCCGATTTGGACCGGGCCCAGTTCTATCTGGCCCCGCAGATCGAGGATGTGCAAAAGCCGCTGCGCGACATCCGCGAGCGGCTCGCGCCCGTGTGCTTCGGCCCGGTGCCCCGGTGGAACCCGCAGCGTGCCCGCCATGCCGGCACCTATGACGACGCATGGCGTGCGGAACACTTCCCGTACCTGCCGCCGGACTTCGATTTCGCGTTCTACCAATCCGCGCAGCCCGACCTGATCGCGAACGGCTGGCTGAAAGGTGACGAGCCCCTCACCCTGATCGGCTGCGACACTACGGGCCGCATCGACACCCAGTTGCCGGACATCCAGCTACTGGCGCTGCTCACGGACAACAACGGGCTGACGCAACCCGTGCAAATGCGCCTGGACACGGTGACCATCGATCTCGATGCGCAATCGGTGCAGTTGGTCTGGCGCCGCGCCGTGCCCAAGGAGTGGGGGCTGCGCAAGGTGATGCTGGCAGCCATCCCTGCCGGGCCGGCGCAACGCGGCGCTGAACAGCCGATCCACATCCATCGAAGCCATTCCCCTGCCGAGGTCGCGAATGGCTAAGAAGCACATCGCCTGCGCGGAGGCCGTGTGGCGGGCCATCTGCACTGCGCCTGACGTGTGCAAGGTGGGCAACACGCCCGTGCCGTTCGACAGCTTCCGCGATCTGTCCAACCAGTTGCGGACGTCGCCGAATGTCTATGCGCGCGGAAAGCCCGTGTACCGGCTCACGGACTGGGTGCGCGGTACTGACGCGAACGCCGGCAAGGGCGTGGTATCGCAGACCTCCCAGCAGCCAGGGCATGTCCGGCTGATCGGCGACAACACGAGCGTGAAGGTGAACGGGCTGGTCTGCGCGCGGCACGACACCGTGGTGCAGATGAACGTGGGGCCCGGTGGGCCCAACACGGTGGGCAAGCTCGTCACGGAGCAGGGAGAGCCCGCCGGGACCGTCAAGAACGGCAAGCTGCCCTGCAATGATCCCCCCAAGACGTCCGACAGGTTGCAGAAGCTGGAGAAGCTCAAGCAGGAGCTGAGCTTCATGGATCCGGACCAGCTCGACAAGATCGTGCAGTTCGATGAGCTGAACAAGATGGCGGACGGTGGCATTGCCTCGATCAACGTCAAGGACGAAGGCGGCTGGTCCACGGCGGGCAACTACGGCACCCAGGCCTTGCGCGGCGTACTGGGCTTCGTGAAGGACCTCGGAGTAGGCATCGGTGAGCTTGCCTACACCGTGGGCAAAAAGGTCAACATCGCGGGCGCGATCCACAGCAACCTGGATGCAGCGATCCTGGCGGAGAACATCGTCCTGGGCAATGTCTGCCTGGCGTCCGTCAAGGAAGGCGCGGCGGCGGCCGTGAACGAAGTCATCAAGCCGGTGACCGAGCCGTGGAAAAAGGGTGACTACGTCGAGTCCGTGACGCGTGGTGCACTGGAGGTCGGGACTGCCGTCTTTGCGATTGGCGACGTCGCAAAGGCTGCCCAAGGCGCCAAAGCCGCGAGCGCAGCTGCAAAGGCGGCCGAGGCAGCCAAGGCAGCGGAAGCAGCCAAGGCCGCAGAAGCAGCCAAGGCAGCGGAAGCAGCCAGAGCCGCAGAAGCAGCCAGGGCTGCGGAGGCTGCCAAGGCCGCAGAGGCTGGGAAGGCGGCTGAGGCCGGGGAGGCTGCCGATGCAGCGAAAGCAGGAGATGCGGCCAAGGACAATGGCGTCAAGATCAAGCAGTTGACCAGCAACGAGAAGGCTGCGATCGGCGAAAAGAATGGACACGAAACGCTAGTCGACCATAAGTTGGAGCCTGTTGGAAAATCCGATGGCGTCTACGAGGTGGGGAAGAATGGCATCGATGGTGTGTACAAGAATCCCAATCCCCCTCCGGATTACGTTATTGCAGAATTCAAGTATGGTAAGGCTCAGTTGGAGAAGAATCTGGCCGACGGCACGAATCAAATGGACGACAACTGGGTTCGAAAGAGGCTGATAGACAAAGTTGGCGAAGAAGAGGCTGCAAAAATAATAGACTCCCTGAACCAGGGTAATGTAGAGAAGTGGCTGGTGCGGACTGCCGAAGACGGAACTACAACTGCTACTAAAATCGGCACCGATGGAAATGTCATCAGAGGTAAAGCCGGTAGGGTTCCAGGATTTTAAGGATTAGTATCATGAGAGATTCCGAAAAAGATATCGAGTATTTCACCAAGCGGATTGAATTTCGAGAAAAGCTGGTGGATGAAAAGCTGCCAGTAGCTGAAAGTTTCCCCCGTGTTGAAGGGCGACCCGGCAACGCAGCCAGTCTGTGCATGTACACATTTCAAATTTGTGTCCTTCGGTATGGCAGAGGTGATGCGATGGAGAAAATCGGCCCAAGCATTTGGAGGTGGGTCGAAGCAAAAGAGATTGAAAGTAAAATGATTTCTCAAATTCCGCCAGAGCGGAAAAATGAGAAGGTAATGTATGAACGCCTCACTCTGGACACTGTTTACGATGCGTTATCAATGATGGCTTTCGCCAAAGCGTTGCATTTCAATGCGGCTGAAATGAAGCGTCTCATCGATGCTATTGGCCACCCCGGCGAGGACGCGCTGATCGACGAAGGAGCGAGAGCGTTGGGTGACGCGCAACGACCCGTCGCGGATGCGTGCAAGTTCCCAAAGGTATACGACCCGCTGTTGGAAGTGTGGCGTTGCGATCCTTCAGAGCGCCCGGCCAAGTTGCTCGCCTTCTCCAAGGTTTGGAAGAAGAAGATCAAGCCGATCTACTGGTCTGACAGCTTGAACGGAGCGGATGGCGCTTACTTCGGCTACTGGTGCTTCGACGTGGCGCTCGCGGCCATCGCACTGGGTATTTCGGACGAGGCATTGCGCGGCAACCCTTACTACCCCAAAGACCTCGTGGACGCCGCGCGCGCGAAATAGACCTGGGTCAACGGATGAAAGTGACTTCATGCCTTCGCGATTCGATCCTCTACCCGACATGCTGCTGCGCAATCTTGGGCGATACAGCCGCCAGGAGCCGATGCAGAAGGCGTTAATGTCGTTGAAGCCGCCGGTTCGTGATCTCCGCCGGGGGCATGGTTCGGACCCCTACCACGTGAGCGTGGAGTGCCTCGGGCTGGATCTGATGCTGCAGTGCATGGATCCCCGGCTCCCTGACCACGAGCAGCTGTGGGGGCTGCATGCATTGACGTTTCACACTCCCATGTCCCGGCCGGCGAACGCGTGGACTGGGGAATGGCCCCGCGGGCTGGATGTTGGTGCTGCCACCTCGAGTGAGGTGGTCGCGCTGCTGGCGCAGAAGGACGATGAGGCTGTTCTGGCCTTGCCCGAGATAGCCTGCTTTGTCGTACCTGGTTTCGATGGCCAGTGCTGGGCCGTGAACTGCACGTTCGGGGGGCCGGCGAAGACGCTCAAGACCATGACCCTGGTGCGCACCGGAGATTGGGTGGGGGTCTCTTGGCTTCCTGAGTACAAGTCAGCAGGTGGCTCCATTGCGGCCTGATTTCCTGTCTTCAGGAAAATCCGAGCGTCGCTCGTGTCTCTCTTTTTCGCACGTCCATGGTCGATACCGAGCATCCCGACAAGATCTATGGGCTGATCCCGAGGTACGGGCGTGGCAGGCTACTACGCTGGTCCGTATCGATCACCCGCGGCGGGGAACACTTCGATAAGGAGTTTCGGGTAGCCACGTACGGCGACCCGGAAAAGGCCAAAGCCGCGGCGATCGCCTATCGTGACGGACTGCTCAAGGAAGTTCCGGCCATGAGCCGGCGCGACTTCGCGACGATCGTCAGGGCCAACAACACGTCCGGCACCCCTGGCGTCATGCGCAGGGAGGAAAACGGCTTTGCGCGTTGGTGCGCGATGGTATCTCTGCCGAACGGAAAGACCCGCAGGCGTACGTTTGCCGTGCGGAAGTACGGCGAAGATCAGGCGCGGGAACGGGCTATCAAGGCCCGGCTGGAATTGCTCAAACTGCTCGATGGCTGGGTCGCGCATCACCCGAACGCCGTACCGGAGGGGCAAACACCCTCCGAGATCGTCGCTCCCGCCACGCCCCGGCGCGGCAGGCGGCCTGCCCAGGCGTCCGAACGGAAGCCCTCACCGGACAAGCGGGTGTATCGCATGGAGCTCAAATGGAAGCTGCGCGACGGTACCCAGGTCTGCCGCGACTACTGGGTGGCCGAATGCGATCTACCGACGGGCGGCGTTCGTCGCAAGCAGTTTGCGGTGTGCGAGCACGGGGAACTGGAGGCGCGGCAGTTGGCGTTTGAGAAACGTCGGGAATGGCTCGCGCATCCTCCTGCAGCGGTGCCCCGCCGTGCGCGGCGGTCGAGCGCGGGCATTCCTTCGGGTGATTCCTCGCCGGAGGTCAGCGCGCCGGCCTCGGCGATGCCAGCAAGTCCAGCGCGGACATCAGCGCATCGGCCGGCACTGCCCCGCTGAGGCGCATTTCCTTGCCGCTGGTGCGGTCCCGCAGCCGCAGCGTCGGCGTCCCGGTGATGCCTCCGTCGGCGGCTTGGCGGGCCTGCTGGCTGACGGTGGCCTTCGCCTTTTCGCCGGTCAGGCAGGTCTGCATGCTGGAAGTCATGTCCGGGTAGCGGTCGCCGTCCGGCATGCCGCGGCCCTCGGCGCGCGTGTGTGCGTAGATCCAGTCCACCGCGTGCCAGAAGCCGGCATGTCCGCGCTGCTCGCCAGCGCATTCGGCGAGCCGGGCCTCCTGGCTGGCCGCCGGCTCATGCGCCGGGAGCGGCACGTGATGCCACTGCAGGTTTACGTCCGGCGTGGCGTCGATCCAGCGCACGAGTTGGGGAACGTAGTCCCGGCAGTACGGGCACTCGAAGTCCGCATAGACGGTGATCGTGAAACGCGCATCGGAGCGGCCGTGTGTCCAGGGCGGTCCTGGCGGCAGGGGCGGCGCGGTCTGGGCTGGCTGAGCTTCGGAAGACGCACCCTGCGGATGTTCCGGCCAGATCGCGATCGCGAGCGCAGCGGCCAGCAGAATGGCCGCGGCGGCGATCGGCCACTCTATGGGAGAGAGCGCCGTGCGCCAGCGCAGGAGTCGGGTGATGGTGGGTCGCATGGGAGGCCTTCGTTTCAGCCCAGGGCGTGGTGCGGCAGCGGCTCGATACCGCGTGCGCGATCGATGCGCTCGGCGACCAGGATGGCGGCGTTGAGCTCGTGGATGCCATGCTGCTGCATCAGCGCGAAGCGTTCGGCCTTCTCTTCGGGTTCGGTCATGGCCATGGCCAGGTACAGGCTGGGCGGTACGGCCCGAAAGAGGAGTTCCATGGACTTGGAGAGGATGACGCCCTCGGTGAACTTTCCCGCTTCCTTTCGTGCCGAGAGCATCAGGGCCTTCTGTGCCGGGTTGAGTTCACGGAAGCGGGCGATCTTCTCCACTTCGTCCGGCGGCATGGAGAGGCAGATCCACCACTCGATCATGTTGAGCATGGGCTCGGCGGCCTTCGGCAGATCGTCGAGGTTTTGGGTCGCCAACCAGAACCAGGCGCCGAGCTTGCGCCACATCTTGGTGATCTTCACGACGTAGGGCGCGAGCAGCGGGTTCTTGGTGATGATGTGGCCCTCGTCGGTGACGTTGATGATGGGCCGGCCGAGGAACTGGTCGCGCTCCGCGATGTTGTTGACGGTGTTGATGAGCGAGATGTACGCCACCGAGAGTTGCGCGTTGTAGCCCTCGCGCGCGTAGGTGGCGAGGTCCACGATGGTGATGTCGGCCTCGGGCCAGGGCGTGCCGGCACGGTCGAACATCTCACCGTCCGCGCCCTGGCAGAACATGTCCATCGCGTCCGCCATCTCCAGGAGCCGGGCGCGGCGCATATCGGGCAGGTTGGTGTCGCCGGCCCGTTCGCGCAGCGCGTCGCGCACGTCCCGCGTCAGCACGGTGCGGCCCGCGGCCGTGCAGCGGCGTGCGGCATCGAGGATGCACTGGCGGATCAGACTGCGGTCGGCGCGCGTCATGCGCGCCTCTTCCTTGTCCTCGCCGCCGGTAATCATGAGGCGGGCGGTGATCTCCAGTTCGCCGAGCACGTCGCGCTGCTCGTCCCCGTCGGAAGCGGCGCCGCCGGCATCCAGCGCTTCATCGAGCGCGTCGGCGTCGAGTGTGCGGACCTGGCTGGGTGTGTCCACCAGGCGCCGCGCATCGGCGAAGGGAGCCAGGCTGACGCCCGCGCCCGGCGCGAGCCGCACGCGGTTCACCGTGAGGCCGAGGCGGGCGGCGAAGTCGCCGAACAGCCCAAAGGAGTTGCCGGCCTCGACGATGAAGAGGCGAGGGCGGTACATCGCAGTCACCTGGTTGAGCAGGTTGTTGAGGGTGGCGCTCTTGCCCGATCCCGTGGGTCCGAACAGGAACAGATGGGCGTTCATCTGCCGGTCCAGCCGGTTGAGCGGGTCGAAGGTGATGGTGTCGCCGCCCCGGTTGAACAACGTGATGCCGGGGTGACCCGTGCCGCGGCTGCGCCCCCAGACCGGCGCGAGGTTGGCCGCGTGCTGCACGAACATGAGCTGCGTGTACCACTGCCGCGTGTCCTTGGCGGGGTCGAACACGCAGGGCAGCCAGCGCAGGTAGGTGTTGAGGGGAGCGACCTCGTCGTCCTCGCGCACCGGCTGCAGGCCGGCACCCAGCATCACGTTGGCGAGCTGCACGCCGCGCTCGTCCAGTTGGGCGAGATCCTGTCCGCGCAGGTAGAAGGCGAGTGCGCCGCGATAGAGCTTGTGCGCGCTGCCGATGAGGCCGCGTGCCTCCTGCACGTCGCGGCGCGTCTGCTCGGACGCCAGCGTCTCGCCCACGGCCTTGCGCGCCAGGTGATTGAGGTGGGATTCGAGCACGTCCTGCGGCGTGGCGACCAGGGTGAGGCACATCACCGTGTCCTCCGGCATCTGGTCGAACAGCGCGTTGATCGCATCGCCCTTGCGCGTCTCGCCCGTGAGGTGGCCCGTGCCCGGCGCGTTGCGCAGGCGGTCCATCACCACCGCGCGGTGGGGCATGCCGTCGAACCACCAGAGGCCGTTGTCCACGTCGGAGCGCGGCGGGCCGAAAAACAGCCGCTGGGCGAAGTCGGTGCCGCTCGCAAGTTCGATGTCGCCTTCCTCGGCTTCGTCCGGGTAGCGCGTCAGGTCGTAGAAGCGTTCCCTGTCGAGGGCGGTATCGCCGAGCAGACGCGGCTGCGGGTTGAACCAGCGCAGCAGCCATGCGTGGATGTCCGCTGCGCCCAGACGTTCCGCTCTCACGCCGGCATTGGCCAGGCCGCCCTGCAACCGGTCGCAGATGGTCGTCAGCGACTGCTCGGGCGACAGGCCGCGGCGCTGGCTGGAGGCGTCGCCGAGGCGCCGGTAGACCACCATGCGTACCCTCCGGGCCTGGCCGCGCCAGGGCAGGCGCGTCACTGCCGTGTCCTCGAACAGGCCGCCGGGCTTGGCGATGGCGCGCAGGTGGTGGGCGAAGAAGCGCTGGTAGAAGGCGGTGAACGCGGTGTCGCGCGCCCGCGGCTGCACGTAGGCGTCCAGGCCGCGCAGGTAGCGGTCCCAACTGGCCTCGTCCTGGGCGTAGAGCTGCACCACCCATGGGTGATCGTCCAGTTCGTCGAAAGCGTCCTGCAGCGCGTTCTCCAGCGCATCGCGCGCCTGCCACAGCCACGCCATCTCGCGGCCTTCCGTGCCGATGGGCACGAGCTCGAAGAATGCCGCGACGGACACCCCGTCATCGAGCAGCATGCTGCGCGACTCGGGAAGGTACTCCGCCCAGGGCAGCATGTCCACGAAGGAGGGCGACACGCCGTAGAGGGCACGCTCGTCGTCTTCGGTGGCGCGCGGCCGGCCCGGCGGGCGCGCGTGCGTGCCGGGCGCCGGAATGCCGTTCTCCGCGAGCCGTGCGACGTGTTCGTCCCAGGCATCGGGCGGTTCCGCGGCGGGGTGCTCGGCGGCGACCGAACCCATCGCCGACACACCGCTGCGCAGCCGATGCAGCGCGCCCGCGGCGCGCTCGGACCAGCGCCAGCGCGGCCGCCGCGGCATCAGTAGTCCTCCACGCGTTCGCCGGGCATCGCGTACTGCACGCGCTGGTACAGAGGAAACACGGTGCTGTAGCCCGGCACGGGAACGGGATCGGTCCCGGCGAGGTGGGGGAAGACGTACATCACCAGATCGGGGTTGGGCAGCCGGCGGAACTGGCGGTAGATCTCGTTCTGCGCCGTCCGGGTGTAGGCCGCGTTGTCGGCGGGGATGGCCTGGACGTCGGCTGCCGTCAGGGGGCGGCGCAGGACCTGGCGCGCGTCCATCAGTTGGCGTGTCGCCGCGCCGCCGACCTGCGCACCGGGCACGCCGGCACCGCCGGTCTCCTGGTCCCAGATATCGCTCATCGTGCGGTCTCCGTGCGAGAGCAGGTCGTCTTTGTGCGTCGCGCAGCCCGACAGCAGCAGGACGGCGGTGGCAAGCAGGAAGCGCTGCGGCATGCGGCGCTCAGTCCAGGTCGGTCGCATGGGTTCCTCCAGTGGTGTGGCGGACCTTGCGGCCCTGGGCTTCGTAGTCGATCTGCAGAGGTTGTTCGAGGTGGACGGCGACCTGGGCGCCGGGTGGCACGTACACCGCGGCGAAGGCCTGCCCGTAGAGCTTGTTCACCCACTGGGACATCTCCTGCACGCCGCCCGCGAGGATGCGGCCCATGGCCTCGTTGCCGGAGATGCCCACGGTGCCCAGCGAGCCGTTGCCGTTGCTGACCACCGCCACGCTGCCGCTGTCGCTCTTGATGAGCGACGCGGCGCCGGCGCCAGCCGCAGTGATGAGGGCCTGCGATCCGAGATATTGCTGCGCGTTGCTGCGGCGCTCGCCGCTGACACAGGGGATGCCGTGCGGATCGCTGATCCAGCCGAGGCCGCCGAGGATGGGGCCCTGGCCGTCGGCGGCGTTGCCGTTGCCGTTGCCGGAGCCGCCGCGGCTGCCGCCCGCGCCGCCCTGCGTCTTGTCGTCGGGAATCGTGCGGATGGTGCCGTCGCGGAACACGAAAGTGACCGAGCGGATCTGGCCGCGTACGCACGAGAGCGTCCAGTCGCCCGAGGCGGTGCCGCTCACCACCGCGCCCGCCACCTCCGGCAGGTCGATGCCGTTGGCCGTCAGGTTGTCAGGGCCGATCAGGACTTTGAAGGGATAGGGGTCGTTGACCGTGCCGTCGATCGGCACACGCCCGATCAGGGCCGTCATCGCGACGGAACCCATCAGGGTGGCGTTGGTGGGCAACGTGTACATCGGCTTGGCGGGCTTGGCCTCGGTGGCGGGCGAGGTGCCGGCCGGCGTGGCAGATGCCGAGCCGCCGCCGGTACCACCATCGGCGGGACCGAAATGCATCGGAAAGCGATCGGCCTTGCCGGTGCCGCCCGGTGCGTTCTTGCCCGCATCGGGCCGCGCGTCGTCGGGTTCCACCCACCGCACGCCAGAAGCGCCAGCGGCGCCGAAGCCCTTGCCGTCGCCTTCCTCCAGCCCCAGCCCAACCGGCAGATCGGCGGAGCCGCCCTTGGCGCCCAACTGGTCCAGCTTGTGCTGCAGGTCCTGCAGCATGCTCTGGGTCTGCTGCTTGTCGCCAGCGACTTGCTCGGTCTCCTGGCGCTGGCGGTTGCGCTCACCGTCGATCGCGGCCTGGATGCGCTGGTCAATCGAGTTGTCGCGCTGGCGCAGGCGCTCGTTTTCCGCGCGCTGGTTCTTGTTCTCGCCTACCGCGGTCTGCAGTTCGCCGCGCAGTTGCTTGACCTGCGCGACCAGGGTGGCCACGGTATCGCGCGGCGTGTCGCCGTCGATGCCCAGGGCCTTCATCTCCTCCGGGCTGAGCTGCGCGGTGCCGGCACCTGCGGCGGACTTGTCCGAGCGCACGGAGGTGAGGTGGATGCCAAGGAAGACCAGCAGCGCGACGACAGGAATCATCAGCCACTTGAGCAGGCCGTTACTTTTCATGGGCGGCTCCCGAAGGCTGGTGTGGGGCGGCCGGCGTGGCAGCTGGAGCCACGCCGGCGTCGAGGGCCGGCGGTGGGAGGTTTTGCGCGGCGTCGATCCGGCTGATGCGCGGCAGCAGCGCGTCGCCCAGCCCGCGGCCGCGCGTGACGAGGTAGAGCACCGTGGTATCCGTGGCGTCGCCGGCCGGCCCCAGGCCCGGGTGCTGGAAGGTCGCGGCGACGAAGTCGCCGATCAGCATGCGGGGATCGAGGTCCACCCAGCGCGGCGAGGTGTTGGTCAGGCGGACCGCGGTCACCCACTGGTCTTCCATGCGCCACGCAGCCAGGGCCTGCGCTCGCACGGGCAGCGATGGCGCGAGCGCGTCCAGGTTCAGGCCGCGGCGCAAGTTCGCCTGCGACACGCCCATGGCTGGCTCCACCGTGCGCAAGGGGGCATAGAGGCTCTGCGCGGCATAGCGGGTGAGCACCACTGCGACCGGCGTCTCGTGGCGCGCATGGGTTCCCGATTCGGGGGACCCGGACGCTCGCACGTCGGCGGGGCGCTCATCGGCGCCTGCGTCGCTGTCCGGAGTTCCGTCGCGGGCGCCGTAGCGCTTACCCGGCGTGTCGCCTTCGACAATCCGCACGGGCTCCAGCGGTGCCTGGCCTTCCTTCGGCGCTTCGGCTGCGATGTCGATCAGGATCAGCGCTCCGCTGTCGGCGTCCTGCAACTGCAACCGGGTCGGTTCGATCGCTTCGCTGGCCCGCAGGTATATCGCGCCGCCCGCGCTCTGTACGCGCAGACGATCGGCGATGGCGGCGGGCACGCCCACGCGCACGTTCCGATCGATGAAGACCACGCGCTCTTCCCCGACGTGCAGCGGCACAGCGAGCGGCATGCGTTCCCAGCGCAGAATCTGCAGTGCCTGGGCTGCGGGAGCGACGCCCAGCCAGAGCATGGCGCCCAGTGCGAGCGCGCGCAGGGCTAAGGGGATCGGTCTGTTCATGGCGTGCCTCCAGGCAAGGGCGCGGCGGGCGCGGACGGGTGGCCCGGTGTCGTGGTCGCGGGCGCCGCGGCGGGCGGCGTGATGCGCTGCGGAGCACCGCTGTAGCAGTCGAGGGCCAGGCCGAAGGGGTTGCGCTCGGGATCGATGTCGAGGCGGACCACCTTCAGCGGGTAGCGCACGAGCGCCCGCTTGACCTGCTCTCCCGCGTAGTACTCGTCCGCGGCGACGTCGAGCGTCACGATCCAGTCGCGCTCGGACAGCACCTTGACGCGCGTGGTCGGGTCCTCGCCGTAGCTGCGGCCCGGGATTTCGTAGAGGCCGCGCACGCGCTGGCGCAGTTCGCCGTTGTTGCGGCGGGTTTCGTAGTCCTGCTGCAGCAGAGCCTGGCAGGACGGGGTAAGGTAGGCGGACAGGGCGCGCAGGTTGCGGGGGTAGTCCTCCTCGCCATTCGTCGGCCAGCGGTTGAGCTGCTGGAAGATGTAGTAGCCGAAGGCGTACACGTTCTCGGGCGGCACGTCCCACCACTTGCGGGTGCTGCCCGAGCGCAGATCGGGGGGCACGTGGATGGTCAGGTGGCGCGGCGCATTTGCCCAGCCGATGCCCAGCAGCACCGCCAGTGCGAACAGCGCCGCGCCCACCCGGCGCAGGGTGCTCACGTGCGCCTGCAGGTGCGCCACCTCGTTGCGGAAGCGGCTCATGGCCGGCCCCGGGGATGCAGGTGGCGTGGGTGGAAGCCACGGTGGCCGCGCGGGCGGCGAACGGGCGCAGTGCGGCGCGTGGTCCAGCAGCCGGAGCGCGTGACCAGTCCCTGGCCGCCCAGGCGCGTGGCCCACAGCGGATGGCGCAGGGCCAGCCGCCACTGCAATTGGCGGTACAGCCAGGTGTCAGGCCGGCCGCGCTTCGCGCGCCGCAGGATGCCGCCTCCGATGAAGACGCCCGCGGCAATGCCCGCCACGATCATGGTAGGCACCATTGCGATGCTGCGCGTGATCCACGCCAGCGGGAGCCCCACGGCCAGTCCGGCGGCGGCGGATGCGCCGGCGCAGACCCAGAGTTCGTCGGCGGTGAGGCCGCGCACCACCACGGGCTGGCGGTTGAGCCGGTGCGGTAGGAAGGCGACGAGCCCGTCGCGTGTCGCGTCCTGGGGGGCCATGGGCGCGCTGCTACAGGATGGCCGTGGCCTTGGTGAGCAGCCAGATGCCGACCACCAGCAGCATCGCGCCCACGGCCACCGTCAGGCCGAACTGGCCCCAGGTGGCGCGGCCGGTGTGGATTTCCGAGTAGCGCGTGTAGGCGTGGTAGCAGACGCCGACGAACATGGAGGCTACGACGAGCAGCGCGACTAGGAGAACGATGTCGTAGCCGTAGTTCTGCAGCGTCTGCAGGATGCCCTTGCCGGCTCCGCGGGAGGGGTCTTCCATCGTGGGCAGGCCGACCGCGAACGCCGGTGTCGCGATCGCCAGCAGGGTGGCCGTCGCGAAGATGGGAGCGGTACGCAAGGCGCGACGTCGGGGGAGGGTGGGTGCTTGCATGGCAGGTCCTCGGTTCATCGGATTTCTCGGGAAAGGCGGGATCAGCGGGAAAGCAGCAGGAAGGTCAGCACGAGGTAGAGCGCGAGGAAGCGGACAACCACCGCGAGAAACTGGCGCTGCGACAAGCGCTGCTCGGCCCAGCCGGCGTAGGCGGCGCGCATGGCCCACACGCCCCAAAGCAGCAGCACGGCGAACACGAAACCCAGCACGACATCGGCGACGGCCGAAGCCGGGAAGCCGCCGTTGGCCTGAAAGGCTGCGAGTTGGTCCGCGCTCGCGGTCATCGCAGCTGCTCCGGAGGTGCCGGGCTCGGCGCGCTCTCGCGCGTGTACTGGCCCGTCAGTGCGGACGGGTCGCGCGGCTGCGCGCGCACGGGGACCAGGAAGCTGGCGAAGCCCGCCTGCATGCGGCGCACGTCGTCGTGCAGGCGTGCGTAGTCGAAGTGGTAGCGGGACGGCTCGGACGCCGATGCCGGAGCCGCCGTGGCGGCGAGCCGGTCCACCTGGTCGAGCAGGCGCTGCGCCCCCGCCAGCCGATCGCGTTCGAGGGCCGCGTCGGCTTGGGCCGACGCGGCGCTGCAAAGGAGTGCCGCGGCCAGCACGCCGGACAGGGGGAGGCGAGGGGATGCGGCGTGGCTGGCCGTGGCACGCGAGGTCATGTCGGTCTCCTTGCTGTGGGGAGACTCGATGCTGCGCAGGCGGAAGGACTGGCGCTGCAATGAATGTGGATGTGGCGTTGACCGTATTGCGCCAGCGCCCGGGCGGCCAACTTGAGAGGCGGTTTCGCCGAGCCGCGTCGGTCCGTGAGGGTTCGGGCAACCGACCGATGAGGAGCGCCTGGCTACGGCAGAGGCCTGTCAAGCGGGACTATCACCCAGCGCCCGTGGGGATTACCCCCCAGGAATGCCTCGTACCTTCGCGGGCAGGAGCGGCCCTCATAATTTTCCCAATAGGCACGCCGGAACCAGCCTGACACCATTGCCCAGAGATCGCGCCTTCGGCGGATTGAGTGGGATAGGGACCGCGAGGACCATGGTGTGAACTCCAGCTTGTTCCGCAGCGAGGTCTATGAGAACAGGCGCAGCGTGCTTGCCGGTTCCATATCCCTGCGGGAACTGCGGAGCGGCTGGGCGTTCATGGGGTTCGGCATTTGCGCAGTCCTCGCGATCGCGTTGTTGCTCGCGTTAGGTCAGTACGACCGCCACGAGCCGGTCAGCGGGACAGTGGTGCCTAGCGATGGATTGCTCACCGTGGTGGCCCCCGAGAGAGGGCCCATAACACCCGTCTTCGTGCGCGAGGGTGTGTGGTTGCGAGCGGGGCAGCCGCTGCCAGGGATTGCCGAAACGCAAACCAGTGCATCGAGAGGAGATGCCGGCTTTGCCGTGTCCGAGCAAATGGCCTTCAAGCGCCAGCGGCTGTTGGATGACCTCACCGGGCATGACCGACTGGCCGGCATGCAGAGCCGGGACATCCAGCGCGCGGCGCTCCTGATACCTCCGGTGGATGGTCCAGTGACAGATCCGCCCGTCGATACCGAGCAATTCGTGGTGGCCGAGCTGCCGATGGCGACTGTGCTGCCTGCGGCGACGACTTTCCCGGCAGAGCTCTGGGTTCCCACGCAGGGCTCTGGTTTCATGCGCAAGGGCGGGGAGGTCGTCATCCGATACCGTGCCTACGGCTACCAGCAGTTCGGCCAGTACCTCGGTCGTGCGCAACAGGTGTCGCGCGATTGGTCGTCGCTGTCCGAGGCGAACAATGTCCCAGGCAAGGAGATCAAGAAATCAAGCTACCGTGTGCTGGTGCATCGGGAGAATCAGCACGTGCAGGTGTACGGAAGGCCAGACACTCAGCGGCCCGGCATGACGCTCGACGCTGGCATACGCCCCGACCGCCGCCGGCTCTTCGAGTGGATCTTCGATCCGCTGTACGGCTTCGGGCAGCGCTCGATCAAGGATTGTGAGCATGGCTGAAGAGCCCTGGGATCGCATGCCGTGGCACTGGACGGCCTGGCGCGCAGCAGCGATGCTGCCGCAGCCCGGAGCGGACGGGTATCGGCTGAGCCACGGAACACGCAGATGGACTGGATGACCAGCGCCGGGCCGGCGGCCCGCAAGGCAGAGGACCAACCGGATGCGCGGCCCTGCAGGTATTTCATCGCCGACGATCATCCGTCTGCGACATTCGCCGTGCTGCAACTGCTTGCCACGGCGTTCGCCGTGCCTGGATCGCACTGCGCCACGTTCCATGGAAGCGAGGTGCTGCTGGATGCCTGCGCGGAACCTCCCGGTGGCGTTGTCCGGTTGGTGGTGCTCGACCTGCTGATGCCCGGCAAGCTGAAGCGGGCGCGCCTGGTGCGTGCAGTACTGCGGGCAGATCCGACTGCACGGGTGGTGGTCCACACCGCGGAAGAAAGCGCGTTCCTCGCGAGCGAGGTGTTCCGGGCCGGCGCCCTGGGGTATGTGGCGAAGACGAGTGCCGTGACGGAGCTCGCGCAGGCGATCGAGGCGGCTGGCTCGGGCTGCCGATACCTGGACAGCAGCATCGATGTGGACAGCATCAAGTCCCACCCCTGGACATCCTTGACGGACGCGGAGCGGTCGATCCTGCTCGCGTTCAGTCGTGGGGAGAAGGCTGGGGAGATTGGAGGGCGCACCGGGCGCAGCTACAGCACGGTGACGACGCATAAATACAGCGGACTGGCCAAGCTCGGTTTGCGCGATGGCGGTGAGCTGCTCCCCTACCTGTATGCGAACGGTCTGCAGTTCGAGTTGGATGGATCCGATGAGCAGTGAGCGAACTTGGTCCAGGCAGGACGGTGGCGGCGGCAGGCTTCCAGATGCGATCCCCGCTGTAGCTCCTGCAGCCAGCAGGTCGCTGCCCGTGCGCGCATTCCGCCCGCAGCGCGGCCGTGGGCATCGCCCGAACCGCCGTATGGCACCAACTGACCGCGAGACCGCCATGACCCAATCCCCGAACCGTCCTCTCCGCCTGACACGCCTGACACGCCTGTGCGCGGCTGTCGCCATCGCCGCCTGCCTGGTGGTCGCGCCCGCCAACGCCACCTGGATCGTCAACGACCCGATGTCGATGGCCAAGGCGCTGCAGGAGTACGCGGAGCAGGCCAAGCGCTGGACCGAGACGATCAAGCAGTACCAAATGCAGCTGGAGCACTACCAGCAGCAGCTCATCAAGCTGCAGCGGCTGCAGTTCGGAGATTCCACCATGGCCGACAACTTTCCGGAGCGGCCCCAGGACTACGGGCTGGAGGACAGCTGCCCGGGTGCGAGCCAGAGCGGCATCAACGGGCTGATGAACCAGTTCAAGGCGTTGGCGCCGGACATGAACGGCAGCGCGGTTGACGAGCAGATGAAGGTCTGCGCGCGCATCGTGATGGCGAAGAATGCCCAGTACAACGAGACGGTGCGCATGCTCAAGCGCCTGATCCAGCGCAACGAGCAGTTCAAGCAGGTGCAGTCGCAGCGCGATGGGGTGGGCACCAGCCAGGGCGCGCTGGCCGCCAACGACAACGAGGTGCGGCGCTTCGTGGCGCAGAACTCCATGGATCTGGATTACTGGCAGGCGCAGATGAAGGCCTACGACGCCTACATCGTGGCGCTCAAGGACGACCAGTCGCGGCTGGCCCGGCGGGCGCTGGACGGCAACAAGAACATCTTGGGACAGGTGATCCAGGCGGGCGTGCTGGCCGGGGCGCTGTCCAAGTAGACGCGCAACAACTTCACCCTCACGACACAGCAGACGGAAAAAATTGGGATGAACGGAGTCTTCGACACCGCAACGCACTGGATGCAGCCGCTGGCGGACACCACCCTGGGGGACTTCGTTTTCTTCCGGCTGGTCAACAACTACTTCACCGACGAGATCGCCGAGTTCGGCCTGGACCTGATGCGCCGCGCGATGCATTGGGTGAGCGTGATCGCGTTGACGGCGACCACGTTCTGGATCCTGATCCAGGGCTACCGCATCGCGACCGGGCAGTCGCGCGAATCGGCGATGGCGACGATGGTCAAGGCGGCCAAGGTCGCGGTGATCCTGATGGTTGCCTCCACCATCGGCGCGAACGGCGCGGCGCTGCACAAGACGATGACGGACAACCTGGACAAGGAGATCCACGGCTTGTTCACCGGTGACGACAACAGCAGCGCGGCCGACTCGATCGACGACAACCTCAAGTACACCCAGTTGGCCCTGTCGGCGCTGGATGCGGTGCGTGTGGACGCTAACGATCCCGAATCGATCGAGAAGAAGGGGCGCTCGATGCTGCTGGCCAGCTTCGGCACGGCCAGCCCGCCGATGGCTGCCGGCGCCATGCTGCTGCTGTTCAAGTTCACCATGGCATTTCTGGTGGGCATCGGCCCGATCTTCATCTTCTTCCTGATGTTCGACCAGACCAAGGACCTGTTCCGGAAGTGGCTGTTCTACGTGCTGGGCACGCTGTTTTCCATGTCCATGCTGTCGGTGGTGTCGGCGATGGTGCTGAAGTTCACCGCCAAGGTGGCGGCCGCCTACTGGGCGATGAAGTTCATCCCGCTGGCCAACGCCGAAGGCCTTTCATCGCAGGCCCTGCAGCAGGGCGGGATCGGGCTCATCATGACCGCGCTGATCGTCACGGTGCCGACTATCGCGGCGGCGGTCTGGCAAGGCAACATGGGCACGTTCATGACCTACACGGCCTTCGGCCCTGCGAATGCGTCTTCTCCGGGGCCGCAGGGGCAGCCGCCTGGCTCCTACAGTCCCCCGCAAACCCGCCCGGATTCGCAGGCTTCTTCGGGTTCGATGGTGGGCTCGGCCAGCCACCGGCTCGGCGGGGCGCAGGCCAACAGTTCTCCTTCCGAAGGCAGTGGCGTCATGGGCGCGGCCAACCGCGATACCAGGATCAGGTGACGTGAACGAGAGAGCTATGTACCTAAAACTTCTATCGCTTTGCATCTTGATGGGTGCCGCGTATGGCGCCCGCGCGGAAGGCGGATGCCCACCCGGCCAGTATCCGATCGGCGGCCAGGGGGCGGCCGGTTGCGCCCCGATGCCGCAGAGCCAGGCGGCCCCGCAGGAGGCTCCCCGGCCGACCGGGTACTGGGTCAAGACCTGGGGTGCCATCGCCATGGGCGCGGGCGACGGCTGGAACAGCCTGGGGGTGACGACAGGCAAGGCATCGAAATCCGAAGCGGAGGCCGACGCGCTGAGGCGCTGCTCTTCCGATGGAGTGAAGGGTTGTCGAATCGGTTTTGTCTACAAAAACCAGTGTGCGGCTGTCGCGGAGCCACAGGTGGGGGGACGGGCCTACCTCGACGGACCGACCAGCTTCGCCGCGGCAGGCGATGAAGAAGCAGCCAGCGGCGTCGCGATGGAGCGTTGCGAGCGGGAGAATCGCGCGGTTTCCGGTATGCAATGCAAGGTCATCTACACCGCATGCTCCAAGGCGGTTTTCAAGAGCTATTGACGGCGGGCCTCAAGCGAGGCTGAAAGGTTGGCTACCCCCTCAAGGAGAAAGGGTCGTGAAGAAGCGTGGACTGTTTGCTGCAGCGCTGTTGTCGGTCATGGCGTTGCCCTCGTGGGCGCAGACCGATGGCTACTACGAGTTCATTCCGTACTACAACAACGACCCCTTCCTCTTTTGCACGATCGGCGTGCCCAGTGACTGCTGGGCGCCGATCAATCCCGCCACGGGCGCGTTCACCGTCACCAACCCGTACTGCTACAACGCCTACTCGTCGGCGATGTTTGCGCGCGTCTGCCCCCATGCATTCACCGGCGGGAAGGTGGGGGCGGCGGCGACGCCCCGTTCTTCCGTGGTGCCGGACAGCGCCGCCGTTCCCTGAACCGATCGACGCAGGAGTCGTGACATGTCCCACATGGCGTTGTCGAAGGAGTGGCAGGCTTCCGTCCGGCGCACGTCCGCGCTGCTGACCACCGCCTTGCTCGCGCTGCTGCTCACCGCCGGCATGGCCGTCCTCGCGTACCGCAGCGCCGCCAACGTGGCGCTGCTGGTGGCCCAGGGTACGGCGGTGGTGGGCGCATTGCTGCAGGTCGGCATCGTGGGGCGGCTGAGCCTCCTGATGCTGCGCGCTTCGCGCGCCTGGTGGCGCCTGCGATCGGGGGGCAAGCGGACGGAGGAGTCGAAGCAGTTGCGGCGGGCCATCGCGCAGGCGGTCGTCGTGACCGCGCTGATGTCGATGTCGGCCCTGGCGGCCGCGGCGCTTGCCGGCTCCCTGCCGGTTTTTATGCAGGTGCCCGAGCTGGGCTTGTCCTTTCTCATTTTGATCGCGATGCTGCTGGTGCAGGGCATGCACGTGCGAAAGAGTTGCCGCCGGCTCACCGGCGCCCTTGCCGCCGCGGAGCATGCCGCGCGGCGCACCCTGGTGGCCTGAGACCCAATTCGTGAACGCCAAGATCCCCTTTGCTTTTTCCCTTCTGCTGCTGTTGACAGGATGCAACCCGATGAACACTGCCTCGGAGAATGCCGGCACGCCACGCGCGGAGGCCGGCGGCGACCCGGTGTACCGAAAGAACTCCCATCCGACGCAAGCCTTCCGGATCACGATGACGATTGAAGGCGCGCCAGGCGATTTTCGGTCCGTCAAGGGCGCAGCGTTCTATCGAATCACCAACTATGAACAATGCACGCCTGTGGATCCGGTGGCGGGTGCTTGGTCGAAGCAGCGAGAGGAGAGTGTGCCTGCGACCTTCCAGAAGATCGACGACAAGACCTACGTGTCCACGATCTATGTCGATGGGATGGTGGACGCAGACTACTTCGGCAAGGGCATCTGCCACTGGGATCTGATGGGTGTGGGGATGTCGCTCAAAGCCTCGGGGACGGAGGACGAGACGAATTTTTCGCCCAGTCTGGAGAAGGTTCAGATCATGGATTCGAGTGCCAAGACCACCTATTTCTGGAAGGGCCACTACCCTCGGGAGGATGTGAAGAACTTCGCTGATGTCGGGAGTGCGAGCGTCGAAGATTTCAAGGAAAGTACTCGCGACGATCTCTTCAAAGTCACCCTGTCGGCGCAGAAGGTGGAGCCGTGAAGCTCACCGATCAGCAATATGCAGCGCTGGCCTATGACGTCTATTCGAAGCCGAGGCAAACGGGCATCAACAGCCCTGAAGTGGACATCGGTGGCGTCTCCTACAGGCGTCTGGAATATGTGGATCGTCCTTCGGGCTATCAGGGAGTCCTCTACCAACGCGTCGATGATGGCCAACTGATCGTTGCCCACCGTGGCACGGAGTTCGATCGACAGCCCTTGCAGGATGGTGTGCTCGCCGACGGGGGCATGGTCGCTACACGGCACAACGCGCAGGTGGCTGATGCCATCGACTTCACGCGCGAAGCCTTGGCGTATGCGAACACCCTTGGCAAGGGGCGCGAAGCCCCGGAGGTTTCCGTCACCGGTCACTCGCTCGGCGGAGCGCTGGCTCAGGCGAGCGCCCACCACTTCGGCCTGAAGGGCGAAACCTTCAACGCCTACGGTGCGGTCAGCCTGGATCGCCGCATTCCCGAAGGCGGTACCGACGTCATCAACCACGTCATGGCCGGCGACCCCGTCAGCGCTGCCAGCCGGCACTACGGCCAGGTCCGCATCTACGCGACGCCCGAGGAAGTCGCCACGCTGCAGCGCGCCGGCTACGACAACAGCAAAAGCGGCTGGGATGCGCGCAATCCCTTCAGCGCGGTCGGCGGGTTGATCGTCGAGTCGCACCGCATGCACAACTTCCTGCCGGTGGACGGCAACGGGCGGCCTGATCGCTCCGTGCTGGAAGACCCGGCGGCGCACCAGCGTGCCGAGCAGTACGCGCCGATGATCGGCAAGTACCGCGGCGATGTCGAATCCATGCGGGTCGGCACGACGCTGCTTGCGCGCGGCGTGCGCGGGCTGGCCGGTGACGCCGTCAACGAGCTGCGCGGGCCGTTGCCGGCGGGCGAAGGCCGGCGGGGCCTCGGTGCGCCGGAATGGTCGGAACACATGCAGCGGCTGCATCTGCCGAAGACGGAAGCCCGCGAGCCCCAGGGTTGGCACGTGCCGCTGAAGGTGCCGGAGCACGGCGCGGCGTTGCCTGCCGACCTGCAGGCGGATCCGCTCTATCTGGCCATCAAGGGAAAGCTGCCCGCGGATGTTCCGGCCATGGCGGCGATGTATGCCACCAACGAGGCCCGGCGCGACGGCATGACCCGACCGGAGCAGATCAAGAGCGTGCAGATGGACAACGGTGCAGCCTGGATCGAAGGGCATACCCCCGGCTTTCGCGTGAAGGTGGATCTATCGGCGCCGCAGGCGACCATGGCGGCTGCGGCAGACGCCCGCGCGGGCGAGGAAGCATCGCGCAACTTGCAGTCACAGGAAGACACCAGCGTCCAACAGGCACCAGCCCGGGCGCGCTGAGGTAGTATCCGGCTCGGCCTCGTCAACGTCGCATAGACGTCTGATCGTCGCATGTCGCCTTCACGGCGTGGATTTGAACAGCAAAAAGAGATCTGAGCGCACGCGCAGCAAGTGCTGAGCGTGCTCCCATTCTTTTGCCGGAGATCCCATGCGCTGCGTCATCTATACCCGCAAGTCCGCGGACGAGACCGACCCTCAACTGAGCTCACTGCAGGTCCAACGCGACCTGTGCGCTGCTTACATCGCGAGCCAAGCCTACGAAGGCTGGCACCTGCTCCCCGAAAGCTATGACGACGGTGGCTACTCGGGGGCCACGCTCAAGCGACCTGCACTGCAGGGACTGCTCACCCAGGTTCGGCAGGGTGCGGTCGACATGATCGTGCTCTACAAGATCGACCGCCTGTCGCGTTCGCTTCGCGACTTTCTCAATCTCATCTCCCTCTTCGAGTCCTACAACGTCACATTCGTGTCGGTCACGCAGTCGCTGAACACGGCTACCAGCATTGGAAAGCTCTTGCTCAACGTGCTTCTGTCATTCGCCCAGTTCGAGCGCGACATGACCTCCGAGCGCCTGCGCGATTGGTTCGCAGGCGCTCGACGGAGAGGGCTTTGGAAAAGTGGCCGCCGCCCCTTCGGTTATACGGTCCAAAAGGGATACCTGGACATCATGGAAACGGAAGCGGAGGCCGTCCGCTACGCGCACCGGCGCTACGCCGCCATCGGGTCGGTGAAGCTCCTTGCCGACGAGATGCACCGGAAGGGATTTCGCAATCAGTACGGCGGTCCGCTCAAAAAATCTGCATTGACGCGTGTGCTGCGCAATCGCCTCTACTGCGGCGACCTTGTCCACCTCGGCCAGCCGCAGCCAGGCCAGCATACGGCGATTATTTCAGAGGAGACATGGCGTGCAACGCAAGAGGCGATGGCGCAAAGCGGGGCGCGGCGGTCGGCCAGGAATCGCTATCCTTTCATCAGCGTGCTGCGTGGCTTGATCTTCAACGAAAGCGAGCGAGCGCTCATACACGTGGGAGTTCCGAGGAAAGGCACCCTCTATCGCTACTATGTCCCGAGATTGCAGCGCTACGGCGCTGGCACGACGTGCCAGGACCGGTACCGTGCGAAGCCGCTGGAGCAGGCGCTGATCGCGCTGATCGACCGTCTCACTGGGATGGCACTGGATCGCCAGACCCACCACCAGAAGGCCGAGTACCTGCGTGGGATCATTCGCCGCATCAAGGTCTTCCCCGATGACCTCGAAGTGACATTGCTCACTGGGGGCGTGTTCCGGACACCCCATGCCGCCAGGTTGAAGCCACAGAAGAAGCCGCGCGGCGCCCCACCCTGGCTTGCGCAAGCACGGAGGCTGCGCAAGAAGGGGAACAGCAAGGCCGAAACCGCGCGCTTGCTGCAGGTCCCGTACTCGCAGTTCTGGCGCGCCTCGGTGAAGTACGAATTCTAGAAACTCTGGAGGTTGGCATCGGGCCGCCGCAGCCTATGGCATCGACTGTGGCGGCTGGGGGGGCGTCAATGCATGGTGGCGCCGGCCGCGGTGTTTGGATGCAGCCGGACGAACTTCCACTGGCCGTCGTTGATGCCTCGGCCATCGTTGTACGTGTTCGTGGTTGATGGGAATTTGTGACCGAGCAGGGCCTGCGTGTCCACGCCGATGTCCCGGTATGAGCGCTCAGCGAGCGATCGCACTTCATGCAGTGAGGGCAGCGTCCGCCCAGGCGGAACATCGCAAGCGGCGAGTACCAGCTTGCGGAGTTCGATGAACTCGTAGCTGAGCTTCGCCGGGGGGCTCGGCATGCCATTGCGTTTGGGCAGCATGAAAGCCGATCCCTTCGCAGCTTCTCTGCAGTCCTCGATGACGTCCCCGAGCACCAGCCCGAATTCCGGCAACGCCAGTTCGAGGGGGATGGCGATCTGCCGTCCTGTCTTGAGTTGCCTGACCCACAGGTGGCCGTCGAAGACCTGGTCGAAGCGCATGCAGGAGAGGTCGGCGCGGCGTTGTGCCGAAACCAGTGCGAGCCTCAGCATGCGGTGTGCCACCGATTTCCTGGAGCACCTGGACAGCATGCTCTTCCAGACTTCCGCCGAGAGCCGCATGCGCCGGACCTTGACCCGCGGCGGCCGCACCGCGTCGGCCGGATTGCGATAGGACCAGTCCGAAAGCACGGCCTCGTTGAAGATGTCCTTGGCTTCGATGATGACCCTGCGCGCCGAAGTGTCCAGGCCGCGCATCTGCATGGCTTTTCCGGCTCCAGCGATGTCGGAGGGCCGCAGGGTGTCGAGCGCGCGATCGCCGATCAGCTCGGACAGGTGCATGCACCACAGCAGTTTGTCCTGTCGGGTCTTGTCCTTGATGTCCCGAAGCGCGATCAATTCCCGATAGTGCGGAAGCCAGTCGTTGAGGGTGGGATTCTCGGGGCGGCGTGGAATGGCGTACATGTGATGGGACCCGTTGTTGGACAGCTGCCTGCGCGGCAGTGAATGATCGAAACGGGTGTGGGGGCGCGCCGGGGCGGGCCGCGGCAGGCACAGCGAATCGTGCACGGAAAGCACCGGAGGCGGTGGACGCCGCGCCCGGTGTGGTGCCTTCCTGCTGTGCAATCTGCCTGCTCGGCAGTAGATGTCGGAAAGAGCGCTGGTAGCGCCCGTTTTCTCTCAGCTGCCTGTTCGGCAGATAGGGCCATTGAGTGGCCGCGATGTTGCTGCGAGCACAAAGTAGCCCAAGCGGAGGCGGGAAGCAATCGCCACTATCCCGGTCAGGCGCAAGGGACAGGGCCGCCCCTGACCGGGAGGCTTTTTCCGGAGATTCCACAGTGCCTACAGGTGGACGGCATAGCCGGCGACACCCACGATTTCGCGGGCATGGATATACTGTTTATTCATACAGTGCATGTGTTTTCGCACTGTTGAGTTAGCCCATGTCCTATCGCATCACCTCGCCGCGTGCCTTCGACTCGACCGTTCTTCCCCCGCATGTGGCGGAAGCGGTGTGGCTCGGTGCGGACGTCGGGCAACCCCTTGGGCGCACAGTACCTTCCGGCTTCGATGCCCTCGATGCGCAACTTCCCGGGGGAGGCTGGCCTACCCACACGCTGACCGAGCTGCTCATGCCGCAGCCAGCGCTTTGCGAATGGCGGTTGCTGGGTCCGGCCGTGCCGGCGATGTTGGCATCGGACGGGTGCATCTACCTCGTGGCGCCGCCCAAGCAGCCCCATACGGTTGGCCTGGCGCAACTGGGCCTGCCGCCCGATCGCATCGTGTGGATCCACGCCAGCGGGCCCGCGGACCGGTTGTGGGTGACGGAGCAGTTGCTCAAGTCCAACCCTGCGGGCGCCGTGCTGTCCTGGCTGCCACAGGCGCGGCCGGAGCAAATCCGCCGGCTGCAGGTCCACGCGCAGTCCTGCGACGCGGCGGTGTTTCTGCTGCGGCCCACGGCCGCGCTGTCCGGCGCGTCTCCGGCACCGTTGCGTGTCGCTACGGCCCTGGGCAAGGGCTGGCAGCTGGAAGTACGCATTCCGAAGCGGCGCGGAGCCCCGCTGGACGGTGCCCTGCACCTGGAGGCCATCCCGGCGAGCCTGGAATCCATGCTGCCTCCGCGACTGAGGACCACACCGGCCCCGTCGCTTCCACCCCGCCGCAAGGAGCCTGCCGATGTCTTCGCATTGGGCCGTGCTGCTTCCCCTTCCGCCTTCGGACTGCCCGCATCCCATTGATGCGCCGTCGCTGGGCACGTGGGCGCTGCAGTTCACGCCCCGGGTGGCCCTGCTGGAGGACGCAGTGGTCGCCGAGGTGGGCGCGAGCGCGCGGCTCCACGGCGGTATGGAGGCGTTGCGCGCGCTCGTGGAAGCGGGCTGCACGGAACTGGGCGCCCGGATCGCGTGGGCGCCCACGGGCCTGGCGGCGCTTGCGCTGGTGCGCCATGCCCCTGACGCGGCGATCCCGGACGGGTTCAGCGCGCCCATCGCGCAGTTGCTGGACCGACTTCCGTTGGACTCGCTCGCTGCTGTGGGCAAGCATCGGGCCACGCTGGCGCGCGTGGGATGCCGCAGCCTGGGCGATGTCCGGCGCCTGCCGCGCGGGGGCCTGGGCCGGCGCTTCGACAAGACGCTGCTGGCCGCGCTGGACCAGGCCTACGGATTGCGGCCCGAGGCCTACGAATGGATCACGCTGCCGGAGACCTTCCATGCCCGACTGGAGCTCATGGCGCGCGTTGAAACCGCTCCCGCGCTGCTGTTCGGGGCGCGGCGCCTGCTGGTGCAAATGGCCGGTTGGCTTGCGGCCCGGCGACTGGGCGCGACCGCGTTCACGCTGCGCTGGTGCCATGACGTCATGCGGGCCAAGGACGCCGGCACCGGCGGTGAGCTCACGGTGCGCACGGCCAGGCCGACGCAGAACGTCGAGCATTTCGCACGCCTGCTGGCCGAGCACCTGAGCAAGGTGCAGTTGCTGGCGCCCGCGGGCGACATCGAGTTGCTGGCCTCGGAGGTCGCTCCGATCGTCGAGGAAAGCCGATCCCTGCTGCCAGACACGTTGCGCAAGGGCGTGGAAACGGAGCTGGCCCTGGAGCGCATCCAGGCGCGCCTCGGCACCGACTGTGTGCGCCGCCCGGTGCTGCAGGAGGACCACCGGCTCGAATGGATGCAGGGCTGGATCAGCGAGCCCGTCAAGCGCCGCAAGGTGGCGGAGCCGGCCCATGTGCTCCCGTTGCCCACGTGGATGCTGGACGAGCCCTTGCGGCTCATGGAACGCGACAACCGGCCGTACTACCAGGGGCCGCTGCAGCTGCTGCTCGGGCCGGACCGCGTCGAGGGCGGTTGGTGGCATCGAACGGGAGAGGGAGACGATGCCCGGGCCTTGAACGTCCAGCGCGACTACTGGCTGGCCCTGAGCGCCCATGCCGGTGTGCTGTGGGTGTTCCAGCAGCGACTGGCGGGGGACCAGACCGCGTGGTTCCTGCACGGACATTTCGCATGAGCGGGCCGCCATGAACCGCAGGCCGCGCACCATCCCCGACTACGTAGAGTTGCGCTGCGTGTCGAACTTCACCTTCCTGCGCGGCGCGAGCGACCCGGAGGAACTGGTGCGCCGCGCGAAGGAGCTGGGCTACAGCGGGCTGGCCCTGGCGGACGAATGCAGCATGGCCGGCGTGGTCCGGGCCCATGTGGCGGCTAAGGCGGCGGGGCTGCCCCTGATCCTCGGTGCGCAGTTCTGCGTGCAGCCGCGCACCGCGGACGAGGCACGCTTCACGGTGGTGGTCCTGGCGCGGAACCTCAACGGGTACGGCAACCTCTGCGAGTTCATCACGAAGCTGCGACGTGTATCGGCCAAGGGCGAGTACCACCTGACGCTCGGGCAGATCACCGGGGCCGAGCTCGCGGACTGCCTTGCACTGCTCTGCCCGGATCGCCCATCCACCGATGCGCAGCTGGGGGCCGCGGGGACCTGGGCGCTGGCGCATTTCCGCGGGCGCTGCTGGATCGGCGTGGACCAGGTGCGGCAATTGGACGACGAGGCATGGTTGCATCGCATGCGCACGCTCGCGGAACTGACGGCCCTGCCTTTGGTGGCCGTGGGCGACGTGCATATGCACGTGCGGTCGCGCAAGCCGCTGCAGGACGTGTTGACGGCCACGCGGATCGGCAAGCCGCTCACGGAATGCGGGCACGCGCTGCACCGCAGCGCTGAGCGCCACCTGCGCACGCGGCTCCGGTTGGCGCAGACCTTTCCGGCCGATCTGCTCGCCGAGACGCTGAACGTCGCCGCACGCTGCAGCTTCTCGCTCGACGAGCTCAAGTACCAGTATCCCGACGAGGTCGTGCCGCGGGGCCACACCGCGGCGAGCTTCCTGCGGCAGGTCACGTATGAGGGGGCGGGTCGGCGCTGGCCGGAAGGTATCTCACCCACCGTGCAGGCACAGATCGAACACGAACTGGAGCTGATCTGCGAACTGCGCTACGAGCACTACTTCCTCACCGTGTACGACATCGTCGCCTTCGCGCGATCGCGGCACATCCTCTGCCAGGGCAGGGGCTCGGCCGCCAACAGCGTGGTCTGCTACTGCCTGGGCGTGACCGAGGTGGACCCGGCGCGGATGTCGGTGCTGTTCGAGCGCTTCATCAGCAGGGAGCGCAACGAGCCGCCGGACATCGACGTGGACTTCGAGCACCAGCGGCGCGAGGAGGTGATCCAGTACCTGTACACGAAGTACGGCCGCGACCGGGCGGCCCTCACGGCCACGGTCATCAGCTACCGGCCGAAATCGGCGATCCGGGATGTGGGCAAAGCCTTGGGGTTCGACCTGCAAACGCTGGATGCGCTTGCGGAAGGTCAGAAGTGGTTCGACGGGGAGGACATCCGCCTGGAGCGCTTCGAGGAACTGGGCATGTCCGTGTCGGACCTGGCCGTGCGCCAACTCATCACGCTGACCACCCAGCTGATCGGCTTCCCCCGGCATCTTTCCCAGCACACAGGCGGCTTCGTGCTCACGCGCGACCGGCTGTCCCGCATGGTGCCGATCGAGAACGCCTCCATGGCCGACAGGACAGTGATCGAGTGGGACAAGGATGACCTGGATGCCGCGGGCCTGCTGAAAGTCGATGTGCTCGCGCTGGGCATGCTGTCGGCCATCCGGCGCGCGCTCGACATGATCGGCCAGCGCCGCGGCTATGCGTTCGGCATGCAGGACATCCCCGCGGAGGACAGCGACACCTACGACATGATCTGCAAGGCCGACACGGTCGGCGTGTTCCAGATCGAGAGCCGTGCCCAGATGAGCATGCTGCCGCGGCTGCGTCCGCGCTGCTTCTACGACCTCGTGATCGAGGTGGCCATCGTGCGGCCGGGGCCGATTCAGGGCGGCATGGTGCATCCGTATCTCAACCGCCGGCAGGGCAAGGAGCCGGTGACGTACCCCAGCGAGGCCCTAAAAACGGCGCTGGGACGGACCCTGGGCGTGCCCGTGTTTCAGGAGCAGGTGATGCAAATCTCCATCCTGGCTGCGGGCTTCACTGCCGGTGAAGCGGACGGGCTGCGCCGTGCCATGGCGGCCTGGAAGCGCAAGGGGGGCCTGGGCAAGTACTACGCCAAGATAGTGGACGGCATGACCGCGCGTGGCTATGAGAAGGCCTTCGCCGAACAGATCTTCGAGCAGATCAAGGGCTTCTCGGAATACGGCTTTCCCGAGAGCCACGCGGCCAGCTTTGCGCTGCTCGTCTATGCGTCGTGCTGGATCAAGCGGCACGAGCCGGCGGCGTTCCTCGCGGCCCTGCTCAACAGCCAGCCGATGGGCTTCTACTCCGCGAGCCAACTGGTGCAGGATGCCCGACGCCACGGCGTGGAGGTGCGCCCGGTGGACGTGATGTACAGCGACGCGGAAACCTCGCTGGAGGATCTTCCGGATGTGCCCGCCGTGCGGCTGGGCCTGCACATGATCCGCGGCCTGCAGGCCGCCAGCGCGCAGCGCATCATGCATGCGCGCCGCGCCGGGCCGTTCGATAGCGCCGAGGAACTGGCGCAGCGCGCGCGGCTGGAGCAGCACGAGATGAAGCTGCTCGCGGCCGCCGGCGCCCTGGCCACGCTGTCGGGGCACCGCCGGCAGCAGGTGTGGGATGCCGCGGCGCTCCACGCCGCTCCTGAGCTCTTGCGGGAGGCTCCTGTCGATGAGGAATACCTTGAACTGCCGCCCGCGCCGGAAGGCGAGGACGTGGTGTGGGACTACGCATCCACCGGCCTCACGCTGCGCAGCCACCCCATGGCGCTGCTGCGCAAGCGCCTGGACAAGTACAAGCTCAAGACCTCGGAGGAACTGCGCCACACGCCCCATGGGCGCACGGTGCGGACGGCCGGCATCGTGACCCTGCGGCAGCAGCCGGAGACGGCCAAGGGGACGATCTTCGTGTCGCTGGAGGACGAACACGGTGCCACCCAGGTCATCGTCTGGCGCGGCGTGCGGGAGGCCCAGCGCCAGGTGCTGCTGGAATCCCGGCTGCTGGCCGTCAAGGGGCGCTGGCAGCGCGAGGGAGAAGTGTGCAACCTGGTGGCGGACCGGCTCGCCGACCTGTCGCCGTTACTGGGGCGGCTGGCGACGGAGAGCCGAGATTTCAAGTGATTGAGCGCGCGATGCGAAGAGCTAACTGGTAGACACTCATGGTGTCAAGGCTAAGTAGAGATGTCGCTCTGATGGCCAAGTAGAAATGTCAGCTCTGATACCACTGATGCTAGTCAACTCGGTTATGTTGCCAACGTTAGTGGTTAAAACCCTCCACCTATGGTGAAGTATGGCCAGCTGGAGCCTTTGGAATGTCATACATGCCGATCCCTCTCCTTGTTGTAATAGAACTGACGCATGAAAGCTTGTGTCGTCTCGAAAATGCAGGGTTCGAAATCCATGTCGCGCCCAAAGCCTCAGCACGACAAGCACTCACACAAGCCATGGGCGATAGCATTCGTGCTGTACTGACAAATGGCTCGACAGGCCTGAGTGCCGACGAGATCGCAGCGCTTCCGAAGCTTGAGATTATCTGCGCACTAGGTGCGGGCTACGAAAATATTGATCTGGCAGCCGCAAGAGCCAGAAGAATAGTTGTTACCAATGGTCCGGGCACAAATGACGCCTCCGTCGCAGATCACGCGATGGCGCTGCTCATGGCCATTACCCGTGGAATCGTTCAGGCTGACGCAGCCACAAGACGTGGCGATTGGGCGATCTCGCGTCAACCCCGGCCCATTATCTCCGGGAAAAGACTCGGCATCCTAGGGTTGGGCAATATTGGTGAACAAATCGCCCAGCGAGGCGCGAAGGGATTCGGGATGTCGGTTGCCTATCACAACCGTAAACCTCGCGATGGATCACCCTGGCGCTACTTCCCTTCAGCGATAGCACTCGCCGAATGGTCGGATTTCCTGATTGTTGCCACGCCAGGAGGAGTATCGACAACTCACCTCGTAGATTCGGCTGTTTTGGATGCGCTTGGTGCCAACGGATTTCTCGTCAACATCGCGAGGGGCAGTGTAGTAAATACAGCAACGCTGATAGACGCGCTGACGCAAAGCCGTATTGGTGGGGCTGCACTCGACGTGGTCGAGGGAGAGCCAAACGTGCCGAGTGGTCTGGCGGAGCTGCACAATGTCATTCTCACACCTCACATTGCTGGCCGTTCCCCAGAAGCTGTACAGGCGACAGTGCAGCTTGTTCTCGACAACCTGTCCGCGCATTTTGGGGGCCGTTCCGTGCTGTCCTCTGTGTTTTAATTGAATACAGCCTAAATGTTGGCATCCAGCAGGATGCAAATTCCAGTACTAGATCTCGACACTGAACCTGCGAATCCCGAGTTTCTGCGCGTACCGGTTGAGAGCATCCAGTGTCCGAAATACCCTCACCAATTCCCGTCGCGAGCGGAGAGGGAAGTGCCGGCTTTCTTTGCTGTAGCGTACCTGCAGCTGCCATCCATGCCCGTCGGGGCCTGGAACGGCTCGCACATCCCATGCTGCTCCAGCAGCCACCAAAGCACTGAGTCCTTCAGCGGTGATCGACTGACGCATAGCGGCTCCGCTTCGGCAGTGAGCTTTGCTGCAGGGCAGCTAGGATGTCCTCCGGCATGAACTCTTTGGCCTTCTTCTTCGGCGGCTCCTGGCGTTGCGCTTTGGTTGGCTTCGGATTGCCCGGTACCGCTTGAGAACGGCGGCTGTCGCGCTGCGCTTGCATCCGCTGGGCAACCTGCAGGATGTGCCCCAGCCGCTTGTTATCGACGATAGCGCCCTGATTAACCTCAGGCAGCTGATCGAAAACGCCAAAGGGCAGGGGAACGCCTTCCGATCTAATTTCTATGCGCCCGCATGGAGAGTGATAGATGTCCACGTAGTGGCCAGCCAGGCCTCGCGTCTGCGGAGTATCATCAATCAGGTAGAGGCGTTTGTCGTATTGCAGGGTGAGTCTTTTCGAGACTCGCCGGGGCTCGCGCCAGGTGAGGATCAACGAAAGATCTTCATCGTCGCGTACTGGGCGGTGGGCATCGAAGTCCGAGCGAGCCGGTTTGCCGAAGCGACGATTGTAATCGGCCATGAAGAGCGGCAGATAAGCATTGGCGGCTTCGACGGTGCTGATGTTTCGTAGTCGCAGTTCCTTGACCAGGCGATCCTGCAAGGTGAGATGGGCTCGCTCGACGCGGCCCTTAGCCTGGCTGGAGTTGGCGCAGAAGGTATCGATGTTCAACTCGAACATGGCCCTGGCGAACTGCGTGTGGCCATCGCCACCCTGAGCATCTTTGCTGTTGACTCGAAACACACTGGCCTTGTCGCTGTAGAGCGCCAAGGGCTTACCGTGGCGCTCCAAGTAGGCCCGAGTAGCCTGAAAGTAGCTGAAGGTTGATTCGCTGCGAGCGAATGCCAGATGCATGAGGCGGCTGGTGGCATCGTCAATGTAGACGAGCAGCGTACAGGCCGGTGCTCGGTCCTCGAACCAGCGGTGATCGCTGCCATCAATCTGGATCAGCTCGCCCAGGCAGGCCCGACGATTACGGGGCTGGTACACCTTGGGCGGCCGCTGCCGACGCGGCGTCCATAAACCGGCATCCATCATGATGCGCCGGACCGTTTCCTTGGCCAGGCGTAGGCCGTGACATTCAACGAGCTTTTCGGCCGCAAGCGTGGGCCCGAAATCCTGGTAATGCTCCCGGATCAGCGCGGCGGCGCGCTGCTCAAGGCCAGGTCGCAGCTGATGATTGCTGGGCTGGCCGCGCTTGCGTGAGGTTAGGCCTGAAACGCCGTCGTCCCGGTAACGCTGCACCAGGCGGTGAACCTGCCGGGTACTCAGCTGCAGGCGCTGGGCGGCGCGGGTGGGCGTGAGGAAACCCTCGGTCACCGCCTGGATGACCTTGAGGCGATCGACTTCGCGTAGGCTCATCGTGATCCGCTCGTAGGCTGACATCCTGATCGCTCCGCATCGGCTGCAAAACCGGTAGGCTAGCCGCCTGGCGTGATCGGGACATTTCTATTTGGCTGGATCGCGACATTACTAATTGGCCGTAACACATGGCGCCGAGTTCCATCCGGTCATCATGAATCAGCGTACTATTTAGAAAATTAGATCTTTCGCGAATTCATCAGGAGGAATTGTGGCAGGGACCGTGATTAGTGCTATGGAGCTTAAGCTCCAAAATGGGGCGTCCAAGCTAGTTGACTTGCTTCACCCTGAAAGAATTAGCCGTCGCAGCTTTGAAACCACGGTTATAACAGGGAGAAATGGATCTAACAAAAGCACCCTTTTAAAGCAGTTGGTTAAGCGGATTGCTCGCCCTCCGCTCGGCGGCGAATTAGTGACCGAGTCGCTCAATCCAAATCACCATCAGGTGCTCTGCATCTCCGGGTCTGCGGCAGATCGATTCCCGCAAAAGTCGAATCCTGGCGGGTCGCGCACAGCATTCGATGTACCAAACTACACTTATGTTGGCCAGCGCGTGGGAAGCAATTTGCTCAGCAAAAAAGCGCCACTTGAGGCTATGCTGAGTTTTGCACTAGATGCTAGGAAAAGAGAACGATTTAGTTGGGAATTCTTTCGGGATGCTCATGCGTATGCTGGGCTACGCTCTGAATCGAGGTATAAGGTGCAGTTAAGTCCAGGTTGGCGAGAGATGGAACTGGATCTCATAGGTGCTATTCAAGCTAAGAGCCGTGAGAGGGGGGAGGTACGCAATTCAAAGCGGTCGCTTCCTCACGTGTCGCCTGCCACGGCGGAGTGGCTACTCGATGAATTTGACTACGATGACTTCATCGAACTTCAGAATTGGGGAGCTCGGAAGGGTGTAAGGCTCGCAACTGTATCCCTATCCGAGCGTGGCGCGGCAGTAAAAAACTCTGAGATTTCGAAAGAGGCATTGCGGTTGGGTCTGCTGACCGAGCTTGTTCGACTGCGCGAAGTCACTGTTATGCCAATCGAGGGAGAGTGGTTCATGCCCGCTGAAGAGCTGAGTTCTGGCGAATACCATATGCTCTCAACAATGCTCGCTGTTGGCTTCGCGCTGGAACCTAAAGCTGTACTGCTTATGGATGAGCCAGAGAATAACTTGCACCCCCAGTGGCAACGTGATCTTATGTCAGCTATTTTTGATGTGTGTGATAAAGTGCGGCTGGATGGACACGTAATTATATCGACCCATTCTCCACTCATTGTTGGATCGGTTCCGGAATCGAGTTCCGTGGTGGACATGTCTTCCGAGCCAACCCGGCTCAGTCTGGTTTCATATGGGGCATCATCTGATGAACTACTTTTGTCGCAGTTCGGCGTTGGATCAAGCCGAAATGCGATAGTGGTTGAAACAATTCAGCGGGCCATATCGATGGTAGAGAACGGCAGTTATGGTGGGGAAGATTTTATGGGGTTGGTGCCAGATCTTAAAAAGATACGCTCGGCGCTTACGGATAATGACCCGTTGATAAGCGTGATTGACGCGTTGATTGACGACGGGGAGTGACTTGTGCACATTGGATTTGAATACATTGATCCTGTACCAACTCGCCCCGCTGGAGCGACGCCATCAGCACTGTATAGATATAAATGGACCTCTAGTGCCAAAGTGGTGTCCAGTTTCAAAGAAAATATCAAGTCGGCGCTTCGAGAGGCACAACTCGGTAGGTGCTGCTTTTGTCGTCGACGCCTTGGTGATAACGGGGACACGGATTTGGAGCATTTCCTTGATAAGGATTACTTTGAGGATTTTCGCTTTGAAATTAGGAATCTTGCGCTCTCGTGTGGTACGTGTAATACCAAAAAGAACGGAGCGTTCGCAAGTTGGCGTGCAAAGATCGCTAGTCGTCCAAAGGGATTTATAGGCCCCCGGCCTCGCAACTGCCCAGCTATCAATGTGCATATTGGTTCGGGTGGCGCATATCCTTCGGCTCCGGAGAATTTTCGATGGGTGAATCCTTATGTGCACGTCTACTCTGAGCACATTTTGGTTGCAAAAAGTTGGGTCTTTCGAGGCGTCACGCCCACGGGTCGGCGCACCGTCCGAGCCCTGAAGTTGAACGATCTTGGGGACGTCGAGCGCAGGGCCCTCTATGAGAATCTTGAGATGCGTGGGGGCCGCATCAGTATGTTGTTTTGTGCTGCCGCGCAACTTGAGCAGCATCGTGCATCGGAAGTTCTCTCAGCCGTTGTTAGAGCATTGGCCCGGCGGAAGCGCATCGCGAATAAATCTGCATAGTTGAACGACGTACGCCTGAAAAAAGTGCGGCAGTCGTATAGTGGACTCGCGGCTGCCGACTGAAATACTCGTCGCAATACGTACGCGCCTATGGCCTGGAAGCAAGCTTTTCAATGCCGATCAGACTGCCTACATTCACCCGCTCATAGTTGAAGCGGGGAGCGCGTTGCCCTCCGGAGTGGGCCTCGATCAACGGTGCGAGGCCATCTGCATTGCTTACTCCCAAAAGTCCTTTTATCTTTTCAAAATATCCAATCGATTGGGCGCGCGCAAATAATTCTAGTGCTCCATAATGCCGACCGCCATAAACGTACATATGCGGCCACCAAATGTCCCAGTTCCTTGAGTTAAGTGAATCTAGATCGCTTCTGATGTATGCAATAAGATCAGCTTGGACGATCTTTCTTAGATTAACCTGAGTGCCAACTAACCGCTCGCTTACAAGCTTGCCGATAGGAGAGGTGTACTGCTTAGGCTGCGCTTCGTTGTGCCTTGAGAGGGTCTGCACTGAATTGTTGAATACGGTGAAGTTGGAGATTGGCTGCTTGCCCAATTCTCTATTTCGCTCGTTGTAATATGCGCTATTCAAAAGTAGACTGCACAGGTCAAACCGCTCGTGGCTGATGAAGGTAGCAAGCGCGTGGATGAAAAATTCATAGCCGAGAAACCGGAAGTTGTCGAAATCGGAGTCATTCCATGATCTGACCCCTTCCGGTCTATCGAAGTACGGTATAAGCGACTCAAAGAATCGGATAGTTTTGGGGCCAAATTCACTTGTGACGCCATAGGTGGCTATGGCTTCAAATGTATGATTTAGCTCGTTACGAAGGGGTATTGTCGAACTTAGATTTGTGAAGAAAACATCTGCCCAGTCTTCAGATTCTGAGTCATGGAGACGAAGCCGTTCGAGATTTGTGGAGACCGTCTGGAAGTAATCACTTAGTGCGCCCCCTGCTGAAGGCTTTCCACTTTTCATCGCCTCAATCGCGCGACGGAATGCGGGAGCAGTCCCGAGAGAGAGCTCCTCCGGTTCGTCCAGATACGCCGGACGTTGACCGATTGCTCGGCGCTGGTACAGCGGCTTATTGTTGATCCATCGAATTAGCGACTCAAAATTCTCGTTGTACTTGTCTTGATTACTCAGGTCTATGTATATCCGGCTGGCGTAGTACGTTGGCAGGTAGGGGTTGCCTTCAGCATCTCTCTCTGATAGCACAGCTACGAATTTTCCCTTATCCATGTTTGCATAGATTCTCGGCGAGATAATCTGAGCTTCCACCCCCGCGCCGCCAGTCCTTGCATTCGTCTTTTCTGCATAAACTCGATCGCAAATCAGAAGTACCTTCTGAACCGTTGGATCGTTAACAATTCTCTCCATGAACTGGATGGAATCATCGCCCTCGCGGAGATCGAACTTATCGAGCAACACGTGGACGCCCGCATCACCCAGCTCATGGGCCAAGTCCACAACCCACTGAATGTGATCCTGATTGGTCCAGCTGTAAGATATGAATACTTTTGGTTTTTCCTGATCGCTCACGGCTCCTCCCGAAACTGTTGTTGATGATATGTGGCTGTCGTTTGAATAGTGTCGTGGCGCTTCTGCCGAGCGCCTTGCGTCTGCTCAATATCAAGAATTGTTTTGCACTTTCGTGCTCACTATGGCAAGTGCCGCAGGATTCTGACTCAGTGCTGACGATAAAGGAATTGCGGGCTGATCGAGTTGCGATGTATACCATGGCCGCTGACACGCGGCTGAGGGAAAGGTGACGATGAGCAAACTAGATGAAGAGGTCTCGGTCCTCCTCGCATCGCGTCAGAGATACTTCTTGAAGCTCCCCGCCGCGACATCCGTCGCGACCCCCAGCAGCACCGCCGCCGGCAGCAGGATCGCCACCGGATGCACGCTCATCGGCAGGGCCAGGTAGGTCACCCAGGGCAGCACCGCCAGCGGCACGAGGCTGGCGCGCGCGCGGTGGTACAGAAACCCCGACTCGCGCCCCGCACCGAAACGTCGGATGTCCCGGCGGACCAGCCCGTCCACGAACCCGGCGAATGCCGCCAGGAGGAAGAGCGGCAACGACAGGCACAGCACGAGCAGGCGCACCATGAACACCAGCACGGTGTAGCCCGCGGCGATCAGGTAGTCCTGCGCCTGCGTGGCCACGGTGCCGAGCGCTTTCTGCAGGCTCCATGCGTGGGCGCCCGCGTTCGCGCGGGCCTGGCGCGAGGCGTCCCGCATCCATTCGAGCAGGCCGCTGCGCACGAACACCCACTCGTAGCCTTGCTGCACCCAGTGGTGCGCGGTGCGCCCTGGCTCCTGCACGAGCGCGCTGCGCACGAAGTAATCGGACAGCTGGTCCAGTTCATGGCTCAGCATGGCCTGTGCGTGGCGCCAGCCCTGGTCCGGCCAGAACAGCGCCATGCCCACGCATTCGACCACGATGCACAGCAAGAGCGATCCGCACAGCACGCCGAAGCAGCGGAACGGCAGCGTGATGAGGCCGACGATGAAGCCCTGCTGGCGGACCTGCTGGCGCTGCGCGGTGGCGGCGACATCGCTCATGGCATGCCGGCCCCATCCATCCCGCCCTGGTCGGCGGGGTCGTCTGCCTCGGCCGTGGCGAATGCGTCCTGCAGCAGGTCGCCGGGCAATCCGTCATCCCGAGGTCCCGCGGCGCCCTGGCCGTCCCACCAGCTTCCAGCGTCCATGACGTAGTGCAGTCGCATGCCGGCGGCCAGTTCCTGCAGGTCGCGCGGCATGGCCTCGTCAGGATCGGGCGCGGGCAGGGGCATGCGCACCTTCCACAGGTTGCCCCCTTCGAGCAGCGCAAAGGCCTGGCCCTTTGGCAGCGCGACGACGTGCGCGGGCTCGATCAGCGGAACGCTGGTGCTGGCGACGCGGTCCTGGGTGTTCGAGGTGAAGGCGGTGTTGCCCGTGGGATCCGAGCTGTCGGTGGCACCGCTGGTCACGGACGTAGCGAAGACCTCCACCTTCGGCAACTGGCGGGTGAGCAGTTCGGCCGTGGCCGTTTCCCTGACGCGGAGCATGACCAGGTTGTTGAAGTTGCCCACCACTTGGCCGGCCTTGGCGCGGTTGCCGATGCGCGCCTCGATGTCGGAGAGCGTCTGCGTGTACGCCGTAACCTGGACACCGGCGCCACCTCCCTTGTTGACCATGGGGATGAACTCGTCGCCCATGAGCTCGTTGAACTCGTCGGCATGGACGTTGATCGGCACCTTGCTGCTGGCGTTGGCGCCGGGCAGCCCGTCGTCCACGCCGAACTTGTAGATGTGACCGGCGACCGACACCAAGTCCGAGAACATGGAGTTGCCCACGGCGGCTGCCACTTCCGCATCCGAGAGCGCGTCCAGGCCCACATACACGATCGCGCGCTTTCGGATGACCTGCATCCAGTCGAAGATGGGCCGTGGATCGGCCAGGTCCGAGTAGTTCGGCGCCAGCAACTGGGCGATCTTGCCCGTGGTGAGCTTCTCCAGCAGCGGCAGCAGGCTGGCGACGATCTTGTCGAAGTAGGTCCGGTCGTAGCGCACCGCGCTGCGCAGGCCGTCGAGAACGGGGTCGTACACGCGCACCTGCGCGAGGTACTGCTCGATCGCGATCACACGCTTCTCGCGCCCGATCATGTTGCGCGGGATGTTCTTGTCGTTGAGGCGCGCTTCGAGCTGGACGATGATCTCCCAGGCCTTGGGCTCCGTCCGCGCGAAGAAGTGCGCGGCGTACTCCATGAACAGCGCATCGATGTTGATGACGTGGCGCTGGATCAGCAGGTAATCCGGGCGCTGACCCAGTTCCACGAGTGCCCGCGCGATGATGTTGACGAACCGCCACGCGAACTCGCGGAAGGCCGCGCTGTTGCCCTCGCCGGACAGCTGCCCCGCGATGCGCGTGGCGACTTCCGAGATGCGGCCGAAGCGCCCCACCGCGTTGTAGCGCGCGCTCAGGTCGGGCCAGCCCAGGTGGAACACATAGAACTCGCCTTCGCGTCCGGCGCGGCGCGCCTCGACGTACATCCGCTTGAGCAGGTCCGCGTCCCCCTTCGGGTCGAAGACGATCACCACCTCGTGCCCACCGTCCGCGGCGCGGCGGCGGATGTCCTGCGTGATGAACAGTTCGGCCAAGCGCGTCTTGCCGACGCGCGTGGTGCCCAGCACCAGGGTATGCCCGACCCGCTCTCCCAGCGGCAGGGTGACGTCCACCTCTTGCGGCTCGATGCCGTGCAGGCGCGGCAGCCCGCCGACCGGTGGCAGGGGCCGCACGGGGTTCATCGGGTGGTCCCACGCCGTCCAGCGCGCCAGGCGCGCGAACGGTGGTGGCGCGAACTCCAGGCGCTCCTCGCACCGCCGCGCGAGCCGGTAGAGCGCTGTCGGCTCTACGTAGCGGCGGAACTCGGGCCGGTAGGTCTGCATCAGCCGGTGCGTGTGGCGTTGGTCCCAGCGAAAGCCGCGGCCGAGGAACAGGCGCTGCTGGCTGACCGGGACGTCGCGGCTGGTCATCACGTAGCGTGGCAGGCGGCGGATGTTGCGCCGGTAGCGCAGGATGGCGTGGGCCTGCCGCAGGCGGATGCCGCCGAAGGCCGCGAAACCGAGGGCGCTGGCGAACCCCAGCGTGGGGCTCAGCGCGAGCGACCACGGTGCCACCACGCACGCCAGCGCGGCGCCGGCGCAAACGGCAACGGTGTATAGCTCCACCGCGGGGCGCAGCAGCACCTCGACTGCATGCGCCTGGGCCATGTCACTGCTCGATGCCTGTGGCGGTCAACAGGGCCGGGTAGTGGCGAAGCCCCAGCCTGCGGGCCAGATCGTCCCCCGAGGCCGGCGAGAGCACCAGACCCGGCGCCAGGGCGCGCAGCTCCTGCAACGCCAGCGGCGACGCGACATTCACCACGAGGCCGGCGGCGCGCAACTGGCGCAGCGTGCCGACGCGCTGCTGCAGCCAGGCTCTGGACCGCGGGTCGTCACCGACCAGGAAAAAGGGGGGCAGCCCCGGCGCCTGCAGCGGGCGAGCTTCCACGACTCCAGGGGACAGCAGGGTGGAGCGCACTGGCAGGCCCACCGCCTCGACCGGGACGACGGGCACCGTGGCCTTGGCTGCCCCGCTGGTCGAAGGGGCGCCGCTCGCTCGCAACGGGGGAAGCCCGAGCTCGTCGTAGTAGCGCTGCGCCGATACGCCTCCCCGGTCCTCGACGACGATCAGGCCGGGGCGGGGCGACAGTGGCGATGCCACGGGTTCCGCACCCAGGCCCAAGGACGGCAGGCAAGCCAGCGCGAGCAGCCACCGAGGCGCGCACGGGTGGAATCGCAAGGCGGGGAGCTTCATGGGGTGGTCTCTCGACGCGGATTCAGTGAGGCCATCGCCTGCGGGTTGCCCAGCACGCGCACAAGGTGGCGCTGCACGGCGCCGCGGTAGCGCGCTGCGGGCGGGCCGCCTGCGGGGCGGTGGTAGCGGCCCACCGCGGTCATCCAGTCTTCGCCGGGCCGGTGCTGCTCATGCAGGATCTCCGCGGCGATACCGAGGTTGCGGTAGGGGTCCAGCAGCGCGCAGGGTCGCTGCACGCGGTGCGCGTGGTAGCCCGCATTGACCTGGCCGAGCCCGACGTCGATGCGTTCGGCGGGCGTGTCCCGCAGTGCGCTGCGCAGCGCAAGGCAGGCGTCAGCGCGCGTGGCGTGCCGCTGCGGCGTGCCGGCGACGTTGAGCGTCCACGGCCAGGGAACCAGCCGGCCGCGCAGCCGGGTTCCGCTCTCCTGCAGCGCGACCGCATACAGCACGGACGAGGGCACGCCCGATTGCGCCGCGGCGATCTGGTAAGCGGGCGGGGGGAGCTCCTGGGCGCGGGCGGGAACGGCGCTCCATGCGGCTGTGCCCAGCGCGATCGCCGCGCGGAGCGCAGCGGCGCAGTGCGGCGTAATCACTGTCGCTGCCATTGACCACCCACCTCGCGCATGACCGCCGGCAGATCGCCGGACGCGCCGAGCGACAGCCAGCGGCCGCCATCGTGGTTGAGCGTGATCGTCCGCGCCCGCACCTTGGCGGGATCGACGCCCGCTCGCCGCGCCCACCGGCGGATGCGCTCGTCGTCGCCGCGGCTTCCGATCAGGTACACGTCCACCGGTGTGCCGGCGGACTGGAGCTGCTGCACGCGCTGGTCGCATGCGGCGCAGTCCTCCTTCACGAACAAGGCGATGCGACCCGGTTCGGCGGTGCCGCTGCTGCCGGCTGCCGGGCCGGCCTGCAGTGCCACGCGCTGCTGGTTGGGATACAGCCGCTGCCACGCCGCGTCGTATGCGCGCTGGTAGTCCAGGGTCTTTTGCACGCGGCGCGCCTCGGCCTGCACCTGGAGCTCCGCATACCGTCGCCGCTCCTCGTCGCTGCGTGCCTCGATGCCGAGTGCCGTCAGCGGATCGAGGTTGGGGGAGTAGATGCCGAGAGGCCCCTGCATCAACGTCCTGTAGCGCGACCAGTCCTCCACGCGCAGGCCCCATTCGCGGGCCCGGGCCTCGTCGTCGTGGGCATCGGTCAACGGCCGTGCTGCGCTCGCCGTGGTGCGGGTCTCGCCGACGCGCGCTGCTTGCGCCTGGGCCTGCGCCACGTCGGGCGCACCCAGGCCCAGGACGCACAGGCATGCCGCGATGAGCACCGCGATGGCTGAACGGCTTTCCGCTCGCATGTTGGTCGCCTCAGCGCGCACGCAGCGGCAGCCGGCGCACCTGGTCTCCGACCGAGAACACGGCGGCTTGCGGCTCGACCACTTCCAGCCGCCACCCACTCTCCTGCTCGCCCTCGCGGAGCAGCCGAACCTGCGAGTTCGACCCCGGCCCGGATGGAACGACCGCCAGGAAAGGCACCCCGGCCCGCATTTCGCTGCCGAACACGGTGAACGGTGGTGGGGAGGGCGCGCGCTCGCGGGCCGCCGCAGCTTCCGATGCACGCGCCTTGCGTGGCGCTGCGGCCGTCTTGCGGGCAGCGACTTCGGCCTGCAGTGCGTCGATGCGCGACGACAGGGCAGCCAGATCCTCGGCCCGAGCCATGCCCTCGCGTGCGTGTTCGAGCGCCGTGAGCCGGTCTCCGAGTGCCTTCTGTGCCGTGGAGAAAGCTGCTTCGCTGACGGGCGCCGGTTGCCGGCGCGCGGCATCGAATGCTCCGCGCAACTGTGCCACGCTGCTCGCCAGGCTCTGCATCTCCGCATCGACGTTCGCCTGCTTGGCTTCCTGCGCCATGCGCGACAACTGAGCCGTGTTGTAAGCGGTCACCCCGCCCACGAGCATCAGGGTGATGGCGCAGGCCCAGAGGGCCCAACGATCGCGGGGGCGTCCGGCGGGCGGGTGCGAGATCACCATGGCTGTTTCTCCTTCGGAAGCCAGGCCGGCTCGATCGCCGCGGCGCTGGCGCCGGCCCGGTGAAAGCAGACCATGCGCGCTGTGTCGTCCACCGAGAGTGCCCAGGCGTCGCCGGCCATGGTCTGGAGCGCGTCGCGCAGCGTGATGGGGCCGAGACGCACATGTGCCGCGGGCAGCGGCAGGGCATACAGGGTGCTGCTGTCCGCGTCGGGCGGACACAGCCGGTAGCCCGACTGCCGCAGCAGGTACTGCAGGCCGTCCTGGACCGTGGACCCTTCGGCCGATGGCTGCGTGACGTTTATGACCTGCATCAACAGATCGCGCTGCCCAGTCTCGGCGCCGAGCTCGACCAGGGTGTAGCGGCCCTGCCGTGTGACCGTAACTGGCGAAGGTCGGTCCGCGTCAACCCCGGCGGGTGCCGAAGCCGTGGGCGCAGGACTGGGGGCGGCGGTCTCGTCGGCAGGTGGTGCGCTGGCGCATCCGCCCAGGAGGACTGATGCGACCGCGGCGGCCACCGGGGCGAATCCCCAGCGGCGGGGGGCGGGCGAGGGGTGTGGCTGCATGCGGGTCGTCCCGGTAACTTGGGTGATCGAGACGATGCGCGCGGGGCGTGGTCGAGTCAGGCAACAATCGGGATCGCGGCGCGGCGCTTTGCCGGGCCGCCGGCGTTCACGCCGATAACAAAACGAAATGCAGGGAGAACTTGAGCATGGAGTCCAGCAACCAGCCCATTCCTTACGCCGCGCGATGCGAGCGCCTTCCGCCATCCGGTACCACCGCCCTCGTGTGGCCGTTCGTCAACGTTGCGAAGGGTGCAGGGCCGTACGAGCTGTTCCTCGACACCAACGCGCTCGCGCGCACGGAGTGGGCAGAGCAGATCCCGGCCGCGGAACGCGCGCGCTACACACTCAATCCGTGGCCGGCGCTGATGGAGCAGTGGATGTCCAATCAGAAGCTCCGCGAGAGCCCCGACCCTGCCGCCTGGGTCAACGACAGGTTGGCTCCGCTGGCATCGCGGGGCTTCCTGTTCCGCGAAAGGTTTGCGCAGCAGCAGGTCGCGCTGTTGCGAAAGAACGAATCAGCGCTGCGCACCCAGTTCAGCCTGATCTTCCCCTACGTCGCGCTCATGCGGTCGCTGCTGTCTCAGAAGGTGCCGCCGGAGGAAACGCTCGCGAAGCTGGACGCCTTGATGCAGGCCGACGTCCCACGCTTCACCGGCATGGCCATGCTGCTGGCCCTCAGCGTGCTGCTCAAGGGGCGACAGTCGCTGAAGCTCGATGGGGACCCGAAGCCCGCGTACTCGTACCTTGAATCGTTTCTCAGTTTTCAGCCGGGAAAGAAGGACGAGGCCGACCACATCACCCTGCCGTACCTGCGCAATCGCGCCGGCGACCTGAACCTGTGGCTGAGCGTGCCCATGCTGCGCCAGGCCGGCTACGAGTTCGTCGGGACGCCCGCGCTGGTGACCGAAGACAAGGCCTTGCACCGCGTCATCCTGCGCACGCTGCCTCCGGTGCTCACCCCCAACCGAGCGATGGGCTTTGGTGTGGACAGCAATGGGCTCGACCCGGAGATCTGCCATCGCATCGTCATGGCCGTCGGCCCCATGGTGGTACGTGGCGCCGTGACGTCGCAGGAGAAGGAAGAGCGCCTGGGCCGCCTGTTCGCGATGGCGGGGGCGGCGTGCGCCAGGCCGGAGGAGACGGCAGCCGTCGACGAGGCGTGGCGGACATGGTGCCAGCCGGGCATGCACCAGCGTTTCGTGGTTTGAGCGGCGTTCGATCAATGGCGGGGGAGAGGCGTTCTCTGCCGCGACGTACCCCTGAACAGGAGATTGCAGAGATGGCAGGTGAAGAAAAATCGAAGGACAGCGCGAAGGAGGGGCTGCCCCATCTCAGCCTGATGGAAAAGGCGTGGGATGCTCAGTGGGTGATGCGGTTCGTGTGCATCGTGCTTTTCATTGATGGCGCACTGGTTCTGAAAGGGGGCAGCGGGTTGCTTCAGTGGTCCACATCTACCGACAAGCTGTGGCAGGACCTGGGTTTCCTGGTCGTTGCGGCGGCAAGCTTCGGACTGCTCGTCAGCTTCGTGTTGCCGACGCTGGGCATTTTCTTGTGCTGGATCGGTTACCACAGCCGCCGACTCGCTCGCCGCGTCCTTGAGGTCGAGGATCGCGATGACTTTGGTGGGGCGTATGGTCATGTAGACGCCCATAGGTTTCATGTGTATGCCCTGGAGAAGGAAAGCGATTTCCTGCTGCGAATGTATGAGACCGCCTGGCGGCGTGAGGTGCAGCGCCGCGAGGAACTTGATCAGATCGGCAATCTGGTCTTTGCGACGGCATTTCTCGCGGTCGCGGACGGCTTGCTCGCCTTCATGCAACCGGGCGGCCGCTCTCTCGTTCACGATGCGCTCGCGCCGCTCGGCGACGGCGGACTCGTGCTGGGGTTTGTTCTGCTCGTGCTTGCGGGCTACATCTTGAGCGAGGAGACCTGGGGCGCACCAGATCGCCCTGCACGCGTGTACTACCCACCGCTGTATCTGCAACTCGCTGAGGAGCGGAGGCAGCGTCGCGACGAAGCGCGGCGGCAACGCCTAAACGACGAAGAGGAATCTCTCCGAAAGAGGCGATCAGGTTAACCTGTGGAGGGGCTGTGGCCCGCCATGGCCATGGCAGCGAGTTGAGTTGTACTGTGCTGGCCTGGGAACTGTCTACCTGCCGCGCCGACCGCGCTTGTACAGTGGCGCCCACACGCCACGGACCGGTTGGAATGGCAGCGGGGAAAGACATCGCCAGAGGCGCTCTGCTCAGCTTGGGCTACTGTGCCTCATTCCTGCTGGCGTGGCGCTGTTCGATGGACCAGTGGTACCTGCCGGCGGGGCTGCGCGCCGCGACCTTGCTGTTCCTGCCGTATCGCCTCTGGCCCTATCTGCTCGCCGGTGATGCGGCCGCGCTGCTGGTGATCCGCGTGCCGATGATCGAGCGCGGCGCGAGCCCTGTGTGGGCGTACGCCAGTCCCTTCCTGCTGATGCCCTGCGTGGCGCTGGCCGTGCATGCCGCACGGCGCCAGCTGCCGCGGCTGGTGGACCAGGAGTACCTGCTGCTGCCGCTGGCCTTGATGCTGGCGCTGTGGAGCACCTTGTGCAACATGGCATTGAATGCGCTGTTCAAGGGCTATACCGCGCTGACGCCGCTGGAAGCGCTCACGCGTTACTGGCTGGGCGACTACCTGGGCATGCTGATGTTCACGCTCCCAGTCCTGCTATGGCTGCGCCGGGATGAGCCTATGACCGCCCGCCCGCGGCTGCCGAGGGATGGCCTGCTCGGGTCGGCAGCCGTGGTGGTGCTGTTCCTGATCTCCGGCATGGCGCAGGATCGCCTTTCGCACCAGGTGCTGATGTCCCTGATGGTCGTTCCGTCGGTGGTGCTCACGCTGCTGCACGGCTGGCGTGGTGCCGCTGTCGGCGTCGTGCTGGCCAATGTGGCGATCGGGATCATGCTGCCGGATGCCATGACGCTGGCGTCGTACCACGCCGAGGCATTCCGCGTGCAGATCGCGCTCGCGGCGGCGGCCACCGGCCTGTTCGTATTCGGGTCCCGGTTGTCGGCGGCCTTCGAGCATGCCAGCTACTTCCGCCACCAGCGTCAGGAGGCCTGGCAGATCGCGCAGGCGAGTTATCTGCAGGCGGAACGCACACTGCGACGCCGGGTGGTGGAGTACAGCGACATCACCGTCCACATCAACAAGCTGCGCACGGACATCGTCGCCCACCTCCGCTCGCGGGGACAGCACGCCGCAGCCATGGAGATGACGCGCACAGGCGTGATCCAGGCCCAGTTGCTCGACGAGTACGTGACCGCGCTGTACCCGCTCGGCATCGAGACGCATGGGCTGTACGCCATCCTGCGATCGGTCGCGATGAGCAATCTCTGCGATACCGAGTTCCAATGCCGCCTGCGGGGCGATCCCATGCAGCTTTCTCTCGGGCTGCAGCTTGTCGCGTACCGATGCGCGCTCAACGTGATCGAAACACTGCCACCCGCGAAGCGCCATCTCATCAAGGGCAGGGTCTGGCGCGCGGGTGGTCGCCAGGGCATCGCGCTCTGCGTCCTCGCCGACGCGTCCCCGCTGGAACGCGGGCGTGCCGTGGCCCACGATGCGGACTGGGAACTGGCTGCCCGGCTCAAAGTGCATGGCGGCACCTGCCGGCGCCGCCATGCGTACTGCCTCAGCTTTCTCGTTTCGGAGTCGGTGGGCGAAGGCCTCAGTCTGCGGCGCTGATCTGCCAGGAGTCGCCGCCGTTGCCGCCTGGCACCAAGCGCACGACGAAGCCCGAGGTTTGGTACACCACGGACCCGCTGGGGCCCGCGCCCTTGGCCGGCAAGGTCACGCGTGCGACGTCCGCACCCATGGGCAACACCCACAGCGTGTCGTTGACCCGGCCCACGGCTGCACGCACCGTGCCCGCCACATCGTTGATCTGCAGGTAGGTCACGCCGTCGCGCGAGAACTCATAGATCCGCCACGCCGGATCCAACGCGAGGTTCCGGGCCTTCGGCAGGCTTTCGCCGAGCCCCGCCGAGGCCGCCGGTGCCCCGTGGCCGCCGTCGGGGCAGCATGCCTGGGCCGCGCCGGCGCAAGCCAGCAGGGCGCCCGCCAGCGCGATGTGGGTCAGCATGCTCGTCTTCATCCTTTTCATGGTCGTCCTCGTCCCTTCTGGGAGCTATCGCCTGCATTTCAGGCCGATCCAAGGTACGTGGTCCGGAGGCGCGAGCGGTCGACAAGTCGAAGGCGGTGGCGCAGTGCCGGTTCAGTTTGCTGACCCGGCCACGAGGTGGTATGGAGATGCGCTGCGGAGCGTTGCATAGTGCGCGTCAAGGAAAGACGCATGGGGCCCGACGTGCCTCCTGCCCCATCCTCGAAAACGCCCAGGTGTGCCTCATGGTCAACGTCCGCAACCTGCTTCGCAACATTGGGCTGATGCCGCGAGAGTCGGTGCGCGGCGACGAGACGGCCGAAGCCCGAGCGATGTGCGAACAGCCTCAAGTCGAATCCGGCTCGACCCTCGACTTCATGCTGTCCACGCTTTCCGGGGAGGCCGCAGCCGCGTACGTCCATGCGGTCATATCAGACATTGAGGCATGCGCCGAGGAAGGCTATTGCTCAGCCCGGGGCGCAGGCAAAGAAGACCTGCTCGAACGGGTCCACGCATTGAAGAATGCCATAGCGCCGATCGGCTCCCGGCAATTGCTTGCGGCTTGCGAGCAGCTGCGTCTGGATGCCTGCCACGGCACTGATCGGGCCCTGTTGGAACGACGCTTACAGGCCGTGGCCCGCGCCGCAGTGCAACTGATCGCCGGCTTCCGCGCGACGTCAGGGGCGTAGGCATCGATGGAGCGCTTTTGCGGCATCAAGTGGCTGCTTGCCCTCCGATCACCAGGCCCGCTCTTCGCCGCTCATGCGTTCTCCCCGTGTGCTCCGCTGGCCCGGATTCGATGTCGCGCCATGTGGGAAATCGCCTGTACCGAGGAGAGCAGCTTGTGCGGGGCGATCGGCTTCGTCAGGTAGGCCACCGCGCCTTTCTGCAAACAGGTGGTCACTGTGTTGGGGTCCGAATCAGCGCTGATGATGACGATCGGGGGCGCTCGATGGATGCCCATCTGGGCTTCGATCTCCGCGAGTACGTCCCAGCCCGAACGTTCGGGCATGTGGAGATCGAGCAGGATGGCGTCGGGCCTGTCCGCCGACAGCGCCTCGATGGGGTCGGCTCCCGGCACTGCAAATCTGACCGAGTGGCCAGCCAGGCTCATCAGCCATTGGATGACTTGCCGGTTCGGGAGGTTGTCCTCGAACACCAGGAAGTTCATCGCCGGGATGCTGGCGCGATGTCGCTCCAGCGCCTCGTGCAGCGGAATGGGCGCATCCACCTGCTGGCCTGGAGCGGCCCTCGCGAGCGCGATGTTCCAGGTGAACACGGACCCGCCACCAGGGTTGTCGGAGACCTCGACCTGGCTACCCATCTGCTCCGCGACCGCTTTGACGATGTAGAGGCCCAGGCCCACGCCGCTTTGCGCGCGGACCACAGAGCCGCCGCCTTTGTAAAAGGGATCGAAAATCCTGCTCTTGTCCGCATCGGGAATCCCAGGGCCGGAATCGATGACCTGGATGCTCAGGCGCTGGTGCCCTCCCATGTCCGGTCCGGAATCGATGATGCGCAACGTGACGGTGCCCCCAGCAGGGGTGAACTTGATCGCGTTGCTGACCAGGTTGCTGATGACCTGCTCCACCCGTGCCGGGTCGCCGACGAAGATTTCATGCAGGTCGGTCGCGCCGGTGATCTCGAAATCGATGGCTTTGGCGACCGCCTGTGGGCCGCATACGCCCTGCACTGTCTGCAATACCTCCGAGAACCGGAACGGACCGTTGTCGAAGGCCATCTGCCCGCGATCAATGGCGGCCACGTCCAGGACATCGTTGACGCGGCCCAGCAGTGCCCAGGCATTCACTTCGGCCGATGCAACGAGTTCCCGTTGCTGCTCTGGGAGTTGCGAGCGGTCGATCAGGGCGGTTGCATTGATCACCGTGTTCAACGGCGTCCGCAACTCGTGGCTCATCGTGGCGATGAATCGGTTCTGCGCATCCCGAGACCTCACCGCCTGCGCCGAAATGACCCACAACGTCGAAAGAAGCTTGTTCGTCATCAGCGGGATTCCCACGAGGAAGCCGAACGCGAAGACGGCGAACGCGGGACGCTTCACCCAGTAGTGCTCGGGTGCTGCGATCGCAACGATGACGCAGGCGAGCAGCATGCTGAGGTAGAAGTACCGCCTGCCGAACCGCGCGCCGATGATGATGCTGATGATCGGCAGGACCGTGGCGCTCGCCATCGTCAGGTTCCACGCCAGCGAGAGCATCACCCCGATGATGATGTAGTTGGCGATCGCGCCGGCGCCATCGACGAACTCGGTCTCCCGGATCTTTCCTGATCGCAGCAGCACCATCCAGATCGCGCAGGCGGGCAGCAGGCCTATGAGCCATGGCAGCAGCTTCGTTGCCTCGATAGGGAGCACCTGGTCGAGCGACAAGTGCTGCCATCCGTCGGGAGGATCGGTGATCGCGCCGCGGCTCCAGTAGAGGGCCCAGACGATCACCGCGAAGACCAGGACGGTCCGCTTCAGGGACACGGACCGTTCGCGGTAGCCGCTGACGATCGCATCGATTTCCTTGTGGCGCAGCTTGTCCGCCACTTCCACCAAGGTGAGTGAGCTGTCCTGGGCCTCATCCTGCATCGGGCACCTTCTTGTTCAGCCCCAGGGCGTTGTAGATGTGCAGGCGCGCAATGCCCAGGTACTCGTACAGGGCGATATCCGCGACCGTCAGGTTGTACGACAGCGGGACGATCGATGGAAGAGGGCTCAGGTAGTCGCTCCTGGCCGGAGTCGGCCGCACTCCGAACTGGGCGAAGTACTCCAGGGAGCGTCGCATGTGGACGCCCGAAGTCACGAGGACAGTACGGTCGGGCTTGAGCGCCTTCAGCATCGCCGCCGAGTTTCTCGCGTTCTCCCAGGTGTTGGCACTATTGGAGTCGAGGACCAGGTCGTTCTTGCTGACGCCCATCCGCACCAAGGCGTCGGCATAGAGGGCCGCCTCTGCACGGCCATGCTTGCGCACATCGCTGCCGCTGAGCAGCAGCCGGCAATCGGCTGCCGTCGCCTTGCAGTCGCGATACAGCTCCAGCGCTTTCACCAGTCGGCCATAGGCCAGAAATCCGACCTCCGGCGAGGCGCCATCAATGCGTTCTGTACCCGCACCCAGGACCACGATCGCATTCCTGGCTCCCCATTGAGGTGGAGGAAGACTTGCATACCCGGCTTGAACGCCGTCCACCAGGAGTTGGGCGCCGGGGCCGCAGCCGATGAAGATCAGCGCTGCGCTGGTGACGGTCCATGTGGCGAAGGCCAGTCGCGCTCGATTCTTCCTGAGCAGCAGAGCGCCAACGAGGGTCCCTAGAAGTGCCAGAAGAACTGTCATATTCTTGATCTGCCGCTTTTTCCTTTCATGCAGATGACTACTGGCTACCCGTCCACAACCCGCCGGAGTTCGGCCGCGAGGATCATGCGTGCGGCCGCTGTGGCGGTATCCAGCATAGCAGTCGCCCTGGCGATCGGGGCATTGCTGGCGCACCTCTTCCCGGGAACGATGGCCATGATCGGGGAGCGGCTTGGGGATGGGTTCTAGGATGTGCTCGCGGTAGCCACGAGCATGCATGCCTGACCACGCATCGGCCGTGGGGACGCAATGGCCATGAAGACCACGGCGGTATGGCGACGGCCGTAGATGGCCCGGAAAGCGGGCAGCGTTTGTGGACCCTTTGCGCTCGGATCACGATGCGGGCTCTGCGCACTCGGGGGTCTAACGATCCCGGCAATTTGCCTTGGCCAAGCTCTTCTCGCTGAAGAACGTCTTGATTGCCGCGTCGTCCAGCTTGACGTCGTGGATGGTGATTCCGTCGCGGTAGGGAAGCGCACCAGGCGCGTCGCCGAGAATGGCCGGCCCCTGATCGGTGTTCTTGATGAAGACCAGGTTGCGCGGTTCCTCCGCCGGGCGAAATCCAGCCGAGTTTCTGTCATCCCTTCGCACGATCGCCTCGAACCGGTCCGAGGGGTCTCTGTCAATGACAAGGACGCCTTTGAACTGCTTTTTGACGTCCAGTCGGGTCAGGGACAGCGGTCCGAAGAGTCGGTCATCACCGGGCGGTCGGTTCTCGCGTCGTTGACAACAACGATGTTGTCAGCCGGCCGTGCGAGGCACCTGTAATCCACCATCGGAGTGATTGCCAGTGCCGACGCCCAGGGAAAGACTGCCAGCGCACCTGCTATGAAGCGCCTCATCGCAGCGGGCTCCCGTCTTCCTTATGATCCACGGCGCAATCCCGGAGGGAAATGACCTGGCCATCTTGAAGCTCGAATTGCGGGACGGACCGCCCACCATGCCATCGCCCCTCTAACCGGGCGCGGCAAATGGTGAGGCGGCGCGCCGGTAGCTACTGAATTCCGAGCCTGCTCTTCGTTTCCTTCGCGGGCGTCACTTCCACTCGGCTCATGCAGCCCAGATGTTTGGCCGGGAATGAGTAAGCGATGATGGCATCGCCAACCTGAGCGCCGAACGTATAAGTGGCGTGCTCGTTGTCCCCGCGTGCGTAGTCCATCACGATCACACTCGGATAGCGGGTACGCATCGATGCCATCGAAACGCAGCTACCGGTCACGTCGAAGGATGCTGATGTGGCACGCCGATCATCGCCCATGACCACCGCTGCATTCGTCACGAACAGCGAAGGGGCAAGCTCGGTCGGCGCAGCGCGAGAGTCCGTGCCGGCCCGCGCGGTTGCGGAGTGTTCTGTCCCCGGGAGGAGCCGCTGCACGTCCCCGACGTTTCCAGGGAGAGCGAGGGCGACTCTTTCAGCGAAGGCCCATAGCTGCTTTTCGGCGGCAGGGGAAGCTTTGGGCGGTGCAGCGATCGACACCAACGGAACCATCGCAAGGGCGACGCCCAGCGCAGCGAGATAGGTCTTCATGGCTTATTGCTCCTGCGCCGTTGGATGGTTGGGAAGCTTGTCGTACTCGTTCCCGTAGTACACCTTGTAGTTCTCGCCTGTAGTGGAGGTGACATTGGCTGTGCAGAAAGCGTCCCCGACACGTTCCGCCAAGTTATCGCCACCTGCGGCGATCATGTCCAGCAGCACAGACGCGTTCGCGCCGATCAGCCGGATGTCGGCGCCGCCGTTGGACGTGTCGAGTATCTCGTTGCGTGCCGTGGAGTTGTTGAGCACCGCCCGGCCTTCGTTGGTGCAAGCCTTCGCAATGTAGTCATCGCGCGAGCCGAGCACCCATCCCTGGTCCAGGTACAGGTGCCCCATCTCGTGGCCGACCGCGGACACCCGTTGATAGAGCCCAGGAACGTCCTGGGAGTCGCACGAGTAGTTCTCGATGTAGACCGTTTTTCCCGACTTGTCGAGATAGGAGGCAGGACCGTACACAAAGGGAAACTTGGTGCCGTTGACCTGGCCCGTGAGCGTGCCGGAGCCGTAGATCACGAAATCCACACATTGTCCCAGGCCGGTGTTCACGGGCTGGTCCTGGGCGTGCGCGTGAGGCAGATACAGGGCCGACATCGCGATGGCGGCTGAACAAAGCAGCTTCATGCTTCCTCCTTCCTTGGGTGGTGTGAGCGTTCTACAACATGACGGATGCCGATTGCAACTCGATGTGCCTGGACACGGTGTTAGCAACTGCATTGCCTTGCTGGCCGCATCCGGTTGGTTCGATGACGTAATTGAGTTGCGTCTAGCCCCGAGTGCCCCACGCTGCGCGGGAGCTTGCGCCGCTCAACTTGCTGACTTTCGTGAGGCAGTGCGAACAATGGGTTACGCCAACCCCGCAGTGGTAGGGGCGGTGGCCGACATCGAACCATGAGCAACGCCAGCGGCGAGAAAAAAGCGGCTCCCGAAGGAGCCGCCGAGACTTGCCAGACGTTCAAGCCACCAACTGGCGCGCGAGCGCCACTTCCACCGAATCACCGTCCTGGTTCAACACGTCGAGCCCGCTTTCCGGGATGTCTCCCGACGTGCTCTGCGCCACCATGATCTTCTGCGCCATCAACTTCAGGCATGCCATCTGCGATGATGCCGCGTAGCCGAGGAAGATCACCCGGATGTCCCGCTTCTGGCCGATGCGCCAGGACCGGCGGGCAGCTTGCTGCAGCGAATACACGTTGTAGCCGGACTGCATGAAGACGATGGTCGGAAAGTCCAGCAGATCGAGTCCGGTCTTAACCAACTCCGGGTTGGTGAGGATGACATCGACGCCGCGGTCCACCTGCTCGGCGATCCAGTCCTCGCGGCGGCTGGCATCCACGGTCGCGCGCAGTACCGCGACTTTGAAGCCCTCCAGTTCGAGCAGCCGCTTCAGGCGTGCAGTCGTGTCCCGCTTGCCCGTGTACGTCGTGTAGACCAGCGTCTTCCGGCCCAGGTCCTTCTCCCGCCGGCATATATCGATCAGTTCCTGTTCTTTGGGCATGACCTCCATGTCGTGGAACTGGGACGGAACGAACGCGAGGGTGGCGCGCGTGCGGGGATGCACGACGTTCTCCGCGCGAAAGCACGTGTCCGGCCAGGCCAGCAGCGTGTTGAGGACCACACCCAGCAGGGTGGTGTCGCGGCGGGCCAGTGCCTGCCGCAACTCGGTGGTGAGCCGTACGGACAGCGCCGCATAGGCGGCGGCCTGTGCCGGTGCCATCGGCACCTCTCGGAACTCCTCGTCGTACGGCGGGAGCGCGTCGCTGCCGATGTCGCGCAGCTTCAGGAAAAGCGTGAATGGCACGACGCAGCGCAGCACGCCCTTCGGACCGAAGCCGGGTGCCTTGACCGTCCGCACGCTGACCTTGTTGCCCTTGGCGGTCTTGTGCGCGGCGCCGGCACTCTCGGAGTAGATGTCCTTGAGGACGCCGTGGTCGCGCATGAACGCCATGGCCGCAGACGTCATGCTGCCGCTCTTGGAGGGCCGGTAGCCGTCTTCGATCATCCGCCCGGGCAGGGCGCGGAACAGCAGGTAGAACAGGTCATCGCCATAGCCGCCCATCAGCGTGCCGGTGAGCTCCAGCGATTTGCGGCACTTCGATGCGAGCACGCCCATGGCCTGGCCCTGGGCGCTGCCTCCGTTCTTGTACTCGTGCGCCTCGTCGGCGATGAGCAGATCGAACGTGCCGTTCGGCAGGTACCTTTTGATGAACTCGCTGGGCTGGTAACCGCCCTCGCCGAAGCCGAACTCCATGTTGGCCATTGCGCGTTCCATGCGCGTGGCCTGGCGGTCGGAGAACACCAGCTCCCCGTCGCCATCCATCAGGTTGATGAACTCATGGATGTTGTCGCCCAGCATCGAGGCCAGGAAGCCATCGCCGAACTTGCGCATCAGCTTCTGGGCCGTGACCTCGCCGATGGTGGGAATGCGCTTGAGGGCCTTCAGCACGGCCGAGGACTGGTCGCTGCCCGACAGGGTGCGGGGACGCATCAGTGTCCACAGGGGCGCGGCGCAGTGGCTGCACTTCCTGCGGTACTCCTCCGCTTCCAGCGCGACCGGGCTGACCGGTTCGCCGTCGAGGTCGGTGATGACCACGCCGCAGTCCGCGCAGGCGGCCACGTGGCCGTGGCGCGTACGGCGGGCGAAGAAGGTGGGTTTCCAGTGGAAGCCCATCCGCATCCGCACCCGGCCCAGGACGAAGAACTCCTGGCCGCCGGGCTGCACGCCCAGTTGCTCGCGCAGCTTGATGAGCTTGACCAGCGTATCGGGGCCGTTGAGCACCCAGACCTTGGCGCCAGCCACGGTCTCGAGAATCTCGCGGCGCCACTTGTAGACCAGGTGCGGCGGCGACAGGACCAGCGTGCGGCGGTAGCCTTCGGCGTGCAGCACTGCCGCGGTGGCGATACCCACCGTGGTTTTGCCGCAGCCCATCTCGCCGTTGACGAACGCGGCGCGCTCGCCGCGGTCGATCAGCAACTCGGCGGCCGCGTGGACGACTTCCGCCTGGGCGGGGAAGAGGCGGCGCTTCAGGCCCGCAATGACGCGTTCGCGGTGCGCCCTCGGCTGGCCGGCATAGACCGGCGGATTGGCGCGGTTGAGCGATTCAAGCAGTTCATCGCCGAACTCGGCGACGAATTCGGTGAGGCTCAGGGACAGGGGCGAGGCTTCCACATCGAGCAGATCGCCTTGCACGGGCTCCACATCGGACGTGTTTTCAAGATCGAGGGACATGGTGATGCTCCAAAGCAATGGGGCATGCACCTCCCCATGGGGCGATGGCATGCCCCAGGGTGGGAAGAAGACTCGGCTCGTGGCCGAGGGGATCAGAAGCTGCAGGCGCTCTCGGCCTGCGGGAAACGCCTGCGGGTCAGGTCACGGCCCGTTCCTCGGGCAATTGCACGAAGGTCTTGCCCTGGTCCGCGCTGGTGACGATGACCAGCGACAGCCGAGGCGTGATCGCGAACCGCGAGGTCATCGGGGTTCCGCGTTCGAGCGCGGTGCCGTTGGCCTGGCGCTCGGCTTCGCCGACCTCGCCCCAGTCGCCGCGCACGTGGCGCTGAACGTAGGGCAGGGGATCGATGAGGCTCTTGCTCGCGAGCAAGCGCACGTTCTCGCTCAGCTCGATCGTGCCCGGCGCGAACAGCGGTTGCGGAAGCGGCTTGCGCCGCTGGAACAGTGAAAACATGGTGGTTCTCCTTGCTGTGGTGGATGGATGCGCCGGGATCAGCGGATGGTCAGGACCTCGCCCAGCGTGGGAGAGCCCGGGGTCATGTCCCACGCCCGGATCACCGGCACGAACTTGTCGGTGAGGATGCGCGTCTCGGCGATCGAGCCGTCGTCGCGCTCGGTGAACTCGCGCTGCAGCGCCTTGTCCTTGTGCGTGTCGCCCTTGACGATCAGCACGCGGCCCGCCTTGGAGCGCACGACGCCCGAGATCGCACCGGCGGCCAGCGCCAGGGCGAGATGCCAAGGAGACAAGGCCCGCGCAGGCGGGCGCAGCGACTGCTGCGCAGCGCCCAGGTGGGTATCGATCATCGGCCAGAGGCCGCGCAGCCGGCCGACTTCCTCGGCGAATTGCTCGGGCTCCATGGTCACGCGGAAGAAGTGCTCCGGTGGGGACACGCTGGCGGGAACGATGTACGGCAGGAACGGCCATTCGCTGGGCAGTTCTTCGGGGATCACCTCGCCGTGCCCGACCTGCAGCAGAAGGGTGCGCGCGGCAGCGGCCGAATCGGCGGCCAGGTCACGTTGCCGGATGCGCCGGCCGAAGATCACCACCTGCTTGAACTGCGTGTCCACCGCCCGGTAGATCCGCAGGTCCGCATAGTGGCGCGTGAGCCAGCCGACCAGCTCCGCGTCGAGCACGTAGCCGGGAACGACGAAGACGAGCACGCCGCCGTACTGCAGCAGTTGCAGGGTGCGCTGGTAGAAGAGCTTTTCGAGGCGTGCGCGGCCCTGGCCTTGGTAGCCGATGTTGCCGTTGACGTCCTTGGCCAGATCGCCGTAGGGCGGGTTCAGCCACAGCAGCCCGAAGGCCTGTTTGGAGATCATCGTGTCCATCAGGTCGGCGTGCAGGCAGTGATCGACCAGGCCGCGGGCATGGCATGCCCGCTCCGCGTCGAACTCGACCGCATACGCTTGAGTGCGCTCGCTCCCGAGGGCGCGGCCGACCTCGGCGAGGGCGGCGCCTTCGCCTGCGCAGGGATCGAGGATGCACATCGGCCCGTTGCCGGGCACCAGCGCATGCAGCGCTCTTTCGAGCGTGGCTTCGTCGGTCGGGTAGTAGTCGGGTAGGGACAGGCCATTGCTGGCCCATCCCCCCCTAAGAACCGTACGTGAGAGTTTCCCCTCATACGGCTCAAGCCTTTCAAAGCTCGCTTTCGCGAACCGGCTTCACTACCTTCAAACCTTGGACATGTAGCTGGTTATGGCAGTTTGGATGAAGCAGAACCAAGTTTTCCAAAGTGTTCTTTCCGCCATCAACCCGACGTTGGATATGGTGGGCATGCCAACCTGTCTCCTTCGTGATGGGCTGACCGCAGATCAGGCACTTTCCATCCTGCGCAAGCCATAGTTTGACGAGCTTCCTGCGCTCATGCAGGGACTGGACCATCTTTTGGCTCAAGCGAGCTTCAAAGTAGCTTTCCCATTCGGGATCGAATGGGTTGGCTAGGCCGTTGACCTTGACGTGGCGTCGTATCTTGGTGTCCGCCGCTATGCGCAGCATCTTCCATTTCACGTTGCCGTCAGGGAACCTCTGACCATCGTCCGCAGCAAACACCCAATTCCTGTTGCCTATCCGGTGGAAATACCTCTCCTTAACCCAATAGGCCCCTTTCTTTGGATGCCGCCGCCTGCACCAGCGCCATAGGCTGCGCCATATGACTGCATCGACGCGAGTAAACGTCTGGGATGAAGCATCGGCACTGTGAAATTCCGCCCAACCTTTGATGCGTGGATTGAGCATGCCGATGAGGTCGTCTTGTTTCACTGCCTTGTTGGCCCGGATCAAACCTCGGATCGAATCTAGAAAAGCCTTCGTGTTCTTCTTCGATGGCTGGGTCAAGCACACCCCGTTGAACTTGCGGATGTTCTTGCCCAAGAAGTCGAACCCTTCCGAGATATGGGTAACGCGAGTCTTCGCCTTTGAAATGTTCAGCCCTCTGGCGGCGAGGAATTCCTCCACCAGTGGCAGCACCTCTTGTTCGAGTATCTCGCGCGAACGCCCCGTGATGATGAAGTCATCAGCGTACCGAACGAAGTTAACTTTCGGGATATAGGCAACATTTTTGCGCTTGGTGTCGAAGAACTTACTACCAAGCAATGCTTCCAATCCGTCTAGCGTCATGTTCGCCAGCACTGGGGAGATGATTCCCCCCTGGGGAGTACCTGCTTCCGTCGGGAACAAACTACCGCTCTCGACGTATCCGGCCTTGAGCCAGCTTTTGAGGATCGCCTTGTCCATCGGAATGTTCTTGGCGAGCCAATCGTGGCTGATGTTGTCGAAACACCCTTCGATATCGGCTTCAAGGACCCACTCCGCAGAGCGTTTCCAAGCCAGCACCGTATGGCATTGCCTGATGGCGTCTGCCACGCTTCGACCGGGGCGGAACCCGTATGAGTTCTTGTCCCCGGTCGTCTCCGCGATGGGTTCAAGGGCCAGCAGGTATAACGCCTGCATTGCCCTGTCCTTCATCGTCGGAATACCGAGAGGCCGCTTCTTGCCATTGGCTTTGGGAATATAGATCCGCCGTAACGGGCGGGGTCGATAGCCATGGCGGCGAAGGGACAACACTGCTTCGGATTTGGTCTCCGGCGTCGACCACGTGACGCGATCTACACCGGGAGTCCTCTTTCCTTGGTTTTCAGTAACTCGTCTGACGGCCAATGCTTTGCCGCTGAACGAGTGGGTCAGAATCCACTGCAAGGCTTTCACCTTGCCGTGTTTCCCTTCCCGTGTCGCCTTTACGATACGCGCTTGGAGCCTTCGCACTTCACGGTGACACTTAGCCCAGTCGATGCTGTGCCATGTGACCGATTCGTGTGAGGGCGCACCCGCGCAAGCAATTTCTTGCGTAGTCATCTGCAATTCCCTCTTATAGAAGGTTGGACAAGTTTTCTCGTAGAGAAAGACCAAGTGGAAGTCTGCTCGCTTTCGCGCGGGATGATGTCACCTTGCGGCTCAACCCCTATCTGTTCCATTACAGAGCAGCGTTCGCTTTTTCCACATTCCTTTACCCGCACCACCAACAGCATTCCTTGCGGTCTGCCTGCCCCGAGGGGCGGTGATACGGGCTTACCGTGTTCCACGTGAGTAACAGGGGCGAGTTAGGTTCTGCTTTTTCACCGGTAGTCGTGTTGTCCGCGCAACCCCAAACGGGCAGAGGGTTGTCCGACTACGTTGCCTTTTGGCTCAAGCCTGTCAGCATCTTTGGCTTGTTCGCTATTACAGTGTTTATCAGCAGTTCACTTGCGTTAACCATATCGCTCAGCCTAGCGACCCATCCGCCTTGATGCTGGCAGATTTGGCGTTTCCTCGCGGAAGCACCTTTCCCGTGCGGGAGGTCTACATTGTCCCGGCAGCTTCACACCACCTCGTTACCGAAGTCGCATGTGCCGGTAGGCTACTGATAGCGGAATATCAGGTCTCGCTAACCCCGAGGGGCTGAGACAATTACTCACGTGACTTCACGTCACACGCCGTTCTTGATGAAGTTGCGGGCGAGCCGCGCGAACATGAGGGCCATGGAATGCTCCTTGGGATGGATGAAGGAATGCGGTCGTGCCAGCGGTGTCGCCGCCGGCACGACCACTGCGGAACTCAGGCCAACGCTTCGAGCGACAGCTGAGGTGCGAGGTCGATGGACTGCGGCAGCCGCTGCGGTTCGATGCGCAGGACTGCGTTGCGGATCAGGCCGCCGAGGGCCTGGGTGAGCACTGGAACGTCCATCGCAAGCCGGTGGCCTTCGAGGGGTCCGAGGTCGAACGGAAGGCGTGCCAGCATGTCGTGGCCCTGCAGCAGGTCGAGCACGGGCTCGCACCAGTGATCGAGCAGCGGCAGCGGGCAGGTATCGCGCACCAGCGACCAGAGACGGTCCAGCGTGCAGTGGCTGTCCTTCGGCAGCACGGCCAGCGCGCTGGCGTTCGCCTTGTCCGGCCTGACGCAGCGCCGGTCGAACAGCCACACGTTGGAGAGCGCACCGAAGAGCGTGCGCCGGTAGGCGCGGGTCATGCGCTTTTCCAGGCGATCAACGTTGCCGACGAACACCGGAACGCTGCCGCCTTCGGGTGTGATGACGTGGAACTGCTGCAGTCCCTGCTCGTCGCGGCCCAGGGTCAGGCGAGCGAGAAACTGCTGGACGGCCGTGTCGCGGGCCCAGATCGAGAGGAAGACGAGACCGCCCTGCTCGTCGCCAACGCACGCGTCGGCCATGACATCGGGGCACTCGTCGATGCGGTAGAGCGTGGAAGATCGGGAATCGGTGGTGGGCATGGTGATGTCCTCGGATAGGCGGGGACAGCACTGCCCGGTGGGGCGAGTGCAGCCCCCTGGGGTGGAGTGATGGCGTTCAGACCGGCTCGAATTGCCGGCTGTCCGGGTTGAAGCGCAGCACGTCGTCGGCCGCGGTGATGGGCGTGAAGCCGTCCAGAAAGATGTTGCTCAGGTACTGCGCGCGGTAGGTCAGTGCCTGACGCGCCTGGTCCTCGGACAGACCGTTGGCGACGAAATGCGAATGCATTTCTTCATCGGTGGAGGTTTCGTCGTTGGACAGTTGGCCTTCGACGAAAGCCAGCAACGGACGTGGGAGCGTTGAAAGAATCGGGTCCATGTCGATGCGTCGGAAGATGGCCGGACGCCTCCCGAAGGAGAGGCGCACCCGGCGAATGGATGGGAAGCACCGCGGGTGCGGCGCCAGCGATCACGCGGCCTGGGTCACCGCAGCGCGGCTCCAGACCTGTGCCTTGATGTCCAGCGCGTAGCCCAGTGCGCCCAGGCGGGCGATCTGCGCACGCAAGGTGCGGCGGTCGATGGTCGAATCGAGCTTCACGCAGTCCTGAAGCGGCCAGAGCAGGCCGAACAGTGCCGAGTCCTCGTTCTCGGGCACACCCTGCGCCTGGCTGGCTGCGCCGTGTGCGGAAGAGGGCGTCTCCACGCCGAACGGCGTGGTATCGATCAGGGGATCCGTCGATGCCTGCGACATCGCGGCTTCAGTGGACGGCGTAGCGGGTCTGGCCGGAGTTGCCGGAGTTGCCGGAGCTCGTTGGCGGGCGGCGGGAGCCCCACCCTGCTCTTCGTCGAGAGGATCGACATCCTGCGTGGCAAAGCTGCGCGCCTCGTCACGGCTCAGCTTGTCGATGCCGTGGAGCGTCATGCCGTCCAGGTTGGCGCGGATCTCGAACCGCATGCCGTCGCCTACCGGGTAGGACTTGGGGAAGATGTAGCGGATGACGAACTCCCCGTCATACCTGCCCTCGGGGTACTGCTCCAGCTCCGCATCCTTGACCGCGAAGACGCCCAGGTGCGTGGTGAGCCGCCCGACCGTGAACGGTCCGTTGCGGCCGCGAATCGTGCGCAGCGTGAGCTGGCCCGGAACGATGATCGGCGAGGGCACGGGGCGCTCGCCTGGTGTGGTGGTGTCCATGGTGATTTCCTTGCGATCGCGCGGGAAGAGATGGGCGGGGCCCCTTTCGGGGCCCTGCCGGTTTTAGAACGACTCGACTGCTTCCGGCTCGCGCTCCTGTTCCTCGCTCTCGGGCTCGCGCTCGGCAGGCTCGGGGGCATGGGCGGTCGCGGAGTCGGACGCACCTTCGACTGCGCAGACGTCGTCGTGCCGGGTCGATTGCGCATCGGCGTTCGGCGCTGCCAGGGGATAGACCTTCTGGCCGTCGATCTTGATGAGCCCGATGTGGACCAGGTTGGCCTCCAGGGAAGCGGCGGCCTCGCCGGCGCGTTCCCCCTTGGTGCGCAGGTACGCGTCGATCTTCATGTCGTTCAGGAAGAACGAGATGAGCACCTTGCGCTCGGCCTCCACGGCCTGCATGCAGCGCCGTACCAGGTGCGCCGCGGATTCCGTCCTCACCTTGGTCTCGATGTACCGGTATTCCGGCTCGTCGGTGGGGCCGGCCAGCGCCGCGACGCAACAGGCGAGGTACGGGTCACCATCTTTCGGACGAACTTCCTCCGGGCGGTTGAGATAGCCGATGCCGCGAGTGATGAGCTCGTGGTTCTCGATACGCATGAACTCCCCGCGATCGACCAGTTCGGCTTTGAGCAGACGGCCCTTCAGGCCCGCAGCCGGCTCGCCCTTGCGCTCGCCCTCGGTGCGGATGAAGGGATCGGGCCACAGGTCGCCGATGCGGAAACGGACCAGCGGCCGGTTCCGACGGTCGTTGACTCCCTTGTAGCTTTCGACCAGTTCCTTCGCCTTGGCACCGGAGACCTTCAGGTCGAAGAGGCGATAGCTCGGATCCCTGGCGGGTCCGACAAGCGCAGCGATCTTGCAGGCAAGAAAGGGCTGGGCGCGGCGACCGCCTCGGACCGGCACCTCGCGGATGTCCTGCAGATACCCGATGCCCGAGGTGTGCAAATCGAAGTACGACTTCGTGTTGGATGACGATGAGGTAGTCATGGTGGTGCTCCATAGGATGAAGCGGAGACACACCGACCCCATCATGCGGGGAGAGGTGCGTAACCCCGCGGTGGGTTGAACAGGCGGATGCATCGCCACCGAGGAAACGGTGGCCGTTCGCGCGAGGATGCGGTGCGAACTGGTTCGGTCACGCAGCCTGGCGGCTGCGCGCAACCTCGAAGACCGAGGGTTGCCTGGCATGTCGTCGACTTCCATCGACAGGCATGCGCGGAGCGTCCTGCGTTCTGCCTCGATTCGCGAGCCACAACACGTGCTGCGTTGCGCCCGCATTGAAAAAAAAAGCCCCCGCATTGCGGGGCTGGGGAACAGATGAGGCTCAGTGGTGAAACAGCGAGCCTGCCGGGACCGCCCGTACCGACAGCGGGCTGGGCTCCGCCGACAGCTCCAGATCAAAGTTGCCGTACAGGATGCATGCAAACACGGCATCTCGGGGGGCAAACGCCCGGCAGAGGTTGTCGGTGCCCAGTGTGTCGCAGGCCCGCCCCCACCAGTGCTCGAAAGCGTTCACGCGCGGGTTGCAGCCGAGCGCGTAGGCGATCGGAGTGAGGTATCCGCGAGCGTACGGTGGACTGCATGCGGCATGCCAGTACACGCCGTCACCCCGCTGCAGGACGATCGGGCAGCGCTCCCGGATGGCTTCGGCGAGGACAGGGCGCAGCTCGACACCCCGGAAACGGAGAGCCATGTCATCGCTCCCCTGGGTCAACGAGGCCTTCCATCAGCTTCCAGATGGCGGCGCGCTGCACCTGATCGCGATGGGCCACGTCGCGGATGGCGGCCAGCAGCCGCAGCACTTCGCTCGCCACGGCGCTCCCTGCGCTGTCGAAATCGTTGCTCGACAGGGCGTTGCGGATCGAGGGGCCCAACTGCAGCGCATCGCTGGACGCACTGTGCAACTCGAATTCCCGGCTGATGTAGTGGCCCGCGCCGCCGAACTCGAACAGGCGGGGCCTGTCGCATCGCCAGCAGCCCTCGAAGCGGATTTCACGAAGGTGGTGCCCGTCATCGAAGCAGATCGCGAGCAGGAACAGGTCCTTGAGATCGGCGGCGTCTCCGAAGTCGTCCCGCTCGATCATCGACTCCAATGCCGCGTTTCCGTCGGTGCAGAAGTGGTTGCCGAGCACCTTCAACACCTGACTGATCGGCGTGAGGGTGTCGGGGGTAGGGGTGAAACCCAGCAGCGCTGCGAGATCCGTCAGCTTCTCGCGCAGATCCTCCCAACTGGGCGACGTCTCGGGCCGGATGCCGATGTAGACCTCTCCATTACCCGGATAGTTGGCATCGAGCCGAAATCCGCCAAACAATGCACGGATGACCGGAGTGACGCGTTCGAGAACGAGGACACCGGTGGCCTCGTAGTAGGTGTTTGGCATGGCTTGGCTCCTGTACAGGATGCGGAGCCAGTCCCTGCGGACATGGCATCCGCGGGGTGGACTGGAAGCGGGGCGCACCACACCCATCGAGCGGGACTGGTGCATAGCCCGCGGTGGGTTGAGTCGGAAGCTGCATCCACCACCGAGGAATCGGCGGCCGTTCGCGATGCGGATGCGAAGCGAACTGGTCCGGTCACGCAGCCTGGGGAACTGCGCGCAACCTTGAAGACCGGAGATTGCCGGGCATGTCGCCGACATCTGTCGGCAGGCATGACAGGAGCGTCCTGCGGATCGCGTCGGCGGGCCAGCCTCAACGCGATCGACCAGCAGCCGCATTGCCGCAAATAAAAAGCCCCCGCTCGGGCGGGGGCTTGGAGGCAGAGCGAACTCAGTGCGCGCCGTCGGAGGGGACGGCCACCATCATGAGCTGCTCGGGCGTGGCAGACAGTTGGAGGTCATAGCCGCCGGCCAGAACTTTGGCGAATACGCCATCGCTCGGGTCGATGTGCTCAGCGAAGTCGTCGCCGCCGAGTTCGGTATTCGCCGTGTGCCACCAGTCATCGAAAGGATCGATGTCCGGGTTGCAGCCCACCGCGTATGCGATCAGCTTCTGGCGGCCACTGCTGGTGCGGGCACCGCGCTCGGCGAGCCAGTAGACGCCCTGGTCCTTGACCAGAACGATCCTGCAGCGCTGCGCAGCAGCTTCGGCGAGCACGGGGCGAAGATCGGCGCCCCTGAAGCGAAGAGACATGGTGTACTCCTTGAAAACTTGAAGAAAGAGCGATCCAAGACAGCTGGCTGTCCTGGTTCAGTGGCAGGCCTTCGCATGGCTGGGCGCCGGCGTCACTCGAATACGCCGCCAACTGCCGTCATCGATGCGCGACTCCAGCACCTGGCCGAGGTCGTCGAAGTACACGTCCTCGATGCGATCGACGCATTCGGTGCCGTGGCGTAGCTCGATCACGTACGTATCCGCTCCGCGGTTGTAGACAATGCTTACCTCGCCCACGAACTTCGCCGTGGAGACGTTGAAGCGGATGGCGGGCGGCGTCTTGATGATGTTGGCGGGGGCCGGATCGACGCAGCTGAAATCCCTGGCTCCCGCGTCGACAAGCAGGTGCGTGATGCGCCGGAAGCCATCGGGTGCCGGCATCTCCTCCAGCTGCTCGACCAGTGCTGCGAGCTCGTGGCATCGCGGCGTCGGGATGGGCAACTTGGCGGGGGCCGCGCCGAGCACCATGGTTTCCGAAACGAACTCGGTACCGTCCGCCCTGCGTTCCGTCCTCCGCTCCGGCGTATCCGCACGCAGGCCGTCGAACCGACGCCGCGCGTACGGCTCGACCAGCACCTTGGCTCCCTCGTCGGGATCCATGGTGACCAGCGAGCGTTCCAGAACGGCGAACTCCGCACGTCCTGTCTTGATGACGATCGCATCCTCGGTTTTCGCGACGACTTTGCCCTCGAACGGGGCTGGATCGATGATGATGCCGAGGGACGAGGGCTTGGGCGTTCCGTCGAAGACGCGGTATTTGAACGTGCGCACATTCGATGGAACGTGGGGACCCGCAAGGGTGGGCATAAGGGCGCGAAGAAGGGCATGATCCATGGGAAGGCTCCTTGGTGAAGTACAAGGGGCCTCCCTCAAGGGAGTGGCTCCCTTGTGGGTGGACAAAAAATCGGGCGCTCAGGGCGCCCGGTGACGAAAGCGAGGGCTGCGCGGCGAGCCCCGTAGATTCCTCGTGGCCAGGATCCTGGCCGGCGTGGAGTTACCAGCCCACGTAGTTCAGCAGCAGGTCGGCGATGACCTGTCTGCTTTGCAGATCGAGCCCGCCGAAATCGGCGAGACCCTCGAACCGGCACTGGCGCAACATCGCTGCGCCTTCGCGAGCGTTGTAGAAGCTCACCATTGCGGAGAGGAACATGCGCTGGCCACTGCTCAGCACGCTGAGTGCTTCGCCGATGGCAAGCAGGTTGGGCCGCAGGTCCCACTTGCTCGTGGCCTTGCGCATCCCTTCCATCGTGCCGTCGCCGAACCACTCGGGACCGGCAATCTCGATACCGCGCTTCCAGGCTTGGAAGAACGCTTCGGGTGCAGCAGCGAAGTGGATCTGTTCGCGCACGAACAGATCGGCGACCTCCGGCGGAAGAGTCAAGTTCATGATGGAATCCTTCACGGGATCAGGGGTTGGGCAACTGGGACCATCCACCGCGCTCAAGCGCGCGCTGGGCTGCTTTCTCGCTGCGGAAGTACTCGTTCGATTCACGGGACACGGGACCGTCGAAGTCGCGCGTGCCGATGTAGTGGCCGGCGGCGCTGTGCAGCACCTCCAGGGGCAGCAACTTGCCGGCGTAGTGCAGGGCCAGGTGGCCGAAGACAGATGGCTTTGGCATGGGCAGATCCTTCTGGATGCGCGAGGCGCCACAGCCCAGTGCGGGCAGAGGCTCCCGCAGGACGTGGATGAAAATGCATCGACGCCACGAGGGGCGTTCGTCCGCGAACCGATGCGAAGCGGACTGGTGGATCGCGCGGAACGAATCCCGCGGCAGCGTTGAGATCCAGGCTGCTGGCATGGCGCTGACGGCGTCAGCTACACATGCGTCCAGCATCCCGCCCCGATGCCGGGCAGTGGTCGGCCAATCCGATGCCGCCCTGGACCGCATTCCGGCCAAAAAAATGGCCCCGCACCGGAGTGCGGGGCCTACGTGGCGCGGTTATGGATTGACAGCTAGGAGGAGGTGACCGATGCCAACTTGCCTTCCGCATCGAAGGCTAGCCTCACCCTAGCACCTGCCAGTTTGGCCTGGGCTTTGAATCGCAGCGCGTCAGGAAGCAAGGCTTCGACCACATGGTGCGGCGACGAGGAACTGCCCACGGCGATGAACGTCCGGATGGTCTCTTCATCGTCCTCTTCGAGGTCCTCGTCGTAACGATCGTCCACGGTGTAGTCGCTGACCAGCCGCGTGACGCTGCCTGCCTCCCTGGTGACGTACAGCGTGCCGTCCTTGCGGAGGGCTGAGACATCGAAGAGCTTGCCGCCTTCGAGAAGCCCGACCTGCAGCGAGTCGACGAGCTCCAGAGCGACCTCCCAGTCGGCCAAGCCTGGATGCTCCATCCGATGCCGTGATGCACCGACGCGGACCGCGATCTGTTCCGCGCTGAGCGGACGTGCCAGACGAAGAAGCCAGTGGCCTGCATCCAGGTTGATTTCTTCCAGCAAATAGGCGTCCGCCGCCTGCAGAAACACCTCAGCCAACAGCACATCGCCATCATCGTCTTCGATCCGCCAGACTCCGGCTTCCGACATGGCGTCCGCGGAAGTCACTCCGTCGTCACCGTAATGTTCCCAATACCGGCAAACCCCGGCTGGCCGGTCTTTCCAGTTGCGAAACCAGGCGCGCGGCACGAAGGGAACATCGTTGAGGAGGTCAGCGTTGGAGGAAATGACGCATGCGTCGGCATACCGCTCTGCGAACTCGTGACCGGCCAGCTCGGACTTCTTGTCCATCAATGCCTCTCTATAGGCAACATTCACTGCAGCCTGGATACGAGGAATATCACTGGATTCGTTCAGCAGATGCTGGCGATCAGGTAGCTTGGCGACCATGTCGTCGGGCAGCAGGACGACCTGCTTCGGCGCATGCGAACTCCCTGCTTGGATAGGCAGCCCCTGGAGGAAGCATCGCCACTGGTTCGTGGCGCCATGCAGGTCGATCAAAACCTTGCCCATGGACGTCTCACGCCATCGAAGATCGGGCTTTGCCAGCGGCCTGGGGACTTCGACATCATTGACGTACACCCTGACCGGGAATGCCTCGCACAGTCGCCGCATTTCCGAGCGTACCCAGTCCGGCAGAAAGACGTGGCGATCTGGTGAGCGTACGCCGTCGAGCTGGATCTGTGTGCCCTGCCAGACGCCATCTGCCGGGACAACCTCGATCGGCTCTCCGGCGAGGATGTCGGCGGTTAGCGAGGAAAAGGTCTTCCCGCATGACCGCACCGTCAGCCGTTCGGCGAAGTACAGCGTGGCGAGCGCACCCATGCCGAAGGCATTCTCGCGCTGCCTGATGGACGCCTTCCAGCCTGATTCGGCGATGTGGATGAGCGATTGGAGGTTTTCGATGCCGCTGCCATTGTCGTGGATGGCAATGCAGTCGTCGGTGACGTAAATCCGGATCTCGCTCGCCTGGGCGCGGCGGGCGTTTTGGAGCAGTTCTCCCAGCATGGAGCGCTGGTTGAACGCGTGCCGCAGGTTGGCGATGAGGCGGTGCTGGTTGGTCTGAAGTCGAATGGTTTTCATGGATGGCTCCTTGGATGGAATGCGCCTTGGCGCACGCAGGCGCACGCCCAACCGCTCGCATGAGCGGGCGAACAGGACGTTGGCCGGTAGGGATGGAAGTGGGCAGAGTCGCCCGGAGAACGGTTCGCATCAACGCCCGGGGAGGGGCGTGCGTCCGCAGGAGTGATGCAAGGCGGACTGGCGGATCGCGCGGTTGAAGCTCCGCGGCAGCCCGGGGATCCCGGCTGCTGGCAGGGTGCTGGCGACGTCAATCGTCAGCGGTTCCTGCCGTCAGCATCCTGGAAGAAAGCGCCCGTATGCACCAGGCAATCGGAGGTCGGACGCTCCGGAAAAGTCGTCGGTAGCTGAGCTCTTCTGCTGGCCCATGATCTGTCGTCTCCGGTGGGAGCCACATGTCGGATCCCTGAGATCCTGCCTAAGGCGAATGGGTGTCGCGCAGGGCTGAGTGGTACTCGACAACTGATTCGTGTAAAAACTCGGCGTAGCCAGCTAGGAGAGGCGAATCGGGCTCCGCACTCGCCGAACACCGAGGCGCAGCCTAAACAACACAGGGAGGTCTGACCCATGTCATCCACACTCCGATTTCGCGTCCTGAATCGAAGTGATGCTCTGCCTCGCAAAGCAGGGCCCTACTTTGTACTTCGCACAGATAACTGGGACGACTTCGGCCATCGCGTTCAGTTTCATCTAAGTCACGTCGCGTCTGATGGTCGAGAGAAGCGCATCGGGACCTTGAAAGTACTTCAGCGGACCAGTGACGAAGGCGCCCCGACTGTGGTGGCCGCGGACACCGTATTGCCCTCCGTATTCCCTGAGCTCGACGACTCATATGTGTCTTTGGGTCAGGAGGATAATTTCTATAAGAAACTATACGAGACACTTGGGACTCGTGCCGGCGAGGTGCTGGACGCCTTGCGTGACATCGCTTGGCGTCCGGCCTTCGCTTCAGACTTTGAGCCGACGCCAGCTTTTCGCAATGCGATGATGCGGGAGAACGGCGCACAGCGGGCACGCCGTTTCGGTCGAGCCTGGGCATTGGGCAACAAGATCACTGAAAGGCCAGCGTTCGACTATATTGGCACGATCGAAGGCGCCGACAACGAGGTCGAAGGCACCTTCGCGTTCAGCGCCGATGATCCGGTACCTGGCCGCATCGTGGGAATAATCGGACGCAACGCAGTCGGGAAAACTCGCTACCTGGCCAGCTTAGGGTCGGACCTGGCACAGATCGCGCGTAGCTCCGCCGATACCTTGCAAGCGCGAGAAGCGCGCTTTCCGGGTGGCCGTCCCCTGTTCACGCGTATTATCGCCATCTCCTACTCGGCCTTCGACCGCTTCAAGCGCCCGCCGATGGACAGCTCCAGCAGCTACGTGTATTGCGGCATTCGCACTGACAAGGGTGGCCTGTCCCGTAGCGCCTTGATCGAAAGGTACCGATCGAACCAGGGCCGGATCCGTGAACGCGGCGCGCAGCGCAGTTGGACGCGCTATATGAAGACCATCCTTGGAGACCAGGGCGCCCAACTCGCGGCCAGCCTGGAAGAAGAGATCAGTAGCGAAATCACCGATGACACGGCCCTTTCATTGCTCAGCTCGGGACAGTCGATCCTCGCTCACTTCGTCACCGCTCTGTTGGCTTGGATCCAGCCGAACTCGCTGGTGCTGTTCGATGAACCGGAGACGCACCTGCATCCCAACGCAGTGGCCAGCCTGTTTCTGGTTCTGTCGCGGGTTCTGCAGGAATTCGACTCCTATGCAGTTATTGCCACGCATTCGCCGGTGGTGATCCAAGAAATTCCAGCCAAGCGCGTGCTAGTGTTTCAGCGCGAAGGAGATGTGACGACGGCGGAGCCGCTACTGTTAGAGAGTTTTGGCGAGAGCGTGACGGAGCTGACTCGTCATGTTTTCGAGACGGGTGAGGTGGAAAGCTTGTACAAGCGCACCTTGCGAGAACTGGCTGAGGACGAGACGGCGGAAGAAGTGCTGGCAAGATTCAAACTCGGACTCAGCCTTTCAGCGCAGGCCTACCTACTCGCTCAATACGGTAAGAAAGTGGGGGGCGGACAATGAAGGCCTTGATCGCAGTTCCTGCGCTGCCTTCCTACCTTGACCGCTATATGGCCATCCGCGATAAGAAGCAGCATGCGACCCGTAGGCCTTTGATCGCCGCTCACGCATTGCTCATGCAGCGCTATCAGGATCACGCGCTGGCGATCGCCCAAGGCACCTTGGCCGGCCTAGCTAAGAACTCGCAGGCCATCGCACTGAGTGAGCCGTTGCGAGCTTGTTACGACGGCGCCACCAAGCCGCTGAAGACGCTCAAGGATGACATCCGGAGCGCCCAGCCGCAGCGACAGCTCAAGTACTGTCCCATGTGCGGCACGACGTTGCCAAAGACCTACGACCACTATCTTCCCGCGGTGGCGTTTCCGGAGTTTGCCGTACATGCGCTGAACTTAGTGCCGTGCTGCGCTCTGTGCAACTCGATGAAGGACGATGACTGGCTAAGTGCCGCTGGTGAGCGCCAGTACTTGCACGCCTATGCAGACATACTTCCAGATGTGCAGTTCGTGCATGTAACACTACACGAGCACCCAGCTTTGCGTGGCGTCGGGGCGACGTTCTCCCTGCAAGTGCCAGCAGGCGTTCCCGCGGCCCAACTGCGCCTCATCGAATCGCACTTCCGGCGCCTCAGGCTGCTCGACCGCTACAACGAATTGGGCAACGACGAAATCGCAGAGATCCTCGCGGACTGCAGGACATATCAAGAAGCCGGAGGAGCTCAGGTGCAGATGTTCCTCCACGGACGCGCTACCGACAGAGCCTCCGTGCATGGACGGAACCACTGGACGGCTGTTTTGATGAGTGCCTTGGCGGAGCACGCAAATCTTCAGCCCTGGATCGATGCTGCTTGAGTCATGATTCAAACTAGCAGGAGGGATCCATGGCAGAGTTTTCCAAATTCAACGCGGACGATCGCATCGACACGGAGGCAGTTGAGGCATCAGACGAAGAGTCCCAGGCGGCGAACGCGGTTGAGGAGTGCCTAGTCAGCCTCGACGTGATCGAGGTGGATGGGGATGAGCTTGCCGAGGTGTTTGCTCATGAAGAGCCGTCGGACGATGTGGGGGAGCAAGGGCCACGCAAAGAGCTCCTGGCGCACGTCACCTCCAGTGAAATGCTCATGTTCCCCAGGGTGTCCGCGTCCTACCGCGCAGAGTTCCTCGAGCCCAAGTACCACCAGATCGTCAGGATACGAATCCCAGGGGATTGGAGTGTCCCTCAGAGCATCGAGGAATTCGGTGAGTTGCTCGAAGAGTTGCCCGTGGGGTTCTCGCGACGGGCATCGCGGGGTCTCGGGCTCAAGTGGGAAAATCGGTTGATCATCGAGGCGATCGAACGCGCGACGCCGGCTACAGAACTTCTGTTGGTCGAAGGCGAAGAGGCCTCGATTTCGGGCGAGACCTTCTCGCTCGGTCGGAGGCTTTTCGACCGTGTGCGCAAGGGGATGGCCCAGATCGGACGGCGATCTCAACACCGCGCCCTCCAGGACCGCCGATTCCTGGCACACAACGAGATACTGCACCCGATCGACGAGTTGTTGTTTCCAAAGCTGGTTCGGAAACCCAAGCCGGGCGAGGTGTACGAGTTGGCAAAGCTCAGCACGCGCGATCAACTTCGCAACGAGCGTGACCGCTCTGCCGCCACTGACCTCGTCCGACAAGACGCTCCGCAGATCGCGAAAGAGAATCCTCGCGCGTTACTTGAGTTGAGGTCCGAAATAGAGCGGGTAACGCTCGGTGAGTTGATCGCTCGTTTCGAGGCTCTACTTGATCGGAATCCAGTAGAGCAGGCCTGGCAGACGTTCTTCGAGGAACACCCGTTTGTCTTGAGCGTCGCCTTCCCTCACCCGGTGCTGCTAATACGGGGACAAGCGCACGTGGGAGGGACGACGATCGATGGAAAGGGAGAGACCATCGCGGACTTCCTCTTTCGACAAGGTATGACAGGCTCAGTGGCAATCGTGGAAATTAAGACGGGCCGTACCCGCCTGCTTCAGAGCAAACCGTTCCGAGGATCCATGTACGCGGCACACGCAGACATGTGTGCCGCGATCTCCCAAGTCCTGGACCAGCGTGCCGAACTCACAAAGAACTTCCACTCGCGCGTTGGAGGCGCTGGCATGGAGGGAACGCACGTTTTGCATGTTCACTGCTTGGTGGTAGCCGGCAGAAATCCTGAAACCGCGGACATGCGGCATTCCCTCGATCTTTTTCGCAGTGCCACCAAGGACGTGGCCGTGGTCACGTTCGACGAGTTGTTGGAGAAGCTGCGAGCCATTCACCGCGCCATGTCGGCCGTGGGTGCAGGCGCCGTGGACTCCACCGCCTGATAGCTGCATCGGGAGAAAACGTAGGCCGAACAGGGTGCGGTTGCTTGTGGCAAACCCACCCCTCTTGAAGACTTCTTTCACCCCCGCATCTTCCGCGCCATCCGCTTTTCCTCGCGGCTTGGCGCCGGTTCCGAAACCCTCCGCCGCGCGCCGGTCTCCAGTTCGTGCAGAAGCCGCCCTGCATGCGCACAGGCCCAGCGCTCCACCGAACGCATCGCTAATTCCTGCGAGCGGAAGTAGGCATGGGGGTAGCTGGCCGTTCTCTCGTCGTGCCGATTGACGTTCGCAATCCAGCGCCCGTCAGGAAACACCGTCTTGTTCACGCTCGCGACAATGGCGTGCTGAACCCGCAGCCAGGTCTTGCCCCACCGGTCGGTGTCCCACGCGAAGTGTTCGGGTAGAGGCATGGGGCCATGCTACCGGCCGGCGTCTCATAGGAGGAGACGCCGCCTGAATCGTTTGGTTGCCGGATCGGCGCTGCTCGGGCGCCCCTCGGGTCGAGCGGCCAATGGCCCCAGGTCGGTAGCGCCATCCTCGCGCACCGGCCCGGGTCCGCACCATCGGGAACTCGACCCGCGCAGGGTCGGCGTTTTCTGACGATGCGTCAGGGTGCTCCCGACAGGGCGCGCTGCAGCCTCGCTCCGATCCAGGCGACGCACGGCACGGCCATCGAGTTGCCGATCGCCTTGTAACGCGGCCCGTCGGCGGCCGGCTTTCCGCGGTAGGGCACCAGCGTGTGATCGTCCGGCATGCCCTGCAGCCGCTCGCACTCACGCGGCATGAGCCGCCGCACGCGCCAGCGCACGCCCCAACTGCTGTCGCCTGAAGGCTCGCATACGAAGTGGTCTTCGTGGGTCGCGGGCTGCAGCACCATGGGACGGCCCTGACCCGGCTTCCCGCCGCCAGTGGAGAGCGCGCCCGCGATCTGCCCGTGGCCGCCCTCCCAGCGCAACTCGTCGTGGGAGTTCTGCGCGAACGCTATCGCTGGGACGACACCGCCGTTTCCATGGCCGGGTTTGTGGGCCCCCGCCCGCAAGGTCGGGCACCGCCCGCTGAGCGCGTCGGCGCCGTTCCCCTGCGCAGTAAAGGCGATAATGGGCACACCCTTGCCCGTGCCGTCCTCACCGCACCCCTTGCCCCCATTCGCGGTGTCCAGAGTGTGGCTGATCGCGCCGGCCACCGACTGGACCAGTACGGTTTCGGTAGAGAGATCGAACCGTGGCGGCGCACCCATCAGGCATGCCGCGAGCTCGGTCGGCTCCAGGCCGTTGCCGAACCCTACCGAGAAGCGGACTGGGCCGTACGGCGATTTCAGGCCTGATCTCCCGCCTGCTGTTGCAGCGCAAGTTCCAGCAGCGGAGGAAGCGCTTTCCCGCGGCGCGCTGCCCGTCGCAGGATGCCGCGGCAGGCCTTCTCGCTCAAAAAGTACCTCGGCGGGATCGAGGTCGCTTCGACCACTTGCCACAAGAAACACGCGCTTGCGGCGCTGGGCGAGACCGAAGTATTGGGCGTCGAGCACGCGCCAGGCGATGCGGCGCCGGGGGCCAGACACACAACCAGCGTGCGTCCACCGCTTCCCTGGCGGTTGGAGAGCACGGCCTTCGCCGGCCAGTGCGCCCAGCAGGCAGCCGAAGGCATTGCCCCGGTCGCTGAGGACGCCGGGGACGTTTTCCCAGACGACCGTCGCGGGCGGGAGGCGGGCGCGGGAACGGACTTGGTCGATGGCATTGGCGATCTCCACATATGCAAGGGTGAGCGCACCGCGCGGATCGGCAAGCCCCTGGCGGGCTCCCGCGGTGCTGAACGACTGGCACGGCGTGCCGCCGACCAGGATGGCAGGTGCGGCGACCTCTCTCGCTCGAATGCGGCGCGCCAGCAGCGTCATGTCGCCGAGGTTGGGTACGTGTGGGAAGCGATGCGCCAGAACGGCGCTCGCGAAGGCGTCCGTTTCTGCGAACCAGGCCGGTCTGAAGCCGAGCGGCTCCCACGCGAGGCTGACAGCCTCAATGCCGCTGCAGACGCTGCCGTAATCGATGGCCTCGGTGTCGGGGGGTGTGGGTTTCATGGGGTTCTCCTGTGCGTTGGCGGGGGACGGCAGGAGGAAGGTGCCGAAGACCGCAGGGGTCTCCGGCTGGCAAGGAAGTGGCCACCCGTGGAACGCATCGCACGCAGGCCGGCGTAAGAACCCCGTGCAGCGCAGATCACCCGGCCCGTGTCGTGGCTGGGGCCGAAATTCCTTGGCACGCATCCGCGCACAAAGGGAGCCCGTTGTTGCACCGGTGGGCGCCGGCAAGGACTGCCGTTGACCCGACGGGTCTCCGGGCGGCCCGCGCGGTGCGCAGGGCGCCGGGAGACCCGTCGGCAACGGAAACACGCGATCAGTACGGGGCCGCGGCAGCGGCGCGCGGACGAATGGGCCTTCCGCCGGCGGGCATGGCCGTGCCGGCGGGCACGCTTCGCAGAAGGCGGGGCATGCTGGGGGCCTCGCGGGGCGCGAGGCGGCCGCACCTGCGGTGCGGTCGGAGTGTTTGGGGTGGGGCGCCGAGACTAGTGAAGCTTTCGGGCGGCGCGCGGCTTGCGCGGCCCGTTGCGCCGGCCCGCTTCGGCGGAATCGATCGCAACGGTACCCTTGCAGTCAGGATAGCGGGAGCAGGACCAGAAGGCTCCGGTTTTGCCGGTGCGCTTGCGCGTTGCGGCACCGCAGAGCGGACATGGCGGACCCGCAGGAACGCGGATCGCGAGGGTCGCTTCGCGATGCTGTTCGACCAGCTGCGAAACCCATGCGGCCTGCTTCGAGACGAACGTGTCGAGGTCCATCGTGCGCGCCTCGATCATGTGCAGCGCCTGTTCCCAGATCGCCGTCGTGCCGGGGTCCGCGATCGCTGCGGGAACAGCGTCGATGAGTGTCATCGCGGTATCGGATGCGCGTACCACGCGGCCCTTTCGGAGCAGGAACCCGCGTGCAAGCAGCCCACTGATGATGTTTGCGCGCGTCGCCTCAGTTCCGATGCCGGTGGTGTCCCTGAGCGTTTGCTTCAGGCGCGGATCGGTGACGAGCTTGGCGACGGTCTTCATCGCCTTGACGAGCTCGCCCTGGGTGTAGGGGGACGGAGCCTTGGTGTGCAGCGACTTCAAATCGAGCGACCTGACCTGGCAGGCCATGCCTTCCCGCAGGGCCGGAAGCGCCTGGTCGCGCGGAGCTTCGCTGTCCGTCTCGGCTTCGGGAGCCTCCGCCCCTGCACCGGGGATCGAGGGCGCAGCGAACGCCGCCTTCCAGCCCGCATCGATGACCTGCTTACCGGACGCCTGCAGCACCTGGCCGCCGCATGCGAGGCGCATCGTCGTTCGATCATAGGCATAGTGGGGAAGGAACTGGGCCAGGTAGTGGGCGCGGATGAGCCGGTACACGGCCAGTTCCTTCTCGGACATCTTCGACAGGTCGGCAGGCTCCAGCGTCGGGATGATGGCGTGGTGGGCCGCGATCTTGGTGGCGTTCCAGGCGCGGGAGCGCTGACCCAGGTCAAGGCGCTGCATGAGCGGTTGCAGCGCCGGGTCCGTCTTCAACAGGCTCCGGATGACCGTGGGAACCTCGGTGAGCATGTTCTCTGGCAGATAGCCCGCGTCGGTGCGCGGATACGTCGTCGCCTTGTGCGTCTCGTACAAGGCCTGGGCGATGTCGAGCGTCTCTTGCACGTCTAGGCCGAGGCGCCGTGAACAGACTTCCTGCAGCGTGCTCAGATCGAAGGGTATCGCTGGACCTTCCTGCACACGCTCCGTATCGATGCCCGAGACCTGCGCTTGCCCAGCCACACGGATGGCGGCCGCCGCTTGTTGAGCCGCGCTCTGCTGCACGCACCGGCCTGCGGCGTCCGTGGCGGCTGCAGGTGGATCCCAGTGTGCGGAGAACGCCTGCGCTCCCGCCGAGAGCGAGACCTCGATGGACCAGAACGGAACCGGAACGAACGCCGCGATCTCCCGATCGCGGTCAACGACCAGCTTGAGGGTGGGCGTCTGCACACGGCCCACCGAAAGCACCCCGTCGAAACCGGCTTTGCGCCCCAGCAGCGTGAACAGGCGCGTGAGATTGATGCCGACGAGCCAGTCCGCATGGGAACGGGCAAGCGCACAGTGGTACAGCGGAAGCGTTTCGTGCGATGCGCGCAGGGAGCCCAGCGCTTTGCGGATCGATGCATCGTTGAGCGCGGAGAGCCATAGCCGTTGTATAGGGCCGCGGTATCCGCAGTACTCGACCAACTCGCGGGCGATCATCTCGCCCTCGCGATCGGCGTCCGTGGCAATGATGAGTTCGGACGCCTGTGCCAGCAGGCGCTGGACGAGCTTGAATTGCGTGGCGGTGTCGGCCTTGACCACCCACCGCCACTGCTGTGGAACGATCGGCAGCGTCTCCAGCGACCAGCGCTGATAGTGCTCGCCGTAGGCCTCCGGGGGCGCGGCCTGGATCAGGTGGCCGATGCCCCAGGTGACCTTGATGCCCGGCCCGGCCAGGCAGCCCGCTTCACGCTGGTGTGCGCCCAGGACCCTGGCGATGTCTTTGCCTTGGGACGGCTTCTCGCACAGAACCACGCGCATGAGAAGAGCCCTCCGAGCAATGCATGACGGTCATCGAATGGTCGTCAGCATTCACTGCTTGCCGCGCACCTACAGCCAACAACGTGAAGCTGCTTCGACCCAGGTTGTGCCATCCGGGCCAGGTCATCTCGCGCAGCATGGACCAAACATGGACGCCAGCGGGTGGTGATGCCACTGGGCTGGGCACTACGTGACGCGCGTTGATTTCGGCGCGAGCTCCGAGATAAAATCGGACCTGTGGCGCCCGCCCAAGCTCTGGACAGCTTGAAAAAGGCACTCGTGGGTACTTGCAAACGCAGCGCTTTCTATCATCCGGTTGCCGGCTGTTCGATAGCGACAAAACGTCCAGCGCTCGAACAGTAACGGAGCATCCCGATGAGCAACTACGTTACCTCCGCCGCCTATGCGGCTTACCAGTCCTTGGCTGCCCAGGGGTTGGCGGTCAAGCGTTCCCATCTTTCTGAGGTCCTGGCTGCATTGCTGGGTTACCGCACTCTGGCCGCCCTGAACGTCGAGCAGGCCGATCCCGCACACGACTATCACCTCGATGATGCTGAGTTCTTGGTGCTGAACCCAGCAATGGGTACGACGCGCTTGGAGGAATTGGGAATTGCACCTTCTGAGGCAGTCGCGTCGAGCATCGCTAAGGCCTGTATCGCGGCGTTGAAGGCCAGTGCCGCACCGGTCCCGGTGTTCGAGGGGGTTGCCGACTTCTACGACTCTCACGCCCGGCAAGCGTTGGCTGAGGCGATTTACGACGATGAGAACGTGGCAGGCGCCATGGCAGAAAGCAATGCTTCGTACCCAGATCTGCCCGAGATGGACGAAGCGTGCCCGGAGACCAGCAACCTCTGGACGGCAGGGAGCGACTGGACGATTGAGGCGGACGGCACGATGGAAGGTGAGTACGACCCAGGAGCCGATCGCATGTTCAACGGTGATACTTTGAACTGTCGCGGTCTCCTCATCTTCCGCAAGGCTGGGCGAGCGGGACTGGTGTTCGTCGAAGGTAGCGGGTTCGCCTGGGAGAAGGACGACTGGCGCGACTTGGATATGGAAGACGATGAAGCGTAGTTCGGCAGCCATGCCAACTGCCGACATTGCGATGTGTTAGCGCGATGAGCGGTGGCGGGCGCAAGGATGCCTGCCACCGTTTCTGCGCGCATCTGCCGCAGCTCCAGTCCGATCGTCGTCGGGTGGGTTCGTTGTTCAATCGCTGGTGGCCGCCGGCTTGGGGCTGAGCTCGACTGCATCCAGCCGGTAGGGCAGGATGGCGACCGAACGCGCGTTGACCTTGTAGGTCGTATGCGACTTTCCCTCGCTGTCCGTCCAGGGGTCGCGTTCCAGGCGACCACGAACCATCACGCGCATGCCCTTGGCGAAGAGTGTCGCCCAGTGCTCCGCATCGCGATGCCACCAGTCGACGGGGGCCCAGAAGCCGCCGCGATCGTCGTAGGTGTCGTCTTTGCCTGGTACAGGATTATCGAAGTACACGTTCAGGCGAAGGACGCGCCGGGGTTCGTCGTTGCCGTTCGGGTATTCGTCGAACTCGGGCGCCGAGCCGACGTTGCCCTCGCCGAAGAAGTGGGTGCTCATTGTTTGCTCCGTGTTGTTAGGTGGGGAATTGCGTTGACGGGCGTGGGAGCAGGTGGGTGCGTCCGCGCGAGCTCGCGGCCAGTGTTCAGCCGCCGGTATGTGGGTGCGTGCGTCATGGCGTACGCTCCTGACTGGGTTGGGTGTCTTCGTGTCTCGGTGCCCTCCGGCGCAGGTACGCCGCCTCGGCGCTAGCGATCTTGCTGGCGCAGTCCATTGCCTGCCGCCCCAGGGTGTGCAGCAGGCTCACCTGCATGTTGAGCACCACCCGCTGCGCCTCCATGGCGTGCAGATCGTCGATCAAGCCTTCCGGCGTCGCGGTGCTGGCCATCATCTCTTCCCACAGCGCCACACCCATCGCGGAGCGGTCGTGCCTGCGCCAGCGCAGGAAGCTCGTCCCTGCGCCAGTCGCCTGCTGGGCCAGATGGATGGGCAGCAACAGGTACGGGTACTGGTTCGCCTGCGCCAGCACGCGCCGCTGCGCCATGTCCGTGAGCGCGTCACGCAGCGCATGGCATTCGCTGGCCCAGGCCTCCAGAGGCCCCTTACCTTTAAAAGGCTGTAAAAGGCCTTTTAGAGAGGCCGCCTGTCGCAGACTGCGGAAGTCCGCCTGTTCCAGCGGCGCGAAGCGCCGCGGGCCGCCGCTGGCGCAGGAAGTCGGCTCCGTCATGGCGCAGTGCCTTCGCCGTCGTGACCCTCGTCGCCGTCGGGCTCCCCGGCCGAGCTGTCATGGCTCGTGGCGTCCTTGCTCTGCGGCGTTGCGGCATCGCCGGGCTCGGCGGATGGGACGTCGTCGGCCGCCGCGCCGGTCCTGCGGGCCAGGCCGGAGCGGCGGACGATGGGCGGTGCGTAGCGGGAGCGGCGGGTTCCTTCGAGCACGTCCTGCGGCAGCTCGCCGTACTTCTCCACGGCGGCCCGGGCTGCGGCATTCCTGGCGGCGAAGTCGTCCCGGGTGCAGCCGGAGTAACGGTACTGCTGCGCCAGGGAGAACAGGCTGCGCAGCGCATGGGCACCTTCGTTGAGCCAGCGCTCCAGCGTGGAGCGATCGATGAGCGCGGTGTGGTGGGCCAGGATGAGCTTGCGCGCCAGTTCGTCGTAGTCGGCCAGGAGGTACACGGCCATGAAGCCCAGCTGCGCATTGACGAACAGAGGCAGACGGATCGGCTGCACATTGAGGTTCTCGCCCAGCGACAGCGCGGCGGGTACGCCGGTGAGCGCGCGGTCCACCTGTTCGCGCAACTGACGCAGGGCGATGTCCGTCTGCGACAGCTTCTCCTCGATCCGCAGCATCCACCAGTCGCTGTAGGGATCGTCCTGCTCCGCGCCGCGCTTCATCTTGTTCATCACGGCGATGTAGCCATTGAGGCCGACAATGCCCGGCCGGCCCTCCGCTGGTGCTCGGCCGTGCCAGATCCGGGATGCGTGGTGGGTGTGCAGCGTCAGCGACATCGCGCTGCGCAGCGACCCGAGATTGAGTTGCAGAGCAGGGGTGTTGGGGGTTTCAGCCATGGATGACTCGCGATGGATGTACGAGCCGCCAGCGTCGCCGCGGGCCGGGAAGGCTGTCCGTCAACAACCCGCAGCCCGCGACCGCCTGATTCGATCTCGGCCGGTGTGGCGGCTAGACGGAGCGGGTTACGCGATCCAGCGAGGACCGCCGTGCGCAGCCCCTGTGCCCGCCGCCATACCCGGGGTATAGCCCGGAGCGGGACAACCCCGTTCCCGCTGTAGAAGACCGCGCGCCTGTCGTGGCGCATCGGCGGTACGGTCGTCACCGCGCTGCTGCTATACCCAGGGTATAGCGCTGCAGTTGCCCATCGCGCTGCATCGGCTCAGCCACCGCGCAGGATGGCGCGCAGTCGCTCCAGGTGTGCCCGTGCCACCTCCGGGCTCGCCGGCTTCGGTGCCGGGGCGGGCGGTGGTGGGGGCGGACGGGGCGGCGGCGGTGGAGTGTCAGGCGCGGGAGACTTGCCGGCGCCGGCTCCGGCCCAGGGTTTGAACTCGCCGCGCATCGCGCGCTGTATCAGTCCGAAGAGGTAGCCCGCGGGGTTGCGCACTGCACTGTCGCGGCACCGCGCGGCCCATTCGTCCACCACGGCCTGGCGCTGCTCCTCGGCCACCTGTCCCAGGGCGACCAGCGCGCCAGATTGCTGCTCGTCCTTCAGGCTGAGGAATTCCGCCGGCAGGCGCAGGCCGTCCCTCGCGCGCTCGCGCAGTACAGTACGTTCTCCTATACGAAAACTACCAGTACGGGCCTCCTTCGGATTCCGAAGAGAGCGCTCCGGCGCGGGTTTCCGGCCTGATTCGGAATCCGAAGACGGCGGGTCAGAAATCCGAAGCAGGCTTGCACGACCTGCTTCGGAATCGCCAGCGTGCGCATCCTGTGGGTAACTTTCTCCCTGCGTCTGCGGCTTCTGCGCACCATCGGCCAACTGCGCCGTAAGCACCTGCAAGCGAGTGGGCAGAACGCCGCCGCGCAACATCGGGTCGTCAGCTACCTCCTGCAGCACATGCTGTCCCACGGATTGCACGGCTTTGCTCGCATGGGTCAGCGCCTGGCTGACCAGTCCGAGGTAATCGGCATCCAGCTGCATCGCTTCAAATGGGGTGAGCGGCGCGTCGTGCAGTACGTAGAGGTTGCCCATGATCCGGCCGCTGCGCTGGTCGCGGCGTCGGCGTACAAGGCTCAACCAGCGCGTGAGCCGCAGCAGCGTGAGGGCACGCGCGACGGTCTCCGTAGACGCTACGGGACCGCAGGGCATGACGGCGAGCAGCGGCCGCAACTGCTCGTAAGTGGGCAGTGCTGTCAGGCCATCGCCATTCAACTGCATCCGGATGACCTGCCAGGCATTGCGTTCGAGCGGCGTCAGCCGGCGGTCCAGGAACAGCCCGCGCGGCACGCTCTCGTGGCGGTTGCCGCTGAAAAGGAAGCCGTCCTGGGCGACGGGTTTCCCGATGGGAGGGCCAGACGCGGGCGGCGTTGGCTGGGCCTGGTCGAAGGCCGCATCGAACACTTCCGACAGCGAACGGGGGCCGGGCGGCCTCGGCATCCCGGGCGCTGCCATGGGCTTAAACCAGACCTTGCGCGATCCAGCCCTGTATCGCGGCCCACACCACGGACAGCGGGATGCTCATTTCCTCGGCCAGATCCATCGCGACGTCCAGCATCGCGAGGTCGTCGTGCAAATCGATGCCCCGCTCACGGATCGCAGGCTTCCACTTGCCCCACAGCTGCGCATCCTGTGCTTCGCTCAGCACGGGGTGCCGCCCCTTGCGCTTGGGAAGCGCCAGGACCTCGCGCCGCAGTGCCACCTCCTGGTGAGAGAGGCCGAAGAACGTGCTGACCATCTCCGTGCTGGCGCCCAGGCGCAACATGCGGTCCACGGTGGAAATCTCGCGCTCCACATCCTGGGTCTGTCCGAGCAGCCGGCGCACGACCTCGGGGTTCACCGTCACCGAACACCAGGACACCGAGGCGTTGAGCAACACGCTCACCAGATCGGGGCGCTTGAGGGCCGCGAGCTCCGCATCGCCGAAGCCCATCGACCGGGCGCGGCGCAGCTGTCCGTTGCGCAGGTCATGCAGCGCCTGCGCGATCACGGCCTGGTTCAGCGGGTGGGGCGTTGTCATGGCATCGCCCCGGCGCCGGGCTGGATGTCCGAGAGTCGTCGGGCGAGGCGGATCAGCCGGAACAGCTTCACGAGCCCGCTGTCGCTGAGCCGGGCGATGGCTTCGTTGCCGCGCAGCAGCGTGCCGAGCGCATCGGACAGCGGCTCGGGAGCCGCCGGCACGCCGGACAACGCCTGCAGAATCGTCAGCATCGCCCTGGCGAACGCGTTGTCGGCATGCGAATGGGCGGTAGGGGCTGCGCACGTGTAGCCGATGCCCCGCTCCGAACCCGCCACACTGTCGGCCGCGCCGCCTTCGGCGGCTATTTCCCGCGCGAATTGGGCGATATGCACGCGCAGCCGGTCGGGCGTATCCAGGCCCGGGTCGATGTGCCACAGGTCGGTGATGGGGTAGAGGCCGCCCGCCTGCACCGGGATGGCATGCAACACGTTGTCCGCGAAAGAGTGCGCAGGCTCGCCGTGGTGGTCCGCGACCAGCTTCTGGATCGACTGCAGGCGCTCCGTCGTGGGAGCGGGCGATGCCGTGCGCTCGTCCGTGGGGTTCGATGCGGGCCGCGTCGATTCGCCTGCGGCTGTTTCGGTCGTTTCGCGTGGAACGCTGATCGGGTCGGCAGGCCGGGCAGGGGCGCCACCAGTCGGGGTCCCAGGCGCTGTCGGCCGAGGCGCTGGCTCGTGCGTTGCGCCCCGAGGCATTGAGGCCACCGGCGGCGCGGACGGGGACGGGGCGCTGAGCAGTACCCGCTGTCGGCCCTCCAGCCCGGCGATGTCCAGCGCGAGCACATCGTAGTCGGCGCCCAGCACTTGTGCCATCTGGCCGATCAGCTCGTCCCGTACCCGGTCAAACGAGAATTCCTCGGGTGCGACGTCGAATCCCGAAAGGACGTCCTGAAAGAGATCGGCGAACGCGATCGCATCGGCGGATGCTCGCTGTGCCCAGACCTGCTCGGCACCGCGCCGCAGCAGCGACAATCGCTCCACCTGGTGCCTGCCCATTCCCGCGTAGAGCACCGAAGGGATCGCGGGCAGCAGGTACTGCACGGCGTCGCGCATGCGGCTGATGTGGGGTTGCGGCACCGGATAGCCGTCGGCTGCCAGCCGACGGGCCAGCTCCATCTGGCTGATGGGTTTGCCGCCGTTCTCGCTCTCGTACAGCTCCCGGGCCTTCTCCACGCCCAGGGCTCGTTCGATGAATGTCAGCTTCCCATGGAGTTCCCCCTCCGCCAGGTGCCCTGTCAGCGCGATGATTTCTCCGCGCTGGGGCCACGGGCGGAACAGGCAGGGAATGCGGAAGAACCGCTCGTCCTTCGTTTCGGCCCACAACTCGCGAAGGATCGCCAGGCGCGTATTGCCACCGTTGCGGATCATGTAGTGGGCCGCACCCGGCCGCCGCGTGATGGCGGGGGCGGCGTCCAGGCCACGCTCGCGGATCGACGCCTTGATCTCTGGGTACAGCGGGTTGACGGTCACCCGTGGATTGAGGTCGTAGGGCCGCAACTGGTCCAGCGTGACCACCATCGGCGTGTCCGCGATCGGGTCGGTCAGGGCTTGCGCGGAGGGACCGCTGCGCTCGAATGTCTCCGAGAGCAACTGGCTCGCGATGTCGTGTGGGCCAGCCTGTGTCATCGCAGCACCTGTCCGTCCTTGGTGCGACGCCCCTCATCCGCTCCGGCGTGCCCCGGCGCGGCGCTCCCACTGTAGAGCGCTTCGGGCGCACCCAGGTGGATCGGAGGCAGGCGCGGCTTGCACAGGCGCTTCAGGCGGCCGTTCGCGAAAACCGGCACCCACCCTTCCGCGCGCGCGAACGCGATCAGGCACTGCAATGCCGCACTTGCAAGCCGGCGGTCACGTGGCGCTGGCATGGCTTCGCCCCGTGACATGATCGAACCGGTCGCGCCACATCGGAAACAACTCTCCGGCGAGCGCGCGCTGGCTCTCCAGTGCCGCGGGAGCCAGCCGGCCGCGCGGACGACGTGGCTCCACGCGGTGGACGGGCAGCCGGCGCAGCGCCGCCGCGGGGTAGGCCTCGATGGCCGGGATCGTCGTCTCCAGGACGTGTATCCCTGACACCTGCTGGAACATCCCGCGCAGGGCATGCTGTATCTGCCGACCGTTGACCGACACCGTGCGGGCCCGGTTGATAAGCAGGCGCAGCGGAGGCGGCTCGATGCCCAGGTGACGGTACGGCGCGATGTCGTCCATCAGGCTGAGCGTGCCGCGGCGCAACTCCCGCGCGGCGAGAATCTCCGGCGTGACCGGCGACAGCGAGAAGTCCGACGCCAGGATGGCCATCTCCAACGTGACGCAGCGCGCTCCCTGCGTATCGATCAGCACCACGTCATACCGGCTCCGGAACATGCCCAGCAGGTTGCGCAGCCGTAGCCTGCCGTCCGCGGCGTGCAGCAGCAGGGTGCCCAATTGGCCTTTGCCATCGTTGGACAACAGCAGGTCCAGTCCGCCAATAGCGGTGGAGGAAATCAGTTGCCCGGGATCCTGCTCGTTGAAGGCCAGCAGTTCGTAGATGCCACCCGGCGCGCGGCGGTCGAGGGGGAAGTAGCTCGACAGCGTGGGCTGTATGTCCAAATCGATCAGCAGTACGCGCATGCCGGCATCAGCCAGGAATCCCCCCAGGTTGGCGGCGGTGGTCGTCTTGCCGACCCCGCCCTTCGTGGAAACGATGGAGACCACCAACGGGGACGCACCGCCACGGAATGCGGGCGCGCTCACGCACGCTCCCGCTGGGCGAGCCACTGGTCGATTTCGTCCTCGTACCAACCTACGGCGCGCACGCCGAGCCGCACCCGCTGCGGGAACTTCTTCTCCTTCATGAGGCTGTAGATGTGCGCGCGCTTGAAGCCGGTACGCTGCTCGACCAAGGGCCGCCGCAGGACGCGTCGGCTGGTCGGCGCATCGTCCGCATGGCTGGTGGTCTGGCTGGCTGCTGACAGCATGGTGGTCATTCCTGACGCTCGCTGGCGTTGTGTGGAAGTCACCAGTGGATCGCCGTTCACCTCGTCGGCACACTGCAAATCCGGTATGCGCGGCAACGCATAGTCGCTGGAGCAAAGGGCATCGCCAACGGACGCCAGGTGCGCTCGCGATCCATCGCGCAGGGGATGGACGCGGAAACCTCGGACTGGCAGAAACGGGTTGGTCGGCGGCGCTACGCTATGTGGCGCTGCTTGGAGGCGGACCAGTACGGGGGCGGTTTCTTGGGATTGGCATTCTATTTTTTGTAGTACGCGTATTTCCGGAAGCAGCATCCTTCGCAACTCCTTTGCGAACTCAAGCCTCTCCCCCCATGACGCACCGCAGGCCAACATGGCTGGCCCGATAATTAATGGATAGGTGCGTGTCCCGTCCCTCGAAGCCGCGGCGTAAACGCCGAGCTTCTTGTTGGTCTTCGTGTTTACTTCATTAATTGAATATTGTGATTGGCGGCTAGCAGGAGAATCGCTGATTCCTGCGAAAATGGGACTTCTAGTTCCGCCCTGTAGAATTGTGAAGCGGCGATGTATTGAATACCCCACGCAGGTCGGAAGCTTGTAACCGTGTGCTGTCGCGCTGGTTCGCCGCGTGGTCCTGTGCGTGCCGCTCGCGTTAAAAATGGTTGCATGGATTGCGTTGCCGAGTGCTCGGAAGTGGCTGGGCCGTCTATGCCCTCCCCGTTCAAGGACGAAAACGGAGCCTTCTTCCCTCCGTCTTCCCAGTAGCGATTTGCAGTTCTGAGACCGGTTCAAGCGACTCCATGAGCAATCGGTCAAATATCGCTGGTAGGGATTTGGAAATCTTCGTTCGCGCCAGACGATGCCCCAGGGATATCCGCTCCTTCTTGTGGCTCCTCGGCAATCAACTCGACTGTGGGGAAGCCCGTACTTCGTTCAATTCCAGCAGGCGCAGATACGGGTTGTTTGGCAGTGTCTCGGGCAACGCCGCCATCGGATCGCGCAGTAGGTAGCCGTGCAGACGGCGCGTCTTGCGGGGGCCCGTCACTTCGCACGTCCAGATGTTGAGACCGTTCGCCTGCTTGCGGTGCAGCCGCAGTCGCTCGAACTGCTTTTGCACCCACTGCCAGTCCGCAAGTTGCTCGCCTTTCGCGAGCGCCCGGACTTCGGGATGCTCCTGCGCATAGCGCTGGAACACGCCCGGGCTCACGAGGTAGGCAGTGTCCGCCACGGTATGCACCAGGGCTTTGGCATCGTTGAGGACCAACCGGCGCTGCTGCAGGCCCAGCCTGAGCCAAGCCATGAATCCATGCCCAGACGCAGCATTCGCCGGCGCAGCTGCTTCATGCGGAGCCGTCGCTGCGGCCTCGCCGCCAGCGCCGTCGCCCGGCTGCACGGGTTGTTGAGCGATAGCTGCATCGGGGGAAGCTTCCTGGCCGGCGGCTTCGTCCAGCTGCAGCAGGTCTAGCAGCGCTGCGATGCCATCCTGCTGCGGCAGTGTCGCCACGCGACTGGGCGCTGGAGCCGGCGCTTCCAGCGGCGATGCGGCGGCGGACCGCGGCGCGGGGGACACCTCGGCCTCGGCGTCTGGCGTCAACTCCTTGACCGTCCCGGCGAAGGGGGCAGGGCGGTCGCCAGCGTCCCAGATCAGGCCGGGCGGCACGCGCAGGAACGTGAAGGTGTTGGACCAGCCGCTCTCGCTCGTTACGCAGGCCCTCCAGATGGCCTTGCCATCCGGCGCCGGCAGGGCGATGCCGTGCTCCTGCAACACATCGAAGACGGCGGTGTTGCTGGAGGGAATGCCTTCCATGCCCTGGGAGAGCAGGTGCGCGCGCAGCTTGTCCGAGACGGTCTTGCTCACGAGCCACAGGGCGTCGTGCGTCAGCCACGCGTCCGATGCCTGGGGCTGGTTGAGGTGCAACTGCTCGCGCAGCAGGAAGCGCAGGCCGTCGAGCAGCTTGCGCTGCAGCGCGTGCCTCGGCGCGGCCAGCGCTCGTGCCGGGTCACCTCCCATCGCCTGCGCCACCGATGCCTGGTCTGCCTGCACCACCAGTTCTCCGAGGACGCCTGCGTGTTCGTGCTGACCAGCGAGCACGTACAGCAGGGGCGGCCACAGGTCGGGGTAGCCGCTCAGCCAGTCCAGGATGGCTCGGTCGAGAATTTGCAGGTACAGCAGGCCAGTCGCCGCCCCGTGCAGGCGGTACTCGCGACCACGTCGATAGCGGAAGCGGTAGGGGCGCCGCAGCACCCCGTGCCATGCGTGCCATCGCGATCTGTCGTCCAGTTCGACCTCCAGGTCCACGGCGATCTTGCCGATGTCGTGCAGCAGCGCCGCATAGGCCACACCCGCGGTCCAGGCTTCCGCCTGGGCCGCTTGCGCCTCGGGCGTGGAGCCAGCGGGAAGCAGATGGGACTGCCGCAGCTTGAGCGCGTAGGCCACGATCTCCAGTCCATGGTCCAGCATCCCTCCGGGATAGGCATGGTGATGGCTCTCCGAAGCGGGGAACAACTGCACGTACTCGGCATAGCGCCGGATCGGTGCGAGGTACAACTGCTCGAACTGGGCACGCGACAGCGACGTGCGTTGCCAGATGTGCTCCAGAAGCCGTTGCCGGCGTGGCTGTGCGAGCAACTCGGCGGCCGACTGATGCGCGGTCCAGCCCTGGGGCGAGGCCGCTGTGGTCGCAGCCTGTGGCGCAGCCAGCGGTGTGCGGAGCGTTGTCGATGCGGCGTCTCCTGCGCGCCGAAATAGACTGAACATGGAGTGCTGGATGTCGTGGAGCGGGAACAGCGGGCCTTGCGTGCGCCGCACCCGTGGAAGATTGGCATCGCAGGGTGCGGCATGCCAAGCAGAACGTCATGCCGCAATAGGGACGTGGCTTTGTCGGTATTGCGCGGTCGCTTCTGTCAGCCAGCTTGCATGCACTGCAACATGAGCGCGCGAGCAAATCGCTGGCGGTATCCAGTAGATGACGAACGGGAATGCCGTTGCCCCACCTTTCGTGCGGCATTTGGCGCATTTGCGAGACCGATCCGGATCTATGGAATCGCGCGCACGGAAACCGCGTTGGCTGGCGCGTTTGATGCGGCCCGTCCAAGAGCTCACGGATGCGCGACATGGCCAACGAAGTAACTGTTTCGATCATCGGCGCGGGCCACTGCGGCTGCGCCATCGCGGCGGACGTTCTGGGCCGCGGCGGCAAGGTGCTCCTGTACGCCCACCCGGACCACAGCGCGGCGCTGCACGCCATCCTGCGTCGGGGCTACCTCGGCGTGTCGGGAAAGATGCGCGGCCGCTTCATGCCGGTGCTCAGCAACGACCTGGGCGAAGCGCTCCGGTTCTCGGAGTATCTCGTGCTCGCGCTGCCATCGTTCGCGCACGACGACATGATCGCGGCGCTCTCCACGCATGACCTCGGTCGGCACGTGATCGTCTGCATCGCCGGAAACTTCTTCTGCCTCGCGGCCCGGCGGTCGCTCAGGGCACGCGCATTACTGGAGACCAGCTCCGCGCCCTATGCGTCTCGCGTGGTCGGCGCCTACGTGAAGGTGATGGGCGTCAAATCCCAACTGCACATCGCTTCGCTGGCGCCCATCGGCGACGAAGGCACGCTGCAGGCGCTGGCACGTCTGTTCCCCATGCCGCTGCGGTGGTACCGGAACGTGCTGGAGGCAGGGCTGTCCTGCATCAACGCCGTGCTGCACCCCGTGCCTGCGCTACTCAACACCGGGTGGATCGAGTCCACGGCCGGCGACTTCCATTTCTACCGCCAGGGCATGAGCGCATCGGTCGTCCGGGTGATGCAGGCGATCGATCAGGAGCGCATGAGCATCGCCACTCGGTACGGACTCTCCGTCCGCTCCGCAGTCGACATGATGAACGCGTACTACGGGGGCCGATTCGCTAGTCTGCGCGACTTCGCGCAAGAGAGCGTGGAGCACAACCAGGAGAAAATGGCTCCTTCCAGCATGCGGCACCGCTTCGTCGAGCAAGACGTGCCGCTGGTGCTGGTTCCGTGGCACGAACTGGGCCTGAAGGCCGGCATCGATGCGCTGACGATGCGCGCCATCATCCAGATCGCATCCATCGTGCGAAGCCAGCCGCCGCCTGGTGAGGGTAGTGCGTTGCGGCGGCTCGGACTGGCCGGGCTCGACCGGCGGGGCATCCTTGCCGCGGTAGCCGCTGGTTGAGCGCGGGAAGCGCCGTGTCTCCACGATCCACAGCGCCTGAACCCCGCCGGGTCGGCCCGAGGCGGACGCCATTGCGCGCGATCGCGTACAAGCTGGCCTCCGCACTGGTGCTGGCGTGCATGTTCGCACTCATCAAGTCTCTGGGCGGCCGCTATCCCATCGGGGAGATCGTCTTCGCACGAAGCGCATTCGCCCTGCTGCCCATCATCGCGGTCCTCCATGCCCGGCGCCAATGGAGCGCACTGCGAACCTCTCGCCCGCTCGCCCATCTCCGTCGATCGGTCGCAGGCGTGGCATCCCTGTTCCTGAGCTTCGGCGCGGTCTCGGTGCTGCCGTTGTCCACCGCCACTGCGCTTACGTACTCGGCGCCTCTGTTCATCACTGTGCTGTCGATCGTCTTGCTCGGTGAACAGGTCTCGCCAGGCAGGTGGGCTGCCGTCCTGGCCGGCTTCGCTGGGATGCTGTTGGTCATCCAGCCCGACCTGCAGGCCGGCCTTCCTTTGGGCAAGGTCTTCGGGGTGATGGCCGCCGTTGCGACTGCTTTGGCATTGGTGGCCATCCGGCAGATGGCGGCATCGGAAGCGGCGCTGGCGATCGCGTTCTACTTCACGCTCTTCGGCACGTTGGTGGGCGCTGCAACGCTGCCACTGCGGGCGGTTGTTCCCGACGCTACCGATGCGTTGCGGCTGGTGACCGTGGGAGTGCTCGGTGGCACCGCGCAACTGCTGCTCACCATGGCGTACCGGTTGGCGCCCGCGTCCGTGCTCGCGCCCTATGAGTACGCCACGCTGGTGGGCGCCATCGCAGTCGGATTCGTCGCCTGGGGCGAGATGCCAGGGCCCCTCGAATGGCTCGGGATCGCCGTCATCGCCGGTGCCAACGTCGCCATGACAGTGCATGAGCAGTCGCGGCCGCGGCGCGATCCGAGATCTGGTGAAGCGACCAAGTGAACAGACGAGCGCTCCGACCTCTGGCGCAGCTTCGCCGTGGCGAACTTTCAGCCTTGCTCCATGCGCTGGCTGAGAAGGTCCGCGAACTCGTTCACCAGAGCATTCTCCGGCGCGCCCGAAGGCGTGATGAGCCCGTACTGCGACCGGATCGCCTCGCGGAGGGCGACGGTGACATAGCGAGGATCGTCCGTCGTCGTTGGCACCCAGCGCGAGACCAGCGCAATCCCAGCGCCAGCAGCGGCCAAAGCGCACCCGATGGAAGACGTGGGTGTCTCAGCGGCCACCTGGGCAGCGACGCCGCCCCGATTGAATACGTCATCGATCAGGTAGCGGATGTAGCTGTGCTGAGAAGGAAGGATCAGGCGCTCGGCGGCCAACTCGGGAAGCGAGATTTCCTTGGAGGCAGCCAGGCGATGTCCTCGGGGAACGACGGCCACCAACGGCGCCGAGGGCAAGGCACGCACTTCGATGCCCGCATGCGAGAGCGGCAGCTCGATGACCCCGGCGTCGAACTGGCGCGTCGAGACCAGTTCGGCGATCTGCCGCGAGGGGAGCGATTGCACGAAGGTTCTGACCTGCGGCCGATCCTGCATGAACTTCGCGAGCGCATGTGGCACCAGCCACTGCGCGAGGGCCGGCAGTACCGCGATCCGCAGCGCGCCAGCGCGGTGGTGTCGCAGGTCCAGGGCCACCTGCGCGATGCGCTCGATGCCACCGTAGACCTGCTCGACTTCGCGGAAGAGGGCCTGCGCTGCCGCTGTCGGCACGAGCCTGCGGCCCTTGCGCTGGTACAGCGAATAGCCCAGCCGCAGTTCCATCTGGGCGATCGTGCGGCTCACCGCGGGCTGGGTGATGTTCAACAGTTCCGCCGCGCCGACGACGCTGCCCGCGAGCATCACCGCGCGGAAGGCTTCGATGTGCCTCAAGTTGAGGTCGGACTTCATACATAACCTTTCGGCATTTACAGCCCCCGACATGGCAATAGTCGATTGAGGGCGTTCTCCATACGATCAAAGAAACCAGCAGAAATTCCTGTGCCGCGGCGGGAGCGGCGCTGCGTTACTCCGGAGGATCGGAATATGCCAGAGAGTTATATGTTCAGGAGAGCTCAAGCACCGGATGGGACGGCCAGCGGTGTTGCGCATGCCCTTGCTTCTTTCATCGTCGGTGCTCGGGAACGGCAACTGCTGCCTGCGACCCGGGAGGCTGCCCTGAAATGCGTCCTGGACGCGCTGGGTTCTGCAGGCGCCGCCATGGATGTCCCGGGTTTGGCCGCCACGCGCGATGGCGCCAAGCGCCTGCTCGGGCGCGGCGCAGTGCCGATCTGGTTCTCGGGTAGCAGTGGCACGCTGGGCGCCGCGCTGTTGGCCAACAGCGCAGCCACCGCCGCGTTGGACCTGGACGATGGCTATCGGCGCGCACGTGGCCACCCGGGGGCCGCGGTTGTTCCGGCCGCCTTGGCGATGCTCACGCTGCGGCCCGCGCTCTCTGCCGACGACATCCTTGGCGCGATCGTCGCGGCCTATGAGGTTGCGCTGCGGGTCGCCATGGCGCGGCTGTCGTATGCCCCCTCGGGCGCATGGTCGGCGTATGGGGCCATCGCGGCGCTCGGCTACCTGCAGGGGACGTCGCTGGGCTGCCTGGCCCACGCACTCGCCATCGCCGCGCAGGCCTCGCCCGCGCTGCCGGCCCTCGCAGGTCTTGCCGGCTCCGACGTGAAAGAGGGCATCCCCTTCGGATGCCTCGCAGGCCTGGCTGCCCTGGAGATGGCTGCGGCCGGGGCGACCGGCCCCACTGACATCTTCGACATCCCGACGCTGTTCAATGGCGACGTGGCCCTGGCTGACTTCGGACCGGCGCCGCTGATCGAAGGAACCTACTTCAAGCCGTTCGGGTGCTGCCGCCACATCCATGGGGCACTCGATGCGCTGCTGCTGTTGCAGGACGAGCATGGTTTCACCGCCGAGGACATCGACGGCATGGAGGTTGCGACCTACCGGGCCACGTTCAACCTCGCGAACCGGCCCGCGCCCACCTCGCTGACCGACGCGCAGTACAGCGTTCCCTTCTGCCTCGCAGCGATGGCAATCGGTGGCGAGGGCGCGCTGCTTCCGTTGAAGCAGACGATGTTGAGCGACCCCCGAATCGTACGACTGGCGCGTACCGTCGTCGTGCAGGCCGACCCGGAGCTCGAAGCGCTGTTTCCGGCGCGTTCGCCGTCGCGCCTCTCGGTCACGCTGCGAACCGGCGAACGCTTCGTCTCGCCTGTGGTGGACCCGCGTGGCGATCCGGCTCGCCCGATGCACAGGCCGGAACTCGTAGCGAAGTTCCGACAGGTGACCGCACACACGCTGGGCCCGCGACAGGAACAGGTCCTGCAGGCGCTGCAGCAGTTCGAGCAGGGCGAGACCGCGCCCTTGGTCCGGGTACTCGGGCTCGACTGGACGAAATGATGTCCGCAGTGCAACACCCCATCACGCTGCCGGCGGGCGGCGAGCACTCGCGTGCGCAACGTCCAGTCAAGCACCGCTTCAATGTGCTGGTAGTCGGTGCGGGCGCCGTGGGCATGAGTGTGGCCTATGGTCTGGCGCGGCGTGGCCTCTCGGTCTGCGTCGCCGACGAGGGGGACATCGCGTTCAAGGCGTCCCGGGGCAACTTCGGCCTGGCATGGGTCCAGGGCAAGGGAGCGAAGTGCGACGACTACGCCCACTGGTCGATCGACGCGGCCGGCATGTGGCCGTCCTTCGCCGCCGAACTGCAGCAGGCATCGGGGATCGATGTCGAACTGTCCCAGCCGGGCGGCTTCACGATCTGCGCCAGCGCGCAGGACTACGAGGCGCGTGTCGAGATGCTTACGGGCATGCAGCACAGGCTCGGCGGCAAGTTCGCCTTCGAGGCCCTGTCCGGGTGTGAGACGCATGCTCGGCTGCCCCAGGCTAGTGCGCAGATCGCCGGTTCGACCTACTGCCCACTCGACGGGCACGTCAGCCCGCTGAAGCTGCTCAGGGCACTTTTCGCCGCGTTCAGCGGACTCCATGGTGTTCTGTGTCCCCACACGGCCGTGCGGTCGTTGACCACGCGGCCCCAGGGCGGGTTCACTGCGCGCACCGCGACCGGGACGATCGACGCGGACAAGGTGGTCCTGGCGGCCGGGCTCGGCAGTGCAGCGTTGGCCGCCGGCCTGGGCCTGGAAGCGCCGCTGCACCCTATCCGCGGACAGTTGCTCATCACCGAGCGCACGGAGCCGTTCCTGCGCTACCCGACGCTGCATGTCCGGCAGACCGCCGATGGAACGATTCAGATCGGCGATTCCAAGGAGGACGTGGGCCTCGATACGGGCACGACGTGGGAAGTGCTCGCACGGATCGCGCAACGCGCGGTGCTTTGCTTCCCGGCGCTGGCCGGGATGCGCATGGTTCGTGGTTGGGGAGCGCTGCGCGTAATGAGCCCGGACGGCTTCCCGATCTATGACGAGTCGCTGCAGCACCCGGATGCGTACCTGGTGACATGCCACAGCGGCATCACCCTGGCTCCGCAGCACGCGGGACCGGTAGCCGAGTGGATCGCCACTGGCGTGAGGCCGGACGGGATAGGCGGTTTCACCGCAAGGAGATTCCATGTTTAAGCCATTGGATGGCTCACCGCCGGTTGACCTCGTGGACATCCAGGTGGACGGCGCCACCGTGCGTGTCGCGAAAGGCAGGACGCTGGCGATCGCGCTGCTCGAAGCAGGCCATTCCATCACCCGCCGTAACCACCGCGCGGAGCCCTGTGCTCCCTTCTGCCTCATGGGCGTGTGCTTCGAGTGCCTGGTGCATCTGGATGGGCAGAGCAACGTGCAAGCCTGCCTGGTCAGGGCCGAGGCCGGTATGCGCGTGCGGCTGCCGCAACGGGGCGCCGCTCCCATCGGAGACGCGTGATGGACTACGACCTGGTGGTGATCGGTGCCGGGCCTGCCGGCATGACCGCGGCGACGCAGGCGGCGGGTCTCGGCCTCAAAGTGCTGCTGCTCGACGAGCAGGCCCAAGCCGGAGGCCAGATCTATCGGCGCGTGCAGGAAGCGGGTCCGCAGGCCTTGCGCGTCCTCGGTGACGACTATGCAGCTGGTCGCGCACTGGTGGATCGTTTGCAGGCGAGTGGCGCCGAAACATGTTTCGGTGCCTTCGTGGTCGATGTGTCGCAGCAGTTGGAGGTGTCCTTCCAGATCGACGGAGGCATCCGCCAGGCGCGCGCACGGCAACTGGTCGTGGCGACGGGCGCTATGGAACGTGCATCGCCGTTCCCTGGGTGGACCTTACCCGGCGTCATGCCCGCGGGGGCCGCGCAGATCGCGCTCAAGGCCGATGGCGTCATTCCTGCGGGACGCTTGGCCGTCGCTGGGTGCGGACCGTTGTTCCTTCTAGTGGCGCAGCAACTGCTTCGCGCGGGCGCCGACGTGGTAGCCATGATCGAGACCGGGGAGCCGGGCAACGCGCGCCGCGCGCTGCCCTATCTGCCTTCGGCGCTGCGGTCGCACCGCGATCTCCTCAAGGGCCTCTCCATGATGGGCCGCCTTTGGCGGGCGCGTGCGCCGTGGTTCAGGGGCTGCGATGCCCTGCAAGCGATCGGCGAAGAGCAGCTATGTGCAGTCCACTTCCGCCACCAGGGCAAGCCGAAAGAACTGGCGGTCGATACCTTGCTGGTGCATCACGGCGTGGTGCCGAACCACCAACTGTCCCGGCTCCTGGGCCTCGCGCACCGCTGGAGCAACGAGCAACTGGCCTGGCAGGTCGAGTGCGACATCTATGGGCAGACATCCATGCCGGGCGTCTTCGTCGCTGGCGATGGTGCCAGCATCGCCGGTGCGCTGGCGGCAGCTGACCGGGGTGCTCTGGCCGCGCTGGGAGCCGCACGAGCGCTCGGGCGCATCGGGCCGGAAGAACTGCACCGGGCCGCGGCCGCTCATGTCGCCAAGCTCCGGTGCCATACCGGCATCCGCCCGTTGCTGGACACCCTCTATGCGCCTCCCGAGTGGCTGCTGGAGCCGGCCGACGACACCATCGTCTGTCGCTGCGAGCGCGTCAGCGCGGGCACCGTGCGGGACATGGCGGACCTGGGCTGCGCCGGGCCGAACCAGACCAAGTTCATGAGCCGCTGCGGCATGGGGCCGTGCCAGGGACGCATGTGCGGCACGCCCGTTACGCAACTGATGGCGCAGCGCCTGGGCCTGTCTCCCGATGAAGTCGGGGCCTACCGGGTTCGACCGCCGCTGAAGCCGCTCCCACTTTCCGTCATCGCCAACTTCAACCCATGCGGCCAGCCTTGAGCCTGGACGCTGATTCGCTGCAACCATGACTGCACACGCACTGCGCCGCCTCCACACCAACCCGCGCATGAGCAAAGCGGTGGTGTTCGGCCCCCTCGTGTTTCTCAGCGGGCAGACCGCCAGCGGCTCGCCCGCCACGACGTTCGATGAGCAGATGCAGGAGGTTCTGGATCGCATTGATGCCCGTCTGGCGGACGCGGGCTCCGACAAGCGATCGCTCCTGTCCGTGACCGTGTACCTGCGGAACATGGATGACTTCGCGGCGATGAACGCCGCATGGGAGCGGTGGATTGCCCCAGGCACCGCCCCGGCACGCTGCACCGTGGAGGGGCGCATAGCCTCCCCACACCTGCTGATCGAGGTTTCCGTCATCGCCGCCACGTCGGCGCCCATCCACCCCTAAGATTGAAACGAGGCATTCTCATGACCGAGGTTTCCCACAACACACCCATCCCCCGGCGCTCATGGCTCCGCTGGACCGCCGGCGCGGGCATGGCATGGCTTGCGGGCGCGGCCCAGGCGGCCGACTACCCGTCCAAGCCGATCCGGCTCGTCGTGCCGGCGCCGCCTGGCGGCGGTACCGACATGATGGCGCGGCTCCTCTCGAACGCCCTGAACTCAACGCTGGGCTGGACGGTGGTGGTGGACAACGTGCCCGGCGCCGGGGGAAACATCGGCCTGGACAAGGCGGCCAAGTCCACGCCTGACGGCTACACCCTGGCGATGGGCGAGTCCAGCAACCTGACCGTGAACCAGGCGCTCTACAAGAAGATGCCTTTCGACGTCGCCCGTGACCTCGCACCGGTCGCGCTCATGGCCAAGGTGCCGCTGGTGCTCGTGGTCTCCGCCAAGGGGCCCTACCGCAGCGTGGCGGACCTGGCGGGTGCGGCCAGGCGCAAGGCGGTGACGTTCGCATCGTCCGGCAATGGCACCCTGGCGCACCTGTGCGGAGAGCTCTGGAAGGGCAAGGCCGGTCTCGACCTGGTGCATGTGCCGTACCGCGGCGCCGCACCGGCCATGACCGATTTGGCGAGCCGGCAGGTGGACATGTTCGCCGCGTCCATCACTGCAGCGTTGCCAATGATCCAGGCCGGCCTGCTGCGGCCGTTGGCGGTCGCGGCCCCCACGCGGGTGGCCGCGCTCCCGGACATTCCGACCATGGCCGAGTCGGGTTTTCAGGGCATCGAGGCGGCCGTGATCTTCGGGGTGGTGGCGCCCGCGGGCACGCCCGAACCGGTAGTCTCAAGGCTCAACCTGGAGATCAACCGCGCCCTCAAGCAGCCGCAGTTGCGGCAGTCGCTGATCGACCAGGGGGCGATCCCGGAATCCCTGGGTGGCACCGTGCCCGCGTTTGCCAGCCTGCTGAAGGACGAGCGGGCGAAGTGGGACCAGGTGGTGAAGGACTCGGGTGCTTCGGTGGATTAAGTCGGCAACTCGGTTCTAGGTTCTAGGCTCTAGGTTCTTTACTAGGATGTTATGTACGATTGCACTGCTCCATAAGCCACGAGATTACCCATGTCGAACCAACTGATGGTCCACTACGACTTCGTTACCCCTGAGTTGTATCAATATGTCCAAGAGTGCGTTGGTCGTGCTGCAGACACCACTCATGGCTACTTGAAAAAAGAGGCGGCATTGCGGGCTGACGGCGCCACCCGCCTGTGGATTGCTCTGTTCGTGGGGGCGTCCGCGAGCCCAAGTCTCGCGCCGGCGGAGAGTCAGCGCATCCAGGATGATTTGGTCCGGCTCCGGAAGATGGTTCAAGACATACCGCTTGACGATCAGCCCTGACTTTCCCAGTCCCGTGACCCTCCGCGATTTCCGAGTTCGATCGCAGGTTGCTTCAGGCCGCAAGCCACCTTGCCGCGATCGGGCTAAGCTCGGTGCTCTTATCGCAACTTTGGCGAAATGTCGTAGTTGAACACGACGTAGACGGTGCCGCGGGTGCTGCGGAAATCGTCTAGGGCCGCAGCGCCGTTGTAGAACGCGGTAAGCCGCGCTTCCTCAGTCGCAGGTGTGGTGGTCGTCCGCATTTCGAACACCGCTGGCTTATCGGGTGTGAGCGTGTAGCGGACCAGGACGATGAAGCTTGCCTTGCTGTGTGCGAAGGCGGAAGCGGCGATGGGCTTGATGCGGTCGTGCAGGCGCATGAGCACCGCGCGGTCCACGTTGCGCGCACAGGCCTCGTCCGGGCTCATGTACTGAAAGTGGGCCAGCTGGATATTGGGGGCCGGGGTGCCGTGCGGCTCGGGCAGGTAGATGCTCGTCGCCTCACCGCACAGCGCGGCGTCCGCCTGCATGGCGCCCTCGGTCTGCATCGGTGCCATAGCGAGAAAGGTTGCAAGACCAAGTGCGAAGGGCATGGATCGATCTCCTGGGATGGGGAAGGGCGTCAGTTTTCGACGACTGACCTTCGGCTGCCGGCTTTGAGCCGGCGATGGCTGGCCTTGTGGCCGACTTCCTTCCAGTAGTAGCAAAACGCGAGCGCCATCGGCGCCGATGAAAGGGCGCATCGTGTGGCCGCCTTTTCGCCTTTCCGGGTAGGGCCTTTCCCATTGGTGTCCCTTCCATTCCCTTTTCCATTTGCCGCGCACGCGCCCTTTGCTGCCGGTGCCAACGATGGGATTTGCGAGGCGTCGTGAAGGGGGTAGGATATACGCCATCACGTGTATATCATTTGGGTGTAGCCATGCAAGTCGCAAAGTGGGGCAATAGCTTGGCGGTTCGCCTGCCGGCGAACGTAGTCGAGGCGCTGGAACTGCGGGAAGGCGATGACATCGAAATCTTCGTCGGTGATGCGCGGTCGTTCGCTGTGAGCAAAAAGCCCGGAGCGGAAGTCATGCTGGAGCGGCTCCGCTCCTTCCGCGGAAAGTTGCCGGCGGACTTCAAGTTCAACCGGGACGAGGCAAATGGCCGGGGGTAAGAGCAAGGTGTTCATGGACAGCAATGTCGTGCTCTACCTGCTGTCCGAGGACGCCGAGAAGGCGGAGTGCGCCGAGGCGGTGCTGCGGCGCCGCCCGATCATCAGCGTCCAGGTGCTCAACGAGGTCACCCATGTCTGTGTGCGCAAGTTGAAAATGGGCTGGGGCGACGTCGGCCAGTTCCTGGCGCTGGTGCGAGAGTTCTGCACCATTGTGCCGGTCACGGTCGAGGTGCATGACCGAGCCCGCGAGTTGGCCGCGCGGCACCAGTTGTCGTTCTACGACGCCTGCATCGTGGCTGCGGCGGCGGCCGAAGGTTGCCAGACCCTCTTTTCCGAGGACATGCACCACGGCCTCATCATCGAAGAGAGCCTGTCGATTCGTAACCCGTTCAACGTCTGAAGCAGCATGAGGGCACCAACATGGCTACCGCGCAATCGAGAACGCCGCTGAGCCGCAGGGCAGGTCGCGCTTCTGCGCGTACCTGGCGCTGGTTGCTGGCTCGGAATGCGCAATTCACCGGCTGGCTGATCGCTGCGGGCGCGCCCGCCATCGTGGCGAAAGCGATCGGTGCCTGTGCTCTCCTGCTGGTGATCGGCGTGCTTCTCTATGTAGCTTTCTGGCTTGGCACGCTGGTCCTCGCAGTGATCGCCGCTCTTTGGCTCATTGGCCGGGTTGACCTTGACGATCACGAAGAAGAGCCTCGGTGGAGGGACGGCGTTGCAGGATTTGGGCTGTACCGCGGCGAAGTTCGGATCGATCCTGGCGAGCAAGACGACGCGTAGATGGTTGCGTTCAATTCGAGCGCATGGAGCGCGTCGCGTTGATAGCTATGCTGCCTCCCTTGCCACCTGCCGATCTGCCGCCCTCTGTCCCGGTCGTGAGCATTTGAGCGATGTTGCCAGCGCGGACACCTACCCAACCGAGGGCTGCGACCCAAAAGCTGGGTAGCACGATAAACATCATGGCCATCACGAAGTTCAAGAGCATGTCGCCGAAAGCATTGTTCAGCCCCAGCAATGGGTCGAGGTTGCTGTGCGGACCGCTCCATCCATACAGTGCATCGAGGATCGTGCTGTCGATCCAGCGGGCCAACTGAAACCAGAAGTCCACGAAGAAGAGGGCGAACTGCACGCAGCTCACGGTCACCACGGCCTTGAGGTCGTACGTGCCGAACAGCAGCACGAGCGGCACGCAGATGACCATTGCCATCTTGAGGAACGACAGCACCATCGGTAAGGCTTGGCGGACCACGTCCATGGCCGGAAAGAAGCCCACCGAGCCAGCGGCGAGGCCCACGTCGGCCGCTCCACGCGTGACGATGTTGGGCAGCGTCATCTCGACCTGGCCGCCGTAGTCCGCGTACGCCTGACCTTGGTTCATGGTTTGCTGGCGCGGCGCCGCGATGGCACGGATGACCGCGTCGTCGGCCTGCTGTAGTGACACGAAGCTCGCCCAGCGCCCGACACGGGCAAGGAGGCCAGAGTCCACCTGGGCCAGCAACCGGCTTCGCAGACCTCGTTCGCCGTCGTTCCACCACTGCCTGCAGGTAGGGTAGCCGCCGCCATTCGCGACCTGTGCCAGCCCCGCGTCGCGCGTGGCGTCGTACGGCCAGGAAGCGCGGGCTGTCTGGGAGTGGTAGCTGTCGTAGTACCCGCTTGTCCCCAAAAAGTAGGCGGATCCGATCCAGGTCACGTCGTCCATCTGGGCATCCGAGAGTTCGGGGCGGCCCATGAAGAGCTTGGCCCGCGCCGGCCCGTAGCAGTCCCGCGTGAAGTCGGCCACTTCCTGTGCCAGCACGGGATCGTTGATGCGCGTGCTGTCGATCTCCATCCGCATCTGCCGCAGATCCGTCCCGCAGGGGATGGCTGCGACGGCCGCCCCGGTCACGGCCTTGGAAATCGCGTGCATGAAGAACCACCACACCGGCACGCGCGCACTCTGGTTGTTGAGGGTGGTGAACGCGTTCGACCAACGCGTGTCCTGGGGGACGGCCACATCGACCTTGCACTGCTTGGAGCGGCTGGCATCGAACTGGATCGTGGATAGATCCACGTCAATGAAGGGGATGCCGGCGAACAGGATGACGACCACGGCCACCCAGACGCGGTTCTCGATCCGGGCGGCCGACAGCACGCCTTTGTTGCCTTCGTCGGCACCTTCGCCCCGGGCGCGGAGCCACTCCTGGACAACGATCGCGACGAAGGGCAGGGCGAACGCTCCGCTCGCGACGAGGATGCTCCAGATGCCGTTCTGGACGATCCAGCCCACGAGCGTGAGGTAGTACTCCAGGTAGTCCGTCGTGTAGAGCGTCATGCGAGCCTCAACATCATGCATAGCGTGTCGGGGCATGATGAGAGTCGCGGGGGGATACTGGCTGCAGGCAATGAGCGTCGGCGCCGTTCCGCATTGGAGAGCGGCGTTCGGCGGCGTCGAGGGCATCGCATCGACAGTGCCACCCTTGGGCATTACACTCAGGCTGATCCTGTTCGCAGCCTGCGCAAGGGCTGCTGAACCTCCAACGACCCAACTGGCCGAGCATCATGACCTGCAGCGCATCGTTCAACGTAGCCAAGTGGTGGCGCTTCTCGTAGAAGCGGCGCACCGCTGCGGTCCTCGCGACTGCAGGTTTGCCGCCCTGACCGGTGGCGGCATGTTCCCAGCTCCCGGCACGGCGGCTCTCACCAAGGAGAGTGTCTTGCCCCCAGTTCCCCATCGCCTCTATGCCAACCTCGCCCCGCGGGCGCTTGGATGGTTTCGCGCGCCGGTGAGCCACGAGTCCCCTGCCGGAGGACGACCCGCCGTGGCAGCACCAACCGTGAGACCAGCAGAAGCCCGCAGGCGTGGGCGGTTGTGCTTTGGCAACGGCGGACCAAGATTCGGGCCGCTTCGATGGCGCCGACCGAAGGCGCCATTGGAATCCACTGCAAATGTGTATATCAGCGTGTATATGCAGCCGGTGGTTGAAAAAAATTAGCAATTAAATCAAGGACTTAAGCCTATGAAAGTTCTGATGCTGGATAACTACGACAGCTTTACCTACAACCTCGTGCAGTACCTGCAGGCTCTCGGCGCCGAGGTCAAGGTGGTGCGCAACGACGCGCTCAGCGTGGACGAGATCGAGCGCCTGGCGCCCGAGCGCATCGTCATCTCGCCGGGGCCGTGCACGCCGAACGAGGCCGGGGTGTCGCTGCAACTGATCGAGCGGCTGGGCCAGCGCACGCCGATCCTGGGCGTGTGCCTGGGCCACCAGAGCATCGGCCAGGTCTACGGCGGTCAGGTGGTGCGTGCCGGCACCATCATGCACGGCAAGACCTCGCGCATCCGCCACCAGGGCCGCGGCGTGTTCGCCGGCCTGCCGGACCGCTACGAGGCCACCCGCTACCACTCGCTGGTGGTGGAGAAGACCACGCTGCCCGATTGCCTGGAAGTGACGGCCTGGACCGAACACGACGACGGCACGGTGGAGGAGATCATGGGCCTGCGCCATCGCCAGTTCCCGGTCGAGGGCGTGCAGTTCCATCCCGAGTCCATCCTCACCGAGCATGGCCACGCCTTGCTGAAGAACTTCCTGGAGCGCTGAGCGCGCCGCGACGGCGCCGCCCGCCTTCCGTCACTGCCGGACCCTGCCGATGCACGATCGCACCGACGCCTTCCACTTCTACGAACCGGCCCACGGCCACGGGTTGCCGCACGATCCGTTCAACGCCATCGTCGGGCCGCGGCCGATCGGCTGGATCGGCTCGCGCAGCGCCGACGGCGTCGCCAACCTGGCGCCCTACAGCTTCTTCAACGCCTTCAACTACGTCCCACCGATCGTCGGCTTCGCCAGCATCGGCTGGAAGGACAGCGTGCGCAACATCGAGGCCACGGGCGAGTTCACCTGGAACCTGGCCACGCGGCCGCTGGCCGAGGCGATGAACGCCAGTTCCGCCGCGGTGGCGCCGGAGGTCGACGAGTTCGCCCTGGCTGGCCTGACCGCCGCGCCCTCGCGCCTGATCGGCGCGCCGCGGGTGGCCGCCAGCCCGGTGAGCTTCGAGTGCCGCCTCAGCCAGCTGCTGCCGCTGCAGAGCGCGCGCGGCGAGCCGATCCAGACCTGGCTGGTGCTGGGCGAGGTGGTCGGCGTGCACATCGCCACGCACGCGCTGCAGGACGGCATCTACGATCCGGCCGCGGTCGCCACCCTGCTGCGTGCCGGCGGTCCGGCCGACTACTTCGAGGTGCTGGCGCAAGGGCGCCTGCGCATGCCGCGGCCGACGCAGGCGCGCTGAGCGCATCCGGCGCGGCGCCTCACATATTTCAGCCTACGAGCAGATCCTCCCCATGACCATCACCCCCCAGCAAGCCCTGCAGCGCACCATCGAGCACCGCGAGATCTTCCACGACGAGATGGTCGGGCTGATGCGGCAGATCATGCGCGGGGAGGTGTCGCCGATGATGACCGCGGCCATCCTCACCGGCTTGCGGGTCAAGAAGGAGACGGTCGGCGAGATCGCCGGCGCGGCGGTGGTGATGCGCGAGTTCTCGCGCACCGTGCCGGTCGCCGACCGCACCCACATGGTCGACATCGTCGGCACCGGCGGCGACGGCTCGCACACCTTCAACATCTCCACCTGCGCGATGTTCGTGGCCGCCGCGGCCGGCGCCAAGGTCGCCAAGCACGGCAACCGCAGCGTCTCTTCCAAGTCCGGCAGCGCCGACGCGCTGGAGGCGCTGGGCGCGGCGATCGAGCTGCAGCCCGAACAGGTGGCGCAGGCGCTGGCGGCCACCGGCATCGGCTTCATGTTCGCGCCCGTGCACCATCCGGCGATGAAGGTGGTGGCGCCGGTGCGGCGCGAGATGGGCGTGCGCACCATCTTCAACATCCTCGGCCCGCTGACCAACCCGGCCGGCGCGCCGAACATCCTGATGGGCGTGTTCCACCCCGACCTCGTCGGCATCCAGGCGCGCGTGCTGCAGGAACTGGGTGCCGAGCGCGCACTGGTGGTATGGGGCCGCGACGACATGGACGAGCTCTCGCTCGGCGCCGGCACCCTGGTCGGCGAGCTGCGCGACGGCCAGGTCCGCGAGTACGAGGTGCATCCGGAGGATTTCGGCATCGCCATGTCGGCCAGCCGCAACCTCAAGGTCGCCGATGCCGCCGAATCGATGGCGATGCTGCGCGCCGTGCTCGACAACGTGCCGGGCCCGGCCCTGGACATCGTCGCCTTCAATGCCGGCGCGGCGCTGTACGTGGCCGGTCTGGCCGACGATATCGGCGCCGGCATCGCTCTGGCGCGCGCGGCCATCGCCGATGGGCGTGCGCGGGCCAAGCTGGAGGCGTATGTGGCGTGTACGCAGCGGTTGGTCGGGTCCCGGGACCCGGGACCCGGGACCCGGTAGGAGCGCAGTTCGCGGATCTGGGGCGATTGGCGCTCGCCCATCCAGTCCTTCAGTTGCAACACGTGCGTGGCTGCCTAGGCTGTTGCGGGTCCCGGGTCCCGGGTCCCGGGTCCCGGGTCCCGGGTCCCGATCCCTTCTTTAACCCCACATCGCCGATAATCCGGCCATCCCCCAGGATCCCCACCGCATGAGCAGCGACATTCTCCGCACCATCCTCGCGCGCAAGGCCGACGAGATCGCCGCGCGCAGCGCGCGCGTGCCGCTGGCCGAGCTGGCCGCCCGCGCCGAGGCCATGCCGCCCACCCGCGGCTTCGCCCGCGCGCTGCAGGCCGCCATCGCCAATGGCGACCCGGCGGTGATCGCCGAGGTCAAGAAGGCCAGCCCCTCCAAGGGCGTGATCCGGCCGGACTTCCATCCGGCCGACATCGCGGTCAGCTACGAATTCGGCGGCGCCGCCTGCCTGTCGGTGCTGACCGACGAGGACTTCTTCCAGGGCCACGACCGCTATCTGCAGCAGGCGCGCGACGCCTGCACGCTGCCGGTGCTGCGCAAGGACTTCACCATCGATCCGTACCAGGTGTACGAGGCGCGCACGCTCGGCGCCGACTGCATCCTGCTGATCGTGGCGGCGCTGGACGACCTGCAACTGGCCGAGCTGTCGTCGCTGGCGCTGCAACTGGGAATGGACGTGCTGGTGGAAGTGCACGACATCGACGAACTGGAGCGCGCGCTGCAGGTGCCGGCGCCGCTGATCGGCATCAACAACCGCAACCTGCGCACCTTCGAGGTGTCGCTGCAGACTACCTTGTCGATGCAGAACGCGGTGCCGCGCGACCGCCTGCTGGTCACCGAAAGCGGCATCCTCGGCCCGGACGACGTGGCGCTGATGCGCGGCGCCGGCGTGCACGCGTTCCTGGTCGGCGAGGCGTTCATGCGCGCCGAGGAACCGGGCGAGGCGCTGCGCCAGTTGTTCTTCGCGGCATGAGCGCGCAGGACCCGGGCGCGTATCCGCTGCCGCGTGCCGACGCGCCGCTGGTGGTGTTCGATTTCGACCACACCCTCTACGACGGCGACTCGGGCAGCCACTTGTTCGCATGGCTGATCAAGCGCAATCCGCTGCGCCTGGCCGCCGCGGTGCTGGCCACGCCGTTGCTGGGGCCGCTGGTGGCGATGCTGCCGACCCGGCGCACCGGCATCTCCGGCTACGTCTGGATCGCCAGCTTCGGTCTGCGCCGCGCCCGCGAGTTCAATCGCATCATCGACCAGTACGTGCTGCAGCATCAGGCGCAGATCCGCCAGCGGCTGCTGCCGCAGGCGCTGGAGGTGTTCGCCCGGCACCGCGCCGCCGGCGATCGCGTCGTGGTCGCCACCGGCGCGCCGCCGGAACTGGCGCGCGCCATCCTCGGCTTCGTCGCGCACCAGGACGTGCCGGTGGTCGGCAGCCTGATCGGCCCGCGCCTGGGCGCGGTCACCGCCACGCGCCACTGCCACAACGAGGAAAAGATGCGCATGCTGCGCGAACTGGGCTACGGTGAGATCGCCATGGCCTATTCCGACAGCACCGCCGATCTGCCGCTGCTGCAGGCCGCGGCCACGCCGGTGGTGGTCAATCCCAAGCACAGCGCGGTGGCGGTGTTCCGCCGGCTGCTGCCGTCCGGCACGCCGATCCTCAACTGGGGCTGCCGCGACCGCGGTGGCGAGGGCGCCGGCCGCTAACCGCTGCTGCCGTCGGCGCCGCGACCGCGCAGCGCTGGTCACGGCCAAGGTCGTCCGCATGGCCCTGCGTGCGCCCGCTGCGGCGATCAGCCGCCGGACCTGGCGTAAGCGCTGTCGCTGCCCACCAAGGCATGGTGCAGCGGCGCGACCCACTGGCCGCGGTCGATGTCGTAGGCGCCGAAGCTGCCCTCGAACTCCCAGTAGGCCCAGGCGAAATGGCGCTTCTCCGCGGCATTGACCACGGCCACGGTCCAGGCCAGGCGATCGGCCGGCGGCGCCTGCTCGTAGGCGCCGAACTCGCCCAGCAGTACCTGCCGATGGTGCGCCGTGGCCCAGGCCGCGATGCGGTCGAACTCGCCGTACAGCTTGGTCCGGTCGGCCGCGCTGCCCCAGGCCACGCCGGTGTGGTCGCGGATGTCCGCAGGCGCCCACGGCGCACCCTGGTGGGTGAAGCGGAACGGGTTGTAGTAGTGCACGGTGACCAGCAGGTGCGCATCGTCATCGGGCAGGCGCAGGCTGTCGAGCGCGGTGAAGGAATTGCTGCTGGCCGGGCCCACCACCACGGTGCGGGTCGGGTTGTCGCGGCGGATGACCTGCAGCGCATCGCGCAGCAGGTCGTTCCACGCCGCGCTGGTCATCTGGCCGTTGGGCTCGTTGAGGATCTCGAACAGCACCGACGCCGGCGCGTGGCGATAGCGCGGGGCGACCTGGCTCCAGAACGCCAGCAGCTTGGTCCGGCACACCGCCGCATCGGCGGCGCAGGGGTGGAAGTCGTGTTCGTCCAGGATCACGTTCAGGCCCGCGGCGGTGGCCTGGTCGACCACCGTGTCCAGTGTCTTCAGCCAGGTCGGGTCGAGCCGGTTGGCGGCGTCCATGTGCGCGAAGGCCTGCAGGTTGACCCGGACCGTGCGGAAGCCGCCGTCGCGGATCGTGCGGTACAGCGGCGGGCGGAAGCGCGCCTTCGCCGGGTCGTTCCACAGCGGGTCGTAGCCGAGGATGTTGACCCCGCGCCCGAGCCGGGCGAAGGCGTCGTCGGCCTGCGCGCGCGGCGCCGGCAGCGCCAGACACAACAGGGCCAGGAGCAACGGGATGGCACGCATGGCGGTCTCGCGGGGCAGTGGAGTGGTGAGACGCACCGCCATCGGCGGCGGCATCCCGGCCGCGATCATCGCGCGGCCCGCCCAGGGAAAAGCGAACGCGGCCTGACCGCCTGATGCGTGGCCAGCGCCGCGTCAGGTGCCGCCGACGCCGCTCCTGCGAATCCCCAATCCCGACTCCCGGGCGTCAGCCCAGCCAGCGATACAGCGCCCCGCCCACCTGATACAAGCTGATGCCCAGCACCAGCAGGCCGACCGCCACCAGCACCCAGCGCTCGCGCACGCGCTTGACCAACAGCGCTGCCAGCGGCGCGGCGAGCATGCCGCCGACCAGCAGGCCGAGCACGATGTCCAGGTGCTGCAGGCCCATCGTCAGCAGGAAGGTCAGCGAGATCGACAGCGTCACCAGGAACTCGGCGGCGTTGACCGTGCCGATGGTGGTGCGGGCCTGGCCGCCGCGGGCGAGCAGCGTCGAGGTCGCCACCGGCCCCCAGCCGCCGCCGCCGCTGGCGTCCAGCAGGCCGGCGACGAAGCCCAGCAGCGGCACCCGCTGCACCTCGCGGCGCGGCAGTGCACGGCCGGCCGCGCGCAGCAGGATCAGCACCGCCAGGGCGAGCAGGTACAGATAGACGAAGGGGCGGATCAGCTCGCCCGGCAGCTGCGTCAGCACATAGGCGCCGGCGATGCCGCCGACCATGCCCGGCAGCGCCAGGCGCAGGAACAGCCGCTTGTCGACGTTGCCCAGGGCCAGATGCGACAGGCCGGAGGCGCCGGTGGTGAACACCTCGGCGCTGTGCACGCTGGCGCTGACCACCGCCGGCGGCAGGCCCAGGCTCAGCAGCACCGAGGAGGAGACCAGGCCGAAGGCCATGCCCAGCGCGCCGTCCACCAGTTGCGCGGCCAGGCCGACCAGCACGAACCAGTAGAAGGTCTCGCTCAGCAGCATCGCGCCGGGCCTAGCGCCCCATGGCGGTCAGCGCGCGCCGTACAGCACCACGGTCTTGCCGCGGGCATGCAGGATGCCGTCGACCTGCAGCTTCTTCAGCACCCGGCCGGCCATCTCGCGCGAGCAGCCGACCAGCCGCGCCAGTTCCTGGCGCGACACGCGCAGCTGCATGCCCTGCGGGTGGCTCATCGCCTCCGGCTCCTGGGCCAGGTCGTGCAGGGTGCGCACGATGCGGTCGGTGACGTCCAGGAACGCCAGGCGGCTGGCCTTGCGCGAGGTGTCCAGCAGGCGCTTGGACAGCTGCACGCCGATCGCGTACAGCACCCGCGGCGCATCGGACGACAGCGAGCCCAGGAACAGCTGGTGCAGGCGCTCGTAGCTGATCTCGGCCAGCTCGCAGGGCGTGCGGGTGCGCAGGATCACCTCGCGCTGGTCGGATTCGATGAACAGGCCCATCTCGCCGACGAACTCGCCGCTGCCGAAATAGCCCAGCACCAACTCGCGGTCGTCATCTTCCTCGGCGATGATGCTGACCGAGCCGCTGACGACGTAGTAGAGGGTGCCGGCCGGATCGCCTGGCCTGAACACGTCCGTCCGCGCCGGATAGCGGCGACGGTGGCTGTGGGCCAGGAAGCGGTCGATGGTGGCGGTGTCCAACGTCAGAGGACTTGGAGCGATGCGCACAGGTGCTGCAGTCGATGTGTTTCCGGGGCTCATGGCGGCTTCGCTACGGCGTAATTCCTGAAGCTTAACGGGACGCGTTCGCGGCGGCAAACAAGAGACGGGCGCCACGTTTCGCAGTCGGGCCATTTGGCTCATAATTGAGTGTCTTTCCCCCCACTTCCAGAGGATCCACGCCGTGGTCAAGCCGTTGCCTCGCCTGAGGCTGCAAGGTTTCAACAACCTCACCAAGGCGTTGAGCTTCAACATCTACGACGTCTGCTACGCGATTTCCGAAGAGGAGCGCCAGCGCTACATCGAGTACATCGACGAGCAGTACGACGCCGATCGCCTGACCCAGATCCTCACCGATGTGGCCGAGATCATCGGCGCCAACATCCTCAACATCGCGCGCCAGGACTACGATCCGCAGGGCGCTTCGGTGACGATCCTGATCTCCGAAGAGCCGGTCATCGACAAGAAGGCGGCGGGCAAGGAGATCATTTCCGACGCCGTGGTCGCGCACATGGACAAGAGCCACATCACCGTCCATACCTACCCGGAAACCCATCCGCAGCACGGTATCGCCACGTTCCGCGCCGACATCGACGTCGCCACCTGCGGCGTGATTTCGCCGCTGAAGGCCCTCAATTACCTGATCGAGAGCCTGGAATCGGACATCGTGATCATGGACTACCGCGTGCGCGGCTTCACCCGCGACGTGAAGGGCAAGAAGCACTACATCGACCACAAGATCAACTCGATCCAGAACTTCCTGGCCAAGAACGTCAAGTCGCGCTACGAGATGTTCGACGTCAACGTCTATCAGGAGAACATCTTCCATACCAAGATGCACCTGAAGGACTTCGACCTGGACCAGTACCTGTTCGAGGAAAAGGCCAAGAACCTCTCGTTCAAGGAGCGCATGCGCATCGAGGCGCTGCTCAAGCGCGAGATCGAGGAGCTGTTCCACGGGCGCAACCTGTCCGAGTAAGCGACCGCGACATTGGCGGGACGGCCCGCCCGCAGCCTGCGCTGCGACCCCTGCCGACGGCGGCCCGATGTGCAGACATCGGGCCGTTTTCATTTGGATTTGTCTACGGAGAAAGACAATGCCCTGGATCTACCTGTTGCTGGCCGGCCTGTTCGAGATCGGCTTCGCCCTCGGCCTCAAGTACAGCGAAGGCTTCACCCGGCCCTGGCCGACCGTGGCGACCCTGGCCGGTGCCGGCCTCAGCCTGTGGCTGCTGACCCAGGCGCTCAAGCACATCCCGCTCGGCACCGCCTATGCGATCTGGACCGGCATCGGGGCGCTGGGCACGGCCATGCTCGGCGTGGTCCTGTTCGGCGACAGCGCCTCGCCGGCGCGGCTGGCCTGCATCGGCCTGATCGTGGTCGGGGTGATCGGCCTGAAGCTGGTCGGCCACTGAGCGCGGCGCGCGAGCGCGGGACTCAGGCGGCGATGCGGCGCCGGGTCAGGACCCGGCCGATCAGCATCCGGTGCGCGACCACCGCCAGCAGCGCGGCGATCGACAGCGCGATCATCGCGCGGGTGAACACGCTGCCGAGATTGCCGGCGTGCTGCAGCTGGTCCAGGCGCCCGAAGCGCGAGGGATCGGCATTGGCGTAGGCGATCTCGACGGTGGCGCCGTCCAGCAGCAGCGGCGCGGCTTCGGCGCCGCTGGCTTCGAAGGCGCCGCTGTGCAGGCGGCCCTTGCTCTCGAACACGTAATGGAAGCGGTAGCGCACCAGCGGCTGGGTCTGCATGCCGAAGGCACCGTCGGCGATCACCGGCACGGTGGCGACCGAGTGGTCGCGCAGGATCGCGCTGGCCTGGCGATAGTCGCCGAGCAGGTGATGCAGCAGGGCGCCGCCGCCGAGCGCGAACAGGCTCGCGAACAGCAGGCGCGACAACCAGCGGGTGCGGGGCGACGGTAGATGGAGCGAAGATGCGGGCATGGCGATCGGCAGGCGGAGCGCACGCGTGCGTGACTCGGCGCGGGTACTTCGGAGAGCGGACGGCACGAGGGACGCACCGCGGCTCGAACGGCGTGCGCCGACGTGGAATCAGTCAGCGTTCGTTCACTTTAACGCGATCGAGCCGGTAATGCCAGCCGGGGTGGTGCCAGCCCGACCGGCGGACGCCTACAGCCGATAGGCGACGGCCTTCATCAGCCGCGAGGCGGCGGCCATGACCGTGGGGATCGGCGGCGGCAGGCGCCGTGCGCCGGCCTGTTCGGCGTGCTCGGCGTGGCGGGCCTCGTCGGCCTTCATCACGTTCAGTATGTCGCGGCTGCGCAGGTCGGCCGGCGGCAGGGTCTGCAGATGTTCGTCCAGGTGCGCCTCGACCTGGCGCTCGGTCTCGACCACGAAGCCCAGGTTCCAGCCATCGCCGCGCAGCCCGGCCAGGGTGCCGATCGCGTAGCTGCCGGCGTACCACAGCGGATTGAACAGGCTGGGGCGGCTGTCGAGCTCGCGCAGCCGCGCCGCGCACCAGGCCAGGTGGTCGGTCTCCTCCTGCGCCGCCTCCAGCAGGTGCGCGCGGGTAGCCGGATCGCGCGCGACCGCGGCCTGGCCGAAGTACAGGCCCTGGGCGCAGACCTCGCCGACGTGGTTGATGCGCATCAGGCCGGCGGCGTGGCGGCGCTCGTCCGGCGCCAGCACCACGTCGGCGGTGGCCGCGGCGGGGTAGGGGCGCTGCGCCGGCGGATCGCCGAACACGGTCTCCAGCGCGCGCTGGGCCTCGACCAGGGCGCGATCGAGCGGGGAATGCTGGCGGCTGGCGATCATGGGGAAGGCCCGAAGCGGTGGGGCCCTCGATTTTGGCCCCCGGCCGGCGCACTGCCAAGCGTGCCGCCGGACCCGCGGCCGCCGGTCAGGGGTGGACTTGCGCGCCGCGGCCGGGCCACGTAGAATTTCGCCTCTTGCGTTTTTGCAATTCACAACGCGTGGCAAAGTTCCGGCCGTTCGCCGCAGGAATCCGCCCGACCAACCGAGTCTTATAATGAGCACCTTCACTGCTAAGTCCGAGACCGTCCAGCGCGACTGGTATCTCGTCGACGCCGCCGGCAAAACGCTGGGCCGGCTTTCCACCGAACTGGCCCGCCGCCTGCGCGGCAAGCACAAGCCGGTCTACACCCCGCACGTCGATACCGGCGATTACCTGGTGGTGATCAACGCCGAGAAGATCGTCGTCACCGGCAACAAGCTCAAGGACAAGAAGTACCATCGCTTCACCGGCTACATCGGCAACCTGAAGACCGAGAGCCTGGAGCAGGCGCTGGAGCGCCACCCGGAGCGCGTGATCGAAATCGCGGTCAAGGGCATGCTGCCCAAGGGCCCGCTGGGCCGCGCGATGTACCGCAAGCTCAAGGTCTATTCCGGTGCGGAGCATCCGCACGCCGCTCAGCAGCCGCAGGTTCTGGATATCTAATCATGGCGATTTCGCAAAACTACGGCACTGGCCGCCGCAAGTCCTCCACTGCCCGCGTGTTCCTGCGCAAGGGCACCGGCAACATCTCCGTCAACGGCCGTCCGCTGGACGAGTTCTTCGGCCGCGAGACCGCGCGCATGATCGTGCGCCAGCCGCTGGAGCTGACCAAGAACACCGAGAGCTTCGACATCGTCGTCACCGCCACCGGCGGCGGCACCACCGGCCAAGCCGGTGCGATCCGCCTGGGTATCGCCCGTGCGCTGGTCGAGTACGACGAAACCCTGAAGAGCGAGCTGCGCAAGGCCGGCTTCATGACCCGCGACGCCCGCGAAGTCGAGCGTAAGAAGGTCGGTCTGCACAAGGCCCGCCGCGCCACCCAGTTCTCCAAGCGCTGATCCATCGCGCCTGGCGTGGGCTCCTTCGGGAGCCTGCTGGGACCACGCAAAAGCCCGGCTTTGGCCGGGCTTTTGTCGTTCTGGGGTGTGGTTTGTGCTGGCAGGTGCCGTGGTGGTCGTCGAGGCTCTGCCTCGACGGATCTGCTCACAGGGCTTGGGCGATCTCCAGCCTGATTGGAGATCCGGGGTCGCTGGGGAGTTTCCTGCCTCAAACTCGTGGTCGCGCGCCCTGCTGCCGAAATGCTTCCGATGAAGTTCATAGGCGCGCGCTTACTTCCGACGATCCGCATTCCATCTGGTGGAGTAGCCCCTTGGAGTCCAAGGGGCCCCGCCGACAGGCGCGGGGATGTGGAGGCGGAAGGGCTGGGGTCCACGCCTTGCGCAGCAAGGTGTGGGGCGCAGGCGCTGCGCGCCTGCGCGAACCCGCAGCCAAACACACAAAAAAGGCCGATCTTACGATCGGCCTTTTTTGTGTGTTTGGCTGCCCCGGATGGATTCGAACCACCGAATGCCTGAGTCAGAGTCAGGTGCCTTACCGCTTGGCGACGGGGCAATGTGGACTGCAAGTATCGCACGCCTTGGGCGTACACACCATGGTGGCTATGGGTGGACTCGAACCACCGACCCCAGCATTATGAGTGCTGTGCTCTAACCGGCTGAGCTACATAGCCCTGGTGAACCGCCAATTCTTATGGAGAAGCGGCCGGCTGTCAACGGGTTTCTGCGCTGCTTGTGGCCCGGCCGCAGCCATGGCAGAGTCGGAGCCAGTAGATTTTTCAGGAGTCCGCATCGTGATCGATCCGGACGGCTATCGACCGAACGTAGGCATCGTGCTGATGCGGCCGGATGGTCAGGTGTTCTGGGCACGCCGTGTGCGCCGGGACGGCTGGCAGTTCCCGCAGGGCGGCATGAACACCGACGAGACCCCGGTGGAGGCCATGTACCGCGAGTTGCGCGAGGAAACCGGGCTGTTGCCCGAGCATGTGGAAGTGCTCGGCGCCACCCCCGGTTGGCTGCGCTATCGCCTGCCCAGCCGGGCCATCCGCCGCAACGAGCGCCAGGTCTGCATCGGCCAGAAGCAGGTGTGGTTCCTGCTGCGGATGCAGTGCGACGAGAGCCAGCTGAACCTGGAACTGACCGAGACGCCGGAGTTCGACCACTGGCGCTGGGTCGATTTCTGGTACCCGGTGGAGCACGTGGTGCTGTTCAAGCGCGGGGTCTACGCGCGGGCGCTGCGCCACCTGGCGCCGCTGGCGCAGACCATCGCCGGCGCCGGCATCCGCGCCATGCCGACCCTGGCCCAGGAGGCCTGGCTACCGGGCAATACCGCCGGCCACGAGCGCCCGCGCAAGCGTCCGCGCAAGCGCGGCGGGCCCTGGGCGGCCCGAATTAATAACGATTAACGGGCGGAATTGACAACCATTCTCACTTTGGTTTGAATGGCGGCAGGCGCAGTCCGCGCCGTCCGCCGCCAAGCCTGCCGTGTACGTCTGCATCTGCAATGGGGTCACCGATCGCCAGATCCGCGAAGCCGCCGAAGCCGGCTGCCGCAGCGTGTCCGAACTGACCATGCGCACGGGCTGCGGTGCCACCTGCGGCTCCTGCCTGGACATGGCCGGCGAGGTGCTGGAGCGCGCGCTGAGCCGCGAGCTGCCGTTGCCGGTGCTGGGCGGCCTGGCCCGCGCCGCCTGAGACCATCCGCCGCGCTGCGGCGCGGGATGATCACGATTCGCGTTCCTTCACGTCGCGGCGCGATTCGCTAGAGTCTGCGCTTTCCGGATTTACGCGAGCGACATCATGAAGGGCGACAGCAAAGTCATCGAGTTCCTCAACAAGGTCCTCTACAACGAGCTGACCGCGATCAACCAGTACTTCCTGCACGCCAAGATGCTGAAGAACTGGGGCCTGAAGGAACTGGCCGAGCACGAGTACAAGGAATCCATCGACGAGATGAAGCACGCCGACAAGCTGGCGGACCGCATCCTGTTCCTCGAGGGGCTTCCCAACTTCCAGGCGCTGGGCAAGCTGCGCATCGGCGAGAACCCCAAGGAAATCCTCGAGTGCGACCTGGCGCTGGAGCGAGAAGGCACCGTCATTCTGCGCGACGGCATCGCCTACGCCGAGTCGATCCAGGACTACGTCAGCCGCCAATTGCTGGCCGACATCCTGGAATCGGAAGAAGAGCACATCGACTGGCTGGAAACCCAGCTCGACCTGATCGAGCGCATCGGCGAGCCGAACTACCTGCTGACCAAGCTCGACGATTGAATCGTCGGCGCATGACGCCGCGGCGCCGGCCTGTGTCCGCGCCGCGTTGGAGAGTGTGCGGGCTCTGCACTCCGGGACGTGGATCGGCTCAGCCACGCACGTGCAGCAGCGGCTTCAGTCGCGACGCGTGGATGGCGGAAGGTCGCCGATGATCCCGAGCAGCAACACATGCCGTTCCTGCGCGAATCCATGATGACGGCATCGCATCCGCATCGTGCGGCGTCGCCCTTTTGTTGGAGCGGCTTCCGCCGCGACGCGTCGCGGGCCGAAAGTCGCCGCTGATCCCGAACAGCGGCACATGCCGCTGCTGCGCGAGCCCATGTGGCCGACATGGCATCGGCAGCGCACGACCTCCGCGTTTCTGTGGGAGCGGCTTCCGCCGCGACGCATTGATGGTGATCGGTCGCAGCTGAAGCTGCTCCTGCATGCACCGAGCCGGCGGCGACTGCGGCCGCATCGCGCGCGGCGAGAGTTTCCTGTGCGGATCAACCGCAACACCTCGCATCTGACTCTCGCGACGTCCCCTGCGCGATCGCAGGCGGAGCATGCGACACGGCGAAGGTCATGGCGGTGCATCGCGACGCCCATGCACGCACCGCGCCCTCTTACGGTAGGAGCGGCTTCAGCCGCGACAGGCGTTACCGGTAACGCCTGTCGCGGCTGAAGCCGCTCCTGCGAGAAAAGCAGCAGGCGGTGCGTCTGCGTCTTCGACGCTCGGTGGCAGGTCTGGGCGGGCGATCGTGCCGCCTGCAGGCACGGGGCGACCCGCGCGATGCCGCGTTACGGCGCAGCGGGTTCGGCGGCATCGTGGACGCTGGCGCGGTAGCCGCTCAGTGCCAGGCGCGCGCGCGCGAACTCGGCGATCACCAGCGCGACCGCGACCACGGGCCGATCCAGCGTGCCGGTGCGCACGCCCGACTCGATGCGCAGTGCCGCCGCCGACAGCGCCAGTGCGCCGAGGTTGGCGGCCGAGGACTTCAGCGTGTGCGCGGCCTCGCGCAGCGCGTCGCTCTGCGCGGTCGCGGCGGCCTGCTCCAGGCGCTGGATCAGCAGTGGCGCATCAGCCAGGAACAATTCGACGATCTGCGCCACGCTGGCCGAGCCGACGACCTCGCGCAGCTCGTCGAGCACCGCGATGTCCAGCACCGGCGCCGGCACCGCCGATGGCGGCTCGAGATCCCCTGCCTCCGGCGGGGCGAGCGGTGGCGTCGACGTCGCGGTGGCGCCGCGCGACGCCCCGTCCTGTTCCAGCGCAGGCGCTGCCGGGGAAACGTCGCGCCTGTCGTGATTGGGCGATGGCAGCGGGGCAGTCGACGTCGTGGTGGGGCTGGACGCCGTGCCAGCGTCCGCCGGGTGCATGACGGCGCGGTCGGTGTCCTGCGGTTCGACGTGCATCGCGTCGGCGAGCGCATCCGCCGCCGGTCCATTGACGATGGCCGCATCCGCCCCGGGCGCGACTGCCACGCGGGCCGGCATGGCCGCCGGCTGCTTCGGCAGCCAGCGCTGCAGGCAAGCCTGCAGCCGCGCGCGGTCGATCGGCTTGGACAGGTAATCGTCCATGCCGGCCTCGAGGCAGCGCTGGCGGTCGCCGGCCATCGCGTTGGCGGTCATCGCCACGATCGGCAGGCGCGGGCGTGCCGCCTCGGCCTCGCGCTGGCGCCACTGGCGGGTGGCGGCGTAGCCGTCCAGCACCGGCATCTGGCAGTCCATCAGCACCAGGTCGTACGGCTGCCGCGCCAACTGCGCCAGCGCGGCGGCGCCGTCCTCGACGCTGTCGGCGTGGTGGCCCAGCGATTCCAGCAGGCGCCGTGCCACCATCAGGTTGACCGGATTGTCCTCGACCAGCAGCAGCCGGTAGCCGCTGTGCGGTGGCGGCGCATCGGCCTCCGCCGCAGCGGTCGCCGCAGCGGCGGCGCGGATTGGCGTGGGGCTGTCCTTGGCGTCCTGCGCGAAGGCGTCGTGGTAGAACGTATCCGCGGCGTCTTCGCTGGCGCCGGCGGTCTCGCTGGCCAGGCTCGGCGTCGCAGGCGCCAGCGCCAGCATGCTGCGCAGGTCGATGTCGGCGGCCTGCCGCGACAGCAGCGCGCCGTGCGCGCGAATTTCCTCGGGAATGTCGGCCTCGCCGTACAGCCAGATCAGCCGCGTGGTCTGCGGTGCCGGCAGCCGCGCCACGGCACGCTGCAGGGCGCGCGCGCTCTGCCGCAGGCCGTCCAGGTCGCCGATCACCAGATCGTAGGCCGGGCGCGCGCCGCTGCCGTTGCCGCGCAGCCGCTCCAGCGCCTCCTGGGTCGAATCGACCTTGCTGAGCTGCACGCCCCAGTTCGGCAGCAGCACGCTCAGGCGCTGCTGCAGGCGCTGGTCGGCGCCGACCAGCAGCGCGTGCAGCCGCGGCAGGCCGCCCGGGTTCTGCGACAGGTCGCCGATCACCTTCAGCAGCGGGATCTCGAACCAGAACGTGGCGCCCTGGCCCAGCCGCGACGCCACGCCGATGCGTCCGCCCATCAGTTCGACGATGCGCTTGCAGATGGTCAGGCCCAGCCCGGTGCCGCCGTACAGGCGGGTGGTGGAGGCATCGGCCTGGGTGAAGGCCTGGAACAGGTGCTCCTGGCGCTCGGCGCTGATGCCGATGCCGGTGTCGCGGACCTCGAAGCGCAGCAGGTGCTGCGCCGGGGTCTCGCCGAGCCGGCGCACGCCCAGGTCGATGCCGCCGCGCGCGGTGAACTTGACCGCGTTGCCGAGCAGGTTGCTCAGCACCTGGCGCAGGCGCACCGGATCGCCGCGCACCGGCAGGCGCACCGCCGGGTCCAGTTGCAGCGCCATGCGCAGGCCCTTGGCCTCGGCCGCGCGCTGCATCAGCTCCAGCACGCCGTCGAGCAGTTCGCGCAGGTTGAAGGTGGTGATCTCCAGCTCCAGCCGGTTCGCTTCCAGCTTGGAGTAATCCAGGATGTCGTCGACGATGCGCAGCAGCTGCAGCGAGGAGGTGTTGGCCGCGCGCAGCATCTCGCGCTGGTCCAGGCCGAGCGGGCCGCGCCCGATCAGCTCCAGCATCGGGATGATGCCGTTGAGCGGGGTGCGGATCTCGTGGCTCATCGTCGCCAGGAACTCGCCCTTGGCCAGCACCGCCGCTTCAGCCGCCTGGGTGGCCGCCTCGGCAGCCTGCTTGGCCTGCAGCAGTTCCTGCTCCAGCCGCGCGCGCGCGTGCACGTCGTGCTGCAGGGCATTGCGTTCGGACTCGGCCAGCGCCGCACGCGCCAGCGCCGCATCCAGGCGTTCGATCTGCTGGCGCGCGCGGCAGCCGGCAAGGGTGGCCAACACTGCGGCGGCGGCCATGCACAGCGGCGCCAGCCAGTGCCACGGCGCCGGCAACGGCAGTGCCAGCGGCGGCAGTGCCAGCAGGGTGCCGGCGACCGCGAGCGCCGCGGCGAAGGCCGCCGGCCGCGGAACCGGCCGGCGTCTGCGGTCGGACATGGCTACAGCACCGCGTTCTGGAAGTCGAAGTTCAGCTGGTCGCCGACCGACTGCACCAGGTTGCCCTGGATGAAATCGACCCCGCCCATCCACATCGCAGCCGCCGCCTGCGCCTGCTCGATCTGCTGGCCGATGATCAGCAGGCCGGCGCGGTGCGCCAGGTCGATGGTGGCGCGCAGCTGGTCGCGCAGATCCGGATCGGCATGCGCGCCGGCGAAGCGTGCCGACAGGCGCAGATAGCCCAGCGGCAGGTGCGCGAGCAGGGCCTCGGCTTCGGCGCCCGGCTCGAACTGGCTGATGCAGAACTGCACGCCCAGCGGCATCAGCCGCGCGCAGAACTGCTGCAGCGTGGCGGTATGGACCAGCGCATCGTCCAGGCGCAGGTCGATCACCAGCGAGGTGCCGGTGACGCCACGGCGGCCGATCGTGTCGATCAGCCATTCGGCGAAGGCGGTGCGCGCCAGCGTACGCGAGGATTGCGACACGAACAGGCGCAGCGGCGGGGTGGCGTGCTGGTACAGGTGCAGCAGGCCCAGCGCGTGGTCCAGCACCTGCTGGTCGAGGTCGGCGATGCGGCCGCCGGCCTCGGCCGCCGGCAGCACCTGGCCGGCCGAGAGCAGGCTGCCGTCGCGCTGGCGCAGGCGCAGCAGCACCTGATACTGGGCGATGTCGCCGCCGGCGACGGCGACGATCGGCTGGTAGGCCGGTTCCAGCTGCCCCTCCAGCATGGCGATGCGTTGCAGGTCCTCGTCCGCGTGCGGCGGCACGTAGGCGGCGATGCCCTGCGGCTGCAGCCGCGCCTGCAGCGCGGTGCGTTCCACCGCCTCCAGCGCGCTGCCCGCGTCCTCGAAGCCATGGCCGAAGTCGGCATAGCCGATCGCGCAACGCAGGTGCAGCGCCTCGTCCTCGCGCAGCGGGAAGGCGTGGCCGGACAGGGTGTCGCGCAGGCCCTGCGCGCGCTGCCGCTGCGCGTCGGCATCGGCGTCCTCGGCCAGCAGCAGGAAACTGTTGTCGTTGAGCCGCGCCAGCGGCTGCGGCGCGGTGATGCCGGCCAGGCGGCGCCCGACCTGCGCCATCAGCCGCTCGAATGCGGCGTAGCCGTAGCGTTCGCGCAGGCCGAGCGCGCTGGCGATCTCGATGAAGTACAGGCTGCCGGGGCGGCGCGCGCGCAGCGTCGTGTCCAGCAGCTGCAGCAGATGCGCGCGAGTCGGCAGACCGGTCTCGGGATTGTTCAGCGGCGCCGCCTCGGCGTGGTCCTGCTGCGCCTGCTGGCGCGCGCGGCGGATACGGTTGGACACCGCGGCGATCAGGTGCCGCGGCCGGATCGGCTTGGTCAGGAAGTCGTCGGCGCCGCTGTCGAGCACTTCGTACTCCAGCTCCGGATCCGCATCGCCGGACAGGAACACGATCGGCAGCAACTGGTGCTGCGGCTGCTGGCGGATCAGGGTGGTCAGGCGCATGCCGTCCAGGCCCGGCATGTGCAGATCCATCAGGATCAGGTCCGGGCGGTAGTCGACGATGGCCTGCTGCACGTCTTCGGCCTGCATCTGCACCTGCGCGTGCATGCCGGCACCGTGCAGCACGCTCTGCGCGAACAGCGCCTGCGCGCGGTCGTCCTCGACGATCAGCACGCGGTAGGGCGCGGCTGCGGCCGCGGCCTGTGCGGCGGGATCGGCGTCGGTGTCGGCGACGACGAAGGCGGCCGCGCTGGCATCGGCCGGGCCGTCGTCGTGCTCGCTGCTGGCCAGCGGCATGGCGGCCGCCGTGGAGTCGGCCGCGAGAGCGGCCACGCGATCATCGGCGGCGAGGTCGGCGGGCGCCGTGGTCTGCGCGTCGCCGACCCAGCGGCGCCAGTAGTGCGGCGGCGGGGTTTCGGCGCGGACATGGCGCGCGCGCGGGTCCTCGCGATGGGAAAGCGGAGCGGCGTCGTTGGCGGGCATCGCGTCTGGTTCCTGGTGCGCGTCCAATTATGCGATCAAGTTCGCGAAGGCTGCGTGCCTTGCGGCGCGGCAGACGGCGCCGCCGGCGCCAGCAGGCGGCGCATGCCCCGCCACAGCAGGCGCCACGTCCACCACACCAGCAGCGCGCCGAGCACGCTCGCCGCCAGCACCACGGCCAACGCCAGCCACGGGTGCGCCAGAGCCAGGGCCAGGGCGGCGATCACCACCGAATCCTCGGCCAGCGAGGCGATCCAGTTGCTCGCCGGCTCCGGCGAGGTGTTGAGCAGGGCGCGGGTCCCGGCCTTGAGCGCGTGGCTGGTCAGGGCCACGCCGGCCCCGGTGGCCAGCGCGCCGGCGCCGAGCTGGCCGTCGGGCGAGAGCGTGGCCGCGGCCAGGAAGGCGCCGGCGGGGATCCGGGTCAGGGTCTGCAGCAGGTCCCACACCGAATCCACGCCGGGGATCTTGTCGGCGAAGAACTCGGCCAGCGCCAGCGCGCCGGAGGTGCCGAGCACCCACCACGACTGCGTCGCCTGCAGCGCCGGCGGCAGGTCCAGCCAGCCGAGCAGGCCGGCCAGGCCGACCCCGAACACGGTCAGGTAGACGCGGATGCCGGCCAGCCAGGCCAGCAGGATGCCGATTACGAAAAGATGGGCGTCGGTCATGGCAGGCGCTCCTGCAACTGCACGGATGCCGGCCACTATCGGCCAAGCCTGCCGCGAAGGCCAGCCCGCGGGGCGGGGCGTGGGATGCGGTGCAGTCCGGCGCCGCTCAGGAGGGTGGCTTACACTAGGTGGCCCAGCAGGCCGACCCGCGAGGATCGACGCCGGCGCCGCCTCGGTGGCGCGGCAGCGCGCATGAACCGACCCGTTCCCCGTTTCCAGATCGTGCCCAACGGCGCCGCGCCCCGCCGCGGCCGCGGGTTGTGGCTGCTGCTGGCCGGACTGTGGCTGCTGTCGCTGGCGCTGACCTGGTGGCTGGCCAGCCGCCAGGCCGCACCGCGGCTGAGTGCGGTCAGCGCGCAGTTGCGCGAGGCCGAGCGCAACCTGCAGGCGCAACAGCGGCAGATCGAGACGCTCAACCAGCGCCAGGCCACCCTGGCCCGCTCCGACCAGATCAGCCGCGCCGCCAACAACGAGGTGCAGAGTTCGCTGGCCGAGCGCGACGAGGAGATCGCCGGGCTGCGTGCCGACGTGGCCTTCTACGAGCGCCTGGTCGGCGCCACCAGCCAGCGCAAGGGCCTGAGCGTGCATTCGGTGGAGTTTTCCGCCGAGGCCGGCGGCACCTGGCGCTACAACGTGGTGCTGACCCAGAACCTCAACCGCGGTGCGATCAGCCAGGGCCAGCTGCGCCTGACCGTGGAAGGCGTGCGCGGCGGCAAGCTGACCAGCGTGGGCTGGGACGAATTGCACCAGAAGACCGGTGTGCCCGGGCAGGACTACTCGTTCCGCTACTTCCAGCAACTGGATGGCAGCGTGATCCTGCCCAAGGGCTTCACGCCGCAACGGGTGCGGGTGGTATTGAGCGGCGGCGGGGCGCCGGTCAGCCAGACCTTCGATTGGACATTGGCCGGTAACGGCAAAGGGGAATAATCAGCCTATGTTTGGAAACAAGAACAGCCGCAGCAGCGGCCAGACCGTGGTCGATACGCTGATCGGCGCGCAGGTGGTGATCCGCGGCGACCTGGTGTTCAGCGGCGGGCTCTACGTGGAAGGGCGCATCCTCGGCAAGGTCGTGGCCGAGGACGGCGCGCCGGCCACGCTGACCCTGTCCGAGCACGGCAGCATCGAGGGCGAAGTGCGCGCGCCGGTGGTGATCATCAACGGCCAACTGATCGGCGACGTGCATGCCGCCGAGCGCGTGGAACTGGCGTCCAAGGCGCGGGTGCAGGGCAACGTGCACTACCAGGTGGTGGAGATGAACGCCGGCGCGCAGCTGACCGGGCGCCTGATCCACGCCGGCAGCCTGGCGGCGCTGGCGCCGCCGGAAGCGCATCGCGAGGCCGCCGGCGACGCCGAGCCGCCGCGCGCGCTGACCGCCGAGGCTTGATTCGGGGGCCGGCCGTCCCCATCCTGCCGCCATGAGCACTCTCGTTTCCCTGCCGGGCGCCGCGCCCACGCCCGACTACCAGTCGCTGGATCGGCCGTTGAACTTCACCGCGGCCGCCGCGGCCAAGGTGCGCGAGCTGATCCGCGAGGAAGGCAACGACGCCCTGGCGCTGCGCGTGTACATCCAGGGCGGCGGCTGCTCCGGCTTCCAGTACGGCTTCGAGTTCGACGAGAACCGCGCCGAGGACGACCTGGCGGTGCAGACCGACCAGGTCACCCTGCTGGTCGACCCGCTCAGCCTGCAGTACCTGATGGGCGCGGAAGTGGACTACAGCGAGGGCCTGCACGGGGCGCAGTTCGTGATCCGCAATCCCAACGCCAAGACCACCTGCGGGTGCGGCAGCAGCTTCAGCGTGTAGACACGCTGCGGCTTGCGGGACGCGCGGTTTGCCTGCACCCTGCGGCGCATGTCCGATCCGACTGACTCCTTCGCCTTCGCCGGTCCCGCGATCGACCGTGCCGATACCGTGCGCAACGATCCGGCCGCGCTGCGCCAGGCCTGGGAGCAGGCACGGGTGCTGGTGCTGGACGCCGATGGCCATGCGCATGCCGAGACCGACGGACGCCCGCTGATCGCCAGCGCCGCCGCGCTTGGCGCGCCGGCGGAGCAGGCGCTCTTCCTCGGCCTGGACCACAGCCAGGCCTGGTTCGCGCTGGCCGCCGAGGCGGTGCCGCAGCGGGCGCCGCCGCCGCAGCGCATCGACCTGCGCCGTGCCGCCACCGAGTGGCCGGCGCTGGAGGCTGGCCTGTTCGCCTACGCCCGCGCGATGCTGCACTGGCAGGCGCGCACCCGCTTCTGCGGCGTGTGCGGCGGTGCCATCGCGCTGCAGCGCGGCGGCTTCCTCGGCGTCTGCACGCAGTGCGCCAGCGAACACTACCCCCGGGTGGATCCGGCGGTGATCGTCGCGGTCAGCGATGGCCGGCGCCTGCTGCTGGGGCGCCAGGCGAGCTGGCCGGCGCGGCGCTACTCGGTGATCGCCGGCTTCGTCGAGCCGGGCGAATCGCTGGAGCAGACGGTGGCGCGCGAAGTGGCCGAGGAGACCCAGGTACGGGTGCGGCCTGGCAGTTGCCGCTACTACGGTGCGCAGCCGTGGCCGTTTCCGGGCGCGCTGATGCTCGGCTTCACCGCGCAGGCGGAAGCGGACACGCCGCAGGTGGACGGCGAACTGGAAGACGCGCGCTGGTTCGAGCGCGAAGAGGTCGGCGCCGCGCTGGCTCGCCTGGCGGCGCACGGCGACAGTGCCGACGACGGCCACGGCCTGCGCCTGCCGCCGCGCATTTCCATCGCCCGTGCGCTGATCGAGGACTGGTACCGGCACGGCGCGCCGGCCTGACCGCGCCGGCGCGCTGCGCGCATCCGTTTTCAGAACGGTCCCGGAGGACCTGCATGTTCACGACCCTCGTCGCTGTGATCGTCGCCCTGGTGCTGGGCCATGTCGCGCCCGGCATGGTGGCCTCGTTGCGCCGCTTCGACGCCTTCGGCGACTGGCTGAGCTGGCTGGACACGCATGCCGGCGAGGGCAGCACCTGGCGCGGCCGCTACGGCATCGCGCTGGCGTTGCTGCCGCCGCTGCTGCTGGTCGGCCTGCTGCAGTGGCTGCTGGCGGCGCCGCATCTGGGCCTGCTGACGCTGTTGTTCGGGATCGCGGTCCTGGCCTTCAGCTGGGGGCCGCGCGACCTGGATACCGACGTGGAAGCGATCATCGACGCCGACGATGCCGCGGCGCGGCAGCTGGCGGTGGCGCAGTTGCAGGCCGATGGCGGGCCGCTGCGCGCCGATCCGGCCGGGTTGGTCGAGGCGGTGGCGGTCAGCGCGCTGCGGCGCTGGTTCGCGGTGTTGTTCTGGTTCCTGCTGCTGGGGCCGTTTGGCGCGCTGGGCTACCGGTTGCTGGCGCTGGCCGCGGTCGGCCCGTATGCGTCGCGGCTGCCGCCGGCCACCGCCGCCGGCGCGCGCCAGCTGCTGGCAGCGATGGAATGGCCGGTGGCGCACCTGATGACGTTTTCGCTGGCCCTGGTCGGCAATTTCGAAGCGGTGTTCGGTGCCTGGCGCGCCGCCGGCGGCAAACGCTGGCAACTGGACAGCGGCTTCCTCGGGCCGGTGGCCTGCGCCAGCGTGCGCGGCGAACTCGATGCCGAGGCGCACGACTACAGTGATGCGGGCATGGTGGTGCCGGCGCTGCGGCGCCTGCCCGAACTGCGCGATGCGATGAGCCAGGTCTGGCGGGTGCTGCTGCTGTGGCTGGTGCTGCTGGCGCTGCTGGTGATCGCCGGTTGGGTCAGCTGAGGCTGCTCCCGACATCAGGGCATCCTCCAATAGCCTGTTTCTGCCACGCACGCCGTTGTCGCGTAGGAGCGGCTTCAGCCGCGACGGACTTGTCGGGAACGCCTGTCGCGGCTGAAGCCGCTGCTACAGGACGCGTGCCGACGTGACGAGAGGTGCCCATCAGCCGGGCTGGGAGGTGCGCGTCCGCTACCCGACGCGACGCGGCGGATACGGCAGGCCGGCTAGTGCGGCGCCAGCAGGGTGAACGGGAACCACGGCAGGTTGCGTGCGATCCAGTAGCCCGGCAGCGCGACCAGCCAGAAGTTCGGCCGCGAGACCACGTTGATCACCGGTGCGAACCAGGCTGCGCGCCAGCCGGCCTTCCAGGCGATCAGGCCGGGCAGCAGCGCCAGGCCGAGCATCGCGCCGGGATTCATCGCGAACGCACCGACCGGGTCCAGGTGCACCAGCGCATGCAGCGCCCGCGTCATGCCGCAGCCCGGGCAGTAGTAGCCGGTGAGCGCATGGAACATGCACGGCGCGAAGGGGTTGTTCGCGGCATTGGGGTCGAAGCGGTACAACAGCGTGGCGCCGCCGGCCGCGAGTGCGGCGGCGGCGCCCAGGCACGCCCGTTGTTGCCAGGCGCGCATGCCGATCAGCTCGCGTGCTGGATCTGCTGCATGTAGTCCATGTAGCTCTGCATGCCGCCGGTGGCGAGCATGCCGATGTTGATCAGCAGGCCGATGATGGCCAGCGCGGTGGTCACCCAGCACCAGGTCTTGGCGGTGTTGGAGGCGCGGCGCGCACCCTCCAGGTCGCCCTGGTTGAGCAGGCCGTTGACCTTGCTGGAGAACACGATGGCGACGATGCCGGTGATCAGCGCCGGGCAGCACAGGCAGAAGCCGAGCACGGTCGAGATGATCGCCCAGGCCAGGTGGTTGGGGACCGGACCGGGAACGCCGGAGGCGGGGGCGGGCGGAGGCGTGACGGGGCCGACGGTGCTCATGTGGATCTCCTTGATGGGTGGTGCACGGCAGTTGCTGAGTCTAGACGAGTCGCTGCGGTGCGGGTGTGGCGGGCCGTCAGTGCGGCGCGAGCAGGGTGAAGGGAGACCAGGGCAGGTTGCGCAGCAGCGCGTAGCCGAGCAGCACCCACAGCCACAGCCGCGGGTCGGCGAGGATCTTCAGCAGCGGCGCCAGCGGGCGCAGGCGCAGGCCGGCGGCGTTGAGCGCCATGATCGCCAGCAGCGGCAGTGCCACCACCAGCAGGGGATTGCTGCTCCAGGCGTGAGCCAGGTCCAGATGCACCAGCGCGTGCAGGCAGCGGGTGCTGCCGCAGCCGGGGCAATACAGGCCGGTGAGGGCGCGGAACGGGCAGCCGGGCAGCGGATTGCCGGGGACATTGGGATCGACCCGGCGCAGCACCACGGTGGCGACCACCGCGGCGCCGCTCAGTGCGGCCAGCGGCAGCCAGCGGGGCAGGGACTGCAGGCGCGGCAGGGACATGGCAGGCAGGCGAGCGCGTGTGGCCGGCCGCCGTCGCAGGCGACGGCGGCCGCGGTCCTCAGGACATGGACGACTGCTGCATCATGCCCAGGCCGCCCAGGGCGAAGATGAAGATCAGGTACAGCACGATCAGCACCACCGAGGTGATCGCCGAGTAGATCGCCCACTTCTTGGCCTTGTCCGCCGACTCGCGCGCGCCGGTCACGTCGCCCGCGGCGAGCTTGGTGTTGACCTGCGCGGCATAGACGATGGACACGATGCCCAGCGGCAGGCAGCAGAACAGCGTGGTCAGGATCGCCCAGACGAGGTTGTTGGACACTTGCGGTGCGGTGGTATTCATCCGTGTTGCTCCGGTGGTTGGGTGGTGAAACGGGAAACGCCCAGGGTCAGTGGCTGGTCAGGCTGCCGAGGAAGGCCAGGCCGCCGAACAGCAGGAACCACAGCGCCATCAGGATCGGCAGCGCGAACGCGGACCACATCGCCCACAGGCCGGCCTTGCGCGATGCCTCGCGTGCGCCGGCGATGTCGCCTGCGGCGCGGCGGCCATCCACCTGCGAGGCGTAGACGATGGAGACGATGCCCAGCGGCAGGCAGCAGAACAGCGTGGAGAGGATGGCCCAGACGAGATTGTTGGGCACATAGACGCCCGTCGCGTTGGGCGCTGGTGGTGGTACGACCTGATTCACTGTCCTCGGTCCTTCGCAATGGACGCCGCTGCTTGTGGCGTCTCCCCTGCGGGTAATTTACCCGAAGCGCGCGCCCGCGGCACCTGCGCCGCGCTCAGGCGGCATCGCCGCGCAGCCGCCGCACCTGCGCTTCCAGGGTCTCGGCGGTGGCCTGCGCGCCGGGCACCGGCGCATCGGCCATCACCTCGACATGCGCGCGGAAGCGCCGCGGCACGCGCATGCGCCGCAACCGCGAATCGCGCTTGCTCCACATGCTGGTCCACATGTTGCGCAGCGCCATCGGCACTACCGGCACCGCGCGGCGCGCCAGGATCTTCTCCACGCCGGACTTGAACGCGGCGATCTCGCCGTCCTTGGTCAGCGCGCCCTCGGGGAAGATGCACACCAGTTCCCCTTCGGCGAGCGCGGCGTCGATGGCGTCGAACGCGCGCTGCATCAGTTCGGGGTCTTCGCGCGCGCCGGCGATCGGGATCGCCTTGGCGGTGCGGAAGATCCAGCGCATCACCGGAATGTTGAAGATGCGGTAGTACATGACGAAGCGCACCGGCCGCGGAATCGCCGCGGCCAGCACCAGTGCGTCCATGTAGCTGACGTGGTTGCACACGATCAGCGCGGCACCTTCCTCGGGCACGTGACGTTCGACCCCGTGCAGGCGCAGCCGGTACAGCGTGCGCACCATCACCCAGCTGAGGAAGCGCATCAGGAATTCGGGGACGATGCTGAAGATCCAGATCGCCACCAGCGCATTGGCGATGGCCAGCGCCAGGAACACCTGCGGAATGCTCAGCCCGGGCATCGGGATGCGCGTGCCGAACAGCTGCAGCTCCCGCATCTGCAGGGCGATGCCGATCATCGCCGCCAGCACGATGAACAGCGAGTTCTGGATGTTGAGCCCGGCGATGACGCGCGACAGCTCCGCCTTCGGCGTGCGGCTCTGGATCAGCGCGAACAGCGGCACCACGAACAGGCCGGTGCACAGGCCGATGCCGACCAGGTCGAGCATGATCCGCCAGCTGCCGGCCTGGTGCACGAACTGGCCGATGCCCAGGCCGGTCTGCAGCGCGGCGCCGGGCCGGGCGAAGTACAGGTCGAGCATGAAGGCGCTGATGCCGAACGCGCCCAGCGGCACCAGGCCGATTTCCACGGTGCGCCCGGACAGCTTCTCGCACAGCAGCGAGCCGGTGCCGGTGCCGATCGAGAACAGCGCCAGGGCGAAGATGTACAGGTCCTGCGCGCCGCCCAGGTTGAGTTCGGCGTAGGTCGGCAACTGCGCGGTGAGCACGGTGCCGACGAACCAGAACCAGGACACGCCGAGCACGGCGTTGCGCACCGCCAGCTGGCGCCGGGTCAGGCGCATGATCGCCAGCGATTCCGGCAGCGGGTTCCAGTTGATCTTCAGCTCGGGCGCGCCGGCGTCGACCTTGGGGATGCAGCGCGCCACCAGGTTGCCGGTGACCGCCAGCGCCACCACCGCGGTGGCCGCGGCCACCGGCCCGTGGCTGCCGGCGATCTGGAAGATCAGCCCGCCCAGGATCATGCCGCACAGGATCGAGATCGAGGTGCCCATCTCGACCAGGCCGTTGCCGCCGGTCAGTTCCTCCGGCTTGAGCACCGACGGCAGGATCGAATACTTCACCGGCCCGAACAGGGTCGATTGCAGGCCGGTGCAGAACAGCGCCACCAGCAGCACCGCCATGTTCTCGGTCAGGAAGCCGACCGCGGCCAGCGACATGATGCCGATCTCCATCGTGGTGGTGATGACCACCAGCCGCGATTTCTCCAGCTTCTCGGCGATCTGCCCGGCCAGCGAGGAGAACAGGAAGTACGGCAGGATGAACAACGCCGGCGCCAGGTTGGTGTACAGCGTGCGCTGCTCGGGGGTCACGCCCAGATAGAACAGCAGGCCGATGATCGCCTGCCGGTACACGTTGTCGTTGAAGGCGCCCAGCGCCTGGACCACGAAGAACGGCAGAAAGCGGCGTTGCCGCAGCAGGGCGAACTGGCTGTGGGCGGACATGCAGGCTCCTTTGCGAACGCGCGCAGCCTAGCAGGTTCGCCGCGCGCGCAGGCGCGGCGCGCGGCGGCCCGCTCCGGGGTTGTCCGGCGCGGCCTGGAGGGCGTCGCGTCGCGCGCGCAGCAGGGCGATGAAGGCGCGCGCGGCCGGGGTCGGGTCCGGCCGCCATACGGCGTAGGTGAGGAAGCGGAAGCGCTCGCGCAACGCCACCGTGGCCACGCCGTGCATGCCGGTGGCCATGGTCTGCGGCACCACCGCCAGGCCTAGGTCCTCGGCCACCAGTTGCCGCTGCAGGTCGGCGTGGGTGACCTCGTATTGCAGGCGCTGGCGCAGGCCGGCGGCGGCGAAGGCGCGGTCGATGATGCCGCGCACGCCGGCGCCGGGGGTCAGCCCGGCCATCGGTGTGTCCTCCAGTTCACGCAGGGCGACCTCGCGGCGCGCGGCGAAGCGGTTGCCGGGCGCGGCGATCAGCGCCAGCCCTTCCTCGTGCAGCAGCAGGTGTTGCGGCGGCAGCGCCACGTGCGGACCGACCCCGACCAGGGCCACGTCGAGCCGGCCTTCGCTCAGCTCCAGCAGCAGCGCATCGCTCATGCCGGTGCGCAGGTGCACGTCCACCGCACTGTGCGCTTCGCGGAACTGGCGCAGCACCGCCGGCACCTGCACCGCGTTCAACGAGGAGATCTGGCCGATCTGCAGGCGGCCGCGCACCGTGCCCAGGGTCTGCGCCATTTCCTCGTGCAGGCGCTCGGCCGCGCGCAGGGTGGCGCGCGCGTTGTGCAGGAACACCTCGCCGGCGGCGGTGGCGCGCACGTGGCGCGCACCGCGCTCGAACAGCCGCGCGCCCAGCGCCTGCTCGATCTTGGCGATCTGGTGGCTCAGCGCCGATTGCACGGTGTGGCAGCGGCGCGCGGCCGCGGTGAAGCTGCCTTCCTCGGCGACGGCGACGGCGAATTCGAGCTGGCGCAGGGTCAGCATGGGCTTGCCTGGCGCGCGCCATGGCGACGTTGCGGTCGAGCAGCGGTGGCGCTGCTCGCATGCAGCGCCGCTTGTCGCTGCGCGGTCTGTTGCCGCCGCCGCCTCATGCCGGGCGTCCCAGCCGCTTGCGCCATTGCTGGCGCAGCCACAGGCGGATGTTGTAGCGGCGCTTGCGGCTCATGAACGGGTAGCGCAGGGTGATGCCGAGCAGGCCGCGCAGCGTGTCCAGCCGCGGCGCATGCGCGGGCAGCGCGTCGCAGCGCACCGAGATGCGGTCGCAGCCGGCGTCGTGGGTGCGGTGGATGACGTCGGCACGCATGATCAGCAGGTCGCCGACCGCAAGCTGCGGCACCACCTTGTGCGCTTCGAGGTCGAAGCCGATCTTCCAGCCGGGACTGGCGTCGTGCAGGTCCTCGATCGCATACCAGTCGCCGATGGCGATGGCCTGCCCGGGAAAACGCAGCCGGAACCAGTCCAGCGTGTCGGCCTCCACGCAGCGGAAGCGCAGCGCGCCGCGGCCCTGGATGCGCTCATGCAGCCGTGGATCCAGGCGCGCGACCACGTCGTCGGCGACGATCGCCACGTTGGCCAGGCCGGCGTCGGGCTTGAACACCGGCATGTAGCAGATCAGGTAGTTGCGGTGGTCGCCATGCAGGAAATAGCTGAAGTGGTCCAGGTGCCAGTTGAGCGCGCCGCCCGGCGCGGTCTTCGGATCGCGGTGCTGGTCGAACGGCAGGCGCAGGCTCGGCGCGGCATGGCTCTCGCGGATGCGGATGGCGCAGTAGCCGAAGCGGTCGGCGGCGATCGCCAGGCCCATGGCCGCGGCCACTGCCGGCACGGTGGCGGCGATGCGCGCCTGGATCCGCTGCATGTCCGCCGCCGGCAGGTCGCCGATCACGCCGTCGTGGAACTTCTCGGCGCCTTCCAGGAAGCGCAGCAGGCCGTCGGGGATGTCGCCTTCGCCCAGGAAGCCGCGGACCACCGCGTAGCCGTGCTGGTGCAGCGCCTCGGCGATGTCGGTGCTGGGCATGGTGCGGGTTCCTTCAAAGCGATGGCGGTCTGGGTGGCCGTGTCCCAGTCTGGACGTTGCGTTCGTTTGGAGCGCGATCCGCCGACGTGACCCGGCCGTCGGCAGCGACGCTCACGCTATCTCAAAAGCAGATGGCAGTGGTGAAAAAAATGCGTTTGAAAGATCGATCCTTCCGCCACAGACTGCGCCCCTCTCTTCGATCCGGTTCCCGTCCATGGACACGACCTCACATCCGCCGATACGCCGCGGCCTGGTGCTGCTGATGGCCATCGCCACCGGCCTGGCGGTGGCCAGCAACTACTATGCGCAGCCGCTGCTGGAAGTGCTGGCGCAGACCTTCGTCATCGACGTGCGTCGCGCTGGCGCGGTGGTCACCACCGCGCAGCTGGCCTATGCCGCCGGCCTGCTGTTCCTGGTGCCGCTGGGCGACCGCTTCGAGCGCCGCAGCCTGATCGTCGGTCTGTATGCGCTCAGCGCGGTCGGCCTGCTGGTCAGCGCGATGGCCCACAGCTTCGCGCTGCTGGTGCTCGGCACCCTGATCACCGGGCTGAGCTCGGTGGCGGCGCAGATCCTGGTGCCGTTCGCCGCCACCCTGGCCGCGCCGCACGAGCGCGGCCGGGTCATCGGCACGGTGATGAGCGGGCTGCTGCTGGGCATCCTGCTGGCGCGCACGGTGTCCGGCCTGCTGGCTGGCGTTGGCGGCTGGCACACCGTGTACTGGGTGGCCGCGGCGCTGATCCTGGTGGCCTCGGGCCTGCTGTGGCGCGGCCTGCCGCGGCACCCGGGCAACCCGCACCTGTCCTATCCGCACCTGATCGGTTCGGTGCTGGCGCTGCTGCGCGACGAGCCGGTGCTGCGCGCGCGCTCGGTGCTGGGTGGGCTGCTGTTCGCCGGCTTCAGCATGTTCTGGACCACCCTGGCGTTCCTGCTGTCCGGCCCGGACTACCGCTACGGCACCGCGACCATCGGCCTGTTCGGGCTGATCGGCGCGGCCGGCGCGTTCGCCGCCAATCTCTCCGGCAAGCTGTCCGACCGCGGCGCCGGCCACTGGGTCGGCTGGGGTGGCCTGGTCATGCTGCTGCTGTCGTGGCTGTTGCTGCTCGGCGCGCCGCACTCGCTGTGGTTGCTGATCGCCGGGGTGGTGTTGCTGGACGTGGCGGTGCAGGGCGTGCACATCGGCAACCAGAGCGTGATCTACCAACTGGATCCGGCCGCGCGCAACCGCATCACCTCGGCCTACGTCACCTGCTACTTCATCGGCGGTGCGGTCGGGTCCAGCCTCGGCACCGCAGCCTACGCCTACGCCGGCTGGCGCGGGGTGGCGATCGGCGGTGCGGCGCTGGCGGTGGCGGCCTTGCTGTGGATGGGCATCAGCGTGCGGCCGGCGCGGCCAGCACCGGCGCCGGCGGCGCAGGTGCGGCGCTGACCGCCTGCGCGGCGGCACGCAGCTTGGGCAGCAGGCGCAGGGTCAGGGCGAGCTGGTTGCGCACCAGCCGGCGCTTGGCCTCGTCGATGCCGTCCTCGCGCTCCAGCGCGTCGGCCAGTGCGATCTCGGCGGGTTCGTCGGCGGCCGGCAGCGCGCGCCGCTCGGCCAGCGCGTCGGCCAGTGCGCCCAGCGCCTGCGGCAGGTAATCGCCGGCGCGGGCGATGTCCGGGTCGGTCTCGCCGGCCAGCGCGGCGCGGTGCGCGCCCAGCGCCGACAGGTAGCCGAGCAAGGTGTTGGAGAGGGCCAGGAAGCGGAAGCCGGCGTCCAGGTTGCGGCGGTAGCGGCCGGGCTCGCGCAGCATGTTCGACAACGCCACCGACAGCGCGGCGTCGGCGTTGTGCATGTCGCGGCGGGCGATGCGGTAGGGCAGGTCGTCGCGCATGCCGCTGCGGTACTGCTCCAGCACCTGCGCCAGATAGCGCGCGCTGCTGGACAGCACCGTCGCCAGCACCTGGTTGAGGCGCCGGCCCTGCCAGTCCGGCAGGATCAGGAACGAGGCGGCCGCGGCGATCGCGCAGCCGATCAGGGTGTCGAGCAGGCGCGGCCAGATCAGCATGAAGCCGTCGCCGATCAGGTTGAAGCAGAACAGCGCCATCACCGTGATCGCCGCGGTGGCCAGCATGTAGCGGTCGGTGCGGGTGACGAAGAACACCAGCGTGCCGAGCAATGCGAACAGCAACTGCAGCTCGGTGCCAGGGAACAGCTGCATCAGCGCCCAGGCCGCGCCCAGGCCGATGAGGGTGCCGGCGATGCGCTGGGCCAGGCGCAGGCGGGTGGCGCCGTAGTTGGGCCGGCACACGAAGGCGGTGGTCAACAGGATCCAGTAGCCGTTGCTGGCGTGGATCGACTGCATGATGGCGTAGCCCACCACCAGCGCGATGGCCATGCGCAGGCCGTGCCGGAACAGCACCGAGCCGGGCGTGAGCTGCTGGCCGATGCGCCGCAGCATCTCGCGCAGGGTGTGCGGCGAGGAGTCGCGCAGGCGGGTGTCGAGGGTGTCGCTGGTGGTGTCCGATTGCGCGGCCTCGGCCAGGCGCCGCTCGATGCTGTGCAGGTTGGTCACCAGCAGTTCCAGCGAACCGAGCAGCCGCGCCTGCCGTGGATCGGCGCGGGCATGCAGGAAATCCAGCGACTGCCGCAGGTCGGTGGTGGCCTGCTGGGTCTGCTCGCCGTAGTCGAACGGCTGGCGCAGCCGGATCGCCTCGCCCAGGGCCGCGCAGGCCTTGCCCTGCAGGGCCAGCAGGTGCTGGCAGCGGTACAGCACGTCGCTGTGGAAGAACGCATCGGTCAGCGCCTCGTACGGGTAGTGCGAGGAACTGGCGCGCTCGTGGAAATCCTGCGCCATGTAGTACAGGCGGAAGTACAGGCCCGACTGCACGCCGGGCCGGCCGGAGCGGCCGAAGCGGCTGATGATCGCGGTCTTGGCCGCGTTGAGCGCGGCCACCACCTGCGCGTTCTGCTCGGCCAGCGCCAGGCGCCGCGCGTGCAGGTCGCTCTGCCGCACCGGCTCGAACAGGGCCGCCTTGAGCCGCAGGTAGCGGCCCAGCTCCAGGTATAGCCGCGACAGCCGCTCGCGCACCGGCCGGTTGGCGAACAGCACCGTCCACAGCACCGACAGCACGCCGTACCAGCTGGCGCCGAGCAGCAGCAGGGCCACGCCATGCCAGGCATTGCCGCCGACGTGGCCGTTCTGGTTGCCGTGGTCCAGGCCGATCATCGCGTAGATCGCCAGCGCCACCGTGGCTTGGGCGATCGAGGCGTAGCGTTCGCCGAGCGCGCCGAGCAGGGTCAGGGCGAAGGTGGACAGCGCCAGGCCCGCCGCGAACGGCCACGGATACGGGAACAGCAGCACCACCGCGGCCGCGGCGGCGGCGAAGCACAGCAGTGACAGCAGCACCGACTTGATCCGGCCCAGCCAGTTGTCGTCGGTCTCGGCGATGGCGCTGGCGATGGTGCCCAGGAAGATCGCCGGCACCGCCTCCAGTTGCTGCTGGTGCCAACACACGCCCATCGCCACCGCCAGCGCGATGAACACGCGCAGCCCGTAGCTGGCCTTTTCATGGGCCCACAGGCGGCTCAGGCGGGTTTCGATCGAGGGGCTCGGCACCGCGACACGATAGCGCACCGTCGCTGTATGCGATCCCCCTCGAGCGGGCCCGTCTACGCGAGTGCGCTCAGACGTCCAGTTGCCGCAGGCGGGCGTCCAGCAGCGCCGGGAAGCGCTTGTACCAAGCCTGGTTGAGCGGCGAGGGATGCGGCAGCGGGTACAGCGTCACGCGACGAGTGCGGCGGCCGTCCTCGCTGCGCAGCTCCACCTCGGTCTGCGCCTGGAAGCGGTCCTCGCGCGCCCAGAACGCGTCCAGCGCCGCGCGCACCTCGCGCGGCTGGTCGATGCCGAACCACAGGAAGGCCTCGCGGCCGAGGGTGAGGATGGCGTGGCCGCGCCACTGCTCGAGCAGCAGGCGCCGCATCAGCGGGTGGAAGCGCCGCTTCACCGGCATCGACCAGGCCTTGTTGCCCACCGGCTTGTACGGCACGGTGTTGAGCCAGAATGCAACGCGGCCGGCCTCGAGCCCGGCGGCGAAATCGGGCATCTCCGCGCCGTCGTGCAGGTGCCGGTACAGCGCCTTGCGCACCAGCTGGCCGCCGCTGCCGACGAAGGGGGCGCCGTGCTCCACCTCGCTGCGGCCCGGGTCGCGGCCGAGGATGCAGAGGCGTGCATCACGGCGGCCGAGGCCGATGATGGGATCGAGCGGATCCTTGCCGCAGGCGGCATAGGCCGCAGTGTCGATGCCGTCGGTCTGCGCGGCGAGCGCGCGGAAGCGGGTGCGGAGGGTCGGGGAGAGGGGCATGGGGTTTGCGCGAACCGGGGGAGGTTTCAGGCTAGCGCAAGGGCGATGGTGGCCGCGTGCGGGCCTCCGTAGGCGCGGCTTCAGCCGCGACCGGCGTTCCCGGTCATGCCCGTGTCGTGGCTGAAGCCGCTCCTACAGGGAGCGGGCTGGGCATCCTTGTGGGAGGGACTTCAGTCCCGACGAGTGAAGTTGTCAGTTGTGCTTTGGGCTTCGCTCGTCGCGGCTGAAGCCGCTCCTCCACGTGGCGACGTGCTACGCCCCCTGCTCGCGCGCGATCGCACGCCAGCCGATGTCGTGGCGGTGGAATTCGCTGGCCCAGCGAATCTGCTCCACGCCGGCGTACGCATGCCCCTGCGCCTCCGCCACGCTGTCGCCCAGCGCGGCCACGCACAGCACGCGGCCGCCGGCGCTGAGCACGCGGCCCTGCGCGTCCAGCGTGGTGCCGGCATGGAACACCTTGGCGTTGGCCGGCACCGCGTCCAGGCCGGTGATCGGCTCACCGGTGACCGGGGTCTCCGGATACGGCGCCGCCGCCAGCACCACGCCCAGCGACGGGCGCGGGTCCCACTGCGCCTGCGTCGCGTGCAGGCGCTCGTCGAGCGCGGCCTCAAGCAGGTCGAGCAGGTCCGACTGCAGGCGCAGCATCACCGGTTGCGTTTCCGGGTCGCCGAAGCGCACGTTGAATTCGATCACCTTGGGCGCGCCGCTGGCGTCGATCATCAGCCCGGCGTAGAGGAAGCCGGTGAACGGCACGCCGTCGGCGCGCATGCCGCGCACGGTCGGCTCGACCACCTCGCGCATCACCCGCGCGTGCACCTCGGGCGTCACCACCGGCGCTGGCGAGTACGCGCCCATGCCGCCGGTGTTGGGGCCGGTGTCGCCGTCGCCGACGCGCTTGTGGTCCTGGCTGGTGGCCATCGGCAGCGCGGTGTGGCCGTCGACCATGGAGATGAAGCTGGCTTCCTCGCCCTCGAGGAATTCCTCGATCACCACGCGCGCGCCGGCGTCGCCGAAGGCGTTGCCGGAGAGCATGTCGCGTACCGCGGCCTCGGCCTCGGCCAGCGACATCGCCACGATCACGCCCTTGCCGGCGGCCAGGCCGTCGGCCTTGATCACGATCGGCGCGCCCTTGTCGCGCACATAGGCCAGCGCGGCCTCGACCTCGGTGTGCACGGCGTAGAACGCGGTGGGAATGCCGTGGCGCTGCAGGAAGTCCTTGGCGTAGGCCTTGCTGCCTTCCAGTTGCGCGGCGGCGGCGGTGGGGCCGAAGATGCGCAGCCCGGCGGCGCGGAAGCGGTCGACCACGCCCAGCACCAGCGGCACTTCCGGGCCGACCACGGTCAGCGCCACGCCTTCGTCCTGGGCCAGCGCCAGCAGCCCGTCGAGGTCGTTCACCTTGACCGGCACGTTGCGGCACTTGGCCTCGCTGGCGGTGCCGGCATTGCCGGGCGCCACCAGCACTTCGTCGACACGGGGGGACTGGGCCAGCTTCCAGGCCAGGGCGTGTTCGCGGCCGCCGGAGCCGATGACGAGCAGTTTCATCGCGGAATTCCAGATTGCAGGGGAAAGGGGATCGGCTGCACCGGGCGCGCGTGCCTCATGCGCAGCCTTCGCGCTGCAGCGCTTCGGGGAAATGGTAGGTCCAGGTCTTGGTGTCCAGCACGAAGCGGTGTTCGCGCTGGACCTGACGCTGGCCGCAATCCACGCCGGTTTCCTCGATCAGCAGCGGCCACACGCGGGCGGCGTGGTCGCGGTCGTCGAAGCGCAGGGCGAAGTCGAGGTCGAACTGACCGGCCTTGCAGTCCGCTGCCGCGTCGGCGGCGTCGCAGTCGGCGGCAGCGCCGTTGTCGATGTGGCTGCGCAGGCTGCCGGCATCGACCAGGCCCTTGGGGCCGGGCAGGATCAGCGTTTGCGATTGCAGCGCATAGCCCTGGCCGAACCAGCCGTCCTCCACGCGGAACCCGTAGAAGTCGCTGCCGGCGCGGACGATGCCGACCTCGCCCGGCTGGCCGTTGCTGCCGTAGGTGCCGCCGGTGCGCTCGGCGGCGACGGCGAAGCCCTGGCCCTCGGGGCGCAGCACGTAGAAGTCGATGGTGCCCGGTTCCGGATGGCCGGCATCGCGCAGCGTGCCGCACACCGCCAGCAACTGCTGCCAGCCGTCGCCGATGACCACCGGCTGTTCGGCGCAGACCTGCCAATCCACCCCATGGCTCGCGCCATCCTGGGTCCACTGCCCTGGCCAGTGCCCGGCGAGCATGGCGGCGCTGCCGTAGCGTTGCTGCAGGAACGCCTGCAGCCGCGCGGTGCGGCTGACGTGAGCCGGCGCTGCGGCGCTGGCGGACGCAGGTGCCGCGCTGGGTGCGGGCGTCGCGGCCGGCGTGCAGCCGCCGAGCACGAGCACGCCGGCCAGGGCCAGCATGGCGAGCGGACGGGGCGCGACAGCGGACATGCGCAGCTCCGCGACTCAGTGACGGAAGTGGCGCACGCCGGTGAACACCATGGCGATGCCGTGCTCGTCGGCCGCGGCGATGACCTCGGCGTCGCGCATCGAACCGCCGGGCTGGATCACTGCCTTGATGCCGGCCGCGGCGGCGGCGTCGATGCCGTCGCGGAACGGGAAGAACGCATCGGAGGCCATCACCGAGCCTTCCACGGCCAGGCCGGCATCGGTGGCCTTGATCCCGGCGATGCGCGCCGAATACACCCGGCTCATCTGCCCGGCGCCCACGCCGATGGTGCGGTGGTCCTTGGCGTAGACGATGGCGTTGGACTTGACGTACTTGGCCACCTTCCACGCGAACAGCAGGTCGGCGAACTGCGCCTCGGTCGGCGCCAGGCGGGTCACCACCTTCAGCGCATCGCGCGGCACCACATGCGCGTCGCTGGTCTGCAGCAGGATGCCGGAGCCAACGCGCTTGCTGTCGATGCCGTAGGCGCCGTCGCCGGCGGGGATGCGCAGCACGCGCACGTTGGCCTTTTTCTTGGCGTATTCGAGCGCGGCGTCGTCGTAGTCGGGGGCGATCAGCACTTCGACGAACTGGCGGTCCAGGATCACCTTGGCGGTGGCCGCATCCAGCGTGCGGTTGAAGGCGATGATGCCGCCGAAGGCGCTGGTCGGGTCGGTGGCGTAGGCCAGTTCGTAGGCGTCGCCGCAGCCGGCGCCGACCGCCACGCCGCACGGGTTGGCGTGCTTGACGATGACGCAGGCCGGCGCGTCGAACTGACGCACGCACTCCCAGGCCGCGTCGCTGTCGGCGATGTTGTTGTAGGACAGCTCCTTGCCCTGCAGCTGGGTGAAGGTGGCCAGGGTGCCGGGGGTGGGGAAGAGGTCGCGGTAGAACGCGGCCTGCTGGTGCGGGTTCTCGCCGTAGCGCAGTTCCATCACCTTGACGAAGCTGGAGTTCATCTGCGCCGGGAACGGGCTGCGCACCGGAACCGCGGCGTCGCTGGCGGTGACCGCGGACAGGTAGTTGCTGATCGCCGCGTCGTACTGGGCGACGCGGTTGAACGCGGCCACGGCCAGGGCGAAGCGCTTGGCTGCCGACAAGCGGCCGTCGTTGGCCTCCAGCTCGGCCAGCAGCTCGGCGTACTGCGTCGGATCGGTGGCCACCGCCACGCGGGCGAAGTTCTTGGCCGCCGAGCGCAGCATCGCCGGGCCGCCGATATCGATGTTCTCGACCGCCACGTCGAGCGTGCAGTTGGCATCGGCGGTGACCCGCTCGAACGGATACAGGTTGAGCACCAGCAGGTCGATCGCGGCGATGCCGTGTTCGGCCATCACCGCATCGTCGGTGCCGGCGCGGCCAAGCAGGCCGCCGTGCACCAGCGGATGCAGGGTCTTGACCCGGCCGTCCATCATTTCCGGGAAGCCGGTCAGCTCGGACACGTCCTTCACCGCCAGCCCGGCTTCGCGCAGCGCCTTGGCGGTGCCGCCGGTGGACAGCAGTTCGACGTTGCGCGCGGCCAGCGCGCGGGCCAGGTCGATCAGGCCGGTCTTGTCGGAAACGGACAGCAGCGCCCGGCGCACGGGCAGGAAATCGGAGGACATGGGGCAGGGCGGGGGCAGCGGAACGGGCCGCCATTGTAGGCGCTGAGGCCCGCCGACGCCCGGCCGGGGCGCGCGCCCGGCCCGCCGATCGTGCATGCGAAGGCCCATTTCAGGCGATTGCGACGAAGGTGGTGCGGCTATAGGCAGCTTCGCTCTCGTACCGCAGGCGGCGCGACATCGCGCCGTGCAGCGTGTCGACCACGCCCATCCGCGGTGTCGCCTCGCGCGCGTCGCCTGCCGTGGGCGAGCGGGCGGCGGGGCGGGCGGCGCGCGCCATCGCGCGCGCCGCCGCGGCGATGCATTAGGCTGTCGCCGCCCCGCCCTCGCCGTCAGGACCACGCGCGTGTCGATCTATGCCCTCAAAGGACGTTTCCAGGATCTGCTGCGGCCGGGTGTGCGCGTGGTGTACCGGCGCGGCGTCACCGCCAACCAGGTGACCGTGGCCGCGGCGCTGCTGTCGTTGCTGGTCGCCGCGGTGGTCTACGCGCAAGGCGCCACGCAGCCGCTGTGGTACGCGCTGCTTCCCGTCTGGATGCTGCTGCGGATGGCCTTGAACGCGGTGGACGGCATGCTGGCGCGCGAGTTCGGCCAGCAGTCGCGGCTGGGCGCCTACCTCAACGAACTGAGCGACGTGGTCGCCGATGCGGCGCTGTACCTGAGCCTGCTCGGCGTGCCTGGCGTTGGCGCCGGCTGGCTGTGGCTGATGGCGCTGACTGCAGCGATGACCGAATATGCCGGCGTGCTCGGGCTGATGGTCGGCGCCAGTCGCCGCTACGATGGGCCGATGGGCAAGAGCGATCGTGCCTTCGTCGTCGGCCTGCTGGGGCTGCTGCTGGCCGGCGGCTGGATCGGGGCGGCGACGGTGACTGGGGTCGCCATGGGCGTGGCGCTGTTGTGCGTGGCGACCGTGGTGCGTCGGGTCGCCGCCGGATTGCGCGAGGCGGCCACGCGCGCCTGAGTGGGGGCGGTCGTCGCGGCCGCGGGGCACAGGGATTCACGGCAGACAGGACATCGGCAACGGATGCGGCAGGTCAACGAGAGCGAATTCGCCAGCTTCGACGGCACACGGCTGTTCTACCGGCACTGGCCGGCCACCGCGCCGGCGGCGCCGCCGCGGGCGGTGCTGCTGCTGCACCGCGGCCACGAACATTCCGGGCGGGTCATGCACCTGGCCGAGGAACTGGGCCTGGACGATTGCGCGCTGTTCGCCTGGGATGCGCGCGGCAATGGCCGCTCGCCCGGCGCGCGCGGCGACGCGCCCGGCTTCCCGGCGCTGGTGCGCGACCTGGACCGCTTCGTCGCGCACATCGGCGAGGTCCACGGCATCGCCGTGCAGGACATCGTGGTGGTGGCGCAGAGCGTGGGCGCGGTGATCGCCAGCACCTGGGTCCACGATTACGCGCCGCCGCTGCGCGCGCTGGTGCTGGCCTCTCCGGCGTTCAAGGTCAAGCTGTACGTGCCGTTCGCGCGGTCCGGGCTGGCCCTGATGCAGAAACTGCGCGGCAACTTTTTCGTCAACAGCTACGTCAAGCCGCAGTGGCTGACCCACGACCCGGCGCGGGTCGAGAGCTATCGCCACGATCCGCTGATCACTCGGCCGATCTCGGTGCGCGTGTTGCTCGGCCTGTATGCGGCGGCCGATCGCGTGGTCGGCGATGCGCAGGCGATCACCGTGCCGGTGCAACTGCTGGTGTCCGGCAGCGATTTCGTGGTGCACCGCGGACCGCAGGATCGCTTCTACGAGCGTTTGTCCTCGCCGGTGAAGGAGCGTCACCTGCTGCCCGGCTTCTTCCACGACACCTTGGGCGAGCGCGACCGCGCGCCGGCGCTGGCGCAGATCCGCCGCTTCGTGCGCGCGCGCTTCGCCGAGGCGCCGGCGCTGCCCAGCCTGCGCCAGGCGCACCGGCGCGGGCCGACCTTCGAGGAAGCCGAGCGCCTGGCCTGGCCGCCGCAGCGCTACAGCCTGCAGGACCTGCGCTGGCGCGGCGTGCGTGCCGGGCTGCGCCTGGGCGGGCGGCTGTCCGAGGGCATCGCCCTGGGCCTGCAGACCGGCTTCGATTCCGGCAGCACGCTGGACTACATCTACCGCGACCAGGCCGCCGGGCGCGGCCCGCTGGGGCGGATGATCGACCGCAACTACCTGGATGCGATCGGCTGGCGCGGCATCCGCGTGCGCCGCCAGCATCTGCACGAACTGCTGGGCCTGGCGATGCAGCGGCTGCGCGCCGCGGGCGTGCCGGTGCGCGCGCTGGACATCGCCGCCGGCCACGGCCGCTACGTGCTGGAAGCGCTGGCCGGCGGCAGCCAGCGCGCCGATGCGATCCTGCTGCGCGATTTCAGCCCCTTGAACGTCGAGCAGGGCCGCGCGCTGATTGCCGCGCTCGGCGCCGCCGACATCGCCCGCTTCGAGCAGGGCGACGCCTTCGACCCCGACGCGCTGGCCGCGCTGCAACCGCGGCCTACGCTGGCGGTGGTGTCGGGCCTGTACGAGTTGTTCCCGGACAACGACCAGGTGCTGCGTTCGCTGCAGGGCGTGGCCGCGGCGGTGGCGCCGGGCGGTTACCTGGCCTACACGGGCCAGCCCTGGCATCCGCAGCTGGAGTTCATCGCCCGCGCGTTGACCAGCCACCGCGGCGGCGCGGCCTGGGTGATGCGCCGGCGCACCCAGCAGGAGATGGACGAACTGGTGCGCGCGGCCGGCTTCCGCAAGCTGGAGCAGCGCATCGACGAGTGGGGCATCTTCACCGTGTCGCTGGCGCAGCGGATCGCGCCATGAGCGTTGCGGCCACGCGGCCGTGGCGGCGTGCGCTGGCCTGGCTGGCGCTGCTGGGGCCGTTCTTCTTCCTCAGCTACGGCCTGGCCAACACCCTGGCCGCGCGCCGCGCCGACGTGCCGTCGTTGCCGTTCGCCTGGGAACCCCACATCCCGTTCTGGCCGTGGAGCATCGTGCCGTACTGGTCGATCGACCTGTTCTACGCGGCCTCGTTCTTCGTCTGCCGCACGCGCGCCGAACTGGATACGCATGCGCGGCGCCTGCTCACCGCGCAGCTGCTGGCCGTGGCCTGCTTCCTGTTGTGGCCGCTGCGCTTTAGCTTCGAGCGGCCAGCGACCGAGGGCGTGTTCGGCTGGCTGTTCGCGGTGCTGCTCGGCTTCGACAAGCCGTTCAACCAGGCGCCGTCGCTGCACATCGTGTTGCTGGTGGTGCTGTGGGTGCGCTATGCGCAGCATCTGCACGGGCTGGCGCGGTCGGCCCTGCACGGCTGGTTCGCGCTGATCGGGTTGTCGGTGCTGACCACCTACCAGCATCATTTCCTCGACGTGCCCACCGGCCTGGCCGCCGGCTGGCTGTGCGTGTGGCTGTGGCCGGAGCGCATCGCCGCGCCGTGGCGGGCGGCGGCACCGGCGCGCGATCCGCGGCGCTGGCGCCTGGCCGCGCTGTACCTGCTCGGCAGCACGGCCTGCGCGGCCGCCGCACGCGCGCTCGGGGGCGCCGGCTGGTGGCTGCTGTGGCCGGCGCTGTCGTTGCTGCTGGTCGCGCTCAGCTATGCGCTGCTCGGCCCGCTCGGCCTGCAGAAACGCGCCGACGGCCGCCTGAGCCTGGCCGCGCGCTGGCTGTACGCGCCGTACCTCGCCGCTGCGTGGCTCAACTCGCGCGCCTGGACCTGGCGCGATCCGGTGCCGCGCGAGATCGCCGACGGCGTCTGGCTCGGGCGCATGCCCGGCCGCGGCGAGCGTACGCGCTTCGCCGCGGTGGTCGACGTCAGCGCGGAACTGTCGTTGCGCGAGGCGCAGGCGCACGACCGCGTGGTGCCGATGCTGGACCTGGTGGCGCCGCCGGCCGCGGCCTTGCGCGCGGCCGCCGACGCGATCGCGACGGCGCGCGCGCACGGCCCGGTGCTGGCCTGCTGCGCGCTGGGCTATTCGCGCAGCGCGGCCGCGGTCGCCACCTGGCTGCTGCGCAGCGGCCGTGCCACCAGCGTGGACGACGCGCTGGCGCTGCTGCGGGCGCGCGCGCCACGCATCGTGCTGGGGCCGGCGCAGCGTGCCGCCATCGCCGCCGCCTGCACCGCGCCGCCGGCGCCGCTGCAGGCGCAGGAACTGCCGGCATGAGCACGCCGCTGGAATTACGGACGATGGCGGCGGTGCTGCGCCAGGGCGCGCCGCTGGATCGGCTGTCGCGGGTGTTGCTGGCGACGGCCCTGCTGCTGGGCGCCTGGGATGCCGGCACCGGCGCCATGCTCGCCGCGGCGTTGTGCGGAGGCTCGGTGTTGGCCGGCCTGCTGCAGCGCTACTGGGCGGCGCGGGTCGGGTTGGATGCGGATCTGCTCGAGGCGGTGCTGGCCGAAGCCGAGCCAGCGCGCGCCGGGGCCGACCTGGACGCGGTGCTGCAGCGCTTGGGCCTGCTGCGCACGCTGCCACCGCCGCGCGACTGGCTGGCGCGCTGGCAGGGCATGCGCGGTTTGCTGCGGCGGCAGGTGCTGTGCTTCACCGCGCAACTGCTGATGCTGTTGCTGGCGCTGTGCATGGCGCGGTTCGGATGAGGAGGCGGGCACGATGACCGATGAACCTGCAGCAGCGTTGCGATCGGAGGTCGATGCGGCGCGGCAGGCGCTGTGGCAACGGCTGCAGGCCTACGGTTTCGGGGAGGGCGAGGCGGCGTTGCCGGCATTCGTGCGCCGCGTGGCCAAGGAGGCCAATGTCTCGCGGGCGCTGGCCGCGCAGGCGGTCGAGGAATACCGGCGCTTCTGCTTCCTGGCCTGCGTGGCCGGCGAAGAGGTGACGCCCAGCGCCCTGATCGACCAGGTCTGGCACACCCACCTCACCGACACCCGCGAGTACTGGCAACGGTTCTGTCCGCAGGTGTTGCGGATCACCCTGCACCATCACCCCGGGCGTGGCGACCCGGCCGACGCCGAACGCTTCCAGGCGCAGTACAAGGCCACGCTGGGGCACTACTGGCATCATTTCGGCGAGCCGCCTGTGGCGTGCTGGCCGGCACCGGCCGGCGCGCCGACCACGCCGGCCCCTCGCCAGGCCGGCACGCACCGCGTCCTGCCCGCGGGCGGCGGCGTCGCCCTGTGGTGCTGGCTGCTGGGCGTGGCACTGCTGTTTGCGGTGCTATGGCAGGGCAACGGCCCGCGCTCGCCGCTGCACTGGTCCGGGCCGCCGTTCCTGCTGCTGTTCCTGGCCGGCATCGGCCTGGCCTGGAGCCTGGGCGCGCGTCTGCGCCTGGCGGTGCGCGCACTGCGCGGCGGCGACACCCAGGCGACGCTGGACGCGGCCGAACTGGCGTATCTCGCGGGCGGCAGCGAGCGCGTCGCCGATCAACAGTTGGCGCTGCTGCTGGCGGCCGGGGCGGTGCGCCTGCACGTCGACCCGCGCGTGCGCCGCCAGGCGCTTCTGGAGCACACCCGCGTCGCCGCACCGCCGCCGCTGCAGCGTGCGCAGGCGATCGTGCGCGCGCATCCGCACCTGGCGCAGGCGCTGGCCGCGTTGCGGCGCGACGCCGCGCCGCTGCGCCGGTCGCTGGTCGCCAAGGGGCTGTGGCTGGGACATGGCCAGGCGCTGTGTGCGCGCCTGTTCGGCGCCGCGCCGTTGCTGGCGCTGTGGACCTTTGGCCTGCTGAAGCTGCGCATCGGCCTGCAGCTGCAGCGCCCGATCGGTTTCCTGGTGGCGGCGATGGTGGTCGTCACGGTCGTTGCGCTCGGTTTCCTGCTCACGCCGCCGCGGCGCAGCGTCGCCGGTGATGCGCTATTGGCCGAGCGCGATGCGGCCTGGCGCGACGGCGTCACCGCGCCCTCGCTGGCGCCCGGTTCGCACCTGGCGCTGCCGCTGGCCCTGGCCGGCACCAGCGTGCTGATGACCACACCCTGGGCCGACTACCACGCCTTGCGTTCGCCGCTGTCCAACGGTGGCGGCGGTAGCGCTTCGACCACCAGTTGCGGTGGCGGTGGCGGCAGCAGCGATGGCGGCGGCAGCAGTTGCGGCGGTGGTGGTTGCGGCGGATGTGGAGGTGGCGACTGATGGCCGGTTCGAGCTGGCACATGCGGCGCGCGCAGTGGCGTGGGCGCCTGGCGCTGGCGTTGCGCGCGCGCGGGGCCACGCCCAACGGCGTGTCCTGGAGCGGGCTGGCGTGCGCGGTGCTGGCCGCGCTGATGTTCGCCCTGGCCTGGCGCGAGCCGCCGGCCAATGCCGCCGCGTTGCTGGTGCTGGCGGCGCTGGCGCTGCAGGCGCGACTGCTGTGCAACCGCCTGGACGGGCTGCTGGCGCATCAGACGCAGCTGATCGGCCGTGCCGGTGCGGTGTACAACGAGGCGCCGGACCGCTTGTCGGACGTGGCGGTATGCCTGGGCGTGGGCTATGGCCTGCAGCCGGTGCTGGGCATCGGTGCGGAACTGGGCTGGGCCGCCGCCCTGCTGTGCGTGGGCACCGCCTATGTGCGCATGCTCGGCCTGGCCTGCGCGGTGCGCGAACCGCTGCAGGGGCCGATGGCGCGCGTGCAGCGCATGCATTGGCTGTCGCTGGCCGCGTTGGCGGCGGCCGCCGCGCTGCTGCTGCAACACGCCATGCTGGCCCGCATGATTCTGGCCGTCGCGCTGGGGCTGCTGATCGCCGCCGCCGCCCTCACCATCGTGATTCGCGTGCGCGCCATCGTGCGCGAACTGGAGTGGAAATGATCGCCAGCCTGATCGCCCGCGGCTGCAGCGCCGCGATCCGCCTGCTCACCGGCGCGCGTGCGCTGTGGCGCGGCTGCATGCCGTCCAGCGAACGCCGTGTGTACTACGGTAATCACGCCAGCCATGGCGATTTCGTGCTGATCTGGTCGTCGCTGCCGGCGCCGCTGCGGCGCGAGGTGCGGCCGGTGGCGGCGGCCGACTATTGGCAACGCGACGCGCTGCGCCGCTACCTGATCCACGCGGTATTCAACGGCGTACTGATCGAGCGCGAGGCCGCGCAGCGCACGCGCGATCCGATCGACTGCCTGTGCGAGGCGGTGGATGCTGGCGGCTCGCTGATCCTGTTCCCGGAAGGCACGCGCAACACCGAGGACGGCCTGCTGCCGTTCAAGAGCGGGCTCTATCACCTGGCGCGGCAGCGTCCGGAACTGGAGTTCGTGCCGGTGTGGATCGACAACCTCAAGCGGGTGATGCCCAAGGGCATGTGGCTGCCGCTGCCGTTGCTGTGCACCACCACCTTCGGCGAACCGCTGCGGCTGGGCGCCGGCGAGGACAAGCAGGCCTTCCTCGATCGCGCGCGTGCCGCCTTGTTGGCGTTGGCGCCGGAGCAGGCGGAGGGGGCCCGATGAATCCGATCGCGCTGAGCGACCACCTGCAGCAATCCTCGCTGCGACAACAGACGGTGTGGCTGTTCCTGGGCATCGCCACGGTGCTGATCGTGGCCACGCTGATCGCCGAGACCTTGCGCTGGCGCGCACGCGGACGGCCCAGCGCGGTGCTGGACAACCTGGTGGCGCGGATCCGCGCCTGGTGGGTGATGGCCGGGGTGGTGGCGCTGGCGTTCGCCTTCGGCCGGCTCGGCGTGATCGTGCTGTTCGCGCTGGTGTCGCTGTTCGCGCTGCGCGAGTTCATCACTCTCACCCCGACCCGGCGCGGCGACTACTACGCGCTGCTGGCCGCGTTCTACGTGGTGCTGCCGTGGCAGTACTGGCTGGTGTGGAGCGACTGGTACGGCCTGTACACGCTGCTGATCCCGGTCTACGCGTTCCTGGTGCTGCCGATCCTGGCGACCATCGGTGGCGATACCACGCGCTACCTGGAGCGCACGGCCAAGGTGCAGTGGGGGCTGATGATCTGCGTGTTCTGCATCTCGCACGTGCCCGCGCTGCTGAACCTGCGCATCCCCGGCTACGAGGACCGCAACCTGCTGCTGTTCGCGTTCCTGGTGATCGTGGTGCAGTCCTCGGACGTGCTGCAGTACGTCTGGGGCAAGCTGCTGGGCCGGCACCTGATCGCGCCCAAGCTGTCGCCGTCCAAGACCGTGGAAGGCTTCGTCGGCGGCATCCTCTCGGCCAGCCTGCTCGGCGCGGCGCTGTGGTGGATCACCCCGTTCTCGCCGCTGCAGGCGTTCGCGTTGGCGCTGGTCGCCAACCTGATGGGCTTCTTCGGCGGCCTGGTGATGTCGGCGATCAAGCGCGACCGCGGCATCAAGGACTGGGGCCACATGATCGAAGGCCACGGCGGCGTGCTCGATCGACTGGATTCGGTGTGTTTTGCGGCGCCGGTGTTCTTCCACCTGATCCGCTATGGATGGGTGTGAGGGGCGGGGAGTGGGGATGGTGGGATTGGCGATTGGGGATTGGTTGGAGCGGCGCGCGGGGCGCGGTGCGCGTGTGCGCCTGTGCGGGCGTAGGAGCGGCTTCAGCCGCGATGCTTTACCGAGAGCGCAGCGCAGGAGGACAGCAAGGCTTCCGCACCCGCATCTTCAGACGATGTCGCGTCGGGGCTGAAGCCCCTCCCACAGTCGCGAGGCGCGCGTTTCGGCGTTCGGTGTTTTCTTCGCTGCGGTAGTGCGTTCGATCGCCTGGGTAGGTTTCAGGCGTCGCGGCTGAAGCCGCTCCTACGAGGGCGATGTGCAGGCGCTACACGCTCGGTATCGGATTGCTTGACAGTCACGTCATGCAGGACAGCACGCTTGGTTCCCGATTCCCGATTCCCGATTCCCGGCCTTCCACCAGCCGCAGGCTGGTCATCCCGAATCCGAATCCCCAATCTCGGCCTCACTCAGGCCAGCCCATATTCCTTGAGCTTCTTGCGCAGGGTGGCGCGGTGGATGCCCAGCAGCGCCGCGGCGCGGCTCTGGTTGCCTTCGCAATGGTTGAGCACTTCCACGAACAACGGGATCTCCATCTCGCGCAGCACGATCTCGTACACGTCGTCGGCGTCGCAGCCGTCGAGGTCGCGCAGGTAGCGGCGGACCGATTGCGCCACGTGTTCGCGCAGCGGCGGCTTCGGCGCGCCGCGACTGGAGTCAGGACGAGTGGTGGCGGCGTTCAAGTTCGACGGATCCCCGGATGACAGCGGCGCCGGACGGCAGGAGGGCCGGCGCGGGGGGACGAGTCTAGCGCGTGGCCTGCGCCGCTGCCATGGCGGAGTGCCCGAACGCAGCGTTCTCAGTGGAAATCGAAACTGAATGCCGCAGTCTCGGCCGCCGGTTCGCGCACCTGGAACGCGATCTGTGCGCTCTGTCCCGGCGCCAGGGTGGCGCTGTCCGGACGCGCGCGGCCCAGGTACTCCTGCGGGCGCAGCACGCGGCTGCCGATGGTGCGACCGTCGGCGTCGGCCAGCGACAACTGCAGCAGCGGCCAGGCCTGCGCCCAGCGTGCGTCGTTGCGGAAGGTCGCCTGCACCTGCAGGGTGCCGGCCTGGCCGGGCAGCGGCCGCACCTCGCGGCTGAGCATGGTGAAGGCGGCCGGCTCGCGCCAGGCCGGCACGCTGCAGCGCAGGACCTGGCAGACCCCGGCTACCCATGGCCGCCAGCGCGGATCGGCGCCCAGGCGCTGGCGATCGGCGATGAGGATCTGCAGCGCCAGCAGCAGGCCCAGCCCGACCAGCGCGATCCACTGCCACGGCGCAGCGCGCAGCACCGGGCGCCGCCCGCGCGGGCCGTGCAGGAAGCTCGGTGCGGCAACGGGTGCGGCAGCGGGGCTGGCGGTCGCGGTGGCCGCGGTCGTGGCGGGGACCGGTGCCGGCGCGGGCGCTGGTATCCGCGCCTCCAGGTCGTCCTTGTCGGGCGTGGCGGGGTGCGCGCCGATGTCGTGCTCGGTCTCGAGCGGCGTCGCGTTCGCAGACGCGGGCGAGACGCTCGGCGCCACCGGCGGCGCTGTGGTGTCGGTCAGCGGCGCCGCGGCTGCCGACACGTCATCGTCCGCCGCCGGCGCGACCGGGGTCGCGTCCCGCGTGGCGGCCGGATCGGGCTGACGCAGCAAGGTGGCAAGGCTGGGACGGGGCGGAGTGCGATCGGGCATGCGCGACGGCGGCGACGGCGAGAGCCGTATTCAAGCATGCGCCGGCGGGATGTGCAGCGCACGGCGGACGGGCTGCGGCCTTCCAGGACGGGACAGGGCCGGAGCAAGAGCCGTCACGAGGGTCGACGAGCCTCCACGCCCATGCGCTAGCACGCCACAGCACTTGTCGTTTGTCGGAGCGCATGGCCAAACGCGCCATGGGGAACCACCGCCTCCAACCGGGGCATGCGCAGAAAAGCCGCGCTGCCATCGCCCAGGGCCTGCTGACGCGGCCGGCTTGGCGATCCGCCGCATCGCGCTCAGCGCGACTTGCGGGTGTCGAGCAGGTCCAGCAGGCCGGCGCGCTGGCGCGGACTCAGACTTTCGAAGCGCTCCAGCAGGCGCAGGTGCTGGTCGGTGAATTGGTATTGGTTGCGCAGTTCGCCGATGGCGGCGGCGTCCACCGCGATCGGTTCGCCGAACACGCGCTCGCCGCGGCCGGTGGCCAGGTATTCGAAGCTCAGCCCGCTGCGGCGGGCCAGGGCGATCAGGTGCTCCACGGCCGGCGCGGTGCCCTCGGCCATTTCCCACTGCGCCACCGCGCTGCGGGTCACGCCCAGGTCCAGCGCCAGGGCCTCCTGGGTGAGGCCGGTGAGCTTGCGCGCTTCGCGCACCCGTTCGTACAGCTTGCTGTTCACACGCACCTCCGCAGGGGAGGCGAGATATAGCCGCGCCGGCCGCCACGGTTGGTTCGTAGCGCTGTCCAGCGATGAAATGTTAGCGATACTGTCTTTGCGTCATCGGACCGGCGCGCTCAGCAAGGGGCCGCGCTCGGGCCTGGCGAATGCCGCGCGCCAGCGTGGGCCGGCGCGGTCGCCCCCGGTTCAGTCGCGGCGCACGCCGTCGATGCGCATCCAGTCGCCGTCCTGTTCGGTGCGCAGTTGCGTGAACCACGGCGCGTAGCGCTGCAGCAGTTCCTGTTCCTGGCCGTGCAGGATGCCGGACAGGGCGATGCGCCCGCCCGGGGCCACGCGCGCGGCCAGGGTCGGCGCCAGCGCATCCAGCGCCGAGGCCAGGATGTTGGCCACCACCACCGGATAGGTGGCGGCCGGTTCGTCGGCGGGCAGGTACACCGCCAGGCGTTCGCCGACCGCATTGCGTTCGGCGTTGTCGTGGCTGGCCAGCAGCGCCTGCGGGTCGTTGTCCACGCCCACCGCGGCGGCAGCGCCCAGCTTCAGCGCGGCCAGCGCCAGGATCCCCGAACCGCAGCCGAAATCGAGCACGCGCGCCTGCGTCAGGACGCCCTCGGTGGCCAGCGCGTCCAGCCAGCGCAGGCACAGCGCGGTGGTCGGGTGGGTGCCGGAGCCGAACGCCAGGCCCGGATCCAGGCGCACCACCGCGGCGTCGGCGCCGCTGGCGTCCTCCGGCAGGTCGTGGTTCCACGGCACGATGAAGGTGCGCGCGCCGAAGCGCATCGGCTGGAACTGGTCCAGCCAGGCCCGTTCCCAGTCCTGGTCGTCGACCTTGCGGAAGGTGACCTGGGCCCAGTCCAGCCCGGGGTCGAACGCCTCCAGCGCGGCCAGCAGCACCAGCCCGTCCTGGTCCTCGGGGAACAGCGCGCTCAGCACCAGCGTGCCCCACAGCGGGGTCTCGCCCACGCCCGGTTCCAGGATCGCGCGTTCGTTGCTGGTGTCGGCGTCGGCATCGAGCAGGGTCACCGCCAGCGCGCCGACGTCCTCCAGCGCAGTTTCGTAGCGGGGCTGGGTGGCGTCGGTGCAGCGCAGGGTCAGTTCGAGGAACGGCATCGGTCGGTGGGGCAAGAAGGGGAAGCGCGCATCTTAGACGGGCGGCGGACCTCGCGCTGGAGGCCGCCTTGCCGGCGCAGCATGCCGTTCGTCCGGCGGCGGCACCGCCACAGGCATTTGGCGCATGCCGTGGCCGCGGCCTGGGGTAGACTGCCGGCTCGCAGCGGCCGGGCGACAGGGGGTCCGGCTGCGCTTGTGCCCGTTGTCCGGCTCTCTTGCGCATGCCCGTCGTGTCCCGTCCAACCTGGCTGTTGCTGGCGCCCGCCGCGCTGTTGCTGGGCGTGGTCGCCTATCGCGCGCTGTCCTTGCCGCCGGCACCGGCCGCGGCCGTGCAGACGACTGCGGTGGCGGCCGGTGCCGCTCCTGCGCCCGCCGCGCCGGCCAGCGCTCCGTTGCCGGCGTCGACGCCGGCGCGCCTGCGTGGCGAGACCGAGGGCGAACGCGGCGCCGATCTCTACCGTGCCGCGCAGCAGCTGTCGATCGCCGCCGCGCACGGCGACCCCGAGGCGTCCTGGCGGCTCAGCCGCATCTACGACTATTGCGCCGGCTATGCGATGGACCCGATCGGCTATGGCGCCGACACCCGCGCGATCGCCGACGCGCGCCTGCCGACCTCGGCGCAGATGGTGCAGGCGCGCGCCCGCGTCGGCCGCCGCTGCGCCGGATTCGTGCCCGGCGACGGCCTGACCCGGCAGACCATCGTCGCCCAGCGCGTGCAGGCCGCGCGCGGCGGCAACCTCGCCGCCGAAGCGGCGCTGCTGGCGTTGGGCCAGCCATTGCACGCCGGCGCCGAGTACAAGCGCGATCTGGTGGCGCGGGTGCGCGCCTCCGGCGATCCCGATGCCTACGTGGCGCTGGCGCCGGCGATGGGCCTGGCCGCCAGCGGCGACGACGGCCTGGACGGCCGCGTGGCCGGCACCCAGTTTTCCGAATTGGCCTGGCAGTTGGCCGCCTGCAGGCTGGGATTGGATTGCGGCCCGGACAGCGAGTTGATGACCCGCTATTGCGCCAACGGCGGGATCTGCTCGCGCGATCCCACCCAGGATTTCAGCAGTTTTGTTTACGACGCCGCGGTCCCGCGGCAAGGCACGGACACGATGAACGACATGGTCAACCGACTGGTGGACAGCACGGGAGCAGGCTCATGAATTACCGGCGATGGCTGCACGGCGCCAAATTCTGGTTCTGGGTCCTGGCCTTCGTCGCCTATTCGGCGGCGGCGGCGGGCCTGCTGCTGATCGACACCGCCGAACAGCGCTACCGGGGCCTGTCCAAGGTCGAACTGACCACGGCGCGCTCCACGCCGGACGTGCGCCGCGCCGGCGCCGCGCAGGTGGCGGCGATCTACCGCGCCAACAGCGGCATGCCGTTCTCCACCCTGGCCCCGGGCAGCACCTTCCAGATCGTCTGGCCGGACGGCTCCACCGAGACGGTGATGATCGTCAGCCCGACCTCGAGCCTGGGCGTGGAGCCGGTGGTGGGGACGCAGCAGGGGAAGTAGCCGGGAGTGGGGAATCGGGAGTGGCGGGCTGCGCGTGTGCCAGCCCGCTGCGATGCCAGGCAGTCGTAGGAGCGGCTTCAGCCGCGACGCGTCACCATCAGGTCGCGCCACTCCTGATGGAGTGGCGCTTTTTTCGTCAGTTTGCGTGACACTGGCATGCGCCGGCGCAGCCTCTTGCGAATCCCGAATCCCGACCGTTCCTACAGCGCGATCGACTTGTTCTTGCGTTCGGCCAGGCGCTTTTCCAGGTAGTGGATGTTCTGGCCGCCGGCCTGGAAGCCCTTGTCGCGCATGATCCGCTGCTGCAGCGGGATGTTGGTCTTGATGCCGTCCACCACCATCTCGCTCAGCGCCACGCGCATGCGCGCGATCGCGGTCTCGCGGTCGGGGCCGTGCACGATCAGCTTGCCGATCATCGAGTCGTAGTTCGGCGGCACCTTGTAGCCGCTGTAGATGTGCGTGTCCACGCGCACGCCGGGGCCGCCGGGCGGATGGAAGCCGGTGATCAGGCCCGGGTTGGGCATGAAGGTTTCCGGGTCCTCGGCGTTGATGCGGCACTCGATCGCATGGCCGCGCAGGACGATGTCCTTCTGCTTGATGCTGAGCTTGTGCCCGGCGGCGATGCGCAGCTGCTCGCAGACCAGGTCGATGCCGGTGATGCGCTCGGTGACCGGGTGCTCCACCTGGATGCGCGTGTTCATTTCGATGAAGTAGAAGCGGCCGTTCTCGAACAGGAACTCGAAGGTGCCGGCGCCGCGGTAGCCGATGCGGATGCAGGCGTCCACGCAGACCTTGCCGATCTCGTTGCGCAGTTCCTCGGTAATGCCCGGCGCCGGCGCTTCCTCCACCACCTTCTGGTGGCGGCGCTGCATCGAGCAGTCGCGCTCGCCCAGGTGGATGGCGCCGCCCTGGCCGTCGGCCAGCACCTGGATCTCCACGTGGCGCGGATTCTCCAGGAACTTCTCCATGTACACCTGGTCGTTGCTGAAGGCGGCCTTGGCTTCGGACTTGGTGGTCTCGATCGCGGCCTTCAGCGCGGCCTCCGAATGCACCACGCGCATGCCGCGGCCGCCGCCGCCGCCGGCGGCCTTGATGATCACCGGGTAGCCGATCTCGCGGGCGATCTTGGTGTTGGCGACGATGTCCTCGCCCAGCGGGCCGCCCGAGCCGGGCACGCACGGCACGCCGGCGGCCTTCATTGCGCGGATCGCCTCGACCTTGTCGCCCATCAGGCGGATGGTGTCGGCCTTGGGCCCGATGAAGATGAAGCCGGACTGCTCCACGCGCTCGGCGAAGTCGGCGTTCTCCGACAGGAAGCCGTAGCCGGGGTGGATGGCCTGGGCGTCGGTGACCTCGGCCGCGGCGATCAGCGCCGGGATGTTGAGGTAGCTCTCCGACGAGGGTGCCGGGCCGATGCACACCGACTCGTCGGCCATGGCCACGTGCTTGAGGTTGCGGTCCACGGTGGAATGCACCGCGACCGTGCGGATGCCGAGCGTATGGCACGCGCGCAGGATGCGCAGCGCGATTTCGCCGCGATTGGCGATGACGACTTTATCGAGCATGGGATTCGGGATTCGGGATTGGGGATTCGTAGGGGGCAACGTCCTCCCGGATGGAGTGGGCATTGTCCAGCGAACGAATCAGGGCGTTGAGTCGGGAAAAAACGCGATCGAGCAGCGCGGCCAGCGAGGCGTCTGCGCCGCTGAAACCAAGCCTCACGGCGAGCTGGGTCTGGGTATCCAGTTCCGACAGCGAGCCACGGGCCATCGACAGGAAGCGCAGGTACTCCGCAGTGGATCTGCGGGCCGCCCCCTCGGCAATGTTGGAGGGAACACTGACGGCTGCTCGGCGCATCTGCGCGATGAGTCCGAAACGCTCGGAGTCGGGGAAGTGTTCGGTGATCCGGTAGATCGATTCGACCAGCGTCATCGCGTCGCGCCATACCTCCAGGCGCTCGTGCGGCCGCTGTTGCGAATCCCGAATCACGAATCCCCAATCCCGGCTACTGAATCACGAACAACGGCTGATCAAACTCCACCGGCTGGCCGCTTTCGCCCAGGATCGCGACGATGGTGCCGGAGACATCGGCTTCGATCGGGTTGAACATCTTCATCGCTTCGATGATCGCCAGGGTCTCGCCGGCCTTGACCGCCTGGCCGACGCTGACGAAGGCCGGCTTGTCCGGGGCCGGCGAGGTGTAGAAGGTGCCGACCATCGGTGCGCGCAGCACGTGGCCCTCGGGCAGGGCGTTGCCGGGCTTGGCGCTGCCGCCGGTGGAGGCCTCGGTGGGCGAGCTCATCGGCATCGGCGCAGCGGCGGCCGGCGCGGCCGCGGGGGCGGCGGCCACGTACTGCGGCGCGCTGGCGGTCATGCCCTTGGGGGTGCGCGCCAGGCGCACGCTTTCCTCGCCTTCCTTGATCTCGATCTCGGCGAGATTCGATTCTTCCAGCAGGTCGATCAGTTTCTTGATTTTGCGGAGATCCATAACGGCCTCGTGAGGTGACTCGGAAAAAGACCGGGCGCGCGGCCCGGGGACTCAGACGGGGGTGCGGGGCGCCGGTCGGGCGCGGCTCATGCGGCCGCTCCCAGCCGGGTCAGCGCCGCGTCCATCGCATAGCGGTAGCTGTCGGCGCCGAAGCCGCAGACCACGCCGACCGCGTGGTCGCTGAAATAGCTGTGGTGGCGGAACGGTTCGCGGCTGTGCGGGTTGGACAGGTGGATCTCGATGAACGGGATCGCCACCGCCGCCAGCGCGTCGCGCAGCGCCACCGAGGTATGGGTGAACGCGGCCGGGTTGATCAGGATGAAGGCGGTGCCGTCGCCGCGCGCGGCCTGCACCCGGTCCACCAGCACGTGCTCGGCGTTGGACTGCAGGCTCTCCAGCTGATGGCCGGCGGCGCTGGCCTGGGCCTGCAGCGCGGCATCGATCTGCGCGAGGGTGGCATGGCCGTACACGCCCGGCTCGCGGGTGCCGAGCAGGTTGAGGTTGGGGCCATGCAGCAGCAGCAGTCGCGCCATCGGGAACAAAGCAGCCGAAAGGGCGGCAGTCTGCGCGAAGCCGGCATTGCTGTCCAGTTCGGCGAAGTTGCGGGCGTTTTAAACAATCGTTTGATTTTTCCGCCCGGCCGCAGCGGCGTGCGGGGGCATGTGCCCGGCCTCGGCGGCGTGGGATAGCGCGCTGCGCCGCGGCCTGCGGTTATGTCGCATCTTGCGCCGGACCATGCAAGTGTCGCCGCAGCATGGGACAGGGACATGGCGGCCGAGACCACGCACGGCGCACAGCGATGCGCGGAGTGGTATATACCATTTCAAAATCACTGAAATACCAGTCGAGGGTGGACGCATGCGAACCGACCGAATTGGCCGTGGCGGCCTTGCCCGCTCCATCCTGGCGCTGGCGCTGCTGGCCGGCGCGATCGCCGCGCCCGCGCTGGCGGCGGCGCCGGCGACGCTGCCGGCGGTGTACCCGGCGCCCACTGCGCTGCGTCTGCTCGGGCCGGAACTGCCGCTGGGGCCGTCGGTGGTGCTGGTGCAGGCCGGCACGCCCGATCCGGCCACCGACGCGCTGGTGCGCGCGGTGTTGCGCGAGGCCGGGGTCTCTCGCATCCGCCGCGCCAGCGCGCTGCCGCGCGACCCGCAGGCGGTGGCGGTGGTGCTCGGCACGGTCGACGCGGCACCGGTGCGCGATGCGCTGGCCGTCGTCGACCTGGACGTGCCGGAGCGCGCGGAAGGCTATGCGCTGGGCAGCGTGGCCCGCGGCCGCGGCGCGCTGATCGTGCTGGCCGGCCGCGACGGCGACGGCCTGTACCACGCGGCGCAGACGTTCCGGCAACTGGTCGCACACGGGCGCATCGCCTCGGTGGCGGTGACCGACGCGCCGGCGATGCCGGTGCGCGGCACGATCGAGGGTTTCTACGGCAAGCCCTGGAGCATGGCCGAGCGTGCCGCGCACCTGGCGTTCCTGGCGCGCTTCAAGGCCAACACCTACATCTACAGCCCCAAGGACGACGCCTTCGCGCGCGACCGCTGGCGCGCGCCGTACCCGGCGGCCACGCTGGCGGCGCTGGGCACGCTGGCCGCAGTCGCCAACCGCGAGCACATCAACTTCGTCTACGCGCTCTCGCCGGGGCCGTCGATCTGCTACAGCGACGCGGCCGACCTGCAGGCGATCCGGCGCAAGTTCGCCGCGTTGCGCGCGCGCGGCGTGCGCAGCTTCTACATCGCCTTCGACGACATCGAATACACCAAGTGGAACTGCCCCGGCGACGCCGCCGCGTTCGGCCCCGCCGGCGAACAGGCCGCGGCCACCGCGCAGGCGCAGCTGCTCAATGCGGTGCAGGCGGACATCGCCGCGGCCGGCCACGGCGCGCTGATCATGGTGCCGACCGAGTACTTCAACGTCACCGAGTCGCCATACAAGGCGACGCTGCGGCAGGCGCTGGATCCGCGCGTGGTGGTGCAGTGGACCGGCACCGACGTGGTCCCGGCGTCGATCTCGGTCAGCGACGCGAAGAACGCGACCAAGGCGTTCGGGCGCAAGACGCTGCTGTGGGACAACTACCCGGTCAACGATTTCGCCGAGACCGCCGGGCGCCTGCTGCTGGCGCCGTACGACCGCCGCCAGGCCGGGCTGTCGGCGGAATTGAGCGGCATCGTGGCCAACCCGATGAACCAGGAAGTGGCCAGCCGGCCGGCGGTGGCCGGGCTGCTCGCCTTCGCCTGGAACGACCGCGGCTACGATGCGCCACGGACCTGGCGCGCGGCCGCGCGCGACCTGGCCGGCGGCGATGCGCAGGTCGCCGACGCGCTGCTGACCTTCTTCGACACCCAGCACCTGGCGCCGACCTTCGGCCATCTGCCCTGGCAGCCGCAGGCGCCGCGGCTCAAGGCGTTGATCGATGCGACACGCGATGCGCTGGCCGACGGCGATCCGGCCGCCCGCAGCGCGGCGCTGGCCGCGCTGGGCCGCGCCGCCGACGACCTGGCGGCGGCACCGCAGCGCATCCGTGCCGGCGCCACCACCGGCGCGTTCGTGGCCGAGGCGGCGCCGTGGCTGGACGCGACCGCGCGATGGGGCCGCGCGCTGCGCCTGAGCGTGGACGGGCTGAACCAGGCGCTGGCCGGCGATCCGGCAGCCGGGCAGGCCTTCGCCACGGCCAAGCAGCTCGCCGCGCAGGCAGCGGCGATTCCCTCCATCCCCGGTGCGACCCGCTTCGGCGGCCCGGTCAAGGTCGCCGACGGCGTGCTGGATACCTTCATCGCCGATGCGCCCGGGCTGGTGGAGCGCCCGCCAGCGCGCTAGTGGGTGGCGGGCGCTCGGCGCTGAAGACCTGCTCATGGGCATCGCCCATGTGCTGATGCCCGATTGCCATGCCGCGCAGCGCACGCATTAACCGGCGATTTACACCCACGCGCCGCATCCAGGGCACAAAGGATGCCCCGAGCGGCCAAGGTGCGTGCCATGCGAATTGCGATCATCGGCGCAGGATTCTGCGGCAACGTGCTGGCCGCGGCGCTGGCCCGGCAGGGCACCGCCAGCCGCATCACCCTGGTCGGCATGGCCGACACCTTCGGCCGCGGCGTCGCCTATGGCGCGGCGCGGCCGGAGCATTTGTTGAACGTGCGCGCCAAGGACCTGGGCGTGGATCCGCAGGACCCGGGCGGGTTCGCCGCGGCGCTGCAGCTGGATGCCGCGCAGGGCATGGCCTTCCTGCCGCGGCTGCAGTACGGCCAGTACCTGGAGCAGCACCTGGCGGCCGCCCTGGCGGAGTCGGCCACCGAGGTGGTGCCGCTGGCGCAGGAGGCGGTGGCATTGGAGCGCGATCCGCAGGGCTTCCGCGTGTTCCTGGCCAATGGCGAGGATTTCGTCAGCGACGTGGTGGTGCTGGCGATCGGCGCGCTGCCGCCGGCGGCATTGCCGGGCGTCGGCCCGCGCCTGGCGGTGCACCGGCGCTACATCGGCTGGCCGTGGCAGGACGGCGTGCTCGACACGGTGCCGCCGCAGGCGCGGCTGCTGCTGGTCGGCACCGGCCTGACCATGGCCGACGTGGCCCTGACCCTGCGCCGGCGCGGCCACCGCGGCGCGATCACCGCCTTGTCGCGGCGCGGCCTGGCGCCGCAGGCGCACCTGCCGCAGCCGGGCGCGCCGGTGAGCCTGCCGCCCAGCGTCGTACAGGCGCTGCGCAGTCACGACCTACGCGGCTTGGTGCGCAGCCTGCGCCAGCTGACCACGGTGGTGGAGGACTGGCGCTGCGTGGTGGATGCGCTGCGTCCGCACCTGCAGCCGTTCTGGAGCGGCCTGGCGCCAGCGGCGCGCGCCCGTTTCCTGCGCCATCTGCGGCCGTACTGGGAGGTGGCGCGGCACCGCCTGGCGCCGGCCGCGGCCACCGCGCTGGCGCAGATGCAGCAGCAGGGGCAGTTGCGGATCCGCGCCGGGCGCCTGCTGCGTGCGCGCCTGGGCGAGGACGCCGTGGAAGCGGTGATCCGCGACCGCGCCGACCGCGGCGCGCGCACCGAGCAGTTCGACGTGCTGATCCGCGCCACCGGGCTGGATACCGACGTCGCCCGCACCAGCCATCCGCTGGTCGCGGCGCTGCGCGAGGCCGGCCTGCTGCAGGCCGATCCGCTGGGCCTGGGGGTGGTGGTCGATCCGCGGTTGCGGGTGCGCGACGCCGGCGGCCAGCCGGTTGCCGGCCTGTACTGCCTGGGACCGCTGTTGCGCGGCGGGCTATGGGAGATCACCGCGGTGCCGGAACTGCGCGCCGCCGCGCAGCGCCTGGCCGAGGAGCTGGCGACGCTGGCGCAGGCGCGAACCGCCGATGGTGGTGCCAGTGGCGATGCACCGCAGCGGCTGGCGTTCTAGTGCCGGATCCCGCGCATTCCTAGCTGTCCGTAGGAGCGGCTTCAGCCGCGACCGGGCTTTACCGGTAATGCCCGGTCGCGGCTGAAGCCGCTCCTACGCGAGCGCGTCCAGCGCTCTGCCGGCTAGCGTGGCGGCTGGGCGCCACCGCCCACCCAGCCCTCGATTTCGCCCGGCGCGAACGGGCCGAGCTTCTGCCTGACGATGCGGCCGTCGGCGTCGATCAGCACGCTGTACGGCAGCAGGCCCTGGGTGTCGCCCAGGCGCACGCTGGCGTCGGCCGGGCCGGGGGTCTCAAGCGCGATCGGATAGCCGATCGGCACCCGCTGCAGGAAGGCGCGCACGTCCTCGACGCGGTCCAGGGCGATGCCCAGCACCTGCAGGCCGTCGGCCGGTTGCGCGCGGGCCAGCCGGTCCAGTTCCGGCATCTCGCGCACGCACGGCTCGCACCAGCTCGCCCACACGTTGACCAGCAGCGGCCGGCCGCGGAACTGCGCCAGGGTCAGCTGGCCGCCATCGAGCGTGGGCAGGCGCAGCGCCGGGGCGGGATCGCCCGGGCGCGCCGCGGCGACCGGCGGCGCTGCCGCATGGCCGCTGGCCGTGGCGGACGTTGCCGGGGCCATCGCCGGCGTCTGTCGTTCCCACCAATGCGCCGCCGCCACGCCGAGCACCGCCGCCACCGCGGCGACCGCCAGCAGGCGCGCGCTGGCGGGGGTCATCGCGCCGCGCGCAGCAGGGCGTCCTCGACCACCGCCTGGCTCAGCACCGGCGGCAGCACCGTCGGCGGCGCGCCGGGCCCGTACACCACGTACAGCGGCACGCCCACCGCCTTGTGCTCGGCGAGGAAGGCGCTGATGCGCGGATCCTCGTTGGTCCAGTCGCCCTTCATGTACACCGCGTCCACCCGCTTGATGGTGTCGCGGAACGCGTCGCTGTCGAACACGTTGCGCTCGTTGGCCTTGCAGGTGACGCACCAGTCGGCGGTCATGTTGACGAACACCACGCGGTTGTCGGTGCGCAGGCGGTCGAGCATCTGCGGCGAATAGGCCACGGTGTTGCGCTCGACGCTGGCGCTGGGCGGCGGCAGCCGGGTCACGCCCCAGGCCGGCAGCAGCGCCAGCAGCAGCAACACGCTGGCCATGCGGGTGCCCAGCGCATGCCCGCGCCAGCGCGCGCGCTCGAACCACCACAGGCCCAGCGCCAGCAGGGTGGCGCCGATCAGCAGCAGCGCCACCGCGTCCACGCCGCGCTGCTTGCCCAGCACCCACAGCAGCCAGATCGCGCTCAGGTACATCGGGAACGCCAGCACCTGCTTGAGCGTCTCCATCCAGGCGCCCGGCTTGGGCAGGCGCTTGGCCAGCGACGGCACGAAGCCGATCAGCAGGAACGGCAGCGCCAGGCCCAGGCCCAGGGTCAGGAACACCAGCATCGCCATCGCCGGCGGCGCAGTCAGCGCATAGCCCAGCGCCGGGCCCATGAACGGGCCGATGCAGGCGCTGGACACCACGCAGGCCAGCACGCCGGTGAAGAAGTCGCCGACCGGGCCGCTGCGCGTGGACAGCGACTGACCGACGCCGCCGAGGTTGGCGCTGAGGGTGAACACGCCCGACAGGCTCAGCCCGACCACGAACATCAGGTACACCAGCACCGCGACGAAGCCCGGGCGCTGCAGCTGGAAGCCCCACAGCAGGCGCGCGGCCACGGCGATGCCGCCGACCACGGCGAAGGAGGCGAGAACGCCCAGCGTGTACCACAGCGCATGGCTGCGGGCGCGGCCGCGGCTCTCGCCGCTCTGCGCCAGGCCCAGCACCTTCAGCGACAGGATCGGCAGCACGCACGGCAGCAGGTTCAGCAGCAGGCCGCCGCCGAGCGCCAGCAGCAGGATCCACAGCAGGTTCTGCGTGGCGGCCGGCGGTGCGGCGCTGCGCGCGGCGTTGTGCGCCGAGGCGTCCGGCGTCGCCGGCAGGGCGTCGGCGGCCGTGGCGGCGGCCGCGTCGTTGGCATCGGCCTGGCGGCTGTCCAGCGGGGTCACCAGCAGCGGACTCACCTCGGCCTGGTCGGCCGGGGTGACGGTGCCCTTGGGCAGCGCCAGCTTCACCCGCCGGGTCATCGGCGGGTAGCAGATGCCGTCGGTCTGGCAGCCCTGGAAGGTCGCCACCAGGGTCGCGGCGGCGGCGTCGGCGCGCTGGCGCTGCAGTGGCACGGTGACCTCGGTCTGGTCGAAGTACACCACCACCTTGCCGAAGTGTTCGTCCTGGTGCGAACTGCCCTTGGGCCAGCGCGGCATGCCGGTGCGGATGCCGGGCGCGCCTTCCAGCGCCAGCGCGGTGCGGTCGCGGTACAGGTAGTAGCCGGGCGCCGGGGTGAAGCGCAGCAGCAGGGTATTGCCGTCGCCGACGATGGCTTCGAAGTGGAAGGCCTGGTCCGAGGGCAGGGGCAGGCCCTGCACCGCGCCGGCGCCGGCGCCGAACAGCGGCTTGGCGCCAGTGCTCGCGCCCAGGCCACTGCCCGGCAGCCCGCCGATCGCGGCCGGCGCCGGCGTGGGATCGGCAGCGGCGGTGGCGGTGGCGGTGGCGGCCGGCAGGGTCACCTCGAGCAGGCGCTTCTGCGGCGGGTAGCACACGCCGGCATCGGCGCAGCCCTGGTAGCGCACCTCGACCTGTACGCGGTCGGTGCCGGGGTCGGCGATGCCGCTCTGCACCGCGTTCAGCGCGTCGCGGTAGGTCTCCACCTCGCCGAAGTACGGGTCGGTCTTCTTGTGGCCGGCCGGCAGCTGCAGGGTCGGGTTGGGCCTGAAGCCGCCGATCACCTTGACCGCGATGCGGTGCCGGTACAGGTAATAGCCCTTGGCGATGTCCCAGTGCAGCGCGATGCGGCCGCGTTCGGGCGCCTGCGCGCTGAGCGCGAAGGCCTGGTCCACCGGCAGCAAGTCCTTTTCGCTGATCGCCAGGGCGGGGAAGGCGGCCACGGCCAGCAGGCACAGGGCGGCGAGGCGGTGCAGCAGGGTCATCGGCTTACGGTTCCTCACGGGTTTCGGCATGCACCCACTGCAGGTAGGCCGGCAGGCCGCCGGCGACCTCGAGTTCGACCAGTTCGGGGACTTCGTAGGGATGCAACGCGCACAGCCGCTGCTGCAGGGCAGGCAGGCGGTCGGCGGCGGTCTTGATCAGCAGCAGCACTTCCTCGCCCTGTTCCACCGCGCCTTGCCAGCGGTAGGTGGACTGCACGCCGGGCAGGCGGCTGACGCAGGCGGCCAGGCGCTCGTCGACCAGCGCCTGGGCGACCCGCGCGGCGCTGGCCGCATCGGGGCAGGTGCTGAGCAGCAAGCGGAGGGCGGGCGCGGACATGCGGCCGACAGTATAGGGATGCCGGCCGCGCTTTGGCGGCGCCGGTCCATGGCCGGCCGCCGCGCATCCCCAATCCCAACTCGCACATCCCCGGCTTTTCAGTAGCCGAATGGCTGATCATCCCCGCCCGCTGCAGCCGCAGCGGGCGAGGCAACACGGCTCAGTTGAGCAACTGGCAACTGGCCGGCTTGGCCGAGGTGAACAGCGACGAGGTCGCCCACTCGGGGTGGTCGATGAACGGGTTGCGGTTGCCCTGGAAGCTGTAGATCACCTCGTTGCGGGCGCGCTCGGCGTCGTCCGGCGGATCCTGCTGGCTCCATGCGATCAGGGTCGACAGCAGGCCCATGTAGGCCGGCGAGGACGAGGTCTTGACGATCTTGCTGCGGTCGTCGGTCAGCTCCAGGTCCGGCTCGGACTGCCCGGTCTTGGCGTCGACCCCGCCTTCATAGCGGATCGCCATGTACATCACCGCACGCGCCATGTCGCCCTTGCGGTGGTCCCACACCTCGAAGGTGCCGCTGTTGCCGTCCGGGGTGCGCACCCAGTTGGAATTGCCCGGGTAGCGGCCGCTGCCGCCGCCGAAGCCGGCGTTGGCCTCGGTGGCGCGCTCGCCGCAGTTGCTGTCGCACTTGGCGTAGGGCTTGTTGCCGCGGTCGGCGTTCCAGGTGGCGTCGGTCAGGTACAGCATGTGGGTGTCGGTGTACGGCGCGTAGGGCAGGCCCTTGTTGCCGGTGGAGGTGCCGAAGCCCAGCGAGTTCGGCCAGCTGTGCTCGCGGTTGTACTTCAGGCCGCTGCCGCTGCCGGCACGGTCGGTGCCCTTGGCGTAGCTGCGGTTGCGGTAGGCGTCGAGGACGCGCTGGCTGTTGTTCGGATCCTCGTCGGCGATCTCCAGGATGGCCCAGGTATCGGTGCCGGAGCTGCTGCTGTACGGGTAGACGGTATGGCCCTTGATCGTCTCGTGCAGCGAGCAGCGCAGCTGGCTCGGGCTGGAGGTGTTGACGTGCGAATAATAGGTGCCGGCGCCGCTGCCGCCGCCGCCGGAACCGTTGGCGACGTTGAAGGCGACGCTGCGGTCCTGCGCCGGATGCGCGCCGTCGGCATCGCTCACACGTGCGGCGACGATGCTCAGGGTGCAGCTCTCGCCGGCCTTCAGCGCGGTGTTGGTGGACAGCGCGAACTGGGTGCCGCTGCTGGGATAGGTCAGCGCCACGCTGCCGGACTGCTGGCAACTCAGGCCGAACGCGCCGCTGGCCAGGCTCACCGCCTCGCTGAAGGTCACCGCCAGGTCGCCGGCGGCGGGGAAGTCGGTGGCGCCCTCGGTCGGGGTGGTGGCGGTCACCGTCGGCGCGGCATTGCTGCTGCCGCCGGCGAAGGTCTGGCCGTTGTTGCAGGCGCCGAAGGTGCTGGTGGCGCTGTCGCTCCAGCTGAAATCGGTCGCGGCGCTGCCGTTGCCGCGCAGCTGCAGCGAGGTGCCGGCCGGGGTTCTGTTGCTTTCGCTGACCGGCAGGTTCTGGCTGGTCATGCCCGCGGCGGGGCCGCCGCCGCCGGTGATGCTGCCTTCGTAGCTGAGGAACTGCACCACCTTGCCGTTGCCGTCGACCAGTGCCAGGCCGTCGTTGGGCCCGTTCTGGATGCCGTTGCTGGCATAGCTGACCGTGGCGATGCGCACCTGCCCGCCGCAGCTGACCAGGTTGCCGGCCGGTACCGCGCTGTTGGCGTAGGCGGTGGCCGAACTCGGGTTGCTGCCGTTGTACAGATAGACGCGGTAGCCGCTCAGGCTCTCCCCGGCGGTGGCGACGATCTCCACGCCTTCGCCGGTGTCGCCGGCGGCGGTGGCATCGTCATAATGCAATTCATTGATGAATACGGCGGCCTGGGCCGGCCCGGCAAGGGCGAGCAGGCAGGCCAGCGGCAGCGCAACGGCGGATGGCTTCATCGACAACTCCTTTTGGTGACGGATCCCCCCCGGGTCCGGGCCCAGCCTAGCCTGCCTCTGTGACACTGTGACGGGATTCGGTCACTGCTTGGCACGCGACGCACGTCTTCGGCAAAAATTTTTTGCCCGCAGCCCTTGAAAGCGCCGGCCACGGCACTACATCAGGCGCATCCCGGCGCTACCGGGTTTTTTCGCGAGCGTTGCTGGCAGTCGTCATGGGCGAGTGCTAACATCGCCGGCCTTTCCTAGACCAATCAATCACTTAAGAGGTCTCTCTCAATGAGCATCAAGCCGCTTCACGACCGCGTCGTAGTCAAGCCGATCGAAGCCGACGAAATCTCCGCCGGCGGCATCGTGATCCCGGATTCGGCCAAGGAAAAGTCCACCAAGGGCGAAGTCGTGGCCGTCGGCGCCGGCAAGCCGCTGGACAACGGCAGCGTGCGCGCCCCGGCGCTCAAGGTCGGCGACAAGGTCATCTACGGCCAGTACGCCGGTTCCAGCTACAAGGCCGAAGGCGTCGAGTACAAGGTGCTGCGCGAAGACGACGTGCTGGCGATCGTCGGCTGAAGCCGCCGATCGCGGGATTCGGGAATGGTGAATCGGGAATCGGTCAGGCGCCTTCTTCGCCCGCGATTTCCCTCTCGTCCCGACCGCCCGCTCTTGATCTGCCTATTCCCTGTTCTCCATTCCCTATTCCCGAGGTAACTCAACATGGCTGCCAAAGATATCCGTTTCGGTGAAGACGCCCGTTCGCGCATGGTGCGCGGCGTCAACATCCTCGCCAATGCCGTCAAGGCGACCCTGGGCCCGAAGGGCCGCAACGTCGTGCTCGAGAAGAGCTTCGGCGCCCCGACCATCACCAAGGACGGCGTCTCCGTCGCCAAGGAAATCGAACTGGCCGACAAGTTCGAGAACATGGGCGCGCAGATGGTGAAGGAAGTCGCCTCCAAGACCTCCGATAACGCCGGCGACGGCACCACCACCGCCACCGTGCTGGCGCAGGCGCTGATCCGCGAAGGTTCCAAGGCGGTCGCCGCCGGCATGAACCCGATGGACCTCAAGCGCGGCATCGACAAGGCCGTCGTGGCCGCCGTGGCCGAGCTGAAGAAGATCAGCAAGCCCACCGCCGACGACAAGGCCATCGCCCAGGTCGGCACCATCTCCGCCAACTCCGACGAGTCGATCGGCAACATCATCGCCGACGCGATGAAGAAGGTCGGCAAGGAAGGCGTGATCACGGTCGAGGAAGGCTCGGGCCTGGAGAACGAGCTGGACGTGGTCGAGGGCATGCAGTTCGACCGCGGCTACCTGTCGCCGTACTTCATCAACAACCAGCAGAGCCAGCAGGCCGACCTGGACGACCCGTTCGTGCTGCTGCACGACAAGAAGATCTCCAACGTGCGTGACCTGCTGCCGGTGCTGGAAGGCGTGGCCAAGGCCGGCAAGCCGCTGCTGATCGTCGCCGAGGAAGTGGAAGGCGAGGCGCTGGCGACCCTGGTGGTCAACACCATCCGCGGCATCGTCAAGGTCGTGGCGGTCAAGGCCCCGGGCTTCGGCGACCGTCGCAAGGCGATGCTGGAAGACATGGCCGTGCTGACCGGCGGCACCGTGATCTCCGAGGAAGTGGGCCTGGCGCTGGAAAAGGCGACCATCAAGGACCTGGGCCGCGCCAAGAAGGTGCAGGTCTCCAAGGAAAACACCACCATCATCGACGGCGCCGGCGACACCTCGGCGATCGAGTCGCGCATCAAGCAGATCAAGGCGCAGATCGAAGAGACCTCTTCGGACTACGACCGCGAGAAGCTGCAGGAGCGCGTGGCCAAGCTGGCCGGCGGCGTGGCGGTGATCAAGGTCGGTGCCTCGACCGAGATCGAGATGAAGGAAAAGAAGGCGCGCGTCGAAGACGCCCTGCACGCGACCCGTGCGGCGGTGGAAGAAGGCGTGGTCCCGGGCGGCGGCGTGGCGCTGGTGCGCGCGCTGAGCGCGATCGGTTCGCTGAAGGGCGCCAATGAAGATCAGACCCACGGCATCCAGATCGCGCTGCGCGCGATGGAAGCGCCGCTGCGCGAGATCGTCACCAACGCCGGCGAAGAGCCGTCCGTGATCCTCAACAAGGTCAAGGAAGGCAGCGGCAACTTCGGCTACAACGCCGCCAACGGCGAGTTCGGCGACATGGTCGAGTTCGGCATCCTGGATCCGACCAAGGTGACCCGTTCGGCGCTGCAGAACGCCGCCTCGATCGCCGGCCTGATGATCACCACCGAAGCGATGGTGGCCGAGGCCCCGAAGAAGGAAGAGCCGGCCGCGCCGGGCGGCATGGGTGGCGGCATGGGCGGCATGGGCGGCATGGATTTCTGATCCAGCCGGCTTCGGCCGACCTGTTCCACGCAATCGAAAGGAGCCCCGCAGCGATGCGGGGCTCTTTTTTTTGTGCGCGCCGGTGGCGGCCGTACCGCGTGACGGTCATCGCGGTGGCATGCCGATGCGCTCGTCCGCGCGTTCGCGCGCTTGGGTCAACGCCGCGGCGCATCCGCTTGCCGTGACGCCGCAGAACCTGCTTGGCGAGTGTCTGTAGGGCACTTCGGCAAAGACGAGGGAACCATGCTGTAGGAGCGGCTTCAGCCGCGATGAAGCGTTACCGGTAATGCCCGTCGCGGCTGAAGCCGCTCCTGCGAGGGCAACGGCGTGTCTCGCCGAGCCGCAGCAAGCAGCGAAGTGCATTCTGGAAGCTGCCTGCGCCGGGCTTATGCGATCTCCCCAACCGAGGCGCGGCACAGGCGCGCCAGGCGGCAATGCCCTACAGGCGGGATGAGAAATCTAGGCGTCCCGCCATGCGCCAAACAACGCGAGACGCCGCGCCGGACCCTCACCCCAACCCCTCCCCCAACGGGAGAGGGGCACGCGATCGCAATGCGCGTCAGCCCATCGTTGCCAGCAGCGTCTCCGCCAGCGTTGCGGCTGGCACTGCCCGCGACCGCAATGCGGCGGGAATCGGCGCGCTGCGCGGCGAATCGCGCACAACACGCAATCGTCTACACGCGTGATGCGGCCGCGTGTTGACAGCGTTTTCAGCGCCATGCAGGTTAGGGCGCACGGGCGTCCAGGGGGATCTGCACGCCCGCATGTTCGTCTTCTTCTGTGCGCCGTGGCCGGCGCAGGGTGGCGCGTGCCCGCGGCATGTGCGGCTCGGCCATGGGCGCGGCGCAGCGAAGAGGACGCCGCAGGTCGTGTTCGCACGGCGCTGCTTCCATCCGCCGCCGGGGGACATCGCATGCCACTTCGCTCATCCACCACGCTTGCGTTCGGCATCGTGCTGGCGCTGTACGGCGCCGTCGAGGCGCGCGCGCAGGACGCCGACACCGCCGCGCCCAAGGCCGCCGCCACCGACCTGGGCCAGGTCGTGGTGACCGGTTCGCGGATCAAGCGCTCGGAGGTGGAGGGCGCCGAGCCGGTGCTGACGATCAGCGCGCAGCAGATCCAGCAGGAAGGCTTCCTCACCGTCTACGACGTGCTCAGCACGCTCAACCAGCAGGGCAGCGTCGAGGCCGACACCAAGTACGGCTCGCACACGCCCAATGCCTCGCCGGTGAGCCTGCGTGACCTCGGCCCCGGGCGCACGCTGCTGCTGGTCAACGGCCATCGCGTCGCCGACTACCCGCAGCCCTACGCCGGCGAGAGCAACTTCGCCAACTACGCCAACATTCCCTCCGCCGCGGTGGAGCGTATCGAGATCCTTACCGGCGGCGCCTCGGCGATCTACGGCTCGGATGCGGTCGCCGGCGTCATCAACGTGATCCTCAAGCAGGGCTACGAAGGCAACCAGGTGCGCCTGCGCGGCGGCACCGCCACCGCCGGCGGGCGCGACGTGGTCGACCTGTCCTGGGTCGGCGGCCGCAGCGGCGACAAGTGGAACCTGACCTACGCACTGCAGTGGACCCGGCGCGATCCGCTCTCGGTCGGCGAGCGGCCGAAGATGGACGATCAGGACGACGAGTCCTACAGCAACTGGACCGCGCAGGCGCGCAAGTACGGCTTCAATCCGTTCACCGGCCTGAGCCTGGTCGATGCCGGCGACAACACGCGCCTGGCGCCGCCCAGCGGCACCTGCGCCCGCTTCGGCGGCCAGTTCATCGACGCGCAGCGGCTGAGCTACGACTACAACAGCGACACCGTGCGCAACCTCGGCGGCTACTGCGGCATGGCCCACGACTACGCCGACTGGCTGGCCGCCAGCGGCGGCGACAGCGGCTCGGCCTATCTGTACGGCACTTTCGATTTCGACAACGGCGTGCAGGCCTGGAGCACGCTGTCCACGACCAAGAGCCTCGGCTACTGGACCTACGACCCGCCCTACGTCTACCTCGGCCCGTTCCACGACACCGGCAGCGACCGCGACCTGTACGCGATCCGCCAGCTGACCCGCTTCGAGGCCGGTGGCTGGAAGAACCTGGCCAACATCACCAAGGAACTGTCCTGGGACCTGAGCGCCGGCCTCAAGGGCCGCCTTGCCGATCGCTTCGACTGGGAAGTGGCGGTGGGCCGCGCACGCTACACCGTCGACGAATACGTGCGCACCGTGGACACGCAGAAGGCCACGGCCTACTTCCTCGGCCCGCAGCTGGGCAGCACTGCCGACGGCACGCCGATCTACGATCTCGACGAGTCGCGCTGGTACCGGCCGCTGACCGGCGCGCAATACAACGAACTGGCGGTGAAGGCGCACAACCGCGCCGATTCCTGGGTCAACCAGGCCAGCGCCAACATCACCGGCGAACTGCTGCAGGGCTGGGCCGGGCCGATCAAGTTCGCCGCGGTTGGCGAGGTGGCCAAGCAGGGCTACCGGCTGGCGCCGGACCCGTGCGCCAACACCTGCTATCCGCTGGACGTGGTCGACTACGGCGGCGGCGAGCGCCTGCGCTATTCCGGCGGCATCGAGTTCGACGTGCCGCTGCTGTCCTCGCTCAACGCCAGCCTGGCCGCGCGCCACGACCGCTACGGCGACTACCGCGCCTACGGCAGCGACCTGGGCGCGGCGATCGGCACCCAGCGCGACACCACCTGGAGCGCCGGCCTGGAGTGGCGGCCGCTGAGCACGCTGCTGTTGCGCGGCAGCGTCGCCACCAGTTTCCGTGCCCCGGACATGCACTACGTGCTCGGCGAGCCCAGTTCCACCCAGCAGACCGTGATCGACCAGTACCGCTGCATCCAGAAGGGCTACTACCTCACCGGCGGCTGCAGTGCCGAGAACAGCGACGTGTTCTACCTGATGCAGGTCAACCGCCGCGGCACCCCCGACCTGGAATCGGAGCACGGCCGCTCGGTCACCGCCGGCTTCGTCTGGGACATCGCCGAAGGCCTGTCGTTGACCGCGGATTACTACCGGATCCGGCTGCAGGACGTGATCAAGGACCTCAACCGCGACGAGGTGCTCAGCGCCGAAGCCGGCTGCCGCACCGGCGTGACCACTGCCGGCGGCGTGTGGGTCAATCCCGGTGGTGCCGAATACTGCGCGCGCATCCTCTCGCGCGTGTCACGCGATGCCGCCGGCCGCGTCACCGGCATCGAGCAGGGGCCGATCAACATCGCGCAGATGCATGTGTCCGGCGTCGACGCCTCGCTGAAGTACCGCCTCAACACCGCGCGCTGGGGCAATTTCAGTTTCGCCCTGGATTACAACAACCTGATCGGCTACCACGAGCAGACCTACCGCACCGACGACGACAAGAACCTGCGCGACCAGAAGATCCGCAGCAAGCTGCGCGGCAGCGTGCACTGGGAGAACGGCGGCCCGCTGGACCTGACCGTGTACGCCAAGCGCTTCGGCTCCACCCAGGCGGTGAACTGGGGCACCTGCACCCGCTTCGACGACGGCTACCAGCCCAGTCCCTCCGACGCCTGCCGCGTCACCGACAGCGGCAACCGCCACTTCGGCGAGAGCACCACCCGCTATTTCGGCCGCGTCGGCCCGGCGCTGTACTGGAACCTCACCGCCGGCTACCGCATCGCCCCGAAGATGAAGGTCAACCTGTACATCAACAATGTGCTCAACACCGTCGGCTACGACAACAAGGAGCGCTACTACGGCTACCAGTTCTACAACACCACCCTGTACGACGCGATCGGACGCGAGGTGGCGGCGGAATATGTGCTGGATTTCTGAGGGGCCGGGATCGGGGAGTGGGGATTCGGGATTGGTTTGGTCGGCGCTGAAGTCGACGCGGCGCTACGCAACATGCGGCAACGCGCTTTAGCCCCTCTCCCACCGGGAGAGGGTTGCGGCGAGGGTCCGGAGCGCGCAGCGCCACGCAAGAACCCACGCGTCAAACGCTCCTACGCGATGACGGCGACCTCACGGCCCTGCCGCCGCATTGAACCGCTTTTCCGAATCCCCATTCCCGGTTCCCCTTTCCCGGCTCCACAAGTTGCTGATGCAACTGTGGCGCTGCCGCAAACCCTGTGTTATCACTACGTCCCATGAACGCTTCCTGCCGCAGCTTTTACTTTTGGTACTACGGTTTTCCGATGCCGCTGGCGGAGGAAGGATCGCGTTCACCCTGAAGGAAACTTCAGCCGCAATCCCGAAAGCCGCCAGCGAACCTGGCGGCTTTTTTCATGCCGCCGGATCTGGCCCCCACCCAGCCCCCGACGAGACACGCACATGGCCCCCCACACCGACGATCTGCGCATCCGCAAGATCGAACCGTTGACCCCGCCCTCCCAACTGCAGGCGCTGCTGCCCTGCGACGAAGAAGCCTCGCAGACCGTCACCGCCGCGCGCGCGGCGCTGCACGAGATCCTGCACGGCCGCGACGACCGCCTGGCGGTGGTGATCGGCCCCTGCTCGATCCACGACCCGGTCGCGGCGATGGAATACGCGCAGCGCTTGCGCCCGCTGCGCGAGACCTACGGCGACGCGCTGGAGATCGTGATGCGGGTGTACTTCGAGAAGCCGCGCACCACGGTGGGCTGGAAGGGCCTGATCAACGACCCCAACCTCGACGGCAGCTTCGACATCAACAAGGGTCTGCGCCTGGCCCGCGGCCTGCTGCGCGACATCAACCGCCTCGGTCTGCCGGCCGGCGTGGAGTTCCTCGACATCATCTCGCCGCAGTACATCGCCGACTTGGTGGCCTGGGGCGCGATCGGCGCGCGCACCACCGAGAGCCAGGTGCACCGCGAGATGGCCTCGGGCCTGTCGTGCCCGGTGGGCTTCAAGAACGGCACCAGCGGCGACGTCAAGATCGCGGTCGACGCGGTCGGTGCGGCCTCGCATCCGCACCATTTCCTGGCGGTGACCAAGGACGGGCAGACCGCAGTCGCAGCGACTGCCGGCAATCCCGACTGCCACGTGATCCTGCGCGGCGGCACCCAGCCCAACTACGACGCCGACAGCGTGGCCGCGGCGGCGCAGGTGCTGGAGAAGGCCGGCCTGCCGGCGCGGCTGATGGTCGACGCCAGCCACGCCAACAGCGGCAAGAACCCGGACAACCAACCCAAGGTGATCGAGGACATCGCCCGCCAGCTCGAGGCCGGGCAGACCCGCATCGTCGGCGCGATGGTCGAGAGCCACCTGCGCGGTGGCCGCCAGGACTTGGTCGCCGGCCAGCCGCTGGTCTACGGCCAGAGCATCACCGATGGCTGCATCGACTGGGACAACTCGGTGCAGGTGCTGGAGCGGCTGGCGCAGGCGGTGCGCGCGCGGCGCCAGGCGCGCGTGGCGCAGGCGGCCTGAGGGCGGTGGTTGGGGAAGCGCACGCAGCCTGACCGGCTGCGTGCGTGGAGGGCGATGGCGCTCCGAAGAGGGGCCGGACGCGCCGCCGAATGCGAAGGGAGAGAGCTTCGGTGTCGACGGCTGCGTGCCGGTGATGACGTTATCCGCCCATCCGGTGGCGGCGGTATGCCGGTGTGTGGCAGAAGCTGGCAAGGTGTTCGCAGCGCGTTAAAGCCGGTTGTCGCCGGTTCAGCGCGACGGCGCGGAATTGGCGCGTTGGGTTACGCGCTGCGAATTGATGGGCTTGGGGATAGCGGCGATCGCCTGCCGGACGCGCCAGGCCCTGCGCGGCGCCACGCGGTTCCAGCGCCAGCGCGTGGGGTCAAGCTGACCGCCGAAGGCCGGCACCTGACCGATGCCGCCAGCGCAGCGCTGGCCGACGCCGGGGGTCTGACCAACAGGTGATGCCGTAAGTCGCATGCGCGCATGTGCGCATGTGCGGACGCCGCTGCTGGCGAAACCGGCCACCGTGTCGATAATGCCTGCATGGCCGCCGACTCGCCCTGGTTCCTGTACCTGCTCGAATGCCGCAACGGCAGCTACTACGCGGGCATCACCCCGGACCTGCAGGCACGCTTCCAGGCGCACCTGCGCGGCACGGGCGCCAAGTACACCCGCGCCAACCCGCCGGTGCGCCTGCTGGCCAGCCGTGCCTACCCGGACCGCGCCGCCGCCTCGCGCGCCGAGTACGCGCTCAAACAGTTGCCACGCGGCCGCAAGCTGGCGTTCCTGTCCACGGCAGAACCCGCGCCAGCGCCCGACAGTCTGGAATCGGCCGCCGAACCCGCAATGCCGTAGGAGCGGCTTCAGCCGCGAGAGGCGTTACCGGGAAAGCCTGTCGCGGCTGAAGCCGCTCCTACGACGGCGCCGACATCGGTGCAGATGTCGGATGAAAGAGGACCGCCCTGTGGGAGGGACGTCAGTCCCGACGCGCGGTCCTGCAGTTGGTCGGTGAGCCTCCAACAGAACCACCGCCAACAGTTGTAGGAGCGCTTTCAAGCGCGACCCCGGGAAAGCCTGTCGCGGCTGAAGCCGCTCCTACGACGGCGCTCGATATCCGCGCAGATATCGGATGAAGAGGGCTGCACTGTGGAAGGGACTTCAGTCCCGACGCGCGGTCCTGCAGTTGGTCGATGAGCCTCCAACAGAACCACCGCCAACAGTTGTAGGAGCGCTTTCAAGCGCGACCCCGGGGCAGACGTGTCGCGGCTGAAGCCGCTCCTACGACGGCGCCGACATCGGTGCAGATGTCGGATGAAAGAGGGCCGCCCTGTGGGAGGGACTTCAGTCCCGACGCGCTGCCTGCAGTGGTCGGTGAGCCTCCAACAGAACCACCGCCAACAATTGTAGGAGCGCTTTCAAGCGCGACCTCGGGAAAGCCTGTCGCGGCTGAAGCCGCTCCTACAACGGCGCTCGATATCCACGCAGATATCGGATGAAAGAGGGCTGCACTGTGGGAGGGACTTCAGTCCCGACGCGCGGTCCTGCAGTTGGTCGGTGAGCCTCCAACAAAACCACCGCCAACAGTTGTGGAGCGCTTTCAAGCGCGACCTCGGAAAGCCTGTCGCGGCTGAAGCCGCTCCTACGAAGGCGCCGACATCGGTGCAGATATCGGATGAAAGAGGGCTGCACTGTGGGAGGGACTTCAGTCCCGACGCGCGGTCCTGCAGTTGGTCGATGAGCCTGCAACAGAACCATCGCCAACAATTGTAGGAGCGCTTTCAAGCGCGACCTCGGGAAAGCCTGTCGCGGCTGAAGCCGCTCCTACGACGGCGCCGACATCGGTGCAGATGTTGGATGAAAGAGAGCCGCACTGTGGGAGGGACTTCAGTCCCGACGCGCGGTCCTGCAGTTACGCACTGAGCCTCCACCGGAACCATCGCCAACCGTCGTAGGAGCGCTTTTCGCCGACGCGCCGCTCAGCCGCTGGCGTGCATCGTGCCGGTGTCCAGCCAGCGCTGGTGCCAGGACAGTGCCTCGGGCAGCAAGTGCGGGGTGTGCTTGCCGTAGCTGGCGTGCAGGGCGCGGTCGAAATAGTCCTGCAGCTGCGCGCGGTAGCTCGGGTCCACGCAGTGCGCGAGCAGCTGCTGCGCGCGCTGCCGCGGCGGCAGGCCGCGCAGGTCGGCCAGGCCGTGCTCGGTGACGATGATGGACACGTCGTGCTCGGTGTGGTCGACGTGGCTGACCATCGGCACGATCGAGGAGATGCTGCCGTTCTTCGCCGTGCTCGGGCTGAGGAAGATCGACAGGAAGCCGTTGCGCGCGAAGTCGCCGGAGCCGCCGATGCCGTTCATGATGCGGCTGCCCATCACGTGGGTGGAGTTGACGTTGCCGTACAGGTCGGCCTCGATCATGCCGTTCATGCCGATGCAGCCCAGCCGCCGCACCAGCTCAGGATGGTTGGAGATCTCCTGCGTGCGCAGGATGATGCGCTCGCGATAGAAGTCGATGTTGCGCTTGAACTCCTCGTTGGCCTCCGGGCTCAGTGCGAAGCCGGTGCACGAGGCGACCTTGAGCACGCCGCTGCGCAACAGGTCGAGCATGCCGTCCTGGATCACCTCGGTGAACGCGCTGAGATCGCGGAAGCCGCTGCTGGCCAGTCCGGCCAGCACGGCGTTGGGGATGTTGCCCACGCCGGACTGCAGCGGCAACAGGTTGGGCGGCAGCCGGCCCTTGCCGACCTCGTGCTGGAAGAACGCGATCAGGTGTTCGGCGATGCGCTGGCTGGTGGCGTCGGCCGGGGTGAACGGGCTGTTGCGGTCGGGGCCGTGGGTGCGCACCACCGCCACGATCTTGTCCGGGTCGCAGCGCAGCGACGGCTCGCCGATGCGGTCGTCGGCATGCACCAGCGGGATCGGCTTGCGGTGTGGTGGCAGCGCGGTGCCGTAGTACACGTCGTGCATGCCGTCGATGCCGGCCGGCTGCCAGTCGTTGACCTCGACGATCACCTTCTTCGCCAGGTCCAGCCAGGTCTTGTTGTTGCCGACCGAGGTCGACGGGATCAGGCTGCCGTCTTCGCGGATGCCGGCCACTTCCACCACCGCGGTGTCGATCTCGCCGTAGAAGCCGAACCACACGTGCTGGGCGACGTGGCTGAGGTGGATGTCGATGTAGTCCAGGCTGCCGGCGTTGATGCGCTGGCGCGCGTCCGGATCGGACTGGAACGGCATGCGCAGGGCGATGCCATCGGCCTTGGCCAGCGCGCCGTCCAGCTCCGGTGCGGTGGAGGCGCCGGTCATCAGCTGGATCTTGAAGGACTGGCCCTGCAGGTGCGCCGCCTCGATGCGCTGCGCCAGCGCCATCGGCACCGCCTTGGGATAGCCCGAGCCGGTGAAGCCGCTCATCGCCACCGTCTCGCCGGGCTGGATCAACGCCGCCGCGGCCTCGGCGCTGACGATGCGTTCGCGCAGGCGGGGATGGAGGATGCGTTCGGCGGACATGCGGCGACCATGGCGTGGGAAGGGGACGGCAATTATCGCGGATCGGGCCGGGGTCCGCGCTGGAGTGCGTCCCCACTTTCTGCGCCTGCCGCGCGGCCATGCACGTGGGCGCCGCGCAACGCACGCATGCCACGGTCTGCGCGATGTTTACGGCGCTTCGCGCGCCAGGCCCTCACCCCAACCCCTCTCCCGGCGGGGTGCAGCGCGCATGCAGTCGGCGCAACGGCGGCGATATGGCGGCCAGTGTGCATTGCCACACAACGCTGGGTGCGTGCCACGGCGGCTTTCACGCCTTCCACGCCACGCCGCGGCGATAGTGCGGCGGTGCCGCTCCTCGCCCGCCCCCTGACGGCTGTCAACGCACGCTACCGGCGTCTGCCGCGCGGCTGGCGCCTGCTCCTGCGCGGCCTGCTGATCGCCTACCTGCTGTACCTGCTGGCCGGCAACGTATTCCTCAATACGCCGCTGTTCGACCTGGCCACCAACCGCAAGCCGGAGAAGTTCCGCATGCACACCGGGCCGGCAGTCACCGTGCTGCCCGGCTTCATCACCGCCTGGAACGTGCGCATGCGCGGCCACGTGCAGCGCAACGTCTGGCAGGTGCGTGCCGACCGTGCCAGCGCGCGCATCGCGCTGCTGCCGCTGCTGCATCGCGAGGTACGCCTGCCGTGGATGGAGGCGGTGAACGTGGTCGGCGAGATGGACCGCGTCGACGAGATGATCCCGCCGCCGCCCCCCAGCGACCAGGGCTGGACCCTGCGCTTCGATGCGATCCACAGCGGCACGCTGCGCCGCGCCCGCTTCGGCGAACTGGCGATCGAGGGCAAGGGCCACGGCACCGTCGGCTTCCTCAAGCAGTTGCGCGGCGGCCCGTCGGAACTGTTCCGCTCGCAGATCGTGTTCGAGGACGCCAGCGTGCGCTACGGCAAACGCCAGATCGCCGACCAGGCCACGCTGGATGCGCGCTTCTCGTTCCCGCGCCACTACCGCGCGCAGGCGCCGGGGTTGCGCAAGCTGGACATCACCGACCTGGCGCTGCGCGTGCACGGGCGCAGTGTGGCCCTGCGCATCGACACCGCCGGCGACACCACCAAGCTGAGCACCGAACCTGGGCTCGGTCACATCCAGGCCGACCTGCACCTGCTGCGCGGCGCGCTGCAGCCCGGCAGCACGCTCAATTGGCGGGTACCGCTGCATGCGGGTGTCGGTGCCACCGATCGGGGCGTGCTGGCGCTGCTGCTGGGCGTAGAGGGCGACACCCTCCGCGCCCGCGCGCGCCTGCCCGGCCAGGTCGATCCACGCAGCATGCTCGATGCCGACCTGCGCATCGCCGGGCGCCAGATACCGTTCGCCGACCTGGCGGCGCTGCTGCCGCGTACCTCCGGCCGCGTGCAGGGGCGCTGGCATTTCGAATCGTTGAACTGGATCAGCGACCTGCTGGTGCGCAAGCCCTGGTTCCAGCTCGACGGCGGCGGCGACGTCGCCGCCGATCTGCAACTGCGGCAGGGCGCGCTGCAGCCGGGCAGCCGCCTCGACGTGCCCGACGCACGGGCGGTGGCGGAGATCATGCGCGTGCGCCTGAGCGGCAAGGCGCAGGCGGTCGGCCGCATCGTCGGCACTGCCGAACAGCCACGCACGCAACTGGACGTGCGCATGCGCCGCTTCGCGCTGGCGCCGCTGGACGATCCCAAGGCCAGCTTCGTCGAAGGCGAGAACCTGCAACTGGACTTGCAGGGCGATGGCGCGCTGGCCACCCTGCGCGATTCGTTGCAGGCGCGGTTGCGCTTCGCCGACGCGCGCGTGCCGGATCTGCGCGCCTACAACCGCTACCTGCCGGCGGCGCAGGTGCGCGTGCTCGGCGGCGATGGCCGGCTCAGCGGCGACCTGCAGCTGGATGCGTCCGGCCAGGTCGGCCAGGGCACAGTGCGCGTGCTCGGCCGTCAGGCGCGGCTGCAGACCGCAGGCCTGGAACTGGCCGGCAATCTCGACCTGGACGCGCGGCTGCGCCGCGCCGAGCTGCAAGACAAGCGCTTCGACCTGAGCGGCAGCACCCTACGCCTGCAGGGCGTGCGCTACGGCACCCAGCCTAAGCAGGGCGACTGGTGGGCGACGCTGCGCATTCCGCAGGGCCGCATCGCCGCCGCGGCGCCGGTGCAGGCAGACGCGCAGGTGCAGATGCAGATGCGCGACGCCGGCCCGGTACTGGCGGTGTTCGCGCAGCACAGCGATGCGCCGGCGTGGTTGCTGAAGCTGGCCGACGCCGGGCAACTGCAGGCCAGCGGACAGCTGCGCTGGCGCAAGGACGCACTGTGGCTGGATCGGGTCGCCGCCGAGAACGAACGGGTGGCGTTGCGCGCGCGCCTACGCGTCGGCGACGCCGGCACCCAGGGCGATCTGTACGCGCGCTGGGGCGTGCTCGGCGTGGGCGTGGCCTTGCGCGGCGAGCAACGGCAATGGCATCTGCTTGGCGCGCGCGAATGGTACGACCGGCAACCGGCGTGGCTGCCGGAGGCACCGGCGCCGGCGGCATCGCCCTGACGCCAGCGAACACGTCGCGCCATGCGCCGTGTTCGTGCGTAGGCGTAACGCGCACATCCGTCCGCTTTTCCCATTCCCGATTCCCATTTCCCCATTCCCGCCCACGCAGAATGTACTGCCCAGTATCGTTTTGCACTGCAGCGTGCAATGTCTCAAAAAAGCGCCCAAGATCGCCCTGCATCCCGACGTGGGGGAGGGAGCAAAGCCCGCTGGCAGTTCGCTGCAAGCGGGCTTTTTTATTGCCTGTTTCCCGGTCCTGGGAGAGCGTGGGACGCGGTGCGAGGGTGACTATGGGATGTCGATCCCACCATCCGGCGCAGTGGCGCCGAGGCGCCATGTTCAGGGGGTATCGGCGCTGGCCGTACCGTGGGGACGGCCAGCGTGCAGCTCTCGCGCTCGCGTCAGGTCGGCATGGCCTGCGACGGCGGTTCCGGCGACGGCGGCAGTTCCGGTCGGGTCGGATCCACGGTCAACGGCTCGTCGCTGCGCAGCAGCGCATGCGCCTCGGCTTCGCTGGCCACCGCCGGCGGCGAGCCGCGCAGCGGCAGGCCGGCGGTTTCGCGCACGAAGACCATGGTCGCGATGCCCACCACCGCCGCACCCATCAGGTAGTACGCCGGCACCAGCGGATCGCCGGTGCGTTCGACCAGCCACGCGGTGACCAGGGGCGTGGTGCCGCCGAACAGCGACACCGAGACGTTGAAGGCGATCGACAGCGCGCTGTAGCGCACCGGGGTGTAGAACAGCGCCGGCAAGGTCGACGGCATCGAGCTGGTGAAGCACACCAGGGCCACGCCCAGCAGCATCAGGCCGAGGAAGATCAGCCAGTCGTTGCCGGTGCCGACCAGCAGCAGGCACGGTACCGCCAGCACCAGCAGCGCGATGCACGCGCCGATCACCATCGGCCGGCGGCCCAGGCGATCGCTGAACAATCCGCCGAGCACGTTGAGCGGCATCATCACCAGCATCACGATGATGATCAGCAGCAGGCCCTTGCTCTCGGCATAGCCCATGGTGACGCTGAGGTAGCTGGGCATGTAGGTCAGCAGCATGTAGTCGGTGACGTTGAACACCAGCACCAGGCCCACGCACTTGAGCAGCTGCGGCCAGTGGACGCGGAACAGCGCGCCCAGGCCCGGCGCGTCGTGCTCGCGCTTCTCCGCTTCTTCGGCATAGGCCTGGAACGCTGGGGTTTCCTCGAGCTTCATGCGCATGTACAGGCCGAGCAGGCCCAGCGGGCCGGCGACCAGGAACGGCACGCGCCAGCCCCAGTCGAGCATCTGCGCGTCGCTCAACGCGAAGTGCAGCGCGGTCACCGTGGCCGCGCCGGCGATGTAGCCGCCCAGCGTGCCGAACTCCAGCCAGCTGCTCATGAAGCCGCGGTTGCGGTCGGTGGAGTACTCGGCGATGAAGGTGGCCGCGCCGCCGTATTCACCGCCGGTGGAAAAGCCCTGCACCAGTCGCGCCACCAGCAGCAGGATCGGTGCCCAGATGCCGATGCGCTCGTAGGAGGGAATCAGGCCGATCGAGAACGTACCCAGCGCCATCAGGATCATGGTCGCGGCCAGCACTTTCTGCCGGCCGTAGCGGTCGCCCAGCGGGCCGAACACCAGCCCGCCCAGCGGGCGCACCAGGAAGGCCACGGTGAAGGTCGCGAACGAGGCGATCAGCTGCGCGGTCGGGTTGGTGCTGGGGAAGAACACGTGGCCCAGGGTCACGGCGAGGTAGCCGTACACGCCGAAGTCGAACCATTCCATCGCGTTGCCCAGCGCCGCCGCGCCGACCGCCCGCTTGAGCATCGGTTTGTCGACGACGGTGACTTCTTCCACCCGCAGTTGGCGGCGGCGCTTGAACCATCCGAAATGGGCGTGGAACTCCGACATGTTTTCTCCTGTCCTGGAACGGTGAGGTCATGACCCCCGGCCCGCACAGCGCAGGGCAAAGCAAGACGGAATGGCGCGCAGGCGCCGCACTGGTCTGCGGGGGCACGATCCCGGATGGCCGCGTCAACACCACGACGCCGCGGGATCGAAGAGACGGAGCGGGCGGCGCGTCATGGCGCGGGGCTCCGTCGAGGGGCACATGATACACCATCGCCCGATTCGGCCGGCCGGCAGCTTCCACGAAACCCGGCGAACGTGATGTGAAACGCTGCGTATTGCGGCGATGTGCAGCGATGCGTAGCGCATGCGGCGTGGTGTTTGCGATGTCTCAACTGCGCGCGGCCCGCACGCGGCGGACATTGCCCGCAGACGCGCCTGGCGCGTGGGTCTGCGTGCGCGCAGATGGCGATGTGTGGCTTTTGCCGGATCGCAGCTGCAATGGGGAGCGAGGCCGAGCGTTTGCATGGCGAAAGGCAGGAGCTCCCCGTAGGAGCGGCTTCAGCCGCGACGGGCGTTCCCGGGAATGCCGTCGCGGCTGAAGCCGCTCCTACAACGCAACGGCGCTTCTGACGAGCCGCGAAAAGCATGCGCTATTGCATGTGCCTGAACGCCCGGGATGCCAGAATCGCCCGATGTCCAACGCTACCGCCGCCGTTCCCGATGCCCTGCAGCCCACGCTCGAGCGCAGCCTGACGCGTTTGCGCCAGGCCGTGGCCGCGCAGCCATGGCCGTCTTCCCCTGGTTTCGAGCCCGCGCTGGCGCACGCGTTGCTGGCCAGCGATTTCCTGCTCGACACGCTGTGCCGGCAGCCGGCCTTGCTCGCGCACCTGGCGCAGCCGGACCCGCCACCCCTGCCGCTGCCGCAACTGGATCCGGCGCAACCGGCGGCGTGGCCGGCGCAGTTGCGCCGCTACCGCGCCGCCGCCTCGGCGCGCCTGGTGTGGCGCGACGTGCTGGGCCTGGACGAGGTCGATGCGACTCTGGCCGGCAGCACCCAGTTGGCCGAGGACTGCCTGGCCCTGGCGCTGCAGGCGCTGGAAGTCGAGTTCGCTGCGCGCCATGGCGTGGTGCGTGCCGCCGACGGCAGCGTGCAGCGGCTGGTGGTGTTCGGCCTGGGCAAGCTCGGCGGCGGCGAACTGAATTTCTCCTCCGACGTGGACCTGGTCTACGCCTATCCGCAGGGCGGCGAGTCCGACGGCGCGCGGGCGCTGGCCGCCGAGGAATACTTCGCGCGGCTCGGCCAGCGCCTGGCGCGGCTGCTCGACGAAACCACCGCCGATGGCTTCGTGCACCGCGTGGATCTGCGCCTGCGCCCGTTCGGCACCGCCGGCCGGGTGGCGCTGTCGTTCGCCGGCATGGACCAGTACTTCCAGCGCGAAGGCCGCGACTGGGAACGCTACGCCTGGCTCAAGGCGCGCGCGGTGGCCGGCGACATCGCCGCTGGCGAGGCGTGGCTGCAGGCGCTGCGCCCGTTCGTGTACCGGCGCTATCTCGACTACACCGCGCTGGACGGCCTGCGCGAGATGAAGGCGGCGATCACCGCCGAAGTCGCGCGCCACGACCGCCTGGACGACATCAAGCGTGGCGCCGGCGGCATCCGCGAGATCGAGTTCCTGGTGCAGTCGCTGCAATTGATTCGTGGTGGCCGCGAAGCCGCCCTGCGCGAGCGCCGCCTGTTGCCGGCGCTGCGCGCGCTGGTCGCTGCCGGCCAGGTTGCCGCCGAGGACGGCGCGGCGCTGGCGCAGGCCTATCGCTTCCTGCGCCAGGTGGAGAATCGCCTGCAGATGCTGCGCGATGCGCAGACCCATGCGTTGCCGCAGGATCCGCTGGACCGCGCGCGCATCGCCTTCGGCCTCGGCTATGCCGACTGGGCCGCGCTGTACGCAGCGCTGCAGGTGCAGCGCGATCGCGTCGCCGTCGAGTTCGCCGAACTGCTGGCGCCGCGCGAGCGCGCGCTGGCGCCCGATGCGCTGGCCGACTACTGGCGCGGCCTGCCCGACGCCGGCCAGGCGCAGGTGCTGCGCGCCGCCGGCTTCGCCGACGCCGAGGGCGCCGACCAGGCCTTGCGCGGCTTCGTGCAGTCGCTGGGCGTGCGCAGCCTGTCCGATGCCGCGCGCGCGCGCCTGGACCGGGTGCTGCCGGCGCTCCTGCATGCCGCGGCGCGCTCGGCGCAGGCCGATGCCGCCTTGCACCGCGTGCTCGGCCTGCTGCAGGCGATCCTGCGCCGGGCCAGCTATCTGGCCCTGCTCGACGAACAGCCCAGCGCGCTGGCGCGGCTGGTCGACGTGCTGGCGCGCAGCGCGTTCCTGTCCGAGCGGCTGGCCGCGCACCCGCTGCTGCTGGACGAACTGCTCGACAGCCGCGTCGACGGCCCGATGCCGGACCAGGCGGCGATGCAGCGGCTGTGCGAGGCCGCGGTCGCCGCCGCTGGCGACGATCCGGAAGCGGCCTTGCGCGGCCTCAACGAAGCGCGCCAGGCGCTGAGTTTCCGTATCGCCCTGGCGACGCTGGACCGCCGCCAGCCCGCGCTCGACAGCGCCCGCCAACTCGCGCAATTGGCCGAGGCGGTGGTCGTGACGGTGCTGCGCCTGGCGCGTGCCGATCTGGTTGCCGCGCACGGCGAAGTGCCCGGCGGCAGTTTCGCCATCATCGGCTACGGCAGCCTCGGCGGCATGGAACTGGGCATCGGCTCGGACCTGGACCTGGTGTTCCTGTACGACCATCCGCCCGGCGTGGAGGCCTCGGCCGGGCCGCGGCCGCTGGAGAGTGGGCGCTGGTTCGCGCGGCTGGCGCAGAAGGTGATCGCCCTGCTCGGCGCGATCACCGGCGGCGGCCGCCTGTACGACATCGACGTGCGTCTGCGCCCGGACGGCGGCAAGGGCGCGCTGGTGTCCTCGCTGGCCAGCTACCGCGAGTACCAGCGCGAGCGCGCCTGGACCTGGGAGCACCAGGCCCTGGTGCGCGCGCGCGGCGTGGCCGGCGATGCGCCGCTGCTGCAGCAGTTCGAGCAGGTGCGTGCGCAGACCCTGGCGCGTCCGCGCGAGGCCGCGTCCCTGCGTGAGGAAGTGCGCAAGATGCGCGCGCGCATGCGTGCCGAACTGGACCGTAGCGATGCCGCGCGCTTCGACCTCAAGCAGGGCGCCGGCGGCTTGGTCGACCTGGAATTCCTGGTGCAGGCCGGCGTCCTGCTCGGCGCCGCGCAGCAGCCGGCGCTGCTGGTGCCGCGCGACACTGCGGCGCTGCTCGATGCGCTGGCGCACAGCGGCTGGCTGGCGCCCTCCATCGCGGCGGGCCTGCATGCCGCCCATGCCACGCTGGTGGAGGCCGGCCTGGCCTGCACGCTGGACCGGCGTCCGCGCCTGACCGCGCCCACGGCCGAGATCGCCGCGGCGCGTGCGGCGATTCGTGCCGCCGCGGCCGCGCTGGGCCTGGTGTTCGTGGAAGGGCGTGCAGGCGATGAGGCGGTGCACTGACGCGCGGCGGGAGCACTGGGTCGGGAGCGTGCTGTCGATGCTGTGCGGTGCATGGCATGTCCGGGGAGCCATGGCCGGGATCGCGACAGGAAGTGGAGACGCCGCCCTGCACTGCACGGGGCATGCGTTGCGACCGGCGCCGCGCACGGGATCGCGTTCGACATCGCGCGTCGGGACTGAAGTCCCTCCCATATTGCAGTGCCCGGCATTGCCGACGCTGCCACTGTAGGAGCGGCTTCAGCCGCGACGCGCAGAGGTCGGGGGCACGCCGTGCGAAGCGGATGCATCGTCGGGTCGGGACTGAAGTCCCTCCCACAACGCAGTGCCCGGCAGTGCCGACGCTGCTGTTGTAGGAGCGGCTTCAGCCGCGACGCGCGGAGGTCGGGGACACGCCGTGCGAAGCGGATGCATCGTCGGGTCGGGACTGAAGTCCCTCCCACACTGCAGTGCCCGACAGTGCCGACGCTGCTGTTGTAGGAGCGGCTTCAGCCGCGACGCGATGGAGCAGGAGAGTGCTGCATGTGGCGATGAGGCGACCCAGCTACCGTGTCGGCGCCATCCGCCACAGCAGTGCGCGGAACGGCGCCAGCAGGCACACGCCGATGCCCAGCTTCACCGCCAGGTCGCCGGCGGCCCAGCTCAGCCAGGGTAGCGTCGAGCCGGCGAAGGCGATCGACCAGAAGATCGTGGTGTCCAGGGTCGCGCTGCAGGCGGTGGCGACGATCGGCGCGCGCCACCAGCGCCCGCGGCGCAGCCGGTCGAACACGGTGATGTCCAGCAGCTGCGCAGCGATGAAGGCCAGGCACGAGGCCGCGGCGATGCGCGGGGTGGCGATCCAGATCGACAGCAGCACCGCCAGCGCGAAGCCGCACCAAGCCACCCGCCGCGCCGCGCGCGGGCCGAAGCGGCGATTGATCAGGTTGCTGACCAAGAACGCGACCGGGTAGCTGAAGGCGCCCCAGGTCAGCCAGTCGTTGATCGGGAACTGCACCAGCACGTTCGACAGCAGCACCACCGCGCCCATCGCCAGCACGGACAGCAGCAGCGCGCGCGGGGTCAGCGCGGCAAAGGTGGGTGAGGGGGCGACGACGGAAGGCACGGCGATTATGGGCAGGGGCGGTGGGCGCGCATTATCGCGGCCCGGTCGCGCCATGGCCAATGCCGGGGCGTGGCTGCCAGTTCGTAGGAGCGGCTTCAGCCGCGACGCGGCGTTCCCGGCAAAAGCGTCGCGGCTGAAGCCGCTCCTACAAGAGGAATCCCGCGATGGGAGCCGCTGTTGCGAATCCCGATTCCCTAATCCCCAATCCCGGCTTCCTTGCGGCTGAAGCCGCTCCCACTCTTGCGGCAGCGGCCCTGTCGGAAGCTGCACTGTGGGAGGGGCTTCAGTCCCGACCCGACGATGCCTCCGCTTCGCACGGCGTGTCCCCGACCTCCGCGCGTCGCGGCTGAAAGCCGCTCCTACAAGAGGAATCCCGCGATGGGAACCGCTGTTGCGCTTCCCCAATCCCTAATCCCCACTCGCGGCCTCATCGCACCGGCGGCGGTGTCCCATCCACCGCGGCACGGCCCACCGCCGGGTCGTCGGTGAAGAAGCCATCGATGCCGGCATCGAGCAGCGCGCGCATTTCCTTCATGCTGCCGGCGGCGTTCACCGCGGCCGGGCCGCGCGCGTCCTGCAGCTGCTTGGGCAGGAAATAGTTCTCGGGCCGGAACGTGTACGGAATCACCTGCAGGCCTGCCGCATGCGCGTCGGCCACGAAGGAGGTGGGCGCGGCCAGGGCGCCGTCGGCGCTCACCGGCACGATCGCGCGCAGGTTCGGGCTGACCAGCTGCGCGTATTTGGCGATCGCGCGCAGGCCCTGCGCGCTGCCCATCTGCGCGTAGGTCGGGCCGTCGCGCAACTGGTCGCCCGGGCGCTCCTTGGGATCGCCCAGCAACTGCACCAGGCGCACGTTCGGATGGGTGGCGCCAAGCTTGCCGTGCAGATATTCCAGTTTGCCGATCTCGAACGACTGGATCACCACCGGCGCCTTGCGCGTGTAGGCGTGCGCATCGAGGCTGGCGACCAGCTTGTCTTCCATCGCCAGGCCGAGTCCGCGGAAGTAGGTGCCGTGCTTGATCTCGGGAATCAACCCGATCGGGCGCCCGCGCGTGGCCGACTCGGCCGCGGTGAAGTCGATGATCTCGTCCAGGGTCGGCACCTGGAACTGCCCGTCGAAGGCAGTGCCGCGCAGTTGCGGCAGGCGTTCGCGCGCGCGCAGGGTCTTCAGCTCGGCCAGGGTGAAGTCTTCGGTGAACCAGCCTTCCACGCGCTGCCCGTCGATCTGCTTGACGGTCTTGCGCGCGGCGAACTCCGGGTGCGCGGCCACGTCGGTGGTGCCGCCGATCTCGTTCTCGTGGCGCGCCACCAGTACGCCATCCTTGGTCGAGACCAGGTCCGGCTCGATGAAGTCGGCACCGTCGGCGATGGCCTTGGCGTAGGAGGCCAGGGTGTGCTCGGGGCGCAGCGCACTGGCGCCGCGGTGGCCGATCACCAGCGGCTTGCTTTCGCCCGGTGCGGCGGCCGGTGCGGCCGCCGCGGTGGTCGCCAACACGGCCATCGCGCATCCCAACAACCAAGAGGTGGATCGGATCATCGCATGCGTTCCGGTTCGGGGGCGGGCGGACAGGATGGACGCGCTCAGAAGCGCGCGTCCAGGGTCAGGAACGCCTGCCGCGGTGCGCTGGCGTGGAAGGCCAGCGAGCGGCCGTTCGGGTCGCTGTTGCTGAAGGCGGTGAGGTTGGAGGCGTAGCGCTTGTCGGTGAGGTTGGTGACGTTCAACGACAGCTTCAGGTCCTGCAGGAACGACACCGCACCGAAGTCGTAGCCGGCGCCGGCATCGAAGGAGGTGTAGCCGCCGAAACCCTGGTCGTTGGTGTAGGTGTAGTAGCGCTGGCCGGTGTACTTGCCGCGCAGGTTGGCGTTCCAGCCGTTCCAGGTCCAGCTGAGTTCGCTGGCGAACATGCGCTTGGGCGTGTCCACGGTGTACTTGCCGGCGGTGGGGATGACCACGCCGTTCTGCACGTAGTTGTCGTCGTAGGTGGAGCGGTTGATCGAGGCCGAGTTGTACCACTGCAGGTGCGCGTTCGGCTTCCAGATGAAGGTCAGCTCGCCGCCGCGGCTGCTCACCGAGCCGACGTTGAAGAAGCGCGTCGTACACGCCGGGCTGGTCCCCTGCTGGATGCTCGGGCACGGATTGAGCGAGAGCAGGCGGTTGTCGAAGGTGACGTCGTAGCCGACCAGCGAGGCCTCGAACTGGTCGCGCACCAGGCGGTAGCCGGCTTCGAAGGTCTTGGACTTCTCCGGCTGCAGCGCGCCGACGCTGGCGTCGAACGAGGCCTGGGTCACCAGCAGCGGGCCGCCGGCGCCGCCGCCCTGGAACGCGGCGATGTTCTCGGCGTAGGAGGCGAACACTTCCTGGCCCTCGGCCAGGCGGTAGCGCACGCCGGCCTGCGGCAGCAGCGCCTTGCTGGCCTTGAGTTCGCCATTGGCCACCGGCGCTTCCACCGGGATCCCCGGGGTCTCGCGCGCGGTCATCGTGGTGTGCGGGCTCTTGGCGCCGATGTCCAGGGTCAGGCGATCGTCGAGCAGCTTGAACGTGCCCTGCACGTAAGCCTGCTTGGTGGTGATGACGTAGTCCTGCGAGAACAGCCGGCGGTTCGGGTTGCTCAGGAAGAGGTCGTCGTCGATCGGGCCGTCGATCCAGTAGAAGTTGCGCTCCACGTGATGCTTGTTGCGCTCGTACCACACGCCGGCTTCGAGGTGGTGCGGGCCGATGTCCCAACCCAGCGAGGCAATGCCGCCGGTGCGGTTGATGGTGTAGTTGGTGCTACGGATCGAGATCGGCAGCGCCTGCGGCGTGCCCGGGTAGGACGGCTGGCCCGGCGACCACCAGTGGCCCTGGCCTTCGTTCTCGTGGTGGTAGACCTGGGTGTGCACGCTCACCGTATCAGACGGCTGGAAGTCGCCGGCCAGGTAATACAGGTCGTCGTTGCGCAACGCGCGGCTCTGGTAGTACGCGTCGTCGATGTTGTCCACGCCGCCGCTGTAGCCGCAACGGCTGGGGTCGCGCGTGGCCGGCGCGCAGTAGGCCGCGGCCAGCGCGCGCTGCCAGTCCGGCGCATACAGGTTCCAGTCCCAGCCCAGGCCGCGGTGCAGGCCGTTCTTGGACAGGTAGGCGTAGTCGGCCTGCGAGGTGCGCGAGGTGTCGACGAAGGCGGTGATCTTGCCGCCCTCGAACTGGTAGACGCCCTTGCCGTTGAACTGCGCGGTGTGGGTCGGCGATTCCGGCTTGGCCCACATGTCGGCGTCGGCGTAGATGCCGGACAGGTAGGCGGAGAAGCCGTTGTGCTCGCCGGTGTCCAGGCGCAGATAGGTGCGGCGGTTGTTGTCCGAACCGACGGTCTGCGCCAGGCGCACGCCGACCTCGGTGGACGGATCGTCCGAGTAGTACTGCACCGTGCCGCCGAGGTTACTGGTGGAGGCGGTGCCCAGGCTGCCGATGCCCGAGGCCAGCTCCACGCCGCCGAAGTTCTCGGCGATCAGCGCGCGGCTGATGTTCAGGCCGTTGTAGTTGCCGTAGGCGTTGTCGCCAAGCGGCAGGCCGTCGAGGGTGTAGCCCAGGCGCACGCCGTTGAAGCCGCGCAGGCTGATGGTCTGCGATTCCTCGTTGGCGCCGAAGGCGTCGTTGGACTGCACGTTGACGCCGGGGATGCGGTTGAGCAGCTTCTGGATGCTGGTGCCCGGCGGCAGCACCGCCACGTCCTGGGGGGTGATGCGCTGCACCTGGCGGGTCTCGCCCTGGCCGATCACCGACACCGCATCGAGTTGCTGCACGTCGGACGCGGTGGCCTCGGCGGCGGCAGGCTCCGCGGCGGTGGCGGCGAAGGGCGACAACAGGGCGGCGAGGATGGCCGTGCTCAGCAGGGAATGGAGAGGCATGCGTAAGGGGATTCGTAAAGGAAGTGCGCACACGATGCGACAGCGACGTTGCAGGTTGGCGTCACCCGCGTTGCGATTGTCATGCAGCGGTCCTGCGGCGTGGCGTACGTGTCGCGGTCGCAGGGCGTGGCGTGGCGCCACGCAGGCCATCGGATGCCATGAAGAAAGACGTGGCGCGGCACCGCATGCATCGACATCAAGTCGATACAGAGTGTCGTCATTTGCCACGCATGGCGGGCGCTGAACACATGTAAGCGGATGTGTCGAAAACCCCGCGAAAACCGCTGTTTCCAAAGTCGAAAACGGAGTCGGCCGTCAAAGTTTTGTGGTGCATTCCTCTTCAATCATCACCGCTCGCCCAAGCCACGACGACGTGCCGATGCGTGTAGACATGAGCAGGAAGCGCAGCGCATTCGCGTCGATCGGAGCGTCGTTTGCGTGCTGTGTCGGGCCCTTGCAGTTGCATGTCGACGAACGTGTTGCGCACTCCCGCACCCTCACCCCAACCCCTCTCCCGGCGGGAGAGGGGCCAAGCGCTTCCCTTCTCCCCCCGGGAGAAGGTGCCCCGAAGGGGCGGATGAGGGTACGAGCGCAGCCTCGCGGCAACGAACCACGCGCGCGCTTCGCGCGCCACACCCTCATCCCAATCCCTCTCCCGAGGGGAGAGGGGCAACCGATTTCCCACCGCGAGGTCACCACGGCCTCGTCCACTCGCTCTACCCCCGGAGAGACGCCCATGCTTGATCGCATCCGCCGTCGGCCCTTGCTGGCTGCCGTGTTGTCCGCTTCCCTGCTGTGCGCGCTCGGCACCGCCAGCGCCGCGCCCGACGCCTCCATCGCGGCGATGACCGCCACGCTGCGCGCCGCGCCGGTCACCTTCGACGTGCACCTGCCGGTGCGCGATCAGGCCGGGCTGGATGCGCTGCTGGCCGACATCCAGGATCCGCTCTCGCCGAAGTACCACCACTGGCTGACCCCGGCCGAATGCCAGAGCCGCTTCGCGCCGACACCGGCGCAGATCGCGCAGGTGCGCGCCGCGTTGCAGGCCGCGCACATGAACGTCGTCGAGCAGGGCGCCACCTTGCATGTCAGCGCGAGCGCGGACAACGTCGAGCGGCTGTTCGCGGTGCCGCTGACCGCCGAGGTGCAACAGGGCAGCCAGGCCCGCCTCGCCGCGGCCGCGCCGTTGCAGCTGCCGGCCGCGCTGCGCGACACCGGGGCGACGGTCACCGGCCTGACCCGCGGCGCGCCGGCGATGCACGTCAACTGGCAGCGCTCGGCCGTCAAGAATCCCGCCAACCGCTACGGCGCCGGCGGCACCACGTATTGGTACAACGACCTCAAGCAGGCCTACGGCTATCCGTCCTACCAGGCCACGACCGGTGCGGCCGGGCAGCAGCGCCGCCTCGACGGTACCGGCAGCACCATCGCCATCCTGATCAGCAGCGACGTGCTGGATTCGGACATCAAGGCGATGTTCGACCACGAAAACTTCAGCCGCTACGCCGCCAACCACGCCACTCCGGCCCTGTACGCGCGCCATTACGTGGCCGGCGCCAAACCGGGCCTGCAGGACGGCAACGACGCCGCGGCAGGCGAGGCCGCACTCGACGTGGAGATGGCGCTCGGCGGCGCGCCCGGCGCGCACGTGCTGCTGTACGTGATCCCGGACCTGAGCGACGCCTCCGTGCTGGCCGGCTACCGGCAGATCGTGCAGGACAACCAGGCCGACGTGGTCAGCTCCTCGTTCGGCGTCTGCGAGCTGTACTACACCGCGGCCTACAACGGCGGCAAGGATTTCACTTCGCTGCTGCGTCCCTACGATGCGGTGTTCAAGCAGGGCAACGCGCAAGGCATCACCTTCGTCGCCTCCAGCGGCGACAACGCCGGCCTGGACTGCGCCGACACGCAGTACGCGGTCGATCACAAGGACGGCCGCTTCGTCGCCGGCGTGGAGCATCCGGCGGCCAGCCCGCACGTGACCGCGGTCGGCGGCGGCAACCTGCTCACCGCCTACAAGAAGGGCAGCCTGGAGTCGGGCTACAAGAGCGAAAGCGCCTACGGCGATCCGCTGCAGACCGCCGACTACTACGGCTTCGGCGCCAACCTGGCCGGCGGCTACTGGGGCGCCGGCGGCGGCGTCAGCACCCTGTTCCAGCGCCCGGCCTATCAGTTGCGTGCGCTCGGCGGGACGCGCACGTCCATGCGTACGCTGCCGGACATCGGCATGCTGGTCGGCGGCTGCCCGACGACCGCCACGCAGCCGTGCCGGGAGGGCGATAGCTCGGTGGCCACCTACTTCAAGGGCGGTATCGAGGCGGTGATCGGCACCAGCGTCGCCGCGCCGGAGTTCGCCAGCGCGGTCGCGCTGCTGGTGGAGAAGCAGGGCCGCCAGGGCAATCTCAACGACTACCTGTACCGCCTGGCCGCCAATGGCCCGGAGGCGCTGCATCGCGGCATCCCCGGCTACAACGGCGTGGTCGACAACAACCAGCCGATCAAGGGCAAGTACAACTACACCGTCGGCCTGGGGACGCCGGTGGTGCGGCTGCTGATCGGTGCGCTGGATGCGGCGCCGGCGGGCGTGCCGCGCTCGCCGAGCAACCCCTGACGCAGCGTGATGTAACGCGTTGGGCCCGGTTGCCGTGCCGGTGTCGTGGCAGCGACGCCGGTGCGGCAGCCGATCAGGCCAGTGCCAGGCGGTCGCGGATCAGCGCGGCCACCCGCGCGGTTTCGCGCAGCGGTGCGATGTCGGCGGCGTGCGCGTCGCCGGCATCCTCCGCCGGGAGCAGCCGGCCGCGTGCCTGCAGGGCGCGGTGGAAATCCAGGGCGCGGCCACGCGCCGTCTCCGGCAGCAGCACCTGCACCGGCACGCGCGTAGCGCAGGCTTCCGACAGCAGGTTCACCGAATCCGGCGTACACACCAGACGCTCGGCCCAGCCGAGCAGGCCGGCATAGGGATTGGCGCCATCGTCCGCGCCGCACCACACGATGCCCGGCACCTCGGCGAACGTGCGATGCAGGGCTGCGGCCACCGCGGGCGGCGTGCGCCGCGATGCGCTGGCGAGGAGGCTGCCGCCGTGCGCGCGCAACTGCGCGGCGATGTCGGCAAAGGCCGTGTGTGCCTGTGCTTCACTCCACGGCGCGAGTCCGGATGGGCCGCCCACCAACAGACCGACGCGCGGCGACGGCAGCGCGCCCAGTGCAGGAAACGCCGCGCGCCCGGCGGCCAGCCAGGCATCGTCGATCGGATGCAGGCTGCCGAGCAGGGTCAGCACGTTGGCGCCGCGCAGGCGGTCGTGTTCCGGCACCACCACCATGTCCCAGTGCCGCGGATCCAGCCGCGGGTCCAGGATCTGCACCACCTGGCTGCCGCGCGCGCGCAGCAGCCGCGTCGCCAGTGCCGCCTGGCGGCCGCAGCCCACGGCAAATCGTGGCGGCTGCCGGAGCGAATCGGCGAAGGCGGCGCCGTAGGCATGCTGCGCGCCGGGCAGCCAGCGCGGCGCCAGCCAGCGCCAGGGCATGTGCGGCTGCAGCAACTGCGGCTGGATCGGTGTTGTTGTCGGAAGCGCCAACGCGGCGGCCAGCGCCTCGGCCTGGCGGGCATTGCCGGCGCGGCCATCGCTAATCGCCCAGGTCGCGTTCGATCGTTTCACGTTTGGTAGTAATCCGTTGCATCGCGGCCGGGTGTTGCGGCAATCGTGCCACTCTACACTGGCCGCCTCGCATCGGGACGGCCCCACCGGCATCCTGGCGCTTCCCTCGATCAAGGAACTTCCCCGCATGTCCGACGCCTTGCACGACGCCGCCCTCGACCAATTGTTCCGCACCGCCCGCACCCAGAACGCGTTCCTGGACAAGCCGGTCGGCGAAGACACCCTGCGCGCGCTGTACGACCTGGTGAAGTGGGGCCCGACCGCGGCCAACGGCAGCCCGGCGCGCTTCGTCTTCGTGACCTCGCCCGAGGCCAAGGAAAAGCTCAAGCCAGCGCTGTCCGAGGGCAACCTGGCCAAGACCCTGGCCGCACCGGTCACGGTGATCGTCGCCCACGACGAGGACTTCCACGAGAAGCTGCCGTATCTGTTCCCGCACACCGATGCCAAGAGCTGGTTCGACGGCCCGCGCGAAGGCCGCAGCGAAGGCGCGTTCCGCAACGGCTCGCTGCAGGGCGCCTACCTGATCCTGGCCGCGCGTGCGCTGGGCCTGGATGCCGGTCCCATGTCCGGCTTCGACAACGCCAAGGTCGATGCCGCGTTCTTCGCAGGCACTGCGATCAAATCCAACTTCCTGGTCAACCTCGGCTACGGCGACCCCAGCGGCCTGTTCCCGCGCCTGCCGCGGCTGAGTTTCGACGAGGCCGCGCGCATCGAGTGAGCGCGCGCGTTTCGCTTCCCTGTCCCACCGCAGGCCCGCGCCTGCCGCAGTTTCGTCCCATCACCCCTCCAAGGAGTTCCACCATGACCAAGACCCGCAAACTGCTGCTCCCGCTCGCCATGGCCCTGGCCGTCGTCGTCGCCCAGCCCGCCACCAGCGCCTTCGCCGCGCCGGCCGCCGCCGCTGCCCCCGCCAAGGGCGTGTCCGGCACCTACACCCTCGACCCGGCCCACACCGACGTGCTGGTGCAGTGGAGCCACTTCGGCTTCTCCAACCCGTCCGCGCACTTCGGCGACGTCGACGGCACCCTGGTCTACAACGCCCAGGACGTGAGCAAGTCCAGCGTCAACGTGACCCTGCCGCTGTCCGGCCTCAACAGCTTCACCGCCAAGTTCGACGAGCACCTGAAGAGCGCCGACTTCTTCGACGCCGCCAAGTTCCCGACTGCCACCTTCAAGAGCACCAAGGTGACCTCGGCCGGCGCCAACAAGCTGACCGTCGCCGGCGACCTGACCATCAAGGGCACGACCAAGCCGGTGGTGCTGGCGGTGACCCTCAACGGTGCCGGTCCGCACCCGATGAAGAAGGTGCCGGCGCTGGGCTTCGACGCCACCACCACGATCAAGCGCAGCGACTTCGGCCTGGGCGCCTACGTGCCCAACGTCAGCGACGAGGTGAAGATCCGCATCACCACCGAAGCGACCTTGAACGCGGCCAAGTAAGCCGGCCTGCGCGTGCGGCGGTGGCGCTTCGCGCGCTACCGCCCGCTGCAATGCAAACGCCCGCCATTCGGCGGGCGTTTGTGTTTTCGGGGTCGCGCGGTGTGTCGCGAGCTTCAATCGCGACGAAACGCGCACGGTAGGAGCGGCTTCAGCCGCGACGCGTGGGGCCTACGTGCCTGTCGCGGCTGAAGCCGCTCCTACGACAGCACAACGGCAGGTCGCGCTGAGCCCCGGCAAAGCACGTATCTGACATGCTCCTACATCGCCTGTTCGATCGACAGCGCGTAGACCTGCACGCCATAACGGCTGAAGGTGGCGGTGGTGTCGCTGCCGATGTTCATTTCCTCCAGGGGCGTTCCCTGCGCATCGGCCAGGGTCAGCCGGTAGATCGGCCCGAAACGCGTGGTGATGTCGGTGGGGCTGATCTTCACCCGGTAGGTGCCGTTGCCCTTGAGCGCCAGCGGTTCGGAGAGCTGACCCGGGATCAGTTGCAGGTCGGTCGATGGCTGGCGCAGGTCGCCCAGGACTTGCACCGCGAAGGTCTGCGTCTCGGGGAAGGCGCGGCCGACGGGGGGCGCGGTCTGTGGAGCGCTGGCACCGGTTGCCGCGGCAGATGCCGCGGCGGCGGGAATCATCGCGGCAATTGCAGTCGCAGCGGTACCGAAGAGGAAGTTGCGGCGGCTATCGTTCGTATGCGTTGTCATGGCGATCCACCTGGTGGTTGCACGTCAGCCCTGGCCTGGGCCCGGGGTGGGGGTGATGCAGGAACCTTTGTTGGTGCAGTTGGTGTTGCTCCCTAACGAGCAGTCTTTCGTATTCGTGCACGCCGGGTTGGTGCCATTGCAGACTTCGTTGGTGGCGCGTGTGCCGAAGCGCCGCGTTGCCAATGCTTCCACTGCAGCAGCGGTGGAAGCTTCCGAGCCGTCGAACAGCACTTCGGCATTCTTGCCTAGGGATATCTTGTCTGGGTCTATGCGGATGGGCATCGGGATGCATCTCAGGTGCTTGCCAAGGTGGAAAGCGGGCAACCAAGCGTTTGCTCGGAGAGATCGGAGAATCCGCTCATCCAACGACGCAGCTTGTCGTTTTCGATGTCGATGGTGCCGTCAGCGTGGAGGCGCCCGAGATCGTTGCGATCATCGTTGAGCGCGACCGTGCATTTGCCGATTTTCCCGTTGGCGCGAATCATCAGCGAGTTCGGTTTTGCCGCGTAGCAGATATATCCATCCAGATGCTCTTCCGAAATCGGGCGTGCGTCCTTGGAGGGAAGGTCGGTAGCGGCGGTGATATGGGCAATGGCGTCCGGGTAGCGGTCTCGCGGCAGCACCTTTTCCCCTATCGTGCTGCCGGCGCTCAAGTTCGAGACTTTGTGGAAGTACACCGAGAACCGTGGGTCGTCGAGCAGCTCGCGACGCAGGCTTGCGTAGAGGCGCCGCACCGATTCAATGTTGTCCTGGTGCAGATGCAGCCGCAGCGAGATGGAAAAGCGCGCCGCGAGTGCGCGATAGGCGATGAGGTTGGACCAGATTTTCTCGAACGTCGCGCCTTTGCTGGCGGTGATGCGTGTTCTGTCGTGCCATTCTGCGTCGCCGTCCAGCGTGATCTGGAACTCGCGGTGCTGGAGTTCCGTAAAGCGCTGGAGCAGGGCGGGCTCCAGCAGATAGCCGTTGGTGGTAAAGCCGGCGCTGAAGGCGACGTCGTGTTGCGCGCAGACCGCATTGGCGTGTTGGCCGATCTCCAGGACGACATCGCGCGCCAGGAGGGGTTCCCCGCCGAACCAGGAGATATTCAGTCGATCCAGGTGGGGCGCGCGATTGGCGATCAATGCCTTGATGCCGCTGACCACGCTCGGGTGCATGCGTCCTATCGCAAAGTCTTCATAGCAATAGGTGCAGCGGAAATTACATTTTTCGGTCGGCAAAAGGATGAGAGACAGGATGCGCGGAGAAAGCGCCTCGGCGATGGTGGCTTCGCTCAGCATCGGCGTGCCTCAACCGTTTGGCGAGGGCTGGCCGCCGGCTCGACAAGAGCCCACATTGGACGCTTTGGAACAGTCACCTGTGTTGTTGCAGGTGTAATTCGTGGAGGAGCAGGTGCCGGAGTTGGTACACGTTCCGGCATTTTCGCTCATGGGGCGAATCGCTCCTGCCGTCGCTGAAGCGATCGCCGCGGCGCGCAATCGATGGTTGGCGAAGTTGATCGATCCGTCCGGGTTCAGCGTGATGCCGCGGGGATCGATCGCGTGAAATGCCTTGTCCATGTGCAAGCCGCCTCTCGAGATCCGTCGATGGGTAGGCGGCTTTGTAAAATGCAGGTCTCTGAAATATTGTGATTTATTTCGCAATTTCTTGGTGTGTCTACAGTGCGGATGAGTGCTGCCCGCCCCACCTGCAATTGCACTTCGCCGGCTGGCGGCATGCCGGCGTGCTACTCGTCCTGGTCCCCGCCCGCCTTCCAATACCCGGTCGCGCGAATCCACTCCTTGGGCACGCCCAAGTGGCCTTCGACGAACTTGCGCATCATCCGCGCGCGGGCCGATTCGCAGGCGATCCAGTAGAACGCATCGCCATCCGGCGGATCGAAGTCGCGCAGCGCGCCTTCCAGCAACTGGCTGCTGCGCGGGTCCACGCCGTTGCGCTCCAGCCAAGTGACGCGCAACTCGGCGTCGCAATCCAGCGTCTGCCGGTCGGCGTAGCCGGGGATCTCGATCAGTGCGTCCACTTCCGCGTCGGCCGGCAGGGTTTCCAGCCAGCGGCCGATCGCCGGCAGTGCGGTCTCGTCGCCGATCAGCACGTAGGCGTCGAAATCGTCGGCGGCCACGAACGAGCCGCGCGGTCCGCCGACCACCAGCGCATCGCCGGGGTCGGCCTGCGCCGCCCAGCGGCAGGCCGGACCGTCGCCGTGCAGCACGAAGTCCAGGGTCAGTTCCTGCGCGTCGGCATCGTAGTGGCGTGGGGTGTAGTCGCGGGCGGGCGAGGGCAGCGCGTCGGCCGGATACACCGGGCCGTGCTCGGTCATCGTCGGCAGCACGAACGCGCCTTCGGGATTGGGGAAGAACAGCTTGACGTGGTCGTCCGGCCCGGCGCTGACGAAGCCATCCAGCTCGGGGCCGCCGACGACGATGCGGCGCATGTGCGGGGTCAGCGGTTGCGTGCGCAGCACCTGGAGATGGCGCAGGCGCAGCGGGTGGCGCAGCAGGCGGTGTTCGTGAGTCGCCATGGGAATCCTCGAAAAGTGGGGGAGAGGGTTGGCGGGCGACGCGGACGCCGAAAGCGCTGATGTCCGCGTGCTGGCTGGAAGGGGAATCAGGGGGGCGTGCCATCCATGCCGTCGGCAGCGGAATTCAACAACGCGGCGACGCGCTCGATCTCGTCCGGGTCCCAGCGCCCGTGCCGCGCCAACAGGCCATGCTTGATGCGGCGCATCGCCTCGCGCACCGGCGCCGGCACGTTGGCGCGCACCAGCGCACGCGCGCTGTGCTGGGTGCGCTGCAGCGCCGCGTCCACCTGCGTGCGCTCGGCCCGCACAAAGGCCTGGCCGGCCTCGGTGATCGCATAGCGCTTGCGCGTGGCGTCGGCATCGGCCTGCACCAGGCCCTGCGCCTCCAACTGCGCCAGGGTCGGGTAAACCGTGCCGGCGCTGGGCGTGTACAGGCCATGGAACAGTTCGGCGACCGCGCGGATCAGCTCGTAGCCGTGGCGCGGCTGGGTCTCGATCATCGCCAGCAACAACAGGCGTAGGTCGCCGTGGCCGAGCGGGCGGGGGCCGCGTGCGCCACGGCTGCGGCCGGCCCGGTCGTCTTCGAACAGGCGGTGCGCGGGGTGCGGGCCGGGGGCGTGGGGTCGTGGCATTTCGATATGTCGAATTCGGTGCGGAAAAGATATATCGAAGTGGGGTGGCCGGCAAGCGCCTGGGAGGGCGGGCGTTGGCGCGCTGGGGGATTGGTTCAGTCAAGACGGCAGCGTGCGCGTGTGATCTCTGCAGGTGGGGATCGCCAGGTTGCCCCGGCCAGCGGTGGCCCTTGTGGGGAGTCACCTGTCATGCAGCCGGGACAAGCGAAGCCGAAAGTCGACGGACACCCTCCGCCGTCGGGACTGAAGTCCCTCCCACAAGGATGCCCAGCGCATCCCTGTAGGAGCGGCTTCAGCCGCGACGGGCGTTACCGGTGACGCCTGTCGCGGCTGAAGCCGCTCCTACGAGGAGCAACAAGGCAGCGGTTGCGGGCGTACCGCACAGGCGCCGCCTGGCCTCACCCCCCGCGCTCCTGCTCCAGCACCCGCCGCTGCATCTCGTCCAGGTAGTCGTCCAACTCCTGCACCGAGGTAAAGATCTCGTTCAACGGCACCGCCTTGACCACGTCGAACACCTTGCGGATCTGCGGCTGCGGGTTGACCACCAGCACCCGGCCCTCGCGCGCGGCCAGCACCTTGCGCGCCTTGAAGATCGAGCGGATGCCGGCGCTGCTGATGTAGTCCAGGTGCGACAGGTCCAGCACCAGGGTGGTGATCGGCGTGGCCAGCAGCGGCGCCAGTGCCTCGTCCAGCGCCTGGTAGGTGTGCGTGTCCAGCCGCCCGCTGAGGGTGAGGCGTTGGCGCTTGTCCTGCGCCGGGTCGATCTGCAGGCTCAACGTGGTCATGCGGGTGACTCCTGAAGGGAGGGATCGGCGGGCTGCAGCAGGACGATGCGCACGACGTTGCGGCCGCCGTCGTGGCGGTATTCCAGGCGATCGGCGAGTTGCTGCACCAGGTGCAGGCCGAGGCCGCCGATCGGGCGCTCGGCGATGTCCGCGTCCAGGTCCGGCACCGGCGCACTGCGCGGGTCGAAGGCCGGGCCGCTGTCGTGGAACTCCAGCACCAGCGCGTCGGGCTGCAGGTGCACGATCACGTCCACCGGCCGCGGGGCACGGCGCAGGTGGCCGTGCTCCAGGGTGTTGCAGGCCAGCTCCTCGACGATCAGCCGGGTGCGACTGACCTGCTCGCCGCTCACGCCATGGCGCAGCAGCGCCGCTTCCACGCTGTCGCTCAGTTGCGCCAGTGCGTCCAGTGCCGGTTCCATCTGCCATCGCAGCATCATCGTGTCGCCTCCCTTGCCGAATCCTGGCGTAGCCGGATCGCCAGCAGGGTAATGTCGTCGGACTGCGGTGCCGGCGCGGTGAACGCCTGCACGTCGGCCAGCACGGCGGCGCATTGCGCCTGCGCATCGGCGCCGGGCTGCAGCGCCGCCAGCAGGCGCGCCTCGCCGTAGGCCTGCTCCTGCGCGTCCATCGCCTCGGTGATGCCGTCGGTGTAGCTGAGCAAGGTGGCGCCGGCGGCCAGGCGCCCATGCACCACCGGGTAGCGCGACTGCGGCTCCAGCCCCAGCGGTGGACCCGATTCCAGCGGCAGCAGCGCGGCGTGGCCATCGGCGCCGAGCAGCAACGGCGGCTCGTGGCCGGCGCTGGACAGCCAGTAGTCGCCGCTGTGCACGTCGATCAGCCCGCACAGCACGGTGGCGAACATGCACGGCTCGTTGCCTTCCACCAGCCGCTGCGAGGCCGCGATCAGGATCGCGTCCGGGCGCGTGTGCCGGCGCGCGGCGATCTCCAGCACGGTCATCGCCCGCGCCATGAACAGCGCCGCCGGCACGCCCTTGTCGGACACGTCGCCCACCACGAACCACAGCAGCCCCGGCTCGGTCTCGAAGAACTGGTAGAAATCGCCGCCCACCATCTCCGCCGGTTCCAGCAGCGCATACGTCTCCAGATGCTTGTGGGCGCTGTCGAAGGTGCGCCCGCCCGGCAGCATCGCCTGCTGGATGTCGCGCGCGATCGACAATTCGCTCTGCATGCGCTGCCGCGCCTGCGCCAGCGTGGCGATCTCGTCCAGCTGCCGCTTGATCGAGCCGCGCGCGCTGTCGAAGGCACGCGCCATTACCCCCACCTCGTCCGCGCGTTCGACATGGCGCAGCGGGTAGTCGAACGCGCCTTGGCTGAAGTGCAGCGCCGAGTCGGTCAGGTCCTCGATCGGCCGTACCAGCCGCACCGTGTAGCGATGCAGCAGCCACAACCAAACCGCCAGCGCGGCGGCACCGGCCAGCGCGCCCCACAGCACGATGCGGTCCAGCCCGGCCAGGATGTAGTCCTCCGACACGCTCAGCGCGAAGGTCCAGCCGGTGTCGCCCACCGCCGCGCTCTGCGTGAGGTAGCGGGTGCCGTCCGGCGCGGTGTGCTCGAAGCGCACCGCGGTGTGGGTGTCGGCCGCCTGCGCCAGCGGCGACAGGTCCGGCCGCGCCCGCGCCACGTGTGCCTCCAGCGTGCGGCGGAAGCGCAGCGCCGGGTCCGGATGCAGCACGAACAGCCCGTCCGGCGACAGCAGCATCGGCTGCAGCCCGCTGTTGGCCGGCAGTTCGGCGACGATGGCCTGCAGGCGCTGCAGCGGCACGTCCACGCTCACCATGCCGATCGCCGGCGCCTGCGGGCCGTCGCCAGGCAGGCGCAGCGGCAGGTTGTAGGTGGTCAGGTAGGTGCCGCCACTGCTGGCGTCGCTGTATGGCTCGGACCACCAAGGCGCCGGCGCGGCCAGGGTGCGCCGGTACCACGGCATGCTGTGCAGGTCGAAGCCCATCGCCTCCGCCGATTGCTCCTGCACGCCGCCGGCGGTGCGCCGCAGGTGCCAGGCGAAGCCGCGGCCATCGTCCTTCAGCGCGCCGGGCTCGATCACCAGCAAGGCGCCGGCGATGTCCGGGTCGCCCTGCAGGGTGGCCTGCAGCAGGGTGCGCAGGTTGAACGGTTGCCGGCCCAAGCCCGCCGCGGTGGCGGCCAGGGTGCGCCCGCTCACCTGCACCGAGCCCAGCGTGGCATCCAGGCTGCGCGCGGTCTGCTGGGTCAGCCCGGCCACCTCCTCGCGGGCGTTGCGCACCATCACCTCGCGCGCGCCCAGGTAGAACAGCAGGGCCAGGCCCAGCAGCAGCGCCACCTGCAGCAGGCTGCCCCACAGCAGCAGCCGCGTGCGCAGGCTGTGCCGCCAGGCGACCGCGGAGGCGTCCTGCGCTGACGAGGCAAGGGCGATGGCGGCGCTCCACGGGGGCCTGGAGCCCGATCATAAGCGCAGCCGCGGCCGCCCGGCACAGCGGGCGCGGCGGCTGTCCCGCGGGGTGTCCCGGGCCAATGTGACAGTCCGTTCCATACGCTGGCGTACGAGGTCCTGCGGGGCGGTTGCGCTACACTTGCAGGCTTCGAGAAAACACATGCCATCGCGCGCGTGCGTGCGACCTACGGGAGCGTTATGAACTGGTTGAACGAGGTGCTGCAGAACGATCCGAACCCCACTGAGACCCAGGAGTGGATCGAATCGCTCAAGGCCGTCATCGATGTCGCAGGCCCCGAGCGCGCGCATCAGCTGCTGGAGGACATGGTCGAGCTGACCCGTCGTTCCGGCGCCTACCTGCCGTTCTCGCCGACCACCGAGTACGTCAACACCATCGCCCCCGCCAACGAGGCCAAGAGCCCGGGCGATGCGGCCATCGAGTGGAAGATCCGCTCGATCATCCGCTGGAACGCCATGGCCACCGTGGTCCGCGCCAACCGCAAGCCGGGCGACCTGGGCGGCCACATCGCCTCCTTCGCCTCCAGCGCCACCCTGTACGACGTGGGCTTCAACCACTTCTGGCGCGCGCCCTCGGACAAGCACCCCGGCGATCTGCTGTATATCCAGGGCCACAGCTCCCCCGGCATCTACGCCCGCGCCTTCCTGGAAGGCCGCATCAGCGAAGACCAGCTCAACAACTTCCGCATGGAAGTGGACGGGCAGGGCATCTCCTCCTATCCGCACCCGTGGCTGATGCCGGACTTCTGGCAGACCCCCACCGTGTCGATGGGCCTGGGCCCGCTCAGCGCCATCTACCAGGCGCAGTTCATGAAGTACCTCGAGCACCGCGGCCTGATCGAGAAGTCCGACCGCAAGGTGTGGTGCTTCATCGGCGACGGCGAGAGCGACGAGCCCGAGACCCTGGGCGCCATCGCGCTGGCCGGCCGCGAAGGCCTGGACAACCTCATCTTCGTGGTCAACTGCAACCTGCAGCGCCTGGACGGCCCGGTGCGCGGCAACGGCAAGATCATCCAGGAGCTGGAAGGCGTGTTCCGCGGCGGCGGCTGGAACGTCATCAAGCTGCTGTGGGGCGGCTACTGGGACGCCCTGCTGGCCAAGGACACCAACGGCGTCCTCAAGAAGCTGATGATGGAAACCGTCGACGGCGAGTACCAGAACTGCAAGGCCTTCGGCGGCGCCTATACCCGCGCCAACTTCTTCGGCAAGTACCCGGAGACCGCGGCCATGGTCGCCGGCCTGTCCGACGACGACATCTGGCGCCTGAACCGCGGCGGCCACGATCCGCACAAGGTCTACGCCGCCTACCACCAGGCGGTGAACACCAAGGGCATGCCCACCGTGATCCTGGCCAAGACCGTCAAGGGCTACGGCATGGGCTCGGCCGGCGAGGCGCTGAACCCCACCCACCAGACCAAGAAGCTGGACGACGACGCTGTGCGCGCGTTCCGCGACCGCTTCAACATCCCGCTCAGCGACAAGCAGTTGGCCGACGCCGAGCAGGTGCCGTTCTACCACCCCGGCCCGGATTCGCCGGAAGTGCAGTACCTGCAGGAGCGCCGCGCCTCCCTCGGCGGCTACCTGCCGCAGCGCCGCCGCAAGGCCGACCTGTCCATCCCGGCCCCGGGCCTGGACAAGTTCGAGCGCCTGCTCAAGGACAGCGGCGAGCGCACCTACTCCACCACCATGGCCTTCGTGCAGAGCCTCAACATCGCCCTGCGCGACAAGGAACTGGGCCCGCGCATCGTGCCGATCGTGGCCGACGAAGCCCGCACCTTCGGCATGGAAGGCATGTTCCGGCAGATCGGCATCTACGCTCCGTTCGGCCAGAAGTACAAGCCGGTGGACGCCGACCAGCTGATGTTCTACCGCGAGGACCAGTCCGGCCAGGTGCTGCAGCAGGGCATCAGCGAGCCGGGCGCCATCTCCTCGTGGCTGGCCGCCGGCACCAGCTACTCGGTCAGCAACGTGCCGATGCTGCCGTTCTACATCTACTACTCCATGTTCGGCTTCCAGCGCGTGGGCGACATCGCCTGGCAGGCGGCGGACATGCGCACCCGCGGCTTCCTGCTCGGCGGCACCGCCGGCCGCACCACCCTCAACGGTGAAGGCCTGCAGCACGAAGACGGCTTCAGCCAGGTCATCGCCGGCTCCATCCCCAACGTGCGCAGCTACGACCCCACCTTCGGCTACGAAGTCACCGTGGTCATGCAGTACGGCATCCAGCGGATGATGCAGGAGCAGGTGGACGAGTACTACTACATCACCCTGATGAACGAGAACTACGCCCACCCGGAAATGCCGGCGGGCGCGGAAGACGGCATCATCAAGGGCATGTACCTGCTCAAGGACGCCGGCAAGCCCAAGAAGGGCGAACTGCGCGTGCAGCTGCTGGGCTCGGGCACCATCCTGCGCGAAGCCATCGCCGCCGCCGAGCTGCTGGACAAGGACTTCGGCGTCACCGCCGACATCTGGTCCTGCCCCAGCTTCAACGAACTGCGCCGCGACGGCTTCGACGCCGAGCGCTGGAACCGTCTGCACCCGGAAGGCGAACAGCGCAAGCCGTTCGTCACCCAGCTGCTGGAAGGCCGCCAGGGCCCGGCCATCGCCGCCACCGACTACGTGCGCGCCTTCGCCGACCAGATCCGTGCCTTCGTGCCGATGCACTACACCGTGCTGGGCACCGACGGCTTCGGCCGCTCGGATACGCGCGCTAACCTGCGCCGGTTCTTCGAGGTCGATCGGTACTACATCGCGCATGCCGCGATTGCGGCGTTGGCGAAGGATGGGAAGATGACCGGCAAGGATGTGGCTCGGGCGATCAAGCAGTACAAGATTGATCCGGAGAAGGCTAATCCGGTTGGGGTTTGACACTGCTTATCTAAGTCTACAAAAAGCGGCCTTCGGGCCGCTTTTATTTTGTAGGATAGTATTCAAGGCAGGAAGCTATATCAGGGAGGGGACATGGCTGAGACCATAAATATTGCTGAGGTTGCATCAAAAATAGCTAAGGATATTTTCAAGGCGTTTGGGTGGCATCTTCATCCAAGGAAAGACGATAACTTCAAATGTTTAGATGAAACGCATACGACTCGTGGTGGTAAAGAGAAGAACAGCCATCCAACAGACGTCGTTTTCAGCTATCAGGATCCCTATACGGGGCGCAGAGTGCACCTTTTGACTGATCTCAAAAGCTATCAAAAGGATTCAATAAGCAATACAAAAGTTAGGTCAGCGCTTCAGTCGCTAGCCATGTCTGTTGAATGTGCGCAAGAGTCGGATGAGTGGCGGCAGAAGTTTGCTGTAGTCGTCGATGAGCCGCACGAGATTCGTGGGCTGCTCTTTGTGCACAATCACGACGGGGGTTATGAAAAGAATTTTGTTGAGGAACTCAGAAAAGTCAATTTGCGGACGCTAGAGCTCAGGGAATCAGTGGTGCTGCATTTCCTGGGGCCGGGCGATATATCAAGGTTGTTCATCGTGGCTAACGATATTCTTAGATTAATAGCTCAGGATGAGCTGCCAAGGGAATATACCTTTTATTATCCTGATCTTGTAATGACAAGAAGGGTGGGCTCGGTTTGGGGGCAGCAGGCAACGGTTGAGACTATTGCTGGCCCATTTTTTATTATCAAGCATGCGAAAGCCGAGCAGCACGATGCAGGTTATCTGGTGTACTACAATAGATCAGGGGGGACATACGAAGAATTCGAGTATTTGATTGATTGCTTTTCTCGGCACCAAATTCTGGACGCGGAGCTTCCAGTTAGAATTCGAGTTGGCGCGCGTGATGTTGATGAAAATTATCAATCAAACTTTGACATTGCTGTGAATAGATACCTAAGGTCTTGGGGGTTTGATGAGACAAGGTCAAAAAATCTAAAGAAGATCAATATTAGCCGAGTTCAAGCGGTGGTCTCCGCTTACAATCCGGGTGATTGCGGGTGGCGGACATGAGTGAGCAAAAATTCGGTCCTTCTATATATTTCGCCACGGACAAAAATATATTCGATGCACTCAACGAACACAAGGTTGATTCAGTAACAGTGATCGAGCTTTTTCTCGATCGAAATACAATTGTAAGTTCGGAAAGTAATCGTAGCGACCTTTCCAAGCGATTTTCACGTTTGCAGCACGACTATTATGACCACAAGAAAATTTCTTCGCGCTTAGGAGTCGTGCCTAGACGTGAAAGAGTAACCGCAACGCAACTTCTTGGAAAAATCGCCATTGATGAAGTTAGGAGGGCGGTGGAGGCAATTAAAGAGAGCTTCGAGGACGCAGGGGATTCCATCTCTGTTAGCAAAATTGCTGACGGCATGCTTGTGGCCATCCAATACTCTAAAATTGATTACAGGCGGAGCGAATTCAATCAGATTCAAGTTCGAGATGGTTTCCTTGAAATTAGAATGTCTGACGGAACCGCTACGATTCGCAGCACTCAAAATTCCTATATTGATAGTGTTCGCGACACATTTATAGGGGCTTTGAAAAAAGAAGTCAGTACTGACCTCGCCCGCGTTGATGTGTCTCTTTATGATTATCCTGAGCCAAAGATAAGATCTCGCTTCTTCTATGATCTTTTCTCAGGCCTGCCCGGATATTCGTTCCGTGATGTTACCGATGTCTATGTATATAAACCAAAATCTGGTTTTCTAAGTGAGGAGGTGGATGTCGATTCCCCTCAGGTCGAACGTGTTGCACTGCGTGGAAGCGGAGTCAGTAAAACAAAATTGTTTAATGACCTCGCAGCAGAGGGTTATTATACTGTTCGAGTGGGCTGGCAAGCAGTTGGGATGTTTGATCGCGGCCATCTATACTCAATTGAGGTTGTTTTCGCCGATCCTGTCGGTTGCACCGGTCTTTCGTATGTAGTGCTTGGAGTAAATGAGCGCGATGAGAAGAGCGGCTTCCGCAGAGCTAGAAGATCACCTACCAAAGGAGAAACTGAGCAGCTATCGAAGGCGATCGAGGCGCGAGCCAGGGAATTGTTAGCGGCTTTAAAGGTGGCAAAGGGTGTCGCGCCTCAAGGCGCTGCTAAATCCACCGAAGCTGCGGAGGAAGGAGATGCGGTATGAAATCGTACCGGTGGTATGCACTAGCATTAAATGGTCGCGCGCTCGCAACAGCTGATATTGCAGCTTTGCCGGCCTCGGAAAGTGAAGCAAACTTTTGGTTCTCATTTGAGCAAGTTCATGGCGCGGCTGCGCTTGGCAGGTTTAACTTTCGACACTCGTTTCTTGTCGAGCAAGTGCATGGTGGTATAAACGATGAAGTCATCGAGCTCGTATCCTCTGTAGATGTCGCCATTACCAGCGGCGTTTTTGCATCGGTCGTTCGCATCAGTGATAGCGGGCGGGGAGCGAAGCGCCTCATTGAGGCGCTAACCGAAATCTTTGGGTTTGGTTTTTCCGTAAGTCCGATGAAAACCTTGGACGGAGAGCAAATCGTGGGATTTAATTCTAGTGATTTTGATGACTGCAAAATGGTCAGTCTTAAAGTAACCAATGTGCGTGTTGCAGATGGTGTCATCGCCAGAATGGAGTTCGCATCTAGGCAGGGGATGTCGCTAGAGGAGCTTGATGACTTAAAATCAAGAAATTTTAGTGTTGACAGCGTCAAATACGAAGTTTTGAAGGCTGGTGTTCGAGGCTCGATAGCAGCTACATCTTCCGGTCGTGCAATAGTTTCAGGATCCCTGGCGCCTTTTCTTTCCCACATCCTTGATAAAGCAATGCGCCCGTCCTAAGGGCTTTAAAGTCGGCAGGACATATGATTGGACCGGACAGGTGCAATTTTTATCCCAGCAACGCCGTTTACGATAACGCAGATAGGAAACTATGAGTATCAAGTTTAATCTTACTGGGCTATCTGAGATTTATAATGAGTCCCTGCGGCGAGCCGAACCCATGCTTGCCTTCGAAGTAGTGCATGGTAATGGACGATTCGTTTTCATGATGTTCTTTTCGAAAGAGGACGAGGAGTCAAAAGATAGACTTTTCGTTCAGCTGAGGAATACTAGGGTTTTTCTAAAGCTCAAGGTCTATGGGAGTCATAGAAATGGAGATTTCCTAATATATTTTGAAGCCGCTGATAAAAGGGCGATCATTGATGAGCTTATGTTGAATGGAGATGGAGAGACCTTTATCTTTGAGCGATTCTTGGAGCAGATGAACCGGCAAATACCTAGTCAACTGCCTCTCCAAAGTAAAATAGATAAAATCCGGGAGGTGTGGCCTAACGTTCGCTCTAAGCTTGTGGATATTGTTGATGAGGCGGATAAGACAAATCTGTTAGGGATAAAAAAATTACCACTTGGAAGTAAACCGAAAGATAAGACGCTTAGGAAGTTGTATATTTATGCAAATGGAGATGCCGCCGTTATATCAAAATTAATAGATTCGTTGAAAACGGCTAACTGTACGCTTGCATGGACCAACAGAGACGTCGATCAGGTATCGTTGGAAGAGCTTATGTATAGAATAAATTCGTAAGACGGCGGCAGAATTGGGGTGAGGTAAACCCAATCACTTAGAGTAATACGCCTAAAGGGCAGTGTGCAGGAGATGGTTTGTAAAACCCAGTAGGCTTGATGTGCGCATGCTGGGGAGTGTTGCTTCAATGGATATCACCGTAGTGCCGCGTTCTCATCAAAAGATAAGGATTGGTTAGATATGGAGGGCCTAGAAGGAAACTACAAGCGCGCGGCGCAGTATTTAGGGGATGCTGTCCTTGGAGACGGCAGCCGGCGGCACTTCTTAGACTTTCATGTAGCTAATTGCACGCCGCCTTGGCGGCGAATAATTACCGCCTCTGCTAAGCTCGACATTGTAGTGCCGGGATTTATTGAATTAATTGCAAAGCGACTCGGGGCATTAATGGGTGAAAATGAGAATTTTTACGAGCAATTGCTGCAGGCGCTATGCGAAATTGTTATCGCAGAGAAGTTTGTCGATGTCTATAAAAAGGAAGAGGGCTTCAGTTTTACTTGGGAGCCTACTGAGAATGGATTAAAAAATCCTGAATTTATGGTTGAATGCGAAGACTGGAGACTGTTGGTCGAGGTAAAGGCTCCGTCGCTTCTGGCCCATAAAAGATCTGCGACAGGCTCGTCTATGCAGATTCCATATAGAGGATGGGATCGCGAGCTTTTGGCTCAGTTCTCCAATAGGATAGTTTATCCATTGGATAATAAAATAAAGGATTTTATCAATAGTGCTCAAGGAAAATTTTCGCAATTTAACAGCGATAAGAAACTAACTTATGGGCTGTTGGTGATTTGCTGGAGTGAGCGCTTATATGAAGCGGTTGGGCCTTTAAGCAATCTTGCGACTGGCTTGCTCACCGAGGAAAGCTATTTTCGAGATGCCGATAATAAGGTCGTAACATTCCCGCATGTGGGAGGTGTGTTGGTCACTGATCATCTTGGCCGGATATCCCAAGCTTTAAGTCATCCTTTCGGCCTTGGTGAACTAATGTCTTACGGATCCTATTGGTCTAGCGTGGCTGCAAATCCTGTTTTTTGCAAAAATCCCGAGGCGCTTTCTTGTGTCCCAGGACATGTCCTTGAAAAGCTTGAGGCGATACCTGAGGGTGAACATCTTGATCCGCTCGCAAACACGATGGATTTTATATATTGGTTTTAATGACGGGGATTTTGGGGTCAGAGCGCAGTTTCTTGTCTTGCAGTTTGAGTTTAGGGAACTTAACTGCGTAGTGAGCTCGACGCGATAGCCAATCTGGCCATCAATGGGTAGCCACGCGCGGCGCTAGAGCGAGTCAGCTTCCTGATGAGAGATTCTAAAAATCGCTGTTGACAGGCCACGCATCGTGTAGCACTCTTTTTATGAAGGAGCGTCGAAACTCCCCTCATAGCGGTACCCACCTCCGACAAACCGGTGGGTTTTTTGTGCCCGAGGCTCGGGCGCAAGCCGACGCGATGCCTGCGTCGGGAGGGCGGCTAATACAACACCCTTCGGGGAAATACGCCCGCCGTCTATGAGCGGTTTCGAACCTCCCGACTTCCCGTCCGCCATGCGTGGCGGCCGGACCCCTTCATGGAACGAGGAGGCAACGATGGCGCACGACCGTTTGGACGACGACGACATGCCCGGCTATTTCCTGCCGGAGGACAGCCAATTCCGCCTGGCGAAGCTGCGCGATCACGTGCGCTTCCTGGTCCGGCTGGCGCAGCCACGCACGCAGGCCGAGGAGCGCGCCGCCGAACCCAAGGTGCGCATGGGCGAACTGGCGCTCTGCCTGGAACTGTTGGCCGAGCAAGTGGATCTGGTGCTGGACGCGCTGTCCTATCCCGCCCAGCGGACCGACACCACGCGCGGCGCCCGGCCCGATGCCACTTACCAGGCAGCAACGGACGCCGGCAGCGGCACGTTCCGCGTGACGCAGCAGCAGATCGACAGGCTTACTCAACTGGCCGAGACCGTCTCCGCCAATGCCCGGATAGTGGCGGCCGGCGATGCGGCCGAGCGTGCCGGCCAGACGCTGCCGCAAGTGGGCAGCACGCTCTGTGCCGTGGCGAACGACGTGCATGAACTGCTGCTGCAGATCGCACACCAGCCGCTGCGCGAACCATCGTCGAACCGCGTTCGCGAAGAGCGGGCGCTCTATGCGCTGGAATCCGAGGCGCTGCCTGCGGAAGGCGGGTGGCTGCATTGATCCTGGTTTGGTTGAGGCACGAACATTCAGCAAATTAGGGCGCTTGGTGACCTGTGGAACGTCCCGGGACTAGTTGCTATCTTCCGCATATACGAGCCGCAGACCATGTCCAAGGAGTGACCGATGGCTGAGCAAGAGCGATCAAGCCCGCGTTTTCCAGTGGCCGCGCTATTGATGGTGATGGCGTTGATCACCTCGTGTGCTACCACCGCTTCCGCGAGCAAATCTCCGTCGTTCTCTGGGGAGTGGGCGTATGCCAAGAAATGCGACTTGGGCCACTATCTGAGCCTGCATCTGCAGCAACGTGGCGATCGCGTGACGGGGGATTGGAGCGAGGGGACCAACGTACGCGGCAATGATGGGCAGTTGCAGGGAGAGGTGCGCGGAGACACGCTGTATATCCGCTACTGTAGCGATGACGGAGGAAATAGCCACTCCGCATGCCCGGCGTTCTCCGAGAGAGAGGATCAGTTCAAGCTGGAAAATGGACAGCTCATTCGATATGAGAAGTACGGTTCCAGCTATCGCCGCACTGTCGCGCTTTATCCGGATATCGCAGGTAAGGACGTGCCTTATGACAAGGATTGTTCGGATCCGGAGGACGCACAATGAGTACGCTCACCGATAAGGAGCTGCGTGCAACCCTGTACTTCGCTATGGGTGTCACTTCCGAGAGTCGCTACAATGCATATCGACTGGTTGTCGCAGGCGACAAGGCTTCAACTCCGACGCTCGAACCAGCGGACAATAGTGGTTACTCGATCGGTACCATCCAGACGGACCTGGGGCAGCACTACCAGCCCAATGACCCTAACGGCGAGAACGTTCCGAGGGATCTGATCAATGCATACCAGGATTGGGCGAGAGCGCATCAGCCGCAGTCGGTGTTGACCGACGATCAGGCGACAAGAGCGATCGCGGATCTTGGCCGTGATGGAGATGCGATCAAAAACGATGACGGTCGCCCGCTGGATGCGGATGTCAAATCGCGGTTGGATGCGTTCTTGGCCTCGGACGCCGGTATCACGTGGGTGCACGACCGCGATGTCGCCCAGATCGACAAATTGATGGATCGCGCCATCGCGCCGCTGCAGCGAAGCAACCTGTATCAGAACGCGTCGCTCGACGACCAAGTAAAGCTGGCGGCCATCGTTGGCAAGGCATACAACCAGAACGAAGCACGCGCTGCGCCAATGATTCGCAAGCTTGAGGCGAATCAGTATGAATCCGTAGCAGACGTCAGTGCTGCCATTGACGGGTTTCTTCCTAAGCGCTCTGGTCAGAAAGACTACTTTGAGCTGGGCCGTGACGACGCGTTGAGGGGCGCGGCGGTCGTCAACTCGCTGCGCAACGCGAATCGAGAAAGCCCTCTCTCGACTGCGTGGGCAAGTGTCCTGGCGGATCCGCTCGTCAATCCAACCGCCCTCAATGCAGATAGGGCGCATCAGAACTTGCCGCACGAGTACCCCGTCATCAAGAACTTGTTCATCCATGACGATCGCGCAGGGCAATTCATCGGTGCCTTGGATAGAGGCGGGGCGCATCAGTACGGCCCTACGGACCGCGCGCATCCGGAGCGCTTCAATGGGCCGGGTTTCTATGCCGCAGGCAATGATCTGGTCAACTGGAACAAGTATGGGCAGGGCCATGCCTTCTTGAACGGCGAATGGAGTTCTGTCTCACGCGAAGACCTGACGCGCACGCGAAACCAAGATGGCACTACTGATCTCAATAAGCAGCAAGGAGGCCAAACGCAGCGGCTGCTGCATGTGGACCCTCATGCGCCGGAACTTCGGCCCGCCCCGCAGCAGCACGGTGGCCGGGCCGGCCCCGATAATCCTGCGCACCCCGATCATGCAATGCTCCTGCAAATCAGAGATGGAGTGCAGCGGCTCGGGAATCAGGCTGGCGTGCCATTCGATGAGAACAGTGAGCGTGTGTGCAGGAGCCTTCTCGCCGCATGCAAGGACAACGGAGACCAGTATCCGAATGCTTCCAGTGCATCGCTCTCCAGCAATGCATTAACAAGAGTGGATCATGTTGTCGCCGGCCCTGAACGCCTTATCGCAGTTCAAGGAGAATTGAACGACCCCGCGCACCTGCGCGCGCATGTGCCAGTGCAGCAGGCGATGCAGACTCCGGTCGAGCAGTCAGATGCCAAGCTGATGGCGGCGAACCAGACCATCGCTCAGGAGCAGGCGATGACACAGCAGCGCGAGGTGTCCAGAAATCAGGGCCAAATCCTCGATTGATCTGATGAAGGAGGCGTCGCTCGTAACGGATAGTGCGCAGGCCTGCTCCTCCAGGGTCGAACAGTCCATCGCGATGCGCTAGCATCCCGCGCACACGACGGCGCGCGGCGCCGTCCTTCAGGGGGACATCGATGAAACATTCCATGCTGGCCGCCGCCGTGGCGGCCTTGCTGTGCGGCTGTACCGTGGTCTCGCCCGATCCGGGGCAGCAGGCGGTGCTGGTGGACAAGCCGCTGCTGTTCGGCAAGGGCGGCATCCGCCTGGACGATGTGCGCGATCCCGGCCGCACCTACACGTGGATGACGACCTCGGCGGTGTACGTGGACACCACGCCGCAGACGGTGCAGGTGGCGTTCGACGACTTCTCGTCCAGCGACAACATCCTGTTGGACTTTTCCACGCAGATCCAATACCGGATCACCGCGCCGGCGCGGCTGCTGTCCGGCTTCGGCCAGGACTGGTTCAAGAACAACGTCGCCAGCCAGTACGCGGCGATCGTGCGCGACCAGGTCAAGCGCTATGACATGACGCGGATGATGAGCGACCCGGACACGGCGCGGAAGATCGACGATTCGGTCACCGAGAACGTGCGTGCCCTGGTCAAGGAGCAGGGCCTGCCGATCCAGATCCAGAACATCACCCTCGGCCGCGCCCGCCCCAATCCCGACGTGCTGCAGCAAATGAACCTGACCGCCGCGCAGCAGCAGCGGGTCAAGACCCTGGTGGAAGCCACCACCGCCGAGCGTCAGCGCGAGCAGGAGCAGGTGGCCAAGGCCGACGCGGACAACGCCTACCGCAACCGCATGGGCCTGACCCCGGAGCAGTACTTGGCCAGCCAGATCGCCGAGATCAACGCCGAAGCCTGTGCCAAGGCGCAGGCCTGCTACATGGTGCCGTCGGGGACTTCGGTGATTGCCAAGTAGCGCGCTGCGGTAGAGGCGGGCTTGAGATGGCCCGCCGCATGCCGTTCGGTCGCACGCTGCACGTTGTCGCTACGGCGCGCCGGCAGCGGTTGTCGCCGTGCCGCGTGTCTGCCACTGTGATGGCTGTGTCCTGCGAGGAGATCCGCAGATGGAGCCCGCCCCGTTCCCAGTGTCGCAGCGCCCGCCGGCAACGCGCCTGTTCGCCCTGTTGGCACGCGACGCCCGTACCGGCGTGATCTTCCGCCGCGGGCCGAGCAAGCAGGTGCAGTTGATCCACTGGGATCTGCGCGACGACAGCTTCGTGCACGGGCAGTGGTTCAAGGGCCGCATCTACGAACGGCGCTGCGATCTGTCGCCGTCGGGGCGGCTGCTGGTGTATTTCGCCTCCAAGCAACGCGGCGCTTTCGGCACCTGGACGGCCTTGTCGCGGCCGCCGTTCTTCACCGCGCTGGCGCTGTGGCCGAAGGGCGACAGCTGGGGCGGTGGCGGGATGTTCGAGGACGAGCGAACCTTGTTGTTGAACCATCAGCCGCGCGACGGACACGATCCTTTCCCGATGCCAACCGGCTTCCAGTTGCCGCACGATCTGCAGGTGCGCCCGTTCGGTGCGGATTCGGGGAGCGGCGAGGACGAGCCGATCGACGGCGTGTTGCGCGAGCGCGATGGCTGGCAGCTACGCGATGCTGGTGAGGGCGAACGTGGCGGGCTGCGCGGCGACGCGCTGTTCCGCTTCAGCCGCCCGCGCGTGCGCGAGAAGCTCGGCGCCAATGGCCGCCGCCTGCAGTCGCTGCTGCATGCGGTCGGCCAGGATAATCATGCGTGGTACGGCCTGGATCACCGGGTGCTGGACCGCGACGGCACGGTGCTGGTCGATCTGCCGGGCAGCGACTGGGCCGACTGGGATGGCGGCGACCTGGTGTTCGCGCGTGAGGGCGGGCTGTATCGCCTTCGCAAGAGCGACTTCCGCGAAGTGGCGCAGCGGGGCGCGCAGGCCTTCCAGTTGCTGCACGACTTCAGCGGCGCGCGCTTCGCGCCACTGGCGCCGACGGCGGACGCGCTGAAGTAATGAGCGACCGTTGCGCGGCGCCTTCAGTAAACCTCTACGACCAACGCGTCGCTAGATGCAGGCGTGCCTTCAGGAAACCTGTAACGGCGGCCGGCGCGCACCTGTAGGAGCGGCTTCAGCCGCGACAACACCATCCGTGGAGATGCGGCACCCGCCCGGCCAGCGGCGTGCGCGCCACATCTCACTGCGGCGGAACACCCAGCAGAAACTTCAAGCCGTGGGTGAGCCCACGCGGCGCCACGCTCAGGTGATCCTCATCGGCCAGCACGTCCAATTGCAGGCGCAGTGACGGATAGTGCCGCCCGCGCAAGGTCTGCACTATCTGCTGCGCGTCGGTCACCATGTCGTAGTGCTTGCCGTAGCGGCGCTGTTCGTACTCGCCGACGTACAGGTAGACCTGTGCCAGCAGGTCGCGGTGGCTGGAGGCGAAGCGCGCTTCCTCGGCGCGCATGGCATGCTCGCCGAACCAGTACGACGGACTGCCCAGGATGTAGCCGGAAAACAGCTCCGGCGTGCTCAGCAGGATCTGCGTACCGAGCAGGCCGCCGTAGGAGTGGCCAAGGAACAGGCGCCGCGCTTCATCGGTGCGATAGCGCTGGCCGACGAAGGGGAGCACTTGGTCGCGCAAGTACGCAATGTAGGTGCTGGAACCCCCGTGAGTGGCACCGGAGGCCGCAACATCGCCGGTCTCGGTAGTGGGCGTATAGTCGCGGCGCCGGCTCGGCATCGGCGCATCGCCGAGCGCATACGACAAGCCGACCAGGATAAAGTCGTCGATGGCCGGCCCTTCGCCGTTCAAGCGCCGCGCGATCTGCCGCGCCACCGGAAACGCATAGTCGGCATCGGTGGCATACAGCACCGGGTAGCGCCGCTCGGGATGGTCCGCATAGCCGGCAGGCAGCGCCACGAAGACCTGGTACGTGCGGCCGGACACGGGATCGGGGACATCCCACACCTCGGTCCCGGCCAGTTCGTAAGGCGCACCGCTGCCACGCTGTCCGCCGAGCTGGGTTGCTACTGTGCGCGGGGCAGGCGCCGCTGGCCGTGCGGCGGCTTCTTTCGTTGCTGCTACCGCCGCGGGTGCTTGTGCCACGTTCGTGCACCCTGCCAGCAGCAGTGACGTCCAGACCAGCCACAGCGCCTTCCTCATTCCTTCGTCTCCTGATGTCGTGCTACTGCGGGGTTCGTATCCGGCACATGGTGCCATGTTGGCGGCAGCGACCATCCGGATAGACTGGTGCTTCACTCCGGGAGCATCCGATGAGACTACTTCGCTGCCTGCTGCTGCCGGCCCTGCTGTGCGTCGCCGCACTCGCCCAGGCCCAGGACGATACCCGCCGCATTGCGGTGACCATCGACGACCTGCCGTGGCAGCGCATCGAGCAGACGCCGCCAGCGCAATTGCCGGCACTGCATGCGCAATTGATGGCCTCGCTGCGGCAGGCGCAGGTGCCCATCGTCGGCTTCGTCAACGAGGACAAGCTGGAGCAGGATGGACAGGTGCAGCCGCAACGCGTGGCGATGCTGCGCGACTGGCTGGACGCCGGCTATGCGCTGGGCAACCACACCTACGGCCACGTGAACCTGCACCAGGTCGGCGTGCCGGCGTACGAAGACGCGATCGTCCGTGGCGAGCGCACCTTGCGGGCGTTGCTGACCGAACGCGCTCAGCCGCTGCAGTGGTTCCGTCATCCGTATCTGGCCACCGGCCGCAGCGTCGCCGACTGCGAGGCGGTCAACGCCTTCCTGGCAGCGCACGGCTACCGCGTGGCGCCAGTCACGGTGGACAGCGGCGAATGGGTGTGGGCATTTGCCTACGCGCATGTGCTGGACGAGCCGCCCGGCCCGGCGCGCGATGCCATGCTGCTGCGGCTGCGCAAAGGCTACGTGCCGTACATGCTCAACAAGCTGGATTTCTTCGAGCGCGAATCGCAGGCCCTGTTCGGCCGCCGCATCCCGCAGGTGTGGCTGATGCACGCCAACGCGCTCAACGCCGCTGCTTTCCCCGAACTGGTCGCGGCCACGCGTCGCCGCGGCTACGCCTTCATTTCCCTGGAGGAGGCATTGCGCGATCCCGCCTACACCCACGCGGAGGGCTACACCGGCCCTGGCGGGATCAGCTGGCTGCACCGCTGGGCGATGGCCGAGGACAAGCCGAAGGACTTCTATGCCGGCGAACCCGTGGTGCCGCGCTGGGTGTTCGCGCTGGCTGGGGTGGATGCGGAGTAGGCAGGGATCGTCTCGCAACGCCTGCCAAATCGGAGCAAAGGATTATGGGAGCCTGGATGTTCCTGGTCAGTCGCACTCGCGGTATGGGCGCGCAAGCGGGATAGCCACAGGAACTAGATTTCCGAGAAAAAGCTGCTGGGAACTGTCTGGGTGAGCCAGACGCCATTGTCCGCCTGAAAGAAGGCAACGCCCTGCTGGTGCATCCGCAGGGCTTCGACTTTCAGGACAACCGGCGTGCCATGACGTTGCCCGACCATGGTCGCGGTGGCGATGTCCTGCGACAGGTGCACATGATGCCGTTGGCCGGCGCGCAAGCCTTCGGCCAGGATCGCGTCCAGAAACCGTGTGGCGGTGCCGTGGTAGAGGAACTCCGGCGGCACCTTGGCTTCGTACTGAATGGCGACGCTCTCGGTCGAATGGCCCTGGACAGCCCGGATGCGCCGGCCATCGTCCGAGAGTGCGAAGCGTTTTTTGTCGCTGCTGTCCACCACTGCGCGAATGAGGTCTGCATCGAGCGTCCTGCCGCTTTGGACAGCACCCACGATCAACGCATCGACCTCCGCCCAGCCTTCGCTGTCGAGGGTGATGCCAGCGGCTTGCGGTTCGTGGCGAAGCACAAAACTGAGGAACTTGCTGATTTCTGTGTGTTGCTTGTTCATATGAATGCTTGGTTGCTAACAATTCCAACCATCGTTCGGCGATGTTGATATCGACGTCACCGGTCAGTTGGCTGGCAACATTGGCGTTGAGGCAGTGTAGGCCCGAGTCGGCGCGATGCAATCGTCAGCGTCGTGGAGGCGAAGACCGCCAATCAAGCGGTGCCTGGCGAGTTCAGTGTTTCGGTCAAGCAAGTTCGATGTAATGCCGCGGATTGGAGCGTCCTCACCTCCGTCGGCAAGACGTTGAACGGCCGTGTGTCGGCGGGACAGGCCGCTGGGCACCTTCACCATCCACGCACGCGTGGCCGGATCACGATGGCACCTCTCTACTCGCCGTGACGCCCATGTCCTCGTCCAAGACGCCTCCGTGGAAGAAGCCGAATCCGCGCGGTCAGCGCAGCCAGCCGTTGTCGCCTTCGCAGAAGGCGGCCGCGCGACAGCGGGCCGATGAGAACGGCCGCCCGTATCCGAACCTGATCGACAACATGTGGGCGGCGCGGCTGCCGCATGCGACGTCCTCCTCCCGTTCGGACATCGACGCGGAATAATCAGGGCGTCTGCGCTTGGATTGGGGCGTACCTGGCGCGCGTTGTCGGAAGAATGTCGGAGTTCGCCATTGCAGTAACCGGTCTGCTTTTCCTGGCGCGCGCGATTGATGAATGCCGATACACCGGAGCTCGGACGTACCCTTGGCCTGCGCCGGGCGATGCCCATACCGTGCCGTGCCGGCACTGGGCCGGTCATCGCATCCAGGTACGGGTATGACTCCGCAAGAACAGCAGCTTCTCGAAGACTTCCTGGCGCGCCTGCGCAGCGCCGGCGGGGTGGCCAAAGATCCGCAGGCCGACGCGCTGATCCACGCGCGCCTGGCCGATCAACCCGATGCCATGTATCTGCTGGTCCAGCGCACCTTGCTGCTGGAGCACGCGCTGGAGGCCGCCAAGGCGCAGATCGCGCAGCTGCAGCAGGCCGCCGCGCCACCACCGCCGCCTGCCAGCTTCCTGGGCCAGGGTTTCAATGCAGCGCCGCCACCGTTGCCGCCGGCGCCCGCCGCCGCAGGCGTCGCAGGCGCCGGCGCGCCCGGCTGGCGCGAGCGCTGGTTTGGTGGCGGTGCCGCGGCCGCGGAGCCGACGCCGGCCCCGGCCGCCGCGCGTGGCCCCAGCTTCCTCAGCAGCGCGGCCACCACCGCGGCCGGCGTGGCCGGTGGCATGTTCCTGTTCGAGGGCGTGGAGAGCCTGCTGGGCGGCCACCACGGCGGCGGCCTGTTCGGTGGCAGCGCGCCGCAGGAGACGGTAGTCGAGAACATCACCAACAACTACTACGACGACACGCCGCAGCAGGACATGGGCCAGGACTTCCAGGACGACGGCGACTTCGGCAACGACAACTGGACGTAGCCTTGTCGCTTGCACTTCTGCCGGATCGGCCAGGCGAGCGCCTGCAGGGCGCTCGTCTTAGGTTCGGAGGAAGGCCGACCATCCATCGCTTCAGGTATCTATTCAAAAAAGCAGTCGCCAGCAGACCTGTGTCGAGGTAATGGTCAAGTAATACAGCTGCTTACAAGTCTAGTTCTCTTGACTATCTATTCATAAATCTATTCAATCCGGGAATGAGCGAGGCCCGGCTACGCGATCTGATTGCCCTTCTGCGCCATGAGGGAGCGGCGACGGCGCCTCGTATTGCAGCGGCGCTCGGCGTCAGCCAGCCGACGGTCTCGCGTCTGCTGACCGCCGCCGGCGATCAGGTGCTGCGGATCGGCAAGGCGCGCGCCACGCGCTATGCGCTCAGCCGTGCGCTGGGCCGGGCAGGTCGGCACTGGCCCCTGTTCCGCCTGCGTCCTGACGGGCGCGCCGAGACGCTTGGCGATCTCCACGCCATGCACGGCGATGGATTCCTGTTCGTTCCGCAGAACGCGCGACCGGTCCTGGTGCATGGTGAATTCGCCGATGGCGTGTTCCCGGGGCTGCCGTGGTTCCTGGACGATCAGCGTCCGCAAGGCTTCCTCGGCCGTGCCTTCGCACGGCGCGTCGCTGAAGACATCGGCGCGCCGCAGGATCTGCAGCGCTGGCGCCCTGACGATGTCGTCCTGTCGTTGCTGCGGCATGGCGACGATCAGCCCGGCGATCTGGTCCTGGGCGAGTTCGCTTTGCAGCGTGCGCAACAGGCCGCCCTGCAGCCGGCTGATGCGCTGGAGAAGGCGCAGCGATCCCAGCATTATCCGCAGCGCGCCGACGCCGTCTTGCGTGGCGAGGCGGTGGGCTCGTCGGCAGGAGGCGAACAACCGAAGTTCACCGCAATACTGCACACGGAAGGCGGCTACACGCCGGTGATCGTCAAGTTCAGCGAGCGTGCCGGCACGCCGGCCGCGCAGCGTTGGAGCGACCTGCTGCGGTGTGAGCACCTGGCCAGCGACATCCTGCGTGCGCACGGCATCGCCGCCGCCGAGAGCGAACTGCTCGAGAGCGACGGTCGCGTGTTCCTGCAGTCCACGCGGTTCGACCGCACGCCTGTGCTGGGACGACGCGGCTTCGTCTCGCTGGCCGCGGTGGATGCGGCCTACTTCGGCCATGGGCGGATCGACTGGTGGTCGTTCGCACCGCAACTGCAGCGCGACGGCTGGCTGAGCGACGCAGATGCGCAGCGCCTGCGCGTGTGCGGTTGGTTCGGCGCCTTGATCGGCAACAACGACATGCATCTGGGCAACGCTGGCCTGATGCTGGACGATGCCTTGCCGCTGGCCTTGGCACCGATCTACGAGATGTTGCCGATGGCGTTCCGGCCTGCGGCGAGCGGCGAGGTGGTGGAGCGCGCCTATGTGGTGCCGTTGCCGACCCCAGACCAGCGCGACGACTGGCGTGCAGCGGCGGGCATGGCGGTGCAGTTCTGGGAGCGTGTCATCGAGGACGTGCACGTGTCCGCGGCCTTCCACAGCATTGCGCGGGACGCGCTGGCGCAGGTGACGCGCGCCCTGCCGCGGATCGGTTGAGCGCTTTCGCACCGCGTTAAACGACCCGACACACGGCGCTCACGCGGGCAGGACATGGGGCGGGAGAAGCTGCCGCGACTCCCCACCACGAGGTCTTGCCCATGGCTGCAACCAACGCGCGCGTCCGTCTGCATGTCGAAGATACCGGCGGTGCCGGCCGGCCGGTGATCCTGATCCATGGCTGGCCGCTGTCGGCCGAGGCGTGGAAGGACCAGGTCGGGCCGCTGCAGCAGGCGGGCTACCGGGTCATCGCCTACGACCGTCGCGGCTTCGGCCGTTCGGAGAAGCCGGCGGACGGCTACGAATACGACACCCTGGCCGACGACCTGGCGGGCATCATCGAAGACAAGCAACTGCGTGACGCGGTGCTGGTCGGCTTCTCGATGGGCGGTGGCGAAGTGGCGCGCTACGTGGCGCGCCACGGCACCGACAAGCTGGCCGGCGTGGTGTTCGCTTCCGCGGTGCCGCCGTACATGCTCAAGACCGAGGACAACCCGGAAGGGCCGCTGAGCAAGGAGCAGGCGCAGGAGATGGAGCAGGGGCTGAAGGCCTCGCGCGAGACCTTCTTCGACGACTTCACCCGCGGCTTCTTCAGCGCGCACGGCACGCTGAAGGTCAGCGAGGCGCAGCGCCAGGAAGCGATCGCGCTGTGCCTGCAGAGCGACCAGACCGCGGCGCTGGGCTGCATGCAGGCGTTCGGCACCACCGATTTCCGCGAGGATCTCAAGAAGGTCGACGTGCCGACCCTGGTGTTGCACGGCGACTCCGACGCGACCGTGCCGTACGAGGGTTCGGGCCAGCGTACCCACCGCGTCATCGCCGGCAGCGACGTGGTGCTGCTGAAGGATGCGCCGCACGGCTGCAACACCAGCCATGCCGAAGAGTTCAATCAGGCCTTGCTGGCGTTCCTGGCCAAGCTCGGGTGATCGCCAGCTTTCGCATCCGTGGCGTGTCGCCGTGCTGCCGCAAGGCGCGGCACAGCGACGATGTAACTCAAAAGTAGCTGGAAAATCCACCCGCGGCAGCGCTCAGCTGCCGCGGGTCGATCCAACCCACTCAGGCCATCGTGCCGGTCACTCGCCGACCAGCGTCGCCACGCTCTGCGGGTCGACGTAGACCACGGTCTGGCCCGAGGCCACGCTGTACTTGCCGCCGTAGCCGACGTTGAGGGTGGACGAGGTGCTGTACTTGGTGAACGCGGAGGCGCTGCCGGCGGGAACGCGCACGGTGATCTGCCGATGCTGGGTGCCGGTGTTGACCACGACCAGGGACAGCTTGCCGTTCGGGGTCTTGTAGGCGCTGACGGCGACATCGTTGTACGGCGCGGCAGTGGCGCCGATGCGCACCGAACCGGGACGCACGAAGCGCGCGTATTGCGACATCACGTAGCCGCGCTTGCTCACCGTGCCGTTCTCGGCGATCAGTCCGTAGCTGCGGCGGATGTACCACCAGATGTAGCCGCTGTAGTTGGCAAGCATGCTGTTGTGCAGTTCGCTTGCCACGCCGAGCGCCGACGGCCAGGCGTTACCGTCGGTGTTGTCGGTGTAGTGCTCGGTCATCCACAGTTGCTTGCCCTTGCTGCGCGCCAGCGGGTAGTCCTTGGGCTGGACGCCATACAGGTGCCCGCCGATGATCGACAGGTATTGGGCGGCGCTGCTGTTGAGCACCGGGTCGGTCAATGCCGGGTTGAAGCCCAGCGACTCGGCCGCGAGCAGCTTGAACTTGCCGAACTTCGCGCCCTGTGCGCTGATGAAGTTGAGGAAGTCGGTGCCGTTCCAGTCGCCCGACTCGTAGTCTGGGTGCCAGTCCGGCTCGTTCTGCAGCGACAGGGCGTAGATCGGCGCGCCCTTGCTGTCCATGTAGGCGGTGAAGTCCAGTAGGTGCTTGGCGTAGGCATCGTAGTACTGCGACAACAGCTTGCCGCCGTTGTTGAGGCTGTTGTTGGACTTCATGTAGGCCGGTGCCGACCACGGCGTGGCCAGCAGCACCGCGCCGTGCGCGCGTGCCCGCACCGCCGAGGGCACCTGTTGGCTCCAGCCGGAGCTGGACGGATCGATGCGCATGCGCATGATCGACAGGCCGATCTGCCCCGTGTCGCTGCCGAACGCCAGATCGACCTGGGCCGGGGTGAGGTCGGCGATCCAGCCGGCGCCGTTCATGCCGCCGAAGCCCTGGATGGTCTGGTGGACTTCGGACGGATTGACGGTGACGGTCTGCGCCGAGGCGCCACCGGCCGAGAACAGCGTGGCGGCCGCGGCGAGCAAGGTGCCGAGCAAACGAGGGGTCTTCATGATGGTTCCAGGGGTTGGGGGAGGCGTGACGCTAGCCAGCGCAGATGACCATTTCAATGTCGCGATCGTCCAAAGCGTTCAAGTGAGACCGGTGGCGCAACGCGAGCGCAACGGCGTCCTCAGTCACACGGGGGCGCGGGTCGCCCGGGATGGCGCGGTGCAGCGTTGGCGCACCCTCCATTACGCGGTGAGGTGCGAGGTGGGCATTGTGCGCAGTTGCGCGCGCAAACGCCGCAAGATGCACAAGTGCGCACAGGACAAAGCTGCGCACAATGCACACGCCGTCAGCACGCAGGGGGGGTGCCGGCGTTTCCTGTTGCGAAGGATGTTGCGCATGCCACTGTTCCGTTTTCCGCAACGCTGCGGCGTTGCGCTGTTCGCCGTGCTGTTGTCGATCGCGCTCTGCGTGCCGCCGTTGGCGCGGGCGCAGGCCACCCGCTATCGCGACGCTGCGCCGCTCTTGCTCGGCGTGGCCTGGTATCCGGAGCAGTGGCCGGAAGCGCAATGGGAGCACGATCTGGCCCTGATGCAGGCGGCGCACGTGCGCGTGGTGCGGATCGGCGAATTCGCCTGGAGCCGGATGGAGCCGCGCGAGGGGCAGTACGACTTCGCCTGGATGGACCGCGCCATCGCCGCTGCCGCGCGCCACGGCATGGTGGTGGTGCTGGGCACGCCGACCGCGGCGCCGCCGGCCTGGTTGACCCAGGCCTATCCGGACACCTTGCGGGTCAGCCAGGACGGGGTGCGCGACGAGCATGGCAACCGCCAGCAGTTCTCCTTCGCCAGTACCCGCTACCGCCGCTTCGCGCACGCCATCGCTGAGCAGATGGCGCAACACTACGGTCACAACCCGCACGTGGTCGGCTGGCAACTGGACAACGAGTACGCGCAGTCTTCGTTCGATCCCGAGGCCAAGGCGCAGTTCCACGCCTGGCTGCAGCGCAAGTACGGCAGCATCGAGGCGCTCAACCAGCGCTGGGCCACCGCCTACTGGAGCCAGACCTATAACGACTTCGCGCAGATCCCGGTGCGCGAGGACGAGGAGAATCCGGCGCTGCTGCTGGAGTGGAAGCGCTTCGTCAGCGATACCTGGACCGACTACTCGCGCAACCAGATCGACGCGATCCGCCCGCATGCCGATCCGCGCCAGTTCATCACCACCAACACCATGGGCTGGTTCGCCGGCTTCGACGCCTACACCGTGCACGGCGTGCTCGACATCGCCGCCTGGGACGACTACGTCGCCGGCGAGCGCTACGACTGGGTCGACAACGCCGCCCGCCACGATCTCACCCGCGGCTACAAGCAGCGCAACTATTGGGTGATGGAGACCCAGCCGGGCTTCGTCAACTGGCGTGCGACCAACGTGGCGCTGCGCAAGGGCCAGGTGCGGGCGATGGCCTGGCAGGCGGTGGCGCATGGCGCCGATGCGGTGTCGTACTGGCAGTGGCGCGCCGCGCCCAACGGACAGGAGGAATACCACGGCACCCTGGTCGGTGCCGATGGCACGCCGGTGCCGGTGTATGCGGAGATCCAGCAGGTCGGCGCGGAGTTCGCCAAGGCCGGGCCGGCGCTGGCCGGCACCACGCCGCAGGCGCAGGTGGCGCTGATCAACGACTTCGACAGCCGCTGGGCGATCGGCTTCCAGAAGCACGCGTCCGACTTCGATCCGGTCGTGCAGATGAAGAGCTTCTACCGTCCGCTGCGGCAGCAGGCGCAGGTGGTCGACGTGGTCTCGGCGATGGCGCCGCTGGAGCGCTACAAGCTGGTAGTGGCGCCGGCGCTGAACGTGCTGACCGAGGCGCAGGCGCAGCGGTTGAAGGCCTACGTCGAACACGGTGGGCATCTGGTGCTGGGGCCGCGCAGCGGCATGAAGAACATCGACAACGGCCTGCATCCGCAGCGCCAGCCCGGCCCGCTGGCGGCCTTGCTTGGTGGGCGCGTGGAGCAGTTCTACGCGCTGGACAAGCCGATCCCGCTGGCTGGCGCCGGCGCCGACGGCAGCGCCAGGATCTGGGCCGAACAGTTGCAGGCCACTGCCGCCGATACCACCGCGCCGCTGCACTACGGCACGGCCAATGGCTGGCTGGACGGTGCGCCGGCGTTGCTGACCCGGCGCGTCGGCAAGGGCCGCATCAGCTATGTCGGTGGCTGGTTCGACGACGCCACGCTGGATCGCCTCACCGACGACTGGCTGCGCGACGCCGGGGTGCAGGCGCCGCTGGCCGACATGCCGGAGGATGTGGAAGTGGGCGTGCGCAGCGACGGCACGCGCCGCATCGTGGTGCTGATCAACCACGGCACCGCCGCGCACGCCGTGCGGCTGCCGGCAGCGATGCGGTCGCTGCTGGGGCCGGCGCCGAGTGGCGATACGGTGCAACTGGCGCCCGACGACGTGGCGGTGCTGGAACAGCGTCGCTGAGCGCTGCCGCGGTGCGCTGCGGCGCACTGCCGGCTAACAGGTGACGGATCGGTGCAACTTGGTGCGCCCGGTCCGCACCGATGCGCCAAGCACGACGGCACGCTCTACAATGCCACTGCCAGCGGGCGTCGCCGCCGCCATCGCGTCGCGGCCTCGTTCCCTCACTGGAGTCGCGTGTGTCCTTGTCTTCTTCTGCTTCTGCTCCGTTGTCGCCGGTGGGCCGGCTGTTCGCCGCTACCGCCGTGTTCGAAGGCCTGACCTGGGCCGGCCTGTTGCTCGGTATGTTGCTCAAGTACGGCACCCAGACCACCGAATTGGGCGTGTGGCTGTTCGGCCGCCTGCATGGCGTGGCGTTCCTGCTGTACGTGGTCGCCAGTCTGGTCGCGGCGCTGCGCTTGCGCTGGCCGTGGTGGGCGTGGGTGCTGAGCCTGTTGGCGGCGTTGCCGCCGCTGGTCACGGTGCCGCTGGAACTGTGGTTCCGCCGGATCGGCCTGCTCGGCGCGCCCCGCCAGCGCGCGGCGGGCTAATGCTGGCGCTTCGGCGCAGGCGAGGCGCGTCGCGGTATGCGCTGCGGCGCGTTGTGCCGACGTTCTCCAGCATCGCTCTAGACTGCAGTGCCTAGCGCAGGCGAGGAGGCCATGGGCAAACGCAAACGACGACCGCCCCCACCAATGCCGACACCCACGCGCCTGCAACGGCTGGTCACGCGTCTGGAACGGCCGGTGTTGATGTTGATGGCGGCGGTCATGGTGGCGGTCGCCGCGATGAAGCTGTACCTGCTGGCGAAAGCGCTGCAGAGCGGCGTGTATATCAGCGTACCGAGAGCCGGGCCGAAACGGATCTATCTGTTGGCGACCGATCCAGGCCACTATTGGTTCTCGATCGCCTGGGACAGCGTCCTCTGCCTCGTGTTGCTGGCACTGGCCATCGCCACGGGCTGGGCGCTGATGGCGTTGCGCAAGCCGAAGTAGCATCGGGCCGGTGGATCGCCGCGACCATCACTTGGCCAGGCAGCGCTGCCAGCGCTCGGCCACGCGCTGCGCGAACCAGGCGGTGGTGAGCTTGCGGGTGATCTTCGGGCTTTCCAGGGCGATGCCCGGCAGCACCGCGCGTGGCAGCGGCTTGCCGGCATCGCGGTCGGCCAGCGCGAACACCTGGCGATACAGCGCGCTGTCGGCGAAATCCGCCTCGCCGCCGCGCTGCAGCTCGCGGCGGATCGTGCGCGCGTCCATGCCCAATTGGGTGCCCAGGCTGCGTGCGGCGCGCTCGGTGGCGCCGGGGGCGTCGAGGTCGGCGCCGGGCGTCAGCAGATCGCCATCGAGGGCGAGCGAGATGCCGCTGGCGCGCGCCAGTGCAGCCTGGAAGGCGGCATTGCGGCTGGCGTACCAGCCGGCGTTGAAGTCGGCGAAGCGGTACAGCATCGCCGCCTCGTTGGGGTAACCGAGCAGGTGGCGGGTGCCGAACCAGATGCCGCCGCGGCGGCTGAACACCGCGTGGCGCACGCTGTCGTTCAGCGGGTACGGGTAGCCGTCGGTCTGCGCTTGCGCAAAGGCAATGCTCACCTGCATCGGCCCGGCGGTGTGGACTGGGTTGAGATCGCCGAACAGACGTTGGCCCAGCGGCACGCTGCCGGCGATGTCCTCGAAGAGGGCGCTCAGATCCTGCTCGGTGCGCGCGGCGGACAGACGCTCGGCATAGCTGCGGCCGTCCGGCCCGCGTAGCTGCAGTGCCGCATCCAGTGCGAACGCCGGCACATGCAGTGCGGTCGCGCGCTTTTGCAGTTCCGCCCGTGCGATCTTGCCCAGCCCCGGCACCGAGGGATTGGTCTGGTAGGTCGATTCCTGTTCGATCACCGCCAGGACCGCACAGATATTCTCGGCGCTGGTGCCCAGGTTCTGCGAGGCCAGGGCCACGTAGACGTCGTCGGCCCAGCCGTGGCGGTCGGGCACCGTGGCCGGGATACGCCGGGCGATATCGGCCTTGACCTCGCTGGGCGTGCGCTCGGGCACGCGCGGCGCCTGCGTGGCGCAGGCGCCGAGCAGAGCGGCGCTGCACACGGCGAGCAGGCGGGCGAAGACGGCGGTGGGCATCGGCGGGGCGGTTCCTGCGGGATGGCGATCGTCTGCATCCTACAGGCGCGGCGTCGGTACCGCGCTAGGGTGCCGGCGTCGCCGCGGTGCGCTCGGAAGTCGCTGCCGCGTGCGCGTCCGCCACATGGATGCCGACGCCACTGCGGCCGGGTGCAAGATCGTCCCGCAGCGTCAGTGCCGGAATCGTGTAGTCGCCGCCATTCTGCTTGCGAAAGGCGATCGGTGCGGCGCTGAACAGCGTATCCAGGCGCTCGCCCAGCGCCGCGCTGGTCTGCGCGAAACGCGCCGCCTCCATGCGTCCGCTGCGGTACACCACGAACGGCGGCAGCACATCGAACCCGGGGTAATGCAGGATGCCGTGCTGGATCGGGAACAGCAGGTCGTCGATGGGGCCGTTGATGCCGCGCGGCGCGTAGTGCGATTCCCAGCCGCCGGCGGTGACGATCAGCATCGCGCGCTTGCCGGCCAGCGCGCCTTCGCCATAGCGATCGCCCCAGTGCGTGTCGGAATGTTCGCCGACCCCGTAGGCGAAGCCGCAGGCATACACGCGATCCACCCAGCCCTTGAGGATGGCTGGCATCGAGAACCACCACAGCGGGAACTGCAGCAGCAGCGCATCGGCCCAGCGCAGCTTGTCCTGCTCAGCGGCGATGTCCGCGCGCTGGCGGCCGCTGGCGAAGGCGCGCTGCGAGTCGCGCGAGGGATCGAAGCGCGCGTCCGCGGCGCCGTCCAGGCCGTCCTGCGCGTCGACCGTGGTCTTCCAGTCCATGGCGTACAGATCCGAGACCTGGACATGGTGGCCGGCGTCCTGCAGGCGCTGCACGGCCACCTGCTTGAGGGCGCCATTGAGCGAGGCGGGTTCGGGGTGGGCGTAGACCAGCAACACGTTCATGCGGGTGCTCCATGAGGGAATGCCGCCACGCTAGTCCGCCGTTCGCTATAGTGGAAATGAATTGCCTTAATGCCCGTTATTACGATGGTTGATCTGCGGCGCCTGGATCTCAACTTGCTGCTGACGCTGGACACGTTGCTCGACACGCACAACGTGACCCGCGCGGCGGCGCGCCTGCATCTGTCGCAGCCGTCGGTCAGCGTGCACCTGGCCAGGCTGCGCGAGGCGCTGGGCGATCCGCTGCTGCTGCCCGGACCACGTGGCATGCGCCCCACCGCCCGCGCCGAGGCGCTGCGTGCCCCACTGCGCGAGGCCTTGCAGGCGCTGCGGCAGGCGGTGGCGCCGGAAGCGCCGTTCGATCCGGCGCGGGCGCAGACGCTGTGGCAGGTGGCGGCTACCGACTACGGCGCTTCCACCGTGCTGCTGCCGGCGATCGCCGGCTTGCGGCGGGTGGCGCCGGGTACCCGACTGGCGGTACTGCAACTGGCGCCGCCGGCGATCACGCAGCAGGCCGAACAGAGCCAGATCGACCTGGCCCTGCATACCGTCGCCGACGCGCCGCCCGGCCTGCACCGCCGCACGCTGTTCGCCGAGCGCTATGTGTTGGTGGGCCGTGCCGGCCATCCGCGGTTACGCCGGCGGCCGAGCCTGGCGCAGTTCTGCACGCTCGAACACGTCATCGTGTCGCCCGACGGCGGCGGCTTCAGCGGCGTGACCGATGCGGCACTGCGCGCGCACGGCCTGCAGCGCCGCGTGGTGCTGTCGGTGCCGCACTTCCTGTTCGTCGTCGCGGCGCTCCAGCGCAGCGACCTGGTGGCGATGCTCCCCGAGCGCCTGGTGCGTGGGCAGTCCGGCCTGCAGGTGTGCGCACCGCCGATGGAACTGCCGGGCTACGAAATGGCCATGCTCTGGCATGAGCGCGTACACCGCGATCCGGCGCATCGCTGGTTGCGCGAGCACCTCCTCGCGTCGATCTGACGCCGCGTTGGTGCGCGACCGCTTCATCGGCGCGTGGCCAGCACGCCGTCCAGCGCCAGCTGCGCGGCGAAGCCGGCCTTCTCCAGGCGCTTGGCCACCTCGCGCGGCACGTCGCGGCCGCTGGTGAGCTTGTTCGGGCTGCCGGTGTAGTGGAACAGCCGGCCGCCGCGGCGTAGCACCCGCGCGAGTTGGTCGTAGAAGGTTTGCGCATAGAGCTCGCCGGCGATGCCGAAGCGCGGCGGGTCGTGCAGGATCGCATCCATCGACGCATCGGCGATGCCGCCGATAGCGGCGCCGACATCGCCCTGGGTCAGCTGCAGGCGACCGTCGCTGGCGGCCGGATCCGGCGACCAGGGGTTGAGCGTGCGCAGCCACAGCACGTCGGCGTTCTTCTCGAACGAGTGCAGTCGCGCCACGCCGGCCTCCAGTGCGCAGGCAGCGAAATAGCCGAGGCCGCCGCAGGTATCCAGCACCTGCTTGCCGCGCGGTTCAACCAGCGCCACCTTGCGCCGCGCGTCCTCGAACGGCGACAGCTGCGCGCTGGGCAGCATCTTGATGCCGTCGATTTCGAAGGTGGGCGCGCCCCACTCGGTCGGCACCAGCTTGATCAGCGCGCCGCCGAAGCGCGACACCGCTTCGAAATCCTCGCCATCCCAGTAGTAGAGCGTGCGGTCCTTGAGCTTGCCCGGATAGGGGTAGTCGCGCTCCTGCCACTGCCAGCTTTCAGCGCCGAGCAGTGCCTGACCCTGGCTGCGTTCCAGGTCGAGCGAGCCGGACCAGGTGGTGGCGCCGGCATCGCGCGCGGCGAGCAGCGCGGCGGCGAGCGGACGGGTGAGCAGGGGGCCGGAATAACGGGTCACGTGGGATCTGCCGGCGCCAGGGCGCGGCACTGGGCTCGGATGCGGGAACGCATCGTAACCGATGCCTCTGTCCACCCGCATCGCCGGCGCACGTCGCCACGCGCGTATTTCCGAAGCAATCGGAAGCACCGATGGCGGCAAGCCGCAGCGCGACGACCACTGCGCGCGACGATGTCGGCCAACAGAGCGGCTGGTGCAGCGAACGCGGCTCAGCGATCGGAATGCCCGTTCTTTTCATTGCCAGCGCGGCGGCAGCGCCACGACAAAAGAGGGATACTGACCATCCCCCCACGTACGCCGTCGCAGCGCCGCTGCCGGTCAGGATCGTCCATGCTCAAGGGTGTGCTGCTCGGTTTCGCCTGTTATGCCGCCTACTCGATCAGCGATGCCTTCGTGAAGGGGCTGGAGGGGTCGTTGCCGGCCTACGAGGTGGTGTTCTTCGGTGCGCTGCTGATGCTGTCGGCGCTGCCGTTCCTGAAGAAGCCGGGCGATCGCTGGCGCGAGGTGGTGGTGGCGCAGCGGCCCAGCATCTGGCTGCTGCGCGCGTTCACCGGTGCGGCTGGCAATCTGTCCGCGGTCACCGCGTTCACCCTGCTGCCAATGGCCGAGGCGTTCGCGCTGATCTTCCTGATGCCGATCTTCGTCACCGTGCTGTCGGTGCTGCTGCTCAAGGAAGAGGTGCGCTGGCGGCGCTGGCTGGCGGTGATCGTCGGCTTCATCGGGGTGCTGGTGGTGCTGCGGCCGGGCTTCCGCCATCTGGGCCAGGGCCATGTCGCGGCGATCGTCTGCGGCCTGGTGGGGGCGGTGTCGGTGATCAGCCTGCGCATGGCCGGGCCTGGCGAGAAGCGCCTGACCCTGTACGGCGCCGGCGTGATCGGCCCGCTGCTGATGGGCGGGCTGTTGATGCTGCCGACCTTCGTCTGGCCGACCTGGCAGCAGTGGATCCTGCTGGCCGGCTACGGCCTGCTTGCCGGCCTGGCCGCGATCTTCATGATGTACGCCTCGCGGGCGGCGCCGATCAGTGCGGTGGCGCCGACCCAGTACAGCCAGATGCTATGGGCCATCGGCTTCGGCTACTGGCTGTTCCACGACCACCTGGACTGGCCGATGGCGGTGGGCATCGCGCTGATCCTGGGCGCCGGCCTGTTCACCCTGGTGCGCGAGGAGAAGGTCACGCGGTGGTGGCGGCGCACCAAATTGGTGTGAGTGTCGCCGCCTGAGCCGATCTCGGTCGCCACACCGGCGCCGATCAGGAAATCGCCGATACGGCCGCGCGCGCAGCGCGGCGATGCTGCCGACTCACGGACGAGGCAGGGCAGCGGCGCGTGGCTGCGAGGGATCGCTGCGGTCGCCGCGTCATCGGACTTTCCTTATCAAGATCGGAGAACGGCATGACGAACAATGCGATGGGGCAGTTGCTCGACGCCGCGGCCCATGCGGGCGCGGCCGGCGTGCGGGTGGTGGCAGGCGTGGTCGGCGCGGACGGTGCGGTCCGCAACGGCGCGGGGTACACGGTGGCGCATGTCAGCACCGGGCATTACCTGGTGCGTTTCCAGCCGCCGTTCCAGGCGCTGGACGGGGTGTCGGTGACCCAGATCTATCCCGGCGACGGCAACACCTGCGACAACGCGGTGATCATCCGCCTGGATGCGGGCCAGGTCCTGCTGAAGACCGGCGATGGCGGCGGCAACCAGTCCGACCGCGATTTCAGCTTCGTGGCGATCGGGCAGGGCGGCGCGCTGGCCTGAGCGACGGCCCCCGCGGCGGCGCGGGCGGCATGCGGCGCCGCCCGCGCCGCTGCGGGGGCCACCCGGCGCACGCGCGGCTGGCGCGCGCTGCCGCCATCTTCTATGTTTGCAGGCTAATCCCTCGCGATGGCCTGCGCTCATGACCGATCCGTCCGCCCAGCCCGACCACCTGCAGCGCAGCCTGTCCAACCGCCACCTGCAGTTGATCGCGATCGGCGGGGCGATCGGCACCGGTCTGTTCATGGGCTCGGGCAAGACCATCAGCCTGGCCGGGCCGTCGATCCTGTTCGTGTACCTGATCATCGGCGTGATGCTGTTCTTCGTGATGCGCGCGATGGGCGAGCTGCTGCTGTCGAACCTGGAGTACAAGTCGTTCATCGACTTCTCCACCGACCTGCTGGGGCCCTGGGCCGGGTTCTTCTGCGGCTGGACCTACTGGTTTTGCTGGATCATCACCGCCATCGCCGACGTGATCGCGATCGCCGCCTACGCGCAGTTCTGGTTCCCGACGCTGGCGCCGTGGATCCCGGCGATGCTGTGCGTGCTGTTGCTGCTGGGGCTGAACCTGGTGACGGTGAAGCTGTTCGGCGAGATGGAATTCTGGTTCGCGCTCATCAAGATCATCGCGATCTGCGCGCTGATCCTCACCGGCGCGGGCCTGGTCGCGTGGGGCTTCCAGTCGCCGTCCGGGCACGTGGCCTCGCTGGCCAATCTGTGGAACGACGGTGGCATGTTCCCGATGGGGCTGGGCGGGTTCTTCGCCGGGTTCCAGATCGCGGTGTTCGCCTTCGTCGGCATCGAACTGGTCGGCACCACTGCCGCCGAGACCGCCGACCCGCGCCGCAACCTGCCCAAGGCGATCAACTCGATCCCGGTGCGCATCCTGGTGTTCTACGTGCTGGCGCTGGTCGCGATCATGGCGGTGACGCCATGGCGCGAAGTGGTGCCGGGCAAGAGTCCGTTCGTGGAGCTGTTCGTGCTGGCCGGCGTGCCGGCCGCGGCCAGCCTGATCAACTTCGTGGTGCTGACCTCGGCCACGTCCTCGGCCAACAGCGGCATCTTCTCCACCAGCCGCATGCTCTACGGCCTGGCCGAGGAGCGCCACGCGCCGCGCGGCTTTGCGCGGCTCTCGCGTGCGGCGGTGCCGGCGCGCGGTCTGTTGTTTTCCTGCGCCTGCCTGCTCGGCGGCACCGTGCTGATGTACCTGATCCCGAACCTGGTCACCGCCTTCACCCTGGTCACCACGCTGGCCGCGGTGCTGTTCATGTTCGTCTGGTCGCTGATCCTGTGCGCCTACATCGCCTACCGGCGCAAGCGCCCGCAGTTGCATGCGGCCTCCGCGTTCAAGATGCCAGGCGGCGTGGCCATGTGCTACGTGTGCCTGGCGTTCTTCGCCTTCGTGCTGGCGCTGCTGACCCTGCAGGCCGATACCCGCCAGGCATTGTTCGCCAGCCCGGTGTGGTTCCTGCTGCTGGGCGTGGGCTACGCGTTGAAGCGCCGCAGCGCCTGAACCGGTGCGCGCAGCGGTCGTTGACGCTCCGCGCGCGCTGGCGGATGCTCGCGGCCTTTCCTGCGCGAGCCCGTCCCGATGATCACTCTCCATCGCCTTGGCGGCACCTCCGACACACCGGTGTGCTGGGTGGACCTGTGCCAGCCGAGCGAGGCGGACCTGGCCGAGGTCGACCGCAAGGTCGGCTTCGCCGTGCCGACGCGCGCGGCCATCGGCGAGATCGAGTTCAGCAGCCGGGTGCGGGTGGAAGGCGAGGTGCTGTTCCTCAACGTGCCGCGCTTCCAGGACGAGGACGGCCCGACCGCGCCGCTCGGTTTCGCGGTGTCGCCGCGGGTGCTGGTGACCCAGCGCGAGCAGCCGATGGCCTCGCTGGACGCGGTGGCCGCGCAGTTGCAGCACAGCCCCTGCCGCAGCACCGACGACCTGCTGCTGCGCCTGCTCGACGAACTGGTCGGGCGCCTGGCCGACCGCCTGGAAGCGCTGGAGGCGCAGATCACCGAGGCCACGCGCGCCGCGTTCGCCAAGCCGCATGCGCGGCACAAGTCGCGGCACCTGGAGCGGATGCTGCACGACGTCGGCGACATGGGCCGGCGCCTGGGCGGCATGCACAACGCCGGCCACGGCCTGCTGCGCCTGGCCACCTACCTGGACGACGCCGCGCCGGACTGGTTCGGCGAGGACGCGGCCAAGCGCATCGGCCTGTTGCACAAGGATCTGTCCACGCTCATCGAATTCGAACAGCACCTGGACGATCGCATCGAGTTCCTGCTCGACAGCGTGCTGGGCATGATCAACGTCGACCAGAACAACGTGATGAAGGTGATGGCGGTGGCCTCGGTGGTGGGCATCCCGCCGACGGTGCTGGTCGGCATCTGGGGCATGAACTTCGCGCACATGCCCGAGCTGAAATGGCACGACGCCTACTACTGGGCGCTGGGCGTGATCGCGCTGAGCATGCTGTTGCCGCTGGCCTGGTTCCGCCGGCGCGGCTGGGTCTGAGCCACTGCGCGCGGCGCCGGCCGCGCAGGATCACGCCGCGAGGCTGTCGGCCTGTGCTGCGGCGTCCGCCGCGTCGTGCTCTTCGCCGCTGACGTGCTGCACCGGGGCGATGTCCCACGACACCGTGTCCGGATCGATCAGGGCGTGGATCGCCGCACCCTGCAGTTCGCGCATCAGCCGCCGCGCCGAGGCGGTGCCGTGCGCCACGCTGTCCCACAGCACCATGTCGACCACGCTGCCGTCGCGGCGGCGGGCGATGCGCCGCGAGCGGAAGCCGGGCTGGCGCTGCAGCCACGCATCGACCTCGGCGTTGGCGCGCAGGAAGGTGCGCCAGGTGCAGTCCAGCAGGCGGAAGGTGGCGATTTCCAGGGCTTCGGTATGGGGATGCATCGGTCTCTCCTGCGGTCTGCATCGCCCGCACGGCGCGCTGGCGGCGACGCGGCAGCGCGACGGCGGGGCATGGGGGAAGGGACAGGGCCGTACGGCCGGAACAGGCGGGCGGGGGGCGGGCGTTCCGGGACGGCGCCGGTAGGGGAACCGGCCGACACAGGATGCTTGCCCGCGCCGCCGGCGCGTTAGCGCGATCCAACGGAATTCTTGTACGATCCTGCAAGCCGCGTCGCGCCGTGGTCCGTGCCGGCGCAGCATCGTGCAAGCTTGCCTTCCTCCTCCGCACGCTACGGCGCCCTTGCCGATGACCGCGCTCGCCCACCGCTACCAGGAAATGGCCGCCCTGGTTGCCCGATTGGCCACGCCCGATGGCGACCACGACACCGCCATCGAGGGCTTCTTCTGTTCCTACCGCTCCGCGCCGTCGCCGAAGACGCACACCGCGCAGTGGCCGGTCTTCGCGCTGGTGCTGCAGGGCGAGAAATGCCTCACCCTGGGCAACGAGGAGTATCGCTACGGGGTCGGCACCTTTCTGCTGGTGACGCTGGATCTGCCGGTGGTCTCGCGCATCACCCAGGCCAGCCCGGAACAGCCGCTGCTGGGCGTGGGCATGTCGATCCGGCCGGACCGGCTGCGCGAACTGCTCGAGCGCATTCCCTTGCCGCCGCAGGTCGGCGCCGAGCGCCCGCGCGGGGTCTCGGTCAACACCGCCTGCCCGGACCTGCTGGATGCCACGCTGCGCATGCTGCGGCTGCTGGAACGCCCGGCCGACATCGCCGCGATGGCGCCGCTGATCGAGCAGGAGATCCTGTACCGCCTGCTGGTCGGGCCGTGCGGGCCGAACCTGCTGCGCATCGCCCAGGAGGACAGCCCCAGCAACCGCATCGCCAAGGCCATCGCCTGGTTGCGCCAACACTACGCCGAGCCGCTGCGGATCGAGGATCTGGCGCGCCAGGTCAACATGAGCGTGTCCTCGCTGCATCACCATTTCAGCGCGGTGGCGGCGATGACGCCGCTGCAGTACCAGAAGCAATTGCGCCTGCGCGAGGCGCGGCGGCTGATGGTGGTCGAACGCATGGACGTGGGCGCGGCCGGCTACCGCGTCGGCTACCAGAGCCCGTCGCAGTTCAGTCGCGAGTACAGCCGGCTGTACGGGCGTTCGCCGCGCAGCGACCTGGCCGAACAGCTCGGCCTGGCGGGTTGAGCCGTGCTGGTACTGCGCGGCACGCCGTGCGCAGCTGACGTGCTGCTGCTTGATCGACGACAGCACATCCCTCCCATCACGTCGAGGCGCGTCCCGTAGGAGCGGCTTCAGCCGCGGCGGGCGTTCCCGCTAAAGCCGGTCGCGGCTGAAGCCGCTCCTACAAGACGAGGAGCCGCCTCCGGCTTGAGTGTCGTGGGATCAGATGATGCGAGGTGCGCTTGCAGACAGCGCGGCATCTTGCATCTGCGCCGTGCAGGACCGGTGCAGTCCTGCACGGGCGCCACGGGTTACTGCAGTTGCTTGAGCCGCGCGACGATCTCTTCGGCGTGGCGCTCGATCAGGCCTTCGGAGGTGCCCCAGGCGGTGCTGTTGGTCGACTCCACATCGAACTGCGCGGCGGTCTTGCCGTTGGCATCGGCGACGCTGACGCGGCTCTTGATCTTGTCGCGCCCGGCCATGATGCCGGCCCAGAAGCGCGCGCCATTGCTGCGCATGTAGTAGTGGTCGATGACGATGGTCATCTTGCGCGCATTGGCCTGGCCCTGCGTGCCGTGGAGGTGCGCCGCGTCCAGTTGCGCGTCGAGCTGGCGGCGGAACATGGCCAGGCTCTCGGCATCGGTGTCGTCGTTGCCGGTGAGCTGGTACCAGTAGGTTTCCGCGGTGGTCGCCTTGTAGCTCTGGTGCACCACGCTGTTGGTCGCGCAGCCGGTGGCCAGCAACATCACGCCCAGCAGCGCGAGCGTCTTCCATTGCAGTTTCATGCTCTCTCCTTGTTGGGTCCCCATGCCGAGGCGAACGCCGCCGGGCGCGGCAGCATAGCGGCTGCGCGCGGACAGGCGGGAGGCCTAGCGCGTTGTCTCCGGATCGCCCAGCCACGCCGCCACGATCCGCGCATAGGCGCCGCTGGCCTTGCTCAGGTGCAGCCACTGGTCGACGTACGCCTTCCAGGCGATGTCGTCGCGCGGCAGCAGGAAGGCCTTTTCGCTGTACTGCAGCGGCTGCTGCGGCGCCACCGCGCACAGGCCCGGCACCTGGCGCTGCTGGAAGCGTGCTTCGGAGGCGTCGGTGATCATGACGTCGGCGCGGCCCTCGCGCAGGTCGCGGAAGATGGCGGGGTTGTCGTCGGACAGGATCAATTGCGCATGCGGCAGTTCGCGACGGGCGAAGGCCTCGTTGGTGCCGCCGCGCGGTTCGATGACCCGCACCTCGGGGCGGTCGATCCGGGCGATGTCGCGGTAGCGCGCGCGGTCGGCGCAGCGCACCAGCGGGATCTTGCCGTCGACCTCCAGCACCGCACTGAACCAGGCCTGGCGTTGCCGCGGCAGCGACACCGAGATGCCGCCGACGGCGATGTCGCAGCGGTCGGCGAGCAGGTCCGGCAGCAGTGTCGGCCAGCGCGTGGGCACCCATTGCAGCTTGACCTCCAGGCTGTCGGCCAGCGACTGCGCCAGGGCGATGTCGATGCCTTCGTAGCCGCCGTCGGCGCGCAGGCGGCTGTAGGGCGCGTAGTCGCCGGTGGTGCACACGCGCAGCACGCCGCGTTGCAGGACGCTGTCCAGATGCGACGGGGCGGCGTGCGCCGGCAGCGTGAGTGTGGCGCCGAGCAGGGCGGCGGCGAGGCGTCGGGTCATGCGGTTCTCCTGCGGCAGGGCGGGCGTCGGCGCCCGCTGGCTGTACGCCGGCTGTCGCAGCGCCGGCGCGCGCCACCTTAGCCGGTTTCCACACAGGTCGGCGCAATCCCTGGCAGGACAAGGCTTTGCGTTCCCACAAGGGCTGAAGGTGGCGCCGTGTCGTCGCCCGCCGCGCGCGGCGGCACGCACCGGCAACGGAACTCGCGGCACGCTGTACCGGTCCGTCCCCCCACATCCGCTCTTGCGCCTGCCCATGGATCCTCGACCGTCGTGACCGCCCTCCCTGCGCAAGACCGTTGGCAGCAGCTGTGGGCGGCACTGGCGACCGCGATGATCCTGGCCTTGCTGGGGCGCCTGCTGTGGGGCGCGCCGTCGGTGTTGCCGCGCGCGGCGACCGAGGATGCGTTGCGCCTGGTGTTCCTGCCGCGGCAGTCCGCACAGCGCGCTGCGGACCCGCCGCAGGCCGCCACGCAGGCGCCGTCGGCGGCCGCGCGCACGTCGGCGGCCATGCGGCAGCCACGCGGCGCCGAAGCGCCGCCGTCCCCGTCCACGTCCTCGCCGACAGCGACGCCGGCGCCGGCGCCGACGCCGACGCCGACGCCGACCACCGCGGCCGGCACGCGGATGGCGGCGACGCTCTATACCGGCGATGGCCGTCCACGCCTGCCGGACGGGGTGGCGGTGGATCCGTTCGCGCAGGCGCAGGGCACGCCGCCGGGGACGCTCAATCCGCGCGACGTCGCCAAGTCCAAGCGCCTGCTCGAACGGCCCAACCCGATCGATTACCGGTCCACCCGCTTCGACAAGGACTGGGCCAGCGACGGCACCCTCGGCGACGTCGCCGTGCAGGGCATCGACCGGGCGATCAAGCAGCTATTGCCCAAGAACACCCATCAGTCGGCGGTGGCGCGGCCGCCGCCGGACGTGCGGTTCAACCCGGCGCTGCACGAGCGCGCCAGCGACCTCGGCAGCGAGGCCACCGGCGATGCCTACAAGGCCGCGCCGATCGCCTTCGAAAAGGCACCCGGGTTGGACGGCGAAGCCAGCCGGCGGATTCGCCAGGCCCTGGCCGACCTGCAGCAACGCCGTGGCGCCTGTCCGGCGGCGCAGCGCGCGCGCCTGCTGGCGCCGGTGCAGCAGCACCTGGACGCGCTGCTGCAGGTGGAAACCGCCATGGCCAAGGGCGCCGACCCGATCCGCGCGCAGCAACTGCTGCCGCGCGAGGCCGACAGCGCCTACGACCTGGCGCGGCGCGCGCTGTGGTACGCCGACCAGAAGCTGGCGGCGTGTGCGCCGTAGGCGGTGATTCGACCTTGGTAGCGTCGGGACTGAAGTCCCTCCCACAGTGCGCCCGCCAGCTTGCTGCGGATTCCTGTAGGAGCGGCTTCAGCCGCGATGGCTTTCCAGGGAAGGCCTCGTCGCGGCTGAAGCCGCTCCTACGGGTGTGCTCCCCTCGGGTGTCGGAGGTGCCCTTCAGTCGCGCAGGCGGAGGATGCGCTGTATTCGACTTGGAAGCGTCGGGACGGAAGTCCCTCCCACAGTGCACCCGCCAGCTTGCTGCGGATTCCTGTAAGAGCGGCTTCAGCCGCGATGGCTTTCCAGGGAAGGCCTCGTCGCGGCTGAAGCCGCCCCTACGGGTGTGCTCCCCTCGGGTGTCGGAGGCGTCCTTCAGCCGCGCAGGCGGAGGATGCGGTGTATTCGACTTGGAAGCGTCGGGACGGAAGTCCCTCCCACAGTGCACCCGCCAGCTTGCTGCGGATTCCTGTAGGAGCGGCTTCAGCCGCGATGGCATTGCAGGGAAGCCGTGGTCGCGGCTGAAGCCGCTCCTACGAGGGAGGCGCTGTCGGGCAGCGTACCGAACCCCGCCATCACTCGCCTCGACGCGCGCTGCGCGATGATGCGCGCCCGTCCCGTCCGATCAGTTGCCCCGATGCTGCTTGCCCGTGCCGCGCTGTGCCTGTTGCTGTGCTGCGGCGTCGTCGCCGGCGCTTCTGCGCGCACCGTGTACCGCTGCGTGCGCGACGGCACGGTCAGCCTGGCCACGGCACCGGAACCCGGCTCGCGCTGCACGCCGAAGGAACTGGACGATGCCGCGATCGCCACGCCCAACCTGTGGGGCAACCTGGGCGTGTTCAGCGGCACCCTGTACGAGCGCGAGCAGGATGGGCGGTTGGTCTACTCCACGCGCAACCTGCCGGGCTCGCGGCCCTACCTGCGCTTCACCGCGGTGACCCCGCCCGGCGAGAGCGCGCATCCCGGCCTGGGCAAGCTCGGGGCGCCGCAACTGCAGGTGCATGCCCGGCCGTTCCGTGCCGCGGCCCGTGCCACCGGGGTGGACGAGCCGTGGCTGCGCGCGATCGCGCATGCCGAGAGCGGCTTCGACGCCGCCGCGGTCTCGCCCAAGGGCGCGCAGGGGGTCATGCAGCTGTTGCCGGAGGTGGCGAAGGAATATGGCGTGCGCGACCCGTTCGCGGCCGACCAGTCGATCGCCGGCGGTGCCCGCTACATGCGCGCGCTGTTGCGCCGCTACGCCGGCGACCGGGTGCTGGCCGCGGCAGCCTACAACGCCGGCATCGGCACGGTGGCGCGCTACGGTGGCGTGCCGCCGTACGCGGAGACCCGCGAGTACATCGACAAGGTGATGGCGCTGTACCAGCGCTATCGCACCGCGATGGGCATCGCGGTGGAGACGCCGGCGCAGTAGCGTGGCGGCTCAGCGCAGGCGTTCGATCAGGCGGGACAGCAGCCTGCCCGGCGTGAAGGGAATGCGTCCGATCTGCGCGGCATCGAGATGGTCGAGTTGCGCCAGCAGCCGCGCGAAGGTCTCCACCTGTTGCTGCGCATACCCAGGGTCCAGGCGCGCGATGCCGCCGTCCGGCAATACCTGGCAGAGATAGTCGGGGATCGGGCAGTTGGCCACGACCGGGATGCCGGCCTGGTACAGCGGCTGGCCCTCGCCGAGCATCGCCACGTCCAGGCGCGGCGACAGGGTCAGCGCACGCAGTTTGCTGCGCCCGGCGCACGCCTGCCGATACAGCGCATCCAGCGCCGGCGTGGCGGTGTACACCAGGTCCCGTTCCAGCTTGCCGGTCGGTGCCGGCGTGCCGGCCGCCAGGTCGTCGCGCCATTCGGTGCAGCCGAGGTGTTCGATGGTGATGCCGGCCACCGCGCGCGCGTGGCTGCCATGGCCGTCCCACAGCTGCGGATGCCGTTGCAGCCAGGCCGAGGTCGCCTGGCGCCCGCGCACGCCGATCTGCGGCAACTGGAAATGGCCGGTGACCAGCACGAACACCAGGGTGCGGCGACGCGCCGCGCGCGGCAGCGCGGCGAAGGCGTGGGCCAGTGCCAACACGCCGGCCGCGCCGTTCTCCTCGCAGGCATTCGGTCCGTCGGTATGGGTGTTGACGATGATCGTCTCGTCTTGCGCACGGCCCGGGAGCACGGCATACAGCGTGTCGGTGGTGGTGTCCTGCAGCGTGGCGTGCAGGGTCAGCCGCGCCTGCCTGCGCTGCGCGGCCGCGGCACGCAGCGCCTCGGCGTGACGCGCACTCACCCATACCGCGGGAAGGTCGCGGTACGGCGTGGTGAACGGGAGGATCTGGCCCTGCAGTTGCGCCTCGGAAACGCCCTCGAACACGCAGATCACCGCGCGCACGCCCTGCCGTCGCGCCTTGTCCAGCGCCACCGCCTGCAGGCCGGTCAGCAGCGGGGTGGTGATGGGCGACTCCGCGAAGTCCGCGTCGCCGTCGGGCAGCCGCGCCTTGCGCTTGAACGCCAGCGTCAGCAGGGTCCGGTCGAGGTCGCGGCGGCGCAAGACCACCACCGCGATCTTGCCGCGTGCCTTGCGGAACGAGCGCGGGCGGCCGCCGAACCAGACCAGCTCGCCAGCGAGGCCGTCGGGTGCGGTGGTGCCGGAATAGGGCAAGGGCGCGGCGACCGCGATCGCGCTGCCGTCGTCCAGGGTCAGGTGCGTGGCATGCGCCGTCCAGCGGCGTAGCGGCAGGTGGTCGCGCTGCACCTGCAGGCCCAACGCCTGCAGGTCGGTGGCCAGGAAGTCGATCGCCGCAGCGTGCGCCGGGCTGCCGGTCAGGCGCGGACCGAACCCGTTCAGGCGTTCGATCCAGTGCCACAGCTGCGCCTGCGACGGCAGGCCGCGCATCACCTCGGCCTGTGCGGCCATGTCCCGGTCGGCCACGTCACCGACCGCGGAGGCGCCGGTCGCGGTCATCGCTCACGCTCCTGCCGGCCCTGCGCAGGCCGACACACCCCACGGCGCGTTCGGCGCCAGGCGCGTACCGCGGCGGGGCGACGTCTGGACAGCTGGCGACTCAGGGCAACGCCGGCTCCGGCTCCGGCTGCGCACGCGCCTGCGGCGCGGTGGGTGCCGCCGCGGCGGGGGCGCTGTACAGATCCAGCAGCAACAGGGTCACGCCGTTGGTCCAGCCGAAGCCGTCCTGCAGCGCGTACTCGCCGCCGCCACCGCCCTCGGCCTGCGCGTCCACGCCGTATTTCTCCACCAGCTTGTGCTGTTGCGCGAACAGCGCCTGCACCCGCGCCAGGAAACGGCTGCCGATGCGCTGGGCCAGCGCGTCCTGGCCGTAGCGGCGCAGGCCGTCCACGGCGATCCATTGCAGCGGCGCCCAGCCGTTGGGCTCGTCCCACTGCTGGCCGGTGTGCAGGCGCGTGGTCGCCACGCCGCCCGGGCGCAGCAACTGCGCCTGCACGGTGTCGGCGCTGCGCTTGGCCCGCGCCGGCGAGGCGACCCCGACGAACAGCGGGTACAGCGCCGCGGCGGTGACCTGCTCGCGCAGCCGGCGCTGCTGCCAGTCGTAGTCGGTGTAGTAGCCGGCGTCGCTCCACAGGTGCTTGTCGATCGCGGTCTTGCGCGCGCTGGCCAGGGCCGCGTAGTCGGTGTCGCAGCCGGCCGCGCCGGGGTTCTTGGCGCAGGCCAGGGCCAGGGTGCTCTCCAGGTGGTAGAGCAGGCTGTTGAGGTCGACCGGGACGATGGCGGTGGTGCGGATGCTGGCCAGGGTCTTGCGGTCCCCCAGCCAGCGGCTGGAATAGTCCCAGCCGCTCTCGGCACCGGCGCGCAGGTCGCGGTAGACCTCGGCCGCCGAACGGTCCTTGGCCTCGGCCGCGGTGCGCACGTCGTGCAGCCAGGCTTCCGGGCGCGGCGTGTCGCGGGCGTCCCAGTAACGGTTGAGCAGGCTGCCGTCGGCCAGCCGCACCACGTGCGCATGCGCGCTGCCCGGGGCCAGGCTCTGCGCGCCTTCCATCCAGTACGCGTACTCCTTCTGCAACTGCGGCAGGTAGCGCGCGTAGGCGGCATCGCCTTCCACCTTGGCCTGCAACTGCACCATGTGCGAGAAGAACGGCGGCTGCGAACGGCTCAGGTAGTAGGTGCGGTTGCCGTTGGGGATGTGCCCGTAGGTGTCGATCAGGTAGGCGAAGTTGTCCAGCATCTGCCGGCTGCGTTCGTGCTCGCCGCTCTCCACCAGGCCGAGCATGGTGAAGTAGGAATCCCAGTAGTAGACCTCGCGGAAGCGCCCGCCCGGCACCACGTAGGGGTGCGGCAGCGACAGCAGGCTGCTGTAGGGCGGCACGTCGACCTGGCGGCGCACCAGCAGCGGCCACAGTGCGTCGATGTGCTCGCGCAGGCCGGTGTCCTGGCGGATCGCCTCGGTCTGCACCGGGCCGGATTCCTCGAAGTTGGCGGCGACGAAGCGGCGCAGATCGAAGCCGGGTTGCTGGCGCTGCGCCAGATAGTCGGCGTTGATCAGCGCCGGGTCGCGCAGCGGCAGCGCATCGACGAAGTGCTTCTGGTCGTCGAACAGCTCCTGCTGCTGCACCGCCTGGAACAGTTCCGGGTAGGCCAGGTCGGGCGTCTGCGGCGGCGGTGCCGGGGCGGTCAGTGTGGTCGCGGGCGCGGCCTCGGCCATGGCGGTGTCGGCGGTGCCCAGCAACAGGCCGAGCGACAGGCTCAGCAGCGGGGTGCAGCAGGGAGGAGCGGCATGGCTCATGTCGGGTCCAGAGCAGGATGCGTGCGGCATGGTAAACGACCGAAGCGGAGACGGGGCGTGCGGCCGGCTCCGCAGGCGCGGCTGCCGATCCTGCCCTGGCGGCCGCGCGCCGCCCGGCTCGCACCGGCGAGGGACCGCAACGTCCCGGGAGATGCAAGAACGGGGCCGCTCGTGGCTGCCCGTCGCCGGCTCAGCCGGGGCACGTCATCTGCAGAATGGGTTGGCGCCGCTCGCCCAGAGCGGGGCGGCTGGGCGTTCAGCGCGCCGCCAAGGCCGGTGCGCGTAGGCGCTCGCCCCCGCTGCGCGGATCAGGGAGGTGGCGCTCAGCGCCACGCGCGCCGGTCGGCGATCCGCCGGTCAGGCCGACTGCTGCGGCCGCTGGCGGTCCTTCTCGGCGCTGAGCGCGGCCTCGGCGCGCAGGAACACCTGCCCGATCGGCTCGTCCGCCCGCGTGGCCTGGGCGTCGCCGACCAGCACGGTCAGCCCGAGCGCCTGCTGCCGCGCGGCGATCTCGCGCAGGCCGCGCAGCTTCTGCTCGGCATCGGCGCCATGCAGCATGACGATGAACTCGGCGCTGTCGGTCGCCCGGTCCACACTGTCGGCGGCGGCGTCGTCCTGCACGTAGCTGGCCAGGGTGCGGTCGAGTTGCTGCAGGCTGCTGCCCAGCAGGCGTTCGCTCTGCCGCTCGGCCAGCGCGGCCAGTTCCTGCACTTCCAGGATCACCACCCGGTAGCGGCCGTCGCTGCCAGCGTCCGTGTTGTCGCCAACCGGGTGCGCTTGCAGGAGCGCCTCGCGTTGGCGCTGCAGCGCATCCCGGCGCGCGTCGAGCAGGCGCATGGCGGTGCGCGCCAGCGCGCGCAGGCCGTCGCGCTGGGCGTCCTTGAGTTCGCGCGGCGTGGTGTCCAGCACGCACACCGTGCCCAGCGCGACGCCCTCCTCGGTCACCAGCGGCATGCCGGCATAGAAGCGCGCGCCGATGTCGCCGCGGACCACGGAGATGTCGGCGAACCGCGGGTCGTCGGCGAGGTCGGGCACTTCCAGCAGTTGCTCGGGCTCACGGATCGCGTGGTCGCACACCGCCTGGCTGCGTTCGGTCTGCGGCACCTCCAGGCCCATCCGCGCCTTGAACCATTGCCGGTCGCGATCCACCAGCGACAGCAGCGCGATCGGCGTGTCGCACAGGGCGGCGGCGATCTGCACGATGTCCTGGTAGGCGTCCTCGGGCAGGCTGTCGACGATGTGGTAGCTGTCGAGGACACGCTGGCGCTGGGCTTCATCGGTCATGGGCGGCGTCGGATAGGGCGCGGATCGCGAGGCGCAGCACGATACCGCAGGGCGCTGAGACGGCGCGTGGACAAGCGCGCAAGCGTGACCAACTGCACGCGAGACCTGCGCGTACGCGGCATGGCGTCGCGGATGATGACGACCTGGGCGATGCGCCAAATTTGTGAATAGACCGTGATAGCATCCGCATTTACCGGGCTGTTCAGTACGCCGGAGTGGCGCGCTGGCAACGGCATCTGCGATGACCGTGCCGCCACCTCCGGATGGCGCTGGATGCATTTCTTCGGCGCCAGCATGCGCCGTCACGTCGCAAGGACGATCACCATGACCCTGCTGCCTCCTCGCCGTTCCCGCGCGCTTTCCGCTGTTGTGCTGGCGCTCTCGCTGTCGAGCGGCCTGGCGTCCGCCAGCAGCGTGACCGGCACGATCAAAGACCTGTCGGTCCGCGCGACCGATGGCGTGCACTACGTCGTGCTCAATGGCACGCCGACGCAGCGCCCGGCGTGCGCCGCGAACACCGCGTACTACATGATCAAGGACGAAACGTCCGATACCGGCAAGGCGCAGTTGGCGATGCTGCTGTCCGCCTACATGGCGGGGAAGCCGGTCTGGATCGAGGGAAGCGACGCCTGTACCCGCTGGGGCGACGGCGAAGACGTGCGCACGGTGAGCTTCCACTGAGCGATGCGCGCCACGCGGCTGCGCTGATGCGGTCCTGCGACGACTGCGCTGCGATCGGTTCCTTGCGCGGCATGCGCGGTGGCCGAGCAGCGCCAGACCGGCGGCCCGTCGGTCCGGCACCTGCATCTGGCCCGGCTTCAGCGCGCGCATCGTCGCTTCGATCGGCTTGAGGTCGCCGCTGGGCCCGAGCTTACAGGGGCGGCGAACGAGGGGTTGGTTGCAGCCGTACGGGCGCGGATGTCCGCGCACATCGCGCGCGCCGGCGGGGTGTGCTGGTCAGCCGGCGGCACCGACGCCGAGCGCGCGCAACTGCGTTTGCAGCGTGGCGGCGTTGTCGAGGGCGTGGCCGAGCGCGGTGTTGTCGAAGATCACCCAGGCTTCGCCCGGGTCCGGGTGCGGCGTCGCGGCGACGACGCGCTCGGCCAGGCCGCGCAGCGTGTCGTCGGCGTAGTCGCTGTAGTAGATGCGCGGCGCGCCGTGCCAGCGCCAGTATGCCGGCGCCGCCGCCCCTCCCGGCTGCGCGGCGGTGGCGTGCAGGGCTGGGTCGGCGGCCACGCGCGCGATGCGGTGGCGCTGCCACAGCGCCTCGGCGCGCGCGCTGAACCAGCTGGCATGGCGCGGTTCGCAGGCGATGCCGCCGTGCCAGCGGCGCCGCAGCATCGCGAAGAAGGTGGCGGCGGTGCGCGCATCGAAGGCCAGGCTGGGCGGCAGTTGCACCAGCAGGCAGCCGAGCTTGTCGCCGAGATGGCCGACCTCGCCGAGGAAGGTCTGCAGCAGCGGCCCGACGCGGTACAGGCGCGCGTCGTGGGTAATCGTGCGTGGCAGCTTGGCCGAGAAGCGGAACGCCGCCGGCACGCTGTCGGCCCAGCGCTGGTAGGTGCTCGCGCGGTGGGCGCGGTAGAACGTGGAATTGATCTCGACCGCGTCGAAGCGGGTGGCATAGCGCGCCAGCTGGCTGGCGCCGTCGCCGACCAAGGCGCGCTGCGTGCTGGCGATCGACCAGCCGGCGCAGCCGACGCGGATGTTCGGCGCGGCGTCGGCGCGGCGGGGAGAAGCGGTCGGCATCGGCGGCAGCGGGCGAGAACAGGCCTTCCGGATACCAAGCGCTGCGGCCAGGAGCCGTGAAGGGCAGGCGCTGCGCGCCGCCTTGGCGACCCATCCGCGACCCACGCAAGCCAGGGCGGCCGGTGCTTGCAGGCTGCGCCGGAGCGCAGCCTGCACGTTCCCTGTCGTCGCGTGTCGCATGTCGCATCGCGCGATGGCGCTGCGTTGCGATGGCGCCGATGCCCGATGCTGGCGTCGGCGCGTGGCGCATGGCGGGGCAACGCCGCCATGCGTGTGCGGCGTTACGGCTTGGCCTTCGCCTTGACCGGCTGGCCGTCGCTGTCCAGCACCTGCACCTCGCCCAGCTTCAGCGCGCGCACCGGCGCTTCGATCTGCTTGAGGTCGCCGACGATGACCCAGGTCATCGCCTGCGGCGCCACGATCTCCTTGATCGCCGTTTCCGCCGCCGACTGGTCGACCGCTTCCAGGCGCGTCTTCAGCGTCTGCACATAGTCGTCTGGACGGCCATACTGGACGATGCCTTCCATCGCGCTGAGCACCGCACCGGTGGTCTCGAAGCTGCCCGGCAGGGCGCGCACGCGCTGTTCCTTGATCTTGGCGATCTCGGCGGCGGTCAGCGGCTTGTCGCCGACCACGGCCTTGGCTTCCTTGAGGATCTCGGCGGCCGATTCGGCGGTCTTGTCGGTCTGCACCGGGGCGAAGAACAGGAACGGGCGCTGGCCGATCGCGTCGATCATGAAGCTGTTGGCGCCGTAGGCCCAGCGCTTGTCCTCGCGCAGGTTCATGTTCAGGCGCGAGGTGAAGGTGCCGCCGAAGGCGCCGTTGGCCACGCCGATCGCCAGGTTGTTCGGCGCCTTGGTCGAGGGCGCCAGCAGGCCGGCCAGGATCAGCGACTGCGGGGCGTCGTCGCGGTTGATCAGGAACACGCGCGGCTTGGGCTGCGCGGCCACCTGCGGCAGGTTCTTGGTCGGGCGCTTGCCGGACGGGGCCTGCCAGTCGCCGAACGCGGCATCCAGCTGCGGGATGATCTTGTCCAGGGTGGTGTCGCCGGCGACCAGGATGCGCACGTTGTCCGGACGCAGCCAGTTGTTCTGGAACGCGCTCAGGTCGCCCGCGGTCAGGCTCTTGATCGCCGCCTCGGTGCCGGTGCCGGTGAGCGGCACGCCGTACGGATGGGTCGGGCCGTACAGCAGCGGCGGCAGGGTGCGCAGCGCCAGGCCCTGCGGCTGGGTCTTCTCCTGCGCGATCGAGGCCAGCCACTGGCCGCGGATGCGCTCGATGTCGTCGGCCTTGAACGCCGGGTTGCGCACGATGTCGGCGAACAGTTCCAGCGACGGCGCCAACTGGTCGTTGAGCGCGTTGAGCGAGGCGTCGCAGCTGTCCAGCTCGCAGGACACGCTGGTCATCGCGCCCAGGCGCTGGCGGCGCTGCGCCACGTCCACCGAATCCAGGTTGCGGGTGCTCTCGTTCATCAGCGCCGCGGTGAAGTTGGCGGTGCCGAGTTTGCCGCCGCGATCGGTCGCGTAGCCGGCATCGAACAGCAGCTGGATCTGCGTGACCGGGATGGTGTGGCGCTCGGCCAGCACCACCTCGATGCCGTTCTTGAGCTTGCCGCGCTGCAGCTGCGGGAAGCTCAGGCTCGGGAACTGGGTGGTGTCCGGCACGCCGGCGGCGCGGTCGACCTGGGTCTTGCCGACGCTGTAGTTGCCCTTGGCCGGCACCTTCGGCGCGGGCTTGCCCGGGGCCGCCGGCAGCGGCTTGACCGCCTTGTCCTCGGCCGCCGGGTCGAAGCCCTCCGGCGCCGGCAGCACGGTCAGCAGGTAGTCGCCCTTGCCGAACCAGGTGTCGGCGGCCTTGCGCACGCTGGCGACGGTGGCGTCCTGCGCGCGCTGCAGGTCCTTCTTGTAGGCGCCCGGATCGTTGCGGTAGACCTGGCCCTCGGCCAGCACGGTGGCCTTGCCGCCGAAGCCGCCGACCTTCTCCAGGCCGCGCACGAAGCCGGCGCGGTAGCCGACCTGGGCGCGCTGCAGTTCGTCGGCGGTGGGGCCTTCGGCCAGGAACTTCTGCAGTTCGTCGGCGATGGCGGCCTCGACCTTGGCCGGGTCCACGCCTTCCTTCACGTCGGCGGTGATCTGCAACTGGCTGGCCAGCGCGAACGACTGCAGGCCGGCGGAGACGTCGTCGGCCAGCTTGTCGCGGTAGACCAGGCGCTGGTACAGGCGGCTGGTCTTGCCGCCGCCGAGCACGGTGGTGGCCAGGTCCAGCAGCACCGCGTCGTCGGTGCCCAGCTGCGGCGCCACCCAGGTGCGGTAGATGCGCGGCTGCGCGACGTGGTCGTGCTGCACGCCGCGGGTCTGCTTGGCCAGCGGGGTGATCCACGGCTGTTGACGCGGCACCGGGCGGCCGGCGGGGATGTCGCCGAAGTACTGCTCGGCCTTGGCCTTGGCCTGCGCCACGGTGATGTCGCCGGCCAGCACCAGGGTGGTGTTGGCAGCGCCGTAGTTGTCGTGGAACCACTGTTTGACGTCGTCCAGCGAGGCCGCGTCGAGGTCGGCCATCGAGCCGATGGTGTCGTGCTGGTACGGATGGTTGGCCGGGAAGATGTTGGCGAGGATGTTCTCGTCGACGCGGCCGTAGGGGCGGTTCTGGCCCTGGCGCTTCTCGTTCTGGACCACGCCGCGCTGGGTGTCCAGTTCCTTCTGGCCGATCGCGCCGAGCAGGTGGCCCATGCGGTCCGATTCCATCCACAGCGCGGTATCGAGCGCGGTGGTCGGCACGGTCTCGAAGTAGTTGGTGCGGTCGAACCAGGTGGTGCCGTTCATGTCGGTGGCGCCGACCTTCTCGAACGGCTGGAAGTAGGTGCCCTTGTGGTTCTCCGAGCCGGAGAACATCAGGTGCTCGAACAGGTGCGCGAAGCCGGTCTTGCCGGCCGGCTCGTCGCCCGAGCCGATGTGGTACCAGATGCTCACCGCCACCACCGGCGCCTTGTGGTCCTCGTGCACCACCACGGTCAGGCCGTTGGGCAGGGTGAAGCGGGTGTAGGCGATCTCCGGCGCGGTCGCCTGGCCCGGCGTGGCCGCGGCCAGGGCCGACGGCGCGGCCACCAGGGCGGCGCCGGTGCCGAGGGTGAGGATGCTGGAGATCAACAGCGACAAGGGTCGGAGCATGGGCCGGGCCTGAGTGTGGACAATGCGCCAGCATAGAGGGGTGGCGGCGGCCGCGGGAACGTGACTGATGGCACACCGCGGCATGCCGGGCGGCGCGCCGGCATGGCGCGCGGCCATCTCCGCAGAGGGGCCGCGCGCGTGGCGTCAGGGGCGCAGCGCCGCGCTCAGCGCGCGGCACAGAAGCCGAACTCGGCGGTCGCGCCCGGGGCCAGGGTCTTGTTCCAGTCCACGCCGCTGGCGCTGAGCGTGGTGCCGGACTGCGTCCAGGTGGCGTTCCACAGGTTGCTGATGGTGCCGCTGATCGACAGGGTGGCGGTCCAGTCGCCGCTGCTGCCGCCGGTGTTGGTCACCTGCACGCGGTTGCAGTAGCCGGCGTTCCAGTCGCTGTCCACCAGCACCTTGGTGCTGAAGCTGCTGCCGGACGGCGGCGGCGTGGGCGTTCCGCCGCCGCCGGTGCCACCACCCCCACCACCGTTGCCGCCACCACCGCTGCTGCCGCCGTCGCGGTCCCACAGCTTCTTCAGCAGGGTCACCTTGTCGGTGCGCACCGTGCTCCAGTCGTCGTTGAGGATGCCGCCGGTGTCGCCGCTGTTCGGGTTCCACGACCAGTAGAAGCCGCTGTGGATGCCCTTGCCGATCAGGTAGTCGACCAGCGCGTTCTGCCACTGCACGTCCAGCGGGTTGCCCTGGCCGTACTTGCCGCCGAACTCGCCCAGCAGCAGCGCGTGGCCGGCCTGGACGAACCGGCCGAAATGCTGCTCCCAGATCGCCGGCATGTTGGCCGGGAAATTGGAGGCGTTGAAGTAGGACTGCATGGACACGTCCGGCCCGTACACGTGCGGGGCGAGCAGCAGGCGGTTGGCCGGAATGGACAGCGGCGTGCAGGCCAGCGGTTCCAGGTTCTCGCCCCAGAAGTGCGCGGTGCTGCTCGAACAGGTCGGCGTGTCGGCGATGCCCTCGACCACGATCAGCCAGTTCGGCGCCGCCTTCAGCACCGCTGCCGCCGCGCGCTCGGCCGCCTTGTTCCAGTCGGTGGCGGCATTGCCGCTGCCCCAGGTGGCGGCGCCGTGCGGCTCGTTCTTCAGGTCCAGGCCGATCACGCCCGGGACCGACGCGTAGCGCTTGGCGACGAAGCTCAGGTCGTCCAGCCATTGCTGCTCGCTGTAGCTGCCGGTGTACCAGAGTTCGGAGATGGCGTTGCAGTCCGGCGTGTGGTGGTCGAGCAGCACGTACATGCCGCGGCTGCTGAGTTCGTTGATCACCTTGTCCAGGATCTGCAGCGAGTTCAGGCCCTGCAGGTCCGCATTGCGGCTGTAGTCGATGCTGCCGGGCGACACCGCCTGCAGCGTCTGCGGGCAGAACGGCAGGCGCACGGCGTTGAAGCCCAGGCCCTGCATCTGCGTGATCATGTCCTTCCAGTTGCGCGCCCACAGGCCGTGCACCGTGTGCTGCGCGGTCTCGAAACCGAACCAGTTGACGCCGCGCAACTGCACGGCGTTGCCGGCGTCGTCCACCACCTTGCCTTGCTGGATGGCGTAGCTCCAGGCCGAGCCGCTGGCCGCCACGAGCGCCGCGGCGAGCAGGCAGCGGGTGATACGGGAGTGCAGGGACCGATTCATCGCGATGGCTCCGATGGCGGCCGGTGCGGAGTGCGCCAGCCAAAAGGGGGGCGGATGCTTGGCGGCGATGATCGGCAGTGTCCGCCGCGACGGCCGTGACTGCCGTTGCAGAAGACGGGCTTGTCCACCGATTGCGCGCAGGTGCTGTGGTGGTGTCCACGGGCGCGCAGTCGCCCGCTGCAAACGTCAACGGCAGCGTCGAGGGACGCTGCCGTTGGCGTGTTACCCCACGTGGGGCGCGAGGCGATGGCGCTGCCTTCAGCGGGCGGCGCAGAACCCGAACTCGGCGGTGGCGCCGGGGGCCAGGGTCTTGTTCCAGTCCACGCCGCTGGCGCTGAGCGTGGTGCCCGATTGCGTCCAGGTGGCGTTCCACAGGTTGTTGATGGTGCCGCTGATGGACAGGCTGACCGCCCAGTTGCCGGTGGCGCTGCCGCTGTTGGTCACCTGCACGCGTTCGCAGTAGCCGGCGTTCCAGTCGCTGTCGACGATGATCTTGGTACTGAAGCTGGCGCTGCCCGGTGCCGGTGCCGGGGTCGGCGTGGGCGTCGGGGGCGGCTCGGGGGTGGGCGTCGGCGTGGTGCCGCTGGTGTCGCCCCACAGCCGCTTGAGCCCGGCCATCTTCTCGGTGCGCACGGTAGTCCAGTCGTCGTCGAGCACGCCGCCGGTGTCGCGGCTGTTGGGGTTCCAGGCCCAGTAGAAGCCGCTGCGGATGTTCTTCTTGATCAGGTAGTCGATCAGCGCCTTCTGCAGGATCGGATCCTGCGCTTGGTTGCGGCCTTCGTTGCCGCCGAACTCGCCGATCATCATGGCGTAGCCGCGCTGGGTCAGCTGGCCGAACTGGCGCTCCCAGATCGCCGGCATGTTGGCCGGGAAGTTGCCGTCGCCGAAGTAGGGCTGCCAGTTCACGTCCGGGCCGTACACGTGCGGCGACAGCAGCAGGCGGTTGGCCGGCACGTTGAGCTTGGTGCAGGTCAGCGGTTCCAGGTTGCCGCCCCACCAGTAGCCGTCGCTGCTGGAACAGGTCGGGTTGTCGGTGATGCCCTCGACCACGATCAGCCACTTCGGCGCCACCTTCAGCACCGCCGCCGAGGCGCGCTCGACCGCCTTGTTCCAGTCGGTCTTGAGGTTGCCGGTGCCCCAGGTGTTGCGGCCGTTCGGCTCGTTCTTCAGGTCGATGCCGATCACGCCCGGTACCGACGCGTAGCGCTTGGCCACGAAGCTCAGGTCGCTGAGCCACTGCTGCTCGCTGTAGGAGTCGGTGTACCAGAGCTCGGAGATGCCCTGGCAATCGGGCGAGTGGTGGTCCAGCAGCACGTACATGCCGCGGCTGCTGAATTCGTTGATCACCTTGTCCAGCACCTGCAACGAGTTCAGGCCCTGCAGGTCCGGGTTGCGGCCGTAGTCGATGCTGGTCGGCGCGACGCCGCGCAGGGTCTGCGGGCAGAACGGCAGGCGCACGGCGTTGAAGCCCAGGCCCTGCATCTGCGTGATCATGTCCTTCCAGTTGCGCGCCCACAGGCCGTGCACGGTGTGCGCGCTGCCTTCGAAGCCGAACCAGTTGACGCCGCGCAGCTGCACCGCGTTGCCGCGGTCGTCCACCACCGTGCCTTTGCTGATCGCGTAGCTCCAGGCCGACCCGCTGGCGGCCAGCAGCGCGGCGGCCAGCACGCAGCGGGTGATGCGGGGGAGGGGGGACATCGACATCTCGGCAGGTCTCCGGAAGCGAGCCGGCCCCGCAGTCGGAGCGGCCCAGGCGAGGGTGGGGAGTGATGGGCTCCACGCCGGGCTTGGGTGGAAGCCAGGGCGGGCGCGCGGATCGGCATGGGCCACCGGATCGGCGCGGCCCCGCGGTGCGCGAGCGCGGCATTAGAGCATGTTCAGCTTCGTATTTGAGCGGTTAATCACAATAAATTTTTGCGACAGCGCACGTATGGTGGTCGTTCGACCCATCACGACCCGGTAGGGGCGCCGCTACACTCGACCTTCTTTGTCTCTGCCGAGGGGAACCGAGTGAAACGACCGATCGTGAGCGCGTTGGCTCTTGCGCTGTCTGGCGCCTGCCTGGCGGCACCGCCGCCCGCACCGACCTTCGACACCAAGCGCTTGTCCGCCGACGTCAAGACCCTGGCCTCCGACGCCTACGAGGGCCGCGCCCCGGGTTCGGCGGGCGAGGAGAAGACCGTGGCCTATCTGAGTGCGCAGTTCCAGGCGGCCGGCCTGCAGCCCGGCGGCGACCTGCGCGACGGCAAGCGCCTGTGGACCCAGGCGGTGCCGCTGCGCCGCGCCGACATCGTCGGCACCCCGCGCCTGGCGATCGCCAGCGGCGACCAGCGCCAAACCCTGACCCAGGGCCAGCAGATCGCCGTGCGCGCGGCGCTCGACGGCAGCAGCCAGGTGACCCTGGACGGGGCGCCGCTGGTGTTCGTCGGCTATGGGGTCAAGGCGCCCGAGCGCGGCTGGGACGACTTCAAGGGCGTGGACCTGAAGGGCAAGATCGCGGTGGTGCTGATCAACGACCCCGACTTCGAGACCGGCAAGGGTGCGTTCGACGGCAAGGGCATGACCTACTACGGCCGCTGGACCTACAAGTTCGAGGAAGGCGCACGGCAGGGCGCGGCCGGCGTGCTGATCGTGCACGAGACCGCGCCGGCCTCCTACGGCTGGGCCACCGTCGCCAACTCCAACACCAACAGCATGTTCGACGTGGTCCGCGACGATCCCAAGGCGGTGCACCCGGAACTGGAGGGCTGGATCCAGCGCGATCTGGCGGTGGAGCTGTTCAAGCGCGCCGGGCTGGATTTCGATGCGCTGAAGAAGCAGGCGCAATCGCGCGACTTCAAGCCGGTGCCGCTGAAGGGCGAGCGCCTGTACGCCGACTACGCGGTGAAGTCGGAGGTGATCACCTCGCACAACGTGGTCGCGCGGCTGCCCGGCAAGACCCAGCCGGACGACACCCTCATCTACACCGCGCACTGGGATCACCTGGGCGTGGGCGCGCCCGACGCCAAGGGCGACCGCATCTTCAACGGCGCGTTGGACAACGCCAGCGGCGTCGCCGCGCTGCTGGAACTGGCCCGCGCCTTCGCCAAGGGCCCGGCGCCACAGCGCTCGGTGGTGTTCATGGCGGTCACCGCCGAGGAGAAGGGCCTGCTCGGCTCGGAGTACTACGCCTCCAAGCCGCTGTATCCGCTGGCGCGCACGGTGGCGGTGATCAACATGGACGGCATGAGCCCGTTCGGGCCCTCGCGCGATTTCGGCATCTACGGCACCGCCAAGCTGGAACTGCTCGACGACCTCAAGCGCGTGGCCAAGGGCTGGGACCTGCGCTACACGCCCGATCCCAAGCCCGAAGCCGGTTACTTCTTCCGCTCCGATCACTTCTCCTTCGCCAAGCGCGGCGTGCCGGCGCTGTCCTTCGCCGCCGGCCAGGACTGGGTGGATGGCGGCGTGGCGGCCGGCAAGGCCGCCTCGGACGACTACACCGCCAAGCGCTACCACCAGCCCGGCGACGAATGGCAGCCGAACTGGACCTTCGCCGGCGCCGCGCGCGACATGCAGGTGCTGTACACCCTGGGCGAGGAACTGGCCAATTCGCCGCAGTGGCCGAACTGGAGCCGCGACTCCGAGTTCCGCGCCGCCCGCGACGCCAGCGCCGCGCAGCGCCCAGCCGCGCCTGCCAAGTGAGCCACGACCCGTTGCCGCCTGCCTCGCAGGCGGCCCCGGACGCACGCGCGGATGAGGTCGACCCGCTCGACGCGGAGGCGGGCAACGACCCGCTGCCGCGCTGGCTGGTCGGCGTTGGCGTGGTGACGACCTTCCTGTTCGTCGGCCCGCCGCTGGGCACCGTGGTGGTCGGGCTGCCGGTGGCGATCGCGATGACCCGGGGGGAGAGCAGCGGCGTCACTGCCCCGCTGCTGCTGCTCCTGCTGATGGCGCTGTTTTCCTATGTCTTCGGCGCCTTGCCGGCGCTGTTGACCGGTCTGTTCGCCGCCCGCGCCTGGCCGCGCCTGCGTGGCTGGCGCGCGCATCTGCGCATCGGCCTGATCGGCGCCGGCACCTCGGCGGTCTGCGTCGCCGCGGCGATGGCCGTATTCATCAGACGCGACGCCCCGTTCTACGAGAGCGTCATCGCGGTGGGCCTGTGCGCCCTGGCCGGCTTCGTCGGTGCCACGCTGCTGTCGCGCGCGCTGCAATGCCTGCGCGGCGGCTGAGCGCCGCCGCGGCTCAGCCGGCGCTGGCCTGTTGCAGCGACGGGGTGCGCCAGCCGGCGCGCACGCCCCAGAAGTAGAAGCCCAGCGCGACCACGCCGACCACCACCAGGTCCGGCCCGTAGGACAGGTAGCCGTGGCCGCCGAAGGTGGTGCTGCCGGCCCACGACAGCAGGGCGATGGTCGGCAGGTAGGCGATCAGCCAGCTGGCGCCGCGCAGGTGCCGGCGGAAATCCTTCCAGCCGTCGCGCTGCTGGTAGTAGGCGTACACCGGCAGGGCCACCAGCATCAACAGGATGATCTCGCCGGTCAGCGGCCAGCGTGCCCAGTACAGCAGTTCGGTGGCCAGCACGAAGGCGGCGGCGGCCAGCACCGGCAGGCCGGCGATGCGCAGCGGGCGGTGCATCTCCGGCGCATGCTTGCGCAGCGCCATGGCGCTGATCGGGCCGGTCAGGTAGGAAATGATGGTGGCCACCGAGATCACCGCTGCCAGCGTGCCCCAGCCGCGGAAGAAGAACAGGAACAGGTAGGACACCAGCAGGTTGAAGAACATCGCCGGGCGCGGCACGCCCCAGGTCGGGTGGATCCGGCCCAGCACCTTGGGCATGGTGCCGTTGCGCTCCATGCCGTAGATCATCCGCGCGGTGGTGGCGGTGTAGGTGATGCCGGTGCCGCTGGGGCTGACGAAGGCGTCCACGTACAGCAGCATCGCCAGCCAGTGCAGGTTGACGATGATCGCCAACTGCGCGAACGGCGAGCGGAAGTCGATGCCGTGCCAGCCGGCCTCGGCCAGCAGGTCCGGCGGCACCGCGCCCAGGTAGGCGACCTGCAGCAGCACGTAGACCACCGTGGCCAGCGCGATCGAGCCAAGCACCGCGAACGGGATGCTGCGCCCCGGGTTGCGCGCCTCGCCGGCCAGGTTCACCGGGCTCTGGAAGCCGTTGAAGCTGAACACGATGCCGGCGGTGGCCACCGCGGTGAGCACCGCGGCGAAGTCGATGGTGTGGCTGCCGCCGTGCAGGCCGACGCTGAAGTTCTCGCTGTGGAAGCCGCTGGCGATCAGCGCCACGCCGGTCAGCGCCGGCACCACCAGCTTGAACACGGTGATCAGGCTGTTGGAGCGCGCGAACAGCTTCACGCTCCAGAAGTTCAGCAGGAAGTACACCAGCACCAGCACCGCGGCGATGATCAGCCCGGGTACCGACAGTTCGCCGGCGCCGCCGGGCTGCTGCATGTACAGGTCCTGCGCCCACTGCCACGGCCAGGACGCCATGTACTGCACCGAGGCCTCGGCCTCCACCGGGATCACCGACACGATCGCGATCCAGTTGGCCCAGCCGGCGATGAAGCCGACCAGCGAGCCGTGCGAATAGTGGCTGTAGCGGACCATGCCGCCGGACTCGGGGAACATCGCGCCCAACTCGGCATAGGCCAGGGCGATGGTGGTGACGATGGCCGCGCCCAGCACCCAGGCCCAGATCGCGCCGGGGCCGGCCAGCCCGGCGGCGCGCCAGGCGCCGAACAGCCAGCCGGAGCCGATGATCGAGCCCAGGCCGGTCAGCATCAGGGCGAACGGGCCGACATCGCGGCGCAGGGCGGAGTGGGTCATGGCGAGTCCGGGCGGCGGCGGGAAGCCGGGGATGATCGCATAAAGCCGGGAATCGGGATTGGGGAATGGGGAATCGGAAAAGCGGCGTGTCGTTGGCTGAACGTTCGCGGCTTGTGCTCATCGATTCCCCATTCTCCATTCCCGATTCCCGCCTTACGCAAGCTTTACGCCCCAGGCCCACTTCCGCCATGGAACGCTTACGCGGCGCGCGCGCAGACTGCGCCACGTCCTTTCCGTTGGATGTGTTCCATGTCGATTCTGCTGATCCAGGGCCCGCATCGCGATGCGTCGGCCATTGCCGCGGCGCAGTGTCTGGCCGCTTCCCATGCCGCGCAGGTGGTGCCGGTGGCCTGCGCCGATGCCGCGCAGATCGTGGCGCGGCTGCGGCAAGGCGCGTGCGACGACACCGAGCTGGTGCTGCTGGATTCCGGCGAATTGCCGGCGTCGGAGCTGGCCGACCACGGCGCGCAGCTGTGCGCGGCGCTGGAGGCGCTGGGCCACCCGTACATCGAGGTGCACGACGCCAGCGCGCAGGCGCTGGAACCGCTGCTGCATCCGCGGCACGCGCCGTTGCTGACGGTGATCGCCAACGGTGCGCTCGCCGACAGCTACGCCATCGCCCTCGGCGTGGCGCAGCGCCGGCTCGGCGCGCGCGCGGCGCTGGCCAACTGAGGGCGCCGCCATGTCGATCCTGTTGCTCCGTGGCCCGGACTGCGTGGCCGGCCATCGCGGCCGCCCGGCGCGCATCGCCCCGCCGGTGATGCGGCAATTGCTCGCCCATGCCGGGCGCGCCGGCAAGACCCTGGCCGTGCGCGGCTGCGCCAGCGAGCGCGAACTGCTGCAGGCGCTGGCCCAGGCCGACCAGGCCGGCGTGGAGATGCTGCTGCTGGATCCGGGCGCGTGTTCGGACAGCGCCGTCACCGCCGACGCGGTGGCGCACCTGCGCCGGCCCTACGTGGAAGTGCACGACGACGCCAGCGACCGCCGCGAAGCCTGCCTGTGCGCGGCCTCGGGGCAGCGCCTGGGCCAGGTCGGCGGCTACTGCGCGCAGGGCTACGCGCTGGCGCTGTCGATCGCGCTCGAACACCTGGGCTGCAACGGCTACGAAGGCGATGTCCACGTCGGCACCTGAGCGCGCGCGCCACTACCTGGCCGACTACGAGGCCTACAGCTTCGGCCAGCGCGTGGCCTGGGGCACCCTGGCGCACACCTGGGCCGAGCCGGCGCCGCTGGATCCGGAGCGGCTGCTGTGCCGCCTGCGCGCGCAGGCGGCGCAACGCCACGGCGTGGACAGCAGCGAGATCCGCATCCGCAGCGTGAGCCGGCTGTAGGGCCCATGTGCTGTCGCCCGGGATGCTGCAGTCGCGCACTGCGTGCGGCGGCGCCGCGGTTGCGTCCTGTCGAGACCGTGTCCCGTCCGCCTCAGTGGCGGTCGCGTCGCACGCCGCTAGGGGGGCGCGACGCCACGGCTCTCCTCGCCGGAACCCACAGTTGCTGGCCGCCATGCTCGCCCGCCTGTTCTTCCTCGTTCGCCTGTCGTGCGGCTGGGCAGGGGCGGTGGTCGCGCCGCCTTCGTCCGGGCCGGGTTGTTCTACGGCATGGAGTCCCCGCCGGGCTGTCCGTTCGGCCTGCCGGCGATGCTGTCGGCGCTGATCGCCGGCATCACCCACCTGCGCAAGATCTGGCGGATCGCCGGGCGCCTGCAGTGCCTGCGCATCCATATGGGCGTGCGCCTGCAACTGCGGGCGCAGGACACGATGTCATCCCGACCGTGGCCGACGTGGCTGGGCTTCGACACCCGGTCGGGCGGCACCGGCATCGGCCTGAAGAACCTTCGTGCGCAGGAGGCATTCCCGCGGAGCTGCCGGATGACGTCATGCGTCGCGGCTGAAGCCGCTCCTACAGGATGCTTTTCTGCGGTTCGGCACGCGGCGTCGTAGAGCGGCTTCAGCCGCGACCCTTGATCCGATGTCAACCGATGTGCCGCATCGCGTTGCCGAATCAGTCCTTGCATCATGGATGCAGTGATCCGATCGCCGCTGTTGTGGGAGGGACTTCAGTCCCGACGCCTCCGCAACGGGGCTGCCGGATGGCGTCTCGCGTCGCGGCTGAAGTCGCTCCCACAAGAAGCGTTCCCGCAGGGCTGTCGGATGACGTCATGCGTCGCGGCTGCAGCCGCTCCTACAGAACGGCTCGCTGCGATCCGGCACTGGACATCGTAGGAGCGGCTTCAGCCGCGACCTGGCTGCGAGGGCGACGATGCGCCACATCGCATCGCCGCATTCGCCCGCGCATGCGACTGTCGCCATCCGATCGCCGCTGTTGTGGGAGGGACTTCAGTCCCGACACCTCTGCAACGGAGCTGCTGGATGGCGTCTCGCGTCGCGACTGAGGTCGCTCCCACAGGAGGCTGTCCCGCGATCCGGCACCACATTGGTACGACCGGTGTCGCGTCGCGCGCAACGACGCGCGTCCACTCAGTAATCCACGCCCACCGAGAACAGCAGCGTGCGCGGGTCGCCCAGGGCCACGGCGCGTTGCAGGCCGCCGGTGTAGTAGTCGCGGTCGAAGGCGTTCTTCAGGTTCAGCGCGTAGCGCCAATGGCCCTGGCGGTAGCCGAGGCCGGCATCGACCACCAGATAACCCGGGATGCGGTGGCCGTAGGCGGTCTTCTCGCCTTCGGCGCGCACGCCGCCGCTGACGCTCCAGCCGTCGGCCGCGCCGTGGGCGGCGTACTGCAGCCAGAGCGAACCGCTGTGCCGCGGCACGTTGTTCAGGCGGCTGCCGACGCTGCTCACGCGTTGGCCGCCGTCGTCGGTGACGACCGCATCGGTGTAGGCGTAGCCGCCGAACAGGCTCAGCCCGTTGCCCAGGTCGGCGGCGGCGTTGAGCTCCAGCCCGCGGCTGCGTTGCTCGCCCACGGCGATGCTGTAGCCGTCGTTGAACGGATCGGTCTGCAGCACGTTGCGCCGGCGCAGGTCGTACAGCGCCATGCTCAGGCTGGTGCTGCTGCTCACTTCCATCTTGACGCCCAGTTCCACCTGGCGCCCGCGTTCGGGGTCGAACTGCGCGCCCTGCGCGTCGGTGCCGACGTTGGGATAGAACGAGGTGGCCACGCTGACATACGGGCGCAGGCCGCCACCGGCGTCGAACATCAGCGCTGCAGAGCCCGTGGTCGCACTGTTGTCGTTGCGCGTGTCGGTGCCGGCCAGGTGGTCCTCGCTGCGGTTGCGGCTGCGGTCGTGGCGCAGGCCCAGCAGCAATTGCCAATCGGGCGCGAACTGGATGCGGTCGCGCAGGTACAGGCCGCCCGAGGTCACCACGCTGAGGTTGTCGCGGTTGGGCCGGGCCGGGCAGACCACGGCGCTGCCGTAGACGGGTGCATACACGTCGAGCGTGCCGACGCGGCAGGTCGACTGCACGTTCCATTCCCAGGTCTTGAACGCGTCCAGGCCGGCGGTGACCGTGTGCTGCCAGGTGCCGGTGGCGAAGCCGCCCTGCAGGTAGGTGTCCTGCACCCAGGTGCGACCGTCGAACTGTTGCTGGGTGGCGGTGCGGCGCAGGGTGCGCAGATCGGCGGCCAGGCCGTTGTTGGCGATCAGGAACCCATTCAAGCCGAAACTCTGCCAGCGTGCGGCGTGGTGCAGGGTCCAGCCGTTGTCGAAGCGGTGATCGAGCACGTAGCCGATCCGGCTCTGGTGGCTGTGGTACGGCCGCTGCCCGGGTTCGCCGGTGAACAGCGCGCGGTCGATCCGGCCATTGCGGTTGGGCTCGGCGCTGCCTTCCCAGGGCAGGCCCTGTTGGCGGATGTAGTCGCGTTCCTGGTAGCTGGTCAGCAGCACGAAGTCGGTGCGCGGGCCCAGGTCCAGCGACAGCGACGGGGCGATCCAGCGGCTGCGGAAATACACGTGGTCGGTGGGATCGTCGCTGTTCATCGCCAGCCCGTTGAGGCGCAGCGCCACCTTGCCGTCGGCCGACAGCGGCTGGTTGAGATCCACGCTGCCCTGGCGCAGGCCGTCGCTGCCTACGCTCAGGTCCACCCGCCGCATCGGCTCGGCGCCGGGGCGCTTGCTGATCAGGTTGACCAGGCCGCCCGGCAGCACCTGCCCGTACAGCAGCGAGGCCGGGCCCTTCAGCACCTCCACCTGCTGCACGCCGAACAGTTGCTCGGCCACGCGGTTGCTGTCGGCCGTGCGCAGGCCGTCGACGAACAACGCGTCGGAGGCGGTCTGGCCACGGATGATCAGGTCGTCCCAGCCGCGCCGGCCGTAGGTGTTGGCGACCACCCCGGAGACGTTGTGCAAGGCATCGGACAGGCTCAGCGCCTGCTGGCTGTCCAGCAGCGCGCGCGGCACCACGGTGATCGAGAACGGCGTCTGCGCCAGCGGCGCATCGGACTTGTCGGCCTGCACCGGCCCGGTGGCGCGGAAACCGCTCTGCGCGTCGGCGCGCACCTGCACCGTGGGCAGGGCGGTCGCCTGCGCGGCATCGGCGCCGCTGTCGGCGTCCGTGGCGGTATCGGCGGTGGTTGCGTGCGCAGGCAGGGACAGCGCCATGCCCAGCAGGCAGGCACAGGAGAGGGGGTGCAGTGTCATCGAGACCGGGGGGGGAAAGTTCTAATCGAGAATGATTATATTTCGCGAAGCGATCGTTGGGAATGCCCGTGGCCGCGAACTCGGGCCTTCGCCGGCTGCATCGAGCGTGTCGCGGTGACCCGGTGTCGATGGTCAGGGATGGAGACGCGGCAGGCGGCCGGCATCGCGGCGATGCTGCACGCCGGGACAGCGCTGGCGCTCATGGGCGCCAGCGGGATGCGCGGCAGCGTGCGCCGCAGATGCTTGGCCACTCGTGTGCGCGACGGCGACCACGTGGCGCGGTCGCGTTGGTCGCAGATCTTCGCCGCGCCATCGTGCAGATGGCGCGCGTGGCATGCGTGCGGCGCGGGCTCAGCCGGCGACGCGGAACACGCCGGGCTGGCCGCCGGGCGGGGTGCCTTCGAACTGGATCAGCGAGGCGACCAGTTCGGCATGCAGGCGGATGCGGCCCATCTCGCGCATGATCCGGATGTCCTCGTGGCGCAGTTCGCGGTTGGCCACCACCTCGCGCTTGTAGGCAAGGATCTCCGGGTACTTGCGTGCCATGTTCAACGCGTCGGCCACGCATTCCACGGTGTCGGCATCGGCGGAGAGCGGCTCGCGGCTGTTGAACGCGGTGAGCCAGCGCTCGAAGCCGGCGGTGCGGTCGAACATGTTGGCGATGAACCAGATCACGAACAGGATTGCCACCCACGAGGTGACCACGATGACGATGCGCGAGAAGGTCAGGTGGTAGTCGTGCTGCCACAGCTGCGCGGTGATCACGCCGAGCAGGATCAGCGAGATCGCCTGCCAGCCGATGATCGAGGCCACCAGCCACTGCTGCTTGGCCTTGGCCAGCAATGCCACCTCGTCGCGGATCTGCGCCTCGCTCTTGTGCTGCCAGTGCGCGACCTGTTCGGGAAACGAGCGCTGGTGCAGCGCGTTGTCCTCGAGCAGCAATCCCAAGCCTTTGAACAATGCGAACATGACGGGCTCCTTGCAGATGCGGTGACGGACGCGGAACGTCGGCGGGCGATCTTGAGGCAGCTTCTTTCTAGCACAGCGGCCGCAAAGTGCATGCTGCGGTCGCACATGCGGCGCGGCCGGTGTGCGCCATACGCCATCGCACGGCGCTCGCGCCGTCTCCGCTAGCATCGGCGCATGCCTTCGTTGCTGCGTACCCTCTCCGCTCCGGCCACCACCCAGATCCGTCGCTGGGTGCTGGGCGCGTTCCCGCGCGAGCGCGATGCCATCGATTACGACCAGCCGCTCGGCGACATCGGGCTGTTCGGCCCGGACAGCGTCACCTGGCGCATCCATGCCGAGTTTCCCGGGATGCTGGCCGGCGGGCTGTGCGCGTTGTTGCTGCAGACCCTGCACCCGTTGGCGCTGGCCGGGGTCTACGACCATTCCAACTTCCGCGAGGACCTGGTCGGGCGCCTGCGCCGCACCACCCAGTTCGTCGCCGCCACCAGCTACGCGCCCACGGACGCGGCGCAGCGCCAGATCGCCCGGGTCCGCGCGATCCATGCCCGCGTGCGCGGCCACACGCCGGATGGGCGCGCCTATGCCGCCGACGATCCGGCGCTGCTGACCTGGGTGCACGTGACCGAGGCCTACGGCTTCCTGCAGGGCTATCGCCGCTACTGCCGCGCGGTCCCCGGCGCGATCGCCGACCGCTACTACGACGAAGGGCGGCGCGTCGCCGAGGCGCTGGGCGCACGCGAGGTCCCGGCCAGCGAGGCGGCGGTGCTGGAATATTTCGACCGGCAGCGGCCGCAGTTGCGGGTGGATGCGCGCTCGCGCGAGGTGCTGGCGGTGCTGGCCGGCCTGCGCCTGCCGGTCCCCGCCCCCGGACTGTCGCGCGAACTGTTCCTGGGCGCCGGTGCGGCGTTGTTGCCGCCGTGGGCCAGCGCCATGCTGCGGCAGGCGCGGCTGCAGCGCACCGGCCCGGCGGTCCCGGCCTGGTTGCTGCAGCAGGTGGCGCCGCTGTTCCGCGTCGCGCTGCACGACGGCATCGCCGCGCGTGCCTGCCGCCGCGTCGGCCTGCCGACGCAGCAGCTGGCGCAGTGGCCCGTAGTGGACTGAATGGTTTATCCGCATCGCTGAACCCAGCATCGCGTCACACGTGGTCAAGATCGCCGGTCCCAGGCCGCTGTAACCAGCATCTTCCGCCCGTTCCCACTCCCGATGCTGCAGAAGCCGCTCGCCGACAGGAAGCGCGACCGTCGCTTTCGGCACAGCCTGCGGCGCGTCACGCGCGCGCCACTGCGGGCGATCGCGACCTGGGGCCTGGCGCTGGCGGTGCTGCTGGCCGTTGGGCTGGTGCTGGTGCTGGCGCAGGACCGCCACAACCGCCTGGCCGCGGCGCAGCGCCAGAGCCTGGCGCTGGCCACCGGCACCGACCGCCTGCTGCAGTTGCAACTGGACAATCTCGGCCAGGCCCTGCATGGCGAAGGCTTGAGCGCGCAGGCGCTGCTGACGGAGGCGCCGGTGCGCGCGCCAGAACTGATTGCCGCGTCGCTGCACGGCCTGCTGGCACGGCACCCGGAACTGCGCGACGTGGCCTTGCTGGATGCGACTGGCCAACGCCGCTTCGGTGGCGCCGGCGATGCGCAACTGCGCGCCTGGCGGCAACGTGGGCGCTGCGGCGATCGGATCTGCGTGAGCCCGCCGCTGCGCCTGGCCGACGGCACGGCAGTGGTGCGGGTGGCCGTGCCCTGGGGAACGGACGGCTGGGTGGAGGCGCAATGGCGGGTGGCCGCGCTGCAGCGCATCGTGCAAGGCACCGACAGCGGGCGCGACGGCATCGTCGCCCTGACCGACGCGCAGGGCAGGCTGCTGGCCGCCAGCCGCCCGCTTGCGGCCAGCCAGCCGCGGCTGCCGCCGGCACTCGCGCAGCCGATGCCGCACGGCGGCGCGCTGGGTCTGCACCGCGATGTCTTCGACCGCACGCCGCGGATTCTGGCGCTGACTGGTGGCGGCGCGCATCCCTTGCTGGCGGTGGCCGGCGTGGGGCTGCGCGAAACGCTGTCCGGCTGGTGGTGGTTCGCCGCGGCGGCGGCGCTGGTGTACGTGCTGTACCTGCTCGGCCTGGCCTATCTGCTCGGCAGCCTGCGCCGTGCCGAGCGGCGCCAGCGCCATCTGCTGCAGCGCCTGCGCCGCGGCGACGAGGATCTGCGCCTGGCCCACGGCATGGGCGGCATCGGGACCTGGCGCGTGGACATCGCCGAGCGCGTGCTGCGCCTGTCCGAGCCGACCGGCGCGATGTTCGGCCTGCAGCGCATGCAGTTGCCGATCGAGGCGTTCCTGGAGCGGATCCACGACGCCGATCGCGCGCGGGTGACGCAGCTGTTCGAGGACGCCGCGCAGGGCCGCGCGGACTACAACACCGTCTACCGCATGCATCTGCCCGATGGGCGCCTGCGCTGGTTGGCCGCGCGTGGCGCGCTGGTGCGTACCCGCACAGGAATGTGCATGACCGGTGCGGTACAGGATGTCAGCGACCGGCTGCATGCGCAGGCGCGCCTGCTCGATGCCGAGCGCCAGTTCCGGCTGGTGTTCGATCGCAATCCGCTGCCGTATTGGGTGTTCGCGGTGGATAGCCTGCGCTTCCTGGAAGTAAACCAGGCCGCGGTGCGCCAGTACGGCTACAGCCGCGAGGAATTCCTGGCGATGGATCTGCGCGATCTGCGTCCGGCGGAGGATGCAGAACGCTTGCTGCAGGACGTGCGCAAGCCGCGCGAGGGCTTCGACGCGCCGAGCGTGTGGACCCATCGGCGCAAGGACGGCAGCCTGCTGTCGGTGTGCGTCCACAGTGCCGACTTGGAGTTCGGCGGCGTGCCGGCGCGGCTGATCTTGGCCGAGGACGTCACCGAGCGCGTGGCCCACGAACGCGAACTGGCCTACCTGGCGCGCCACGACTTCAGCACCGGCCTGCTCAAGCCGAACGCGCTGGCCGACGCCTTGCGCGCGCAGCGGGCGGGCTATGCCATCGCCTACGTGCAGGTGCGTGGCCTGGCCCTGATCGGCGACACCCTGGGGCGCGCCGCGGGCGATGCGGTGCGCAACGCGGTGGCCGCGCGCATTCGCGCGCTTGGCGAGTGCTTCGGCCTGAGTGCGCATCAGCCGGCGCAGGACTTCGTGCTGGCGATCCTGGACCCGCAGGCCCTGCCGCAGGCCTTGCAGGCGCTGCAGGAGGCGCTGTATGCGCCGGTGCAGGGCGGCGAGTTCGCCCAGCAACTGCAGGCGCACATCGGCGTGGCGCTGTGTCCGGACGATGCCGCCGACGCCGACGAGGCCATCGGCAGCGCCGCGCAGGCTGCGCACGCGGCACAGGCCGAGGCCCGCAGCCTGGTGCGCTTCGACCGCGCCATGGCGGCGCGGACCGGCGAACGCCTGCGCCTGGCCGGACGCATCCAGCAGGCGCTCGAGCGCCAGGAATTCGAGCTGCACTTCCAGCCGATCATGGACGCCGGCAGCGGCGCGCCGCGCGAACTCGAGGCCCTGGTCCGCTGGCCGCAGGCCGACGGCAGCTTCATTGCGCCGGATGCGTTCATCCAGTTGTGCGAGGACACCGGGCTGATCCTGCCGCTGGGGCGGTGGGTGCTGCGCGCGGCGGCGCGCGCGCGCCGCGCACTGGCCGATCACGGATGGCCGGACCTGCCGGTGGCGGTGAACGTGTCGGCGCTGCAGTTCTTCGATGGCGATCTGGTCGCCGACCTGGTGCAGGCCTGCACCGCGGCCGGGCTGGCCGCCGACGGCCTGCAGCTGGAGCTGACCGAGAGCAGCCTGATGCGGCAGCCGCAGCAGGCCGGCGACGTGTTGCGGCAACTGCGCGCGCTGGGCGTGCGCGTGGCCCTGGACGACGTCGGCACCGGTTTCTCCAGCATGGCGTATCTGCGCGACCTGCCGCTGGACACGCTGAAGATCGACCGCAGCTTCGTCGCCGAGGTGGACCGCGATCCGCGCAACGCCTCGATCTGCCAGGCGCTGCTGACCCTGGGGCATTGCCTGGGCTTGGACGTGGTCGCCGAGGGCGTGGAAACCGACAGCCAGTTGCGTTGGCTGCGCGCGCACGGCTGCGGCGGCGTGCAGGGTTATCTGCTGGGGCGCCCGGCACCGCTGCCGCAGGTGCTGCAGTGGCTCGGTGCGGTCACAGCATGATCTCCACGTCGTGGCCGCTGCCCGGCGCCGGCAGCGCCTCGCCTGCCCAGTAGCGACGCAGCGGTTCGCGCACCAGGTCCAGCGCGGTGGAGGCGCCGCGCGCGCCCGGGTAGCGCTGCAGGTTGCGCGACTGCAGCGCGAGCATGCGCCGGTCCTGCTCGCCGACCCGGCGCAGCAGCGGCCACACCAGCAACCGCACCGCCCACGCCGGCGCCCAGCGGCCCTCAACGTGCAGGCTGGCGAAGACCTCGGTGCTGCGCACGCCGAGCGGGGTGAAATGCAGGCTGATCCGCACGCGGCCGCCGCGCGCGTAGCGATATTCGATCTGCGCGCTGCCGGGGGCGGCGAAATGCGCGCGTTCCAGGATGCGCGGCGACTCGAACAGCCGGTACAGCCAGCCGCTCTGCGCCGCGGCGCCGCGGTAGTCCACGTGGAAGCCTTCGTCGGTGTGGCGCAGTTCGGCGCGCATGGCGGTGCGCGCGCCGCCGCGTCGCACCAGCCCCGGATGCAGCAGATGCGTATGCAGCGGATCCAGGAAGTTCTCCAGCGCATCGACCACGTGCGCGTCCCAGCGCGTGCGCCACAGGAAGCGACGCGCCGACGGCTGCAGTGCCTGCACCAGCTGCGACGGCGCGTCCGCGCCCTCGGGATCGGGGCGCAGCCAGATCAGCCCGTCGTGCTCGCGCGCGGCGAAGGCGCGCACCCGCACCGCCGGCGGCGTCTGCCCGGGCGGCAGGCCGGGGATCTCGCGCAGGGCGCCGGTATGGTCGAAGCGCCAGCCGTGATACGGGCAGGACAGGCCGTCGCCGGTGACGCAGCCGGCCGACAGCGGCGCGTGCCGGTGCGGGCAGCGGTCTTCCAGCGCCAGCAGGCGGCCGTCGGCGCAGCGTGCGATCGCCGCATGCCGGTCCATCACCGACACCGCCAGCGGCCGCCGTCGCAACGCCGTGGCGGGCGCGACGGCGAACCACTGCCGATACAGGGACGGATGCCAGGCGCTCATGCCGCGCGCAGCGCCGCGATCGTGTGTGGTCCGCGGCAGGCGATCATGCGAGGGCGGTGCCGGCGATCCGGTTGCGGCCGGCGCGCTTGGCCGCGTACAGCGCCTGGTCCGCCGCCAGCACCAGGGCCTGCCAGGACGCTTGCGCGCCTGGCGACAGGCAATAGCCGATGCTCACCGTGCACACCAGCGGCGCCTCCTGCGCGGCGCCGATCTGTTGCTGTTCGATGCGTCGCCGTAGGCGTTCGGCGAGATCGCGCACGCCCGCCTCGTCGGCCTGCGGAACCAGCACCATGAACTCCTCGCCGCCGATGCGCGCCAGCAGGTCGGGCACGCGGATCTGCTGCGCCAGTGTCTGCGCGATGGCGATCAATACCTGGTCGCCGACGGCGTGACCGAAGCGATCGTTGATCGACTTGAAATGGTCCACGTCGATCATCAGCACCGCGATCGACGCCTGCCGGCGTGCGGCATCGAGGGTCGCCGCCTCGCCGCGCTCCCACATCACCCGGCGGTTGGTGACCCCGGTCAGCGGATCCTGCGAGGCGTGCCGGGTCAGTTCCGCGTTCATTTCGCGGGTCAGCATCCACAGAAAGCCGGGCGTGATGCTGGCGGTCAGCACGATGCGCGAGAGCAGGCCGAAGTTGGTGGTCGGGTCGAAGCTGGTGTCGACGTCGGGATGGAAGGCCCACCAGGCCACCCGCAGTCCCACCATGCCAGCCCACAGGAAATGGAAGACGGCGGTGAAGCGCGCCGCCGCGCGCACCGTGCTGTCGGCATGGCGCCACAGCACCACCGCCGTGGCCACGGTCAGCATGCCGCGCAACAGGCCGCCGAAGATCACCATGATCCGGTGATCGAGGCCGGCGTAGTGCAGGCTGTAGAGTTCCAGTGCGCACAGCAGTGCGACCGGTATCAGCAACGTCCATTGCAGCAGCGGGCGCTGCAGGTAGACGTTCACCGCGACCAGCGTCAGTACGGTGGCCACGTCCAGGGTGACGTTGCCGGCGGGCGCGACCCAGTCCGCCATGTAGTGCCAGGCCGGCGCCAGCAGGGTGCCGAAGCCCAGGGCGAACACGCCGTAGCTCAGCGCCAGCAGCAACAGGCTGCGCGCGTGACGTTCCTTGCGGCCGGTGACGTACAGCGCCAGGAACATCGCCGAGGACACTGCCGCGAGCAATGCGTTGACGATCAACAGGGTGCCGGCATGGGCCAGATGCGCAATCCATTCCACAGATGTCCCGGGCCACAGCGGCGATGGGGTGTTGCAGGTGCAGCAAAGTATAAGGCAGCGGGTGCGCCCGGCATTCGGCAAAACACGCGGGTTTTGCGCTGAAAACGGTTACGGAATACAAAACGCGCGGCGCGGCGCCGCTCACAGCCGATACCGGCGCATCAGCGGCACGCCGATGCGCCGGGTCAGCGCGCCGAGCGCGGCGATCGGCTGGCGTCGCCGCAACGGCAAATGGCGCGCATCGACCGCGCTGTATTCGATGACCGGCACGCCGCCGCGCTGGCGTTTGAAGCTGGCGGCGCCGGCGCTCTGGTTGAGGCGCTGGCCGTACCGTCGCGCATGGTCGATGCCGCAGGCGGTGAGGGTGCGGTACAGCGCCAGCCGCTGCGGCAGGCGCAGGTCGTAGCCGACGATCGGCGCGGTGACGGTGCCGCCGATGCCGAACAGGCCGGTGATGCACACCAGGTGCCCGGTGGTGTCGCGGAAGCCATCGAAGCGCAGCAGCCCGGCGCGGTGCCAGGCGCGCAGGAAGCCGGCGTGGTAGGCCGGATTGCAATGCGAATATTTTTCCAGATACAGCTGCGCATACAGCGCGGCGATGCGCGGGTAATCGGCCTCGCCGATGGCGTCGTTGCCGCAGCGCTGCAGGTCGCGGCGGTCGACCAGCTTGAGGTCGCGGGCCAGGTCGCGGTGGCGCAGCAGCTGCGGCCAGTCCTCGTACAGGTACACCTGGCGGCTGGCGATCAGGGTGAAGCCCTCGGCCTGCAGCGCGTGCAGCCACTGCGGCGTGTCCACCGCGTTGAGCGAGCGGAACCACAGCGCGTGGTCGGGCCAGCGCGCGCGTGCGGCGTCCAGCAGCGTGCGCAGGCCGCTCGGCGGCAGCGGCGGATACAGGTTGGTGGACAGCAGCCAGTTGTTGAGGGTGACCGCGCGGTCGATGCGCGCCCAGTCCAGCCACGCGCCGATGCCGCCGCACAGCCCGCGCACCGGTGCGGACAGCGCGCCCGGCAGCAGCCGCGCCGCTTCCTCGGCGGCATAGTCGGCATACGTGGTGCGCGGAGAGCAGACCCAGGCATTGCCCGGGTGGCGCTCGCCGACCGTCACCGGCAGCGCCAGTGCGCCGGCGCGCAGCACCTCGATGCGTGCATGCGCATTGTCGGCCAGCCGCTGCGCGTCGCCGCCAGCATGCAGCGCGGCGAAGCGTTGCAGCTGCGCGAGGTAATCGGCGGCCGCGGCGTCGGTGGTGCCGGCGCTCATGGCGGCGGCAGCGCCTCGCCGTCCCACTCGGTATCGCGGGTGGCGGCCTCGCGCACGCTGCAGCGCTGCGCCAGCGCCAGCCGCGCATGGCTGCCCAAGTCGCACAGCGTGCCGGCCAATGGCCAGCGGTCGCCGCGCGGCGCCAGCACGTCCTCGGCGCGTGCGTAGTCCTGGCGCCACTGCCGCAGGCGGCCGTGGCCCAGTGCCGCCGGCAAGGCCGCGCCGAGCATCAGCACGCCCAGCATCGCTGCGCGATCGTTGGCCGGGCGCAACGGTGCCGGCGCCGCGCCCGCGTCGCCGCACAGCACGCCCACCAGCGGATCGGCTGCGGCGAACAGGTGCAGGCCGCTGGTCGCGCGCGGATTGCATTCGATCACGCTGCAGCGCCCTTCCGAAGACACCATCCAGTCGAAGGAGATCTGCCCGGTGAAGCGCAGCGCCTGCACCAGCTGCGCGGTGAAGCGCTCGATCTGCGGATCCGGCGCCGCGTCGAAGTAATAGCTGGAACTGCGCCGCAGGCGGTAGCGCGGGCGGTACACCGCATGCGCCAGCAACACACCGTCGCGCGCCAGCGCGTACGAGCAGCGCTCCTCGCCCGCACAGTAGCGCTGCGCGACCCAGTCGCCCTGCGCGGGAAGCGGCGCGGCGTCGGCGGGTACACCGTCCGGGTACAGACGCACATGCACGCCGAAGCGCGAGAATTCCGGCTTGAGCACCAGCGGGGCGCTGCCGGCCCATTCGCGCGCCTGCGCCAGGTTGCGCACGCGCACGCCGGCGGGCACCTCCACGTCGCTACCCAGCCCGCGCGCCAGTTCCATGAAGTGGTACTTGCTGTGCAGCGTACGCAACGTGTCGAAGTCGTGCAGCGGCAGGTGCAACTGCGCCGGCAGCGCGCTGCGGTAGCGGGCCAGGTAGAACACCTCCTCGCAGGTCGGTACCAGCACGTCGATGCGCTCGCGCGCGAGCAGGGCATTGAGGTCGGCCAGCCAGGCGCGCGGCGCATCGCGAGCCGGCGCCACGCGGTGATGCGCGGCCACTGCGCGCGACCAGCCGGAAATGCGGCTGGCGACGCTGTCGGCCAGATGCACCCGCCAGCCCTGCGCGGCGAAACGGCGCGCCAGGTCCAGCGCGACCGGCGCGCGCGCGCCGGTGATCAGGACGCCGGGCGCCTCAGCCATCGGCGTGCGCCTGCGGCGCCGGCCGCCACTGCCGGCAATGCGAGGGCACCAGCCGCAAGCTCGGCTCGGCCTGGCGCAGCGCATGCAGCCGCGCCAGCGTGTCGCGGTACACGCGATGCTCGCCGAGCAGGCGGGTGACCAGCGCCGGCGGTGGCGTGCCGTCGGCGAGCGCGGCGCTGGACCAGGCCGCATCGGCGATCAGGAACACCGGGCCATGCGCGTCCTCGAACCACAGGCCGTAGTGGCCCGGCGCATGCCCGGGCAGCGGCACCAGCAGCACGCTGGCGTCGCCGAACAGATCGCGCGGCGTGCCGAAGTCGCGCAGCGCGGCGGGCGTTGCGGCCGCGGGCAGCGCCTCGATCCAGTGCATGCGCGGGCGCGCGCCATGCAGCAGCGCCGGCAGGAAGCCTTCGCGCAACGCGGTCAGGCGACCGCGGCGCTGCAGGTCGTCCCAGGCCTGTTGCGCGCAGGCCAGGCGCGCCTGCGGGAAGTCGGCGACGCCGCCGACGTGGTCGCCGTGGAAGTGCGACAGCACGATCCAGCCGATGCGGTCCGGCTCCACGCCGTCGCGAGCGAGTTGTTCGCGCAGCGATTGCCCTGGCGTCAGCTGCACCGGGGTCAGCCAGCGATACAGGCGCTCGGGAAAGCGCGCGGTGGCGTCGAAGAAGTGGCGCGCGTAGCCGGTATCGAACAGCAGGTCGCCGTGCTGCGGATGCTGCAGCAGGGCCGCCAGCGCCGGGAACGGACACGGCGCCAGCGGCGCGCCGCGGCGCGTGGCGCGTTCGGGATGCGTGCAGTGGCCGGCTTCGTACAGCCGCCAGCGCAGCCGGGGCGCGCTCATGGCTGCCCCAGTGCGGCCAGCCCGGCCTCGGTCGACAGCACCGGCGCATAGCCGAGTTCGCGGCGCGCGCGGCCGATGTCCAGCGTCTGCGAATAGCCGAGCACGCCGATGCCGTAGCGGCTGAGCCGCGGCTCGGGTTGGCCGTGTCGGCGCAGCGCGATCTGTTCGCCGAGCGTGGCCAGGGCCAGCGCCGGCCCGCGCGGCACCGGCAGCAGCCGCACGCGCAGGCGCAGCACCGCGAACAACTCGGTCAGCAGGTCGCGTACCGCGATCGGGGTGCCGTTGCTGATGTTGTAGGCGCGGCCGTCGCCGATGTGCTCGGCACGCAGCGCGGCCAGCGCCGCGGCCACGGCATTCTCCACGCAGCACACGTCGATCATCGCGCGTCCGCCGTGGACCAGCGGGAACCAGCCGCGCTGCGCCACCGCCAGCAGCCGCGGCACGATCGCGTTGTCGCCATGGCCGAACACCGCGCGCGGGCGCAGCACCACCGCCGGCAGCCCGGCCGCCGCCGCCGCGCGCACCTTCTCCTCGGCTTCCCACTTGGTCTGCGGGTAGCCGCCGATCCAGCGCGCCGGCGGGGTGAAGTCTTCGGTGATCTGGTATTGATCGGCGAAGCGGAAGTAGATGCTCGGCGAACTGAAGTGCACGAAGCGGCGCACGCGCGCGGCCAGCGCGGCGGCGAGCAGGCGTTCGGTGGCGACCACGTTGGCCAGGCGGAAGGTCTCGGCGCTGGCCCACGGCGCCGATAGCGCGGCGCAGTGGATCACCGCATCGCAGCCCTGCAGCAGCGGCGCCAACGCGTCGTGGCAGAGGTCGGCGCGCTGCACCTCGATGCGCGGATCGTTGGCGAAGGCCGCCAGCTTGGCGGCGTCGCGGCCGCTGGCACGCACCGGTACGCCGGCCTCGGCCAGGGCGCGCACGATGTAGGCGCCGATGAACCCGGACGCGCCGGTGACCAGGACGCGGGCCATGTCAGTAGCGCAACACCGCGCCGCCGAACGCCAGCCCGGCGCCGGAGCCGACCAGGCCGATCAGGTCGCCGCGGACGATGCGGCCGCTGGCGATCGCCTGGTGCAGCGCGCCGGGAATCGACGCGGCCATCTGGTTGCCGCGGTGGCCGATCACCTCGATCAGCGCATCCGGCGCCAGCCCCAGCGCCACGCGCAGGTGGCGCAGCGCCTTGGCGCTGGCCTGGTGCGGCACGATCCGCCGCAGCTGCGCCAGCTCGACCCCGGCCTGCGCCAGCAGCCGCTGCAGGAAGCCGGGCAGCTTCGCTGCGGCCAGGCGGTAGGTGGCGCGGCCGTTCATTTCGAACTGCGAGCCGGCGCGCAGCGCGTCGACACCGTGATCCAGGCGCAGGCGGGTGCCGCCGGCGCGCACGCGGCAGTGGTCGATGCCTTCGGAATAGGTTTCCAGGCGCGCGGTCAGCAATTGCGAACCGCTGTCGCCTGCGTCGGCGCCGAGCACCACCGCCGCGGCGCCATCGCCGAACAGCGGCGCGGTGTCCGCATCGTCCGGGTTGAGGCCGACGCTGGCGATCTCGCTGGAGACGATCAGCACGCGGCGATAGCGGCCGGCGGCGATCGCGGCCGCGGCCAGGTCGAGCGCGGCGATGAAGCTCAGGCAGGTGGCGTTGATGTCGAAGGCCGGGATGCCGCTGCCCTGCAGGCCCAGCCGCGCGTGCAGCAGCGCGGCGCTGCACGGGATCGCCTGTTCCATCAGGCTGCAGGCGCTGATCACGCAATCGACCTCGTGTGCCTGCAACTGCGCCGCCTCCAGCGCCGCGCGCGCGGCGCGCTCGCCCATCAAGGTGGCCGGCTCGTCGGCGCCCGCATAGTGCCGCGTGGCCACCCCGGTATGCCGCAGGGTCCAGCCGGTGGGCTTGCCCCAGCGCCGGTCGAAGGTCTCCGCCGGCACTTGCTGCGCGGGCAGATACTCGCCCGTGCCGAGGAGACGCAGCGCAATGGGCCTGCTGGTGTGGACGCTCATCCGTAAAGCTCGCACAAGGGGCGCGCAGCGTACTGCCAGCACGTCGGCGCCGGCAACCGCGCTTGGGACGATCGCGCCGCCGCTGTCTGCGGCTGGCGACCTCAGACAGTCCTCAATCGCGCAGCGACTTGGCGAAATACTTGGGCGCTTCGACAAAGCCTTCCCGCCGATAGAAGGCGTGCGCGCGTTCGCGCCGGCTGTGGCAGTGCACCTCCAGGCGGTCGCAGCCGCGCTGCCGCGCCAGCGCCTCGCCCTCCGCCAGCAAACGCTGTCCCACCCCGGCGCCGCGCGCGCGATCGTCGACGCAGAAATAGCTGATGCGGCAGATGTCGCCGGCCAATGCCAACTGCGGCAGAAAGTGCAGCGACAACACACCCAAAACGTCGTCACCTGCGGCGGCCACCAGCAAGGCCGCGTCCGGGTGCGCCAGGAGCTGCGCCAGGCGGGCCTCGATGAAGTCCTCGGTTCCGGCATAGTCCAGCGCCGCCATCAGCGCCACGATCGCCTGCCGGTCCGCCATCGCCGCGTTCCTGATTTCCAGGGTGCCGTTCTCGCTCATTTGCGGAGCGTAGGAAGCCGCCCGCTTGGGCGCAACCGCTTTGCCGACCCGACGCCGCCTGTGCGGAATTGACGACACGCCCTAGCGCCCGCGGCGCTGCCCGTACCAGAAGCCCAGGCCGTCGCGCGAGCGCAGCAGGCCGCGGCCGCGGCGCAGCAACTGCAGCAACAGCCCTAGGTGCTCGCGCTTGCTGAAGCTGCGCAGCTTGCGGTCGGAGGTGTGCACCGGCTCGCGCAGGATCACGAAGCGTCCCTGCCGCGCCAGCGCGCGGCTCAGGGCGACGTCCTCGCCGGCGTAGTAGCGCTCGTCGAAGCCGCCGGCGGCGAGGAAGGCGCTGCGCGTGCAGAACAGGAAGCAGCCGGGGGCGATGCCGGTGCAGCGGAACAGCCAGCCGAACAGCGCCTGGGCCAGGCGTTCGTGCCAGGCGATGTCGCCGAGCAGGCGCACCTGCGCCCCGCCGCCGACCGCGCCGGTGCCCAGCGCGCGCAGCGCCGCGGCCAGCAGCGGCGTATTGACCCGGGTGTCGGCATCGACGAACAGCAGGTGGCGGCCGCTGGTGGCGGCGGCGCCGGCATTGCGCACGGCGGCGATGTGCCGCAGTTCCACCTCCAGCACCTGCGCGCCATGCCGGCGCGCGATCTCGGCGGTGGCGTCGCTGCAGGCGTCGGCCACCACCAGCGTCTCGCAGTCCAGCCGCAGCGCCTGGGCGGCGACGTGCAGCGAGGCCAGCGTGTCGCCGATCAGGGCGGCTTCGTCGTGCGCGGGGACGATGAAGGAGATCACCCGCGCATCATGCGGGGCCGGCGCGGCGCGGGCAATCGACCCGCGCCGCGGCCGGGGACGCGGTTCAGCCCTGCAGCGCGCCGCGCGAGGCGGCGGGGTAGCGATGGCCGGCGGCGGCACCGGCGGGGAAGATCGCCTCGATCTGCGCCAGCTCCTCGGCGCTCAGCTTCACCTGCAGCGCGCCCAGGTTCTCCTCCAGGTAGGCCAGGCGCTTGGTGCCGGGGATCGGCACCAGGTCCTCGCCCTGCGCCAGCACCCAGGCCAGCGCCAGTTGGCCCGGGGTCACGCCCTTGGCCTGGGCCAGTTCGCGCACCCGCTCCACCAGTTGCAGGTTGCGGGCGAAGTTCTCGCCCTGGAAGCGCGGCGAATGGCGCCGGTAGTCGTCGGCCTCGAAGTCCTCCGGCGAGCGGATCGCGCCGGTCAGGAAGCCGCGGCCCAGCGGCGAGTAGGGCACGAAGCCGATGCCCAGCTCGCGCACCGTCTCCAGCACGCCGTCGTGTTCCGGGTCGCGCGACCACAGCGAGTACTCGCTCTGCAGCGCGGTGATCGGATGCACCGCGTGGGCGCGGCGGATGGTGCCGGCAGCGGCTTCGGACAGGCCCAGGAAGCGCACCTTGCCCTGTTCCACCAGCCGCGCCATCGCCCCGACGGTGTCCTCGATCGGCACGTTCGGGTCCACGCGGTGCTGGTAGTACAGGTCGATATGGTCCACGCCGAGCCGGCGCAGACTGGCCTCGCAGGCGGACTGCACGTACTCCGGGCGGCCGTCGATGCCGCGCGCGGCCGGGTCGTTGGGGTCGAGCTTGATGCCGAACTTGGTCGCCAGCACGACCTGGTCGCGGCGCCCTGCCAGCGCCTTGCCGACCAGCACTTCGTTGGTATGCGGGCCGTACATGTCGGCGGTGTCGATGAGGCTGACGCCGTGCTCGATCGCGGCATGGATGACCGCGATCGCGGCGGCGTCGTCGCTGCGGCCGCCGTAGAACGCGCTCATGCCCATGCAGCCGAGGCCGAGGGCGGAGACGCGGGGGCCGTTGCGGCCGAGGGTGCGGGTTTGCATGGAACTGCTCCTGAGGGGGAGGGGAGGGAAAGCGTGGCCGGTGTCCGGTTCGCTCAGGGTGAGGGCGCGTCCAGCACCTCGCGGGCGATGGCGAGCGCGTTGAGCGCGGTGGGGAAGCCGACGTAGGCGTACAGCTGGTCGAGCACGGCGAAGATCTCTGCACGGCTGGCGCCTGCCGCCTGCGCGGCGCGCAGATGCAGGCGCAACTGCGGTGCGGCGTGGCCGAGGCTGGCCAGCACCGCCACCGTGACCAGTTCGCGGGTCCGCAGGTCCAGTGGGCCGTCGGCGCGATAGATCTCGCCGAAGGCGATGGCGGCGCCGCGGCCGCTCAGTGCGGTGTCCGCGTCGTCGGCCAGGGCGCGGATCGCCGCACCCTGCTGCGGACCCATCAGCGCGGTGATCTGCGCGATGCCGGCCGCTTCGGCCTCGGCCAGGGTCATGCTGCTCGGCAGTGTGGTCGTGGTGGATGCCATGCAACGCTCCTCGTGTGCGAAGGGACGGTCGCCGCGCTCAGCGCGGCTGGATGCGGGTGCCGCCGCTCAGCAGCGCCTGCGGATTCGGCGAGGCCAGGAAGTCGTGCGGGAAGCCCAGTTCGATCGCGCTGGCCGCGTCCAGCCGCTGCAGCGCCTCGGCGTCCAGGTGCAAGGTCAGGGCGCCCAGGTTGTCCTGCAGTTGCGTCACGCTGCGTGCGCCGACGATCGGCATCGCCCCACGCGCCAGCAGCCAGGCCAGCGCCACCTGCGCCGGCGAGCGCTGCAGGTCGGCGGCCAGCGCCACCACCGCCTCGGCCACCGCCAGCGCGTGCTCGTTGAAGGTCCGTTGCGAATGCGCGACCTCGGCGCGGCCCACGCCATCGACCTGCGCGCCGCCGGAGGCGGCCGCGCGCACCCGCGCCAGGTCGGCGGCGCCGTACTTGCCGGTGAGCACGCCCATCGCCAGCGGCGACCAGGCCAGCACCGACATGCCCAGCGCCTCGGCCATCGGCACTAGTTCGCGCTCGACCGTGCGCTGCGCCAGCGAGTATTCGATCTGCAGGGCGACGAACGGCGTCCAGCCGCGCAGGTCGGCCAGGGTCTGCATGCGCGCCACCTGCCAGGCGGGGGTGTCGGAGATGCCGGCGTAGAGGATCTTGCCGGCGCGCACCAGGTCGTCGAAACCGCGCATGACCTCGTCGATGCCGGTGGTGCCGTCCCAGGCATGCAGGTACAGCAGGTCCAGGTAGTCGGTGCCCAGCCGCGCCAGGCTGGCGTCGACCGAGCGCAGCAGCGCCTTGCGGTGGTTGCCGCCGCCGTTGGGGTCGCCGGGGAAGGGATTGAGCGCGAACTTGCTGGCGATCACCAGGCGGTCGCGGCGGCCGGCGACGAAGCGGCCGAGCAGGGTCTCGGCGCTGCCGTTGGTGTAGATGTTGGCGGTATCGAGGAAGTTGCCGCCGGCATCGACGTACAGGTCGAACAGGCGGCGCGCCTCGGCCTCGTCCGCGCCCCAGCCCCAGTCGGCGCCGAAGGTCATGGTACCCAGGCACAGCGGGCTGACGCGCAGGCCGGAGCGGCCGAGCAGGCGGTAGTGATCGAGGGCCATTGCAGCGGTCTCCAGGTGAGGTGCGGGCACTGTAGGCGCCGCGTCGCCACGGATAAATCGGTGGAATCTGCATGTGCTTTGAAGGTGTGCTAAATAATCGCGGGCGCCACATCACGCGTCCGCCCTGCCGCTGTTGCCAGTTCCCATGCACCGTCCACCGCCGCTCTCCGCCGTCGTCGCCTTCGTCCGCGTGGCCCACCACGGCAGCTTCACCCGCGCCGCGGCCGAACTGGGCGTCTCGCCCTCGGCCTTGTCGCAGACGCTGCGCGCGCTGGAGGCGCAGCTGGGCGCGCGCCTGCTCAACCGCACCACCCGCCGGGTCGGCCTGAGCGAGCATGGCGAGCGCTTCCTGCAGCGGGTGGCGCCGGGCCTGGCGCAGATCGACGCGGCCTTCGCCGACCTGGATTTCCTGCGCGACCGCCCGGCCGGCACGCTGCGCATCAACCTGCCGCTGGTGGCCGCCGAGCAACTGGTGTGCCCGCAGTTGCCGGCGTTCCTGGCGCGCTATCCGGAGGTCAGCGTGGAGCTGTATTCGGACCGGACCCTGGCCGACATCGTCGCCGGCGGCTTCGACGCCGGCATCCGCCTGGGCGAGAGCCTGGCACGCGACATGATCGCGGTGCCGGTGGGGCCGCCGCAGCGGCAGACGGTGGTGGCCGCGCCGGCGTACTTCGCCGCGCACGGGGTGCCACGCACGCCGGCCGAGCTGGCCGAGCACGACTGCATCCGCTGGCGGCGCACCGACGGCCGCCTGCAGGCCTGGGAATTCACCCGCGACGGCCACGATTTTCTGGTCGAGGTCACCGGGCGGCTGGTGGTCAACGACACCGCGGTCGGCCTGGACGCCGCGCGCCGCGGTCTGGGGCTGGGCCAGGCGTTCGAGTGGCAGGTCGCCGCCGACGTCGCCGCCGGCCGCCTGCAGCGGGTGCTGGACGACTGGCATGCGCCGTTCGCCGGCTGGCACATCTACTACCCGGCGCGCGAGCACCTGCCGCCGAAGCTGCGCGTGTTCATCGATCACCTGCGCGCGGCGCATGCGGCCGGCGCCGTGCTGCCCGGCGCGCAGTAGTTTTGTCGGCTGCTCTTATTCCGGCAGCGCCGGCAGCGGCTGCAGGGTCTTGGCCGCGGTCACGAACGGCGCGAACATCGCCGCCATCGGCGTGGCGACCGCGGCCGGCGTGGTCGCCATGGTGCCGCCGGCGAACGGCGGCTGCGGGTGATACTCGGCGGTCAGCATCGAGGCGGCGGCATAGGGCTGGCCGCGCAGCCTGGAGACCACGGACAGGCCGAAATCCAGCCCTGCCGAGACCCCGGCGCCGGTGATCAGTTTGCCGTCCTCGACCACCCGCGCATCCACCGGGGTGGCGCCGAAGCGCGCCAGCAGCGGGCGCACCGACCAGTGCGAGGTGGCGCGGCGCCCGCGCAGCAATCCGGCCGCGCCGAGGATCAACGCACCGGTGCACACGCTGGTGAGGTAGTCGGCGTGGACCGCGGTCTCGCGCAGGAAGGCCAGGGTGCGCGGATCGCGCGCCGCCGCGAGGGTGCCGTCGGTACCGCCGGGCACGAACACCAGGGTGAGCTTGCGCGGGCAATCGGCATAGGTGACGGTCGGCGCGATCGCCAGGCCCATGTCGCTGCGGACCGGGGTCAGGTCCTCGCCGCTGCTGACCAGATGCACCTGGGCGCCCATCATCCCGGCCAGGAAGTGATAGGGACCGACCAGATCCAGCGCGGTGAAACCGGGATAGAGCAGCATCGCGATCTGTTCGTCGCCTTGCAGGCGCACCCCCGGCAGGCGCGCGAAGCGCTCGGCCCAGGCCGCGTCGGCATGCGCGTCTGCATGCATGTGGTCGTGCGCCGCGGCCGCGCCCGGCAGCAGGCCGGCAGCGCTGCCGGCGAGCAGGCCGAGTACGGTACGTCTGTCCATTGCGATCTCCTTGGGGATGCGGTCTAGCGATGGCGGCTGGCGCGCGACTGCGCGCCGAGTCAGCGCTGCTACGCCAGACGTTGCAGCAGCGCGTCGGCCTCGTCCCAGCCGTGCAGGCGCGGGTAGCGCTGCTCGGCGGCGTTGTGGGGCGCGGAAAACAGCACGCCCTGGCCGCGGAAATGGGCGAAATGGCGCGCGTTGTCGTCGATCATGATGTCCGCGGCGACGATACGTTTGTCGCCGCAGAACACGATGTTCAGCGGGTCCAGAAAATCGAAGTGAGTGCGCAGCCAGGTCCACTTGAACGGCATCGATGCCGGATATTCCATCGCCGCGGTGGTGACGAACACCTCGTGGCGGCGCGCCAGCCGGCGCAGCGCCTCCTGGCTGCCCGGCATGCAGCGCAGGGTGCCGAAGAACTCGCCCAATTGCAGATGCGCTTCCAGCGCCTCGGCGTGCTCGGCGGCGAGCAATTGCCGCAGGCGTTTGCCGTGCAGTTGCGGCGCTTCCCAGACATAGCCGAAGCGCTTCTGCAGCCACGCCAACTGCGCCGACAGCGCGTCGGCGATCACTTCGTCCATGTCCACTGCGATGCGCAGTCGCTGCATTGTCGGTACTCCGTGGTGGCCGCGCGCCGCTGGCGGCATGCGCCGGCGCGCGCTCCGGGGATGCAGGCGCCAGCGTAGTGCAGCGATGCCGAGGCGGATCTGAACGCCGCCGCGTGTGGGAAACGCCGCGCCGGCGACGTACGCTTGCGCGCAACTCTGTCTGGACGAGGTCACGATGCGCGCACTGTATGCCGGTTTGTTCGTACTCGGAACGGCCTTGCCATTGGCGGCCTTCTGGCCTTGGTTGCAGCAGTACGGGCTGGATGTGCCGCTGCTGCTGCGGCACATCGCTGGCTCGCCGCAGGCGCTGTTCGCCTGGTGCGACGTGCTGGTCGCGGCGCTGGCGGTGATCGCGCTGGTGCTGATCGAAGGCCAGCGCCTGGGCATGCGCCGGCGCTGGCTGCCGCTGCTGGCGTTGTTGACGGTGGGAGTGTCCTCGGGCCTGCCGCTGTTCCTGTGGATGCGCGAGCGGCGCCTGGCGCTGGCCCGTGGCCGCGCCGGCGGCCAGTGAGCGCCGCTGTCTGGGATCGTAGCGTCCGCCTGGTTGCCGCCGTCTGTCGTGGCGTAAACCATGCGCGGGATCTGCTTCGCCTGCGATCGAGGTCCGCGACGGCTAAACCGGCGCGTGCCGATCGGGAGTCATGCGCCAGACGCTGGCATCCGCTCAGAGCGCATCGAAGGCTTTCCAGCTCGCCAGGGCCAGCGATCCACACCAAACCGGTGGCAAGGGTCGCGACCGCGACAAACCCCGATCCCGCATAGAGCAGCCCCATGAGCATCGGACCCACGAAGACCGCCGCATAGGTGACTGCGCTGTTCAGGCCCATCACCGCGCCTCGCGCTTGCGCCGCGCTACGGTTCAACGAGAACACCAGGGCGTTCAGCCCAAGCTGGTTGAGCGCTCCCCAAAGCACGGCGGCGGCGAACGCCGCCGACGGGTGTCGCCAAGGCAAAGCGCCAACCGAAATAGCTGGCTCCAATACCGAGAAGCACCGCCATCGTATAGCGGCGCTGGATCTGGGGCGCAGCAATGCCGACCCCGACCCCAGCCGCACCGAACCCCAGCCCGTAGGCCAACACGAACATGCTGGTCGCTTGCGCCGATAGGACGAAGGCATGGCGTACGCCTTCGCCGAAAAAGGCGAAGCTGCCGTAAAACGCCGTCATGTAGGCGAATATCAGCACAGGCAGCGGCGCCACCCGCGGTACCCGCAATGCCTGTAATGGAGACGTCCGCCGCGCCTTGCCGGGTTCGCTGCCGACCCCGCGCAAGACCCGTAACATCCACAGGGCGATCAGCACGGACATTCCCGCCAGCAGGACCTAGACGCCCGCCAGCCGAAGCCTGCGGCGACAAAGGCCGCCAATGGCACCGCCAGCACCAGCGACAGCGCCCAGCTTGTCAGCACGATCCCAAGACGCGCGGCCTCGCGCCCTTGCGGCGCCGTCGCCACCGCCGTCGCATACGTGCCGGGAAGCAGAACCCCGGTCGCAACCCCGGCCAAGGCCGGCGCCAGGCAGAGCCAGACCCAAGTCTGGCTGACGCTGCTGGCTGCCAGCGCCAATAGCAGTGTGGCCCCGCCCAGCACCCATCCGGCGGGACGTCGGTCGATCAGTGTCCCAAGCGTCAGCGCCGACACCGCCGTCGCTGCGCCAAAGGCCGAAATCGCCCATGCGATGCGGAACGGTTCTGTCCCAAGCGCTGCCGCTACGTCCGACAGGATCGGGGTCAGCACGAAGGCGTTCGACCCCACAAGCAGAACCGCGGCCAGCAGCGCAGCGGTCTGCTTGATCCGAATACGATTCGCTGAAATGTCGGTCTCATGGGGCGCATACGGCGATAAGGTACAGATTCAGACGCTCTTGGCGAACGAAAAGCGAGAGGATGAACGCAAAAACGAACGCGGTTCTGCGCGGAGCGACGCACCCCTCCGGCCTCGACAGCACCGACCGAACGTTATTAAGGCTGCTCGCGGAAAACGCCGACAGGTCCTATTCCGAGCTTTCGGAACGGGTGCACCTGTCCGCTCCGGCAGCGCATGAGCGGGTGAAGCGATTGCGCCGCGGCGGTTTCATGCGCGGCACGGTCGCGCAGCTCGGCGGCGCAAAGATCGGTTGCCCGCTCCTTGCCTTCGTCCACGTCACGACGGAGGGATGGGGCATGACCGAGCCGATCCAGGCCTTGCGGGAATTGGCCGATGTCGAGGAGATCCATACCGCGACCGGAAACACCTGCCTGATCCTGAAGGTGCGCTGCGCGGACCCGGCTGGCCTGGAGCGGCTGCTGTCCAGTATTCAAGCGGTCAAGGGCGTACGTGCCACCCACAGCTATGTCGTGCTCGGTACCTACCTTGAACGCGGCCCCATGCCCGAGATACCGCAACGCGTCGCCACCCCTGCAGCGTGATCGTTGCGGCGGCAGCGGAGCGGCGCCGTCGATGATGGACGGCGCCGCCTGCGATCAGCCCTTGAGCCTGGCGGCGAACTCGGCCACGCGCTTGCCGAGCAGGCGCGCGGTCTCCAGGTCGCCGCTGCGCGGCGCCTCGTCCGGCGAGGCGTCGGACGGCGAGATCGCCAGCGCGCCGCCGGAGCCGGCGGTCCAGTTCACGTCGTTGGGGCCGTGCGCCTTGGTGTTGGACGGCAGCAGGCCGGTGCCGACCCAGATCTGGCCGTGCTGCTGGGCCAGGGTCCAGAAGTATTCGATGGTGGCGAACTTGTCGCCGTTGACCGAGGCCGAGTTGGTGAAGCCGGCGGCGATCTTGTCCTTCCAGGCCTGCGAGAACCACGGCTTGGAGCTGGCGTCGGCGAACTTCTTGAACTGCCAGGCCGGGCCGCCCATGTAGGTCGGGCTGCCGTAGATGATGGCGTCGGCCTGGCCGATGGCCTCCCAGGCGCCGTCGGGCAGGTTGCCGTCCTGGTCGATGCGGTACAGCGTGGCCTCGCCGACGCTGGCGGCGCCGGCGTGCACGGCCTCGGCCTGCTTGACGGTGTGGCCGTAGCCGCTGAAGTAGACGATCGCGATCTTGCTCATAAGCGGACTCCTGAGGTGAGGGGGGGGGGAAGCGCGGGCATTGTGCGCATGCCCGGCTGCCCGGATCAGCGCCATCGGCGGGATGTTGTGTCCGACCGCGCGCCGCGGTTCGGTTCAGTTCTCGGCCGGGGAGCGCATGGTGCGGTCGATGCCGACCTCGACCAGGTAGTCGATGAAGCTGCGCACCTTCGGCGCCAGGTGGCTGCGGCTGGCGTACACCGCGTAGACACCGATCGGGCCGACCTCGTGCTCGGGCAGCACCCGTACCAGGCGGCCATCTTCCAGTGCCGCCTCGGCCATGAAGTCCGGCTGCATGGTAATGCCCATGCCGGCGATGGCCGCCTCGCGCAGCACGTCGCCGCAATTGGCGCGCAGGGTGCCGGCCACCCGCACCTGGGTCGCTCCCTCGGGGCCGTGCAGCGTCAGGTCGTCCTGCACGTAGCTGTAGCTGAGGAAGGCGTGGCCGGCCAGGTCGGCCGCCAGCTGCGGCGTGCCGGCGCGCGCCAGGTAGGCCGGCGCCGCGCACAGGAAGGCCTGCACTTCGCCGAGCTTGCGCGCGATCAAGGTCGGCGCCACCTGGCGGGTGATGCGGATCGCCAGGTCGTAGCCTTCCTCGACGATGTCCACCAGGCGGTCGGACAGGGTCAGGTCCAGTGCCACCTGCGGATAGCGCGCGCTGTAGCCGGCCAGGCGCGGCCCGAGCCGGGCGATGCTGAAACTGAAGGGGGCGTTGATCCGCAGCGTGCCCGAGGGCGTCAGCGCCTGCTCGCCGACCGCCGCCTCCATGTCGTCGAACTCGGCCAGCAACATCTGGCAGCGCTGGTAGTAGGCGGCGCCGACGCTGCTCGGGCTGACCCGGCGGGTGGTGCGGTTGAGCAGGCGCGAGCCCAGGCGTTGCTCCAGCCACGCCACCTGGCGGGTGACGCTGGCCGTGGACATGCCCAGCGCCTCGGCGGCGGCGTTGAAGCCGTTGCGGTCGACCACGGCGACGAACACCCGCATCGCATCAAGCGTATCCATTGTTGCGGATCCCGAAATGAATTCTCGAAATAACGATAATTTATTCGTGGCGGCGACGGGAATAGCCTGTACAGCGTTCCCCATCCCATGGTCCGTCGTGAGGTCTCCCATGTCCGCTCCCGTCTCCCGCCTGGCGCCCTACGGTGCCACCCTGCTGCGCCTGGCCCTGGGCGCGCTGTTCCTGGTGCATGCACTGACCAAGCTGCTGGTGTTCACCCCGGCCGGCACCGCCGCCTACTTCGTGTCGCTCGGGTTGCCGGGCGCGGTGGGCTATGTGGCGATGGCGCTGGAGTTCACTCTCGCCGCGGCCTTGCTGCTCGGCGTGTACGCGCGCTGGGTGGGGCTGCTCGGCATCCCGCTGCTGCTCGGCACCATCGTCAGCGTGCACGGCGCCAACGGCTTCGGCTTCGCCAATCCCGGCGGCGGCTGGGAGTACCCGGCGTTCTGGGCGCTGGCGCTGGCGGTGCTGTTCCTGATCGGTGACGGCCGCTTCACGTTGCGCACGCGCTGAGCGCGGTGTTTCCTGTCCCTTCCGGAGACCTGTCATGTCTCGTCTGCCCTCCCTGTACATCTCGCACGGTTCGCCGATGACCGCGCTGCAGCCCGGCCTGGTCGGCACCCGCCTGGCCGAACTGGCGAAGACGCTGCCGCGGCCGCGCGCCATCGTGCTGGCCTCGGCGCACTGGCTGGGCCGGCGGCCATTGGTCGGCGCCGCGGCGCAGCCGCCGACCATCCACGACTTCGGCGGCTTCCCGCAGGCGCTGTACGCGATGCAGTATCCGGCGCCGGGTGCGCCGGCGCTGGCGCACCAGGTCGCCGAGCTGCTGGCGCAGGCCGGGCTGGCGCCGGTGCTGGACGAACGCCGCGGGCTGGACCATGGCGTGTGGGTGCCGCTGTCGCTGCTGTACCCGCAGGCCGACATTCCGGTGGTACCGCTGTCGATCCAGCCGGAACTGGGGCCGGAGCACCACCTGGCGCTGGGCCGCGCGCTGGCGCCGCTGCGCGAGGACGGCGTGCTGGTGATCGGCTCGGGCAGCATCACCCACAACCTGCACGACTTCGGCCGCTACGCCGAGGGCAAGGAAGTGCCCTACGTGCGTCCGTTCATCGAGTGGACCGAGCAGGCGTTGCGCCGCGACGACGTGCCGGCGATGCTCGACTACCGTCGGCAGGCGCCGTTCGCCGCGCGTGCGCATCCCACCGACGAGCACTGGTTGCCGATCTACGTGGCGGTGGGCGCGGCGGGCACGGAGGGGCTGGGAGCGCAGCGCATCGACGCCGGGATCGACGCCGGCCTGCTGGCGATGGACATCTATCGCTTCGATGGCGCCGCGGCGCGCGCAGCGGCCTGAACGCCGGCGCGTCGACCTGAGCGATTCATGGCGGTGAAGGCCGCAGCGCATCCGCGTCTCACCGTTTGAGACGCGGACCCGGCATCGTCGGCCGGTGAATACCCTCGAAAAACTCGCCGTGCTCGCCGACGCGGCCAAGTACGACGCCTCCTGCGCTTCCAGCGGCGCCGACAAGCGCCATTCGCTGCGCAGTGGCGGCATCGGCAGCACCGAGGGCATGGGCATCTGCCATTCGTACACGCCCGACGGGCGCTGCGTGTCGCTGCTGAAGATCCTGCTGACCAATTTCTGCGTGTTCGACTGCGCGTACTGCGTCAACCGCGTCTCCAGCAACGTGCGCCGCGCGCGCTTCACCCCGGCCGAAGTGGTCAAGCTGACCCTGGATTTCTACAAGCGCAACTACATCGAAGGGCTGTTCCTCTCCAGCGGCATCATCCGCAACAGCGACTACACCATGGAGCAACTGGTGGAGGTGGCGCGGCAGTTGCGCGAAGAGCATCGCTTCGCCGGCTACATCCATCTCAAGACCATTCCCGATGCGGCGCCGGAACTGCTCGCCGCCGCCGGCCGCTACGCCGACCGGCTCAGCATCAACGTGGAGTTGCCGACCGAAGGCGGCCTGGCGCAACTGGCGCCGGAGAAGAACGTCGGCGGCATCCGGGCGGCGATGGGCGAGTTGCGCTGGCGCATCGAGGAGAGCAAGGAGGCGCGCAAAGCCGAGGCGCGGGTGCGCGCCAAGCCGCCGCGCTTCGCCCCGGCCGGGCAGAGCACGCAGATGATCGTCGGCGCCGACGGCGCGGACGACCGCGCGATCCTGCACACCAGCCACAATCTCTACGGCAACTATCGCCTGCGCCGGGTCTACTACTCCGCGTTCAGTCCGATTCCCGACGCCTCCGCCAAGCTGCCGTTGCTGGCGCCGCCGCTGCAGCGCGAACACCGCCTGTACCAGGCCGACTGGCTGCTGCGGTTCTACGATTTCTCGGTGGAGGAGATCGCCCCGCCCGCGGCCAGCGGCATGCTCGACCTGGACGTGGATCCCAAGCTGGCCTGGGCGCTGCGCAACCCCGAGCGGTTCCCGGTGGATCTCAACACCGCCGCGCGCGAACTGCTGCTGCGGGTGCCGGGGCTGGGCACGCGCAACGTCGAGCGGCTGCTGCTGGCGCGGCGGCACGCGCGGCTGCGGGTCGAGGACCTGGCGCGGCTGCGGGTGCCGCTGAAGAAGCTGCTGCCGTTCGTCAGCGTGCTCGATCACCATCCGCGGCAGCGGCTGGACGATCCGCAGCGGCTGCGCGCGCAACTGGCGCCGGCGCCGCGCCAGGGTGGCTTGTTTGACTGACGCGGTGGGCGCGGCCCGTCGCGTTCGACGCGCTGGCGCGAGGCAGGGAGCAGGCCGTGTTCCAGGCTGAGGTGGTGCCGCCGTGGAGCCTGGAGGCGTGGCGGGCGGTGGCGCGGGCGGCATGGTGCGCGCAGGCGGCGCCGGAGACGCTGGCCTGGGATGGCGATGCGCAGGGCGGCCTGCTGGCCGGGACCGACGTTGCGACGCTGCCTGCGCAGGTGTCGCCACCGCGGGTATCGGCCGAGTTCCTGGCGCTGGCCGGCGCGGTGCTGTGCCATCGCGATCCGCAGCGGCATGCGCTGCTGTACCGCCTGCTGTGGCGCATCGCCGGCGGGGAGCGCGCGCTGCTGCAGCGGGTCACCGATGCCGACGTGCACCGCGCCCGGCAATGGGCGCAGGCGGTGCGCCGCGACAGCCACAAGATGAAGGCGTTCGTGCGCTTCCGCGAGGTGCCGGGCGAGCAGGAGGCGTACATCGCCTGGTTCGAGCCGGAGCACCACATCGTCGATCGGGTGGCGCCGTTCTTCGCGCGGCGCTTCGCCGGCATGCGCTGGGCGATTCTCACTCCGTACCGCAGCGTGCGCTGGGACGGCGAGACGCTGCAGTTCGGCGCCGGTGCGCAGCGCGCCGATGCGCCGGCCGACGACGCGCAGGACGCGCTGTGGCGCACCTACTACGCCAACATCTTCAACCCGGCGCGGCTCAACCCGACGATGATGCGCCAGGAGATGCCGCAGAAATACTGGAAGCATCTGCCGGAGGCGCAGTTGCTGCCCACGCTGATCCGCGACGCCGGGCAGCGCGTGCGCGAGATGGCCGAGCGCGCGCCGGAGCCGGTGCGTCGGCGCATTCCCGCCCCGGCACCGGCGCCGGCGGTGGCCGCCGACGACAGCCTCGAGGCGCTGCGCGCGGCGGCCCGCGACTGCCGCCGCTGCCCGCTGTGGCAGCCGGCCACCCAGACCGTGTTCGGCGAAGGCCCGCAGGACGCGGCGGTGATGGTGGTCGGCGAGCAGCCCGGCGACGAGGAGGACCTGAGCGGACGTCCCTTCGTCGGCCCGGCCGGGCGCCTGTTCGACCGCGCGTTGCAGGAGCTGGGGATCGAACGTGCCGGCATGTACGTCACCAACGCGGTCAAGCATTTCCGCTTCGAGCAGCGCGGCAAGGCGCGGCTGCACCGCAATCCCGAGCGTGCCCATGTCGAGGCCTGCCGCATGTGGCTGGCTGGCGAACTGGCGCGGGTACGCCCGCGCATCGTGCTGTGCCTGGGCGCGACCGCGGCGCGCGCGGTGCTGGGGAATGGGTTCGCGCTGATGGCCCAGCGAGGGCAGTGGCAGGCGCTGGACGACGGCACGCATGCCCTGGCCACCGTGCATCCGTCGTGGGTGCTGCGCCAGCGCGGCGGCGAAGCGGGCGAGGCCGCCTATCGAGGCTTCGTGCGCGACTTGCGCGTGTTGGCGGAGCGGGTGCCGATGCTGCACGGAGACAGTGCCGACGACTGACGGCCTGCGCATGCGGCGGTCGTCGCAGTCGGGGCGTGCTGCCGTCGTCGAGCGCATGGAGGCGCAAAACGGGGACGGCCGCAGCCGTCCCCGCGATGCCAATGCACCCCCGATGTGCTTACGGCATCAAAACCTTGTCCACCACATGGATCACGCCATTGCGCTGCATCACGTCGGCGGTGGTGACGTGCGCGGTATTGCCCTTGCTGTCCGTGAGGGTGACCTTGCCGCCGCGGGTCTTGGCGATCAGCGTTTCGCCCTGCACCGTGGTCAGCTTGGCGCTGCCGCCGCCGGCCTTGATCTGCGCCAGCAGCGTCGCCGCATCGAGCTTGCCGGGGACCACGTGGTAGGTCAGCACCTGGGTCAGCTTTTCCTTGTTCTCCGGCTTGAGCAGCGTGTCCACCGTGCCGGCCGGCAAGGCGGCGAAGGCGGCATTGGTCGGCGCGAACACGGTGAACGGGCCTGCGCCCTTCAGCGTGTCCACCAGGCCGGCGGCCTTGACCGCGGCGACCAGGGTGGTGTGCTCCTTGGAGTTGACCGCGTTGTCGATGATGTCCTTGGTGGCGTACATCGGCGCGCCGCCGACCATCGGATTCGGCTTGGCCGTGCTCATCGCTGCGTGGTCGTGCGCCGCGGCCTGACCGGTGTCGGCCATGGCGGGCAGGGAGACGAGGCCGGCGAGGGCCAGGGCCAGCAACTGGAGTTTCATGGGCTTGCTCCTTGAAAGGGATGCGCGGCCAGTCGACCGTGCACCTGCCTTTACGCGCGCAGCGCCGGCGCGGTTGCATCACGCGGCCCAGAGAATGATGAACGAGTGCTCCCCGTGTCGTCGCGCTCGCTGCAATACGCCAGATGGGAAGAGTAGGGCGGGTACTGGCCGCAAATCAGGTTTTGCCCGGCATCTCTTGCTTCGCCGTCGGCCGATTCTGTGGGGGCATGGCCCTTCGCCAATCACGATCGGTCCTGTCGATCAACTGGAAGCCGCCGCTGTTGCCAGTGGAACGCGATCGGCATCTGCCGTCGACCGGGATGCAGGGACATGCCAATCAACCGCACGATCACACGTAAAGAGAGGATGGCATGAAGTACTACCACTACGGCCCGGTGTCGATTCTGAGCAAGGTAAAGCGACTGGGCGGCAGCAAGGGATGGGAGTTCATCGAAAGCGCACAGGATCAGTCGGAAGGAAAGCCGAAAGCGTGCTACGTCACGCGCCTTTCGCCGGAGCAACTTGCCGACAACAGTAGCCCGGTAGCACGGGTGCTGGGCCTGAAGGCGACGCCGGGCGACCGCTGGCTGTGCTTTGAGATGGACTTGCCCGATGCCTGGGAGGAAAAAGGGGCTGCCGTGCTGATCACGCCCATCAAGGGAGACAGAGGCAAGCAGGGAATCGCCCTGTTTCTGACCAAGCAAAAGGACTACGACGCGAGTCTCGATAACGACGTGGATCCACGTAGCGACTACATCTACATCAATCGCGCGTATTGCACGCAAATATGGACCATCAGCACGGCCACGGGGAAAGACAAGGTGTTCGAACCCTACACGCCGTAGTCGATCCGGTTACGTACCTGCCGCGTGGCATGCTCGCGGCACGGTGCGTTCGTGCGCTCCCTTGGCGAATCGCAGGGAGCGACGCGATGCCGTTCCACACCTGTCGAGTCAGGAACATGGGCGGATCATGCGTCGCTCGCCGCAGTGCAGCCAGCGGACAACGTCGGCCGCGCCGTCATCCATCGGCGACGCACCCGGGGCGTCCAGATCCGGCTGGATGGACGCCGCTGGGTCCAGGGCGAGCGCTGCCCATCTTGCACCCCGGTTGTGGGCCAGCTGTCCGGGCGGCAACGTCGCGACATCAGCGGCCGGCTGCGTCGTCCCACTGGACATCGCCGCCGCGGTGCGCTTTGCTTGCAGGCTCCCCCATTCATGGGCGGCGCTGCCGCGTGGCGCCGCCGTCCGGACGAGCATGCATTCGATCGAAGTGGTCTTGGCGATGTTGCTGGCGGTGGTGGCCAGTGGCTATCTCGTGCGCGTTCTGCCGTTCTCGCTGCCGTTGCCGCTGGTGCAGATCGGCCTGGGCGCGATCATCGCCGGCGTGTTCAAGAAGGGCTATGCGCTGGAGCCGGAGCTGTTCTTCCTGCTGTTCCTGCCGCCGCTGCTGTTCCTGGACGGCTGGCGCATCCCCAAGCAGGGTCTGTTCCGCGACAAGGGCGTGATCCTGGAACTGGCGCTGGGCCTGGTGGTGTTCACGGTGATCGGCGCCGGCTTCCTGATCCACTGGATGATCCCGACCATGCCGCTGGCGGTGGCGTTCGCGCTGGCGGCGGTGGTGTCGCCGACCGATCCGATCGCGGTGTCCTCGATCGCCGCGCGCGCGCCCATCCCCAAGCGGCTGATGCACATCCTGGAAGGCGAGTCGCTGCTCAACGACGCGTCCGGCCTGGTCTGCTTCCAGTTCGCGGTGGCCGCGGCGATCACCGGCGCGTTCTCGCTGGCCGACGCCTCGCTGACCTTCCTGTGGGTGGCGCTGGTCGGCGTGGCCGCCGGCATCGCGGTGGTGGTCGGCACCAGCCTGGCGCAGCGCTGGGTGTGGCGCCAGGTCGGCGAGGAGCCGGGCGCGGCGATCCTGGTCAACCTGTTGCTGCCCTTCGCCGCCTACCTGCTGGCCGAGGCGATCAACGCCTCGGGCATCCTCGCCGCGGTCGCCGCCGGCATCGCCATGAGCTACGTGGAACTGAGCGGCCGCGCCCCGGGCAGCATGCGCGTGCAGCGCTCGGCGGTGTGGGACATGGTGCAGTTCACTCTCAACGGCATCATGTTCGTGCTGCTCGGCGAGCAGTTGCCGGGCATTGTGCAGGGCGCCATGCACAACATGGACGAGGCCGGGCACCTGGATCCGTGGTGGCTGCTGGGCTATGCGCTGGCCATCTACGTCGGCCTGCTGCTGCTGCGCTTCCTGTGGGTGTGGCTGTCGCTGCGCTGGACCCTGCTCAAGGCGCGCCGTCGCGGCGAGGACCGGCAGAGCCCGCCGTGGCGGATCGTGGTGGCGACCTCGCTGGCCGGCGTGCGCGGCGCGATCACCCTGGCCGGCGTGCTGACCCTGCCGCTGGCCCTGCCCAACGGCGCCGCGTTCCCGGCGCGCGACCTGGCGATCTTCCTGGCCAGTGCGGTGATCGTCACCTCGCTGCTCGTCGCCAGCATCGCGCTGCCGCGCCTGCTGCGCGGCCTGGAGCTGCCGGAAGAGCCGAGCGACCGCCTGGAGGAAGACCTGGCCCGGCGCGAGTCCTCGCGTGCGGCATTGGCCGCGGTGGAGAAGCTGCGCCAGCGGCTGGTGCAGGACAGCGAGCACGCCGACCTGTACAACGAGGCGGCCAACCGGGTCAGCGCGCTGTACCAGCGCCACCTCGACCACGGCGACGCGATGGAGAGCGACCCGGAGGAGGCGCGGCGCCTGGACAATGTGCTGCGCCAACTGCGCAACGCCGGCCTGCAGGCCGAGCGCCAGGAACTGTTCAAGCTGACCCGCCAGCGCAAGATCTCCGACGAGATCGCGCGCCGGCTGATCCGCAACCTGGATCTGCTGGAGGCGCGGCGCAAGAGCTGAAAGGCCGGGACCCGGGACCCGGGACCCGGAAAAGTGGGCTTCGCAGGGCGGACGCGTCGCTACCCGCGAAATGTGACGGCAGCTGATCGTAGACAACGAGTCGCTGCTAGGCTCTTGCGGGTCCCGGGTCCCGGCCTTCGCCGCGACTGGCGCATCGCGCTAGGCGTCCTCGACCAACGGCGGCAGCCGCCTGGGCACGGGCGTGGATTTCACGATCGCGGTGTTGGTTTCGGCACGTTCGCTGACTTTCGCCAGGATGCTGTCCAGATGCTGGATGGTGCGCAGGTACAGCCGGCAGATGAAGCAGTCTTCGCCGGTCACCTTGTCGCATTCGACGACTTCCGGGATGCGCTGCAGCAGCTCCTCCACCAGGTGCAGCTGCCCCGGCAGCGGCTTCACCCGCACGATCGCCTGCAAGGTGTAGCCGAGCGCGCGTGGGTCGAGCTCGACCGTGAACCCGGCGATCACGCCCTGGTGCTGCAACCGTCGCACGCGGTCGGCGGTGGCCGGCGCCGACAGGCCGATCTGCCGGGCCAGTTCGCTGGTCGCCATGCGCGCGTCCTGCGCCAGCGCGCCGAGGATGGCGCGATCGATCGCGTCGAGCGTGGCGACGGCGGGTGCTGAAAGGTGGTTATGCATAAGGGGCTTAATTTCTGAGGCCAGATTTGTAGATAACCTAAGTTTAAGCATGTTTTCGCGAAGCCGCGGTTTCTACAATGGCTGCCATCCGACACATTGAAAGGAACCGGGATGGCATCCAACGAGATCCGCCGTGGTGCGGCCGAGATGGTCGTGGCCATGCTCATGTCCGGCACGATCGGCTGGCTGGTGGTGTCCTCGCGGCAATCGCCGGTCAACGTGGTGTTCTTCCGCTGCCTGTTCGGCGCGGCCACCCTGCTGATCGTCTGCGCGGCGCTGGGCCTGTTGCGCCGTAAGGCGTTTTCGCCGCGGATGCTGGCGCTTGTGCTGCTCGGCGGCGTCGCGATCGTGGGCAACTGGCTGCTGTTGTTCGCCGCCTACGGCCGCGCCTCGATTTCGATGGCCACCGCCGTCTACAACACGCAGCCGTTCATGCTGGTCGGGCTGGGCGCGATCGTGTTCCGCGAGCGCATCAGCGCCTCGACCATGGCGTGGTTGGCGGTGGCCTTCGTCGGCCTGGTGGGCGTGGTGCGCATCGTGCCGGCGGTGCTCGCGGTGCCGGGCGAGTACCTGCAGGGCGTCGCGCTGGCGCTGGGCGCAGCGTTCCTGTACGCGGTGTCGTCGATCGTCACCAAGCACCTGAAAGGCACGCCGCCGCACCTGCTGGCGCTGCTGCAACTCGGCATCGGCATCGTGTTGCTGGCGCCGTTCGCGCACTTCGATGCCTTGCCGTCCCGCCCCGCCCAGTGGCTGGATCTGGTGGTGCTCGGCGTGGTCAACACCGGGGTGATGTACGTGCTGCTGTACGGCGCCATCCAGAAACTGCCCACCGCGATGATCGGGGCGCTGTCGTTCATCTATCCGGTGGTGGCGATCGCGGTCGATCGCATCGCCTTCGGGCAGTCGCTGGCGTGGACGCAGGTGCTCGGGGCGCTGCTGATCCTGCTGGCGGCGGCGGGGGTCAACTTCGGCTGGCGCGTGCTGCCCTGGCCGCGCCCTGCGCGGCCGGCCGCCGGTACCCTCGGCACCGGCGAACGCTAGCCGGCGTTCGGCGCGGCAACCACGGCGTCGTCAGCGTTTGCAGGCACCGGCTGGCGCACTGTCCCGCATCCGGGAGAGTGCTTCCGTCGGATCGGGATTTATCCATCACGATCCGGCTTCTACCCTGGGGGCCGTTTCCGCAGCCGCTGCGCCACCCCGGGAGTTCCTGTGTCGCCGATCATTTCCGTGCAACAGCTCACCAAGACCTACGCCGGGGGCTTCCAGGCGCTCAGGGGCATCGACCTGGAGATCCGCCGCGGCGAGATCTTCGCCCTGCTCGGCCCCAACGGCGCCGGCAAGACCACGCTGATCAGCATCATCTGCGGCCTGGTCACGCCCAGCAGTGGCCGGGTGCTGGCCGATGGCCACGACATCGTGCGCGACTACCGTGCCGCGCGCGCCAAGATCGGCCTGGTGCCACAGGAGCTGGCCACCGATGCGTTCGAGACGGTGTGGGCGACGGTGCGCTTTAGCCGCGGCCTGTTCGGCAAGCCGCGCGACGACGCCCACCTGGAGCGGGTGCTGCGCGAGCTGTCGCTGTGGGACAAGCGCGGCAGCCGCATCTCCACCCTGTCCGGCGGCATGAAGCGGCGCGTGCTGATCGCCAAGGCGCTGGCGCACGAACCGTCCATCCTGTTCCTGGACGAACCCACCGCCGGCGTTGACGTGGAGCTGCGCCACGACATGTGGCAGATGGTGCGGCGCCTGCGCGAGCAGGGCACCACCATCATCCTCACCACGCACTACATCGAGGAGGCCGAGGACATGGCCGACCGGGTCGGCGTGGTCAACCGCGGCGAACTGGTGCTGGTGGAGGACAAGCGCACGCTGATGCGCAAGCTCGGCAAGAAGCAACTGGCGCTGACCCTGCAGGCGCCGCTGCCGGCGTTGCCGCCAGCGCTGGCGACGCAGCCGCTGGAACTGTCCGCCGACGGCGCCACGCTGACCTACACCTACGACGCGCAGGCCGAGCAGACCGGCATCGGCCCGCTGCTGCGGCAACTGGAGGAGCAGGGCGTGGAGATCAAGGACCTGCAGTCCAGCGAGAGTTCGCTGGAGGAAATCTTCGTCAACCTGGTGCGGCCGGCGTCTGCCGCGGCGGAGGTGCGCGCATGAACCTGCACGCGATCGCCGCCATCTACCGTTTCGAGATGGCGCGCACTTTCCGCACGTTGACCCAGTCCATCGCCTCGCCGGTGCTGTCGACCTCGCTGTACTTCGTGGTGTTCGGCGCGGCGATCGGCTCGCGCATGGGCGCCATCGACGGCATCAGCTACGGCGCCTACATCATCCCGGGGCTGGTGATGCTGTCGCTGCTCAGCGAAAGCATTTCCAACGCCTCGTTCGGCATCTACATGCCGCGCTGGGCCGGCACCATCTACGAGGTGCTGTCGGCGCCGGTGGCATGGTGGGAGGTGGTGATCGGCTACGTCGGCGCGGCGGCGAGCAAGTCGGTGCTGCTGGGCCTGCTGATCCTGCTCACCGCGCGCGCCTTCGTGCCGTACGAGATCGCCCATCCGCTGTGGATGTTCGGCTTCCTGGTGCTGACCGCGCTGACCTTCAGCCTGTTCGGTTTCATCATCGGCGTGTGGGCCGACGGCTTCGAGAAGCTGCAGGTGATCCCGCTGATGGTGATCACGCCGCTGACCTTCCTCGGCGGCAGCTTCTACTCGATCAACATGCTGCCGCCGCTGTGGCAGAAGATCAGCCTGTTCAACCCGGTGGTGTACCTGGTCAGCGGCTTCCGCTGGGCGTTCTACGGCAAGGCCGACGTGCACATCGCGGTCAGCGTGGGCATGACCCTGGGGTTCCTGGCGCTGTGCCTGGGCGTGATCTGGGCGATCTTCCGCAGCGGCTACCGGCTCAAGCCCTGAGGCGGTCGCCGAGGACCGCAATGTGCCGGCGGGCGCCGTGCCTGCCGGCGATCGCGCTTACTTGGCGTCGAGCCAGAAGGCTTCGACCTGGCCCTTGACCTTCATGGTCATGGGATTGCCGCGGCGGTCGCGCGCCTTGCCGACCTGCACGCGGATCCAGCCTTCGCTGATCGAGTACTCCTCGACGTTGTCGCGCTCCACGCCGTTGAAGCGGATGCCGACGCCGCGCGACAGCGTCTCGGCATCGTGGAACGGGCTCTGCGGGCTGACCGCCAGGCGGTCGGGGGGCGTGTCGGACATCGTGGTGGCTTCGCGTGGCGGCGGACAGCGCCGTCTTCCGGGCTGCGAAGGATAAACGCCCGCGGCGCCGTTGCCGAGTTCCGCGCTTCCGTCGTCGCGCCGGGCGCGGCACACTGGCGCTCCCCGTGATGCCCGATGCGCCGCCATGCCCGACAACAGCGCCGACTACGACGATCCCGACGACCTGTTCGACGACGACGACGATCCGGATACCCAGCAGGGCCTGATCTGGAACCTGCTGCTGCTGATCAACCCGGGCGACGAGGAAAGCGCCCTGCGCCAGTTCGACGCCTACCGCGAGGCCGCCGGCGAAGCCGAGCGCGAGGACGCGGACTGGCTGTGGACGCTGAAGGACGCGATCGACTGGCGGGCGGGCTTCTACGTCGACGGCCACGACCGCGAGGCGCTGATCGGCGCGATCGACGAACTGGCCGCGCGCTGGAACCTGCGCATCGACTGGGGCGGCGACATCGACGATGCCGACTTCCTGGAGGAGCACGACAGCGCCTCGCTGCTGGCGGTGGCCTACGACCGCCTGCGCGAGCACGGCTACAGCATCTGGTGCTGGGATGCCGGCAGCGAGATCCGCGCCGGCTGGATGGCGCTCAGCCGCGACGATCAGGACATGCAGCGCCTGGCCGCGATCCTCGGCATCGACCTGCGCCCGGGCAGCGATCCGTTCTAGGCATCCCTCGCTGCGCATCGGTGATTGGTGTTGCCGCCTTGCGTGTCAGGCACCCGCAGCGTCCTGTGGGCGCGATTTCAGTGGCGATGCGTGCAGCGTTTGGGTGTTCTGGCGCCGGATGCCGTCGGGACTGAAGTCCCTCCCACAGTGCACCCAGCAGCTTGCCGCCAGCGCCCTGTAGGAGCGGCTTCAGCCGCGACGAGCGAAGTCGCGATCGCACCGCCCATGGTGAATGTTGGGGCTGAAGGCCTCCTGCAGTGCGCCATAACGTATCCGCAGCTCCCTGTGGGAGCGACTTCAGTCGCGACGCGCAGAGCCGTCAGACGCAGCCGTGCCGGCCGCTGCCGGAAGCGCTGGTCCAGTGCACCCGCACGCCCGCGCCGCCGCACTGCGCAGGACGCCGCTGCCGCCATCACGCTTCAATCGGCCTCGCCGCGCGCCTGCGCACGTGCGTGGCGGATCAGCGCCTTCAGCAGTTCGCGATCGCTGTGCCGCGAGACCGGCACCGCGCCCAGGCGGATCGCTTCGTCGCGCAGGGCGGCCGGCACGTCGTAGTGCGCGCCGCTGAGCTTGTTCTGGAAGGCGCGGCGGGGAATGCCCAGCCGCGCCGCCATGGCGTGCAGTTCGTCCAGCGTGTCGGCGAGCAGGTGGCCCCAGCGCTGGCCGCGCCAGGGATGCACCGCATCGTCGATGTAGACCGCCATCGCGTCCGGTCAGGCCGGCTTGTGCGTGCCGTCGGCGTCCGCCGCGGTGTCAGGCGCCGCGCTGCTGTCGGCCTGCGCCGGCGCGGCATCGCCGGCCTCCGTCGCGGCGTCCGCGTCGGTCTCGTCCTCGGCCGCATCCTCTGTCGCGCCGTCGCCCGCGGCGAACTCGGCGACCAGCGCGTCCAGGTACTCGGCCGGGGTCTGGCCGGCCTCGGCCGCCAGCGCGTCGATCATCTGCTGCAGCTGCGTCGAGTATTCCAGGGTGATGGTGTTGCCTTCCTGCTCCTGCAGGTTGGCCAGGTGCTTGAGCATCGCCAGCATCGGCACCGGATTGTCGGCATTGCCCATGGTCTGGCCGCCGACCGCCAGCAGCCATTGGCGGCCCTGCAGGCCGATCGCGGCCAGCACGCGGCCGCTCTGGTCCTGCAGCACGGCGTGGTTGGCGATGGGCTGCTCGCGGCCCAGGCGGGCGAAGGGGCGCGACGGCTGCTGCTTCTTGCGCTTGTCGCGCTTGGCTTTGGATTGCTTGGACACGGCGGTCTCGTTGGCGAAGTGGCGGTCATTGTAAGCGCCGCGCCGTATGCGGTCCCGCCGGGCCATCGCGGCGCGGCCGCCGGCGCCGCGCCGGGTGCCGCCGCGATCAGCGTGCGCTGGCCGCTTCGGTGCCGCCGGCGGCGGCGGCCGTCACCGGTGCCCCGCCGTTGATGCTGCGCAAGGCGTCGCGCGCGGCGGCGGCCGCTGCCTCCGGCGAGGTGGTGCGCGGTTCGGCGATCCGCACCGAGGCCTTGGCCGGCCTCGCCGCCGGCGCTGCTGCCGACGGAGCGCCGGGGGTGGCGGCAGGTGCGGCGGCGGGCGCCGCCTTGCCGGGCGCCGGCGCCGCGGCCGCCTCCGTCGCCGCCGCGCTCAGGTCCGGCACCTTGGTGTCGGCGTCGGGCTGCACGGTGCCCAGGGCGACGCTGTGGTCGCCATCGGCGGTGGCCGCGTCCTCGGCATCCTTGGTCATCACCACGATGCTGATGCGGCGGTTGATCGGATTGTTCGGCACCTGCTTGTCGAACAGCACCGACGAGGACAACCCGACCACGCGCGAGACCTTGTCCTCGCCCATGCCGCCGGCGACCAGTTCGCGGCGCGCGGCGTTGGCGCGGTCCGCGCTCAGCTCCCAGTTGCTGTAGCCGTTCTTGGTGCTGTACTGGGTGACGTCGGTGTGGCCGGTGATGCTGATGTGGTTGGGCACCTGGTTGATGAAGCCGGACAGCTCGTGGAGGATGCCGCGGGTGTAGGGCTTGAGCACCGCACTGCCGAGGTCGAACATCGGCCGGTTCTCCTTGTCCACGATCTGGATGCGCAGGCCGTCCGGGGTCAGGTCCAGCAGCAACTGGTCCTTGAACGGCTCCAGCGCCTGGCTCTTGTCGATGGCTTCCTTCAGCTCCTGCATCAGCGTTTCCAGGCGCTCCTTTTCCTTCTCGCGCTGGCTGCTCTTGCTGTCGTCGCCCTTCAGGCTCTTGCTGCCGAACGGATCCTTGTTGTTGCCGCGCTGCATCTCGCCGGCGCCGCCGAGCTTGATCATCGAGGTGCTGGCGCCGCCGGGGCCGGCCATGCCGGGGCTCGGCGCCGGGCTCTTGCCGGCCAGCGGGCTGGGGTTGCGGAAGTATTCGGCGATCGCCGCGCGCTGTTCCTTGGTGGTGGCCGCGACCAGCCACAGCACCAGGAAGAACGCCATCATCGCGGTCACGAAGTCGGCATAGGCCACCTTCCACGCGCCGCCGTGGTGGCCGCCGCCCTGGACCTTCTTGACCCGGCGGATGACGACGGTGGGCTTGGTCTCGGCCATGACTGCGTTACTTGATCGTCTTCAGATGCGTTTCGAAGTCGGCGAAGCTCGGCCGCACGTCGGTCGGCAGGGTCTTGCGCGCGAATTCGAGGGCGATCTTCGGGTTGTAGCCGCGCAGGCAGGCCAGCAGTGCGGTCTTCACCGATTCGAAGATGCGGCTGTCCTGCTCGGCGCGCGCTTCCATCGCCGCCGACAGCGGCGCGACGAAGCCGTAGGCCAGCAGGATGCCGAGGAAGGTGCCGACCAGCGCCGCGCCGACGTGGTGGCCGATCTCCTCGATCGGGCCGCCGATCGAGCCCATGGTGATGACGATGCCCAGCACCGCGGCGACGATGCCGAAGCCGGGCAGGCCGTCGGAGACCTTGCTCAGCGCATGCGCCGGCGCCATCGCTTCGTGGTGGTGCTTTTCCAGCTCCAGTTCCAGCAGCGGTTCCAGTTCGTGCGGCTCGATGTTGCTGCCGATCATCAGGCGCAGGCAGTCGGTAATGAAGTCGAGCAGGTGGTGGTCGGCCAGTACCTTGGGGTAGTTGCCGAAGATCGCGCTGTCGGCCGGCCGCTCGACGTGGTCTTCCAGGGCCATGAAGCCGTCGCGGCGCGCCTTGTTCAGCAGTTCGTAGATCAGGGTCAGGGTGCTGCGGTAGTCGTCGGCCTTGTACTGCGGGCCCTTGAACACGCCCAGCACGCCGCCGATGGTGGCCTTGACGATCTTGCCCGGGGTGCTGACCAGGAACGCGCCCAGGGCCGCGCCACCGATGATCATCAGCTCGTAGGGCTGCCACAGTGCGCCAAGTTTGCCGTGCGACAGCACGTAGCCGCCGACCACGCTGATGATGACGACGATGAAGCCAACGATGATGAGCATGGCGGAGCAGCCTGCGGGCCGGAACGGGGACGCTCTAGATGTCGGCCCCGCGGCGCCATTCTGAAGGTGTGAGCCGTGCCGGGTTTTTGGCGGCGCGGGCGGCGGGCCGGGTGCTCAGCCGGTCATGCCGCTGTCGTGGCGGACGCATTTGAGCGTCTCGCCCAGGCCCGCCAGGGTCAGCGTGGCCTGGTCGGGCTGCGACTGCCAGAAGGTGTTGCCCAGGGCATCGGCGTAGCGCGCGCCGGTGGCGGTGCCGGCGTCGGTGCGCTGCATGTCCAGGCGCGTCCCGCGCACCTGCAGGGCCAGGCGCTCGCGCGCCGGATCGGCGGCCGCCTGCACCAGTTCCTCGCCGCAGCGCCACTGCATGGGCAGGGCATCGGCCTGCAGGCCGGGTGCGGCGGTGGGCGACGGCGTGGCCGCCGCGGGCGCGGCCTGTGCCGGCGCCGGGGCGGGACTGCGCTGGCAGGCGCCCAGGGCGAGCGGCAGCAGCAGGAGGGGAAGCAACGGGGTTCGCATACCGGTGGTCTCCCTGTGGCGGCGCGTCTGCGCCGGAATCAGGCCGGTTCGGTCTCGCCGCCGCCGCGGTGCAGCGGGTTGGGCAGCGCCTGGCCCTGTTCGGTGAACTGCAGCGAGACCGAATTCAGGCAGTGGCGCTCGCCGCTCGGCGGCGGGCCGTCCGGGAACACGTGGCCGAGATGGCTGTCGCAGCGGGCGCAGACGATCTCGGTGCGGATCATGCCGTAGCTGGTGTCGCGCAGCTCGCGCACGTGATCGGGGTGGTAGGGCGCGAAGAAGCTCGGCCAGCCGGTGCCGGAATCGAACTTGGCGCTGGAGCGGAACAGCGGCAGCCCGCACAGCCGGCAGGTGTAGACGCCTTCCAGCTTGTTGTCCAGGAACACCCCGCAGAACGGCGCTTCGGTGCCGTGCTGCAGCAACACCCGGCGTTCCTCCGCGTTCAGTGCGCCGATCAGCTGCTCGCGCTCGGCAGCAGTGGGAGGCGTGAGGTCGAATCGGCTCATGGCGGGGCCCGGGGCTGGAGGAGGGGAAAACAACATGAGGGCTGTACGGGGCGGATCAAGCGCGCCGGGGCCGCGTCGACGCGGCGCGGTCGATGCGCTAGCGTGAACGCCTCTTCCCGGCGCGTCGACGGAGCCATCGTGAATCGCTTGCTGCCCTGCGTTGCCATCGCCCTGCTCGTGCCGGCGCTCGCCGCCGCGCAGGCGCTTCAACCGGTGCCCGGCGCACCGGCCAGCAATCGCGACGCCAATACCCTGCAGTCCGCGCCGCCGCCACCGCCATCGATGGCCAGCCGTCTCGACGAGCGCCCGCCGGCGTCGGCCTCCGCTCCCAAGGCGACGCCAGTCCCCTCCAACCTGGACGACCGGCCGCAGGGGCAGGCCAAGCGCAAGCGCGCGGCTAGCCCGGCGGTGCCGGCCGCAGTCGCCGACCCGGCCGCGCGCCGCCCGGTGCGCCTCTACGATCGCAGCGGCCAGGTGATCCCCGGGGCGATGCAGGTCGGGCCGAACCGCGCGCTGGACACGCGCACCGGCCGTTACTACGACACCGTGCCCAGCGGCGACGGAATGCGCATCCAGGACTGAGGCGCCGGCGCGCGGGCGGCGAACGCGTGGCGAACGCCGCGTGGCCGCCATCCTCACAAATCGGTTTCTAGACTGGCGGACCGGCCGCGATATGCGCGGCGCCATGTTCGCCAGGAGAACCGATGAGCAAGCTTCCCGACAACACCCTGATCGTCGTCGCCGACCGCGCCAGCGCGCGCCTGTTCCGGGTCAACCTGGCGGGCGAGACCGCGCTGCTGGAGCAGACCGAGGTGCTGAACCCGGCGCCGATCGAAGGTGTGGAGGACGGCGACCGGCCGATGACCATGGATGAGGCCGGGTTCGTGCGGCAGGTGGCCGAGCGCCTGTACCAGGACGCCCTGCGCGGCGATGTCGAGCACCTGATGCTGGTTGCCGACCCGCACACGCTGGGGCAGTTGCGGCCGCTGCTGCACAAGGAGGTCCAGAAGCGGGTGGTGGCCGAACTGGCCAAGAACCACGCCAATTCCTCGCGCGACGACCTGGAGAAGCTGCTGGTCTCCTGACCTGCACCCCGCGCGGAACGCTCAGTCGGCGATCGGCAGGCTGAGCGTTTCCTTCACTTCTTCCATCACGATGTAGCTCTTGGATTCGCGCACGTGCGGCAGGGTCAGCAGGGTGCTGCCCAGCAGCTTCCGGTAGGACGCCATCTCGCTGATGCGGGCCTTGAGCAGGTAGTCGAAGTCGCCCGAGACCAGGTGGCACTCGAGCACGTTGGGCAGCTTCAGCGCGGCGCGGCGGAATTCCTCGAAGATGTCGCCGGACTTGTAGGCCAGGCTGATCTCCACGAACACCAGCAGGCTGGCCTTGAGGTAGTGCGGGTCCAGCCGCGCGTAGTAGCCGGTGATGGCGCCGTCGCGTTCCAGCCGGCGCACCCGCTCGGTGCATGGCGTGGTCGACAGGCCGACCCGCTCGCCCAGTTCGGTGAAGGAGATGCGTCCTTCCTGCTGCAGGATGCGCAGGATCTTGCGGTCGATCTTGTCCAGTTCGCGGAGGCGTGCGGCCATGCGGGCGGGTCTCAGGGGTTTAGCCTGTTGGGCCGGTGGAAATCAGGGGAAAATCCTGGGTTGTGCTGCCTATACTGCACCGAACTTCTGCCCTGGCGCCATCCAGCCAGGGAATTGATCCGAACGGAGTAGGCGCATGCGGGTTCTGGTTCTCGGCAGCGGTGTGATCGGTACGGCCACGGCGTGGTATCTGGCCCGCAGCGGTTGCGAGGTGACGGTGGTCGACCGCCAGCCGGCGGCCGGGCTGGAGACCAGCTACGCCAATGCCGGGCAGGTCTCGCCTGGCTATGCGTCGCCGTGGGCGGCGCCCGGCGTGCCGCTGAAGGCGCTGAAATGGCTGTTCCAGCGCCATGCGCCGCTGGCGATCACGCCGACCGCCGACCTGCAGCAGTACCTGTGGCTGGCGCAGATGCTGCGCAACTGCACCGCCGAGCGCTACGCGATCAACAAGGCGCGGATGGTGCGCCTGTCCGAGTACAGCCGCGACTGCCTGGACCAGCTGCGTGCCGAGACCGGCATCGCCTACGAAGGCCGCCAGCTCGGCACCACCCAGTTGTTCCGCACCCAGCAGCAACTGGACGGCGCGGCCAAGGACATCGAGGTGCTGCGCGAGTACGGCGTGCCCTACGAACTGCTGGACCGCGCCGGCATCGCCCGGGTCGAGCCGGCCCTGGCCAGCGCGCCGGCGACCCTGGTCGGCGCGTTGCGCCTGCCCAACGACCAGACCGGCGACTGCCGCCTGTTCACCCAGCGCCTGGCGGCGATGGCCGCCGCGGCCGGCGTGCAGTTCCGCCAGGGCGAGACCATCGAGGCGCTGCAGGCCGACGGCGACCGCATCGACGGCGTGCGCATCGGTGGCCGGCTGGAGCGTGCCGACCGCTACGTGGTCGCGCTGGGCAGCTATTCGCCCGGCCTGCTGGCGCCGCTGGGCATCCGCCTGCCGGTGTACCCGCTGAAGGGCTATTCGCTGACCCTGCCGATCCGCGACGCGGCGCTGGCGCCGACCTCCACCATCCTCGACGAGAGCTACAAGGTGGCGATCACCCGCTTCGACGAGCGCATCCGCGTCGGCGGCATGGCCGAACTGGCCGGCTTCGACCTGTCGCGGCCGGCGCGGCGCCGCGCCACCCTGGAGAAGGTGGTCAACGACCTGTATCCGCGCGGCGGCGACCTGGCTGCGGCCGAGTTCTGGACCGGACTGCGCCCGGCCACCCCGGACGGCACGCCGGTGGTCGGCGCCACCGGCTACCGCAACCTGTTCCTCAACACCGGCCACGGCACGCTGGGCTGGACCATGGCCTGCGGCTCGGGCCGCTACCTGGCCGACCTGATGGTCTCGCGGCAGCCGCAGATCAGCGGCGAGGGCCTGGACATCTTCCGTTACTCCCGCGGTTCCGCCGCGTCCGTCGCCGAGGCCGTCGCGTGCGCCCAGCCCGTGCATTGATCGACCTCGACGCGCTGCGCCACAACTACCGCCTGGCCCGCCGGCTGAGCGGCGGCAAGGCGCTGGCGGTGGTCAAGGCCGATGCCTACGGGCACGGCGCGGTGGCCTGCGCGCGCGCGCTGGACGGCGAGGCCGACGGCTTCGCGGTGGCCTGCATCGAGGAGGCGCTGGAACTGCGCCAGGCCGGCATCGCCGCGCCGATCCTGCTGCTGGAAGGCATCTTCGACGCCGAGGAACTGCAACTGGTCGCCGCACACCGGCTGTGGTGCGCGGTGGCCTCGCCCTGGCAGGTCGAGGCGATCGCCGCCTTCGCCGCGCCGCAGCCGCTGTGCCTGTGGCTGAAGTTGGACAGCGGCATGCACCGGCTGGGCCTGGCGCCGGACGAATTCCGCGCCGCGCATGCGCGGCTGAGCGCGCTGCCGCAGGTCGAGCGGCTGGTGCTGATGAGCCACTTCGCCCGCGCCGACGAACTGGACAGCGCACGCACGCGCGAGCAGGTGGAGATATTCCGCCAGGCCACCGCCGGCCTGGCCGGCGAGACCAGCCTGTGCAACTCGCCGGCGCTGCTCGGCTGGCCGGAGTTGCGCAACGACTGGGGGCGGCCGGGGCTGATGCTGTACGGCGCCGACCCCTTCGCCGCAGCGGCCACGCTGCCCGGCGAACTGCGTCCGGTGATGACCCTGCAGTCCAAGGTCATTTCCGTGCGTGACATCGCGCCGGGCGAGCCGGTCGGCTACGGCGCACGCTTCGTCGCGGCGCGGCCGACACGGGTCGGGGTCGTGGCGATCGGCTATGCCGACGGTTATCCGCAGTTCGCGCCCAACGGCACGCCGGTGCTGATCGACGGCACGCCCGGCGAGCTGATTGGGCGCGTGTCCATGGACATGCTGACCGTGGACCTGACCGAGCACCCGCAGGCGGGGCTCGGCAGCGAGGTGCAGTTGTGGGGCGAACAGCCGCGCATCGATGCGTTGGCCGGGCGCTGCGCGTCCAGCGCCTATCGGCTGCTGTGCGGCCTCAAGCGCGCGCCGCGGGTCTACCTCGGCGGGTGAGCCCGCCTCACGGCGCCGGCGCGCTACCGGCGCCGCGCGTGCTGCCTCAGCGTTCGGCGACCGCGCTGTCCTTGCGGAACTGGCGGCGCAGCCAGTCGTCGAGCATGCGCTTTTCGTAGCGCAGCGGATCGGTGCTCAGGCCGACCGAGCTGTTGTACAGATAGCTCGGGTCCATCAGCTTCGGCTGGCCCTGAGCCAGCACCTGGCCGTCGGCGCCGTACAGGGTGAAGTCGAGGCTGATCCGCGGCGGGTACAGGTCGCGCATCACCCGCACGTCGTTCCAGTTCGGGCCGTGCCAGGGCTCGTAGTCGCCGGCGCGCTTGATGTCGGTCAGCTTGATGTCCAGGCGCTGGCCGGGCTGCAGTTGCTTGGCGGCCTGCTTCTGCAGGTAGGCGGCCAGGTCCTGCACCCAGTCGCCGCGTTCGGCTTCCCAGCGATTGCGGCTCTGCCGCAGTTCGCTGAAGGTGGCCGGATCGGCCCAACTGACCTGCACCGGGCCGTCGCTGGTGAGGCTGCGCGGGGCCTGCGGGTCGGTGACGTTGCGGATCTCGGCGGAGGCGCCGCCCGCCCACAGGCAGGCAGCAGCCAGCGCCGTCCAGGCATAGCGGATCTTCATGGCGGATCTCCAGGAGGCGTACGCCCAGTGTGTGCCTGCGCCGGCGCGCCCGCAATCGCGGCGAGGCACGCGGCGGCGAGCGTTGGCCGCCGATTCATCCGCCGCGGCATGACGGACGGCTCACATCGCCTCGCCGCCTGCTTCACGGTGCGCGCGCGAGGATGGATGCCACTCGAGTGACGCGGGGATCGCATGAAGACGCCGTTGTTCCACCAGGCCCACACCGGCAGCGATGTGCGCCTGCAGTTCATCGACTGGGCCAAGCGCCACGGGCACAGCCCGGCCAGCGGTGCGGCCGCCTTCGTCGAGCACCAGGCCAACTTGGACGACGCCGCGCGGCAGTTGCGCCTGAACCCGGGCGACGACGTGCGCCAGCTGTTGCGGCGTTACCTGGTCTCGCTTGGCGAGGCACGCGATGTGGCCGTGCAGTTCCCGCCCAGCTACCACTACCGCAGCCCGCAGGGGCAGAGCTTCCGCTACACGCTGACGCTGGTGCTGGCCGAGCACGGTGTGGAGTGGAAGGTGCGGGTGTGGACGGGCCTGGAATACCTCGGCCTGATCGTCGGCCGTGGTGCCGGCCCGCGCGCCAACTACACGCGATTGGCGCGCATGGCGGTGGAACACGAGCTCGCCAGCGACGCGCCGCGTTTCACGCTCGGCTGAGCAATTCAGGAACGTTGTCATGTCCGTCGTCAGCGCGCCCGAGCGCACCGTGGTTCCCGAAGAATGCCGCCGGCAATGCCGGCGGCTGGGGGCGGCACGTGTGCAGGAATTGCTGGAATCCTCGCCGCCGCCGCCGTGGCGCGAGGAAGCCGAGCGCTGGCTGGAAGAGCAGGCCCTGCGCAGCGCGCGCCTGACCCAGTGGCTGGTGTTTGCCGGGATCGGCCTGTCGCTGCTGGGCATCGTCCTTGTGATCGCCTTCTTCTGGTGACCCGGGTCGGGCAGGCGCGGCGGAAGTCGCGGCTTGACGGCGGCGGAGTGGCTTAACAAGATGGTCGTTCCGCCTCGCCGTTCCTAGCGCGTCGTTGTTGCGCCGCGGATGCCGGGCACCGTCTTCATCCGTTGCCGTAGGCCGCTTCCAGAGCTACTCCGTCATGCATGCCAGCCCCGACACCACTTCGTCTCCGCTCGTGAAGGCGACGGATCTGCATTACCGCGAGATCTTCGACAAGATCGATGCCGGCTTCTGCGTGATCCAGGTTCTGTTCGACGAGACCCAGCGCGCGGTGGACTACGTTTTTCTGGAGGTTAATCAGGCGTTCGAGCGCGAAACCGGGTTGCACGACGCGTTCGGCCGACGCATGCGCGACCTGGCGCCGACCCATGAGGAGCACTGGTTCCGGCTGTATGGCGAGGTGGCGCTGAGCGGACGCTCGGCCAAGTTCGAGAATTTCTCCACGCCGCTGGCCCGTTGGTGGACGGTGGATGCTTTCCGCATCGGCGCGCCCGAGCAGCACCTGGTCGCCGTGCAGTTCCTCGACATCACCGAGCGCAAGCGCATGGAGCGCGACCTCGCCGAGAGCGAGGCGCGCTTCAGCGCACTGGCCGAGGGCCTGCCGATGCCGGTGTGGGTGCTGGACGCCCATGGCGAGCTGCGCTTCACCAACACCGCCTATGCCGAATTCTTCGGTATCGATCCGGACGCCGATGGGGCGCGCCCGGGTTGGGGCGACGTGCTGCATCCGGAGGACGTGGGCGTGTTCGCCTACGAGCTGCGCAGCGCGCTGCACGACCAGCGCAACCTGCGCGCGCTGGTGCGCGCGCGCCGCCACGATGGCGAATGGCGCTGGTTGGAAATGACCGCGATGCCGCGCTATTCCGCCGAGGGCCAGTTCATCGGCCTGGCCGGCAGCAGCCCGGACGTCACCGAACGCCGCGACATCGAACTGGCGCGCGAGCAACTGCTGGAATCCGAGCGCAGCGCGCGCAACGCCGCCGAGAGCATGGCGCGGCTCAAGGACGAGTTCCTGGCGACGCTGTCGCACGAACTGCGCACGCCGCTGACCACCATCCTCGGCTGGAGCGATCTGCTGCTGCAGCGGCTGCCGCCGGGCGATCCGAGCAGCAAGGGCCTGTCGGTGATCGCCAGCAGCGCGCGCGCGCAGCAACGGCTGATCTCGGACATGCTCGATCTCAGCAGCATGCTGCTGGGCAAGGTGCAACTGGAGGTGGAGGCACTGGACCTGGCCGAGCAGGTGCGCGAGGCGATGCGTGCGCAGGAACCGGTGGCCGAAGGCAAGGACCAGGCACTGACCCTGCAGGCGCCCTCGCAGCCGTGCATGGTGCTGGGCGACGCCACGCGCCTGCAGCAGGTGTTCTGGAACCTGTTGTCCAACGCGATCAAGTTCACCCCCGCGCACGGGCGCATTGCCCTGGCGATCGACCTCGAGGACGATGGCGAGCATGTCAGCGTGGCGGTGCGCGATTCCGGCGACGGCATCCCGCCGGAATTCCTGCCGCATCTGTTCGGCCGCTTCCGCCAGGCCGACAGCACCACCACGCGCCTGCACGGCGGCCTGGGCCTGGGCCTTGCGATCGTGCAGCAACTGGTGGAGATGCACGGCGGGCAGATCAGCGCGGCCAGCGAAGGCCGTGGCTGCGGCTCGGTGTTCACCGTGCGCCTGCCGCTGCACCGCGACGCGCCGGGCTCGCGCCCGCTGCGCGAAGTGCGCGCGTTCGCGATGGCCGAGCAGGTGGTCGAGGCGTATTCGCTCAAGGGCGTGCGCCTGCTGGCGGTGGAGGACCAGCCGGACATGCTCGACTACCTGCGGCGCCTGCTCGAGGAGCAGGGCGCCGAGGTGGTCGCGGTGGGCTCGGCCAGCGAGGCGCTGGAGGTGCTCGACGGCGGCGGCCATGCCGCGATCGATGTGATGGTCACCGACATCGGCATGCCGGGCATGGACGGCTATGGCCTGATCCGCACCGTGCGCGAGAACATGGGTCTGGGCGCGGACGAACTGCCGGCGGTGGCGGTGACCGCGCTGGCGCGTGCCGATGATCGCCAGCGCGCGCTGCAGTCCGGCTTCCAGGAGCACCTGGCCAAGCCCTACAGCGTGGCGCAACTGGTCTCGGCGGTACGCTTCGCGCGGCAGCGCTAGGGCAGCTGCGCTCTTGCCCGCCGGCTCACGCCGGCGGCGCTACGGTGGAACGTCCCTCGCACGGAGTCCACCGATGACCAAGTATGCCAAGCGTGTCCACACCGACCAGGCGCAGATCCAGGCACTGGAAGAACTGGCCAAGCAACTGCCGGAGCAGTCCAACGTGCGCATCGAACTCGAGGACGGCAGCACCTTCCTCGGTACGGTGACGATCCGTCCCAGCATCCAGCTGTTCCGCGATGCCAACGAGCAGGAAGGCAGCAATGCGCAGGTGCGCATCGACGGGCTGGACGATCCCGCCGAGCACCGCTACCTGTGGCTGGACGAAATCCGCAGCGTGCGCCAGCTGCCGGCGCGGCCCTGGGACATCGATCCGCGCGGCGACGCCTCTTGACGCATCTTTCACTTTTTCCGGGCCATGGCTGGGCATCATCGGGGTTCCCCCGTGTTCCCGGATATCCAAGACGCATGGCCATGTCTTCGCCGATTCGTGCCCGTTGGGTGTTGTGTGCGCTCAGCGCCGCCCTGCTCGCCGCCTGCGGCGACACCGCCAAGCACCCCATCGAGGACGGCATGGGACCGGATCCGGTGCTGCCCGATCCGGTCAAGCGCATGATCCCCACGGTCAAGATCGCCGAGGTCAAGCGCTGGGCCGATGGCGCCGCGCCGGTGCCCGCCGCCGACCTGGCGGTGCAGGCCTTCGCCCGTGATCTCGACCATCCGCGCTGGCTGTACGTGCTGCCCAACGGCGACGTGCTGGTCGCCGAGACCGCCGAGCCGCCGGCGCCGGAAAAGGAGAGCAGCGGCCTGCGCGACAAGATCCAGGGCGCGATGATGTCCAAGGCCGGCGCCACCGTGCCCAGCGCCAACCGCATCACCCTGCTGCGCGATGCCGACGGCGACGGCGTCGCCGAGGTGCGCACCCAGTTCCTCAAGGGCCTGTACTCGCCGTTCGGCATGGCCCTGGTCGGCGACCGCCTGTACGTGGCCAACGCCGATGCCCTGGTCAGTTTCCCGTACAAGGATGGCGATACGCAGATCACCGCCGCGCCCAGCTTCGTCGCCAATCTGCCCGGTGGCATCAACCACCACTGGACCAAGAGCCTGCTGGCCAGCCGCGACGGCAAGAAGCTGTATGTGGGCGTCGGCTCCAACAGCAATGTCGCCGAGAACGGCATGGAGCAGGAGCTCAACCGCGCCGCGATCCTTGAGGTGGACGCGGCCAGCGGCGCCACCCGCGTGTTCGCCAGCGGCCTGCGCAATCCGGTCGGCCTGGCCTGGCAGCCGGGTACCGACACGCTGTGGACCGTGGTCAACGAACGCGACGAGCTCGGCAGCGATCTGGTGCCCGATTACCTGACCTCGGTGCGCGAGGGCGGCTTTTATGGCTGGCCGTACAGCTATTACGGCCAGCACGTGGACGAGCGCGTGCAGCCGCAGAATGCGGAGATGGTGGCCAGCGCGATCAAGCCCGACTATGCGCTGGGCGCGCACACCGCCTCGCTGGGCCTGGCCTTCTACGAGGGCGCCCTGTTGCCGCCGACCTACCGCGGCGGTGCCTTCATCGGCCAGCACGGCTCCTGGAACCGCGATCCGCCGTCCGGCTACAAGGTGATCTACGTGCCCTTCGCCAACGGCAAGCCCAGCGGCAAGCCGCAGGACGTGCTGACCGGCTTCCTCGACGCCGAGGGCCGCGCGCAGGGCCGCCCGGTCGGCGTGGCGGTGGACAAGCCCGGCGCGCTGCTGGTCGCCGACGACGTCGGCAACGTGGTGTGGCGGGTGACGCCGAAGTCCGGCAAATGAGCGGCAACGGGCGTGACGTCCGCTGCGCCAATCCGCACCGATCGTAGCGGCGTCTTGATTGCGACGGGGGGCTGGCTGATGGAGACCAGTCGCGGCTGAGGTCGCTCCTACAAAAGACCGGGTCGACGTGGCGGCGCCAGGGTCCAGGATCGCGTCTCCAGCTGCAGGCGCAGCGGTGTCCTGCGGAATGCACTCGCGTACGAGCGGCTTCAGCCGCGACGGGCGGCACACGGAAATTCCGTCGCGGCCCGAAGCCGCTTCCGCACTGGACTTGTTCGGCGTTTCTACCGTCGAAATCGCGCCGATGCCGGCGCGCGATCAAACAGCCTGTCATGGCCGTCGTAGGAACGGCTCCAGCCGCGACCGGGCATTCCTGGGGAGGCCCGGCCGCGGCTGAAGCCGCTCCTACGTATCGCGTCTGGGTGTACTGGGTTACTGCCCGGTATCAATGCTCCACCGGTGCCGGCTCCACGCCGAAACGGCGGGCGTAGCCGCGTTCATTGAACACCCGCTCCACTTCGGTATCGCCCAGTTCCGGGGCCGCGTAGACGGCGTAGACCACGCTGCCGTCGTCACGTGCGCCGCGCTGGTGCAGGCGGTAGCGCGGACGTCCGGTGCCGGTGTTCTCCGGGTAGTGCAACGGCGGCTGGCTGCCATCCAGGTCCACTTCGCTGTTGTCGACGACGCCGCCGATGAACACTGCGCGCATGCTGCCTCTCCAGTCATTGGGTGCCTTGCAGCCTAGGCGCGGCGATGTTGCCGAAACATCAATGATGCGTTGGATTCGCGCAAAACCGAGGGTCACCGCGCGCTGCCGGTAGAATGCGCGTCCCTGTTCCGAAGACAACGCCCGATGCCGGCCGCGCAAGACGCCCCTCTCGAGACCCTGTTCCTGCCGTTCGCCCAGGGCGTGCTGCGCTGGCCGGCCGGCAAGGTGCTGTTCCTGCGCGCCCGCGACGGTTGGGCGCTGCGCCAGCACGCGCAGCCGTCGCAACTGGTCTGCGAGCAGGATTACCGACCGTTCGCCAGTGCGCTGCAGCAAGGTGGCTGGACCGTACGCGCCGAGCAGGACGGCGATGCCGATGCCGGCGGCTACGCGCTGGTGCTGGTGCTGCCGCCGCGCCAGCGCGAGGAAGCGCGGGCGTTGCTGGCGCGTGCGGTGGCGCTGGCCGCGCCGGGCGGTGTGGTGGTGGCCTGCCAGGCCAACAACGAGGGCGCGCGCTCCGGCGAGGACGACCTGCAGCAACTGGCCGGTCTCGGTGGCAAGCTGACCAAGCACCACTGCCGGGTGTACTGGACCGCGCCGCTGCAGGGCGGCCACGACGCCGCGCTGCAGCAGCGCTGGGCGAAACTGGATGCGGTGCGGCCGATCCTGGACGGGCGCTTCCGCAGTCGCCCGGGCGTGTTCGCCTGGGACCGCATCGACCCGGCCTCGGCGCTGCTGGCCGAGCACCTGCCCGCCGACCTGCGCGGCCGTGCCGCCGATCTCGGCGCCGGCTACGGCTATCTATCCGCGGAGTTGCTGGCGCGCTGTCCACAGCTGACCGCGCTGGACCTGTTCGAGGCCGACGCGCGCGCGCTGGCGCTGGCGCGCGCCAACCTGGCGCAGGCGCCGGCCGGAGTGACGCTGGGCTTCCACTGGCACGATGTGACCACCGGATTGCCCGGGCAGTACGACGTCATCGTCAGCAACCCGCCGTTCCATGCGCCGGGGCGGATGGAACGGCCGGACATCGGCCGGCGCTTCATCGCGGTGGCGGCGCAGGCGCTGGCGCCTGGCGGGCGGCTGTTCCTGGTCGCCAACCGGCATTTGCCCTACGAGGCGGTGCTCGACGCCAGTTTCGGCGAAACCGAGGTGCTCGCCACCCGCGACGGCTTCAAGCTGATCCACGCGGTGCGCAGCCGCGGAGCGCGCCGATGAAACTGGTCAAGCACCTGGCCAACCTGGGCTATGGCAGCCGCAAGCAGGTGGCGCTGATGTTCCGCGAAGGCCGCATCACCGATGCCGACGGCGAGGTGCTGTACGCCGACGACCAGGTGCCGCACGCGGCGATCCGGGTCGACGGCGAGCCGCTGGACCCGCCGCCCGGGCTGATCCTGGCGCTGCACAAGCCGGTCGGCTACACCTGCTCGACCAAGGATCCGGGACGCATCGTCTACGACCTGCTGCCGCCGCGCTTCCGCCTGCGCTCGCCGCTGTTGTCCACGGTCGGGAGGCTGGACCGCGACACCAGCGGCCTGCTGCTGATGACCGACGATGGCGCGCTGCTGCATCGCATCGTCTCGCCGAAGGCGCGGCTGGCCAAGGTCTACGAGGCCACCCTGGCCGAGGACCTTCGCGGCGACGAAGCGGCGCAATTCGCCAGCGGCACGCTGATGCTCGACGGCGAGACCACGCCGTTGCTGCCGGTGGAACTGGAGACGCTGGGGCAGCGTCAGGTGCGCGTCGCCCTGCACGAAGGCCGCTACCACCAGGTGCGGCGCATGTTCGCCGCCGTCGGCAACCACGTGGCCGCGCTGCACCGCAGCCGCATCGGCGGCTTCGGCCTGGGCGATCTGCCTTCAGGACAGTGGCGGGTGCTTGAGGCGGCGGACGTGGCGCGCTTGTTCGACGGTGGGGAATAGGGATTGGGGATTCGGGATTGGCAAAGGCGCGTGGCGTCGCGACGCCGTGCCTTTGCCGATGTCGGTTTGATCCCAACGTCGCCAGGTTGACGGATTGCGCTGGACGATCGCGTCTTGAACCGCGCGCATGGGCCGCTTCAACGATGCGTGCAGCGCAGCTCTCGTAGGAGCGGCTTCAGCCGCGACCGGGCGTTACCGGTAACGGCTGGTCGCGGCTGAAGCCGCTCCTACGCGGGATGTGTGGAATGCGGATTGGCAACGGCAACGACCACGCGTCCTGCCTTTGCAAATCCCCAATCCCCAATTCCCAATCACGAATCCCGCCCCTCAACCGCCCGCTTCCAGCCCTCCAGTCCCAGCTTCTCCAGGGTCTGGAGATTGCGCTCGACGATCACGTCCGCGTCCGGGAAGGCGGCCACGGCGCGCTCCACGCTGTCCTCGCGCAGCAGGTGCAGGGTGGGGTAGGGCGCGCGGTTGGTGTAGTTGCCGATGTCGTCCGGCGCGGTGCCGGCGAACTGGTACTGCGGGTGGAAACTGGCCACCTGCAGGATGCCCTGCAGGTCCAGCGCCTCGACCGCGGCGTCGGCGTTGTCGAGGAAGTCGTTGTAGTCGAGGAAGTCCTGCAGCACGTCCGGGTGCACGATCAGCGTGGTGTCGATCTGCTCGGCCGGGGTGTCGCGCAGCAGCACCAGTTCCTCGGCCAACTGTTCGAGCAGCGCCTCGGGCGTGCTCGCGTCGCTGAGCACGTAGCGGATCTGCTGCTTGACGTGCACCGCCTTGGCGAACGGGCACAGGTTCAGGCCGATCACCGCGCGTTCCAGCCAGCGGCGGGTGTCGCCCAGGTAGTCGGGCGCGTCGCCGGGGATTTCGTTGTGCATCGTCGCGGGGCTGGCTTGGAAAGGCAGGCGATTGTAGGACACCCCGAATCATCCCGGTTGGCGCATGCGCAGGAGCGGCTTCAGCCGCGACGCGGCCTTTTCTGGAACGCCATCGCGGCTGGAGCCGCTCCTGCAGGTGGCGTGATGCGCGACGAACGCAGGGCATCGAAGCTGACCCTGCGGGTGCTGTGCGGCCACCCCGGCATGCCGCTTGCAGCGCGTGCCATCGCGGGCCTGCGACAGCAGCGTGGCTGTCGCCTGGCCCACGCTGTCGAGTCGCAAGGCCGCGGTGTCGCCGTCAGGCGGGCGCGGCCGGGGCAGGTGTCCGGCCCGTCTTGCGTTCTGCTCCGATCCGAGGGGCGGCGGACTGCGCTCAATCGCGGAAGTTGTCGAATTGAAGCGGCAGCTCGAAATCGCTCTTCTTCAGCAGCGCGATCGCATCCTGCAGATCGTCGCGCTTCTTGCCGCTGACCCGCAGCTTGTCGCCGTTGATCTGCGCTTCCACCTTGAGCTTGGCCTCCTTGAGCGTGGCCACGATCTTCTTGCCCAGCTTCTGCTCGATGCCCTGCTTGACGGTGATCTTCTGCCGCGCGCCGGCCAGGTTGGTCTCCACGTCGCCGAACTCCAGGCAGCGCACGTCGATGCCGCGTGCCAGCAGGCGCGCGCGCAGGATGTCGGTCATCTGCTTGACCTGGAAGTCGCTGGGCGCCGACTGCGTGATGACCTGGTCGTCCAGTTCGAACTTGGCCTCCACGCCCTTGAAGTCGAAGCGCGTCGACAGTTCGCGGTTGGCCTGGTCGACGGCATTGGTCAGTTCGTGCTTGTCGACTTCGGACACGATATCGAAGGAAGGCATGGGTGAGTCCTCGGCAAAGATGCCTATCGTAAGACGTGCGGGTCGTGCATGGGGCGGAGATTCGGGGTTGGGGATTCGCAGAAGTGCCCTGCGCCGACACGACAAGAGCCGCTCCTACGAGACAGCGCGATGCGCGGAGAAAAGCAGGTGATCAGGAGATGTCTTGAAGCCGCTCTCACAGAAGGCTGTGTCAGCCGCTGCAGCCGGGGCTGGAGCCATGTGGGAGGGACTTCAGTCCCGACGCGACGCGCTCCGGCACCACGTACATCGCCGATCGCGGCGATAATGCGCCGATGCCCAGTTCCCGTTCCAATGCCGCCGCCGCTGCGTGGATGATCGCCGCGGTCGCGTTCTTTTCGCTGATGGATGCGTCGATGAAGCAACTCAGCGCGCACTATCCGGCGCTGCAGGTCGCGGCGCTGCGCGGCGGCGCCTCGCTGCCGTTCGTGCTGGTGTGGGTGCTGGCCAGCGCTGGGCCGCGCGCGATCTGGCCGGTGCGCTGGGGCTTGCATCTGCTGCGGGGCGTGCTCGGCATCGTCATGATCGGCTGCTTCGCCTGGGCCTTGCGCAGCCTGCCGTTGTCCACCGCCTACACCATCTACTTCGTCGCGCCGCTGCTGGTGGCCGCGCTGTCGGTGCCGCTGCTGGGCGAATACGTGGGGCCGCGGCGCTGGGCGGCGATCGGCGTCGGCCTGGTCGGCGTGCTGGTGGTGCTGCGCCCCGGCATGGACGGGTTCGTCTCGCTGCCGGGGTTGATGGTGCTGCTGGCGGCCGTCGCGTACGCGGTGGCCTCGGTGCTTGTCAGCCTGCTGGCGCGCACCGACACGCCGCAGTCGCTGGTGGTGTGGTTCCTGCTGCTCATGGCGCTGGGTGCCGGCGCCTTGGCGCTCCCGGACTGGACCCCGCTGCGCCCGGCCGACACCGGCTGGATCGCCGGCATGGGCCTGGCCGGGGCGTTGGGCCAGGTGGCGCTGACCCAGGCGTTCCGCCGCGGCGACGCCTCGCTGGTGGCGCCGCTGGAATACAGCGGCCTGCTGTGGGTGATCCCCTGGGACTGGCTGCTGTGGCGCAAGCTGCCCGATGCCTGGACCTGGGTGGGCGGGGCGATCATCGTCGCCAGCGGCCTGTACCTGCTGCACCGCGAGCGGATCCGCGCGGTGGCGCACCCGCCGCCGCAGGCGCGGCCGTAGCCCACTCCGCAATGCGCGCCTACGTTAGAATCGAATGGAATAACGCACGCCACCTTGGCCTGCTAGGCTTTGCGCCCCCCGTCGCTGCCGGTCCCGCGCGTTGATCCAGTTCGAGCGCCTGCACAAGTCCTATTCCGTCGCCGGCCAGCCGGTCGTGGCGCTGCATCCGCTCGACCTGCGCATCGAGGCCGGCGAGGTGTTCGGCATCATCGGCCATTCCGGTGCCGGCAAGTCGACCCTGATCCGGCTGATCAACCGGCTGGAGGAGCCCAGCGGCGGGCGCCTGCTCATCGACGGCGAGGACGTCACCGCGCTGGACCGCGCCGGGCTGCGGACCCTGCGCCAGCGCGTGGGCATGATCTTCCAGCACTTCAACCTGCTGTCCTCGCGCACGGTCGCCGGCAACGTCGCCTTCCCGCTGGAACTGGCCGGTACGCCGCGCGCGGAGATCGACGCGCGGGTGGCCGAGCTGCTGGAGCGGGTCGGGCTGGCCACGCATGCCGGCAAGTACCCGGCGCAGCTGTCGGGCGGGCAGAAGCAGCGCGTCGGCATCGCCCGCGCCCTGGCCACGCGGCCGCGGATCCTGCTGTGCGACGAGGCCACCAGCGCGCTGGATCCGCAGACCACCGCCTCGGTGCTGGCGCTGCTGGCGCAGATCAACCGCGAGCTGGGCCTGACCATCGTGCTGATCACCCACGAGATGGAAGTGATCCGCCGGGTCTGCGACCGCGTGGCGGTGCTCGATGCCGGGCACCTGGTCGAGAGCGGGCCGGTCACCGAGGTGTTCCTGCATCCGCAGCATCCGACCACCAAGCGCTTCGTCTCCGAAGCCGAGCACGTCGACGAGGGCGACCTGCACCGCGACCTCACCGCGGTGGACGGGCGCATCCTGCGCCTGACCTTCCTCGGCACAGACACCTACGCGCCGCTGCTCGGGCGCATCGCCCGCGCCACGGCGGTGGACTACAACATCCTGTCCGGGCGCATCGACCGGATCAAGGACACCCCCTACGGCCAGCTCACCGTGGCCCTGGTCGGTGGCGACATGGATGCGGCGCAGGCCGAGTTCGTCGCTGCCGGCGTGCACGTGCAGGAGTTGCGCCGATGATGCCGTTCGCCACCGCCGCCAGCGGCTTCTTCCGCAATCTCGATGCCGGCAAGTGGAGCGAGATCGGCCGCGCTACCGTCGATACGCTGCTGATGCTCGGCGGCTCGCTGCCGCTGACCCTGCTGATCGGCCTGCCGCTGGGCGTGCTGCTGTTCCTCACCGGCCCGCGCCAGACGCATCAGAAGCCGTTGCTGTACGGCAGCCTGGCGCTGGTGATCAACGTGCTGCGCTCGGTGCCCTTCATCATTTTGATGATCGCGATGATCCCGCTGACGCTGTGGGCGATGGGCACCTCGCTGGGCGTGCGCGGCGCGATCCTGCCGCTGGTGGTGGGCGCGGCGCCGTTCTACGCGCGGCTGGTGGAGACCGCGCTGCGCGAAGTGGACCGCGGCGTGGTCGAGGCCAGCCTGGCGATGGGCGCGACCACCTGGCAACTGGTGACGCGCGTGCTGCTGCCGGAGGCGCGGCCGGGCCTAATCGCCGGCGCCACGGTGACCACCATCGCCCTGATCGGCTTCACCGCCATGGGCGGCGCGATCGGCTCCGGCGGCCTCGGCGACCTGGCCTACCGCGATGGCTACCAGCGCTCGCATGCCGACGTGGCCCTGGTGACGGTGGTGATCCTGCTGTTGCTGGTGCAGGCGCTGCAGATGCTCGGCGATCGCCTGGTCGCGCATTACAGCCGGCGCTGATGTCCCGCGTGCCGGCGTAGGAGCGGCGCTTGCCCCCTTTGCGGGATCAGCCGCGACCGCTGCCGCCAGCGCGGGCGCGGTGCCGGATCCCACACGCCGGGACGAGCGCCGCGCCTGCGCCAGGGCGCCAATCCCCGGCCTTTCGCCGCAGCGCGAGGCCGGGTCTGCTAGCGTGCTGACAGACCTGGCCGCTGCCCTTCTCCTTCCCCACGTTTCCCGGATACCTGACATGACCCGATTCCCGTTCCGCCTCCTGCTCGCCAGCGCCGTGCTCGTCCTCGGCGGCTGCGGCAAGCCCGATGCTGGTGCCGCCAGCGACCACCTCAGCGTCGCCGCCACCGCGGTGCCGCACGCCGAGATCCTGGAGGTGGTCAAGCCGATGCTGGAGCAGCAGGGCGTGACCCTGGACGTGCGCGTGTTCAACGACTACGTGCAGCCCAACGACCAGGTGGTGCAGAAGCAGATCGACGTGAACTACTTCCAGACCGAGCCCTACCTGCAGGCCTACAACCGCGACCGCAAGAGCAACCTGGTCACCGTGGTCGGCGTGCACATCGAGCCGTTCGGCGCCTATTCGCGCCGCTACAAGTCGCTGGACGCGCTGCCGCAGGGCGCCGACGTGGTGATCCCCAACGATCCCAGCAACAACAGCCGCGCGCTGATCCTGCTGGACAAGGCCGGGGTCATCAAGCTCAAGGATCCGAGCAACGCGCTGTCCACCCAGCGCGACATCGTCGCCAATCCCAAGCAGCTGAAGTTCCGCGAGCTGGATTCGGCGATGCTGCCGCGGGTGCTGGACCAGGTCGACCTGGCGCTGATCAACACCAACTACGCGCTCGACGCCGGGCTCAATCCGACCCGCGACGCACTGGCGATCGAGAGCAAGGATTCGCCCTACGTGAACTTCCTGGTCGCGCGTCCCGACAACAAGGACGATCCGCGGGTGCAGAAGCTGGCCAAGGCGCTGACCAGCCCGGAAGTGAAGGCCTTCATCCAGCGCAAGTACCAGGGCGCGGTGCTGCCGGCGTTCTGATCGGCCCGCGCGCATGCCGCTGCTGCTGGCCATTCCGCTGGCGATCGTGATCGCGCTGGCGGTGACCGCGGTGCTGTTGCCGCTGTCGCTGCTGCAGCGGTTCCGTGTGGGCACGGCGCGGCGCCAGGCGCGCGCTTGGCTGGTCGCAGTGCAACTGTGGTCGGCGCTGTTGTCCAGCGTGGTGCTGCTGGTCTTCGCGCTGATCGCCGGGCACTGGTGGGCCGGAGCAGCCACGCATGCGTTGGTCGGCTGGGGCATCGGCGTGCTGCTGGGTGCGCTCGGCAGTGTCGCCACCCGATTCGAACCGCTGCCGCACGGCCTGCATTACACGCCGAACCTGTGGTTGGCGCTGGGCATGACCGCGCTGGTGGCGATCCGCATCGGTGCCGGGGTGTGGCAGGGTTGGCGCAGCCTGGTCGATGGCGCCGCCTGGCCGACCGAGGGCTGGATGAGTCATGCGAGCCTGCTGGCGGCCGCGGCCTTGTTGCTCGGCTATGCCTGCGCCTACGCCTGGCTGTTGCGGCGTCGCCTGCGTCGCTACACCCGCTACCGCGGTTTCGATCGCTCGCCGCGCTGAGGGCTGCGTACGCGATGCAGTTTCGCTGGTGTTGTTGCAAGTAACGCACGCACAAAAACAAACGGGCCCTGTCGGGCCCGTTTGCGCAAGCACTGGAGACGGAACGCTTAGAAGCGCGCGCCGACGCCGAAGCTGAACAGCCACGGATCCAGCTTCAGGTCTTCGCCGGTGCCTTCGCCGGCCACCTTCAGCTCCGGACGCGAGTGCATGTAACGCGCATCGGCACGGGCGAACCAGGTGGAGTTGATGTTCATGTCCACGCCGACGGTGCCGATGGCGCCCTTGGCGGTGTCCAGGCTGATGTGCTGGTCGGCGTCGAGGCCGGCGAGCTTCTCGTTGCTGAAGTTGGACTCGTAGTAACCGACGCCGACGAACGGACGGAACACGTTGTCCGCCTGGCCGAAGTGGTACTGGCCGCTCAGCGCGATCGGCTGCTGCTCGACGGTGCCGACCTTGCCGATGCCGTCGGCCTTGACGCGGTGGTTGAACTTGTCGGCAGCGCCCCACAGTTCGACCGCCCAGTTGTCGTCGATCAGCCAGCTGGCGCTGATGGTCGGCGCCGGGCCGCCATCGACGTCGAGGCCGGCCGCCGGCTTGGAATGCGGGTCGAGCAGGGTCGCGCTGCCGACGACGGAGAAGTGCTTGCCGGAAGCGGTATCGGCATCCTGTGCGAATGCGGCGGGCGCAAACGCAAGGGCGGACACGACAGCCAGGCTCAGGATCTGAATGGACCGCATGGGGTATCTCCTCATCTTTTTCTTGTGGGGCCACGGGAGTGGGCGCGCACACCGTATCGATGAGAAGATGAATCGTCGCCGACCCTCGCCGGACGAATGCAGGCGACGTTCAGGCACTTGCGCTTGATGCTTGAAATAACGAGGTTTTAAGACTTTTGGCCGTTCATCCTGATGCGTGCGACGTGACGACGCAGTCGCTGTTGCAGGGGCTGCCCGCGCAGATACGCGACGATTGCCGAGTGCTGGTGCTCGGCTCCATGCCCGGTACGGCGTCGTTGCAGCAGTCGCGCTACTACGCGCATCCGCGCAACCGATTCTGGCCACTGATGGCGGCGTTGTGCGACGTCGATCCGGCGCTCGACGCTGCAGCGCGGGTGCAGGCGCTGCACGCGGCCGGCGTGGGCCTGTGGGACGTGATCGGCCAGTGCCGGCGCCGCGGCAGCCTGGACGCGGCGATCGTGCGCGGCAGCGAAGTGCCCAATGCCTTGCCCGAACGCATCGCGCAGTTGCCGCAGCTGCGCGCCATCGCCTGCAACGGCGCGGCGGCGGCGCAGGCGTTCGCGCGCTTCGTGCAGCCGCAGTTGCCGCTGCGCGATCCGCCGCTGGAGCTGTTGTCGCTGCCGTCCAGCAGCCCGGCCAATGCCGCCTTCGCCTGGCCGCGCCTGCTGCAGGCGTGGTCGCCGCTGCAGCACTGGTTGCGCGCGCCGACGGGCCGGTGATTGGAAGACGCCCCCACAGGCGGCACGTGCCTAGGAGCGGCTTCAGCCGCGACAGCGCGTTGTCGAGAGAGCGCCTCGTCGCGGCTGAAGCCGCTCCTACGCGAGACGGCGCGCTGTGTGGCAAAAACAGGTGATTGGAGCTGCCCTGGCGTCACGCCGCTGGATCAGCGGCGCGCGCGCAGGCGCAACCACAGCGTCTGCAGCGCCAACAGCGCGGCGAGCAGCAAGGCCACCCATGCCGCGGTCTGCGCACCGGCCAGCGTGCTCCCGGCCTGTTTGACGTAGACCGCGGCCAGCGCCCACAGCGCCGCCGCCGCATAGGCGAGGTTGCCGCGCATCGCCCGGTTCATGCCCAGCAGCAGCGCCGCCGCCAGCGCGAACAGCACCAGGCTCCACGGCAGCATCCGCTCGGTCGGCAGCCAGCGGTAGGCCACGATCACCTGTGCGGTGTTCAGGAACGCCGCCAGCGACAGCCAGCCGGCGTGCAGCGACAGCGGCAGCCACGCCCACAGGGTCTGACCGGGTTCGACCGCCGGATCGCGCGACAGCCGCAGCGCGGCCAGCAGCATCGCCGCCAGCGCGGTCCAGATCACCGCCAGCGCCAGCAGGAAGTGCTGCTGGGAGAACACCGGCATCCACGCCGCGGTCAGCGCGAAGCCCAGCGCCGCCGGTGCCCGCACCTGTGCCAGCGCGCTGCCGCGGCGGCGCCGCGCGCTGCATTGCCACAGGCCGAAGGCCAGGTCGAGCAGGAAGATCACGCCCCAGATCGCGAAGGCGTAGCCGGCGGCGACGATCAGGGTCGGGTAGCGGTCGGAGATGGCGCCATTGGTGGGGCCGAACGCACCGCGTTGCGCGAACCAGGCGACCAGCGGCATCGCCAACGCCATCAACAGCACCAGGATCCGCATGCCTGCCCTCCGGAAATCTGCGGCGAGCCTAGCCGCGGCGCCGTGAAGGCGGCGCACCGGCGCTGGTGCGCAACATGCGCCGGCGTACTGTCCGCCGGCAGCGGCGCCGGGTGCAGGCGATCGGGCTTTTTTGTCCGGCAAAGGTTGGCGCTGCGGCTGCGGGCCGCCACAATAGGGGTTTCCCCCTCATTAGTTGCCGGAGTTGCCCGCATGGCCGAAATCAAGGAAGCACTTGTCCCCGATATCGGTGACTACAGCGACGTCCCGGTAATCGAAGTGCTGGTGGCCGTCGGCGACACGGTGAAGAAGGACCAGAGCCTGGTCACCCTGGAATCGGACAAGGCGACGATGGAAGTGCCGTCGCCGTTCGCCGGCGTGGTCAAGGAGATCAAGGTCAAGGTCGGCGACAGCCTGTCCGAGGGCAAGGTGGTGGCGCTGATCGAAGTGGCCGAAGGCGGTGCCGGTGCCGCACCCGCGGCGCCTGCGGCCGCCAAGGCCACGCCCGCGCCGGCCCAGCAGGCCGCCGCCCCGGCCGCTGCGCCCGCGCAGAACGCGGTCAAGCCCGCCCCGGCCGCTGCCGCGCCCGCCGGCGTGGTCGAGGCGCGGGTGCCGGACATCGGCGACTACAGCGACGTGCCGGTGATCGAGGTGCTGGTCGCGGTCGGCGACACGGTCAAGAAGGACCAGGGCCTGGTCACCCTGGAGTCGGACAAGGCGACGATGGAAGTGCCCTCGTCGGTGGCCGGCTTGGTCAAGGAACTCAAGGTCAAGGTCGGCGACAGCCTGTCCGAGGGCAAGGTGGTGGCGCTGATCGAAGTGGCCGGCAGCGATGCCGACGCGCCGTCCGCATCCGCGGTCCAGCCCAGCGCCGAGACCGGCGGCGGCGTGGAGCCGGTGCCGGCCTCGTCCGCGCCGGACAAGCTGGCCCAGCGCGAGATCGCCCAGGTCCAGGCCACGGCGCCGGCCAAGGCGGCCGCGCCGTCCGCCACCCAGAGCAGCCCGCCGGTGGCCTTCGACGCCGACAGCGTGCTGCCGCAGAAGGTGCCCTACGCCAGCCCGGCGGTGCGCGTGTTCGCCCGCGAACTCGGCGTGGACCTGTTCCAGGTCAGCGGCTCGGAGCAGGGCGGCCGCATCACCAAGGATGACGTGCAGCGCTACGTCAAGGCGGCGCTGTCCGGCGCCGCGCCGGCCGCTACCGGGGCCGCGCCTGCCGCGGGCGGCAACGGCCTGAACCTGCTGCCGTGGCCGAAGGTGGACTTCGCCAAGTTCGGCGAGGTCGAGGTCAAGCCGCTGTCGCGGATCAAGAAGATCTCCGGCGCCAACCTGGCGCGCAACTGGGCGATGATCCCGCACGTCACCCAGTTCGAGCAGGCCGACATCACCGACCTGGAAGCCCTGCGCGTGGCGCTGAACAAGGAGAACGAGAAGGCCGGCATCAAGCTGACCATGCTCGCCTTCCTGCTCAAGGCCAGCGCCGCGGCGCTGAAGCAGTTCCCCGAGTTCAACGCCTCGCTCGACGCCAGCGGCGAGAACCTGACCCTGAAGAAGTACTTCCACATCGGCTTCGCCGCCGACACCCCGAACGGGCTGGTGGTGCCGGTGATCCGCGACGTGGACAAGAAGGGCGTGGTCGAACTGGCGCGCGAGAGCGGCGAGCTGGCCAAGAAGGCCCGCGACGGCAAGCTGGGCCCGGCCGACATGAGCGGCGGCTGCTTCTCGATCAGCTCGCTCGGCGGCATCGGCGGCACCGCCTTCACTCCGATCGTCAACGCGCCGGAAGTGGCGATCCTGGGCGTGTCCAAGTCCTCGATCCAGCCGGTCTGGAACGGCAAGGAATTCGCCCCGAAGCTGATGCTGCCGCTGTCGCTGAGCTACGACCACCGGGTCATCGACGGCGCTGCCGCGGCGCGTTTCACCACCTACCTGAGCCAGGTGCTGGCGGACATGCGCCGCGTGCTGCTGTAAGCCCTGTCGTCACGGCGCCGCGTCTGTCGCGGCGCCGGTTTTCCCCCACCTGCGCGCGCCGCCTGTTTGCGCGGTCGCGCCGACGAACTGCAAATGCCTCTCGCCGCGGCGAGGGGTCACAGGAGAAGCTGCATGGCGGTCATTGAGGTCAAGGTCCCGGATATCGGCGACTACAGCGACGTTCCGGTCATCGAGGTGCTGGTCGCCGTCGGCGACACGGTGAAGAAGGATCAGGGCCTGGTGACGCTGGAGTCGGACAAGGCCACGCTGGAAGTGCCGTCCGCGGCTGCCGGCGTGATCAAGGAGCTGAAGGTCAAGCTCGGCGACACCCTGTCCGAGGGCGCGGTGATCGCGCTGCTGGAGACCGCCGATGGCGCCGCCGCAGGCGCGCCCGCCGCGGCTCCGGCCGAGGTGCCGGCCAGCAAGCCGCCGGTGGCGCCGTCGCACCGCGCGCCGGCCGAGCCGCCGGCGCCCAAGCCGGCGCTGGCCAGCGGCAAGCCCGCCGACATCGAGTGCAAGATGGTGGTGCTCGGCGCCGGCCCCGGCGGCTACACCGCCGCGTTCCGCGCCGCCGACCTGGGCCTGGACACGGTGCTGATCGAGCGCTACGCCAGCCTCGGCGGCGTCTGCCTCAACGTCGGCTGCATTCCGTCCAAGGCGCTGCTGCACGCGGCCGCGGTGATCGACGAGGTGGCCCATGCCGGCGACTTCGGCGTGGACTTCGGCAAGCCCAAGATCACCCTGGACAAGCTGCGCGAGTACAAGGAGAAGGTGGTCGGCAAGCTCACCGGCGGCCTGGCCAGCATGGCCAAGCAGCGCAAGGTGCGCACCGTCACCGGTGTGGCGTCGTTCGTGTCGCCGAACGAGTTGGAAATCGTCGGTGCCGACGGCAAGACCCAGCTGCTGCGCTTCGAGCACTGCATCGTCGCCGCCGGGTCGCAGGCGGTGAAGCTGCCGAACTTCCCGTGGGACGACAAGCGGGTGATGGACTCCACCGACGCGCTGGAACTGCAGGAGATTCCCAAGACCCTGCTGGTGGTCGGCGGCGGCATCATCGGCCTGGAAATGGCCACCGTGTACAGCGCGCTGGGCAGCAAGGTGACCGTGGTCGAGTTCATGGACCAGCTGATGCCGGGCGCCGACAAGGACCTGGTCAAGCCGCTGGCCGACCGCTTGAAGAAGCAGGGCGTGGAGGTCCATCTCAAGACCAAGGCGGCCGAGGTCAAGGCCGACAAGAAGGGGATCACCGTGACCTTCGAGGCCGCTACCGCGGGCGAGACCCCGGCGCTGGCCGCCACCACCTACGACCGCGTGCTGGTCGCGGTGGGCCGCGCGCCCAACGGCAAGAAGATCGGCGCCGACAAGGCCGGCATCAACGTCACCGAGCGCGGTTTCATTCCGGTCGACCGGCAGATGCGTACCAATGTGCCGCACATCTTCGCCATCGGCGACATCGTCGGTAACCCGATGCTGGCGCACAAGGCCACCCACGAGGGCAAGCTGGCCGCGGAAGTGGCCGCTGGCGAGAAGAAGGAGTGGGTGGCGCGGGTGATCCCGTCGGTGGCCTACACCAACCCGGAAATCGCCTGGGTCGGCGTCACCGAAACCGAGGCCAAGGCCAAAGGGCTGAAGGTCGGCGTGGCCAAGTTCCCGTGGGCGGCCAGCGGCCGCGCCATCGGCATCGGCCGTACCGAGGGCTTCACCAAGCTGATCTTCGACGAGGAGACGCACCGCATCATCGGCGGCGCGATCGTCGGCGTGCACGCCGGCGACCTGCTGGCCGAGATCGGCCTGGCGATCGAGATGGGCGCCGAGGCCGAGGACATCGGCCACACCATCCACGCGCATCCGACCCTGAGCGAGTCGGTCGGCATGAGCGCCGAGGTCTACGACGGCACCATCACCGATCTGTACATCCCCAAGAAGAAGTGATGTCCTGAGCGACCGCGCCGCCGCGCGCGGTGCGGTCGTGGCCGTGGTGGACCGATGCAGGGAGGTCGAGGTGGGGCAGGGCACGCTATGTCCGGAACTGCAGGCGCTGCTGCAACGCGAACTGGCCGGCGGCAACCGCATCGCCGAGCCGCCGCGGCGGACCGACTGGCCGCATCCCGGCTCGGTCTTCGTGTCGCTGAAGCGCGACTTGCGCAGCGACGTGGCGTCGCTGCCGGCGTCGGTGCAGCATGCGATCTGCACCGACCCGCACTACGGCTGGCACGACGAGTGCTACTGCACGACGCACCGGCACCTGCTGGTGGCCGGTGCGACCAAGCCGCCTTGAGCGTGTTTCGGCTGCCGCAACGCCGCTGCCACCGCGTTGGCCATCGGCCACGCGTACCCGTTAAACGACAGAACCCCGCATCGCTGCGGGGTTCTGCATGAAGCTGCTCGCGGGTCCCGGGTCCCGGGTCCCGAAAGAATCAGAACGCGAAGGTCACGCCCGCGACCGGGCCCTTGAACTCCTGCTTCAGGCCGACGCTGGCGTTGTCGCGCTTGCGGTCCACGTCCAGCTTGAACCAGTCGTAGCCGGCGAAGATGCCGAAGTTGCGGGTGAAGCGGTACTCGACGATGGCGTTGGCGCGGCTCAGGTCGCCGTCGTAGTCGCCGAAATCGCCCCACTTGGTGTTGAGGTACTGGCCCTGGATGTTGAACAGCCAGTGCTCGCTCGGGTGCGCGGTGAAGCGCAGGCCGACCACCGGCGCGGCGCCGTCTTCGCTCTCGTCCAGGAAGGTGCCGGTGTAGACCGGGCCCAGGTCGGCGTAGGCATTGGACTCCACCTTGGCCCACTCGGCACCGATCTGCAGGCCCATGCTGAACTGCGGGTTGTCGATCACCGAGTAGTCGTACACCAGGCTGGCCACCTGGTACTTCAGCTCGCCCTTGACGAAGCTGCCCGACGGCACGGTCACGCCGCCCAGGCTGACGTCCTGGCCCAGTTCCTCGCGGCGGTCCTTGTCGAACTTGAAGTAGTCGAAGATCAGGCGCTGGCGGGTGCTGAGGCGGAACACGCCGTCCACGCGCGGCTCCCATTCCTTGCCACCGAAGTTGAAGTCCTGCGAGCCGGAAATGGCGTTGCCGTTGATCACGGCATTGCCGCGCAGGGTGTTGTCGTTGTCCACGTTCATCGCGCCCACGCGCAGGGTGAAGCGGTCGTCGCCGTCTTCGGCGTGGGCGGGCAGGGCATAAGCGGCGGCGAGCGCGCAGGGCAGCGCCAGGGCAAGCAGGTGTTTCATGGGGGACAAGCTCCGTCGTCTTGGGATTTTGGATAGGGCGTCGATGGCAATGCCAGCGCGTGGCGCCACTATCCTTAAATCTGCGTCCACCATTCGTGAAAGTATGGTGGCTCGACCCGGCACACGCGTCCCAGAACGCGCAACAAAAGAGCCCCGGCAAGGACCGGGGCTCGGCGGGTCTGTGCTGTGGGCCGACGAGGATGGGCGCAGTCCCTGTCCGATCAGACAGGGCAGTGGACAGAAAGTTCCCCCGCAAAGACGTGCTGCGACGCCGCATTCGGTGCCGGTGGCGGGCGGCCGCCGTGCTATCGTCTACGAGCGGACGGGCCTGCGGACGCCATCAGGACCCTTGGCGGTTGTCTCGCAAATTGTCCCATTGCTATAATTCCGCGGCTCGACGGACGCGAAGACGTCCTCAATCCACCACCAATTGCAGGATTTTCTGTGCTGAACTCCGTTGATGCGGGTCGGCGGCTGATGCTGCGCGCAGCGATTTACCCGCTGGTGGCGGTGGCCGTGGTGTCCCTGCTGTTCCTGCTGCTGGGACCGAAGTACGCGATGGGCGCCGCCGCAACCGGGCTGGCGACCGTGGCAGGGGGATGGTTGGCCGCACGCACCGCGCTCAATGGCGGTGTGCAGGCGGCAGGCTCGGCGCTGGCGCGGCTGATCGTGGCCATGGTGCTGAAGTGGGTGTTGGTGTTCGCGGTGCTGGCGCTGGGCTTTGCCTGGTGGCGGTTGCCTCCTCTGGCCCTGTTGGCGGGTATCGCCGTCGGGCTGATGTTCCAGGTTCTGGCTCTGGCCAGGCGTTGATCGAATCAAGAAAAGGCTCAGGACTCATGGCGGGCGAGGCAGAAACCCCTACCTCCTACATCCAGCACCATCTGCACAACCTCACCTTCCAGGTGCAGGAAGGCGGGTTCTGGCAATTGCACGTCGACACCCTGGTGATGTCGCTGCTGATGGGCCTGCTGATGGTGTTCGGCTTCTGGCTGGCCACGCGCAAGGCCACCGCCGGCGTGCCCGGCAAGTGGCAGGCGTTCGTGGAAATCATGCTGGAGTTCGTCGACCGCCAGGCCAAGGACACCTACCACGGCACCAGCAAGCTGGTGACCCCGATCGCGATCACCCTGTTCTTCTGGATCCTGTTGATGAACCTCATCAAGATGATCCCGGCGGACTTCCTCGCGATCCCGCTGGGCTGGGCCGGCGTGCACTACTGGAAGCCGGTGCCCACCGCCGACGTCAATGCCACCCTGGGCATGTCGATCAGCGTGTTCTTCCTGATGCTGTTCTTCTCGCTGCGCTCCAAGGGCGTGGGCGGGATGACCAAGGAATTCCTCACCGCGCCGTTCGGCAAGTGGATGCTGCCGTTCAACCTGATCCTCAATATCGTCGAATGGCTGAGCAAGCCGGTGTCGCTGGCGATGCGACTGTTCGGCAACATGTTCGGCGGCGAGATCGTGTTCCTGCTGATCTGGGTGCTGGGCGGTGCCGGCATCCTCGGTGCGCTGGCCGGCGGCGCGTTCGGCTTCGGCTGGATGCTGTTCCACCTGCTGGTGATTCCGCTGCAGGCGTTCATTTTCATGATGCTGTCCATCGTGTACCTGAGCCTGGCGGAAGACAGCCACTGACGTTTCTGTTTCACGCGTTCTAAGCAACCCTTCGTTCGATTCACCATCCTCAAGCAACTTTGTTCCTGGAGAAAACCATGTACTTCGCCGTCCTGACCAACCTCGCCCAAGTCCAGAGCTCCACCGTCCTCGCCGTCGGCATCATGATCGGCCTGGCCGCGCTGGGCGCCGGCCTCGGTCTGGCCATCATGGCCGGCAAGTTCCTGGAATCGGCCGCGCGCCAGCCGGAACTGATCCCGGTGCTGCAGGTCCGCATGTTCATCACCGCCGGCCTGATCGACGCCGCGTTCATCATCAGCGTCGCGGTCGGCCTGCTGTTCGCGTTCGCCAACCCGATGATCGGCGAGTTCGTCGCGCGTCTGCCGCAGGGCGGTTGATCCCGTCGTACCGGCGTGCGGTCGCCACCGGCGGCCGCCGCTACGGATGAAGGTTCGGACGCGTCGCCGCGCTGGCGGCGCGTCCACCCCGTCACCATTGGCTGAGCGTACCCCATGAATATCGGTCTCACCCTCTTTGCCCAGGCGCTGGCGTTCGCCGGTCTGATCTGGATCGTCGCGACCAAGATCTGGCCGCCGCTGATGCAGGCCATCGAAGAGCGCCAACAGAAGATCGCCGAAGGCCTGGCCGCCGCCGATCGCAGCCAGAAGGATCTGGCGCAGGCGCAGGAAAAGGTCAACGAAGCGTTGAAGGACGCCCGCATCAAGGCCAACGAGATCATCGACCAGGCGCATGCGCGCGCCAACCAGATCGTCGAGGCGGCCAAGCACGAGGCGATCGTCGAAGCCAACCGGCAGAAGGAACTGGCCCAGGCCGAGATCGACGCCGCGGCCAACCGCGCGCGCGAGGACCTGCGTCGCCAGGTGTCGCTGCTGGCGGTGAGCGGCGCCGAGAAGCTGCTCAAGCGCGAAATCGACGCCAACGCCCATAAGGCGCTGCTCGACGAGCTGGCGGCGGAGATCTGAGATGAGCCAGGCCCTCACACTGGCGCGTCCCTACGCTCGCGCCGCGTTCGCCGCGGCCAGCGACGCCGGCAAGCTCGCGCCCTGGTCGCAGGCGCTGGCGTTCTCCGCCCAGGTCGCGGCCGACCCGCGCGTGGCCGCGCTGCTGCACAACCCGCTGCTGCAGCGGGAGCAGGCGGTGTCGCTGCTGGCGCCGGAAGCGTCCGACGAGCAGTACCAGCGCTTCCTGAGCCTGCTGGCCGAAGGCCAGCGGTTGCCGCTGCTGCCGGAGATCGCCGGTCTGTACGACCAGCTGCGAGCCGAGGCCGAGCGCGTGGTGCAGGCCAACGTGACCTCCGCGACGGCGCTGAGCGATGCCGAGGTGGCCTCGCTGAAGGTGGCGCTGAAGCAGCGCTTCGGCCGCGAGGTCGAGATCACCACGGCGGTGGACGCTTCGCTGATCGGCGGCGCGGTGATCGACGCCGGCGACGTGGTCATCGACGGTTCGTTGAAAGGCAAGCTCTCGCGTCTGCAGTCCGCACTGGCCCACTAAGAAACGGGAATGGCGAATAGAGAGGAGAGAACCCGGCCCGGCGGCGACGCCACCCGCGATTCCCGATTCCCCATTCCCGATTCTCAAAGAAGCTAACCACACGTCGCCATCCGCCGTTGCGCGATGGACGATCCGAAGGAAACCAAGATGGCAACCACGCTCAACCCCTCCGAAATCAGCGAACTGATCAAGAACCGCATCGAGCAGGTCAAGCTGGCCGCGGAGTCGCGCAACGAAGGTACGGTCACCAGCGTGTCCGACGGCATCGTGCGCATCTTCGGCCTGGCCGACGTGATGCAGGGCGAAATGATCGAACTGCCGAACGACACCTACGCCCTGGCGCTGAACCTGGAGCGCGACTCGGTCGGCGCCGTGGTGCTCGGCGACTACGAGAACCTGCGCGAAGGCGACGTGGCCAAGACCACCGGCCGCATCCTGGAAGTGCCGGTGGGCAAGGAACTGCTGGGCCGCGTGGTCAACGCGCTCGGCGAGCCGATCGACGGCAAGGGCCCGCTGGGCACCAGCCAGACCGCGCCGGTGGAGCGCGTGGCGCCGGGCGTGATCTGGCGCAAGTCGGTCGACCAGCCAGTGCAGACCGGCTACAAGTCGGTCGACGCGATGATCCCGATCGGCCGCGGCCAGCGCGAGCTGGTCATCGGCGACCGCCAGACCGGCAAGACCGCCCTGGCCATCGACGCGGTGATCAACCAGAAGAACACCGGCATCAAGTGCGTGTACGTGGCGATCGGGCAGAAGGCCTCGACCGTCGCCAACATCGTGCGCAAGCTGGAAGAGAACGGCGCGCTGGCGCACACCATCGTGGTCGCCGCGACCGCCTCCGAATCGGCGGCGATGCAGTACATCAGCGCCTACGCCGGCTGCACCATGGGCGAGTACTTCATGGACCGCGGCGAAGACGCGCTGATCGTGTACGACGATCTGTCCAAGCAGGCCGTGGCCTACCGCCAGATCTCGCTGCTGCTGAAGCGCCCGCCGGGCCGCGAAGCCTACCCGGGCGACGTGTTCTACCTGCACAGCCGCCTGCTGGAGCGCGCCGCGCGCGTGTCCGAGGAGTACGTGGAGCAGTTCACCAAGGGCGAGGTCAAGGGCAAGACCGGTTCGCTGACCGCGCTGCCGATCATCGAGACCCAGGCCGGCGACGTGTCCGCGTTCGTGCCGACCAACGTGATCTCGATCACCGACGGCCAGATCTTCCTGGAAACCGACCTGTTCAACGCCGGCATCCGCCCGGCGGTGAACGCCGGTATCTCGGTGTCGCGCGTCGGTGGCGCCGCGCAGACCAAGATCATCAAGAAGCTCTCCGGCGGCATCCGCATCTCGCTGGCGCAGTACCGCGAGCTGGCGGCGTTCGCGCAGTTCGCCTCGGACCTGGACGAAGCCACCCGCAAGCAGCTCGAGCGCGGCCAGCGCGTCACCGAGCTGATGAAGCAGAAGCAGTACATGCCGATGTCCATCGCCAACCAGGCGCTGTCGATCTACGCGGTCAACGAGGGCTACCTCGACGACGTGCCGGTCAACAAGCTGCTGGCGTTCGAAGAGGGCCTGCACGCCCACTTCGCCAACACCCAGGGCGAGCTGATCGCCAAGGTCAACGACACCGGCGACTGGAACGGCGACATCGAGGCCGCGTTCAAGAAGGGCATCGGCGAGTTCAAGACCACGGGTAGCTGGTAAATCAGTTGCAGGGAATCGGGAATAGAGAATAGGGAATCGTAGGAGCGGGATCCGGGCTTGCCCATTTCCGATTCTCCATTCCCCATTCCCACGAAGCGAGCAAAGCGAGCGAGAGCATGGCAGGCGGACGCGAAATCAAATCCAAGATCAAGAGCGTGCAGAACACCCGCAAGGTGACGCGCGCGCTCGAGATGGTCTCGGCCTCCAAGATCCGCAAGGCGCAGGATCGGATGAAGACCTCGCGTCCGTACGCGCAGGCGATGAAGCAGGTGATCGGACATCTGGCGCAGGCCAGCACCGACTACACCCATCCGTTCCTGGTGCAGCGCGAGTCGGTCAAGCGCGTCGGCTACATCGTGATCTCCTCCGATCGCGGCCTGGCCGGCGGCCTGAACAACAACCTGTTCCGCAAGATGCTGGGCGAAGTGCGCCAGTGGCAGGACCAGGGCGCGGGCGTGGACGTGGTCACCATCGGCCAGAAGGCCTCGGTGTTCTTCCGCCGGCTCAAGGTGGACATGGTTGGCAGCGTCAGCCACCTGGGCGACCAGCCGCGCGTGGAGCAGCTGATCGGCGTGATCAAGGTGATGCTGGATGCGTTCACCGAAGGCAAGCTGGACCGCGTGTATCTGGTCTACAACCGCTTCGTCAACACGATGACGCAGAAGGCCAGCTTCGACCAGCTGCTGCCGCTGCCGGCGGCCGAGAGCCAGGTCGCGCACCACGACTGGGACTACCTGTACGAACCCGATGCCGCGAGCGTGCTCGAGCACGTGATGACGCGCTACATCGAGTCGCTGGTGTACCAGGCGGTGCTGGAGAACGTGGCCTCCGAGCATGCGGCGCGCATGGTCGCGATGAAGGCGGCCAGCGACAACGCCAGCAAGCTGATCAGCACCTTGCAGTTGGTCTACAACAAGGCGCGTCAGGCCGCGATCACCCAGGAAATTTCCGAAATCGTCGGCGGCGCGGCGGCGGTGTAAGTGCCGGGATTCGGGATTGGAGAATCGGGATCGGCAAGAGCAGCGAAGCGCGCTTTTGCGAATCCCGAATCGCGAATCCCCAATCACGAAATCCATGGGATGGCGCAGGCCATCCGGACAGAACTAAAGCTAACCGGAGCAGCAAAATGAGTCAGGGCAAGATCGTTCAGATCATCGGCGCGGTCGTCGACGTCGAATTCGCGCGTGCCGATGTGCCGAAGGTGTACGACGCACTGAAGGTCGACGGCACCGCCATCACGCTGGAAGTGCAGCAGCAGTTGGGCGACGGCGTCGTGCGTACGATCGCCCTCGGCTCCACCGACGGCCTCAAGCGCAACCTGGTCGCCACCAACACCGGCCGTGCGATCTCGGTGCCGGTCGGCGCCGGCACGCTGGGCCGCATCATGGACGTGCTGGGCCGCCCGATCGACGAGGCCGGCGACGTGCAGGCCACCGACCATTGGGAAATCCACCGCGCGGCGCCGACCTACGAAGACCAGTCCTCGGCCACCGAGCTGCTGGAGACCGGCATCAAGGTCATCGACCTGATGTGCCCGTTCGCCAAGGGTGGCAAGGTCGGCCTGTTCGGCGGCGCCGGCGTCGGCAAGACCGTCAACATGATGGAACTGATCAACAACATCGCCAAGGCGCACTCGGGTCTGTCCGTGTTCGCCGGCGTGGGCGAGCGTACCCGCGAGGGCAACGACTTCTACCACGAGATGAAGGACTCCAACGTCCTGGACAAGGTGGCGATGGTGTACGGCCAGATGAACGAGCCGCCGGGCAACCGCCTGCGCGTCGCGCTGACCGGCCTGACCATGGCCGAGTACTTCCGCGACGAGAAGGACGCCTCGGGCAAGGGCAAGGACGTGCTGCTGTTCGTCGACAACATCTACCGCTACACCCTGGCCGGTACCGAAGTGTCGGCGCTGCTGGGCCGCATGCCGTCGGCGGTGGGCTACCAGCCGACCCTGGCCGAGGAAATGGGCGTGCTGCAGGAGCGCATCACCTCGACCAAGTCCGGCTCGATCACCTCGATCCAGGCCGTGTACGTGCCCGCGGACGACCTGACCGACCCGTCGCCGGCGACCACCTTCGCCCACCTCGACGCCACCGTCGTGCTGTCGCGTAACATCGCCTCGCTGGGTATCTACCCGGCGGTGGACCCGCTCGACTCGACCAGCCGCCAGCTGGACCCGAACGTGATCGGCCACGAGCACTACGACACCGCCCGCCGCGTGCAGTCCACCTTGCAGAAGTACAAGGAACTGAAGGACATCATCGCGATCCTCGGCATGGACGAACTGTCCGAAGAGGACAAGCAGGCCGTGTCGCGCGCGCGCAAGATCGAGCGCTTCTTCAGCCAGCCGTTCCACGTGGCCGAGGTGTTCACCGGTTCGCCGGGCAAGTACGTGTCGCTGAAGGACACCATCCGCGGCTTCAAGGCCATCGTCGACGGCGAATACGACCACCTGCCGGAGCAGGCCTTCTACATGGTCGGCGGCATCGAGGAAGCGGTCGAGAAGGCCAAGAAGATGGCCGAGAAGGCGTAAGAGCCGGGATTCGGCATTCGGGATTAGGGATTCGCAAGGCGGCATCGAGGAGAAGGGGTTCGAAGTGAGGGCGAGCGGTGCGACCGTCTTGGCTAATCTCGAATCCCCACTCCCCAATCCCGCCTCGCGCCAGCGAGGTAACCATGAGCACCATCCGTTGCGACATCGTCAGCGCCGAGCATGAGATCTACCACGGCGACGCCACCCTGGTGGTCGCGACCGGCGAACTGGGCGAGCTGGGCATTGCGCCCAAGCACGCGCCGTTGATCACCCGGCTCAAGCCCGGCAAGGTGGTGGTGACCACCCCGAGCGGCGAGCAGCTGGATTTCGCCATTTCCGGCGGCATCCTCGAGGTGCAGCCGCAGGTGGTGACGATCCTGGCCGACACCGCGATCCGCGCCCAGGACATCGACGAGGCGTCGGTGCGCAAAGCCAAGGAAGAAGCCGAGCGCCTGCTCGCCAACCGCGGCGAAGGCATGGACGTGGCCGAGGCGCAGGCCAAGCTGGCCGAAGTCACCGCGCAGTTGCAGGCGCTGGAGCGTCTGCGCAAGAACCTCAAGCACTGAGTTCCGTGCCACGCGGCCGGTGGCCGCATGCGCGACGACAACGCCGGCGCTTGCCGGCGTTGTCGTGTCTGCAGATGTGGGGCGCTCCCCGTTTACGCGCGGCGTCTGCACGCGCGCCGGATCAGCGTCGCGGAATGCGACGTGGCGCACGGCGCTGGCTTGCTGGTCGCTGACTCGGCTGCGATGTCATGCGACAAGACGCGGGCGTGGTCATCGTCCGGTCCGTGGACTACGGCAAGATGGCGGCCCGATCTGCGGCCCATCCCCCATCCGCAGACGGTTACCGGAGAATCGAGATGAGCCTGTCCGCTTCCGTTCCTCGTCCCTGCGTCCATGCGCTGACCGCCATGCTGGCCGGCGCCATGTTGATGGGATGCGCCTTGCCCGCGCGCAGCGCCACCCCGTTGGAGCCGCTGCTGGACCGTATCGTCGAGCGCAATGCGATCGGCGACCAGGTCGCGTTGAGCAAGTGGGACAGCGGCAAGCCGGTGCTGGATGCCACGCGCGAGGCCGCGGTGCTGGCCAGCGTGCGCGAGCAGGCGCCGGCCCATGGTGTGGACCCGGACGATGCGGCGCGCTTCTTCGGCATGCAGATCGAATCCAACAAGCTGGTGCAGTACGAACTGCTGTCGCGTTGGCACCTGCGCGGCCGCGCGCCCAACAGCCCGCGCCCGGACCTGACCGCACTGCGTGCGCGCCTGGATCAGTTGCAGGGCGAGATGCTGGATGCGCTGCAGGCCAGCGCCGCAGTGCGCCAGTCGCCCGACTGCCCGGCCACGACCGCGCGCGCGGCCGAGGCCTATGCGTTGCGCTGGCAGCTGGATCAACTGCACCGCACCGCGCTGGTGCGCAGCCTGGGCGATTTCTGCCACTGAGGCGCGGAGAGCCTGGCCGGCGACGTCTGGCCTGGGTCGGAGCGGCGGAGTTGGTTTGGCGCTCCGCGCTCCTGATGTGGGTCCGACGGCCGGGCTCCACTCGTCGCGACCGAAGTCGCTCCCACAGGGATACTCCTGGCGTCCGCTGGGCCTGTTGTGGGAGGGCTTCAGCCCCGACAGCCGTCGACGCTGATCATTGCCCGGTCTTGGTTCTTCTCGGCTGAAGGCAGCTCCCGTAGCGATAGAAGGCACGCTCGTAGGAGCGGCTTCAGCCGCGACACGCTCTACCCGTAACGCCCTGTCGCGGCTAAAGCCGCTCCTACGGTGCACCATGGTGATTGGCGGAAAAGGTGGAGGGAGGCGACCTGAAGCCGCTCCCATGGGAGCATTGCTGTGTCTGGTTGGTCTTCTGCGCGAGGAGTGTTCAGTCCAGCAGCTTTCGACGTCGGCCTTTGCCCGTTCTTTGCTCGTCGCGCCTGAAGTCGCTCCCACACGGATGCTTCCGACATCCGCTGGGCCTATTGTGGGAGGGGCTTAAGCCCCGACAGTCGCCAGCGAGGATCGCGTCAATCGGAGACGCCTTTTTGCCTGCCGCGCATGCCAGCGCTAGCGATAGACCAGCTGTCGGCCCAGGAAGAACGACACCACCGCCAGCATGCCTTCGACCAGCGGTTTGGCCAGCCAGGCCAGGCGCAGCCCAAGCGCGTGCGCGCACAGCGCCACCAGCCAGGTGCTGAGCGCGGTGAGCACGAGCCACATGGCCATGAAGCGGCCGAAGCGGCGCCAGCCCAGGCGCGCATCGTCGCCGTTGGCGAAGGTGATGCGGCCGTTGAGCCAGAACCCGAGCAGGGCGCCGCAGACGCGGCCCAGCACGTTGCCCGGGACCGTGGGCATGCCGGCCGCGGTCGCGGCGACGAACACGCTCCAGTCGACCAGCAATTGCAGCAGGCCGATCAGCAGGAACTGGCTGCCCTGGCGCAGGAGACCCATGAACATCCGCAGGAGAAGACGATCGCGCATGCTAGCGCTTGCCGCGTCGATGTGCAGCCCGCCGCGCGTGCTGCGGCCGTGACGGCAAGCGCGGCCGGCACCCTCTAGAATTCGTCGTCCACCCGCAACGGAACCGCCCCATGAGCCTGCCCCTGCATGTCGTGATCCTCGCCGCCGGCGCGGGCAAGCGGATGAAGTCGGTCAAGCCCAAGGTGCTGCAGCCGATCGCGGGCCGGCCGATGCTGGCGCATGTGATCGAGACCGCGCGCCACCTGCAGCCCGATGCGATCCACATCGTCCATGGCCACGGCGGCGAGGAAGTGCTGGCGGCCTTCGCCGACCAGCCGGATCTGCTGTGGGCCGAGCAGGCGCAACAGCTGGGCACCGGCCACGCGGTGCAGCAGGCGATGGCGGCCGTGCCCGACGCGGCCACGGTGCTGGTGCTGTACGGCGACGTGCCGCTGATCCGCGCCGAGACCCTGACCCGCTTGCTGCATGCGCCGGGACGCGTGGCGGTGCTGGTCGCCGAACCGGAGGATCCCACCGGCTATGGCCGCATCGTGCGCGACGCCGCCGGCAAGGTCGCGGCGATCGTCGAGCAGAAGGATGCCGACGACGAGCAGCGGCGCATCCGCACCATCAATACCGGCATCGTCACCGCCGAATCCACCGCGCTGCGGCGCTGGCTGGCGCAGCTGCGCAACGACAACGCGCAGGGCGAGTACTACCTGACCGACGTGTTCGCTGCCGCCGCCGCCGAGTTCACCCCGGCGGAAATGGTGCTGGTGGCCGATCCGATCGAGGCCGAGGGCGCCAACGACCCGTGGCAGCTGGCGCAGCTGGAACGCGCCTGGCAACTGCGCGCGGCGCGGGCGCTGTGCGAACAGGGCGTGCAACTGATCGACCCGAGCCGCCTGGACCAGCGCGGCCGCGTGCGCGCCGGCCACGACGTGCGCATCGACGCCAATGTGATCCTGGAGGGCGAGGTGGAACTGGGCGATGGCGTCAGCATCGGCCCGTTCGTGCGGCTGAAGGACGTGGTGCTGGGACCAGGGACGGAGGTGCGCGCGCATTGCGACCTGGAAGGCGTGGTGGCCGAGGGCGCGGTGCAGATCGGCCCGTTCGCGCGGCTGCGCCCGGGCACGGTGCTGGCCGACGGCGTGCACATCGGCAACTTCGTCGAGACCAAGAAGGCGGTGCTCGGCGTCGGCAGCAAGGCCAATCACCTGACCTACCTGGGCGATGCCACCATCGGCAGCGGCGTCAACATCGGCGCCGGCGTCATCACCTGCAACTACGACGGGGTCAACAAGTCGCAGACATCGATCGGCGATGGCGTGTTCGTCGGCTCCAACAGCGCGCTGGTGGCGCCGCTGGAGATCGGCGAGGGTGCGACCATCGGCGCCGGCTCGGTGATCACCCGCAGCGCGCCGGCCGGCAAGCTGAGCGTGGCGCGGGTGCGCCAGGAAACGGTCGAGGGCTGGAAGCGCCCGGGCAAACGCGACTGAGGCATGGCCGGACGCATTCGTTTGGCGCGCGAGCAGGAGCTGGCGCGGTTGCTGGAGATCGAGCGGGGCGCCGGCGCCCTGTTGCAGGGCCATGCGGCACAGGCCGTGTTCGCGGCGCACACGCTGGATGCGCAGGCGCTGCGCGCGGGGCTTGCACGCGGGCAGCTGTGGGTGGCGCTGGACGAAGACGGCCGTTGCGCCGGCTATCTGCTCGGCGGGCGGCTGGACGACGGCTTCCATGTGCAGCAGATGGATGTGGACCCCGATGCAGGCCGCCGTGGTCATGGTCGTGCGCTGCTGCGGCATGCGCGCGCGGCCGCGATGGAGGCCGGCTTCCCGTGCATGCTGCTCACGACCTTGCGCGATGTGCCGTGGAATGCCCTGTTCTACGCCAGCGAAGGCTTCGCCGAGCTGCCGCCTGGGCAATGGGGGCCGCAGTTGCGCGCCACCTGGCAACAGGAAGCCGCGCTCGGCTTCCCGATGCACCTGCGGGTGGCGATGCGTTGCCCGTTGCCGTCGCCCTGAGCTTCGCGGCCGGCTCGCCGCTTCTCAGCTCGCCGCAACCGCTGCATTCCTAGGGAGCCGGATCTTCCATCCCGAATCCCCAATCCCCAATCCCCAATCCCCAATCCCCAATCCCGGCCCAAAAAAATCAGCCGCGCTCCCCCTGCGGCAACTGCACGGTCACGCATAACCCGCCTTCGTCGCGGTTGTGCAGCGACAGGCGGCCGCCGTGGGCCTCGACGATCTCGCGGGTCAGGGCAAGGCCCAGGCCGGTGCCGTTGCGCTTGGTCGAATAGAACGGCATCAGGGCGTTGTGCAGTACCGCCTCGTTCATGCCGCTGCCGCGGTCCAGCACTTCCAGGCGCAGCCAGTCCGGGCGGGTGGACACGCGCACGCGCACGCCGTCTGCCGGCGTCTGTCCTTCCGGCAGGGATTCGTGCGCGTTCTTGACCAGGTTGAGCAGGGCCTGCTGCAGTTGTGCCGGATCGACGCGGCTGTGCAGGTCCGGCGCCTCGAGTTCCAGCGCGAACGGGATGTGCTGCTGCAGCCCGGCCAGGAACTGCGCCCAGTGCACGGTCTGCAGCTGCGGCTGCGGCAGCTTGGCGAAACGCGCGTAGCCGCGGATGAAGCCTTCCAGATGCCGCGCGCGTTCCTCGATGGTGCCGAACACCTCTTCCAGCCTTTCCACCTTCTGCCGCCGCACCAGCTCGGCACCGGAGTGCGCCAGCGAGGCGATCGGCGCCAGCGAGTTGTTGAGCTCATGGCTGATCACCCGGATCACCTTCTTCCAGGTGTGCACTTCCTGGCGACGCAACTCGGCGGTGAGCAGGCGGATCAGCAGCAGCTCGTGCGGGCGGCCGTTGAGATGGAAGCGGCGCTGCGACAGGTGGTAGATCTGTTCCTCGTCCGGATCCTCGTCGCCGCCTTCGATGGCGAACAGGCTGTCGCCGCCGCGCGAGATCGCTTCGCGCAGCGGCGCCGGCACGCCCAGCAGCAGGTCGTCCAGGCGCTGGCCTTCCAGCTTCCAGCCGCTGTGCAGCAGCTTGCGCGCGGCCAGGTTGGAGAACACCACGCGGCGCAGGCCGTCGCCGCCCTTGGAGGTGAGCAGCATCGCCACCGGGGTGTTCTGCACCATGGTGTCGAGCATCAGTTCGCGCTGCGCCAGGCCCTGGCGCTGCTCGCGCAGGATCTCGCCGAGCTGGGCGTGTGCGGCGACCATCTCGCCGAGTTCGTCGTCGCCGCGCCAGTGCACGCCGAAGTTGTATTCGCCGTCGCGGTAGCTGCTGACGGTGCCGGCCAGGGCGCGGAACAGCGAGCGCATCGGCGCGGTGGCACGGCGCAGGGTCCACCACATCAACAGCAGCAGGGCCAGCGCCGAGGCTGTCACCACTTCCCAGCCGCGGTCCATCCAGTAGGCCAGCAACCACGGCAAGGCGGCGGCCAGCGCCAGCACCGGCAGCAGGCGCAGGAACAGCATGACGGTGAAGGAGCGGCGCAGTTTCATTCGCGCGGGATGCCGTAGCGGTCCATGCGCCGGTACAGCGCCTGCCGGCTCATGCCCAGTTCGGCGGCGGCCTGGGCGATGACGCCGTGCGCACGGCCCAGTTCCGCCACGATGCGCTCGCGATCGGGTTCGGCGGCGGCGGTCACGCGCGGCGCTGCCGGCTTCGGCAGGTTGAGGTCGGTGGCCTCGATCTGTGTGCCGCCGGCCAGCAGTTCGGCGCGCTGCACCACGTTGCGCAGTTCGCGCACGTTGCCGGGCCAGGCGTGGCGCTGCAGCGCCTGGCAGGCGCCGGCCGACAGCGGCTTGTCGCCGGACAGGAAGTGCTCGGCCAGCGGCACGATGTCGCCGGGGCGCTCGGCCAGCGCCGGCAGCGACAGTTCCACCGCGTTGAGCCGGTAGTACAGATCCTCGCGGAACGTGCCCTCGCGGATCATCGCGGTCAGGTCGGCATTGGTGGCGCTGATCACCCGCACCTTGACCTGCCGCTCGCGGTTGGAGCCCAGGCGCTCGAAGCGGCCGGTCTCCAGCACCCGCAGCAGCTTCATCTGCCCGGCCAGCGACAGGTTGCCGATCTCGTCCAGGAACAGGGTGCCGCCGTCGGCGGCCTCGAACTTGCCCTCGCGCACCTTGTTGGCGCCGGTGTAGGCGCCGGCCTCGGCGCCGAACAGCTCGGCCTCGATCAATTCGGCCGGGATCGCGCCGCAGTTCAGCGCCACGAACGGGCCGCGCCGCACCGAGGAGTTGGCTTGGATGATCTGCGCGATCTTCTCCTTGCCGCTGCCGTTGGGGCCGGTGATCAGCACCGGCAGTTCCGAGCGCGCGACCTGGCAGGCCAGGGCGATCGCGCGCTCGCTGGCGGGGTCGGCGAACACCGCGCCGCACAGGTCGTAGCGCTGCGCCAACTGCTGGCGGTGGCGGCGCTCGCCGTCGCGGCGGCGCTCCAGTTCGCGGCGGGTCTCGGACAGTTCCAGCAGGTTGTTGACCGTGGTCAGCAGCTTGCGGTCGTCCCAGGGCTTGGCCAGGTAGTCGGCGGCGCCGGCCTTGACCAGTTCCACCGCGCTGCTGAGCTGGGTCCAGGCGGTCAGCAGGATCACCGGCAGGTCCGGGTGGCGCGCGCGGATCGCATCGAACAGGGCCACGCCTTCCTCGCCGGAGGTGGTGTCGGCGGTGAAGTTCATGTCCTGCAGCACCAGGTCGATGTCGCCCTCGCTCAGGCGCTGCAGGCCGGCCTGCGGGCTGTCGGCGTAGACGGTATCGATGTCGTGCAGGGAGAACAGCACTTCCAGCGCGGTGGCGACTGCGGGGTTGTCGTCGATGATCAGCAGGCAGGGCATCGTGCACCTTGGGCGCGGGCGGGCGCGCTGGCGAAGAAAAACGGACCAGGCGGCATCATCGCAGTCCGCGCGCGGCTTGTCGTGCCTGCGTGCATCGGCGCCTCAGACACTGCGCGTGGCCACCGCCGGCGGCACCGCGGCGGCGCGGCGGGCGGGCGCCAGGATCGCCAGTTGGCCGAGCAGCAAGAGCGTTGCAGCGACGGTCGGCAGGTAGCCCAGCGGCAGGCGTGGCAGATCGTAGCGCTGCAACAGCGCTTGATTGAGCAGCACCGCCAGCACCATGCCCGCGGCGCTGCCGGCGCTCACGATCAGCAGGTTTTCGGTCTGGAAATGGCGCAGGATGTCGCGACGGGTCGCGCCGATGGCGCGGCGGATGCCGATCTGGCGCGTGCGTTGCTGCACCCAGAAACTGGCTAGTCCGCCGATGCCCAGGGCGGTCACGAACAACAGGCCGGTGGTCGCCGCGAGCAGCAACCCGATCATGGTGGCATCGCGCTGGAAATAGCGCTGCCGCAGCTGGGAATAGCTGCGGCGCCCTTCGGCCGGAATCAGCCGCAGCGGTCCTGCCTGTGCCAGCGCGCCGGCCGCTGCGGCCAGGATCCGTTCGCGGTCCTGCGGCGCGCTGCGCAACAGGTATTGCACCTGGTTGCCCGCGGGCAGCTGCGGCGACAGCGCGGCCAGATGGTCGACCGCTGCGCCGCGCAGCGTCGTGCGCAGCAGATCGTCGACGACACCGACGACGATGGCGCCGTGGACTCCGCCATACAGCGTTTTGCCGACCGCAGGTTGACCTGGCCACAGTTGCCGCGCCAGCGCGCGGGTGACGATCACGGCGCTCGGTGTGGCGGTGGAATATTCGTCGGCACGGAAGTCGCGGCCAGCGACCAGGTGCGCGCCCATGGCCTGCACGAAACCGGGCGAGCCGGAGTAATACGTGGCCTGGATGCACCCTGTATTGTCCATCGACTGCTGCGCCATCGCGCGGTCCAGCGTCTGCCGGTCGGGGCAACCGCCATAGTCGTTGGCGCCGCCGGACAGCGGCAGGCTGAAGCCGATCGCGGCGGCCGCGGTGACACCGGGAATGCTGCGCAACGCCCGCAGATCGGATTGTTGCTGGGCCAGCGCGTTGCCATCGCTCTGGACGCCGCGCACCGAGATCAGCGAAAGTTCTTCCTCGGGCAAGCCGCTGGAGACCCGCAGACGTTCGATGCGCCCATCGATCAGGAACACGGCGTTGGCGACGAAGGCGCAGGTCAGCGCGACCTGCAGCGCCAGCAGCGCGGCGGTCAGGCGGTGATGCTGCAGGCTGGAGAGGATGGGACGGATTGGCAGATTCATGTCAGGTCCTTGATCTGCAGGGCGGGGTCGATCCGGCTGGCCCGCCAGGCGGGCAGCAGGCCCGCCAGCAGTGCGGCGATCACCGCCAGTGCCACGGTGGCGAGCAGCATTTGCAGGTCCATCCGCGCCAACCTGGCGTAGTCGTCCGGGCGCTGCCGCACGCTCCACAGACCCAGTTCGGCGATGGCGATGCCCACTGCGCCACCGAGCAGTCCGATCAGCGCGGCCTCGCTGCCGAACTGCAGGAACACGTGGCCGCGGCGGGCACCGAGCGCGCGCCGCACGCCGATCTCGCCGCCGCGGCGCAGGAATTTCGCCAGCAGCAAGGCGATCACGTTGACCAGGCAGATCCACAGGAAACCCAGCGCCAGCAGCGTCTGCAGGCGCACATCGTCGGGCACCATCCGCAGGTGGCGCAGCCAGTCCATCAACGCATACAGGCGCGCCCGCTCCGGCGGCCGCTGGAAGCGGCCGCTGGCGTGCTGTGTCGCGGCGTAGTCGTAGAGCAGGCGCTGGTAGGCGGCGACCTGCTGCGGCGTGTCCAGGCGCACCCAGAACTGCAGCCAGCTGGTCGACGGATCCTTGCGTCGCGCCGCGTCGTCGCCGTTGAAGCTGTTCCAGCTGCTGATGTTGCTGTTGACGTCCAGTGCCAGTTCCATCGCGGTCGACAGGGGCAGGAAGAAATCGTCGCGCTGGCCGAAACTGCCCTTGCTGCCAGGGTCGGCGTAGAACAGCGGTTGCGGATCCCATTGGCCGGTCACGCCGATCACCTGGAAGCCGATGCGCTTTTCCCCCAGCGCCACCCGCTGGCCGATCGGATCGCGCGCGCCGAACAGGGTGTTGGCCAGGGTGCGGCTCAGCACGATGACGCGGGCGTGGCTTTGGTCGTCCGCCGCGCTCCAGCCGTGGCCGCGCTGCAAGGGGATGCCGAACAGGGCGAAGAACCCGGCGCTGGTGTAGCGGCCGCTCAGGTCGAGCGGCGCTTGCGCCGCGCGCGGCGGCCACAGCAAGACCTGTCCGCCGGCCATCGCCGCCTGCGGCGTGGCGGGTGCGGCGCGTAGCAGCGCCATGGCGTCGGGCCATGTGAGGTTGTCGGCCGGATCGCCCCACTCGTGGTTTTCTGGATAGCTGGACGGCAACGGATCCAGGTGCGGGGTGTAGAGCGCATCGCTCTTGCCTGGCAGCGGATCGCGCGACATCACGTGCAGCACCGTCAGCATGGTCATGCTCGCGCCGATGCCCAGGCCGATCGCCAGCACCATCAACGCAGTGGCGACCGGCGTGCGCAGCAGGCTGCGCCAGGCCAGCGGCAGGTAATAGTTCAGCATCCCGCGTCTCCTCGCTCGATGGGGGGCCGCGCTCGCTCAGACACTGCGCGTGGCCACCGCCGGCGGCACCGCGGCGGCGCGGCGCGCGGGCGGCAGCACCGCGAGCTGGCCGAGCAGCCACAGCACCACCGCGCCGACCGGCAGGTACCACAACGGCAGCCGCGGCAACTCGTAGGCGCTCATCAGGTACAGGTTGGCGGCGTAGGCCAGCAGCATGCCGAGCACGATGCCGGTACTGGCGAGCAGAAAGTTCTCCAGCTGGAAATGCCGCAGGATCTGCGTGCAGGTGGCGCCGAGCGCACGGCGGATGCCGATCTGCTTGGTGCGCTGCTGCACCCAGAAACTGGTCAGGCCGACGATGCCCAGCGCGGTGACCAGCAGCAGCGCCGCGCTCACGCCCACCAGTAGCCAGGCCATCGCCTGGTCGCTGCGGTAGTAGTCCGCGCGCGCCTGCTCCAGGGTCTTGGCGCTCCTGACCATGCGCCGTGGGCCCTGCTGCTGCAGCACCGCCTTGGCCTGCCGCAGCACCGCCTCGCGTTGCGCCGGGTCGCGTACGCGCAGCAGGTAGGTGCTCCTGGAGGAGGCCACGTTCACCGGGAACAGCATGGCGAAGTCGTACTGGGACTCGGCGCCCATGTCGCGCGGCTGCACCAGGCGCTCGACCACGCCAACCACGCGATGTTCGCCGAACACATAGAGTTTGCGGCCGACCGCGTCCCGGCCGGGGAACAGGCGCTGCGCCAGCGCCTGGCTAAGAATCACCGCCGGCGGCGCGCGCTTGTCGACGGTGCTGGTCAACTGCGCTTCGTCGACGAATTCGTCGGCGCGGAAACCGCGTCCGGCGATCAGGCGCAGCCCCAAGGTGTCGAGCAGATGCGCATCGCCGAAGTAGTGCACGGCATGCAGGGTGCTGCGCTCCTGGTCCGGCTGCAGTGACACGCCGCTGTAGCCGATCGAATCGCCGAACAGCGCCATGTTGATGCTGCTGGCATCGCGCACGCCGGGAATGCGCCGCAGCGCGTCCAGATCGGACTGGGTCAATGCGGCGCTGTTGCCGTCCTTGACCACGCTGCGGGTGCGCAGTTGCACCAGCTCCTGCTCGGCGACGCCGCTGGGCCGGTGCATGCGCTCGAGCCGTTGGTCGATCAGGAACAGCGCATTGCAGACCACAGCGCAGCTGAAGGCGATTTCCAGCACGATCAGGCTGGCCGCGACGCGGTGGTTGCGCAGGCTGGAGAGAATGGGATGAAGGGACACGGCGGGAGTCCTGGCTGAGAGGGGCGCACGCGGCGCGTCATTGCGACTTGAGTTGCAGGGCGGTGGGCACGCGCATCGCCTGCCAGGCCGGCAGCAGGCCGGCCAGCAGGCTGCTGCCCAGGCTCAGGCCAAGCGCGAGCAGCAGCATGCGGCCATCCAGGTGCGCCAGCGACGCGTACTCGGCCGGCTGCTGCCGCACTAGCCAGGTGCCAATCCAGGCCAGCAGCAGGCCGGCGCTGCCACCGGCCACGCCGATCGTCGCTACCTCGACCAGGTGCTGGGCGAAGATCGCCCGGCGCGAGGCGCCCAGCGCGCGGCGCACGCCGATTTCGCCGCTGTGGCGCAGGAACTTGGCCAGCATCAGGCCGGCGGTGTTGAGCAGGCAGATGCCCAGGAACGCCAGCGCCAGCCACACCTGCAGACGCACGTCGGAGGGCACCGCGTGGTTGCGGTCCAACCAGGTCATCACGTCGCTGAGGCGGATGTCCGGCGGATGGCTGAAGCGGCCAGCATCGCGCTGCTGTTGCGCATACGCTTGCAGCGCGTCCAGGTAGGCGACGCGTTTGCCGGGGCTGTCCAGTTCCACCCAGTACTGGATCCAGGCGCACGGCGCGTTTTCGCTGGTCTTGCCATCGGCCGTGTCGCCCCAGCAGGACATCGAGCCGCTGACGTCCAGGTCCAGGTCGCGTGCGGTGGAGAACGGCACGAAGACGTCCTCGCTGTTGCCGTACTCGGTATTGGTTAGGTCGTAGAAGCGCGGATTCATGTTCCAGTCGTCCATCACCCCAACCACCCGCAGCGTGCTATCGCCGAGCTGCAGTTCGCGGCCGACGCTGTCCACGTCGCCGAACAGTTGCGCGTTGAGGCGTTGCGAGATGACCACCACGCGCGCGCGCCGGGCATCGTCGTCCGCGGTCCAGGCGTGGCCGTAGCGCATCGCCACCGCGAACATGGGGAAGAAATCGGCACTGGTGTAGCGCGCTTCGGCGCCGAACGGGGTCTGCGCCGCTTGCGCAGGGATCACGGTCACGCCGCCGGCCGACATCATCGCCTGGCGGTCGCCGCGCCGGTCGCGCAGCAACGTCTCGGCATCGCGCCGGCTCAGTTGCTGTGGATCGGTGTCGTTCGGATCGTAGTGGTCGTCCGGCTGAAGATTGAGTTCGACGTTGAACAGCTGCGCACTTTTGCCGGGAATGGGATCGGCCGCCAGCACGTGGAACACGGTCAGCGTGGTCATCGACGCGCCGATGCCCACCGCCATCGCCAGCACCATCAGGGCGGTGAGCAGGCGATTGCGACGAAAACTGTGCAGCGCCAGTTTGCAGTAGTAGCCGAGCATCGTGCGTCCTGATGAAAAAAGGCCGGCCGAAGCCGGCCAAGGGGATGGGTCAGGTGCTGCGAGTGGCGACGGCCGGCGGCACGTCGGCGGCGCGACGCGCCGGCGCGAACACGGCGAGCTGGCCGAGCAGCCACAGCGTCACCGCACCGATTGGCAGGTAGGACAGCGGCAGCCGCGGCAGTTCGTACTTGCCCATCAGCCATTGGTTGATGGCGTAGGCCAGCAGCATGCCGAGCACGATGCCGGTGCTGGCGAGCAGGAAGTTCTCGGTCTGGAAGTAGCGCAGGATCTGCCCGCGGGTGGCGCCGAGCGCGCGGCGGATGCCGATCTGCTTGGTGCGCTGCTGCACCCAGAAACTGGCCAGGCCGACGATGCCCAGCGCGGTCACCACCAGCAGCGCCACGCAGACCGCGCCGAGCAGCCACACCATCGCGCGGTCGCCCTGGAAGTAGGCGTCGCGAATCTCGCTGTAAGTCTGCTGCTTGAGCACCAGCCGGCTGCTGTCGACCTTCATCAGCGCCGCGGTGGCCGCGTTCAGTACTTCCTGGCGCCGTGACGGGTCGGTGACCCGCAGCACGTACAGCCCGTCGGTGTAGTTCAGGCGAAACGGCAGCAGCATCGCGTAGTCGATCTCGGCCAGGCCGCTGGTGGCGGTGGGCCGCGCCAGGGTCTCGACGATGCCGACCACGCGGGCGCCCACCGGTCCGGTGTAGACGGTCTTGCCCAGCGCGTTCTGCTCCGGGAACATCTTTTCGGCGGTGGCGCGGTTGAGGATGATGGCGGTGCCTTTCTCCTGGATCCGCTTGTCGGTCTGGGCGGCTTCCAGATCCATGTATTCGTCGGGGGCGAAATCGCGCCCGGCCACCAGCTTCAGGCCCAGGGTCTTCAGCGTGCCTTCCTCGGCCATGTACTGCGCCGCGTTGAGCGTGGGCCGCTCCTGGTCCGCGGTCAGCGACAGGCTGGTGTTCCAGGAGTAGTGCACGAACGGCACCTGGTTGAGCAACGTGGCGCTGCGCACGCCGGGCACCGCGCGCAACGCGGCCAGGTCCTCGCGGGTGCGCGCGGCGGCGTTGACCTGCTGGCCGATCCCGCCCAGCGAGATCGTCACCAGTTCCGACTCGGCGATGCCGCTGGGCCGGTGCAGGGTCTCGATGCGGTTGCCGATCAGGAACAGCGCGTTGCAGACGATCGCGCAGGCCAAGGCGATCTCCAGCACGATCAGCGCGGCGGCGGTCTTGTGCCGACGCAGGGTGGACAGGATGGGGCGGATATCCATGGCGATGACCTTGTGAGGATGCGTGGAAGGCGCAGGGCGCGCAGGATCAGGACTTGAGCTGCAGGGCGGGGGCGACCTGGATGGCGCGCCACGACGGCAACAGGCCGGCGAGCAGGCTGGCGCCCACCGCCATCGCGAAGGTCAGCGCCAGCATGCTCGGATCCAGATGCGCCAGCTTGGCGTAGCTGGCCGGCTGCTGGCGCACGGCCCACAGCCCGAGCGTGGCCAGTCCCAGGCCGGCCATGCCGCCGGCCAGGCCGATGGCGCCGGCCTCCACCAGGCATTGCGCGAAGATCGCCCCGCGCGAGGCGCCGAGTGCGCGGCGCACGCCGATCTCGCCGCTGCGGCGCAGAAACTTGGCCAGCAACAGGCCGACGGTGTTGAGCAGGCACACCAGCAGGAAGCCCATCGCCAGCCACAGCTGCAGGCGCACGTCGCCGGGCACCACTTCGTTGTGGTCCAGCCACTGCATGACGTTGCGCAGGCGCACGTTGTTGGGGCGCTGGAAGCGGCCGGCGGCGCGCTGCTGGGCCGAATAGTTCTCCAGGTAGGCCTTGTAGTCGGCGGCCTGCGCCGGGCTTTCCAGTTCCACCCAGTACTGCACCCAGGTGCAGGGCGCGTTGAGCGCGGTCTGGTCGCCGTTGCTGTCGCCGAAGCAGTTCATGCTGCCGTTGCGGTCCATCTTCAGGTCCATCGCCACCGAGAACGGCAGGTAGGCCTGTTCGTCCGACCCGTAGGTGTTGGTGACGTCGTAGAAGCGCGGTTTGGGGTCCCAAGCGTCGAGCACGCCGACGATGCGGAAGGTGTTCTGGTCCACGCGCAGTTCGCGGCCGACGCTGTCGGCGCCGTCGAACAGTTTCTCGTTGAGCGTCTTGCTGATGACCACCACGCGGTCGTGGCGCTCGTCTTCGGTGCCGGTCCAGCCGTGGCCGTACAGGAACGGCGTGTCGAACATCGGGAAGAAGTCCGCCGAGGTGAAGCGCACTTCCGACTTGAACGGTTTCAGGCCGCTCTTGCGCGGTTCGATCGCCACGCTGCCACCGGTCATCAGCGCCTGGCGCTTGGCGCGCTTCTCGCGCAGCAGGGCCTCGGCATCGAAACGGGTGTTCTGCGAATCCGGTTCCTCGCCCGGCTGGTAACCCGACTTGGGCTGCGCATCCACCTGCACGTAGAACAGGCGGTCGCTCTTCTGCGGGATCGGGTCGCCGGAGAGCACGTGGAACACGGTCAGCGTGGTCATGCTGGCGCCGATCCCCAGGGCGATGGCCAGCACCATCAGCGCAGTGAGGACGGTGTTGCGGCGGAAGCTGTGCAAGGCGAGGCGGACGTAGTAGCCGAACATGGGAACTCCGGGGTCAGGCGCTGCGGGTGGCGGTGGCGGGCGGGACGGCGGCGGCGCGCAGGGCGGGGCCGAGCACGGCGCACTGGCCGAGCAGCCACACCGCGACGATGCCGGTCAGCACGGTGGGCGAAGACAGCCGCTCCAGTTCGAAGCGCTGCATCAACCACTGGTTCATGACGTAGGCGAGCACCGCGCCGAGCAGCGCGCCGCCGCCGACGATCAGCAGGTTTTCCAGCTGGAAGTAGCGCAGGATGTCGCCGCGGGTGGCGCCGAGCGCGCGGCGGATGCCGATCTGCCGGGTGCGCTGCTGCACCCAGAAGCTGGCCAGCCCGCCGATGCCCAGCGCGGTGACGGTGAGCAGGATCAGGATGATCGCCAGCAACATGCGCGCCACCGCACTGTCGCTCTTGAAGTAGTCGGCCCGCAGCTCCTGCATGGTGGCCACGCGCTGCTGCACGTAGGTGGGGTTGGCGCGCTGCATCGCCGCCGCCGCAAGCGGCAGCACCCGCGCCAATTGCCCCGGCTTGCTGCGGATGACGTAGCCGCCGCCCCAGCCTTCGCTGCCGACGTGGATCTCGCTCAGTAGCGCATCGGCATCGTCGTCGTGCCCGGTGATCTCGCCGCGCAGCGGCGCCATCACCCCGACGATGTCCAGCCGCACCGGCTGATTGAAGGTGCTGGTGTAGAGCGTGCGGCCCAGTGGAGAGACCCCGGGGAACAGCTTGGCGGCCAGCGAGGGCGTGATCAGCGCCGGTAGGCGACGCTCGATCTCCGGTGGCGCGCCGAACAGGGCCGAGGCGCCAGGCAGTTCCGCATCGCGCAGGTCGCGGCCGGCGACGATGCGGATGCCCAGCGTGCGGTTCAGGCCCTGGCTGCCGAGGAACAGGCTGGCACGGGCAACCGGTTGCGTGGCCTGCGGCTCCAGGAACAGCTGCGCCTGCGCCGGGCCCCACAGCGGCGGCGTGCCGAACGCCGCTGCTTCCACGCCCGGCACCGCCTGCAGGATGTCCAGGCTGCGGCCGACGCTGCTGACGCTGCCCGGCTCGCCGATCACGCCGATGCTCTGGATCAGGCCGATGTCCTGCTCCATCACCCCGGTGGGCGTGTGCACGCGCTGGTAGGTGCGGGCGATGATGAACACCAGGTTGCACAGCACCGCCAGGGTCAGGGCGATCTGCAGCGCCATCAGCACCACCGCGGCGCGATGGCTGCCCAGCGCGGACAGGATGGGGCGTACCGGAGGCAGCGAGGTCATAGCGATTTCACCTGCAGGGCGGGGGCGATGCGCGAGGCGCGCCAGGCCGGCCACAGGCCGGCGGCCAGCGCCGACAGCGTGGCCACGGCCAGGGCGATGCCCAGGATCGCGGGATCCGCATGCGCCTGCTGCGCATAGGCCACCGGTTGCTGGCGCACCAGCCACAGGCCGATCCAGGTCAGCGGAATGCCGAGCAGTCCGCCCAGGCAGCCGATCAGCGCCGACTCGGCCAGGCATTGCGCGAACACCGCGCGGCGGCTGGCGCCGAGCGCACGGCGCACGCCGATCTCGCCGGCCTTGCGCATGAACTTGGCGACCAGCAGGCCGACCGCATTGAGCAGGCACACCAGCAGCACGCCGAAGGCGATCCAGGTCTGCATGCGTACCGTGGCCGGCACCACCCGCTTGTAGTCCAGCCACGCGACCAGGCTGCGCAGGCGCGTGTTGGGCGTGCGCTCGAAACGGCCGAGCTGGCGCTGCTGCGCGCTGTAGGCGTCCAGCGCCGCGCGGTAGCGCCGCACCTGCTCCGGCGTGTCCAACCGCACCCAGTACTGCACCCAGGTGCATTGCGCGGCCTTGGGGTCGTGCAGGCCAGCCTCGCCATCCTTGCCCCAGCACTGCATCGGCCCGTAGCCGTAGTCCTGCGGCAGGTCTAGCCAGGTCTCGAACGGCATGTACAGCGCCTCCGGCGGCGTGTACGCGCCGGAGTTGAGATCGTAGAAGCGCGGCTGCGCATCCCAGGCGTCGATCACCCCGATCACCCGGAACGGGCGGGTGGCGATGGTCAGGGTCTTGCCGACGCTGTCCGCACCGCCGAACAGCGCGTCGTTGAGCTGGCGGCTCAGCACCACCACCGGCGCGCGCTGCGTATCGTCGCGATGGCTCCAGCCGCTGCCGTAGAGGAAGCGCATGCCGAACATGCCGAACAGATCGGCCGTGGCGGCGCGGGTGGTGAGCATGCGCAAGGGGCTGTTGGGCACGGTCTGGCGCACCGGCAGCCAGTTCCCGCTGGTCATGGTCTGCGCCGGCGCCGCCTGCGCCCGGTACAGCGCGGTCGCGTCCTGCCAGGTCAACTCGTCCGGCGGCTCGGGGTCGGCACTGGGCAGGTTGCGCGGACGCGGATCCAGCTGCGGGTGGAACAGCGTGGCGCTGCGCCCGGGCAAGGGATCGCCGGAGAGCGTGTGCAGCACCGTCAGCATGGTCATCGACGCGCCGATGCCCAGCGCCACGGCCAGCACCATCAGCGCGGTGAGGATGCGGTTGCGGCCGAAGCTGCGCAGCGCCAGGCGGAGGTAGTAAGCGAACATGCGGACTCCGGGTCAGGCGCTGCGGGTGGCGATGGCGGGGGCGACCGCGGCGGCGCGCAGGGCCGGGCCGAGCACGGCGAGCTGGCCCAGCGCGCACAGCAGCAGCGCGCCCACCGGCAGGTAGCTGGCCGGCAGCCGTTCCAGTTCGAAGACGTGCATCAGCAGCACGTTGCCGCCGTAGGCCAGCAGCATGCCCAGGGCCACGCCGGCGCCGACCAGCAGCAGGTTCTCGGTCTGGAAATAGCGCAGGATGTCGCGGCGGGTGGCGCCGAGCGCGCGGCGGATGCCGATCTGCTTGGTGCGCTGCTGCACCCAGAAGCTGGCCAGGCCGACGATGCCCAGTGCGGTCACCAGCAGCATCGCGACGATGATCGCGATCAGCAGCCCGGTCATCGCGCGATCACTCTGGAAATACGTCTGCTGCAGTTCGTCCAGCGGCTGGCTGGCGGCGTTGTCCAGCACCGCCTCGGGCACCGCCCGTGCCACCGCCGCGCGCGCCTGGGCCAAGACCCGCGGCAGATCGCGCGGATCGGCGCGCAGCACGTAGGTGCCGGACTGCGCGGCCTCGCGCACCGGGATCACCACCGACCAGTCGCTGCCGATCACGCCGTCCTCGCTGCGGCCCGGATCGGGGCGCGCCAGGTGATCGAGCGTGCCGATCACGCGAAAGTGGCCGCCGGCCCAGAACTCCTTGCCCAGCGGATCCTGGCCCGGCCACAGGTGCGTCGCCAGCGCCCGCGTGATCCACACGCCGGCCGCGACCGGGATGCCGTTGTCGAGCGGCTGGTAGTCCGCGTCGCCGAACGCGCGGCCGCTGTCCGGCTTCAGCGCCAGTGCGGCGACCGCGCCCGGGCTGAGCATGTAGAAGTGCGGCACGCCGCCGACCTGGGTGCAGTCCTGGTCCAGGCACAGCCCGTTGTTGAACGCCGGTGGCGCGAACGGAACCGTGTTGATGGCGCCGGCCGCGCGCACGCCGGGCGTGCGCCGCACCGCATCCAAGGCGCGGGCGTTGACGTCGGCATCGTTGCAGCCGTCGCAGCCGGACAGCGTCACCAGGCCCAGTGCGGCTTCGTCGATGCCGCTGCGCAGGTGCACCAGTTGCAGGCGGTTGCCGATCAGGAAGAAGGCGTTGCACAGCACGGCGCAGGCAAGCGCCACTTCCAGCGCGATCAGCGTCGCGGCGACGCGGTGGCGCGACAGCGCGCTGAGGATGGGAGTGATCTGCATCGTCGCGTCCCCCGCTTACAGACTCTTGAGTTGCATGGCTGGCGCGATACCGCTGGCGCGCAGGGCGGGGAACAGGCCGGCCGCGAGGCTGCAGGCGATCGCCAGTGCGAAGGTGCCGGCGAAGGTCGTCAGGTCCAGATGCGCCAGGTCGGCGTAGGCGGTGGGCTGCTGGCGCACGCTCCACAGGCCGAGCAGGGTCAGCAGCCAACCGCCGATGCCGCCGATCAGGCCGATCACGCTGGCCTCGGTCAGGCACTGCGCGAAGATCGCGCGGCGCGAGGCCCCCAACGCGCGGCGCACGCCGATCTCGCCGCCGCGGCGCAGGAACGTGGCCAGCAGCAGGCCGACGCTGTTGAACAGGCACAGGCCCAGGAACGCCAGCGCCAGCCAGCTCTGCAGGCGCACGTCGCCCGGCACCACGCGGTTGTGGTCCAGCCATTGCGGCAGCGACAGCAGGCGTGCGGTGTCGGCGCGGCCGATGCGTCCGGCGGCGTGCTGCTGCGCGGCGTAGTCGGCCAGCAACCGGCGGTAGTCGGCGACCTTCGCCGGCGTGTCCAGTTGCACCCACAACTGCAGCCACACGCACGGGGCGCTGCGCAGGTCCATGTTGGCCTCGGGCTTGCTGAAGCAGGTCCACGGCTGGATGTGGCCGTCGTTGACCTCCAGGCTGCTGGACAGCGGCATGAACACGTCCTGCGTGCGTCCATAGAAGCTGGCGGTATCGCCATGGGCGAAGCTGCCGCCGGCCAACGTGTAGAACAGCGGCGACGGCCGCCACGGTGCCAGCACGCCGACGATGCGCACCGCGGTGCCGCGCACCAGCAGGCTGCGGCCGACGCTGTTGCGGCCCTGGAACAGCTTGGCGTTGAGGTCGGACGAGATCACCGCCACCCGCGCCCGATCCTGATCGTCGCGCGCGCGCCAGCCGCTGCCGTAGGCGAACGGCACCTGGAACATCGGGAAGAAATCGGCCTGGGTCATCAGCAACTGGGTCATGAAGGGCGGGGCGGCGCTGTCCGCCGCATGCACCTTGATCTGGCTCTCGGCGACCATGGCCTGGCGATCCGCGCGCCCGCGCTTCCACAGGTCCATGGCCGAGGGGTAGTCGAGCTTGTCGTACGGCGTCTGGTTGGCGCCGTTGCTGGGGCGCGGATCCAGTTGCGCGAAGAAGATCTGCTGGCTGCGCCCCGGCAGGGGGTCGCCGGACAGCAGCCGCATCACCGTCAGCGTGGTCATCGCCGCGCCGATGCCCACCGCGATGGACAGCGCCATCAGCGCGGTAAGCACCGGGCTGCGGCGCAGGCTGCGCCACGCTTGCTGGAAGTAGTAGCCGAGCATGCCGGTCCCTGCCCCGTCGTGCCGCTCAGCGCACGGCCGCGGCGTCGCTGCCGCCGTGCGCCAGCACCGGTTCGCGCTGCAGGTCGGTGGCCTGGCCGTCGACGATGTGCACGTTGCGCTGGGCGCGCGCGGCCAGTTCCGGATCGTGGGTGACCATGACGATGGTCGAGCCCTGCGCGTTGATCTCCTCCAGCAGTTCCATCACCCCACGCGCCATCTGCGAGTCGAGGTTGCCGGTCGGTTCGTCGGCCAGCAGCAGGCGCGGGCTGCCGGCCAGGGCGCGGGCGATCGCCGCACGCTGCTGCTGGCCGCCGGACAGTTCGGACGGATAGTGCTTCATGCGCGAACCCAGCCCGACCCGGCTCAGCGCCTCCTCGATGCGTTGCTTGCGCTCGGCCGCGCCCATGCCGCGGTAGCGCAGCGGCACGTCGACGTTGTCGAACAGATTGAGATCGGGGATCAGGTTGAAGCCTTGGAAGATGAAACCGATCTTCTGGTTGCGCATGCGCGAGCGCGCATCGTCGTTGAGGTTGCTGACATCCTGGCCATCGAGCAGGTACTGCCCACTGGTGAAGGTTTCCAGCAACCCGGCGATGTTGAGGAAAGTGGTCTTGCCCGAGCCCGACGGCCCGGTGACGGCGACGAACTCGCCCTCGCGGACATGCAGGTCCAGCGAGCGCAACGCATGCGTCTCGACCTGTTCGGTGCGGAAGACCTTGGAGACGGCGCGCATTTCGAGCATGGCATGAGTTCCTGTGGTGGTGGAGCGGGGATTGGAGATGGGGATGTCGGGATTCGAGCGCGGTGGCCAGGAAAGGGAAAACGAGAGGGGCTTACGAATCCCCAATCCCGACTCCCCAATCCCGGCTTTCAATGCACCGTGACCTGCGGTGCGTCGCCGAACAGATCGCTGCCGGAGACCACCACGCGGTCGCCCGGCTGCAGGCCCGAGCGCACTTCGACTTCGCCCAGGCTGGTGACGCCCAGTTCGACCGGGCGGCGCACCGCCGAGTCGCCGTCCATGACGTAGGCGTAGCGGCCGCCGGACTGCTCGACGAACGGGCCGCGCTCGAGCTTGAGCACGTTCCTGCGGGTGTCCAGCAGCACCCGCGCGCTCATGCGCTGGCTCTGGCGCAGGCCCGGCGGCTGCTTGTCGGTGAAGCGGATGCGCGCGTTGACCTCGCCGTTGACCACTTCCGGCGACACCGCCGAGATCGCCCCGGCGAACGGTTCGCCGGCGCCGCTGGTCAATTGCGCCGGCATGCCGATCGCCAGGTCGCGGGCGAAGCTCTCCGGCACCTTGATCTCCAGTTCGAACTTGGACAGATCCACGACGCTCAGCACCGGCGCGTTGGCGGCGACGTTGGTGTGCTGCGAGACCTGCACCTGCCCGACCTGGCCATCGAACGGCGAGCGCAGGGTCAGCAGGTCGACCTGGCGCTGCACCTCGGCCACCACCGCGCGCTGGCGCTCGGCGAGCAGGCGCTTGTTGCGCGCGTCCAGCGACGCGCCCTGCGCCTGCAGGCCGGAATCCTTCTGCGCGTGGCTCATCGCGATGTCGGCCTTCTTCAGCGTGTCCTGGGCCTTGGCCAGTTCCACCTGCGGCACCGCGCCGCCTGCGTAGCCGCGCTGGTAGCGCTCCAGGTCGCGGCTGGCGGCCTGCCGCTCGATCTGCGCCTGGTCGATCAGCTTGCTGGCATTGGCGCGGGCCAGGGTCGCGTCCAGGTCGGCGCGGCCGGCCTCGGCCTGCAGGCCGGCCAGGGTCGCCTCTTCCTGGGCCAGCTTGCTGCGCAATTCGGGGCTGTCGATCTCGGCCAGTTCCTGGCCCTGCTTGACCACGTCGCCGGCGACCACCTTCAGGGTCACGGTGCCGCCGGAGATGGCGTACAGGGTCGGGCTGTTGGCGGCGATCAGGCGGCCGTCGGCGGAGATGTCGCGGACCAGGTCGCCGCGGGTCACCGTGGCGATGCGCACGCGTTGCGCGTCGAAGGAGCGGCTGCCGGCGATCCAGCCGCGTGCGGCGAAGGCGATGCCCAGCAGCACCAGCGCGACGATCAGCCCGGGCCACAGCCAGCGGCGCCAGGCCGCGGAGCGGGGGCGGGCGAGAACCTGGTCCTGGGCGGAGGTGTCACGGATCATCGGTACGATCGCAGCGGTGAGGACGGGAACTCCAAAGCACGGTGCGTGCCAACTGCAAGCCATTGAATTGCATGGAGGTGGCCGGCGCGGACAGGTGTCCGGGTGTCCGCGGACACGTTCGCGGACACTGGGGCGTGTCATCCATTCCCGAGCATCGCGGCCCTTCGGGTTGGGCGTGGCAGGCGCGTAGCCGGCGCCGCGGGGCTTGACCTGACGGCCAGTCAGGCGCTGCGCCCCGCAACGCCGGCTGCGCGCCTGCAGACCCAACGCGGCATGTTCGGGAACTGGTGACTGCCCTAGGTCCGGTAGCGGACAGCGGCGAGACATTCAGCGGACTTGGCTAGAATGGCGGACTTTTCGGCGAAGGACGTGGCTATGTGCGGTATCGTCGGTGCGATTGCGGATCGCGATGTGGTTCCGGTCCTGATCGAAGGGCTGAAACGCCTGGAATACCGGGGCTACGACTCGGCCGGCATCGCCGCCATCGCCGACGGGCAGGTGCGCCGGGTGCGCCGCACCGGCCGCGTGGCCGAGACCGAGAGCGCCGCGCTGGCCGAGGGCCTGCACGCACCGCTGGGCATCGGCCACACCCGCTGGGCCACCCATGGCGGCGTCACCGAGGCCAATGCGCATCCGCACGTGAGCCATGGCGACCTGGCCCTGGTCCACAACGGCATCATCGAGAACCACGAACAGCAGCGCGAGCGCCTGACCGCGCTGGGTTACGTGTTCGAGTCGCAGACCGACACCGAGGTCATCGCCCACCTGATCCATCACTACATCGCCCAGGGCCGCGACCTGCTCGGCGCGTTGCAGGCGGCGGTGAAGGAGCTGACCGGCGCCTATGCCGTGGCCGCGGTCAGCAAGTCGCGCCCGGATCTGCTGGTGTGCGCGCGCATGGGCTGCCCGCTGCTGATCGGCCTGGGCGAGGGCGAGAACTTCATCGCCTCCGACGTCTCGGCGGTGATCCAGGCCACGCGCCGGGTGATCTTCCTGGAAGAAGGCGATACCGCCGAGCTGCGCCGCGACGGCGTGCAGGTGTACGACGCGCAGGACCAGCCGGTGCAGCGCGAGCCGCACGTCTCGGATGTGTCGCTGGCCTCGCTGGAACTGGGCCCGTACCGCCACTTCATGCAGAAGGAAATCCACGAGCAGCCGCGCGCGCTGGCCGACACGCTGGAGGCGCTGTTCGACGCCGGCGGGTTCGACACCGCGCTGTTCGGCAGCAAGGCCGAGGCGCTGCTGACCGACGTGGACGCCGTGCAGATCCTGGCCTGCGGCACCAGTTACTACGCCGGCCTGACCGCGCGCTACTGGATCGAAGGCATCGCCGGGCTGCCGTGCAGCGTGGAGATCGCCAGCGAGTACCGCTACCGCGACGCCTGCGCCAATCCGCGGCAACTGATCGTGACCATCTCCCAGTCCGGCGAAACCCTGGACACGATGGAGGCGCTCAAGTACGCCAAGTCGCTGGGCCATGCCAAGACCCTGTCGATCTGCAACGTGCCCGAGAGCGCGATCCCGCGCGCCAGCGCGATGGTGCTGTACACCCGCGCCGGCGCCGAGGTCGGGGTGGCCTCGACCAAGGCCTTCACCACCCAGCTGGCGGCGCTGTTCCAGCTCACCTGCGTGCTGGCCAAGCGCCGCGGGCGGCTGAGCGCGGAGCAGGAGGCCGACTACCTGGAACAGTTGCGCTACCTGCCCGGCAGCGTGCAGCACGTGCTCAACCTGGAGCCGCAGATCGCGGTGTGGGCCGAGCGTTTCGCCGACAAGCACAACGCGCTGTTCCTCGGCCGCGGCCTGCACTACCCGATCGCGCTGGAAGGCGCGCTCAAGCTCAAGGAGATCACCTACATCCACGCCGAGGGCTACCCCGCCGGCGAACTCAAGCACGGCCCGCTGGCGCTGGTCGACGCCAACATGCCGGTGGTGGTGATCGCGCCCAACGACACCCTGCTGGAGAAGGTCAAGTCGAACATGCAGGAAGTGCGCGCACGCGGCGGCGAACTGTTCGTGTTCGCCGACCAGGACAGCAACTTCAACGAATCCGAAGGCGTGCACGTGATCCGCACGCCGCGCCACGCCGGCGTGCTCAGCCCGGTGCTGCACACCGTGCCGGTGCAGTTGCTGGCCTACCACACCGCGCTGGCGCGCGGCACCGACGTGGACAAGCCGCGCAACCTGGCCAAGTCGGTGACGGTGGAATAAGCGCGTCCAGGCGCGTTCGGCGCGCCAGCGACGGCTGGCGTGCGCGGGCGCCATGACGGTGCGAGGTGGACGGCGCCATGGTGATGTCCGCCGCAGCGCCGCTCGGGATGTCGCTGGCGGCTACGTGGCGATGCTGTTGAAGAAGTCGACCAGGCTCTGCGGCGCTGCGTCGTCGAAGAACAGGGCGAGGTTGCGCTGGGATTCGCGGGCGAACGGCGCGCTGCGGGCGAACAGCTGGGTCTCGTACCCGGACAGTGCGGCCTCGATCGCGCCGGGATGCGCGGCGATGGCCTTGCCCAACTCGGCACCATCGTAGAGCGCGAGGTTGGCGCCTTCGCCGGCGAACGGCGACATCAGATGCGCCGCGTCGCCGAGCAGGGTCACGCCGGGGATGCGTTCCCAGCGATGCTCGACCGGCAAGGCATGGATGGGACGCAGCACCGGCGGTGTGTCGCTGGCGGTGATCAACGCCGTCAGCGCCGGCGCCCAACCGGCGAACTCCGCGGCGATGCGCGTCATCGCGCTCGCCGGCACGGCCATGTCGATGCCGTCGAACCACGCCTGCGGCCGGACCAGCGACACGTAGACATGCAGCGTGCCGTCGGCATAGCGGTGCGCGAACAGGCCCTTGCCCGGTGCGACCGCCATCAGCGTTCCGTGGCCGACCAGCTGCGCGCTGGCCGGATGCCGGGTATCTGCGTCCAGCAGGCGGGTCTCGACGAAGGTGGTGCCGCTGTAGGCGGGCACCGCAGCGGACAGCAATGGCCGCACCTTCGACCAGGCGCCGTCCGCGCCGACCAGCAGGTCGGTGGTCACCGTGGCGCCATCGCCGAAGAGCAGCCGATGCCGCCCATCGGCGAGCGGCGACACGCCGGCGAGCTTGCAGCCCCAGCGCACCGCGCCGTCAGGAAGCGCATCGAGCAGCAGGCGGCGCAACTGCCCACGATCCACCTCCGGCCGATTGCCGGCGCCGGTGTCCGGCCGCTCGATCAGGAGGGTGCCATCGCGGTCGACGACCCGTTTCGCATCCGCGCCGGGCAGCACCAGCGCGCGGAACTGCGGATACAGCCCGGCGTCCTTGAGTGCCAGTTGGCCGTTGTAGTCGTGGATGTCGAGCAGGCCGCCCTGCGGGCGAGCATCGGCCGAGGCCTCGGCTTCGTAGAGGGTCGCGGCGATGCCGTGGAGGTGCAGGACGCGGGCGAGCGCAAGCCCGCCCAGTCCGGCGCCGATGATCGCGATGGGTGTGTGCATCCGGAACCTCGAGGGAGCGGTGCGTGCAGCGATGCGCGCGGTACGTGGTGATGGAACGTTGTTCCATCATCTTGGAATGGCGTTCCATCCGTGTCAAGATCGGCCATGGCCAAGCCACGCCCCAGCCCGTCCCGCCGCGATGCCGCGTTGTCGCGCGAGCAGATCGTCGACGCGGCGATCGTCCTGCTCGATCGCGACGGCGAAGCCGGCCTGACCTTCCGCGCGCTGTCCGAACGGCTCTCCACCGGACCGGGCGCGCTCTACGGACACATCGCCGACAAGCGCGATCTGCTGACGGCCGCCTGCGACGCCGTCATCGCGCGCAGCCTGCCGTCGGCACCCGCAGGCGCCACGCCGCAGGCGGCCATCCGCACGCTGGCCCTGGCCATGTTCGATGTGATCGATGCGCATCCCTGGATCGGGTCGGCGCTGTGGCAGGCGCCGGGACAGTTGCCGATCGTGCGCATCATCGAAGCCCTCGGCCAGCCGCTGCGTGCGCTCGGTGTGGCCGACACGGCACAGTGGGCGGCGGTGTCCGCCTTGCTCAACTACATGCTTGGCGTGAGCGGGCAGAACGCGGCCAATACCCAGCTGGCGCTCACCCAGGGCCTTGTCCGCGACGAGACCCTGGCCGCAATGGCGAGCACGTGGTCGCGGCTCGATCCGCTCGCCTATCCCTTCGTGCGCAGCATGGCCGGCGCACTGCAGACGCACGACGACCGTCTGGATTTCATCGCCGGGATCGACCTGATCCTCGCCGGCATCGTGGCGCAGCGCGATGCGCTGGCGACCGGCGGCGGCCGCAAGCGCCGCGGGTCCTGAACGATCCGGGCACCGAGCGCTGCGCGAGGTGGCACCTAGCACGCAGCTGCGAGCGCCGCATGACGCCGCTGATCACGACGCGAACGCTGGCACTTGTGCGTGGACATTGCCAGCAGTGTGGCCCGGGTTATGCATAAGCTTCCTGCGAGGGTTCCACCACGCAGGAGGACGCATGTACGAGTCTTTCAGACAGGGGGCGCCGGCCGAGCTGTGGCAGGCGCTGGTGCACGAGGCCGGGCAGCGCCTGGGCCGGCCGCTGGACGAATCGCGCGAGCACTATCTGGTGTTCGTGCTGCTGCGCTACCAGCGCGATGCGCAGTTGCTGGCGCGCATCCAGGCACTGGCCTGGCTGCATGCGCAGGAGCAGGTCGGGCGCGCCCGCGCCGATGCCTTGCGCGAGGTCGGTGACGGTTGCCTGCTGATCGCCGGGCTGTTCCCGGGCGTGGCGGCGCGGCGCCGGGTCAGCGTGGACTATTTCATCGATCTCGGCCGCGGCGCCTATGCCGAAGTCGCCGAGAGCCGGGACAGCGATGCGGGGTTGTTCGCGCAGCTTGCGCGCAGCTACCGCGAGCTGGTCGGCACGCTGGGAGCGTTGCGCCCGCCACGGCGCGAGGTGGAGGCGCTGCAGGCGGCGCTGCACGCGTGAGCGGTCGCGAGGCGCGTCGCCCGCCTTTCGCCGTCCATGCGGGATGCGCTGTGCCGCGACTCGGTTCGGTGTGTCGTAGGAGCGGCTTCAGCCGCGACGGGCATTCCCGGTAACGCCGGTCGCGGTTGAAACCGCGCCTACAAATGCACAGCCGTTCGCCGTGGCTGGGTGGTGGCGATGGACGCACATGCACCTGGCGCATCGCGAGCGTCGGTTTGGCGGCGATGCCTGCGTCCTGCGGCGGCGCATTTTCCGCGCCGCCGTTCGCCATGTCCTACGGCGCGCCGCTGCCGCTCAGAACCAGAACCGCAGGCCGGCGACCCAGCGCGTCTCGCGTGCCGCTTCGCCGTCGGCGCGGCGCAGGTCGGCGGTATCGCCAAAGCTGCGGACGTGGTCCACGCCGATGTAAGGCGCGAAGCGGCGGGTGACCTCATAGCGCAGGCGCACGCCGCCTTCGACGGTGGTCAGCCCGCTGCCGGCGCGATGCGCCGCATCGTCGCGCGCGGCCAGTTCCGCCTCCAGGCGGGGCTGCAGGATCAGGCGATTGGTCAGCAGCACGTCGTACTCGCCTTCCAGGTGCAGGCTGGCCTGGCCGCCTTCGCCGACGTAGAGCATGGCCGACACCTCGAACTTGTACGGCGCCATGCCCTGCACGCCGAACGCGGCCGAGGTCCGCGCGCGACCGGGCGCGAACGCCTGCCTGGCGCCGACCAGCACGTCCCACCACGGCGAGATCGCGTGGCCATAGGCCAGTTCCAGCGTCGACGCCGTGGTGCGGTCGCCCTCGTGCTCGCCGTCGCTGCGCAGCCACAGCCGGTCGATGTCGCCGCCGTACCAGCCGCGCGCTTCCCAGGCCTGGCCGCTGCCGTGCGCGTTGTCCCAGCCCTCCAGGCGGTCGACCAACAGGTAGCCGGTGCGCGACGCGCCATGCGCCATGCCGTGGTCGCGCAGCACCGGGAATGCGGCGGCACGGTCGGCGGCGGTGATCGGCGGGATGGGTTCGCGCGGCAGCGGCGTGCCGGCACGCGCAGGACACTGGCACGCGCTCGCGGTCGGTGCCGGCGCGGTGGGCATCGCATGGCCCATGCCGTCGTGATCCATGCCGTCGTGTGCAGCATGTGCGTGTTCGCGGTGATCGCCCTGCGACGGCGGTACTGCCTCGTGGTCCATCGTGGCGTGGTCCATGTGCTCGTGCGACAGGGCGTCGGCGTGCTCTGCCGTGGTCTGCGCGACAGGCGCGCCGTGCATGGCCGGCGCCTGCGTGGCATGCCCCATGGCTGCATGGTCCATGGCGCCGTGCATTGCCGTGTCGGGTTGTGCCGCCTCCGCGTTCGCCATGGGCATGGTGGCAGTGGACGCCGGGCAGGCGCAGCGCGCTACCGGTACGTCCGTGCCGTTGTCGGCAGCGTGGACATGCTGCGCATACACCGGCGCGTGCGCGAGCAGCAGCGCCAGAGCGGTGGCCTGCGCGAGCGGCGACAAGTGGAAACGGTTCATGCGTCCACCCGCACTTCGCGCATCATGCCGCCGTCCATGTGATAGAGCAGGTGGCAGTGGTAGGCCCAGCGGCCCAGCGCGTCGGCGCGCACGCGGTAGCTGCGGCGCGTGCCCGGCGGCATGTCCACGGTGTGCTTGCGCACCTGGAAGCGGCCGGCGGCGTCCTCCACGTCGCTCCACATGCCGTGCAGGTGGATCGGGTGCTGCATCATCGTGTCGTTGACCAGCACGATGCGCAGGCGCTCGCCGTAGTTGAGCCGCAGCGGTTCGGCGCTGGCAAAGGGAATGCCGTCGAACGACCAGGCGAACTTCTCCATGTTGCCGGTCAGGTGCAACTGGATCTCGCGCCCCGGCTCGCGTCCGTCCGGATCCTCGAACAGGCTGTGCAGGTCGGCGTAGGTCAGCACGCGGCGGCCGTTGTCGCGCAGGCCGATGCCCGGGTCGTCCAGCCGCGGCGCAGTGGCGGAGGACTGCATGTCCACCAGCGGATTGCCGCGTTCGCTGCGCGGATGCGCAGGTGCGGCGGCAGGCGCATGCGCGGCGTGCTCCATGCCCGGCATGGCGGCCATGTGCATGTTCGCGCCACAGCTGCCCTCCATGCCGTGCATGGCCGTGCCCGCGCCGTGGTCCATGCCGGCGTGTCCGGCCATCGCATGGCCCATGTCCTGCATGCGCAGCAGCGGGCGCGGATCGTTCGCCGGCACCGGCGCCTGCAGCCCCTCGCGCACGGCCAGGGTGCCGCGCGCGTGGCCGGTGCGGCCCATGTCCTGGGCGAATACCGTGTAGGCGTCCTGGCCGCTGGGTTCGACCAGCACATCAAAGGTCTCGGCGGCGGCGATGCGGAACTCGTCCACGCTCACCGGATGCACGTACTGGCCGTCGGCGGCGACCACGGTCATCTTCAGCCCGGGGATGCGCACGTCGAAGTAGCTCATGCTGGAGGCGTTGATGAAGCGCAGCAGCACCTTTTCGCCGGGGCGGAACAGCCCGGTCCAGTTGCCGGCCGGGGTCATGCCGTTGAGCAGGTAGGTATAGGTGTTGCCGTTGACGTCGGACAGATCGGTGGGGGTCATGCGCATGCGCCCCCACATGCCGCGGTCGGCGAGGGTGGCGCGCAGCCCATCCTCGCGCGCGTCGCGCAGGAAGTCGCCGACGGTGCGCTGGTACAGGTTGTCGTAGGACGGCATCTGCTTCAGCCGCCGGAACAGCGCCGCCGGGTCCAGGTCGGTCCAGTCCGACAGCAGCAGCACGTGTTCGCGGTCGTAGCGGTACGGCGGCGGCTCGCGCGGGTCGATGACGATGGCGCCGTACAGCCCGGCCTGCTCCTGGTGCAGCGAATGGCTGTGGTACCAGTAGGTGCCGGACTGGCGCAGGGCGAAGCGGTACTGGTAGGTCTCGCCGGGGTAGATGCCGTCGAAGCTCATGCCTGGCACGCCGTCCATGTTGGCCGGCAACAGCAGGCCGTGCCAGTGCACCGAGGTCTGGGTGTGGCCGGGCAGGCGGTTGGCCACGCGGATGGTCACCGTGTCGCCTTCGCGCCAGCGCAGGAGCGGCGCCGGCACGCTGCCGTTGACGGCGATGGCGGGGCGCTCGCGCCCGGTGAAGTTGACCCGTGTGCTGCCGATGCTCAGGTCCAGGTCGGTGCTGTGCAGCACATAGGGCGAGGCGCCGTTGCGCGCCAGTGCGCTGGCCTGGGCGTGGCGCAGCGGCAGCCCGGTGAGGCCGGCGGCGGCGCCCAGCGCCAGTCCGGTGACGAAGCGGCGCCGCGACGGCAGCGCCGGCAGGCCGGAAGAAGATGCGTTCATGTGCGATGTCCGTAAGCGGATGCGATGCGCCAGGCAGCGCCGATGGCGGCGCTGCAGGCACGGGCGCGGCAGCGCCTGTACGCCGCCGCCAGGAGGCCGCCTAGGGGGCGGCCGCATGCGCTCAGGCGCTGGGAGGACGTTCCAGCCGCGGCAGGCCGGGCGCGCCGTGCGCGGCCTGGGGCGCGGCGGCGACCAGGTGGCGGGGCATGCGCGGCAGTGCCAGCGGCATCGCCAGCAGCGCCGGCAGCGGTTGCGCGTGCGGGCATTGGCAGCCTGCCATGCCGCCGCAGCCGCCATGCTTGCCGGCATGGTCGTGGCAGTGGCCGTCGTGATCCGCGGGCGGCGGTGGCGCCTGCTCGTGACAGGGCATCGCCGAATGCGCTGGCGCCGCGCTGGCGACCGTGACAGCCGTGTCGTGCATCGAGGTGCCGTGCGCCGCCATGCCCGGCATCGCCATGGCGGCCGCGGTGCCGTTGAGCAGCAGGCTCAGGCACAGCAACAGGCGCATCAGGACGGCGAAGGTCGGCACAGGCAGCAGCGTGGCGGCGGGTAGCCACAGAGGATACCGAAGCCGGCGTGGGCGGCAAGCGACTGCGGCGCGGCGAGGCTTGACTCTGGACCCGACTCCAGGGAGTAGGGTGTGCGCATGCGATCCGACCCCGCCACCGCCCGCTTCACCATCGGCGCGCTCGCCCGCCAGGCCGACGTCACCATCGATACCGTGCGCTACTACGAGCGCCAGGGGCTGTTGCCGCCTGCGCCGCGCCGCGCCTCCGGCTACCGCGAGTACGACGCCGCGGCGGTGCAGCGGGTGCGCTTCATCCGCCGCGCCAAGGAGCTGGGTTTCTCGCTGGAGGAGATCGGCGAGCTGCTGGCCTTGCAGGACGACCAGGTGCACGGCGTGGAGGGCATCAAGCAGCGTGCCAGTGCGCGCCTGCAGGCGCTGGACCGGCGCATCGCCGAACTCACGGAGATGCGCGACACCCTGGCCGCCCTGGTCGAGGACTGCCCCGGCCGCGGCGTGCCGGACGCCTGCCCGATCCTGGGCGACATCCGCGGCGATGCCGCCGGCGATCCGCCGCGATGAGCACGGACCGGACCACCGCCTCGCTGACCCTGCCGGTGCAGGGCATGACCTGCGCCGCCTGCGCGGCTGGCGTGGAGAAGGCGCTGCAGCGCCTGCCCGGGGTGGCGGCGCAGGCCAGCTATGCCGGCGCGCGCGTGCAGGTGGACTACGACCCGCAGCAGGTGGACCTGCCGACGCTGCGGCAGCGCATTGAGCAGGCTGGCTACGCCGTACCGACCCAGACCCTGACCCTGGAACTCAGCGGCCTGCAGTGCGCCTCCTGCGTGGCGTCGATCGATGCCGTGTTGGCCAAGACCCCGGGCGTCCTCAGCGGCCACGCCAACCTGGCCTCGGCCAAGGCGCGGGTGGAGATCCTGCCGGGCGCGGTCGCGCCGGCGGAGCTGATCGCGCGGATCGCACGCGCCGGATTCGGTGCGCGTGTCGCCGAGGCCATGGACGCGGCGCAACTGGCCGAGCGCGAGCGCCGCGAGCGTCGTGCCTGGCGGCGCGAACTGGGCATGTTCGCTGCGGCGGTGCTGCTGACCTTGCCGTTCTGGGGGCAGATGCTCGGCATGCTGGACGGCGACGCCCTGCGCGGTGCGCATGCCGAGCCGTTGCCGCGCTGGCTGCAGCTGTTGCTGGCAACGCCGGTGCAGTGCTGGATCGGCGCGCGCTTCTATCGCGCCGGTTACCGCGCGCTGCGCAACGGCAGCGCCAACATGGACGTGCTGGTCGCGCTGGGCACCGGCATGGCCTATCTGTACAGCGCCGTGGTCACCGTGGCCGGCCTGCACGGCCAGCACGTGTACTTCGAGGCCAGCACCAGCGTCATCACCCTGGTGCTGCTCGGGCGCCTGCTGGAGGCCCGCGCCAAGCGCCGCACCACCGCGGCGGTGCGCGCGCTGCTCGACCTGGCGCCGACCACCGCGCGGGTCGAGCGCGACGGCGCCATCGTGGAGATGGATGCGGCGGAACTGGCGGTCGGCGATGTGTTCGTGGTTGCCGCCGGCGAGCGCGTGCCGGTGGATGGCGAGGTGCTCGACGGCCACTCCAGCGTGGACGAGGCGATGCTCTCCGGCGAGGCGCTGCCGGTGGCCAAGGCGCCGGGCAGCCGCCTGCATGCGGCTACGGTCAACCAGCTCGGCCTGTTGCGCGCGCGCGCCACCGGCGTCGGCGCCGACACCTTGCTGGCGCAGATCGTGCGCATGGTCGATGCCGCGCAAGGTTCGCGCGCGCCGATCCAGCGCCTGGTCGACCGTATCGCCGCGGTGTTCGTGCCGGCGGTGCTGGCCATCGCCGCGATCACCCTGGGCGCGACCTGGGCGCTGGGCGGCAGCTTCGCCGACGCCCTGGTGCACGCGGTGGCGGTGCTGGTGATCGCCTGCCCATGCGCGCTGGGCCTGGCCACGCCGACCGCGATCATGGTCGGCACCGGCGTCGGCGCACGCGCCGGCATCCTGATCCGCGATGCCGAGGTGCTGGAACGCGCCCGCGCACTGACCGCGCTGGTGGTCGACAAGACCGGCACCCTGACCCTGGGCCAGCCGCAGGTGACCGCGGTGCTGGTCGCCGACGAGGCCGAGTCCGTGCCGCTGTTGCGCCTGGCCGCCGCGCTGGAGACCGGATCGGCGCATCCGCTGGCACGTGCGATCGTGCAGCGCGCCGCCGACCTGGGGGTGCGCACGGCCGCGCCGGCGCCGCGCGCCGATGCGGTGCAGACCCTGCCGGGGCAAGGCGTGCGCGGCCGCGTGGACGGGCGCGAGGTCGCGCTGGGCGCGCTGGCGTGGCTCGACGGCCTGATCGCCGCGCCGGCCGACCCGACGCTGCGCCGCCAGGCCGAGGCGGCGCAGGCGCAGGGCCACAGCGTGGTCGGCGTGGCCGTGGACGGCGCCGTGGCCGGCTATATCGCCATCGCCGATCCGCTGCGCGAAGGCGCTGCCGAGGCGGTGGCGCGGCTGCAGGCGCGCGGCATCGCGGTGACCATGCTCAGCGGCGACAACCGCCACGCGGCGCAGGCGGTGGCCGCGCGGCTCGGCATCGCCCAGGTGCAGGCCGAGGTGCTGCCGCAGGACAAGGCCGCGCATGTGCGCGAGCTGCAGGCCGTGCCGGGCGCGCACGTGGGCATGGTCGGCGACGGCATCAACGACGCCCCGGCGCTGGCCGCGGCCGATGTCAGCTTCGCCATCGGCAGCGGCTCGGACATTGCGATCGAAGCGGCCGACGTGGTGCTGATGCACGGCGACCTGGCCGGCGTCGCCGCCGCCATCGACCTGTCCGCGGCGACCGTGCGCAAGATCCGCCAGAACCTGTTCTTCGCCTTCGTCTTCAACGGCCTGGGCATCCCGCTGGCCGCGTTCGGCCTGCTCAACCCGGTGATCGCCGGCGCGGCGATGGCGCTGAGTTCGGTCTCGGTGCTGGGCAACGCGCTGCTGCTGAATCGCTGGCGGGCGCCGTGAGCGCGGACTCGATTTCTTCTTCCTGGAGCCTGACATGCAACATCTCGATCTTCTCGTCCACGGCATGAGTTGCGGCGGCTGCAGCGCACGGCTGCAACGGGTGCTGGACGCCTGCCCGGGCGTGGCCGCCAGCACGGTGGTGCTGGAGGGCGGGCGCGTGGGCATCGACTACGACCCTGCGCGCATCGACGTGGCCGCGCTGGAGCAGGCGATCGCCGACGCCGGCTTCAGTGTGGCCGCCGCCGGCTGAGCACCGCCGCTGGGCCGTGCGCCGCGCCGGGTGAACGCCGGCGTGGCGACCTGCGCGGCGCATGGTCCTGGCGCCCGGCCGGGCGTGTATCGTGGGCGCGGTTTCTCCGCTCCCGCACCGCCATGACCCATCGCGCTTGGGTGGCCGCCGCCATCCAGAAGATCGAAGCCGACTTCAACCGCTCGGCCGACACCCACCTGATCCCGCTGGACCTGCCGGGGTTCCCCGGCATCGACCTGTACTTCAAGGACGAATCCAGCCATCCCACCGGCAGCCTCAAGCACCGCCTGGCGCGCTCGCTGTTCCTGTACGCGCTGGCCAACGGCTGGCTGCGCGAGGGGCGGCCGGTGATCGAGGCCTCCAGCGGTTCCACCGCGGTGTCCGAGGCGTACTTCGCGCGCCTGCTGGGGTTGCCGTTCATCGCGGTGATGCCGGCAACGACCTCGCCGGAGAAGATCGCCGCGATCGAGTTCCAGGGCGGGCGCTGCCACCTGGTCGGGCGCGCCTGCGACCTGCATGCCGATTCGGTGCAGCTGGCGCGCGAGACCGGCGGCCATTTCATGGACCAGTTCCTCTACGCCGAACGCGCCACCGACTGGCGCGCCAACAACAACATCGCCGAGTCGATCTTCCGGCAGATGCAGGAGGAGCCGCATCCGATCCCGGCGTGGATCGTGTGCAGCCCCGGCACCGGCGGCACCGCGGCCACGCTTGGCCGCTACGTGCGCTACCGGCGCCATCCCACCCGCATCCTGTGCGCGGACCCGGAGGTGTCGCTGTTCTTCGACGGCTACCGCGAGGCGCTGGCCGGGCGCGACTACGCCGGCCTGGAAAGCACCGGCGGCTCGCGTATCGAAGGCATCGGCCGGCCGCGGGTGGAGCCGAGCTTCATCCCCAGCTGCGTGGATGCGATGGTCAAGGTGCCCGACGCGCTGAGCCTGGCGGCGATGCGCTACGTCAGCGCGCGCCTGGGCCGGCGCGTGGGCGGCTCCACCGGCACCAACTTCGTCGGCGTGCTGCAGGCGGCCACGCGCATGCGCGAGCAGGGCCGCAGCGGCGCCATCGTCACCATCCTGTGCGACAGCGGCGAGCGCTACGTGCACAGCTACTACCGGCCGCAGTGGTACGCCGAGCACGGCATCGACGTCGAACAGGCCGACGCGCAGCTGGCCGCGGCGGTGGCCGGCGCCGGCTTGCCGCCGTTGCCTTGTGCCGCGCTGGACTGACCGCCATCTGTCTTCCATGGCCGGCCGCGCCGGTCCTTTCCCCGCTACCGAGAGTTCCGCGATGACCAATCCCCTGCTCGATTTTTCCGGCCTGCCGCGCTTCGATGCGATCCAGCCCGAGCACATCGGCCCGGCGATCGACACGCTGCTGGCGCAGGCCGAGGCCGCCGTGGCCGCCGCCGAGACGGTGGCGCCGGTGCGCTGGGACAGCTTCGTGGCGCCGCTGGACGATGCCACCGAGCGCCTGTGGCGCGCCTGGGGCCAGGTGAGCCACCTGCAGGCGGTGGTCAACACGCCGGCGCTGCGCGAGGCCTACAACGCCAACCTGCCCAAGGTGACGCGCTTCTCCAGCGCGCTGGGGCAGAACCTGGCGCTGTTCGCGCAGTACCGCACGCTGGCGCAATCGCCGGAGGCGGCCACGCTCGGCCCGGCGCAGCGCAAGGTGCTGGACAACGCGCTGCGCGACTTCCGCCTGGGCGGCGCCGAACTGGGCGAGGCCGACAAGCAGCGTTTCGCCGCGATCCAGGAAGAACTCTCGGCGCTGTCGGCCAAGTTCTCGCAGAACGTGCTCGACGCCACCGACGCGTGGTCGCTGCTGATCGACGACCCGGCGCGCTTGGTCGGCCTGCCCGAGGACAGCATCGCCGCCGCGCGCGCGGCGGCCGAACGCGACGGCCAGGAAGGCTGGAAGCTGACCCTGCAGATGCCGTGCTACCTGCCGGTGCAGATGTATGCCGAAGACCGCGCGCTGCGCGAGACGCTGTACCGCGCCAATGCGATCCGCGCCTCGGAGTTCGGCGATGCGGCGCTGGACAACAGCGCGGCGATCGGCCGCATCCTCGCCCTGCGCGGCGAACTGGCCGCGCTGCTCGGCTTCGCCAGCTATGCCGAGTATTCGCTGGCGACCAAGATGGCGCAGGATCCCGCCCAGGTGCTGGAGTTCCTGCACGACCTGGCCGCACGCGCCAAGCCCTACGCGCAGCGCGACCGCGCCGAGCTGGAAGCGTTCGCGCGCGAGCACCTGGGCCTGGATACGCTGGAAGCCTGGGATCTGGCCTACGTCAGCGAAAAACTGAAGCAGGCGCGCTACAGCTTCTCCGAGCAGGAGGTGAAGCGCTACTTCACCGAGCCCAAGGTGCTGGACGGCCTGTTCGGCCTGATCCACGACCTGTACGGCTTGCGCGTGGAGGCCGACAGCGCGCCGGTGTGGCATCCGGACGTGCGCTTCTTCCGCCTCAGCGACGCGCAGGGGCGCCTGGTCGGGCAGTTCTATCTGGATCTGTACGCACGCGAAGGCAAGCGCGGTGGCGCCTGGATGGACGACTGCCGCAACCGCCGCGAGCGCGCCGACGGCGTGCAGACCCCGCTGGTGTACCTGGTGTGCAACTTCGGTCGCGGCAGCGACGGCAAGCCGGCCACCTTCACCCACAACGAGGTCACCACCCTGTTCCACGAGATGGGCCATGGCCTGCACCAGTTGCTGACCCGGGTCGGCGAACTGGGCGTGGCCGGCATCAACGGCGTGGAGTGGGACGCGGTGGAACTGCCCAGCCAGTTCATGGAGAACTTCTGCTGGGAATGGCCGCGCCTGCAGGCGATGACCGCGCACGTGGACAGCGGCGAGCCGCTGCCGCGCGCGCTGTTCGACAAGATGCTGGCGGCGAAGAACTACCAGAGCGGCATGTTCACCGTGCGCCAGCTCGAGTTCGCGCTGTTCGACATGCAACTGCACCACAGCTTCGATGCGCAGACCGACAGCGTGCTGCAGTTGCTCGAGCGGGTGCGCGACGCAGTCGCGGTGAACCGACCGCCGGCGTGGAACCGCTTCCCGCACCAGTTCAGCCACATCTTCGCCGGCGGCTACGCGGCCGGCTACTACAGCTACAAGTGGGCCGAGGTGCTCAGCGCCGACGCCTACGCGGCGTTCGAGGAAGCGCCGGACCAGTTGGCGGACACCGGCGCGCGCTTCCTGCGCGAAATCCTCTCGCGCGGCGGCAGCCGCCCGGCGCTGGAGAACTTCACCGCCTTCCGTGGCCGCGCGCCGGAACTGGAGGCGCTGCTGCGGCACAGCGGCATGGCTGGATAAGCCGGGATTGGGGATTCGGGATTCGGGATGACCAGGCTGCGCCTGTTGAAAGCCGGGATTCGGGATTCGGGATGACCAGCCTGCGGCCATTGAGAGCCGGGATTCGAGATTTTCCTGCGCAGGCGTAGTGGTTGCGATTGCACTGTGGGAGGGGCTTCAGCCCCGACGGGCTTTCCCGGGAAAGCCCGTCGGGGCTGAAGCCCCTCGCACAAAAGCAGCTGCTTTTTATCGGCGCACTGGATCGCTTTGCAGCGGTTGTGCTCCGCGGACACGCTACCGTCCCGATTCCCGATTCCCGATTCCCGATTCCCGGCTTTCAACAGCCGCAGTCTGGTCATCCCGAATCCCCAATCCCGAATCCCGAATCCCGGCTCCTCCGTGCTAGAACAGGCACAGCGGCACAGCGATGTTCGCCGCCGCGATCGCGGCGCAGGAAACCGCCGCACTGCACAAGGAGGGCCGCATGAAGCGAGCAGGGTGGTGGACGCCGTTGCTGTTGAGCATGGCCGCGCCGGCGCCGGCGCTGGCGCAGGACGGCAGTGGCACGGTGCGCATCGGCCCCAGCCTGCGTGCCGGCCCGGCGCCGGAGTATCCGCGCGTGGCCACGCCGGTCACCGACGACGCGCTGCGGGTGCATGGCTGCACCCGCGACTGGGCCTGGTGCGATGTCAGTTGGCGCGAAAAACGCGGCTGGCTGCCGGCCGGCGCGATCGATTTCAGTGCACAGGAACAGGGCATCGCACCCGGCGTGCCCACCGTCGGCTTTGCGCTGGACCGCTATTGGGACACGCACTATCGCGGTCAGCCGTGGGCGCGTGAACGCGCGCGCTATCGGCCGCTGGAAAGCGCAACGGCCGCGGCCGGCCCGGCGCAGATTCCGGCCCCGTTGCAGCGGCAGTTGGCGCCGCAATGGCGGGCGCCGCCACCAGCGGCGTCTGCCTCCGACGCCGTGAGCGCCACGCCGGCATGGACGCCGCCCGGCGAGCGGATGCATCGGATCCCGCCGCCGGACGCGCTCAATCCCCGCTACAACAAGGAACTGGCGAAGGAGTTGCAACGCCAGGACAGCGACCGCCGCCAGCGCGAAGCGATGGGACTGCAGCCGGTGCCGCCCCCTGCGTCCGCGCCGTCGGCATCGCCGGCGTGGCCGCCATCGCCAGCGACCATCCAGTGGGTCGAGCGGCATCCGCCGAAGCCGAGTTCGCCGCCACCACCACCACCACCACCACCACCACCGCCACCGCCACCGCCACCGCCATCAGCGCCACCGGCCAAGCCGGAAGCGCACAAGGACGACGACACCGGGCGTCGCGACGTCAGGCAGCTGGAGCGTTGAGGCGCGGCACGCTGCCGGTGCCGGCAGCGTGCGCGCGTAGCCCCGCTCAGGGCTTGGCAAACACCAGCGCGGCGTTGGTGCCGCCGAAGCCGAAGCTGTTGGACATCACCGTGCGCAAGTCCGCGTCGCGGCTTTCGCGCACGATCGGGAAGCCCTCGGCGCGCGGATCCAGCGTGTCGATGTTGGCCGAGCCGGCGATGAAGCCGTCGCGCAGCATCAGCAGGCAGTAGATCGCCTCGTGCACGCTGGCCGCGCCCAGCGAGTGCCCGGACAACGCCTTGGTCGAGGACAGCGGCGGCACCGCGTCGCCGAACACCGCGCGCACCGCGTCCAGCTCGGTGACGTCGCCGAGCGGGGTCGAGGTGCCGTGGGTGTTGAGATAGTCGATCGGCGCGTCCACGCCCTGCAGCGCCATGCGCATGCAGCGCACCGCACCTTCGCCGGACGGGGCGACCATGTCGGCGCCGTCGGAAGTCACGCCGTAGCCGACCAGTTCGGCATGGATGCGCGCACCGCGCGCCATCGCGTGCTCGTAGTCCTCCAGCACCAGCATGCCGCCGCCGCCGGCGATGACGAAGCCGTCGCGCGCGGCGTCGTAGGGCCGCGAGGCCACCGCCGGCGTATCGTTGAAGCCGGTGGACAGCGCGCCCATGGCGTCGAACATCAGGCTCATGGTCCAGTCCAGTTCCTCACCGCCGCCGGCGAACATCACGTCCTGCTGGCCGTGGCGGATCAGGTCCGCCGCCGCGCCGATGCAGTGCGCCGAGGTCGCGCACGCGGCCGACAGCGAGTAGCTGACGCCCTTGATCTTGAATGCGGTGGCCAGGCTGGCCGACACCGCCGAACACATCGTGCGCGGCACCATGTACGGGCCGACCTTGCGCACGCCGCGGTTGCGCAGCAGGTCCGCCGCTTCCACCTGCCAGTGGCTGGAGCCGCCGCCGGAACCGGCGATCAGGCCGATCCGCGGATCGCTGATCGCCGCTTCGTCCAGGCCGGCGTCGGCCAAGGCATCGCGCAGCGCCAGATAGGCGTAGGCCGAGGCGTCGCCCATGAAGCGCTTGAGCTTGCGGTCGATGGTCGCGTCCAGGTCCAGTTGCACATCGCCGCCGACCTGGCTGCGCAGGCCGAACTCCGCCGCCTGCGCGTTGTAACGGATGCCGGACCGGCCCTCGCGCAAGGCGCGCGCCACGCTGTCCAGATCGTTGCCCAGGCACGACGTGATGCCCATCCCGGTAATTGCCACGCGCCGCATCAGAATGCCTCCGTCGAAGTGAACAGGCCCACGCGCATGTCCTTGGCGGTATAGATCTCGCGCCCGTCCACCGACATGCGGCCGTCGGCCACCGCCATCACCAGCTTGCGGTTGATCACCCGGCTGATGTCGATCTCGTACACCACCTGCTTGGCGGTGGGCAGCACCTGGCCGGTGAACTTCACCTCGCCCACGCCCAGCGCACGGCCACGACCGGGTGCGCCCAACCAGGTCAGGAAGAAGCCGGTCAGCTGCCACATCGCATCCAGGCCCAGGCAGCCGGGCATCACCGGATCGCCGATGAAATGGCAGCCGAAGAACCACAGGTCCGGACGGATATCCAGTTCGGCGCGGATCACGCCCTTGCCGTGCGCGCCGCCGGTCTCGTCGATGGCGACGATGCGGTCGAACATCAGCATCGGATCGTTGGGCAGGCGCCCGGCATTGGCGCCGAACAACTCGCCGCGTGCGCTGGCAAGCAATTGCTCGCGCGAATAGGAGGACAGACGACTCATGAGCGGAACATTCCCAGGCGAGACAGTCGAGGCGCGCAAGAGTGCATGAGCGTCGCGCGTTCAATCAAACGTTTTATCCGTACGCACGCGTAGTGTCGGCAGCGGCGACGGCGCGCGCACTGCGCCGGATCAAGGCGCGCGTTCTCAATCCGTGCGCAGTGCCGGGCTTATCATGTGCACACCGTTCGCAGGCGTAGGGTTGGGGTCAATGCGCAAGATCATTCACGTCGACATGGATGCGTTCTACGCGTCCGTGGAGCAGCGTGACGATCCGGCGCTGCGCGGCAAGCCCGTGGTGGTGGCCTGGCGCGGCATGCGCTCGGTGGTGTGCGCCGCCTCCTACGAGGCACGCGTGTTCGGCGTGCGCTCGGCGATGCCGGCGCTGCGCGCCGAGCGGCTGTGCCCGGACGCGATCTTCGTGCCGCCGGATTTTGCCCGCTACAAGGCGGTGTCGCGGCAGGTGCGCGAGATCTTCCAGCGCCACACCGACCTGATCGAGCCGCTGTCGCTGGACGAAGCCTACCTGGACGTCACCGCGCCCAAGGGCGAACTGCGCACCGCCACCGAGATCGCCCAGACCATCCGCGCGCAGATCCGCGCCGAAACCGAATTGACCGCATCGGCCGGGATCGCGCCGAACAAGTTCCTGGCCAAGATCGCCTCGGACTGGCGCAAGCCCGACGGCCAGTTCGTGATCCGTCCGCATCGCGTGGACGCGTTCCTGACGCCGTTGCCGGTGAACAAGGTGCCCGGCGTGGGCAAGGTCATGGAGGCCAAGCTGGCGGAACTGGGCATCGCCACCGTCGGCGATCTGCGCGGGCGCAGCGAGGCGGAACTGGAGGCGCGCTTCGGCAGCTTCGGCCTGCGCCTGTACCAGCGCGCGCGCGGCATCGACGAACGCCCGGTGGAGTCGGACCAGCCGGTGCAGTCGATCTCCTCCGAGGACACCTTCGCCGAAGACCTGGCGCTGGAGGCGCTGGAGCCGGCGATCCGGCAACTGGCGGAAAAGACCTGGAACGCCACCCGTCGCACCGAGCGCATCGCGCGCACCGTGGTGTTGAAGCTGAAGACCGCGCAGTTCCGCATCCTCACCCGCAGCTTCACCCCGGAGCAGCCGCCCGAATCGCTGCAGGCCTTGATCGACATCGCCCTAGCGCTGCGCGCGCGCGTGGACCTGCCGGCGTCCACCCGCTACCGCCTGGTCGGCGTGGGCCTGTCGGGCTTCCACGAGCGCGAGCCCGGGCAGGCGCAGGGGCAGCTGTTCGGTTGAGGGAGTGGGGACCGCTGTGGTCGCCCAGGCGACGTGTCTGGAAGGCAGCTCATGCGTATCGCGGGGTTAGCGGCGCGCTGATGCGGCGCTTCCGATGCAGACGGATGAAGCCACGGGGAATCGCGCTCACGTCGCGCGGACCGTGCTGCCGCGTCGCGGTGTCGTCCTCCACGACGATGCCAGGTCGGTGCCACGTCGTCGCGCCGACGATGCAAACGCGCACCTACAATGCGCACCTCCTCTCCCACGCGGATACGCAATGACATTTCCGTACGCATTGGTGGTGTTCGACCTGGACGGCACGCTGGTCGACAGCGGCGCCGACATCGCCGAGGCGCTGAATCGCACGCTGGCCGACTTCGGCCTGCCGCGCGTGCCGGAGGCGACCGTGCTCGGCTGGATCGGCGAGGGCGTGCGCAAACTGGTCGAGATCGCCTGGCGGCACGCCGGCGACGCCACGCCGCTCGACACGGTGATGCCGACCTTCATGCGCCACTACGCCGAATGCCTGTTGCGCAGCCCGCGGCTGTATCCGGGGGCGGCCGAGGCGCTGGCGCAGCTGCGCGCGGAAGGCGTGACCCTGGCGCTGTGCACCAACAAGCCGGCGGCGATGGTGCCGCCACTGCTGCAGCATCTGGGCGTGGCCGCGCTGTTTTCCGCGGTGCTGGGCGGCGACAGCCTGCCCGAGCGCAAGCCCAGCCCGGCGCCGTTGCTGCACCTGGCGCAGCAGTTCGGGCAGCCGCCGGCGCACTGCCTGATGGTCGGCGATTCGCCCACCGACCTGCAGGCCGGCCACGCCGCCGGCATGCCGGTGGCGCTGGTGCGCTACGGCTATCCGCGCGACCTGGATCTGGCCACCGCCGACGTGGTGCTGCTGATGGACGATCTGCGCGAGCTGCTGACGCTGCGTTGACGCCGGCGGTGGAACGCGGCTGGCATGGCATGGCCGCTGCCTGCGTGTCGATGGACATCGGCCGCAGGTCGCCATCGACCGGTCACGACCGAACGCTGGCGATTGCGTAGCCGATGCCGCGGCGTTCGATCTGGGCGAAGCCGGCCTCGCGCAGATGCATGCCGGCGATCGGCAGCCGCTCCGCGCTGACCAGGTCCAGCAGCGCCGCGCGGGTCGCGGTGGCGAGCTGCGGATCGTGGTCGAAGACCACCGCCACATCCGGGCGCGGGATCTGGATGTCGGGGAAATGCACGATGTCGCCCCACACCAGCAGGCCGCTGCCGCCGGAATCGAGCCGATAACCGGTGTGCCCGGCGGTGTGTCCCGGTAGCGGCAACGCGTGCATGCCGGGCAGGATTTCGCCGTCGTCGAACCTGCGCAACCTGTCGCGATAGGCCGCAAACACCTGCCGCGCGAGCAGGAAGTTGCCGCGGGCACGTGCGGGCGCGCGGCTCAGGTTGGCGTCGTCCTGCCAGTACCCGACTTCGCGATGCTGCACGAGCAACTCCGCATTCGGGAACGCGGCGTCTCCGGATGCCTCGATCAGCCCGCCGACATGGTCGGGATGGGCGTGGGTCAGCAGTACCGCATCGATCTGCGCCGGCTGCAGCCCGGCCAGCGCCAGGTTGCCGCGCAACCGGCCGGCGCCGTCGCGGAGGCCGCCGGCGCCGGCATCGATCAGTACGGTGCGGCCGCCGATGCGCACAACGTAGCAGTTGATGTGCACCGCACTGGGCTGCAGCACCCGCGCGGCCTGCTGCATCTGCAGCGCATCGGCCGCGGCGATGGGCGACAGGATCTCCAAGCCGGTGGCGAGATAGCCATCGCTGAGGGCGGTGACGCTGACATCGCCGAGCTGCAGGTGCGGAAACGTGGGGATGGACATGCGGATCCCGGGGCTCAGTTGCGTGCGTGCAGTTCGGCGGGCGCGTGGCCGACGCAGCGGATGCGTGCGGTGGCGCCGGTCGCACCGCGGATGGCGTCGTCGATTGCGGCCATGAACCGCTGCATGACCGCCGGCGTGCGCGCGTCGGCGCGTCGGTAGCGCAGTTCCGCGAACACCGGGTGGCCGCGACCGTGCCGGACCGGCACATAGATGATGTGCACGTTCTGCACCGCGGCCAACAGCACCTCCGTGCACAGTGCGGTGCAGTGGTCGGTCAGCGCGGCCAGCACCGGATCGGCCGGCATGGCCTGCGCGGGGATGAAAAGGGTGAGGTTCGGCATCGTGCGCCTACTGCGGCAGCGTGCGGGCGATGCCGCGGGCTGCGACCAGTTGCGCGGTCATTGGCGCATAGGCCTGGAGATCCTGCGCCAGCTCGCCGATGGCCGGCAGCCGGGCGCGGCCGCACCTGGCGAGCCAGCGCTGCGCCGGCACCTTGTCCAGTTCCACCGCATGCAGGCCATGCGGCGCGAGACCGAGCCGCAACAGCGATTCGGGGCCGTCGGCGCTGACCAGCAGCACCTCGTCGCGCGCCACGGCCGGCGCGCGCTCCAGGCCGTCATAGAGATTGCGGTGCCAGTCGGCGATGTGGCGTTGCCAGCGGGCGAAGTTGCCGCCGCCCTTCTGCCGGTATTCCGCGCCGCTGAGGACGTGCAGGCCGTCGATGGCGTGCAGCGCAAGATAGGTCGGACCGCCGTCGCGAAGGGCCTTGAAGCGCTGCGAACTGCGAAAGCCCTCGACCGAGATCAGCGCCGGCAGTTTTTCCCGGCTGTAGAAGTCGTTCCATTCCGCTTCGCTGGCGGGATCGGCGAAGCTGCATTCCACGGTGTAGAGCATCGGATCGTCCTGGGCCGGAACGGTGCGTGCCGGCGTGTCATGGTTGAGGATGACTCATCCTAGTCCGGTGTTTTCCGCGTTGATATCGATATTCGGTCACCCTTCCGTGACTGCATGTCATGCTCGGGCTGGTAAAGTGCGCCGCCTGCTACCGGAGCCGACATGCGCCGCAAGATCCCCAGCCATTCCGCGCTCATGGCGTTCGAGGCGGCGGCCCGCCATGGCAGTTTCGCGCGCGCGGCCGAGGAACTGGTCCTGACCGAAGGCGCCATCAGCCGCCAGATCGGTCGCCTGGAAAGTTTCCTCGGCGTGGTCCTGTTCGAGCGCGTCGGCAATCGCGTGCGGCTGCTGCCGAACGGCCGGCGCTATGCGGCGCAGGTCCGCGAGACCCTGGACCGGCTGGAGCGCGACAGCCGCGATCTGATGGGGCGGCCGCGCGACGGCGCGAGTCTCGATATCGCCGCGCTGCCGACTTTCGCCATGCGCTGGCTGATTCCACGGCTGGGCCGCTTCCAGGCGCGGCATCCGCAGATCACCGTGCATCTGGCCGAACGGATGGAGCCGTTCGTGCTCGTTGGCAGCGGCTTCGATGCCGCGCTGCATTTCGAGCACCCGGCCTGGGCGGGGATGCGCGTGCAGCGCCTGCTGCACGAAGTGCTGGTGCCGGTGTGCCATCCGCGGCTGTTGCACGGGAAGGACGCGACCAGCGCGCTGGATGCGCTGCCGCGGCTGCAGCGCCGGCAGAATCCGGATGCCTGGCAACGCTATGCGCAGGAGTCCGGGATCGCCCTGAGCCACCCCGCGCGCGGCGCACGCTACGACCTGCATGCCATGGCGATCGAAGCCGCACTGGCCGGCCTGGGGGTCGCGCTGGTGCCGCGCCTGTATGTGGAAGCCGAACTGGCCGACGGCCGCTTGCTGTGTCCGTGGCCCGCGGCCACCTCGATCGCCAAGACCTTCTGCCTGGTGCTGCCGGAGCCGGTGCAACTGAGCGATGCGCCGCTCCAGCGGTTCGTCGACTGGCTGCTGGAGGAGGCGCGCGCCACCGCCGCTGCGCACTGACCGCGACGAGAGCGGCGTCGCCGATGGCGGCGCGAACCGCTCAGTGCGGCAGCCGATACTCCAGCACTTCATCGCCCAGGGCGTCGATCGCGCCGGTCGGGCGCCAGCCGAGGTGGCGATAGAACCCATGCGAGCGCAGCGCCGGGTCGGCCGCGCAGCCCAGAAACAGGCGTGCGAAGCCCCAGCGGCGGAAATCCTCGATCATCCGCGCCAACAGCGCCTTGCCGATGCCGTGGTTCTCCCATTCGGGCAATAGGGCCAGCACCATGATCTCGCCGCTGTGGCGGTCGCCGAAGCAGTAGCCGACCATGCGCCCGGCGACCTCGGCCACGTGCCCGGGCACGCTGCCATCGGCGATCCACGCCTGCCAACTGCCCGCATCGATCCCGAGCGCGGCCAATTGCTCGGCGGAGAATGCGTTCTCGCGGGTGCGTGCGCGCAGGTCGATGCAGGCGGCCGCATCGGCGGGAACGGCAGGGCGATAGACGACATGCATGCTGGCAATCCGTTGCATCGGCCGGCACTGCCGGTGGGTGCGCAGCATGCCATGTGCACGCTGCGCACGCCTGCAAGCAGCCGCGTCACCGCCCCTGCAGGAGCGGCTTCAGCTACGAACGGAGCGTTCCTGGTGATCCCCGTTCGCGGCTGCGGTCGCTCCTGCAGCGCGCTGCGTGAGTCAGCGCGCCGCCGGCGCGTAGCGCAGGGTCAGCGCGTATTCGCGGCCCGGCTGGTTGTACCAGTTCACCGTCTGATAGTCGCGATCGAACACGTTGCTGGCCTTGGCCTGCAGCGTCCAGTCCGGGGTGAACGCGTATTCCGCGCGCAGGTCGACGGTGCCGTAGCCGGCCAGACGCACGCGGTTGGCCGCGTCGTCGAAGCGGTGGCCGCTGCCGAAGACGGTGACGCCGAGCTTGACCGGGCCGATGCCGCGGTCCACGTCCAGGCGCGCGGTGTTCTGCGCGCGGCGCGCCAGCCAGTTGTCGCGGTTGTCGCCGTCGCTGCGGTTGCGCGGATCGGTGTGGCTCAGCTGCGCCGACAGTTCCCAGCCGGCCAGCAACGCATAGCCGGTCAGTTCGGCGCCGCGGATGCGCGCTTCGTCCACGTTGACCGGCAGGAAGCTGACCGCGTCGTAGGAGATCAGGTCCTTGACCCGGGTCTCGTAGGCGTTGAAGGTCCAGTTCCAGCTGTCGGCATACTGCGCGATGCCCAGGTTGCCGCTCTTGGAACGCTCCGGCTTCAAGTCCGGATTGCCGGCGAACGGGTAGTACAGGTCGTTGAAGGTCGGCGCCTTGAAACCGGTGCCGACACTGGCAGTGAGCTTGAGGCCGTGCGCCAGCGCCAGGCCCCAGCCGAGGCTGCCGGTGGTGTGCTCGCCGAACTGTTCGTTGTCGTCGCTGCGCACGCTGGCCTGCACCTGCTGCACGCCGAAGCGGCCCTGGTACTCGGCGAAGACGCCGGTGTTGTCGCGGCTGTCGACGTCGAAGGCGGTGGTGCTGGCGACGTGCTCGCGCTGCCAGTCGCTGCCGACGCTGAGCAGGTGGCCTTCGGCCAGGCTGATGTCGCCCTGCAGCGCGGCGGTGTCGCGGCGGCTGTCGAAGGTGCTGATGAAGCTGCGGGTGCGCGCGCCCGGCGCACGGTAGTAGCTGTCGGCATCGTCGACGTTGCGGCCCAGTTGCGCGGCCAGGTGCAGGCGATCGGAGGGGGTCCAGTCGAGCTTGCCGCTGAACACCTGCTGGGTGTTGTCGGCCTCGTTGCCGGCGAACAGCGCGTCGCCGTCGTACTCGTTGCGGCTGTCGATGTTCAGCGCCTGGCCTTCGACGCGCAGCGTGTCGGTCAGGGCGTAGCCGCCGCGCGCGGTCAGCGAAACGTTGCGGTAGCCGTCGCGGTCGGGCTGGTCGACGAAGCAGCCGGCGAACAGCGTGGCCGAGCCGTTGCAGGCATTGATGCCGTCGGTCTTCTGGTAGCCGCCCTGCACGGCCAGCCAGCCGCGCTCGCCGCGGTTGCTGAAGCCGGCGCCGGCCTCGCGCAGGCCGTGGCTGCCGCCGCCCAGGCTCAGGTTCTGCTGGAAGCCCTGGCCGCCGCGGCGGGTGAAGATCTGGATGACGCCCCCGATCGCGTCGGAGCCGTACAGGCTCGAACGCGGGCCGCGCACGATCTCGATGCGCTCGATCTGGCTCAGCGGCAGGTCCTGGAACGCGGCCAGGCCGGCGCTGGCCGAGCCGATGCGCACGCCGTCCACCAGCACCAGCACGTGGTCCGATTCGCTGCCGCGCAGGTTCAGCGTGGTCAGCTTGCCGAGGCCGCCCTGGTTGGAGATGCCGATGCCGGCGCGGCCCTGCAGCAGCTGCGCCAGCGAATCGGCCTGGCTGCGCTCGATCTCGGCGCGGTCGATCACCTGCGCCGGGACCACGCTGTCCTCCACCGAGATCTGGGTGCGGGTGGCGGTGACCAGGACCTGGTCGAGGTCGGTGGCGGCATCGGCGGCGTGGGCCAGCGCGGGCAGGGACAGGGCGGACGCGATCGCGACCGAAAGCAGGCGGGACGACATGGGTGGCAACTCCGGCGCGCGGCTGCGCGCTGTGACGGCAAGGAAGTCGCGAACGGAAGGTGCAAGCGGACGGCGCCGGACGCGGCGCGGCACGCCGCGACGCCCTCCGCATCGCAACCAGTGAACTGCAAGGCCGGTCTCCGGGCTGGCGATCGGGGAGGCGGACCTCCCGGCTGCGACGCCTTCCCATGCCCAGGCACAGTGGCGCAGGTCGTCAGCGCGGATCGCTTACCGTTGCGGGGGCAGCGCCGGCCTTGTCGCAAGACGCACCGGCTTCCCGTTTCAACCCGCTGGCCGGAGCCGGCGGGTCACCTTGAAGCGGCGCGATTGTACGCGATCGCCGCTGCCTGCGCGGCTCAGTCGGCGTGGGGGCCGTGGCCGTCGTCGTCGCCGTGATGGTCGCTCACCGGCGCCTCGTGCGGGTCGGGCGCGTAAGCGCCGTCGGCGTCATCGTCGCCGCGTGCGTCGTCGCGGTCGAAATGGGTGGTCGCCACCGGCCCGGCGACCGGCAGGCCGCGCTGCGCCGGCAGCGCCGCCGTCGCGGTTTCCAGCTCGCCCAGCAACTGCGCGCGCCGCGCTTCGGACAGTTCCTGCCAGTGGCAGCCGCTGAGCGCGCCTTCCAGCGAGTACAGCAGGTTGAGGCTGGGCTTGAAGCCGGCGCGCTTGACCTTGACGAAGGCACCGACCGCGCCGGCCGCCTCCAGGTCCTGCTGCGTGCGCACGCCGACCTGGCGCAGCCACGCCGCGCTCTTGGGGCCGATGTTGCGCAGCTTGGTGGTGCTCATCGCAGGCTGTCGACGAAGACCTGGGCGATCGCTTCCAGCCCGCGCTGGTCGTCGGCGTCGAAGCGGGCCAGGTCGGGACTGTCCAGGTCGAATACGCCGACCAGCGCGCTGTCGCGCAGCAGCGGCACCACCAGTTCCGAACGCGAGGCGGCATCGCAGGCGATGTGCCCGGGGAACGCCTCCACGTCGTCGATGCGCTGGGTCTGGCCGCTGCTGGCGGCCGCGCCGCACACGCCCTTGTGCAGCGGAATGCGCACGCAGGCCGGCAGGCCCTGGAACGGCCCGACCACCAGTTCCTTGCCGTCGTAGAGGTAGAAACCGACCCAGTTCAGCCGCGGCAGCGCGTGATACACCAGCGCCGCCAGGTTGGCGGCATTGGCGATGCGGTCGGGCTCCCCGGCAACCAGGGCACGGGCCTGGTCGAGCAACTGGGCGTACTGTTCCGGCTTGCTGCCGGTGAGCGAGGACGAGGCGAACATCGCCCGAGTCTAGCAGCGCGCTGGGTCCGCCGGCACCGCCGCGGCTGACGCGCGCGGCGCGCCCGGCTATCCTGCGCGCCGCCGCGCGTCCCGCCGGCCAACCGACAGGGTTTCGTTCGCATGGCTGTTCCCGCCTTCTACGTCACCGGCACCGATACCGGCATCGGCAAGACCATCGCCAGCACCGCGCTGCTGCATGCCCTGCGTGCGCGCGGCCAGCGCGCGGTGGGCATGAAGCCGGTGGCCAGCGGCTGCACGCGCGAGGCCGAGGGCTGGCGCAACGAGGACGCACTGGCCCTGCAGGAGGCCAGCGCACCGCGCCCGCGTTATGACGATCTCAATCCCTACGCGCTGCCGCTGCCGCTGGCGCCGGAACTGGCCGCCGCCGACGCCGGCGTGCAACTGGAACTGGCGCCGATCGCGGCCGCGTTCGAACGCCTGCGCGCGCAGGCCGACGTGGTGGTGGTGGAAGGCGTGGGCGGCTGGGCGGCGCCGCTGTCGGCGACCCTGGACCAGGCCGATCTGGCGCGCGCGCTGCGGTTGCCGGTGGTGCTGGTGGTCGGCCTGCGCCTGGGCTGCCTCAACCACGCCCGGCTCAGTGCCGCGGCGATCGCCGCCGACGGCCTGCAGTGCATCGGCTGGATCGGCAACGAGATCGACCCGGCGATGGAGCGCATCGACGACAACATGGCGATGCTGCGCACGCGCCTGCCGATGCCGTGCTGGGGGCGGTTGCCGTACCGGCCGCAACCGCAGGCCGAGCAGTTGGCGGCGCAGTTGCAGCCATGGATGGGCATGTCGCCGGGCTGATCGACTACCGGGCGGGTTGTGTGGGAGGGACTTCAGTCCCGACGCCTCACCAATGAAGCACCGGTGCAGCAGCTTTTCCGACAAAGAAAGACACGGACGCCGGGACGCACGCGATCGACCAATCCCGAATCCCCACTCCCACATCCCACACACAAAAAAAGGCCCGGTAGAGGGAGGGATCTACCGGGCCTGGGGGTTGCACGGGGGGAGGGACCCGTGCAGACCGAGGGTGCGTCGGGCGGCGGACCGCAGCGACGTCGAATCGGGTCTTACTTGGCGGCGGGCTTGGCCTTGGGTGCGGCCTGCTCGGTCGCCGCCTCGAACTGGTGCTTGGCGAGCTGGCCGATGGCCTCGGAGGTCTTCAGGCCCAGGCCGAACACTTCCTGGTTGGCCGTGGCCAGCCGCTCGAAGTTGTCGCGGGCGATCTGCAGGCCCTTCGGCCACAGCGCCTGCACGGTGCCCAGGTCGCGCGCCTCGGTCAGTTCGCCGAGGAAGCCGGTGGTGGCCGACACATTCTTTTCGAAGGTCTTCAACTGCACGCCGAACACGCTCTCGGCGCTCTCCAGCGCCAAGCGGTTGGCACGCGCCGCGGTGGCGGCGAACTGCTGGGTGTAGCTGCTGAACTGGTCGTTGAAGTGAGCGGACATCATGCAACTCCATTGGAATGCCGACTGCTGTTGCAGTGCAACATACGCCCATTCTGCTGCGATGCAACAAAATTTTCTTAAGCCGCTCAGGATCCGTTCAAACTGCTTTTATGATCAATGGCTTGGCGCAATGCCGCCAGCCCTTGCCGGACTCCTCCGCGAGCCTGGAAAGCGCCTGATGCGCGCGACGACGCAACGCAAGGCGGGCGGCATCGAAACCCCTCAGCCGGCGCGGTGCCGCCCTTGCGATTCCCGAATCCCCATTCCCCAATCCCGGCCTTGCTCAGCCCGGCCCGCGATAGCGGCAGCCGGACGTGCAGGTCTCGTGCACCACCACCTCGCTCAGCAGCGGCAGCGCCGGCTTGAGCCGTTCCCAGATCCATACCGCCAGGCGTTCGCTGGTGGGGTTGTCCAGCCCGTCGATGTCGTTGAGGTAATGGTGGTCGAGCTGGTCGTAGAGCGGGCGGAACGCCGCCTTGATGTCGCCGAAATCCATGACCCAGCCGCTCTCGGCGCCGGGTTCGCCGCTGACGTGCAGTTCGATGCGGAACGAGTGTCCGTGCAGGCGCGCGCACTTGTGGCCGGGCGGCACGTTGGGCAGGCGGTGCGCGGCTTCGAGGGTGAAGACTTTGAAGATATCCATGGGAGGCATTCTACGGTCGGGGTGGAGCGGCATGGCACGGTGCTGGGCGCGCAACGACGGCGGTGGCGCCACGCTGCAGGGCGGGCGATCTGCGTGCTGCCGGGTAGGGCGGGACAAAAAAGGCCGCCCCGAAGGGCGGCCTGGGTGCGTGCGGAGGGCGCGGCCGCGGCGGGCTCAGCGCGGCGCGGCCGGGCGGTTGCCGCCGCCATTGCCGTGACGGCGACCCTGACCCTGGCCCTGGCGGCGGGCACCGTCGGCGTGGTGGCCGCCGGGCTTCTTGCTGCCGGCGTGGGCATGCGCGTGCGCCGGCGCATCGCCGTGGCCGCGGCGGGCGTGACTGCCGCGGCGCGGCGGACGCTGGCCGCCCGGACGCTCGTCCGGCGGATTGTTGTTGCCCCAGCGGATCGGCGTGGCCGGCTCGAAGCCCGGCACGTCGCGGATGTCCATGTCGCGCTTGAGCAGGCGTGCGATCGCGCGCAGCAGCTTGGCCTCGTCCTGCGCCACCAGCGACACCGCCTCGCCCTGCGCGCCGTTGCGGCCGGTGCGGCCGATGCGGTGCACGTAGTCCTCGGCGACCATCGGCAGGTCGTAGTTGATGACCTTGGGCAACTGGTCGATGTCGATGCCGCGTGCGGCGATGTCGGTGGCCACCAGCACGGTGATGCGGCCGGCCTTGAAGTCGCCGAGTGCGCGCAGACGCTGGCCCTGGCTCTTGTTGCCGTGGATCGCCGCCGCCTTGATCCCGGACTTGTCCAGGAAGGTGGTCAGCTTGTCGGCGCCGTGCTTGGTGCGGGCGAACACCAGGGTCTGCTTGCGCGAGTCGGCGGCCAGCAGGTGCAGCAGCAACTCGCGCTTGCGCGCGCCGTCCACCGGATGCACGCGGTGGGCGATGGTGTCGGCCACGGTGTTGCTCGGGGTCGCCTGGATTTCCTGCGGGTCGTGCATGAACTCGCGGGCCAGCTGCTTGATGCCTTCCTCGAAGGTGGCCGAGAACAGCAGGGTCTGGCGGTTCTGCCGCGGCAGCTTGGCGAGGATGCGCTTGATCGACGGCAGGAAGCCCATGTCGAGCATGCGGTCGGCCTCGTCCAGCACCAGGATCTCGATGCCGGACAGGTCCACGCTGCGGCGCTCGAGGTGATCGAGCAGGCGGCCCGGGCAGGCGATCAGCAGGTCCACGCCGCGGCGCAGCGCGTCGAGCTGGTTGCCCATGCCCACGCCGCCGTAGATGGTGGCGCTGGGGATGCGCAGGTACTTGCTGTAGCCGCGCAGGCTGTCATGGACCTGGGTGGCCAGTTCGCGGGTCGGGGCCAGCACCAGCGCACGCGGCTTGCGCGGGCCGGCGCCCACGGTCTGCGGCGAGGTGCCCAGGTGCTGCAGCAGCGGCAGGCCGAACGCGGCGGTCTTGCCGGTACCGGTCTGCGCACCGGCCATCAGGTCGTGGCCCTGCAGGGCCACCGGGATGGCCTGCGCCTGGATCGGGGTGGGGGTTTCGTAGCCCTGCTCGGCCAGCGCGCGCAGCAGGAAGGGCGCAAGGCCCAGGGATTCGAACGACATGAAAATGCTCCGGATAACGCGCCGACGCCGGGACGGACCCGGCGCGCAGGCACAAGTAGGTGAGGCTCGGAGCGTTCCCGTGAACCGCGCTGCGAGAGGGTGGATCAACCCGCAACGCGAGGCTGGGGTTCGTCGGCACCACGAAAGGCGTCGGGCGGGGCGGGCGAGTCGGATCGTTGCGATCCTGGCCTCGCCGGCGGTCCCTGAGGGAAACGGACGGCCGCATGCAGACCGGTGCAGTGTACCTGAATTGGCGCGCTGCACAAAATGCGTGTCCGTTTCAGTTGAAACCAAGCCGCTGTCTGGCCGTACAATCGCCGGCTCAGCCCCCAGCACTGGACGGACATGAAGCTAGGTTCCCTGAAGGAAGGCGGTCGCGACGGCACCCTGATCGTCGTGTCCCGCGATCTGACCCGCGCGGTGCGCGCCACCGGCATCGCGCCGACCCTGCAGCGCGCGCTGGAGGACTGGAGCAACCTCGCCCCGCGCCTGAACGCCCTGTCCGAGTCGCTCAACGACGGCAGTGCCGACGGCCAGTTCGACCTGGACATGGCGGCGCTGGCCGCGCCGCTGCCACGCGCCTACGAATTCCTCGACGGCAGCGCCTACCTGCCGCACGTGGAGCGCGTGCGCCGCGCGCGCGGCGCCGAGGTGCCGGAGAGTTTCTACACCGACCCGCTGATGTACCAGGCGGTCAGCGCCGGTTTCTACGGCCCGCGCGATGCGGTCAAGGTGGTCAGCGAGGACTACGGCATCGACCTGGAGGCCGAGATCGTGGTGGTCACCGACGACGTGCCGATGGCGGTGACGCCGGCGCAGGCCGCCGCGCACATCCAGTTGATCGGCCTGGTCAACGACGTATCGCTGCGCAACCTGATTCCGCCGGAACTGGCCAAGGGCTTCGGCTTCGTGCAGTCCAAGCCGCGCTCGGCGCTGTCGCCGGTGTTCGTCACCCCCGACGAGCTGGGCGAGGCCTGGCGCGACAACAAGGTGCACCTGCCGCTGCTGACCCACATCAACGGCGCCTGGTTCGGCGCGCCGGAAGCCGGCGAGGACATGCAGTTCGATTTCGCGCAGCTGGTCGCGCACGCGGCCAAGACCCGGCCGCTGGCCGCCGGCGCGGTGGTCGGCTCGGGCACCATCGCCAACCAGGACACCGCGCGCGGCGCCTCCTGCTTCGCCGAACAGCGCACCGTGGAGACCCTGCGCGACGGCAAGCCGAGCACGCCGTACATGTCCTTCGGCGACGTGGTGCGGATCGAGATGCTGGACCGTGACGGAGTGAGCATCTTCGGCGCGATCGAGCAGCGCATCGAGCAGGCGCCGCTGCCCTGACCCGGCCGGCGGCGGTGCCGGGGCGACCGGCGGCGCCGCGGCCCAGGTGTCCACCGGTATCGTTGTCGATTGCGCAGACGGAGGCGGGCATGGACGAGGCACTGCAGCTTTACACCTACTGGCGCTCCAGTGCCGCGTACCGGGTGCGCATCGGGCTGGAGCTCAAGCGCCTGGCCTATCAGTCGCTGCCGGTGCATCTGGTGCGCGATGGCGGGCAGCAGCATTTGCCGGAATATGCACGCTTGAACCCGCAGGAGCTGGTGCCGACCCTGTGTCATGACGGTCAGCCGATCCGCCAGTCGCTGGCGATCCTGGAGTACCTGGACGAGCGCTGGCCGGAGCCGCCGCTGCTGCCGGACGCGCCGATCGATCGCGCCCGCGTGCGTGGCCTGGCGCAACTGATCGCCTGCGACATCCATCCGCTCAACAACCTGCGCGTGGCGCAGTTCTTCGAGAGCGCCTGGAACGTACCGCAGCCCGAGCGCGAGGAGTGGATGCGGCACTGGATGCAGGTCGGCTTCGATGCGCTGGAGCAACTGCTGGCCGAATCGCCGGACACCGGCAGTTTCTGCCATGGCGAGCAGCCCGGGCTGGCCGACTGCTGCCTGGTGCCGCAGATGTACAACGCGCGCCGCTTCGGCGTGGACCTGCAGGTCTACCCGACCCTGGAGCGGATCGAGCGCGCCTGCCTGGCGCTGCCGGCCTTCGACGCGGCGCGCCCGGAAAACCAGCCCGACGCCCAGTAAGCCGGGAATATCGTCGTAGAGCGGCTTCAGCCGCGACCGGCGTGCCGGTAGTGCCCGGTCGGCCGACGCTGCCGCCATCCCTGCCGCATCGGTGAGCATGAGGATGTGGGAAGGACTGCAGTGCCGGACGCTTCGGCCTCCACGCGTCGCGACTGAAGTCGCTCCCACAGGGGCTTGCGGCGAACGCGCCGAGTGAACTGTGGGAGGAGCCTCAGTCCCGACGCGCAGTTGCGTGGAAGCGGTGTTTGCCCCGGGAAGGACGACCCGCGGCGACCGCTGGTGGACCCCGGTCCGCCGTTGCCGCCGTCGCTGCGGGACCAGCGCGACCAGGCGTCTGCGAACGCCCGGTCGCGGCTGAAGCCGCTCCTACGAAGTCGCTTCCATAAGCGCTTTCGGTGAACTCCCTGGGTGCACTGTGGGAGGGACTTCAGTCCCGACGCGCAGTTGCGTGGAGGTGGCGTTTGCCCCGGGAAGGGCGACCGCGCGGTGACCGCTGGTGGACCCTGGTCCGCCGTTGCCGCCGTCGCTGCGGGACCAGCGCGACCAGGCGTCTGCGAATGCCCGGTCGCGGCTGAAGCCGCTCCTACGAAGTCGCTTCCATAAGCGCCTTCGGTGAACTCCCTGGGTGCACTGTGGGAGGGACTTCAGTCCCGACGCGCAGTTGCGGGAAGCGGTGTTTGCCCCGGGAAGGACGACCCTGCGGCGACCGCTGGTGGACCCCGGTCCGCCGTTGCCGCCGTCGCTGCGGGACCAGCGCGACCAGGCGTCTGCGAGCGCCCGATCGCGGCTGAAGCCGCTCCTGCGAGGAAGCGGCGACGCCTCAGACGAAGCCGTGGGTGATGCGCGGCGCGGCGCTGGGGCCGCTGTCGTAGTCGGCGTAGGGATCGTGCTCGCCGCTGCCGCCTTCGGACAGGCGGAACTTCAGGGCCAGGCCGTCGCGCGAGTCGGCTGCGCGCAACGCTTCCTCCTGCTCGATCTGGCCTTGCTTGACCATGCGGAACAGGCACTGGTCGAAGGTCTCCATGCCTTCCTCCAGCGATTCCTCCATCGCCTGCTTGATCTCGTGGACCTGGCCGCGGCGCAGCAGGTCGCGGATCATCGGCGTGTTCAACAACACTTCCGAGGCCGGCCGGCGGCGGCCGGTGCTGTCCTTGACCAGGCGCTGCGAGATCACCGCGCGCAGGTTCAGCGACAGGTTCATCAGCACGTTCTTGTGCGCGCTCTCGGGGAAGAAGTTGAGGATGCGCTCGATGGTCTGGTCGGCGTTGTTGGAGTGCAGTGTGGCCAGGCACAGGTGCCCGGTCTCGGCGAAGGCGATGGCCGCCTCCATGGTCTCCGCGTCCAGGATCTCGCCGATCAGGATCACGTCCGGCGCCTCGCGCATCGCGTTCTTCAGCGCGTTGTGGAAGGCGTGGGTGTCCAGGCCGACCTCGCGCTGGTTGACGATGGACATCTTGTGCTTGTGCAGGTATTCGATCGGGTCCTCGATGGTGAGGATGTGCCCGGTGGTGGTGCTGTTGCGGTAGTCGATCATCGACGCCAGCGAGGTGGACTTGCCCGAGCCGGTCGAGCCGACCACCAGGACCAGCCCGCGCGGGGTCATGATCACGTCCTTGAGCACCTGCGGCAGGTGCAGCTCCTCGATGCTGGGGATCTTGCTGCGGATCGCGCGGATCACCATGCCGACCTCGCCGCGCTGCTTGAACACGTTGACGCGGAAGCGTCCGGCGTCCTGCAGGGCGATGGCCATGTTCAACTCCAGCTCCCGCTCGAACTGCGGCACCTGGCCTTCGTCCATCAGCGAGTAGGCGATCTTCTTGACCATGCCCGGCGGCAGGCCGGTGGCGCCGAGCGGGTACAGCTTGCCTTCGATCTTGATATAGACCGGTGCCCCTGTGGTCAGGAACATGTCCGAGGCGTTCTTTTCGGTCATCAGCTTCAGGAAATAGCCGATATCCATGCGCAATGGTTCCCCAACGATCCGCAATCGCCCGTTGCAAGCGCGCCACAGGCTTCCGACAATGGCCGTGATCGACGTCTCCGTCCACGGCCCCCCTAGATGAAAACTAGCTTCGCACACTTCCGTTGTCAGCAGTATGTGATGGCCTGCGCATTGGCGTTGTTCGCCGCGCCGGCCGCGTTCGCCCAGGTGGCCTCGCCGGAACTGCTGTCCGCGCAGCAGGCGGTGCAGCGCGCGATCCAGGCCGATGCCGATCAGTACGCGCCGGACCTGCTGGCCAGCGCCCGCCAGGGCCTGGAGCAGGCGCAGCAGGCCGCGCTCGACCGCCGCCAGCGCAAGACCGCGCCGCAGCTGGCGCTGCGCGTGGCCGCCGATGCCGACCTGGCTCGCGCCCGCAGCGAGGAGGCCGTGGCCAATGCGCAGCTGAAACAGCGCCAGGCCGAGGTGGCCCAACTGCAGCAGACCCTGGGCACTGGGGAGGGCCGTCCATGAGCCGCGCCCTGCACGGAATGCGCCGCCTGGCCCTGCTGGCCTTGCTGCTGGCGCCGCTGGGCGCGATGGCGGCCGACGACCCGGAACTGGCCGTGCTCAACCAGCGCCTGGTGGCGCTGCAGGCCGATCCGCTCAACGCCGATGTCGCCGCCTACGAGCGTCTGCAGGCGCAGCAGGCGGTGGCCAACTTCGCCAACGCCAAGCGCAAGGAACGCGACGACGCGCGCTACCTGGCCGAGCGCCGGGTCGAGATCGCCGAAACCATGGCCCGCGCCGAAATCGCCCGGCGCCAGGTCGACCAGTTGGAGAAGACCCGCAGCGATCTGTTGATCGAGGCCAGCCGCCGCGAGGCCGCGCGGGCCCGTCAGGAGGCCGAGCGCCTGCGCGTGCAGGCGCAGATCCAGGCCGAGGAGGCCGAGAGCCTGCGCCAGGCGGCCGAGGCCGAGCAGGCTGCGCGCGCGGACGCCGATGCGGCGCTGGCCAGCGTCGCCGGGCAGCAGACCGCCAAGCTCAGCGCCGCGCAGCAGAAGTCGGCCAAGCTGGCGCGCGAGGAGGCCGAACTGGTCGCCGGCACCAAGCTACCGGTCTCGCGCTTCGAGACGCGCGGGGAGGTCTTCACCTTCTCCGGCGCGGCCTTCGACGCCGGCAAGGCGGCGCTGTCGGGCGATGCCACGAACCAGGCCAAGGCCCTGTCCCAGTACCTGCAGATCAGCAAGGGCAAGGTGCGGATCGAGGCCTACGACACCGACGCCGGGGTGGCGCAGAAGCGCGCCGATGCCCTGCGCGCGGCTCTGGTCAGTGGCGGCGTGCCCGCCAACCGGGTGCAGGCGGTCGGCAAGAAGGGGGCGTCGACCAAGGCCCGTTCGGCCGAGGTTGTGATCGCGCCCTAAGCCTGTCGTGCCCTTTGCATCGGCGTTTAACGGGGTTTTTCCCTGGGCCTGAGCGCCGAGCAACTGAATGCGGCAAAGCGGGCTTGCTTCTCTTGTCCGCGGCGGTAGGGAAGCGTAGGGTCGGTGTTCCAGGTGGCACTCCCGCCGCCTGGTGCCAACGGAGGAGTCCGAGCCGATGACGCAGTGGCGCGCACCGCAGTCCGACGTCGCAGGAACCGTGGTTCCAGGCGTTGCGGCGGTGCAGCCGGTGGCTCGCGCGCTTCCGCTCCCAGGCAACGCCCCGTGCCGCAGCGGCCGGGGCGTTCTTGTTTCTAGCTGAAGGAGGCTATTCCTATGTTCGAAGGGCAATCGCAGACCGAAATCGACGCGTTGATCAAGTCCGATCCGGAGTTCAAGCAGCTCTACCAGCGCCACAAGACCTTGGACAAGAAGTGCATGGACGCCGAGCTCGGCGTGCTGCCGATCGACGATGTCACCCTGGCGCAGATGAAGCGCGAAAAGCTCGCCGCCAAGGAAAAGCTGCTGCGCCTTTACGAGCAGAAGCCGCACTGACCGTACTATTCCCCCTTGTCGCGGGCGGTGGCTGGCCTCCTCGTCGGCTTGCCACCGTCCGCGTCATCCCCTCGAAAGGCCGCGATTGCGGCTTTTTTCGTCCGTGCCGCGCGCATTCTCTGACTTTCCACCCCCGAGCGCGGATAATGCCCGGTCCAGCCGCTGCCGCGGCGCGACGCATTCGGACCCGATGGCCATTCACTCCTCCGTCCTCGACCTGATCGGCGACACCCCCATCGTCAAGGCCAGCAAGCTCGACACCGGGGTGTGCGAGCTGTACCTGAAGCTGGAGAGCGCCAATCCTGGCGGCTCGATCAAGGATCGCATCGGCCTGTCGATGATCGAGGCGGCCGAGCGCCGCGGCGACCTCAAGCCCGGCGCGGTGCTGGTCGAGGGCACCGCCGGCAACACCGGCATCGGCCTGGCCCTGGTCGCCCAGCAGAAGGGCTACAAGCTGATCCTGGTGGTGCCGGACAAGATGAGCCGGGAGAAGATCTTCAACCTCAAGGCAATGGGCGCCGAGGTGGTGCTGACCCGCTCCGACGTGGCCAAGGGCCACCCCGAGTACTACCAGGACCTGGCCGCGCGCATCGCCGCCGAGACCCCGGGCGCCTACTTCATCAATCAGTTCGGCAACCCCGACAACCCGGCCGCACACGAGTTCGGCACCGGCCCGGAGATCCTGCGGCAGATGGACGGCCGGCTGGACGCGATCGTGTTCGGCTGCGGCAGTTCCGGCACCATGACCGGCCTGTCGCGCGCCTTCGCCGCCGCGTCGCCGCATACCGAGCTGGTGCTGGCCGACCCGGTCGGCTCGATCCTGACCGAGTACATCGAGCAGGGCACGGTCAGCGAGAAGTCCGGCAGCTGGCTGGTGGAAGGCATCGGCGAGGACTTCCTGCCGGCCATCTCCGACTTCAGCCGGGTCAAGAAGGCCTATTCGATCAGCGACGCCGAGAGCTTCCACACCGCGCGCGAACTGCTGGCCAAGGAGGGCATCCTCGGCGGCTCCTCCACCGGCACCCTGCTGGCCGCGGCGCTGAAGTACTGCCGTGCTCAGACCGAGCCCAAGCGGGTACTGGTGTTCGTTTGCGACACCGGCAACAAGTACCTGTCAAAGATGTACAACGACTACTGGATGCTGGACAACGGCTTCCTGGAGCGCCCGCAGCATGGCGACCTGCGCGACCTGATCCTGCGCCCGTACAGCCAGCGCGACACCGTGGTGGTCGGCCCCAAGGACCTGCTGACCACCGCCTACCAGCGCATGAAGCTGTACGACGTGTCGCAGCTGCCGGTGATGGAAGGCGATCAACTGGTCGGTATCGTCGACGAAAGCGACGTCTTGTTGCACGTATATGGCGACGAAGCACGGTTCCGCGACCCCGTGGCCACGGCCATGGTCAGCAAGCTCGACCGGCTGGACGTCAAATCGCCGATCGAGGCCCTGCTGCCGGTGTTCGATCGCGGCCAGGTCGCCATCGTGATGAACGAGGGCGCCTTCCTCGGCCTGATCACCCGCATCGACCTGCTCAACTACCTGCGCCGCCGGGTGCAGTAATCCCTGTGGTCTGGACGGTTCCGCGCTGCATGGGGCCGTTCAGACCGCGCTGCTAGAATCACGCCCCTTTTCCGGTAACCCCACATGACGGACAACACGTCGAACCCCCATGGCGACGGCCCTGCGCTGGCGCTGGCGACCCTGGCCATCCATGGCGGACAGCACCCGGACCCGTCCACCGGCGCGGTGATGCCGCCGATCTACGCGACCTCCACCTACGCCCAGTCCAGTCCCGGCGAGCACCAGGGCTTCGAGTATTCGCGCACCCACAATCCGACCCGCTTCGCCTACGAGCGCTGCGTGGCGGCCCTGGAAGGCGGCAGCCGCGGCTTTGCCTTCGCCTCCGGCATGGCCGCCACCGCCACGGTGATCGAACTGCTGGACAGCGGCAGCCACGTCATCGCGATGGACGACCTGTACGGCGGCAGCTACCGCCTGTTCGAGCGCGTGCGCAAGCGCACCGCCGCGCTGGAATTCGGCTTCGTCGACCTGACCGACCCGGCCGCGTTCGAGGCGGCGATCCGCCCGACCACTAGGATGGTGTGGATCGAAACCCCGACCAATCCGATGCTGAAGATCGTGGACATCGCCGCGATCGCCGCGATCGCGCGCAAGCACGGCCTGCTGGTGGTGGTCGACAACACCTTCGCCTCGCCGCTGCTGCAGCGGCCGCTGGCGCTGGGCGCGGACATCGTGGTGCATTCGGCGACCAAGTACCTCAACGGCCACTCGGACATGGTCGGCGGCATGGCCGTGGTCGGCGACAACGCCGAACTGGCCGAGCAACTGGCCTTCCTGCAGAACTCGGTGGGCGGGGTGCAGGGCCCGTTCGACAGCTTCCTCGCCCTGCGCGGCCTGAAGACCCTGCCGCTGCGCATGCGCGCGCACTGCGACAACGCCCTGGCGCTGGCGCAGTGGCTTGAGACGCACCCGGCGGTGGAGAAGGTGATCTACCCGGGCCTGCCCTCGCACCCGCAGCACGCCCTGGCCGGCCGGCAGATGGCCGGCTACGGCGGCATCGTCTCGATCGTGCTCAAGGGCGGTTTCGACGCGGCCAAGCGCTTCTGCGAGCGCACCCGCCTGTTCACCCTGGCCGAGTCCCTGGGCGGCGTGGAGAGCCTGGTCAACCACCCCGCGGTGATGACCCACGCCTCGGTGCCGGTCGCGCGGCGCGAGCAACTCGGCATCAGCGATGCGCTGGTGCGGCTGAGCGTGGGTGTGGAGGATGTTGAGGATCTGCGTGGGGATTTGGAGCGGGCGTTAGCCTAGGCCCCGCATAACGCCCCGGCATTGCTTGCCGGGGCGCCATCGGCGACGTGTAAGAAGCGCTTCTGACAAAAGAAGCGCATCTTTGTCAGCGCCTGAGACTGCGATAAATGCGTGCGGCAAAGCGCGCCGCCGCCGCCGCACCCGGAATCGTCAACAGACGATCGATGAGACGCCCCAAGTGGCGCCCGGCGCGCTGGCCGGAGGTCGCCATGGCTGCGTTCGAGCTTGCCATCTCCGCCGCGAGCGCCGCGGAACGCTTGAGGGCATCAACCCGCCGCAGTACGGAGGCGACCTGCGAGCCGGTGGTCTGATTCATCGCCAGCGTCAGCGCCGCGTGTACTTCCAGCGCCGAGCGACGCCAGCCATCGACTTCACCGGCACGAGATTCATCGCTCCAGACCGGCATGGACTGCTGCAGTTTTTGCAGTAATTCCTGCGTCGTCTCATAACGGTGGATATTGGCCGAAGCGGTGATGTGGTCGGCCAGTTCTCGGTTTAGCCCGGTGTCGCGCACCATCACCGGGCGGTGGTGCGCCAGTGCGTGCAGCACCGGGAAGCCAAATCCTTCGTAATGGCTCGGGAAGACGACGACCTTCGCGTCCCGGTAGAACGATTGGAATGTCTCTTCGTCGATCTCGCCCGCCTTGATGGACTGCACGTTGGCGGGGAGTTCGATGCCGTCCGGGTAGCCGATCGCGATGATCTTGTGGTCGGGCAGTCCGCTCGCCAGCGCATCGGTTGTCGCGCGTACAAACTTGTGCGCGTAATGATTGCCGATGACGAGGATATGCGAGCCTTCCGAGTCGCTTGGCTGGTAGCTGGCGTAATCGGCCGGATCCAGCGAGTGCAGGGATACCCGCTGCAACGTCGAGGCGCCGATGGTGTAGCGCGTACGGATCCGGTCGAGCGTGAACTGCGAGTTGGTGAAGAGCACACTCATGTTTTCGAGCGCGAAACGCCAGATGCCTTCATCGAACTCCAGCAGAAGATATCCGCAGTCGCTGGAAATGGTATCGAGCATGAAGATGCCCACCACCGGCGCGGTCTCGAACAGGTGCAGCAGAGTGCCGGTCTGATAGGGCTGGCCGATGCGTACTACCGCGGCTACCTTGTCGTTCTGATCGTTCGGTTCGAAGCGCACGATTCCGGGGAGGCGATCCAGGCCGTGGAAGTTCCAGGCCTTTTTGCTGATGTAGACGCCGATTCGGGTGTCCTGCGGCCAGGACCGCTGCGCAGCAGATAGCAGTTTGATGCCGGATTCGAACGTGCCGTTGTGGAATGGCCCAAACGACGAAAAATCAAAGGCGATGGTGCGCCGCTCGTCCACTGGCTCCAGGGCTTCGAGCAGCTTTTCGGCGCGGTACTCTGGCGAGGTGAAGTAGCGATAGATGAGCGAGTCGTACTCCGGGTAGCGCTTGCGCAGGATGCTGGCGTTGACCTGTTCGCGTTCGGAGCGTTGCTGGCTGGTTGTCGAGAACGATTGCTCGCCCTGATGCCAGACGAAGGCATGGTTGGCGAGGGCCGCGCGATAGCCTGCGCGGTTGGCGCGCATGATGAGGTCGTTCTCCTCGTTGTAGCCCTTGCCGTACACCGTGTCGAAGTGGCCGAACTCGGCAAGCACGGTGCCGCGGATCCATAGTGCAAAGCCCACTGCGGTCGGGATGAACGAAAAACGAGGCAAGCGGCGCGCGATGGGAAGGAACAGGCTGCGCGCCTGTTCGGCGGAGACGTCCACATGTTCGATCGAGTGCGGAAGCGTGGCCAGCGTCGCGTTATTGCTGCGCGGACAGACGAAGCCGATCATCGGATCGAGCGTAGACACCGCCAGTATTTCGGAAATCGCACCGGTGGTGACCTCCGTATCCGAATTGAGCAGCAAGACGTCGGCGCCTTCCTCGATCGCCAGATCGAAGGCGCGGTTACACGTGCCGATAAAGCCCAGATTGGCTTCATTGGCAAGCGTGCGCACGTCGACCCCTGGAACACCCTCGGCGACGGCTTCAGCCAGCGCGACACGCAGTCCTTCGTGATCTGGGCTGTCGTTGTAGAGCCAGACGGAGGCATGCGCCTGCACGAGTTCGTTGGCTACGCTGCGCAGGCCACGCATGAACGGGGCGACCAACTGTTCGTTGCAGTAGAAAGGCGCGACGACGTGTAGAGGTCGGACGGCTGGCGCAGCAGGCTGTGGCGCTTCGGCGCGGCGGCGACGAACCGTCATGACTTCAGGTGCGTCTGGCAGTATTTCGGGCAGGTACTGTGGCTTCTCCAGCAGCAGCGCGACGATGTCCTCAAGGGCGCCGATGGGGCGCATGTCTTCCGTGAGCAAGCTCTCTTGCTTGCCTTCGCTTGGAATCAGGAGCAGGCCGCACTCCGCGTTTGCACCATGGAAGTTATCCGGGCACTGGTTGAAGTTGTCCGGATTGAACGCCGGGTAGACCACGCCATAGGCGGTATATCCGAGCTCCGCAACGGCGGCCATGGTGTTCGCCGCGCCGTCAACGGAATTGAACTCGGCAAAGATTACCGGCCTGCAGCGCTGCAGTGTCTTCTTGGCACCGATAAGAACCTTCGCTTCCATGCCTTCAACGTCGACTTTCAGCAGGTCCAGCCTCGGCAATGCAAGTGAGTCGAGGGTGACGATGCGAACGTCGTACCCTTGGCCCGCATCGATCAGGCTTAGTCCGCCTTTGTTCTGTGTTCCATCTAAGGCGTCATCGAGCGAAATCGTGCCTGGATAATCCGAGACGCCGACGTTGTGTGCGGTGATCTGGCCCGCCAGGCCATTTTGCTCAATATTGCGCTGAAGAATGGAAAACGCGTCGCGCCTGGGTTCGAACGCGTGCACGTGGCCGATACCGCCGACGGCGCGCGCGAACGCAATTGCATGGGTGCCGATGAAGGAGCCCACGTCGGCCACAACGCTTCCCGATGAGACGAAGCGGCGGAGCAGTTCGAGCTCGTTCTCTGCCCATTCCCCGTACCAGCGCAGCGAGTCCGCGATGACGGTGTCACCAGGAAGTGTTTCAAAAACGCCGTGGCGTCCAGAGATGATGGTCATGAGTGATGGAAGGTACGGAACGATACCGCCAGCGGCTGGGCGCCGGAGATGCCGTGGACAAGTTGGGAGTTGAGGGCGGTCAAGAGAATTGCATCGTGCAGCCAATGGTGCTGCACATGGTCATCGCCCGGCCCCTCGGCGAGTGCGAGATCCAGGCTGTACTCGCCTCGGATCAAGCGGGGTAGTTGCAGCTGGAACGTCACCGTGAAGGTGTTCCCCTGTTCGACCGCAATGGCTTCTTCCCGGAGATAGCTATCTGAGCTGTCGGCGACGAGATACTGGCCCTTGCGATCCTTCAGCATGAAGCCGATGGCGGGATAGTTGAGTGGTTTGAGCGCGCGTGCCGTGATGGTGAGTCTTACATCATCCTGCGATGTGAATTCGGAGACTGGATTGCCGTCGACGTCGGTGAATGCCGCATTTTCGATGCGCGCGCCACCAGCGCCGAAGCTGTCAACGTCGGGGCGGAATGCGCCAGCATGAAACTTGGTGGGTTCGACGTTGTCGACGTCGTACGAGCCTTGCCGGAGTGCATTGTTAGGCGTGGCCAGCGCTGTCTCCTGGCGGTCAGCGTACAAGTCGCGCAGGTACAGCGCCGAGATCTCGCGTGCCGAACCGATGTCGCATTGGTAGTGGTCATCCTGTCGGCGCAGCAGTACGGCAGAGGCGCAGAGGGTGGTCACCGCGCCCATGTCGTGGCTGACGAACAGCAGAGTCCCGCCACCCCGTTGGAAGCTTGCGAGGAAACGCATGCACTTTTGCTGGAAATAGGCATCGCCGACGCTCAGCGCCTCGTCGATGATCAGGATGTCTGCATCAACATGGGCGATGACCGCGAAGGCCAGGCGGACGTACATGCCGCTGGAATAGGTCTTTACCGGTTGCTCCATGAAGTCGCCAATGTCGGCGAAGCTTGCGATATCGGCAAATCGCCTGCTTACTTCCTCCCGCTCTACCCCATACAGCGATGCCGCTAGATAGACATTCTCGCGGCCAGAAAACTCGGGGTTAAACCCGGCGCCCAGTTCCAGAAGCGCGGCGACGCGGCCGTTGACGGTGATGTCGCCCTCGGTGGGTGTCAACGTACCGCAGATCATCTGCAAAAGTGTGGATTTGCCGGCACCGTTGCGGCCGATGATGCCAACGGTTTCGCCGCGGTGAATGGTGAAGCCAACCTCGCGAAGCGCCCAGAACTCGCGATAGTACCGGCGACGTCCACGCCACAGCATCTGCATCAGGCGATGCGCAGGCTTCTCATAGACATTGAAGCATTTGCCCAGGTCGCGCACCTGAATTGCGATGTCAGAGCACATCTGCGAACCCCTTGCGGGTGCGTTGAAAGAACGCGTAGCCAAAGAAGAAGGTAGCGATGGATACCACTAGACATAGCGAGTAGACAACCGGATCCAGGCCCTTGCCCCACATCAGCACATCGCGAATTTGCGAAACAATCGGCGCAAGGGGATTGATGTAGAGCACCGGACGAAACGAGGCTGGAATGGCATCAATGGGATAAAAAATGGGAGTCAGAAACATTACTGCGGTAGTGATGATCGCAGTGATCTGCGCCGTATCGCGGAGGAATACGCCCAGCGCGGATAGAAGCCAGGCGATGCCGGTCATGAAGAGGATCATCGGGAGCATGACCACCGGGGCGAGCAACGCGGTCACCGGTGGCAGTCCCGTGGAGATCAGATAGAACGCCATCCAGACCAGCAGGTTGACCACGAGGCTGAACATCGCAGTCAACACACTTACCCAGGGCAGTACTTCCAGCGGGAAGACCACCTTCTTTACGTAGTTGGCATTGCTGACGATCAGCGCTGGCGCTCGGTTGAAGACTTCCGAGAATAGGTTGAATACCAGAAGGCCGCTGAACAACACCAGGGCGAATTCCGTTCGCGAGCCGCTGCCGCCTGGCCAGCGTGCCTTGAACACCTCGCTGAAGACGAACGTATAGACCGCCAGCATGAAAATCGGCTGCACCAACGCCCAGGCCAAGCCGAGCAGAGAGCCGCGGTAGCGGGCTGCGATCTCACGCTTGGCCAAGGCAACGACGAGCCGTCGATTGACGATCAGTGACCGGATCAAATGGCCGGGAGAGCTAGGGTAGGCTTCCATACAGGAGGTGGTTGGATTGACCGGGTAGTTTACTGTGGGTGGGCATTGCACGCATGGAGCGCGTCCATGTGTCACATGGACTTGGAGCGGGCAAAAGTGAAGTGCTTATGCCCCAGGTAGGCAGTGAAGATAGGCACTGCCACGCCGACCAGGTGGGCGCTCAGTGGAATGTCGAGCGGCCAGTTGAGCGCCGGCAGCAGCCAGCGTTTGAGCAAGATGCTGATTGCCAGAGTCTGCAGCAGGCTGATGGCGTTGATCGCGATGAACCACGCGGCCTGTTGGCTAATCGGGCGATCGGAACCCTTGAACACCAGAATCCGATTCAGGAGAAATGCGGTGAGCATGCCGAGCGCATAGGCCAGGCAAACCGACGCTTCGAACGGCGCGACCATGCTGAAAAGAATCCGGCTGCCTACATTCACGGCGGCCGCGGTGCCGCCGCAGATGACGAACAGAAGGAACTGACGGCTCATGCGGGCGTCACCGTATGGTTGGTCCGAGGTCGCGCGATCGCAAACGTCAGCAGCATCAGCACTAGGACCAAGGTGGCATACAACAAGCGCCCAGCACGTTCCTCGGCCCACAAACGCAGCAAGCTCAGGCGACCGATCTGGAAAGGAGGCGTGACCGCAACCCACGTGTGCGTATCGGAGTCGACGATTTGAAGCTTGTAGTCATCGGCCGGAAGCCGTTCCAGGCGCGTTTGCCACCGCTCACCCGGAGCGCCATTACGCGTCAGGTCCACCGTATGGTCGCGTCCGACCAGGCGCACGTCGACCGAGGGCTTGCCGGCGCCGCTTTGGCGGTACGCAATCCAGCCGCCATCAGTTGTCACGCTCGCGCTGCTGCAGTCGGCAAGGTTGGCGTCGCCTTTACCAGGCGTGTACGTACCCACTGCGTAAGGCATGGCGGGCAATGATGTATATGCGCCAGGGCTGCTGACAGCATTGCAGTCGGCAAACTTAAATGGCAGCGGGCGACGGATTTCCATTGGCATCATGCCCGCCGCATCGTCCGCGGAGAGCACCCTGGCAATGCGCTCGGCGTCGGGGTATGGAAAACGCCCGGGTGCAGTGCGCAAGGCGTCCAGGTTCCCGTCGCGCAGGTAGTCGGCCAGAATTCGCTCCTGGCTGGCGCCCGCTCTGGAGCGCTCCTCCATGCTGGCCTTGGCCGTGAGCAGGTTGGGATAGAGTCCTAGCGCAGTCCATCCGATGAATGCGACAGGCGCCAAGGTGCGCGCCCATGACGGCCACCGGTTGTCTTGACGGAAGCTGGCGTACAGGACTAACCATAAGTTATTGATGACGCCAATCATCAGTAGGTCGGTGTAGCGCGAGGTCACACCGTTCTGTACTTCGCCTCCGCGCGAATATGCCATCGCTGCCGCCTGCACCAGCACCCAACCAGCAATGGCGAATGAGAAGCGCTCGCCCCGCGGCGCAGCGCCCCGCGCCAACATCCGATTCACCATCAGCATGATTAGCGTTGCCGACGGCAGCCACAGCACGGCCACGCTTATCCAATTCGGAGACAGCGGCCATGCCAACGTGTTCTTCAATGCGTGCAGGAACTGCTCGACGGAGTGCGAGTTGAGGCTGTCGCCCTGGGGCGGCTTCGGCATCATCAGCAACCCCGCCGCAGCGATGGCCAGCATCAATAGCAGCGCGATCATTCCCTGGCGCCGATCCACGTCCGCCGCCGATAACCGTTGAATGAGCAGCCCGGCGGCCGCTGCTGCCGCGAATACGCCCGAGGCCATGGTGAACAAGGCCAATCCTGCGCAAATCACCATCGCCAACACACGATTGCGTCCCAGTGCATCAGCCGAGGCCAGCCAAGCGGTGACCACCGAAAGCAATGCAAGAATGAAGAACTGGTTCTGGAAACCTGCGATCAGGTTTTCCCAATCCAATGGTGACGCTGCCAGCGCAAACACTCCTATTGCCAAAAGAGGGCGGGCCGCAGCAGGGAGGGTGCGCATGCCGATCCAGGCCATCGTTCCGATGGCTGCTGCGTGAGGCAGTACGTTCAGCAGCATTTCCACCTTGGCATCGAACTGATTGCTGTTGGCGGTGAACAGCCCGAGCGAAATCAGCCGGGTGAACAAGATGCGGTGCTCGTTGTGCGCGGCGAAGAAGTGGCCAAGGCCGAGCTCCCCGCGCAGGAACGGCAGTAACAGGTTGTCGAACTCCGCGTCCCATTGATCCCAGAACGGGCTGCTGCTGCCGTAGGTCAGCACCAGGTAGGCCCGCACGGCCATCATAGGTATCAGCAGCACCGTCAGAAGGAAGATTGGGTTCAGGGGATGAGACCATCTTGCCAGCTGCGCGCACGCTGCCTTCATCCGCGCGTTCATCCGCGTAGAACCTCGCCGACCAGCGCCAGCGCCGTATTGATGCTCTCGTTGATCGAGCGATCTTCCGGGTAGTAGTAAGCCGTATCCGCCATATAGAACCCTTGCAGCGGCGTCTTCATCGGCGGCAGCATGTCCTGGAACCCCGGCGGGCAGATGGTCTGCGCGTACTCATAGCGATGGCAATGGGTCGCGCGGATCCACTCCGGCTTGAAGTCCGGATTGATCATCGGCAAGTAGCTGATGACTTCGTCGATCAGCTGCTGGTTGCTCCACTGCCACTTCGGATGGGTCTTGGGCATGTAGTACGGCGCATACACGATGTGCTCGCCGGGGCCCTTGCCGGGATTGAGGTTGCTGTACTCGATCAGGCCGGGGATGGCGATGCGGTCGTCGCTGATGTTCATCCAGAAGTTCTCGCTGACCGGCTTGGACAGCTTCAGGATTACGCAGGCGACCGGGATGTTTTCAATGGCGGCAACCTGATCGGCGAAGGTCTTGGGCAGGCCGGGCACCATGCCGGGCACGTACTGGATCGGTGCCGTCGACATCACGCCGTCGTAGGCATGATGGCCGTCGCGGGTGCGGATGCCGGTGACCTTGCCATCGACCGAGGCGACTTCCTCGATCGGCTGCGACAGCAGGATGCGCCCGCCCAGCCGGGTCACTTCCGCGGCCATGCGTTCCAGCAGCACGGCCGAGCCGCCCTCCAGATAGCCCATGCTTTCGTTGAAAAGATTGCGCCGCGACAGTGCCACGCGCTTGATGCGGGTGCCGATCCACGAGGCGGACAGGTCGTTCTGGTACTCGAAGAACTTCAGTGCGAAGGCCTTCTCCCACATCACCTTGTAGGCCTTGGGGCCGATCCAGCGGGTGATCCAGTCGCGCGCGTTCTCCTTGTCCAGCGCGGTCCAGTCGCTGATGCCCTTGGTGTGCATGACGTGCAGGGCGTAGCGGATCTTGTCGACCAGCCCCAGGTGCGGGAAGCCGAGCAGGGCGAACGGCGTTCCCCACTTGTGCAGCTTGCCCTGGTAGTAGTACCCCATCTTGGTGTCCGTCCAGTGCAGACGGTCGGACAGCTTCAGGTCCTCGAGCAGCTTGAACAGCGGGAAATCGGTCTTGCAGATGAAGTGATAGTAGCGCTCGATGCGCAGTCCGTCGAAATCGAAGTCCGCGGACATGCCGCCGATGCGGTCGTCGCGTTCGTAGACGTCGACCTGGTGGCCCTTCTTCAACAGTTCCATGGCAGCCATCAGGCCCATGGGGCCGCTGCCGACGATCGCGAATGTGCTCATAGTGTCTAAGTCTCGTATAACGGTTCAGCGCTTGAGCACGATGTGGCTGTAGCGCGGGTCGGTGTAGCTTTCGCGGATCGCGTCTTCGAACGGCGTCTGGCGTACGCCGAACACCGCTTCCGTATCGACGCCCTTGAAGTCGTCGCCGGCGCTCAGCGCCTTCAGTTGGTCGGCGGTGAACGGCGGCTTGGCGCTGAAGAGCGAATACACACGCAGCAGGAAGGCGAAGAAGCCGATCGGGATATGCACGATCAGGGTGTGCAGTTTCTTGACCCGCTTGATCGTCTTGATGATGTCGACATAGTCCACGCGGGTGTCGCCGACGATGTCGTAGACATCGCCGTCGGGTTCGCGCTCGATGCACTTGGCGATGCAGCGGCAGAAGTCGCGCTCGTACAACGGCTGGCGCATGAACCTGCCATCGCCCGGGATCGGAAATACCGGGGTCTTGGCCATGAAACGCGACAGCCAGCCCAGGTGCTTGGGATCGAACCACCCAAACATCAGGGTCGGGCGCAGGACGCAGTGGCGCAGGCCGCTGGCGACCACCATCTCTTCCTGTGCGCGCTTGGTGTTGGTGTAGTCGTCCTTGGCCACCGAGTTCACCACCGAGGAGCTGATGTGCACCATGTAAGGCACCTCTGCTGCGCGGCAGGCGTCGAGTACGTGTGCGGTCGCGGTCAGGTTGTTGCGGGTGAACAGATCGGTGGTCTTGCCGGTGATCTGTGCGTGCAACTGAGCGACGCAGGCCGCGCCCTCGAATTCGCGCGCCCAGTCGCCGGGCTCGGCCAGATCCGCCTGCACAACGCGAACGGCCGGGTGCAGTTCGCGCAGGATCTGCAGGTTGTGCGCATGCTTGTCGATCGCCACCAGTTGGGTATAGCCCTGCTGCTCCAGTTCGACGATCAGGTTCTGCCCGACCAGGCCTGCGGCGCCGGTGATGACGATCTTGTCGGTCTTCTGTGCCATGAATGAACTCAATTGCTCGGTAATAGAAAAGCTTTAGCTGAAAAGACGTGCGTCAGAGAATCGCATTTCAAGCGGCTGGCGTTCGGTGGATCGATCCGAGGGCCACAATGGATGCACGCGAACGTCCTGTGAGTCACTGATTTGCGACCAAGTCGGCTGCGGGGCGCGACTGCGTAGACTCCATGGACCTGAATACTGAAAAAACAAATGCGCAGCATGTGAGTATGCTTCCAAGCAGGTAAGCAGGTTGCAGGCCGGGAAGGAAGTTCCTATTGAACGCATAAACCGAGAGCGAAACGGTGGCGTTTGCAGCGCATATTGCGTAGAAAAGCGGCGGGCTGGTTCGCCAAGCAGCCGCTAGTACGACGATGTGCAGCATCAGCACCGAAGCATACGCGCCAATGTGCACGGTGGTCGTGCCGCCGTCGAATATGCTCACTATCCAGAAGATTAGTGAGAGGGCGGTTGCCGCCGATGCCTGCAGCAAGCCCTTGACTGCTGGATCGGCCTGGCGACGCTGGCGCATATACAGAAAAACGAGGCAGGGTATTAATAGCAACGGAGAGGTAAACCACATGGAGTGGAATAGATGAAAGAAGTCGTCGCTAATAAATTGCGAGATGGTGGACGGGTCGTGTTGTGCGACGATCCATAGAGCATGGGCTAGTCCAGAAAAAGTGCCTTTGACAACGGTCGCGACGTTTTCCATGCGCGTCGACAACCATGTTGCAAATGTAATTTGCGAGTAAGCGCTGGTGATGGCATGCAGCGCACTTTCGCTGCTCACCGGGATTTTTCCAGCAAAATGCCATTTTATCAGTCGATCTCCGGGGGGGTCGACAAGGCGCTGATATGCAATCCAGGGCATGTAGATGACAGATGCCAGGACTCCGGCCTTGATGAGCGTTGCCAAGCTCTGGCGCCGATACCAGGCCAGGTGTAGAGCGGATGCCCCGACCAAGAAAAACAACGCGCCGCCATGGGAGAGCAAGGCCATCGCAGCCCCTAGCCCCGCTTGACCCCAGCGTCGCTGATCGAGATCGGCTGGAAACATGGAAATATAATAAATGAGGCAAAATGTCGCGGCCAAAAGCTTTGGCCAAACGTAGAGCGTGTTAAGTAGCATCAGCGCGGATATTCCGATGATGCATAGCGAAATCGCCTGGGCGCGTTTGTCCATGAAGCGCGCGAGCAAGGCCCATATTGGCAGTAGCACCAATGCCTGGGCCCAGCTGGATATGCCCTGGTAGATAAGATCTTTGTTATGGAGTGGAAGTTTGGACGCCAGTAAGTAAAGGCCTACTTGCAGTGGCGGCCGATCACTGCTGAGCCAGTCGCCCACCATTGGTACAACCAATGTTCCGTGTTTGAGCATGTCGCCGAACAGCAACGGGAGCCAGGCATCAAGTTCCAGGCGAGGTGGCCAGCGATTAGCGGCATCGCCACCTGGGTGCCCATCCCAGTGAAAAGGAAACAAGCCAATCCACAGGACGAAGCACATCAGCATCAGGACGGGCAGCAAGGCATTCTGCATGCCTGCGACTTCCCGCAGAGACGTATGACGCTGCCGTCCGGCGATCAGCGCGAGTGGGAATGGGGCGATCAAGATCAGGAGGGAGAGAATGCTGCCTAATTTGGCTGACAGGACGTAGCCGAAGAAGATCAAAAGCCAGGCACATCCGCCGACAAGTAGGCCTTGCAGGATACGTTCACGCGCGTGTTGCCCAACGTTTGGCACGCATAACGACACGGCGATCAGCCAGAAATTTCCAAATAGCGCCGCTACCAGTATGGGCAGCATGCCTTTGACGGAGGCAATCGTGGGGGAGGATGTGGAAGCTCCGATTCCCGCCCAGCCGAAACTGGCCTTGGATTGATCCTCTAGGCGTAAGCGGTAATCCGCTTTAGAAATCTCTGCAGGTATCTCCAGTACGAAGCGCTGCCATCTGTCGCCGGGTTGCTGTAGAACCGGGATTATGGCCGCTTGTCCGTTGCTGGCAATGGCATAGAGTGTGATATTGGCTGTGCCGGGATAACCCGCCAACATCACTTGAACGTTGCGAGTGCCTTTGGGGTAGGGGTGTGATTCTGCCGTTCCAATCCAGCCGTCACCACCCTCGCAGTAGGTGATGCGCCCATTCACATTTGGGGCAGAAGCCAGGAACGGAGAACTGGCTGGTGCACAGCCACCGTCAATGCTTAATGCGGGATCTTGATAGGCATTGCATCCGCTCAGAAGTAGAAGGCAGACGAGCAATGCCGCTCCCACTACACGTCGGTAAAGCTCGACGGCGTCCATGTTCAGGTCTGCCTTGGTGAACGCGACGGTCATGTCAGAGCTTGATCCTGCGGAAAACGAATTCGGGAATGGATTTGATGACGAACATGATCGCCCACCAGAAACCGGGCAGGTAGGCGACCGCGCGGCGGCCGTCGACGGCGCGCAGGATGCCCTTGGCGATCTGGTCGGGCTTGGCCCATAGCGCGCCCTTCTTGAAGGCGGCGGTCATCGGCGTATCGACGAAGCCCGGCTTGATCGTGAGCACGTTGATGCCCTCCGGGCGCAGGCGCTGGCCGAGGCCGCTCAGGTAGGCGCTGACCGCGGCCTTGGCGCTGCCGTACAGGTAGTTGCTGGCGCGGCCACGGTCGCCGGCCACCGACGAGATCACCGCCAGCGTCGCGCCTGCACGCAGGCGCGGCACCAGCGCGGCGCACAGCGCGATCGTCGAGGTACCGTTGGTGGCGAACTCGCGCATCGACAGGTCGACCGAGGCATCGCACGCGGCCTGGTCGGGCAGCGTGCCGTGGGCGATCAGCACCACGTCGACGCCGCCCAGCGCGGCCCAGGCGGCATCGAAGGCCGCCGCATGGCCGGCGCTGTCGTTGACGTCGAGCACGCCGCAACTGGCCTTACCGCCGCGCGCCGACAGGTCCGACGCGATCGCGTCCAGGCGCGCGGCCTGGCGGCCGAGCAGATGGAGGGCCGCGCCGCGCGCGGCGTAGCGCCGGGCGGTGGCCTCGGCGATGGCCGAGGTGGCGCCGATGATGAGGACGCGTTGCATGTTCACTCCGTGACCCGGCGCCAGAAGCCGGAAGAAAAGCGGGGATCGAGATAGCGGCTGAAGTCCTGCCAGCGGGCATAGGCGCGCTGGAACGAGGCGGCGGACATGCGCGCGTCCTTGGCAGGGTACAGAGCGCCGTCGGCGGCGTCGACGATGCGGTCCAGCCGTTCCAGCAGGCGCAGCACGTCGGCGCCGTCGTTGGGGAAGTCCAGCGCCAGCGTGGTGCCCGGGCGCGGGAAGGACAGCATGCCGCGCGCAGGAAGGTCGCCGAATTCCTTCAGTACCGCCAGGAAGGAGCCGCTGCCGCTGCGGGCGATTTCCGCCAGCAGCGCGTCCACGCCGTCGCGCGCGGTGGCCGGCGGCAGCACGCACTGGTACTGCAGGAAGCCGCGTGGGCCGTACATGCGGTTCCAGTGGCGGATGCCGTCCAGCGGATAGAAGAACGGCAGCACGTGGCTCAGCCGGCGCTTGCTGCGCGCGGGCTGACGCCAGTAGTACAGCGCGTTGAACGGCCGCAGCGAGAGCTTGTTGACCAGCGAGACCGGCGGGGTCAGCGGCATCGCCAGGCCCTTGCCGGGCGAGGCCGGGCGTTCCTCGGGCAGACCGGCGCAGTGATCGGCGCGGGTGAAATGGCCGCGGCCGCGGGCGCGGCCGCTGGCCAGGCAGTCGATCCAGGCGACGCTGTATTCATGGCTGTCGGCCGAGGCGGCGGACAGCGCGAAGAATTCGTCGAGCGAGCCGAAGCGGATGTTCTCCGTCTCCAGCGCCGGGCCCGGCACGCGGCGCAACTGGATCTCCGCCCAAGTGATCAGCCCGGTCAGGCCGAGTCCACCGACGGTGGCCGCGAACCAGCCCTCGGCATCGTCGTGCAGCGTGCACAGGCGGCGGCTGCCGTCGCTGCGCAGCAGTTCGAAGGCGAGCACGTGGTGGCCGAAATTGCCGGTGCGGTGATGGTTCTTGCCGTGCACGTCGTTGGCGATGGCGCCGGCCACGGTGACGTAGCGGGTGCCCGGCGTCACCGGCAGGAACCAGCCTTGCGGCAGCGCCAGATCGATGATCTCGGCCAGGGTGACCCCCGCCTCGCAGCGCAGGCGGCCGGAGGCCGGGTCGAAGCCGATGAAGCGGTCCAGGCCGCGCGCGCACAGCAGGGTGCCGTCCGGATTGAGGCAGCTGTCGCCGTAGCTGCGGCCATTGCCCCGCGGAAGCGCATTGCCGGCGAAGGCCGGCAGCGCAGCCGCCCGGTCGGCGATCGGCAGCAGCGTTTGCGTCGCCCGTGGGTAGCGCCCCCAGGACTGCCCGGCGTCGGCCATCAGATGGCGCTCAGCGCGAACAGCCCGCACAACACGACGACGACCTGGCTGACCCGGTCGGTGGCGGCGAACACGATCGGGTCGTCGTGCATGTCGCCGCGGTGCGCCACGATCCAGACCCGGCTGACCCAGTACAGCAGCACCGGGCAGATCAGCCACAGCAGCTTCGGATGCCGATACAACTCCACGCTTGCCGGGCTGTTGATGTACAGCGCCATGACCATGACCGCGATGTACCCGGCCGCCGCGCCCATCGATTGCAGCAGCACAAGGTCTTCCACCGAATAGGCGCGTCCGCTGGCCTTTTTCTTGCCACTGCCCAGCATTGCGTGCAACTCGGTGTAGCGCTTGAGCAGCGCCAGCGAGAGGAAAATGAACATCGAGAACGCGAGCAGCCAGAACGACAGCTCCAGGTCGATGGCCACCGCGCCGCCGATGATGCGCACGGTGTACAGCGCCGCCAGCAGCACCACGTCGATCATCACGATGCGCTTGAGCCGCAGCGAATAGGCCAGCGTCATCACGTAATAGGCCAGCAGCACCAGAGTGAACTGCAGGTTGCAGGCCAGCGACAGCGCCAGTCCGGCGACGGTCAAGGCGGGCGCGGCGAACAGCCCCTGCAGCAGCGGCAGCCGGCCGGCGGCGAACGGCCGCTTGCGCTTGCGCGGATGCTGGCGGTCGGGCGTGAGGTCGAGCAGGTCGTTGAGCACGTAGACGCCGGAAGCGCAGAGTCCGAACGCGACCATGGCGATCACCGACTGCAGCACCGACGCGCCGTCCAGGAAGCGATGCGCGGTCAGCAGCGGCACGAACACCAGCAGGTTCTTCAGCCACTGGTGCAGGCGCAGCGCCTTGAGCCAGGCGCCCGCACGCGGCGGCGCCGGCCAGTGCCCGTGGACGGTGGTGCGCTGTGCGGCAGCGGCGCGCAGCCCGTTACCGTTGTTGACCACCCAGGCGCCACCGGCCTTGTCCCACACGTGCAGGTCCACGCGGCCATTGCCGGCGTAGTCGAAATTGCCTTCGCCGAACCGCTGCACCAACACGTCGGCCTTGTTGCGGCCGGACAGGTTGCGCTGGCCGTCGCTGGCGATGACCTCTTCGAACAGGCCCAGGTGCGCGGCGATCGGCGCGACCAGCAGTTGGTCGGAGGCGGTACATAGCACGCGCGGGCGCTGCGGCGTGGTGCGCAGCAACTCCAGGACGTGCTCGTTGTAGGGCAGGGTCTCGGCCGGAAGCGTGACCCGGGCAGCCAGTTCGCGCTTCAGCGCGGCCTTGCCGCGCAGCAGCCACAGCGGCAGCAGGAACACGTACAGCGGGTTGCGTGCCAGCAGGGCCAGCAGGGACTCGTAGAGGATGTCCGAGTTCAGCAGGGTGCCGTCCAGATCCACGCAAAGCGCGCGCCCTGAAGCAGCCGGGCGATCGGCGGGAAAGCTGGGGGGAGCGGACATTCTGCGGCCTGGTGATGCATAGCGGGGCCGCGATTATACCCGTGACACGCCCTTGCCCCGCTCAGTCGGGCTGGCGCCGTTGCAGGAATTCGGTCGCGCCCATCGCCAGGGCGCCCACGGCGACCGCGTACCAGAGCGTCACCAGTCGCGCGGCCACCGCCACCGCGATCGCATCGGCGGTGGCGACGCCCAGCCGGTCCAGCATCAGCACGATCGCCAGCTCGGTGGTGCCGACCCCGCCGGGCACGAAGGACAGCGCGCCGATCAGCATCGCCAGGGGGTAGATGCCGAACGCGACCAGCGGGTCCAGGTGCAGGCCCAGGCCGTGGCACAAGCCGACGAAGACCGCTGAAGTCAGGCCCCAGGCGCCCGCGCCCGCGATCAGGCTGCGCACCATCTGCGCGGTTCCGAGGCAGGCACGCAGCTCCGTGGCAGCGAACACGGCGAACTGCGCCGTCCTTCGAAGCCAGCGGCCGGGCAGGCGCCGGCCCACGCCCTCCAGCCACGCCAGCAGGGCCGGCCAGGCGGCGGCCCCGAACAGCAGGGCGACGAAGCCCAACACCACCGCGGCGAGGGTGCCCAGGGTGGGGAAGACCGGCGCGGCCAACAGTGACAGCGCCAGGATCACCAGCAGGTCGGAGGCGCGCTCGAACACGAACACCGCCAGCGTCCGCCCGGCCGGTACGCCCATGCGGGCGAAATAGCGGATGCGCAGCAATTCCCCGGCCTTGCCCGGGGTGGCGGTCAAGGCGAAGCCGGCCAGGTAGGCGGCCCAGCCCAGCCAGAACGGCACCGCATGGCCTTGTCGTTGCAGCAGCCAGCGCCAGCGCCAGAAGCGGAACAGGTAGCTGGCCGAGACCGGCAGCACCGCGAGCGCCAGCAACGGCCAGACCGCGCCGAGCCTGGCGAACGTGCCGTTGCCGCGGTCCACCCACCACAGGGCGGCCAGGTAGCCGCCGCACAGCAGCACGACGAACACCGCCAGATGATCCGCACGGTGGCGAGGCGCGGGCACGCCGTCGGCGCCGTGCGGCATCATCCCCAGGTCCCCCTGACCGCTCAGCCCAGCGCCTTTTCCAGCTCCGGCAGCACCGTGAACAGGTCGCCGACCAGGCCGATGTCGGCGATCTCGAAGATCGGCGATTCCGGGTCCTTGTTGATCGCGACGATGGTGCCGGCGTCCTTGATGCCGGTCAGGTGCTGGATGGCGCCGGAAATGCCGATCGCCACGTACAGCTCCGGCGCGATGATCTTGCCGGTCTGGCCGACCTGCAGTTCGTTTGGCACGTAGCCGGCGTCGACCGCCGCGCGCGAGGCGCCGACCGCCGCATCGAGCTTGTCGGCGAGCTGGTAGACGACCTGGAAGTTCTCCGCCGAGCCGACGCCGCGGCCGCCGGAGACCACGCGCTTGGCGCTCTGCAGGTCGGGGCGGTCAGACTTGCCGGCGGCCAGGCCGACGAAGCGGGTGTGGCTCGGCAGCGACGCGTCCACGCTGGCCGCTTCGACCGCCGCGCTGCCGCCTTGCGCCGCTTCCGGCCAGGAGGCGCTGCGCACGGTGGCGACCACGATCTGGTCGGCCGGGGCCTGCACGCTGATGATGGCGTTGCCGGCGTAGATCGGGCGCTTGAACGCGTATTCGCCGTCCACCGCCATCAGGTCGGAGATCTGGTTGACGCCGAGCAGGGCCGCCACCACCGGCATCAGGTCCTTGCCGAAGGTGGTGGAGGGGCCGAACACGTGGCTGTAGCCCTTCGCCAGCGCGGCGATCTGCGGGCCCAGCACCTGCGCGATGGCGTGTTCGTTGGCGGGGTTGGCGACGGTGAGGACGCGGGCGACGCCGGCGATCTGCGCGGCCTGGGCGGCCACCGCGGCCGGGTCGGCGGCCAGCACGACGATGTCGATGGCGTCCGGTGAAATCGCTTGCGCGGCGCTGACGCACTTGGCCGTGGCGGCGTTGAGCTGCCCGTTGAGATGTTCGGCGACGACGAGGATCTTGGCCATTACAGCAACCCCTTCTGCTTGAGTGCGGCCACCAGTTCGGCGGCATCCTTGACCATCACGCCGCGGCTGCGCTTGGCCGGCGGGGCGTAGTGGGTGGTGGTGAGGCTGTCGTTGGCCTCCACGCCCAGGTCGGCGAAGGCCAGCGTCTGCAGCGGCTTGCTCTTGGCCTTCATGATGTCCGGCAGCTTGATGAAGCGCGGCTCGTTCAGGCGCAGGTCGGTGGTGACCACCGCCGGCAGGTCCACTTCCAGGGTCTCCAGGCCGGCGTCGACCTCGCGGGTCACCGTCGCCTTGCCGTCGGCCACCACCAGCTTGCCGGCGAAGGTCGCCTGCGGCCGGCCCCACAGCGTGGCCAGCATCTGCCCGGTCTGGTTGGCGTCGTCGTCGATCGCCTGCTTGCCCAGGATCACCAGGTCCGGCTGCTCCTGCTCGACCAGCTTGAGCAGGGTGCGCGCCGCGGTCAGCGGCTGGATCGCCGCGTCGGCGACCACGTGGATGGCACGGTTGGCGCCCATCGCCAGGCCGTTGCGCAGGTGCGCGGCGGCGTCGGCCGGGGCGATGGTGGCGACTACCACCTCGCTGGCGATGCCGGCGTCGCGCAGACGCAGCGCCTCTTCCAGGGCGATTTCGTCGAACGGGTTGGCGGAGAGCTTGACGCCCTCGGTGATCACGCCGGAGCCGTCCGGCTTGACCTGGATGCGGACGTTGTAGTCCACCACGCGCTTGTAGGCGACGAGGATTTTCATCGTGTACGAGATCCTTCAGCAGTGCGGGAAGGCCCGGCCGCGGCGGCTGGCACGGGGCAGTCGGAGGATTCTAACCGGGCGCGGAGAACCATGCGAGGGCGTATGGTCTGGTTTGGTGCACTTCATCGGAGGCATCGGACGACGATCTGTTCATACAAAGCGTATATCCTGCGAGGTTTGCATAAGGCGCGCTTTCGGCGCGAAATCGGGAGAAATACAGTGGCGACTTGGCTCGTGACCGGCGGTGCCGGTTTCATCGGCGGCAATTTCGTGCTCGAGGCAGTGGCGCGCGGCGTACGCGTGATCAACCTGGACGCGCTGACCTATGCCGGAAACCTGAACACGCTGGCGTCGCTGGAGGGCAATCCCGACCACGTGTTCGTGCACGGGGATATCGGCGACCGCGACCTGGTGGGCCGCCTGCTCACCGAGCACCAGCCCGACGCGGTGGTCAATTTCGCTGCCGAGAGCCACGTGGACCGCTCGATCGACGGTCCTGGCGCCTTCATCCAGACCAATGTGGTCGGCACCCTCGGCCTGCTGGAGTCGGTGCGCGATCACTGGAAGGCGCTGCCGGAGGGCCGGCGCGATGCGTTCCGTTTTCTGCACGTGTCCACCGACGAGGTCTATGGCACGCTCGGCGAGACCGGCAAGTTCAGCGAAACCACGCCGTATGCGCCGAACTCGCCGTACTCGGCGTCCAAGGCCGCATCCGATCACCTGGTGCGCGCGTTCCACCACACCTACGGCCTGCCGGTGCTGACCACCAATTGCTCCAACAACTACGGCCCGTACCACTTCCCGGAGAAGCTGATCCCGCTGGTGATCGCCAAGGCGCTGGCCGGCGAGCCGCTGCCGGTGTACGGCGACGGCAAGCAGGTGCGCGATTGGCTGTTCGTCGGCGATCACTGCGAGGCGATCCGCACCGTGCTGGCCAAGGGCAAGGTCGGCGAGACCTACAACGTCGGCGGCAATTCGGAAAAGCAGAACATCGAAGTGGTGCAGGCGATCTGCGCGCTGCTGGACGCGCGGCGTCCGCGCGAAGACGGCAAGCCGCGCGCCAGCCAGATCACCTACGTCGCCGACCGGCCCGGGCACGACCGCCGCTACGCGATCGACGCGTCCAAGCTGAAGAACGAACTGGGCTGGGAGCCGCACTACACCTTCGAACAGGGCATCGCGCTCACCGTGGACTGGTACCTGAGCCATCAGGACTGGGTGCAGGGTGTGCTCGACGGCAGCTACCGGCTGGAACGGATCGGCACCGCGGCATAACCCGCGTCCCTCGCATGCGTCCGCACCTCCACGTGCGGGCGTTCCATAGGAAAGACCTCATGACACAACGCAAGGGCATCATTCTCGCTGGCGGCTCCGGCACGCGGCTGTATCCGATCACCAAGGGCGTCAGCAAGCAGCTGCTGCCGGTGTACGACAAGCCGATGATCTACTACCCGCTCAGCGTTTTGATGCTGGCCGGGATTCGCGAGGTGCTGATCATCAACACCCCGCACGAGCAGGCGCTGTTCCAGGCGCTGCTGGGCGATGGCGCGCAGTGGGGCATGGACATCCACTACGCGGTGCAGCCGAGTCCGGACGGCCTGGCTCAGGCCTACCTGATCGGTCGCGACTTCATCGCTGGCAAACCGAGCTGCCTGGTGCTGGGCGACAACATCTTCCACGGCCATGGCCTGACCGAGACCCTGCGTCGCGCCGATGCGCGGCAACAGGGCGCCACCGTGTTCGGCTACTGGGTCAACGATCCAGAGCGCTACGGCGTGGCCGAGTTCGACGCCTCCGGCAAAGTCATCGATATCGAGGAAAAGCCGGTCAAGCCGCGCTCCAACTACGCGGTCACCGGCCTGTATTTCTACGATGGCCAGGCCAGCGACCATGCGGCGGAGCTGAAGCCCTCGTCGCGCGGCGAACTGGAGATCACCGATCTCAATCGCCGTTACCTGGAAGCCGGCGCGCTCCATCTGGAAGCGCTGGGCCGCGGCTATGCGTGGCTGGACACCGGCACCCACCAGTCGCTGCACGAGGCCTCCAACTTCATCGAGACCATCCAATCGCGGCAGGGCCTGCAGGTGTGCTGCCCGGAAGAGATCGCCTTCGGGAATGGGTGGATCGATGCGGCGCAGCTGGAGAAACTTGCCGCTCCGCTGCGCAAGAACGCTTACGGCAACTACCTGCATGAACTGGCTGTACGAGGAACCGTTCCGTGAAAGTGATTGAAACCAATCTGCCCGGCTGCGTGGTGATCGAGCCGGCGGTATTCGGCGACGCGCGTGGCTATTTCTTCGAGACCTGGAATGCCGAGCGTTTCGGCGAGCACGGGCTGCCGACCAAGTTCGTGCAGAGCAACGTCTCCACCTCGGCCAAGGGCGTGCTGCGTGGCCTGCATTACCAGTGGCCGCGGCCGCAGGGCAAGCTGGTCAGCGTGCTGGAGGGCGAGGTATACGACGTCGCCGTCGACATCCGCCACGGCTCGCCGCACTTCGGCCGCTGGGCCGCGGTGGTGCTGAGCGCGGAGAACAAGAAGCAGTTCTGGATCCCGGAAGGCTTCGCGCACGGGTTTGCCGTGCTGTCGGAGCGGGCGGTGTTCAGCTATCTGTGCACCGACGTGTACGTCAAGGAGGCCGACGCCGGCGTGCGCTGGGACGATGCCGCGATCGGCGTGGACTGGCCGATCTCCGAGCCGGTGCTGTCGGGCAAGGACGCAGTTGCGCCGTTCCTGGCCGATATCCCGGTCGAGCGCCTGCCGGTCTACCAGCCATGAGCGTGCTGGTCTTCGGCGGCAACGGCCAGGTCGGGCAGGAACTGCTGCGGGCGCTGGCGGGCCAGGGACCGGTGCTGGCCACCACCCGCAGCGGCCAGTTGCCCGACGGCAGCGCCTGCGAGCGCGCCGACTTCGACCAGCCGCAGACGCTGGGCGCGCTGCTGGACCGGCTGCGGCCGACGGCGGTGGTCAACGCCGCGGCCTACACCGCGGTCGATCGCGCCGAGCAGGACGCCGAGGCGGCGCACCGCGCCAATGCCGAGTCGCCGGCGGCGATCGCCGCCTGGTGCGCGGCGCACGGCGTACCGCTGGTGCATTACTCCACCGATTACGTGTTCGATGGCCAGGGCACGCAGCCCTATCCCGAGGACGCGCCGACCGCGCCGCTGGGCGTGTACGGTGCCACCAAGCTGGCCGGCGAGGAGGCGATCCGCGCATCCGCTGCGCAGCACCTGATCTTCCGCACCGCCTGGGTCTACGCCGCGCACGGGCATAACTTCCTGCGCACCATGCTGCGGGTGGGCACCGACCGCGACGAACTCAAGGTGGTCGCCGACCAGGTCGGCACGCCGACGCCGGCGGCGCTGATCGCCGATGTCACCGCACGCGTGCTGGCCCAGCGCGCGACGCTGCCGTCCGGCACCTGGCATCTGACCGCGGCCGGCGAGACCACCTGGCACGGCTTCGCCGAGGCGATCTTCGCCGAGGCGGTGGCGGTGGGCCTGTTGCCGCGCGCGCCGCGGGTGTTGCCGATCACCACCGCGGAGTATCCGACGCCGGCCAAGCGCCCGGCGTATTCGCGCCTGGACGTGTCGCGCCTGCAGCGCGATTTCGCGCTGGAACTGCCGCAGTGGCGCGATGGCCTGCGCCAGGTGATCGGCGAACTCGCTGCGGCAACGCCGACCGCCTGATCCGCCGTACGCGGCAGAACGCCACGCAGCAAAAAAAGAGCCGGGCAGTGCCCGGCTCTTTGTTTCCGCGGCGGACGCCGAACTCAGGTGCGCCCGTAGGTGTCCTCGAAGCGCACGATGTCGTCCTCGCCCAGATAACTGCCCGACTGCACTTCGATCAGCTCCAGCGGCAGCTTGCCCGGGTTCTTCAGGCGATGCGTCACGCCGAGCGGGATGTAGGTGCTCTGGTTCTCGGTGAGCAGCAGCACTTCCTCGCCACGCGTGACCTCGGCGGTGCCGCTGACCACGATCCAGTGCTCGGCACGGTGGTGATGCATCTGCAGGCTCAGCGTGGCGCCGGGCTTGACCGTGATGCGCTTGACCTGGAAACGCTGGCCGTTGTCGATCGAATCGTAGGCGCCCCACGGTCGATATACCTTGCGGTGCCAGGTGGCCTCGGAACGGCCGTTGGCCTTGATCCTGCCGACGATGTCCTTCACTTCCTGGATGCGTTCGCGGTGACCGACCAGCACCGCGTCGTCGGTTTCCACCACCACCACGTCCTGCAGGCCCACCATCGCGATCAGGCGCGAGCCGTAGGCGTAGGTGTCGCGGCAATCGATCTCGATCACGTCGCCGTGGTGCGCGTTGCCGTTGGCGTCCTGCGGCGACACGTCCAGCAGCGCCGACCACGAACCGACGTCGCTCCACTTCGCATCCAGCGGCACCACCACCGCGTCGGCGGTCTTCTCCATCACCGCGTAGTCGATGGAATCGGAGGGGCTGGCGGCGAACGCCTCCTTGTCCAGACGGGTGAAGTCGGCATCGCGCTTGGCCGATTGCCAGGCCTTGGTGCAGGCATCGGCGATGGCGGGCTGGAACTTGCGCAGCTCCTCCAGGTAGCGCGAGGCGCGGAACAGGAACATGCCGCTGTTCCAGTAGTACTCGCCAGAGGCCAGGTAGCTTTTCGCGGTCGCCAGGTCGGGCTTTTCGACGAAGCGCTCGACCGCGCGCGCGCCGTCGCCGGCCGCCGCCTTGATGTAGCCGTAGCCGGTTTCCGGTGCGGTCGGCTTGATCCCGAATGTCACCAGCTTGCCTTGCTCGGCCGCAACGGCGGCCACGCGCACCGCGGCCTGGAAGGCGGCTTCGTCGCCGATCACGTGATCGGAGGGCAGGACCAGCAACAACGGATCGGCGCCATCGCGGGAAGCCTCCAGCGCCGCCACGGCGATCGCCGGCGCGGTGTTGCGACCCTTGGGTTCGAGCAGGATGGCGTGCGGCTTTACGTCGATCTGCTGCAACTGCTCGGCCGCGACGAAGCGGTGTTCTTCGTTGGCGACCACGATGGGTGCGTGCGCGGCGACCGGTGCCGCGCGCTGCCAGGTGGCCTGCAGCATGCTTTGCTCGCCAACGAGCGGCAGGAACTGCTTCGGATAGGACTCGCGCGAGAGCGGCCACAGACGGGTGCCGGAACCGCCGGACAGGATGATCGGGAGGACGTCGCTCATGAACGGAAGGACTCCATGAATGCGTGGAAGGGGAGGGGAAAAGCGCGAGACGCCATCATGCCTGCAGCAACTGGGAAATCTCCTGCGTCCGCTGTTCCAGCAGGGCCGCATCGCCGCGGGTTTCCACGTTCAGGCGCAGCAGCGGTTCGGTGTTGGAACTGCGCAGGTTGAAACGCCAGTCGGCGAATTCGGCGCTGACGCCGTCGGTGTAGTCCAGCGCCGGCGCGTGCGAAGCGAAGTGCTCCATCACCCGCGCCACCGCCGCCTTGGCGTCGGCGACCTTGAAGTTGATCTCGCCGCTGCACGGGAACTTGCGCATGCGCGCTTCGACCAGGTCCGCCAGCGAGCGGCCGGACTGCGACACCAACTCGGCGATCAGCAGCCACGGGATCATGCCCGAGTCGGCATAGGCGAACTCGCGGAAATAGTGGTGCGCGCTCATCTCGCCGCCGTACACGGCGTTCTCGCTGCGCATCTTCTCCTTGATGAAGGCGTGGCCGCTCTTGCACAGCACCGGGATGCCGCCGGCCTCCTCGACCTGTTCGATCGTGTTCCAGGTCAGGCGCGGGTCGTGCACCACCTTGCCACCCGGCTGCTTGGCCAGGATCGCCTGCGCCAGCAGGCCCACCAGGTAGTAGCCCTCGATGAAGCGGCCATCGGCATCGAAGAAGAAGCAGCGATCGAAATCGCCATCCCAGGCGATGCCGAAGTCGGCGCCGTGCTGCTTGACCGCGTTGGCGGTGGCGGCGCGGTTCTCCGGCAGCAGCGGGTTGGGAATGCCGTTGGGGAAGTGGCCGTCCGGCTCGTGGAAGACGCGCACGAACTCGAACGGCAGGTGCGGTGCGAGCAGGTCGATGATGGCGCCGGCGCCGCCGTTGCCGGCGTTGACCACCAGCTTCAGCGGCTTGAGCGTGGCGCGGTCCACGTAGCTGAGCAGGTGCTCGATGTAGGCGCTCTTGTCCGGACGGTGATGCTCGGCGGCGGTCGGGTCAGCGGCCGGCGCGGTATCGGCGGCGACGGTGTCGCGGATCGCGAACAGGCCGGTATCGGAGCTGATCGGGCGCGCGTTCTCGCGCACCAGCTTCATGCCGTTGTAGTCCATCGGGTTGTGGCTGGCGGTGACCATCACGCCGCCGGCCGCCTGCAGGTGGTCGGTCTGGAAATACACTTCTTCGGTGCCGCACAGGCCGATGTCGATGACCTCGCGGCCGCTGGCGCGCAGGCCCGCCGACAGCGCCGCCTGCAGCGCCGGGCTGGCCAGGCGCACGTCGTGGCCGACCACCACCGGGCCGCTGCCCAACTGCCCCGCCAGCGCCACGCCGATGCGGCGCGCCAAGTCCTCGTTCAGTTCGTCGGGAACGCGGCCGCGGATGTCGTAGGCCTTGAATGCGGGAAGCGACATGGAAGAGGGTCCTAGTTGGGGGAAACCCGAGTGTAACGTTACGGCGCTTAATCGGTCGTTGCGGCGGTGCGGCGGGGGTCGCAGTCCCCGAGCGGCTAAACTAGCTGTCTACATTCCAATGCGGAGCTGGCGAATGGGCGACACCTCTACCCCTGCGGGCGGGCGGCGCGGCAAGCTTTTCCCCGATGCGGCCACGGCGCTGGCCGACGTGGTGGCGGACGGCCAGACCCTGGCGGTCGGCGGGTTCGGCCTGTGCGGCATCCCCGAGGCCTTGATCGCCGCCTTGCGCGACAGCGGCGTCGGCGGCCTCACCGTGATTTCCAACAATGCCGGTGTCGATGGCTTCGGCCTGGGCCAGCTGCTGGCGACGCGGCAGATCCGCAAGATGATTTCGTCCTATGTCGGCGAGAACAAGGAGTTCGAACGCCAGTACCTGGCCGGCGAACTGGAACTGGAATTCAACCCGCAGGGCACCCTGGCCGAACGCCTGCGCGCTGGTGGCGCCGGCATTCCCGCGTTCTTCACCGCCACCGGCTACGGCACGGTGGTGGCCGAGGGCAAGGAGACCCGCGAATTCGACGGCAAGCACTACGTGCTGGAGACCGCGTTGCGCGCCGACGTGGCCCTGGTCAAGGCATGGAAGGCCGATGCCGCGGGCAACCTGGTGTTCCGCAAGACCGCGCGCAACTTCAATCCGGCCTGTGCGATGGCGGGCAAGCTCTGCATCGCCGAGGTCGAGCAGGTGGTGGAGACCGGCAGCCTGGATCCGGACCAGGTGCACCTGCCGGGCATCTACGTCGACCGCATCGTGTACAACCCGCATCCCGAAAAACGCATCGAACAGCGCACCCTGCGCCAGAAGGACGCCTGACATGGCCTGGACCCGCGACGACATGGCGCAGCGCGCCGCCCGCGAACTCACCGACGGCGCCTACGTGAACCTGGGCATCGGCCTGCCGACCCTGGTCGCCAACCACATTCCCGAAGGCGTGGACGTGTGGCTGCAGTCCGAGAACGGCCTGCTCGGCATCGGCCCGTTCCCGAGCGAGGACGAGGTCGACGCCGACCTGATCAACGCCGGCAAGCAGACCGTCACCGCCCGCGCCGGCGCCAGCTACTTCGGCAGCCACGACTCCTTCGCGATGATCCGTGGCGGCCACATCGACCTGGCCATCCTCGGCGCGATGCAGGTCAGCGCGCAGGGCGACCTGGCCAACTGGATGGTGCCCGGCAAGATGGTCAAGGGCATGGGCGGAGCGATGGACCTGGTGGCCGGGGTCAAGCGCGTGGTCGTGCTGATGGAACACGTGGCCAAGGACGGCAGCCACAAGATCCTGCCCGCCTGCGACCTCCCGCTGACCGGCGTCGGCGTGGTCGACCGCATCATCACCGACCTGGCCGTATTCGACGTCACCGACAGCGGCCTGGTGCTGGTGGAAACCGCCGAGGGCGTGGACGAGGCCGAGCTGGTCGCCAAGACCGGCGTGCCGTTCCGGCGTGGCTGACGTCGCGCGCTCAGATGGTCACAGATACTCTGCCTCGGCCGGTGAATGCGTCATGGACCGCCAAGCCTCGCGCCCATTCGCCTGCCTGCCAGCGCCCCTCGCCCAGGCAGCGCAAGGGGGCCTGGATCAATTGGCGGTCGAACTCTAGCTGCCAGGTCTCATCTTCGCCAACCGCACAAAGGTCGGCGACAAAATTCAGTGCGCCCTGCTGCACTTTGGCGATCGTGGCAAGGCGTGCAGGATCCGCTTCGTCGTTGACGTAAATGGGTTCCACTTTGTCCCTGCGCAATTCGAAATGCGAGAACTGCCCAGTCGGCGCAGTCAGGAAAGTTTCGAGCAGCAGGTCGTGCCGCAGGATCGGCGAGGTTTCCGAGCCGGTCCTGCGTGCATCGAAGTAGCGCGCCTCTGCCCAGCCGGTCGGCTCGATCTGGGTGATGCCGTCGTTCACTGCGAAATAGCCGCCGCCCAGCGGGCTGCCGGTCAACTTGCCCAATTGCGCCTGAATGGTGCCCGCGTATCCGAGATCGGCGACCATGACTGGTCCATCGCCCACTATCGTGTGCCAGTAATGCAGATAGCTTTCTCGTTCCGCAGCGGCCACATCGAGCAGCGCCGGCATCGCCGGTGCCAGTTTCTGCGCGATCATTGCGCGCATCTCCGGCAGCATCACCGCGCTGCGTACCTCTGTGGCGCCCAATTGCGCGGCGATTGCGGCGGTCGCCGGTTCGCCGAGGCGTGCCTGCAACAGGCCGTACAAGCTCCCAGCGTAGGTATTACCCAGCAATGCATCGAGATCGGCCGCCTCGCGCAGTGTCGGCACGCCGGTGCCGCGGCGCGACGCCAGGAGGTAGCTACTGCGCAGTGCGTTTAATTGTGGGCAGGCCGCCTGCAACAGGGCAAACGCCTTCTGCAACAAATATCCCTCTCGGCTCAAGTGCAAGATCTGGCCGATGCCACGCTCTACCGCCAAACGCGCAAGCCATGATACGTAGTCCGCGATCAGCGGGCCGAGCACTAGGTAGCCGAGCGATTCTGGGGCATCCAGGCGTAGCCGCTCGCCGAATTGCGAAGGTTGGGTGTCGGCGAGTTGCGCCAAATGGCGGCTTAGCAAGCCAAGCCACAATTGGTCCTGCCAGGCGCTGTCTCTGCCTGCGGCAGGCCGCAGCGGACGCAGCGCCGGGACGACGTCGAGCAGTGCCGATGGTCGCAGGACATGCACAGGCGTGAGATAGCCATGCATCTGCGGACGCTGAATGTCCGCTTGTTCGTTATCCCCGACATGCAGCCAGTGCCGTTCGGCCACATCTTCGCGAGCCGGCAACCGCACCCATGCCTGGCCGTCATCCTTGCGCCAGCCGGTTTCGCAAGACACGTACCAAGCTTGTGGCAGCGCACGCACGGCGTCAGGCAAGACACGCTGCAGGTCGGCACTGCTCAGGTACATATCGGACACGGCGACCAGACGGCGGCCGGTGGTCGCGAGCTCCTGGGCAGCGGCAAGCAGCACTGGACGTGGTTGCAACAGGCGCGCCTCAGTCGCCAGTTCGAGCTGTTGCATGTCTTGTAGGGGAAGATCTTTCGCCTCCGGCAATTCGGCCATGGCGGCGTAGATCGTCTCTAGGTCGACGTCGCGCCCTACTGCGGTGCGCGCGCGGGCCTCTGCACGTTCGCGCAGCGCGGCGAAGTCAGCGATGCCAAGCTTTCTTGCGGCCAGATGAGCAAGATAGCCGCGTGCGCCGGTAGGGTTCAGAAACGGGCGCGTCACCAATGTGTCGAACACATCCAGTGAGACGATGCTTGCATCGATCGCTGAAAGTGTCAGACGTGTCGCCAGTGGCATCTGAAAGGCGTGCGCCCAGTTGCGGCTTCCTTCCGTGCTCAGGGCCAGCCTTCCATCCGGCGGCAGGATGCCTGCCAGGAAGCCTTGCTGGCGTAGCACCTGCACGAACATTCTCTCAAGCGCGTGCTGCAGCGTGCCGTCGATCTGGCCGCGCTCTTCAGGGAAATCCTGCAAGCCAAGCCCTAGTGCGTAGATGGGGCGCAATGCCTGGACGCGCGCCCAGAACATCGAGCCGGCCGGGAAGTCGATATATGCGTCGGCATTGATGTCCACGCCCAACCGCTGCCCTAGTTCGCGGCAGGCCTGCAGATTACTGAGCCAGGTATGCGCCCAGAGTGGCACGCCGCTGAAGCTCTCCGGATAGACCATGCCCAACGCCGGCTCGGCGTCGAACATGCCTAGAATCCAGCTGACGCGCGGTGCGGAACCGAACAAGGAGGTAGTCAGGTAGTTGCGCCAGTCCTGACGTTCGCCGCCGGTGTACAGCGACTTTTTTGTATGCCAATGCGCCAAGATATCCAGGGACACGACTTCTTCCCTGAATGTGACGACCAGCGGTGCAATGTCGCGGCCTCGATTGGGAACCTTGCGCACGTGCAGTGCCTGCAGGTTAGGCAGCGACGACAGGGTCGCCTTGGCAGTGGCGTGTGCCGCGTCGTCGACGACCGATACCATCAGCACATACGGGACTGGCATTGCTGTCATTGCCTGGATCAATTCATCCAGCAGATCCGGGTAGAAGACGTGGGCCATCACGCCAACGCGTAGCCGCACTCGCTCGATGGGGGTAGGTTCGGGGAACACCACGTCCGATGGCGGCGGCGCTGACATCGGCGTGTGCCCGGCCTGTCGCAGCCGCTGCAAAAAACCATGAGGACCGAGCGCGTGCAGCACCTGCCAGCTTCGTCTGGCCACGGCCACTAGGCCGCCCCAGCCGCCACCGTGGCGTTCGACTGTTGCGCGGGTGGCCGTGATCACCCTGCGCCAGCGGTGGCTCATTGCAAAGCCACCGCGCGGTTCGGGTTCGACACAGACCGCCTGTCGGGAGTGCGCTGGGCGCTCACAGGTTCTGGTAATTCGGCCCGGAGCCGCCTTCCGGTGTCACCCAGTCGATGATCGCGTAGGGGTCCTTGATGTCGCAGGTCTTGCAGTGCACGCAGTTGGCGGCATTGATCTGCAGGCGCTTGCCGGCCGCGTCGTCGACGATCTCGTACACCGCCGCCGGACAGAAGCGCGTGCAGGGGTTGCCGTATTCCTCGGTGCAGCGGGTCACGCAGATCTGCGGATCGAGCACGTGCAGGTGCACCGGCTGATCCTCGTCGTGCTCGGTGGCGGCGAAGTACACGCCCTGCAGGCGGTCGCGCGGGGCCAGCTCGCGCTGCACGTAGTCGCGCTTGGGCTGCTCATGCTCGCCCAGCCGATCCAGGCTCTTCCAGTCGGCGCCGACCTTCAGCGTCCACGGCGAGGCGCCCTTGACCAGGGTCTCCCACGCGCCGTTGAGCAGGCCGAACCACAGGCCCTTCTTGAAGCCGGGCTTGATGTTGCGCACCTGGCGCAACTCGGCCATCACCTCCGAACCGCGCAGGCGCGCGTCGAAGCCGGCCGGGTCGAGCGCGGCGCCGGCGGCGAGGTGTTCGGCGGCGAGCATGCCGCTGCGGATCGCCTGATGCGTGCCCTTGATCTTGGGCACGTTGAGCAGGCCGGCGGTGTCGCCGATCAGCAGCGCGCCGGGCATCTCCACCTTGGGCAGCGACTGCCAGCCGCCGCTGGCGATGGCGCGGGCGCCGGCCGAGAGGATGCTGCCGCCTTCCAGCAGCGACTTCATCATCGGGTGGTTCTTCCACTGCTGGAAGGCTTCCCACGGCCGGTACTCGGGATCGCGATAGTCCAGGCCGCTGACGTAGCCCAGCGCCACTTGGTTGTTCTCCAGGTGGTACAGGAAGCTGCCGCCATAGGTCTTGCTGTCGGCCGGCCAGCCCAGGGTGTGCACGATCTTGCCGGGGCTGACGCGGCTCTCGGGCAACTGCCACAACTCCTTGATGCCGATCGAGAACGCCTGCGGATCGTGGCCGGCGTCGAGCGCGAAGCGCGCGATCAGGCGCTTGGTCAGATGCCCGCGCGCGCCCTCGGCCAGCACCGTGACCTTGGCGCGGATGTCGATGCCGGCGGTGTAGCCGGGCTTGTGAGATCCGTCCTTGGCCACGCCCATGTCGCCGATGCGCACGCCCAGCACCGTGCCGTCCTCGGCGTGCAGGGTCTCGGCGGCGGCGAAGCCGGGGTAGATCTCCACGCCCAGCGCTTCGGCCTGCGGCGCCAGCCAGGCACACATGGCGCCGAGGCTGACGATGAAGTTGCCGTGGTTGCGCATGCCCGGCGGCACCATGGGGAACTTGTGCCCGCCGTCCTTGCTCAGGTACCAGAACTCGTCCTCGGCCGCGGGAACGCAGATCGGCGGCGGATTGTCGCGCCAGCCCGGCAGCAGCGCATCCAGCGGCGCCGGTTCGATCACCGCGCCGGATAGGATGTGCGCGCCGATGGTGCTGGCCTTCTCGATCACGCAGACCGAGATGTCGGGGTTGAGCTGCTTGAGCCGGATCGCGAACGCCAACCCGGCCGGGCCCGCGCCGACGGTGACGACGTCGTACTCCATGACGTCGCGCTCCACTGGCTCCGGCGCATTGGCGCCGCCCTCGGTTCCCGTCATCTGCTCCGCTCCCGTTGGCTCGTTCTGGCTGCCTGCATTTTCAGGGTTTGCGCGTGAAGGGGCAAATTCCGCACGCTGGCGTATGGTGGCGGCCGGCATGCTAGCGTGGCGCGATGGAACTGGACCTGCCCGGCGCCGATGTGCGCTGGTACCCCGAATGGCTGGACCCGGCGACGGCGGCGGCGCTGTGCGCGCAGTTGCTGCGCGAGGTGCCGTGGGAGGTGCACCGGATCCGCCTGTTCGGCAAGCTGATCGATTCGCCGCGGCTGAGCTGCTGGATCGGCGATGCCGACGCCAGCTATCGCTATTCCGGCACCCGCTTCGCGCCGCATCCGTGGCCGGCGGCGCTGCGGCCGCTGCGCGCACGGATGGAGGCCGAGACCGGGGTGGCCTTCAACAGCGTGCTCGCCAACCGCTACCGCGACGGCCGTGATGCCATGGGCTGGCACAGCGACGACGAGCGCGAACTCGGCCCGGCCCCGGTGATCGCCTCGCTGAGCCTGGGCGCCACCCGCCGCTTCGTGCTGCGCCATCGCCAGCAGGCGGCGCTGCGCCAGATGCTGGAACTGACTTCCGGCGGGCTGCTGCTGATGGCGGGCGAGACCCAGCGCCTGTACCGGCACGCCCTGCCGCGCACCGCCAGGCCGGTCGGCGAGCGGATCAACCTGACGTTTCGGCGTATAGCTACGATGGAGGGTTAGTGTTTAGATAGGAGGGTACTTTTCAAATGCATGGCTTAAAGAACACCAATCTTGACCGCCCCATGGGGCGGTCAAGACCTTTAAGCCTGTTAGAGGAAGACGTATCCGATCACGCCATCCATTGCTTTGTTCGGCACGTTCTCACAAACCGAGCTCAATGTGTCGAAATGATCTGCGCGCGTGGGGGTATAACCCCGCATGCAGCGATAGAGGGGAACCGTGCCTGGGATCTGTGTGTCAGCAACATATCCCAGAATGGGCATAAACGTTGCCAGATTCTTCCCCTCGCAATTCGGATCGGGTGAGGTGAAAAAATCATGGCCGCCAGCAATGAAGCAGTTATAAAGCGCGTGGCCACCAGAAAATGGCGTGTAGGAAATAAATCCTAAGCTGCCTTCATAGCGCCAGCCAATTTGATCCCAATTTTGGGGCATGCTCCTGCCTGACCAATGATTTCGGTCCTTCGAATTGTAATAGCGATAAAGTTCAACGAGTTGGACTCCGTCCGGCACGGCCATCGTGCTTGCGCCTGTTCCGAGTTGCGCCGTTGCCGGGATGTCCGGCATCTGCACCAGGCTCTGTGCTGCGGTAGCCGACGCGAATGACCCCGCCGTGCTCAAAATAAGGCAGCTCATTAATACCTTGATCTTCATTAAATATCCTTTTATATCCATGCGAACTCATGTCCGCGACTGGATTCTATCACCCCTACTCAATTCAATGAGCCGACTGGTTCGCGTTCTGTTTGGCTGTTGCGTCCAATTTCTAATGTGAAATCGTCGCATGTTCTGTTGATGCAATTAGCAGAAGAGCGCGCATCTTGCGCACCATTAGTTTTGTACTGGCGAACGAACAGTTATGGGGGCTGGAGCCAGCGCGGTCGCCGCGTCGGCCTGGCCCTGCTGCAGGGTCCAGCCGACCACGTCGTGGCCGAGTTGCGACATGGCCTGGCCGAAGGCGTCGACCACCTGCGCTTCGGCGGTACCGGCGGCGGGCTGGGTCACCAGGAAGGTGCGCGAGGCGACCACGCGCTGGTCGGCGCTGTACAGCAGCTTGGCATTGAGTTCGATGGTGGCCGAGGGCACCGCGCGCCCGGCGTAGTCCGCTTCGAAGCGGCGCAGGTCCAGCAGCAGCTTGTAGTCGGCGCGGATGCCGGTGCCGAGCCGGGCCACGCCGGGAATGCGCCCGGAATCCTCGAACGCGCGCAGCAGCATGTCCTCGAGCATGTCGGTGGCCGGCTGCGCCCAGCTGACACCGCCGTACACCTGCAATTCGTCCGGCGTCGGCCGCACCGCGATGCGCGAACTGTCGACGACGCGCGCGGCACTGGGCTTGGTCAGTGCCAGTTGCCAGCGCACCTGCGGCCAGGCCGGGTCCGCGGTCACCCGCACGTCCGGCGCGTAGATCGTCACCGGCTCCTTGTTGCCGCCGGTCAGCGAACAGCCGGCCAGCAGTAGGGCCGGCACGGCGAGCAGGAGGAAGGCGCGCATCGGCTTCATTTGGGTTTGAACTCCTTCGGGGCGTCGCGGCCGAGCAGGTAGCGCGCGGGGTTGTTGTCCAGGCGGTCGCTGACCCGGCGCAGGTCGCGGATCAGGCCGCGCAATTCGGTCAGGGTCGGGCCGAGCTGGCCGAGGCCGTCGTTGGCGAAGCTGTTGATCGCCGAGCGGTTCTCGCCAAGGATCTTGTCGGCATTGCCTGCGGCCGAATCCAGCTTGCTCAGCGTGTCCTCCAGCTTGTCCAGGATCGGCGGCAGCTGCTGCACCAGGTTCTGGTCCAGGCGCTGGATGGTGCCGTTGGTGGTCTTGAGCGTGGTGTCCAGGTTGCGCGCGGCGTCGCGCGCGCTGACGATCAGCGACTGCATGCCCTGGTCGCGGTCGGCCAGGCCGCCGCTGATCGTCTCCAGGTTGTGCAGGGTGGCGGTGATGCTGGCGACGTTGCGGTCGCTGAGGACCTCGTCCAGGCGCTCGACGATGCGGTTGGCGGTATCGGTGATGTTCTGCAGCGCCGAGGGCGTGGTCTGGATGATCGGCGCGTCGCTGTTGTCGATCGAGGTCAGCGTCGGCGCTTCCGGCGTGCCGCCGGAGAGCTGGATGATCGACGGGCCGGTCAGGCTGGTGATGCCCAGCTTGGCACGGGTGTCGCTCTTGATCGGCGTGGTCGAGTTGACCCGGATCCGCGCCACCACCTGGCGCGGGTCGTTCGGCGCCAGGGTCAGCTCGGTGATCGACCCCACCGCGATGCCGTTGTACTGCACCGGGCTGCCGACCGACAGGCCGGTCACCGCCTCGCGGAACACCACGCGGTACTCCTGCCAGGTGCGGTCGGAGGAATACTTGGCGGCCCAGAGTCCGAACAGCAGCAGCGCGATTCCCACCACGATGGTGAAGGCGCCGATCAGCACGTAATTGGCTTTGGTTTCCATGGGCTCAGGGGGTCTCGGTCCAGGCGGTCTTGGCATCGCGTGCGGCGCGGGCGCGCGGGCCGTGGAAATACTCTTGGATCCACGGATGGTCCACTTGCTCGATCTCGGCCAGCGGCGCGTTGGCGATGACCTTGCGGTCGGCCAGCACCGCCACGCGGTCGCAGATAGCGTACAAGGTGTCCAGATCGTGGGTGATGAGGAACACGGTCAGGCCCAGCGCTTCCTGCAGGGTGCGGATCAGCCGGTCGAAGGCGGCCGCGCCGATCGGGTCCAGGCCGGCGGTGGGTTCGTCCAGGAACAGCAGTGGCGGGTCCAGCGCCAGCGCGCGCGCCAGCCCGGCGCGCTTGCGCATGCCGCCGGACAGCTGCGAGGGCAGCTTGTTCAATGCATCGGCGGGCAGGCCGGCCAGCTTCACCTTGAGCAGCGCCAGTTCGTAATGCCAGCTGTCGGGCAGTTCACCGAAATGCTCCTTCAGCGGCACCTGCACGTTCTCGCCGACGGTCAGCGAAGAGAACAGCGCGCCGTCCTGGAACAGCACGCCGGTGTTGCGCTCCACGTGCAGGCGATCGGCGCGGCGCCCGGAATCGGTATCCACGCCGAGCACCTGGATCTTGCCGGCATCGGGGTCGCGCAGGCCGAGGATGGTGCGCATCAGCACCGACTTGCCGGTACCCGAGCCGCCGACCACGCCGAGGATCTCGCCGCGGCGCACGTCCAGGTCCAGGTCCTCGTGCACGGTCTGGCTGCCGAAGCGATTGACTAGGCCGCGCACCGAGATGGCGAATTCTTGCTCGGGATTCGGGAGTGGCGATTCGGGATTGGTCAAGGCAACAGCTCCCGCTCGGGCGCGCAGCGCCCGGCTTCAACCAATCCCCAATCCCGAATTCCGAATCCCGGCTCCATCACCACCCCATGTTCATGAACCACAGCGCGGCGATCGCGTCGATGATGATCACCAGCGAGATCGTCTGCACCACGCTGGAGGTGGTGCGCTCGCCGACGGACTGGGCGGTGCCTTCCACGCGCAGCCCTTCCAGGCAGCCGATCAGGCCGATCACGATGGCGAAGATCGGCGCCTTGGACAGGCCCACCAGCATGTGCCGGATCTGGATGGTGTCGTGCATGCGCGCCAGGTACATCTGCGGCGGGATGCCCAGGTCGAAGGCGCCGACGGTGACGCCACCGGCCAGGCCGGCGATCATCGCCACGAAGGTCAGCAGCGGCAGCATCAGCAGCAGCGCCACCAGCCGCGGGATCACCAGCAGGTCCATCGGATCCAGGCCCAGGGTCTGGATCGCGTCGACCTCTTCGCGCGCCTTCATCGCGCCGATCTGCGCGGTGAAGGCGCTGGCGGTGCGCCCGGCCAGCACGATCGCGGTCAGCAGCACCGCGAACTCGCGCAGGAAGGCGATGCTGACCAGCTCCACCACATAGATCTCGGCGCCGAAGTCGCGCAGGATGGTGGAGCCGAGGAAGGCGATCACCGCGCCGACCAGGTAGGACAGCAGCGCCACCAGTGGTACCGCGTCCAGGCCGACCTGCTCCATGTGGTGCACGGTGGCGGTCAGGCGGAACCGGCGCGGCGCGTGCAGCAGCCGCAGCAACTTGACCAGGGTCTCGCCAAGGAAGCCGACCAGGGCGACGATTTCCTTGCCGTTGCGGTGTACCGCGTAGCCCAGGCGCTCCAGCGCCGCGGCGAAGCCGTAGTCGCGCTTGCGCTTGGGGCGGTCGTCGGCCACGTCCTCGATGGTGGAGACCAGCGCGCGGTGATCCTGGCGGAAATCCAGCGCCTCGTGGGCGATGCCGTTGCGGGTGGCGTAGCGCATCAACTGCAGCACTCCGGCCGAATCCAGCTGGGCGATGCCGCTGGCGTCGATGCCGGTGGTGCCGGCCGGCATGCCGCGCAGCGCTTCCGAGGAGGCCAGGGCGGTGGCCAGGGTCCAACTGCCGGTCAGCCGCACCCGCGAGGGGTCTCGGTCGTCCTGGCTGAGTTTGGGCGGTTGCGGTTCGATCATGGGGGCGTCCGGTGCGCGAGCATACCTGTTTCGCCCGTGTTGCAGATGTGGTGATCGCGACGGGGTGGCCGGGCGCGGCGTTCGCGCCATACTAGCCGACATGCCCGCCGCTCCCACCGTCAGCCCCTCCGCCAACGCGACCTACGCGCAGCGCATCGCCTTCGTCTCCGACATCGCCGGGCGACTGCACACCTACGGCACCACCGCGCAGCGGCTGGAGGCGGCGGTGGTGGCGCTGGCGCAGCAACTGGACCTGGACTGCGAGCCCTGGTCCAACCCGACCGGGCTGATCCTCAGCTTCAGCGACCCGACCAAGGCGATCGGCTCCAGCGACATCACCCGCGTGGTGCGGCTGGCGCCGGGCGACAACGACCTGCACAAGCTCAGCGTCGCTGACCGCATCGCCGACGACGTGGCCAGCGGGCGCATGAGCGTGGCCCAGGGCCACACGGCGCTGCGCCAGTTGGACCAGCCGCCGGGGCCGCGCTGGATCGCGATGCAGGTGCTCGGCTTCGGTCTGGCCGCGGCCGGCGTGGCCGGGCTGTGGCGCCTGCCGTGGCTGGACATCGCCACCGCCACCGCGATCGGCCTGCTGATCGGCGTGCTCACCCAGCTCACCGACAAGCGCCCGGCGACCAAGGAAGCCAACGACGCGCTGGCGGCGCTGCTGGCCGGTTTCGTCGCGACCCTGGTGGCCAGTTTCGTGGCGCCGCTGAATCTCAATACGGTGATCATCGCCTCGCTGGTGGTGCTGCTGCCGGGTATGGCGCTGACCAATGCAGTCAACGAACTGACCAGCCAGCACTGGGTCTCGGGCACGGCACGCTTCGCCGGTGCGGTCACCACCATCGTCAAGCTGACCGTCGGCGCGGTGATCGCGGTGACCCTGGCGCAACTGCTCGGCCTGGAGCCGATGGTGCGCGCGTCGCGGCCGCAACACGGCTGGGTGGAATGGGCCTCGCTGCTGGTGGCCGCCTACGCGTTCGCGCTGCTGTTCAAGGCCAGCGGTCGCGATTATCCGTTCGTGATGGCCGCTTCGGTGGCCGGCTATACGATCGCGCGCTTCGCCGGCGACGCCTGGGGCAGCCCGGTCGGCATCTTCCTGTCGGCGATGGTGCTGACCGCGGCGGGCAATCTGTTCGGGCGCATCGTGCAGCGGCCAGGGGCGCTGGTGCGGCTGCCGGGCATCATCATGCTGGTGCCCGGCAGCGCCAGCCTGCGCGGGTTGTTGACCCTGGTCCAGCAGCAGGACGTGCTCGGCGGACAATCGGCGCTGCTGACGGTGACCAATATCGTGATGGCGCTGGTCGCCGGCCTGTTGTTCGGCAACCTGCTGGTGCCGGCGCGCAAGAATCTTTGAATCCGGTAATAAAAAACGCCGGCAGGCGCCGGCGTTTTTCGTTGGTATTCCCGTTACCGGATCAGGCCTTCGGCGCGGCGCTCTTGCTGGCCTTCTTGGCGACGCGCTTGACCGCCTTCCTGGCGGTTTTCTTGGCCGGTGCGGCGGACTTGGCAGCGCCGCCGGCGATCAGGAAATCCTCGACCTTCTTGCCCTTGGCGACCAGATCGGCCAGCCAGCGCGGCTGCTTGCCACGGCCGGTCCAGGTTTCGGCGGCATTGGCGGGATTGCGGTATTTCGGCGGCACCTTGCCCAGTTTGCGGCCCGGCTTCGGGCCCGGCTTGCCGGCCTTGCGGCCGCGTGCGGCGGGAGCGCCGCCGAAGACTTCCTCGATGCTGTAGCCGTGGCTCTTGGCCAGACGGGTCAACTGGGTGCGGACCTTGGCGATGGGAGTGCGCTTGGCGACGATGGACTGCTGCTTCTTGGCGGTCTTGATGAGGGCGCCCAATTGCTTGGCCGACAGGCCGCTGAGATCGATGGTCATCTTTACTCCGGAAAATGGGTGGTGGCCTTTCGCCATTCCCTGGCAGCGCAGAATCATAATGATGCCGAATCGGCTTGACAAATATCCGGCTTATTCGCGTCCGGGTATCTGCGAACGCAATCCCCTGGAATATGTCCTTATGGATTCATGCCGGACGTATTCAATTGCGGCGATACCCTGTCGGTGTCGCCCATGCGGCGTGATGGCGGCGTAAAGAAAAAGGGCCGGGATATCTCCCGGCCCTTTCGTCATGCCTCCAATCGGGCCAGCAAGGTGGCGCGATCCAGGTGTTCGGCATCGCCGCCGCTGCGCGCGCGATATTCGAAGGTGCCGGCGGCCAAGCCCCGTTCCGAGACCACCACCCGGTGCGGAACGCCGATCAGTTCGATATCGGCGAACATCGCCCCGGGGCGCAGGCCGCGGTCGTCCAGCACCGCATCCAGCCCGGCCTGCTGCAGTTCCGCCAGCAACGCCTCGCCGGCGGCGTCCACCGCCGGGTCGCGCTTGGGATTGATCACGCACACCGCCACCGTCCACGGCGCCATCGGCTGCGGCCAGCGAATGCCGGCGTCGTCGTGGTTCTGTTCGATCGCCGCGGCGACGATGCGGGAAATGCCGATGCCGTAGCAGCCCATCGCCAGCGTCACGGTCTTGCCGTTCTCGTCCACCACGGTCGCATCCAGTGCCTGCGCATACTGGCGGCCGAGCTGGAACACATGGCCGACCTCGATGCCGCGGGCCAGGCGGATCTCGCCGCCGTCGTGGGCGCGTTCGCCCTCGACCACGTTGCGCAGGTCGGCGACGGCGTCCGGTTCCGGCAGGTCGCGGCCCCAGTTGACCCCGGCCAGGTGGAAGCCGGGTTCGTTGGCGCCGACCACGAAGTCGGCCAGCGCCGCCACGTCGCGGTCGGCGACCACGCGGATCGGCTGGCGCGGGCCCAGCGGGCCGAGGAAGCCCGGTTCGCTGCCCAGGTGCGTGCGGATCTCGGCCTCGTTGGCCATGCGGTAACCGGCCAGGCCGGCGACCTTGCCCAGCTTGATCTCGTTGACCGTGTGATCGCCGCGCACCAGCGCCAGCACGAAGGTCTCGCCGGCCATCACCGCCACCGACTTGACCGTGCGCTGCAGCGGGATGCCGAGCAACTCGGCCACCGCCTCGCAGGTCTTCTGGGTGGGCGTGGCGACCTTGCGCAGTGCCTCGCCCGGCGCCGCGCGCGGCGCCGGCGCCGCGGCGATCGCGGCCTCGACGTTGGCCGCGTAGTCCGAGCCGGTGGAGAACGCCAGCGAATCCTCGCCGGAGGCGGCCAGCACGTGGAATTCCTGCGAGGCGTCGCCGCCGATGTCGCCGGAATCGGCCTGCACCGCGCGGAACTGCAGCCCCAGGCGGGTGAAGATGCGGGTGTAGGCCGCCTTCATGTTCTCGTACTCGCGCGCCAGGTCCTCGTCGCTGAGGTGGAACGAGTAGGCGTCCTTCATCAGGAACTCGCGCGCACGCATCACCCCGAAGCGCGGGCGGATCTCGTCGCGGAACTTGGTCTGGATCTGGTAGAAGTTGACCGGTAGCTGCTTGTAGCTGCTCAGCTCCTGCCGCGCGAAATCGGCGGCGGCCTCTTCGGCGGTCGGGCTGTAGCAGTAGTCCTGTTCCTTGCGGTCCTGCATGCGCAGCATCAGCCCGCCGAACTTGCTCCAGCGCCCGGTGGCGTCCCACAGTTCGCGCGGCTGGATGGTCGGGAACAGCACTTCCACCGCGCCGGCGCGGTTCATTTCCTCGCGCACCACCGTTTCCACCTTGCGCAGCACGCGCAGGCCCAGCGGCGACCAGGTGTACAGGCCGGAGGCGAGCTTGCGGATCATGCCCGCGCGCAGCATCAGCTGGTGGCTGACCAGTTCGGCGTCGGCCGGGGTTTCCTTGGTGGTGTGCAGGTGGAACTGGGAAAGGCGCATCGAGGGGCTTCGCAGACGGCGGGTCGCCCATTTTGCCAGTCATTGCCGGCGCTGCGGGCATCGCCCGCGGCCGGCCCGGCGTGTTCGGGGGTGCGTTCGGGTTACTTGGCGGGTGCGGCCGCCGGGGTGCAGTAGGCCTTGATCGCGGCCTCGGCCAGGGCCTTCTGCGAGGCGCGCTGGGATTCGTCCAGTTCCCCGTCCGGCTTGCCGTCGCCATCGCTGTCGGTGGTGATCTTGCCGGGCTTGTTGAGGATGTCCAGGTTCTTGCGCGCGGTCAGGCACTGGCCGTTCTCGGCCGGGGCCGCCGCGGGCGTCTCGGCCGGGGCGTCGCCGCGGGTGTCGACCTTGCGGACCTGGTACTTGCCGCCGGCGGGCGGGGTCTCGGCATAGTGGGTGACGCCCTGCGCGTCCTTCCATTGGTACAGGGTGGTGGCGCCGACCATGCCGCTGACGGCGAGCAGGGGCAGGCAGCAAAGCCGGGGCAGGACGCGCATCTCGGTCTCCAGGGCGCGGCGGGAGCGCCGATTGCAGCACCCGCCGACGGGCCTGGCAAGTCGATTAGACTGACGGGATGGACCCATCCCGACCGCCCCCCCGTTCGCGCACCATCTACCTGCTGCCGAACCTGTTCACCACCGCCGGCCTGTTCTCCGGTTTCTACGCCATCATCGCCGCCGCCAACGGCCAGTTCGTGCACGCCAGCGTGGCGGTGTTCGTGGCCGCGGTGATGGACGGGCTGGACGGGCGCGTGGCGCGGCTGACCGGCACCAGCAGCGAATTCGGCGTGCAGTACGACTCGCTGGCCGACCTGGTCAGCTTCGGCATGGCGCCGGCGCTGGTGATGTACCACTGGTCGCTGTCGGCGCTGAAGTTCGACGGCAGCATGCTGGGCCGGGTCGGCTGGTCTGCGGCGTTCCTGTACGCGGCCTGCGCCGCGCTGCGCCTGGCTCGCTTCAATACCCAGGTCGGCACGGTCGACAAGCGCTGGTTCGTGGGCCTGGCCAGCCCGGCCGCGGCGGGCCTGATGATGGCCTTCGTCTGGTCCTTCGCCGACGGCTCGCTGGGCTGGGACGGCGAACAGCTGCGCTATGTGGCCCTGGGCCTGACCGTGACCGCGGCGCTGCTGATGGTCAGCCGCATCCGTTTCTGGAGCTTCAAGGGCAGCGGCGAGAAGGGCCCGCGTACCGACCGGGTGCCGTTCCTGATGCTGGTGCTGGCGCCGATCGTGCTGGCGGTGCTGGTCATCGACCTGGCGCGGGCGCTGCTGGCGATCGGCGTGCTGTACGCGCTGTCCGGGCCGTGCCTGTGGCTGTGGCGGCGCTGGCGCAGGGTGCCGGACGCGGCATGAGCGAGCACGCGTCCGGACATGCGCCGTTGTGGTCGGCCGAGCAGGTCGGCTGGCTGCAGGCGCTCGGCCACACCGTCTACGTGGACGCCGCGGCCGTGGTCGAGCCCGAGCCCGTCCCGTCGCCGGCGATCGAGCCGGCGGCGCCGGTGCAGCGGTCGGCAGCGGGATCGGCGCCGCCGCGGGGAGGCTACGCCGATGCGCCGGCCACCGAGGCGCCGGAGCGACGTCGCGCCTCCGCGCCGCCGGCGCCGACGGTGCAGCCGGACGCGGTGCGAGCGGCGCCCGCGGCAGGGGCGCGCCGGGTCGGGCTGCGCCTGCCCGACCGCCTGCAGATCGCCCTGCTGCGGGCCTCCGGCCTCAATCCCAACGATCCGGCCACGCAGGCGCTGATGGCGACCTGGCCGCTGGACGAACTGCGCGGCAATGCCGCGGCCAAGCGCGCGCTGTGGCCGCAGCTGCGCGCGCTGCGCAAGCGGGTGCCGCGATGAGCGCGCTCGGCTCGGCATCGGCGCCGACGGCCACGCTGCGTGCCTTGCGCGAGGCCGATCTGGATGCGGTGATGGAGATCGAGCGCCGCGCCTATCCGTTCCCCTGGACCCGCGGCATCTTCCGCGACTGCCTGCAGGCCGGCTATCCGGGCTGGGTGCTGGTGGAGGAGGGCACGATCGTCGGCTACGGGGTGATCAGCGTCGCCGCCGACGAGGCGCACATCCTCAACGTCTGCGTGGCGCCGGAGCGGCAGTCGCGCGGCTACGGCCGGCTGCTGCTGCGCGCGCTGATCAAGTACGGCGTCGACCTCGGCGCGCGCCGGGTGTTCCTGGAAGTGCGCCCGTCCAATCCCAACGCGATCGCCCTGTACCACAGCGAAGGCTTCAACGAGATCGGCCGGCGCCCGCGCTACTACCCGGCCGCGAACGGTCGCGAGGACGCGCTGGTGATGGCGATCGAGCTGTTCTTCGACGGCATGTCCTGAGATCCCTGCGCGTCCGCCGCGGGCGACGTGCGGTCCTTCGTGCGCTGCTGTCGCTTGTGTGCGGACAGCGTCGGCGCACGCGGCCGATGAAGGGATGGTGGATGGTGCTGGCCTGTGCCCGGGCGGCGCAACGGCACTGCGCCGCGCGCGCGACACCACATGATCTGAGCGATCCCGCTGCAGGCGGTCGGCGGTGGTGCCGGCAGCGCGTTCGCTACGGTGATCGCGCCTGCGTGCCGCGCGTCGCTGGGCAAGGCCCGGCGTGCGCCCAATTACCTTGGCGGTTTTTCCGGTGTTTTTGCGTGGTTGCAGGCGAGCCGCGGAATGTCGCCTGCTGTCGGTGGGACAGCGTTGTTGTCCCGCAGCGATGGCGTCGCGACGCACTGTCGCGCGCGGGCGATTCGTTCGATGCGGCTCACATATCGTGCGGTTGGATCGTGCGTTTCTCCATCGTCTCTTTACACGCGCTACGCGCTCCCTACAGTGCGCGCCTCTTCGGCGCCTGCCTCCCACGAAGGCATGACCCGCAGTTGTCCGAGGAGACAGCGATCGCGCAGGCGTCGCCGTGCATGCCGCTGTGGCGGAGCGCGCGCACCTGCGTCCAAACCACGCATGCTCACGAGGTTTCCAGGATGACCACGCAGTCCCGCATCGCTCCATCGCCGCGCTCGCCGCTGCGCACGTTCGGCCTAGCCCTGTGCCTGGCCGGCATCGCCGGCGCCGCCCAGGCCGACGCCAGCCTGGAGGTCGCCAGCACCGGCTGGGCCACGCAGAACGGCGGCACCAAGGGCGGTTCCAAGGCCGCCGCGGCCGACGTCTACAGCGTCAGCAACGCGGCGCAGCTGAAGGCCGCGCTGAAGGCCAGCGCCGGCAGCAACGGCCGCATCATCAAGGTCAACGGCATCATCGACATCAGCGAAGGCACGCCGTACAGCACCACCGCGGACATGAAGAGCCGCGCACGCCTGGACATCCCGACCAAGACCACGCTGATCGGCGTGGGCAGCAATGCCGAGATCCGCGAGGGCTACTTCTACGTCAAGGCCAACGACGTGATCGTGCGCAACCTGACCATCGAGAATCCGTGGGATCCGCAGCCGGTGTGGGATCCGGACGACGGCAGCGCCGGCAACTGGAATTCCGAGTACGACGGCATGACCATCGAGGGCGCCAGCAACGTGTGGGTGGACCATGTGACCTTCACCGACGGCCGCCGCACCGACGACCAGAACGGCACCGCCAACGGCCGGCCCAAGCAGCACCACGACGGCGCGCTGGACATCAAGAAGGGCGCCAACTACGTCACTGTGTCCTACTCGGCGTTCAAGTCGCACGAGAAGAACAACCTGATCGGCTCCAGCGACAGCGCCTCCAGCACCGACAGCGGCAAGCTCAAGGTGACCATCCACAACACCCTGTTCGAGAACATCTCCGCGCGCGCGCCGCGGGTGCGCTTCGGCCAGGTGCACCTGTACAACAACTACCACGTGGGCAGCACCAGCCACGCGGTGTATCCGTTCTCCTACGCGCACGGCGTCGGCAAGGAGTCGAAGATCTTCTCCGAGAACAACGTCTTCGACATCGGCGGCGTGAGCAGCTGCGACAAGATCGCGGCCGACTACGGCGGCAGCGTCTACCGCGATTTCGGCTCGCTGCTCAACGGCAAGGCGCTGACCTGCTCCTGGAACAACAGCATCGGCTGGACCCCGCCGTACACCTACTCGCTGCTGCCGGCGAACAAGGTGGCCGCCGACGTCAAGGCCAAGGCCGGCGCCGGCAAGCTCTGAGGGATCGCAGCGCCGCCGCCTGAAGGCCGGGCGGCGGTGTGGCAATTTCGGCAGCGCGTCGCAGGAGCGGCTTCAGCCGCGACCGGGCGTTCCCATGAAAACCAGGTCGCGGCTGAAGCCGCTCCTGCGGTGGCGTGGTCGCGCTGCTCCTACAGCTTGGCGCGCTGGGCGCGCAGGCCGTCGAGCTGCGCGCTCCAGTCGGCCAGGCGCTGGCGTTCCTGCTCGACCACCGCGGCCGGCACCTTGTCGGTGAACTTGCCCAGCTTGGCCTCGCTCTTGTCCTTCTCGGACGCGACGCGGGCGATCTCCTTGTCCAGGCGCAGGCGTTCGGCATCCAGGTCGACCAGCCCTTCCAGCGGCACCAGCAGCTTCAGCTCGCCGACGATGGCGGTGGCCGCGGCCGGCGACGGCGCGCCGTCATCCAGCCACTGGATGGCCTCGAGCTTGAGCAGGAAGCGCAACTGCGCGGCGAAACGCCCGACCCGCGCGCGGTCTTCGGCCTGGCCGCCCTGCAGCAGCAGCGGCACCTGCCGCGACGGCGCCACCTGCAGTTCGCTGCGCACGCGGCGCAGCGCCGACACCATCGCCTTCAGCCATTCCACGTCGGCCGCGGCGCCGGCGTAGGCGGCCACGTCCATCGTCGCAGCGTCCGGGTACGACTGCAGCGAGATGGTCGGCGCGTCGATGCCCAGGCGCGGCGCCACCTGCTGCCACAGTTCCTCGGTGACGAACGGGGTCAGCGGGTGCAGCAGGCGCAGCAGGGTTTCCAGCACGTGCAGCAGGGTGTGGCGGGTGCTGTCGGCGGCGGCCGCGTCGTCGCCGCTCAGTGCCGGCTTGGCCAGTTCCAGGAACCAGTCGCAGAACTCGTTCCAGGCGAACTCGTACAGGCATTGCGCGAGCAGGTCGAAGCGGTACGCGGCGAACTGCGCCTGCGCCTCGGCAGTGACCGCCTGCAACCGCAGCAGGATCCACTTCTCGGCATCGGTGACCGGCTCTTGCGACTCCCGAATCCCCACTCCCGAATCCCCGCCCGGCGTGTTCATGAGCACGAAGCGGCTGGCATTCCACAGCTTGTTGCAGAAGTTCTTGTAGCCCTCGGCGCGGCCCAGATCGAACTTGATGTCGCGGCCGTGGCCGGCCAGCGCGGCGATGGTGAAACGCAGCGCATCGGCGCCGTGGGCGATGATGCCCTCGGGGAACTCCTTGCGCGTGGCCTTCTCGATCTTCTCGGCCATGCGCGGCTGCATCAGCCCGGTGGTGCGCTTGGCGACCAGGTCCTCGATGCTGATGCCGTCGATGATGTCCAGCGGATCGAGCACGTTGCCCTTGGACTTGGACATCTTCTGCCCGTCCTTGTCGCGGATCAGGCCGGTGATGTAGACGTCGCGGAACGGCACCTTGCCGGTGAAGCTGTCGGTGGCCATGATCATGCGCGCCACCCAGAAGAAGATGATGTCGAAGCCGGTGACCAGCACGCTCGACGGCAGGTAGCGGTCGAAGCCGCGCTCGGCCATCGCCTGCGGATCGGGCCAGCCCATGGTCGCGAACGGCCACAGCTGCGAGGAGAACCAGGTCTCCAGCACGTCGCTGTCCTGGTGCAGGGCGACGTCGGCAGCCAGGCCACCCTTGGCGCGCGCCTCGGCCTCGTCGCGACCGACGTAGCAGTTGCCGGCGTCGTCGAACCAGGCCGGAATGCGATGGCCCCACCACAGCTGGCGGCTGATGCACCAGTCCTGGATGTTCTCCATCCAGTGGCGGTAGGTGTTGATCCAGTTCGGCGGCACGAACTGGATCTGCCCGGACTCGACCAGCTCCAGGCCGCGCTTGGCCAGCGCGTCCATCTTCACGAACCACTGGTCGGTCAGATACGGCTCGATCACCTGGCCGGTGCGGTCGCCGCGCGGCACCTGCAGCTTGTGCGGCTTGGTCTCGACCAGGATGCCGAGGTCTTCCAGATCGGCCAGCACCGCCTTGCGCGCGTCGAAGCGGTCCAGGCCGCGGTACTTTTCCGGGACGCTGTCGTTGAGCGCGGCGGTCGGGGTGAACAGGTTGATCATCGGCAACCCATGCCGCACGCCGACCTGGTAGTCGTTGAAGTCGTGCGCCGGGGTGACCTTGACCACGCCGGTGCCGAACGCGCGGTCCACGTAGTCGTCGCCGATCACCGGCACGCGGCGGCCGGTCAGCGGCAGCGTCACCGTCTTGCCGATCAGGTGCGCGTAGCGCGCATCCTCCGGGTGCACCATCACCGCGGTATCGCCGAGCAGGGTCTCCGGGCGGGTGGTGGCGACTACCAGGTAGTCGCGGGTCTCGCGCAGCGTCTCGTTGCCGTCGGCGTCGTGCTCGACGTGTTCGTAGCTGGCGCCGTCGTCCAGCGTGTAGGCGATCGACCACAGGAAGCCGTCTTCCTCCACGTTCTCCACTTCCAGGTCGGAGATCGCCGTCTTCAGCACCGGGTCCCAGTTGACCAGGCGCTGGCCGCGGTAGATCAGGCCCTGTTCGTGCCAGCGCACGAAGGCCTCGACCACCGCCGCCGACGGCTGCGGGTCCATGGTGAAGGTGCTGCGCGACCAGTCGGCCGAGGTGCCGAGGCGGCGCATCTGCCGCTCGATGGTGTCGCCTGAGTGCTGCTTCCACTCCCAGACCTTGGCGATGAAGCCGTCACGGCCCAGCGAATCGCGGGTCTCGCCCTTGCCTTCCAGCGTCAGGTTGCGCGACACCACCATCTCGGTGGCGATGCCGGCATGGTCGCTGCCGACCTGCCACAGCGTGTCGAAGCCGCGCATGCGGTGGTAGCGCACCAGCGCATCCATCAGCGTCTGCTGGAAGGCGTGGCCCATGTGCAGCGTGCCGGTCACGTTCGGCGGCGGCAGCAGCACCGTGTACGGCGTGCCCTGCCCGGACGGCGCGAAGTAACCGGACGCTTCCCATTGCGCGTACAGGCGCGATTCGAAGGACTTGGGATCGTAGCTGGAGGCGAGGGTGGTCATGGAAAAGCCGGGATTGGGGATTGGTGATTCGGGATGTCTTGCCGTGCGGTGCCGATGAGGGAGCGGGGCAGGAACGCATCCGAATCCCCAATCCCGAATCCCGGCTCCTCACATATCGTGCTTGGTGACCGCGTAGCCCTGCGCCTTGTACTGTTTCCAGCGCTCGCGCAGCGGTTCGCGCGCGGATGGGTCGGCCGGGACCACTTCCAGGACGCGCTCGCAGGCGCCGAGGTAGGGCGCATCGCGCAGGTTGATCACCAGCGGGCGCTCCGGCGCGTCGACGCCAGGCGGCACGATCAGCACCTGCGCCTCTTCCTCGTCGGCATCGGCGTCGGCGATCTGGTGCGGGATGTAGGCGTCGGCATCGAACGCCCACAGCAGTTCGTCCAGCTCCTCGGCCTGGGCCATGTCGCGCGCCAGCACCAGCGTCCACAGGTTGGCGTCGTTGGCCTTGCGCGCCAGCTCGCACACCAGCCGCAGCGGTTCGTTGAGGAACCGCGGCTTGGCGATCAGATAGAAGTCGGCGCGCATCAGGGTTGGGATTCGTTATTCGGGATTGGGGATTGGCAACCGCGGATCACGGTCGCCTGCGCGAGCAAGGGGCACGGGAAAGAAACGCGGAGGCGCCTTTCGCGAATCCCCAATCCCGACTCCCCAATCACGCCGCGCCGCCCGCGGCGCGGTCGAGCAACCACTGCGACAGCAAACCCACCGGGCGGCCGGTGGCCATGCCGCGCTTGCCTTCGTCGCTGGCCACGCCGGCGATGTCCAGGTGCGCCCAGCGCTGGCCTTCGGTGAAGCGCGACAGGAAGCAGCCGGCGGTGATCGCGCCGGCCCAGCGGCCGCCGATGTTGTAGACGTCGGCGAAGCTGGAATCCAGCAGGCCCTGGTACTCGTCCCACAGCGGCAGGCGCCAGGCGCGGTCGAACACGTGCTCGCCGGCGGCCAGCAGTTCGGCGGCCAGGTCGTCGTGCTTGCTCATCAGGCCGGCGGTCTGGTGGCCGAGGGCGACCATGCAGGCGCCGGTGAGGGTGGCCACGTCGATCAGCGCCGCCGGCTTGAAGCGTTCGGCGTAGGTCAGCGCATCGCAGAGGATCAGGCGGCCCTCGGCGTCGGTGTTGCCGACCTCGATGGTCTTGCCGGACATGCTGGTGATCACGTCCGACGGGCGGTAGGCATTGCCGTCGATCGCGTTCTCCACCGCCGGCACCACCACCACCAGGTTCAGCGGCAGGCGCGCAGTGGCCGCGGCGACGAAGGTGCCGATGACGTTGGCGCCGCCGCACATGTCGTACTTCATCTCCTCGATGCCGCCCTGGGTCTTCAGGTTGACGCCGCCGGTGTCGAAGGTGATGCCCTTGCCGACCAGCACGTAAGGCTGGGCGTCGCCGCCGCCGTTCCACTTCAGCACCAGCAGCCGTGGCCGGTTGGCCGAGCCGCGCGCCACCGCCAGCAGCGAGCCCATGCCCAGTTCCTGCATCTGCGTCTCGTCGAGGATTTCGGCTTCGGCGCCGTCCACGCCCTGGGCGAAGGCGGCGGCGGTCTCGGCCAGGTAGGCCGGGGTGCACAGGTTCGGCGGCAGGTTGCCCAGTTCGCGGGCGAACTTCACGCCGGCGGCGATCGCCTCGCCCTGGGCCAGCGCGGTGGCGTCGTCGCCGTGCACGGCCAACTGCGCCAGGCCGCTGTCGTCGGGCTTCTTCTTGCCGAGGGTGGCGGTGTAGCGGTAGCAGGCGTGGTCGCTGGCGATCACCGCCTGGCGGATCGCCCAGGCCTGGTCGCGGCCCTTGACCTCCAGCTCGCTCAGGGTCAGCAGCGCGCTGGTCGCCGGCCCGCTCTTGAGGGCGCGCGCGGCGTCGCCGACCGCCTTCAGGTATTGCGGCACGCCGAACTTGGCGGCGTCGCCCAGGCCCACCGCGAGCACGCGCGGCGCCTTCACGCCGGGCAGGTCGTGGAGTAGGGCGGTGGCGCCGGTCTTGCCGCTGACGTCGCCGCGTTCGGCCAGCGCGGTCAGGCGTCCGCCGCTGGCCGCGTCCAGGGCCTGGGCGGCCGGGGACAGGCGCTTGTCGGCGAACACGCCGACGACGATGCAGTCGAACGCCGCGGTGGCCGGGGCGTCGTGGTTCAGGGTGAATTCCAGGGCCATTGATCAGATTCCGTTGGCAAATCCGTACAATCGCGGACTCTTTACCCCCAGTCGGATAGGCTGGGTCCGCCGCGAACGAATCCGAGAGTTTAAATCAACCCACCCCCATGCCGAAGCTCGATCGATACCTGCTGCGCGATTTCGTCCAGAGCTTCTCGGCCACCCTGATCGTGCTGCTGGTGGTCAGCGTCGGTGGTGTGCTGGTGGACATCCTGGGCAACATCGCCGATGGCCGCATCCCGGCCAAGTTGTTGTTTTCACAACTGGGCCTGCAGTTCGTGGTGTACCTGCCGCTGATTCTGCCGCTGGCGCTGATGCTGGGCCTGCTGCTGGCGCTGGCGCGGCTGTACCGGGATTCGGAAATGGCGGTGATCACCGCCATCGGCGTGGGCCCGCGGCGCCTGCTGCGGCCGATCCTGATGCTGGTGATCCCGGTGGTGAGCCTGGTCGGCATGTGCTCGCTGTGGCTGGGCCCCTGGGCCGACCGCACCTCCGACCGGCTGATCGACGAGGCCAACCACAGCCTGCTGATGGCCGGACTGGAGGCCGGGCGCTTCACCCCGTTGTCCGATGGCGGCATCGTCTACATCAGCACCCTGTCTGGGGACGGCACCAAGCTCAGCAAGGTGTTCATGCAGCGGCAGAAGGACGGCCGCCTGGACGTGGTCACCGCGCAGCGCGGCGCCATGTTCTTCGAGGGCAAGGCCGACCGCTACCTGCGCCTGGAGGACGGTTACCGGGTCGAGGGGCCGCTGGCCGGCGACGGGCTGGACTACCGGATGATGCGCTTCGTCAGCAACGACGTGGCGCTGCCGGACCGTGACGCCGCGCGCAAGGACGACGATCCGGAGCTGCTGCCCACCGCCAAGCTGATCGGCGATCCGCGGCCGCAGGCCAACGCGCAGTTGCATGCGCGCCTGGCGCCGCCGCTGCTGGCGCTGGCCTTCGCCCTGCTGACCCTGCCGCTGTCGCGCAGCTCGCCGCGACAGCAGCGCTATGGCCGGATCATGCTGGCGTTCCTGGCCTACCTGGTCGGCACCAACCTGATGTTCCTCGGCACCCAGTGGCTGAGCACCGAGAAGCTGCCGCGCGCGCTCGGCTTGTGGTGGCTGACCCTGCCGCTGCTGGCGTTGTCGGTGTGGATGTACTTGCGCGATGGCCGGCTGTCGCGGCCGCGGAGGCAGCCGGCATGAGGCTGCGTCCGAACCTGCACGATGTGTACGTGGGCCGCGCCGTGCTCGGCACGGTGCTGCTGACCTGGGCGGTGCTGCTGGGCCTGGACGTGATCATGGCCCTGTCCAACGAGTTCAAGACGATCGGCACCGGCAGCTACAGCCTGGGCCACGCCGCCGCCTTCGTGGCCTACACGGTGCCGCGCCGCGCCTACACCCTGTTCCCCACCGGCGCGGTGATCGGCGTGCTGATGGGCCTGGGCCAGCTCGCCGCCACCTCCGAACTGACCGCGCTGCGCGCGCTGGGCCTGTCGCGGCGCCGGCTGAGCTTGGCCGCGGCGGCAACCATGGCGGTGCTGACCGTGGCCATGGTGGTCAACGGCGAGACCCTGGCGCCGTGGGCGCAGAACCAGGCCGATGCGATCAAGGCCAACGCCAAGTACAACGGCGACATGAGCATGGCTCGCTATTCCGGGCTGTGGGCGCGCGAGGGCAACACCTTCCTCAACGCGCAGGCCGGCGAAGAGCACCTGGAAGACGACGGCGGCACCTGGCTGGAATTGCGCGACGTGCGCCTGTACACGCTGGACGACAACGGCCGGCTGGCCTCGCTGACCCATGCCGCCATCGCCGAGCACCGGCACAGCGGCTGGACCCTCAAGCAGGCCTACCGCGACACCTTCGCCGAGCGCTCGGTGCAGCGCGAGAAGTTCGACAGCCTGCCGTGGCAATCGCGGCTGGATGCGGCGGCGCTGGCCTCGGGCCTGGCCAAGCCGCGCAACCTGTCGGCGCGCGACCTGCACACCAGCATCGAGTACCGCCGCCGCAACGGCCTGGACGCGCGCGACTACGAGGACCAGTACTGGAGCCGCTGGTTCTATCCGCTGAACGTGCTGGCGCTGTGCTTCGCCGCGATCCCGTTCGCGTTCGGCGCGCTGCGCAGCGGCGGCATGGGCAAGCGCCTGTTCCTGGGCATCCTGTTCGCCCTGGTGTTCTGGCTGCTGCAGCTGTTCTTCGGACGCATGGCCGGCGCGCTGAAGTTCGACTACCGCATCGCCTACGCCTTGCCGCCACTGGTGATGCTGACCGTGTCCTGGTTGCTGTTCCGCAAACGCAGCAGTTAGCGCGCGGCGACGATCCCGACGCGACGGATGCATATGGCGCGCCGCCGCGCGCACGTTTGCTGTAGTCAGGGCTTGGTTTTCGGCAATCGCGTTAAGTAGGTGCCGCTGGCGCGGTCGTACCGCGCCGCAGTGGTCCCGATATGGCGGGAGTGGTTGGCGCGCCGCCGTGCGCCTATGTACTGCGGTCAGGGCTAGGCTTTCGGTAATCGCGTCAAATGGGTGCCGCTGGCCCTGTCGTGCCGCGCCGCAGTGGTCCCGATATGGCGTGAGCGGTTGGCGCGCCGCCGCGCGTCCATATGCTTCGGTCAGGGCTTGGCTTTGTGCTGGCGCGTAAGACGGGTGCCGCTGGCGCGGTCGTGCCACGTCAATCGCTCCCGATCGACCAGCGCCCACCAGAACCCCAGCCCGCCCAGCAGCAACGACACGCTGCCGACCAGATAGCGCCGCCACAGTGCACCCCAGCTCGGCGTGGTGCCGTTGGCACCGTGCAGGCGCAGCCGCCACGGGCGCATCCCCAGGGTCTGGCCGCCGCGGCGCCAGCTCAGCGTGGCGTACAGCCCGGCCACCGCCCAGCAGCACAGCCACAGCAGCCACTGCAGGGCGCTGAAGGGCGCGATGTTCTCGCGCGGCGCATGGCCCTCCAGCGTGTAGCCGAGGGTGAACAGCGCCGAGACCACGAACCACAGCGCCAGCACCGGCCAGGCGTCGTAGAACAGCGCCAGCAGCCGCCACAGCAGCAGCGTGCGTGGACGGGGGGCGGAAGCGGGAGACGATGCGCTCATCTGCACAGCTTAGAGCCAGTCGCGCGCTTTGCGGTGGACCGTGCGCCTCGCAGTCGTGCTGCTGGCGCACGCCATCCCGGTGCGCTGCGCGGCCACGTCGGCCTTGCGCCCCCAGGCAAAGCGGCTAGGCTTTTCCAATCCCCAATCCCCAATCCCCAATCCCCAATCCCCAATCCCACCCAGCATGCCCTCCCTGCATTCCCCCGCCGAGCGCCGCCAGCAGACGCAACGGCTCGCGCCACTGCGCGAGGCCGATGCGGTGGCGATCCAGCAGTTCCTGGATGCGGCCTGGGCCGAGCAGGGCTTGGCGCGGCAGAGCCTGGACAGCTACCGCCGCGACCTGGAGGGTTTCGCGCGCTGGCGCGACGGCGCGGGCGGTGGCCTGGCGGGCGCCGATCGGCAGGCGCTGTTCGACTACCTGGCCTGGCGCACCGAACTGGGCTATTCGCCGCGCAGCAATGCGCGCTGGCTGTCGTCGCTGCGCGCGTTCTTCGCGCTGCGCGTGCGTCGCGGCGAGCGCAGCGACGACCCGACCGCGCTGCTGGAACCGCCACGGCTGCCGCGTTCGTTGCCCAAGGCGCTGGCCGAGAGCCAGATCGATGCGTTGCTGGCGGCGCCGGACGCGACCGCGCCGGCCGGGCTGCGCGACCGCGCCATGCTCGAGTTGATGTACGCCGCCGGCCTGCGCGTCAGCGAGTTGGTGAACCTGCCGGCCAATGCGGTGAACCTGCGCCAGGGCGTGCTGCGTGTCACCGGCAAGGGCAGCAAGGAGCGACTGGTGCCGCTGGGCGAGGAGTCGCAGCACTGGCTGCAGCGCTACCTGGACAGCGCACGGCCGGCGCTGGCGGCCGGGCAGGCGGTGCCGGCCAGCGACGGCGTGGTGCCGCTGTTCATCGATGCCGCCCGGCGCGCGCTGACCCGGCAGCAGTTCTGGGGGCTGGTCAAGCGCTATGCCGTGGTGGCGGGGATCGACCCGGCGCGGATCAGCCCGCACGGCCTGCGCCACAGCTTCGCCACGCATCTGCTCAACCGCGGCGCCGACCTGCGCGCGCTGCAGATGCTGCTCGGCCACAGTTCGCTGTCCACCACCCAGATCTACACCCTGGTCGCGCGCGAGCACCTGCAGAGCCTGCACCGCAAGCATCATCCGCGCGGGTGAGCGCAGTCGCGGCGCGCGATGGCCGCTCAGCCTGTCTACATGGACCGCGCCGGGGGGTATGCGACAATCGGGCGATTCGCAGCCCTCATGGATCGCCAATGCTCCGTTTTGCTCTTTGCGCGCTGCTGGGCGCGGCTTCGCTCTCCGCCTGCGCACAGTCCACCTCCCCGGCGCCCGGCGCCGCCGCGGCCAAGGCCGCCCCCGCCGCCAGTGGCGCCGCGGGCGAACAGCGCGTGCGTGCGGCGCTGCTGCAACTGGACCCGAACTTCAAGCCCGACTACATCGGCGCCGCGCCGTTCCCCGGCTTCCGCGAAGTGGTGGTCGGCGGCCAGGTGCTGTACGTCTCCGACGACGGCCGCTATCTGTTCCAGGCGCAGCCGTTCGACATCCAGGAAAAGCAGTTCGCGTCCAGCGAGGGCCTGCTGAGCTACCGCCGCAAGCTGCTGGAATCGGCGCCGCGCGCCGACCGCATCGTGTTCGCCCCGGCCAATCCCAAGTACACCATCAGCGTGTTCACAGACATCGAATGCGGCTATTGCCGCAAGCTGCACAGCGAGATCGGCGAACTCAACAAGCAGGGCATCGCCGTGGAATACCTGGCGTTCCCGCGCATGGGCCTGGGCAGCCAGGACTACAAGGACATGGTCGCGGTGTGGTGCGCGGCGGACAAGAAGCAGGCGCTGACCGACGCCAAGGCCAGCGGCAAGGTGCCGAGCGCGGCCAACTGCAAGAACCCGGTGACCATGCAGTACAACCTGGGCCAGCGCCTGGGCGTCAACGGCACCCCGGCGATCTTCGCCCCGGACGGCACCCAGCTAGGCGGCTACCTGCCTCCGGCCAAGCTGCGCGAAGCCTTGGACAAGCGCGCGGCGGAAGCGACCAAGGCGGGCGGAAGCCGTTAAGGGCCGCGCGCGGGGATTCGGCATTCGGGATTGGGGATTCGCTGGAGCGCTGCTTCGGCGAACTCCCTTGCGCAGACGCCCCGCTTGCGGATCCGGGCTGCTGATTTAGACATCTACTGCGATCAGGACGCCGCCGGCGCGTCCGATGGCGAGCGCGCCCAGCCGGGACGCGGTTACCGCCGCGCTCGATCCCGCAACCCCGCCACGGCGGGCCATCGTCAGGGCGTTGTCGGGTGCGCACCCGCGCACGGAGCGCCGCCTTTGCCAATCCCAATCCCCAATCCCACAATTCCGACCCGCCATGGCGGGCCACGTCGGAGCGTTGCAGGGAGCGCACCCGCGCACGGAACACCGCCTTTACCAATCCCAAATCCCGAATCCCCAATCCCGGCTTACAATAGCCAGCCCGTTTCCTCACACGGTTCCCCGGACATGATCGTCCTCGAGGGCGCTTCCGCCCTTTCGCCGTTCCGTCGCGCTCGGCTCGAAACCCGCCTGCAGTCCCTCGTTCCCGGTGTGCGCATCGCCGGCGCCTGGCACGTCTACTTCATCGACGGCGGGAACGCCGCATCGCTCGACTTGGTCGCGGCGCGGCGCATCCTGCAGGCGCAGGACGCACCGGCGCCGGCCGAAGCCGGGACCTGCTCGCGCTACGTGGTGCCGCGGCTGGGCACGCGCTCGCCTTGGTCGAGCAAGGCCACCGAACTGGTGCGTGGCGCCGGGTTGGCGATCCGCCGGGTCGAGCGCGGCACCCGCCTGGACCTGGCCGGCTGGCCCGCGGCGGCGGCCGATCAGGCTGCGCTGGCCAAGCTGCTGCATGATCCGATGACGCAATCGCTGCTGGACAGCGCCGCGCAGGCGCAGGCGCTGTTCCAGGCGCCGGTGCGGGGCGAGGTCGAGCGCATCCCGCTGGACCAGCTGGAAGCGGCCAATGCGCGCCTGGGCCTGGCCCTGGCCCAGGACGAGATCGACTACCTGCGCCAGCGCTTCGGCGAGCTCGGCCGCGATCCGGCCGACGTGGAACTGATGATGTTCGCGCAGGCCAATTCCGAGCACTGCCGGCACAAGATCTTCAACGCCAGTTGGACCATCGACGGCAAGGAGCAGGACCGCTCGCTGTTCCGGATGATCAAGCACACCCACCAGCAGACGCCGCAGCACACGCTCAGCGCGTACAGCGACAACGCGGCGGTGGTGGAAGGGCACCCGGCCGCGCGCTACCGCCCGGATCCGGCCAGCGGCGAGTACCGTAGCGAGGCGGTGACGCCGTCGGCGTTCTGCATCAAGGTCGAGACCCACAACCACCCGACCGCGATCGCGCCGTTCCCGGGCGCCTCCACCGGCGCCGGCGGCGAGATCCGCGACGAGGGCGCCACCGGCCGCGGCGGCAAGCCCAAGGCCGGCCTGACCGGCTTCAGCGTCTCGCACCTGCGCATCCCCAGCCTGCCGCAGCCGTGGGAGGGGACGCGTCCGCTCAATCCGCGCATGGCCCCGGCGCTGGAAATAATGCTGGACGGCCCGCTCGGCGGCGCTGCGTTCAACAACGAATTCGGCCGGCCCAACCTGCTCGGCTATTTCCGCAGCTTCGAGCTGCCGGAGACGCAGGACCTGACCCGCGCCTACGACAAGCCGATCATGCTGGCCGGCGGCCTGGGTGCGATCGACCGCGTGCAGGTGGAGAAGATCCCGCTGCAGCCCGGCGATGCGGTGATCGTGCTCGGCGGCCCGGCGATGCTGATCGGCCTGGGCGGCGGCGCGGCCAGTTCGGTGGCCTCCGGCGACAGCGCCGAGGACCTGGATTTCGCCAGCGTGCAGCGCGACAACCCGGAGATGGAGCGGCGCGTGCAGGAGGTCATCGACCGCTGCGTGGCGCTGGGCGCGGACAACCCGATCCGCTGGTTCCACGACGTCGGCGCCGGCGGCCTGTCCAACGCCATTCCCGAACTGCTGCACGACTCCGGCGTGGGCGGGATCATCGACCTGGACCGCGTGCCCAGCGACGACCCGTCGCTGTCGCCGATGCAGCTGTGGTGCAACGAATCGCAGGAACGCTACGTGCTCGGCGTGCCGCAGGCGCGCCTGGCCGAATTCGCCGCCCTGTGCGAGCGCGAGCGCTGTCCGTTTGCCGCTGTGGGTGTGGCCACCGCCGAGGAACGGCTCGTCGTGGGCTACGGGGTGCTGCGCACCGGGATTGGGGAGTCGGGATTGGGGATTGGCAACGGCGCAACGTCGGCCGGCTCCACCGCGTCTCACGAATCCCCAATCCCCAATCCCGAATCCCCGCACCCCATCGACCTGCCCATGGACGTGCTCTTCGGCAAGCCGCCGAAGATGCACCGCGACGCCCGCCAGCCGCCGGCGCCGCGCTGGCCGGAGCTGGACACCGATGCGCTGGACCTGCGCGAGGCCGGGCTGCGGGTGTTGGCGCATCCGACGGTGGCGGCGAAGAGTTTCCTGGTCACCATCGGCGACCGCAGCGTCGGCGGCCTGACCGCGCGCGAGCAGATGATCGGCCCCTGGCAGCTGCCGCTGGCCGATTGCGCGATCACCCTGGCCGGCTTCGACACCCACGCCGGCGAAGCGATGGCGATCGGCGAGCGCACCCCGCTGGCCCTGCTCGACGCTGCCGCGGCGGCGCGGATGGCGGTGGGCGAAGCCATCACCAACCTGTGCGCGGCGCCGGTGCAGGCGCTGGACCAGGTCAAGCTGTCGGCGAACTGGATGGCCGCGGCCAACCACGACGGCGAGGACGCGCGCCTGTACGCCGCGGTCAAGGCGGTGGGCATGGAACTGTGCCCGCAGCTGGACCTGAGCATCCCGGTGGGCAAGGACTCGCTGTCGATGCAGGCGCAGTGGGGTGTGGCCGGGATTCGGGATGGCCGGCCTGCGGCCGTCGAAGAGCGAACGGGATTGGGGATTGGGGAGGGTGCTGCGCGCGCGGAGGGCGCTTCTGCCAATCCCGAATCCCCACTCCCCACTCCCGGCGCGAGCGCCACGCACAAAAGCGTCTCGCCCGTCTCGCTCATCGTTTCCGCGTTCGCGCCGGTGGCCGATGCGCGCGCGCAGCTGACGCCGTTGCTGGCGCGCGAGGCCGAGAGCGAGCTGTGGCTGATCGGGCTGGGCGGCGGCAAGCAGCGCCTGGGCGGTTCGGTGCTGGCGCAGGTGCATGGCGACGGCGCGCTGCCGGCGTTCGGTGGCGCGGTGCCCGACCTGGACGATCCGCAGCGGCTGCGTGCGTTCTTCGAACTGATCCGCGATGCGCGCGAGGCCGGCTTGCTGCTGGCCTATCACGACCGCAGCGACGGCGGCGCGTTCGCCGCGCTGTGCGAGATGGCGTTCGCCTCGCGGCAGGGCCTGGACATCACCCTCGATGCCTGGGGCGACGATCCGTTCCGCAGCCTGTTCAACGAGGAACTGGGCGCGGTGGTGCAGGTCGCCAAGGAAGACCGCGCCGCGTTCGCCGACCTGATCGAGCGCCATGCGCTGACCGAATGCGCGCAGCGCATCGCCCGCCCCAGCACCGCCGCCGCGGTGCGCGTGGGCCTGGGTGGCAAGACCCTGGCCGAATGGCGCTGGGACGAGCTGTTCGATGCCTGGTGGTCGGTCACCCATGCCATGCAGACTCTGCGCGACAACCCCGACAGCGCCGCCGAGGAGCGCGCGTTGGCGCGCGATTTCGCCGCGCCCGGACTGAAGCCGAAGCTGGCCTTCGACCCGGCCGAGGACATCGCCGCGCCGTTCATCGCCAGCGGCCAGCGGCCGAAGGTGGCGATCCTGCGCGAGCAGGGCGTCAACGGCCAGATCGAAATGGCCAACGCGTTCGAACGCGCCGGGTTCCGCGCCTTCGACGTGCACATGAGCGATCTGATCGCCGGCCGCGTGCAGCTGGCCGACTTCGTCGGCCTGGCCGCCTGCGGCGGCTTCAGCTACGGCGACGTGCTCGGCGCCGGCCGCGGCTGGGCCACCTCGATCCTGGAGCGAGCGGCGCTGCGCGATGCCTTCGCCGCGTTCTTCGCGCGCAGCGACAGCTTCGCCCTGGGCGTGTGCAACGGCTGCCAGATGCTCAGCCAGCTCAAGGACATCATTCCCGGTGCCGAGCACTGGCCGCGCTTCCTGCGCAACCGCAGCGAGCAGTTCGAGGCGCGCACCAGCCTGCTGGAGGTGGTGGAATCGCCGTCGATCTTCCTGCGTGGCATGGCCGGCTCGCGGATCCCGGTGGCGGTGGCGCACGGCGAAGGCCGCGCCGAATTCGACAGTGCCGTGGACCAGGCCGCCGCGCGCGTGGCACTGCGCTTCGTCGACGGCCATGGCGCCGTCGCCACGCAGTACCCGCTGAACCCGAACGGCTCGCCCGACGGCATCACCGGCCTGACCAGCGACGACGGCCGGGTGACCATCCTGATGCCGCATCCGGAACGCACGTTGCGCTCGCTCAACCTCAGCTGGCATCCGGCCGAGTGGCCGGACGAGGCGCCGTGGCTGCGCATGTTCCGCAACGCGCGGGTGTGGGTGGGCTGAGCCGCCTCTGCGCCACGTCCGCCAGCGCGGACGTGGCGGGTCGAGAGTGGCGCGGCAGCCAGCCGCTGCAGGTGTGCGATGCCCTGGGAGGCCGCGGGTGCGAGAGCGATGACGCACGCGTAGCGTGTGCGCTGCGTCTCCCTCGCCGTCAGGCCGGCCGCGTCGTGCCCTGGCTAGGCCAGGTGCTGTGATGGACCATGCCGGCGCAGGCGGAGCGCCCGCGACTGTTTCAGAACTCCTTCCAGTTGCTGTCGCTGTCGGGCGTGGCCACCACCGTACGTAGCCGGGGCGCTGCAGGGCGCGTGGCCGTCGGACGCTTGGCTGGAGATGCCGCCGGGCCGGAAACCGCCTGCCGCGCAGCCGCATGCGCGGCATCGAGCTTGAATACCGCCACCGCTTCGGTGAGCTGCACTGCCTGGTCCTCGAGCGAGCGCGCGGCGGCAGTGGCTTCTTCGACCAGCGCGGCGTTCTGCTGGGTGGTCTCGTCCATGTTGGTGATGGTCTGGTTGACCTGGGCGATGCCGGCCGACTGTTCCTGCGATGCTGCGGAAATCTCGCCCATGATGTCGGTGACCCGCTGCACGCTGGCCACCACCTCGCTCATGGTCGCGCCGGCGCTGTGCACCAGGGTGGAGCCTTCGGCCACGCGCTGCACCGAGTCTTCGATGAGATCCTTGATCTCCTTGGCCGCGCCGGAGGAGCGCTGCGCCAGCATGCGCACTTCCGATGCCACCACCGCGAAGCCGCGGCCCTGTTCGCCGGCACGCGCCGCTTCCACCGCCGCGTTCAAGGCCAGGATATTGGTCTGGAACGCGATGCCGTCGATGACGGAGATGATGTCGGCGATCTTCCTGGACGAGGCTTCGATGCCGCGCATGGTCTCCACGACCTGATCCACGACCTGGCCGCCTTGCGCGGCCACACCGGCCGCGCCGATGGCGAGCTGATTGGCCTGGCGCGCGCCATCGGCATTCTGCTTGACAGTGGAGGTGAGCTCCTCCATCGACGCCGCAGTTTCCTCCAGGTTGGCGGCCTGCTGCTCGGTGCGCTGCGACAGGTCCTGGTTGCCGGCGGCGATCTCGCTGGCGGCGCCCTTGATCGACGCGGCCGAGGTCTGGATGCTGCCGACGATCTGCGCCAGCTGGCTGGCCGTGGCATTGGCGTCGTCGCGCATCTGCGCGAACACGCCGCGGAATTCGCCGTTCATGCGCACGGTGAGGTCGCCGCTGGCGATCGCCTGCAGCAGGCGCGACAGCTCCGCGAGATTGGTATCGGTGGTCTGCATCAAGTTATTCAACCCTTCCACCATGCCGCGGAAATCGTGGTCGAACGCCTGCGCATCGCCGCGGGTGGCAAAGTTGCCGGCCGCGGCGGCCTGCGCCAGGGCGAGGATCTGCCGGTTGATTGCCTGCAGGTTGCGCTTGGTCGCCGCCATCGCATCGCTGAGCGCCGCCTTTTCGCCTGGCAAGGCGCGCATGTCGGGCTGCATGTCGCCGACCGCGTAGCGCGACATCACCGCCACCAGTTCGCGCTGCACCTGCACGTGCGCATCGACCAGGTCGTTGGTGCCAGCCACCATGCGGCCGTACTCACCGGGGAAGCGCGCCGCATCCATCCGATAGCTCATCTCGCCAGCGTCGTGCTGGCGGGCCATGTCGTCCTGCGCTTCGATCACCGCGCGCAGCTGTGCCTGCATGCTGCCCATCGACTGCAGCAGTTGCCCCATTTCATCCATGCGGCGCGGTTCGATGCGGCTGTTCAATTCGCCAGAGGACACCGCTGCGGACACCTTGACCGCCTCGGCAAGCGGTGCCAGCACCTGGCGCCGCAGCAGCAGGTACAGCGAGACACCGAGCAACGCGGCCGAGAGCAGGCCCACTGCCAGGATGACCCACAGCAAGGTGCGGGCCTGCGCCATCACGTGGTGCTTGGGCACCATGATGCCGAGTGCGAACACCTGTGGCGCCTTGCCCAGGCGCATCGGCACGAACACGCGCAGCCAGTCCTCGCCGGCCACCCTGGCCTCGTCGGTGCTGACCTGTCCCGCGCGCACTTTTGCCAGCATGGCCTGGGTGCCGGCGTCGGACAGCGTCTTGCCCACCTGCTTGGCATCGGCGCTGGCCATCACTGCGCCGGTCGGCGACAGCAGCATCGCCTGGCCAACGTCCATCGGATGCAGCGTCGCCACGCGCTTCTGCAGCGCATCCAGTGACATGGTGATGTTGACCGTGCCCAGGAACTTGTCGCCTTCCATGACCGGCGTGCTCAACGTGGTCATCAGCGTATCCACGCCGGCTACCGGGTAATAGTAGGGTTCGATCACCACCGGCGCGTGACTGTTGCGCGCTGCGAGATACCAGTCGCCCTCGCCGGGCTTGTCGTAGCTGTGCAACGCCTCGCGCACCAGCTCGCCCTTCTGGTACGACCAGTACACCATGAAGCGCCCGGTCGCATCGTGGAAGGGCGCGTTGACATTGGCGGCATCGTGTCCATCGAACGCGTTCGGCTCCCACAGCGTGCTGATGCCAAGCCAGCGCTTGTGAAGACGTAGTTGCTCATGCAGCACGGCAGCGGCCGAGTCCCGGCTCACGCCGTTGGCGCCGCGCTGAATGCGGAAGGTATTGGCCAGGGTCGCGCCGGCATCGAAGGCCGAGCCGATGTCCGAGGATATCTCGCTCGCCTCGTGGCGCGCTGCTTCGCGCAGCACGGCCTGCGACGAGTCGAGCAAGGCATGGCTGCTGCGCCAATAGGTGATGGCGGCGGTCATGCCGAAACACAGCAGGGCGATGATGCCGGTGCCGATCATCAAACGACTGGCGACGCTGTGACGGCGGACGAGGGTCCTGCTCATTGCTGCTCCCGTTGTGGATGAGGGCGACCCTGCTGGGCACACCGCTGCGCTGATGTATCGACGTCCCCGCGGCAAACTTGACCTCCGTTTTTCTGCTCATGCTGGGCCCGCCGCGGCCGATACTGGTCTGGCGACAACCACCAGGGAGGCGGTCACGCTCATGTCCTTTCGTTCCGGGCTTTTACTCATGTTGGCGGCTGCCTTAAGCGGTCAGGCAGACGCACAGGACACTCGGAGCACCGAGACCTACTTCAAGCTCGGCGGAGCGGTCCGTTTCAACTACGGCTGGCTGGATTACGGCCCCACCCGCGGGCTCGATCTGGAACTGCTGCGGGTCGACCTGAATGCGGGAGACGGCCCATTCTTCGTGTCCGCGCAACACCGCTGGTATGACGGATTCAACGCCATCCATCACGCGTTCGTCGGTTGGAACATCGACGATCGCACGGTGCTGAAGGCCGGCATCCAGCAGGTGCCATTCGGACTATTGCCGACCGCGTCGAACAGCTTCTGGTTCGGCTCCGGCTACTACCTTGGCATCGAAGACGATTACGATCCGGGCGTTGTGGTGTCGCGCACATTCGGCAATGACACCGTGCACGTCGGCTGGTTCTCGGGCGACGAATACGGCGACGGGGCGCGGACGGCGCGCTATTCGTTCGATGTCGCCGAAACGGCGCGCTATCCCTATCGCGAGTACCATCGCGTGCATGTGCGGTACGAACACCGCGTCGAGTTGCAGCACGGCAGCCTGCTGTTGGGTGCGTCGGCGTTTTCCGGGCAGATCCTGGACGTGGAGGATCGCCGCCGCTATGGGCATCGCGCAGCGGCGTTGCACGCGCAGTGGAGCAGCGGCGGGTGGACCAGTCAGGTGCAATGGGCGCGCTACCGCTACGCGGTCCCAAGCGACCGCATCGCCATGTCGGCCTTCCTGGCGCCGTTCGAGATCGCCGCCGAAGCCGACGTCCCCACCGCCAACATCGCCTATTCGTTCGGCAAGGGGCACTGGCTGGACGACGTGACCTGCTACAACAACTTCAGCATGACCCTTCCGACCCACGATCGTCCCGACCTGCGTTCCTCCACGCAGAACGTCACCGGGTGCAGCATCAAGAAGGGCGTCATGCTGACCTACCTGGACTGGATCGCGGGCAAGAACATGTGGTTCGCGGGCGGCGATGGCATTGCCATCGACGATGGTGACCGGTCCAAGTGGCACTCGCGGTTCAACCTCAACATCGGGTTCTACTTTTAGCGGGTGCTGTGCAGCGTTGCTGGGAGGAAAGGAGAGCTTCCAGTGCTTCGACCCGCGCCATTGACTCGGCGGCTGTGGCGCTTGGTCAAAGCCGCGCCGAATTCGACAGTGCCGTGGACCAGGCCGCCGCGCGCGTGGCACTGCGTTTCGTCGACGGCCATGGCGCCGTCGCCACGCAGTACCCGCTGAACCCGAACGGCTCGCCGACGGCATCACCGGCCTGACCAGCGACGACGGCCGGGTGACCATCCTGATGCCGCATCCGGAACGCACGTTGCGCTCGCTCAACCTCAGCTGGCATCCGGCCGGGTGGCCGGACGAGGCGCCGTGGCTGCGCATGTTCCGCAACGCGCGGGTGTGGGTGGGCTGAGCCCGGTGTGGCCCTGGCCCGCGCGCCGTGGTGGCGACGCGCCTACCTGATTGGTTCCGACGGTGACGAGTTCGGCGACCTGATCGCGCCCCGACGATGGCGCCCGCCAGGGCGCCGTCGGCAGCACCTGCTGCGGCGATGCCGGGCCGGCGCTGTCGGCTGCGTGGGTCGGGGGTCTGCGCCGCGCTGCCATCGCTGTGGGATGCAGAATGCGCCGCGATTGTGGCGTGGCGCATGCGCCGACTCGCGCGTCGCTGTGCCCCATGTGGGAGGGACTTCAGTCCCGACGCAGAACCCTGCCCAGGCCGGCCGAGCCGACGGTTTGACGGGCCGATGCCGTGATTTTTCCTGTGTGTCGAGTGGGTTTCCTCGGCCATCCCGCCTTCGGATGATCTGACCGTGCCCGGTCGCGGCTGAAGCCGCTCCTACGCAACATCGCGGTGCGTCGCGCCTTGCGCGTCGCGCGCTGGCGTCATTGCGTCAGTGTGCTGGATCCGCCGTCGCACCCAGGCGTGCGTCGCGCGCGCCCACTCGCGGCGCTCTGCACTGTGTCGCCGCAACCCGGCAGCATCTATCCGTTGCCCGGCACCCAGGTCGCTCCGCCACGCGACCGCTCGCCCCATTTCGCGCAGTCGGCCCCATCCGCCTCCGTCTGGAGCGCTTGCCCGGCGTGTCCCGGCAGCCCCGCGCGCCCTTACCAGGCGTCTGCGTCAAGTCCTTGACAAGCAACGAAATCGTTCGACGCGCGGCATGTCAAGGCTGGCAAGGTTCGTGCCGAAAAATTGGCGCGACCTGGTTGTTTTCATTGATATTTATCGAAAAATTAACGAAACCGGGCTGAATTCGCGGTCTTTGTCACGGCGCATGGCGCATTAAGTCAAAAACTTGACGTACTTGAGAGGCCGGGTTAACACTCGAGTCAGTTCCGCATTCCACCTCGGTTCATCTACAGCTCCGAGCAGCGACAGGCGTGAGCCTCTCGCGTCCCGGTCGGGACGTGCGGCACCAAAAAACCGACAGGGGGTCGGCCGGCCGGAACGCCGGGCGAGGGTGGCTTTTTGACCAAAAACCAGCCGAATTGAGGAGCAGTCGTCGATGAATCGGATTTATCGCAAGGTCTGGAACAACGCGTTGGGGATGTGGGTGGTGGCATCGGAACTCGCCAGCGGCGATGCGCGCGGCGCGGTCGTCCGCGATCGCCGTGCCGCACGCGCACACGGCCTGGCCCTGGCCGGCGCGATCGCCCTGGCGCTGGGCGCCGGCGCCGTGGCGCTGCCCACCAGCGCCCAGGCGCAGGCCCTGCAGATCGGCGACAACGCCAGTGCCAGCGGCGACTACGCCACCGCGGTCGGCGCCGAGAGCAACGCCAGCGGCGCGCAGAGCACCGCGACCGGCGCGGCCAGCAATGCCAGCGGCGACGGCAGCGTGGCCAGCGGCACGCTCAGCGAAGCCAGCGGCGTGGAGGCCAGCGCGCTCGGCTACTACAGCACCGCCAGTGGCGATGGCGCGACCGCGCTGGGCGCCGAGAGCATCGCCTCCGGCGCCGCCAGCGCCGCGGTCGGCGTGGCGGCCGACGCGACCGGTGCATACGCCACCGCGGTCGGCGGCTTCTCCAGCGCCAGCGGCTTCAACAGCACCGCGCTGGGCAACAGCGCGGTCGCGCAGGGACGCAACAGCGTGGCGCTGGGCGCCGACGCGGTGGCCGACCGCGACGACAGCGTCTCGGTCGGCAAGGCCGGCGGCGAACGCCAGATCACCAACGTGGCCGCGGGTACCGAGGCCACCGATGCGGTCAACGTGGCGCAGCTCGACGCGGTCAGGCAGACCGCCGACACCACCGCCAAGTACTTCCAGTCCAGCGGCAGCGATGCCAGCGATGCCGGCGCCTACGTCGAGGGCGCCAATGCGATCGCCGCCGGCGAAGGCGCCAACGCCATCGGCAACGGCGCCAGTGCGCTGGGCAGCGGCGCCACCACCGTGGGCGGCAATGCCACCGCGGTCGGCAGCAACGCCACCGCCGTCGGCGCCTCGGCGACCGCGGTCGGCGGTGCGCTGTCGATCGTCGACGAGAACGGCGAGGTGCTGCTGGAGGGCACTACCACCGCCGCCGAGCAGGGCGCCAGCGCGTTCGGCGCCGGCGCGCAGGCCAATGGCGCGTTCTCCACCGCGCTGGGCACCGCCGCGCGCGCCGACGGCGTGCAGAGCACCGCCACCGGCTTCTCCGCCGCCGCCACCGGGCTGGCCGCGACCGCCACCGGCGGCTTCAGCCAGGCCGGCGGCGACTTCGCCTCGGCCTTCGGCTACGGCGCCAACGCCAGCGGCGGCGACGCCGTGGCGGTGGGCTTTTCCAGCCTCGCCAGCGGCGTGTCCAGCACCGCCGTCGGCGGCAGCGTGCTCGGCCTGTTCACCACCGAGGCGCAGGGCGAAGGCGGCAGCGCGTTCGGCGCCGGCGCCTGGGCCAACGGCGATTTCTCCACCTCGGTCGGCTGGTTGAGTTCGGCCGACGGCGCCTCCAGCGCCGCGTTCGGCGCCGCGTCCTGGGCGCAGGCCGACGACTCCACCGCGCTGGGCTATGGTGCCAAGGCCGCGGCCAGCGGCAGCGTCGCGCTCGGCCAGGGATCGGTCGCCGAGCGCGCCAATACCGTCTCGGTCGGCACTGCCGGCAAGGAGCGGCAGATCGCCAACGTCGCCGCTGGCACCGAGGGCACCGATGCGGTGAACCTGGACCAGCTCGACGCGGTCAAGCAGGTGGCCGACGGCACCGCGCGGCTGTTCGCCGGCAGCGGCGACGGCATCGCGCTGGCGCAGGGCCAGCAGGCCACCGCCGCCGGCGCCGATGCGCTGGCCGATGGCGACTACACCACCGCACTGGGTTCCACCAGCACCGCCGCCGGCCTCGGCGCCTCGGCGCTGGGCAGCGGCGCAGTCGCCAGCGGCGACCACGCCAGCGCGGTCGGCACCGATGCCACCGCGGCCGGCACCTCGGCCACCGCGATCGGCAGCACCGCGACGGTGTACGAGTACGACGCGGACGGCTTCATCGTCGGCAGCCGCGAGCAGACCACCCAGGCCCTGGGCGTGGCCGCGACCGCGGTCGGCGGCGGCGCGCAGGCGCTGGATGCGCTGACCACCGCGGTCGGCACCGGCACCTCGGCCAGCGGCGTGCAGAGCACCGCGCTGGGCTATCACGCGCAGACCTTCAACGACGGCGCCACCGCGGTCGGCGGCCTGTCGGAAGTGGCCGGCGACCTGGGCACGGCGGTGGGCTACAGTTCCCGCGCCGCCGGCGATTACGCCACGGCGATGGGCATCGGCGCGCGCGCCACCGCCACCAGCACGGTGGCGGTAGGCATGAACGCGCTGGCCAGCGGCACCGACAGCGTCGCCGTGGGTGGCGTCAGCACCGCCGCGGCCAGCGCCGGCAACAGCATGGGCATCGCTGCCGCCACCGGCGTCGGCGGCATCGCCCTGGGCGCCGGCGCGCAGAGCCAGTCCGACTACGCGATCGCGCTTGGCTACAACGCCAACGTGTTCCCGAACCTGCCGGGCAACGTCGATTCGGTGGCGATCGGCCACAGCGCCGGCTCGTTCGCGCCGCGCACGGTGTCGCTGGGCAGCTACGCGCTGGCCTCCGGCGACGGCGGCATCGCGCTGGGCTACAAGGCCACCGCCTGGAACGCCGACAGCGTCGCATTGGGTGCACGTGCGGTGACCTCGACCTTCAACAGCAACGGCACCGCGCTCGGCACCGACAGCCAGGCCAATGGCAGCGACGCCACCGCGATCGGCTACGGCGCGCGGGTCAGCACCTGGCTCGACGACGCGCGCGACCAGGCGCCGACCAATGCGGTCGCGCTCGGCGCGCACTCCTATGCCGCACGCGACAACAGCGTGTCGGTCGGCGACGTGGCCAACGGCCTGACCCGGCAGATCACCAGCGTCGCCGCCGGCACCGAGGCCACCGATGCGGTCAACGTGGCGCAGTTGCAGGAGGCCGGCAAGTACCTGCAGGCCAGCGCCGGCAACAGCGATGCCGGCGCCTACGTCGAAGGCGACGACGCATTGGCCGCCGGCGAGGCCGCCAATGCCATCGGCAACGGCAGCACCGCGCTCGGCGCGGGTGCCGACGCGCTCAACAGCGGCGCCACCGCGGTGGGCAGCGGCGCGGTCGCGGCCGGACAGAACAGCGCCGCCTTCGGCACCAACGCGCAGGCCACCGGGCCGGCGGCGGTGGCGGTCGGTGGCGTGGCGGTGGACGCCAATGGCGAGCCGCTGATCACCAAGAGCGGGGTGGCGGTGGATACCGGCGCCACCAGCGCCGGGGTCGGCGGCACCGCGCTGGGCGCCAGCGCCGATGCCGGCGGGTTCGCCGCCTCGGCGGTGGGCGTGGGCGCCTACGCCGGCGGCGCGCAGGCATCGGCCTTCGGTGCGGTGGCCAATGCCACCGGCGACTACGCCACCGCGGTCGGCACGCAGAGCGTGGCCACCGGTACCAGCAGCGTCGCGGTCGGCGGTCCGGCCGACCTGATCCCGGGCCTGGGCCTGTTCGTGCAGACCCAGGCCAGCGGGGCCAATGCCGCCGCGTTCGGCGCCGGCGCGATCGCCTCGGGCGACGAATCCACCGCCAACGGCAGCATGACCGAGGCCTCCGGCCTGCAGAGCACGGCGCTGGGCTACTTCGCCTACGCGCCGGGCGACTTCGCCAGCGCGGTGGGTGCGCAGTCCTGGGCCAGCGGCGCCAACAGCACCGCGCTCGGCTACTACAGCACCGCATTTGCGGCCGACAGCGTGGCGCTGGGCGCCAACTCGGTGGCGCGCCGCGCCAACACGGTGTCGGTCGGCGATGCCGGCAGCGAGCGGCAGGTCGTCAACGTCGCCGCGGGCACGCAGTCCACCGATGCGGTCAACCTCGCGCAGCTGGATGCGGTGCGCGCCACCGCCGAAGGCACCTCCAAGTTCTTCGCCCATGGCGGCAGCGGCGCAGTCGGCGCCTATGCCGACGGCGAGGGCGCGCTGGCCGCCGGGGATGCGGCCAATGCCTACGGCGCCGGTGCGGCAGCGTTCGGCAGCGGCGCGGCGGCGATGGGCGATGACGCGGTGGCGCTGGGCAACGGCAGCAGCGCCAGCGGCACCGGCGGCACCGCCATCGGCGGCCGCGGCCAGGCCTACGACCAGTACAACCAGCCGATCGTCGATGCCGACGGCAAGCCGGTGCTGGTCGGCGCCAATGCCGGCGAGAACGCCACCGCGCTCGGCGCGGGCGCGCAGGCCACCGGCAGCGTCGCCACCGCCACCGGCTACGGTGCGCAGGCCACCGGCGACCACAGCACCGCCGGCGGCTACAAGGCGCGTGCGACCGGCAACTACAGCCTGGCGCAGGGCGACAACGCCTGGGCCAGCGGCGAGGACGCCAGTGCGGTCGGCGCCTACGCCTGGGCCACCGCCGATGGCGCCTCGGCGTTCGGCACCTCGGCCTGGGCCACCGGCACCAATGCTTCGGCGTTCGGCACCGGGGCGTGGGCCAGCGGCAGCGGCGCCACCTCGATCGGCTTCGACAGCTGGGCGCCGGGGCTGAGCGCCACCGCGGTCGGCCGCGGCGCCTTCGGCTACGGCAACTACAGCGTGGCGCTGGGCTTCCAGGCGCTGGGCAACCAGGTCAACACCATCGCCATCGGCACCAACACCGTGGCCGATGCGGAAAGCGCGATCAGCATCGGTGCCGGCAGCGAGGCGACGGCGTCCAACGCGGTGGCGCTGGGCGCCGGGGCGGTCGCCGACCGCGCCTACAGCGTGTCGGTGGGCAGTGCCGGCCAGGAGCGGCAGATCACCAACGTCGCTGCCGGCACCGAGGCCACCGATGCGGTCAACGTCGCCCAGCTGGACGCGGTGAAGCAGGCGGCAGCGACCACCAGCAAGTACTTCCAGGCCAGCGGCAGCGCCGACAGCGATGCCGGCGCGCTGGTCGATGGCGACAACGCGCTGGCCGCCGGCGAGGCGGCCAACGCCACCGCCGACGGCGCCACCGCGCTCGGCGGCGGCGCCAATGCCGTGGCCGCCGGGGCGACCGCGATCGGCTTCAATGCCGTGTCCAGTGGCGTCGATGCGGTCGCGCTGGGCAATGCCAGCCAGGCGGCGGGCGAGAACAGCATCGCCATCGGCAGCAATGCCCAGGCCAGCGAGACCGGCGCCACCGCCAGCGGCGCCGGCGCGCAGGCCAGCGCCACCTACGCCACCGCCACCGGCAACGAAGCGGTGGCCTCGGACAACCAGGCCACGGCCACCGGCTTCCGCAGCACCGCCTCGGGCACCGGCGCCACCGCGCTCGGTGGCTATAGCGAGGCCACCGGCTACCTGTCCTCGGCGCTGGGCTATGGTGCGCTCGCTTCGGGCAGCTATGGCACCGCGGTCGGTGTGTCCTCCACCGCCTCCGGCAGCGGCAGCGTCGCGGTGGGCGAGTACAGTGTGGCCTCCGGCGAGGAAAGCGTGGCGGTCGGCGGCACCTCGTTCTTCGGCCTGATCCCGGCCGAGGCCTCGGGCGCCAACAGCGCCGCGTTCGGTGCGGGTGCCGGCGCCACCGCCGACTTCAGCAGCGCGCTCGGCAGCCTCAGCTACGCCAGTGCCGACAGCGCCAGTGCGTTCGGCTACGGCGCGTATGCGTCCGGCGTCAACAGCGTGGCGCTGGGTGCGAACTCCGAGGCGGCGCGCGACAACACCGTCTCGGTGGGCAGCGCCGGCAAGGAGCGGCAGATCACCAGCGTCGCCGCCGGCACCGAGGCCACCGACGCGGTCAACGTCGCCCAGCTGGAAGAGGTGAAGCAGTCGGCCGATGCCACTGGCAAGCAGTTCAAGGCCAGCGGCGGCAGCGACCCGGCCGACGATGTCGGCAGCTACGTGGAAGGCACCTACGCCACCGCCGCCGGCGAGGCCAGCAACGCCTACGGCACCGGTGCCTCGGCGTTCGGCAGCGGCGCGCTGGCCGGCGCTCGCTATGCCACCGCGTCCGGCTACAACGCCACCGCCACCGGCGAATCCAGCACCGCGATCGGCGGCTCGCTGTACTACACCGATGCGGACGGCAAGGTGCTGCTCGACGGCACCACCACCGCCAGCGCCGCCGGCGCCACCGCGCTGGGCGCGGGTGCGCAGGCCAGCGGCACGTTCAGCAGCGCCAGCGGTGCCGGCGCCATCGCCAGCGGGCTGCAGGCCACCGCCGACGGCTACAAGGCCACCGCCGGCAGCGACTACAGCACCGCGGTCGGTGCCTTCAGCACCGCCAGCGGCACCCGCACCAGCGCGTTCGGCTACGGTGCGGCCGCGGCGGGCAACTACGCCTCGGCACTGGGCTGGGGCAGCACCGCATCCGGCGCGTATGCCGCGGCGTTGGGCTACAGCGCCCGCGCCACCGGCGAGGACGCGACCGCGCTCGGTGCCTCGGCCTGGGCCACCGCGGCGCAGACCACCTCCGTCGGCCAGTTCGCCTGGGCCACCGCGCAGGGCGGCACCGCGATCGGCCAGAACGCCTTCGCCTACGGCGGCACCAATGCCACGGCGCTGGGCATCAACGCCTCGGCCAGCGGCGCCGGCAGCGTCGCCTTGGGCTCGGGCGCGCGTACCAGCGAAGCCAACGTGGTGTCGGTGGGCGGCGGCAACGGCGTCACCGCGCCGGCCACGCGCCGCATCACCAATGTCGGGGCCGCGGTCAACGCCACCGATGCGGTGAACAAGGCGCAGTTGGACGCGGTCGCCACCGCCGCTGGCGACACCAGCGCGCGCTTCCAGAGTTCAGGCACCGCGATGGCCAGCGCCAGCGGCGTGGACAGCACGGCGGCCGGTGCCGGCGCCACCGCCAGCGGCCTGCGCAGTTCCGCGCTGGGCGTGGGTGCCGTCGCCGCCGGCGCCGGTGCCACCGCCAACGGTGCCGGCAGCTCGGCGACCGGTGCGCGCAGCACCGCGATCGGCCTGCAGACCAATGCGATCGGCGAGAACGGCGTGGCGATGGGCTACAACAGCTTCGTCCGCAACAGCGGCAGTAATGGCGTCGCGCTCGGCGCCAATGCCGGCGTCTCCGCGGACAACGCGGTCGCGCTCGGTGCCGGTTCGCGGGTGTACGAGGCCGACACCGTGTCGCTGGGCAGCGGCAACGGCCGCGGCGGCCCGGCCACCCGGCGTATCGTCAACCTGACCGCCGGCAGCGTCGCCGCCGGCAGCACCGAGGCGATCAACGGCGGCCAGCTGTATCAGTCGCTGAGCAACATGGCGACGTTCCTGGGCGGCGGCGCCGGGCTCGGCGCGCAAGGGGTGTTCGTGGCGCCGACCTACGTGATCCAGGGCGCCAGCTACAACAACGTCGGCGCGGCGCTGGCGGCGCTGGACGGCAAGGTCAGCGAACTGGATGCGCGCAGCGGCGGCAGCGCCACCGCGGCACGCAGCGCGCGCATGGTCGGCGCCAGTGCGGTGGCCGCGCAGGCTACCGAAGCGGCGCCGGGGACTGCGACCGAGACAGCGGCGACCGCGGCGACGGCCACGACCGCGTCGGTGTCCGGCAGCATCGGCACCGCACAGGTCGGCGAAAGCACGGCGGTGGCCTCCAGCGCCACCGCGGTCGGCACCGCCGCACGCGCCAACGACGCCACCGGTACCGCGATCGGCGGCAGCGCGTATGCGCATGGCGCGAACGACACCGCGATCGGCAGCAATGCCAAGGTCAACGCCGACGGCAGCACCGCGGTGGGCGCCAACAGCCACATCGCGGCGGTGGCGACCAACGCGGTGGCGATGGGCGAGGGCGCCAGTGTCAGCGCGGCCTCGGGCACCGCCCTCGGCCAGGGCGCCAGCGCCACGGCGCAGGGCGCGGTGGCACTGGGGCAGGGGTCGGTGGCCGATCGCGCGCAGACGGTCTCGATCGGCAGCGCCGGCAACGAGCGTCAGCTCGCCAACGTCGCCGCCGGCACCCAGGCCACCGATGCGGTCAACAAGAGCCAGCTCGACAATGGCGTGGCCACGGCCAAGTCGTACACCGATGCGCGCTTCGGCACCATGGCCGACAGCTTCGAGGTGCTGCGCGGCGACGTCGATGCGCGGTTGCGCGACCAGGACCGCCGCATCGACCGCCAGGGCGCGATGAGCGCGGCCATGCTCAACATGGCCACCAGCGCCGCCGGCATCCGCACCCAGAACCGGGTCGGCGCCGGCATCGGCTTCCAGAACGGCGAGTCGGCGCTGTCGGTGGGCTACCAGCGCGCCTTCAGCGACCGCGCCACGGTGACCATCGGCGGTGCCTTCAGCAGCGACGACAGCTCCATCGGCATCGGTGCCGGTTTCGGCTGGTGATCCATTGCGGACGGCGGCGCGTGCCGCCGTCCGCCACGCAATGGCCTGAGGGGGCAGACCACAGGACCTTGGCTGGGCCGGCCAACGGATTCGAAAAAGGGAGTTTTTACGGCCGCAACTGTCGCCTGATCCACGAAACTTTGAAGAGGACGTCAACGTGATCGACAAGCAAAACCTTCGTATCAATGCCATCGCCGCCGCCATGCTGGCGATGTCGCTGGGAGCCTCGAGCGCGATCGCGGCCGGCGCTTCGGCGCCGCTGCCGGTCAAGGAACCGGGCAGGTCCGCGCCGGCCGATGCGGTGACCTCCAACCGCATCCTGGTGCGCTACAACGCCGGTACCGCCGCGGCCAGCGACCGCAGCGCCAAGCTGTCGGCGGTGCAGTCGGCGGTGGGCCGCGCCAGCCTCGGCGGCGGCAACGGCATCTCGCGCGCGGCCGCGGCCAGCGTGCGTGCCGAGTATGTGCGCACCCTGGGTATCGGCGCGGACCTGATCCGCCTGACCGGCAAGCTGAGCAAGGCCGACCTGGACAAGGTGGTGGCCGAGATCGCCGCCGACCCGGCGGTAAAGTACGCGCAGGTCGACGCCAAGCTGCGGCCGGTCGAGGTGCTGCGCGCCAAGGCGCAGGTGCAGCCGCAGTTCGTGCCCAACGATCCGCTGTACGCGCAGTACCAGTGGCATTACAGCAACGCCACCGGCGGCATCAACGCGCCGGCGGCGTGGGACGTGTCCAAGGGCGACGGCGTGGTGGTGGCGGTGCTCGATACCGGCATCCTGCCGAACCATCCGGACGTGGCGGTGAACCTGCTGCAGGGCTACGACTTCATTTCCGACGCGGCGACCTCGCGGCGTCCGACCGACGAGCGCGTGCCGGGCGCGCTGGACTACGGCGACTGGGTCGAGAACGACAACGAGTGCTACGCCGGTTCCGTCGCCGACGACAGTTCCTGGCACGGCAGCCATGTCGCCGGCACTGTCGCCGAAGCGACCAACAACGGCGTCGGCATGGCCGGCGTGGCGCCCAATGCCACCGTGCTGCCGGTGCGCGTGCTCGGCAAGTGCGGCGGCTACACCTCCGACATCGCCGACGCCATCATCTGGGCCTCGGGCGGTACCGTATCCGGCGTGCCGACCAACCAGAACCCGGCCGAGATCATCAACATGAGCCTGGGCGGCGGCGGCGCCTGCGACAGCGTCACCCAGGACGCGATCAACGGCGCGGTGTCGCGCGGCACCACGGTGGTGGTGGCCGCCGGCAACAACACCGCCAACGCCGCCAACTTCAGCCCGGCCAGCTGCGACAACGTGATCGCGGTCGGCGCCACCCGCATCACCGGCGGCATTACCTATTACTCCAACTATGGCGCCAAGGTGGACCTGTCCGGTCCCGGCGGCGGCGGCAGCGTCGACGGCAACCCGGGCGGCTACATCTGGCAGAACGGCTACAGCGGTGCGACCACGCCGACCTCCGGCAACTACACCTATATGGGCCTGGGCGGCACCTCGATGGCCTCGCCGCACGTGGCCGCGGTGGCGGCGCTGGTGCAGAGCGCCCTGATCGCCGCGGGCAAGGCGCCGTTGACCCCGGCTGCGCTGGAGACCCTGCTCAAGCAGACCGCGCGTCCGTTCCCGGTGTCGATCCCGTCCAGCACCCCGATCGGCACCGGCATCGTCGATGCCAAGGCCGCGCTGGACAAGGCGCTGGAAGAGCCGTGCGATCCGGCCACCGAGCAGTGCGCGCCGACGGCCACCGCGCTGACCAACAAGGTGGCGGTGGCGGGCCTGGCCGGCGCCGCCGGCAACGAGGCGCTGTACAGCTTCGAGGCCAAGGCCGGTGCGGTGCTGAGCTTCCTCACCTACGGCGGCAGCGGCAACGTGTCGTTGTACGTGAGCTTCGGCAAGGAGCCGGGCACCGGCAATGCCGACGCCAAGTCGACCCGCCCGGGCAACAACGAGACGGTGCGCTTCACCGCGCCGCAGGCCGGCACGTACTACATCAAGCTGGTCGGCGAGAGCACCTACACCGGCGTCAGCCTGGTCGCGCGCCAGTAAGCGCACGCGGCGCAGGGAGGCGCCATGTCGTCCCAGGAAACCCGGCTCCGGCCGGGTTTCCTGCGTCTGGGGACAGCGCCGTGCCGGCCCGCCGTGCGGCGGAGGTGGGCGCGTCGCAACAGGCCACCATCGCCTGCGAGGATGTCAGGCCGATGACCGTCGCGGGCCTGCCGGTGCCGGCATCCCTGCCTCTCGGTAGACAGCGACGGGGGAGCGCGCCGGATTCGGCGTCGGGTCATGCCGAACTGCTAAAGTCGCACGGTCATCTGGGAGGGATCGCGTGAATGCGCTCGTGAAGGACACTGCCGTCGCCGTGGAGACGCCCGAAAGCCGCATCATCGCGGCGCTGCTGGCCAAGGGCCGGCTCAAGGACGGCGACCTGGCGCGCGCGCGGCAACTGCAGCGCGAGTCCGGCGGCGGCCTGCTGGCGCTGCTGGCGCGCCTGGGCCTGGTCTCCGAGCGCGACCATGCCGAACTCAGCGCCGAGGTCCTGGGCCTGCCGCTGCTCGACGCCAAGCAGTTGCCGGCCACCGCGCCGGAGAGCCTGCCCGAGGCGCAACCGCTGTCGCTGCGCTTCCTCAAGCAATTCCATGTGTGCCCGCTGGGCGAACACGACGGCGTGCTGGAACTGTGGATGGCCGATCCGCACGATGCCTATGCCGCCGACGCGGTGCGCCTGGCCACCGGCCTGCAAGTGCTGCCGCGGGTCGGCCTGCGCTCGGAGATCGACGACCTGATCGAGCGCTGGTTCGGCCAGGGCCGCAGCGCGATGGGCGCGATCGTGGAAACCGCCGACGGCGACAGCGTCGCCGCCGACGACATCGAGCACCTGCGCGACCTGGCTTCCGAGGCGCCGGTGATCCGCCTGGTCAACCTGGTGATCCAGCGCGCGGTGGAACTGCGCGCCTCGGATATCCACATCGAACCGTTCGAGAGCCGGCTGAAGGTGCGCTACCGCGTCGACGGCGTGCTGATCGACGGCGAGAGCCCGCCGGCCAACCTGACCGCGGCGGTGATCAGCCGCGTCAAGATCATGGCCAAGCTCAACATCGCCGAGCGCCGCCTGCCGCAGGACGGCCGCATCATGCTGCGGGTGCAGGGCAAGGAGCTGGACCTGCGCGTGAGCACCGTGCCCACCGCGCACGGCGAGAGCGTGGTGATGCGCTTGCTCGACCGCGAGACCGTGGTGTTCGACTTCCACCGGCTCGGCTTCACCGACGCGTTCCTGCCGCAGTTCCGCAAGGTGCTGGAGCAGCCGCACGGCATCCTGCTGGTCACCGGTCCCACCGGCTCGGGCAAGACCACCACGCTGTACACCGCGCTGAGCCAGCTCAACACCGCCGACGTCAAGATCATCACCGTCGAGGATCCGGTCGAATACCAGATCGAGGGCATCAACCAGATCCAGGCCAAGCCGCAGATCGGCCTGGATTTCTCGCATGCGCTGCGCAGCATCGTGCGCCAGGACCCGGACATCATCATGATCGGCGAAATGCGCGACCTGGAGACGGCGCGCATCGCCATCCAGTCCGCACTGACCGGCCACCTGGTGCTGTCCACCCTGCACACCAACAACGCCGCCGGCGGCATCACCCGCCTGCTCGACATGGGCGTGGAAGACTACCTGCTGACCTCCACCATCAACGGCATCCTCGCCCAGCGACTGGTGCGGCGGCTGGAGCCGACCCATGCCGAGCGTTATGCGGCTTCGCCGGAGGAGATCGAGAAGTTCGAACTGCGCCGGCTGCAGCCGGAAGGCGAGATTTTCCTGTACCGCCCGCGGCCTTCGGCGATCGCGCCGACCGGCTACGTGGGCCGCACCACCATCATGGAATTTCTGGTGATGAACGACGTGCTGCGGCGTGCGGTGATGCGCCACGCCGGCATGGGTGAGATCGAGCAACTGGCGCGCGAGGCCGGCATGCGCACCATGTACGAGGACGGCCTGGCCAAGGCGCTCAGCGGCCAGACCACGATCGAGGAAGTGCTGCGCGTGACGGAGGAAACCTGATGTCGCTGTCGCGCAGGTTCGTCGCACCCTGCTGCTCGCTCGCCGCTTTGCGCCGGTGCGCGCGCGATGCGTCATTGCTGTTTTCCGGGTCCCGAGTCCCGGGTCCCGGGTCCCGCACCTGATGCCGCTCTATCGCTACAAGGCCCTGGACTCGCACGGCGAGATCCTGGAAGGGCAGATGGAAGCCGCCAGCGAGGCGGAAGTGGCGCTGCGCCTGCAGGAGCAGGGGCACATGCCGATGCAGGCCAGGCTGGCCGCCGAGGGCGGCGGCACCTCGCTGCGCGGGCTGTTCCGGCCCAAGCCGTTCGACGGCGCGGCGCTGGTGCAGTTCACCCAGCAGCTGGCGACCCTGCTCGGCGCTGGTCAGCCGCTGGATCGCGCGCTGTCGATCCTGCTCGAGCTGCCCGAGGACGAGCGCTCCAAGCGTACCGTCGGCGACATCCGCGATGCGGTACGCGGCGGCGCGCCGCTGTCCACCGCCCTGGAGCGCCAGCACGGGCTGTTCTCGCGCCTGTACATCAACATGGTGCGCGCCGGCGAGGCCGGCGGCAGCCTGCACGACACCCTGCAACGCCTGGCCGAGTACCTGGAGCGCAGCCGCGAGTTGCGCGGGCGGGTGATCAACGCGCTGATCTACCCGGCGATCCTGGTCAGCGTGGTCGGCTGCGCGCTGCTGTTCCTGCTCGGCTACGTGGTGCCGCAGTTCGCGCAGATGTACGAGAGCCTGGACGTGGCCCTGCCGTGGTTCACCCAGGCGGTGCTGAGTGTGGGCCTGTTCGTGCGCGACTGGTGGATCGTGCTGCTGGTGGTGCCGGGCGTGACCATCCTGGCGGTGGATCGTAAGCGCCGCGATCCCGCCTTCCGTGCCCGCTTCGACGCCTGGCTGCTGCGCCAGCGCTTCGTCGGCGTGCTGATTTCGCGGCTGGAGACCGCACGCCTGACCCGCACGCTCGGCACCTTGCTGCGCAACGGCGTGCCGCTGCTGGCGGCGCTGGGCATCTCCCGCAACGTGCTGTCGAACCTGGCGCTGACCGCCGACGTCGGCGCCGCCGCGGACGACGTCAAGAACGGCCACGGCCTGTCGGCCTCGCTGTCCAAGGGCAAGCGCTTCCCGCGCCTGGCGCTGCAGATGATCCAGGTCGGCGAGGAATCGGGCGCGCTCGACATCATGCTGCTGAAGACCGCCGACACCTTCGAACAGGAGACCGCACAGGCCATCGACCGCCTGCTGGCGGCGATGGTGCCGGCGATCACCCTGGTCCTGGCCTCGGTGGTCGGCCTGGTGATCATCTCCGTCCTCGTCCCCCTCTACGACCTCACCAATGCGATTGGGTGAGGCCATGCGCTTGCGAACCGCAGGTTCGCGCATGGCCGAACGCCCGGCCATGGATGGCCGGGCCGGTCTATCCGGAGCCGGCAATGCGACGCCATGGATGGCCGCGGCCTCGCCTGACACGTCCGGGCACCGCGCCATGGCGCATGTGGCGCCGAACGCCCGGCCTTGGCCGGGCCTCAGGCGACTGCCGTGGACTGTGACGCCGCGCGTTCCCGTGCGGGAACCTTCGGCCGCCGCCCCTGTCCCATTGCCAGCGGCGCCGTGCGCGCCGGCCGCGGCCGTGCGTGCGCGCGGCACGGATCCTCCGGCAGGTGTGACGGCGTGCGTGACGCGCCGCTGTACCGCCGGCCGGCACCGGCTGCCATCGTCACCGTGTTCGGCTACATAGGTCTTCCACCGCAAGGATCCGATGCAATGCGCACTCTCCGCCGCTCCCTGACCCGTTCCCCGTCCGCCGCACGCCAGGCGGGCATGAGCCTGCTGGAAATCATCATCGTCATCGTGCTGATCGGCGCGGTGCTGACCCTGGTCGGCAGCCGCGTGCTCGGCGGCGCCGACCGCGGCAAGGCCAACCTAGCCAAGTCGCAGATCCAGACCCTGGCCGGCAAGGTCGACAACTACCAGCTCGATACCGGCAAGCTGCCGTCCAAGCTCGACGACCTGGTCACCGCGCCGGGCGGCGTCAGCGGCTGGCTCGGCCCCTACGCCAAGCCCGCCGAACTGAACGACCCCTGGGGCCACCCGATCGAATACAAGGTGCCCGGCGAAGGCCGTCCGTTCGACCTGATCAGCCTGGGCAAGGATGGCCAGCCCGGCGGCAGCAGTTACGACGCCGACATCAAGTACGAGTGATCCGGCGCCGTGATCCGGGCCCCTGCCGGCGCGCTGCGCTTCGGCGCGCCGGCGTGCGTGCCGGCGGCGCGTGCGCGCATGCGCGGCGTGTCGCTGCTGGAGATGCTGCTGGTGGTGGGCCTGATCGCGATCGCCGCGCTGTTGGCGGCCTCGGTGCTGACCGGCGGCATCGACGGCATGCGTCTGCGCTCGGCGGCCAAGGAGATCGCCTCGCAACTGCGCTACACCCGCACCCAGGCGATCGCCAGCGGCCAGCCGCAGCGCTTCCTGATCGACCCGCAGGCGCACCGCTGGCAGGCGCCCAACGGCCGCCACGGCGAGATTCCGCCGTCGCTGACGATCCGCTTCACCGGCGCACGCCAGGCGCAGCGCCGCGACGGCGAGGGCGCGATCCAGTTCTTCGAGGACGGCGCGTCCACCGGCGGGCGCATCGAGCTGCAGGCGCGGCAGGCGCGCTGGCGCATCGACGTGACCTGGCTGACCGGCGAGGTCACGGTGGGGCGTGCGCCGGAGCAGGCGGCGCCATGAACCGTCAGCGCGGCTACACCCTGATCGAGGTGATCGTGGCGTTCGCCTTGCTGGCGCTGGCGCTGACCCTGCTGCTCGGTTCGCTGTCCGGCGCGGCGCGCCAAGTGCAGCGTGCCGACCAGTTGAGCCGCGCCACCCTGTATGCGCAGTCATTGCTGGCCGCGCAGGGCGTGGAGCAGCCGCTGCAGCCGGGACGCAGCCAGGGCACTCTGGACCAGGGCCACTACCGCTGGACCCTGGACGTGGCGCCCTACGCGGACCCGCGGCGGCCGCCCGATGCCGCGGTGGTGCCCGGCGCGCCGACCCTGCTGCAACTGACCCTGCAGGTGCGCTGGGGCGATGCGCAGGCGCAGGCGCTGCAGTGGAAGACGCTGCGCCTGGTCGCGCCGCAGGCCGCCGGGGTGCCGCAATGACCCGGCGTGCGCCGCGCCGCGCCGCCGCGCGCGGCTTCACCCTGATCGAAGTGCTGCTGGCCACGGTGCTGCTGGTCGGCGGCCTGACCCTGGCCTTCGCCACGCTGCGCTCGGCGATGGCGATCAGCGGCCGCGGCGAGGCGATCGCTGGGCGCAGCGAACGCATGCGCGCGGTCGAGGGTTTCCTGCGCCGGCGCCTGAGCGGCGCGCAGTCGCTGCCGCTGGACATCGACACGCAGACCCTGCAGCCGGTGCGCTTCGTCGGCGAAGCGCAGCGCATGCAGTTCGTGGCCGATCTGCCCGATTATCTCGGCCGCGGCGGCCCCTACTTGCACGATCTGCGGGTCAGCGGCGAGGGCGACCATCGGCAACTGGCGATCGCGCTGGTGCAGGTGCAGGCCGGCAAGCAACTGGCCGAGACCCCGCCGCGCCCGCCCGAGCCGCTGGCGCGCGACCTGCGCGAGGTGCGCTTCCGCTACCGCGGCCTGGACCCGGAGCGCGGCAGCATCGGCCCCTGGCAGGAACGCTGGGAACGCACCGACACGCTGCCGCTGCTGGTCTCGATCGAATTGCGCAGCGGCGACGGCACCGCGTGGCCGCCGCTGGTGGTGGCGCTGCGCCAGGCCGGCGGCGCGGAGATGCGGCAATGAGCGCGTCGCGTCGCGACCGCGGCGCCGCGCTGGTACTGGTGCTGTGGCTGATCGCGCTGCTGACCGCGTTGATCGGCGCCTTCGCGCTGACCGCGCGCACCGAGAACCTGCAGGGCAAGGTGCTGGGCGACGGTGCCGAGGCGCAGGAGCGCGCCCGCGCCGGCCTGGAATACGCGCTGACCCGGCTCGCCGGCACGCCCACCCAGCCGGGCTGGCGTGCCGACGGCCGCCGCTACCGCTGGCAGTACGAAGGCGCCACGGTCGACCTGCGCGTCACCGACGAGAGCGGCAAGGTCGATCTGAACATGGCCGATGCGACGCTGCTGGCGGCGCTGGTGCGCGCGGTCGGCGAGGATCCGCAGCGCGCCGAGCGCATCGCCGCGGCGATCGTGGACTGGCGCGATCCGGACAACCTGACCCAGCCCAACGGCGCCGAGGATCCCGACTACGCTGCGGCTGGCCTGCCTTACGGCGCCAAGGACGCCCCGTTCGAGAGCCTGGCCGAGCTGCAGCTGGTGCTGGGCATGGACCCGGAGCTGTACGCCAAGCTGCTGCCCAACCTGACCCTGTACGGCGGGGTGTCGCGGCCGACGCCGGACTTCGCGCCGGGACCGGTGCTGACCGCGCTCGGCCTGGACGCGCAGCAGGTGTTGGCGCAGCGCGAACGCACCGACCAGACCCAGCTCGGCATGGTCGGCATGGGCGGGGGCGGCACCTACAGCATCGAAAGCCGGGCACGGCTGGGCAATGGCCGCGAGGGGGTGTTGCGCGCGGTGGTGCGCCCAGGCTCGTCGGCGCTGCCGGGCTCCGCCTACACTGTGTTGCGTTGGGAAGAAGGAACGACGGTGCGATGACGGCGTGGCGCGACACGATGGACAAACTTGGCGTACGCATCGCCCCCGGTGCGGGCGGGCTGCTGGCCTGGTGGCAGCGCTCGCTGATGGCGTGGCTGCCGCCGCGCTGGCAACTGCAGCTGGGCTGGTCGCAGGCGCGGCTGCTGCTGTGGCGCGAGGGCGAGCAGCTGATGCTGGCGCGGCAGGTCGAGTCCGAACTGGGCGCGCCGCTGGCGCTGCCGTGGCCGCTGCTGCCCGCCGAACTGGAGGCGCTGCTGGGGCCGCGCCTGGCGGCGTTGCCGCGGGTCTGGCTGCTGCCGGCCGAGGCGGCGCTGCAACGCCGGCTGCGCCTGCCGGCGGCGGCCGCCGAGCACCTGCGCGAGGTGGTGAAGTTCGAGATCGACCGGCAGACCCCGTTCCAGGCCGACCAGGTGATCTACGACGTGCGCGCCGACGGCCGCCGCGACGACGCCCAGCTCGAGGCCGAACTGGTGGTGGCCCCGCGCCGCGTGCTGGACGACCTGCAGGCCAGTGCCGGCGCGCTGCGCCCGACCCTGGCCGGCATCGACGTCGCCGGCAGCGATGGCGCGCCGCTGGGGGTGAATCTGCTGCCGCAGGAACAGCGCCATCGCCGCGCCGACCCGATGCGGCGCTGGAACGCGATCCTCGCCGCCACCGCACTGCTGGCGCTGTGCGCGGCCGGCTGGCAGCTGCTGGACAACCGCCGCGACGCGCTGGAGCACCTGCGCACGCAGGTGGACAGCGGCGCGCAGCGCGCGCGCGGGGTCGCCGCGCAGCGCCAGCAACTGGTCGACCTGGTCGAAGGCGCCGCCTTCTTCGATCAGTTGCGCGCCGAGCGCCCGGCCTCGGTGGAGGTCTGGAACGAACTGAGCAAGCGCCTGCCGGAGGGCACCTATCTGGAGAAGTTCTCGATCGAGGGCAACCAGCTGCAGTTGATCGGCCTCAGCAGCGAAGCCTCGTCGCTGGTCGGGCGCCTGGAAGGCTCGCCGCTGTGGCGCACGCCGTCGCTGACCGGCGTGCTGCAGGCCGACCCGGGCAGCCACCGCGACCGTTTCACCCTCACCGCCGAACTGGCCGGGACCAAGCGCAAGGAGGCCGCCGATGCCGGTGCAGGTCGATAAGCGCGACCGCTGGCTGGCGCTGGGCCTGCTGCTGGCGGCGCTGGCGCTGGGCTACCTGGTGCTGGTGCATCCGTGGTGGACCGTGCCGATGCGCGAGGTCGATACGCAGATCCAGGAACTGCAGCAGCGCGAACTGCGCGTGCGCATGCAGTTGCAGCAGGCGCCGCAGGTGGCGCAACGGCTGCAGCAGGCGCAGCGCGAACTGGCCACGCGCCCGGGCTTCCTGCGCGAGACCTCGGCCGAGCTGGCCTCGGCCGGCTTGGTGCAGCGCCTGGAAAGCGCAGTGGCCACGGCCAGCCCCGGCAACCGCAGCTGCGCGATCAGCAACCGCTCGCCGCTGGCCGCCGACAACCGCAGCGACCGCTTCACCCGTGTCGCGGTGCAGGTGCGCCTGCGCTGCGGCACGCCGGAACTGGCGGCCGTGCTGCATGCGCTGGAGAGCGGCACACCGGCATTGTTCATCGACAACCTCAACGTGATGGCGCAGCGCTACCAGCTCTCGCCGGGCGAAAGCGGCAACGGCCTGGACGTGGCGTTCGAACTGGCCGGCTACCTGCGCCCGAACGCGATGCCGGCGCCGCCGGCCGCGTCCGCCACGCCGGACCCGTCGGCAGCGGCGGCACCTGCCGCGGCCACGCCGGTGATGAATGCCGGCGGTTCCGCCGGCGCCGGGCCGAGCGAACCGGCCGCCGCGCCGGCGCCGCCGGCCGCGCCCAGCGCGACCAACCTGCCGGGCACGCCTGGCGCCGCGAATGCCGCACCGGCGGACCTGCCGCAACAGGTGGAGGGACGCCATGCGAATTGAAGCGATGGGCCTGCGCACCGTGTGGCTGGGCACGCTGGCGCTGTGGGGGCTGCTGGTCTGGGCGCTGGGCCTGGGCGGGCTCGGCGAACGCGTGGCGCCGCTGCCCGACGATCCGTCGATGCTGCAGCGGCTGCCGGGCCTGCCCGCGGCCACTGCGCATCGCCTGGGCGATTTCTCGCAGTATGGCGAGATCGCCGCGCGCCCGGTGTTCGCCGAGGATCGCCGCCCGCATCCGTTCTTCCTCAGCGCCGACAACGGGCAGGCCGCCGCCCCCAATGTGCGCCTGACCGGCGTGCTGCTCACCGACCGCTTCAAGATGGCCACGCTGACCACCGAGCAGGGCGAATCGCTGCGCCTGCAGGAAGGCGGCGACGCGGTGCAGGGCTGGCGGCTGCTGTCGCTGGCGCCGCGCCAGGCGACGGTCAGCGGTTCCGGCGGCACCCAGACCCTGGAGTTGAAGGTGTTTGACGGCAAGGGCGGGCAACCGCCGACCGTGCTCGGCCAGGCCGGGCGCGCGGCCGCCGCGCAGGGGCAGATGCCGGGAGTTGCGCCCAACGGCCAGTCCAACGCCACGGCGCCGCGCCCGCCGACCCAGTCCGCTCCCAATCCGGTGCCGAACCAGGCACCGACCCCGAGCGCACCCGCGCCGTCGTCGCCGGCTCCCTCGTCGGAGCAACTGCAGGCCATCCGCGAGCGGATCGAAGCGCGGCGCCGGCAATTGCAGCAACAGCGCCAGAACAACCCCTCAGGTCAGAACCCTTGAAGAGTGATCGCATGACGCCGCGTCTGTTTTCCCTGTTCCTCGCCATCGGCCTGGTGGCCGGCTGCGCCACCACGCCCTCGCCGGACATCCGTCGCGGCGCCGCGATCAACCCCCAGGTCGGCGCGGCCGGCAGCACCCAGACCGACGGCCAGGGCGGCCCGGCCGACCCCAATGCCTTGCCCGAGCGCGCCACCCCGGTGATCCGCCGCGGCAGCGGCACCATGATCAATTCCGCGGCCGCCGCGGCGCCGGCGCCGTCGCTGGGCAACGCCAGCAGCGGCAGCGCCACCTTCAACTTCGAGGGCGAATCGTTGCAGGCGGTGGTCAAGGCCATCCTCGGCGACATGCTCGGGCAGAACTACGTGATCGCGCCGGGCGTGCAGGGCACGGTGACCCTGGCCACGCCCAAGCCGGTATCGCCGGCGCAGGCGTTGAACCTGCTGGAGATGGTGCTGGGCTGGAACAACGCGCGCATGGTCTACAGCGGCGGCCGCTACAACATCGTCCCCGCCGACCAGGCCCTGGCCGGCACGGTGGCGCCGAGCACCGCCTCGCCGGCCAACGCGCGCGGCTTCGAGGTGCGCGTGGTGCCGCTGAAGTACATCTCCGCCAGCGAGATGAAGAAGGTGCTGGAGCCGTACGCGCGGCCGAACGCCATCGTCGGCATCGACAGCTCGCGCAACGTCATCACCCTGGGCGGCACCCGCGCCGAACTGGAGAACTACCTGCGCACGGTGCAGATCTTCGACGTCGACTGGCTGTCGGGCATGTCGGTGGGCGTGTTCCCGATCCAGTCGGGCAAGGCCGAGCAGGTGGCGGCCGACCTGGAGAAGGTGTTCGGCGAGAACAGCAAGACCCCCAGCGCCGGCATGTTCCGCTTCATGCCGCTGGAGAATGCCAACGCGGTGCTGGTGATCACCCCGCAGGCGCGCTACCTGGACCAGATCCAGGAGTGGCTGGACCGCATCGACAGCGCCGGCGGCGGCGCGCGGCTGTTCTCCTACGAACTCAAGTACATCAAGGCCAAGGACCTGGCCGACCGCCTGGCCGAGGTGTTCGGCGCCGGTGGCGGCAACCGCGGCGACTCCAACGCCTCGCTGATGCCGGGCTCGCAGATGAGCCAGTTGAACGGCGGCGGCCTGGGCGGCTTCAACGGCAGCGACAGCAGCAGCCTGGGCGGCGGCAGTTTGGGCGGCAGCCTGGGCAGCAGCAGCGACAGCCTGGGCGGCAGCAGTTCCTCCGGCAGCAGCGGCGGCGGCCTGGGCAATGGCAGCCTGCAGCTGTCGCCGCGCACGTCCGGCAACGGCAGCGTGACCCTGGAAGTGCAGGGCGACAAGGTCGGCGTGTCGGCGGTGGAGGAAACCAACACCCTGCTGGTGCGCTCCACCCCGCAGGCCTGGCGCTCGATCCGCGATGTGGTCGAGAAGCTCGACGTGATGCCGATGCAGGTGCATATCGAGGCGCAGGTGGCGGAAGTCAACTTGAAGGGCCAGCTCAAGTACGGCGTCAACTGGTACTTCGAGCAGGCAGTGAATGCGTCGTCCACTGCGAACAACATCGGCTTCAGCGGCGGTGGTGCGAATCTGCCCAGCGCGGCCGGCCGCAAGATCTGGGGCGATATCGCCGGCGCCATCACCGGCAGCAGTGGCCTGGGCTGGACCTTCCTCGGCAAAAATGCCGCGGCGGTGATCACCGCACTGGATGAGGTCACCGACGTCAAATTGCTGCAGACGCCATCGGTGTTCGTACGCAACAACGCCGAGGCGACCCTCAACGTGGGCACGCGCATCCCGATCAATTCGGTCAGCGTCGATACTGGCCTGGGCGCCGGCACCACCTACTCCTCGGTGAACTATCTGGACACCGGTGTGATCCTGAAGGTACGTCCGCGGGTGACCAAGGACGGCATGGTGTTTCTGGACATCGTGCAGGAAGTCAGTTCGCCCGGCGCGGCGTCGACCAATTGCGGCACCAACGCCGGCACCAGCACCGCCTGCAACGTGCCGATCAACACGCGGCGGGTCAAGACCGAGGCGGCGGTGCAGAGCGGCGACACCATCATGCTGGCCGGCCTGATCAACGACAGCACCACCGACGGCAGCAACGGCGTGCCGTACTTGAGCAAGTTGCCGGTGGTCGGCGCGCTGTTCGGGCAAAAGACGCAGGACACAAACCGGCAGGAAGTGATCGTGCTGATCACCCCCTCGATCGTGCGCAACCCGCAGGAAGCGCGCAATCTCACTGACGAGTACGGAGCGAAGTTCGAGGCCATGAAGCCGCTGCCGGCACGCGGCAAGAAGTAAGCGGGTGAGCCTGCCCATCGTGCTGCTGGCGGTCGGCGTCGACGACGTCGCGCTGGACGCCTGCCTGGGCGCGCTCGAAGCGAACACGCCGGCCGGCACCCGCGTGTGGCTGGCCGACGATGCGCAGGCCGGCCCGCGCGGCATCCGCGTGATCGAGGCCTGGCTGGCGCGCACGCGCCTGCAGGCCGACTACACGCGGCGGCCGCGCATGCTCGGCGAGGTCGCGCATGTGGACGAGATGCTGCGCGCCTGCGGCGATGCCGACGTGGCGGTACTGGCCGCCGACGCGCAGCCCACGCCGGGCTGGTTGCTGCAGTTGAGCGCCTGCCTGGCGCGCGATGCGGCCATCGCCAGCGCCACGCCGTGGAGCAATGCCGGCGAGGCCTGCGCGTGGCCGCGGCTGGGCGAGATCAATCCGCTGCCCGAGGATCCCGAGCGCCTGGCCCGCGCCTGCGCGGCCCTGCCGCCGCTGCATCCGGAACTGCCGTCGGCGGTGTGCCATGCGGTGGTGCTGCGCGGGGTGGCGCGGCAGCGTGCCGGCGGCCTGGACGCCAGCAGCTACGGCTCCTGGTATGCGGCACTGACCGACCTGTCGCTGCGCATGGCCGGACTCGGCTGGCGCAACGTGCTGTGCGAGACCGCGCATGTCGCGTGCAGCGGCGAAGGCCGCGCCGCCGACGGCGACATGGACGCGCTGGCCACGCGCTGGCCGGCCTGGCACGCGCGCCTGGCCGGCTTCCTGATGCACGATCCATTGCGCGCCTGCCGCGAGGAGTTGCAGCGCCTGTACGACACGTTGCCGCCGCCGGATCCGCAGCGCGCGCTGTTCGATGCCTAGTGCGTCTCGTGTCGAGGTCGCTCCTACAATTCAGCCATGTGACAACAAGTGCAAGAGCAAAGCTTTCGCCTTACGGCGAGTTACTTTTCTTTGCTCGCGCAAAGAAAAGTAACCAAAAGAAAGCGCGCCCTGCCTCGCGCCCTACGCGCTGCGCGCTCCGGGTCCGCGTCCATCGCGGGGATCCGCGGAAGGGGCATCCTGCCCCTGCCGCGGACGGCGCACATCCCTGTGCGCCGCCCCTTCGGGGTTTTCCCCGCGCTGGCCGCCGCTTCGGAAGGGAACCCGGTAAGTCAAAAGCAAGGGCAAGAGCAACAACCAAAGCCAAGCGACCGCGACTCCCGCAGGGACTGGCGGTGATCGGTGTCCGGGCGCGATGTGGGAGGGAATCTCGTCTCCTTTTTGTGGGATCCAGTCCCGACGGCTTCCGAGGTCCGATCGTCCACCTACTCCGTTCGTCGTGGTTGCAGGACAGTTGACTCCCACAGCGGCTTGCGGCAAGCCCGCCGGATGCACTGTGGGAGGGACTTCAGTCCCGACGCATTGCGCCATCGGAAAGCACGCACCGCTTTGCGCGTCGCGGCTGCATGACAGTTGACTCCCACAACCTCCCGTGCCTGGTTGACATCGCCGCAGATCGGCTTACTTCGGCGGCGCGTATACATCCACCGACACTTCCAGCACGTCGTGGCGCCAGGATTCGATGTCGAACTCCACGGCGCGTCCATCGGGATCGTAGCTGACGCGTTGCAGGCGGAAGCAGGGCGTGCCGGCGGTGGATTGCAGCAGCGCGGCCTGCTCGGCGTCGAGCGTGGCCGGATACATCGACAGCCGGCTGCGCGCCTGCCGCAAGCCCAGACGCTGGGTCAGCACCGCGCTCAGCGAGCCGGCCAGGTCGTGGTCGAGCAGGCGCGGTGCCCACGCGGCGAGGATCGCGTTGGTCTCCAGCAGCACCGCGCGGCGCCCGATCCAGCGGCGGCGGCGCAGCACGAACACCTCGGTCGTGGGATCGTGCAATTGCAGGTGCCGGGCGAGCGCCGGGCCGGCCGGCTGGCGTTGCGCGGCGAGCAGTTCGGTGCGCGGGACGCCGCCCTGTGCGGCCACGTACTGCATGAAGCCGGCGATGCTGTTGGGGTCGTGGCGTACCCGCGGCGCGCTGACGAACCAGCCGCGGCGGTTCTCGCGGTAGATGTGGCCGTCCGATTCGAGCTGCTGCAGGGCTTCGCGCAGGGTGATGCGGGTGCAGCCGAACAGCGCGGCCAGTTCGCGCTCCACCGGCAGGCGCTGGTCCGCCCGCCATTCGCCGGCGGCGATGCGCGCCAGCAGCGCATCGGCGATGCGCTGGGCGAAGCCGGCGGGGGTGGCGAAGCTCATGCGAAGTCCAGGGTGAGGCGCAGCGTGGCTGACAAGACTACGCTGCCGGCAGGCATGCGGGCGATGTGGGGCGCCTGACGGGTGAGGGCTTCCGGTGTGCCGATTGCCCGACCTTCGCTCGTGCAGTGTTGTTGAAAGCACGGAAGGACCTGGGCGCACTCAGCTGATCGCACGCGCGCGACGCAGATCCGCCTGCCACAGGCGCAATCCGTACACCGCCAGCACCACGAATCCGGCGTACAGCGCCGCGGTGGGGTACAGCCCCTTGTACAGGAACACGCCGACGTAGACGCAGTCCAGCACGATCCACAGGCCCCAGTTGGCGATGCGCTTGCGCGCGGCCCAGACGCTGGCGACCACGCTGAATGCCGACAGCGCGGCATCCAGCCACGGCAGCGCCGCATCGGTGTGCCGGTGCATCCACCAGCCCAGCAGCACCGCGCCGGCGGCGCCGGCCAGCACCGAGCGCAGGCCTTCGGCCCAGGGCAGCGGCCCGACCTGGACCTTGCCGTCGTCGCCGAGCCCTTTGCTCCAGCGCCACCAGCCGTAGCCCTGCAGGACCACGTACAGGCCCTGCAGCAGCATGTCCGAGTACAGCTTCCACTGATAGAACAGCCACGCGTACAGCAGCACCGCGACCACGTTGACCGGCCAGCACCAGCGCACTCGCCGCGCGGTCAGCCACACACCCACGACGTTGACCAGCACGGCGAGCAGTTCGAGGGGAGACATGGTGGGGAGGCCGGGATTGGGGAGTGGGGATTCGGGATGGAGGGTGGTTCGCGAGTGCAGTGCAGTGCGCTCGGTTGTAGGAGCGGCTTCAGCCGCGACAAGCGTTAGCAGGAACGCCCGTCGCGGCTGAAGCCGCTCCTACAACGGCATCAGCGCGCCTGGCATTCAAGGAGAGGGCGGTGGATGAAGTCATCGTGGATCAGTGCATCTGAATCAGGACGTTTCGCAAACGCATGGAATCATGGGTGTTGTAGGAGCGGCTTCAGCCGCGACCGTCGCCATGTCTGCTTCCGGCTTTTACGAATCTCCAATCCCGACTCCGCAATCCCCGCTCCTCAAAAATCGAACTGCACCGCCAACCGCGCCGTCCGCGGCGCACCGAGGAACAGATAGTCGTCGCCTTCGTAAGCACCGACGTCGCGCCAATAACGCTTGTCGGTGAGGTTGTCCACGCTCAGCCGCAGCGTGGTCGGCACCGCGCCCAGCCGCGTCGCGTAGCGGGCGCCCAGGGTGTAGACGCTGTAGCCGCCGACGGCGACCTGGCCGCTGCGGTCGGCGTACTTGGCGCCGCTGTACTGCGCGCCGCCCAGCAGCGCCAGGCCGTTGATGCCGGGCACGTCCCAGGTGGCCTGCGCGCTGGCGCGCAAGCGCGGCACGTTCAACGCCTGGTGGCCTTCGTCGCCCGGCGTGCCGGTGTCCTCGGCGCGCGCGCGGATGCCAGCGACGCTGGCCTGCAGGTGCAGGCCGGCGCCGAGCGTGCCGGCGGCGGACAGTTCGATGCCGCGGTTGTGCAGGCGGCCCTGCTGCACGAACAGGAAGCTGCCGTCGGCCTGCGGTTGCGCGTACTGGTACGCCTGGCGCATGTCGAACAACGCCGCGCCCAGGGTCACGCCGTCGCGCTCGTACTTCATGCCGGCCTCGCGCTGGTAGGCGCTGGTGGGGGCGAGGATGCTGTCGGCGTTGCTGGCGAACCAGGGCGCGGTGCCGCCCGGGGCCAGGCCCTTGGCGAAGCTGGCGTACAGCGACAGCGAGGGCTGCACCTTGAACAGCAGCGCCGCCTGCGGCAGAAACACGGAGCGACGGGTGCGCCGGGTCAGGGTGCCGTTGCGGTCCCAGGCGCGTTCGTCGTAGCGCACCTGGCGCGCGCCCAGCAGCAGCTGCCAGGCATCGCCGATGCCGATGCGGTCGCTGGCCAGCAGGGCGGTCTGCGCGCTGTCCAGGCGCCGGCGCTTGGGGCCGAGGACCGCGTCGGCCGGCGCCAGCAGCGGCGGATCGGCGTCGATGTTGCCGCTGCCGATCATTTCATTGATCGAGCCGTGGCGGTCGATGGTGCGATGCAGATAGTCGACGCCGACCTGGAACTGGTGCTGCAACACGCCGGTGCTGGCGCTGCCGCTGGCGATCGCCTGCAGTTCGTCGTTGCGGCGGCTGTCGGCGGGGCTGCGGTAGTCGTAGATGTCGTAGTCGCCTTCGCGGCTGAAGTGGTTGGGCACGGCGTCGCTGGCGCAGCTGGCCGCGCCGTAGCAGCCCCAGGCGAAGCTGGAGTAATCGTCGATCAGGGCGCGGCTGTGCGACGCGGCGACATGCACGTTCCAGGCGTCGCTGAAGCGGTATTCGTAGCGCACCTGTGCATTCAGCGCCTCGATGCCGACCGGCCTGGACCACGGCTGGTAGGCGAGCAGGCGATGCACCGACACGCCGCTCGGCAGCTGCGTGCCGCCGAGCAACTGGTAGCCCGGCACCGAGCGCTGCTGGCGGTCCTGGTATTCCACGTCCAGTTGCAGGGTCGATTGCGGATCGATGTTCCAGTCCGCGGCCAGCGACAGGAAGTTGCGGTGGCCATCGGCGTGGTCGACATAGCTGCGCAGGGTCTCGTGCGCGGCATTGACGCGCAGGCCGAACTGGCGCTCGCTGCCGAACCAGTCGCCCAGGTCCACCGCCGCGCCACGGCTGCCGTCGTCGTCGCCGCTCAGCACCAGGCTGCGCACGTGCTGCGGGCGCTTGGTCTGGTAGTCGATCACCCCGGCCGGGGTGGTGATGCCGGACAGCACCCCGGACAGGCCCTTGAGCACCTGCACCTGCTCCTTGTTCTCCAGCGCCACGTTCTGTTCGCCGGCGATGGTCAGGCCGTTGATGCGGTAGCTGTTGGCCGCATCGAGCGAATAGCCGCGGACCAGGAAGTTCTCGTAGTAGCCGATCGGCGCATAGCTGTCGCCGACCGCGGCGTCGGCGCGCAGCACCTCGCTGAGCACGCGCACCTGGCGGTCGGCCAACTGGGTGCGGTCGATGGTGTCGATCGCCATCGGCGTGTCCAGCAGCGGCGCGTCGCCGTAGCCGCTCAGGCTGCTGCGGTTGTGCGGCTGGCGGCCCTGCACGTTGATCGCGTCCAGTTCGACCGGGGTCTGCGCGGTGGCGGATGCCGGCGCATCGTCGGCGGCCAGGGCCGGCAGCGGCAGGGCGATGGCCAGGCCCAGCGCAAGCGCGTGCGGGGTGGGGAAGCGGCGGGTGGGCAGCATGCGGAACGACCTCGGGCAAACGAAACGAAAGAGGGAAGCGGCAGCGCCGCGCGGCGTGCGCGCGGCAGCCGTGACGGCGGATGGATTGGTGTGGATGCGTCGGTTCATGGCGCGGCCGCGGCGTGCCGCTGCAGGTGCCGCAGCAGGCGCTGACCCTCGCGCTCGCCGTACCAGGTGGCGTGGCCGAGCAGGTAGCGGCGGTAGGCGATCTCGGCGTGCGCATCCGAGCCGGTGATGCCGGCGAAGTAGTCGATCTCGCTGAGCGCGAAGTCGGCATGCACCAGCGGCAGCAGCGCGGTCAGCAAGCGCAGTTGCGTCGCGTCCAGCGGCAGCAGCGTGGTGTAGCCGTGCAGCAGCGCATCGAGCTGGTCGAGTTCGGCGACCGCTTCGCCGCCGTCGTCCAGTTGCAGCCACGGGATCAGGTTGCGTTCGATCGCGGTGGCCAGGTCGAACAGGGCGAAGGTCCGGTCGGCCAGGCCGAAATCGAACACCGCGCTGACCGTGCTGGTGGCGCCGTGGCCGCGCCACAGCAGGTTGGAGGCGTGCCAGTCGCCATGCGTCCACAGCGCCGGCGGCGGCGCCTGCAGCAGCGGCCATGCCTGCGCGTGCCAGGGCAGCAGGTGCGCGCGCAGGTCGTCCTGCCAGTCGTGCCGCTGCAGCCATGTCGCCAGTGCCGGGCGCCGCGCCAGATCCTGCTGCAGCGCCTGCACCGGCTGCGGCTGGGCGAACAGGCGCAGGTTGGCGACCAGCACCGTGGTGCTGCGCGGAGGCGCGGTGTAGCCGGCGGCGGCGCGGTGCAGTGCCGCCAGGGCGCGGCCGGCGGCGGCGGCATGGGTGGTGTCGGCGAACGGCGTCCACGACACCGCCTCACGGTAGCGATCCTCGCCGTCGCCGGCGCGCATCACCTCGTAGGTCCAGTGGCCGTGCCGCACCGCGCTGGCGCCGTCGCGGTCGCGCAGCACCTCCGGCACGGGCACGCCCTGCGCGCGCAGGTGGGCGATGAAGGCGTGTTCCTCGCCCAGCGCGTGCAGGTCGCGCACGCGGCGGTGGTGGCGCTTGACGAACAGCGTGCCGGCCGCGGTCTCGACCTCCGCCGCCGCGGAGAACGGGCGCGGGCTGTGCCAGCGCAGTGCGCGCAGCTGGCCGGGCGAGGCGTACTGCTGCAGCAGCGCCTCCACCTCGCCGTCGGACAGCGGCGGCCAGTCGGCGGCCACGGTCTGCAGGCCCATGCCGTGCATCTGGTGGCGGGCGCTCATGCGCGTCTCTCGCGGTGTCGGTGCGCCCGGGCGCGCCGCATGCCGGGTGCGCGATGCGCATCGTCGCGGCGGCTGTGCGCGATTGGTCTAGACCAGGGGCGGGGAGGCCTGAGGCAGGGCCCGGTCGCACGATCGGGAGCGGGGACGGTGGCGCCGCCGGCGTCTCGGCATGCGCGCGGTCTCAGTCGGCGCGCGCGGTCTGCGGGGTGGGGCGGCAGCCTGGGACAGGAAACAACGCTGACCGGCATCTGCACTGGGCGAAGGAAAGGACACGGATCGCTCCGTCTCCCGCACGTGCGGGCCGCAAACGGCCGCGCAGCGCACGGGGCGCAGAGTATGCGCGGCAATCGCCGCCGCCGCCATGCCTGTCGCGCGCGTTGCGGACGGCGCATGCGGGATAATCGGCGGATGAGCGAACAGCAGATAGCCGTGGTGGTGGTGACCTACGAGAGCGGCAGCACCATCGATGCCTGTCTGCAGCGGCTGCGCGCGGCCGCCGAGGTGGCGCAGATCCGGGTGGTCGACAACGCCTCGCGCGACGACACCCTGGCGGTGGTGCAGCGGCATGCGCTGGACGATGCGCGGGTGCGCTTCATCGCCAATCCCGACAATCCCGGCTTCGCCACCGCCTGCAACCAGGGTGCCGCGGCCAGCGATGCGCCGTGGCTGGCCTTCGTCAATCCCGACCTGATGGTCGAGTCCGACACCCTGTCCCAACTGCGCGCGCAGGCCGCCGCGCTCGGCGAGGCGCTGCTGGGCGTGGAGCAGGTCGACGAGCACGGCCGCGCCGACGCCGCGGTGCGGCGCCGCGATCCGGACTTCGCGGCGATGCTGCGGCATCCGCTGGCCGGCTCGCGGCTGGCGCTGGCGGCCGATCCGGCGCAGCCGCTGCAGCCGGTGCCGGCGCTGTCCGGTGCGCTGATGCTGTTGCCGCGCGCGCTGTTCGCGCGCATCGGCGGTTGGGACGTCGGCTACCGGCTGCATGCCGAGGACCTGGACCTGTGCCGCCGGGTCCGCCAGGCCGGGGCCACGGTGGCGGTGCTGAACAGCCTGCGCGTGCTGCACGTGCGCGGCGTGTCCAGCCGCAAGCGGCCGTGGTTCGTCGAGTGGCACAAGCACCGCGGGCTGTGGCGCTACTTCCGCAAGTTCGAGGCGCCGAGCCGGGCTTGGCCGGTGCGGGCGGCGGTGTGGGCGGTGATCTGGCTGCACGCCTGGGTCACCTTCGCCCGGCTGTGCTGGCGGCGCCCAGGCTGAACGAAATCTGCCGCGTTGCGCGCGCGTGCGGCATGGCAACATAAATTCGCTATATTGGGAAGTGCGTCACTTAACAAGTGCCGTGTTCCGCCGATCACCCCTGCACCGTGCCCGCTCTGGTGCGGGGGCCCCACCAGGAACTCAACCATGTTTGATCTCGACGGCGTGCGCTCGCGCACCCACGCGCGAGCCTGCGCGTCCGCTATGCCCATGGCCGCTGCCGGCAGCGCCACGCCTGCGCGCCGCGCGCGGCTGGCACTGGCCCTGCTCGCGCTGGCGGCCGGCCCCTGCTACGCCAGCGCCTGGGTCGACGAGGCCGGCCACGGGCTGGTGATCCTCAAGGCCAGCCATACCGATGGCGGCGCGGTGTTCAACAGCCACGGCCAGTCCGGCAACTTCCCCGATGCCGGGCGCAGCCGCCAGGACCAGCTCAATCTCTATGGCGAGTACGCGCTGAGTTCGGATCTGACCCTGGTCGGCAACTTCTATTTCAGCAAGGTCGGCTACCGCAACGACAGCGGCTACGGCGACCGCCACAGCAGCGGCTGGTCCGACCAGGAAATCGGCCTGCGCTACCGGCTCGACCCGGATGGCCGCGACGGTCCCTGGCAGGGCGCGCTGCAGGTGCTGGCGCTGGTGCCCGCCTATGCGCGCCAGCGCGACGGCGCGCGGCCGGCGCTGGGCCAGGGCGACTACGGCGCCGAGCTGCGCTACAGCGTCGGCCGCGGCTACCGCCTGGGCGAGCACGACGGCTATGTCGACCTGGGCACGGCGGTGCGCCTGCGTGGCGGCGACGCCTCCGACGAGGCGCGGCTGGACGTGTCCAGCGGCCTGGCGCTGGCGCCGCGCTGGATGCTGATCGGCGAGTTCAACGTGATCCAGAGCCTGGGCAACGGCAAGGGCCCGAACCGGATCTACGCGCCCGGCGACAATACGCCGATCCGCGGCAACAACTTCGATTTCAGCAAGCTGCAGGCCTCGGTGCTGTACACGCTGCCCGGCGGCACGCAGCTGCAGCTCGGCTACCAGCAGCCGGTGGCCGGGCGCAACACCGGCGGCGCGGGCGGTCCGTTCGTGGCCGCCTGGTGGCGGTTCTAGCCGTGTCCGGCGAACACGACAGCGTCGCCGCAGAGGCGAGCGCCCCCGGCCGGCTCGGGCGGCTGCCGACCGAGGGCGGCCTGCAGGCGCCGATCGGCGAGGCGCTGGTCGCCGCGGGGGTGATCGATCCGCCGCAGCTGCAGAATGCGCTGACCCTGCAGTCGCGCTGGCGCTCGCGGCTGGGCGACGTGGTGCTGGCGCAGCGTGGGGTGGCCGCACTGCGCTTCTACACGGTGCTGGCGCAGCATTTCGGGCTGCATTTCGTCAATCTGCTCCAGCAACCGATCGATCCGGCCCTGTTCCAGCCGGAGCGGCTGGCCGACTACGCGCAGCGCCTGGTGCTGCCGTGGCGCGAGGAGGACGGCCAGCTGGTGCTGGCGGTGGCCGATCCCGGCCCGGAGATCTTCGCCTGGGCGCGCGCCACCTACGGCGAGCAGGTGCGCTTCGTCGGCACCTCCAAGTTCGACATCGTCTGGAGCCTGCAGCAGCACGCCGACGCGCAGCTCACCCACGACGCGCTGAACCTGCTGGCCGAACATGCACCGGAGCATTCGGCGCGGCAGGTGATTACCCGCGCGCAGTCCGCCTTCCTGGTGGCATTGACCGTGGTGCTGGCCGCGGCCCTGGCGCTGTGGCCGCTGGTCACCCTGATCGCGCTCAACACGCTGATCGCGGTGGCGTTCCTGGCCACCTTCGGGCTGAAGCTGGTGCTGGCCTGGCGCGGCGCGCGGCGCCGCATCGACATCAAGGTCAGCGACGAGGAAGTGGCCGCGCTCGGCGACGAGGACCTGCCGGTCTACACGGTGCTGGTGCCGATGTACAAGGAACCGGACGTGCTGCCGATCCTGGCCAACGCGCTGCGCCGGCTCGACTACCCGACCTCCAAGCTGGACGTGAAGCTGGTGCTGGAGGCCGACGACACCGAGACCATCGAGGCGGCCAAGGCGCTGGGCCTGGAGGCGTTCTTCGAGATCATCCGGGTGCCGCCGTCGCAGCCCAAGACCAAGCCCAAGGCCTGCAACTACGCGCTGCGCTTCGCCCGCGGGCAGATGCTCACCATCTACGACGCCGAGGACAAGCCGGAGCCGGACCAACTCAAGCGCGTGGTCGCCGCATTCCGCAAGTCGCCGGCCGACGTGGCCTGCATCCAGGCGCGGCTGAACTACTACAACGCCGACGAGAACTGGCTCACGCGCATGTTCACGCTGGAATACACGTTGTGGTTCGACTTCTACCTGCCGGCGCTGGAAACCCTGCGCATCCCGATTCCGCTCGGCGGCACCTCCAACCACTTCCGCCTGGACATCCTGCGCAAGGTCCACGCCTGGGATCCGTACAACGTCACCGAGGACGCCGACCTGGGCGTGCGCCTGACCCAGCAGGGCTACCGGGTCAGCGTGGTCAACTCGACCACGTTCGAGGAAGCCAACGTCAGCATCCCCAACTGGATCCGGCAGCGCTCGCGCTGGCTCAAGGGCTACATGCAGACCTGGCTGGTGCACATGCGCAACCCGGTGCAGCTGTACCGCTCCACCGGCGTACGCGGGTTCTGGGGCTTCCAGCTGTTCGTCGGCGGCACCTTCTTCACCGCACTGGCCGCGCCGCTGATGTGGCTGAGCTACGGGCTGTGGCTGGCGGTGGGCTCGAAATTCTTCGATCCGTTCTTCCCGCCGGCGCTGCTGTACCTGAGCCTGCTCAACCTGCTGCTCGGCAACGGCTTCCTGATCTACATGACCCTGGTGGCGGCGTTCAAGCGCGACTACTTCCGCCTGGCGCCCTACGCGCTGACCGTGCCGCTGTACTGGCTGCTGCAGTCCATCGCCGCCTACAAGGGCCTGTGGCAGCTCATCCGCAACCCGTTCTACTGGGAAAAGACCACCCATGGCATCAGCAAGCACATGGCCGAAGAGCGCCGCGCCGCGCTCGACGACTGACGCGCCGCCGCGCGCGCGTGGCACCGCGGTGTTCGTGCTCACCGCGGCGCTGCTGGCGCTGCTGTGCCACCGGTTGCTCGCGCATGGCTACATGAGCGACGACGCGATGGCGCAGTACGCCAAGCTGCTGCTGTTGCGCGACGCGGCCGGCTTCCGCATCGAGTACCTGGGTTTCCTGTACGCGCAGGCCTCGCTGTACCTGGGCGTGCTGATCGGCGGCCTGCCGGGGTTGTCCACGCCGCTGCTGCCGTATCTGGTCGACGTGCTGGCCGGGGCGACATTGGTGACCCTGCTGTGGCGCGACATCGCCGCCGGGCTGGGGCGCGGCTGGGCGTGGGCGCTGAGCGCGAGCCTGGTGCTGCAGCCGTTCTTCCTGTGGCCGACGTTGTCCGGCAACAACCAGGGCCTGGGCCTGCTGGTGTTCTACGTGGCCGCGCGCGCGCTGCGCCACTTCCGCGACGATCCGGAAGCCTTCGCCTACCTGCGCCTGGCTGCGAGCCTGTGCCTGCTGTTCTTCGTCGACGAGCGCGCCTGCTTCCTGGCGGTGGCGCTGGCGCCGTGGCTGTTCCTGATCGCGCCGCCGCGGCTGATGCGGCAGGCGCCGCTGGCGTTCTACCTGGTGTGCTACCTGCCGTTCCTGTTCGCGGTGGCGGCCTGGATGTACCTCAACTACATGTTCTTCGGCGACCCGCTGCTGTTCGTGCGCGACGCCAACTCCGCCTTCCGCGGCATCTATGCGCAGGCGGCGCTGCAGCCGTGGCTGCAGCAGGCCGCGGCGCAGCCGTGGTGGCCGCCGTTGTGGCTGTCGCTGGCCGGGCTGGTCAGCGCGCCGCTGTTGCTGTTGCTGCGCCACACCCGCGCCGGCGACACCTGGCGCAGCGTGCTGGCCGCCACCTTGACCGTGATCGGCGCCGGCACGCTGGCCACCTGGGCGCGTTTCACTGCGCAGCCGCTGGACTTCCTGGCCCTGCTGCTGGTGCCGTTGGCGCTGGTGCTGGGCGACCTGCGCCGCGACCTGCGCTGGCTGGGCCTGGTGTTGCTGCTGGCCGGCGCGGTGTCCAGCGGCTGGGTGATCGCCCGCACCGCCACCTCCACCACCCGCGACTGGATCGCCGCGCTGCAGGCGCCGGCGCCGCCACGGCATGCCGACGCCGCACGGCTGGGCGCGTGGCTGGCCGAGGCGCGGCAGCCGACCCTGCTCGACGACCGCGCCAGCTACCCGGTGATCGTCGCCCGCGGCGACGCCAGGCAACTGATCCTGCCGTTCGACCCGCGCTTCAAGCAGGCGCTGGTCGATCCGCGGCAGATGCCGGCGCAGGTGGTGGTGAGCGACCCGGCCAGCCAGGCCGGCGCCCTGGACAGCCTCAACCGGCGCTTCCCGCAGCTATGGCAACAGGGCCTGCCGGGCTACAGTCTGGTCTACCACCAGGGTATCTACCGGGTATGGCGCCGATCGCCGTGAGACTGCTGGCTGCACTGTTGCTGGCGCTGAGCGCCGGCGGCTGCAGTGCGGCGCCGGCGCCGCCGTGGCTGGGCGCCAACGTCAAGGTCTCGCCGCAGGCGCCATGGGGCAGCGCGGCGGCGCAGCAGTCGCTGCGGCAACTGGCCGATGCCGGCGCCTCGCGCGCGCTGCTGGTCGCCTTCGTCTGGCAGGCCGCGCCGCAGTCCTCGGCGCCGGTGCTGGGCAGCGACAGCAGCCCGGCGCTGATCCGCGCCGGACTGCGGCAGATGCGCGCCGCGGGCCTGCAGCCGGTGCTGAAGGTGCATCTGTGGATTCCCGGGCACTGGGCCGGCGAGGCCGCGCCGGCCGATCGCGATGCCTGGTTCGCCGCCTACCAGCGCGCGCTGCTGCAACTGGCGCAGGTCGCCGCCGAGGAACGCGCCAGCGCGCTGATCGTCGGCACCGAACTGCGCCAGTTGCAGGATGCGCCGCAATGGCCGGCCCTGCTGGCGGCGGTGCGCCAGGTCTATCGCGGCCCGATCGGCTACGTCGCCGACGGCCTGGAGCAGGCCGAGCGCTTCGGTTACTGGGACCGTTTCGATTTCGTCGGCACCAGCCTGTACCCCGCGCTTTCCGCCACACCGGCGCAGCGGCGCGCGCAGATGCATGCGGTCGCGGCGCGCGTGCAGACGCTGGGAGAGCGCAGCAGCCGCCCGGTGTGGGTGGCCGAAGTGGGCTTGCGCTCGGCGCGCGGCAGCCTCGCCGCGCCGTGGGAAAGCCCGGAGCAGCGCAGCGCCGAGGTCGATACCGCGTTGCAGGCGCAGGTGCTGCGCGAGTGGCGCGAGGTGCTCGACGCGCAGTCGCGCATCGCCGGCATCGCGCTGTGGTGCTGGTACACCGACCCGGACGCCGGCGGCGCGCAGGACAGCGATTTCACCGTGCAGCACAAGCCGGCGCAGGCGGTGCTGAAGCGGTGACGCATGGTGCATGGCCTTTCGTCCGCGGTGGGGGCTGCAGGACACTTCCAGTAACGCAATTTTTCACTGCTCAGCGGGACATCGCTTACTTGTAGGAGCGGCTTTAGCCGCGACCAACGTAATCGATTAGGCATGTCACGTTTGAAGCTGCTTCTGCGATTAGAACGAAGCTCAAGCACAAGCTAACGCAAAGGCAAATGCTTTCGCCCTGCGGGCGAGTCACTTTTCTTTGCTTGTGCAAAGAAAAGTAACCAAAAGAAGCGCTTCACCACAGCCGAAGGCTGGTCAAGCACACCCCGAAGCGCGCCCTCCGCGCTACGCGCTCCGGGTTCGCAGCCACGACGGACATTTTTCGACGGCACATCCATGTGCCGGCGAAAAACGACGCGCATCCTGCGCGCCGCCCTTCGGGTATTCGCCCGCCGTGCCTGCCGCGATGAGGGGGTCGTCAAAGCAAAAGCAAAAGCAATAGCAATAGCAGGAGCCAGAACAGGTGTGGCGATGCGGTGGCGATTGCGATGACCGCTTTTGCAAAGGGCGACAACTTGGCGCAACGCATCGGGCGCATAATCGCGCGATGATCATCGACTCGTTGCTGGACACCGATCTCTACAAGTTCACCATGATGCAGGCGGTGCTGCATCAGCATCCTGGCGCGCAGGTGGAGTACCGCTTCAAGTGCCGTACCCCGGGCATCGACCTGGCGCAGTACCTGCCGCAGATCTCGGCGGAGATCGACGCGCTGTGTGCGCTGCGCTTCCGCGAGGAGGAACTGGACTACCTGCGTGCGATGCGCTTCATCAAGCCGGACTTCGTCGATTTCCTGGCGCTGTTCCACCTGGACCGCAAGTATCTGCAGGTGCAGGCCTCGACCAGCGTGCCCGGCGAGATCGAACTGCACATCCGCGGGCCGTGGCTGCACACCATCCTGTTCGAGGTGCCGCTGCTGGCGATCGTCAACGAGGTGTGGTTCCGCAATGCCGGCGGGGGAGAGCATGCCGAAGGCCTGCGCCGCCTGCAGGCCAAGATCGCGCTGCTGCGCGATACCCCCGGATACGACGGCTGCGCCATCGCCGACTACGGCACCCGCCGCCGCTATTCGCGGGCCTGGCACGGCGAGCTGCTGCCGGTGCTGCAGCAGACTTTGGGCAAGCAGTTCGTCGGCACCAGCAACGTGCATTTCGCCCGCCGTTACGGGCTGACCCCGCTGGGCACGATGGCCCACGAGTACCTGCAGGCGTTCCAGGCGCTGGGGCCGCGGCTGCGCGACTCGCAGGCGGCGGCGCTGGAATCGTGGGCGCGCGAGTACCGCGGCGACCTCGGCATCGCATTGTCGGACGTGGTCGGCCTGGACGCGTTCCTGCGCGATTTCGATCTGTACTTCTGCAAGCTGTTCGACGGCATGCGCCACGATTCCGGCGACCCGTTCGAATGGGGCGAGCGGATCCTGGCGCACCTGCAGCGGCATCGGGTGGATCCGCGCAGCAAGATCCTGGTGTTCAGCGACGGCCTGGACATCGACAAGGTGATGCGGCTGTACGCGCATTTCCGCGACCGCTGCATGCTGGCGTTCGGCGTCGGCACGCACCTGACCAACGACCTGGGCCTGGTGCCGCTGCAGATCGTGATCAAGATGGTCCGCTGCAATGGCCAGCCGGTGGCCAAGCTCAGCGACTCGCCGGGCAAGACCCTGTGCGACGACCCGGCCTACCTGGCCTACCTGCGCCAGGTGTTCGAGGTGCCGGCCGAGGACCCGCGCTGAGTGCTGCGGCAGTGCGCCGACGCGGCGGACGCCGCGGTCCCGGGACGGCCGGACAGGCGTCGCAGTTCGGCGCATCGGGACTTTGCGGTGAAGAGGGAGTGAGATACACTGCGCGATAAAGTGAGAACTGTGTCGCAATAGTGGCGGTCGGCGACGGCCGGCCAGGCGCCGCAGCCGCTACGCCGTTGTCGTTCCGTCCCTGCCCAGAGACTTCCTCGATGAGCGCTCACGCGTTGCAGACCCATTACCGCACCCATGCCTGTTCGCGGCAGTGGCGCGGCTTTCTGCGCGCGTTGGCCGAGGAGTTCGCCGCCGAACTGGGGGCCGAGGACCTGGCGCTGTTGATGGCGCGCATCGGCCGCCGCTTCGCCGCCGAACATCCGGTCGGTGCCTGCGCCACCCTGCAGGACCTGGAGCAGGCGGCCAACCGTCTCTGGGACCAACTGGAATGGGGCTATGCGCGGTTCGAGGAACACGCCGACCGCGTCGAACTGCTGCACGCCGGTTCGCCGCTGCACATCGGCCTGGCCGGGCAGGCCACCGGCGCCGACGGGTTCCTGGAGGGGGTGTATCAGGCATGGTTCGTGCAGGTCGGCATGTCGGCCGGGCTGGGCGTGCGTGCGTTGTCGTCCGGGAACGAAGACCTGCGGCGCTTCGTGCTGGCCAGGATCGGCTGAGCGCGGCGGCAGCGACCGACTATTTTCAGATCGTCATGAGGGGAGTCATGTCCAAGAAGTCCAAGCAGACGGGTGCCGAAACCGGCGACGACGTCTCCAGCCTGTTCGCCAAGCTCGGCAGCAGCGGCGCTACCGCCTACCAGGATTTCTCCGCCGACCGGCTCAGCGCGATGGAGCCGGTCGCGGTGCCGCCGCCGCCGCCGGCGCCCGCCGTCCCGGCACCGGTGCTGTCGGTGGTGCGCGCCGCGGTCGAGCCCAGGCCGACCGCCCCGTTGCCGGTTGCGCCGCCGCCGCCAGCGCCTGCCGCCCCGGCTGCGCCGGCGCCGGCCGCCGCCGTGGCGGGAACCGGCAGCGGCACGCCGTTGCAGCAGTTGTTCCAGCGTCTGCTCGAGGCTGGCCGCGAGGCCGCCGTGCCGGCGCCGGGCGGTCCGCTCAAGCGCTTCTTGACTCGTTGATGCCGCGCGGCGCCTCGGGCGCCGCCCTGTTTGCCGTCGCCGCGTGGTGGGGAAGACCGCGCGCCGACCTCCTCCCCCTTGTTAGGAACCGCCGATGAGCGCTGCCTCCGCGTCGCATGCCGCGCGCCCGCTGCATGTCCTGGCCAACTGGTCGCTGTGGCTGCTGGGCGCCGTGTTGCTGGTCTTCGTCGTCGCCATCCCCATGGAGGTGCCGCAGCAACTGGTGTTCTCGCTGGTGGTGTTCGCCGCGGCCATGCTGCTGCGGCGCAGTGGCAGCCGCCTGGCGATCCTGGTGATGATGGCGCTGTCGCTGGCGGTGTCCTCGCGCTACATCTGGTGGCGCCTGACCCAGACCGTGGGCATGAGCAGCCCGATCGACCTGAGCCTGGGCCTGGGCCTGCTGCTGGCCGAACTGTACGCATTCGTGATCCTGGCCCTGGGCTATTTCCAGGTGCTGTGGCCGCTGAACCGGCGGCCGCTGCCGCTGCCGGCCGACCAGCGGCAATGGCCCAGCGTCGACCTGTTCATCCCCACCTACAACGAACCGCTGTCGGTGGTGCGCTCGACCATCCTTGCCGCCAGCGTGATGGACTGGCCGGCCGACAAGCTCAACATCTACCTGCTCGACGACGGCCGCCGCGACGAGTTTCGCGCGTTCTGCGCGCAGGCCGGCATCCACTACGTCACCCGCACCAACAACTTCCATGCCAAGGCCGGCAACATCAATGCCGCGCTGAAGAAGTCCAGCGGCGAGTACGTGGCGATCTTCGACTGCGACCACATCCCCACGCGCTCGTTCCTGCAGGTGGCGATGGGCTGGTTCCTGCGCGACGCCAAGCTGGCGGTGGTGCAGATGCCGCACTACTTCTTCTCGGCCGATCCGTTCGAGCGCAACCTCGGCAACCACGGCAAGGTGCCCAACGAGGGCGAGCTGTTCTACGGCCTGCTGCAGGATGGCAACGACCAGTGGGATGCCACCTTCTTCTGCGGCTCGTGCACGGTGATCAAGCGCAAGCCGCTGGAGGAAGTGGGCGGGGTGGCGGTGGAGACCGTCACCGAGGACGCGCACACCGCACTGAAGCTGCACCGTCGCGGCTACCGCAGCGCCTACATCGCGGTGCCGCAGGCCGCCGGCCTGGCCACCGAGAGCCTGTCCGGCCACGTCGCCCAGCGCATCCGCTGGGCGCGCGGCATGGCGCAGATCGCGCGGCTGGACAATCCGCTGCTGGGCAAGGGCCTGCGCCTGTCGCAGCGGCTGTGCTACGCCAACGCGATGCTGCACTTCTTCTACGGGCTGCCGCGCATCGTGTACCTCACCGCGCCGCTGGCCTTCCTGTTCTTCGGCGCGCACGTGATCCACGCCTCGGCGCTGATGATCCTGGCCTACGCGCTGCCGCACATCCTGCAGGCCAACCTGACCAACCTGCGCACCCAGGGCAAGTTCCGCCACCTGCTGTGGAACGAGGTCTACGAGACCACCCTGGCCTGGTACATCCTGCGCCCGACGCTGGTGGCACTGTTCAATCCCAAGCTCGGCAAGTTCAACGTCACCCCCAAGGGCGGCCTGGTACCGCGCAGCTACTTCGACGGGCAGATCGCCAAGCCCTACCTGTTCCTGCTGGTGCTCAACCTGGCCGGCGTGGTCGCGGGCGTGATGCGCCTGCTCAGCGTGCAGGCCGGCGGCGAGGCGCAGACCATCTGGTTCAACCTGGCGTGGACCGCCTACAACGTGCTGCTGCTCGGCGCCACCATCGCCACCGCCAGCGAGATGCGCCAGGTGCGCCGCTCGCATCGCGTGCCGCTGGACATCCCGGCCACGCTGCACCTGGCCGATGGCCGCGAACTGGCCTGCCGCACCGTCAACTTTTCCACCGGTGGCATGGCCCTGCGCCTGCTCGCGCCGGTGCCGGTGGAGCCGGACATGCCGGTGGAGATCGCGCTGCCGCAGCGCGGCAGTTCCAAGCGCCTGCCGGCGATGGTGCGCCACGACCGCGACGGCGAAATCAGCATCCAGTTCCGGCCGATGTCGATCGAGCAGGAGCGCTGGCTGGTGGCCTGCACCTTCGCCCGCGCCGACATCTGGGTGTCGCAGTGGGGCCGCCACGACCGCGACCGCTTCTGGGTGTCGCTGGGGCGCGTGTTCGCGGCCAGCATGCGCGGCTTCCGGCGCCTCGGTCAGCACATCGCCAGCAGCGCGCGCAGCGGCTGGCGCGGCCGCGCCACCGGCGAGGAGGCGGCGCCGTGAGTCGTCGTCCCGCGGTGGTGCGTTGCTCCCTCTCTTTCCCTTCTTTCCGGTTGCCGTCGATGCGTCTACCCGCCCTGGCTGCGTGCTGTCTCACGGTCCTGTCCGGCCTCGCCCTGGCCCAGGAGCCGACCCTTCCCGCCACCGCGCCGTCGCCGGCGGCCGCCGCGACCGCCACGCCGCTGCCGCCGCCGGCCGAGCGCGAGCGCTCGGCCACGCTCAAGCAGCTCGGCGTGGACTACGAGATGACCCTGCGCGGCATCCAGGGCAGCGCCGGCATTCCCTTCAGCACCCGTACCGACGAAGTGGTGCAGGCGGCGAACCTGCACCTGGTGTACAGCTATTCGCCGGCGCTGCTGCCGGACCTGTCGCACCTGAAGGTCAGCGTCAACGGCGTCACCGTGGCGACCCTGCCGGTCAGTCGCGAGAACGCCGGCAAGCTGCAGCAGAGCGACGTGCCGATCGATCCGCGCCTGATCAGCGACTACAACCGGCTCAACCTGCAGCTGATCGGCCACTACACCCGCGACTGCGAGGACCCGGACCACACCAGCCTGTGGGCCAACATCGATCCGTCCACGCGGCTGTCGCTGACCGCCACCCCGCTGGTGCTGCGCAACGACCTGGCGCTGCTGCCGGTGCCGTTCTACGACAAGCGCGACACGCGCCGCTTGGAACTGCCGTTCGTGTTCCCGCAACGCCCGGACCTGCCCACGCTGCGCAGCGCCGGCATCGTCGCCTCCTGGTTCGGCGCGCAGGCCGGCTACCGCGGCGCGTCGTTCGGCGTGGCCATCGGCGACGTGCCGGCCACCGGCAATGCGGTGCTGTTCGCCACCGCTGCGACCCTGCCGGCGGAACTGGCGGCGACCCAGGCCGGCTTGAGCGAGATCTCCGGTCCGACCCTGGCGATGGTCGCCAACCCGCGCGATGCCACCGGCAAGCTGCTGCTGGTGCTGGGCCGCGACGACGCCGACCTGCAGCAGGCCGCCACCGCGCTGAGCCTGGGCACGCCGTTCAACGGCCCGGTGGCGCGCATCGGCGAGCTCAAGCAGGCGCAGCCGCGCAAGCCCTACGACGCGCCCAACTGGATCTCCAGCGACAGGCCGGTGCGCTTCGGCGAGCTGGTCGCGCAGACCGCGCAACTGAACGTCAGTGGCTACCACCCCGATCTGATCCGGGTCGGCCTGCAGCTGCCGCCGGATCTGTTCGTGTGGCAGCGCGACGGCATCCCGATCAACCTGCGCTACCGCTATACGGTGCCGGAGACGCAGAACAAGTCCGCGCTCAACGTCAGCATCAACGAGGCCTTCGTGACCACGCTGCCGCTGACCGGTCACGCCTACGCCGAGTCGTTGCCGTTGCGCTGGTGGCACGAGCTCTCGCCCAAGGGCGCGATGCCGGTGGAGCAGAAGCTGCTGCTGCCGACCGGGCCGTTCTCGGCCAACAGCCAGCTGCGCTTCCACTTCTTCTTCGACCGTCCGCAGGCGGAGGCGTGCAAGAACACCTTCCCCGACGTGTCCGGCGCGATCGATGCGGATTCCAGCGTGGACCTGCGCTCGTTCCATCACTACATGGCGATGCCGAACCTGGCCGCGTTCGGCAATGCCGGCTTCCCGTTCACGCGCCTGGCCGACCTGTCCGAATCCACCGTGGTGGTGCCGGACGAGATCGGCGATCAGGACATGGCCAACCTGCTGACCCTGCTCGGCCGGCTCGGCGCGTCCACCGGCTATCCGGCGCTGCGGGTGACCCTGATCCACGCCGCCGAGGTCGACAAGCACGCCGACAGCGACCTGCTGGTGTTCGGCAGTCTGCGCTCGCAGCCGCTGTTCCAGCGCTGGAGCGCGGCGCTGCCGATCGGCGACGGCGCCAGCGGACAGCGGTTTTCGATGAGCGACTGGGTGCTGGACAAGCTGCCCGGCTTCCTGGCGTTCGATCCGCGCCGCACCGACCTGCCGACCACTGCCGAGGTCGCAGTGAAGCCGGCGCCCGGCGATGTGGTGCTGATGGGCTTCCAGTCGCCGCTGAAGGCCGGGCGCAGCGTGGTCGCGCTGCTGGCCGAGGACCCGGCCAGCGTCGAGGACTTCTTCGACGCCTGGTTCGAACCGGCCACGCTGAAGGATTTCCAGGGCAGCGTGGTGCTGCTGCAGAAGGGCAAGGTGCGCAGCCTGGCCGGCAACCAGACCTACTACGTCGGCCACCTGCCGCTGCCGACCTGGGCGCGCTGGTACTTCTCGCAGCATCCGCTGCTGCTCGGCCTGGCGGTGGTGGCGCTGAGCGTGCTGCTGGCGCTGGCCGCGCGCGTGGTGCTGCGCCGGCATTCGGCGGCGCGGCTGCAGGAAGGCCAGTGAACGCACACACTGGCCAACGCCGGCGCCTGCTCGGCGGCCTGCTCGCCGCCGGTGCGGCGACGCTGCTGCCGCCGGCGCGCGCCGCGCTCGCCGCAGCGCCGGCCTGCGCGCCGTGGCGCGAGTGGACCGCATTCGTCGGCAAGCACCTCGATGCCAGCGGGCGGGTGATCGATTTCCAGCACCCCGACCAGCGCAGCACCTCCGAAGGCCAGTCCTACGCGCTGTTCTTCGCGCTGGTGGCCAACGACCAGGTGCTGTTCGAGCGCGTGCTCGGCTGGACCCGGCACAACCTGTGCGGTGGCCGCCCACAGCAGGTGCTGCCGGCGTGGCTGTGGGGCCGCGCCAGCGACGGCAGTTGGCGCGTGCTCGACGGCAACACCGCCAGCGACGCCGACCTGTGGATCGCCTACGTGCTGCTCGAGGCCGGGCGCCTGTGGCAGCGGCCCGGCTACACCCAGGCCGGCCTGCAGACGCTGGCGCTGGTGCGGCGCACCGAGCTTGCCGAGTTGCCGGGGTTCGGCAGCATGCTCTTGCCGGCGGCCAAGGGTTTCGTCAAGCCGCAGCGCTGGACGCTCAACCCCAGCTACCTGCCGATCCAGTTGCTGCGGCGCTTCGCCGCGGTCGATCCGAAGGGGCCATGGGCCGGCCTGGCCACGCGCAGCGCGCGCCTGCTGCGCGACAGCGCGCCGGTCGGCTTCGCCCCGGACTGGATCGCCTGGAACGGCCGCGAGTTCGGCGTCGATCCGGACAAGGGGGCGCTGGGCAGCTACGACGCGATCCGCGTGTACCTGTGGGCCGGCATGCTCGACGCGGCCGAGCCGCTGCGCAAGGCACTGCTCGACGATCTGTCCGGCCCGCTGCAGCAACTGCGTGCGCAGGGCCGCCTCGACGAGAAGATCGACACCCGCCAGGGCGTCGGCAGCGGCCAGGCGCCGCCCGGCTTTTCCGCGGCCCTGCTGCCGTACCTGAGCGCGCTGCGCGAACCGGCGCTGCTCAAGGCGCAGGCGCAACGCATTCCCGCCCCCGGCGACGCCGCCGCGGCCCGGCTTCCCTACTACGACCGGGTGCTGATCCTGTTCGGCCGCGCCTGGCTCGACAACCGTTACCGCTTTTCCGCAGACGGCGCGCTGCAGCCCGCCTGGAGAACCCAATGCTCCGCATGAACCTCAAGCCCCTGTACCTGGCCGGCATGATCGACCTGTGCCTGCTCGCCGGCAGCGCACAGGCGCAGAACGCCACCGCCACCCAGCAACTGGTCAGCCAGGGCAACTACTGGCACGACCAGGGCCGCGACGACCTCGCCGCCGACGCCTGGCGCAAGTTGCTGCAGGTCGACCCGAACCAGCCCGATGCGCTGCTCGGCCTGGCCCAGATCGATCTGGCGCAAGGCCGCCAGACCGACGCGCGCAAGCGCCTGGCGCAACTGCAGAAGGCGCATCCGCAGGCGCCGCAGACCCAGCGCCTGGTCATGTCGATCGGCGGCAGCGGTGGCAGCGGCGACACGATCGAGCTGCGCAATGCGCGCCGCGCCGCCGCCGCGGGCCGCTACGTGGACGCGGTGCGCGCCTACCAGGCGCTGTTCGACGGCAAGGGGCCGCCGGACGCGCTGGCGCTGGAGTACTACCAGGTGCTGGCCGGCACGCCGCAGGGCTGGGAGGGCGCGCGCGACGGCCTGCGCCGCCTGGCCGCTGCGCAGCCGGACAACACCGCCGCGGCGCTGGCGCTGGCGCAGGTGCTGACCTACCGCGAACCGTCGCGGCGCGAAGGCATCGCCCAGCTCGCTGCGCTGAGCAAGCGCGCCGATGTCGCCGGCCCGGCCCGCGCCGCCTGGCGTCAGGCCTTGCTGTGGCTCAACGCCGGGCTCGCCGATGCGCCGCTGTACCAGGCGTTCCTGGCCGCCAATCCGAACGATGCCGAGGTCGCCAACAAGCTGGCGCAGGTGCAGGCGCGGCGCGCGCAAGGCGGCGGCGACCCGGCCGGCGAACAACTCGGCGAGGGCTTCAAGGCGCTCAACGCCGGCAACCTGGCGCTGGCCGAACAACGCTTCGCGCAGGTGCTGCGCGCGCGTCCGCGCGACGCCGAGGCGCTCGGCGGCCTGGGCTCGGTGCGGCTGCGCCAGCAGCGCTTCGGCGAAGCGCAGGAACTGCTGCGCCCGGCCGCGGCCGCCAACGGCAAGTGGCGCAGTGCGCTGGACAGCGCGCGCTACTGGCTGCAGCTGCAGCAGGCGCAGGACGCACGCACACGCGGCGACAGCGACGCGGCGCTGCGCCTGGCCCAGCAAGCGGTCAAGCTCAAGCCCGAGGAGGCCGCCGGCTACGCGCTGCTGGGCGACCTGCAGGCGGCCAGCGACGCCGCCGCGGCCGAGAAGAGCTACCGCGAGGCGCTGCGTCTGCATGCCGACGACAGCGGCGCGCTGCAGGGCCTGATCGCCCTGTACAGCCGCCAGGGTCGCGCCACCGAGGCCAGTGCGCTGTTCGCCCGGCTCAGCCCGGCGCAGCGCCAGCAGGCCGGCGGCGAGTCCGCGCTGAAAGCCAACCTGCAGCGCGCCCGCGCGCAGCAGGCGCTGGAGGCCGGCGACAGCGTCACCGCGCAGAGCGAACTGGAGAAGGCGATGGTCGACAACCCGGGCGATCCGTGGGTGCGCCTGGACCTGGCGCGGCTGTACCAGCAGGCCGGGCGTCCGGACCAGGCGCGCAGCGTCATGGATGGCCTGCTCGCGGTGCACGGCGACATGCCCGAGGCGCTGTACGCCAACGCACTGCTGGCGCAGGAGCGTGGCGACTGGGCCACCGCCTACGCCAGCCTGGAGCGCATCCCGGCCACTGCGCGCACCGCCGAGATGCGCGCGCTGCGCAACACCGCCTGGGTGGAACAGCAGGCGGCACAGGCGCGGCTGCTGCAACAGCAGGGCCGCGGCGGCGAAGCGCAGTTGCTGCTGGGCCGCACCGAGGCCGCGCTGGGCGATGCGCTGGAGCAGCCGGCGCTGCTGGCGGCGATGGCCGGCGCCTATGCCGACATCGGCAGCAACCAGCGCGCGCTGACCCTGGCGCAGCGCCTGGTCGCGCAGAACCCCTCCACCGAGGCGCGCCTGCAGTACGCCGGCGTGCTGTTGCGCGCGCACCAGGACGCCGAACTGGCAGCGACCCTGCGGCAACTGCGCGACAGCGACATGAGCGCCGAGCAGCAACGCCGCTACCAGGCGCTGCGCAGCGGCTACGTGCTGCGCCAGGTCGATGCGCTGCGCGAACTCGGCAACCTCGAAGCCGCCTACGACGCGCTGGCGCCGCTGCTGGCGCAGCAGAACCAGGATCCGCAGGCGGTGGCCGCGCTGGCGCGGCTGTACGCCGCCGCCGGCGACCAGCGCCAAGCACTGGTGCTGTACCAGCAGCAACTGCAGCAGTCGCCCAACGACCTGGACACGCTGATCGCCGCGGCCAACACCGCCGCCGCCCTGCGCGACCTGCGCAGTGCCGAGGACTATCTGCAACGCGCGCTGGCGCAGGCGCCGGATTCGCCGCAGGTGCTCGCCGCCGCCGGCCGCGTGTACCGCAGTGCCGGCAAGAACCGCAAGGCCGAGAGCTACTTCCGCGCCGCGCTGGCGGCGCAGGCGCGCGAGGCGGGACAGTACGACAACGGCCTGCCGGCGGCCAATGGCCCGGCGTCCTATGCCGCCGCCGGGCGCCCGCTCAATCCCTTCGCCGGCATGAACGGGCGCATGCCGCGCAGCGCCGCGGTGGTGTCCGACAGCCTCGGCGGCGGCATGCCGGCGCCGGCCTACGCGGCGTCCGCACTGCCGGGATCCGCGCCGGCCGTGGCCGCCGGCGACGACCTGCCGCCGCCGGCCAGCGCCAGTGCCGCCGGCGTGGCCCTGGCCGCATTGCCGGTGCCGGGCCAGCGCACGACCACGACCACCCGCACCGCACCGCGCGCGCTGCCCGGCGATGACGGGTTGCTGGCCGCCGCGCCGCGCGCGTCGCTGCGCAAGCCGCCCGCAGCGGCCACGTCCGTGGGCGGTTCCAGCGTGCTCGACGAGTTGCGCGAGGTGCAGGCCGAGAACAGCGACAGTCTCGCCACCGGCGCCAGCTACCGCGCCCGCGACGGCGAAGCCGGCCTGGGCCGGCTGCGCGATCTGGAAGTGCCGCTGCACGGCGAGTTCGCGGTGGGCGAGGGCAAGCTGCAGGTCGACGTCACCCCGACCCTGCTCGATGCCGGCACGCTCGGCACCGGCTACGCCACCGCCAGCCGCTTCGGCGCCGGCCCCGCGGCGGCGATGGGCGATGCCCTGGCCGCCGACCGCACCCCGATCGACAGCCTGGTCGGCAGCGACCTGTACCAACTGCTGCTCACCGAGGGCAACAGCAACGCCACCCGCAACGCGTTGCGCACCTACGCGGTCAACACCGGGCTGTACAACAAGCTGTTCAACGACACCGACCCGGCGCTGACCAATGCGCAGCGCGAGGCGGCGGCGCTGCAGGCGCTGTACGCCGAACCGCTGTCGGCGTTCCTGCTCGGCAATACCGCCGCCGACACCGCGATCGGCACGCTGGCCAGCGCCATCCTCGGCGATGCCTCGCGCAGCGCCGACCTCAGTGCCGCCGACATCGCCCGCTTCCGCAACCTCGCCGCCAACCCCACCGCCGCGGCGCTGACCCCGGCCGGCTTCAGCCAGGCGCTGTACACCATGGCCGCCAACGGCAATGGGGCGCGGCGCATGGACCAGGACGCGCGCGGCGTCGGCATGGCGGTGACCTACAAGAACGGCGGCTTCAGCGCCGATCTGGGCAGCACGCCGGTCGGCTTCCCCGAGCGGCGCATCGTCGGCGGCGTCGGCTATCGCGGCCAGGCCGGCGACAACCTGACCTATTCGAGCGAGGTGTTCCGGCGTGCGGTCAGCGACAGCCTGCTGTCCTTCGGTGGCGTCGACGACGGCCGCGCCGGACTCGGCTGGGGCGGCGTGACCAGCAACGGCCTGCGCCTGTCGGCCACCCTCGACAACGGCCTGCTCGGCGGCTACGCCAGCGTCAGCGCCGATCGCCTGGTCGGCCGCAACGTCGCCGACAACGACCACCGCCAGGTCGACCTGGGCGTGTACGTGCACGCGCTGGACACCGAGAACCAGTCGCTGACCGCCGGCCTCAACCTGACCGCGATGCAGTACGACAAGAACCTGGGCGGCTACACCTACGGCCAGGGCGGCTACTTCAGCCCGCAGGACTACGTGGACCTGGGCTTCCCGGTGCACTGGAGCGGGCGCACGGCCGGACGCACGGTCAACTGGAGCGTGGACGCCAGCGTCGGCGTGCAGCACTTCCGCAGCGACGACAGCCCGTACTTCCCGACCAGCGCGCAGATGCAGCAGGCCGCCTACGACGCTGCCTCGCTGGCCGCGCTGCTGGGCCTGACCGACCGCTACGTCGCGCCGGTCTACGCCGGGCAGAGCAAGACCGGCATGTCCTACAACATCGCCGGCGCGGCGGAGTGGCAGATCGCCCCGCAACTGTTCCTGGGCGGCCGCCTGCTGTTCAACAACGCCCGCGACTACACCCAGTTCAGCACCAACATCTACGTGCGCTTCGTGCTCGACCGGCTCGGCGCCGGCCTCGGCCGCCGCCCGCAGGTGCTGGCCTCGCCGTACGTGCCGGAGTAGGGCGCCGCGGGCGCGCTGCTCCCGTCGTACGTAGGAGCGGCTTCAGCCGCGACGGGCGTTCCACGGGGGGAGCCCGTCGCGGCTGAAGCCGCTCCTACAGCTTTTCGCCAGCAGCCTTGCGGCGCGCGGGATCGGAACGCTGCATCACGGCTGTTGCAGGGTGCGCAGTTACCCCGCTGCACGCGCCGCCGCCACGGCGGATAATCGCGGCCATCCCCGCTGCCAGGAGTTCGCCATGATCCGCGACATCATCCGCATGGGCGACCCGCGTCTGCTGCGCCAGGCGCCGCCGGTCACCGACTTCGACAGCGCGCAACTGCACGCGCTGGTGGCCGACATGTTCGAGACCATGGACGCCGCACGCGGCGTCGGCCTGGCCGCGCCGCAGATCGCGGTGGACCTGCAGTTGATGGTGTTCGGCTTCGAGCGCAACGCGCGCTATCCGGACGCGCCGCCGGTGCCGCGCACCGCCTTGGCCAATGTGGTGATCGAGCCGCTGTCCGACGAGCTGGAGGACGGCTGGGAAGGCTGCCTGTCCATTCCCGGGCTGCGCGCGGTGATTCCACGCTACCGGCACATCCGCTACCGCGGCGTGCTGCCGGACGGCACCCCGCTGCAGCGCGAGGCCGAGGGCTTCCATGCCCGCGTGGTGCAGCACGAGCACGACCACCTGATCGGCCGGCTGTATCCCTCGCGCATCCGCGACTTCGACAAGTTCGGTTTCGAGGACGTGCTGTCGTACGAGTTGTAGCGCAGGATCGACGTGCTTTTCGTAGGAGCGGCTTCAGCCGCGACCGGGCGTTACCGGTTACGCCTCGGTCGCGGCTGAAGCCGCTCCTACGACAGCGCCGATCACCGGCAAGTCCCAGAACGCACACGGCCCGCGCGAGGCGGGCCGTGGCGGGTGCTGCTAGAAACGCGCTGTGGCTTACTTCAGCGCCTTGAAGCGCAAGCGCTTCGGGCCGGCGTCGTCGCCCAGGCGGCGCTTCTTGTCCTCTTCGTACTCGCGGTAGTTGCCCTGGAAGAACTCCACGTGCGAGTCGCCCTCGAAGGCGAGGATGTGGGTGGCGATGCGGTCCAGGAACCAGCGATCGTGCGAGATCACGAAGGTGTTGCCCGGGAACTCCAGCAGCGCGTCTTCCAGCGCGCGCAGGGTTTCGATGTCCAGGTCGTTGGACGGTTCGTCGAGCAGCAGCACGTTGCCGCCCTGCAGTAGGGTCTTGGCCATGTGCAGACGCCCGCGCTCACCGCCGGACAGCGAACCGACCATCTTCTGCTGGTCCTGGCCCTTGAAGTTGAAGCGGCCGATGTAGGCGCGCGACTGGATCTCCACGCCGTTGATGTTGAGGATGTCCAGGCCGCCGGAAATCTCCTGGAACACGTTGTGGTTGCCTTCCAGCTTGTCGCGGCTCTGGTCCACGTACGACAGCTGCACGGTCGGCCCGACCACGATCTCGCCCGAATCCGGCTTCTCCTGCCCGGTGATCATCTTGAACAGGGTCGACTTACCGGCACCGTTGGGGCCGATGATGCCGACGATGGCGCCCGGCGGGATGATCATCGACAGGTTGTCGATCAGCAGGCGGTCGCCGAACTTCTTGGAGACGTTCTTGAACTCCATCACCGAGTTGCCCAGGCGCTCGCCCGGCGGAATGAAGATTTCGTTGGTCTCGTTGCGCTTCTGGTAATCGACCGACTGCAGCTCGTCCAGGCGCGCCAGACGCGCCTTGCCCTTGGAACGGCCGCCCTTGGCGTTCTGCCGGGCCCACTCCAGTTCCTTCTGGATGGCCTTCTGCCGCGCCTTCTCCTGGTTCTCTTCCTGCTTCAGGCGCTCGTCCTTCTGCATCAGCCATTCGGTGTAGTTGCCCTTCCACGGAATGCCGCGGCCGCGGTCCAGTTCCAGGATCCACTCGGCGGCGTTGTCGAGGAAGTAGCGATCGTGGGTGACCGCGACCACGGTGCCGGTGTAGCGCGCCAGGAACTGCTCCAGCCACTCCACCGACTCGGCGTCGAGGTGGTTGGTCGGTTCGTCGAGCAGCAGCATGTCCGGCTTCTGCAGCAGCAGCCGGCACAGCGCCACGCGGCGCTTCTCGCCGCCGGACAGGTTGGCGATCTTGGCGTCCCACGGCGGCAGCCGCAGCGCGTCGGCGGCCACGTCGAGCTGGTTCTCCAGGGTGTGCGCATCGCCGGCGGCCAGGATCGCCTCCAGGCGCTCCTGTTCCTTGGCCAGCGCGTCGAAGTCGGCGCCTTCCTCGGCATAGGCGGCGTACACCGCTTCCAGCGCGGCCTGCGCCTGCAGCACTTCGCCCACGCCTTCCTCGACCGACTCGCGCACGGTCTTGTTCGGGTCCAGCTCCGGCTCCTGCGCCAGGTAGCCGACCTTGGTGCCGGGCTGCGGACGCGCCTCGCCCTCGAAATCGGTGTCCACGCCGGCCATGATCTTCAGCACGGTGGACTTGCCGGCGCCGTTGAGGCCGAGCAGGCCGATCTTGGCGCCGGGGAAGAACGACAGCGAGATGTCCTTGATGATCTGGCGCTTGGGCGGCACGGTCTTGCTGACCCGGTTCATGGTGTAGATGTATTGCGACATGGCGGCTCCAAAGGCGCAGGGCGCCCGCCGGCCGGCGGCCGGAGGGCGTCGAAAGGGATGGCGGATTATAGCCGGACGGCCGCCGGCATTCGTTGCCGCGCGGTGGCGGCAGCAGACGCGCGGGGCGATGCCGCGCGGCCTACTCGGCGATCGGCGGCAGCGCAGCCGTGGTCGCCGTTGACGAGGCGCCCGCGCGCCGTTGCCGGCGCAGATAGAACAGTGCGCAGATCACCAGCACCAGCATCGCCAGCCATTCGCTGTGCAGGGCGGCCTGCATCGCGGCCAGGCTGCCGCCGCCGCGGGCGTGCGCATAGATGGCGCCCAGTGCCGCCGGGCCCAGGCCCATGGCCGCCTGCAGGATGGTGGAGAGCATGGCGCTGCCCGCGCCGGCGTGCGCGGTGGGGACCTGGGACAGGCCGATGCGGTAGAAGCTGGCCACGATCCAGGCCTGGCCGGCGCCGATCAGCGCCGTCGCCGGGGCCAGGTTGCGCGCGCCCGGATGCGGCCACACGGCGTGCAGCGTCCAGCCCAGCGCCAGCAGGCCCAGCATCTGCACCAGACAGCCCAGCAGCAGCGTCGGCAGCGGGCCGCAGCGCGTCGCCACGCGGGCGCTGACCAGCGCGGAGGCGAAGTAGGCCGCCCCCAGCACGATGAAGGCGTTGCCCGACTGCAGCGGCGAGAGACCGGCGCCGGTCTGCAGGGTCAGCGCCAGCACGAACATGAAGCCGCTCCAGCAGGTGAAGAACACCCCGCCGACCAGCAGCGCGAAGCGCACGCTGGGCAGCCGCAGCAAGGCCGGCGGCAGCAGCGGGGTCCGTCCGCGCCGTTCCTGCCACAGTTCCACCCGGGTCAGTGCCGCCAGCAGCGGCAGGCAGGCCGCCAGCACCGCCAGGCACGCCGGCGGCCAGTGCAGCGCCGGGCCCAGCGCCAGCGGCAGCAGCAGGCAGGCCAGGAACAGCCCCAGCAATCCGGCGCCGGCCAGGTCGGGCGGCATCCGCTGCGCCGCGCGGGTCTCCGGCACGGCGCGCAGGCTGGCCAGCGCCAGCAGGCAGAACGGCAGGTTGATCAGGAACACGCTGCGCCAGCCGGAGCCGCCGATGTCGGCGCTGACCAGCGATCCGCCCAGCACCTGGCCGATGACGAAGGCGATGCCGCCCAGCGAGCCGTACAGTGCCAGCGCCCGCGCGTGCGCCTTGCCGTGCAGGCTGACGTGGATGGTGGCGAGGATCTGCGGCACCGCCAGCGCCGCGCCCAGCCCCTGCAGCGTGCGGCCGGCCAGCAGCGCGCCCACCGAACCGGCCACGCCGCACAGCAACGAGGCCAGGCCGAACAGCAGCACGCCGGCCCCGAACACGCGGCGCCGGCCGAGGTTGTCGCCGAGCCGGCCGCCCGCCGCCAGGCCCACCGCGAAGGCGACGCCGTACACGGCCACGATCAGTTCCAGTTGGGTCGCCGACGCGTGCAGCGTGTGCGCGATCGAGCCGAGCGCGACATTGAGGATGGAGAAGTCGATCAACGGCAGCATCTGCCCGATCAGCAGGATGCCCAGGCCGCGGCGGCTGAGGGTGGGGGCGGTGGTGGACATGTCGGAGGTGGGGAAGGTGGGGGAGGTCATGGCGCGCAGTATGGAAGCCAAGTAAACTGGTACAAGGACTCATTTATCCTGGTACTGAGGGTGCCTCCCTGGCATCCCGGGCGGTCGCCTCGGCACCGCATCCGGCAGGCAGGCGGGACACGGCGGCGCAGCCTTCGCCGTGCGCCGGCACGGCACCGTTGGTCACGTGCGGACCGCAACGCGGAGAAGACGATGCAACTGGACCTCGCGCATTCCACCCCCACGCCGCAGCGGGCGGCCGCACCCGCCGCGTCCGGCCCGGCCCTGGCCAGCGAGCGCGCCCGGGCGCTGGGCGCCTTCCTGCGCGCGCGCCGCGAGAGCCTGGATCCGGCGCGCCTGGCGCTGCCGCGCGGCGGCAGGCGGCGCACCCCGGGCCTGCGCCGCGAGGAGGTGGCCCTGCTCGCCGATGTCGGCGTGACCTGGTACACCTGGCTGGAACAGGGGCGCCCGGTGCGCGCCTCGGCGCGTGTGCTGACCGCCATCGCCCACGCCCTGCAGTGCTCGGAGGTCGAAACCGCGCACGTGCTGGCGCTGGCCGGGGTGGGCGGCACCACCGCACTGGCGCCGCCGCCGTGCGAACGGCTGACCGGCACCGCGCGCATGTTGCTGGACCAGCTCGGGCCGTGGCCGGCGATGCTGCAGACCCCGCGCTTCGACATCCTCGGCGCCAACCCGGCCTTTCAGCGTCTGATGGGCGTGACCCTGGCCGACCTTGCGGATGCAGATCGCAACTGCGTCTATCAGGCCTTCACCAATCCGCGCTGGCGCGACGCATTGCTCGATCGGCAGGACGTGCTGCAGCACATGGTGGCGATGTTGCGCGCGGCGATGGCCGAGCACCTGGGCGAGCCGGAATGGGAGGCCTTGCTGGCGCGCTACCGTGCGGCCTCGTCCGAATTCGATGCGCTGTGGCGGCAGCGGCGCGAGGTGCGGGGTGTGGAGAACCAGCTCAAGCGCTTCCGTCATCCGACGGAAGGCGAGTTGCGCCTGCATCAGGTCAACTGGTGGTCGGCGCCGCGCAACGGCAACCGCCTGGTGGTCTATTTGCCAGCCGATGACACAGCGCAGGCCGCGCTGTTGCGCCTGCATGCGCAGGCCGGAATTGCCGCTGGATGAACGTTTTCCTAGCCCGATCCGGCAAGCTGAATACGTAACCGATTCCAGCAGGAGACGGTTCAGATGGAAACGGCCTAAATGCAACCGCCACACCACGTGACGGAGTTGCCATGAACATGAAACGCATTGCCACAATTGCCCTCTCGTCCGCGCTGGCGCTGGGTTTCATGGCGCCACCCGCGTTCGCCTGGGGTCCGGGCGGCCCGGGCCCCGGTTGGGGCCCGCCGGGTCCTCCGGGCCCGCCGCCCCCGCCGCCGGGCCCGGGTCCGCGCGACCACGGCTGGTACGACCGTGGCTACCGCGACGCCGACCGTGAGCGCTACTGGCGCGACCGCGAGCGCGACCGCCGCGATGCCCGTCGCGCCTACGACCGCGGCTACCGCGACGGTTATCGCAACGGCCCGGACGTCGTCTACTACCGCCCGGGTCCGCCGCGCTGGGCCCGCGGCCAGCGCTACTACGGCCCGAACTACGTGGTCTACGACTACGACCGCTATCAGGTCCGGCGCCCGCCGTACGGCTACCGCTGGGTGCGCGACGACACCGGCAACCTGCTGCTGGTCGCCATCGCCACCGGCGTCATCGCCGACCTGGTGCTCAGCGGCCGCTGACCTCGGTTGCAACACCGGCGAACGGCCTCCTTCGGGAGGCCGTTCGCGTTTTGGTTCGCCCTCGGGCGCGCGCGGGGCTTAAACTAGTCGTCTGCCTTCTGTCCATGCCCCCGGAGACCCGATGTTCCCGCGCGACGCCCGCATCGAAACCTACGATCCCGAACTGGCCCGCGCCATCGCCGCCGAAGCCGGCCGCCAGGAAGACCATGTCGAGCTGATCGCCAGCGAGAACTACTGCAGCCCGCTGGTGATGGAAGCGCAGGGCAGCCAGCTCACCAACAAGTACGCCGAAGGCTATCCGGGCAAGCGCTACTACGGTGGCTGCGAATTCGTCGACGTCGCCGAGCAACTGGCGATCGACCGGGTCAAGCAGCTGTTCGGCGCGGACTACGCCAACGTGCAGCCGCACAGCGGCTCGCAGGCCAACCAGGCGGTGTACTTCGCGCTGCTGCAGCCGGGCGACACCATCCTCGGCATGTCGCTGGCACACGGCGGCCACCTGACCCACGGCGCCAAGGTCAACGCTTCCGGCAAGCTGTTCAACGCCGTGCAGTACGGCGTCAACGACCAGGGCCTGATCGACTACGACGAGGTCGAGCGGTTGGCCCTGGAACACAAGCCGAAGATGGTGGTGGCCGGCTTCTCCGCCTACTCGCAGGTGATCGACTGGGCGCGTTTCCGCGCCATCGCCGACAAGGTCGGCGCGTATTTCTTCGTGGACATGGCGCACGTGGCCGGCCTGGTCGCCGCCGGCGTCTATCCGACCCCGCTGCCGCACGCGCACGTGGTCACCTCCACCACCCACAAGACCCTGCGCGGCCCGCGTGGCGGCATCATCGTCGCCAGTGCCGCCGGTGCCGGCGACAAGCTCGAGGACCTGTCCAAGAAGCTGCAGTCGATCGTGTTCCCTGGCATCCAGGGCGGCCCGCTGATGCACGTGATCGCGGCCAAGGCGGTGGCGTTCAAGGAGGCGCTGGAGCCGGAGTTCACCAGCTACCAGCAGCAGGTGGTGAAGAACGCGCAGGCCATGGCCAAGACCCTGATCGCGCGCGGCTACAAGATCGTCTCCGGCGGCACCGAAAACCACCTGATGCTGGTCGACATGATCGGCCGCGATGTCTCCGGCAAGGACGCGGAAGCGGCGCTGGGCAAGGCCCACATCACCGTCAACAAGAACTCGGTGCCCAACGACCCGCGCTCGCCGTTCGTGACCTCCGGCCTGCGCCTGGGCACCCCGGCCATCACCACCCGCGGCTACCTGGAACAGGACTGCGTCGACCTGGCCAACTGGATCGCCGACGTGCTCGACGCCCCGGCCGACGACACCGTGCTGGCGCGCGTGCGCGACGCGGTGACCGCGCAGTGCCGCAAGTATCCGGTGTATGGCTGAGCGGCGGGGATTGGAGATTGGGGATTCGGGATTGGGCGTAAGCTCGGCTCCTGATGCTCCTGCTTTTTCCAATCCCCAATCCCCAATCCCCAATCCCAGCCCCTGATGCACTGCCCCTTCTGCCAGCACACCGATACCCGGGTGATCGATTCGCGCGTGTCCGAGGACGGCGCGACGATCCGCCGTCGTCGCGAGTGCGAGGCTTGCGGCGAGCGTTTCAGCACGCTGGAGACGATCGAACTCAAGCTGCCGACGGTGATCAAGAGCGACGGCGGCCGCGAGGCGTTCGATGCGCGCAAGCTGCGCACCAGCTTCGACCGCGCGCTGCAGAAGCGGCCGGTGGCCGAAGAGCAGATCGAGGCGGCGGTGCGTGCGGTGGTGCACCAGCTGCGCATGTCCGGCGAGCGCGAACTGCCCTCGATCCGGGTCGGCGAGTACGTGATGGCCGAGCTGCGCAAGCTCGACCACGTCGGCTACGTGCGCTTCGCCTCGGTGTACCGCAGCTTCCAGGACGTGGCCGATTTCCGCGAGGAGATCGAGAAGCTCGAGCGCGAGTTGCCGGTGGGCAGCGAACAGTTGCCGCTGCTGGACCTGGTGCGCGCGGCCAAGCCGGGCGACAAGACAGGCAAGCGCTGAGCGCATGCGCATCGTCTGTCTGGCCGAGGCGGCGCAGCACATCCCCGCGCTGGCGCAGGAGCATCTGCAGGCCTTCGGTCCGCTGTTGCCGGAATGGAACGTGGTGGAGGCCGAGGCCGACCTGCGCAGCCACCGCGACGACCGCCGCATCCCCACCAGCTGGATCGCCCTGGACGGCGAGGATTGGCTGGGCTCGGTGAGCCTGCTGCAGAACGACGACGCGCGTATCCGCCAGTTCTCGCCGTGGTTGGCCACGCTGTACGTGCGGCCGCAGGCGCGCGGTGCCGGCGTGGCCGCCGCCCTGGTCGCACACTGCGTGCAGGCCGCCGCGCGCTTCGGCGTGCAGTGGCTGTATCTGTATTGCGAGCCGGTGCTGGTGCCGTTCTACGAGCGCCTGGGCTGGCAGCGCCACGCCGACTTGCCGCTCGGGCCGCTGCACGTGGTGGTGATGCGCATCGACGCCGGAGGCGGTGCCGCATGAGCGATCCGCAGTCGCCCGGATTTTCCGCCGACGACCATCGCTGGATGGCGCAGGCCCTGCGCCTGGCCGAGCGCGGCGCCTACACCACGCGGCCGAACCCGATGGTCGGCTGCGTGATCGTGCGCGACGGCGCGGTGGTCGGCGAGGGCTTCCATCAGCGCGCCGGCGGGCCGCACGCGGAGGTGTTCGCGCTGCGCGCCGCTGGCGAGCGCGCACGCGGCGCCACCGCCTACGTGACCCTTGAGCCGTGCGCGCACTACGGCCGCACCCCGCCATGCGCGCTTGCGCTGATCGAGGCAGGCGTGGCGCGGGTGGTGGCGGCGATGGCCGACCCGTTCCCGCAGGTCAATGGCGGCGGCTTCGCGCTGCTGCGCGAGGCCGGCATCGCGGTGCAGGCGGGGTTGATGGAGGCGCAGGCGCGCGCGCTCAACCGCGGTTTCCTGTCGCGGGTGGAGCGCGGCCGCCCATGGCTGCGGATCAAGCTCGGCGCCAGCCTGGACGGACGCACCGCCCTGGCCAGCGGCGAATCGAAATGGATCACCGGTCCTGCCGCGCGCCAGGACGTGCAGCACTGGCGCGCCCGCGCCGGCGCGATCCTCACCGGCGCCGGCACCGTGCTGGCCGACGACCCGGCGCTGACCGTGCGCCTGGACGCGGCGACCGAGGTGATGCCGCCGCTGCGCGTGGTGCTGGATGCGCACCTGCGCAGCCTGGCCCAGCCCAAGGTCCGCGACGGCAGCGCACCGACCCTGTACCTGCATGCGCCGGACCGCGCGCCGCCGGCCTCGGATCACGCCGCGTTCGCCGCGGTGCCGCTGCACGACGGCCGCTGCGACCTGCACGCGGCGCTGCGCCTGCTCGGCGAACGCGGTATCAACGAGGTGCAGGTCGAAGCGGGGGCGACGCTGAGCGGCGCACTGCTGCGTGCCGGCCTGGTCGACGAGCTGCTGGTGTACATGGCGCCGCTGCTGTTGGGCGACAGCGCCCGACCGCTGCTGGCCGGGCTGGGTATCGACACCATGGCGCAGCGCCTGCCGCTGCAGCTTGCCGACGTGGTGCAAGTGGGGCAGGACCTGCGCTTGCGCTATCTCCCGGCGGCGAGTTGAGTCCACCAACGGGGCGCAGAAACGCAAAGGGCACGCCGGCGGTGCATGCCGGCGTGCCCTTTGTGCGCTCAACACGCCGCGCGTTGGATCAGAAGCTGGCGCGCACGCCGACCTTGTACTGGCTGGCGTCATCGATGTATTCGAATTCGCCGACCATGCCCCAGGTGCGCGTGAAGTTGATCTGGCCACCGAGAGTGCCGACGAACTTGCCCTGGTCGGCATCGCTGCCGTCGATGTAGCCGGCCTTGATCCACGCTTCGGTCCGCGGCGAGGGCTTGCCGCGCAAGCCGAGATTGACGGCGCCCAAAGTGCTGGAATCGGATCCGCGGCCGAGACGCACACCGTCCTCGCGCAGGTCGGCTTCGGCCTTGACCCGCAGTACGCTGGCGTCTGCGATGAAGTCGACGCGCTCGGTCATTTCCTGCCGGTAGCCGATGCCCAGGCTGGCCTGCTGCACGGTCACCTTGGCGGTGTACACCTCGGACAGGACGAAGTCCTCGCTGGCGCGCTGGTAGCCGCCGAACACATACGCCGGCTCGGCGATCTGCCAGGAACCGCGCAGGTAGCCGCCATTGACGTCCTCGGAGGACGCGTTGACGTTGATCTCGGTGCGGTTCCAGCCGCCTTCGACATAGTTGTAGCTCAGGCCTTCAGCCGACGCGGCAAAGGGCGCGGCCGCCAACAGGGCAGCCAGGATCAGGGTGTTGCGCATGGGTGGTGCTCTCCGAATGAATGGCAGTGTCAGTGCCCCGTTGCAGGGCGGACACGGGCGACGTCGCTGTCGCCGCGAGCATATTAACAAATATTTCACATTGCTGTCTTGGGGGGGCGGGACATCGCGCGATGCAGTGTCCTGCGCTGGTCGCCAGTGCGCGTCAGGCCTGCGTGGCCGCGCCTGCTAGAATGCGCAGGCCGGTTCGCCGGCGACCACAAACGTCTTCAGGGCGGGGTGCGATTCCCCACCGGCGGTAGGTGCGTTCGCGCACGAGCCCGCGAGCGCTTCCCGGCGCAGGCGCGACGCGCCGAATCGGGAAGGTCAGCAGATCCGGTGCGATGCCGGAGCCGACGGTATAGTCCGGATGAAAGAAGACGGCCTTCGCGCAGCCTCGCGGCTGTGCGCGTGCCTGTTTGCCTTGTGGCGTTTTTCGCTCACCCCATTGCGAGAAACGTAGCTATGTTCACCGGAATCATCGAAGGCGTCGGCCATCTCGCCGCACGCCAGCCGCAGGGCGGCGATGTCCGCTTCACCTTCGCCACCGGCAGCCTGCCGTTCGCCGACGTGCGACTGGGCGAGAGCATCGCGGTCAACGGCGTGTGTCTGACCGTGATCGCCTTCGACGCGGCCTCGTTCCAGGCCGACGCCTCCACCGAGACCCTGGCGCTGACCACGCTCGGCCGCCTGGCCGAGGGCGCGGCGCTGAACCTGGAGCGGGCGATGCGCCCCAGCGACCGCCTCGGCGGGCACCTGGTCAGCGGCCACGTCGACGGGCTCGGCCAGGTGCTGTCGATCCACGACGACGCGCGCGCGCAGCGCTGGCGTTTCGCTGCGCCGGCGGCGCTGCTGCGCTACATCGCCAAGAAGGGCTCGATTTGCGTGGACGGGGTCAGCCTCACCGTCAACGAGGTCGACGCCGAAGGCTTCGAAGTCGCGCTGATCCCGCACACCGTGGCGCACACCGCGTTCGCGCAGACCGCGGTCGGCGCGGCGGTGAACCTGGAGATCGACCTGGTCGCGCGCTACGTCGAACGCCTGTTGCAGGGCCGCCAGGACTGATCCTGGCCGCGTCCGTTTCGCCTGTCCGCCACGCTGCGCCGCCGTCTGCGGCGCGCGCGGCGCCTTCCGTCTTTCCGCGAGTCCCCGCATGTCGCCTTCTGTTACCCCGAGCCTGAATTTCGCCTCCGTTCCCGAGCTGCTGGAAGAACTCCGCGCCGGCCGCATGGTGGTCATCGTCGACGACGAGGACCGCGAGAACGAGGGCGACCTGATCATGGCCGCCGAGCTGGTCAAGCCCTCGGACATCAATTTCATGGTCACCCACGCGCGCGGCCTGGTGTGCCTGTCGCTGACCCGCGAGCGCTGCGCGCAGCTGGGCCTGGCGCCGATGGTCCAGCGCAACACCGCGCAATTCCATACCAATTTCACCGTCAGCATCGAGGCCGCCGAGGGTGTGACCACCGGCATCTCCGCCTACGACCGCGCCCATACCGTGCGCACCGCGGTCAAGCCGGACGCCAAGCCGCACGACCTCAGCCAGCCCGGCCACATCTTCCCGCTGATCGCCCAGCCGGGCGGGGTGCTGACCCGCGCCGGCCACACCGAGGCCGCCAGCGACCTGCCGATGCTGGCGGGGCTGGAGCCGGCCGGCGTGCTGGTGGAAGTGCTCAACCCCGACGGCAGCATGGCGCGGCGTCCGGAGCTGGAGGCGTTCGCCCGCACCCATGGCCTGAAGATGGGCTCGATCGCCGACCTGATCGCCTACCGCCTGGCCACCGAGCACACCGTCGAGCGCATCGACGAGCGGCCGATCGACACCGAGTTCGGCGGCTTCACCCTGGTCACCTACCGCGACCGCATCGCCCACGACCTGCACTTCGCCCTGGTCCGCGGCACCCCGGACGCGGAGACGCCGACCCTGGTGCGGGTGCAGGTGGAGAACCCGTTGGCCGACCTGCTGCACTGGCGCCGCGACGATTTCGGCGTGGCCGCCAGCGACGCCTTGCGCGCGATCGCCGCCGCCGAGCGCGGGGTGATGGTGGTGCTGTCGGCGCCGCGCGACAGCGAGGCGCTGCTGGCGCGGCTGCGCGCGCAGCCGGAGGCGGCGCACGGCAAGGACGTGGGGCAGTGGCGGCGCAACGGCGCCGGCAGCCAGATCCTGGCCGACCTGGGCCTGGGCAAGCTGCGCGTGCTCGGCACCCCGCGCCGGCAGATCGGCCTGGCCGGGTTCGGGCTGGAGGTGGTGGAGCATGTGGAGGTGGGGCAGGGATTGGGGAATCGGGATTCGGGATTGGGTAAAGCCTGATTCGGGTGCCGGATCGGCGCTGGGCGAGCGACTGTTCTCGCCCGTCCGGGTCCCGGCCTCCCTGCCTGTTAAACTCTCCCACCCCCTCAAGCTGCCACCGCCATGTCCCACTACGAAGGCGACCTCCGTACTCCCGAGTCGGCGCGTTTCGCGATCATCGCCAGCCGCTGGAACGCCCGCATCACCGACGTGCTGGTCGCCGGCGCGCGGCAGAGCCTGGCCGGCAACGGCATCGCCGAGGACGCGGTGGATGTGATCCGGGTGCCGGGCGCGTGGGAGCTGCCGCTGGTCGCCGCACGCCTGGCCGCGGCCGGCAAGCATGCCGCGATCATCGCGCTGGGCTGCGTGATCCGCGGCGATACCCGCCACTACGAACACGTCGCCGACGGCTGCGCCGAGGGCCTGCTGCGGGTGTCGCTGGACTTCCGCATCCCGGTGCTCAACGGCGTGCTCGCGGTGGAGCGGGTCGAGGATGCCGAGGCGCGTGCCGGTGGCAGCCATGGCAACAAGGGCGAGGAAGCGGCGCTGGGTGCGCTGGAGATGGTCAACCTGCTGGAGCTGCTGCCGTGAACAAACCCGCTGGCCACAAGCACCACCCACGCCGCGACGGCGTCGATCCGGTCCTGCGTTCGCGTGCGCGCCGGCGTGCGCTGCAGGCGATCTACGCCTGGCAGATTTCCGGCGGCAACGCCCAGCACGTGATCGCGCAGTTCGCGCACGAGCAGGCGCACGAGATCGCCGACCTGGTGTACTTCGAGAACCTGGTCGAAGGCGTGCTCAAGCACCGCGCCGAACTGGACGAAGCGCTGGTCGGCTACCTGGACCGCACGGTCGAGGAAGTGGACGCGATCGAGCGCGCGGTGCTGCGCCTGGCCGCCTACGAACTGCTGCACCGCATGGACGTGCCGTACCGCGTGGTGATCAACGAAGCGATCGAGACCGCCAAGCGCTTCGGCTCCGAGCACGGCCACACCTACGTCAACGGCGTCCTCGACCGCGCCGCGCTGCAGTGGCGCGCGGTGGAGTCGGGCGGAGGCGCCTGACGGCGCGGGATTGGGCATTCGGGATTGGGGATTCGCAGGAGCTGCATTCCCGTCCGCGAACGCGCTTTTGCCAATCCCCAATCCCAAATCTCCAATCCCGGCCCTCCAATGCCCGAATTCGATCTGATCGAGCGCCTGCGCGCACGCAGTCGGGCGCGTGACGACCTGCCGCTGGGCATCGGCGACGATGCGGCCTTGCTGCTGCCGCCGGCGGGGGAGTTGCTGGCGATCACCACCGATACGCTCAATGCCGGGGTGCATTTTCCGGCCGAGACCGCGGCCGCCGACATCGGCTGGAAGACCCTGGCGGTGAATCTGTCCGACCTGGCGGCGATGGGCGCGCAGCCGCGCTGGTGCACGCTGTCGCTGTCGCTGCCGCAGGTCGACATGGCCTGGGTCGATGCGTTCGCCGAGGGCTTCTTCGCGCTGGCCGACGCGCACGGCATCGGCCTGGCCGGCGGCGACACCACGCGTGGGCCGCTGGCCTTGTCGGTCACCGCGATCGGCAGCGTGCCGGCGACGGCCGCGCTGCGCCGCGATGCCGCACAACCGGGCGAGGAGGTCTGGGTGACCGGCCAGCCGGGCGAGGCGGCCGCCGCGCTGGCGCTGTGGCAGGCCGGCCGCCTGGACGTGACCATGCCGGCCACCGATCCCCTGCACGAACGCCTGCGCCAGCGCCTGCTGCGGCCGACGCCGCGCGTGCAGGCGGGCGTGCGCCTGCGCGGCCTGGCGCACGCCTGCGTGGATGTGTCCGACGGCCTGCTGGCCGACCTGGAGCACATCTGCGCGCGTAGCGGCGTCGGTGCCGAACTGGACCTGGCCGCGCTGCCGGCGGTCGCCGCGCCAGCGGACGCGGATGCGGCGCAGGTGCATGCCTGGCAACTGGGCGGCGGCGACGACTACGAACTCTGCTTCACCGCCGACCCGGCGCAGCGCGTGGCGATCGTGCAGGCGCTGCAGGCGGTCGGGGTCACGGCCACGCCGATCGGGCGCATCGTCGCTGGCAATGGCATCGTCGTGCACGCTGGCGACGGCCAGCGCTGGCAACCGCCGCGAAGCGGCTACCAGCACTTTCTGAGCTGAGCGGCGCGGCCTGCGCGCACGCCGGCCACAGGCCGCGGCGGCAGCGCCGGTGGGCCGCGCGCCAAGTCGACCGACAGCCCCTTCCATACCGTGCCGCACTGCGGCGTGAATATCGCCCGTACCCGGTGGTACGGTCCGCCTGCCCGGCCCCGTGTCGAGCGCTTGTCATCGCTCTGGCAATACCGTTCCGGCAGCCGGCCATTCCGGTCCGGCGCCGCTTGGGAGGCAGTCCATGCGCATGTCCGTCTCACGTCGCATCGCCCTTGGCGCGATGCTGCTGGTGTTCTCCGCCGCCGCGGCCGCGGCCGGCTTCAGCAAGCAGTACCAGAGCATTTCCAGTTTCGATGGCACCAAGCTCGGCGCGCTGGTCCTGGTGCCGCAGGGGCAGGGACCCGGACCGTTCCCGCTGGTGGTGATGCCGGCCAGCTGGTCGCTGCCGAACCTGGAGTACGTGGGCCGCGCCAGCGAACTGGCCAACGACGGCTATGTGGTGGTCAGCTACACCTCGCGCGGGTTCTGGGATTCGCAGGGGCTGATCGACATCGCCGGGGCACCGACCGTGGAGGACGTCAGCGCGGTGATCGACTGGGCGCTGGCCAACACTCCGGCCGACGCCAAGGCGATCGGCGTCTCGGGCATCTCCTACGGCGCCGGCACCAGCCTGCTCGCCGCCGCGCGCGACCCGCGGATCAAGGCGGTGGCCGCACTCAGCGGCTGGGCCGATCTGCAGGCCTCGCTGTACGCCAACAGCACGGTCAGCCAGCAGGGCGTCGCCCTGCTGGTCGGTGCCGGCACGCTCACCGGCCGGCCCGGCCCGGACCTGGCGCGGATCACCGCGCACGTGGCGGTCGGCGACTACGACGGCGCGGTGCAAGGCTTCCTGCCCAAGGCGGCCGAGCGCGGGGTGATCAACGAGGTGCAGGCGCTCAACCGCAACGGCCCGGCGGTGCTGATGGCCAATGCCTTCAACGACGGCCTGTTCCCGCCGAATCAGTACATCGACCTGTACAACCGGCTGAGCGTGCCCAAGCATCTGATGTTCAGTCAGGGCGACCACGCCACCGCCGAACTGCCGGGTGCGCTGGGCCTGCCGAACCAGGTGTATACCGAGGCCACGCGCTGGTTCGACCGCTACCTCAAGGGCCGCGACAACGGCGTGGACCGCGAAGCGCCGGTGCAACTGTCCACCCTCGGTGGCGACTGGCTCAGCTATGCCGACTGGAACAGCGTGCAGGCCGGCGCCACCCGCTACGGCCTGACGGGCCCCAGCGGCCTGCTGCTGCCGACCGGGGCGCTGACCAGCGCCAACAGCAGCGGCTGGAACTACCGCATCGCCACCGACGTGCCGACGCTGGCCGATTCCGGTGTCGTGATGGTCAGTGGCCTGCTGCAGGGCCTCGGCCAACCGGTGACGACCTCGATTCCGCTGGTCAGCCGGGTGGGTGCCGCGGTGTGGAGCGGCCCGGTGTTGGCCAGCGACAAGCGCCTGGCCGGCGCGCCGTCGCTGCGGCTGACGGTGACCCCGAGCCAGTCGAACGTATCGCTGTTCGCTTATCTCTACAGCATGGACGGATCGGGTTCGGCGCAATTGCTCAGCCACGTGCCGTACACGCTGCGCAACGCGACGCCGGGCACGCCGGTCACCCTCGACCTGGCGCTGCAGGCGACCGCGGTCGACATCCCGGCTGGCCGCCGCCTGGTGCTGGTGGTGGACACCACCGACCCGCGCTACACCTCGGCCAGCCGCTTCGGCGGCACCGTGAGCTTCAGTTCGCCGGCGGCAACGCCGTCGTTCCTGAGTGTGCCGTTGCACTGAGGCAGTGGTTTCCTTCTCCCATTGGGAGAAGGTGCCCGGAGGGGCGGATGAGGGTACGGGCGCAGCCTCGCAGTGATAGGTCCGCGCGTGCGCTTAGCGCGCCGACCCTCACCCCAACCACTCTCCCGGTAGGAGAGGGGCTTTGGCCTTTCCCTTCTCCCATTGGGAGAAGGTGCCCCGTAGGGGCGGATGAGGGTGCGGGCGTAGCCTCGTAGTGATAGGTCGCCGCGTGCGCTTCGCGCGCCGACCCTCACCCCAACCCCTCTCCCGGCGGGAGAGGGGCTTCGGCCTTTCCCTTCTCCCATTGGGAGAAGGTGCCCCGTAGGGGCGGATGAGGGTACGGGCGCAGCCTCGTGTAGCCAGGATCGACGCGACGCTAGTCACGCGCACGAATTTACGCAGCTTTTATTCGAACCGACGCGCGCTTTGCAACGAAGATATCCGGCGATTCCGCATACTTTCCGCGCTGACGACGGGGATGTGTGTGTGGAATCGATGGTTGCAATCTTGAGCCTGCCGCTGCCTGCAACGGCCGCCTGCAGGCGCCACCTGCGGCATCCGCTGGGAGCGCACTGGCCTGGTGTCCGCATCAGCATCGCCGCCATTCTTCGCACGTCGCGACGTCGCCGCGGCTGTCGCAGCGCGTCGCAGCATCCGCCTCCACACAGCCGCGCGCGTTCACTGCACGCGCAGTGACCCGCTGACGCCGCCGCCGCGGCGCCGCATTCCACCTCTCTCCCCGCGATGCGCCACCAGGCGCATCGCCTGCGATGGCGCGTGCGCGTGAGGCGGCGCGCTGTCGTTGCCTCCCTCCACCCGAAAAGGACGGCTCGTTGCAGAGCCGAAGTCGCAATGTCCATGAAGCTCCATCCCCTGTTCCTGTCCCTGGCCCTGCTGTGTGCGGGCGATGCCGCCGCCGCGGGCCTGGCGGCGCCCGTGTCCGAGGCGATGCCGGCCTCCGATGCCGCCACGGCGCCGCTGGCGCGCAGCGCCGATTGCGCCAATGGCTTCTTCTCGCGCCTGGCCTCCGCCTATCGCGAGGATGCGCAACCGGCCGATCCCGATGCGCCGCCGCCGGCGCGCCGCGGCCTGGCGGCGCCGTTCTCCTCGCCGCCGTTCCCGTCGGCCGAATGGCAGCTCGGCGCGGTGGACTATCCGGTCGGCGTGCCCAACGAGAATGCGCAGTATCCGGTGGAGAAGGCGCTGGCCTGCACGCGCGTGGGGCAGTGGATGCAGCGCAACCGCATCGAGCTGTACGGCTGGATCAATCCCTCGCTCAACGCCAGCACGTCCTCGCGCACCAACTATCCGCTGTCCTACTCCACACGGCCCAACCGCGGCGAATTCAACCAGGCGTTGATCCGCCTGCAGCGCGTGCCGGACACGGTGCAGACCGATCATGTCGACTGGGGCTTCCACCTCGACGACCTCTACGGCTACGACTACCACTACACCACGATGAAGGGCGTCACCAGCGACCAGTTGCTGCACCACCCGCAGCCAAACAGCGCGCTCAACGGCAAGATCTACGGCAACGATCCGATGATCGCGCACGTGGACCTGTACCTGCCGTCGGTGGCGCAGGGCATGCTGGTCACGGTCGGCCGCTATCTGTCGCTGCCGGACATCGAGGCGCAGTTCTCGCCGAACAACTACCTGCTGACCCATTCGATCCTGTACACGGTCGATGCCTATACCAACATGGGCGTGCTCACCACCACCAAGCTCAACGACCAGTGGACGCTGCAACTCGGCGTGCATGGCGGCGACGATTCGGCGATCTGGGACGCGACCAGCCGGCTGAGCGCGCAGGCATGCCTGCGCTGGGTCTCCAAGAGCAACGACGACATGCTGTATCCCTGCGTGGAGTCGTACAACAACGCCGCGCAGACCTACAACAACCTGCAGGAGTTCGTGCTGACCTGGGGCCACCGCTTCTCGCCGAAGGTGCACATGCTCACCGAGGCCTACCACCTTTACGTGCGCGACCAGGCGCTGGCCACCGATCCGTCGCAGTCGCATGCGCCGACCGGGCGCCCGGGCTATGCGTTGGGCGAGGCGCCGGACTTCCCGCTGGGACGCAGCACCGCCGATGCCATCGTCAACTACGTCAACATCCAGCTCGGCGCGTCGGACATGCTGGCGATTCGCAACGAGTTCGTGAACGACCACGATGGCCAGCGCACCGGCTTCGCCACGCGCTACTCCAGCCACACCATCGGGCTGACCCACTGGGTGTCGCAGGACCTGGAGATCCGCCCCGAGCTGCGCTACGAGCACGCCTACGATTTCCCCGCCTACGACGGGGGGCGCCGCAATCATCAGGCCACGGCGTTGATCGACGCGATCCTGCATTACTGAGGACGGCGCACGCGGTGCCGGCGGCGTCGCGCGGCATCGCGCGCTGCCGGCGCAGACCTGGCGATGCGCCTGCGATCGCGCGCGATCACCGGCGTCGCGCGGTTTTACGCAGAATTTATGCGCGCCGCGCCGCTTCGCCACGGAGAGTTTATGGCGCCGGCTTCGATAATGCCGGCCTGGGCCAGAAGGCCTGTCCGACCCGGCGTGCGTCGCCATGTTGCGCTTCCCTTCTGCCGCCGTGCGCGTCGCGCGCGGGGGTATTCCCATGCGATTGCGGCCTGCCCTGCGGCGGGTCGTCCCTTTGTTTCGGAGTTGAGACCATGAGCGGTTGGCTTTCGTTCGTTTGCGGCGTGGCGGTGATCGTCGCGGCCGGTTACCTGCTGTACGTGATCCTGCGCCCCGAAGATTTCTGAGCCGAGTGCCACTTCCATGATCGATACATTGCTTGTCTATGCGCTCGCGCTGCTGCTGGGATGGCCGCTGGGCCTGTACCTGGCCAAGGTGATGCGCGGGGCGCCGATGCGCGGCGACGCGCTGTTCGGCTGGATCGAACGCCCGCTGTACCGCCTGCTCGGCACCGATCCGGCGCGCGGCATGCACTGGCGCGCCTATGCCGGTGCGTTCCTGGCCAGCAACCTGGTGCTGGGCGTGCTGGTGTTCGCGCTGTTCGTGACCCAGGCCTGGCTGCCGTTCAATCCCGATGCGGTGCCCAACATGCGTTGGGACGTGGCGCTGCACACCATGGTCTCGTTCCTCACCAACACCGACCAGCAGCATTACTCGGGCCAGGCGCAGCTGTCGTACCTGTCGCAGGCGGTGGGCGTGGTCGGCCTGCAGTTCATCACCCCGATGATGGGCCTGGCGCTGGTGGCGGCGACGTTGCGCGGCCTGTTCGGTGGGCGAACGGTCGCACGCTCGGCCGATGCCCTATCGGCATCGGCCGCGACCGTGAGCGCCCGGCCACGGATGGCCGGGCCGGACGATCCGGAGCCGATGGCGTCGCGCCAGGGACGGCTGCCTGCTGCGGCTAGCATGGGATTGCAGCATCAGGCGATGCGCGAGGACGACGTCGATCTCGGCAACTACTGGGCCGACGTGATCCGGCCGACGCTGCGCTTCCTGCTGCCGCTGTGCCTGCTGTGGACGCTGCTGCTGACCCAGCAGGGCGTGCCGTCGACGCTGGCCGCCGGTCCGGTCGCCACGCCGCTGGACGCCAGCGCCGGGCAGCAGACGCAGAAGATCCCGCTCGGCCCGGTCGCGGCGATGGTGGCGATCAAGCAGCTCGGCACCAACGGCGGCGGCTGGTACGGCCCCAACAGCGCGATGGCGCTGGAGAATCCCACGCCGTTCTCGAACCTGCTGGAAGTGCTGGCCATCGTGCTGATCCCGGTGGCGGTGGCGTTCATGGTCGGCCCGTTCACCGGACGCCGCAAGTTCACCGCGCTGGTGTTCGGCAGCATGCTGGTGATGTCGCTGGCGTCCACCGCGGTGTCGCTGTGGGCCGAAGGCCATGCGCCCGGCAGCGCCGCGATGATGGAAGGCAAGGAGGTGCGCTTCGGCGTCGATGCGTCGGCGGCCTGGTCGTCGCTGACCACGCAAACCTCCAACGGCTCGGTCAACGCCATGCACGATTCGCTGGCGCCGCTGACCGGCGGCGTGGCCATGGTCAACATGCTGATCAACGCGATCTGGGGCGGCATCGGCTGCGGCCTGCAGCAGTTCCTGGTCTATCTGCTGCTGAGCGTGTTCCTGGCCGGCTTGATGACCGGGCGCACCCCGGAGTTGTTCGGGCGCAAGATCGAGGCGCCGGAAGTGCGTCTGCTAGCGCTGCTGATCCTGTTGCAACCGCTGGTGCTGCTCGGCTTCACCGCGGTCACCCTGGCCCTGCCGGCGTCGATCTCGGCGACCTCCAATCCCGGCTTCCATGGCATCAGCCAGGTGTTCTACGAGTACACCTCGGCGTTCGCCAACAACGGCTCGGGCTTCGAGGGGCTGGGCGACGGTATTCCGTGGTGGAACCTGAGCTGCACCGCGGTGCTGCTGCTGGGCCGCTATCCGGCGCTGATCGTGCCGCTGATCGTGGCCGCGCAACTGGCGCGCAAGCGCGTGGCGCCGGAAACCGGCGGCAGCCTGCAGGTGGAAACCCCGACCTTCGCGCTGACCCTGATCGCGGTCATCGCGGTCCTGACCGTTCTGCAATTCACGCCGGCCCTGGTGTTGGGACCGATCGCCGATCACCTGACCCTGGCCGCGCACTGAGACGACGACGATGAGCACCCCGCTTCCTTCTACTTCCGTGGCTTCTTCGCCGGCGCGCCGGCCTGGGCTGTTCGATGCCGCGGCGCTGCGCGCGGCCCTGCGCGACAGCGTGCTGAAGCTGTCGCCGCGGCATCTGCTCGGCAGCCCGGTGATGGCCGTGGTCTTTGCTGGCACGCTGCTGTCGGCGCTGATCACCGTGGCCGGCCAGGGCCCGGCCGGCTTCGGCTGGGCGGTGACCGCGATCCTGCTGGTCACCGTGCTGTTCGGCAACTTCGCCGAGGCGGTGGCCGAGGCGCGCGGCCGCGGCCAGGCCGCCTCGCTGCGGCGCGCGCGCAAGGACCTGGTGGCGCGCCGGGTCGCCAGCGCGCGGCTGGACGGCGAGACCAGCGTGCCGGCCGCCGAACTGCGTCCGGGCGACCTGGTGGTGGTCTCGGCCGGCGAGCTGATCCCGGCCGACGGCGAGATCGTGCACGGCCTGGCCACGATCAACGAGGCCGCGGTCACCGGCGAGTCCGCGCCGGTGCTGCGCGAGGCCGGCACCGACCGCTCCGGCGTCATCGGCGGCACCAAGGTGCTGTCCGACGAGATCCTGGTGAAGGTCACCGCCGAGCCGGGCCACAGCTTCCTGGACCGGATGATCGCGCTGGTGGAAGGCGCCAACCGGCAGAAGACGCCGAACGAGATCGCGCTGACCATGCTGCTGGCGGCGATGACCCTGACCTTCCTGATCGTGGTCGCCACGCTGCCGGCGATCGCCGGCTTCGTCGGCGTGCACGTGGATCCGCTGCTGTTGATCGCGCTGCTGGTGTGCCTGATCCCGACCACCATCGGCGGGCTGCTGCCGGCGATCGGCATCGCCGGCATGAACCGCGCGCTGTCGGCCAACGTGCTGGCCAAGTCGGGCAAGGCGGTGGAAGTGGCCGGCGACGTCGACGTGCTGCTGCTGGACAAGACCGGCACCATCACCCACGGCGACCGCCAGGCCACCGTGTTCCATGCGCTCAGCGGCGTGGACGTGGCGCAGCTGCGCGAGGCGGCGATGCTGTCGTCGCTGGCCGATCCGACCCCGGAAGGCAAGTCGATCGTGCGCCTGGCCCGCGAGCAGGGCCTGCCGCCGGCCGATCCGGCCGGTGCCGAGTTCGTCGCCTTCACCGCGCAGACGCGCATGTCCGGCGTCGACCTGCCGGCGGCCGGCATGCAGCCGCCGCGGTCGATCCGCAAGGGCGCCGCCGATGCATTGATCCGCCACGTCACCGCGCTGGGCGGGCAGGTGCCGGCGGAGCTGAAGAGCCGGGTCGAGCAGGTGGCGCGCAGCGGCGCCACGCCGCTGGTGGTGGCCGAGGGCCGGCACGTGCTGGGCGTGGTCGAGCTGTCGGACGTGGTCAAGCACGGCGTGCGCGAGAAGTTCGCGCGGCTGCGCGCGATGGGCGTCAAGACGGTGATGATCACCGGCGACAACCCGCTGACCGCCGCGGCCATCGCCGCCGAGGCCGGCGTCGACGACTACATCGCCGAGGCCACGCCCGAGGACAAGCTGGCGCGCATCCGCCAGGAGCAGGCCGGCGGACGCCTGGTGGCGATGGTCGGCGACGGCACCAACGACGCGCCGGCGCTGGCCCAGGCCGACGTCGGCCTGGCGATGAACTCCGGCACCCAGGCGGCCAAGGAGGCCGGCAACATGGTCGACCTGGATTCGGATCCGGCCAAGCTGCTGGCGGTGGTGGAAGTGGGCAAGCAGCAGCTGATCACCCGCGGCGCGCTGACCACCTTCTCGCTGGCCAACGACGTGTCCAAGTATTTCGCGATCCTGCCGGCACTGTTCGCCGCCTCGATCCCGCAGATGGCCGCGCTGAACGTGATGCACCTGTCCAGCCCGACCAACGCGGTGCTGGCGGCGCTGATCTTCAATGCGCTGGTGATCCCGGCGCTGATCCCGCTGGCGCTGCGCGGCGTGCGCTTCACCCCGTCCTCGGCGACCTCGCTGCTGCGCCGGAACATGCTGATCTATGGCGTGGGCGGCGTGCTGCTGCCGTTCGTCGGGATCAAGGCCATCGACCTGTTGCTGGTGGCGCTGGGCTGACCCCAGCGCCGATCTATACGCTCTTTCGGAATAGCCTCCATGACTGTGTCCTCCGTTTCCCCCCGCGAACCGATGCGCTGGCGCGCCGTGCTGGTGCTGCCGCTGCTGGTGCTCGCGTCCGCGGCGCTGTACTCGCTGCTGGCCACCGTGCTGGCCGGCGCGCTGTTCCCCGAGCAGGCCAACGGCAGCCTGCGCACCAAGGACGGCCACGTGGTCGGCTCGGCGCTGGTGGCACAGCCGTTCGCTGCCGCCGGCTACTTCCAGCCGCGTCCATCCGGCGCCAAGTACGACCCGATGTCGGCGGCCGGCAGCAACCAGGCGCGCAGCAACCCTGAGCTGCGCAAGCGCCTGGACGACACCCGCCAGGCGGTGGCCGCGCGCGAGGGCATCGACCCGGCGCAGGTGCCGGACGACCTGGTCACCCAGTCCGGCAGCGGCATGGACCCGGACATCAGCGTCGAGGCCGCGCAACTGCAAGTGGCGCGCGTGGCCGCCGCGCGCGGCCTGCCACCGCAGACCGTCGCCGCCCTGGTCGCCGCGCAGACCCAGCCGCGCCAGTTCGGCGTGCTGGGGGAGGCGAGGGTGAATGTGCTTGGGTTGAACTTGGCGCTTGATGGTGGCGCCGGGACCCGGGACCCGGGACCCGGGGCCCGGGAAGAGCGAATGCAACAGCAACAGCGGTAGGCGAAGTAGCGCTGTTACGCTTTTACGGGTCCCGGGTCCCGGGTCCCGGGTCCCGGGTCCCCGCACCCGCCAAACTTCCGCCTCCACTAACCATGTCTGATCCCCGCACCCAACAGGCCGATGCCCTGATCGGCGAACTGCAGCGCGAGCGCGGCGGGCGCCTGACCGTGTTCCTCGGCGCGGCACCGGGGGTGGGCAAGACCTACGCGATGCTGTCGCGCGCGCGGCAGTTGCAGCAGCAGGGCAGCAACCTGGTGGTCGGCGTGGTCGAGACCCACGGCCGCGCCGAGACCGCGGCGCTGCTGGAAGGCCTCACCGTGCAGCCGCGGCGGCGGCTGGAGTACCGCGGCCGCACCCTGGACGAGATGGACCTGGATGCGTTGCTGGCGCTGCGCCCGCCGCTGGTGCTGGTGGACGAACTGGCCCATCGCAACGCACCTGGCAGCCGCCACGAGCGGCGCTGGCAGGACGTGCAGGAATTGCTCGACGCCGGCATCGACGTCTACAGCACGGTCAACATCCAGCACCTGGAAAGCCTCAACGACGTGGTCCACCGCATCACCGGCGTGCGCGTCAGCGAGACCGTGCCCGATGCGATCTTCGATCGCCTGCGCGACATCGTCCTGGTCGACCTGCCGCCGCGCGAGCTGATCGAGCGCCTGCAGCAGGGCAAGGTATACCTGCCCGAGCAGGCGGGGCAGGCACTGCAGGCGTTCTTCTCGCCGTCGAACCTGGCCGCGCTGCGCGAACTGGCGATGCAGACCGCGGCCGACCGCGTCGACAACGATCTGCGCGACGTGCAGGCGGCGCAGGGCCGTACCAGCGTCGCGCTGCGGCGCACGGTGATGGTGGCGATCGACGGCCGCGGCCAGTCCGACTACCTGGTGCGGGTGGCACGACGCCTGGCCGAGCGCCGCGGTGCGCCGTGGACCGTGGTCACCGTGCAGACCCAGGCGCAGCCCGACGCCGACTGGCAGCTGGAAATCGACCGCGCGTTCGCGCTGGCGCGCCGGCTCGGCGGCGAGGCCGCGCTGCTGCACGGCGCCAACGTCGCCGACACCTTGCTCGACCACGCCGCGCGCAGCGGCGTGTCCACGCTGGTGCTGGGCCGCACCCGCGAGCGCCCGCTGGCGCGCATGATCAACCGCACCCTGACCCAGCAACTGTTGCAACGCGGCGCGCACTACGAACTGGTGATCATCAGTTCGCCGGAGGCGCGCGCCCGCGCGCGGCGGCGCTGGCGCAGCCCGGGGCATTGGCTGTCGCGCGACGACCTGGTGTTCGCCACGGTCGCCACCCTGGCCGCGGTCGCGGTGGGGTGGCTGGCCGAGCGCTGGGTCGGCATCGACGACCTGTCGATGGTGTTCATCGTCGCGGTGGTGATGGTGGCGGCGAAGACGCGGATGGCCGCGGCGGTGCTGGCCGCCATCCTGAGTTTCCTCGCCTACGATTTCTTCTTCATCGATCCGCGCTACACGCTGCACATCGGCGCGCGCCAGGGCCTGGTCACGGTGCTGCTGTTCCTGGTCGCGGCGCTGGTTGCCGGGCGCCTGGCCTCGCGCCTGCGCATGCAGGTGCTGGCGCTGCGCGCGGCCAACGCGCAGACCACCGCGCTGCAGCGGCTGGGCCGCGAACTGGCCAGCGCCGCCGATCTCGGCCAGGTGCTGGAGGCCGGCCGCCGCGCGCTCGCCGGCACGCTCGACGCCGAGGCCTGGCTGCGCCTGCAGCCGCTGGAGCGCGCGCACGATGGTGCCGACGACTACGCGCCGTCGATGGCCGCGGTGGACCGCAGCGCCGCCGACTGGGCGCAGCGCCATGGCCAGGCCACCGGCCGCTTCACCGACACCCTGGCCGGCGCGAGCTGGTGGTTCCTGCCGGTGCGCCACGAGCGCGGCACGATCGGCGTGGTCGGGCTGCGCTTCGGCGCCGGCGTGCAGCGCCCGGGCCTGGAGCAGCAGCGCCTGGCCGAAGCGATGGTCGAGGACATCGGCCAGGCCGCACTGCGCACGCGCCTGGTCGCCGACCTGGAGAGCGCGCGAGTCAGCGGCGAGACCGAGCGGCTGCGCTCGGCACTGCTGTCCTCGGTCTCGCACGACCTGCGCTCGCCGCTGGCGGCGATGATCGGCGCGGCCAGCAGCCTGTCCAGCTACGGCCAGGCGATGGACGCGGACGATCGCCGCAGCCTGCTCGACACCATCCAACTGGAAGGCGAGCGCCTGGACCGCTATATCCAGAACCTGCTGGACATGACCCGGCTCGGCCACACCGGGCTGACCTTGAACCGCGACTGGATCGGCGTGGACGAACTGATCGGCTCGGCCGCGCGGCGCCTGCAGCGCTACCAGCCGCAGGTCCGCCTGGACATCGCCCTGGCCGCGGACCTGCCGACGCTGTGGGTGCACCCGGCGCTGGTCGAACAGGCGATCTTCAACGTGCTGGAGAATGCCGCCAAGTTCTCCCCGGCGGACGCGGCGATCCGCGTCGCCGCCGGCATGGTCGAGGGCCGCCTGCGCATCGACATCAGCGACCGCGGCCCGGGCATTCCCGAGGACGAGCGCGCGCGCATCTTCGACATGTTCTACAGCGTCGAGCGCGGCGATCGCGGCCGCCACGGCACCGGCCTGGGCCTGACCATCTGCCAGGGCATGATCGGCGCGCACGGCGGCAGCGTCGAGGCGCTGCCCGGTCCGGATGGCCGCGGCACCACGATCCGCATTACCCTGCCGCTCATCGAACCCGCCGCGCCGCCGTCCCGCCCCGATGCCGACTGAGTCCCACGCCGATCCGATTCCGCCGCCACGCGTGCTGGTCATCGACGACGAGCCGCAGATCCGCCGGTTCCTCGACATCAGCCTGCGCGCGCAGGGCTACCGCGTGCTGCAGGCCGACACCGGCGCCGCCGGCCTGGCGCAGCTGGCCGCGCACGGCGCCGAACTGGTGGTGCTGGACATCGGCCTGCCCGACCAGGACGGACACAGCGTGCTGCGCGAACTGCGGCAATGGTCGTCGGTGCCGGTGATCATGCTGACCGTGCGCGCCGGCGAGGCCGAGAAGGTGCAGGCGCTGGACGCCGGCGCCAACGACTACGTGACCAAGCCCTTCGGCGTGCAGGAATTGATGGCGCGCATCCGCGTGCTGCTGCGCATGCAGCCGGTGGCCGGCGAGGCCGAGCCGGTGTTCGACGACGGCCACCTGCACATCCACCTGGGCCTGCGCGAGGTGCGCCTGGACGGCGAGGCACTGCCGCTCAGCCGCAAGGAGTACGCGCTGCTCGCCCTGCTGCTGCGCCACAGCGGCCGCGTGGTGACGCAGCCGCAACTGCTGCGCGAACTGTGGGGGCCCACTCATCAGGACGACACCCACTACCTGCGCATCCTGGTCGGCAAGCTGCGGCAGAAACTCGGCGACAGCGCCGTGGCCCCGCGCTACATCGCCACCGAGCCGGGCGTGGGGTTGCGCTTCATCGGCGCGCAGTGTCCGTCGGCGTGATCGGATGTAGCGGCCTTCCCCGCTGTCCGTAGGAGCGGCTTCAGCCGCGACCTTGGGCTTCCCGGTAACGCCCGGTCGCGGCTGAAGCCGCTCCTACGGAGGCAACGCGTGCTCTTGGAGGCGGTGGAACGCGATAAACGGAAGAACAGATGACCGTGTGCTCCCTTCCCATCGTGGTCAACCCGGACCACTTCCTGCAAACGGAATGTGGCCGCGAGTGGACACCGGAACGCAACCAAGCCGCGTGGCGGCAAAGCCACGATGCCCTGACGACGATCCTCGCCGGTGCGTGCGAATCCGCCGGCACTTGGACGGTCGTCATCGTGTGCGGCCTGCAGGGCGCGGGCAAGACCACGTGGATTGCGCGGCAACCGGTACGGCCATGCACTGTCTACTTCGATGCGGCGCTGCCCGGTGCCCGGCATCGGGCACCGATCATCGCCATTGCGAACGCGGCCGGCGCCCGGATCGAGATCGTCTGGATCAAGGTCGCACTGCCCGTTGCGCTTGCGCGGAACCTGCAGCGGGCAGCGGACGAACAGGTTCCGGAGGAGGCGATCCGCTCGGTGCACGACCTCTTCGAAGCGCCGACGCTCGCCGAAGGGGCCGATCACGTCAGCGTGGTCACGCCTGCCGAGCAGGCGCCTTGAAAGCTGCATTCGCGGCAGTAGTGTCCGGCAGGGCACATCGCCGCCGCGCACCGCATCGGTCGACGGCAGCGATAGCGCCATGCCATTGCTTGTGCCGCGATCGCCCGGTCCATCGTAGGAGCGGCTTCAGCCGCGACCGTCGTCTTACCGGTGATGCCCGTCGCGGCTGAGGCCGCTCCTACAACGGCATGGCGGCATGGCGACGTTGCAATGGATCAGCACGCGAAAGACGCTGTTGCGAATCCCGAATCCCGAATCCCGAATCCCGAATCCCGAATCCCGAATCCCGAATCCTGAACCCCGAACCCCGAACCCCGAACCCCGAACCCCGAACCCCGAACCCCCAATCCCCAATCCCCAATCCCCAATCCCCAATCCCCAATCCCCAATCCCCCTCAAGGCTCCGGCAACACCTTCCCCGGATTGAGGATCCCATCCGGATCCAGCGCGCGCTTGATCGCGCGCATCGCGTCCAGGGTGGCGGCGTCGAAGGCCTGGTCCATGTAGTCGCGCTTGGCCACGCCGATGCCGTGCTCGCCGGACAGCGTGCCCTCCAGCGCCAGTACCAGCGCGAACAGCCGCGGCAGAGCGGCCTGCGCACGCGCGGTTTCGGCGGCGTCGTCCGGCGCGTACATGATGTTGACGTGCAGGTTGCCGTTGCCGGCATGGCCGAAGGCGACGATCGGCAGGTCGAACTCGGCGGCCAGCGCTTCCACGCCGGCGACCAGCTCGGGGATGCGCGACACTGGCACCACCACGTCTTCGTTGATCTTGCCCGGGCGGATCGTGCGCAGCGCCGGCGACAGCGCGCGGCGTGCGGCCCACAGGCGATCGCGCGCGCTGCCGTCGGCGGCCACGTCTAGTGCCAGCAGGCCGTCGCCCTCGGCCGCCGCGCCCAGCGCCTGCAGCGCGTAGGGCAGGGTGTCGTGGTCGCCGTCGGCCTCGATCAACAGCATCGCGCCGGCCTCGGGCACGTCGCTGCCGTTGCGGCGCAGCAGCGCGATCGCGCTGCGGTCCATGAACTCCAGCATGGTCGGCGTGCTCGGCTGCGCCATCAGCCGCGACACCGCGGCGGCGGCACCGGCGGCGTCGCGGTACAACGCGCGCAGCCCGGCCTGCGCCAGCGGCCGCGGCGACAGCTTCAGCGTCGCTTCCACGATCAGCGCCAGGGTGCCCTCGCTGCCGACCAGCAGGTGGGTCAGGTCGTAGCCGGTGGCGTCCTTGGTGTAGGCGCCGCCGCAGCGGATCACCTCGCCGCTGCCGGTCACCGCGACCAGGCCGAGCACGTTGTCGCGGGTGGCGCCGTACTTCACCGCGCGCGGCCCGCCGGCATTGGTCGACAGGTTGCCGCCGACGCTGCAGATCTCCGCGCTGGACGGGTCCGGCGGCCAGAACAGCCCGTGCGGCGCCAGCGCTTGCTGCAGGTCGCCGTTGAGCACGCCGGGTTCCACCACTGCGCAGCGGTCCGCCGGGCGCAGTTGCACGATGCGGTTCATGCGCGCGAACGACAGCACCACGCCACCGGAGAACGGCACCGCGGCGCCGGCGGTACCGGTGCCGGCACCGCGCGCCACCAGCGGCACGCGGTGCGCGCGGCAGGCGCGCACGATCGCCTGCACCTGTTCGCGGGTCTGCGGCAGCGCCACCGCGTCGGCCAGCGCCCAGCGCCGCGAATCGTCTTCGCCGTAGCTGCGCCGGCTGTCGGCGTCGGTGCGCCAGCCCTCTGGGCCGAGCAGGGTGGCGAGGGTGTCGGTGAGCGCGGCGGGCAGCGGTGTGGTCATGACGAAGGCGGCGAAGAGGAAGACGCGGTGGGCGAGGGCGGCTGCAGCAGTTTCCAGGTGAGCACCGCCAGCGCCAGCGGCAGCCACACCCAGCGCAGTTCCGACAGCAGCGTGGCCAGGCCGCGCGCGCTGAAGAAGCCGTTGGCGAACGGCGAGACCCGGATCGGCCGCCACGGCGCGAACCAGCGCTGCTCGCTCCACGGCCAGGCCAGGGCCACGCCGAGGCCGCCGGAGGTCATCGCGTCGAGCAACGGGTGCGAGGCGGTGCAAACGAACAGCCAGGTGGCCGCCTGCAATGCGCCGGCGCGCAGGGGCCGGTGCAGCAGCGCGCCGAGCGCGCCCAGCACCGCGGCGAACAGCAGCGAGTGGCTGGCGCCGCGATGGCCGAAGGCGTCGGCGTAGGGGATGTGCAGGGCGAAGCCGAGCACGTCGGCGTCGGGCAGCATCGCCGCGACGATGCCGGCGCCGAGCAGGCGCGTGGAGATGCGCCCGCGATCGGCGGCGGCCCACAGCGCCAGCGGCACCGCGGCGTGGGTGAAGATGCTGGGCATCTCAGCAATCCTCGGCGCGGAACGCGTCGCGCAGCCAGGTCAGCCGCGGCGGGTCGCCTTCGGCCTCGACCACGTCGAAGCGGCATGGCCAGCTGGCGTACTGCGGATGCGCGGCCAGGAACAGTTGCGCCGCCAGCAGCAGGCGGCGGCGCTTGCGCAGGTCCACCGAGGCCGCGCCACCGCCGAACGCGGTGCTGCGCCGGTAGCGCACTTCGACGAAGACCAAGCTCTGCGCCTGCTGCATCACCAGGTCCAGCTCGCCGCCGCGGAAGGCGACGTTGGCGGCGATCAAGCGCAGGCCGGCGCGCTCCAGTTCGGCGCGCGCCGCCGCTTCCACCGCGTTGCCGCGTCGGCGCCGCTCAGTTTCCATCGGGCAGCGGGGTCGGGCGCCCGCCGCTGAAGGTGGACCAGGCCGGGGTGCGCACGATGTTGCCGAAGCCGTCCAGGTGCAGCACGCCGGTGGCGCCGCGCAGGGCGCTGTCCTTGCCGGTCGCCAGCTTCTCCAGGTACGCGGTGATCTGCCAGGCGTCGTAGCCGAACGCGAACAGGCGCCCGGCCGGGCCGCGCGCGGTCGGCAGCATGTCGGCCACGCTGGTCGCCGCCGGCAGGCCGCCGACGCCGCGCACGTTCCACAGTTCGCTGGGGTAGACGATGCCGTCCAGCACCAGGTCGTCCTCCGGCTTGCCGGTGCCCAGCACCAGCTGCGAGGTCGCGACCCGGGTCTTGCCGGCGAAACCGGCCAGTGCCAGCTGCGGCGCCAGCGCGCGGGCGGTAGTGCCCTTCACCGCCAGCAGCACCGAGTCGGCGGCGCCGGCGTTGCGCAGTTGCGCAGCGATGTCGCCGGGCGTCTCGGCCACGCTGATGCTGCCGGCGACCTTGCCGCCACGCTCGCTGAAGCGGTCGCGGAACGCGGCCACCGCACGGCGGCCGTTGTCGTCGTTGCTGCCGATCACCAACGTATTGCTGCGCTCGTGCGCCAGCAGGTACTCGGCGGCGGCGATGCCGTCGTCCTCCGGCGCCAGGGAGAAGCCGGCGCTGCCGCCGGGCGGGGCGTGGGTGCCGCGGTTCAGCGCCAGCACCGGCACCGGCAGCGCGTCGCGCGCGAACAGCGCGGTGACCTCGTCGCGGCCGAGCGGGCCGACCACGAAGTCGGCGCCGCCATCGACCGCCTTCTGGTAAGCGGCCAGCGCCCCGGCCGGGGTGCCGGTGGTGTCGATGAAGTCGATCGGCGGGCGCCGCCGGGTCTCGCCGTAATAGCCGGCGAGCAGGCCGTCGCGCACCGGCGCGGCCGCGGTGGCCAGGCTGCCGCTCAACGGCAGCAGCACCGCCAGCTTGGCCGGCGGGCGGTAGCCGTCGCGCTCGGCCGGCGGCCGCTTGCTGGTGTCGAAGCCCCACTGCTCGCCGCGGTCGAACGGGCGCGGCAGTGCCAGGCCGCGGCTCAGCAGGGCGCGGCCGACGAAGTTGTACAGCGGGTCGCCGGCCGGCAGCGCGCCGGCGCGCGCCTGCAGGGTGGCGTCGTTGAGCGTGGCCAGCTGGCGCACGATGGCGCGCTGGTTGTCGCTGCGCGCCTGGCCGCTGAGGCCGTTGTCGGCGCGGGCGCGTTCGTCCAGCGCCGCGTTGGCGTCGCCGGTGCCTTCCAGCGCCTGCGCGCGGGCCAGGTGCCAGCGCGCGCGCAGGTTCTGCGGCACCGCCTGCGGATCGCTGCCCAGCGCCTGCAGCGCCTTGGCCGGCTGGCGGTCGGCCAGGGCCAGCTCGGCCTCGACCAGTGCCACCCGCACCTTGCTCAGCGGCGGCAACTGCCGCGTCTGTACCTGCGCCAGCAGGCTGCGCGCGCGGGCGGCGTCGCCGGCCTCGTACCAGGCGAAGGCGGCGTCGCCCAGCAACTGGTTGCGGGCGCTGCCGGTGGCGCCGGCGGCCTGCGCCTCGAGCTGCTGCGCCGCGTCCCGCGGCTTGCCCTGGTCCAGCAGCGCCAGCGCCGCCGATTGGGCCGGCGAGGCGCTCGGCGTCACGCTGGAGGTGGCGCAGCCGGCGATGAGCAACGCCAGCAGCGACAGGGCGGAAATCCTTGCGAATCGCTTGTTCATTTCTGGTCCATTCGGCTGGGCACGCCGGGCGCGCCGGGGAAAACCGCTACGATTCTACCCTTGACCATGGAAAGCCCGTAGATGAGCGCCCAGCCCGGAACCCTGCACGTCGTCGCCACGCCGATCGGCAACCTCGCCGACCTGACGCCGCGCGCCCAGGAGACCCTGCGCACGGTGGCGGCGATCTGTGCCGAGGACACCCGCCGCAGCGGCCAGTTGCTGGCCCACTTCGGGATCGAGCGGCCGCTGCTGGCGCTGCATGAACACAACGAGGAGGCGCTGTCGCAGCGTATCGTCGCGCGCCTGCTGGAGGGGCAGTCGCTGGCCCTGGTCAGCGACGCCGGCACCCCGCTGGTCAGCGACCCCGGCTATCGCCTGGTGCGCGCCGCGCGCGCGGCCGGGGTGCGGGTCAGCCCGGTCCCGGGCGCCTGCGCAGCGATCGCCGCGCTCAGCGTGGCCGGCCTGCCCAGCGACCGCTTCGCCTTCGAGGGCTTCCTGCCGGCCAAGGCCTCGGCGCGGCGCGAGCGCCTGGTCCGGTTGGCCAGCGAGCCACGCACCCTGGTGTTCTACGAAGCCTCGCACCGCATTGCCGAGTCCCTGGCCGATTGCCGCGCCGCCTTCGGCGACGCCCGCCCGGCGGTGCTGGCGCGCGAACTGACCAAATTGTTCGAAACCGTGCTCGACGGCACCCTGGCCGACCTGCACGCGCGGGTCGAGGCCGACGACAACCAGCGCAAGGGCGAGTTCGTGCTGATGGTGCAGGGCGCCGGCGACGATGCCGACGCGCAGTTGGCCGAAGGCCGCCGCGTCTACGCCAAGCTCAGCGAACACCTGCCGCCGTCCACCGCCGCCAAGCTCGCCGCCGAACTGACCGGCGCTTCGCGCAAGGCCTTGTACGGCGGGTAAGGCAACGCGCAGCGCCTGCCTGCTGGCGATCAGGAACATGTTGCCGACTGCACGTGCGACAATAGGCACGGCGGAGCCGGCCAGACAGTCGCGTCATCCAATCGCATTTCGGTGCGGCGGGATGCCGAGGAAAGTCCGGGCTCCATAGGGCAAGGTGCCAGGTAACGCCTGGGCGGCGCGAGCCGACGGACTAGTGCAACAGAAAGATACCGCCTACGTCTGCGCAAGCAGGCCGGTAAGGGTGAAATGGTGCGGTAAGAGCGCACCGCGAGTCCGGTAACGGACCGGCACGGCAAACCCCACCTGGAGCAAGACCAAATAGGGACCTCATGGCGCGGCCCGCGTCGGGTCCGGGTAGGTTGCTTGAGCGTACCGGTGACGGTGCGCCTAGAAGAATGACTGTCCACGACAGAACCCGGCTTATCGGTCGGCTCCGCCACTTTCTTCTTTTACAGACGCGCTCTGGCGCTCGCTTGTGCTGCGCGCCTGTCAGGTGCTGACGCCGGCGGCGTCATGGATCCCGGCTGGTCGCCGTCTCCATGTTGCTTCCCTCCGCCGTCGCCGTGTTTCCCTTGTGGGAGGGACTTCAGTCCCGACTGCAGTCACCCGACGGGCCAGCGCTGTTCCGCCACGCCACCGCCGCCGGGGTCGATGCCTGAGCGCAGGCGTCACTGCTTCCCGGTATCCGTCCCCAGGTTCCGGTTCTCCAGGCGCGTCTCGCCCAGAAACACCCCGTCCGGGCCGAACCGGCGCTCGTGGATCCAGCCATGGCCGGCGGCGTCGACCGCGACGATGGTGCTGGCGCGGGTGCCGTAGTCGTGGCCGCGGATGAAGGCCGGCGACAGCCGCCGCTCCAGGTCCGGGCCGACCCCGGTGTCGGGGAGGTCGGCCGGGTCGGCCAGGGTCTCGTCGGCCAGCGCCCGCCACAGCGGGGCCAGGTCGTCGTCGCCGGCGGCGATCCAGGCGGTCACCGCCGCGCGCAGGCGCAGGGTCTTCGGCCAGGGCGCGTCGAGCGCGCCGTTGGACATGCCGTGGACGCCGGGCGCCAGGGCGCTGCGGCCGGGCGGGTGGTTGCCCACGTAGGCGGCGCCGGCGGCATCGGCCAGCAGCAGGTTGAACGGCGGATAGGCGTCGGCGCGCGCCGCCAGCGCGTCGGCAAAGGCCGCGGCCGGCTCCGCGCCGGTCAGGTAGTCGGCGATCAGGGCGCCGCGCGAGGCGCCGGACATCGCCGCCAGCGGGTCGCGCACGTTGGTGACCACGGCGCAGCGGCCGGCGTCGTCCAGTCCCACCCAGGTACCGCCGGAGCGCAGGTCGCGTCCGGCCAGCAGGCGCTGCGCCGGGGCCGGCCAGCGCTGCAGCGGCGCGGTCGGACGGGCGTGGAATTCGTCGCGGTTGCCGACCAGCAGCAAGCGCCATCGCGGGTGCGCAGCGTGCGCGAGAACGACCAGACACATGCGCCGCAGTGTGCGCGCTTGCGCAACGCGGCGCGAGTGCAGGGGGCATGTCGATGGCCGGTGACGGCGGCCTTAACGTCCCGTACACGGGCCTGAATTTCCGTTCAATCTCAAAATTTGAGACGAAACAGTAACTTGTGGATAAGCCTTGAACAAGTCTCTAAAGATCGTTGCAAACCATTGATCCCGCTAGCGATTTACCGCTCGCAAAGTTGTTGACAACCCGTTGCGCGCTGCTAAGGTGGGCACTTGAGGGGAAACCGGGTTTTTTGTGGTTTTTCGTGGTTCAATGACCGCCCAGGCGGATTCGGAAAGGTGCAGGCGTCGTGTTTCAGGGCGAGACCGCAATCACTGTGGACGACAAGGGGCGTATGGCGGTTCCCACCGCGTACCGCGACCTCGTCGCGCGCGTGAGCGGCAATCGGCTGGTGCTGACCTACAACCCGTTCGAGGCCGGCTGCCTGTGGCTGTATGCGGAGAAGGAGTGGGAGCGGGTCCGTGACGACGTCATGGCCAAGCCCAACACCCAGCGCGTGGTGCGGGTCCTGCAGCAGAAGCTGGTGGGTTCGTCGGCCGCGCTGGAGCTGGATGCCAACGCCCGCATCACCATTCCGCCGAGCCATCGCGCCGCGGTGGGCATTGAAAAGCGCGCCGTGCTGTTGGGCATGGGCGACAAGTTCGAACTGTGGAGCGAGCAGGCTCATCGCGCACTGATCCAGCAGACGTTGTCTGACGAGGATCTGGGCGATGGATTGCTCGATCTGAAGTTGTGAGTCGGGGTGTCCGGATGCGCGGACAGGCGCAGGCCGGTCACCTCCCGGTGTCGCAACCATCGGTGGCGCATGTGCCGGTGTTGTTCGCGCAGGTCCTGGACGGGCTGCAGGTGATCGAAAACGGAATCTATCTGGATGGCACGTTCGGGCGTGGCGGACACGCGCGCGGGGTGCTGCACAAACTCGGCCCAGGAGGCCGGCTGCTGGTGATGGACAAGGACCCCGAGGCGATCGCCGAAGCCGAACATGCGTTCGGCGCCGACGCGCGCGTGTCCATCTATCGCGGCAGCTTCGCCGAACTGGGCCACTGGGACGCCGCGGTCGCCCTGGACGGGGTGCTGTTCGACCTGGGCGTGTCTTCGCCGCAGCTGGACGTGGCCGCGCGCGGCTTCTCCTTCGGCAAGGACGGCCCGCTGGACATGCGCATGGACCCGGACGCCGGCGAGAGCGCGGCGCAGTGGCTGGCGCGCGCCGACGAGCGCGAGATCGCCGACGTGCTGTGGACCTACGGCGAAGAGCGGCAAAGCCGGCGCATCGCCCGCGCCATCGTCGCCCGCCGCGAGAAGCAGCCGCTGACCCGCACCGCCGAACTGGCCGACCTGATCGCCAGCGTGATGCCGCGCGGCGACAGCAAGACCCACCCGGCCACGCGCAGCTTCCAGGCCATCCGCATCCACATCAACCGCGAGCTGGCCGATCTGGAAACCGGCCTGGACGCGGCGCTGGCCCGGCTCAAGCCCGGCGGCCGTCTGGCGGTGATCAGCTTCCACTCGCTGGAAGATCGCATCGTCAAGCAGTTCATGCAGCGCCATGCCAAGGCCCCGCCGAGCAACCGCCGCCTGCCCGAGGCCACGACCTTCGTGCCGACCCTGCGCCTGCACGGCGGCGCGATCAAGGCCGACGCCGACGAACTGGCGGCGAACCCGCGCGCGCGCAGCGCGGTGCTGCGAGTGGCTGAGAAGCTGGGATTGGGGATTCGGGATTCGGGATTCGAGCAGCGCTCCTCCCCAATCCCCAATCCCGAATCCCCAATCCCGGCGTCTCCGCAAGGAGACGCAACATGAGCCGGCTGCTGCTGCTCGTGCTGCTCGCCTGCACCATCGCCTCGGCGATCGGGGTGGTGTACATGCGCCATCGCCATCGCCAGTTGTTCGTGGAGCTGTCGCGGCTGGAGCACAACCGCGACGAGCTGAACATCGAGTTCGGCCGGCTGCAGCTGGAGCAGGCGACCTGGGCCGAGAGCAATCGCGTCGACCAGGTCGCGCGCGAGCGGCTGGGGATGAAGTTCCCCGAGACCGGCGACATCGTGGTGGTGCGCCCGTGAACAAGACCGGCCGCAACCGCCCCCGCAGCAACTTCAACCTGCGCGGCCGCCTGGCGCTGGTCGGCGCGGCGCTGGGCCTGTGCTCGGTGACGCTGATCGGACGCGCGGCCTACGTGCAGTTGATCAACAGCGACTTCTACCAGCGCCAGGGCGAGGCGCGCTACCTGCGCGAACTGCCGATCGCCACCTCGCGCGGCATGATCACCGACCGCAACGGCGAGCCGCTGGCGGTGTCCACGCCGGTGGAATCGATCTGGGTCAACCCGCAGGAACTGCTGCGCAGCCCGGACCGCATCCCGCAGTTGGCGCAGGCGCTGGAGCTGCCGGTCGACGAACTGACCGCCAAGCTGTCGCAGAAGGCGGACAAGGAGTTCATGTACCTCAAGCGCCGGATCAATCCGGACAAGGCGCATGCGGTGGTCGCGCTGGGCATTCCCGGCGTGTTCTCGCAGCGCGAATTCCGCCGCTTCTACCCGCAGGGCGAAGCGATGGCGCACGTGCTGGGCTTCACCAACATCGACGACCGCGGTCAGGAAGGGCTGGAGCTGGCGTTCGATTCCTGGCTGCGCGGCAAGCCGGGCGCCAAGCGGGTGATCCGCGACCGCAAGGGTGCGATCGTCGAGAGCATCGACCTGGTCAAGCCGGCGCAGCCGGGCAAGGACCTGACCCTGAGCATCGACCGCCGCATCCAGTTCCTGGCCTACAAGGAACTGCGCAACGCGCTGGTCGAGAACAAGGCCGCCGGCGGCTCGATCGTGATCATGGACGTGGCCACCGGCGAGATCCTGGCCATGGTCAACCTGCCGACCTACAACCCCAATGCGGTCAACGGGGTCAACCCGGACGTGCGCCGCAACCGCGCGGTCACCGACCTGGTCGAGCCGGGCTCGACGATGAAGCCGCTGACCATCTCCACCGCGCTCAAGGCCGGGGTGGTGACCAAGGACACGCTGATCGACACCAACCCCGGCTACATGTCCGTGGGCCGCTTCACGATCAAGGACGTGCCGCGCAACAACGGCGTGCTGACCGTGACCGGGGTGATCACCCGCAGTTCCAACATCGGCGCGGCGAAGATCGCGGCCAAGCTGCCGGACCAGACCTTCTACGACCAGGTCCACAGCTACGGCTACGGCAGCTCCCCGCACAGCGGCTTCCCCGGCGAATCGGCCGGCGTGTTCCCGTCGCCGGCGCGCTGGAGCGGTTCGTCCAAGACCACCATGTCCTACGGCTACGGCCTGTCGGTGACGCCGCTGCAGATCGCCCGTGCCTATTGCGCGCTGGGCAACGGCGGCCGCCTGGTCACTCCGACCTTCGTCAAGGGCCAGCACGAGGACAGCAAGCAGGTGCTGGACCCGGCGATCGCCAAGGAAGTGGTGGCGATGATGGAGACCGTGGTGACCCAGGGCGGCGCCAAGGGCGCGGCGATCCTGGGCTACCACGTGGCCGGCAAGACCGGCACCGCGCGCAAGGCCGGCCCCGGCGGCTACGAGCGCGGCCACTACAACGCGCTGTTCGCGGGACTGGTGCCGGCGAGCAACCCGCGCTTTGCCACGGTCATCGTCATCAACGACCCGCAGGGCGCCAAGTATTATGGCGGCCTGGTGTCGGCGCCGGTGTTCCACAACGTAATGGAAGGCGCGCTGCGCCTGATGGACGTGCCGCCGGACGACATCCAGTCGTGGCTGGCCGCACAGGCCGCCGGCAAGAGCGGCCATGCGCCGCCGCCGGCACCGGTGGAGCCGGATCCGGCCACCGTGCCTGACGCCGCCGCCGAGGTCGACGCCGCACTGCCCAGCGCGCGCGCCGTGGCGCCGCCGGCCCCGGCCGCGTTGCCGGCACCGCTGCAGGAGACCCGCCAGTGACCCGCGCCATGTCGCTGTCGCAACTGCTGCCGGGCGTGGCGCTGCCGCACGATGTGCAGGTGTCCGGGCTGGTCATGGACAGCCGCGCAGTGCGCCCGGGCGACGCCTTCGTGGCGATCGCCGGGTTCGGCGCGCACGGCCTGGGCTTCGTCGAGCAGGCGCGCGCCAACGGCGCCGTCGCCGTGCTGTACGACCCGCCGGCCCCGGCCGAGCTGCCGGCGCCGGCCGACGCGATCGCGGTGCCGGGCCTGCGTGCGCGTATGGGCGCGATGGCCGACCAGTTCCACGGCCATCCGTCGCAGACCATGACCATGGTCGGGGTCACCGGCACCAACGGCAAGACCTCCACCGTGCAGTTGCTGGCGCAGGCCTGGCACCTGCTGGGCACGCGCAGCGGCAGCATCGGCACGCTCGGCGCCGGCCTGTACGGGCAGGTGCAGCCGACCGGCTTCACCACGCCGCTGGTGCTGCCGCTGCACGCGCTGCTGGCGCAGCTGCGCGACGCCGGCGCGCAGGCGGTGGCGATGGAAGTCAGCTCGCACGCGCTCGACCAGGGCCGCGTGGACGCGGTGCATTTCGACGTGGCGGTGTTCACCAATCTCACCCGCGATCATCTCGACTACCACGGCGACATGGCCGGCTACGGCGCGGCCAAGGCGCGTCTGTTCGCCACGCCGGGGCTGAAGTCGGCGGTGATCAACCTGGACGATGCGTTCGGCCGCGAGTTGCTGGCCACGCTGGATCCGGCGCTGCGCCGCATCGCGGTTAGTTCGCGCGGCCAGGACGGCGCCGAGGTGCGCGCCGAGGCGCTGCGCCTGGACGCGCGCGGCATCGGCTTCACCCTGGTGATCGGCGAGGAGCGGCATCCGCTGCAGTCGCCGTTGCTGGGCCGTTTCAACGTCGACAACCTGCTGGCCGTGGCTGGCGCGCTGCATGCGCTGGACGTGGCGCCGGTGCGCATCGCCGCCACCCTGGCGCAACTGCAGCCGATCCGCGGGCGCATGAACCGCCTTGGCGGCGACGGCGCGCAGCCGCTGGTGGTGGTCGACTACGCGCACACCCCCGACGCGCTGGAGCAGGCGCTGCAGAGCCTGCGCGCGCACGCGCAGGGCCGCATCACCTGCGTGTTCGGCTGCGGCGGCGAGCGCGACACCGGCAAGCGTCCGCAGATGGCGGCGATCGCGCAGCGCCTGGCCGAGCGCGTGGTGGTCACCGACGACAACCCGCGTGGCGAGGACGGCGATGCCATCGTCGCCGACATCCTGGCCGGCTTCGACGGCATGCAGACGGTGCAGGTGCAGCGCGACCGCGCGCAGGCGATCGCCACGGCGGTCGCCGCCGCCGGCGCCGACGACATTGTGCTGATCGCCGGCAAGGGCCACGAGCCCTACCAGGAGATCGCCGGCGTGCGCCATCCGTTCGACGATACCGAGGTCGCCGCGCAGGCCCTGCGCGCGCATGCGGCGGAGGCGGCCCGATGAAGCGCCTGCCGTTGTCGATGATCGCGCACTGGGCCGGCGCCGAGCTGCATGGCGACGACGTGGCGATCGACGCGATCAGCCACGACACCCGCAGCCTGGCCGCCGGCAGCCTGTACGTGGCGCTGCGTGGCGAGCGTTTCGACGGCCACGCCTTCGTTGCCGATGCCGCCGCGCGCGGCGCCAGCGCCTTGCTGGTGGAGCGCGTGCAGCCGCAGATCGAACTGCCGCAGATCGTTGCCGCCGACACCGAACTGGCGTTGGCGCGCATCGCCGCCGGCATGCAGCGCGGCCGCGCCACCCGCGTGGCCGCGATCACCGGCAGCAACGGCAAGACCAGCGTCAAGGCACTGCTGCTGGCGATCCTGCAGCACGCCTGCCGCATCGACGGCGGCAGCGTCTACGCCAATCCCGGCAACCGCAACAACGAGATCGGCCTGCCGCTGGCGGTGATCGAGGCGCCGGACGACGCCGACTACGCCATCTACGAAATGGGCGCCGGCAAGCCGGGCGACATCGCCTATCTCACCGACATCGCGCCGCCGCAGGTGTCGCTGGTCAACAACATCGCCGCCGCGCACCTGGAGCGCATGGGCAGCCTGCTCGGCGTGGCGCAGACCAAGGGCGCCATCTACACCGCGCTGCCGGCCGACGGCACTGCGGTGATCAATGCCGACGATGCCTTCGGCCTGTGGTTCGAGCAGCGCCTGCCGACGGGCGAGGCGCGGCCGCAGGTGCTGCGCTTCGGCCTGCAGCCGGGTGCCGAGATCGGTGCCGCGCAGGTGCGCATGGCCGCCGACCGTACCCAGTTCGTGCTGACCACCCCGCGTGGCGATGTCGAGGCGACGCTGCCGCTGCCGGGCCGGCACAACCTGCAGAACGCCCTGGCCGCCGCCGCGCTGGCGCTGGCGCTGGGCGTGGCGCCGGCACGCATCGCCGGCGGCCTGGCGCAGGTGCAGCCGGTCCCCGGTCGGCAGATCACCCACACGCTGCCCAACGGCGCGGTGCTGATCGACGATAGCTACAACGCCAACCCCGGCTCGCTGGCCGCGGCGATCGACGCGCTGGCCGCAGCCGGCGGCGAGCGCTGGCTGGTGCTGGGCGACATGCGCGAACTCGGCGCCGGCGCCGAAGCGCTGCACGCCAGCGGCGGCCGCCGCGCGCGCGACGCCGGGCTGACCCGGCTGTACGCGCTGGGCCCGCTCAGTGCCCACGCCGCGCAGGCCTTCGGCGAGAACGGCCGGGTGTTCGACAGCCACGCGGCGCTGATCGAGGCGCTGCAGCGTGATCTGGCGGCCGTGGCCGGCACGCGACAAACGCAGGATCAAGAGCAGGAAGTGAAGCAGATGCATGAGACCACCGGCGCGCCGTCCCATGGCGCGCTCCAGCCGGCCGCGGCCACGCTCCTCGTCAAGGGCTCGCGCGGCAGCGCCATGGACACCGTGGTGCGTGCGCTGCTGAACCAGGCACAGGAGGCGCCGCATGCTGCTTGAACTCGCCCGCTGGCTGCAGCAGCTCGAAAGCATGTTCGGGCTGTTCGGCTATCTGACCTTCCGCGGCATCCTCGCGGCGCTGACCTCGCTGTTCCTGTCGCTGTGGCTGGGCCCGGCGGTGATCCGCAAGCTGGCGCAGTTCAAGGGCGGCCAGCCGATCCGCCAGGACGGCCCGCAGACCCACTTCTCCAAGGCCGGCACCCCGACCATGGGCGGCTCGCTGATCCTGCTCACCGTGCTGCTGTCGGTGCTGCTGTGGGGCGACCTGCGCAACCGCTACGTGTGGCTGGTGCTGGCGGTGATGCTGGCGTTCGGCGTGATCGGCTGGTACGACGACTGGATCAAGATCGTGCGCCGCGACCCGAACGGGCTGAAGTCGCGCTGGAAGTACCTGCTGCAGTCGATCTTCGGTCTGGCTGCCGGCCTGTTCCTGTACTACACCGCCGACGTGCCGGCGGCGATCACCTTCTACATCCCGATGTTCAAGTCGATCGCGCTGCCGCTGGCCGGGATCAGCTTCGTCGCCATCGCCTACTTCTGGATCGTCGGCTTCTCCAATGCGGTCAACCTGACCGACGGCCTGGACGGCCTGGCGATCATGCCGACCGTGCTGGTGGCCTGCGCGCTGGGCGTGTTCGCCTATGCCTCGGGCAACGCGGTGTTCTCCGCCTACCTGAAGATCCCGACCATCCCCGGCGCCGGCGAACTGATCATCATCTGCGCGGCGATCGCCGGCGCGGGCCTGGGCTTCCTGTGGTTCAACACCTACCCGGCGATGGTGTTCATGGGCGACATCGGCGCGCTGGCGCTGGGCGCGGTGCTGGGCACCATCGCGGTGATCGTGCGCCAGGAACTGGTGCTGGTGATCATGGGCGGCGTGTTCGTCATCGAGACCCTATCGGTGATGATCCAGGTCGCCTCGTTCAAGCTCACCGGCAAGCGCGTGTTCCGCATGGCGCCGATCCACCACCACTTCGAGCTGAAGGGCTGGCCGGAGCCGCGGGTGATCGTGCGCTTCTGGATCATTTCGGTGGTGCTGGTGCTGGTCGGCCTGGCCACGTTGAAGGTGCGCTGATGAACGACGCTGCCCGCCAAGCGACCCGCCTGGAGGCCATCGGTGGCCGCTACGACCCGTGGCTGCTCGGCGCCGCGGTGGCGCTGGCGTCGCTGGGCGTGGTGATGGTCGGCTCCAGCTCGATCGAGCTGACCACCAGCCCGTTCTACTACCTCAGCCGCCACCTGCTGTTCCTGGCCGGCGGTGTCGGCCTGGCGATCTGGGCGATGCGCACGGAGCTGAAGAACATCGAGCAGTACAACCAGTTGCTGCTGCTGGCCTGCTTCGGCCTGCTGCTGGTGGTGTTCGTGCCCGGTCTCGGCAGCACCGTCAACGGCGCGCGGCGCTGGATCAACCTGGGCATCTCGCGCTTCCAGACCGTGGAAGCGGTGAAGGTGCTGTACATCGTGTGGCTGTCCAGCTACCTGGTGCGCTTCCGCGACGAGGTCAACGCGACCTGGCCGGCGATGCTCAAGCCGCTGGGCGTGGCGGTGGCGCTGGTCGGCCTGCTGCTGCTGCAGCCGGACTTCGGTTCCTCCACGCTGCTGCTGGCGATCACCGCCGGCATGCTGGTGCTGGGCGGGGTGAACCTGCCGCGCATGTCGATGCCGATCGTGATCGGCCTGCCGGTGTTCGCCTTCATCGCGATCCTCGAGCCCTACCGCCTGCGCCGCATCACCTCGTTCCTGGATCCGTGGGCCGATCAGCTCGGCTCCGGCTACCAGCTGTCCAACGCGCTGATGGCGGTGGGTCGCGGCGAACTGTTCGGGGTCGGCCTGGGCGGCTCGGTGCAGAAGCTCAACTACCTGCCGGAAGCGCACACCGACTTCATCTTCTCGGTCATCGCCGAGGAACTGGGCTTCGTCGGCGTGTGCCTGATCATCTCGCTGTACGCGCTGCTGGTCGGCCGCGCGTTCTGGCTGGGCATGCGCTGCGTGGAGATGAAGCGCCATTTCTCCGGCTACATCGCCTTCGGCATCGGCCTGTGGATCAGCCTGCAGAGCTTCGTCTCGGTCGGCGTGAACCTGGGCATCCTGCCGACCAAGGGCCTGACCCTGCCGCTGATCTCCGCCGGCGGTTCCAGCGTGCTGATGACCTGCGTGGCGATGGGCCTGCTGCTGCGCGTGTCCTACGAACTCAACCGCGCCGAGCGCCAGGTGGCGCTGGTGCGCAGCGACGCGGCGATGCCGGTCAAGCAGACCGTGGACAACGCCGAGGACCTGCACGCCGCGCGCGAGGCCAGCGCCAGCGCGGTCGCCGCGGCGATCCAGGGCGGCGCCCCGGGGCGCGGCACCAGCCGCATGCAGCCGCGCGTCGAACCCACGTTCGGGAGGCTGGGATGAGCACGGTGCAGGGCAGTCGTCCGGTGATGATCCTCGCCGGCGGCACCGGCGGACACATCTTCCCCGCGCTGGCCGTGGCCAAGGTGCTGCGCGCGCGCGGCGTGCCGGTGGTGTGGCTGGGCGCGGCCGGGCGCATGGAAACGCGGCTGGTGCCGGAGCACGGCATCGAGCTGGACACGATCGAGATCGGTGGACTGCGCGGCAAGGGCGCACTGGCGCTGTTCGGCGCGCCGGTGCGGGTGCTGCGCGCGGTGCGCGCCGCCGGCTTCGTGCTGCGCCGGCGCGCGCCGCGCGCGGTGATCAGCTTCGGCGGCTTCGCTGCCGGCCCAGGCGGTCTGGCCGCGCGGCTGCTCAAGCTGCCGCTGCTGGTGCACGAACAGAACCGCGCGCCGGGCCTGACCAACAAGGTGCTGGCGCGCGTCGCGCGGCGCGTGCTGACCGGCTTCCCCGGCAGCTTCGCCACGCGTGAGGAAGCGGTAGGCAACCCGGTGCGCGCCGAGATCGCCGCACTGGCGCCGCCGGCGCAGCGCCTGGCCGCGCGCGGCGGCGCGCCGCGGCTGCTGGTGCTGGGCGGCAGCCAGGGCGCGCGCGCGCTCAACCAGGCGCTGCCGCAGGCGCTGGCCGCGCTCGGCGTGGCGGTCGACGTGCGCCACCAGTGCGGCGAAGCGCTGCGCGAGGAAGCCGCGCGTGCCTACGCCGACGCCGGCGTCGCCGCCAGCGTCGAAGCCTTCATTGGCGACATGGCCGCCGCCTACGCCTGGGCCGACCTGGTGGTGTGTCGCGCCGGCGCCTCGACCCTGGCCGAACTGTGCGCGGTCGGCATCGGCAGCGTGCTGGTGCCGTTCGCCGCCGCCGTCGACGACCACCAGACCCGCAACGCCGAATACCTGGTCGAGCGCGGCGCCGCCGTGCTGCTGAAGCAGGACGACGCCCTGGCCGAGCACCTGCAGCGCGTGCTGCGCGACCTGCTGGCACAGCCCGCACAGCGCCTGGCCATGGCCGAGGCCGCACGCCAACTGGCCAAGCCCGACGCCGCCGAGCGCATCGCGGACATCGTGATGGAAGAAGCCGGGAATGGAGAACCGGGAATGGGGAATGGGTACAAGCACAATCAAGGGCAGAATCACGCAGTGACACACGCAGACACGAACACGCGGCAGGCGCGGATCGCCGCCAGCGCTTCGCTTTTCCCGAATCCCGAATCCCGATTCCCGAATCCCGCCTCCGCAGGAGGCCAACAATGATCCGCCGTCTCCACGACACCGGCGACCTGGTCCGCGCGTTCCCGCGCGTGCACTTCGTCGGCATCGGCGGTACCGGCATGAGCGGCATTGCCGAGGTCATGCTGACCCTGGGTTATGAGGTTTCCGGCTCGGACAACGCCGACAACGCGGCGACCCGGCGCCTGGTCAAGCTCGGCGCACGGGTGATGCGCGGACATTCGGCCGCCAACGTGCTCGGCACCGACTGCGTGGTGGTGTCCAGCGCGATCCGCGAGGACAACCCGGAACTGATGGAAGCGCGCAGCCAGCGCATTCCGATCATGCCGCGTGCGGCGATGCTGGCCGAGCTGATGCGCTTCCGTCGCGGTATTGCGGTGGCCGGCACTCACGGCAAGACCACCACCACCAGCCTGGCCGCGGCGGTGCTCAGCGAAGGCGGGCTGGACCCGACCTTCGTGATCGGCGGCCAGTTGCTCGCCGCCGGCGCCAACGCCAAGCTCGGCGGCGGCCAGTGGCTGGTGGCCGAGGCCGACGAGAGCGACGGCAGCTTCCTGCGCCTGAACCCGCTGATCTCGGTCATCACCAACATCGATGCCGACCACCTGGAGAACTACGGCAACGACTTCGCCCGCGTCCAGGCCGCGTTCGCCGAGTTCCTGCAGCGCCTGCCGTTCTACGGGCTGGCCGTGCTGTGCATCGACGATCCGGAAGTGGCCGCGCTGGCGGCGAAGACGCCGCGCCACGTGATGAGCTACGGCCTCAGCGAGAACGCCGACGTGCGTGCCGAGAACGTGGTCCAGGACGGTCCGCGCATGCGCTTCACCCTGCGTCTGCCGGAAGGCAGCAGCATCCCGGTGACCCTGGCGCTGCCGGGCCGCCACAACGTGCTCAACGCCCTGGCCGCCGCCGCCATCGGCTGGCAGCTGGGCGTGGCGCCGGAGGCGATCGCCAGTGCGCTGCAGGGCTTCGCCGGCATCGGCCGTCGCTTCAACGACCTGGGCGAAGTGACCACCGCTGGCGGCGTGCGCGTGCGCGTGGTCGACGACTACGGCCATCATCCGCGCGAGCTGGCCGCGGTGTTCGCCGCCGCCCGTGGCGGCTGGCCGGACAAGCGGCTGGTGGTCGCATTCCAGCCGCATCGCTACAGCCGCACCCGCGACCAGTTCGACGCCTTCGCCGCGGTGCTGTCGGAGGTGGACGCGCTGGTGCTCAGCGAGGTCTACCCGGCCGGCGAGGCGCCGATCCCGGGGGCCGACGCGCGTTCGCTGGCGCGCGCGATCCGTGCGCGCGGCCGCAGCGAGCCGGTCGTGGTCGGCCAGGTCGGCGAACTCGGCAGCGTGCTGCCGGACGTGCTGCAGGACGGTGACCTGCTGCTGATGATGGGGGCGGGCGACATCGGCTACGTCGCCCAGCACATCGCCCAGCACGGCTTCGCCGTGGGAGCGGACGCATGAGCGCGCAGCCCCTGCCGCCGCCGCGCGTCACCGACCCGGCCGCGTTCGGCCGCGTCGCCGTGCTGCTCGGCGGCACGTCCAGCGAGCGCGAAGTGTCGCTGAACTCCGGCGCCAATGTGCTCGAGGCGCTGCGCAGCCGCGGCGTCGACGCGCAGCCGGTGGACGGCATCCCGGCGTTGCTGGAGCGCATCCGCGCCGGCGCGGTGGATCGCGTGTTCAACATCCTGCATGGCGGCGACGGCGAGAACGGCGTGCTGCAGGGCCTGTTGCGCGCGCTGCAGGTGCCGTTCACCGGCCCGGACGTGCTCGGCAGCGCGTTGACCCTGGACAAGATCCGCACCAAGCAGGTGTGGATCGCCGCCGGCCTGCCGACCCCGGGGTTCGCCCGCATCGACGCCAAGGCCGACCTGGCCGCGGCGGCTGCCGCGCTGGGCTACCCGCTGTTCGTCAAGCCGGCCTGCGAAGGCTCCAGCGTCGGCGTGTTCCGCGTGCTGGCCGAGGCAGACCTGGCGCCGGTGCGCGCCTTCGCCGCCGACTACCACGGCGAACTGCTGATGGAGCAGATGGTGCAGGGCGAGGAATACACCGTCGGCATCCTCGGCGACATCGCGCTGCCGTCGATCCGCATCGTCCCCGCCGGCGACTGGTACGACTACCACGCCAAGTACATCGCCGAGGACACCCAGTACCTGTGCCCGGGCATGGATGGCGAGGACGAGGTCCAGATCCGCCAGCTTGCCCTGCAGGCGTTCGCCGCTGCCGGCTGCAGCGGCTGGGGCCGCGTCGACGTGATGCGCGACCGCGTGCGCGGCCTGCAGCTGATCGAGGTCAACACCGCCCCGGGCATGACCAGCCACTCGCTGGTGCCCAAGGCCGCAGCGCAACTGGGCGTGGATTTCGCCGGCCTGTGCTGGCGCATCCTGGAGCAGACGCTGTGAAGCCGGGATTGGGGATTCGGGATTGGGGATTCGCACGGCGTGCGCTTCGCGCTGTCGTGGCGTCCTGCTGCGCGCGTTGCGCCAATCCCCAATTCCCGATCCCCAATCCCGCGCGCGGAGCGCGCCCATGAACGCCTCCCTGCGCATCCTCGCCTGGCTGCTGGCGCTGGCCCTGGTCGCGCTGCCGATCGTGGCCGTGCTCAATGGCTGGGTCGGCGCCGAGCGTTGGCCGCTGAGCCGGCTGCAGGTCAGCGGCGACTTCAAGCGCGTGTCCGCCGAGCAGTTGCGTCAGGTGGTGCTGCCGTATGCGCGCCGCGGCTTCTTCGCGGTGCACCTGCAGGATGCGCAGGACGCGATCGAGCGCCTGCCGTGGGTGGAGAGTGCGCGCGTGCGCAAGCGCTGGCCGGACGTGCTGGAAGTGCGCGTCGTCGAGCACCGTCCGTTCGCGCGCTGGGGCGAAGACCGCATGCTGTCCGAGCAGGGCCGCATCTTCGCCCTGCCCAACGAACTGCGCGACGTGGCCCTGCCGCACCTGGCCGGCCCCGACGCCAAGGCCGCCGACGTGGTCGCGCTGTACAACGCCTCGCGCGCGCTGTTCGCGCCGGTCGGTTTGCCGGTGCAGGGCGTGGCCCTGGACGCCCGCGGCAGCTGGTCGCTGGCGCTGGGCAATGGCGTGCAGGTGGTGGTCGGCCGCGACGACGCACGCGCCCGCCTGGAGCGCTTCGCCCGCGTGCTGCCGCAACTGCTGCAGCCGGGCCAGCCGCCGCTGGCGCGCGCCGACCTGCGCTACACCAACGGATTCACGGTGGCATGGGTGCCCGAGAGCAAAGAGCCGAGCAAGGAGCCGGGCAAGGAGAAGAAGCCCGCGGCGCCGGCACAGCCCACACGCCATGCGGCACTTGCCGACCCTCCGTCCCGTCGCGAGAGCCCGCTCTTCTCCCTTCCCCATTCCCGATTCTCTATTCCCGGCTCCAAGACATGAACCGCAAAGGCGACAAATCCCTCATCGTTGGACTGGACATCGGCACCTCCAAGGTCGTCGCGCTGGTCGGCGAATACTCGCCCGGCAATCCGATCGAGGTGATCGGCATCGGTTCGCATGAGTCGCGCGGCCTCAAGCGCGGCGTGGTCGTGGACATCGAATCCACCGTGCAGTCGATCCAGCGCGCGATCGAGGAAGCCGAGCTGATGGCCGGCTGCGAGATCCGCTCGGTGTACGCATCGATCTCCGGCAACCACGTGCAGTGCAAGAACTCGCCGGGCATCGTCCCGATCCGCGACGGCGAGGTGACCTGGAACGATCTGGATCGCGTGCTGGAAGCGGCCAAGGCGGTGGCGATCCCGGCCGACCAGCGCATCCTCCACGCGATCCCGCGCGAGTATGTGCTGGACGATTCGCAGGAAGGCATCCGCAACCCGGTCGGCATGACCGGCGTGCGCCTGGAGGTGCACGCGCACCTGGTGGTGTGCGCGCAGTCGGCCGCGGCCAACATCAGCAAGTGCGTGCAGCGCTGCGGCCTGCAGGTGGACGACCTGATCCTGTCCTCGCTGGCGTCCTCGGTGGCGGTGCTGACCGCCGACGAGCGCGAGCTGGGCGTGGTGCTGGTGGACATGGGCGCCGGCACCACCGATCTGGCGGTGTTCGTGCAGGGCGCGATCTGCCACACCGCCTCGCTGCCGATCGCCGGCGACCATGTCACCAACGACATCGCGCACATGCTGCGCACGCCGACCCCGGAAGCCGAGCAGATCAAGGTGCGCTACGCCTGCGCGCTGGCGCAGCTGGCCACCGCGGAAGAAAGCATCCAGGTGCCCAGCGTCGGCGACCGCCCGCCGCGGCGCATGCCGCGCCATTCGCTGGCGCAGGCGGTGCAGGGCCGCTACGAGGAAATCTTCGAGATGGTGCAGGCCGAACTGCGCCGCTCCGGCTTCGAGGAACTGGTGCGCGCCGGCATGGTGCTCACCGGCGGCGCCTCGAAGATGGAAGGCGTGGTCGAACTGGCCGAGGAAATGGTGCAGATGCCGGTGCGCGTGGGCATTCCCCAGCACGTCACCGGCCTGGGCGAAGTCGTCGGCAACCCGGTCCACGCCACCGGCGTGGGCCTGCTGCTGATGGGCAGCCAGATCGAACACCCGCGCCGCCCGTCGCTGCCGACCGGCCGCGCCGGCAGCTTGTTCAAGAAATTGAAGAACTGGTATCGCGGCGAGTTTTGAGAGCCGGGAATGGTGAATCGGGAATTGGGAATGGGTAAGAGCAAAAGCAAAGGCAGTGCTGTGGTGAGATCGGTGGAGAGCGGTGAGAGAAGGTAGGTAGGCGTGGTTTTTTTGCAATTCCGCTGAGGAAAAGGTCCCGGGCTGGAGACGCGCTGTTGCGATTCCCCACTCCCGATTCCCCATTCCCAGCTTCCAAACAACAACACTCGCTGAAATGCGGGTGTCGGGCAGGCGGACGGAGCGATCCGATTCCCCATTCCCGATTCCCCATTCACAGCTCAAAGAGGAAACGGACATGGCGCATTTCGAACTGATTGAAAAGATGGCACCCAATGCAGTGATCAAGGTCGTTGGCGTGGGCGGCGGTGGCGGCAACGCGGTCGCGCACATGGTCAGCAGCAGCGTGGACGGCGTGGAATTCATCACCGCCAACACCGACTCGCAGGCGATCAAGAACTGCGGCGCCAAGCTGCAGCTGCAGCTCGGCACCAACGTCACCAAGGGCCTGGGCGCGGGCGCGAACCCGGAAGTCGGCCGCCAGGCCGCGCTGGAAGACCGCGAGCGCATCATGGACGCGCTGCAGGGCGCGGACATGGTGTTCATCACCGCCGGCATGGGCGGCGGCACCGGCACCGGCGCCGCGCCGGTGGTGGCGCAGCTGGCCAAGGAAATGGGCATCCTGACCGTGGCCGTGGTCACCAAGCCGTTCCCGTTCGAAGGCCGCCGCCGCATGCAGGTGGCGCTGAAGGGCATCGAGGAACTGAGCCAGCACTGCGACTCGCTGATCACCATTCCGAATGAAAAACTGATCACCGTGCTCGGCCGCAACGCCACCATGATCCAGGCGTTCCGCGCCGCCAACGACGTGCTGCAGGGCGCGGTGCAGGGCATTGCCGACCTGATCGTGCGTCCGGGCCTGATCAACGTCGACTTCGCCGACGTGCGCACCGTGATGTCGGAAATGGGCCTGGCGATGATGGGCACCGGCTCGGCCCGCGGCGACGACCGCGCGCAGGCCGCCGCCGAAGCGGCGATCCAGAACCCGCTGCTGGACGACGTCAACCTGGCCGGCGCCAACGGCATCCTGGTCAACATCACCGCCGGCCCGGACTTCACCATGGCCGAGTTCGACGAGATCGGCCGCACCATCGAAGGCTTCTCCTCCGAGGACGCCACCGTGGTGGTCGGCACCGTGCTGGATCCGGACATGCAGGACGAAGTGCGCGTGACCGTGGTCGCCACCGGCCTGAACCGTGCGGTGTCGCGCCAGTCGCAGCGCCCGGAACAGCGCGCGCCGATCAAGCTGGTGCGCAACGCCACCACCGGCCAGCCGGAGTTCGGCGACTTCGAGCATGGCGGCGACGCCGTGTCCAAGGCGGTCGGCGGTGCGATGGGCCTGGGCCTGCGTCGTCCGAGCGGCGACGGCATGAGCGCGGCGCCGTCCGCACCGGCGCCGGCCGCGGCCGATCTGCCGAGCGACTACCTGGACATCCCGGCGTTTCTGCGCCGCCAGGCCGACTGAGGTCTGCGTCATCGGCCGGCGTCCGCGCCGGCCCGCAATACCGCCGTCCGGGAGCGCCTCCCTGGCCGGCGCGCCGTGTCCCTTGCTGCCGGGTCCTCGCGACCCGGCAGGTTTTTGCGACCGCGACGCCGGCACGGGCCAGCGTTGCAACCATGGGATGCTGTGACCGCTTTGTTAAAATTTGGCTAAACGCGTGATATTCTCGTTGTCTGTTCAGTTCCCGTGCGAACAGACGTTCCCAGACTGTCTGCCATGACCCAGCAACGCACCCTCAAGAACACGATCCGCGCCACCGGCGTGGGCCTGCACAGCGGCGACAAGGTCTACATGACCCTGCGCCCCGCACCGGCCGACCACGGCATCGTGTTCCGACGCGTGGACCTGGATCCGGCGGTGGACGTGCCTGCCGATGCCGAGCTGGTCACCGAGACCACGCTGTGCACCGGCCTGAGCCGCGGCCAGGCCAAGATCCAGACGGTGGAGCACCTGATGTCGGCGATGGCCGGCCTCGGCGTGGACAACGCCATCGTCGAACTGTCCTCGGCCGAGTTGCCGATCATGGACGGCTCGGCAGGTCCGTTCGTGTTCCTGCTGCAGTCGGCGGGCATCGTCGAGCAGGGAAAGGCCAAGCGCTTCATCCGCATCAAGCGCGAGGTGGAAGTACGCGACGGCGACAAGATCGCCCGTTTCGTGCCCTACGACGGCGGCTACAAGCTCGGCTTCACCATCCAGTTCGATCACCCGATGATCCCGGCCAAGCAGTCGCGCCAGGAAATCGAGTTCTCGACGATGGCCTACATCAAGGAAATCTCCCGCGCGCGCACCTTTGGCTTCATGCGCGACCTGGAGTACATGCGCGAGCGCAATCTCGGCCTGGGCGGTTCGATGGACAACGCCATCGTGCTCGACGAGTTCCGCGTGCTCAACGACGACGGCCTGCGCTACGCCGACGAGTTCGTGCGCCACAAGATCCTCGATGCGATCGGCGACCTGTACCTGGCCGGCGGCCCGATCCTGGGCGCCTACGAGGGCTACAAGTCCGGTCATGCGCTGAACAACAAGCTGGTGCGCGCCTTGCTCGCCGAACAGGCGGCGTGGGAGTGGGTCAGCTTCGAATCCGCCGCGCAGCAGGCGCCGGTGGTCTACGGGGCCGCGGCTTACGCCTGAACCTGTTAAGCCCGGCCGACGGCCGGGTGGGTATCACGGAATCGGCAATCGGCCGGTTCTTCTTTTCCCCTTAACGTCGATTTAACGAATCGGTAACGACCTGACGCCGGGCGCCCGCTAGGATGCGTCGGTCGCGGCGTGTCTGTCTACGTACGTCGACGGCCACGGTCGGAGCCCGTGGTCGCATCGGGCGTCGCGGAGACGACGTCCTGCAGGGAAGCCAGGGCCTCGCGCAAGCCCTTGTGCGTGGCCGCGGAAACCGGAGCTGGCGTGCTTCTTGCCTGCTGCATTGGGGAATGCGCGGGCGCAGTCGCCGTCTTGACGGTCACTTTGGTGGCTTTCAGCCCGAGGGAACGGGCCGCAGCAAGGATGTCGGCCTCGGCCAGCCTGACCCGGGCGTGCCAGACCGGAGACTCAACGAGAAAAACGAGCTGTTCGCCGTGCACATTGGCCAACCGGCAACGGGAGGCCAGGTTCGGCGGCAGATGGGGGCGTAACTGCCGGTCCAGCGCGTCGAGCCACAGGGCGCGGCGCAACGGGTCGCCCGCCTTGTCCGCCAGTGCGGCGTCCAGTGCCGGCTGCGGCGTGGCGGTATGGCCTTCGCCGGACTTTCGCTTAGACATGAAAACTCATATGACGTTCAAGAAGATCGTAATCCGTTCCAGTGAAAAGGGGGTCAAGACGTTGCCGTGGCGATTGCGCGAATTCGCCGATCGCCGCCCCCTCGCCGCGCTCGGTACCGTGCTCGGCCTCGGCATGGTACTCGGCATCGGCGTCAGCGCTGCGGCCGGGTGGGGTGGTTCGGCGCAACTGCGCGCCAAGCTCGAGCGGCAGGACCAGGAGCTGGCGCAGGTGCGCCGCGACGCGCAGACCCAGGTCAACGCCCTGGCCGCGCGGCTGGGCGAACTGCAGGCGCAGGCGACCCGGCTCAATGCGCTCGGCGAGCGCCTGACCCGCATGGGCAAGCTGCAGGACGGCGAGTTCGACTTCGACCAGCCGGTCGGCGTCGGTGGCGGCGACGACGAGCCCAGCCACGACATGCCGGCGCAGCAGCTGGGCAAGGAGCTGGACGGGCTGCAGCAGCAGTTCGCCACCTCCGGCCAGCAGCTGTCGGTGCTGGAATCGCTGCTGTTCGACCATCAGCTGGACCAGAACGCGGTGCCTTCGCGGATGCCGATCCGCAACAGCTACATCACCTCGGCCTTCGGCGGCCGCGCCGATCCGTTCGGCCGCGGCACCGGCAACCACAAGGGCATCGACTTCCACGCCAACGTCGGCGACCCGGTGCTGGCGGTGGCCGACGGCGTGGTGAGCTACTCCGGCGTGCGCGGCGGCTACGGCAACGTGGTCGAGGTCGATCACGGCAATGGCTATGTCACCCGCTACGCGCACAATTCGCGGCTGTCGGTGAAGGTCGGCGACCTGGTGCGGGTCGGCCAGGAAGTGGCCAAGGCCGGCTCCACCGGCCGATCCACCGGTGCCCACGTGCATTTCGAGGTGTGGAAGGACGGGGTGGTGGTGAACCCGGCCAAGTTCCTCGGCGATGGCGCCATTCCGGTGGGCCGCCGCGGCCGCGGCTGAGTCCGGCAGGGGCGGTGTGCCGGCATTGAATCGCCGGGCCCCGCCCCAAGCTACAATGTGCTTTGCCATCGACAGGGCGCCTCGCGCCCTGTTTCGTTTGCGGCCCGTCGATTCCCTGGGGATCGGGCCGCCGAGGCGTTCCTTTCCAACCGGTTCCTTCAATGATCAACAGTCTGCTTACTCGCGTTTTCGGTAGCCGCAACGAGCGCCAATTGCGCCAGCTCCACCGTATCGTCGCCAAGATCAATGCGCTGGAGCCGGAGATGGAGCAGCTCTCCGACGAGCAGCTGCAGGCCAAGACCCCGGAACTGCGCGGGCGCATCGCCGGCGGCGAGACCCTGGACAAGGTGCTGCCTGAAGCGTTCGCGGTGTGCCGCGAGGCCAGCCGCCGCGTGCTGGGCATGCGCCACTACGACGTGCAGTTGATCGGCGGCATGGTCTTGCACCTGGGCAAGATCGCGGAAATGCGCACCGGCGAGGGCAAGACCCTGGTCGCGACGCTGCCGGTGTACCTCAACGCGCTGGAAGACAAGGGCGTGCACGTGGTCACCGTCAACGACTACCTGGCGCGCCGCGACGCCGCGCAGATGGGCAAGCTGTACAACTGGCTGGGCCTGACCGTGGGCGTGGTGTACCCGGGCATGCCGCACAGCGACAAGCACGCCGCCTACGCCGCCGACATCACCTACGGCACCAACAACGAATTCGGCTTCGACTACCTGCGCGACAACATGGCGCTGTCCAAGGCCGATCGCTTCCAGCGCGGGCTCAACTACGCGATCGTCGACGAGGTCGACTCGATCCTGATCGACGAAGCGCGCACCCCGCTGATCATCTCCGGCCCGGCCGACGAGTCGCCGGAACTGTACATCCGCGTCAACCGCATCGTGCCGCAGCTGGTCAAGCAGGAGTCGGAAGAGGGCGAGGGCGACTTCTGGGTCGACGAGAAGGGCAAGCAGGTGCACCTGTCCGAAGCGGGCATGGAGCACGCCGAAGAATTGCTGCGCGCCGCCGGCATCCTCGCCGACGAGGAAGACCGCCTGTATGGCGCGCAGAACCTGAGCGTGGTCCACCACCTCAATGCCGCGCTGCGCGCCCACGCGATCTACCAGCGCGACGTCGACTACATCGTGCGCGACGGCGAAGTGGTGATCGTCGACGAGTTCACCGGCCGCACCCTGCCGGGTCGCCGTTGGTCCGACGGCCTGCACCAGGCGGTGGAGGCGAAGGAAGGCGTGCCGGTGCAGCGCGAGAACCAGACGCTGGCCAGCATCACCTTCCAGAACCTGTTCCGCATGTACAAGAAGCTGTCCGGCATGACCGGTACGGCCGATACCGAAGCCTACGAGTTCCAGAGCATCTACGGCCTGGAAGTGGTGGTGATCCCGACCAACCGCCCGACCATCCGCAAGGACTGGCCGGACCAGGTGTTCCTCAACCGCCAGGGCAAGTTCAACGCGGTGCTGGCCGACATCGAGGACTGCGCCAAGCGCGGTCAGCCGGTGCTGGTCGGCACCACCTCGATCGAGACCTCGGAGATGCTGTCCGAGCACCTGCGCAAGGCGGGCGTGAAGCACGAGGTGCTCAACGCCAAGCAGCACGAGCGCGAAGCGCAGATCGTCGCCAACGCCGGCCAGCCGGGCGCGGTGACCATCGCCACCAACATGGCCGGCCGCGGTACCGACATCGTGCTCGGCGGCTCGCTGGAGGCCGAACTGCATGCGCTGGGCGAGGAGCTTGACGACGCGACGCGCGCCCGCCTGAAGGCGGCCTGGCAGGAGCGCCACGACGCGGTCAAGGCCGCCGGCGGCCTGCACATCATCGGCACCGAGCGCCACGAGTCGCGGCGTATCGACAACCAGCTGCGCGGCCGCTCCGGCCGCCAGGGCGACCCAGGTTCCTCGCGCTTCTACCTGTCGCTGGAAGACAACCTGATGCGCATCTTCGCCTCGGACTGGGTGCAGAAGGCGATGCGCATGATGGGCATGAAGGAAGACGACGTCATCGAGGACAAGCTAGTCAGCCGGCAGATCGAGAAGGCGCAGCGCAAGGTCGAGGCGCACAACTTCGACATCCGCAAGAACCTGCTCGACTTCGACGACGTCAACAACGACCAGCGCAAGGTGATCTACGCCCAGCGCGACGAGCTGCTGGACGCCGAGTCGGTGAAGGAGAACGTCGACGGCATCCGCGACGACGTGATCTACGACATCGTGTCGCGCTTCGTGCCGCCGAACTCGGTGGACGACCAGTGGGACCTGCCGGGCCTGGAAGCCACGCTCGCGAGCGAACTGGGCCTGTCGCTGTCGATCAGCGACCTGGTCAAGCGCCAGGAGGAACTGGACGCGGACGGCATCGTCGAGAAGGTGCGCGAGGAAGTGGACCGCCATTTCCGCGAGAAGGAATCGGCGATCGGCAGCGAGACCATGCGCGCGCTGGAGAAGCACGTGATGCTCACCGTGCTCGACCAGAGCTGGAAGGAGCACCTGGCGCGCATGGACTACCTGCGCCAGGGCATCCATCTGCGCGGCTACGCGCAGAAGCAGCCCAAGCAGGAATACAAGAAGGAAGCCTTCGAGCTGTTCTCGGAGATGCTGGAGCACGCCAAGCGCGAAGTGGTGACCCTGCTGGCGCGGGTGCGCATCCGCAGCGAGGAGGAAGTGGCGGCGCTGGAGGCGCAGGAGCGCCAGCAGATGGAGGCGCAACTGCGCCAGGCGCAGTTCCAGCACCAGGATGCCGGCGGCTACGGCGCCGACGAGGAAGCCGAGCAGGTGCAGGGCGGCGGCGCCGCGGCGCCGACCGTGGCGCAGGTGACCCGCGAAGCGCCGAAGGTCGGCCGCAACGATCCGTGCCCCTGCGGCAGCGGCAAGAAGTACAAGCACTGCCACGGCCAGCTGAGCTGAGTCTGGCCTCCACGCAGGGTTGCGCACGCGCGCAGCCGCTGCGTGCTCGGCCCTCCACCACGGAGGGCCAGGATCCGCTGCTCCGGTCCCTTTGCGGAGCAGCGGCGGTTCGCCGCTCAGTTACCCAGTTCGGCCAATCGGGCCGCCAGCCTGCGTTGGATCGGCGGCGCATGATCGATCAACCCGAGCAGGCCGTTGCGAACGCTGCGCGCCACCGGCGCAGTGGCCGTGGCCGCGCGCGTCATCGCGTCGGTCATGCGCACCACGCCGCGGGCGATGCGACGGCGGCCGGTCGCCCACGCGTCCAGGCCGTGCTCGTCGTGCTGGCATAGCGCGCGCTGCAGCGCCGGCGCCAGGGCCATCGCGTCCTGGATGCCGGTATTCATGCCCTGGCCTCCGGCGGGACTGTGCACGTGCGCCGCATCGCCGCACAGCAGCACCCGCCCCCGGCGCAGTTGCGCGGCCACCCGGTGCTGCAAATGGAAGTCGGAACTCCACAGCAGCGCGTCGATGCGCGCGCGCGCACTTTGCGGCCCGCGCGCGTCGAGCACGGCCTGCATCTGCGCCAGCGTCGGCGGCCCGATGACGTCCGCCACCGTCGCCACGATCCGGTGGCGATCGCCCGCCGTGCCGTCGGGTTCCGGCAACGGCGCCACCACCATCAGGCCCTGCGGCGAGAAGAACAGGCTGACCTCCTCGCGCGGCATCGGCCAGGCCATGCGCACATCGGCGAGCACGAAGGTCTGCGCGTAGTCGCCGCCCTGGAATGCGATCCCCGCGCCCTCGCGCACGGCGCTGTGCGCGCCGTCGCAGCCGACGATCCATTGCGCATGGACGCGCCGCTGGCGCTGCTCCGGCAGTTCCAGATCGGCGCTGACGCCGTCGGCTGTCTGCGCAAACGACAGCAGGCGTGCCGGCCGCCACACCGTGGCGGAGTCCGGCGCCAGCACATCGCCCAGAATCGCCTCGGTGGCGTTCTGCGGGCACATCAGCGCATACCGGTGCGCCGAGGGCAGGTCGTCGAAGCCGATCTGCAGCAGGATCCGGTCGCCGTCGCGCACGCGGAACCGGGTGGCCTGCACGCCCGCCGCAAGCAGGCGTGGCACCACGCCGAGCGGTTCCAGCACTTCCAGGGTGCGTGCATGGATCACCGCGGCGCGCGAGGTGTTCAGTCCCGCCGCATGCCGGTCGACCAGGAGCGAGGCGATCCCGAGGCGGTCCAGGGCCAGGCGCAGCGCCAGTCCGCTGGGGCCGGCGCCCACGATCAGGACGTCCGTGGACAGCATGTCTGCGTGGGCGTTCATCGCCTCTCCCTCGGTAAGCATGTGTTTACATCCTGCGCCCTTTCCGGTGTGGAGTAAACTCCCGTTTACAGGCGCTGCGCCTGTTCTTCCATGGATGCCCCCGTGACACGTTCGCAGGCCACCAAAGACCGCATTCTCGAATCGGCGCGGGCGCTATTCGCCCTGCACGGCTACGACGGCGCCACGGTGCGCCAGATCGCCGCGCAGGCGCAGGCCAACGTCGCGCTGGTGATCCGCTACTACGGCAGCAAGGAGCAGTTGTTCCTGGCGGCGGTGGAGTTCGACCTGCACCTGCCCGACCTGCGCGACGTCCCGGCCGAGGAGGTGGGCGAACGCCTGGCGGCGCATTTCTTCGCGTTCTGGGAGGACGCGCCCTCGGGCCATCAACTGGTGGCCTTGCTGCGCGCGGCGGTGAGCCACGCCGATGCGCAGGCGCGGCTCACCGAGATCTTCGAGAAGCAGTTGCGCACGGCCGTGCGCCGCTACCTGGGGCCGGGCGCGGCGGCGGAGACGCGGGCGACCCTGATCGCCTCGCAGATGCTGGGCTTCGCCCTGGTGCGCTACGTGCTGGAGTTTCCGGCCAGGGGCCTGACCCGGCCGCTGGCGGTGCGGGTGTTGGGGGAGACGCTGCAGCGGTATCTGACTGAGCCGCTGTGAGCGCAGGCGCGCTGTCGTGCAGCGCATCGGCCCGGGATTGGCCGGCTGCGCGGTCTCGGTCGTGCGCGGCCGATCGGCGACGATGTGACCCCGGTTGATTGCGTTGGCGCTGCCGGAAACGGCAAGCTTGCGCCATGTCCGAACCGCTCAGATCCATTCATGTCGTTGCCGGCGTCATCACCGATGCGCGCGGCCGTATCCTGCTGACCCGCCGCACCGAGGGACGCGACCTGGCCGGCCTGTGGGAATTCCCCGGCGGCAAGCGCGAGCCCGGCGAGACCTCGGAGCAGGCGCTGGTGCGCGAGCTGCAGGAGGAACTGGGGATCGAGGCCGTGGTCGGCGACTGGCTGATGGAAGTGCCGCAGCGCTACCCGGACAAGCGCCTGCGCCTGGAAGTGCGCCAGGTGTCGGCGTGGAAGGGCACGCCGCGCGGCCGCGAGGGCCAGGCGCTGACCTGGGTGAGCGCCGACAAGCTCGGCCGCTACGCGATGCCGCCGGCCGACCAGCCGGTGGTGGCGATGCTGCGCCAACCCGCTTGTTACCTGGTGACGCCGGAGCCGACCGAACCGGGCCCGTGGTTGGCGGCGCTGGAGCGCGCGCTGGACGCCGGCGTGCGCCGCGTGCAGTTGCGCGCGCGCGGCCTGCCGGCCGAGCAGTGGCTGCCGCTGGCGCGGGCCGCGGCGACGCTGTGTGCGGCGCGTGGCGCACAGGTGCTGGTCAATCGCGACGTGGCGCTGGCGCAGGACCTGGGCGTGGGCGTGCACCTGGGCGCGGAGCAGTTGCCGCAGTGGCAGGCGCGTCCGTTGCCGGCCGGACAGCCCGTGGCGGCGTCCTGCCACAGTCTCGAAGACTTGCAGACGGCGCAGCGCATCGGCTGCGATTTTGTGGTGGTCGGGCCGCTGGCCGCCACCGCCAGCCATCCTGGCGCCGCGCCGCTGGGCTGGGAGGCGTTCGAGCGCCTGCGCGAGCAGGTCGCCCTGCCGATCTATCCGATCGGCGGCCTGGCGCCGACCCAGGTGGCCGAGGCGCGCCGCCATGGCGGCCAGGGCATCGCCGCGATCCGCGCGCTGTGGCCGCTGGCGGCCGACGTGGCGTGAGTGGGGTGGCAGCAACTGCTGCCCGTAGGAGCGGCTTCAGCCGCGACATCGGATCGCCGACAAGTAGCGGCTGAAGCCACTCCTCCGCGAGGGTGGCGTGGCGCGTAAGGAGAAGCCGCTGTTGCGATTCCCCAATCCCCATTCCCGAATCCCGGCTTCACCACGTCGCGGCTGAAGCCGCTCCTACGCAAGGATGGCGCGTACAGCGAGCCGCCGTAGCGAATCCCCAATCCCAATCCCCAATCCCCGCCTCTCAAAAGCTGATCCAGAAGCAGTCGTACTGCCGGCGCAGCCCCAGCACGGTGGACGCCGGGGTGATGCTGCCGCTCAAGGTTTGCTGCAGGCGCAGCCCGGTCGCGTGCGCCCGCGGAGAGCCGCCGGCGCCATCACTGTCCGGCGTGCCCGGCATCGGCACAGCCGCCGTCGCGGCGGGCGTGGTGCTGCCGGTCTCTGCCATGTCGCCCGGCAACACCGGCACGATCGCGACCAGGGGGCGGCGCACGATCACGTCCAGCCGGTCGAGCACGCGTTGCGCGCCGGCGTCGGAGACGCCGTTCCACCAGTACAGCGCCGACAGCCGGTTGACGTCGCGGGTTTCCACCGCGGTGCGGATCTGCTGCGCCAGTACGCTGAGCCGGCGCACGCACTGCGGCGGCGCCAGGGCGCGGGCGCTGCCGTCGACGTTGCCGGGTGCGGCTGGTGGCGGCAGCCGGTCGATCGCGCCGACGTCCTCGCAGCGCCGATCGCTGAACACGGTGGTGCCGTCAGGGCCGCTGCAGCGGTTCACCCGCTGCGCCGCGGCGGGCGTGGCGAACACGCAGAGGCACAGGAGCAGCATCGGCGGAAGAGCGCGCATCGGCGCAGGGTAGCCGCAGCCGGCGTGACTGCGGAGCGAATGCCTTACGAGCGCTGGGATTCGCGATTCGGGATTGGGGATTGGGGATTCGCCAACGCGAGGCCGCGCGCCGCTGTTACCAATCTCTAATCCCGAATCCCCAATCCCAGCGTTCGGCCAGCGGCCGCGACACTCAGCCGACGGCTAAGGGCAGACGCGCCAGGACGCTGGTGGTCGGCTTGGCCAGGTTGAGCGTGTAGAAATGCAGCCCGGGCGCGCCGCCGTCGATCAGGCGTTGGCACAACGTGGCGACCACGTCGGCGCCGAACTCGCGGATGGCCTCGGCATCGTCGCCGTAGGCCTGCATGCGCTTGCCGATCCAGCGCGGGATTTCCGCGCCGCACTGTTCGGAGAAGCGCCGCAGCTGGCTGAAGTTGGAGATCGGCATGATGCCGGGCACGATCGGGATCTGCACGCCGAGCTTGCGCACCGCGTCGACGAAGTGGAAGTAGGCGTCGGCGTTGTAGAAATACTGGGTGATGGCGGCATCGGCGCCGGCGTCGACCTTGGCCTTGAAGTGGCGCAGGTCGCTGAGCGCGTCGTTGGCCTGCGGATGCGTTTCCGGATACGCGCCCACTTCCAGATGGAAGGCGTCGCCGTGCTCGGCGCGGATGAAGGCGATCAGGTCGGCGGCATAGCGCAGGTCGCCGGGGTGGCCCATGCCGGAGGGCAGGTCCCCGCGCAGTGCGACCAGGCGGCGGCAACCGATGGCCCGGTACAGCTTGAGCAGCTCGCGGATCTCCTCGCGGCTGCCGCCCACGCAGGACAGGTGCGGCGCGGCCTCGAAGCGGTGGTGCTGCTTGAGGTGGCGCACGGTCTCGGAGGTGTAGCTGAGGGTCGAGCCGCCGGCGCCGAAGGTGCAGGAGACGTATTCCGGGGCGTAAGCCTTCAGCCGCGCGGCGGTGCGGTCGAGCTGCGCGCGCTGCTCGTCGGTCTTGGGCGGATAGAACTCGAAGCTGATGGCGGTCATGGGCGCAACGCAGCGGGCGGTGCGGTCAGTATATCTCTTCATCCGGATGGATATGCAAGATATGGCCGGTCCGCGGAAATGGCCCGGCCGGCGTCGCGCTGCCGTCGCCGGGCCCGGAGGGACTCGGGCGTGTCACCAATCCCCGGGCATGCCGGGCCGCGATGACGCGGCCATGAATGTGCGCAATCGCGGCGCTTCGGGTCGGGCCTGGCAGGCGCGCGGCCGGCGCCGCGCGGCTTGACCTGACTGCCAGTCAGGCGCGGCGCCGTGCAACGCCGCCGCGGGCCTGCCAGACCCAACGCGGCAATACTCGCGAATTGGCGGCAGGCCCTAGGCCGACGCGCCCGCGCGGGCGCATCGGCCGGATGCGGACGCTCAGCGCTTCCACATCCGCGCCTGCCGCGGCGGCAGGCTGAAGGTGTAGCTGCCGCTGGAAATGCGCACCACGCTGCCGGAGCCCAGGCTATCGGTGTAGTCGACGTTCCAGCGCAGCACGCTGCCGTTCATCGGCACCGCGGCGGTGACGGTGGTGCCGCACTTGTTGATGCCGACGATGCCCAGGTCGCCGCGGCGGAACAGCAGGTAGCAGGCGCCGTGCGCCAGCACCTGCATGTCGCGGCCCTGCGCGGCGTTGTGGAAGCCGACCATGCGCTTGAGGTCGTCGCGCTGGTAGGCGTTGACCCAGCGGTTGTCGCCGCTCTCGTTGTTGTCCGAGTACACCATCGGCACGCCGCCATCGCGGCCGAGCAGGTAGGCGTAGGCCAGGGTCTCGTCGACCGGATCCATGATCGCGTAGCGGAAGCCGGCGTTGTTGGGGATGTCGTGGGTGATGGCGAAGGTCACTGCGCGCGCGCCCGGCAGCGCCTGGCCGTAGGCGCCCGGATCGACCAGCAGGTCCATGCTGCCGCCGTAGGCAAAGGCGTTGCGCACGGAGTTGAACAGCGGGAAGTCGTAGGCCGCGTGCGGGGTGGCCTGCAGATACGGCGCCAGGAACTGGTCGTAGTCGGAGTTGCCGCTGCCGCCACCGGTGATCACTTCGCCGAACACCAGCACGCCGGAGCGGACCTGTGCATCGAGCACCTTGTTCAGATGGTCGAAGGTCATGTGCTTGGCGGCGTCGATGCGGAAACCGGTGACGCCCAGCGCCTTCAAGGCCAGCAGGTAGTTGCGCTGCTGCTGCACCACCCAGTCGTTGCCGACCAGATCCGGCAGGCCGGGATCGCTGCCGCCGCCGCAGATGCGGTAGGTGCGCACCTGGTAGGGATCGTTGTAGTTGGTGATGCACTGCGCCGGGCCGAAATCGCTGGCGCTGAGGAAATTCTGCGAGAGGTCGCCGAACAGCCGCAGCGCGGCATAGCGCTGCGGATTGGCGGCGTATTGGCCGAGCACCGCGCTGCCCGGGTAGTTCAGGTCCGAGCGCGTGGCCGCTTCGTTGGCCATGTGGTTGAGCACCACGTCGGCATAGGTCTCCACGCCCACGGCCTTCAGCGCCTGCACCATGCTGGCGAAGGCGTCGGTGTCGCCGAGCGGGTTGTCGATCAGGCGCATGTCCTGCGGCTGGTAGCGCGCCCACCAGGCGTCGCCCTGCGAGCGGTAGGCCGGCGCCACCAGCACCTTGCGGTAGCCGGCGGCGGCGATCTGCGCGGCGCGCGCTTCCACGGTAGCGTAGGGCCAATTGAACGCATGCAGGATGACGTCGGCCTGGGCGCTGGCGGTGGCCAGGAACAGCAGCAGGCCGACCAGCAGGCTGCGCCAGCGGTGCAGGCGCAGCAGACGATTTGCAGCGGATGGGACGCGCATCGTTCGATCTCCTCGGTGCGTGGGCGCAGGCAAGGCGCCTGCAGGACAGGGCGTGATGTCGCCGCGGGGCAGGCGTGCGGCGGGAGGATGCTAAGCGCGCATCGCGGCGCAACATGCGTGCGCTACATACGTATTCATGGCGACAGCAGGCGAAAGCGGGATCGGCATCCGCTTCCATCCGACGGCGTCGCAAACACGCTCTGCGCGGCGCCGCGCATCGCCGCGAGCGCGCTTTGCTACAGTCGCCGCCCTCACCTGTCGACGCGGAGCCGCACCATGACCAGCGCAGCCTTCTATCCGATCGGAACCCCCGGCGTGCCCTGGGGCGCCGCCGAGAAGGCGGCCTGGCTGGCCGGGCAGCCAAGCCGGCGCAGCTACCAGGACGAGGTGGTCGCTGCCATCGAAGACCTGCGCGGGCGCTGGGACGTGGTCGAGTACGGGCAGTTGGCGTATGCGCAGGAGCGCTATCCGCTGCTGGCGCTGCGCAGCCGCGGCTGGGACGACGCGCTGCCGTGCATGCTGGTCACCGGCGGCGTGCACGGCTACGAGACCAGCGGCGTGCACGGCGCGCTGCAGTTCGCGCAGCAGCATGCCGACGACTACGCCGGCCGCGCCAATGTGCTGCTGGCGCCGTGCGTGAGCCCCTGGGCGTACGAGCGTATCCACCGCTGGAACGCCGATGCGATCGATCCCAACCGTTCGTTCCGCGCCGACAGCCCGGCGCAGGAATCGGCGGCGCTGCTGCGCCTGGTCGCGCCGTTGCGCGATCGGGTGCGCATGCACATCGACCTGCACGAGACCACCGACAGCGACGAGTCCGAGTTCCGCCCGGCGCTGGCCGCGCGCGATGGCATCGCCTACGAACCGGGCGGCATTCCCGACGGCTTCTACCTGGTCGGCGACAGCGAGAATCCGCAGCCGGCGTTCCAGCAGGCGGTGCTGGCCGCGGTGGCGCAGGTCACCCACATCGCGCCTGCCGACGCCGCGGGCACATTGATCGGCACGCCGCTGGCGGCGCCGGGGGTCATCAACTACCCGGTGAAGCGGCTGGGCCTGTGCGCGGGCATCACCGACGCGCGCTACACCACCACCACCGAGGTGTACCCGGACAGCGCCAGCGCCACGCCGCAGCAGTGCAACGCCGCGCAGGTGGCGGCGGTGCGCGCGGCGATCGACTACGCCCTGGCGCATCCGTAGCCGCACGCCGGCTGCACGCCCCGTAGGAGCGGCTTCAGCCGCGACCAGCGTTCCCGGGAAGGCCTGGTCGCGGCTGAAGCCGCTCCTACGGGTCTCTCGATGCCGAGGGTTGCCGGCGCGGTGAGCGATGGCAGCGGTGGGCACTGCCTCGGCCGCGCGCTACGCTTGTGCGTCCCCGTTCGCTATGCACGCCATGTCCATCGTCCTCACGCCGTTCGCCCGCACCCGCCTGTTTCCGCGCGACGGCCGCCGCAACGCGATCCAGGACTGCACGCCGGAGCAGTTCGAGCAGCATCTCAACACGCACGCGCCGCTGCAGGTGCTGGACGGCTACGCGCCGTTCTGCAAGTTGCACGTGCATCGCAACTGGACCTCGACGCGCTGCCTGACCGTGCCGATCACCGACGCCAACCGGCGCCTGCTGCGCTCCGGCTACGAGGCACGCAGCCGCGAGGAACTGCCCGTGCTGGTGCGCTGGTTCGAAGGCGTCGAGCCGCCGGTGGCCGCCTATCTGCTGCCGATCCTCTACAGCCGCAAACAGCTCGCGCACGAGGGGGCGCCGATCGAGGCCGACTGGGGCGTGGTGGGTTGCTTATATACCGCCGAGCCGCAGGAGATTCCGATGGCGCCGATCACCATGATGCGCAACGCGCTGGGCGTGGAGGAGGGCGGCTCAGGCGTGGCGCTGGATCGCGACGCCTACCGGCGCAGCGTGGCGTTCTGGGAGCACAACGCCAACTGGCGGCCGTAAGCGCCGCGCCGGCGCCATCTGTGCGCGGCGAACTGGTCGCGCGCATGCATCGATGATGCGCGCGACGCGATGCATACGCCGTTGTCGGCACCGTTCACAACGCGTAGGCGTGATTGCCGATCGCCTGCCGCTGCTCCATGCGCTGTTACGTCTGTGGTCCTGCGTCTGTCCCTTGCCGAAGCCGGCAACGCCGTGCTGCATCAGTGTGCATGCCTGTTCACTGGCGCACGCGCGCAAGAGTAAACAGCGCGCTATTGACCACTTTCACAGCGAAGCCATGTCCGTTCATCCGGCTCGCGCGGGATGGCCATCAAGTTTGCGCACGACGGGACGATAGCGAGAGGGTAGGCCACGCACAGCAGCGCCGGGACGCGATCTCCGGCGGCGCGTCGTGGCCGGTGGGGAAGGCGTCCCGGGTAGCAGGTCATCGGCAACGGACACGCGCGCTTGCGCCGTGCGCCGCGGTGGGCTGTGCCGCGCGGCGCGTTCTCCGCGACCGCATTCCCTCCCCCCGCCAAGGAAGTTGTCATGTCCACTCCGTCGCCGCATCGCCGTCGCGGCAGCGTCGCCAAACGCCTGATGCTGGGTACCGGCCTGCTCGCGCTGGCCTGTTTCGGCCTGACCGCGATGATCATCTACTGGCGCAGCAGCGATGCCTTGCTGTCGACCTCGCGCACCAGCATCGAGAACCTCGCGCAACTGGAAGCGCAGCGCGTGTCGCGCGAGATCGGCGTGGCCTTCGACGCCAGCGAGGCGCTGGCCAACAGCTTCCGCGTGCAGCACGGCGCCGGCGGCCTGTCGCGTGCCACCGCCACCGCGGTGCTGCGCAGCCAGCTCGATGCGCATCCGCAGTGGCTGGGCATCAGCACCATGTGGGAGCCGGACGCGTTCGACGGCAACGACAAGGGCTTCGTCGGTGCCGAGGGCCACGACGCCACCGGCCGCTACATGACCTGGTGGTCGCGGCAGAACGGCACGCTGGTGCGCGAGGCGCTGCGCGACTACGAGAAGCCGGGCGACGGCGACTGGTACCTGCTGGCGCGCAACACGCACAAGCCGGTGGTGATCGAGCCGTACTACTACCCGGTGGCCGGCAAGGACACGCTGATGACCACGCTGGCCACGCCGATCCTGGAGAACGGCCGTTTCCTGGGTGTGGTCACCGTCGACTTCACCCTCGATACCCTGCAGCAGCGCATCGCCGCGCTGCGGCCGATGGGCGAGGGGCACGCCAGCTTGCTGTCGCCGTTGGGCATGGTGATGGCCAGCCGCGATCCGCAGCAGGTCGGCAAGATCCGCAACGACGCCTGGTCCAAGGACATGCTGGCGCGCGTGGCCAAGGGTCAGGTGGTGTTCGACCATGGCCGTGCCGACGGCGAGGATGCGTTGAACGTGTTCGTGCCGCTGAAGATCGGCGAAGCGCCGCAGGTGTTCGCGCTGGGCGTCTCGGTGCCGTACGCGCTGGTGATGGCCAAGGCGCGTGCGCTGTTGTGGACCATTGCCGCGGTCGGCCTGCTCTCGGCACTGTTGCTCAGCGGCGCGCTGTACCTGCTGCTGCGTCGGCAGGTGCTCGACCCGCTGGCCGAGGCGGTGCGTGTGTCCTCCGCGGTCGCCGCCGGGCGCCTGGACAGCCAGGTCCGCCAACGCCGCGACGACGAACTGGGCCAGTTGCTGGACGCGATGGGCAGCATGCAGACGCAGTTGCAGGCGGTGATGCAGGCGCAGGCGGAGATGGCGCAGCGCCACGACGCAGGCGAGATGAGCTACCGGATGGACGCCGCGCGCTTCCCCGGCGAGTACGGGCGCATGGTCCACGGCACCAACGCGCTGGTCGCCGCGCACGTGGACGTGCAGCGGCGCCTGGTCGAGGTGATGTCGCAGTACGCGATCGGCAACATGCAGGTGGACATGGAGCCGCTGCCGGGCGAGAAGGCGGCGATCACCGAGGCGATGCGCACCACCAAGCGCAGCCTGCAGGCGATCAACCAGGCCATCACCGAACTGGCGCAGGCCGCGGCCTCCGGCGATTTCTCCCGGCGCGGCGACGCCGAGCGCTTCCAGTACGACTTCCGCGGCATGGTGGTCGGGCTGAACCGCCTGATGGAACTGACCGAAGGCAACCTCTCGGCCTTGTCGGCGCTGTTGCGTGCCGTGGCCCAGGGCGACCTCACCGCGCGCATGCACGGCGAATTCCATGGTGTGTTCGCGCAGATGCGCGACGACGCCAATGCCACCGTGGAGCAGTTGACCGGTATCGTCGGCCGCATCCAGCACGCCACCACCGCGATCAATACCGCCGCCAGCGAGATCGCCGCCGGCAACGACGACCTGTCGCGCCGCACCGAGCAGCAGGCGGCCAACCTGGAAGAGACCGCGGCCTCGATGGAGGAACTGACCTCCACGGTGAAGCAGAACGCCGAGCATGCGCACCAGGCCAACCGCCTGGCGCAGGACACCGCCGGCGTGGCCTCGCGCGGCGGCACCGTGGTCGAGCAGGTGGTGGAGACCATGTCCGGCATTGCCGAGGCGTCGAAGAAGATGGGCGAGATCATCGGCGTGATCGACGGCATCGCCTTCCAGACCAACATCCTGGCGCTCAACGCCGCGGTGGAGGCGGCGCGCGCCGGCGAACAGGGCCGCGGCTTCGCGGTGGTGGCGAGCGAGGTGCGCGCGCTGGCGCAGCGGTCGGCGACCGCGGCGCACGAGATCAAGGGCCTGATCGACGCCTCGGTCGGGAAGATCGACGACGGCACCGCGCTGGTCAACGGCGCCGGCGACACCATGCGCGAGGTGGTGGCCAGCGTGCGCCGGGTCACCGACATCATGAGCGAGATCGCCGCCGCGTCGCAGGAGCAGAGCGCCGGCATCGAACAGGTGGGCAAGACCATCGTGCAGATGGACGAGGTGACCCAGCAGAATGCCGCGCTGGTCGAGGAAGCCACGGCGGCGGCGCGGGCGATGGAGGATCAGGCCGGGGAACTGCAGCGCGCAGTGGCGCTGTTCAAGCTTGCGGCGCCCACGTCGGGCGGCCAGGCCACATCGGTCCGCGCACGGCTGGAGCGGGTGTCGTGAGGGCCGTGCGCAGCGCTGCGCTGCTGCTGGTGCTGGGCGTCATCGCACCGGCCTGGGCCGGGACCGCCAGCGCCAATCTGGCGGCGACCTCGAACTACGTCTCGCGCGGATTCGAGCAGAGCTGGGGCCGGCCGGTGCTGCAGGGCGGGCTGGACCTGGCCGCGGACAGCGGCTGGTACGCCGGGACCTGGGCCTCGGGCGTGAGCCCGTACTTCATCGAAGGCGGGCACGTGGAGTGGGACGTGTACGCCGGCTACGCGGCCAGCCACGGCGACTGGGGCTGGCGCGCCGGCCTGTACCACTACGCCTATCCCGGCGCGCGGATGAACGCCAGCGGCACCCGCTACGACTATGGCGAGGCGATCGTCGCCGGGCACTGGCGCACGCTGGAGCTGTCCTACGCCAGTACCTGGACGCGCGACTACTTCGGCTACAACAGCGCCACGCTGGGCGTCGGCCGGGGCCGGCACTCGCGTGGCTCCGGCTATCTGGCCCTGGACGCCACGCTGCCGCTGGCCTCGGACTGGCAGGCGAGCGTGCATGCCGGCCACCAGCACGTGCGCAACTTCGCCGACTACGGTTGGACCGACGCGCGCGTGGGCCTGAGCCGCACCTGGCGCGGTACCGAGTTCGGCCTGAGCTACGCGCGCGCCTGGAACAGCGCCGGGGTCTATCGCCGCTACACCACCGGCGTGGCGGATGGCGAGGGCCGGGTACATGTCTCCAATCCGATCGATGGCGCCTGGTCGTTCACCATCAAGCGCAATTTCTCGCTGTAGCCGGACGCGCGCTCAGCCGTCGGCGGGCGGCGCGAACGCCTCGACGGCCAGCCGGTCCAAGTAAGCGCGCAAGCGTTGTTCGCGTTGTGCGGGGTCGCTGGGCAGCGGACGCGCTTGCGCGCCACCGCTGCCGCGCGCATGCACGCGTGGATACGGCTGTGCCGGCACCGGCACATCCAGGAAGGCGCACAGCGATTCCCAGCCCGTCTGCGCGTCGGTGTCGAGCACCAGCAGGCGGTGCGCCGGCACGTTGGCGATGACCGCTTGGTTCCAGCGGTGGAAATAGTCGGTCATGAAGTCGCGATCGTCGATGCGCGTGGCGAACTCGCCGCGCAGGAACTGGCTCAGGCGTTGGCCATCGGTGCCGAACAAGGCCGGTACGCTGCCGTCGCTGGCGAAGATGGTGCTGCGTACCGAATCGAACCAGGCATCGGCATCGCGCACGGTCAGGATCACCTTGGCCTGCGGGTAGCGCGCGACCAGCTCGCGCCAGAAGCAGCAGCCGGGATAGTCGACGGTGGCGGTGTAGCCGGCGAACAGCGTCTCCCAGTCCGCCTGCCCGTCGATCGCCGCGTCCCACTGCGGCAAGGACTGGCGCAGGTTCGCGGCCAGCTCCATGGCGTGGTAGCAACGGCCCAGGCCCAGATGTTCCAGCGCCAGTTTCAGCGACAGGGTGCCGGTGCGGCCCAGGCCGGCGCCGATGACGCGCAGGCTCATGCCGTCGCCCCTGCGCCCTGTGCCAGCCACTGCGCGGCCTCGCGGCCCAGCTCGGCCTGCGCGCGCGCCTCGTAGTCGGCGGCGACGGCCGCCGGCAACAGCGTGCGCCAGCGGCCGCTGCGGCCCTGGTTGAAGAAGGCCTTGCCGCCCTCGCGCCACAGCCCGGCGCCCTGTGGCACGTAGCGCGCGGCGTGCTGGCGCATGTAGCCGAACTGGCAGTGCGCCAGGATCGTCTCCCAGGCCGCCTCGCGCACCGGGATCTCCAGGAACGCGGCGATGCGCCGCACCTGTGCGGGCAGATCCTGCAGCAGGTCGGCGTAGTGCACCAGCAGCACGTTGGGCTGCGCGCGCTGCTGCCACCAGCTGCGCACGCCCTCCCAGAATGGCCAGAACGGCGCGCCGTCGTGGGCCAGCCAATGCGCCACGTAGGCGTCCACCGGCAAGCTCGGCGGCGGCACCACGCGCAGCTTGCCCGGTTCGGCCGCGCCGGCGTCCAGCCGCGCCTGCGCATCCTGGCTGACCGCACACTGGTGGTCGTACAGGCTGAGCGCGATGTCGCGGCCATCGCGGCCGATGTACAGATACTTGGCGCGATCGCTGACCACCAGTGCATCGGCCGGCAGATGGGTCTTGATGAAACGCCGATGGGTCTGCGCCTGCAGCAGCGCCAGCTTGCTGGCGCGGTCCGGGTACACGCCGTCCAGCCATGGCGAGATCGCCGACACATCGATGTCGGCCGCACCCTCGAACAGCAATTGCGCGACGATCTGCTGCAGCCAGGTCGTGCCCGCCTTGGCGTAGCTGGCGATGACGATGTCGCCGTCGCGGAAGGCCAGTTCGTTCCAGGCCGCGGAATCGAAGAAGCGGTTGGGATACTCCCGGGTCTTGGCGAAGGCGGCGGGGTCAGCCATGCGGGGCGTCCGTTGTGCAGGAGAGAGGTGTCGTCGCGGCCGGCGGCTGGTGGGGCGCAGAATCCGTGCGCGGCCGCAAGGCGATGCGGACATCGAGCGGGCGCAGCACCAGCGCCGGGAACGGCCGCGGCCGCGCATCCGCCGCCAGGTGCAGCGTGCGCTCGCGCAGCAGGCCGGCCACGACCACGGTCATCTGCACCAGCGCCAGCTGGCTGCCGATGCAGCTGCGCGGGCCGCCGCCGAACGGGAAGTAGGTGTAGCGCGCCGGGGCGTGTGTTGTGTCCAGCCAGCGCGCCGGCATGAAGCTGTCCGGTGCGGTGTAGTGGCGCGGATCGCGCTGCACCACCCATTGGCTGACGATCAGCTGGGTGCCGCGCGGCACCGCGAAGCCATCCAGCGTGGTGTCGCGTTGCGCGATGCGTGCGGTCATCCATGCCGGTGGATACAGGCGCATGGCTTCCTTGACGCAGGCACGGGCCAAGGGCAGGCGCTCGACGAGCGCGTCGTCGCAGGTCGGAGCGGGCGCGCTGTCGAGGCCGGGCAGGGCATCGGCTTCCTCCGCCACCGCCTGCGCGATCGACGGGTGCTGCGCCAGCAACAACAGCGTCCAGGTCAGGCCGGCCGCCATCGGTTCCAGCGCCGACATCAGCATCGCCGCCGCTTCGTCGCGGCACCAGTCGCCCTCGCCCAGCGGATCGTCGCGCCGCAGCAGGTCCAGCACCGAGGCGTCTGCGCCTGGCAGTCGCGGCGACGCCAGGATCTGCGTCAGCGCGATGTCCAGCGCGCCGCGTGCGGCACGCAGACGGCGCTTGCCGGCACTCGGCCACCAGGCCGGTGCTGCGGACGGCGTACGCGTCTGTTGCAGGATCGCATCGGCCATCGGCAGCATCCGCAGCAATGCGGGCGCATGCGCCGCGTCGCCGAGCAGGAAGCCGGCACCCAGCTCCGCGCATAACGCTGTCATGGTCGCACGCACGTCCTGCGCATGCGCATTGTGGGTGCTCGATTGCAGCAGCGCGTGCGTGGCCGCCAGTGCCTGTCCGGCGTAGTCGCGCACCAGGCCGGCGCGGAATGCGGGCTGCAACGCCTGGCGCTTGTGCCGCCAGGCCTCGCCCTCGCTGTTCATCACCGAGGCCGGGAACGCAGCGCGCCGCGCCCGTGGATCCGGATCGGACTTGGCGTAGAGGCTGCCGTCGTCGCCGAGCACAGTCGCGATGCTGGCTGGTGCCGCGAGCAGGTAGGTGCGCTCGGCGATCCGCACCACGTCGCCATGCTCGCGTGCGCAACATTGCAGAAATTCCAGGGGATCGGCGGCAAAGGCCTGCCGATTGCCGAACGCCCAGTGCCCGCGCGGTCCGGGCGGGAGTCGGTGCATATCGGTCACGTGGGTGCCCGCATGAACACTGTCAACGGCGTAGCGCAGGGCGATGCTGGAGCGGGCATGTGTCGCATGGCGAACGGAGCGCGTGGCGGCGCGACGCGGTGCGCCAGGAAGAGGGGGCGGATCGCCCCCTCTCGCAATCAATACGTGTAGATGTAGCCGAGCTTGCGGCCACCCAGGCTCTGCACCCAACGCGACAGTGAATCAACAAGGCGTTTCATGGCGATACTCCTGATTGAATGGAGGAACGGTGTAGCGGTTGTCGCGCCTGTCGTCACGACAGGCGCAGGAAAAAGCATCTCCGCTTGGGTGCGGCGACGCAAGGGAAAGACTGAAGCATGGCCAACTGCAACATGCCTGTCATCTGCGGCGTCGCGCGGTGCGTGCACGCAACGCAGGACATGACCGGGCTGTTACGCATGTTGTCACCCTGCGCGAAGCGCCATTCCGTCGCCATCGCTGCGTGCTATGGTCGCGCCACTTCGGCAACGAGTGGCTACGGATGCCTGTGACCCATGAGTACGATCGGCTGGCTGCGATCTACGATCGTTTCTACGATCGCTGGCCCGTCGCTGCCACGCAGCAGTGCGTCGGCGTCCTGGCCGACCTGGCCGCGGGCCGTGCGGCACTGGAACTGGGCATCGGTACCGGCCGCCTCGGCGTGCCGCTCGCGCACCGCGACGTGCCGGTCACCGGCATCGACAACGCGCCGGCGATGCTCGAGGCCCTGCGCGCAAAACCCGGCAGCGAACGCCTGCAGCTGGTCTGCGCCGATTTCGCCGACATGCCGGTGTCCGGGCCGTTCGGCCTGATCTATGCGGTGGGCGCATTCGGCTATCTGCTGACCCAGGCCGAGCAGTTGCGGTGCGTGGTCAATGCCGCGCGCTGCCTGGCGCCCGACGGGCGCCTGCTGATCCAGACCGCGGTGCCGGGCGCGGAAGTGTTCGACGGTAGCGGCAAGGTCAGCCAGGTGCTGGACGTGCCGGACACCGAGGGCGACGGTGCGGCGGTGATGCTGGTGTGCTCGCAGCCCGATCCGCTGCAGCAGCGCATCGACCAGCGCGTGGTGGTGCTGGGCGAATCCGGCACGCGCATCTTCAGCGAGCGCCGCCGCTACGTGTGGCCGTCGGAACTGGACCTGATGGCGCAGATCGCCGGCCTACGCCTGGAGGCGCGCTGGGGCGATTGGGCACGCACGCCGTACCACGCGCGCAGCCGGATCCAGATCTCCGTGTACGTGCCGGCTGGCGAGCGCACGGCCTGAGAGATTCGCGCCGTCGTAAGCGCTGGACGGCGATGTCCGGTCTGCGAGTGGCGGCGTCGGAAGCAGTTGGGCCTTATGCATTCGGCGCCTGCGGCCATGCCGCTGCCGTACTAGGCTATCCCGCCGGTGTATAGGCGAACCGCGCTGCAGCCGCGCGCATCGTGTCTGGTCTGGTCGACGCCGTGCGACGACCCGGCACGGGCGCTTGGCGTCGCGATCGCCAGTTGCGGCGGGAAACACTCAGCATGTCATCGGTTGCGAAGTGCCGCGCTAGCCCGCGCCATGGGAGGCAGTGACAGCAAATCAGGCCAGCATCGCATCGACCAGGTCGGCGCGGGCACCGGCCCCGGTTTCATGCATCGCGTGCATAGCCTGCCTCGCGTTGCGCGCGGATCGCCAGGACCAAGACGGTATCCACGCAACCACGTATCGGTAGAGGGCAATATGTCCGTGAGCGCCTTGGCCAATCACCAGTTCGCGCAGATCATGGCGCGTCAGCTGGCCGATCAGCGGATTGTCCGTCAGCACGTTCGATGCGCTGACGATCTCGCTCAGACGCTATTGGCTATGTTCGGCTTCGTGTTGTTCCAGATGGCCGAAGTTGTGCGACGTGGTGCCGGCGGCTTCTGCGGCCTTGGCGATGCGGGCCTTGAGCGCGTCCGGCAGGCGGATGGTGGTGGTGCTCATGGGGCAGCTCCGGGCGATTGGCGTGGAATTGGTGTGGTACAGGTGGTCTGGCTGGGCAGGCGCGTCGGCCAACTGGCCGGAAAAGGCCGCTTTGAGCAGGGAGTGGCGCAAGGTGGCGATGTCTGCGGTTTTCGCTCCGTACGATTTCCAGCTTCCTTCTCCCCCCACGCGCTTGCGGCGCCGATCGCACGAAAAACGGGCGCCTCGCGGCGCCCGTTCTTGTCTGCCTGGCGATGTCTTGCCGATGGCTCAGTAGCGGTAGTGCTCCGGCTTGAACGGGCCGTCGACCGGCACGCCGAGGTAGGCGGCCTGTTCGTCGGTGAGCTTGGTCAGCTTCACGCCGATCTTTTCCAGGTGCAGGCGCGCCACTTCCTCGTCCAGCTTCTTCGGCAGGCGGTACACCTGCTTCTCGTAGCTGTCCTTGTTCTGCCACAGGTCGATCTGCGCCAGGGTCTGGTTGGCGAAGCTGTTGGACATCACGAAGCTGGGATGGCCGGTGGCGCAGCCCAGGTTGACCAGCCGGCCTTCGGCCAGCAGGAAGATCGCGTTGCCGTTGGGCAGCACGAACTTGTCCACCTGCGGCTTGATGTTGATCTTCTGCACGCCCGGCAGCTTGTACAACGCCTCGACCTGGATCTCGTTGTCGAAGTGGCCGATGTTGCAGACGATGGCCTGGTCCTTCATCTGCGTCAGGTGCTCGATGCGGATGATGTCCTTGTTGCCTGTGGTGGTGACGTAGATGTCGGCCTGGCCGAGGGTGTCCTCGACGGTGTTGACCTCGAAGCCTTCCATCGCCGCCTGCAGCGCGCAGATCGGGTCGATCTCGGTGACGATGACGCGGGCGCCGTAGGCGCGCAGGCTGTGCGCCGAGCCCTTGCCGACGTCGCCGTAGCCGCACACCACCGCGACCTTGCCGGCCAGCATCACGTCCATCGCGCGCTTGAGGCCGTCGGCCAGCGACTCGCGGCAGCCGTACAGGTTGTCGAACTTGCTCTTGGTCACCGAGTCGTTGACGTTGATCGCCGGGATCAGCAGGGTGCCGGCCTCGGCCAGCTGGTACAGGCGGTGCACGCCGGTGGTGGTCTCTTCGGAGACGCCCTTCCAGTCCTTGACCACGCGGGTCCAGTAGCCCGGGCGCTCCACCGCCACGCGCTTGAGCAGGTTCTTGATCACCTGCTCCTCGTGCGAGGAGGCCGGTTCGTCCACCCACTTGGAGCCGTTCTCCAGCTCGTAGCCCTTGTGTATCAGCAGGGTCACGTCGCCGCCGTCGTCCACCACCAGTTCCGGGCCGGTCTGGGTGCCGTCGGCCAGGGTGAAGGTCAGTGCGTCGAGGGTGCAGTCCCAGTATTCCTCCAGCGTCTCGCCCTTCCAGGCGAACACCGGGGTGCCGGTGGCGGCGATCGCCGCGGCGGCGTGGTCCTGGGTGGAGAAGATGTTGCACGAGGCCCAGCGCACGTCGGCGCCGATGTCCTTCAGCGTCTCGATCAGCACCGCGGTCTGGATGGTCATGTGCAGCGAGCCGGTGACGCGCACGCCGGCCAGCGGCTTGGCGGTGGCGTACTGGCGGCGGATCGACATCAGGCCCGGCATCTCGTGCTCGGCGATGTCCAGTTCCTTGCGGCCCCAATCGGCCAGGGAAATGTCGGCGACCTTGTAGTCGCCCTCGGTGGAAAAATGCTTGAGTGCAGCGTTCATCGATAAAGCTCCGGTCAATGGCGAGAAACTCGCGAAGTCCGGGCGCCGTTGTCGCTCAAGCCTCGCGCCGAGCCTGGCCGGGTCTGGAGACGGGAAATTCGGTCTCGATCCGGTCGCAGCGCCCCTCGGCGCAAGGGGTAACCGATTATAGCGGCTGCCGCGTGTGGCGCTTGAACACGCGATCAGGCCCAACCATCGACAGGGGGCGGCCGGCGCCGGCCCTGCTACCGTCGGTGGTTCGATCGATGCGAGGAGAGGGGAGAGATGAACCAGATCACAGTGCGCGGGCGCCGCCGCGTCGCCATGCCGGTCTTCAGCCTGCTGTGCGCGGCCCTGACCGCGGCCGGCAGCGCGGCCGCCAATGCGGCCTCGGCACCTGCGGCGGCTGCCGTGAGCGCCGATCCGTCCGACAGCGGCTACCAGCTGCCGTCGGCGCCGCTGCAGGCCATCGTCGATGCGCCGCGGCCGCCGCAGCTGTCGCTGAGCCCGCGGCGCGATCTGGCGGCGATGCTGCAGCTGCCCGCATTACCCGGCATCGCCCAGGTCGCGCAGCCGGAACTCAAGCTGGCCGGGTTGCGCATCCATCCGCGCACCCGTTCGCAGAGCCGCTTCGCCTTCGGCGACAAGCTGTGGCTGCTGCGCATCGCCGACGGCAGCGAGCTGCAGATCGAGGGCCTGCCGGCGCCGCTGTCGATCGCCGGCATGGCCTGGGCGCCGGACCAGCGCCACCTGGCCTTCAACCGGGTCGATGCGCGTAGCGGCGCCAACGAACTGTGGGTGGTGGATATCGCCGCGCTGCGGGCGCGGCGGGTCGCCGAGCGGCTCAACACGGTGTCCGGCGAGGGCTATGCGTGGATGCCCGACAGCCGTCAGTTGCTGGTGTTGCTGCAGCCGCAGGCGCAGGGCGCCGCGCCGCCGTCCGACGCGGTGCCGACCGGGCCGGCGGTGCAGCAGACCGCTGGTGGCGGCGCCACCGCCTTGCGCACCTACCAGGACCTGCTGAAGAACGAGGCCGACGCGCGCCAGTTCGATGACCAGTTGCGCGCGCAGCCGGCGCTGGTCGACGTCGACGGGCAGGTGCAGCGCATCGCTTCCCCGGATCTGTACCTGTCGCTGGCGCCGTCGCCCGACGGCCGTTACCTGCTCGCGCAGCGCCTGCAGCGGCCGTTCTCCTACCTGGTGCCGGCCAGCGGCTTCCCGCGCACCATCGAAGTGCTCGACCGCGCCGGCAAGCCGGTGCACACGGTGGCGAACCTGCCGCTGGTGGAAGGCCTGCCGACCGGCAACGATGCGGTGCGCACCGGCGTGCGCGACATCGACTGGCGCAGCGACGCCCCGGCCACCCTGGTCTGGGCCGAGGCCCAGGACGGCGGCGACCCGGCGCGCGAGGCGGCCGTGCGCGACGCGGTGCTGATGCAGGCCGCGCCGTTCACGGCGCCGCCGGTGACGCTGGCGCGCCTGCAGTCGCGTTTCGCCGGCATCACCTGGGGCCGCGGCGACCTGGCACTGATCGACGAGTTCTGGTGGAAGACGCGCCAGACCAGGCAGTGGCGCGTGGCGCCCGATCATCCCGCGCAGGCGCCGCAGCTGCTGGTGCAGCGCTCGCAGGAGGACCGCTATGCCGATCCGGGCACGCCGGTGACCGAGCGCGATGCGGCCGGCAACCCGCGCCTGCTGATCGCCGCCGACGGCCACAGCCTGTTCCTGCGCGGCGAGGGCGCCTCGCCGCAGGGCGATCGGCCGTTCCTGGACCGCTACGATCTGGACACGCGGCAAAGCACCCGCCTGTTCCAGTCGCAGGCGCCGTACTACGCGGTGCCGCAGGCGCTGCTCGACGACAGCGGCCAACGCCTGCTGATCACCCGCGAGACGCCGCAGGAGCCGCGCAATTTCTATCGGCTCGACCGCGTGGACGCGGAGCCGGTGGCGCTGACCCGCTTCACCCATCCCACGCCGCAGTTGCGCGACGTGCACAAGGAGCAGATCCGCTACCGGCGCAAGGACGGCGTGGAACTGACCGCGACCCTGCTGCTGCCGCCGGGCTACGACGCCAAGCGCGACGGCCCGCTGCCGATGCTGATGTGGGCCTACCCGGGCGAGTTCAAATCCGCCGACGCCGCCAGCCAGGTCACCGATTCGCCGTACCGTTTCAACGCGATCGGTTACTGGGGTCCACAGGCGTTCCTGGCCTTGGGCTATGCGGTGCTCAACGATCCGTCGATGCCGATCGTCGGCGAGGGCACGCGCGAACCCAACGACACCTACGTCGAGCAGCTGGTCGCCGATGCGCAGGCGGCGGTGGACGAGGTGGTGCGGCGCGGCGTCGCCGATCGCGATCGCATCGCCATCGGCGGGCATTCGTATGGCGCCTTCATGACCGCCAACCTGCTCGCGCACACCCGCCTGTTCAAGGCCGGCATCGCCCGCAGCGGCGCCTACAACCGCTCGCTGACCCCGTTCGGCTTCCAGTCCGAGGAGCGCACCTACTGGCAGGCGCAGCCGGTGTACCAGGCGATGTCGCCGTTCAACTACGCCGACCGGATCAAGGATCCGCTGCTGCTGATCCACGGCGCCGAGGACAACAACTCCGGCACCTTCCCGATCCAGAGCGAGCGCATGTACGCGGCGATCAAGGGCAATGGCGGCACCGCCCGGCTGGTGATGCTGCCCAACGAGGCGCATGCCTACCGTGCGCGCGAGTCGGTGCTGCAGATGCTGGCCGAGAGCGAGCGCTGGCTGCGCACCTATCTGGGGCCGGCGCCCGCGCCCAAACCCACGCCGAGTCCGGGTACGACTGCGACTGCGGCCGGCGCCGCGTCGCCCTGAGCCGTGCCTGCGCCCCGGCTGCGCGTTCCTGCGGCCGGGGCGCAGCAGGGACTGGCGTGCAAGGCAAATGGTTCGCTTTGAAACCGTCGCCATGGCCGACGGGAACGTGCTCCCTTTTCGGTTAGGCTTGCGACGCCCCCATTGCCGAGCCATGCGTTTCCCGATGAACGAGTCCCGCAGCAGCATCGTCTTCGCCACGCCCGACCTCCCCTTACGCGACGACGTGCGCCGGCTCGGCGCCCTGGTGGGCGACCTGCTCGCCGAACAGGTGTCTGCGCAGTTCCTCGACGAGATCGAACGCATCCGCACCACCGCGATCGCGCGCCGCGAGCGCGCCGCGCCGCTGTCCTCGCTGAGCGAGCAACTCGCCGGGCGCGCGCCGCGCGACGCCGAAGCGCTGGTGCGCGCCTTCAGCACCTATTTCCAGGTGGTCAACATCGCCGAGCGCGTGCACCGCATCCGCCGCCGGCGCGACTACCAGCGCAGCAGCGCCGACACGCCGCAGCCGGACGGCCTGCTCGACGCCTTGCGCCGGCTCAAGGCGCAGGGTGTCGGCATCGAGGAACTGCGCGACTGGCTGCCGCGCATCGACGTGGAGCCGGTGTTCACCGCACATCCGACCGAGGCGGTGCGACGCGCGCTGCTGGAGAAGGAACAGCTGATGGTCGCCAGCCTGGTCGACAACCTCGACGGCCTGCGCACCCCGGGCGAGCGCGCCACCGACGCGGCGCGGTTCCGCATGGCGCTGACCGCCTCGTGGCAGACCGCCGACTCTTCGCCGGTGCGGCCCACCGTGGAGGACGAGCGCGAGCATGTCGGTTTCTACCTGACCCAGGTGCTGTATCGGGTGATCCCGGTGATGTACGAGACCCTGGAGCACGCCATCGAGCAGACCTACGGCCAGGCGCTGCCCCTGCCGCGGCTGCTGCGCTTCGGCACCTGGGTCGGCGGCGACATGGACGGCAACCCCAACGTCGATGCCGCCACCATCACCGCCACCCTCGACGCGCAGCGGCGCGCAGTGCTGGAGCGCTACCTGAAGGAACTGTGGCAGTTGGCCAGCCTGCTCAGCCAGTCGACCACCCTGGTCGCGGTCAGCGCGCCGCTGCTGGAGCAACTGGCGCGTTACCGGCAACTGCTGCCGGAGGCCGCGGCGCGCTCGCGCCCGCGCCATGGCGACATGCCGTACCGCCTGCTCAACGACCTGATGCGTGCGCGCCTGCAGGCCACGCTGGACGATGCGCCCGGCGCCTATGCGGCGCCGACCGAACTGGAAAGCGACCTGCAGTTGATCCTGGACAGCCTGCAGGCCAACAAGGGCCTGCACGCCGGTTGGTTCGCGGTGCGGCGCCTGCTGTGGCGGGTGCGCAGCTTCGGGTTCCACCTGGCGCGGCTGGACGTGCGCCAGGAGTCCAGCGTGCATGCGCGCGCGGTCGCCGCCGCGCTGGACACGCAGGACTGGGATGCGCGGTCGGTGGAGGAGCGTGCGCACCTGCTCGGTGCCTATGCCGGCGGCGAGCAGACCCTGCCGGCGGCCGACGACGACGGCAATGCGCGGCTGGACGCGGTGTTCGCCGCGCTCGCCGATGCGCGCGCGCGGCACGGCGCCGACGCGCTGGGCAGCTACATCATCTCGATGGCGCACGATCGCGCCGACGTGCTGACCGTGCTGGCGCTGGCGCGCCGCGGCGGCCTGGTCGATGCCGACGGTGCGGTGCCGCTGGACATCGTGCCGTTGTTCGAGACCGTGGACGACCTGCGTGGCGGCACCGCGACCCTGCGCGACCTGCTGGCCGATCCGGTCTACCGCCGCCACCTGGCCGCGCGCGACGACGTGCAGATGGTGATGCTCGGCTATTCGGACAGCGGCAAGGACGGCGGCATCGCCGCCTCGCGCTGGGGCCTGCAGCGTGCGCAGGTGGAACTGCTGGAGGCGGCGGCCGACCTGGGCATCCGCCTGACTTTCTTCCACGGCCGCGGCGGCTCGATCGTGCGTGGCGGCGGCAAGACCACGCGCGCGCTGGAAGCGGCGCCGCGCGGCAGCGTCGACGGGCGCCTGCGCGTGACCGAGCAGGGCGAGGTGATCCATCGCAAGTACGGCATCCGTGCGCTGGCGTTGCGTTCGCTGGAACAGATGACCGGTGCGGTGCTGCTGTCGAGCCTGCGCCCACGTGCGGCCGACGCGCGCGAGGCTGGCTGGCGGCCGGTGATGGACCTGGTCGCCGAACACAGCAGCCAGGCGTACCGCAGCTTCGTCGGCGATGCCGAGTTCATGCGCTATTTCCGCCTGGCCACGCCGATCGACGTGATCGAGCGGATGACCCTGGGCTCGCGGCCGTCGCGGCGGCTCGGCCAGGATGCGGCGCTGTCCAACCTGCGTGCGATCCCCTGGGTGTTCGCCTGGAGCCAGGCGCGCGCGGTGATCCCGGGCTGGTACGGCGTGGGCAGCGGCCTGCAGGCGGCGGTGGACGCCGGCCACGAGGACGCGCTGCGCGCGATGGCCGCCGACTGGCCGTTCTTCCGCACCTTCCTCGACGACATCGCCATGGTCCTGTCCAAGGGCGACCTCAACATCGCCGAGATGTTCTCGCGCCTGTCCGGGCCGCTGCACGCGCGCTTCTTCCCGCGCATCCGCGACGAACTGGCGCTGACTAAGGGCTGGGTGAAGGCGCTGACCGGGCAGGCGTCGCTGCTGCAGCACGATCCGCGCCTGGCGCTGTCGATCCGCCTGCGCAATCCCTACATCGACCCGATCAGCGTGCTGCAGGTGGATCTGCTGCAGCGCTGGCGTGCCACCGAGGGCGAGGACGAGGACCTGCTGCGGGCGCTGGTGGCCTGCGTCAACGGCGTCGCCCAGGGCGTGCAGAACACCGGCTGAGGCCGGCGCTTCAGGGCACCGCCGGCCGCCGCCGGTGGATGCCCGCCATCACACTCTTGCAAGCGGACAAAATTGTCCGATAATGCCGCGCATGGAGATGCGAGCCGATACCGCCCACCGCCGCCGCCTGTTGCTGGACGCCGCCGACGAGGTGTTCTGCGAGCACGGCGTGCTGGCGCCGCTGGAATTGGTGGTGGAGCGGGCCGGACTGGGCCGCGCCACCCTGTACCGCCACTTCGCCGACCGCACCGCACTTATCGCGGCGCTGCTGGATCGTGGCCTGGACGGCCTGGAGGGCTGCGCGCGCGAGATCGGTGCGCGGCCGGACGGGCTGTTCCTGCTGATGTACGACGTCGCCGAGCACATCGCGATGTCGGCGCCGCTGGCCGACTATTGGCGGTCGCTCCCGCGCGAGCACCCGATGATCGCCGCGGCGCATACACGGGCGATGGCGATCCTGCTGCCGTTCCTGCAGCGTGCGATCGGCGCCGGCCTGTGTCGTGCGGACCTGGGCGAGCAGGACCTGGCCCTGGCGATGGACATGCTTGGCGCCTGCCAGCGCGGCAGCGACGAGGCCGAACGCAAGGCGCTGGCGCAACGCGGTTGCCGCCTGCTGTGCCACGCCCTGGCCACGCCCGCGGCGGCGGCGGACTTGTGAGCGCCGCCGGCGCCGCGCGCCGACGCGCCTGGCCGTGGCGGCTGGCCCGCGTCGTGGCGATGCTGGCGGTGCTGGTCGCCAGCCTGTGGGGCGCGCTGTTCCTGGCCTATCTGCCGCATACCGGCGCCGTGGTGCGCTACGGCTCGGCGCTGCTGTGGACCGCGCTGGGCGGCGCGGCGCTGTGGGGCCTTCGCCATCCGCGCGAGTACCGCGTGCTGCCGCTGCTGTTCGCGTTCGGCTGTGCGGGCATGGTGGTGGGCTGGTCGGCGCTGCAGCCGCAGCAGAACCGCGAGTGGGCCGACGATGTCGCGCAGTTGCTGCAGCCGCAGGTGGACGGGCAGGTGGTGACCTTGCACAACGTGCGCAACTTCGCCTGGCGCAGCGACCACGACTACACCCCGCGCTGGGAGACCCGCCGCTACGACCTGGAGCAACTCGCCTCGGCGGACCTGGCGCTGTCGTACTGGATGGGGCCGGCGATCGCCCACACCCTGGTCTCGTTCGGCTTCGACGACGGCCGCCGCGTGGTGTTCTCGCTGGAGATCCGCAAGGAGCGCGGCGAAGCGTTTTCGGCGCTGGCCGGATTCTTCCGCAATTTCGAGCAGGTGATGGTGGCTGCCGACGAGCGCGACATCCTGGCGGTGCGCAGCAACGTGCGCGGCGAGGACGTGTACCTGTACCGGCTCAATCTCTCGCGCGCACAACTGCGCCAACTGTTCCTCGGCTACGTGGCACAGGCGCAGCAACTGCAGCGCACGCCGCGCTTCTACAACACCGCCACCAGCAACTGCACCACCATCGTGTTCGAACTGGCGCGCAAGCTCGATCCTGCGTTGCCGCTCGACTATCGCCTGCTGCTGTCCGGCTACCTGCCGTCCTACGTCTACGCGCAGCATGGCTTCGTGCCCGGCTACAGCCTGGCCACGCTGCGCGCGCGCGGCCGCATCGGCGAGCGCGCACGCGCGGCCGGCGCTGGCGCCGACTTCTCCACGCGCATCCGCGCCGGCATTCCCGGCGACGATCCCGCGGTCACCCCATGAGCCTGCGCGCACGTCTTGCGCGGTGCGCGGGCGCCGCGCTGCTGGCTGCCGCGCTGCTGCTCGGCGCCGGCTGCGCGATGGTCAGCGTGCAGTCGCGCAGCGCCGCCGACTACATCGCCACCCAGCGCGGCGACGTGCTCAGCACCGGCAGGCTCAGCGACGCCAGCCTGGAGACGCTGCGCGTGCTCGCGCTCGATCCCAAGACCTGCGAGGCGGACATCCCCGCCTGCGCCACGCAGCTGCGCGCACTGCAGGGGCTGGACCAGGAGCGGCGGCTGGCGACGCTGTCGGAGCTGTGGGTGCATGCGGCCAACGCGCGCACCCCGCGCCAGGGCCAGGCGCAGGACGATGCGGCGCTGCAGGCCTGGCTGGAAGCGGCACGCTACGCCTACGCGTATCTGTTCTACACCCAGCGGCCGGCCAGCGCGCGCGCCTTCGAGGACCGGCAAACCCAGGTGCGCGACTACTACAACTACGCGGTGCAGCAGGTGGTCGGCGAGCTGTTCCTGCGCTGGCGGGCCGGCAGCGCCAGCGGCGAACTGCACGACGACGACACCCTGCGCGCGGCCGGTTGGCAGGTGCGGGCGGACATGGGCAGCTTCCGCCTGCCCGGCGGCGTGGCGCGGCCGGACGCGATGCTGCCGGCGTCGACGTTGCGTTTCGATGGCCTGCGCAGCACCTACCGGCGCGACGGCTTCGGCGCCGAGCTGGTCGCGGAGATCGCCCCGTCCAAGGTCGGCGACCCGACCGCGTCCGCGGCGGCCCCTGCGCACGCCAGCGGCTTCAGCGAGATGCCGTATGCGCCGACCACGGTGCTGCTGCGCTTCGACGGCGACAGCCTGGCGCAGGTGCTGGACACCCGCAGCGTGGTGGTGGCGCCTTACGACCCGTACCGCGACGGCGAGGTCGAGGTGCATGGCCAGCGCCTGCCGCTGGCGGCCAACTTCACCGCGGCCTACGGCCTGTGGCTGGCGCGTGCCGGGTTCGCCCGGCAATCCCTGCGTTCGATGCTCGGGCGCCAGCACGGGCTGGACCAGCCGCATCTGTACCTGATGCAGCCGTACGACCCGGACCGGCGCATCATCCTGATGCTGCACGGCCTCGCCAGCAGTCCGGAGGCCTGGGTCAACGTCGCCAACGAACTGATGGGCGACGAGCAACTGCGCCGTCACTACCAGATCTGGCAGGTCTACTACCCGACCAACATGCCGATCGCCTGGAACCGCGCGCAGATCGATGCGCTGCTGCGGCAGACCCTGCGCCATTTCGATCCACAGGGGCAGGCGCCGGCCTCGCAGCACATGGTGCTGATCGGCCACAGCATGGGCGGGGTGATCGGGCGATTGCTGGTCAGCGACTCCGGCGACACGCTGTGGAACAACCTGATCGGCACGCGCGCCGACCGGCGCCCGCTGGATCCGCAGGCGCTGGCGCAGTTGCAGCCGCTGCTGCGCTTCGCGCCGCTGCCGCAAGTGGACCGGGCGATCTTCATCGCCGCGCCGCAGCGCGGTACGTCCTTCGCCGAAGGCCGCCTCGGGCGCCTGGCCGCGCGCCTGGTGCGCCTGCCGGTGGCGCTGCTCGACCGCCTCAATACCGTGCTGCAGGGCATCGACGGCCCCGATGGCACGCCGATCCGCGTGCCCAACAGCATCGACAACCTGCGCGACACCGATCCGTTTGTGCGCGCGGTCGCAGATCTGCCGATCGCGGCGGGCGTGCGTTACCACACCATCATCGCGCGCCGCGATCCGGCGGTGCCGCTGGCCGACTCCGACGACGGACTGGTGCCATACCGCAGTGCGCATCTGCCCGGCGCGGCCTCCGAACTGGTGGTCACCTCAGGGCACAGCGTGCAGGAGACCCCGCAGGCGATCCTGGAGATCCGCCGCATCCTGCACGCGCAGTTGCAGGTCGACGCCGCCGCGCCGCCGCACTGACCCGCCCGCGACGGGCGGCTGCGCGCGCCGGCGTGGGCCGCGCGGTGGCACCCGTGCCGCGCCACGCCCGCCGGGAGAATGCGCGACGCAGCGCGGGCGATCGCCTCGCGATGCATCGCGGAAGCGCCCAACGCATCGCATCTTCCGCCGCGCCAGCCCGCATCGCTGCGCGCGGGTCCCGGCGGTTGTGCCGAATTACGCATGAAACGTGTCGAATCGTGGGCCGCTGGTTCGGGTGACATCGTTGTCACGAAATTGCAGCCGCCAACCCGAACAATGCGCGCCGCCGTGAACACGATCACGGCCTCTCTCCCTCCTCCATGCCCGGCCTGCGGACGTTTCCGTTGGCCGCGCCTACGTTCGGATTTTTCATGTCGCACTCGATCCATCTTCCCAAACGCCTGTCACTGGCGATCGCCGCAGCATTGCTCGGTGTCGCGCCGATGGCCTTGGCCCAGGCGCAGGATGCGCAGGAGACGCAGAACCCCGCGTCCGACGCCAGCGCCAAGACCCTGGACAAGATCACCGTCGCCGTCACCCGCTACAACGCCGCGGACATGCAGATGGCGGCGACCAACACGGCCAACGTGCTGTCGGCCGAGGACCTGAAGTACACCGCCGTGCACAACATCGCCGAGGCGCTGGGCCTGCTGCCGGGCGTCAACGTGGTCAACACCGGGCAGTCATACTTCGGCGGCGTCGACGGCGCCGCGCGCGGCGAGGGCATGTTCGCCTCGGTGCGCGGCCTCAACGCCGAGTACAACGTCAACCTGATCAACGGCGTCAACGTCGCCCAGGGCCTGCCGTACAGCCGCAGCGTGCAGCTGAGCCTGCTGCCGCCGTCGGGCCTGCAGACCATCGTGTTGAACAAGACCTCCACCGCGGCGATGGACGGCGACGCGATCGGCGGCACCATCGACTACCGCACCCCCAGCGGCTTCGACTACAGCGAGGCGATGGGCGGCAGCGTCACCGCCAGCGGGCGCATGGAAAGCCGTGCGCGCGACTACGGCGACGACGGCCTGGGCAAGGGCGCGGCCGGCGAGTTCCACGCCAAGTTCGGCGCCGACCACCAGTTCGGCATCTACACCAGCGCGTACTACGACGAGCGTCACTACGTGAACAGCGAAGTGGCCAACGCCGCCGCCTCGCGCGGCGACTGGGGCAAGAAGTACTTCTCGCGCACCACCGCCAGCGGCCAGCCGGCGCCCGGCTACGATCCGCAGGACCTGCTGCTGGCCACTGGTGCCAACATCGGCTATTCCGCCGGCGACACCAAGCGCTATGGCGGCAACGTGTCCTTCGACTGGCACGTCGACCCGAGCCTGCAGCTGTACGCGCGCGCTACCTACGCCTACGCCAAGACCGAGCAGAACACCGGCTACACCCAGCTGGTGCCGGCCAACGTCAGCCTGGTGCAGATCGGCAGCACCGGCGTGTACCAGCCGCAGATCAACCGCGTGGCGGTGCGCTACTGGTACGAGACCAATCCGGAAGTGGCGGACCTGGCCACCTTCCAGTTCGGCGCCGACAAGCAGCTGGGCAACTGGACGCTGTCGCCGAACCTGTTCTACAGCTATGGCGACAACGATCGCCCGGACCACGTGGAAATTTCCGCGCGCGTGGACCAGTACGCCTCCACCCAGTTCCCGTACGGCGGCGCCAGCACCTTCTCCGGCTACGACAGCGACGGCTTCCCCAAGCCGCTGCTGACCCCGGCGATCCAGGCCCAGGCCAGCGACATCGGCAGCCTGTATGCGCGCCGCTACGGCCAGCTGACCAAGTCCTACAGCGGCCAGACCAAGGGCGGCGCCAAGTTCGACGTGCGCTACGACTTCGACCAGGGCGCGCTGAGCAACATCCAGTTCGGCGTGAAGTACGTCGACAGCTCCCGCGACTTCACCTCGCGCGACTGGACCAACAGCAAGTTCACCGACGGCACCCTGCTGCGCGACACCGGCCTGGTGGTCGGCCAGTACGACTCGGTGTACCCGGGCAAGTACGCGTGGCCGACGGTCAAGCTCAGCAACGGCGGATTGAAGGCGATGATCGCCCAGCACCTGACCGCGGCCAGCTTCGACACCTGCGGCAGCCTGGCGATCAACAACCAGAACTGCGCGACCATGCGCGGCGACGAGGCGGTGACCTCGGCATATGCGATGGCCACCTTCCGCAGCGGCGACCTGGAAGTGATCCCGGGCGTGCGCTTCGAGCACACCAGCATCCGCAACACGTTCTGGACCATGCCCGAAGACGCCAACGGCAACGAACTGCCCGGCTTCTTCAGCAGCAACCGTACCCGCTACGATGTGCCGCTGCCGAGCGTGTTCCTGAACTACCGCCCGGGCAACGGCAATGCGGTGTACCGCGCCTCGGTGTGGACCAGCTACACCCGGCCGGCGCTGGTGCAGCTCGGCGGCGGCGCCAACTACGACGTCTCCAGCGACGGCACCACGGTCATCACCGAGGGCAACCCGGACCTGAAGCCGATCAAGTCGCTCAACGTGGACCTGTCCGGCGAGTGGGACAACGGCCATGGCGGCCACGCGATGCTGGCCGGCTACTACAAGCGCCTGACCGACTACATCTACGAGAGCGGCTCGGATCCAGCCAATGCCGGCAGCAGCACCGGCGCCGGCAACGTGCGCTACGTGCGTCCGCAGAACGGCGGCGACGGCAAGGTGCTCGGCGTCGAAGCCGCGGTGCGGCAGACCCTGCAGGGCATGCCGGCGCCGCTGGACGGCTTCGGCATCGGCGCCAACGTCACCCGCCAGACCACCCGCGTCGACCTGGGCATGGACGGCTTCCACGACGAGCGCATCCAGAACGCGCCGGACCTGATGGCCAACGCCGAGGTGTTCTACGAGAAGGGCCCCCTGTCGGTGAACCTGGCCTACCACTACTCCGGCGAATACGTCTCGGTGTACGACTACTACAACCGCGGCGCGACCTGGGACGACCTGTGGGTCAAGCCGATCACGCGCGTGGACCTGCACGTGGGCTACACCTTCAACGAGCACCTGCGCGCCGACCTGTCGGTGGCCAACCTCACCAACCGCCTGAGCTACTGGGCGCACGTGGGCCGCAACAGCACGGCGATCTCCGACATCGTCGATGCCGGCCGCACCGCGCTGCTGAACGTGAAGTACACGTTCTGAACCGGGCGCTGGCGCACGCTGGACGTCACCACCCGCCGCGCGGCCCGGTGCCGCGCGGCGGATGGGGCGTTGTTGGCCTCGCGGTCCTGCTCGCCTGCCTGATGCTGGCGGGCCTGTCGGCGTCCGCCCGTGCGACGGACGTGCCGACCACGCGGCCGGTCGACTGCCTGCGCCTGGACCAGGTGCAACTGCTCGGTTCGCACAACAGCTATCGACCGGTGCCGACCGCGCAGGTGCGGCGGCGCCTGCAGGCGCACGACGCGGCCGAATGGCCTTCACTGGCCTATGGCCATCCTTCGCTGCAGGCCCAGCTCGCGCTGGGGTTGCGGCAACTCGAACTCGACGTGGCCGCCGATCCGCATGGCGGCCTGTATGCCGCGCCGTATGCGCGCGCAGCCGCCAGCACCCGCGAACGCATGCGGGCGCCCGGAGCCAAGGTCCTGCATCAGCCGGGCCTGGACTACGCCAGCCATTGCCTGCGCTTCCGCGACTGCCTGGCGATCCTCGCCGCCTGGTCGCGCGCGCACCCGCGCCATGCGCCGCTGGTGGTGCTGGTCAATGCGGTGGATTTCGATCCGGTGCCGCGCCTGTGGCCGCACCGTTCCTCCTTCGACGCCAGCGACCTGGACGCGCTGGACCGCGACATCGCCGAGGTGATCGGGCGCGCGCACCTGATCGTGCCCGACGACGTGCGCGGCGATGCGCCGAGCCTGCGCGACGCGGTGCTGGCGCATGCCTGGCCGCGCGTGGCGCAGGCGCGCGGCCGCCTGCTGTTCGTGCTCGACGGCAATCCGCGGCACGAAGCGCTGTATCGACAGGATCATCCATCGCTGCGCGGCCGCATGATGTTCGGCTGGTATGCGCCGGACCAGCCGGAGGCGGCGGTGCTGTCGATCGAGGATCCGCTGGCCGAGGCGCCGCGGATCCGCGCGCTGGTCGCGCAGGGCTTCGTGGTGCGTACCCGCGCCGATGCCGACGGCCGCGAGGCGCGCGCGCACGACCGCCGCCGCGCGCAGGCGGCAGTGGATGCCGGAGCGCAATGGATCAGCACCGATTACTACGCCGGTGCGCCGGATCCGCAGCGGCTGGGCTACTGGCTCGGCATCGCCACGGGCCTGCGTTGCGACCGGGTCACGGCCGCGTGCGGCGCTGCGGCGCCGTGAGGCTCTTTCCATTTCGGGGACGACGATGAAGACAAGCTTGCGTTGGATGGTGTGGGGGGTACTGCTGGTGGCGACGCTGGGCGCGCAGGCGCGGCCGGCGCCCAAGGCCGCACCCGCGCTGCAGGTGGAAAAGGTGTGGATGCTGTTCCGTCACGGCGTGCGCGCGCCGTTGCCGGGCGAGGCCGCGGCCGCCGCGCTGGCGCCGCAACCCTGGCCGGTGTGGGACACCCCGCCGAGCCTGCTCACCGCGCACGGCCGCACCGCGGTGGCGCGCAGCGGCGACTACACCCGGCAATGGCTGCTGCGCGATGGCGTGCTGCCGGCGCAGGGCTGCCCGGCCGACGGCACGGTCAGCATCTACGCCAACACCGACCAGCGCACCATCGTCAGCGCGCAGGTGCTCGCCGACACGCTGGCGCCGGGCTGCCATCTGCAGGCAGGCCACCAGGCCGAGGGCAGTGACGATCCGCTGTTCCGCCCGGTGGAAGCCGGCGCGGTGGACTTCGATGCCGCCGCGGCGGTGGCCTCGATCCAGCGCCAGACCGGCGGCCCGGGTGCGGTGCTGGCGCCGTATGCGCGCGAACTGCGCACCATGCAGCAGATCCTCGGTTGCGCGCAGCGCTGCGACTTCGTGCACATGCCCTCGTCGCTGACCCCGGGCGCGAACGGGCGCAGCCTGGCCTTGCACGGGCCGCTGGACCTCACCTCGGGCACGGCCGAGGTGTTCATCCTGCAGTACGCCGAAGGCATGCCGCTGGACCAGGTCGGCTGGGGTCGCGCGACCCCGGCGCGCATCGCCGCGGTGTCGCGCCTGCATGCCTTGCTGTTCGAGATCTACGCACGGCCGCAGTACATGGCCGCGCGCGCGGGTGCGCCGCTGGCGCACCGCCTGCTGGACACGCTGACCACGGCCGACGCGCCACGGCTGAGCGTGCTGGTCGCCAGCGACACCCACATCGCCGCACTCAGCGGCCTGCTTGACCTGCACTTCCAGTTGCCCGGCTTCGGCCGCGACGACGCGCCCCCGGGCGGCGCCCTGGTGGTGGAGCAGGTGCGCGATCCGCGCGATGGTCAGCGCTACGTGCGCGTGCGCTACCAGGCGCAGTCGCTGGACCAGTTGCGCGCGCTGACCCCGTTGAGCCTGCGCCATCCGCCGCTGCTGCAGACCCTGCAGATTCCGGGGTGCAGCGACGCCGCGACCGGGTTGTGCCCGCTGCCGCAGTTCCAGTCGTTGTTGCAGGCGGCGCTGCAGCGGCGCGGCTGAGCCGGCTCGATGCTCGTCTGCACCGCGTAGGAGCGGCTTCAGCCGCGACAGGGGTTCCCGGGAAAGCCCGTCGCGGCTGAAGCCGCTCCGACGACGGACAACGTATTGACGTGTTGCCCGGCATTGCGATGCCGTGTCCTTTGCTTGCGGACGACAGCGATGGCCGCTGTTCCTGTAGGAGCGGCTTCAGCTGCGACAGGAGTTCGTATGAAATGCCCGTCGCGGCTGAAGCCGCTCCTACGCAGAACTACTGCTGCGACAGGCAAGCGATCGACGCGGCCGCCGTCAGCCCAAGCAAGAACCAAACCCCATTCCCCAAACGCAGAACGGGCCGCAATGCGGCCCGTTCCTTGTTGCAAGCGCGACAGGTCGGCTTACTTCAGCTTGGCGTCCGCGCGCAGCGCCTCGGCGCGGTCGGTCTTCTCCCACGAGAACGCGGTGGCCTGGTGCTGGGCGCCGGTGCCGTCGGTGTAGGTGAAGGCCTTCGGGGTGCGGCCGAAATGGCCGTACGAGGCGGTCTGCTGGTACATCGGGTGGATCAGGTCGAGCATCTGGATGATGCCGAACGGGCGCAGGTCGAAGTGCTTGCGGATCAGCTTCTCGATCTTGTCGTCGGCGATCTTGCCGGTGCCGAAGGTGGTGACCGAGATCGAGGTCGGCTCGGCCACGCCGATGGCGTAGGAGACCTGCACTTCGCAACGGTCGGCCAGGCCGGCGGCCACCACGTTCTTGGCGACGTAGCGCGCGGCGTAGGCGGCCGAGCGGTCGACCTTGGACGGATCCTTGCCGGAGAACGCGCCGCCGCCGTGGCGCGCCCAGCCGCCGTAGGTGTCGACGATGATCTTGCGCCCGGTCAGGCCGCAGTCGCCCACCGGCCCGCCGATCACGAACTTGCCGGTCGGGTTGATGTGGAACTTGGTGCCCTTGTGCAGCCACTTGGCCGGCAGCACCGGCTTGAGGATCTCCTCGCGCACGGCTTCGACCAGGTGCTTCTGCTTGATGTCCGGATCGTGCTGGGTGGACAGCACCACCGCGTCGATGGCGGTCGCCACGCCGTCTTCGTAGCGCAGGGTGACCTGGCTCTTGGCGTCCGGGCGCAGCCACGCCAGCGGCGAGTTCTTCTTCTTGCGCACCTTGGCCTGCTGTTCGACCAGGCGGTGCGACAGGTGGATGGCGGCCGGCATGAAGCTGTCGGTCTCGCGGGTGGCGTAGCCGAACATCAGGCCCTGGTCGCCGGCGCCCTGTTCTTCCGGCTTCTTGCGGTCCACGCCCTGGTTGATGTCCGGCGACTGCTTGCCGATCAGGTTGAGCACGCCGCAGGTCTCGCCGTCGAAGCCGACGTCGGAGCTGTTGTAGCCGATGTCCAGGATCACCTTGCGGGTCAGCGCTTCCAGGTCGATCCAGGCGCTGGTGGTGATCTCGCCGGCGACGATCGCCACGCCGGTCTTCACCAGCGTTTCGCAGGCCACGCGCGCGCGCTTGTCCTGGGTCAGGATCGCGTCGAGCACCGCATCGGAGATCTGATCGGCGATCTTGTCCGGGTGGCCTTCGGAGACCGACTCGGAGGTGAAGAGATAGCTGGACATCGCGGCTATATCCTTGTATTCGGATGAAAAGATGGAGGCGCATGATACACGGGCATCGGGCGGCGTGCATGATGCCCGGGGCGGACGTTGCCCAAGGTTAACCGGTTGGCGCGCCCCGGTGCGCCCGTCACCTTGCCGTAGCCAGATTGCAAGATCGGTGTCGCCGCCGCGGCCGAAGCTGTGCGCAGTCAGCAAGGGGGCTTGCCGTGCTCGCACTCGAACGCCGTCTCCAGGACCGCTACCCGCACTGGTTTGCTGGACGCCGTTCGCGGCTGGTCCGGCCGTTGCTGCGCAGCCTGCAGAAATGGTCGGGACTGGATGCGCTGGACGCGTTCCTGGAGGCCAACCGCGACCTGCGCGGGTTCGCCCTGGTCCAGGCCGGACTGGACTTCCTGCAGGCCCGCGACGTGGTCGCACCGACCGCGGCCGACTGCATCCCGGCACGTGGCCGCCTGCTGATCGTCGCCAACCACCCCTCCGGCGCGCTGGATGCGCTGGCGCTGCTGGACTGCGTGGGCCAGGTACGGCGCGACGTGAAGATCGTCGCCAACGATTTCCTGTGGGCACTGGAGGGGCTGCGCGACCTGCTGCTGCCGGTGCGCATCCTCGGCGGCGCGCCGTCGCCGGCCAGCGTGCGGGCGATCGAGCAGGCGCTGGCGCAGGAGCAATGTGTGATCGTATTCCCGGCCGGCGAGGTCTCGCGGCTGGGCTGGGGCGGCGTCGCCGACGGGCGCTGGCGTCGCGGCTTCCTGCGCTTCGCCCTGCGTACCGCCGCGCCGGTGCTGCCCGTGCGTATCCATGCGCGCAACTCGGCGCTGTTCTATGGCGCCTCGGCGCTGTTCAAGCCCGCCGGCACCGCGCTGCTGGCGCGCGAGATGTTCGCCCGCCGCGAGCGCCGCATCGCGCTCAGCCTGGGCCGCGCCCGCGCCCTGCCGCAGGACCTGCCCGAAGCCGACCTGATGCGGCGCCTGCGCAGCGAGCTGTATGCACTGGGCCGCAGCGGCGGGCAGGCCGCGCCGAGCGAGGAGGCGCTGGTCGCTGCCGAGGATCCGGCGCAGTTGGCGGTGGAAGTGGCCGGCCTGCGCAGCCTCGGCCACACCCTGGACGGCAAGCAGATCCGCGTCGGCCGGCTGCGCGCCGGCTCGGCGCTGCTGCGCGAGATCGGTCGGCTGCGCGAATTGACCTTCCGCGCGGTCGGCGAGGGCACTGGCCGGCGCCTGGACCTGGACGACTACGACACCTGGTACGAGCACATCGTGCTGTGGGACGGCGCCGCTACGCGCGTGGTCGGCGCCTATCGCGTCGCCCGCGGCGCACCGGTGCTGGCCGAGCGCGGCCTGGCCGGCTTCTACACCGCCGAACTGTTCCGCTACGGCGAGGGCATGCTGCCGCGCATCGCCGCGGGCATGGAGCTGGGCCGCAGCTTCGTGGTGCCGGACTACTGGGGCAGCCGCAGCATCGACTATCTGTGGCAGGGCATCGGCGCGTATCTACAAGACCATCCGCAGGTGCGCTACCTGTTCGGCGCGGTGTCGATCAGCGCCGCGCTGCCGTACGAAGCGCGCGAGCAGATCGTGGCCTACTACGCGCGCTACTACGGCGACGCCAGCGGCGAAGCCGCCTCGGCGCGGCCGTTCCCGTATCCGGAAGCGCCGCCGGCGTTCGACGAACTGGATGCCGACACCGCCTTCAAGGTGCTCAAGGGCAACCTCGACGCGCTGGGCGCGGCGGTGCCGATGCTCTACAAGCAGTACACCGATCTGTGCGAACCCGGCGGTGCGCGCTTCCTCGCCTTCGGCGTGGATCCCGCGTTCAACGACGCCGTCGACGGCCTGATCGAGCTGGACCTGCAGCGCATCCGCAGCAAGAAGCGCGCGCGCTACCTCGAACGTCCCCGCAACGAAGCAGAGGTGGTGGCATGAGTCCTCTCAACAGCCTGGCGCCGCGCCGCGCGGTGTTCGTTTCCGATGTGCACCTGGGGGCGCCGCATTGCCATGCGCGTGAACTGGCCGACTTCCTCGGCGGCCTGCGCTGCGAACAGCTGTACCTGGTCGGCGACATCGTCGACTTCTGGTGGATGGCGCAGCGCCGCGCGGTCTGGAGTGCGGCGCACCAGCGCGTGATCGATGCGCTGCACGCGCTGGCCCGCGGCGGCACCGAACTGATCTACGTGCCCGGCAACCACGACCGGCCGATCCGCCGCTTCTGCGGACTGGCGCTGCCGGCGATGCAGGTGCGACGGCGCGCGGTGCACACGACCGCCGATGGACGCCGCCTGCTGGTGGTGCACGGCGACGACTACGACAGCGTGACCCAGTTCGGCGGCCTGCAGGAGAAGTTCGGCGACTGGCTGTACTACCGCATTCTCACCGGCAACCAGCTGACCAACCGCGTGCGCCGCCGCCTGGGCATGCGCTACTGGTCGCTGGCCGACTATCTGAAGCGGCAGAGCAGCGCCGCCGAGCGCTACATCGAGCGTTTCGTCGCCGCCGGCCTGGACGACGCGCGCCGTCGCGGCCTGGATGGGGTGATCTGTGGCCACGTGCACCGCGCCGGGCTGTTCGCGCGCGACGGCCTGGTCTACGCCAACGACGGCGACTGGGTGGAAAGCCTCACCGCGCTCGCCGAGGACGCCGACGGCACGCTGCGCCTGCTCTCGCACCGCGGCGAGGTGCTGCGCGAACTGCCGCCACGCCTGCGGCTGGTGCAGGAGAACGCCTGGCCGCGCGCGGCCTGAGTCAGGCGATCGTTGCCAGGCGGCGCTGCAACCGCCTGGCACGTGACCGGAGATTGCTGCGTTCGACTGCTGCCGCGCCTACGCTGTGCCATCGTCCCGGTCCCGGTCCCGGTCCGGTCGCACCGGTCGAGGCGCGACTGCCCCTGCACTGGACGGAAGCGTAGAACCTGGCGTGACCGCCATTCCACGATGATGGTGTGTGGTGTGCATCACCGCCGTGGCATCGGGTCTACTGCGATGCGTCGGCGCGGCATGCCCGGGAGGAACTCACGTTCGCGTCCGGGCGTCGCGCTGATCCATGGCGCGGCGGCGCGCGTGCGCCGCATCCCGATCAGTTCTGGAGTTGTGGAGACCGTGAAACCAGGGAAGGCGTTGTGCGGCCGGTCGCGCCGATCCATGGGGGCGTGGCGCGGTTTGGCCTGGTCTGCCGTTTCCGGCGATCTCGTCCAGGCGCATGTCACCGCGCCTGGTGCGCGGCCGCGGACATGCCTGCGCTTGGCGTGCCTGGGCGTGCTGCTCGCGGCGAGTGCGGCCTCGATGGCGCAGAACACGGTGTATGGCTGCGCGGAGCCCGCAGCGCCGCGTCCGCTTCCCGATCCGTTGCTGTGCGTGCAGCAGGCGGGCGTATCGACGCCGCACACGGCGGGCGAAGCGCGGGTCGCGGCATTGTTTGCGCGTGCCAAGGAGCAGCTCGACGGCGGCCGCCTCGACGCTGCCGAACAGGCGCTGGACTGCGCCGCGGCCAACATCGGCGATGCCGGCGATACCCGCCTGCGCTACGAACTCACCCGCCGCCGCGGCATTCTCGATTTCCGCCGCGAACGCCTGCCGCAGGCGCTGGCGCGCTTCGAATGTGCGGCCACGCTGTCCCGGTCGCTGCACGACCGTGCGGGCGAGGCGCGCGATCTGAACAATGTGGGTGCGGCGCTGCGCCGGCTCGGCGATTTCCGCGGCGCCTTGCGCCACCTGACGCTGAGCCTGGACCTGCAGCGCGCGCGCGGCGCGGCGTCGGCGTCCGTGCTCACCAATATCGCCGACGTGTATCGCGAACTGCGCGAGCCCGACACCGCGATGCGCTACTACCGCGAGGCGTTGGCCGCCAACCGCGCGCAGGGCGACGCCATCGAGGCCGCGCATGTGCAGGAAACCATGGCCGAGCTGGCGCTCGACAGTGGCGACACGGCGCAGGCGCTGGCCTGGTTGCAGGAAGCGCTGGCCGTGTACCGCGCGCAGGGCCGCCGGGTGTACGAACTGCGTGTGCACGATGGCCTGATCCGCGCGGCACTGGCGCTTGGCGACGTGGCGCAGGCGCAGCGCTGGAGCTCCAGTGCGCTCGCGCTGGCCGAGGCATGGGCGCTGCCGTTGCCGTCCGCGTTGCAGCTGCAACTGGCGCGGACGGCCCGGCTTCAAGGCAATGCCGCCGCCGCCGCGGCACGCTTGCGCGCGGCGTTGGCGGCGGCGGCCGGCGGCGATCCGGTGCGGGTGCCATTGCTGGAAGAACTGGCACGGCTGCAGGAAAGCAGTGGCGATACGGGCGCGGCCATCGCCACGCTGCGGCGTGCGAACACGGAAGCCGCCGCACTGGTGCGCGCGCAGCACGATCGCCAGTTGGACTGGCTGCGGGTCCGCTTCGACACCACCGAAAAGCAGCGCACCATCGATGCCCTGCAGAGCGAAAACCGCCTGCGCCAGGTCCAGCTGCGCCAGCGCACCTTGCTGCTGTGGCTGGCGCTGGTGTCGGGCGTCGCCGCGGTGCTCGGCGTCTGGCTGTGGCTGCAGCGTCGCCGGCAGCGCGAGCGCGTGCTGCAAGCCGCGCAGCAGGTCCGCCACGAGGAGCAACTCGCGCGCTATCGCCGAGAGGCCGATGCGCTGGCCGAGGATCGCAGCCTGCTGCAGACCCTGCTCGACAGTCGCGAGGATGCGCTGTGCCTGCTCGATGCCGAAGGCCAGGTGCTGGCCACCAATCGTGCCGGCCGCCTGCTGCTTGGCGGCGCGGACGCCGCCGAACCGGTCGGGCAGGCGGTGTTCGCCTGCGTTGCCGAGGGCGACCGACCGGCCTTGCAGGCGGCGCTGGAGCGGATGGAGGACAGCGCCGCACAGCGGCTTGAGGTCGAAGCGCGGCACGGCACGCCGCTCGCCGCCACCCTCGCGCCCTGGCGGGGCGGCGATGGCCTGGTCGTGCTCGCCCTGCAGGAACGCGACAGTGGCGCGGCGTCGGACATCGTGCAGGCCGAGCACGCGCAAGCCGAGGCCGCCGCGCCTGCGTTGCGCGATGCCTTCCGTCGCGCGCTGGTCGACCTGATGCTGGCGGTCATCGACACCTGGGAGCGCGCCACGGCGACCGGCCGGCTGGAGTTGGCCGAGCGCAGCCGGATCTGGCGCGTGAACATCGACGACGGGCGCCTGCGCGCGCGGGCGATGGAGCGCTATTTGGCGGTCGCCAAGCTGCCGCGCAACCCGCGCTGGCGGGACGTGCTGCGCTCGGCCTATTTCGTGCTCGCGCAGTGCGAGGGGCTGTCGGCAGAGGCGCGCGCCGCCTTGCAGTCCAGGATCGACACGGTGCTGGCCTACACCCGCCGGGACGCGCTCGGCTGAGCGTGCCCGGCATTCCCGCTGGCGATCGTTGGCCGCATTGAGGAGCGCACGCGCCTGCGCGGTGCGTCAGCGCCCGCGCTTGGCCGGGCAGACCACGCACGCGCCTTTCAAGCCGTGTTCCATGCGATAGCTGCTGTGGTGGTCGCGGGCCAGGAACGTCGTGGGGCCGAGCACGATGGGCTTGGCCGATCGCGACGGCGCCACCACCTCGCAATAGGCCGCAATGGTGTTCAGCGTATTCGTGTACGGCTCGTGGCTATCGACCACCCCGCACTTGTCCATCGTCTGCCGCAACTGCTCGCCGTCGAAATCGAACTTCACCACCACCTCCGGTTCCTGGTCCTGCTCCAGGCACCAGTCCGGTGGCAAGGTGTCGTGGCCGTGGGCGGCCAGGGGTAGGGCAAACAGCAACGCGACGACGGCGGCATGGAAGACGGAGCGGTAAGCAGACATCGGAACCTCGCAATGCGCGGAAAGCGGACCAGCAGCCTAAGAGCGGCGCTGCGACGGATGCCAGCGCCTCCGCGGGTATAGACCGGGAACAAATCCGCCTAACGCCTTGATTCTTGACGGTCGGAGCATCCGCGCCGCAGACGCGGCACGCCGCGCCGTGCAGCCACGCCACCGCGCTCGGCTCGCCGATCTGGCCCGGTTCGTTCCACGCACGGCCCGGCTTCGCCCTCGTGTCCCGGTGGCGGCTTGCCTAGCCTGAAATCGCCGGATCGCAGCGTCTGCCGATGCGGCGGTGGCCATATCCCCCGGGGGCGATCCATGCACCCCAGCCATCTCCAATCCCTTCCAATAGCGAGAGAACGCTCATGAAGAAGAAGTTCCTTGTCGCCACCGCTCTGCTGGCGGGCAGTGTCGTCGGCGCCCCTGCGCTGGCCGCCGAAAACCCGGTGGACCAGGCCGGTATCCAGCACAACATGTACCTGGGCTGCCTGATGGACCTGAATGCCACGGCCGAGGACGCGCTGACCCTGTTGGTCAAGAAATGCGGCTATGCCCCAGGCGTGCCGCTGGAGCGGTTCGTCGCCACGCAGCAGCCCATCGTCGATGGCGTCGATCCGACCCGGCCGATGACCGAGAACCTGGCCGGTCTGCGCCAGCAGCTCAGTGCCTACGAATACTCGTTCATCGAGCGGATGGACCAGATCGTGCAGAACGCCGAGGACCTGGACGCGGCGGCGGTGCAGTTCGAGGAACTGGAGCGGGAGGCCATCGCGCGGCTCGATCCGAAATCGCAGAATGGTGCGCTGATCCTGGGCGGACTGAGCGTGGCCAGGCACTCCACCCAGTACTGGTCCAAGTATGCGGCAGAGCAGGGGGAGTCCCCGGCTGGCGCCACCGCGAAGAAGGGATTCTGGAAATGGCTGGCCACCATCGGTTCGGACGTGGTCGGCTATCTCGCCTCGCACAACATCGGCACGGCGGCGACCGTCTCCAACGTCGTCCACGGCTGGTTCAAGTGAGCGGTTGATCCCAGCGGCGTACAGCAAAAATGGCAAGGCGTCCCGAAAGGGGCGCCTTGCTTGTGCGGCGTTGTCGGGCGTGCGGGGATGGTGCCCGCCTGACCCGGCAGCCGTCCGGCCCGACATGCTGTGCGAGCTGTGCAGGAACGGTTTCAGCCGCGGCACTGGCTGCTGACGCGCGCCGCGCGAGGCGCGCCACGGTGCTTCCGCGGATTGGCGTGCCCACGCTCTCCAGGGAAGCCAGCGGACAGTCACGACGAACGCTGCCGCCGCGGCGCGCCTCGCGCCGCATCGCTGCTAGCATCGGCCGATGGATTCCCTCACCCAGATCGTCCTCGGCGGCGCCATTGCCGCGGCCATCGCGCCGGCCGCGCATCGGCGCGCGGCACTGCTCGCCGGCGCCGCACTCGGCACCGTGCCCGACCTCGATTCGCTGATCCTGCTGCCGCTGACCCGCGATCCGGTCACGCTGATGACAGTGCATCGCAGCTTCAGCCATTCGCTGTTCGTGCTGCCGCTGCTCGGCTGGCTGGTCTGGTGGCTGTTCCGCCGCTTCGGCCACGGGCGGGTCGCCGAGGCGCCGCGCCGCTGGTTCTGGGCGATCCAACTGGCGCTGATCACCCATCCGTTGCTGGATGCGTTCACCGTCTACGGCACGCAGCTGTGGTGGCCGCTGCGGCCGCCGCCGACGATGTGGTCGAGCGTGTTCATCATCGATCCCGCCTACACGCTGTGGCTGCTGCTCGCCTGCGCCATTGCCTGGTTCGCCCGCGCGCGCCGCGTGGCGCAGCAGGCCTTGCTGGCCGGGTTGCTGCTGAGCAGCACCTACCTGGGCTGGTCGCTGCTGGCCAAGCACCTGGTCGATCGCGAGGCCGACCGCGCGCTGGCGGCGATGGGCCTGGCGCAGGCGCCGCGCTTTTCGGTGCCGATGCCGTTCAACACGGTGTTGTGGCGGGTGGTGGCAATGACCCCGAGCGGCTACGTGATTGGCGAGCGTTCGCTGGTCGCCGATCACGGGCCGATGCGCTTCCAGGGTTATTCCTCCAACACGCAGGCGCTGGCGCAAGTGCGCGACCTGCCGGCGGTGCAGCGGCTGAGCTGGTTCAATCGCGGTTTCATGCGCGCGCAGGTCAGGGACGGCGAGCTGGTGCTCAGCGACCTGCGCATGGGCCTGGAGCCGGACTACAACTTCAACTTCGCGGTGGCGCGGCAGCACGGCGCCAGCTGGGAGGCGATGCCGCCGCGGCAGTTGCAGGCCACCTACCGGGCGCCGGAAGCACGTGGGCAGATTCGGGCTGCGCTGGTGCGGATGTGGCAACGGATCTGGGTCGAACCGGCGTCGCCCGTGCCGGTCGGTGCGCCGGTGCCGACAGCGGCGCGTTGAGCGCGGCGCAATCGACCGTGGCGCGATACGGCTTCATTGCCGACGCCGAGTTGCAGCAAGCGGGCGATGGTTGCCAGGGCATCCGATTAAAGCCTGTGGTCGGCCTCCCCGCACGTGGCCATCACCTGCCGCAATTGTTCCCCGTCGAAATCGAACTTCATCACCACCTGCTGCTTGTGGTCCTGCTCCAGGCAGCGGTCCGGCAGCAGGGTGTCGTGGGCGTGGAGGGCCCAGGGCTGTGTCAGGAGGGCCGCGACGACGGCGGCATGGACGACGGGGTGCTGGCAGGCAGTGAGCTTCCTAAACAGAAGAGCTCGCACCAGCCTAGTTGCAGCGGCGATGCAGATTCCAGCGCAGCCGCGGGTATGGATCGGGATTGAGTCGACGTAAGGGATTGATTCTTCGATTGTGACACGCCGCCGCAAACCAGGGCCGCGTCTCCGCGATGCGGCGGTGGTGCCCACGGATTCGCCAATTCGACCCGGTTCGTTCCCTTGGCGACCCGGTTTCGCCCTCGTGCGTCGTTGCCGACCCGCCTAGCCTGAAACCGTCGCATCGCGCCTTGTGCCGGTGCGGTGGTGATCGCTTCGCCTGGATCCTCCGCAGGAACATCGGAAGACCTGGCCACTCTCTATCCATTGCATGGGAACACGCATGAATAAGAAGCTCTTTGCTGCAACCGCCATCCTCCTGATCGGCAATGCCTTCGGCGCCGCTCCTGCGCTGGCGGCTCAAAACCCGAAGGACCAGGCGGGCATCCAGCACAACATGTACCTCGGCTGCTTGATGGACACCAAGGCCTCGCCCGACGATGCGCTGGTCGTCCTGGTCGAGAAGTGCGGTTACGACCCCGGCATGCCGCTGGAGCGCTTCATCGCCACGCGCAAGCCCATGATCGATGCAATCGATCCGACACGGCCGATGACCGAGAACTTGGCCGGGCTACGCCAAGAACTCAGTGCCTACGAGTTCTCGTTCATCGTGCGGATGGACCAGATCGTGCAGAACGCCGGGAGCCTGGACGCGGCGGCGGTGCAATTCGAGGAATTGGAACGGGAAGGCATCGCACGGCTCGATCCCAAGTCGAAGAACGGCGCGCTGGTGCTGGGCGGGCTGAGCGTGCTCAGACACTCCGCGCGCTACTGGTCGAAATTTGCGGCGGATACCACGTCGAAATACGCTGGGTCTCCGGATCCATACAATGCATGGATGATGGTCGTAGTGTACGACGTAATGGGTTGTCTCGTCTTTAATGACGCCGGATTGGCGTCTTTAACCTCCTATATAGGCTTTTATATACTCGTCTCACAAGGATATTTCCCGCTCTACGCAGACCAAGAGCTCTCCCTCTGAGCCTGCCTCTGGTGGTACAGATAAAGGAAGGCGTTCCCGTCGGGACGCCTTTTTTATCAGATAGAAAAGGCGCCATGTCGCCACTGTTCTGGCGTGCAGGCGCGGCACTGATCCACGTTTCTGCAGGTGGCTGAGCTAGGCCTTCTCTGCATCGCTAGCAAAGTTGGTGCTCAGAGACCTACACATGGGCCTGGAGCCGGACTACAACTTCAACTTCGCCGCAGCTGCCGGCCGCGTACCGGACGCCGGTGGCACGTGGGCAGATCCGCGCAGTGCTGGCGCGGATGTGGCAACGGATCTGAGTAGAGCCGGCGTTGCCCGCGCCGGTCGACGCGCGGGTGCCGGCAGCAGCGCGTTGAGCACGGCGCGATAAGCCGTAGCGTGATGCGCCTTCATCGCCGACGCGGAGTCGCGAGGCGGCGGTCATCGCCAGGGCGCTTGAGGACGGCTCTCGGTGGTCGGCGGCCCCGCATGTGTCCATCAGTTGCCGGAGCTGTTCCCGGCAAGATCGACGTTCCTCCCCTGTTCGGCTCCCGGTCCTGCTCCAGTCACCCGTCCGGTGGTGGCAGGGTGCCGAGGGGATAGCGGTTGCGGGCGGGGTCAGAGAGGCGCGATGCAGCGCATGGATGGCGGGGCGGCAGGCATCGGAGTTCTCCCGACGCAAGAGAGGGGATCGGCAGCCTAAGCGGCGGTGCCACGGATTCCAGCGCATCTGCGCGTATGGATTGGGAACGAATCGGCGTAAGGCATTGATTCCTTGATCATGGGTGCCCACCGCGAGCCAGGACAAGGTTTGCGCGATGCGGTGGCGGCGCCATCGCCTCGCCAATTCGACCCGGTTCGTTCCCGTCGCGACCCGGTTTCGCCCTCGTGTGTCGCCGCAGACCTGCCTAGCCTGAAACCGTCGCATCGCGTCGTGTGCCGATGCGGCGGTGGTCGCCTCGCAGGTGTCCTCCTCAAGAACGTCTGGAGACCTAGGCCATCCTCTTCCCATCTATTGCATGAGAATGTTCATGAACAAAACGCTTTTTGGCGCGGCTGCCGCGCTCCTGATCGGCAGTGCCTTCGGTGCCGGCCCCGCGCTGGCGGCCGAGAACCCGATGGACCAGGCGGGCATCAAGCACAACATGTACCTCGGCTGCCTGATGGATACCAAGGCCTCGCCCGACGAGGACCTCGCTGTCCTGGTCGAGAAGTGCGGCTACGATCCCGGCATGCCGCTGGAGCGCTTCATCGCCACGCGCAAGCCCATGATCGATGCGATCGATCCGCTCCGGCCGATGACCGAGAACCTGGCCGGGCTACGCCAGGAGCTCAGTGCCTACGAGTTCTCGTTCATCGTGCGCATGGACCAGATCGTGCAGAACGCCGGGAGCCTGGACGCGGCGGCGGTCCAATTCGAGGAATTGGAACGGGAAGGCATCGCACGGCTCGATCCCAAGTCGAAGAACGGCGCGCTGGTGCTGGGCGGGCTGAGCGTGCTCAGACACTCCGCGCGCTACTGGTCCAGATTCGCGGCCGGCACCACGGCGAAATACCCTGCGTCTCCGGACCCGGACCAGGGCTGGTTGTTTGTCTCAGCGTGCGATGCAGTCGGCTACTTCGTGTTTCGTGACGGCGAGTTGGGTGCTGCCACCTCGCGCGCAGCGTTTCATGTACTTGCTTCACAGGGATATTTCCCGCTCTACGCCTACCAATAGTGCCTCCCCTAAGCTGCTTCAGGTAGTGCAGATAAAGAAAGGCGTTCCCAATGGGGACGCCTTTTCATCAAAAAGAGAATGCGGGCCATGTTGCCACTATTCGGGTGTGCAGGCACCGCGTTGATCCGGGCTTCTGGAGGAGACTGAGCCAAGCCGTCCCGCATCGCCAGCAAACGTGGCTTCGCCCGGCAACGTCGCGATCGCCGCTCGATATGCAGGCTTCACCGGCACCGCCGTCAGCGCCGCTCAATACACCGTGGCATGCGCCTGCACGAACGAATAGAAGAACACCGCGTCCGGGTCGCTCTGCACCTGCGCCATCTCGCGGCGCATGCCGGCCACGGTCTCCGCATCCACCGCGCCGGCCTGCAACAGCCGTTCGGCCGCCGACAGCAGCAGTTCCTCCCAGAACCCGATCATGGTCTTGCGCCGCGCCGGCTCGCGGTTGTCCAGGTGCAGGGTCTTGATCTCGGTGCTGACGTCGCGATAACCGCCGGCCAGCAGCAGGTTGCCGAGCTTGGCGCCGACGAACGGGTCGCCGCCATGGTCGTACTGGAAGTCGTTGAACGCCATCCAGTAGCGCCACACGTTCGGCGAATACGGATGCAGCAGGAACGAGGCGTTCATCACCTCGGTCACGTACACCGGCGAGCCCGGCGCCAGCACCCGCCGCACTTCGCTGAGCACCCGCGCCGGCGACGGCACGTGCTCGAGCACCCAGCACAGGAACGCCGCATCGAAGCTGCGCGGCTGGAACGGCAGGTCGCCGGCATCGGCCTGCTGCAGGGTGTAGCGGTCCTGGCACCAGGGCATGCGCTGCAGGTTGTCGCGTGCGGCCTGCAGTTGCGCCACGCTCAGGTCGATGCCGGTGACGTGCAGGTCGGGAAAGCGCCGCAGCAGCACTTCGGTCTGCGCGCCGACGCCGCTGCCCACTTCCAGCAGGCGCCGCGCGCCGGTGTAGTCGATCTGGTTGAACAGGGTGGCTTCCAGCAAGCGCGCCTGTTTCAGCAGGCGCGCCTGTTCGGTGTCGGAATAGCCGTGCAGATAGGTCGGGGTGTCGGGAGACGTGCCCATGGCGGTGCTCCAGGAAGAAGAAAACGTCAGGCGGCAGCGGACAAGGCCGGCGGCACGCCGGCGATCAGCGCGTCGAAGTACTCGGCGGTCAGCGCCAGTTGCGCCTGCGCGCTCTCGGCGCGGTTGACCACGGCACGGAACGCGGCGTTTTCCGGCCGGTCCTTGGCGTACCAGCCCAGATGCTTGCGCGCGATGCGCACGCCCTGCGCCTCGCCGTAGAAATCGTGCAGGGCCTGCAGGTGGCCGAGCAGGGTGTCGCGCACGAACGCCAGCGACGGCGCCGGCTGCAGTTCGCCGGTGGCCAGGTAGTGCGCGATCTCGCCGAAGATCCACGGCCGGCCCTGCGCCGCGCGCCCGACCATCACCGCATCGGCGCCGGTTGCGGCCAGCACCTGTGCGGCCTTCTGCGGCGAATCGATGTCGCCGTTGGCGATCACCGGAATGCGCAGCATGGCCTTGATCTGCGCGATGGTGGCGTACTCGGCCTGGCCGCTGTAATGCTGGTCGCGGGTGCGTCCGTGCACCGCCAGCGCGGCGATGCCGCAGTCCTCGGCGATGCGCGCGATGACCGGGCCGTTGCGATGGTCGCAGTCCCAGCCGGTACGGATCTTCAGCGTCACCGGCACCGGCGAGGCCTTCACCACCGCGCTGAGGATGCGCGCCACCAGCGCCTCGTCGCGCATCAGCGCCGAACCGGCCCAGGCGTTGCACACCTTCTTTGCCGGGCAGCCCATGTTGATGTCGATCAGTTGCGCTCCGTGGTCGGCGTTGTAGCGCGCGGCCTCGGCCAGTTGCTGCGGTTCGGTGCCGGCGATCTGCACGCTGACCGGGTCCGGTTCGCCGGCGTGGTCCATGCGCTGCAGCGACTTGCGGGTCTGCCAGAAGCGCGGATCGGAGATGGTCATCTCCGATACCGCCAGGCCGGCGCCCAGGCGCTTGCACAGCAGCCGGAACGGCTTGTCGGTGACCCCGGCCATCGGTGCCAGGATCACCTTCGGTTCGATCGTGTAGGGGCCGATGCGCATGCCGCTAGTGTAGCGGGGCGTGCGCAAGCGCGCGCTGCAGGCGCGCCGCCCTCCGCGACTCCGGACGCCGCGCGCGTCAGCGAATCAGCTGGTACAGCTCGAAGCCGTTGTCCTTGCCGTCCAGGATCAGCAGCAGTTCGTTCGGGCCCAGCGCGACCAGGCGGCCGACGCTGTTGCCATGCGTGCCGTCGGAGACATGGCCAGGCACGTAGGCCGCTTCCGGCTCGTCATTCACCGTGCTGGCGCCAAGGAAGGCCAGTTCGTGGCTACCGGCGGCCAGCGGGTACAGCGTGCCGCTGCGGCGCTGCGAGCCGCTGGTCTTGCTCAGGTGATAGCCGCAGGGGTCGCGGCGGATCTCGGCCTTGAAGTAGGGGTAGGCGTAGGCGAAGTGCGGGTCGACCTGGATCGAGCGCACCTTCCAGCGGCCTTCCAGTGTGCCGGGCTGCTGCGGCGTCCGCGCGCGTTGCAGCAGGGTGCGCGCCAGCGCCGCGCCCTTGTCCTGATCGGCATCGTCGTACTGCGCCGCGATCACCTGCTGCAGGCGTTCGGCGGACACGGTCACCGCGGCGCGGTCGGCATCGGCGGCCAGGCTGTTCCAGTCGCAGCGCGGTGCCGCGGCGGCGCACAGCGGGAGCAGCAGTGCGCACAGCGCACCGAACGGCAGCAGGGAGCGGGGCATCGGGAACTCCTTGTCGGGATGCGGCCGGCGCGGCGGCCGGCGGTGTGCGGTCAGGGAAACACCGCCAGCGTGGCGGCGCAGGCCGCCGCGCCCAGGCTCAGGCGGCGTCCGGAGTCAGTCGCGGCATCGACGCCGCCGCGCCTTCGGCCTCGGTGGAGCGCGCCGCATAGTGGTTGGCGAAGCGCACGTGGGTGGCGAACGCGGCGTTCGGCGACTGCGCCATCGACGCCACCAGGGCGCCGTTGAAGGCATCGCCGGCGCCGGTGGTGTCCACGGTATGCGCGGTCTCGGCGCCGATCCGGTAGTAGGGCTGGGTGTCGCCGAGCAGTCGCTCCTCGGGGTGCGAGATGAAGGCGCCGACCGCGCCCAGCGTCACCACCACGGTGCCGCCGGGCAGCAGTTTGCGGCACAGCGCGTGCAGGCTGCCGCCATCGGTGGCGGCGACGTCGTCGGCGTCCACGCGCACGCCGACATGGCGCGCGAGCAGGGCGGCGAACTCGGTCTCGTTGGGGGTCAGCACGTCGGCCAGCTTGAGCAGGCCGATGCTGGTCTGCGCATTGGCCGGGGCGGCGTTGAGCACGGTGGTCAGGCCGGCCTCGCGGGCCAGCGCCAGGGTGCCCTCGATGGTCTCGATCGGCGATTCCAGCTGCGCCAGCAGCACCCGCGCCGAGCCCAGCAGCGGGCGCTGCGCCTGCACGAAATCCAGGCTCAGCGCGGCGTTGGCGCCGGCGCCGATGACGATGGTGTTGCGGCCGTGGCCATCGACATAGATGCCGCCGGTGCCCGTGGGCTCGGTGCTGGCCTCGGCGACCAGGGCGATGCCGTCCTGCGCCGCCAGGCCGCGTGCCATCGCGCCGCCGGCATCGTCGCCGAGCGCGCAGACGAAACTGGTGCGCGCGCCGGCGCGTGCTGCCGCCACCGCCTGGTTGAAGCCTTTGCCGCCGGGGCCGGTGCTGTAGCGGCCGGCGATGGTCGCCCCCGGTGCGGGCAGATTCTCGCACCGCCACACATGGTCGACATTGAACGAACCGACGACGATGACCGAACTCATAGGCATGTACTGCTTCTCGACTGGAACTGAAAAAAAGGAAAACGGTGTAACGGATGCTGCGGCCGGATCAGGCGAAGTGCGACAGCACCCCGGCGATGGTCGCGGTCATGAAGGTCGCGATCGAGCCGCCCAGCACGGCGCGCAGGCCGAAGCGCGCCAGGTCGTGGCGGCGCTCCGGGGCCAGGCCGCCGATGCCGCCGATCTGGATCGCGATCGAACTGAAGTTGGCGAAGCCGCACAGCGCGTAGGTGGCGACCAGCCGGCCCTCCGCGCTCAGGCTCACGCCCGGCACCTGGCCCTGGACGATACGCGACAGCTCGGTATACGCGACGAACTCGTTGATGACCACCTTCTGGCCGATCAGCGAACCGACCGTGGTCGCATCCGGCCACGGCGTGCCGATCACCCAGGCCACCGGCGCCAGCACGTAGCCGAAGATGGTGGACAGATTGGTCGGGCGGCCGAGCGCGCTGGCCAGGCCGGTGACGTCGCCGAGCCAGGTCAGCGGCGCGTTGACCAGCGCGATCAGGGCGATGAACGCCAGCAGCATCGCGCCGATGTTCAGCGCCAGGCGCAGGCCGTCGCCGGCGCCGGCGGCGGCGGCATCGATCACGTTGCTGGTGGTCTTCTCCACTTCCATCTTGACCGTGCCGCGGGTCAGCGGCGTACCGGTCTCCGGCACCAGCAGCTTGGCCACCACCAGCGTGGCCGGCGCGGCCATGATGCTGGCCGCCAGCAGATGCTTGGCGTAGAACGCCTGCTGCGCCGGATCGCCGCCGCCGAGCATGCCCACGTAGGCCGCCAGCACGCCGCCGGCGATGTGCGCCATGCCGCCGATCATCATCGTCAGCAGTTCGGATTCGGTCATGCGCGGGATGTAGGGGCGCACCGTCAGCGGCGCCTCGGTCTGGCCGATGAACACGCTGGCGCAGACGCTGGTGGTCTCGGCGCCGGACACGCGCATCACCTTGGTGATGGCCCAGGCCATCACCCGCACCACCGCCTGCATCACCCCCAGGTGGTACAGCACGCCCATCAGCGCGGAGAAGAAGATGATGGTCGGCAGCACCTGGAAGGCGAAGATGAAGCCGTAGGTCTTGGTGTCGAGCAGGCTGCCGAAGATGAAGCTGGAGCCTTCGTTGACGAAGCTCAGCACCTTCACGAACACCTGGCCGAGCCAGTCGAACACCTCGCGCCCGCCCGGGACCAGCAGCACCAGCGAGGCGAAACCGATCTGCAGGACCAGGCCGGTCGCGACCAGCTTCCAGTCCACCGCCCGGCGGTTGTTGGAGAACAGCCAGGTGATCCCGATCAACACCGCCAAACCGAACAGGCCGAAGCCGATCCTTCCCAATCCCTCGACCATCTGCGTCCCCGGGTCCCCGACCAAAGACGGGAAGCCTAGTGCAGGGGGTGACGGCCGGCAAGGCGAGGCGTGTTCAGTCGGGGGATTGGGGATTTGGGATTGGGGATTCGCAAGAGCGGGGCGCCCTGCTCTTGGCGGGGCGATGCCGGACGGCGCCGCTACACTGTGCGGCCGTCCCCGGCCATGCCGCGGGTTCGCTCAGCAGGAGGAGTTGCCATGCATTACCGTCGCCTCGGGACCACCGGGCTGCAGCTGTCGGCGCTGTCGTTCGGCGCCTGGATCAACTTCGGCGGGCAGACCGGCCGCGACGAAGCGCGCAACCTGATCGCCGCCGCCTGGGACCACGGCATCAACTTCTTCGACAATGCCGAGGTCTATGCGCACGGCCGCGCCGAGCAGGTGATGGGCGACGTGATCGCCGACCTGCGGCTGCCGCGCGACGGCTTCTGCGTGTCCAGCAAGGTTTACTTCGGCGCCGTGGAGTCGCCGCGCCCGACCCAGCGCGGGCTCTCGCGCAAGCACGTCACCGATGCCTGCCATGCCGCACTCAAGCGCTTGCGGGTGGACTACCTGGATCTGTACTACTGCCATCGCCCCGACCCGGACACGCCGGTGGAGGAAACCGTACGCGCGATGGACGCGCTGATCCGCCAGGGCAAGGTGCTGTACTGGGGTACCTCCGAGTGGCCGGCCGAGCGCATCCGCGAGGCGGCGCAGGTGGCACGTGCGCTGGGTCTGCACGGGCCGTCGATGGAACAACCGCAGTACAACCTGCTGCATCGCCAGCGCGTGGAGCACGAGTACGCGCCGCTGTACGCCGAACTCGGCCTGGGCACCACCATCTGGTCGCCGCTGGCCTCGGGCCTGCTCACCGGCAAGTACAACGACGGCATCGATCCGGCCTCGCGGCTGGGCCAAAAGCGCAACGCCTGGCTGCAGCAGGAGGTGATCGGGCCGCCGGCGCAGCGCCGGGTCGAGCGCGCGCGCGCCTTCACCGCGCTGGCCGCGGCCGAGGGCGTGGCGCCGGCGGCGCTGGCGATCGCCTGGTGCCTGCGCAACCCGCATGTGTCCACGGTGATCCTGGGCGCCAGCCGGGTCGCGCAGTTGCTGGAGAACCTGGCCGCCCTGGACCTGGCCGAGCGCGACGACGCGGCGTGGTGGGGCAGGGTCGAGTCCGCGCTGGCGTAGGCACTGAGGGCCGGTGCCGCCGCGTCGGCCGTCGCTGGCGCGCCTTCGATTTTCCGTGCCTTTGGCTTTTGCGGTTTCGATCGTGATCGTGAATCGAAATGGGCGAGAATGGGTCTTGATTAAGTATTGAGAATCATTATCATCTCGATGCACCCCGTGGATGGAGTCCGACCATGACCGCTCAACCCGTGCTGTTGCGTCACCCCGAAACCCTGAGCCTGCGCGAGCGCACCGTGCCGCGCGCGGTGCCGGCCGAAGAAACCATCAGCAGCCAGGCGCTGCTCAAGGGTCGCCGCGAAGTGCTGATCCAGCACGGCGACCGTGTCTATCGCCTGCGCCACACCAGCAACGACAAGCTGATCCTGACCAAGTAACGCCGTCCGGCCGCCGCGCGCGGCCGGCCTCCCCGCTCGATCTGCCGCCACCTGGCCGACGCCCCTGCGCGTCGGCCGCGGCCGCCTCGCAGTCGCGATCCTTCTCTCTCCCCCTCGGCCAGGCGCGGACCCCGCGCCGTGCCGGTCGAGGGTCTTCCGCGACCACCGATGCTCTCCATGTTCCGTACCGCTCCGCTGACCGGCGCGCTGTGGCTGGCCCTGGCCTCCTGCGCGCATGCCGCTCCCGCATCCGCCCCTGTCTCGTCCTCCAACGCTGACGCCGACGCCAGTGCGGCGTCCGCCGTCCGCGATTTCGATCGCCTGCAGGTCACTGCCACCCGCACCCAACGCGCCATCGTCGATGTGCCCGGCAGCGTCGATGTGATCGACCGCGAACAGATGGATCGCGCCCTGGTCCACGACCTGAAGGACCTGCTGCGCTACACGCCGGGCGTGTCCGCCACCGGCAACAGCGGCCGCTTCAGCGGCATCTCCGGCATCCGCATCCGTGGCCTGGACGGCAACCGCGTGCTGATCCAGACCGACGGCATCCCGGTCTCGGACAACTTCAGCTTCGGCAGCTACCTCAACGCCAACCGCAACTTCGTCGACATGGACACGCTCAAGCGCGTGGAGATCGTGCGCGGCCCGGCCAGCGCGCTGTATGGCTCCGATGCGCTCGGCGGCGTGGTGGCCTACGTCACCAAGGATCCGGCCGACTACCTGGCGCCGGGCAAGGACAGCTACGTCGGCCTGAAGTTCGGCTACGAGAGCGAGTGGAAGGGCCTGTTCGCCGGCGCGCTGGTCGCCTTCGGCGGCGACCGCTGGAGCGGCATGGCCGCGCTCAGCCATCGCCAGGGCCAGGAAAGCGACACCCAGGGCGACAACCGCAGCATCGGCGCCGCCCGCACCGCGCCCAATCCGCTCAGCAGCGACGGCCGCAGCCTGCTCAGCAAGCTGGTCTACGCACCCAGCGCCAACCAGCGCTTCAAGCTGACCGTCGAAGGCAACGAGGACTATTCCCGCATCGATGCGCTGAGCAACGTCACCGCCAGCATCCTGTCGCAGCGTGGCCGCGACCACCAGACCCGCGCCCGCGTGTCGCTGGGCCACGAGGTGGACCAACTCGCCACGTGGCTCGCCGACGACCTGCAGTGGCAGTTGTACCGCCAGGACAGCCAGAGCCTGCAGCGCACCGACGAGCGCCGCAGCAACGCGACGCTGCGTCACATGGAGCACGACTTCGACCAGCGCCTGTACGGGCTGCAGGCCAACCTGCACAAGCGGGTGGACCAGGGTCGCGTCGTGCACGACATCAGCTACGGCATCGATCTGTCGCACACCGATACCCACGAGAAGCGCGACGGCCACACGCTGAACCTGCGCACCGGGGCGATCAGCAAGACCGTGGGCATGGAGACCTTTCCTGTCCGCGATTTCCCGATCACCGAGACGATCAAGGCCGGTGCCTACCTCCAGGACGAGATCGCCCTGGCCGACGGCCGCTTCAGCCTGACGCCGGCGCTACGTGCCGACTACTACCGGCTGTCGCCGCAGGTCGATGCGATCTTCGCCACCGACAATCCCGGCGTGGCGGCGAAGAAGATCAGCGACCGCAACGTCTCGCCCAAGCTCGGCGCGATCTGGCGCCTGGACAACGCCTGGTCGCTGTACGCCAACTACGCGCACGGCTTCCGCGCGCCGCCGTACAACGACGTCAATATCGGCTTCACCAATCTGCTGATCGGCTACACCGCGATCGCCAATCCCGACCTGAAGCCGGAGACCAGCCGCGGCGCCGAGCTGGGCGTGCGCTACGCCGGTACCGCGATCTACGCCGGCCTGAGCGCCTACCGCAACGCCTACCGCGACTTCATCGAGTCCTATCGCTTCGTTGGCTTCAACGCCGACGGCCTGATGCTGTATCAGTCGCGCAACGTCGACCGGGTGACCATCCGCGGCGTGGAGGCCAAGGCCGGCATCGACTTCGGTGCACTCGATGCGCGCTGGGCCGGCTGGTCGCTGCAGGCCAGCGCCGCCTATGCGCGCGGCGACAACCGCACCGACAGCACGCCGCTCAATTCGGTGGATCCGCTGCGCGGCGTGCTCGGCCTGGGCTACGACCGCAGCACCTGGGGCACGCAACTGGTCGCCACCGCGGTGGCGAAGAAGCGCCGGCCGGAACTGCCCACCTACTACACGCCGGCCGGCTACGCGACGCTGGACCTGCTCGCGCACTGGCACTTCACCGAAGGCGCGCGGCTGGACGTGGGCGTGTTCAACCTGGCCGACCGCCGCTATATCGACTGGAACATGCTGCCCGGCGCGACCCTGGCCAGCAGCGCGGTGCTCGATCGCTATACCGGCGCCGGGCGCAACGTCTCGGTCAGCCTGGCGCTGGATTGGTAGCCGCGGATGCGCACGGCCGCGCCAGCGCGTACCGGACCGGAGCGGATCGCCGCTGCGCCGTTGCCGCGCCCGGCGCAACTGGCCGCACTGGGCACCGTGTTGTGCCTGTACCGTGCCCGCACCGGCGCCGAACTGATCGGCTGGCGCCACGCCCGCGGCGTGGCCGCGCACCTGGACGTGGACAGCGACGGCGTGCTGGAGAGCCTGCGCTTCTACGACCGCCAGCAGCAGTGCTGCTGGCGCCTGTACCTGCTGCCCGACAGCGACTTCGTCGCCTGGGACATGCTGCTGTCGGCGTTGCCCGCGGCGCAGGATGCCGCCGACGGCGGCGTCGCCGAGCGGCTGTGGCGGCGCGTCGCCGGCCGCCTGCGCGGTGATGGCTGGCAGGCGCGGGCGCTGCGCCTGCACGCGGCCGATGGCGTGCTGGCGGCCAGCGTTGCCGGCGTGTCGCCGCTCGGCGCCAGCATCGCCCGGCGCATCGCGCGCCTGGAGGCGGCCGAGGGCGACGTGCTGGTCGACGACTGCTGTTGCGCCCGCGCCGGCCGCCCTGCGCCGCGTCCCGATCCCGAGCGGCCGTGGCCGCTGCTGCGGTTGTGAGCGGCCGATACGTTTCCTTGTTCCCATCACCCAAGACACCTCTCTCGATGATGAAAGCTCCGCCTCTGTTCTGCGCCCTGCTGCTTGCCGGCAGCCTTCCCGTCCATGCCGAGAACGCCGATCCGGCGCGCGACCGCGTCAGCATCCTGGCGATGCAGGGCGAGTACACGGTGGCCTTCGCCTTCGACGAGACGGTGCTGCTGCAACCCGGCTACACCCGCGCCGCGCCAATGCGCAGCGGCGGCGACGAAGTGGTGATCGTGGTCGAGGACAGCCCGCGCAAGGTGGTGCTGCAGCATCTGCTGGTGGAGCCCAAGAGCGGCCACGTGACCAAGCACTGGCGCCAGGACTGGATCTACGAGGCGCCGCAGCGCTTCGAGTTCAGCGCCGACCAGACTTGGCAGGTGCGCCCGCTCGATGCGGCGGCCACCCGCGGCGCCTGGACCCAGTGCGTGTACGAGGTCAGCGACGCCCCGCGCTACTGCGGCACCGGGCGCTGGGACTACGCCGATGGCCATCCGACCTGGACCAGCGACCTGAGCTGGCGCCCACTGCCGCGTCGCGAGTACACCAAGCGCAGCGACTACAACGCGCTGGCAGTGATCAACCGGCACACGCTGACCCCGGCCGGCTGGACCCACGAGCAGTTCAACACCAAGGTGCTGCGCAAGCCCGACGGCAGCCAGCAGGCCATCGCGCGCGAGTTCGGCTTCAACGACTACGTCAAGACCACGACCGTCGACTTCACCCCGGCGCGCACCTACTGGAACGCGACCCAGGGCTACTGGGCCAGGGTGCGTGCGCGCTGGGACGGCCTGCTCGGCAAGCCGCCGGGCGTGCGCCTGAAGACCAAGGTCGATGGCATGGCGATCATCGTGCCGCTGTTCGGCCAGGCCGAGGCGGTGCAACAGGGCAAACCGGTCAGCGATGCGCAGCTCGATGCGGTGTTCGCGCAATGGACGGCGCCGGCGCCGGCCGCGCGCTGAGGACCGCGTCGGCAATCAGCCAGGGTGGGGAAGGCGGCCGGGATGGCGCCTTCCCCTTTTTGCGGTTGTCGATGCGTAGAGGGTGGTGCCCGGCGTTCGGCTGTGGCGGCGGTGGCGCGCGCCGCTCAGCGCTGCATGCCCCAGCGGCGCACGGTGAGCCGTTCCAGCACGCGGAAGCCGGCGCCTTCCACCAGCAGGCCGAGCAGGATCACCATCGCCAGTCCGGCGAAGACACGGTCCGTGTAGAGCTCGTTGCGATTCTGGAAGATGTACCAACCCAGGCCGCCCTGGCCGGAGGTGGCACCGAATACCAGTTCGGCGGCGATCAGCGTGCGCCAGGCGAAGGCCCAGGCGATCTTCAGGCCCGACAGGATCGCCGGCAGCGCGGCCGGCACCAGGATCGCGACCACGTAGCGCAGGCCGTGCAGGCCGTAGTTGCGAGCGGCCATGCGCAGCGTCTCCGGCACGCCCTGGAAACCGGCGTAGGTGTTCAGCGCCAGCGGCCACAGCACCGCGTGCACAAGCACGAACACCAGGCTGCCGTTGCCCAGGCCGAACCACAGCAGGGCCAGCGGCAGCAGGGCGATCGCCGGCAACGGATTGAACATCGCCGTCAGCGTGCCCAGCAGGTCGCGGCCGATCCGGGTCGAGACCGCCAGCGCGGTCAGGCCGAAGGCCAATGCCACGCCGAGCGCATAGCCTTGCGCGAGCATGCGCAGCGAGGCGCCGACCCGGCCCAGCAATTCGCCGCTCCACAGGCCGTCGGCGAACGCGCGCGCGGTCTGCAGGAAGCTCGGCAGCAGCAGGTCGTCGTCGAGCCAGCGCGCCGCCGCTTCCCACAGTGCCGCCAGCGCGACCAGCACCAGCGCCTGGCGCAGCCAGTCCGGGATTTGCCGCCGCCGGGTCACGGCCGTCGGCACGGTGGCGACGTAGGGCACCACCGGGTTCTCGTACTCGGCGCGGATCGGCGGCCGCAACGGTGCGGCGGCGCTCATGGTGTGGCCTCGCGCACACCGGCGCGGCGGCGCAACGGTGCGACGTTGCTGGCGGCCGTCGCCGTCCCCTCGGTGTCGTCGCCGACGTCGGCGGCGCCCGGCGGATCGAACAGCAGCCGGTGGATGCGCTGTGCGGCTTGCTGGAACGCCGGGCTGCCGACGCTGCCGAGCCCGAAGCCGTGGCTGTTGAGTTCGGCGCGCACCTGGCCAGGATGCGCCGACAACAGCACGATGCGGCTGCCGACCAGCAAGGCCTCCTCGATCGAGTGGGTCACGAACAACAGGGTGAAGCGCGCCTCGTCCCACAGTTCCAGCACCTCCTCCTGCATGCGCTGGCGAGTCAGTGCGTCGAGCGCGGCGAACGGCTCGTCCATCAGCAGCACGCGCGGCTGCATCGCCAGTGCTCGCGCGATCGCCACGCGCTGCTTCATGCCGCCGGACAAAGTGTGCGGATAGGCGTCGGCGAACGCCCACAGCCCGACCTTGTGCAGGAAATGATCGCCGCGCTCGGCCGCTTCGCGCCGCCCCAGCTTGCGCGCCGCACGCAGGCCGAAGGCGACGTTCTGGCGTACCGTCTTCCACGGCGCGAGCTGGTCGAATTCCTGGAACACCACCACCCGGTCCGGTCCCGGTGCGCGCAGTACCTGCCCATCCAGGCGGATATGGCCCTCGCTGGGCGCGACGAAGCCGGCGATGGCCTTGAGCAGGGTCGACTTGCCGCAGCCCGACGGGCCAAGCAGCACCATGCGATCGGCGGCATACACGTCGAAGCTGACTTGGTGCGTGGCGCGGACCACGCGCGACCCGCTGGCGTAGTCCAGGCTGACCCGTTTGAGCTGCAGCAACGGCGCCGGCGTCAAGGCGAAAGGGTTCATCTCAGCTGCCTCCGGCGACTTGCGCGCTGTCGAAGAAATAGTCCTTGACCGAGGTCGGCGCCTGCTTGATCGCGCCGATCCGGGACAGGAACTGGCCAAGCTTGAGCGTGTTCTGTGGCGCGGTCTTGAACTGCACCTTGGGGTCCTTGAGGATGCGCAGCACCAGCGCGCGATCGATCTTGCCGCCATTGCGGCGCACGAACAGGTCCGCCGCCTGTTCCGGCTGGCGTTGCACGAAGACCGCCGCCTCGGCCAGCGCGGCGACGAAGGCCTGGTAGGTCCTGGGGTTGTCGCGGCGGAACTTCTCGGTGGCATACAGCACCGTGGCCGAGGTCGGGCCGCCTTCGATCGCGTACGAGTCGAGCACGATGTGCGCCTTCGGATTGCGCGCCAGTTCCTGTTCCTGGAACGGCGGGCTGGCGAAGTGCGCGGTGATCTCGGTGCCGCCACGGATGATCGCCGCGGCCGCGTCGGGGTGCGGCAAGGCCACCTGCTGCGCGTCCAGGCGGTTGTAGGCGCGCTCGCCCCAGCGCTGCGCCGAGGCATGCTGCAGCAAGCGCGACTGCACCGACACGCCGACCGCCGGCACCGCGATGCGATCGCGCGGGCCGAAATCGTCCAGGGTCTTGATCCGCGGATCGTTGCTGATCAGGTAGTACGGGAAGTTGCCCAGCGAGGCCACGCCGCGCACGTTCTGGCGGCCGCGCGTGCGATCCCACAGGGTGAACAGCGGGCCCACGCCGGCGCCGGCCACGTCGATCGACCCGGACAGCAGCGCATCGTTGGCGGCCGCGCCGCCGGACAGCTGCACGGTCTCCACCGCGATGTCGATGCCGGCGGCCTTGCCGTGCTTCTCGATCAGCTTCTGTTCCTGCGCCACGTCCAGCAGCAGGTAGACGATGCCGTACTGCTTGGCGATACGCAGCCGCCCCTCGGCGTGCGCGGGCTGGAGGTGCAGCAGCGCGACGGCGAGCAGCACGGTGGCGAACCAGCGTAGCCGCCGCGCTGCGGCAGCGGGCGACGCGGTGGCCGGGAATGCGGGCGAATCGAAAGCGGTCATGCGTCGTTCCAGTGGGGGAGGGGACTACGCGGTCGGACAGCGGCGTATCCGCCACGTGGAGGGGCGTGGCTCAGAACGGCACGTCGCCCTCGATGGTGGTGCGGTGCAGGCGCCGGCGCAGGTGGTCCGGCGTGCCGCCGGCCAGGTGGGTGACCGAGCGGTTGTCCCAGAACACCATGTCGTGCGGCTGCCATCGGTGCCGATAGACCAGCGCATCGTCGCTGCTGTGCGCAAACAGCGCCTGCAGCAGCGCATCGCTTTCGTCCTGCGGCAGGCCGACGATGCGGGTGGTGAAGTGTTCGCTGACGAACAGCGCGCGGCGTCCGGTCTCCGGATGGGTGCGCACGATCGGATGGCGCACCGGCGGCACCTCGTCGATCTGCGCCTGGGTCAGCGGCGGGCGCCACGGATTGCGCTTGCGCAAGTCCTCGTACTTGGCCAGGTAGCTATGCTCGGCCAGGCGTCCGTCGACCGCGCGCTGCAACTCAAGCGGCAGCGTGTCCCAGGCCAGGTGCTGGTTGGCGAACAAGGTATCGCCGCCTTCGGCCGGCAACTCCTGCGCCAGCAGCATCGAGCCCAGGCTCGGGGTCGGCTTGTACGACAGGTCCGAATGCCAGTAGTGGCCGGCATCGCCCAGCCCGATCGGCTGGCCATGCTCCTTGATGTTGGACACCACCAGCACTTCCGGGTGATCGCGCAACTGGAACTGGCGCAGCACATGGATCTGCAGCGGGCCGAAGCGGCGGCTGAAGGCGACCTGTTGCGCCGGGGTGATGCGCTGGTCGCGGAAGACCAGCACGTGGTAGTGCAGGTGCGCGCGATGCAACAGCGCGAACGTGGTGGCGTCCAGCGGCTGGGTCAGGTCCAGCCCCAGCACCTGCGCGCCCAGCGGCGCGGCGAATGGTTCGATGCGGACCGTCGGCGCGGCGGCGGCCGACCGTGTTGCGATGGATGCGCGTGCCATGCGGCGGCCTCGTCTGCGAAGGATGCGACGCCACGGCTCCGGCATGCGGCGTCCATCCCCACTGTAGGCCGCGTCCGACGCGCGCCGAAGCAACGATTCGGATGGTGCTTATACGCAACCGGCATATGCTTGGTGCCGGGATTCGGGATTCGGGATTCGGGATTCGGGATGCGTCGTGGTGCGCCAATCGCCGTCGGCGGTGCGCGTCGCCGATGGTCGCGAGCACGCGTGGGCGACGCCCGTCCTGCAGCGGCCCGGTGTGCCGGGCCGCCGTGTGCTCAGTTCTCGCGCAGCGCCAGCGCCGGCGGCGTGCGCAGGATGCGGCGGGTGCCGGACCAGCCGGCGAGCAGGCTCAGCGCCACGCCGCCCAGGCCGCCGAGCAGCAGCGCCGGCCACGGTGGCGACAGCGCGAGGTCGAAGGCTTGCCTGGCCACTACCGTGCCGATGATCGCCGCTGCCCCGACCGCGAGGATCGCCGCGAGCAGGCCGAGCGCGCCGAACTCCACCAGTACCGCGCCGCGCAACTGCCCACGGCGTGCGCCCAGGGTGCGCAGCACCGCGCTGTCGTAGCGACGCTCGCCGGCGGTGGCCTGCAAGGCAGCGAGCAACACCAATGCGCCGGCCAGCAGGCTGAAGCCCATCACCAGTTGCACTGCCTGGGCGACGCGGTCGATGACCTCGCGCACGCGCTGCAGGATCGCGTCGATATCCAGCAGCGACACGTTCGGATAGGCACGGCTGAGCCCGCTCAGTTGCGCGGCCGAGGTGCGCGGCAGATGGAAGGCGGAGATCAGGTTGTACGGCGCATCCTGCACCGCACCGGCGTTGAGCAGCAGGAAGAAGTTGACCCGGAACGAATCCCAGTCGGCCTTGCGCAGGCTGGTGACGGTGAAGCTGCGCTGCTGGTCGCCGAGCAGCAGGGTGATGCGGTCGCCGAGCTTGAGCCCGTAGCGTTGCGCCCAGCCTTCCTCCACCGAGGCCTCGGCGGCGGTGCTGTCGGCGGCCCAGAAGCGTCCGGACAGTAGCCGGTTGGCGGCGGGGAACGCGTGCCGCCAGGAGAAGTTGATCGGCCGGTCGCTGCCGTCGCCCTCGTCGTCCGGACCCTGTTCGCGGCGCTGCGGCGGCTGGCCGTTGATCGCCACCAGCTTGCCGGTGCTGAACGGTTCCACCGCTGCGTCGGCCACGCCCAGCGTGCGCAGGGTGCTCAGCACCTGCTCGGCCTGGTCGGGCTGGATGTTCATCAGGAAGTAGTTCGGCGTGTCCGCGGGCAGTCGGTCGCGCCATTGTCCCAGCAGGCCGGGGCCGATCACCGCCAGCAACAACAGCGCGCATAGCGACAGCGACAATCCCACGAGTTGCACCACGCTCAGCGCGCGGCGCCGGGTCAGTGCGGCCAGGCCCAGTTTCCATGGCCCGCGCAGGCGTCCCTGCAGCCGCCGCAGCACCGCCAGCAGCACGCCGCCCACCGCCGCGGCCAACGCCGCCAGCAGGGTCAGGCCACCCAGCACCCAGGCCGCCAGCACGCCGTCGCCGGTGGCGTAGACCGCCAGCACCACGGTGGCGACCAGCGCCGCGGCGTAGACCAGCAGCGAGGTCGGCGGCAGCGCGGCGAAACTGCGGTTGAGCACGCGCATCGGCGGCACGTCGCGCAGGCGCAGCAGCGGCGGCAGGCCGAAGCCGAGCAGCAGCAACAGGCCGATGCCGGCGCCGGCCAGCGCCGGCGTGGCCTGTGGCAGCGGCAGGCGGTCGGGGATCAGGCTGCCCAGCGCTTCGACCAGGCCGACCTGGGCCAGCATGCCCAGGCCCACGCCGAGCGCGCAGGCGGGGATCGCCAGCAGCAGCAACTGCAGCGCCAGCGCGCCGAGGATGTCGCGCTGGCGCGCACCCAGGCAGCGCAGCACGGCAACCTGATCGATGCGACGCAGGGCGAAGCGGTTGGCGGCCAATGCGGTGGCGACGCCGGCCAGCAGCACCGCCAGCAATGCGGCCAGCGCGAGGAAGCGCCCGGCGCGGTCGAAGGCGCCGCGCACGCCGCGCTGGGTGTCCTCGATGCCCACCAGGCGGAACGCCTTGGCGCGCGGCGCCAGCCATTCGCGCAGGGCGGCGATCTCGCCCGGCGCGCCGGCGAACATCAGCCGGTAGGAGGCACGGCTGCCGGGGCCGAGCAGGCCGGCGGCATCGACGTCGGCGCGGTTGACCAGCAGCGGCGGCGACAACTGCATCAGTTCGCCGGAGGCATCCGGCTCGGCGCGCAGCACCCGGGTCACGCGCAGCGTGCCGGCGCCGAACTCCAGCGCGTCGCCGAGCTTCAGGCCCAAGGCCTCGAGCAGGCGCGGATCGGCATAGGCCTCGCCGCGCGGCGGCGGCCCGGCGCGTTCGCTGCCGGCGCCGACGGTATCGCGCGCCACCAGCAGCTCGCCGCGCAGCGGATAACCGGCGCCCACCGCCTTGATGTTGGCCATCTGGCTGGCGTCGCCGTGGAACAGCACGCTGGGGAAACTGACCAGGCGCGCGCTGCGCAGCCCGCGCCGCTGCGCCTCCTCGGCGAAGGCGGCCGGGATGTCCTGGCGTCCGCTGACGCCGAGATCGCCGCCGATCACCTCGGCGGCGCTGCCCGTCAGTGCCAGGGTCACCCGGTCGACCAGGGTGCCGACCGCGGTCATCACCGCCACGCCCAGCACCAGCGCGGCGAACACGGTCAGCAGGTCGCCGGCGAACAGCTCGCGGCGCAGCGCGCGCGCGGCGTGGCGCAGCACGTTCATGCGGCATCCGCCGCGTCGGCGGCGCGCAGGCGGCCGCCGTCGAGGCGGTAGCGGTGCTCGCAGCGCTGCGCCAGGCGCATGTCGTGGGTGACCAGCACCAGGGTGGTGTCGCTGCCGGCGTTGAGCGCGAACAGCAGGTCGCTGATCTGTTGTCCGGTGGCCTGGTCGAGGCTGCCGGTGGGCTCGTCGGCGAACAGGATGCGCGGCCGCGCCACGAACGCGCGCGCCAGTGCCACGCGCTGCTGCTCGCCGCCGGACAGTTGCCGTGGGTAGTGCCGCGCCCGCGCGCTCAGTCCGACCGCCTCCAGCACTTCGCGTACCCGCGCCGGATCCTCGCGTCCGGCCAGTTCCAGGGGCAGGGCGATGTTCTCGGCCGCGGTCAGCGAGGGCAACAAGTGGAAACTCTGGAACACGAAGCCGACCTCGCGTGCACGCAACGCGGCGCGAGCTTCCTCGTCCAGCGCATTGAGCGACTGCCCGGCCAGCACGATTTCGCCGCGCGTGGGCAGGTCGAGGCCGGCCAGCAAGCCGAGCAGGGTGGTCTTGCCGGAGCCGGAGGCGCCGACGATGGCGACGCTGTCGCCTTCACCGATGGTCAATCCGACCTTGTCGAGAATGTGGACCGTACCCTCCGGTCCGCTGACGGATTTGCCGACATCGCGCACGTCGATGGCGATGCCGGCGCGAAGCGTGGGGGCCTGACTGTCGATGAGGGAATCTCCGATGCGTGGTGATGAGACGAGAAGCAAGCGGGCCTGGACGCGCCGCGCCTGGCTGTTGCTGGCATGGTGGGTGCTGCTGCCCGTCATCGCCTGTGCCAAAGGTGCGACGGGCCCGGTGCTGGTGCTCGGCGACAGCCTCAGCGCAGCGCACAACATCCCGCTGCAGTCCGGCTGGGTGGCCTTGCTGGACAAGCGCCTGCAGCAACAGATGCGGACGCCGCCGGCCGTGGTCAATGCCAGCATCAGCGGCGAGACCTCCTCCGGCGCGCTGACCCGCCTGCCGGCGCTGCTGCAGAAGCACAGGCCATCTGTGGTGGTCATCGAATTGGGCGGTAACGACGCCTTGCGCGGGCTGAGCCCGGCCGAATTGAGCGGCAACCTGGAGAAGATGATCGTGCTCAGCCGTGACGCGGGCGCGAAGGTGCTGTTGCTGGGCATCGACGTGCCGCCGAACTACGGGCCGGGCTACCGACAGCGCCTGCGTGCGGTCTATGCCGACCTGGCGAAGCAGTACCGGACCGGCCTGCTGCCGTTCCTGCTGGAAGGCGTGGCGCTGAACCCGGCGCTGATGCAGGGCGACGGCCTGCATCCCACCGCCGCGGCCCAGCCCAAGGTGCTGGACAACGTGTGGCCGCAGCTCAAGCCATTGATCGCGCAATAGGTTTTTTCCGGCTCAGGCAGATGAAGCGGTCTTCACGCCGCCACCACCGCCCATCCGGCATGTTTCACAAAGCTGAAGACTGAGGAAGCGTTATGCGTCAGACCAAGGAAACATCCGGGCTCGTGCTGGTGGTGGAAGACAACCGCAATATTTCCGAGATGATCGGCGAGTATCTGGAAGGCCGCGGGTTCGAAGTGGATTACGCCTGCGACGGCCTGGACGGCTACCGCCTGGCGGCGGAGAACAGCTACGACGTGGTGGTGCTGGACCTGATGCTGCCGCGGCTGGACGGCATCGAAGTGTGCCGTCGCCTGCGCAACGATGCGCGCAAGTCGACCCCGGTGCTGATGCTGACCGCGCGCGACACCCTCGACGACAAGCTCACCGGTCTGGGCTTCGGCGCCGACGACTACCTGACCAAGCCGTTCGCGATCCAGGAACTGGAAGCGCGCCTGCGCGCGCTGATCCGCCGCGAGCGCCGCCAGGTCGGCTCGGAAGTGTTGAAGGTGGCCGACCTGGTGCTGGACCCGGTGAGCATGCGTGCCACCCGCGCCGGCACCGAACTGCAGCTGTCGCCGATCGGCCTGCGCCTGCTGACCATCCTGATGCGCGAATCGCCGCGCGTGGTCACCCGCCAGGAGATCGAGCGCGAGATCTGGGGCAACGGCCTGCCGGACTCGGACACCCTGCGCAGCCATCTGTACAACCTGCGCAAGATCATCGACAAGCCGTTCGACCGCCCGCTGCTGCACACCGTGCAGAGCGCCGGTTACCGCATCGCCGACATCGCTCAGCCGATGAGCTGAGGCCGCGCCCGATCGTGGAATCCGCAGCGGCTCCGATGAACGGGGCCGCTTGCACGAAAGGCTCACGATCGGCCTTCCTATAATCGCGGCAACGATCACGGATGCCGTATGCCGCACGGGTTGCCGCGCAAACTTCGCCTCGCCCTGATCGCCCGCATCGTGTTTGCGGGCTGCGTGGTCACGCTTGCCAGTTATCTGGTGGTGGCGATCGTGCAGCACTCGCTGGTGGGGTCGATCCTGAAGCAGGAGGCGCGCTACTACTGGCGCGTGCATGCGCAACAGCCGCAGCAGCCTCCGCCCAACACCCACAGCCTGCGCGGCTATCTGGTGGGGCCCGGCCAATCCGATGCCGCGGTGCCCGTCGACCTGCGCGGGCTGGCGCCCGGCCTGCACGAGGACCGCCCCGGTGGCGAGATCGTGCTGGTCGACCAGAACCCGGCCGGTCGCCTGTACCTGGTGTTCCTGCGCGCGCCGGCGCAGCGCCTGGCGTTCTGGTTCGGCGTGGTGCCCACGTTGTTGACCCTGATCGCGGTGCTGGTGGTGGCCTGGCTGACCTGGCGGGTGTCGCGGCGCTTGCTGTCGCCGATGAACTGGCTGGCGCGGCGCGTCTCGCGTTGGGATCCGCGGCATCCGGTCGCCGCCGAACTGGCCCCGGAAAACCTGCCCGCCGACGTGCAGGGCGAGGCGCGGCAGCTGGCCGCGGCCCTGCATGCGCTGGCCCAGCGCGTCACCGACCACGTCGCCCGCGAACGCAACTTCACCCGCGATGCCAGCCACGAACTGCGCACGCCGCTGACCGTGATCCGCGTCGCCACCGACATCGCCATGACCGAGCAGGAGCTGCAACCGCGCCTGCACCGCAGCCTGCAGCGGATCCAGCGCGCTGGCCGCGACATGGAGGCGGTGATCGACGCCTTCCTGATCCTGGCGCGCGAAGCGGACGTGGTGCCGCAGAGCGAGACCTTCGACGTCGCCGACGTGGTCGAGTACGAGGCCGAGAACGCGCGCGAGCTGCTGGCGGACAAGCCGGTGACCCTGAGCGTACGCGTACTGGCCTCGGCGACGCTGCACGCGCCGCCGCGGGTGCTGCACGTGGTGGTCAGCAACCTGCTGCGCAACGCCTGCAGCTACACCGATACCGGGCGTGTCGAGGTCGAGGTCGAGGCCGACCGCATCCGCATCCGCGATACCGGCATCGGCATGTCCGAGGACGCCTTGCGGCACGCCTTCGAACCGTTCTTCCGCGCCGAGCCGGAGCGCCCGCAGGGCGCCGGGCTGGGCCTGTCGATCGTGCGCCGGTTGTGCGAGCGCTTCGGCTGGCAGGTCGCGCTGGAGAGCGCCGAAGGCGGCGGCATCCTCGCTACGGTACGGTTCGCTCCGGCAACCTGAGCGCCGGCGCCGGCGCCGGGCGGGCGCTGCGTCCTGGCGCCGGTGGCCGTGCGATCGCCGTTGCCGGCCGAGCATCCGCGCCGCGCCGGAGGTTTCCCGCCATGCCTCGGCGGCGTTTCGCGCGGGTTACGCCTTGGCGTGTGCGCCTTCCGCCTTCGACGCGCTGATGCGCACCTTGTCGCCGTCGGCCAGGCCATCCGGCGGGCTTTCGATCAGGCGGTCGCCGGCAGCCACGCCGGACCCCAGTTCCACGGTCTTGCCGAAGTCGCGCGCGATCGTCACCGGCTTGAAGGCGACCGTGTCGTGCGCGTCGACCACTGCCACGCGCAGGCCCTTGTCGTCGAACACCAGCGCGCTGGCCGGCACCCGCAGCCGCGCGACGTCGGCCGGGAGATCGAGACGGACACTGGCATAGCCGCCCGGCAGCAGCTTGCCGTCCTGGTTGTCCACGGCGACCTGGACCAGCGTGGTGCCGGAGGCGGCATTGACGGCCCCCGATGCGCTGTCGACGACGCCATTGAAGGTCTGCCCCGGGTATTCGGGCACCGTCAGCGTCACCCGGCTGCCTGTGCGCACCGATGGCGCATCGCTCTGCGGCACGTTCACGTACATGCGCAGCTTGCGGGTGTCCGACACCACGAACAGTTCCTGGCCGCCGCCGGCGTTGATCAGTGCGCCCACATCGGTGTTGCGGGCGGTGACGGTGCCGTCGAACGGCGCCACCAGGGTGGCGAAGCGTTTCAGCGCTTGCAGATGGTCGAGATTGGCCTGTGCGGACTGGGCGAGGGCGCGCTTGGCGTCGTAGTCGCCGGTCTTCTCGTCCACGGCCTGCTTGGACACCACCTCGGTCTGGCCCATGGTTTGCCAGCGTTTGGCGGTGGTCTGCGCCAGCGCGGCGTTGACGCGCGCGTTGGCGAGGTCGGCCTTGGCCTGGAGCAACTGCTGGTCCAGGTCGGGCGTCTCGATCTCGGCGAGCACATCGCCGGCCTTCACCTTGGCGCCGATGTCGGTCTTCCACCATTTCAGGTAGCCGCTGGCACGGGCGAAGATCGGCGCGCGCGCATACGCCTCCAGGCGGCCAGGGAGATTGAGGACACCGTCGCCCTGGGCGGTCTGCGGGGCCACCACGGCCACCGTCGGCACCGCCTGGTCCGCGGTCCAGGTGCGCAGCCGGCGCGCGTCGCCGGCGCGCGTGGCGACCCCGGCGACGACGATGGCCAGGACCACGATCGCGGCGATGAGCGCGGCCAGGCGGAGCCGGCGCGGCGGGACGGGGGAGGACTGATCAGGCGACATGCGGGGACGCTCCGGGGGCGTGCGCCGTTGGCGAGGACGGCTGGGAAGCACGACGGTGGATGAGGCTGAAGACGATCGGCACGAAGAACAGCGTGCTGACGGTGGCGAAGATCAGGCCGCCGATGACGGCGCGGCCCAGCGGTGCGTTCTGTTCGCCGCCTTCGCCCATGCCCAAGGCCATCGGCGCCATGCCGATGATCATCGCCAGCGCGGTCATCAGCACCGGGCGGAAGCGCACGAAGCCGCCTTCCAGCGCCGCCTTCGCCGCGTCGCCGTGCGCGGCGAGGCGCTCGCGGCAGAAGCTGACCACCAGAATCGAGTTGGCGGTGGCCACGCCCATGCACATGATCGCGCCGGTGAGCGCAGGGACCGACAGCGTGGTGTGCGTGGCGAACAGCATCCAGACGATGCCGGCGATCGCCGCGGGCAAGGCGCTCACGATCACGAACGGATCGCTCCACGACTGGAAGTTCACCACGATCAACAGGTAGATCAGCACGATCGCGCCGAGCAGGCCGAAGATCAGGCCGGAGAACGCCTTGTTCATCGTCTGCACCTGGCCGAGCAGGACCGTGCTGGAACCCTTGGGCAGGAATTTCTGGTCGGCGTCGAGGATCTTCTGGATGTCGGCCGCGACCGCGCCGAGGTCGCGGTCCTGCGGGGAGGCGAAGATGTCCACGGTCGCATTGATGTTGTACTGGCTGACCACCGCATTGGTCGCCGTCCGCGACAGCGTCGTCAGCCCGCCCAGGCGCTGCGCGCCGCCCTGGCCCGCGCTTGGGCTGATCGGCACGTTCTGCAGGTCGGGCAGGCTGTCGAGGCTGTACTGCGGCGTCTGCATCACGATCGGATAGGACACGCCGTTCTGCGGGTTCAGCCAGAACGTCGGGGCGATCTGGCTGGAGCCGGCGAGGTTCACGCCCAGGCTGCTGCTGACGTCGCGCTCGGTGATGCCGACCTGTTGCGCAAGGCTGCGGTCCACGTTCACCGCGAAGCCGGGGCTGGCCTGCGACTGCTGGATGCGCGCGTCGGCCACGCCGGGGACGCGGCGGATCTCGCGCAGCAGGCGATTGGCGTAGGCGAAGTTGGCGGCGAGGTCGGGGCCGCGGATCTGCAGGTCCACCGGCGCCGGCGCACCGAAGTTCAGGATCTGGCTGATGATGTCGGCCGGCGGGAACGAGAACACCACCGACGGGAACTGCCGCGGCAAGGTCTGGCGCAGCATCCGCACGTAGTCGGCCGTGGGCGCGTGGCCTTCGCTCAGCGCGATCTGGATGTCGCCGTCCTGCGAGCCGATGGTGCCGGTGTTGTTGTAGGTGTTGTTGATGCCCGAGGACGACAGCCCGATGTTGTCGACCACGCTGGCCAGATCGCGCGGCGGAATGCGCTTGCGCACGGCGCCGGTCACGTCGGCGAACAGGTGCGCGGTCTCCTCCACGCGGGTGCCGACAGGGGCGCGTACGTGCATCAGGATCTGGCCCGAGTCCACCGATGGGAAGAAGTTGCGGCCGAGCATCGGCAGCAGCAGGAACGACAGCGCCACGCACAGCAGGAAGCCGGGCACGAACGCCCTGCGGCGCAGCAGCGCGGTCTCGAGCAGGGCGTAGTAGCCGGCGCGCAGCCGCTCGAAGCGCTTTTCGAAACCGCGCTGGAAGCGCACCAGCGGATTGCGCGACGGCGGCTGGCCATGGCCATCGCCGTGCATGTCGGTATGCGGCGCATGCGGACGCAGCAGGTACTTGGCCATGGTCGGCACCAGCGTGCGCGACAGCAGGAAGGACGCGATCATCGCGAACATCACCGCCTCGGCCATCGGCACGAACAGGAAGCGCGCCACGCCTTCCAGGAAGAACATCGGCACGAACACGATGCAGATGCACAGCAGCGAGACGAAGGCCGGCGTCACGATCTGCGAGGCGCCGTCCATGATCGCCGTCTCCACCGACTTGCCCTGCTCCAGGTGCCAGTTGATGTTCTCGATGGTCACCGTGGCATCGTCCACCAGGATGCCCACGGCGAGCGCCAGGCCGCCCAGGGTCATGATGTTCAGCGTTTCGCCGATCGCCGACAGCGCGGCGATCGAGCCGAGGATCGCCAGCGGGATCGAGATGGCGATGATCAGCGTCGAGCGCCAGCTGCCGAGGAACAGCAGGATCATCAGGCTGGTGAGCGCCGCGGCGATCACGCCTTCGCGCGCCACGCCCTCGATCGCGCCGCTGACGAACAGCGACTGGTCGCCGATGGGCACGATCCGCAGGTCCGGCGGCAGGGCGTCCTTCATCGCCGCCACCCGGTCCTTGATGCCGGCGATGATCGCCAGCGTCGAGGCCGAGCCGTTCTTCATCACCGTCATCAGCACCGAGCGATTGCCGTTGACGTGCACGATGTTGGTCTGCGGCGGCGCGCCGTCGCGGACATGCGCCACGTCGCGGATGAACACCGTGGCGCCGTCGACGGACTTCACCGGCAGATTGCCCAGTTCGGCGATGTCCGATGGTGCGTTGTTGAGCTGCAGCGTGTATTCGTACTTGCCGATCTTCTGCGTGCCCACCGGGGTGATGAGGTTCTGCGCCGCCAGCGCGTTGGCCACGTCCTGCGCCGACAGGCCGCGCGCCTGCAGCGCCGGCGGATCGATGTCGATCTGGACCTGGCGGGTCTTGCCGCCGAACGGGTAAGGGATCGCCGCACCGGCCACCGAGGTCAACTGCGGGCGGATGATGTTGAGGCCGAGGTCGGCCAGGTTCTGTTCGGTGAGTCCTTTGCCGGACAGCGCCAACTGGATGATCGGCACCGTGGAGGCGTTGTAGTTGAGGATCAGCGGCGGCGTGGTGCCTTGCGGCAGTTGCCGCAGCATGGTCTGCGCGACGGCGGTGACCTGCGCGTTGGCGGTGCGGATGTCGACGTTGGGCTGGAAGAAGATCTTGACGATGCCGAAGCCCTGGATCGAATTGGCTTCGATGTGCTCGACATCGTTCACGGTGGTGGTGAGCACGCGTTCGAACGGCGAGGTGACGCGGCCGGCCATCTGGTCGGGCGGCAGGCCGTTGTACTGCCACACCACGGCGATCACCGGGATCTTGATGTCCGGAAAGATGTCGGTGGGCGTGCGCAGCGCGGCGAGCGGGCCCACGATCAGGATCAGCAGGGCCAGGACGACGAAGGTATACGGACGCGTCAGTGCGATCCGGACGAGGCCAATCATGGAGGAGCGGTTTCCCTGCGCGAATGTTGCGTCGCGGCGGATTTTGCCTGCGGACCTTTCCCCGGCGTCATGAAGATTTATTTAGATAGCCCGGCCCTGGGCGCAAACGCGCGCTGGTTCAACGGCTTGGGCGCCAGTGGCGGGCACGCCGGGCGGATCGGTGCCCTGCCGGCACGGGCGGCCCGTGTGTCAGGCCGGGCCGGGCGCGCCGCGTGCGTGCTGCGCCGACGTGGCGGGCGGGCAGAGCAGCGAGAACACCGCGCCGCCCGCGTCGCCGCCCACCTGCAGGTCGTAGCCATGCAGGCGGACGATGGCGCTGACGATCGCCAGCCCCAGGCCGCACCCGGGCTGGGAGCGGGTCTGGTCGGCGCGATAGAAGCGGCGGAAGATCGTCTTGCGTTCGTCGGGGGCGATGCCGGGTCCGGTATCGGCGACATCGATGCGGGCGTTGCCGTGCTGGTCGGTCCCTGCCAGCAGGCGGATCGTCCCGCCATCGGGGGTGAACTTGATCGCATTGCCGACCAGGTTGGCCAGTGCCTCGAACAGCAGGTGCGGATCGCCGTGCACGGCGGGCAGCGGCTGCAGCGCGAGGTCGAAGACCTGCCCGCGGTCCTCGGCCAAGGGCGCGTAGAACGCATGGACGTCGTGCAGCAGCGCGTCCAGGTCGATCGTCGAGAAGCAGGCGCTGCGCTGGCGGTCTTCCAGTTCCGACACGCGCAGCAGCGCGCGGAATCGGGTCAGCACGGTGTCGATCTCGCTCACGCAGGCGTCCAGTTGCGCGCCTTCCGGGCGCTCCTCGAACTGCTGCTGCAGCCGGTGCAGGCGCGTGCGCATGCGCGTCAGCGGGGTGCGCAGGTCGTGGGCGATGTTGTCGGTGACGCCCTTCACCTCGCCGAGCAGGCGCTCGACCTCGTCCAGGGTCCGGTTCACCGTGGCCGCCAGCAGGTCCACCTCGTCGCCGCGCCGCGACACCGGCAGGCGCACGCTGAGGTCGCCGCGGTGGATGGGCTGCATGGCCTGCTGGATGGCGCGGATGCGCCGCGCCGGCCCGCGCGCGAGGAGGATGCCGCCGAGCAGCCCCGGCAGCAGGGTCAGGGACAGTCCCCACAACAGCCCCCGGTAGATGATGGTGGTCAGCCCGTCGATCACGGTGCTCGCCTTGGCCACGACCAGACGCCGCCCGTCCGGCAGTTCCCGGGCGATGCCCCGGGCCTGGGTCAGGCGGTCGTTGCCGGCACCGATCAGCCTGGCGCTGACCAGGCCGACGCTGCCATCGGTGGCCACGTCCTTGGGGATCTCGGCGATATTGCCGGCGATGCGGCGTCCCTGCGGGTCGAACAGGCCGACCCACATGAAGCCCTGGATGTCGATGGCGTTGGCTTCGCCCACCGTGTCGGCCAGGCGCCGGGGGTCGGTGTTCTCCAGGTAATGGATGCGCGCGACCAGCATCTGGTCGATCACGTGCGACAGGTAGCGCGTGGACTCCCATTGCACGATGCCCAGCAGCACGATGCACCAGATCGCGAACAGCGCCCCGTAGATCAGGATCAGCCGCGTCGTGGCCGAGCGCCAGGCGTCACTCAGCGGGGGCAAGGACATACCCCGAGCCGCGCATCGTGCGGATGAGCGGTGGTTGGCCGTTGCCGTCGATCTTGCGGCGGAGGCGGCCGATATGCACGTCGATCACGTTGGTGCCCGGGTCGAAATGGAAGCCCCAGACGTGTTCGAAGATCATCTGCCGCGTCACCACCTGGCCGGCGTTGCGCATCAGGAACTCGAGCAGGCGGAACTCGGTGGGCAGCAGCGCGAGCGGCTGGCCGGCGCGCAGTGCGTTGTGGCGGACCAGGTCGAGTTCGAGGTCGGCCACGCGCAGGCGGGTCTCGGGCGTGGCCGCCGCGTTGCGATGGCGGCGTACCAGCACTTCGGCGCGTGCCACCAGTTCGTCGGGCGAGAACGGCTTGGTCAGGTAGTCGTCGCCGCCCGCGCGCAGGCCGCGCACGCGCTCGTCCACCTCCGAGAGCGCGCTGATCATCAGCACCGGCGTCTGCACCGCGCGCTTGCGCAGTTCGGAGACCACGTCGATGCCGTCCATGCCGGGCAGCAGGCGGTCGAGGGTGATGATGTCGTAGCCATCGGCCAGCGCGCGCTGCAGGCCGTCGCGCCCGTCGGCGATCCAGTCGGCGCTGAAGCCATGCGCGCCGAGTTCGGCGACGATGTCGCGGGCGGTCACTTCATCGTCTTCGATGACCAGGGCTCTGGGCATCCTGGCTTACTCCGTGCCATGGCGAGCGGAAAACCCCCGGCGGACGCCGCCGACCGTGCCGGCCGGCAGCCGCCAGTGCGCCGTCTGCGCGAGGCCGTTCACCGCCTGTCAGGGAGCCAGGTACGGCCGCAGCGTATCGCGCCACAGCGCGTAGCCGGCCGCGTTCATGTGCAGCTTGTCCGGTCCGAACAGTTCGGCACGGGGCTGCCCGTCGGCGCCCAGCATCGGCGTGTAGACGTCGACGAACTGGACCTGCTTCAGGCCGGCCGCGGCCTTGCGGATCAGCGCGTTGGCCTCGGCCATCTTCGGCATCAGCGCCGCGCGCGAGGGGCTGGGCTTGATCGACAGGTAGACGATGCGGGTCTTGGGCAGGTCGCGGTGCACCCGGGTCACGAAGGCCACGAAGTCGTCGCGCACCTGTTGCGGGCTGCGGCCGCTGTTGAGGTCGTTGTCGCCGGCGTAGAACACGATCAGGCGCGGCTTGTACGGCACCACGATGCGGTCGGCGTACCAGGTGCTGTCGCGAATCTCCGAGCCGCCGAAGCCGCGGTTGAGCGTCTGCACGCCGGGGAAGTCCGTGGCCAGCGAGGTCCAGAAGCGGATCGAGGAGCTGCCGACGAACAGCACGCCGCCGGGTTTGACCGGATGTGCGGCATCGTCCTTGGCGAACCGCGCCATGTCCTCTTCCCAGGCGGCATTGGAGACCTGGTCGGGCACGCTGGGCGGCGCAGGCGGGGTGAGCGCCCGTGCCGGCGACAGGCCCAGCAGGGACAGGCTGAACAGACTCAGGGCGAGCAGCGGTGCGCGCAGCGGCGAACGGGGCATGACGCCTCCTCGAAGCTAGGGGATCGGCGATGGTGCCGCAGGCGCCGCATGCAGGCAAATCCACGGCGATGCCGGGCGCCGCCGCGGGGCTTGTGGCAAAATTGCGGCCTATCCCGCTGCGCCCTTGCCCATGACCGATTCCTTCCGGCCGTCGTCGTCGCGTCCCCGTTGCCTGGGACGGGGCTGAGCCGTGGCCGACCAGTTCGGGCATCTGCCGCGCGGGCCGCGCCGCATGCTGATGGCGGCACGCTGGTCCTGGCAGGGGCTGCGCGCAGCCTGGCTGCACGAGTCCTCGTTCCGCCTGGAGGTGTGCCTGTGCCTGATCCTGGCGCCGTTGGCGCTGTGGCTGGGGCAGGGGCCGGTGCAGCAGGTGCTGATGATCGGCTCGCTGCTGCTGGTGCTGGCGGTGGAACTGCTCAATTCGGCGATCGAGGCGGTGATCGAGCGCTACGGCCCCGAGCATCACGAGCTGGCCGGCCGCGCCAAGGACATGGGCTCGGCCGCGGTCTTCGTGATGCTGGCCAACGTGGTGCTGTGCTGGGGCTTGATCCTGCTGCCGCGCCTGCTGTGATCGCCGCCCGTTTCTTCTTCTGTTAAAGGACCCGACGCCATGGCCCTCGAGTTTCTCGCCGACCCCAACACCTGGCTGACGCTGTTGACGCTGAGCGCGTTGGAGATCGTGCTGGGCATCGACAACCTGGTGTTCATCTCCATCGCGGTGGGCAAGCTGCCGGAGGCGCAGCGCCCGGCCGCGCGCAAGTTCGGCATCGCCGTGGCCTGCCTGACCCGCATCGCGCTGCTGGTATCGCTGGCGTTCCTGGCGCGCATGCAGGGCGAGCTGTTCAGCGTCGCCGGCATGGGGATCTCGATCCGCGACCTGGTGCTGATCATCGGCGGCCTGTTCCTGCTGGTGAAGGGCACCATGGAGATCCGCGAACTGATCACCGGCGGCGAGGACGAAGACCCCACCACCAGCAAGGCCTCGGGCGTGTTCTGGATGGTGATCGCGCAGATCGCGGTGATCGACATCGTGTTCTCGCTGGATTCGGTGATCACCGCGGTGGGCATGGCCCAGCACATCCCGGTGATGATCGCCGCGGTACTGCTGGCGGTGGCGGTGATGCTGCTGGCGGCCAATCCGCTGGGCCGCTTCATCGACGCCAACCCGACGGTGAAGATGCTGGCGCTGGCCTTCATCCTGATGATCGGCGTGGTGCTGATCCTGGATGGCCTGGACGTGCACGTGCCCAAGCCCTACATCTACGCGGCGATGGGCTTCTCGGTGCTGGTGGAGTGGCTGAACCTGCTGATGCGCCGGCGCGCCGCGGCGCACCAGGTGCCCGGCGCCGGCAAGTGGTGAGCCACGGCTGAGGTCGGCTGCGTTTTCACCGGCGGCGTGGCAAGCTGCGCGCAGTCATCTGCCGGAGTCATCGCATGCGCCTGTTGTCCCGCTCCCTGTTCCTGGCCGCGCTGGCGGTATTGCTGTCCGGCTGCGGCTACAACGCGATCCAGCAGAAGGACCAGGCGGTCAAGGCCGGCTGGTCGGAAGTGCTGAACCAGTACAAGCGCCGCGCCGACCTGGTGCCGAACCTGGTCAACACGGTCAAGGGCTATGCCGACCAGGAGCGGCAGGTGCTGACCGACGTGACCAACGCCCGCGCCCGCGTCGGCCAGGTGCAGGTCAACGCCGACGACGCCGCGTCGCTGCAGCAGTTCCAGCAGGCGCAGGGCCAGTTGTCCAGCGCGCTGTCGCGGCTGCTGGTGGTCAGCGAGAACTACCCGAACCTGAAATCCGACCAGGCCTTCCGCGACCTGCAGGCGCAACTGGAAGGCACCGAGAACCGCATCACCGTCGCGCGCGGCCGCTACATCCAGGCGGTGCAGGACTACAACACCTACATCCTGTCGTTCCCGCAGGTGATCACCGCCAAGCTGTTCGGCTACAAGGAAAAGCCCAACTTCTCGGTGGAGAACGAAGCGCAGATCTCCGAGGCGCCGGCGGTGAACTTCGGCGGCCAGCCGGCGTCCGCGCCGCAGCAACCGCAGCAGCCGGCGCCGGCGCAGTAAGCGCCGCCGCGGGCGGGCACGAGCGTGCGTTCCACATCCGTGTCGGCTGAGCGTGCGGCGGCGTCGCGCGGCCTCATCCACCGCGTGCCCGGCCATCGCCGCGCCTGCGTCTGGCTGGCGCTGCTGCTGGCGCTGCTGCCGTGCGTGGCCTGGGCGCAGGCGCAGGCGCCGATCCCGCCGCTGGATGCGCCGGTGGTGGACACCACCGGCACGCTGACGCCGAACCAGCGCCTGGAGCTGGACCGGCAGGCGGTGCAGCTGCAGCAGCGCAAGGGCAGCCAGTTGCAGGTGCTGGTGGTGCCCAGCACCGCCCCGGAAAGCATCGAGCAATACACCCAGCGCGTGTTCGACCAGTGGAAGCTCGGCCGCAAGGGCGTGGACGACGGCGTACTGCTGGTGGTGGCCAAGGACGACCGGCGCGTGCGCATCCAGCCCGGCTACGGCCTGGAGGGCGCGATTCCCGACGCCACCGCCAACCGCATCATCCAGGAGTACCTGGTGCCGCGCTTCCGCGCCGGCGACTACAGCGGCGGGATTGCCGAAGCGACCGCGATGCTGGTCAAGCTGATCGACGGCGAGGCGTTACCGGCGCCGGTGAGTGCGCATGCCTCGGCCTCGCGCGGCGGCGGCCTGGGATTCGGGTTCTTCGCCGGCCTGTTCGCGGCGCTGGTCGCGCAGGTGCTGTTCGCGCGGCTGTCGCGGCCTGTGCGCGGTGTGCTGAGCGGCGTGGTCGGCGGTGGCGTCGGCCTGGTGTTGAGCCTGTCGCTGTTCGTCGGTGCGCTGACTGGGGCGATCGGCCTGTTGCTGGGCCTGTTCGTCGGGATCGCGCCGGGCCGCTCGGCTGGCGGTGGCGGTTGGGGCGGCTGGGGCGGCGGAGGTTGGGGAGGCGGCGGCTTCGGCGGTGGCTGGGGCGGCGGTGGCGGAGGAAGTTGGGGCGGCGGCGGAGGCGGCTGGGGTGGCGGCGGGGGCAGTTCCGGAGGCGGTGGCGCCTCGGGGAGCTGGTGATGCGCCTGCTCCGGCACCTGTTCGCGCCATCTGCGCAGCGCCTGTTCCCGGCGGCCAGCCTGGAGCGCATCGGCGCGGCGATTGCAGACGGCGAGCGGCTGCACAGCGGGCAGGTGATGTTCGCGGTGGAGTCGGGCCTGGCGCCGGCGCAGGTGCTGCGCGGCGTGGCGCCGCGGCTGCGCGCCGAGCAGGCCTTCGCGCAGTTGCGCACCTGGGATACCGAGGCCAACAACGGCGTGCTGATCTACCTGCTGCTGGCCGACCACCACATCGAGATCGTCGCCGACCGCGGCCTGCGTGGGCGGGTGGACGCGGCGCAGTGGCGCCAGGTCTGCGCGCTGATCGAGCGCGACATGCGCGCCGGCCAGCCGGAGCAGGCGGTGATCGCCGGCGTCGGCGCAGTCTCGGCGCTGCTGGCCGCGCACTTCCCGGCGCAGCCGGGCCAGCAGGGCGAGAACGAGCTGCCGAACCTGCCGCAGGTGCTGGACTGAGCGCCTGGAGTCTGGGTGTGTTCTGCCGCCAGATGACACGCGGCGTTTTGGCGTCGATGTGGCGGACAAGGAGGCTGGCTTCCGGCAGGTATGCGGCGAGTGCGGATGCCGCCCACATGCGGTCGATCCAAGCCATGTGCTTGGTCTGGGTTTCCGCACCGGACTTGCCGCCGATGCATCCCTCCCGTAGGAGCGGCTTCAGCCGCGACGGGCTTCCCGGTAAATCCCGTCGCGGCTGAAGCCGCTCCTACGGGAGAGCGCGACGTGTCTGACTGTGCAGCGGTGACACGCGCGGTCGGCGGTGGACGTATGCGCCCGCCAGCAGATGAAGCGCTACCCCGCTGTGCCGTCCGCAATCGCGGCAAGCAGCGAATTCCGTGGCAGACGTCTGCGCCTGCCGGCAGATGAAGCGCCACCCCGCTGTGCCGTCCGCAAATCGCGGCAAGCAGCGGAGTCGGTGGCAGACGCGTGCGCCTGCCAGCAGATGAAGCGCTACCCCGCTGTACTGTCCGCAAATCGCGGCAAGCAGCGGAGTCGGTGGCAGACGCGTGCGCCTGCCGGCAGATGAAGCGATACCCCGCTGTACTGTCCGCAAATGGCGGCAAGCAGCGGAGTCGGTGGCAGACGCGTGCGCCTGCCAGCAGATGAAGCGCCACCCCACTGTGCCGTCCGCAAATCGCGGCAAGTAGCGGAGTCGGTGGCAGAATAGGCGCTCTTTGCCCCCGGCCGACGCCTGCGCATGACCTATCTCCACCAGATCGATCCCATCGCCTTCTCGTTCGGTCCGGTGAAGGTGCATTGGTACGGGCTGATGTATCTGGCCGGCTTCATCTCGGCCTGGTGGCTGGGCCGCCGCCGCATCCGCGCCGGTCGCCTGCCCGGGGTGAACGAGGACGGCTTTTCCGATCTGCTGTTCTACGCGATGCTCGGCGTGGTGTTGGGCGGGCGCATCGGCTACATGCTCTTCTACGCGCTGTCCGATTTCCTGGCCAATCCGCTGCTGATCTTCAAGGTGTGGGACGGCGGCATGAGCTTCCACGGCGGCCTGCTGGGCGTGCTGGCGGCCTGCCTGTGGTGGACGCGCAAGGCACGCCTGCATTTCTTCGACACCGTCGATTTCATCGCGCCGCTGGTGCCGCTGGGCCTGGGCTTCGGCCGCATCGGCAATTTCGTCGGCGGCGAGTTGTGGGGCAAGTTGACCCACGCCGGCTGGGGCGTGATCTTCCCGCACGCGCCAGCGACGGATGGGGTGGCCAACGCACCGGCCCTGGAGAGCCTGATGAGCGCCGCGCAACTGCAGCAGCAGTACGCCGCGGGCCTGCTGGACGGCTATGCCCGCCATCCGTCGCAGCTGTACGAAGCGGCGCTGGAAGGCCTGGTGATGTTCGTGGTGCTGTGGACGTTCTCGATGAAGCCGCGCGCGCGCTATGCGGTGTCCGGCCTGTTCGCGCTGCTGTACGGCGTGTTCCGCTTCGCCGTGGAATTCGTGCGCGTGCCGGATGCGCAGCTCGGCTACCTGGCGTTCCATTGGCTGACCCGCGGGCAGCAGCTGAGCATTCCGCTGATCCTGTTGGGCGTATTCCTGTTGTGGCGCTCGCGCAGCGCGCCCGTGCTGCAGCCGGTGCCGCCGCCGGAGGTGGCCAAGTGAAGCAGTACCTGGACCTGCTGCAGCACGTGCTGGAGCATGGCGCGGAGAAATCCGACCGCACCGGCACCGGCACGCGCAGCGTGTTCGGCTGGCAGATGCGTTTCGACCTCAACGACGGCTTCCCCCTGGTCACCACCAAGAAGCTGCACCTGCGCTCGATCGTGCACGAGTTGCTGTGGTTCCTGAAGGGCGAGACCAACATCGCCTATCTCAAGGACAACAAGGTCAGCATCTGGGACGAGTGGGCCGATGCGCAGGGCGAACTCGGCCCGGTGTACGGCAAGCAGTGGCGGCGCTGGACCGGCGCCGACGGCCGCGAGATCGACCAGATGCAGTGGCTGGTGGACGAGATCAAGCGCAATCCGGATTCGCGGCGGCTGGTGATCAGCGCCTGGAACGTGGCCGAATTGCCGCAGATGGCGCTGATGCCGTGCCACAGCCTGTTCCAGTTCTATGTGGTCGACGGCAAGCTCAGTTGCCAGCTGTACCAGCGCAGCGGCGACATCTTCCTCGGCGTGCCGTTCAACATCGCCAGCTATGCGCTGCTGACCCACATGGTGGCGCAGGCCACCGGTCTGGGCGTGGGCGATTTCGTGCACACACTGGGCGATGCGCACCTGTACTCCAACCATTTCGAACAGGCGCGCGAACAACTGGCGCGCACGCCGCGGCCGTTGCCGCGGCTGCGGCTGAATCCTGAGGTCACCGATCTGTTCGCTTTCACCTACGACGACATCGCCATCGAGGGCTACGACCCGCATCCGGCGATCAAGGCGCCGGTGGCCGTATGAGCAGCCGGGACTCGGGACCCGGGCCCCGGGACCCGGCAAAAGCGCAAGCGGCGACATCGGGGCAGATGCGGAGCGACGAGTCCCGGGTCCCGGGTCCCGGGCCCCGGATTTCCCTGATTGCGGCGCTGGATCGGGCCAATGCGATCGGCCGCGACAACGATCTGCCGTGGCGCCTGCCGGACGATCTCAAGCGGTTCAAGGCGCTGACGCTGGGCAAGCCGGTGCTGATGGGGCGCAAGACCGCGCAGTCGCTGGGGCGCGCGCTGCCCGGGCGCTTGAACCTGGTGATGACCCGTTCCGGGCAGGTGCCGTTCGCGGACATGCAGGCGGTGGCATCGCTGCCGGCGGCGATCGACGCCGCGCGCGAAGCCGGCGCCACGGAACTGGCGGTGATCGGCGGCGGCGACATCTTCGCCCTGGCCCTGCCGTTGGCCGAGGCGCTGTACCTGACCCATGTCGACACCGTGGTCGACGGTGCCGATGCGCATTTTCCCGCGTTCGATCCGGCGCAGTGGGAAGTGGTGGCGCGGCAGGCGCACCCGGCCGATGCGCGGCATGCGCTGGCCTTCGAATTCGTGGACTACCGGCGCCGGTCTGGCGCGATGTAGGCGCCGCCAGGCTTTCGTAGGAGCGGCTTCAGCCGCGACGGGCATTCCCGGGACGTCTGTCGCGGCTGAAGCCGCTCCTACGAGAGCGCAACGGAGCGCGTGAAACTCACTCCTGCGCGGGCGCAGAGGCAGCCGGCGCCTGGCCACGGCTTGGTGCGCCGCGCCGCCGCGGCGTGCCGCTGCGCGCCGCCGGCGGCGGTCCCTGCACCGGGCGGCCGGGGACCTGCACGACCTGCAGGTCCTCGCTGTCCAGGCGCAGGGCGGTGAGCTTGCCGCCCCAGACCGCGCCGGTGTCGATCGCGTGCACGCCCTGGGTGATGGTCAGGCCCAGCGTCGACCAGTGCCCGCAGACGATCTTCAGGTCGCGCTCGACCCGTCCCGGCACCTCGAACCAGGGGTACAGGCCCTGCGCCTGGGTGCCGGGTGTGCCCTTTTCCTCGATCGCGATGCGCCCGCGCGGGGTGCAGTAGCGGGCACGGGTGAACAGGTTGATGATCGCGCGCGAGCGGTCGTAGCCGGTGAGGCCCGGCGACCATGCCGGGCGGTCGCCGTACATGTTGCGGAACAGCTTGCGGTAGCCGTTGCCGTGCAACTGCTGCTCGACCTCGCGCGCGTGCTTCTCGGCCAGCGCGGTGGTCCACTTCGGCGCCAGGCCGGCGTGGATCATCATCCAGCCGAGCTCGCGGTCGGCGTGCAGCAGCTTCTGCATGCGCAGCCAGGTCAGCAGTTCGTCGCGGTCCTCGGCCAGCACGATGCGCTGCAGGTCCGGATTGACCTTGCGCTGCTCGTCCGGGCTGCGCTCGCCGATCGCCAGCAGCGACAGGTCGTGGTTGCCCAGCACCACCACGCTGTGTTCGCGCAGCGAGTGCACCAGGCGCAGGGTTTCCAGCGACTGCCCGCCGCGGTTGACCAGGTCGCCGCAGAACCACAGCCGGTCCACCGCCGGATCGAAGCGGATCTTCTCCAGCAGTTGCTGGGTGATGTCGTAGCAACCCTGCAGGTCGCCGATCGCCCAGACCGCCATCAGTGCAGGGTCCGCGGCACGGACAGCACGAACGGCGCGATCGCGGCGATGAAGTGGGTGCCGTCGTCGGCCTCCATGTCGTAGTGGCCGCGCATCGTGCCGTGCTCGGTCTCCAGCACCAGCCCGGAGGTGTAGCGGAAATCCTCGCCCGGGCGCAGCCGCGGCTGTTCGCCGACCACGCCATCGCCGTCCACGCGCTCGATGCGGCCGTTGCCGTCGGTGATCTCCCAGTGGCGGGCGATCAGGCGCGCGGCGACGCGGCCGCGGTTGTGGATGCGGATCGTGTAGGCGAACGTGTAGCGTCCGTCCTCCGGCGCCGATTGGTCGTCGAGGAATCGGGGCGACACTTCGACCTCGATCCGATAGGGGGCGTCATCGTTCATCCCCACAGTTTAGAGTGTGTTTTGCCGTTTGAGGCGAGATGCGTCAACGGTTGTCACTGCCAGGCGGCTGGCGCGCGGCAGCGGCCCTGGCTGCCGCCTGCGCGAGTCGCCCGTGCGGGCCTGTCGTTGCCGCGGGCAGTGTGCAGGAGGGGCGTTGGAGCGGCGATCCGTGTTGGGCGGCTCGCCATGCTGCGGCGCCGATTACGGCGCGGTCGGCGATGCCTGGGCCAGCATGCAAGAAGCGGAGCAACGCGCGCGCAGACCTTCGCACCACGCATGCATGCGCGTGCCGCGCGGGACGTCCGCTCAGGCTTGTGCGCTATTGGCCAGGCGCACGAAGTCGGCGACCTCGAGCTGCTCGGCACGCGCGTCCGGGCGCACGCCCGCGGCCTCGAACTGCGCGGCATCGCAGACCCCGTTCAAGGCGTTGCGCAAGGTCTTGCGGCGCTGTCCGAACGCGGCACGGACCACATCGGCGAAGCGCTTGGGATCGGCGATGCCCACCGTCTGCGGCGGCCGCGGCACCAGCCGTACCACGGCCGAATCCACCTTCGGCGGCGGCCGGAACGCGCCCGGCGGCACCACGAACAGCGAGGTCACCTCGCAGTAGGCCTGCAGCATCACGCTGAGCCGGCCGTAGACCTTGCTGCCGGGGTCGGCGGCCATGCGGTCGACCACTTCCTTCTGCAGCATGAAGTGCATGTCGGCGATCGCCGCGGCGTGGTCCAGCGCATGGAACAGGATCGGCGAGGAAATGTTGTACGGCAGGTTGCCGACCAGGCGGATGGTCGCGCCCTCGGCCAGGGCGGCGAAATCCACCGACAGCACGTCGCGGTTGAGGATGGTCAGTTCGCCGACGCCGGCCGCCGCCGCGGTCAGCGGCGCGATCAGGTCGCGATCGAATTCGATCACGGTCAGCTGGCCGTGCCGGCGCAGCAGCGGGAAGGTGATCGCGCCCTGGCCGGGGCCGATCTCGACCAGCCGGTCGCCCGGCTTGGGGTCGACCGCGCGCACGATGCTGTCGATGTAGTGGCGGTCGCTGAGGAAGTGCTGGCCAAGGGATTTCTTGGCCGGGGCGCCGAAGCCGGGAGAGGAAGTCATGCGTGGCATTTTATCGGCATGCACGGGGTGGCGCGCGCATGCGGCCACGTAACAGCGGCGTTGGCCGCGACCGGCATCACCGGGAACGTCGGGTTGCGGCAGATCGGCGAACGCCGTTCGGGCCTAGGACTGCGCGCGGCGTGCGGCCAGTTGCGCACACAGCGCGGTGGCGGCGAACAGGCTGGACGGGTCGGCCACGCCGCGGCCGGCCAACTCCAGCGCGGTGCCGTGATCGACCGCGACGCGCGGGTAGGGCAGGCCCAGGGTCAGGTTCACCGCCTGCTCGAATCCGCTGTACTTGAGCACCGGCAGGCCCTGGTCGTGGTACATCGCCAGCACCGCGTCCACGCTCGCCAGCTTCTGCGGCAGGAACGCGGTATCGGCCGGCAGCGGACCGAGCAGGCGCATGCCCTCCGCGCGCAAGGCGTCCAGCACCGGTTGCATCACCTGGATCTCCTCGAGGCCCAGGTGCCCATCTTCGCCGGCATGCGGGTTCAGCCCCAGCACCGCGATGGTCGGGGTGGCGATGCCGAACTCGCAGCGCAAGGCGGCCTCGGTGATGCGCAGGCTGCGTTCCAGCAGCGCCGGCGTGAGCGCATCGGCGACCGCGCGCAGCGGTAGATGGGTGGTGACCAGGGCCACACGCACGATGGCGTTGGCCAGCATCATCACCACCTCGCGGCCGGCGTGCTGGGCTAACAGTTCAGTAGTGCCGGTGTAGGCGATGCCGCCGGCGTTGATCGCGGCCTTGTGCACCGGACCGGTGACCATGCCGGCCAGTTCGCCGCTCAGGCAGGCGTCGGCGGCCTGGGTCAGCGCAGCGATCACTGCCGCGGCATTGGCCGGCTCGGTCGCGCCGAAGCGGCTGGGCACGGCATTGGCGACCGTGCGCAGGCGCAGGTCGCCAGGGGCGTGGGCGGGACTGGATTCGGGCAGCAACTGCAGCGGCAGCGCCAGCGCCGCAGCGGCGGCGCGCAAGGTGTCGGGATCGGCGAAGGCCAGGAGCTGGCAATCGTGACGCGGCTGTTGCGCCAGCCGCACGCACAGCTCCGGGCCGATCCCGCCCGGCTCGCCCGGCACCAGCGCGAGCGAGGGACGCATGGATCAGGGCTTGGCGGCGGGCGCCGGCGCCGGCGTGGCCGCCGGCGCGGTGGCGGCGTCGGTGTTGCCCACGCGCATGTCGACGTAGGCTTCGCCGCGCATCTCCTGCAGGAAGCGGTTGTATTCCTCTTCCAGCTTGCGGCGGCCGATGGTTTCGCGGACCTGGGCGCGCTGGGTGTCGCTGGTCACGTCGGTTTGGCGCTCGCCGACGCGCTGCACGATGTGCCAGCCGGCCTCGGTGCGGAACGGCTGCGAGATCTGGCCGTCCTGCAGGCTTGCCACGTGCTGGCCGAAGTCCGGGCCGAACGCGTCGGCCGGGAACCAGCCCAGGTCGCCGCCCTGGCTGCGGCTGTTGGTGTCTTCGGAGGCTTCCTTGGCCACGGCCTGGAAGTCGGCGCCGCCGGCGATGCGCGCACGCAGGGTCTCGATCTTGGCCTTGGCGGCCGCGTCGGGCTGCGCGTCGTTGACCCGGATCAGGATGTGGCGGGCGTGGTACTCGGTGACGGTCTTCTTCTCCGGATTGGCCGAGGCATCGCGCACCTCGACAAGCTTCAGCAGCTGGAAGCCGCTGGGGCCGCGCAGCGGGCCGACCACCTGGCCCGGCTTCATGTCGCGGATCAGCTGCGCGAACGCGTTGGGGATTTCGTCCAGGCTGCGCCAGCCCAGGTCGCCGCCTTCCAGCGCATTGGGGCTGTCGGAGTAACGCACCGCGGCGGCGTTGAAGTCGATCTCGCCCTTGTCGATCAGGTTCTTGACCCCGTCGATCTTGCCCTGGGCGGTCTTGATCTGCTCGGCGGTGGCGCCTTCCGGCAGGCCGACCAGGATGTGCGCCAGGTGGTACTGGGCACCGGTGGTGGCCTGCTGCGCCAGCGCCGCGTCGACTTCGGCCTCGCTGACGTTGATGCGGCTCTGCGCGAAGCTCTGGCGTAGGCGCTGCACGGTGATCTCGTCGCGCACCGAGTTGCGGAAGTCGGTGTAGGACATGCCGTCGGCGGCCAGCTTCTTGCGCAGGCCGTCCACGTCGGTGCCGTTCTGCTGGGCGATGCTGGCGATGGCGCGGTTCAGCTCGTCGTCGCCGACGCGGATGCCGGTGCTGTTGGCGCGCGCGACCTGCAGCTTGACCAGGATCAGGCGCTCGAGCACCTGCCGCTGCAGTACGTTATCCGGCGGCAGCTGCGCCTCGCGGCCGGCATACTGCGCCTTCACGTTGCGCACGGCACGATCCAGCTCGCTCTGCAGCACGACATCCTCGTCGACCACCGCGGCGATGCGGTCCAGCGGTTGGGTTTGTTGCGCGGCGGCCGGAGCGGACACGCCGGCGACCGCCATCAGGGCGGCGAGAAAAACAGAAAGGGTCTTGGTCATGGAATCTGGTTCGGATCGTAAGCGTCCGGATCGGTCGTGGTGTTGCTGGGCGGGACCAAGTACAGGTCGTCGCGGTTGTAGCCGAGAATAGCACGGCGCAGAACGCGGTCCGTGTCCTGGCCCAGGGAGGACAGGCCCTTGAGCACGAACTCGATCTGGAACGCGGTATCCAGCGCACCGGTGCGGTTGCGCACGTAGCGGCGCGCCAGCGCCCGTACTGCCAGGCAGCAGCTGTCCCACTGCACGCCGAGGATGCTCTCCAGCGGCTTCTTGTCCATCAGCGAGTAATAGTGCCGGCCGACCACGCTCCAGGTCGGATTGATCGGGTACAGGAACGAGACGTCGGCCTGCTCCAGCAGGTCGCGGCGATAGCGGTAGCCGATGTTGACGATGCCATCGCCGGGCATCAGATAGCGCGCGCGGAAGCTGGCCAGATCCTTGCGGTGGTACTTGGGATCCCACTGATAGGTGGCGCCCAGGGTCCAGCGGTCGTTGACCATGTAGTTGGCATCGGCCACCCAGGCCGACTTGCCCTGCTCGATGGTGGTGTCGCTGTCCGGCAGGCTGACCCGGGAATCACTGAAGTACAGGATCTGGCCGAGGCTGACCGAGAGCTTCTCCTTGCCGTCGTCCTGGCGCAGCAGGCGCGAGCTCAGCGCCATGGTCAGCTGGTTGGCATCGTTCTGGCGGTCGGCGCCGGTATAGCGCGAATCGCGGAACAACTGGCCCCAGCTGAAGGTGAACTCGCGGGTGTCGAAGATCGGCAGGTCGTTCTGGTCGCGGTACGGCGTGTACAGGTAGAACAGCCGCGGTTCCAGGGTCTGCAGATAGTTGGTGTTGCCCCACTTGGTATCGCGGTCGAAGTACAGGCCCGCGTCGACCGTGGCGATTGGCAGGCTGCGCGAGGGCGTGGTGTCGCCGCCGAGCGTGGCTGCCAGATCCTTGTCCAGCTGATACGCGGTGTAGCGCCAGGCGAGGGTCGGCTTGAGGAACCAGGCGGCGCCGGCCAGCGGCATCGAGATGTAGGGCTTGAGGTCCAGGCGGCTGCCGCCGGGGCGTGGGGTCACCACGCCGGTGCGCTCGTAGGTGCCGTCGGTGGTTTTCTGGTGGATGTCGTCGTGCACGAAGCGCACGGCTTCGCTGTACAGGCCGGCTTCGAAGTAGTTGCCGAACGACTGGTCCCAGTTGAAGAAAGCGCGCGGCTGGCGGTTGTACGGCAGCGCGTCCTCGGTCAGGGTGTAGTCGGTCAGTTGCCAGCGGTCGGCCATCAGGCCCGCGGTCCAGGTCTCGCCGGTGCCGTAGACGCCGATCGTGCTCTGGATGTTGGACACCGCGTTGCCGAGCAGGCGGTTGGAGAAATCCTCGGTGTAGCGCTCGTCGCTGACCCAGGCCAGCGAGGCGCGCGCCTGCCACTGCGAATTGATGTTGTGGTAGCCCTGGTAGCTGAAGCGGCCGCGATCCTTGTCGCGCAGCTTGTCGTCGGGCAGGTAGGCCGCCTGCAGCTCGCCCTTGCCGCCCTCGTAGAGATAGCGGAATTCGCTGCCCAGCATCAGGCCGCGGCGGGCCATGAAGCGCGGATACAGGGTGGCGTCGTAGTTCGGCGCCAGGTTCAGGTAGTACGGCTGGGTGTAGTCGAAGCCGTTGCGGCTGGACATGCCGAGCGCCGGGAACAGGAAACCGCTGCTGCGGCGATCGTCGATCGGGAATTTGAACCAGGGCGCATACAGCACCGGAAAGTTGTAAACCTTCAGGATCGCGTTGCGCGCGGTGCCGAAGCCCTCGTCGTTGTCGACATCGATTTCCGGCGCGTGCAGTTCCCACACCCGCTGCGAGGGGTCGCAGGTGGTGTAGGTGGAGCGGTGCATCTGCCCCAGCGCGCCTTGCAGGTCGACCGAATCCGCCTTGCCGTTGCCGCGGCGGGCCAGCAGCTGGTAGCGGATGTTGGTGATCTTGTGGGTGTCGGTGTCCTGGTTGCCTTCGGCGCGGTCGGCGATCATGCGGATCGACGAATCCTGGTAGCGCACATGCCCTTCGGCGATGTAGTTGCCGGTCTCGGTGTCCACCCGCAGGCTGTCGGTGCCCATGAACTGGTCGCCGCGCTTGAGCGCGACGTTGCCGGTGTAGTTCGGGATGGTGGTGGTGCCCGACAGCTGATCGCCTTCGATATTGGTCGGCTGCTGGTCGCGGTTCTGCGCGAGCTTGGGGTCCGGCTGCTGCGCGTCGTCGAACTTTGGCAGCACGTCCGGGGTCGGGCACAGGCCCCAGTTCGGCGGCTTTTCAGCCGCCACGGCCGGCAGGCAGAGGGCGATACTGAACGGAAGAGGGAGCAGGCGAATGGTTCGGCGCACGCGCGTCAGGTATCGGGCTAAAACGGTCGCTAGCTTGCCCCATCCCGTGCATAGGGGCAATGAAGGCGTCCCGGCGCCGGGGGACGGGGTTCATCGGCGCCCAGGGCGCGCCATCCAGTCCGGGCACGCCGGTCGGGCCTAGCCGGCGCCGCGCACTCACCGTGTGGCCCTCCTTTGCCTGGATGACCCGCGCTCAGCGCAGCGCGTCGACGTGGGCGACGCTGCCCTCGCGCAGCGCCTGCAGGTCGTAGCCGCCTTCCAGCAGGGACACCACCCGGCCGCGCGCGTGCCGCTGCGCCACCGCGCGCAGTTCGGCGGTGATCCAGCCGAAGTCCTCGGTCTCCAGCATCAGGTCGGCCAGCGGGTCGCGCATGTGCGCGTCGAAGCCGGCCGAGATCAGCAGCAGCTGCGGCTTGAAGGCGTCCAGCAGCGGCAGCATCTGGTCGGCCCAGGTGTTGCGGAAGCGGAAGCCGCCGCTGCCCGGCGGCAGCAGTGCGTTGTGCAGGTTGCCGACGCCGCGGTCGTGGACCCCGCCGGTGTGCGGGAACAGCCCGGACTGGTGGGTGCTGAGGTACTGCACCTTCGACTCGCGCTCGAAGATCGCCTGCGTGCCGTTGCCGTGATGCACGTCGAAATCGACGATGGCGATCCGCTCCAGGCCATGCGCATCGCGGGCATGGGCGGCGGCGACCGCGACGTTGTTGAACAGGCAGAAGCCCATCGCGGTGTCGGCGGTGGCGTGATGGCCGGGCGGGCGCACCGCACAGAACGCGGTGTCGCTGGCGCCGTGCATCACCGCATCCACCGCGGCGACGCCGGCGCCGGCGGCGCGCAGTGCGGCGGCGCGCGAGCCGGGCGAGATCACCGTGTCAACGTCGAGCATCTGCGGGCCGTCGAGGTCGGCCAGCACGCGGTCGATCAGGTCGCGCTCATGGACCCGGGCCAAGTCGCCGAGCTTGGCCAGCGGTGCCTCGCGCCACTCCAGCGCCGGAAAGGCCTCGCGCAGTGCCGTCGTCACCGCGTCCAGGCGCTCCGGCCGTTCCGGGTGTTCCGGTCCGGGCGCGTGGCCCAGGCAGGCAGTATGGGTGTAGATCAGCATGCGCGCCGCGGCCCGGGCGTCGCTCAGGCCTGGCGCCGGTCGTGGCGCCACAGCACTTCGCCGTGGCCGTCGGCCCGCGCCAGCACCCGCGCCAGCACGAACAGCAGGTCGGAGAGGCGGTTGAGGTAGCGCACCGCTTCCGGGCGCACCGCGTCCTGGCGCGACAGCGCCACCGTCTCGCGCTCGGCGCGGCGCACGATGGTGCGCGCCAGGTGGCAGCGCGCCGCGGCTTCGCCGCCGGCGGGCAGGATGAAGTCCTGCAGCGCCGGCAGGGTGTCGTTGTAGCGGTCCAGGTGCCGTTCCAGCGCATCGATGTCGGCGGCCTGGATCGCGGCGTGGCCGGGGATGCACAGCTCGCCGCCAAGATCGAACAACTGGTGCTGGATCGCGGTCAGCAGCTGCCGCACGTCCTCGGCCAGCGGGCAGGCCAGGATCACACCGATCGCCGAATTGGCTTCGTCCACGGTGCCGTAGGCGGCCACCCGCGCCGAGTCCTTGCCGACCCGGTTGCCGTCGCCCAGGCCGGTGCTGCCGTCGTCGCCGGTGCGGGTGTAGATCTTGGAGAGGCGGTTGCCCATCCCGGTCAGTGACCGACCGGCTGGCCGCGCTGGCCCAGCCGCGCCAGTTGCTCGACGCCGACCTGGATCGCCGCGGCCAGCGACACGTACAGGCTGGCGCTGCCCAGGTACGGCAGCAGCCAGTCGCTGTAGTTCTGCCACCAGCCGGCCATGGTCGGGGTCGGCACGCTGCGGCTGACCCAGTAGAAGCTGCCCTGCGCCAGCAGGTGGCACAGCGCCACCGCCACCAGCAGGCTGGCGGCGGCCAGGCCCAGGGCGCGCCAGTCGGCGCCGCGGTAGCGCCGCGCCAGCCAGGCGCCGCCGGCCCACAGCACGAAGTAAGCCGGGATCAGGCACCAGTAGGCCGGCGACACGCAGTAGTGCTGCCAGAAATCCAGGCCCTGGCCGCGGATGACCAGGTAGTCGACCAGCACCGCCAGCGCCATCAGCAGCGGGAATGCCCAGCGGGTCCAGCTGCGCAGATAGAAGCCGCCGACGAAGAACACCGCCCACGACGCGTCCGGGATCGCCCCGAAGTGGTTGATGCGGGTCGCGGCCAGCAGCGCGGCCAACAGCAGCAGGGCAGGGAGACGGTGGGCGGAAGGCGTCATGGCGGCGGGCACCGGTGCACGTAAGACCCCGGATTCTACTGGAAGCGCGGCGCGCGAGTGCGGCGCGCCGGGGCGGCCTGCGCTGCGCAAGCTGGGCGGCGGCGCTCACCGGGCAGACGGGTGCGGGTCGTATCATGGCCGGATGAGCAAACGACATGACGTAGTGATCGTCGGCGGCGGCCTGGTCGGCGCCAGCCTGGCCATCGCCCTGGACCGGCTGGGGATCGACGTGGGCCTGGTCGAAGCCGCGCCGCCGGGCGCGCTGCCGCCGGTGTTCGACCAGCGCAATCTCAGCTTCGCCGCCGCCACGGTCAATGCGCTGGGCGCGCTCGGGGTGATGCAGCGGCTGCGCGCGCCGACCGGGCCGATCCGCCGTATTCACGTCAGCCGCGCGGGTGATTTCGGCCGGGTCCGGCTGGAGGCGGCCGACTACGGGCGCGAGGCCTTCGGCCAGGTGGTGGTCGCGCGCGACTTCGGCGAGGCGCTGGAGGCCAGTCTGGCCGCGACCACGCGGCTCACCCGCTATCGCCCGGCGCAGTTCGTGGCGCTGGAGGCCGACACCGAGGACGGCGTGCGCCGCCTGCGGATCGTGCGCGACGGCAGCGAGCAGGTCCTGCACACGCGTCTGCTGGTCGGTGCCGACGGCAGCGCCAGCGCGGTGCGCGAGGCCCTGGGCATCGCCGCAACACGCCACGATTTCCAGCAGACCCTGTTCGTGGCGCGGGTGCGCGGCAGCCGCCAGCCCGACGGCACCGCCTACGAGCGCTTCCGCGACGACGGCCCGACCGCGCTGCTGCCGCGCGGCGACCGCCATTACGGCGCGATCCACGCCGTCGCCTCCGAGGACGCGGATGCGGTGGCGGCGCTGGACGAGGGCGCCTGGCTGCAGCGGCTTCAGGACGCGCTGGGTTGGCGCGTCGGCCGCCTGCTGGGCAGCGGCGAGCGCAGCGCCTACCCGATCGTGCAGGTACTGGCCGAGCGGCTGACCGCCGCACGCGCGGTGCTGCTGGGCAATGCCGCGCAGACCCTGCACCCGCTGGGCGCGCAGGGCTTCAACCTGGGCCTGCGCGATGCGCTGACCCTGGCCGAACTGATCGAGCGCGACGGCACCGATCCGGGCGCGCCGGCACTGCTGCAGCGGTACGCGCAGCGCCGCGAGCAGGATCGCCAGCGCACGGTGACGTTCTCCGGCGGGCTGGCGCGGCTGACCGCCAATCCGACCCCGCTGCTGCGCCCGCTGCGCAGCCTGGGCCTGCTGGCGGCAGCGCAGGCCGCGCCGCTGCAGTCGTTCCTGGTCGGCGGCGCGATGGGCTTCCGCGGCGATGTGCCGCAGCTGTGCCGGGAGACGCGCGCATGAGTCGGCGTGGCGTGCTGGATGTGGTGGTGGTGGGTGGCGGCGTGGTCGGCGCGGCCTGCGCGCTGGCCCTGGCCGGCGAAGGCCTGGCGGTGGCCCTGGTCGAGGGCCGCGAGCCGCCGCGCTGGTCGGCCGACACGCCGGACCTGCGCGTGTACGCCTTCGCCCCCGACAATGCCGCCCTGCTGCAGGGGCTGGGCGTGTGGCCGCAGGTCGTCGCCAACCGCGCCAGCGCCTACCGGCGCATGCGCGTGTGGGATGCCGGTGGCGGTGGCGAACTGGCCTTCGACGCCGACACCCTGGGCCGCGACCAGCTCGGCTGGATCGTCGAACACAGCCTGCTGGTCGAACAGCTATGGGCGGCGCTGCCGGCGGCCGGCGTGCAGGTGCATTGCCCGGCGCGGGTGGAGGCGCTGGAGCCCTCGGCCGAACGTGCGCGCCTGCGCCTGGACGACGGCAGCCGCCTGGACGCACGCCTGGCGATCGCCGCCGACGGTGCCGATTCCACCCTGCGCGGGCTGGCCGGGCTGGACGCGCGGGCGCACGACTACGGCCAGCGCGGCGTGGTCGCCTTCGTGCAGACCGAACAACCGCACCAGGACACCGCCTGGCAGCGCTTCCTGCCGGGCGGGCCGCTGGCGTTCCTGCCGTTCGCCGATGGCCGCAGTTCGATCGTCTGGACCCTGCCCGACGCCGAGGCGACGCGGGTGCTGGCGCTGGACGATGCGGCGTTCGGCGCCGAACTGACCCAGGCCTTCGGCGCGCGCCTGGGCGCGGTGCGCGCGCTGTCGCCGCGGCTGGGGTTCCCGTTGCGCCGGCAACTGGTGGAGGCCTACCAGCGCGGTCGCCTGCTGGTGCTGGGCGATGCCGCGCACGTGGTGCATCCGCTGGCCGGGCAGGGCGTCAATCTCGGCCTGCGCGACGTTGCCGCGCTGGCGGGGTTGGTGCGGCAGGCGCAGGCGCAGCGCGTGGACTGGGCGGCACCGCAGCGGCTGGCGCGCTGGGCGCGCGGCCGCCGCAGCGACAACACCGTGGCGGCCTATGGCTTCGATGCGATCAACCGCCTGTTCTCCAACGACGAGCTGCACCTGACCCTGCTGCGCGGCCCGCTGCTGGGCCTGGCCGGCAAGCTGCCGCTGTTGATGCACGGTTTCTGGAAGCGCGCTTCCGGCGTGTAGGCGCATGTTCCAGCCGGACGCGGCGGCCGTAGGATCCGACCACGCGCCGAGCGGCGCCCGTCCCCTCATCCGCCCCTTCGGGGCACCTTCTCCCGGAGGGAGAAGGAAGAGCCAGCTTCGGCTGGTTTGCTTGAGCCCCTCTCCCCTCGGGAGAGGGGTTGGGTGAGGGTAGGGCGCGAAGCGCAGCACGCAGGCCGCGTCCCTGCCATGGAGGATGACGATGCAAGACGCGGCCCAGACCCAGACCGTGGATCTGCTGATCTCCCACAGCCAGGTGCAGTTGCGCGCCCGCGACTTCGACGAGGCCGCCTGCCGCTGGAGGCCGCGCAACCTGGAGCAGGGGGCGATCCTGCACCGCGACTACGTGGTGTTCGCTCCGCTGCCCGAGGACGCGTTCGGCGCGCAGGTGCACGTGGTACTGGCCACGGCGTTCGCGCCCGACCCGCGCGCGCAGCGGCGCATGCAGGTGCCATTCCGGGTGAATCCAAACGCGCGGGTGCAGCTGGCGTCCGCCGCCGAGGCCTTCGATGTGACCTTGCCGCTGCAGCCCGGCGACTACGCGCTGTACTACGAGGTCTGCGAAGGCGACGAGGTGTATTGCCGGCTCACCCTGGTACCGGCGGCGCAGCCGGTGGCGGCGCGCTATCTGCTGGACGATCCCTGGGGCGGAGCGCAGGATGCGCCGCTGCAGGACGGGATGCTGTAGCGCGCGTCAGCGTAGAAGGCGACGCTGGACGGCGGGGAGTGCTGGATGGCGCGTGCGGCGCGGCGATCGGTGCGGCGGCGGCCGCTGCGCTGAAGTGGTCGCGCGACGCTCTGGGTGTCGTTGGTGTCTGCGGTTTTGCCGCTTCAGAAAACAATCGCGCCGCATGCGGCGGGAAGGCCGCAGGCGGCGCGTGTGGTGGGAAGGACGCGGACCGTTCGACGCGTGGGTCGCGTCACGTCGACATCCAGCCTTCCAGGTCGGCCTTGCTCAGGCGGCCGTGGTGATGCACGTCGACGGCATCGAATTCGGCGTACAGCGTGGGATCGGCCTTGGCCTCGGCGCGGCTGATGTAGCCGTCATGGTTGCGGTCGAGCTTGGCGAAATCGATGTGGTAGTCGCCGACGATCGAGTTCGGTTCGACCGAGGTGACATTGATGATCTGGCCGTTCTGGTGCAGGGTCACTTCGTCCGGCGCCGACTGCGCCATGGCCAGCGCCGGCGCGGCAAGCAGCGCAAACGCGAACGGGACGAGACGAGGAACGATGCGGTTCATGGCACGACTCCTGTTGCTGGGAAGGAGTCAAGAACATAGGCCTGGCCGAATTAATCGACACTAAAAAATTCGGGCGTTCGCATCTGCGCGCCGGTGCTGTTTAGCAAGCGTTTCCAATGCGCGCTCCAACGCGGCTCACGCTGCCACGGCGTCCGCCATGGCGGTGCCGGACGCAGCTCGGCGCGGCTACAGCGCACTTCGCATGATCTGCTTCCGCCACACGCAAGCCGGATGCAGCTTGCCTGTAGGAGCGGCTTCAGCCGCGACCGGTTTACCGGTAACGCTCCGTCGCGGCTGAAGCCGCTCCTACAGAACGCGTCCCGGCGTGATGACAGATGCCCTACAGCCAGCCGGCCAGCTGCGCGCGGCTGAGGCGGCCGCTGTGGGCGGTGTCCAAGGCATCGAACTCGTCGGCCAGCGACGGGTTGGCCTGCGCTTCGCTGCGGCTGATGTAGCCGTCGTGGTCGGTATCCAGCGCCTCGAAGTCGATGCGGTAGCTGCCGGCGACGCGGTCCGGCTGGATGCTGCGCACGGTCACCTGGGCTTCGCCGGGCGTCGCCGGCAACTGCACCTGGTGGGTGACCACGCCGTTGCTGAGCGGCTGCGCGCGCACGTTGACCGGCACGTCGCGCAGCGGTTCGGTGGTGGCGCTGGAGGCACTGTTGAGATTCTGCGCCGCGGCCGGCGCGGCGCAGGCGCACAGGCAGCAGAGCAGGACGAAGGAACGGCAGGACATGGACACGACGAAACTCCGGTACGGCGATGGATGGCGGCCCCGGCTCAGCCGGGGATGAACGGAAACGCGAGCTTCAACAGGCCCTTCAGCCCGCCCTCGGCGGTGCTGGCGACGGCCTTGGCGCCGAGGCTGTTGAGGGCGCGGCGCACGTCCTCCCAGCGTAGCTTGCTCACGTCCTTCTTCAACAGGTCGGCGACCTCTTCGGCGGTGGGCGCCAGCTTCTGCAACTCGTGCGTCACCTTCTCCGGCTCCGGCTGCAGGTAGCCCCAGCGCTCGGCGATCTTCAGCAGCGTGTCGAAGCGCACCGCCATCACGTCGCGATTGCGCTCGTACACGGGCATGGCGCCGACGTCGACGATGGCCTGTTCGAAGCGCTGCTGGTCGTCGGGGTGTTCGATGCGGATCGCCAGGAAGCCGTCCTTCTTGCTGCGTTCGCTGACGTGCTTGGCCCCGGCGCGCAGGTTGTCCTCGGTGAGCACGCTGGCGACGATGCGCTGCAGCGCCGCCTCGTTGTCCTCGGGCACCAGCGCGCGCCAGCGCGCATAGCCGTCGCGGCGCAGGCCCTTGACCTTGGCCGGGGTCACCCGCAGGCGCATCGCCACCGCGTTGTTGGAGTCGCTGCGCGAGATCGCGCCGTCGCGTTCCAGCAACACGAAGATCAGCAGTTCCAGGTCGCGCTTGGTCAGCGACTGGAAGCCCTGCAACAGGGTCAGGCGCAGGAATTCGTCGGCAAAGCCGGCCGGGTTGTTCAGTTCGATCGGCTGCATGTGCGCGGCCCTCCAGTCAGTGCAGCCAGCATGCCAGGCGGCCATTGCGCGGGCTGAGACGCCGCTGCGATACGCATCCCATCAGCGTCCGTGCTCGCGTCCGGGGCGGTCGCTGCGGAAGGTTTCGATCGCGCCGCGGTCCTGCAGGGTCACGTCGACATCGCGTCCGTCGGCGCCGCCGAAGGCCAGGTTGGTGGGCTTGCGGCCCTTGGTCGCGACCTCGTGCAGCAGCGTGCCGTCGGGGGCCAGCACGATCACCTTGCCGGCGTCGTAGCGGGCCACGTACAGGTTGCCGTCGACGTCGCAGCGCATGCCGTCCAGGCCGGCATCGGCGAAGCTGGCGAACAGCCGCTTGTTGGACACGTTGCCGTCGGCGGCGCGGTCGTAGACCCAGATCCGCCGCTGCACGCTCTCGTTGACGTACAGGCGCTTGCCGTCGGGGCTGACCTCGATGCCGTTGGTGGTGCCCATGCCGGTCTCGATCAGATGCGCGCTGCGGTCGCGGTCGATGCGCCACAGCTGGCCGCTGTCGTGCTTCCAGTCCGGGTCGCTGGCGTACAGAGTGCCGTCCGGCGCCATCGCGATGTCGTTGGGCTGGAACGCGCCCGGCAGCGCGGCATAGACCTCGATGCGCTTGCTCGGCAGGGCGATGCGCAGGATGCGGTGCTGGCCGTAGTCGGCCACGTACATGCGCCCGCGGCGGTCGAAGCGGATGCCGTTGCCGATGCTGCCCTCAGGAAGATCGACGAAAAGAGTGGCCTGCCCGCGGCCGTCGGCATCGCGCTGGACCCGGCCGATGCTGCCGTCGTGGGCGAAGTTGACCACGTACAGCGCACCGTCGGGGCCGGTCGCAGGGCCTTCGATCTTGTCGGTGAACACGCCGTCGCCGACCAGGTCGCGGGCGTGGAACAGGGCCTCCTGCGCGCCGGCGGGGGCAGCCAGCAGCAGGGCGAGGGCGGCGAGCAAGGGGCGGCAGCGCATCGGATATCCGGACGGCGGGGAGGCGGCAGTGTGCCAGAGGCCCCGGCGCATCGCGCGATGGCGCTCACAGTGCCGATGCCGCACGAGCGGTTAGGGTGAGGAATCTTTCCGGTCGGAGTTGCGCATGCTGCCGTTCTCGCCGAATCGCCGCCGCCTGCTGCTGGCCGGCCTGTCCGCCGGTGCCGCCGGCCTGTTGGGACCGCCCGCCTGGGCCGCCGCGCCGGCACATCGCCGCAAGCCGCTGGGCGTGGCCCTGGTCGGGCTGGGCGATTACGCCAGCAATCGCCTGGCCCCGGGTCTCGCCCTGACCAGGCACTGTCGCCTGGCCGGCATCGTCACCGGCTCGCCGCAGAAGATCCCGCAATGGCAGGCGCGCTACCGCATCCCGGATCGCAACGTCTACAGCTACGACGACCTGGAGCGCATCGCCGACAATCCGGACATCGACGTGGTCTACGTGGTCACGCCGCCGCACCTGCACGCACCGCTGAGCATCCGCGCCGCGGCCGCCGGCAAGCACGTGTGGTGCGAGAAGCCGATGGCGCTGCACGCCGAACAGGCGCAGGCGATGATCGAGGCCTGCGCGCGCAACAAGGTGCGGTTGAGCATCGGCTACCGCATGCAGCACGAGCCCAACACCCGGCGCCTCATCGCCCTGGCCGGCGAGCGCCCGTTCGGGGCGATGCGCAGCGTGCGCGCGGAGGCGGGCTATGCCGGCTATGGCGACACCGACCCCGCGCAGCGGCCGTGGCGGCTGCGCGCGCAGTACGGCGGCGGCGCGATGTACGACATGGGCGTGTATCCGCTCAACGCGGCGCGCTACACGATCGGCGCCGAGCCGCTGGCGGTCAGCGCGCGGCGTTCCACGGAGCGGTCGGCGCTGTTCGACGAGGTCGACGAGCACACGCACTTCACCCTGGAGTTCCCGCACGAGGTGACCGCCACCTGTGCGGCCAGCTTCGGCCGCACCATGAACCTGCTGCGTGCCGAGTGCGCGAACGGCTGGTACGAACTGGCGCCGTTCCAGGCCTACGACGGCGTGCGCGGCCGGGCCAGCGATGGCCGCCTGTTCGACGCGCGGGTGCGGCACCAGCAGGCGCTGCAGATGGACGAGGACGCGCTGGCGATCCTGCAGGGCACGCCGCTGCGGGTGCCCGGCGAGGAAGGCCTGCGCGACATCCGCATCGTGGAGGCGATCCAGCGCTCGGCGCGCGCGGACGGGGCGCGGATCGTGCTGTAGCGGTGGATGGCGGCAATGTGCTCTCCGTAGGAGCGGCTTCAGCCGCGACAGGCGTTCCGGGAACGCCTGTCGCGGCTGAAGCCGCTCCTACGAAAAAACGGGGTGGAGGCTCGCGGCCGCTCAGCGCGGCATCGCCAGCACCGTGATCTCTTCGCGGTCGTGGTAGAGCTGCTTGGCGCGCAACTGCAGCGGGCGTTCGGCGCGCTCGGCGAACAGCTCCAGGCATAGCCGGGTTTCGTCCCAGCGCTTCTTCATCGGCAGCTTCAGGTTGAAGATCGCGTGCCGGCACCAGCCCTCGCGGAACCAGGTGGCCATGCGCTCGGCGACGCGGCGCGGCTGCTCGACCATGTCGCAGACCATCCAGTCCAGCGGCTGCGGCGGTTTCCAGTGAAAGCCGTCGGCACGCAGGTGGTCGACCAGGCCGCTGTCGAGCACGTGCTGGCGTAGCGGGCCGTTGTCCACGCTGGTCACGTGCAGGTGCTGGCGGGTCAGCACCCAGGTCCAGCCGCCGGGAGCGGCGCCGAGGTCGGCGGCGCGCATGCCCGGGCGCAGCAGCGTCTCGCGCTCGTGCGGGGTCAGCAGCGCCAGCAGCGCTTCCTCCAGCTTCAGGGCCGAACGCGAGGGCGCTTCCGGCAGCAGCTTCAGGCGCGGGATGCCCAGCGGCCACGGCGCGCTGTCCTCGCTGTCGGCCACCGCCAGCAAGGCATGGGTGCCGGTCACGAAGCACACGTGCAGGCGCGGCAGCCGCGCCTGCGGCTTGTCGCTGAGCAGGCCGGCCTTGCGCAGTGCCGGGCGCAGGGCGTTGCCGAAGCTGCGTGCCAGGCCCGACAGCGGCTTGCCGGCGTCCGAGTCCGGATGTTCGACCCACAGGTCGCCGAAGCGCGGCTGGCCGGCCAGCGCCTGCAGGATCGGCGCGATGCGGTCGCTGGCCGGCAGTTCGCGCAGTTCGGCCAGCAGGTGCAGCTTCTGCCGGGCGAAGATCAACCCGCGCCAGGGCAGCGTCTGTGCCGGCACCGCGGTGTCGCTGAGCAGCAACGCATAGCCGCTGTTGCGCTCGGTGCGGGCGTAGGCGGCCAGCCCGGCCTCGCCGGCGCGGGCGTTGAGTTCGGCCGCCAGCTCGGGTTCGAAGCCGGGCCGGCAGTAGCACAGCAGGCCATGGACCAGCGGGCCGTTCTCTGAGGACATGGGCAAGCCTTCGCTGGCGGCGTCAGTAGCGGGGGCTGTCGAGTTCGCCGTAGCGGCGCAGCACCGCGCAGGCGGCGTCGCGGTGCAGGCCGCGTACCACCTCGATGCCGCGACGCTGCAGCTCGCCCACCCAGTCCGCCGGCAGCGGGCCTTCGTCGAACGGAGTCAGCGCCATCACGTCCTCGGCGCTGGCGCCGATCAGCAGGCGGTCGATGCCGGCCCAGATGGTGGCGCCGTAGCACTGGCAGCACGGCTGCGAGGAGGTGGCCAGGGTCACCGGCGACAGCACCGCATTCAGCCGCGGGGTCTGCAGGCGCTGCTGGGCCAGCATGTAGGCCATGTTCTCGGCGTGCGCCAGCGAGGTGGTCTGCGGCACCACACGGTTGACGCCGACGGCGATGATGCGGTGGTCCGGGCCGAACACAGCCGCGCCGAACGGACCGCCGCTGCCGGCGTCCACGTTCAGCCGCGACAGTTCCACCGCCAGTGCGACCTTGTCGGCGTCGCTGGCGTAGACGGCCTGCGGATCGACCGCCTCGTGGATCCAGGCGGGCAGAGTGAGGTGGACTTGCGCGTAGAGCATCAGCGGACGGGTTCGGCAGGCTGGGGGGCGCGCAGTGTATCGGCTTGGGCGGGGCGCGCGCTGCATTGCCCGGACACGCAGGAGCAGCCGGCGATCGCGCGCGAGCCGCATACGCTCATGCGGCCGCTGGCCTGGCACTGCGCCATCACCCCCTGCGGATCGGTGGGGCTGTCGCGGTTGACGCAGGCCGGCATCGCGCCGCAGCAGTTGCCGACGTTCTTGACCGTGCAGTCGGCATCGGTGCGGCAACTGGTGTCGACCTTGATCGGCAGGCCCGGTGCGGACGCCGTCGGCGCTTGCGCGGGGGCCGGCACCGCAGGCTTGGCGGTTTCGCTGCGTGCGCAGGCGCTGGACAGCAGCATGGCGGCGAGCAGGCACAGCGAACACAGCAACGACGCGAAATGGCGGGGCATGGCGACCTTCCGTGCGGTGGAGTGCGGCCATGGTAGCAATCCGCCGTGCCGCCGCCGGCTCAGCGGCGCACGACCGTCAGCGTGTCCGCGCGCTCCTGGGCGATCCGCAGCGCCGTGCCGTCGAGCGCTTGGTGCAGCGCCTGGCGGATGCTGACCTGCCCCTGCACCGCGTTGACCGGCAGCGATGCGAGGCCGGGATCGCGATACACGACCATGCAGCCGGTGGCGTGGGCCAGTTGCTGCGCGACCGCATCGAAGCGACCGGCCGGCAGGGCGTAAGCGTGGTCGGGGATGGCGTCGCACTTGCCGGTCGCCGCCGCTGCGCTGGCGTTGGCATTGGCGACTGCATTCGGCGCAGCGCCGGCAGGCGTCGTGGAGGCGGCGCAGCCGGCGAGTGCGGTGGCCAGGGCGAAGGCGGTGCAGCAGCGGCGCAGAACGATGTGCATGGCGCGATTCCCTCAGGGAGACTCTGCGCCAGTCTAGGCGGCGCGGCTTAACCGGGCTTGGCTTCGTGCGCTGCGGGCTGCGGCCGCGTGTGCACCAGGGTGCACCACAGCACGCCGCCGAGCAGGCAGGCGATCGCCAGCAGTTCCAGCGCGTTCGGCCAGCGCTGTTCCCACAGGAAGCCGTACAGCAGCGCGAAGACGGTTTCGAACACGATCATCTGCCCGACCAGGGTCAGCGGCAGCAGCCGGCTGGCGTGGTTCCAGCAGGCATTGCCGATCACCGAGGCGAACAGCGCCAGCACCAGCGCCATGCCCCAGAAGCGCCCCCACGCATCGCTGGCATGCGCCGTGCCGGGCAGGGCGAAGGCCGGCAGCGCCAACACCAGGGCCAGCGCGCCGGTGACCACGCCGGTGAGCAGCGACCAGTCGCGGCCGGACAGGTCCGCGCGCCGCCGCAGCCAGCGTGCGTTCTTGATCGAGTAGGCGGTCCAGCACGCCAGCGCGCCGACTGCGCAGGCCAGGCCGGCCGCGCGCAGGCCGAGGCTGGTCGGAATGTGCGGGCGCGCGACGGCCAGGGTCTGCACCGCCACCAGCGCCACCCCGAGCACACACAGCGCGCAGGGCGCGGCGAGCCGGCGCAAGCGCACCGCGCCCGCCGCGCGCGAGCCGATCACGGTGACCGCCGCCGGCAGCAGGCCGATGATCAGCGCGGTGGCGGCGCCGCCGGCCCACTGCACCGCGCTGCCCAGCAGCACGTAGTAGACGATGTTGCCGAGCAGGCTCAGGCGCAGCAGCGCCCACCATTCGGCGGCGCCCAGCGGCGCGGTCGCGGCGCGCCAGCGCGGCAACAGCACCAGCGCGGCGATGGCGCCATAGGCCAGGTAGCGCGAGACCGCCAACTGCAGCGGCGAGAAGGCGCTCAGCAGTTGTGGCGCCAGGAACACCAGGCCCCACAGCGCGCCCGCGGCCATGCCGCTGCCAACCCCTGCCCATAGACGTTCGCGCATGTGTTCCGGTTCCGTTCCAGCGGTTCCGGCTCAGCATGCCGCCGGCGGCGGGCGCCGGCTTGTCCCAGACTCCTGTCCTGCCGCGGGGCGATGGCGTCGGCGGTAGGCGGCCGGGGTTTGCCCGGTGCTGCGCTTGAGCGCGCGGGTCAGCGCGCTCTGGTCGGCATAGCCGCTGTCCTGGGCCAGCGATGCGATCGGTCGGTCGCCGTGCGCCAGCTGCCGACGCAGCCAGTCCAGCCGCCGTGCCGCCACCCAGTCCTGCGGCGTGCGCCCCAGCGCGGCGCGGAACAGCGCGTGCAGGCGGCTCGGGCTCAGGTGCGCCAGCTGCGCCATGCGCCGCACCGGCCAGTCCTGGCCGGGCGCGGCCTCGATGCGCCGGCACAGCGCCTGCAGCCGCTGCCAGCCGCGCGGCGCGGTGTTCGCCTGCAGCCAGGCCAGCGCCGCGGCGCCGGCCCGGGCATGGGCAAGGTGAAGGTCGGGATGCGGTGCCTGCGCGGCGAGCAGGTCCTGCAAGGGCGGGGGCAGGTCGAGGAAGGGCTGCCGTTGCAGGCGCTGCAGCGCGTCGTCGCCGAAAGCATCGGCGGCGCAATCGACGATCAGGAAGCGGTTGGGGTCCAGCGCGGACTGCGCATGCCGGGTCTGCGGCGCGACCACGGCAGCGCGGAAACGGTCCAGATAGCCACCGCGCCCATCCACGTCCAGTTCCAGCGTGCCGTGCAGCGGCAGCACCAACTGCACATGGCCGTGCTGATGGGCGGCGCCATCGCGGCCGTAGCTGCGCAGGCTGAAGGAGGGGGCGGGGGACATGCCCGTTACGCTAGCGCGCGGGTGGTGGCGGGGGAAGGGCTGGGATTGGGGATTCGCGACAGCCCGATGGCGCGCTGTCGTCGTAGGAGCGGCTTCAGCCGCGCCCCTGGTTCCTGGTAAGGCCCGTCGCGGCTGAAGCCGCTCCTACGGACGCCTGGAGCGTTTCATCGCGGTGTACCAGCGATGCGGTGCGGAGACCAGACGCCGGATCGGCCGGCGCTGGCCCACGCGGCGCGCTGGCGCGTGCGGCCGCGAGGGCCGCAGCCCGTACTGTCTCAGGCGCCCTGCGTCAGGCGCCGCCCTGGCCGCCGCTCCAGGTGTCGCGCAGGGTCACGCTGCGGTTGAACACCGGCGCGTCGGCGCGGTGGTCGTAGCGGTCGGCGACGAAATAGCCGGTGCGCTCGAACTGGAACGCCTGCTCCGGCGCGGCCTGGGCGGCGGCGGGTTCGACGTAGCCGCGCACGCTGCGCTTGGAGGCGGGATTGAGATAATCGCGGTAGGTCTTGCCGTCGGACTCGTCGTCGGGCTTCTCCACCGAGAACAGGCGGTCGTACAGGCGGATCTCCGCCTCCACCGCGTGCGCGGCGCTGACCCAGTGGATGGTGCCCTTGACCTTGCGGTTGGCGCCTTCCATGCCCGGGCGCGATTCCGGGTCGAGCCAGCCGCGCAGTTCCACGATCTCGCCGGCGTCGTTCTTGATCACTTCGTCGACGCGGGCGATGCCGGCGCCGCGCAGGCGCACTTCGCCGCCCGGCACCAGGCGCTTCCAGCCCTTGGGCGGGACTTCGGCGAAATCCTCGCGCTCGATCCACAGTTCGCGCGAGAACGGCACCTCGCGCGTGCCGAAGCTGTCGTCCTTGGGGTGATTGGAGAAGGTCAACGTCTCGCGGTGGCCGTCCGGCAGGTTGCTCAGCACCAGCTTCAGCGGCTCGATCACCGCCATGCGCCGCGCGGCATGCGCGTCCAGGTCTTCGCGCAGGCAGCCTTCCAGCACCGAGAAGTCGATCACCGAGTTCTGCTTGCTGATGCCGACGCGATCGACCAGCAGGCGCAGCGCGGCCGGCGTGTAGCCGCGGCGGCGCAGGCCCTGCAGGGTGTACATGCGCGGGTCGTCCCAGCCGTCGACCAGGCCTTCGGCGACGAGCTGGGTCAGCTTGCGCTTGCTCATCACCGTGTAGTTGATGTTGAGCCGCGAGAACTCGATCTGCCGCGGCTTGGCCGCCTCGCGCGGCAGGCCCTTGTCCAGCAGCGGCTGCAGCAGCTCCGGGTGGCCGGCCAGGTCGACCTTGTCCACGCACCAGTCGTACAGCGGGCGGTGGTCCTCGAACTCCAGCGTGCACAGCGAGTGGGTGATGCCTTCCACGGCATCGCCCAGCGAATGCGCGAAGTCGTACATCGGGTAGATCGGCCAGGCGTTGCCGGTGTTCTGGTGCTCGACGTGCTTGATCCGGTACAGCGCCGGGTCGCGCAGGTTGATGTTGCCGCTGCTCATCTCGATCTTGGCGCGCAGGGTGCGCGCGCCGTCCGGGAACTCGCCCGCGCGCATGCGCCGGAACAGGTCCAGGTTCTCCTCGACGCTGCGGGTGCGGTACGGCGAGTCGCGGCCCGGCTCGGTGAGGGTGCCGCGGTACTCGCGCACCTGCTCGGCGGAGAGGTCGCAGACGAACGCGTGGCCGTCGCGGATCAGCTTTTCGGCGGCCAGGTAGTACACCTCGAAATAGTCCGAGGCGTGGCGCAGCTCGGCCCAGTCGAAGCCCAGCCAGCGCACGTCGTCCTGGATCGCGGCGACGAATTCGGGGTCTTCCTTGGCCGGATTGGTGTCGTCGAAGCGCAGGTTGCAGCGCCCGGCGAACTCGGCGGCGATGCCGAAGTCCAGGCAGATCGCCTTGGCGTGGCCGATGTGCAGATAGCCGTTGGGCTCGGGCGGGAAGCGGGTGCGGATGGCCGTGTGCTTGCCGCTGGCCAGGTCCTCGCGGACGATCTGGCGGATGAAGTCTTTCTTCTCGGCCGGGGCGGAGGCATCGGTGGCGGGGGTGTCGGACATGCGCGCTTTGGAGAATAAGTAAAGCGCAAGTTTAGCCGAGCTGGCCGGCGGCCGCCCCGGCGCGTAGGCTGCCGCTTGGCTCAGCTGCGAGATCCCGCCATGTCCTTGTCCTGCTTCGTCGTCGGCGATCGGCTCCGGCCCACGCGGCCGCAGCGCGCCTGGCGTGCCCACGCCGCCGCCGTCGGCGTACCCGGCTGAGGGGCCGACCATGCAGATCGCCTACCGCGCCCAGCACCTGATCGATGCGCACCTGGCCAAGCACGCGCTGGAGGACGCCGGCATCACCGCCTTCGTGTTCGGCGAGGCCCTGCTCGGTGGCGCCGGCGAACTGCCGTTCGGCGTGGTGCAGGTCTGCGTGGCCGACGAACTGCTGGAAAAGGCGCAGGAAGTGCTGATGGCATTGGGCCTGGGCGGGCAGGTGACGCGGGCGATGTAGGTGTGGGGCGGGGATTGGGGAGTCGGGATTGGGGATTCGTAACGGCAAGCACTCCCGCTTCTACGAATCCCCAATCCCTAATCCCGAATCTCCGCCCCTCGTCGACCAGCCCGGCGGCGCGGCATCGGCCACGGCGAGGGCGCGCAGGCGCTTGAACAGCACCACGGTCTCGGCCACGTTCCAGACCCGCAGGGCCACCTCGAAGGTGTCCAGCGGCTTGGTCAGGAAATCCTTGGCGCCCAGGCCGAGGGCGCGGTGGCGGGCGCTGCGGCTGGGGTCGGCGGTGAGCACGATCACGGGCAGGAAGCTGGACGGGCCGGCCAGCCGCGCCAGTTGCTCCAGGATCGCGTAGCCGTCCAGTTCCGGCATCATCAGGTCGAGCAGGATCAGGTCCGGCGCGAATGCGGCGACCAGGCCCAGCACCCGCTGCGGGTCGGTGGTCGCCACCACCTGGCGGAAGCCCTCGCGCTGCAGCAGTTCCTCCAGCAGGCGGACGTTGGCCGGTTCGTCGTCGACGATCAGGATGCGCGCGGCGAGGACATCGTTGCGGGTCATGCGAGGTGCCGGTCCAGAATGGAAAAGAAGTCGGCCACGTCCAGCGGCTTGGTCAGATAGGCACGCACGGGGTCGCCCTGCACGCGTGCCAGCGTGGTCGCGGTGGCATCGGCGCTGATCACCACCACCGGGATGGCGGCGGTGTGCGGTTGCGCGCGCAGCGCCTGCAGCAGGTCCTCGCCGTTGCCGTCGCTCAGGTGCAGGTCGAGCAGGATCAGGTCGGGCGTGGCGTGCTGCAGATGCGCGTGCGCCTGCGCCAGGCTGGCGGCCTCGTGCAGGCGCCAGTGCGGGCGGCGTTCGACCAGGGTGCGGATCAGCGCCTGGTTGGACGGGTTGTCCTCCACGCTGAGCAACTGGCGCTGGGCTACGCCCGTCGCCGCCGTCGCTACCGTCGGATCCGGTAACGGCGCCGGCTGCGGTCGGTCCAGCGGTAGCGCGACCGTGAACCGCGATCCGTCCGGGCCGCTGTCCACGGCGATACGTCCACCCATCGCCTCGGTCAGGCGCTTGCTCAGCGCCAGGCCCAGGCCGGTGCCCTCGATCGCCGAGCGCTCGGCGCCGAGCCGCTCGAACGGGGTGAACAGCCGCTGCACCTGCGCCGGCGTCAGGCCATGGCCCTGGTCGTGCACGGCCACGGCCAGGGACTGGCCTTCGGGCACGGCGCTCACCCACACCGCGCCACCCGGGCGGTTGAACTTGATCGCGTTGGACAGCAGGTTGATCAGCACCTGGCGCAGCCGCTGCGGATCGGCGCGCACGGTCCATTCCGGCGGCAGCTGCGGCGGCCGCAGCACGATGCCGCGCGCCTGCGCTTCCGGCGCGACCAGGCCCAGCGCCTCCTCCAGCGCGGTGCGCACCGGCACCGGCCGCGGGCTCAGGTCGAGTTGATCGGCCTCGATGCGGGCAATGTCGAGCAGTTCGGTGATCAGCCCCAGCAGGTGCCGGCCGGCGCCGAGGATGTGCTGCAGGTGATCGCGCTGCGCCGCGCCCGGCAGGTCCATCTCCAGCACCTGCGCATAGCCGAGGATGGCGTTGAGCGGGGTGCGCAGTTCGTGGCTGCTGCGCGAGAGGAATTCGGTCTTGGCGCGGTTGGCGCTCTCGGCCTCGCGGCGCGCCGACTGCGCTTCCTCGGCGCGCGCGGCGAGCAGGGTGCTGGCCTGCTGCAGGCGTTGCGCCACCTGGCCCAGTTCGTCGCCGGCCGGCGGCTGCGGCGCCAATGGCCGGCCGTCGCCGAGGCGGTCGGCGTTGGCCGAGAGTTGGCGCAGGCGCCGCGACAGCGACGAGGCGAACCAGGCCACCGCCAGCACCGCGCCGAGCCCGCCCAGCATCGCCGCGCACAGGGTGATCAGCAGGTTGCGCTGGCGCAGCGCCTGCGCCTTGGCGGTGCGCACCTGCAGCTGCGCGGTCTCGTAGTTGCGCAGCTCGCGCAGTTCCGCGCGCAGGATGTCGAGGGTGACCTTGCCTTCGCGCAACTGGCGGATCTCTTCCTCGCGGCTCAGGTCCGGCGCCAGCAGCCGCCGCCAGCCCTGCATCTTCTCCTCGAACAGCGGCTGGATGCGGGCGAAGCGCTGCGCCTGGCGCGGGTCGGTGATGCGTTGCGACAGGCGTTGCACCACGGTCTTCAGCCGCGGCTCGGCGTCGCGGTACGGGGTCAGGAACGCGTCCTGACGCACCAGCCGGTAGCCGCGCACGCCGGCGGCGGTCTCGGCCAGCAGCGCATGCGCCTCATGCAAGTCGCTGAGCAGCTGCAGGGTGCGGCGCACGTCGTTCTCGGCTGCGATGTTCTGCCGTTCGACGCTGTAGATCGCCACCAGCGCCGCCACCAGCAGCAACAGCGGCAACGCCACCAGCGCCAGGCTCTTGCGGGTCAGCGGCCAGTCGTTCCAGCGTCGCGCCAGCGCCCTCACAGCGCCACCCCCGCCTGCACCGCGACCACTGCGGCCTGGGTGCGGTCGGCCACCTGCAGCTTGTGCAGGATGCGCTCGACGTGGACCTTGGCGGTGCCGGCGCTGATGCCCAGTTCGGCGCCGAGCGCGGCATTGGTGAGGCCGCGCGACAGCAGCGCCAGCACCTGTCGCTCGCGCGCGCTGAGCACGGCCAGGCGGTCGGCCTGCGCCGGCTTGCGCCGCCGCGGCGCACGCGGCGGTTCGGCGGCCAGCGGCGCCAGCAGCGCGGCGATCGCAGACAGGGCCTGCACGTCCTCCGGCGCCGGCACGGTGCGCGTGTTCCAGCCCAGGCACAGCGTGCCCAGCGGCACGCCCAGTGCGGCGATCGGCAGGCACAGTTCGCTGGCCTCGGCGGCGGCCTCGCCGCGCAGGCGCCAGGCATGGACCGGGGCCTCGACGGCGACGCTGGCGCCGGGTGGCAGCGCATCGCCCTGGCTGGCCAGCACCAGGCAGCGCGCGCCGCGCAGGGCCAGCACCGCGGCGTGCGGTGCCGCCACCAGGGCACTGGCCGGCACGAGTGCGTGCGCGGCGGCCTGCGCGGCGTCGCCGGCCTCGCGCAGTGCCGCGGCGGCGGCGGCCACGGCCTGCCAGCGCGCGGCGTCGGCGGCGTCGCGGCGCAGCGCTTCACGCCACTGGCCTGCATTGGAAGGAGGGTGCACGGGCGCGTCTCCGGTATGCCGAACGGCATATTCGAGGATATGCCGCCCGGCGGATGTTCCGCAAGCCGCGGCTGCCAATACTCGCTTCGCCCCGAGACGGCATCCCCTCAGCACACGGAGACTTCCCATGCGTCGCATCCTGTTCGCCCTGGCACTGTGCCTGACCACCACCTCCACCGCGCTGGCCGCGCCGGCGATGCACTACGACGGCCAACCGGCGATGCCGGCCAGCAGCGCCGAACGCGAGATCGCCGGCCTGTTCGACCGCTGGAACGCGGCGCTGGCCACCGGCAATCCGCAGCGCGTGGCCGACCTGTACGCCCGCGACGGCGTGCTGCTGCCCACCGTGTCCAACCAGGTCCGCGCCAGCCGCGCCGAGATCGAGGACTACTTCAGCCACTTCCTTGCCGCCAAGCCGCGCGGTGCCATCAACTACCGCCAGGTGCGGCTGCTCGACGACGACAGCGCGGTCGATGCCGGCGTCTACACCTTCACCCTGAACAATCCCGACGGCAGCACCCGCCAGGTGCAGGCGCGCTACACCTTCGTCTACGAAAAGCGCGACGGGCGCTGGCTGATCATCAACCACCACAGCTCGGCGATGCCGGAGCCGGTCGCCACGGCCACCGCCACTGCCACTGCCGCGGCGAAATGAGCGGCGCGCCCGGCGCCGCCGCCGCGGTGGCCGGGCGCACTTGAAAGCGGACGCCGGCAGCGCCATCCACATGACATCGCCGTCGCTGCCAGGAGTCCGTGCCATGTTGGGAATCGGTGCCTTCAAGCAGCGCCTGCCGCGCCCGGGCGAGAGCCTGCCGGGACGCGCGCAGCCGCTGCCGCTGCACAACCGTCACTTCGTCAACGGCCATCCGTTGCGCGACGCCTTCGCCGGCCTGGAGCAGGTGCAGTTCGGCCTGGGTTGCTTTTGGGGCGCCGAACGCAAGTTCTGGTCGCTGCCGGGCGTGTTCAGCACCGCGGTCGGCTACGCCGGCGGCGAGACGCCCAATGCCACCTATCGCGAGGTCTGCTCCGGCCAGACCGGCCACACCGAGGCGGTGCTGGTGGCGTTCGATCCGCAGACCGTGCGCTTCGAGCAGTTGCTGCAGACCTTCTGGGAAAGCCACGATCCGACCCAGGGCATGCGCCAGGGCAACGACACCGGCACCCAGTACCGCTCGGCGATCTATTGCACCACCCAGGCGCAGTACGAGGCCGCGCTGGCCAGCCGCGATGCCTACCAGCAGCGCCTGGACGCCGCCGGCTATGGCCCCATCACCACCGATATCCGCTTCCCGGCGCCGCCGTTCTACTACGCCGAGGACGAGCACCAGCAGTACTTGGCCAAGAACCCGGGCGGCTACTGCGGCCTGGGAGGGACCGGGGTGAGTTGCCCGATCGGGCTGGAGGCCTGAGCCTCGACGCGCAGGTTGCGCCGCGGCCCACCCGCGCTTGGCTGCGGCGCGCCTGCACGCTTCCTGCGCGCTCCCGTCCGCCCTTTGGTGGCCGGGAGCGGCTGAAGCCTAGGGTATCTGCGATCGAAGTCGCTGGTGAGCCGGTAAGCGGCCTCCGCACACGCAGAGAGCCAGGCCAGGATGGGGGTCGATAGCACCATCGCCAGCGCAATCCCACCGGCACTTTCGTTGGATGGCTCAAAGAGATGGAAGGCGGCCGGCGCAAGCAGCCAAGGCACGAATGCGGCCACGTACAGCGCAATGGCCCCTTTTCGATAGCTCCTGGCCGATCTCCAGATCCCTTTGGGTACGAAGCGCGCCTTGTCGTCCGACAGGCCAATCATGCCTTTGGCCATCTTGCAGTACGCCAGGACCCGCGCTGCATTGCTGCGTTCCAACGCGACTCTGATCTCGTCGGCGTCGAGGTTGCCCCCGATCGCGTTGCCGACCGCGATCTGCAAGGCGGCCGCATCCGCATGTCGCCAGGCGCCGTCAAGGGACAGTGCGTACAGGCGTTGCGTACGTTTCACCGAGCCCGAGAAAGCCGGTCCTCCACTTGAGGAAGAACATGGGAAGCGCGCCAGCGGCGGCGATGACGCCGGCGATATGGCTGTAGCGACCTGCGAACTCGGCGAGTGACATGCTGCGGCTCCGGACTGGACTCGGACGCATCAAGCCAAAGCAGCCTCTCAAGGAGCGAGACTGCACCTCGATGGGCGCGGCGACAGCGTGCGTCTTGCCGACGCCATCCGCTTACTTGGCGCTACCCGCGCTGCCCTTGCCGGCGGCGGGCCGCAGCCGCGCCGCGTAGCCGGAAAGCTGCAGCGCCTTGCGCGGCGGCAGGTCGGCCGTGAGCCGTGCGATCGCCGCATCGCCGTCGCGGCTGCGGCCGAGCGCATAGTCGGTCCGTGCCAGTTCCAGCGTGGCGCGCTGGCGTACTGTCAGGTTGCCGAACGGGTCGAAGAAGGAGTCCACGCGCGTGCGGTCCTGCACCCCGGTCCAGCCGAACTCCAGCTCGGCCCGCGTCTCTTCGGCGAGCCGTGCGTAGCGCCGCCGCGCCTCGGCCGGTGCGAGCTGGCCGCTCAGCAGCGCCAGGCGGGTCCGCAACAGCGCCGTTTCTGAGGCCGATGCGTCGGCGGCGTACGCATCCAGGACGCGGCGCATCCACGCCCAGTCGACGTTGCCGGTGTCGGCCTGGGTGCCGAGCAGGTTGAAGGCGAGGATCGCCGCGCGCTGCGTCGCGGTGGTGGCGCGCTCGACCGCGTCCGCCGTCGGGCGCCCCAGCGTCGACGGCTTGACCAGCGCAATCGCCGGATCGTGCGCGAGGATCGCTTCCAGGTCCGGCTTGTGGAAATAGCCGACCACGACCAGCACCGTCTTGCCCGGGTGCGCCAGCGCCGCGGCGTGGATGCGTTGGGCCTGCAGGAAGGTGCGGTACAGGTACAGCCGCCGCGGCAGGTCCTGGTCGGCACGGGGCGCCGGCGTCTGCGCCCACTTCTGCACCGCGGCCACGTTCTCGGCCGCATCCGCGGCAAAGAAGTCGCGCTGCAGGGCGGCCTTGTCGGGGAACGACAAGAAGCCCTGGAAACCCTGTTCGCGGCGCAGTTCCAGCGGGGTGTCCAGGTCCACGCCGAAGCCGAGCTTGGCGTCCTCCACCGGCGGCATCCAGTCGATCGGACAGAGGGCGACGGGATGCGCCGCAGCGTACGGCAGGATCACCCCCTGCACCTCGTAGGTGTACTCGTAATAGTCGCCGCGTGCCGCCTGCTCCGGCGGACGCTCCAGGCAGATCGCGTCCGGCGCGAGGTGCTCCAGGAACGCGGCGAGCACGCCCGGCTGGTCGCGCTCGGAGACCAGTTGCGCGGCGTGCTCCACGCCCAGGATCGCGACCCGGGTCGGTGCCGGCGTGGCGGCCATGCCGGTGGCGCTGGCGGCGGCAAGCGCCTGCAAAAACACACAACGCGCCATCCATCCGCGCATGCACTCTCTCCTGTCGAAGCCGTGGAAGCACCCTGCCGGCGCGCGGGTGTGCGTAACCGCCGTTACGTCATGCCCGGCCACGATCGACCGCGACGCCGCGCGCAGCCGCCGATGGCGGACTGCAGGGTGTGGCGACAAGTGTAGTCATGCTGCGCCGCCGCCGTCTGCATGACAGGTGGCACTGGTCGCGCTAGACGAACTCGGCCGCGAACATCTGCCGCATCTGCGCGATCTGCTCCTCGCGTTCGGGGTGCAGCAGGCGCAGGCATGCCTCGGCGAAGCTGACCGGGCTGGTGCCGGGGGCGGTGATCAGGCCGTCGGCGCTGACCACGCGGCGTTCCTGGTAGTGCGCGCTGCCGGCATAGACAGTGGCGTGCTCGCGCAGGAAGGCTTCGGAGTTGCTGGTGTGCGGACGGGTATCGAGCAGGCCGGCGTAGGCCAGCGCCAGGGTCGCGCCGCAGATCGCCGCCACGCCGCGACCGGCCTCCAGGCGCTGCTGCAGCAACGCGCTCAGGCCCGGAATCTCGCCGGCCTGCCAGCGGTCGCTGCCGGGCAGCAGCCACAGGTCCGCGTCCAACGGCGCCAGATCCGACAGGGCATAGGTGGGGTGCAGGTTCAGTCCGCCGATCGAGGTGATGGGCTTGCCGTCGATGCTGGCGATCTGCAGTGTGTCGCCGAACCAGGCCCGCGCCGCCGGCAGGATGGTGCCGATCTCCCAGTCTGCCACGCCGTCCACCATCACCACTGCGATCGTTGCCATTGCCTTGCCTCTGCACTCGGGCGCGCAGCATAGCCCGGGAAAAGTTGCGGCTGCGCCAACGCGATGTCGAAAGCGCCGTGGGTGATAGGTGCTGCGCCTGCGCCTGTTTGCCGTGTTCCGCGTCGTTGCCGATGCGGCGTCGCGCCGCGCAGCGGCCTGCACCGACGGCAGCGGATCGAACGACGAACAGGCCGCGCGGCGGACACCCCCTCGCCCATCCCCCATTCCCCATTCGCGGTTTCCCGCACAAACAAAGAGCGGCGTCGCCGCCGCTCTTCGGATGCCGCAAGGCGAGCGCCGCTCAGCCGATCAGCCGATCAGCTTGTGCCGGATCGTGTCGCGCAGGCTCTGCAGGTCCTTGGCGAAAGTGTCGATGCCGCCGGCCAGCTTCTCGGTGGCCATCGGGTCGGCGGCCAAGTCGGCAGCGAAGCGCTTGGCGTCGATCGGTTCCACCTTGGCGCCATCGGCCTGGCCGGGCGAGAGCTTGCGCGGCAGCGGGCCGTGGTCGGCGTCGAGCTTCTCCAGCAGGTCCGGCGAGATGGTCAGGCGATCGCAGCCGGCCAGCGCCTCGATCTGCGCGGTGGAGCGGAACGAGGCGCCCATCACCACGGTCGCCGAGCCGCGGCGCTTGAACTCGTCGTACACGCCGCGCACGAACTGCACGCCCGGGTCTTCGTCGATGGTCGCCGGGGTCTGGCCCTTGGCCACGTACCAGTCGAGGATGCGGCCGACGAACGGCGAGATCAGGAAGACCCCGGCCTCGGCGCAGGCCAGGGCCTGGGTGCGGTTGAAGATCAGGGTCAGGTTGCAGTCGATGCCGTCCTTCTGCAGCTGCCGCGCCGCCTCGATGCCTTCCCAGGTCGCGGCGACCTTGATCAGGATGCGGTCCTTGGGGATGCCGCGTTCGGCGTACATGGCGATGAACTTGTGCGCCTTGGCGATGGTGGCGGCGGTGTCGTGGGCCAGGTCGGCGTCCACTTCGGTGGACACGCGGCCGGGTACCAGCGCGCTGAGCTTGGCGCCGACGCCGATGGTCAGGCGGTCGGCGATCTCGTCGACCAGGGCGGCGTGGTCGCCGTCCTGGCCGCGCGCCCAGGCCAGCGCCTCGTCGATCAGGTCGGCATAGACCGGCAGGTCCAGCGCCTTCTTCACCAGGGTCGGGTTGGTGGTGCAGTCCACCGGCTTGAGCCGCTTGATCGCGTCGTAGTCGCCGGTATCGGCCACGACCACGGACAACTCGCGCAACTGGGCGAGCTTGGAGGGGGCGGAAGAGGTCATCGGTATCTCTCGGGAACGAGTGGGAACAAGGATAGGGCCGCGCACGTTAACGCGCTGCGCGCGCGTTGTCGTCGTCGGCGCGCTGCACCGCGGTCACGCGCAGGCGCAGCGGGCGTCCGCCGGGCGCCTGCCAGTCGATGGACTGGCCCACGGCCAGGCCGAGCAGGGCGCTGCCGACCGGGGCCAGCACCGAGATGCGCGCATGCGCGGCATCGGCTTCGTGCGGATAGACCAGGGTCAGGTGGTGGCGCTCGCCGTGCAGCTCGTCTTCGCATTCCACGCGCGAATGCATGGCGACGATGCCGGGAGGAAGTTGGTCCGGCGCCACGACGGTGGCGCGGTCGAGTTCTGCGCCCAGCGCGAGCGCGGCCGGGTGCTGGTGCAAGGCGGGGGAGTCGAGCAGGGCTTCCAGGCGCGCGAGGTCGCGGCTGGAGACGATCAACGAGGGCGGCAGGCCGCTGCGGTGTTGCGAAGTCATGGACAGGCTCCGGTTGGATGGCACAACGAACGGGGGCGGCACCGTGCCGCCCCCTGTCGCCATTGTGCAAGCAAGCCGGCGCCGATGCGACGCCGCGGCCCGGTCGGGCCCCGCTCAGGCCACCTGGCGCGGCGCCTGGCTCGGCAGCGGCGCCTGCGCCGGCAGCGTGAACAACGCTTCGGGCAGCGCGCCGAACAGGTGCGCCAGTTGCTGCAGGAACGCACCCATCGCCGAACTGCGCCGCCACAGCATGGCGATGCGCCGGCTCGGCCCGCCGTCGGGCGCGAACGACAGCAGCCGCAGGTTCGGCGGATTGGCCACCGGCGGCTGCACCGCCAGCAGCGGCAACAGGGTCACGCCGACGTTGGCGGCGACCATTTGCCGCAGCGTCTCCAGGCTGGTGGCCTGGAACTCGGCCTTCTCCAGCGCGCCGGACAGATGGCAGACGTCCAGCGCCTGGTCGCGCAGGCAGTGCCCGTCCTCGAGCAGCAGCAGGCGTTGCGCGTGCAGTTCCTCCAGGGTCAGCGGGGTCGGCCGCCGCGCCAGCGGATGCTGCTCGGGCACCGCCAGCACGAACGGTTCCTCGAACAGGAATTCGGCGTGCAACTGCTCGTCGTGCAGCGGCAGTGCCAGCAGCGCCGCGTCCAGCCGGCCCTCGCGCAGGCGGGTCAGCAGCACGTCGCTCTTCTCTTCGATCAGCAGCAGTTCCAGTTGCGGGAAGCGCTCGCGCACGCGCGGGATCACGTGCGGCAGCAGGTACGGGCCGAGTGTGGGGAAGATGCCCAGGCGCACGGTGCCGGCTTCCGGATCCTGGCTGCGCCGCGCCGCTTCCTTCATCTGCTCGATCTCGGCGACGATGCCGCGCGCGCGGCTGGCCGCCTCGCGCCCGGCCGGGGTCAGCATGACCTTGCGCGGGGCGCGTTCGACCAGAGGCACGCCCAGTTCGTCCTCGAGCTTCTTGATCTGCGTGGACAGCGTCGGCTGGCTGACGAAGCAGGCCGCGGCGGCGCGCCCGAAATGCTTGTGATCGGCCAGCGCCACCAGGTATTTCAGATCACGCAGGTTCATCGACGGGTTCCTCGGGACGCAGCGGCGGGAGGTGTCGCAGGATCACAGCATAGAGCGTCTGGCGCCGCTGACGGCGAGACAGATGGGCGTGCGCGTCGCAGGCCGTACGCCCGGGTCCCGCGCCGGCAGGGCGGCGCGGGACGGGGCGGATCAGGCCGCTTCGGCGACGCTGCCGCTGGCGACCGGTGCGCTGTGGCGGATCAGGTGGTCGAAGGCGCTCAGCGCCGCCTTGGAGCCTTCGCCCATGGCGATGATGATCTGCTTGTACGGCACCGTGGTCGCATCGCCGGCGGCGAACACGCCCGGCAGCGAGGTCTGGCCGCGGTCGTCGACCACGATCTCGCCGCGCGGCGACAGCGCCACCGTGCCCTGCAGCCACTCGGTGTTCGGCAGCAGCCCGATCTGCACGAAGATGCCTTCCAGCGCCAGACGATGCACATCGCCGCCGACGCGGTCCTTGTACACCAGGCCGGTGACCTTCTGGCCATCGCCCAGCACCTCGGTGCTCTGCGCGTTGACCAGGATGTCGACGTTGCCCAGGCTGCGCAGCTTGCGCTGCAGGACGTCGTCGGCGCGCAGCTTGCTGTCGAACTCGACCAGGGTCACGTGGCTGACGATGCCGGCCAGGTCGATCGCCGCTTCCACGCCGGAGTTGCCGCCGCCGATCACCGCCACGCGCTTGCCCTTGAACAGGGGGCCGTCGCAGTGCGGGCAGTAGGCCACGCCCTTGTTGCGGTACTGGTCTTCGCCGGGTACGTTCATCTGCCGCCAGCGCGCGCCGGTGGACAGGATCACCGTGCGGCTCTTCAGCGAGGCGCCGTTGGCCAGCTTGACCTCGACCAGGCCGTCGGCACCGGCCGGCACCAGCTGTTCGGCGCGCTGCAGGTTCATGATGTCCACGTCGTACTGGCGCACGTGCTGCTCCAGCGCCGCGGCCATCTTCGGGCCTTCGGTCTCCTGCACGGAGATGAAGTTCTCGATCGCCATGGTGTCCAGCACCTGGCCGCCGAAGCGCTCGGCCGCCACGCCGGTGCGGATGCCCTTGCGCGCGGCGTAGATCGCCGCCGCCGCGCCGGCCGGGCCGCCGCCGACCACCAGCACGTCGAACGGGGCCTTGGCCGCGATCGCCGCCGCGTCGCGCTTGGCCGCGCCGGTGTCGAGCTTGGCCACGATCTGCTCCAGGGTCATGCGGCCCTGGTCGAAGACTTCGCCGTTGAGGTAGACGGTGGGCACCGACATGATCTGCCGCGCCTCGACCTCGTCCTGGAACAGTGCGCCGTCGATGGCCACGTGCTGGATGTTCGGGTTCAGCACCGCGGCCAGGTTCAGCGCCTGCACCACGTCCGGGCAGTTCTGGCAGGACAGCGAGAAATAGGTTTCGAAGCGGTATTCGCCGGGCAGGTTGCGCACCTGCTCGATCAGCTCGGCGGTGGCCTTGGACGGGTGGCCGCCGACCTGCAGCAGCGCCAGCACCAGCGAGGTGAACTCGTGGCCCATCGGCAGGCCGGCGAAGCGCAGGTGGATGTCGTGGCCGGGGCTGTTCAGCGCGAACGACGGGGCGCGCTCGCCGCTGTCGCGGTGCACGTCCAGGGTGATCTTGTCCGACAGCAGCACCAGATCCTCGAGCAGGTCGAGCATCTCGCGCGACTTGGCGCCATCGTCCACCGACGCGGTGATGTGGATGGGCCGGACGACCCGCTCCAGGTAGGCCTTCAACTGGGTTTTCAGATCGGCATCCAACATGGCGGACTCCTGACGTTGGGCAAAACGAGGGTGAGGCGAACTGCCAGGGCAGTGCGCCGCGAACAAGGGAGGAGGGATGAACCGCAGCCGGCGCCGGCGCGCGATGCCGGCTGCGGTTCACCCCCACCCCCGCCAGCAGGCGGAGATGGGAGCGAGGGCGGCTTAGATCTTGCCGACCAGGTCCAGCGACGGCTTCAGGCTCTTCTCGCCTTCCTTCCACTTGGCTGGGCACACCTCGCCCGGATGCGAGGCGACGAACTGCGCGGCCTTGAGCTTGCGCAGGGTCTCGGTGACGTCGCGCGCGATCGCATTGTCGTGGATCTCGAGGGTCTTGATCACGCCTTCCGGGTTGATCACGAAGGTGCCGCGCAGGGCCAGGCCTTCTTCCTCGATGTGCACGCCGAAGGCGCGGGTGAGCTGGTGGGTCGGGTCGCCGACCAGCGGGAACTGGGCCTTGCCCACCGCCGGCGAGGTCTCGTGCCACACCTTGTGCGAGAAATGGGTATCGGTGGTGACGATGTAGACCTCGGCGCCGATCTTCTGGAACTCGGCGTAATGCTCGGCGGCGTCTTCCACTTCGGTGGGGCAGTTGAAGGTGAAGGCGGCCGGCATGAAGATCAGCACCGACCACTTGCCCTTCAGGTCCGCGTCGGTGACTTCGATGAATTCGCCGTTGCGGTAGGCGTTGGCCTTGAACGGCTGGACCTGGGTGTTGATCAAAGACGACATGGAGTTTCCTCGTGGTTGCAATAGGGTCGGGGGATGGAACGAGGCTCATGATAGGGGGCGCCGATAGATCCCTCAAATCGATTGATGGAATTAAATAGATAGGTTTCCTCTATCGATTTCCAAGCCTGGCTCTTTGCTGCACTGCCGCACGATGGCGCCAGCCGCCCATGGCGCTTAGGCGTTGCTCTCTTCTACCACGTTGGCTTTTCCGCGCCCGCTGCGTCATCGTGACAGCGATGAATGCGCCTACCCCCGAGTCCCTGCTGCGCGCGGCCTGCCTCCAGGTCGAACGCGGCGACGCCGAAGCCTTGCTGCTGCACGCCCTGCAACGCGATCGCGCGTGGTTGTTCGCGCACGCCCGCGAGCCGCTGGCCGAGGCCGTGGTCGCTGGGTTCCAGGCGCTGCTGGCGCGGCGTGCGCAGGGCGAGCCGGTGGCCTACCTGACCGGCCGGCGCGGCTTCTGGACCCTGGACCTGGCGGTCGGGCCGGCCACGCTGATCCCGCGCGCGGACACCGAGCGGCTGGTGGAACTGGCGCTGGAGCGGCTGGATGCGGCGCCGGGCCGGCGTGTCGCCGACCTCGGCACCGGCAGCGGCGCCATCGCCCTGGCCCTGGCCAGCGAACGCCCGCAGGCGCAGGTGACGGCCACCGACCTCAGTGCAGCCGCCCTGGCGGTGGCGCAGGCCAATGCGCGCGCGCACGGCCTGGATAACGTCGCCTTCGTCCACGGCGCCTGGCTGGCACCGCTGGCCGGGCAGCGCTTCGACCTGATCGCCAGCAACCCGCCGTACATCGCCGCCGACGACCCGCACCTGCAGCAGGGCGACCTGCGCTACGAACCGGCCAGTGCGCTGGCGTCCGGTCCCGATGGCCTGGACGATCTGCGCCGGATCGTCGCAGACGCGCCGCCGCATCTGCTGCCCGGTGGCTGGCTGCTGCTGGAACACGGCTGGGACCAGGGCCCGGCCGTACGCGCGCTGCTGGAGGCGGCCGGCTTCGTGGAGGTGGCGACCCACCAGGACCTGGAAGCGCGCGATCGGGTCACGCTTGGGCAGTGGCTGGCGGCGTAAGCCTGCAGCCATCCCATGGGAATTCCGCACTGCGCTGCATCCGCCAGCCCGGGTGTCGGCGTGGCGCTATGCGTAGACAAAGCAGTCATCCGCCGGTTCGGCAACACCGTGCCGCATTCGCTGCGGGTCAGTGTGGAGCGCTCAGTCGCGCATTATTGAAGCGCCGCGCTCCCCGCCTGGCATTGAATATGGTTTGCGATGAGGTGCGGTGGCGCGACCGTCTTCCGTGGGCGCTGGAAGAGGCGGTCAGGCTGGAGCGCCGCGCTGCCAGCGCGTTGCCGTCCCTGACGGCTGCGGCGTAGAGTGCCCGCATGAAAACCCGAATTGCCCTGGCTGCATTCACCCTCTCCATAACCCTGACGGCAGGATGTTCCATGACACACGGCAGCCCGAAAGACCCCGCGAAGAATCCACACCCGGTCAAGCGCTACGAAGTCATCGCTACGTCGCAGGCTCCCGAACCGTGGGATTCGATCGCGGGTTACATCGGATATGACGTGGTCAACAAGAAATGCTTGCCGATGGACTCATTCCTCGGCCAGCAGGATGTCCCCAACATTGGCATCGACATTGAAATGGCTCGCGTGGACGACCACACGTGGAAAGGGTATTTCTACCGCGACGCCTTGCAGGACGAGGATTACTACAAGCTTGGCGTATGCCACTGGGACGTGACCAGTGTGGGCATCACGGCGGTCGCCACGGGAGTCAGGTTCAACTGGAGCCACACGTTGAATACCCTCCTGCGCGACGGCCTGCAGACGAGTTATTTCAAGAAGAGCTTGTACGGCGACCGCGCCGCCGCGCGCTATGGTGCGCAGACCCTGACTGCTGAAGACCCTGAAGTCTCGCAACATCCAGATGCGTACTTTCCCGTCACCGTCGTCGTCAAGGATGTCATCCCATGAGCCACATGGATCAGGTGCGCGCCGACGCGGCCAACGACGCCTATGTCAACCGCTCGCAGCGTGATGTCGAAACGTCGAAGGCCGTTTCCCTGGACGGCAAGGACTATACCGTCTTCGGTTATGCGAACGACCCGACGACCGGCTTTCACGCGACCGCCTATCAAAACGTGGCGGCGCCGCATGACGTCATCATCGCCTATCGCGGCACTGATCCAGCGCTGTTTTCGGGGGCGACCAGCGCGGAGAGGCGGGACCACGCGCTGACCACGCTGCAGGACATTGCTGTCGACGCCAAGATGGTGCGAGACAATGTCAATCCGCAAAAAGCCGCCGCCGATGCGTTCACCGCGGACATGCTCGCCAAGGCAGCCAGTCGCGGCATCCCCAGTGACCAGATCTCGGTTGCCGGCCATTCCCTCGGCGGGGCGCTGGCGGAACTCGAGGCGGCCAAGTACGGCCTGCGCGGCGCCACCTTCAACGGCTATGGCGCGGCGCAGCTGACCGATGGTCCGGCGCAACCGGGCTGCCAACTCACCAATTACCGCATGGCCGGCGATGTGGTGAGCGCGGCCAGCCCGCATATCGGCGAGGTAGTGTCGCTGGCCAGCCAGGACGACATCCAGAGCCTTCGCGCGGGGCGCTATCTGGATGCGCCGGCCGGCGCGCCGCCGCCCAACGTGCTAATCGCGATGCGCCTGGATGATCATGGCGGCCAACAGCACTTTGGCAGCCAGAGTCCGGAGAATATGCTGCAACCCGCCCGCTTCGCAGAGGCGGTGCAGCGCTCTGAGGAGCATGAAGCGGCCATTGCAGCTTTCCGCAGCGACGTATCGCAACACCGCGGGGAACTGTCGCTGGCGCTGCGGCAGATGCAAGCAGGCGATGGCCAGCGCCTGCTGCCTCCCGGAGTCCAGCGGCAAGTGAACGAATACCTGACCTTGCATGCCGATCAGCCTATCCGTGACCGGATCGAAGGCAGCGGTATCGTGCAGGGCGTGCAGCACGGCTTGCAATCCAGTGCCGATGCGGTGCGTTCCAGCGGCCGCTACGTGCAGGCATTGGACGAGCGCATAGCCGCGGTGGCGCGTGAGGGTGGCCGCTTTACCGCACCGTTCATCCCGGTTGCGCCGCTGGCTGGGCATGTGGTGGGCGAAGCCGCCCGCCTGCACGGCCGGGGTGCGGATGCGGCGGCACGTTGGGTAGGCGGTGGACTGGAATCGGCAAAAAGCGCCGTGGAGCGAGGCGCGCATGCGGCTGCCGACGCCGTGGTGGAACGCATCCATGATCCTCGCTTCCAGGCGGGCGTGGCCAACGTCGCCAATCACATCGTCAATGCCTACGATGGCGCGCGGGTTGCGGCGCAAGCCGCCACACAAACGTATCAGCTCGGCAAGCAGGCGGTCTCCGATGGGGTTGAGCGGGCCGAACGCGCGGTGACGCACACCTACGCCGCGACCAGACACGCGATCTCGCAAGCGGCGGACAGCGCCGCACGGGTCGGCACGCAGGCGTACGAAACCGCAAGACAGACCGCCACGCAGGGCATCGATGCGGCCAAGCACGCGGCGGGCCAGGCCTACGACACGCTGACCCATCCTGGGCAATGGTTCCAGCGCGGCACGCCGGCCCCTGCGTCCGCGCAGCCGCATCCGCAGACGCCTGCCGCGACGCATCCGCATGGCGCGTCGACGCCGCCGGCTTCCAGCGTCCAGGCGGCACCGTCGGCCGCACACGCAACCGATCGTGCGCAGAATCTCAACGCGCTGTCTGCGTCCGATCAGGCCATGTTCGCGCGTATCCGCAAGGACGTGCCGGCGCATATCGACGATGCGCACGTCGCGCAGGCGATGCTCGGCGCCAAGCAAGCCGGCATCGTGGGCGCGGACAAGATCGACCGGGTGCAGATGGCCGGCGACACGCTGTGGGTGTCCGGTACCACGCCTGGCTTTCGCGCCGCCACGGACGTGGCGCAGGCGGCTGCACCGATGCACGAGACAGTACAGCGGGCACAGGCGTTCAATCAGCAGCGTGAGCAGCACGTGGCCATGGAAGCGCAGCAGCGGCAGCAGGACGCGCACGGCAGAAGCGCGTCGGTTCTCGGTTAGTCCCGATCCCGCGTGACCGGTCGGCGCTGTGCCAGGCCCCTCCGCGGCCGGCCGTTTGCTGACCAGCGCCGCTGATCGTGGCGCGCATGGGTAGAATCGCGGTTTTCCCGCAGGAGGCGCCATGCGCACGCTGTATCCCGAGATCGAGCCGTTCGACAGCGGCATGTTGCCGGTGGACGCACGGCATACCCTGTCCTACGAACAGTGCGGCAATCCGCACGGCAAGCCGGTGGTGCTGCTGCATGGTGGTCCCGGCGGCGGCTGCAACGCCAAGATGCGCCGCTTCCACGACCCGGCCAAGTACCGCATCGTGCTGTTCGACCAGCGCGGTTCCGGCCGCTCCACGCCGCATGCCGACCTGGTCGACAACACCACCTGGGACCTGGTCGCCGACATCGAGCGGCTGCGCACGCACCTGGGCATCGAGCGCTGGCAGGTGTTCGGCGGCAGCTGGGGCTCGACCCTGGCGCTGGCCTACGCGCAGACGCATCCGCAGCGCGTCACCGAGCTGGTGCTGCGCGGCATCTTCATGCTGCGCCGCTGGGAACTGGAGTGGTTCTACCAGGAAGGCGCCAGCCGCCTGTTCCCCGATGCCTGGGAGCACTACGTCGCGGCGATCCCGCCGGTGGAGCGCGCCGACCTGATCTCGGCCTTCCACCGGCGCCTGACCAGCGACGACGAGGCCACCCGCCTGGCCGCGGCCAAGGCCTGGAGCGTGTGGGAAGGCGCGACCAGCTTCCTGCACGTGGATGCCGATTTCGTCGACAGCCACGAAGACCCGCACTTCGCGCTGGCGTTCGCGCGCATCGAGAACCACTACTTCGTCAACGGCGGCTTCTTCGAGGTCGAGGACCAGTTGCTGCGCGACGCGCACCGCATCGCCGACATCCCCGGGGTGATCGTGCACGGCCGCTACGACGTGGTGTGCCCGCTGGCCAACGCCTGGGACCTGGCCAAGGCCTGGCCGAAGGCGACGCTGCAGATCACGCCGGCGGCCGGCCATTCGGCGTTCGAGGCGGAGAACGTCGACGCGCTGGTGCGCGCCACCGACGGTTTCGCCTGAGTCCGCGCGCGCCTGCGCGGCGCGCTCACGCAGGGGGCGCCGTGCGGCGCCTCCGTTTCCGGCTCAGCAGGCCAGCGCGTTGCCAGGTGCGTACCCGGCAGCCTCGACCGCACCCGGCGGTGCGGGCCGCGCGTCGAGCTGCGCCTGCGTGGTCTCCTCGGTCCACACCACGAACGATTCGAGCACGTTGTCGCCGAAGGTGGTGCTGATCGCCACGTCGGCGGCATCGCGGCCGCGCGCGATCAGCACCCGGCCGATGCGCGGCAGGTTGTGGCGCGCGTCGAAGGTGTACCAGTGCCCGTCGAGGAAGGCCTCGAACCAGCCGGAAAAGTCCATCGGGGCGTCCGAGGCGGGGACGCCGATGTCGCCCAGATAGCCGGTGCAGTAGCGGGCCGGGATGTTCATGCAGCGGCACAGCGCGATGGCCGCATGCGCGAAGTCGCGGCACACGCCGCGCCCTTCCTGCAGCGCCTGCGCGGCGCTCTTGGTGGCGCAAGCGTGGGCGTAGCCGAAGGCGATGTGCGCATGCACGTAGTCGCAGATCGCCTGCACCCGCGCCCAGCCGTGCGGGGTGCCGGCGAACAGCTCCCAGGCCATGCCGCTGAGCAGGTCGGTTTCGCAGTAGCGGCTGCCGAGCAGATACACCAGGGTGTCGTCGGGCAACTGCTCCACCGGCGTCTGCGCCGCATCGTAGCGGTACTGGTCCGGCAGCCCGCTGTCGCGCACCACCGCATCGGCACGCAGGGTCAGCGGGCCGGCGGGCGCCTGCAGGCGCGTGCAGCGGTTGCCGAAGCCGTCGCGATAGCTGTGCAGCGGCGCCGCCGGCGCGCTGTGCAAGGCGGTGGCGGCGACGATGTCGTCGCGGCGGCTGTCGTGGATGTCCAGCATCGCCAGCATCGGCGTCGCTTGCGCGAACCGATAGCGAATCTCGTAACCGAGGCGGATGAGCATGGGGTGTCCGGTGCGGGGCGGGGCGCCGGTGCGGACCGGTCCAGCCCGAGCGTGCGCAGCCAGCGCTCAGCTTGATGTGAAGATGGGCGCTCGCCGCTTCAGCATGCTGAGCGTCGCTGCGGTCGAGGCATGCCGAATGGTCGCAGTGGCGATCGGATGCGTTGCCGATCGTTGGCGCATGTGCGCCAACCCAGCCTCGTCGCTGCACTGGCACGCATCGCGGCGGCGCACCGGCCGCGAACTGCATGGGCGGACGTGGTGGTCTCGCCTGGCGCCGACCCTGGCGAGGTCCGGCGGCGTGCCGTCATGGTCCCGCATGGGCCCCGGCGCAAGCCTGACGTAGACTGCGCTGCCACTGCCTGTCCGACGACACATGATCCCGCTGATGAGCCTGCGCGAGACGCTGGACGCCTTTGCCGCCTGCAACGACGAGGGCCACGTACACGAGGCGTTCGGCTGGGTGCATGCGACCGGTGAGGATCCGCTGCAGGCGCGCTTCTGGTTGCCGCCAGACGAAGCCACCGCGTTCGACGACGATGGCGCAGTGCCGGCGGCGGCGCGCGCGCTGGGCCTGGCGCCCTACCTGGAACCGGCGACGTTCGCCGATGTGCTGGATGTGCAGAAGCGGCAATGCCCGCTGTCCACGTTGCAGGACTACGCGCAGGCGTTGGCCTACTACGCCGAGTCCGACGCGTTCCTGCAGGTGGAGGGTGTGGACGAGGCCCTGGGCGAGGCGGACGAGGACGCCTGGGAGGCGGCCCGTGCACTGGGCGTCGGCCCCGGCATCTTCGCCTCGTTCGATCTGGTGCTTGCGCGCTGCCCGCCTGAACAGATGAAGCCGGCGGCGCAGCAGGTCGCGCGCCTGCTGGATTGGACGATCGGGCGGGCGCTGGCGGCCTGTCGTGCCGGTCCGTTGACAGTCGGCGAGGCACTGGATCGGCGCCGCGCCACGGCGATCGCCGCCGACTTCGCTGCGCTCGCTGTTCCGCTGCAGATACTGGGCTACAAGGCGTTTCCGTGGATGCCGGTGCCGACGCTGGCATAGGGCCACGGGCCGCATGCGCATGGCGTGCATCGTCGTCGCGGCGCATTGCCGTGCCATCGGCGGTGCAGTGGCTTCACCAGCTCCCGGCCAGCAGGGCCTCCGTCAGCACGCGCAGCTTGGCCGAGCGTTGCCGCGACGGCGGATAGATCAACGACAGCGTGCGGCTGCGGCCTTCGAAGGCCTGCAGCACGCGTTGCAGGCGTCCGTCGGCCAGTGCATCGGCCACTGCGAAATCCATCACCTGCACGATGCCCATGCCGGCGATGGCGCCCTCCACCAGCGGGTCACCGTGGTCGAACACCATCCGAGCCGGCGGCGCGAATCCGCAGCGTTGCCCCTCCTGCAGGAATTGCCAGTTCACCAGGCGCCCGCTGCGCGGATTGCGGATCGCCAGGCAGGCGTGATCGCGCAGCGTCTCGAGATCGGTGGGCGCGCCGCGTGCGGCCAGGTAGGCAGGACTGGCGACGGTCACCCAGCGTAGCGGCCGCAACGGGCGCGCGACGATGCGCCTGTCGGCGATGGGGCCGGTGCGCAGTGCCGCGTCGAAGCCTTCCTCGACCAGATCGACCAGGCGGTCGCTGAGCACGGTCTCCACGCGCAGCTGCGGATGCTGCGCCAGCAATGGGGCCAGCAGCGGCACCAGCACCTTGCGGCCGAACATCGACGGCGCGCTGATCCTGAGCGTGCCGGACGGCGTGCAGGAGCGGTCCGCCAGTTGCCGCTCGGCCTCGTCCAGCCCGCCCAGCAGCGGCGCTACCTGCTCGACGAACTGGCGCCCGTCCGGGCTCAGCCCGACGTTGCGGGTCGTGCGCTGCAGCAGCTTGACCCCCAGTGTCGCTTCCAGCCTGCCGATCGCGCGGGACAGCCCCGATTGACTGACGCCGAGCTGGCCGGCGGCGATGGTGAAACTGCGCGCTTCGGCCACGCGCACCAGCATGCGCACCGCGTTGAGATCCATGCTTTTGCGATTCATGCGAAAAATCATGACGCATATGAAGAGCACAGGATTTATCGACGATTTCGCATCAGTGAGACTGGCGGTTCCTCCCCCATGTCCCCGATGCCGATGCACTCCCTATCCCATCCGCGCAGGGCGTTGGCGCTGCTCGCCACCGCGCAATTGCTGATCGCCCTGGACGCCACCATCATCTTCGTCGCCCTGCACGACATGGGCCGGGCGCTGCAGATCGACGCGCAGCGCCTGCAATGGGTGGTCAGCGCCTACACCGTGGCATTCGGCGGTTGCCTGCTGCTCGGCGGCCGCGCAGCCGATCTGTTGGGGCGGCGCCGCTTCTACCGGCTGGGCATGCTGCTGTTCGCGCTGGCCTCGTTGCTGGGCGCGCTGGCACCCAACGCCGTGCTGCTGATCGCCGCGCGGGCCGCGCAAGGCGTGGGCGCGGCCTTGCTGTTTCCGGCGACCCTGGCCCTGATCAACACCCTCTATGCCGAAGGCGTGGCGCGCAATCGCGCGTTGGCGATCTGGAGCACGGCCAGTGCGGTGGGACTGGCGCTGGGCACTTTGCTGGGCGGCGCGCTGACCCAGGCCTTCGGGTGGCCGGCGGTGCTGGCGGTCATCGTGCCGCCGGCCATCGCCTGCGCGGCGGCAGCAGGGCGGTGGTTGCCGGCCGATGGCCCACGCGCGCACGGTCGCACCTTCGACCTGGCCGGATGTGCCACCGTGACCGCCGGCGGCAGCCTGCTGGTGGCCACCCTGGTGCAGGGTCCGGAATGGGGCTGGAGCGCGCCGGTCACGCTGTCCTGTCTGCTGGCATCGGCGGTGCTGCTGGCAGGGTTCGTGTGGATCGAGCAACGCAGCCGCGATCCGTTGATGCGCTTCGCGCTGCTGCGTCTTCCCGGTCTGCGCGCCGCGCTGGGCCTGACCTTCGCTTTCATGAGCAGCTACGGCGTGCAGTACTACTTCCTGGCGCTGTACTTTCAGGACGGCTATGGCTGGAGTCCGCTGCAGGCCGGCATGGCGTTCCTGCCGCCGACGGTGGTCTGCGCCTTCGGCATCCGCATCGCCGAGCGCTTGCTGCAGCGGCGTTCGCCGCGGCAGGTGCTGGCCTGGGGATTCAGCGCGGGCGCGCTGGGCATCGCCGCAGCGACCGTCGCATTGCCGCATGGCGCGGGCTATTGGCCGTTGCTGCCGGGCATTGTCCTGCTCAGTGTGGGGCAGGGCATGAGCTGGACGGCGATGTGGGTGGTGGCCGGTCAGGGCGTGCCGGCGCCGCAGCAGGGCGTGGCCTCGGGCATGGCCGCCACGGCGCAGCAGATCGGCGGTGCCGTGGGCCTGGCGGTGCTGGTGATGGTGGCCAATGCGGCGCGCGGCGCGCAACCGGCCGCCAGCGCGGCGGCGCTGCACGGGTTGGTGCAGGCCCAGTACGGGGCGGCGCTGTTCGCGGTCGTGGGCGTGGCCATCGCGTTGTGCCTGCGCTATCCGCGCGGCGAGTGCGGTGCAGCGCCCTGCCTGTCGCGCGAGGCATGACCGATCGGCCGGGCCCGCGTCCGCCCCGGCTCAGCCCAGCGCCAGCAACTGCGGCTGCAGCGCGGTGAAGATCCGCGCCAGCCGCTGCGCCCAGGCCTGCTGGCCGGCGGCGTCGGCGATCAGGTCCTGGCGGATCTCCAGTTCCACGTGCGGCAGGCCGCGGCCTTCGCCGTGCACGGGCACCGCGTAGTCGCTGCTGTCGCTGACCGCATACGGTGCGTTGTCGCCGACCAGCAGGTCGTCCTCCGCGCGCAGCGCCTGCAGCAGCGCATGGGCGAAGCGGGTGTCGCGGTGGTACAGCACGCCGGCATGCCAGGGCCGCGGCACGCCGTCCATCACCGGGGTGAAGCTGTGCATCATCACCAGCACGGTGGGCCGCGCGGCGGCGCGGCGCGCGTCCAGTTCGGCGGCGATGCGCGCGTGGTAGGGCGCGTGCACGGCGTCGATGCGCTGCTGGCGCTGCGTGGCCGTGAGCCCGGCGTTGCCCGGCACCACGGTGCGGTCGCTGACCGGCGGGATCAGCGTCGGCGAGGCGAGCGGGCGGTTGCAGTCGATCAGCAGCCGCGAGTAAGTCTGCTCGATCGCCCAGGCGTCGAGCAGCGCCGACAGCGCGCGGGTGGTGCCGGCGATGCCGATGTCCCAGCCGATGTGCCGGTCCAGGTCCGCCTGCGCCAGGCCGAGACCGTGCAGCGCGCGCGGGACCGCCTGGCCGGCGTGGTCGGCCAGCAGCACGAATGGCGAGCTGCCGTGTGGGCAGTGGATGCGGAACACCGCCGGGTCGTCGGCACCCAGCAGCGGCGGCAGGGCGGAAACGGATGCCTCAGCCACGCGGCGTACCGTCGAGCTCGTGTTCGATCATCCACAGGCCGGCCCACAGTTTCGCGTCCAACGCGTAGCCTTCGCCCATCTTCTGCACCAGCCACGCGGCAGCGCGCGTGCGCGGCACCGAATGCACGGTGATGTCCTCGCTGGCGTCGCCACCGCCGTTGCCGACCTTGCGCAGGCCGCTGGCGCGCACGAAGGCGACCTTCTCGTTGCTGGCGCCGGCCGAGGTCGGGCCGATCAGCAGCACCTCGGCGTGGTCGGCGGTCCAGCCGGTCTCCTCCTCCAGCTCGCGCACCGCCGACACTTCGATCGATTCGCCGGCATCGATGTCGCCGACCAGGCCGGCCGGCATCTCGATGGTGCGCGCCTGCAGCGGCACGCGGAACTGTTCGACGAACAGCACCTCGTCGTCCGGCGTGACCGCCACGATGATCGCGGCCAGGCCGCCGGCATGCACGCGTTCGGAATACTCCCAGGTGCCGCGCACGACCATGCGCTGGTACTTGCCTTCGTAGACGACGCGGGGCGGGGAATCATGGCGGGGCATGGGCAGCTCGCAGGTAGCGGAGGAAGAAGGCGCGGTCGCGCGCGGCGCGGTCCGGCGATGCGGTGCAGTGTAGAGCGTGCGCTGTGTTTTTTTGATGCGTGCCAGCGTTGGGCGGGCGCGATGCGGCACCGGCGCTCGTTCAGCCGGCCGCAAGCTCCAGGCCGGCGGCCTGCAGCAGCCGGCGCCGGGTCAGTGGCCCGAAGCGCAGCGCCTCGCACAGGCCCTGCAGCATGTCGGCATCGGCCGCGCCGCGGGCGAAATCCGCCGCGGCGGTGTGCAGCGGCGCGTCCAGGGCGATGGTGGTCAACTGCCGCCACAGCAGCGCGTGTTCGCGCTGCTCGCGCAGGCGCACGGCCATCTGCGCGGCACCGCGCAGGCGCAGGAACGCCACTTCCTCGACCCGTGCCAGCAGCGTGTCCAGGTCGCCGAAATGCGCCAGCAGGATCGCCGCCGACTTGGCGCCGATGCCGGTGACCCCGGGAATGTTGTCGATCGCATCGCCGGTCAACGCCAGGTAGTCGGCGATCTGGTGCGCATGCACGCCGTGGCGTGCCTTGACCCCGGCCGCGCCCCAGCGCTGGCCGCGGCCGTAGTCCCATTGCTCGTCGAATTCCAGCAGCAACTGCGACAGGTCCTTGTCGGCGGAGACGATCACGCCGTGGAAGCCGTCGCCGCGCGCGCGATGCAGGGCGCTGCCGATCAGGTCGTCGGCCTCGTAGTCGTGATGCGCCAGCACGCCCAGGCCCAGGGCCGCGCACAGCGCCTTGCAGTGCGCGAACTGGCGGCGCAGCGCATCCGGCGCCGGCGCGCGGTTGGCCTTGTAGGCGGCGTACAGGCGATGCCGGAAGCAACTGTCCAGCGCTTCGTCGAAGGCGATCACGATGTGTCGCGGGCGTTCGCGCTCGAGCAGGTCGAGCAGGAAGCGGGCGAAGCCGTGCACCGCGTTGGTCGGCCAGCCCTGCGCGTCCTGGAACTCGTCGGGAATCGAATGCCAGGCGCGGAACACGTACAGGCTGGCGTCGACCAGGTACAGCGGCCGCGACAGGGGCAGGCCTGCGTTCACGGCGTCCAGTCGCTGAGCAGCGCGCGCGGATCCGGCCGCTCGCGCTCCGGGGCGTCGATGCGGGCGGTGCCGATGTGAATGAAGCCGGCGACGTGTTCGTGCTCGGCCAAGCCCAGCCGCGCGGTCACCGTCTCGTCATACGCCATCCAGCCGGTCAGCCATTGCGCGCCGAAGCCATAGGCCTGCGCCGCCTGCAGCAGCGCGAAGCACACCGACCCGGCGGTCAGCCACTGTTCGATTTCCGGCACCTTGTGCCCGCGCTGCAGGCAGGTGATCACCGCGATCACCACCGGCGCATGCGCGAAGCGTTCGCGGTCCTTTTCCACCGCCGCCGGCGACGCGCCCGGGTCGCGCTGCACGGTGCGCTCGGCGAGGATGTCGCCCAATGCCTGGCGCGCCGGGCCGGCGATGCGCAGGAAGCGGAACGGCACCAGCTTTCCGTGATCGGGGACACGAACCGCCGACTGCAGCATGGCCAGCAGCGTGTCCGCGTCCGGTCCCGGCTCGCCGAGTTGCTTGGATGGCACCGAACGGCGCGCATCCAGCGCTTGCAGCGAATGAATTGTGCGCATAGTCTCGATTCCGTGGGGCGGGCGCGAAATTATAGTCGCGCGCTCGCAGGCGGCAGCGGATGCCGCAGTTACACGGACAATCACGTTGCGTTGCTGATCTGCCGCTAGCTTCCGAATTGACGTCGGTCTCACTGCTGCCTGCGTATCACACTGCCATGACCCTTGCTGAATACGCTGAAGAGTTGTCGCCCAGCCGCAACGCGGATCTGCTCGAGCAGGTCCGGGATGTGGTGTCGGTCCCGCTCGCCGGCGCCTTCGGCGAGGTGCTGGATGTGCTGGCCGAGGCGCTGTTCCGCATGGCCGAGCGCGCCGGGCCGAGCCAGAACGACTATTTCGAAGCCATTCAGTTGCTGCGCCAGCAGCGTGAGCCGATCGCCGCGCGTTTCCGCGCGCACCTGGCCCAGGCCTGGCAGGCGCTGGAGGCTGGCCGCCCGCTGTCGGTGGAGCGCAGCCTGGCGCGCGAGCGTGGCGATCTGAGCCTGGTCTCGGAGCAGGAACTGGACGTGCGCCTGGCGGTGCGTAACCTGGCCGGCGCGATCCAGCACCGCTGGCGGCCGGAACTGATGCGGCTGAACCGGTTCCTCGGCTTCATCGCCGGCGGCCAGCGCATCGATGCCGACAACAACCCGTTCGGCCCCGAGCACGTGGGCGCGGCCGTGTATGCGGCGCTGCACGGGCTGGTGCTGGCGCCGCAGGTGCAACTGGCGATCGTCAAGATCTGCGAGCAGGAACTGCAGGAACGCGTCGGCGAGCTGTATGCGCAACTGGAGCAGCGCCTGAACCAGGTTGCGCGCGCCCGCGCGCTGCCCAGCGGGCGCCCGCGCCGCCGCGCCATCCCGCGCCTGGGCGCGAGCGAGGACGAGGCGGCGCCGGACTGGATCAGCCGCTTCTTCGAGAACTGGGAAACCGCCGCGCCGCTGTCGGCGGCGCAGCGCCGCGCCGCACGCGCGCTGGACGCGCACGCGCGCAACGAACAGGACGTCCTGCCGCCGGCGCTGCGCGCGCTGCTGCACGAGGCGCAGCCGGACGCGGGCGCGGGCGATGGCCGGCGCTGCCTGTCGCCGCGTGAGGTGCTGTCGGTGCTGTCGCTGCTGCAGACCATGCCCTTGGCCGGGTTTGCCGCCGTCTGCGAGCACGGCGGCCCGCTGGCGCAGGGCCTGCGCCGCCAGATCGCCGGCGTCGGCGCCTCGCTCGGCCTGGATCCGGCGAGCACCTGCCTGGACCCGGCCGACGCCGACACGCTGGATCTGGTCGGCCTGCTGTTCGACGTGATGCTGGAGGAGTGCGTGCTGCAGCCGGCGCAGCGCGAACTGCTGGGCCAGATGCTGGTGCCCATGGCCAAGGTCGCACTGATCGACGGGCGCCTGTTCGTGCGCGACGGACATCCGGCGCGGCGTCTGCTCAACCTGCTGGCCGACGCCTGCGATGGCAATGCCGGCAGCACCGGCCCGGAGCAGGCGCTGCTGGCGCAGGCGCAGGCGGCGGTGGAGCGGGTGGTGCGCGATTTCGACGAGCACCTGGCGGTGTTCCTGGCGCTGGAGGCCGAGTTCGGCAGCGCTTACGAGCAGTACCGGCGCCGGGTGGAGATCGCCGAGCGCCGCGCGTCCGAACTGCAGCGGGCGGAGGAGCGCCGCGAGGTCGCCCGCCAGCGCGCCGCGCAGGCCGTGCACGAACTGCTGCAGCAGGCCGGCGACGACCTGATCCTGCCGCCGCCCATCGATGCCTTCCTGCGCCAGTCCTGGTGCCAGTACGTGCAGCAGTCGGCCCTACGCGACGACGGACAGGGCAGTGCGCTCGCCGCGGCGCTGGCGCTGGGCGATGCGGTGCTGGCGCAGTGCCGCCAGGCCCAGGCCGGTGCGGCGCCGCTGGAGGGCTGGCTGCAGCCGCAGCGCGCCGAGCTGACCCGGCTGTGGACCAGCATCGGCCTGGACGCGGCGGCCGCCGAGGCCGCCTGGCAGTCCCTGCACACCGCGCTGGACGACCTGGCGCACGCGCGGCCGTTGCAGGCCGCGCTGCCCGTGGCCAGCGTGGAGGCGCCCGAGCCGCCTGCCGCCGAGACCGTGCCGGCACTGCCGGAGCCGGCCCAGCCCACCGATTTCGACCACATCACCGCCGATTACTTCCGCACCCTGCCGCTGGGCACCTGGCTGGATTTCGTCGATCGCGAAGGCCGCGTGCAGCCCGGGAAGCTGACCTGGGTGAGTCCGATCTCGGCGCGCCTGCTGTTCGTCAACCGTCGCGGCGGGCGCCTGTGCGTCGCCTCGGCCGAGGCGCTGGCGGTGATGGCGCGGCTGGACCGGCTGCGCCTGCACCGCGACGACGATGCCTTCTACAGCGCCATGCAGGGCGCGGTCGACCGCCTGGAACGGGTGGCGGTCGCCGCCTGAGTGGGCGTATTCAGGCCGCGCTGCACGCGTGGTTACGCTGCCGCGCCCTACGATCCTGCTCGGTGTCACGTTCTGGAGCGAGAAATGCGTAGCCCATCACGGTCGACATTCAGCTACCTTGCCTACCATGCAGGAGCGGAAACAGGGGCCGCGTCTGTTCGTCCTCCACCATTCTTCTACCTGGCGCCGTCCATGGCGCGGAGCCGTCGCGCATGAGTTTCAGCCCCAGCCCGCACGCACACCCGGCGCGTGATCCGCGCCTGTTGACGCAGGCGCGCGAGGGCATGCTGCCGGTGCTGGGCCAGGCCTTCGCCGCGGCGCTGGCGCATTTCGACGATGTGCTGTTCGACCGCGCCGAGAGCGCCGGCGCGTCGCAGCTGCTGTTCCTGGACGGCATGCGCGAACTGCGCCGCCGCCGCGACGAGATCGCCGCGCGCTTCCGCGCGCAACTGCACACCGCCTGGGAGGCGCTGGAGGCCGGCGCGCCGCTGTCGGCCGAGGTCGCCCTGGCCGGCTACGGGCAGGGCCTGAGCCTGATCTCCGAACACGAACTGGAGTCGCGGCTGGCGGTGCGCAACCTGGCCAGCGTGCTGCTGCGCGAGTGGAAGCCGGTGCTGACCCGCATCGACCGGCGCCTGGGCTGGATCGCCGGCGGCCTGGAACTGGATGCGGACACCAATCCGATCGGCCCCGAACACATCGGCGTGGCCGTGCATGCCGCGTTCTCCACCAGTGACCTGGCCCCGGAAGTGCGGCTGGTGCTGATCAAGCTGTGCGAGCGCGATTTCACTGCCGGGGTCGGCAAGCTCTATCAGGACCTGGACGACAGCCTGGCCCAGGCCGGGGTGATGCCGGAGATCTCGCGGCCACGGACGCCGCCGCCGCGGCGCACGCCGGCGCCGGAGCAGCGCCCGCCGCGCGAGCCCGGCGCGCCGGCCGATGCCGGCGTCGGTGCCGAGTTGGGCGAGGAGGAAGAACACTACGCGCCGGCCTGGGCCAACCGCTTCGTCAACCGGTGGGCCGAGCGCCGCGGCAGCCTGCAGGCCGGCGAGCGCTACGAGGGTGCCGAGGCGCGCCTGCCCGGCGGCAGCCAGGGCGTGTTGCTGGAGGCGTTGCACGAGTTGCTGCAGCAGACCCGCAACGCGCGCGAGAGCGCCACGTCCGCGGCGACCGCCGCGGTCGGTCAGCAGCGGCCGCTGAGCCAGCGCGAGATGATGTCGGTGCTCTCGCTGCTGCAGGCCACGCCCAGCGCCACGTTGCGCGCGGCGATCGGCGACGACAGCGAGTCGCTGGCGCAGCGGCTCAAGAGCGAGGTGCTGTCCAATGCCACCCAGTTCGGCGTGGACCCGGCGCATGCACGGCTGGATCCGGTCGACGAGGACGCGATCGACCTGGTCGGCATGCTGTTCGACGTGATGCTCGACGAGCGCGACCTGGAAGGCCGCTCGCGCGAACTGATCGGCCGGCTGGTGGTGCCGTTCGTCAAGGTCGCGCTGCTGGACCGGCGCATGTTCGTGCAGAAGACCCACCCGGCGCGGCGCCTGCTCAACTCGCTGGCCGAGGCCTGCGAGGGCAACACCGGCGAGAGTCAGGCCGAGCGCGTGCTGATGGGCAAGGTCGAGGAGATCATCGACCGACTGGTGGCCGAGTTCAACGAGAACCTGGCGATCTTCCTGACCCTGGAAGAGGAATTCCGCGATTTCCTGATGCAGCATCGCCGCCGCATCGAGATCGCCGAGCGCCGCGCCGCCGAGACCCAGCGCGGCCAGGAGAAGCTGGAACTGGCGCGGCAGCGCGCCGACGCAGAATTGCAGGTGCGCCTGCAGGGCCGGCAGCTGCCGCAGGCGCTGCAGGATTTCCTGCGCCAGCCGTGGCAGCACCACCTGACCATGGCGATGCTGCGCGAAGGCGAGGGCGGTCCCGGCGTGCGCGATGCGCTGGCGCTGGCCGACGGCCTGCTCGAGGAAGCCGCCGAAGCGCAGCGGCACATCGTCGGCAAGCCTTGGTTGCAGGCCTGGCAGGGCGCGTTGCAGCGTGTCTTCGCCAGCGTCGGCCTGCATGCCGAGGCGGCCGCGGCGGCGATCGATGCGCTGCACGACACGCTGCAGGCGGTGGCCGAACTGCGCCCGGAACTGGAGCGGCCGCTACCGGAACTGCCGCAGGTGGCGCTGCCGCAGCCGCCGGTGCAGGAGGCGCAGCCGGTGGAAGTGGCGCCGGCGCAGACCATGGACGATTTCGACAACGCCGATGCCGACCGCTTCCGCGCGATGCCGATCGGCACCTGGCTGGATTTCGTCGACCGCGACGGCAAGATGCAGGCCGGCAAGCTGTCGTGGGTGAGCCCGATCTCGTCGCGGCTGCTGTTCGTCAACCGGCGCGGCGTGCGCTTCTGCGTGGCCTCGCCGGAAGAACTGGCGGTGATGGTGCGGCTGGGCCGGCTGCGCGCCCACGTCGACGACGGCGCCTTCGACAGCGCCATGCAGGGCGTGATCGACCGCCTGGATCCGCATAGCGCGACCTTGCACTGAGGGACGTTGCGGGGCGCCGGCATCGCTGCGGTGGCGTCGCACGTGTCACGCGCAACTCGCTGCCCGTATTGGCGGCGTAAGCGCATCACGAACGATGCCTTTTGTCGGCCGTTAGCCGACAGGCCATCGTGATCGTAGGAGCGGCTTCAGCCGCGACGGGCATTCCCGGCAATGCCCGTCGCAACTCAAACCGTTCCTATCCGCGGGCATTGCCTAGCTCTAGGAGGTTGCCTCCGTCGCGCCGGGTTTTCTCGCTCTGCCGGTCGCGGCTGACGCCGCGCCTGCGCACCATCGATCCACGCTGGTCATCGCATTCGGCGATACGCGTTTCCTGGCAAGCCGCGTCACATCCGACTCGGTCATGCGCCCGGCCGCCATCGTCAGAGCGCGCGCCTGCACCGACGCCACCCGCAGGGGATGCCATCGCGTCCGCATCGCCAGCGCGCCTGTCCACCGACGCCTGCCAGGCGGCCGGCGCGCCTCCACCTGGCGTGCGGACCCTGTAGGATCGGCGCGGACGACGGGCAAGGCACGGGGAATCGCATGGCAGTGCAGGTGCTGGTGGTGAAGGAGTCGGCGCAGGGCGAACGCCGCGTGGCGGCCACGCCGGAGACGGTCAAGAAACTGGTCGCGCTGGGCGCGCAGGTGCGGGTCGAGCCGCAAGCGGGGGTGTCGGCAGGGTTCGTCGATGACGCCTACCTAGCCGCCGGCGCCAGCCTGGCCGATGCCGACAGCCCGGCGCAGGCGGATCTGGTGCTGTGCGTGCAGCCGCTGCCGGCGCTGGCGCTGGAGCAGCTCAAGCAGGGCGCCGGCGTGGTCGGCATCCTGCAGCCGCAGGCCGATCCGGCGCGTGCGGCGGCGTTGCAGGCCCGGCAGCTGGTTGCCTTCCCGCTGGAACGGCTGCCGCGCACCACCCGCGCGCAGGCGATGGACGTGCTCAGCTCGCAGGCCGGCATGGCCGGCTACAAGGCGACCCTGATCGCCGCGCAGCTGGCGCCGCGCTTCTTCCCGATGCTGACCACCGCGGCCGGCACCATCCGTCCTTCCAAGGTGCTGATCGTCGGCGCCGGCGTGGCCGGCCTGCAGGCCATCGCCACCGCCAAGCGCCTGGGCGCGCAGGTGGAGGGCTTCGACGTGCGCCCGGAAACCCGCGAACAGATCGAATCGCTGGGCGGCAAGTTCCTCGACCTCGGGGTCAGCGCCGCCGGCGAGGGCGGCTACGCGCGGCAACTCACCGACGACGAACGCGCGGAACAGCAGCGCCGTCTGGCCGAGCACCTGAAGGGCATCGACGTGGTGGTATGCACCGCCGCGGTGCCGGGGCGGCCGGCGCCGAAGATTCTCAGCGCGGCGATGGTCGCCGGCATGAAGCCCGGCAGCGTGGTGGTGGACCTGGCCGCCGAGACCGGCGGCAACTGCGAGCTGACCCGGCCGGGAGAGACCCTCGAACACGCCGGCGTGACCATCGCCGGTCCGCTGGACCTGGCCAGCATGGGCGCGGTGCATGCCAGCGAAATGTACGCGCGCAACGTCTACAACTTCGTTGCCCTGTTCCTGAAGGACGGCGCGATCGCCTACGACTGGAACGACGAACTGCTGGCGAAGACGCGCTGGATGGCGTGAGTCGGCGTTGCGGGGCGTTGACCCGGTGAGAGTGGGGACAGCAGTGACGCGGTCGCCTTCTTTCGCCGGCGCGTCTGTTGGCTGGTTCGCAGTCGACCTGCCGCTCTGGTGTCTATCGACGTTATGCCTGGAGGAGCGGCTTCAGCCGCGACCGGCGTTCCCGGTACAGCCCGTCGCGCCTGACGTTGCTCCCACAAAAGAGCGTGCCGTTCGACGATCGCTTTAGACGCACGGGTCTCCGCGCGGCAGCTTGCGTCTGGCTGAACTCCAGGCACCGATGTCCATCGGGCAAGCCAGCAGGCGGCATTGCAGGCAACTTGATCCAGCACCTCGCAGGCTGCTGTTCCATGTAGGAGCGGCTTCCGCCGCGACGGGCTTTACCGGGAACGCCGTCGCGGCTGAAGCCGCTCCTACGGGTTGTCCTGCGATCTTCGCTGGAGGCCATTGCCCGCGGCACACGGCGATGTGCCGCGCGGCATGCGCAGCAAGTCTCGACCGGCGTCTAGGGAGTGCGCTGCCCGCTTACCTGGACGCATCGGGCGGCGGCCGGTTGTCCGGGCTGGCATTGGCGCGGATCCAGGCGGCGCGTTGCGTCGGTGTCATCGCTTCCCAGCGGTCGCGCAGCGCCTTGCGCTGCTCCGGCGGCAGCGCCCGCATGCGGTCGAACAGCACCCGCGCTTCCTCGCGCTGTTGCGGGCTCATGTCCTCGTAGCGACGCGCACCCTTGCGCGCTTGGTCGCGTTGCTCCGGGGTCATCGACTGCCAGCGCTGCGCGTGCTCGAACATGCGCCGGCGTTGCTGCGGGATGTCGTTCCAGCGCTGGCGCAGCGGCGCGATCAGCAACTCGCGCTGCTGCGGGCTCAGGTGTTCCCAGTCGGGCAGCGGTGGGCCGGCGTCGTCGTCGCGGTCGGCGGCAGGTGGCGGTGGCGGTCCCGGCGGGGGCGGGGCGGCAAAAGCGACCGGGACGACGCTGCCGGCCAGCAGCGCAAGCGCCAGGGAGAGACGGATCAGGCGAGTCATCGGGTTCATTCCATTGCCAGCGAGGTATCGGAGCCCAGCCACAGGTACAGGTCGGGATTTTCGTCCAGCATCGCGGTCGCGGCCTGGTCGGTATCGGCGCCCGCGCCTGCCGGCGTGCTCGCGACCGCGGGCGTGCCGGCAGCGACGCTGGCGGTGGTGATCGGCACCGACGGGGCAGGGCGCAGCAACAGGTGCACGCCCAGCGCCGCACCGAGCAGCGCCGGCACCGCCGCCAGCAGCCAGCCCCAGCGACGGCCCGGTGCGGTGTGCGTCTGGCTGGCCTGCCGGCGCGCCGCACGCAGTCGCGCCAGGGTCGGCGCGGGCAGGGCCTGCAGGCCGGTCTGATGGACCGCGCGCAGGCGCGCGTCGAAGTCCGCGGAGCGGGTGGGATCGGATGTCATCGGACGTCCTCCAGATGTTTCTGCAGCGCCTCGCGGGCGCGCGACAGATGGGTTTTTACCGAGCCTTCCGAGCAGCCCATCGCGCGTGCGGTGGTGGCCACGTCCAGTTCTTCCAGCACGCGCAGGGTGAAGGCCTCGCGCTGCCGGGCCGGCAGTGCACGCAGCGCCGTCACCAGCCGCGCGTGGGTCTGGCGGCGCTCGTGCTGCTCGGACGGATTGGGGCCGTCGTCGGCCCAGTCCGGCGGGCTGTCCGCGTCGCGCTCGCTGTTCGGTGCCCAGAAACGCAGGCGGAAGTTGCGGCGGCGCTGCAGGTCGATGATGCGCCGGCGCAGGATGCTCCAGAACAGCGGTGTCCACTCCTGCGCCGGGCGCTCGCGATAGGCCAGCAGCTTGATCATCGCGTCCTGCACCGCATCCAGTGCGTCCTCGCGCTGGCGCAGGCCGGCTTCGGCGAAGCGGAACGCGCGCGGCCCGATCTCGGCCAGGAACGCATCCAGCGACGCCGGCAGCGGGCGTTGTTCGGCATCGGCATCGGTCGACGGCGGGGCGAGGGCAGGCGTGCTCACCAGCACAGCTTAGCTTCCTGGCAGGGGATGCCGTGGTAAACGCGCCGCGGCGGTCGCGGTTGACCGGCCGTCGCCCGGCGCCTCCGCACGACGGCAGGGCGGCATCGCACAGCGGTTCAGCACGCGGTTATGATGCGGCGGACGGGCGCGGCGCCCGGGAGAACAGTGCGATGAGCGACGGGTTCGTGGCCTTGTACATCTTCATGCTGGCGGCCATTGCCGGGCATGTGATCATCTCGCGGGTGCCGGTGATCCTGCACACCCCGCTGATGTCCGGTTCCAACTTCATCCACGGCATCGTCCTGATCGGTGCGATGGTGGTGCTGGGCCACGCCGACACCACCCTGGAAAAAGTCATCGGCTTCGTCGCGGTGCTGCTCGGCGCCGGCAACGCCGCCGGCGGCTACGTGGTGACCGAGCGCATGCTGGACATGTTCAAGTCCAGCAAGCCGGACGCGGCCAAGACCAAGGCGAAGGATTGAATGCGCGGCATCCGCGCACCGTCGCGGCGCTGGTCGCCGTCGCCCTGCCCGCGCTGCTGCTCGGCATCGCCTCGGGCGTTCTCTCCCACCTGCTGCCGCTCGGGCAGATGTCCTTTTTCGGAGCACGCCTGCTGATGGAACTGTTGCCGATCCTGATCAAGAGCAGCTACCTGGTCGCCGCCACCCTGTTCCTGCTCGGCCTGCAGCGCATGGCTTCGCCCAGGACCGCGCGCAGCGGCATCCGCTGGGCCGGCTTCGGCATGCTGTTGGCGACCGCCGCCACCTTCCTGCTGCCGGGCCTGCACAACCTGCCGCTGATCGTGCTGGCGATCGTGCTCGGCACCGCTGCGGCGTGGATCTCGGCCAAGAAGGTGGCGATCACCGACATGCCGCAGATGGTCGCGCTGTACAACGGCATGGGCGGCGGCTCGGCGGCGGCGATCGGCGCGGTGGAACTGCTGCGCTTCTCGTTCCTGATGCGCCGCGATACCACGCACTGGAGCGAGGCCGCGATCGCCGCGCTGGCCGCGCGCCAGCCCGATGCGACGACGCTCGCATTGGCGGTGATCGGCTCGGCGATCGGCGCGGTGTCGCTGTCCGGCTCGATCATCGCCTGGGCCAAGCTCGACGGCCGCCTGGACAAGCGCGTCACCTTCCCCGCGCAGCAGGCGTTCAACCTGCTGGTGTGCGTGGCGATGCTGGGCGTGGGCGCCTGGGCCGCGATCAGCCTGAGTCCGCTGGCGATCGTGCTGTTCTTCGTGCTGGCGCTGGCCCTGGGCGTGCTGATGACGCTGCCGATCGGCGGCGCCGACATGCCGGTGGTGATCTCGCTGTACAACGCCCTCACCGGCCTGGCGGTGGCGTTCGAAGGTTACGTGCTCGGCAACGAGGCGCTGATCATCGCCGGCATGATGGTCGGCGCGGCCGGCATCCTGTTGACCCGGCTGATGGCCAAGGCGATGAACCGGCCGATCCGCGGCGTGCTGTTCTCCAACTTCGGTGGCGGCGGCCAGGCGCAGGCGATCGCCGGCAGCCAGAAGCCGATCGAGGCCGGCGACGTGGCGGCGATGATGGCCTATGCCGAGCGCGTGGTGATCGTGCCCGGCTACGGCATGGCGGTGGCGCAGGCCCAGCACAAGATCTGGGAGCTGGCGCAGCGGCTGATCGAACGCGGCGTCAAGGTCAAGTTCGCGATCCACCCGGTGGCAGGGCGCATGCCCGGGCACATGAACGTGTTGCTGGCCGAGGCCGGCGTGCCCTACGACCTGATCGCCGACATGGACGACATCAACCCCGAGTTCGCCAGCACCGACGTGTCGCTGGTGATCGGCGCCAACGACGTGGTCAATCCGGTGGCCAGGACCGATCCGGCCAGCCCGATCTACGGCATGCCGATCCTGGACGTGGTCAATTCCAGGAACGTCATCGTGATCAAGCGCGGCAAGGGCACCGGCTTCGCCGGCATCGAGAACGCCCTGTTCTATGCCGACAACACCCGGATGCTCTACGGCGACGGCGCCGAGGCCGCCGGCGCCCTGGTCAGCGAACTGAAGGCGCTGGACGGCGGCGGGCATTGAGTCGGTGCAGGGCGGCTGCAGGAACCGTAGGAGCGGCTTCAGCCGCGACAGGCGTTACCGGTAAGGCCTGCCGTAGCTGATCCCGCAAAAGGGGACAGGCGCCGCGCCTGCAAACGCCGCGCTTCGCGACGAATCGGCTAGGGCGTTCCCGGCGAGACCGTCATCGCCCACCAGCGGCATCCGCCGCGACCTGGGGCCTCGGCTCAGCGCGCGCTGAAATACGCGGTGGCCACGCCGATGCCCAGCCACAGCAGATCGCCGGGGCTGTTGGCCAGCCGGGTCAGGGTCCAGGCGTAGTGGACACCCATCTTCAGCGACGAGTCCCACACGTTCAGGCCCAGGCCCGCGCCCATCTGCGCGGCGGCGATGCCCCAGTTGGCGGCCACGATCACCAGCACCGTGGACAGCATCGCCACGGCGATGCGCAGCGGGCCGCGCGGCAGGTTGCCCAGGCGCAGCATCCAGGCGATCTCCAGCGCCACCACCACGGCCATCCAGCCGGCCTGGCGACCCAGCGACAGCGCCACCAGCAACCAGGCGATCAGCGCGGTGAAACAGCCCATGGCGAGCAGCAGGGGCCACAGCCAGTGCGAGGGCCTGGCCGGCGTGGAGGAAGGCGGCATTCGATGTTCCCGGAGAAGACGTACAGGATACTTCCGGCGCGCGCCCCGCGCACTCGGATAAACTGCACGACTTGCACCGGCGGGGCCTGGCCCCATATCGCCCCCATGTACTCACGCAGCAGCGAACCTGTCCAATTCGAACGCGATTGCGCGGCGGTGATGGTGCCGCAGGGCGACGCGGTGACCCTGCCGGCCGGCAGCTACGGCTACATCACCCAGGCCCTGGGCGGCAGCTACACGGTGTTCGTGGAGGGCAACCTGTTCCGCATCGCCGGCAAGGACGGCGACGCCATCGGCAAGGAGCCGCCGCCAGGGCTGGAACTGCCCGAGGACGCCGGCGACGAGCAGGTGGAGGCCCTGATCTGGCAACAGCTGCGCACCTGCTTCGACCCCGAGATCCCGTTCAACATCGTCGATCTTGGGCTGATCTACGACGTGACCATGCACGCGCGCGACGATGGCCAGCGCACCGTCGAGGTCAAGATGACCCTGACCGCGCCCGGCTGCGGCATGGGCGAGATCCTGGTCGACGACGTGCGCAGCAAGCTGGAGATGATCCCGACGGTGGCCGAAGCCGACGTCGAGCTGGTGTTCGATCCGCCATGGGGCCGGCATATGATGTCCGAGGCCGCACGCCTGGAAACCGGCATGCTCTGACCAGCGCGCGACGCCTCGCGCGTCGTGCGGAGCCCGATCGGGCGCCGCCGCTGCCGTCGCCACGACGCAGCGGCCCTGGCCATCCCTCGACTACCACAGGAATCCCCGGTGTCCGCTACCGAGCCGTCCACGCAGTTCCGCCTGATCCCGTCCACCGCCGCGCGCAGCGCCGAGGCGCGCGCGCAGATCCTCGCCGCGCCGGGCTTCGGCAACTATTTCACCGACCACATGGTCGCCATCGAATGGAGCCGCGAGCAGGGCTGGCACGACGCCGAAGTGCGTGCCTACGGCCCGCTGGCGCTGGACCCGGCCGCCTCGGTGCTGCATTACGGCCAGGAGATCTTCGAAGGCATCAAGGCCTACCGCCATGCCGACGGCTCGATCTGGACCTTCCGCCCGGAGGCCAACGGCAAGCGCCTGCAGCGCTCGGCGCAGCGCCTGGCGCTGCCGGAACTGCCGGTGGAGCTGTTCGTGGAGTCGCTGCGGCAGTTGATCGCGGTCGACGCGGCGTGGGTGCCGTCGGCGCCGGAGACCAGCCTGTACTTCCGTCCGTTCATGATCGCCAACGAGGCCTTCCTGGGCGTGCGCGCCGCGCAGAAGGCCGGCTACTACGTCATCGCCAGCCCGGCCGGCGCCTACTTCGCCAAGGGCGTGGCGCCGGTGGCGATCTGGCTGTCCACCGACTACGCGCGCGCCGCCAAGGGCGGCACCGGCGCGGCCAAGTGCGGCGGCAACTACGCCGCCTCGCTGCTGCCGCAGCAGCAGGCGCAGGCGCAGGGCTGCTCGCAGGTGCTGTTCCTCGACCCGGTCGAGGGCAAGTACATCGAGGAATTGGGCGGCATGAACGTGTTCCTGGTGATGCGCGACGGCAGCCTGGTCACCCCGGCACTGTCGGGCAGCATCCTGGAAGGCATCACCCGCGACAGCATCCTGCAACTGGCCCGCGACCGCGGCATGCAGGTGGTGGAGCGGCAGGTGAGCATCGAAGAGTGGCGTGACGGCGTGGCCTCGGGCGAGATCGCCGAGGTCTTCGCCTGCGGCACCGCCGCGGTGGTGACCCCGATCGGCCAGCTCAAGGGCAAGGATTTTGAGGTCGGCGACCTGACCGCCCCGACCGGCCCGGTGACCCTGTCGCTGCGCCAGGAACTGACCGACATCCAGTACGGCCGCGTCGCCGATCGCCACGGCTGGCTGGTGCGGCTGGGCTGAGCCTGCCGTCTCCGACGCCAGGGTGGCCGTCGGCGGCCCTGGCGGACGGATCCGCGCCGTGGCGCATGGTCCGGCGACATGTCGTCGGCCTTCGCCGGCGGTAGCCGCCGCGGTGCGCTGGAGCGTCTCTCGCGCCTCGGCGCCTCTTCTCTGTGCCGCCGCCTCCCGGTCTCTCCGAAAGCGTCCGCTCCCCTGACATTCCGTGGCCATCCGGACGCGCAGGGGTGTCCCGCAGACCACGCCGTCTGTCCGTATCCGCTGTCCCGTGTTCTTGCCGATGTGTCGCGCGAGAGCCAAAAATGTGCTCTGGATTTGCCAAGTTTGGCGTCTCGCTATGCTGCATCGCAGCAAAAGTGAGGTGCTTATCTCTTTGTTACATTGAAACTCATAGCACTTCTCCGTTTTGTACAACGGATTTCCGTCACGCCCTGCTCCATACGCGCTTGTACTGAGCTAGGTTCGATGAATGGTCGGCAACACGTGGGTCGGCCGGGCTCGCAATGCACGCCAGGTTCAGGTCAGGGCCGGACCGGTGCGGCGCGGAACACCGCCAGCAGGCGGCTACTCAACCGAAAGGAAGTCCGAATGTTCGAAATGTCGCATCGTGGTTCGCGCCAGCGTCCGTGGCTGGTCGTGCTGGGCGCCTCCGCTCTCACCTCGCTGCTGCTGGCCACCCCGGCCTTCGCCGGTGACGTGAACCTCTCCGGCCTGTCTTCTGAGCCGACCGTGCAGCGCTTCATCGTCAAGACCCGCGACGCCGCGCCGATCAGCATCTCCAGCGCCTCCGCGGCCGCTGCCGCGCCCTCGGCGGCGCTGCGCGCCACGCTGCAGTCGGCCGCCGCCGCGCTGCCGGCCAAGAACGGCCGTGCGCTCGGCCTGACCAGCCTGCGCCGCCTGGCGCTGGGGCCGGAAGTGGTCAAGGCCAGCCGTCCGCTGGACCGTGCCGAGGCCGAGACGCTGATGCGGCAGATCGCCGCCGACCCGAACGTCGAGTACGTCGAGGTCGACCAGCGCATGACCATCGCGCTGACCCCGAACGACCCGCGCCTGGGCGACCAGTGGGCCTTCGGCACCAGCAACGCCGGCATCAACGTGCGCTCGGCCTGGGACAAGGCCACCGGCAACGGCGTGGTCGTGGCGGTGATCGACACCGGCATCACCAGTCACCCGGATCTCAACGCCAACATCCTGCCCGGCTACGACTTCATCAGCGACGCCGACGCCGCGCGCGACGGCAACGGCCGCGACAGCGACCCGTCCGACGAAGGCGACTGGTCCGCCGCCGGCGAGTGCTACTCCGGCTCGCCCGCCTCCGACTCCAGCTGGCACGGCACCCACGTGGCCGGCACCATCGCCGCGGTCACCAACAACGGCACCGGCGTGGCCGGCACCGCGTTCAACGCCAAGATCGTGCCGGTGCGCGTGCTCGGCAAGTGCGGCGGCTACACCTCCGACATCGCCGATGCGATCACCTGGGCCTCCGGTGGCACCGTCAGCGGCGTGCCGGCCAACCAGAACCCGGCCGAAGTGATCAACATGTCGCTGGGCGGCAGCGGCACCTGCTCGAGCACCTACCAGAACGCGATCAACGGCGCGGTCGGCCGCGGCACCACGGTGGTGGTGGCGGCGGGCAACAGCTCGACCAACGTGTCCAGCTCGGTGCCGGCCAACTGCAACAACGTGATCGCGGTGGCGGCCACCACCTCGTCGCGGGCCAAGGCCAGCTACTCGAACTACGGCTCGGGCATCGACATCTCCGCGCCGGGTTCGAGCATCCTGTCGACCCTCAACGACGGCACCACCACCCCGGGCAACGCCAGCTACGCCTCCTACAGCGGCACCTCGATGGCGACGCCGCACGTGGCCGGCGTGGTCGCGCTGATGCAGTCGGTGGCGCCGACCGCGCTGACCCCGGCGCAGGTGGAAAGCACCATCAAGAACACCGCGGCCAGCTTCTCCTGCTCGCAGGGTTGCGGCGCCGGCCTGCTCGACGCCAACGCAGCGGTCACCGCGGCGCAGAACGGCGGCAGCGGCGGTGGTGGCGGCGGTGGCGGCAGCAGCAACGAACTGCAGGACGGCGTGGCGGTCACCAACCTCAGCGCCAACACCGGTTCCTCGTTGAACTACACGGTCAAGGTGCCGTCCGGTGCCAGCAGCCTGTCGGTCGCCACCTCCGGCGGTAGCGGCGATGCCGACCTGTACGTGCGCTTCGGCAGCGCGCCGACCGATTCAGCCTACGACTGCCGTCCGTACCGCAACGGCAACAACGAGACCTGCACCTTCAACTCGCCGCAGGCCGGCACCTACTATGTGCGGGTGAAGGCGTACAGCACGTTCTCCGGCGTCAGCCTGAAGGCCGATTACTGAGGCACTCCGTCGCGGCGGCCGCGCCATGGCCGCCGCGCACCTCCCGGTGCCGGATCGCAGCGGGCGGCCAGGACGCCGCTGCTGCCACTCTCGGTCGCCCCGCGCTTCGGCGCGGGGCTTTTTTATGGGCGATGCGCGCGCACTGCCGCGTGGCGCGCCATGGCGCTACGTCCTGCCAGCCACCGCTGCGGTCGTCGTGTGGATCCGCTCGCCGGCACGACCGCGTAGATCCGGGTGCCCGCCAATGCCACGGCGCAGGCGCTGTCCGGCGCGGCGATGGGCAGGATCGCGATCTACGCCACCCGCTCCGATGTCGCCATTACTCGCACAGATCGCAGGCACGCGCCTGCAGCGCGTCGAGCACCTGCGCGGCCTCCATCTCCAGCAGCAGGCCGCGTTGCCCGGCGTTGAACCACACGCTGCCCGCGCCCAGCGCCGATTGCTCGATCAGCACCGGCGCCGGCCGCTGCTGGCCCAGCGGACTGATGCCGCCGACCTTGTAGCCGGTGCGGCGCTCGGCCTCGGCAGCCTCCATCATCCGCGCGGCCTTGCCGCCTGCGGCGGCGGCCAGCTTCTTCAGCTGCACGCGGCGGTCGGATGGCACCACCGCGCAGACCGCGCGCGTGTCGACCCAGGCCATCAGGCTCTTCAGTACCCGCTCCGGCGGCAGGCCCAGCGCCTGCGCGGCCTGCAGGCCCTTGGCGCCAGCCTCGGCGGCGTAGTCGTAGGGATGCAGCCGATACGCGATGCCGGCCGCGTCCAACGCCGTGGTTGCGCGTGTGGCCTTGGACATCGCGGTCGCTCAGGCGGCTTCGAAGCGGTTGGCCGCCACGTTCTTGCGCACCTTCTGCGGGTCCCAGATGCGCCCGTTCATGGCGATGTAGACGCCGGCCGGCAGCGACTGCACCGCACCCACCGCGCAGCCGATGTTGAACTCGGCGTCGGAGCCGCGGAAGCGGGCCGGGTTCAGCGCACCGGTCATCACGATGGTCTTGCCTTCGATCGCCTGCAGCACCTTGCCGGTCTGCACCATCGAGTCGGTGCCGTGGGTGATCAGCACATGGCGCGCGGACTGCGCGGCGATGGTGGCGCGGATCAGTTCGCGGTCTTCGTCGGTGATGTGCAGCGAATCCTTGCGGATGATCGGGATCACGGTGAAGCGGAAGGTCACGCCCAGTTCCTTGAGGATCTGGCCGATCTGCGGGTCGCCGATCTGATAGTCGGACTTGTCGTCGAAGTAGATCTTGTCGATCGTGCCGCCGGTGGTGACGATCAGGAGTTCTTCCATTGCCGTTCCTAGAAGCATGTCGGGACGCGGCCGTGGCCGCGCAGGCCGTCCATGATACCGGGCGCGGCGGGGCGCCCGCTCAGTCGCGCCCGGCCGCGCCGCGGCGGCGGGCGAAACGCGCGCGGATGCCCGGCGCGCTGGACAGGCCCACCACCAGCAGCGCCAGCAGCAGTTCGGCCCAGCCGTAGCCGCGCTGCGGCGGGTGGCTCCAGGCGGTCATCACCCCGTGGCTGAACCACAGCAGCGCGCCGACGCCGCTCCAGAATCGCGCCAGCGCCGAGCCGCGCAGCACGCCCACGGCGAGCAGCAGCGGCGGCAGCGCGAACACCAGCAGGGCGGCCAGACGGTGGCGATCGTCGTGGAACCAGGCCGCGAACAGCGCCGCCAGCGCCAGCAGCGCCACCCCCAGCGCCACCCGCAGGCGCACACCACTCATGGCGCCGCCAGTCGTTGCGCGATGTCGGCCAGGCGTCGGCCGAGCGCGCGCGCCAGCTGCGCTTCTTCCTCGCTGGGTTGCGGGTCGTCGTCGGCGCCGGCGACGTGGCTGGCGCCATAGGGCGTGCCGCCGCTGCGAGTGCTGCTGAGCAGCGGTTCGGTGTAGGGGATGCCGACGATCAGGCAACCGTGGTGCAGCAGCGGCAGATGCATCGACAGCAGGGTGGCTTCCTGGCCGCCGTGCAGGGAGGCGGTCGAGGTGAACACCGCCGCCGGCTTGCCGGCGAGGGTGCCGCTGGCCCAGTCGGCGCCGAGGCCGTCGATGAAGTGCTTGACCGGCGCGGCCATGTTGCCGAAACGGGTCGGGCTGCCCAGTGCCAGGCCCACGCATTCGCGCAGGTCGCTGGCATCCACGTACGGCGCGCCGCTGTCGGGCACCGGCGGTGCGCTGGTCTGGGTGACTGCCGCCACCGGCGGCACGGTGCGCAGGCGCGCGGTCATGCCCGGCACTTCGCCGACGCCGCGCGCGATCTGCCGTGCCAGGCGCGCCACCGAGCCGCCGCGGCTGTAGTACAGGACCAGAATCTCGGCCATGCGGCCCTCTCGTGGATCGGAACGGCCGCCAGTATCGACGATGCCGGCGTCCATGCGCATCGGGTACCCTTGCCCGATGCAGCCGCTGGACACCGTCAACCTCTGGGCCGACCGCCTGCGCGACCGCGCGCGCATGCGCAGCTTCGCCGGCTTCCTGTGGCGGCGCTTCATCGACGACCGCCTGTTCCAGGCCGCGGCCTCGCTGGCCTACACCACCATCTTTGCGCTGGTGCCGTTGGCGGTGGTGGTGTTCGGGGTGCTGTCGGCGTTCCCGGTGTTCGACAAGTGGAGCGACCAGCTCAGCGACTACATCTTCTCCAACTTCGTGCCGGCCGCGGCGCGCTCGGTGGAGTCCTACCTGCGGCAGTTCTCGGCCAGTGCCGGGCAACTGACCACCGCCGGCGTGATCGCGCTGGTGGTCTCGCTGCTGATCACCCTCAACAGCGTCGAGCAGACCTTCAACCAGATCTGGCGGGTGGTCTCGGCGCGGCCGCAACTGACCCGCTTCCTGGTGTACTGGACCGTGCTGACCCTTGGTGCGCTGCTGGCCGCGGCGTCGCTGGCGGTGTCGGCGCGGTTCTTCGCGCTGCCGCTGTTCAAGACCAGCGAGGGCCGGCTGCTGGCGCAGGTAGTACTGAGCGTGGCGCCGGTGCTGATCGAATTCGTGTGCATCACCCTGGTGTACCGGGTGGTGCCGCACCACACGGTCAAGCTGCGCCATGCGGTGCCGGGCGCGCTGCTGGCGGTGCTGCTGCTGGAACTGGTGAAGTGGGGCCTGAGTCTGTACCTGGGCAGCTTCCAGTCGTACCAGCGCATCTACGGCACGGTCGCGTTCGTGCCGATCTTCCTGCTGTGGATCTACCTGAGCTGGATCGCGATCCTGCTCGGCGCCTCGGTATCGTCCTCGATCGCCGCCTTCCGCTACCAGCCGGCCTCGATGCGCCTGCCGGCCGGCTACGAGATCTACGGCCTGCTGCGCCTGCTCGGGCGCTTCGCGCAGGCGCGCAAGCAGGGCAGCGGACTGCAGGAGGACCAGATCCTGCAGTTGGAGCCGATGCTGACCGACTCGCTGATGCAGCAACTGCTGTGCGAACTGGAACGCATCCGCCTGCTCCGCCGCACCGAACAAGGCGACTGGCTGCTGGCCCGCGACCTGAGCGACCTGCCGGTGGCCGAACTGTACGAGAATTGCCAGTTGCGCATCCCCGTCGTCGAAAGCTATCTGCCGTGCCGCGACGACGCCCTGGGCCAGGCGGCCTGCCGCGCGCTGGACGAACTGCGCCTGCCGCTGCGCGACGTGCTCAAGCGTCGTGTCGGCGACCTCTACACCGAGATCGGAGACCTTGCATGACCGCCATGCGCCTGCTGTTCCCGCTGTTCGCCGCCGCCGCGTTGCTGGCCGGCTGCGACCGCCAGCCCACGCCGAAGCCGGCCGACGGCGCCGCGACCACCGCGCCGTCCGCCGCGCCCAAGGCGCCGGCAGCACCGGAAGCGCCCGCCGCGCCGGCGGCTGGACCATCGGTGGTGCAGGAGACCCGCCCCGAGCCGACCCTGAAGATGAAGGCGGTGGACGGGCGTGAGTACGACCTGGCCGCGCATCGCGGGCAGTGGGTGGTGGTGAATTTCTGGGCCACCTGGTGCGCGCCGTGCCTGAAGGAGATGCCGGAGCTGTCGGCCCTGCACGTGATGCGCGACAACATCGAGGTGGTGGGCCTGGCCTACGAGGACATCGAGCCGGCGGAGATGCAGGCCTTCCTGAAGCAGCATCCGGTGGCCTACCCGATCGTCATCGTCGACACCTACGCGCCGCCGGCCGATTTCGCCACCCCGCGCGGCCTGCCGATGACCTACCTGATCGCGCCCGATGGCAAGGTCGCCAAGCAGTTCCTGGGGCCGGTCACCGCCCACGACATCGAAACCGCGATCGCCGCCGCCGGCGGTCCGGCGCCGGGGCAGGGCAAGGCGAAGGCGGCGGGCTGAGGCTGTCAGTGGCCTGGGTGGCGAGGCCGCCGCCCGGGATTGGGGATTCGGGATTGGGGATGTCTACTTCCGTGCGTGCGCATGGTGTCGCCGTCCGATCGCCGCTGGGCCGCGGAGCCGCCGTAGGAGCGGCTTCAGCCGCGACTCGGAAAGCCGACCCGTGCTGGCGCTGCGGGTGCGCCCGCACCGCCCTCCGATGCGTCGGAAGCGCAGCGCTTTCCTTGTAGGAGGGATTTCAGTCCCGACGCCTTGCCCGACGAGAGGCTTGGATGGTTCCGCCCGTCGCGGCTGAAGCCGCTCCTACAGGAGGCAGCAGGCGCCTGCTCCGTGGCCGGGATCCAGCGTAGGAGCGGCTTCAGCTGCGACCTGTTCCACCGAAGCGGCTAATCGCGCAGCCCAGCAACGTGCATTCGGACGACGATTGCACGCCGCACGCTCACCCAATCCCGGCTTCCTAGTCCCCACTCCCGACCCCATACGAGGGAATCGGCTGCAGCAGCCCGAACTTTTCCTTGTGCAGCTTGTGCTTCAGCGGCGGCAGGTCCAGGTCCGGTTCGTGCAGGCGGGTTTCCGGCAACTGGTCGAGCAGGTGCCGGACCAGGGTCAGGCGGCCGCGCTTCTGGTCGTTGAAATCGACCAGGGTCCACGGCGCGTAGTCGCGGTGGGTGGTTTCCAGCATCGCTTCGCGGGCGCGGGTGTAGTCGGCGTACTGGCTGCGCGACTTCAGGTCCACCGGCGACAGTTTCCAGCCCTTCAGCGGGTCGTGCAGGCGCTCGGCGAAGCGCTTTTCCTGCTGCGCCTGGTCCACGCACAGCCAGTACTTGAACAGGCGGATACCGTCGTCCACCAACAACCGCTCGAACAGCGGGGTCTGGCGCAGGAAGGCGTGGTACTCGGCATCGCTGCAGTAGCCCATGACCCGCTCCACGCCGGCGCGGTTGTACCAGCTGCGGTCCATCAGCACGATCTCGCCGGCGGCCGGCAGGTGCGCGATGTGGCGCTGGAAATACCACTGCGTGGCTTCGCGGTCGGTCGGCTTGGGCAGGGCCACCACGCGGCATTGGCGTGGGTTGAGGTGTTCGGCGATGGCCTGGATCGCGCCGCCCTTGCCGGCGGTGTCGCGGCCTTCGAACAGGACCAGCACGCGCTCGCCGCTGTGCTGCACCGCCTGCGCCATCGCCATCAGCTCCAGCTGCAGCGGTTGCATCAGGGCCTTGTACTGCTTGCGCTTGAGGTGACTCATTTGCTGCTCCGCTTGCGGGTGCCGGTGCCGGCCATGCTGCGCGCCACTTCCAGCAGCGCGCCCTGCTGGCGGGCATCGAGGGCGCGGTAGGCCTGCAGCAGGTCGTGTTCGCCGCGGGTGCGCGCCGGGTCCAGTTGGCTGGCCAGTTCGCCGAGCAGCGCGCCGGCGGGGACGCCGAAGGTGCGCGCCAAGGCGGTGAGCTGGGCGCGTCCGGGCAGTTTTTCGCCGGCCATCCAGGCTTTGACCGTGGCCGCGCCGGCGCGCGGAATGGCCGCGGCGATGTCCGCGGCGCTCATGCCGCTGGCCTTGGCCAGCAGACGCAACGTGGTATCCAGGGGCATGCGCGAGTCCAGGTTATTCCTTCAGTCGCGGGCGCAGCGTCGCCAGATTGCAGGGGCGGGTGCGGGCATCCAGTTGCGCGGCGATGATCCGCTCCCAGGCGGTGCGGCAGGCCGAGGTGGAGCCGGGCAGGCAGAACAGGAAGGTGGCGTTGGCCAGGCCGGCGAAGGCGCGCGACTGCAGGGAGGAGGTGCCGATCTCCTCGACGCTGATCGCGCGGAACAGTTCGCCGAACCCGGGCATCTCCTTGTCCAGCAGCGGCAGCAGCGCCTCGGGCGTGGAGTCGCGGCCGGTGAAGCCGGTGCCGCCCGTGACCAGGATGCCGTCCACGGCGGGATCGGCGATCCAGGCCGAGACCGTGGCGCGCATCCGGTAGCGGTCGTCCGGCAGCAGCGCCCGCGCATGCAGGCGGTGGCCGGCGCCGCCGAGCGCGGCGACCAGGTAGTCGCCGGAGCTGTCCTGCTCGAGGGTGCGCGTGTCCGAGACGGTCAGCACGCACAGGTTCAAGGCGATGAAGTCGGCGTTGGCGCTCATGCCGGCAGCCTAGCCGCTCGCCCGGCCGGCGTATAGCCTGCCGGCGCCACCGCTTCAGCCGCGGCTGCGTTGGGCAAGGGAGGCCGTCGCGGACCGAGCCGGCACGTCGCGCAATGCTGGCTGCCGAGCGGAAATGCCTGAGCGGGGCGTCAAGGCCGGAAGTGTGATCAGCGGCCGCAGGCGGCGTGCCTGCAGGCTGCGGCGGGAAGCCTGCAGGCACGGCGCTCTGTCGATTCAGGCGTGGGCATGGGCGGTGGTCCTTTCTTCACATGGCAGCGCCAACATGCGTGGCCGGAAGCGACATACGTTGGCGGCACGATCGGCAGCCAGCGGCAGGCGCTCGGGCTCGCGCTGCAGTGCGCGTCGCTGCGCGTCGGCGCTGTGCCACTCGGTGCGTTCGAGCAGGGTGCGGCCATCGTCGGACAGGTAGAGGTGCGAGGCGATCAGGCCCCGCAGCGCATGCGCGCCGTTCTGCAGGGCGGCGAAGGCGGCATCGGCACGGCGCTGCGCCGATGCCGCATCGCGCGTCGGGACGCGCGTGACCACCACGCAGGACGCTTCCCGATGTGGATCGGACACGCCGCTGCGGATGCGCCGGTAGCGGCGCAGCGTCCGCCGTAGCGCCGGCAGGCGCGCGCGTAGCAGCCCATGCAGTTCCGGCGCGGCGTCGCAGCAGCAGCGTGCGTACAGCAGGTCGGGGGTGTCGCCCAGGGATTCCATCCAGGTCAGGGCCTGCAGTCGGTGGTCGCACAGGCCGCGCACGCAGTCGAGCAGCGCGGTGCGGTCGGGGATGGGCGCCTCGGCGAGCAGCATGCTGCGCGCTGGCGTGGGATGAAGGGGCAGCGGGTGAGGGAACGATGGCGACATCGCGGGATCTGCACAGGGAGCGTGCGCGGAGTATCGGACCTCAAGTTCGCTTGAGGTCAAGCATCGGGGGCGATCCGCGAGACGCAGGTAAGGGGATGCACGCGCAGCGCCTCGCACCCGCTGCCGGTGACGCATCGGTGGGATCTGCAGCGATGGCGCGTCCTCCTCGCCGGGTGTGTCGTGTGCGCGGTCGAAGGATGCGATGCCAGGGGGAGGCATCGGCCACCCCGATGGCAACAGGAGTGCGTTCCAGTACCTTGCGCTGCTCGATGCATCCCGCGGCGCGCAGCGCAGGCGCAAGCGATCAGGCCGAGGCTGCGCCTTGCCAGCCGTGGCGGGCCGCGGTGTCGCGCAGCAGCGCGGCGAAGTCGTCGGCGAAGCTTTGCATGTCGAACAGGCCGCTGTCCGCGCGCCGCGCTTGCAGCTTTTCGCGCAACGCGTGCAGCGCCGTGGGATCGCGCCCCAGGCGCACCGCGGTGGCGACGAACGCCGCGTCGTCGGCGGCATTCATCTCGTCCAGGCCGAGATGATGGTTGAGGCTGCCGGCCACGCGGGCGGCGAAGGTGCTGCCGGGGCAGGTCAACACCGGGCAGCCGGCCCACAAGGCATCGGACGCGGTGGTGTGCGCGTTGTACGGATGCGTATCCAGGAACAGGTCGGCGTGCCGGTAGCGCGCCAGATAGTCCGGATGCGCCAGCTTGGGCATGAAGCGCAGGCGCGTCGGTTCCACGCCCGCCGCTGCGGCGACCGCCCGCAGCCGGTCATCGGCCTGGCCCGGGCCGGACAGCAGCCACAGCACGCTGTCCGGTACCTGGCGCAGCACCTCCAGCATCCGCGCCATGCTGCGTGGGCCGAGTTTGTAGCTGTTGTTGAAGCAGCAGAACACGGTGCCGTGTTCGGGCAGCCCGCAATCGCGGCGCGCGGGCGGAATACCGATGGGGCGGGTATCGTCGGACGGCTGGAAGGCGCGCGGCAGCCGCAGCACCCGCTCGCTGTAGTGCGCGGCCAGCGCGGGCGGCAACGCGTAGGCATCGCCGACCACGTAGTCGATCCATGGCGCGCCGGAGGTGCCGGGGTAGGCCAGCCAGTTCAGCTGCACCGGTGCCGGGCGCAGCGCCAGCACCTCCGGCGTGCCGCCGCCGCCCCAGCCGCGCAGATCGAACAGCAGGTCGATGCCGGCGTCGCGGATGCGCTGGGCGATCTGCCGGTGCGGCTGCCCGGCGACCTCGTGCCACGCGTGTGCGGCCGCCTGCAGGCGCGCGCGGAGCGCGCTGCGGTCGTCGCCGTTGAGCGCGAACAGGTGCACCTGCAGGTCGGCGTGCGCGCGCAGGCGCTCGAACAGGGCAACGGTCAGCAGGCCGGTGGGATGCGCGCCGAAGCCGTTGGACAGGAAGCCGATGCGCAACGCGCCATCGCGGCGCACCTGCGTGGCGGGCAGCGGTGCGAGGGTGCGCGCCAGCGCCTGGGCGCGGTTGCGCGCGCAGCGCAGTTGCTCGTCCGCGCCCGCGTCCTCGTTGAGGAAGGCGAACGGTTCGATCGTCGGCTGCCCTTGCCGCACCGCGCTGCGCACCTGCTGCGACAGCGCGTCCAGTTCGCGCCAGTCGCACAGCTTGCGCCGCCAGTTCAACAGGTAGGCGGCGATCGACGGTTCCTGCGGCAGCAGGGCATGGGCATGCGCGTAGGCCTGCGCCGCGGCCTCGGCCTCGCCGCTGTCTTCCAGCGCGTGGCCCAGCCACACCGCGATGCCCGGGTGCTGCGGCGCCTGCTGCAGCGCCTGGCGCAGGGCCTGCGTCGCCTCGGCATGGCGACCCTGGGTCCAGCGCACCCGCCCCAGCCGCGCCAGCGCCTCCGGATGCCCGGGGCGCAACTGCAATGCGCGCGCGGCGGCCTGTTCGCCGGCCGCCACCGCGCCGGCGCCGAGTTCGGCGTCGGCGAGCATCACCCAGGCCAGGAAATCCTGCGGATCGCGCCGCACCGCGGCCTGCAGTTGCAGGCGTTCGTCGCTGCCGCCGTTCATGCGGCCGTCGCGGTCGCGGCCGATTGCGGGCGGCGCGCATTCACGGCGCCAGCGCCTTGACGTAGTGCTGCGCGCTCAGGTCCTGCTGCCAGCCGCAGGCGCGGTACAGCGCCTGCGCGGACAGATTGTCCTGCGCCGTCTCCAGCACGATGCGCACCGCGCCGTCGTTTGCGGCGTGGCGCTCGGCGGCATGCAGCAGCGCCTGCGCCACGCCGTGGCGGCGGTGCGCCGGCGCCACGTACAGATCGTTGAGGATCCACACCCGCGCCGCCCGCACCGAGGAGAAGGACGGATACAACTGCACGAAGCCGGCGGCCTGCGCATCGCGCTCGGCCAGCAGCACGACCGACTCGGCGTTGCCCAGGCGCGCGGCGAGGAAGGCGTGCGCGGTCGCCGCATCCGGCGCCTGCCCATAGAACTGCCGGTAGGCATCGAACAGCGTTGCCAGCGCCGGCAGGTCGTGCGCATCGGCCTGGCGCACGCGCACGCTCATGGGCTGTCGCTCAGGCGCGCCAGTTCGTCGACCTGGTGCTCGTGGCTCAGGCGCCCGATCAGCGCATCCAGGTCGCCCTCGATCACGTTCGGCAGGTCGTACAGGGTCAGGCCCTCGACGCGGTGGTCGGTGATGCGGCCCTGCGGAAAGTTGTAGGTGCGGATGCGCTGGCTGCGGTCGCCGCTGCCGACCTGCAGCTTGCGGTCCTGCGCCTCGGCCGCGGCCTGCTTGCTGCGCTCGGCCTCCAGCAACTGCGCCTTCAGCCGCTTCAGCGCCTTGTCGCGGTTGGCGTGCTGACTGCGCTCGGTCTGGCACTCCACCACCACGCCGCTGGGCACGTGGGTGATGCGGATCGCCGACTCGGTCTTGTTGACGTGCTGGCCGCCGGCGCCGGAGGAGCGGAAGGTGTCGATCTTCAGGTCGGCCGGGTTGATCGCGATCTCCTCCACGTCGTCGGCCTCGGGAATGATCGCCACCGTCGCCGCGGAGGTGTGGATGCGGCCCTGCGATTCGGTCGCCGGCACGCGCTGCACGCGGTGCGTGCCGGATTCGAATTTCAGCTTGGAATAGGCGCCGCGGCCGACGATGCGCGCCACGACCTCCTTGTAGCCGCCGTGCTCGCCGGGGCTGTCCGATTCCACTTCCACCTTCCAGCCCTGGCGTTCGGCGTAGCGCGCGTACATGCGGAACAGGTCGCCGGCGAAGATCGCCGCCTCGTCGCCGCCGGTGCCGGCGCGCACTTCCAGGAACAGGTTGCCGTCGTCGCGCGGATCGCGCGGCACCAGCAGCAGCGCCAGTTCCGCGTCCAGCTCGCCCAGGCGCGCCTGCGCGGCGGCGATTTCCTCCTCGGCCAGCTCGCGCAGTTCCGGATCGGCGCGCATCGCCTCGGCCGAGGCCAGGTCGGCCTTGGCCGCCGCCTCGGCGGCCAGCGCGGCGGCGACCGGCTCCAGTTGCGCGAACTCGCGCGAGTAATCGCGGAAGCGCGTGTTGTCGCTCACCACCTCGGGGTCGGACAGCAGGCGTTCGAGTTCTTCGCGACGCTCGGCCAGCGCCTCCAGCTTACGGCGCAGGGTCGGTGTCATCGGTCTTCAGGATCGGATGGAAATAGCCCGGCTTCTCCGGGAACAGGCGCTCGGCGGCGCGCGCCAGCTCGGCGTCGCCGCGCAGCGCCGCCTCGCGCAGCGCCGCGGTGGGCGGATGCAGCAGGCGGTTGGTCAGGGTGTTGGCGAGGAACTCCAGTACCTCGTCGGCGGGCTTGCCGTGCGCCAGTTGTTGCCGCGCCTTGGCCAGCACGTCGTCGCGGGTGCTGTCGCCGTGCGCGCGCAGGCGCTTGAGCGGGGCCTGGCGGGTGCTGGCCTGCAGCGCTTCCATGTAGCGCACGACCTGCAGGTCGATGATCGCCTCGGCCGCCTCGGCGGCCTCGCGGCGGCCGCGGCGGTTGTCTTCGACCGCGCGCTCCAGGTCGTCGACGGTGTACAGGTAGGCGTCGGCCAAGTCGGCCACGCCGGCCTCGATGTCGCGCGGCACCGCCAGGTCGAACAGCAGCATCGGCTTGTGCTTGCGCGCGCGCAGCGCCTGCTCGACCTGCGCCCGCGTCACCACCGGCTCGCGCGCGGCGGTGGCCGAGAACACCACGTCGGCCTCGTGCAGGTGACGCTCCAGCTCGCTCAGCGGCAGCGCCACGCCGCCGTGGCGGCTGGCCAGTTCCTGTGCGTGGGCGAGGGTGCGGTTGGCGATCAACAGGCGCCGCACGCGGCCCTCGCTGAGATGCTTGGCGGCCAGCTCGATGGTCTCGCCGGCGCCGACCAGCAGTACGGTGGATTCGCTGAGCCGGGCAAAGGAACTCTGCGCCAGGCGCACCGCGGTGGAGGCGACCGAGACCGGATTGGCGCCGACCCGGGTGTCGGTGCGCGCGCGCTTGGCCACCGAGAAGGTCTGCTGGAACAGCCGGTCCAGGCGGCTGCCCATCGCCCCGTGCTCGCGCGCCAGCGACCAGGCGTCCTTCACCTGGCCGAGGATCTGCGGTTCGCCCAGCACCATCGAGTCCAGCCCGGTGGCGACGCGGAACAGATGCCGCACGGCGTCCGCGTCCTGGTGCTGGTACAGGTAGCCGTGCAGGCCGGCGGCGTGCGAATCCAGCCAATCGGCCAGGTGTTGCGCATCGCCGGCGATCGCGTACAGCTCGGTGCGGTTGCAGGTGGACAGCAGCGCCGCCTCGGCGACGTCGGGCAGCGCGCGCAGCGATTGCAGCGCGCGCGGCAAGGCGTCGCCGGCGAATGCCACCCGTTCGCGCAGGTCGACCGGCGCGGTCTGGTGGTTCAATCCGAGCACCCACAACGTCATCTGTTCAGTTGCTTGCGATAAGCTGCTGGCCATTCAGGGCCCCATTTTACGGCCCGGCCGCTTCCGATGCCCGCACTGATTCGCATCCGTACCTTTCTGCTGCTGTCCGCAATCGCCGCCGTGGCCGCACCGGCCGCGGCCAAGGCGCCGAGCCCCGCCCAGGACGTGATGACGCCGGTGCTGGCCGGCGAGTTCGCCCTGCAGGCCGGGCAACTGGCCGATGCCTCGCGCTGGTACCTGCAGGCCGCCAACGACAGCCCTGGCGACGCCGGCCTGGCCGAGCGCGCCACCCGCATCGCAATGCTGGCCAACGACAGCGCCGCTGCCACCCAGGCCCTGGCGCTGTGGCGCCAGCGCGCGCCGGAGTCGCTGGCCATGCGCAGCGCCGAGGCTTCGCTGGCCCTGCGCAGCGGCAACCTGCGCAAGGCGCGCAGCCTGCTGGTGGCCTTGCTGCGCGACAAGGATCCGCGCGGCTGGCGTTTTGCCCTGATCGCCCTGGTCAGCGGCAACCGCGATCCGGAGGTGGCGGCCAAGGCCCTGGACCAGTTGCTCGACGCCAATGCCATCCCCGACCAGCTCGAAGCCTGGCAGGAGTTCGGGCGCCTGGCGCTGCGCCTGGACCAGCCCAAGCTGGCCGAGCGCATCGTCGATCAACTGGTCAAGCGCTTCCCGCAGGAGCCGCGCGTGGCGCTGCTGCATGCCACGCAGCTGCAGCAGGCAGGCAAGACCGAGCAGGCGCGCGCGCTGCTGCAGGGGGTGGAACCCAAGGTGTCGGGCGACCCGGAGCTGCGCACGGCGCTGGCGTATGCCTACGACGCGATCGGCGACACCGCCGCCGCGGCGCGGGTGCTGGCGCTGGGGCCGCAGACCACCCAGAACTACGGCCTGCGCGCGTCGATGCTGGCCAAGCTGCAGGACAACGCCGCCCTGACTGCGCTGTACGACGAACTGCGCAAGGGCGCCGACCGGCCCGATCCGGAGCGGCGCCTGCTGCTCGGCAAGATCGCCGAGTTCCTCAAGCGCAACCAGGAGGCGGTGGACTGGTACCGCGGCGTGCCGGGCGGTCCGCTGCGCAGCGAGGCGCGGCTGCGCGCCGCCGGTGCGCTGTACGCGCTCGGCCAGAAGGACGCGGCCTTCGCCGAGGCGCGCGCGCTGCAGGACGATGCCGAGGCCGACGATGCCGCGCGCCGCGACGCTTATGTGCTGGAGGCGGAACTGCGCCAGCGCAGCGGCGACGACGCCGGCGAGCTGCAGGTGTTCGAGCGCGGCCTGGCCGCGTATCCGGACGACAACGCGCTGCTGTACGCGCGCGGGCTGTCGTGGGAGCGTCGCGACCGCATCGACCGCGCCGAGGCCGATCTGCGCAAGATCCTGGTCACCGAGCCGGAGAACGTGGCGGCGCTGAACGCGCTCGGCTACACCCTGGCCGACCGCACCAAGCGCTATCGCGAGGCGCTGCAGCTGATCGACCGCGCACGCACCGCCGATCCCGACAATGCCGCAATCATCGACAGCTACGGCTGGGTGCTGTATCGGCTGGGCAAGACCCAGGAGGCGCTGGTGCAACTGCGCCGCGCCTGGAGCCTGGTGAAGGATCCGGAGATCGCCGCGCACATCGGCCAGGTGCTGTGGGAGCAGGGCAAGCGCGAGGAGGCCAACAAGTACTTCGACGAAGCGCGCAAGCTCGATCCGGACAACCGCGCGCTGCGCCGCGCTCTGGAACAGGTGGCGCCGTGAGGCGCGGTCCGCGCACCGCCTGGGCGCTGGCCGCCGGGCTGCTGCTGGCCGGCTGCAGCGCGCTGCCGTCCCGCACTCCGGCGCCGGTCGCCGTCGCCACGCCCGATGCCGCCGCGCAGCAGGCCGAAGCGGCGCGCGCGCAGTGGCTGCAGGCGCATCCGGACTGGGCATTCCAGGGCCGGGTGGCGATCACCAAGGGGCGCAACGGCGGCAGCGGCCGCATCGACTGGACGCAGCGGCAACGGCAGTACGAAGTGCAGCTCAGCGCGCCGGTGACCCGGCAGAGCTGGCGCCTGATCGGCGACAGCCACTCCGAGGCCGGGCGCCTGGAGGGGCTGGAAGGGGGGGCGCGCGACGGCGAGAACGCCGAACAACTGCTATTGGAGGCGACCGGCTGGGAGATCCCGGTCAGCCTGCTGCCGGATTGGGTGCGCGGGCTGGTGGCGACCGACGCGCAGGCGCCGGAGCGGGTCGACTACGACGCGCAGGGGCGGCCGCACACGCTGCGGCAGATGGGCTGGGAGATCGAATTCCAGGACTGGTACCCGCCCAGCGATGGCCGGCCGGCGCTGCCGCGGCGCATCGAGGCGCGCAACGGCGACGCCAAGGTGCGCCTGCTGGTCGACGCCTGGAGCGTGCCTGCGCCATGAGCGGAGCCAAGGACGGGGGCTGGTCGTCCTGGCCGGCCCCGGCGAAGCTGAACCTGTTTCTGCAGATCACCGGCCGCCGGCCGGACGGCTACCACCAGTTGCAGACCGTGTTCCGCCTGCTGGACTGGGGCGACACGGTGCACCTGCGGCCGCGCGCGGACGGCGTGGTGACCCGGATCGGGCCCTCCGTGGCCGGCGTCGCCGAGGCCGACGACCTGCTGGTGCGTGCCGCGCGATTGCTGCAAAAAGCGGCGAATGTCGCACACGGTGTGGATATCCGCGTCGAAAAGCGCATTCCTGCGGGCGGTGGCTTCGGTGGCGGCTCGTCCGATGCGGCCACCGCGCTGGTGGCGCTGAATGCGTTGTGGGGCGCCGGGCTGGACGAGGATGCCCTGGCCGGCCTCGGCCTGTCGCTGGGCGCGGACGTGCCGGTGTTCGTGCGCGGGCGCGATGCCTGGGCCGAAGGTGTGGGCGAGCGACTGACCCCGCTCGGGTTGCCGCCGGCCTGGTATGTGCTGGCCGATCCGGGCGTGCACGTGCCCACCGCGGCGCTGTTCCAGTCCCCGGATTTGACGCGGGATGCTGCGCCCGCGAAAATAGCGGACTTCGTTTCAGGTTTCCTGCTCGGCAATGCGTTCGAGCCGGTCCTGCTTCGCCGCGAACCGGCCGTCCAGGCCACGTTCCAGGCGCTCGCGCGGATCGGCACGCCACGCCTGACCGGGTCGGGGAGCGGGTGTTTCGTCGAGTTCGCCGATCGCGCTGCCGCCGTGCGCGCGCTGGCGGACTTGCCGGACGGGGTGCGCGCCTGGGTGGCAGGCGGCGTCCCGCGTTCGCCGCTGCTCGACGCGCTGGAAGCTTGAACAGGTTTACGCAGGGGCGTCGCCAAGAGGCCCAAGGCACCAGGTTTTGATCCTGGCATTCGTAGGTTCGAATCCTACCGCCCCTGCCATTTAGTATGCAGATCCCTCTGCAAAAGCCCGCACCTCCATGTGCGGGGATTCAATGGGAAAAGCATCGCTTCTCCTCGCTTTCCGATTCACGTCGTTTCGTCGCCACACGCTCTTTGCAGCCACCCCAGAGACCCCTCATGCAAGACCAACGCAACCTGCTGGTGTTCTCCGGCAACGCCAACAAGCCCCTGGCCAAAAGCATCTGCCGCGAGCTGGGCGTACGCCCCGGCAAGGCGATGGTCTCCAGCTTCTCCGACGGCGAAGTGCAGGTGGAGATCGAGGAGAACGTGCGCCGGCAGGAAGTGTTCGTGATCCAGCCGACCTGCGCGCCCAGCGCAGAGAACCTGATGGAGCTGCTGGTGATCATCGACGCGCTCAAGCGCGCCAGCGCCGCCAGCGTCACCGCGGTGGTGCCGTACTTCGGCTACTCGCGGCAGGACCGGCGCATGCGTTCCTCGCGCGTGCCGATCACCGCCAAGGTCGCGGCCAAGATGTTCAGTGCGGTCAACACCGACCGGGTGCTGACCGTCGACCTGCACGCCGACCAGATCCAGGGTTTCTTCGACATCCCGGTCGACAACGTCTACGCCTCGCCGCTGCTGCTGGCCGACATCTGGCGCGCCTACGGCACCGACAACCTGATCGTGGTGTCGCCGGACGTGGGCGGCGTGGTGCGCGCCCGTGCCGTGGCCAAGCGCCTGGACGACGCGGACCTGGCGATCATCGACAAGCGCCGCCCGCGCGCCAACGTGTCGACGGTGATGAACATCATCGGCGACGTCGAGGGCAAGACCTGCGTGCTGGTCGACGACATCGTCGACACCGCCGGCACCCTGTGCGCCGCCGCGGCCGCGCTGAAGGAGCGCGGCGCACTGAAGGTTGCGGCGTACTGCACGCACGCGGTGCTGTCCGGCCCGGCGGTGAGCAACATCAGCAATTCGCAGCTGGACGAACTGGTGGTCACCGACACGATTCCGCTGTCGGAGGCCGCCCGCGCCTGCGGCAAGATCCGTCAGCTGAGCGTCGCCGAGCTGCTGGCCGAAACCATCCGCCGCATCGCCTTCGGCGAGTCGGTGAGCTCGTTGTACGTCGATTGATTCAAGGGCGGGGATTGGAGATTCGGGATTGGGGATTCGCAACGGCGCTGGCTCTGCAAATCCCCAATCCCGAATCCCCAATCCCCGCTCCACACAGACTCTTCTGGTCGCGGAAGAGTCCTTCAAACCGCCGCGAGGCGGTTCATTCAACCAAGGTAGTAAACGCAAATGGCAACCACGCATGAAATCAAGGTTCAGCGCCGCGAAGTCGAGGGCAAGGGTGCGAGCCGCCGCCTCCGTCGCGACGGCCTGATCCCGGCGATCGTCTACGGTGGCGATCTGAAGCCGGTCAACATCCAGCTCGACCACAACGAAGTCTGGCTGGCCAGCCAGAACGACTGGTTCTATTCGTCCATCCTCAGCCTGAGCCTGAACGGCGACGTGCAGAAGGTGTTGCTGCGCGATATGCAGCGTCACCCGTTCAAGCAGCTGATCATGCACATCGACTTCCAGCGCGTGAACGACAACGAAGCCCTGCACGCCTCGGTGCCGCTGCACTTCATCAACGAGGACGTGTCCCCGGCCGGCAAGTCGGCCGAAGTGGTCGTCACCCACGAGCTGAACGAAATCCAGGTGGTGTGCCTGCCGAAGGACCTGCCGGAGTTCGTCGAAGTCGACCTGGCCGCGCTGTCGGTCGGCGACGTGATCCACCTGTCCGATCTGAAGCTGCCGGCCGGCGTCGAGCTGCCGGAACTGAAGCTGGGCAAGGAGCACGACGTGGCGGTGGTCATCGCCAAGCACGGCCGTGTCGAGGAAGAGCCGGAAGCCACCGACGCGGCGGCTGCCGCCGAGCCGGCCAAGAAGGACGGCAAGTAATCGCCTGCGCAGCGTCCGGGCCCTCGGTCCGGACGCTGCGGCGATGCATTGCGCATGACTGGTCTGCGTCTGATCGTCGGCCTGGGCAATCCCGGCGCCGAACACGCGAATACCCGGCACAACGCCGGGTTTCGTTTTGTCGACGCGTTGGCCGAACGGGCCGGCGCGCGCTGGAGCGTGGACGCCAAGCTGTTCGGCGAGACCGCCAAGATCGAGGTCGCGGGGCAGGCGGTGTGGCTGCTGAAGCCGGCCACCTTCATGAACCTCAGCGGCAAGTCGGTGACGGCTGCCTTGCGCTTCTGGAAGATCGAACCGGCGCAGGCGCTGCTGGCGCACGACGAACTGGACCTGGCGCCGGGCACGGCGCGGCTCAAGTTCGACGGCGGCCACGGCGGCCAGAACGGACTGCGCGATACCATCCGCCTGCTCGGGCATGCCGGCTTCCACCGCCTGCGCATCGGCATCGGCCATCCCGGCCACAAGGACAAGGTGGTGCCGTGGGTGCTGGGGCGTGCCGGCAAGGACGACCAGGTCCTCATCGATCGCGCCATCGACGACGCCATCGCGGTGCTGCCGCTGGCCGTGCAGGGCGACTTCAACGAGGCGATGAAGCGGTTGCATACGAGCAGGGATTCGTGATTGGGGATTGGGGATTCGTGGCCGCGCGGCTGGCGAATCCCCAATCCCGAATCCCAAATCCCGGATCACACACATGGGCATCAAATGCGGCATCGTCGGCCTGCCCAACGTCGGCAAGTCGACCCTGTTCAATGCGCTGACCAAGGCGGGCATCGCCGCGGCCAATTTTCCGTTCTGCACCATCGAGCCGAACGTGGGCGTGGTGCCGGTGCCGGATCCGCGCCTGAACGCGCTGGCGGCGATCATCAATCCGCAGAAGGTCGTGCCGACCGCGGTCGAGTTCGTCGACATCGCCGGCCTGGTTGCCGGTGCGGCCAGCGGTGAAGGCCTGGGCAACAAGTTCCTGGCGCACATCCGCGAGGTCGATGCGATCACCCACGTGGTGCGCTGCTTCGAGCATGGCGACATCATCCACGTGAACAACAAGGTCGACCCGGTCTCCGACATCGAGACCATCGACACCGAGTTGGCCCTGGCCGACCTGGACAGCGTCGAGAAGGCGCTAAACCGCGCCGAGCGCGCGGCCAAGGGTGGCGACAAGGATGCGGCCGCGCGCAAGCCGGTGCTGGCCAAGCTGCAGGCCGCGCTGGCAGAGGGCAAGGCCGGGCGCAACGCTGGCCTGGACGAGGAGGAGAAGGCGCTGGTGCGCGATCTGTTCCTGCTCACCCTCAAGCCGGTGATGTACATCGCCAACGTGCTGGAAGACGGCTTCGAGAACAACCCGCACCTGGATGCGGTGCGTGCGCATGCCGCGGCCGAGGGGGCCGAAGTGGTGCCGGTGTCGGCGGCGATCGAGGAAGAGCTGTCGCAACTCGACGATGCCGATCGCGACGCGTTCCTGGCCGACCTGGGCCTGAGCGAGCCGGGCCTGAACCGGGTGATCCGTGCCGGCTACACCCTGTTGGGGCTGCAGACCTACTTCACCGCCGGGGTGAAGGAAGTGCGCGCCTGGACGGTCAAGGCCGGGTCGACCGCGCCGCAGGCCGCGGCGGTGATCCACACCGACTTCGAGAAGGGCTTCATCCGCGCCGAAACCATCGCCTACGACGACTTCATCAAGTACAAGGGCGAGGCCGGCGCCAAGGAAGCCGGGCGCCTGCGCCTGGAGGGCAAGGAGTACCGCGTGCAGGAAGGCGATATCCTGCATTTCCGCTTCAACGTCTGATGCGCGCGTGCGTCCTGGCCGGGCGCATGCGGGCAACGACGATTTCCTTCGACATCGCGTCAAAATACTGTTGACAAGGCGAGGATGTCAGGGAAGAATAGCGGGCTGTTTCACCCCTCTCTGATTTCGGCTTCGCAGCCGGGTTCGAGTGGGTAAGTTGGAGGGATACCCAAGCGGCCAACGGGGGCAGACTGTAAATCTGCTGGCTTACGCCTTCGGTGGTTCGAATCCACCTCCCTCCACCAGTTATTTTGTTGTGGCAGTGCGGCATCCCGTAGCGGGAGTAGTTCAACGGTAGAACCTCAGCCTTCCAAGCTGATGGTGCGGGTTCGATTCCCGTCTCCCGCTCCATTGAACGCGCTTGTGTCACAATAGAACAACGCTCACGTAGCTCAGTCGGTAGAGCACCTCCTTGGTAAGGAGGAGGTCGAAGGTTCGATTCCTTTCGTGAGCACCATATTCAGTCGTCAAATCTTTCTACGATCATCGAGAAGAAGCAGCCATGGCCAAGGGTAAGTTCGAGCGCACCAAGCCGCACGTCAACGTCGGCACCATCGGTCACGTCGACCACGGCAAGACCACGCTGACCGCGGCGCTGACCAAGATCGGCGCAGAGCGCTTCGGCGGCGAGTTCAAGGCGTATGACGCGATCGACGCGGCGCCGGAAGAGAAGGCGCGCGGCATCACGATCTCGACCGCCCACGTGGAATACGAATCCCCGACGCGCCACTACGCGCACGTGGATTGCCCGGGTCACGCGGACTACGTCAAGAACATGATCACCGGTGCGGCGCAGATGGACGGCGCGATCCTGGTGTGCTCGGCCGCTGACGGCCCGATGCCGCAGACCCGCGAGCACATCCTGCTGTCGCGTCAGGTCGGCGTGCCGCACATCGTGGTGTTCCTGAACAAGGCCGACATGGTCGACGACGCCGAGCTGCTCGAGCTGGTCGAGATGGAAGTGCGGGAGCTGCTGAGCAAGTACGACTTCCCGGGCGACGACACCCCGATCATCCACGGTTCGGCCCGCCTGGCGCTGGAAGGCGACCAGAGCGAGATCGGCGTGCCGGCGATCCTGAAGCTGGTGGACGCGCTGGACTCGTTCATCCCGGAGCCGCAGCGCGACGTGGACAAGCCGTTCCTGATGCCGGTGGAAGACGTGTTCTCGATCTCGGGCCGCGGCACCGTGGTGACCGGCCGTATCGAGCGCGGCGTGATCAAGGTGGGCGACGAAATCGAAATCGTCGGCATCCGTGCCACGCAGAAGACCACCGTGACCGGTGTGGAAATGTTCCGCAAGCTGCTGGATCAGGGCCAGGCGGGCGACAACGCGGGCCTGCTGCTGCGCGGCACCAAGCGTGACGACGTGGAGCGCGGCCAGGTGCTGTGCAAGCCGGGTTCGATCAAGCCGCACACCGACTTCGAAGCCGAAGTGTACGTGCTGTCGAAGGACGAGGGTGGCCGTCACACCCCGTTCTTCAAGGGCTATCGCCCGCAGTTCTACTTCCGCACCACCGACATCACCGGTGCGGTGCAGCTGCCGGAAGGCGTGGAAATGGTGATGCCGGGCGACAACGTCAAGATGGTGGTGACGCTGATCAACCCGGTGGCGATGGACGAAGGTCTGCGCTTCGCGATCCGCGAAGGCGGCCGTACCGTCGGCGCCGGCGTGGTGGCCAAGATCATCAAGTAATGCCCTCCGGCGGCCAAGGCCGCCGGGCTCGACGGCAGGACGGCGGCTTCGGTCGCCGGAATCCGACGAGGTGCAGGCGACTTCGGTCGCCGGGTTCAGCGAAGGGCGGGCCGGAACCTTCGGTCCGCCTTCGCCGTCTCAGGGAAGTGCAGTCGTTCTTACTACACGCCAGTAGCTCAATTGGCAGAGCAGCGGTCTCCAAAACCGCAGGTTGGGGGTTCGAGTCCCTCCTGGCGTGCCAATCTGCCGCTCCCTATCCAGTGACCTCGGTCGCATAGCAGCAAGAGTCGGATGAACAGCAAGATCGAGCATTCCAAAGGCCCCGCCGCATCCTCCGGCGGCGATATCGTCAAGTACGTCATCGCTGCGCTGCTGGTGGTCGCCGGCCTGTTTGTCTGGTTCTGGTTCGGCGAGTCGAGCCGTGCTGCACAGCTGGGGAGCTGGTCCGGTCCGCTGCGCGCACTGGCGGTGATCGCGGGTCTGGTGGCCGGTGCCGCGGTGTTCCTGCTGACCGCCAAGGGCCGCGAAGGCCGCGAGTTCCTGTCCGAGTCCCGTTTCGAACTGCGCAAGGTGGTGTGGCCGACCCGTCAGGAGGCCATTCGCACCACCTGGGTGGTGATCGTGGTGGTGATCATTCTGAGTCTGTTGCTGGGCGGGTTCGATTTCCTGATCCAGAAGCTGATGCAGTGGTTCGTGAGCCGTTGAGGAGAGTGCAGCAGTGAAGCGTTGGTATGTCGTTCACGCCTATTCAGGCTTCGAGAAGTCCGTGGCGCAAGCGCTGCGCGACCGTATTGCGCGTGACGAGATGCAGGAGCGCTTCGGCGACGTGCTGGTGCCCACCGAGGAAGTGATCGAGATGCGCTCCGGCCAGAAGCGCCGTTCCGAGCGCAAGTTCTTCCCGGGTTACGTGCTGGTGCAGATCGAAACCCACGATGAAGGCGGCATTCCGCGCATCGACAACGAAAGCTGGCACCTGGTCAAGGAAACGCCGAAGGTGATGGGCTTCATCGGCGGTACCGCCGACCGTCCGCTGCCGATCCGCGACGAAGAGGCCGATGCGATCCTGCAGCGCGTTCAGGATGGCGTGGAGAAGCCGCGTCCCAAGGTGCTGTTCGAGCCGGGCCAGATGGTACGCGTCACCGACGGCCCGTTCAACGACTTCAACGGCGTGGTCGAGGAAGTCAACTACGAGAAGAGCCGCCTGCGCGTGGCGGTGCTGATCTTCGGCCGCTCCACCCCGGTGGAACTGGAATTCGGCCAGGTCGAGAAGGCCTGAGCCCGCCCCGGCGCGGCTGCGCCGGGCGCCAGAATCTCTGCTATACTGCGCGGCTCCCTGTCCAGGCAAGCCGCGGGGCAGAACGGAAGCCGCCGCGAGGCGGCTTTCTGCGCACTTCAAAAACGTGATGGCGGGACACGTGATTTTCCCGTCGCGATGGGGAGCCTGCGGTTCAGGCGCTAGCACCCGGAGACACTAAAATGGCAAAGAAAGTCGTCGGTTACATCAAGCTGCAGGTGAAGGCCGGTCAGGCCAACCCCTCGCCGCCGGTCGGTCCTGCGCTGGGTCAGCGCGGTCTGAACATCATGGAATTCTGCAAGGCGTTCAACGCCGCCACGCAGAAGCTGGAGCCGGGCCTGCCGACTCCGGTCATCATCACGGCCTATTCGGACCGTACCTTCACCTTCGTCACCAAGAGCACCCCGGCCAGCGTGCTGCTGAAGAAGGCCGCGGGCGTGAGCTCCGGCTCCAAGCGTCCGAACACCGAGAAGGTGGGCAAGGTGACCCGCAAGCAGCTCGAAGAGATCGCCAAGGCGAAGGAAGCCGACCTGACGGCGGCGGAGCTGGAAGCGGCGGTACGCACGATTGCGGGTTCCGCCCGCAGCATGGGCCTGACGGTGGAGGGTTAAGCAATGGCACAGACCAAGCGACAGAAAGCGATCCGTGCTGCCGTGCAGCCGGGCAAGGCGTATTCGATCGACGAAGCGCTGAAGATCGTCAAGACCACCAGCAAGGCCAAGTTCGTCGAAGCCGTCGACGTGGCCGTGCGCCTGGGCGTGGACGCCAAGAAGTCCGACCAGCAAGTGCGCGGTTCCACCGTGCTGCCGGCCGGTACCGGCAAGAGCGTGCGCGTGGCGGTGTTCGCCCCCGCCGGCGCCAAGGCTGACGAAGCGCTGGCCGCCGGTGCCGACGCCGTCGGCATGGACGACCTGGCCGAGAAGATGCAGGGCGGCGACCTGAACTACGACGTGGTCATCGCCACCCCGGACGCGATGCGCGTCGTCGGTAAGCTGGGCACCCTGCTGGGCCCGCGCGGCCTGATGCCGAACCCCAAGGTCGGCACCGTGTCCGCCAACCCGGCCGAAGCGGTCAAGAACGCCAAGTCGGGTCAGGTGCGCTACCGCACCGACAAGGCCGGCATCATCCACTGCACCATCGGCAAGGCCAGCTTCGAAGACGATGCGCTGAAGAGCAACCTGCAGGCGCTGCTGCTGGACCTGGTCAAGGCCAAGCCGGCGACCTCGAAGGGCACCTACCTGCAGAAGATCTCGGTGAGCTCGACCATGGGTCCGGGCGTCACCATCGATCAGGCTTCGCTGTCCCTGAAGTAATCGCAAGACGGCGCCGCCCGCGAGGTGCGGCGCCGGTTTCACCCTTTTGAAGGCGTCGCCCGGGGCAACCCGACGCGAAGCCGTCAAAGACCGCAGGCGCGGTCTGCGCATACCGACGACGGGCACGGAAGCTCGAAATGGCAAGGAGTCGCCGTCGGTACAGCGGGATCGCTTAATCAGCCCCTCGGGGCCAGCCGGCGTAGATGGTGCCGCCTTTCTGGAGTTTTTCTGGTGCAGGCCAGCCCGGTGTCCCGGGCGCGCTCACTCCAGGTCTGGAACGGCCACCAACTGGGATGCCATGCGGCATCCCCGGCATCCAGGAAGGAGGCCGCCCAGGACCGCAAGCGGCAGGAGCCGCGAGCGGAGTAAGTTTGAAGCAGGGATTCGAGATTCGAGATTGGGGATCGGCAAGAGCGGCGTTGCGGCTCCTGACGAATCCCGAATCACCAATCCCAACTCCCGGCTTTAACGGAGGAGTGCAATGGCTCTCAATCTTTCCCAGAAGCAAGAAGTCGTCGCCGAACTGGCCGACGTCGCCGCGAAGGCCCACTCCTTGGTTGCTGCCGAGTACGCCGGCATCACGGTCTCGCAAATGACCGCGATGCGCAAGAAGGCGCGCGAAACCGGTGTGTACTTGCGTGTTGTCAAGAACACCCTGGCCGCGCGTGCCGTTGCCGGTACCGAATACGAGTGCGTCCAGGACGCGCTGGTCGGTCCGCTGCTGTATGCGTTCTCGACGGAAGAACCCGGCGCTGCCGGTCGTCTGATCAAGGAATTCGCCAAGGGTAACGACAAGCTGCAGGCCAAGGTCGTGTCGCTGGGTGGTCAGCTGTATCCGGCCGCTCATCTCGAGGTATTGGCGTCGCTGCCGACCCGCGAGCAGGCGCTGGCCATGCTGGCACGCGTCCTGGCCGAGCCGGCGAGCATGTTCGCCCGTGCGGTCAAGGCCGTGGGCGACAAGCAGGGTGGCGGCGACGCCGCTCCCGCCGACGCCGAAGCGGAAGCCCCGGCCGAAACGGCTTAAGTTCGCGACACCTGAAACGGTTCACTAGAACCTCATCCAGAAAAAATTCCAAAGGTAATCACAATGTCCCTGTCTAACGAGCAGATCGTCGACGCAATCGCCGAAAAGACCCTCATGGAAGTGATGGAGCTGGTCAAGGCCATCGAAGACAAGTTCGGCGTTTCCGCCGCCGCCCCGGTCGCCGCTGCCGGTCCGGCCGTGGCCGCCGCCCCGGTCGAAGAGCAGACCGAGTTCAACGTCATCCTGGTCGACGCCGGCGCCAAGAAGGTCGACGTCATCAAGGCTGTCCGCGCCATCACCGGCCTGGGCCTGAAGGAAGCCAAGGACCTCACCGAGGCCGGCGGCGTGCTGAAGGAAGCCGTGTCGAAGGAAGACGCCGACAAGTTCAAGAAGGACCTGGAAGCCGCTGGCGCGAAGGTCGAAGTCAAGTAAGCAGTCCCTTGCATCGCCAGCCGTTCAAGGCGATGCACTGAAGGCTGGGGGCGAAAGCCCCCGGCCTTTGGCCGTTTCAGGCGGGAACCGGGAATCGGGAATGGAGAATCGGAACAGCCACGCTACGTGCGCTCCACGATTCCCCTTTCTCCATTCCCCATTCCCTGCTTCACCACCGAGTTGGTAGTTGGAAGTAGCGGGAGAAGGCGTGCTGGTGCCGGCAATACCAGCGACTTCCAACTGACAATTTATGTTCACTCAGGGCCGCGGACGCGCGGCCCGCATCAGCCAAGGTGATACCTCATGACGTCTTATTCGTTCACCGAAAAGAAGCGTATCCGCAAGGACTTCGGCAAGCAGCGCTCGATCCTCGAAGTGCCGTTCCTGCTCGCCATCCAGGTGGATTCCTACCGCGAGTTCCTGCAGGAGAACACCGACCCGAACAAGCGTTCGGACCACGGCCTGCACGCGGCCCTGAAATCGGTGTTCCCGATCTCCAGCTACAGCGGCAACGCGGCGCTGGAGTACGTCGGCTACAAGCTCGGCGAACCGGTGTTCGACGAGCGTGAATGCCGCCAGCGCGGCATGAGCTACGGCGCGCCGCTGCGCGTGACCGTGCGCCTGGTGATCTACGACCGCGAGTCCTCGACCAAGGCGATCAAGTACGTCAAGGAGCAGGAGGTCTATCTCGGCGAAATCCCGCTGATGACCGACAACGGCACCTTCATCGTCAACGGCACCGAGCGCGTCATCGTCTCGCAGCTGCACCGCTCGCCGGGCGTGTTCTTCGACCACGACCGTGGCAAGACCCACAGCTCGGGCAAGCTGCTGTACAGCGCCCGCATCATTCCGTACCGCGGCTCCTGGCTGGACTTCGAGTTCGACCCGAAGGACGCGCTGTTCACCCGTATCGACCGCCGGCGCAAGCTGCCGGTGTCGATCCTGCTGCGCGCGCTCGGCTACTCGAACGAGGAGATGCTCTCGGAGTTCTTCGAGATCAACACCTTCCACATCGACCCGAAGGAAGGCGTGCAGCTGGAGCTGGTGCCCGAGCGCCTGCGCGGCGAAACCCTGAACTTCGACCTGGCCGACGGCGACAAGGTCATCGTCGAAGCCGGCAAGCGCATCACCGCGCGCCACGTCAAGCAGCTCGAGGCCTCCGGCATCGCCGCGCTGGCCGTGCCCGACGAGTACCTGGTCGGCCGCATCCTGTCGCACGACGTGGTCGATGCTTCGACCGGCGAACTGCTGGCCAGCGCCAACGACGAGATCAGCGAAGATCAGCTGACCGCGTTCCGCAAGGCCGGCGTCGACGCCGTGGGTACGCTGTGGGTCAACGACCTGGATCGTGGTCCGTACCTGTCCAACACCCTGCGCATCGATCCGACCAAGACCCAGCTCGAGGCGCTGGTCGAGATCTACCGCATGATGCGTCCGGGCGAGCCGCCGACCAAGGACGCCGCGCAGAACCTGTTCCACAACCTGTTCTTCACCTTCGAGCGCTACGACCTGTCCACGGTCGGCCGCATGAAGTTCAACCGTCGCGTCGGCCGCAAGGAAGTCACCGGCGAGTCGGTGCTGTACGACAAGAAGTACTTCGGCGAGCGCAACGACGAGGAGTCCAAGCGCCTGGTCGCCGAGCACGGCGACAGCTCCGACATCCTGGACGTGATCAAGGTCCTGACCGAGATCCGCAACGGCCGCGGCGTGGTCGACGACATCGACCACCTGGGCAACCGTCGCGTGCGCTCGGTCGGCGAAATGGCCGAGAACGTGTTCCGCGTGGGCCTGGTCCGCGTCGAGCGCGCGGTCAAGGAGCGCCTGTCGATGGCCGAGTCCGAAGGCCTGACCCCGCAGGAACTTATCAACGCCAAGCCGGTGGCCGCCGCGATCAAGGAGTTCTTCGGCTCCTCGCAGCTGTCGCAGTTCATGGACCAGAACAACCCGCTGTCGGAAGTGACGCATAAGCGTCGCGTCTCCGCGCTGGGCCCGGGCGGCCTGACCCGCGAGCGCGCCGGCTTCGAAGTGCGCGACGTGCATCCGACCCACTACGGCCGCGTCTGCACCATCGAAACCCCGGAAGGCCCGAACATCGGCCTGATCAACTCGCTGGCGGTGTATGCCCGCACCAACCAGTACGGCTTCCTGGAGACGCCGTACCGTAAGGTCGTGGACGGCCAGATCACCGACGAAGTCGAGTACCTGTCGGCGATCGAAGAGAACGAGTACGTCATCGCCCAGGCCAACGCGCTGCACGATGCCAAGAGCCGCCTGACCGAGCAGTTCGTGCCGTGCCGCTACCAGGGCGAGTCGCTGCTGAAGCCGCCGGCGGAAGTGCACTTCATGGACGTGTCGCCGATGCAGACCGTGTCGATCGCGGCCGCGCTGGTGCCGTTCCTGGAGCACGACGACGCCAACCGCGCGCTGATGGGCGCGAACATGCAGCGCCAGGCCGTGCCGACGCTGCGTGCGCAGAAGCCGCTGGTCGGCACCGGCATCGAGCGCGCCGTGGCGCGCGACTCGGGCGTGACCGTGAACGCGCGCCGTGGCGGCGTGATCGAGCAGATCGACGCCGGCCGCATCGTGGTCAAGGTCAACGAGGCCGAGATCGGCGGCGGCACCGACGCCGGCGTCGACATCTACAACCTGATCAAGTACACGCGTTCCAACCAGAACACCTGCATCAACCAGCGTCCGCTGGTGAACGTAGGCGACGTGATCGCGCGCGGCGACGTGCTGGCCGACGGTCCCTCGACCGACATCGGCGAGCTGGCCCTGGGCCAGAACATGCTGATCGCGTTCATGCCGTGGAACGGCTACAACTTCGAAGACTCCATCCTGCTCTCCGAGCGCGTGGTGGAAGAGGATCGCTACACCACGATCCACATCGAAGAGCTGACCTGCGTGGCGCGCGACACCAAGCTGGGGCCGGAGGAAATCTCCGCCGACATCCCCAACGTGTCCGAGCAGGCGCTGAACCGTCTGGACGAGAGCGGCGTGGTGTACATCGGTGCGGAAGTGCGCGCCGGCGACATCATGGTCGGCAAGGTCACGCCGAAGGGCGAGAGCCAGCTGACCCCGGAAGAGAAGCTGCTTCGCGCGATCTTCGGCGAGAAGGCTTCGGACGTGAAGGACAGCTCGCTGCGCGTGCCGCCGGGCATGGACGGCACCGTCATCGACGTGCAGGTGTTCACCCGCGACGGTATCGAGAAGGACAAGCGCGCCCGCCAGATCGAGGAAAACGAGATCAAGCGCGTCAAGAAGGACTTCGACGACCAGTTCCGCATCCTGGAGAGCGCGATCTATGCGCGTCTGCGTGGCCAGCTGATCGGCAAGGTCGCCAACGGCGGTCCGAACCTGAAGAAGGGCGACACCATCAGCGACGCCTACCTGGACGGCCTGAAGAAGTCCGACTGGTTCGCGCTTCGCATGAAGGACGAGGACGCCTCCGAGGCGATCGAGCGCGCGCAGAAGCAGATCCAGGCGCACGAGAAGGAGTTCGAGCGTCGCTTCGCCGACAAGCGCGGCAAGATCACCGCCGGCGACGACCTCGCCCCGGGCGTGCTGAAGATGGTCAAGGTGTTCCTGGCGGTGAAGCGCCGCATCCAGCCCGGCGACAAGATGGCCGGTCGCCACGGCAACAAGGGTGTCGTGTCGATGATCCAGCCGATCGAGGACATGCCGTACATGGCCAACGGCGAGACCGTGGACATCGTGCTGAACCCGCTGGGCGTGCCGTCGCGTATGAACATCGGCCAGGTGCTGGAAGTGCACCTGGGCTGGGCCGCCAAGGGCCTGGGTCGCAAGATCCAGAACATGCTCGAGGCCCAGGCCAAGGTCGCCGACCTGCGCAAGTTCCTGGCGCAGATCTACAACCACGACCAGAAGCTGGGCGAGGACCGCGTGGATCTGGACCAGTTCAGCGACGCGGAGCTGCTGGCGCTGTCGAAGAACCTGACCGACGGCGTGCCGATGGCCACCCCGGTGTTCGACGGTGCGACCGAGGCCGAGATCAAGCACATGCTCGAACTCGCCGACCTGCCGATCAGCGGCCAGACCCAGCTGTACGACGGCCGCACCGGCGAGGCATTCGATCGCCACACCACGGTCGGCTACATGCACATGCTGAAGCTGAACCACCTGGTCGACGACAAGATGCACGCGCGCTCCACCGGCCCGTACTCGCTGGTCACCCAGCAGCCGCTGGGCGGCAAGGCGCAGTTCGGCGGCCAGCGCTTCGGCGAAATGGAAGTCTGGGCGCTGGAAGCCTACGGCGCGGCCTACACCCTGCAGGAAATGCTGACGGTGAAGTCCGACGACGTGCAGGGCCGCAACCAGATGTACAAGAACATCGTCGACGGCGAGCACGAGATGGTCGCCGGCATGCCGGAGTCCTTCAACGTGCTGGTGAAGGAAATCCGCTCGCTGGCGATCAACATGGAACTGGAAGACTGAGGGGCCGGGACCCGGATCCCGGGGCCCGGGACTCGGAAAAGCCAGGAGCGCAGCCGCTCTGCTTTTCCGGGTCCCCGGTCCCGAGTCCCGGGTCCCGATAGAACCCTTTTCGCCCCCGTCCTCGATACGAAATTCCTCCGACCCGGAGATACCCAATGAAAGACCTGCTCAACCTCTTCAACCAGCAGCGCCAGACGCTGGACTTCGACGCGATCAAGATCGCGCTGGCCTCGCCGGACCTGATCCGTTCGTGGTCCTTCGGCGAAGTGAAGAAGCCGGAAACCATCAACTACCGTACCTTCAAGCCGGAGCGCGACGGCCTGTTCTGCGCCGCCATCTTCGGCCCGATCAAGGACTACGAGTGCCTGTGCGGCAAGTACAAGCGCATGAAGCACCGCGGCGTGGTCTGCGAAAAGTGCGGCACCGAAGTGACCCTGGCCAAGGTGCGTCGCGAGCGCATGGGCCACATCGACCTGGCCTCGCCGGTCGCGCACATCTGGTTCCTGAAGTCGCTGCCGTCGCGCATCGGCCTGATGCTGGACATGACCCTGCGCGACATCGAGCGCGTGCTGTACTTCGAAGCCTACGTGGTGACCGAGCCGGGCCTGACCGCGCTCGAGCGCCGCCAGTTGCTGACCGAAGAGCAGTACCTGACCGCGCGCCAGGAGCACGGCGACGACTTCGACGCCGCCATGGGCGCCGAGGCGGTGTACGAACTGCTGCGCACCATCGACCTGCAGTCGGAAATGACCCGCCTGCGCGAAGAGATCGCCGGCACCGGGTCGGAGACCAAGCTCAAGCGCCTGACCAAGCGCATCAAGCTGATCGAGGCCTTCATCGAGTCCGGCAACCGTCCGGAGTGGATGGTGATGACCGTGCTGCCGGTGCTGCCGCCGGATCTGCGTCCGCTGGTGCCGCTGGACGGCGGCCGCTTCGCGACCTCCGATCTGAACGACCTGTACCGCCGCGTCATCAACCGCAACAACCGTCTGCGCCGCCTGCTCGAGCTGAACGCGCCGGACATCATCGTGCGCAACGAAAAGCGCATGCTGCAGGAATCGGTCGATGCGCTGCTGGACAACGGCCGTCGCGGCCGTGCCATCACCGGCACCAACAAGCGCCCGCTGAAGTCGCTGGCCGACATGATCAAGGGCAAGCAGGGCCGGTTCCGCCAGAACCTGCTCGGCAAGCGCGTGGACTACTCCGGCCGTTCGGTGATCGTGGTCGGCCCGACCCTGCGCCTGCACGAGTGCGGCCTGCCGAAGAAGATGGCGCTGGAGCTGTTCAAGCCGTTCGTGTTCGCCAAGCTGCAGCGTCGCGGCCTGGCCACCACCATCAAGGCCGCCAAGAAGCTGGTCGAGCGCGAAGAAGCCGAGGTCTGGGACATCCTGGAAGAGGTGATCCGCGAGCACCCGGTGCTGCTGAACCGTGCGCCGACCCTGCACCGTCTGGGCATCCAGGCGTTCGAGCCGGTGCTGATCGAAGGCAAGGCGATCCAGCTGCACCCGCTGGTCTGCACCGCGTTCAACGCCGACTTCGACGGTGACCAGATGGCCGTGCACGTGCCGCTGTCGCTGGAAGCGCAGCTGGAAGCGCGCGCGCTGATGATGTCCACCAACAACATCCTGTCGCCGGCCAACGGCGAGCCGATCATCGTGCCGTCGCAGGACGTGGTGCTGGGTCTGTACTACATGACCCGCGCGCTGGAGAACAAGAAGGGCGAGGGCATGGTCTTCGCCAACATCGCCGAAGTGAAGCGCGCCTACGACAACCGTGCGGTCGAACTGCACGCCAAGGTCAAGGTCCGCATCACCGAGACGGTGATCGACGAGGACGGCAACCGCACCAAGAAGGCCTCGATCGTGGACACCACGATCGGGCGTGCGCTGCTGGCCGAAATCCTGCCGGAAGGCCTGCCGTTCGCGCTGGCCAACACCGAGCTGACCAAGAAGAACATCAGCCGCCTGATCAACTCCAGCTACCGCCAGCTGGGTCTGAAGGACAGCGTGGTGTTCGCCGACAAGCTGATGTACACCGGCTTTGCCTACGCCACCCGCGCCGGCGTGTCGATCGGCATCGACGACATGCTGATCCCGTCGGAGAAGAAGGGCATCCTCGGCGAAGCCGAGCAGGAAGTGCTGGAAATCCAGGAGCAGTACCAGTCCGGTCTGGTCACCGCCGGCGAGCGCTACAACAAGGTCGTGGACATCTGGTCGCGTACCAACGAGCGCATCGCCAAGGCGATGATGGACACCATCGGCACCGAAAAGGTGGTCAACGCCAAGGGCGAGACCATCGACCAGAAGTCGATGAACTCGCTGTACATCATGGCCGACTCTGGCGCGCGTGGTTCGCAGGCGCAGATCCGTCAGCTGGCCGGCATGCGCGGCCTGATGGCCCGCCCGGACGGCTCGATCATCGAGACGCCGATCAAGGCGAACTTCCGCGAAGGCCTGAACGTGCAGGAGTACTTCAACTCCACCCACGGTGCCCGTAAGGGTTTGGCCGATACCGCGCTGAAGACCGCCAACTCCGGTTACCTGACCCGTCGCCTGGTCGACGTGGCGCAGGACGTGGTGATCACCGAGCCCGATTGCGGCACCACCGACGGCCTGACCATGACCCCGATCGTGGAAGGCGGCGACGTGGTCGAGCCGTTGCGCGACCGCGTGCTCGGCCGCGTGGTGGCCGAGGACGTGTTCCTGCCGGGCAACGACGAGGATCCGATCGTCACCCGCAACACCCTGCTCGACGAGCAGTGGGTGGCCAAGCTGGAAGAGGCCGGCGTGCAGTCGGTCAAGGTCCGCTCGACCATCACCTGCGAGTCGGCGTTCGGCGTGTGCGCGCGCTGCTATGGCCGCGACCTGGCCCGTGGCCACCTGGTCAACATCGGCGAAGCGGTCGGCGTCATCGCCGCGCAGTCGATCGGCGAGCCGGGTACCCAGCTGACCATGCGTACCTTCCACATCGGCGGCGCGGCATCGCGTGCGGCCGCGGTGGACAACATCACGGTCAAGACCACCGGTTCGATCAAGTTCAACAACCTCAAGTCGGTCGAGCACGCCAACGGCTCGCTGGTGGCGGTGTCGCGTTCGGGCGAACTGTCGGTGCTCGACGGCCACGGCCGCGAGCGCGAGCGCTACAAGCTGCCGTACGGCGCCACCATCACCGCCAAGGACGGTGATGCGGTCAAGGCCGGCCAGTCGGTGGCGAACTGGGATCCGCACAACCACCCGATCGTGTCGGAAGTGGCCGGTTTCATCCGCTTCATCGACTTCATCGACGGCGTCACCGTCATCGAGAAGACCGACGAACTGACCGGCCTGGCCTCGCGCGAGATCACCGATCCGAAGCGTCGCGGCACCCAGGCAAAGGACCTGCGCCCGATCGTGCGCATCGTCGACGCCAAGGGCAACGATCTGACCATCCCGGGTACCGATCTGCCGGCGCAGTACCTGCTGCCGCCGCGCTCGATCGTCAACCTGCAGGACGGCGCGCCGGTCGGCGTGGGCGACGTGGTCGCCAAGATCCCGCAGGAAGCGTCCAAGACCCGCGACATCACCGGTGGTCTGCCGCGCGTGGCCGACCTGTTCGAAGCGCGCAAGCCGAAGGATCCGGCGATCCTGGCCGAGCGCTCGGGCATCATCAGCTTCGGCAAGGACACCAAGGGCAAGCAGCGCCTGATCATCAAGGACACCGACGGGTCGGAGCACGAAGAGCTGATCCCGAAGTACCGCCAGATCATCGTGTTCGAAGGCGAGCACGTGGCCAAGGGCGAAACCGTGGTGGACGGCGAGCCGAGCCCGCAGGACATCCTGCGTCTGCTGGGCGTCGAGCCGCTGGCCGCGTACCTGGTCAAGGAAATCCAGGACGTGTACCGCCTGCAGGGTGTGAAGATCAACGACAAGCACATCGAGGTCATCACCCGGCAGATGCTGCGCAAGGTCGAGATCACCGACCAGGGCAACAGCAAGTTCCTCAACGGCGAGCAGGCCGAGCGCCAGCGCGTCATCGAGGAGAATGCCCGTCTGGTCACGCGCAACGAGCTGCCGGCCAAGTACGAGCCGGTGCTGCTGGGCATCACCAAGGCCTCGCTGGCGACCGAGTCGTTCATTTCGGCCGCGTCGTTCCAGGAGACCACCCGCGTCCTCACCGAGGCGGCGGTCCGCGGCACCAGCGACACGCTGCGCGGCCTGAAGGAAAACGTGATCGTGGGTCGCCTGATCCCGGCCGGTACCGGCCTGGCGTACCACAACACGCGCCGCCGCAATGCCAGCGGCCTGACCGAGTCGGAGATGCAGACCCTGTCCGGCGGCAGCGCCGAGCCGGCGGTCGAGACCTCCGCACCGGCGGCTGCCGGCAGCGAAGAGTAAGCAGTAAGCGGACCGGTCCCGCCCGCGGGGCCGCTCTACCAAGCGAAAGGGGGCGCAGCGGAAGCGCCCCGTATTCCGGCCCCGGATGGGCCAGCAAGTAAAAATTCCGTTGAGTTGACGGCGCTTTGACTTGCCCGCTATACTTTCCTGTCTCGGCAGGCCGTCCTTCGGCCTGCCTTCGTTTTCACGCATCCAGGCCCGACGGCCTCAATCAGAAGAATCCACTGATGGCGACGATCAACCAGCTGGTCCGCAAGCCGCGGCAGGCGACCACCTACAAGAGCGCCTCTCCGGCGCTGGACAAGTGCCCGCAGCGCCGTGGCGTCTGCACGCGCGTGTACACCACCACCCCGAAGAAGCCGAACTCGGCCCTGCGCAAGGTCGCCAAGGTGCGCCTGACCAACCAGGAAGAGGTCATCAGCTACATCGGCGGCGAAGGCCACAACCTGCAGGAGCACTCCGTGGTCCTGATCCGCGGCGGCCGCGTCAAGGATCTGCCGGGCGTGCGCTACCACACCGTGCGCGGTTCGCTCGACGCCGCCGGCGTCGCCAAGCGTCGCCAGGGCCGTTCCAAGTACGGCGCCAAGCGCCCGAAGAGCTAAGGGGAAGTACACATGTCTCGTAAAGGTAATACGCCGCAGCGCGCCGTTCTCCCGGATCCCAAGCACGGGAGCGAAACCATCGCCCGCTTCATCAACATGGTGATGCTGAGCGGCAAGAAGTCGGTCGCCGAAAAGATCGTGTACGGCGCGATGGACGTGATCGGCGAGAAGAACCCCAACGCCATCGAGCTGGTGCAGAAGGCGCTGGACAACGTCGCTCCGGCGGTCGAGGTCAAGTCGCGCCGCGTCGGCGGTGCCACCTACCAGGTGCCGGTCGAGGTGCGTTCCTCCCGTCGCATGGCGCTGGCGATGCGCTGGCTGATCGACTCGGCGCGCAAGCGCGGCGAGAACTCGATGCCGCGCAAGCTCGCGGCCGAGCTGGTCGATGCCTCGGAAAACCGTGGCGGCGCCATCAAGAAGCGCGAAGAAACTCACCGCATGGCGGAAGCGAACAAGGCGTTCGCGCACTACCGCTGGTGACCTTCCGGGCCTTGGAAACGGGGCCCGCTGGCACCATCTGAGTGCCGCTAGCCGCGCCGTTGCGCGCGGCACAAATCCGAAGGCCGCCGCAAGGCGGCGTTCGGCCATCCGAAATCCAAGAAATTTGAGAGGCTCCCTGTGGCCCGTACCACTCCCATCGAGCGTTACCGCAACTTCGGCATCATGGCCCACATCGATGCCGGCAAGACCACCACCTCCGAACGCATCCTGTTCTACACCGGCGTCAGCCACAAGATCGGCGAGGTGCATGACGGTGCCGCGACGATGGACTGGATGGAGCAGGAGCAGGAGCGTGGCATCACGATCACCTCCGCGGCCACCACCGCGTTCTGGACCGGCATGGACAAGTCCATGCCGCAGCACCGCTTCAACATCATCGACACCCCCGGGCACGTGGACTTCACCATCGAAGTCGAGCGCTCGCTGCGCGTGCTCGACGGCGCGGTGTTCGTGCTGTGCGCGGTCGGCGGCGTGCAGCCGCAGTCCGAGACCGTGTGGCGTCAGGCCAACAAGTACGCGGTGCCGCGTCTGGCGTTCGTCAACAAGATGGACCGCACCGGCGCCAACTTCGACAAGGTCGTCGAGCAGCTGAAGGCCCGCCTGGGCGCCTACCCGGTGCCGATGCAGGTGCCGATCGGCGCCGAAGACGGCTTCGAGGGCGTGGTCGACCTGGTCAAGATGAAGGCGATCCACTGGGATACCGCCTCGCAGGGCACCGTGTTCGAATACCGCGACATTCCCGCGCACTTGGTCGACAAGGCCACCGACGCGCGCGCGTTCATGGTCGAGGCCGCGGCCGAAGCCAATGAAGACCTGATGGACAAGTACCTCAACGAGGGCGACCTGTCCGAGGCCGAGATCCTGGGCGGTCTGCGCGAGCGCACCCTGAAGGTGGAGGTGGTGCCGGTGTACTGCGGCACCGCGTTCAAGAACAAGGGCGTGCAGGCCATGCTCGACGGCGTGATCCAGCTGCTGCCGTCGCCCAGCGACCGTCCGCCGGTCAAGGGCATCGACGAAGACGAGAAGGAAGACAGCCGTCCGGCCACCGACAACGCCCCGTTCTCGGCGCTGGCGTTCAAGATCATGACCGATCCGTTCGTCGGTTCGCTGACCTTCTTCCGCGTCTACTCCGGCACGCTGAACTCCGGCGACCAGGTGTACAACCCGGTCAAGTCGAAGAAGGAGCGCGTGGGCCGCATCCTGCAGATGCACTCCAACAACCGCGAAGAGATCAAGGAAGTGCGCGCGGGCGACATCGCCGCGGCGGTGGGCCTGAAGGACGTCACCACCGGCGACACGCTGTGCGCGCAGGACCACATCATCACCCTGGAACGCATGGTGTTCCCGGAGCCGGTGATCTCGATGGCGGTCGAGCCGAAGACCAAGTCGGACCAGGAAAAGATGGGCATCGCATTGAGCCGTCTGGCGCAGGAAGATCCCTCGTTCCGCGTCAACACCGACGAAGAGTCCGGCCAGACCATCATCCGTGGCATGGGCGAGCTGCACCTGGAAATCATCGTCGACCGCATGAAGCGCGAGTTCAACGTCGAAGCCAACGTCGGCAAGCCGCAGGTTGCCTACCGCGAGACCATCCGCAAGGCGGTCAAGCAGGAAGGCAAGTTCGTGCGTCAGTCCGGCGGTAAGGGCCAGTACGGTCACGTCGTGCTCGAGATCGAGCCGCAGGAGCGTGGTCAGGGCTACACCTTCGAGAACGCGATCGTCGGCGGCGTGGTGCCGAAGGAATACATCCCGGCGGTGGACAAGGGCATCCAGGAAGCGGTGGCCAACGGCGTGATGGCCGGCTACCCGATCGTGGACGTCAAGGTGCGCCTGATCGACGGTTCGTACCACGACGTCGACTCGTCGGAAATGGCGTTCAAGATCGCCGGCTCGATGGGCTTCAAGGAAGGCTTCAACAAGGCCAACCCGGTGCTGCTGGAGCCGATCATGAAGGTCGAGATCGTCACCCCGGAGGATTACCTGGGCGACGTGATGGGCGACGTGAGCCGTCGTCGCGGCATCCTGCAGGGCCAGGACGACAGCCCGTCGGGCAAGGTGATCAACGCGATGGTGCCGCTGGGCGAAATGTTCGGCTACGCCACCACGCTGCGCTCGATGTCGCAGGGTCGCGCCACCTTCTCGATGGAGTTCGACCACTACGCCGAAGCGCCGGCCAACATCGCCGACTCGGTCATCAAGAAGAACTGAGATTAGAGCGACGGTATGCGTGCCGCGGACCCGATCCGCGCCGCATCCCGCTCTCTCGTCCCCCAATACGAATCACGAGGTAGAGAAGACATGGCAAAGGGTAAGTTCGAGCGCACCAAGCCGCACGTCAACGTCGGCACCATCGGTCACGTCGACCACGGCAAGACCACGCTGACCGCGGCGCTGACCAAGATCGGCGCAGAGCGCTTCGGCGGCGAGTTCAAGGCGTACGACGCGATCGACGCGGCGCCGGAAGAGAAGGCGCGCGGCATCACGATCTCGACCGCCCACGTGGAATACGAATCCCCGACGCGCCACTACGCGCACGTGGATTGCCCGGGTCACGCGGACTACGTCAAGAACATGATCACCGGTGCGGCGCAGATGGACGGCGCGATCCTGGTGTGCTCGGCCGCTGACGGCCCGATGCCGCAGACCCGCGAGCACATCCTGCTGTCGCGTCAGGTCGGCGTGCCGCACATCGTGGTGTTCCTGAACAAGGCCGACATGGTCGACGACGCCGAGCTGCTCGAGCTGGTCGAGATGGAAGTGCGGGAGCTGCTGAGCAAGTACGACTTCCCGGGCGACGACACCCCGATCATCCACGGTTCGGCCCGCCTGGCGCTGGAAGGCGACCAGAGCGAGATCGGCGTGCCGGCGATCCTGAAGCTGGTGGACGCGCTGGACTCGTTCATCCCGGAGCCGCAGCGCGACGTGGACAAGCCGTTCCTGATGCCGGTGGAAGACGTGTTCTCGATCTCGGGCCGCGGCACCGTGGTGACCGGCCGTATCGAGCGCGGCGTGATCAAGGTGGGCGACGAAATCGAAATCGTCGGCATCCGTGCCACGCAGAAGACCACCGTGACCGGTGTGGAAATGTTCCGCAAGCTGCTGGATCAGGGCCAGGCGGGCGACAACGCGGGCCTGCTGCTGCGCGGCACCAAGCGTGACGACGTGGAGCGCGGCCAGGTGCTGTGCAAGCCGGGTTCGATCAAGCCGCACACCGACTTCGAAGCCGAAGTGTACGTGCTGTCGAAGGACGAGGGTGGCCGTCACACCCCGTTCTTCAAGGGCTATCGCCCGCAGTTCTACTTCCGCACCACCGACATCACCGGTGCGGTGCAGCTGCCGGAAGGCGTGGAAATGGTGATGCCGGGCGACAACGTCAAGATGGTGGTGACGCTGATCAACCCGGTGGCGATGGACGAAGGTCTGCGCTTCGCGATCCGCGAAGGCGGCCGTACCGTCGGCGCCGGCGTGGTGGCCAAGATCATCAAGTAATGTCCTCCGGCGGCGCAGGCCGCCGGTGTTGGAATCGCCAGCGACTGCGGTCGCCGGCATCGCGAAGGGTCGGCGCAAGCCGGCCCTTCGTCGTTTCCGGCATCGGTGCAGGCGCTGCCGCGCTTCACGCGCTTTTCTCGTCCAGGGTGTTGCGGCCGGGCAGGGTGGTCGCTATAATACGCGGCTCGGCGTTCCTGGGTAGGGCGCCGGCAAGACAGCGAAAAGAGAGGCAGGACGCCGCTCGTGTTCGCAGGACCGGGAAGGTCGCGTCGCATGGAGCACTCAACAACCCTGGGTTGTTGACGCTGCTCTAGCTGCGCATTATACTTTTCCGTCTGGGCAGGCCGGGTCGACTGGTCTGCCCCAGTTTTTGGGGCGGAGGAATGCCCCCGCCGAGCCGGATGCTTTGCGGTACGACATCAGGAAACAACCGGGGCAGGTATCCCAGAGGCCTTGCCCGTCGCTCTTTTAACGAAGGAACCCACCGTCATGGCGGACCAAAAGATCCGGATTCGGCTGAAGGCGTTCGATCATCGTTTGATCGACCGTTCGGCCAGCGAGATCGTCGAGACGGCCAAGCGGACCGGCGCGCAAGTGCGTGGCCCGATCCCGCTGCCGACCAAGATCGAACGCTACACCATCCTCGTTTCCCCGCACGTCGACAAGGACGCGCGTGACCAGTACGAGACCCGCACGCACAAGCGCGTGCTCGACATCGTCGACCCCAACGACAAGACCGTGGACGCGCTGATGAAGCTCGAGCTCGCGGCTGGCGTCGATGTCCAGATCAAGTTGACCTGAGGACTACGACCATGACGAAGAAGTATTCGTTGGGCTTCGTGGGCCGCAAGGCCGGCATGAGCCGCGTCTTCACCGAAGACGGCCGCTCCATCCCGGTGACCCTGATCGAAGCGACCCCGAACCGCATCACCCAGCTCAAGACCGTCGAAGCCGACGGCTACAGCGCTGTGCAGATCACCGTGGGCGCCCGTCGCGCCGCGCTGGTCAACAAGCCGGCTGCCGGCCATTTCGCCAAGGCGAAGGTCGAAGCGGGTCGCGGCCTGTGGGAGTTCCGCGTCGAGGACGCGCAGCTGGGCGAGTTCGCCGTCGGCGGCGAAATCAAGGCGGACATCTTCGCCGTCGGCCAGAAGGTCGACGTCCAGGGCGTCACCAAGGGTAAGGGCTTCCAGGGCACCATCAAGCGGCACAACTTCCGCATGGGCGACGCCACCCACGGTAACTCGCTGTCGCATCGCGCGCCGGGTTCGCTGGGTCAGCGCCAGACCCCGGGTCGCGTTTTCCCGGGCAAGAAGATGTCCGGCCACATGGGCGCGGTGCAGCAGAGCACGCAGAATCTGGAAGTGGTCAAGGTCGACGTCGAGCGTGGCCTGATCGCCATCCGCGGCGCTGTGCCTGGCGCTGCCGGTGGCGACGTGATCGTGCGTCCGGCTAGCAAGGCATAAGGAGAGATGACGATGGAACTCGTTATCACGGGTAGCAACAACAAGGTCTCGGTCTCCGACGCCGTGTTCGGCCGCGATTTCAGCGAGGATCTGGTTCACCAGGTCGTCGTCGCCTATCGCAACGCCGGCCGCGCCGGCACCAAGGCGCAGAAGACGCGTTCGGAAGTCAACGGCACCACCAAGAAGTCGAAGAAGCAGAAGGGTGGTGGCGCTCGCCACGGCGCGCTGACCGCTCCGATCTTCGTCGGCGGTGGCGTGACCTTCGCGGCCAAGCCGCGCAGCTTCGAGCAGAAGGTCAACCGCAAGATGTACCGCGCGGCCATCTGCGCGATCCTCTCGGAACTGAACCGCCAGGGCCGCCTGATGGTCGTCGACGCGTTCGACGTCGAGGCCAGCAAGACCAAGGGCCTGGTCGAGAAGCTGAAGGGGCTGGAAGTGGGCAAGCGCCCGCTGATCGTGACCGAAGAAGCCTCCGAGCATCTGTACCTGTCGGCCCGCAACCTTCCCTACGTGGAAGTGCGTGACGTGCAGGGCCTGGATCCGGTGTCGCTGGTCGGGGCCGACACGGTCGTGATCACCGCCGATGCGGTCAAGAAGGTCGAGGAGTGGCTGGCATGAGCAGCAACGAAAAAATCTTCAGCGTGCTGCGCGCTCCGCGTGTCTCGGAAAAGACCGCGCGCCTGCAGGAACTCACCAATCAGTACGTCTTCGAGATTTCGAACGAAGCCACCAAGGCCGATGTCAAGGCCGCGGTCGAGCAGCTGTTCGACGTCAAGGTCGAGTCGGTCAATGTGTTGAACGTCAAGGGCAAGAACAAGTCCTTCCGTTCGCGCAGCGGTCGTCGCGGCGATTGGCGCAAGGCGTACGTGCGTCTGGCCGAAGGCCAGTCCATCGACGTAACGGCCAAGGCCTGAGGTACATCCCATGCCATTGATGAAATTCAAGCCCACCTCCGCAGGCCGTCGTTCGGCCGTGCGCGTGGTCACGCCCGATCTGCACAAGGGCGCCCCGCACGCTGCACTGGTGGAAAAGCAGAGCAAGTCCGGTGGTCGTAACCACCACGGCCGCATCACCACCCGCCACGTCGGCGGTGGCCACAAGCAGCACTACCGCGTCATCGACTTCAAGCGCAACAAGGAAGGTATCCCGGCGCGCGTGGAGCGGATCGAATACGATCCCAACCGCACCGCCCATATCGCCCTGCTGTGCTACGCCGACGGCGAGCGCCGCTACATCATCGCGCCGAAGGGCCTGAAGGCCGGCGACCAGGTGATCGCGGGTTCGGATGCGCCGATCAAGACCGGCAACACCCTGCCGCTGCGCAACATCCCGGTCGGTACCACCGTCCACGGGATCGAGCTGAAGCCGGGCAAGGGCGCGCAGATCGCGCGTGCCGCCGGTGCCGCGGTGCAGCTGGTCGCGCGTGAAGGCATCTACGCCACCCTGCGTCTGCGCTCCGGCGAAATGCGCAAGGTGCCGTCCGAGTGCCGCGCCACCATCGGCGAAGTCGGCAACGACGAGCACAACCTCGAGAAGCTGGGCAAGGCGGGCGCCAAGCGCTGGCGCGGCGTGCGTCCGACCGTTCGCGGTGCGGCCATGAACCCGGTCGACCACCCGCACGGTGGTGGTGAGGCGAAGGCCGGTCAGGGTAATCCGCATCCGGTCACCCCGTGGGGTGTCCCGACCAAGGGTTACAAGACGCGCCATAACAAGCGCACCGAACAATTCATCGTCCGCGATCGTAGGGGCTAATCGACCATGGCACGTTCACTCAAGAAGGGCCCGTTCGTCGATCACCACCTCGTCAAGAAGGTGGAGGCCGCGGCCGGTAGCAAGCGTCCGATCAAGACCTGGTCGCGTCGTTCGATGATCCTGCCGGAGATGGTGGGTTTCACCATCGCCGTGCATAACGGCAAGAACCACGTTCCGGTGCTGGTCAACGAGAACATGGTCGGCCACAAGCTCGGCGAATTTGCCGTCACCCGGACCTTCAAGGGTCACGGTGGCGACAAGAAGTCGGGCCGGTAAGGAGAGATGACGATGGAAGCGAAAGCAATCCTGCGCACCGCGCGCATCTCCCCGCAGAAGGCCCGCCTGGTCGCCGACCAGGTCCGTGGTCTTTCCGCCGAGCGGGCGGTCAACCTGCTGAAGTTCTCGGACAAGAAGGCTGCCCACCTGATCAAGAAGGTGGTGGAGTCGGCGATCGCCAATGCCGAGAACAATCAAGGCGCGGATGTCGACGAGCTGAAGGTCAAGACCATCATGGTTGATGAAGGTCCGACCCTGAAGCGTTTCATGGCGCGGGCGAAAGGCCGCGGTACCCGCATCCTCAAGCGCACCAGCCACATCACTGTGGTTGTGGGCGCCGCCAAGTAAGCGGAAAGGAAAAGACGATGGGTCATAAAGTTCATCCGATCGGAATCCGCCTGGGTATCGCCAAGGACTGGAATTCCAAGTGGTACGCCAACAAGGCCGAGTTCGCCGGTTACCTGGCAGCCGACCTCAAGGTCCGCGAAATGCTGCGCAAGAAGCTGGCGCAGGCGGGCATCAGCAAGATCCTGATCGAGCGTCCGGCCAAGACCGCGCGCGTGACGATCCACACTGCCCGCCCGGGCGTGGTGATCGGCAAGCGCGGTGAGGACATCGAGAAGCTGCGCAAGGAAGTGAGCGAGATGATGGGCGTCCCCGCCCACATCAACGTCACCGAAGTGCGCAAGCCGGAGCTGGACGCGCAGCTGGTCGCCGAGTCGATCGCGCAGCAGCTGGAGCGTCGCATCATGTTCCGCCGCGCGATGAAGCGCTCGGTCGGCAATGCGATGCGCCTGGGTGCCCTGGGCATCAAGGTCAACGTCGCCGGCCGTCTGAACGGTGCGGAAATCGCCCGTTCCGAGTGGTACCGCGAGGGCCGCGTGCCGCTGCACACGCTGCGTGCCGACATCGACTACGGCTTCGCCGAAGCCAAGACGACCTACGGCATCATCGGCATCAAGGTCTGGATCTACAAGGGCGAGATCTTCGATTTCTCCCAGGTTGGCCAGGAAAAGCAGGACGATTCCCCGCGCAACGATCGTAACGATCGCGGCGACCGTCCGTCGCGTCCGGCCCGTGAAGCGAGGTAACGGCAATGTTGCAACCCAAGCGAACCAAATACCGCAAGATGCACAAGGGTCGTAACGACGGCCTGGCGTGGAGCGGAAACGCCGTCAGCTTCGGCGAGTACGGGCTGAAGGCCACGGCGCACGGTCAGCTGACCGCGCGCCAGATCGAAGCGGCGCGCCGCTCGATCAGCCGCTACGTCAAGCGCGGCGGCAAGATGTGGATCCGCGTGTTCCCGGACAAGCCGATCACCAAGAAGCCGATCGAAGTGCGAATGGGCTCCGGTAAGGGTAACGTCGAGTACTGGGTCGCCCAGATCCAGCCCGGTCGCATGATCTATGAAATCGAAGGCGTCGGCGAAGATGTCGCGCGCGAGGCGTTCCGCCTGGCCGCTGCCAAGCTTTCGGTGACCACCACCTTCGTGACCCGGACGGTACGCTGATGGACATCAAACAACTCCGCGAGAAGTCGGCCGACGATCTGAAGGCCCACCTGACCGATCTGCGCAAGGAGCAGTTCGCCCTGCGCATGCAGCAGGTCACCGGGCAGCTGCCGAAGACTCACGAAACCCGCCGGGTGCGCCGCGAGATCGCTCGCGTCAAGCACCTGCTCGGCAGCACGAAGTAAGGATGGCCGCGATGAGCGACAATAACGAAAGCAAGACGCTGCGCACGGTCGAAGGCCGTGTGGTCAGCAACAAGATGGACAAGACCGTCACCGTGCTGGTGGAGCGTCAGGTCAAGCATGCGCTGTACGGCAAGTACATCAAGCGCTCGACCAAGCTCCACGCCCACGACGCCGACAACGCCTGCAACGAAGGCGATGTCGTGCGCGTGACCGAGATTGCGCCGATGTCCAAGACCAAGAACTGGCGGGTGGTGGAAATCGTCACCCGCGCGGCCGAATAAGGGAGATCTGAATCATGATCCAGATGCAGAGCTACCTCGACGTCGCCGACAATTCCGGTGCCAAGGAAGTGATGTGCATCAAGGTGCTCGGCGGCTCCAAGCGCCGCTACGCGCACATTGGCGACATCATCAAGGTCACCGTCAAGGACGCGATCCCGCGCGGCAAGGTCAAGAAGGGCGAAGTCTACGACGCCGTCGTCGTGCGTACCCGCAAGGGCGTGCGTCGTCCGGACGGTTCGTTGATCCGCTTCGATGGCAACGCCGCGGTGTTGCTCAACAACAAGCAGGAGCCGATCGGTACGCGCATCTTCGGGCCTGTGACCCGCGAGCTGCGTTCCGAGAAGTTCATGAAGATCGTCTCGCTCGCTCCCGAAGTGCTGTGAGCGGAGGACATACACATGGCTAACCGTATCAAGAAGGGCGACCAGGTCGTCGTCACCACCGGCAAGGACAAGGGCAAGCAGGGCGAAGTCGTCCGCGTCGACGGCGACCGCGTGGTCGTCTCCAACGCGAACATCGTCAAGCGCCACACCAAGCCGAACCCGCAGGCGGGCGTCGCCGGCGGCGTGGTCGAGCGCGAAGCGTCGATCCATATTTCCAACGTTGCGATCCTCAACCCGGCGACGGGCAAGGGCGACCGCGTTGGCTTCAAGGTGCTGGAGGATGGACGCAAACTGCGTGTGTTCCGCTCCAGCGGTGAGGCGCTCGACGCCTGAGGAATGACACAATGACTTCCCGTCTCGAAAAGATCTACAAGGAAGAAGTGGTACCGGCTCTGATGAAGAAGTTCGGTTACACCAATCCGATGGAAGTGCCGAAGCTGGTCAAGGTCACGCTGAACATGGGCGTGGGCGAGGCCGCGACGAACAAGAAGATCCTGGAAAACGCCGTCGCCGACATGGCCAAGGTTTCCGGCCAGAAGCCGGTGGTGACCAAGTCGCGCATCTCGGTGGCCTCGTTCAAGATCCGCGATGGCTGGCCGATCGGCTGCAAGACCACGCTGCGTCGCGCCAAGATGTACGAGTTCCTGGACCGCCTGATCAACATCTCGCTGCCGCGCGTGCGCGACTTCCGTGGTGTCTCCGGGCGTTCGTTCGACGGCCGCGGCAACTTCAACATGGGCGTGAAGGAGCAGATCATCTTCCCGGAAATCGACTTCGACGCCGTCGACGCGATCCGCGGTATGGATATCGCCATCACCACCACCGCCAAGACCGACGCCGAAGCCAAGGCGCTGCTCGAAGCGTTCAAGTTCCCGTTCCGTAACTGATTGACGCCGGGATTCGGGATTCGGGATTCGGGATGGAAGGGCGCTGTGCCCGTTACATCCCGGATTCTGGAAATCTCCAATCCCCACTCTCGAATCCCGAGGATTTACAGATGGCAAAGACCTCCATGGTCAACCGCGACATCAAGCGCAAGAAGCTGGCGAAGAAGTTCGCCGACAAGCGTGATGCGCTGAAGAAGATCATCGCCTCCGGCACCGCCTCGTACGACGAGAAGGCCGAGGCCGTGACCAAGCTGCAGAAGCTGCCGCGCGATTCGTCGCCGAGCCGCCAGCGTACCCGTTGCGAACTGTCCGGCCGCCCGCGTGGCGTGTACGGCAAGTTCGGCCTGGGCCGCAACATGCTGCGCAAGGCGACCATGAACGGCGACGTTCCGGGCCTGCGCAAGGCCAGCTGGTAATTCCAGCGGCGCCGGTCCCGTCCGCGGGGCCGGGCAGGGCGGTCTAGCCGCCCGCGTGTCGTTCAGACAACGAGTCCGACGCAAGTCGGACTTTTTGTCGTATACTCCCGCTCCTTGCCTCGCGGCAGGGACGGGTATGGCAGCCGCCGCGGGTTCCTCCGGCGGTTGCGCGCTTCACCCCCTGCGTCATTCCACCGCTCCACCACACAAGATTTTCGCGAAAGCGGATATCGGTGCACTCAAAGGTAGACACCATGAGCATGACTGATCCCATCGCCGACCTGCTGGTCCGCATCAAGAATGCGGCCGCGGTTGGCAAGCCGACGGTGAAGATGCCGTCCTCCAAGATCAAGGTTGCGATCGCGGAAGTGCTGAAGGCCGAAGGCTACATCAGCGATCTGCGCGTCAACGCGATCGAAAACAACAAGTCCGAACTGGAAATCGTGCTGAAGTATTTCGAGGGCCGCCCGGTCATCGATACGCTCAAGCGCGTGTCGCGTTCGGGTCTGCGCCAGTATCGCGGCAAGACCGAGCTGCCGAAGGTTCTCGGCGGTCTGGGCGTTGCCATCATTTCCACGTCCAAGGGCATCATGACCGATGCGCAGGCCCGTCAGGCCGGCGTCGGTGGCGAAGTCCTGTGCTTCGTGGCCTAAGGGAAGGAGCACTCACATGTCCCGCGTAGCCAAGAAGCCGATCTCCCTCCCGAAGGGCGTCGAACTCACCGTCCAGGCCGATCAGGTCAGCGTCAAGGGCCCGAAGGGCACCCTGTCGCTGCCGAAGCCGGCCGGCGTCGAAATCAAGCAGGAAAACGGTGTCGCCACGCTGTCGGCGAACGATCCGTCGCACATCGCCATCACCGGCACCGTCCGCGCCATCCTGGCGAACATGGTGCAGGGCGTGTCCGCGGGCTTCGAGCGCAAGCTCGAGCTGGTGGGCGTCGGCTACCGTGCCACGATGCAGGGCAAGGACCTGAGCCTGGCGCTCGGCTTCTCGCACCCGATCGTGTTCAGCGCGCCGGAAGGCATCACCCTGGCCGCTCCGACCCAGACCGAGATCCTGGTGCAGGGCGCCGACAAGCAGCGCGTCGGCGAAGTCGCCGCCAAGATCCGCGGTTTCCGTCCGCCGGAGCCCTACAAGGGCAAGGGTGTGAAGTACGCCGGTGAAGCCATCATTCGCAAGGAAGCCAAGAAGGCCTAAGCCAGGTCCTTCCGCCAGGAGTTCGGCCTCGCCAGGCCGGATTCCCCACGAACGCCTCGCTTCCTTCAGCTTCCGTAGGACACAGACATGACCATCAACAAGAACACCGCCCGCCTGCGTCGCGCCAAGTCGACCCGCGCCCACATCCGCGAGCTCGGCGTTGCCCGCCTGTCGGTGCTGCGCACCGGCCAGCACCTGTACGCGCAGGTCTTCACCGCCGACGGCTCCAAGGTGCTCGCCGCGGCGAACACCCTGCAGGCCGACGTCAAGGACGGCCTGAAGAACGGCAAGAACAGCGACGCCGCCGCCAAGGTCGGCAAGCTGATCGCCGAGCGCGCCAGGGCCGCGGGCGTCGAGAAGGTCGCGTTCGACCGCTCGGGCTACCGCTACCACGGCCGCATCAAGGCGCTGGCCGACGCCGCGCGCGAAGGCGGCCTGCAGTTCTGATCATTGCGGGTTCGGCAATGCCGCGCCCGTCCTGCCGATGCGGGCTGCATCGGACCTTGGCGCGCCTTCTGTGCGCGCCCGGGGAACACGGCGCCAGACCACAACCACAAGCGGCAACGAAGCCGTAAATCTTTTCCTCTATCAAGGGCATCACAATGGCTGAAGAACAGCGTGCACCGCGGGGTCGTGATCGCGACCGCAACCGCGAAGAGAAAGTCGACGACGGCATGATCGAGAAGCTGGTCGCGGTCAACCGCGTCAGCAAGACGGTCAAGGGCGGTCGCCAGTTCACCTTCACCGCGCTGACCGTGGTCGGCGACGGCAACGGCAAGATCGGCTTCGGTTACGGCAAGGCGCGCGAAGTGCCGGTCGCGATCCAGAAGTCGATGGAGTATGCGCGCAAGGGCATGCTCAACATCGATCTGAACAACGGCACCCTGTGGCACCCGGTGAAGTCCGGCCACGGCGCGGCGCGCGTGTTCATGATGCCGGCGTCGGAAGGTACCGGCGTGATCGCCGGCGGCGCGATGCGCGCCGTGCTGGAAGCGGTGGGCGTGAAGAACGTGCTGGCCAAGGCCGTCGGTTCGCGCAACCCGATCAACCTGGTGCGCGCCACCCTGCGCGGCCTGGAAGACATGCAGTCGCCGGCCCGCATCGCGGCCAAGCGCGGCAAGAAGGTGGAGGATCTGACCCATGGCTAATGAATCCGCCAAGACCGTCAAGGTGCGCCTGGTGCGCGGCCTGCGTGGTACCCAGTCGCGTCACCGCCTGTCGGTGCGTGCCCTGGGCCTGAACAAGCTCAACGATGTGCGCGAACTGAAGGACAGCCCGCAAGTGCGCGGCCTGATCAACAAGGTTCAGTACCTCGTCCAGGTTGAGGAGTAATCGACCATGACTTTGCATCTGAATGATCTGAAGCCCGCGCCGGGCGCGCGCACCGAGCGCACCCGCGTCGGTCGCGGCATCGGTTCCGGCCTGGGCAAGACCGCTGGCCGCGGCCACAAGGGTTCGTTCGCGCGTAAGGGCGGCGGCAAGATCAAGGCCGGCTTCGAAGGCGGCCAGACCCCCATGCAGCGCCGTCTGCCGAAGATCGGCTTCCGTTCGAAGATGGCCAAGGACACCGCCGAAGTGCTGTCCTACCAGCTCGACAACCTGCCGGCCGGCGAGATCGATTTCGCTGCGCTGCGCGCCGCGAAGCTGGTCCCGAGCACCGCGAAGAAGGCCAAGGTCGTCCTGAAGGGCGAACTGACCAAGGCGTTCGTGCTGAAGGGCGTCGCCGCGACCGCCGGTGCCAAGGCGGCAATCGAAGCTGCCGGCGGCAGCGTGCAGGAGTAACACGCAGATGGCGCAGGCTGGCATGGGTAACCTCGGCGGCGGGCTCGGCAAGTTCACTGAACTTCGCCAGCGCCTGTTGTTCGTCCTCGGCGCATTGATCGTCTACCGCATCGGCTGCTATGTGCCGGTGCCGGGCGTCAATCCCGAAGCCATGCTTGCGCTGATGCAGGCGCAGGGCGGCGGCATCGTGGACATGTTCAACATGTTCTCGGGCGGCGCCCTGCACCGTTTCAGCATCTTCGCGCTGAACGTGATGCCGTACATCTCGGCATCGATCGTGATCCAGCTGGCCACGCACATCTTCCCGTCGCTGAAGGCGATGCAGAAGGAAGGCGAGTCGGGTCGGCGCAAGATCACCCAGTATTCGCGCATCGGCGCGGTGCTGCTGGCGGTAGTGCAGGGCGGCAGCATCGCCCTGGCGTTGCAGAACCAGACTGCACCGGGCGGCGCGCCGGTCGTCTACGCTCCCGGCATGGGCTTCGTGCTCACCGCGGTGATCGCGTTGACCGCCGGCACCATCTTCCTGATGTGGGTCGGCGAGCAAGTGACCGAGCGCGGCATCGGCAACGGCGTCTCGCTGATCATCTTCGCCGGCATCGTCGCCGGCCTGCCGGCGGCGGCGATCCAGACCGTGGAGTCCTACCGCGACGGCAACATGAGCTTCATCTCGCTGCTGCTGATCGTGCTGACGATCCTCGCCTTCACCCTGTTCGTGGTGTTCGTCGAGCGCGGGCAGCGGCGGATCACGGTGAACTACGCACGCCGCCAGGGTGGCCGCAATGCGTACATGAACCAGACCTCGTTCCTGCCGCTGAAGCTCAACATGGCCGGCGTGATCCCGCCGATCTTCGCCTCGAGCATTCTCGCCTTCCCGGCGACGCTGTCGATGTGGTCCGGCCAGGCTGCCTCCAACAGCACCTTCGGCAGCGTGCTGCAGCGCATCGCCAATGCGCTCGGCCCCGGCGAGCCGGTGCACATGATCGTGTTCGCCGCGCTGATCATCGGCTTCGCGTTCTTCTACACGGCGCTGGTGTTCAACTCGCAGGAAACCGCCGACAACCTGAAGAAGTCCGGCGCGCTGATCCCGGGTATCCGTCCGGGCAAGGCCACCGCCGACTACGTCGACGGCGTGTTGACCCGCCTGACCGCGGCCGGCTCGGTGTACCTGGTGATCGTGTGTCTGCTGCCGGAAGTGATGCGTGCCCAGCTCGGCACCTCGTTCCACTTCGGCGGCACCTCGCTGCTGATCGCAGTCGTGGTGGTGATGGACTTCATCGCGCAGATCCAGGCGCACCTGATGTCGCACCAGTACGAAAGCCTGTTGAAGAAGGCCAACCTCAAGGGCGGCTCGCGCGGCGGCGGTTTTGCCCGCGGTTGATTGCTATACTGTTTGAATCCTTCCGCGAAGACGCCCCGGTTCCCGGGCGCAGTCTTCCGACTTGAAGGGCGGCCCGTGCAGCGGTCTCGTGCGCGGGTGAGACGTGGTGGTCCTGCGCTGGAGTAGCGCGGGCGGCAAGGCGGAACCATCGCCTCGCCAACGACGTCCGGCGCCGGAGCATGGGCACACTCCCCATGCCGGGCTTGCGGAACCTCAGGTTCCGCGGGCTTCCATGTAACCCGAGACCTTGCTAGACTTACAAGTTCACTTTTTGATCCATCCTGCCGGATGGCGCCGTGGTGCGCCGTCGGGCCATCACTCAGTTGGAGAACCGCGTCATGGCGCGTATTGCAGGCGTCAACCTGCCAGCCCAGAAGCACGTCTGGGTCGGGTTGCAAAGCATTTACGGCATCGGCCGTACCCGTTCGAAGAAGGTCTGCGAAGCCGCAGGCGTGACCTCGACCACCAAGATCCGCGACCTGTCCGAGCCGGAAATCGAGCGCCTGCGTCTCGAAGTCGGCAAGTACATCGTCGAAGGCGACCTGCGTCGCGAAATCGGCATCGCCATCAAGCGACTGATGGACCTGGGCTGCTACCGCGGCCTGCGTCACCGTCGTGGCCTGCCCCTGCGCGGTCAGCGCACCCGTACCAACGCCCGCACCCGCAAGGGTCCGCGCAAGGCGATCAAGAAGTAAGGGACCGACATGGCTAAGCCCGCAGCAGCAAAGACCAAGAAGAAGATCAAGCGCGTCGTCACCGACGGTGTCGCCCACGTCCACGCTTCGTTCAACAACACCATCGTGACCATCACCGACCGTCAGGGCAATGCGTTGTCCTGGGCGACCTCCGGTGGCGCCGGTTTCCGCGGTTCGCGCAAGTCCACGCCGTTCGCGGCGCAGGTGGCCGCCGAGAAGGCCGGGCGCGCTGCGCTCGACTACGGCGTGAAGTCGCTGGAAGTGCGCATCAAGGGCCCGGGTCCGGGTCGCGAGTCCGCCGTCCGTTCGTTGAACAACGTCGGATACAAGATCACCAACATCATCGACGTGACGCCGATCCCGCACAACGGGTGCCGTCCGCCGAAGAAGCGTCGCGTCTAAAGGAGCGATAAGAAATGGCTCGTTATATCGGTCCTACCTGTAAGCTCGCGCGCCGCGAAGGCGCCGATCTTTCCCTCAAGAGCCCGGCGCGTGCGCTGGACTCCAAGTGCAAGCTGGAGCAGAAGCCCGGCCAGCACGGCGCGACCGCCCGCAAGGGCAAGCTGTCCGACTACGCCACCCAGCTGCGCGAAAAGCAGAAGGTCAAGCGTATCTACGGCCTGCTGGAGCGTCAGTTCCGCAACTACTACAAGAAGGCCTCGACCAAGAAGGGCAACACCGGCGAGAACCTGCTGCAGCTGCTGGAAACCCGCCTCGACAACGTCGTCTACCGCATGGGCTTCGCCGTCACCCGTCCGGCCGCGCGCCAGCTGGTGTCGCACCGTGGCGTGCTGGTCAACGGCAAGTCGGTGAACCTGGCCTCGTACCAGGTCAAGGCCGGCGACGCGATCGCCCTGTCGGAAAAGGCGCAGAAGCAGCTTCGCGTGCAGGAAGCGCTGACCGTTGCCGAAACGCACGACCTGAACCCGTCGTGGGTCGAGGTCGATTCGAAGAAGTTCAGCGGCATCTTCAAGGCCGTGCCGGACCGTGCGGACCTGCCTGCCGACATCAACGAAGCGCTGATCGTCGAGTTGTATTCGAAGTAATCACATCGGAGAGCCTCCGGTCACGGAGGCTCGTCAGGAGAACCCGCAACATGACGGTTACCGCCAACCAGGTTCTGCGCCCCCGTGGGCCGCAGATCGAACGCCTTACCGACAACCGCGCCAAGGTCGTGATCGAGCCCTTGGAGCGCGGGTATGGGCATACGCTGGGCAACGCCCTGCGTCGCGTGCTGCTGTCCTCGATTCCCGGCTTCGCGATCACCGAAGTCGAGATCGACGGCGTGCTGCACGAGTACACCACGGTCGAAGGGCTGCAGGAGGACGTGCTGGAAGTCCTGCTGAACCTCAAGGACGTGGCCATCCGCATGCATACCGGTGACAGCGCCACGCTGTCGCTGTCCAAGCAGGGCCCGGGCACGGTCACTGCCGCCGACATCAAGACCGACCACAACGTCGAGATCCTCAACAACGACCACGTGATCTGCCACCTGACCAAGGACACGGCGATCAACATGCGTCTGAAGATCGAGCGTGGCTTCGGCTACCAGCCGGCCGCCGCGCGTCGCCGTCCGGACGAAGAGACCCGTACCATCGGCCGCCTGGTCCTGGACGCCTCGTTCTCGCCGGTGCGCCGCGTCGCCTACGCGGTTGAGTCGGCTCGCGTCGAACAGCGCACCGACCTGGACAAGCTGGTCCTGGACATCGAAACCAACGGCACGATCGACGCCGAGGAAGCCGTGCGCACCGCCGCCGACATCCTCAGCGACCAGCTGTCGGTGTTCGGCGACTTCACCCATCGCGACCGTGGCGCGGCCAAGCCGGCCAGCAACGGCGTGGATCCGGTGCTGCTGCGTCCGATCGACGATCTGGAACTGACCGTGCGCTCGGCCAATTGCCTGAAGGCCGAGAGCATCTACTACATCGGCGATCTGATCCAGAAGACCGAGGTCGAGCTGCTCAAGACCCCGAACCTGGGCAAGAAGTCGCTCACCGAGATCAAGGAAGTGCTGGCCCAGCGTGGCCTGTCGCTCGGCATGAAGCTGGAGAACTGGCCGCCGGCCGGTGTCGCCCAGCACGGCATGCTCGGCTGAGTCTTGCGTCTCCGGCCGGTGCCGCAAGGCACCGGCCGCGCGTTGTCCGCTTCATCCGCACCACCACGTCGACGGGTCGCCAAGCCCGCGGCGTCGCCCGGTCAAGGACGGCCGGCACGGACCATCCGCAGTCCACATTCAACGCCAGGACGGCGACAGCGATCCCCAGCAGTTCCACTCTTCCATAGGAATCCCAACCCATGCGTCACCAGAAATCCGGCCGCAAGTTCAGCCGCACCAGCGCCCACCGCGAGGCGATGTTCAAGAACATGGCGGCGTCGCTGATCAAGCACGAGCTGATCAAGACCACCCTGCCGAAGGCCAAGGAACTGCGCCGCGTCGCGGAGCCGCTGATCACCCTGGCCAAGGTCGACAACGTCGCCAACCGCCGCCTGGCCTTTGCGCGCCTGCGCGACAAGGAAGCCGTGGGCACCCTGTTCACCACGCTGGGCCCGCGCTACCAGGCGCGCCCGGGTGGCTACCTGCGCATCCTCAAGTGCGGCTTCCGCGCCGGCGACAACGCGCCGATGGCGTACGTCGAACTGGTCGACCGCCCGGCCGTGGCCGAGGAAGTGGCCGAGTAATCGGTTCGCACCTGCAGCAGCAAGAAGCCCGGCATGTCCGGGCTTTTTTGTTTTTGGGGCGGGGATCGGGGAGTCGGGATTGGGGATTGGTGGAGCGTGGTCGCGTGCGGGAAAGCGACTGCCACTGGCGCCATGACACATGGTGATGGGGCGCACGATCGCGGATAATGCGCGGATCGTCGCTGCGAGTCCGAGTCCGATGAATCCGTTACGCTGGGGTTTCCGCGCGCAGTTCCTGCTCGGCTTTCTGATCTGCGCCGGCTTGCTGGGCTATGCGATCTTCGTGCAGCTGCAGCTGGGCATCGAGCCGTGCCCGCTGTGCATCTTCCAGCGCATCGCGTTCGCCGCGCTGGGCGTGCTGTTCCTGCTCGGCGCCTTGCACGGGCCGCGCAGCGCCGGCGGGCGCAAGCTCTATGGCGTGCTGGCGTTCCTGGCCGCGCTCGTGGGCGCCGGCATCTCCACCAAGCACGTCTCGGTGCAGTTGTTCCCGGACCCGATGGCCTCCTGCGGCCCGCCGCTGAGCTTCCTGCGCGAGACCCTGGGACCGTTCGAGGTGCTGCGCCGGGTGCTGACCGGCACCGGCGATTGCGGCAACATCGACTGGCGCTTCCTCGGCCTGTCGATGCCGATGTGGTGCCTGATCTGCTTCGTGCTGCTGGCCGTGTTCGCGCTCTATGCCGGCTTCAAGAGCCGCCGGCGCACGCTGATCTGAGCGTGCCTCTGTTGCGCGCAGCTCGCTCGGCCTGACCGCCCCGGGCGGCGCCGCTGGGCTTGCCGCTGCGGCAGCGCCCGCGCAGCCCGCGTCCACCACCGCGCACGCACGTTCTCCATCCGATCCGGCCGCCGGCTCCACCGCTGGTCGCGCGATGCGGGCCTGCGTCAGCGCGACGCGCTGGCCGGCGCCGGCGCGCCTGCGGCCGGCGACAGGACCTGGGCGAGGAACGCGGCCACCGGCCTGGCCCAGACCGACGGGTCGGCCTGGGCGAAGGTCTTGTGGCCATCGTCGCCGAACGGCGGCAGATCGGCGAAGGCGACCGGCGGCGTCGAGCCGGCGCGGTAGGCCGCATACATGCGGTGCGCCAGTTCGCGCCGGAAGAAGTGATCGTTCTCGGCGTACAGCCATAGCTGTGGCAGCGTGTTGGCCGCGCCCAGGGTCTTCTCCGCCTCGATCAGGCGATCCTCGCCGGCGCAGATGACCTCCTTGCCGTTGCTGCCGCGCCCGCCGGCGAAGCTGATGACGCCGCGTACGCCGGGTGGCGGCGCGTCGGCCAGCGCCACCGCGCCGAGTCCGCCGGCGGACTGACCGACCACGATGATGCGCTGCGGATCCACGCCGGGAAGGCGGGCGGCGGCCTCGACGATCGCCGCCTCCGCCGCGGCGATCTTGCGCCCGGCGACGACGAAATCGACGTCGTGGCAGTTGCCGGCGCCTTCCAGATAGCGGCCGCTGGAGTTGCCGTAGCCGGGCCGCAGCGCCACCACCACCATGTCGCCGTGGGCGGCGAACCAGCGTGCGGCGCGGGCGAAGCCGAGGCGGGTGTCGGCGAGCTTGCGCTTGTCTGCAGGCGTGCCGTGGTGGATGACGATCAGCGGGAACGGACCGGGGCCGGCGGGGCGATACACGCGGGCGGCCAGGTCGTAGTCGACGCCTTGCACGACCACCGGCATCCGGAAGTCCGTGACGCGTGCGGCGTGCGCCGGCGGCGGTGCGGCCAGGGTGAGGACGGCGGCCGCGAGGGCGGCGGCGAATAGGTGTTTCAGCATGGGCGCGACCTGGCCTGGGCGGATGCGCGGCAACGCGTCGTGGCGGTCCGTTGCGATCGGCAGGCCGTCGCGGGCCTGCCTTCGCTGGGCGAGGCCACGGCCACGACGCGGCACGCGGCTTCGCTGCAATGCCGGACGGGTCGCGGCAAGCGGCCGGACCCGTCGCGTCCTTCGATCGCGGCGCAGCATCGTGGCGAATTCGACGGCGTGGTACCGCTGCTCTGCCACGACGCCTGCAGCGCACGACCGTGCGCCGCAGGCCATCGCCGCTGCTTGCTCAGAAGTCCTGTTGCAGGCTCAGGTAGACGCCACGGCGCGGCGCCCACTGCGGCGCGAACACGCCGATGCCGCCGCCGTCGCGCAACTGGTAGTGGCGGTCGAGCACGTTGAGCACGGCGAGCTGCGCGTGCAGCGGGTGGCTGCTGGCCAGGGCGAAGTCGTGGCCGGCGCTGAGGTTGAGCTGGAAGTACGCCGGCAGCTCGCCGCCGTTGGGCACGCCGTCGGCATCGGTGCGCAGGCCGCTGCCGAACAGGTAGTCGGCGCCGATGCGGCTGTCGTCGGCCAGGGCGTAGTTGATGCCGCCGGAGGAGGTCAGCTTCTGGTCGTGGTCCAGGTGGATCCAGTGGTCGTAGGCGTAGGCCAGCGCGTCCGGGTCGAAGTTGTACAGGCTGGTCATCACCCGCTTGCCCATGGCCTTGCTGTAGGCCGCGTTGAAGTAGGCGTTGATCGGGCCGTTGCTGTAGTCGGCGCTGAACTCGGCGCCGCGGATGCGGCCGTAGCGGTAGTTGAAGGTGGAATAGACATAGGCGGCGCCGAACTGGCCTTCGTCCTGCAGGCGGTCGGCCTTGCGGTAGTAGGTGTCCAGGCCCAGGGTCAGGTGGTCGCCGACCATCTGCGAGATGCCCAGGTCGTAGTAGTCGCTGCGCTCGCTCAGCGGCTTGGTCGGGCCGCCTGCTGCCGACTGCTGGTTGGTGGTGCCGTCGTACAGGGCGATGTCGCTGGTGGAGATCAGTTCGGTGGCCGGCGGGGTGAAGTAGCGCGCATAGCCGGCGTGCAGGGTGGTGCTGTCGCTGGCGTGCCAGACCACGCCCAGGCGTGGGCTGAGCTGGCCCTCGGTGGTGCCGAAGGCCTTGTAGCGGTCGCCGCGCACGCCGTAGTTGATGGTCCAGGCGTCGCTCGGCTCCCATTCGTCCTGCAGGTACACCGCGTAGGTGCTGGCGTGGAAACGGCTGGCGTCGGGGATGAACAGCGGCACGTCGCTGCTCTGGCTGCCGTCGTCGTTGGCCGGGAACACGTAGGCGTTGTTGCTGGCATTGGCGTGTTCGAAGTTGCCGTACACGCCATAGCGCAAGGTGTGCGTGCCGCCCCACGGCGTGGAGAAGTCGGCCTGCAGGGTGCTGGCGCGGTTGGCGCGCTGCACCTGCGAGGCGATGCCGTTGAAGATCAGGTCGCCGGCGATGTCCGGGGAGAACGCGACGCTGCTGTAGCGCTGGCCGGCCGACAGCTGGTAGCTGGTGTCGCCGAGCGCGCCTTGCAGCACCAGGGTGCCGAAGCGGGTGTTCTCGCGCTGGTTCTCGTCGAGTTGCGCGGAATCGAAGCTGTTGTTGCCCAGATAGATGAACGCCGGCGTCTGCCCCGGGTTGTTGGGGATCTGGAAGCGGTTGTTGGCGTAGCCGACCAGCAGGCTGAGCCGGGTGTTCTCGTTCAGCAGGTAGCTGAGGTCGGCGAAGCCCTTGCCCTGGTGGGTCTTGTCGTGGATCGGGTTGTCGCTGTCGGTCGGGTTCTCCATGCCGATGCGGTTCTGCAGGTAGTTGCCGCTGGCGAACCAGCTGAAGCGGCCGTCGCTGCCCCACCACGAGGCGTTGGGGTTGAGCGTGCCGTAGGAGCCGCCGGTGATGCCGACGCTGCCGCCGTTGCCCAGTTCCACGCCGTTCTTGGTGGTGATGTCGACCACCGCCGCGGTGCGGTCGCCGAACTGCGCCGGCAGTGCGCCGTCGAGCAGGCGGATGTTCTTGATCGTGCGCGGGTCCAGGGTCTGGCCGAAGCCGGAGATGGACTCGGGGATCATCACGCCGTTGATGCGGTACTGCAGGTTGGCGTGGTCGCCGCGCACGTGCACGCCGCCATAGGAATCCTGGACCACGCCCGGCGCCTGCAGCAGCACCTGGTTGAGCGGGGTGGAGGCGCCCAGCGGCAGGCGGGCGATGTCCTCGGCGCTGATCGCGTACTGGCTGCTGCCGATGTCCGGCGACAGCGCGTTGCGCGCGGCTTCCAGCTTGGCGGTGACGGTGACCGGGTCGAGATCGACGGTCGGTTCGGCGGCAGCGGTGCTGTCGGTGGCGGCGTCTGCGGCGAGGGCGAGACCCGGGGCGACCAGCAGGACCAGGGCGATGGCGGAGGAGAGGGGGCGACGTGTCATGGCGAGGCGAACCGAAGGAGGAGGAATTGTTACTTAATAACAGTGTGCTTTCGCAAAAACGCCGGCGTAGGCCGGAAGTCATGGTGGCGTCGCGGGGTTGCTTGCCATTCATGTCGCGGCGCTGCCAGCGTGACCGGCGTGCGGCGCTATGCGGCGCGCCCCGGCTCTGCGAACATCACACACTGCCAAGGAGTCCTTTCATGAATCTGTCTGCCGCCGCCGTGTCCGAATCCGCCTCGTCGTCCTGGTCACCCGCCAGTTGGCGCGAGCGGCCGGCGCTGCAGATGCCGGTGTATCCGGATCCGCAGGCACTGGAGGCCGCGCTGGCGGAGCTGCGGCACTTGCCGCCGCTGGTCACCTCCTGGGAGATCTTCGCGCTTAAGAAGCAGCTGGCCGAGGCGCAGGAAGGCAAGCGCTTCCTGCTGCAGGGCGGCGATTGCGCGGAGAACTTCAGCGATTGCGAATCCGGCACCATTTCCAACCGGCTCAAGGTGCTGCTGCAGATGAGCCTGGTGCTGGTGCACGGGCTGCGCCTGCCGGTGGTGCGGGTCGGCCGCTATGCCGGGCAATACGCCAAGCCGCGCTCGGCCGACACCGAAACCCGTGACGGTGTGACCCTGCCCAGCTACCGCGGCGACGTGGTCAACGGCCCGGAGTTCACCGCGCAGGCGCGGGTGCCGGATCCGCGGCGCATGATCACCGCGCACTCGCGTTCGGCAATGACCATGAACTTCGTGCGTGCGTTGATCGACGGCGGCTTCGCCGACCTGCACCATCCCGAGTACTGGAACCTGAGCTGGGTCGGCTATTCGCCGCTGGCCGAGGACTACCAGAAGATGGTGGGCTCGATCGGCGATGCGGTGCGCTTCATGGAGACCCTGTCCGGCGCGCAGCTGTACAACCTCAACCGGGTCGATTTCTACACCTCGCACGAGGCCTTGCTGCTGCCCTACGAGGAAGCACTGACGCGCGAGGTGCCGCGGCAGTGGGGCTGGTTCAACCTCAGCACGCACTACCCGTGGATCGGCATGCGCACCGCGGCGCTGGACGGCGCGCACGTGGAGTACTTCCGCGGCATCCGCAATCCGATCGCGATCAAGGTCGGTCCGTCGGCGCAGCCGGACCAGCTGCTGCGCCTGATCGACGTGCTCAATCCGGAGGACGAGCCGGGCCGGCTGACCTTCATCCACCGCATGGGCGCGGCGCAGATCGCCGAGAAGCTGCCGCCGCTGCTGGAGGCGGTGAAGCGCGACGGCCGCCGCGTGCTGTGGGTGTGCGATGCGATGCACGGCAACACCGAGAGCACCAGCAACGGCTACAAGACCCGGCGCTACCAGAACGTCCTGGGCGAGGTGGAGCAGTCGTTCGACATCCACGCCGCGGCCGGTACCCGCCTGGGCGGCGTGCATCTGGAACTGACCGGCGAGGACGTCACCGAGTGCACCGGCGGCGCGCGCGAACTGACCGAGCGCGATCTGGAGCGCGCCTACCGCTCCAGCGTGGATCCGCGGCTGAACTACGAGCAGTCGCTGGAGATCGCGATGGCGATCGTGCGCAAGCAGAACGGGCGCACCGTCGCCACGCCGCTCGCGTAGCGGGTTGGCGTGGTTCGCCGGCGCGCAGCGTGCGCGTCGGCGCTGGCGTTGGGCGCAGGCCTGCGCGGGTCTTTACGTCTGCACGCACGGCGCGTGGCAGTGTCTCGCTGCCGTTGGCAAGCTGTCGCAGGAAGTATGCGCATGCGCGACGACGTCCGCTGCGGCCGCCGCCTGGCGCCGCAGCGGGCGCGCTCGACATCGCGCTAATCCCTGCGCTGCCAGACTATCGCGACTCCTCCCCCCGACACAGGAGCGCATCTTGACCCTCGATCTTCACTGGGTGCCCTGGCGTGCCTACACGCTGCCGATCGGCGCCGCGCTGATTCTCGGTTTTCTGGCCTGGTGGCTGCTGTTGCGCATCGCCCAGCGCATGCGTGGCCGCGACTACCGGCGCGCGCGCATCGTGCGCGTGGTCAGCGTGCCGGTCGCCTTCCTGCTGCCGATGCTGATGCTCAGCTTTGCGCTCGAATCCACCCCGCTGGACGAGAAGGCACTGACCGACCTGCAGCACCTGCTGCACATCGGCATGATCGGCTGCGTGACCTGGCTGCTGGTGCGCGGCGTGGCGGCGCTGGAAACGGCGATCCTGCGCAGCCATCCGATCGAGGTGGCGGACAACCTCACCGCGCGCCGTGTGCAGACCCAGACCCGGGTGCTGGCGCGGGTGGCGATGGGCACGATCATCCTGGTCGGCACCTCGATCGTGCTGCTGACCTTCCCGGCGGTGCGGCAGATCGGCACCACCCTGCTGGCCTCGGCCGGCATCATCGGCCTGGTCGCCGGTATCGCCGCCAAGCCGGTGTTCGGCAACCTGATCGCCGGCCTGCAGATCGCGCTGACCCAGCCGATCCGGCTCGACGATGTGGTCATCGTCGAAGGCGAGTGGGGACGCATCGAGGAGATCGGCAGTTCCTACGTGGTGGTGCGGATCTGGGACGAGCGGCGGATGGTGGTGCCGCTGACCTGGTTCATCGAGAACCCGTTCCAGAACTGGACGCGCAGCAGCGCCGACCTGCTCGGCACCGCGTTCCTGTGGCTGGACTACCGCACGCCGATCGCGCAAGTGCGCGCCGAACTGGAGCGCATCTGCAAGAGCGAGCCGCTGTGGGATGGGCGGGTCTGCGTGACCCAGGTGACCGATACCAGCGAGCGCACGATCCAGGTGCGCCTGCTGGTCAGTGCGCGCAATTCCGGCGATGCCTTCGACCTGCGTTGCATCGTGCGCGAACGCATGCTGGACTTCCTGGTGCGCGAGCATCCCTATGCGCTGCCGCTGCTGCGCGCGGAAGTGGCGCCGGAGCCGGTGCGGCTGTCGCATCCGCCGGTGCGCGCCAGCGACTCGGAGGCGATGCGTTCGCCTGGCGCCGAGGATGGCGTGCCGGCCGTGCCAGCTCCTGCGCAGCGCGGCACTGGGTAAGAGGCGCCGCGACGCAGGTCGCGCGAACAGCACGTCGCCGGCACGCGATGCGGTGCCGGCGACGGCCTTGCCAGGTTGGCAGGCGCGTCAGTTCGGCTGCACTTCCCAAAGCTGATTGACGTTGCCCAGGCATTCCCACATCTGCACGATGGCGCCGTTGCGAATGCCGCCGGCGGAGTCGTCCAGGCATTTGCCGTTCAACTCGCTGCGGATCTGGCCGCGGATCCGCCACGCCTGCGTGGCGGTGCCGGTGCACGCCATCATGCGCAGCGCGCCGCCGTTTTGGGCAGTGGTCGCTGCCTCCAGGCAATTGCCGCCGTAGCCCACGATCGAGCCGTTCTTGCCGAGTTGCCATTGCTGGTTCTTGGTGCCGTTGCAGTCCCAGAGTTGCACCGGCGTCCCGGCGGTGACGCCGAAACCGGCGACGTCCAGACAGCGTCCGGTCGAGACCCGGATCTCGCCGGTCGAGGGGCTGTACGACCAGCGCTGGTTGGTGCCACCGAGATTGTCCCAGAGCTGCAGCCGCGCGCCGTTGTTCGACCCGAGCGCCACCACGTCCAGGACCTTGCCGCCGCTGGCGATGAGCGAGGCATTGGTGAAGTACCAGCCCTGGTTCGAGGTGCTCAGCGATTGATAGAGCTGGATCGGTGCCCCATTGGCACTGCTCACGCCGGTGATATCGAGCACCTTGTCGGTGCCCTCGCCGCGCAGGCTATGGCTGCCACGCTTGAACGACCACTTCTGCTGGCGGAACCCGTTGCAGTCCCAGACCTGCATCGAGGCACCATCGTTGATATCTCCATTCCTGACGTCGAGGCATTTGCCGGACGGGCCCATGATCTGTCCGGGCGAACTGGAATCGTCCAACGGCACCACGGTCGGCCGGTACTGGACCACATTGGGCACCGTGGTGAGGAAGGCGCGGGCATTGTCGGCCTGGTCCGGCACGCCACAGGCTTGCCCGTTGCAGGTGTTGATCGCCGGCGACGAATACACCAGGATCTCGCTCTGTCCATTGACCGCGTAAGCCATCGTGGTGTGGAAGCTGCCGGTGTCGCTGCGGTGGCCGAAATTGAAGCCCGGCTCCTGGCCGGTTTCGTGCTGGTGGCCGGAGCCGAGGAGGTGGCCGAACTCGTGGGCCAGGGTGCCGCGGGTGCAGTAGTAGCCACCGTCGACGCCGTCGGAGATCACCGCGTAGCCCCAGCGCGAATCGGTGCCGCCGGACTGCCAGGCGACGCCACAGCTCTGCTGGGAATTGTTGAAGCGTCGCACGAGGCCGACCATATCCGCGCCGAGCCGGTCGCGGGCATCGTGCAGCGGCACCAGCGCTGCGGCGGTCGCCTGGCTGACGCCGGTGAGTTCGTCGAGGGTGCCGTTGTTCAGTGTGTTGTCGGGGTAGTCGACCTGCACGGTCCCGACCAGGCGGTAGCGCACATTGATGTTGGCGTTGGCGAAGGATTGGTTCGCCGTCTCCACCAGATTGGTGAGCACGGTGTCGATCGCCGTGATGCCGCCGCGGTAGTCCCGATAGCCGGGCGTATAGCCGAGCAGCACGTCGATCGTGTTGGTCGAGGTGCTGCCGGCCTGTGCATTGACTTGCGCGAGGCTGCTGTATCCGGCGATATAGCCCTGGGCGGTATCGCCCGGAGGCAGTTGGACGGCCGAATCGGCCAGGCGTCGCGCGTCCGCGCGGCTGCCGGCGGAATGCAGGTCGGCGCTGGCGGCCGCCATGATGTAGGGCTTGCCCTCGATGGTGGTGAGCTGGTAGGTCATGCCATCGATGGTGCCCAGCGACCCGAACACCGCGTCCTTGCCGAAAGTGATGACCGTCTCGTTGCCCATCGGTTGGCCGTCCACCCGGCCGACCCACGTCCAGATGCCGCGCCTGGCGTCGCGCCGGCTCTGATAGCTGATCTGCAGGTTTTTCCCGTCCGGTGTGGGCACCGTCATCGTGCCGTCGACGCTGGCCTTGATCGCGTGCGCCTCGCTGAGGGTGATGGGGTACAGGGCGAAGGCGCCGTCGTGTCCGGTCGGGGTGCGGCTGGTGTAGCGGATCAGGGCGCCGCTGTCCTTCGCGTCGAACAGGGACGCGCGCTGAGCGGCGGCCATTGGCGGCGCAGTGGTGGCCGCAGCGGACGCGTGCTTGGCGTCCGAGGTTGCGCTGTGTTTGTGATCGATAGCGCCCCCGCAGGCGCTCAGGCCAGTGCAAAGTAACACTGCCACACTCCAACCCATCGCTTTCGCGATTTGCATCGTCTATTCCCCTGTGGTGATTGTCCGCCACCTATCTATCGATAGTGGCGCGCTTTTCCGGGGCGCCCGGAACTTGTCAAGGGTTAGAATCGACCGAAGTGGACAATTCTGTAGACATTTGCGTGTCGTGGCCGGGGGGAAATCGAGTTGCGTGGAGCGCGCCCGAAAGTCTCGTGAAGGACATCACAATCGATTCGCCGGCATGTGTCGGCTAGGCGTCCTGTCCATCAGGAGGAGAGCGCCAACGTCATGTCCGCCGACCCCGTGGTATGGCGAGGCCGGTCGTCGGGAGGTATGCGTTGGGGCGTCACGGTGCTGGACCCCGTGACAGGGATGCGGTGTAGATCAGGCGGCGGGAGGATGCCGCCGGCGCCGCACCAGGTCGCGGGCCAGGATGCCGACCACGGCGAGATTGATCGCCAGCACCGCCCACGACGCCCAGCCGGGGTGGCGCACGATCGCGTACACGTCGAACGGCAGGTAGATGGCCGCGGAGACGCAGCCCAGCAGCGAGGCCCAGGCCTTGGCGCGCCACAGGCCCCAGGCCTCGATGAGGTGCAGCACGCCGTAGGCGAGCATGCCGGCGGCGGCCAGGTGCACCGCCCCGGGGCTGATCATGGTCAGCAGCGAGGGCAGGGCACCGTGGTCCGGATCCAGGCTGAAGCGCACGATCAGCTTGTCCACCCCCGCGCGCAGCGGGGCCGGACCCATCAGTTCCAGCCCCGTGGCCGCCAGCACCGCGAGCAGGCCCTTGCCGGCCTCCAGCAGTGCGATCAGGTGCAGGCCCGGATGCGCATGCGGATCCGGGTTGTACGCCTTGTCGGCGGCCATGGGCGTGCGCTGCCGCTCAGCCCGCGCGGCCGGCGCGCTTGCGCTCGTTTTCGGTCAGGTGCTTCTTGCGCAAGCGGATCTCCTTCGGGGTGACTTCGACCAGTTCGTCGTCCTCGATGAAGTCCAGCGCCTGCTCCAGCGTGTACTTGATCGCCGGGGTCAGCTTGATCGCATCGTCCTTGCCCGAGGCACGCATATTGGTCAGCGGCTTGGTCTTGATTGCGTTGACGGTCAGGTCGTTGTCCTTGGAGTGGATGCCGACCAGCTGTCCTTCATACACGTTGTCGCCCTCGGCGGCAAACAGGCGGCCGCGCTCTTCCAGCGGACCCAGCGCGTAGGCGGGGGTGGCGCCCGGCGCGTTGGCGATCATCACGCCGTTCTGGCGCTTGGCGATGGCGCCCTGTTCCTTCGGGCCGTAGTGGTCGAACACGTGGAACAGCAGGCCCGAACCCTGGGTCAGGGTGCGGAACTCGTTCTGGAAGCCGATCAGGCCACGCGCCGGGATCATGTAGTCCAGGCGCACGCGGCCCTTGCCGTCCGGCTCCATGTTCTTGAGCTGGCCCTTGCGGATGCCCAGCTTCTCCATCACGCCGCCCTGGTGCTGCTCTTCGATGTCCACCACCAGCTGCTCGACCGGCTCCATCAGCTGCCCGTCGATCTCCTTGATGATCACTTCAGGGCGCGACACGGCCAGTTCGAAGCCTTCGCGGCGCATGTTCTCGATCAACACCGACAGGTGCAGCTCGCCGCGGCCGGACACCAGGAACTTGTCGGCATCTTCCAGCTGCTGCACCTTCAGCGCCACGTTGTGCACGGTCTCGCGCTCCAGCCGATCCTTGAGCTGGCGGCTGGTCAGGAACTTGCCGCCGGACAGGTCCTTGTTGCCGGCGAACGGCGAGTTGTTGACCTGGAAGGTCATCGAGATGGTCGGCTCGTCCACGGTCAGCGGCGGCAGCGCCTCGGGGGCTTCCAGCGCGCAGACGGTGTCGGAAATGGTCAGTTCCTGGATGCCGGAGATGGCGACGATGTCGCCGGCCTGCGCGCTGTCCTGCTCGATGCGCTCCAGGCCCAGGAAGCCCAGCACCTGCAGCACCTTGCCCTGGCGCTTCTTGCCTTCGCGGTCGATCACCGCCACCGGCATGTTCTTCTTCAGCACGCCGCGCTGGATGCGGCCGATGCCGATCACGCCGACGAAGTTGTTGTAGTCCAGCTGGCTGATGCGCATCTGGAACGGGCCGTCCGGATCCACGTCCGGCTTCGGCGCGTGCTGCATGATCGCTTCGTACAGCGGGGTCATGTCGCCGTCGCGCACGCTGTCGTCCAGCGAGGCGTAGCCGTTCAGCGCCGAGGTGTAGACGATCGGGAAGTCGAGCTGCTCGTTGGTGGCGCCGAGCTTGTCGAACAGGTCGAACACCTGGTCGATCACCCAGTCCGGGCGCGCGCCGGGGCGGTCGATCTTGTTGACCACCACGATCGGCTTGAAGCCCATCGCGAACGCCTTCTGGGTCACGAAACGGGTCTGCGGCATCGGGCCGTCCATCGCGTCGACCAGGATCAGCACGGTGTCCACCATCGACAGCACGCGCTCCACCTCGCCGCCGAAGTCGGCGTGTCCGGGGGTGTCGACGATGTTGATGCGGTTGCCCTGCCAGGTGATGGCGGTGTTCTTGGCCAGGATGGTGATGCCGCGTTCCTTTTCCTGGTCGTTGCTGTCCATCACGCGCTCGGCCAGCACCGTGCGCTCGGACAGGGTGCCGGACTGCTTCAGCAGGCAGTCGACGAGGGTGGTCTTGCCGTGGTCGACGTGGGCGACGATGGCGATATTGCGAAGATTTTCGATGGACATGCGAAAGGGGGCCAGCCGGCGCCAGAAGGGAGGAAAGGAAGCCACCTAGTATACCCGGATCCCGTGGCGCCTGCCGGCGCCCGGCGGCGGTGGGCCGGGCGGGCCCGTTCAGGCGCCGGCGGCGGGCACGGGCGAAGCCTGAACGAGGCGCCGTGTATCCTATGCGCCCCTCATGACGCCCCCGTTTCCAAGGAATCCCATGTCCCTGATCGCCCATTTCGACACCGCCCGCGGCCCGATCAAGATCGAGCTGTATCCCGACAAGGCCCCGCTGACCGTGGCCAACTTCGTGAACCTGGCCAAGCGCGGCTTCTACGACGGGCTGAACTTCCACCGCGTGATCGCCGACTTCATGATCCAGGGCGGTTGCCCGGAAGGCTCCGGCCGCGGCGGCCCGGGCTACCGCTTCGAGGACGAGACCAACAACGGCGTGCGCCACGACCGCGGCGTGCTGTCCATGGCCAATGCCGGCCCCAGCACCAACGGCAGCCAGTTCTTCATCACCCACGTCGCCACCCCGTGGCTGGACGGCAAGCACACCGTGTTCGGCAAGGTGCTCGAGGGCCTGGACGTGGTCGACAGCGTCGCCCAGGGCGACGTGATCAACAAGATCACCATCGAAGGCGACGCCGAGGCGGTGCTGGCGGCCAAGGCCGACCGCGTCGCCGAGTGGAACCGCACGCTCGACGCCTGATCCGGCGCTGTCCGCGCGACCGGTCGCAGGGCCGGGCGCGCGGACCCTGCGTGCTACCATTTCCCGGTTGATTGCCGCACCCGACCGCCGATGACGATGCGCCCCCTTGTGTTGTGCCTGCTGCTGCTCGTGATCGGCGGCGGCGTGCACGCGTGGTGGCGCGGTGCGGCCTCGGCGCCGTCGGCCGCGCTGGCCGCCGGCGACCCGCGGCGGCTGACCGGCGACGACGGCATCGTCATGCTCGCCGCCGACTGGTGCGGCTACTGCCGCAGGCAACAGGCCGATTTCGCCCGCGCCCAGGTCCGCTACACGGTCCTGGACGTGGAGCAGGAGGCCGGCCGCCAGGCCGCCGCCGCGCTGGGCCTGGAAGGCGTGCCGATCACCGTGATCGGCCAGCACGTGGTCGAAGGCTACGACACCGCCGCCCTGGACCTGCACCTGCAGCCGCTGGGCTATCGCGTCTACTGATCCACCCCACCCACTTTCTTAGCAGAGGAATCCCCCATGAAAGCACCCGTTCGTGTTGCCGTGACCGGCGCCGCCGGCCAGATCGGTTATGCCCTGCTGTTCCGCATCGCCTCCGGCGAAATGCTGGGCAAGGACCAGCCGGTGATCCTGCAGTTGCTGGAACTGCCGATGGAGAAGGCCCAGGCCGCGCTGAAGGGCGTGATGATGGAGCTGGAAGACTGCGCGTTCCCGCTGCTGGCCGGCATGGTCGGCACCGACGATGCCGAAGTGGCGTTCAAGGACGCCGACGTCGCCCTGCTGGTCGGCGCGCGTCCGCGCGGCCCGGGCATGGAGCGCAAGGACCTGCTGCTGGAGAACGCCAAGATCTTCACCGCGCAGGGCGCGGCGCTGAACAAGGTGGCCAAGCGCGACGTCAAGGTGCTGGTGGTCGGCAACCCGGCCAACACCAATGCCTACATCGCCATGAAGTCGGCGCCGGACCTGAACCCGAAGAACTTCACCGCCATGCTGCGTCTGGACCACAACCGCGCGCTGAGCCAGCTCTCGCTCAAGCTCGGCAAGCCGGTCGGCGGCATCGAGAAGCTGGTGGTGTGGGGCAACCACAGCCCGACCATGTACCCGGACTACCGCTTCGCCACCGCCGATGGCGCGTCCATCGCCGACGCGATCAACGACCAGGAATGGAATGCCGGCACCTTCATCCCGACCGTGGGCAAGCGCGGCGCGGCGATCATCGAAGCGCGCGGCCTGTCCTCGGCCGCCTCGGCCGCCAACGCCGCCATCGACCACGTGCGCGACTGGGTGCTGGGCAGCAACGGCAAGTGGGTGACGATGGGCGTGCCGTCCGACGGTTCCTACGGCATCCCGGAAGGCGTGATCTTCGGTTTCCCGGTCACCACCGAGAACGGCAAGTACACCATCGTCAAGGATCTACCGATCGACGACTTCAGCCAGAAGTACGTCGACAAGACCCTGGCCGAACTGGAAGAAGAGCGCAGCGGCGTGGCGCACCTGCTGGGCTGATCGCCAGCGCGATCGCGTCGTCACGGAACGCCGGGCCCCGCCCGGCGTTTCGCGTTGTGGGAAGTGCGCAACATGATGAATCTGATCCACTGGCGGTTGTACGTCGCCGTCGTCGAATGCGGCAGCATCAGCGCCGGTGCTGCGCGCTGCGGCATCACCCAGTCCGGCGCCAGCCAGGCCATCGCGCAGATGGAGCACGTGCTGGGCGCGGCGCTGCTGCTGCGCGAGCGTGGACGGATCCGGCCGACCCCGTTCGGCGTGCGTGCGCTGGCGCATGCGCGGACGATGCTGGCCGAACTGGGGCAGATCCAGACCCTGGCCAGGGCGCAGCATGCACCGGGTGCGGCCTCGCTGCGGGTCGCCGGGTTCGCCTCGTCGCGGCCGTGGCTGGCGCCGCGCCTGCGCGCGTTCGAGCGGACGCATCCGGACACGCGCGTGGTCTGGCTGGAAGGCAGCGACGAGGAGGTCGAAGCCTGGCTGGTGGCAGGCACGATCGACCTGGGCGTGGTGCTGGACCCGGCGCCGGAGCGCGATGCCATCGTGTTCGGCATGGACGAGTGGCTGGCGGCGCTGCCGCCGGCGCTGGCGCGCCCGCAGGCGCGCGATATCGCCCTGGCGGAGCTGCTGGCGCTGCCGTTCGTGCTGGCCACCGGCGGCTGCTGGCTGCATGCGCAGCGCTTGGCCGAACGCGCCGGACTGGTGATCGCCGACCTGCGCCTGCAGGTGCGCGACTGGTCCAGCGCCTGGACCCTGGTGCGCGACGGCGCGGGCGCCAGCCTGCTGCCGGCGTCGGTGTTGCCGGTCGAGCGCGACGGCGTGCAGGTGTTGCCGTTGCAGCCGCGGCTGCAGCGTCGCTTCGCGCTGGTCGCCGCGGCGCACCCGGCACCGGCTGCGCTGCAATTGCGCGGGTTCTTGGACGAGGCCATCAGCGCAGCTACTGACCCGCCCTGACATTCTTGTTTCTCCGCAAGCGGCCATGCCGCGCACACTGCGCGCGCCGACTGTCCGGTGCTCCTGCGAGACCGTTTCAATGCATCTCTATGCCGCTCCTGGCGCTTGTTCCCTGGCGCCGCACATCGTGCTGCGCGAACTGCAGTTGCCGTTCCGGCTGGTGCACGTGGACAACCGCAGCAAGCGCACCGCCGAGGGCGAGGACTTCCGCGCGATCAATCCCAAGGGCTATGTCGCCGCGCTGCAACTGGACGATGGCCAGGTGCTGACCGAGGGGCCGGCGATCCTGCTGTATCTGGCCGACCGCTGTCCGCAGGCGGCGCTGGCGCCGCCCGCAACCGCAGACGCCTTGCCGCGCTATCGCCTGTACGAGTGGCTGGCCTTCATCAACAGCGAACTGCACGCCGGCAGCGTGCCGCTGTTCGATGCGGGACTGGCGCCGGAGCGGCGCGCCGCGGTCGCCGCCCGCCTGCTGCAGCGCTATGCCCATGTCGAGAGCGCGCTGCATGCGCGGCCATATCTGCTCGGCGACCGCTTCAGCGTGGTTGATGCCTACCTGTTCACCGTGCTCGGCTGGCTGCCGCGGTTCGGCCTGTCGCTGGCCGCGTATCCGGCCTTGGCTGCCTACGCCGCGCGTATCGCCCAGCGTCCCAGCGTGGTGGCGGCGCTGGCCGCCGAGCAGGCGCTGGCCCCTGCCTGAGCGCGCCGCGCGGGCGTGGTCGGGCATGACCTTCGGCGCTCGGCCGCTGCGCGGCGGCCGTGCTACGTTGCCCGCGCCATTCGCAAGGGGACTTCGATCATGCTCATGCCGTTCCGCTGGATCGGCGCGTTGGCGCTCGCCAGTGCGTTGCCCGTCGCCGCCGATGCCGCCGACAGCGGTTACCGGCAACCGCCCGAGCCACTGCTGGGCGTGATGCGCGCGCCGCTCAATCCGTCGCCACGGCTGGACCCGACCGGGCGCACCCTGCTGCTGGTCGAGCGCCAGGCCTACCCGCCGATCGCGCGCGTCGCCGAGCCGTACCTGAAACTGGCCGGGGTGCGCGTGGAGCCGCGCACCCACGCCCGCCACGACATGTCCAACGGCTACGGCATCCGCGCCTGCCTGGATGGCTTCAGCCTGGTCGACGTGGCCAGCGGCAAGCAGACCGCGGTGACCCTGCCGGCCGGCGCCTGCCCGGCGCAGCCGGTGTGGTCGCCGGACGGGCGCCGCTTCGCCTTCAACAACACCGCGGCCGACCGCGTCGAGCTGTGGCTCGGCGACGTCGCCACCGGTACGGTGCGCCGCATCGACGGTGTGCAGCTCAACCCGGTGCTGGGCGGCGAGATCCAGTGGCTGGGCGGCAGCGACACGCTGCTGGTGCGCGCGGTGCCGCAGGACCTGGGCCCGGCACCGGTGAAGGCGGCGGTGCCGCCGGGGCCGGAGGTCAAGGAAGCGATCCGCGGCAAGGGCGAGAGCAGCACCTACGAGGCCCGCGACACTCTGTCCAGCCCCGAGGACGAGGCGCAGTTCGCCTACTACGCCACGTCGCAACTGGTCACCGTGGATGCTGCCAGCGGCAAGCTGCGCACGGTCGGCAAGCCGGCGGTGTACTCGGTGGTCGACGGCGCGCCGGACGGCCGCCACGTGCGCGTGGAGCGCCTGCAGCGCCCGTACTCCTATGTCACCACCTATGGCCGCTTCGCCCACGACGTGGCGGTGCTGGACCTGGCCGACGGCAGCGAGCGGGTGCTGGCGAACCTGCCGGTGGCCGACCGCGTGCCGGTGCACGGCGTGCCGACCGGGCCGCGTGCCTACGGCTGGCGCGCCAACCAGCCGGCCACCCTGGTCTGGGCCGAGGCCCTGGACGGTGGCGACTGGAAGACGAATGTTCCTGCCCGCGACAAGCTGCTGACCCTGTCGGCGCCGTTCACCGGCAAGCCGCGCGAACTGGCCAAGGTGACCCAGCGCTACGCCGGCCTGAGCTGGTTCGCGCAGGGGGGCCAGGTGCTGCTGGACGAGGACGACGAGAACCGCCACTGGCGTCGCACCACGCTGCTCGACGCGGACCGTCCCGGCAGCGCCGGGCGGGTGCTGTTCGACCTGTCCACCGACGACCTCTACGCCGATCCCGGCATGCCCGAGCTGCGGCGCCTGGCCAACGGCGAGTACGTGCTGCGCGAGGACAACGGCGCGCTGTTCCTGAGCGGGAAGGGCGCGACCCCGGCCGGCGACCGGCCGTTCCTGGACCGCTACGACCTGGCGAGCGGCAAGACCCAGCGCCTGTTCCGCAGCGGCACCGACGTCGACGAAGCCTTTGCCGGGTTCGCCGGCGACGACACCACCCGTCTGCTGACCTGGCGGCAGTCGCCGAGCGACCCGCCCAACGTGTACCTGCGCACGCTGGGCCAGCCGCAACCGGCCGCGGCAGCCGGCGAGGCGGTGGTCGCCTCCACCCTGGCGCCGGTGACCCGCTTCCCCGACCCGACCCCGGTGGTGCGGCAGATCAAGAAGCGCCTGGTGACCTACAAGCGCAAGGACGGGGTGGAACTGTCCTTCACCCTGTACACGCCGCCCGGCTACAAGGAAGGCACGCGGGTGCCGGCGATCCTCTACGCCTATCCGCTGGACTACGCCGATGCCTCCAAGGCCGGTCAGGTCAGCGGCGCCAACGACCGCGACTTCACCCGCCTGCATTCCTACCAACTGCTGCTGCTGGCCGGCTACGCGATCATCGACGATGCCGCGTTCCCGATCGTCGGCGACCCCAAGACGGCTTACGACACGTACCTGCAGCAGTTGGTGGACAACGCCCAGGCGGCGGTGGACAAGGCGGTGGAGTTGGGTGTGGTCGACCGCGACCGCATCGGCGTCACCGGCCACAGCCATGGCGCGCTGATGGCGGCCAACCTGCTGGCGCACACCGACCTGTTCCGCGCCGGCGTGGCCACCAGCGGCAGCTACAACAAGACCCTGACCCCGTTCGGTTTCCAGAACGAGCGGCGCTCGTTCTGGGCGGCGCCGGAGGTGTACGCGCAGGCCTCGGCCTTCTTCCACGCCGACAAGATCAACGAGCCGCTGCTGCTGGTGCACGGCATGGACGACGCCAATCCCGGCACCGAGACCACCCAGGCCCCGCGCATGTTCCAGGCGATCCGCGGCCTCGGTGGCACTGCGCGGCTGGTGCTGCTGCCGTTCGAGCCGCACTGGTACACCGCGCGCGAGTCCAACGAGGACGTGGTGGCGGAAATGCTGGAGTGGTTCGATCGCTACGTGAAGCAGGCGCCGCCGCGTGCGGCGTCGGCGACCGCGACGGCACAGAAGCACTAGCGCGATGACCCCGGGGGCGCACGATGAAATTGCTTATTCTTTGCGCGCCAGTGCTGCTGGCGCTCACCGCATGCGGTGCAGTCGACACGGTGAAGAATGCGTACGCGCATTCGCAGGAAGTGGCGGCCGACCTGGAGAAATCGGTCGGCAGCAAGCCGATGGTCGGCTTCAACTGGGCCAACGGCGCGCTGGTCCAGGTCACGGTCAATTTCCAGGGCGTGCCGCACAAGCCGCTGGCGCAGATCGTGCAACTCAGCAAGGATTCGGTGGCCACGCGCTTCGAGCAGGCGCCGGGGAATGTGGTGGTGATGTTTACGGTGCCGGGGAAGTAGCTAGTAATTGATGCCCATGGTCACGAAAGCACTGTGCGCATCTCAGTCAACCGTCTAGGAAGACGTATCCATGGATCCTCTGTCCTTCAGTTTGCCGACCGTCATTTGGTCGGGAATTGTCGCTGCATTTATTTCACTGAGTGGCGTGGTCCTTTCCAATCGTGCCAGCATGAGTAGGCTTAAGGAGCAGTTGCGGCATGATGCAAAAGAGAAGCATCAGGATCGTCTCGCAAGTCTGAGGCGAGATGTGTACTTGCCGCTTATTGCCGAGACAAATAGAGCGAATGGGTATCTTGGAACTCTCTCTGCTCAAGATCCAACTGAGGGCAGTTTTGGAGAGCCTCTGCAAGGTGTGATCGCAATGTTGGCGAAAGTCCAGCTTGTTGGCTCTCAAGAAGCTACCGCAGCCGCGGCCGAGTTGACCGCGTTGTATGGTGAGGTACTTCTAAGGCTTATCGGCCTTGCAAAGCCAATGCATGAGGCAAAGATCGACATTAGGATTTCGGATGAACTGTACCAACAGAGCGCTGCTCAGGTGCAGCGAGTGCTTTCTGAGATCGCAGCGGAAAACGAATCAGGAGCGCCAAATCAGGTTCGGCTCGCTTCTCTGTTTAGCTCCTTGAGCAACTATCGTGAGCAGTCTTCAATTCATTCAGACGCGCGCAATGCTGCTTGGGATGTCTACAACTCTAACCAGCAAGGCTTCGCAAGAGCCGTTCTTGAGGAAATAAAAAGGCTTGGCCCGGCCCAGATCAGCCTAATGTGCGCAATTCGAGGTGAATCAGGTTTGGATGCGGATGCTTCTGAACTGAAGAAGCGTCTAGAGGAAAATAGCAAGAGGGGAAGTCGGGCAATTGATGAGCTGCTAAGCAAGCTCGATTCATCCGTTGATGGCTAAGCAATTGCGTAGATCGGCATGATCGTGTCGGTGCCTCGCACTAAGGTTTCCTCCCCTTCGACCAAGGTCTGAACGACGCCCTCCCTGCCAAAGGTCTATGCTCGGAGCCGGTGCACCGGCCTTGGGAGGGGCGGCATGGACTACGCAACGCTGTACCGACGTTCGATCGAGCGGCCCGAGGAATTCTGGGCCGAGCAGGCCCAGGCGATCCACTGGGAGCGCCCGCCGCAGGCGATCCTGGAATACGACACGCCGCCGTTCCGGCGCTGGTTCGTCGGCGGGCTGACCAACCTGTGCCACAACGCGGTCGACCGGCATCTACCGGCGCGCGCCGCGCAGTTAGCGCTGGTGGCGGTGTCCAGCGAAACCGGGCAGACCCAGGAAATCACCTATGCGCAGCTGCACCGCGAGGTCAACGCCTTCGCCGCGGTGCTGCAGCGGCTGGACGTGCAGCGCGGCGACCGCGTGGTCATCTACATGCCGAACATGGCCGAGGCGGTGTACGCGATGCTGGCCTGCGCGCGCATCGGCGCGGTGCACTCGGTGGTGTTCGGCGGCTTCGCCGCGCACAACCTGGCGCTGCGCATCGACGATGCGCGGCCCAAGCTGCTGATCGCCGCCGACGCCGGCAGCCGTGGTGGCAAGCGCATCCCCTACAAGCCGCTGGTCGACGCCGCCTGCGCCGAGGCCAGCGCGCCGCCGCCGACGGTGCTGATCGTCTCGCGCGGGCTGGATCCGGCGCTGCCGCGCGTGCCCGGGCGCGATGTCGATTATGCCGAGCTGCGTGCCGAAGTCGGCGATGCGCAGGTGCCGGTGGTGTGGCTGGAATCCAACGAACCCAGCTACCTGCTGTACACCTCCGGCACCACCGGCAAGCCCAAGGGTGTGCAGCGCGATGTCGGCGGGCATGCGGTGGCGCTGGCGCTGTCGATGCGCACGGTGTTCGACTGCGGCCCCGGGCAGGCCATGTTCTCCACCTCCGACGTGGGCTGGGCGGTGGGGCATTCGTACAACGTGTACGGCCCGCTGATCGTTGGCGCGACCTCGCTGCTGTACGAAGGCCTGCCGGTGCAACCGGATCCGGGGGTGTGGTGGGCGCTGTGCGAGAAGTACCGGGTACGCACCATGTTCTCCTCGCCGACCGCGATCCGCGTGCTGAAGAAGCATCCGGCGCGCTACCTGCGCGAGCGCGACCTGAGCGCGCTGCGCTATCTGTTCCTGGCCGGCGAGCCGCTGGACGAGCCGACCGCACTGTGGATCGGCGAAGTGCTGGGCAAGCCGGTGATCGACAACTACTGGCAGACCGAAACCGGCTGGCCGGTGCTGACGTTGTTGCCGGGCGTCGAGCTGCGGCCGGTCAAGCCGGGGTCGCCGGGCTTTCCCAATCTCGGCTATCGCATGCGCATCGTCGACGAGCACGGCGTCGAGGTGCCGGCCGGGCGCAAGGGCGTGCTGGTGATCGAGCCGCCATTGCCGCCGGGCTGCATGACCACGGTGTGGAACGACGATGCGCGCTTCCTGCGCAGCTACTTCAGCCACTTCGACACGCTGCTGTACAGCTCGCTGGACTGGGCGATCCGCGACGAGGACGGCTACACCTTCATCCTTGGCCGCACCGACGACGTGATCAACGTCGCCGGACATCGCCTGGGCACGCGCGAGATCGAGGAAGCCATCGCCGGCCACGCCGACGTGGCCGAGGTCGCGGTGATCGGCATGCACGACGAATTGAAGGGGCAGGTGCCGGTGGTGTTCGCGACGCTGAAGCAGGCCGCGCCCGATGCCGCGGCGGTGGTCGAGGAGTTGCGCCAGTGCGTGGTGCAGCGGCTCGGCGCGGTGGCGCGGCCGGCGCAGGTGTATCTGGTGCAGGCACTGCCGAAGACGCGTTCGGGCAAGCTGTTGCGGCGTTCGCTGCAGGCGCTGGCCGAGCAGCGCGATCCGGGCGATCTGTCGACGCTGGACGACCCCGGCGCGCTGGAGGAAATCCGCCGCGCCTTGCGCGGTTGACGCCACAAGGACGACGCCGGCGCGCAGGCGCCGGCGTTCGCAGCGCCGCTCAGCCGAGGCCTTCGGCCTGCAGTGCCGCCTGCACCTGCGGATCGGCGGACATGCGTTCGAAGTGCAATTGCAGATTGGCACCAAGCGCGATCTGCTGCGCGCGCGCCCAGCGCAGGGTGACGAACAGATAAGCGTCGGCGATGGAACGGCGCGCGCCGCCGAGCCAGGTCTGTTGTTCCAGCGCCGACTCCACGCGCGCATACAGCGTGCGCACGCGCTCGCGTGCGTGCTCCTGGGTGCGCGCGATCACCGCGGCATCGTCCAGATAGCGGGTGCTGCCGAACAGCGGATGGAAGGCCGGATGCAGATCGGCGTTGAGGAAGGCCAGCCAACGCTGCACCTCGGCGCGGCTGCGCGGGCTGCCGTCGCCGGCCAGTTGCGCATCGGGCGCGAGGTCGGCGATGTAGTTGAGGATCGCCGAGTTCTGGGTGAGCACCCAGTCGTCCATCTGCAGCGCGGGCACTGCGCCGGCCGGATTGATCGCCAGATACGCAGGCGCCTTCATTGCGGCGGCATCGAGCAGCTTCAGTTCGAACGGCAATCCGGCCCAGCGCAGCGCGATGTGATCGGCCAGCGAACAGGCGCCGGGCTTGGAATAGAGTTTCATGGCAGGCGGCTCCGCATCGAAGTCAGGACGGCAGAGCGTACCTGCTGCGCGGGGCGCTTGGCGATCAGACGCGCCGTGTGCGGAGCGCGGGAGCCTGCGTCAGGACATGCCTGCGCGGCGAGCGACTACGACGCGTTGCGCGGACGCAGCTTCTGCACGCGATAGAACGTGTGGTCGCCGATGGTCGCGACCTGATACGCGTTGCGCCAGCTCGGGCTGGCGATGGCATGCGCGGCGAAGTGGCTGGCGCCGGGCACGATCTCCTTGCGCTGGCCCTGCGGCAGCGCCCAGTTGCGCTCGGCGGCGAAGGCGACCTTGACCGCGTCGGCCCAGGCGTCGTCGTTCTTCAGTTCGGTGCCCGGCTTCACCAGGCCCGGTGCGAACTGTTTGCGCGCGGTGACGACCTGGCACATCGAGTCGCCCCACAGGCCGCTGTCCAGGCGACGCAGCGCGACTTCGGCGACGGCTTGCTGTCCGCGCAGCGTCTGGTCGCGCGCTTCCAGGTACACGGTGGTGCTGAGGCACAGCGAATCGGCAGCGGGTTGCGGCAACAACTGCGACAGCCAGAGGATCCAGGCCAGTTTCATCGTACTCCTTGCTCCGTATGGGCCGTCGTGGCGCTGCGCCGGAATGGCGCGGCAAGCGATGCGGCTTGGCGTCATGGGGAGGCGGCCTGTCACGGGCCGCCCGGGTGCCGGCAATCTGAAGTCCGGCGGGACCCGCCAAGATGGGCGGATCGGAAGAGGGGCGCACAATAGGCGCCGCTTCCCGAATCGCAACTGAACCCCGAGCCTTGACAGGGTTCACATCTCGCGATGTGGCCATGCCGTCGTGCCTGGCCGCACGACGACAGGGGCAGCACCGTGCTGCAGTGCGTCACGCTCAGGGAAACTGCTGGCGTTGCATCATCATTGCGTACACCTTGACCACCGGATCGGCGTGCCCGCTCAGTTGCGCGAGGCGTTGGTCGCGATCGGGCCAGCGTTGTACCTGATCGGCGAGCACGCGCAGGTCGCCGAACCAGGTGTCATGGTCTTTCGCGTAGTACGGTCCGCTCAGCAGCGTGGCGAGCAGGCCCATGCCGCGATCGCGCGCGGCGCCAGCCGGCGCGTACTCCAGATAGCGCAGCAGTTCGCGCAGGCGCGCGCGCTGCACGCGGCCGCTGCCGTCGCCGGCCGCGGTCTGCTGCAGCACGCCATGGTCGAGCTGGTCGAGGAACTCCGTCGATGCTTTTTCCGTGGCGGGATCGCCTGCACTGGCGGTGGGGTCCAGCAATTGCGCGCGGATGTTGTAGCCGGCCTGGCGGATCAGCGAGATCGCATCCGCATCGACCGTCAGCGCGGGCACCGGCGGCGCCGGCATGATGCGGTCGGCCGGCACGTCGGCGACGAAGCGCTGCTCGAGCAGCCAATGCTCGCCGAGCACGCTGGACGCACAGCGGGTCTGCGCCAGATGCGCGGCAACATAGCCACGGTAGGCGCCATGCAGGCGTTCGCGCAGCGCGGGGTCGGCCACCTGCTGCAGCAGCAGCGGCATGTCGCCGGCCACGCTCAGTTCGGTGGCGGTGAAGCCGGCATCGTCGCCGCGAATGCGCTCGAACATGCGCACCAGGCTGTCGGCGAGCTGTGCCTGCCCGGCGCTGTCCAGCGGTGCAGCGGCGAGCGCCATCTTCAGCGCCGGGGCAGTGTCGGTTTCGTGTTGCGCCGCGTCCACGCGTGCGGCGAGTGCGCGGGCGCGCGCCGCCGGTTGTGCCGGCTGCAGTGTGCTGGCCAATGCATAGCTCGGGCTCGGATCGTCGAGATAGTCCGCATCGCAACTGCCCGCGCGCGGTGTCGGCAGCGCGGCGAACAGCGTCTGCGCCTGCGCCAGCGTGGCGTGCTGGGCGGCACGCGTCTGCAGCGTCAGTTGATCCAGGCCGGCGGTGCGCGGCGTGCGCAATTCGTTGTCGCGCTCTTCGTCGATGCTGCCGGCGCGGGCCAGTCCGGGCATGCGCCGTTGCGCGCGCTCGGCCAATGCCACGGCCTGTTGCGTCAATCGTTGTGCGGCAGCGGCGCGATCGCCGTCGGCTGGCAGATCGCCAGATGCAGCCAGACGCAGCAGCACATCGGCCTGGAAGTCGGCCGGCAGCGCCTGCGCCGCGGCCAGCACCGTGCTGGCAGGCGGTCCGGGCATGGCGCTGCCGTTCGCCGAAGCGATGCCGGTGGGCAGCGGGGTCTGCCCGTTTGCCGGGCCGGCATGCGGGTGCGTTGCGAGGGAGGCGGGCGCTGCGGTTTGCGCGCCGTGGGCGGTGGCCGCGCGTTGCAGCAGCGGCACGCATGCGCCGGCGACCAGCAGGGCGAGAAGCAGATGGCGGGGACGTGGGGCGGAACGCATGGGAGCTCCTGAAGGCGGGCGACGGACTGCACGGCGCAGTGGCGCCGTGCAGGACCGGGGAGCACGCTCCCCGGCGCGACCATCCAATGGTCAGTTGTAACGTGCGGTGTTGCGCGGCACGTTGGCGCGGATCACGCCCAGCGGATCGTCGGTGATGATGCTGGTGAAGCCGGCGGTGACCTGTGCGCGGAAGTTCGGACGGTCGTCGGCGGTTTCGTTGCCGAAGTACTTGGTCCGCGTCAGGTAGTCGTCCAGCGACGCGCAGCAGGTGCCGTTGCTGCGCACATAGTGCTGGCCGTCATGGCTGCTGAGGCGGTACTCGGGCACCGGCGAGAACGCACCGATCGCCTGCTTCTGCGCCTGGTTCTCGGCCAGCAGCTCGGCAGTCGGGTCGCCGCGGCGGGGCTGCTTGTTGCCGATTTCCAGCCAGGCGAACCCGCTTTGCTTGCGCACTTCGGTGATCCAGGCATTGACCCGGCACAGCGGCGTGTTGGGCGCGGTGAAGCCGCACAGGCCGACGTAGTTGTCGGCGATGCGGTCCATGTCGCCCGCATAGACGGTCGGTGCGAACGGCACGCCCTTGGTGAAGCGGGTGATGTCGCTGGGCGTCCTCGGCAGCAGCGAGGCGCTGAACTTCAGCACCACCTGGTTCTGCATCTTGAACGCATTGACCTGGTCTGCCGCGCGCGACACCGCGTCCAGCGACTTCAGGTCCAGCACCACCACCATGTGGTTGGCGTAGTGGCTCACCGCGTCCAGTGCGACACCCAGCGAGGCCGGATGGTCGTTGGTCTTGGCGAAGTTCTTGTCGCGCAGGTACATGTTGATCAGGTCATGGCTGCTCAGGGTGCTGATGTCCGGATTCCAGCCCGACGGATTGGTTGCCGGCTGGAAGATGTTGAAGCCGGGGTTGTGGTCGATGACGCGGCCGGCGTTCTGGTCGTGGAACAGCCACAGCACGCCATCGGACGCCTGCTTGACGTCCAGTTCGATCGCTTCGATGTTCTCGTTGTAGGTATCGAGGATCGAGCAGGTGGAGTTCTCGGCGCAGCCGTTGCCGACCAGCCCGCGATGCGAGATCACCACGACGTCGGCGTGATTGCCCTGGTAGGGATTCTTCATCACGTTGAGGATATGCGCCGGGTTCCAGTTGCTGGCGGCCGACGCCATGCCGGACAGTGCGGTCAGCGACGCGCAGGCCAGCGCCAGGGCGAGAACCTTGGCGGGTTTCTTGGGCAGTTTCATGTGCTCTCTTCCGTTCGGGGTTGATGGAATGAAGTGAAGCAGGCGCAGCGCGCTGCAGCCGACGTCCGCAGGGACGTTGTCGTCTGCAGTGCAATGCTCGAAGCGACGGGCATCGTCCTGGCGTTGCGTGCCGCCCGTCTGAAACCGGACTCCTGGCGACGCCGCGCGTGGCCATCGCACCGCGTCGCCGGGATTTGGACCGAGACCGGCTACCGTGGCCTGTCCGTGCCGTGCAGGTAGCGTTGCAGTGCCAACGGTTCGTCGGTTTGGATCATGCTGACGCCGTGCTTGCGCAGCCCGCCCCACACCGCGGCCGGATCGCGCAGCGCACGCTGGTCCGTGTAGCTCGCCGACAGCCGCATCGGCCTGCCGCTGGCGATGTCGTTGGTCATGGTGTTGACGAACAGCCGCGCGCGCGGCGCCAGTTCGCGCTGCGCGATGTCCAGCACCGCCGGGTCGTCGAACATCAGTTGCACCACCGCCGGCTGCAAGCTTGCGGCGCGGCGCAAGGCCTGCTCGGGCGGCAGCGTCGATTCGCGCTGCAGGTACAGCGCCTGCACCGCGATGTCGGCCTTGCGCGCGCGCTGCAGCACCGCCGTGGGCACGTCCAGCGGCACGTTGAGCAGCACGTCGCGTTGCGCGCCGGCGGCTTCCACCGCGTCGATCACCTGGTCCAGCGCCGCGGCCTTGATGTCCAGGTTCACCAGCACCTTGCCGCGCGCCAGGGCCAGCGCCTGCGCCAGCGTCGGCGGATGCCGCGCGGTGAGCGTACTGTCGCGCCCGCCGCCCTGGCTGCGCACGCGCAAGGCGGCGATCTGCGCCGCGTCCAGCTCGGCCACCGCGCCGTGCCCGTCGGTGGTGCGGTCCACGGTGGCGTCGTGCATCAGCACCAGCGCGCCGTCGCGGGTGGTGCGCACATCGATCTCGACCATGTCCACGCCGCGCGCGATGCAGGCGGCAATGCCGTCCAGCGTATTCTCGGACGCGAACGTCCAGCAGGCGCGGTGCGACACCACCAGCGCCGGCCCGTGCGGATCGCGCAGGCGGTCGGGCAGGCTCGGCGTCGCGGCCATGGCCAGCATCGGCAGCGACAGCGCTGCGCTCATCAGCAGTCTCCGGCAGCACATGCTCACCACCGCCAGGTCAGCGACGCGTTGTAGTTGCGGCCGAAGATCGGCCGCGCGTAGATCGCGTCGGCAGTGCCCTGGCCGGACAGCGTGTCCACGCGCGCATTGCCTTCGGTCAGGCCCAGCGTGTTGCCGACGTTGGCCGCGTGCAACTGCAGTTCCAGGTGCTCACTCAACCGCGCGAACAGGCCCAGCTCGTAGGTGGTGTAGGCGGGCAGGGCGGTGGCGTTGGTGTAGTCGACGTAGCGCTGGCCCATGCGATAAGCGGTGGCCGACAGCTCCAGCGGTCGGCCGTCGATGTCGAAGTACAGGGTCGGGCTGATCGAGGCCATGAACTTCGGAATGCGCGAGATCTGCTTGCCGTCCAGGTCGCCGTAGCGGAGGCCGGTGGTCGCGTTGCTCAGGCCGCGCGTCTGCGGATCCTGCAGCGTGGCCGAGCCGGTGATGCCGAACAGCGCCGACGGACGCCAGGTGAACTCCGACTCCAGGCCCAGGGTACGGGTCTTGCCGACCAGCGCCAGGCTCTGCACCGCCCCTGTGCCGTCGAGCACGATGGCGCTGATCGACAGGTCGTTGAAACGGCTCCAGAAGCCGACCGTGGAGAACGAGAAGGTATCGCCGAAGCTGCCACGCAGGCCGGCTTCGGCCTGGTCGATGTCGGTGACGTCCGCGTTCTGGGTCTGGTAGACGTTCTGCAGCCGCGGCAGGCGCTGCGATTGCGTGTAGCGGGCGAAGGTCTGCAGCTGCGGGGTCAGCGCGAATTCGGCGCCGAGCGTCCACTGCGTGGCGTGGCGATGATCGGTGCGCGGGCTGAACGCGCCGCTGAGGCCGCCGACGTTGTCGTCGGCCAGCGTGGTCGGATCGCCGAGATCGCGCGTGGTGGCGGCGTACACGCCGCCGCTTGCGTTGTAGCGGGTGTAGCGCACGCCGGCGTCCAGGCCGAGGCGGCCGAAGCGTACCGAATCCCACAGGTACGGCGACAAGTAGGTGCCGTTGGCGACGCCGCTGGTGACGCCGTTGCCGTAGCGCACGAAGCCGTTCTGCGTCACCGACCCGACCACGTTGCCGGCGCTGTCGTAAGCCAGCACGTCCAGGCGCTGCGCGTGGTTCTGCAGCGTGGTCAGCACGGTGTTCTGCAGCCGGTCCTGGGTGTATTCGAAGTGCTGCACGTCGAGGCCGGCGGTGAGCGTGTGCCGGCCCAGCGCCGTGTCGTCGAACGCCTTGCTCAGGCGCAGGTCGTCGGACAGCGTGCGCAGATGGGTGCGCGCGTTCCACAGGCCGCTCTCCAGCACCAGGCCGTCGGCCGTGGCCGGATCGTAGGCGGCGCCAGTGCGGGTGGTGACGTAGCCGACCCGCGCCACCCGCGCGCCGAAGCCGCTGCGCGCACGGCCGAGCTGGGTGGTGAGGTAGGCGCCGGCGTCGTAGGGCGCAGCGCCGGAGAACAGCGCGGTGTAGTCCACGTCCGCATCGACGAAGCGCATGCGGTTGTTGAGGGTCAGGCCGTCGCCCAGGTCCCATTCCAGGTGCGTGCCGAGTTGCTTGACCTTGCTGTGGATGCCGTCGGCCAGGTCCAGGTTGCGCGCCAGCGGTGTAGTGCCGTCGAAGGTCAGGGCCGTGGTGTGGCGCAGGTCGTTGGACAGCAGCGTGCCGTCCAGCGGGTCGAGCAGCGCCGACAGCGACTGCGACGGATTGCGCGGGTCGGCGAGCGGGATCGGGTTGTAGAAGGCGGTGCGGTCGTCGAGGTACTTGGCGTCGACGTCGAGCACCGCATCGCCCATCAGGAAGGTCAGGTTGCCGCGCAGCTGGCCGCCCTGGTCGGCGGTGTAGCCGGTGTGGCGCAGGCCGTCGTCGCTGCGGTGGTAGCCGCCGATGCTGTACAGCACGTTCTCGCTGAGCGGGCCGGCGCTGTAGGCGTCCTCGCGGCGCAGGCCGTCGCTGCCGACGGTCATGCGCACCGCGCCTTCCGGGGTGGCGGTGCCGTGGCGGGTGATGGCGTTGACCGTGCCGCCCGGCGCGTTGGTCGCGAACAGCGGCGAGGTGCCGCCGCGCACCACTTCCAGGCGCTCGGTCATCATGTCCAGCGCGAACAGGGTGTCGACGTTGAAGAAGCTTTCCTGCGGCTCGTCGAACAGGGTCAGGCCGTCTTCCTGGTACTGCACGTAGTACCAGCCGCCCGCGGGCAGGCCGCGCACGTAGAGGTTCTGGCCGCCGCCCTGGCCGCCGGAGGGTTCGGCGGAGAAGCCGGGAACGGCCCGCAACATGTCCACGCTGCTGGTCGGGGTGCTGCGTTCCAGGCGTTCCCTGGACACCACGCTGATCGCGAACGGCGCGTCCTTCTGCGACTGGCCCTGCGGGGTGCCGGTGACCACGATCTGGTCGAGCGTGGTGGTGGCGTCGGCCGGCGGCGCCGGCGCGTCCTCGGCATGGACGGCGGCGGTGCTGCCGAGGATGGACGCGAGCGCCAGCGCCAGCAGGCTCGGGTGCGGATGAACGGTACGCATGAAGACCCCCATAAAAGAATGTGGGGGTAATACTATTTATCATGTATGAAACTTCTATGTCCACATGGTAGGTTGTGGCGTTCGTGCATCCATCACGCTTTGTCCGCCTATGCCCCATCCCGATTTCCCGCCACGCGTGAGCGCCGGCGGCCGCCAGTTGCTCGACCGCGTGTTCAAGACCGGGGTGCAGACCCAGGCGGCGCTGAGCCGCGACCTGGCTCTGTCGCAGCCCACCGTGGCGCGCCTGCTGCAGGGCTTCGTGCAGGACCGCATGGTCCAGCTCAGCGCCCGCGCCGCCGAAGGCCGCGGCAATCCCAGCGTCGACGTGCGCTTGGCGCCGGACTACGCCTACGCCTTCGGCATCGGCCTGATGGGCGACGTGGTGGCGCTGGCGCTGGTGGATTTCGCCGGCAACGTGCGTGGCCAGCGCCGCATCGGCCTGGCCGACATGCGCCGCGCGCCGGTGCTGGCGCAGTTGCAGCGGTTTCGTGCCGAGCTACTGGCCGAGACCGGGGTGGACCCGGCGCGGGTGGTGGGCGTGGGCGCGGCGATCTCGGCGTTCTTCACCGGCCAGGGCCGGCAGATGGCCGGGCCGCCGGCGCTGGAGGACTGGACCCAGGTGGACCTGGTGCCGATCCTGGAAGAGGCGCTGGGCTGCGCGGTCACGGTGGAGAACGATGGCGCGGCGGCGGCGGTGGCCGAGAGTCTTTACGGGGTCGGCCGCGACTGCCGCGACTTCGTCTACCTGCACCTGACCAACGGCTTCGGCGGCGGCATCATCGCCGATGGCCGGCTGTTCCGCGGCCACCGCGGCAATGCCGGCGAGTTCGGCGGCATCTGGACCGTCGGCGGCATGGCCTATCCGAATCTGGACGCGTTGTTGTCGCTGGTGCGTGCCGCCGGCCAGGACTATGCCGGGGTGGAGCAGATGCTCGGCGCGATCGACGCGCACACCCCGGGCGTGGACGCCTGGCTGGACATGGCCGAAGCGCCGTTCTCGCAGCTGTGCGCCTATCTGGCCTATGCGCTGGATCCGCAGGCGATCGTGATCGGCGGCCGCCTGCCCGCCGCGATCGGCGCGCGCCTGGTCGAGCGCATCCGCATCCCGCGCGCGCCCAACCGGCACGGCCTGGCGCCGCCGCTGCCGCAGTTGTGCATCGCCCGCACCGTCGGCGATGCGGTGACCCTGGGCGCGGCGCTGATGCCGCTGCAGCAGGCGTTCTTCGCCTGAGATGAGCACGGTCGGGCGCGGCGCGTCGCGCTGCGTTCAAGCCAGGGCACGGAGCGCCTTGCATCGCGGCGACGTCGCCCGCGCGAGCGCGCCGGCCGGGCCACGGCGCCTCAAGCGCCGTTGGCGCTCGTCGCCACGCCGACGCCGAGCGGGAGCGGCCGGCGGCGCCCGGTGAGCAGCGCCAGCAGCAGGCACAACGCCCCGCACAGCAGCGGGCCCGCCGCCATGGCCCAGCACAGCAGGGTGCAGTGCCCGTCGCGGTAGGCCAGCGCATCCAGCAGCAGGCCGATCAGCACCACCCCCGCGGCCAGCGCGACCTGCGCGGCGGCGGTCAGTGCGGCGAAGCACAGCGCGTGCTCGGCGACCGCGCGGGTCGCGGTGCACTGCGCATGCCAGGCCCACACCAGTTGTCCGCCGCTGCCGCCGATGGCGCCGATACAGGCCGCCGCCGCCAGGCTCAGCAGCGGCTGCGCCGGCAACGCCAGCGCGAACAGCGGCGCGCACAGCAGCAGGGCACCACCGAGCCAGGCCAGCCGTTGCGCTGGCCTGCGCTGCCGGCCCCAACGCGCGGCGAGCGGCTGCACCAGCACCGTGCCGAGCGCATAGGCGATCAACACCGCACTGCCCCAGCCGGGCGAGAGCAGGCCGTACGCGGCCACGTACGGGGCGAGCTTGGTGAACGCAGGCAGGGTCAGCGACACCGCCGCGATCAGCGCCAGCGGCTGCCAGGGAATCGCGCGCCAGGAGGGCGCTTGCTGGGGTGCGGCCACGGCCGTCGCGCCGGCCGGTGCCGGGTGGGCGGTCGTGGCACGACACAGCACCCGCTGCAACTGCCAGGCGCACAGCATCGCCACGGCCGCCAGCACCGCGCTGGCCTGCAGCGCCAGGCTGCCGCCGTCGGCGCCGCGCGCAAGCACCGCCCCGACCACGCTACTGATCAGCAGCGCTGCGGCGCCGCTGCCGGCCAGGCGCAACGCACTGGCGCCGTCGTGGCCGCGCCACGGCCATTGCGCCAGGCTCAGCAAGGTGTTCTGGGCCACGTCGCAGGCGGCGTAGGCCAGCCGGAACAACAGGCTCACCGCCAGCACGTAGCCCAGCCGCAAGGGCGGCGGCAGCAGCGGCGTGGCGAACACCAGCAGCAGCGCCAGCGCCGCGGCGGCCAGGCCGTGCCATTGCAGGCGCCCGGCGCTGCGCACGTCGCGCAGGCGCCGGCGCAGGCCCCAGCCAGCGCCGAGGCCGATCGCGGCGCTGAGCAGCAGGCCCAGCGCCAGCACCACGCCGGCCGCGATCGCGCGCAGGCCGGCGTGTTCGGTCAGCGAATAGATCAGCAGCAATTCGCCCGCGTACCACAGCAGGCTCTTGCCGAAATGCGCGCCGGCATACGCCGCCAGGGCCGCTTGCGGCAGGCGGGGCAGGGCGGGCAGGGGCGAGGGGCGCGGCATGCCCAGGCTTATAGCTGCGCGATGCGACAGCACCAAGTCCGCTGCCCTGGCCGGCGGCCTCCCGACGGCCAGCGCGAGGCGCGCCCTACAGCTGCGCGGCCAGCCGGCTGCCCTGGGCGATGGCGCGCTTGGCGTCCAGTTCGGCGGCGACGTCGGCGCCGCCGATCAGGTGCGGGCTGCGGCCGGCGGCCAGCAGCGCCGCCTGCAGGTCGCGGCGGGGTTCCTGGCCGGCGCAGATCACCACCGTGCCGACGGGCAACAGTTGCTCGGTACCGTCCACGCGGATGCGCAGGCCGCTGTCGTCCACGCCCAGGTATTCGACGCCGCCGAGCATGGTCACGCCCTTGGCCTTGAGCGTGGCGCGATGGATCCAGCCGGTGGTCTTGCCCAGCCGCGCGCCGGGCCGGCCCGGGCTGCGCTGCAGCAGCCACACGCTGCGCGCCGGCGGCTCCGGGCGCGGCTTGCACAGCGCGCCGCGGCCTTCGAACTGCGGGTCTACGCCCCACTCGGCCATCCACCGCGCCGGGTCCAGCGCGGTCGACGCACCAGCGTGCACCAAAAACTCGCCGACATCGAAGCCGATGCCGCCGGCACCGATGATCGCGACCTTGTCCGCCGCCTGCACCCGGCCCTGCAGCACGTCCAGGTAGCTGACCACGTTGGGATGGTCGGCGCCGGGGAAGTCCACCGCGCGCGGCACGATGCCGGTGGCCAGCACCACCTCGTCGAAGTCGGCCAGCAGCGCCGCATCGGCGGTGGTCTGCAGGCGCAGCTCCACGCCAGTGGCCTCGATGTGGTGGCGGAAGTAGCGCAGCGTCTCGTGGAATTCCTCCTTCCCGGGAATCCGCTTGGCCACGTTGAACTGGCCGCCGATCTCGCTGGCGCTGTCGAACAGGGTGACGCGGTGGCCGCGTTGCGCCGCCACGGTAGCGCAGGCCAGGCCGGCCGGGCCGGCGCCGACCACGGCGATGCGCTTGGGCGCGCGGGTCGGCAGGTAGTTCAGTTCGGTCTCGGCGGCCGCGCGCGGATTGACCAGGCAACTGGCGGTCTTGTTCTCGAACACGTGGTCCAGGCAGGCCTGGTTGCAGGCGATGCAGGTGTTGATCGCCTGGGCCTGGCCGCGCTGCGCCTTGTTCGCCCATTCCGGGTCGGCCAGCAGCGGCCGCGCCAGCGACACCATGTCGGCGCCGCCGCCGGCGAGGATGCGCTCGGCCACGTCGGGCATGTTGATGCGGTTGGTGGCGATCAGCGGCAGCCGCACGTGCGGCTTGAGCTTGGCGGTGACCGCGGCGAAGGCGGCGCGCGGTACCGAGGTGGCGATGGTCGGCACGCGTGCTTCGTGCCAGCCGATGCCGGAGTTGATGAGGGTCGCGCCGGCGGCCTCGATCGCCTGCGCTTGCAGCACGATCTCCTGCCAGTCGCTGCCGTCCTCGACCAGGTCCACCAGCGACAGGCGGTAGACGATGATGAAGTCCGGCCCGCAGGCGGCGCGGATGCGACGCACGATCTCCACCGCGAAGCGCATGCGCCTGGCGGCGTCACCGCCCCAGGCGTCGCTGCGGCGATTGCTGCGCGGGGCGATGAACTCGTTGATCAGATAGCCTTCCGAGCCCATCACCTCGACGCCGTCGTAGCCGGCCTCGCGGGCGAGCCTGGCGGCATGCGCGTAGGCATCGATCTGGCGTTCGACGCCGCGGGCCGACAGCGCGCGCGGGGTGAACGGATTGATCGGCGCCTTCAGCTTCGACGGTGCCACCGACAAGGGGTGATAGGCGTAGCGCCCGGCGTGCAGCAGCTGCAGGCAGATCTTGGCGCCATGCGCGTGCACCGCGGCGGTGACCTGCCGGTGCGGGCGCACCTCCCATGGCCAGGACAGCTTGCCGCCGAACGGCTTCAGCCAGCCGACCACGTTCGGGGCGAAGCCGCCGGTGACGATCAACCCGACGCCGCCGGCGGCGCGCTCGGCGAAGTACGCGGCCAGCTTGGGGAAGTCGCGGGCGCGGTCTTCCAGGCCGGTGTGCATGGAGCCCATCAGGATGCGGTTGCGCAGTTGGGTGAAGCCCAGATCCAGCGGGGCGAACAGGTGCGGGTAGGCGGGGGAGGTGGATTCGGGCTGGCCGGAGGCGGGCGACATGGCGTGGATACGCAGGCGTACGGAAGGGCGCAGGGTGCCGTGAAACTTGGGCTACGGCAAGAGGGACGTTGCCTTGACGTGCCTCCACCCTGACGTTGAGGTTGCCTTGCTATGGCGCTGGGATTTGAAGCATGAAGCTTTGAAGCAAAGGCAACAGCTTCCGCTGGCGCGGGTCACTTTGATCAGCCTTCGGCTGCTGAGGAGCGCTTCTTTGCTTGTGCAAAGAAAAGTAACCAAAAGAAAGCACACCCCGCAGCGCGCCCTCCGCGCTATCGCGCTCCGGGTTCGCAGCCAAGTCGGGCATTTTCCGACGGCACATCATGTGCCGGCGGAAAACGACGCGCATCCTGCGCGTCGCCCTTCGGGTACTCGCCCGCCATGTCTGCCGCGCCGAGGGGGCCCTGTAGATCAAAAGCACAGCAAAGGCCGAGGCAAGAGCTGTAGCAACAGCGACAGCAATAACAACAACAACGGCAACAGCAGAACTACCGGGTCACGGTCATGTACAGCCTACGACCGCCGCGCGCAAAGTGGGGCGATCGCGTTAACGTTTCGATCGCTGCGCTGCCCACTCAGCCCCAGCCGACCAGCGCCAGTTTGCCGATGGTGCTGCCCGACTCCAGGCGGCGGTGCGCCTCGCGCAGGGTGGCGGCGTTGATCGGGCTCAGTGTCTCGGTCAGGGTGGTGCGCAGTTCGCCTGCGTCCACCAGGCTGGCGGTGCGCGCCAGGATGCGGTGCTGTTCGATCATGTCCCCGGTGCGGAAACGGGCGCGCGCGAACATCATTTCCCAGTGGATGCCGATGCACTTGGCCTTGTACGGGTCGCCGATGTGCAGCGGGCCGCTCGGTTCGACGATCAGGCCGACGTGGCCCTGCGGCGCCAGCAGTTCGCCCAGCGCCTGCCAGTAGCGGTCGGTGTCGGCCAGGTTCAGCGCCGCGTCCACCTGGTCGATGCCCAGCGCCTGCAGCTGCGGCGCCAGCGGCTGGCGATGGTCGATCACGTGGTGCGCGCCGAGTTGCAGGCACCAGTCGCGGGTCTGCGGGCGCGAGGCGGTGGCGATCACCTCGAAGCCGGCATGCCGCGCCAGCTGGATCGCGATCGAGCCGACCCCGCCGGCACCGCCGATCACCAGCAGGCGGCGGCCGCGGTTGTGTTCGTCGTCGAAGTCGAACGGCATGCGCTGGAACAGCAGTTCCCAGGCGGTGAGGGTGGTCAGCGGCAGCGCCGCGGCCTGGGCGAAGTCCAGCGTGGAGGGCTTGCGCGCGACGATGCGCGCATCCACCAATTGGTACTGCGCGTTGCTGCCGGCGCGGGTGATGTCGCCGGCGTAGTAGACCTCGTCGCCCGGTTCGAAGCCGTCGACGTCGGGACCGACCGCCTCGACCACGCCGGCGGCGTCATAGCCCAGCACCTTGGGCTGGCCGTCGGGCGCGCCCTTGGCGCGGACCTTGGTGTCCACCGGGTTGACCGAGACCGCCTCCACCCGCACCAGCAGGTCGTGGCCGCCGGGCGCGGGCGGCGTCGGCAGGTCGAGGTCGTGCAGCGACCGGGGATCGTCGATCGGCAGGGGATGGAGGGTGGCGACCGCTTTCATGGAGGCTCCTGGACGTGAGGGAAAGGAGGGCACGGCCGCGGCTCAGACCGGCCGCGGATTGCGCTCGGCGAAGCCGCGCTGGTGCCAGTACGGATACGCCGGTACCGCTGCGCTGGCCGCATCCAGCTGTTGCACGTGGGCGGCATCGAGCGTCCAGCCGACCGCTCCCAGATTCTGCCGCAACTGCTCCTCGGTCCGTGCGCCGATGATCACGCTGCTGACCGTCGGCCGCTGCAGCAGCCAGTTCAGCGCGATCTGCGGCACGCTCTTGCCGGTCTCGGCGGCGATCGCCTCGAGCGCGTCGATCACGCGGTACAGGTGCTCTTCCTGCACCGGCGGGCCGGCCTCGGTGACCGCCTTGTCGTGCAGGCGGCTGCTGTCCGGCAGCGGCTGGCCGCGGCGCAGCTTGCCGGTCAGCCGACCCCAGCCCAGCGGGCTCCACACCAGCGCGCCCACGCCCTGGTCCAGGCCCAGCGGCATCAGTTCCTCTTCGTAGTCGCGGCCGATCAGCGAGTAATAGGCCTGGTGCGCGACATAGCGCGACCAGCCATGGCGGTCGGCTGCCGCCAGCGATTTCATCAGTTGCCAGCCGGAGAAGTTGGACACGCCCAGGTAGCGGATCTTGCCGGCACGCACCAGGTCGTCGAGGGTGGACAGGGTTTCCTCCACCGGCGTGCGCGCGTCGAAGCCGTGCAGCTGGAACAGGTCGAGGTAGTCGGTGCCCAGGCGGGTCAGCGCCGTCTCCACCGCGCGGATCAAATGGAAGCGCGAGGAGCCGACGCTGTTGGGCGCCTCGCGGTCGAAGCGGAAGCCGGCCTTGGTCGAGAGCAGCACCTGGTCGCGGCGGCCCTTGATCGCCGCGCCCAGCACCGATTCGGCGGCGCCGCTGGAGTAGACGTCGGCGCTGTCGAACAGGGTGACGCCGGCCTCCAGGCAGATGTCGATCAGGCGCCGCGCCTGATCCACATCCGAATTGCCCCAGGCGGCGAAGAAGGGGTTGGTGCCGGCGAAGGTGCCGGTGCCGAAGCTGAGCACGGGGACCTTGAAGCCGGACGCGCCGAGATGACGGTATTCCATGGTGAACTCCTGATGGTGGGAAGGGGAGGCAGGTCAGTGCGCGGCGGCGCTGGCGGCCGCGGACGTGGCCGGTGCAGCGGGCGCGTCGGCGCCCAGCAGTTGCGCGGCGGCCTCGGCGATGGCCGCATAGCCGGCGTCGCCGGGATGCAGGTGATCGCCCGAGTCGAAGTCCGCGCGCAGCCGCGTGGGATGCGCGGGGTCGCGCAGCAGCGCATCGAGATCCAGGATCGCGTCGAAGCCGTTATCGGCGCGTAGCCAGGCGTTGACCTGCTGGCGCACGGCGTCCTTCTGCGGGCTGTAGTAGCCGGGGATCGGCGAGTCGGGCAGCGCGCCCTCGAACGGCGTGAGGGTGGCACCGATCACCCGCAGGCCGCGCGCCTGCGCGCGCTGCAGCAGTTGTTGGTAGCCGGCGATCAGTTCCTCGGCCGACACGGGTGCGTCGTCCGGCGCGAACGGCGTGGCGTACCAACTGATGTCGTTGATGCCCAGCAACAGGATCAGGGTCTCCACGCCCGGCTGCGCCAGCACGTCGCGGTCCAGCCGCGCCAGCGCGTTGCGGCCCATGCGGTCGCGCAGCACGCGACCGCCGGAGATGCCCGCGTTGAGGACCGCCACCCGTTGCGCCGCCAGCCGCGTGGCCAACTGGTCCGGCCAGCGCCGGTCCTGTCCCGGCGTCGAGGCGGCGCCGTCGGTGATCGAGTCGCCCAGCGCCACCACCGCGCCGACGGCATCGGCGCGACGCACCTGGATGCCGCTCACGAACAGCCGCACCGGCAGCGCGCTGGCGCCGGCCAACGTGGCGTCGGCGGTGTGCTCGCCGTCGGCCAGCCACGCGCTCTGCAGGCCTTCCCAGTGGAACGTGGACGGCGCGGTGGGCTGCGGCAGGTACAGGCTGATGCTGAGCCGGGCCAGGTCCGGCACGCGCAGCGCCACCGGGTCGCTGAGCACCGGCGCGCCTGGCGGCACGATCACCTCGGTCTTGCCGCCGAAGCGCAGTGGCCGCTGCGAGCCGGGCAGGGTCGCCGCGCCGTCGCCGGCGAGCGCCAGCGACGCGGCGCCGATGTGCAGCGGCGCATCGCCATAGGCGTTGCTCAGTTCCACCCGCACCTCGTTGCCGCCGAGGCTGACCCGCGCCACCTGGCGCACGGTCTGCCGCCACAGGTGGAACGGCGTCTGCGTCGGGAACGGGAAGTCCGCGTCCCACAGCGGCTGCGGGCTGGCCTGCCAGGTCGCGATCCAGTCGCGCGGCGCCGCGCCGGCCGGCAGCGCAAGCGTGCCCAGCAGCGCCGTCGCCAGCGCGGCCTTTGCCATTGCCTGGCTCATGCGGCACCGCCGGCGGCGCAGCCCGCGCCGGTATCGGCCGCGGATGTGGCGGTGGCCGGCGACAACCGCAGCGCGCCCAGCGCCACCGCCAGTCCGGCCAGGGTCAGCAGCGCCGCCACCCATGGCAGCTGCGACAGGCTGCCGCCATGGCCGAGCACCAGGCCGCCGAGCCAGGCACCCAGCGCATTGCCCAGGTTGAACGCACCGATGTTCAGGCTGGAGGCCAGATGCCGGCCGGCCTCGCCGGCCTTGCCCAGTACCCACACCTGCAGCGGCGCCACCGTGGCGAACGCGGCCACGCCCAGCAGGCCGATGCCCAGCGCCATCGCCGGCGCCGAGGGCAGGGCGAGGGTCAGCGCCGCCAGCACCACGGCCAGCACGCCCAGGCTCAGCGGCAGCGCCTGCCGCGGGCGGCGGTCGGCCAGCCGCCCGCCGAGCACGTTGCCGACGATCATGCCCACGCCGAACACCAGCAGCAGCGGCGACACCGCGCTGTCGGCCACCCCGGTGACCTGGGTCAGCAGCGGCTGCACGTAGGTGTACACGGAGAACACGCCGGCATAGCCCAGCACCGTCGTCGCCAGGCCCAGCAGCACCGGGGCGCGACCGACCGCGCGCAGCTCCTCGCGCAGCGGCGGCGCCGGCGTGGCGTCGCGGTCGGCCGGCACCAGCGCCGCGATCACCACGGTGGCCAGCGCGCCGATCGCCGCCACCGCCCAGAACGTGGCGCGCCAGCCGTACTGCAGGCCGAGCCAGGCGCCGGCCGGCACCCCCAGCAGGGTGGCGACGGTGAGGCCGGTGAACATGGTCGAGATCGCCGAGGCCTTGCGCTGCGGCGGCACCAGCGTGGTCGCGACCACCGCGCCGACGCCGAAGAAGGTGCCGTGCGCCAGCGAGGTCACCACCCGCGCCGCCATCAGCGCCGCATAGCTCGGCGCCAGGGCGCAGGCCAGGTTGCCGACAGTGAACACCAGCATCAGTGCCAGCAGCACGCGCTTGCGCGGCCAGCGTCGGCTGGCCACGGTCAGCAGCGGCGCGCCGAGGAACACGCCCAGCGCATAGCCGGAGATCAGCAGTCCGGCGGCGGGGACGCTGACCTGCAGGTCGGCGGCGACCTGCAGCAGCAGGCCCATGATCACGAATTCGGTGGTGCCGATGCCGAAGGCGCCGGCGGTCAGCGCGTACAGCGCGAGCGGCGTGCGCCCGGCAGCGGACGGGGAAGGTGGGGCGAGCGAGGCGGCCATGCGGCGGCTCCGGAGTGGCGGGAGGACGGGCAGCCTAGGCCTGCAGGTTCTCAGTAAAAACAGTAAAAATATTGAACGACTTTCAATGGAATCCATACAATGGACCGGATCGGCGACATCGCCCTGTTCCTGCGCGTGCTCGACCTCGGTTCGATCAGCGCCGCCGCGCGCAGCCTGGACCTGTCGGTGGCGGTGGCCAGCCAGCGGCTGCAGCGGCTGGAACGCGCGCTCGGCGTGCGCCTGCTGCACCGGACCACGCGGCGCCTGCACCCGACCCCGGAAGGCCTGCAGCTGGCCGAGCAGGGGCGGCCGCTGGTCGAGGACCTGGAATCGCTGGCCGGCGGCCTGCGCCAGGCCGGCGAGGTCGCCGCCGGCACCCTGCGGGTGACGATGTCGGCGGCGTTCGGGCGTCTGTACGTGTCGCCGCTGCTGCCGCGGTTCATGGCGCTGCACCCGCAGGTGCGGCTGAGCGTGCACCTGAGCGACAACGTCGTGGACCTGGTCAGCGAAGGCTTCGACCTGGCGATCCGGATCGGCACGCTGCGCGATTCCAGCCTGGTCGCGCGGCGCCTGGCCGGCAACCGGCGCATGCTCTGCGCCTCGCCCGACTACCTGCGCCGCCACGGCACCCCGGCCACGCCGGCCGACCTGGCCGCCCACGCCTGCCTGCTGCTGACCGGCAGCGACGGCCGGCAGGACACCTGGCGGCTGCAGGGGCCCGACGGCGAAATCGCCGTCCGCGTGGCTGGACCGCTGGAGACCAACTTCGGCGAGGTGCTGCGCGATGCCGCGGTCAACGGCCAGGGCATCGCCCTGCATTCGGAATGGCACGTGGCCGAGGACCTGCGGCAGGGGCGGCTGCGCCAGGTGCTGGCCGACTATCCGCTGACCGAGACCGGCATCTACGCGGTGATGCCGCAGCGCCGGCTGGTGCCGCCGCGGGTGCGGGCCTTCGTCGACTTCATGCAGGCCGAGCTGGCCGATCCACCGCCGTGGGCGCGGCCGCGGTGAGACCTGGGTCGCCCTGTGGGTCCTTGTCTACGACCGCAAACGGCCACGGGCCTGCCGCATTGCGCGGCTTCATTAACCTGTATACGGTGTATCCACGGCCTGGCAGGGGCTGGCGTTGACTTTCACATGTTACGTGCTCGTTAACGCCATCTTCACTATGCGGCGCATAATGTGCGCGGCGATGGCGTGCGGAAACGGCCGTCTGGATGTGACGAGACATCTGTACTGAACCATGCCTCTATCGGTTTCTATCTCCCCGAAACAAGGAGCTGTATTAATGAACAAGAAAATTCTCACCGCCGCGTTGCTGGGCGGTCTGGCCGTCGCCCAGGCAGCGTCCGCGCAGGAATTCGACGACCGCTGGTACCTGACCGGTTCGGCTGGCTTCAACTTCCAGGACAAGGACCGCACCACCAACGATGCGCCCTTCGTCACCCTGGGCCTGGGCAAGTTCATCAACCCGAACTGGTCGCTGGACGGTGAACTGAACTATCAGAACCCGAACTTCGACAAGAACCAGGACCTGAACTGGAGCCAGTACGGCATCTCGTTCGACCTGCGTCGCCACTTCATCCAGGAAGGCCGCGGCTGGAACCCGTACCTGCTGTTCGGCCTGGGCTACCAGCGCTCGGAAGAAGAGTTCGACACCGGCGGTCCGGTCTCCCCGGGCCAGCGCAAGGACGGCAACTTCGCCGCCAAGGCCGGCGTCGGTCTGCAGACCACCTTCGACAAGCGCGTTGCCGTGCGTGCCGAAGTGGCCTACCGCGCTGACTTCGACGACCAGAGCGTTGCCGCTCCGTCGGAGAACTGGTTCGGCGACGTGCTGGCTTCGGTCGGCGTCGTGATCCCGCTGGGCCCGCCGCCGGCTGCCCCGGTCGCCCCGCCGCCGCCGCCGGCCGCTGCGCCGAGCTGCGCCGATCTGGACGACGATGGTGACGGCGTCAACAACTGCGACGACAAGTGCCCGAACTCCCAGCCTGGCCAGACCATCGGTCCGGACGGCTGCCCGGTGCCGGTGTCGATCGACCTGAAGGGCGTCAACTTCGACTTCAACAAGGCGAACCTGCGTCCGGACGCCGTGGCGATCCTGGGCGAGGCCACCGAGATCCTGAAGCGCTACCCCGACCTGCGCGTCGAGGTTGCCGGTCACACCGACTCGAAGGGTACCGAAGCCTACAACCAGAAGCTGTCCGAGCGCCGCGCCCGCGTCGTGTACGACTACCTGGTGAAGAACGGCGTCGACGCGTCGCGTCTGGTCGGCCCGATCGGCTACGGCGAGAGCCGCCCGATTGCTCCGAACACCAACCCGGATGGTTCGGACAACCCGGAAGGCCGCGCCAAGAACCGTCGTACCGAGCTGAACGTCCAGAACTAATCGGACGCTTCCAGTCTCAAGCAAAGCCCGGCCTCGTGCCGGGCTTTGTTTTTGTGGGGTGGGGTAATGCGGTGTCTTGGTCGGTGCTGCGTTTCGTAGGAGCGGCTTCAGCCGCGATGAGCTTTGCTGGGAGAGCCTGTCGCGGCTGAAGCCGCTCCTACGCGCGACGCGGACGCTGACGTTTTCCACGCCCGCTCCAAGCTGAACTTTTTCAGCAATCCCAATTATTTAGCGCATGTAGTGCCGGTAACAGTTGAAAGCGTGCCGGGGCCTGCCTACACTCGCTCGTCGACTCGCCTGAATGGAAAAAAACCGATGCTGCGTATCGTGACGGCCAGCCTGCTCGCGCTTGCCCTGATTCCTGCGGCCCACGCCGCACCGGATTGCTCCGGCGATCTGCTGCCCAAGCCGCTGGCGCTGCCGGCCACGGTCGCCGCACCGGTCGCTTCCGAATTGTTCAGCCGCAACGTGCAGCTGGGCATGCCCAGCGGCGTGCTGACCCAGTCCTACAGCAGCGACCAGTCGCTCGACCGCGTGTTGCTGCGGCTGCGCGCCGAAGGCTGCCAGAGCCTGGCCAACGCCACCCCGGGCGCGGTGAAGCCCAACGATCCGGCCGCCTACAAGCCGGCCACCGCCTTCGACAACACGCCCTGGCGGTTCGACATGAGCCAGAACGGCAAGCGCATGACCGCCGAGGAGTTCGACGCCTGGATGAAGGCGCGCGGCGTCCGTGTGGTCAAGGCCCGTCCGGCCCCGGCCCCGGCGGCTGCCGCTGAGGCGCCGGCGCCGGCCGACGCCAACAAGCAGTAAGAGCTCGACGCGCGGCCGCCCGCGGCCGCGCCCGTTCGCGCAGTGCGAGGGGCCAAGCCGCCGCGTTCCCGCCGTCCGGCGTCGTCCCCGACGGCGCCCGTGCGTCCGCGCCTGCCCGCGCGCGACGCCGCACCGGCCACGCCGCGCCACGGCCTGGCCCGCACCTTGTCCAAGCTGGGCCTGTGCTCGCGCACCGAGGCCGCACGCTGGATCGCCGCCGGCCGTGTCGCGGTCGACGGGCGCATCGTCACCGATCCCGAATTCCCGATCGTGCAGGGCCGCCACCGGCTGGCCGTGGACGGTGCGCCGCTGGCCGACACCGCACGCCTGTACCTGATGCTCAACAAACCGCGCGGGCTGGTCACCAGTGCGCAGGACGAACGCGGCCGCGACACCGTGTACCGCTGTTTCGACGGCGCCGGCCTGCCGTGGCTGGCACCGGTCGGGCGCCTGGACAAGGCCAGCGAAGGCTTGCTGCTGTTCAGCAACGACCCGCAATGGGCGGCGCGGGTCACCGATCCGGGCAGCGGCCCGGACAAGACCTACCACGTGCAGGTGGACGCGGTGCCCGACGCGGCGCTGCTGGCGCGGATGTGTGCCGGCGTGGTCGCCGAGGGCGAAGCGCTGCGGGCCAAGCAGGTGCGCCTGCTGCGCCAGGGCGAGCGCCATGCCTGGCTGGAGGTGGTGCTGGACGAGGGCCGCAACCGGCAGATCCGGCGGCTGCTCGCCGCGCTCGGCCTGGACGTGCTGCGGCTGGTGCGGGTGGCGATCGGCGAGCTGGTGCTGGGCGACCTGGGCAAGGGCGCCTGGCGCGCACTCAGCGCCGCTGAAGTCAGGGCGTTGGCGCCGGTGGCGGACGCCAGCGCGCCAGCCGTGCGCTGAGCAACGCGGCGACCACCTCGCGGGCGCGCGCGTCCTGCGGCCCGCGCGCATCGTGGTGGCGGCCCTTGGCGTGATTGCAGCCGGCACAGGCCAGCGCGAGATTGCGCGCGTCGTTCGGATCGTCGCCGACCATGCCGCAGAGCGCCGCTGCCGCGCGGCGGCCGAACCAGGCCTGCGGGACCACGTGTTCGAGCGAGCAGTGGCCCAGCGGTTCGCCGTCGCCGCGCAGATCCAGGCGCCGCCGGCAGTGCAGGCAGCGGCTGCGCCAACCGCCTGCTACGGACTCCGCCTGGGCGTCGGTCTGCGCCGCCAGCAACAGCCGTTGGCGCAGCGCGGCGCGCATCTCAGGCGGCGAGCACGCCCAGTTCGCGGCCGATGCGGGTGAACGCGTCGATCGCCCGGTCCAGGTGTTCGCGGGTGTGCGCGGCGCTGATCTGGGTGCGGATCCGCGCCTGGCCCTTGGGCACCACCGGGAAGAAGAAGCCGATGGCGTAGATGCCTTCTTCCAGCAGCCGCTCGGCGAAGCGCTGCGCCAGCGGCGCGTCGTAGAGCATCACCGGGCAGATCGGGTGGGTGCCGGGCTTGATGTCGAAACCGGCGGCGGCCATGCGCTCCCGGAAGTAGGCGGTGTTCTCGACCAGGCGTGCGCGCAGGTCGTCGGCGGCGTCGAGCATCGCGAAGGCCTTGCTCCCGGCGGCGACCACGTGCGGCGGCAGCGAGTTGGAGAACAGGTAGGGCCGCGAGCGCTGGCGCAGCAGTTCGATCACTTCGCGGCGGCCGGTGGTGAAGCCGCCCAGCGCCCCGCCCATGGCCTTGCCCAGGGTGCCGGTGAAGATGTCGATCTTGTCCAGCACGCCCTTGACCTCGGCCGAGCCGCGGCCGCTGGCGCCGAGGAAGCCGGTGGCATGGCATTCGTCGATGTGCACCAGCGCGTTGTATTTCTTCGCCAGCGCGGTGATCTCGTCCAGCGGAGCGATGAAACCATCCATCGAGAACACGCCGTCGCTGGTGATCAGCTTGGTCTTGCAGCCGGCGGCATCGGCCGCCTGCAGCTGTGCTTCCAGGTCGGCCATGTCGCAGTTGGCGTAGCGGAAGCGCTTGGCCTTGCACAGGCGCACGCCGTCGATGATCGAGGCATGGTTGAGCGCGTCGGAGATGATCGCGTCGTGCTCGCCCAGCAGCGGTTCGAACAGGCCGCCGTTGGCGTCGAAGCAGGCGGCGTAGAGGATGGTGTCCTCGGTGCCGAAGAACGCGGCGATCTGCGCTTCCAGTTGCTTGTGCAGGTCCTGGGTGCCGCAGATGAAGCGCACCGAGGCCATGCCGAAGCCGTGCGTGTCCAGCGCGTCCTTGGCCGCCTGGATCAGGTCCGGATGATCGGCCAGACCCAGGTAGTTGTTGGCGCAGAAGTTGAGCACGCGGCGGCCGTCGGCGAGGACGATTTCCGCCGCCTGCGGGCCGACGATGATGCGTTCGGACTTGAACAGGCCCTGGGCGCGGATCGCGTCCAGTTCCTCGGCGTAGTGCTGGGTGAGGCGGGAGTCGGTCATGACGGGCACGCGCGGCGGAAAGAGGCGGCGATTTTACCGCGGCGCCCGCGAAGGCCGGGGTCGTCATGCGCAAATGGCATGAGCCGCTGCCCGGAAGTCATTTCACCCGCCGCCTGCCGCTGCGCAGCATGCGTCATGGTCCGCGGCGGGCATCGGCCGCGGCGTCGGTCTGTGTGTTTTTGGAGAACCGCCCATGTCCAGCCTTCCGCCGCGCCGCTGGCGCCCGCTGCTCGCGCTCGCCTTGTGCGCGTTCGCCGGGGCCGCGGCCGCCGCCGAGACGCAACTGCTCAACGTGTCCTACGATCCCACCCGCGAGCTTTACCGCGACTACAACGCCGCCTTCGCCAAGCACTGGGCGCAACTGCATCCCGGCGAGCAGGTGACGGTGGAGACCTCGCACGGCGGTTCCGGCAAGCAGGCGCGCGCGGTGATCGACGGGGTCGAGGCTGACGTGGTGACACTGGCGCTGGCCTACGACGTCGACGCGATCGCCGCCAAGAGCAAGCTGATCGATGCGAACTGGGCCACGCGCCTGCCCGACAACAGCGCGCCCTACACCTCGACCATCGTGTTCCTGGTGCGCAAGGGCAATCCGAAAGGCATCAAGGACTGGCCCGACCTGCTGCGCAGCGGCGTGTCGGTGATCACGCCCAATCCCAAGACCTCCGGCGGCGCGCGCTGGAACTACCTGGCCGCCTGGGCCTACGCCGACCATATCTTCAAGGGCGATCGCGAACGCATCCTCAACTACATGCGCGCGCTGTTCCGCAACGTGCCGGTGCTGGATACCGGCGCGCGCGGCGCCACCACCACCTTCGTCCAGCGCGGCATCGGCGATGTGCTGCTGGCCTGGGAGAACGAGGCATTCCTGGCGCAGCAGGAACTGGGCCAGGACAAGTTCGAGATCGTGGTGCCGAAGCTGTCGATCCTGGCCGAGCCGTCGGTGGCGCTGGTCGACAAGAACGTGGACAAGCACGGCACCCGCGCGGTGGCCGAGGAATATCTGAAATACCTGTACTCGCCGGAAGGGCAGAAGATCGCAGCCAGGCACTATTACCGGCCGCGCCATCCCGAGTACGCCGATCGCGCGGATCTGGCGCGGCTGCCGAAGGTGCGGCTGGTCACCATCGAGCAGGCGTTCGGGTCCTGGGCCAAGGCGCAGGCCACCCACTTCGACGACGGCGGCCTGTTCGACCAGATCCAGGCGAGCAAGTGACGCGATGGCCGTGACCGCCGCCGCCGTTCCCCGCGCACCGCGCCAGCGCCGGGTGATGCCGGGCCTGGGGCTGAGCCTGGGCATCACCCTGACCTGGCTGGGGCTGGTGGTGCTGATCCCCTTGCTCGCGGTGCTGCTCAAGACCAGCGGGCTGGGCTGGGAGGGCGTGTGGCGGGTGTGGAGCGAGCCGCGGGTGCTGGCGGCGTTGCGCTTGAGTTTCGGCACCGCGCTGGCTGCGGCCGCGTTCAATGCGGTGATGGGCACCTGGGTGGCCTGGGTGTTCGTGCGCTATCGCTTTCCCGGCAAGCGCCTGTTCGACGCGATGATCGACCTGCCGTTCGCGCTGCCCACCGCAGTGGCCGGCATCGCCCTGACCGCGCTGTACGGCAGCAACGGCTGGATCGGGCGCTGGCTGGAGCAGCCGGCGCAGGCGCTGGCGGCCAGCCTGCCGACGTTGGCCTGGTGGTGGCCGCGGCTGGCGCTGCTGCTGGTGCTGGCCGCCATCGGCCACACGCTGTTGCGACGCAGCCACACGCTGCTGCCGGCGCCGCTGCGCGCGCTGCAGCGCCTGCTCGGCACGCTCGCCGTGCTCAGCCTGGCGGCGCTGGGCGTCGGTGGCCTGCTGTTCGGCTACGCCGCACTGATGCAGGGCAGCGGCGCGGGCGGGGTCAAGGTCGCCTACACGCCGCTGGGCATTGTCGTGGCGCTGGTGTTCGTCGGGCTGCCGTTCGTGGTGCGGATCGTGCAGCCGGTCTTGGCCGAGGCCGAGCGCGAGCTTGAGGAGGCCGCGGCCACGCTCGGGGCCGGACGCTGGCAGACGGTGTGCCGGGTGCTGCTGCCGACCCTGTGGCCGGCGGTGCTGACCGGATTCACGCTGGCCTTCGCGCGCGGGGTCGGCGAGTACGGCTCGGTGATCTTCATCGCCGGCAACCTGCCCAATGCCACCGAGATCGCGCCGTTGCTGATCACCATTCGCCTGGAGGAATTCGATTACGGCGGCGCCAGTGCGATCGCTGCGGCGATGCTGCTGTTGTCGCTGCTGTCGTTGCTGCTGGTCAACGCGGCGCAGGCCTGGTTCGCGCGGCGTGGCAGGGCGGTGACGTGATGGCGTCCGTGGTGTCCGCGCTGGCCGCGCGCGTCCCGGGGCAGGCCGCCGCCACCGTCCCGGTGCAGCTGCCGGCCTCGGTGGTCGACGAGCCGCGCTGGGTGCAGCGGCTGCTGATTGGCGGTGCGTTGCTGTTCCTGCTGGCGTTCCTGCTGCTGCCCTTGTTGCTGGTGTTCGTCGAGGCCTTGCGCAGCGGCGCCGACGTGTTCTGGCGCGCGATCTCCGATCCGGACGCGCTGGCGGCGATTCGCCTGACCCTGCTGGTCGCGGCGATCGTGGTGCCGTTGAACCTGGTGTTCGGCGTGGCCGCGGCCTGGGCGGTCAGCAAGCATCGCTTCCCCGGCAAGCGCCTGCTGGTGAGCCTGATCGATCTGCCGTTCTCGGTGTCGCCGGTGGTCGCCGGGCTGCTGTTCATCCTGATCTTCGGCCGCAACGGCTGGGCCTGGCCGTTGATCGACGAGGGCGTGCGGCTGTCCCTGCCGCTGCTGGGCGAGGTGGTGCTGCGCCTGCCGCGCATCGTGTTCGCGCTGCCGGGCATCGTGCTGGCGACCACCTTCGTCACCTTTCCCTTCATCGCCCGCGAACTGATGCCGCTGATGGAGCAGCAGGGCGACGACGAGGAACTGGCTGCGCTGAGCCTGGGCGCCAGCGGCTGGCAGACCTTCTTCCGGGTGACCTTGCCCAACATCCGCTGGGGCCTGCTGTACGGCGTGCTGCTGTGTAGTGCGCGGGCGATGGGCGAGTTCGGTGCGGTGTCGGTGGTGTCCGGGCACATCCGCGGGCGCACCAACACGCTGCCGCTGCATGTGGAGATCCTCTACAACGAATACGCCTACAGCGCCGCCTTCGCCTGCGCCAGCCTGCTGGCGCTGACCGCGCTGCTGACGCTCGCCGTGAAGTCCTGGCTGCACTGGCGCCACGGCGCGGCGCTGGCCGCCACTCACCGACACTGAGGTTGCCATGAGCATCCGCGTACAGCACCTGGGCAAACACTTCGGCGATTTCGCCGCGCTCGACGACGTCGGCCTGGACATCGGCCAGGGCGAACTGCTGGCGCTGCTGGGGCCGTCCGGCTCCGGCAAGACCACGCTGCTGCGGGTGATCGCCGGGCTGGAACACGCCGATCGCGGGCGCGTGCTGATCCACGGCGAGGACGCCACCGCGCTGTCGGTGCAGGCGCGCCGGGTCGGCTTCGTGTTCCAGCACTACGCCTTGTTCAAGCACATGAGCGTTTACGAGAACATCGCCTTCGGCCTGCGCGTGCGCCGCGAGGCGCGCTGGACCGAGGCGCGCATCCGCGCGCGGGTGCAGGAACTGCTGGCGCTGGTGCAGTTGCACGACCTGGACCGGCGCTACCCGGCGCAGCTGTCCGGCGGCCAGCGTCAGCGCGTGGCGCTGGCGCGCGCGCTGGCGATCGAGCCACGCGTGCTGCTGCTCGACGAACCGTTCGGCGCGCTCGACGCGCAGGTCCGCCGCGACCTGCGCCGCTGGTTGCGCGAGCTGCACGAACGCACCGGGCTGACCACGGTGTTCGTCACCCACGACCAGGAAGAGGCGCTGGAACTGGCCGACCGCGTGGCGATCCTCAACCGCGGGCGGATCGAGCAGGTCGGCAGCCCCGCGCAGGTCTACGAGCAGCCGGCCTCGCCCTTCGTGTACGCCTTCGTCGGCGCGGTGAACCGGCTGCCGGCACGCCTGCATGACGGTGCCGTGCAGGTCGCTGGGCTGGCCTTGCCGGCACCGCCGACGCCGCTGACCAGCGGCCCGGTCGAGCTGTATGTGCGGCCGGAAGATCTGGCGCCGGGCAGCGAAGGCTGGGCGGCGACGGTGCTGTCCATCCAGCGCAGCGGCCCGCGCCTGCGCCTGCGCGCGCAACTGGCGCACGGCCGCGACGAGGTGGAGGTGGAACTGCCGGCGGGCGAGGGGACGCACGACTACGCGCCGGGCCAGCCACTGCATCTGCGCGCGCGCCGGTTCGGGGTGTTCGCCGCACCTGCCTGAGGCCCGATCGGGGCAGGCCACGTCACGTTTGCCACGCATGACCGGGCCGGTCGCTGCGGCGTGGCGGCGTTGTGCGGGCCGGGACCGTGGCTGGCCAGTGCCCGACAATCAGGGCGCGATCAGCATGTCCGCGCTTGGCGCACATCCACGGACGCGGGACACGCCAGGACCTGGAAGGAACGAAAGTTGTTGCGCTGCAAGGTAAAAGCAGTTAAAAAATCGTGAAGGCGCGACGCGCCCCACGCTGCAACCACCCTCGTCAACCGCAGGAGAATGACCGGTGAACAAGACCACTCTCGCCCTGGCCCTCGCACTGGCCGCTTCGCCGCTCACCGTCCTGGCCCAGGACGAGCCCACCTCGCCGATCACCGGCTCCTACGGTGTGGTCAGCGACTACGTGTTCCGTGGCGTCTCCCAGACCGACAAGGGCCCGGCGTTCCAGGCCGGCCTCACCTACACCTCGCCGTTCGGCCTGTACGTAGGCGCCTGGGGCTCCAACGTCGACTTCGGCGCCGGCGATCCGGATTGGGAAACGGACGGCTTCGTCGGCTACAACGTCGATTTCTCCCCGGACTGGAACTTCGACGTGATGGTCAACCGCTACGGCTACCCGGGCGCCGGCCGGTTGAACTACAACGAGCTGATCACCAAGACCAAGTTCCTCAAGACCTACACCCTGACCGTGGCCTACACCGACAACGTGTACAACCTGGACAAGGACAGCTTCTACTACGCGCTGGACGGGAACTGGTCGCTGCCGCAGGGCTTCAGCGTCGGCGCGCACGTCGGCCGCACCACCTACGAAAGCGCGCTGACCGCGTACCAGGACTACACCGACTACAACGTCAGCGTGGGCAAGATGGTCGGCCCGCTGGCGCTGAGCGTGGGTTACTACGACACCGACAACAAGGGCCCGGAGAACTTCACCGAGCGCCTGGCCGGTCACCGCGTCGTGGTCTCGGGCACGATCGCGTTCTGATCGCATCGCCGCCGTGAAACGACGAAGGGCGCCGCAAGGCGCCCTTCGTGTTTTTCCGGCACCGCCGCGCTGCGCGGCGGACGCCTCACCAGCTCAGCACGACCTTGCCGGCCTTGCCTTCTTCCATCAGGTCGAAGCCCTTCTGGAATTCGTCGATGGTCAACTGGTGGGTCAGTACCTTGCCCAGCGGGAAGCCGGACAGCACCAACTGGGTCATCTTGTACCAGGTCTCGTACATCTTGCGGCCGTAGATGCCCTGCACGGTCAGGCCCTTGAAGATGATCTTGTCCCAGTCGGCGCCGGCGCCGCGCGGCATGATGCCGAGCATGGCGATCTTGCCGCCGTGGTACATGCAGTCGAGCATGTCGTTGAAGGCGCGCGGGTTGCCGCTCATCTCCAGGCCAACGTCGAAGCCTTCCATGTGCAGGTCGGCCATGACGTCCTTGAGCGAGGTGTTGGCGACGTTGACCACGCGCGTGGCGCCCATGTCCGCGGCCAGCTTCAGGCGGAAATCGTTGACGTCGGTGACCACCACGTTGCGCGCGCCGATGTGCTTGCAGATGCCGGCGGCGATGATGCCGATCGGGCCGGCGCCGGTGATCAGCACGTCCTCGCCGATCACGTCGAACTCCAGCGCGCAGTGCGCGGCGTTGCCGTAGGGGTCGAAGAACGCGGCCAGCTCGGAGGGGATCTGGTCGGGGATCGGCCACAGGTTCGAGGCCGGCATCACCATGTACTCGGCGAAGGCGCCGTTGATGTTGACGCCGATGCCCACCGTGTTCGGGCACAGGTGCGGGCGCCCGCCGCGGCAGTTGCGGCAGTGGCCGCAGACGATGTGGCCTTCGGCCGACACGCGCTGGCCGACCTCGTAGCCGGTGACCGCCGAGCCGAGCTGGGCGATGCGGCCGACGAATTCGTGGCCGATGGTCAGGCCGGGCTTGATGGTGCGCTGGCTCCACTCGTCCCACAGGTAGATGTGCAGGTCGGTGCCGCAGATCGCGGTCTTTTCCAGCTTGATCAGCACGTCGTTGGGGCCGGGGACCGGCACCGGCACCTGTTCTAGCCAGATGCCTTTGGCGGCGTCGCGCTTGACCAGCGCCTTCATTGTTTGCGCCATGTCGGTGCAGATTCGATGGGAAGAGGGCGCGCAGTATAAGCGCCCGGCCGGCGTGCCCATGTTGCGGCGCGGTCAGGACGTGACAGGTCCCAGGGTGCCATTGGTCACGGTCCGGGCGCTTGGCGACAGCCGTTACACTCTAACGTCTGTCATCAAGGAAACCGCTCGATGCGTTCGAATTCGTTGGCTATCGCCATCGCCGCCGTCGCCGCCCTGTCCGGCGCCTCCGCCGCCCATGCCGGCGAGGGCATGTGGGTCCCGCAGCAATTGCCGGACATCGCCGGACCACTGCAGCAGGCCGGCCTGAAGCTGTCGCCGCAGCAACTGTCCGATCTCACCGGCGACCCGATGGGCGCGGTGGTCTCGCTGGGCGGCTGCACCGCCAGCTTCGTCTCGCCGCAGGGCCTGGTGGTGACCAACCACCACTGCGCCTATGGCGCGATCCAGCTCAACTCGACCGCGCAGAAGAACCTGATCCGCGACGGCTTCAGCGCCGCCAGCCAGGGCGCTGAACTCAGTGCCGGTCCGAACGCGCGCATCTATGTGCTCGACCGCATCACCGACGTCACCGCGCAGGCCAAGGCGGCGATGGCCGCCGCCGGCAACGACGCGCTCAAGCGCACGCAGGCGCTGGAGGATTTCGACAAGGCGCAGGTCGCCGCCTGCGAAGCCGACGCCGGCTACCGCTGCGAGCTGTACAGCTTCTCCGGCGGCAACACCTACCGCCTGTTCCGCACCCTGGAAATCCGCGACGTGCGCCTGGCCTACGCGCCGCCGTCGGGCATCGGCAAGTTCGGCGGCGACGTCGACAACTGGATGTGGCCGCGCCACACCGGCGACTTCTCGTTCTACCGCGCCTACGTCGGCAAGGACGGCAAGCCGGCCGCCTACGCCAAGGACAACGTGCCGTACCAGCCCAAGCACTTCCTGAAGTTCGCCGACCAGCCGCTGGGCGCCGGCGATTTCGTCATGGTGGCCGGCTATCCGGGCCGCACCAACCGCTATGCGCTGGCGTCCGAGTTCGACGCCACCGCCAACTGGGGGTATCCCACCGCCGCGCGCCAGTACCGCGACCTGATCGCCCTGGTCGAGCAGGCCGGCAAGCAGAACCCGGACATCCAGGTGAAGTACGCCGCGACCATGGCCAGCTGGAACAACGTGGCCAAGAACTACGAAGGCCAGCTGGAAGGCTTCAAGCGCATCGACGCGGCAGCCAAGAAGCACGCCGAGGAAGACGCGGTGCTGGCCTGGCTCAAGCGCCAGGGCGGCGAGGGCAAGGCCGCGCTGCAGGCCCACGCGCAACTGCTGGCGCTGGGCGAGCAGGCCAAGGCCAGCCGCGAACGCGACCTGGTGCTGCGGCAGATGCAGCGGACCGGGGCGCTCGGCAGTGCAGTCATGCTGTACCGCCTGTCGATCGAACGCGCCAAGCCGGACGCCGCGCGCGAGCCCGGCTACCAGGAGCGCGACCTGCCCGAGATCGAGGGCGCGATGAAGCAGATGGAGCGCCGCTACGTCGCCTCCATGGACAGCCAGTTGCAGCGCTATTGGTTCGACCAGTACCTGAAGCTGCCGAAGGCGCAGCGCCTGCCGGCGCTGGACCAGTGGCTGGCCGGTGCCGATGCGCAGGCCGCCGCCACGCGCCTGGCCGGCACCCAGCTGGGCAACACCGACGCGCGCCTGAAGTGGCTGCACGCCGATCGCGCCGCGTTCGAAGCCAGCGACGACCCGGCGCTGCGCTATGCGGTGGCGCTGATGCCGACCCTGCTGCAGATCGAGCAGGACCAGAAGCGTCGCGAGGGCGAGGAGCTGCTGGCGCGGCCGCGCTACCTGCAGGCCGTGGCCGACTACAAGAAGAGCCAGGGCGAGTTCGTGTATCCCGACGCCAACTCCTCGCTGCGCATCACCTTCGGCAACGTCAAGGGCTATTCGCCCAAGGACGGTGTGGAATACACCCCGTTCACCACGCTGGAAGGCGTGGTCGCCAAGGACACCGGCGTGGAACCGTTCGATTCGCCCAAGGCGCTGCTGGAGGCGGCCAAGGCCAAGCGCTACGGCGGGCTGGAGGACAAGCGGCTGGGCACGGTGCCGGTCAACTTCCTGTCCGACCTGGACATCACCGGCGGCAACTCCGGCTCGCCGGTGATGGACGCGCACGGCAAGCTGGTCGGCCTGGCCTTCGATGGCAACTGGGAGTCGGTGAGTTCGAACTGGGTGTTCGACCCGGCGATGACCCGCATGATCGCCGTCGACACGCGCTACCTGCACTGGATCATGCAGGAAGTGATGCCGGCGCCGCGGCTGCTGAAGGAGTTGAACCTGGCCAAGTGAGCCAGGCTCGGGCGGGCGGCGGCCATGGCCGCCGTCCGCCTGTCCGCCGCGGCCAACGCCACGGCGGCGCACGGGGATGCAGCGCAGGGTTTCCGGCGACGGAGCGGGTATCATGCCGCTCCGTTTTCGTTTGCGAGACGGGCCCTTCCCCCCAAGGAATCCAGCGCATGCGCATTCTGCTCGCCCGCCATGGCGAAACCCCGTGGAACGCCGAAGGCCGCTACCAGGGCCAGATCGACATCCCGCTGTCGCCGGTCGGCGACGCCCAGGCGCAGGCGCTGGGCGCGCGCCTGCGCGAGGTCCCGCTGACCCGCGCCGTGGCCTCGCCGCTGGCGCGTGCGCAACGCACTGCGCGCTTCGCGCTGGGGCCCGAGCGCGAGGCGCTGCTGCAGACCGATCCGGACTTGCAGGAAATCGCCCATGGCGAGTGGGAGGGCCTGCTGGCCAGCGAGATCCACGAGAAGGATCCGGCACGCCTGCGCGCCTGGCGCGAGGAGCCGGACACGGTGCTGATGCCGGGCGGCGAGTCGCTGCGGCAGGTGCTGGAGCGTTCCTGGCGTGGCCTGACTCGCGCCGCCGAGGGCCTGGGCGAGCACGACACGCTGCTGGTGGTCGCCCACGATGCGGTCAACCGCGTAATTCTGTGCCGGGTGCTCGGCCTGCCGATCGCGCGGCTGTGGAGTTTCCGCCAGGCGCCGACCACGCTGAACCTGCTGGAAGGGCCGGACGTGGAGCATCTGGACGTGGTGCGCTTGAACGATTGCGCGCATCACACACCGTTTTTCGGTGAGGCCAAGCATCGGGCGCTGTAGGACGGACATGATGCGCGTATAGCGTGCGTCGTCTCGTCGACGGGTTGATCCGGCCCACTTCCGATGCGGTTCGCTTGGCCGTTGCCGTTGCCGTTGCCGTAGCGGTGCTTTTGCTGTCGCTTTTGCTTGCTTTCCGGGATCCCGTGAGCCGCGGCACTTGGCCTGGGCGAAAACCCCGAAGGGGCGGCGCGCAGGAAGCGCGCCGTTTTTCGCCGGCACATGGATGTGCCGTCGAAAAATGCCCAGGCCAAGTGCGAACCCGGAGCGCGCAGCGCGGAGGGCGCGGCGCCCGGGTGTGCGTGACCAGCCATTCGGCTGTGATAAAGCGCTTCTTTTGGTTACTTTTCTTTGCACAAGCAAAGAAGTGCTTCTCAGCAGCCGGAGGCTGATCAAAGTGACTCGCGCGTCAGCGCGAAAGCTGTCGCTTCCAAAGCTGTTGCTTCTGACGAAGGCGAGCGAACGCGCTTGCCTGAAAGGCTAGAAATACACAAATGAACACCCTCCCCGAATGGCTCGCCTACATCGAGCGCCAACATCCCCAGGACATCGCCATGGGCCTGGAGCGGGTGCGCACGGTTGCCGCGCGCATGCGCCTGACCAAGCCGGCCAAGCATGTCATCACCGTCGGCGGTACCAACGGCAAAGGCTCGACCGTCGCCTTCATCGAAGCGATTGCGCGTGCCGCCGGCTGGCGCGTGGGCAGCTACACCTCGCCGCACCTGCTGCGCTACAACGAACGCGTGCGCCTCGACGGCGAAGAGGCCAGCGAAGCCGACCTAGTGAGCGCCTTTGCGGCAGTGGAGGCCGCGCGCGGCGACACCGCGCTGACCTATTTCGAATACGGCACGCTGGCGGCGCTGTGGCTGTTCCAGCAGGCCACGTTGGACCTGGCCGTGCTGGAAGTCGGGCTCGGCGGCCGCCTGGACGCGGTGAACCTGGTCGACGCCGACGTCGCGGTGATCACCACCGTGGACATCGACCACACCGATTGGCTTGGCAACGACCGCGAGGCGATTGGCGCGGAAAAGGCCGGCATCGCGCGGCCGTGGAAGCCGCTGGTGCTGGGCGAGATCGATCCGCCGTCCAGCGTGCTGCGCCGCGCCTACGCGATCGGTGCCAATGCGTTGCGCGCCGGCAGCGACTTCTTCCACGAGCCGATCGACGCCGAACGCTGGCGCTGGCGCGACGTCGGCACCGAACTGCAGCTGCCGTTGCCGCAGCTGCGCGCGCCGGTGCAGCGCGCCAATGCCGCCACCGCCATCGCCGCCCTGCGCGCGCTGCGCCGGTCGCTGCCGCGCAGCGCCTACGCCGAGGGCATCGCCGCCGCGCGCCTGCGCGGGCGCTTGCAACCGTGCGTGCGCGATGGCGTGGAGGTGCTGGTCGACGTCGGCCACAACCCGCAGGCCGCCCGCGAGCTGGCCGCCGCGCTGCAGGCGCAGCCGGTCGCCGGCCGCACTTGCGCGGTGTTCGCGGCGCTGGCCGACAAGGACGCCGCCGGCGTGGTGGAGGCGCTGGCCGCGCAGGTCGATGCCTGGCACCTGGCGGGGTTGGGCGGCAACCGCGGCCAGAGCGCTGCGCAGCTGCGCGCGCGGCTGGCGGGCACGGCCGCCGCCGAGGCGGCCGTCGCCGAGAGCGTGGCGCAGGCGCTGCAGGCGACGCTGGCGCAGGCACGACCGGGCGACCGGGTGCTGGTGTTCGGTTCGTTTCACACCGCCGCCGAGGCCTTGCACTGGCTGCATTCAGCCGGCTGATCCCGCCCCCGGGCGGGCCGACCTTATAATCGCGACGGCACTCCGCCACGCCGCCCCTCACCCTTTCCGTGGATACCGTCCTGAAACAGCGATTGATTGGCGCCCTCGTCCTGGTAGCGCTCGCCGTGATCTTCCTGCCGATGCTGGTGAAGGGGCCTGCGCCCGACAGCGGCGTGGCCAACGTGCCGTTGAAGGCGCCCGAGGCGCCGGCCGACGGCCAGTTCGAGACCCGCGAACTGCCGCTGGTGACCCCGGGCGATGCGCCCAGCGGCGGGGCGGTGGGCATGGCCAAGACGCCGGGCGCCACGCCCGCGCCGGCGCCGGTCCAGAACAATCCCGATGCCGCCGACCTGGCCGATCCGGCCGCCGGCAGCGCCGCGCAGCCGCTGCCGCCGAGCGTGGCCGCCGGCAACTACGCGGTGAATTTCGGCGCCTATGCCACCGCCGCCGATGCCGATGCGGTGATCGCGCGGCTCAAGCAGGCGCAGCTGCCGGGCTTCCGCGAGCAGGCCACGATCGGCGGGCGCCAGGCCTGGCGGGTGCGGATCGGGCCGTATGCCGATCGCGCCCAGGCCGAATCGGTGCGCCTGCAGGCGGTCAAGGTCCGCAACGACGTCAATGCCCAGGTGGTGACCCTGGATGCGGCGCCGAGCAACGCGACCCCGACCAGCGCCGCGCCGGCTGCCGCCAGCCATGTCGCCGCCGCCGCGCCCGCCGCCCCGGCCAAGACCGAGGCGCTGCCGCCGGAGCCGGCCAAGCCGGTCGCCACCAGCAAGCCGGCGACGCCGCCGGCGCCCAAGCCGGAACCGGCCAAGCCGGCCACGCCCAAGCCCGAACCCACCAAGCCGGCGGCCCCTGCGGCCACCACGGCAGCGGCCAAGCCGGCGCCGAGCGTGCCGGCCGCGCCTGCGGCGTCCGGCACCGGCTTCGCCGTGCAGTTGGGCGCCTTCGGCAAGGCCGAGGACGCCAATGCCCTGCGCGACAAGGTGCGCGCGGCCGGCTTCAGCGCCTTCGTCGAACAGGTACGCACCGACAAGGGCGCGCTGAACCGGGTGCGGGTGGGGCCGGTCGCCAACCGTGCCGACGCCGAGCAGTTGCGCGCCCAGGTGGCGGCCAAGGTCGGCATCAGCGGTATGGTACGTCCACATCCTTGATCGGGCCGCGGCCCATGGAGTAGCACGATGGTCCAGGGAAGGCAGGCGCGACGCGCGATCGGCGCGATGCAGCGGCTTGGCCGCGGGAGGCGCGCATGATCGACATGGTGCTGTTGACGGTGATCCTGGTCTCGGCCCTGCTCGGGGCCCTGCGCGGGTTCGTCGGCATCGTGGTCGGCACGCTGTCCTGGTTCCTGGCCGGCTGGGCCACGTTCCAGTTCGGCGGCAATACCGGGCGCTGGCTCGCCGATGGGGCGCGGCCGAGCATGAGCTACTACCTGGGCGGCTACGCGCTGACCTTCGTGACGGTGATGGCGGTGGTCGCCATCGTCGGCATGGTGATCCGCACCGCGGTGCGCTCGACCGCGCTGTCGGGCACCGACCGCGCGCTCGGCTTCGGCCTGGGCACGGTGCGCGGCGGTTTCTTCGCCGCGGTGCTGGCCTTCCTGATGAGCTTCACGCCGCTGACCCGCGAGCCGGACTGGCAGCATTCGATGGTGCTGCCGGTGCTCAGCCCGGGGGTGGGTTGGATGCGCGCGCAGATGCCGGACTGGCGCATGCCGCAGATGCCGCAGTTGAACCTGTCGCAGATGCCGCAACTGAACGTGTCGCAGATGGATTTGGGCAACTTGCCCGCGGCAGGCGATAATGCCGCGCTGGGCAACGCCCTGCAGGCCAGCGGGCTGCAGGAGATGATGTCCAAGGCCCTGGGACGTCCCGGGGTACGGTCCGCGCAGCCCGGGGGCGATCCGTCGCACCTGATGCCCGCGAACATCGATCCGGCGCAGGCGCGTCCGGCGCAATTCGACCCGGCACGGGTCGAACCCAACGGCCAGGCACGGCCACCTTCCCAATAGCGGCGTTCCCGCCGCGGAGAGCGTTGACATGTGTGGCATCGTCGGAATCGTCGGCACCCAGAATGTGGCCGGGCAACTCTATGACGGCCTGGCCGTGCTGCAGCACCGCGGCCAGGACGCGGCGGGCATCGCCACCGCCGACGGCACCCGCCTGCGCGTGCAGAAGGCCAACGGCCTGGTCCGCGACGTCTTCGACGAGAAGCGCATGGCGGTGCTGGAAGGGCGCGTCGGCATCGCCCATTGCCGCTATCCGACCGCCGGATCCGAAGGCATGGACGAGGCGCAACCGTTCTACGTGAATTCGCCGTACGGCATCGCGCTGGCCCACAACGGCAATCTGGTCAACACCGAGGCCTTGCGCCAGCAGGTGTTCGAGGCCGACCGCCGCAACATCAACACCGATTCGGACAGCGAAGTGCTGCTGAACGTGTTCGCCTACGAGCTGGACGCGCAGCGCATGCTGACCCCGGAAGCGGCGATCCGCGCGGTGGCCGGCGTGCACCGCCGCTGCAAGGGCGGCTACGCCGTGGTCAGCGTGGTGCTGGGGCTGGGTCTGGTCGCGTTCCGCGATCCGCACGGCATCCGCCCGCTGGTGCTGGGCAAGCGCGAGGGCGTGGAGGGCGACGAGTACATCGTCGCCTCCGAATCCTCGGCGCTGGACATCCTCGGCTTCACCCGTGTGCGCGACGTGCGTCCGGGCGAAGCACTGGTCATCACCGGCCGCGGCGAGCTGTTCTCCGAGGTCTGCGCCTCGCCCACCGACCACACCCCGTGCATCTTCGAGTACGTGTACTTCGCGCGCCCGGACTCGATGATCGACAACGTCTCGGTGCACAAGGCGCGCATGCGCATGGGCATGAAGCTGGGCGAGAAGATCCTGCGCCTGCGCCCGGACCACGACATCGACACCATCATCCCGATCCCGGACACCTCGCGCGACGCCGCGCTGGAGATCTCCAACGTGCTCGGGGTGAAGTACCGCGAGGGCTTCGTCAAGAACCGCTACATCGGCCGCACTTTCATCATGCCGGGGCAGGGCGAGCGGGTGAAGTCGGTGCGCCGCAAGCTCAATCCGATCCACCTGGAATTCCGCAACCGCGTGGTGCTGCTGGTCGACGATTCGATCGTGCGCGGCACCACCAGCCGGCAGATCGTGCAGATGGCGCGCGACGCCGGCGCGCGCAAGGTGTACCTGGCCAGCGCCGCACCGCCGGTGCGCTATCCCAACATCTACGGCATCGACATGCCGGCCGCCGACGAACTGGTCGCGCACGGCCGCAGCGAGCAGGAGATCCAGGAATTCCTCGGCTGCGACTGGCTGATCTACCAGGATCTGGAAGACCTGGAGACCGCGGTGCGCGAGGGCAACCCGGAACTGAAGGCGTTCGACTCCTCGTGCTTCAATGGCCAGTACACCACCGGCATCGAGCCCGGCTATTTCGAGCGGATCATGCAGCTGCGCTCGGACGAGGCCAAGCGCAAGCGCCGTGCCTGAGCCCCGCGGCGCCAGTGCCCGGGCGCAGCGCATGCCTGCATGGGCGGGCCGGCCGCCGCTGGTGGCGCCGTGAACGGCGACCTGTACCAGGCCGCGCGTGCCTGCCTGGACGCGGCCGACCCCGACGAGAAAGTCGCGCTGACCCAGCGCCATGCCGCGGCCTGGCGCGATGGCGCGCTGGCGGTGCCGGCCGCCGCGCCGGCGCCTGAGCCGATCCGCATGCCGGGGCGGCCGCCACGGCCGCTGCTGGTGCACCCGCGCGAGCTGCCGCGGCGCGGCCTCGGCAGCGCCGAGGGCCGCGCTGCCTTCATCCACGCCATCGCCCACATCGAACTCAATGCCATCGACCTGGCCTGGGACGCGGTCTACCGCTTCCGCGGCCTGCCGCCGGCGTTCTATGCCGACTGGGTGGCGGTGGCGGACGACGAGTCGCGCCATTTCGTGCTGCTGCGCGACCGCCTGCGCGCGCTGGGCCACACCTATGGCGATTTCGCCGCGCACAACGGCCTGTGGGAGATGTGCGAGAAGACCGCCCACGACGGCCTGGCGCGGATGGCGCTGGTGCCGCGGGTATTGGAAGCGCGCGGCCTGGACGTGACCCCGGGCATGATCGCCAAGCTGCGCGGGCTCGGCGACGACGCCACCGCCGACATCCTGGAGATCATCCTGCGCGAGGAAGTGGCGCACGTGGCCGCCGGCTCGCGCTGGTACCGCTGGTACTGCGCGCAGGCCGGGATCGAGCCGCGCGCCCGCTTCGCCGCCCTGCTGCGCGAGTACGCCGGTGGCTATCTGCACGGCCCGTTCAACCTGCAGGCGCGCCTGCTGGCCGGGTTCGACGAGGACGAATTGCTGGCCCTGCAGCAGCAGGCCGGCTGAGGCGGCGTTGCCCTTGCGCGGTAGCACGCGTGTTGCGGCAATGCGCTGCGTGGGCGGCATGACCGTCGGGACGCGTGCTTTCTGTGACGCCTATCTCCGAGCTGCGACCCCGCTGCATTTGTTGCTTGCGCTGAACGGTGGCTGAGCGGCTAATCGAACTCCCCGCGCTGCCTCCCCCGATCTGGCCGCGCGCGGGGCGACGTTCGTCCCTACTCACCACCCCAGGAGTCCGACATGAAGTCGATGTGCAGCCTGACCGCGATGCTTGCCCTGTGTGTCGCCGGTTCCGCCTCCGCGGCCGGAACGCCCCTGTTCCAGAGCAGCCAGTACGTGTCCAAGTCCATCGCCGGCGAGCCGGCACTGAGCCGCCTGCTGGCCAATCCCGCCACCGGCGCAGTGCAGCGGGTCGGCGTGAATGCCGCCGCCGTGACCGCCGGGCAGCAGCAACTCGAGTTGGACCTGCTGGGCAAGCGCGTCACCGCCACGCAGTTGAAGACCGAGCAGTTGGAAGGCGGCAACAGCATCTGGTACGGCAACCTCGGCAATGCCGCCGTGGCCAGGACGCGCGCGCCCTCCGGCCTGGATCCGCTGAACTCGGCGATCCTGGTGCGCAGCGGCGACACCATCACCGGCAGCATCCGCAGCAACGGCACGCTGTTCCACCTGCGTCCGGTCGCCGGCGGCGGCCATGTGCTGGTGGAGGTCGACGAACGGCGCATGCCGGCCGAGCATCCGGCCGACTACGCCCTGCTGCCGACGGTGCAGATGCCGCAGTCGGTGATCGACGAGCGCATGACCGCTGCCGGCGCCTCGTCCGGTTCGCCCGCGACCATCCGCGTGCTGGTGGTGGCGACCAACAAGGCGGTGACCAGCTATGGCGGCAACATGCAGTCGCTGGTGCAACTGGCGGTGGCCGAGTCCAACCAGGGCTACAGCAACAGCAACGTCGGCATCACCATGCAACTGGCCGGCTACGAGACCACCAACTACACCGAGTCCGGCGACTTCAACACCGACCTGACCCGCTTCCGCGGCACCAGCGACGGCTACATGGACAGCATCCATACCTCGCGCAACAGCACCGCCGCCGACGTCGGCGTGCTGATCATCGACAACTCCGCCTATTGCGGCCTCGCCTCGGGCATCGGCTCCACCGCCGCCACCGCGTTCGCGGCGGTGTACTGGGATTGCGCCACCGGCTACTACAGCTTCGCCCACGAGATCGGGCACCTGCAGAGCGCGCGCCACGACGTAGCCACCGACTCCAGCACCTCGCCGTACGCCTACGGCCACGGCTATCGCTATGGCAACAGCTGGCGCACGATCATGGCCTACAACTGCAGCAGCAGCTGCCCGCGGCTGAACTACTGGTCCAACCCGAACGTGTCCTACAACGGCGTGCCGATGGGCAATGCCAGCAGCGCCGACAACCAGCGCGTGCTGGTCAACACCAAGGCGACCGTGGCCGGGTTCCGTTGAGCCGGCGCGCACGTGGCGCAGGCTGCATGCCTGCGCCACGTGCGGCGAAGACGGCCGGAGCGGGCGCGGCGGCGTCCGCTTCGGCTATGCTGGGAAGCGGCGCCGGCGCGGCCGGTGCCGACCGACTTCCTGGGAGCGACGATGTTCAAGCGCATGCGACTGCCGGCCGCGCTGTTGCTGGCGATGCTCAGCGCGGGCTGCGGCCCCGCCCCGGATCGGCAGACCGAGACCCCGTCGCCGACCGCCAAGACCGACGCGCCGCGGGCGACCCCGCCGGCCGACACCTTCGACGAAAATCGTGCGATGGACCTGCTGCAGGCGCGCCTGACCGCCGATCGCGCCTATCCCGACCTGCCGTGCCTGGGCTACGCCGTCGAGAACGACGAGGACGAGGCCGCCTCCGCGACTGCGTCTGCAGCGGCCGCTTCCAAGCCCGTCGCGCCGGCGGCGATCGAGATCGCGGTGCGCGAGAAACACGGCGACGGCTGCCCCGGCGACCCGCAGACCGAACCGGTTCGCGACCGCTTCCGCGTCGAGCGCTCCGGCGCGATCCGCTGGTACGACGTGGTCGATGGCGACTTCGTCGATTACGCGCAATGGCGGCAGCAGCAAGCCAGCGGCGGCTAGCGCTGAGCGACGTGGCTTCGCGCCGTGGCCGACGCGTGGTTGCCGCGGGACGCGGCAAGGAAATGCGGATGGATGGAGGCGACGCGCACGCGGACGAGGCGACGTCGCGTCACTGCCACGCCGGTTGCGACGTTCCATGAGGCAGGCCGTGGCCATCTGCTGCGTCCAAGTGGTGGACTCGGCGGCCCCGTGGAATTCCGGGTCGAAGCGTAGTTGGGTATCGTCCTGCGGTCGCGCGTTCGCCGCAGGAGAGTGCTGCGCCGCGCGCGCGTCGCCGCGTTGCGCGCGACGGCGCCGGAAGCGTGCGCTAGAGCTGTTGCAGTTGGCAGCCCTGCGCGTCCACGCGCAGCACCGAGCCCTGCTCGTACCAGTCGCCGAGCACGATACGGGTGCAGGCGCGGCCGTCCACGTCCAGCGCATGCACTGCCGGCCGATGGGTGTGGCCATGGATCATCCGCGCCACGCCGTAGCGGGCGAAGGTGGCGGCGACTTCGGCCGGCGCCACGTCGGTGACGGTCTCGAACTGCGCGCGGTCGCCTTGTTTCAGGTCGGCCTGGCGCGCCTGGCTGGCGGCGCGCGCCTGCTGCGCGTAGGCGATGCGCGCGGCCAGCGGCTGCGCCAGGAACTGCTGCTGGAAGGCCGGGTCGCGGGTCTGCGCGCGGAACGCCTGGTAGGCGGTGTCGTCGGTGCACAGCAGGTCGCCGTGCAGCAGCAGGGTCGGCTCGCCGTACAGGTCGATCACGCAGGGGTCGGGCAGCAGGCGCAGGCCGGCGCGCTGCGCATAGTCGGCGCCGAGCAGGAAGTCGCGGTTGCCGTGCATGAAGAACACCGGCACCCCGGCCTCGTGCAGCGCGTGCAACTCCAACGCCACCGCATCGGCCGCTTCGGACGGCGTGTCGTCGCCGATCCAGGCCTCGAACAGGTCGCCGAGGATGTACAGCGCCTCGGCCTGGCGCGCCTCCCCGCGCAGGAAATCCAGAAACAGCGCGGTGATCGCCGGCCGTGCCGGATCCAGATGCAGGTCGGAGATGAACAGCGTGGTCATTTGGCCATTGTAAGGCCGGGAGTGGGGAATCGGGATTGGGGAATGGTGAGTGTTCGCGAGCGCAGGCGTTGCTGCCCCTTCGAAGGGCTGGGATTTGGATTCGGGTACGGGAACTAGGGATTCGGAGGGCGCTAACGCAGGCGTTGTCGCGCTCTCGTAGGAGTGGCTTCAGCCGCGACCTTGTCCGGAGCCAGGATTGAGGAGAGGGCATGGAGCCGAACGGCGCCGGCTGTTTCCATTCCCTATTCCCGGTTCCCCATTCCCAGCTTCATACCAACCACAACGACACGCCCGCCAGCAGCGCGCCGATGCCAGTGGCCGCGAGCACGTCGCTGGGGTAGTGCAGGCCCAGCACCACCCGCGACAGCGCCACGCAGGCGATGAAGGGCACCAGCAGCGGCGCCAGCCAGGGGTAGTAGGCGAGGGCGACGATGCCGAAGGACACCGCGTGCAGGGTATGGCCGGAGGGGAAGCTGAACTCGTCCAGCGGCGCCACCCAGGCGCGGATGCGCAGGTCGGCGGCGTACGGGCGCGGGCGGCGGGTCCAGCGCTTCAGGCCCTTGTACAGGCTCAGCGCGACCACGCCGGTGGCGGCCATGTGCGCGGAGGCGAACACGCCGTCCATGCCGTCGCACAGCACCAGCAGGGTCATCAGCGCATACCAGAACACGCCGTCGCCGAGCCGGCTGATCGCCGAGAAGAAGCGCCGCACCGAGCGCCGCCGGCACCAATGATTGGCGCGCCGGCACCAGCGGGTCTCGTGCCCGCGCAGGATCTCAAGCCGCGTCGACATGCGTCCTCCGGGTCTGTGCCAGTTGGTTGAGCAGCGCATCGAAATCGGCCACCACCCGCTCCGGGCGCAGTTGCTGCATCGACGCGCAGGCGGCCTCGCCCAGGCGCCGGCGCAGCGCGTCGTCGCTGCCCAGGCGCAGGGCGGCGGCGATGAAGGCGTCGTCGTCGGCCACCGCCGCACCGTTGAGGCCGTCGCGCAGGTATTCGCGTGCCGCGCCGTAGTCGAAGGCGACCGTGGCCACGCCGCTGGCCATCGCCTCCAGGGTCACGTTGCCGAAGGTCTCGCTGCGGCTGGGGAACAGGAACAGGTCGCCGCTGGCGAAATGCCGCGCCAGCGCGTCGCCGCGCTGGATGCCGCAGAAAATGAAGTCCGGGTTCTCCTGCGCCAGGCGCTCGCGCAGCGGGCCGTCGCCGACCCAGACGAAGCGCGCGCGCGGGCGCAGTTGCTGCAACTGGCGGAACGCACGCACCGCCAGCGGCAGGTTCTTCTCCGAGGCGATGCGGCCCACGTACAGCACCGCGCAGTCGTCGTCGTGCAGGCCCCACTGCTGGCGCAACTGCGCATCGCGACGCTGCGGCTCGAACTGCTTGCTGTCCACCGCCCGCGCCAGCAGGCGTACCCGCTCGAAGCCCTGGGTGGCGAGGAAGTCGCGCAACTCGCGGGTCGGCACCAGGGTCGCCTGGGCCTGGTTGTGGAAGCGCCGCATCCAGCGCAGCGCGGTCGACTGCAGCCAGGCGGCGCCGTACTGCGGCAGGTATTCGTCGAAGCGGGTATGGAAGCCGGTGGCGATCGGAATGCCCAGGCGCCGCGCGCTGCGCAGCGCCGACCAGCCCAGCGGGCCCTCGGTGGCGATGTACACGGCATCCGGCGGCGCCGCCTGCCACAGCCGGGTCAGGCGACGCGGCGCCGGCAGGCCGAACTTCAATCCGGGGTAGCGCGGCAGCGCCGCACCGCGCACCAGCCGCAGGTCCGCCGGGTCGGCGTCGCCGGCCTGGCGCGGGCGCACCACGTCGACGGTATGGCCGCGTGCGCGCAGCCCCAGTTCCAGCCCCTGCACGGTCAGCGCGACGCCGTTGACCTCAGGGGGATACGTCTCGGTGACGATCGCGTAGCGCATGCGGGGGCTCCGGTTTGACAAAGCCTCGCGCACCGCAGTGAAGCGAACATGTCCAGCGCATGTAGGAACGATGACGCCAAAAGTCGGGATTCGGGATTCGGGATTTTCGCGAGTGCGTCGCCGTGCCGCTTTTCTGTGGGAGGGGCTTCAGCCCCGACGCGGTATCGGTAAGGCGTCGGGGCTGAAGCCCCTCCCACAAAAAAGCCGCGGTGTCGCGGTTTCAGGGAGGGCGGCTTTTCTTTCAAAAATCGGCACTTTTTTCATGAAATCGCTTGACCGCGATTTGACCGCGGACAGCATGCTGCTATCCCGAATCCCGAATCCCGAATCCCGAATCCCGAATCCCGAATCCCGAATCCCGAATCCCGAATCCCGAATCCCGAATCCCGAATCCCGAATCCCAGCCTTCAAGCCACAAATGGCCGGAAATTGATCCCCAATCCCGCCATGCCCTCGACCTCGCCGATCAGGTCGGCGCGCTGCAGCGGCCGCGATTCGATCCACGGCTGCGACAGGATCAGGTGCAGGTTGGCGCCGTCGGCCTTCAATTCCAGCGCCGGGATCGGGTCGGCCTCGTGCGCGCGGTGCAGCAGCACCGCCAGGCGCAGCAGCGCGGCCTTGCGCTTGGCGCTGAGCAGCAGGCGGTCGGGCAGCGCGTCGAAGGCGGTCTTGGCCACGTTGCGGCGGTGCGTGCGCACCAGCGTGGCCAGCACCTGCTGCTCCTGCCGCGAAAAGCCGGCGATGTCCGAATGCTCCAGCACGTAGGCGCCATGCACGTGGTACTGGCTGTGCGCGATGGCCTGGCCGAGTTCGTGCAGGCGCGCGGCCCAGCTGAGCATGCGGCCGTCGTCGGCATCCAGCGCCCAGTCGCCGGCGACCTGCTCGAACAGCGCCATGGCGGTGTGCTCCACGCGCGCGGCCTGCGCCTCGTCGATGCCGTAACGCCGGGTCAGCGCGGCGATCGCGCTCTCACGCGGATCGTTCTGGCCGGCGCGGCCGAGCATGTCGTAGAGGATGCCTTCGCGCATGGCCGCCTTGCTCACCATCAGCCGTTGCAGGCCCAGCGCCTGGAATGCCGCCTCCAGCACCAGCACGCCACCGGCGATGATCGGCCGGCGGTCGGCGGACAGGCCCGGCAGGTCGATGTCCTCGATGCGCTTGGCCAGCAGCAGGCGATCGCGCAGTTGCGGCAGCGCCTCGGCGGTGATCGCGCCCTTGGTCAGCTTCATCGCCGCGCAGATCTCGCCGATCGCCTTGTGCGTGCCGGACGAGCCCAGCGCCTCGTGCCAGCCCAGCGCCCGGTACTGTCCGGCAAACTGCTGGAACTCGGCGCCGATCTCGGTCAGCGCGTCCTTCCACTTCTTCTTGGACAGCTTGCCGCCGGGGAAGAAGCGCCGCGTGCTGGCGATGCAGCCGGCCTGCAGGCTCTCGCGTTCCAGGGTCTGGAAGCCGCTGCCGATGATGAACTCGGTGGAGCCGCCGCCGATGTCGATCACCAGGCGCCGCTGGTCGGGCTTGGGCGGTTGCGCGTGGGCCACGCCCAGGTAGATCAGGCGCGCTTCCTCGCGGCCGCTGACCACTTCGATCGGATGGCCGAGCGCGGTCTCGCCGGGAATCAGGAAGGTCTGCGGCGAGCGCAGCTGGCGCACGGTGTTGGTGGCCAGCGCGCGCACGCGCAGCGAGGGCAGGTCGCGAATGCGCTGGCCGAACCGCGCCAGGCATTCCAGCGCGCGCTGCCGCGCCTCGGCGGACAGCCCGCCCTTGTTGTCCAGGCCGTCGGCCATGCGCACGGTCTCGCGCAGGCGGTCCACCACCCGCAGCTGTCCGAGCTGATAGCGGGCGATGACCATGTGGAAACTGTTGGAACCCAGGTCGATGGCGGCCAGCAGGTCGCCGTCGCGCAGCGGCGGATGAGTGGGGGAGGTGGCAGGCATGGCGGAATGGTAGCCGATGCGCGGCGCACGCCGTGGAGACGGCGCCGCGCTGTGCTCAGAGCCCGTCGAGCAGGGCCAGTTGCGCCGAATGCGGCGGCTGGTCCTGGCCCGGGGCCAGCTTGCGGTAGTTGCCGTCGGCGTCCAGTTCCCAGGCGTTGAGATTGTCCGCCAGGTAGTTCTGCAGCACCTCGCGGTGGATGCGCTTGACCAGATCCGGATCGAGGATCGGGAAGCCGGTCTCCACGCGCCGCAGCAGGTTGCGCTCCAGCCAGTCGGCGCTGGCGCAGAACAGTTCCGGCGCCCCGTCGTTGCCGAACCAGTAGACCCGGCTGTGCTCGAGGAAACGGCCGACGATCGAGCGCACCCGGATGTTGTCGGACACGCCCGGCACGCCGGGGCGCAGGGTGCAGGCGCCGCGCACGATAAGGTCGATCTTCACGCCGGCCTGCGAGGCCGCGTACAGCGCACGGATCACCTGCGGCTCGTTGAGCGCGTTCATCTTGGCGATGATGCGGCCCGGGCGGCCGGCATGCGCCAGCTTGGTCTCGCGTTCGATCCGGTGCAGCACGCCCGGGTGCAGGGTGAAGGGCGATTGCAGCAGGCGCTTGAGGCGGATCTTCGGCGCCAGACCGGACAACTGCTGGAACAGCAGGTGCACGTCGTTGCCGATGTCCACGTCGGCGGTGATCAGGCTCAGGTCGGTGTAGGCGCGCGCGGTCCCGCTGTGGTAGTTGCCGGTGCCCAGGTGCACGTAGCGGCGCAGCTTGCGGCCCTCGCGGCGCACGATCAGCAGCATCTTGGCGTGGGTCTTGTAGCCGACCACGCCGTACACCACCTGCACGCCGGCTTCCTGCAGGCGATCGGCCAGGCCCAGGTTGGCCTCTTCGTCGAAGCGCGCGCGCAGCTCCACCACCACGGTGACGTCCTTGCCGTTGCGCGCGGCCAGCACCAGCGCATCGACGATCGCCGAGTCCTTGCCGGTGCGGTACAGGGTCTGCTTGATCGCCAGCACGTTGGGGTCGATCGCGGCCTGCTTGATCAGGTCCAGCACCGCGGTGAAGGCGTCGAACGGATGGTGCAGCAGCACGTCGCCGGCGGCGGCGATCTCGAAGATGCCTTCGCTGTCGCGCAGGGTGCGCGGGTTCATCGGCGGATACTTCAGGTCCGGGCGCTGCACCAGGTCGTAGACCTGGTTGACCCGGCTCAGGTTGACCGGGCCGTTGATCCGGTAGACCGCGTTCTCCGGCAGTTCGAAGTTCTGCAGCAGGGTGCGCACGATCGACTTCGGGCAGTCCTCGGCGATCTCCAGCCGCACCGCCGGCCGATAGCCGCGGTTGACCAGTTCGTCGCGCAGCGCCAGCGCCAGGTTCTCCACTTCCTCCTCGTCCACCACCAGTTCCGAGTTGCGGGTGACGCGGAACTGGTAGGAGCCCATCACCTCCATGCCCGGGAACAGCTCGTCGACGAAGGTGGACAGCACCGAGGACAGGAACACGAAGCTCTGGCCGCCCTCGGACAGGCTTTCCGGCAACTGGATGATGCGCGGCAACGAACGCGGCGCGCGCACGATCGCCAGGTGGCCGACGCGGCCGAACGCGTCGGTGCCCTTGAGCACCACCACGATGTTGAGCGACTTGTTGAGGATCTTCGGGAACGGATGCGCCGGATCCAGGCCCAGCGGCGACAGCACCGGCATGATCTCGTTGCGGAAGTAGGCGCGCAGCCAGCGCTTCTGCCGCGCGTTCCAGGAGTGGCGACCGAGCACGCCGATGCCGGCGTCCTTCAGCGCCGGACGCAGCACCTCGTTCCAGCAGCGGTACTGCTGGTCGACCAGTTGCGCGGCGCGGTCGTGGATCGCGTTGAGGATGGCGTTGGGGCTCATGCCGTCCGGCGCCGGCGGCAGCCCGAATTCCTGGGCGTGGCGCACGGTGGCGGCGCGGATCTCGAAGAACTCGTCGAGGTTGGTGCAGGAGATGCACAGGAAGCGCAGCCGCTCCAGCAACGGCACCTGCGGATCCTGCGCCTGCGCCAGCACCCGGAAATTGAAGTCCAGTTGCGACAGTTCGCGGTTGAGGTACAGCGCAGGGTCGCGCAGCGGGTCGCTGGGAACGTCCGGTGGCGGCGTGGGCGGCAGGGCGGCGGCGCGGGGCATGGCGGTACTCGTTAGACGGAGGTCAGGGTGGCATGGTCGTGCCGCGGATGCACGCGCCCGGCACCGAAGTGGCAGGAGAAGGTGCTGCCCTTGCCGACCTCGCTCTCGATCTCCAGCCGCGCCTGGTGCAGGCCGAGCACGTGCTTGACGATCGACAGGCCCAGGCCGGTGCCGCCGCTCTCGCGCGAGCGGCTGCTGGAGACGCGGTAGAAGCGTTCGGTGATCCGCGGCAGGTGATGCGCGGGAATGCCGTAGCCGCTGTCGCGCACCGACAGCACCGCGCCATCGCCTTCGCGGGCGAAGCGGATGCGGATGGTGCCGCCGGCCGCGGTGTAGCGCACCGCGTTGGTGACCAGGTTGGAGAAGGCGCTGTGCAGTTCCTTGTTGGAGCCGACCAGGTCGCAATCGGCCTCGTCGTGGACCTCGATGCGGTGCCGGCCCTGGCTGTGCGCTTCGGCCTCGCGGCGCAGCGTGGCCAGCATCGGCGCCATCGCGATCGACTCCTCGTTGGCGTGCTCCTGCGATTCCAGCCGCGACAAGGTCAGCAGGTCCTCGACCAGTTGGGTCATGCGCTGCGACTGCTTGCGCATCTCGGCGATCATCGGCCCCGAATCCGGAAAGTCCTCCGGGTCCAGCATGTCCAGGTAGCCATGCACCACGGTCAGCGGCGTGCGCAGTTCGTGCGAGACGTTGGCGACGAAATCGCGGCGCACCTGCTCCAGTTGCAGCAGCTTGCTGACGTCGCGCGCGACCAGCAGCCAGTGGTCCTCGGAATAGGGGATCAGGCGCAGGTTCAGGCGCAGGCGCTCATCGACCGGCGAGGGCATGTCCAGCATCGGCTCGGCGTTGCGGCCGGCACTGAGCCAGTGCGCCAGCGGCATCGGCTGCAGGCGCTCCACCACCGGCGCGCCGAGGTCGCCGGGATGGCGCAGGCCGAGCAGGGTGCCGGCCGCCTCGTTGAACCACTGGATGCGCTGGCTGTTGCGGTCCACCACCACCACCGCGTCGGGCAGCGCCGCGGCGGCGGCACGGTAGGCGCGCAGCATGTCCAGCAGGCGCCGCTTGCGCACGCGCATTTCCGCCTGGCTGCGGTACAGCAGCCGGTCCAGCTCGTTCCACACCCCGGTGCCGGCCGGCGGCTCCCAGCGCTGGCGTGCGGTCAGCCGCCGCAGCACGCGCCGCAGCCGCCAGTAGTGCCAGCCCATCACCCCCAGCGACATCAGGGTCAGCGCCATCCACACGTGGCCGCCGATCCAGCCGACCAGCAACGCCAGCAACAGCAGGCCGGCGAGCGTGCCGAGGGTCTTCAACCAGGCGGAGCGGATGTGGCGGGGCATCGGGAACGCACTCTGTCGCAAAGGATCGTGATCCGTCCGCCGTTATAGCAGGCGCAGCCGGCGGTCAGATGGACGCAGAGAAGCGATAGCCGGACCCGCGGACGGTCTGCACCATGTTTTCCACCGCGAACGGCTCCAGCGTCTTGCGCAGGCGACGGATGTGCACGTCGATGGTGCGCTCTTCCACATACACGCTGCCGCCCCAGACGTGGTCGAGCAGCTGCGCGCGGCTGTACACGCGCTCGGGATGGGTCATGAAGAAGTGCAGCAGGCGGTACTCGGTCGGGCCGATCGGCACCGGCGCCTCGCCGGCGAACACCCGGTGCGCGGCGCCGTCGATGCGCAGGCTGCCGACCGAGACGCTGCCGTCCTCGTCGTCCTCGCGGGTGCGGCGCATCACCGCGCGGATCCGCGCCAGCAGCTCGCGCGCGGAGAACGGCTTGACCACGTAGTCGTCGACGCCGGCCTCCAGGCCGCCGACGCGATCGTTCTCCTCGCCGCGGGCGGTGAGCATGATGATCGGCACTTCGCGGGTCATCGCATCCTTGCGCCAGCGCCGGGCCAGCTCCAGGCCGCTGGTGCCGGGCAGCATCCAGTCCAGCAGGATCAGGTCCGGGACCCGGTCGGCGATCGAGGTCTGCGCCTCGCGGGCATCGCCGGCATGCACTGGCTCGAAGTCGCCCTTGCGCAGGGCGAACGCGACCATGTCGCGGATGGCCGGTTCGTCGTCGACGATCAGGATGCGTTTCTGCACAACGGCACCGTGGAACTGGGGAGGAAGGTCGCCAGTAGACTACGGTTTTATTACGTTTAAGTGACGCCTGCCATGGGTGCGTTTCAGCGCCGTTGCATGTCCGGGTCCTGCACGCCCTGGCGGCGCAGTTCCAGCACCGTCGGGGTGATCGCGGCGATGCGCGCGTCGATGCGTGCGCGCGCCACGTAGTCCAGGTCGCTGCGCTTCTTGAGGTTGTTGAGCTGGATCAGGGCCTGCTCCGGATGCCCGTTCAGATAGGCCGCCTCGGCATAGGCCTCGCCGGCGCGGGTGTCGTCGCCGGCCAGTTCGCAGGCGCGGGCGAAGGTGCGCTGGAACACCGGATCCTCCGCGGCCGCGCCAAGTAGCGGCCGCAGCACCGCCTGGGCGCGCTGGCCGGCCTGGCGGCCGCCCTGTTCGTTGAGGGCGCTAGCATAGCTCAGCGCCACCGCCCGGTTGCTGGGCATGCGCTTGACCAGCGCCTCGAAGCGCTGGTCGGCGGCCTGGCTGCGGCCGGCCTTGGCCTCGGCCTCGGCGACCGCCACGGTCAGCCACCAGTTGTCCGGGTGCGCCTGCAGCAGGCCCTCCAGCGTCTGCGCGACGTCCTGCGCGGCGCCGCCGGCGCGCAGCCGCGCCAGCGCCAGGCCGTAGCGCTGGGCATCGCTCAGGCCCTGCTTGCTGCCCTGGCGCAGGCCCTCGTACTCGCGGATCGCATCGGCCGGGGTGTTGGCGCTGAACACGCGCAACCGCTCGCGAGCCCATTCGAACTGGCCGCTGGGACCACGCGCGTAGTTGGCGAACGGCAACTGCAGGCCTCCCGGCAGCAGCGGGTTGCTGGGCGCGCCCAGCGGTTGGCTCAGCGACACGTCGTTCGGATCGACCCGCTCCTGCAGGGTGCCGCCGGGCACGCTGGTGGTCACGGTCAGGGTGTTCTTCTTCATCTGCTCGGCGCGCTCGCGCGCCTCGCTGATGCGGGTGGTGGTGACCGGGTGGGTCATCAGGAAGTCCGGGGTGCTGTAGCCGCCCTGGTTGCCGCGCATCGCCAGCGACATGCGCTCGAAGAAGCCGGCCATCGCATCGACGTCGTAGCCGCTGCGCGCCAGCGTGCGGATGCCGAGGCGGTCGGCTTCGGATTCGTTGGAGCGGGTGTAGTCGATCTGCCGCTGCTGCATCAGCCCCAGGCCGCTGGCGATCGCCGCCTGGGTGGCGTCGCCGCTGGAGCGCCCGCCGGCCTGCTGCGCCGCGACCACCGCGGCGAGCATGCCCAGCAGGATCGGGATCTGGTCGCGCTGCGCCCGCTCCACCCCGCGCAGCACGTGCTGCTGGGTGACGTGGGCGATTTCGTGCGATAGCACCGCGGCCACCTCGTCCTCGCGCTCGGCGGTCAGCACCAGGCCGGCGTTGACCGCGACGTAGCCGCCGAGGGTGGCGAAGGCGTTGATCTGGCGGTCGCGCAGCATGAAGAAGGTGAATTTCTGCTGCGGCTGGTCGCTGTTGGCGCCGAGCCGGGTGCCCATGGTCTGCAGCCAGTCGTCGATCAGCGGGTCCTCGAGCACGTAGCCGTAGCTGCGCAGTTCGGCCAGCATCATCTTGCCGTACTCGGCCTGGCGCGCCGGGGTCAGCAGCTCGCCGGCCGAGGAGCCGATGTCCGGCAGCTTGTTCTCCTGGGCCGGCGCCACGGCGCAGGCGGTGGCCAGGGTGATCGCGAAGGCGAGCGGCAGCAGGCGCAAGACGGGCTCCAAGAGGGCTGGCGGACGCCGGGGAGCGTCCGGGACGACGGTGAATCCGGGATGATTCGCAGTGTTGCGGCAGCGGCCTCGAAAATCCACCCGGCCGCTACCATAGTGGCTTGGACCTTCTACACCGCCCGGAGTTTCCCGTGGACAACCCAACTGCCGACACCGGCCACGCCGGCGGCCCGCCGATCACCCTCTATTCCACCGCGATCTGCCCGTACTGCGTGGCGGCCAAGAACTTCCTCAAGAGCAAGGGGCGGACCTGGAACGAGGTGCGGATCGACCTGGACCCTGCCGAGCGCGAGAAGATGGTGGCTCTGGCGCGGCGCACCAGCGTGCCGCAGATCTTCGTCGGCGACGTCCATGTCGGCGGCTACGACGACATGATGGCGCTGCACCGCGCCGGCAAGCTGGAGCCGCTGCTCGACGGACACGCCCCGGGGGCGCAGGCATGAGCGGCGCCGAGACGGGTGAGGGCGGCGGGGCCGGGCAGGACCGCGTCCGCGCGTTCACCGAGTTCCGCCAGCGCATGAACCAGCGCATCCTGGCCGAGCCGAACCAGGTGGTGCGGCGTTTCTTCGCGCTGGACACCCAGACCTACCAGGCCGGCGCGCTGGACGTGAAGACCAAGGAACTGCTCGGCCTGGTCGCCTCGCTGGTGCTGCGCTGCGACGACTGCATCAGCTACCACGTGGCCCAGTGCAAGGAGGCCGGGGTCAGCCGCGAGGAGTTCTTCGAGACCTTCTCGGTGGGCCTGGTGGTCGGCGGATCGATCGTGATCCCGCACCTGCGCCGCGCCGTGGACTTCCTCGACACGCTGGAGGCCGGCGAGGCCGCCGCCCCGGCGCAGCACGCGCACGACTGAGCCCGCCCCGGTCGGCCGGCGGCCGCCGGCGCCGGTTGCCGAAGGCTGCCCGGTTTTGGGCGCCTTCACCGGCTTCGGGCATAATTACCGCTGAAACCTCCTTGCGCCTGCAGCCCCGGTTCCCGGGCGGCGCTCCCCCCTCTTGTACGGAAACCGCAACCCTATGACGCAGACAATCACGGTCATCCGTGGCGATGGCATCGGCCCGGAGATCATGGACGCCACGCTGTTCGTGCTCGACGCGCTGAACGCCGGCCTCACCTACGAATACGCCGACGCGGGCCTGGTGGCGCTGGAGAAGCACGGCGACCTGCTGCCGGCCGCCACGCTGGAGTCGATCCGCAAGAACAAGGTGGCGCTGAAGAGCCCGCTGACCACGCCGGTGGGCGAGGGCTTCAGCTCGATCAACGTGGCCATGCGCCGCCAGTTCGACCTGTACGCCAACGTGCGTCCGGCCAAGTCGTTCCCGAACACCAAGTCGCGCTTCGGCGCCGGCGTGGACCTGATCACCGTGCGCGAGAACACCGAAGGCGCCTACCTGAGCGAAGGCCAGGAAGTGTCCGCCGACGGCGAGACCGCGCTGTCGATGGCCAAGGTGACCCGCAAGGGTTCCGAGCGCATCGTCCGCTACGCCTTCGACCTGGCCCGCGCGACCGGCCGCAAGAAGGTCACCGCGGTGCACAAGGCCAACATCATCAAGTCCACCTCGGGCCTGTTCCTGAAGGTGGCGCGCGAAGTGGCGGCCAACTACCCGGAGATCGAATTCCAGGAAATGATCGTCGACAACGCCTGCATGCAGCTGGTGATGCGTCCGGAGCAGTTCGACGTCATCGTCACCACCAACCTGTTCGGCGACATCCTGTCGGATCTGTGTGCCGGCCTGGTCGGCGGCCTGGGCCTGGCCCCGGGTGCCAACATCGGCGTGGACGCGGCGATCTTCGAAGCCGTGCACGGCTCGGCCCCGGATATCGCCGGGCAGGGCAAGGCCAACCCGTGCGCGCTGCTACTGGGCGCGGCGCAGCTGCTGGACCACATCGGCCAGCCGCAGAACGCCGAGCGCCTGCGCAACGCCATCGTCGCCACGCTGGAAGCCAAGGACGGGCTGACCCCGGACCTGGGCGGCAGCGGCAACACCATGGGCTTCGCCAAGGCCATCGCCGGCCGCCTCTGAGCCCGCGCAAGATCGCACAAACAGAAAGGGCGCCCCAGGGCGCCCTTTCTTTTGCTTGCAAGTTGTCTGAAGCCACGTCCGCTCATCGAGTGAGGGGAGTCGCTCTTGCGATTCCCCAATCCCGATTTCCGACTCCCGGCCTCAATTCCGCGACTGCAGCTTCGACAGCAGGCGCAGGAACTCCAGGTACAGCCACACCAGGGTCACCATCAGGCCGAACGCGCCGTACCACTCCATGTACTTGGGCGCGCCCTGTTCGACGCCGCTTTCGATGAAGTCGAAGTCCAGCACCAGGTTCAGCGCCGCCACCACCACCACGAACAGGCTGAACAGGATGCCGACCGTGCCGGAGGCGTGGATGTAGGGGATCTGGATGTTGAAGAAGCCCAGCACCATGGTCGCCAGGTACACCAGGGCGATGCCGCCGGTGGCTGCGACCACGCCCAGCTTGAAGTTCTCGGTGGCCTTGATCATGCCGCTGCGGTAGGCGAACAGCATCGCGAACAGGGTACCGAAGGTCAGCATCACTGCCTGCAGCACGATGCCGTTGAAGCGCACTTCGTACATTGCCGAGATCGATCCCAGGAAGAAGCCTTCCACCAGCGCGTACAGCGGGGCGGTGATCGGCGACCATTCCTTCTTGAAGATCGTGATCAGGGCCAGGATGAAGCCGCCGATCAGGCCGCCCAGCGCGTAGCTGGCCACGCCCGGGGCGATCATCGCGTTGCCCGCGGCATCGATCGAAACCGACTGGCTCCAGGCGAATACGGCGGTGAGCGCCGTCAGCATCAGCAGGATGCCGGTCTTGTTGGCGGTACCGTTCAGTGTCATCGCGCCGCTGTCGCGCGCGGCGACCGCGCTGCTCCCGGGCGAGACCACGGTGCCGCTGCGCAGATCGAGGAAGGTGGATTCCTTCAGGGCGGGATTGCCGCTGCGAAGCATGCTGTTTTCTCCTTCAAAAAAGGCGCTCGGCCGATGCCGATGGCAAGGCTTGAGCATAGCGCAGGCGATGTTGCGTGCATGCGACGTTGACAGCAGGCCGCAAGCTTCCCACAATAGCCGACCTTTCCGGCCTTGGCCGCGAGGGATGTTCCGCCGGGGTATAGCGCAGTCTGGTAGCGCGCCTGCTTTGGGAGCAGGATGTCGGGGGTTCGAATCCCTCTACCCCGACCAATCCGATGTCCAACGGCGGAAAGGAATGCGACAATCCAGCCAGGGCGCCCGTAGCTCAACTGGATAGAGCACCGGCCTTCTAAGCCGGCGGTTACAGGTTCGATTCCTGTCGGGCGCGCCAACACCGGCGCCGGGCAGGAGATGCAAGGTTTCAATGGTGGCTGTAGCTCAGTTGGTTAGAGTACTGGATTGTGATTCCAGATGTCGGGGGTTCGAGTCCCCTCAGCCACCCCATTGATCGCGTGACCCGATGCTTCGCGGGGTGTTGCAACGAAGCAAAAAAGCACATAGAATGTGCGACTCAGTTTCAGGGCCGTTAGCTCAGTTGGTAGAGCAGTTGACTCTTAATCAATAGGTCCAAGGTTCGAATCCTTGACGGCCCACCAAATAAAACAGCCACTTAGCGCAAGCCAAGTGGCTGTTTTTCTATGAGCCGGGAAAATTCCCGGGAAAAATACGCCGGGAACGTGCTACTTGCAGGTGCGCGGCGGCACCAGCGGCACGTCGTGGACGTGGCGGTTCGTCGTCTCCGGGTTCGCGTGTCCCGCGGCGTCTTGCTTGTCGCCCCGGTTGCCGGGGGTGTCGGTGATGCGGCGATGCTTCAGGCCATGCAGGCCGAACCGCGTTTCGGCATCGATCACCTTCTCCTTGAGCGCCATGGCAATCATGCGCTGCCAGGCGCTGTCGAGTGAGGATTTCCGCAGGGGCGTCCCGGACTGGCTCACCAGCAGCCGGCGCCGCTCGGGCTTGAGCTGCACCGGCATCAGCTATCCGCGGAGCTTGCGATGCAGGCGCTTTTCTTCCCGGCTCATCGGCGGTGCTGGCGGCGACTTGCGCGCTCCTGTCGCCACTTCGTGGATCAGCCTGGTGGCGTGCTCACATGCCCAGCGTTCAACCGATCGCATGGTGGCACCTCACGATCAAAAATAGGCGTGCGGGTGCCCCACTGTGCGCTCGTCGTGTCGATTGACGTTCGCGATCCATTTCTCCGGGATGGCGGTCATGCTGACGCTGGCCACCATCTGTCTGCCGCAGCGCAGCCAGTCCTTTTCCCATCGGTCAGTTTCCCAGCAGAAGCCGTCAGGTAGAGTCATCCGGGCGTGCTATCGGCGGCTTTCGCGTAGCGTGAGACCCATCTTCTGCCCTGGCTGAGCCGGTCAATGTCCTCGGCGGGCGATTACCGGCCGGGCCTTCGGCGGTAAGTGTGAGTTGTCTACGTAATGCGCCGCCGAGCAAGTGCCACAGGCCTAGTATGCGCGTGTCGAGATAGGTGTCCCAACAAAACGCTCAGAGGATCGAAAAATGGAATTTCCGCGCTGTTTCAAGGGTGCTGCATTCGCGCTGGCCATAGCTGCCGGGAGCGTGGCTGCGACCGCGCAGGCTGACCAACCCGCGGCGTCGACCACGACGACCAGGGTTGTCGAGGCCACATACCTCCCAGGGTCGAAGGAAGCCAAGCAGGTCCAGCAGTGGTTGCTGCTGCACGCGGATCCAACGGGGAGAATGTCTGGCGATCCCTACCACCTGGGAACGGTCACGGTGAAGTACACCGAGGTGATCTCTTCCAAGGCCAACGCCGCGGATGCGGTGTCCGCCCCGCCGCCGCCAGTGCCGCTGCCTGCGTCTGGCGCTCCAGGGGGCACCTTCAACGTGGGTAGCTGCGGTGGTGGCGTAAGCCAGTCTTGGTCCTACATGTGGGTCCCGAATAGCAGCGGTGGAACGTGGGTTGTCACCGATTACCACGCCACCCGCGTGAAGTCGTGTGGTAGCAGCGGCGCCTAGATCTCGCCTCCAGCTGAGACCGTCTCTGAGCTGTCCTACGGGGCGGCTTTTTGTGGGTCGAGGTGACCCCGCCAAGGGCTCCGCAGGCATTACCGCCCTCCTGGGGGCCTGCACAGCCCCGCGAGGCGCACGCCGACGCGGGGCGGAGCGGGAGGGGCCCGGATAGCCGCCAGCAGTTGGCGAGCGCAGTCGTCGCCCCGCCACGCCTGCGGTCTTCATGTACCCGTTTTTCTGCGTCCCTGCGTCCCCCGGTCAGGCTCGCCGCTGCTGACGCTCAGGCCGGTTCCAGATGGGTGTCTGCCCCTGCGGATCCCTGCGCGGGTGACCCCTCCGTAGCGCCCTCCGAGGGGCCGTAGCGGCTACCTGCCAGCCGGCCGAAATTTCCAGATGACCATCGGGAAGAGGTAACTAGGTAATTCGATGGGTTGGGATCAATTTAAGCCATTGATTTTAAAATAAAAGTGCTAGTTACCTCACGGGGTAATTTGAGGTAATTCGCCGAGTCTGGAAAAGTAATGTCATTGAGTTAAAAAGAGATTTGGATGAACGGGTTGCCTCTGCAAAAGGTAATCCCGTTACCTCAACATTACCCCGGCATTACTCTTGAAAATAAATTTATGTATTTGAATGCATTGAACAATTTCGCGTATTTTCTTTCAGGTTACCTAAATTACCTCTCTCCGATGGGCCTGAAAAATTGACATAAGGCCAGCCTGACGGGGCTCGCCAAAGCCGCTGCTATCGCCGGCACTCTCATCGCGGCACCGGCCGATGGCGCCCGTGCTGGCGCAGCTCGACTGCTCCTATGCCGCTGGCCAGGAGGGGCATTCCTTTTGTCCGGGTCGCCATGGCTGCGGCGCCCGGCGCCGGCCGCCGGCCCGGGCGGTGCTGATCCGCGGCGCCGAAGGCGGCCAAGCTCGCCGCCGCTATAGGCTTGACGGTCGCCGCCTGAAGCAAGGTTGCAGGACCAAAGCGCCCTACTGAGTCGTGGGGATTTTTATTGCCTAGTGAGGTGCGTCGGCATATCTTTGTCGCGCCGGCGGGTGGTTGGCAGCGCCCAGTCACCGGCCCATTCGACTGAAGTCTGCCACCGGCCTGGCCTCCCTTTATCTCGCCCATTCAAAGAGTACGGGAGGAAGAACCGAGGAGGGTCTAGATGACCTTTAAGTTCGAAGGCAACTGGGAAAGCTCTGGCGCCGGATGCTCCGTTTCGATCAAGTTTGAAATCTGGCTGAAGGTGTCTGCGATTCTAGCTCTGCTTCATTTCCTGCTGAGCTAAGGCGCGGCGCCTGGGGTAACTGGGGCACCGTCGGGTGACCCTTTTGCTATGCGCCGCCGCCGTCGATGACATCTGCGCGATGCAATTCAATCAGCCTTTTCAAATGACGGTCTCTTGCCTTCGCTCGAAGGCGTATCGCAAACAGGCCGCCGAGGAGAGACAGTATGATCACCGGAATTGAAATCCATAGCTGACGCCGGCCAGATTCGATCTCGATGAAGTTTGCCCAGACGCCGCCATCGATCTTGAGGCTTCCTATCCCGTCGTTATGGGTGAGGGAAATTCGCTTCAAAAGCTGACTTGGTTGAATATCGACGATCCTAGTGGTTGTCCAGCTACTCACGCCAATTGCCTGGCCCGCCCGCAGGGTCCCAAGCGAAACGCGCCTTGGTTCTTGAAGAACATGCTGTCGGCCATCTTCGTCGGTGAACGCCGAGGCGGTGAAGACCGGATCAAGCGTGAGCGTTACCCCGTTCGCCGGCAGGGTTCCCCTGTTCATTACCAATACGAATACCATAGTCTGCGCCTTCGCCTGACGCTCAAGAGCAGCCTGGTTCCATCCTTCGCCTTCGTTTCCCAGCGCATCGACCGCGACCGGAATCGAGGTGCGCGCCGCGCTCGCCGAGAGGACGACATCCGGCGGCAAGTTGGCCATGTTCGCGGACACGAGGCCGACGATTTCTGAAGAAGGCTTCGTCACTCGGTCGTAAAGCTGGACCAACGCGATTGCGATTCCAAGCACTCCGCCAGCTCCCGCGACGAAGACACCGAATCGAGTCCAGCCCTTGGATGCTTCCGCCATGATGTCCTCCACTGTTCAGCGCACTTTAGGCCTGAAGTGGGGACGCCGAAAAGCTTGATAGGTCAGTCGCAGTCTCTTGTGCGACTGCAGGCGTCGTGCGCCTCTCGCGTCCTTGCCGCTGGCCGGTGGTGGCTATCGGGTCGAGCGGCGCAGTTTGGTCGATGCCAAGTGCCGGCGACCGGGCGTTACAAGCTGCGCGATGGACCGGCATAAGTGGACGTGTGCCGCGTTGCCATGAAAGGCTTCTGAGGCCGCGGAAAAATTTGCGAGTTCAAGGTCTTGATAAGGAAGGTTTGGGAAAATTGCTTTAACTAAGGCTTTGATTTGTAAGCTAACAAGTGCTAATTCTTAATCAATAGGTCCAAGGTTCGAATCCTTGACGGCCCACCAAAACGAAAGGCACCTGCTCCGGCAGGTGCCTTTTTCTTTGTCGGCCGGCCTGCAACAATGTGCCGGCAGGCGCCATCCGGCGCCGCAGCGCGAAAGTGGCGGAATTGGTAGACGCCCTGGTTTTAGGTACCAGTGCCGCAAGGCGTAGGGGTTCGAGTCCCCTCTTTCGCACCATCCAACCCCCCACGGCCCCTCGCGGCGATGGCGGGTTCGGCGTCGCCACGGCGGCCGCCCGGCCCTGCGCTGGCAGGCGCCGCGGGAATAGGCGAAACTATCCGGCTGCGGCGGCTGTCCCGTGCCCGCGCCAACCCGTACTTTTCTACATCGTGCCGAGAGCCGTGGGCTCCCGGTGGCAGGAGTCCACATGCAAGCTTCGATCGAAACCACCGGTACCCTGGAACGGCGTCTAACCTTCACCCTGCCGGAGGATCGCCTGGAAACCCATGTCGGCGGCCGCCTGCGCGAAGTCGCGCGTACCGCGCGGATCAAGGGCTTCCGTCCGGGCAAGATTCCGGCCAAGGTGATCGAGCAGCGCTTCGGGCCGCAGATCCGCGCCGAGGCGCTGGACGGCCTGCTGCGCGAGACCTTCGATTCGGCCGTGCGCGAGCACGAACTGCGCCTGGCCGGCAACCCGCGCATCGACCGCGCCGGCGACAACGAGCTGCAGTTCGTGGCCACCTTCGAAGTGGTGCCGGACTTCGGCGACATCGACGTCTCGACGCTGCAGGTGATCCGCCACACCGCCGAGGTCACCGACGCCGACATCGAGCAGATGATCGAGAACCTGCGCCTGCAGCGCCGCACCTGGCAGCCGGCCGCGCGTCCGGCGCAGGACGGCGACCTGGTGACCCTGGAGACCTGGTCGCAGGTCGGCGACGAGCGCCTGCCGGCCGAAGGCGTGGAGAAGGGCAGCAGCGTGATCGGCTCGGGCGTCATGTTCCCGGCGATCGAGCAGGGCCTGATCGGCCTGTCCAAGGACGAAGAGAAGACGCTGACGGTCGACTTCCCGGCCGACTGGCGCGTGCCGCAGTTCGCCGGCAAGCAGGTCCAGGTGCACGTGAAGGCGGTCGATGTGGCCGCGCCGGTGCTGCCGGAAGTGGACAAGGAGTTCATCAAGAGCTTCGGCGTGAAGAGCGGCGATGCCGAGCAGTTCCGCAAGGACATCCGCATCAACCTGGAGCGCGAGCTCAAGGGCGCGCTGATGAATCGCCTGCGTCGCGAAGTCGGCGAGCAGCTGATCGCCGCCTATGCCTCGGTGGAAATGCCGCCGCGCCTGGTCGAGAACGAGGCGCGCGCCATGCTGGCGCAGCAGGTCGAGCAACTGCGCCGTTCCGGCCGCGACCCGGGCCAGGTGCCGGAGGACGCCCACCAGGGCTTCATGGAAGCCGCGCGCAAGCGCGTGCTGGTCGGCCTGCTGGTCGGCGAGGTCGCCCGCCGCAACGAACTGCGCCTGGACCCGAAGCGGGTTTCGGAGACGCTGCGCCTGATCGCCTCGACCTACGAAGAGCCGGAGCAGGTCATTGAGATGTACCGCAACGATCCCCAATTGATGGGAGGACTGCAGAGCCGTGTGATGGAAGAGCAGGTGATCGACTGGATCGCCGAGCGCGCCCAGCACACCGAGCAGGCGATGTCGTTCCAGGACGCGATCCGTCAATAAGACGACGCGTCGCCGCGTTGCGCAGCCGGCCTGCGCGACGCGGATCCCGTTTCACCTCCCCGCGGCGGCGGGGCGCAACACGATGCGAAGCCCTGTACACCCCCGTGCAGGGACGGACCCCGAGCAGCAGGAGATCACCACGTGGACAATGTGACCAAGGCCTTGAATCTGGTTCCGATGGTGGTCGAGCAGACCAGCCGCGGCGAACGCGCCTACGACATCTATTCGCGTCTGTTGAAGGAGCGCCTGATCTTCCTGGTCGGCCCGATCGACGACCACATGGCCAACGTGATCGTGGCCCAGCTGCTGTTCCTGGAAGCGGACAATCCGGAAAAGGACATCAGCATCTACATCAACTCGCCGGGCGGCGTGGTCACTGCCGGCATGGCGATCTACGACACCATGCAGTACATCAAGCCGGACGTGAGCACCATCTGTGTCGGCCAGGCCGCCTCGATGGGCGCGCTGCTGCTGGCGTCGGGCGCGGCCGGCAAGCGTTATGCGCTGCCGAACTCGCGGGTGATGATCCACCAGCCGCTGGGCGGCTTCCAGGGCCAGGCCACCGACATCGACATCCACGCCCGCGAGATCCTGACCCTGCGCGCGCGGCTGAACGAAATCCTGGCCAAGCACACCGGCCAGTCGCTGGAAACCATCGCCCGCGACACCGAGCGCGACAACTTCAAGAGCGCCGTCGACGCGCAGGCCTACGGCCTCGTCGACCAGGTGCTGGAGCGTCGCCCGGACGAGTCCATCCAGCCGGCATAAGGCTTGCATGTACTGCAAAACGCAGCGTATTCCGCAGGGCCGGGGTCGGGCTAGCGTCCTCCCGGCCCTGTGCTATTCTCGAAATCGAACCCCCGTTCATCGGGTGGGGTAACTGGGTAAGCGAAGCAATGAGCGAAGACCGGCAAGGCCGTTCCGGCGACAGCAACAAGATCCTGTACTGCTCGTTCTGCGGCAAGAGTCAACACGAGGTCCGTAAGCTGATCGCCGGGCCCAGCGTGTTCATCTGCGACGAATGCGTCGAGTTGTGCAACGACATCATCCGCGAGGAGCTTGAGGAGAAGGCGCAGTCGGCACGCAGCAGCCTGCCCAAGCCGCGCGAGATCCTCGAGGTGCTCGACCAGTACGTGATCGGCCAGCAGCGCGCCAAGCGCACGCTCGCCGTGGCCGTGTACAACCACTACAAGCGCATCGAGAGCCGGCAGAAGAACGACGAGGTCGAACTGGCCAAGTCCAACATCCTGCTGGTCGGTCCGACCGGCTCGGGCAAGACCCTGCTGGCCGAGACGCTGGCGCGCCTGCTCAACGTGCCGTTCACCATCGCCGATGCGACCACGCTGACCGAAGCCGGCTACGTCGGCGAGGACGTGGAGAACATCATCCAGAAGCTGCTGCAGAAGTGCGACTACGATGTCGACAAGGCGCAGCAGGGCATCGTCTACATCGACGAGATCGACAAGATCTCGCGCAAGAGCGAGAACCCGTCGATCACCCGCGACGTGTCCGGCGAAGGCGTGCAGCAGGCGCTGCTGAAGCTGATCGAAGGCACGGTCGCCTCGGTGCCGCCGCAGGGCGGGCGCAAGCATCCGCAGCAGGAATTCCTGCAGGTGGACACCAAGAACATCCTGTTCATCTGCGGCGGCGCGTTCGCCGGCCTGGACAAGGTGATCCAGCAGCGCTCCAACGACGCCGGCGGCATCGGTTTCGGCGCCAAGGTCAAGAGCGCCGAGCGCAAGCGCGAGGTCGGCAAGATCCTGGCCGACGTCGAGCCGGAAGACCTGATCAAGTTCGGCCTGATCCCCGAGTTCGTCGGCCGCCTGCCGGTGGTCGCCACGCTCGAGGAACTGGACGAGCCGGCGCTGATCAAGATCCTGACCGAGCCCAAGAACGCCATCACCAAGCAGTTCAAGAAGCTGTTCGAGATGGAAGGCGTGGAGTTGGAGTTCCGCCAGGACGCGCTGCTGGCCATCGCCAAGAAGGCGCTCAAGCGCAAGACCGGCGCGCGCGGCCTGCGCACCATCGTCGAGTCGGTGCTGCTGGACACGATGTACGAGCTGCCGTCGCAGGAGAACGTCAGCAAGGTGGTGGTGGACGAGTCGGTGATCGAGCACAAGTCCGAGCCGTACCTGATCTACCAGACCCCGCCGGCGCCGCCCAAGGTCGCCTCCGCGGAGTGACCCGGCCCGGTGCTGCGCGGCGACCCCGTCGCGCGCCCCGGGCCTGCCAGTAAGTCGCTGAAACATAAGGGGGTTCTGCGCTCCCCTTGCATCGTCCAGCCGATGGCCCCATAACGGGGCCATCGGCGTTTTTATGGCCGCCCGCATCGCGTTCCCGCCTCCCAAATCGGAATCCTCATGGCCCAGTCCCAATCCGAAGTCCTCGACCTGCCGGTCCTGCCGTTGCGCGACGTCGTGGTCTTCCCGCACATGGTCATCCCGCTGTTCGTCGGTCGCGACAAATCCATGCGCGCGCTCGAGCACGCGATGGAGGCCGACAAGCGCATCCTGCTGGTCGCGCAGAAATCCGCCGAGACCGACGATCCGGCGGCGGCCGACCTGTACAACGTCGGCACGCTGGCGCAGGTGCTGCAACTGCTGAAGCTGCCCGACGGCACCATCAAGGTGCTGGTCGAGGGCCTGTCGCGGGTCAGCGTCGACAAGGTCGCCGAGCGCGACGGCGCGCTGCAGGGCGAAGGCCGCGAGATCGATGCCGCCGAATCGCGCGAGGAGCGTGAGGTCGAGGCGATCGCGCGCTCGCTGATGTCGCTGTTCGAGCAGTACGTCAAGACCAACCGCAAGCTGCCGCCGGAACTGCTGCAGACCCTGTCCGGTATCGACGAGCCCGGCCGCCTGGCCGACACCATCGCCGCGCACATCGGCGTGCGCTTGGCCGACAAGCAGCGCCTGCTGGAAACGCTGGAAGTGGGCGAGCGGCTGGAGATGCTGGTCGGCTTGGTCGACGGCGAGATCGACGTGCAGCAGCTGGAGAAGCGCATCCGCGGCCGGGTCAAGTCGCAGATGGAGAAGAGCCAGCGCGAGTACTACCTCAACGAGCAGATGAAGGCGATCCAGAAGGAACTGGGCGACCTCGACGACGCGCCGGGCGAGCTGGAGGAGCTGGCGCGCAAGATCGCCGAGGCCGGCATGCCCAAGCCGGTGGAGACCAAGGCCAAGGCCGAACTCAACAAGCTCAAGCAGATGTCGCCGATGTCGGCCGAAGCCGCGGTGGTGCGCAACTACCTCGACTGGCTGCTGGGCGTGCCGTGGAAGAAGCGCAGCAAGGTGCGCAAGGACCTCAAGGTCGCGCAGGAAACCCTCGACGCCGATCACTACGGCCTGGAGAAGGTCAAGGACCGCATCCTCGAGTACCTCGCGGTGCAGTCGCGGGTGAAGCAGATGAAGGGGCCGATCCTGTGCCTGGTCGGACCGCCGGGCGTGGGTAAGACCTCGCTGGGTCAGTCCATCGCCAAGGCGACCAACCGCAAGTTCGTGCGCATGTCGCTGGGCGGCGTGCGCGACGAGGCGGAGATCCGCGGTCACCGCCGTACCTATGTCGGCTCGATGCCGGGCCGCATCGTGCAGAACCTCAACAAGGTCGGCAGCAAGAATCCGCTGTTCGTGCTCGACGAAATCGACAAGATGTCGATGGACTTCCGTGGCGATCCGTCCTCGGCGCTGCTGGAAGTGCTCGACCCCGAGCAGAACAACGCCTTCAACGACCATTACCTGGAAGTGGACCTGGACCTGTCCGAAGTGATGTTCGTGGCGACCTCCAATTCGCTGAACATCCCCGGTCCGCTGCTGGACCGCATGGAAGTGATCCGTATCCCCGGCTACACCGAGGACGAGAAACTCAACATCGCCGCGCGCTACCTGGTGCCCAAGCAGCTCAAGGCCAACGGCCTGAAGCAGGACGAACTGGAGATCGGTGCCGACGCGATCCGCGACGTCGTGCGCTACTACACGCGCGAATCCGGCGTGCGCAACCTCGAGCGTGAAGTCGCCAAGATCTGCCGCAAGGTGGTCAAGGAAATCGCCCTGGCCGGTCCGCAGCCGGCAGCCCCGGCGAAGAAGGCTGCGGCGAAGAAGGGCGTCGCGCGCAAGGACAAGGCGCGGGTCGTCGTCGGCTCGAAGAACCTGGACAAGTACCTGGGCGTGCGCCGCTACGACTTCGGCCGTGCCGAGGAGCAGAACGAGATCGGCCTGGTGACCGGCCTGGCCTGGACCGAGGTCGGTGGCGATCTGCTGCAGATCGAATCGACCCTGGTCCCGGGCAAGGGCGCGGTGATCCTGACCGGCCAGCTCGGCGATGTGATGAAGGAATCGGCGTCGGCGGCGTTGTCGGTGGTGCGTTCGCGCGCCGAGCGGCTCGGCATCGAGGCGGACTTCCTGCAGAAGCACGACGTGCATCTGCACGTGCCCGATGGCGCCACGCCGAAGGACGGCCCCAGTGCCGGCATCGCGATGGTGACCTCGCTGGTGTCGATGCTGACCAAGGTGCCGGTGAAGGCGGACGTGGCGATGACCGGCGAGATCACCCTGCGTGGCCGCGTCTCGGCGATCGGTGGCCTCAAGGAGAAGCTGCTGGCCGCGCTGCGCGGCGGCATCCGCACCGTGCTGATCCCGGAGGAGAACCGCAAGGATCTGGCCGATATCCCGGAGAACGTCACCCGCGATCTGAAGATCGTGCCGGTGAAGTGGATCGACGAAGTGCTGGATCTGGCGCTGGAGCGTCCGCTTGCGCCGAAGACCGCCGCCGATGCCGACCAGGCGCCGTCGCGGCGCAAGCAGAAAGCATCCTCGAACCCGCGCGTCAAGCACTGACGCGCGCTGAACGCACCCGCGCAAACGGCCCAAACCCGCGCCGTTGTTGGCTTTTCGGCTTGCGCGGGTATGGGCCCGCTGGTATAAATGCAGCGCTTGCGAGCACCGCGAACGGGCGTGCTTGGTAGTGCAAAACATATCCATCGGGGTCTCGCTCAGGCGAGGCAGGCCACGCCGACACCCGATCCTCAATCCGCGGTCTTCTGCCGCACATGGAGTCATCAAGAAATGAATAAAGCCGAACTGAACGACGCGATCGCCGCTGCCGCCGATATTTCCAAGGCCGAAGCCGGTCGTGCCATCGACGCCTTCGTGTCGGAAGTGACCAAGGCCCTGAAGAAGGGCGACAGCGTCACGCTCGTGGGCTTCGGCACCTTCCAGGTGCGCGACCGTGCCGAGCGCACCGGCCGCAACCCGAAGACCGGCGACTCCATCAAGATCGCCGCGTCGAAGAATCCGACGTTCAAGGCTGGTAAAGCGCTGAAGGATGCCGTAAACTAATCGACTCGCTAGGGTGCTTAGCTCAGCGGTAGAGCGTCTCCTTTACACGGAGAGGGTCGGGGGTTCGAAACCCTCAGCACCCACCAGAGCACCAAGCGACAAGTTTCAAAAGCGGAGTGGTAGTTCAGTCGGTTAGAATGCTGGCCTGTCACGCCGGAGGTCGCGGGTTCGAGTCCCGTCCACTCCGCCAGTTGTACCGAAGCCCCCGAGCGATCGGGGGTTTCGTTTCTCGCAGTCGCCGCCACGCACCAGCGTTGGCCCGGCCGCTTCGGGAAAGCGGGCCTCGCGCCCGCCTCCGTTCAAACGCGGAGTGGTAGTTCAGTCGGTTAGAATGCTGGCCTGTCACGCCGGAGGTCGCGGGTTCGAGTCCCGTCCACTCCGCCATTTGTACGCGAAACCCCCGAGCGATCGGGGGTTTCTTTTTTCTGCGTCACGCCTGTTTTCGTCCGCTGCCCGCTCCCGATCCGCCGCCGCGGCGCATGACCGGCGCGGGCGGCCGGGCCGGCGGTTCTGCCGCAGGGCGTGAAGCGGGTTAAACTGCGCGGCTCGCCAATAGGCCGTCGGTTCCCAATGCTGCAGAAACTTCGCGAAAAGACCTCGGGCTGGATCGCCACCGCGATCATCGGTCTGTTGATGATTCCGTTCCTGTTCGTCATCGACAACAGCTACCTCGGTGGCGTCGGTGCCAACAATGTCGCCAAGGTGCAGGCACCGCCCTCGTGGTGGTCGTCGGCGCCGTCGTGGTGGCCGGTGTCGCTGCTGTGGCAGCACCACGAAGTGAGCACGGAACAGTTCCGTACCCGCTTCGAGCAGGCGCGCATCCAGGCGCGCGAGCAACAGGGCGAGGATTTCGATCCGCGTGCGTTCGAAAGCATCGACAACAAGCGCAAGCTGCTCGATCAGTTGATCGACGAGCAGGTGGCCAAGCTGTCGGCCGAACGCGCCGGCGTGGTCATCGGCGATGCCGCGGTACGCGATTACATCAGCGCCATGCCTGCGTTCCAGAACGACGGCAAGTTCGATCCGGAGCGCTACCGCCTGGCCCTGGCCTCGGGCACGCCGCCGCGCACGCCGACCATGTTCCAGCAGTTGGTGCGCGATGCGCTGCAGCAGTCGGTGATTCCGTCCGGCCTCGCAGAATCGGCGTTCGCCACCAAGCAGGAGACCGATCGCCTGCTGAAGATGCTGGGCGAGACCCGCGACGTGGAAATGGCGTTGCTGCCGGAGATGCCGGCCGATACCGCGCCGGTGAGCGACGCGCAGGTGCAGCAGTGGTACGACTCGCACAAGTCCGACTTCAAGCAGCCGGAAACCGTGACGATCGAGTACGTCGACCTCAATGCGGCCAACCTGCCGCCGGTCAAGCCGGCCGACGAGGCGACGCTGCGCAAGCGCTACGACGATGAGAAGGCGCGCTTCGTCGAGCCCGACCAGCGACTGGCCTCGCACATCCTGATCAGCGCCGGCAAGGACGCGGCCTCGCAGAAGGCGGCCGAGGCCAAGGCGGCCAAGCTGGCGGCCGAAGCCAAGCAGCCCGGCGCCGATTTCGCCGCGCTGGCCCGCGCCAACTCCGACGACCCGGGCTCCAAGAACGCCGGCGGCGATCTGGGCTGGGTGGAGAAGGGCGTGATGGTGAAGCCGTTCGAGGATGCGCTGTTCGCGATGAAGCCCGGCGAGATCGTCGGCCCGGTGAAGAGCGAATTTGGCTATCACATCATCCAGCTGCGCCAGGTCAAGGGCGGCGAAGGCAAGTCGTTCGAGCAGGTGCGCGACCAGCTCGCCAGCGAGCAGTTGAAGGCCGACAGCGAGAAGGCCTTCAGCGAGTTGAGCGGCAAGCTGGTGGACCTGGTCTACAAGAACCCGACCGCGCTGGCCTCGGCGGCGAAGGAAGTGGGCCTGCCGGTGCAGACGCTGGGGCCGTTCTCGCGCGCCAACGCCAGCGGCATCGCCGCACAGCCGGCGGTGCTGCGCGCCGCGTTCTCCGACACCCTGGTGCAGGACGGCACGGTCAGCGACCCGATCAACCTCGGGCCGAACCACAGCGTGCTGATCCGCGTGACCCAGCACCAGCCGGAGCAGATCCAGCCGCTGGCCAAGGTGCACGAGCAGGTGGTGGCCGCGGTGCATGCCGACCGCACCGCCAAGGCCGCCGCCGCCAAGGCCGACGCGCTGCTGGCGCGCCTGCGCAAGGGCGAGAGCCTGCAGACCCTGGCCGGCGCGGAGAAGCTGCAGATCAACCCGATGCCGGGTTTGCCGCGCAACGTGCCGATGCCGAGCGCGCAGGCCAGCCAGGCGATCTTCAGCGCACCGCAGCCGGTCGACGGCAAGCCGTCGGTGGGCAAGGTCGAACTGCCTGCGGCCCCGGGCACGGTGGGCAAGCGCTATGCGCTGTTCGCGGTCACCAAGGTGACGCCGGGCGACCTGAGCAAGGTACCGGCCGAGCAGCAGACCATGTTCCAGCAGCAGCTGGCGCAGATCGACGGCGCGGCCGATGCCAAGGCCTACGTCGATGCGATGCGCAAGCACTTCAAGATCAGCGTGCAGGAGTCGCAGCTGTAACAGCGGCGCCGCCGACGCGGGAGATGACGCAACAGGCCCGGCATTGCCGGGCCTGTTGCGTTTCAGGGGTGTCCACATGCGCGCGTTGCCGTGGGAAGTGCGCAACGGTGGCGCGCAAGTGCGCAGCGTGCGCCTGCCGATCGCCGGCAGGCGCGAGTGGTGGCGTGAATGGGCGGCAGACGGTACGACCGCCGCCTCGCCTGGCGCGAGGGCCTGCGCGCTAGGCGGTGATCGAGGCCGAACTTGCTCTTCGCGGGTCAGTGCGCGCGGTTGCCGTCGGTGCTGGACCCGGTACTAAGCCTGCATAGCAGACGTGCGTGGTGGTGTCAGGCGCCGTTCGGGTCGGCGGCAATGGGCGGTCGTCCCCGCGGCATGGGGGCACACCCGCCGGCGTTGTCGCGTGTAACGGACGTCGTCCCGCCGTGGCGGGAACGCGTCAGTCCTCGTAGCTCAGCACCATGCCGGGGCGCAGCACGCTGCGCGCGGACAGGCCGTTCTTCATCAACAGCGCCTGCACGGTGATGCCGTAGCGCTTGGCGATGTTCCAGGCGGTGTCGCCGTCGCGCACGGTGTGGGTGTGGCGGGAGCGCGCACCAGCGCGTGCGCCACGGCGCGGCGCAGGGCTGTCGTCGGTGCTGGCCACGGTGGCGACGACCGGGGCGTCGTCCTGCGCCGGCAGTGCGGTGTCCTGGGCCAGCACGGGGCCGCCCAGGCTGCGGGGCGCCAGCACCGGCAGCGCGCGCTTGGCGCTGCGGCCGTTGCCCAGGGCCGGATTCAGCCGCGCGAGTTGGTTGCCCTGCAGCGCCTGGCGCCGTGCCCAGTCGTCTAGCGCCATCCCGGCCGGCAGTGTCTGCGCCTGCAGGATCGGCACGTCGCGATCCAGGGACGCCATCCATTCGTCGCGGGTCTGCGCCTGTTCCAGCACGCAGGCCAGCGCGTGCAGCTTCTCGACGTAGGCATAGGTGACCGAGGACAGCCCGGGCAGCTTGTCCGGCTGGGCGTTCTGCGCATTCATGCCGGCGCGGCGCATCGACTGCAGCACGCGGTACTCGCCGGCGTTGTAGGCCATGATCGCCAGGCGCCAGTCGCCGCCGAACATGCCGTGCAGGGTCTTCAGGTAGCGCACCGCGGCGCGGGTGGAGTCCACCGCGGACAGGCGGCCGTCGTAGCCGTTCTCCAGCGGGACATCGTGGTTGCGCGCGGTGCCGGGGATGAACTGCCACAGGCCGGCAGGGCCGCCGCTGTTGCGCGCGGCCGGGCGGTAGCCGCTCTCCACGAACGGGATCAGCGCAAACTCGGTCGGCAGGTTGGCCGCGCGCAGTTCGTCGACCACGTAGCCGAACAGCGGCAGTACGTCCTCGTCCTCGTCGGCCAGACGCGAGGGCGCGCGCGAGAACTGCTGCTGCCAGCGCGCATCGGTGGCGCCGGCGTCGCAACGCGTGTCGGCCAGGCCGTCGCGGAAGCGGGCGAGGATGTCGTGCCCGTTACGGGTGGTGGGCGGCGGCAGCGCCGCCGCGTCCGTCGGCAAGCCATTCAGACCGGCCACGGTCTGCTCGAGTGCCGCCGCAAGCGGGGTCGCGGCCACCGCGGGGGGCGCCACCGACGCCATCGCCAGCGTCAGCGCCGCCGTCAACGCCAGCGCCCTCATGCTCGGAAATCGTCTTTCCAGCGCCTCAGTTCGGCGAAGACTTCCACCTCGTCGGACACCCCCCGGCCGAGCCGGGCGCCGATCGCCTGCTGGATCGCCGCCGAGGCGGTGCGCAGGAACGGATTGGTCGCCAGTTCGCTGGCGAGTGTGACGGGAACGGTGGGGCGGGCAGCATGACGCATGGCCTGGGCTTCCTGATGGCGCTGCCGCAGGGCAGCGTTGGTGGGATCGACCGTGACGGCGAATGCCGCATTGGCCAAGGTGTATTCGTGTCCGCAGCAGACCAGCGTCTGCCCCGGGAGGGCGGACAGGCGCTGCAGCGAACCCAACATCTGGGAGGGCGTACCTTCGAACATGCGCCCACAGCCCAGGCTGAACAGCGTATCGCCGCTGAACAGGTGGCCCTGGCCGACGTACGCCAGATGCGAGCGGGTGTGGCCGGGGACCGCCAGGGTATCGAACTGCCAGTCCAGCACCTTCACGATGTCGCCGTCGCCGACCCGCTCGCACGGGAATCCAGCGATCCGCGGATCGTCCGGCGCGTACACCGGCAGGTCCGGCCAGCGCTCGCGCAGCGTGGCGACGCCGCCGATGTGGTCGTCGTGGTGGTGGGTGAGCAGGATGGCGGCGGGCTGCAGGCCTTGTGCCGCGGCCTCCAGCACCGGCTCGGCCTGGCCGGGGTCGACCAGCAGCGCACGCCCGTCGTCCGTGGCGATCGCCCAGATGTAGTTATCCTGGAATGCGGGCAGGGCGATCAGTCGCATAGAATTGGCACCATGCCTGCCGTGTCGCTCCCCCGTCAAGCCAACGTCTCATCCTGGTTTGATACGGCCGGGGCGCAGGCGCTGCTCCAGGCCGAACAGCCGCTGATCCTCGACGCCCTGCTCAAGCGCCCCGCGCAGCCCTGGCTGTGGCTGGCGCCGGTGCCGCTGCCACCCCCGGGGCGCGAGTTGCCGGGGCGGGGCGTGCGCCTGCACCGCAGCGCCCGCGGCTATGCCGGCGACCTGGTATGCACCTTGCCGCTGCCGCTGCCCTCGGAGAGCGTCAACGCGATCGTCCTGCAGCACGTGCTCGCCGCCGACGGGGCGGCGCTGCTGGAGGAATGCGAGCGCATCCTGATGCCGGGCGGCCGCCTGTGGCTGTTCGCGCTCAACGCGATGAGCCCGTACCGGCTGCGCTGGCGCCGGCAGGGCCTGGTGGCGCGCCCGCCGGGCAGCTGGCGCGGCCTGCTCGAGCAGACCGGCCTGCCGTGCGTGGAGCAACTGCGCTATCTCGGGCCGGTATGGCCGACCCGCGGCGGCGTTGGCCCGGCCACCTCCGCCGCACCGCTGCGCGCGGTCTGCCTGCTGCAGGCCGAGAAACGCACCGCCGCCGGCATCGGCCCCATCCCGTTGCGCGCGCCGGTCCGCTGGCGCGGCTCGGTCGCTTCCATTTGATTTGCGGAGTTTCATGAAGACTGTCGACATCCATACCGATGGCGCCTGCCTCGGCAATCCCGGCCCCGGCGGCTGGGCCGCGTTGCTGCGCTACAAGGGACTGGAGCGCGAAGTGGCCGGCGCCGAGGCGCACACCACCAACAACCGCATGGAGCTGATGGCCGCGATCATGGCCCTGGAGACGCTCAACGAGCCGTGCCAGATCGTGCTGCACACCGACTCGCAGTACGTGCGCCAGGGCATCACCGAATGGATGCCGGGCTGGGTGCGGCGGCAGTGGAAGACCGCCGGCGGCGATCCGGTCAAGAACCGCGACCTATGGGAACGGCTGCACGCCGCCGCGCAGCGGCATACGATCGACTGGCGCTGGGTCAAGGGCCACAACGGCGACCCGGACAACGAGCGGGTCGACCAGCTGGCGCGCAACCAGGCCCTGCACGTGCGCGCCGGCGGCGCCGCGGTCGCGACCTGATCCTGTCTTCCTTCTCAGCTGCGAGTCCCATGCGTCAGATCATCCTCGATACCGAAACCACCGGCCTGGAATGGAAGAAGGGCAACCGCGTCGTCGAAATCGGCGCGGTGGAACTGCTCGAACGCCGTCCCAGCGGGCGCAACTTCCACCGCTACCTGCGCCCGGACTGCGATTTCGAACCCGGCGCGCAGGAAGTCACCGGCCTGACCCTGGACTTCCTCGCCGACAAGCCGGAATTCCACGAGGTGGTCGATGAATTCCTGGAGTTCATCGATGGCGCCGAGCTGATCATCCACAACGCGTCGTTCGACCTGGGGTTCCTGGACTACGAGCTGTCGCGGCTGGGCGAGTCCTACGGCCGCATCCTCGACCGCGCCACGGTGATCGACACCCTGCTGCTGGCGCGGGAGCGCTTCCCCGGCCAGCGCAATTCGCTGGACGCGCTGTGCAAGCGGCTGGGCGTGGACAACTCGCACCGGCAGCTGCACGGCGCGCTGCTCGATGCGCAGATCCTCAGCGACGTGTACATCGCGCTGACCTCGGGTCAGGAAGAGATCGGTTTCGCCCTGGCCGAGGACGGCGCCGCGCATGCGGCCGCGCAGGGGCCGGCGTTCGACATGACGATGCTGCTGCCGCGGCCGCGGGTGTTGCCGACCGCCTCGGAGCTGGAGGCGCACCAGGCGCGGCTGGAGAAGCTGCGCAAGAAGGCCGGCCGCGCGCTGTGGGACGACGCCGAACCGGTCGTGGCGGAAGCGGTGGCCGGCTGAGGGCGCCTCGAATGACGACGGGACGGATGTTGTAGGAGCGGCTTCAGCCGCGATGGAGCGTTCCCGGTAAAGCCCCGTCGCGGCTGCAGCCGCTCCTGCAGGCCAGCCTGGCCGACTTGAGCGTTAAGACTGCAAGTATCCAGCGGTGCCCTGACGTGGGTTGCGCGGACGGAGCGGCGGCCGCGCCGCACCGAATTCAGTGGCAGCGCACCAGGATCGCGGTGATGTTGTCCGAGCCGCCTTCGTCGAGCGCAGCGGCGACCAGCATGTCCACGCACTCCTGCGCGCTGCAGTCGTCGTGGCCCAACGCGCTGGCCAGGCCGGCATCGTCCACTTCCTCGGTCAGCCCGTCGCTGCACAGCAGCAGGCGCATGCCCGGGCGCAGTTCGCCGGTCATCGTGGCCACGTTCAGGTGCTGCGGGTCGGTGACGCCCAATGCCTGGGTGACCACGTTGCGGTGCGGATGCGCGCGGGCCTGCTCGGCGGTGAGGGCGCCCTGGGCGATCAGTTCCTGCACGTAGCTGTGGTCCTGGCTGAGCTGGGCCAGCTTGCCGTCGCGCCACAGGTAGGCGCGGCTGTCGCCGACCCAGGCCACCTCGAAGCGGTTGCCCTGTACCCGCGCGGCCACCACCGTGGTGCCCATCGGCAGGGTGTCGTTGCGGCGCTGCGAGGCGCGGATGATTTCCTCGTCGGCGATGCGGATGGCCTGCGCCAGCGCGGTGCCGCCGCGCACTTCGCGGACGATGGCCTCGCGCGCCAGGGCGCTGGCGACCTCGCCGCAGGCATGGCCGCCCATGCCATCGGCCACCAGCCACAGCCCCAGTTCGTGGTCGCCGTAGTAGGTGTCCTCGTTGAGGTCGCGGCGCAGGCCGACGTGGGTGAGGTGTCCGAATTCGATCATTGCGCGCCTGCGGCCGGCCGGTGTTTTCTGGGGTCAGGGGCATCATCGCGGTCGCGCGCGGATCAGGCAATCGCCGCGCGCAGCGCCAAGCAGGCGGGGTTCATCGCCCCGCGCCGCCAGGCGCCTGTGGAGGCGCCGGTGCCGGGCCGCTTGTCCGCGCGCGGCGGGAACCGTATGATGCACGCCCCCGGTCCGCCGGGGACCACCCGGGAAGGTGGCAGAGTGGTTGAATGTACCTGACTCGAAATCAGGCAGGCGTTTATAGCGCCTCGGGGGTTCGAATCCCCCCCTTCCCGCCAGTTCTATCGCGCACAGGCCCTTCAGCGGTCGCAGAGCGTGATCAGCGCAGGAGTGGGGGGTGAGAAGCCACGCGGGTTCGACCCATCGGCGACAGCCGATGCGCACGGCGCAGCCGCCCGCAGGGCGAGGTGCAGCATGCACCGAGTGCATCCCCCTCTTGCCGCCAGTTTTGCATGAGGCCCCGTCAGGGGCCTTTTGCTTTTTTGATGCGCGCGACAGCGTGCCGACGCCGCTTTAAGACGCGGCCGTTACACTCTCCCTTCTCCTGTTTGTGGTGTCTGCCATGTCCGAAATCCTGGTGCCCGTGTCCTTCGGCGAACTGCTCGACAAGATCGCCATCCTGCAAATCAAGTCCGAGCGCATCGAGGATCCGGCCAAGCTGGCCAATGTGCACGCCGAACTGTCGGCGCTGGAAAAGACCTGGATGGCGCATCCGGCGGCCGGCGGCGACGTGGCGCGCCTGCGCGCGGAGCTGAAGGCGGTCAACGAGCGCCTGTGGGTGATCGAGGACGAGATCCGGATCAAGGAGAAGGCGCAGGCCTTCGACGAGGAGTTCATCAAGCTCGCGCGCAGCGTGTACTACGAAAACGACGAGCGCGCGCGGCTCAAGAAGGACATCAACCTGGCCCTGGGCTCCAGCTACGTGGAAGAGAAGTCCTACCAGGACTACCGCAACGCCTCGGCCTGAGAGTGGTGGCCGGGAGGCGTTGCGTCTCCCGGCCACCGGGCTGCCTTCAGTCGCGCGCGACCAGCAGGCCGGTCAGGCGCCGCACCAGCGGCAGGACCAGCAGCAGGGTCGGGAAGGCGACCAGCCAGGACAGCGCCCAGGCGCCGAGCCAGAGCGTGCCGACGCCGGGCGCCAAGCCGACGCTGCGCAGGGTGCTGATCATCGAGACGATGCAGGTCATCAGCACCGACAGCAGCAGCGGGGTCACCCAGGCGGCATGGCGCGGGGGCAGCTTGCGGGAAAACAGCGGGGAACGTGACATTGCGGACTCTCCGTAAGCCGGTCGATCGAAGGCGCCACCCGCCATTGGCCTGCCAGGCCTGGACGGGAAACAGCCCCGGACGGATCCGGCGCAGTTGGCGCGTTGATTGACGTAAACGCTTACGGCGGCTCCTGCAGGCCGGGGCGGCGGCAGGACGCGCGGCGATGGTAGAGCGACGCCAGCGCCGCCGCAATGGCTTCAGTGGCCGTGGTCGGCGCGGTAGCGCTCGAACGCGGTGATCGCATCGTCCACCGCGATGAGATCCATCACCCCGTCGAATTCGATCTTGCTGCCCCACTTCAGCTGCGCGGCCGGCTTTCCCAGGTACTTGCGCGCGGCAGCGTCGTACTTGTCCACGCAGTAGCGGATATCGGAATACGGGCCGCTGCGACGCGGGTTGCTGGCCGCGTGCAGGCCCAGCACCTTGGTGCCCATCGCGTTGGCGATGTGCATGGGGCCGGAGTCGGGTGTCATGACCAACGCCGCGCGCTGCAGCAGCGCCGGCAGTTGCTTGAGCGTGTCGCGGCCGACCAGGTCGAGCACCGGCGTGCGCGCCGCGGCGACGATGGCATCGGCGGTACTGCGCTCCAGATCGCTGCGGCCGCCGCACAGCACCACCCGCCAGCCCTGCGCGGCGGCATGGTCGGCCACCGCGGCGTAGCGCTCGGCATACCAGTTGCGGCGCTGGTGGCTGGAGCAGGGCGAGATCAGCAGCGCCGGCCGGCCATCGTCGGGCCATTGCGCGCGCGCCCAGGCATGCGCGTCGTCGGGCACCGGCAGGTCCCAGCGCACCTCGGTCTGGCGCAGGCCCAGCGGCTCGCAGAAGCTGCCGATCGCATCCAGCACGTGGATGCCGGGGCGGTCGGGGATGCGCTCGTTGACGAACAGGCCGTGCAGGTCCTTGGAGCGGCTGCGGTCGTAGCCGATGCGGCGGCGCGCCGGCACGAACGCCGACAGCACGTTGGCGCGCAGCGCCACCTGCATCTGCAGCAGCGCGTCGAAGCCTTGTGCCGGCAGCGCACGGCGCACGGCGCGCATGCCGGCCAGGCCGCTGCGCTTGTCGTAGGTGTGGAACGCGACGCCCGGCAGGCCGTCCAGCAGCTTGTGCCCGGCCTTGTCGATGATCCAGTGCAGTGCCGGCGCCTGCGGCCAGGCGCGCTGCAGGGTCCGCACCAGCGGCACCACGTGGGTCACGTCCCCCAGCGCCGACAGGCGCAACAGGCACAACGAAGGGAGCGTTGCCGGCATGGTGTTGTTAGACTCGCTGGATGGTTGCATTCGACGCCACCGAAGCGCTGACGCCGTACCGCGAGGGCCGCGGTTACGGGGCCATTCTGTTCGACCGCGAACGACTGCGGCAAGCCGAGCCGTCGCTGTTCTCTGCCGTCGCCTGGGGCGAACGCGCCCGCCCGGTGGATGCCGGCGGCCGCGGCGGCGCCTGGTTCGTCGATGCCCCGTTCGGCAGTTGCGTGCTGCGCCAGTACCGCCGCGGCGGGCTGGTCGCCAAGCTAATCCGCGATCGCTACCTGTGGACCGGCGCCGACCGCACCCGCAGCTTCGCCGAGTTCCGGCTGATGCGTGCGTTGATCGCGCGCAAGCTGCCGGTGCCGCGCCCGCTGGCGGCTTGCTACCTGCGCCAGGGATTGCGCTATCGCGCGGCGATCCTGATGGAGCGGCTGGAAGGCGTGCGCTCGCTGGCCGAGCGCGCGCATCTGGCCGGCCGCGGCGCGCCGTGGGAGGAGGCGGGACGGCTGATCGCGCGCTTCCATCGCGCCGGTCTCGACCATGCCGACCTCAATGCGCAGAACATCCTGTTCGACGGCAACGGCCGCGGCTGGCTGATCGATTTCGATCGCGGCGTGCTGCGCATTCCCGCCACCCGCTGGCGCGAGCGCAACCTCAAGCGGCTGCGTCGTTCGCTGCTGAAGCTGCGCGGCGAGCGCAGCGTCGATGCGGTGGAGAAGGATTACGCGCGCCTGCGCCGTGCCTACGACCTGGCCTGGGAGCGCGGCTGCTGATGACGGACTGGGCGCTGCGCTTCCAGGGCGTGGGCAATGCCTCGGCGGTGACGTTGGGTTCGCCGATGGCCACCATCGAGTGCGATGGCCGGCCGTGGCTGACCATCGACTGCGGCGGCGAGGGGTTGACCGCCTACCAGGCGCACTACGGGGCGATGCCGCAGGCGCTGTTCGTCACCCACGTGCATATGGACCATGTGGCCGGCTTCGAACGGCTGTTCGTGGACAGCTATTTCTCTGCGCGTCGCGGCAAGGTGCGGCTGTACGTGCCGGCCACGGTGGTGCCGCTGCTGCACCGGCGGGTGGCCGACTATCCGAACGTGCTGGCCGAGGGTGGCGCCAACTTCTGGGACGCGTTCCAGCTGATCGCGGTGGGCGATGCGTTCTGGCACGAGGGCGTGCGCCTGGAGGTGTTCCCGGTGCGCCACCACTGGCCGGAGACCGCCTACGGCCTGCGTCTGCAGGGCGCGCTGGTGTGGAGCGGGGATACCCGGCCGATCCCGGAAATGCTGAACCGCTATGCCGACGACGGCGAACTGGTGGCGCACGACTGCGGTCTTCACGGCAACCCGTCGCATACTGGGGTCGACGACCTGGAGCGGGAATACCCCGCCGAGCTGCTGCAACGGACCATGCTCTACCACTACGCCAGCGACGAAGATGCCGAGGCCCTGCGCGCGCGCGGCCACCGCGTGGCGCGCCCGGGCCAATGCGTGGCGCTGGCTGCGCCGCGCGCGCCGCAGGTGCCGGCGGGATGAACGCGCTGCCGCGTCTGCCGCTCGCGTCGGCGACGCCGGCGGACCGGCGCGGGCGGCCGTTGCGCGACCTGCGCCTGTCGGTGATCGAGGCCTGCAACTTCCGCTGCGGCTACTGCATGCCCGCCGACAAGGTGCCGGACGACTACGGCTTCGACGCGGCATCGCGGCTGTCGTTCGCGCAACTGGAGACCCTGGCCCGCGCCTTCGTGCGCAACGGCGTCAACAAGCTGCGCCTGACCGGCGGCGAGCCGCTGCTGCGCCGCGATCTGCCCGAGCTGGTGCGGCGGCTGGCGTGCATTCCCGGCGTGGACGATCTGGCCATGACCACCAACGGCGCGCTGCTGGCGCGGCACGCGCAGGCCTTGCGCGAGGCCGGCCTGCGCCGGGTCACGGTCAGCCTGGATGCGATCGAGCCGGCGGTGTTCCGGCAGCTGTCCGGCGGCCGTGGCGAGATCGCGCAGGTGCTGGAGGGCATCGACGCGGCGGTGGCGGCCGGGCTGGGGCCGGTCAAGCTCAACTGCGTGGTCCAGCGCGGCATCAACGACGACCAGGTGTTGCCGTTGCTGGCGCATTTCCGCGGCAGCGGCCATGTGCTGCGCTTCATCGAATACATGGACGTGGGCACCTGCAATGCCTGGCGCCGCGAGCGGGTGGTGCCGGCCGCCGAACTGCGCGACCACATCGCCGCGCGCTGGCCGCTGCAGGCGCTGGCGCCGCATTACCCCGGCGAGGTCGCCGCGCGCTACGCGTTTGCCGATGGCGGCGGCGAGATCGGCTTCGTGACCTCGGTCAGCACGCCGTTCTGCGGCGATTGCCACCGCGCCCGCGTCTCGGCCGATGGCCATCTATACACCTGCCTGTTCGCGGGCGAGGGCACCGACCTGCGGCCGGCGCTGGCCGGTGGCGAAGAGATGCTGGCCGAGCGCGTGCGTGCGCTGTGGGAGCGTCGCGACGATCGCTACAGCGAACTGCGGGGCGCGGCGTCGGCCACGCGCGGCAAGCACGTCGAAATGTTCCTGATCGGCGGTTGAGTCATGGACGCCGCAGTGCAACGTGCGCTCGTCGCGCTGGAGTTGGAATTGCTGGAGCCGGCGGTGCGCGCCTCGGCCGAGCGCGTGGCCGAACTGCTCGACGACGCCTTCGTCGAGTTCGGCGCCTCCGGGCGCTGCTTCGACAGGCCGGCGGTGCTGCAGGCGTTGGCGGTGGAGTCGGGCGACTTCCGCTACCGCGCCGTCGACATCCAGGTGCAGTCGCTGGCGCCGGACCTTGCGCAAGTGCGCTATCGCAGCGAGCGCAGCGGCGGCGGCGAGCCGCCGAGGCAGGCGCTGCGCAGTTCGCTGTGGCAGCGCCGTGACGACCGATGGCGCATGCTGTTCCACCAGGGCACGCCGATTCCCGGCAGTGCCTGAAGATCGCGCCGTGGGAGCGGCAGCGCAGTCCATGACCAAGAAAACCTCCGCCACGTCCGCGCGCGCCGCCGCGCCGGCGCTGACCCACCTGGACCCGCAGGGACTGCCGACCATGGTCGACGTCTCCGCCAAGACCGCCACCGCGCGCGTGGCGGTGGCGCAGGCGCAGGTGCGCTTTCCCGCGGCCGTGGCTGCGCAGTTGCGCGCCGACGCGCTGCGCAGCGCGAAGGGCGGCATCGTCGATACCGCGGTGATCGCCGGCACCATGGCGGTCAAGCGCACCCACGAACTGATCCCGTTCTGCCATCCGCTGCCGATCGACGGCTGCCGCTTCGCCATCGACTGGCGCTCGCCGCAGGTGCTGGGCATCGAATGCACGGTGCGCACCGTGCACCGCACCGGGGTGGAGATGGAGGCGCTGACCGGCGCCAGCGTCGCCGCGCTGACCGTCTACGACATGTGCAAGGCCTTGACCCATGCGATGACCATCGGCCCGGTGCGACTGGTCGGCAAGCGCGGCGGCAAGCGCGATGTCGGGAGCGTGGCATGAGCGCCTCGGTGACCGTGCTGTACTTCGCCAGCCTGCGCGAGGCCGCGGGGCTGGAGCGCGAGCAGGTGCGCACCGATGCGCCCGATCTGCGCGCGCTGTACGCCGAACGCGATGCCCGCCATGGCCTGCGCTGGCCGGCGGAGCGGTTGCGGGTGGCGGTCGACGGCGCCTTCACCGGCTGGGACGAGGCGGTGCGCGACGGCAGCGAAGTGGTGTTCATCCCGCCGGTCTCGGGAGGCTGAGCCATGTCCACCGAACCGCGTTTCCGCCTGGCCGACCATCCGCTCGACATCGCCACGCTGCGCGCCCCGCTGGCGCACGCCCAGGCCGGCGCCTATGCCAGCTTCGAAGGCTGGGTGCGCGACCACAACGACGGCCGTGCGGTCGACGGCCTGCACTACGAGGCCTACGCCGCGCTGGCCGAGGCTGAAGGCCAGCGCATCGTCGACGAGGCGCTGGCCCGCTTCGCCATCCTCGAGCTGCGCTGCGTGCACCGCGTCGGCGAACTGGCGATCGGCGACCTGGCGGTCTGGGTCGGCGTGGTCGCTGCGCACCGTGGCGCCGCGTTCGATGCCTGCCGCTACGTCATCGACGAGGTCAAGGCGCGCGTGCCGATCTGGAAGCGCGAACGCTATCGCGACGGCGACGCGGGATGGCTGCATCCGGAGACGCAGGCGGCGCAACCGGATTAGCGGCGCGCGCGATCAGGTGTTGATTGCTGTCGGCTTATGCGAGGAGCGTGGGTAACCCACTGGCTGCCCTCGGCGCCCGCGTCGATCGATACGCGCCGAAGTAGCGCCGCCGGTGCAGGGATGCCTGCACCGTCGCTACGGCCGGTGCCAACGACTAGCCAGGGGCACGACGCTAGCCGGGCGCGGTGTGTGCAGCAAGGACGCTCATGCTCGGCAGGGCACATCGCACAGGCGAGCATGTGTCCATGCGGCAGGCAGCGTTGCAGAAGGAGGGTGGTAACCCCGCCGGCTGACCTCGGCGCCCGCGTCGATCGATACGCGCCGAAGTGGTTCTGCCGGTTGTAGGGATGCCTGTGCCGTCGCCAAGGCCGGTGCCAACGACTAGCCAGGGGCACGACGCTAGCCGGGCGTGGTGTGTGCCGCAAGGACGCTCATGCTCGGCAGGGCGCATCGCGCAGGCGATGTGTCTCCATGCGGCAGGCAGCGTTGCAGAAGGGGGTGGTAACCCCGCCGGCTGACCTCGGCGCCCGCGTCGATCGATACCGTTGCTGCCTTCCGGCCCTGGCGGGGTTTTCGACCTAGCGTCGCGAGGGGCCGACGGGGCCACCATAGAGACGAAACCGCGCCAGTGGCGCGGTTCTTCCTCTTTCGGATACCGCCACCGGGGTGGGGCATTCTGCGAGAGGACACGCATTCGAATCTGGCGGAGAGAGGGGGATTCACTCGGCATCTTCGATGCCTCGCCCTTCGGGCGGCTTCGCCGTGCAGGTGGCTACGCCACCTGTCGAACCCGGGGGTTCTCACCCCCTCCCAGGCGCCGGCGAAACTCACGCGACTGGGCCATCTCAACACTTTCAATCTGGCGGAGAGAGGGGGATTCGAACCCCCGAAGCGCGGTTTAGACGCTTACACACTTTCCAGGCGTGCTCCTTCAACCACTCGGACACCTCTCCGGGTCTTGCGCAGGCCAATGCGGTCCGGGCAAGGGCGGGAATTCTAGCCGTCATGGCCGCCGTTCACAAGGCGAACGACGCCGGGGCGTGAACTGCGCTCATCTTCACCCTGTTCATCGTGGCAGGCAGCCCTGCAACGACGGCCGGCGCGCGCGTGACGCCGGCTGACCGGGCGGCTGAACGATCGCGCTGGCCCGGCGTGGCACAATGGCGGTTCAGATGAAGACGGTCGCCTGATGTCCTATCTCGTTCTCGCCCGCAAGTGGCGCCCCAAGCGTTTCGCCGAGTTGGTGGGGCAGGAGCATGTGGTCCGCGCGCTCACCAACGCGCTGGACAGCGGCCGGGTGCACCACGCGTTCCTGTTCACCGGTACCCGCGGTGTCGGCAAGACCACCATCGCGCGCATCTTCGCCAAGTCGCTGAACTGCGAGCAGGGCACCAGCGCCGACCCGTGCGGTCAGTGCGCGGCCTGCCTGGACATCGATGCCGGCCGCTACATCGACCTGCTGGAGATCGACGCCGCGTCCAACACCGGCGTGGACGATGTGCGCGAGGTGATCGAGAACGCGCAGTACATGCCCTCGCGCGGCAAGTTCAAGGTCTACCTGATCGACGAAGTGCACATGCTCTCCAAGGCGGCGTTCAACGCGCTGCTGAAGACGCTGGAAGAGCCGCCGGAGCACGTGAAGTTCCTGCTCGCCACCACCGACCCGCAGAAGCTGCCGGTGACGGTGCTGTCGCGCTGCCTGCAGTTCAACCTCAAGCGCCTGGACGAGGAGCAGATCCAGGGGCAGATGACCAAGATCCTGGCCGCCGAGCAGATCGAGGTGGATGCCTCGGCGATCGTGCAGCTGGCCAAGGCCGCCGACGGCAGCCTGCGCGACGGCCTGTCGCTGCTCGACCAGGCCATCGCCTATGCCGGCGGTGCGCTGCGCGACGCGGTGGTGCGGGCGATGCTGGGCACGGTCGATCGCACCCAGGTCGGGGCGATGCTGGACGCGCTGGCCGATGCCGACGGGCAGCGGCTGCTGCAGGTGGTGGCCGGCCTGGCCGAGTTCTCGCCCGACTGGGGCGGGGTGCTGGAGGCGCTGGCCGAGGCCCTGCACCGCATCCAGGTGCGGCAACTGGTGCCGGGCGCGGCCACGCCGGCGCTGGATGGCCTGGACCCGGCACCGCTGGCCGAGCGCCTGCGTCCGGAGATCGTGCAGCTGTGGTACCAGATGGCGCTGAACGGGCGTCGCGACCTGTACCTGGCGCCGAGTCCGCGCGCCGGGTTCGAGATGGCGGTGTTGCGCATGCTGGCGTTCCGCCCGATGGGGGCCGCGGCGCTGCCGGCCGGCACCGCGACCGGTACGGCCACGCAAGGACACGGCCATGCGTCCGCGGCCGCTGCCAGCGCGCCCGCCGCGGCGATGGCGGCCCCTGTCGCGGTGACCACCGCCGCGCCGGCTGCGCCCGTCGCCGCCGCGCCGGCGCCGGTTCCTGCCGCGCCCGTGGCGGCTGCGCCCAGTGCGGCCCCGGCCCCGGTGGATCCGCCCTGGGATCCGCCGGCACCGTCGGCGGCGCCGCGCCCTGCGCCGGTCGCGGCCCCGGCCCCGGCGGTCGTCCCGGCCGCGGCAGCCGAGCCGGAGATGGCGATGGTGCCGCCGCTGGCGCCGACGCCGCGCACCCATGCGCCCGTGTCCGACACGCCGCGCGCGCTGCACAGCGCCGAGGACTGGCTCGAACTGGTCGCCGACTGCGGGCTGAGCGGCCCGTCGCGGCAGCTCGCCGCCAATGCCGCCTTCGTCAGCCATGCCGAAGGCGTGCTGCGGCTGTCGCTGTCGCCGGGCTTCGAATACCTGCAGTCCGAGCGCTCGCTTGGCGAACTGGCCGCGGCCCTGGCTGATGCGCTGGGCCAGCGCCCGAAGATCGTCATCGAAAGCGGCATCGCGGTCGATGCCGAAACCCTGCATGAGCGCTCGCACCGGCAACGCGGCGAGCGCCAGAACGCGGCCGAGACCGCGTTCATGAACGACCCGGCGGTGCAGGCGCTGATCCAGCAGCAAGGCGCGCGGGTCGTTCCCGATTCCATCCGTCCCTACGATGAGTGAACCACGATGCGCGGCAATATCGCCCAACTGATGCAACAGGCGCAGAAGATGCAGGAAAACCTGCAGCGCGCCCAGGAAGAACTGGCCAAGCTGGAAGTCACCGGCAGCGCCGGCGGCGGCATGGTCAACGTGACCCTGACCGGCGCCAAGGAGTGCCGCAAGGTGCGGATCGATCCGAGCATCCTGGCCGACCAGGAAATGGCCGAGGATCTGATCGCCGCCGCCTTCAACGACGCCTCCAACAAGATCGACGCCGAATCCAAGGCGCGCATGGGCGCGGCCACGGCCGGCATGCCGATCCCGCCGGGCATGAAGCTGCCGTTCTGAGTTGCCGGGATTGGGGATTCGGGATTGGGGATTCGCGGTTTTTCGCGAGTGCGCTTCCCTTCCTGCTTCGGTGAATTCCTCTTGTAGGAGCGGCTTCAGCCGCGACCGGTCAGATCAAACCGTCGCGGCTGAAGCCGCTCCTACGAAAACATCGCGTGACAGCGATGTTTCCCTTACGAATCCCCAATCCCCACTCCCGAATCCCCAACCACAATGAGCTCGCCGCTGCTCGAACAACTGATCGATGCGTTCCGCGTGTTGCCTGGCGTCGGCCAGAAGACCGCGCAGCGCATGGCCTACCACGTGCTCGAGCGCGAGCGCGAGGGTGGGCAGCGGCTGGCCGAGCGGTTGCACGAGGCGATCGAGCGCATCGGCCATTGCGCGCAGTGCCGCGATTTCAGCGAAACCGACATCTGCGCGATCTGCGCCAGTCCCGCCCGCGACCGCCAGCAGCTGTGCGCGGTGGAATCGCCGGCCGACCGGTTGGCGATCGAGCACGCCACCGGTTACCGCGGCCTGTACTTCATCCTGCAGGGCCGGCTGTCGCCGCTGGACGGCATCGGCCCGCGCGAACTGGGCCTGGACCGGCTCGGCGCGCGGCTGGCGCAGGGCGAGGTGGCCGAGTTGATCATCGCCACCAATTCCACGGTCGAAGGCGAGGCCACCGCGCATTACCTGGCGCAACTGGCGCGCCAGCACGGCGTGCGGCCGAGCCGGCTGGCGCAGGGCCTGCCGCTGGGCGGTGAACTGGAGTACGTGGATCGCGGCACGCTGTCGCATGCCTTCGGCAGCCGCAGCGAAGTGCCGCGCGCCGGCGCCGGCGAGTGACGCCGCACGCGGCTGCGGCGCGAGGCCGAATTGGGCTATAACGGCGGCCCCTTCTTTCGTTCCGGGCGCGCTCCATGGACACCATCTTCGGCAAGATCATCCGTCGCGAAATTCCGGCCAGCATCGTCTACGAGGACGACGCCGTGCTCGGCTTCAAGGACATCGCGCCGCAGGCGCCGGTGCATGTGCTCTTCATTCCCAAGCAGGTGGAGATTCCGACCCTGGACGACCTGGCGCCGGAGCAGGCGACCCTGGTCGGCCGGCTGGTGCTGGCCGCGGCCAGCTATGCGCGCGAGCAGGGCCTGGCCCAGGACGGCTACCGAGTGGTGATCAACTGCCGCGAGCACGCCGGGCAGACGGTGTTCCATCTGCACCTGCATCTGCTCGCCGGCGCGCCGCTGGGACGCTTCGGCACGCCCTGAGTCGCGTGGCCGGCGCCAACAGGCAGGCATAAAAAAACGCCGCTGGATCAGCGGCGTTTTTCGTTGCGGCGCACGCGGCAGGCTTACCACCAGCCCCAGCGCGGACCCCACGGGCCCCAGCCCGGGCCCCAGGGGCCGTACGGGTAGGCGGGCACCACTTCGACCTGGCGCACCACCGGCCACAGGTAGACCACGTCCGCGTCCATCTTCGGCAGGCGGTAGTCGTACTCGCCGATGCGGGTGTTGTCGTAGCCGGACACGTGGCCGATGAAGGTCACCTCGCGGCCGGGTTCGAACACCGCCGGGTCGTAGAAGCCGGCGCGGCAGGCGATGAAGCGGCCATCGCTGGCGTCGGCCGCATCGCTGTCCGGGCGCCCGCTGGCATTGAGCGGACGCGACAGCATCTGGAAGCAGGTCTGGCCCTGGCCGGGCGTGGTCTTGATGATCTTGCCGCCCCAGCGCACCGGCGCGCCGGCCTGCTGGCCGGCGACCGAATCGCGCGGGCTGACGGGCGCGAACTGGCCCTGCAGCGGCTTGGGGGCGGTGGCGCAGGCGCCGAGCGCCAACGCAGCGATCACGGGGAACAGCAGGCGAATCTTCATCGGGATGCTCCAGTGGGCGGACGGTGCCTGCGCAGGTCGCGCAACAATGAAGCGCTGTCCGAATCAGCGCCAGCGTAGCGCGCATCGGCGAAACGCCGGCTGAGCGGAATCAGGCTCGCATCGCCGGTTTCCCGCTGCACGCGCGCCGCCCATGCCAGTGCCGGTTCGTGCGGTTCGCGGCCCTGGCCGCGCTTGGCGTAGCGCCGGCCCAGGCCGCGCCAGGCACGCAGCAAGGGATCGCGCTCGCGCTCGCCGCGGGCCAGCCACCATGCCATCGCGCCGAGCAGCAGCACAGCGAATCCGGCGAACAGCGCCACCAATTGGCCAGGATCCAGCCGGGCGATGCCGAACTGGCTGAGCAGGCGCTGCTGGCGGTTGGCGTCGAAGGACAGCACCAGGTCGTTCCAGCCGCGCCGCGCCCAGTCGGCGAGGTCGCGCCAGCGCCAGTCGGCGTCACCGCCCTGCGCGCCGGCGCCGTTGCCGAGGCGGTCCTCCAGGGTGTCGTAGATGCGTTCCGGCGCCACCGCCGCGGTCGGGTCCACCCGCACCCAGCCGCGTTGCGGCAGCCACACCTCGGCCCAGGCGTGCGCATCCATGCGCCGCACCACCCAGTAGCCGCCGAACGGGTTGCGGGTGCCGCCGGCATAGCCGGTGACCACCCGCGCGGGAATGCCGGCGCCGCGCATCAGCACCACGAACGCCGAGCTGAAGTGTTCGCAGAACCCGGCCTTCTGCTGGAACAGGAACTCGTCCACGCCGTTGCGGCCGGGCAGCGGCGTCTGCAGGGTGTAGGCGAAGTCGCGGCGGATCCATTGCAGGGCGCGGGCGACGATCGCCGCGTCGTCGGCGCCGGCCTGCTGCCGCCATTGCCGGGCCAGCGCCAGCGTGCGCGGGTTGTAGCCGGGCGGCAGCGCAAGCGCGCGCTGGCGCTGCGCCGCGTCCAGATCGGCCTCGACCCGCTGCGGCGGCGCCGAGCGCAGCCGCCAGCGGGTCAGTGCGCTGAGCGGGCGCTCGGTCTGCAGCACCGCGTCGGCGCTGAGCCGGGTGCCGGCCGGCGCCTGCAGCGGCAGGTCCAGGGCGACCAGTTGCCGGCGGTCGGTCGGTTCCACTTCGAGCTGGTAGTCCCAGCCGCCTGGTGCGAGTTGGATCGGGGGTGCCGGCGCGAAGACGTTGTCGCGGCGCGCACGCCAGGTGCGGCCGTCGAAATCCCACAGCACCGGGCCGCGCCAGTAGCGCTGCGCCGGGGCCGGCACCGGGCCGAAGAACTGCACGCGCAGCGCCGGGGTGTCGTCGGCCATCAGGTCCAGCCATTGCCCCGGACTCATCGTGTCGGACAGGCCGGGGCGGCCCATGGCGCGTTCGGGCACGCCCCACAGCGGCGAGCCCAGCCGCGGGAACAGCCAGAACGCGGCCAGCGCCAGCGGCAGGCCCAGCGCCAGCAGGCGACCCACGCCGCGCAGTTGCCCGCGCAGCGGTCGCCGCGCGCTGTGGCCTTCCTGGTCGGCCAGGCGCTGCATGCACAGCAGCGCCGCGATCACCGCCGCCAGCCCCAGTGCCATCGTCACCGGCCCCTGGTCGAGCAGGAAGGCGGCGAACGGCGCGAACAGGGCGAAGCCGAGCAGGCTGCGCGCATCGCGCAGGCTCTTCAGTTCCGAGGGTTTGATCGCCAGCATCGCCGCCAGCAGCGCGCAGCCGGTGTCGCGGCCGAAGCGCAGGCCGACCTGCCAGTACAGCGCCGCGAGCATCAGCGCGACCAGGGCCAGGCGCAGCAGCGCCGGCATCGGCCGCCACGCCGAACTGGCGCCGATCAGCAGCGCCGACAACGCGATCAGCCAGGCCAGCGTCGCGGGCAACTGCAGCAGCAGCGGCAGCAAGGCCAGCAGCGCCGCGCCCAGCGCCCAGGCGCGGTTGGCGGCATGCAGCGCGGGCGAGCGCGGCTCAGCCATGCGGCAGCAGCGCCAGCGCGCGCAGGCACAGGTGCCGGTGCTGCGGGCCGCGGCCCGGGCCCAGCGCCGGCTGCCCCGGCAACAGCAAACGGTAGCGGCGGCCGTCGCGTTCGGCTTCCTCGACCCAGCGCGCCAGCCGTGAGATGCGGCGTTCGTGCGGCAAGGCCGGCAGCGTGCGCCAGTCCAGCACCACGTCCACCCCGATCGGGCGTTCGTACTCGCGCACCAGTAGGGTGTCGCGGCGTGCCGAGTGCTTCCAGGCGATCGCCCGCGGCGCGTCGCCGGCGCGATAGGGACGCAACTGGTGCAGTTCCTCGCCGAGCGCGTGCAGGCGGGTTTGGGTCGGCGTGCCGGCGCCGGCCGGCAGCGGCGGGCCATCGGCTTCCGGTTGCGGATAGACCAGCAGCGCAGTGTCCGGCCAGAACCAGGCCCAGGCGCGCAGCAGGCCCAGCGGCTGGGTGGTGGAGACCTGCACGCGCTGCAGGTCGAGCCAGCCGCGGCGCTCGGTAGGCAGCTCCAGGTCGGCTTCGTTGCGGTCGTCGCGTTGCAGGTCCAGGTAGGTGTGCGCATCGCCGTGGCGCACGCGCAGGCCGCGTCGGCGGCGGCCGTCGGCGGTGGCCAGCGCCAACCGCAGGCGCAGCGGTTGCCCGGCGGCGACCGGTTCGGCCGACAGCGCCTCCAGCCGCAGTCCGGACAACTGCAGGTGGGCGACGATGGCGCTGGCCATCGCGGCCGCGCCGAGCAGCATCGCCAGCAGCAGCGCCGGGTTATTGTTGTAGTTCAGCGCGCCGAGCAGCATCGCCGCCAGCAGCAGTGCCAGGAAGCCGCCGAACGGCGTCGGCAGGATGTAGATGCGGCGCCGGTCCAACTGCACCGGCAGGGCTTCCGGCGCGCGCGGCGCGGCCAACTGCGCCAGTCGCTGCCGCCAGTCGCGCCGCCCGCCCGGCATCGGCGTCAGTCCACCGCGACGCTGTGCAGGATCGCCTTGGCCAGTGCCTGGCCGGAGGCCGATTCCTGCTCGGCCACCAGGCGGTGCTCGGCGACGGCCACGAACAGCGCCTGCACGTCCTCCGGCAGCACGTGCCCGCGCCCGAGCAGCAGCGCATGCGCCTTGGCCGCGCGCAGCAGGGCGATGCCGGCGCGCGGCGACAGCCCCACGCGCACGCCGGGATGCTGCCGGCTGCGCGCCAGCAGCGCCTGCACGTAGCCGACCAGCGCCTCGCTGGCGTGGATCTGTTCCACACTTTGCCGCAGGGTGGCCATGTCGGCCTCGCCGAGCAGCGGCTGCGCCTGCGCGATCAGGTCGCGGCGGTCGCTGCCGCTGAGCAGCGCGCGTTCGGCCTCGGCGTTGGGATAGCCCAGTGCCAGGCGCAGCAGGAAGCGGTCCAGTTGCGAGTCGGGCAGGGGGAAGGTGCCCGACAGGTCCACCGGGTTCTGCGTGGCGATGACGAAGAACGGCGACGGCAGCGGATGGGTGGTGCCGTCGAGGGTGACCTGCTGCTCGGCCATCGCTTCCAGCAGCGCGCTCTGGGTGCGCGGCGGCGCGCGATTGATCTCGTCGGCGAGCAGTACGTGGGTGAACACCGGGCCCGGATGGAACTGGAACTGGCGCGACTGCGCGTCGTACACCGATACGCCGAGCACGTCGGCCGGCAGCAGGTCGGAGGTGAACTGCACGCGTTGGAAACCCAGTCCTAGACTCGCCGCCAGCGCATGCGCCAGCGTGGTCTTGCCCAGGCCGGGCAGGTCCTCGATCAGCAGATGTCCGCCGGACAGCAGGGCGACAAAGGCCATGCGCACCTGTTGCGGCTTGCCCAGGACCAGCGCGTTGACCTGCTGCTGGGCGCGCGTGAGCGCCTCGCGCAAGGTATCGGTTAGCATTTCCGGCAAGCGGAGCGGAGTAGGCATCGCAGTCTCGCAACGGTTTCAGGGAGTGTACGGGCAATGCAAGGGGAACAACGTGCACGCAGTGTCTTCATCGTGCTGTGGACGCTCGTCACCGCCGCCAAACTGCTGGTCGCCGCGCGCCTGCCGTTGTTCGTCGACGAGGCATTCTATTGGCAGGAAGGCCAGCACCTGGCGCTGGCCTACTCGGATCTGCCCGGGCTGACCGCGTGGCTGGCGCGGCTGGGCGTGGCGCTCGGCGGCGACCATCTACTGGCGCTGCGCGCGCCGTTCCTGCTGCTGGGCGCGGCCCTGCCCTGGCTGATCGCACGCATCGCCACGCGCTGGTTCGGCGCGGTGGCGGGCTGGCGCGCCGGCAGCCTGGTGTTGCTGATGCCGCTGTCCGGCACCCTGGGCATCCTGGCGCTGCCTGACGTGCCGATGGCACTGGCGACGATCCTGTGCATCGACGCCACGGCGCGGCTGCTGCGCCAGACCGAGGCGCTGAGCGCGGTGGAACTGGCGCTGGGTCTGGTCATCGGCGCACTGAGCCATTACCGCTTCGTCGGCGTGATCGGCGTCGGCGCGATCGCCCTGCTGCTGATCCCGCAGGGCCGGCGCATGCTGCGCGATCCGCAGGTGTGGGTGGCGCTGGCGCTGGGCATGGTCGCCTGGCTGCCGCTGCTGGCCTGGAACGCGGACAACGGCGAGGCCGGTCTCAAGTTCCAGTTGGTCGACCGCCACCCCTGGAGTTTCCAGCCCGCCGGCATCGCCTTCCTGCTGATCCAGTTGCTGCTGGTCACGCCGCTGCTGGCGGTGGCGATGACCAAGGTGGCGCTGATGGCCACGCGCGGCGGCAGCAGCGGCTCGCGCGTGCAGTGGCGCTACTTCGGCCTGCTCGGTGGCGTGTCCACGCTGGGCATCTTCCTGCTCGGGTTCTTCACCGACGCCGAGCGGGTCAGTTTCCACTGGCCGCTGCCGGGCTATCTGGCGCTGCTGATCGCCACGCCGGTGATCCTCAACGGCTGGAGCAAGCCGCTGCGCCGCGCCACCTGGCTGCTGGCCGGGCTCGGCCTGGTCGGCGCGTTCGGCTACTACCTGGCGGTGTCGGTGCCGGCGGTGCGCGAGCACACCGCCGGCGACAAGTACTACCCGCGCAACTTCGCCGGCTGGCGGCCGTTGGCCACCGCGGTGCGTCGCGAACTGGCGACCATGCCGCGCGGTACCCAGGTGCTGGCGGACAACTTCAAGGTCGGCGCCGAACTCGGCTTCGAACTGCGCGACCCGGACATCCAAGTGCTGCCGCATCCGTTGAACGACAAGCACGGGCGCAGCGCGCAGTTGCAGCAGTGGGGACTGCTCGGCGACGGCCGCCGCGACGGTCCGCGGCTGCTGGTGCTCTCGCCCAGCGACATGAAGTACCGGCTGCTGCTGCAGCGCTACCACGCGGTTTGCGACCTGGTCGGCCCGCTGCCGCCGCCGCGGGTGGTGTCCAGCGACCACGGCAGCCAGCGCTTCCTGCTGTTCGCGCTGCCGGCGCAGCGGGCGACCGGCCCGTGCACCACGCCGGCGATGGCCTGGTTCAACACGCCGGGCGTGGATGCCAGCGTCGGCCGCCGCTTCGACGTCTCCGGCTGGGCGTTCAAGGACGGGGTGGGGATCGACCGAGTCGAGGTGCTGCTCGACGGCAAGGTCGCGGCGCAGGCGCATTACGGCGACTTCTACGACGTCACCAAGTTCTGGAAGATCTCCACCGATCCGGGCCATCCGAACATCGGCTTCCGTGCCACCGTCGATGCCGGCGGCCTGGCGCCGGGCACGCACTGGCTGGGCCTGCGCCTGCACGGCCGCGACGGCAGCGTCGAGGATTGGTGGGAACAACCGATCGTGCTGCGCCCGCGCTGAGATGGGGCGTCTCGTCGCTCCCCGAGGATCCGCGTTCGGTCTAGTTGCGCGCGCGTAGCCGCGCGCCATCGACCTGACCTGGACCGACGTCCACTTCCTCATGCTTGTCGCCACAGGCGCGCGCAACCGCGGCGCGGCGTGCTCGGGGAGCGATGATCCGCCCTAGAATGGCGCGCCTTTCCACGCCGTCGCGCAGGACCGCACGCCGCCCATGTCCAGTTCCCCTTCCGAACGCCCCGCGGCCGCGCCGCGGATCGCGGTGCTGGTGCCGTGCCACAACGAAGCGGCCACCATCGGCCAGGTCGTGGCCGATTTCGCCGCGCATCTGCCGGGCGCGCGCATCTACGTGTTCGACAACAACTCCAGCGACGCCACCATCGCCCGGGCGCGTGCGGCCGGCGCGGTGGTGCGCGAGGTCGCGCTGCAGGGCAAGGGCAACGTGGTGCGGCGCCTGTTCGCCGACATCGAGGCCGACGTCTACGTACTGGTCGACGGCGATGCGACCTACGATGCGGCGATGGCGCCGGCGCTGGTCGAGCGCCTGTTGCGCGACGGGCTGGACATGGTGGTGGGGGCGCGGCGCAGCGACGCGGCGGCCGCCTACCGCGCCGGTCATCGCACCGGCAACGTGCTGCTGACCCGCTGCGTGGGCTTCCTGTTCGGGCGCAGCTTCGACGACATGCTGTCCGGCTACCGGGTGTTCTCGCGGCGCTACGTGAAGTCGTTTCCCGCGCATGCCGCCGGCTTCGAGACCGAGACCGAACTGGCGGTGCACGCGCTGCAACTGCGCATGCCGGTGGCGGAGGTGGGCACCGCCTATGGGGCGCGTCCGGAAGGGTCGCAGAGCAAGCTGCGCACCTGGCACGACGGCACCCGCATCCTGTTGACCATCCTGCGCCTGTTCAAGACCGAGCGGCCCTTGCTGTTCTTCTCGCTGGGTTTCGGCGCCTGCGTGCTGCTGGCACTGGGGCTGGCGGTGCCGTTGTTGCAGACTTACCTGCAGACCGGCCTGGTGCCGCGCTTCCCCACCGCGATCCTGTGCTCAGCGCTGGTCCTGCTCGGCGTGCTGCTGCTGGCCTGCGGGCTGATCCTGGACACGGTCACGCGCGGTCGCATCGAGGCCAAGCGCCTGGCCTACCTGGCGATCCCGGCCTGGCCGGTGGATGCGCAGGGTGCGCAGCGGAGCGACGCCGCATGAGTGCCACCATTGCTAATGCAGCGACGCCCCGCGCCACGCGCCGCCAGCGCCTGCTGGCCGCGCTGGATCGCCGCTTCGCCTTCCACAGCCGCGGCAACGTGATCGCCGCCGGCGTGGCGGTCGCGCTGCTGGGCGGACTGCTGTCGCTGTGGCTGGGCCAGGACGCCAACTGGGACCTGCGCAACTACCACCTGTACAACGGCTACGCCGCACTGCACGGCCGCCTCGGCATCGACCTGGCGCCGGCGCAGATGCAGAGCTACTTCAATCCGCTGCTGGACGTGCTGCATTACGCGCTGTTCACCGGCCTGCCGGCGCCGCTGGCCGGGTTCGCGATGGGCGTGCTGCACGCGCTGGCCTTCCTGCTGCTGGCCGGCATCGTCTGGCAGGTGCTGGACCCGCGGCTGGATCGCGCGCGGCTGGTGCCGTGGTTGGCGCTGGCCGGCCTGTGCAGCGCCGCGTTCCTGTCCGAATTCGCCGGCACCATGGCCGACAACACCAGTGCGCTGCCGGTGCTGGGCGCGTTGCTCGCCGCATTGCATGCGCAACGCCGCCAGCAGGCCATGGGGCAGGGCGTGGCGCTGGGCTGGTGGACGCTGGCCGGTGCGCTGCTCGGACTGGCGATGGCCTGCAAGTTGACCAATGCCCTGTTCGCGCTGGCCCTGGGCGTGGCCGCGCTGGTCGCCGGCGGTCGCCCGCGGCAGCGGATCGGCGGCGCCGCGGTGCTGACCGCAGCGACCCTGCTCGGCTTCGCGCTGCTGGCCGGGCCGTGGCTGCTGCGGGTGTGGCAGACCTTCGGCAACCCGCTGTTCCCGCAGTTCAACAGCCATTTCCTGGCGCCGCTGGCGCAACCGGTGGCGGTCAGCGACACGCGCTGGCTGCCGAAGACGCTGTGGGAATGGCTGACCTGGCCGCTGCAGTTCTCGCTGGCGCCGAACCGGGTCAGCGAGGTGCGCCTGCGGCAACTGGTGTGGCCGCTGCTGTATCTGCTGGGCCTGGTCGCGCTGCTGCGCTGGGTGCTGCGGCGCCCGCGCACCTCGGCGTCCGTCGAGGTGGTCGCGCCGGCCTGGCGCGCGGTGTTGGTGTTCGTGCTGGTCGCGTTCCTCGCCTGGCAGGCGGTCTTCAGCATCCAGCGCTACCTGGTGGTGCCGGAACTGCTGGCGCCGCTGGTGCTGTGGGTGGGGCTGCGGCGGCTGTTGCCGGCGCGCATCGCCGCTCCGGCGGCGCGCTGGACCCTGATCGCCTGTGCGGCCTTTGCGCTGTACGGCTGGGGCGAGTGGGGGCACGAGCGCTGGGCGCGCGAGGCGTTCCGGGTGCAGGCGCCGCCGATGCCGCGGCCCGAGCGCAGCCTGGTGCTGCTGGTCGGCGATGCGCCGGAGTCCTGGCGCATCCCGTTCCTGCCCGAGCAGGCGGCCTACGCGTCGGTCGCCTCCAATTTCCCGGAAACCCCGGCCTACGCCGCGCGGGTACGCGAGATGCTGGCGGCGCGCGGGCAGGGCTACGCGATGCTGCCGGCGGAAGTGGACCGCAATGTCGAGCGTCTGCAGCGGCTCAATGCGGTGGCCGCGCGCCTGGGCCTGGATCGCGGCCCCGACTGCGCGCTGATGCGGCGGCTGGCGCATCGCCCGGTGCGCGCGGGCGTGGACGTCGATGCCGGCCGCTGCCGCTGGGTGCTGCTGCCGGAGCGTGCCGTGGATGTGGCCGCTGCGGACCGCCAGACCCAGGCGCTGGCCGCGCAGCAACTGGCGCGCTACGGCCTGGCGCTGCAGCCGGGGTCCTGTCAGCTCCACCAATCCTGGGTCGGGCAGGCGCGCTTCCCGTACCAGTGGTGCCGGCTGCAGTGAGCTAGGGAAGGAGGTAGCCGGCCTCGCGCAGCAGCTCGGACAGTGCGATCAGCGGCAGGCCGATCAGCGCGGTCGGGTCCTGGTTGCGGATCGCGTGGAACAGGCTGATGCCCAGGCCTTCGCACTTGAAGCTGCCGGCGCAATCCAGCGGCTGTTCGGCGGCGACGTAGCGGGCGATGGCGTCGGGCTGCAGGTCGCGGAACTGGACCTCGGTGAGGTCGCAGGCCTGCAGCGTGCGCGTGCCGCGTTGCAGGCATACGGCGGTGTGGAAACGCACGCTGCGCCCGGACATGGCCGCCAGCTGCGCATGCGCCGCGGCCACCTCGCCGGGCTTGCCCAGCGGTCGGCCATCCAGTTCGGCGACCTGGTCCGAGCCGATCACCCAGGCCTCCGGCATGCTGGCCGCGACCGCCGCGGCCTTGGCTGCCGCCAGCCGCTGCGCCAGCGCCAGCGGCGCTTCGCCGGGCAACGGGGTCTCGTCGACCTGGGGGCGCACGCACTCGAAGGGCAGGCGCAGCCGCTGCAGCAGTTCGCGGCGGTAGGCGGAGGTGGAAGCCAGGATCAGTAGCGGCATCGGCGGTGGGGCAGGGCGGCGGCGGGCCGGGGCCGGCAGTCTGCGGCGGCCGGCGCGGACCGGCAAGCCAACCCGGGACCGGTTGGGGCGGTTTGACAGGGGCGCCTGTAGTCCTTAACATTCTGCGGCTTATGTCCGCGAACGTGCCCGAACTGTTGGATGCCTGGCGGATGGTCGCAGCGCGCAGGGTCTTCGAAGACCGCCTGCCGCTCTCGGCGATGACCCGTCTGCAAGGCAGCCTGGCCGACACCGAAGGCGAATGCCGCTACACGCTGGAATTCGGCCGCGACGCTGTACTGCAAGTGTCCTATGTCGAACTGAAGATCGAAACCGAGCTGCCGCTGATCTGCCAGCGCAGCCTGCAGCGCTTCCTGCTGCCGGTGTCGAGCGTACAGCGGCTGGGGCTGATCCGCAGCGAGGAAGAAGAAGCCGCGCTGCCGCCGGATCACGAGGCCTTGCCGGTGCCGGAAGACGGCATGCTGCGGCCGGCCGATCTGGTCGAGGACGAGCTGGTGCTGGCGGTGCCGCTGGTGCCGGTGGCGCCCGGAAGCGAGGCGGTCGATCGCGACTGGCCGGCGACCGAGGAAGAAACGAGCAAGGTCAACCCGTTCGCGGCGTTGGCGGCGCTGAAGAAACAGTAGCGGTCGGTCCGCCTGCCGCTGCCTGAGGTTGTTGCCGGACGCGCGCGTCCTGCGCGACGTAATGACGACAGATGTAAACGAACCGAGTTTGGAGCAATCCCATGGCTGTGCAGAAATCCCGTGTCACCCCGTCCCGCCGCGGCCAGCGCCGTTCGCATGACGCCCTCAGCGCCAAGCAGCTGTCGACCGATCCGACCAGCGGCGAGATCCACCTGCGCCACCACGTCACCGCCGACGGTTACTACCGTGGCAAGAAGGTGATCGCCACCAAGACCGCGCAGGTCGAAGAAGATTGATCCGTGCCCGTCCACCGCGCTGCGGCGGACGGAGTCACCCATCTTCACAGGCCGCGCCGCACCGGGGCGGCCTGCGTAACAGGCAACAGGAACCAGCATGAGCAAGCGGATCTATTCCAGGATCGCGGGCACCGGCAGCTATTTGCCTGAAAAGGTGTTGACCAACGACGATCTGTCGCAGATGGTCGACACCAGCGACGAATGGATCCGCAGCCGTACCGGCATCCGCGAGCGGCACATCGCCGCGGCCGGCCAGACCGCCGGCGACCTGGGCTACGAGGCCGCGCTGAAGGCGATCGAAGCGGCCGGCATCGATGCCGCCGAACTCGACATGATCGTGGTCGGCACCACCACCCCGGATCTGATCTTCCCGTCCACCGCCTGCCTGATCCAGGCGCGCCTCGGCGTGGTCGGCTGCCCGGCGCTGGACGTCAACGCGGCCTGCTCCGGCTTCGTCTACGCGCTCAGCGTGGCCGACAAGTTCATCCGCAGCGGCGACGCCAAGGCCGTGCTGGTGATCGGCACCGAAACCCTCAGCCGCATCGTCGACTGGACCGAGCGCACCACCTGCGTGCTGTTCGGCGACGGCGCCGGCGCGGTGGTCCTGCGCGCCGACGAAGACACCGGCATCCTCAGCACCCATCTGCATGCCGACGGCAGCAAGAAGGAACTGCTGTGGAATCCGGTCGGCATCGCCACCGGCCTGGGCGACGGCACCGGCGACCCGGCCGCCGGCGGCATCCAGATGAAGGGCAGCGAGGTGTTCAAGTACGCGGTCAAGGCGCTGGACGCGGTGGTCGACGAGACCCTCGAGGCCAACGGCCTGGACAAGCACGACCTGGACTGGCTGATCCCGCACCAGGCCAACCTGCGCATCATCGAAGCCACCGCCAAGCGTCTGGACCTGCCGATGGAGCAGGTGGTGGTGACGGTGGACATCCACGGCAACACCTCCTCCGCCTCGGTGCCGATGGCGCTGGACGTGGCGGTGCGCTCGGGCCGCGTGCAGCGCGGCCAACTGCTGCTGCTGGAAGCCTTCGGCGGCGGCTTCACCTGGGGCTCGGCGCTGCTGCGCTACTGAGAGGCCCCTGTGCCCGGCGCCGATGGCGCCGCGCACGCGACGGCACACCGATGACGGTGCGCCGTCGCACGATCCAAGGAGCGATGCGATGGCCGAGCCCATCCTCATCGACGGCCAGCGCGTCTGGCTCAAACAGTACGGCATGCAGTCGCGGCGGCTGGCGTTGGCGGCATTGCGCCTGGTCGCGCGTTGCCTGCATCTGCATCCCTTGCGGCCGCCGCCGCACCATGGTGGCGAGCGTGCGCGGCAGGTCGAGGCGCGGCGCCTGGCCGAGTTGCGCGGGCAGGCGGTGCATGTGCCGGACGTGCTCGGTGGCGGGCATGCCGCGCTGGTCATCAGCGACAACGGGCAATCGCTGGCGCACTGCCTGCGCCAGGCGCAGCACGCGCCGCGACGGCTGGACGCCTTGGTCGCCGCCGCCGTGGCGGCGATCGCTGCCGCACACCGCCGGGGTGCCTACCTGGGCCAGCCGTTGCCGCGCAACATGACCTACGACGGCGCCTGCGTGGGCTTCCTGGATTTCGAGGAAGACCCGCTGGAAGTGATGACGCTGGAACAGGCGCAGGCCCGCGATTGGTTGCTGTTCGGCTACGGCGTGGCCAAGTACTACGACACCCGACCGCAGGCGCTGGCCGGCCTGATGCGGGCCGCGTTGTGCGATGCGCGTGCGCCGGTGCGCGACCAGACCCACCAGGTGACCACACGCCTGCAGCGGCTGGCGCGGGCTGCGGCGCGCTGCGGGCGGTCGGCACGCGCGCTGGCGCACGCGATCCTGGTGCTGCATGCGGCCAGCGTGGCGCGCGTGGGGGTGGCCCTGGCAGTGCTGGCGGATTGGTGCAGCGACGGCGATCTCGACCTGCTGCAGTGGCTGCTCTAGCGTGCCGAGCGGCGCGCTGCTTCGTGGCGCAAGGCACGGGCGTGGTGCGCGGGCGTGGTGGCACGTGCGGCGCACGCACCTGACAGTTTGCGGCAACGGCCGCAGCACGTGCGGCAGGTCGCTGCAGGGTGGCCGAGGGCGATGCGGCTGGCCATCGGTGGCAACGCGGTCTGCATGGGGCGACCGTGCCGTCCAAAGCGCGCGCCCGGCATGCGCCGCGCGGGCGACTCCCGGAGCGATCGCCCGCTGGCGTGCAGCGCGGGAGGTCTTCACATACGCCCGGGTACAGACGCCCGGCCGGTTTCGCCCGTATCATCCCCGCTCGATTTTCGCAGGGCCAACCGCGTGACCGATTCCACACTCGCCTTCGTCTTCCCCGGCCAGGGTTCGCAATCGCTGGGCATGCTGGCCGAACTGGCCGAATTGCATCCGCAGCTGCGCGACAGCTTCGCCGAAGCCTCCGAGGGCGCCGGCGTGGATCTGTGGGCGCTGAGCCAGGGCGGCCCGGAAGAGATGCTCAACCGCACCGAGTACACCCAGCCGGCGCTGCTGGCCGCGAGCGTGGCGCTGTGGCGGCTGTGGCTGGCCGAGGGCGGGGCGCGTCCGGCGCAGCTGGCCGGGCACAGCCTGGGCGAGTACAGCGCGCTGGTCGCCGCCGGTGCCTTGTCGCTGCACGACGGCGCGCACCTGGTGCGGCTGCGCGGGCAACTGATGCAGGACGCCGCGCCGGCCGGCGTGGGCGCGATGGCCGCCGTGCTCGGCGCCGAGGACGCGCTGGTCGAAGAGGTCTGCGCGCAGGCCGCGGGCAGCCAGGTGGTGGTGCCGGCCAACTACAACTCGCCGGGGCAGGTGGTGATCGGCGGCGATGCCGCGGCGGTCGACCGCGCGCTGGCGTTGCTGGCCGAGCGTGGCGTGCGCAAGGCGGTGAAGCTGGCGGTCAGCGTGCCTTCGCACACCCCGCTGATGCGCGAGGCGGCCAACCGTCTGGCCGAGGCGATGCGCGGGCTGGCCTGGCAGGCGCCGCAGCTGCCGGTGGTGCAGAACGCCGATGCGCAGGTGCACGAGGGCGTCGAGGCGATCCGCCAGGCGCTGGTCGAGCAGTTGTACCTGCCGGTGCGCTGGACCGGCTGCGTGCAGGCGCTGGCCGCCGGCGGCGCCACCCGCCTGGCCGAGTGCGGCCCGGGCAAGGTGCTGACCGGGCTGGTCAAGCGCATCGACAAGTCGCTCGACGGCCGCGCCCTGGGCACGCCCGCCGAGTTCGCCGGCGCGCGCGAGGCCTGGGCCTCCTGATCGCCGGTCGCAGCGCGGTGCGTGTTTCGCCCGCGCCGGCCTCCTTCTCCTTCCCCGGCGCCATGCGCCGTCCGTCTCCAAGGAAACGCAGATGAGCAAGCCATTGCAGGGCGAGATCGCGCTGGTCACCGGCGCCAGCCGCGGGATCGGCGCCGCCATCGCCGACGAACTGGCCGCGCAGGGCGCCACCGTCATCGGCACCGCCACCTCCGACGCCGGCGCGCAGGCGATCGGCGCGCGCCTGGCCGGCCACGGCGGCCAGGGCCGTGCGCTGGACGTCACCGACGGCGCCGCGGTCGAGGCGCTGATCGAGGCGATCGCCAAGGAATTCGGCCCGGTCTCGATCCTGGTCAACAACGCCGGCATCACCCGCGACAACCTGCTGATGCGGATGAAGGACGACGACTGGCAGGCGATCATCGACACCAACCTGACCAGCGTGTTCCGCACCTCCAAGGCGGTGCTGCGCGGCATGATGAAGGCGCGCAAGGGCCGCATCGTCAACATCGCCTCGGTGGTCGGCGTGACCGGCAACCCGGGCCAGACCAACTACGCCGCGGCCAAGGCCGGCATCATCGCCTTCTCCAAGTCGATGGCCAAGGAGATCGGTTCGCGCGGCATCACCGTCAACGTGGTGGCGCCGGGCTTCATCGATACCGACATGACCAAGGCCTTGCCGGAGGCGCAGCGCGCCGCGCTGATGCAGCAGATCGCACTCGGGCAGTTCGGCCAGCCGTCGGACATCGCCCATGCGGTCGCGTTCCTGGCCGGCCCCGGCGCCGGCTACATCACCGGCGAAACCCTGCACGTGAACGGCGGGATGTACATGCCGTGAGCCTGCGGCGCAGCGGACGCGCCTAAGTGGCTGATCGGCCGGCATTTGTGCAGCGCTGCAAGGGCCAGTCGGTTTCCACTACACTATCCAACGCGGCCATCGCAGCCCGATGGCGTTTTGTGAGTCCCTCAGGAGTACCGCGCATCCATGTGCGGGATCCTCAACTCGAACCACCACTACTCCATCTGGAGCGATATCCCAATGAGCACCATCGAAGAACGCGTCAAGAAAATCGTCGTCGAACAGCTCGGCGTCAAGGAAGAAGAAGTCACCAACAACGCATCGTTCGTCGATGACCTGGGTGCCGACTCGCTGGACACCGTCGAGCTGGTGATGGCCCTGGAAGAAGAGTTCGAGTGCGAAATTCCGGACGAAGAAGCCGAGAAGATCACCTCGGTGCAGCAGGCCATCGACTACGTCAAGGCGCACGTCAAGAGCTGATGCTGCGTCCTCGATCGCCATCGGCGCCTGCGTGGGCCCGATGCGCGTGACAATCCCATGGGGCCGCGCATGCGGCCCTGTGTTTTTACAGCGTCAAGGCCGCGCGCATCGCGGTGAGGAGATTTCGCAATGAGCCGTCGTGTCGTCGTAACCGGCATGGGCCTGGTGTCGCCGTTGGGCAATGACCTGGCCAGCAGTTGGGAAGGGATCGTCAACGGACGCTCCGGCATCGGCCCGATCACCCAGATCGATGCGTCTCAGTTCACCACCAAGATCGCCGGCGAGATCAAGGATTTCGATCCGACCAAATTCATCTCGTCCAAGGACGCGCGCAAGATGGATTCGTTCATCCATTACGGCGTCGGTGCCTCGTTCATGGCACTGGACGATTCCGGTCTGGAGATCACCGAGGCCAATGCCGAGCGCATCGGCGCGATCCTCGGCTCCGGCATCGGTGGGCTGCTCGGCATCGAGGAGCAGACCGTCAAATTCCACGAGGGCGGCGCGCGCAAGATCTCGCCGTTCTACGTGCCCAGCACCATCATCAACATGCTGCCGGGCCAGGTGAGCCTGATCAAAGGGCTGAAGGGGCCGACCTTCTCCGCGGTCTCGGCCTGCGCCACCTCCAACCATTCCATCGGCACCGCGATGCGCATGATCCAGCACGGCGACGCCGACGTGATGCTGGCCGGCGGCGCCGAGCGCGGCTCCTCGCCGACCTCGGTGGGCGGCTTCTGCTCGATGAAGGCGATGTCCACCCGCAACGACGATCCCGCCGCCGCCTCGCGCCCGTGGGACAAGGAGCGCGACGGTTTCGTGCTCGGCGACGGCGCCGGCGTGCTGGTGCTGGAAGAGTACGAACACGCCAAGGCGCGCGGCGCGCGCATCTACGCCGAGCTGGTCGGTTTCGGCGCCAGCTCCGACGCCTTCCACATGACCGCCCCGAGCGAGGACGGCGAAGGCGCCGCGCGCAGCATGGTGGCGGCGATGAAGGACGCCAAGCTCAACCCGGACCAGGTCGACTACCTCAACGCGCACGGCACCTCCACGCCGCTGGGCGACCTGGCCGAGACCCTGGCGATGAAGCGCGCGCTCGGCGATCACGCCTACAAGACCATGGTCAGCTCGACCAAGTCGATGACCGGCCACCTGCTCGGCGCCGCCGGCGGTGCCGAAGCGATCTTCTCGGTGATGGCGATCCATGCCGGCATCATTCCGCCGACCATCAACCTGCACGAGCCGGGCGAAGGCTGCGATCTGGACTACGTGCCGAACGTGGCGCGCGAGAAGAAGATCGACGTGGCGATGTCCAATGGGTTCGGCTTCGGCGGGACCAATGGCACCTTGGTGTTCAAGCGGGTCTGAGGGGGCGTAGCCCCCTTGGGAGTCGGGATTCGGGATTGGGTAAAGCCGGTGCCTGATTGATGTCGCGCTTTTCTCCCTGACACGGATGCGCGGCATGTCCGCGCTGCGATTCTCCGGCGCCGCATCGCCTGGCGGCGCTTCTGCCGCCTCACGTTTTCATTCTTCCAGCGGATCTTCGATGCTGCGTACCGTTCCCTTGCCGGCCGAGGTCGATCTGCTGGCGCTGCATCGCCTGGCGCCGCAGCGGTATCCGGTGCTGCTGGAATCGGCGGCCTCGGGGACAGCGCAAGGGCGCTGGGATCTGTTGCTGGTCGCCGACGGGCAGGGCTTGCGGCTGGATCCCGATGGGGTCACCCGCGCGCTGGGGGGCGCGGTGGTCGCCGGCGATTTCCTCGATGCGCTGGACGCGCGCTGGCGGGCCGAACGCTGCGAACGCGACGAACCGCGCTGGCCGTTCCGCGGCGGCTGGGCGCTGCTGCTGGATTACGAACTGGCCGCGCAGGTGGAGCCGGTGTTGCAACTGCCGCCCTCCGCGGCGACCACGCCTGTGGCGCTGGCCTTGCGCTGTCCTGCCGCACTGCTGCGCGACCATGTAAGCGGCGACTGCGTGGCGCTGGCCGAGCCCGCGCATGCGGCGCTGCTGGAGGCCGTGCTCGCCGATCTGCAGGCGCTGCCCGCGGCGGCGCCGGCGCCGGCCTGGCAGGCGCCGCTGGCCATCGAAGAAGACCCGCCGCAGCGCTTCGTCGACGGCGTGCGCCGCATCCTCGACTACCTGCGCGCCGGCGACGTGTTCCAGGTCAACCTGTCGCGGCGCTGGTCGGCGCGCTTCGCCGCGCCGCTGGCGCCGGACACGCTGTACGCGCAGCTGCGCCGCGCCAACCCGGCGCCGTTCGCCGGCCTGTTCGTCGGCCACGGCCGTGCCGTGGTCAGTTCCTCGCCGGAACGGCTGGTGTCGGTACGCGGCGACGTGGTCGAGACCCGGCCGATCGCCGGCACCCGTGCACGCGCGCCGGGCGATGACGAGGCAGCGCGCATCCGCGAACTGGTGGGGCATCCCAAGGAGCGCGCCGAGCATGTGATGCTGATCGACCTAGAGCGCAACGACCTGGGGCGGATCTGCGCGCCGGGCAGCGTCGAGGTCGACGAACTGATGACCGTGGAGAGCTACGCCCACGTGCACCACATCGTCAGCAACGTGCGCGGCCGGCTGCGCGCGGGCACCACGCCCGGCGAGACGATCCGCGCCACCTTCCCCGGCGGCACCATCACCGGCTGTCCCAAGGTGCGCTGCATGCAGATCATCGCCGAGCTGGAGCAGACCCCGCGTGGCGCCTACACCGGCGCGTTCGGCTGGCTCAACCGCGACGGCGACATGGACCTGAACATCCTGATTCGTACCGCCGAGGTGGACGGCGCGCGCGTGCATTTCCGTACCGGCGCCGGCATCGTGTTCGATTCGGACCCGGCGCGCGAACTCGACGAGACCCGGGCCAAGGCGCGCGGCCTGCTGCGCGCGCTGGAGCCGTGAGCGGGGCGACGCGATACCGGGCGGCGCCGGCCGCGCGGTATCCTGCACGCCATTGACGTCGTTTCGAGGTGGCCGTGGCTTGGGCTAAACGCGGGTGTCTGACCCTGCTGGGAACATTGCTGGTGCTGGCACTGCTGTTGGCCGCGGCCGGCGCCTGGTGGTGGCACAGTTATCGCGCCTTCGCCGAGCAGCCGCTGCGGGCGACCCAGCCCAGCGTGGAAGTGGCGCGCGGCGCCTCGCTCAACGGCGTGCTGCGCAAGCTGCGTGCCGCGGGCGTGACCCAGGGCAGCGACCTGCAATGGCAGGTGCTGGCGCGCGAACTGGGCGTGGCCGGCAAGCTCAAGTTCGGCGAGTACGCGCTGCAGCCGGCGCTGAGCCCGCGCGAGCTGCTGCTGCGCATGCGCAAGGGCCAGGTGATCCAGTACCGCTTCACCATCGTCGAAGGCTGGAACGTGCGCCAACTGCGCAGCGCCTTGAACGCGGCCACGCCGCTGGTGCATACCACCGCCGACCTCAGCGACAGCGAACTGATGGCCAAGCTCGGCCAGCCCGGCCAGCACCCGGAAGGCCGCTTCCTGCCCGAGACCTATCTCTACCAGCGCGGCGACACCGACCTGCAGCTGCTGCGCCGCGCGCATGCGGCGATGGACAAGGCGCTGGCCGACGCCTGGGACGCGCGCACCAAGGACCTGCCGCTGCAGTCGCCGGAGCAGGCGCTGATCCTGGCCTCGATCGTCGAGAAGGAGACCGGCCTGGCCGCCGAGCGCCCGCAGATCGCCGGCGTGTTCGTGCGCCGCCTGCAACTGGGCATGAAACTGCAGACCGACCCGACCGTGATCTACGGCATCGGCAGCGCCTACGACGGCAACATCCGCAAGCGCGACCTGGAGACCGATACGCCGTACAACACCTACACCCGCACCGGCCTGACCCCGACCCCGATCGCCATGCCCGGGCGCGAGGCGCTGCGTGCCGCCACCAACCCGGCGCCCGGCGACAGCCTGTACTTCGTGGCCATCGGCGACGGCAGCGGCGCGCATGCGTTTTCCTCCAACTACGCCGAGCACAACGCGGCGGTGGCGCGCTACCTGCAGCGCCTGCGCCAGGCGCGCAACGACGCGGCGGTGTCGCCATGAGCGAGGCCGTGCTGCGCCACCATCGCTTCGTCAGCCTGGAAGGCGGCGAGGGCGCCGGCAAGACCACCGCGATCAACGCGATCCGCGACTGGCTGCAGGCGCAGGGCCACGAGGTGGTGCTGACCCGCGAACCGGGCGGCACGCCGCTGGCCGAACGCATCCGCGGGCTGCTGCTGGACAAGACGCCCGGCGAGGTCGTCGAGCCGCTGGCCGCCGAGACCGAACTGCTGCTGGTGTTCGCCGCGCGCGCGCAGCACGTGCGCGAGGTGATCCGCCCGGCGCTGCAGCGCGGCGCCTACGTGGTCAGCGACCGCTTCACCGATTCCAGCTATGCCTACCAAGGCGAAGGCCGCGGCCTGGACCGCGCCTGGATCGCCGACCTGGAGCGCCGCGCGGTCGGCCTGCAGCCTGGCCTGACCCTGCTGCTGGACCTGGACGTGCAGATCGGCCGCGCCCGCACCAGCGGCCGCGACCTGTGGCCGGACCGGATCGAGAGCGAGCAGGACGATTTCTTCCAGCGCGTGCGTGCCGGCTTCCGCCAGCGCGCCGCGCAGGACCCGCAACGCTTCCGCGTCGTCGACGCCAGCCAGCCGCCGCAGGCGGTGGCGCATGCGGTGGCCGCCGCGCTGGCGGCGTGGCTGCAGCAGCAACAGGAGCCGACGCCATGAGCGATGTGCCGTTCGCGCCGTGGCAGCAGCGCGCCTACGACCAGACCGTGGCCGCGCTCGACGCCGGCCGCCTCGGCCACGGCCTGCTGATCTGCGGGCCGGAAGGCCTGGGCAAGCGTGCGGTGGCGCTGAAGCTGGCCGCGCACGTGCTGGGCCAGGGCGAGCCGGCCGCGGCCCTGCGCAGCGCGCAGTTGATCGCCGCCGGCACCCATCCCGACCTGCAGCTGATCTCGTTCATTCCCAACCGTACCGGCGACAAGCTGCGCACCGAGATCGTCATCGAACAGGTGCGCGAGATCTCGCAGAAGCTGGCGCTGACCCCGCAGTACGGCGTGGCCCAGGTGGTGGTGGTGGACCCGGCCGACGCGATCAACCGTGCCGCCTGCAACGCGCTGCTGAAGACCCTGGAAGAGCCGCAGCCCGGCCGCTACCTGTGGCTGATCAGCGCGCAGCCCGCGCGCCTGCCGGCGACCATCCGCAGCCGTTGCCAGCGCCTGGAGTTCAAGCTGCCGCCGGCCGAGGAAGCGCTCGCCTGGCTGCTGGCCCAGGACTTCCCGGAGAAGACCGCGCGCGAAGCGCTGGACGCCGCGCGCGGCCATCCCGGCCTGGCCGCGCAGTGGCTGCGCGAGGACGGATTGAAGCTGCGCCGGCAGGTGGCCGCCGACCTGGAACAGGTCGCCGCCGGCAAGCTCGGCACGCTGGAGGCCGCGCAGCGCTGGAGCGGCGACGACCTCGCCGAGCAGCGCCTGGGCCATGCCGCCGACCTGGCGCTGGCGCAGGCCTCGCAGGCCGGCTTGACCGACCCGGCGCGATTGCACAAGCTGGCCGCGTGGTTCGACGCCGCCAATCGCACCCGCGATCTGCTGCGCACCACCGTGCGCGCCGACCTGGCGATCGCGGAACTGTTGCTGGCCTGGCGCGATGGCGATCGCCCGGCCCGGAGAGGGGCACAACGATGAGCGCGATGAGCGGACGCCAGGGCATCCTGTCGCTGGCGGTGAAGGACAAGGCGGCGCTGTACAACGCCTACATGCCGTTCGTGAAGAACGGCGGCATCTTCGTGCCCACCCCCAAGCGCTACTTCCTCGGCGACGAAGTGTTCCTGCTGCTGACCCTGCCCGATTCCAGCGAGCGCCTGCCGGTGGCCGGCAAGGTGATCTGGGTGACCCCGGTCGGCGCCCAGGGCAACCGCGCCGCCGGCATCGGCGTGCAACTGCCCGACAACAGCGAAGGCGAGACCATCCGCACCAAGATCGAGACCCAGCTGGCCGGCATCCTCAACGCCGACAAGCCCACCCAGACCATGTAGCGGCTGCGCGGCGACGCCGCGCCACCGACCTCGACAGGACCCATTGACGCCGCGCGCCACAGCCCTATAATGTGCGGCTCGCGACACGGGCGGTTAGCTCAGCGGTAGAGCATTGCCTTCACACGGCAAGGGTCGCAGGTTCGAACCCTGCACCGCCCACCACGAATTTGAACTTCAACGAAAAAGCCGGCCTCGTGCCGGCTTTTTTCGTAGTTGCGAGATGGAGTTCTATCAGGAATTGCGTGCCTCACACAGGCATTGAAGTTACACGTAGTGATATCGGACCTGTGCAATCAGCAGGACGCCATGCTCGACCTTATAGATGATCCGGTGTTCGTCGTTGATGCGTCGCGACCAGTAGCCTGCAAGTGCATGGCGTAGCGGTTCGGGTTTGCCGATGCCCTGGAAGGGATCGCGTTGAATGGCCTTGATCAGGTCGTTGATGCGCTTGAGCATCTTTTTGTCGGCCTGTTGCCAGTAGAGATAATCCTCCCAGGCGTTGTCCGAGAACTGCAGCGTCACTCGCTCAGTTCCCGTGCCTTGCCGCGACCGGATTCGAGTTGGGCGATGGATTCCAGCAGGCGCTGCGCGTTCTTCGGACTGCGCAGCAGATAGGCGGTTTCCTCCATCGCCTTGTAGTCCTCCAGCGACAGCATGACCACGGCTTGCTCGCGGCTGCGCGTGATGATCACCGGCTCGTGGTTGTTGACCACGCGGTCCATGGTGTCCGCAAGAGCGGCACGTGCGGCGCTGTAGGTGATGGTGTCCATAATGGCTCCGAGTTGTACAATAAATTGTACGCTTGCTCGTTTCCCTGTCAACGGCCCTGGCCGGAGGCCTGGATTCTGGGTGGAGTCAGCGAGCGATGACGCACCAGGATGCGATCGGCTCACGATCCGCTCACGGCATCGCTCGATACTGGGGCCATGCCCGAAGGTCCTTCGATCGTCATCCTCAAGGAAGAAGCCGCTGCGTTCGTTGGGCGCAAGGTGTTGTGGGTCTCCGGCAATAGCAAGCTGGACCTGGAGCGGATGCGCAACCGCAAGATCCTGTCGTTGCGCAGTTGGGGCAAGCATTTCCTGATCGAGTTCGATGCGTTCAGTGTGCGCATCCATTTCCTGCTGTTCGGCAGCTATCGGATCAATGCGCGCAAGGATGCGTCGGCGCGTTTGAGCCTGGGCTTCGCCAAGGGCGAGGAGCTGAACTTCTACGCGTGTTCGATCAAGTTCATCGATGGTCCGCTGGATGCGGCCTACGACTGGACCGCGGACGTGATGAATCCCGATTGGGATGCGGCGCAGGCGCGGCGCAAGTTGCGGCTACGGCCGCGGACGCTTGCCGCCGATGCCTTGCTGGATCAGGACGTGTTCGCCGGGGTCGGCAACATCATCAAGAACGAGGTGCTTCACCGCATCCGCGTGCATCCCGAGAGCGAGATCGGTGCGTTGCCGCCACGCAAGCTGGGCGAACTGGTGACGCAGGCGTGCGAGTACAGCTTCGATTTCTACCGCTGGAAGAAAGCCTACGAGCTGAAGAAGCACTATCAGGTGCACACCAAGACGGTGTGTCCGCGCGACGGCCATTTGCTCACTTATCGCAAGCAACTCGGCAAGGCGCAGCGGCGTGCGTTCTTCTGCGAGTATTGCCAAAAGCGGTATGCGTTGGACGAGGCGGCGGACACCTAGTAGGTCGGTGCGGCCTCCTGGCTCAGATGCGCCAGGCGGCGGGTGAGGCCCTGCCACTCATTACACACCGCACGCTGCTTGTCTTCTTCAGGAGTGCAGTGCCACCGCCTCGTCTTCGTACCGGCGAACACCCAGTTCGGCAAGCAGGCCGGCCCAGCCGAGATCGGTCACGACGCATGCGCGCGAGCCGTCGATGCGGCGCAGCCAGTGTCGGGCGGATAACTGGTCGAGCAGGGCGGCGCCCAACGCGCCAGCGAGGTGGTGGCGGCGTTCGGTCCAGTCCAGGCAGCGCCGGGTCAGGGCGCGGCGGCCTTGGGCAAGCTGTGGCAGATCCACGCCCATGCGCGTGAACCATGCCGCGCCTTCGGGGGAGACGGCGTAGCGGGTGGTGTCGTCGTGGGCGATCAGCCAGGCGCGCTGTTCCAGTGCCTCGGTGACGGCTACGCCGAGGCGCCCGGCGAGGTGGTCGTAGCAGCAGCGCGCCAGGCGCAGCGTCTGGGCGTGGCGGTGCGGGCGGCGGCAGCGCGACGCCTGCGGCGGCGCGAGGGTGGCCAGGGTCTCGAGCACGGCGGCGACGTGCGCGCTGGCCAGCCGGTAGTAGCGGTGGCGGCCCTGGACCTCGACCGCGAGCAGGCCGCCGTCCAGCAGCTTTGCCAGGTGCGCGCTCGCGGTCTGCGGGGTGACGCCGCCGGCGAAGGCCAGTTCACCGGCCGGTAGTGCGCGTCCATCGAGCAGTGCCATCAGCATGGCGGCGCGGGCCGGATCGGCGATCAGAAAGGCGGTCGCCGCCAGCTTGGGGTGTTCCAGATGCATCGCCGCGCTCCCGATGGACGTGGCCATCATAGGACCGCCCCTGCCGCGACGTTTCGCTGCGTATCGAAACGATGTCCCTGGCGGATTCCTAGACTGCGCGGATTCCCACCGGAGCCTGCCGATGCAGACGAACGAAACGCCGCCGAACCCCGCCGAGCGCGATGCCCACGTGGTATTCGAACGCTGGCATCGGCATGTGGTCGCACGCGATCTGCCGGCGTTGATGGCGCTGTATGCGCCGGATGCGCAGTTGGAATCGCCGTTGGCCTATGTGGCGTCGGCGACGCGACAGCACGGGCGGCTGCAGGGCCGCGACGCCATCGCGGCGTTCTTCGCCGCGTCCTTCGCGCAGCCGGAGAACGGCCTGGGACGCTGGTATCGCAGCGGCCGCTGTCATGTCGCGGGGCGGCAATTGGTCTGGGAGTATCCGCGGGAAACCCCGCAGGGCGATCAGGTCGATCTGGTGGAAGTGATGGATCTGGACGCCGCCGGATTGATCGCCTGCCACCGCGTGTACTGGGGCTGGAAAGGCGTGCAGACGCTGCTGGCGGCATTGGGTAAGCCGTCCTGAGCTTGCAGATGGTCCGATCGCGCGGCAGCGCGTGGCTGCGCGTGCACAGGCGTCGCCTCGATCCGGCACGCCGCCTTGGCCGCGACCTCAATGAAAATCCCGGCTACGGATGTCCAGGCCGAGCAGCATGGGCGTCAGGTCCTCGAGGTGGCCGGCGATCAGGTGGCGCACGCCATCGGCGGTTTCCAGGCGACCACGCACCAGCAGCAGCCGCGATTCGAGCAGGGCCTGGCGCTGGCGTTCGGCCAGGCGTCGCCACACCACCACGTTGACCAGGCCGTGCTCGTCCTCGAGAGTGACGAAGGTGACGCCGCTGGCGGTTTGCGGGCGTTGGCGCATGGTGACCAGGCCGGCCATGGCGACGGCGCTGGCATGTGGCAGCGCGCGCAGTTCGCCGGAATGGCGGTAGCGGCGCGCGCGGAGCTGCGCGCGCAGCAGGGTCAGCGGATGCTTGCCCAGGGTGGTGCCGATCGTCGCGTAGTCGGCACGGATGTCGTCGCCCTGGCTGGGCAACGGCAGCGCGACCTGCTGTTCGGGCGTCGCTGCGAGCGTTTCGAACAGCGGGCGCTGCGCCTCGACGCCGGCCACGGCCCAGCGGGCGCGGTGGCGATGGCCGGCCAGCGCTTTCAACGCGCCGGCGTCGGCGAGCGCAGCGCGGGCCTTGTCGTCGAGCGCGGCGCGGTGGCACAGGTCGGCGAGGTCGTGGAACGGCGCCTGCGCGCGCGCCTGCTGCAGGCGCAGTGCGGCCTCCTCGGCCAGGCCGCGGACCAGGCGCAGGCCGAGGCGGATCGCCGGCTGCACCTGCGGATCGCGGCTGTACGCTTCCAGGCTGCAATCCCAGTCGCTGTAACGCACGTCCACCGGCCGCACCTGCAGGCCGTGGCGGCGCGCGTCCTGCAGCAACTGGTCGGGGCTGTAGAACCCCATTGGCCAACTGTTGATCAGCGCGCAGGTGAACGCCGCCGGTTCGTGGCACTTGAGCCAGCAACTGGCGTAGGTGAGCAGGGCGAAGCTCGCAGCGTGGCTTTCGGGGAACCCGTAGCTGCCGAAGCCCTTGATCTGCTCGAAGATGCGTGCGGCGAATTCGGCGCTGTAGCCGCGCTCCAGCATGCCCTGCAGCAACTTGTCGCGATGTGGTTCCAGCCCGCCGTGGCGTTTCCAGGCCGCCATCGAGCGTCGCAGCTGATCGGCCTGGCCCGGCGTGTAGCCGGCGGCGACTACCGCGAGTTGCATCACCTGCTCCTGGAACAGTGGTACGCCAAGCGTGCGCTTGAATACCTCGCGTAGCTCTTCAGGTAGATCGTCGGTGGCTTCCTCGCCGCTGCGCCTGCGTAGATACGGATGCACCATGCCGCCCTGGATCGGGCCGGGGCGCACGATCGCCACCTGGATGACCAGATCATAGAACTCGCGCGGCTGCAGCCGCGGCAGCATCGCCATCTGCGCGCGCGACTCGATCTGGAACACGCCGATGGTGTCGGCGCGCCGGATCATCGCGTAGGTCTGCGGGTCTTCGGCGGGGATGGTGGCGAGCGTGTAGTCGCGGCCGCGGTGCGCGCGCAGCAGGTCCAGGGTGCGCCGCAGCGCGCTGAGCATGCCCAGCGCGAGCACATCGACCTTCATCAGCCCGACCAGTTCCAGGTCGTCCTTGTCCCACTGGATCACCGTGCGATTGACCATGGTCGCGTTCTCCACCGGCACCAGGGTGTGCAGCGCATGCTCGGAGATGACGAAGCCGCCAGGGTGCTGCGACAGGTGCCGCGGGAAGCCGATCAGTTGGCTGGCGAGCACCAGCAGCCGGCGCATCACCGGCGTGTCCGGATCGAAGCCGCGCTCGCGCAGCAGTTCCTGCGCCGACTCCACCGGGTCGCGCTGGCCCAGTGCGGAGGACAGCGCATCGACGGTGTCGCTGGGCAGGCCCAGTGCGCGCGCCACGTCGCGTACCGCGCTGCGCGTGTGGTAGCTGATCGCCACCGCGGCCAGCGCGGCGCGCTCGCGGCCATAGTGGCTGAAGATGTACTGGATCACTTCCTCGCGGCGGTCGTGCTCGAAATCGATGTCGATGTCCGGCCGCTCCTTGCGCTCTTCGGAAATGAAGCGCTCGAACAGCATGCCGATGCGGTCCGGATCGATCGCGGTGATGCCCAGTGCGTAGCACACGGCCGAGTTCGCCGCCGAGCCGCGGCCCTGGCACAGGATGTCCTTCGAGCGTGCGAAGCGCACCAGGTCGTAGACGGTGAGGAAGTAGGACTCGTACTTCAGCCGCTCGATCACGCCGAGTTCGTGTTCGATCAGGCGCCGCGCCTTGTCCGGCACGCCGTGCGGCCAGCGCTCGGCCGCGCCGCGTTCGGTGAGGATGCGTAGCCATTGCGTGGGCGTGTGCCCGGGCGGTACCAGTTCGTGGGGGTATTCGTACTGCAGGTGCCTGAGGTTGAACGTGCAGCGCTGCGCGATGCGTACCGTTTCGGCCAGCAGTTCCGGCGGATACAGCGTCGCCAGCGTGGCGCGCGGGCGTAGGTGGCGTTCGCCGTTGGGATACAGGTGGGCACCGGCTTCGTGCAGCGGCAGGCGCTGGCGGATCGCGGTCAAGGTGTCCTGCAGCGCGCGGCGGCCGCGTGCATGCATGTGCACGTCGCCGCTGGCCACGGCCGGTAGCTGCAGCGCATGCGCCAACTGCAGGCGTGCCTGCAGCAGCGCGGCGTCGTCGGGGCCGCGCAGCAGTTCCACCGCCAGCCATAGCCGCTGCGGGAAACGTGCTTGCAGCCAGGCACCGTCCGCTGCATCGTCGCCGTCGCCGCGCGGCAGCCATAGGCACAGCAGGTCGGCGCCGTCGTCCGCGCTTGCGAGATCCTCGCGCAGCGCGCGGTAGTTGCCCTTGTCGGCGCGACGCCGGGCCAGGGTGATCAGCCGGCACAGGCGCTGGTAACCATGCAGGGTCTCGGCCAGCAGCACCAGCTTGGGCCCGTGTTCGAACTGGATCTCGCTGCCGACGATGAGGTGCAGGCCCATGTCCCGGGCCGCCTGCCACGCACGCACGATGCCGGCCAGGCTGCATTCGTCGGTGATCGCCAGGGCACGGTAGCCGTGGTGCAGCGCGCGTTCGCACAGTTCCCAGGGGTGCGAGGCGCCGCGCTGGAAGCTGAAGTTGGACAGGCAATGCAGTTCGGCGTAGTCGGGCAGGGTGGGGTCGGCTGACGCGTGTGGCGCGCCGGTGGCGGGGGCGCTGGCTTGCGCAGGCGCCGGCGTCGGCAGCAGCCGCAGGCGCGGCGGCATGCGCGGGTGCGGCGGGGTGTGGCTCATGCGAACCAGCCGTGCAGCATCAGCGCGTCCGGCGCGTCGGCCGGAGCAAAGGCCCAGGCGCGCTGGCCCTGGCGGGTGCGCACCACGTAGTAGTCGCGACGCACGTCGCCGTCGTCCCACCAGCCGCTCTCGATGCGTTCCGGTCCGGCCAGGCGCTCGGGCGCGCGTTCGCGCAGTGGGATCGGCCGCGCGAGCAGCCAGCCGGGCCGTGGCGGCGCGTTGGCGGCGGGTGTGGCTGTGCTGCGCGCCGTGCTGGATTCGGCGCGCCAGGCCAGTTCCGGGCGATGGTCGGCGTGCGCGCGCAGGCCATGCACGGCGTCGTCGCCCAGGCGTGCGCGCAGGCGTTCGCGCAGTTGCTCCCACGGCAGCGCCTGCTGCGCGCGTTCGTCGAACAGTTCGCGCGCGGCCGGCACGAACGGCGGCAGTTCGTCGGCGCACAGGCGCAGGGCCTGCACCGGCGCCGGCACGCTGGCCTGCTGCAGGCGTCCGCGCGCCAGTTCGAACAGCATCGCCGCATCGCGTTCGGCGGCGAGCAATCCCACTGGCACCACGCTGGGCTCCAGGTCCTCGTGTTCCAGCAGCAGGCGGAAACGCTGCACGCCGCCGTCGCGTCCGGCCAGGAACGCGGCCAGGTCCTGGGTCAGGCGGCGCAGCGGGAACAGCAGCGCCTGGTTGGATTCGGTCACATAGCCCAGTTCCACACGGGCATCGAAGCGGTCCGGCGGCAGGTAGTACTGCAGCGGCAGCGGCGCCTGCCCGCGCAGCGCGTCCAGATGCTGCAGCAGGGTGGGCGGATAGCGCCGCGCCAGTCCGGTGCGTGGCAGCGCGAACACCTGCTGCAGGCGGCGCAGGCCCATCCGCGCGAAGCCGTCGGCCAAGGCTGGCGGCAGTCCGGCGCGGGCGATCGGCAACTGCCCCAGCGCGCGCTGCAGTGCGGCGTTGTCGAGCAAGGCGATGCCGTCGTGCGCATTGACCAGCGCACGCGCGGCCAGCGGATGCGGTGCGACCACGATGCGGTGGCGGAAGCCCAGCGCGGTCAGCTCCTCGCGCAGCCGCGCCTCGAAGCGCGGCCAGGGCCCGAACAGGCCGAGGCTGGCCTCGATCTCCAGCAGCAGCGCGCCGGGGTAGTCGGTGCTGACCAGCGAACTGAAGCGGTACGCCCACGCCGCGAGAAACTGCTGGCTGCGGCGGCTTTCTTCGGCATCGTGCAGGGCGGTGGCGAAGCGGTCGCACAGCGCCTGCGCGGTCACCAGCGATTGCCCGGGACGCAGGCCGCGGGCGCGCGCGGCGGCGTTGACCGCCTTCAGCGTGCGCCGCTGCGGCGGGCCGTCGAGCAGCGCCAGCGGCTCGTCCGGCGACGGCCAGCGACGCAGGACGGTGTCCAGCGCCAGTTGCGGCAACAGGATGCAGGCCCAGCGCATGATGACGATCTCACCCGGTCGCCAGGATGGACAGGGCGATCGGCTGCGCCGGCGGCAGCCCGCCGCGGCACTTGAGCACGCGCAGTTGCGCCGGCGCGCCATCGATGGCGATGCGCAGCGCGGCCGGCGACGGATTGGCGGCGGCCTTCAGCGGCCGGTAGGCGAAGCCCAGTGTGCGTCCGGTCTCGGCGGCTACCTGCAGCCGGCGCAGGGTCTTGTCGGCGGCCAGCCCCGGCCAGCACAGCACCGCCGCGCAACTGCCGGCGCGCAGGCACTGCTCGGCGGCCCAGGCCGCATCCGCACCGGCGCGGACGATCTGCAGCTGCGCCAGCGCCACCCCGGCCTGGGCCCAGGCGGCGGGGTAGGGCAGGTACGGCGGATCGACCAGCACGATGCGGCCGCCGCCCTGCGACAGCCGCGCCAGCGTCGGCCACAGCAGCTGCAATTCGCCGATGCCGTCGGCGGCGTGCAGCAGTTCGGTCAGCGCCATCTCCGGCCAGCCGCGCGCGGGCAGCACCGCGTCCAGCGCGGCGTGCCCGGTGGGCTGCGCGCTGGGCGGCAGCGCCGTCGGCTGGCCGCGCCAGACCCGGCGCTCGGCCAGCAGGCGGTCGAGGGCGACGACGGCGGCCATCAGCCCGGCCGGATCAGGCCGCAGTAATGCCCTTCGATGGCGAAGTCCTGCCCGGGACCGACCACGATCGGCGCATAGGCGGGATTGCGCGGTAGCAGCGCGATGCCGTCGCCATCGGCGCGGTAGCGCTTGATGGTGAGTTCGCCGTCCAGCCGCGCCACCACGATCTGCCCATTGCGCGCATCGGCGGCGCGGCGCACCCCGACCAAGTCGCCGTCGAGGATGCCGTCGTCGATCATCGAGTCGCCCTGCACCCGCAGCAGGTAGTCCGGGCGCAGCGCGAACACCGAGCGGTCCAGGCGCAGCTGCTGGTCTAGGCCGATGTCGGCGCCGATCGGCGCACCGGCGGCGACCCGGCCCAGCACCGGCAGCTGCAGCAGTTCGCTGCGCGTACCGGCCTGCGCCGGGCGCAGGCTGCGCGCCTGCTGCGGCACCTGCGCCAGCAGCCCGGCCTCGACCAGCGCCTGCACGTGCTTGCGCGCGGCATTGCGCGAGGCGAAGCCGAAGCGTTCGGCGATCTCGGCCAGGCTCGGCGGCCGCCCGTCCTGCTCGGCGCAGGCGTTGACGTAGGCGAGGATGGCGGCGCGCTGCGGGGACAGGGTGGTCATGGTGTACATTTGTACACCGCTGGCGTGACCTTGGCGAGATGGGGCGCTGAATGGGTTGGCGTCTCCCGACGTGTCAGCTGCGCCCGGCGCCATCCTCCGGCATCGCCCCGGCATAGCGGGCGCGGGGGCGGATCAGCTTGCCCAGGGCCTGCTGTTCCAGGGCGTGGGCCAGCCAGCCGGCCTGGCGGGCGGCGGCGAACAGCACCAGCGCGTGCGCGGCGGGCAGGTCGTGGACGAAGCAGAGTGCGGCGAGCAGGCAGTCGATGTTCGGGCGCTGGCCGCTGCAGTCCTGGGCGGCGGCGATCACCGCTTCCACGTGCTGCATGCGCGTGCTGCCGCCGCTGCGTTCGCGCAGCAGGCGCAGCACTTCGGCCGCGCGCGGGTCGCCGTCGGGGTACAGGGCGTGGTGGAAGCCGGGCAGGTCGTCGCCGCGCTGCCAGCGCTCGGCGATCAGGGCGGCGGCGCTGGGGGCGTCCTGGGCGTCGCGCAGCAGGGCGTGGGCGCGCGCGGTGGCGCCGCCGTGGCGCGGGCCGGACAGCGCGGCCAAGCCCGCGCTGACGGTGGCGTGCAGCGGCGCGCCGGTGGAGGCGACCACGCGGGCGGCGAAGGCGGAGACGTTGAGTTCGTGGTCGGCGCACAGCAGCAGGGCGGCGCGCACCAGCTCGGCGAAGCCGGCGTCGCCGGGACGCCAGTGGTCGGCGATCAGGCGATGCACCTGGCGTGCGTCCGGCGTGGTGCCGACCAGCAGTGCGGCGTTCTGCCGCAGCAGGGTGGCGGCGCTCTCGCGGCGCACGCCGGGGGCGGCGTTGAGCGACTGGCGCAGGTCCAGGGCCAGCAGCGGGATGCAGGCCATGGCGCGTTCCAGCGGCGGCAGCGCGGCATGCCCGGCCAGTGGCGCCAGCACCGCCGGCCACGGCGCGACCGGTGCGCTGGCGAACGGGTCTTCGCCGTCCGGGCAGTCCCACAGCAGCCGCGCGACATCCTCCAGGCTGGCGCCGGCGCGCACCATGCCCACCGCCGAGCGTCCGCGGTAGTAGGGGCCGTCGGGGCGGATCAGCGAGATCCGCGTCTCCAGCACCGGCAGGCCGCGGTCCAGGCTCTGCGCGGCGCCACGCGCGGCGCCGCGGCCGGCGCGCTTGCGCTGCGCCAGCCGCTCCACTTCGGCGCGCAGGTAAGCGCGGCTGCGATGGTCGGGACCGGCGCGCGAGCTGAGCAGGCCGCGGCTGACGTAGGCGTACAGGGTGGCGCTGCTGATGCCGAGCAGGGCGCAGGCCTGTGCGGCGGAGATCAGGTTGCGGTCGGGGCTGTCGGACATGAAGGGCTGATAGGTTGATTCATTGAATCAAGATTGATCCGTGCCGGCGAGAGTGCCAGATTGGCGACCATCGCGGAACGCCCGGCGGGGCGCTGCCGCCTCTTCCTCAGGAGCTGTCATGTCCCTCGTTTCCCCTGGCGCCGGTTTCCGCGCCGCCCTGGCCGCCGAAGCGCCGTTGCAGGTGATCGGCGCGATCAACGCCAACCATGCGCTGCTGGCGCAGCGCGCCGGCTACAAGGCGATCTACCTGTCCGGCGGCGGCGTCGCCGCCGGCTCGCTGGGCTTGCCGGACCTGGGCATCAACACCCTGGAGGACGTGCTGATCGATGTGCGCCGCATCACCGACGTGTGCCCGCTGCCGCTGCTGGTGGACATCGACACCGGCTTCGGGCCGAGTGCGTTCAACATCGAGCGCACCATCAAGTCGCTGATCAAGGCCGGCGCGGCCGCCTGCCACATCGAGGACCAGGTCGGCGCCAAGCGCTGCGGCCACCGCCCGGGCAAGGAGATCGTCAGCCAGGGCGAGATGGTGGACCGGGTCAAGGCCGCGGCCGATGCCAAGACCGATCCGGATTTCTTCCTGATCGCGCGCACCGACGCGATCCAGACCGAGGGCGTGGACGCGGCGATCGAACGCGCCATCGCCTGCGTGGAGGCCGGCGCCGACGGCATCTTCGCCGAGGCCGCCTACGACCTGGATACCTACCGCCGTTTCGTCGATGCGGTGAAGGTGCCGGTGCTGGCCAACATCACCGAGTTCGGCAAGACCCCGCTGTTCACCCGCGACGAACTGGCTTCGGCCGGCGTGGCGATCCAGTTGTTCCCGCTGTCGGCGTTCCGCGCCGCCAACAAGGCCGCCGAGGACGTGTACACCGCGATCCGCCGCGACGGCCACCAGCAGGGAGTGCTGGAGCGCATGCAGACCCGCGAGGAACTGTACGAGCGCATCGGCTACCACGCCTTCGAGCAGCGCCTGGATGCGCTGTTCGCCGGCAAGGGCGCATGATCGGCGGCGATTTTCCGGCCCGAGCCTGCCCATGAATACCCAAGCCAGCGCGGCGTCGTTCCTGCGCAGCCGCATCGATCGCCGCCAGACCGCGCGGCACCTGCTGCAGACCGAACTGGACAAACTGTCCGAGGCCGAGCGCGAGGTGGTGGAGCGCTTCATCGCCAAGCGCCACGTGGCCCGCGACATCGTCAAGCAGGCCGACCGCGACCGCTCGCTGGGCGAGCGCGTGGCCGACCGCGTCGCCGCGATCGGCGGCAGCTGGGCTTTCATCATCGGCTTCTGCGTGGTGCTGCTGGGCTGGATCGTGCTCAACAGCCTGGTACTGGCGCACGCCTTCGATCCGTATCCCTACATCCTGCTCAACCTGTGCCTGTCGTGCCTGGCGGCGATCCAGGCGCCGGTGATCATGATGAGCCAGAACCGCCAGGCGGCGGTGGACCGCCTGCATGCGCAGAACGATTACGAAGTGAACATCAAGGCCGAACTGGAAATCCTGCAGGTGCACGAGAAGCTCAACCAGCTGCGCGAGCAGGACTGGGCGACGCTGGTGGAACTGCAGAACCGCCAGATCCTCATGCTGCAGCAACTGCTCGAGCGCGCCGGCGTCCCGCCGCCGCCGCAACCGCAGGCCACCTGATCCACTGCACTCATCCGACCGCAACACCGGGAGATTCGCCATGAACGACACCGCTCCGCAGACCGCCCCTGCCTTCAAGCCGAAGAAATCGGTGGCCCTGTCCGGCACCGCCGCCGGCAACACCGCGCTGTGCACGGTGGGCCGCAGCGGCAACGACCTGCACTACCGCGGCTACGACATCCTGGACCTGGCGCGCAGCAGCCAGTTCGAGGAGATCGCCTACCTGCTGGTGCACGGCAAGCTGCCCAGCAACAGCGAGCTGCGCGGCTACAAGGCCAAGCTGCGCTCGCTGCGCGGCATCCCGGCCGCGGTCAAGGCCGCGCTGGAGCAGTTGCCGCCGTCGGCGCATCCGATGGACGTGATGCGCACCGGCGTGTCGGTGCTGGGCTGCGTGCAGCCGGAGAAGGACGACCACAACCATCCCGGCGCGCGCGACATCGCCGACAAGCTGATGGCCAGCCTCGGTTCGATGCTGCTGTACTGGTACCACTACAGCCACAACGGCCGGCGCATCGAGGTGGAGACCGACGACGATTCGATCGGCGGGCACTTCCTGCGCCTGCTGCACGGCTTCAAGCCGCACGAGGAATGGGTGCAGGCGATGCACACCAGCCTGATCCTGTACGCCGAGCACGAATTCAACGCCTCCACCTTCGCCTGCCGGGTCATCGCCGGCACCGGCAGCGACATGTACAGCGCCATCGCCGGCGGCATCGGCGCGCTGCGCGGGCCCAAGCACGGCGGCGCCAACGAGGTCGCCTTCGAGGTGCAGAAGCGCTACGACACCCCGGACGAAGCCGAGGCCGACATCCGCGCGCGGGTCGAGCGCAAGGAAGTGATCATCGGTTTCGGCCACCCGGTGTACACGGTGTCCGATCCGCGCAACCAGGTCATCAAGGACGTGGCGCGCGAGCTGTCCGAGGCGCAGGGCAGCCGCAAGATGTACGACATCGCCGAGCGCCTGGAGACGGTGATGTGGGACATCAAGAAGATGTTCCCCAACCTGGACTGGTTCAGTGCGGTCAGCTACCACATGATGGGCGTGCCGACGGCGATGTTCACTCCGCTGTTCGTGATCGCCCGCACCGCCGGCTGGAGCGCGCACATCATCGAACAGCGCATCGACGGCAAGATCATCCGCCCCAGCGCGAACTACGTGGGGCCGGAGGATCAGGCGTTCGTGCCGATCGATCAGCGCAAGTGATGCGCCGACACACCCTCGACTCCGAGTGACACTCCCCTCTCCCGTCGGGAGAGGGGGTGAGGGTGCGGGCGCAGCCTCGTGGCGTTCGGTCGCACGAGCTTCGCCTGGACCTTCATCCGGCCGCATGAGGGATCGGATTGCACTAGGTTTCGCCCCGTACCCTCATCCGCCCCTTCGGGGCACCTTCTCCCGGAGGGAGAAGGGATCCGTCTTCGCTTTCTTCTACTGTAGCCAGCCATGAACAGCCACTACCGTAAATCCCTTCCGGGTACCGCGCTGGATTACGTCGACGCGCGTGCCGCGGTCGATGCGATCAGCCCGGGCGCCTATGCCGGCTTGCCCTATGTCTCGCGGGTGTTCGCCGAGAACCTGGTGCGCCGCTGCGATCCGGATCTGCTGCACGACGCCTTGCTGCAGTTGATCGAGCGCCGCCGCGACCTGGATTTCCCGTGGTTTCCGGCGCGGGTGGTGTGCCACGACATCCTCGGCCAGACCGCGCTGGTGGACCTGGCCGGGTTGCGCGATGCCATCGCCGAGCAGGGCGGCGACCCGGCCAAGGTCAACCCGGTGGTGCCGGTGCAGTTGATCGTCGACCACTCGCTGGCGGTGGAGTGCGGCGGCGACGATCCGCAGGCCTTCGCCAAGAACCGCGCGATCGAGGATCGTCGCAACGAGGACCGCTTCCACTTCATCGACTGGAGCAAGCGCGCGTTCCGCAACGTGGACGTGATCCCGCCGGGCAACGGCATCATGCACCAGATCAATCTGGAGAAGATGTCGCCGGTGATCTACGTGCACGACGGCGTCGCCTTCCCCGATACCTGCGTGGGCACCGACAGCCACACCCCGCACGTGGACGCGCTGGGCGTGATCGCGATCGGCGTCGGCGGGCTGGAAGCGGAGAGCGTGATGCTCGGCCGCGCCTCGTGGATGCGCCTGCCGGACATCGTCGGCGTGGAACTGAGCGGTCGGCCGCAACCCGGCATCACCGCCACCGACGTGGTGCTGGCGCTGACCGAGTTCCTGCGCCAGGAGCGCGTGGTCGGCGCGTATCTGGAATTCTTCGGCGAAGGCGCCGCCACGCTGACCATCGGCGACCGCGCCACCATCTCCAACATGTGCCCGGAATACGGCGCCACCGCGGCGATGTTCTACATCGACCAGCAGACCCTGGACTATCTGCGCCTGACCGGGCGCGAGGAAGCGCAGGTGGCCTTGGTGGAGCAGTACGCGCGCACCACCGGGCTGTGGGCCGATGCGCTGGCCACCGCGCAGTACGAGCGCGTGCTGCGCTTCGACCTGTCGCAGGTGGTGCGCAACATGGCCGGCCCGAGCAATCCGCACAAGCGCGTGGCGACCACCGAACTGGCCGCGCGCGGCATCGCCGACGCCGCCAAGCTGGCCGCCGGCCAGGCCGAGCAGGCGCAGGGGCGCATGCCCGACGGTGCGGTGATCATCGCCGCCATCACCAGCTGCACGAACACCTCCAACCCGCGCAACGTCATCGCCGCCGGCCTGCTGGCGCGCAATGCGCGCGCGCGCGGCCTGGCCCGCAAGCCGTGGGTGAAGACTTCGCTGGCGCCGGGCTCCAAGGCGGTGCAGCTGTATCTGGAAGAGGCCGGCCTGCTGCCGGACCTGGAGGCGCTGGGCTTCGGCATCGTCGCCTTCGCCTGCACCACCTGCAACGGCATGAGCGGTGCGCTGGATCCGCGCATCCAGCAGGAGATCGTGGAGCGCGACCTGTACGCCACCGCGGTGCTGTCGGGCAACCGCAACTTCGACGGGCGCATCCATCCCTACGCCAAGCAGGCGTTCCTGGCCTCGCCGCCGCTGGTGATCGCCTACGCCATCGCCGGCAGCGTGCGCTTCGACATCGAGAAGGACGTACTGGGCACCGACGCCGACGGCCGCGAGGTGCGGCTGAAGGACCTCTGGCCCAGCGACGCCGAGATCGATGCGGCGGTGCGCGCCGCGGTGAAGCCGGAGCAGTTCCGCCGCGTCTATGCGCCGATGTTCAACGTGCGCGTGGAGCAGGGCGCGCCGGTGGCGCCGCTGTACGGTTGGCGCCCGCGCAGCACCTACATCCGCCGACCGCCGTACTGGGAAGGCGCGCTGGCCGGCGAGCGCACGCTGCGTGGCATGCGCGCGCTGGCGGTGCTCGGCGACAACATCACCACCGACCACCTGTCGCCGTCCAACGCGATCCTGGCCGACAGCGCCGCCGGCGAATACCTGGCGCACATGGGCGTGCCGGAGGAGGACTTCAATTCCTATGCGACGCATCGCGGCGACCACCTCACCGCGCAGCGCGCCACCTTCGCCAACCCCAAGCTGATCAACGAAATGGCGGTGGTCGACGGCAAGGTGAAGCAGGGCTCGCTGACCCGGCTGGAGCCGGACGGGCAGGTGCTGCGCATGTGGGAGGCGATCGAGACCTACATGGCGCGCAAGCAGCCGCTGATCGTGATCGCCGGCGCCGACTACGGCCAGGGTTCCTCGCGCGACTGGGCGGCCAAGGGTGTGCGCCTGGCCGGGGTCGAGGCGATCGTCGCCGAAGGCTTCGAGCGCATCCATCGCACCAACCTGATCGGCATGGGCGTGCTGCCGCTACAGTTCCTGCCCGGCACCACGCGCACGACCCTGGGCATCGACGGCAGCGAGACCTTCGACGTGGTCGGCGCGCGCACGCCGGGCGCCACGCTGACCCTGCGCATCGTGCGCAAGGACGGTGATGTGGTGGACGTGCCGGTGCTGTGCCGCTTGGACAGCAACGAGGAAGTGTCCATCTACGAGGCCGGCGGCGTGTTGCAGCGCTTTGCCCAGGATTTCCTCGAGGAGGCCCGCAGCGCCTGAGCCGGCTGCCGCTGTCATCGGGCGCGTGCCATGCTGGCTGCGCCCGCCACCGCCCAGGAGACCGCCATGCCCACGTCCGCCACCACCACCGGGACCGTCCACTTGCATCGCGTGCTGCGCGCGCCGGCCGAACGCGTCTACCGTGCCTTCCTGGAGCCGGCGGCGCTGGTCAAATGGCTGCCGCCGCATGGCTTCGTCGCCACCGTGCACGCGCTGGACGCGCGCGTGGGCGGCAGCTACCGGATGAGCTTCACCAACCTCGGCACCGGCACCAGCAGCGCCTTCGGTGGCACCTATCTGGAACTGGTTCCCGGGCAGTTGATCCGCCACACCGACCGCTTCGACAATCCGGACCTGCCCGGCGAGATGATCGTGACCGTGCGGCTGCGGCCGGTGGCCTGCGGCACCGCGCTGGAGATCGTGCAGGAGGGCATCCCGCCGCAGATCCCGGTGGAGTTCTGCCATCTCGGCTGGCAGGAGTCGCTGGCCCTGCTGACGCAACTGGTCGAGCCCGAGATTCCCGATTCGCCCTGATCCACCGTTTCTTCATTTTCGTACGCACCCGGAACCGCCATGGCCCACGCTCCGCAACTCCGCATCCCCGCCACCTACATGCGCGGCGGCACCTCCAAGGGCGTGTTCTTCCGCCTGCAGGACCTGCCCGCGGCGGCGCAGACGCCGGGCCCGGCGCGCGACGCGCTGCTGCAGCGGGTGATCGGCAGCCCCGATCCCTACGCCAAGCAGATCGACGGCATGGGCGGGGCCACCTCCAGCACCAGCAAGACCGTGATCGTGGCGCCGAGCACGCGCCCGGACCACGACGTGGACTACCTGTTCGGCCAGGTGGCGATCGAGCGCGCGTTCGTGGACTGGAGCGGCAACTGCGGCAATCTGTCGGCCGCGGTGGGGCCGTTCGCGATCGCCGCGGGGCTGGTGGATCCGGCGCGGATTCCGCGCGACGGTGTCGCCACGGTGCGGATCTGGCAGGCCAACATCGGCAAGACCATCGTCGCGCAGGTGCCGATGAGCGACGGCGCGGTGCAGGAGACCGGCGATTTCGAACTGGACGGGGTGACCTTCCCGGCAGCGGAAATCGCGCTGGAATTCCTCGACCCGGCCGCCGACGAGGACGGCGCCGGCGGCGCCATGTTCCCCACCGGTCACCTGGTCGACACGCTGGAGGTGCCCGGCGTCGGCAGTTTCCAGGCGACCCTGATCAACGCCGGCATTCCCACCATCTTCCTCGAGGCGCAGGCGCTGGGCTACCGCGGCACCGAGCTGCAGGGCGCGATCAACGGCGATGCGCAGGCGCTGCAGCGCTTCGAAACCATCCGTGCGTACGGCGCGCTGCGCATGGGCCTGATCGCCACCCTGGACGAGGCGGCGACGCGCCAGCACACGCCCAAGGTCGCCTTCGTCGCGCCGCCGGCCGACTACGTCGCCTCCAGCGGCAAGCCGGTGGCCGCCGCCGACATCGACCTGCTGGTGCGGGCGATGTCGATGGGCAAGCTGCACCACGCGATGATGGGCACCGCGGCGGTGGCGATCGGCACCGCCGCGGCGATTCCCGGCACCCTGGTCAACCGCGCCGCCGGCGGCGGCGAACGCACCGCGGTGCGCTTCGGCCACCCCTCCGGCACCTTGCGGGTCGGCGCCGAGGCGCGCCAGGTCGACGGCCAGTGGACCGTCACCAAGGCCTTGATGAGCCGCAGCGCGCGCGTGCTGATGGAAGGCTGGGTGCGGGTGCCGGAGACGGCGGCGGGTTGAGGACGCCGGCCGGCCGAGCCGGTGGCAGCGAGTGCGGCCCCGAGCGTCCTGGAGGCCTGAGGCGTTGCCGCATCGCGCGTCGCGGCTGAAGCCGCTCCTACAGGGGCCATCGCGCCAGCGGACGCGTGACGTGCAAGCAAGCCCTGTGGGAGGACTTCAGTCCCGACGCGATGACCGGTGACTGCCGCAATGCGGGGCGATCGCCGCAGGGAGCCGCGAGTTCATTGCATCGCGCGTCGCGGCTGAAGCCGCTCCCACAAGTGGGGATCGCGCCAGTGGATGTGTCACGTGCAGGCAAGCCCCCGTGGGAGGGACTTCAGTCCCGACGCGATGACCGGTGACTGCCGCAATGCGGGGCGATCGCCGCAGGGAGCCGCGAGTTCATTGCATCGCGCGTCGCGGCTGAAGCCGCTCCCACAAGTGGGGATCGCGCCAGTGGATGTGTCACGTGCAGGCAAGCCCCCGTGGGAGGGACTTCAGTCCCGACGCGATGACCGGTGACTGCCGCAATGCGGGGCGATCGCCGCAGGCAGCCGCGAGTTCATTGCATCGCGCGTCGCGGCTGAAGCCGCTCCTACAAGGGGGCGGCGCGCCAGTGGATGTGCCACGTGCAGGCAAGTCCCCTGTGGGAGGGACTTCAGTCCCGACGCGATGACCGGCGGCTGCCGCAATGCGGGGGCGATCGCCGCAGGGTCCGCGAGTTCATTGCATCGCGCGTCGCGGCTGAAGCCGCTCCTACAAGGGGGCATCGCGCCAGTGGATGTGCCACGTGCAGGCAAGCCCCTGTGGGAGGGACTTCAGTCCCGACGCGATGACCGGTGACTGCCGCAATCAGGGGGAGGGAGGCCCATCTCGGGGCCAAGCGCGCGTCGGCGCCAGCCCCGCCGTCGCCAATCCCGGCTCCCCAATCCCAAATCCCCGCCCCAGCAGGTGACGCCAGCCGCCACAGGATGTATATTTTGTGTTAATCATGCTGCGGCGCGGCAAGGACTCGGCGCGCTCGACTACGTCCACCCACCCCGGAGTTCCCATGTCTGCCAGTTGGTCGCTGCGCGCCAGTGCGCTTGCCGTTGCCGTCGTTTCCGCGCTTTCCTTCCCCGCCGCCGCCCAGCAGGCGGACAGCACCGACGGGGTCGCCCGCCTGGACACGATCAAGGTCACCGCCGAGCGCCGCGCCGAGGACTCCAAGGACGTGCCGGTGTCGGCCAGCGTGCTGCGCCCGGAATACCTGGACGCCATCGCCACCAGCGGTTCGGACGTGCGCGTGCTGGCCGGCAAGGCGCCCAGCCTCAACGTCGAGTCGTCCAACGGCCGCGTGTTCCCGCGCTTCTACATCCGCGGCTACGGCAACACCGACTTCAACACCTACGCCTCGCAGCCCGTCTCGCTGATCTATGACGACGTGGTCGCCGAGAACGCGTTCCTGAAGGGCTTCCCGATCTTCGACCTGCAGAGCCTGGAAGTGCTGCGCGGTCCGCAGGGCACGCTGTTCGGCCGCAACACCCCCGCCGGCGTGGTCAAGTTCAACTCGGTCAAGCCGACCATCGGCGCCAACGACGGCTACGCCAGCCTGTCCTACGGCACCTACGGCACCATGACCATGGAAACCGGCCTGAGCGTGGCCATGGGCGACAAGTGGGCCGCGCGCCTGTCGGCGCTGGGCCAGCGCCGCGGCGACTGGGTCGACAACACCATCGACAACCGCTCCTTCGAAGGCTACATGGACTCGGCGGTGCGCCTGCAGCTGCTGTTCCAGCCGGGCGAGGACTTCAGCGCGCTGTTCAACGCGCACGCGCGCCACCTCGACGGCACCGCGCGGCTGTTCCGCGCCAATATCTTCCAGCCGGGCACCAACCAGCTGGTCGCCGGCTTCGACCCGGACAAGGTGTCCATCGACGGCAAGAACACCCAGGAACTGCAGACCTACGGCGGCAGCGCCAACCTGACCTGGGACCTGGGCGACATCGTGCTGCACTCGATCACCGGCTACGAAGGCATCGGCAAGTACTACAGCCGCGGCGACATCGACGGCGGCTACGGCGCGGTGTTCGCGCCGCCGTCCGGCCCCGGGGTGATCCCGTTCCCGGTGGAGACCGCCGGCGGCATCAAGAACCTGGACCAGTACTCGCAGGAGCTGCGCGCCGAGTCGCAGTACGCCGGTCCGCTGAACTGGCAGGCCGGCCTGTACTACTTCCACGATTCGGTGGAAGGCGAGAACTACACCTACAACACCCTGGCCGGCGGCACCCTGTCCAGCTACCAGCTGACCCGCCAGCGCAACACCTCGTGGGCGGCGTTCGGCTCGCTGAACTACGCGGCCACCGAGCGGCTGAACCTGCGCGCCGGCATCCGCTACACCTACGACAAGAAGACCTTCGACGTGCTCGCGCTGGACCGCGTGACCCTGCAGCAGCCCTCCAGCGGCAGCACCGACAACTCCAAGGTCACCGGCGATCTCAGCGCCACCTACACGATCAACGACAACGTCAACGTCTATGCGCGCGCCGCCCGCGGCTTCCGCGGCGCCAGCTTCGGCGTGCCGTCGGCCACCGCGCCGCTGACCGTGGCCGAACCGGAGACCGTGGACTCCTACGAAATTGGCCTCAAGTCCGACCTGTTCGACAAGCGCGCGCGCCTGAGCTTCGACGTCTACGACTTCAAGGTGAAGAACCAGCAGCTGACCGCGGTCGGCGGCGCCTCCAACGACGTGCGTCTGCTCAACGCCAAGGCCTCCAAGGCGCGCGGCGCCGAGTTCGACTTCGAAGCGCTGCTGACCCAGAACCTGCGCATGACCCTGGGCGGCGCCTACAACTGGACCCGCATCGAAGACCCGACCCTGTCGGTGGGCGTGTGCCGTACCTGCACCGTGACCGATCCGATCAACGCCTCCGGCCGCGCGCTGATCGACGGCAACGTGCTGCCGCAGGCGGCCAAGTGGATGGGTAACGCGACCCTGCGCTACGGCATCCCGGTCGGCGACGACGCCGAGTTCTTCTTCTTCACCGACTGGTCCTACCGCAGCGAGATCAACTTCTTCCTGTACGACTCGCGCGAGTTCGTCGGCCAGCCGCTGCTCGAGGGCGGCGCCAAGATCGGCTACAACTGGGGCGCCGGCGCGTACGAGGTCTCGGTGTTCTGCCGCAACTGCACCAACCAGATCCGCGCCACCGGTGCGATCGATTTCAACAACCTCACCGGCTTCATCAACGATCCGCGCATCGTCGGTGCGCAGTTCCGCGCCAACTTCTGATCGGCGACCTCGCCGTTGCACGACCGACCGCCGGCTATCATGCCGGCGGTTCTTTTTTGGGAGATGCGCATGCGCGCGCTGAAGCAATGGGCGGCGTCGGCACTGTTGATCGTGGCGACCTGGGCGACCGATGTGGTGGCGGCCCCGGCATCGTCGCCAGTGACCGCACCGGTACAGAAGGTAGTGGTGTCCACCGACGTCGGCGACGACATCGACGATGCGTTCGCGCTGGCGTTGCTGTTGCGCAGCCCGGAGCTGCAGGTGCTGGGTATCGCCTCGGCCTGGGGCGATACCGGCCTGCGCGCGCAACTGCTGCAGCGGCTGCTGCAGCAGGCCGGCCGCAGCGAGATTCCGCTGGCGATCGGCCAGCGCACCGACAGCACGATTCCCTTCAGCCAGGCGCGCTGGGCGGCGAAGGGTACGCTGCCGCGCAAGGCGCCGGATGCGGCGCAGTTCATCTTGGACCAGGCGCGTCGTCATCCCGGCGAAGTCACCCTGCTGGTGCTCGGCCCGCTGACCGACGCGGCGCGCGCGTTGCAACGCGACCCGGCCGGCTTCGCCCAGCTCAAGCAGGTGGTGCTGATGGGCGGCTCGGTGCGCGCGGGCTACGGCAAGTCGCGCTACCGTCCGCCCAATCCGCCGGCGGCCGAGTACAACATCGCCGCCGATATACCCGCCGCGCAGCGCGTGTTCGGTGCCGGCGTGCCGATCGTGATGCTGCCGCTGGATGCCACCCAGGTGACCCTGGAGGAGCCGGAGCGGGTGGCGCTGTTCGCCCATGGCGAGCCGCTGACCGACGCGCTGGCGCAGCTCTACTACCAGTGGCGCGACACCGACCAGCCCTGGGCCAGTGCCACCCCGACCCTGTTCGACGTGGTGCCGGTGGCGCAGTTGCTCGACCCGGGCCTGTGCCCCACCGTGCCGCTGCGCATCGTGGTCGACGACAAGGGCTACACCCGCGAGGCACCGGTGGCGGACGCGCCGGGAGCTGCGGCCAACGCGCAGGTGTGCCTGGCGCTGGATCGGCCGCGGCTGATCGCGTTGTACATGCAGCGGTTACTGCGCTGACGTGTAGTCGCGATGACCGGAGCAGCTGGCTGATTCGTTGCTCTGCAGTCGGGACTGAAGTCCCTCCCACATAAGACGCGTGCCGTCGGTGCTGTCGGCATGGCTCGTCGGATTGCCCGCGGTGGGAGCAAGTTCATCGCGGGAAGCGGAGCCACTGGTTGATCCATTGCGCTGCAGTCGGGACTGAAGTCCCTCCCACAGGGGAGCCAATCCGATGGCCCATGCCGACAGCACCCACGGCGCAAGCTTCATGTGGGAGGGACTTCAGTCCCGACGCGTGGAGCCATCTGCGCACCCAGTGCCGTCGCGTCGGGACCGACGTCCGCCTACATGACCTCGAGGCGAGGGCGCGGGTACTCGCTTAGGGGGTAGGAGCGGCTTCAGCCGCGACGGGCGTTCCCGGGAATGCCGGTCGCGGCTGAAGCCGCTCCTACGGAGGCTCCACGGCGACCGGTGGTGCCGTGGCGGGAGGGACATCCGCGCCGACGGCGGCCTGCCGCGCACATGCCGACGGATGGCGCGTCTTCGCCCCTCCAGCCGTCGCGCCGGCGCTTTATACTCGCGCCACATTCAAGGAGCGAACGCATGCATACGGATTCGAAGCGGCGCTGGGCGGGCCTGCGCGCGGGGTTGATGGGGACGTTCCTGGTGCTGGGCCTGGCGCTGGCGCTGGGCGGCTGCAAGCGCAACGAATCCGGGCAGTTGCCCGAGGCCAGCGGCGAACCGGTGAAGGGGCAGAAGGAAGCGATGAAGGGCTTCGGCCTGGTTCGCGCCTATCCCGACCAGAAGGGCGACGGGCTGTCGCTGGCGCTGGAGTTCTCGCGGCCGCTGGTCGGCACCCAGGATTTCGACAAGCTGTTGCGCTTCGAGGAGAAGGTCGGCACCGACGAGAGCGCCTGGTCGCTGTCCGACGACGGCAAGACCCTGCGCTATCCCTACGTGGAGGCGGCCAAGGACTACACGGTGGTGATCTCGGCCGACCTGCTGGCCGCCGACGGCAGCCGCCTGGGCAAGCCGCTCAAGCAGAAGGTCTACACCGGCGAACTGACGCCGGCGGTCGGCTTCGCCTCGCAGGGCAGCGTGCTGCCGGCGCGCGAGAGCCGCGGCCTGCCGGTGGTCTCGCTCAACGTGCCGGAAGTGGACGTGGAGTTCATGCGGGTCAAGGACAGCGCGCTGCCGGCGTTCTTCGCCCAGTACCAGCGCGGTGGCCGCCGCGGCACCTGGGAGCTGGACAGCGACTACGGCGACCATACCCCGATCTCGCAACTGGCCGACTCGGTCTATACCAACCGCTTCGTGCTCGGCGGCGACAAGAACGAGCGTGCGCTGACCTACCTGCCGATCCAGGAGATCAAGGAGCTGCAGGCGCCCGGCCTGTACTTCGCAGTGCTGCGCCGCCCCGGCAAGTTCGACAACGAGTACGACACTGCCTTCTTCACCGTCAGCGACATCGGCCTGCACGCGCGCGCCTACAAGGACAAGCTGTTCGTGCACACCGCCTCGCTGCAGAGCGGCGAGCCGCTGAAGAAGGTGGAGCTGCGCGTGCTCAACGCCGACGGCGAGCTGTTCCTCAAGGGCCAGACCGACGACAACGGCAACGCGCTGCTGAACTACACGCTCGACGCCGGCCAGGTGCTGGTGGCGCGCAGCGGTACCGACCTGTCGATGCTGCCGTTCAACCAGCCGGCGCTGGACCTGAGCGAGTTCGCGGTGGCCGGGCGCGAGAACGCCTGGTTCGACGTGTTCGCCTGGTCCGGCCGCGACCTGTACCGCCCCGGCGAGACCGTGCGGGTCTCGGCACTGCTGCGCGACAACGACGGCAAGCCGGTGCCGACCACCGGCAAGGGCGCGCAGCCGGTGTTCCTGCGGCTGAAGCAGCCCGACGGCAAGATCTTCCGCGAGACCCGGCTGCAGCCGGGCGAGCAGGGCTATTTCAGTTTCGAGCAACTGATCCCCGCCGATGCGCCGACCGGGCGCTGGCAGGTGGAGTTCCGTACCGACCCGACCAGCAAGGAAGCGGTGCAGGGCATGACCCTGCGCATCGAGGAGTTCCTGCCCGAGCGCATGAAGCTGGACCTGGACAGCACGCAGAAGACGCTCAAGCCGGGCGAGCCGTTCAAGCTGCAGGCCACCGCCGCCTACCTGTACGGCGCGCCGGCGGCGGGCAACCGCTTCACCGCCAAGCTGGCGGTGGCGGTCGAGCAGCATCCGGTGGAGGCGCTGCCGGGCTACTTCTTCGGCGACCCGACGCTGCAGTTGCCGCGCGAGGCCAAGGACGTGGTCGACACCGAGTTCGGCGCCGACGGCAAGCTCAGCGAGGACCTGGCGCTGCCCGACGAGGCCAAGCCGACCAGCACCATCGCCGCGCTGGTCTCGGCCAGCGTGTACGAGACCGGCGGCCGCACCGTCACCCGCACGCTCAAGCGCGTGCTGTGGCCGGCGCCGGCGCTGGTCGGCGTGCGCCCGCTGTTCGACGACAAGGACGGCGCCGACGCCAACGCCAACGCGCGCTTCGAACTGATGCGGGTGGATGCGCAGGGCAAGCCGCAGCCGGCCAAGGGCCTGAAGGTCACTCTGGTGCGCGAGCTGCGCGACTACCACTGGGCGTTCACCGACAACCGTTGGGACTACGACTTCACCCGCCGCTTCGAGAACAAGCAGACGCTCACCGTCGATGCCGGCGCCAGCGCGGCCAAATTCGATTTCCCGGTGGAGTGGGGCGAGTACCGGGTGGACGTGTTCGACCCGGCCACCGGCCTGACCACGCGCTATCCGTTCCATGCCGGCTGGAGCTGGAACGACGACAACCGCGGCCTCGACGCGCGCCCGGACAAGGTCAAGCTGGCGCTGGACAAGACCGGCTACAAGGCCGGCGACACGCTCACGGTCACCCTGACCCCGCCGCACGCCGGCCCCGGCCTGCTGATGGTCGAGAGCGACCGCATGCTGTACGTGCAGGACATCGACGTGAAGCCGGGCAGCCGCTTCGAGATCCCGGTGACCAAGGACTGGGAGCGCCACGACGTCTACGTCACCGCGCTGGTGTTCCGCGGCGGCTCGGCGCCGAGCAAGATCACCCCGGCGCGCGCGGTCGGCGTGGCCCACGTGCCGATGGAGCGCAAGGCCCGGCGCGTGGCGGTCGGCCTGGTCGCGCCCAAGCAGATGCGCCCGGAGCAGCCGCTGCCGGTGACGGTGAGCGTGCCGGAGCTGGCCGGCAAGCAGGCGCACGTGACCATCTCCGCGGTGGACGTGGGCATCCTCAACATCACCCGCTTCCCGGTGCCCGACGCCAACGCGCAGTTCTTCGCGCAGCGGCGCCTGGGTGTGGACGCCTACGACATCTACGGCCGGGTCATCGAGAGCTTCGAGGGCGGCACCGGCAAGCTGCGCTTCGGCGGCGACATGGCGCTGGCGGCGTTGCCGCAGGCCAAGCGCCCGACCGCGCGCGTACAGACCGTGGACCTGTTCTCCGGCCCGGTGCGGCTCGACGCCAAGGGCAATGCCCGCGTGCAACTGCCGGTGCCGGACTTCAACGGCACCCTGCGCGTGTCGGCGCTGGTGTATTCGGACGAGCGCTATGGCAACCGCGATGTGGAGACGCTGGTGCGCGCGCCGATCGTGGCCGAGGCCAGCATGCCGCGGGTGATGGCGCCGGGCGACCGCAGCACCGTGACCCTGGACGTGCAGAACTTCACCGGCCAGCCGGGCGAGTTCAAGGTGCGGGTCGACGGCGAGGGCCCGTTGGCGATCGCCGACAATGCGCGCAGTGCCAAGCTGGGCAAGGACGGCAAGGCCACCCTGAGCTTCCCGCTGGTGGCGCAGGAGGGCTACACCGTGGCCAAGGTGCGGGTGCGGGTGGAGGGCAATGGCTATGCCGCCGACCGCCGCTACGACCTGCCGGTGCGCGCGGCGTGGCCGTCGGTGCTGCGCACGCAGACCCGCGTGCTGGACACGCTGGCGCCGGTGACGCTGGGCGCCAGCGACGCCGAGGGCCTGATGGCCGGTTCGGTCAGCGCGCGCATGCTGGTCAGCGCCTTGCCGCCGATCCCGTTCGCCAGCGCCCTGCAGGGCGCGCTGCAGTATCCCTACGGCTGCGCCGAACAGACCACCAGCAAGGGCTACGCCGCGCTGCTGCTCGACGACGCCACCGCGCGCCTGCTCGGGGTCAAGGGCCTGGATGCGGCCACGCGCCGCGCGCGCATGGAAGGCGCGTTCGGGCGGCTGGCCTCGATGCAGGTCTCCAGCGGCCACTTCTCGATGTGGGGCGACGACGGCTACGTCAATCCGGGCCTGACCCCGTACATCGCCGAGTTCCTGCTCGACGCCAAGGACGCCGGCTTCGCGGTGCCCGACACCGTGCTGCAGAAGGCATTGAACCGGCTCAGTGAGGACCTGCTGTCCGGCGGCAACAACTTCTACGGCCAGGACCGCCGCGAGAACCTGAAGTTCGCCAACCAGGCCTGGTCCGGCTACGTGCTGGCGCGGGTCAACCGCGCGCCGCTGGGCACGCTGCGCGCGCTGTACGACAACGACCGTGGCAAGGCGCTGACCGGCCTGTCGCTGGTGCACCTGGGCGTGGCGCTGTCGCTGCAGGGCGACAAGAAGCGTGGCGAGGCGGCGATCGCTGCCGGTTTCGCCAAGGACAGCGCCGACCGGCCGCGCTACTTCGGCGACTACGGCAGCGTGGTCCGCGACGATGCGCTGATGGTCGCGCTGCTGCACGAGCGCGGCCTGGCCAAGCCAGAGTACGACGCGCGGGTAGTGGCGCTGGGCCGCGAGCTGGACGCGCGCCGCCGCGGCGGCTGGCTGTGGCTGAGCACGCAGGAGCAGGTGGCGCTGGCGCGCATGGGCAAGGCCTTGCTCAACAGCCAGACCGCGCAGGTGTCCGGGCAGTTGAGCATCGGCGACAGCAGCGAGGCGATCGCCCCGGCCAAGGCCTTCGGCCGTCAGTTCGACGAGGCCGAGCTGGCGCGCGGCGTGCACTTCGTGCCGCAGGGCCAGCCGCCGCTGTACGCCAGCCTGGAAATCGCCGGCGTGCCGCGCACCCCGCCGGCGGCGGACGACAGCACGCTGAAGGTGGAGCGCAGCTTCTACGGCACCGACGGCAAGCCGTGGACGCCGCGGCCGTTGAAGGAGGGCGAGGCGCTGATCGTGCGCGTCACCATCACCTCCGATACCAGCATGCCCGACGCGCTGTTGACCGACCTGCTGCCGGCCGGCCTGGAGATCGAGAACTTCAACCTGGGCGACGCCAAGCAGTGGGCGGACGTGGTGGTGGACGGCATCGAGATCAGCGACCGCTCCAACGCCGCCGACGTCAAGCACGAGGAGTTCCGCGACGACCGCTACGTGGCCGCGCTGAGCCTGTCGGCGGGCAGCAAGGCGCAGGTGTTCTACCTGGTGCGCGCGGTGACCCCGGGCACCTACACGGTGCCGCCCTCGCTGGTCGAGGACATGTACCGCCCCGACCTGCGCGGCGTGGGGCGCAGCAACCCCGGCACGATCAACGTCGTGCAGCCCTGACTCCTCTCTCCCTCCGCGAGAAGGCCGGAGGGGTGAGGGGATGACCGCCAGCGGAGCCGCCTGACTCCCCTCTCCCCCGGGAGAGGGGCCGGGTCTGAGGGTCCGGCCGCCAGGGAAGCCAGCTGACTCCCCTCTCCCTCCGGGAGAGGGGGCGAGGGTGAGGGTCCGGCGGAGACCGCCGCGCCCGCCGCACCGCAGCTACATTCCCGCGCTTGCAGCACCCAGACAGGGCCCAACAGGGTCCTGTCGTCGTTTCGGTGCCACCGCATGCGTGGATCCCGCCAAGCCCATGCAGTGGTAGCCGCCATTGCTGTCTCTGATGTCGATTAATGCACGTTTTTGCACGATTGTGCACGTTCGTCTAAGCTGGCCTGGCATTCGTTCGCCAGGGTTCCCCCATGCCGTCCGCTTCGCCGTCCGCTCCAGCCCCAGCGCCCACCGTCTCCCGCGCCGTCGCCGCCACCCGCGGCATGTTCCTGCTGTCGGGCATGGCCATGGCCGCCTGGGCGCCGATGGTGCCCTACGTCAAGGCGCGCTTCGCGCTGGACGATGCGCGGCTGGGCATGGTGCTGCTGGCCTTCGGTGCCGGCTCGGTGCTGGCGATGCCGCTGGGCGGGCTGCTCAGCCACCGCCTGGGCGCCCGCACGGTCATCGTCGCCAGCGCGCTGGCGCTGTGCCTGGCGTTGCCGGCATTGGCGCTGGCGCCCAGCGTGCCGCTGCTGGTGGCGGCATTGCTGTACTTCAGCGCGGCGCTGGGCGCGCTCGACGTCTCCATGAACGCGCATGCGGTGGAGGTGGAGCGCCGCCTGCAAAAGGCGGCGATGTCCGGCTTCCACGGCTTGTTCAGCGTCGGCGGGTTGCTCGGCGCGGCCGGCATGAGCGCCTTGCTCGGTGCCGGCCTGCCGCTGCTGGCCGGTGCCGTGCTCGTCGCCACGCTGCTGCTGGGCGTGCTGCTGTGGCAGCGCGGCGGCTTGCTGCGGCACGCGGCGTCCACCAGCGAAGCGGTGCCGCTGCGGCTGCCGCGGGGGCCGGTGCTGCTGCTGGGCGCGCTGTGCTTCGTCTGCCTGCTGGCCGAGGGCGCCATGCTCGACTGGAGCGCGGTGCTGCTGCGCGAGCATCATGGCCTGGCGCCGAGCGTGGCGGGCATGGGCTATGCCGCGTTCTCGGTGGCGATGGCGCTGGGCCGGCTCGGCGGCGACCGCCTGGTGGCCTGGCTGGGGCCGGTGCGCACCGTCGCCATCGGCGCGGTACTGGCCGCCGCCGGGCTGGCGCTGACCAGCCTCGGGACCTTGCCGGGCAGCGGCCTGTTCGGCTGCGTGCTGGTCGGCCTGGGCGCCTCCAACCTGGTGCCGGTGATGTTCGGCGCCGCCGGGCGCCTGCCCGGCACCTCGCCGGCCCTGGCGCTGGCGACCTTGACCACGCTCGGGTATACCGGCCTGCTCGCCGGACCGGCGCTGATCGGGTTCCTGGCCCATGCCATCGGCCTGCCGCTGGCGCTGGCCGCGGTGGCGGCGTTGTTGCTGCTGGTCGCCGCCGGCGCGCGCCTGGTGCGTCGCTGATCCCCACTCTCGTCTGCTGGAGCCTGCCATGCCGTCGTCCGATCCTTCCGCCACACTTCCCCTCGACACCGTGGTGTTCGATCTCGGCGGCGTCCTGATCGACTGGAACCCTCGCCATCTGTATCGCCGCCTGTTCGACGACGAGGCAGCGATGGAGGCCTTCCTGCGCGAGGTGTGCAGCCCGCAGTGGAACGAGCGCCAGGACGCCGGACGGCCGTGGCACGACGCCGTGGCCGAACTGAGCGCGCTGCATCCGGCGCATGCGCCGATGATCGCCGCCTACCACGCGCGCTGGTCGGAGATGCTGGGCGGCGCAATGGACGCCACGGTGGGGGTGCTGGAGGAACTGCGCGGGCAGGGCGTGCGGCTGTACGCGTTGACCAACTGGTCGCACGAAACCTTCCCGATCGCGCGCGAACGCTACCCGTTCCTGCAGTGGTTCGAGGGCGTGCTGGTGTCGGGCGAGGAGCGCCTGGTCAAACCGGATCCGGCGATCTTCGCGCTGCTGTGCGAGCGCTACGCGATCGCGCCGGCGCGGGCGGTGTTCATCGACGACGCGCCGCGCAACGTGCATGCCGCCGCGGCCACCGGCATGCACGCGCTGCAGTTCCGCGATGCCGCCACGCTGCGCGAGGACCTGGTCGCGCTGGGCCTGCTGCCACCGCGCGCCGACGCCGCGGCGCCATGAGCGGCGAGCGCGACACGCTGCCGCAGGAGCGGCAGCAGGCGATCCTGCAGCGCCTGCGCGAGCACGGCCGGGTGGTCGCGGCGGAACTGGCCGAGCGCTTCGCCGTGTCCGAGGATTCGATCCGCCGCGACCTGCGCGAACTCGCCGCGCAGGGACTGTGCCGGCGCGTCTACGGCGGCGCGCTGCTGCCCACCCCGACCTTCGCGCCGTTGCCGCAGCGCCAGGCCGAGCACGCCGAGCGCAAGCGCGCGCTGGCGCTGGCCGCGGTCGCGTTGGTCAAGCCCGGGCAGCGGCTGCTGATCGATGCCGGCTCCACCAACAGCGCCATCGCCGCGGCGCTGCCGGCAGGGCAGGGGCTGAGCGTGGTCACCAATGCGCCGGACATCGCGCACCTCCTGCTGCGCCGCGAAGGCATCGAGATCCTGCTGATCGGCGGACGCCTGGATCCGCGCAGCGGCGCCGCGGTCGGCGCCCAGGCGCTGCAGCAACTGCGGCAGTTGCGCGCCGACCTGTGCTTCCCCGGCGCCTGCGCGATCGACCCCGAACGCGGCCTGTGGGGCGTGGACGACGAGGAGAGCCTGTTCAAGCGGGCGATGGTCGAGGCCAGCGCCGAGACCGTGGCGGTGGTGACCAGCGACAAGCTCGGTACCCTGGCCGCGCACCGCGTGGTCGGCGTGGAGGCGATCGACCGGTTGGTGGTCGAACACGACGCCCCGGCCGGCGTGCTCGCCGCGTTCGCCACGCAGGCGGTGCAGGTGCACCGCGCCGCGCCTCCGCGCGGACTGAGGCGCCCGCCAGACTGTCTCTGATTCGGCCGTGTCCGACACGGCGCACGTGGCTGCAGCGTGCGCGCAACGCCCCTCGCAGCACGGGCGGCCATTCGCCTCTCCGGGATCGCGATGTCTTCGCGCTTTCCGCGCGCCGCCATCAGGTCGTCATATCCCTGGGATTAAATAACGAACTTTAAGTTATTTAATCTACCAGGGGACATTGTCATGCAACCACTCACCCATCGGCGCCGCGTGCTGATCGTCTGCGCGCTCGCCGCCAGCTGCCAGGCCGCGCTGGCGCAGGACGCCGCGTCCACCACGGCGACGGTCGCCACCGACGCCAGCGCCGTCGCTGCGACCAGCGCGCCGGCCGTCGGCGACACCACCCCCACCACCACGCCCCCCGCTGCCACCAGCGACGACGGCACCACCACGCTGTCCAGCGTGAAGGTCACCGGCGTGCGCAAGGCCAATGCCGCCGCGATCGAAAGCAAGCGTGCCGCCACCAACATCACCGACGTGGTCAGCTCCACCGACGTGCGCGCGCTGCCGGACACCACCATCGTCGAGGCGCTGCGCCGCATCCCGGGCCTGTCGGTGCTGCCGGCCACCGACAACGAACATCCGCGCGACGAAGCCGCCACCCCGGTGCTGCGCGGGCTCGGCCCGTCCTACAACAACGTCACCATCGACGGCCTGACCGTCGCCTCGCCGGGCACGCCCAACGGCACGCTCGGCTCGATCACCCGTGGCGTGCGCCTGGACATCCTGCCGGCCTCGATGGTCAGCGAACTGCAGGTCATCAAGACCTTCACCCCGGACCTGGACCCGAACGCCACCGGCGGCGCGATCAACCTCAAGACCCGCAGCGCGTTCGAGAACGGCGGCAAGCCGTTCTTCACCGCCGAAGCCTCGCTGGGCCACGCCAACGACGTGGGCAAGCCGCGCGACCAGGACGACCCGGGCTACCGCCTGCTCGCCACCGGCAGCCGCACCTTCGGCAGCGAAGGCCAGTACGGCCTGACCCTGTCCGGCAACTACCAGACACTGAGCAGCTACACCGAAACCCACATGACCACCGACACGGTGCACTACGGGTTCTACGACAGCACCGGCGCGCTGCAGAGCGGCACCAACCTGGGCAACGGCTGGGCCGTGCCGCAGCAGGACAAGTACTGGTACGTAATGGACAAGCGCGACCGCTACGGCCTCACCGGCAAGTTCGAGGCGCGGCTGAGCGCATCTCTACAGGCCTACGCCATGGCCGGCTACTACTACTTCCGCGACAACATGGAGCGCAACGAGATCATCCTCGATCCGCGCAACCGCAACCACGTCTACAACCAGACCGCCACCAGCGGCACGTACCCGGTCGGCGACGTGGAAGTCGGCTATTCCAACCAGATCACCACCACCCGCACCAAGCTCGGCCAGACCGGCTTCGAGTGGCGACCTGACGACCGGCAGCTGCTGTCGGCGCGCGCGTCCTGGTCCGATGCCACCTATGCCGAGCCGATCAAGATGATCAAGTACGTCACCGGTGCGCAGCGCCCGGCGGCGGTGCCGACAGGACAGACCGGCGCCGGCGTCACCGTGGTGCCGACGGCGGCCTATGGCTTCAACTACGACACCTCCGCGCTCAACCAGCGCTTCCCGATGTCGGCGCAGGCGTACTACGACTACGACAACTACAGCCTGCTGTACTGGCGTCCGGACTACCAGCGCAACGCGCGCGACAAGGTGCTCACCGGGCGCCTGGACTACGCCTTCAACCGCGGCGAGATGGACCGTGGGTTCGGCTTCGGCAGCGGCCTGAGCTACACCCGCGACGAACCCGGCTTCGACATCTACCGCGTGGAATACCAGCCCAACCGCGGCGCGCCGCCGCTGAAGATCGCCGACGTGCTGGCGCCGTCCAATGCGCCGATGAGCTACCTGGGCCTGAACCTGATTGCGATCGATCCGAACAAGGCCAATCAGGTGCTGGAGGCGACGCCGCTGAGCGCGTTCAACCGCACCGACCAGAGCGCCTTCAGCAACCAGGACAACTTCAGCCATCGCGAAGAAATCTTCGGCGCCTACGGCCTGGTCGGCTATCGCGCCGACGATTTCGATGTGGAAGCCGGCCTGCACTACGACCATACCGACCAATCCACGGTCGGCCGCCAGCGGCAACTGGACGTGGCCAGCGGGAACTACGTCTACGTCGATGCGCCCACCGATTCGCGTTATGCCAAGGTACTGCCGTCCGCGGTGATGACCTACCACGTCAACGACCGCCTCGACCTGCGCGCCGGCGCCAGCCGCACGCTCGGCCGCCCGCCCTACGACGCCTATGCCGCGCGCACCTCGATCGGCTTCGTCAACAGCAGCGACATGGGCAATCCCAACGCGCAGGGCGTCACCGTCACCATCGGCAATCCCGACATCAAGCCGCGCGTGTCCACCAACCTGGACCTGTCGCTGGAATGGCGCCTGCCCGACGACGTCGACGGCATGCTGGCCGCGGCGCTGTTCGACAAGCGCATCCAGGACGAGATCTTCACCCTCTCGCGCACCGACCAGTTCAGCTTCAACGGCACCACCTATTCCAACGTGCTGATCAGCACCCCGGCCAACGCCGCCAAGGCGCATGTGCGCGGCTTGGAATTGAGCGCGGTGCTCAACACCCTGTTCCCGGGCGTGCCGGCGCTGTCCGGCCTGGGCGCCAGCGCCAACCTGGCCCTGCTCGACGGCGGCATGGACGTGCCGTTCACCAGCGGCAGCGCGCCCAACCTCGTGCAGCGCCAGCGCACCGTCGATCGCCTGGTCGGGCAGCCGGACTACACCGCCAACGCCTCGCTGTTCTACACCATCGGCGGGGTGGAACTGCGTGCGGCCTACAACCGCCAGGGCAAGGCGCTGCGCGCCATCGTCAGCAACATCGCCTGGCAGGACCTGTACTGGGCGCCGCGCTCGCAGCTGGACCTGTCGGCGACCTGGGCGGTGAGCAAGCAGCTCAGCGTGGTCGGCCAGATCAGCAATGTCACCCACAGCCGTCTCACCAGCTTCACCGGCCCCGGCGAGAACCTGCTGAAGGACAGTTATTCGATGCCGACCACCTACTGGCTCGGCCTGCGCTTCACCCCGTCGCTGTGACCGTTGTCGGAGACCTCTCATGAACCTGCTTTTCTCGCGCGGCGCGGTCATTGCCGCACTGCTGACCGCCACGGCCCCGGCCGTCGCCGCCATCGCCCCAATCCAGGCGCGCCTGGCCCATCCCGACGGCGGCATCTTCGTCGTCGCCCACCGCGGTTGCCACAATCCCGCGCCTGCGCACGGCTTCGCCGGGCACGCGCCGGAGAACTCGCTGCTGGGCCTGGAGCGCTGCGTGGCGCTGGGCGTGGACATGCTGGAAACCGACATCCGCCGTGCGGGCGATGGCACCCTGGTGATGTTCCATGACGCCACCGTCGACCGCACCACCGACGGCAGCGGCAAGGTCGCCGAACTGACCTGGCCGCAATTGGCGCGGCTGCGCCTGCGCGACGACGAGGGCGGCGCCGATGCGCCGCTCACCGACCAGCATCCAGTGACCCTGCAGCAGATGCTGGCCGCGGCCAAGGGCCGGATCATGCTCAACCTCGACGTCAAGGCGCCGATCTACGCCGAGGTGGTCGACGCGGTGCGCCGCGCCGGCATGGAGCGGCAGGTGGTGGTCAAGACCGAGGTCGGTGTCGCCAGCCAGCACCTGGCGTCGATGCCGCCGTTCGATCAGATCAACTTCACCCCGGTGCTGCTGAACCCGCCGGGGACCGACGACCTGGTGCAGACCGTGCGCACCCAGACCGGCGGCAAGGTGCGGCCGGTGGCGATCGAACTGCCGCGGATGCGCCTGGCCCAGTTGCCGGCGGTGGCGGCCCTGGCCAAGCAGCGGCAGGTGCGGCTGCTGGTCAATACGCTCTGGGACGGCTTCGTCGCCGACGTCGGCGGCGATGCCGACGCGGTGCGCGATCCGGAGGCGGTGTGGGGGCGGCTGTACCGCGCCGGCATCGGCGCCTTCCAGACCGACGAACCGGAAGCGCTGCTGCGCTATCGCGCCTCGCTGGAAAAGCCCTGACCCCGCAGCTGGCCGCGCCACTGTCCGTAGTCGGTCGGTGCGCGACTGTTTGAGGACGCGGCGATCGCGCGTGTCGCGGTCGCCGCGCAGCCGAGTCAATGGGTCAACGCGGTTTGTTGTGCATGCTGCTGGTGACCGCGGCGCTAAGGTGCCGGCAGCAGCGCGACGCCCGATAGCGCCTGCGCAACGGCGCCGGCCTGCCGTCCAGCGACAACTTGTTCGTGCCGTTCTTCACCACCAAGCCCGGCGGTTCGGGGATCGGCCTGGTGCTGTCGCGGCAGATCCTGGAGGCGCAGGGCGACAGCCTGCGCCTGGAGGCGCGCACCGATGCACCCGGCAGCGTGGCGACGCTGCGCCTGCCGCTGGCGTAGGGTGGGGGGAGATGCTCGGTGGGATCTGGCCCATGCACCACGTGCTGGCATTGCGCGTCTCCGGGAGACTCCACGCCGTTGTAGGAGCGGCTTCAGCCGCGACGGGTTTCCGATAACGCCCGTCGCGGCTGAAGCCGCTCCTACAACACACCCGCGCGTCCAATCGCGTCGCGGGCAACCGCGAACCGTTGGCGGTATTCGACGCCGGCCCCATGGATCGCCGGTGACGCCCTACGCGCCGGGGCGATCCCGCTCGCCGCGTCGCCGCCGCAGCAGGCAAAATGGCCGCTTCCATCGGGAGCCCGCATGCCACTGGACGACACCGCCGCCTCGCACGCCGCGCGGCGCCCCCAGCGCTGGACGCGCCTGCTGCCGTGGCTGCGCTGGGGCACGGTGGCGCTGCTGTCGAGCCTGTTGTTGCTGGACCTGGCGTTCCCGCTGCCGCTGCCGAAGTCGCGCGACACCTCGACCCTGGTGGTGGCCGCCGACGGTAGCCCGCTGCGCGCCTTCGCCGACGGCAACGGCGTCTGGCGCTATCCGGCCACGCCGGACAGTGTGTCGCCGCTGTACCTGCAGGCACTGCTGAACTACGAGGACCGCTGGTTCTGGCATCACCCCGGGGTCAATCCCTGGGCGCTGCTGCGCGCGGCCAAGCAGTGGCTGTTCTCGCGCCACATCGTTTCCGGTGGCTCCACCCTGACCATGCAGGTGGCGCGCATCCTGATGCCGCCCGAGGTCAGCACGCGCACGCCGTGGGGCAAGGCGCAACAGGCGCTGCGCGCGCTGCAGCTGGAAGCACACCTGAGCAAGCGGCAGATCCTGCAGCTGTACCTGGAGCGCGCGCCCTATGGCGGCACCATCGAAGGTGTGGAAGCGGCGAGCTGGGCCTATCTGGGCAAGCCGGCTGCGCGCCTGTCGCAGGCCGAGGCCGCGTTGCTGGCGGTGCTGCCGCAGGCGCCGAGCCGGCTGCGCCCGGACCGGCATCCGGACGCCGCGCGCGTGGCGCGCGACAAGGTGCTCGAACGCATGGTCGCGCTGCGCGTGTGGCCGCGCGCGCAGGTCGACGACGCGCGCATCGAACCGGTGGTGGCGCGCTCGCTGCAGACGCCGCTGCACGCCGCGCTGCTGGCCGAGCGCCTGCGCCAGCAACACCCGCATGCCGCGCACATCGTCTCCACCCTCGATGCCGACCTGCAACGCACCCTGGAGGACCGGGTCAGCGCCTACTTCTCGCAACTGCCCGAGCGCACCTCCGCGGCCTTGCTGGTGGTGGACAATCGCGACCTGCAGGCGCGCGCCTACATCGGCTCGGTGCAGTTCGGCGACCGCCGCCGGCTCGGCGACGTGGACATGGTGCAGGCCTGGCGCTCGCCCGGCTCCACGCTCAAGCCGTTCCTGTACGGCATGGCCCTGGACGATGGCCTGATCCATTCGGAAAGCCTGCTGGTCGACGCGCCGCAGAGTTTCGGCGACTACCGCCCGGGCAATTTCGACGAAGCCTTCAACGGCCCGATCGGCGCCGCCAGCGCCCTGCGCCTGTCGCTCAACGTACCGGCGGTGGACCTGCTCGACCGGGTGGGGCCGGCGCGCTTCGCCGCGCGCCTGAGCAACGCCGGCATCGGCCTGCGGTTCCCGCGCGGCAGCACGCCCAACCTGGCGCTGATCCTCGGCGGCACCGGCGCGAAGCTGGAGGAACTGGTCGGCGCCTTCGCCGCGCTCAACCGCGACGGCATCGCCGGCCACGTGCGCTACAGCGCCACCGACCAGCGCATCGAGCGGCGGCTGATGTCGCCCGGCGCGGCCTGGATCGTGCGCGAAATGCTCGAGGCCAATCCACGTCCGGGCTACGGCATCGGCACCTTCGACGTCGGCACGCGCCCGCGCGTGGCCTGGAAGACCGGCACCAGCTACGGCTACCGCGATGCCTGGGCGATCGGCAGCACCCGCCGCTACACCGTCGGCGTGTGGGTGGGCCGCCCCGACGGCACGCCGCTGCCCGGCCAGTACGGCGCGGTGACCGCGTTGCCGCTGATGTTCGAGACCATCGACAGCCTGCCGCGCCTGCGCGGGGACAACGCCCCGCTGCCGATGCCGGCGACGGTGCAGCAGGTGGACGTGTGCTGGCCGCTGGGCATCGCCGCCGAGCAGACCCCGCCGTCGTTGTGCCAGCGCCGCTTCTCGGCCTATGCGCTGGACGGCGCGGTGCCGCCGACCTTCGCCGAGCGCGACGCGCGGCTGTGGAGCGCCGGCCGCGAGACCGTGCAGGTGGATGCGCACAGCGGCTTGCGGCTGTCGCCGGACTGCGCGCAAGCGCATGTGGCGGTGACGCGCGAACTGGCGCGCTGGCCGGCGCTGCTGACGCCGTGGCTGCACGCCAGCGAGCGTCAGGCCGGGCAATTGCCGGCGCTGGCGCCGGACTGCCGCGACGACGGCCGCGGCCGCAGCGACGTCTTGCGCATCGAAGGCCTCAACGACCGCGCTACCCTGGCGCGCGCGCCGGGCAGCACCACGGTGCGTTTGCAGGTGCGCGCGCTGGGCACGAGCACCCCGGTGGACTGGCTGCTGGACGGCCGCTGGATCGCCCGCACCGAGGGCGCGCGCACCTTCCAGCGCGACTTTGCCGACGCCGGCGACCACACCCTGACCGCCCTCGCCAGCAACGGCGCCTGGACCCAGGTGCGGTTCCGGGTGTTGCGTTGAGCAGCAGTGGCGCGCGCTCGTAGAAGCCAACTGTCACGCAACGACGACGATCAGAGTAGGCGGGCGATCCGACCTCGGAAGCAGTCGGGACTGAAGTCCCTCCCACATCATTCACGGACACCGATAACCGCGAGTCCTATGGGAGTCGCGGTCGCTGGCTTTGGCTTTTGCTTTGGCTGTTGCTCTAGCTCTTGCTTTTGGCTTGCCGGGTTCCCTTCCGAAGCGGCGGCCATCGCGGGGAAACACCCAAAGGGCGGCGCACATGGATGTGCGCCGTCCGCGGCAGGGGCAGGATGCCCCTTCCGCGGATCCCCGGGATGGACGCGGACCCGGAGAGCGTCAGCGCGGAGGGCGCGAGGCAGGGTGTGCTTTCTTTTGGTTACTTTTCTTTGCACAAGCAAAGAAAAGTAACTCGCCGCAAGGCGAAAGCCTTGGCTTTGGCTTCAACTTTGCGCGTCAGACAACAAAGACCGTAGGAGCGGCTTAAGCTGCGACAGGCGTCATCAGGACGGCCTGTCGCGGCTGAAGCCGCTCCTACGAGAGGGCGTGAGCCTATCCGGCTTACTTGCCGATCCAGCCCTCAAGCATGTCCGAGAACTCGTCGGCATGCTCTTCTTCCTGGGCCAGGATCTCTTCCAGGATGCGCTTGGTGGTGGTGTCCTTGTCGCCGACGAAGTTGATCATCTCGCGGTAGCTGTCGATGGCGATGCGCTCGGCGATCAGGTTTTCCTTGACCATGTCGCGCAGATCCTCGCCTTCCTTGTACTCGGCATGCGAACGCGCGGTCAGCGTGTCCGGATTGAGGTCCGGCTCGCCGCCCAGCTGCACGATGCGCTCGGCCAGCTTGTGCGCGTGCGCCTGTTCCTGCTGCGCATGCTCGAGGAACTCGGCCTTGACCGCATCGGCAAGCATGCCGGCGGCCATGAAGTAGTGGCGGTAGTAGCGCAGCACGCACACGTATTCGGTGGCGAGCGCGTCGTTGAGCATCTTGATCACCGCCTCGCGGTCGGCGCTGTAGCTCTTGGTGATCGCGCCGTCCTCGATGCTCTGGCGGGCGTTGGCGCGCAGCGTGGCGGTGTCGGTGAGGCCGGCGGTGTGCTGCAGCGGCTTGGCGTCGGTGTTCGGGGTGGCTGGCTTGTTGGACATGGCTGGCCGTTTCCTGTGGTGGGTAAGGGGATTTCAGTCGGGAAGGTGCTGCAGCACGTAGTCGGCGGCGGAGACCTTGAACTCGCCCGGCGCCTCGACGAACAGCGCACGCACCACGCCGTCGTCGGCGTACAGCGCGAAGCGCCGCGCACGCACGCCCATGCCGTAGCTGCTGGCGTCCAGTTCCAGGCCCAGCGCCTTGGCGAAGTCGCCGTTGCCGTCGGACAGCATCTGCAGGCCATCCGGCACCAACTGGCTCTTGCCCCAGGCCTGCATCACGAACGGGTCGTTGACCGCCATGCAGTACACCTCGATGCCGCGCTTGCGGAATTCCTCGAAGTGCTCCACGTAGCCGGGCAGGTGCTTCTCCGAACAGGTCGGGGTGAAGGCGCCGGGCACCGCGAACAGCAGGACGCGGCGGTCGTCGAACAGGGTGCGCGTATCCACCGCTTCCACGCCGTCGCGGATGCGCTGCAGCACCACTTCGGGAATGCGTTCGCCGGTCTGGATGGGCATGTCGGGCTCCTTGGATGAACCGAGTCTAGAAACGGAAATGGGAAGGTGGCGTCAACGCCTTGAAAAGCGCTGCGGCACGCCTATCTGACGGGCATGGACGGCGGGCCGGTCCCGCCGCCGCGAACCGCCCCTCCGGGGGTGTACCTCATTCACGTTTCAGGAGACCACGATGAGCATCGTCCGTTATCGCCAGTGGCCGGCCCAGGCCGCATTCCAGAACGAGATCAAGCAGGTGTTCGACCGCTTCTTCGACCCCAACGGCGGCACCGACGAATCGGCCGTCGTCACCGCGCAGTGGGTGCCGCGCGTGGACATCAAGGAGGAGCCGGAGCGCTTCGTGCTGTACGCCGACCTGCCGGGCATCGATCCGTCGGAGATCGAGGTGTCGATGGACAAGGGCATCCTGTCGATCAAGGGCGAGCGCAAGAGCGAATCGGCCGCCGACAGCGAGCGCTTCTCGCGTATCGAACGCCGCTACGGCAGCTTCCACCGCCGCTTCGCGCTGCCCGACAGCGCCGATCCGGACGGCATTTCCGCCACCGGCTACCATGGCGTGCTGGAAGTGCGCATCCCCAAGCGTCCGGCGAGCACGCCGCGTCGCATCCAGGTCGATACCGGGGCCACGATCGTGCAGTAAGCGCCCGCCCGCAGCGGCGTCGCCCTCGCGACGCCGCGCCCTCGCCGCCGGCCGTAGAATGGCCGGGCGATGGCGCAGTGCATGCAACCGGCCCGTTGCCGCAAGGCGGCGGGCCGACTCTTTTTTGAGGTGATGGATGGAATTCAAGGATTACTACGCGACCCTGGGCGTGGAACCCAGCGCCGGCGATGCCGAGATCAAGACCGCGTACCGGCGGCTGGCGCGCAAGTACCATCCCGACGTCAGCAAGGAGCCTGGGGCCGAGGAAAAGTTCAAGGCCGTCAACGAGGCCTACGAGGCCTTGCGCGACCCGCCCAAGCGCGCCGCCTACGACCAGTTGCGCGCGCAGGGCTACCGCCCGGGCGAGGAGTTCCACGCGCCGCCCAACTACGGCGGCGCGCAGGGCTTCGATTTCGAGGAAGTGTTCGGCAACGGCGGCGCCGGCGGCGGCTTCAGCGATTTCTTCGAGAGCCTGTTCGCCCGCCAGCAGCGCGCCCGCCAGGGCGGCGCCGGCCCGGGTCCGGGGCCGGGCGCGCCGCGCGGCGATACCCGCGCCAAGCTGGCGGTGCCGCTGGAAGCGGTGTATGCCGGCGACAGCGTGCGCATCACCATCAACGGCAAGCAACTGGACGTGCGCGTGCCCAAGGGCGTGCGTCCCGGCCAGGTGATCCGGCTGAGCGGGCAGGGCAACGGCGGCAGCAACCTGCTGCTGGAGATCGAGTACGCCGCGCACCCGCAGTTCGAGGTGGACGGCCGCAACATCCTCTACACCCTGCAGGTGACGCCCTGGCAGGCGGCGCTGGGCACCAGCATCAGCGTGCCGACCCTGGGCGGGGCGGTGGAACTGAAGATCCCCCCGGAATCGGATGCCGGCCGCAAGCTGCGCCTGCGCGGCCGCGGCCTGCCGGGCACCCCGCCGGGCGACCAGATTGTCGAACTGGAAGTGCTGGCGCCCGCGCCGGAAACCGAAGCGCAGCGCAAGGCGTATCGCGGGTTGGCCAAGGCGTTTGGCGAAGCCGTATGAAGTGAGGCGGGATTGGGGAGTCGGGAGTGGGGAGTCGCAAGAGCGGTGTCCCCGCGCTGTCGCGTCGTAGGAGCGGCTTCAGCCGCGACAGGCGTTACCGGTAACGCCTGTCGCGGCTGAAGCCGCTCCTACAAGGCGCGCCGATTGCATGCGGCCTTACGCCGCGCACTCAAACGCTGCCCGTAAACCCGCCCTTACGAATCCCCACTCCCCAATCCCCAATCCCGGCTTCTACGGCGCATCCTCGCCGCTGAACACCCGCTCGATCACCTCGTACAACTCGTCCTCGGAGAACGGCTTGGTGATGTAGGCGCGGGCGCCCTGGCGCATGCCCCACATGCGGTCGGTGTCCTGGTCCTTGGTGGTGACCAGGATCACCGGGATGTTCTGCGTGGTCGGCTCGCGGCGCAGGGTGCGGGTGGCCTGGAAGCCGTTGAGGTTGGGCATCACCACGTCCATCAGCACTAGGTCCGGCAAGGCTGCCTTGGCCGCTTCCACGCCGGCGGCGCCGTCGGTGGCGGTGATCGTTTCGTGCCCCAGTTTTTCCACGATGCGCTGGATGCCCAGCAACTGCGACGGCGAATCGTCGACGATCAGAATGCGTGCCATGTGGTTCCCCCTAGGAGGCTCCGAGTGTAGTGGCAGCAACGCGAGGGCGGAAAGCGTTGCGTGTCACAAAGCGTCGGCGTGGCTACGCGCTCGGATCCAGCCGCACCACCGTGCGCCCGAACGACTGCCCGGCCAGCATCGTGGCGAACACCTCCGGCAGCCCGGCCAGGTCCACCTCGCGGGTGCAGATCGTGTCCAGGTGGCGCGGTTTCCAGTCGCTGCCCAGGTGCTGCCAGATGCGGTCGCGCAGGTCGCGGGCGGTGCCGGCCGAGCCGATGCCCAGCAGCGACACCCCGCGCAGGATGAAGGGCATCACCGTCATGTCCAGCTCCGCGGTCGCGGCCAGGCCGGCGCTGGCGACGTTGCCGTACGGCGCCGTCTGCGCCAGCAGGCTGGTCAGCATCGCCCCGCCCACGTTGTCCAGGCCGCCGCCGAAGCGCACCGAGTCCAGCGGCCGCGTGGTCTGCAGGGCCTCGCGGCCCAGCACCTGGGTGGCGCCCCAGGCCTTGAGCTGTGCGGCGCGGTCGGCCTTGCCGCTGACCGCATGCACCTCGAAGCCGGCGCGGCTGAAGATGTCGATCGCCAGCGAGCCGACCCCGCCGGTGGCGCCGGTCACGCACAGCGGGCCGTGCGCCGGGGTCTGGCGGTTGTCGAGCAGGCGCAGCAGCGCCAGCGCCGCGGTGAAGCCGGCGGTGCCCAGCACCATGCTCTCGCGCAGGCTCAGCCCGGCCGGCAGCGGCACCACCCACTTCGACTCCAGGCGCACGTACTCGCTGTAGCCGCCGTCGCGGGTCTCGCTGAGGCCGCAGCCGGTGACCAGCACCGCATCGCCTTCCTTGAACGCCGGGTCGCTGGAGGCCACCACCTGCCCGGCCACGTCGATGCCGCCGACCAGCGGGAAGCGGCGCAGGATCTTGCCCTGGCCGGTGCCGGCCAGCGCGTCCTTGAAGTTCACCGAGGACCAGGCGGCACGGATCACCACCTCGCCGTCGTTGAGCTGGTCCAGCGACAGCGGGGCGATGCCGGCGCGGTAGCCGCTGGTGTCCTGGTGGATGCGGAAGGCGGAGAACTGGGCGGGAACGGACATGGAACACCTTGGTCGGCACGCAGGAATGCACCAAGATACCCTTTCGAAACGGCGGGCCTGCCCCATCTTGTAGAATCGGCGACTCATTATCCGGTGACCGGCGCGTGACCGACGCGTCGCCACCTTCCTTCTTGGAGCATGCATGGCCTGGAACACACCTGGCGGCAAGGGCGGAGACGGCCCGGACAATCACGGGCGCGGTCCCTGGCCGCCGCGTGGCGGCAGTGGGGGAGGAAAGTGGGGCGGCTTGCCCGGTCCGTTGAAGGACCTGTTCGGCGACGGCGGCGGCATCGGCCGCTGGATCCTGGGCGCGGTGGTGCTGCTGCTGCTGCTGTTCAGCAGCTTCCAGCTGATCGGCGAGCAGCAGCGCGGCGTGGTGCTGCGCTTCGGCCAGTTCTCGCGGATCCTGCAGCCCGGCCCGAACTTCAAGCTGCCGTGGCCGATCGAGACCGTGCGCAAGGTCGATGCCACCCGCATCAAGACCTTCGACAGCCAGCTGCCGGTGCTGACCGGTGACGAGAACATCGTCAACGTCTCGCTCAACGTGCAGTACCGGGTCGAGGACCCGCGTACCTACGTGTTCGGCGCGCGTAACGCCGACCTGGTGCTGGAGCAGGCCGCGCAGAGCGCGGTGCGCGAACAGATCGGCCGTTCCGATCTCAACACGGTGCTCAACAACCGCGGCCCGATGGCGGTGGCCGCACGCGAGCGCCTGCAGGCTGCGCTGAAGGCCTATCACACCGGCCTGATCGTGACCGGCCTGACCCTGCCCGACGCACGTCCGCCGGAGGAAGTGAAGTCGGCCTTCGACGAGGTCAACGGTGCCCAGCAGGTCAAGGAGCGGCTGATCAACGAGGCCCAGGCCTACGCCGCCAAGGTGGTGCCGGAGGCGCGCGGCCAGGCGGCACGCACCCGCACCGTCGCCGAAGGCTACAAGGAAGCGGCGATCGCCCGCGCGCAGGGCGACGCCGAGCGCTTCACCCTGCTGCAGCAGCAGTACCAGAACGCGCCGGAGGTCACCCGCAAGCGGCTGTGGCTGGAGACCGTGCAGCAGGTGCTGGCGGAGAACCGCAAGGTCATCGGCGGCGACGGCCGCCAGCTGATCTACGTGCCGATGCCGGCCGAGGGCAAGGCGCCCGCCACGTCGACCCCGCCGACCTCGCCGACCACCGGCGGATCGCTGCCGACGGTGCCGCAGGAGGTGCTGATGCCGTCCTTGAACAGCAGTTCGGCCGAGAGTGTCCGCAACCCGGAGCGCACGCCGCGCCCGACCGGCCGTGAGGAGATCCAGCGATGAAACTGTCATTGTGGGCCGGCATTGCCGTGGTCGCGTTGTTCGCGCTGCTCAGCTCGGTGTTCGTGGTGCCCGAGGACAAGGCGGCGATGGTGCTGAACCTGGGCCGCGTGGTGCGCGCCGACCTCAAGCCGGGCCTGCACTTCAAGGTGCCGCTGGTCGAGTCGGTGCGCATGTTCGACCGCCGCTTCCAGGTGATCGACACCACCCCCGCGCGCTACTTCACCGCCGAACAGAAGGACGTCAGCGTCAGCTTCTTCGCCATCGGCTACATCTCCGACGTGCGCGCCTTCTACCGCGCCACCACTGGCGGCGATGAGAAGGTGGCCAACAGCCTGCTGGCGCCGATCATCACCGACTCGCTGCGCAACCAGATCAACTCGCGCACCCTGCAGCAGCTGGTGTCCGGCGACCGCAGCGAACTGATCGCCAAGCAGCTGGTGGCCATCAACGCGGCCAGCAAGACCCTGGGCATGCAGATCGTCGACCTGCGCATCAAGCAGATCGACCTGCCGACCGACAGCCAGGTGATCACCGACGTGTACGAGCGCATGCGCGCGCAGCGCAAGCAGGAAGCCGCCAAGCTGCGCGCCGAGGGCGAGGAGCAGGCGCTGACCATCCGTGCCCAGGCCGACCGCGAGAGCACCGTACTGGTCGCCGAGGCCGAGCGCGACGCGCAGAAGCTGCGCGGCGAAGGCGATGCCGAGGCCGCCAGCGTCTACGGCAAGGCCGGCTCCGCCGACCCGTCGTTCTACGCCTTCTACCGCAGCCTGGAGGCCTACCGCGGCGCCATGGCCGACGGCAACGGCGTGATCGTGCTCGACAAGAACGATCCGTTCCTTCAGTACCTCAAGAGCGATCGCTGAGGGGTGGGAGTGGGGAGTGGGGATTGGGGATTCGCAAGAGCGGGTTCCCGGTCGCCAGGCATCTGTAGGAGCGGCTTCAGCCGCGACCGGCATTCCCAGTAATGCGTGTCGCGGCTGAAGCCGCTCCTACTTCCATCCTCGGGCTGCGGCCCAGCGTCACCGGAGACCGCCATGCACGATCTCATCGCCGCGGTCTGTCTGATGGTGATCCTCGAAGGCCTGCTGCTGTTCGCCGCGCCGGAGGCATGGCGGCGGATGGTCCAGCAGATGTTGAGCATGCCGCCGCGGCAGTTGCGTGGGGCCGGCGCCATTGCCGTCGGCGTGGGCCTGCTGGCGCTGTGGTGGGTGCGCGGCTGAGCCAGGCGGGTTGCGATCGCCGGGCCTGAACGCAACCAGCCAGGGGGTGGTGACCGCCACCCAAAACCCGGATAATGCACAAAAGCCGGCCGGGCCCGCTCCACGCGAGCGTCTGGACCGGCTTTTTCCGTGTATGGGTCCGCCGCCGCCTGGACGCTCCCCGATGGAGCAACCGCACTGGCGGCAGTCGGTCCCCGCACGGCCACCACATCCGCGTGGCCCCGACGGTCGCGCAGCAAACCAGGAGTTACCCAGCCATGGGTCAGTCAGTTGTCGTGCTCGGCGCCCAGTGGGGCGATGAAGGCAAAGGCAAGATCGTCGATCTGCTCACCGAGGAAATCGGCGCCGTCGTGCGCTTCCAGGGCGGCCACAATGCCGGCCACACCCTCGTCATCAACGGCAAGAAGACCGTCCTGCACCTGATCCCGTCCGGCATCCTGCGCGCCGACGCGCTGTGCCTGATCGGCAATGGCGTGGTGATCTCCCCGGCCGCGCTGCGCAAGGAGATCGAGGAGCTGGAGACCTCCGGCGTGGAAGTACGTTCGCGCCTGAAGATCTCGCCGGCCGCGCCGCTGATCATGCCGTACCACATCGCCCTGGATCAGGCCCGCGAGAAGGCCGCCGGCGGCAAGGCCATCGGCACCACCGGCCGCGGCATCGGCCCGGCCTACGAAGACAAGGTGGCGCGCCGCGGCATCCGCGTCGCCGACCTGCATTACCCGCCGCAGCTGGAAGAGCTGCTGCGCACCGCGCTGGACTACCACAACTTCGTGCTGACCAAGTACCTGGGCGTGGAAGCGGTCGACTTCCAGAAGACCTTCGACGAAGCGCTGGCCTTCGGCGAGTACGTGCAGCCGATGAAGTCCGACGTCGCCGGCATCCTTCACGACCTGCGCAAGCAGGGCAAGCGCGTGCTGTTCGAAGGCGCGCAGGGTGCGCTGCTGGACATCGACCACGGCACCTATCCCTACGTCACCAGCTCCAACACCACCGTCGGCGGCGCGCTGGCCGGCACCGGCGTGGGCGCGCAGGACATCGACTACGTGCTGGGCATCGCCAAGGCCTACGCCACCCGCGTCGGCGGCGGCCCGTTCCCGACCGAACTGGACGACGAGATCGGCCAGGGCATCCGCGACCGTGGCGCCGAGTATGGCGCCTCCACCGGCCGCCCGCGCCGCTGCGGCTGGATGGACATCGTCGCGCTCAAGCGCGCGGTGGCCATCAACGGCATCTCCGGCCTGTGCATCACCAAGCTCGACGTGCTCGACGGCATGGAGAAGCTGAAGGTCTGCATCGCTTACGAATACCGTGGCAAGCGCACCGAATACGCGCCGCTGGACGCGCAGGGCTGGGAAGAGTGCACCCCCGTGTATCTCGAGTTCCCGGGCTGGAGCGAGAACACCCACGGCATCACCGTGTGGGACGAGTTGCCGCCCGCCGCCCGCGCCTACCTGCGCGCGCTGGAGGAGCTGGCCGGCTGCCCGATCTCGATCGTCTCCACCGGCCCGGACCGCGAGCACACCATGGTGCTGCAGGATCCGTTTGCCTGACGCAGGCGGCACGCGGCTCCTTCTCCCGTACGCGGGAGAAGGAGCCGCCGAGTCTCCAAAGAGCCCCGCGACAGCGGGGCTTTTTTATTTGCACGCACCGAGCTGCGTGAGGCATCGCGCCGGGAATGCGTGCGGGCGTGTGGACGGCTGATCGAACAGCGCGCGCGTGCCTGCTGGCGGCTTCGCGCTATCGGAGTTGCCGAGTTGCCTTCACGCAAGCGGCAGTCCATGTCCATCTGTGCGACAGCACAGTTGCGCTAGCATGCCGCGGCACCCGCATGCCGCCATTCGACAAGGACGACCGCCGATGTTCGCTGCACTGTTCGATACGCTGTTCAACCGCACGCCCAGCCCCGATGCCTTCGCCAGGATGTACACCGACGCCCTGCGCGCGCGCGGCTATCGCGAGGAGTTGGTCTATCAGCCCGACGCGTTCCGGCTGGTCGGCGGCAACGGCTACACCATCTATCTGCACAACGCCTATCAGGCCTACAAGACCGCGCCGCGCAAGGGCCGCGCCGAGGCATTGCGCGCCTATGTGACGTCATCGCTCAACGCACAGGAAGAGAGTGGCCGGGAAAAGACATTCGAAGAGGTGCGCGCGACGCTGATGCCGGTGATCCGCAATCGCGGCATGTTCGAGGAGCTGCGGCTGGAGCACGTGCTCGAGAAGGGTCTCGATGCGCCGTTCCCGTATGCGTGGCGCGACATTGCCGAGGATTGCGTCGAGCTGCTGGCGCTGGATCTGCCGGACACGATATCCACGCTGTTCCAGGGGCCGCGCGCGGCATGGGGGATCACCCTGGACGAAGGCCTGGCCATCGCCCGCGACAATCTGCGCGAGGCAACCGCCGACCATTTCGTCGAAGTCGCACCGGGCGTGTTCCGCGGCGCATGGCAGGACGCCTACGACACCAGTCGTGCCTTGCTGCCCGACGTGCTGTACCGCGTTCCGGTGGCGGGCAATCCGCTGTTCATGCTGCCGGCGCGCGATTGCCTGCTGGTGGTGGGGGATCGCGACGCGGCCGCCATCGGCGCGATGCTGGAACTGAGCGTGGAAGCGGCCGCGCACGGTCGCAGCGTGTCGGCGCTGGTGTTCACCTACGACGAAGCGCGCCGCATCGTGCCGTTCGCGCTGGCGTTGCCCGAGCAGCGCCAGCGCCAGGCGGACCTGCGCCGGCTGCTGGACGCGCCTGCCTATGCCGACCAGAAGGCGGCGCTGGACAAGCTGCACGACGCCACCGGCCAGGACATCTTCGTCGCATCGTTCAGCGTCTACCAGGAGCGCGACGACGGTGCACGGCAGTTTTCGCTCTGTACCTGGACCAAGGGCGTCGACACGTTGCTGCCCAGGGCCGACCGGATTGCCTTGATCGTCCCGCGCGACGACGCCGAGGGGGACGAGGTCGTCGTGGTGGCCTGGGACGAGGCGATTACTGCAGTCGGCGACCTGATGCAGCCGCAGCCGCCGCTGTATCCGCCGCGCTACCGCGTGCGGGCGTTTCCCGATGACGCACAGCTCCGGCAGCTGACGCCGCTGTGATGAGGGCGTCGGATCCGAGATATGTGGTGCGCGGCGTGCTCCCGACCCTCACCCCAACCTCTTTCCCGGTGGGAGAGGGGCTAGCTGCGGTCCGAACTGGTGTGCGCCCCTGCTGGCATAGCGTGCGCTACGTCGGTTCCAGCGCGGGATGGGACTCAAGAAATCGCCTTCGCGGCCGATAGCAGCGCACGGGTCGGCGTCGCTGCACATCGGCAGCGACACGCGGGGAACCAGATTGCGCCGGCAGTTGCCGTGCCCAGGGCTCCGGCGTGCGCCGCGGCATCTTGGGGGAGAAGGCAGTGCGCAGTCGCTTGGTTTGGCAGTCGCTCGGGGCGCTGCTGTGGTGGGGCGTGCTGGTGCCGTGCGCGGTGGCACAGACAGCGTCAGCGCCCGTATGCGCGCCGGCGCAGGCCTTGCCGGCCTGCGTGGAGGCCGTGCGCGCCGAAGACCCGGCGGCTGCGCTGCGCATGGGCTTGCCGGCGTGGGAGGCCGCGGCCGACAAGCAAGGTTTGATTCCCCTTGGCCTGGAACTGGTGGACGCGGCGTCCGCGGCGGGTCAGCCGGACACCGTGGTGTCCATCGGCTCGGCGTTGCTCACCCAGCCGTTGTCGCCGCAGCAGCGGCTGCGTTTGCTCAAAAAGCTCAATGGCGACATCTGGCGGCCCCGCGATGCTGCTCGCATCGCCCAGCTTGAGGGCGAGATGCGGCGCCTGGAAAAAGAACTGCCGGACGAACCAAAGATCGCTGAACTGTGGCGAATGCTCGCTGCTTCCTACTACCTGATGGGCGCGCAGGACGACGCCCTGCGCGTCGCCCGTATCGCCTTGTCGAAGGTGCGCACCCATCCCGACTTGGTGGAGTACAACGCCAACCAGATCATCTTCATCGTGTCCTCGCAGCAGGGCCGCATGCCCGATGCCATCGCCGCCGTGCTTGAAGTGGAGCGCGTGGGCAAGGCGCTGGGCAAACCGGACGACGCCGCCATGCTGCACAACGCCACCGGCGTGTTTGTGTATGCCCACGAGTGGGAAAAGGCGATCGAGTACGGCCAGCGTGCCCTGGCCGCCTACGACGCCAAGCCGCGCAAGGGACTGGCGCGCGCGGACGTACTCAACAACCTCGGCTCGGCCTACGAAGGCGCCAACGAACTGCCGCGTGCCGAGGCCATCTACCGGCAGGCGCTGGCGTCGGCGCGCGCCGACGACAAGGCGTCGGTGATCGGGCCGCTGAACAACCTCGCCAACGTGCTGCGTCGCCAGCGTCGCCCGCAGGAGGCGTTGCCGCTGTTGCGCGAAGCCGCCGCGGCGCTGGAGAACGTTGCGCGTGGTGGCGATCACGGCGACAACGGCGAAGCCGCCATCGTCTATTCCAACCTTGGCGTCGCCCTGGCGGACCTCGGCCAGCGCGAGGCCGCGGCCACCGCGTTCGAGCGCTCGCGGCAGTTGTTCGCGCACTCGGACAACGTGCCGCGGCGGCTGGAACTGTACCCACGCATGATCGACAACCTCGACGCGCTCGGCCGCGACCACGAGGCGCTGGTGCTGATGCGCGAATACAAGGCGGTCAACGACGACGCGGTGAACGTCGAATCCAAGACCCGCATCGCCGAGCTCGAATCGGCGGTGGACCTGGCGCGCAAGAAGAGCGAGCTGGCCGCGCTCGGCCGCACCCGCGCCGCCGAACAGGCCGCCTACGCGCAACTGCAGGCGCGCGAACAGCGCCAGCGCAGCGTGCTCTACGGCCTGTTGACCGCGCTGCTGGCGCTGGCCGGCTTCTTCCTGCTCAAGGTGCGTGAAGGCCGCGTGCGCCGGCGCATTAACGCCGAACTGGCGCGCAAGAACGACGAGATCCAGACCCAGCACCGCGAACTGGAACAACTCACCGCCACCATTCGCCGCCAGAGCGAAGAGGATGCGCTCACTGGTCTGCGCAACCGCCGCTACGTCACCGCCTGGCTGCAGGCGCGCGAGGCGGAAGCGACGCCCGAGCGCACCCAGGAACCGCTGCTGATCGCGCTGCTGGACATCGACCACTTCAAGCGCGTCAACGACCTGCACGGCCACGAAGGCGGCGATCACGCCCTGATGCACCTCGGCGACCTGCTGCGCGACTGCGCGCGCAGCTCGGACATCATCGCCCGCTGGGGCGGCGAGGAGTTCCTGTGGATCTGCCCTGGCGGCACCCTGGCCGACGCCCCGCGCCTGTTCCGCCGCCTGCGCGAGCGCCTGCAGGCCGACCCACTGGTGCGCCCGAACGGGCGCATCGCCCTCACCGTGTCGATGGGCGTCAGCCTGTTCCCCGCCCACCCCGGCGGCGACTGGCCGCTGAGCCTGCGCATCGCCGACGCGGCGCTGTACCGCGCCAAGCATGCCGGCCGCGATCGGTGGGTGGGGTTGACGCTGGAAGGTGTGGCGACTGACCTTGGTGCCGATGTGTCGCTGGATGCACTGGAGGTAGAAGGCCGGCTGCGGCAGAGCGGCGGTGGAGGTGACGGGGCGGTGTTTGTGGCAGGGCATGGAGTGGTGTGACAGCGCGATTCACGCGAGTGCAATGGCAGGCACTCGCTCCATTGGCTGTGCGCGTTTTGCCAGAGGCGGCGGGGCGCGAGCGCAGTGATTGCAGTAGTGCTCTGTGGCGGCACATGATCACTGCATCATCCTGACACCATCCAGCAGCCGTGTTCACGGCCCGCGCCGTAGCCTCGAAAGACACACGAGGAGAGGCGAGATGAACACGCGTGACGCTACGAACGGTAAGGGTGTCGACGATACGGCCAAGGTGCCCACGCCGAAGGACGGAGACTTGGGCCGCGAAGCGCCACAGCCCGATCCGCAGGCCGGGATTGCGCGTGAAGTGGGCGATCTTGAAGACGCGGACGCCGTGGACGATGACGGCGCTCTGCCTGGACGCGCTGGCGGCGGGTTGGCCGGGGGGTGAGTGAAACCAGCCCCGACGAGTGCCCTGCGACGCCAGCGTCGAGTGCAGCGAAGGCACTGTCTTGTACGGAAACGCTCCTCGCGTCGCCCGATGCGGTCGGTGACCGCCATGCATGTTGCTGGCGACCGCTTGCATGTTCTTAAAGCTAGAGCGCGTGCACCAGTGGCCGCGGCTGCGCGTCTTGCGTCTGCGCCGGTGACTCCACCTGTTGCGTCTGGGCCTGCGGCTCCGGCTGCTGCGCCTGCGCAATCGCATAGGACTGCTGCACCGGCGTCTGCGCCGCTTCCGCCGTGGACATATGCGCGCGCTGCTTGGCCGGATCGTTGGCTGCGCCCTGCACGATGAAGATGTTTTCGCCCGCGGCGGCGGTTGCGGTCTGCTGGCTGAGCGCGACCTGGTCGACGCTGCTGAAGTGGTGTTGCTTGGCCAGGGCGTACAGGCTTGCGCTGACGCGGTCGTTGTCGGCCGGGTTCAATTGGCCGGGGCCATTGAGCCCGTGGACCTTGTCGCGGATCTGCTGCAGCATCGTGTGATCGGGGTGGTCGGCGCGCGTGGGGTCGGCCGCGGGGGCTGGCGCGCGTTGTTGCTCCCGTTCGTCCGGTGCGTGGTAGCGCAGTTCCTCGGTGCGTTCCGGCGACAGCATGCGGTTGTCGATGCCCGGTTCGAGGCGTCCAGGGAAACCCTGCACGGGCACGTCCATCAGTTCGCCGAAGGTGCGGTAGGCGGAGTTGCTGTTGACCGTTTCGCCGAAGACCTTGAAGCCGTAGTTCGGATAGTCGCGGTCCTGTGCGTTGAGTTCCGGCACGGCGCGTACCGCGGTATTCCAGCGCTCCAGGATCTCGTGCTTGTCGCCGGTGGCCACCGTGCGTGACGGTTGGTCGTCGCGGATGTAGGTGGTGCTGTCGACCTTCGCGCCGATGGAGCGTGCATAGGCAGGATCGTGCGGGTAGTGCCAGGCGCGCAGCGCGTGCCGGGTGGCGTCGGTGCCGATGGGGATGGCCTGGCCGGTCTGGCGGTCGGTGGCCAGGCCGTGCAGTTCCGCCACGGCCTTGCCGTGTTCGTCGCGCAGCACCCAGAAGTCGTGGCCGGCGATGCCGACCACGCCGAGCGAGCGGGCTTCAATTGAGTAATTGGGCATGGTCGTGTCCTTCCTTGGTCGAGATGAATGAAGCGGGGATCAGAACCGCCGTGTTCCGTTCGGCGGACTCAGTGTGGTTGCGTGGCGACGCAGCGATCCAGTGCGGTCTTGAGATCCTGCATCGCCTGGTCGACACCCAGGTCGACGAAATAGGCGCCGGCGCCCTTGAGGGCGAGCTTGGCCTGGTTCGCGCCCGGTGGCCGCTCCAGGCGCAGGCGAAAACCGCTGCGGTTCGTTTCGGGGAAGTCGCCCGATTCCAGGATGCCCTGCGCCGGGTCTTCGCGAGTGACCTTGGGCCAGGAGCTGCTGGTCTCGGACAGGGTGGCGATGCTGGATTCGGTGCAGTCGAACAGGCGCTGGTTGGGCAGGTCGGCCGGGACGCGCAGCACCGCCGAGGCCATGGGCGTCTTGCGGGCGGCGGCGGGCATGCTGCATGCGCTAGCGACCAGCGCCAGGCCGGCGAATTGGGCAATGCGGTGCCATGGCGTCATGAGGACGTTCCTTGCGTGGGCGGTGGCGAGCTTCCTGCTCGGCGCATCATGCCGGATGCGCCAGGTGCTGTTGCGCGGTCAGCGCCGCGCGCGCCGCCAGGCGATCAGGGCCACGGCCGCCAGGGCGGCGACGGTGCCGACCGCGGCCACCTGCGCCGCGCGCTTGGCGCGTTGTTCGCGCAGGCGCAGCGCGGCGTCGCCTGCGTCGTCGGCGGACAGCGGCGAGCGGTACACGCTGTGCGCGGCGGCGCGGCCGGAGATGGCGGCACGGCGCGCGGGCGGGGTCGGGGCGCTGTCGGTGGCGGTATCGTCCACGGCGTGGGCGGTGTCGGTGATCATGGTGGGTTGCATCCTCGGCGCTGCGTTCATGCGTGTGTGGATTTAGCGGTAGGTTAGGGAAGGCCGCTCCATCTTTCCAAGCGCCACGTTAACGCGGCGCGGGGGAAAAGTAATGTGCAGGCGCGGCGACGCGGGCACCCGCTCAGCCGACCGGGCGCACCATCAGCAGCACGCGGCTGCCGTAGGAATCGGCTTCCTGCACGGGCTGCCAGCCGTGGCGGGCATACAGGCCGCCGTCCAGGTGCTCGGTCTGCAGATACAGCGCGCCCAGGCCCAGGGTCGCGGCGTCGGCCAGGGCATGGGCGAGCAGGCGGCCGGCAATGCCACGTCCGCGATAGGCCGCGTCCACGTACACGCCGCCCAGCCAATACGGGTACTGGGGAAGGCGTCCATTTCCCGGTATTTCAGTTGCGCCACGGCGATCGCGTGGGCGCCGTCGAACGCCACCAGCCGCCGCGGCAGGCCGTGCGCATCCGGCGCGCGTTGCAGTTGGCGCAGTTCGTCGTCCAGCGAGAAGCCTGCCTCCTGGCCCCATGCCGCGTGGTACCAGGCGGCGATCTGCGGCAGTTCCGGTGCTTGCTGGTCGAGCTGACGGACGTCCATGTGCGGGCGTTGCGATGATATGGAAGCAGGCAAGTGTAAGCGGGAAGGAGCTTCGGCCAGGGCAGGGCGATGCGGCGGCCTGCGTCGGTGCGCGCTGTCGGCCGATCACGCAGGCGATGCCCGCACGCGCGGTTTGAACGGCGGCCATGGCCACGCGCGTCTCCACGCGCTCACGGCGGCCAGTTTGGCGATAATGCCGGCCTGTTCCGTCAGGATCGCCGCATGACCGCTCTCACCGAACGTTACGCGCGTGCCGTCGACTATGCGCGCATCGCCCACGCCGGCCAGTTCCGCAAGGGCGGCACGGTGCCGTATCTGAGTCATGTGCTGGGCGTGTCGACGCTGGTGCTGGAGGCCGGCGGCGACGAGGACCAGGCGATCGCGGCGCTGCTGCACGACGTGGTGGAGGATTGCGGCGCCGGGCACGAAGCGGTGATCCGCGCGCAGTTCGGCGAGGCGGTGGCGGACATGGTGATGGCCTGTACCGACGCCACGGCCGAACGCAAGGCGGTGCCCGCGGACGTGCCCGCCAAACGCCGCGACTGGCGCATCCGCAAGCAGGCGTATCTGGCGCATCTGGCAGAGGCGCCGGACGCTGTGTTGCTGGTGTCGGCCTGCGACAAGCTCTACAACGCGCGCAGCATCGTCGCCGACCTCGAAGATCCCGAGGTCGGCACGGCGGTGTTCGAGCGCTTCACCGCCGGCCGCGACGGTACGCTGTGGTACTACCAGGCGCTGCATGCGATCTATGCCGAACGCGGTGTGGCGGTGCTGCGCGCTTTCTCCAGCGCGGTGGCGCGGATGCAGGCGCTGGCCGCGCACGCCGAAGATACCGACACGCTGACGGTGCCCGCGTTGAGCTGAGACTTGCGTCACCGGCGACGGTGCGTCTTCGCCGACGGCCGACCGAGCGCGCTGTAGCGCGATGGCCGCGACGCGCCGATGTCGGCCGACCGGCTAAGCTTGCGCGCTCCTTCGCGTTGCCGGTCCAGCCCATGTCCACGCCTCCCGCTTCCGCCGCTTCCGGTTTCGTGCGCGTCCGCGGTGCGCGCGAGCACAACCTCAAGGACGTGGACGTGGAACTGCCGCGCGACGCGCTGGTGGTGTTCACCGGCGTGTCCGGTTCGGGCAAGTCGTCGCTGGCGTTCGGCACGCTGTTCGCCGAGGCGCAGCGGCGTTATCTGGATTCGATCTCGCCCTATGCGCGGCGGCTGATCGACCAGGCCGGCGTGGCCGACGTCGACGCCATCGATGGCCTGCCGCCAGCGGTGGCGCTGCAGCAGCATCGCGGCGCGCCCAGCACGCGCTCGTCGGTGGGCAGCGTCACCACCATCTCCAACTCGCTGCGCATGCTGTATTCGCGTGCCGGCACGTATCCGCCGGGGCAGGGCATCATCCACGCCGACGGTTTCTCGCCGAACACGCCGGCCGGCGCCTGCCCCACCTGCCACGGGCTGGGGCGCATCTACGACGCCACCGAGGCGTCGATGGTGCCGGACCGTTCGCTGAGCATCCGCGAGCGTGCGGTCGCGGCGTGGCCGCCGGCCTGGCACGGGCAGAACCTGCGCGACATCCTCACCACGCTCGGCCACGACGTCGACGTGCCGTGGGCGAAGCTGCCGAAGAAGACCCGCGACTGGATCCTGTACACCGACGCGCAACCGACCGTGCCGGTGTATCCCGGCTTCACCCTGGCCGAGACCCAGCGTGCGCTCAAGCGCAAGCAGGAACCGGCGTACATGGGCACCTTCAGCAGCGCGCGCCGTTACGTGCTGCATACCTTCGCCACCACGCAGAGTGCGCTGATCAAGAAGCGCGTGGCGCAGTACCTCATCAGCACCGCGTGCCCCGGTTGCGACGGCAAGCGGCTGCGCCGCGAGGCGCTGTCGGTGACCTTTGCCGGGCTGGACATCGGCGAGCTGTCGCAGCGCCCGCTCGGCGAGGTGGCTGCCGTGTTGCGGCCCGCGGCCGAGGGCCGCCTGCAGGGCCGCGCGCGCCATCCGGAGCAGGCGCTGGCCGCGCAGCGCATCGCCCAGGACCTGCTGGCGCGGATCCAGGTGGTGGAGGCGCTGGGCCTGGGCTATCTGACGCTGGAGCGCAGCACGCCGACGCTGTCGCCCGGCGAACTGCAGCGGCTGCGCCTGGCCACGCAGATCCGCTCGCAATTGTTCGGCGTGGTCTACGTGATGGACGAGCCGTCGGCGGGCCTGCATCCGGCCGACACGCAGGCGCTGCTGGGCGCGCTGGACCAGCTCAAGGGCGCGGGCAATTCGCTGTTCGTGGTCGAGCACGAGATCGACGTGATCCGCCATGCTGACTGGATCATCGATGTCGGCCCCGGTGCCGGCGAGCATGGCGGGCAGGTGCTGTACAGCGGTCCGCCGGCGGGACTGGCGCAGGTGCAGGCCTCGTCCACGCGCCGCTACCTGTTCGCCGAACCGCAAGCTGCCGCCCATGCGCCGCGCACGCCCGAGGCCTGGCTGCAGTTGCGCGAGGTCAGCCGCAACAACGTGGTCGCGCTCGACGTGGACATTCCGCTGGGCGTGTTCACCACTGTCACCGGCGTGTCCGGCTCGGGCAAGTCCTCGCTGGTCAGCCAGGCGCTGGTGGAGTTGCTGGGCACGCAACTGGGGCAGGCGCCGGCCGAGGCGGAAGAGGAACTGGATCCGCTGGAGCGCGGTGCGCGCGTCGCCACCGACGGCTACATCGCCGACGGCCTGCAGCACGTGCGGCGGCTGGTGCAGGTGGACCAGGCGCCGATCGGGCGCACGCCGCGCTCCAACCTGGCGACCTACACCGGCCTGTTCGATCACGTGCGCAAGCGCTTCGCGGCCACGCCCGCGGCGCGCAAGCGCAAATACGACGCCGGGCGTTTTTCCTTCAACGTGGCCAAGGGCCGTTGCGAAACGTGCGAAGGCGAGGGCGCGGTGAGCGTGGAACTGCTGTTCATGCCCAGCGTGTATGCGCCGTGCCCGACCTGCCAGGGCGCGCGCTACAACGCCAAGACGCTGGAGATCGAACTGCACGGCCGCAACATCGCGCAGGTACTGCGGATGACTGTAGCGGAGGCCTTGGATTTCTTCGCCGACGATGTGCCGATCGCGCGTCCGCTGCAGGTATTGGTGGAGGTGGGTCTGGGCTATCTGCGGCTGGGCCAGCCGGCCACCGAACTGTCCGGCGGCGAGGCGCAGCGCATCAAGTTGGCCACCGAACTGCAGCGTGCGCAGCGCCGCGGCACCGTGTACGTGCTGGACGAACCTACCACCGGCCTGCATCCGGCCGACGTGGACACGCTGCTGCGGCAGTTGCATGGGCTGGTGGAGGCGGGCAACACGGTGGTGGCGGTGGAGCACGACATGCGCGTCGCCGCGGTTAGCGACTGGATCATCGACATGGGGCCGGGTGCGGGCGGCGCGGGTGGCAAGGTGGTGGCGGCCGGTGTGCCGCAGGTGGTGGCAAGGGAGGCGGACAGCCGCACGGCGCCGTTTCTGGCGGCGGAATTGGTGGGGTGATCGGCTGTGGCATCGAACGCGCGTCGCTGGTGTAACCACGTAGGAGCGGCTTCAGCCGCGACAGGCGTTCCCTGGAATGCCTGTCGCGGCTGAAGCCGCTCCTACGACGGCATGGCATGACGCCCTACGGCGTGTCAGCCCACGTTGCCACGGCCGCCGACGCTGCTGAACACGCTGCCGGTGGTGAAGCTGGATTCCTGCGAGGCCAGCAGCACGTAGATCGGTGCGATCTCCGCCGGCTGGCCGGGGCGGCCGGTGGGACCGTCGGCGCCGAAGGTCTTGAGCTTGTCCATGAATTGCCCGCCGCTGGGCTGCAGCGGCGTCCAGTACGGCCCTGGCGCCACCGCGTTGACGCGGATGCCCTTGGGCGCGAGTTGCTTGGCCAGGCTCTTGGTGAAGCTGACGATGCCGCCCTTGGTGGTGGCGTAGTCGAGTAGCGATTCCGGCGGGTCGTCGGCGACGATCGAGGTGGTGTTGATGATCGCCGCGCCCGACGGCAGATGCGGCAGCGCCGCGCGGGTGATCCAGAACAGCGCGTAGAGGTTGGTCTTGAGGGTGTCGTCCAACTGCTGATCGTCGATGTCCAGCAGCGATTTCTGCGCGGTCTGGCGCGCGGCATTGTTGACCAGGATGTCCAGGCCGCCGAGCTGCTGCACCGCCTGTACGACCAGTTGCTTGCAGAACGCGGCATCGCGCAGGTCGCCGGGAATGGCCACGGCCTTGCGCCCGGCCGCGCGGATCAGCGCGACCACCTCGCGTGCGTCCGACTCCTCCTGCGGCAGGTAGTTGATCGCCACGTCCGCGCCTTCGCGGGCAAAGGCGATCGCTGCGGCGCGGCCGATGCCCGAGTCGCCGCCGGTGATCAGCGCCTTGCGCCCGCTCAGGCGGCCGGAGCCGACGTAGCTGCGCTCGCCGTGATCGGGCACCGGCACCATCTTCGAGGCCAGCCCGGGCCATTCCTGTTTCGGCGTGTCGAACGGCGGCCGCGGATACTGCGTGCGCGGGTTCTGCATCGGCGGGCGGGCGGCGCCACCGCCGCTGGCGGCTGCGGGTTGCGCGCTTGCGCCCGCGGACATCGCCAGCGCGCCGCCAGCGGCCAGGCCGCTGCCGAGGGCACCGAGCGCACGACGGCGTCCGGCGGAGTGGTCGGGATCGTGATCGTGCATGGCGCGTCTCCTGCTGGGGGAAGGCGCGGCGACGCGCATCGCGGGCGCCGCCAGCGTGGTGTCGTCTACACGTGTGATGCGAAAAATCTGGCGCACGCGATGCGCGACCCGGCGGCAGACGACGGTTCCCATCTGAGCGCCGCGCGCGGCAGTACCGCGTGAGCGCGCGGTGCCGCCGACGTGAAGCGTGCGCGGTTGCGCCATGTCTTTGTGCCTGTAGGTGCGGCTCAGCGTGGCCTTGGGTCAGCAGCCGCGACCGCCGTAGCGATCGGGTGGAATGCAGCCGATTCGACACGCGTCGTGCATCGGCCCGCACTGAACCGCTCAGCATTCGCTAGCTAGCGGCTCGCGCGCTGAGACCGGCACTGGCTACCCTGGTGCACCGTCATTCCCGGAGCCCCCATGAGCCGACGTTCCGGCAGCGCCGATCTGCCCCTGCACGGTGGCCGCGTGCCGCACTGGCTGGGCGCGCGCATGACCAGGCTCGGCGCGGTGATGTGCCAGGCCATCGTGCACAGCTATGGCCGCGACGAATTGCTGCGGCGGCTGGCGCATCCGTTCTGGTTCCAGTCGCTGGGCGCGGTGATGGGCATGGACTGGCATTCCTCCGGCATCACCACCAGCGTGCTGGGCGCGCTCAAGCGCGGCCTGGCGCCGCTGTCCGGCGAGCTGGGCATCCACGTGTGCGGCGGCCGCGGACGGCATTCGCGGGCCACGCCGGACGAGCTGCAGGCGGTGGGCGAGCGCACCGGCCTGGACGGCGCGGACCTGGCGCGGGTCAGCCGCCTGGTGGCCAAGGTCGACAGCGCCGCGGTGCAGGACGGCTTCGACCTGTACCTGCACGGCTTCATCGTCAGCGACGACGGGCGCTGGGTGGTGGTGCAGCAAGGCATGCATGGCGCGCGCAAGCAGGCGCGCCGCTACCACTGGCTGTCGGAAGGCCTGAGCAGTTTCGTCGACGCGCCGCATGCGGCCATCGACGGTCCGCGCCAGGGCCGTATCGTCAATCTTGCCGATCATCGCGCCGCCGCCGCGCGCGCGGCACAGGTGGACCTGTTGCAGACGCTGGCGCCGGAGCGCATCGCCTGCGAATACGCTGCGCTGGAGGCCGCGCAGGCGCCGGCGCTGGCCGCCGCCGCAGCAGCGCCGGCCCGCACGGAGCCGGCCGCCGATGCGCTGTTCGCCGCCACCGGCGACCTGTTCGCGCCGGCGGCGGTCCCGGTTCCCGAGCGCCGCCCGGCCGACCTGCCGCATCTGTCGCTGCCCGATCACCACGATGTGCGCGGCAGCGACGTCGTGGTACGGCGATTGCACGGCGCGCTGGCCGCCGCCGCCGACTGCGGCCCGCGCGATTTCCAGGATCTGCTGCAGGTGCCGGGCGTCGGCGCGCGCACCGTACGCGCGCTGGCGCTGGTGGCCGAGGTGCTGCATGGCACGCCATGCCGCTTCAGCGATCCGGCGCGCTTCTCGCTGGCCCACGGCGGCAAGGACCGGCATCCGTTCCCGGTGCCGACGCGGGTCTACGACCACACCATCGGCGTGCTCAAGACCGCGGTCGCGCAGGCCAAGCTAGGCCGCGAGGAGAAGCTGGAGGCGATCCGCCGCCTGGACGCGCAGGCGCGCCTGCTCGAGCCGACCGCGCGCGGTCCGTCGGTGGAGGACTACATCGCCGAAGAGCGCGCGCAATCGCATGCCTATGGCGGGCGCAGCGTGTTCGGCTGGGAGCCGGCACCGCGCGAGGTCGCGGAGCGGCGCGCCGCACGCGCGAACTGAGGAACGGATGCGGCCCAGTGCTTGCGCCGCACGCGAACAGATGCAGGGTGTCGTGCAGAAGCGGCGTCGGGGCGCCTTTGATGGCTTCGGGGGCCCGTGCTGTAGGAGCGGCTGCAGCCGCTCCTACGAGGGGCTGGCTGTGGTTCGGGAAGCCCCGGTACGCGCAGGGCAATGCGGCGGATGGATCAAGGGCCGGGCTTGTCGTGGCCGCGCTCGCGCCTTCGTCGCGCGCTGCGTACCACGATCCTCCCGTTCGAGCGATCGCCCGTATCATGGCGGCCACGGCGCACCGCGTCGGCGCCCCAAACGACGCGTACGCCGAAGGACGTTTTTCCCAGCATGTGGTCTGCCATCAGCAACTTCGGCGACGCGGCGATGACCTTGCCGCTGGCGCTGGTCTGCGCCGTTTGGCTGGCGCAGGGCAGTGGCGGGTGGCGCGCCGCCGGCACCTGGCTGGGCCTGGTGGCGACCGCCGCGGCCCTGGTTGGCGCGACCAAGATTCTTTACGCCGGCTGCGGCGTGGAGTTGCGCGCGTTGCAGTTCCGGGTGATCAGCGGACACACCATGCTTGCCGCGTGCGTGTGGCCGATGGCCTGCATGCTGTGCCTGCGCGCCCGCCCGCGGCCGCGGCTGGCGGTGGCCTGCGGGTTCGCCATCGCCAGCGTGATCGCCATTGCTCGCGTCTACGCGCGTGCGCACAGCCTGTCCGAGGTCGCGGTCGGCGTGGTCGTCGGCGCCGCGACCACGGCCTGCTATCTGCAGTGGCACGGGGCGCCGCAGCTGCCTGCTCGCCTGCGGGTGTACGCCATCTTGTCGGTGGGCCTGGTCGCTGTGCTGATGTACGGGCGCCACGCGCCGATCCAGCACGCCATCCAGACCTATTCGCCGGCGCTGTGCGGCCGCGACGGCTGATCGCGCCATCGTCTGCCTGCGGGCGCATGCACGCGCGCTTCGCCTGTCGTATGCCTGCTCTTGACCTGAGCGTTGCTACACCCGAAGCGGATGGCCGTCGTGGCCGCTATCAGGAGACGTATCGATGCCGGAGCAATCCACCACCACCCGTGCGCGCCGCGCCAAGCGCGAAGGCAAGGCTGGCACGACCCAGGCCGGCGAATTCGTGCGTGAGGAGATCGACCGCGTGCGCGAGGGCAAGACCCAGGTGAAGTCGACCAAGCAGGCGATCGCCATCGGCCTGTCCAAGGCGCGCCGCGCCGGGGTCAAGACCGGTGCATCGAAGACCGCGTCGAAGTCCACCAAGAAGAAGATCGCGCAGGAAGAAGCCAAGGGCGGCAAGCAGGGCAAGCCGTCGCCCACGCGCTCGCGCGGCGCCAAGAAGGCGCTCAAGACCGCCAGCAAGGGCACGACGGCGCGCAAGACCGTGGGCAGCGAGGCGCTGTCGACGCAGACCAAGCGCGCGGCGAAGAAGCGCAGCGCCAGCAGCCGCTCGACGGCGGCGAAGAAGGCCGCGCAGACCAAGGGGGCGACGGTGCGCAAGGCCGCGGCCAAGAAGGCGGCGCAGACCCGCGCCAAAAAGTCCGGTACGCGCACGTCCTCCGCGAAAAAGAGCACGGCCAAGTCCACGTCGGCGAGGAAGGCGACGGCCAGAAAGGCTGCGAGCAAGGCGTCTTCGGCAAAGAGGACGGCGACGAAAAAGACGGCCTCGAAGAAGACTGCGTCGAAGAAGACGGCCTCGAAAAAGTCGACCGCCAGGAAGACACCGGCGAAGAAGAGCGCCTCCAGCAAGCGCACGACCAGCAAGCGCGCGGCCAGCAAGACGTCGTCCACACGCAAGCGCAGTTCGCGCACGAGCGCCTAGCCGCTCATGATGCGCGGCGGCGCACGCCGCCGCCGCGCATTGCACTTCCGCCCTGTAAGTCGCCTGGCGTGCTTACAGCTCGGTGTACTTGGTGATGCGGCCCTTGGCCAGCTCCACCGGATACTTGGTAGCGTTGGCCAGCATCTTGCGCTGCGCGGCGTCGATCGGATCGATGTCCAGCTTGTCGCACAGCTGCACCAGATACAGCAGCACGTCGGCGATCTCGCTGCCGACCTGCTGCTTTTTTTCTGTAGACAGTTGCCGGCTCTGCGCATCGTCCAGCCATTGGAAATGTTCCAGCAGTTCCGCCGCTTCCACCGAGAGCGCCGCGGCGAGATTGCGCGGACTGTGGAACTGACCCCAGTCGCGGGCATCGGCGAAGACGCGTTGGGCGGTCTGCAGGTCGTGGAGGCTGTCGGGCATGGCATCGGCTCGCCGTGGGGACGTCGCATGGTAATGCAGCGGCAGCGCGTGCACGCAGGGCACTGCCTGCAAGGCATGCACCGCGGTCGCGACATCGGACTCACGGCATGGTCACCGACGATGCACGGCGCCGGCAGCGACACTGCGCACACGTGTTCGCAGACGAAAGGAACCACCCATGCAAGCTCTGACCTATCACGGCACCCGGGACGTGCGCGTGGAAACCGTTCCCGACCCCGTGCTGGTGGAGACCGACGACATCATTTTGCGCGTCACCGCCACCGCGATCTGCGGCTCGGACCTGCACCTGTACCGCGGCAAGATCCCCGACCTGCACACCGGCGACGTGCTCGGGCACGAATTCATGGGCGTGGTGGAGGAGGTCGGCCCGGACGTGCAGCGGGTGAAGAAGGGCGACCGCGTGGTGATCCCGTTCGTGATCGCCTGCGGCGAGTGCTTCCATTGCCGCCTGACCGAGTACGCCGCCTGCGAGACCACCAACACCGGCAAGGGCGCGGCGCTGAACCAGAAGGGCATCCGCCCACCGGCGGCGCTGTTCGGCTACAGCCATCTGTACGGCGGCGTGGCCGGCGGCCAGGCCGAATACGTGCGCGTGCCCAAGGCCAACGTCGGCCCGCTGGTGGTGCCGGACGTGCTGCACGACGAGCAGGTGCTGTTCCTGTCCGACATCCTGCCCACCGGCTACCAGGCCGCGCTCAATGCCGGCGTACGCCAGGGCAGCACCGTGGCGATCTTCGGCGCGGGTCCGGTCGGCCTGATGACCGCGGCGTGCTGCCGCATGCTCGGCGCCGAGCGTATCTTCATGGTCGACCGCTATCCGTATCGGCTGGACTTCGCCCAACGCACCTATGGCGTGATCCCGCTGAACTTCGAAGAAGTGGACGATCCGGCCGACATCATCGTCGGCCAGACCGACGGCCGCGGCGTGGATGCCAGCATCGACGCGGTGGGCTTCGAAGCCAAGGGCAGCACCGTGGAGACGGTGATGGCCACGTTGAAGCTGGAAGGCAGCAGCGGCACTGCGCTGCGCCAGTGCATCGCTGCGACCCGCCGCGGCGGCACCGTCAGCGTGCCCGGCGTGTATGCCGGTTTCATCCACGGCTTCCTGTTCGGCGATGCCTTCGACAAGGGGCTGAGCTTCAAGATGGGCCAGACCCACGTGCAGCGCTTCATGCCGGAACTGCTGGAGCACATCGGCGAAGGCCGGCTGCGCCCGAACGAGATCATCACCCACCGCCTGAGCCTGGCCGAGGCGGCGCAGGGCTATTCGATCTTCGACAAGAAGGAGCAGGACTGCCGCAAGGTGATCCTGACCCCGTAAGACGGCGGCATGGGTGTCCCCCTGGCCGGCACCCGGCGCCCTGCCGGGGCCGCCATCGGGCTGGAAGTTCGCTGCGCTGCACCATCTTCAGGTTCTGGCTGCGACTGCGGAGGGTCTCTCGCTGGACGCCGTCCGTGGTAGGCGCGGGAGCGCCAACCGTTCGTCGCGAACAGGTGAAGATTTCACGGTCCCTTCACCTCTCCTCGCTGTAGACGCGGCGCTCCCAGGTTCGGGATAAGTTTTTGCCGCACGCCTCGCTCGGCGGCCACCCTGGAGTGGCTTGCGCGCTTCTTGTCAAGTCCGTGACAGGCTTTATGACGACGGATCAACGACTTAGTTGTTATGTCCAGGTGAGGGTGGCAGTGAGCCGTTGTCCACAGGGGGTGTGGATGACTTCTGCATAAGGTTGTGGATAAGGCGGATGCCGGCCCGTGACACAACAGTGTCAAGAGGGGTGGCGAAAAATTGACCAGGTGATGTTCGGGCGGTCGTCAGGCAGGCCCCAGGGTCGGTCTCGGACGCCTCGTCGGGCGGCGGCGGACGGTGGCGGAAATGCGGGTCTTGCCATGGCGCCACCGTGCGGCGCCATGGCGGGAACTACGCATTGATCAGGCCAGCAGGCGCAGCTTCGGCTCGCGGCTCCATTGCCGGGTCTTGGCGGCGGCGACGAAGCCCTTGCTGTCGCTGGCCTCGATCACGCCGGCATCCTTCTGCACGTTGCCGGCCTTCAGCAGCGGCTGCGCGCCGGCGTCGGCGGCGATGGCCTTGAGGTGGGCGAAGGCGTTGCTGACGAAGTCGATGGCTGCCGATTCCTTGCTCAGCCGCTTGCCGGCCTCGGCCGAGAGCACCACTGCCACCGCGTCGAACACGAACGAGGGCGTGCCGGCCAACTGGCCGTCGGCGATCAGGCGCTTGCCGTCGCTGAGCACGGCACCGCCCAGCTTGGGTGCCACGATCTTGACCGCGGCACCGGCGTCGCTGGCCGCCTTGCGCAGCTCGCGCACGGTCTTGGCGTCCGAGCCCTCGTCGATCAGGATGCCGATCGCGCGGCCCTGTAGGGTGGGTTTCATCCGGCCGATCAATTGCAGCGCCGGCGATAGCGGCAGGTCCTGCGGGGCGACCGCGGCCGGCGGCGCCGGTGGCAATCCGTCCATGCCCAGGCCGTCGGCGACGCGCTGCGCCAGCTTGGGATCGATGTGGCGCAGGTGCCCGACCACGGCCTCGCGCACGTGCGCGGTGTCGACCTTGGACAGTTCGAACACCAGCGCAGAGGCCACGTGCGCCTGTTCCGGCGGGGTCTGGCTGCGGTAGAACAGCCGTGCCTGGCTGTAGTGGTCGGCGAAGCTCTCGGCACGCACGCGGCCCTTGGCGCCGTCGTCGGGCTGGGTGCGATGGCTGACGAAGCCGCGCGCGGTCTCGCGCGGGCTGTCGGCCTGCAGCGAGCTGGGTTCGTAGGCGACGCGGCCCTTGGGCACGCCCATCTGCATGTGCCCATCGCGCTGCATGTTCGCGAACGGACACTTCGGCGCGTTGATCGGCAACTGGTGGAAATTGGGCCCGCCCAGGCGGCTGAGCTGGGTGTCCAGGTAGGAGAACAGGCGGCCCTGCAGCAGCGGGTCGTTGGAAAAGTCGATGCCGGGCACGATGTTGGCCGGGCAGTACGCCACCTGCTCGGTCTCGGCGAAGAAGTTGTCCGGCCAGCGGTCCAGCACCATGCGCCCGACGATCTGCAGCGGCACCAGTTCCTCCGGGATCAGCTTGGTGGCGTCCAGGTGGTCGAACGGGAAGCTGTCGGCCTGTTCCTGGGTGAACAGTTGCACGCCCAGTTCCCATTCCGGGAAGTCGCCGCGCTGAATCGCCTCGAACAGGTCGCGGCGGTGGAAGTCCGGATCGGCGCCGGCCAGCTTCACCGCCTCGTCCCAGATCGTGGATTGCAGGCCGAGCTTCGGCCGCCAGTGGAACTTGACGAAGGTGCTGCGGCCTTCGGCGTCGAGCAGGCGGAAGCTGTGGATGCCGAAGCCTTCCATCATGCGCAACGAGCGCGGGATGGTGCGGTCGCTCATCGCCCACATGATCATGTGCAACGACTCGGGCATCAGCGAGACGAAGTCCCAGAACGTGTCGTGCGCGCTGGCTGCCTGCGGGAAGCCGCGGTCCGGCTCCATCTTCACCGCGTGGATCAGGTCGGGGAACTTCAGCGCGTCCTGGATGAAGAACACCGGGATGTTGTTGCCCACCAGGTCCCAGTTGCCTTCCTTGGTGTAGAACTTGACCGCGAAGCCGCGCACGTCGCGCGGCGTGTCCACCGATCCGGCGCCGCCGGCCACGGTGGAGAAGCGGGTGAACACCGGGGTCTTCACCCCGACTTCGGTGAGCAGCGAGGCGGTGATGTACTTGGCCAGCGAGGCGGTCAGCTCGAAGTAGCCGTGCGCGGCGCTGCCGCGCGCGTGCACGATGCGCTCGGGAATGCGCTCGTGGTCGAAGTGGGTGATCTTTTCGCGCAGGATGAAATCTTCCAGCAGGGTCGGCCCGCGCGGGGTGGCGCGCAGCGAATTCTGGTTGTCGGCGACCGGAATGCCCTGGTTGGTGGTCAGCGGCGGATGCGTGCCGCCGGCTTGCTGATGCAACTCATCGCCATGGCCGCGCTGATCGGCAGGCGCAGCGGTGGAAACGAGGGCGGTGGACGATGCGGGATCGCTGGGCGTGCGCTTGCGGCTGGCCATGGAAGGTCGCTCCGGTGCGTGGCGGAAGAAGGCGTCGCGGTGGTGTGCCCGATACGTGAAGGCGCGGGCGTGGCGGAAGTCCCGATCCTGGGCGGCGCGGCGTGAACGAGCCGTACAACGCGCCGTATGACGGCGCACTTGTCTACCGCGGTGCGCGATGCGCACGCATAAAAAAACCCAGCCTCGCGCGCGAGGCTGGGTCTCGGATGCATCGTCGAACGACGTTGCGGTCAGACCACCGCGTCTTCCTTGTACGCCTCCACCGGGATGCACGCGCACATCACGTTCTTGTCGCCGTACACGTTGTCCACGCGCGCCACCGGCGGCCAGTACTTCTGCTGCTTGAGGGTCGGCAGCGGGAACGCGGCCAGTTCGCGCGGGTAGGCGTGGGTCCACTCGCTGGCGGTGACCTGTGCGGCGGTGTGCGGGGCGTGCTTGAGCGGATTGTCCTCGCGGTCCAGGCGGCCGTCCTCGATCGCGGCGATCTCCTCGCGGATCTGGATCATCGCGTCGATGAAGCGGTCCAGCTCGTGCTGCGATTCGCTCTCGGTCGGCTCCACCATCAGCGTGCCGGCAACCGGGAAGCTCAGCGTCGGTGCGTGGAAGCCGAAGTCGATCAGGCGCTTGGCGATGTCCTCGGCGCCGATGCCGCTGGTCTTCTCCAGCGGGCGCACGTCGAGGATGCACTCGTGCGCGACCAGGCCGTTGCGGCCGGTGTACAGCGTCTTGTAGTACGGCGCCAGGCGCTTGGCGATGTAGTTGGCGTTGAGCAGCGCGACCTGGGTGGCCTTGCGCAGCCCGCTGTTGCCCATCATGGTGATGTACATCCAGCTGATCGGCAGGATCGAGGCCGAGCCGAAGCTGGCCGCCGAGACCATGCCGACGTCGCCGTCGCCGCCGAGGGTGCGCGGCAGGTACGGCGCCAGGTGCGCCTTCACCGCGCACGGGCCGACGCCGGGGCCGCCGCCGCCGTGCGGGATGCAGAAGGTCTTGTGCAGGTTCAGGTGCGACACGTCCGAGCCCCACTTGCCGGGCTTGGCCAGGCCGACCAGGGCGTTCATGTTGGCGCCGTCGGTGTAGACCTGGCCGCCGTGCGCGTGCACCGCCTCGCAGATCGCCACCACGTCTTCCTCGAACACGCCGTGGGTGGACGGGTAGGTGATCATCAGCGCGGCCAGGCGGTCGGAATACTTCTCGGCCTTGGCGCGGATGTCGGCGACGTCGACGTTGCCGTTGCCGTCGCACTTGGTCACCACCACGGTCATGCCGCACATCTGCGCCGAGGCCGGGTTGGTGCCGTGCGCCGATTCGGGGATCAGGCAGATGTCGCGATGGCCTTCGCCGCGGGCGCGGTGGTAGGCGCGGATCGCCAGCAGGCCGGCGTACTCGCCCTGCGCGCCGGAGTTGGGCTGCAGGCTGACCGCGTCGTAGCCGGTGCACTCGACCAGCATCGCTTCCAGTTCGTCGATCAGTTGCTTGTAGCCCACGCTCTGTTCGGCCGGGGCCAGCGGATGGATCGCGCCGAACTGCGGCCAGGTCACCGGGATCATCTCGGCGGTGGCGTTGAGCTTCATGGTGCAACTGCCGAGCGGGATCATGGTGCGATCCATCGCCAGGTCCTTGTCGGCCAGCGCGCGCATGTAGCGCAGCAGTTCGTGCTCGCTGTGGTGGGTGTTGAACACCGGATGCTGCAGGAACGCGCTGTGGCGCAGCAACTGCGGCGGCAGCGCGTCGGCGGTCCCAGCATCGAGCGCGTCCACGTCGGCCTGCGCGCCGAACAGCTGCGCCAGCGCCACCACGTCGGCGCGGGTGGCGGTCTCGTCCAGGCTGATGCCCAGCGCGGTGCTGTCGATCGCGCGCAGGTTGATGCCGGCCGCACGCGCCTTGGCATGGATGGCCTCGGCGTCGACGCCGGTGACGTGCAGGGTGTCGAAGAAGCGCTCGCCGACGGCGACGCCGGCGCCGCGCAGCGCCGCGGCCAGGATCGCGGCCAGGCGGTGGGTGCGGCGGGCGATGCGCACCAGGCCCTCGGGGCCGTGGTAGACCGCGTACATCGAGGCCATCACCGCCAGCAGCACCTGCGCGGTGCAGATGTTGGAGGTGGCCTTCTCGCGGCGGATGTGCTGCTCGCGGGTCTGCAGGGTGAGGCGGTAGGCGGGGTTGCCGGCGGCGTCGATCGACACGCCGATCAGGCGGCCCGGCATCGAGCGCTTGTAGGCGTCGCGGCAGGCCATGAACGCGGCGTGCGGGCCGCCGAAGCCGAACGGCACGCCGAAACGCTGCGAGTTGCCGACCACGATGTCCGCGCCCCATTCGCCGGGCGCGGCGATCAGGGTCAGCGCGAGCAGGTCGGTGGCGACCGCGACCAGGCCGCCTTGCGCGTGCACCGCGTCGGCCAGCGCCTTGTGGTCCCCGATGTGGCCGAAGCTATCGGGATACTGCAGCAGCACGCCGAAGCACTCGGCCTGCAGCGCTTCCTCCGGCGTGCCCACGCGCAGCACGATGCCCAGCGGCTCGGCGCGGGTGCGCAGCAGCTCCAGGGTCTGCGGATGCACCGCGTCGTGCACGAAGAAGGTGTCGGACTTGGACTTGGCCGAGCGCTTGGCCAGGGTCATCGCCTCGGCCGCGGCGGTGGCTTCGTCCAGCAGCGAGGCGTTGGCGATCTCCATGCCGGTGAGGTCGGCGCACATGGTCTGGAAGTTGATCAGCGCTTCCATGCGGCCCTGCGAGATCTCCGCCTGGTACGGAGTGTAGGCGGTGTACCAGGCCGGATTCTCGAGGATGTTGCGCAGGATCACCTTCGGCGTGTGGGTGCCGTAGTAGCCCTGGCCGATGAAGCTGCGGAACACGGTGTTCTTGTCGGCGATGGCGCGGATCTTGGCCAGCGCCTCTTCCTCGGTGATGGCGTCGGGCAGCGCCAGCGCGGCCGGCGACTTGATGTTGCCCGGCACGATCGCGTCGGTCATCGCCTCCAGCGAGTCGTGGCCGACGGTGCGCAGCATGTGCGCGATCTCGGCGTCGTTCGGGCCGATGTGGCGCTCGATGAAAGCCGAATGGTGTTCGAGGTCGCGCAGCGAAGAGGTGTGAGACATGGCAGTCGTCCGGCTGAGGAAGGCACGAGGAGGCGGGGACGCGCGCAAGGCCATCGTCGGGCCGCAGCGGCGGGCACGATCGACGGGAAGCACGCGTCTTCCCAATGCCCCTCTGTCCTTTTGCCTGAGAGTTTGGAAGCGGCGGCTGGCGCTGCGCTTCGTGCCCCTTCGGCGCCGGGTTTGACCGGTCTCTCCAGAGTCTTGGTGCGGGTGGTATCGGGCCTGAGCGATTACGGGCGTTTGCGCCTTCGGCAGCGGGTCGCCCCGCTTCTCCCACCTTGCTGCGTCGCGATTATAGCGTGGCCGGCGGCGCCCACGGCGGGCCGTTCGTCCCCACGCCAGGCTGAATGGGGAGGCCGCGGCGGATGCGCGCAGGCTGCCGCCGCGCGTATCATGGCGGCACTCCTTTCTCTCACGCCCGTCCATGCCGGACGGCGTCGTCGCGTGTGCGCCCGCCCCGTGGCCGCCGCGGCCGGCTTTTCAGGATGATGTCCCCATGACGCTCCCGTCCGTGTCCACACGCCGCATGGCCCTGTTGCTGGCCGGGCTGGCGATGTTCGGCCCGTTCTCCATCGATACCATCTTCCCGGCGTTCCCGCAGTTGGCGCAGCGCCTGCACGCCGATCCGGTGGCGATCCAGCAGACGGTGAGCGTGTACCTGCTGGCCTACGCGGTGATGGGCCTGGCGCACGGGCCGCTGTCCGACGCGCTGGGGCGGCGGCGGGTGATCGTCGCCGGGCTGGTCGTGTTCATCCTCGCCTCGGCCGGCTGCGCGCTGTCGCGCGACCTGCCGACCCTGCTGGTCTTCCGCGCGCTGCAGGGCGTCTCGGCCGGGGTCGGCATGATCGTCGGCCGCGCGGTGATCCGCGATCTGTTCCACGGCGACGACGCGCAGCGGCTGATGAGCCAGGTGTCGATGATCTTCGGCATCGCCCCGGCGATCGCGCCGGTCATCGGCGGCTGGATCCTGGGCAGCGGCCGCGGCTGGCCATTGATCTTCTGGTTCCTGGTCGGCTTCTCCTCGCTGCTGTTGCTGGCGACCCTGCGCTGGATGCCGGAGACGCATCCGCCGCAGGCGCGCACGCCGCTGGCGCCGCGCACGCTGCTGCGCGACTACATCGGCATCGCGCTGAATCCGCGCTTCCAGCGCCTGGCCGCGGCCGGTGCGTTCAATTTCGGCGGGGTGTTCCTGTACATCGCCTCGGCGCCGGTGTTCATGATCGACCTGCTGGGCAAGACCGAACGCGACTTCGCCTGGCTGTTCCTGCCCACCATCGGCGGCATGACCCTGGGCGCGTTCCTGTCCGGGCGCATGGCCGGGCGGCTGGGGCCGATGCGCCAGGTGCGCTTCGGCTTCGTCTGCTGCGGCCTGTCGATGGCCGGCAACATCGCCTACACCGCGCTGGTGCCGGCCATCGCGCTGCCGTGGGCGGTGCTGCCGATCTTCTTCGCCGGCCTGGGCACCGCGCTGATCTTCCCGATCCTGGCGCTGGCGGTGCTGGACATGTATCCGCGCCAGCGCGGGCTGGCCTCGTCGCTGCAGGCCTTCACCCAGTTGATGGTCACCGTGCTGGTGGCCGGGGTGCTGTCGCCGCTGCTCAGCGGCCATGCCCTGCACCTGGCGCTGGGCTCGGGCGCGTTCTTCCTGCTGGGCTGGGGCTTCTGGCGCTGGGAGCGGCGCAGCGGCAAGCGCCTGCCGCGGCCGGACGCGCAGGTGCCCCGGCTGGAGCCGGCCGATCCGCTGTGAGCATGGCCGCGGTTGGGCTATCGTCGTCGGGTCATCGTTGAGGAAACCGCATGTCCATCCAGTCCAAGCAGCGCCGCGATCTGCGCAAGAAGCTGGCCGAGCGCCTGCGCCACCGCGCCGAGGGCGCCGCGCCGGCCGCGCCCATCGAACCGCACGCGGAGCTGCGCGACCAGCAGCGCACCCTGCTGGCCGGCATCGTGCGCCGCGACGGCGAGTGGGTGCTGGGCATGGACGGGCGCATTGCCGGGCAGAGCGAGAGCGCCGCGCAGGTGCTGTCGCTGATCATGCAGGCGGCGGAGCTGCACGAGCGCGCCGGCACGCCGGTGCGGCTGATGTACTCGGACGCGCTGAAGGACGCCGCGCAGGCCGATGCGCAGGCGCAGGGCCTGAGCTTCGAAGAGTTCAAGACGCGCCACGCCCAGGTCATGCGCCGCGACGACGGCGGCGCGGCGGCGCCGGCCTGAGGCCATGGGCCAGAGCGCCGCCCAGGCTGCGCAGGAGGCCGTGTCGCTGGCGCGGGTGCGGCGCCGCGACGGCATCGCGCTGGTCCAGGCGCACCGCGCCAGCGTCGCCCTGCATCACCCGTGGACCTATCCGTTCACCGACGTGCCCGGGTTCGAGGCCTGGTACGCGCAGACCCTGGACGGCAGCAACATCGCCCTGCTGGCGCGCGAACGCAGCACGGGCGCGCTCGCCGGCCTGTTCACCTTCAGCCAGGTGGTCGGCGGCTGTTTCCAGAGCGCCTACCTGGGCTACCACGCCATGGCCGGCTGCGAAGGCCGCGGACTGATGACGCACGCGCTGCGCCTGTGCGTGGCCTACGCCTTCGCCGAACTGGGCCTGCACCGGGTGGAAGCCAACATCCAGCCGGACAATACCCGCTCGCTGGCCCTGGCGCAGCGCGCCGGCTTCCGCCGCGAAGGCTATTCGCCACGCTACCTGCGCATCGGCGGGATCTGGCGCGACCACGAGCGCTGGGCGCGGCTGGCCGACGACTGATCCGCTAGCGGGACGCGTGGCTGCTCAGCGCTGGCGCGGTGGCGTCGTCGGCGCCGGCATGGGCGCGGATGCAGCGGGGGTGGCCGGACTGGCCTGCGCCGACGCCTGCGCCGCGGGATCCCATCCGCACATCCGCCCCTGGTTCTGCTGCTTGAGCCATTCCTGCATCGGCGCGAAGTACTCCAGCAGCGGGCCGGCGTCGATGCGCTCGCTGCCGGTCAGTTCCTTGAGCGTGGCCTGCCACGGCTGGCTGGCGCCACGCTGAAGCATCGACCAGAACTTCTGCCCGGCTTCCTTGTTGCCGTAGAAGGTGCACTCGTACAGCGGGCCCTTGTAGCCGGCCGCATCGCACAGGCTCTTGTAGAACTGGAACTGCAGGATGTGCGAGAGGAAGTAGCGGGTGTACGGCGTATTGGCCGGCACGTGGTACTTGGCGCCGGGGTCGAAGAAGTCCTCGCCGCGCGGTGTGGCCGGCGCCACGCCCTGGTACTTGGCCTTCAGTTCCCACCAGGCCTGGTTGTAGCGGTCCGGGGCGATCGAGCCGTCGAACACGCCCCAGCGCCAGCGGTCGATCATCAGCCCGAACGGCAGGAACGCCACCTTGCTCAGGGCCATGCGCATCTGTGCGTTGATCAGCGCCTCGCGGCCGACCTGCGGTGCGTCGACCAGACCGATCGAATGCAGGTACTGCGGGGTCATCGCCAGCACCACGGTGTCGCCGATGGCTTCGTGGAAACCGTCGTTGGCGCCGGCCTGGAACAGGGGCGGCAGCGGGTTGTAGGCCAGGTCGTAATAAAGGTGGCCGAGCTCGTGGTAGATGGTGGTGAAGTCCTCTTCGTTCGGCTTGACGCACATCTTGGTGCGCACGTCGCCGGCCATGTCCATGTCCCAGGCGCTGGCGTGGCAGACCACGTCGCGGTCCAACGGTTTGATGAACTGGCTGCGCGTCCAGTAGCTGTCCGGCAGCTTGGGCATCGCCAGCGAGGTGTAGAAGTCCTGCGCGCGCTCGGTCATCTGCCGCGCGCTGAGCAACTGCGCTTCGCGCTGGGCCATGAACCGCGCCTGCGCCGAGGTGTCGCCGTTGCGCCGCGCCAGCGCCGCGCTCAGGTCGCCCTGGTACTGCCGTTCCAGTGCGTCGGTGATATCCAGGCTGCCGGCGCCGGGATAGGGCTGCAGCAGGTCCCACAGGTTGCTCCAGTCCTGCTGCCACATGTTGCCGAGCAGATGCGCCGGCAGCAGGCCGCCAGCCACCTCGCCCTTGTCCTTGCCGTATTCGGCGTCGAGCTTGCCGCGCGCATAGCAATGCAGCTGTTCGTACAACGGCTTGACCTGGGTCCACAGCCGATCGGTCTCGGCGGCGAACTGCGCGGGCGGCATGTCGTAGCCGCTGCGCCACAGCGCGCCGGTGTCGGCATAGCCCATGTCGCGCGCGCCCTCGTTGACCAGTTCGACGAAGCGCTGGTAGTCCTTGCGCATCGGTTGCACGGCGGCGTGCCAGCCCTGCCAGGCATCCAACTGCTGGTCGTAGTCGCGGCTGCGGCGCAGCACGTCCTCCAGTTCGCCCAACTGCCGGCAGCGCCGCGCATCGCCTTCGCCGGTGCAGTAGGACGCGGCGCCGTAGGCGCCCTCCATCTTCGTCGCCAGCGCGGCCAATTCGGCCAGCCGCGCCGGATCGTGCGGCGCCGGCATCGCGGTCATCTGCTGCAGCAGGCGCAGCGCGCGGGCGCTGTCGGCCGACATCTGCTTGCCGTCGTAGCGCCGCGCCTGCGCGATCCAACCGTTGAGCGTGCTCAGCCAGCGCGCATTGGCCTTGGCCGCCAGCCGCTCGCTGTCGCCGTTGATGTAGGTGGCCGACAGCCACTGCGCCGCGGTCAGCTCCGGCAGCAGCGCGCGGTACTCCTCGTTGATGCGGGCGACGAACTGGTCGGCGCTTTCGCCCTCGGGCTGTGCTGCGGCCGGGGCGGCGGTCTCGGCCGCGGGTTCCTTGCGGCAGGCGGACAGCGTCAGCAGGCTCGCGCCGAGGCACAGCGCGAGCAGCGGAGAGCGGTGGTTCACGGCGAATCCTTGCAGGGCGATTGCCCGGAAGGCTAGTGGGCCGCCCGCACCGCCGCAAGTTCGCGCGGCGCGCCCTTGGCCGCGCCGCCGTGTTCGATCACGCCAGGGCGGCGCGTGGACGCCCGGTCATTGCGGCTTGGCGCACTGCGCGAACAGGTCGCGCGAGCGCTCGTAGACGCCGGTCCTGACCTGCATCAAGCCCAGCACCGACGGGAACAGGTTGTCCTGGTCGGCGTAGCGGCGCGACCGCGCCTGCAGGCAGGCCAGGTCCAGGCCGCGCGCGCTGGCGAAGCCCGGGGAGAACCACATCACCATCGGCACGTGGGTCTGCTCCTGCGGCGCGATCGCGTAGGGCACGCCGTGCAGGTACAGGCCCTTCTCGCCCAGCGACTCGCCGTGGTCGGAGAGGTAGATCATCGCCGTATCGTAGTCGGGCATCGCCTGCAGCGTGTCGATGGTGCGCGCCAGCAGGTGGTCGGTGTACAGCAGGGTGTTGTCGTAGGCGTTGGTGATCAGCTCGCGGCTGCAGTTGCCCAGGTCGGGGGTGTCGCATGTCGGGGTGAAGCGGCGGAACGCGGCCGGGTAGCGCTCGAAGTAGCTGGGGCCGTGGCTGCCGAGCTGGTGCAGTACCACCACGCGGTCGCCAGGCTTGGCGCGCACCTGCGCGGCCAGGTCCTGCAGCAGGATCTCGTCCATGCAACGGCCGTCCTTGCACAGCTGCGGATCCTTGGCGTCGTCCAGGTGCTGGATCTGCAGGCCGTCGCACACACCCTTGCAGCCGGACTGGTTGTCGCGCCACAGCGTGGCGATGCCGGCGTGCTCGAGCACGTGCAGCAGCGACTGGTGCTTGCGGATGTTGCTCTCGTTGTAGTCGTGGCGGCCGAACGGCGAGAACATGCACGGCACCGAGACCTCGGTGCTGGTGCCGCAGGAGTGCATGTCGGGGAAGTTGATCACGTCGCGCTTGGCCAGCTCCGGCGTGGTCTGCCGCGCATAGCCGTTGAGGCCCCAGTTCTGCGCGCGGGCGGTCTCGCCCAGCACCACCACCAGCAGCCGCGGCTTGCTGCCCGGCGCGCGCGCGGTGGCCTTGGCGTCGTGTTCCAGCGGCAGTTTCGGCGCCTTGCGCGTGGGGTTGTCGGACTTGAAGTTCTGCCGCAGCGCGACCAGGTAGTTGATCGGCGTGGCCAGGTAGCGGATCTCGCGATGGTTGCGCATCATCGCCGACAGGTCCTGGAACGAGAGCATCGCGGCGATGCCGCCCAGCGCCAGCATGCCGACCAGGAAACCGGCGCGGATCGCCAGCGCCTTCAGCGGCGAACGCCGGATCAGCCGTACCCGCCACAGCACCAGGATCGGCAGCACCCCGTAGAACAGCAGCGGCGCGATCAGCGCCGGGGTCATCAGCTCGCGCGATTCCTTGTGGTCGGTGGCCAGCACGTTGCGCAGCATGTCCGCGTCCAGGTAGACGCTGTAGCTGTTCATGTAGTGCGCGGCGAACGCGGTGGTGATCAGCAGCACCGTCAGCACCGGCTTGGCGATGCCGCGCCACAGCAGCAGGCCGAGCAGCAGGCCGTGCACCGCCAGCAGCAGCAGGAACAGCGACAGCGCCAGCTTCACGTCGCCGGCGTGGCCACTCATCGCGCTGCGCCAGAACATGCCGTTGCAGGCCAGGGCGAAGAACGCGCTGGCCGCCAGCGCCAGCATCTCGTTGCTCAGCTGCGGGCGCCAGGCCCACCAGCGGGCGCGGGAGGCGGTGGACGGCGAGGGCGGGGCGACGGGATGGCTCATGCGGCGGAATCGTTGGTGATGGAGAGGCGCCGATCGGCCTGCGACGCCATCGCGTCCGGCCACAGCATCGCCCGGTACAGGCCCAGTGCCACGCCCCAGCACAGGGCCAGCGTCCACAGGTCGTGCGACATGAAATGCGCGCCGCGCAGCTGTTGGCCGAGACCGAACAGCAAGCCTCCCCCGAGGCCGATCGCCAGTGCTGGCCAGCGCCAGGCCGGCTTGAGCGCCAGCGCGACGAAGTACAGCCCCACCCAGGCATAGCCGGCACTGGAATGACCGGCGGGGAAGCATACCCCGCGCGGCATGCCCGCCGGGCGGGTCTCGAACAGGCCCACGAAGATCCGCTCGCCGCCGTAGCGGGTCAGGTCCCAGGGGCAGTCCATGTGGGTCACCGACTTCAGCAGCGACACCACTCCGGTGCTGAGTCCCACCACCAGCAACAGGTACAGCAACGGCAGACGGTAGCGGCGGCCATCGGGACGGCGCCACGCCCACACCGCCAGCGCGGCGGTCACCGCCCACGCCGCGGCGCTGAGCATCTTGCCGTCGTGGTGGATCAGGCTACGGGTCAGCGCCGCATCCTTCAGCGCCCATTGCCCGCCTTCCCAGCGATACAGCAGGTCGGCGATCCAGAAATCGCCGCCCAGGCCCATCAGCACGGTGCTGGCCAGCAGCACCAGCGCCAGCGGCACCCACAGGTGGGAGAGATAGAAGTACCGGCGTGCGCCGATAGAGGGCGCCGCCGCAGCGGACAATCGCAGGGGCGTACTGAGCATGGTCGACGAAGGCGGCCAGGGGCGGCGGGAAAGTGGGGGCATGGTCGGGTTGCAGGTGTCGGATAGCTGTCGGAACTGCGGGATGGGAGGGCCGAGGCTTCAGCAAAGGTTGCGCACGGCCGCGGTCATGCAAGCGCCGGGCCAGCGGCGTCCGGGAGGTGAGAAGGAGCTGGGGAACGGGGCGGTCGGGCCTCGGCGGTGGCGTGCGGGGAGGGCAGCCTGAGACCGTCGTGTTGGGATCCTTTCCAGGTTTTGTCGAGATTCGATCAAGACGCGCCGCCGTTCTGACGGCGTTCCGACACGCTTCCGCTAGCATGGGCGGGTCCGTCCCCCGAATTCGAGCGCCCCCATGCGGCTGCTGGTCATAGAAGACAACCGGAACCTGGTCGCCAACCTGTTCGACTACTTCGAGGTGCGCGGCCACACCCTGGATGCGGCGCCGGACGGCGTCACCGGGCTGCACCTGGCCACCACCCAGCGCTACGACGCGCTGATCCTGGACTGGATGCTGCCGCGGCTGGACGGGCAGCAGGTGCTGCGCGCGCTGCGCGAGGAGCACCATGCCGACGTGCCGGTGATCATGTTGACCGCGCGCGACGAACTGCCCGACAAGATCGCTGGTTTTCGCGCCGGCGCCGACGACTACCTGACCAAGCCGTTCGCGCTGCCGGAGCTGGAAGTGCGGCTGGAGGCGTTGCTGGTGCGCGCCAGCGGCCGCGGCCGCAGCAAGCTGCTGCGGGTGGGCGACCTGCAACTGGACCTGTCCACGCTGGAGGTGACCCGCGGCGGGCGCACCCTGCACCTTTACCCGGCTTGCCGCAAGCTGCTGGAGGTGCTGATGCAGGCCAGCCCGGCCGCGGTCACCCGCGACCGCCTGGAGCAGGCGCTGTGGGGCGACGAGCCGCCGGACGGCGACATGCTGCGCTCGCACATCTACGACCTGCGCCGCAGCGTCGACGGCCCGTTCGCGGCCAAGCTGATCCACACCCTGCCGCGCATCGGCTACCGCCTGGCGGTGGTCGGCCCCCACGAGGGCGAGCATGCCGACTAGGGCCGGGCTGCGGCAGCGGCTGACCCTGTGGCTGGTGGGCTACGCGGCGCTGCTGTCGCTGGCGGTGTTCGTGCATGGCTACATCGTCAACGACCAGGCCGAGCAGCTCACCTGGCGCTCGCTGCTGACCTCCGAGCTGGACCACTTCCTGGCGCGCAGCGCCGCCGATCCGGACTACCGGTGGATCGACACCCGTACCGTGAGCCTGTACGGCAACGAGGGCGGCGCGCCGCTGCCACCGGCCGTGGCGGCGCTGGGGCCCGGCCTGCACGACGAAGTGCAGTTGGAAGGCAGCGAGAAGGTGGTGCTGGTGCAGGACGTGCGCGGGCGCCGCCTGGCCCTGGCGCTGGACATCACCGAACTGCACGACCACGAGGACAACCTGGCGCTGTGGATGCTGGTGTCCAACGCGGTGGCGGTGCTGTTGCTCGGCGCGCTGGTGGCCTGGGGCATGGGCCGGGTGGTGCAGCCGCTGATCGACATGGCCCAGCGCATCGGCAGCCTGCGGCCGGACCGGCCCGGGCAGCGCATCGAGGTGCATCCGCGTGCCAGCGCCGAGCAGGTGGTGATCGCCGAGGCGCTGAACGACTACCTGGCGCGCAACGACCTGTTCGTGGAGCGCGAGCGCGCCTTCATCGACAGCACCAGCCACGAACTGCGCACCCCGGTGGCGGTGATCGGCGGCGCCGCCGAGCTGGCGCTGGAGCAGCACGACGTGCCGCCCAGCGTACGCAACCAGTTGCTGCGCATCCGCCGCACCGCCAGCGGCGTGGGCCAGTTGATCTCGCTGCTGCTGGTACTGGCCAAGGATCCGGCGCGGCTGGCGCGCGGCAACGACCTGGTGCGGCTGGACCAGTTGCTGCCGGAGATCGTCGAGGATCACCGCCACCTGTGCGCGGACAAGCGCCTGGAACTGGTGCTGGCGCCGCTGCCGCCGTGCGAGGTGCTGACCCCGCTGGCGATCGTGCAGGTGGCCATCGGCAACCTGCTGCGCAACGCCATCGAGAACAGCGACAAGGGCCGGATCGAGATCACCATGCCGGCGCCGGGCGTGGTCTGCATCGACGACCCCGGCCACGGCATGAGCCCGGAAGAGATCAGCGCGATCTACATGCGCATGGCGCGCGGCGGCGGCAGCCGCGAGGGCAGCGGCATCGGTTTGGACCTGATCGCGCGGCTGTGCGAGCACCTGGGCTGGGCGCTGCACCTGGATTCGCTGGCCGGCAGCGGCACCCACGCGACGCTGGACCTGAGCAGCGCCTTGAAGCCACACGGCGCGGCGTCGTCGTCGCCCGCGCCGTAGGAAAGAACGCTAGGCCTGTGCCGGCAGCAGCCCGCGTTGCGCCAGCCAGGCGCGCGCGTCGTCGGCGTCCTGCTCGAACCAGGCGCGGGTGGAGCCGAGCCGGTAGGTGTAGCCCCAGGCGTCCATGTCCGCCATCAGCCGCGCGCGGCCCACGCCGGGCAGGGCGTCGGCCAGCACGATCTGCAGGTAGCAGGTGGCATCTTCCTCTTCCACCGAGTCGGTGGCGTCGGTATGCACCTGCGCGCGCCGCTGCGGCGGCAGCACGATCAGGTGGCAGGCTTCGTGCAGCAGCGAATGCACCGGCGTATCGTCGCGCACGTAGACGTCGCTGGCGATCACCCCGGCCTCCGGCTCGCCCCAGTAGCTGCCGGGAATGGCGGCACCGTCGGCGACGCGGTGCAGGGCCAGCCCGTAGCCGGCCAGCAGCGCGCGCGGCGCGTCCAGGCCGATCGCGCCCACGGTCAGCACCTGGGCGGCGGCAGCGGGAAGGGCGGCATCGGTCTGCATCGTCTGGACGTCGTTGGGAGGGAAAGGGCGCGGCGGCGCGCCCGATCACCGCAGGCACGGCCCGTCGCGGCGCCGGGCTGGACCGGCGCGTCAGCCGCGGCGCCGGCCACGGTCGACGCGCGGCCTCAGGGCGTCGGCCCTTCCGGCAGGGCCACGGAGATGTCGAGCACGTCGTGCTCGCCGTCCTTGACCAGGTCCACCTTGACCGCGTCGGCGTCGATGTTGACGTACTTCTTGATCACTTCCAGCAGCTCGCGCTGCAGCAGCGGCAGGTAGTCCGGGCCGCCGCGCTGGCTGCGTTCCTGCGCGATGATGATCTGCAGGCGGTTCTTCGCGGTTTCGGCGGTGTTCTTCTTGGTCTTGAGAAAATCGAATAGTCCCATGCTCACCCTCCGAACAACTTGGTGAAGAAGCCCTTCTTCTCCACGGAGATGAAACGCATCGGACGTTCCTCGCCGAGGATGCGCGCCACGGCGTCTTCGTAGGCCTGGCCGGCCGGCGATTCGCCGTCCAGGATCACCGGCTCGCCCTTGTTGGAGGCGTTGAGCACGTCGCCGGATTCGGGGATCACGCCGATCGCCTTCAGGCCGAGCACCTCCTCCACGTCGGCGATGCTGAGCATCTCGCCGGTTTCCACGCGCGCCGGGCTGTAGCGGGTCAGCAGCAGGAACGCGGGCAGGCTCTTGCCGCTCTCGGCCTTGTGGGTCTTGGAGTCGAGCAGGCCGAGGATGCGGTCGGAGTCGCGCACCGAGGACACTTCCGGATTGACCACCACCACCGCGCGGTCGGCGAAGTACATCGCCAGGAACGCGCCCTTCTCGATGCCCGCCGGCGAGTCGCAGACGATGTAGTCGAAGCCGTCGGCGACCAGGTCCTTGAGCACCTTCTCCACGCCTTCCTGGGTCAGCGCGTCCTTGTCGCGGGTCTGCGAGGCGGCCAGCACGAACAGGTTGTCGAAACGCTTGTCCTTGATCAGCGCCTGCTTCAGGGTGGCTTCGTTGTGCACCACGTTGACGAAGTCGTACACCACGCGGCGCTCGCAGCCCATGATCAGGTCGAGGTTGCGCAGGCCCACGTCGAAGTCGATCACGGCGACCTTCTTGCCGCGTCGCGCCAGCCCGCAGGCCAGGCTCGCGCTGGTGGTGGTCTTGCCGACGCCGCCCTTGCCGGAGGTGACAACGATAATTTCAGCCAAAGGACTATCTCCTGATACGTTCGTGGTAGGGCCGCGTCAGTCTTGCGCGGCGATCTTGATCTGGTCCTGCTCCAGCCAGACCTGGACGGCCTTGCCACGCAGTTCCTTGGGAATATCGTCCAGCACCTTGTAGTGGCCGGCAATGGCGACCAGTTCGGCGTGGAAATCGCGGCAGAAGATCCGCGCCTCGGTGTTGCCCTGGGCGCCGGCCAGCGCGCGACCGCGCAAGGTGCCGTAGATGTGGATGCTGCCGTCGGAGATCACCTCGGCGCCGGCGCCGACGGTGGCCATCACGGTCAGGTCGCAATTCTCCGCATACAGCTGCTGCCCGGAGCGCACCGCGTTCTTCTGCATGCGCCCGGGTTGCGGCCGCGCCGCCGGAGCGGGCGGCGGCGGAGGCGGGGGCGGCGGCGAGACCGGCGCTGGCGCGGCGGCGACTGCGCCACCGTCGAAACGCTCGTATTGCGCGCGGAACTTGGCCAGCAGCGGCAGGCCCAGCGCCACCGACAGTTCCTCGATCTCGCGGGTGCCGTAGGCCAGCGCCACCGGCAGCACGCCGGCGTCGCGCAGGCCGTCCAGCAGCGCCTGCGCGGTGGCCGTGTCCGGGGTCTGCGCCAGACCGCCGAAATCGATGATCACCGCGGCACTGCCGAACAGCTTGGGCGCGCGCTGCACGCGCTCGCGCATCTCCTGGCTCAGCCGCGCCACGTCCAGCGTGCGCACGCGCAGGTTGGCGATGCCGACCTGGCCGATCTTCAGTTCGCCGGCCTGCTCGAAATCCAGATTCACCGACGACACGCTCAGGTCCCGGTCGGGCGCTGCGCCCGCTGCAGACGATGGGCATGGCCGGCCCAGGGCAGCTCGGGCAGGGTGTCGCCATAGGTTTCGCGCACCCAGGTGTAACTGCACAGATCCTTCAACAGCATGCTCGCACGCACCTCCACTTCGTTCATCGTGTTCTGGCCCACTTCGCGGAAGCCGAAGCTGCCATGGAACAGCAGCGCCGCATCGGCGCCGTGATCCAGAAAAACCTCGCACGCCAGTTGCGGGTAGCGCAACTCGGCATAGCTCTGCACGTCGGCGTAGAACGCCCGGCCGACGCCACCGCCGCGGCGGCGGCTGGCCACCACGATGCGGTCGATATAGAAGAACTGCGGATAGCGCTCGCGAAACCAGGCGAAATTGCTGCTGTCGTGGTCGCTGTCGCTGCCGAAGCCGACCAGGAAGCCGGCCAGGTTGCCGTCGCGCTCGGCGACGCGGAAGTACTCTGCGGTTTCGTAGAAGCGGTGCAGCTTGGCCGAATCCAGCGGCAGGATCGCCAGTCCGGCGTTGTTGTTCAGGGCCAGGACCGAATCGAGCTCGTGCTCGCGCACGTCGCGGATGACGATCGACATTGAGACTCCATTGCTGATGCGCGCGCGGCCCCGTGCGGGCCGCCGGGCCGGATTATCGCACGCGCGACCCGGGGCGGCGAGCCGCGCCGGCATGACTTCCGTGGGAGTGCAATGCGCGCCGTTCATCCTAAGATGGCCGCATGTTGGGATACCTCAGCCATACCCGCGTTCTGCGCTATGCCGGCCTGTTCACCTGGGCCGTCATCTGCATGCCGTTGCTGTACCTGTACTGGGAGCCGGTCGAGGAATCGGGACGGATGCCCAGCGGCGAGGTGTGGCTGCTGCTGGCCAGCTACCTGGGCTTCGGCGTGGTCTATTTCCTGCTGACCCGGCGCCTGCACAGCGGCGACGGCGTGCGCTGGTACGACCGCGGCATGCTGGTGCTGCTGACCATCTGCGCGTTGGCGGTCGGCTATCTGCACCGCTCGGGGCTGGGCAGCATCCTGATGATGGTGGCGGCGGGGGTGATCCCCTGGCTGCTGCCGGTACGTGCCGGCGTGGCCTGGCTGCTGCTGAGCCAGCTGGCGGTGCTGCCGGTGTACCTGACCATTGGCTTCCCGCCGTTCGAGGCGCTGATGCAGTCGCTGCTGTACGGCGGCTTCTCCATGTTCATCTTCGTCACCAGCCTGGTCGCGCGCCAGCAGACCCAGGCGCGGGAGGAACAGCGCCAGCTCAACGCCGAGCTGCGCGCCACCCGCGCGCTGCTGGCCGAGAGCGCCCGGGTCAACGAGCGCACCCGCATCTCGCGCGAACTGCACGACCTGCTCGGCCACCACCTGACCGCGCTGAGCCTGAACCTGGAAGTGGCCGGCCACATCACCGAGGGCCGTGCCCAGGAGCACGTGCAGCAGGCGCATACCCTGGCCAAGCTGCTGCTGACCGACGTGCGCGAGGCGGTCAGCCAGCTGCGCGACAGCGGCGCGATCGACCTGGCGGCGGCGCTGCGGCCGCTGGCCGAGCGGGTGCCGTCGCTGCAGATCCATCTGCAGGTGGAGGAGCCGCTGACCGTGGAGGATCCCGAGCGCGCACACGTGTTGCTGCGCTGCACCCAGGAGATCATCACCAACGCGGTGCGCCACGCCCAGGCCGACAATCTGTGGATCGAGGTGCGCCGCGACGGCCCGCAGGTGGTGATCCAGGCGCGCGACGACGGCCGCGGTTGCGAGACGCTGGCCCCCGGCAACGGCCTGCGCGGCATGCGCGAGCGCCTGAGCCAGTACGGCGGCAGCCTGGACGTGACCGCCGCGCCCGGCGCGGGTTTCCGCCTGCGCGCCGCGGTTCCCGGCGCCGCCACCCTGTTGCCGCCCGCCGTTCCCCAAGGAGTGTTGTGATGATCCGTGTTTGCCTGGTCGACGATCAAACCCTGGTGCGGCAGGGCATTCGCTCGCTGCTGGCGCTGGACGGCGGCATCGAGGTGGTGGCCGAGGCCAGCGACGGCCGCCAGGCGGTGGAGTTGATTCCGCAGGTGCTGCCCGACGTGGTGCTGATGGACATGCGCATGCCCTCGATGTCCGGGCTGGAGGCGCTGCAGGTGCTGTCGCGCGCCGCGGCGCTGCCGCCGACCATCATCCTGACCACCTTCGACGACGACCAACTGGTGCTGGCCGGGCTCAAGGCCGGGGCCAAGGGCTATCTGCTCAAGGACGTGTCGCTGGAGCAACTGGTGGGCGCGATCCGTACCGTGGCCGCTGGCGGCTCGCTGGTGCAGCCGGCGGTGACCCAGCGCCTGCTCTCGGGCCTGGAGCACATGCGCAACGATTTCGTCAGCCTGGACCGGCCCGACCCGCTGACCGACCGCGAGACCGAGATCCTGCGGCTGATGGCCAGCGGCTTCTCCAACAAGGAGATCGCCAATTCGCTGGGCGTGGCCGAGGGCACGATCAAGAACCACGTCTCCAACATTCTCTCCAAGCTCGGCGTGCGCGACCGCACGCGGGCGGTGCTGAAGGCGTTCGAGCTGCAGCTGGTCTGACGGACCGGAGGCCCGGCCCGGCGCTGCAGGTGGTCTGAACGAGACAGGATGACGGCCCGCGGAGACCGGTAACGCGCATGTCGGGCGGCTGCGGTGCAGCCGGGTGCCTTGCACGAGGTGCCGCCACAGGCGAGGCAGGCTTGTCCCGTGCAGGCAAGTGGTCTGGCCTGGGCCGAGCAGTCTTGCGGTACGCCCGTCGGCCCGATGGTGCCGCCGTTGCTCGCTTCGATGCGGTCGCGGACCGGCCGCGCAGGCCTGTCCGGTGCTGCTGTCAGGACAATGGTCTGGTTGCCCGCGGCGCCGTTCCCGCGGCCGTCGCCGGCACCGCGCAAGCCCGTTGCGGCAGGGGGCGAAGCGGCATTCCGTGATGTGCTGACCACGGACAGCGAAGCCTGCTAGGATGGGCGCTTCGCTTCATCAACCCGGCCGTGGGATCGGCCCCGGAGACCTCCTGAATGACCCGTATTATCGAGTTCCTGATCGCCCTGGGGATCGTGGCTGGCCTGTTCGTCATTGTCGGCGTGGTGCTGCCCTCGGAGCGTCACATGTCCGAAAGCGTCGAGACCAATCGGCGCATGACCATCGTCTATGACACGGTCAACAGCCTGCGTCGGTTCAAGGACTGGAACCCCCTGGTGCTGCGCGACCCGCGCATCGAGCTGAAGCTCTCCGGCCCGGAATCCGGCGTCGGCGCGCGCCTGGACTACAGCTCCAAGGAGGGCTACATCGGCAAGGGTAGCTGGACCATCACCTCGACCGAGAAGAACAAGGACGTGGTCATCGCCATCGAGGACGAGACCAAGGGCAAGGACAAGACCACCACCTTCAAGCTCGAGTCGACCGGCAAGAACGGCCGCAACGTGAAGATCACCCAGGACTACACCGTCAAGTACGGTTGGGACCTGCTGGGTCGCTACGCCGGCCTGTACGTCAGCCGCCATGTCGGCGACGACATCAAGCTGGGCCTGTCGCGCCTGAGCAACGTGCTGGCCACCGTGCCGAACGTGGACTACCGCTCCGACGACACCCCGCTGAAGGACCTGAAGGTCGTCGACGTCCCGGCCGAGGACCTGCTGGTGGTCAACGCCGGCAACATCGACCGCGACAACGACTCCATCAAGAAGTCCATCAAGGACAACCAGGAGTGGATCAAGCGGGTGATGGACGCCAACGGCCTGGAAGCGGCCGGTCCGGTGCGCATCGTCACCACCGACTTCGGCGCCGACAAGTACGCGTTCGACGTCGCCCAGCCGGTGCGCAAGCGTGCCGGTGGCGCGCCGAAGGACGACGCCAAGAAGGATGAGAAGAAGGACGACAAGAAGGACGACGCGGCTGCCGCGCCGGTCGATGCCACCCCGGTTGCCGCCGCTGGCGAGCCGCTGAAGGTGACCATCCCGCAGGGCGCCCCGGTGACCTACGTGCGGACCGAAGCGCACCGTTCCGCCTTCGCCAGCTACACCGGCCACATGGCGGGCCTGGATGCGGCGCGCAACGCGCTGCGTGCCTGGGCCGCGACCAGCGGCTACGACGTGACCGACCGTCCGTACGAAGCCTGGAAGGGCGGGGTGGACAAGTCGTTCTCGCCGGAAGGCACCTACGACATCTACTGGGCGATCAAGTAAGTCCTGCCCTGGTGGACGAGTGAACCGGAACGCGCCGCATCTTGCGGCGCGTTCTGTTTATAGGGGACGGCAAATGCGGCCGTGCTCCCGGAGGGAACGCATATGCTGACGTTCGATCGCCGTACGCGCGGGCCGTTCTGGCTGTGCAGCGCCGGCGCACTGCTCGCGGCCGTGTCCATCGGCCTGTCCGCCTATGCCTCGCACGGCGTGGCCGAGCCCCTGGCGCAATCGCACCTGCAGACCGCGGCGCTGTACGCCTTCGGCCACGGCGTGGCGCTGGCGGCGCTGGGCCGCCGCAGCGAGCGCCTGCTCGGACGTGTTGCGCTGTGCCTGTTGCTGCTGGGGACCTTGCTGTTCTCCGGCAGCCTGGCCGGCAACGCACTGGCGCAGTGGCCGACCCGGCTGGCGCCGATCGGCGGCACCACGCTGATGCTGGGCTGGCTGCTGTGGGCGGGGGATGCGCTGCGGCGCTGAGCTGGAGTCGCTTCGGCACAGTGCGACGCACGCCAAGCGCCGCGGCAGATAAATGCGCAAAGAGTGCCTTGCCCTTGCGAAGTTGACGCGGTGCGGCTCGATGCTGTCGCCGCAGCGGCCCAGGGTGTCGGTGCTATACGCGCGCTAGCCGTCGTGTCCGCTGGTCGGCTCGGCGGTCAACGCGCTGCGCTCAGCGGTCGCCGACCAGCTCCACCGGCGCCTTCAGGCGCACCCACGCGTCCTGGCTGGGATCGTTGACCGTGACCTGCACGGTGTAGGTGCCGAGCGGGTCGCTGTCCTCGAAACGCAGTTGCACCGACAGCGGTGCCAGTTCCAGCAGGCCGGCGGCGGCCGGCGGGCCGCCCATGCCCAGCGGCCGCATCGGATCCTGCAGGGTGGTGCTGCCGTCGGGGCCGAGCACGCGCAGGCTCATCTGCGCATCGCAGGCGCCGCCGTTGTTGGGGCTGGGCGCGCAGCCGGAGTACAGCAGCGCCACGCGCAACAACTGGCCGCGATGCACGCGCGCGATCGTGCGCAGCTGCGGCGCATGCGCGGCCTCGGTCTGCCCCCACTCCTGCGCGAACGTGGCGAAGTCGGCGTCGTCGGCGATCTGCAGCGCGGCGGCGAAGGCCTTGTCGTGCCCGCGCTCGGCGCTGTCGGGCAGGGGCTGGCCCTGCCGGTCGTGCCATTGCGCGGCGGCGCAGCTGGGCAGCGCCAGGGCCAGAAGCGTCAGTGCCCGCCAAGCGGCGATGCCGGCGCGCGGCCGGCGTGTGTGGGAACGGATCATGCGCAAGCGGCCTCCTGCCAGCACCAGTGCCAGGGTTCGTAGACGATGCCATGCGGGTTGTCGTGCGGATAGCTCATCCGGTAGCCGAAGGCGCCGGCGTGCGTGCGCAGCCAGGCGAAGGCGGGCGTGCGTTCGAAGCTTTCCTCCGCTGGCGGCTCGCCGGGCGTGCCGATGTCCAGGGCGTGCCCGCTGTGATGCTCGCTGAAGCCCGGTGCGGCATTGACCGCGAGGATCTGCTCCAGGGTCTGCCCGCGGGCGAATTTGCGCGCGAAGATGCCCAGTTGATACGCGTGACTGCGATAGCCGGAGATTGCCTCCAGCACCACGCCATCGCGCGCGGCGGCACGGCGCAGCGCGTGCCAGGCGCGTGCGGCACCCGCGCTCAGCCACAGCGGGCGCCGGTAGCGGTCGTTGCCGGCCGCGTGCAGGGTGGCCGGCTCCGGCTGCAGCGGCAGGCCGCTGCGCTGCGCGTAGGCGTCGGCGGCCAGGCCCAACTGGTCCAGTTGCGCCTGCAGTGCGTGCAGCGGCAACCAGGCGTCGGCGCCGCCCGGTGCGCCGCGTGCGGGCAGCGCGTCGAGCCGATCCAGTGCCGCCTCGATGCCGGGCTCGTGCATCAGCCGCGGCACCAGCGCGTGCAGCCCGTGTGCGTTCGCGGTCGCCAGGTAGCGCCCGTCGTGCTTGCGCCGCAGCAGCCAGGTCGCCTGCGCGAGTTGGCGCGCGTCGGCATTGCTGCGGGCACGCAGCCGCGCGGCCGGCAGCAGTTCGATGGTCTCGGTGTTGAGCAGCAGGTTGGGAACGGTGCGCATGGGCACAGGGTAGAGCCAAGCACCGCGGGCGGCCAGTCGCCGGGCGCTCCTGCTGCACCGCGCGCGATGCGGCAGGCGCGGCTCAGAAGAACTCGTCGAGCAGTTGGTGGAACTGCAGCCGCTTGCGGTCCGGCGTGGCGATGCCGTACGCGGCGAAGAAGCGGTCGGCGAGCGCCGAGCCGAACTCGTCCAGGCAATTGGCCAGGATCGCCAGGTCCTGGTACGGATCGGCGATGCCGGCGCGGCCGAGATCGATCACCCCGACGACGTGGTCCGCCGCGTCGAGCAGGATATTGTCCAGCGAATAGTCGCCGTGGCACAGCACGCGTTCGTCGGCCAGCGGCAGCAGCGCGGTCATCGCCTGCCACACTGCGTCCGCCGACCAGCCGGCACGCGCCGCGTCGAAGTCCTCGGTGTCGACCAGGCCCGCGTGCAGCCGGCGCTGCGCCGCGGCCAGGCGCAGCGGGTGACGGGCGTCGAACGGACAGGTGTCGATCGGCACGGCATGGAAGCGACGCAGGAACTCGCCCAGCGCCTGCACGATGCGCTCGGCCTGCGCGGGCGCGTCCTGCAGCCACTGGTAGGCGGTCTTGCCCGGCAACGCTTCGCTCAGCAGCCAGGCGCCAGCGGCGTCGGCCTCGAAATGCAGTGCGCGCGGCACGTAGCCTGTCCCGCGCAGCCAGTGCAGCCGTGCGAACTCGGCCACCACCTCGTCGTGCGAGATGCCGGTGCCGCGCTTGAGGTACAGATCCGGCGTGCCGGCACCGTCGAGCCGGTAGACCTGGGCGCCGGCTTCGCCGACCAGATTGCGGTGCCAGTGCAGCCCGTGCAGCCGCGCCGACAGCGTCGGCGGCAGCGCCGGGGCGGTGGCGGGAATCTCGCGGGGCGCTGCGTCGTCCATCGGGCCGATCCTCGAGGCGTCATGTGGAGGGCGACGTCGTCGTCGTCGTGACGCGCGCGGCTGGCGACGAGGACGAGCGCGGCTGGTGTTCCAGCATATCGTCTTGCAGACGCCAGAACGTCCGACTTGGCCTCCTCGACGTACTGGACGCGTGCGAACCGCGAGAGCTTGCCGCACCGCGCGCAGCATGTCGTGCCCTGTGCGGCCGGTCGCAACAGCGACGACCCGGCGACGCGTGTCGGACTCAGGCCAGGCGGCGGGCCGCGCGGGGTGTCCCTTCGCCGCCGGGCGCCTGCGCCGAGAGCGTCTGCCATTCCTGCAGCACCTGCCTGGGCTGTTCGACGCTGAGCAGCAGCCAGCCGCCCTCGTGCAGCGGTACGGCCAGCACGCGATCGCCGGTGATCAGGCAGAACGCCTTGTGCCCGTCGCGGGTCCGGACGTAGCCCGCGTGGAAACCGGGGTAGCCGAAACCGAACAGCTTCAATGCCGGCTTGAAGCCGGTGTGCTCGGACAGCGCGACCACGCGCGCGGCCTCCAGGCGCAGCGCAGCCAGCGGCACGCGCTTGGTCAGGAAGGTCGCCCGTATTTCCACCAGGCCGTCGCGCAACAGCACGCGCTGCCGCGCGAAGGTGGCGGTGCCGGCCACACCGATCAGAGCCAATAACCCGAAATGCCACCAGAGCGCGCCGGGCCGTGCGGCGTGCAGCGCAAAGGCGCCGATCACCGCGGCCACGAGCAGCAGCGGTAGCCACAGCCACACGGCCAGGCCCAGCCGATGCGCCGGTGCCACCGGATACTGTCGTGCCGGCGAGGGCGACGTGGATCGCGGTCGGCTCATGGCGTTGCTCCGTGGGTGGCGGGCAGGGCGCGGACGCAGGCGACGACATCGGCGATCAGGGCCGGGACGACGCGGTCGGGCATCGCGTACGCGGCCGGTCCGGGTGCATCGCGACGGGCGATACGCAGGTGGTTCAGGGCGGGATCGCGGTGCTGGTCGGCTTCGACCGCGGCGAGGCCGCCGGCCTGCAGGCGATCCAGCAGCGCGCCGGCGGCCGCTGCCAGCGCCGAGCGCGGGCGCAGCGCCACCCGTGCAGGCGCGAGAACCCGATGCGGATGCATGTCACACCTCCCGCTTGAACATCATCAGCGGCTTGGTGCCCGGCAGGGTGAGGACGTTGACCAGTTCCCAGCCGAGCTTGCCGTGCTTGTTCAGATCTGCCTGCAGTTCGTCCAGTTTCAGGCCCAGCATCAGCGTGGTCTTGGCCTCGACGGTGAGATATTCCCAGCGCTTGCTCATGATGTGCGTTCCTTGTCGTCGCCGGGCTTGGGCAGCCGGCCCGCCTTGCGCAGCGCGTCGCGCAACACGTACTCGATCTGCGCGTTGAGGCTGCGCAGTTCGTCGTCGGCCCAGCGCTGCGCCGCCGCCAGCACGTCGGCGTTGATGCGCAGCGGGTAGGCCTTCTTCTCGCTCATGACCGCTCCTGCCGCGCGGCGTCGCTGCGCCGCAGGTGCAGCAGCATCGACACGATCAGCGCGTTCACCGTCAGCAGCAGCGCGATCGCCACCGCATAGACGCCGGCGCGCTGGCCGCCGGTCCAGTACAGCGCCGCCGCGCCGATCAGGATCGCAAGGCCGATCAGCACCCAGCGCAGGCCCAGCCCGCGTGCGCGGTCGTCGCCCTTGCCGCCGACCCAGGCGGCGATGACCAGGGCCGGCAGGCCGGAGAGGGCGAGCGCCAGCGGCGCGATGGCGTGCATGCTCATGGACACGTCAGTACAGCGAGCCGGCGTTGACGATCGGCTGGGTGCCGCGGTCCGAGCACAGCACGGTCAGCAGGTTGCTGACCATGTGCGCCTTGCGCTCCTCGTCCAGCTCGACCACGCCGTTCTTCTGCAGTTCGGCCAGGGCCATCTCGACCATGCCCACCGCGCCGGCGACGATGCGGGTGCGCGCGGCGATCACCGCGTTGGCCTGCTGCCGCTGCAGCATCGCCTGGGCGATTTCCGGGGCGTAGGCGAGGTGGCTGATGCGCGCCTCGATGACGTCCACGCCGGCCTGGGTCAGGCGTTCGTCGAGGTGGCGCTTGAGCTGTTCGCTGATCTCGTTGGGGTGGCTGCGCAGCGAGATCTGCCCGTCCTCGTGCTGGTCGTAGGGATAGCTGGTGGCCATCGCACGCAGCGCCGCCTCGGACTGGATATGCACGAAGCTCTCGTAGTCGTCGACGTTGTAGACCGCCTCGGACGCGTCCATCACCTGCCACACGATCACCGCGGCGATCTCGATCGGGCTGCCGTCCAGTTCGTTGACCTTGAGCCGGCCGCTCTCGAAGTTGCGCACGCGCTGGCTGACCTTGCGCTTGCTGAAGAAGGGATTGTTCCAGCGCAGGCCAGGATCCTTGACCGTGCCCACGTAGCGGCCGAACAGGCTCAGCACCGCGGCCTGGTTCGGTTCCAGCGCGTACAGGCCGACCACCAGGAACAGCGCGATGGTCAGCACCGGGATCGCGACCAGCAGGGTCCACGCCATCGCCGACGGCTGCAGCACACCGGTGGCAACGATCGCGCCGGCCCCGGCCACGAACACCAGGACCAGACCCACGATCATCGGAATGCCGGGCAGGGAGGAACGGGGCTGCTCTTTCATGGTGGACGTCCTTGGGTGGTTGGATGAAAAGATATCAAATTGATATCAGGCTGCAAGAGGGCCGGGATTCGGGATTCGGGATTCGGGATTGGTAGACGCTAGGCACGCGACGGGCAAAGGGGTTTGCTTGCGCGAATCCCGGATCTGGTTGTTTCGAAGTGAAAGTCACTGCGAGAGCGAGCCGGTCGCTGCCTGGCCGAGGTCGTCGAATGCAAGTTGGAGGGCAATGTCCCCGGCTGGCAGCGGGCAGTCGGCACGGTGTCAGCCCGTCATTGACCCGCTCTTGCCAATCCCGAATCCCTAATCCCCAATCCCGCCGCCTGCAAGCGGCGACCACTCACCCGCCCAGGATCAGCACCGGCGTGCGGAAACCGCTGAGATGGTGGGTGCCGGTGGCGATGTCGTTGCGGTAGCGGCCGGGGATCTCGATCTGGCAGCGCTTGCCGATGCGTACGCCGGGGCCGATGTCGACCTGCCGGCCGAGGGTGGCCTGGGCGCCGATCTGCGCGTCGGCACCGAGCGTCACGCCGGCCTCGATCCACGCCGAGGCGCCGACCTTGACCGCCGATTCCAGCACCGCCGCCGCGCCGATCCAGGCGTTGAAGCCGATGTCGCAGTGCGCATCGACGATGGCGCCGGCGCCGATCGCGCAGTTCTCGCCGACGCGCGCGCTGGCCGCCACCTGCGCGCCACGGCAGATCAGCGGCGGCATCTTGAAGCCGCGCGCCTTGAGTTCGCCCATCAGCTCCTGGCGGCGGAAGTTGAGGAACTGCGCGCCCCAGGCGACGAAGGCGGTGGCGCCGGTGTCGGCCAGCGCATGCAGGGCATCCAGGTCGAAGCGGTAGTCCTTGCCCTGCGCCACGTCCAGCGGGTGCAGCACGCAGTCCGGCGCCGCCTCGGCCCAGGCCGCGAGCGCCCAGCGCAGCAGCGCACCGCTGCCGACCACGTATTTTTCAGAGGACATGGCGGCCCTCCATGACGTCCATGTACCAGCGTTCGATCTGCATGTTGGCGTGCTCGTAGTCGCCCAGCACGGCGCGCGGGGCGCCGGCGCGCAGTCCCGACTGCACCTGTTCCATGATGTCGATGTCCTCGCGCAGCACCTTCTCGGCGCCGTGCAGATGCCCCAGCAGCACCGCGTCGGAACCCGGATAGCGATGCTTCTTGCGTGCGGTGACGTAGTAGACCAGCAGGTCGGTGCGCTGCGCCGACACCGGCTGGTGGTGCTCGATGATGAAGGAATAGCCACCCGAGCCCGAGGCGATGTGCAGGTTCGGGTACAGCAGCCAGTTCAGATACCAGTCGTCGGTGCCGAAGCGTTCGACGTGCGCGTGCCAGGGGTAGTGCGCCATCGCCAGCAGCGGCTCGTTGAGCCCGCCGCTGCTGAACTCACGCAGGCGCGCCAGGTGCGCCTCGCGCGAGGCGCTGCCCTCGGCGTGGTAGCGGCGCGCCTCGGCGATGCCGGCATCGTCCATCTGCACCTGGAACTTGACCTGCTGCGCCAAGGTGCGTGCATGCACGAAGCGCGGATGCAGCGCGTCGCGCAGGTTCTCGTAGGCCAGCTTCCAGTTGAAGTTGGCCTCGAAGGTCGCCACCAGCACTTCGTCGTCGAACTGCTCGGAGGCGGCGCGCAGCATTTCCAGCGCCTCCAGCGAGAACTGCGCCTCCAGCGGCATCGGCGCGGCCGACAGGTTCACGAACACCAGCTTGCCGATGCAGGCCACCGCGAAGCGGCGCAGCCGCAGGCAGGCGCGCGCCTCCGGGGCCAGGCGGTAGGCATCGTCCTGGAAGGGGATGTTGTCCACGCCGCCGTCGGCGCCGTAGCGCCAGCCGTGGTAGCTGCACACCAGCGGGCGCACGCCCTGCGGTTGTTGCTGCAGCGGGTTCTGCCGGTGCAGGCACAGATTGTCGAAGGCGCGCAGTTCGCCGTCGATGTTCTGCACCACCACATCCACCCCGCACACCGAGCGGCGCACGAAGGCGTTGGGCTTGTCCAGCAGCATGCGCGGCGCCACGAACTGCCACAGCGGCATCATCAGCTGGGTACGTTCGCGGGCGAACCAGGCCTCGTCGATGTACGCCTCGGCCGGCATCAGCGATTGCATGGGCACTCCCCGGCGGTGCGGCAGGGCGTGCCGTGGCGGTTTTCGGCGCTGCGTGCGTGCATGGCGACATCCCCAGTGACGCTGCAGAAGATAGCACTTCGCTGCGTGCCGGCGATGGCACGGCCGCTGCGCTGCCGGCGCGGGGCGCCGGGCCGTTAGAATGGTGCCCCCTCTCCGCGCAGGCGCCGCCGCCATGGTCACTCTGGGAACCCCGTTGTCCGCTTCCGCCACCCGCGTGCTGCTGCTCGGCTCCGGCGAGCTGGGCAAGGAGGTGGCGATCGAACTGCAGCGCTTCGGCGTGGAAGTGATCGCGGTCGACCGTTACGCCGATGCGCCGGCGATGCAGGTCGCGCACCGCAGCCACGTGGTCGACATGCTCGATGCGATGGCGCTGCGCGAGCTGATCGCGCGCGAGCAGCCGCACCTGATCGTGCCGGAGATCGAGGCGATCCATACCGAAACCCTGGTGGCGCTGGAGCGCGACCTCGGCCAGCGGGTGATTCCGACCGCGCGCGCGGCGCGGCTGACCATGGACCGCGAAGGCATCCGCCGCCTGGCCGCCGAGACCCTGGGCCTGCCGACTTCGCCGTATCGCTTCGTCGATACGCCAGAGGAGTACCGCGAAGCGATCGCCGCGGTGGGCCTGCCGTGCGTGGTCAAGCCGGTGATGTCGTCCTCCGGCAAGGGCCAGAGCACCCTGCGCAGCGGCGCCGACATCGATGCGGCCTGGGAGTACGCGCAGACCGGCGGCCGCGCCGGCGCCGGCCGCTGCATCGTCGAGGGCTTCATCGACTTCGACTACGAGATCACCCTGCTGACCGTGCGCCACGCCGGCGGCACCGCGTTCTGCGATCCGATCGGGCACTGGCAGAAGTACGGCGACTACCGCGAGAGCTGGCAGCCGCAGCCGATGTCGGCGCTGGCCCTGCAGCGGGCGCAGGACATCGCCCGCGCGGTCACCGACGATCTCGGCGGCTGGGGCCTGTTCGGCGTGGAGCTGTTCGTCAAGGGCGACGAGGTCTGGTTCAGCGAAGTGTCGCCGCGGCCGCACGACACCGGCCTGGTCACCCTGGTGTCGCAGGAGCTGAGCGAGTTCGCCCTGCATGCGCGCGCGATCCTCGGCCTGCCGATTCCCGCCATCCGCCAGAACGGCCCGTCGGCCTCGTGCGCGTTGCTGGCGCACGGCGAAGGCGTGCCGCGCTTCGGCAACGTCGACGCCGCCCTGCAGGCGCCGGACACCGCGTTGCGCCTGTTCGGCAAGCCCAGCGTGCACGGCCACCGCCGCGTCGGCGTGACCCTGGCCCGCGGCGCCGACATCGAACAGGCGCGCCAGACCGCCCGCGACGCCGCCGCCGCCCTCACCATCGACCTCGACGCCTGAAACTTCGCGCACGGGAAAAGCGGGCCGCAAGACAAGCCCGCTTTTTCATCCCCGATCCCGAATCCCCAATCCCGGCCGCTCAGGCCGGCGGCGCAAACCGTGCCGCCGCCAGCCGGATGCTCCACACCAGTTCCACCATCGCCAGGTTGTTGAGCAGCGCCTCGCCGCCCAGCACCAGCCAGTAGCCGGCGCCGTCGACCCAGAACGGCACGAACGACCAATCCGGCAGCAGCAGTTGCGGCTCGCTGTAGAACGCCACGTAGCGGTGCGCGCCGTGCCAGCCGCGCGCGCTCTGGCGTTGGGCGAAGCCGGAGAAGTCCGCCGCGGCCACGCTCAGCGTCTCGGCCTGCTCCTGGTCCAGGCCGGCATGGCCCAGGCAGAAGCCGCTGTCGGAGGCCAGCACCGCGCGGCGTTCGGCCGACAGCGGCGCGATCACGTGCTGGGCGAAATCGTCCAGGCGGATTTCCGGGCCCGGCACGGCGCGCCGCAGTAACTGCACCCATTGCTGGTCGCGCGCGTCCTGCAGCAGGCGCTGCGCGTCGCCGCCCACGCGCTGGCGCCATTCCTGCAGCGACAACGCACCGTGCGCACCGAGCAGCAGTTGCAGCGCGCGCTGCATGCGGTCGGGCGTGGCGCTGGCGAAGCCGTGCAGCACGCCGTGCGGGGTCGGCATCAGCCAGGTCGGTTCGGAGCTGGTCGGTCCGGGGGCAGTCATCGCGGCGCACTCGCGCTGGAAAAGGACAGGGCGTCGACGCTGCGGCCGCCCAACGGTTCGCGCTGTTGCAGCCAGCGCGCGGTACGGTCCCAGCGGTCGCCCAGGGCCAGTGCGTGGCGGCGCAGTTCGCGCGTGGCGAGCATGAAGGCGAGCTTGTCCTGGCAACTGATGCAGTAGTCCAGGAACTCGCGCTCGCAGCGCGCCGCGGCGATCGGCGCGCCGTCGCACAGCGCGTCCACCACCTCGCGCACCATCCGCCGAGAATGGTCCGGGCTGGCCCGGCGCACCCGCGCCGGCACGTCGGCCGACGGCCGCGCCAGCACACTCCAGCGTGTGGCCAGGGCGTTGATCGGCAGCAGCGCATGCCCCTGGCTGTGGCGCTGGAAGGCCTCGGCCACGTGCGGCGGCAGATGCGCCGCGGCCATCTGCAGCGCCAACTGGCGCAGGGCGACGTCGTGCCGCGGCAGGGCCACGAACAGGTCGGCGAGCACGCCCTGGGTCGGTTCGTTGTCGTGCAACTGCAGCGCGGCGTGCAGCCGCGCCAGGTGCGCGGCGGCGTCGCGCGGATCGCGCAGCAGGGCGCGGGCATGGGTACGCATCACCAGGCGTGCGGGATCGCGAGCGGGAGTGGTGGCCATGGGCGCCTCAGTCCAGCAGGGTGTCGATCAGGTCGATCATGAATTCCGCGTCCTCCGTGGCCATCGCCTCGAAGCCGCGCTCCAGGCCCAGCGCGTCCAGCACCGCCTGGTCGTCGCGGTGCGCGGCATCGCCGAGCGTGAGCAGGGCCTCGCGCAGCACCGGCAGTTGCGGGCCCAGGCGCGGATGCGCCAACAGCACGTGGCCGATGTCGCACAGCGCGCTTTCCACCAGCGGGCGCAGCCGCGCGCGGGTCAGCCGCGACAGGCCGTGGTAGGCAGTGGCCAGGAACAGGCCGGCGTCGGCTTCGCCTTCGAGCAGCAGCCGTGCCACTGCGGCATAGCTGCTGGCCGGACGCCAGGCGATGCGTTCCGGCTCCAGGTCGGCCGGCTCCAGCAGGCGCAGGCCGATCAGGCGCACGTCGTGGTTGGCGGTCAGGGCGATGCGGCACCCGTAGGGCAGGTCTTCCACGCAACGCGCCGGCGCCTCGGCCGCGGTGGCGATCACCACCTCGTCGGCGTGCCCGCGCGGCCGCACCAGCGGCAGATAGCCGCGGTGGCGGATCAGCGCGCTGGCGTCGAAAGGGCTGGCGTACACCAGGTCGACGCCGCCGCCGTCCAGCAGTTGCCGCTGTTCGGTGGCGTCGGCCGGCATCAGCAGGCGCAGGCCGATGCCGGCACGGCGTTGCAACACCGTGCTGAGCAGGTACCAGCCGCCGAAGTATTCGGGCGCGAAGTCCGGCGCGACCAGGAACGTATGGCTCATGCCGGCGTCTCCGCACGCTCGTCCTGCAGCCATTGCGCGTACAGCGGCTGCAGCGCGTCGATGCGTCGCCGCGAAGGCTTGCGCCGCACCGAGGTGAAGCCGACCACGCGGCCGTCGCGCACGTTCGGCAGCGCGGTGGCGTAGACCCAGTAGCAGGCGCCGTCGCGGCGCAGGTTCTTGACGTAGCCGTGCCACTTGTCGCCGGCCAGCACGGTCTCCCACAGTGCGCGGAACGCACGCCGCGGCATCTCCGGGTGGCGCAGGATGCAGTGCGGCGCACCGATCAGCAGTTCGCGCGGCCAGCCGCTGAGTTCGACGAAGGCGTCGTTGGCGTGGGTGATGATGCCGTCCAGGTCGGTGCGGGAAACGATCAGGCGCCCGTCCGGGTAGGCCACCTCGCGTTCGCTCCAGTACACCGTGCGGCGGCTGCCGTCGTGGTAGCGCAGTTCGGTGCTGCGGTGCGGCTCGTGCGGCGGATCCATCGGCGGCAGCGGCATGGCGGCCCCCTACAGGATCTGCTGCAGCGCCTGCGCGGCGCGCTTGATGTCCAGGAACACCAGGCCCAGCCTGGCGCTGGGCTTGGCCAGCACGGTGAGTACCGCCTCGCGGCCGGCCGCACTCATGATCACGTAGCCCGACTCGCCCTGGATCAGCACCCGCTCCAGCGCGCCGCGCGCCAGTTCGCGCGCGCTGCGCTCGCCCAGCGCGAGCAGCGCCGCGGACATCGCGCCGACGCGGTCCTCGTCCATGCCCTGCGGCATCGCCGAGGCGATCATCAGCCCGTCCAGGGAAATCAGCGCCGAGGCCTCGATGTCGGCGGTGGCGCCGTTGAGGCCTTCCAGCGCCTGTTGCAACTGTTGCGTTCGCATGCTCGCCTTCCGCTTGCGCATCCCGACCGGGTGCGGAAGGCATTGGACCGCGTCGGCGCGGTGTTGCCCTTGATCTGGATCAAGGCCGATGCCGGCGCGTGGCGCGGAACGTCTGCGGCGCGGCCCTGGTCCGCCGGTGTTGCCGAAAGGCGGGTAGTTCACATGCCCGTGGCGCCTTCGGCCAGGCGATCGATGCAGTTGCACTGGCGGCAAGCCAGCCCCTGGGGACATGGCGGCTGGTGTGGCAAAAAGAAAAGGCGGCCGATCGGCCGCCTGTGGGGCGCTGCAAGGGCCGCGCGGGGTGCGCCGCGCTTACGGCCCCGCGGCGACGTCGACCCAGACCAGATGGTGGTCGCTGCCGTCGGCGATGGCGGCGGCGGGATCGCTGGACGCCGGCCAGAACACGCCGCTGTCCAGGTAGCGGAAGTTGCGCGACGGCAACACGTAATCCAGGCGCATGGTGCCGGCCTTGGGGCCGAAATCGCCGGTGACCTGCTGCGGCGGGCCGCGATGGTCGATGCCGGTGGCCGCGTAGGCGCGGGTGGTCTCTTCGCCGCCGGCGCTGTGCGGGGTGGGGTATTGCAGCACGCGCGGATGCGTCACCAGGGCGCGGATCGCGTCGTGGCGGCCGTCGCCGTCGATCACGTCGTTGTTGAGGTCGCCGAGCATCACGAACTGCGCATCGGCGGCCAGTCCGCCGCAGCGGCCGGCGTCGTCGCACAGCCAGCGCGCCTTGCCGCTGCCGGCATCGTCCAGGTAGTCGCGCCACAGCCGCAGTTCGTCGTGGTTGCGTGCGGCGTTGCGTTTTTCCGCGCCGTCGAACACCGGCGGGGTCGGATGCGACACCAGCGCATGCAGCACGCCCAGTGGGGTACGCACCGGCACGTCCCAATGCGATTTCGACGACAGCCGCAGTTGCGCCCACACCGCGTCGCTGTGGAAGAAGCGGCCGGTGGCCGGATCGACCGGGCGCAGCGCGTCGGGCATCGCGCTCCACTTGAACAGGCGGAAGCTGCGCACCGCCGCGGTGTCGATCGGGTACCTGGACAGCAGCAGCATGCCGTACTGGCCGGGATGCAGGCCGAAACCCCAGGCGTCGTTGCCGCGCGCACGGCCTTCGCCGCCGACGTGGCCGTCGTTGTCCAGGTCCAGGCCGCTGGGCACGCCGGTATTGACCGGCGCCAGGTAGCGGTAGGGATAGCGCAGCGCCGCACCGCCATGCGGCTGCGGTACCGCCAGGTAGCGCTGTTCGAACAGGTCGGCGGCGCGGTGCGCGTCGTCGTAGTCGAACTCGTTGAGCAGCACGATGTCAGGTCGCACCTGCTGCAGCACCGCGGCGATCTTGCGTGCCTGCGCACTGTCGCCCTGCAGCGCGGCGATCAGGCCGCCGGGTGCGTCGGCATTGAGCGAGGTGTTGTAGGTGGCCAAGCGCAGCGTCGTGGCGGCTGGCGCGGGGGCGTCGGTCATCGCAGGGGCGGTGGGAGCGGTGTGCGCGCAGGCGCCGCACAGCAGGGTCAGGGCGAGCAGGAGGAGGCGTGATGTCATGCGCCAAGTTTCGCATGCGCTGCATGTCCGCACGATGGCGCGGCGACGTGCGGCGGCAGCGGCTGGGCAGCGCGGTATCGGTTGCCGTGGGCTAGCCGCCGAGCTGGCGCAGGTAGTCGTCGAAGTCGCGCCAGTGGCGGCCGTCGTAGGCCTGCAACGGCCGGAAGCGGCGCTTGTAGTCCATCTTCTGGTGGCCGCGGATCCAGTAGCCCAGATACAGATGACGCAGGCCGTCGCGTCGCGCCCAGGCGATCTGCTGCAGGATCGCCAGCGTGCCCAGGCCGCGCGCGCCGGCGTCCGGGTCGTAGAAGGTGTAGACCGCCGACAGCGCCTGTGCGGCGATGTCGGTGACGGCCACCGCCAGCAGCGGCCCACGCCTTCCATCCGGCATGCGTTGCCGCAGTTCCAGGAAGCGCCCGTGCGACCAGCGGCCGATCAGGAACTGGTCGAACTCGTGTGCGCCGTGATCGTCCATGCCGCCGCCGGGATGGCGATGCTGCAGGTAGCGCTGGTACAGCGCCAGCTGTTCCTCGCTGCGTTCGGCGGCGACGATGCGCACCTCGACATCGGCGTTGCGCGCCAGGCAGCGGCGCTGGCTGCGATCGGGTACGAAGTCCTCGACCGGGATGCGCACCGCCACGCAGGCACGGCAGTGGTCGCAGTGCGGGCGATAGACCAGGTCGCCGGAGCGGCGGAAGCCCCAGCTCAACGCCAGCGGATACAGCGCGCCCAGGCGCGGGTCGTGCGGGTCCAGCACCAGGTCGCGGGCTTGCCGCTCGGGCCAGTAGCCGCACGCGTGCTGGCCGGTCTGGAACAGCCGCAGGTCGTCGCTGGCGTCGGAATGGATGGCCATGCCCTGAGCATAGCGCTTCGCCATCGCAGGGGCCGCGACTGTCCCGTCCATGAATACGCCCGGCCGTGGGTCAACCGCGGCGACGGCGGGGCGTTGTCTGCAGGGAAGGCGCCACGGCGCCGGCCCGTTGCGCGGGCCGCCCGCGGCGCCGGACGCCTGCCGTCCTGGCAGGTTCCTCATCATCCTCAGGGAGTGACCCATGAAGTCTCGCAACCCGCTGCTTGCCCTGGCCGTGCTGGCCGTCCTGTCCGGGACCGCCTACGCGGTTCCGCCGCCGCCGGCCGATCCCGCCGCGCCTGCCGCTGCCGGCGGCATCGCCACGCTCGACAAGAACGGCGATGGCGTCATCGATCGCAGCGAAGCTGCCGCCGATCCGCGCCTGGCCGAACATTTCGACGCGCTGGACAAGAACCACGACGGCAAGCTCAGCCGCGACGAGTGGCCGCGGCACGGCCGCCACGGCGGTCCGGGTGGACACGGCGTGCCCGGCGCGATGATGGCCAAGCTGGACACCAACAAGGACGGCCGCATCAGCCGCGCCGAAGCGCAGGCCGATCCCAAGCTCGCCGCGCGCTTCGACAAGATGGACGTGAACAAGGACGGCTACATCGACCGTGCCGACTTCGAACTGCGCGCCAAGCAGCATCGCGATGCCTGGTTCACCGCGGCCGACACCAACAAGGACGGCATGCTCAGCCGCGCCGAGTTCGATGCGGCGCAGGCCAAGCGCTGGGCGCACCGCCCGGCCGGACCGCGCGGTGGCGACACGCCGCCGCCGCCGATGCCGGCGCCGGACAACAACTGAGTCATTCGCCGCAACACGGCTTCACTGCATCAAGGCGCCGATCGACCGCGCCCCTGTACCGCAAGGTGCAGGGGCGTTTTGTTGTGTGGGTGGTGGGGCGTTCGCGTTCGCGTGCGCGACGCGGCGTCGCGCTAGTGCAGGCGTGGGCTGCGCGCGCAGTGCGGCGCAGGCAGACAGGATCCTGCAGCAGTCACGGTACGTCGTCGCCGATGCGCGCAGCACGGCGCCGCGCGCGCTGCCTCAGTTGCCCCGCGGTGCCGGCTGCACGCGCACGCGCACCTCATCGCTGCCGGTGTCTTGCGCCGGTGGCGTGGCCTGCTGCGTCGCGGCGGGCTGGGCCGGTACGGCGGTAGGCGCGCGGTTGTCGCGGTGGCGCAGCACCGTCACCAGCGCCGCCGCGCCGATCGCCAGCAGCAGGGCGATGCGGATGCGCCAGGCCCAGCGCTTGCCGGCGTCCACTTCCACCTGCGAGCGGAACTCGTTCAAGTACGGCGCACGGCCCTGTTCGGGATCGCGGCGGGTGCTGTCGAGCAGCCCGGCGTCGCGCAGCAGTTCGCGCGCACGCGGCTGGTCGTTGGCATGCACCACCCACACCGTGGGCTGGGCCTGCGCCGCCACCGGGTCGAGATAGCTGAACTGGCCGCTGCGGCGGCTGCGGTAGGAGCGGCCGTTGCTCAGCCGCACCTCGATACCGGCATCGCGCAGCAGCGCGGCCACGCCTTCGGCGGTTTCCACGCGCTGGCTGCTGAAGATCTGACGCATGTCGGTGTCCTCAGCGCTTCGCCGGAACCTGCGCCGCGGCATCGGCGTCGGGCACCACGCGGATCAGGCCTTCCTGCGCGGTGCTGGCCACCAGGGTGCCGTCGCGGGTAAAGAACTGCCCGCGCGCCAGGCCGCGCGCACCCTGCGCGCTGGGGCTGTCCAGCGAGTACAGCAGCCAGTCGTCGGCGCGGAACGGGCGATGGAACCACAGCGCGTGGTCGAGCGAGGCCATCTGCACGTTCGGCGTGTAGTAGCTGATGCCATGCGGGAAGGTGGCGGTGCCGAGCAGGTGGAAGTCCGAGGCATAGGCGAGCAGTGCCTGGTGCAGTTCCGGCGCATCGCCGACCGGCTCGCTCAGGCGCAGCCACATCTGCTGGAACGGCGGGCGCTTGGGCGGATTCAGTTCGTCGCGCGGGTACACGTGGCGGAACTCGAACGGGCCGCCGCGCGAGAGCCAGCGCTGCACCTTGGTCGGCAGCGTCGCCAGCACTTCCGGGCGTGCCGCCGGGGTCGGTTCGATGTCTTCCGGCTGCGGCACTTCCGGCATCTTCAGCTGGTGGGTGGCGCCGTCTTCCTGTTCCTGGAACGAGGCCGCGCAGAAGAAGATCACCTTGCCGTGCTGGATCGCGGTGACCCGGCGCACCGAGAAGCTGCCGCCGTCGCGGGTGCGGTCCACGTCGTAGACGATGGGATGCTCGATGTCGCCGGCACGCAGGAAGTAGGCGTGCAGCGAGTGCACGCGGCGCGCGTTCTCCACCGTGGCCTGCGCCGCCGACAGCGCCTGGCCCAGCACCTGGCCGCCGAACACGTACTTGGTGCCGATGTCGCGGCTCTGGCCGCGGAACAGGTTGTCCTCCAGCCGCTCCAACGACAGCAGCTCGATCAGTTCGGACACGACGGGGGCGGGCTTGGCGGACAAGAGGCGGGGCCTGGCGACGGACGTGCGCCGATTATACCGGGCCGTCCGCGCGCGCCCGCGGCCGCGCGATCGCTCGGGCGAGGGCGCATGGCCACTTCCTGCCTGTCCTGCTCACCTGGACGCGCGCAACCGTGGCGCGGCATGCCCGGGGATCGATGGCACGCCCTAGCCCTTGCCCAGCCGCGCCGCCAGCGCGCGCAGCGCGGCCTGGGTGTCCGGCGCCTGCCAGTCGTCGATCAGCCGTTCCAGGCCGATGTGCTCGTCGGCCAGCGCCGCGCGCAGGTCGGCGCGGGCGATGGCCCGGGTCTGCAGCATCGGCTGCCGCGGCCGCTTCAGCAGTTCCAGCAGCCAGGCCAGCGCGCGCGCCACCACCAGGTCGGCGTCGACCAGTTCGTCGACCAGATCGATCTCCAGCGCGCGCTCGGCGCTGACCAGGTCGCCGCCGACCAGCAGGCGTTCGGCGCGGTGCGCGCCCACCACCCGCCGCAGCAGGCGCTGGATGCCTTCCGGGGCGACTAGGCCGACCTGGGTCTCGTTGAGCCCGATGGTGACCGGGCGCGCCGGCTCGGGGCTGCGCGCCATCACCCGGTAGTCGCAGCACAGCGCCAGCACGCAGCCGCCGGCCGGGGCGTGGCCGGTCAGCGCCGCCACCACCGGCATCGGGCTGGCGGCCAGCGCACGCGCCGCACCGAAGAACTGCTGCCAGCTGGCGAGCAGCTTGGCGCGGTCGTCGCCGTGACTGAGCAGGTGCGGCACGTCCATGCCGGCGGAGAACAGCCGCTCGTTGCCCGACAGCACCAGGCCGTGCGCGCCGTCGGCGCCGGCCTGCTCGATCGCCTGGATCAGTTGCTGGCACAGCTCGGTGTCCAGCGCGTTGACCGGCGGCCGCGCCAGGCGCAGCTCGCGGATGGGGCCGTGGTTGATCACGTCGATGAGCGTCGTCATGCTGCGGTCTGCTTTCGAAGAAGGAACCGCGGCGATGATAACCAAACCATTCGCTGGCGTATTGATGGTGCTATGCGCGGTCGCCACCGCGGCGTCGGCCGCAGAACCGGCCTGCCTCACCCTGGAGCAGGGCTGGGTGCGGTTGCCGCCGAATCCGGCCATGCCGATGACCGCCGGCTATGGCGTGCTCCACAACGGCTGCGGCAAGGCGGTCACGGTCACTGGGGCCAGCAGCCCCCGCTTCGGCGATGTGTCGCTGCACGAGACCACGCTGGTGGCCGGCGTCAGCCGGATGCGCGCGGTCGAGCGTGTGCCGCTGGCCCCCGGCGCCCGCGTCGAACTCAAGCCCGGCGGCATGCACCTGATGCTGATGCAGGGCACGGGTGCGCTGACCGAAGACCAGGCCGTGCCGCTGCAATTGCAATTGGAAGATGGTGGCAAGGCCGACGCGACGCTGACCGTGCGCAAGCAGGCGATGTAAGGGGAGTTCCTTGGTACTCGTAGGAGCGGCTTTAGCCGCGACAGGCATTCATTGCAACGCGCGTCGCGGCTGAAGCCGCTCCTACAAGGGCTGCGGCGCTGCAAAAAGCGGGCTGTTAGAGGTGCCTGCAGGTGCTTGACTAGGTACGCCCCGCGGGGCGGTCGCGCGCTGCGCCGGCGAATTCAAGCGCGAATGCCGCCGGTACTGCGATGGTTTGCCTGCGCCGGGCGTGCCCCGGCGCAGGCACAGGCCTCAGCTCGTCGCCTTGCGCACCGCGTCCGGCAGCGATGCGCTCTTGCCGGTCTGGGTGTCCATCCACACCACCACCACGTTGCCGTCGGAATAGAGCCGGCTCTCGTCCTGTTGATCGACGATGCGGTGGCCGATGGTCACGCTGCTGGTGCCCAGGCGCTCGACGAACAGCTCGACCAGGATGTCGTTGGGCCACACGATCGGTGCGCGGTAGTTGACGTTGGTCGCCGCCACCACCGGTGCGATGCGGTCGCTCATCGAGACGCCCTCCACGCCCAGCATCCAGCGCACGCGCGCTTCTTCCAGGTAGGAGATGTACTTGGCGTTGTTGACGTGGCCCATGCTGTCCATGTCGCGCCAGCGCACGCTGATCGGGATGCGCGCCAGGATCTTGTGTTCGCTGCTCATCAAACGTCCTTCTTCTTCTTGGTGCCGGTACTGGTGGTGCTCTTGCTGGCCTTGTCGCTCTTTGCCGCCACGGCCTGCTTCTTCGCCGGCTTTTCCGGCTTGACCTTGCGCGGCGGGCGCGCATCGGGCTTGTTGGCCATCGCCGCCGGCTGCTCCGGTCGCGCGCTGGTGGACGGCAGCATCCGCGCCAGGAACTGGCCGGTGTACGACTGCGGGCAGGCCGCCACGTCTTCCGGCGTGCCGGTGACCAGGATGGTGCCGCCGCGGTGGCCGCCTTCCGGGCCGAGGTCGACGATCCAGTCCGCGGTCTTGATCACGTCCAGGTTGTGTTCGATCACCACCACGGTGTTGCCTTCGTCGCGCAGCTTGTGCAGCACGCCCAGCAGCGCCTCGATGTCGTGGAAGTGCAGGCCGGTGGTCGGCTCGTCGAGGATGTACAGGGTGCGGCCGGTATCGCGCCGCGACAGCTCCTTGGACAGCTTCACGCGCTGCGCCTCGCCGCCGGACAGGGTGGTCGCGCTCTGGCCGAGCTTGATGTAGCTCAGGCCCACGTCGACCAGGGTTTCCAGCTTGCGCGCGATCGACGGCACCGGCTCGAACAGCTTCAGCGCATCCTCGACGGTCATTTCCAGCACGTCGTTGATGTTGAAGCCCTTGTACAGGATCTCCAGCGTCTCGCGGTTGTAGCGCTTGCCGTGGCAGACGTCGCAAGGCACGTACACGTCCGGCAGGAAGTGCATCTCCACCTTGATCAGGCCATCGCCCTGGCAGGCCTCGCAGCGACCGCCGCGCACGTTGAAGCTGAAGCGGCCCGGCGAGTAGCCGCGCGAACGCGCTTCCGGCACCTGCGCGAACAGTTCGCGCAGCGGCGTGAACAGGCCGGTGTAGGTGGCCGGGTTGGAGCGCGGGGTGCGGCCGATCGGCGACTGGTCGATGTCCACCACCTTGTCGAACAGGTCCAGGTGCTCGATCTCGCGGTACGGCGCCACGCTGTGCGAGGCGCCGTTGATCTCGTTCGCCGCCAGGGTGAACAAGGTGTCGTTGATCAGGGTCGACTTGCCCGAGCCGGACACGCCGGTGATGCAGGTCAGCAGGCCGGCCGGGATGTCCAGGTCGACGTTCTTGAGGTTGTTGCCGGTGGCCCCGCGCAGGTGCAGGGTCATCTTCGGATTGGCCTTGTGGCGCTTGGCCGGGATCTCGATGCGGCGCTTGCCCGACAGGTATTGCCCGGTCAGCGAGCGCGGCGCCTTCAGCAGGTCCTGCACGCTGCCGTGGCCGACCACCTCGCCGCCGTGCACGCCGGCGCCGGGGCCGATGTCCAGCACGTAGTCGGCCAGGCGGATCGCGTCCTCGTCGTGCTCGACCACGATCACCGTGTTGCCGAGGTCGCGCAGGCGGGTGAGGGTGCCGAGCAGGCGTTCGTTGTCGCGCTGGTGCAGGCCGATCGAGGGTTCGTCGAGCACGTACATCACGCCGACCAGGCCGGCGCCGATCTGGCTGGCCAGGCGGATGCGCTGCGCCTCGCCGCCGGACAGCGTGTCTGCCTTGCGCTCAAGGGTCAGGTAATCCAGGCCGACGTCGACCAGGAAGCCCAGCCGCTCGGCGATCTCCTTGACGATCTTGCTGGCGATCTCGCCGCGCCAGCCGGGCAGGTCGAGCTGGCGGAAGAAGCTCAGCGCGTCGTCGATCGGCAGCACCACCAGGTCCGGCAGCGGGCGGTCGGCGACGAACACGTTGCGCGCGGCCTTGTTCAGGCGCGCGCCCTTGCAGTCCGGGCACGGCCGTTCGCTGATGTACTTGGCCAGTTCCTCGCGCACCGCCGGCGATTCGGTCTCGCGGTAGCGGCGCTCCAGGTTGGGGATGATGCCTTCGAAGCGATGCTTGCGCTGGGTGCGGCCGCCGGCGTCGGTGAAGTAGGTGAAGGTGATGGTCTCGTCGCCGCTGCCGTACAGCACCGCCTGGCGCACGCTCGCCGGCAGCGACTGCCAGGGCGCGTCGACGTCGAACTTGTAGTGCTTGGCCAGCGAGGCGATCAACTGGAAGTAGTACGCGTTGCGCCGGTCCCAGCCGCGTACCGCGCCGGCCGACAGCGACAGCTCCGGATGCACCACCACCCGATCGGGATCGAAGAACTCGGCCATGCCCAGGCCGTCGCAGCTCGGGCAGGCGCCCATCGGCGCGTTGAACGAGAACAGGCGCGGTTCCAGTTCCGGCAGCGAGTAGTCGCAGACCGGGCAGCTGTACTTGGACGAGAACAGGTGCGGCGCGGCCGCGGTGTCGTCCAGCGACTGCACCGCCACCATGCCGTCGGCCAGCTTCAGCGCGGTCTCGAAACTCTCGGCCAGGCGCTGCTTGATGTCCTCGCGCGGGCGGAAGCGGTCGATCACCGCCTCGATGGTGTGCTTCTGGCGCAGCGCCAGCGCCGGCACCGCGTCGATCTCGTACAGCTCGCCGTCCACGCGCACGCGCACGAAGCCCTGCGCGCGCAGTTGCTCGAACACCTGCGCATGCTCGCCCTTGCGCTCGCGGATCACCGGCGCCAGCAGCATGTAGCGCTGCTCCGGGTCCAGGGTCAGCACCTGGTCGACCATCTGGCTGACCGTCTGCGCCTCCAGCGGGTAGCCGTGGTCGGGGCAGCGCGGCTGGCCGACGCGCGCGTACAGCAGGCGCAGGTAGTCGTAGATCTCGGTGATGGTGCCGACGGTGGAGCGCGGGTTGTGCGAGGTCGACTTCTGCTCGATCGCGATCGCCGGCGACAGGCCTTCGATGTGATCGATGTCGGGCTTCTCCATCACGCTGAGGAACTGCCGCGCGTATGCCGACAGCGACTCCACGTAGCGGCGCTGGCCTTCGGCGTAGATGGTGTCGAACGCCAACGAGGACTTGCCGGACCCGGACAGGCCGGTGATCACGATCAGCTTGTCGCGCGGCAGGTCGAGGTCGAGGTTCTTGAGGTTGTGCGTCCGCGCGCCGCGGATGCGGATGTAATCCATCGCCATGAAAAGATTCCGGAATGTGCCGGCCGTGGCGGTGCCGCTGGCCAGTGAGGGGGCGGAAAGGGGACGGCAATCGATCAGCGTACCCAGCTTGTCAGGTGGGGGCAATTGCCGCGGATCCCAGCGCCGCCGGGCGCCGGCGGCTGGCTGGTTCAGGCAGCCGCGCCGGGCCGCGGGGCTTGACAGTCCGGGCCTGGGTGGGCTTGACCCTGCCGCATGCGGCGGCTTACAATCCCGCTCCTGTCTGCCCGAAACGGCACGACGGGAACGACCACAATAACTACAGAGGAAGTCTGGTCATGTACGCAGTACTGGTCACCGGCGGTAAGCAATACCGCGTCGCGCAGGGCGAAACGCTCCGCGTGGAAAAGCTCGAAGTCGAAGCCGGCAACGAGATCACGTTCGACAACATCCTGATGCTGGGCGACAGCGACGGCATCAAGATCGGCGATGCGCTGAAGGGCGCCGCCGTCACCGCCAAGGTCGTGTCACACGGCCGCGCCGACAAGGTGCGCATCATCAAGTTCCGCCGCCGCAAGCACCACATGAAGCGTCAGGGTCATCGGCAGCACTACACCGAAATCGAGATCACCGGCATCGCCGGTGGCGACAAGAAGTAAGGAGCAGCAGTCATGGCACACAAAAAAGGCGTAGGTTCCTCGCGCAACGGCCGCGACTCCAACCCGAAGTACCTGGGCGTGAAGATGTTCGGCGGCCAGGCCATCGAGGCCGGCAACATCATCGTGCGTCAGCGCGGCACCCAGTTCCACCCGGGCGCCGGCGTCGGCCTGGGCCGCGACCACACGCTGTTCGCGCTGGTCGACGGCAAGGTCGAGTTCTCGGTGAAGGGTGCCAAGAAGCGCCGCACTGTGAGCGTGGTCACCGAGGCGTAAGTTCCGGTGTCCAGGGCCTGCGCCATGGCGCAGGCTTGCTGACGAAAGCCCCGCTTCGGCGGGGTTTTTCGTTTGGTGGCCGGGATGGCGGGATTGGGGATTGGGGATTCGCCAAAGCGGATTCCATTGCGTCCTGCGATTCCTGCCTCCGTTCTTTTGCCGGGGTCGCTAAACTGCGGCGTCCGGTGGTTCTTTCCAATCCCGAATCGCGAATCCCGAATCCCATGAAGTTGGTAGACGAAGCGGAAATCCAGGTCACGGCCGGCAATGGCGGCAATGGCTGCATCGGCTTTCGCCGCGAGAAGTTCATCCCGCTGGGTGGGCCCGATGGTGGCGATGGCGGCAACGGCGGCAGCGTGTGGCTGGTTGCCGACGAAAATCTCAACACCCTGGTCGACTTCCGCCACCAGCGCGCGTTCCGCGCGCAGCGCGGCGAGAACGGCATGGGTCGGCAGATGTACGGCAAGGCCGGCGAGGATCTGACCATCACCGTGCCGGTCGGCACCGTGGTGGTCAACGTGGAGACCGACGAGGTCATCGGCGATCTGGTCGCGCACGGCGACCGCCTGCTGGTCGCGCAGGGCGGCAAGGGTGGCCTGGGCAACATGCATTTCAAGAGCTCGGTGACGCGTGCGCCGCGCAAGGCCACGCCGGGCGAAGAGGGCGAGCAGCGCACGCTCAAGCTGGAGCTGAAGCTGCTGGCCGACGTCGGCCTGCTGGGCTTCCCCAATGCCGGCAAGAGCACCTTCATCCGCGCCGTGTCCGCCGCCACGCCGAAGGTTGCCGACTATCCGTTCACCACGCTGTACCCGAACCTGGGCGTGGTCAGCGTCGAGGCCTACCGCAGCTTCGTGATCGCCGACATTCCCGGGCTGATCGAGGGGGCCGCCGATGGCGCCGGCCTCGGTGCGCAGTTCCTGCGTCACCTGCAGCGCACCCGCCTGCTGCTGCACCTGGTGGATCTGGCGCCGATGGAGGGCGGCGTGGACGGCGTCTCGCCGACCGAGCAGGTGCGCGCAATCGAGCGCGAGCTGCAGAAGCACGATCCGGAGCTGCTGGCCAAGCCGCGCTGGCTGGTGCTGAACAAGGCCGACCTGATGTTCGAGGACGAAGCGCGCGCGCTGGCCGAGCAGGTCGTCGCCGAGCTGGGCTGGACCCAGCCCTGGTACCTGGTGTCGGCGCTGGGCCGCGAAGGCACCTGGCCGATCATGAAGGACGTGATGGCGTTCTTCGACCGCCAGCGCGAGGGCGCGCTGGAGGCAGCCGCCGATGGCGCCTGAGCGCTGCGCCGCACCGCGGCGCGCAGGGCGGGGTGATGCGCACACGAAAAACCCGGCCGAGGCCGGGCTTTTTCGTGGTGCAGCCGGAAGCGCAGGCGCTCCCGGCGTCGACGGCAGCCGATCAGGCGGCGGTCTTGATCGCCTTGATGCGGGCGCTCAGGCGGCTCTTGTGACGGGCAGCCTTGTTCTTGTGGATCAGGCCGCGCGAGCTGAAACGGTCGAGGATCGGCTGGGCGATGGCGAAAGCGGCTTCGGCGCCGGCTGCGTCGTTGGCGTCCAGGGCCTTGATGACCTTCTTGACGGCGGTGCGCAGCATCGAACGCTGAGCCGTGTTGCGCGCGTTGCGCACGACGGTCTGCTTGGCGCGCTTCTTGGCGGACTTGATATTGGCCACGGTGGTGGTTTCCTGGAAAGCTGTGTGGTGGATAAAAACAAGCGGGAGAGTATGAAGCGTCCAAACATTCGCGTCAAGCCAATTGTCAAGAGGGTTGCCGCATGAGCACGCCGCGCATGCTCCGCGGGCTGCTCTCCTTCAGCAGCATGACCATGGTCTCGCGCGTGCTGGGGCTGGTGCGCGACCAAGCCATCACCATTTCCTTCGGCGCCAACGCCACCACCGACGCGTTTTGGGTGGCGTTCCGCATTCCCAACTTCCTGCGCCGGCTGTTCGCCGAGGGCTCGTTCGCCACCGCCTTCGTGCCCGTGTTCACCGAGGTGAAGGAAACCCGCCCGCACGCCGACCTGCGCGCGCTGATGTCGCGCGTGTCCGGCACCCTGGGCGGGGTGTTGCTGCTGGTCACCGCGCTGGGGCTGATCTTCACCCCGCAGGTGGCGATGCTGTTCAACCCCGGCGCCAGCGACGACCCGGCTAAGTTCGGGTTGATCGTCGACCTGCTGCGGCTGACCTTTCCGTTCCTGCTGTTCGTGTCGTTGACCGCGCTGGCCGGCGGCGCGCTCAACAGCTTCCACCGCTTTGGCCTGCCGGCGCTGACCCCGGTGATCCTCAACCTGTGCATGATCGCCGGCGCGCTGTGGCTGGCGCCGCGGCTGCAGGTGCCGATCCTGGCGATGGGCTGGGCGGTGCTGGTGGCCGGCGTGCTGCAGTTGCTGTTCCAGTTGCCGGCCCTGCGCGGCATCGACCTGCTGACCCTGCCGCGCTGGGGCTGGCAGCACCCGGACGTGCGTCGGGTGCTGACCCTGATGGTGCCGACCCTGTTCGGCTCCTCGATCGCGCAGATCAACCTGCTGCTGGACACGGTGATCGCCTCGTTCCTGTACGCCGGCTCGCAGAGCTGGCTGTCGCAGGCCGACCGCTTCCTGGAGCTGCCGCTGGGCGTGTTCGGCGTGGCCCTGGGCACGGTGATCCTGCCGGCGTTGTCGCGGCACCACGTCAAGACCGATCGCGCGGGCTTTTCCAGTGCGCTGGACTGGGGGCTGCGGACCACCCTGCTGATCGCGGTGCCGGCGATGCTGGGGCTGATGCTGCTGAGCCAGCCGCTGGTGGCGACCCTGTTCCAGTACGGCAAGTTCACCGCCTTCGACACGCGCATGGCGGCGATGTCGGTGTTCGGGCTGAGCTTCGGCCTGCCGGCGTTCGCCCTGCTCAAGGTGTTGCTGCCGGCGTTCTATTCGCGCCAGGACACGCGCACGCCGGTGCGCGCCGGCGTCGCCGCGCTGGTCGCCAACATGGCGCTGAACCTGCTGTTCCTGGCGATCCTGTACCAGTTGTGGGTGCCGGCGGAACTGCGCGCGCAGGGCGTGCGCGCAGCGCTGGAGGCGGTGCCGGGCCTGCACCTGGCGCTGGGCCTGGCCAGCGCGGTGGCCAGCTACCTCAACCTGTCGCTGCTGTGGCGCTGGCTGCGACGCGACCAGGTCTACCAGCCCAAGCCGGGCTGGGGCGGTTACCTGCTGCGCCTGGGCGTGGCCTGCGCGGCGATGGCCGCGGTGCTGGCGCTGGGCCTGCACTGGCTGCCGGCGTTCACCACCATGGACAAGTGGCACCGCATCGGCAGCCTGCTGCTGCTGGTGGGCGGCGGCGGCGCGGTGTATCTGCTTGCCTTGCTGGCGCTGGGCTTCCGGCCGCGGGATTTGCGCGAGAGCTGAGAAGGGCTGGGAGCGGGGATTCGGGATTCGTAGGAGCGGCTTCAGCCGCGACCTGGGTGTCCCGATGAAATCCCCCGGTCGCGGCTGAAGCCGCTCCTACGGTGGGCGCCGCGCCCGGGGCCTTGCCCCAACCGCTATACTCGACGGTTACGCATCATCGACCGGCGCCTCCCGCGCCGGCGCTTCGGACCGAGGAATGAGCAGGCTGTTTAGAGACGTCGAGGGCGGGACGCTGTTCCCGCAGGGAAGCGTGGTCTGCATCGGCGCCTTCGATGGCCTGCACCTGGGCCACCGCGCGCTGGTGCGGCAGGCGATCGCGCGCGCGCGCGAAGCGGGCGTGCCGGCGGTGGCGCTGAGCTTCGAGCCGCTGCCGCGCGAGTTCTTCGCCCCGGCCGCGCCGCCGCCGCGGCTGACCCTGGCCCGGGCCAAGGTGCAGGGCCTGCACCGGCTCGGTATCGACAGCGTCGGCCTGCTGCGCTTCGACCGGCGCATGGCGTCGATGAGCGCCGAGGACTTCGTGCAGCGCGTGCTGGTCGAGCGCCTGCGTGCGCGCGAGGTCTGGATCGGCCCGGCGTTCCGCTTCGGCCACAAGCGCGGCGGCGACATCGCGCTGCTGCGCGCGCTGGGCGCCCAGCACGGCTTCGCCGCCGACGAGATCGCGCCGGTGCACCTGCGCGAGGAACGCATCTCCAGCACCCGCATCCGCGAGTTGCTGGTGGCCGGGGAGTTCGCCCATGCCGCCGAGCTGCTGGGCCGCCCGTACGCGATCGGCGGCCGCGTGGTGCGCGGCAAGCAACTCGGGCGCACGCTCGGCTATCCCACCGCCAACCTGCGCTTCGCGCGGACCCCGGCGCTGTCCGGCATCTACGCCACCTGGGTGCATGGGGTGGCGGCGCAGCCGTGGCCGTCGGTATCCAGTTTCGGCACCCGCCCGACCGTGCAGGGCGTGGAGCCGCTGCTGGAAGCGCACCTGTTCGATTTCCAGGGCGACCTGTACGGTCGTCACATCGAGGTGGAGTTCGTCGCCAAGCTGCGCGACGAGGAAACCTTCGCCGATCTGCCGGCGCTGACCGCGCAGATGCACCGCGACGCCGCGCTGGCGCGGCAACTGCTCGCCGCGCCGGCCGCCACGGGCCTGGCGCCCGTGTCCGCCGCCCCGCGCGCGGACCTCCCCCTGAAGACCACCGACCGGTAACTGCCCGTGACCCAGGACTACAAAGCCACCCTCCATCTGCCGGCGACCGAGTTCCCGATGCGCGGCGACCTGCCCAAGCGCGAGCCGGACATCCTGGCGCGCTGGGAGAACGAGGGCCTGTACACGAAGCTGCGCGACAACGCCCAGGGCCGGCCGCTGTTCGTGCTGCACGACGGCCCGCCCTACGCCAATGGCGCGATCCACCTCGGCCATGCGGTCAACAAGATCCTCAAGGACATCATTGTCAAGTCCAAGTACCTGTCCGGCTTCGATGCGCCGTACATCCCGGGCTGGGATTGCCATGGCCTGCCGATCGAGATCGCGATCGAGAAGAAGTTCGGCAAGGTCGGGGTCAAGCTGGATGCGGTGCAGTTCCGGCAGAAGTGCCGTGAGTACGCCAACGAGCAGATCGATATCCAGCGCCGCGACTTCAAGCGCCTGGGCGTGATCGGCGACTGGGACAATCCCTACCGCACGCTGGACTTCCATTTCGAGGCCAACGAGATCCGTGCGCTGGCCAGGATCGTCGACAACGGCCACCTGACCCGCGGCGTGAAGCCGGTGCACTGGTGCTTCGACTGCGGTTCGGCGCTGGCCGAGGCGGAGATCGAGTACGCCGACAAGCAGTCGCCGACGGTGGATGTGGCCTATACCGCCCGCGACGGCGCGGCGCTGGCCGCCGCGTTCGGCGCGACCCTGCCGGACGGTGCCGAAGTGGCCGTGCCGATCTGGACCACCACGCCGTGGACGCTGCCGGCCTCGCTGGCGGTGTCGCTGGGGCCGGAGCTGGTCTATGCGCTGGTCGAAGGCCCGGCCCGCGACGGCCGCCGCCGCTGGCTGGTGCTGGCCGACGCGCTGGCCGAGCGCGCGCTGCAGCGCTACGGCGTCGATGAGGTGGTGGTGCACGGCCGCGTCGCCGGCGCGGCGCTGGAACACCAGGTGCTGGCGCATCCCTTCTACGACGAGCGCGACGTACCGGTGATCCTCGGCACCCACGTGTCCGATACCGACGGCACCGGCGCGGTGCATACCGCGCCCGGCCACGGCCAGGAGGACTACGTGGCGGTCAAGCCGTACGGGCTGCTGGAGCGCTACGGCGCGGCGCAGATCAACCCGGTCGATGCGCGCGGCGTGTACCTGCCGTCGACCCCCGCGGTCGATGGCACGGAACTGGCCGGGCTGCACATCTGGAAGGCCAACGACGTCATCGCCGACCTGCTGGCCGGGCGCTGGCTGCTGCTGGCGCGCGCCAGCATGGTCCACAGCTACCCGCATTGCTGGCGGCACAAGACCCCGATCGCGTTCCGCGCCACGCCGCAGTGGTTCATCTCGATGGAGCAGGCCAACCTGCGCGCCGAGGCGCTGCAGGCCATCGAGGGCGTGCACTGGTACCCGGCCTGGGGCCAGGCGCGCATCGCCGGCATGGTGGCCGGGCGCCCGGACTGGACGATCTCGCGCCAGCGCACCTGGGGCGTGCCGATCGCGCTGTTCGTGCATCGCGAGACCGGCGAGCCGCACCCGCGCAGCACCGAGTTGATGCGCCAGGTCGCCGACCGCGTCGAGGAGGGCGGGGTGGACGTGTGGTACGCGCTCGACGCTGCCGAGCTGCTCGGCGACGAGGCGGCCGACTACGAGAAGATCACCGACATCCTCGACGTCTGGTTCGATTCCGGCGTCACCCACGAGGCGGTGCTGACCGAACGCGGCCTGCCCAAGCCGGCCGACCTGTACCTGGAAGGCTCCGACCAGCACCGCGGCTGGTTCCAGTCCTCGCTGCTGACCGGCGTGGCGCTGGATCATGCCGCGCCGTACCGGCAGTGCCTGACCCACGGTTTCACCGTGGACGAGCACGGCCGCAAGATGTCCAAGTCGCTGGGCAATGGCATCGAGCCGCAGGACATCATGAAGACGCTGGGCGCGGACATCCTGCGCCTGTGGATCGCCTCGGCCGACTACAGCAACGAGATGTCGCTGTCGCAGGAGATCCTCAAGCGCAACGCCGACGCCTACCGGCGCCTGCGCAACACCGCGCGCTTCCTGCTCGGCAACCTGCACGGCTTCAACCCGACCATGCACCTGCGGCCGCTGCCGGAGCTGGTGGCGCTGGATCGCTGGATCGTGCACCGCGCCTACGAGGTGCAGGAGCAGGTCAAGGCCGCCTATGCGCGCTACGACTTCGCCGCGATCGTGCAGGCGCTGCTGAACTTCTGCAGCGTGGACCTGGGCTCGCTGTACCTGGACGTGACCAAGGACCGGCTGTACACGATGGCCGAGGACTCGCACGGCCGGCGCTCGGCGCAGACCGCGATGTTCCATGTGGCCGAGGCCTTCGTGCGCTGGATCGCGCCGATCCTGAGCTTCACCGCCGATGAGCTGTGGGGCTACCTGCCTGGCGCGCACCTGGGCAATGTGTTGTTCGCGACCTGGTACGAGGGCCTGGCGCCGTTGCCGGAAGACGCGCCGCTGAGCGCGGCCGACTTCGAGCAGTTGCTGGCGCTGCGCGAGCAGGTGGCCAAGGTGCTGGAGCCGATGCGCGGCAACGGCGTGATCGGCGCGGCGTTGGAGGCGGAGATCACCGTCGCTGCCGACGCCGCCACCGCGGCGAAGCTGCAGCCGCTGCAGGAGGAACTGCGCTTCCTGTTCATCAGCGGCGACGTGGTGGTGCGCGAGGCCACGACCGACGAGATCTTCGTCAGCGCCCAGGCCACCGAGAAGCCCAAGTGCGTGCGTTGCTGGCACTACCGCGCCGACGTCGGCGCCGACCCGGCGCACCCGGAGCTGTGCGGCCGCTGCGTCAGCAACATCGAAGGACCGGGCGAGGAGCGCCGCTGGTTCTGAGTCCCGTCCCCGGCCACGTCACTTGCGCGTCGCCGGGGCCAGCGGCGGCGCCGTGGCTGCGGCGCCGGCCGTCCTCCCTTTCCTTCTTCGCCCAAGGCGGACTTCCCGCATGACCGCACGACCCAACCCCTCCGCCCTGATCTGGCTGCTGCTGTCGGCCGTGGTGATCGGCCTGGACCAGTGGAGCAAGGCCTGGGTGCTGGCCAGCCTGCCCGAGTTCACCGCGGTGCCGGTGATTCCGGGCTTCTGGAACTGGTACCGGACCTACAACACCGGCGCTGCATTCAGTTTCCTGAGCCAGGCTGGCGGCTGGCAGCTCTGGTTCTTCACCGCGCTGGCGGTGGGCATCAGCGCCCTGCTGGCCTGGTGGCTGGCGCGCACGCCGCGCGGCGAGTGGCGCAGCGCGCTGCCGTACGCGCTGGTGATCGGCGGGGCGATCGGCAACGTGATCGACCGGCTGATGCACGGCCACGTGGTCGATTTCATCCAGTGGTACGTGGGCGAGCACTACTGGCCCTCGTTCAACATCGCCGACTCGGCGATCGTCGCCGGCGCCATCGGCATCGCCCTGTTCGGCGTGTTCGACGGCAAGGCGAAGCGAAAAGCGGGATAATCGGTGCCACTCTCCCTGTCGAAGCGCCTGGTCCCCTGCGGCCGGCGGATCTAGCTAATGGATGTCCTGCTCGCCAACCCCCGCGGCTTCTGCGCCGGCGTCGATCGCGCGATCGAGATCGTCAAGCGCGCCATCGAAACCCTGGGTGCGCCGATCTACGTGCGCCACGAGGTGGTGCACAACCGCTTCGTGGTCGACGACCTCAAGCAGCGCGGCGCGATCTTCGTCGAGGAACTGGACGAAGTGCCCGACGGCAATACGGTGATCTTCAGCGCCCACGGCGTGGCCCAGGCCGTGCGCCAGGAAGCCGAGCGGCGCGGGTTGAAGGTGTTCGACGCGACCTGCCCGCTGGTCACCAAGGTGCATTTCGAGGTGGCCCGGCACTGCCGTGCCGGCCGCGACGTGGTGCTGATCGGCCACGCCGGCCACCCGGAGGTGGAAGGCACGATGGGGCAGTGGGACCGCGAATGCGGCACCGGCCGCATCTACCTGGTCGAGGACATCGAGCAGGTCGCCACGCTGGACGTGAAGCAGCCGGAGAACCTGGCCTACACCACCCAGACCACGCTGTCGGTGGACGATACCCGCGGCATCATCGAGGCGCTGCGTGCACGCTACCCGGCGATGCAGGGCCCAAAGAACGACGACATCTGCTACGCCACCCAGAACCGCCAGGACGCGGTGCGCGACCTGGCCAGGGAGTGCGACCTGGTGCTGGTGGTCGGCTCGCCGAACAGCTCCAATTCCAACCGGCTGAGCGAGCTGGCGCGGCGCGACGGAGTGGAGTCCTACCTGATCGACGGCGCCGACGAGATCGACCCGGCCTGGATCGCCGGCAAGCGCCGGGTCGGCCTGACCGCCGGTGCCTCGGCGCCGCAGGTGCTGGTGGACGGGGTGATCGCGCGGCTGCGCGAACTCGGCGCCGACGGCGTGTCCGAACTGGCGGGCGAACCGGAATCGATGGTGTTCGCCCTGCCCAAGGAACTGCGGCTGCGCCTGGTCGACTGACGGACGCGTGCGGGCGCGCGTTTCTGCACTGGAGAGGCGGCTGTCGTGGCAAGCGTAGGAGCGGCTTCAGCCGCGACTGCCATTGCGTCGCGCCCGGCGCTGCTGATGGGCACTGCGACCAACCCGCTTTCACCGCAATCGAGCCGGATGCAGGTTTTCTCGTAGGAGCGGCTTCAGCCGCGACGGGCCTTATCGGGAACGCCCGTCGCGGCTGATCCCGAAAAGGGGACAAGAGCCGCTCCCACGAGATAGCCGAGACGGGCGCGATGCGCGCGCCAACAGGGGGTTGGCGGCGCCCCGAAGCCGCCTCACATGAGCGCGAGGCGTCCTGGCAGCGGTGCCGGCATCGCACGTCTGGCCTCCGGCGCCTGGCCGCGCCGCGGCCACCAACGCTCACTGGCGCTGCATGCCCCGCGGCCGCCCCTGCGCATCGAACAGGATGCCCATGGTGACGCGATCGCCTTCCACGCCATCGGGCATCCAGCGCAAGCGGCCGCGCCGGCCGATCAGTACGTACACGTGATCCACCTTCTCCGGCTCGGCGTGCAGCGCCTCGCCCTGTTCCTTCAGGGCCGTGGCCACCCGATAGGCACCTTCGAAATCGATGTCCTGCAAGGCGGCGGTGTCGGTGGCCGGCTTGAGGAACGGGCCGAACATGCGTGGATCCACCGGCGCGCCCTTGTGCCAGGCCTCGTCGTGGAAGCTGTAGTCGTCCACGTGGCCCGGCCGTGCGGGGTCCAGCAACTGGAGTCCGATCCGACCGTCGTAGAAATGCACGGCATGGAACACGCGCAGGTCGTGGCCCTGCAGGTCGGGCAGGTCCGCCAGCGCCTGCCGCGCCGCGCGCAGCCGCTCCGGGTCGAACAGCAGGTTGCCGCGCGATGCCGGCGGCGCCGGTTCGGCAGCAGGCGGGGCGGACGGGGTTACCGCCAGCGACTGTGGCGTGGAGGTGGCCTGCAGGGCGGCCGCCGGGTCCGTCGCCTGCGGGGGCGGCGCCGCCTGCAGGGTGACGCGGATGGTGTCCCAGGCGCCGCCGGCGAAGGCCAGGCCGCCGAGCAGCAGGACCACGCAGGCGAAGACCAGTGGGGTGGACGGCGTCTTCATGGCAGCTCCAGGTCGGCGCGGGCGGGGTGCTGCGGGTCGTACAGCACCGACACCGTCTCGCGCGGAAGCCGCCCGACGTCGAGCAGTGACACGAACCGTCGCATCGTCGCTTCGTGTGGAGTGCCCGACGCGTCCTCGAACGCCACGCGGAACTCCACCTGCGGCTGCTCGTTGAGGGTGGTGCCGGTCTGGCGCACGTCCAGCACCCGTGCACGGGCGCGCAGGCCGCGGTATGTCAGGGTCTCGTCGGTGGCGTTGTTGCGGATCACGCGCAGGATCACGCGCAGCGCCAGCAGGTAGCCGTTGAGCACCAGCGCGCACATCAGCAGCGGGTGGTTGAAGGTCAGGAAGGTCCAGCCCAGCCCGCGGTTCTGCAAGCGCCAGGCCACGACGTAGGCCGCACCGACCAGGACCACCAGCAGCACGGCGCCGGCCGCGCGGCGCCACAGGCTCGTGCGGTCCAGGGCCGGCTCGGCGTCTTCCAGCACCAGGTTCGGGGTGGTTCCCGGCGTGGTGCTCAGCCGCAGCGGCACGGTCCGGCCGCTCTCGAAGCGGCGTTGCGCCGGCTTGCGGTCCACGATCACCAGGGTGTCGCGGATGGGGGTGCCGGACAGGTTGTCGAAGGCCAGGGTCAGCGACAGCTGCGGCCAGCCCTTGACCTCGGCGCCGGTCGGTGCGGCGCGTTCGATCAGCGCCTCGCGGCGCACGCCGTGGGCGAGGATGTGGCGCACGCGTTGCAGTGCGCGTCCCGGCATCAGCAGCAGCGTGTCCAGGTAGGCGTAAAGCAGGTGCAGCCACAGGCACAGCGACAGCGCCAGCAGGGTCAGCGCCCATGCGGGCGAGCTGGGCTGGGCCAGTACGCGTGGCCAATCGCTGCCGAAGTAGAGGATGCAGGGGAAGGGCAGGGCGAAAAACAGCAGGAACGCGAGCCAGAACCAGGCGAACAACTTCACGATGCGCGGGGGATGCGGACGACGGGGCCGGGAGGGTAACCCATCGGTTGCGGCGCGCGCGCGAAGGCCCGGGCAGCGATTGACCCCGGCACGGGCCGACGCCTAGAATTGCCAGTTCCGCCGGAATAGCTCAGTCGGTAGAGCGGCGCATTCGTAATGCGTAGGTCGCAGGTTCGACTCCTGTTTCCGGCACCAGTTGCACCCAGAAGGCAGCCGCGAGGCTGCCTTCCTGGTTTCTGCGATGCCGCTTTCTGCGACGCACGTCCGTGGACGCGGCGACCTGCGACGCCGTGTCGCAGCCGGGTGCGGCAATGTGTCGCACATAAAAACGCGGCCTGGCGCCCGCTTGGGCTTGTCAATGGCTTCCGGAGTTGCGGCGCGGCAGCATAAAATGCGTCGTTGATCGCGCATGCCGGCCCGGATGCCGCGGCGGACGCGGGACAGCCCTTGTGCGGCGCCCCGCCTCCCGCTCCCGCGCGGTTCGCATCCCCTACGCAATTGGATCGTTCGATGATTCCGTTGAAACAACTCCGGCGCTCGCTGCGCTCCGGTCTGTTGCTGCTGGCCGCGCTGCTGCTGGCCGGCTGCAACTCGGCCATCCTCAACCCCAAGGGTCAGATCGGCCACGACGAGAAGACGCTGCTGATCACCTCGGTGGTGCTGATGCTGCTGGTGGTGATCCCGGTCATCGTGATGACCCTGGCCTTCGCCTGGCGCTACCGTGCGTCCAACACCAAGGCCCGCTACGAGCCGAACTGGTCGCACTCCACCGCGATCGAGGTGGTGGTGTGGTCGATCCCGTGCATGATCATCCTGGTCCTGGCGGTGCTGACCTGGCGCTCCTCGCATGCGCTGGATCCGTACAAGCCGCTGGAGTCGGACGTCAAGCCGATCACCATCGAGGCGGTGGCGCTGGACTGGAAGTGGATGTTCATCTATCCGGAGCAGGGCATCGCCACGGTCAACGAGATCGCGTTCCCGGTCGACACGCCGCTGAACTTCAAGATCACCTCCGACACGGTGATGAACTCGTTCTTCATCCCACACCTGGGCACGCAGATCTACGCGATGGCCGGCATGGAGACCAAGCTGCACCTGATCGCCAACGAGCCGGGCGAGATGTTCGGCCTGTCGGCGAACTACAGCGGCCACGGCTTCTCGAAGATGGGCTTCGCCGCGCACGCCACCGACCGCGCCGGCTTCGACGCGTGGGTGGCCAAGGTCAAGGCGTCGCAGAAGACCCTGAACCAGGCCGAGTTCCAGGTGCTGGCGGCCAACCGCAACGACAAGGCCGCCTACCCGGTGACGTACTACGCCTCGGTGCAGGACGGCCTGTTCAAGTCGTTGATCGACAAATACATGATGGGCAAGGGCCACAAGATGGAAGGCCACGACGCTCATCCGGCATCGGCTGCTGAGCCGGTCGCCATGTGCACTTCTGGAGACAAGTGATGCTAGGCAAACTCACGCTCGAGGCGGTTCCTTACCACGAGCCGATCATCATGGCGGCCCTCGGCGGCGCCGGCCTGCTCGGCCTGCTGGTGGTGGCCGCGGTCACCAAGTACAAGCTGTGGGGCTATCTCTGGAAGGAGTGGTTCACCTCGGTCGACCATAAGCGCATCGGTGTCATGTACATCGTGGTGGCGCTGGTCATGCTGCTGCGCGGCTTCGCCGACGCGGCGATGATGCGCACCCAGCAGGCGATCGCGCACGGCGGCAACGAAGGCATCTTCCCGCCGCACCACTACGATCAGATCTTCACCGCGCACGGCGTGATCATGATCTTCTTCATGGCCATGCCGTTCATGACCGGCCTGCTGAACCTGATCGTGCCGCTGCAGATCGGCGCGCGCGACGTGGCGTTCCCGTTCCTGAACTCGCTGAGCTTCTGGCTGTTCGTGGCCGGCGCGGCCCTGGTCAACATCTCCCTGGGCGTGGGCGAGTTCGCGCAGACCGGCTGGCTGGCCTACCCGCCGCTGTCCGGGCTGGAATACAGTCCAGGCGTCGGTGTCGACTACTACATCTGGGCGTTGCAGATCTCGGGCCTGGGCACATTGCTCACAGGCATCAACTTCTTCGTGACGATCATGCGCATGCGCGCGCCGGGCATGACCCTGATGCGCATGCCGATCTTCACCTGGACCGCGCTGATCACCAACATCCTGATCATCGCCGCGTTCCCGATCCTGACCGTGGCGCTGGCGCTGCTGGGTGCGGACCGTTACCTGGGCACGCACTTCTTCACCAACGACGGTGGCGGCAACGCCATGATGTACGTCAACCTGATCTGGATCTGGGGCCACCCGGAGGTCTACATCCTGATCCTGCCGGCGTTCGGCATCTTCTCCGAACTGATCGCCACCTTCAGCCGCAAGCGCCTGTTCGGCTACACCTCGATGGTGTACGCGACCTCGTGCATCGGCGTGCTGTCGTTCATCGTGTGGCTGCACCACTTCTTCACCATGGGTTCGGGCGCCAACGTCAATGCCTTCTTCGGCATCACGACGATGATCATCTCGATCCCCACCGGCGTGAAGATCTTCAACTGGCTGTTCACCATGTTCCGCGGCCGCGTGCACATGACCGCACCGGTGCTGTGGACCATCGGATTCATCATCACCTTCGTCATCGGCGGCATGACCGGCGTGATGCTGGCGATCCCGGCGGTGGACTTCGTGCTGCACAACAGCCTGTTCCTGATCGCGCACTTCCATAACGTGATCATCGGCGGCGTGGTGTTCGGCTACCTGGCAGGCCTGACCTACTGGTTCCCGAAGGCGTTCGGCTTCAAGCTCAACGAGAAGCTGGGCAAGGCCTCGTTTTGGTGCTGGATCATCGGCTTCTTCATCGCCTTCATGCCGCTGTACGTGCTCGGCTTCATGGGCATGACCCGGCGCATGAACAGCTACAACCATCCGGAGTGGGCGCCGTGGCTGATGGTGGCCGCGGCGGGTGCGGCGATCATCGGCACCGGCATCTTCCTGAACCTGGTGCAGATCGGCTACAGCATCTGGAAGCGCAAGGACAACCTGGACCTGACCGGCGACCCGTGGGACGGCCGGACCCTGGAGTGGGCGACCTCCTCGCCGCCGCCGTTCTACAACTTCGCGGTGCTGCCGCACATCGACGACCGCGACCAGTTCTGGGAAGACAAGCTCAAGGGCAAGGGCTGGACGCGTCCGGCCAAGTACGAACCGATCCACATGCCGCGCAACACGGCGGCGGGCTTCTGGATCGGCGCGTTCAGCATCGTCATGGGCTTTGCGCTGACCTGGCACATCTGGTGGATGGCGGTGATCGGCCTGGTCGGCATGATCGGCAGCTTCATCGCGCGCACCTTCGATGACGACATCGATTACTGGGTCCCGGCGGAGGAAGTGGAGCGCATCGAGAACGCGCGCTTCGCCCTGCTGGAACAGCAACACGCGGCCAACGCCGCAAAGGCGGTCTGAACCATGGCTTCCACGACGCTCGATCCCCACGCCGCCCACGCGGGCGGCCACGACCACGACCACGAACATCACGACGCGGGCGGCAACACCGTCTTCGGGTTCTGGGTCTACCTGATGAGCGACTGCCTCATCTTCGCCGGCCTGTTCGCCACCTATGCGGTGCTGGCCGGTGCGACGGTGGACGGCCCGACCGCCAAGGAACTGTTCGACCTCAAATTCGTGCTGGTGGAAACCTTCCTGCTGCTGTTCAGCAGCCTGGGCTTCGGCCTGGCGATGATCTCGGCGAACAAGCGCAGCATGGGCGGCCTGTACGGCTGGCTGGCGGTCACCGCGGCGCTGGGCCTGGGCTTCCTGGGCATGGAAATCTACGAGTTCCACCACCTGATCGAAGAGGGCGCCGGCCCCGGCCGCAGCGCGTTCCTGTCGGCCTTCTTCACCCTGGTCGGCACCCACGGTCTGCACGTGGCCTCGGGCCTGCTGTGGATGACGGTGCTGGTGATCCAGATCGCCAAGAATGGCCTGACCCCGCGCAACATGACCCGCCTGGCGTGCCTGAGCCTGTTCTGGCACTTCCTGGACGTGATCTGGATCGGCGTGTTCACCATCGTCTACCTGCTGGGAGCGCTGTAATGGCCAACCATCATTCGTCCTCCGACGCGCACGCCGAGCACGGCCATGGCGGCGGCCTGAAGTCCTACCTGGTCGGCTTCGTGCTGGCGGTGATCCTGACGGTGATCCCGTTCGGCATGGTGATGAGCGGGGCGTTCCCGCGCGGCGTCACCGTCATCGTCATCGCGGTGCTGGCCGCGGTGCAGATGTTGGTGCACCTGATCTACTTCCTGCACATGGACCGTTCGGCCGAACAGCGCTCCAACGTGCATGTGGGCCTGTTCTCGCTGCTGATCATCGGCATCGTGGTGGTCGGCTCGCTGTGGGTGATGCACAACCTCAACGTCAACATGATGCATTGAGGGCGGCACCGCCGCAGGTTCGCAAAGGCCGCCTCCGGGCGGCCTTTTGCGTTCTACGGGCCGCAGCCCGGCAGCCCGGCAGCCCGGCAGCGCTTCAAGGGCAGGCCAAGCGCTCCGACATCGGCGTGGCGGGCCGGCACCTGCGGGAGCCGCGATCGGCGTACCAAGGCGCCGCTCGCCTGCATCGATGCCGTGCGCCCTGCGGAAACGAGGCGCGGCGCGCCGAGGTCAGTGCTGGTCTGCTCCGAGCGTCGCGGCGAGTTTCAGCAGTGTCTGCGCGTCTTCCGCGCTGAGGCGGTCGAGCAGCCGGGCTCTGACCGAGGCGGCGTGGACCGAGCGTGCCGCGGCGATCTTGTCCTGGCCCAGGGCGGTGATGGCGACCGTCACCACGCGCGGCTCGCTGCCGTTGCGGCGGACCAGGCCGCGCGCCTGCATGCGCGTGAGCTGATGCGACAGCCGACTCTTGTGCCATCCCATGGAATCGGCGAGCGCCTGTTGGCGCAGTTCGCCCTTGCCCAGATCCACCAGCCGCGACAGCACGCCGAAGTCGCTGCCGGTCAGGCCGGCCCCGGCGGCCAGGTCCTTTTCGACGGCCGCCATCACCGTCTGGCCCATCTGCTTGAAGGCGTGCCAGATCGCCAGCTCGCGTGTGGAAAGTCGCGCGTGTTTCATGCGGTCACCATAGACGCCGCCGGTTGACATGACAACCCGATGGGCGTATTCCTGGGTTGACATGACAACTTGAGCGCGGCCATGGGCCGGCAGGCGATGCCTGCCGAGCGGCCCGCATTCGATGGAGGCGAGGACGATGTCTGCAACGACCTTTGCAGGTGTGGATGTGTTGCTGACCGGCGGCAGCGACGGCATCGGGTTCGGCCTTGCGCGGCGCTTCCTGGCCGCAGGCGCAAACGTGCTGGTCACCGGCCGTGATGCCGGCAAGCTCGACCGCGCGGCCAAGGCCGCGCCCGGCCTGCAGACCCTGGTCAACGACATCGGGGTGGCCGAAGAGCGCGAGCGACTCGCGCAGTACCTGCACGCGCGGCATCCCGGGCTGCGCGTGGTCGTCAACAACGCCGGCATCCAGCGACGCGTCGCGCTCGCCGACGACCAGGCGCCCTGGGCCGAGCGCCAGCGCGAGATCGACATCCTGTTCGCTGCCGTCGTGCATCTGAACCATTTGCTGGTCCCGCTGTTGCGGCAGCATGGCGAGCCTGCGCTCGTCGCCAATGTCTCCTCCGGCGGCGCCTTCGTTCCGCAGCCGTTCGCCCCGGTCTACAGCGCCTGCAAGGCCGCGCTCCACAGCTATACGCGCAACCTCCGCTTCGCGCTTGCCGCGACGCCGGTGAGGGTCGTTGAGATCATTCCGCCCGCGGTCCGCAGCGGCCTGGCAGGCCCTGGCGTGGCCCATGGCGCGGACCTGGACGACTTCTGCGACGCCGTCTTCGCCGGCCTCGCGGCGGGGCAGGCCGATGAGCTCGGCTTCGGAATGACCGATTCGGCGGAGTTTCGGCATCGCCTCGACGTGGAGCGTGCCGTGTTCGATGGATTGTCCGGGCGCTTCCCTGTGCGCAGGTACTGAAGCGCGATCCGCTGCGTCTGCGGGGCTCGCGTCTCGTCGAGCGCGGCGCCAGGCGCGGCGATCGCCGCGGGCATGACCTATGGCATGGCACGTGGCGGCGGCGCGGGCATAGCATGGGGGTTTGCTTGTCCGCTGTCGTTCGCCCCCTGGAGACCCCATGAGAAAGTCCACCGCCTGGATGGCGCCGTTGCTGCTGGCCGCCACTGTCGCGTTCCAGGCCTCGGCGCAGACCGCCCCGCCGCGCGACGTGCCGTTCGTCGGCACGCTGAAGATCGATGTCGACGCCACCGATCTGGCGCACCGCATCTTCCGCGTGCGCACCACCATCCCGGCCGCGCCGGGACCGATGACCCTGCTGTACCCGCAGTGGATCCCCGGCAACCATTCGCCGACCGGCCCGATCGACAAGCTGGCCGGGCTGGTGATCAAGGCCAACGGCAAGGTGCTGCCGTGGACGCGCGATCAGTACGACGTCTATGCGTTCAAGATCGACGTGCCCGCCGGCGTCAGCGAGATCGTCGCCGAGTATCAGTTCCTGTCCTCGCAGGGCGACGGCCAGGGCCGGGTGATGATGACCCCGGAGATGCTCAACCTGCAGTGGAACACCACCGCGCTGTATCCGGCCGGGGTGTACGCGCGCAACATCAAGGCGCAGGCCAGCGTGACCCTGCCGGCCGGCTGGGACTACGCCACGGCGCTGGAGACCGCCTCGCGAACCGGCGACACGGTGACCTTCAAGCCGATCGATTTCGACGACCTGGTCGACTCGCCGATGTTCGCCGGCAAGTACTACAAGCGCATCGTGCTGGACGACAAGGGCAAGGCGCCGGTGGCGCTGAACGTGTTCGCCGACAAGCCCAAGTCGCTGGAGGCCAAGCCCGAGCAGGTCAAGGCGCACGTGGCCCTGGTGCAGCAGATGGACAAGCTGTACGGCGCGCGCCACTTCGACCACTACGAGTTCCTGCTGGCGCTGACCGACAAGCTCGGCGGCATCGGCCTGGAGCACCACCGCTCCAGCGAGAACAGCGGCCCGCTGGACTACTTCACCGAGTGGGACAAGAGCTGGGAGATGCGCGACCTGCTCGCGCACGAGTTCAACCACTCCTGGAACGGCAAGTACCGCCGCGGCGCCGACCTGGCCACGCCCAACTTCAACGTGCCGATGGGCGACAGCCTGCTGTGGCTGTACGAGGGCCAGACCCAGTTCTGGGGCGAGGTGATCGCCGCGCGCGCGGGGCTGTGGACCCAGGACCAGGCACGCGACATGCTGGCCAACGTCGCCGCCACCTACCAGCGCGGGCGGCCCGGCCTGGCCTGGCGCGCGCTGCAGGACACCACCAACGACCCGACCATGTCGATGCGCCGGCCGCGCGCCTACCGCAGCTACCAGCTGAGCGAGGACTACTATTCCGGCGGGCAGATGGTCTGGCTGGAGGTCAACGCCAAGCTGCGCGAGCTCAGCGGCGGCAAGCGCTCGCTGGACGACTTCGCCAAGGCGTTCTTCGGCATGCACGACGGCGCCTGGGACGTGAACCCCTACACCTTCGACGACATCGTCGCCACGCTCGACGGCATCGCCAAGTACGACTGGGCGACCCTGCTGCGCAGCCGTCTCGATGAGCACGGTTCGCTGGTGGGCGGCATCGAGGCCAGCGGCTGGAAGCTGGTCTATACCGATCAGCCGAACGCGGCCAACAAGACCAGCGAGGCGCGCAACAAGAGCCTGGACCTGAGCTATTCGCTGGGCTTGAGCCTGGACCAGCAGGGCCAGGTGCAGGCCGTGCTGTGGGACAGCCCGGCGTTCAACGCCGGCCTCATCGCCGGCAACCGCGTGGTCGCGGTCGGTGGCCAGGAGTACAGCGCCGAGGCGCTCAAGGACGCGATCACCGCGGCCAAGGGCGGCAGCGCCCCGATCGAACTGCTGGTCAAGCGCGGCGACCGCTACGACACCTTGCGCATCGCCTACCACGGCGGCCTGCAGTATCCGCACCTGGAGCGCATCGCCGGCACCCCGGATCGCCTGAGCGAGTTGTACAAGGCGCGTTGAGGTTGGCGGATGTCCCTCGCCCGGCGTGGTCCGCCGGGTGGCGGGGCAGCGCGTTGCGCCGTGCGGTGCGGCGCGTGATCGATCGCCGTCGCTGCGTTGAGGGGGCATACGGTGCGTCTGTCGTAGGAGCGGCTTCAGCCGCGACGGGGCATTACCGTTAAAGCCCGTTCGCGGCTGAAGCCGCTCCTACAAAAATGCGTGGTTTTTCGGTTCGCCGATGCCGTTGGACCAGCGTGGGGCACCTCCGTCGCGGACCTTGAGACCGCCAGCCACTATGCTGATGCCTTGTCTGAGCGGACCAGAAGCAGATGGCGAAAGCGAAAACGGCCTATGTCTGCGGCGAGTGCGGCGCCGAATACACCAAATGGCAGGGCCAGTGCACCGAATGCGGCGCCTGGAACACGCTGAGCGAGATCGTGCTGGAGAGCGCGGCCACGGCCAAGGCGCCGGCCGCGGCGCGCCGCAGCGGCTGGGCCGGCAAGGCCGAGACGCCGAAGATCACCGCGCTCAAGGACGTGGAGCATCGCGACCAGGCGCGGGTCTCCACCGGCATCGGCGAGTTCGACCGGGTGCTCGGTGGCGGTCTGGTGGAAGGCGCGGTGGTGCTGATCGGCGGTGATCCCGGCATCGGCAAGTCCACGCTGTTGCTGCAGGCGCTGGCGAAGATGGCCGGCACCCTGCCGGTGCTGTACGTGACCGGCGAGGAGTCGCTGGGCCAGGTCGCCGGGCGCGCGGTGCGCCTGGACCTGCCGCTGGACGGGCTCAACGCGCTGGCCGAGACCGGTATCGAGCACATCCTGCAGCACGCCAGCGCGGCGCGGCCCAAGCTGATCGTCGCCGACTCGGTGCAGACCCTGTGGACCGAGGCGCTGACCGCCGCGCCCGGTTCGGTCAGCCAGGTGCGCGAGAGCGCGGCGCGGCTGGTGCGCTACGCCAAGGAGACCGGCACCGCGGTGTTCCTGGTCGGCCACGTCACCAAGGAGGGCGGCATCGCCGGCCCGCGCGTGCTCGAGCACATGGTCGATGCGGTGCTGTACTTCGAGGGCGAGAGCGGCAGCCGCTTCCGCCTGCTGCGCGCGTTCAAGAACCGCTTCGGCGCGGTCAACGAACTGGGCGTGTTCGCGATGGGCGAGAAGGGACTCAAGGAAGTCTCCAATCCGTCGGCGATCTTCCTCTCCGGCGGCAGCGCGCACCAGCCCGGCAGTTGCGTGATGGTCACCCGCGAAGGCACGCGGCCGCTGATGGTGGAAGTGCAGGCGCTGGTCGATGCCTCGCCGCTGTCCAATCCGCGACGCGTGGCGGTGGGGCTGGAGCAGAACCGGCTGGCGATGCTGCTGGCGGTGCTGCACCGCCATGGCGGCATCGTGGTCGGCGACCAGGACGTGTTCGTCAACGTGGTCGGCGGCATCCGCGTGCAGGAGACCGCGGCCGATCTGCCGGTGCTGCTGGCGGTGCTGTCGTCGCTGCGCGACCGACCGCTGGCGGAGAAGACCATCGCCTTCGGCGAGGTCGGCCTGTCGGGCGAGATCCGCCCGGTGCCCAACGGCGAGGACCGGCTGCGCGAGGCCGCCACGCACGGCTTCAAGCGCGCCATCGTGCCCAAGGCCAATGCGCCCAAGACCGGCACGGTCAAGGGCATGGAGGTGATCGCGGTGGAACGCCTGGCGCAGGCGTTGGAAGCGGCAAGCGAATAAGCCCCGCTTCGGCGGTCGCGTCTTCGCCACTCCTGTGGGCGTCATCGCTGCGGATCGCGGCGTGGTGTGTGCGATGGCGGGGTCCGGGTCGTGCCGCCGTCGCATTGCGCGGCTGGCGTGGAGCGCTCCGCTCGCCCCGGCAGCATGCGCTGCATCCATTCGCTGCACACGGATGCGTGCGATTGGCCATGGATCGCAGTCAGGCCATGATGTTTTCGCACAGCGAACGGCGCGCGTCGCCACGCGCGCCGTTGCCGTTGCGGTGCCGCAGGCGCGATGGCGCCCGCGGGTCCGTCAATCCTTGCGGTACACCACGCCGAGTTTATCGATCTCGTCGCCGTCGCGGCCGGTGAAGCCGGCGATGTGCCAGCCGCTGGGCGCGGTGAGCGTGTAGGTCTCGGCGGTCGGCGTGCCGGCGCTGAGGCTGCGGCCCTGGTTGGTGCGCAGGCTCAGCGAGAACAGCCGGGTATGGCCGTTGTACTGGCCCACGCTCAGCGTGGCCGAGGTCAGGCGCTCGTTGCTGCCCAGGCGCAGGGCGACCGGATCGCCGCCGCTGCCGCCATGGGCCAGGGTGCTGCCGTTGTCCAGGCCCAGCGCGATGCCGTCCAGGCGCTCGGCGCCACGCAGGGTCACGCTGGCGATGGTGCGCTGCTCGGCGCCCTTGGCGATGTCGTTGAACGGGGTGCCATGCGGGCCGCCGAACTGGTCGCTGGTGCGCACGGTGGTGCCGACTGCCCAGCCGAACTGCGCGGCCAGCGGGTAGTGGTCGGACAGCGGCTTGCCGTCGCTGTCGTAGAAGTTGCCGTCGTCGAGCTTGTAGCGGTTGGCGACCAGGGTCAGCTGCGGCGCGTCGCGGTACAGGATCTTGTCCACCACCTCGCAGTCGTTGCTCGGCGGGGTGCCGCACAGCAGCGGTGCGGCACCGGCGGCGGGGGCGCTGCCCTTGATCAGCTCGACCCAGGTGTCGGTCAGGCCGTTGGCGGCGATCAGCGTGCGGATGTTGTCGTCGGCGCGGGTGTAGCGGGTGTTGGAATCCATCATCACCAGCACCGCGTTGCCGGCCGACCAGGTCTGGATGAACTGCGAGAGCTGGCTGATGTTGGCGCGCCGCGCAGCCAGGTCGCCGCTCTCGGTGCCGGCGTTGGGGTGCGCGTTGTACACATCCAGCAGCACGCCGTCGTCCAGGCGCACGCGCATGTAGCTGAAGCCCTTGGGAGTGAGGCAGTCGGTGCCGTTGCACTTGTCCCACTTGACGCGGGTGAAGTCGTCGAAGCGGTAGTTGCTCAGCGTGTTGAGGCCATCGCCGATCGCCGCGCCGCCGCTGGTGGGCGTGCGGTAGGGGTGCTTGTCGCCTGCGTACAACGTGGCGTGGTAGTTGAAATCTTCCTGCACGTTGATCAGGCCGTAGGGCGCCAGCTTCGGTGCGATCTGCGCCGTGTTGGCGGCCGGGTTGCTGCTGGAAATGCCCTGCGGCAGGCCGGCGACGTTGTAGGTGAGCACGTCGAGGACGCCGACGTCCGATTGCGCGTGGACCACGCCGGCGCAGGCCAGGCTCAATCCGATACCGTAGCTCACGAGGGTGCGTAGATGCTGGATCATGAATCGCCTCTTGCGGGTTGGGAGGAACAGCGGATGGCGCGAGCGCCAGGGGCGGTGCCGGAAGGCACCGATGCCGCCGCGCGACCGGTCGGGGCCGGCGCACGTGGCGTCATGGGGTCAGGAACCGCGGATCGAGCGCGGCCTCGACCGCGGCGGCAAAGGCCGGCAGCGGGCAGTCATAGGCGGCGTCGGCGCGGCTGCACTGCGGGATGAACACGGGCGAGCTCAGCGGCGGCGCCTGCAGCGTCAACGCGCGGCGTTCGCGCAGCTGCGCCAGGCTCTGCGCGGTGTAGCGCAGGCGGATCACCCGCTCGCCGTCGGCGCGGCGCCAGCGCTCGAACACCAGTGCGCCGCCGGGCACGGTCTGGTCCGGTTGGTAGCCGGGCAGTTGCCAGTGCAGGTCGAGCATGCCGGCCAGCAGGGTCAGGGTGCCGTCGTGGCCGGACAACACTACCAGCCGCGCCGTGCCGCCGATCGGTTCGGCGTGCGTGGCCTGGCCGCTGCCGTCCAGCAGCGTCGCCAGCAGTCGCGCCGCCAGCGGCGAGGCGGCCATGCGTGCCACCGCCGGCGCGCGCAGGCGCAGCGCGAATTCCGCCTGGTGCGGGGCGAAGGCGCGCAACAGGCTGGCTTCGTCCACGCCGCGCCAGCCGAGCGCGGCGAAATCCTGGCCGTCGGCCCAGCCCATCAGCAGGCTTTCGCTGAGGCCGGAGGCGGCCGCGGCCGGGCCTTCGACGCCGGGGATCGCGTCCTCGGCGTCGCCCAGTCGTGCCGGCACCGCATCCAGGCGCAGCTTGCCGCTGCCGGCGTCGGCCGGGCAGGGCCGTTGCGCGCACTGCAGCAGCAGTTGCTGCAGGCTGTCCACCGCGTCGGCCTGGGCCGCATTCCAGGCCTGCGCATCGCCGCCAATGCGGCCGGCGATGGCCGCGCGCATCTGCGCCACCGCGGCGGGAGTGCGCAGGGCGGGCACGCCGTCGAACAGCGGATCGGAGGTGCCGTCGGCGACGCTGTGCACCGGGTTGGCGCAGCCCGGGGTCAGCGTGCTGGCCAGTGCCTGTGCCGAGGCCACGGTGCGCTGGGTGCGGTTGGCCCAGTAGTACGCGGCCGCGCAGCCGTCGCCGGCGAACAGCCCCAGCGGCGCGTAGCGGGCGCGGTAGTAGGCGCCGAACAGCCGTTCCAGTGCCGCGCCGTTCGCGGTGAGATAGCCGGCGGGCACCGCGAAGCGCGGCCAGGGGCGCGCCGAGTAGCGCTCCAGTTGCTCCGCGCTGGACATCGCCGCGCGCACGCCGTGGCGCTTGAGGATGACGACTTTTTCCAGCGTTTCTGTCGCGACCGGTTGCGCGCGTGCCGCGATGCAGGCCAGCGGCGCGAGGGCGATCAGGGCAAGGGCGGCGAGGTGCGACAGCGGTGGCATCGGCAAGCTCCAGGCAGAGGCGGTGCTCCGCGCGCGCGGCGCACGGTGCGATGGCGGGCGCCCGCGGCCGTGCAGGCAACGGGCGCCGGGCGGCTGCCGCGCGCGGCGGCAGCGCGGTGGATCAGAAGCGTGCGCGCACGCCCACCGACCAGGTGCGGCCGTAGTCGGTGTAGCCGCCGAACAGGCGGTCGCCGACGTACTGGCGCTGCACGGCACCGGTGAGATTGATCGCGTTGACGAACACCGACAGGGTGTCGTTGACCTTCCAGGCCACGTTGGCGTCGAGGCTGCCGAACTGGTCGCTGTTGAGCGTGGCGACGTTGGCGGTGCCGACCGCGTTGACGATGTCGTCGCTCCAGCTGTAGCTCACCCGCGCCATCAGCGGCCCCTTCTCGTAGAACAGCACCGCGTTGTAGGTGTTCTTGGCCACGCCTTCGAGGCTGTCGGTGAAGGTGCGGCTGCCGTCGCGGTAGGTGGCCTCGCTGTCGGTCCAGGTGTAGTTGAGCTGCATGCCCAGCCCGTCCAGTGGCGCCGGCAGGCCGGCGAAGACCTGCTGGTAGGCCACTTCCACGCCCTTGACGCTGGCCTGGCTGCCGTTGGTCTTGGACGAGAGCAGGTAGGTCTGGCCCTGGTATTGCAGGTTCGACAGCTGGGTCTGGATGAAGCGCGAGATGTCCTTGTAGAACACGCCGCCGGTCAGCGCCGAGGTGCCGTCGATGTACCACTCGAAGGTCAGGTCGTACTGCCAGGCCTCGAACGGGCGCAGCGACGGATTGCCGCCGCTGGCGGTGAGGATCTCGCCGCTGGAATTGAAGGTGAGCTTGGACGACAGGTCGGTAAGGTCGGGACGGGTGATGACCTTGGCCGCGGAGCTGCGCAGCACCATGTCCTCGCGCACGTCCCAGGCGGCGTTGAACGAGGGCAGCGCGTTGCTGTAGCTGCGCGCGAAGTGCACCGGTTGCGCGCTGCCGTTGACGTCGGCATGGCCGTCGGTGGTCTGCTCGGTGCGCACCAGGCGCACGCCGAGGTTGCCGCGCAGTTCGCGGCCGGCCAGTTCGCTGCCGAAGTCGGCCATCGCATAGGTCGAGCCGATTTTCTCCTTCACCTCGTAGGAGTTCTGCAGGTCGGCACTGTTGGGCGTCTTGGCCAGGTCCGCGGCGGTCGGCCAGCTGCCGAAGAAGGTCGATTCGATCGGCGCCAGCCACTGCCGCGGCAGGCTGCCGTTGGCGTCGGCGAGCATGTCGTCCACCGGCAGCGCGGTGAAGTTGCCGGCCGGGAAGCGCACGCCGGCGATGCTGGTCAGCAGCAGGTCGGCGCGATCGTAGGTGCGCGATCGCTGCCGGTACTTGGCGCCGAACTTGAGGTCGCGGAAGAAACCGTCGCCGAGCGCGCGCTTGGCGTCGAGCTGCAGCGCGTCCTCCTTGTCGCGCGCATCGATCTCGCGCCATTCCAGGCGGCGCCCGGCCACGCTGGCCGGGTTGGTCGGGTCGAAGCCGTTGGTGAAGCGCCAGTCGGGCACGTCGTCGCCATCGGCCTGCGGCATGTCCACGCGCATCGACAGGGTGGTGCCGCTGCGCAGGCGCGTACGCCGGATCGGATCGGAGTCGTAGCTGTGCGCCTGCGAGTGGAACGCCACCGCGCCCAGCGTCCACGCATCGCCGCTCCAGGTGCTGGACAGGCGCGCGCTGCGGTTGTCGTCGGTGATGCCGGAGGTTTCGCGCGAGATCTGCACCTGGCCATTGCGGTAGTCGAAGCCGGCGACGCCGCCGTGCGCCACACGCAGGTTGCTGAGCTTGGCCAGGCTGTCGAAGCCCACGCCCAGGCTGTATTCGTCGTAGTGCACGGTCTGCTTGGCGTACAGCAGGTCCAGGTTGGTTTCCCAGGCCGCGCTCGGCTTCCATTGCAGCGAGGCGGCGATGCCGGTGCGTTCGCGCTGCTCCAGTTCCAGCGTCGGGCGCAGGCCGGTCGGCACGTAGTGGGCGCCGGGCACGCCCGGCACGCCGTCGCGGTAGTAGTCCCAGCTCACTTCGTTGACCCGGTCCTGGCGCAGGCTGCGCTGCGCATAGGCACCGGAGAGCAGCAGGCCGAAGGTGCCGTCGGCGTTGACCCAGTTGAACAGGCCGGACACGCGCGGATCGTTGGCGTGGGTGCGCTGCGCCTGGCTCGACTCCAGCGAGACGTTGGTCAGGGGCTTGCCCAGTTCCAGCGGGCGAAAGGTGCGTACGTTGACGATGCCGCCGATCGCGCCCTCGTCCAGGTCGGCGGTGGGGCTCTTGATCACGTCCAGGCCGGCGACCAGTTCCGCCGGCAGCGTGTCGTAGCGGAACTGGCGGCCGGTCTGGCCGGAGGTGCGCACGTTCTCGTTGACCGCCATGGTCTGGCCGTTGAGCGTGGTCACCTGGAAGTTGGGGCCGAGGCCGCGCACGCGCACGTACACGCCTTCGCCGCGGTCGCGCACGATCGACACGCCTGGCACGCGCTGCAGCGCTTCGGCCACGTTCTGCGCCGGCAGCTTGCCGATGTCCTCGGCGGCGATCACGTCGACCACGCTGTCGGCATAGCGCTTCTCGCGCAGCGCGGCGCTGAGGCTGCCGGCGTAGCCGCCGAGCACCTGGATGCCGTCCAGTTGCTTGACCGGCGCGTCCGCCGGCGTTGTCGGTGTCGGTGTCGGTGCGGCGGTCATGGTCGCCGGCACGGTGGCGGCAGCCTCGGCCGGCGCGTTCGCCGCCTCGATCGTCACCGTGGTCGGGGTCAGGAAGCGGTAGCGCAGGCCGGTGCCGTCGAGCAATTGCTGCAGCGCCTGTTCCGGCGCCGCGCCGGCGCGGCTGCCATGGGTCTGCGGATTGCCGGTGTTGCCGGCGGCATAGACGAACTGCAGGCCGGTTTGTCGCGACAACGCATTGAGCGCGCGCGCCAGCGGCTGCGCGGGAATCGCATCGACCGCGACGGGCGCGGTCTGCGCGCCGGCGGCGCCGGCATGCAGGGCGAGGGCGATGGAAAGGAACAGGGTGCGGCGCATCGTCGGGTCCTGTGAGAGCGGGGTGGTGGTGCGCGTGGCATCGCCATCGGGCGTTTGCCTGCGCTGTCCCCGGACTACGAGGCGCGACCGCGACGATCGGGCACCGTTTTTCGATGAATTTTCTGTGACACGTGCGGCGGGGGCTGGCGTCGCGCGCGCACGAAGCCGCGCGTGCACGACGCGTGTGACGCGCTGATGGCACACGACGGCGTGCCGATCATTCGGTCTGGACGACGCGTGCGTCGCGCAGCGCGCGACGTCCCTCCACGCTACTGCGGGCGCACTGGTGTCTGCGCGCGGCTGCGCACGTGGATGCCGTCGGCGCTTGCGTGTACCTGCAATGTCGGCTGCGCATCGAGGAAGGCGCGCAACGCGGCGACATCGTCGCCGCGCAGGTTGCCGGTCAGCCGCATCGCACCCGCGTCGGCGTCGTCGATCAGCAGGCGGGTGCGGTTGAGCCGGTTGAAGTCTTCGGCGACATTGGCCAGCGGTTCGTCGCGGAACACGATGCGGTGCTGCCACCACGCGTGCATGGCCGCGACGTCCTCGTTGCCGAGTTCGACCCGCCCATCGGCGGTATCGATGCGCGCGCTCTGGCCGGCGCCGAGATCGGCCAGCATCGGCTGCTGCGGCTGGTCCTGGCGCCACACGTGCACGCGACCGGACGACACCTCGATGCGGGCCTGATCCCGGTGCAGGGCGATGTCGAAGGTGGTGCCGATGTCCTCTACGCGCAGGCCGCCGGCCTGCACCTGCAGCGGGCGGCGGTCGGTGGCGACCACGAAGCTGGCCTGGCCCTGCAGCAACTGCAGCGTCCGGCTCCACGGCGTCAGCGTGGCGCGCACCCGGGTCTGCGCATTGAGCCGCACCACGCTGCCGTCGGCCAGTTGCACGCGGCGTTGTTCGCCGAGCGCGGTGCGGTAGGTCTGGGGGCGTGACCAGGCCCAGCCGACCAGCACCGCCACCGCGCACACCGCGGCGGCCGCGGCCAGGCGCCAGCGTGGCGCGGCATGGAATCGCGCCGCGCGCGCTGGTGCTGTCGCGGTCGCACGCCGCGGCAACGGCAGGGCGATCACGTTGTTGGCTGCGGCGCCATCGGCGGCGGCGTCGCTGGCCAGCAAGGCATCCACGTCCAGGTCCATGCCGCGCAGCGCCTCGCCGAGGTCGCCGGCCACGCGCTGCATCGCCAGGTACTCGCGCAGGTGCTGCGGCGAGGCGGTCAGCCAGTCCAGCAGCTGCTGTTCCTGTGTTGCGTCCAGCGGCTGCATGCGCTGCAAGGCATGCCAATGCGCGGCCTCGGCAATGGCGCTGCGCGAAGAGAAGGCGCTGTCGTTCACCAGCGGTCTCCGCTGTCGGCCAGCGCGCGGCGGCAGGCGGAAAGACCGCGCACCACGTGTTTCTTGACCATATGCGGCGACACGCCCATGCGTTCGGCGATCTGCTTGTAGCTCAGCCCGTCGCGGTACTGCATCACCAGCACCGCGCGGGTGCGCGCGGGCAGGTCGGCGAGCAGGGCCTGCAGGTGCTGCTGGCGCTGCCGCCGGTGTGCGCTGTCTTCCACGTCGTCTCCCGCCGCCAGCAATTGCGAGAACTGCTCCATCTCGTCGATGCGCAGCGGCGCCTGGCGGCGACGCGCGGCCTGTTCGCGCGCCAGGTTCTGCGCGACGGTGTACAGATAGGCTTCGGGATTGGCGATGGCCTCGCCCTGCTGCCGATGCGCGCGCAGCAGCCGCAGATAGGTCTCCTGCACCATGTCCTCGGCGTCCTCGCGTGCGCCGCGGCGTACGAAGAAGCCGCGCAGCACCGGGCCGTGTTCCGCGAACATGCGCGCCCATGCGCGTTTGGGGGGAGCCGCCACCGAGCCTGCCTTGTCCCTGGGGTGCGGGGCAGGCTAGAAGCTGCAGATGACGGTTCGGTGACGTGGGCTGCGATGCGTGGGGAAGAAGTCGGTGTTCGCCACTTCCTGTGGGAGTCGACTGTCATGCAGCCGAGATGCACGGAATGGTGTGCTTTCCGATGGCGCAATGCGTCGGGACTGAAGTCCCTCCCACAGTGCACACGGCGGGCTCGCCGCGAGCTCCTGTGGGGGCGGCTTCAGCCGCGATGGGCGCTATCTGTAACGCCTGTCGCGGCTGAAGCCGCTCCTAGGAAAGCAGGGTGGATGCATCTGGCCGCGGCCGCTAATGCGAATCGCGCGCCACCGCGTCGCCGCTGCCGCCGACTAGGAAGTCCAGGTCCGCGCCCAGGTGCGCCTGCTGCACGTGCTCCACGTAGAGCTTGCTCCAGCCGCGCGTCGGCGCCGGTGGCGGCGTCCATTCGCTGCGTCGGCGCAACAGTTCCTCGTCGCTGACTTCCAGGTGCAGTGCGCGGCCGGGGACGTCGAGTTCGATGATGTCGCCGTCGCGCACCAGGGCCAGGGTGCCGCCGGCGGCGGCCTCGGGCGAGGCGTGCAGCACCACGGTGCCGTAGGCGGTGCCGCTCATGCGCGCGTCGGAGATGCGCACCATGTCGGTGACGCCGGCGCGCAGCAGCTTCGGCGGCAGCGGCATGTTGCCGACCTCGGCCATGCCTGGGTAGCCGCGCGGGCCGCAGTGCTTGAGCACCATGATGCAGTCGGCGTCGATGTCCAGCGCCTCGTCGTCGATGCGCGCCTTGAAGTCCTCGATGCTCTCGAACACCACCGCACGCCCGCGGTGCCGCAACAGGTGCGGCGAGGCGGCCGAGGGCTTGATCACCGCGCCGTCCGGCGCCAGGTTGCCGCGCAGCACGGCGATGCCGGCCTCCGCGCGCACCGGCGCCTCCAGCGGGTGGATCACCTCGCGGTTCCAGCACGGCGCCTGTGCCACGTTCTCGCCCAGGGTTTGACCATTGACGGTGCGCGCGTCCAGCGCCAGTTCGGCGCCGAGTTCGCGCATCACCGCCGGCAGCCCGCCGGCGTAGTAGAAGTCTTCCATCAGGTACTGGCCGGACGGCTTGAGGTTCACCAGGCACGGCAGGTGCGAGCCGAGCCGGTCCCAGTCGTCCAGTTGCAGCGGCACGCCCACCCGGCCGGCCAGGGCGAGCAGGTGCAGCACCGCGTTGGTGGAGCCGCCGATCGCCGCGTTGACCTTGATCGCGTTGGCGAAGGCATCGGCGGTCAGCACCTGCGACATGCGCAGGTCCTCTTCCACCATCTGCACGATGCGCCGCCCGCTGAGCCGCGCCAGCCGCGCGCGGCGCGTGTCCACCGCCGGGATCGCCGCGTTCTCCGGCAGCGACATGCCCAGTGCTTCGACCATGCTGGCCATGGTCGAGGCGGTGCCCATGGTCATGCAGCTGCCCTTGGAGCGTTGCATGCAGGCTTCGGCCTCGACGAAATCGTCCTGGCTCAGGGTGCCGGCGCGGACCATCTCCGACATCTCGATCACGCCGGTGCCCGAGCCCAGCGGCTGCCCGCGCCAGTTGCCCGACAGCGACGGCCCGCCGGACACGCCGATGGTCGGCAGGTCCACGCTGGCCGCGCCCATCAGCAGCGCCGGGGTGGTCTTGTCGCAGCCCATCAGCAGCACCACCCCGTCCAGCGGATTGGCGCGGATCGATTCCTCCACGTCCATGCTGGCGAGGTTGCGGAACAGCATCGCGGTGGGGCGCATCTGCGTCTCGCCCAGCGACATCACCGGGAACTCCAGCGGGAACCCGCCGGCCTCGTACACGCCGCGTTTGACGTGTTCGGCCAGTTCGCGCAGGTGGCCGTTGCACGGGGTCAGTTCCGACCAGGTGTTGCAGATGCCGATCACCGGGCGGCCGTCGAACATGTCGTGCGGATGGCCGGCGCTCTTGAGCCAGCTGCGGTAGTAGAAGCCCTGCTTGCCTTCGCGCCCGAACCACGCCTGGCTGCGGCGCGGCGGTTTGCTGGGTGAGCCCATGTCGGCGGATTCCTCGAGTCCAGGACGCCGGGATCCGCCTTGTGCGCAAGCCGCCCCCGGATGCTTTACGCGGGGGATGCTAGCGGGCATATTGATACGTGAAAAATAGCAAATATCTTCGAATGGATATTTGTTTTCATATATCGAAATCCTATCCACCTAGAGCGAAACGGCATGGACAACTCGGCAAGCGCGGCGCCTTCCTCCCTCGGCAACGCAACCTACGGCAGCCTGCACGGGCGCCGCGTCTTCATCACCGGCGGCGGTTCCGGCATCGGCGCCGCGCTGGTCGAGGCCTTCGCCGCGCAGGGCGCGCAGGTGGCCTTCGTCGATGTCGCGGCCGAGGCCAGCGCCGCGCTGGCCGAGCGCCTGGCCGCGGCCGGCCTGACCGCGCCGTGGTGGCGCCACTGCGACGTCACCGACGTGGCCGCGCTGCAGGCGGCGATCGGCGACGCGGCGGCCGCGCTGGGCGATTTCCACGTACTGCTCAACAACGTCGGCAGCGACGACCGCCACGCGCTGGAGGCGGTGACCCCGGACTACTGGGAGCGCTGCGTGTCGATCAACCAGCGTGCGGCGTTCTTCGCCATCCAGGCGGTGGTGCCGGGCATGCAGCGGCTGGGCGGCGGTTCCATCGTCAACCTCGGCTCCACCGGCTGGCAGAGCAAGACTGGCGGCTACCCGGTGTACGCCACCGCCAAGTCCTCGGTGAACGGCCTGACCCGCGGCCTGGCCCGCGACCTGGGCGCGGCGCGGATCCGCATCAACGTGCTGACCCCGGGCTGGGTGATGACCGAGCGCCAGGTCACCCTGTGGCTGGACGAGGCCGGCGAGCGCGAACTGGCACGCAACCAGTGCCTGCCGGACAAGGTGATGCCGGAGGACATCGCGCGCATGGCGCTGTTCCTGGCCTCGGACGAGGCGCGCGCGATCACCGCGCAGGAGTTCGTGGTGGACGGCGGCTGGACCTGAGCGGCGCAGCATTCCCACTTCGCGCGCGTCGCGGCTGAAGCCGCTCCTACAAGAACCGCGCCGGTACGGGCAAGAAGCATTGTGGGAGGGGCTTCAGTCCCGACGTGATCGGCTGTCCTTGGGCGGTGGCAGGTGAGTCCCACACTGCGCGTCGCGGCTGAAGCCGCTCCTACAAAAGCCGTGCGCCGGTATGGCAGAAGCATTGTGGGAGGGACTTCAGTCCCGACGCGATTCACGGTCCGTCGGTGGCGAGTGCGCGTCCACTGCCGCGGCGACGCCGTAGACCGCTGCGGCTGCCTCCTGCAGCGCCCGCAGCACGATCCGCGCGCCCGGCGACAGCAGCCAGTCGCGGCGGGTGATCAGGCCGAAGGCGTCCATGCGGCAGGACAGCGCCACCGGCACGATCGCCACGCTGCCGTGGTCGGCGAAATGCCGGGCCACGTCCTCCGGCACCACCGCCAGCGCGTCGCCGTGGCGCAGCAACTGCGGCAGGACCACTAGCGCCGAGGTCTCGATCACCCGCTTGGGCGCCTCCAGCCCGGCGTTCTGGAACATCAGTTCGAAGCGATGGCGCAGCACGCTGCCGTCCGGCGGCACGATCCACGGTGCCTCGGCCAGCACGGCCAGCGTCGGCGCCGGCGCCGTCAGCAGCGGATGGCCGGGGCGGGCGATGGCGCAGACCTTTTCCTCGGCCAGCGCCTGGTAGTGCAGATGGCGCTTGTCGTGCCGCGCGAACAGCCGCGCCACCACGATGTCGAGCTTGTTCTGCGCCAGGTGCTCCAGCAGCACGTCGCTGCCGTCCACGCGCAGGCTCACCCGCAGCAGCGGATGCTGCGCACCGACCTGGGCCAGCGCCGACGGCAGCAGGCTCATCGCCGGGCCGGCGATCGCGCCGACGCCGACGCTGCCGGCATAGCCGGCCTTCAGCGCCTCGATCTCGGCGCCGGCCTCACCGAGGCTGGCCAGGGCGATGCGCGCGTGGCGGATCATCGCCTCGCCGTACCAGGTCGCGCGCATGCCGCGCGGCAGGCGCTCGAACAGCGGCACCGCCAGCATGTCCTCCAGGTCCTTGAGCAGCTTGGACGCGGCCGGCTGCGACATGTTCAAGGTCTCGGCGGCACGGTGGATGTTGCCTTCCTCCTCGATCGCCAGCAGCAGCATCAATTGCCGGGTCTTCAGGCGGGCACGGACGAACCAGGGCGGGGCAGCGGGCATGGCGCTCAGAAAGATACGAATGTTCGTATACCTTAAGCCAAAACCGATATTTGTTGCATATAGGTCGTCCGGCCAGAATAGGACCGGCGCATCGCGTCGCGCGGGTTCCGCGTCGCGCGCTGCGCGCCCGCATTCCGACAGGCGACCGATTCATGCGATTGATCCAGTTGCTCGATGACGCCGGCACGCCCGGCATCGGCGTGGTGGAAGACGACGGTCGCCAGGTGCGGCTGTTGCGCGAGGTGGACTCCACCTACGCGCTGGCCAACGCGGCGCTGGCCGCCGGCACCAGCCTGGAGGCGCAGGCGCAGCAGCTGCGCGGCGAGCGCGTGCTCGACTACGCCGCACTGCTGGCCGCCGGCCGTGTGCTGCCGCCGCTGACCCATCCGGACCCGGCGCATTGCCGGGTCACCGGCACCGGCCTGACCCACCTGGGCAGTGCCGCCACCCGCGACGCCATGCACCAGAACCTGCAGCAGCAGGCGGCGCAGGGCACGCTCACCGATTCGATGAAGATCTTCCAGCTCGGCGTGGACGGCGGCATCCCGCGCGACGGCCAGCCCGGCGCGCAGCCGGAATGGTTCTACAAGGGCGACGGCAGCAGCCTGGTCGCGCCGGGCGCGCCGCTGCCCTCGCCGGACTTCGCCCTGGACGGCGGCGAGGAGCCGGAACTGGTCGGGCTGTACGTGATCGGCGGCGACGGCGTGCCGTACCGGCTCGGCTTCGCGCTGGGCAACGAGTTCTCCGATCACGTCACCGAGCGCCAGAACTATCTGTACCTGGCCCATTCCAAGCTGCGCGCCTGCGCGGTCGGCCCGGAACTGCGCTGCGGCGCATTGCCGCGCGACCTGCGCGGACACAGCCGCATCCGCCGCGGCGATACGGTGATCTGGGAGAAGCCCTTCGTCACCGGCGAGGCCAACATGTGCCATTCGCTGGCCAATCTCGAGTACCACCATTTCAAGTACGCCGCGCACCGCGTGCCCGGCGACGTGCACCTGCATTTCTTCGGCACCGCCACGCTGAGCTTTGCCGACGGCGTGCAGGCGCAGCCCGGCGACCGCTTCGAGATCGAACTGGCCGAGTTCGGCGCGGCGCTGGTCAATCCCTTGCAGCGCGTCGACAGCGGATTCGCCTTGGGCGGCGTGCGCGCGCTGTAGAACCGCACGGAGGTAGGCATGACCCGACAGTTCCAGAGCTACATCGACGGCCGCTGGGTGGCCGGCGACGACCTCGCCCCCGACGAGAATCCCTCCGACCTGTCGTCCCCGGTCGGCGAAGCCGGCCGTGTCGACGCGGCCACGGTGCGCGAGGCGATCGCCGCGGCCAATGCGGCGCAATCGGCGTGGGCCGCGAGCACCCCGCAACAGCGCGCCGATGCGCTGGACGCGGTCGGTAGCGAGATCTTGGCGCGCAAGCAGGAGCTGGGCGCGCTGCTGGCCTCGGAAGAGGGCAAGACCTTGCCGGAGAGCATCGCCGAGGCGGCGCGTGCCGGGCAGATCTTCAAGTTCTTCGCTGGCGAGGCCCTGCGTATTCCCGGCGAGACGCTGGCCTCCACCCGGCCCGGGGTCAACGTCGAGATCACCCGCGAGCCGGTCGGCACGGTCGGCATCATCGCGCCGTGGAATTTCCCGCTGGCGATCCCGGCGTGGAAGATCGCGCCGGCGCTGGCCTACGGCAACACGGTGGTGTTCAAGCCCGCGGAGATCGTGCCCGGCTGCGCCTGGGCGCTGGCCGAGATCCTCAGCCGCGCCGGCCTGCCCAATGGCGCGTTCAACCTGGTGCTCGGCAGCGGCAGCACGGTCGGCCAGGCGCTGGTCGGCGAGCGCGGCATCGATGCGCTGAGCTTCACCGGCTCGGTGCCGACCGGCAACCGGCTGCTCAAGCAGGCCGCCGAGCGCGGGCTGAAGATCCAGTTGGAGATGGGCGGCAAGAATCCGCTGGTGGTGCTGGCCGATGCCGACCTGGACCTGGCGGTGGAGATCGCGGTCAACGGTTCCTATTTCTCCACCGGCCAGCGCTGTACCGCATCGAGCCGGCTGATCGTCGAACGCGCGGTGCACGACGACTTCGTCGCGCGCCTGCGTACGCGCCTGGCCGCGCTGAAGATCGGCCATGCGCTGGAGCCGGGCGTGGACATCGGCCCGGTCGCCAGCGCCAGCCAGTTCGAACAGGACCGCGACTACCTGCGCATCGCCCGCGAGGAAGGCGCCGAACTGCTCTATGGCGGCGAGGCGCTGGAGGGTGCGCACCGTGGTTATTACCTGCGCCCGGCGCTGGTCGCCGCGCAGCCGCAGCACCGCATCGCCCGGGAGGAAGTGTTCGGCCCGGTCGCCGCGGTGCTGGTGGCCGACGACTACGAACACGCGTTGGCGCTGGCCAACGACACCGAATTCGGCCTGTGCGCCGGCATCGCCACGCGCTCGCTGAAGTACGCCACGCATTTCAAGCGGCACGCGCAGGCGGGCATGGTGATGGTCAACCTGCCCACCGCCGGCGTCGACCCGCACGTGCCGTTCGGCGGACGCAAGGCGTCCAGCTACGGCCCGCGCGAGCAGGGCCGCTATGCGGTGGAGTTCTACACCACGGTCAAGACTGCCTATACGTCCGCACTATGAACTGATCGAACCAACGCACGCCGGCCTGGGAGGGTGGGCGGCGCGTCGCGGCCTCCGGGCCCGTCCGCCGCCAGCGTGCCATCAATGAGGAGGGGCTATGCAGAAGCACACGTCGGGAATGCGGGCGCTGGGAATCGCGGCACTGCTGGGCATGGCGCTGGCCGCCTGTTCCGGCGGCGGCAAGGACGCAGGCAAGGCGGGACATCTCACGGTCGGCTTCAGCCAGGTCGGCGCCGAGAGCGAATGGCGCACCGCCAACACCGCCTCGATCAAGCAGGCCGTCGCCGACGCCGGCATGAAACTGAAGTTCTCCGACGCGCAGCAGAAGCAGGAGAACCAGATCAAGGCGCTGCGCTCGTTCATCGCCCAGCGCGTGGACGTGATCGCGTTTTCGCCGGTGGTGGAGTCGGGCTGGGAGACGGTGCTGCGCGAGGCCAAGGCCGCCAATATCCCGGTGGTGCTGACCGACCGCGCGGTAAAGGTGTCCGACGACAGCCTCTACGTCACCCTGATCGGCTCGGACTTCGTCGAGGAAGGGCGCAAGGCGGCGCGCTGGCTGGTCGAGCGCTCGCCGCTGAAGGACGGCGACAAGCCGGTGCGCATCGTCGAACTGCAGGGCACGGTGGGCTCGGCGCCGGCGATCGATCGCATGAAGGGCTTCAAGGAGATCATCGCGGCCCATCCGCGCTTCCAGATCGTGCGCTCGCAGAGCGGCGACTTCACCCGCGCCAAGGGCAAGGAAGTGATGGAGGCGTTCCTGAAGGCGGAAGGGCGCAACATCGACGTGCTCTACGCGCACAACGACGACATGGCGATCGGCGCGATCCAGGCGATCGAGGAAGCCGGGCTGAAGCCGGGCAAGGACATCCTGGTGATCTCGGTGGACGGAGTGAAGGGGGCGTTCGAGGCGATGCAGGCGGGCAAGCTCAACGTCACCGTCGAATGCAATCCGCTGCTTGGCCCGCAACTGGTGCAGGCCATCCGCGACCTCAAGGCCGGCAAGCCGCTGCCCAAGCGCATCGTGGTCGAGGAGTCGGTGTACACCCAGGACCAGGCCGCGGCCGAACTGCCCAAGCGCAAGTACTGAGGGCGCGCGCATGCATCCGCCGGTGCTGGAGGCGCAGGGACTGAGCAAGGCCTACGCTGGCGTGGCCGCGCTGGAGGACGTGGCGCTGCGCCTGCGCGGCGGCGAGATCCACGCGCTGATGGGCCAGAACGGCGCCGGCAAGTCGACGCTGATCAAGCTGCTCACCGGGGTGACGGCGGCCGATGCCGGGCGCATCGCGCTGGACGGCGCGCTCGTCGCGCCGGCCTCGCCGCAGCAGGCGCAACGCCTCGGCATCAGCACCGTGTACCAGGAAGTGAACCTGTGCCCGAACCTGTCGGTAGCCGAGAACCTGTTCGCCGGCCGCTATCCGCTGCGCGGCTGGCCGCGGCGCATCGACTGGCGCCGGGTCGAGCGCGAGGCCGACGCCGGCCTGCAGCGTCTGGGCATCGCCGTCGACGTGCGCCGCGCGCTGGGCAGCTATCCGGTGGCGGTGCAGCAGATGGTGGCGATCGCGCGCGCGGTCGGCGTGTCGGCGCGGGTGCTGATCCTCGACGAACCCACCTCCAGCCTCGACGAAGGCGAGGTAGCCGAGCTGTTCCGGGTGATGCGTGCGCTGCGCGAGGCCGGCATGGCGATCCTGTTCGTCACCCACTTCCTGGACCAGGTGTACGCGGTGGCCGACCGCATCAGCGTGCTGCGCAACGGTCGCCTGGTCGGCGAATACACGCCCGATGCGTTGCCCGCGCCGCAACTGGTCGCGGCGATGGTCGGGCGTGCGCTCGATCCGGCCAGCGCCGCGGCCGCCACCGTGCGCGAGCCCGCGCCCGAGGACGCGACGCCGCTGCTGCAGGCACAGGGCCTGGGCCGGCGCGGCCAGCTGCAGCCGGTCGATCTGCACGTGTGCCGCGGCCAGGTGCTGGGCCTGGCCGGCCTGCTCGGCGCCGGCCGCACCGAACTGGCGCGGCTGCTGTTCGGGCTGGACCGTGCCGATCGCGGCCGCGTGGCGATCGACGGCCGCGCCGTGGCGCTGCGCGGCCCGCCCGATGCCATCGCCCATGGCGTGGCGCTGTGCCCGGAAGAGCGCAAGACCGAGGGCATCGTCGCCGAGCTGTCGGTGCGCGAGAACATCGTGCTGGCGCTGCAGGCGCGCATGGGTCTGCGCCGGTTCCTGGCGCCGGCCGAGCAGGTGCGCATCGCGCAGGGCTACGTGGACGTGCTGGGCATCAAGACCGCCAGCCTGGAGACGCCGGTGGGGCTGCTGTCCGGCGGCAACCAGCAGAAGGTGGTGCTGGCGCGCTGGCTGGCGACGCGGCCGCGGCTGCTGATCCTCGACGAACCCACCCGCGGCATCGACATCGCCGCCAAGCAGGACATCATGACCCGGATCCTGGCCTTGGCCCGCGAGGGCATGGCGGTACTGTTCATCTCCGCCGAGGTCGCCGAGATCGCGCGCATCGCCGACCGCATCGCGGTGCTGCGCGAACGCCGCCTGGTCGGCGAGCTGCCCGGCGGCTGCGGCGAGCGTGCGATCTTCGACCTGATCGCCGGGAGTGCGGCATGAGCGCCGCCGCCACGCCCGACACCACCGTGCCGCGCTGGCCGGCGCGGCTGCGTGCGCACCCGTTGTTCTGGCCGCTGGCGACGCTGGCCGTGCTGCTGCTCGGAAACGGCCTGTTCGACCCCGGTTTCCTGAGCCTGCAATGGCGCGACGGCCACCTGTACGGCAGCCTGGTCGACATCGGCAACCGTGCCGCGCCGCTGGCGCTGGTGGCGATGGGCATGACCCTGGTGATCGCGGTGCGCGGGCTGGACATCTCCGTCGGCGCGGTGGTGGCGATCGCCGCGACGGTGGCGGCCTGGATGATCGGCGGCGGCGAACACAGCCGCTTCCCGCTGTGGGCGGTGCTGCTGGCGCCGCTGCTGGTGGCGGCGCTGTGCGGGCTGTGGAACGGGCTGCTGGTGGTCAAGGTCGGCATGCAGCCGATCATCGCCACGCTGATCCTGATGGTGGCCGGGCGCGGCATCGCGCAACTGATCGGCGACGGGCAGATCCTGACCATCTACTACCCGCCGTACTTCTACCTCGGCAACGGCTTCCTGCTCGGCCTGCCGTTCGCCTTGTTCGTGGTCGCCGCGGTGTTCGTGGCGTTGCAACTGCTGCTGGGGCGCACCGCGCTGGGGCTGTTCGTGCGTGCGATCGGCCACAACCCGCGGGCGGCGCGAGTGGCGGGCGTGCGGGCGCGGCTGATCGCCGTGCTGTTGTACGTGTTCTGCGCGTTCAGCGCCGGCCTGGCCGGGTTGCTGATCAGTTCCAACGTCAAGAGCGCCGACGCCAACAACGCCGGGCAGCTGATGGAGCTGGACGCGATCCTCGCGGTCACTCTCGGCGGCACGCTGCTCGATGGCGGCCGCTTCAGCCTGGCCGGCAGCGTGATCGGCGCGCTGATCATCCAGACCCTGACCGCGACAATCTACGCGTTCGGCGTGCCGGCGCAGGTCACCATGCTGATCAAGGCGCTGCTGGTGTTCGCGGTGATGCTGCTGCAGTCGCCGGCCTTCCGCGCCACCCTGCGCGGCTGGATCAAGCGGCCGCCGCCGCGGGTGCGGCCATGAGCGCGGCGGCTCCGCGCTTGGCGGTGCCCGGCCGGCGCAAGGCGGCGGGGATGCTGCAGGGCGCACGCCTGCCGCTGGCGATCACCGTTGCACTGTTCGTGGCCATGCTCGCGGCCGGCGGCGTGCTCTACGACGGCTTCCTGGCGCCGCAGGTGCTGGCCAATCTGCTGATCGACAACGCCTTCCTGTGCATCGCCGCGGTGGGCATGAGCCTGGTGATCCTCAGCGGCGGCATCGATTTGTCGGTGGGCGCGGTGCTGGCCTTCGCCACGGTGCTGTCGGCGTCGCTGGTCGAGCGCCATGGCTGGTCGCCGCTGGCGGCGGTCCCGCTGGTGCTGCTGCTCGGCAGCGCGTTCGGCGCCGGCATGGGCCTGCTGATCCAGCGCTACCGTCTGCAGCCGTTCGTGGTCACCCTGGCCGGCATGTTCCTGGCGCGCGGCGCCAGCACGCTGATCAGCGTCGATTCGATCCCCATCACCGACCCGCTGTACACCGCGATCGCGCAGGCGCGGCTGCCGCTGGGCGGTGGCGCCTCGCTGTCGATCGGTGCGCTGATCGCGCTGGCCATGGTGGCGCTGGGCATGTGGCTGACCCAGTGCACCCGCTTCGGCCGCTGCGTGTATGCGCTCGGCGGCAGCGAGGCCTCGGCGCGGCTGATGGGCCTGCCGGTGGAAGCGACGCAGGTACGCGTCTACGCCTTCAGCGGCTTCTGCTCGGCGCTGGCCGGGGTGGTGTGCACGTTCTACATGCTGTCCGGCTACAGCCTGCACGCGCAGGGCCTGGAGCTGGACGCCATCGCCGCGGTGGTGATCGGCGGCACCCTGCTGGCCGGCGGCAGCGGCTATGTGATCGGCACCTTGTTCGGCGTGCTGATCCTGGGCGCGATCCAGACCCTGATCGTGTTTGACGGCACGCTCAGCTCGTGGTGGACGCGCATCGTGATCGGCGGCCTGCTGCTGCTGTTCTGCCTGCTGCAGCGGCTGCTGACCCGGCGCCTGCCGGACGCCGCGATGGGCGATTGAGCGGCGCGGCGGCGTAGAATTGCCCGACCCAACGGGAGCGTCGACATGCTGAAGATCTGGGGCCGCCACAATTCGAGCAACGTACGCAAGGTGCTGTGGTGCGCCGAGGAGATCGGCCTGGCCTACACCTCCATCGAGGTTGGCGGCGCGTTCGGCGGCAACGATGCACCGGCCTACCGCGCGCTCAATCCCAACGGCCTGGTGCCGGCGATCGAGGACGATGGCCTGGCATTGTGGGAATCCAACGCCATCGTGCGTTACCTGGCCGCGCGCTACGCCCCGGGCACACTGTATCCGCCGGATCCGGCGTTGCGCGCGCAGGGCGACAAGTGGATGGACTGGACCACCTCGCGCTTCGCCGGTGTCTTCCGCGATCTGTTCTGGGGCGTGCTGCGCACCGCGCCCGAGCAGCGCGACGCCGCCCGGATCGCCGCCGCGCTGGACCAATCGGCCGCGCTGTTGCACACCGCCGATGCTGCGCTGGCGCAGCAACCCTGGCTGTCGGGCGAGCACTTCGCGATGGGCGACATCCCGCTCGGCAGTTTCGCCTACGCCTGGTTCGAGATGCCGATCGAGCGCCCGGCGCTGCCGCACCTGCAGGCCTGGTACCAGCGCCTGCAGCAGCGCCCGGCCTACCGCAAGGGCGTGATGACGGCGCTGACCTGAATCGCGGCGGTCATGGCCGACGCGTCGTCGCGGCGGCGGCCATGCCGGTGAACTGTTCGCGCATGTGATTCCATCTGACGGCAAGGAGCCGCCTCCCTTGATCGAGCCCCCCAAGATCGTGCTCTGCATTCCCGGGCCATGGCCGGATCGCACCGACCTGCTGGCGCGCATCGTCCAGGACAGCGGCGGCTACCTGTTCGCCGGGCAGGTGCTGATGCACATGGACAGCGGCCAGGCATGCGAACTGCAGCACGAGCCGTACGATGCACGCATGGCCGACGCGTTCGCCGCCGCCGGACCGCACTGGCGCGGTTCCGCGGACATGGCGCCCATCGGCACGCATGCGTCCGTCGTCTACCTCATCGGTGCCGGCGGTTCGCGGGTGCGTGCCGAGACGATGATGCGCGCGGCCGCGGCGTTGCTGGACGCCGGTGGCCTGGGGGTCAAGGTGGAAAGCAGCGGCGTTGCCCATAGCCCGGCGGACTGGCGCCGGTTGTGTGCGGACCTGTCGCTGGGCAGTGCCCATCGCGCCTATGTGCTCAACATCACCGGCGAGCAGGTGCATTCCTGCGGCATGCACCAGTTCGGCATGAAGGACGCGATCGTCGCGGCGCAGGCGGCATCCGATCCGGTCGGCCTGCTGCACACCTTCACCTGCTACCTGTTCAACGAAGCGCCCGACGTGCGCGAGGGCCACACCTTTGCCGTTGCACACGGCGCGCCGCGCTATCGGCTCCAGGCCGAGGCCAGCAGCCAGTTCCAACCCGGCGATCTGTTCGCCAATCCCTATGGACTGTGGCGGCTGACGCCGTTGTAAGCGGGCGCGTCGCTTCCATTCTGTGGAGCGGCTTCAGGCCGTGGCTAACAAGGACGGAAAGCGTGCTGCAGGAGCGGCTTTCGCCGCGATGGGCTCGACCGGACACGCCCCGCCGCGGCCCAAGCCGCTCCCGCACCCTGCATCCGCTCGGTTGCGCGCAGCGGAGATCGGATGTGGCACTTCAGTCGCTGTCGCGCTGCAACGACGGCAGCCACCACTGCTCAGCGCGGCGAATGCACGGTCGCCGCCACCAGCCGCATCACCAATGGCCGTACCACCAGGATGCAGCAGAACGCGGTCGGCATCGCCAGCCGGTACGCGTCGAGCACGCGCTGTACATAGTCCTCGCCGAGTCCGGCATTGGCCGCGGTGATCACCAGGCACATCAGCATGGCCATGATCGCGGCCATGTAGAAGGCGAAGACGAAGGGCGTGGTGCGGACGTCCAGCTTCGGGCGGCTGGACGTTGCGGTGTCGAAATCCTGCATGAGCGATGCCTCGGTGGTCGTTGCGGCCTGGCGGCGCGGGAGGCGGCACGTTAGCAAGGTGCCTGCAGGGTCGGTAGGCGCGGGCGGCTTGCGACTTTGTAAACTGCAACTTACGAATGCATCGCGTATAGCTGCTCGTACAGTGAACCTTCTCCAGTCCATCCGCAGCTTCATCCACACCGCCGAGGCCGGCAGCGTCGCCGGCGGCGCCAAGGCCCTGGGCGTGAGTGCGGCTGCGGTGAGCCAGAACATCGCGCGCCTGGAAGCGCACCTGGGCATGCGCCTGCTCAACCGCACCACGCGCAGCCTGGCGCTGACAGAGCGCGGCGCACTGTACCTGGCGCAAGTACGGCAGGTGGAGCAGGATCTGGAGCGTGCGCGGCACTCGATCGCCGACCCGCAGGCGGCACCGGAAGGACGGCTGCGCGTGGCCAGCACCGCCGCGTTCGGGCGGCACGTGCTGGCGCCGCTGCTGCCATCGCTGGCGGCGCGATACCCACGCCTGTCGATCGAGCTGCTGAGCGCCGATCATCGCGTCGACCATGCGCAGGAGGGGGTGGACGTGAGCATTCGCATCGAACCGCAACTGCAGGATGGTCTGGTCGCGCGCTGCATCGCTGCGGTGCCGTTCGTGTTCTGTGCGGCCCCGCAGTACCTGGCGCGCGCCGGCACGCCGACGGCGCCGGAGCAACTAAAGGACCACGCCTGCTTGCTGCTGCGTTGGCCGGTGGATGGTCCGCTATCTGCGCTGGGGCTTCGTCCGCGACGGGCTGCGCTTCGATGCGGAGGTGACAGCGGCGCTCGTCGGTGACGACATCGATGCGCTCGCTAGCATGGCGGCCGCCGGCGGCGGCATCACCCGGCTTGCGACGTTCGTGGCGCAGCCCTACCTGCAGCGGGGCGCCTTGCGCGCCTTGTTCGAAGACACCGCCGCCGGCGCGGCCAGCCCCATTCCCGAACCGATGCGGCTGTACCTGTGTGTGGCCGACCGCCACGACTTCACCCCGAAAGTGCGCGCCTTGCAGGAGCACCTGATCGCCGGGCTACCGCCCGCGTGGCGCGCCCCTGCTGCGTAGGCGCAGGCCGCAGGCATCGCGCTACGACCGGCCGCCGGCCACCGCCGGCGCCGCCTCGCCCGCATCGACACGGCGCATCACCCAGTTGAACAGCGGCGTGGCCATCAGCGTGGAGGTGATGGCCATCAGCACCAGGATCGAGAACAGACCCTGTTCGATCACCCCGGCCTGCAGGCCGATGTTGATGATGATCAGCTCCATCAGGCCGCGCGCGTTCATCAACGCGCCGATCGCCATCGCATTGCGGTTGTTCTCGCCGCTGAGCCGTGCCGCAGCCCAGCAGGCAATACCCTTGCCCAGGAACGAGGCCAGCAGCACCACGCCGGCGGCCAGCAGGATCTGCGGATCCAGCAGCACGCTCAGTTCGGTCTTGAGGCCGGAGAAGGTGAAGAACATCGGCAGCAGGAACACCACCACGAACGGCTGCAACTGGTCGCGCAGCTTCTCGGTCAGCGCGCCCTTGGGCAGGCAGGCGCCGAGCAGGAAGCCGCCGAACACCGCGTGGATGCCGATCGCATCCATCGCCCAGGCGCTGGTGCAGAACAGCATCAGCACCACCGCCAGCACGCCGGCGCTCAGCGGCTGGTCGGGGGGCACGTGGTCGGCCAGGCGGCGCAGCCAGTGGCGGCCGACCAGCAGCATGAACAGCGCATAGCCCACGCCGCCGCCGATCGCCAGATAGGCGCTGCCCCAACTGCCGCCGAAGCTGGCCAGCACCACCGCCAGGATGCACCAGGCCGCGGCGTCGTCGACCGCGCCGGCGGTCAGCGCCAGGGTGCCCAGCGGGCTGCCGGTGAGGCCGCGCTCGTGGATGATCCGCGCCAGCATCGGGAACGCGGTGATGGCGATGGCCGCGCCCAAGAACAGCGAGGCCTCCAGCAGCTTGGTCTTGGTCGAGAACAGCCCCGGCACGTGCAGCAGCCACGGCGCCAGCACGAACGCCAGCACGAACGGCACGGCGATGCCGGCCAGCGACACGCCCATCGCGCTGCGGTAGCGCGTGCGGAAGTGGTCGCCGCGGAAATCGGTGCCGACCAGGAACATGTACAGGCCCACGCCGAACTGCGCGGCCACGTACAGCATGTCCAGGGTCGGCTTGGGAAACAGCGCCTGCTGCAGGTCCGGCAGCAGCGCGCCGAACAGCGATGGCCCCAACGCGACGCCGGCGATCATCTCGCCGACCACCTGCGGCTGGCCCAGGCGCCTGGCCAGCAGGCCGACCAGGCGGCACACCAGCAGGATCACCGCCGCCTGCAGGAAGAAGTACACCGACATCTGCGGGGTGGTCATGGGCGGCCGTCCTGGAAGTGTCGGCGGATGATAGGAGGCCGGGGCCGCGAAATCCATGCGGGCGCCGCTTCACGTGGTGAGTGGGGCGGGTTCGCGGTATGGCGCCTCGCGCGCGCATCGCGCATGCTCGTCACCCATGCGGACCGACACCGCAGGACGCACCGGGGAGCGAGCGATGAGCAAGGGATGGACGCGGCGGCAATGCCTGGGCGCCGGTGCCGCGGGCGCAGTGGCCGGTTTGCTGCCAGGGGCGGTCATCGCCAGCGCCGCCGCTGCCGATGCGAGCGATGCCGATGCGCTGTACCGGCACGCGCTGGTGCTCGATGCCAATGCCCTGGCCTCGATCGGGCAGGTGTTCGAGGGCGCGGATGCGCCGCAGCTGCTGCAGCAACTCCGCGACTCCGGCGTGTCGGCGCTGAAGACCACGCTGGGCGGTGCGGCTGGCGACTTCGAGGCCGCCGTGCAGGACATCGCTGCCGCGCAGGCGCTGGTCGAGCGTTATCCGCAGCACGTCCTCAAGGTGCTGCGACCGGCCGACCTGCGCCGCGCCAAGCGCGAGGGGCGCGTCGCGCTGATCTTCTCCTTCGAGTCGGCGGCGATGCTGGAGGACAAGCCCGCGCGCATCGATCTGTTCCGCCAGCTCGGCGTGCGGGTCATGCAACTCACCTACAACCGCACCACGCCGTTCGGCGTGGGCTGCCTGGACGGCGAGACCGGCGGCGTCACCGCGCTCGGCCGCGACGCCATCGTGCGCATGAACCGGCTCGGGGTGGCGCTGGATCTGAGCCATTCCAACCTGCAGACCACCCGCGACGGCATCGTCCTGTCGCAGCGCCCGCCTGTCATCACCCACTCCGGCTGTGCCGCGGTGTTCGCGCATCCGCGCAACAAGCAGGACGCCGAGCTGCGCGCCCTGGCCGGCAAGGGCGGGGTGATGGGCGTCTACATGCTGCCGTTCCTGACCGAGGACAGCCGCCAGCCGCAGCTGGCCGACTACATGCGCCACCTGCAGCACGCCCTGGACGTGTGCGGCGAGGACCATGTCGGCATCGGCACCGACTCGCTGTTTTTCCCGATCACCGAGCAGGACCGGCACGCGTTCGAGGCGGACCTGGTGCAGCGCCGCCGCGACGGCATCGGCGCCCCGGGCGAGAACCGGCTGCCCTATCTGCCCGACGCCAATACCCCGCGCAAGCTCGAACGCGTCGCCGACGCACTGCTGCGCCGGGGGTACAGCGCCCGCGTCGCCGACAAGGTGCTGGGCCTGAACTTCGAACGGGTCTTCGGCGAGATCTGGAACGTGTGACCCCGACCGACCCCAGACAGCGCATCGCTGCCTCCGGCATGATCGCCGTCGCTGGCCGGTGCAGGCTGAAACTTTTTTCGGATCACATGCGCTACCGCCGATGCGGCTTCTTCAGCAGCCCCCTTTTCACCAAGACGAGAGATGGACATGCAACAGCATTCGAATGGACAGCGGCCCGCGGCGGGAATGTCGCGCCGTGATTTTTCCCGCTTCATGGGCCTTGGCGGCATGGCCGGGGTGGCCGCGCTCGCCGGCGTGGACGTCGCCGGCGCCAACACCAACACCAACACCAACACCAACACCAACACCACGCAGGCAGCGGCAACATCGTCCGCCATCGTCAACGTCAAGGATTTCGGCGCGGTCGGCGATGGTGCCAGCAACGACCAGCCGGCGATCCAGGCGGCCCTGGACAGCGTGGGTACCGATGGCGGCTACGTGTTCTTTCCCGCGGGCTCCTATCGGGTGGACGCGCCGCTGTTCGTGAAGAGCAAGGTCAACAGCGCGGCCGGTTTCGTGGTGGCCGGCGCGGGGCAGAACTGCGCCATTCGCGCCGGCGACAACTTCCCGGCCAACGTGGCCCTGGTCTACGTGCTCGGCGGCAATGCCGCACTGTTCGACCTGGGGCTGGATGGCATGAACCGCGCGCAGAACGGCGTGGAGTACGCGTACTCCGCACCGGATCGTCCGGACGACCGCACCATCCTGATCCGCGGCGTGGCGTTCTCGCGGTTCCTGTCCAACGGCTTCCACTGCGTCGGCGGCGAGGGCTACCAGATCCGCGAGTGTTTCTTCAATTCCATCGGCGACTACGCGGTCTACAACCGCGACGGCGGCATCAATTCGTTCGTCGAGGGCAACTACATGCTCGGCTGCGGGGGCGTCTATCTGGGGTCGACGTCGGCGCAGCCGGAAGGGGTCAGGATCGTCAACAACACCATTCTCGCCTCCGCCGGTTCGGGCATCGGCGTCTATGTCGACCGCGGCATGGAGATCAACATCTCGCACAACGTGATCGACCAGGTCAAGGTGGCTTCGGTGCAGGCCACCAACAACAGCTCCTACGTCAAATGCATCGGCAACTGGCTGTCGGGGCAACCCGGCACGGTGGTGTGCTCGTTGAGCCAGGACGCCAACTCGATCACCTTCGCCGACAACACCTTCGAAGGCGGCGACTTCCAGTTGTCGGTGGTCTCCGACACCGTCGGCCGCATCCACGACATCACCGTCCACAACAACATCTTCAACAACACGCGCGACACCGCGATGTTCTTCAACAACATCTCCAGAGTCAGCATCATCGGCAACCATTGCCGCTCAAGCGGCAAGGAATCGCTGTTCTGGGGTGGCGGCCAGTACGGCGTGGCGATGGGCAACGTGCTCTGGAAGGGCCCGAACGCCGCTGCCGGCTTGGTACAGAACACCAACATCGGGTGGTGATGCGCGCATCGCGCCGGTGCCGGCAGGCCCTCTGCCGCACCGGCGCGACGATTCGAGGCGGTGCGAGCGGAATGTTCCGCCCCATGGCGTCGGAGGGGCGTACGGCAGTACGTCCGTGCGGCTTCGGCATTGAGTGCATGCGCGCCAGCGTTGCACGCACCGCCTCCGAGCGTTCCAGCGGCGCCGCGTCGCCCGCATTGACCGGGCCCTCGCACAGGTTCAGACTTGTCGCCCTCATTCGCACCCATCGTCACGCCGCCATGCCGTACGCACCGCTGCTGATATTGCCCAACGCCCTGCGCGTCAGCGCAGGCCGGGTGCGCCTGCCTGAAGGAATGGACGACGCCGTGCGCTGACGCCGGCCATCGCCGATCCGCCGCAGACAAGCACCCGATGGGTGCTTTTTTTATGCCTGTTTTTCGCTGTTCCACCGTTCCGACACGCCAAGGAGAACGTGCCATGCACTACGCCGCCGAACCCGAAACCTAGCCGCATGCCCGCCTCGCCAACCGGGGCATGCGGCTTCCCCAGTGTTGGCAATGCGGAACCTCTCTCATGAACACGAACACCCTTTCCTGCTGGCGCAACCTCGGCATCATCGCCCACATCGACGCCGGCAAGACCACCCTCACCGAACGCCTGTTGTGGGCTGCCGGTGCGATCCATCGTCTCGGCGAAGTCCACGATGGCGCCGCCACCACCGACTTCTCGGACATCGAACGCGCGCGCGGCATCAGCATCGGCGCGGCCGCGGTGCAGGTGCAGTGGGCGCCCGCCGGGCAGCCGACGCATCGCCTGACCCTGATCGACACCCCCGGGCACATCGATTTCGCGATCGAGGTGGAACGCTCGCTGCGCGTGCTCGACGGCGCGGTCGCGGTGTTCTCCGCGGTCGACGGCGTGCAGCCGCAATCCGAGACCGTGTGGCGGCAGGCGCGTCGCCACGGCGTGCCGATGCTCGCGTTCGTCAACAAGATGGACCGTGCCGGCGCGTCGTTCGACGGCGTGCTGGCGCAGTTGCGCAGCAAGCTCGACGCGACGGTCTGGGCGGTCGGCGTGCCGTTGCCGGGCGACTCCGGCTTCGACGGCTGGAGCGACCTGGTCGGCGGCCGCCTGCTGACCTGGGACGACGAGGGGCAGCTGCACACGCGCGCCTGGCATGCCGAGGAGGCAGCCGCGTTCGCGGAGGCGCGCGAGCAGTTGATCGCTGCGGTGGCCGAGCACGACGAGGCGCTGGCGCAGGCCTATCTCGAGGAACGCGCGATCGACGCCGAGCTGCTGCGGGCTGCGCTGCGCCGGGCCACCCTGGCCGGCGCCGGCGTGCCGGTGCTGGCCGGGTCGGCGTTCAAACGCAAGGGCATCGAGCCGTTGCTGGACGCGATCGTCGACTGGTTGCCGTCGCCGCTGGACCGCGCGCCGGTGGCTGCGCGGGCCGACGCCGACGGCGATGCGGGTGGCGAAGGCGGACACGAGACGTTGCTGGCGCCGGATCCGTCCGGTCCGTTGGCGGCGCTGGTGTTCAAGTTCGCGCATACCGCGCAGGGCCCGCTGGCGTTCGTGCGCGTGTACTCGGGCACCTTGCGCGTCGGCGACACGGTGTGGACGTCGCATGCCCGGCGTCCGCGCCGGGTCGGGCGGCTGGCGGTGGTGCAGGCGCAGCGGACCCACGACGTCGCGCAGGCCGAGGCCGGCGAGATCGTCGCCGTGCTCGGCTGGAAGGACGCGGTCAGCGGCGAGACGCTCAGCGGCGTGCAGGCGCGGTGGGTGCTGGAACGCATCCGCACGCAGCCGCCGGTGCTGGCGTGGCGGCTCGGCGCGGCCAATGCGGCCGAGCTGGTGCGGCTGGGTCAGGGCCTGGCGCGGCTGGCGCAGGAGGATCCGTCCTTCCGCGTCGACAGCGATCCGGAGACCGGCGAGGCGGTGATCTGGGGCATGGGCGAGTTGCACCTGGAGGTGATGGTGGAGCGCTTGCGCAGCGAGTGGCACGTGGACGTGCGCACCGGTGCGCCGCGCGTGGCCTACCAGGAAACGCCGCGTGCGGCCGCGCTGGGCGTGGCCGCACGGCTGTCCAAGCAGAACGGCGGCCAGGGCCAGTTCGCGCAGGTGGTGCTGGATGTGCTGCCGCGCGCGGACGGCGCGGTGACCTTCGCCGACCGCAGCCGCGGCGGCGTCGTGCCGAAGGCCTTCGTCGCCGCCACCGAGAAGGGCGCGCGCGCGGCGCTGGCGCAAGGCCCGCTGGGTCATCCGGTGGTCGGTGTGGAGGTGGTGCTGGTCGATGGCCAGGCGCATGCGGTGGATTCGTCGGACCTGGCGTTCCAGCGTGCGGCGTCGGACGCGGTGAAGGCGGCGCTGGCGCAGGTCGGCACGCAGTTGCTGGAGCCGGTGATGGCGGTGGCGATCGACACGCCCGCGCACAGCGTCGGCGACGTGCTCGGCGATCTGCAGCGGCGCGAGGGACGCGTGGTGGCGATCGAAGAGCGTGGGGCCCGTGCCGAGGTCGTGGCGCAGGCGCCGCTGGCGCAACTGCAGGCCTATGCCACTGCGTTGCGCTCGCTGACCCAGGGACGGGCATCGGCGAGCATGACCTTCGACGGCTATGCGCCGGTCAAGGCCGCGTGAGCCGGATTGCCATCCGGCAATGCGGCAGGAGGACGAGGAGCCGGTTCGCCGGCTCCTCTTTTTTGCGCGGCAAGCAACACCGCGACGCGGTCGCCAAGCGGGCGTGGACGGCGCTGGCGATCCTCACGGATCACGTGTCCACTGCGGTTCCTGTGCAGTGTCCGCGCCCACTTGGTGACGGCGCGCGACCGTTTTGTTCGCCACGCGTATGCCCAGTGCTTGCGTCCGCGTCGCGAACCGGGCTTCATAGCCGGCCCCGATCGCCGGAGCCGCCCATGCATCGCCGTCTTGCCCTCCTGACTCTGCTTGCCCTGCCGCCGGCGCTCGCCGCGGCGCAGCCGCCGGCATGTGCGACGCCGCTGCAGATGGCCGAACGCCTGTACAAGGCGCGCGATTTCTACTGGCAGCCGCAGAACCTGGACGGCTTGCTGACGCCGGCCTTCGCGCACGCGTTGCAGGCCGACCAGCGCTGCGCCGCGCGCGAGGGTGTGTGCCGGCTGGACTTCGATCCGTGGACCAGCGCGCAGGACGGCGAGATCCAGGGCGCGCCGTCCTTCACCCTGGTCTCGGGCGGTTCGCAGGCCACCGTGGTGGAGGTGCGCATGGACTACCGGCTCGCGCTCGGCGGCCGCGCGGCGCGGGCGTGCTCGGTCAAGATCGAGTTGCAGCGCCGCGGCAACGGTTGCTGGGCGGTCAGTGACCTGGTCGCACCGGACGGTCAGTCGCTGTTCGCGTTGCTGACTGATCCGGAGGACTAGCGCGGAGGAGGTCGCGCCGCCCAGGACTCCAGCCCTCTGGTGGGAGCGGGGCGAGTGCGCCGTGCGCATGTGAGCAGTTCGCCCTCACTGGCGGGGAGGTGAGGGATGCGCTGGCACGTAGCTCTCCCTCGCGTGCGCCTTCGAGCGGCGGCTTGGGCTGGAATGGATGTGCGGCGCGACCGACCCTCACCCCAACCCCTCTCCCGGGGGGAGAGGGGCCAGGAGCGCGCACCACGTGTGCGTCGTGGCATGCATCCAGGGTCTGCTGCGCGACGCAGCAGGGGGAGGGCGCGACAGTAGCCTGCGACTACTGCAGCTTCAGCATCACGATCGCCTTGGCCGGCAGCGCCACCTGCAACGTATCGCCGCGCACGTGGGCGCCGTCGAACGCGGCCGGGCGCACCGCCTGCGGCTGGGCGAAGGTGTTGAGCGCGTCGATGGTCGGGGCGGTCAGGATCTGGCCGCTGACGCCGCGCGCCTGCACGCCGTCGACCTGGACCGCGACGTTGGCGCTGCGGTTGGGGGCCAGATTGGTCAGCGCCACGTAGACGTGCCCGTCCTTGGCCCGCACCGCCGAGCCGTGCACCGCCGGCACCGTGTAGCCGGCATGCCGGTAGTCCGGCGTGCCGATCTGCAGCGGCAGCGCGGTCGCGTCCTGGTACGGCTTGTACAGCATGAAGACGTGATAGGTCGGCGTGAGCAGCATCTTGTCGCCGTCGGTGAGGATCATCGCCTGCAGCACGTTGACCATCTGCGCGATGTTGGCCATGCGCACGCGGTCGGCATGCTGGGCGAAGATATCCAGGTTGAGCGAGGCCACCAGTGCGTCGCGCAAGGTGTTCTGCTGGCGCAGGAAGCCCGGGTTCACGTCGGGCAGGCCCTTGTACCAGGTGCCCCATTCGTCGACCACCAGCGCGACCTTCTTGTCCGGGTCGTACTTGTCCATGATCGCGCTGTGCTTGGTGATCAGCTCGTCCATCAGGAGGGTGCGCGACAGCGTCTCGATCCAGGCCGCCTCGTCGAAGCTGGTGGAGGAGGCGCGCGGCGGCCAGCCGCCGGGGATGGTGTAGTAGTGCAGGCTGAGGCCGTCCATGAACTTGGTGGCCTCGCGCATCATCACCTCGGTCCAGTGATAGTCGGCATCGCTGGGGCCGGGCGCGATCTTCATGATCTTCTGGTCGGCCGGCGCCTTGATGAAGGTCTGGTAGCGGCGGAACACGTCGGCGGCGTATTCGGCGCGCATGTTGCCGCCGCAGCCCCACAGCTCGTTGCCGACGCCGAAGAACGGCACCTTCCACGGGTCCTGGCGGCCGTTGCGGCGGCGCTGTTCGGCCAGGGTCGAGCGGGTGGGCGCGGTCATGTATTCCACCCACTGCGCCATCTCGCCCGGCGCCGCGTCGCCGACGTTGCCGGCGACGTAGGCTTGCGTGCCGAGCAGTTCGGTGAAGTCCATGAACTCGTGGGTGCCGAAGCTGTTGGGTTCCTCCACGCCGCCCCAGTGGGTGTTGACGCTGGTCGGGCGCTGGCTGCGCGGGCCGATGCCGTCGCGCCAGTGGTACTCGTCGGCGAAGCAGCCGCCGGGCCAGCGGATGTCTGGGACGTCCAGCGCCTTCAGCGCGGCGACCACGTCGTTGCGGTAGCCGCGGGTGTTGGGGATCTTCGAGTCCGGGCCGACCCAGACGCCGCCGTAGATGCCGGTGCCGAGGTGCTCGGCGAACTGCCCGAACAGGTGGCGCGACACCGTGGGGCCAGGGCGGTCGGCGCGCAAGGTGCCGCGCACCTCGACGTCGGCGGCCTGCGCCAGCGTGGCGGCCAGTGCCAGGCCGAGCGTCGCGGCGATCAGCGGCAGCCGCCGCCAGCGCACCGCACGCTGCTTCAGGAAACGGGGCGAACGCATCGGGAACTCCTTGTCGGGTAGGCGCGCCGTCGCCAGCGCTGCGTGGGAGTGACGGCCGGCACGCGGCCTCGGTGTAGCGCTGAGGGGATATCGCGTCCAGGGAGGCAATCCGGGCGATCGCGTCTGCGCCGCTCGGTACGGTGTGCCTGGTTCCCCTGTCCATCCCCCGGCCCGAGCATAAAAGACACGCCGACGGCGGACCAATGCCCAAATGCGCCGCCGCCATATCGGAATTGCAATGCGCGGCGTGGTGCCGCAGCGGGTGCGTCGCGCGAATGTGCGCGCTATCGCACAGCGCAGCGCCGATGCTCGCGTGGCGATGGCCGTGCCGCGCCATCGCTGGTTATGCTGCGGGCCCCGCGCATGCGCACACCGACTCCAGGCCCCTGCATGTCCTCGCTCTTCGGTCATCTTCCCGACGGTACTGCCATCCAGCGCGTGGTCCTGGACAGCGGCGACGGCCTGCGTGCCGAACTGCTGACCTACGGTGGCCTGTTGCGCAGCCTGCGCCTACACGGCACGCATGGCGAGACCGACCTGGTGCTGGGGCTGCCGACGCTGCAGGACTATCTGCAGGATCCGGCCTACCTGGGCGTGCTGGTCGGGCGCTTCGGCAACCGCATCGCTGGCTCGGCTTTCGCCATCGATGGCCGGCACTACGCGGTCACCGCCAACGAGGGCGCCAATCACCTGCATGGCGGCGCGCTGGGCTTCGGCCGCCGGGTGTGGACGGTGCTGGCGCAGACCGCGCGCACGCTGCAGTTGCGCTACGACTCGCCGGCCGGCGAGGAGGGCTACCCGGGCAACGTCGCGGTGGAGGCGACCTACCGCGTCGACGGCCGGTGCCTGAGCGTCGAATTCGTCGCGCACACCGATGCGCCGACCCCGCTCAATCTCACCCATCATCCCTATTTCAACCTGGCCGGCGACGCCGCGGTGCCCGCCGCGGCACAGTGGCTGCGGGTGCCGGCCGATCGCTACCTGCCGGTGCGCGACGCGGCGCTGCTGCCGCGTGGCGAGGTCGCCACGGTGGCCGGCACGCCGTTCGATTTCCGCCAGGCGCGCGCCATCGCCGACAAGGACATCGCCGCCGATCCGCAGCTCTCGCTCAGTGCCGGCTACGACCACTGCCTGGTGCTGGCCGACGGCCACGATTGCACCGCGCTGCTGTATTCGCCGCACAGCGGCGTGGCCATGCGCATCGCCAGCCCGATGCCGGCCGTGCAGCTGTACGAGGGCCAGGGCCTGGACCGGCAGCACCCGACGCTGGGCCGCGGCATCTGCCTGGAGCCGCAGGGCTATCCTGACGCGCCGAACCAGCCGGGCTTTCCCGATTGCATCCTGCGTCCCGGGGAGGTCTACCGGCATCGCATCGTGTACCAGTTCGCCGAGGTCGGCCGCGACGCGGCGTGGGCGACGGTGGAGGCGGCGCTGGCGGAGCGAGGGTGGCGGTTGAGGGGTGGCATGCCGTAGGAGCGGCTTCAGCCGCGACCGGACACTCCCAGGAATGCCCGGTCGCGGCTGAAGCCGCTCCTGCAAAAACACGCGCCGCGCTAGCCTGGTCAGGCTACTGCGCGTGCCCCAGCACCAGTTCGATCACGAACTTGCTGCCGAAGAACGACAGCAGCAGGAGCACCATTGCCGCCAGGGTCCAGTGCACCGCCTTGACCCCGCGCCAGCCGTAGCGCCAGCGGCCGAACAGCAGCGCACCGAACACGATCCACGACAGCACGCTGAGCACGGTCTTGTGCACCAGCCGCTGCGCCAGGAAATCCTGCACGAACAGCACCCCGGTCAGCAGGGTCAGGGTCAGCAGGATGAAGCCGACCACGATGGTGCGGAACAGCAGCGTCTCCAGCGCGGTCAGCGGCGGCAGCGCGCGCAGCCAGGGATGGAAGTCGCGGCGCCGCAGCGCGCGTTCCTGCAGCCACAGCATCACCGCCAGCAGGGCGGCGATGCCCAGCGTGGCGTAGGCCAGCAGCGCCAGCCAGGCATGCAACTGCAGTCGCCAGTCCAGCACCGGCGCCGGCTCGTGGCCATAGCCGTGGTAGGCCAGCAGCAGCGCCGCCGACAGCGGGAACACCACCACGCCCAGTGCAGCCATGCGCCCGCTGGCGCCGACCAGCGTGGTCATCAGCGCCATGCCCAGGCTGACCAGCGACAGCGCGGCGAAGAAATGCATGTCCGGGCCGCCGGCGGTGTGCAGGGCGACCTGCACGTGATAGCCGGCGTGCAGCGCCACCGCCGGCAGTGCCGGCCACAGCCAGGCGCGGCTGCGGTCCACCCGGTCGCGCACCACCGCGGCGATCAGCAGGCCGGTGGCGGCCAGGTACAGCAGGGTGGCGAGGACGGTGATGAGCATCGCGGCAGTTTCGCATATCGGACAGGCCGCCGTGACGGCCGCGGCAGGGATCGGCGGCGCGCCCGGCTATAATCGACGGCCGTTTCCCGTTCGCGACCCGCCCGCATGTTCGAATCCCTCACCCAACGCCTCTCCGGCACCATGCAGCGCCTGCGCGGCCGCGGTCGCCTGACCGAGGAGAACATCCGCGAAGCCACCCGCGAAGTGCGCATCGCGCTGCTCGAGGCCGACGTCGCCCTGCCGGTGGTGCAGGCGCTGATCGAGCGCATCAAGGTGCGCGCGGTCGGCCAGGAAGTGCTCAAGAGCCTGACCCCGGGCCAAGCGCTGATCAAGGTCGTGCGCGACGAGCTGACCGCGGTGATGGGCTCGGCCGCCAGCGACCTCAACCTCAACGTGCCGGCGCCGGCGATCGTGCTGATGGCCGGCCTGCAGGGCGCGGGCAAGACCACCACGGTCGGCAAGCTGGCCAAGCACCTGAAGGAAAAGCGCAAGAAGAAGGTGATGGTGGTGTCGGCCGACGTGTACCGTCCGGCCGCGATCGAGCAGCTCAAGACCCTGGCCGAGCAGGTCGGGGTGCTGTTCTTCCCGTCCGAGGCCTCGCAGAAGCCGGTGGACATCGTCCGCGCCGCCATCGCCGACGCGCGCAAGTCCTTCGTCGACGTGCTGCTGGTGGATACCGCGGGCCGCCTGGCGATCGACGCGGCGATGATGGAGGAGATCAAGGCGCTGCACGCGGCGATCACCCCGGCCGAGACCCTGTTCGTGGTCGACGCGATGACCGGCCAGGACGCGGCCAACACCGCCAAGGCCTTCAGCGAGGCGCTGCCGTTGACCGGCGTGGTGCTGACCAAGACCGACGGCGACGCCCGTGGCGGCGCCGCGCTGAGCGTGCGCTACATCACCGGCAAGCCGATCAAGTTCATCGGCGTCGGCGAGAAGCCCGACGGCCTGGACGTGTTCCACCCCGATCGCCTGGCCAGCCGCATCCTCGACATGGGCGACGTGCTGTCGCTGGTCGAGCAGGTCGAGCACCAGGTCGACAAGGACAAGGCGCAGAAGCTGGCCGAGAAGGTCGCCAAGGGCAAGAAATTCGACCTCAACGACATGCGCGACCAGCTCGAGCAGATGCAGAACATGGGCGGCCTGTCCGGGCTGATGGACAAGCTGCCGGGCATGGGCCAGATCCCCGACCATCTCAAGCAGCAGGTCGCCGGCAACAAGGACGTGCCGCGGATGATCGCCATCATCGGTTCGATGACCAAGAAGGAGCGGCGCAACCCGGGCTTGCTCAACGGCTCGCGCCGCGCGCGCATCGCCCGCGGCTCCGGTACCCAGCCGGCCGACGTCAACAAGCTGATGAAGCAGTATCAGCAGATGGAAAAGATGATGAGCAAGATGGCCGGCGGCGGCATGAAGGGCCTGATGCGCGGCATGAAGGGCATGCTCGGCGGCATGGGCGGTCGCGGCGGCCTGCCGTTCCGCTGAGCGCGTCCGTCGGGCGAGCCGCGCGAGGCATTACCTGGACGGCGGCGTTGCCGTCGGACCGTGGATTTTTTTTGAAAGGGACATCACTGCGATGAGCGAACATTCGATGTATTTCACCGGCGACGAGGACGCCGCGATGCAGGCGGCCTACATCGCCGCGCGCGGGACGTTCAAGTTCTTCTGGCGCGAACTGTCCTGGGAGTACCGGCGTATCGTGCCGGGGCTGGAAATGGCGGCGGTGAAGTTCGCATTCGCGACCGATGCCGGCGATCCCGAGGCGCCGCCGTTCGAACACATGTGGGTCGGCGACGTGCAGTTCGATGGCGAGACCGTCTCCGGCACGCTGCTCAACGATCCGCACGACATCGCGTCGCTGCAGGCCGGAGCCGAGGTGACATTGCCGTTCGCCGAACTGGAGGACTGGATGTACGTGATCGGCGGCAAGGTCTATGGCGGCTACACCATCGACGCGCAGCGGCGCGAGATGGCGGCCGACGAGCGCGCAGAACACGACGCGGCCTGGGGACTGGAATTCGGTCCGCCCGGGCAGGTGCAGCTGGTGCCGTCGCCAGCGCAGGCGACGGACGACAGCGCCGCCGCCGACGCGGCTGCCGAACTGTCGCTGCGCGAGCACCCGATGAGCGAGAACATCGCGCCGCGCATCGACGAGAATCTGCGCAGCCACCCCGAGGCGGTGCATGCGCGTGACGGGCAGGGCTGGACGCTGTTGCAGCGCGACGCGCTGGCCGGCAACTACCAGCCGGTGGCGTTGCTGCTGCAGCATGGCGCCGACCCGTCGCTGCGCACGCCGCAGGGACGGACGGCGCTGGAGCTGGCGCAGCACATGGGCTGGCCGCGCATCGTGCAGTTGTTGCAGCAGGCCGGCTGAGATGGCGCCGTCGCCACGCCCGGGATCAGCGGCGCAGGCGCGGGCGCTGCAGTTCTGCGAGCGCTTCGGCCTGCGCCTGCCGATCCTGCTCAGCCCCATGGCCGGCGCCTGCCCGGTGCCGCTGTCGGCCGCGGTCGCCGCGGCCGGCGGCATGGGCGCGATGGGCGCGGTGCTGTCCGCGCCGCAGGACATCGGAGCGTGGATGGACGCGTTCCGCGCCGCCGGTGGTGGGCCGGCGCAAGTCAACCTGTGGGCGCCGGATCCGCCGCCCGTGCGCGACGCCGCCGCCGAGGCCGAAGTGCGCGCCTTTCTCGCTGCCTGGGGGCCGCCGGTCGAGGCCGCCGCCGGCGATGCGGCGCCGGCTGATTTCGACGCCCAGTTCGAGGCCTTGCTCGCAGCGCGCCCGGCGGTGGCCTCCTCGATCATGGGCCTGTTCCGGCCGGACCAGGTGCAGCGCCTGCAGCAGGCGGGGATCGCCTGGTTCGCCTGCGCCACCACCCTGGACGAGGCGCTGGCCGCGCAGGCCGCCGGCGCCGATGCGGTGGTCGCGCAGGGCGCCGAGGCCGGCGGCCACCGTGGCGCCTTCGCCGCAGACCGTGCCGAGCGGCAGCTGACCGGGCTGTTCGCGCTGCTGCCGCGGCTGGCCGATCGCCTGCAGATCCCGGTGATCGCTGCCGGCGGCATCGGCGACGGCCGCGGCATCGCCGCCGCGCTGGCCCTGGGCGCGAGCGCGGTGCAGATCGGCACCGCCTTCCTGCGTACCCCCGAGGCAGCGCTGGCGCCGGCCTGGGCGGCCGCGTTGGCCCAGGCCGAACCCGAGCAGACCACGCTGACCCGCGCCTTCTCCGGGCGCCTGGGCCGGGCGCTGGTCACCGACTACGTGCGTGCCGCCGCCGCGCCGGACGCACCGCCGCCGCGGCCGTACCCGGTACAGCGAGGGCTGACCGCGCCGATGCGCCAGGCCGCGCAGCGCGCCGACCGCCTCGCAGCAATGCAGGCCTGGGCGGGGCAGTCGGCATGGATGGCGCCGGCCGAGCCGGCCGCGGCGCTGCTGGCGCGCTGGTGGGCACAGGCGCAGGCCTTGTCGTGAACGCACAGGTTTTTCACCACGGGCAGCCTGCGCCGGCCGAGTTGCTGGCCGCGGCCGCCCTGGTGAACTATGGGCATTTCAGCACCATGCAGGTCCGCGGCGGCGGCGTACGCGGGCTCGACCTGCATCTGCAGCGGCTGCAGCAGGCCAACGCGGCGCTGTTCGGCAACGCGTTGCCGGCCGATCGCGTGTGCGACGCACTGCGGGCGGCGCTGGCCGCGTTCGGCAGTGGCGATGCGTCGCTGCGCATCACGGTGGTCGCGCCGGCCTTCTCGTTGCGCCGGGCCGCCGACGACTGCGCGGTGGAACTGCTGGTGTCGCTGGCGGAACCGGCGCAGGCCGAGGCGGCACCGCTGCGCCTGCGCAGCAGCGTGTTCGCGCGCGAGGCGCCGCAGTTCAAGCACGTCGGCACGTTCGGCGCATTCCAGCAGCGCCGCCTGGCACTGCAGGCCGGCGCCGACGATGCGCTGTTCGTCGACGCACAGGGGCAGGTGGCCGAGGGGCCGACCTGGAACCTGGGGCTGTGGGACGGCGCCTGCCTGCACTGGCCGCAGGCGCCGGCGCTGCACGGCACCCAGCAGCGGTTGCTGCAGGCGGGCCTGGCCCAGCTGGGTGTGGCGCAGCGCGAACGGCCGCTGTCGCTGCAGGAACTCGGGGCGGACGTGGCCGCCTTCACCTGCAACGCCCGCGGGCAGCAGGCGGTGGCGGCGGTGGACGGGCGCGCGCTGCGCCCGGCCGAGGAGTTGCTGGCCCTGCTGGAGCAAGCGCTGCGCACCCAGCCCTGGCAGGCGATCTAGGCGGCACAAGAGGCATCTCGCCGCCATCGGCACCGCTTCTGGCGAATCCCCAATCCCGGATCCCCAATCCCTTGCCGCGTCAGCGGCAACGACTTGGCAGCGGCGGGGACGGTGGCTATAATCGTCGGTTCACCGCGCCATCCTGGCGACTGGGCAACACCGGAAACTCACCATGGTCAAGATCCGCCTTACCCGTGGCGGCGCCAAGAAGCGCCCCTTCTACCACATCATCGTCACCGACGTGCGCAGCGCGCGCGACGGCCGCAACATCGAACGCGTCGGTTACTACAACCCGGTCGCCCAGGGCGCCGAGCCGCGCGTGGTGCTGGACCTGGCCCGCGTCGACCATTGGGTGTCCAATGGCGCGCAGCTGACCGACAAGGTGCGCAACCTGTACAAGGAAGCCACCAAGAACCAGGCCGCCGCGGCCTGATTCCGCGGGCCGCGCCGAGTGCGCGGCCCTTGCGTTTGCCCCGATGAAAGACAGCCAGCGCCGCATCCTGCTCGGTCGGGTCCTTGGCGCGTTCGGCATCCGTGGCGAGGCCAAGCTCGAGTCCTGGACCGAGCCGCGCCTCGCCATTTTCCGTTATCAGCCCTGGATCGTGCGCAAGCCCGACGGCAGCGAGAGCAGCCTCACCGGCGTGCGCGGCCGCGAATCCGGCAAGTACCTGATCGCCACGCTGCCCGAGGTCACCGACCGCGACGCGGTGGAAGCCTTGCGCGGCACCGAGATCTACGTGGCGCGCAGCAGCCTACCGCCGCCGCGTCCGGACGAGTACTACTGGGTGGACCTGGAAGGTCTGGACGTGCGCACCGTCGACGGCGTGGCCCTGGGGCGGGTCTCGCACCTGTTCTCCACCGGCGCCAACGACGTGCTGGTGGTGCGCGGCGACCGCGAGCGGCTGGTGCCGTTCGTGCAGCCGGACTACATCAAGTCGGTGGATTTCGAGGCCAACCTGGTCGTGGCCGACTGGGATCCCGAATTTTGAGCGATGCCGGCGCGTGCGCTGGCCCCGCTGTCGCTTTTGCGAATCCCCACTCCCGACTCCCCAATCTCCGCCCCATGCGCATCGACGTCATCAGCCTGTTCCCCGAGTTCGTCGCCCAGTGCGCCGGGTTCGGCGTGGTCGGGCGTGCGCAGGAGCGGGCATTGCTGGACCTGCACGGCTGGAACCCGCGCGACTACGCCAGCGGCGGCTACCGCAAGGTCGACGACCGCCCGTTCGGCGGCGGCCCCGGCATGGTGATGATGATCGAGCCGCTGCAGGCCTGCCTTGAGGCGGTGCGCGCGGCCGATCCGCAGCCGGCGCCGCTGATCTACCTGAGCCCGCAGGGGCGGCCGCTGACCCAGGCCAAGGCGCGCGAACTGGCCGCATTGCCGCGGCTGCTGCTGCTGTGCGGGCGCTACGAAGGCGTGGACGAGCGCTTCGTGGCCGCCGCGGTGGACGAGGAGATCTCAATCGGCGACTACGTGCTGTCCGGCGGCGAACTGGCCGCGGCGGTGCTGGTGGATGCGGTGACCCGGCTGCAGGAGGGTGCGCTGAACGACGCCGAATCCGCCGCCCAGGACAGTTTCGAGGGGCCGGACGGCCTGCTCGACTGCCCGCACTACACCCATCCGCGCGAACATGCGCTGGGCGAGGTGCCGGCGGTGCTGCGTTCCGGCAACCATGCCGCGATCGCGCGCTGGCGGCGCATGCAGGCCTTGGGGCGGACCTGGCTGCGGCGCCCGGAGCTGCTGGACGAGGCGGCGCTGAGTGCGGCCGACCGCCGCCTGCTGCAGGAATTCCGCCAGGAGCGGGAGGCGGCCCTGGCCGCCGAACAGGAAAATCCACCCAGGCCCTAGCCATGGCCGCCGGGCTGGGTTAAAATGCCCGGCTTTCCGGCCAGTGCGTTCCATGCTTGGCCCATCCGATATCGCGCAATCGCCGTGCGGCGACTGCCGGACCACCTCACCAGACACAAGCGGTGCCCACCATGAGCAAGCTCAACAAGACCATCCTGGCCGACTTCGAAGCCGCCCAGATCCAGCGCAAGCTGCCGGAGTTCAACCAGGGCGACACCGTCGTCGTCAACGTCAAGGTGAAGGAAGGCAACCGCGAGCGCGTGCAGGCCTACGAAGGCGTGGTGATCGGCACCAAGAACGCCGGCCTGAACTCCTCGTTCACCGTGCGCAAGATCTCGCACGGCTACGGCGTCGAGCGCGTGTTCCAGACCCACAGCGCCACCATCGACTCGGTCGAAGTGAAGCGCCGCGGCAAGGTCCGCGCCGGCAAGCTTTACTACCTGCGTGGCCTGGAAGGCAAGGCCGCCCGCATCAAGGAAGATCTGGCCGCCGCTGCGCAGGCCAAGGTCGCGCGCCAGGCCGCTGCGGCTGCCGCCAAGGCCGAGTAATCCCCGGCGACCCTCGGGTCGCTGCCGCAACGGCCGCCTTCGGGCGGCCGTTTGCGTTTGGGGGATGGCAGCATGTGCGCCGTGGCCTGTGGTGCATTCAGTCCCAGCGCTGTTTTCAACCGACGCCGCGCGCGATGCCTTCGTAGGAGCGGCTTCAGCCGCGACCAGGCATTCCCAGAACCGCTCGCCGTCGAGCGCCTGCGTCCCTCTTGACGATGGTCGGCGGCCTGGTCGCGGCTGAAGCCGCTCCTACAAATGGGGGATCCGGCGGCAAGTCATTGCCGCCGCCCAGGCGCTCAGCGCGCCGGATCCTGCGCCACCGCCACGTCGGCGACCGGTGCCGGCGGCTGCGCCGGCACTTCCGCTGGGTGCGCCACGGTTTCCGGCCGCGAGGGCGCCAGCATCCGCGCGGTGCGCCAGTTGCCCCAGCGGTAATACGCCAGCGACACCAGCATCGCGCAGGTGGCGCTGGTCGGGAAGCTCCACCACACCGCGTCCACGCCCAGCTGCGGCTGCAGCAATTGCGCGAACGGCACGCGGATGCCCCACAGCGACAGCGCCAGGATCAGCAGCGGCGGGATCACCGCGCCGGTGGCGCGGACCACGCCGGAGATCACGAAGGTGACGCCGAAGAACAGGAACGACCACACCGCGATGTGGTTGAGATGGCGCGCGATCTCCAGCGCCGCGCTGTGCGGCGGCAGGAACAGCGCCAGGGTCCAGCGGTCGAACAGGATCAACGGTGCGATCAGCGCGCCGGTCAGCAGGAAGTTGAACAGCACGCCCTTGCGCGCGGTCGCCGCGACCCGGTCCCAGCGCTGCGCGCCGACGTTCTGCGCGGCCATCGACGAACAGGCCGCGCCGATCGCCATCGCCGGCATCTGCAGGTAGGCCCACAGCTGCAGCGCCGCGCCGTAGGCGGCGGAGGTGTCGGTGCCGTAGCCGTTGACCAGCGAGATCATCACGATCATCGCCAGCGAGATCAGCACCATCTGCAGCCCCATCGGCACGCCCTTGACGATCAGCGCGCGCAGGATCGGCAGGTCGAGCCGGAACAGCCGCGCGTCGCGGCGGCCCAGCCACAGCACGTGGCGCTTGTGGCGCAGATACAGCAGCAACCCGGCCAGCGATACCGCCTGCGCGATCAAGGTGGCCCAGGCCGCCCCGGCGATGCCCAGCTTGGGGAACGGGCCCAGCCCGAACAGCAGCAGCGGGTTGAAGCCGATGTCCAGCACCACCGACAGCAGCAGGAAGCGGAACGGCGTGCGCGAATCGCCGGTGCCGCGCAGCGCCGCCGACAGGAACGCAAAGGTGTACAGCAGCGGCATCGCCAGAAAGATCACCCGCAGGTAGGCCTCGGCCAGCGGCAGCGACGCCGCCGGCGTGCCCATCGCCGCCAGCAGGTGCCGCGCCAGCCACCAGCCGCCGGCGGCGATCAGCACCGAGATGCCGATGAAGAAGGTGGCGCTGGTGCCCATCACCCGTCGCGCCTGGGCCACGTCGCCGCGGCCCATCGCCTGGCCGATCAGGATGGTGGCGGCCATGCCGATGCCGAACACCGAACCGATCAGGAAGAACATGATGCTGTTGGCGTTGGCCGCCGCGGTGAGTGCCGCTTCGCCCAGGTAGCGGCCGATCCAGACGGCATTGACCGAGCCGTTGAGCGACTGCGCGATGTTGCCGGCCAGGATCGGCAGCGAGAACAGCAACAACTGGCGGCCAATCGGGCCTTCGGTCAGCGTGGCGGGCTTTTGCATCGCGGGTCGGGATCGAGCGTGAGCCGGCCACACTAGCACCGACCGATGGCAGTGGGGCGATGGGCGAACCGCGGCCTGCAGCGTTCGTGCAGCAGGCGTGCATGGGTCGGGCCCTGGCCGCCTCATGACGCCTGGGCGCCCATGCGCGGCGGCCGGCCCTGCCCGAGTCGTGCGTGGTCATGCGCTTGCGCCGAGGGCGGGCGCGCGTTCGCCACAGATCGCGTCATGCGCTCCTTGGGCGGGCGTGGATCGACGTGCGGACCGGTGTGCGACGATCGACCTGGGCAAGCCGCGCCCGGGCGCGCCTGCAGCGTGGCCGGGTGCTGCCTGCTCTCCCATTCTTCCCCGCCAACCCATTCATCCTGCACGGACAGGTCATGGCGGGCGCCGTGCTTGTATTGACGCGACGGCATCGCCATCTGTGCGAAGAGACATGTGCGCCGCCCATGCCTTTGGTCGGCGCGATGGCTTCCGAGCCGCATCGCCCTCTGGCTGCCTGCAACCCCAACGCAAGTGGATGTCGAGCAACGCAATGAACGAATCTGTCGTGCAAGCCGCCGCGGTGCGCCTGGATGTCTGGCTGTGGGCCGCGCGCTTCTTCAAGACCCGCAGCCTGTCCAAGCAGGCGGTGGAAACCGGCAAGGTGGACGTGGCCGGGCAGCGGCCCAAGTCCTCGCGCGCGGTGCGCGTGGGCGAACAGTTGCGCGTGCAGCGCGGCGACGAGGTGTTCGAGATCCAGGTGTTGGGCCTGAGCGACACCCGCGGCCCGGCCAGCGTGGCGCAGGCGCTGTACCAGGAGAGCGAGGCCTCGCGCGAACGCCGCGCGCAACTGCGCGCGCAGCGCAGCGCCGAGCGCAACGGCTACCAGGCCCCTGACGGCAAACCCGACAAGCGCGCCCGCCGCCTGATCCGCGCGCTCGGCGACCTGGACGCGTTGTAGCCGAGCTGGTGCGTTGCCGTGGGGCTGGCCGGCGCGCATGGGGTGACGGGTGGGCTGGGGCGTGCACGCCGCCTGGGTCGTTGGTGCGGCGACGCTTTCGTAGTGCTGCGGTCGCGGCTGAAGCCGCTCCTACGGCGAGCGGACGGCACGTGGTGTGTCCCTGTGGGAGCGACGTCAGTCGCGACGAGCGCGATATGCCCGGGGTGGCCAGCAGTCGGGACTGAAGTCCCTCCACAAGTGCGATTGTGCTCAGCATGGTCGGCTAGGCCGTAGGAGCGGCGTCAGCCGCAACCCGTCAGCCGCGGAACGATCCGCTGCCGTCTCTGGCTCACGCTCGATGCACCGCGGCCGACACCGACACCGACACTGGCGACATCGACGGAAACGACAACGCCCCGGCAAACGGGGCGTTGTCGTGGAGCGAGCGGTGTGGCGTCAGGCGGCCAGGTCGAAGCGATCCAACTGCATCACCTTGGTCCAGGCGGCGACGAAGTCACGCACGAACTTCTCCTGCGCGTCGGCGCTGGCGTAGACCTCGGCCACGGCGCGCAGCACCGAATTGGAGCCGAACACCAGGTCGGCACGGGTGCCGGTCCACTTCACCGCGCCGCTGTGGCGGTCGCGGCCTTCGTAGACGTCCTTCATCTCCGAGGTCGCCTTCCACTCGGTGCGCATGTCGAGCAGGTTGGCGAAGAAGTCGTTGCTGAGCACGCCCGGGCGATTGGTGAACACGCCGTGCGCGGACTGGCCGCTGTTGGCGCCGAGCACGCGCAGGCCGCCGACCAGCACGGTCATCTCCGGCGCGGTCAGGGTCAGCAACTGCGCCTTGTCGATCAGCAGCGCCTCGGCCGACAGCGCGTAACGGCGCCTGGCGTAGTTGCGGAAGCCGTCGGCGATCGGTTCCAGCACCGCGAACGACTCCACGTCGGTCTGTTCCTGCGACGCATCCATGCGGCCCGGCACGAACGGCACGTCGACGGTCTGCCCCGCCAGCGAAGCCGCACGTTCCACCGCAGCAACGCCGCCGAGCACGATCAGGTCAGCCAGCGAGATCTTCTTGCCGCCGCGCTGCGCACCGTTGAACTGCGCCTGGATGCGCTCCAGCGTGGCCAGCACCTGTGCCAGTTGCGCCGGCTGGTTGACCTCCCAGTCCTTCTGCGGGGCCAGGCGGATGCGCGCGCCATTGGCGCCGCCGCGCATGTCCGAACCGCGGAAGGTGGACGCCGACGCCCAGGCGGTGGACACCAGTTGCGCCACGCTCAGCCCGGAGTCGAGCAGGGTCTGCTTGAGCGCGGCGATGTCCTGCGCGTCGACCAGCGGGTGGTCCACGGCCGGGATCGGGTCCTGCCACAGCAGCTCTTCGGCCGGCACGTCCGGGCCGAGGTAGCGCGCACGCGGGCCCATGTCGCGGTGGGTCAGCTTGAACCAGGCGCGGGCGAAGGCATCGGCGAACTGCTGCGGGTTCTCCAGGAAGCGACGCGAGATCTTCTCGTAGGCCGGGTCGAAGCGCAGCGCCAGGTCGGTGGTGAGCATGGTCGGCAGGTGCTTCTTCGACGGATCGTGCGCGTCCGGAATCACCGCCTCGGCGTTCTTGGCCACCCACTGGTGCGCGCCGGCCGGGCTCTTGCTCAGTTCCCAGTCGAACTTGAACAGGTGCTCGAAGAACTCGTTGGTCCACTGCGCCGGCTTGGTGGTCCAGGTGACTTCCAGGCCGCTGGTGATGGTGTCGCCGCCCTTGCCGCTGCCGAAGCTGTTGGACCAGCCCAGGCCCTGGCTCTCCAGGTCGGACGCTTCCGGCTCGGCGCCGACGTGGTCGGCCGGGCCGGCGCCATGGGTCTTGCCGAAGGTGTGGCCGCCGGCGATCAGCGCCACGGTCTCTTCGTCGTTCATGGCCATGCGGCCGAAGGTGTCGCGGATGTCCTTGGCTGCCAGCAGCGGATCGGGATTGCCGTCCGGGCCTTCCGGATTGACGTAGATCAGGCCCATCTGCACAGCGGCCAGCGGGTTCTCCAGGTCGCGGCTGTGCTGCACTTCGCTGTCGTCGTCCTTCACCAGCACGCCGTGCGCCTCGCCCACGCCCGGCGAGCCGCGCGAATAGCGTTCGTCGCCGCCCAGCCACTTGGTCTCGCGGCCCCAGTACACGTCCTGATCCGGCTCCCAGGTGTCGGCGCGGCCGCCGGCGAAGCCGAAGGTCTTGAAGCCCATCGATTCCAGCGCGACGTTGCCGGTGAGGATCAGCAGGTCGGCCCAGGAGATGGCCTGGCCGTACTTCTGCTTGATCGGCCACAGCAGGCGCCGGGCCTTGTCCAGGCTGACGTTGTCCGGCCAGCTGTTGAGCGGAGCGAAGCGCTGCTGGCCACGGCCGCCGCCGCCACGGCCGTCGCCGGTGCGGTAGGTGCCGGCGCTATGCCAGGCCATGCGCACGAACAGCGGGCCGTAGTGGCCGAAGTCGGCCGGCCACCAGTCCTGCGAATCGGTCATCAGTGCGTGCAGGTCGCGCTTGAGCGCGTCGAGATCGAGTTGCTTGAACGCCTTGGCGTAATCGAACTGCGGATCCAGCGGATTGGAGCGGGCCGAATGCTGGTTGAGCAGGTCCACGCGCAACTGCTTGGGCCACCAGTCGCGGTTGCTGGTGCCGCTGCCGCTGGCAGCCTGGTGGAACGGGCATTTCGATTCGCTGGTCATGGGAGGCTGCCTTGATCTGGAGGAACGATATGGGGTGGCGCGACGCCGCGATCATACGGCGGCGGTACGGTGAAACTGGAGACACGATAGGCGGAAGCGGCGATCTATAGAATTCGAATTCTTCTAATCAATCGATAGTTACTGGCTATTGCTTTGATGGCAATGCGGTAACGCGCGCGTGGTCGTCGACGGCCGCCGAGCGACGGGCCGCGTTCCGGTTGCGTGGGGGGGGACCTTTTTGGCACGGGGTACGCCGCGCCTGCCGTCTCGCACCGGGCGCAGCGGTGCCTGCAGCGCTCAGGCGATCGGCATCACGTCGAAATCGCCGCCCAGGACCCGCTCCAGCCGACCGCTACGCCAGCCGCGCACGCTGTCGCGTACCAGCGGCGACGGCGCGATCCGGTAGCGCCGGCACACCCGCAACTCGTCCTCGGCCTGTGCGGGGCGCCGTGGCTGTCCGGCCACGTCGGCAGCGACCCGGACCTGGACGGCGAGGCGGCGCAAGGGCGGTTCGTCGGCGTCCTGTTCCTGCACGTGCAGGCCGCTCTCCATTTCCAGCAGGTCCAGCGCGCCGAAGCCGCCGATGGCCAGCCACGCGTGGCCCTGTTCCGGATCCTGTCGCAGCACGTCCACGCGCATGTTGCGCTGTTCGGCCCAGGCCAGATACATCTGCAGCACGCGCTGCCACCACTGGCGCGCATCGGCGCCGTGGCGGTGCAGTTCGCTGGCGCCGATGCGCAGGTCCAGCAGCGCATCCTGCGCGCGCTGGTCCTGCAGCGCATCGCAGGCCAGTCGCAGCAGCCACAGCAATTGCGCCAGGCGTCCGACGAACCCGCCATCGGACTGTGCCGCCTGCAGCCGCGCGCGCATGCGCACCGCGCTGTTCAGGGCGCTGTCGATGCGGTCGCGGCGTTCGATGCGGTCCAGCACCTGGAAACGCCCCGGCTGCGACCAGAAATCGCGTTCGCCCATGCTGGCAAAATCGGCATCGCGCGCCTGCTGCCAGGCGTCGCTGGCCTGCAGTGCCTGCAGTGCGCTCAGCGCGGCATCCATCCGCGCCAGCGCTGCCTCGTCGGCCACGGGCGCATACACGATGTCGCGCAGGTCCAGCGGCGCGTCCGCGCGTCCCGCCGCCGATGGCGCCGGCGCCGCGGCGGGCGCGTCCGGGGCGATGAAACGGACGTCCAGGCGATCGCCGGCGCCGCGCACGAACAGGAACTGGTCCCCCTCCGGCGCGGTCTGCTCGACGATGCTGCGCGCCAGGGGGGCGAGCAGATGCTGCTCGATCGCACGCCGCAGCGGCCGCGCGCCCAGGTCCGGGGTGAAGCCGCGGTCGAGCAGGAACTCGATCGCCGACGGTTCCCATTCCACCGCCCAGGCGCGATTGCGCAGGCCGCGCCGGGTCAGCGTGCGATCCAGTTCCTTGTGCAGGATCTCGCGCATCAGCGCGCGGTCCAGCGGGTTGAACAGCACCAGACGATCGAGCCGGTTCACGAACTCGCGGCGGAACGTCTCGTACACCGCCTTTTCCACCGCTCTGCGCGAGTAGCCGCCGGCCACCGTGGCGAAGCCGGGGCCGGCGGCGCGGGCGAGCGTGGCGCCGACGTTGCTGGTGAGGATGATGATGCTGTGGCGGAAGTCCGCGGTATTGCCGTTGCGGTCGCTCAGGCGGGCGTCGTCGAAGACCTGCAGGAACAGGTCCCAGACCTTGGGGTGGGCCTTCTCGAACTCGTCCAGCAACACCACCGAGAACGGTTGTTCGCGGATGCGCGCGATCAGCGTGCGTTGCCCGGCGCTGTCGTCGCCGGTCAGCCGGTACAACGCGTCCTCGCCCTGGAACTCGCTCATGTCCAGGCGCAGCAGGCGCTCGGGGGTGCCGAACAGGAGTTCGCCCAGCGCCTTGGCCAGCTCGGTCTTGCCGGTGCCGGTCGGGCCGGCGAACAGGAACACGCCGATCGGACGACGGCTGTCGATCAGGCCGGCCTTGAGCATGGCGATGCGGTCGAGCAGGGTCTCCACCGCCTCGTCCTGGCCGAGCACGCGCTGGCGGAAGAAGTGGCGCAGCGCATCCAGATCCAGTCGCTGGCGATCGTCGATCACGTCCAGCGGCAGGCCGCTGCGCCGCGACACGGCCTGCAGCAGGGCTTCGTCGTCCAGCGGCAGGCGCGGCGCCTCGGCGCTGGTGGCCGCCTGCAGGGTTTCCTCCAACAACCGCAGCAGCCGACCCGGCTCGTGCTGCTCGGGGAAATACTGCGCGGCCATGCGCTCGGCCTCGGCGAGGGTGTGCGCGTCGATCACTTCCGCCTGCAGCGTCTGCTGCTGCGCCTGCGCCCACTGCGCACCGATCTGGGCCAGTGCGGCGGGTGCCGCCGGCGCCAGCGTCACCACCTCGAAGCGCGACCGCGTCGTCGGCCGTGCCACCTGCAGCTGTGCCAGCTGTTGTGGCGTGATCTCGCCGATCAGGCGCAATTCGCCGCGCTCCAGCGCCGGCATCACCAGGTCGAGGATGCCCCTCGGGTCGCGTGCATGCGCGCCCTTGTGTAGCAGGTCGTAGAAGTCCGGCGCGCGCCACAGCGCGCGCTCGCGGTGCAGGACCGCCAGCATTTCGCGGATGCGGCCCTCCAGCTCGCCGATGTAGCTCTGCCCGGCGAGGATCTCTGCCGCGGTCGCCTCGAACACCCGCCAGCCTTCTGCCAGCAGGCGTTCGCTCAGCAGGTCGATCAGCACGCTCTTGCCCACGCCGTGTTTGCCGACCAGCAGCACCGGTTGCGGCGGGACGGCCGTCACCAGGTCGTAGGCGCGCTGCAGCGCTGCGTCCAGCGTGGGGTGCGGCAAGCGCAGGCGCGGCGGCACCGCGGCCACGACGCGGCCGAAACCGCCCAGCACCCGCTGCTCCCGGCGCTGCGCGCGCGCCTCCTGCAGGCGCTGCAGAAAGGGTTCCAGCACCGGCTCCTTGAACCGGCCGAGGATCTCGCCCAGCTTGGCCAATGCGGCATCGTCCAGGCCGTCGACATCCACCGCCCGGTCCGCCGGCGCCTTGCTCGCGGCCCAGTGCAGGTAAGCGCGCAGGCGCTGCCGGAACGGAACGAAGTCCCACCACCAGTCGCGCGCCTGCCGCAGCAGCACGTGCAGGTGGTCGGCATCCGGTTGCGCCTGCAGGTAGTCGAGCACGAAGTTGAGCGGATACGAGCCCAGGTGCGGCAACAGTTCCAGCACCGGGTCGAGGTCGCTGTCACGACGGCGCTGCAACGCCACGGCTGCCATCGACGGCAATGCCCAGCCGGGGCTGCCGAGCGCCTCGATCACGGCCTGGTCGGAGAACGCCGGACCGGCCAGCAGCGCGGCACCTTGCTCGAACTGCGCGACCCGCGCCAGGTCGGCGGGACTGTGGATCTGGTCGTCCAGCGCTTCCACCTGCTGGCGCAGGCGCTGCACCTGCTGTTCGGGCGTGTCGGCGAGGTCGGCGTCCTGCGCATCGGATGGGACGCTGCCTGCCGGGGCGGGATCGGGCGGGGCGGCCGAAGTCCGCGGCGAACGCGCATGCCCGACCACGCGCGACAGCACCGCGCCCACCACGGCGCCGATGACGAACACCAAGATCTCCATGCGGCGCTCCTCAGGACCTGTCGGTGTGGGCGCGGCAGGCCGCGGGCGGGGTGCTTGGCCGGCGTGTCGACATGCGGTGGTCTCTCCTTGTGTGGGCGCGTCCACGCGCGATGGCGCGGCCGCTGCCGCGCTCCCGCCTGGCAGCGGTCGAGTATACGGTCCGCGCACGACGGCTCGTGCTGGTTGCGCACCGTGGACGCACTGCTGCGAGCGTGTGCGTGCGGCACTATCCTGTCGCGATGACCCAACGCGCCACCCGTCTGCTGCGCCTGCTCGACGCCCTGCGCGGGCGCCGCCGCCCCGTGGCCGGGGCGCAACTCGCCGCCGACCTGGGCGTGAGCCTGCGCACGCTGTACCGCGATATCGCCAGCCTGCGCGGGCAGGGCGCCGACATCCTCGGCGATCCCGGCGTGGGGTATGTGCTGCGCCCGGGTTTCCTGCTGCCGGAGTTGAACTTCAGCGAGGACGAGCTGGAGGCGCTGACCCTGGGCGCGCGCTGGGTGGCGAGCCAGGCCGATCCGGAACTGGCGCAGGCGGCGCAGCGCGCCATCGCCCGGATCGGGGCGTCGCTGCCGGCGCCGTTGCGGCTGGCGCTGGAGACCAGCGGGCTGCTGGTGCCCGCGGCCACGCCTGCGCAGCCGGCGGCGCCATGGCTGCCGGTCCTGCGCCGCGGCATCCGCCTGGAGCACGTGCTGCACATGGATTATGCCGACGCCGAGGGGGTTGCCTCGCAGCGGCGCATCTGGCCGTTCGCGATGGCTTTCCTGGGCGGCTTCGGCATGATCGCGGCGTGGTGCGAGCTGCGCGGCGACTTTCGCCATTTCCGTGCCGACCGGGTGCTGGCGCTGCGCGACGACGGCGCGCGCTATCCGGACCGCAGGCATTTGCTGATCCGGCGCTGGCGCGCCGCCACCGGACACGGCGTCGGCTCCTGACAGCGGCTGTCAGCAGGGGCGGCGCAGACTGCGCGGCGTCCACCACGGAGTTCGACCATGTCCCACGATCTTGTGCTCTACACCCACCCCATGTCGCGCGGCCGCATCGCGCGCTGGATGCTCGAAGAAACCGGCCTGGCGTACCGCGCGCAGATCCTCGACTACGGCACCGGCATGAAGGCGCCGGACTATCTGGCAGTCAACCCGATGGGCAAGGTGCCGGCGCTGGTCCACGGCACCGCCACGGTCACCGAGAACGCGGCGATCTGCGCCTACCTGGCGGACCTGGTGCCGGAGCGACAACTGGCGCCGCCGCCGGGATCGTCCGCGCGGGGCGATTACTACCGCTGGCTGTTCCTGCTGGCCGGACCGGCCGAGGCGTTCCTGACCGCCAGGCAGCAGGGCGCGCTGGCACCGGCGCACAGCGCCGGCTACGGCCATGGCGAGGACCTGCTGGACATGCTGGAGCAGGGCGTGGCCGGGCGCGAACACCTGGCCGGCGACCGCTTCAGCGCGGCCGATCTGTATGCCGCCGCGTTCCTCGGCTTCTACACGCGGATCGGCGTGCTGGAAGCGCGGCCGGCGTTCGTCGCCTTCGCGCAGCGGCACATGGCACGGCCAGCGGCGCAGCGTGCCGCGGCCATCGACGATGCGTTGCTGGCCACGCATCCGAATCCCTTCATGCCGCGTCCGAGCGCGGCGCCGGCGAGCGTCTAGCGGGATGTGGATGACTGGTGGTTGGGTATGCCGTGTGGCCGGACCCTCGCCCCAACCCCTCTCCCGACGGGAGAGGGGCTCTAGCACTTCCCTTGTCCCGGAGGGAGAAGGTGCCCCGCAGGGGCGGATGAGGGTGCGGGCGCAGCCTCGTGTGCCCTGACGCCGCGAGACGCTTCGCGCCGGATCCTCACCCCCACCCCTTTCCCGACGGGATGGGGCTATGGCGCTTCCCTTGTCCCTCCGGGACCATGGCCCCCTTTTGGGGAGAAGGTGCCCCGCAGAGGCGGATGAGGGTGCGGGCGCAGCGTCGTGCGTCCTGACGCCGCGAGACGCTTCGCGCCGGACCCTCACCCCAACCCCTCTCCCGGTGGGAAGGGGCTAAATCCGCAGGCCGCCTACAGCAGCGACTTGAGCCGGTACAGCGCCTCCAGCGCCTGCTTGGGCGTGAGTTCGTCCGGATCCAGTGCGGCCAGCGCTTCCTGCGCGGCGGACGGCGTGGCCGCGAACAGGCCGAACTGCTGCGGCGCGTCCAGCGCCTGCGGTGCCATCTGCGAGGCATGGCTCTCGCCGCCGCGCTGCTCCAGTTCCGCCAGGCGCCGCCGCGCCTGCGCCACGGTGGCCTTGGGCAGGCCGGCCAGCGCCGCCACCTGCAGGCCGAAGCTGCGGTTGGCCGGGCCGTCCTTGACCGCGTGCATGAACACCAGGCGGTCGCCGTGCTCGACTGCGTCCAGGTGCACGTTGGCGATGCCGCTGGGGCCGCCTTCGACCGATTCGTCGGCCAGCGCGGTCAGCTCGAAATAGTGCGTGGCGAACAGCGTGTAGCAGCGGTTGTGGTGGGCGAGGTGGCGCGCCACCGCATCGGCCAGGGCCAGGCCGTCGTAGGTGGAGGTGCCGCGGCCGATCTCGTCCATCAGCACCAGCGACTGCGCGGTGGCGTGATGCAGGATGTAGCTGGTCTCGGCCATTTCGACCATGAAGGTGGATTGGCCGCGGGCCAGATCGTCGCCGGCGCCGATGCGGGTGAGGATGCGGTCGATCGGGCCGATCACCGCGCGCCGTGCCGGCACGTAGCTGCCGATGTGCGCAAGCAGCACGATCAGCGCGTTCTGGCGCATGTAGGTCGACTTACCGCCCATGTTCGGGCCGGTGATCACCAGCATGCGCCGGTCGGGGTGCAGGTCCAGGTCGTTGGGTTCGAACGGCTGCTCGCGCACCGCTTCCACCACCGGGTGGCGGCCGCGTTCGATACGCAGGCAGGCGCCGCTGTCCAGCTCCGGCTGGGTCCAGTCCAGCGCCTGTGCGCGTTCGGCAAAGCCGGCCAGCACGTCCAGTTCGCTGAGCGCGGCGGCGGCGCGCTTGAGCGGTTCCAGGCGCTCGCCCAGCGTGTCCAGCAGGCCTTCGTAGAGCAGCTTCTCGCGCGACAGCGCGCGCTCGCGTGCCGACAGCACCTTGTCCTCGAAGTTCTTCAGTTCTTCGGTGATGTAGCGCTCGGCGTTGGTCAGGGTCTGGCGGCGGCTGTAGTGCACCGGCGCCTTGTCGGCCTGGCCCTTGCTGATCTCGATGTAGTAACCGTGCACGCGGTTGTAGCCGACCTTCAGCGTGGCGATGCCGCTGCTGGCGCGTTCGCGCGCTTCCAGGTCGATCAGGAACTGGTCGGCGTTGGTGCTGAGCCGGCGCAGTTCGTCCAGCTCGGCGTCGTAGTCGGCGGCGATCACGCCGCCGTCGCTGAGCTTGAGCGGCGGCTGCTCGGCGATCGCCGCCGCCAGCAGGTGCGCGATCTCGTCGTGCTGGCCCAGCTCCGCCGCCAGCGCCGCCAGCCGCGGCGAGTCCAGCGGCGCCAGGATCGCGCGCACCTTCGGCAACAGGCCCAGGCCATCGCGCAGGGTGGAGAAGTCGCGCGGGCGCGCCGAGCGCAGGGCGACGCGGGTGAGGATGCGTTCGACGTCGCCGAGCGCGCGGAACGCCTCGCGCAGGTCGGCATCGGCGCCACGATCGATCAGCGTGCCGACCGCGTGGTGGCGCTGCACCAGCACCTCGCGCAGGCGCAGCGGACGATGCAGCCAGCGCCGCAGCAGGCGCCCGCCCATCGGCGTCACCGTGCTGTCGAGCACGCCGAGCAGGGTGTTGCGGGTGTCGCCGTCGACGCGCGTGTCCAGTTCCAGATGGCGGCGGGTGGCCGCGTTCATCGCGATCGCCTCGCCGGCGGTCTCCATCGCGATCGCGGTCAGGTGCGGCAGGCGCTGCTTCTGGGTTTCCTCCACATAGCCGAGCAGGGCGCCGGCGGCGGCGGTGGCGCGCGGCTTGTCGTCGATGCCGAAGCCGCTCAGATCGTGCAACTGGAAGAACGCCAGCAGTTGGCGGCGGCCGCTGTCGGCGTCGAACAGCCACGGCGGACGGCGGCGCACGCCGCGGCGCTCACGCAGGAATTCCGGCCACTGGTCCTCGTCGGGCACCAGCAGCTCGGCCGGCTCCAGCCGCGCCAGTTCCGCTTCCAGCGCGTCCTCGCTGTCCACCTCGTTGACCAGGAAGCGGCCGCCGGCCAGGTCGGCCCAGGCCAGGCCGTAGCCCTGCTTGGTGCGCGCGATGGCCATCAGCAAGGTGTCGCGGCGCTCGTCCAGCAAGGCCTCGTCGGTCACCGTGCCGGGGGTGACGATCCGCACCACCTTGCGCTCGACCAGGCCCTTGGCCAGGGCCGGATCGCCGATCTGCTCGCAGATCGCCACCGACTCGCCCAGCGCCACCAGCCGCGCCAGATAGCCCTCGTAGGCATGCACCGGCACCCCGGCCATCGGAATCGGTGCTCCGCCGGAACTGCCACGCTGGGTCAGGGTGATGTCCAGCAGCCGCGCGGCCTTGCGCGCGTCGTCGTAGAACAGTTCGTAGAAATCGCCCATGCGGAAGAACAGCAATAGGTCCGGATACTCGGACTTGGCGGCGAAGAACTGCTTCATCAGCGGGGTGTGTTCGGGGACTTTCTCGGAGGTCATGGCGCCTTCGTGCGGACGTGCGGGGCGGCAGCGCATGGGATGCGCCGCCGCTGCGACAGGGGCATGGGGCGGCAGGCCGCCCGTGGGGGAGGCAAGTTTAGTGGATCGGGGGTGCGGCTGGTCGGCTGGGGGGCCGAACCCTCCGTGCGCCGGAGGGTAGGAAGCGCGGCGCCTGAAGCACTACCGGTTGCCAGCGCCGCTGGCAACCGGTGTCGTCGGCAATGGATGTCGCGTCGATGCCTGGCGGGTTGCCGGCGCAGCGTCGCTGTTCGGCGCCGCTGCACGTGTCGCGCTCGCAGGCTGCGCGACAGGTCAGACCGGAAGGTTGAGGGTCGCCAGTTGCGCGTTGACCTGGATGGTGTCCTTCTGCTGTAGCGCGCCGAAGTTCAGCGACACCTTCTTCTCGAACACCACGCACAGCGTGGATCCGCCGTAGCTGAAGTAGCCGAGTTCATCGCCCTTGCTGACGTGCTGACCATCGGCCACGGTCTGGCTCAGCGAGGAAATCTCGGTGATGCCAATCGGCATCACGAACACCGTGCCGATTCGCGCGTCGTCGGCGGTGATGGCGACGATGCCACGGTTGTTGACGGCGGCGCCGTACACCTGCGAGGCCACGCCGGCATCGCCATCGAACGTGCTGTCCTCGTTCTCGCTGAACAGCAGCCCGTCCACGTTGCGGTACGCCACCACGCCGTCGACCGGTGCGTGCCAGCGGTGGTAGTCGGCACCGCTTAGAAAGATCTGCACGACGGTGCCGCCGACGAAGCGCTGCAGCGTCGCCGGGTCGGGGTTGGCCAGCATGTCTTGCAAGGAGTAGGCCTTCTCCTTGATCCAGAACACCGCGGTCTGCTGCACGTCGGTGGCGATGCGGTAGACCGTCCCATCGTTCGGCGAGGTGACGATGCCGGAGTTGCCGACGCCGGCGATGGGACGGACCTTGGACTGGATCTCGCGATGGAAGAACGCGTTGTAGGAGCCGAAGCCGCCGTACTCGGCGTCCCAGTCGATCACGAAGTCGGCGAGCTTGAATTCGGCGATGGCGGCCGTGCCGAGCCAGCCGGTCACCGGGTCCGCGTTCAGCACCGAGCAACTCGCCGGGCTGTCGAGATAGGCGGCCCAGGTCTCGAGGATGCCGCGGATTCTTTCGTTGAATGCATCGAGACGGAACAGCGCCTTGCCGGCCGATGTCGCCATCATGTCGACGAACAGTGCCGACATGGGAAACAGCACGCGCTTGTTCGGGTCGGCATTGTATTCGGGCGCGGTGCTGCAGATCAGGTCCAGCTGCGCCAGCACGTCGTCGATGGAGGTGACGTGCGGCGGCGGCTGGACGATCTGTGCGATGGCCTCGGTCACGTACATCCGCACGATCGGGTCGGTCGCGATCAGGTCGGCCAGGCGCTGCACGGCGTCGTGCGCATAACCGGGTGCCGCGCCGTCGCGGTGTCGTAGGGCGCGTTCGCGAAACGCGCCCTGCCAGTGCCGCAGGCCGCTGCGATCTTCCGGCAGATAGCCGGCGAGCCAGCCGAAGCTGTTCCGGTAGTGCGCGTCGAGCGCGCTTTCGTTCACTTCAGTCATGTGCGATGTCCTTGTCGTGATGGATGGACGCATCGGGGGGCTGGAAGGCCGGCAGCGCGGACGCCGTGAGCGGCGTCAGCGTCGCGATGCTCGATACCTGCGCATCGGGCAGCCACAGCGCGAGCAGGGCCAATACTTCGCCCACATCGCGACCAGTGCGCCGTGCGGCTGCTTGGGCGCACGCATGTAACGGGCGAGGATCGCGTGCGGCGTGGCGCAGGGCGAAGAACTGCCAATCGGCGATCGCCGAGACGGTGGTGCGGAACTGATGGCGGCCAATGCACAGGAAGCTGGGTTGTTCGGGCTGCGGAACCGAGGTCGCGGTGCCGGACAGCCAATCGCGAAACGCAGCGCATGGGTAGGACAGCATGGCCAGGCGCGTGGTCGCCGGCACGCCGATGCGGCAGGGCCAGCCGAGCGCGAGCGCAGAGGCGTCGACGGCCGGCGTGTGCGCTGCAGCCTCCAGGCCCTCCGCACGGCTGGCCTCGGCCATGGCGCGCTCCAGCCACGCCAGTTGCACGGGGAAGCGATCCCGCGCCTGGCCCTGGCGGCGTTGGGACGCGCGCAGGAAGGCGGGAAATCCCGCACCCAGCGTATGCAGCGATGGTGCGCGCGGCGGGTGCGTGCTGAGGTAGGCGCGGGCAAAGAAGCCGAACAGGTCGTCGCCGAGCAGGCGGCACAGGGTCGGGAATTCCGCTCGCAGCGCCTCGATCAGGCGTTGCCAATAGCCGTTGGCGTAGATCGCCAGGCGCGCCTGCGGGTCGACCCCCTCCGGCGACGCCAGCAGCCTGCCGGCATCCAGCCCGAGCAGGTCACCGGCGTAGCGGAGGCCGGCGGCGAGTCCGCCAGGATGCGTGGTCGCGCTCAGCATCCAGCGCTGCACGTCGGCGAGCGCTGCCGGCGCCGTTCCGGTGGCGCCGGCGTCAGGCATCGGCAGGTTCCCTCGGTGCGTAGTGCAATGGCGTGGACACGGCGTGATCGGCGCAGACGGGATCGGCCATGGCCGGCATCGAGCCGGCCATGACGGCGCGTGCCTTGTCCAGCTCTTCCAGCAGGCCGTCGTAGTCCGGCAGCCTGGCGTCCCATTCCAGCAGGGTGGACACGCCGCCGGTGAGTTGCTGCGCGAGCGCATACAGTTCCCAGACACGGCCAGGCACCGGTTGGTCGTGGGTGTCGATCAGGCAATCGCCGTGGCGGGTGGGGCCGGCCAGGTGGAGTTGCACCACATGATCGGCGGGCAGGGCGCGCAGGTAGCGCTCGGGATCGAAGCGATGGTTGTGCGCGCTCACATAGACGTTGTTGGCGTCGAGCAGGATGCCGCAGCCAGTGGCAACCGCCAGGCCGCCGAGGAAGTCCCATTCGGGCATGGTCGAGGTCTGGAACTGCACGTAGCTGGAGGGGTTTTCCAGCACCAGCGGCCTGCCCAGGATGTCCTGGACCTGCAGCACGCGATCGCGCACATGCGCGAAGGATTCCGCATTGAACGGCAACGGCAGCAGATCGTGCGCATTGTGCGAGCCGAGCCCGGTCCAGCACAGATGGTCCGAGATCCACGCGGCATCGACCTCGCCCGCCAGGCGCTTGAGCTTGCCGAGATAGTCGTGATCCAACGGTGCGTCCGATCCGATCGATAGGCAGACGCCGTGCATGACGATAGGCGTCTGCTTGGCGAGCGCGTTCAACATCGCGCGCTGGTACCCGGCATCCTCGATGTAGTTTTCGGAGATGATCTCGAACCAGTCCACGCGCGCTCCCCCGGCCAGAATGGCCGGGAGATGCTGCGGGCGCAGGCCGACGCCGAAGCCCAGGTTTGGCAGGCCCAGACGTGGTGGCGTGGCGCTTGGCGCAGCGTGCTGCGGCCTCGCGTGCGCTGGATCTGCAATGTCCGTCATCGCGTCGCGCTCAGGTCGAGGGCGGCAGGGCGACGCGAAGGTCGGTGGGATTTGGCTGGTCGCCCACCGGCAGTTTGCGCTCGGTCATCACCTTCTTGTACGCCTCCCATGCGATGTCGTAGACCGAATCGCCGACCGCGAACGCCTGCGTCGTCAATGGCACGGGGGTGTAGTTCGAGCCGGTGAAGTCGAAGACCTGCATGGTGCCGGCCGCCGGATACAGTTGCGATGCCGAAATCGGCACGGCGCAACCGCCGAAGCCGCCGCACTTGTTGTTGGCCGGCGCGCTGTACAGCGTGGGTGCGCCGCAGGTTCCGCCGACCTGTTCGCCCGCTGCTGCCTTGGCGGCCGCCTGCGCCGCTGCCGCGACGCGTTGACCGCAACCGCCGCCGATGGCCTGCGAGCAGTTGCCGCTGCCGTCCACCGAGTGCACGAATCCGCAGCCGCCCTGGGTGGCGCAATTGTTGGAGCCCTTGCAGCTGTGATAGATCGCCGGCGCGGCGCAGTCGCCGCCGGATCCATCGAGGGCGAGTCCCTGGCAGGCGTGCAGCAGTGCACTTGTCGCTTGCGTACTGCTTGTCACCTTCTGCAGGGTGGGCGCGTTGCCGTAGATCGCCCAGTACAGGCCCAGGCGATCGCCGGAGCCGACCATCGACGGATACGGGAACTGGACATCGGTGGCGCCCCAGGACTTGCTCAACACCGTGGTGATGCCGGCGAGCGCGCCTTGCGCGACGTTGTCCAGCGCGGTGGGATCGACCTTTTTCAGATTATTGAGTGCGATGGCCACGTCATTGGGTTTGGGGATGTTGCTTGGCGCGGTGGAGGGATCGAAATCGGAGTTGGTCAGCATGGCCCCCGTCCAGACGTTGCTCGAAATCGCGTGCCATTGGCTCCAGGTCTGCACCTGTCCGACCAGCCCCAGCAGGTTCTCGAAACGCTCGTGGTGGTCCAGCGCGCCATTGGTCGCGCGTGCGTCGGCATCCGTGGAGGTGGCCGATGCGCCCGTGTCGGTGTAGGAAGGGTGGTTGTTGGCCATCGCCTCCTTGTCGGGCTGGTAGATCGGAAGCACGCTGTTGATGTCGGCCAGCGACATGCCGGTCTCCAGCGCGCGCGTGTGCAGCATGTCCAGGAACGCGCGCGTGGTCGACGCGTCGAAGCCGCCTTCACCCTGATCGCAGATCGCGGTCATCATGGTGATTGCCTGGATGCCGGCGGCGACCGCGGCGTTGGCGGTGATCTGTGTCGGCATCAGCGGATACTCCTTTTCCGCGGGTTTGACCGTGCTGTTGAACAGGTCCCATTGCCCAACAGGTCCGACGAACAGCTTCTCCCACAGCAGCTGTCCGTCCTCGTACTTGATGGTCATGTACCGGTACAGGCTGTAGTACATCCATCCGATCGTCCCGAACAGCGGCAGGTCGGTTTCCTTGCTTTGTGCCGTCCAGTTCGAGAACGGGACCTGGGGGAAGTACGCATTGCTTGGGTCGGGCTTGATCCGGGCGAGCGCGGCCGCGTGGTCTTCCTCGATGAGAGTGAACAACGTGACCTGGTCTTCATTCAGCTCGGACAGCTGCACGGTCAGCTCGCTGCCGACAGAGGGATCTTTCAGGTCGCGCAGATCGAGCACGTGCGGGATGACGGTCTGTGTGGGGCCGTAGCAGATCCAGTTGTAGTTGGCGTCCTGCAGCAGCGGGCTGTTGAAATTGGGCTGCACGCCGACGGCGTTGCAGATGTTGGCCGCCATCTGCAGGTGCAGCATCTCGTCGATGAAGACCGAGAACAGCAGGTTGTAGGCGCGCTGTGGTGCGGTCGCGGGCGAGGTGTCGTCGGCAGGTGTCACGACGCCGGTCGCCATGCCCGGCCAGACGCGGCCCTTGTAGTAGGAAATGCCGCTGGCGTTGATCGCGTGCGTGCCCTGGATCGACTTCATCGTGCACATGTACAGCGGGATGGTGAACAGCTCCACGTTGACCGCGGCCTGCACCAGCGCCTTCAGCGCTGCGGTGTCGGCCGCCAGTTCGCTCAGTGGCTGTCCGGTGATCTGAACCGGCTGCTTGGGGATGATGCCGCGGACGGCAGGGGCTTGCGATGCGCTCATGAAACCTTCTCCGTGGTGGGCCTGGCGTTGGGCTGGGTGATGGACAGGCGCAAGCAACTGCACCTGCGTGTTCCACGTGGTGGTGCGGATGAGGCGTTGAGTCGGTAAGGATGTCGAGCGCGCGAACAGGTGTCGCGCGAAGAGCGGATGCGATGCGAGTCTGTCGTCTCGGCATGCCCCCGCATGCCTGGTGTGTGGTGCGAGATATAGGCGTCGACGCAAAGTGCGTCAATCGATCTGCGACACTTGTCTCAAAGTGTCTACTTCACGAGACGCCAGCAGCGCTGCTGCCGCGTGGACGACAAGACGTTGATGAAGATGCGCCCGCGGGACGGCGCGAGGCGCTGGCGCGCGCCACGCAGGCTCGTGGTGCAGGGGGAATCCAGCACGCCGGTCGCACAAAACGATAGTGGAGCCGGTCGCGACCGATGCGCTCGATGCTTCTGCAGGGCCCCGTCGGGGCCCGCGTCGTGCAAGCCGTGTGTTTTCAATAGGCAGGCGAAGATTCGGAGCTGTTTAGCGTGCGCGAGTTAAATGTGCCAAGTGGTACAGAGGCGGACGCCTGATGAAACAGCGCGACATCACCGTATCAGTGCCTCACGCCAGGGATCGACGCGGTCTGACGTGTCATCACGGCGCGTCGCCCGGCATGTACAGCGGCGGGTTTTCGGCGCCATCGACGGGGAGCAGCACTCCGGAGAGGAAGGCCGCTTCATCGCTGGCGAGGAAGGCGGCGACCTGCGCGACGTCGGAAACCTCGGCAAATCGGCCGAGGGCAATGGTTCCGGCAATGAAATTCATCAACGGTGCGTTATCGGTGAGTTCGCGGGTGAGCGAGGTCTTCACCATCGTCGGGCAAATGCCGTTCACCCGAATATTGTATCTGCCGTACTCGAGCGCGGCGGAGCGGGTCATCTGAGCGGCGGCAGCCTTCGATACGTTGTAGATCGCTTGCATCGGCGGCTGCCTGAGTGCGGCGGTCGACAGCATGTTGATGATCGATCCTCCGCCCGCGGAGATGAAATGCTTGGCGGCCTCCTGCATGCCGAACCACATGCCTTTGACATTGACGTCAATCGTCCTGTCGAAATCGGCGTCGGTAAATTCGTGGAAGCGCTTGCCTACGATGCCGATGCCGGCGTTGTTGACCATGATGTCCAGCCGGCCAAACGACGACAATGCGGCTTCAATGGCGCCTTGTGCCGCCTCGCGCCTTGTCACATCGTAATCGACGAAAATCGTATCGCCTCCGATCTCGGCAATCAGGTCGGCGGTCGACAGGTCGGGGCGCTCGTCGAAACTCCCGGGCCTGGGCAGCCTGACGATGTCGCCGGCGACAACCTTGGCACCGGCGCGCGCGAAAGCCACCGCGATGCCTCGGCCGATTCCCGTCGCGGCCCCAGTGACGATTGCGACCTTTCCATGCAACGAACCGCTCATGTTTCTACCCTTCGTTTTGCGAATGTGGTTTCCGGCGAGGCACGGTGCCTTGCTTATCTCAACGTGCCGTCGCACCGCCGTCGATCGCGATGGCGGCGCCATTGATGAAGGCCGCCCCGTCCCCTGCCAGGAACACCGCCGCTGCCGCAATGTCGTCGGCCGTGCCAAGACGCGAGAACGGCGTCGCCTGGCGGAACCGCGCCACGGTCTCCGGGTCCTCGAGCGCGGGGCGGGTCATTGCGGTTTGAATGGGACCTGGCATGATCGCGTTCACCCCGATCCCATGCGGACCGAAGTCGACGGCCAGTTGACGCGTCAGCGCAAGTACAGCGCCCTTGGATGCGCAGTAGGCCGGCTCCAGCGGCAGGCCGGAAACCCCGGCCGCCGAGGCGATGTTGATCACGCGCCCGCGGGAACGGCCGGGCAGCGGTTCCTGCTGCAGCATCTGACGCAAGGCGAATTTGCATCCCAACCAGACACTCTTGGCGTTGACTGCCATGGTCAGGTCGTAGTCCTCTTCGGACTGGTCGACGATGGTCTCCAGTCGGGTAAAGATGCCGGCGTTGTTGACCATGATGTCGAGGCGGCCAAACGAAGACACCGCGGCATCCACCGCGCCTGAGACCGCCGAAGACTGCGTGACATCACATTCCACGAAGGTTGCGCTTCCACCGATTTCGGCGATGAGTTCTGCTGTCGACAGGTCCGGTCGCTCGTCGTAGCTCCCGTCCTTGGGCAGCCGAATGATGTCGCCGACAACGACGCGGGCACCGGCCCGTGCAAGCGCAACTGCGATGCCGCGCCCAATCCCGGTGGTTGCCCCGGTGACGACTGCAACTTGTCCATCCAGCACTGCGCGCATCGCGTGGTCCCTTGATCGTGCGGATCAAGTCGTCAGAAAAAGCAGGACGCTTCCTCTTCGGCCTTCAGACGGCGGGCCGAAGGTGCTTGTCGAACCAGTCCAGCGAAGCCTTGGCCGTCTGGAAGAAGTAATCGTCGTAGCACGAGTAATGCCCGCAAGGAAAAACCACGAGATCCTTGTCCGGACACCGCGCACGTTCGAAGGCTTCCCGCGTCAGGGCGACGGGGATCAGGTCATCGTGTTCGGCGCCGATCAGAAGGAACGACCTGGGCGTGATCCTGCCGATGTACGCCATCGGCTCGAAGCAAAACTGGGATTCCAGGCTGCGGACCGTGACTTCATTCCTCCAGTTCGGCGCGACCGCCGCAACGCGCATGCACCATTCCCAGGAGTTCCTCGTGGGAAGGATGCATGGGGTTCGAGCGGGGTCTTCGGCCGCAATGGCGACCGTTTGCGGCGCTTGGCCGGCCGCCCGATGCTTGCGGTCGGTTTCGAACATTCGCAACATGTTCTGGCGCACTTCCGCGGGCAGCATGTTCCAGATGGCGCCTCCGCTGAGGAACGGCACGGTGCTGACCAGGCAATGCACCCGGTGATCCATCGCCAGCGCTTGGATGGCAGTTCCGCCGCCATAGCTGGCGCTCCATACGCCGACGCGTGCAGGATCGACGCCCGGCAGCGTCAGCGCAAAGGAAATGGCGTCCCGGAAATCGCTGACTTGCAGGAAAGGATCGATCTCCTGCCGAATACGTCCGCCGCTTTCTCCCAGGCTTCGCGGATCGTAGGTCAAGACGCCGAAGCCGGCGGCGGCAAGGTAGTCCTCGAAGAAGTGCTCCGGATACCCTTCCTTCACCGCGCTGAAACCGTGGTGCATGATGACAATCGGTTGCGGTCCCTGTTTCGCTGCTGCGGGAAGATAGTGCCAGCCTTGCAGGGTGACACCGTCGTCCGTCCTGAAGGCGACATCCGTCCGCTCGTAAGTCCGGGTTGGCTCTGCCGATGGCATCATCATGTCCTCATAAGTCTGGCGGTGCAGTGCCGAGCTTGTCCGAGCAGTCTGCGCACCTGGATGGTCTGTTGTCCGATTAAGGGGCTATCTCGCTCGTCGTCCGGCAGGCTGCCGATGTCGCGTCGCGAGGCCGCTGTCCCTTGCGTTCTCTTTTGCTCTCCCTAAACGCCCTGGTGGCGGGGTCTGCCCGGGGAGATATCGACTTCTGTCTGTGAGTCGGTCGCGATGTGCGTGTTTCGATGACGGAAAGCATGCCTGCGGGCCGATGTCGTGTCTTTGCACTGGCGGCCCATTGAATTTGCGATTCAGGAACTGGTGGTTGCCACACTTGCGACAGGATGTCGATGCGCAGGCGCTGAAAATTCGCAAGAAATGCATGCCTACCGTGTGCTTGCTGAGGTTCCCGCTTTCTGTTGCGCCGCCAAATTGACTCCCTGCCGCAAACTCTTCACGATCCGTCGCAGTTCGGTTGGTGGGGCTTGCAGTGAAGTTGCGCGCACCAAAGCGTTCAGACGACATGATCCCGGTGAGCGGCGATTCCGCCGCCTGGGCGGCTTCGCTCGGCTCCCTGTTCGTCGAACTGGAAGTGGAGCAGCTCGAGGCGCAACCGCCGACTGGGCGCATGTATCGCTATCCCTTCGGGGAAATGACGTTTATCCGGGCCATCACGCGCGGGGGCGCTCATCGTGCCGTGCGTTCGCAGCGGTTGATTCAGGCCTCGACAAAAAACGACTTCGCCATTGCGTTGTTGATCAGCGGCAGCGTGACCCTCCGCCAAGGTGCTGGCCAGGCGTCTCTGAAGCCTGGAGATATGGCCATCTTCGACAGCAGTCGTGAGTACGCCATCGAGGTGTCGCGGGGATTTGACGCGCTCTGGATGGGCGTCCCCAGGCACCGTCTCGAAGGCAGGCTGACTGCGGCGACCGAGGTTCTCGCCCAACGTATCGATGGTGGCCGGGGCGTGGGTCACGTCGCAAGCAATCTGTTGCGCGCGGCGCTGGATGAGGCGCACCAACTCAGTCCGGCCGAGGCGAACCGCATTGCCAATCACCTGCTGGATCTCCTTGGCTTGGCCCTAGCCTCGCCGGATCGCGCTGCGCCTCCAGCGAGCCAGAGCCGCTACGTGTCTTCCACGCTGCGGCGTGTACAGGGCTTCATCGACAGGCACCTCGACGATGAGACGTTAACGCCAGAGGTCATCGCCCAGGCGCATTACGTGAGTGTTCGCTATCTCAACAAGTTGTTCGAGCGCGAAGGGACGTCTGTCGCGCGCTGGATGCGCTTGCGGCGGCTCGAGCGCTGTCGATCGGACATAGAGAACCCATCTCAGCCGCAGCAAAAAATCAGCGAGATCGCCTACAGTCACGGCTTCAGGAACGTCAGTAGCTTCAATCGAATTTTCAAAAGCTACTTTGGTTGCTCGCCACGGGCTTTGCGTGACGCCCGGTGAGGGGCGGCGTGACGTCTGCAGCGAGGGCCGATGGCCGCGGACCTTCGTGGCAATTGCTTCCCTCCCGCGTCGGCGGGAGGGATCGACGCCTCAGGCCACGAACGGCCGCGACCGCGCGCGTTCCACCGGCAGCGCCAGCCGCGCCGGTGCCAGTCCAGGCGCCGTGGCCTCCAATGTCAGCGTGCCCGCCGTGCGCGTGGTCTGCAGCAAGGCCATGCACAGGCCGTTGAAGGCGCGGCGCTGGTCGGCCTTGTCGCGTTCGTGGCTGGACGGGTCGCCGTTGCCCACGCCGATCAGGCGACCGGGACCGCGGACGGCGAAGTGCACGGTGTCGCCGGCGGTGGGCACGATCCGGCCCTGCGCGTCGACGATCTCCACCGCGACCACGGCCACGTCCTCGGCGTCAGCCAGCAGATTTGCCCGGTCGCAGCGCAGGCGCACCGCGGCCGGGGCGCCGACGGTCTCGCGGCGTTGCGTCAGCACCTGCTTGCCGTCACGGTAGCCGCGCGCTTCGATGCGGCCGGGCGCGTAGCGCACGCGCCACTCGACGTGGCCGTAGGCCGGCACCTGCTGCAGGCCCTGGCTGACGCCGTTGACCAGCAGTTCCACCGCGTCCAGGTTGCTGTGGCACCACACGTCGACCATGCCGTTGTCGCGCTCTTCCAGCACGCCGTCCCAGTTCCAGTGCGGGAACAGGTGCAGCACCGGCGCGGCGGTCCATTGCGCGCGGTAGTACCAGTAGTTGTCCTTGGGGAAGCCGCAACTGTCGAGGATGCCGAACTGCGAGGCCACGTTCGGCCAGCGGTTGTACGGGGTCGGCTCGCCGCGGTAGTCGAAGCCGGTCCAGACGAAGCCGCCGGCGATGTACGGGCGCTGCGCGACATAGCTCCACCAGGCTTCTGCGCTGCTGGCCCACCAGGGATAGTCGAGGTCGTAGGCGCGGGCGTAGCCGCGCACGTCGTCGGTGCGGTAGTTGCCGCGCACGCCGACGGTGCTGCCGGTTTCGCTGCCGTAGACCGGGATCTGCGGATGGCGCGCATGGAAGGCGTCCATCTGCGTGGTGCGGTAGTTGAAGCCGACCACGTCCACGACCTGGCCGACGCCGTCGTCGAAGCCCTTGTCCATGGCGAAGGTGGTGGGGCGGGTCGGGTCCAGTCGGCGGACCAGGCGCTGCATGCGCGCGACGATGCGCGCGCCGCGCGCGGTGACCATCTGCGGCTCCTCGTTGCCCAGCGACCACAGGATCACGCAGGGATGGTTGCGGCCGCGCCGCACCATCGCGGTCAGTTCGGCCATGGCCTCGTCGTCGGAGGACATGCGTCGGGTCTCGTCGATCAGCAGCAGGCCCAGCCGGTCGCACAGCTCCAGCACCGCCGGCGAGGCCGGGTTGTGCGCGCTGCGGTAGGCATTGCAACCCATCGACTTGAGCTGGCGCAGGCGCCATTCGTGCAGTCGGTCGGGAATGGCGGTGCCGACGCCGGCATGGTCCTGGTGGTTGTTGGTGCCGTGCAGCTTGTAGACGGCGCCGTTGAGCAGCAGGCCGCGCTGCGGATCGAACTGCAGGCGGCGCACGCCGAAGTGCGTCGTGGTCGCGTCGCAGGTACGGCCATCGCCGAGCACGCGCGTGGACAGCGTGTAGCGTTGTGGGTTTTCCGGCGACCACGGCGCGGGCGTGCCCAGGTCCAGGGACTGCTGCACGCGCTGCACCACGCCCGGTTCGACCGTGACCGGCGCCGAGCTGGCCTGGGCGACGATGCGCCCGTCGGGCGCGCGGATCACCGACACCACGCTGCACTGGCGCGGCGTGGCGCCATTGTTGCCGAGCTCGGTCTCGACCAGCGCCTGCGCGTCGCCGCCGTCCCAGGCGCTGCGCACGAACACTCCGTCCATCGGCACGTGCAGCGCGTCGGTGGTGCGCAGCCAGACGTGGCGGTAGATGCCGGCGCCTTCGTAGAACCAGCCCTCGCCGAGGGTGGCGTCCACGCGCACGGCGATGATGTTCCTGGCGCCGTAGTCAAGCACGTCGCTGAGGTCGACCTCGAAGCCGCAGTAGCCGCTGCCGTTGCGGCCGACGATGTGGCCGTTGCAGAACACGATGCAGTCGCGGAACACGCCGTCGAATTCCAGGCTGATCCGCTTGCCCAGGTCCTCCGCCGGAATCTCCAGCACGCGCCGGTACCAGCCGATGCTGGTCTGCGGATCGGTGCGGCCCAGCGGTGTGTAGCCATGCGCGGCAGCCGGGTCTTCGCCATTGACCAGGGTGGAGGTCGGGTCCTGGCGCGGCGGCAGCGCCACCGCCCAGTCGTGCGGCAGGTCGATGCGCTCCCAGTCGCTGTCGTCGAAGGCGAGCAGGGCGGCGTCGGCGGTGTCCTTGCCGCCCTTGGCGTAGGTGCGCTGGAAGGTGCCGAAATGGAAGTCGCACGCCGGATCGTCGGCGTGGCCGAGATGGAAACGCCAGCCGCCATCGCACAGCAGGCGCAGGCGCGGTGCGTCGTCGTCCAGGTCCAGCGGTAGTGGCGGCAGGGTGCTGGCGCTGGCGGGCGCGGCGGCCAGCGCGGCCGGCGCCAGCGCCGCGGCGGCACCGGGCACCGCCACCTGCACGCCGCCGGCGACCAGCGAGCGCAGCAGGTCGCGGCGGCTCAGTTCGATCATGGCCGCGCGTCCTGCGCGGGCGCGGCGGTGGTGCCGGCGGCAGCGGCCGGCGCCGGCCGGTAGGCGTGCTGCATGAAGTCGATGCCGGGCAGCAACGCGTTGCCGTGGCGGAAGTCGAAGAAGCTGGCGTTCTCCCACGAGGAGCCGACGCCCCAGCGGGTCTTGCACTGGTTGCTGGTCCACGCCGGCTCCCAATACACGACGCCGCTGCCGCCGTTGTCGATCACCAGTTGGGTGAGGTCGACCAGGTACTTCAGTTGGCCCTGCGGCGTGGCCGGGTAGCCCTTGATCAGCGAGTCGGCGCCGAGCAGGTTGGGCGAGGGGTCGCCGCTCTCCAGCGTCCACGGGTAGGCGGTCTCCACCACCATCACCTCGGCCCGATAGCGCTGGCGCAGGCGCTTGATGGTGGCGCCGAGCTGGTCCATGGTCTCGCGCGACCACTTGCGGTAGTAGCTGATGCCGATGAAGTCGAAGTCGCGCACGCCGGCCTTGGCGGCGTCGGCGAACCACGGCTCCACGTTCTCCGGCTGGGCGATATGCAGCATCACCTTGGGCTTGATCGTCGAGCGCGCGCCGGCGTCGCGCACCGCCTGGATGCCGGCGTTGAACAGCTTGGCGTTGCGGGTCCAGTCGATCGGCCGGCGCTTGTCCCAGGGCTGGCTGTCCATCAGGTCGGAATTGCTTTCGTTGCCCACCTGCACCAGTTCCGGCATCAGCCCGGCGCGGTCCAGCGCGCTGAGCGTGTCGTAGGTGAAGCCGTACAGCGTGCGCGCCAGTTCGTCCTGGTCGGTGATGTTGGCCCAGGCCTTGGGGATCAGTTGCTTGTCGCCGTCGGCCCAATCGTCGGAGTAGTGGAAGTCCAGCAGCACCTGCATGCCCTGCGCGCGCGCGCGGCGGATGGTCTTCTTGACGTCGCTCAGGTCGCTGTAGCGGGTCCAGCGCGCATCGTTCCACAGGCGCACGCGCACCAGGTTGGCGCCGTGCGCGTGGAACAGCTCGAACGGGTCGCGCACCGTGCCGTGGTCGCGGTACTGCACGCCGCAATCCTCCATCTCGTTGACGTAGGACAGGTCGGCGCCGAGGTACAGCGGGCCCGCGCCGGCCACGGGCGCGGCGAGGGCGGCGGCGAGGGCCAGCGCGAGCGCCGGCAGCCAGGTGCGTTGGGATCGCATGCGGGTCTCCGGCGGCTCAGAACGTGTAGGTCGCTTCCAGGGCGAAGCGGCGGCCGAACAGTTGGTAGCCGCCGTCGTCCTGGTTGGCGAGCCGGTTGCGCTTGTTGTCGCTGTACGCGCGCAGCGGCTCGTTGGTCAGGTTGCCGACCTGGAACTTGAAGCCCAGGTGCTCGCTGTAGCGCCAGGCCAGGCTCAGGTCCACCGTGCCTTCGCTCTCCAGCCGCGCCAGCCGCGCCGCGTTCCAGCCGTACACCACGGTGTAGGGGCTGTGGTACTTGTAGCCGATCCGCGCTTCGAAGCTGCCGTTGTTGTACCAGAGGTCCAGCGTGCCGGTGTTGCGCGCCAGGCCGCTGAGCGGCAGCGGATTGTCCGCCGGCGAGAACTCGTGCAGGTTGGATTCCACGTACGAGTAGTTGGAGTAGATGCCGAAGTTCTCCATGTGCGGGATGAAGAAGAACGGGGTCTGGAAGGTCAGTTCGGCGCCGTTGATGTAGCCGCCGCCGCCGTTGAACGGGCCGCTGATCAGGTAGTCGCGGCCGTCGATGGTCTCGTGCTGGGTCTTGTAGCCGATGCTCGAATCCACCCACTTGCGGTACAGCGCCAGCGCGGCCAGTGCTTCCTTGTGGAAGTACCACTCGTAGGACAGGTCGAGCTGGGTGGCGCGGAACGGATTGAGCTGCGGGTTGCCGCCGCTGCCGGTGAGCTGGCCGACGGTGGTGTTGGGGTCGTCGAGCGCGCGCCCGGTGCGAAGTTCGTCCAGCGGCGGCCGCGCCATCACCTTGGCGACCGAGACGCGCAGGATGCGCTCGGGATCGATCAGGAAGTTGACCGTGGCGCTGGGCAGCACGTCGGTGTAGGTCTTGCCGGCGCTGCTCGGCTGCACCACGCCGCCGACGGTGTCGTAGCCGTGGCTGTCGGTATCGGTGTGGACCACGCGCACGCCGGCGTTGCCGGTGACGTCCACGCCGAACCACTGCGAACTGAACACCGCCTTGGCGAAGGCCTCGCGCACGTTCTCCTCCACGTTCCAGTGGTCCAGGCGCTGCTCGATGGCCAGGCTGGGATCGAAGCCGCCGAAGCCGAGCCTGGCGATCGCGTCCAGGTCGCCGCCGGTCAGGGTCGGCACGTTCAGGTCCGGCATCGTCTCCGGGTAGATCAGGTCCTGGTAGGCCGAGATCGGCTGGCCGTAGCCGGACTGGGAGCTGGTGAAGTGGCGGTTCTGCTTCTCGCGGCGCGCGGCGCGCGCACCGAATTCCAGTGCGGTGATCGGCGAATCCTCGATCGCACGGCTGGCGCTCAGCGCCAGCGCGGCGATGCGGTCGCGCAGCGCCTGCGGTTCGGTCTGGCCGCTGATGCCCCATTCCGGCGCATCGGAACTGGTGCTGATGGTGGGGGTGACGCCGTGGCGGAAGTCGAACGACACCGTGTCCGGATTGCTGCCGAAGCGCACCGCGCGCCAGTCGTTGTCGCGCTTGGCCTGCGAGAACGACAGGTCGCTGCCCAGCGTCCACACGTCGCCGCGCCACTTGGCGTTGAGGCCGCCGGCCGCCAACGTCTTGACCTCGTCGTAGTTGGCGATGACGTGGTCCACCTGCAGCCTGGAATTGGCCAGGGTGCCGGCGACCACGTCGCCATCGACGATGGTGTAGGACGAGCCGGGCGTGGTGTACGGATTGCTGGCCGAGTAGATGCTGTAGCCGAGGTTGTTGAACCAGTTCTGGCGCTGGTCCTCGTCGATGCGGATGCGCGAGTACAGGCCGTCGAGCTTGAGTTCCAGGTTGCCCGAGCGCCATTGCACGGTGCCCATGGCGCCGGTGCGGGTCTGCTCGGTCAGCTTGAGCTGGTCGGCCGCGCCCCACGGTGTGTAGTCGACCTTGCCGTCGCCATCGACGTCGCGCGCGTTGCTGGCGTCGGTGTAACCCCAGGTGCCGATCGAGACGCCGGCGTTCTTCTGCTTCTGGTAGGTGGCGCCGAGCGCGACCGCGAGGTTGTCGTTGATGCGGTGGATCCAGCTCGCGCCCAGGCGCTGGCCCCACGGCGAATAGTCGCGTGCGTCCTTGGCCTCGTCGTAGTACACCGGGCCGGCGGTGGCGACGAAGGTCGGGCCGGTGTGGTCGAGCGGATTGATGGTGGAGATGTCCACGGTGGCGGCGATGCCGCCGGCGATCAGGTCCGCCGACGGGGTCTTGTAGACCTTGACGGTAGAGACGATCTCGGTGGGGAACACTTCCCAGCGCACCGCGCGGTTGGGTTCGGAGGAGGCGATCTCGCGGCCGTTGACCGTGCCCATGGTCATGCGCGGGCCGAGGCCGCGCACCGTGGCCAGGCTTTCGTTGCCGCGGTCGCGGGTGCCGTTGACGCCGGGCAGGCGCACCAGCGCCTCGGCCACGGTGACGTTGGGCATCTGCCCCATGTTGTCGGCGGAGATGACCTCGACCACGTGGTCGTCGAGCTGCTTGGCCTGCACCGCCTGTTCCAGGCTGGCGCGCTGGCCGACCACCATCACGTTGTCCAGGGTGACCGGCTGCTGGCCGTTCTTGGCGTCGGTCGTGGCGGGCGGCGTGGCCGCAGCCGCCGGATCGGCGGGGGCGCTCTGCGCGTGCGCGGCGAAGTTGCCGGACAGGGCCAGGACGATGGCCGCGCCCAGCAGATTGCGGGCGGCAGGGCGGTGCGCGCGCCGGCCGGCCGGGCGACGGAGCTGTTCCAAAGGCATTTTTGTTCCCTCCCAGGACAAAAAGTGACCGATCAAGTTGGCATGGACCGAAAAAATCCGGTCCTGGGGCATCGGCAGGCGGCCTGCATGACGGCAGGCTGTCCCGATCGTTGTCCTCGATGACGTGTCTGCCGGCGTGGCGGGGCGGGCGCGGCATGTCCGGCGATGACTGCGCGGACATCCCCGATTCGCTGCCTTGGCGCGCGAGAGACCGGGAGCGAGGATAGAAGCGCCAGGCATTCCATTCCAATGAAGCATTTGCCGAGGGCTATCTCGTTTTGGAATGAATGTCGCGCGCCGGGTCCCGCTGCCGGTCCGCGCGACCCTCAGGCCGCGGCGGACGCGGCCTGCAAGCCCAGCAGGGCCGCGGCCGCCGCCCCCAGGCTGCGTTCGCGGTGGCGCAGCGCATGGAAGCTGCGTTCGCCCAGGGCCACGGCGAGGGGCTGCAGGCGGCCGCTCTCCAGCCATGGGGCCGCGGCCAGTTGCGAGATCGCCGCCAGGCTGTGCCCGGCCTGCACCGCCGACAGCACCGCTTCGTTGGAGGGCAAGGACAGGGCCACGCGCAGGCACTCAGGGGCGATGCCGGCGGCGCGCAGTGCCGCCTCGAACGCCGAGCGGGTGCCCGAGCCGGGTTCGCGCATGATCCAGGTGCTGTCGGCGACCAGCCGTGCCAGCCCGGGGCGGCGACGCCCCGCCAACGGATGGTCCGGCGCGGCGACCACGCGCAGCCGATCGTGGTCCAGCGGCGAACTCAGCAACTCGGGGGCCTGCACGCCGCCCTCGACGAAGCCCAGTTCGGCGCGCCCCTCGCGCACCGCGCGCGCCACGCTGTCGGTGTTGCCCACGCTCAGGCGGATCTCGATCTGCGGATAGCGCGCATGGAACGCCATCAGCCGGGTCGGCAGCCAATAGCTGGCCACGGTCTGGCTGGCGTGCAGATCGAGCGTGCCGCGCAGCACGCCGCGCCATTCGCTCAGGGCCAGTTCGGCGGCGCGGCTGCGCGCCAGGATCGCCTTGGCGTCCTCGCAGAACGCGGCACCGGCCGCGGTCAGCATCAGGCCGCGGCCGACCCGGTCGAACAGCGCGACACCGTATCGATGCTCGAGTGCCTTGATCGCGGCGCTGGCCGCCGACGGCGTGCGATGCGCGGCGTGCGCGCCCAGGGTCAGGTGCTGGCGTTCGGCCACCGCCACGAACAGCGCGAGTTGTTCCAGGGTCATGCGGCCACCGTTCGGGCTGATCGAACGAAACGTGCACCATTATGCGATTGAACCAAACGGTTTGCAGGCGCACGCTGCCGCCACTTCGAGCCGGCTCGTTCCCATGCGCACGCACTTGCACAGATTTTCGACCTTGCTGCCCGGGCTGGCCCTGGCCATCGCCGTGGCGGCGCTGGCGTGGCTGGCCGAGCGCGCGCAACTGCAGTGGTTGGGCCGGCGCTGGATCGACGCGCTGGTGTTCGCGATCGTGCTGGGCACGCTGCTGCGCACGGCCTGGCGGCTGCCGCCGTCCAGCCACGCCGGCATCGCCTTCGCCGCCAAGCTGCCGCTGGAACTGGCGATCGTGCTGCTCGGCGCGTCGGTCGGCATCGGCGCCATCGGCGCGGCCGGCGGCCTGTTGCTGGGCGTCATCGCCGGGGTGGTGGTGCTGGCGATCGTCCTCGGCTACGGCATCGGCCGCGCGCTGGGGCTGCCGTCGCGCCTGGCCACCCTGGTCGCCTGCGGCAACGCGATCTGTGGCAATTCGGCGATCGTCGCCGCGGCGCCGGTGATCGACGCCGACTCCGACGACGTTGCCGCGGCGATCGCCTTCACCGCTGCGCTTGGCGTGCTGGTGGTGTTGCTGCTGCCGCTGGCGGTGCCGTTGCTGGGGTTAGACCAGCGTCACTACGGCATCCTCGCCGGTCTGACCGTATACGCGGTGCCGCAGGTGCTGGCGGCGACCGTGCCGGTGGGCGCGGTGAGCGCACAGGTGGGTGCACTGGTCAAGCTGATGCGGGTGCTGATGCTGGGGCCGGTGATGCTGTTGCTGGGGCTGATCCGCGGCGGATCGCCGGCGCAGCGGCGCCCGGCGCACGCGTTGGTGCCTTGGTTCGTGTTCGGCTTCGTCGGCATGATGGGCCTGCGCGCGCTGGGCGTGTTGCCTGCGCCGCTGATCGAGGCGGCGCAAGCGCTGTCGTTGCTGTTCACCCTGGTAGCGATGGCCGCGCTGGGCCTGTCGGTGAACCTGCGCAGCGTGCTCGCGTCCGGTGGCCGCGTGCTGGCGGCCGGAACGCTATCGCTGTTGGCGCTGGCCAGCCTCAGCGTGCTGCTGCTGCGCTGGTTGCCGTAGCGCCGGCGCGCTGCGCCGCGGTCAGTCGCCGTGGATGCGGCCGCTCTCGCCGGCACGGTACAGCGTGCCCTGCCGATCGCGCGCCGGTTGCGCCTGCCGCTGCTGTTCGCTGCGCAGCGCCGAGAGCCGGTCGGCCAGGCGCGGCAGCAGATGGGTCATCGCCACGTTGGCGCTGGCCAGGAAGCCCACTTTCACATCGCGGCCGCCGTGTTCGGCCGCGTGCAGGATCGCCTCGGCCACCCGCAGCGGCGCGATCATCGGCTTGGGCAGCGTCGGTTCCTCGCGCAGGTAGTTGCGCGCATGCTGAGGATACGGCGTGTTCACCGCGGTCGGCTGAATCAGCACCACCGACACCGGCGCATCGTCCAGGTGCTCCAGTTCGATCCGCAAGGTGTCGGTGAAGCCCTTGACCGCATGCTTGGAAGCGGCATACATGCCCTGCAGCGGAATCACCGCCTCGGAGGCCTCGCTGCCCAGGTTGACCAGGCTGCCGCGCGAGGCCAGCAGATGCGGCAGCGCCGCCATCGAGCCATGCACCACGCCCCAGAAGTTCACGTCGAACAGGCGCCTGCTGTCGCCCTCGTCGACGTCGGCGAGCTTGCCGTAGATGGCCACGCCGGCATTGTTCACCCAGGTGTCGATGCGGCCGAAGTGCCGGATCGCCGTCGCTGCGGCCTCGTCGAGCTGCGTGCGCTCGGCCACGTCGGCGACCACCGCGATCGCCTCGCCACCGGCGTCGCGGATGGTCTGCACGGTCGCATCGAGCACACCCTGGCTGCGCGCCACCAGCACCAGCGGGCGCCACGCTCGGCGGCCAGCAGCGCGGTACACAGGCCGATGCCGCTGGAGGCGCCGGTGATCACGATCACCTGTTGCGCCAGCGGGAGATGTCGTTGTGCCATGTGCTGTGCTCCGCAAACGGGTTCGCTCCAGCATGGGCCGCGGCACGTCGCGCGGCGTGACGCGCGGATCGCGGTGGCGTCAATGGCCACAGCCATCACAGGCGCCCGGTGCGCAGCATCGCGAGGCCGCGCCGATTTGTTTGCGCTCGCAGCATTTCGCATCGCCTGCACTCGCGTTCAACCATGCGCTCACGACGCGCCGCGGAGCATGCGCAGCACCTCTCATGCAAAGGACACTGTCATGCGTAGCTACCGTTCCGGTCTTTCTCTGGCGCTGATGTCGGTTCTCGGCGTCGGCCTTGCTCATGCGCAGACCGACACCTCCGGCCAGGCCGGCAGTCGCGATCCCGGCGCGATGCAACAGCAAACGCCGTCGACGTCTGCGGCGCAGACGTCGTCCGGCATGCAGGGCGCACAAGGCGCGCGCGCGTCTGCGCTCAACGAAAAGCAGGCGCTCGGCGTGCTGTCGGCGATCAATACCAGCGAGATCAACGCCGGTAACCTGGCCTTGCAGAAGCAGGTCAAGGGCCCGGTGCGCGATTACGCCACGCAGATGGTCAAGGAGCACTCGGACAACAACGCCAAGATCGCGCCGTGGGGCCCAGATGCCAAGGCCGCACCGGCGCAGCAGCAGATGCAGAAGGCCAAGGCGGAAGCCGGCAAGCTGCAGGCACTGGATGGCGACCGCTTCGCGCAGGCCTACGTGATGGCGATGGTCAAGGACCACCAGGCGGCGCTGCAGATGCTCGACAGCACCCTGATCCCCGCCGCCAAGACTCCAGAGGTCGCCGCGCACCTGCGCACCACGCGCGCGCACGTGGCCGAGCACCTGGCCAAGGCGCAGCAGTTGCAGAGTGCCGGCACGCCGCCGGCCGCGTCCACCCGCTGAACTGCGCTGCGGGTCGCGGCCGCCACGCCGTGACCCGCATCGCGATCGTTCCGGTCCTGCCAGGAGCCTTCCCATGCGCGAATCCCCGGTCACCGACGCGGCCGTTACCCTGGACGGCACGCGCCTGGTCCGTACCCTCAGCATTCTGGGCGAACCGCATCAGATCCTCGATGCCTGGTGCGACGTCGGCGTGCAGCAACAGGTGCTGTCGGGCCTGGCCGAACTGCAGTCCGGCGACGGTTACGCCTCGCATTGGCGCTTGCGCCTGCCGTTGGAACGCCACCTCGAACTGGAGTACCGGCGCGGCGAGGCCTGTCTTGGCGAATCGGTCAGCTATGTGGGCAGCGGCGAGCACGGCCTGCATCTGCAGACCACGCTGAGCGTGCGTGCCGCACCGGACGGCTTCGGCTGCGAAACCACCCTGGCGGTGGAGTACCGCGTCGAAGGCGGCATCGTCGCGCAGGCCGTGGCCAAGCTGGTCGGTGCGGCCCCAGATGCGCTGGTCGGCAAGGTCTTGCATCGGTTCAAGGCCTGGATCGAGTGCGGCGAAGTGCCGACGTTGCGCGACAACCCGTCCGCGCGCGGCCGCGACCACCACGAACACTAGGAGTCCGCCATGCGCGCACTGTGCTGGAACGGCGTCAACGATCTGCGGGTGGAAACGGTTCCCGACCCACGCATCGTCAATCCACGCGATGTCATCCTGAAGGTCGGCCTCAGCACCACCTGCGGCTCGGACCTGCATTTCATCGACGGTTACCTGCCGACGATGCGCGAAGGCGACATCATCGGCCACGAATTCATGGGCGAAGTGGTCGAGGTCGGACCGCAGGTGCGCAACCTGCGCGTCGGCCAGCGCGTGGTGGTGCCCTCGTTCATTTCCTGCGGCGAATGCTGGCACTGCGGGCGCCAGGAATTCTCGCTGTGCGACAACACCAACCCCAACTGGGAGATGCAGGAGCCGTTGCTCGGCTATCCGACCGCCGGCATCTACGGCTACACCCACGCCTTCGGCGGCTACGCCGGCTCGCATGCGGACTTCATCCGCGTGCCGCATGCCGACGTCGGCTGTTTCGCCATCCCGGAGGAGGTGGACGACGAGGACGCGCTGTTCCTGTCCGACGCCGGCCCCACCGGCTTCATGGGCGCCGATTTCTGCAACATCCAGCCCGGCGCGACCGTGGCGGTGTGGGGGTGCGGTGGGGTTGGGCTGATGGCGCAGCAGAGCGCGCGGCTGCTGGGTGCCGAGCGGGTCATCGCCATCGATCGCCTGCCCGAGCGGCTGGCGCTGGCGCGCGACGTGCTCGGCAACGAGGTGATCGATTACAGCGCGGTCGACAGCGTGGTCGAGATGCTGCGCGAAATGACCGGCGGACGCGGCCCCGATGCCTGCATCGATGCGGTCGGCATGGAGGCGCACGGCACCGGCCTCGGCTACGCCTACGACCGGGTCAAGCAGGCGCTGCACCTGCACACCGATCGCGGTCAGGCCTTGCGCGAGGCGATCCTGGCCTGCCGCAAGGGCGGCACGCTGTCGATCCTGGGCGTGTACGGGCTGATGGACAAGTTCCCGCTCGGTGCGGTGATGAACAAGGGAATGACCGTACGCACCGCCCAGCAGCACGGCCAGCACTACGTGCCGCGCCTGCTGGAGCTGGCGCGCAGCGGCGCGTTCAAGACGCGCTTCCTGGCCACGCACCGGATGCCGCTGGAGGAGGCGGCGCGCGGCTACGACCTGTTCAAGCACAAGCACGACGGCTGCGTGCGCGCGGTGTTCGTGCCGGGGCAGGCGGCCGCAGCGGCGGTGTAATAGTCTCCGCACAGGCGGCGGCCTAAGGTAGCGGCCATCTTCCCCGCATCGCCGCCCGGTCGCCCAATGGGACACGATCACAGCCACGCCCCCACCGAGATCCGTCACGAGCAGCCCCTGTGGTGGGCGCTCGGCCTCACCGCGCTGTTCCTGGTGGTGGAAGTGGCCGGCGCCTTCGTCACCAACAGCCTGGCGCTGTTGTCCGACGCCGCGCACATGGCCACCGACACGCTGGCGCTGATGATCGCCCTGATCGCGGTGCGGCTGAGCCGGCGCCCGCCCGATGCCAAGCGCAGCTACGGCTATGCGCGGCTGGAGGCGCTGGGTGCGCTGGTCAACGGCGCGCTGCTGTTCGTGGTGGCCGGCTACATCCTGTGGGAGGCGGTGCAGCGGTTCCGCCAGCCGCAGGAGATCGCCACCGTCGGCATGCTCGGCATCGCCGCGTTCGGCCTGCTGATCAACCTGATCTCGATGCGCCTGCTCAAGGCCGGCAGCGGCGAGAGCCTCAACATGAAGGGCGCCTATCTGGAAGTGTGGAGCGACATGCTCGGTTCGGTCGCGGTGATCGTCGGCGCGCTGGCGATCCGTGTCACCGGCTGGAAGCTGATCGATCCGATCCTGGCGGTGCTGATCGGCCTGTGGGTGCTGCCGCGGACCTGGGTATTGCTGCGCGAGGCGATCAACGTGCTGCTGGAAGGCGTGCCCAAGGGCGTGGACCTGGATGCGGTGCGCGGCTACCTGCAGGCGGCGCCTGGCGTGGCCAGCGTGCATGACCTGCACGTATGGGCACTGGCCTCCAGCACCCCGGCGCTGACCGCGCACGTGGTGGTGGCCGAGGGTGCCGACGCCGACGCATTGCGTGCCGCGCTCTGCGATGGCCTGCATGCGCGTTTCGACATCGACCACATCACCCTGCAGATGGAAGCCGGCCATTGCGGCGCCACACCGTGTGGCGCGCCGGCCGCGGCGGGCGAGGGCGGTGGTCACGATCATCATGGGCAGGGTCATTACGCGCACGATCATGCCCATGGCCATCGTGCGCACGGGCATGGCCATGCGCATGGGCATTCGCATCCGTAAACGACGCGGTTGCCGGATGGCACGCATGCCGGCGCCGCGGTCGTTTGCCGTTCCGGAGTGGCAGCCGTCGAGCACCGGGAATGCCGGTCGCGGGTGAAGCCGCTCCTACGAGCGACTTGGCGCCGACGGCCGCAGCCATGGCCGGATCATGCGCATGCGCGCGACCCGTCGCCGCAACGCGTCTTTTGTCGGAGCGGCTTCAGCCGCGATGGGTGTACCCGGTAATGCCCATCGCGGCTGAAGCCGCTCCTACGCAAAACACGATCAGGGCGCGAGCTTAAACCACCGGTTCGCGCAGCGCCGGCGACTCCCAGCCCGGGCGCGGCGCGAAGCGCTCGCCATAGCGCGCCTGCAGGGCGCGCAGGCGTGCCAGCAGCACGTCGGCGCCGGCGGCGCGGATGTGCTGGATCGGGCCGCCGCGGAACGGGGCGAAGCCGGTGCCGAAGATCACGCCGGCATCGAGCAGGTCGGCATCGGCGACCACGCCTTCGTGCAGGCAGGCGACCGCTTCGTTGAGCAGGGGCAGGATCAGGCGGTCTTCCAGGTCGTCCGGTGCGCGGTAGTCCTTGGCCAGCTCCGGCTTCTTGGCGCGGCCGTTCTCCCAGGTGTACAGGCCCTGGCCATCCTTCTTGCCGCGCTTGCCCGGCTCCACGGTCTGCAGCGCCGCCGGGATCGGCAGGCCCAGGAACGGCGCCAGCTCGGCGCCGACGCCGGCGGCCACGTCCAGGCCCACCGTGTCGATCAGCTCGATCGGCCCCATCGGCATGCCGAACTTGACTGCGGCCTTGTCGATCGCCGGGCCGGGAATGCCCTCGGCATAAGCGGTGGCCGCTTCCAGCATGTACGGGAACAGCACGCGGTTGACCAGGAAGCCGGGGGTGCCGGCGACCGGCACTGGCAGCTTGTCGATCGCCTTGCAGAAGGCGGCCAGCCGCTTCTGATTCTCCGGCGCCAGGCCATCGTGGCAGACGATCTCCACCAGCGGCATCTGCGCCACCGGGTTGAAGTAGTGCAGGCCGCCGAACTGCGCCGGGCGCTGGATGTGCTCGCGCAGCTCGGTCAGCGGGATCGAGGAGGTGTTGGTGCTGAGCAGCGCATTCGGCTGCATGCGCGGTTCAAGCGCCTGGTACAACTCGCGCTTGGCCTGCGGATTCTCGATGATCGCTTCGATCACCAGGTCGGCCTTCGGCACGCCGTCGCCGGCCAGGTCGCCCTTCAGCCGCGCCGCCACCGCCGGACGCTTACTGTCGTCCTTGACCCGCTTGGCAAACAGTTCGCCAGCGCGGCTCAGCGCACCGTCGATGAAGCGCTGCTCGCGGTCCTGCAGGGTCACCTCGAAGCCCTTGTAGGCCGACCAGGCGGCGATGTCGCCGCCCATCACACCGGCGCCGACCACATGCACGTGGCGGATGCCGTGCGCCTTGCCGCCCAGCGCCTTGAGCCGTTCGGTGAGGAAGAAGATGCGGATCAGGTTGCGCGCGGTAGGCGTGCTGGCCAGCTTGACCACCGCCTTGCGCTCGGCGTCCAGGCGCGCCTGGATACCGCTGCCGCCGCTGCGTTCCCACACGCCGATCAGCGCGTATGGCGCCGGGTAGTGTTCCTTGCGCGCCTTGCGCGCCACCTGCTTGCGCATCTGCGGCGCCAGCAGCTTGCGCGCCGGCCAGGTGTTGGTGGCCCAGGCGGTGGCGCGCTGCTTGAAGGGACGGGCGGTGCCGGACAGCGCCAGCGCCACCGCGGTATCGGTGAGCACGGCCGGTGCGGCGACCTTGTCGACCAGGCCCATCGCGCGTGCCGCCGAGGCCGACACGGTGCGCCCGGTGAGCATCAGGTCCATCGCCGCCGGCGCGCCGATCAGCCGCGGCAGGCGCGCGCTGCCGCCCCAGCCGGGGAAGATGCCGAGCTTGGTCTCGGGCAGGCCGATGCGGGTGGCGGCGTCGCTGGAGGCGATGCGGTAGCGGCAGGCCAGGGCGATCTCGGTGCCGCCGCCCATGCAGAAGCCGTGGATCGCCGCCACCGTGGGGCAGGGGAGCTCGGCCAGTTTCTGGAAGGTGGCCTGGCCGCGGCGGATGGCGTCGTTGACGGTGCCGCGGCGGTCGAATTCCTGGAACTCCTTGAGGTCGGCGCCGGCGATGAAACCGTTGTCCTTGGCCGAGCGGATCACCACGCCCTTGGGCGGATCGATGGCGATGCGCTCGAGCAGGTCGCCCAGCTCCAGCAGCACGTCCTGCGACAGCGCGTTGACGGGCGCGTCCTGGCGGTCGAGGCTGAGCACGACGACGCCGTCGCCGCGGATGTCCGCTTGCCAGTGACTGAATCGGAGCCCGTCGAAGCCTGAAAGCATGGGGAGGACCATCCGCTTGTGTATGGAGAAGATCGTTATCATCCAGAGGTTGTTTCCGTCGCGTCAAATCCCAATGCAGGGGAATTGAGGCGCGTCCCGCGACCGCTGGCCTTGCGCCAGCCTAACGGAACGCCGGTTAACGTCGTGGGGCGGCGATCCGCTGAGGGGCGCTGAACTTTTTTCCGAATTGGCGGTCAGAGGGTCCGACGTAGGTTGGGCTGACAGGAGTGCGGCCCGCTATGGCCGATGTCGAAACACCCCAGGAGCTGGACCTGGAACTGGTCCGGCGTGTGCAGCGCGGCGAGAGCGCGGCGTTCGATGTGCTGGTGCGCAAGTACCAGCATCGGATCGTCGGCCTGATCGGGCGCTACATCGCCGACTGGAGCGAATGTCAGGACGTGGCCCAGGACACCTTCATCCGCGCCTACCGCGCGATGGGGAGCTTCCGCGGCGACGCCCAGTTCTCCACATGGTTGCACCGGATCGCCGTGAACACCGCCAAGAACTACCTGGTCGCGCACAACCGCAGGCCGCCCACCGACGATGTCGACGTGCTCGATGCCGAGCAGTTCGACAGCGGCACCCGGCTGCGCGACACCGACACGCCCGAGCGCGAGTTGATGCGCCAGGAACTGGAGCGCACGGTGATGAAGGCGGTCGATGCCTTGCCGGAAGAATTGCGCACCGCGATCACCCTGCGCGAGGTGGAGGGCATGAGCTACGAGGACATCGCGCAGAAGATGGGCTGCCCGATCGGCACCGTGCGTTCGCGCATCTTCCGCGCCCGCGAGGCCATCGACGCCGAACTCCGTCCCCTGCTGGATACCGACAGCGCCACCCGTGAGCGACACCGCGTATGACCGATAGCACGCCCTTTCCCAAGCCAGTGCCGGCGCCCGACAGCGCAGCGCCGGACAAGTTCGAGCTGCACTACCGGCAGCAACTGTCCGCGCTGATCGACGGCGAACTGCCGGCCGACGAAGCGCGCTTCGTGCTGCGCCGGCTGCAGCACGACGAGGAACTGTCCGGCTGCCACGAGCGCTGGCAGCTGTGCGGCGACATCCTGCGCGGGCGCGTCAGCGTACCGGCGCCCAGCGATTTCAGCGCCCGCGTGCGCCAGGCGGTGGCCGCCGAAGCGCAGCAGGCCGCGCGCGCCCAAGTGGCCAGCGCGGCCGGCAAGCGCCGCACCTGGCGCTGGGGCGGCAGTGCGGCCCTGGCCGCCTCGGTCGCCCTGCTGGCGCTGTTCGTGACCCAGCGCCTGCCGCAGACCCCCGAGGCGCTGACGCCGGCGCAGGTGGCCGCTGCCACCGCGCCGACGCCGGCGCCTGCTGCGACCGCGCCGCAGGTCCCGACGCCTGCACCGGCGCCTGCCGATCCGCAAGGCGATCTCGCCGCGGCGGTCGCGGCGGCGCCGGCGATGGCGATCGCGGCCAACCGCCGCCAGGAAGCGGCGGCGCGACGCGAGGCCGCGCGCAGCGAGCAGGCCGCGCGGCCCCGCAGCGCCCCGGCCGAGCGCGCCTATGCCGCGGCGGCGCCCACCAGGCCGCAAGCCAAGACGCCTGCGCAGACGCCGTTCGTGGCGCCGGTCGTGCCTCCGACGATGGTCGCGCAGCGCGCCAGCGATCCGTTCGGGCATCCGGCCGCGCCGCTGCAGGCCCGGCCGTGGCCGCGCTCGACCCTGCCGGCCGCCGACGCCGGCAGCGCCTTCACCGCCAGCTTCCCGCGCAGCGGCGCGGACCCGGCGGCGTTCTATCCGTTCGAACCCCGCCTGCCTGCCGACGCCGTGGCCAACCCGCCGCCGCAGCAGCAGCCCTGACCCCGCGCGCCGGCAGGCGTCCGTGCTGCGTCCCGGCGCGTGGTCCCCGTTGCTTCGTCCCCTCGTTGTTCCCCTTCCCGAACCGGAGGCTCGCGTCCGATGACTCACCGTATCCGCCACCATCTGTTGGGCCTGCTAGCGCTGACCGTGCCGCTGGCCGCCTGTGCGCAGCAGCCCAGCCCCAGCGCCGCCAGCGCCACGCCGCCGGCCGCGCAGTCCGCGCCGGCACCGCAACTGGTCGGCAACCTTCCCGATTTCACCCGGTTGGTCGAGCAGGTCGGGCCGGGCGTGGTCAATGTCGAAACCACCATCAGCCGCCGCGCCGCGGCCGCGCGCTCCGGCGGCGGCATGCCCGACGACGACCAGATCCCGGAGTTCTTCCGCCGTTTCTTCGGTCCGGACGGCATGCCGGGGATGCCCGGGCAGCCGCGCGGCGGCGCGCCGGATGACGACGGCCCCGCGGGCCGCTCGATGGGCTCGGGCTTCATCATCTCGCCCGATGGCTACGTGCTGACCAACCACCACGTGGTCGACGGCGCCAGCGAGGTCAAGGTCAAGCTCACCGATCGCCGCGAGTTCACCGCCAAGGTGGTCGGCAGCGACCAGCAGTACGACGTGGCGCTGCTGAAGATCGACGGCAAGAACCTGCCGACGGTGCGCATCGGCGACTCCAACCTGCTCAAGCCCGGCCAGTGGGTGGTGGCGATCGGCTCGCCGTTCGGCCTGGACCACTCGGTCACCGCCGGCATCGTCAGCGCCACCGGTCGCAGCAACCCTTACGCCGACCAGCGCTACGTGCCGTTCATCCAGACCGACGTGGCGATCAACCAGGGCAATTCCGGCGGCCCGCTGCTCAACACCCGCGGTGAAGTGGTCGGCATCAACTCGCAGATCTTCTCCGCCTCCGGCGGCTACATGGGGATCAGCTTCGCGATCCCGATCGACCTGGCGATGAGCGCGGTCGAGCAGATCAAGAAGACCGGCAAGGTCACCCGCGCCCAGCTCGGGGTGATGGTCGGCGCCATCGATTCGCTGAAGGCGCAGGGCCTGGGTCTGCCGGATACGCGCGGCGCGCTGGTCAACCAATTGGTCCAGGGCAGCCCGGCGGCCAAGGCCGGGCTGGAAGTGGGCGATGTGATCCGTACGGTCAACGGCACCGAGATCGGCGCCTCCAGCGACCTGCCGCCGATGATCGGTGCGATGCAGCCGGGCGCTAAGGTGCGCCTGGGCATCCTGCGCGACGGCAAGCCGCGCGAGCTGACCGTGCAGTTGACCGCGCTGGCCGACGACGCCCAGCCCAACGCCGGCCCGGTGGTGGGCGACAACGCCGCCCCGGCCACCGGGGCCAATGCGCTGCTCGGCATCGAAGTGGCGGATCTGGACGCCGCCACCCGCCAGCAACTGGGCGTGGAGCCGGGCAAGGGCGTGCGCATCACCGCGGTGACCGGCCGCGCCGCGCGCGACGCGCAGCTGGTGCCGGGCATGGTGATCCTGCAGGTCGGGCGCACCCCGGTCGGTAGCGTGGCGGCCCTGAACCAGCAGCTGAGCGCCTACAAGAAGGGCGACGTGGTGATGCTGCTGATCCGCGTCCGCGACACCACCAGCTTCGTCGCGGTACGCGCCGGCGGCTGATCCCGCGCGCCCGGCCGTGGCCGGGCGCCACCCCCGGCGCCGATCCAGCCGGGTCGGCGCCCGGGGCCGGGGGCGAATCCGGCGGCCGTCACCAGCGGCCGCCGGCCATGCGATAATGGCCCGTTATCCTGACGACGGTCCTGGCCGCCGCCCACCTCATGTCCTCTGATTCGATGCGGAACATCCGCAACTTCTCCATCATCGCCCACGTCGACCACGGCAAATCGACCCTGGCCGATCGCATCATCCAACTCTGCGGCGGCCTGCAGGCGCGCGAGATGGAAGCGCAGGTGCTCGACTCCAACCCGATCGAGCGCGAACGCGGCATCACCATCAAGGCCCAGTCCGTGTCGCTGCCGTACACCGCGCAGGACGGGCAGGTCTACCACCTGAACTTCATCGACACCCCCGGCCACGTCGACTTCTCCTACGAGGTCAGCCGCTCGCTGGCCGCCTGCGAAGGCGCGCTGCTGGTGGTGGATGCGGCGCAGGGCGTGGAAGCGCAGTCGGTGGCCAACTGCTACACCGCGGTGGAGCAGGGCCTGGAAGTGGTGCCGGTGCTGAACAAGATCGACCTGCCCACCGCCGACATCGACCGCGCCAAGGCCGAGATCGAGGCGGTGATCGGCATCGACGCCACCGACGCGGTGGCGGTCAGCGCCAAGACCGGGCTGAACGTGCGCGACGTGCTGGAGGCGATCGTGCAGCGCATCCCGCCGCCGGTGCCGCGCGACACCGACAAGCTGCAGGCGCTGATCATCGATTCCTGGTTCGACAACTACCTGGGCGTGGTCTCGCTGGTGCGGGTGATGCAGGGCGAGATCAAGGCCGGCGACAAGCTGCTGGTGATGTCCACCGGCCGCACCCACCAGGTCGACAACGTCGGCGTGTTCACGCCCAAGCGCAAGGTGCTGCCGGCGCTGCGCGCGGGCGAGGTGGGCTGGGTCACCGCCAGCATCAAGGACGTGCACGGCGCACCGGTCGGCGACACCCTGACCCTGGCCGGCGACCCGGCCAGCAAGCCGCTGCCCGGCTTCCAGGAAATGCAGCCGCGCGTGTTCGCCGGCCTGTTCCCGGTCGACGCCGAGGACTACACCAACCTGCGCGAGGCGCTGGACAAGCTGCGCCTGAACGACGCGGCGCTGCGCTTCGAGCCCGAAAGCTCCGAGGCGATGGGTTTCGGCTTCCGCTGCGGCTTCCTCGGCATGCTGCACATGGAGATCGTGCAGGAGCGCCTGGAGCGCGAGTACAACCTGGACCTGATCAGCACCGCGCCGACCGTGGTCTACGAGGTGCTGAAGACCGACGGCAGCATCATCAGCATGGACAACCCGGCCAAGCTGCCGCCGGTGAACATGGTCGAGGAGATCCGCGAGCCGATCATCCGCGCCAACATCCTCACCCCCGAGGAATACATCGGCAACATCATCAAGCTGTGCGAGGAAAAGCGCGGCAGCCAGATCGGCATCAACTACCTGGGCAGCCAGGTGCAGATCAGCTACGAACTGCCGATGGCCGAGGTGGTGCTGGACTTCTTCGACAAGCTCAAGTCGGTCAGCCGCGGCTACGCCTCGCTGGACTACCACTTCGTGCGCTTCGACACCGGCCCGTTCGTGCGCGTGGACGTGCTGATCAACGGCGACAAGGTCGATGCGCTGTCGCTGATCGCGCACCGCAGCCACGCCGATCGCCGCGGCCGCGAGCTGTGCGAGAAGATGAAGGACCTGATCCCGCGGCAGATGTTCGACGTGGCGATCCAGGCCGCGATCGGCTCGCAGATCATCGCCCGCACCACGGTCAAGGCGATGCGCAAGAACGTGCTGGCCAAGTGCTATGGTGGCGACGTCTCGCGCAAGAAGAAGCTGTTGGAAAAGCAGAAAGAAGGCAAGAAGCGCATGAAGCAGGTCGGCCGCGTGGAAATCCCGCAGGAAGCCTTCCTGGCTGTGCTGCAGATGGACAAGTAGCCGGGATTGGGGATTCGGGATTGGAGATTGGCCAAGGCGGGTGCGCCTGCCGCCGTCCCGTTCTTGCGAATCCCATATCCCCAATCCCAAATCCCGTTCCGAAGGAACCCGAATGAAATGGTTTGAAATCGCGCTGGTGGTCCTGACCTTCGCCACCGGCATCATCACCCTGCTGGACAAGCTGTTCTTCGCCAAGCGCCGCGCCGCGCGGGCCGGGTTGCTGGACGCCGAGCCGGTGCTGGTGGACTACTCGCGGGCGTTCTTCCCGGTGCTGGCGGTGGTGCTGATCCTGCGCAGCTTCATCGCCGAGCCGTACAAGATCCCGTCCAGCTCGATGATGCCGAACCTGCTGGTCGGCGATTTCATCCTGGTCAACAAGTTCTCCTACGGCTTCCGCCTGCCGATCACCAACCAGAAGATCATTCCGGTCGGCGAGCCCAAGCGTGGCGACGTGGTGGTGTTCAAGCCGCCGCACAAGCCGGACGAGAACTGGATCAAGCGCGTGATCGGCCTGCCGGGCGACCGCATCGGCTTCCACGGCGACACCCTGTACATCAACGGCACGCCGATGAAGTACAAGGTGATGGGCGAGTACGTCGGCAAGGGCAAGGGCGCGGAGATGACCGGCGCGACCCTGCTCACCGAGTACCTGCCGGGCCGCACCCACACCGAACTGGAATGGATCGACCGCAACAATCCGGCCGGCCAGGGCGACTGGGTGGTGCCGCCGGGCAAGTACTTCGTGATGGGTGATAATCGCGACAACAGCGAGGACAGCCGGTTCTGGACCCAGACCCACTTCCTGCCCGAGGAGAACCTGCGCGGCAAGGCGTTCCTGATCTGGCTCAATTGCGAAGGGTGGTTCTGCAGCGGCAGTTTCGATCCGTCGCGGATCGGAACGTCCATTCAGTGACTTGCGTGAGGGGAAGCGCGATGAAGCACAAGCAAAGTGGCATGACCTTGACCTCGTTCGTGATCGTGCTGGCGGTGGTCGGATTCTTCGTCTACATCGGCATGAAGCTGTTCCCGATGTACATGGAGTTCTATGCCGTGCGTTCGGCGATGAAGGGCCTGGCGACGGAAGCCGGCAGCGCCGAGATGGACCCGTCGCAGGCCAAGGCCTCGCTGTTCCGGCGCCTGGACATCAACAACTCGGACAACGTGAAGCCCAGCGACGTCACCTTCGAGCGCACCGATACCGGGGTGAAGATGCACGTGGCCTACGAAGTGCGCCGCCCGCTGATCGCCAATCTGGACGTGGTCGGCAAGTTCGACGCCACCCAGGACCTGACGACGCGTGGTGGCCAGTAAGACCATCCTGCGCGGTGACCGCATCGGTCACCGCTTCGCCGAGCCGCAGTTGCTGGCGCAGGCGCTGACCCATCGCAGCGCCGGCGCGCCGCACAACGAACGCCTGGAGTTCCTTGGCGACGGCATCGTCAACCTGCTGATCGCCGAGGCGCTGTACCAGCGCTGGCCCAAGGCCGACGAAGGCGCGCTGACCCGCGCGCGCGCCGAGCTGGTGCGCGAGGCTTCGCTGGCCGCGATCGGCCGGCAACTGGAGCTGGGCGAACGCCTGACCCTGGGGCCGGGCGAGATGAAATCCGGCGGCCATCGCCGCGACTCGATCCTGGCCGATGCGGTGGAGGCCGTGGTCGCGGCGATCTACCTGGATGCTGGCTTCGAGACCTGCCGCGCCACGATCCTGCCCTGGTTCGAGGCGGCGCTGGCGGCGCTGCCGGTCGGCAAGGTGGAGAAGGACGCCAAGACCCGCCTGCAGGAATGGCTGCAGGCCCGGCAGCGCAGCCTGCCGGCCTACGAACTGATCAGCGAGACCGGCGACGACCACGCCAAACTATTCCGGGTACGCTGCGTACTCGCCGAGCCCGCCCTGGTGACCGAGGGCGAGGGCACCTCGCGGCGCCTGGCCGAGCAGCAGGCCGCCGCCGCCGCCATCGAGCAACTGGATTCGAGCAAGTGAACGAGCAAGCCACCCCCCCTTACCGCAGCGGCAGCGTGGCCGTGATCGGCCGCCCCAACGTGGGCAAGTCCACCCTGACCAACGCCCTGGTGGGCGCCAAGGTCAGCATCGTCTCCAACCGGCCGCAGACCACCCGGCACCGGCTGCTGGGCATCGCCAGCTTCCCGGCCGGCCAGCTGCTGCTGGTCGATACCCCGGGCCTGCACCGCGAGCAGAAGCGCGCCATGAACCGGGTGATGAACCGCGCCGCGCGCGGCTCGCTGGAAGGCGTGGACGCCGGCCTGCTGGTGATCGAGGCCGGGCGTTGGGACGAAGAGGACACGCTGGCGTTCAACGTGCTCAGCGACGCCGGCATCCCGGTGGTGCTGGTGGTCAACAAGGTCGACCGGCTCAAGGACAAGACCGCGCTGCTGCCGTTCCTGCAGCAGGTCAGCGAGGGCCGCAGCTTCGCCGCGGTGCACCCGATCTCCGCGCTCAAGCGCAAGGGCCTGGAGGCGCTGGTGCGCGACCTGCTGGCCTTGGTGCCGGAAGCGCCGCCGATGTTCGGTGAGGACGAGATCACCGACCGCAGCCAGCGCTTCCTGGCCGGCGAACTGGTGCGCGAGCAGTTGATGCGCCAGCTCGGCGAGGAACTGCCGTACGCGACCACCGTGGAGATCGAACGCTTTGCCGAGGACGGCGCGCTGCTGCGCATCGGCGCGGTGATCTGGGTCGAGCGCGAAGGCCAGAAGGCCATCGTGATCGGCAAGGGCGGCACACGCCTGAAGGACATCGGCGCCAAGGCCCGCCAGCAGATGGAGCGCCTGTTCGGCGCCAAGGTGTTCCTGGAGACCTGGGTGCGCGTGCGCGAAGGCTGGTCCGACGACGAGGCGGCGCTGAAGGCGTTCGGGTACGGGGAATAAGGCTGGGAAGCCGGGATTCGGGATTCGGGATGTTGTAGGAGCGGCTTCAGCCGTGACAGGCTGTCCCGGTAACGCCCGTCGCGGCTGAAGCCGCTCCTACAAGGCGTGGCCATTTCATTGCTTGCCTCGTTCAATTCGCTACAGCACCGCTTCCTGCTTCCTGCTTCCCACGCACGCGCTCCGTCCCCTGACCGCCGCTCCTGCGAATCCCCACTCCCGAATCCCCAATCCCCGCCTTGATCGAGCACGAACCCGGTTTCGTCCTGCATGCGCGGCCCTGGCGCGAGACCAGCCTGCTGGTGGAGGTGCTGAGCGTGCACCACGGCCGGCTCGGCGTGCTGGCGCGCGGCGTGCAGGGGCCGAAAAAGCAGGCCTTGCGCGCGGCGCTGCAGCCGCTGCAGTCGATCCGCTTCAGCGCACAGCGCCGCGGCGAACTGGCGCAACTGCGCGCGGCCGAGGCCGTGGACACGGCACCGCGGCTCAGCGGCGAGGCGATGCTGGCCGGCTTCTACATCAACGAACTGACCCTGCGCCTGGCGCCGCGCGACGACCCGGCGCCGGATCTGTACCTGGCCTACGCGCGGGTGCGGGCGCGGCTGGCGGCCGAGGCGCCGCTGGCCTGGTCGCTGCGCTGCTTCGAGCGCGACCTGCTGGAGGCGCTGGGCGTGGGCTTCGACCTGCGCCACGACGGCGACGGCGAGCCGATCGACCCGGCCGCGCGCTATGTGCTCGACGCCGAGCACGGACCGCGCCGGCTGTTGAGCGACCGCGGCCACGACCAGCGCAGCGGGATGGCGACCGGGCGCGCCCTGCTGGCCCTGGCCGACGACGCCGAACCGGTCGCCGAGGATCTGCCCGGCCTGCGCCGCGGCATGCGCGTGGTGCTGCTGCACCACCTCGGCGGGCGCGGACTGAAGTCCTGGGAAATGGTCGAGGACCTGGCGCGGCAGCGCAGCGCCGCCACCACCGCGGCGGCGGAGTCGGCAGTGCTTGCGGCGATGCCGGAGGCGGACGCCGATCTGGACCCGACGTCCGACGCGCTGGCGGAGTCCACGGTGGAAGGGGCAAAGGCGTCGCCGTCCGCGGGGGCGTGATCGCACCGGATCGACGGCGCGAGAGCCCGGTCATACGGGTCCCAGGCGACCGAGGTTCCCCGCACGTCCACCGCTTGCCTGTTTTTCTGTAGGAGCGGCTTCAGCCGCGATGGGCGTTCCCGGTAAAGCCTGTCGCGGCTGAAGCCGCTCCTACGGGACATGTCGTGACGCTATTGGAGATGCCCTCAAATCACGACACCGCCACTGCCATCACGCACCATCGCTGTCGTAAGCGAGGATGACAGCAGGTGGGCGAGGGTGGCCGCGGCCTGCATCGCCCTGGCAACGTCCGGAAGCACACGGATCGCAACCGAAGCCGCGTCTCCCCAGCCCAGACGGACGCCGATCGGCATCCCCATCCCGAATCCCGGCTTTCAGTGCAACAACGCCGCCACCGCCTCGCTGAATTGGTGGCGGGCCTGCGAGGAGGCCGGGTCGCCGTGCAACTGGCGCACGGCGCGCGCCAGGCGGGCGGCGCCGACGAAGCCGCAGCTGGCCTGCAATCGGTGCAGGTGGCTGCGTACGGCCTGGTCGTCGCTGAGTTGCAGGGCCGAAGCGACCGCGTCGCGGGTGCCGGGCAGTTCGGCCAGGAACAATTCGCGCAGGGCGATCAGGTGCGCGCGCTCGCCATTGAGTGCAGCCAATGCGGTGGTTTCGTCCCAGTCCAGGGTCGGCTCGGCGGTACCAGGTGCGCCGCCGAGGCGGCCGCGCGCCAGTAGCCGGCGTACCGACTGCAGCAGTCGCTCGGTGCTGAGGGGCTTGAGCAGGACGTCGGCGAACCCGGCGTCGAGCAACTGGGCACGGACCGCGGCGCTGGCGTCGGCGGTATGCGCCAGCCCCAGGGTGCCGGGACGTTGCCGCTGCAACTGGCGCAGCAGGTCGCTGCCGCTGCCGTCGGGCAGGTTGGCGTCGATCAGCCACAGGTCGTGCGCCTGCGTCTGCGCGCGGGCGAGGGCGCTGGCGACGGAGTCGGCCAGGTCCACGTGTGCTGGTAACGCCTGCAGGGTCGCGTCGAAGAAGGCGCGGCTGATCGGGTCGTCTTCGACGAGCAGCAGTCGCGTTACCGGGTCCTGGGTCGATGCCATGCTGAGCCTCCATGCGGCGTGGTCGCATCCCGCGCGGCGGCGCGCGTGCGTCGCGCCACTTTGCCTCGCCGGCGCGGCAATCGCAAGCCGGTCCCGGCCCGGTCCATCTGCGACAATGGCCGCCCTTTTCCGCCCGCAGCCTGTTGCCACGTGGCCCGATCCAGAAACCGTCTCGACCGCACGCCCTTCCAGACCGACATCGCCGACCTCAGCCACGATGGCCGCGGCGTTGCCCGCCGCGAGGGCGACAAGGTCGCCTTCGTCGCCGGCGCGCTGCCCGGCGAGACCGTCCTGGCCGAACCCACCGCGCGCAACCGCCACTTCGACGAGGCGCGCACCGTGCAGGTGCTGCAGGCCTCGCCGCAGCGGGTGACGCCGCGCTGCCCGCATTTCGGGGTCTGCGCCGGCTGCGTGCTGCAGCACCTGGCCGAGGACCAGCAGATCGTCGCCAAGCAGCGGGTGCTGACCGAGAACCTGGAGCGCATCGGCCACGTGACCCCGCAGGCGGTGCTGCCGGCGCTGACCGGCGCGCCCTGGGGCTACCGGCGCAAGGGCCGTTTCTCGGTGCGGCGGGTGGAGAAGAAGGACAAGACCCTGGTCGGCTTCCGCGAGCAGGACCCGCGCTTCGTCGCCGACCTGTCGGTCTGCCATACGGTGATCCCGCAGATCGGCTTCAAGGTGACCGCGCTGGCGGAGCTGGTCGAAAGCCTGGACGGCAAGCGCGACATCCCGCAGATCGAGTTCATCGCCGGCGACGCCGCGGTGGCGTTGACCTTCCGCCACATGCAGCCGCTGAGCGCGCGCGACCAGGACGCGTTGATCGCCTTCGCCCAGGAACACGATTTCGCCATCTTCCTGCAGCCCGGCGGCGTGGACAGCGTGCACCCGCTGTATCCGCAGGAGGTGCCGCTGTCGTTCCGGTTGCCGCAGTGGGACGTGGAACTGGCGTTCCGGCCGCTGGACTTCATCCAGGTCAATGCCGCGCTCAACGAGAAGATGATCGCGCACGCGCTGGCGCTGCTCGACGCGCAGCCTGGCGACCGGGTGCTGGACCTGTTCTGCGGCCTGGGCAACTTCACCCTGCCGCTGGCGCGCACCGTGCGCGAGGTGGTCGGCGTGGAAGGCGACGCCGGGTTGGTGGCGCGTGCGCGGGAAAACGCGCAGCGCAACGGCCTGGACAACGCCCAGTTCTTCGCCGCCGACCTGACCCAGGACCAGCGCCAGGCGCCGTGGATGCGGCAGGGCTTCGACAAGCTGTTGCTGGACCCGCCGCGCTCCGGTGCGCTGGAAGTGCTGCAGCAACTGCCGCTGAAGCAGTTCCAGCGCATCGTCTACGTCAGCTGCCATCCCGGCTCGCTGGCGCGCGACGCCGGCTACCTGGTCAACGACCAGGGTTTCGTGCTCAAGGCCGCCGGCGCGATGGACATGTTCCCGCATACCGCGCATGTGGAGAGCATTGCGGTGTTTGAAAAGCCGGGAATGGGGAATCGGGATTAGGGATTCGTCACGGCGGCTGCGCGCGCGTTTTAAGCTTTTCCCATTCTCCTTTCCCCATTCCCGATTCCCATGCCCTTAGAAATCGAACGCAAATTCCTGGTGACCGGCGACGGTTGGCGTGCGGCGGCGCATGCGGTGATGCCGATGGCGCAGGGCTATCTCAACGACCAGGCGGCGCTGGCCAGCGGTGCGCAGAAGGCGTCGGTGCGGGTGCGGGTGCAGGGCGAGGCCGCGTTTCTCAACCTGAAGTCGCGCGAGCTCGGGCATACCCGCCAGGAGTTCGAGTATCCGATTCCGCTGGACGATGCGCGCGCGCTGCTGGCGCTGTGCGTGGGTGGGCTGATCGACAAGCGCCGGCATCTTGTGCAGCACCAGGGCCACCTCTGGGAAGTGGACGAGTTCCTCGGCGACAACGCCGGGCTGGTGGTCGCCGAGATCGAGCTGGACAGCGCCGACGAAGCGTTCGCCAGGCCGGACTGGCTCGGCGCCGAAGTCACCGACGATCCGCGGTACTACAACGTGGCGCTGGCAAGCCGTCCATTCCGCGAATGGACGGGATTGGGGAGTGGAGATTAGGGATTGGCAAACGCGTAAAGCCAAGCGCCGCATGCGGCCCGCTTTTGCGAATCCCAACTCCCCAATCCCGAATCCCCGCTTCACGCGGCGATCGGGTTTATGCTTTTGCCAATCCCGAATCACCAATCCCCGCTCATGCGCATCGACATCTGGTCCGACGTGGTCTGCCCCTGGTGCTGGATCGGCAAGCGCCGGTTGCAGCAAGGTCTTGCGTCGCTCGGCGCGGACGCGCCGGCGCTGGAGATCCACTGGCATCCGTATTTGCTGGATCCGGACGCCGGCGCCGAGCCGGTACCGTTGCGCGAGGCCTATGCGGCCAAGTTCGGCGGTGCTGCGCGCACTGAGCAGATCCTGGCGCAGGCCCAGGCCACCGCACGCGCCGAAGGCCTGCCGTTCGACTTCGGCCGCGGCCAGGTGCGGGTGACCACGCTGCCGGCGCACCGGCTACTGTGGCTGGCGGCGCGCGAGGGCGACGTGGACGCGGTCGCCGAAGCGCTGTTCCATGCGCACTTCGCCGAGGGCCGCAACCTGTCCGATGCGCAGACGCTGTGCGAGGCCGGCGCCGCGGGCGGGCTGTCGGCGGCGCGGGTGCAGGCGCTGCTGGAAGGCGACGAGGGCCTGGACGAGGTGCAGGCCGAACTGCAGCAGGCGCAGGCGATGGGGATCCGCGCGGTGCCCACCTACGTTATCGATGGCCGCCAGGCGCTGCAGGGCGCGCAGCCGCCGGAGGTGTTCGCCGCCACGGTGCGCGGCCTGCTGGCCGACGCCCAGGCGGGCCGCGAGTGCGGTCCGGACGGCTGCGCGGTCTAGGAGGGCGCGCACGGCACGTCGAGCTTCGCGCCATGGGGCGCACGCGGGGCAGCGCCATATGAGGCGAAAGAAGGCAGCCCGCGATGGTGCACAGGCGTCCTGCCGGTCCTGACAGCGGCTCGCCTGGGCGTCTCCCCACTGCACCGGTCCATGACTGCTGGCAGGAGGACCGCCTGCGGTGTACCGGTCATGCGGCCCGGCCGGGATTGCCCGGCGCCTCGCTGCGCACGCAGTTCATTACCGCGGCATGTCAGCCTGGGGCGCAACCTGCCGCCGACGCCGGCATCTGCGACAATGCCGGCCCACAGGCGCCTGAACCGCGCCGGCAGGAGAATCCCCCGCATGCTCGCGATCGGCGTTGCCGGTACCGAACTCACCGCGCAGGAGCGCGACTGGCTGCAGCACGATGCGGTGGCCGGCGTGGTCCTGTTCAAACGCAATTTCGCCTCGCGCGCGCAGGTGACCGAGTTGAGCGCGGCGATTCGCGCCGCCGCGCCGCGGCCGCTGCTGATCTGCGTGGACCAGGAGGGCGGCCGCGTGCAGCGCTTCCGCGAGGGCTACAGCGCGCTGCCGCCGCTGCAGGGCTTCGGCGCGCTGTACGCGCGCGATCCGGCCTCGGCGCTGCAGATGGCCGAGCAGCACGCCTGGCTGATGGCCAGCGAGATCCGCGCCAGCGGCGTCGACCTGAGCTTTGCGCCGGTGCTGGACCTGGCCCGTGGCAACCGCGCCATCGGCGACCGCGCCTTCAGCGACGATCCGCAGGTGGTCGCCGCCTTCGCCGAAGCCTATGTGCGCGGCATGCACAGCGTCGGCATGGGCGCCACCCTCAAGCATTTCCCCGGCCACGGCACCGTGCTGGAGGACACCCACGTCGACAACGCCGAAGACCCGCGTCCGCTGGAGACCCTGCGCCAGGAAGACCTGGTGCCGTTCGCCGCCGGCATCGCCGCCGGCGCCGATGCGGTGATGATGGCGCACGTGGTCTATCCGCAGGTGGCGCCGGAGCCGGCCGGCTACTCGCCGCGCTGGATCCAGCAGATCCTGCGCCAGGACCTGGGCTTCCGCGGCGTGGTGTTCTCCGACGACATCGGCATGGCCGCCTCGTTCACCGCCGGCGGCGTCGCTGCGCGGGTCACCGCGCACCTGGACGCCGGCTGCGACGTGGTCCTGGTCTGCCACCCGGAACTGGTCGAAGATTCCTTGCAGGCGGTGCGCGACCGCCCGCTCAACACCGCCGCGCTGCTCGGCCTGATCGGCCGCGGCGGCCTCGGCTGGGACGGCCTGCTGGCCGACGCCCGCTACGGCCACACCCAATCCCATCTGCTCTCCACCTTCGGAAAAACCGCCTGATGTCCACTCTCACCATCGCCCAGGCCCTGGCCCAGGCCGACCTGCTTGTCGATCGCACGCGCATCGACCAGGCCATTGCCCACATGGCCGACGCCATCGCCGCCGATTACCGCGGCGAAACCCCGGTCTACCTGACCATCATGCATGGCGCGCTGCCGTTCGCCGGCCAGCTGGCGCTGGAGCTGGGCAGCCGTGGCCAGGACCTGCAACTGGACTACCTGCACGCCACCCGCTACCGCGGCGAGACCGTCGGCGGCGAACTGGTGTGGAAGCACCGCCCGGCCACCGCGCTGTACGGCCGCCGCGTGCTGCTGCTCGACGACATCCTCGACGAAGGCCTGACCCTGAAGGCGGTGCGCGAGTGGTGCCTGGAGCAGGGGGCCACCGACGTGCGCATCGCCGCGCTGACGGTCAAGCGCCACGACCGCTGCGTGCCCGGGGTGACCGCCGACTACATCGGTGTCGAGGTGCCCGACCGCTACGTGTTCGGTTTCGGCATGGACGTCAACGAAGCCCTGCGCAACCTGCCGGCGATCTACGCGATGAAGGAGTAAGCGGCAGGCGAGCCAGCCTCGCCGCTTCGCTGCCATCCCCCCTGCCGGCGCGTGTCGCCGGCGCAGGTGTTCTTTTTCGTTCGAGGATCCGCATGGACAACATCGCACTGGCCGTCATCGGCGGCACCGGCGTCTACAAGCTCGCGCAGCTCGACGACGTGCAGACCCACGAGGTGCAGACGCGCTACGGCGCGCCCTCCGGCCCGGTGCGGGTCGGCACGCTGCTCGGTCACCGCGTGGCCTTCCTGGCTCGCCATGGCGAAGGCCATTCGCTGCCGCCGCACAAGATCAACTACCGCGCCAACCTTGCTGCGTTGCAGCAGATCGGCGCCACCCGGGTGCTGGCGCTGAACACCGTCGGCGGCATCACCGAACGCTTCGGCCCGCGCGTGCTGGCTTGCCCGGACCAGTTGATCGACTACACCTGGGGGCGCATCTCCACGCTGTGCGAGGAGCCGGGCAGCGAGGTGCTGCACGTGGATTTCGGTCATCCGTACTCGCCGCTGCTGCGCAGCAAGATTCTGGCCGCCGCGCGCGTGACCGGCACCGCCCTGGTCGATGGCGGCTGCTACGCCGCCACCCAGGGGCCGCGCCTGGAGACGATCGCCGAGATCGCCCGGCTGCGCCGCGACGGCTGCGACCTGGTCGGCATGACCGGCATGCCCGAGGCCGGGCTGGCGCGCGAGCTGGGCCTTGACTACGCCTGCCTGGCGATCGTGGCGAACTGGGCGGCCGGCTGCGGCGACGCCGAGGAGATCACCCTGGCCGAGGTGCTGGCCAACGTGGAGGCGGCTTCGGTCGGCCTGCCGGAGTTGGTCGGGGAACTGGCGCGCGGGTGATTGTCTTCGCTGCGCAAGCTTTGCATACTCCGCCGGTGCGGCTGCCGCACAACCACCACCCATTCACTGCAAAAGGTCTCGCATCACCATGCCGAACGGTACCGTCAAGTGGTTCAACGACGCCAAGGGATTTGGTTTTATTTCTCCGGAAGACGGTAGCGCCGATGTGTTCGCGCACTTCTCCGCGATCAACTCCAAGGGCTTCCGCAGCCTGCAGGAAGGACAGCGTGTCAGCTACGACGTGACCCAGGGTCCGAAGGGCGCGCAGGCCTCGAATATCACGCCGGTCGAGTAAGCGCGCGCGTTGACTCGGTTGTGCCTTGAACCCCGCTTCGGCGGGGTTTTTTGTGGGAGACACCGCCGCCGTGGCGGCGTCCGGACGTCGTGAACGCAATGAAGCAAGGACTGCACATCGGCATCGTCGGCTACGGCACGGCGGGGCAGACGCTGGCGCTGCTGCTGGCGCGCGACGGGCACCGCGTGCAGGTGTTCGAGCGCGCGGTGCAGCCCGGACCGGTCGGCGCCGGCTTCCTGCTGCAGCCGACCGGCCTGCAGGTGCTGTGGCGGATCGGCCTGCTCGAGCAGGCTTTGGCCTACGGTGCGCCGGTGCACCGCCTGTATGGCGAGACCCCGTGCGGGCGCGCGGTGATGGACATGCGCTACCGCGACCTGGACGCGCGCCTGTTCGGGCTGGGCCTGCAGCGCGGCGCCTTGTTCGCGCTGCTTGCGCAGGCCTGGGACGGCTACGCCACGTTGCAGCGCGATACGCACATCGTCGCCATCGACGACACGCTGCGCCGGGTACAGGACCAGCACGGCCGCTGGCATGGACCGTTCGACCTGGTGATCGCCTGCGACGGCTCGGCCTCGGTGCTGCGCGCGCAGGTACAGGCGACCCGGCTGGATCGGGTGTATCCCTGGGGCGCGTTGTGGTGCCTGCTGCCGCGCGGCGACTGGGCCTTCGCCGACGAGCTGCGCCAGCGCTACGTGGCCGCGCGCAAGATGATCGGCCTGCTGCCGGTGGGCACGCGCCCCGGCGATGCCGAGCCGCGGGTGAGTTTCTTCTGGAGCCTGCCGACCGCCGACTTCGATGGTTGGCAGGCGCGCGGCATGCAGCCGTGGCTGGAGGAGATCGCGCAGCTGTGGCCGCAGGCGCGCGAACGCCTGGCGCAGATCGATGCGCCGGCGCAACTGGCGCGGGCCAGCTACCGCGACGCGGTGCAGCGGCACTGGTACCGCGGCCGCCTGGTCCTGGCCGGCGATGCCGCGCACGCGATGAGTCCGCAGCTGGGGCAGGGCGTCAACATGGCGCTGATGGACGCCTGGGCGCTGAGCGAGAGCCTGCGCACCGCCGCGGACATCGACGCGGCGCTGGCGCGCTACCAGGCGCAGCGCCAGGCACATGTGGCGGTGTACCAGTTCTGGAGCCGCTGGCTGACCCCGCTGTTCCAGTCAGAGCGCGATCTGGCGGCGCGGCTGCGCGACGTGGGCATGCGCCCGGCCGGGCGCATGCCCGGCGGCCGCGGGCACATGCTGCGCGTGCTCAGCGGTACCCAGCACGGCTGGTTCGGCAAGCTGCCGCTGGCGCCGGAGTTTGTCGCGGCATTGCAGGAGGCGATGGCGCGTCGTGCGTCGCTGCCGTAGGCGGCGAGGTCGCGGGCGCGGTTGGACGCGAGTTTCGGTGCTTCGTCGCGGCGGCGCGTGCAGAGCGCAACGCAGCGAGCGCGGTCCGACGGCGATGGTGCCGTGGTGTCGTAGGAGCGGCTTCAGCCGCGACCGGGCTTTATCGGGAAAGCCCAGTCGCGGCTGAAGCCGCTCCTACGACGGGTGGCAGGGCATCCGCACTCGCGCAATGCATTGCGACTGCACTGTGGGAGGGGCTTCAGCCCCGACGCCTTGTTGGTGGACGCGTCGGGACTGAAGGCCCTCCCACAAGCTGATGCGTCTCTTGTGGTGTCTGCTAACGATCGACCTCGCAACTGCGCCCCACCTATGCCGCCGCCACCGGCAGGGCGAAGGCCGCGCCCTCGACGCAGGCCACCAGGCGCTCGCCCGGTGCCAGCACCGGGGCGACGCCGGCGGTGAAGTGCGAGAACGCCGGCAGCACGGTCATGCCGTCGCGCAGCCAGAACGCCGGCCAGCGGGGGCGCATGCCGGGCAGCTTGGCCAGCGGGTGCAGGTGTCCGCACAACACGTGGCGCTGCGCATCCGTGGCCGGATCATGGCGCAGCACGAACGGGCCGTCCTCCACCTGCGCGCCGAGCAGGGCGATGTCCAGCCCGGCGCCGGCCAGGGCGCGGTCGTGGTTGCCGGCGATCGCCGCTACCCGCAGTTGCGGATGCTGCGCGCGCCACGCATGCCACTGCCGTTGCCAGTCGGCATCGGCTGCGGCGCCGTGCAGCACGTCGCCGAGGATCCACAGTTCCACCGCGTCCTGCGCCTGCAGCAAGGCCGAAAGCCGCGCCAGGTCTAGCGCGGTGCCGCCACGCGGCAGGCCGATGCCGGCACGGCGAAAGACGTCGGCCTTGCCCAGGTGCAGGTCGGCGATCAGCAGCCGCCGCCGCGCCGGCCAGTACAGCGCGCGGTCGCCGAGCAGGCGCATCGGCTCACCGGCCAGCAGCCAGTCCAGTTCAGCGCGCATGGCGTTGCTCCAGTTGCGCCGCCGCGCGCATCACCCGCGCCTTCCAGTCCTCGGTGCTGAGCTGGCCGCGGATGCTTTCGGCCCAGAGCGGGAACGCCAGCGGAGTGAGGCTGCGCGGACTGTGCAGTGCCAGCTCGCGCGCGGCGCAATCGTCCAGGGTCGCGGCGAGCCGGGTCAGTTCCATCTGGCCCTGCAGCACCTCGCGCTCGGCCTGCGCCAGCAGCAGGTGCTCGGGATCGAAGCGGCTCAGCACGTCGTACAGCAGGCCGCTGGAGGCCTGCAACTGGCGCAGGCTGCGCGGCAGGCGCCCGGGCAGGCTGGGCGGCAGCAGGCCGGCGACGCGGGCGATCTCGCGGAACTGGCGCCGCGCCAGTTCGCCCAGGTTGAGGCTCTCGCGCAGATCCTCGAACAACTGCGCCGGACTCAACAGCTCGCGCAGCAGCGCCGCGTCGATCGGCGCGTCCTCCGCCGGCGACAGCACGAAGCCATAGTCGTTGGCGGCGAAGCTGAAGGTATTGCGCTGCCGTCGGCCCCAGCGCAGCGCCAGCAGCGCGGCCAGGCCTTCGTGCACCTGGCGTCCGGCGAACGGATACACGAACAGATGCTGGCCGTCGCGCGCGCGCACGCGCTCGGCCAGCAGCCGCTGCGGCGCCGGCAGATCCGACAGCGCGCGCTGCAAGCCGAGCAGCGGCGCCAGCGCGCGCAGTTCCGCCTCGCCGCGCGGATCGGCGAACACCGCCTCCACCTCGCGGCCCAGTTCCGAGGACAGCGGCATGCGCCCGCCCATCCACTTCGGCACGCTGCCGTCGCCGCCCTTGGCCAGGCGCACGTAGGCGGTCATGTCCTCCAGCCGCACCAGTTCCAGCATGCGCCCGGCGAACTGGAAGCGGTCGCCGCGGCGCAGGCGGCCGACGAACTGCTCCTCCACCGCGCCGAGCCGGCCGCCGCGCAGGAAGCGCACCGCAACGCTGCCGTCGCTGGTGATGGTGCCGATCGACAGGCGATGACGCAGGGCGATGCGGCGGTCGTGCACGCGGTACAGGCCGTCTTCGTCCCGCACCACCTTGCGGTAGTCGGGGTACTGCGCCAGCGCGCGTCCGCCCTGCACCACGAACTCCAGCACCGCCTGCCAGGTCGGCGCATCCAGCGTGGCGAAGGCGGCGGTGCCGCGCACTTCGGCGTACAGCGCCTCGGCCGCGAAGCCGCCGCCCAGCGCGCAGGTGATGCAGTGTTGGGCCAGCACGTCCAGCGACAGCCGTGGCGAGGGCCGCGATTCGATGCGGCCATGGGCGATGGTGCGGCGCGCCGCGGCGTATTCGACCAGTTCCAGCGCGTGCGAGGGCACGCACAGCACGTGGCCGGCCTCGCCGGGGCGATGCTTGGCGCGGCCGGCGCGCTGCAGCAGCCGCGCCACGCCCTTGGGGCTGCCGACCTGCAGCACCTGGTCGACGGCGGGGAAGTCCACGCCCAGGTCCAGGCTCGAGGTCGCCACCACGCAGCGCAGGCTGCCGTCGCGCAGGCCTTGCTCGGCGGCGCTGCGCAGCGCCGGATCCAGCGAGCCGTGGTGCAGCGCCAGCGTGTGTGGCTCTTCCGGCCATACCGAGGTCAGCGCCTGGTGCCACAGCTCCGCCTGCGCGCGGGTGTTGGTGAACAGCAGGCTGGTGCGCACCGCGAAGAGGTTCTCGAGCACCCGCGGCAATTGCGCCAGGCCCAGGTGTCCGGCCCACGGGAAGCGTTCGCCGACCGCCGGCGCCAGCGTCTCCAGGGTCAGCGTGCGCGGCTTGACCCCGGCCACGATCGGCGCCTGCGGCAGGTGCGGCAGCAGCACGTCGCGTGCCTCGTCCAGGTTGCCGAGCGTGGCCGACAGGCCCCAGGTGCGCAGCGCCGGCGCCCAGCCGCGCAGCCGCGCCAGGCACAGTTGCAGCAGCACGCCGCGCTTGTTGCCGAGCAGTTCGTGCCACTCGTCGACGATCACGCAGCGCAGCGTCGCCAGTTGCGGCGCGGTATCCGGATAGGACAGCAGCAGCGCCAGCGATTCGGGGGTGGTTACCAGCACGTCGAGCTTGCCGCTGCGCGCCAGGCGCTTGTCGCGCGCGCTGGCATCGCCGGTGCGCAGGCCGATCTGCCAGTCCAGGCCCAAGGTCTGCGCCGGTTCGCGCAACGCGCGCACGGTGTCGGCGGCGAGCGCGCGCAACGGGGTGATCCACAGCACCTTGAGGTCGCGCTGCGCCTGCCGGCGCGTGCGCGGCGGCGAGGCGGTCTTGGCAGTCGCGCTGGCGCCATTGCCACGGGCGGGCTTCTTTTTGGCGGCGGCCGCCTGCGCCGCGGCCTGCGCACGCAGGCCCTCCAGCAAGGGGCCGCCGAACGCGGCCAGGGTCTTGCCGCTGCCGGTGGGCGTGTGCAGCAGCCCAGAGCCGCCGTCCAGGTAATGTCCCCACACCGCGCGCTGGAACGGCAGCGGCTGCCAGCCCTGCTGCGCGAACCAGGCGTACAGCGGCGCATCGGCCGGGCGCCGCCGCGCCGCCGATCCGCTCATCGCGCCAGCGCCTGCAGCGTGCTCAAGCGGTCGGCCTCGGCGAACGGCTTGTCGTGGCGCCAGCGCAAGATGCGCGGGAAGCGCACGGCGATGCCGGACTTGTGCCGGCTGCTGCGATTCACCGCCTCGAAGCCGAGTTCGAACACGTGATACGGCGTCACCGCGCGCACCGGGCCGAAGCGCTCGGTGGTATGCGCACGGATCCAGCGATCCAGCGCCAGGATCTCGCTGTCGTCCAGGCCCGAGTAGGCCTTGGCCACCGGCACCAGTTGCTCGCCGTCCCACAGGCCGAAGGTGTAGTCGGTGTACAGCGTGCTGCGCCGGCCGTGGCCGGCCTGGGCGTACAGCAGCACCGCGTCGATGGTCAGCGGCGCCACCTTCCATTTCCACCAGTCGCCACGGCGGCGGCCGGACTGGTAAGGCGACCCCGCACGCTTGAGCATCAAGCCTTCCACGCCGCGCGTGCGCGACGCCTCGCGCAGCGTCGCCGCCTGCTCCCACGTTGCCGCCTGCACCTGTGGCGACAGCGTCAGGCGCGGGTCGGCGTGCGCTTCCAGCAAGGCCTGCAGTTGCGCGCGCCGTTGCTGCAGCGGCTGCTCGCGCAGGTCGTGGCCGTCCAGTTCCAGCAGGTCGTAGGCGAGCACGCGCGCCGGCGTGTCGGCCAGGGTCTTGGCGCCGGGCTTGCGGCGCTGGATGCGGGTCTGCAGGGCGGTGAACGGTAGTGGCGCGTCCTCGCCCTCACGCCACGCCAGCAGTTCGCCGTCGATCACCGCATCGCGCGGCAGCGTCGCCGCGGCCGCCTCGATTTCCGGGAAGCGTCCGTCCAGGCGTTCCTCGCCGCGCGACCACAGCGCCACCTCGCCGTCGCGGCGGATCAGTTGCAGGCGGATGCCGTCCCATTTCCATTCCAGCAGCCAGTCGTCGATGGCGCCAAGCGTGTCGGCCTCGGCTTCCAGCGGCGAGGCGAGGAAGAACGGGTAGGGCTGTTGGCGGTCGCTGGGCAGCACCTCGTCGGACAGCAATTGCTCCAGTGCCTGCGGCGTCGGCGACCAGGCGCCGAGCATGCGCTGGGCGATGCGGGCGATGTCGATCCCGGACATCGCCGCCAGCGCCTGCTGCACCAGCCGCTGCGACACGCCGACGCGCAGCGCGCCGGTGAGCAGTTTGTTGAACAGCAGGCGCTCGTCGAAGGCGAGGCTGCGCCAGCCGGCGACCACTGCGGTGCGGCGTGCGGCATCGTCCTGTGCGGCCACCGGCAGCAGGCGCTCCTCGATCCAGTCGCGCAGCGGCGCCGGGTCGGGGGTTTCCGCCGGATCGTCGAGCAGCAGGGTCAGGGTCTCGGCCAGATCGCCGACATGGTCGTAGCTGTCGTCCACCAGCCAGCCGGGCAGGCCGCTTTCCTGCGCGATCCACTCGCGCAGTTCGCGGGTGTTGGCGATGCGCCGCAGTTTGCCGCCGCTGAGCAGCCAGATCGCCCAGGCCGCGTCGGCGGGCGGCGCCTGCTCGAAATACGCCACCAGCGCGGCGCGCTTGTCCAGCGTCGCGGTGCTCTGGTCCAGTTGCCGGTACAGGGCGGCGAAGTGCTTCATTCCTCGCCACCGTAGTCGGTGCGGAATGCTTCGGCGGCGACGCCGCGTTCGTTGAGCGCGCGGATGATCGCGTCGGTGTTGCCGTGCGTCGCAATCACGCGGCGCGCGCCGGTTTCGTCGATGGTGCGCAGCAGGTCGGGCCAGTCGGCATGGTCGGAGACCACGAAGCCGCGGTCGTAGTTGCGCCGGCGGCGGTTGCCGCGCAGCCGCATCCAGCCCGAGGCGAAGCCGAGCTGGGCGTGGCGGAAGCGACGCAGCCACGGGCTGCCGGCGGCCGACGGCGGCGCCAGCACCAACTGCCCGGCGTAGTCGGCGCGCTTGTCCAGTTCGGGCACCGTCAGCGTCTCCAGCATCGCCACGCCGGCCTCGCGATACACCGCCACGCCGGCCGCCACCGCACCGTGCAGCAATGCCGGCTGGTCGTCCCACGGCTGCAGTTCGGCGAGTACGCGCTGCGCCTTGCCCAGGGCGTAGCAGAACAGCACCGCGGCCTCGCCGCGCGCACTGCACTCGCGGCGCCAGGCGACGATCTCGCGCGCCACCTCGCTGGTGTCCGGCCACCGGTACACCGGCAGGGCGAAGGTGGCCTCGGTGATGAAGGTGTCGCAGCGCACCACCTCGAACGGCGCGCAGGTCGGATCGGGCTGGCGCTTGTAGTCGCCCGAGGCGACCCAGACCTCGCCATCCACTTCGATCCGCACCTGCGCCGAGCCGAGCACGTGCCCGGCCGGATGCAGCGAGACCTGGGCCCGGCCGAGCGTGAAGCGGGTGCCGTAGTCGTAGGCGCGATAGGCCTGCTCGCCCAGCCGCCAGCGCAGAATCGGCAGGCCGGCGGCGGCACAGTGGTATTCGCCCATGCCCGAGCGTGCGTGGTCGCCGTGGCCGTGGGTGATGACCGCGCGCGGCACTGGCCGCCAGGGATCGATATGGAAGTCGCCGGCGGGGCAGTACAGCCCTTCCGGGCGCAGCACCACCAGGTCCTGGGAAGCGGCATTCGGCATGGGCGCCACTGTGTCCAAGCCGGTGTGCAGGAGATGAGAATCCGCCACACGGGTTCGCGGCCGCGCGACGGATCGGCCACAATGCGCGCAGCGCTTCTGGGAGGGAGATGCATGCACACGGACCTGCCGGCCTACGCCACGCATACGGTCGACAACCAGCCGCCGCCGTTCGAACCGCGCGATCTGTGGACCGACGACGCGGTGCTGCGCGAGGCCATCGCACGCGAGGGTGCCGACGGCTTCGCCGCGGCGCTGGCGCACTACGGTGCGCTCGCCGGCGAGACGCTGTACCGGCTCGGTTTCGATGCCAACCGCGACCGTCCGCGGTTGCGCACGCACGACCGCTACGGCCATCGCATCGACACGGTCGAGTTCCATCCGGCCTATCACCAGTTGCTGGACGCGGCCAAGCGCCATGGCGTGGCCGGACTGTCCTGGCATACCCCGCAGCCGGGCGCGCATGTGGCGCGCGCTGCGCTGAGCTACCTGCACCACCAGGCCGAGGCCGGCACCAGTTGCCCGCTGACCATGACCCACGCTGCAGTGGCGGTCCTGCGCCAGGATCCGGCCTTGCGCGAGTGGGCCGACAAGGCCGCCGCGCCGCACTACGACCCGCGCGACGTGCCGATCGCCGACAAGACCGGCGTCACCCTGGGCATGGGCATGACCGAGAAGCAGGGTGGCTCGGATGTGCGCAGTAACGCCACCGTCGCCACGCCGCTGGACGGCGCCGGCGCGTACACCCTGGTCGGGCACAAGTGGTTCTTCTCCGCACCGATGTCCGACGGCTTCCTGGTGCTGGCGCAGGCGCCGGGCGGCCTGACCTGCTTCCTGCTGCCGCGGCGCCTGCCCGATGGCCGGCTCAACGCGCTGCGGCTGATGCGGCTGAAGGACAAGCTGGGCGACTGGTCCAACGCGTCCAGCGAAGTGGAGTTCGCCGGTGCCTGGGCGCAGCGCGTCGGCGAGGAAGGGCGCGGCGTTGCGCGGATCATCGGCATGGTGATGCTGACCCGGCTCGACTGCATGCTCGCCGCCGCCGCGCAGATGCGCATGGCATTGGCGCAGGCGCTGCACCACGCCCGGCATCGCATCGCCTTCGGCAGGCGTCTGGTCGAGCAACCACTGATGCGCAACGTGCTGGCCGATCTGGCCCTGGAATCGGAAGCCGCCACCGCGTTCGCGCTGCGGGTGGCGCGCGCGGTGGACGCGGCCGATACCGATGCCGCCGAGGCTGCGTTCGCACGCATCGCCACCGCGCTGGGCAAGTACTGGCTGTGCAAGCGCGCGCCGACCTTCGTCAACGAGGCGCAGGAATGCCTGGGCGGCGCCGGCTACGTCGAGGAGTCGATCCTGCCGCGGCTGTACCGGCAGGCGCCGTTGAATTCGATCTGGGAGGGCAGCGGCAACATCCAGTGCCTGGACGTGCTGCGCGCGCTGGCGCGCGAACCGGCCACCGGCGCCGCGGTGCTGGCGGAACTGCAGACGGCGGCCGGCATCGACCCGGTCTACGACGCAGCGCTGGACGCACTGCGCGCGCCGCTGGCCGGCAACGCCGAGGTGGACGCGTTCAGCGCACGGCACCTGGCCGAACGCATCGCGCTGGTCGTGCAGGCCGCGCTCCTGCTGCGCAGCGCCAGTCCGGCCGCCACCGCGTTCGTGCACAGCCGCCTGGCCGGCGCGCATGGACTGGCGTTCGGCACGCTGCAGCCGGGTGCACCGGTGGAGGAACTGCTGGCGCGCGCCTTGCCGTAGGCGTACGGCTTGGTGGCCCAACGGGCCTCGCCAAGCGGAAAGCAGTTCCTTCTCCCTCCGGGAGAAGGTGCCCCGAAGGGGCGAATGAGGGTACGACAGCCAGCGTAGCCAGGCAGCAAGTGCAGCACCACCGGCGGCACGCAATCGTACCCTCACCCCAACCCCTCTCCCGCTGGGAGAGGGGCTAGGCCGCTGCGACGCAGGGGGGGCAGCATGGTGGCCCATCGCGCTTTCGCCGGGTGGAAAGCAGGCTGGCCGGCATTCCTTCTCCCTCCGGGAGAAGGTGCCCCGAAGGGGCGGATGAGGGTGCGACAGCCAGCGTAGCCAGGCAGCAAGTGCAGCACCACCGGCGGCACCAACCGTACCCTCACCCCAACCCCTCTCCCGGTGGGAGAGGGGCTAGGCTCTTGCGAATCCCGAATCCCGAATCCCGAATCCCGAATCCCACGCCACAGGCGCTAGTGCCGCCCGCGCTTGCCCCCACGCACCGGCGTCGCCTCGACCGACAGCGTGAAGCTGCGCTCCTCGCCGTCGAGCATGGCGCCGACGCCGACCAGTTGGCGCTTGATCTCCTCGCCGCGGCCGTTGCGGATGCTGACCAGCACGGTGTATTCCCAGGCGCTGCCGTCGTCCGGATGGCGGATGCTGCCCTCCACCCGCAGCGGTACCAGCGCCGATGGCGCCGATTGCTGCAGCACCGCCGAATCGAAGCGCAGATGGTGCTTGCACGCCGGGCAGACGCTGGCGCTTTCGAGGATGGTGGCCTTGCAGTGCGGGCAGGTCCGGGTCGCCCCCGGACTGCCGGGACGCGGGCTGCTCATGCGCCGGCGTCGGACTCCGCGGGCTTGCCGCCCTTGCGGGCGTGCTTGTCGTCGTCCCAGCCGAAGTCGGCCTGGCCGCGCATGCGCGAGCCGGCGGCCACGGTCAGCGAGCCGGCCTTGACGTCGCCGATCAGCGCGCCGGAGGCGAGCAGCTCCACCCGCGACGCCGATTCGATATTGCCCTCCAGCTCGCCGGCGATGACCACCTTGTCGGCACGCACGCCGCCGCTGAGCTTGGCGCCGGTCTCGATGGTGAGGTCGCCCTGCACGTTGACGTCGCCCTTGAACTTGCCGGCGATGCGGATGTGGCCGGTGCCCTCGATCTTGCCTTCGATGCTGATGTCGGCGGCGATCAGCGATTCCTTGGCGGCCGGGGCCGGCGCGGGGGCGCGGGCGGCGGGTGCGGCGGCCGCGACCGCGGCGAGCGGTTCGCCTGGGGCGGTATCGCCCGGCGGACGCGGCTCCGGCGGCACTGCGCCGTTGCCGGGAACGGGCGGCAGGCCATCCTTGCGCGCGGGACCCTGGTCTTTCCAGATGGACATGGGCTGTCGTCTCCAGTCGGGGGAAGCGCGACTATCGCCGCTCTACCGCGTCGATTTTGTGACGCTTTCTTCAGAACGGTGGGCCGGCGGTGGCCGCCGCCAGTTCAGCCCATGCCGTCCAGCGTGGAATCGTAGGCCTGCACCTGGTTGCGGCCGCAGCGCTTGGCCCGGTACAGCGCCGCGTCGGCCTTGCGCAGCAGGGTGGTGGCGACCACGCCATCGCGCGGGTAGCTGGCCACGCCGATCGACATGGTCACCGCCGGCAGCGCCTTGCCGTCCACGCTGGCGCTCAGTTGCTGAGCCGCGCTGCGGATCTGTTCGGCGATCGCCTGCGCCTGTTCCGGGCCGGTCTCCGGCAGGATCACCGTGAACTCCTCGCCGCCGTAGCGGCAGGCGATGTCCTCGCCGCGCAGCCGCGTCGACAGCATCTGCCCGACCGCGGCCAGCAGGCTGTCGCCGCCGCCGTGGCCATGCAGGTCGTTGAACTGCTTGAAGTGGTCCACGTCCAGCATCAGCAGCGACAGCGGCATCTGCCGGCGCCCGCAGCGGGCCAGTTCGTGGTTGAGCGATTCTTCCAGGTAGCGGCGATTGAACAGGCCGGTGAGCGGGTCGCGGATCGACTGCAGGCGCAGCGACTCGCGCAGGCGCAGGTTGCTCAAGGCCAGCGACAGCTGCTCGGCGGCCGCCTCGGCGATGGCGATGCGCGGCAGCGGGCCCGCGCTGCGTCCGGCCAGGTACACGAAGCCCAGTTGCGTGCCCTGCGCCGACAGCGGAATGCAGGCGGTGCTGGCGCCGACGGCGGACGGATCCTCGCGCAGGTGCGCGCAGGCCGAGTCATGGCCCTGCGCGTGCACGAAGTGGCTCTTGTCGCGGCGCAAGGCCCAGCAGTCCTGCGGCGCCACCGCCGGCTCGCTGCCGACCGGCGCATCGCCCCAGCTGACGATCGCCTCGGCGCGGTCGCGCGAGGCGCGCAGCAGGTAGACGCTGCCGCCGGTATCGGGCATCAGCGCAGCGAGCAGGCGCGCGGTCACCGTCAGCGCTTCGGCCGGCTCCGCGCAGCTCTGCAACAGGCCGGTGTAGCGGCTGAGCGCGTTGAGATCGGCAGTGGTGCGCTCCAGCTCGCGGATGCCGGCTTCCATTCTCTCGTTGGCGACCGAGGCGGCCTGCTCGGCGTTGCTGCGGTTGCGCAGCTCGCGGAACAGCAATGCGTAGACCACGCCGACGCTGCCCAGGCCGAACGGAATGCCTGCCAGGGCCAGGAGCAGCAGCAGGTCGGCGCTGCGCTGGTTGGACACGTCGCGACGCTGCAGCAACTGCAACTCCACGTCGGTCATCTGCTGCACCTGGTCGCGGAGCGCGCTGGAACTCTGGTACACGTTGGGCGCCATCGCCTGCTGCAACGCCTGCAAGCCGTCGCGCTGGTACACCGCTAGCATCTGCCGCATCTGTGTCAGCCGCGTGTTCATCAGTTGCTCCAGCGCCTGCACGTTGGCGACCTGCACGGGATTGTCGGAGACCAGCTTGCGCAGTTGCGCCAGCTGCCGCGGCACGCGCTCGGCACTGTCGTAATAGAGGGTCAGGTAGGCCTGGTTGTTGGTCAGTTCGTAGCCGCGCAACGAGGACTCGGTCATCAGCAAGGTGGACTGCACCTCGTCGATGTTGCGCAGGACTTCATGGGTGTGGGCGACACGCTCGGCGTCGGAGATGGCGCGTTGCGCGCCGGTGAAGACGCCGAAGCCGATCAGTACGAAAACCGCGGCGGAGAACAGCAGGGCTAGGCGGGTCCTGGCCCGCACACGAAGAAGGATCGGCATCGCAAAAGTCTACTGTGACGGCGCAAACGCCTTGGACCGGCGTCACAAAAAAAGACCTCCCGAACCGCTGCGTCACGCGGTACCCGCCGCGCCGCAGGTGCCGCCCCCGCACAGGCGGGAGCGGCGGTGACTCAATGGCGCTCTCGCTCGCCGTTGTGCGGATCTTCGTTGGCGTTCTCGCGGGCCTTGTCGGCGACTTTCTGCGCCGCATTCGCGGTGGCTTCGCTGGCGTCGGCCGCCATTTCCTTGGCTGCGGCCGAGGCGTCCTGCACGGCCTCGGAGTTGGCGGCACGGTGCGCGGCGTCGCGGGCATCGGCGGCCACCTCGCGACCGGTCTGCGCGACCTGGCCCGCGGCTTCCTTGGCGGCCTCGCCGGTCTGCTCGGCGGCGACCTTGGCGTCGCGCTGCGCCTGCTGCGATTCCGGGCCCTGGCAGCCGGCCAGTGCGAGGGCGCCCAGCAGGGCCACGATCGGGGTCTTGTTCATGCGGCTTCTCCGTCCACGGGTGGGTGACGCGGCGCAGCCTAGGCGGGCGCGCATGCAGCCTGCGTCAAGGCGGGGCGGTGGCGCGGGTCAGTGTTCAGGAAGGCCGACACACTGGAGGGAATGCCGGTGGCGGAAGCCTGGCACCGCGGCGCGCAGGTCTGCGAGCGGGCGTCCGTCATGCGCGGGAGCGGATCGTTGCGCTCGGCGTCGGCCTTTGCGTGGCACGCGTGGGACGGATGCGCATCCGGGCGCCTTGCGCGCCCCTGGTGTCGTGCAGAGCGCAATGGTTGTCCCTGCGGCGTTTTTCCTGGCGTGCGCGAAGGACTGCCTGCGGCGAGCGTGGTGGCGCGGTGATGGCCTGGCGTCATGCGGGTGGCGCGCTCGCGACGCGACGACGGGCGATTGCCGTCTCGCCGTGGAGAGGTATGCATTTTCGCTACCTACGCCACCCACCGCAAAGGCGATGCGCCGGCACGATGGCGGCGGCCGTGGCGGCGCTGTTCGGCAAACGCCAGGCAAAGAAAAAGCCGCTGGCGGACCAGCGGCTCTTTCAGGACTGCAAAAAGCAAGAAGTGATTACTTCTTGGCTTCCTGAGCAGCGTCCTTCGCCTTGTCGGCGGTGTCTTCCGCAGCCTTGGCGGTGTCGGCAGCCTTGTCGGCAGCGGCGTCGGTCGGGGCAGCGCCGGCAGCGGCCGAAGCGTCGGCAGCGGTGTTGGCGGCGGTCGCAGCGGTGTCGGCAGCGGCCTGAGCGGCGTCGGCGGTCGGGGCGCCGGCGGCAGCCGACTGGTCGGCAGCAGCCTGGGCGTCGGTGGCGGCTTCGTTAGCCGACTGCGCGGCGTCCTGGGCCTGCTCCTGCTTCGAGCACGCGGCCAGGGCCAGGCCCAGGGCCATTGCGATCAGCAGCTTGTTGATGCTCATTGTGTCTATCCTCGTCGTTTAGTTAGGCAACGCGCGAATGCGCGCCCTCAACATGATGACAAGCCAAAGTCGGCTGTCAAGCGCACGCGCATTCATTTTTGTGTTTCAGGGGTTAATTTCAATCAAATCAATTCGATGGCGACCGCTGTCGCTTCGCCGCCACCGATGCACAGGGTCGCGATTCCGCGGCGGCCGCCACGGCTGCGCAACGCATTTAGCAATGTCACCAGCAGGCGCGCACCGGAGGCGCCGATCGGATGGCCGAGCGCGCAGGCACCGCCATGGACGTTGACCTTGGCGTGGTCCAGGCCCAGTTCCTTGATCGGCACCATCGCCACCACGGCGAAGGCTTCGTTGATCTCGAACAGGTCGACCTGGTCCAGGCTCCAGCCGACCTGGTCCAGCAGCTTGCGGATCGCGCCGACCGGTGCGGTGGTGAACCATTCCGGGGCCTGCGAGAAGGTGGTGTGGCCGACGATCCGCGCCAGCGGCGCGACGCCGCGGCGTGCGGCCTCGTCGGCCTCCAGCAGCACCAGCGCGGCGGCGCCGTCGGAAATGCTCGAGGAACTGGCCGCGGTGACCGTACCGTCCTTCTTGAACGCCGGCTTCAGCGCCGGGATCTTGGTCACGTCGGACTTGCCCGGCTGCTCGTCGCTGTCGACCTGCACTTCGCCCTTGCGGGTGGCGACGGCGACCGGAACGATTTCCGCCGCGAAGGCGCCATCGCGCTGCGCGGCCTGCGCACGGTTCACTGATTCGATCGCGAACGCGTCCTGGTCCTGGCGGCTGAAGCCGAACTTCTCCGCGGTGGCCTCGCCGAACACGCCCATCGCCTGGCCGTCGTCGGGATTGGTCAGGCCGTCCCAGGCCATGTGATCGACCGCCTGGAAGTTGCCGTAGCGGTTGCCGGTGCGCGAGTTCGGCAGCATGTGCGGCGCGTTGCTCATCGACTCCATGCCGCCGGCGACCACGATGCTGGCCGAGCCGGCCTTGATCAGGTCGTGGCCCAGCATCACCGCCTTCATGCCCGAGCCGCAGACCTTGTTGATGGTGGTGGCGCCGGTGGCGTCCGGCACGCCCGCCGCGCGCGCGGCCTGGCGCGCCGGGGCCTGGCCGAGGTTGGCCGGCAGCACGCAGCCCATGATGACCTCGGAGACGTCGGCGGCGGGGATGCCGGACTGCTCCAGCGCGGCGCGGATGGCCGCGGCGCCCAGCGTCGGCGTGGGCACGCCGTTGAACTGGCCCAGGAACGCGCCGATGGCGGTGCGCTTGGCCGCGGCGATGACGATCTCGGTCATGGCAAACCCTTACGAAAGAGGTGCGCCGATTATCGGCCGCGGCGCGGGTTCTGCCAATCGCAGGTCGCGTGAGCGGCCGCCCCGCACACGGGGTTTCGGTGTAGATTGGCGTGGGTTTTATCGCCATCGCCGTCGCCGACGGCCGATGAATGGGAACGGCACCGGACGGTGCGGCAGATCAAGGTAGAGGGGAAGCACATGCGGGCATTGATGGCACGGTCGCTGCTGGCGGCCGCGGTAGCGGTTGCGCTGGCCTCGTGCGGTGGCGGCGGTGGCGGTGGCGGCAATCTGGTCCATGGCAGTCCGCCGCCGACCTCGCCGCCTCCGCCCCCACCGCCGCCGCCGCCTCCGCCGCCGCCGACCTCGCCGCCTCCAACCTCGCCACCGCAGCCGGCGTTCGACGCGCACCTGACCCTGACCAATACGCTGGCCGCGCACGATGCCGGCTACGACGGCAGCGGTTTCCGCATCGGCGTGGTCGACACCGGCGTCAACCGCAATCATCCGGCGTTGGCCGGGCGGGTGGTGTCGAACCTGATCTACGTCGACCCGAGCCAGAACAACACCAAGGTCGACGACGTCGACGGCCACGGCACCACCGTGGCGCAGCTGGCGGCGGGCAAGTCGGTCGGGCAGTGGCCGGGCGGCATCGCGCCCGGCGCGCAGATCGTGTCCGCGCGCATCATTTCCGATACCCCGCCCAAGGACGACGGCAGCGGCAGCGGCAACCAAGTCAGCGGCGGGCTGGGCCTGACCCAGGTGCACCAGGACCTGATCAATGCCGGGGTCAAGGTGATGAACAACTCCTGGGGCGGCATCTACTGGACCGACCTGAACTCGACCAACGCCATCGCCGACGAGTACCGCCCGTTCGTGCTCGGCTACGGCGGCCTGGTGGTATTCGCGGCCGGCAACGAATCCAAGTCCACGCCCTCGGACATCGCCTCGTTGCCCAGCAAGGCCGGCCCCAATGGCACGCTGCCGGCGGCGGACCTGGAGCGCGGCTGGCTGGTAGTGGCGGCGACGGATTCGAGCACCGGCACGCAACTGGCGTCGTATTCCAACGCCTGCGGCGCGGCGATGCGCTACTGCCTGGTCGCGCCCGGCACCGAGGTGTTCGTCGATCCCAAGGCGACCACCTCCACCAGCAACCCCGACTACTACTACGGCAGCGGCACCTCGTACGCGGCGCCGCTGGTGTCCGGTGCGGCGGCGCTGGTCTGGCAGGCCTTCCCGTATTTCAACAACGACCTGGTCCGGCAGACCCTGCTCGGCACCGCCACCGATCTGGGCACGCCAGGCGTGGATGCGACGTTCGGCTACGGTCTGCTTAACGTCGGCAAGGCGGTGCAGGGACCGGGGCGCTTCGACTGGGGCGATGTCACGGTGGCCTTCACCGGCAGTTCGACCTGGGCCAACGACATCGCCGGCAGCGGCGGCCTGATCAAGCAGGGCAGCGGCACGCTGACCCTGAGCGGCACCCAGAACAGCTACAGCGGCGACACCCAGGTGCAGGGCGGCACGCTCAGTGCGGCCAGCCTCGGCAGTTCCAACGTGGCGATCAGCAATGGCGCCACCTTCGTCGGCACCGGCGCGCTCGGCGGCAGCGTCGCCAATGCCGGTACCTTCCAGGTCGGCGCGGCCACGCTGAGCCTGAGCGGCAACTACGTGCAGAGCAGCAATGGCCGCCTGGCCCTGCTGGTCGGCGACAAGCTCTCGGTCGGCGGCAGCGCCACCCTGCAGGGCGGCTCGCTGTATGTGCTGGGCAAGCGCGACTACGTGGTCAACAACACCGCGTACAAGGTGCTGGAGGCCAATGGCGGGCTCACCGGCACGTTCGCTTCGGTGACCACGCCGTCGAACGTGTTCCTGACCTCGTCGCTGTCCTACGACGCCACCAGCGCCTCGATCACCGTGCAGTCGCTGAGCGTCACCGCCGCCGCGGCCAGCTTCGGCAACATCACCGCGGCCACCCTGGCGTCGGCGACGCGCGTGGACGCGGCGTTCGCGCAGCTCAATACGCAGCTGAGCCAGGCCCCGGCCACGGTCGACGGCGCCCTGCTCAAGGCGGCCGGCGCGGTGCAGCAGTCGCCGAGCGTGGCGGCGGCGTCGGCGACGCTGCGCAGCCTGTCCGGCGAGGCGCATGCCGCGGCCACCGCGATGACCTTCGACACCATGGACCTGCAGCGGCGCGCGCTGTCCAGCCGCTTCGACACGCTGGTCGACCAGCCGCGCGCGGTCGGCGCCTGGAGCCAGCGCCTGGGCGAGACCGGGCAGGGCAGCTTCGCCGGCAGCCAGTTCCAGCTCGATGGCTGGCTGATGGGCCAGGACCTGCGCCTGGGCGACCACGCCGTGGCCGGCTTCGCCTTCGGCGAGAGTCGCGCCAGCGACGCCGGCAGCCTGGACCGCAGCCGCAACCGGCAGGTGCAGGGCCAGGCCTATCTCGGTGCGGTAGCCGGCAACGCCTACGCGCTGGCGCAACTGGGCAGCGGCCAGTACCAGCGCCAGCTCGACCGCAGCCTGCTGCTCGGCGACACCGTCGCCGATGCCTCCAGCCGCTACGCCGGTCGCTTCCTGTCCTCCAGCGTCGAGGTCGGCTACCGGTTCGGGCGCGGCCCGGCATGGCTGACCCCGTATGCGGGCGCCGACTACAGCCGCATCGACAGCGATGGCTTCCGCGAACAGGGCGGCGACGGCTTCGGGCTGATGGCCGGTGCCGCCAGTTCCTCGCGCAGCCAGGCGCTGGCCGGCCTGCGTGGCGGATTCGGCGGGCGCGGCTGGTCGCTGCAGGGCTATGCCGAGTGGCAGCAGACGCTGGCCGCGCAGGGGCTGGACCGGCAGGCCAGCTTCGTTGGCGTGAACGCCTGGGCGCCGCTGGTGGATTTGCAGCCGGCGCGTTCGGGCGGCCTGTTCGGCGCCAGCCTGCAAACCCGCTGGAACGGCGCGCTGCTGGGGTTGGGCTACGACCAGCGGTTCGGTCCGCGCGGCGACGACCGTGCGGTGTCGCTGCGCTATCGCCTGGGCTTCTGAGTCCCGGTCACCGGTCCGGCGCGTGTTGCGCCGGACCAGGGGCGCTCAGGCAGGGCCAGCTGTTCCGGCCCTGTGCTCTGCGACCCCTCCGCCTGCGGCGCAGGCGACGCCGCGTCACTCGCCGCGCAGATGGCCCATCGAGCGCGGCGCGGTGCGGCCCAGCGGCAGCTTGAGCTTGCCGATCGCCTGCATGCGCGCCTCGGCGATGCGGTCGGCGGCTTGTTGCGGCGGAAGGTTCTCGCGCTCGGACAGGTCGAAGATCTTGCCGAGGTTGTGGTACATGCTGCGGATCAGCCGCATCGCGCGCTCGCGGTTGTAGCCGTCAATTTCCAGCGACACGTTCATCACGCCGCCGGCGTTGACCGCGTAGTCCGGCGCGTAGAGGATGCCGCGGCGGTGCAGTTCCTCGCCGACCGCCGGATTGGCCAACTGGTTGTTGGCGGTGCCGCAGACGATCTTGACCTTGAGCCGCGGCAGCTTGGCCTCGTCGAGCGCGCTTTCCAGGGCGCACGGCGCCAGCACGTCGGCGGCGACGTCGTAGATGTCGTCCGGGTCCACCGCCTCGGCGCCGTACTCGGCCACCGCGCGCGCGACCAGCGCCGGGTCCAGATCGGTTACGTACAGCTTGGCGCCGCGCTCCTTGAGCAGCTTCACCAGTTCCATGCCGATGTGGCCCAGGCCCTGCACGGCGATGCTGGTCTTGCCGATCTCCTCGTGGCCGAACTTGCGTTGCAACGAGGCCATCAGCGCCTGCAGCGCGCCGTAGGCGGTGAACGGGGCCGGGTCGCCGGAGCCGCCATGCACCTGGTGCACGCCGGTGACGTACTCGGTCTCCAGGTAGATCTGCTCCATGTCGTTGACGTCGGTGCCGACGTCCTCGGCGGTGATGTAGCGCCCGCCCAGCGAATCGACATAGCGGCCGAAAGCGCGGAACAGCGCTTCGGACTTGTCGCTCTTCGGGTCGCCGATGATCACCGCCTTGCCGCCGCCGATGTTGAGCCCGGCCAGCGCGTTCTTGTAGGTCATGGTGCGGCTGAGCCGCAGCGCGTCCTGTAGCGCCGACTCGGTGTTGGCGTAGGGGCGCATGCGCACGCCGCCCAGCGCAGGGCCGAGCACCGTGTTGTGGATGGCGATGATCGCCTGCAGTCCCACGTCGCGGTTGTGGCAGAAGACGACCTGTTCGTGGCCGGTGTTGGCTAGCGTTTCGAAAAGCATGGGGGCTCCGCTGGCGTTGCAGGTGTCGGACACCATGGTCCAGGAACATGCCTGGTGGGTGGCGCAAAACAAAAACGCGACGGTTCCGGAACAGGCCCTGAGCGTCGCGATGGCGGCATTTTAAAGCAATTGCCTGCCGCCCGCGCGCTGGCGCCGCGGCCCGCGGCATGGGCATCTCGCCACTGCGTGCGACGCTATGGGCAAACAGCGGCCGTTCGCCGGACCGCTTGCGTAGGCTTTGAGCGGGGCGGACTGGGGCGGGAATGGTGCCTGGCACAGGGGCCACGGCGCGGTGGCGTCCGGGTCCGCCCTGGGGAAGCGTGACCGTGCAGGGTGGGGTGAAGCCGGGGCGAGCGCTGGCGCCGTGGGCGGCAGCGCTGGACGACGCATGGCCGCGGCCCTGCATGCCGCGGCGCGGTCCGCGATCGCCGCCGGCACGACGATCGCGCGTCTTCTGTGGGACGGATGGACTAGCGGCGGACCCAATAGCCGGCGCGGAAGCGATAGGCAGGGCCGTGGTGCTCCCACCGTGGGCCGACGTAGACGTAGCCCGGCCGTTCCACCACGTAGCGGCCGGCGACCCAGACGTGGTGGTAGCCGTTCCACTGCCAGTAGCCGGGCATCCACACGTAGCCGGGTCGCACCACCACCCGTTCCACGCGCGGCGGCGGCGGCGCGGTGCGGACCGACAGTTCCACCACGTCGCGCGCCTGCGCGGGCACGGTGGCGATGCCGCCGGCGAGGAGGGTGGCCAGCAACAAGGGACGAGCGAACATGCGAGGTCTCCGAAGGCATCGGCGGGAGCGCCGACGCGGGAGGAAACGCCGCGATCGGCGCGGATGTTGACGCACTGTCTGGGGCGTATTCATGCAGCGGATAGGCAGGCGCGCCGGCGCCATGCGGGGCGCCGCCCAAGCGTGCATGCTGCAGCGCAACCTGCCCGTGTCGCGCTGCGCGCCTAGAATCGCGGCATTCTCTTTTCGATGTCCGCACGATGAGCCTTCCCGCGTCCCGCGTTCCGTTGCCGCAGACGGACGCCAGTCCCCTGCGTTTCGTCACCGCCGCCAGCCTGTTCGACGGCCACGATGCGGCGATCAACATCATGCGCCGCCTGATCCAGGCGCAGGGCGCCGAGGTGATCCACCTCGGCCACAACCGCAGCGTCGAGGACGTGGTGCGCGCGGCGCTGCAGGAGGATGCCGATGCCATCGCGCTGTCTTCCTACCAGGGCGGGCACGTGGAGTACTTCAAGTACATGGTGGACATGCTGCGCGAGCGCGGCGCCGGCCATGTGCGGGTGTTCGGCGGCGGTGGCGGCACCATCACCCCCGAGGAGATCGCCGAGCTGCAGGCCTACGGCGTCGAGCGCATCTACCACCCCAACGACGGCATGAAGATGGGCCTGGTGGAGATGATCGAGGACGTGGTGGCGCGGGCCGGGCAAGGGCGCGCGGCCGCGGCGGATGCGCGCGGCGCGAGCGCGGCCGGCTCCCCGCTGCCGGACATCGACGACGAGATCGGGATCGGTCGGACGCTGTCGGCGATCGAGGATGGGACATTCTCGGAGGCCGAGCTGGCGTTGCTGCGCAAGCAGTGGCAGTCCGGCGCGGTGACCGCGGCCGAGCCGCGCAGCCGACGCACCGCGCCGGTGCTGGGCCTCACCGGCACCGGTGGCGCCGGCAAGTCCTCGGTGACCGACGAACTGCTCAATCGGTTCCTGGCCAGCTTCCCGCAGATGCGCATCGCGGTGGTGTCGGTGGACCCCAGCCGGCGCCGCACCGGCGGCGCGCTGCTCGGCGACCGCATCCGCATGAACGCGCTGCGCAGTCCGCGCGTGTACATGCGCTCGATGGCCACGCGGCGCCAGCACGCCGCCACCAACCGGGTGCTGAAGGACTGCATCGCGCTGTTGAAGGGCATCGGCTACGACTTGGTGATCGTGGAGACCGCCGGCATCGGCCAGAGCGATTCGGAGATCGTCGATCTGGTCGATTTCCCGGTGTACGTGATGACCAGCGACTACGGCGCGCCGAGCCAGCTGGAGAAGATCGACATGCTCGACTTCGCCGAGCTGGTGGTGCTGAACAAGTACGACCGGCGCGGCGCCGAGGACGCGCTGCGCGACGTGCGCAAGCAGTGGCGGCGCAACCGCGCGGCGTTCCAGCTGGAGGACGAGGCGGTGCCGGTGTATCCGACCATCGCCAGTCAATTCAACGATCCGGGCGTGAGCTGGATGTTCGTCAATCTGTGCCGCCTGCTGCGCGAGAAGCTGGCGACGCAGGTGGAGGCCGCGGCAGGCGCGCCGGGCATGCCGGTGCACTGCGACTTCCATCCGCAACTCGACACCACGCTGAAGGAGCCGCGCGCCACCGTGCTGATTCCCGGGGCGCGCGTGCGCTACCTGGCCGAGATCGCCGAGCAGGGAAGGGCGCTCAATGCCGGCGTGCTGCGCCAGGCCGAAGCGGCCGACCGTGCGCAGGCGTTCTGGCAGGCACTGCACGCACTGCAGGATCCGCAGCTGCCGGCGCAACTGGAACTGTATGCGGCGCACGACCTGCTGCCGGCGCCGCGCACGTCCGCCGAGGCGCCCGATGCCGCCGTGGACGCCAGCCTGCTGTTGCTGCGCCAGCGCTACAACGACGCCTTGCAGTCGCTGTCCAGCGAATCGCTGAAGCTGCTGCGTGAGTGGCCGCAACGGCTGAAGTCGATCACCGATCCGGTCACCGAATACGCCGTACGAGGCAAGTCGATCCGGGTGGAGAACTACCGGCAGTCGCTGAGCCACCAGTCCATTCCGAAGATCGCCGCGCCGCGCTACAAGAGCTGGGGCGAACTGCTGACCTTCCTCGGCAAGGAGAACCTGCCCGGCAGCTATCCGTACACCGGCGGCGTGTATCCGTACCGGCGCACCGGCGAGGATCCGATCCGCATGTTCGCCGGCGAGGGCACGCCCGAGCGCACCAACCGGCGCTTCCACTACCTGAGCGTCGGCCAGCCGGCCGCGCGCCTGTCCACCGCTTTCGACAGCGTCACCCTGTACGGCGAGGACCCGGCGCCGCGCCCGGACATCTACGGCAAGATCGGCAACTCCGGGGTCAACATCCCGACGCTGGACGACATGAAGAAGCTGTATTCCGGCTTCGACCTGTGCGCGCCGACCACCAGCGTGTCGATGACCATCAACGGCCCGGCGCCGATGATTCTGGCGATGTTCATGAACACCGCCATCGACCAGCAGGTGGAGAAGTACCTCAAGGCCGACGCGCAGCGCTGGGCGCAGGCCGAGCAGACCCTGGCGCGGCTGTTCGACGGCCGCGCGCGCCCGCGCTATCACGGCGAGTTGCCGCCGGGCAACGACGGCCTCGGCCTGGCCCTGCTCGGGGTCAGCGGCGACCAGTTGGTGGACGCGGCGACCTACGCGCAGATCAAGGCGCAGACCCTGTCCAGCGTGCGCGGCACGGTGCAGGCCGACATCCTCAAGGAGGACCAGGCGCAGAACACCTGCATCTTCAGCACCGAGTTCGCGCTGCGCATGATGGGCGACATCCAGCAGTATTTCGTCGAGCAGAAGGTACGCAATTTCTACTCGGTGTCGATCTCCGGCTACCACATCGCCGAGGCCGGGGCGAACCCGATCAGCCAGCTCGCCTTCACTCTCAGCAACGGCTTCACCATCGTCGAGTATTACCTGGCGCGCGGCATGCACATCGACGATTTCGCGCCGAACCTGAGCTTCTTCTTCAGCAACGGCATGGACCCCGAGTACACGGTGATCGGCCGGGTGGCGCGGCGGATCTGGGCACGCGCGATGCGCGAGCGCTACGGCGGCAACGAGCGCAGCCAGATGATGAAGTACCACATCCAGACCTCGGGCCGTTCGCTGCATGCGCAGGAAATCCAGTTCAACGACATCCGCACCACGCTGCAGGCGCTGTACGCGTTGTTCGACAACTGCAACAGCCTGCACACCAACGCCTACGACGAGGCGATCACCACGCCGACCGAGGAGAGCGTGCGCCGTGCGGTGGCGATCCAGATGATCATCAACAAGGAGCTGGGGCTGAACTTCTGCGAGAACCCCTGGCAGGGCAGCTTCATCGTCGAACAGCTCACCGACCTGGTCGAGGAGGCGGTGTACAAGGAGTTCGAGGCGATCAGTGAGCGCGGCGGCGTGCTCGGTGCCATGGACACCATGTACCAGCGCGGCAAGATCCAGGAAGAGAGCCTGTATTACGAACACAAGAAGCACGACGGCAGCCTGCCGCTGGTCGGGGTCAATACCTTCCTGCCCAAGGAGCACGCCGGCGAGACCGCGACCGAGATCGAGCTGATCCGCTCCACCGAGCAGGAAAAGGACCAGCAGATCGGCAACGTGCAGGACTGGCAGCGGCGCCGCAATGCGCTGGCGCTGGCCGCCGACGGCGCCGGCCTTGGCGCGCTGCAGCGCACCGCACGCGAGCGCCGCAACGTGTTCGCGGCACTGATGGAAGCGGTCAAGACCCATAGCCTGGGCCAGATCAGCCACGCGCTGTACGAGGTGGGTGGCGAGTATCGGCGCAACATGTAGGCGCGGTCGGGCGTCGGCGCTGACGCCGTCGACACCGCGGCGGCGAGTGTGCCTGCGCGGGTGTCGCGGCAAGGCACCTGCGTGCGTCGCAAGCTTGCGGCCGCTGCCCAAGGGAGCGCATGTTCTTCGCATCGACGAGCGTAGAGGTGGCCGATGAAAGCCTGGGCAGCGGTGGCGTTGATGGCGTGCGCGGCGGCGACCCGGGCGGCGGAACCGGCCGGGGACGGTGCTGCCGGGCCGCTGTTCGACACCGTCGCGGCGCTGGACCAGCGCCTGTTCGACGCCTACAACCGCTGCGACCTGGCGGCGTTCGAGTCGCTGTTCGTGCCGGACGTGGAGTTCTACCACGACACCGGTGGTGTTACCTGGGACCGCGCGAGCGTCGTCGACAGCACGCGCAAATGGATCTGCGGCAAGGTCCGTCGTGCGTTGGTGCCCGGCACGCTGCGGGTCTACCCGGTCAAGGACTTCGGGGCGATCGAGGAGGGGGAGCACCGCTTCTGCGACCTGGCCAGTGGCCGTTGCGAGGGCATCGCCAAGTTCGTGATGGTGTGGCGCCAGGACCCGGACGGGTGGAAGCTCACGCGCGTGCTCAGCTACGGCCACCGCGCGGCCCCCGAGCCGGCGCCGCACTGAGCGTGCGCGCGGCGGTCGCCGCCGGGAAGCAGGCGGTCAAGCCCATGCCTGGGCCGGATCAGCCACCTGCCGTACGTAGTGGATGCTGGGTGTCGACGCACAGGCCGGCGGGGTGGTGACGGGCACCGCCGGCACGCCGCTTGCTTGCGACTGGGGAGCGCGATCGCGCGCGTCCCTGACCCCCTGACGGAGGGTCGGCCGCCGCATCACGTCGGCGTTGCGCAGAAACCCGCGCGGCGTGCTTGAATGACATGGCGCGCCGCGTGGGCGCGCACCGGTGGCCGGGCGCGGGGACCTGGCGATGTTTTGCGGATGACGACGATCGTGCCGATCATGTGGATTGCCATCAGTGCGGGTGTGCTGGTGCTGGGGGCCGGACTGTGGTGGTGGCTGCGCCGCGGCCATGGCGATGCGGCCGAAGCGCCGCAGGCGCGCACGGCGTTCGAGGACGCGGGCCAACTCGATGCGTCGGCAGCGCCTGCACGCGCGGCATCGGCTGCGCCTGGTGCCGCAGCGGACCCGGGCATCGACCCATTCGCCGATCCGGCGCTGATCGATCTGGATCCGGTGCCGGACGCGGCGATCCTGGCGCGGCTGTGCGAGCTGGCGTTCGCCGGCCGGCCGGTGAACGCGTCGGCCACGGCCACGCCGGCGGTCATGGCCGATGCCGCCGCGGTGCTGGCGCGCATCGATGCGCATCCGCGCTACACGCCGCGGCGCCCGCACCTGTTGCCGCAGCTGACCCGTGCGATCAACGATCCGGCCGCCGGCGCCCACGCCATCGCCACGATCCTGGGCCAGGACCCGGCGCTGGCCGGCAACCTGCTGCGCATCGCCAACAGCGTCGTCTACCGCCGCCATCCCGAGCCGATCGAGAACCTGGAGCGGGCGGTGGCCCTGCTCGGCACCGAGGGCCTGCGCCAGATCGTGCTGGCGGCGTTGCTGCAGCCGGTGATCGTCGACGACGGCAGCGTCTTCGGCCGCTGTGCGGCGGTGCTGTGGGAACACACCCTGCTGTCGGCGCACGCCGCCGCGCAGGTGCCGGACCGCGAGGATGCGAACGCCGCGCAATTGCTGGCGCTGCTGTGCGGGCTGGGTGCGGTCGCGGTGGTGCAGGTGCTGCGCGATGTCCACGCACGCCATGCCGAGGCGGCTCCCACGCCGGCGGCGATGACCGAGATGCTGGAGGCCTGGTCGGCGCACTGCGCCAAGGCCATCTCCGCGGACTGGGGGCTGTCGCCGCGCGTGCAGCGCGTCCTGGAGGAGCAGGCCAGCGACGCCGATGTGGCGACCATGAGTGCGCTCGGCCTGGCCCTGCGCCGGCATCGCGCCGCCGCGGCCGCACAGTTGGCGGTGCGCTATCGCCGTTAGGTGGCGCCGTTGCGTGATCCAGCCAGTGATTGGTCGACACGTGCGGCAGAGCGGCCGGGTGCCGCAGCGATGCTCGGCCACCGGGCGATGCGACGGGATGTCGGCGCAGCCGGCAGCGCGAGACAGCATGCGCTCACGCAGGCGCGTATCCCTGTCGTGTCCGCGCTGGCGCCGAGGCTGATCTGCTTGCTGGCGCCGTTGGCGACGACCGCCGTCCATGAAGGTGGCGCCCTGCTGGCGGCGCATGCGCATGCGTGCGCCGCGCGGTTCCGGCGTGGCAAGCGGCCGCTCGGTGCCGCGCGGAGCCGGCCATGAGTTCGGCCGGGACACCACGCGGCGTGTGGACGCCATCGCCTTGGCTTAATCGGCTCCTGACAGGCGTGCAGGGCGTGCTGTTGCTGATCGGCGTCTCGGCGATGGCGATCGGCGCTATCGCCCTGGTCCAGGGCGTCTGGGCACCGGGCATGGTCGAGTTGCCGGTGATCCTGCTCAGTCTTCCGCTGGCGGGCATGGCGACGGTGGCGCTGCACGAGTGTGGCCACGTGCTGGCGGCGCGTGCCGCGGGCATGACCGTCTACCTGATCCATATCGGCCCGCTGCAACTGCATGCGCGCCGCCGTGGCTGGAGGATGCGTTGGCGGCGCGTGCGCCCCGGCCATCCGATCGGCTTCGTGCTGCCCGTGCCGGATCCCTCCCTGTCGCTGTGCCGGCAGTATCGATTAACGATCGTCGGCGGGCCGGCGGCCAATCTGCTGGTGGCGTCGATCGCATGGCTTGCCGCGCGAGGCGCCGGCCTGGACAGCAACCTGGGCGCATTCTGCGTTGGCATCGGCGTCCTCAACTTCGCGGTCGCACTGATCAATCTGTTGCCGGTGCAGGGGCGGTCGGGGGCAACCGACGGCTTGCAATGGGTGAATGTGGCGCGGTGGCACGACGCGGATGCCCCGGCGTACGTGCTTGCCGAACTCAATGGGTGGACGTGCAAGGGCGTCACTGCGGACAGGCTGCCGCCGTCCCGTCTGGACGTGCTGGCACGCAGCGATCTGGCCTTGTGCCACAGCTGGTTTGCATTGAAGGCGGCGCAACAGCGTGGTCAGTGGCGGCAAGCGGCGGAACTGCAACCGCAGATGGAACAGCGTCTCGCCGAGACGGGGCACGCTGCCGCGCACTGGGAGACGCTGGTCATGCTGCTGCGGTGCGAATTCGCATTTTCGCGCGCAATGGAAGGAAGCGCCGAGATCGAGATGCTGGATGCGGGACTGACGGCGGAGGCGGACTGGATCGCGCCTGCGTTGCGCCCGCGCTGCCGGGCATTGATGGCCATGCGGCACGCCGACGCGGCGGAGGCGCAGGCCTGGTTGCGCGTGGCGGAGGCGGCGGCCGAAGACCAGGTCGATCGTGCCCTGCGGGCCAACGAAGCGGTGCTGCGCGATGCGATCCGTGGACTGCTAAAGGCCGAATGACCCGTTGCTTCGGCGCGGTCGACGCCATGCGCCGCTTGCATGACGCGCGGCGCGTTTTCTCGACATCATGCAGACGCGATGCGCCCGGCGGGCGGGAGCCGGCCTGCCGAGCGGGATGCTCCGGCTGCACCCATGCAGCCGGCGCGGCGGCGTGCGAGCGCGTCGACCTCAGCGCAGCGGCACGTCGGCGACCTTGTCCTGATAGTCGCGCTTGGGGTCGATCCCGAACAGCACCTTGATGCCGGCCATCAGGCTGGAACCATTGAGCCAGATCTGCGCGTGGTCCGGATCCAGGCGCAGCAGCGCCAGCTTCGGATCGTCCTTTCCCTGTTCGTACCAGGCGTCGATGAAGCCGTTCCACAGGCGCTCGATCACCGCCTGGTCGTTGTCCACGCTGAGCGTGCCGCTGATGCTGGCGAACAGATCGTGGTTCTTGGCGCTGAACGCCGCGATCACCCGCTGGCTTTCCGTCAGCTTCTGCACCAGCGCGTTGTCCTTGGAGGTGAAGAACCAGATCGGGCCGCCGTGGTCGCCCTCGAACTGCGCGGTCATCGGGCGGGCATGGCCGTCCTCGACGCCGTCCAGGCCCAGCATCACGGTGCGGTCGGACTTCAATGCCTTCCAGAATTTCTCTTCCAGTTCCTGCGGGCTGGCCATGCGGATCTCCGAGCGGGCGACAGTGCCCGCCTGCACTGTGCCCGGCGCGGCGCGCGCGATCCGTGACGGGAGGGTGCAGGCGATGTGGAGAGACAGTGCGCGCAGGTGTCGTAGACAAGTGCTGCGTTGCGACGCGCGATGCGATGCGTATCGAAGCACCGCCTGGATCGGCAGTGCTACTAAGCGATCACGCCCCGCTGCACTTGGCCATCGTCCCGATGGCGGCCGCAGCGTGGCGGACGGACCACGGTTCCGCAGGGAAGGTGTGCCGGTTCCCGCGGCGCGCGCCGCGCTTTCCGACAGGACGTTCGCCGATGAGTGCGATTCCCGCGACGCAACCGCCATTGCCGCCGCAACTGACCCTGGCGATGGCAGCCGCCAGCATCGCCGCGTACGCCGCCTACGAAGGCAAGCCGGTTGTTGCGCCGTCCGACTACCGCCTGGTCGCCCGCTGGTCCGGCTGGGACGGCGATCCGCTGGGTGGCAGCGAGGAACTGTTCGGCCTGCTGTTCCGCTCCACGGTCGCCGCCGGGACCTATCTGTTCGCGTTCCGCGGCACCGACTCGGACCTGGACATCTACGAGGACCTGGACTTCTCCACCACCGCCTTCGTACCCACCGCCGGCACCGCCACGCCCGTGCCGCAGGTGTCGGCCGGGTTCTACGGCATCTACGACGTCAGGGGCGGCGCCATGCGCGCCTCGATGCGCACGCAGTTGTTCGCGCTGCTGGAGCACTTCGCGCCGACCCAGGTCTACGTCACCGGGCACAGCCTGGGTGGCGCGCTGAGCCAGCTGTTCTCGCTGGACCTGGCGCTGAGCCGGCCGGCGCTGCCCAGCCGCAACATCAACTTCTGCAGCCCGATGGTCGGCGACGCGAGCTGGGAGCAGGTCTATGCCGCGCATATCGCGGCGGCCGACAGCACGCGCTGCTACAACTACTGGGACTACGTGCCGTCGCTGCCGCCGTCCACGTTCGGCTATGCGCCGGTGGGGCAGGCGTTCCGCACCGCCTACGAGGTCAACGGCGCCTGGTTCCCGCACCTGCTGCCGCGGCACTCCATCGCCAACATGCAGGTCGTGCTGCAGCATGCGCTGTGGCAGACGCCGCAGGCCTGGAGCGGCACCTTCGCCGACCAGACCGATCCGCAGCGGTTGATGCGCAGCCAACTGCCGCCTACGACGGCACATCCGCCCTGGGCGGACATGGCGCTGACCGCGCGTGCGGCCGAGCAGGCGCTGGGTTTTCCGGAAAATGCGCCAGCGCCGCCAATGGCCACGCCGTGAGCTAGGGGGGCGCCAGGCGGAACGCCGGTGCCCGAGAACCGAGTGGCGCCTCTAAGGGCGCCACGCTGTTGGCAACCTGCATCGTCCGCGAGGAGTTCGCCATGGCGTCGTTCGACCTGTATCTCCCGCAGTTGCTGCGCTTCGAAGGCGGCTTCGTCGACGATCCGGACAATCCGGGCGGCGCCACCAACTACGGCATCAGCCTGGCCACCTTCCAGCGTGATGCGCAGGCGCTGCTGGGCGAGGCGCCGACCCTGCAGGCCTTGCGCGCGCTGACCGTGCAGCAGGCCGCGGCGATCTACAAGCGGGCGTACTGGGACAGGATCGGCGCCGACCAGATCGCCTCGCAGACGCTGGCCGAACTCGTGTTCGATTTCTACGTCGACGCTGGCGATGTGGCGATCGAGCTGTTGCAGCGCATCCTGCAGCAACTGGGCGCCACGCGACTGGTGATCGATGGCGAGATGGGGCCGACCACATTGGCCGCCCTGGCCACGGCCGACCCGGCGCAGGTGTATGCGCAGTACCGGCAGCAACGGATCGCCTACTACCAGCGCCTGGTGGCGGAGCGACCGGCCGACGCCAAGTTCCTGGCCGGCTGGCTGCGCCGCGCGGAATGGTTTCCGCCGAGCCTGCCGGCGGATGCGTCGTCACCGCCGCAGACCGCGCAGCACGGCACCGCCTGAGCGGTCGCGCGCCGCGCCACGCGTGTACGGCGCGTGCATCTGCGTTTCACCGCCTGCGCATGCCGCGCTGGCTAGTCTCCCGGACAAGTGTCGGCCGTTGCCGATGCCACCGCACGCCGTTATGGCGTGCGCCTGTCCTCGTTTCGGGAAGACCGCATCATGATCAAGTGGGCCATCATCATCGCCATCATCGGACTCATCGCCGGCGCGCTCGGCTTCAGCGGCGTGGCGGGCGCAGCGATGGGCGTCGCTAAGTTCCTGTTCTGGGCAGGCATCGCCATTGCCCTGGTGCTGTTCGTGCTGGGCACGATGCTGGCCAAGAAGGTCAGTTGAGCCCAAGACCGGGCAGGTCGCGTTGAGCAGACGCGGCCGGCAGACGGGTAGACGCAGGCGCCGCGGTGGTCAGCAGCCGCCTGCTGCGTCGCCGCCGCCCTAAGCGTCGCTGGCGGTATCGGGGTCGTTCTGCGCGGCGGCATCGTCGGATGCCGGTTTGGCCGCTGCGGCGCGCGCTTCGCGCTTGCGCGCTTCTTTTTCTTCCTGCTGTTTCTTCTTGGCCAGCTCGCGCTGACGTTTCTCGAAGGAGTAGTTGGGCTTGGCCAATGCGCATCTGCCGGTGAGGGGAGTGCGCCGAGTGTAGCCGGTGTGCGCCATCGGCGTACGAAACGGACAGGCCGCCCGTGTGAGACGGCCTGTCCTAGGCGCAGGTGCGGGAGTACGGCCCTCCCGGACCTTGGCTTACGGGCTCAGATACTGCTGGATCGACGAATACACGTCGGCGAAGCGCGAGTAGTAATCGGGATCGCTCGGTGCGCTGCAGTACGAGGTGCCGCCATACAGGCCGCCGCGCAATTGGTAGGCGCCGCTGCTGTTGACGGTGAACAGGCCGGAGCCGGACGAGCCGCCCTCGGTGACGCCGGTGCTCCACTGCACGCGGTACAGCGGCGACTTGCCGTCGATGGAGCTGGACAGCGCGGTGACCTTGCCCAGCGAGTACTTCTTGACGTCGCCAGCGGGGTGGTGGATGCCTTCGATCGCGGTGCCGGTCGAGCCGATCGCCGAACTGCTCCAGCCCGCATAGAACGCGCCGCTGGGCGGAGCGCTCTTCAGCTCCAGCAGCGAGGTGTCGCGGGTGGTGTTGGCATGACGCAGGTAGGCGCCGCCACCGAGCGTGGTGTAGTTGGAATTGACCGTGGAGCCGCCGCAGGTGGTGGCGTCGTAGAACCAGTAGGTCTGCAGCGTGTTGGCCACGGTCTGGGTGCTGATGCAGTGCGCCGCCGTCCAGAACAGCGGCTTCTTCGGCGAGTTGCTGTTGTTGAGCAGGGTGCCGGTGCACAGGTAGGTGCTGCCGCCGCTGGTGAAGGTCATGCGCGCCACCGACTTGGCTGCCGAGGTGAAGCCGGAGGTCGGACTGGCGCGGCAGACGATGTCGCGCTCGCACGAATCGCTCTCGCCGATCATCGGCCGCATCATCGTGTCGCTGGCGACCGGGCTGATGTCCAGGTGCGACAGCTGCGGGATCTTCAGTGCGAAGCCCTGCGGATACTGGCCCGCCGGTAGTTCGATCTCCACCACCATGCGCGCGCCTGCGATCACCGCCGACCAGCCGGGCTGGCTGCCGGCGAAATCGGCGCCGCTCTGCTGGAACACACGGCCATCCTCGCCGGCGAAGCGCAGCGTCGCCTTGCCCGGATCGCCGGGCTGGGCGCCGCTGCCGCTGAGCTGCAGCGCCGCGCGCAGCGCCTGCGCGTTGGTCGAGACGATTTCGAAACTGGTCACCTGGGCGCCGTTGGGCAGGGTCTGCCAACGCAGGCGGCGCAGGTTGATCTCGGGCTTGGCGACGTCGCGGGAGAAGCCGATCTGCAGCGGCTGGCCGTTCTTGACCTGTTGCCCGCGCGCCTGCTTCATCGCCGCGGCCTTGCTGCTGTCGGGGGCGGCCAGGTCGATCAGGCGCGGTGCGTGCGCGCTGCCCGGGGTGAGGCTGCGCAGTTCCGCGCCACCGAGTGCGGCGGCATCCGGGCGCGCTTCGACCGGGGCGGAGTCCATCTCGGCTGCTGGGGGAGTGGCAGCCATGGCGACGGGGGACATGCCGGCAAGGCCGGCCAGCAACGCCAGATACAACGCATGCTTGCGATTCATCGATCTTCCTTCTGCGAAGAGGGACGAGACCATCCGGCAGGGGACCGGATGCCGTTGCACCCGAGTTCAGGGTGCCTGCCGAGGCTACGGACGACGCCACGATGATTGCGTGCCAGGCGTCACGCTCGGGAGGCCGGTTTCGTAGACAGCTGCTCACATTGCGTGTGATGGCGGGTTATGCGCGACGCATAAAAAAGCCTCCCCTGATTGCGCAGGAGAGGCGATGCGATCCGCGTGATGCGACGCAGTGGGCGCTCAGCGGCGCCGGTTCGACGGCACGAACTTGTACAGCTTGTTGACGCCGGTGCCGAAGTTGAAGCGACTGTAGCCGGCGCCCCAGTACACCGCGCCATCGACGATCGCCGGCGCGCTGGACACCGAACCGCCGGCATCGAAGCTCCACAGGGTGGCGCCGGTCTTGGCGTCGAGCACGGTCATCGCGCCGGACATCGAACCGGCATAGACCAAGCCCGGCGACGCGGCCAGCGGGCCGCGGCCGCCCGCGCCGAACGCGGTCTGCACCGGGTCGGTGCCCGGCACCTTGACCTGCCAGAGGATCTTGCCGCTGGCCGCATCCAGCGCGGCCCAGGAGCCGGCATTCCAGGTCTCGGTGTTGCCCGGCGCCAGGGTGTAGGGCGTGTGCTCGTTGTTGTTGATGGCCACGTACACGCGCGCGGCGAACGGATCCACCGACGAGCCCCATTCGATGCCGCCGGCGGTGCCGCCCGGGCCCACCTGGGTCGACCACACGGTCTGCCCGCTGTCTGCGTCGAACGCCCAGTAGACGCCGCTCTTCTGGCCGGCACCGACCAGCGCCTGCGGCTTGCCGTTGCGGATCACCGTGAACAGGTTGGCGCCGCCGCCGCTGAAGTCGTAGTCCGGTCCCTGCGGGTCCTGGCACAGGCCGTTGTTCGGCGCCACCAGGCACGACAGCGACCAGGCGTCGGCGCCCTGCAGGCGGCGCGTCCACACCGGCTTGCCGCTGCGCATGTCCAGCGCCAGCACCGAGTCGACGTAGTTGTCCTGCGCCATGCACGCCAGTTGCGCGGTCTTGTCGCCGTTGGCGTTCTTGACGCAACTGGCCACGTCGGTCGGCACCGAGTAGTTGTTGCCGGTGGTGGCGTAGACGCGCTGGCGCAGCGGATCGATCGCCAGCGTGCCCCACACCGACGCACCGGTGTAGCCCTCCGGCGCGGTGCGGAAGCTCCACAGCAGCTTGCCGGTCTTCAGGTCCAGTGCGGCGACGCTGCCGCGGAAGGTGTACTTGTAGCCGGCGCTCAGCCCGCCCCAGTCGCCCGAGGAGACGCCGACGTACACGCGGTCGCCGTAGATCACCGGCGAGGCGGTGATGCGCGCCTGCGGGTTGGATTCAACCAGGGTCTTCCACAGAAGCTTGCCGGTGGTCTTGTCGATCGCCAGCACGGTGCCGCTGGCCTGGTCGCCGACCAGGACGCTGTCGCGCGCGATCGCCGGGCTGTTGCGCGACAACGAACCGGCGATGCCGGTGTAGTCGGACAGCTTCACCTGCCACACCGCCTTGCCGAGGTCGGTGTCGATGCGATACAGCTGGCCGCCCCAGTCGGGCACGTACAGCGCCGTGCCCTGCACGGTCGGCGTGGCCGACACGTCGCCTTGCGTGGTGAAGGTCCACGCGGTCTTCAGGCGCGCCGCGTTGAACGGGGTGATCTGCCATTCGCCGGGCGCGAAGCGGGTGTTGAGGAAGCCGCCGCCGGCGCTGTCCCAGAGGTTGTGCGTGGCGAACGGCGTGCCGCCGGAGAAGGTGCTGCGCCATTGTGCGCTGGCGGCGGTGGCGTCGGTCGTCGCCGCTGCGGTGCCTGCGGACTGCGCCATCGCCATTGCGCTGAACATCAAGCCGGGAATCAACGCCAGCCGCAGGCGGGAGTGGTTCTGGTGTGCATCACGCGTTTTCATGGATGTCCTTCGGGCCTGGGAGTGAGGATCCCCCCGTCACGTCCGCGGCCATCCTAGAAGCGGAAATCCTTGCGTGTCATGTACTTACGAAAAAGTTAGGGCGCTCGCAAAAGGTTGCGGCGATAGCGAAAAACAATGGCGACAGCATCGCCCTGTCATCGTGTCGGCATCCACGTGACGCAGGTCGGGCCATGGTGCGAGAGCGGTCGCGGCCGTGCGTTGCATTGCATCGACGGGGCGCCGCGCGACGTGCCGACGTAGCGCGTGGCGATATGTGCTGTCGATGCTGAGCACAGGATTCGACGCGTGAGCGCGGACTGAATCGCGGTGCAGCGCGAGGCGTCTGGCGCTGCCGCTGCGGCGATGCGGCATGGCCGATGCGCGCGCTTGGTTACACTGTGCGATCACCGTTGTCCGCACAAGGAATGCCTCGATGAAATGCCCCTCGCTGTTGTCCCTCGCCATCGCGCTGTGCGCCACTGCCGCCGGTGCCGTGCAGGCGGCAACGCCGGCGTCCACCGCCGCGCTGGAGGGCAAGGTCGATGCGCTGTACACGCGTGCGCCGGACACGCTCAAGCCCGACGAAGTGAAGGCGATGCAGCAGCGCCTGCTGGACTGGGCGCAATTGCAGCGCTATCGCGCCGACAATGCCGCGCTGCCGGCGCCGGCAGCGGACGCGCCGCGCGTGGTCTTCTATGGCGATTCCATCACCGACGCGTGGGGCCGCCGCGAAGGCACCACGTTCTTCCCCGGCAAGTCCGCCTACGTCAACCGCGGCATTTCCGGGCAGACCACCGCGCAGATGCTGGTGCGCTTCCGCCAGGACGTGATCGACCTGAAGCCGGCGGTGGTGGTGATCCTGGCCGGCACCAACGATCTGGCCGGCAACACCGGGCTGTCCACGCTGGAGATGATCGAGGACAACCTGCGCTCGATGACCGAACTGGCCCAGGCCCACCACATCAAGGTGGTGCTGGCCTCGGTGCTGCCGGTCACCGACTATCCGTGGCGGCCGGGCCTGCAGCCGGCGCAGAAGGTGCGTGCGCTCAATGCCTGGATGCAGCAGTACGCGCAGCAGCAGCAGGGCGCGGTGTACCTGGATTACTACAGCAAGCTGAGCAACCGTGACGGCGGCATGGACAAGACCGTGGCCATCGATGGCGTGCACCCCAACAACGCCGGCTATGCGGTGATGGCGCCGCTGGCCGAGCAGGCGATCCAGCGCGCGCTCGCGCAGCCCTGATCCACCGCGCGCGCTCTAGCCCCCCTCCCCCGGGAGAGGGGTGGGGGTGAGGGTAGGGCGTGCTGGCAACAATGATCGTCGCCGCAGCACCCGCAACCGCTCAGAACCGCTCGCCGTCCGGCAGATAACGCCATTCGCCTGGCGCCAGCTTGCCCAGCGGGATGCGGCCGATGCGCAGGCGGCGCAGCCCGCTCACCTCCAGCCCGACCTGCGCGCACATGTCGCGCAACTGGCCCGGGTGCACGTGCTTGATCGCAAAGCGCAGGCGCTGTTCGCTCTGCCAGCTGACCTTGCACGGCGGCAGCGTGCGCTGTCCATGGCGCAGGCCATGCGCGAGTCGGTGCAGGCCGTAGGGCTGCAACGTGCCGTCGACCTCCACCACGAACTCCTGCTCCAGCGTGGCCGCGTCCTCGCTCAGCCGCCGCAGCACGCGGCGGTCCTGGCTCAGCACCAGCAGTCCGCTGGCTTCGGTTTCCAGTGGCAGCGGCATGCTCAGGCGCAGGAAATGGCGCTTGAGCACACGCACGTCGCTGGTATCCAGTGCGCTGCGGTGGGCGGGCGTCGCCAGCGCGAGCGCCTCTTCGGCGCGCATGCCGGCCGGCTTGTGCAGCAGCAGGGTCACCGCCTGTGCCGGGCCGAGTTGCGCGTCAGGCGCCAGCGTCACCTGCTGGGTGGTGATCGGCGTCTGCGGTTCCTCGACCACCACGCCGTCCACGCTGACCCAGCCGCCTTCGATGTACTGCTGCGCTTCGCCGCGCGAACACGGCAGCAGGGCGGCGAGATGCTTGTCGAGACGGACGGGGCTGGACATCGGCGGTGCGGCGATCGGTCGGGGGCGCAGTGTACGGGCGTCGCGGGGGCGCTGCCACGCAGCGGTGTCAGCGCTCGCCCAGTTCCAGCTGGGTCAGGTACAGGCGCAGGTCGAACTCCAGCCGGTGGTAGTCCGGCACCATGTGCGCGCACAGCTGGTAGAAGGCCTTGTTGTGCGCGCTCTCCTTCAGATGCGCCAGTTCGTGGGCGACGATCATCGGCAGGAACGCCGCCGGGGCATCGCGGAACACGCCGGCGATGCGGATCTCGCGGCTGGCCTTGAGCTTGCCGCCCTGTATCCGCGACACCGTGGTGTGGGTGCCCAACGCGTGCTTCACCGCCTGCAGGCGGTTGTCGTAGATCACCTTGTGCAGCGGCTCGGCGCTGCGCATGCAGCGGTCCTTCAGTGCCTGGGTGTAGTCGTACAACTGGCGATCGGTGCGCACCGCATTGGCCTCGGGGTAGCGGCTGCGCAGCCAGTCGCCCAGGCGCTGGCGCGCGATCAGCTCGCGCACCTGGTCCAGGACCTGGGGCGGGTAGCCGACGAGATAGCGCAGGGTGTCCATGCCGCCACCTTAGCGTGCCGTGCGCTGCACGCGCACCCGTCGCAGGCCTAGGCCTGGCCTTCGCGGGCGGCTGTCGGCGCTGCGGGTATCATGCGGCTCCCGAATCCGAGTCCGTGGACGCTTCCGATGCGCAATCCCCTGCAGGAGCAACTGCTCAAGGCCGGCCTGGTGAAGAAGAGCCAGGTGGCTCAGGTCGCGCGCGAGCAGGCCAAGGCGCGCCAGGGCAAGACCCCGCCGCCGCCCAGCGCCGAGCAGCGCGAGAGCGAGCGGTTGCGGCAGGAGCGGGTGGAGCGCGACCGCGCGCTGTCCGCCGAACGCAACGCGCAGGCGCGTGCGCAGGAGCAGCGTGCGCAGGCGCGGCAACTGGTCGAAAGCCACAAGCTCAAGGCCGACGGCGAGATCGACTACCACTTCACCGATGCCGGCAAGATCCAGCGGCTGCGCGTGGATGCGGCGCTGCGCACGCAACTGATCGCCGGCAGCGTGGTGATCGCGCGGCTGGAGGCCGGCTACGTGCCGATCCCGCGTGCGGTGGTGGACAGGATCGTCGCCCGCGATCCGGCGACCATCGTGTTCGATGCGCTGGCGGCAACGCCGGCCAGCGGCGAGGACGATCCCTACTACAGCCAGTTCCAGGTGCCGGACGATCTGATCTGGTGACGCCCGCCGTCCACATCGGCGCCGCATGAATGTCCCGGGAAAGTGAAGCCGACGTGCATTGCATTCGCCGGGGGCGGCCGCATCATCCAGACAGGGCAACAGTGTGCGGAGACGACCATGGCCACTGGGTGGGCAGGCGACGGCGCGGTGCAGGACCAGATCGATGCGACCGTCGAGGATGCGATCAAGCGGGCGCGCAGCCAACTGCCGCAGGGCCCGGGACTGAGCCGCTGCGAAGACTGCGACGCGCCGATTCCCGAGGCGCGGCGCAAGGCCGTGCCGGGCGTGCGCCTGTGCGTGGCCTGCCAGGACGCGCAGGACCGCGCGCAGCACGAGCACAGCGGCTACAACCGCCGCGGCAGCAAGGACAGCCAGCTGCGTTGACGCTTAGCCGGCGTGGTCGGCGCCTGGCTCGGGCCGTGCGTGCAGGGCGATGTTGAACTGATCGACCACGACCGCCCAGTCGGCGTCTTCCAGGCGTTCCTCGCGCAACAGCTGCGCCTGCGCCGGGGTCCAGAACGGTGCTTCTTCCAGGCGCATGTCATCGGGCAGTGGCGCGTGCTGGGCGATGAACTGGCGAATCTCGCCTTCGCTGTTGGGCAGGCCAAGTTGGGCGAAAAGGTCGGCGAACGGGGGAATGACGGGTTCCATGCTGTACCTGGTCGGGAAGGGGAGATCGCCGCGCAAGGCGGCTGGCAGCGACCATACCGGCTGCGCCATGTGGATGGCGTCAGCATTGCTGGTGTCGGGGGCGTTTTCAGCCGAGTCCGGGCGGAACCGGGTGGTCGCGCCAGCGGCGCGTGCTGCGCTGGAAGAACAGGCTGTTGGGGATCTGCAGCACGCTCTCGCCGTCGCCGTCGCGTTCCTCGCGCAGCGTGGTGTAGATCAGGTTGATGTCGATCACCTGGCCCTTCAGGCCAGGCTTCTCGCCGTTCTCCAGCAGTTCGATGTGGTCGTGCAGGCGGAACGGGCGCGTGGTGAAGATCAGCAGCGTGCAGAAGATGTTGGACAGCACGCTCCAGGCGGCGAAGAACGCCACCGCCGCGACCGCGGCGAACCCGGTGAAGGCGGTCCACAGCACGGTGCCGGAGACGCCGAAGCGGTCCAGGATCAGCAGCAGCGCCGCGGCGTAGATCACGAAGCCGCTGCCGCGACGCGCCATCAGCACCAGTTCCGGCGGCAGCGCGTGATGCTCGCCCAGGCGCCGGATCAGCCGCCGCAGCAGGGTGCGCAGCAACCACGCCGCAAGCACGATCAGCACGATCTGCGCGCCGGGCACGATCACATCGAGCCAGCGGTGCGTCCATGGCGGCAACAGGGTATGGAGCGGGGGCATCGCACATCGGACAACGCAGGGGGACTGCGATGGTCGCAAGCGAGGCCGTTGCGGGCAAGTCGTGCTGCGTGCGCTTGCGGCGGCCCGTTTAGTCGGCGCGCTCCAGCGCGCCCCACTGCGCCTCGGTGACCTCGGGCAGCGCCTCCAGCGCCGGCCTGGCGAACAGGTAGCCCTGGTAGAGGTCGATGCCCAGCGCACGCAGTGCGCGGTATTCCTCGGGCGTTTCCACGCCCTCGGCGAGGATGCGGCAGCCCAATTGCGAGGCCATCGCGACGATGCCGCCGACGATGTGACGGCGTGCGGCGCTGCCGTCGATGCCGCGGATCAGCGCCATGTCCAGCTTGATCAGGTGCGGCTGGAAATCGGCGAGCAGGTTCAGGCCGGAGTGGCCGGCGCCGAAGTCGTCGATCGCGGTGAGGAAGCCGCGCTGCGCATAGTCGCGCAGGATGCGCACGACCTTGGGCAGGTCGGCGATGCGTTCGGACTCGCTCAGCTCGAAGATCAGGTCGCCGGTGGGCACGCCGAAGTGCTCGGCCGCCTTCAGGGTCAGGCGGATGCAGGTCGCCGGCTCGTACACCGCATTGGGGATGAAGTTGATCGACAGGCGCGTGCGCAGGCCCAACTGCGCGGCGGTGGCGATGGCCTGCACCCGGCAAGTCTGGTCGAAGCGGTACATCTGCTCGGGGCGCACCCGCGCCAATACCGCCGCCGCACTGCTGCCGTCCTCGCCGCGCACCAGCGCCTCGTAGGCGTAAATCGAGCGGGTAGCGGCATCGACGATCGGCTGGAACGCCATGCGCACGGCGAAATCCAGCGGCTCGCCATCGCGACAGTTGCCGCAGGCGGGCTGGCCAAATTCGGCGGACAGGGAGCGCAGGAGCATGCCGAAGCGGGACCGTGGACGAGATCGCAGTATGCGCCTTGGGCGTGAAGGCGGCGCCGTGCCTTCGGGCTGCCGCCAGCTTTCCGGAAACGCCGTATCGGGCACGGCTGGCACGACGGCCGACCTCAGCCTGAGCGTCGTCGTCGTCGCGTACACGGTGCCGTGGCATGGCTCGGGCATGGATGGGCGTCCACGTCCTCGCGGATTGCGCACGCGCGATGGTCGCGCGGAATGCGCGGCTAGCGTCAGCCCGCGTCGGCGACGTCGACCTTCTTCAGCACGCGGGTAGTGCCGAGCACCTCGACGCGGCCACCGGCCTGATGGAATGCGGCCAGGTCGGCCTCGATGCGCTCGCGGCTGAGGCCCTTTTGCGCCTTGTCGCCGGCGCTGGCGCCACGCGCGTTCCTGGCGCTGGGCGAAGCGGTGTTGCCGGTGGGTCGTGCCATGCTGGAACTCCTGCAGTCAGTACATCGTCAGGGGAATGCCACGGGTCAGTTGCTCGTGGTGGGTGCGGCGGATCTCGCGGCAGTACGGGCCGGCCATCGCGAACTTGCGGCAGATCCCCGGGCGCTGCGCATAGATCGAGCAGCACATGCGCGCGCCGTCCACCGCCACGCACCAGCCGTCCTCGTCGCGCGCCATCACGTGCAGGCCCTCGCGGGTGTATTCGGTGAGATGCTCGGGGACCTGGTCGTCCGGCATCACCAGCACGGTCAGGCGGCAGCAGATCGCGTCGCAGCGGTCGCAGGCAATGTCGGCGTCGGTCGCGTCCAGCGCGGTTTCGCTCATGCGTGGCCGCCGTGCGCCGGACCTTTCGGTCGGCACGGAGGCTGGAGCGGCGAGGCCAGGCGCTCGGTCTGGCGCGTGGCAAGGGCGGGGGACATGGCGCTTCCGATGGGTCCGGCCCACAGCGGGACGGAGATTGGCGCGAGAAGGAGGCGAGTCGGGCGACAGAAACGGCCGGACGAGACGCGCGTAGCGGCGTGAGACTTGGGCGTGCCGCCATGCTACGCCAGTTGTTGCGGCGCAGTGTGAACGGTGTCGGCCGCGGGGATGCGTAGGACGCGAGTGAGATCGGACGCCGCGCGGACGGCTCGCCCGCGCGGCGTTAGTCCTGCGCGGCGGCCAGCGCCAGGCCCTGCACCACGCCGAACGAGGGATCGCCGTGGACCAGGCGCGCCTGCGGGAACGCCGCGGCGACCAGGCGCTGCAGGTAGCCGGCGCGCGACATGCCGCCGGTCAGGAACACCGCGGCCGGATCGCCGCCGATGTCCTGGCGCACCTGCGCCAGCAGCTCCTGCAGCGCCTCCAGGTAGCTGCGCGCGGCCTGCACCAGTTCCTCGGCCTGCACCTGCACCTGCAGCCCGGCTTCGATGTAGTCCAGCGTTTCCTGGTGCCGCTCGGCGTCGCTGAGGCGGATCTTGCTGCGCTCCACCGCGCGGTACAGGCGCGCGGTGTTGCCGGGTTCCTGCAAGGCCTGCAGGCGCGTGTCGTAGGGGGCCGGCACGGCATCGTAGCGGTGCTGGCGGAAGTCGCGCTGGCGGGTGGTGTCCTGCACCATCGCCGCTTCCACGTAGTGGTGCGAGGGCACGCGGGTGAGGCCGCGACCGAACTGCGGCATGAACCCAGCCAGGCTCAGCGCCAGGTCGATATCGGTGCCGCCGCGCGGGATGCCCCAGGCGCGGTGCACCTGCGGCGCGGCGTCGCCGCCGACGCTGGCGTAGGCGATGTCGGTGGTGCCGCCGCCGATGTCCACCACCACCGCGGCGTGGCGCTCGCGGCTGACCGCGTGGTAATGCATCGCCGCGGCGGCCGGTTCCTCCAGGAAAGCGACGTCGTCGAAGCCGGCGGTGATCGCCGCGCTGTGCAGGATCTCCAGCGCCTGCGCGTTGCCGGCCTCGCCGATCGAGCTGCGGAACTGCACCGGGCGGCCGAGCAGGGCGCGGCGCACCTGCACGTCCAGCTGCTGCGAGGCGGTCAGGCGGATGTGTTCGAGGATGTGCGCGGCGATGCCGGTGATGGTCTGGCGCGCGCGCGGATGCAGGTTGTAGCCCAGCATCGACTTGGGGCTCTGCACCAGGCTGCCTTCGCCCTCGACGAAATACGCGTCCAGTGCGTCGTCGCCGTACACCGCGTTCTGCAGCAGCGCCGCGGAACTGCGCGGCTCGCGCATCTGCGTTTCCATCCACTGCCGGCGCACCACCCGGATCGCGTCGCGGCGCAGCGCCTCGGGGTTGCGTTCGCGCCCGGCGGCGAGCGCATCGCGGCGGCCGGACTCGATCAACTCGTCCACCTGCCGTTCCAGCGCCGGGGTCAGGTCGAATTCGGCCGGGTCGCGCATCACCTCGGGGAAGTACACCGTGGTGCGAAACTGCTGCTGCGTGCCGAAATCGATCGGCACCACGCGGCCGTCGATCGCCGCGGCGGCGGCGGAATTGCTGGTGCCGAAGTCGATACCGAGGCGCATGACGGTGCCGGGGGCGGGAGGGCGGCGCACTGTGGGGCAAGCCGTGGCGCGACGCAAGCACGGCCCGGAACGCACGAGGCCCGCATCGGCGGGCCTCGTTGAAAACCCGAAACCGGGTCGCTTACAGCGCGGCGCCGGCGTGGCCCTGGTTCTTTTCCTGCTCGGTGGCCTCGCGCACACCGGCCACTTCCACCGCGAAATGCAGCACCTGCCCGGCCAGCGGGTGGTTGCCGTCGATGGTCACCAGCTCTTCGCCGGCTTCGGTGACCGTGACCAGCAGCGGGCCCTGGTCGGTCTGCGCCTGGAACTGCATGCCCGGCGCCAGCGATTCGGCATCCGGGAACGAGCGGCGCGGCACCTGCTGCACCAGTTGGTCGTGGCGCGGGCCGTAGCCTTCGGCCGGGATCACGTCGGCCTTGACCGATTCGCCGGTGCGCTTGCCGGTCAGGGCTTTTTCCAGGCCAGGCACGATGTTGCCGGCGCCGTGCAGGTAGCTCAGCGGATTGTCCGGCGAGGATTGGTCGATCACTTCACCGGCATCGTCGGTGAGGGTGTAGTGGATGGTGGCGACAAGCCCGTTGGCGATCTCCATGGGAAACCTCGTTCAGTGAGTAAGGGGGGATACGCCGGCACAGTCACAGCGCGATGAGAGGGGTGCTACCCGGCTACCCTAACGAAAAGCCGCGCATGGCCGCAAGTCGCCGCGGCGCGCGCTGCGCATTCAGGCCGGCGGCGGGCGCCGCAGCGCGGTGCGCCGGGCCAGCCAGGTCTCCGGGGTCTGCGGCTTGACGAACAGCGCCTGCAGTTCCGGGTGCTCGGCGCGCGCGGCCGCCTCGATGCGCTCGATGCAGGCTTCGATCTGCGCGGTGCTGCGCTGGTCCTCGAACTCGGCGCTGAGGGCGGCCACCACCTGGTCCGGTCCCATCTGCACGCTGAGCACGCCGTTGACCGCGCGCACGTCCGGATCGGCGGCGGCGATGCGCCGCAGTGCGTCGCCAAGCGGGCGCGCCGCCGGCTCGCCGATCAGCAAGCCCTTGGTCTCGCGCGCCAGCACGAACGCCGAGCAGGCCAGCACCGCGGCGATGCCGATGGACGCGACCCCATCCAGCTCCGGCATGTCCAGCCACTGCGCGGCGAGCAGCCCGGCCAGCGCGATCAGCAGGCCGACCAGCGCCGCGCTGTCCTCCACCAGCACGGTGAACAGGCTCGGATCCTTGCTCTCGCGGAACGCCTGCACATAGCTCAGGCGGCCCTTGCGTGCGCGGAACTCGCGCAGCGAGATCCACCACGAGCCGCCCTCGAACAGCAGCGACAGCCCCAGCACGATGTAGTTGAGGGTGTGGTCGCTGGCCGGCTGCGGATGGCGGATGTGGGCGATGCCCTCGTACAGCGACACCCCGGCGCCGAGCGCGAACACCAGCAGGGCGACGATGAAGCTCCAGAAGTACAGTTCGCGCCCATGGCCGAACGGATGGGAGGCATCGGCCGGGCGCGAGGCGCGGCGCAGGCCGTACAACAGCAACAGCTCGTTGACCGTGTCCACCAGCGAATGCACGCCTTCGCTGAGCATCGCCGAACTGCCGGAGATCGCCGCGGCGACGAACTTGGCGATGGCGATGGCCAGATTGCCGGCGAGCGCAGCATAGATCGCGAGACGGGACCCGGACGAAGCGGACATGGCATTCCTGCGGCCGCACGGCGGCACGGGGCGGGCGGCTACAATAGGCGGCTCGCCGTCGTCGCCGTATCAAGGATTCCCATGCCCGCCGCACCCGCTTGCCCGCAATGCACCCTGGAAAACACCTATGTCGACGGCGCCAACTGGGTGTGCGCGGACTGCGGCCACGAGTGGCCGGTCGCGGCCGAGGCCGCCAACGACGCGGCGACGGTGGTGCGCGACAGCAACGGCAACGTGCTGCAGGCCGGCGATACGGTGGTGGTGATCAAGGACCTGAAGGTCAAGGGATTGTCGATCCCGCTCAAGCAGGGTACGGTGATCCGCGGCATCCGCCTGGTCGAGGACGATGCCGAACACATCGAAGGCAACTCGGACAAGATCAAGGGCCTGGTGCTGAAGACCTGCTTCCTGCGCAAGGCCTGATGCTGCGCGGCGTGGCCGTCGCATCCTAGGGCGTGTCACCAATTCCCGAGGATGCCGCGCCTGCCAGGCCCAACCCGAAGGATCGCGATTGCGCGCGCCCGTGGCCGCGTCATCGCTCAGGCGTGGACGCACGTCCACTTCCTCGCTCTTCCTCGGCGAGCGGTTGGTGTTCTAGGCGCGCTGGAACCCAACAAGGGCCTCGTGCAGCGGCGTGGCCAATGCTGCACGCTGATCGGAGGTCATCGCCTCCGCTGATGCGGGCGGCGGCACGCGCGTGCCGCCGCCACGCAGTGGGGTTCAATCCAGCGTCGGGTAGTCGGTGTAGCCCTTGGCGCCGCCGCCGTACAGCGTGTCGGCGTCCACCTGGTTCAAGGGCGCATCGCGGCGCAACCGTTCCACCAGGTCCGGGTTGGCGATGAACGGGCGGCCGAACGCCACCGCATCGGCGCGGCCGGAGGCCACGGTCGCTTCGGCCAGCGCCTTGTCGTAGCCGTTGTTGACCAGCCACGGGCCATGGAACTTGGCGCGCAGCGCGGCATAGTCGAAGGCGATGTTGTCGCGCGGGCCGCCGGTGGCGCCTTCGATCACGTGCACGAAGGCCAGGCCCAGCGGATCCAGGCGTTCCACCGCGCGCTCGAACAGCGGCTGCGGGTCGCTGTCGTGCGCATCGTTGGCCGGGGTCACCGGCGACAGGCGCACGCCGGTGCGGTCGGCGCCGATCTCCTGCGCCACCGCCTGCACCACTTCGAACAGCAGGCGGGTGCGGTTCTCGATGCTGCCGCCGTAGGCGTCGTCGCGGTGGTTGCTGCCGTCGCGCAGGAACTGGTCGATCAGGTAGCCGTTGGCGGCATGCACTTCCACGCCGTCGAAGCCGGCGGCGATGGCGTTGCGGGCGGCGCGGCGGAAGTCCTCGATCAGCCCGGGGATTTCGTCCAGGCGCAGCGCACGCGGTGCGGAGACATCGGTGAAGCCCTCGGCGGTGAAGGTCTTGGCGTTGGCGCGCAGCGCGCTGGGCGCCACCGGTGCGGCGCCGTCCGGCAGCAGGCTGACGTGGGAGATGCGGCCGACGTGCCACAGCTGCAGCACGATCTTGCCGCCGCGGCGATGTACCTCGTCGGTGACCGTCTTCCAGGCTGCGACCTGGGCGTCGCTGTAGATCCCCGGGGTGTCCTTGTAGCCCTGGCCCATCGGGCTGATCTGGGTCGCCTCGGCAACGATCAGGCCGGCGCTGGCGCGCTGGCCGTAATACTCGGCGGCCAGCGGCGAGGGGATGCGGCCTTCGCCCTCGGCGCGGTTGCGGGTCAGCGGCGCCATCACGATGCGGTTGGCCAGTGCGATCGCGCCCAGGCGCAGCGGCGTGAACAGCGGGGAAGCGGTATCGGTCATCGGTGCGTCTCTCGGTGGTGGGGGTGGGACGGGCGACCTTACGGCGGAGTGCTGCAAGGCGGCGTGCGTGCAGGACATGGGGACAGATGGCGAGGGTTTCGCCGCGGCGCGATGGGACAGTGCGTTGCTGCCGCGGCATCTTCGCGAGCCATCGCCGCGTGAGGTATCGCCAGCGGCACGCCGCAACGCGGCGTTGCAGCCCTGGGGCTGCAAGGCTTGCTGCGATGCACAATAATGGGCAGCCCTCCTTTCTGGACGTGCGCATGACCTCATCCGCCACGGCGCCGCTGTCGCGGCGCGGCCACGTGTTGATCCTGTTCGCGCTGGCGATGGGCGGTTTCGCGATCGGTACCAGCGAGTTCTCCACCATGGGCCTGATGCCGTACATCGGCCATGGCCTGGACATCGATGCGCCGCAGGTCGGGCATCTGATCAGCGCCTATGCGCTGGGCGTGGTGGTCGGTGCGCCACTGCTGGCGATCCTCGGCGCGCGCTGGCCACGCCGGCATCTGCTGCTGGCGCTGATGGGCTTCTATGCGTTCGGCAATCTCGCCAGCGCGCTGGCGCCGGACTATCACAGCATGCTGCTGGCGCGGTTCGTCGCCGGCCTGCCGCATGGCGCCTACTTCGGCGTGGCGACGCTGGTGGCCGCCTCGATCGGTCCGCCCGACCAGCGTGGCGCGGCGGTCAGCCGGGTGCTGCTGGGCCTGAACCTGGCGGTGCTGGTCGGCAACCCGCTGGCGACCTGGCTCGGCCAGGTGGCGCAATGGCGCTATGCCTACGCGCTGGTGGCGGTGATCGCGGTGCTGACGGTGGTGCTGGTGTGGCGTCTGCTGCCGGCCGATCCGCAGGAGGCGCGGCCCTCGCCGTTGCGCGAACTGCGCGCCTTCAACCGGATGCAGGTGTGGCTGGCGCTGGGCATCGGCGCGATCGGCTTCGCCGGCATGTTCTGCGTCTTCAGCTATCTGGCGCCGACCCTGATGGAGGTCACCGGCGTGTCCGAGCACTGGATCCCGGTGGCGATGGGCGCGTTCGGGCTGGGCGGATTGCTCGGCAATCTGGCCGGCGGCTGGCTGTTCGACCGCATGCAGTTCCGCGCGGTGCCGCTGGTGCTGCTGTGGTCGCTGGTGGTGTTGCTGGCGTTCCCGCTGGCGGCGACTTCGTCGTGGGCGGTGCTGCCGGCGGTGGTGGCGGTCGGCAGCATGGGCGCGCTGGCGCCGGTACTGCAGACCCGCCTGATGGACGTGGCCAGCGACGCGCAGACGCTGGCCGCGGCGTCCAACCATGCCGCGTTCAACCTGGCCAACGCGCTGGGACCGTGGCTGGGCGGGATCGCGATCGGCGCCGGCCTGGGCTGGACCTCCACCGGCTATGTCGGCGCGGCGATGGCGCTGGGCGGGCTGCTGATCTACCTGTGGGCGCGCCAAGCGGCGCGGCGTACGGCCTGCGCACCGGCGGCCGGCTAGGACACGCCCTGGGCGGCCCTAGCGCGGCGGCCGCGCGGTCGAGGACAGCCGCCGCAACGCCTCCAGCTTGCCCTGGTAGCGCGGTTGGGTGGCCGGATCTGCGTGTGCCATGGCCGCGCGCAGCGCCACGGATGCGCGGCCGGTGTCGCCGCTGTGCAGGTAGGCGCGCGCCAGGGCGAAGTACAGCAGATGGGCACCGTCGTACAGGTGCAGCGCGCGTCGGTAGTAGGCGATGGCTGCGGCGTAGTCCTGGCGCTGCTCGGCCTCGGTGCCGAGCAGGTATTGCTGGAACGGATCGCGCTGGCGCACGTGTTCCATCTGCCGCTGCAGGGCGGCCTCGCGCGCGCCGTCGCCCAGGCGCCGGGCCAGGCCGACGGCATTGGACAGCGCCGGCAGGTGCTCCGGATCGATCTCCAGCGCCTTGGCGTAGTCGCGTGCCGCGGCGGCGCTGTCGCCATCGCGCATCGCCAGCACGCCCTGGTTGTTCCATGCGCCGGCGAAGCGCGGATCCATCTGCAAGGCCATCGCCAGATGCGCGCGGGCGCCGTCCAGGTCGCCGTCGACCATCAGTTCGGCGCCGCGGTTGTTGTAGTAGTGGGCGAGGGCGCGGCGGTCGGAGATGGGCTGCGGCCCACGCCGGTCCATCAGCACACTGCGGTCCAGGTCGATGCTGCCGCGGCCGCTGTCCACGCGCACGCCGGCGTTGACGTGGCCGACGTTGTACAGCGCATTGCCGTCCTCGTACCAGCTCAGCACCCGGCGCACTTCCTGGACCTGCGCCTGCAACCCGACGTCGCGCGCCATCGCCACGAACAGCAGGGTGAAGGACAGGCAGTTGACCTGGCGCGTGGTGTAGCTCTCGGCAACGCTGTGGGTGGCGTTGGCGTCGTACTGCAGGTTCAGGCCGTTGGCGTCGAAGGCCAGCGCCACCAGTTGCTGCAGGCGGTGCTCGGCGTCGGCGCTGCGGTCGATGCGCTGCTGCAGCAGCGCGTGCAATGCCGGCGGCAGCTGCATGATCTGCTCCGGCGTCGGCGTCGGCGTCGGCGTCGGCGTCGGCGCGGCGGTCCCCGCGACGCGCGTTGCAGGAGCTGGCGGTGTCGCCTCGTTCTGTACTGCCGCTGCCAAGTGCGGTGGCGGCATCGGCGGGGTCGGCGGCGACGGGGCGGCCGCGGCAGCGGCGAGCAGGGCGAACGCGGTCCAGGCGAACATGACGCACCCCTCGCGGTGCCCTGCAGGGCCAGGGCTCGCCTCCACTATAGGGGCTTGCCGGCGGTGCGGGGAGGCCGCTGCGGCGGCGCCGACGAACGGTGTCCGGCGGCGCGACTCGCGGCGGGCGTCATCCACAGCCGCTGTGGACGACCATGGGGCAACGGTGTGGATAAGTCGCTTCCGGCCAAGCGCCGCAACACGCGCAGACAGGATGGTGAAAACTTCGCCACATGCCTGACTGCGTGCAAACCCCAATGAACGCATGTTCACCACCGGCAATGCGGCGTGACGAACAACGGCGAACGGCTCACGTGCGCTTTATGCCGATCTGCCCAGCATCGCCACCACCACGCAACGCGGCAATTCTTTCGACCGCGCCGCGCGATATCCAAGGTCCACCCCCGCGTGCCCGTTGCGCGATATCGCCGGCTTCGCCACAGGAGTTCCCATGAGCATCCAGAGCAAGACCACGCACAGCCTCAACGACCTCATCGCCATTTCCCGCGACGGCAAGGACTTCTACGAAGAAGCCGCCAAGAAGGTGGGCGATGCCGAACTGTCGGCACTGTTCCTGCGCATCGCCGGCGTCAAGTCGGACATCGTCAGCAGCCTGAGCGCGGTGGTGCAGTCGATCGGCGGCAAGCCGGAAGAACACGGCACGATGGTCGGCAGCATGCAGCAGATGTACGGCAAGGTCCGTGCGGCGCTGGGCGACACCAAGTACGGCTATGTGGCAGAACTGGAAGAGTCCGAGGACCGCCTGCTGAAGGCCTTCAACGAGACCATCGCCGATGCCGACACCCCGGTTGCCGCGCGCGATGCCGCCACCCGGCTGCTGCCGGAAGTGCGCGCCTGCCACGACGTGATGCGCACCCGCAAGCACGCGATGAAGAACGCGGCGTAAGGCGTTCGTCGCCGACCCGGCACGCCGCCATCGCGGTGCTTGCCGGGTCGGCGTCGCGGAGTCGGCAGCGGCGGGGCGTGCTTGCTACCATGCGGCCTCGACCGCTGCCCGACCTGATTGCGGCGCCTGCCGCTGCTGCCCATGCCTCCCGATGCCGCGCCTGACGGCGCCCAGTTCTCGTTCGGCTTCGACGCGCCCGCCGCGCGCGAGAGCCTGTTCTTCGCCCTCTTGCCCGATCCGCGGACTGCGCAGGCGGTCCATCGCCTCGGTCAGCAGATGTGCCACGACCGTGGACTGCACGGACGCGCGCTGCCGCCGGAGCGGCTGCATGTGACCTTGCAGTATCTCGGCGAGTACGCCGGGATCCCGCCGCGCCTGCTGCAACAGGCGTGCGCCGCAGGGCAGGCGCTTGCTGCTGCGCCGTTCGCGCTGGCATTCGACCAGGTGGTGACCTTCGACAGCCGCGCGCGCAGTCGCCCGCTGGTCCTGCGCGGCGATGCCGAACCCGCGCCGTTGCTGGCGTTGCGCCAGGCGCTGCAGCAGCAATTGGCCCGGCACGGCGTGGCCGCACGCGCCGACGGCCATTATGTGCCGCACATGACCCTGGCGTACGTCGATCAGGCGCTGGCGCCGCAGCGCGTACCGGCGCTGCCCTGGCAGGCGGCGTCGCTGAGCCTGATCCGCAGCGTGCAGGGCCAGGGCCGTTACCTGCACGAAGCGAGCTGGCCGTTGCGCGCCGATCCAGCGCGGAGCGGCGCATGAGCGCGGCGCCGCTGACCCTGCCCGAGGCGCAGTGGGCGCAGCTGCGCGCCGCCTATGCCGAGCCGCCGCGCGCCTATCACCATTTCGGCCACGTCGAGGCGGTGCTGGCGCACTATGCCGAGGTCGCCGCCGACACCGGTTGGCGGCAGCCGCGCGAGGTGTATTTGGCCGTGCTCTACCACGATGCGGTCTACCGCGCCGGCCGCAGCGACAACGAGGCGCAGTCGGCGCGCCTGGCCGAGGCGGCGATCGCGCAGTGGCTGCCGGGCGCCGGCGTGGAGGCGGCGCGGGTGGCCGAGTTGATCGCGCTCACCGCGCGCCACGGGCAACTGACCGTCGACGCGGTGGATGCGGATGCGGCGTTGTTCCTGGATTGCGACATGGCGATCCTCGGCGCCGCGCCTGAGGCCTTCGCCGACTACGACCGTGCCATCGCCGAGGAGTACCGCGGGGTGGTGCCGGGCTGGCTGTACCGACGCAAGCGCCGCGCCTTCCTGCGTACCGTGCTGGCGCAGCCGCGCATCTTCCTCAGCGAGCGCTTCCATGCGCGCTACGACGCGGCCGCCCGCGCCAACCTGCGCCAGGCGATCGGCTGACAGGGCGGCGACCGCGGCCGGCGCCGCCTTCTTCTACACTGCCGCGCCGGTCTGTTCCGGCCGCCGCCACGGAGCCCCATGTCCGACCCTGCCGCCAACGCCGATCCCCGCCCGCAGGCGCCGCAGCCGCCGGCCCCCAGCGACTGCTGCGACAGCGGCTGCCCGCTGTGCGTCTACGACCTCTACCACGAGGAACTGGAGCGCTACCGGCAGGCGCTGGCGGCGTGGCGGCTGCGCCATCCCGGCGCCGACGCGGACGGCTGACGGCCCCGGCCGCGCCGGTGATGGCCCTCTCCGGCGTACCCGGCATGAACCGCGGCGCGCGCCGCGCTTCGCGCCGCCGCCGTTCGGGATTATCTTTAACGCGCCTTTTCAGGATGGCTGGATGATGCAGAAGCGTGGCGGTTGGGTGTGGGGATGTGCACTGGGTGGACTGCTGGTGGCCGGCATCGCCGGTGCGGCGCCGGGCGCTGCGGCCGCCGCCGCGCCAAGCGCGGGTGCGCCGGCAGCCTCGCCGGAAAAGCTCAGCCATGGCCGCTTCGAGCAGGTGCCGGTGCTGTTGCCCAAGGGCAACGCGCAGCGCGTGGTGCTGTGGTTCGCCGGCGGCAAGCACGCCGACGCCGCGCGCATGCGCCAGATCGAGGCGCTGCGCGACGACGGCGCGATGGTCGCGGTGATCGACAGCGCGCATCTGCAGGCGGTGCTGGCCAAGATCGACGGCACCTGCGGCTTCTCGGCCGGCGACGTGGAGAACTTCTCGCGTTACGTGCAGGCCTATTTCCACGTGCCGACCTACCACCTGCCGTTGCTGGTCGGCGACGGCGACGGCGCCGCGCTGGCCTATGCGGTCGCCGCGCAGGCGCCTAAGCATCTGCTGGCGGGCCTGCTGACCGAGGATTTCTGCCCTGTGCAGGTGCTCGACGACCAGATCTGCGGCGCCGGCATCACCGCGCCGGCGCGCGCGCTGCAGCCGACGGCACTGCCGGTGCCGTGGCTGGCGGCGCTCGACGCCAAGAGCCGACGCGACCGCTGCACCCAGCAGAGCGATGCGTTCGTGCAGAAGGTGGCGCAGGCGCGGCAGTTCCGCCGCAGCGCCAGCGGCGATGCGCTGCCGGGCCTGCGCGCGGCGGTGCGTTCGCTGGGCGACCGTCCCGGGGTCAGTCTGCCGCCGACCCCGGCCGACCTGGCCGGGCTGCCGGTGGTCGACGTGCCGGCAGCCGCGGGTGCGGGCGATGCCGACAACGGCAACGTGTTCGCGATCTTCGTCTCCGGCGACGGCGGCTGGGCCGGGCTCGACCAGCAGGTCGCCGGCGCCCTGGCCAAGGCCGGCATCCCGGTGGTGGGCGTGGATTCGCTGCGCTACTTCTGGAGCGAGCGCACGCCGCAGGGCTTCGCCACCGACCTGGACCGCATCTACCGGCACTACAGCCACCTGTGGCAGCGCGGGCGGGTAGTGCTGATCGGCTTCTCGCAGGGCGCCGACGTGTTGCCGGCGGCCTACAACCAGTTGCCGGAAGCGATGCGCGATCAGGTGCAGATGACCGCCCTGCTGTCGGTGGGCAAGACCGCGGACTACGAGTTCCACGTGTCCAACTGGATCAGCTCCGGCGACGACGGCCTGCCGATCGCCCCGGAAGTGGCGAAGATGCCGCCGGCGCAGACGCTGTGCATCTACGGCGAGGACGACGACGACGCGCTGTGCCCGGACCTGCCCAAGGGCGGGGCGCAACTGGTCAAGCTGCCCGGCGACCATCACTTCCAGGGCGATTACGCGACCCTGGCCAAGCAAATCCTGCAGCGGATTCAGTAGGCGCGGGGATTGGGGATTGGGGAGTCGGGATTGGGGATTGGTGGCTGGTCGCGCGTGCGGGCTTGCCTGCTCGCGCCGTCGTAGGAGCGGCTTCAGCCGCGACGCGGGCCACTGAAGCATGGTCCCGCAAGGCGGCGAGCGAGGTTGGCCGCTGCCGGGCGCTCCATGGGCGGCCGTACCCTCACCCCAACCCCCGCTCCGCGCCCCGGCCCGCGCTTGCGGCGCGGGCGCTCCGGTGTGCGCGCGTCAGTGACGCGCAAGCCCACCCTGTCGCCCCGGGGGGGGAGGGGCTTTGCTGTTCCTTCTCCCACCGGGACGACGGCCCCCTTTTCGGGGGAAGGTGCCCCGAAGGGGCGGATGCGGGTACGGCGCGAAGCCTTGCAATGCCCCGGAAAAGGGATAGCCAGGCCAATCGCCAATCCCGGCCTCACTCCGGTTTGCGCGGATCCAGCGAGATCAGCCGGGTCACGTCCAGCAGGGCGGCCGGCAGGTGCATGCCGCCGGGGGCGGCGAGATAGCGGGTGCGCCAGGTGGGGGCGAACTTGGACTTGAAGCGGCGCAGGCCGGTGAAGCCGTAGAAGCGTTCGCCGTGGCGCACGATCAGGTTGCCGAAGCGGTTCCAGCGGCCGGCCAGGCGGTGCTGGGCCAGGCCCGACAGCGGCGCCATGCCCAGCGAGAAGCGCTTGTAGCCCTGGTCGCGGCCCCACAGGAACAGCTCGATGAACAGGAAATCCATAGTGCCCTTCGGCGCATCGGCGATATGCCGCATCAGGTCCACCGACAGCTCGTGTCCGGCCGGGGCCTGCCACAGGTTGGCGAAGGCCACGACCTTGCCTTCGAACTCCACCAGCGCGATCGGGAAGCGGCGCAGGTAGGCCGGGTCGAAACTACCCAGCGAGAAGCCCTTTTCGGCGCCCGCCTTGTCTTCCAGCCATTGCTGCGAGACCTCGGCCAGCACCGGCATCAGCGCGTCCACCGCGTCGGCTTCGACGATGCGGAAGCTCAGCCCGCTGCGTTTGCCGCGGTTCCAGGCCTGGCGCAGGTCGGCGCGGTCGCGGCCTTCCAGGTGGAAGCCCTCCAGCGACACCATCGCCTCCTCGCCGAGCTTGACCAGGGTCAGGCCCAGGTCCAGGTAGGTCTGCCAGTGCTGCTCGCCGACCTGGTAGAACACCGGGCGCAGGCCCATGCGGTCGGCTTCCTCGCGGAAGCGCCAGATCAGCGCCCGCGCCACCTCCGGTGCGCCGACCGGGTCGCCCATCGCCACCAGCGAGCCGCCGTAGCGCTGCATCATCACGAAGCCGGGGCCTTCTTCTGCTTGCAGCAGGGCCTTGTCGCCGGTCAGCACCAGGCAGGCCTGGGTATCGGTGGCCTGGGCCAGCACCGGCGCCAGCGCGTCCAGCTGCGCGCCATCGGCCGGCGGCAACGGCGAGCGGGTGCTGTGCAGCAGCCGCGCCATCCCGAACACCACCACCGCCACGCTGACCAGCAGCACCGCGCGCAGCGCGCGCGGCGCGTTGGCCGAGGTGGCGAACTCCCACCACAGCTCGTTCTGGTATTCGACGTGGCTGTAGACGAAGAACAGCAGCCAGATCGTGGCGATCAGCACCAGGCCGAGGTTGCGCAGCCACGGCCACGACCAGGCCTCGTCGAGCAGCGCGCCTTCGCGGTAGAACTCGCGGCGCGCGCCCCACAGGCCGACCGCCACCACCAGCGAGGACAGCGCCACCGAGACGTGGCCGCCGCGCAGCCAGGCCGGCAGCGGCAGCAGCACGCAGATGCCGATCGCCAGCACCCAGGCCGCATGGCTGCGCCGCTGCAGGCCCTGGCCGATCAGCAGCAGCACCACGCCGCCGAGGCTGGCCAGCAGGTGCGAGGTCTCCATGATCGACAGCGGCGCCATGTCCTGGCGGCGCTTGGGCGTGGGTAGGGTGCCGTCGATGACCAGTGCCGCGCCGACCGCGAACACCGCCAGGGCGATGATCTGCGGCAACCACGGGCGCAGCGTGCGCCAGGCCACGCGCACTCCGCCGGCACTGGCGGCCAGCGGCCGGCGCAGGCCGGACAGCGACGCCATCAGCACCGACAGCAGCAGCGGCACCACGTAGTAGGTAATGCGGTAGATCAGCGCCGCCGCCAGCACCGCCGCCGGCGCCACGCCGGGCAGCAGCTTGAGCAGGCTCCACTCGAACACGCCCAGGCCGGCCGGCACGGTCGAGACCAGCCCGGCCACCACCGCGACCAGGTACAGGCCGACGAAGCCGATGTATTCGATGCCCGATTCGTTGGGCAGCAGCACGTAGAACGCGGCGCTGGCCAGGCCCAGCTCGACCACGCTCAGCGCGGTCACGCCCAGGGTGGTGCGCCGGTCCGGCAGCCACAGTTCGTGGCTGCGCCAGCGCAGCGTGCGGCCGTCGCGGCCGGCCAGCAGCAGCATCGCGGCGAAGCCCACCAGCAACGCGATGCCGATGGCGCGCACTGCGGTCGCGCCGACCGGCAGCGCCAGCGCCGCTGCGGCCGGTTCCAGGGTCAGGGCCAGCGCCAGCAACAGCCAGGCGCCGAACACGAAGCCGAGCGTGCTCATCAGCACCACCTGGCCGATCTCGGCCAGGCTCAGTCCGACCCGGCCGTAACCGCGCAGACGCACCGCGCCACCGGTCAGCGCGGCGAAGCCCAGGGTCTGCCCGACCGCATGCGCCAGGAACGCGGTGATGCTGATCCGCATCGGATGCAGCTTGCGCCCGCTGCGGCGCAGGCCGACGGCATCGAAGCCGATCAGGCAGGCGTAGCTGCTCAGGCCCAGCAGCAGGGTCAGCACGATCTGGCTGAGGCTCAGCTGGTTGAACGCGTGACGGATCGCACTGTAGCCATGGGTGCTGAACTCCGTGGCCAGCGCATGCAGCGCCAGGGCCAGGATCGCCAGGCTGGCCAGCACCGGCAGCGCACGGCGCCAGCCGGGAGTGGACGCGGGAGCGGAGGGCGCGGCGTCGGTCATTGCGGGCGAGCGGCAAGGTGCCACGACCCGCGGCACGCGATGCGCGACGAGGCCGGAGCGGAACTGCAGGCGGAACGAAGAGAGACCATCGCGATACCGGTTGGATGAGAGCGTGTTACGAACATGGAGGGAGCGGCGAACAGGGGGCGGCGGCAAGGTGTGTGGTGCGCCGGAGCAACGCAGGTTGCCCGGCACGCCGCGCACCCTTCGGGCCACGCAAGGCAGCACGTCCCGACAGAAGCGCGATCAACGGCGCGAACCCGGCCCTGTACGGGGTGGCTTGGCGCCATCCCGGGCAGCACCACGCCGTGCACGTACCGCATCCTCCACTACCCATGCCGCTCCTCTCACCGTGCATCACACGTTCTAGGCTATACCGGCCGCGCCGGCGACGCGCATGATAGTGGAATCGTACGTCGCCACGGCGTCGGGACCGCGGCAGGGGCCGCGGCCGGCGGTTGCGGCCATGGTCTGAGTTGTTCCGGAGCCTGTCGATGCCGCTGTCCGCATCTCCCTTTCCCGCGCCGCCGCACTGGCCGCGCCCGGCCGGTGCCGCCGCGCTGCTGCTGGCGCTGCTGTTCCTCGGCGTGGCGTTGGCGCTGCAGGTCGTGCGCACCGATCTGCACTGGCAGCAGGCCACGCTCAGCCAATACCTCCATGGGCCGGGCGGCCTGCTGTTGCGCACTGTCTACGTCCTGCTGGCAGCGGCTGTGATGGCCTTGGCGGCCGGCCTGTACGCGCAAGCGCCGCCACGCGCGCGCAGCGGCGCACCGGTGCTGCTGTTCTATGGTGCTGCGCTGGGATTGTGCGGCGTCGCGGTCGGCGACAGCTACCTGCCGCAGCGCGCACCGCTGCTGGCGCCGCTGGTGCACGGGCTATCCGCGCAGACCGCGTTCCTGTGCGCGACCACGGCAATGCTGCTGCAGAGCGCCTGGCTGCGCCGGCAGCAGGCGTGGCAGCGCCGCGCCGGGCCGTTGTTGCTGCTGGCAGTGCTGGCGTTCGTGGCCTTGTGGGTGCATGTGCTGTGGCGCGCGCCGCCGCGCGGGCTGACCCAGAAGCTGGCGATCGTGCTGATCCTGGCCTGGCTGTTGCCGGTGGCGTATCGGCTGTGGCGGCCGGCGCCTGCACGCGCGGCGCAATCGCGCGACAATGGCGCGGTCTTCCCACTACAGGACAGCGCATCATGATCCAGCGTTTCGATACCGGCCCGCGGATGTCGGAGATGACCGTGTACAACGGCGTGGCCTATCTGGCCGGGCAGATCGCCGACGACACCAGCGAAGACATCGCCGGCCAGACCCGCCAGGTGCTGGCGGCGATCGACCGCCTGCTGGCGCTCGCCGCCACCGACAAGAGCCGGATCCTGCGCGCGGAGATCTTCATGACCGACCTGGCCGAGTTCGCCGAGATGAACAAGGTCTGGGAAGAGTGGGTCAGCCCGGGCAACACCCCGGCCCGCGCCACCGTGCAGGCCAAGCTGGCCGACCCGGCCTGGAAGATCGAGATCGTCATTACCGCGGCCGCTTGAGCGGCCGGGATTGGGGATTCGGGAGTGGGGATTCGTCTCGCCCATCCCGGTCTCGCTGGCGCACCCCTGATCCTCGTAGGAGCGGCTTCAGCCGCGACAGGCATGACCGGTAACGCCCCTCGCGGCTGAAGCCGCTCCTACGCGCAGACGATCAGGCGGCAGCGAGCCGCCCTTGCCAATCCCCAATCCCGACTCCCCAATCCCAGCACCCGAGCGCCTCAGCGCCGCACGAACCGGTAATGCGCCACGCCCCACTGCTGGCCCTGTTCGTAGCCGAACAGTTCCGCGCAGGCCATCCAGAACATGCGCCAGCGCTGCCACCAGATCTTGGCGTCGGCGCCGTAGGTGGCCTGCAGCACCGGCATCAGCGCATCGCGGTGGCGGTCCTGGTTGTGCAGCCAGGCGTTGGCGGTCTTCTCGTAGTGCTGGCCGGACAGCAGCCAGCGGCGTTCGATCGCCAGGTCGTCCTGAAACTGCAGCAGGGTGTCGGCCGCCGGCATCAGGCCGCCGGTGAAGAAGTGCCGGCCCATCCAGTTGTCCTCGCCCTGCACCTCGAACGGGTAGGCCAGGTCGCGATGGCAGAAGATGTGCACGAACAGCCGCCCGCCCGGCACCAGCCAGTGGCCGACCCGCTTGAGCAGTTCGCGGTAGTTGCGCATGTGCTCGAACATCTCGATCGAGACCACGCGGTCGTAGCTCTCGGTCGGCAGGGTCAGGGTGTTGGCGTCGTGGGTGATCACCTTGACATTGCTGAGCCCGCGCGCGCGGCACTGCGCTTCGATGTGCTCGCGCTGCGGCCGCGAGTTGGACACCGCGGTGATGCGCGCGCCGGGGAACTGCTCGGCCATCCACAAGGTCAGCGAGCCCCAGCCGCAGCCCAACTCGAGGATGCGCTGGCCATCGCGCAACTGCGCGCGTTCGCCGTACAGCTGCAGCATGCGTTCTTCGGCCGCGTCCAGGTCGGGCGTGCTCGCGTCCCAGTAACAGCTGCTGTACTTCAGGCGCTTGCCCAGGCACAGCTCGAAGAACCGCGGCGGCACTTCGTAGTGCTGGCGGTTGGCCGCGTCGGTCTCGATGGCGATGGCGCTCTCGCGCAGCGATTCGATCAGCAGGCGCTGGCGTTCCCAGGCCGCGTCGGCGCCGCCGGCGCGCTCGTCGCGCAGGCGTTGCGCGCACAGTCGGCGCATGGCCGCGCGCAGCACGGCGTCGGGCAGCAGGCCGGATTCGGCCAGGCGCGTGGCCAGCGGCTCGGCCGGCGCGGCGGGCGGGGAAGAGGTGGCGAAGGTGCTGGACATCGGCGGATCTCCTGGCGCGGCTCAGTGCCGCGGCGGCATGGGGAAGAAGGCGCTGGTGCTGCGCTGGTAGTCGGCGTAGTCGCGCCCACGCGAGCGCAGGGCCTGCTGTTCGGTGTAGGGAATGCCGGTGACGCGGTACAGGAAGGCGAACATCAGCAGCGGTCCCAGCGCGGCCACGCCGACCCACAGCGCGCCGCTGCCCACCGCCAGGAACACGTAGGCGAACCAGTGCACGAATTCGAAGAAGTAGTTCGGATGCCGCGAATAGCGCCACAGGCCGTGGCGGCAGGTGGTGCCCTTGTTGGCCGGGTCGGCGCGGAACGCGGCCAGTTGCCGGTCGGCCAGGCTTTCCCCGCCGACCGCGATCAGCCAGGTCGCCAGCGCCAGCGTGGTCCACACGCTCCATTGCGGCTGCGGATTGTGCGCGGCCACCGACAGCGGCACCGCGAACGCCAGCACTACCAGCGCCTGGCCGAGGAAGAACGCCAGGAACTTGCGCTGGTCGCCGTGCCAGTGCTCGCGCAGGGCGCGATAGCGGCCGTCCTCGTGCGCATCGCCGAATACGCGCACGCCCAGGTGCCAGGCCAGGCGTGCGCCCCACAGCCCGCCCAGCACGGCGGTCAGCACGCGCGGCAGCAACGCGCCGTCGGCACGCCAGGCGCAGTACACCGCGGTCAGCGCCATGCACGCCGACCACAGCACGTCGACCACGCCGGCGTTGCGGGTGTGTCGCTGCCAGGCCCAGCCGGCGAGCATGACCAGCACGGTGAACACGCCCACATGCAGCAGCGGCCAGGCGTTCATCGCATCGCTCCGGTTGCCGGCATCGCTGGCGTTGGGGACGTCAGGCGACGCATCGCCAGGCTCAGCAGGGTCAGTGCCGCGGCCCAGCCCAGCGCCAGCGCCAGCAGCGCCTGCGGCAATGGCTCGGTCAGGGTCACTGCCTGCCAGCCGCGCGCGGCCAACACATAGCCCAGCGGACCGGCGGTGGCGCCGAACAGCGCCGCGCGCCAGGGATGGCGCATCACCCACGCCAGCGAATGCTGGAAGGTTAGCGCGAAGCCGGCCCACAGCGCCAGGATCCACAGCGGCGGCCACGGCGCCGGCGGCGCGGCGGCATAGCGCACCCAGTCGCCGGCGCGCATCGCGGCATCCACGCCGGCGCCCAGGGGCAGCGCCAGGGCGATCAGCGTGGCGTCGCCGCGGGCGCGACGGCGCCGCTGCAACTGGTACAGCGCGAACAGCGCCAGCGCCGCCGGGCCGGCCCAGGCCAGCCCGTGCGCGGCGCCGACCACCGCGGCCAGCCACAGCCCCTGCAGGGCCAGGTAGTTGATCAGCTTGCTCATGCGTCGCCCGCCAGCGCGGGAGCGAACTGCGCCGGCCGCGCGCGTGGCTTGCTCAGCCACAGGTGCACGTCGCCGATCGAGCGCTCCAGGAAGCCGCCCTCGCAGTAGGCCAGATAGAACTCCCACATGCGGATGAAGCGTTCGTCGTAGCCGAGCGCGCGCACCTGCGGCAGTTTGGCCATGAAGCGCTCGCGCCAGGCGCGCAGGGTCAGCGCGTAGCTGGGGCCGATGTCTTCCAGATTGAACAGGCGCAGGTCGCTGGCGCGGCCGATCGCGCCGGTCATCGCCGCCACCGAGGGAATGAAGCTGCCCGGGAAGATGTGGCGCTTGATGAAGTCCACCGACTTGAGCGCCTGCGCGTAGCGGTGATCCTCGATGGTGATGGCCTGGATCAGCGCCTGGCCGTCGTCCTTGAGCAGGCTGCCGACCTTGCCGAAGTAGGTATCCAGGTACTGATGGCCGATCGCCTCGATCATCTCGATCGAGACCAGGCGATCGTAGCGACCATCGAGATCGCGGTAATCGCGCAGCAGCACCTCGACCCGGTCCGACAGCCCGGCGGCGGCGATGCGCTGCCGGGCCAGCTCGTACTGCTCGCGCGAGATGGTGGTGGTGGTGACGCGGCAGCCGTGGTGCTTGGCCGCATGCAGCGCGAAACCGCCCCAGCCGGTGCCGATCTCGACCAGATGATGGTGCGGCTGCAGATCGAGCTTGGCGCAGATGCGCTGCAGCTTGCGCTCGGCCGCGCGCTCCAGCGCCGCCTCGCCCAAGGCGGCGTCGGCATCGCGGAAGATCGCCGAGGAATACATCAGGTTGCGATCCAGGAACAGCTCGAACAGTTGGTTGCCCAGGTCGTAGTGCGCGGCGATGTTGCGGCGGCTGCCGGCGCGGGTGTTGCGCGCGAACGCGTGCAGGCCGCGCATCGCCAGGCCGCCGAGCCGGGCCAGGCCGGTCTCCATCGCGTCCAGGCGGTCGCGGTTGCGCACCAGCAGGCGCACCAGCGCGACCAGGTCGTCGCAGTCCCACAGCCCGTCCATGTACGCCTCGCCGACGCCGACGCTGCCGTTGAGCGCGGCCTGGCGGTAGAAGCGCGGGTCGTGGATGCGCAGATGCGCCTGCAACGCGTTGGCGCCGGCGCTGGCATCGCCCAGTGTGGTCAGCGTGCCGGCCTCCTCGATCCGCAGCTGGCCATCGTGCAGGCCATCGAGCGTGGCGAGCAGGCGCTGCCGCAGCAGGCGATCGAGACCGCGCACCGGCGGTGCGGCCGGGGTCAGCGCGGCGTCGGAAGAGGGCGCGTGCGGAGCGTTCATCGGCGTTCTCGCGGAAGGGAATGATCGGGATGGTCGTGCACCGGGTTGCCGCGCAGCCACAGCCGCAGCGCCTGCCAGTGGATCTTGGCCATGACCTGCAGGGTCATCGCCGGATAGCGCAGCAGCGCCTGCGCCAGGTTGGCGCCGCCGAGGGCGCGGCGCTGCAGCACCAGGGTGGCGTCGAAGCGCCGCCGCGTCGTCGCCGGCGCGGGATCGAGCACGTCCATGTGCACGCGCAGTTGCGCGCCGGGTTCGCTGAAGCGCCAGGCGTAGGTGTGCGCCATGGCCATGAACGGCGAGACATGGAAGCGCTTGGCGAAGCGCCAGGCATGCGTGGCGCCGTGACTGCGCGCCTCGGCCATCGGCAGCACGTAGGCGTGGCGCTGCCGCCATGGCGTGTTGGTGATCTCGGCGACGATGCTGTGCAGGCGCTGCTGCGCGTCGTGGCAGTAGTAGAACGTGACCGGATTGAAGCAGTGGCCGAAGTAGCGCAGGTGGGTGAGCATGCGCACCGGCCCCAGCGGGCGCTCGCCGGTGTGTTGCTGCACGCGGTCGCGCACTGCCTCGTCCAGTGGTTGCGCGGGATCGCCCAGGTAGTCGCTGCGGCGGAATTCGGCCAGGTTGCGCCGGTTCACCGACCACAGCCAGCGCCGCGCGAACACCTGCTCCAGTTCGTCCAGGTCCAGGTACAGCAGGAACAGCGGATAGCGGAACGCCAGGGCTTTCGGCGCATAGCGGCGATGCCGCACCCAGCCGGTGTACACCGCGCTGTGCAGGCCGTGCAAGGTCGTGCCCGCCGCCGCCGACGTTGTCGAGACGGCGCCAGCCGGCGGGGCGGACACGGCAGCGCGGCGCAGCACGGTCATGACCAGGGTACCCCCAGCGCGGCGGCCACGTCGACCGCGCTGCGCAGGCCGTCCTCGTGGAAGCCGAAGCCCCAGCCGGCGCCGGCGAACCAGGTGTTGCGCTGGCCCTGGATCTCGCCCTTGCGCGCCTGCGCCGCCACCGATGCCTGGGTCTGCAGCGGATGCCGATAGCGCATGCGCCGCAGCACCTTGGCCGGGTCGATCGCATCGCTGCGGTTGAGGCTGACGATGAACGGCTGCGGCGCCTGCAGCGACTGCAGTGCGTTCATCCAGTAGCTCACCGTGCACGATGCGTCCGGATCGGCCGGCACGTGCGCGTTCCAGGCGGCCCAGGCGCGGCGGTCGCGCGGCAGCACGCGCGCATCGGTGTGCAGTACGGTCTCGTTGTCCTGGTAGCCGATCGCGCCGAGGATCGCGGTTTCGGCGTCGCTGGGATCGGTGAGCAGGCGCAGCGCATCGTCTGCGTGGCAGGCCAGCACCGCGTGGTCGTACTGCTGGGTGTCGGCGTCGCAGGCGATGGCGACGCTGCCGTGCGCGGTCCGCTGGATCGCGCGCACCGGCGTGCCCAGCCGCTCGCGCACGCGCCAGCGGCTGCGCAGCGCGCGCACGTAGCTGTTGGAGCCGCCGCGCACCACCCGCCACTGCGGGCGGCCGCTGACCTGCAGCATGTGGTGGTTGGCCATGAAGCCGATCAACTGGCGCATCGGGAAGTCGAGGATCTGCCGCGAGGGCGAGGACCACAGCGCCGAGGCCATCGGCACCAGGTGCGCGTCGCGGAACACTTCGGAGTAGCCGTGGCGCTGCAGGAATTCACCCAGCGTCAGCTGCGCCAGCGTGGCGTCGTGCAGCACCTGCGGCGCCTCCCGGTAGAACCGCCGCAGGTCGCGCAGCATCCGCCAGAAGCGCGGCGACAGCAGGTTGCGGCGCTGGCAGAACAGGCCGCCGAGGGTGCCGGCGTTGTATTCCAGCCCGGTGCGCTGCTCGTGTACCGAGAAACTCATCGTGGTCGGCTGCGACTCCACCCCGAGCCGCGCGAACAGCGCGCTCAGCAGCGGGTAGTGCTGCGGATTGAACACGATGAAGCCGCTGTCCACCGCGTACTCCACACCGTCCAGTTCGATCGCATGGGTGTGGGTGTGGCCGCCGAGATAATCGGCCGCCTCGTACAGCGTCACCTCGTGGCGCTGCGACAGCAACCACGCCGCGCCGAGGCCGGCGATCCCCGAGCCCACCACCGCGATCCGGCTCATCGGGCACGCGCCTGTGCGCGCAGCAGCCCGGCCGGCACCGGTTTGAGCTCGCGGATCACCCGGGTCCACGACAGCGCCTTCAGTCCGTACCAGGTCAGGTCCAGCTCCCACCAGCGGAAACCCTGGCGCGCGGCGCCGGGGAAGAAATGGTGGTTGTTGTGCCAGCCTTCGCCGAAGGTCAGCAGCGCCAGCCACAGGTTGTTGCGGCTGTCGTCGCGGGTGTCGAAGCGGCGGCTGCCGAAACGGTGCGCCAGCGAGTTGATGGTGAAGGTGGCATGGAACAGCGCCACGGTGGAGACGAAGAAGCCCCACACCAGCAACTGCGGTCCATCGGTGCCGAGCTGCGGCACGTGCTGCTGCAGCCACTCGCCGAGCAGGAACAGCGCCAGCGCCAGCAGCACCGGCAGCAGCAGGTCGAAGCGATCGAGGAAGCGCAGTTCGGGGAAGCGACGCAGGTCCGGGATCGCGTCCCAATCGGTGCGGAAGCCGCGCGGGGTCAGGAACCAGCCGCTATGGCTCCACCAGAAGCCGTGCTGGCGTGGCGAATGCGGATCGGCCGGGGTGTCGGTGTGGCGATGGTGGTTGCGGTGGTGCGCGGCCCACCACAGCGGCCCGCGCTGCACGCAGGTGGCGCCGATCGCGGCGAACAGGAACTGCACCGGGCGCGAGGTCTTGAACGCGCGGTGGGCGAAATAGCGGTGGTAGAAGCCGGTGAGCGCGAACATGCGCACCGCATACATCGCCACCGCCATGCCCACGGCGAACCACGACACGCCGACCCAGAACACGCCCAGGCAGGCCAGGTGCAGGCCGATGTAGGGCGCGGCGCGCAGCCAGTCGATGCGGTCGGCGCGCGCTGGGTCCAGTTCGATCTCGGCGCTGGTGTCGAACCAGCGGCGCAAGGTGCGCAGGATGCGGCCACGCGGCGCAGGCGGCGTTGTCGAATGCGGGCGTTCCGGAACGGGACTCGGCACAAGCGCGTCTCATTGGGGGACTTGGGGAGCGATACGGGCGAAACCGGAAGACGGATGCACCCGCGTCGCGCGCCGTCCCCTGCGCGTGGTGCATGCTCGTCGCGCGTGGCGCACGTGTTCCCCGCCTGCGCATCGCAGCGCCGAGGGGGGGACGATCGTGTCGCGACACAGGACGGAACCGCGCATGCATGACAGCGCGCGTATCCTGCCCAGGCTGCGGTAGCGGTTAAGTGAATACGCGCCGCGGCCGCCGTGGCGGCGGCGGTCGGCGGCCGCCGCGACGCGCGCCAAGTGGCCGCGCGCGGGCGATGCGGCGGCGCAGGGCCGCCGCAATTTGTCTACGGCGCCAGCTGCAGCGTGCTGATGCCGCCCTTGGCCACGACCGGGCCGGTGGCCACGCCGCCGGGCGCGCCGCCGGGCGGTTCCATGGTCACCGCCAGCACCGCGCCGTCGCTGAGCAAGGGCATCAGCGCATCGGGGATGCGCGCCACGCGCGCCTTGGCTTCGTCGAACACGCCCATCGAGCGCGCCTTGCCGTCGGCCGGGATCAGCCACAGTTCGGGCACGCGGGCACTGTCGCGGGTGCCGCCCAGCGGGGTGAGGGTGATGCTGCGCTTGTCGGCGTCCATCAGCGCCACGTAGCCGGGCTTGCCGTCGTCCTGCATCAGCGTGGAGGTCATCGCGATGCCGCTGGGCTTGGGCGTGGTGGTGGCGACCGGCGGCGGCTGCGCGGCCGGCGGTGGCACCGGCGCGCGCGCCAGCAGCAGCGCCAGCAGGCAGGCGGTGGCGGTGGCGAAGCCGCCGGTGCTGAGCCAGCGCCAGGTCCGCACGCTGTCCCAGAACCCGGGCGCGGCCGGACGCGCGCGCGGCGCCGGCGCATCCAGGCCCAGCGAAGCGCGGATGCGCACCCACACGCGCTCGGGCACCGCCACCGGCGCGATCTCGTCGGCCAGCGGCATCAGGTGCTGCTGCCACTGCAGTACCGCCGCGGCGAATGCATGGTCGCTGTCGATGCGCGCCTCGGCAGCACGGCGCTCCTGCGCGTCGAGCACGCCGAGCACGTATTCGCCGGCCAGCACGTCGCGCGGCGGCGGGGTTTCCTGCGGATCGGGCACGGAGGCGTTCATCGTTCCAGGCACGCTTTCAGTTTGGCCAGGCCGCGGCGGATCCAGCTCTTGACCGTGCCCAGCGGCGTGCCGCTGCGATGGGCCAGTTCTTCATAGGTGATGCCTTCGAAGAACGCGGTACGGATCAGCTCGCCGCGCGGCGGCTCCAGTTCGCCCATGCACACGTCCAGGCGCCGGCCTGCCACCCGCCACTCGGTGTCGGCGAGCGGATCGCGGCCTTCGTCCTGCAGCTCGCCGGCGTCGTCCAGCGCCACCGATTGCCGCGCCGGCGCACGCGCGCGCAGATGGTCGATGGCCTTGTTGCGCGCGATCATGGTCAGCCAGGTCAGGCCGCGCGCGCGCTGCGGGTCGAATTGCGCGGCCTTGCGCCAGACCGAGGAGAACACTTCCTGCAGCACGTCCTCGGCCTCGCCGCGCTGCGGCACGATGCGCAGGCACACGCCGAACAGGCGCGACGAGGTGCTGCGGTACAGGCGCTCGAAGGCGGCGCTGTCGCCGCTGGCGGTGGCGACCAGCAATTGTCCTGCTTCGTCGTGATCGGGCGTCTCGGTCATGCCGGGATACGGTGGCGAAGGTCGGCGCGATGCTACAGGCTTTCGCCGCGTCCGTCGCTCAGGCGCGCTGGCGCCGCCACAGCACGAGTGCGGCGAGCAGCAGGACGATCTCGAACGCGGCCAGGCCGGTCGTGGTCGGGCCCACCGGCCACAGCCGCAGCAGGCTGGCGCTGCGGTAGAGCACGATGGGCACGTAGAACGCCAGCGCCAGGAGCAGGCCGGTGCGCAGTTGCCCGGTGCGGGCGAAGTAGCCGAACAGGAAGGCCATGCCCAACTGCAGGCCGCCGTAGATGACCAGGTATTCGGACTGGCCGGACCGGTCCAGGCCGACATAGCCCACCGCCGCGGCAGTCTGCGCCGGCAGCAGCGTGCACCAGACGGCGAGCAGCGCGTACAGCGCGGCGTTGAACCACAGATAGGCCTTGGCCATGGGGTGTCCTCGTCGATGCGCGGGCGATGCGCAGGCATGGTTGTAGCGGGTGCGGCGCGGGCCGGCGTGAACGCGCTGGCGGCGCGGTTCAGCGCGCGCTGCATTGCGCGACCAACGGTTGCCGCAGCGCCTGCTCCCAGGCGCCGGCATCGGCCTGGCCGCGCAGGCGTTCGGGGAATTCGATGCGCACGCTCGGGTAGCGGCCGCGCGCGTCGCGGATGTTGCCGACGCCGCGGAACTCGAGCAGACGCCGGTCCTGGCGTGCGTAGGCGACGCTGAGGTCGGGCAGCAGCGTGCCGTACCAGGCGGCCAGGCTCAGGGTGTAGCGCTGCACCTTCGCATCGGCCGGGCCGGGCGTGATGCGGAAGTCGAGCGTGCGCAGTTCGCTGGGCAGCACGAAGGCGATACGCTGCGGCGCGCCGCTGCCCAGGCTGTCCCAGCGCTGGCGCAGGTAGGCGTCGAAGCCGGCGTCGATCACCTGCGCCTGGTCGCTCTTCGGCAACGGCGCGCGGCGCTCGGCCTGGCCTTTGGCCTGGCTGAACATCTCGCGCCCGCTGCCGCTGCGGCGCACGCCCTCGCGGTAGCCGCTGCGCGCATCGACCAGCTCGAAGTCCGGCGCAGCGCTGCCGTCGTCCACGCGCTTGCGCGCGAATGCGGCGCCATCGGCGCACTGGTACAGCACCAGGCGCGCGCCATCCTCGCGCACCCAGTGGCTTTCGCGATACAGCACCTGCTTGCCGTCGGCGGCATAGGCGACGCCCTCGTAGTGCAGCATGGCCCTGGCCGGCGCCGCAGCGACCAGGGCGGCGGTGCCGAGGGCCAGGGCCAGCGGCAGGTGCGGTCGGGAGAGTGGGAAGGCAGCGGTCGACGTCGGCATGCACGGCGCTCCGGTGGGATGACACCAGGACATACGCGGCCGGCGCCGATCCGGATGCGCCCGTGGTAGCGGCCGCGTTGCGCAGGCGTCTCAGCGCAGCACGATGCAGTCCACCGGGCAGGCTGGCAGGCACAGCGCGCAGCCGGTGCACAAGGGGGCCAGCACCGTGTGCATGTGCTTGGCGCCGCCGACGATGGCGTCCACCGGGCAGGCCTGGATGCACTTGGTGCAGCCGATGCAGTCGGCCTCGACCACCCACGCCACCTGCGGCGGCGCGTGCGTGCCGCGGCTGCGGTCGTAGGGCAGGGCAGGCACCCCGAGCACCCGCGCCAGGGCGCGCGCGCCGGCATCGCCGCCGGGCGGGCAGCGGTCCACCTGCGCCGTGCCGGCGGCCATCGCCTCGGCATAGGGGCGACAGCCGTCGAACCCGCACTGGCCGCATTGGGTCTGCGGCAGCAGGCGATCGAGACGTTCGAGCAGGGCGTCGTGGGTGGGCGTCATGGCGGAGGCGGCGCGCGGCGGCGCACGGCGTGGAGCAGAGGCGAAAGAGCGGAAACGCCGGCGTGGCGAGCCGGCACAGTGTAGCGCGGCGTCCGCTGCGGCCCGCGCCTAGCGCGCGCTGTAGGTGTCGATCACGACCTGGACCGCGGTGCCCGGCTCCGGCGTGGCGGGCGCGTCCTGGGCACGGTCCAGCACGATCCGCACCGGCTGCCGCTGCACGCGCTGGACATGGTTGCCGGCCTGCGCGGCTGTGTCGAGCGCCGCGTCCGTGTCGGCGCCGATCGCCTGGACGTGGCCGACCCAGGCGCTCTCCGCATCACCGGCCAGGCGCACCTGCGCGGCCTGGCCGACCCGGATCGTCGGCAGCACGTCCTCGCGGAACCGGGCGATCACCACGGTTGCGTCGTCCGGGGACGCATGCGTGGAGACGGCGGCCGGCGCGCCGGGCCTGGCGCCACCGGCGCGCGACGCCGGCGTCGCCACCCAGGCGTCGTCGCTGCGCGCCGCGGGGTACATGCGCCACCCCCACACGCTGACGGCGAATGCGATGCCGAGCAGGATCGCCAGCGCCACGATCGACAAGGCGACGACCGCGCCGCGGTCGCGCGGTGGCGTCGCTTCGGCGTCGCTGCGTGCCGCCGAGGCGGCCACGCGCTGCGCAGCGGACGGCAGGGGCGGCGGTGTCTGGCGCAGCGTCATCGGCTCAGGCGATCCGGCGCCCGCGGTACCAGCGCTCGTGCGCCAGTGCCAGCATCGGTCGATCCTCGCGGCTGTCGCCGTAGGCATAGATGCGCTGATAGGCGCCGAGGTCGTAGTGCATGCGGATCAGCGCCGCCTTGCGCGGCCCGCAATCGCCGTGGCGATAGCGGCCGGTCAGCCGCCCGTCCTGCACATCCAGGCGGTTGCAGATCACGTGCAGCCCATGTTGCGTGCACCAGGGCCGCAGATACAGGTCCAGCGAGCCGGACACCACCGCCACGGCGTGCCCCTGGGCCTGATGCCAGGCGATCCGCTGCATCATGTCCGGCCGCAGCAGCAACGGCAGCGCCTCCTGCGCATAGTGCTCGGCCTGGCGGGCGATGTCGTCCGCATCGCGTCCGGCGAACACCAGTCGGGTGACCCGCGTGCGCAACGCCGCCGCCGACACCAGGCCCAGCCGGTAGCCGGCCAGCCAGGGTCCGACCGTCCAGCGCGCAGTCGCCTGTTGCGCCGGCGTCGCCACACGGCGCAGGAACCCCGAATAGGTGTCGGTGGTTGTGACCGTGTGGTCGAAGTCGAATAGAGCGAGGGATTGGGGATTCGGCATTGGGGATTCGTCACCGCGTCATGGACCCATCGGCGCCGAGAGTGGCTCAACCAATCCCCAATCCCGACTCCCCAATCCCGGCCTTACCGCACCGGCATGCCCGGTTGCGCGCCGCTGTCGGCGTCGAGCAGGGCCAGGGCGCCGCCGTCGAAGCCGGCCGACAGGATCATGCCTTCGCTGAGGCCGAAGCGCATCTTGCGCGGGGCCAGGTTGGCGATGAACACCACGTTGCGGCCGACCAGCTTCTCCGGTTCGCCGTAGCTGCCGCGGATGCCGGAGAAGATCTGCCGCTTGCCCAGCTCGCCGGCGTCCAGTTCGAAGCGCAGCAGCTTGTCCGATCCTTCGACGAACTCGCAGGCCAGCACCTTGCCGATGCGCAGGTCGAGCTTGGCGAAGTCGTCGATGCCGATGACGCTGGAATTGGGGAGTGGGGATTGCGGATTCGTCACTGCCTTCGCCTCCTGCTTGGCGGCGGGGGCCGCGGCGGCCGGAGCGGGGGCGAGGGTGTCCTTGGAGGCGTCGGTCATGGCGTCGAGCAGCTTTGGGTCGATACGGGTGAACAGGGGGGCGTAGGTTTCGATCTGGATTTCTTGGAAGCGCGGATAATCGCCGATTCTTGCGAACGGTACTTCCTCTTCCCCCATGTTGAGGAAGCGGAGAGCTAGCTTCGTCGTGTTGGGCAGAATTGGCTGAAGGGCAATGGTGATGTCCCTGAACATCGTCAGGGCCGCATACAACACAATGCGCAGCTCTTCTGAACGGTTTTGGTCTTTAGCCAGGCTCCAAGGGGCGGCTCTGGCAACAAACTCGTTTGCAGCGTCTGCAGCGGCCATCAACTCCCGGCAGACACGTCCGAAGTCGTTGCGTTCGTAATGCTGCGTTGCATTTTTTGCTTGGTTCGAGACCGCAACAAATGTGGCAATCGCATCCGTTTCGATATCGGTTGGCTCCGATTTGGCATGCCAGTCAGGGCCGGATGCTGAGACAACCTGCTTGATTCGGTCCTGTTGCAGCGAGGATGTCGTGAGTCGTCCATGGAATGCCTTGCTGGCGATACCCGCGCAGCGGCTGGCCAGGTTGACGAACTTGCCGACCAGGTCCGCATTGACCCGCGCCACGAAGTCGCCCAGGTTCAGGTCCAGATCGTCGACGCCGCCGGAGGACTTGGCCGCGAAGTAGTAGCGCAGCGCTTCCGGCTCCAGGCCCACGTCCAGGTAGGTGCGGGCCATGACGAAGGTGCCGCGCGACTTGGACATCTTGGCGCCGTCCACCGTCAGGTAACCGTTGACGTGCAGCCGGGTCGGCGCGCGGTGACCGGTGCCGTGCAGCACCGCCGGCCAGAACAGGCCGTGGAAGTTGACGATGTCCTTGCCGATGAAGTGGTGCAGCTCGGTGGCGGTGCCGGCGGCCAGGTGCGGCTCGAACGCTTCGCCCAGGCTCGCGCACAGGGTCTGGAAGCTGCTCAGGTAGCCGATCGGCGCGTCCAGCCACACGTAGAAATACTTGCCGGGCTGGCCGGGGATCTGGAAGCCGAAGTACGGCGCGTCGCGGGAGATGTCCCAGGCGCGCAGGCCGCCTTCGCTGTCCAGCCATTCCATCAGCTTGGCCTTGACCCCGGGCAGGGCCACGTCGCCGGCCAGCCATTCGCGCAGGAAGCCGTCGAAGCGGCCGACCTCGAAGAAGAAGTGCTCCGAATCGCGCAGCTCCGGCGTGGCGCCGGAGATCACCGACTTGGGCTCCTTCAGTTCGGTCGGCGCATAGGTGGCGCCGCAGACCTCGCAGTTGTCGCCGTACTGGTCGGCGCTGCCGCAGTTCGGGCAGATGCCCTTGATGTAGCGGTCGGGCAGGAACATGCCCTTGGCCGGATCGTAGAACTGCGCCACCGAGCGCCGCGCGATGTGGCCGCCGGCGTCGAGCTTGGCGTAGAACGCCTCGGTCAGGACACGGTTGGCGTCCGAGTTGGTGGAGTCGTAATGGTCGAAGGCCACGCCGAACGCGGCGAAATCGCGCTCGTGGCTGGCCTGGATGGCGGCGATGAAGTCTTCCGGGGTGACCCCGGCCTTCTCCGCGGCCAGCATGATCGGCGTGCCGTGGGTGTCGTCGGCGCATACGAACCAGGTCCGGTCGCCGCGCAGCCGCCGCGCGCGCACCCAGATGTCGGCCTGGATGTAGCCGACCAGATGCCCCAGATGCAGCGGTCCGTTGGCATAGGGCAGGGCGGTGGTGACGAGGGCGGTGGTCATGGCGGCCGGCGTGTTTGGGGGCGCGAGATTATCGCATGGCATGGAAAGCCGGGACCCGGGGCCCGGGACCGGGGCCCGGAAGAGCGGTGCATGACGCGCTGACAGCCCACAAAAAAGGCGCCCTCGCGGACGCCTTTGGAGAAACATGTTGCGCGGAAAACTTCCGTTTCGCGCTACCTCGCTTTTCCGGGTCCCCGGTCCCGGGCCCCGAGTCCCGGTTTTACTCCCGAATCCAGGTCTGCGTCCGGCCCAGGGCCTCGATGCCGATGTAGCCGCGCATCTGCAGCTTCTTGCCGCCGTCGGTGAGGGTGACCTTGGCCTTGTAGGTCTTGCCCTTGGCCGGGTCCAGCACCGAGCCGCCGTCCCACACCGCCGCGCCGTCGGGCTTGAGGCCCCACAGGATGGTCATGCCCTTGATCGGCTTGCCCTTGCGCTCGCCGTCGCACTTGTCGCACATCGGGTTGGGGCCGTGGTTGGACTGCAGGATCTCCACCACCTTGCCGCTCAGCGTGCCGTTGGCGGCCTGTTCGATCTGCACGATCGACTTGGGCTTGCCGGTTTCGTCGTCGATGGTCTGCCAGCGGCCGACCGGCGTGGTGTCGGCGGCGTGCGCCATGAATGCCGCCGCGCTCAGCGGCAGGGCCAGCATCAGGGTCTTGAAGCTCGTGCGCATGTTCCCCTCCCGAGGGATGTCCGGTGCGGCCGGCGCGATGCCGGCCTGATCCGACTGTATACCCAAGCGTATGGTGCTGGGAATCCGCACTGCGGCATGCGGTTCAGCGTGACCACCGGCATGCATTCAGCCGCTCTCGTACAGTTCCAGCGGCAGGTCGTCGGGGTCGGCGAAGAAGGTGAAGCGGCGGCCGGTGTATTCGTCCACGCGGATCGGCTCGACCGCCACGCCGTGCGCCTGCAGGTGCGCGACCGCCGCGTCCAGGTCGCGCACGCGCAACGCCAGGTGGCGCAGCCCGCAGGCTTCCGGGCGGCTCGGCCGCGGCGGCGGCGCGGGGAACGAGAACAGTTCGAGCTGGCTGCCATCGGGCAGGGCCAGATCCAGCTTCCAGGAGTCGCGCGCGTCGCGGTAGACCTCGGCGATCACCGGCAGGCCCAGGATGCGGCAGTAGAAGTCCTTGGAGCGCGCGTAGTCGGAGGCGATGATCGCCACGTGGTGCAGGCCGTCGAGGGTGAGTGGCGACGTCATCGCGGCGCGCTCGGGAAGTGGGCGTGGGCACTGGCGGCCGTGCGCGCAGGCGGCGCGGTGGTGCTGTCGTGCACAGTCAGCAATAGGGAGAGCGGCATGCCGGCAGCATAGCGCAGCGGCGCGACCGCGCCGGCCCCGTCTGCGACACTACGCGTTCCGTCGCTGCGAGGCTGACGCCATGCCGCACAACCCGCTTGCCGCGCTGCTGGCCGAGGACCGGTGCCTGGTGCTCGACGGCGCCCTGGCCACCGAACTGGAGCGGCGCGGCTGCGATCTGCGCGATCCGCTGTGGTCGGCGAAGATCCTGCTGGAGCAGCCGCAGTTGATCCGCCAGGTGCACCAGGACTATTTCGCCGCCGGTGCGCAGTGCGCGATCACCGCCAGCTACCAGGCCACGCCGCAGGGCTTTGCCGCGCGCGGAATCGACCTCGCGCAAGCGCAGCACTTGATCGCGCGTAGCGTCGAACTGGCGCAGCAGGCGCGGCAGGCGCATCTCGCGCGGCATCCGCAGGCAGGGCCGCTGCTGGTCGCCGGCTCGGTCGGTCCGTATGGCGCCTATCTGGCCGACGGATCCGAATATCGCGGCGACTACGTGCTGACGCCGGCGCAGATGCGGGCGTTCCATCGCCTGCGCATCGCTGCCCTGGTCGCGGCCGGCGTGGCGTTGCTGGCCTGCGAAACGCAACCGTCGTTGTCGGAGATGGCGGCGTTGCTGCAGGTACTGGAGGAATTTCCACGGGTTGTCGCCTGGTTCGCCTGCACCTTGCGCGACGCCGCGCATCTCAGCGACGGCACGCCGCTGCACAACGTGGTGGCGTTGCTCGATGGCCATCCGCAGGTGGTCGCGCTCGGCGTCAACTGCATTGCGCCGTCGCTTGCCACCGCGGCGTTGCGCCACCTGGCGACACTGACCCGGTTGCCTTTGGTGGTGTATCCGAACGCTGGCGAGCGCTACGACGCCGACCGCAAATGCTGGCAGACCGACGGTGCCGACGCTGGCACCCTGGCCGACCACCTCGCCGACTGGCGTGCGGCCGGCGCTCGACTGATCGGCGGCTGCTGTCGCACCACACCGCAGGACATCGCGCAGCTGGCGCGGCATCTGGCATCGCCGTAGCGATGAGGCGCTCGCCTTGCGCGCAGCCGTATGCTGTCTTCGCCGGTGGTGTCGCAGCGGATGTCGGCGCTGGTCAGCCGCCTCCAGCTCTTGTGGGAGGGACTTCAGTCCCGACGCGTTGCAGTGAGCGGCGTCGGGGCTGAAGTCCCTCCCACAAGGGGGACACAGGCACGATCTGTCTCCGCGTCGCCATTGCAGCTTCTTTCGCAGGAGCGGCTTCAGCCGCGCCCGGGCTTTACCAGGCATGTCCGGTCGCGGCTGAAGCCGCTCCTACGAGAGATTTCGCGACATTCTGGATCTTGCGCCATTCGGGCCACATACCCGCGCGCGGGGCAGCGCCCGCTCACCCCTTCTTGCTCGCCACCCAGCGTTCGATCTTCTCCTGCAGCACGTTCAGCGGCACCGAGCCGTCCTTCAGCACTTCGGCATGGAACTCGCGGATGTCGAACTTGTCGCCCAGTTGCGCGCGGGCGTAGTCGCGCAGCTGCAGGATCTTCATCTCGCCGATCTTGTAGGACAGCGCCTGGCCGGGGATGGCCATGTAGCGCTCGGCTTCGGCCTCGGCATCGGTGCGGCTGGTGGCCGAGTTCTGCAGCATGTAGTCGATCACCTGCTCGCGGGTCCAGCCCTTGCTGTGCAGGCCGGTGTCCACCACCAGGCGGATCGCGCGCCACAGCTCGTTCTGCAGGTAGCCGAAGTAGTTGTACGGGTCCTGGTACAGGCCCAGTTCCTTGCCCAGCGATTCGGCGTACAGGCCCCAGCCTTCGATGAAGGCGGTCTCGCCGCCGAAGCGGCGGAACTTCGGCAGGTTGGTCAGCTCCTGCTGCAGGCCGAGCTGGAAGTGGTGGCCGGGAATGGCCTCGTGCAGGTACAGGTCTTCCGCATCCCAGGTCTTGCGGCTGGGCAGGTCGTAGGTGTTGACGTAGAAGATGCCGGGACGGCCGTCCTCGCTGGGGCGCATGTACGAGCCGCCGGCGGCCGACTGCGCGCGGTACGGCTCCACCGGGCGGATCTCGAACGCGGCCTTGGGCTTGAGCGAGAACATGCGCGGCACCGCCGCATCGACCCGGCCTTCCAGGCCGCGGTAATAGGTCAGCAGCTCGTCCTCGCTCTTGAAGGTAAAGCGCTTGTCGGTCTGCATGAACTTGAAGAACTTCTGCATCGAGCCGCGGAAGCGCACCTGCTTCATCACCGCCTGGATCTGGCCCTGGATGCGCGCCACCTCGTCCAGGCCGATCTGGTGGATCTGGACGGGGGTCAGGTCGGTGGTGGTGCTCTGGCGCACGTTCCAGGCGTACCAGGCGTCGCCGCCGGGCAGAGCGCCGACGCCGGCGGTGGTGCGCGTGGCCGGCAGGTATTCGGTGGCGATGAAGCCGCGCAGCGAGCGGTAGGCGGGCATTATGCGGTACTCGATCATGCGCTTGTATTCGGCGGTGATGCGTTGCTTCTCGGCCTCGGGGATGTCCGCCGGCAGGTTGCGCACCGGGCCCCAGAACAGGCTCTCCTCGGCGGTGGGCTTGATGATCGCATCCAGCTGCGGCAGCACCTTCTCCATCAGTGCGCGCGGCTGCACCACGCCGGCCTTCATGCCTTCGCGCATGTTGGCGATCGCCTGGTCGAACAGAGCCGGAATGCCGAGCGCGCGCCGCGACCAGTTGTCGTAGTCCTTGACCGTGCGGAACGGCTGCGCACCGGTGCCGGAGCCGAGCATCACCATGATGCTGCCGACGTTGTAGAACTGGTTCACCGGCTGCATCCAGCTCGGGTACTTCTCCGCCTCCAGCGCGTTGCGCGCATCGCCGACGAAGATCTCGTAGCTGAGCAGGTCCTGCCCGGTCAGGCCGTCCTTGCCGATCGCCTCGGCCTTGCCCAGCCACTCCACGGTGAAGTCGTGCGACTGCTGGCGGAACGCGGCCGAGAGGAAGTTCGGCAACTGGTCGTTGTAGCGGCTGTCGCCCTGGAAGGTGGCCTGCAGCGGATTGAGCCTGAGCGAGGCCTCCCAGTAATCGTCGTACAGCTTGTTCAGTTGCTGCGCCTTGGTCAGCACCACCGGGGCCGGTGCCGGCCGCGCCTTGCGCGCCTTGTTGGCCTTGGCGCGGGTCTGCGCGGTGGTCTGCTTGGTGGTCTTCTTCTTGGCCGCGTCCGCCGGGGCCGCCAGCGACAGGCTCAGGGCGGTGGCGATGGCAAGGGACAGCAGGCGGGGAAAGCGGGGCGGCATTGCGGGCTCCAACGACAAGCGAGCGGGGAGCTTGCCCGATCCGCACCGCGGAGGCCACCCGTGGCCGCTGCCCGCGAGCGCTTGCTGCCCCTGCCGCCGGCAGGCACCCGCCGTGGCGGGCCACGCGGGGCCGACGTCTGCGGCGCTGCACGATGGCCGCGCGCAAGGGCGCGCGGTGCGCTCGCGCGTGTGCCGGCGTTCAGTCGGCGGCCGCTTCCTCGCGCAGTTGTTCGGCGCGCTCGGGGGTCAGATAGTCGGTGATCAGCCGCCGCATCAGGTACAGCAACGGGATCAGCAGCACCGCCAGCAGCATCTTGCAGATGTAGTTCAGCGTGCTCACCGCCAGGAATAGCTGCATCGACCAGTGCTGCGGGCCGAGCACGAAGGCGATGTAGATCACCACGAAGCTGTCGATCAGCTGCGAGACCGCGGTGGAGCCGGTGGCGCGCAGCCACACGTGCTTCTCGCCGGTCACGCTGCGGATGCGGTGGAACACCGCCACGTCAATCAGCTGGCCGGCCATGAACGCGACCAGCGAGCCGGCGATGGTCCACATGCCCTGTCCGAACACCGCGGCGAACGCGGCCTGGTAGTCGGGCACACCCTGGCTCTGCGCCGCGGTGACCCAGAACCCGGCCGGGGCCAGCGCGATCGCGGCGAAGGCGAACAGGAAGCCGTAGCCGATCAGCGCCACCGCCAGCCAGGAGATGAAGCGCACGCCGCGGCGGCCGAAGAACTCGTTGATGGTGTCGGTGAGGATGAACACCAGCGGCCACAGCAGGGTGCCGGCGGTGAAGTTCATCGAGCCGGTCTGCCCGAACAGGTTCCAGTTCAGCGGGGCGATGCCCAGGGTGTCTTCCAGGGCGAAGATCTTGACCCCGATGAACTCGGCCAGCGCGGCGTTGACGCAGAAGAACGCCGCCAGGGCGATGAACAGACGGACCGCGCGATCGTCGAGCGTGCCGCGGCGCATCGGCGTCAGCGGTCCACGGTCCGGGTGAACGGCACGCTCTCCGGCGCCACCGCGCCGCCGGAAATGATGAAGCTCATGGCCTGGTCCACGCTCCAGTCGGTGGGCGTGAGCAGCTCCACCGGCACGATCTCCAGGTAGCCGGAGGTCGGGTTGGGCGTGGTCGGCACGTACACCGCGGCCAGTTCGCGGCCGGTGCCGTGTTCCTTGATCACCCGCGTCACCAGGCCGACGGATTTCATGTCCCGGTGCGGGAAGTCGATCAGCACCACGCGCTGGGTGCTGCCGGGCTGGGTCTGCAGGATGTCCACCAGCTTGCGCACGCTGTCGTAGACCACGCTGGCCAGCGGGATGCGGCGCATCACCGCCTCGAACCAGCGCAGCAGGCGCTGGCCGATCATGCGCCGGCTGAGGATGCCGACCAGCAGGATCACCGCCAGGGTGGCGATCAGGGCGATGGTGTTCTGCACCCATTGCGCGGTGGCCCAGCCCAGCTCGCGCGGGAACGAAGCGGCGATGCGCACCGACAGCGGCACCACCCAGGGGCTGCTGATCCCCGAGAGCAGCACGAACACGAACTTGACCACGACCCAGGTCAGCCAGATCGGCAACAGGGTCAGCAGGCCGGTGAAGAACAGCCGTTGCAGGGACGGGCGGGGAGTGGGAGCGGGAGCGGAGAGATCGGGCGACATCCGCGTAGTGTAGCGGCGCGTGATGACCGTTGGTGCGGCGCCGCATGGTCGCGCGGCGCGGCCGTGCAGCTGCGATTGGGCTGGGGCGTGCACAGGCGGCCCGCGTCGCAACGCCGCGCACGCCGATGGCGCGGCCGCGTTCGCATGCGGGGGTGTGTCCGCCTGCGCAGATGCAGCGCCGGCCTCGGCGAAGCCGCGGGCCGCAGGTCGCGCTAGCGCGGCGGCTTGCGCTTCACGTACACCTGCTTGCGCACCCGCGCCACCACCTCGCCCTGCGCGTCGACGACGTCGGTCTCGAACCAGCGCAGGTGCTTGTCGCCGCCGGCGGTGGCCGCGCGCAGGTCGTCCAACAGGGCCTGGTCCAGGTCGAATTGCGCGCTGACCGTGCCGCGGCCCGGGCGCACGAACTCGATGCTGCCGGCCTTGTCCCAGACGTAGTAGTCGCGTCCCAGGTTCTGCATGGTCAGCAGCATCCAGAACGGGTCGGTCATGGCGAACAGGCTGCCGCCGAAATGCGTCCCGACGTAGTTGCGGTTCCACGGGCGCATGCGCAGTTCGACCCGCGCGTGGCGGTAGTCGGCGCTCAGCGCGGTCACATGGATGCCGGCGAACAGGAACGGCGGCCACAGGTTCAGGCCCAGACGGAACAGCGATGGCTTCATTGCGCGGCCGTGGGTGGATCGGAGCGCGGCAGGGTACCAGACGCATGCGTATGGTGCTCTGGCGGCGCGTCGCTGAGCGCGTAGCCGTCGCGTCCGCCGCGCTTGACCCGGTACAGCGCGGCGTCGGCAGATTCGAAAAAGGCGCGCTCGGACGTGAACGCTGTCGCCGTGGCGCTGTGCACGCCCAGGCTGGCGGTGATGGCGACGCTGCCGTTCGGCGCGCGCAGCGACAGCCCGCGGATCTCCTCGACCAGCGCCGCGGCGATGCGGCCGGCATCGGTGGCGTCGGTGGCGGGCAGGATCATGGCGAACTCGTCGCCGCCGAAGCGCGCGGCGACCTCGCGCGGATGTCGCGCATGCCGCGCCACCGCGGCGGCCACCAGCTTCAGTGCGCGGTCGCCGGTGCGATGGCCCAGGGTGTCGTTGTAGCGCTTGAAATGATCCACATCGACGATGATCAGCGTCAGCGGCCGGCCGCTGCGCCGCGCCTCGTCCAGCGCCTGGACGAAGGCCTGTTCGAAGCCGTGACGGTTGACCAGCCCGGTCAGGGCGTCGCGACGCGCCTGGCGGCGCCAGCGTGCCGCGTGCAGGCACAACTGGCCGGCGGCGACGACGGCCAGGGCGAGCAGGGCCGCCCCCGGCGCGAACCAGCGGTTGCTGACCAGCAGCCACAGCAGGCTGCCGCCGGCGATCACCGCCATGCTCGCCAGCGGTGCCAGCCAGCGCCGTCTCCGCCAGCCGGCGCAGTGCGTCCCCAGGCAGGCCAGCAGCACCAGCAGCGCGGACCCGGCCACCTGGGCCGTGCGCGACGACGGCAGGATCGGATCGCCGCGCAACAGCATCGCCGCGATGTTGGCCTGGTATTCGGGCGCGCTCATCCAGCGCGCATCGGACATCGGCGTCATCACCCGCTGCCCCAGGCCGGTGGCGGTGACGCCGACGATCGCCAGGCGTGCGCGCAGGGACTGCAGCGGGATCCGGCCCTGCACGACGTCGACGTAGGACACCTGCGCGAACGGTGTCGACGGCGCGGCGAAATGCAGGCCGACGTAGTCGGCGCGATGCCAGGCATAGGGCGCGTCGGTGGCCGCCGGCGCCGGCGGCAGCGCGCGGCCGGTGAGGGCTGCGGCCAGCGCCGGCCAGTGCGCACTGCCGAGCCCGGCGCGCAGGTACACGCCGCGCGCGACGCCGTCGGCATCGACGGCGAGGTCGGTGTGCGCCAGCGCCGCCGCGGCGCTGGCGATGGCGGGGATCGGCAGCAGTTCCTGCGGCATGTCCGCACCGCTGGCGCTGCCGATCACTGGCAGCACGGTGCGGCCATTGCGCCGCAGCGCCGCGGCCAGGCGCGCATCGTCGTCGGCGTGTTGCAGGCCCGGCTCGCTGAACAGCAGGTCCAGCGCCACCCGCTCGGTGCCCGCAGCGGTGAGCCGGTCGAGCAGGCGCGCGTGCAGGTCGCGTCGCCATGGCCACTGGCCCAGTGCCTGCAGGCTGCGGTCGTCGATGGCGATCAGCAGCAGGCGCGGATCGGCCGGACGCGGCGCCTGCGCGATCGCCGCGTCGTATAGCGCGTTGTCCAGCCGCTCGGTGACATCGCCCAGGCTCAGGGCCGCAGCCAGTGCGGCTGCGGCGAACGCCACCAGCACGTGTCGCAGCAGCGCGGCGTTCACAACGCCAGCCATAGCAGCAGCACGCCGCCGGCCGTGCCGAGCTTGCAGTAGCGGCAGGGCAGGTCCAGCGTCTGCGGCGTCGAGAACGGCGCGGCCTCGCCCTCCGCGTCCAGGGTCTGGATGCGCACGTACCAGGTGCCGCGGCGCGGCCGCGGCAGCGCGACCTGCGGCTGCGTCACGGTGCGTTCGAGCAGGCCGCGGCGGAACGCGGGATCGCGCGCCAGTTGCACCCGGTAATGGCGCGCGTCCGGGTCGGGCTGCCAGCGCAGGGTCAGCGTGCCGCGCTCGGCCTGCGCCGGCGCCAGGCCGGGATCGACCGGCGTATCGCTGAGATGCAGCGTCAGCGCCTGCCCGAACGGGCCTTGCCGGCCTTGCGCATCGCGCGAGGCGAGGCGCCAGAAGTAGGTGCCGGGCGGCAGGGGCTGCGGCGCGCGCAGATGGGTCGCGTCGGTCTCCTGCTCCAGCAACAGGTCCCGAAACTGCGCATCGCGCGCCAGTTGCAGCACGCTGCTGATCGCCTCCGGGTTGCGGGTCCAGGCGAAACGCGGCCGCGCGATGCGCAGTCGCTGCTGCTGCAGCGGTTGCACCGTCAGCGGCGGCAGCGGCGTGGCCGAGACCAGCAGCGGCTGCTCGGCGTCCTGGCCTTCCACCCCGGTGGCGGTGACGCCGCGCAGCAGCAGCCGCAGGTCGCCGGCCGGCAGCGCGTCCAGCGCCAGTGCGGTGCCCTCGGTTTCCTGGGCGAAGCGCAGCACCTCGCGTTGCTGCGCGTCCACCGCCTCGAGGCGGTAGCGGCTGGCGCCGGCCAGCGGCGCCCAGGCGAGCAGGTAGGGCGGGCGCTGCAGGCGACTGTGCGCCAGGTCCAGCATCGGCGCCGGCAGCAGCGGTTCCGGCAGCGGCGCCGCCCCCGCGCCCACCCGCGCCGCATCGCCCGGCTGCAGCAGGCGCTGGCCGCCGCCGCCGGCCACCCGCACCGCGCCCTGCAGCACCTCTGTGGCGGCGAGTTGGTGGCCGTCGCCGGCGCCGACGCGGAAGCGGGTGCCGCGCACGCTGCTGGTGCTGCTCGGGGTCTGGATGATGTAGCGCGAGGCGGGGCCGTTGGCGGGGATGACATCGTTGCTGGTGCGGCCCTTCTCCAGCCGTACCCGCGTGTCGACCATGCCGGTGGCGCCGTAGCGGATCAATTGGTCGAAGCGGATCAGGCTGTTCTCGCGTACCTGCATGCGCGAGCCGTCGGCGAACTGCACGGTGGCGCTGGCGTCGGCGCCGGTCTGCAGCGCGCTGCCGATCGGCAGCGGCATGCCTTCCTGCGCCGACAGCGTCGCGCGGTCGGCGGTCTGCACGCTGATCTGGCCACGCAGCGCGACCAACCGCGCCGGTGCCGGCTGCACCCGCAGCCAGGCGATCGGGAAGCGCAGCCGCGCCCCGGGGGCCAACCGGTACGGATCGGCCACCTGGTTGTGCTGGCCTAGCAGCATCCAGTCCACGTCCGGGCGCAGATAGTGCCGGCCCAGGTCCCACAGCGTGTCGCCGGGGCGCACCCGGTAGTGCCAGTCCTGCGCCATCGCCGCAGGAGCGAGTAGCAGGCCGATCCAGCACAGCAGGCCGGCAAGCCGGCGCATGCTTGCCCGGGCACGATGGGGGGGCAGGGGCATGCGGCGGTCGTACTGATTCACGTCATCTGTCCGGCAAAAGACCGGGCCGGCGCTGCCCGCGGATCGCCAGGCAGCGTTCGTCCCTGATCACGGCATCCACGAGGCAGGCCGGGGCGTGTCCGACTGTCGCGGCGGCTGGAGACGCCGTTGCCAGCCGCCGGAAATGCGATTGTAGTCTCAGAACAACAGAGCGGACATCTTGCGGCGGTACTGCCCCACCAGGTCCTCGTCCTCGATCACCCGGAACGCGTCGATCAGCGCCTTCTTGGGCAGGCCGTCCTCGAACGTGCGGTCCTGGCGAAGCATCTCCAGGAACTGCTCCAGCGCGGCCGCGTCGTCGCCGCCGACCAGGTGGCGCACGCCCAGCAGGTAGCGCGCCTTGAGATCGCTCGGATCCTGCGCCAGCGTGGCCTGCAGCGTCTCCAGCGGCGGCGCTGCCTGCAGCGCGCCGACGAAGCCCAGCCGCGCCCGTGCCCGCACCGCGCGCTCGTCGGTGGCCAGGTTGGCCGGCAGCGCGTCGATCAGGGTCTCGGCCTCGGCGGCGGCGCCGACCTTGACCAGGGCCAGCGCCAGGTCCAGCTTCAGTTCGTCCTTGTCCGGCTCGGCCGCCACCGCCTCGCGCAGGCGCTGCACCTCGGCGTGCGGATCCAGCGGCGCGGCCGGCACGGCCTCGGCCGGTTCCTGCGCGGCCAGCGACGCGATCCCGTGCTGGGTCAGGAACTCGCGCAACTGGCCCTCGGGCAGGGCGCCGGGGAAGCCGTCGACCAGTTGCCCGCCCTTGACCAGGAACACCGTCGGCACCGAGCGGATCTGGAACGCCGCGGCGATCTGCTGCTCCTGGTCCACGTCGACCTTGGCCAGCACGAAGCCGCCGTTGTACTCGGCGGCCAGCTTTTCCAGGATCGGGCTCAGGGTCTTGCACGGGCCGCACCAGGGCGCCCAGAAGTCCACCAGCACCGGCGTCTGCAGCGAGCGCTGCAGCACGTCGGCTTCGAAGGTCTCGGTCTTGGCGTCGAAAACGTGGGGCGTGTCGGACATGGGCAGTGTCATCGCAGGCGAGAGGACGCTCTGTATGGAGGCGCGGCGGCGCCGATGCAAGGGTGGCGTCGCCGCGCCATGGGTGCCGGCCGCGGCCGCAGCGGCGACAATGTGCGGCTGCAGGCGCCATGGCGGCGCGAAAGGACGGTGGCGGATGGGCGAGGTGAGCGAACGGGTGATGCGCTGGGTCGGGCCGCTGCTGGCGGTGGCCGCGGTGGCGGCAATGCTGGGCTTCGGCGCGGTGCTGCCCGGATATCTGCCGTGGTCGCATCCGCTGGCCCTGCTCGGTGCGCGCGGCATCCCGCATGCCTGGGCGTTCAATCTGCTGGCGTTCGTGCTGCCCGGGTGCCTAGCGCTGGCACTGGCGCTGCGGCTGCTGCGCCGCGCCGGCCGCCACGCGCCCTGGTCGCTGCGGGTCGGCGGGCAACTGCTGCTGTTGGCGGGGCTGGCCTTTGCCGGCATGGGCCTGCTGCCGCTGGACCCGACCGACCTGGAGGCGCGCGCGACCCAACTGCATGCCAGCGCCTGGCTGCTGTGGGTGGTGGCGCTGGTGGCGGCCGCGGCCCTGCTGGGGCTGGGCGCGCGCCGCGATCCCGCCGCGCGCGGCTGGGCTGCGCTGGCGTTGGGGATGGCGCTGCTGGTGGCGCTGGGGGCGTTCGCGCTGGACCGGTTGCTGTCGCCGGCACTGGCGCAGCGGCTGGTGTTCCTGCTGTGGTGGGGCTGGCTGGCGTTGCTGGCCTGCTGGCCGGGTCCGCAGGCGGTCGCGCACCGCGGCTGACCCTGCCGGCCTTGCGCACTGGGCGGCGTGGTGTGCCGTGCCATGGCCGAGGCCCGCCGTGCTCGCCCACGGCGCCGAAGCCACTGCAGCCGCGGTTCCCCGCGCCTGCCGGGCGCGCAGGGGGTGTTGCGCGCCGTTGCCGTCCGTCGCCGGGATTGGAGCGGCTTGCCGCGCTACGGTACCCTTGGCTGCTTTGTTGCCGCCTGGCCCTTGCCCGTTTCCATGTCCGCCGTCGAGCCCACCGCCTACGACCCGCAGCAGGTCGAATCGTCCGCCCAGCAGTTCTGGGACGCCACCCGCGCCTTCGAGGTCGACGAGACCTCCGACAAGCCCAAGTTCTACTGCCTGTCGATGCTGCCGTACCCGTCCGGGGCGCTGCACATGGGCCACGTGCGCAACTACACCATCGGCGACGTGATCAGCCGCTACCAGCGCATGATCGGCAAGAACGTGCTGCAGCCGATGGGCTGGGACGCGTTCGGCCTGCCGGCCGAGAACGCGGCGATCAAGAACAAGACCGCGCCGGCGAAGTGGACCTACGCCAACATCGACCACATGCGCAGCCAGCTCAAGTCGCTGGGCTACGCCATCGACTGGTCGCGCGAGTTCGCCACCTGCCGGCCCGAGTACTACGTGCACGAGCAGCGCATGTTCACCCGGCTGATGCGCAAGGGCCTGGCCTACCGCCGCAACGCGGTGGTGAACTGGGACCCGATCGACCAGACCGTGCTGGCCAACGAGCAGGTCATCGACGGCCGCGGCTGGCGCTCCGGCGCGCTGGTGGAAAAGCGCGAGATCCCGCAGTGGTTCCTGCGCATCACCGACTACGCGCAGGAATTGCTGGACGGCCTGGACCAGCTGCCGGGCTGGCCGGAGTCGGTCAAGACCATGCAGCGCAACTGGATCGGCCGTTCCGAGGGCCTGGAGATCCAGTTCGACGTGCGCGACGCCGACGGCAGCGCGCTGGACCCGCTGCGTGTGTTCACCACGCGCCCGGACACGCTGATGGGCGTGACCTTCGTGTCCATCGCCAGCGAGCATCCGCTGGCGCTGCACGCGGCCAAGTCCAATCCGCAGCTGGCCGCGCTGCTGGCCGAGCTGAAGCAGGGCGGCGTCTCCGAGGCGGAACTGGAGACGCAGGAAAAGCGCGGCATGGACACCGGCCTGACCGCGGTGCATCCGATCAGCGGCGAGCAGGTGCCGGTGTGGGTCGCCAACTTCGTGCTGATGGGCTACGGCACCGGCGCGGTGATGGCGGTCCCCGGCCACGACCAGCGCGATTTCGAATTCGCCAGCAAGTACGCCCTGCCGATCCGCCAGGTGATCGCGCTGAAGGCGCCCAAGCACGACGACGAGCGGCACTACGATCCGAGCCGTTGGCAGGACTGGTACGGCGACAAGACCCGCGAGCTGGAACTGGTCAATTCCGCCGAGTTCGACGGGCTGGACTTCCAGGGCGCGTTCGAGGCGCTGGCCGAGCGCTTCGAGCGCAAGGGCCAGGGCCAGCGCCGGGTCAACTACCGCCTGCGCGACTGGGGCGTCAGCCGCCAGCGCTACTGGGGCTGCCCGATCCCGGTGATCTATTGCCAAAGTTGTGGCGCGGTGCCGGTGCCGGAAGACCAGCTGCCGGTGCTGCTGCCGGAGAACGTGGCGCTGAGCGGCACCGGCTCGCCGCTGAAGACCGACCCGGAATGGCGCAAGACCACCTGCCCGCAGTGCGGCGCGGCGGCCGAGCGCGAGACCGACACCTTCGACACCTTCATGGAGTCGAGCTGGTACTACGCGCGCTACACCTCGCCCGGCGCCAAGGACATGGTCGACAAGCGCGGCAACTACTGGCTGCCGGTGGACCAGTACATCGGCGGCATCGAGCACGCGATCCTGCACCTGATGTACTTCCGCTTCTTCCACAAGCTGCTGCGCGACGCGCGCCTGGTGGACAGCGACGAGCCGGCGACCAACCTGCTGACCCAGGGCATGGTGATCGCCGAGACCTTCTACCGGCAGAACCCGGACGGCTCCAAGGACTGGATCAATCCGGCCGACGTGGACGTGCAGCGCGACGACAAGGCGCGGGTGATCGGCGCGGTGCACCGCGGCGACGGCCAGCCGGTGCTGATCGGCGGCACCGAGAAGATGTCCAAGTCCAAGAACAACGGCGTCGATCCGCAGGCCATGGTCGGCAAGTACGGCGCCGACACGGTGCGCCTGTTCTCGATGTTCGCCGCGCCGCCGGAGCAGTCGCTGGAGTGGAACGAGGCCGGCGTGGACGGCATGGCGCGGTTCCTGCGCCGGTTGTGGGCGCAGGTGCACAAGCACGCCGCCGACGGCGCCGCCCCGGCGTTGGACCCGGCCGCGCTGGACGCCGAGCACAAGGCGCTGCGGCGCAAGACCCACGAGACCATCGGCAAGGTCGCCGACGACTACGGCCGCCGCCACAGCTTCAACACCGCCATCGCCGCGGTGATGGAACTGACCAACGCGCTGGCCAAGTTCGACGACGCCAGCGCGCAGGGCCGCGCGGTGCGACAGGAAGCCCTGGAAGCGGCGGTGCTGCTGCTCAACCCGATCACCCCGCATGCCAGCCACGCGCTGTGGCAGGCGCTGGGCCATGCACCGACGCTGCTGGAAGACGTACCGTTCCCGCAGCCGGACCCGGCCGCGCTGGTGCGCGACGCGGTGACCCTGGCGGTGCAGGTCAACGGCAAGCTGCGCGGCACCATCGAGGTCGGTGCCGACACCCCGCGCGAGCAGATCGAGGCGCTGGCCCAGGCCGAGCCGAATGCGGCCAAGTTCCTGGAAGGGCTGAGCATCCGCAAGATCATCATCGTGCCCGGCAAGATCGTGAACCTGGTGGCGGCGTGAGCCGGCGCGCCGCATCGGCCGCGCCGCGGCCGCGCGGCGCGGCAGGTCTCAACCCGCGTTCACGCGGCGTACGGCAGGCTAGCCGCCTGTTGCCGCACCCAGCCGGCTCCTCCAGACTGTGTCCATGACCCGACTCCTGCTCGCTCTCGTCTTCGCGGCGTCCCTGACCGCCTGCGGTTTCCACCTGCGCAACAAGCTGACGCTGCCGGCCGACACGCCGTCGGTGAAGGTGGTGTCCTCGGCGCCGTACAGCGAACTGGCCAAGCTGCTCGAGCGCGGCCTGCGCGCCGCCGGCGCGCAGATCGCGCCCAAGGACGTCAACACCGGCGTGGCCCGCCTGGAAGTGCTGTCCGAGCGCTGGGGCGACCTGCCGATCGCGCTCGACGCCGAAGGCCGCGCCCAGGAATACAGCCTGCGCTACGCGGCGATCTTCGTGTTCCGCCGCGCCGACGGCAGCGTGCTGGTGCCGCAGCAGGTGATCGAACTGTCGCGCGACTACGTGTCGCCACCGACCGACGCCACCGGTACCTCCACCGAGCGCGAGATCCTGGCCGACGAACTGCGCCGCGAGATGTCGGCGTCGATGCTGCGCCGGATCGACAGCGTGGTGCGCGCCCAGGTGCGCGACGGCAAGGACGTCAACGCCGCGCCGCCGTCGACCGACGGCACGCCTGTGCAGGGCAAGCCGGCCGACGCCACGCCGGCCGACGGCAAGCCGGCGACCACGCCGCAGCCTTGAGCGCGCTTCCGCTGCCGCCGTCGCCGCGCGCGGTGTCCGCGTCGCCCGGCGCGGAGGCGACGCGTCCGCCGCAGTCCGCCGCGGCGATGGCGTAGGCTGTCGCCATGGAACTGCGCCCCGAACAACTCGCCACCCAGCCGGCCTCGCAGCCGCTGCAGCCGGTCTACCTGATCGCCGGTCCGGAAACCCTGCGCGTGCTCGAGGCCGCCGACGCGGTGCGCGCCCGCGCGCGCGCCGCCGGCATCAGCGAGCGCGAAGTGTTCGACGCCGATGGCCGCGACTTCGACTGGGGCCAGCTGTATTCCAGTTTCAACGCGCCCAGCCTGTTCAGCGCGCAACGGCTGATCGAGCTGCGCCTGCCCAGCGGCAAGCCCGGCAAGGAGGGCGGTGAGGTCATCAGCGCGTTCTGCGCCGACCCGCCGCCGGACGTGGTGCTGCTGATCACCTGCAACGAGTGGAGCAAGGCGCACCAGGGCAAATGGGCCGACGCCGTCGGCCGCATCGGCACCATCGCCGTGGCCTGGGCGATCAAGCCGCACGAACTGGGCGACTGGATCGAGCGGCGCCTGCGCAGCAAGGGCCTGCGCGCCGACGCCGGCGCGGTGCAGCGCCTGGCCGAACGGGTGGAAGGCAACCTGCTGGCGGCGGCGCAGGAGATCGACAAGCTGGCCCTGCTGGCCGACGGCCAGGGCCTGGACGTGGCGGCGATGGAGTCGCTGGTCGCCGATGCTGCGCGCTACGACGTGTTCCGCCTGGCCGAGGCCACGCTCGGCGGACAGGCGCCGGCGGTGCGGCGCATGCTCGCCGGCCTGCGCGCCGAGGGCGAGGCGGTGGCCGCGCTGCTGCCGATCCTGATCAAGGAACTGCTGCGCACCGCCGCGCTGGCCAAGGTGCAGGCCGCCGGCGGCAACCTGGCCGCAGAGATGAAGGGGCAGGGCATCTGGGAGTCGCGGCAGGCGCCGTTCAAGCGCGCCCTGCAGCGGCATGCCGAACCGCGCCGCTGGGAGCGTTTCGCCGCCGAGGCCGGCCGCATCGACCGCATCGCCAAGGGCCGCGCCGATGGCGACGCCTGGATCGCGCTGGAGCGCCTGCTGCTGGCGATCGCCGAGGCGCGGGCGGTGCGGTTGTTGGTGGTATGAGCGTCGGGATTGGGGAATCGGGATTGGGGATTGGCAACAGCGGCGATCCGGCGATGCCGGATGCTCGCGAAGAACGCCCCGCCCTTGGCGAATCCCCACTCCCCACTCCCGAATCCCGGCCTCTCACCGTCGTCTACGGCGGCACCTTCGATCCCATCCACAACGGCCACCTGGCGATCGCGCGGGCGGCGCGGGATGCGTTCGGGGTGCCGGTGCGGCTGATGCCGGCGGCCGATCCGCCGCATCGGCCGGCGCCCGGGGCCGATGCGCAGCAGCGCTGCGCGATGCTGGCGCTGGCGATCGCCGACACGCCGGGGCTGGTGCTGGACCTGCACGAGCTGCACCGCGCGCAGGCCCGGCCGGGCGTGGCGTCCTACAGCATCGACACGGTGCGCGAGTTGCGCGGCGAACTCGGTGCCGAGGCGCCGCTGGCGCTGCTGATCGGCAGCGACAGCTTCGTCGGCTTCAACGGCTGGCGCGAGTGGCGGGCGCTGCTCGAGGCCGCGCACCTGATCGTCGCCGACCGCGCCGGCAGCGGCTGGGAGCGGGCGGTGCCGGCGGAACTGGCGCAGGCGGTGGCCGGACGCTGGGCCGACACGCCGCAGGCGCTGACCCGGGCGCCGGGCGGCCGGCTGTGGTGCCTGCGGCAGCCGCTGCGCAGCGAATCGGCCAGCCTGGTGCGCGCGCGCATCGCCGCCGGCGAGGACTGGCCGGCCTTGCTGCCGGCACCGGTCGCCGCCTACATCCGCGACCATGGCCTGTATGCCTCCGGCGCCGCCCGCGCCGGCTGAATACGCGCCGTGCCGGGGTCGCCTATAATTCGCCCCATTCCATCGAGTTCGCCGCTTTGTCCAGTCAAGCCCACGTCATCAAGACCCAAGTCCCCAATCCGCCGCCGCCGCTGCCGGTCCTGCTCGCCCATGTCCGCGAGGCAGTCGAGGAACTCAAGGCCAAGGACGTGGCGGAAATCGACGTGCGCGGCAAGTCCAGCGTCACCGACTACCTGGTCATCGTCTCCGGTACCTCCACCCGTCACGTCAAGTCGATCGCCGACGAAGTCATCAAGTACGCCAAGCGCCTGGACGTGATGCCGCTGGGCGTGGAAGGCGAGCGCGAGGCCGAGTGGGTGCTGGTCGATCTCGGCGACGTGGTGGTGCACGTGATGCTGCCGCGGGTGCGCGAGTTCTATGCGCTGGAGCGGCTGTGGACGGTCGGTGACCAGCCGCCGGGCGACGACGACGGCGACGACCCGGCACGCGATGCCTAAGCGCCAGGCCGGCGCGCCGGCGGCCGCGTCCGACCTTGCGCCGTCCGCACGGCTCCGCGCCGCGGCCGACACCGCCGCACCGCCGCTGGCCACCCCGGCGCGCAAGCGCTTCGATGCACTGATCGAGCGTCTGGAGCGGACCCGGTTGGAATTGCGTGATTGGCGCGAGGCGCTGCCGCGCTGGGAACAGCGGTTCCATGCGCAGGTCGAGCCGCTGCTGCAGGCGCGCGACGCCGCGCAGGCGCAACTGGTGCAGGACCTGGACGCCGCGCATGCCGCACACAAGCTGGGCAAGCGCGAGCGTGCGGACTTGTCCGAGACGCTCTGCGCGCTGGCCGCGCCGCTGCTGGAGCAACCCGGGTTCGACGCGCTGAAGCCGATCCATGCGCGCCACCGCGGCGCGCAAGGTGAGGGCGGCGATGTCATGCAAGACGCCGCGATGCAGGCGGCGCTCGCCGTGGAGTTCGGCCTGACCGTCGAAGAACTGCAGCACCTGCCGTCCCCGGAAGCGCTGTACGCGCAACTGCAGCAGCGCCAGCACCAGCAGCGGGCGCATGCGGACGGGCGCGCGCAACGGCATGCCAAGCGCCGCCGCGCCGGCGCGGGCGCGGCGGCCGCGAGCGAGTTCGATCCGCAGCAGGCGCGGCGCGCGCTGTACCGCAGCCTGGTCGCGGCGCTGCATCCGGACCGCGAGCCCGATGCGCGGCAACGCGAACGCAAGACCGCGCTGATGCAGGAACTCAACCGCGTCTACCGCCAGGACGATCTGCTGGGCCTGCTGGAACTGCAACTTGAGATCGGTCAGTTGGACCACGCCGGAATCGCGTCCATGGCCGAGGAGCGGATCGGCGACTACGCCGCGATGTTCGCCACGCAACTGCAGCAGGTCGAGCGGGAGCTGGCGCAGGTGGTCGATGCGTTCGTGGCCGACTACGGGCTGGCCCTGGAGCGCCGCCCGCAGCCGCGGCGCCTGGATGCGCTGATGGCGCAGATCAAGCGCCAGTTGCAGGACGAGATCGCGTATTGCGTGGAGGACCGGCGTGCGCTGCAGCAGCCCTCCACGCTCAAGCAGTGGTTGCGCGAGCAGCGTGCGGCGCGCGAGGCGCAGGACGCCGCCGCTGCTGCTTGCGTGGCGGAGCGCGGATGATGCGCGCGTGGCGGTCGACGCCATGAAGGCGCGCCTCATCGCCACCGGCGAGCGCGCCCCGGCCTGGGTGGCGCAGGGGTTCGCCGAGTACCGCAAGCGGCTCTCGCACTGGCTGCCGCTGGAGCTGGTCGAGATCGAACCTGGCCTGCGCGGCAAGGGCCGCGATGCGCAGCGCGCGATCGAGGACGAAGGGCGCCGGGTGTTGGCGGCGCTGCCGAAGAACGCGCTGGTGGTGGCGCTGGACGTGCCCGGCAAGCAACACAGCTCCGAGCAACTGGCGCAGCGCATGGAGCACTGGCGCGGGCAGGGGCGCGACCTGGCGTTCCTGATCGGCGGGCCCGAAGGCCATTCGCAGGAGGTGCTGGCGGTCGCCAGCGAATCCTGGTCGCTGGGGCCGCTGACCCTGCCGCACATGCTGGTGCGGCTGGTGGTGGCCGAGCAGCTCTACCGCGCCGCGGCGATGCTGGCCAATCACCCCTATCATCGCGCCTGATCGCTGATCGCTGATCGCGGCCTGGTAAAGCGCGCGCGGTGGCATGCGTGCGTGCACGGCAACGTCGTGCGCGGAGGTCCCATAAAAAAGCCCGGGCTCTCGCCCGGGCTTTTCGTTGCGACTGCAGTGCGACGTTCGCGATCAGTTGAACGTGTACTTCGCGCCCACCGTGAAGTAGCGGCCGACCGCACCGCTGAAGTGCAGCGGGTTGTAGTTGACCGCACCGTAGGTGGTCGGATCCAGCGGGGCGATCCGGTCGAACACGTTCTGCACCGAGGCGTTCAGTTCGAAGGCTTCGGTGATGTTCCAGCGGCCCGACAGATCGAAGGTGGTGAACGAGGCGATCTTCTTGACCGGCGTACCGTCGGCGTAGAACGCCTGGTAGTCGCCGCCGCGGCGATCCTTGTTCTCGATGCTGTCGATGTAGTTGACCACGCCGCTCACGCTCCAGGTGCCCTGCTTCCAGGTGGTGCCGAAGTTGATGCGGTCCTGCGGGGTGCCGATGCAGTTGGTCACGTCGCAGTTGCCGTGCGTGCCCACGTAGTCGACGGTGGTGTCGCCTTCGGTGCGCTCGAACTTGAGCAGGTGGCTCCACTGCGCGTCCAGCTCCAACTGGCCGGGGCCGATCGCGAAGGTCTGGCGGATGTCGGTATCGATGCCGCGCACGCGCGAGGAGTTCGCGTTCACGTAGCCGGTGTTGACCGCCAGGATGGTGCCGCTGTTCGGCACGCCGCCGATGTTGTTGCTGTCGCGCAGGACGTTGCCGGCGGCGATCGCGTCGGCGGTGCTGCCCTGGGCGATCTCGTTGGTGCGCTTGATCTCCCAGCCGTCCACGGTCAGCGAGGTGGTCGAGGTCGGCTGCAGCACGAAGCCCACGGAGTAGCTCTTGGATTCCTCGGGCTTCAGCGCCGGGTTCGGGCGGGTGATGATCGCCACCGAGCGCGCGGTGCACTCGTTGGCCGGATCGATCGCGCAGCGCACCGGATCGCGGGCGTTGGAGAACGCGGCCAGGCCGCCGTCGCCGTTCTCGGCCGGGTTCGGTGCGCGGAAGCCCTCGGCGTAGCTGGCGCGCAGCGCGATCCAGTCGGCCGGCGTCCACTTCACGCCGAACTTCGGCGTGGCCTTGCCGTCGCCGCCGTCGTACTTGTCGTAGCGCAGCGCCGCGGACAGTTCCAGCTGCTCCAGCACCGGCGCCGACAGCTCGACGTGGGCGGCGTAGACGTTCTGGGTGCCGTCGTAGGCCGAGTAGCCCAGGCCGATGATGTCGCCGACGTCGGTGTAGGTCTGCGGGGTCAGGCTATTGCTGGTCTTGCGCCATTCGGCGCCGAACGCCAGGCCCAGCGGGCCGCCCTTGAGATCGGCCAGGCTGCGCGAGACGTTGAAGTCGAACATGTCCAGTTCGGACTTGGCGCGCGCACTGATCGTCGGCGAGATGTAGTCGTACAGCGCCTGCGAGTTCAGATTGGCATTGTCGCCGATGCGCCAGGTGCCGGCCGGGCAGGCCGGGTTGCCCAGCACGCAGCGCACTGCGCTGTAGCGCAGGAAGCCGGTGCGCTTGTTGACCAGGTCGGTACCCGAGTGCAGGTAGCCGGTGTCGTAGCTCCAGTCGCCCCAGTTGCCCTTCACGCCGACCAGGAAGCGGTTGAACTCGTTGGTGTTGTCGGTCACCCGCGGGCCCACGTCCCAGGCGCTGTAGCGCAGGCGCGCGGCGTAGGGCAGCGGATTGTCCGGATGACCGGCGTAGAGCACGGTGGCGCCGGCGCCGCTGTTGGCGTTGACCGGGCCGCCTGGGTAGCCCCAGCCGCCGGACACGGCCGACGGGGTGTTGGAGAACACCGTGTTCTTCTTCGAGTAGCCGATCTCGGTGTAGATCTCGCCGCCTTCGCCGAAGGCGAAGCTGGCGCGGCCGAACACGTTGACGTACTTCTCTTCCGGCGCCAAGTCGCGGAACTGCTGGGCCGGATCCCACAGGCAGCCCTGCGCCTGCGCGGTGGCGTCGCTCTGGCCGGGGATGGTGGTCAGGCCGGCGCAGCCGGGGAGCGCCACCAGTTGTCCGGCGGTGTTGAACACCGAGCCGTTGGGGCCGGTGCCGCCGGCGGTGCCGCCGCTGAGGTAGGCGCCGCCGAGGAATTGCGCGTCCTGCGCCGCGTAGCCCCAGCGCCGGATGTCGCCGGTGCCGATCCACTTGCGGTCCTTGCGGTCGCTGATCTTGATCGCGTCGGTCTTGCCCACGTCCAGGCTGAAGAAGGCGTTCCAGCCGTCGCTGGAGAGGTCGCCGGTGCCGGCGGTCAGGGTGGCCTTGCGCGCATCGCCATCGCCGTCGCCGGAGATGCCGTAGGAGCCGCGCAGGATCGCGCCCTGGAAGTCGCTGCGCAGGATGATGTTGACCACGCCGGCAATGGCGTCGGAGCCGTAGATCGCCGAGGCGCCGTCCTTCAGCACTTCGACCCGCTCGACCGCGTCCAGCGGGATGGTGCTCAGGTCGGTGAAGACCTTCTGGCCGTCGTCGGCCAGGCCGTAGGTGGCCATGCGCCGGCCGTTCAACAGTACCAGGGTGGAACCGGCGCCCAGGCCGCGCAGCGAGATGCCGGCGCCGCCGCCGGCGAAGCCGTTGCCGAAGCTCTTGGGGATCGAGCCGGCGCCGTCGGCGGTCAGGGTCTGCAGGTACTCGGCCAGCGACGTCTTGCCGGTGCGGTCGATTTCCTGGCGGGTCACCACCTGTACCGGCGACGGGGTCTCGGTATCGGTGCGCGGGATGTTGGAGCCGGTGACGGTGATGCGGTCGAGACTGGTGGCCGCTTCTTGGGCGAAGGCGGCAGGGCCTGCGAGGGCGGCGAGCACGCCGGCAACGGAGGCACACAGCAGGGAACGGCGGGTTGCACGCCGTTGGATCAGGGTGTTCACAGTTTCTCTCCTAACTGGAAACGCAGGTTGTGGCTTTCTGGCGAAAGTGCCGACGTTTTGACGATCGGCTGGTTTCCATCTAGGTGTATCTATCGTGAACAAAAGGTGAATTTTTGCCTAACGCGAGCGGCCGAGGCTGCCCCGGCCGCCGCATCGGTTGCCTCAGCGATCCAGCGAAAAATCGATCGGCACCAGCCCGTACGCCTGCACCGGCGTGCCGTTCTGCAGCGCTGGCTGGAACGCCCAGCGCTTGAGCACCTGATCGCGGGCGGCCAGGTCCAGCGCCCGGTGGCCGCTGCTCTTCTCGACGGTGACCTGCAGCGGCTGCCCGTCGGTGCCGACCAGCACCCGCAGCAGCACGCTGCCCTGCAGGTGCTCGCGCAGCGCGTCGCGCGGATAGGCCGGGGCCGGCGCCCGCAGGTACTGCAACTGCATGCCTTCCACCGGTGTGCCCACGCTCGCCGGCGGCAGGCTGGGCGCGGCGATGCTGGGCGTGGGGTCGACGCTGGGCGCGGTGTCCAGCGCCACCGGGCTGCTGTCGACCAGCGCCGCCGGTGTCGGAGTTGGCACCGGCACCGGCACCGCGGTGGGCGCGCGCGGTTGGGTCGGCAGCTGTTTCTCGACGGTGGGAAGGGTTGGCGGCGTCGGGGTAACCGGGATCACCATGGGTTGCTGCCAGCGCGGCTGCACCTGCGCCGGTTCCGGCGGCGCGGCCACGTGCGAGAGCGGAAGCAGCAGCAACAGGGCGGCCAGCAGGTGCAGGGCGATCGCGGTGCTGTAGGCCAGGACCCGGGACAGGTCGATGCGGAAGGACGGGGCGGGGAGTTGCGTGCGAACCATGGATCCACCTCTGCGATAGGAGTGTCGTGGACTGCGGTACGGGGAAACGCACGGGGGCGGCGGATGGGGTCGTGGCGCCGGTCCGCGCTTCGACAGTGCGCCGGTCGCGGGCGCTTTGGCAAGCGGTGGCGGAGATCGGCGCCAAGTGCCACAGTGGCGAAGGGCGGTGCTGCCGGATCCGGACACGACGACGGCGCCCGCAGGCGCCGTCGCGAGGTGTGGCCGGGGCCGCCGGCTTACTTGCCCAGTTCGAACACCACGTCCAGGTTGACCGAGACGCTGCTTTCGCCCGCGGCCACCGGGGTGTCGGCCTCGGCCTTCATCGCCATCGCGCGCATCATCGGCATCGGCGGACGCACGCCGCCACCGCTGCCCTCGGAGATGCTGACGATGCGCCGCACGCGCAGGCCCAGCGCCTTGGCGTAGCTCTGCGCGCGCGCCTGCGCCTTCTTCAGCGCATCGACCCGGGCCTGGTCGTACAGCGGTTCCGGATCGTCGATCTCGAAGGTGGGGCCGTTGATCTGGTTGGCGCCCTGCGCGGCCAGCGCGTCGAGCACCTTGCCGAGCTTGGCGATGTCCCGCACCTTGAGGTTGACCGAGTTGCTGGCCTGGTAGCCGATGATCTGCGGGGCCTGGTTCTCGGCGTACTTGTACTGCGGGTTGAGGCTGACGCCGCTGGTCTGCACATCCTTGTCGGCGATGCCGGCGGTGCGGATCGCGGCCAGCACCTTGGTCATCTGCTCGGCGTTCTGGCGCATCGCCGCGGCGCTGTCGGTGGCCTGGGTGACCACGCCGGCCGAGATCGCCGCCACGTCGGGCGTGCGCTTGGCCTCGGCCTGCGCGGCGATGTTGAGCAGGGTGCCGTCGGCGGGCACGGCGTAGCCGGGCGCGGCGGTTTGGGCATGGGCGGTCATCGTGCCTCCTAGGGCGAGGGACAGGGCCAGCAGCAGCGGGCGGACGGACAATGCGCGCATCGGTGTTCTCCTTGAAGAATGGGGCGAGGGTGTTGCCGCGACGATGAACGCGTCGTGATCTTCGCCGGGGTTGAAGCGATCGTCGCGCCATCGGCGTTCGTTCAGCCAGTCCGCTCGGGTTATCCTTCGGCCATGCTGTATCTCGCGTCCCGTTCCCCCCGCAGAAACGAACTGCTGACCCGCCTCGGCGTGCCGTTCCGGATCCTCGATCTCGAGGTGCCGGAAGTGCGCGCGGCCGACGAGTCGGCGCAGGCCTACGTGCGCCGGGTGGCGCTGGACAAGGCCCGCGCCGGGCTGGCGCAGCTGGCCGACAGCGCCGACGCGGTCGTGCTCGGCGCCGACACCGAAGTGGTGCTGGACGACCGCGTCTTCGGCAAGCCGGCCGACGCCGAGGACGCCGCAAAGATGCTGGCGGCCCTGTCCGGACGCACCCACCAGGCGATGACCGCGGTGGCGCTGGTCGCCGCCGGCCGCGAGGAGCTGGTGCTGGTGCCCACGGCGGTGACCTTCGCCGACCTGTCCGCGCGCGACATCGCCGACTACGTGGCCAGCGGCGAGCCGATGGGGCGGGCCGGCGCGTATGCGATCCAGGGCGGCGCCGAGCGCTTCGTCAGCCGTCTCGACGGCAGCTATTCCGGGGTGATGGGCCTGCCCATGCACCAGACCCACCACCTGCTGCGCACCTTCGGAGTGCTGTGATGTCGCAAGAGATCCTGGTCAACGTCACACCACGCGAGACCCGGGTGGCCGTCATCGAGAACGGAATGCTGCAGGAGCTGCACATCGAGCGCGGCTGGCGCCGCGGCGTGGTCGGCAACATCTACAAGGGCCGGGTGCAACGGGTGATGCCGGGCATGCAGGCGGCCTTCGTCGAGGTCGGGCTGGAGCGCGCCGCGTTCCTGCACGCCAACGACGTGGTGCGGCCGGCGCCGGTCGGCAACGGCGACACCGAGGAGGCGACGCCGCTGCCGGTGTCGGCGGCGGTGCCGATCGTGGAACTGCTGCGCGACGGCCAGGACATCGTGGTGCAGGTGGTCAAGGACCCGATCGGCAGCAAGGGCGCGCGGCTGACCACCCAGATCAGCATTCCCTCGCGCTACCTGGTGCTGCTGCCGCAGTCGCGGGTGATCGGCGTGTCGGCGCGGATCGAGGACGAAGCCGAGCGGCAGCGCCTGAAGACCCTGGTCGCCGACCTGGCCGCCAGCCACGGCGGCTTCGGCTACATCATCCGCACCAATGCCGAGGGCCAGCCGGCCGAGGCGCTGGCCGAGGACATCGCCTACCTGTCGCGGGTCTGGAACGTGGTCGAGCGGCGCGGCCGCGACGGCGCCCCGGCCAGCATCATCTACGAGGACCTGAGCCTGCCGCTGCGCGCGGTGCGCGACCTGATCCGCAAGGACGTGGAGAAGGTGAAGGTCGATTCGCACGAGACCTTCGAACGGCTGCAGGCCTTCGTCGCCAAGTACATGCCGGTGCTGGCCGAGCGCCTGGAGCTGTACACCGGCGACCGCCCGATCTTCGACCTGTACGGGGTCGAGGACGAGATCGCCCGCGCGCTGGACAAGCAGGTGCCGCTGAAGTCCGGCGGCTACCTGGTCATCGACCAGACCGAGGCGATGACCACCATCGACGTCAACACCGGCTCGTTCCTGGGCCAGCGCAACCTCGAGGAGACGGTGTTCCGCACCAACCTGGAGGCGGCGCAGGCGGTGGCGCGGCAACTGCGCCTGCGCAACCTCGGCGGCATCATCATCATCGACTTCATCGACATGGACGACGCCGAGCACCGCCGCCAGGTGCTGCGCACGTTGGAGAAGGCGCTCTCGCGCGACCACGCCAAGACCACGGTGTACGAGTTCTCGCCGCTGGGCCTGGTGGAGATGACCCGCAAGCGCACCGTGGAGAGCCTGGAGCGGCAGCTGTCCGAACCGTGCCCGGAGTGCAGCGGGCGCGGCTCGATCAAGACCGCCGAGACCGTGACCTACGAGATCTTCCGCGAGATCACCCGCGCGGTGCGCCAGTTCGACGCGGCGCGTCTGCTGGTGATCGCCTCGACCAAGGTGGTGGCGCGCATCACCGACGAGGAATCGGCGGCCGTGGCCGAGCTGGAGGAATTCCTCGGCAAGACCATCCGCTTCCAGGCCGACGAACAATACCTGCAGGAGCAGTTCGACGTGGTGTTGTTGTGAGGCAGGGAGTGGGGATTCGGGAATGGGGAATGGGGGAAGAGCGCGCTGTCGGTGCGGATGCATCCCCTGATTCCTTTGCCGAATTTCACGTGGCAATGAGCGGTTCGCGTGCTGCTGTTGCGACTCCCCATTCCCGATTCCCCATTCCCCGCCCCTGATGCATACCCCCCTGCGCCGCCGCCTGCGCCTGGCTCGCCGTTTCGCGTTCTACGCGGTGGCGATCGCGCTGGTGTGCGTGGCGTTGGCGGTGGGGGCGCTGAGCCAGGCGCTGCCGTTCGTGGAGCGGCATCCGCAGCAGGTGGCGGCGTGGTTGAGCGAGCGCGCCGGGCGGCCGATCCGCTTTGACCGGCTGGAGACGGCCTGGACCCGGCGCGGCCCGCTGCTGCGCCTGGACGGGCTGCGCATCGGCGCCGGCGACGGCGTGCGCATCGGCCAGGCCGAGGTGCTGGTGTCGATGTATGCGGGACTGCTGCCGGGGCGCTCGTTCACCGAACTGCGCCTGCGCGGCCTGGCGCTGACCCTGCTGCGCGGCGACGACGGCAACTGGAGCGTGCAGGGCCTGCCGAGCTCGGGGCAGGGCGGCGATCCGCTGGATGCGCTGGAAGGGCTGGGCGAGCTGCAGGTCATCGACGGCCGCCTGCGCGTGCACGCCCCCTCGCTGGGCCTGGAAGCGCAGGTGCCGAAGATCGACCTGCGGATGCGCGTGAACGGCGAGCGCCTGCAGGTCGGCGTGCAGGGCTGGAGCGATCTGCAACAGGCGCCGCTGACCGCGGTGCTGGACCTGGACCGCCACCGCGGCGACGGCCAGGCCTACCTGGCGGTGCGGCCGGCGGAGCTGGCGGGCTGGGCCGGCCTGCTGCATGCGGCGGGCATCGAACTGCAGGGCGGCGTCGGCGAAGTCCAGGCCTGGCTGGACCTGCAGCAGCGCCGGGTCGCCGGGGTGACCGTCGACGCCACGCTGCGCGAGCTGCGCCTGCGCGGCGCGCCGCTGGCCGACGGCCGCACCCGGCCGCAACTGGCCTTCACCACCTTCCGCGCGAAGGCGCGCTGGCGCCAGATCGACGGTGGCTGGCGGCTGGATGCGCCGCAGCTGCAGTTCGGCCAGGCCGGGCAGCCGCTGCAACGCCTGGACGGGCTGACCGTGGCCGGCGGGCGCCGTTACGCCCTGTTCGGCGACCATCTCGACGTGGCGCCGCTGATCGCCGTGGCCGGACTCAGCGACCGCCTCTCGCCCGGCCTGCGCAGTTGGCTGTCGGTGGCGAAGCCGCGCCTGCAGCTGACCCAGGTGGCGGTGAGCGGGGTGCCCGGCGGCCCGCTGTACGGCCAGGGCCGCCTGGCCGAGCTGGCGTTCGCACCGGCCGGCGGCGCGCCCGGCGTGAGCGGGCTGCGCGGCCGCTTCGACGGCGATGCGCAGGCCGGCGAACTGGCGCTGGAGGCCGGCAGCCCGGTCCGGGTCGACTGGCCCAGCGGCTTCGGCGTGGTCCACCAGGTCCAACTGGCCGGGCGCATCGTCGCCTTTCGCGACGGCGACGGCCTGCGCGTGGCGACCCCGGGGCTGCGCGTGCAGGGCAGCGACTACGGCGCCGACGTGCGCGGCGGGCTGCGCTTCCAGGACGACGGCTCGCGGCCGTGGATCGACCTGGCCGCCGACCTGCAGGACGCGCCGGTGGTGGCGGCGAAGAAGTTCTGGGTGCACTCCAAGATGAGCAAGGCCGCCACCGACTGGCTCGACGCCGCGCTGCAGGGCGGGCGCCTGCGCGACGGCCATGCGCTGGTCTCCGGCGACCTGGACGACTGGCCGTTCGCCGACCACAACGGCCGCTTCGAGGCGACCGCGCGGCTGGAGGACGCCAAGGTGCGCTTCCAGCACGACTGGCCGGCGGTGGAGAACGTGGACGCCAGCGTCGCCTTCATCGGCAACGGTTTCGAGGTGCATGGCCGCGGCAGCATGGGCGGGGTGCCGGTGGAGCAATTGTCCGCGGCGCTGCCCGATTACAAGGAAGGCCAGCTCAGCGTGCTGGCCAGCACCCGCGCCGAGACCGGCAAGCTGCTGGCGATGCTGCGGCAGAGCCCGCTGCGCACCCGTTACGGCGACACCCTGGATGCGCTCAGCGCCTCGGGGCCGGCCGACGTCACCTTCGATCTGCTGCAGCCGCTGCGGGCCGACGTCGGCACCCACCACCTGCGCGGCACGGTCGACCTGCTCGGCGCGCATATCGCCGACAAGCGCTGGGACCTGGCCTTCGACGACATGCGCGGCAGCGCCAACTACAGCGATACCGGGTTCGCCGCGCAGAAGCTGAGCGTGTCCTACCAGGGCCACCAGGGCGAACTGGCGCTGCGGGCCGGCGATGGCGTGCAGGATCCGCAGCAGGCCTTCGAGGCCGCGCTGAGCGCGTCGCTGGACGCCAACGAACTGCTCGACCGGGTGCCGGAAATGGCCTGGCTCAAACCCTACGTGCAGGGCCGCTCGCGCTGGAACATCGGCGTGGGCCTGCCCAAGACGCCCGACGGCGGCGCGCAGCCGCCGACCCGGCTGCAACTGCGCTCGGACCTGGTCGGCACCGAGTTGTTGATGCCGGCGCCGATGGACAAGGCACCGGCGACGCCGCTGGCGACCTCGGTCAACGTGCCGCTGCCGGTCGGCAGCGGCCGCATCGAGGTGGTCTTCGGCAAGTTGATGGCGCTGGCGGCGCGCAGCCAGGGCGGCAAGACCGGCGTGCGCGTGGTGATGGGCAGCGACCATGTCGCCGACGAACCGCCGGCCAGCGGCCTGGTCGTGACCGGGCGCACCGCAGCGCTGAACGCCATCGACTGGATCAGCGTGGTCAGCCGCCCCGATCCGAACGCCGCCGCGGCCAACGGCGGCGAAGACCCGATGCCGCTGCGCCGCATCGAGATCCTCGCCGACCACCTGCTGTTGCTGGGCGGGGTGTTCGACAACACCCGCCTGCGCCTGCTGCCGCAGACCGACAGCATCGACGTGCACCTGGACGGCCCGGCCCTGGCCGGCGACCTCAGCGTGCCGACCAAGGACGGCGGCGTGCTTGGCGGACGCCTGGCGCGGGTGCATTGGCGCTCGGCCACGGCCACGCTGCCGGCGGCGAACGGCGCGCCGACGGCGGTGGTCGCCACGCCCGCCGACAATGGCGTCGCCGGCAGCGCCGGCCCGGTCCCGGCCGGCCCGTTCGCCGACAGCCTGGATCCGGCCACGATCCCGGCGCTGGCGCTGGACGTGGACGACCTGCGCTTCGGCGCGATCACCCTCGGCGCGGCCTCGCTGCGCACGCGCAAGCTCGCCGACGGCATGCAGGTGGACCAACTGCACCTGCGCTCGGACAAGCAGAAGATCGACATCAGCGGCGACTGGCGCGGCAAGGGTGCCACCGCCCATACCCAGCTCGACGCCAACGTCGACAGCCGCGACCTGGGCGAGCTGATGCAGAACCTGGACTTCGGTGGCCAGGTGCGCGGCGGCGAAGGCCAGTTGAAGCTCAGCGCGGCCTGGCCGGGCACGCCGGCCGGCCTGCAGCTGGCCACGGTGCAGGGCCAGCTCGACGTGGCCGCGCGCAACGGCCAGTTGCTGGAGCTGAACCCGGGCGCCGGGCGCGTGCTCGGCCTGCTCAGCGTGGCGCAGCTGCCGCGGCGGCTGATGTTCGATTTCCGCGACTTCTTCTCCAAGGGCTTCGCCTTCAACCGCATCGACGGCCAGATCCGCTTCGGCGACGGGATGGCGCGCAGCGACAACCTAGTCATCGATGGCCCGGCCGCCGAGATCAAGGTGCGCGGCGAGGCGGATCTGCGCGCGCAGCAGTTCGACCAGACCATCGACGTCAATCCCAAGTCCGGCAATCTGCTGACCGTGGTCGGTGCGGTCGCCGGCGGGCCGGTCGGCGCGGCGGTCGGCGCCGCCGCCAACGCGGTGCTGGGCAAGCCGCTGGGCAATATCGGCGCGCGCACCTACCGGGTCACCGGACCGTGGAAGGATCCCAAGGTGGACGTGATCGAGCGCGAATCGGCGCGGCCGCCGGCACCGTCGTCAGGTACGCCCTCGATCGCGCCCCGTCCGTAGGAGCGGCTTCAGCCGCGATGGGGCGTTACCGGTAAGGCCCGTCGCGGCTGAAGCCGCTCCTGCGAGGCGATAGGGGTGACGGCACAGAGACCCGCGGCGCACTGGTCATTCGCGTTCGCTGCCGCGCGCCGCTTGCGCTGCGCGCCTTCCTCCCCCATGTTGAGCCCATGAACGATCACGCCCTGAGCCTCGCCGAAACCCGCCTGTTGCTTCCCGCCGGCCTGGATGCCGCCAGCCTGGAGCGCGCCTTTGGCACGCTGCTTGGCCCCGGCATCGATTTCGGCGACCTGTATTTCCAGCATTCGCGGCGCGAGAGCTGGAGCGTGGAGGACGGCATCGTCAAGGACGGCGCCCACTCCATCGAGCAGGGCGTGGGGGTGCGCGCGATCTCCGGCGAGAAGACCGGCTTCGCCTATTCCGACGACATCCACCGCGACGCGCTGCTGGCCGCGGCGCAGTCGGCGCGAGCCATTTCCCGCGACGGCGGCGCGCAGCCGGCGCACGCGCTGCAGCGCGGCGGCGGCCGCGCGCTGTATCCGGCGCTGGATCCGGTGGACGCGATGGACAACGCGCACAAGGTGGAGCTGCTGCGGCGGCTGGACCAGTACCTGCGCGCCGCCGACCCGCGCGTGCAGCAGGTGATGGTGAGCCTGTCCGGCGGCGTGGACACGGTGCTGGTGGCGCGCAGCGACGGCGTGCTCGCCGCCGACGTGCGCCCGCTGGTGCGGCTCAACGTGCAGGTGATCGTCGAACAGCAGGGCCGCCGCGAGTCCGGCTATGCCGGCGGCGGCGGCCGTTACGACTACACCACGCTGTTCGCCGACGGCCGCCCGGAAGCCTTCGCCCGCGAGGCCTTGCGCCAGGCGCTGGTGAACCTGGAAGCGGTGCCGGCGCCGGCCGGGGTGATGCAGGTGGTGCTGGGGCCGGGCTGGCCCGGCGTGCTGCTGCACGAGGCGGTCGGCCATGGCCTGGAGGGCGATTTCAACCGCAAGGGCACCAGCGTCTACGCCGGTCGCATCGGCCAGCGCGTGGCCTCGCCCGGCGTCACCATCGTCGACGACGGCACCCTGGACGGTCGCCGCGGCTCGCTAAACGTCGACGACGAGGGCACCGCGACCAACTGCACCACCCTGATCGAGGACGGCGTGCTGGTCGGCTACATGCAGGACACGCTCAACGCGCGGCTGATGGGCGTGGCGCCGACCGGCAACGGCCGCCGCGAATCGTTCGCGCACCTGCCGATGCCGCGCATGACCAACACCTACATGCGCGCCGGCCAGCACGACCCGCAGGAGATGATCCGCTCGGTGAAGAAGGGCCTGTACGCGGTCAACTTCGGCGGCGGCCAGGTCGACATCACCAGCGGCAAGTACGTGTTCTCGGCCACGGAGGCCTACCTGATCGAGGACGGCAAGGTCACCGCGCCGGTGAAGGGCGCCACCCTGATCGGCAACGGCCCGGAGACCATGCAGAAGGTGCGCATGATCGGCCACGACCTGGCGCTGGACGAAGGCGTCGGCGTCTGCGGCAAGGACGGGCAGAGCGTGCCGGTGGGCGTGGGCCAGCCGTCGCTGCTGATCGACGGGCTGACCGTGGGCGGGACGGCCTAGGAGCCGGGAGTGGGGATTCGGGAATCGGGAATCGGCAAAGCGGGCGCCGCGGTGCGCTGCGGCAGTGCCGGCCTGACGGGTAGGTTCATCACGCGCCGCGCTCGCCGGGCTGGGCGAGTGTCGGCGGCCGTGCGCCGCAGCCGATGCTGCCGTACCTCAGTCGCGCGTGTCGTCGAACGCCGCGTCGTCGTCGGCTTCTTCGGGTCCCGGGTCCCGGGTCCCGGGTCCCGCCGCCTCCAGGATCAGCTCGCGCAGTTCCCGGAACAACTCGCGGTAGGCGTGCGGCGGCTTGTTCTTCAGCCGTTCGTCCTTGGCGTTGCGGACCAGCTGGCGCAGCCGCTGGCGGTCGGCATCGGGATGCTCGGCCAGCAGTTCGGCCAGCGCGGTGTCGCCTTCGGCGAGCAGCCGCTCGCGCCAGTCCTCGACCCGGTGCATGGCCGCCACTTCGCGGCGCGCGCTGTCGCTGTTGACGTCCATCGCCTCGCGGATCGCCTCCAGCACCGCCTCGTCCTCGCGCCGCATCTGCTTGGCCAGGAACGCCAGCTGCCGCTTGTGCGCGATGTGCGAGGTGATGCGCTTGGTTTCGGCGATGTGCGGCAGCAGCGACTCGGGCACCGGCAGCTTCGCCAGCTGCGCCGGGGTCAGCGCCACCAGCTTCTCGCCCAGGCTCAGCACTTCCAGCGCCTCGCGGCGTTGCTGGCTGCGGCTTTCGCCGCGGAATTCACCGGTGTCTTCGTCGCGTCCGCGCATGCTCGTACTACTCGATCGGGCTGGAAATCAAATCAACACATCCGGCCAGGACGGCCGGACAGGGGCGAAGGGATTCGCACAACAAGGATAAAGCATTGAACGCGATCACCCCCGATTTGCACCGCGACGACAGCCAGCAGCGCCTGCAGCGCTTGTCCGACATCGCCGAACGGCTGCTGGCGCGCGCCCGCGCGCTCGGCGCCAGCCAGGCCGAGGTCAGCTGCAGCGAAGACCGCGGACTGGACGTCAATGTGCGCCTGGGCGCGGTGGAGACGGTGGAGTCCACCCGCGACCGCGGCATCGGCGTCACCGTCTATTTCGGCCAGCGCAAGGGCAGCGCCAGCACCGCCGACCTGCACGAATCCAGCCTGGAGGCCACCGTGGCCCAGGCCTGCGCCATCGCCCGCTACACCGAGGACGATGTGGCCGCCGGCCTGGCCGACGCGGCGCTGATGGCACGCGAGCAGGCGGATTTCGACCGCTGGCATCCATGGCAATTGCAGGCCGAGGAGGCGATCGACCTGGCGCTGGCCTGCGAGGCCGCCGGCCGCGACGCCGATGCGCGGATCAGCAACTCCGACGGCGCCTCGGCCGGTACCAGCGAGAGCCTGTCGGTCTACGCCAATTCGCACGGTTTCATCGGCTGCGAGCGCAGTACCCACCATTCGATCGCCTGCACGCTGATCGCCGGGCAGGGCGACGGCATGCAGCGCGACGGCTGGTACAGCAGCGCCCTGGCGCGCGAGGACCTGGAGCGCGCGTCGGCGATCGGCCGCCGCGCCGCCGAGCGCACCGTGGCGCGGCTGCAGCCGCGCTCGCTGCCGACCGGCGAGGTGCCGGTGCTGTTCGCGCCGGAGACGGCACGCTCCTTGATCGGGCATCTGCTCGGCGCAGTCTCCGGCGGTGCGCTGTACCGCCGCGCCAGCTTCCTGCTCGACAGCGCCGGCACCCGCCTGTTCCCGGAATGGTTCGCGATCGACGAGCGGCCGCACCTGCGCCGCGGCCTGCGCTCGGCCGCCTTCGACGGCGAGGGCGTGGCCACCCGCGAGGCGCCGCTGGTGCGCGACGGCGTGCTGCAGCGCTACGTGCTGGGCAGCTATTCGGCGCGCAAGCTGGGCCTGCAGACCACCGCCAACGCCGGCGGCGTGCACAACCTGCAGGTGGCGGCCAATGCCGAAGATCTGCAGGCCATCGTCAAGGGCCTGCCGCGCGGCCTGCTGGTCACCGACCTGATGGGCAACGGCGTCAACCCGGTCACCGGCGACTACTCGCGCGGTGCCGGCGGGTTCTGGATCGAGAACGGCGAAATCGCCTATCCGGTGGACGAGATCACCATTGCCGGAAACCTGCGGCAGATGTTCCAGGACATCGAGGCGGTCGGCGCCGACATCGACGTGCGCTCGCACGTGCACATCGGTGCGGTGCTGGTCGGCAGGATGACGGTGGCCGGCAACGACTAAGCGGCCCGATGCAGGCAGCGCGCAAGGACGCTTTAGGCATGCAGGCGACCGACACCGAGAACACGATCACCGACGGCCCCGCCTCCGCGTGGGAGCGCGTGCTGGCGGCGTTTGCGCATCTGTCGATGTGGATCGGCTTGTTCGCCGCCTGCAATGTGCACCTGGGCTACGCGCTGTGGTGGCTGCTGTTGCTGTGGCTGTTGCCGGGCGTGCAATGGTGGGCGCTGCGGGGCAGGCAGCCGTTCGCCGCCGAACACGCGCGCCAGGCCATGCGGATGGGCCTCGGCCTGTCCCTGCTGAGTGCGGTCTTGCTGGCGCCGAGCGTGCTGATCTTCGGTGCCGTGCTCGTGTTCGGGTGGCTGCTGGCCCTGATGCTGCTGGTGGCGATGGGCGTCAGCCTGTACGCGGCGGCCAGGGCCATGCTCGGTCGCCGCTAGCGCGATCCGCTGCCGTATGGGGCGTTGGATTGGCGCCGCGGTTGCCGGGGGGCGATCCTCGAGCCCGTCGAGGCGTTTTCCCGCGTTGCCGGCTTGGCTTGACAGCGCTGCGCCAGCCGCCGAGAGTGACGCGCCAAACGTCTTGTCCCCTCACCACCAAAGGAACGGAATACCGATGAGCGAATTCGACAACGTCACCGCCCCGCCGCCGCCGCCGGCCTCGGCAGGGCCGCAGGAAGACCGCACGGTCGCGCTGATCACCCATCTGTCCGGGATCATCGCCGGTTTCATCGTGCCGCTGATCATCTGGCTGATCAACAAGGACAACCCGGCCAAGTCCTTCCTCAACGACCAGGCCAAGGAAGCGCTGAATTTCCAGATCACCGTCGCCATCGCGTACGTGATCTGCGTGGTGCTCAGCGTGATCGTCATCGGCGGCCTGCTGATGCCGGTGGTGTGGGTGGTGAACCTGGTGTTCTGCATCCTGGCCGGCATCAAGGCCAACGAAGGCGTCGCCTACCGCTACCCGTTCGCGCTGCGCTTGATCAAGTAAGCGCCGCTGCGACGCTTCTCCAAAGGCCCGGCCGCTGCGCCGGGCCTTTTTTGTGCCTGGGAGGCCCGCCGGCAGAGTGGAGCGCAGGCCGTCCACCGCGGCCCCACCGGCGCGTTTGCGAGGCGCTCGCCATTACGCAGCAAGGTCGACTACCAGAGCGAACGCCGTCATCTGTCGCCGTGGGCCCTGAATGAGGCCCGCGATCTGCGTGCCACCAGCGACCTGCGCAGCCTGTTCCGGCACGTGCTCGCTGCGCATCTGGGCGTGTCCGAGCGCGCGCTGGACAACCAGGTCTTTCCCGGCAGTGCGCGATTGCCTAGGTTGGAAGGATGGGTGGCCTGGGAACCCAGCCACCAAGGCGTACGGCACGGGCCGCACGCGAACCGGGCGCCGACGGCAGGTCGGCGCCCGGGCGATCACCGGCGTACCGGACTCAGTTCTGCGACGGATTGTTCTCGGCGAAGTACTCGTGGCTGTCGGCGTTCTTCACCGCGCGCGCCGGATCGCTCTGGGCCAGGCTCTTGGCCGCGCTCTGCCCGTACGCGGTGTCCTGCGTGCCGGCGACCACGCTGAAGTGGCTCATTTCGTGGATCAGGGTGCCGGCCTTGGAGTCGGTGCCGGTCAGTGGCGCGCTCCAGAACGCGTTGCAGACGTAGATCTGGTACGGCTGGTTCGGATAGACGTAGGCGTAGGAGCTGTCGCTGCAGCCGCAGTTGATGGTGATCTGCCCGTTGTTCTGGTCGATCGCCGAATCGATGTTGACGAAGTTGGAGGTGGCGGTGCTGTAGCGGCTGGCGTTGTAGGCGCCGAACCAGGTGGTGTAGCGCGCGCCGGTGCTGCCGCCGTTGAGATAGGTCTTGGCGTTCTGCGAGTAGTTGCGCGCGGCACTCACCGCGCTGCCGATGGTGCTGATCTGGCTGGTGCTGCACGAGGCGTAGTTGACGCCGTTGACCACCGCCTGCGGGCCGACCATCAGGTCATTGCGCACCGCGCGGCCGCGGCCGCCGTCCAGCCACACCGTCAGCGGGGCGCTGGACAGCGTCTGCGGCGCGCCATCGGCGCGCAGCATGCGCGCGCCATCGGCGAACGCGGCGCCCTGCAGCGGCGCGTCGAGGCGGATGCTGTAGGTGCCGCTGCGGCTCAGGTCATAGGCCTGGCCGAGATCGATCCGTGCCTGCCGCGCTTCGCCCGGCTGCAGCACCACCATGTCGTCGGCGCGCGGCGCGGCGCGCTTGACCAGGCGGCCAACGTAATCCACCGGCTTGCCGTCGCGCTGGACCTGGAACAGCGCGTTGTCGAGATCGCCCAGCGGCAGTTCCCACTTGGGCACGCGCGCGACCTGCTCGCCGGTGTTGCGGACGGTCACCGCCAGTTGGCCGCGCTGCTGGCCGTCGGCGTCGGCGACCGGCGTCAGTTCGACCTGCAGCGGCGCGGGCGCGCGCGTGAGTTGCGATTGCGCGGTAGCCGCCGAGATGATGCCGACCAGGCTGAAGCCGATCGCTGCCGAGATCCGGGATGCGTGTTTCATGCAGTCTCTCTCCGTCGAAAGTGGGTGCCCCATGACAGGGGCCGAAGCAAACTAGCCCGGTGCTGCACGCGTGCGCGCCGCAGGCGCGTTTGTCTTCGATTTCGTCCAGCGAAGCGCGCGCCAGGTCTCAGTATCGGCGCCGAGAGAACGCATCGCCGTGCGTGGCTGTCGCGCTGCAGCGGCAACGCTCAGTCGCACGCGCGGATCGAGGGCGGCGCTGCGCTAGGCCATGTTGTGATGACGCTCGCCCGCGCGCTGCACGTGCAGTGGGTGAAGATCGCGCTGGCGGCACGTTCGCCGAAGGCGATGAGGAATGCAGAGATCTCCCTTCGCTGCCGTTGGCGTCAGCGCGATCTGCAGCGGTGCAAGCGGCGTCGGGACGTTTGCGACAACGCGGGATTGCGGTGGTGCGAGATGCGCCTGGTTGCCTGGTTGCCTGGTGTAGGAGTCAACCGTCATGCATCCGCGACGACCGGCGTAGCGGACGATCGGACGGTAAAAGCAATCGGGACTGAAGTCCCTCCCACATTGCCCCCAGCCACTTTGTAGGAGCGGCTTCAGCCGCGACAGGCGTTACCGATGACGTCTGTCGCGGCTGAAGCCGTTCCTACGACAGCGCCTCTGGTCATCAACGGCTGCGTGCGGCCAGCGCCAGCATCGACCGTCATGCATCCGCGACGACCGGCGTAGCAGACGATCGGACGGTAAACGTAGTCGGGACTGAAGTCCCTCCCACATTGCCCCCAGACACCTCACCCTCGACTCCCTGTAGGAGCGGCTTTAGCCGCGACAGGCGTTACCGATGACGTGTGTCGCGGCTGAAGCCGCTTCTACGACAGCGCCTCTGGTCATCAACGGCTGCGTGCGGCCAGCGCCAGCATCACTCCTTGCTTTCGCGGAGGCGGCGCATGTTCTGTGGCAACGACGCATGCGGCCCAGCTGCGGCACTCGCACGCGTCGAGCGCCGCGCTCAGTGCGCGCGGTCGACCGCCAGCCGCGCCAGTGCCGCCAGCGCCTCGGCGGAGCCGCCATAGCCGTGCAGGCTGTCCTGCATCGCCTGCGCCAGTTCGGCCAGCTTAGCCTTAGCGCCGTCCATGCCCAGCAGGGCGGGGTAGGTGGACTTGGCCTGCGCTGCGTCCTTGCCGGCGGTCTTGCCGAGCTGTTCGGAGCTGGCTTCCACGTCGAGGATGTCGTCGCGCACCTGGAAGGCCAGGCCCAGCGCGGCGGCGAAGCTGTCCAGTTGCGCGAGCGCCGCGGCGTCGGCGCCGCCGCCGAGCGCGCCCAGGCGCACACTGGCGCGGATCAGCGCGCCGGTCTTCAGCGCATGCATCCGTTGCAGGTCGGTCAGCGCCTGCACGCGGCCGGTGGCGTCGATGTCCAACGCCTGGCCGCCGCACATGCCCGCCGCACCGGCGGCCTCGGCCAGGGTCTGCAGCCACTGCACGCGCAGCGTCGGCGCCGCGTCCTCGGCATTGGCCAGCAGCGCGAACGCCAGGCTCTGCAGCGCATCGCCGGCGAGGATCGCGGTGGCTTCATCGAAGGCGATGTGCACGGTGGGCTGGCCACGACGCAGGGCGTCGTCGTCCATCGCCGGCAGGTCGTCGTGGACCAGCGAGTAGGCATGGATCAGTTCCACCGCCAGCGCCGGCGCGTCCAGGCGCGCGGCGTCGGCGCCGAACAGCGCGCCGCTGGCGTACACCAGCAGCGGGCGCATGCGCTTGCCGCCGCCGAGCGTGGCGTGGCGCATCGCCGCGTGCAGGCGTTGCGGGGCCAGCGTCGCCGCCGGCAATTGCGCCTGCAGACCGGCTTCCACCCGCTCGCGCCAGTGCGCGAACGCCGCGTCAGCCGCCATGGGGCGGCACGGGGTCGAAGGGTTCGGCGCTGTCGGGCTGCTCGGGATCGCTGAGCAGGCGCACGCGCAACTCGGCCTGCTCCAGCGCCTGCTGGCATTGCCGGTACAGGCCCACGCCGCGCTCGTAGGCGCTGAGCGACTGTTCCAGGCTCAGGTCGCCGGCTTCCATCTTCTCCACCAGGACTTCCAGTTCCTCGAGCGACTGCTCGAAGCGGGCGACCGGGGAGGCATCGTCTTGAGGCTTCTTGGGCATGGCGAAAGTGTGCGCGGCGGCGGCAGCAGGGTCAATGCGACGCTGTCGCCGGCACTGTCAGCGGATCCAGCACCAGGCGTGCGGCGCGCGCCTGCAGCCAGGCGTGCAGCGGCGCGGCCAGCAGGTCCGGGCCGGCGGCCAGCAGTTGCGTGGCGTCGAACAGCAGCGGCAGCCGTTGGCGCTCCCACGGCGGTAGCGCCTGGGTCTGCAGCAGGTGCTTGAGCGACTGCGACTGTGCACGCCCAGGCAGGCGCAGGCGCTCGCCGCCGCGGCGTGCGCGCACCAGCAGCGGCGTGTCGAAGGCCAGCGTGGTGTCGGCGAGCAGGTGCAGGCGGCGGCCGTCGGGCAACGGCAGCGGCGCACGACCATCCCACTGCGCCTGCCAGTCGGCCGGCCAGGGCGCGAGGTCGTGTTCGGCGTACAGCGTGTCGCGCCAACTGCGCACGCTGGCGCCATGCCAGGCGAACTGCGCCGCGGCGTCGGCGCGCGGCTGCAGCAGGTCGCGTTCGATCGCGGCCAGGCCGGCTGCCGGCAACGGTGGCAGCCCGGCCTGCGCGATCCAGCGCCGCAGTACACGCGCGCGCCGTGCCGCGGGCAGGGCGCGCAGCGGGGCGATCGCTAGCGGGGCGCCTGCGGCGTCCTGCAGGGTCTCGAGCACCGCGCGGTCGTCCGCGTCCAGCAACGCGCCGGCGTCGGCGCACAACTCTGCGCTGCGGGCGAGGGCGGCGTCGGCATGCGGCCAGCGCTGGCGCAGCAGCGGCAGTACCTGCAGCCGCAGGAAATTGCGATCGAAGCCGGGATCGGCATTGCTGGGGTCGTCGATCCACTGCAGGCCGTGTTGCTGTGCATAGGCGTGCAACGCGCTGCGCGGCTGCGCCAACAGCGGCCGCCACAGGCGGCTGCCGGCGAAGTCGGACAGTGCCTGCATCGCCGCCAGGCCATCCGGGCCGGACGCGCGCAGCGCACGCAGCAGGAAGGTTTCGGCCTGGTCGTCGCGGTGTTGCGCCAGCGCCAGCCATTCGCCGGGCTGCAGTACCTGCGCGAAGGCGTGGCGCCGCGCCTGCCGCGCCGCCGCTTCCAGGCCATCGCCGCTGTCGCGCGGCACCTGCACCCGCACCACCTGCAGCGGCACCGCTAACGCTGCGCAGGCCTGCGCGCACTGCGCGGCCCAGGCGTCGGCCTCGGCGTGCAGGCCGTGGTGCACATGCAGCGCACGCAGGCCGGCGTCGCGGTAGGAAGGGTGTTGCGCGAGCAGGTGCAGCAGCACGGTCGAATCCAGTCCGCCGCTGAAGCCGAGCAGCAGCGGCGCCGGTGCCGGATCGGGCAGTGCGGCGGCGAGGGCGGACAAGGGGGACGTGGAGACGCGCGGAGCCATCGCGTCACTGTAGACGCAAGCGCTTGCCAGCGCGACGCGCGACCAGGGCGACGTCTTTGAGCCCGACCAGCGTTGTGGGACGGACTTCAGTCCCGATGCCTGTCAGTTCGACGCGTCGGGACTGAAGTCCCTCCCACAAAAGCAGGTGTCGGCACCCGGGACTATTCGGTTGCCTGCTCGTCAGGGCGCGTGCTCGGTGTCGACCGCCAGCACGCGACGCCCGGCCTGTGGCCAGCGCGCGACGGCGTCTGAAGCAGCGCAAAGGTGAGTCAGCTCCCTGTGGGAGGGACTTCAGTCCCGACGCGGGAATGTCTCACCTCGCGGACGATGCGCTTCCGCCGATATCGTGGAGCTGCAGCAAGAGACGCGTTGCAGAGGACCAGCCTTGGCGACGTTGTCCGCGACAACGCGGCCATGCCGCGCTCGCAGATCGGCTCAGCGCGTCGGCGCCGGCACTTCGCGATTATGGCGATCGATGGAGTACCAGCGGCCACCCTGCATCGGCGTATGACCGTCGGCGTCGGGTGTGCCGGCGCTGCAGCCATCGCAGACCTCGGCGACGCCGTGCTCGAACGGCCAGGCGAAGTCGTGGACCGGCGCGATGACCTCGCGCAGTTGCCGGTCGTAGAAGCCGATGCGGCCGTGGACGATGCCGCGGGTGAGACCTTCGGCGAAGCCGTCCGGGCCGTTGTCCCAGGTGATCACCGGCAGGCTGCGGCCATCGGCGCGCACGTAGTAGAAGCGTGCGCCGACGCTCAGCAGCGCCAGCCCGTCGCGATCGAAATGCAGGTGCCGCAGCGCCTGCGGCGTCAGTACCAGGCGTTCGTCGGCGCCGAGCCGGCAGCCCGGCACCACCGGCCGGTCGCTATTCGGGTCGCCCAGTCGGCAGGCCGCGGCGGCCGGTTGCGCCGTGGCCGCCGACGCGGCGCCGAGCGCGGCAAACGCAGCGAACCCTGCGAACACCGCAACGACCCCGCGCAGGCGGCCGCCGTGCAGCCGATGCCGGCTCATTGCGCAGTCGCGGCGCTGGTCATGAACGCCGCCGGCTTGGGCAATTCCACCGGCACCCCATCGCCGTTGCAGGTGCCGGCCTGGCACAGCCGCGCGCGCAGCGTCGGTGTGGCCTGCACGATCACGTGGTAGATCACGTTTTCTTCCAGACTGCCGCGGAACGCGTTGCTGCCGGGGCCGCGCGCCCAGATGCCGACGTCGTCGCCGCCGTGGGTCTCGGCCTTGGTCGGCACCAGCGCTTCCTGCATGAAGTCCGGGCTTTCGGTGTCGACATGGGTCAGGTCGGGACGGCCGTTGGCCGGCTCGAAGCTGCTCGGCGCATGCGGGAAGGTCTTGACCCCGGCCGGCTGCTGGTTGCTGGCGCCGGTGTAGCCGGGGCCGTTGGCGTAGCTGAGCGTGGCGTAGGGCTGGCCGTTGCCGTCCAGCGCCAGGTCGCCGGTGTTGGCGTCTTCGCCGCTGGTGCCGCGCACCTTGCCCAGGATCGGGTTGCCGCGCTGCGGATAGCCGACGAAGTTCAGCGTGTGCGAGTGGTCGGCGGTGACGATGATCAGCGTGTCCTCGGCCGAGGTCGCGTCCGCCGCGGCCTGCACCGCCTGCGACAGGGCGATGGTCTCGTCCAGCGCGCGGTAGGCGTTGCCGGCGTGGTGCGCGTGGTCGATGCGGCCGCCTTCGACCATCAGCACGTAGCCGTTCTTGTCCTGCGACAGGGTGCGGATCGCGGCGCGGGTCATCTCGGCCAGGCTCGGGTCGCCGTTGGCGCTGCGGTCGCGGTCGTGGTCGAACTGCATGTGGTCCGGCTCGAACAGGCCGAGCAGCGCCGGTGCGTTCTGCGCCGCCTCCAGTTGCCCGCGGGTCCACACGTAGGCGCCCTGCGGATGGCGCTGTCGCCATTCGCCGACCAGGTCGCGGCCATCCAGGCGCAGGCCGACCTTGTCGTCGTACTCCGGGTCGCGCTGTTCGACGGTGGTGAACTGGCCGCGGCCGCCGGCCAGCATCACCTGCGGGCCGCGCCCGAAGCGCGCACCGACCATCTGCTGGGCGATGTCGCGGCAGCCCTCGGCGACCGCCTTCTCCGGCAGGTCGGCATCGCTTTCCCAGTTGCGCTCGGGCACGTGCGCATAGGTCGCGGCCGGGGTGGCGTGGGTCAGGCGGGTGGTGGTGACGATGCCGGTGCCCATGCCGGCGCTGTCGGCCAGTTCCAGCCAGCTCAGCAACTGCTTGCCGAGGCTGTCGGCGCAGGCGTCGCGCTTGCCGGCGGCCACGCCGATCGCGCCCATGTGGGTCTTCACCCCGGTGGTGATCGAGGTCATGGTGCCGGCCGAGTCGGGCGTCTGCGAATCGGTGTTGTAGGTCTTGCTCAGCGCGGTGGCCGGGAACGCCTCCCACGACAGCTGGTTCTCCTCGCCGGAGGCGCCCTTGCGCTGGCCGTCGAGGATGCGCGCGGCGGCGACCGTGGTCAGGCTCATGCCGTCGCCCAGGAACAGGATCACGTTCTTGGCCTTGCCGCGCATGGCGCCGTTGTTGGCGGCCTTGGCCGCGCCGCTGCGGTACCACCAGGCCGGGGTCTCGCCGGCCGGATGGGCCACGGCGGGGACGATGATCGGCGCGACGTTGGCGCTGGCGGCCGGCGCGTGCGGCGCGCTGGCGCAGGCACCCAGCAGCAGGGTGGAGGCGGCGGCGAGAGCGGAAACGGGAAGGCGCATACGCGGAACGGGTCCTGAACAACGAAGTCCCCCGCATTATGCCGGTTGCGACAAGGCACGCCGATGACATCGCGCCTTTCCAGCCATGGCGTCGTCGTTGCCGCCGGGGTGCGCTATCGTGCGAAACCCCCGAGATTTCTGGACAGCGTCGATGAAACTGGTGACGGCCTGGTTACGCATTCCGTTCTGGCAGCGCGTGGTCGCCGGCTTCGTGCTGGGCGCCCTGGCCGGCTGGGCGCTGGGGCCGACCGCGGAAACCTGGTTCAAGCCGCTGGGGGATCTGTACGTCACCCTGATCAAGATGATCGCGGTGCCGCTGGTGTTCTTCGCCGTCATCAACGCGATCTCGGCGCTGCACGGGCAGCAGTCGGTGGCCAAGCTGGGCGGGCGCACCTTCCTGTGGTTCGTGGTCACCGCGGCGCTGGCGGTCGGCGTCGGCCTGGCCGTGGGCACCGTGCTGCAGCCGGGTGCCGGCCATCTGGGCCTGCGTGTGGACAGCGCCTGGACCCCGCGCGACGTGCCCAGCCCGGTGCAGGTGTTGCTCGACGTGGTGCCGTCCAATCCGTTCTACGCGCTGACCGGCATCGGCACCAAGACCAATGCCGCCGGCGAGACCGTGCTGGCGGCCGGACGCGGCTCGATCCTGCCGGTGATCTTCTTCGCCGCGCTGCTCGGCTTTGCCATGGTCAAGCTCGGCGAGCGCGTGGCCGAGGCGCGCAAGCTCACCAAGCAGATGAGCGAGATCATGATCCAGGTCACCCGCTTCGTGCTGGAGATGACCCCGCTCGGCACCTTCGGCCTGATCGCGGCACTGGTCGGCGGCTACGGCTTCGGCAAGCTGCTGCCGTTCGGCAATTTCGTGCTGGCGCTGTATCTGGCTTGCGCGATCCACATCGTGGTGGTCTACAGCGGCCTGCTGCTGGTGCATGGCTTGAACCCGTGGAAGTTCTTCCGCGGCGCCGCGCCGGGCATGCAGGTGGCCTTCGTCAGTTCCTCCAGCTTCGCCGCGATGCCGGTGGCGCTGCGCTCGATCACCCACAATCTCGGCGTCAACAAGGACTACGCGGCGTTCGCGGTGCCGCTGGGCGCGAGCATCAAGATGGATGGCTGCGGCGCGATCTTCCCGGCGCTGTGCGCGGTGTTCATCGCCCAGTACACCGGCGTGCCGCTGACCGCCAACCAGTACTTCGTGGTGCTGATCGCCTCGGTGCTGGGCAGCTTCGGCACCGCCGGCGTGCCCGGCACCGCGGTGGTGATGGCCACGGTGGTGCTGAGTGCGGCCAACCTGCCGCTGGAGGTGATCGGCTACCTGTACGCCATCGACCGCGTGCTGGACATGATGCGCACCATGACCAACGTGACCGGGCAGATGCTGGTGCCGGTGCTGGTGGCCAAGGAAACCGGCCTGCTCGACCGCACCATCTACGAGGCGGCCCCGAGCAATGTCGGCCTGGAAGATCCGCCGGTCGACGGTTCCGGCCAGGTGCGTTGATGCTGCCGTGAGCGCGCCTGTCGAGCGTCTGCGCGCGCAGCTGCGGCAGTTGCCGGGGCTGACGCTGCGCGAGGGCGTGCTGGTGCACGACGCGTTGCCGGACGACCCGTTCGAGCAGCGGTATCTTGAGGTGCGCCGCCGCGAAGGCCGGTTCTACAGCGACGCGCAGGTGCGCACGCTGCCGCAGCCGCCCGGCGCGCTCGGCGCCAGCCACGAATGGCGGGTGCGTGCCGAATCGTGCCGGCGCCTGCTGCGCCATCTGCGTGCGCGCGACGGCGACGGGCCGCTGCTGGAACTGGGCTGCGGCAACGGCTGGCTGTCGCATCGCCTGGCCAGCGGCCTGCAGCGCGAGGTCTGCGGCGTCGACGTCAATCGCACCGAACTGGCGCAGGCGGCGCGGGTGTTCGCCGCCGAGCCGCGGCTGAGCTTCGTCGCCGGCGACATCCTGCGCCTGCCGCTGCCGACGCAGCGGTTCGATGTGGTGGTGGTGCCGGCCTGCCTCCAGTACTTCGCCGACCCGCGTGCGCTGATCGCGCGCCTGCTGCAGCTGCTGCAGCACGATGGCGAACTGCACATCCTCGACAGCCCGTTCTACGCCGACGCCGAGCAGGCCCGGGCCAGCGCCGCGCGCAGCCTGCGCTACTTCAGCGACCTGGGCTGCGCCGAACTGGCGCAGCAGTACCACCAGCACACCGACGCAGTGCTGGACGGCATCGTGCTGCGCCGGTTGTTCGACCCCCGACGGCTGTCGGTGCGCTGCCTGCGTGCACTGCGCTGGCGCCAGCCGCATTTCCCGTGGCTGTGCATCCGCAAGCGCGACAACCTGGCGCTGGCCGCGGCGTAGTCGACCCCGTCGGCCGCCAGCGCGGCCGTGACCGCAGGCCATTGCGGCGCCATTGCGATTGGCGGCGTCGGCGCATGGCAGACTGCCGCCTTCTTCCCCTGCATGGACTCCCGATGAGCGGCACCCAACGCGAACTGACCTTCCGCTTCTTGGCCGAACCGATCGACGTCAACTACGGCGGCAAGGTCCACGGCGGCGTGGTGATGAAGTGGATCGACCAGGTCGGCTACGCCGCCGCGGTGGGCTGGAGCGGCCACTACAGCGTGACCGTGGCGGTGGGCGGCATCCGTTTCGTCGCGCCGATCCGCATCAGCGACATGGTCACAGTCAGCGCCAAGCTGGTCCACACCGGTACCAGCAGCATGCATTTCGCCATCGAGGTGCGCGCCCGCGATCCGATGGGCGGCGAGCCGCGCCTGTGCACCCATTGCATCATCGTGTTCGTGGCCCTGGACGGCGTCGAAGGCCGGCCGACCGCGGTGCCGGCCTGGCATCCGGACACGCCGGAAGACCATCGCCTGGCCGAGTACGCGCAGAAGGTGATGGAGCTGAGCAAGGGCATGGAGGACACCATCGCCCACTACCACGGCTGAGCGCGAACCTTACGCGCGCCAGTCCGCCGGCGCGGTGCGGCAGTCGCCATCGAACAGGCGGCCGCCGTGCGCGGCCAGTTCCTGTTGCGCCAGGGCCAGCACCGGCGCGCAGTCGGCGCTGGCGAACAGCGTGGCGAAGGCCTGCTCGAAGCGTGCGCCCACCGCCGGGTCCATCCGTGCCAGCAGGCGCGGCACCCACTTGCCGCTGCCGTACCAGTGGCCGCGCCCGCGCAGCGCCAGTTCCGCCAGGCGCGGATGCAGCAGGGCGCCGATCGCGACGATCTCGGCGGCGCTGCGCTCGCCGCACAGGTCGTCGACCAAGTCGGTGATCTCGTAGCGCAGCGCGTCCCGTTGCGCCGGCGTCAGCGGCAGCGGCCCGGCCTGCAGCCGCGCGGCGACCTGGGCTTGCAGGGCGTGGGCCGCGTCTGTCGCCGTGCCGACGATGTGGCCCTCGGCGATCATGTGCAGCAGGCTGGGACGGCCGCGCGCTGCGTCCTCATCGAGGAACCAGGCCAGCGTGCCTGGATCGTGCACGAAGGCCTCGACCGGCACGCCGTCGGTCAGGAACGATTCGCGGCGTGCGGCCGGCAGATGCGCATAGACCACGACCAGGTCGAGATCGGACAGGTGCGTGCCTTCGCCGCGCAGGATCGAGCCGGCGGCGAAGCCGAAGGCCGCGTCGGCGTAACGGTTGGACAGCAGCGATTGCGCGAGCGCCAGCGCCTGTGCGGGCGTGGGCAGGGTGGGCGCGGCTGGCATCAGCGCAGCGCCCGCTGGCGCGGCCAGGACGCGGCCGCATGGCGGACCTGCAGGGCAGGCGAGGGAAGTGCTGTCATCGAAGTTCGGCTGACGCGATCGAGGCCGCCCAGCGTAACGTGCCGGTGGGCAATGCGGACGGCGGCAATGACGTTCATGCGGACAGCGCGCAACTGCAGCGGGTAACGCGGCGAGTCCCGCCGGCGCAGCGCAAGTCGCGGCATGCCAGGTGCGGCCGCGCCGGCTGGTCTCCGTGGTTGCGCGGGCAGGTGTCGCTGGCTGCTGCGACGCTAGCCCGCTCGTCGCTGTCTCCTGCGAGCGGCGTCGCCGTGCGCCCGTGGTGCGGCGGCCAGCGAGGTGGCCGTGAATCCCCACAACGAAAAAGGCCGCTGTCGCCAGCGGCCTTTCCTGAAATGTCTGCAGACGGGACGGCTTACATCGCCACGCGGCGCGCCTGCACGAACTTCTCGCCCCAGTAGCCCGAGGTCAGCGTGTCCACGCGCACGTCCTTGCCGCGGCTGGGGGCGTGCAGGAAGCGGCCCTCGCCGACGTACAGGCCGACGTGGTCGACGCGGCCCTTGCGGCCGAAGAACACCAAGTCGCCCGGCGCCAGCGCGTCGCGGTCCTTGATCAGCTGGGCGCTGGCCTCGCGGGCCATCTCGCGCGACACGCGCGGCAGTTCGATGCCCAGCGCGGTGCGGAACACGTAGCCGACCAGGCCGCTGCAGTCGAAGCCTTCGGTGTCTTCGCCGCCCCAGCGGTACGGGGTGCCCAGCAGCGCCATGGCGCGCTTGAGCACGGACTGGACCTTGTCGCCGCCCGGCACCACGCCTTCGCGCGGGACCGGCTGGGAGACGTCGTAGTTGGCCAGCAGGCGGCTGATGTCGCCGGCGAACATCGCCGAGCGGTCCATCAGCGGGATGGTGTCGTTGGCGGCCAGGTGCGGCAGCAGGGCGGCCAGGGTGGCGGTGGCGGCAGCGTCGGCCTTGCTGCGCGACGGCGCGGGTGCCTGATTGGCGGCGGCCGGCTTGGCCGAGGCGATGGGAGTGCTGGTCTGTGCGGCGGCCGGGGCGGTGGTCGCGGCGGCGCCGACCTGGGCCGGAGCGGGGGCGACGGTCGCGATCGCTTCCGGGACGACGGTGTCGGCGGGAGCGGTCTGGGCCAGGGCCGGGAGGGCCGAGAAACAGAGCGAGGCGGTGCAGAAGAGGCGGAAAGCGGTCCGGCGGGGAACGGCGGTCCTGCCTGGAGAGGTCTGGGCTTCGGTCGTCACGCTTGGATCACAAAATAAAACGATGGGGGATCATGCCTTGTAGACAGAAATAGGAAGTTCAAATAAGGTTAAATTTTCGTAATTATGAATGTGGGTGAAATCACAGTTCAGCGCAAAACCCGTTTTGCGCCGGTGTAATGGTCCCGCCAGTAGGCCCCGTCCAACGAATCCAGGCGCACCGTTCCGCCGGTGCTGGGGGCGTGCACGAAACGGCCTTCGCCGACGTAAATTCCGACGTGCGTCACACTTCCTGCGCTGCCGAAGAACACCAGGTCGCCGGTGCTCAGGCGCTGCGGGTCGATCCGCGGGCCCTGTACCGCGGCCAGTTCGCGCGAGGTGCGCGGCAGCCGCAGGTCGAGCATGTCGCGGTAGACGTAGGCGACCAGGCCGCTGCAGTCGAACCCGGACTCGGGGGTGTTGCCGCCGTAGCGGTAGGGCGTGCCGACCAGGCCCAGCGCGCGCATCAGCACCGCATTGGCCGCGACCGGGTCGGCCGGCGCCACCTGCGGCCACTCGCGCACCGTCACCGGTGCCGGCCGGGTGTGGCGGACCTCGTGGCGTCCGCAGGCCGCCAGCGCAGCGGTGCACAGCAGCGGAAGCCACCACGGGAACGCGCGGCGGCCGCGCGGCGAAACTGGCGTGTTGTGCATGGAGCCGGGATAATGCGCGACCTCAGAAGGCCGCCATGATGGCGGCGCTCCCGGCGGCCGACAAGCCGCCCATCCCGTCTGCCCCCGGCAGCCACAGCGCAGAGTGCACATGAAGATCGAAAAAGACCGCGTCGTCCGTTTCCACTACACCGTTTCGGAAGTCGGTCAAGAACCGATCGAAAGCTCCAAGGACCGCGATCCGCTGGTGATCCTGGTCGGCCACGGCAACATCATCCCGGGCCTGGAGAACGCGATGCTGGACAAGGCCGCCGGCGACAGCTTCGGCGTCGACGTGGCCGCCAAGGACGCCTACGGCGAATACCGCGAGGGCCTGAGCCAGCGCGTGCCGAAGAAGCATTTCGGCGCGGCCAAGCTGCAGCCGGGCAGCCAGGTGGTGCTGCAGACCAACTTCGGCCCGCGCGCGGTGACCGTGCAGAAGGTCGGCATGAGCGTGGTCGACGTCGACCTCAACCACCCGATGGCCGGCAAGGACCTGCACTTCGACGTGGAGATCGTCGACGTGCGCGAGGCCAGCGCCGAAGAGATCGAGCACGGCCACGTGCACGGCGACGGCGGCCACCACCACTGATTGCGTTGGCGGCGGTGCCGGTCGCGCCGGTGCCGCCGGCCCTGGCGCCGCGCGCAGCGGCGCCGTCGCGCCGCCGCGGACGCCGGCGGCCCTCCTGATCGCGGCGAGGGGACATTCGCCGGCCTTCCGCCCGGTGCCCGCCTTGGCTTCCTCCGCCCCCCTGCTGCAGCCCGTCGCGCCAGCCGAGCGCATCGCCATGCTGGACGTGCTGCGCGGCTTCGCCCTGCTGGGCATCCTGCTGATGAACATCGAGGGCTTCGTCGGTCCGCTGGACGCGGCGATGACCGGCCTGGATCCGGCGCTGCGCGGCGCCGACCGCATCGCCGACGCACTGGTCTACATCCTGGTGCAGGGCAAGTTCTACACCTTGTTCTCGCTGCTGTTCGGCATGGGCTTTGCGGTGATGGCGCAGCGCGCCGAGACCGCGCGGCGGCCGTTCGGCGGGTTCTTCCTGCGCCGCAGCGCGGGGCTGCTGCTGATCGGGCTGCTGCACGCGCTGCTGCTGTGGTCCGGCGATATCCTGGTCAGCTATGCGCTGCTGGCGTTCATGCTGCTGGCGTTCCGCGAGGCGCCCACGCGCTGGCTGCCGGGGATGGCGCTGGTGGTGTATCTGTTCGCGCCGGCGCTATGGCTGCTGATCGGCGCAGTGGCGTCGGCGGCGCAGGCCGATCCGCACGGTGCGGCGCAGTGGCAGCGCGACATGGCCGAGCAGGCGCGGCACAGCGCCGCGGCGCTGGCGCAGCAGCGCGAGGTGTTCGGCCACGGCAGTTACGTCCAGGCCACCGCGCAACGTGCGCGCGACCTGGTCGAATCGCTGAGCGGGCTGCTGTTCAATGCGCCGAGTATCTTCGGCATGTTCCTGCTCGGCGCCTGGTGCGTACGCAGCGGCCTGGCCGCGCAACCGCAGCGCTTCCCACGATTGCTGGCGGTGCTGCGCTGGGGCGTGCTGCCGCTGGGCCTGGCGCTGATGCTGCTGAGCTTCCGGCTGGAGCCGTGGATGGACCCGGCGCGGCTGGATCTGCGCCTGACCTGTGCCTATGCGCTGGCCAGCATCGCCAGCGGCCTGATGGCGCTGGGCTATGCGGCCTGGCTGGTGCGCGCCGCGCCCGCGTTGCAGTGGCTGGCGCCGGCCGGGCGCATGGCGCTGAGCAACTATCTGCTGCAGTCGCTGGTCTGCACCACGCTGTTCTACGGCTACGGCTTCGGCAACTTCGAGCAATTGCCGCGTGCCTGGCAGATCCCGTTCGCGGTCGCGCTGTTCGCGCTGCAGGTGGTGGTGTCGCAGTGGTGGTTGCAGCGGTTCCGCTTCGGCCCGGTGGAGTGGCTGTGGCGCTCGGCCAGCTATCTGCGCTGGCAGCCGATGCGCCGCCGCGACGTGGCCTGAGCGCAGGCGCTGCCGCGGCGTCCTCACATCTGCCGCGCGGCCGCCCATGGCATGCTCCGCGGCGACCGAGACATGCGACAGGACAGCCGATGGATGACGTGAGAGGCGGCAACAGGCCCGCCAGCGATACCGCCCCCCTGCGCGCCGAGCGTGCGCCGTGAGCGGGCCGATCCGCGATTACGACCTGCTGGTGCTGGGCGGCGGGTCCGGTGGCCTGGCCACTGCGTTCCGCGCCGCCAGCCATGGCGCGCGGGTGGCGATCCTGGAGCCGAGCGCGCTCGGTGGCACCTGCGTCAATGTCGGCTGCGTGCCGAAGAAAGCGATGTGGCTGGCGGCGGACCTGGTCGAGCGCATCGACCTGGCGCGTGCGGTCGGTTTCGCCATTCCCGAGGCCACGCTGTCGTGGGCGGAACTGGTGGCGCATCGCCAGGGCTACATCGGCAACATCCACGCCAGCTACCGGCGGCGCCTGGATGCCGATGGCGTGGTGCTGATCCCGCGGCGCGGCCGGCTGGTCGATGCGCACACCGTCGAATGCGACGACGGCGTGCGGGTCAGCGCCAACCACGTGGTGATCGCCACCGGCGCGCATCCGTTGCGGCCGCAGATCGAAGGCGCCGACCTGGGCCTGGTCTCGGACGACTTCTTCAACCTGTGCGAGGCGCCGCCTCGGGTGGCGATCGTCGGCGGCGGCTACATCGCGGTGGAACTGGCCGGGCTGCTGCAGGCGCTGGGCAGCCGGGTGGAGCTGTACGTGCAGGGCGAGCGCCTGCTGGAGCGGTTCGACGCGGAACTGGCGCGACAGCTCGCCGACAACCTTCGCCACCAGGGCGTGCGCCTGCATTTCGGCTATCGCGCCAGCGCCCTGCGCCGCAGCGGCGAGGGCCTGTGCGTGGTCGACGCGCAGGGACGGCCGGGCGACAGCGTCGACAAGGTGTTCTTCGCCATCGGGCGCCGCCCCAATACCCGCGACCTGGGCCTGGAAGCGCTGGGCGTGCGCCTGGGCGACAAGCACGAGATCGTGGTGGACGATTACCAGAACACCGACGTGCCGGGGCTGTACGCGATCGGCGACGTTGCCGGCAAGGTCGGCCTGACCCCGGTGGCGATCGCCGCCGGGCGCAAGCTGATGGACCGCGTGTTCGGCGGCCGGCCGCAGGCGCGACTGGACTACGAGAACGTGCCCAGCGTGGTGTTTTCGCATCCGCCGCTGGGCCAGGTGGGGCTGGGCGAGGAGCAGGCGCGCGAGCGCTATGGCGCCGACGCGGTGACCGTGTACCGCAGCAACTTCCGGCCGATGCTGCAGGCGCTGGCCGACTCGCCGCAGCGCAGCCTGTTCAAGCTGGTGTGCGTCGGCACCGACGAGCGCGTGGTCGGCGTCCACCTGCTGGGCGATGGCGCCGACGAGATCCTGCAGGGCTTCGCGGTGGCGTTGAAGCTGGGCGTGACCAAGCAGCAACTGGAGGACACCGTGGCGATCCATCCGACCTCGGCCGAGGAAGTGGTGCTGATGCGCTGAGAGAAAGCGGCGATCCGACGGCTGGCCGGCCGTCGCGCCGTAGAATGGCGGCATGCACGTGTTCTCTCCTCCTTGCCGCGGCGCTGCGCGATGAGCGCGCCCGGCACCTCCGCCAGCGTCGCGCCCGCCGCCACACAGGCCAGCCTCGGCGGGGTGCTGCTCGCCGCTGGCGGCGCGATCGCGTTTTCCGGCAAGGCCATCATCGTCAAGCTCGGCTACCGCTACGGTGTCGATGCGGTGACCCTGCTGGCCTTGCGCATGCTGGTGGCGCTGCCGTGCTTCGCGGCGATGGCGCTGTGGGCGGCGCGGCGCGCGCCGCCCCTGCAGCCCGGCGACCGCTGGCGGATCGTCGCGCTGGGCGTGCTCGGCTACTACCTGGCCAGCTTCCTGGATTTCCTCGGCCTGGCCTACATCACCGCGACCCTGGAGCGGCTGATCCTCTATCTCACCCCGACCCTGGTGCTGCTGATCGGCGTGCTGCTGTGGCGGCGACGGCCGCAGCGGCGCCAGCTGTGGGCGCTGGCGTTGAGCTACCTGGGCGTGCTGCTGGCGTTCGGCCACGACCTGCGCATCGGCGGCGCGCGCACCGCCTGGGGCAGCCTGCTGGTGTTCGGCAGCGCGCTGGCCTATGCGGCCTATCTGGTCGGCAGCGGCCAATTGGTGGCGCGGGTCGGCGCGGTGCGGCTGACCGCCTACGCCAGCCTGGTCGCCTGCGCGCTGTGCATCGCCCAGTTCCTGCTGCTGCGGCCGCTGCAGGCGCTGGCCTTGCCGGCCCCCGTGTACGCGCTGTCGCTGCTCAACGGCACGCTGTGCACTGCGGTGCCGGTGCTGGCGACGATGCTGGCGGTGCAGCGGATCGGCTCGGCGCTGGCGTCGCAGATCGGCATGCTCGGCCCGGTCTCCACCATCGTGCTCAGCGTGCTGCTGCTGGGCGAGGCGATGGGGCCGTGGCAGATCGCCGGCACCGTGCTGGTGCTGGGCGGCGTGCTGCTGGTGTCGCGGCCGGTGCGGGCGCGGCCGGCGGCATGAGTCCACGACGGCCGCCCGCAGCGACGGCAACGGCGTCGGTCACGACGACGGCCGAGGCGCACGCGCGGATCCTGGCGACGATCCAGGCGATCCCGCCGGGCCAGGTGCGCGGCTATGGCGAGGTGGCGATGCTGGCCGGGTTGCCGGGGCGCGCGCGCCTGGTGGCACGCCTGCTCGGCGGCAACACCGACGCCGCGCTGCCCTGGCACCGGGTGCTGCGCAGCGACGGCCGCATCGCGTTCCCCGAAGGCTCGCGTGGCCACCGCGAACAATGCCAGCGCCTGCGCGCCGAAGGCGTGGTGGTGCAAGGCGGACGCGTGAAGCGCGCAGCGACGCCGGCGCGCGATCTCGATGCCGAAGTGTGGGGGCCGCCGTAGCGGCACCCGGGGGGAACTGCAGCGGTCGCTCTCACAAAGGGGGGGCGCAGGCGGATGGTTTAGCCCCTCTCCCTCCGGGGCGACAAGGCACGGCGTGCGCGCCACTGGCGCGCGTGCCCTGGAGCGCCCGCGCCGCAAGCGCGGGCCGGGGCGCGGAGCGGGGGTTGGGGTGAGGGTGCGGGCGCGTAGCGCATGCGGTGTTTCAACTGCACGAGGCTGCGCCCCGAACACCATCCGCCCTTCGGCGCACCGCACTGGTGATGGTGCTTGGAAAAGAGGGCTTGGTCCTTGTGGGAGGGACTTCAGGCCCGACGCTCTTTGCGCAGCCTGCGGGTTGGCCGGTGTCGTTCGTCGCGACTGAAGTCGCTCCTACAGAAGTTATCGAGAAGGGTGTGGCGGTTCCCCGGGGGGCGATCGCAGTCGAGGCGCCGGATGCCGCCGCGTCGGTTGGAGTGCAGTCTCCGGCGAGCGGCTATGATGGGGGCAGTTGCCACGGACCCGACCATGTTCCCCAGACTTCCGCCCGTCACCCAAGCGCTGCTGATCGGCAACGTCGTGGTGTTCCTGCTGCAGATGTTGCTCGGCACGAACACCTTCGATCCCTTCATGCTGTGGCCGATCGGCGCCTTCGATGCGTTCTCGCCCGGGCAGAACTTCCAGCTCTGGCAGTTGCTGACCTATGGCTTCCTGCACGGCAGCTTCTCGCATCTGCTGTTCAACATGCTGGCGCTGTACATGTTCGGCGGGCCGCTGGAACAGACCTGGGGCAACAAGCGCTTCCTGACCTACTACCTGGTGTGCGTGGTCGGTGCCGGCCTGTGCCAGTTGCTGGTCGGCTGGTGGATGCTCAGCAACGGCAACGAGCCGTATCCGACCCTGGGCGCCTCCGGCGGCATCTTCGGCCTGCTGCTGGCCTTCGGCATGCTGTTCCCGAACCAGCGGGTGGTGCTGCTGTTCCCGCCGATCCCGATGAAGGCGCGGACCTTCGTCATCGTGTTCGGCGCGCTGGAACTGCTGATGGGCTTCACCGGCTGGCAGCCGGGCGTGGCGCATTTCGCGCATCTGGGCGGCATGCTGTTCGGCTGGCTGATGATCCGCTACTGGCGCGGCCAGCCGCCGTTCGGCAAGCGCAAGCCGCCGCGTCCGCGCATCGTGCGCTGAGCGCACGCCGGCCTCCGCGCGCAGGCATCGCCGCGCGCGCAGCGCCCTCGCGTTGACAGCCGCCTGCGCAGCGCAGGCGCCGACGACACGTTTTCCCATCCCTGAACGCAAGACGGCGCGGTTGCCCGCGCCGTCTTGCTGTGCGTGCCTGGTCGGCGGCTAGCGCCGGCAGCGGCTCACGGCCACAGGTGGATCTGCTCGGCCTCGCTGCGGACCATCGGCTGACCCGGCTTGCAGGTGAAGGTCGCGGCGAAGGCGGGCAGGTTGGCCAGCGCGCCGTTGGTGCGCCAGCGGCCGGGCGCGTGCACGTCGGCGGTGACCCGCTGCACGGCTTCGTTCGGCGACAGCTGCTGCGCCCACAGGCCGGCCCAGGCCTTGTAGAACGCCTGCTTGCCGGCCTCGCTGGCGCTCGGCTGCGCGGCCCCGTAGGCCTGCCAAGCCAGCTCGACGCTGCCGATGTCGGTCAGGTCCTCGTCCTGGGTCAGCGGGCCGTTGACCTTGGCTCCCTTCACGCCGGGGAAGTCGTAGGCGCCGTACTGCGCGGCGGTGCGGGCGGCCAGCGCGTTCCAGGCGCTCTTGTCCTCCGGGGTCCACCAGTTGCGCAACTGGCCCTGCGCGTCGACCTGGCTGCCCTTGTTGTCGATGGCGCCGATCAACTCGTGCGCGACCATCGCGCCGTAGGCGCCGTACAGCGCCGCGGCGTCGCCGCCGGCCGCGTACACCGGCGGCTGCAGCACCGCGGCGGTGACGATCAGGCGGTTCTGGGCGATGTCGTAGGTCAGCGCCGGCTGCTGTGGCAGCACGTCCCAGCGGCGGTCGGCGTTGCCCTTGCCGATGCGCTTCATCTCCTCGCGGTGGCGCCAGGTGGAGGCGATCAGCATGTTGCCGCCGAAGCTGCCGCGGCCCATCGGCTGCAGCGTGTAGTCCAGATCGCGGCGCGGTGCGCCGACTTCGATCTTCAGCGCGGCCAGCTTGGCCTGCGCCTCGGTGCGCGCCGGCTCGCTCAGCCAGGTGCTGCGCTTGACCGCGGCGATCTGCGCGTCGCGCACCTGGTCGGCGATGGTCTCGGCCTGGCGGCGGGTGTCGGCCGACAGGTAGCGGGCCACGTACTCGCGGCCGAGCATGGGGCCGGCGGCGACATTGATCGCGTCCAGCACCTGCGCCCAGCGCGGCGGCGGCGCGACCTGGCCCTGCAGCACGCGGCCGCGGAACTCGAAGCTGGCGTCGCGGAAGCTCTTGGACAGGTACGGCGCCATCGCATCGCCCACGCGCCAGCGCAGGTAGGCCTTCCACTGCTCGGGCTTGATGCTGACGATCATGCCGTCGAGCTGCTTGAACATGTCCGGGTCGGCCATCGACACCAGGTCGTCGTTGACGCCCTGCGCCTTGAGGAAGGCGTCGAGCTGCAGGTTGCGGTACTGCTTGTTCAACTCCTTGGTCGAGATCGGCGCGTAGTTGTTGAACGGGTTGTTGATGCCGGTCAGCGACTTGGCGCTGCGCGCCAGCGCGGTCTCGATCTGCAGCACCGACTGGGTGTCGGCCTCGAGCCGGTCGGCCGGGGTGCCGGTCAGGGTCAGGATCTGCTTGACGTAGGTGCGGTAGCGGCCCATCAGCGCCACGGTGTCGGCGTCGGTGCGGGTGTAGAAGGCCGGGTCGGGCAGGCCCATGCCGCCCTGCATGAAGTAGCCGATGTGGCGGTCCAGCGCCTTCAGGTCGACGTCGGCGCCGAAGTTGAACGCGACCGGGATGCCGATCTGGTGCAGCGCGGCGATCGAGGCCGGCACGTCCTTGGCCTTCTTGATCGCATCGATGCGGCCGAGCAGCGGCGCGATCGGGTTGGAGCCGTCCTTTTCCACGGCGGCCTCGTCCAGGCCGCTGGCCCAGAAGTCGCCCAGCGCCTTCTGCACCGCGTTCTGCGGCGACTGCATGGACGCGTCGAGCAGGTCGCGCTGCTGTTGCTGCGCGCGCTCGGCGAGCTGGCCCAGCGCGGTGACCGCGCCGGTCTGCGGCACCGGGTTCTGCTTCAGCCAGTCGGCGTTGGCGTCGTCGTAGAAATCGCTGCAGGCGGCGCTGATCGGCGGCGCCTTGGGCGTGGCGGCGCGCTTCTTCTTGGGCGCGGCATCGGCGGCCGAGGCGAGGGCGATCAGGCCGAGGGCGACGGCGAGGGCAAGCGGACGGGCATTGGGCATCGGGAACGCATCCGGTCAGGATTAAAGTCGGCGGAGTTTAACAAGCCGCGGTGTGCAACTGTGGCGATGACGCGCGTCCATCTCCCGACCGGATTCAGCGAGCGGCGTCGGCGACCACGGGTGCCGGTGGCCGGGCAGGGCGGTCGGCATCGCCGGCGCTGACGGTGCCCGGCAGCCACACAACGAAAAGGCCCGGACATGCCGGGCCTTTTCGCGAGACGGCAGCAGCGCCGTCGCTTACCAGATCACCACGCGCTTGTCGCCGCTGCGCACCATCGGCGCGCCCGGCTTGCACTGGAACGCGGTGGCGAAGGCCTCCAGGTTCGACGGCGCGCCGATCGCGCGGAACTGCGCCGGGGCGTGCGGGTCGGTGGTCAGGCGCACCATCGCGTTCTGCGGGGTGTACTTGGTGCGCCACACGGTGGCCCAGTTGATGAAGAAGTTCTGGTCGCGGGTCATGCCGCCGACCTTCGGGTCGTCCTTGCCCTCGGTGGCCTTCTTCATGGCGTCGTAGGCGGTGGTGATGCCGCCCAGGTCGGCGATGTTCTCGCCCAGGGTCAGCTTGCCGTTGACGTGCTTGCCGTCGACTTCGTAGCCGTCGAACTGCTGCACCAGCTTGCCGGTGAGCGCGGAGAACTTCTTGGCGTCGGCCGGCGTCCACCAGTTCTCGAAGTTGCCGGTGGGCCCGAAGCGCGCGCCCTGGTCGTCGTAGCCGTGGGTCATCTCGTGGCCGATCACCGCGCCGATGCCGCCGTAGTTGAACGCGTCGTCGGCCTTCGGGTCGAAGAACGGCGGCTGCAGGATCGCCGCCGGGAACACGATCTCGTTCTGCAGCGGGTTGTAGTAGGCGTTGACCGTCTGCGGGGTCATGCCCCACTCGGTCTTGTCCACCGGCTTGCCGATCTTGCTCAGGTTGTACTTGTAGTTGAACGCGGTGGCGGCGCGCACGTTGTCCAGGTAGCTGTCGCGCTTAGTGGTCAGGCTGCTGTAGTCGCGCCACTTGTCCGGGTAACCGATCTTCGGGGTGAAGGTCTTCCACTTCTCCAGGGCCTTGGCCTTGGTCTCGTCGCTCATCCAGGTCAGCTTCTCCAGGCGCGCCTTCAGCGCCTGGCTCAGGTTCTGCACCAACTGCTGCATCTTGGCCTTGTCGTCGGCCGAGAAGGCGACCTTGACGTACATCTGGCCCATCGCCTCGCCGGCGCCGTTCTCGATGCTGCCGAGCACGCGCTTCCAGCGCGGCTTCATCTCGGCCTGGCCGTTGAGCTCCTTGCCGTAGAAGGCGAAGTTTTCCTGCGCGAAGGCATCGCTCAGGTACGGCGAGGCGCTGTCCACGGTGTGGAAGCGCAGGTAGGCACGCCACACCGACGGGTCGGTGTCGCCCAGCGCCTTGCTCACTTCCTGGTGGAAGGCCGGGATCGCCAGCGAGAACTTCTCCGGCACGGCCACGCCCTGCGACTCGAAGAACTTGGTCCAGGGGAAGTTCGGGGTCAGCTTGTCGGCCTCGGCCGGGGTGACCGGGTTGTAGGCCAGCTCGGCGTCGCGCGAGAGTTGCTCGCTGGACTTGGACACCTTGGCCAGGCGGGTTTCCAGCGCCACCACGTCCTGCGCCTGCTTGGCCGCATCGGCGGCCGGCACACCGGCCAGTTCCAGCACCTTGGCCACGTGCGCCTGGTAGGCCTTGAGCTTGTCCTGCTTGTCAGCGTCGACGTAGTAGCTGCGGTCGGGCAAGCCCAGGCCGCCCTGCATGGCGTAGGCCATGTTCATCGTCGAGTTCTTGAAGTCGGCCTCGGCGCCGAAACCGAACAGGCCGTTCTCGCCCTTGGCCGCGCTCTGGCGCAGGTATTCGGCGATCGCCGGGCCATCCTTGAGGCCGTCGATCGCGGCCAGGTCGGCCTTCAGCGGCTCGATGCCCTGGGCGTTGATCTTGGCTTCGTCCATGCCCGAGGACCAGAAGTCGCCGACGATCTTTTCCACGCCCTGCGGGTTGGCGGCAGAGGCGGCCTGTTCGGCCAGCTGGTGCTGCACGGCCACCGAGCGTTCGTCCAGGATCGAGAACGCGCCCCAGCTGCTGCGGTCCTTGGGAATTTCGTTGGCGGCCAGCCACTTGCCGTTGACGTAGCCGTTGAAGTCGTCGCAGGCGTTCTTGCTGGCGTCGAGGTCGTTGACACTGAACGCGTTGTAGGCCGGCAGCTTGCTGGTGTCGAGCTTGAGCTCGGCCGGCGCCGCAGCGGCGGCCGGGGCGGCGGTCGCGGGCTTGGCAGCATCGGCTGCGGTGGCGGCATCGTCGTGCTTGCCGCAGCCGCTCAGCGCGGTGCTCACGGCCAGGGTCAACAGCAGCATCTTGGGATTGCGAAGGGTCACAGGCAGGCTCCAGGCCAACGTGGATAAAAGGATGGCCCGCTCGGGCCGTGGCGAGACTCTACGCCGCCGCGGGAGGTTTCAGGGGTGTCGAAGGTCATGGGCGGCCCCGGGCATTGGGCCGTGGGACTGCTCGCCGCCTGCCGCTCGGCGGGCTCACCGGCGCTGGCTTACCATGCGGCCATGACCCGCGAACCGCCATGCGATGCCCTGATCGTGGGCGCCGGCCACAACGGCCTGGTCTGCGCCGCCTACCTGGCGCGGGCCGGCTGGAAGGTGACGGTGCTCGAGCGGCGCGGCGTGGTCGGCGGCGCGGCGGTGACCGAGGAATTCCACCCCGGGTTCCGCAACTCGGTGGCGTCCTACACGGTGTCGCTGCTGCAGCCCAAGGTGATCGCCGATCTCGACCTGGCCGGGCACGGCCTGCGCATCGTGCCGCGCCGGCGCAACAACTTCCTGCCGTTGCCGGACGGGCGCTACCTGCTGACCGGCGCCGGCCACACCCAGGCCGAACTGGCCAAGTTTTCCGCGCGCGACGCCGCGCGCCTGCCGGCCTACGAAGCGCGGCTGGAGGGCATCGCCGACGTGCTGCGCACGCTGGCGCTGCAGCCACCGCCCAACGTGACCGACGGCGGCTGGCTGCAGGCGCTGCCCGAACTGCTGCGCGCCGGCCGCCTCGGCCGCCGCCTGCATGCACTGGACGCGGAACTGCGCCAGGATCTGCTGGACCTGTTCACCATCTCCGCCGCCGACTACCTGCAGCGCTGGTTCGAGAGCGACGCGGCGCAGGCGCTGTTCGGCTTCGACGGCATCGTCGGCAACTACGCCAGCCCGTACACGCCGGGATCGGCCTACGTGCTGCTGCACCACGTGTTCGGCGAGAGCAACGGGGTCAAGGGCGCCTGGGGCCATGCGCTGGGCGGCATGGGCGCGATCACCCAGGCGATGGCGCGTGCCGCGACCGCCGCCGGCGCGCAGATCCGCACCGATGCGGGCGTGCGCGAGATCCTGGTCGAGGACGGGCGTGCGGTCGGCGTGGTCACCGAGCAGGGCGAGCGCCTGCGGGCGCGGCGCGTGGTCGCCAACGTCAATCCCAAGCTGCTGTACGAACGCCTGCTCGATCCGGCGCACGTGCCGGCCGCGACCCGCGCGCGCATGGCGCACTGGCGTTGCGGGTCGGGCACGTTCCGCATGAACGTGGCGCTGTCGCGCCTGCCCAGCTTCAGCGCGCTGCCGGGGCCGGGCGACCATCTCACCGCCGGCATCGTGCTGGCGCCGAGCCTGGACTACATGGACCGCGCCTACCACGACGCGCGCACGCACGGCTGGTCGCGCGAACCGATCGTCGAACTGCTGATTCCCAGCACCCTGGACGAGCGCCTGGCGCCACCGGGCCAGCACGTGGCCAGCCTGTTCTGCCAGCACGTGGCGCCGCAGTTGCCGGACGGGCGCAGCTGGGACGCGCACCGCGAGGAGGTCGCCGATCTGATGATCGCCACCGTCGAGCGCTACGCGCCGGGCTTCGCCGCCTCGGTGCTGGGCCGGCAGGTGCTGAGCCCGCTGGACCTGGAACGCACCTTCGGGCTGATCGGCGGCGACATCTTCCACGGCGCGCTGAGCCTCAACCAGCTGTTCAGTGCGCGGCCCATGCTCGGCCAGGCGGCGTACCGCGGTGCGATCCCGGGCCTGTTCCTGTGCGGCTCCGGCACCCATCCCGGCGGCGGCGTGACCGGCGCACCCGGCCACAACGCGGCGATGGCGCTGCTGCGCGGCTGAGCGGCGACCCGGCGGCAGGGCAGCAGGGCAGCAGGGCAGCAGGGCAAAAAAAACCCTGGCATGGCGGCCAGGGCGAGGAAAGGCGCGGCGCGTGCAGCGCGCCGTGGCATTGTCTGCGCGCCGGGTCAGGGCGCGCCGGCCTGCGCGGATGCGCCGGCCTGTGCGGCGCGACCACCCAGATGCGCGTCGAAGAACGCCAGCATCCTGGTGTAGAGGTTGAGGTTGTGCGCTTCCTTGTAGAAGCCGTGGCCTTCGCCGGATTGCACGATCACGCCTTCGGGCGGATGCCCGGCGTCCTGCAAGGCCTTGGCCAGCGCTTCGGTGTGCTCCGGCGGGCAGCGGTCGTCGCGGGCACCGGCGGCCAGGTAGATCGGTAGCGTCAGCGCCTGCACGTGGTTGATCGGCGACATCCGCTCCTGCTCGGCACTGCTGCTGCCGAAGGCGCGCAGCAGATAGCGCCTGCCGCTCTCGCTCTTGCTGGTGTCGCTGAGCCGCAGCTGGAGCTTGGCGTCGTACATGCCGACATAGCCGAACGCGCACTGGAACAGGCCCGGCGCGCGCACCGGCGCCATCATCGCCGCGTAGCCGCCGAAGCTGCCGCCGTAGATGCAGATGCGCGATTTGTCGACCAGGCCCTGCTGGATCGCGTATTGGGTGCCGTCGACGATGTCGTTGAGGATGCCGCCGTCCCACTGCCCGTAAGCACGGTCCATGAACGCCTTGCCGAAGCCGCCGGAGCCGCGATAGTTGAGTTGCAGCGTGGCGTAGCCGCGGCTGGCGAACAGTTGCGCCTCGGAATGGAAGCCCCAGCTGTCGCGCGGCCCCATCGGCCCGCCGTGCACGTTGACGATCAGCGGCAGGTTCCTGGCCTGCGCGCCGGCCGGCACGGTGAGGTAGCCGTGGATGCGCAGGCCGTCGCGGGCGGTGAACTGGATCGGCATGACCGTGGCCATCTTCGCCGCATCGATCCACGGCCGGCTCTTCATCAGGAAGCGCGCCTTGCCGGTGGCGCGTTCGTACAGGTACAGCTCGCCCGGATTCTGGTCGCTGCGCACGCTGACCACGATGGTGTCGCCGGTGCGCGTGGCGCTGGCGAAATCGACGTACTGGCCGGGAAAGGCCGCGGCCAGGTTGGCGTACAGCGTCGCATCCGGATGCGCCTCGTCGATCAGCTTGACCTGCGGCGCGCCGGCCTCGGTGACGACAGCCAGTGCGGTGTCCGAGCCGTCGGTGGCGGTGATGGTGCGCGCGACCTCGCTGGTGGCGTCCTGGAACAGCGAGACGAAACGTCCGCTCTGCGGATCCAGGTAGCCGAACGCACCGGGCGCCTTGCCGTCGTCGCGGGTGGCGTAGACGCGGCCGCCGGCGGTGGACCAGGCGATGTCCAGACGCGCGCCGTCGGCCTTGCTGGCATTGATCAGTTCCCACATGCCGTTTTTCAGCGCGTACACCTCGCTGTGGCTGTCGTAGCCGGTGCCGTCGTCCTTGTCGCTCTGGCAGGTGGCGAAGGCGGGCTGCTTGGCGGCGTCCAGGGCAATGGAGCAGTTCGCCTTGGGCGCGCGGCCCAGCGACTTGCGCCGCCCGCTGAGCGTGTCGATCAGCACCACCTCGGTGCCGGCGCCCTCCGAGGAGCGCGGATAGCGCACCTGCATGACCACGTTCTGCTCGTCGTCGCGCAGCGTGTCGAGCAGGGCGAAGGATTCGCGGCCCACGCTCTTGCCGCGCTGGGTGACGCCTTGCGTGCCGTATTCGATCAGGGTGCGCGGCTGGCCGCCGTCGGCGTCGACCGCGAACCATTCGCCGGTGCCCATCGGCCGCTCGAACGCACCGACCTTCTTGACCGCGGTGAACAGCAGCCGCTTGCGGCCGGTCCAGTAGAACGCGCCGACGCTCTTGCCGTCGGGCAGCACGTTGACCTTGATCGGTTTGAGGTCGCGGGTGCCGAGCACGGTCAGCACGTCCTGTTCGCCGCGGTCCACGGTCAGCGCGAGATACTCACCGTCCGGCGAGATCTTGACCGCACTGTAGGTGGGGCGCTTGACGAAATCCGCAATGGGCGGGGGCGCGGCCGCGGCGGCATTGCCGTGCAGGCACAGCCCCAGCGCGCAGAAAGCAACGAGTCGTTTCACGAGCATCCTTTTTGCGTGAGTGCACAAAGCGAGAGCCCGATGCCGGGCTCTCGCTGACCTCCAGTGCGCGTGCCGCGGCTCAGCGGAAGCGGTACTGGAACTCCGCCGCCACTTCGCGGCCGTACGGGCTGTAGGCACGCCAGAAGTACGGATACGTGTTGTAGCCGCTGTCCTTCGGGTGGGTCTTGTCGAACACGTTGTTGACGTAGAAGTTGACCGTCAGCTTGTCGGTCAGCTTCTTGCCCACGTTGGCGTTCCAGATGAAGTACGGCGCGATGCGGCCGGTCTCCTGCCAGTTCGGCAGGCTGCCGTAGCGGAGCATGAACACCGCCGCCTGCCAGTCGTTCCTCTGCCAGGTCGCGGTGGTGCGGATGCGGCTGCGGAAGTCGAAGTTGCTCAGGTCGTCGCGGTAGTCGAGCACCGGGTCGCCCTTGAACTCGGCCGACTTCTGCTCGAGGGTGTGCGAGTAGCCCACCTGGAAGCGAAAGTCACCCAGCCGGTCGGTATCCAGGCGATAGTCCAGCGACGCGTCGATGCCCTTGGTGCCGAGGAAGGCGCGGTTGATCGGGCCGCGGCGGATCTCGGTGATCTGGCCGTCGTTCGGCGTGCCCGGCGCGCTGAGGCGGGTCACCCGCGACAGCATGTCGGCGCAGAACGCCGAGCCCGGCGCACCCAGGGTGAACGGGTTGCGGTTGCGGGTCAGCCCGGTCACGCAGCCGGCTTCGCCGTCGAGGATGTAGCTGGAGGTGATGTCGGCCACCACGTTCTTCAGGCGGATGTCGTAGTAGTCGGCGGTGACCGACAGGCCGTCGATCACGTCCCACACGAAACCGGCGGTCCACGACGTACCGGTTTCCTCGGACAGGTCGGTGGTGCCCTGGCGCACCCCGTACGCGGTGTAGTTCACCGTGGTGTCCGAGGTCGGGCACTGCGCCGCGGCGCGGCCGCTTTCCAGGCAGCGACGGGTGTCGAAGATGCTGGAGAACGTGCCGCTGCGATCGGCGAACACGTAGTGCAGGTCGGGCGCGCGGAAGCTGGTGGAGTAGGAGCCGCGCAGCAGCAGGCTGTCCAGGGGGCGCCACTCCAGGCCGACGTTCCAGGTCTTGGCGTCGTCCACCGCGGTGACGTCGTCGTACTTGTCCAGGCGCCCGGCCAGGTGCGCCTTCAGCGAGCTGAGGATCGGAATCGACAGCTCCACGCCCAGCGCGTAGCGGTCGCGCTTGCCGCCGCCGCCGGTGCCGGTGAGGTTGTACGGGCGGTCGGCGCCGGTGTAGTCGGGCAGGATGCGCGGGTCGGCGTTGAGCTTGTATTCCTGCTGCGAGGCTTCGACGATGCCGGCGAAGCCCAGCGCGCCGGCCGGCAGCTCGAACAGGTCGCCGGAGAGGACGAAGCTGCCTTGGTTGACGTGCGAGTTGGCGTCGGTCTTGACCGTGGTGCTCAGCGCCGCGAACTGGTCCGGGGTCAGCGCGCTGTAGTAGCGCTGCTGGTTCAGGCGGTACACCGGATAGGAGACGCCGCCCACCACGCGGGTGCCCAACTGCTGGCCCAGGAAATAGTCGTTGACCGCCGACGCCACCAGGCGCGGCCGGTCGACCTTCACCTTGTACTCGGCGCGCGACAGGGTCAGGTCCCAGTCGAAGCGGTCGCCCCACTTGCCGCGCAGGCCGGCGGCGAAGTCGTAGGACTTCTCCTTGTTGCGCGCCATCAGGTGCTCGACGCCGCCGGCTTCCTGCGGGGCGAACAGGCGCTGCGCGTCGACCAGCGCGTTGAAGCCGGGGTCGAACCACAGCGCGCCATTGGTGCGGCCGGACCAGAACTGCGTGCCCGAGGTGTACTTGGACTCGGAGGACCACGCCTGCAGGCTGGCCCAGCCCTGCAGGCCGCCGTCGAAATCGAAGGTGCCGTAGGCGTAGCCGGACAGGTCGTTGTTCTCGTTGCGGATGGTCTGGTAGGCCACGTCCTTGAAGCTGCCGCAGGCCTGGCCGAGGTTGGTGATGGCGCCGGCGGTGCTGGCGGTGCGGTAGTTCCAGCGCACCCACTCGTCGCCCAACTGTTCGCACGCGCCGGCCGGCGGCGCGAAATAGGAGTTGGCGGTCGAGCCGGTGCGGCGGCGCACGCGCATGGTGCCGGTCGGCTGGATGCCGACGAAGTCCGGCGGTAACGGATTGTCCAGCGCCGAATCCATGAAGTCGCGCTGGTAGCCGTACAGCGGCTCGCCGGCGGTGTATTCGAAGGCGTAGGTCAGGCTCCAGCGGTCGCCGGTCTTGCCGCCGATCCACTGGAAGTCGCCGGTGTCGCCGCCGCCGCGGGTCAGCGTGCTGCCGCGCAGCTTGACCAGGTCGCCCTCGTAATTGGTCTTGAGGATGACGTTGACCACGCCAGCGACCGCGTCGGAGCCGTAGATGGCCGAGGCGCCGCCGGCGAGGACCTCGATGCGATCGACTGCCGCGGCCGGGATGTTGCCGAAGTTGGCGAAGTTGCTCTGGCCGTTGTACGGCAGCGGGTAGTCCGCGGCGCGGCGGCCGTTGATCAGCAGCAGGGTGCGGCCGGGGCCAAGACCGCGCAGGTTGATCACGCTGGCATTGGGAGTGAAGCCGCCCTGGAACAGCTCGTTCTGGGTGGAGCCGGAGGCCTGGGTGAGGGTGCTCAGCGCGTCGAAGACGGTGTTGAAGCCTTCGCGCTCGATCTGGGTGGCGGAGATGATGGTGACGGGGGAGGGACCCTCGACCTCGGTGCGCTGGATGCGCGAACCGGTCACGGTCACCTTCTCCAGGGTATGCGCCTTGGCGCCGGTGGCCTCGGTCAGTTGTTCCGTTTCCGATTCCTCGCTCGGGTTCTGGCTTTGCGCCAGCGCCGATGCCGCGGGCAGGGCCAGAATGGCGGACACAGCAACGACCAGAAGACTCCGCTTGGGAGTCGGTGCTTTGACTGACATTGACAAATTTCCCCTAGGTGCATGTGCAGTACCCGGGTCCCTTCCTGGACAGGTACGTGTAGAGAGTGTGAGGTCCGTTTCACGTTTCGTGACCGTAGCATGAACGAATCGGAAAAGTAACGAAAAATTTCCGTTACATGACATGGTTTTGAAGCGGGCCTGCTGTAGGAGCGGCCTCAGCGGCTGCTCGCTGGGGTCAGGGCTGACACAACTCCTTGTCGCGGCGCTTCCCTCCAGGCGAGTGTCGTTTCGCAACGCCTTCGCCCAACGTGGCGCACGCGTCAGCCACGGGCAGCAGACACCCGCGGCGTGCACGCGCATGCTGCACTGCAGTCATAATCGGTGACCGCCGCGTGCCTGCATGCCGCCGCGGCCAGCCTTCCAGGGGAGATCGGGCGCATCCATGAGCGAACAGGTTCAGCTCTACAACCAGGCCATCGCCGCGCTCAACCGCAGCGACTGGCCGCAGGCGCAGCGGATCGCGCAACATCTGCTGCAGGCCTCGCCGCAGCATGCGGGCGTGCATTTCGTCGCCGGCGTGGCGGCGCTGGAGCTGCAGCAGATGCAGGTCGCGGCCATGCATCTGCACCAGGCGGCGACCCTGAATCCCGAACGCGCCGACTACGCGGCGCAACTGGCACGGGTGCTGGCGATGGGGCGGTTCCTGCAGGATGCGCACCGTTTCGCCGATCATGCGATGGCGCTGCAGCCCACGGACGCGCATACCCTGGACACGCTGGGTGTGGTCTACAGCCAGGTCAACGAACATGCCGCGTCGCTGCAGGCGTTCACGCGTGCGGTGCAGGCGGCGCCGCAGCAGGCCAGCTTCCGCTACAACCTGGGGACCTCGCTGTTGTTCTCCGGGCGGCTGCAGGAGGCCGAGGCCGAGTACCGCGCCTGCCTGGCGCTGGAGCCGCGCTACTGGAAGGTGTATCTGTCGCTGTCGCAGCTGCGCAAGTGGACGCCGGAAGAGAACAATCTGGCGTTGCTCGAGGCCGCGCTGGCGTCGGCCGGCGACGATCCGAACGCGGTGCTGCACCTGAACCTGGCACTGGCCAAGGAGCACGAGGATCTCGGCGATTACCGCGCGGCGTTCCGCGGCTACGTGCAGGGCAAGTCGGTGCACAAGCGGGCGCGCGGCTACACCTCCGAGCGCGATGCGCGCCTGTTCGATGCGCTGGAGCGCAGCTTCTGCGCCGACGATGTGCCGGTGGCGGGCTTCGAGAGCGAGGAACCGATCTTCGTGATCGGCATGCCGCGCAGCGGCACCACGCTGGTGGACCGGATCCTGTCCAGCCATCCGCAGGTGCATTCGGCGGGCGAGCTGCAGAACTTCTCGGTGGTGCTCAAGCGCCTGACCGGTACGCCGTCGCCGGAGATCCTCGACGTCGCCACGCTGAGCCAGGTGCAGGGGCTGGACTGGCGCGCGCTCGGCCGCGGCTATGTCGAATCCACGCGCCCCGGCACCGCGCTGAAGCCGCGCTTTGTGGACAAGCTACCGCACAACTTCCTCTACGCCGGCCACATCGCGCGCGCGCTGCCGAAGGCGAAGATCGTGTGCCTGCGGCGCGATCCGATGGATACCTGCCTGAGCAACTTCCGCCAGTTGTTCGCGCTGTCCTCGCCGTACTACGACTATTCCTTCGACCTGATGGACGTCGGCCGCTACTTCCTGAGGTTCGACCGGCTGATGGCGCGCTGGAACGCGGTGCTGCCGCAGCGCATCCTGCAGGTCGACTACGAGGACCTGGTGACCGCGCAGGAGCCGACCACGCGCCGCCTGCTGGACTTCTGCGGCCTGCCCTGGGACGACGCCTGCCTGCATTTCGAACAGAACCAGGCGCCGGTGGCCACCGCCAGCGTGGTGCAGGTGCGCACGTCGATGACGCGTTCCTACATGGGGCGTTGGCAGCGTTATGGCGAGGATCTGGACGAGCTCAAGGCGCTGTTGTCGGCGTTCTATCCGTAACCGCTGGGCCGGCCACGCGGCCGGTCTCCACCGATCCGCCATCGGTCGCTGTCGTATCCGACGCGCGCCCTTGCACGTGCTTCAGGCCAGGTGCGACGCAGGGAGCGCTACCTACTTGTCTGCGTGGCGTTGTTGAGCGCGGCGACGCTGCCGCACTGCGCGCGCCTGGCCCCGCCTAGTCCAGATCGGTCTGGATCCAGGTCGGCGAATGATGGATGTCCATCGTCTGCAGGCGGCCCGGTCCCAGGTTCTCGAATCGGTGCGGCACGCCGGCTGGGCCGAAGACCACGTCGCCAGCCGCCGCCTCGAGCGTCCCGTCGCCGACGAAGAACCGCTCAGGTCCAACCAGCACCACGAAGGTTTCGTCGTACGGATGGACATGGAGCGGCGGACCGTCGCCGATCGCCTCGGTACCGTAGGTCAGCACGGTGACTGCGCCGCCCAGGGCGGCACCGGCGACGACGCCGTGCCAGGGCGGCGGCATGTCCGGGTCGAACAGCCGTGCCTGCGTCGCCGGCCGTCCGTCCGCGGCGAAGGTGGCGGGGTCGAAGTCGCGACGCGGCATGTTGGGTATCTCCATGGGACGTGGTGCGGCACCGACTGCGTCGACGAGATGGACGTGTCGGTGACGACGGATGTGCTGGGCGCGATTACAGCATGGGCTGCCGGCGCCAGCGGCCCCGGTGTCGAAACGCTGTCGTGCGCACATCGCGCGCGTCTGGCAGGAGATGTCTGATGCGTAGACCGGCAGGCCCCGTGACTGCCGGCATCGCCGAGCGGGCCACGACTGCGGGGCATAAAAAAACCCACCCTTGCGGGTGGGTTTCTTCGTTGCCTGCGCGCGTTCTTACTTGCCGAACGAGTAACGCATTTCCAGGTAGTACGCACGGCCGTACACATCGAAGTTGTATTCGTTGTACGCCCACTGCGCGCTGCCCGGGTAGGAGGCGTCGAACGGCGGCATCTTGTTGAACACGTTGGTCACCATCAGCGACAGCTCCATGCCCTCGAACGCCTTGTAGGTCACGCTGGCGTTGTGGGTGATGTGCGACGGCAGCTTGCCGGCGCGCGGAGCGGCGTAGCCGTCGGCGCTGATCGTGGCGGCGTAGTTCGGGGTCTTGTCGAACCAGCTCGCGTACCAGGTGGTCGAGAACTTGCCGATGTCCCAGGTCAGCGACGCGTCGGCCTTGCGCTTCGGGTCGGTGCTCCAGTACGGATCGTTCAGCAGGTCCACCGGCTGGTCGCCCGCATAGCGCACGTACTTGTGGCGCAGGTTCTCGCTGTAGCTGGCGATGGTGCTCAGGTCACCCCAGCGGCCGAAGTCGTAGCCATAGCGGAACGAGGCGGTGACCGCTTCCAGCTTCTGGTTGGAGACGTTGACCTTCGGCGTGTAGATATTGGTGATCTGGCCGGCCGCGTTGCGGGTGACCTGCGAGAACGTGGCCTGGCACAGCGCCGAAGCGGCATCGTCAATGCCGGCGCGGCAGCGGTAGTCCTGCAGGCTCAGACCATTGGCGCTCTGCTGGGTGACCTCATCGCTGATGTCCCAGTTGAGGTAGTCGACGGTCAGTGCCATGCGGTCCACCGGCGACCACACGAAGCCGGCGCTCCACACATCGGCGTTGATCGGCTTCAGGTCCAGGTTGCCGGACTGCGTACCGCGGAACTGACGGCTGGAGTAGGCCGCCGGGCAGTTGTCGGTGTTGCCCGGCAGGTAGCCACGGCGCGCACACTGGTAGTAGTCGATGACGCTGTTGTAGTAGCCGCTCTGGCCCTGGTACAGGTCGGACAGGGTCGGCGCGCGGAACGCGGTGCCGTACTTGCCGCGCAGCAGCAGGGTTTCGAACGGACGGTACTCCAGCGAGATGCTGTAGGTCGGCTTGTCGATGGTGCGGCCGCTTGCCTTGAACGCGTCGTAACGGCCGGCCAGGGTGATGGTCAGCGGATCGAACACCGGCATGCGCAGTTCCGAGGTCAGCGCGTAGCGGTCACGCTGGCCGCCGCCGGCCACCGAGGTCAAGCCCCAGACTTCGCCGTTGAGGATCACCGGATCCGGATCGTAGTCCCACTTCTGCTTGCCGTACTCGCCGACCACGGCCAGGCCGGCGTCGCCGCCGGGCAGGCTGAACAGCTTGGCGTTGGTGGCCTGCAGGCGAATCATGCCGTCGGAGGTCTTGCTCTTGTTGGTGGCCTGGCCGGTGAAGCTGGCGAAGTCCGCCTGGCTGATCGGCGAGTAGAACGCCGCGTAGTTCGGCGAGTACACGGGGTAGGTGTCGTACAGCGGATCCAGGCCGAGCTGCGGGCCCAGCACGCGGTTCACGAAGAACTGGTCGATCGCGTTCTTGTAGCGGACCAACTGGCGCTCTTCCAGCTTGTACTGGGTGTAGGTGACGCCGGCATCGTAGTCCCAGCTCGACTGGCCGAGTTGGCCCTGGGCACCGAAGGTCACGCGCACCGAGTCGCTCTTGTCGCGGCTCATCGTGTCCTTGATGCCGTTGATGCCCATTTCTTCCGGCGCGAACGAGCGCTGCAGGTTCAGCAGGTCGCCCACGTTCGGGTCGTAGTAGTAGCCGAAGTCGGCGGCGGTGCCCCACCAGATGTAGTTGGAGCCGGAGTTGTACTTGACCTCGTCGTGGCTGTAGAGCACGTCGCCGTACAGCTGCACGTTGTCGTTGAGGTCGTGGGTGGCGTGCACGTAGGCCTGCAGCGACTTGTTGCCGGCATCCAGGGTGCGGTAACCCGGGGTGTACTTGGAGCCGCAGTAGTACTCGTCGCCGAAGCCGCGGCGCTGCTGCTTGGCAATGGTGCCGCCGAACAGGCCGGACACGTTGTTGCAGTCGTTCGGGTCGAGGAACTTGTAGCTGGTGAACGGGCTGTAGACCAGGAAGTCGCGGCTCGGCAGCTGGGCGCTGTAGCCCTGCGTGTTGAACTGCTTGGTCATGTCGCGCTGGTAGGCCCAGATCGGATCCTTCTCCTCGTACTGCACGCCGCCCAGCACGCTGGTGCGACCGTCGGCCGAGGTCCAGCCATCGGCGAAGGTCGCGCGGAAGTTGCTGCCGCCGCCCTCGGAGAAGCCGCCGCCGCGGATGCTGAACACCGCGCCATCCATCTTCTTCTTGAGGATGACGTTGATCACGCCGGCGATCGCGTCGGAACCGTACAGCGACGACTGGCCGCCCGGCAGGATCTCGATGCGGTCGACCAGGTCGATCGGAATGCCGCTGATGTTGTTGAACGTATCGCTGCCGTTGTACAGCGCCGGGTAGTTCGACATCGGACGGCCGTCGATCAGGTACTTCACGTAGCCCGGCGGCAGGCCGAACAGGCTCACCGTCTTCGCGCCCTGGGTGAAGGTGCCCGAGCTCTGCCCGCCCTGCACGCCGCCGGTGGCGAACGAGCTCTTCTGCAGCACGTCGGCGACGGTGCTGAAGCCGCGCGCCTTGATCTCTTCGGCATTGATCGTGGTGACCGGGGTGGCGGTCTCGATCTCGGTCTGCGGAATCAGCGAGCCGGTGACGGTGATCTTTTCCAGATCCGTCGCCTTGTCGGTCTTGCCGTCGGTCGTGGCGTCCTGCGCGAAGGCGGCGAACGCGGCCGGGACAAGCATGGCGGAGGCCAGCGCGGCGCTCAGGTGGCTGTGCTTGAAACTACGAGTATGACGAGCAGTCATCTTTCTCTATCCCCGAAAATCAATCGATAAGGCGAGGGGCCTCGTGCCGCGACATGTGCCTTGAAAGTGGGATCGCATCCTGCGACCGACCCAAACGTAACACGGACTTAACGCCGTTTGTACGTGGGTGTCACTTTTTTCGTCTACAAGCGAAAAGTGCCGTGAACACGCAGGAAACGTCGGTAAACAGCGGGCTTCGGGGTATGTGTAGACAAATTCCGCGCTGCTTTGCACCATTGCGGGGCGTTACAGGTACAGGTTTCTGAACTTCCTCGCGTCGGTGCGATACGCGCCCGGGAGAGCCCGCCCCCATTAGCTGGTATCGACAACGCCGACGGCTTGGTCAGGTTGTCGGCGCACCATTTCGGTGAGCGAGATTCGCCATCGTGGGGCGTGGCGGCGTGGGCCGTGCCGTCGACCGCCTGGCATCCCTGCATCGGGCTCCTGTGTGGGGCGGTGTCCGCCCCGATGGCCGACCCCGGCGAATGGCGCGCCGCTGCGGCTACCGGGTGCCATTTGCGCAAATTCGCCAGCGCTCGCATCGCCGCGGGACCCTGCACGGAGACACTTGTATAGTCATGTGTCTGTGCGGCCCGCGACGCTGCCGCTGCCCGCGGTCCGTTCGCGGTCCATGTTTCCTCTTCGTCCCGTGCACTTCTGCGTGCGCTGCCGGACGCTTCTTTATTGAGTTCCCGATGACCGAACGCCCCCGTCTCCCCGCCCACGCCGTCCAGCCCAAGCTCGCTCCGCACCCGCGCATCCGCAACGTCATCGCCGTCGGCTCCGGCAAGGGCGGGGTGGGCAAGTCCACCACTGCCGTGAACCTGGCCCTGGCCCTGCAGCGCCAGGGCGCGCGCGTCGGTGTGCTGGACGCCGATGTCTACGGCCCCAGCGTGCCGGCCATGCTCGGCCTGAGCGGGCGCCCGGACAGCCCGGACGACAAGAGTATCGAGCCAATGCGTGCGTTCGGTATCGAAGCGATGTCGATCGGGCTGCTGGTGGACCAGGACACGCCGATGATCTGGCGCGGCCCCATGGCGACCTCGGCGCTCAGCCAGTTGTTCGCCGACACCCTGTGGGACGACCTGGACTACCTGCTGATCGACCTGCCGCCGGGCACCGGCGACATCCAGTTGACCCTGGCGCAGAAGATCCCGGTGGCCGGGGCGGTGATCGTCACCACCCCGCAGGACATCGCCACGCTGGACGCGAAGAAGGCGCTGAAGATGTTCGAGAAGGTCGAGGTGCCGGTGCTGGGCATCGTCGAGAACATGGCGGTGCACACCTGCAGCCAGTGCGGCCACGTCGAGCACCTGTTCGGCGAGGGCGGCGGCCAGCGCATGGCGCAGCAGTACGGCGTGCCGCTGCTGGGGTCGCTGCCGCTGGCGATCGCGATCCGCGAGCAGGGCGACGCCGGCACCCCGGTGGTGGCCGCCGCGCCGGCGTCGGCCGCGGCGCAGGCCTACCTGGCCACCGCGCAGCGCCTGACAGAGGAGCTGCGCAAGCGCCCGCGCGCGGCCATCCCGATCTCCGCGGCCTTGCGCTGAGCGGCACGCGGCGCCTGCCGCGAATGCCTTGCACCGGCTAGAATCGCCGGTCATTGCGGCCGGCCCTTGCGCCGGCTGCGTTCCCGGCGCGCAGGCTGCGGCCGCCGCCACCGCATCAGGAAGGCCCCATGAGCATCAAGAGCGACCGCTGGATCCGCCGCATGTCCGAACAGCACGGCATGATCGCGCCCTACGAACCGGGCCAGGTCAAGCAGGTCGACGGCCAGCGCATCGTCAGCTACGGCACCTCCAGCTACGGCTACGACGTGCGCTGCTCGCGCGAGTTCAAGGTGTTCACCAACATCAACTCCACCATCGTTGACCCCAAGCACTTCGATCCCAAGAGCTTCGTCGACATCGAGGCCGACGAGTGCATCATCCCGCCCAACAGCTTCGCGCTGGCGCGTACCGTGGAGTTCTTCCGCATCCCGCGCGACACCCTGGTGGTGTGCCTGGGCAAGAGCACCTATGCGCGTTGCGGCATCATCGTCAACGTCACCCCGCTGGAGCCGGAGTGGGAAGGGCACGTGACCCTGGAATTCAGCAACACCACGCCGCTGCCGGCGCGCATCTACGCCAACGAGGGCGTCGCGCAAATGCTGTTTTTCCAGTCCGATGCCGACGACGTCTGCGAGACCAGCTACAAGGACCGCGGCGGCAAGTACCAGGGCCAGACCGGCGTGACCCTGCCCAAGACCTGACCCCACCCGATCTTTCCTACAGCACAAGGAGCGCGCAATGAACGACCCCAATCCCTACCAGGCCCCGGACGCGGCGTTGCCGCCCGCGCTGCCGGACGCCACCGGCGGCGAGGTCCTCGCCGGCCGCGGCGAGCGCCTCGGCGCGGCGCTGATCGATGGCGTGATCTCGCTGGCGACGTTCCTGCCGGTGGCGGCGCTGACCGGCTACTTCGGCAAGGTCATGGAGGCCGCGCGCAGCGGCGTGCAGGTGTCGTTCCTGACCACGCTCGGCTACGGCGTGCTGGGCATGGTGATCTTCCTGCTGGTGCAGGGCTACCCGCTGGCCAAGAGCGGCCAGACCTGGGGCAAGAAGCTGCTGTGGATCCGCATCGCCGACCTGGACGGCGGGCAGCCGCCGTTCTGGCGCCTGATCGCGTTGCGCTACCTGCCGACCCAGGCGATCTCGCTGCTGCCGATCGTCGGCGGTATCTACGCCCTGGTGGACGCGCTGTTCATCTTCCGCCAGGACAAGCGCTGCCTGCACGATCTGATCGCCGGCACCCGCGTGGTCAACGTCCGCCGCTGAGCCCGCAGTCGCGACACGGCGCCCCTGCGTTTGCAGGCGTCGCTCCCGAAAGCCGCTAACGCGACGTCGCCGCTAAGAGTGGGGATCGCTTTGCGAATCCCCACTCCCAAATCCCCAATCCCAATCCCGGCTCCACCTACTTGCCGCGGCCGAACAGCATGCCGACGCCGACCGCGACCAGGATCGCCGGCCACCAGGTGGCGATCAGCCGACCCAGGCTCAGGTTGGTCCAGCCCAGGTTGTTGGCCAGGAACACCAGGCCGATCACGATCAGCACGATGGCGGCGATCACATTGGATTTCATGGAGGCGTGGCTTCCGCAAAAAAGGGCGCCTATCGTAGCCGCTGGCGCCACGCCGCAACACGCGCCTGCAGTTCTTCGGCCGGCAGCCGCTGTGCCGCGCCGCTGCCCCACACCGGGCCGGGCCAGGCGGCATCGCCCGGATGCCGCCCCAGCACGTGCACGTGCAGTTGCCGCACCACGTTGCCCAGTGCGCCGATGTTGAGCTTGTGCACGCCCGGCTCCTGCCGCAGCAACTGCGAGAGCTGGTTGATCTCGGCCAGCAGCAGGCGCTGCTGGCCGCCGTCCAGGTCGATCCACTCGCTGGCCTCGGCCACCCGCGGCACCAGCAGCAGCCACGGGAAGCGGGCGTCGTCCATCAGCCGCACCTGCGACAGCGGCCCGTCGGCGACGAACGCGCTGTCGGCCTGCAGCCGCGGGTCCAGGACGAAGTCGACCATGCCGCGGCTCAGCCCAGGTGCTCGGCGAGGAACGCCAGGCTGCGTTCGCGGGCGAGCTCGGCACTGTCGGCGTCGTAGTGGTTCGGATCCACGTGGCGGTCGAAGCCGTGCCCGGCCGGGTACACGAAGGTCTGCATCTGCGGCAGCTTCTCGCGGTGCTGCTGGATCGATTCGGCCGGAATGCTGCCGTCCTGGGCGCCGAAGTGGAACAGCACCGGTGCCTTCGGCGTCTCGTCCAGGAACTGGGTATTGCGGCCGCCGTAGTAACTCACCGAGGGCAGGCCCAGGCGCAGCGCCGACAACAACGCGACGCTGCCGCCCCAGCAGTAGCCCAGGGTGCCGACCTTGCCGGCCGGCGCCAGCGCCTGTGCCGCCGCCTGCACGATATCCAGGGCGCGGTCGAAGCCGAGCGCGCCGACCAGTTCCAGGCCCTTGCGCACGCCTTCCTGGTCGTAGGCCAGCTGCGCGTCCTTCTCCACCGGATCGAACAGCGCCGGCGCCAGCACTTCGTAGCCGTGCGCGGCGTAGCGGTCGGCGACCTGGCGGATGTAGTCGGTCACCCCGAAGATCTCCTGGATGACCACCAGGCCGCCGCGCGGCGTGCCCTCGGGCAGGGCGTGCCAGGCGGAAACCTGGCCGTGAGCGGTGTCGAGCGTGGTCCAGTGGCCCATGCGGGGAATCCTGTGGAGTGGGGGAGCGGCCGATTATCCATCGCGCGGGCTAAACCGGGGTGAGCGCGGAGGCACGCCCGGGGCGGCCGCCCGGCGGCGCTGCGGGACGACGACGCGCTGCGCTCCTCTTCAGGCATCCGCTGTCGTTGGGATCCAACATCCGATCTCGGCGTCCCAGAGCGCCGCAGGCCTGTCCGTGGGGAGCGGCCCTGCTGCTACCATCCGGGCATCGCCGCATGGCGTCTGGCGCGCTTGCGCCCGGGGATCGGGAGGCAACATGAAACGATGGTTTGTCATCGTCGGTCTCTTTCTTGCGGCCAGTGGGTCGGGTAGCGCCAGCGATCTGAAGGAGGCGCTGGACGCGCAGCTCAAGGCCAATGCTTTGGGTCATGGCATTCCGGCCCAGGCGGTACGGGTGAGGCACAATGGCGAGCTGGTCTATGAAGGGGCCACCGGCACGACGGCAATGGGCGGCGGACAGCCCATCACGTCCAAGACGCCATTCCCGATCTATTCGGTAAGCAAGCTGTTCACCAACACGCTGGTGCTGCAACTGGTGGAAGAGGGCAGGATCGATCTGGCGGCGCCGGCTTCGCGCTACGTGCCCAACCTGCCCGAGACGTGGCGCTCCCTCCGCGTCGAGCAGTTCATGAATCACGTCACCGGGCTGCCGGACTTCTTCGATCCCCAGCATCTGGATCGGCCGTTCCCGCCGACGCTGGAGGCGGCATTGGCCGCCGCAAGCAAGCGGCCCTCCACCTCGGCGCCGGATGCCCAGACGCGCTATGCGGGGACGAACTATCTCGTGCTCGCGGCGGTTCTGCAGCGCGTGACGCACAAGCCTTACCGGATGCTGGTTGAAGAGCGGATCATCCGGCCTCTGGGCTTGCGCGGGACGGTGCTGGAGCCGGCACGTCCGCCCGTCGGGATGGTCGCGAGCTACCACGCGGACAACGGGCGCGCCGTCGTCGATGCGCCGATCCGGTGGCCCGATTACGCCATCGCCCAAGGCTGCATCGTTTCAACCCTCGAGGACGTGGACACCTTCATGTCGGCCATCGCCGATGGGAAGCTCGTCTCGCGCGCGGCGCTGTTGAAGCACTGGCGCCCTTATCTGTTTCCCAATGGCGCGCAGGGCGGCTTTGCATCCGGCTGGGATTACGGCGAACAGGGGCGCTGGCATGAACTGGGCCATGACGGTGGCACCAAGGTGCGCGTGCGCATTCTCTACGGCGCGAATCTGGACGACCATTACGTGATCGTCTACCTGACCAACGGCAATCGCGACGATGTGTGGTCCAGGACCCTGGTCGATTCGGTGCAGATCATCGCCGTGCCCCGTTGACCGCGCGGCGCGTTCAGCCGCCAGGGTGCAGCGGTAGAGGCGCTTTTGCGCATCCCCACCCTCTGCAAGGTAAAATTCCAAGGGTTATCAGCCAGGGCATCTGCGCCCACGCGAATCGGTGACCCTGTGAAGAACGTTCTGCCTGCCTCCCCTGCTGACCAGCTGCCTCCGAAGGTGGGGTTCGTTTCGCTCGGCTGCCCCAAAGCCCTTGTCGATTCCGAACGCATCCTCACCCAACTGCGCGTGGAGGGTTACGCGATCGTGCCCAGCTACGACGCGGCCGACGTGGTGGTGGTCAACACCTGCGGCTTCATCGATTCGGCAGTGGCCGAGTCGATGGAGGCGATCGGCGAGGCCATGGCCGAGAACGGCAAGGTCATCGTCACCGGCTGCCTGGGCAAGCGTTCGGAGCAGATCCGCGCGGCCTATCCGGACGTGCTGGCGGTGTCCGGCCCGCAGGACTACCAGAGCGTGATGGAAGCGGTGCATGCGGCGCTGCCGCCGCGCCACGACCCGTTCGTGGACCTGCTGCCGCGTGCGCGGGGCGCCGAGGACGACATCGGGGTCAAGCTGACGCCGCGGCATTATGCCTACCTGAAGATTTCCGAAGGCTGCAATCACCGTTGCAGCTTCTGCATCATTCCGTCGATGCGCGGCGACCTGGTGTCGCGCCCGGTCGACGAGGTACTGCGCGAGGCCGAGCGGTTGGTGAAGGGCGGGGTACGCGAGTTGCTGGTGGTGTCGCAGGACACCTCGGCCTATGGCGTGGACCTCAAGTACGCCGAGCGCGAATGGCGCGGCCGCGCCTACCAGACGCGGATGAAGGCGCTGTGCGAGGGGCTGTCGGAACTGGGCGCGTGGGCGCGCCTGCACTACGTGTACCCGTATCCGCACGTGGACGACGTGATTCCGTTGATGGCCGAGGGCAAGTTGCTGCCGTACCTGGACATCCCGTTCCAGCATGCCAGCCCGCGCATCCTCAAGCTGATGAAGCGGCCGGGCGCGGTGGAGCGCACCCTGGAGCGCGTGCAGCGCTGGCGCGCGCTGTGCCCGGAGATCACGCTGCGTTCGACCTTCATCGTCGGCTTCCCCGGCGAGACCGACGCCGAGTTCGAGCAGTTGCTGGAGTTCCTGGACGCCGCGCAGCTGGACCGCGTCGGTGCGTTCGCCTATTCGCCGGTGGAGGGCGCCAGCGCCAATGCGCTGCCGGATCCGGTGCCGGAAGAACTCAAGCAGGAGCGGCTGGCGCGCTTCATGGAGCGGCAGGCAGCGATTTCCGCCGCGCGTCTGGAAGCCAAGATCGGCAGCGTGCAGGAGTGCCTGGTCGACCTGCTGGAGGATGGCATCGCGGTGGCGCGCTCCAAGGCCGATGCGCCGGAGATCGATGGCCTGGTGCACATCCAGAACGGCGGCGAACTCGGGCTCAAGCCGGGCGATCTGGTGCAGGTGGAGATCACCGACAGCGACGAGCACGACCTGTTCGGCGATGCGTTGCCGGCGCCCGCGGCGCCGGCGCGGCCACTGGACCTGCGGGTGCTCTGAGGCCGCAGGCGGCCGCATGCGGGGCGCCACGGCGCCGCGCGCTCACGGCGTGGCGTAGTCCACCGCCACCACCACGAAGCTGTGGCGGCCGCCGGGCAGCTGCGCTTCCACTTCGTCGTCGACGCGCTTCTTCAGCAGGGCCCGCGCCAGCGGCGAATCGATGCTGATCCAGCCGCGCGACGCGTCGGTCTCGTCCGGGCCGACGATGCGGTAGCGGCGCAGTTCGCCGCTGTCGGCGTCCTCCAGTTCGATGTGCGCGCCGAAGAACACCGCTTGAGGGTCCGACGGCGCCTCGGCGACCACGCGCAGCGCTTCCAGGCGCTTGCTCAGGTAGCGCACGCGGCGGTCGATCTCGCCCAGTTGCTTCTTGCGGTAGGTGTACTCGGCGTTCTCCGAACGGTCGCCCTCGGCCGCGGCCGCGGCCAGTGCCTTGACCACCTCGGGGCGGCGCACCCGCCACAGTTCGTCCAGTTCGGCCTTGAGCCGGGCATGGCCTTCCGGGGTGATCAGGGCGGTGCTTTTCTCGGCAGGGGGCCGCCAGCGGCTCATCGATGCGACTGCGGTGGAGCGGGGTGGCGATGCTAGCGCGTGCCTGCGGCTTGCGCACCCGCAGGCGATGGCCGAAGCTGGCGCCGCCCCGCACACGACCGTCGCCCGATGCTGATCCTGCCGCTGCACAAGCCGCTGTCGCGGGACAACTTCCCATTGGTCACGCTGCTGCTGATCCTGCTCAACGTCGCGGTCTACGTCGGCTGGCAGCGCCACGACGGGGCGCCGCTGCGGCAGGCGCTGCGCGTGTACCTGGACTCCGGACTCGGCGCGCTGGAAGCGCCGGCCTATGCGCGCTACCTGGAGCGCAGTGGCGAGCGCGAGGCGCTGGCACGGCTGCAGCAGGTGCCGGCGGCGGAGCGGCCGGCCTTCGTCGGTGCCACCACCCTGCACGACGTGCGCTTCGTGCAGGCCATGCGCGACGGCAACGCATTCGCGGACGCCGATGCCCGGCAGGCCTGGGCGCCGCTGCGCGCGCACTACGACGCGCTGCTGCAGCGCGTGTTCACCCTGCGCCATGTGCAGCGCAGCTCCGAATGGGCGCCGGCACGTATGCTCACGTCGGCCTTCCTGCATGCCGACGCCCTGCACCTGGTCGGCAATATGCTGTTCCTGCTGGCGCTGGGCACCTTGCTGGAAGGCGCGATCGGCGGCTGGCGGTTCCTGGCGGTGTACCTGCTCGGTGCGTTCGGTGCCAGCGCGGCGAGCCTGTGGTGGCGTTGGGGCGAAGCCGGGGCGGGGCTCGGCGCCTCCGGTGCCATTGCCGCATTGATGGGCGCGTTCTGCGTGGTGTGGGGGCGGCGCCCGGTGCGCTTCTTCTACTGGGCGGCGGTGCTGTTCGACTATGTGCGCGCCCCGGCCATCGCCCTGCTGCCGCTGTGGCTGGGCTGGGAACTGTACAACTTGCTGTGCAACGGCGATGCCGGCATCGGCTTCGACGCGCATGCCGGCGGCCTGGTGGTCGGCGCGCTGCTCGGCGCGGTGCTGGTGGCGGCCGGACAGACCCGCGAGGCGTTCCTGCGCGACGAGGCCGATGCGCCCCTCGACGACCGCTGGGCGCGTGCGCAGGCGCACCTGGGGCGGATGGAACACCACCAGGCTGGCGTGCTGCTGGAGGCGCTGGCCGCGGAAGCGCCGCAGCGCTTCGATGTGGCGCTGGCGCGCTACCGCCTGGCCGCCAATGCCGGCCAGGCGGCGTCGGCGCGGACCAGGGCGTTGGAGGTGCTGCGGCTACCGGCACCGTCACTGCAGGAGGCGCGGCAGCAGGCTGGGGTGCTGCAGGCGGCCGGCGACCTGGATGCGCCGATGCGCGCGGCGCTGTTCGCACGCTGGATGGCGCTGGGCTTGTTGGCGGAGGCGGAGGCGCTGCTGGCGCAGGATGCGGTCTCGCCACGCGAGCAGCAGGCGCAGGCCTGGTTCCGGCTCGCGCTGGGCCACGGCGAACGCCAGGCCACGGCGGAGTGGCGGCGCGTACTGGAGGCGCTGATCGTGCGCTACCCGGATTTACCGCCGGCGGACAAGGCGCGGTTCCTGCTCGCCAACGCCTGAGGGCGTTGTCCGGCGCGTGTGGGGCGCATGCCGCATTGCCGGCCCTAGACCGGCGCGATCGTCACCGCGCGCAACGCCGCCTGCAGCTTGCCGCGCTGCACGTCATCGTCGCAGCGGGTCAGCGCGTCCTCCAGCAGGCTGCGCGCCTGCGCGTCTTCGCCAAAGCGCTCGGCCAGCAGCAAGGCGGCCTGCAGCGACCACGTGCTGTATTCCGGTGCCTTCGGCCAGGCACGCAGCGCGGCCTGCAGGCCGTCGGCGGCGAGCCGGAACTGGCCCGCCAGTTGCGCACGTTCGGCCAGCAGCGTGGCCTGTTCTGGCAGCAGCGGCGCGAAGTCGGGGGCGGCATCCAGCGCCTCGCGCTGCAAGGCCAGCGCACGCCGTTCCTGCTTTTCCTGCAGCAGCCGGTGGATGTACTGGCGGGTGTGGTCGCGGCGTTCGTCGTGGCGCGCACTGCCGCGCAGCAGGCGCTGGTACAGCTCGTGCACGCCCAGGCTCACCGCGCGGGTGCGCACTTCGCTGCGCAGCACCTGCAGCGCGTCATCGGTGTGGCCGTCGCGCACCAACTGCTCGGCCTCGTCGAGCACGCGCTGGTCCGGGTCGTGGCGGGCGAAGGCGTTGGCCGCCTCGGCAGCCGGTTCGTAGCCCAGCACGGCGTGATACTGGTAGACCAGATAGCCCAGCAGGTGGAAGGCGGCGAACAGGCCCCAGATCGTCACCACGGTGACCGCCAGGTCGGCGACCAGCGGCGGCAGGGCGCGCTGCAGCCAGGCGGCGGCGCTCAGTGCGCTGGCCTGGATCACGAACAGCAGGCCGAACGCAGCCAGGTACGGCCAGCCGATGCGCAGCGCCAGGCCGATCGACACGGCCGGGTTCAGCGCGCGGCGCAGGCTGCCGTCCATCGCCAGGGAAATCAGGATGCCCGGCTGCAGCAGCACCACCGCCAGCAGCATCAGCAGGCCACCGACCGGGCCGGCCAGCAGCAGCGCAGCGAACACCGCCACGCCGAGCAGGATCATCATCGCCAGCAGCCGCAGCACCACGCCGTCGCCCACATCGAAACCGCGTTCCGGCGCGTCCAGGTAGCCGTCGGCAGTGTGCCGCAGGATCTCGAAGGCGTACTTGTAGATCGCCAGGGTGGTGACGATGCCCAGGATCCAGCCGATGCCGGGCAGCATGCCCAGCAGGCTGCACAGGGTCAGCGCGATCAGCGCGTACAGTGCGCCGCCGCGTAGCGGATACAGCGCGATGGCGCGGGTGCGCGCCCAGAACGGTTCGGGTGTGCTGCGATGGGCGCGGCTTGCGCCCGCGCGACGACGATCTTCCATGACGCCCCCTGTCTACGAAGTGAGACGATTGTGCGGGTCGGCCGCAGCCGGTGCAATCGCGCGCTGGCCGTGGCAGCGGTGCGGCAGCGACGGCCGGGGTGGCACGGGAGTGCGTGCTGCCGCGCAAAGCGCTACCCGTGTCGCAGCGGCGCCGCGTGCGCTGGCTACACTGCACGCCCAGCGGCGAGTGCGCGTGTCTCGCGTCGAGCCCGTCGTTTCGCCGTTCCCATCCCAGGAGTCTCGCTTGGACCCTTCCTTCGTTTCCGGCAATCCGCGCGTGCGCGTCACCAACATCGAAGTGCTGTCGGACAACTGGTACGTGCTGCGCAAGGTCAGCTTCGATTTCCAGCGCCAGGACGGCCGCTGGCAGGCGCTCACGCGCGAGGCCTACGACCGCGGCAACGGCGCCACCATCCTGCTGTACAGCCGCGCCAAAGGCACGGTGATGCTGACCCGCCAGTTCCGCTTGCCGACCCTGCTCAACGGCAATCCCGACGGCATGCTGATCGAGGCCTGCGCCGGGCTGCTCGATCGCCACGATGCGGAGACCTGCATCCGCAAGGAAACCGAAGAGGAGACCGGCTACCGGATCGAGAACGTGCGCAAGGTGTTCGAGGCGTTCATGAGTCCGGGCTCGGTGACCGAGCGGCTGTATTTCTTCGTGGGCGAGTACGTGGACCGCGACAAGGTCGGCGCCGGCGGCGGCGTGGCCGCCGAGGGCGAGGAGATCGAGGTGCTGGAGCTGGCGCTCGATGCCGCGCTGGCGATGATCGACACCGGCGAGATCGCCGACGCCAAGACCATCATGCTGCTGCAGTACGCCAAGCTGCACGGGCTGCTGGCCTAGCGTAGCGTTGTCGGTTGTTGTATCTGCGCGTGGCATCGCCTGGATCGAAGGCCGCGCGTACCCGCGAATCCACCGTTCTGCAGGCCGGGCCTGTCGATCGCTGGTGGCGACGGTGTGCGGCAGGCATGCTCAGGTGTCAGCGATGACCCATTGCACGTCCGGCACCCACGCCTGCAACCATCGGGCCTTTTTTGCTTCGGCGTCCAGCCATTGCGGTGAAACCGGCGTTGCGGCCCCCAGCGCGGGCGTCTTGTTCAGACAGCCGGCATTGACGGCACCGTAAAGCCGCCCCTGATGCTCGAACGTGACCGCGACCAGTACCCCGCACTGGCGGCACAGCTGGAAGTGGGCGGCCTCTGCGCCCTGGCGATAACGATGCACGGCCTCGGCATGCGTGGCCGTCAGTCGCAGCGTGCCGGCGGGATCGGAAACGTATGCCGCACCATGCTTCTGGCAGAAGCTGCAGTCGCAGGCGCGCGGACGGATGTCCTCTGCCGATTGATCCGTCGAGAACGCGACGGTCAGGCAGCCGCAGTGGCAGCTTCCCTGGAGCGTTGTCAGCTTGTCCGCCCGCGACATCATTGAAAGGCGCTCATCGCGTTTCTGTCCATGCTGGAGCGTCCTTTGGCATCGGCTGCGCTCAGCGCCTGCCACCGAAGATGCTGCCGAAGATGCCGCGCACGATCTGCTGGCCGATGCGGTTGCCGATGGTGCGCGAGGTCTGCTTGGCCATCGCCTCCAGCATGCCCTGGCGGCGCTTGGTGCCGAACACCGCGTCCTTGACCGCCTGGCCGAAGCCGCTGTCCTGCGCCTCGTCCTGTTCGCGGGTGCGTGCTGGCGGCGCGGCGCTGCGGTCGGCGCTCTGCTCGACGCGGCGCGCCAGCAGCTCCGCCGCCGATTCGCGGTTGACCGGCGTGTCGTAGCGCGCGCCGACCGGGCTGCCGGCGCGCACCTGCGCGCGCTCGGCCTCGGTGATCGCGCCCATGCGGCAGCGCGGCGGCGCGATCAGGGTCTGCTGCACCGGCGATGGCACGCCCTTGTCCTGCAACGTGGACACCAGCGCCTCGCCGGTACCGAGCTGGGAGATGGCCTTGGCCACGTCCAGCTTGGGATTAGCGACGAAGGTGTCGGCGGCGGTGCGCACCGCCTTCTGGTCGCGCGGCGTGTAGGCGCGCAGCGCGTGCTGCACGCGGTTGCCGAGCTGGCCGAGGATGCTGTCGGGCACGTCGTCGGGAAACTGCGAGCAGAAGTACACGCCAACCCCCTTGGAGCGGATCAGCCGCACCACCTGCTCGATGCGCTGCACCAGCGCCGGTGGCGCGTCGTCGAACAGCAGGTGCGCCTCGTCGACCACGAACACCAGCTTGGGCTTGTCCAGGTCGCCCACTTCCGGCAGTTGCTCGAACAGTTCCGACAGCAGCCACAGCAGGAAGGTCGAGTACAGCCGCGGCTTGAGCACCAGTTGCGCAGCGGCGAGGATGCCGATCACGCCGCGGCCGTCGTGGTCGACCCGCATCAGCTCGGCCAGGTCCAGCGCCGGCTCGCCGAAGAAACCTTCGCCGCCGTCCTGGGCCAGGCGCAGCAGCGCGCGCTGGATCGCCGCCACCGACTGCGCGCTGATCAGGCCGTATTCGGTGGAGATGTCCTTGCGCTCTTCCACCACCAGCGCCAGCAGCGCGCGCAGGTCGTCCAGGTCGAGCAGCAGCAAGCCGCGGTCGTCGGCCAGCTTGAACACGATGTCGAGCACGCCGGCCTGGGTGTCGTTGAGTTCCAGTACGCGCGCCAGCAGGGTCGGGCCCATCTCGCTGACGGTGGTGCGCACCGGATGACCGAGCTTGCCGTACAGATCCCAGAACACCACCGGGTCGGCGGCCGGGGCGTAGTCGGTCACGCCGATCTCCCTGGCGCGTTGCAGCACCTTCTCGTTGCCGTCGCCGGGCATCGCCAGGCCGGCCACGTCGCCCTTCACGTCGGCCAGGAACACCGGCACGCCGATCCGCGAGAAGCCTTCGGCCAGGGTCATCAGGGTCACGGTCTTGCCGGTGCCGGTGGCGCCGGCGACCAGGCCGTGGCGGTTGCCCAGGCGCGGTTGCAGCAGCACCGCGATGTCGTCGGTCACGCCTTTGCCTAGCAGGATCGGGTCCATATCGGGGTCCGCAATGAGGTGCCTGGATTCTAGAGCGTCTGCGGGATGGCCGAACGCGCACGGGTGCGCCAGGCGCGCCGCGACGCCATGCGGACACCGGCGCACCCCGCGAAATGAGTTCTTTGTGTGGTTTGGCCGTTCGATGCTGCGGCACGGGAGTGGCGACGGCATCGCGGGGCGCGGGCGCGGTGCGCGCGGTGCCCGTGTTGCAGCGCGGGACGCGCGCCGGCCATGAACGTCGGCCCGCCGCGGGTCGGGCCAGGGCCGCGGCGACCTTGCCGCGATGCGACGGCGGGGGCTACCCTGCGGCCTTTCCGTCGCCGCGTCCCACCATGCCCCTTCCGTTTCGCTTCACCCACGCGTGGCCCGTCGCGGCTGCCGTGGCGCTGACCTGCACCGCTCCTGCCGCCCATGCCCGCGTGTCCGCCCGCGACCAGGCCGCCATCGCCGTCCTCGATCAGCGCCTGGCCGCCGCCGAGAAGCGCTACAACGACGCCATGGTGCTGGTCGGCAACAGCGACCCCAAGGGCACCCAGGAAAGCGACGCCGCGCTGGAAGACATCGAGGACGTGATCCAGGCCTGCATCAAGCAGCGTGGCTGCGAGGTCGGCACCTACCTGGGCGCGTACAAGCGCCTGCTCAAGGCCAAGACCGACGCGCAGGGCCAGGCCAGCGATACCGATGCCGCCGACGACGAAGACGCGGCGCCGCTGCAGGCCGACCCCGACCACATCAGCCCGCTGGCCGCCGACGTGCCGGAAGCCGCGCGCGCGGCGCGCCTGCTCAACGACAAGCGCCACGCCTTCGATTCGATGGTGGAGTACAACCCGGCGGTGCAGGCCGGCATCCGCCGCTGGCTGACCGACATGCGCCCGGCGCTGATGAGCAGCTACGAGAACTACCAGAACCTGCGCGCGATCATGTGGCCGGAGTGGGAGAAGCGCGGCCTGCCGGAGGCGTTGCTGTTCGGCATCATCGCCAAGGAGTCCAACGGTCGCGTGCACGCCAACTCGCGGGTGGGCGCCGCCGGGCTGATGCAGTTCATGCCGGCCACCGGGCGCCGTTTCGGCCTGGGCCCGGACGGCACCGGCTTCGATACCCGCTACGACGCGCGCAGTGCCGCCGAGGCCAGCGCGGTCTACATCAACGAGCGCATGGCCGAGCTCAACCGCAGCGTCGAACTGGCCCTGGCCGGCTACAACGGCGGCGAAGGCCGTGCGGCGCGCGTGTTCAACCAGATGCCAGGCCGCAGCTTCTGGGACGCCTCGGTGTACAACCAGTTCCCGGCCGAGACCAAGGACTACGTGCCGATGGTGATCGCCGCGGCGTGGATCTTCCTGCACCCGCAGCAGTACGGCGTGGCCTTCCCCAAGATCAATGCGCAGCCGGCCACGCTGCGCCTGGCCAAGTCCACCACCATCTACGAACTGACCATCTGCCTGGGCAGCGACGGCACCCGCGACGGCTACATGCGCGCGCTGCGCAACCTCAACCCGCGCTACGAGCCGGACGGCTGGATCCCGGCCGGGGTGACCATCAACGCCACCACCAAGATCGTCGGCCTGTACAACCGCTACTGCGTCAGCGGCCCGCGCGCCGACCTGGCGCGCGCGCTGATCACCGCCGACGTCACTGCCGCGGTGCGCAGCGGCAGCCCGGCGCCGGCCGCCGACCTCACCGGCAACGTCGCCGTGGGCGACGTCAGCCCGGTCGCCGGCGTGCCGACCACGGTGGCCACCGGCCGTCCCGCGCCGGCCAAGCCCAAGCAGAAGCAGGTGCGCAGCTACCGCGTGGCCAAGGGCGACACGTTGGGGCGGATTTCCGACCGCCACGACTGCGACCTGAAGGAGCTGGCCAAGGCCAATGGCCTGCGTGCCCCGGGCTATGCGTTGAAGCCGGGCCAGTCGCTGAAGCTGGTGGGCTGCGAGAAGTAGGGATCCCTTCTGCCCGCGGAGAAGGTGGCGCGCAGCGCCGGATGAGGGTCGGGCCATGCGCAGTCTCGGGCGTGTAGCTTGCCGTCATCCATTGCAGGGAAAGGCGGCCCGTCCACCGTCCATGCGTCGGGACTGAAGTCCCTCCCACAGGGGGGCGCTGCACACGCGCTGCGAGACAAAAGCGCAATCCAATCCCTTCTCCCTCCGGGAGAAGGTGGCGCGCAGCGCCGGATGAGGGTACGGCGGCCGCAGTCTCAGGCGAGGCGTCGACAACACCATCCAGCACATGCCTTCGGTCTTTCACCGTCGAGGCGTCGGGACTGAAGTCCCTCCCACAAAAACACTCCCCGCAAGGGGCCGCGCCGCGGCCCCGCGCGCTTCAGCGCACCAGCCGCGCCAGTGCCTGCCCCAGTCGCACCGGCGATTCCGCCTTCAGCGCCGGATCGAACGCGGCCACGCCAGGCGGCAGCAGCACGATCACCGTGGAGCCGTAGTTGAAGCGCGCCATTTCCTCGAACCGCTGCAGGGTGATGCCCTTGCCGCGCCAATCCTTGCGGGTGATGCGGTCGGCGTAGCGCGGGATCTCCACGCCGCTCCACACGCTTTCCACGCCGGACACCAGCAGCGCGCCGACCATCACCGAGACCATCGGGCCGAAGTCGGTGTCGAAATGGCAGACCAGGCGCTCGTTGCGCGCGAACAGGCGCGGCACGCTGCGCACCGCGTCGGTGCCGACGCTGAACAGCCGCCCCGGCACGTGCACGGTTTCGCGCAAGGTGCCGGTCCAGGGCATATGCACGCGGTGGTAGTCGCGCGGCGACAGGTACACGGTGGCATACAGGCCGTTGGCGAACGGCGCCGCCGCGGCGTCGTCGCCGAGCAGTTCGGCGGCGGTGAACGACTGCCCCTTGGCCTGGAAGATGCGCCCGTCCTCGATCCGGCCGAGCTGGCTGATGCGGCCGTCGGCCGGCATCAGCAGCGCCTGCGGATCGGGATCGGCGACACGCGCACCCGGCTTCAGCGCACGGGTGAAGAAGGCATTGAAGGTCGGGTAGGCGCGCGCATCCGGTTGCGCGGCCTCGCTCAGGTCCACGCCGAAGCGGCGCACCACCGTGTCGATCAGCCACTGCTTCAGTCCGGGCCGCGACGAATAGGCCAGGCGCCGCGCCAGCGAGGACAGCAGCCGGTGCGGCAGCACGTAGGTCAGGCGGGTGGTCAGGCTCATGGGGCGGTGGCCTTGGTCAGGGCCTGCAGGTCGGCGGCGATCGCCGCGGCATCGAACGGCGGGCGGATCAGCCCGGCCTGGCGGCCCTGCGGGTCGAGCACCGCGATCGCGGCGGAGTGGTCCATGCTGTAGTCGTTCGGGTTCTCGGCGTAGTGCTTGCCCGGCACCTTCTGGAACACGAAGCCCAGCGCGGTGGCGAAGCGCTCCAGCTCGGGCACGTCGGCGGTGGCGGCGATGGTGTCCTTATGGAAGGCATGGGCGTACTCGCCCAGCCGCGGCAGGGTGTCGCGCTGCGGGTCGACCGAGACGAACAGCACGCGCGGGCGCAGCGTGTCCGGCAGCGTCTCCCATTGCTTCTGCGCGCGCGCCAGGTCGGCCAGGGTGGTCGGGCACACGTCCGGGCAGGCGGTGAAGCCCAGGAACACCAGGGTCCAGTGGCCCTTGAGTTCGCCCGGCACCAGCGGCGTGCCGTCGGTCTGGCGCAGGTGGAAGTCGGGCAGGGGCCGCGGCTGCGGATACATGCGCACCGTGCGGGTCTCCGGCCAGGCCGGGGCGGCGCTGCCGCCGAAGTACTTCTGGGCCAGCAGCAGCCCCAGGCCGGCGGCCAGGGCAACCACCAGGACGATGCCGAAGGTGCGGTTGAACATACTGATTTCCCATGCAACGAACGCTCATCATAGCGGCCGGGCCTCTATAATCGGGGGCCACATTGCCTTGCCTGTTGCCATGACTGCCGACGCGGCCGCCGAACTCCACACGATCATCGACCTGATCCGCTACGGCACCAGCCGTTTCAACGCCGCCGGGCTGAGCTTCGGCCACAGCTACGACAACGCCCTGGACGAGGCCACGCAACTGGTGCTGCACGCGCTGCACCTGCCGCACGACCTGGGCCCGGCCTACGGCAGCGCTCGGGTCACCACGCCGGAGAAGGCGCAGGTGCTGGCGCTGTTCGAGCGCCGCATCGCCGAGCGCATCCCCGCCGCCTACCTCACCGGCGAGGCCTGGTTCGCCGGGCTCAGCTTCAAGAGCGATGCGCGCGCCCTGGTGCCGCGTTCGCCGATCGCCGAACTGATCGAGGCCGGCTTCGAGCCGTGGCTGGCCGGCCGCCCGGTCGAGCGCGCGCTGGACCTGTGCACCGGCTCGGGCTGCATCGCCATCGCCATGGCCCACTACAACCCGAACTGGCAGGTGGACGCGGTCGACATCAGCGACGACGCGCTGAGCCTGGCCGCCGAGAACAAGGAGCGGCTGCTGGCCGACAACGTCGAACTGGTCAAGTCCGACCTGTTCGCCGGGCTGGGCGGGCGCCGCTACGAGCTGATCGTGACCAATCCGCCCTACGTCACCCACGCCGAGACCGACGCGCTGCCGCCGGAATACGCGCACGAGCCGGAACTGGGCCTGCGGGCGGGCGACGACGGGCTGGACCTGGCGCTGAAGATCCTGCGCGACGCCCCGGCGCACCTGAGCGAGGACGGGCTGCTGATCTGCGAGGTCGGCGAGTCCGAGCGCGCGCTGGCGCAGCTGCTGCCGGAAGTGGATTTCGCCTGGGTCGAGTTCAAGGTCGGGCAGATGGGCATCTTCGCGGTGGAGCGCAGCGAACTGCTGACGCACCACGCGCGCATCGCCGCGCTGGCCGCGGACCGGTGACGCCACGGCCATGAGCGCGAACAGTTTCGGCACGCTGCTGACCGTCACCACCTTCGGCGAATCGCACGGGCCGGCGATCGGCTGCGTGGTCGACGGTTGCCCGCCGGGGCTGGAGCTGGACGCCAGCGAATTCGCCCACGACCTGCAGCGCCGCGCCACCGGCAAGAGCCGGCACACCTCGGCGCGGCGCGAGGCCGACGCCATCGAGATCCTGTCCGGGGTCTACGAGGGCCGCACCACCGGCACCCCGATCGGCCTGCTGATCCGCAACACCGACCAGCGCAGCAAGGACTACACCGACATCGCCCGGCAGTTCCGCCCCGGCCATGCCGACTACAGCTACTGGCAGAAGTACGGCATCCGCGATCCGCGCGGCGGCGGGCGCTCGTCCGCGCGCGAGACCACCATGCGCGTGGCCGCCGGCGTCATCGCCAAGAAGTGGCTGGCGCAGCGCTACGGCGTGCGCGTGCGCGGCTACCTGTCCCAGCTCGGGCCGCTGCTGCCGCAGGGTTTCGCCTGGGACGCGGTGGAAGACAACGCGTTCTTCTGGCCGCATGCGCCGCAGGTGCCGGAGCTGGAGGCGTACATGGATGCGCTGCGCAAGTCCGGCGATTCGATCGGCGCGCGCGTGACCGTGGTCGCCGACGGCGTGCCCGCGGGCTGGGGCGAGCCGATCTACGGCAAGCTCGACGGCGAGTTGGCCGCGGCGATGATGAGCATCAATGCGGTCAAGGGCGTGGAGATCGGCGACGGCTTCGCCGCGGTGACCCAGAAGGGCACCGACCATCGCGACCTGATCGCGCCGGACGGGTTCCAGTCCAACCACGCCGGCGGCGTGCTCGGCGGCATCGCCACCGGCCAGCCGGTCGTCGTCTCGGTTGCGTTCAAGCCCACCTCCAGCCTGCGCCTGCCCGGCGCCACGGTGGACGTGGACGGGCAGGCGGTGGACGTGATCACCACCGGCCGCCACGATCCCTGCGTCGGCATCCGCGCCACCCCGATCGCCGAGGCGATGATGGCGCTGGTGCTGATGGACCAGGCGCTGCGCCACCGCGCGCAATGCGGCGACGTCGGCACGGTGACGCCGCGCATCCCCGGCGGTGGCGATGGCTGAGTCGCGGCCGCGGGTGTGGGTCAGCCAGCCGCTGTTCGACGATGTCGTCGCACGGCTGGGCGCGCATTGCGCGCTGACCACCACCGCGGACGTGACCAAGTATTCGCCGCAGGACCTGGCGCAGGCGCTGGCGCCGCTGGACGGCGCCCTGGTCACCCTCAACGAGCGCATCGGCGCCGCCGAGATCGCCGGGGCGCCACGGTTGCGCGCCATCGCCAACGTGGGCGTCGGCTACAACAATCTGGACCTGGACGCGCTCAGCGCGGCCGGCATCGTCGCCACCAACACCCCCGACGTGCTCACCGAGACCACCGCCGATCTCGGCTTCGCCCTGCTGATGGCCGCCGCGCGGCGCATCGGCGAGGCCGAACGCTGGCTGCGCGCGGGGCAGTGGCAGCAGTGGTCGTTCCAGACCATGCTGGGTGCCGATGTCCACGGCAGCACGCTGGGCATCCTCGGCATGGGCCGGATCGGTCAGGCCATCGCGCGCCGCGCCGCCGGCTTCTCGATGCGCGTGCTGTACCACAACCGCAGCCGCCTGCCGGCCGAGGTGGAGCGCGCGCATGGCGCCGAATACGTCGGCTTCGACGCACTGCTGGCACGCGCCGACCACCTGCTGCTGGTGCTGCCGTACAGCGCACAGTCGCACCACATCGTCGACGCGGCGGCGCTGGCCAAGATGCGGCCGACCGCGACGCTGGTGAACATCGCCCGCGGCGGCCTGGTCGATGAAGTCGCGCTGGCCGACGCACTGGCCAATGGGCGCCTGGCCGCGGCCGGGCTGGACGTGTTCGAAGGCGAGCCGGCGATCCGTCCGGAACTGCTGGCGCTGCGCAACGTGGTGCTGACCCCGCACATCGGCAGCGCCAGCGTGGCCACGCGCCGCGCGATGGTGGCGCTGGCGGTGGACAACCTGCTTGCCGCGCTGGGCATCGGTGCCGACGCCGGGCGTCCGCCCAATGCGCTGAACCTGGACGCGATCGCCGCGGCCGGCGGCGGCGCGCGGGCGATGGCGGACAAAAAACGATAGGGAGCCTGAGGCCCTGTGCGCGGCGCGCACGGCAGGTTCCCCGAATCCACGTGGCAGTGCGGCTGTTCCTCCCCTTTTTCTTCCTGCGGATCGAATCCTTCCATGAGCAATGCAACCCGTCGTTTCAACGTCGCCGTCGTCGGCGCCACCGGTGCCGTCGGCGAAACCATGCTGAGCATCCTCGCCGAGCGCGGTTTTCCCGTCGCCACGCTGTACCCGCTGGCCTCCGAGCGCTCGGCCGGCGGCCAGGTCGAGTTCAACGGCCAGAAGGTCACCGTGCTCGACCTGGCCACCTTCGACCCGGCCGGCGTGGACATCGCGCTGTTCTCTGCCGGCGGCGGCATCTCCAAGGAGTACGCGCCGAAGTTCGCCGCGGCCGGCGCGGTGGTGATCGACAACTCCTCGACCTTCCGCTACGACGACGACGTGCCGCTGGTGGTGTCGGAGGTCAATCCGCACGCCCTGAAGCACCGTCCGCGCGGCATCGTCGCCAACCCCAACTGCTCGACCATGCAGCTGATGCCGGTGCTGGCGCCGATCCACAAGGAATACGGCATCGAGCGCATCAACGTGGCCACCTACCAGTCGGTGTCCGGCGCCGGCCGCTCGGGCATGGAGGAACTGGGCAAGCAGACCGCGCAGCTGCTGGCGTTTCAGGACATCGAGCCGCAGAAGTTCCAGGCGCAGATCGCCTTCAACCTGATCCCGCACATCGACGACTTCCAGCCCAACGGCTACACCAAGGAAGAGATGAAGCTGGTGTGGGAGACGCAGAAGATCCTCGAGGACAGCAGCATCCTGGTGAACCCCACCGCGGTGCGCGTGCCGGTGTTCTTCGGCCACTCGGAGGCGGTCAACATCGAGACCAAGCGCAAGATCACCCCGGAGCAGGCGCGCGAACTGCTGCGCAACGCTGCCGGCGTGGAGGTGGTCGACGAGCACAAGGCCGGCGGCTATCCGACCCCGGTGACCCATGCCTCGGGCAAGGACCCGGTGTTCGTCGGCCGCATCCGCGAGGATTTCTCGCACCCGCGCGGCCTCAACCTGTGGGTGGTGGCCGACAACATCCGCAAGGGCGCCGCGCTCAATGCGGTGCAGTTGGCCGAGCTGGTGGCCCAGGAGGGCTGAGGGGCCGGGATTTGGCAGTCGGGATTGGGGATTCGTAAGAGCCGTGCAGCGCCGTTTCGGCGCTGCGAAGCGCGGTATCTCCAGGCAATCACGCAGCGGCCAGTGGCGCATGCCCTGGCCGTTGTCGTGTCCGGGGTCCGTATCGTGCTGCAAGAAGAGGATGCGATAACGCCTGCGGGCGCGATGATGACGGGCGCATCCGTAGGAGCGGCTTCAGCCGCGACGAAGCATTCCCGGGAACGCCATCGCGGCTGAAGCCGCTCCTACAGGACAAGGGGGCGTCGCAGTGTTCGTCTGTCCACGGATCCCGCAAGGGAAGAGAAGCCGCTCGCGCACCCGCGACCACACCCCCGCCGCTGCAGTGCCCTGCCCGCAACGAATCCCAAATCCCAAATCCCCAATCCCCGCTTCATATATATTGACGACATGACTCCAAGGGGCAGGGGCGGGATGCGCCTACAACCACGTTTGTTCCGTCGCCGCAGCGGCGATGCGGTGTCCACCGCGCCTGCGCTGCGCCATGTCTGTCGCGCGGCCGCTGCGCTGCTGTTGCTGGCCTGCAGCCAGGCGGCGCTGGCATTGGGCCTGGGCGATATCCGCGTGCTGTCCAAGCCGGGCGAGCCGTTCCTGGCCGAGATCCCGGTGATCTCCAACGAGCCGGGCGAACTGGAGCGGGCGCGGGTGGCGCTGGCTTCGCCGGCGACCTTCGCGCGGGTCGGGCTGGAACGCCCGCAGGGCCTGGTCAGCGATCTGCAGTTCCGCTTCACCCAGACCCGCAAGGGCCGCGCGGTGATCCAGGTCAGCAGCCGCATGCCGGTCGACGTGCCGTCGCTGAGCTTCCTGATCGAGGTCGATTGGGGCCAGGGGCGGCTGATCCGCGAGTATTCGGCACTGATCGACGCCCCCAACACCGCTGCGGCGATCGACGCGCCGGCGATCGATGCACCGGCCGCGGCGCAGCCGTCCGACCGCATCACCCGCGAGGCATCCACGGCCGCCCCAGCGCCGGCGGCCGCCGCGACGCCAGCGACGCCGAGTGCGAGGCCGGCCGCCACGCCGCGTCCGGTGCCGGCCCCCGCGGCCGCGCCAGGCGATGCGCTGGCGCCGGTGCGCGCCGGGCAGACCCTGTCGCAGATCGCCGGCCAGCTCGCGCGCGGCAACGGCCATTCGCTCGATCAGACCATGGTCGCGCTGCTGCGCGCCAACCCGGACGCCTTTATCCGCGGCAATCTCAACCTGCTCAAGCAGGGCGCTGTGCTGCGCACGCCGCGCGAGGAGGACCTGGCCAGCCTGGATGCCGCGGCGGCCGAGGCGGTGGTGCGCGAGCAGGCGGCGCAATGGCGCCAGGCGCGCGCGCCGGTGCCGCAGCCGGCACAGGCGCAGCAGGACGCGGCGACGGCGCAGGCCGCAGCCAAGCCGGCCGCCGCGGCGACGGCGGCCGCGTCCGGCGCGCGCCTGGAAATCGCGCCGGCGGTGCCGGCGACGCGCCGCGAGGCGGGAACCAAGTCCGGCACGGGTGCCGGCGACGAAGGAGACATGGTGGCGACCCAACAATTGCAGCAGGCGCGCGAAGACCTCGCGGCACGCGATGCCGAGGTTCAGGAACTGCGCTCGCGGGTGGAGCAGCTCGAAAAGCTCAAGGCCCAGCAGCAGCAACTGATCGCGCTGAAGGACAGCGACCTGGCCGCGGCGCAGAAGCGCCTGGCCCAGGCCGGGCAGGCGGCGCCGGCCGCCGCGGCCGCGCCGGCCAATACCGGCTGGCCGCTGTGGCTGTGGGGCGGGCTGAGCCTGCTGGTGCTGGGCCTTGGCGCCTGGTTGCTGTCGCGCCGGCGCAAGCCGTCGCCGCTGCCGCCGTTGCCGCGCGACGATGACGCGGCACTGGCGGCCAGCGCCGCGGTGCCGGTGGTCGCGCACCGCGATGTCGATGCACCGGAACTGCCGCCGCTGGAACCCCAGCCGTTGGTCGAGGAGGCTGCGGCCGCCCGCGACGAGGAGGCGCTGCCGGCGTGGGAGCGCGCCGACCACGTCGACCACGTTGCCGACGATCACGCCGACCACCACCCCACGCTCGACGACGACGCCTTCGAGCGCGTGCTGGCGCAGCAGTCGATGCGCGATGCGTCGGCCGATGCGCCGCTGTCCGCGGGCAACGACGACCTGCATTCCGTCGACCCGGCCGACACCCATCCGGAGGCCGCCCCGGCCGTCGAGTCCGCGGCCGAGAGGTCCTGGCGGCAACCGCCGTCGCTGTCCGCGTTGCCGAGCAGCGACCTTCCTGTCGACAGCGACGCCGGCGCCGGCCGGCAGGAGCCGACCTGGCACCAGCCTGTCGCACCGGAGCCTGCCGCACCGGCACCGGCACCGGCACCGGCCGAAGCGCCGTCGCCGTATCCGCCGGTGGGCCGCGAGCGGCTGGAACTGGCGGTGGCGTACATGGACCTGGGCGACAACGAGACCGCTCGTACCTTGCTGACCGAGGTCGCGGCCAGCGGCGACCCGGCCGCGCGCGCCGAGGCGCTGCAATTGTTGGGACGGCTGGACTGATGCGGGCAGGCGGCGCGCGGCGCGCTCGCCGCGGCCGTCCGGCCTGGAGCGGGACGGCGGCGCGGCACCCTGCCCGTCGGCGGTGGGCGAGCACGGGCGTGCGCGCGTGCACGCATCCCGTCTTGTCGGGGCACAGCCGCCACGGCTGCGTAGTGACAGGCGTACTGTGCTGTTCCAGGCGCGAGGCGGCCACGCAGCGGGCCGACGCCCGTGTCCGACTGCAGTGGAGGTCGCCATGCGTTACGCGCTAGGCGTGGAGTACGACGGCAGCGAGTTCCAGGGCTGGCAGCAGCTCGGCGAGAGCGGTGGCCCCAGCGTGCAGGCCACGCTGCAGGCGGCGCTGTCGTCGGTGGCCGACGCGCCGGTGGGCGTGGTCTGCGCCGGCCGCACCGATGCCGGCGTCCACGGCGAATGCCAGGTGGTGCATTTCGATTGCGATGCGCCGCGCCCGGCGCGCGGCTGGATGCTGGGCGCCACCGCGCGGCTGCCGCCCTCGGTGTGCGTGCGCTGGTGCGTACCGGTGGCCGACGACTTCCATGCGCGCTTCTCGGCGCGCGCGCGCCGCTACCGCTACCGCCTGCTCAACCGCCAGGTGCGCCCGGCGCTGTACCGGCAGACCCTGAGCTGGGAGCGGCGCCCGCTGCAGGCCGAGGCCATGCACGCGGCGGCGCAGGCACTGCTGGGCGAGCAGGACTTCAGCGCCTTCCGCAGCGTGCAGTGCCAGGCGCTGCACGCGCGCCGCGAGCTGCAGTCGATCACCGTGAGCCGCAGCGGCGACCTGGTCGAGATCCAGGTCCAGGCCAATGCATTCCTTCATCACATGGTGCGCAATATCGTTGGTTCCCTTGTCATGGTGGGAACGGGCGAAAAGCCGGTGTCCTGGATTGGCGAACTGCTCGCGGGACGCGACCGCCGCGTCGCCGGCCCGACGGCACCGCCGCAGGGCCTGGTGTTCGTCGGTCCCCTCTATCCCGCCCACTGGACGCTTCCGGACGAGGTCACGCTATGAATCGCACGTTGTATCGCACCCGCATCAAGTTCTGCGGCATGACCCGCGCCGGCGACATCCGCCTGGCAGGCGAGTTGGGCGTGGACGCGATCGGGTTCGTGTTCGCCCATGGCAGCCCGCGGCGAGTGGCGCCGGCCGAGGCGCGGGCGATGCGCCAGGCCGCCGCGCCCATGGTCGACGTGGTGGCGCTGTTCCGCGACAACCCCAAGGACGAGGTGCGCGAGGTCCTGCGCACCGTGCGTCCGACCCTGCTGCAGTTCCACGGCGACGAGGACGACGGCTTTTGCCGCAGCTTCAACCTGCCGTACCTGAAGGCGGTGCCGATGGGCGGCGGCGAGGTCAACGCGCGCACCCTGCAACTGCAGTACCCCAACGCCGCCGGCTTCCTGTTCGATAGCCACGCCCCGGGCGAAAGCGGCGGCTCGGGCAAGACCTTCGACTGGTCGCGGCTGCCCACCGGCCTGCACCGGCCGTTCCTGCTCGCCGGCGGCATCAATGGCGACAACGTGTTCGACGCGATCATCGCCACGCTGCCGTGGGGCGTGGACGTGTCCAGCGGCATCGAGAGCCAGCCCGGCATCAAGGACGGCCACAAGATGCGCAAGTTCGTCGAGGAAGTGCGCCGCGCCGACTGCCACGAGTTGAATACGAACTGCTGAGCGCGGCAGCGCGTCGCGGCGGAAGGGCAGGCAGCCGGTCGCGGCGTCGCCTGCGGTCCGTCGAGCTCAGCGCTGCAGCTCCTGCGTTAGCCACTGGGCCAGTGCGTCGACCCGCGGGTCCTGCACCTCGCGGCGCGTGCACAGCGCCCACTGCCCGCCGGTGGCGACGAAGCCCCACGGCGCCAGCAGGCGGCCATTGGCCAGGTCGTCGGCGACCAGCGGCTGTGGCGCGATCGCCACGCCGATTCCGGCCAGCGCCGCCTCCAGCAGGTAGTACAGGTGTTCGAAGCCGGTGCCGTAGCGCAACTGCGCCGGTGCCAGTCCCTGTGCCTCGGCCCAGGCCGGCCACGCCTGCGGGCGCGACACCGTATGCAGCAGCGGCAGGTCCTGCAGCGCCGCCGGCGCGGCCGCGGCCAGTGCCGGCGCCTGCGGCAGGGCAGGGCTGAGCACCGGGCCGATCCGCTCCGGCGCCAGCACGCGGACCTGCCAGTCCGCCGGCCACGGCGCCTGGCCCAGCAGCAGGGCGGCATCCAGGCCGTCCAAGTCGGCGGCGAAGTCGCCCTCGTGCGCGGACAGGTGCAGGGTCAGCGCCGGCAGGTCGTGCTGCAGCGCCTGCAGCCGCGGGATCATCCAGCGGGCCAGGATGCTGCCGGGGCAGCCCAGCACCAGTGCGGCCGGGCGCGCGGGACGGCGCAGCTCCGCCACCGCTTCGTGCAACTGCGCGAAGGCGATGCCGGCGGCCTCGCACAGGCGCGTGCCGGCGGCGGTCGGGCGGATGCCGCGGCCGTCGCGCTGCAGCAGCGGCAGCCCCAGTTCCTGTTCCAGCAGCCGCACCTGGCGGCTGACCGCGCCGTGGGTGACGTGCAGTTCCGCCGCCGCGGCGCCGACGCTGCGCAGCCGCGCGGCGGCCTCGAACGCGCGCAGGGCGTTGAGCGAGGGCAGGCGGCGCGGGCTTGTCATGTGAGTTTTCCTGACGATTTGCGTCAGACTTTATCGGTTTTTGTGCGCCGACGTGTGCGCTAAAGTGCAGGCCTGTCCTGTTGCCCTCCGGTTTGCGCCATGTCCTCTGTCCCCGTCAGCGACTTCCATGCCTATCCCGACGCCGCCGGCCATTTCGGCCGCTACGGCGGCCGTTTCGTCGCCGAGACCCTGATCGGCCCGCTGCAGGAACTGGCCGCCGCCTACGACGCCGCGCGCCAGGATCCGGCCTTCATCGCCGCCTACGACAAGGACCTGACCCACTACGTCGGCCGGCCCAGCCCGATCTACCACGCCGAGCGGCTCAGCCGCGAAGTCGGCGGCGCGCAGATCCTGCTCAAGCGCGAGGACCTGAACCACACCGGCGCGCACAAGATCAACAACACCATCGGCCAGGCGCTGCTGGCCAGCCGCATGGGCAAGACCCGCATCATCGCCGAGACCGGCGCGGGCCAGCACGGCGTGGCCAGCGCCACCGTGGCCGCGCGGCTGGGCCTGGAGTGCGTGGTGTACATGGGCGCCACCGACATCGAGCGGCAGAAGATCAACGTCTACCGGATGAAGCTGCTCGGCGCCACGGTGGTGCCGGTGCACTCCGGCTCGGCCACGCTCAAGGACGCGCTCAACGAGGCGATGCGCGACTGGGTGACCAACGTGCAGGACACCTTCTACATCATCGGCACCGTCGCCGGCCCCGATCCGTATCCGCGCATGGTGCGCGACTTCAACGCCATCGTCGGCCGCGAGGCGCGCGCGCAGATGCTGGCCGACTACGGTCGCCTGCCAGATGCGATCAGCGCCTGCGTCGGCGGCGGCAGCAACGCCATCGGCCTGTTCCATGCCTTCCTCAACGACGCCTCGGTGAAGATCTACGGCGCCGAGGCCGCCGGCGACGGCATCGGCAGCGGCCGCCACGCCGCCTCGATCGCGGCCGGCCGTCCCGGCGTGCTGCACGGCAACCGCACCTATGTGATCTGCGACGACGACGGGCAGATCATCGAAACCCATTCGGTGTCCGCCGGCCTGGACTACCCGGGCGTGGGGCCGGAGCACGCGTTCCTGGCCGACAGCGGCCGCGCCGTCTACCAGGGCATCACCGACGACGAGGCGCTGGCCGCGTTCCACCTGTTGGCGCATACCGAGGGCATCCTCGCCGCGCTGGAGTCCAGCCACGCCGTGGCGCAGTCGATCAAGCTGGCGCGCGAACTGCACAAGGACGCGCTGGTGCTGTGCAACCTGTCCGGCCGCGGCGACAAGGACGTGCACACCATCGCCGCGCGCGAGGGGCTGACGCTGTAACGGCTTTTTCCTTCTCCTTCGGGAGAAGGTGGCGCGAAGCGCCGGATGCGGGTACGGGCGCAGCTCCGTAAACCAAATGCCGCACCGCTTCGCCTCTTACTTTCACCCAACCCTCTCCCGGCGGGAGAGTGGTGTATAGGTCCCACATGAACCGCCTCGCCGACACCTTTGCCCGACTCGATTCCCAACGCCGCAAGGCCCTGATTCCCTTCCTCACCGCTGGCGATCCGTCGCTGGAGGCGACCGTGCCGGCGATGCATGCGCTGGTCGAGGCCGGCGCCGACGTGATCGAACTGGGCGTGCCGTTCTCCGATCCGATGGCCGATGGCCCGACCATCCAGCGCAGTTCCGAGCGCGCGCTGGCGCGTGGCGCCGGCCTGCGTTACGTGCTGGAGACGGTCAGTGCGTTCCGTCGCGACGACGCCAACACCCCGGTGGTGCTGATGGGCTACCTCAACCCGGTGGAGATCCACGGCACGGCGCGCTTCGCCGAAGAAGCGGTGGCGGCCGGCGTGGATGGCGTGCTGCTGGTCGACCTGCCGCCGGAGGAATCGGCCGAGACCCTGGCGATCTTCGCCGACGCCGGCCTAGACCTGATCGTGCTGGCTTCGCCGACCACCAGCGATGCGCGCATCGCCCTGTTGTGCGATGCGGCGCGCGGCTACCTGTACTACGTCAGCTTCGCCGGCGTGACCGGTGCCGACCGGCTGGATACCCGCGCCGCCGGCGATCGCCTGCGCCAGCTGCGCGCGCGCTGCCCGGTGCCGGTGGTGGCCGGTTTCGGCATCAAGGATGCCGCCAGCGCCAAGGCCATGGCTGTCGATGCCGACGGCGTGGTGGTCGGCAGCGCGCTGGTCGCGGCGCTGGCCGAGGCCGCCAGCGCGCAGGCCGCGCGCGAGGCGGCCCTGGCGTTCCTGGTGCCGCTGCGGCAGGCGCTGGACGCCGGCTGAGCCACGCCTGGTTCTAGCCGAACGCCCGCCATGCGCGGGCGTTCGCGTTTGCGGCGATGCCGCATTCGCGGCGCGCGGGTGCGTGCGGCCCACGCCTCGCCGGTCGATGGCGCGCGCAGGCCGTTGGGATGGAACATGGTTGGCTGCCCGGGAGGGCGGAGGCGGCGCCGCAGGTCTCGCAATGGGCGAGCCCCGACAGCTGCCCTGGCAGCGGCCGCGCCGGTGCCGGCCGGCCTGGCCGCTCCATGCGCCACCGTCTGCAGGCCAGCGGGGGACCGAGTTAGACTGTCGCCCCTCTGCGGCTCTCGCGGCCGCCCAATGGATCGTCACATCGCATGAGTTGGCTCAGCAAATTGATGCCTTCGGGCATTCGCACCGACAGCACGCCCAGCAAGAAGCGCAGCGTCCCCGAAGGCTTGTGGGAGAAGTGCCCCAACTGCAGCGCCGTGCTGTACCGGCCGGAGCTGGAAGAGAACCTGGAGGTGTGCCCGAAGTGCGGCCACCACATGGCGATCCGCGCGCGCGCACGCCTGGCCGCGCTGTTCGACGCCGACACCGCGCCGACCGAGATCGGCGCACGTCTGGGCCCGACCGACGCGCTGAAGTTCAAGGACCAGAAGAAATACGGGGAGCGCATCAAGGCTTCGCAGAAGAGCACCGGCGAATACGACGCGCTGGTGGCGATGCAGGGCCTGCTCAAGGGCCAGCCGCTGGTCGCGGCCTCGTTCGATTTCGCCTTCATGGGCGGCTCGATGGGCTCGGTGGTCGGTGAGCGTTTCGCCCTGGCCGCCGAGACCGCGCTGAAGATCGGCGCGCCGTTCGTGTGCTTCTCCGCCAGCGGCGGCGCGCGCATGCAGGAAGGCCTGTTCTCGCTGATGCAGATGGCCAAGACCTCGGCCGCGCTCGGCCGCCTGCGCGAGGCCGGCCTGCCGTACGTATCGGTGCTGACCCATCCCACCACCGGCGGCGTCTCGGCCAGCTTCGCCATGCTCGGCGACATCAACATCGCCGAGCCGTACGCGTTGATCGGCTTCGCCGGCCCGCGCGTGATCGAGCAGACCGTGCGCGAGACCCTGCCGGAAGGCTTCCAGCGTTCGGAGTTCCTGCTCGAGCACGGCGCCATCGACCAGATCTGCGACCGCCGCGAACTGCGCGACCGCCTGTCCGAGCTGTTGGCGATGATGATGCGCCAGCCGGCCCCGGCGAAGAGCGAGGCGCTGGCGTGACCAGCGCCGAGATTCGGGATTCGGGATTCGGGAGTCGTGGCGCCGCGCGTGCCCGGTTCGCCGAGCTTGCTTGGATGCCGTGCGTTGAACGAATCCCGAATCCCGAATCCCGAATCCCGTTCCGATGAGCCAACGCAAATACTTCGGCACCGACGGCATCCGTGGCCGGGTCGGGCAGGGGGCGATTTCCGCCGATTTCGTGATGCGCCTGGGCAACGCGCTGGGCCGCGTGCTGGTCGCCGGCGGCACCGCGCGGCCCACCGTGGTGATCGGCAAGGACACGCGCATCTCCGGCTACATGTTCGAGTCGGCGCTGGAGGCCGGGCTGGTCGCGGCCGGCGCCAACGTGCAGTTGCTCGGGCCGATGCCGACCCCGGCGGTGGCGTTCCTGACCCGCACCCTCGGTGCCGACGCCGGCATCGTCATCAGCGCCTCGCACAACCCGCACTACGACAACGGCATCAAGTTCTTTTCCGCCCACGGCGAGAAGCTCGACGACGCCACCGAGCAGGCGATCGAGGCCGCGCTGGACGCGCCGTTCGCCACGGTCGAATCCGAGCGCCTGGGCAAGGCGATGCGCGCGCGCGAGGCGATCGGCCGCTACATCGAGTTCTGCAAGGCCAGCGTGCCGCGCGGCTTCGACCTGCGCGGACTGAAGCTGGTGCTGGACTGCGCGCACGGCGCGACCTACCACATCGCACCACTGCTGTTCCGCGAGCTGGGCGCGGAGGTGATCGCGATCGGTGCGGCGCCGGACGGGCTCAACATCAATGCCGGCGTCGGCTCGATGCACATCGACAACCTCGCCGCCAACGTGCGCGAGCATGGCGCGCACCTGGGCATCGCCTTCGACGGCGACGGCGACCGCGTGCTGATGGCCGACGACCAGGGCAACCCGGTCGACGGCGACGGCCTGCTGTACGTGCTGGCCTGCGGTTGGCAGGCCAGCGGCCGCCTGCACGGGCCGGTGGTCGGCACGCTGATGACCAACTATGGCCTGGAGCGGGCGCTGGCCGCGCTGCAGGTGCCGTTCCTGCGCGCCAAGGTCGGCGACCGCTACGTGCACCAAGCGCTGGTCGAACACGGCGGCGTGCTCGGCGGCGAGGCCTCCGGGCACATGCTGTGCCTGGATCGCGCCACCACCGGCGACGCCATCGTCAGTGCGTTGCAGGTGCTGGAAGTGCTCAAGCGCTCGCGGCAGACCCTGCGCCAGGCGCTGGCCGGGCTGCAGACGGTGCCGCAGCAGACGGTCAACGTGCGCCTGCAACCGGGCGTGCGCCCGCTCGAGGCCGACACCGTCAAGGCGGCGCTAGCCGCGGCGCAGGCGGCGGTGCAGGGGCGCGGGCGCGCCTTCCTGCGCGCCTCCGGCACCGAGCCGGTGGTGCGGGTCACGGTCGAGGCCGACGATGCCGCGCTGATGCGGCAGACCCTGGACGCGCTGGCCGAGGCGGTCCGTGACGCGGCGTGAGTCGATCGCCATTGCCCTCTTCGTGATCGTCGCCAAGGCGATCACGTTCTACCTGCTGTACCGCCTGCTGCGCTGAGCGCGGCGTTTGTTCCCTCTTACGAGACGATGGTTCCTGCCATGACTGCGCGCATTCCCACCCTCGACATCACCCGTTTCGACACCGACCGCGAGGCGTTCGTCGCCGAGCTGGGCGCGGCCTACCGCGAGTGGGGCTTCGCCGGCATCCGCAACCACGGCATCGCCCAGGCGCAGATCGACGCCGCCTACGACGTGTTCAAGGCGTTCTTCGCCCTGCCCGAGGAGACCAAGCGCAAGTACCACCTGCCGGGCAGCGGCGGCGCGCGCGGCTATACCGCCTTCGGCGTGGAGACCGCCAAGGACTCCAAGCACTTCGACCTGAAGGAGTTCTGGCACATCGGTCGCGAGATCGCCGACGACTCCCCGTACCGCGCCGTGATGCCGCCGAACCTGTGGCCGAGCGAAGTGCCCGGCTTCCGCGCCCACGGCTACGGCCTGTATCAGGCGCTGGACCAGCTCGGCGCGCGCGTGCTGTCGGCGCTGGCCCTGCACATCGGCCTGCCCGAGCACTACTTCGTCGACAAGACCGATTCGGGCAACTCGATCCTGCGCCCCATCCACTACCCGCCGATCACCGCCGACGACATCCCCAACGTGCGCGCCGGTGCCCACGAGGACATCAACCTGATCACCTTGCTGGTCGGCGCCAGCGCCGCCGGCCTGGAAGTGAAGTCCAAGCAGGGCGAGTGGGTGCCGTTCACCTCCGACGCCGACACCATCGTGGTCAACATCGGCGACATGCTGCAGCGCCTGACCAACCACGTGTATCCCTCGACCACCCACCGCGTGGTCAACCCGCCGGGCGAGCAGGCGCGCCAGCCGCGCTACTCGGTACCGTTCTTCCTGCATCCGAACCCGGATTTCGTGATCGACGTACTGCCGTCCTGCGTCAGCGCCGACAACCCCAGCCGCTATCCCGAGCCGATCACCGCGCAGGGCTATCTGGAAGAGCGCTTGCGCGAGATCAAGCTGAAGTAAGCCGCGCCCGCAACGCTGCGTGCCGCCGCCGGGACGCCCGGCGGCAGGGTCGGCCTCAAGCCGGGTCCGTTCACGGCCGATATCGCTTGCAGGTCGCCCTCGACGCGCCGTCCGGGAGGTCCGGGCGCTGCCAGCCGGGCCCGTAGCGAGGGTGCGATGACAAGGCGGACGGAATCGTTCTGGCGGCAGGGCCGCCGCCGCTGGCTTGCAGTGGTGCTGGCCATGGCGGCGCTGCCGGCCGCGGCCACGCCGGTCACGGTGCTGGTGGCCGACGCCGACGGTCCGCTGGCCGATGCCGTGGTCAGCCTGCAGGCGACCGCGCCGGCGCGCCCGGCCGCGCCGGCCTCGGCGACGGCGACGATGGACCAGGTCAACTCGCAGTTCGTGCCTGCGGTGCTGGCGGTGCAGACCGGCAGTTGGGTGCGCTTTCCCAACAGCGACCAGATCCGCCACCAGGTCTATTCCTTCTCGCCGGCCAAGCGCTTCGAACTGCCGCTGTACCAGGGCAGTACCGCCAAGCCGGTGCGCTTCGAGCAGGCGGGTCTGGTCACGGTGGGCTGCAACATCCACGACTGGATGGTCGGCTACGTGGTGGTGCTGGACACCCCGTACTTCGCGGTGACCGGCGCCGACGCGCAGGTGCGGCTGGAGGTGCCGCCCGGCGCCTACGAACTGCGGGTCTGGCATCCGCGCCTGAGCGGCGCCGGCTACGCGCAGCCGCTGCAGGTGGCGCGCGCGCCGCTGCGCCAGGCGGTGCAGTTGGCCACGCACGGACCGGCGCCGGTTGTCCCGGAAGATCCGCGCATTCGCGCGCTGCAGGACAAGTTTCGCCGCAGCCAGACGGCGCCGACGCGATGAAGCCGTGGCGGTTGCACACCCGCATCGCCGCGCTGCTGGTGCTGGTGGTGCTGGCGGCCCAGGCGCTGACGTTCCTGGCCGTGCACGTGGCGACCCAGCGCAGCGTCGCCGCGCAACTGGACGACGAACTACGCACGGGCGAGCGCGTGTGGCAGCGCATCGACCAACGCCGCGACGAGCAGCTGCTGCAGGCCGCCTCGGTGCTCGCCGACGATTTCGGCTTCCGCGCCGCGGTGACCAGCGGCGACGTGCCGACCATGCAATCGGCGCTGCGCAACCACGCCGCGCGCGTGCGCGCGCCCAGCGCCCTGCTGCTGTCGGCCGATGGCCAGTTCCTGGCAGGGCTGTCGGCGCTGCCGCAGGCGCAGCAACTGCGGGCGGTGCAGCCGCTGCTGCGGCAGGCGCAGCGCAACGGCAGCGCGGTCGGCATCGTGCTGCTGGACCGGCGCCTGATGCGCCTGGCGCTGGTGCAGGTGCTGGCGCCGCAACGGGTCGGCTGGGTCGCGATCGGCGGGGAATCCGGCGACGAGCTCGGCCAGGACTTCATCGGGACCACCGGGCTGGACGCGACCTTCTTCACCACCCAGGGCGCGCCGCAGGTGCTGGCCTCGACCCTGGATCCGCTGCGCGCCGCGCAGTTCCAGCAGCAATTGCGGCGCACGCCGCTGGCGCCGGCGGCCGCGCAGCCGCTGCAGCTGGGGCAGGCGCGCTACCTGTTGCGGGTGCGGCCGGCGTCCGACGACGGCCGGGTCATGGTCGCGCTGCAGGCCTCGCTGGACCGCGCCGACGCGCCGTACCGCCTGCTGAAGCTGCGCATCCTGATCCTGGCCGGCGTGGCCACGCTGGCCGCGCTGGTGGTGGCGATCTTCCTGGCGCGCGGGGTCAGCCGTCCGGTCGCGCAACTGGTCGCGGCGACGCGGCGCATCCAGCACGGCGACTACCAGGCGCTGCTGCCGCTGCACGCCGGCGCCGAACTCACCGAACTGGCCAGCAGCTTCGGCGCCATGCAGCGCCGCATCGCCCGCCGCGAGCAGGACATCCTGCATCAGGCACGGCACGATGCGCTGACCGGGCTGCCCAATCGCACGGCGCTGCTGCAGCATCTGCAGGCCGTGGTCGAGGCCTGCCAGGCCGATGCCAGCACCGCCGCGGTGCTGGTGCTGGACCTGGAGCGCTTCAAGGAACTCAACGACAGCTTCGGCCACGATTTCGCCGATCAGGTGCTGGTCCATACCGGGCGCCGGCTGGAACAGGCGGTGCGCGCGCCGGACCGGGTCGGACGGCTCGGCAGCGACGAGTTCATGGTGGTGCTGGCGCACACCGATGCCGCCGCGGTGGAGGCCTATGCCGCCGAACTGCTGGCGCAACTGCGGCACCCGTTGAGCCTGCCGCAGGCGCGGATCCTGGCTGACGCCAGCATCGGCATCGCGCTGATTCCCGCGCATGGCGCCGATGCCGACACCCTGCTGCGCCGCGCCGATATCGCCCGCCAGCAGGCGCGGCAACACGGCGGCGGCGCATCCGTGTACCGCGACGGTCAGGACGAGCAGCACCTGCGCCGCCTGCGCCTGACCGGCGACCTGCGCCAGGCGATCGCGCGCGGCGAGATGTCGCTGCGCTTCCAGCCGAAGATCTGCCTGGCGCGCGGCGCGGTCGAACACGTGGAGGTGTTGCTGCGTTGGCAGCATCCGCTGCTCGGCCCGATCGGGCCGGACGAGTTCATTGCGCTGGCCGAGCACTCCGGCGCGATCCAGCAGCTCACCCAGTTCGTGCTCGACGAGGCGATGCGCCTGCAGGCGCAGTGGCGCGGCCAGGGCCTGGATCTGGGCCTGGCGGTGAACCTGTCGGCATTGGACCTCAACGATCCGGGCCTGCCGGCGTTCGTCAGCGGCTGCCTGGCGCGGCACGGCCTGGCCGCGCCGCGGCTGACCCTGGAACTGACCGAAAGCGCGCTGATGCGCGACGTCGAGCACGCCCTGCACATGCTGCAGCAGCTGCGCCGCTGCGGCGTGCGCCTGTCCATCGACGACTTCGGCACCGGCTATTCGTCGCTGGCGCAGCTCAAGCGCATGCCGGTGCACGAACTGAAGATCGACAAGAGCTTCGTGTTGCAATTGGCTGCGGGCAGCGACGACGCGGTGATCGTGCGCAGTACCATCGACCTGGGCCACCACATGGGCTTGCAGGTGGTCGCCGAGGGCGTCGAGCACGCCGCCGCGGAGGCCTTGCTGCGCAGCTACGGCTGCGACATGGCGCAGGGCTATCTGTACGCGCCGCCGCTGGATGCGCCGGCGCTGCTGGCCTGGTGTGCGCGGCGCGCGGAGGACGGTGCGACCACGCCGGCCCCGATCGAGGAGACGTCCCGATGACCCGACCCCGATCTCCACGACGCGCGCTGTTGGCGGTCGCGGCCTTGCTGCCGGGGCTGGCGTGGGCCGGGCAGGGGCGGCTGCTGGCCACCGGCGGCGCCTCCAGCGTGGAAGGCAGCGGCGGTGGCGGCGTCGTGCCGTGGGCAGCCTTGTCCGGCTACGGCACGCGCGATCAGGACGGCGCGGTGCTGTTCGCCACGCACGTGGACAGCGGCGATTACCGGCTGGACGTGCAGGGGGCGGCGCTGACCCTGGGCAACCGCCTGGAGCTGTCGCTGGCGCGGCAGCGCCTGGACCTGGGCACGTTGCAGCGGCGCCTGGCGCTGCCCTGGCATGCGCTCGGCCAGGACGTGGTCGGCGCCAAGCTGCGGCTGGGCGGCGACCTGGTCTACGGCGCCGCGCCGCAGGTGGCGCTGGGGGTGCAGTACAAGCGGCTGCGCGACGGCAGCTTGCCGTTGGCGGTCGGCGCGCGTGCCGACCATGGCACCGACGTCTATCTCAGCGCCGCCAAGCTGTGGCTGGACGCGGCCGGCGGCTACCAGTTGCTGGTCAACGGCACCCTGCGCGCCACCCGCGCCAACCAGGCCGGACTGCTCGGGTTCGGCGGCGATCGCGGCAATGCCTACCGGCTGGTGGCCGAGGCCAGCGTCGCGGTGGTGCTCGACCCATCGTGGGTGCTGGGCCTGGAATACCGGCAGAAACCGGACAACCTCGGGTTCGCCCGCGAGGACGCCTGGGCGGATGCGTTCGTGGCATGGTTCCCGAACAAGCGCGTGTCCGTGGTCGGCGCCTGGGCCGACCTCGGGGACGTGGCCACCCTGCGCGACCAGCGTGGGCCCTATCTCTCCCTGCAGGTGGCGTTCTGACATGGCCAGGCCGATGCGCGTCCTGATCCCGATCCTGCTGGCGGCGGCCGCGCTGCTGGCCGGCTGCGCCAGCGCTCCGCGGCCGCCGCGCACGCTGTACGCCGACCTGGGCGGCCAGCCCGGCATCGAGGCGCTGGTGGAGACGCTGCTGTCGCGCATCGCCGACGACCCGCGCATCGTCCAGCACTTCGCCCGGGTCAACATCGTGATGCTGGACCAGCGCCTGGTGCAGAAGTTCTGCCACCTCAGCGACGGGCCGTGCGCCGATACCGCCAAGCCGATGAAGCAGGCGCACCAGCATCTGCCGATCCACGAGGCGGACTTCAACGCGCTGGTCGAGGACCTGGTGTGGGCGATGGACCAGCGCGGCATCCCGCGCCGCGTGCAGAACCGGTTGCTGGCCAGGCTGGCGCCACTGCACGGCGATATCGTCAACCAGCCCTAGGGCGTGTCACCCATTCCCGAGAAGATGCCGCGTCGGGTCTGGCAGGCGCGCTGCCGGCGCTGCGCGGCGCGATACCCGGACCGCGCTCGCCGGGCCGGCAGGTCGCGGGCTATTCCACCGACCTGATCCGATGCGAGCCGCGTCCCATCAGGCGCAGCAGCAGGGCATTGGGCAACAGCGCGGTCAGGCCGAGCAGGGCGCGGTAGACCGCACCCGGCACCACCCGCACCTTGCCGCGTTCGGCGCCGTCGATGCCGGCGCGGGCCGCGGCCGCGGTCTGCAGCCAGATCCAGCGCGGCAGGGCGTTCATCTGTTCGCGGGTGCCGGTGACGTCGTGGAACTCGGACCAGGTGAAGCCGGGGCACAGCGCGCACACGCCGACCCCGTGGTCGGCGTTCTCCAGGGCCAGCGATTCGCTGAAGCGCAGCATGAAGCTCTTTGCCGCCGCGTACAGGGTGTGGCCGTCGGCGCCGGGCACCAGGGCAGCGAACGAGGCCACGTTGAGGATGCGGCCGTGGCCGCTGGCGCGCAGCGATGGCAACAGCCGCCAGGTCAGTTCGCACACCGCGCCGACCATCACCTGCAGGAACGCCGCGTGCACCGCCCAGTCCTGGGCGATGTAGCGACCGGGCACGCCGTAGCCGGCATTGTTGACCAGGATCCGCACCGCCAGCCCGCGCCGTTCCAGTTCCGCCACCAGCGCGGCCGGCGCCGCCGGGTCGGCCAGGTCGGCGACCAGCACCTCCACCGGCACCTGCGGCCGCAGCTCGGCGGCCAGCGCCTGCAGCTGTGCCTCGCGGCGCGCGGTCAGGATCAGCGGGACGCCGCGGCGGGCGTATTCGCGGGCGATCTCGCGGCCGATGCCGCTGGAGGCGCCGGTGATCAGGGCGTAGCCGGGAAGCTGGGTCATGGCAGTCTCTGCGCGTGGAGCGGGCGGCGGGGAAGGGACGGGCGGCGGGGCGCGGCGATACCTGCCCTTGGCGGCGCATCGGCTATCCTCTCGGCACTTTTTCGCCGGAGATGCGCCGATGCGACGCAAGATCGTAGCCGGAAACTGGAAATTGCATGGCACCCGCCACTTCGCCGCCGAGCTGGTGCGGGAGATCGTCGCCGGGTTGCACGAGGCCGGTCACGACGTGGAGGTGGTGATCCTCCCGCCGCTGCCGTATCTGGGCGACCTGATCGAAAATTTTGAGGACCGGATGCTGCGCTTCGGCGCGCAGGACGTCAGCAGCAACGAGAAGGGCGCCTATACCGGCGAGGTGTCGGCGGCGATGCTGGTCGACGTGGGCGCCGACTACGGCCTGGTCGGGCATTCGGAGCGCCGCCAGTACCACCAGGAGAGCAGCGAGCTGGTCGCGCGCAAGTTCGCCGCCGCCATGCATGCCGGGCTGGTCCCGATCCTGTGCGTGGGCGAGGCCCTGGAACAGCGCGAGGCCGGGCGCACCGAGGCGGTCATCGCCGCGCAGCTGGCGCCGGTGCTGGACCTGGTCGGCGCCGAGGGCTTCGCCCGGGCGGTGGTGGCCTACGAGCCGGTCTGGGCGATCGGCACCGGCCGCACCGCCAGCCCGGCGCAGGCGCAGGCCGTGCATGCGTTCATCCGTGGCGAAGTGGCGGCGCGCGATGCTAGAATCGCGGATTCGTTGCCGATCCTGTATGGCGGCAGCGTCAAGCCCGACAACGCCGCCGAGCTGTTCGCGCAGCCGGATGTCGATGGCGGGCTGGTGGGCGGCGCCTCGCTGGTCGCCGCGGAATTCCTGGCCATCGTGCGAGCGGCGGCCGCCTGTTGAGCGAATGGCTGCCGATGGCGGCCGTTGGTCCCCCAAGTCGTACTGTCCGGACGGATTTCGAAATGCTGATGGTCATCCTCAATGTGGTCTACGTGCTGGTGGCGATCGCGATGATCGCGCTGATCCTGATGCAGCGCGGCGCCGGTGCGGCGGCGGGTTCCGGGTTCGGCGCCGGCGCGTCCGGCACCGTGTTCGGATCGCGTGGCGCGTCCAACTTCCTGTCCAAGTCGACCAAGTGGCTGGCCGTGGTGTTCTTCGCCATCAGCCTGTTCATGGCCTGGTACGCCGGCCACAGCGCGCGTCCGGCCGACGCCAATCTGGGCGTGATGTCGCAGTCCGCCACCCCGGCCCCGGCCGCGCCGGCCGGTGAGCTGCAGGTCCCGCAGGCGCCGTCGGCGGCCCCTGCGGCGCCCGCCGCCGCCCCGGCCGCCCAGCAGGCGCCGGAAAAAGCACAAGAAAAGTCGCCTGCCCCGTCGCAGAAAGACTGAAGACGGTTACAATATGCTGCGCGGCGGGATTGCCGCGCAGGTTTTACGCAAGCCCAGGTGGCGGAATTGGTAGACGCACTACCTTGAGGTGGTAGCGACTTAGGTCGTAGGGGTTCGAGTCCCCTCTTGGGCACCATTGTTTGGCTACGGTTTCTGCGCAGGGGCATCACGCTCTTGTCCGGAGAATCGTCTATCCCATGCCTGCGCGGCACGCGCGCGGGCACAGGCAAGAGAGAATCGCGAGTGCTGGCCGAATATTTGCCGACCCTGCTGTTTCTGATCGTGGCCACCGGTATCGGCGTCGCGCTGATGCTGGTGGGGCGGTTCCTCGGTCCCCGGCGTCCTGACCTGAAGAAGCTCTCGCCTTACGAGTGCGGCTTCGAGGCCTTCGAGGACGCGCGCATGAAGTTCGACGTGCGCTACTACCTGATCGCCATCCAGTTCATCGTCTTCGATCTGGAAATCATCTTCATCGTGCCGTGGACGCAGGTGTTCATGGACCTGGGCGCTCGCTCCCTGGTCACCATGGGCCTGTTCGTCGGCATGTTGTTCCTCGGTTTTGTCTACGTGTGGAAGAAGGGAGCGCTGGAATGGGAGTGATTCAGACCCTGGATCGCCTGATGACCAACCCGATCCCGGAAGGGCGGGTGGACGACATCCTGCGTCCCGAAGGCGAGAACCCGCTGCTGGAGAAGGGTTACGTCACCACCAGCGTCGATGCGCTGCTGAACTGGGCGCGCACCGGCTCGATGTGGCCGATGACCTTCGGCCTGGCCTGCTGCGCGGTCGAGATGATGCACGCCGGCGCCGCGCGCCTGGACCTGGACCGCTACGGCGTGGTGTTCCGCCCGTCGCCGCGCCAGTCCGACGTGATGATCGTCGCCGGCACCCTGGTCAACAAGATGGCCCCGGCGCTGCGCAAGGTCTACGACCAGATGCCGGACCCGAAGTGGGTCATCTCGATGGGCAGCTGCGCCAACGGCGGCGGCTACTACCATTACTCGTATTCGGTGGTGCGCGGTTGCGACCGCATCGTGCCGGTGGATGTCTACGTCCCCGGCTGCCCGCCGACCGCCGAGGCCCTGGTCTACGGCATCCTGCAGTTGCAGAAGAAGATCTGGCGAACCCAGACCATCGCGCGCTGATTCCTCTTTCCTCAGAGAGCACGCCAAGCCCCCATGGCAGAGCAAGCATCTTCCTTTAGCGACCGACTCGGCGCCCGTTTCCCCGGCAGCCAGGTCTTCGTGGCCCTTCCGCGCGGTGAAGTCACCCTGGAAGTGCCGGCCGACGCCTGGCACGCCACCTGTCTGGCGCTGCGCGACGAGTTCGGCTTCGAACAACTGACCGACCTGTGCGGCGTGGACTATCTGGGCCACGGCAGCGACGAGTGGGATACCTCGGACGTGTCCTCGCACGGCTTCAGCCGTGGCGTCGAAGGCAAGGCCATGGGCCGCTTCGCCTGGGGCGAGTTCCCCAGCGCCGAGACCGCCGCCGGCGTGCAGCCGATGCCGGTCCCGCAGCAGCGCTACGCGGTGCTGGCGCAGCTGATCTCCTACCGCCACAACCAGCGCCTGCGCGTGCGTTGCTACGCGCCGAACGAAGACCTGCCGGTGGTGGCCTCGGTCACCGACATCTGGCCGGGCGCGAACTGGTTCGAGCGCGAGGCGTTCGACCTGTTCGGCGTGGTGTTCTCCGGGCACCCGGACCTGCGCCGCATCCTCACCGACTACGGCTTCGTCGGCCATCCGTTCCGCAAGGATTTCCCGCTGATCGGCAACGTCGAAGTGCGCTACGACGAAGAGAAGAAGCGCGTGATCTACGAGCCGGTGACGTCGGTGGAGCCGCGCGTGGGCGTGCCGCGCGTGATCCGCCACGATGCGCGCTACCAGACCGCGGCGGGCGAAGCACAGAAGGAGTCCGCCAAGTGAGCGAGTACCACCAGGCGCACGACGGGTTCGCCAGCAATCCTGCCGAAGCCAAGCAGGAGATCCGCAACTACACGATGAACTTCGGCCCGCAGCATCCGGCCGCGCACGGCGTGTTGCGCCTGATCCTGGAGATGGACGGCGAGACCGTGGTTCGTGCCGATCCGCACATCGGCCTGCTGCACCGCGGCACCGAAAAGCTGGCCGAGTCCAAGCCGTTCAACCAGTCGGTGCCGTACATGGACCGGCTGGACTACGTGTCGATGATGTGCAACGAGCACGCCTACGTGCGCGCGATCGAGACCCTGATGGGGATCGAGGCGCCGGAGCGCGCGCAGTACATCCGCACCATGTTCGACGAGATCACCCGCATCCTGAACCACCTGATGTGGGTCGGTTCCAATGCGCTCGACCTGGGTGCGATGGCGGTGATGCTGTACGCGTTCCGCGAACGCGAAGAGCTGATGGACGTCTACGAGGCAGTGTCGGGTGCGCGCATGCACGCCGCCTACTACCGTCCAGGCGGCGTGTACCGCGATCTGCCGGATCACATGCCCAAGTACAAGGAGTCGCGCTGGCACAAGGGCGGCGCGCTCAAGCGGCTCAATTCCGCGCGCGAAGGTTCGTTGCTCGACTTCATCGAGTACTTCACCGACGTGTTCCCGGGGCGGGTCGATGAATACGAAACCCTGCTGACCGACAACCGCATCTGGAAGCAGCGCACTGTCGGCATCGGCGTGGTCACCCCGGAGCAGGCCTACGCCTGGGGCATGACCGGCCCCATGCTGCGCGGCTCGGGCATCGCCTGGGACCTGCGCAAGAAGCAGCCGTACGCCAAGTACGACAGCGTCGATTTCGACATCCCGCTCGGCACCAACGGCGACTGCTACGACCGTTACCTGGTGCGCGTGGCCGAGATGCGCGAGTCCAACCGCATCATCAAGCAGTGCGTGAAGTGGCTGAAGGCCAACCCGGGCCCGGTCATGGTCACCAATTTCAAGGTCGCTCCGCCCAGCCGCGAAGGCATGAAGGACGACATGGAAGCGCTGATCCATCACTTCAAGCTGTTCAGCGAAGGCTATTGCGTGCCGGCCGGCGAGACCTATTGCGCGGTCGAGGCGCCGAAGGGCGAGTTCGGCTGCTACCTGATGTCCGACGGCGCCAACAAGCCGTTCCGCGTGCACCTGCGCGCGCCGGGCTTCGCCCATCTGTCGTCGATGGACGCGATCGTGCGCGGCCACATGCTGGCCGACGTGGTGGCGATGATTGGTACCTATGATCTGGTGTTTGGTGAGGTCGACCGATGAAGGCGACAGGTAATTTCGAAGCGGCGCGCGACGTCGATCCGATGGTGGTGCTGAGTGACAAGACGCGCGCGCACATCGATCACTGGCTGAGCAAGTTCCCGCCGGACCGCAAGCGTTCGGCGGTGCTGCAGGGCCTGCACGCGGCGCAGGAACAGAACCAGGGCTGGCTGACCGACGAACTGATCGCCGGCGTGGCCAAGTACCTGGAGTTGCCGCCGGTGTGGGCCTACGAGGTCGCCAGCTTCTACTCGATGTTCGAGACCGAGAAGGTCGGCCGCAACAACGTCGCGTTCTGCACCAACATCAGCTGCTGGCTCAATGGCGCCGAAGACCTGGTCGCGCACGCCGAGAAGAAGCTCGGCTGCAAGCTGGGCCAGTCCACCGCCGACGGCCGCGTCTACCTCAAGCGCGAGGAAGAGTGCCTGGCCGGTTGCGCCGGCGCACCGATGATGGTCATCAACGGCCACTACCATGAGCACCTGACCAAGGACAAGGTCGACGAATTGCTGGACGGGTTGGAGTAACGGCAATGGCACAGCATCCCCACGCCCCCACCGGTCCGGTCGGCCCTGCGCCGCAGCCGCACCAGGTGGTGTACACCACGCTGCACTACGACACCCCGTGGTCCTACGAGAGCTACCTGAAGACCGGTGGCTACGCCGCGCTGCGCAAGATCCTCGAAGAGAAGATCCCGCCGGAGCAGGTGATCGAGATGGTCAAGCAGTCGAACCTGCGCGGCCGTGGCGGCGCCGGCTTCCCGACCGGCCTGAAGTGGTCGTTCATGCCCAAGGGCGCGCCGCAGAAGTACATCCTGTGCAACTCGGACGAGTCCGAGCCCGGCACCTGCAAGGACCGCGACATCCTGCGCTACAACCCGCACTCGGTGGTGGAGGGCATGGCCATCGCCTGCTACGCCACCGGCTCCACCGTGGGCTACAACTACCTGCGCGGCGAGTTCCACCACGAGCCGTTCGAACATTTCGAGCAGGCCCTGGCCGACGCGTACGCCAATGGCTGGCTGGGCAAGGACATCCTCGGCAGCGGCATCGACATCGACATCTACGGCGCGCTGGGCGCCGGCGCCTACATCTGCGGCGAAGAGACCGCGCTGATGGAGTCGCTGGAAGGCAAGAAGGGGCAGCCGCGCTACAAGCCGCCGTTCCCGGCCAATTTCGGCCTGTACGGCAAGCCGTCGACGATCAACAACACCGAGACCTACGCCTCGGTGCCGGCGATCATCCGCAACGGCCCGGAATGGTTCCTGGGCCTGAGCAAGACCAAGAACGGCGGCCCGAAGATCTTCTCGGTCTCCGGCTGCGTGCAGAAGGGCGGCAACTTCGAAGTGCCGCTGGGTACCACCTTCGACGAACTGCTGGAGATGGCCGGCGGGCTGAAGCCGGGCCGCACCCTCAAGGGCGCGATCCCGGGCGGCGTGTCGATGCCGGTGCTGAAGGCCGAGCAGCTTGCGGGCCTGCAGATGGACTACGACACCCTGCGTGCGCTGGGCACCGGCCTGGGCTCGGGCGCGATCGTGGTGCTGGACGACAGCGTGTGCTGCGTGAAGTTCGCCTGCCGCATCTCGCAGTTCTTCCACAAGGAGTCCTGCGGCCAGTGCACCCCGTGCCGCGAAGGCACCGGCTGGATGCACCGCGTGCTGGAGCGCATCGTCGCCGGCAAGGCCACGATGGAAGACCTGCACCAGTTGCGCACCGTCGCCGGGCAGATCGAAGGCCACACCATCTGCGCCTTCGGCGAAGCGGCGGCCTGGCCGATCCAGGGCTTCCTGCGCCAGTTCTGGGACGAATTCGAGTACTACATCGTCAACGGTCATTCGATGGTTGACGGCAAGAAGCTGGAGGCAGCCGCCGCATGAGCGCGCAACCCAACAATCCCGGCGCGACCCCGGCGGTCGTGCCGGAAGGCCATGTGACCGTCGAGATCGACGGCCAGTCGCTGGTCGTGCCGAAGGGCTCGATGATCATCCAGGCGGCCGACAAGGCCGGCATTCCGATCCCGCGCTTCTGCTACCACGAGAAGCTGCCGATCGCGGCCAACTGCCGCATGTGCCTGGTCGATGTCGAGAAGTCGCCCAAGCCGTCGCCGGCCTGCGCCACGCCGGTCATGGATGGCATGAAGGTGCAGACCCGCAGCGACAAGGCGCTGAAGTACCAGCGCAGCGTCATGGAATTCCTGCTGATCAACCACCCGCTGGACTGCCCGATCTGCGATCAGGGCGGCGAGTGCGAACTGCAGGACGTGTCGCTGGGCTATGGCCGCTCGGTCAGCCGCTTCAACGAGCGCAAGCGCGTGGTGCCGGACGAGGACATCGGGCCGCTGGTCGCCACCGAGATGACCCGCTGCATCCAGTGCACCCGCTGCGTGCGCTTCACCGCGGACATCGCCGGCACCTACGAGCTGGGCGGCATGTACCGCGGCGAGAACCTGCAGATCGGCACCTACGACGGCAAGCCGCTGACCACCGAGCTGTCCGGCAACGTGGTCGACGTGTGCCCGGTCGGTGCGCTGACCAACAAGGTGTTCCAGTTCCGCGCGCGCCCCTGGGAACTGGTGGCGCGCGAGTCGCTGGGTTACCACGACGCGATGGGTTCGAATCTGTTCCTGCACGTGCGTCGCGGCGAAGTGCTGCGCACCGTGCCGCGCGACAACGAGGCGGTCAACGAGTGCTGGCTGTCCGACCGCGATCGCTATTCGCACCAGGGCCTGTACGCCGAGGACCGCGCACTGCGGCCGATGCGCAAGGTCGACGGGCAGTGGCGCGAGGTGTCGTGGGCCGAAGCGCTGTCCGCCGCGAGCGAGATCCTCAGGGCCAACCGTGGCGACGCGCTCGGCGTGCTCGCGCATCCGTCCACCTCCAACGAGGAGGGCGCGCTGCTGGCGCGCCTGGCCGAGGGCCTGGACAGCGGCAACCTCGATCACCGCGTGTACAACCGCGACTTCTCCGATGCCGCGCTGGCAGAGCCGTTCGCGCTGCCGCTGGCGGAGATCGAGCAGGCCGACGTGGTGGTGATCCTGGGCAGCAACCTGCGCCACGAGCTGCCGCTGCTGCATGCACGCCTGCGCAAGGCGCGGATGCAGCGCCAGACCAAGGTGTATTCGATCAACCCGGTCGATTTCGACGTGGCCTTCGACCAGGCCGGCCGCCAGATCGTGGCGCCGTCGAAGTTCGCCGAGGCGCTGGCCGACGGCGCGCTGCGCGAGGCGGTGCAGGGCGCCGGCCGTGCGGTGCTGATCGTCGGCGCGCTGGTCGAGAACCATCCGCAGGCCGCGGCGCTGCGCGCGGCCGCGCGCGACTTCGCCGCCGCCACCGGCGCGGCGCTGTGCCGCATCCCGCAGGGCGCCAACGCGCTGGGCCTGTCGCGCTACGGCGTGCTGCCGCGCGGCCGCAACGTCGCGGCGATGCTGGCCGAACCGCGCAGCGCCTACGTGCTGTACGGCCTGGAGCCGGGGCTGGACTTCGCCGACGCCGCTGCCGCGCGCAGCGCGCTGGCCGGTGCCAAGGTGGTGGCGTTCAGCCACTTCGCCTGCGCCTCCACTCGCGACGTGGCCGACGTGATCCTGCCGATCGGCGCGCTGCCGGAAATCGAGGCGACGCTGACCAACCTCAACGGCAGCGACCAGCGCACCCGCGCCGGCGGCAAGCTGCCGGGCGAGGCCCGCGAGGGCTGGCGCGTGCTGCGCGCGCTCGGCGGCGAGCTGGGCCTGCAGGGCTTCGCGTTCATCGACCTGGCCGGGCTGCGCGATGGCCTGCAGCCGCGCGAGGTCGCCGCGGCGAGCTCGGCGCAGCCGGCACGCCAGGACGAGGGCCTGGAACTGGCCGCCAGCCCGGCGATCTACCGCACCGATGCGGTGGTGCGTCGCGCGCAGGCGCTGCAGCAGCATCCGCTGAACCGTGCGCCGGGCGTGGCGTTGCATCCGGACGAAGCGGCGCGGCTGGGCCTGCGCGACGGGCAGATGGTCAAGGTCGGCACCGCGGCGGGTAGCGCCACGTTGCCGCTGGCGACGGACAAGCGGGTCGCGCCGGGCGCGGCCTGGATCGAAACGGGCCACGGCGCGACCGCGCCGCTGGGCGCCGGTCGGGTGACGGTGGTGGCTGCATGAACGAGATGCTGTTGAACGTGGTCGACCCGCTGCACCAGTGGTTCCTCGGCCTGGGCGCCCTCGGCGTGGTCCTGTGGATCGTGCTGAAGATCCTGGTGATCGCCATGCCGGTGATCATCGCGGTGGCGTTCTACGTGGTCTGGGAGCGCAAGCTGATCGGCTGGATGCACGTGCGCCACGGGCCGATGTACGTGGGCATGGGCATCTTCCAGGCCTTCGCCGACGTCTTCAAGCTGCTGTTCAAGGAAATCATCCAGCCCAGCAGCTCGCACAAGGCGATGTTCGTGATCGCGCCGCTGATCACCCTGGCGCCGGCCTTCGCCGCCTGGGCGGTGGTGCCGTTCGACGCCAAGCTGGTGCTGTCCAACGCCAACGCCGGCCTGCTGTATCTGCTGGCGATGACCTCGCTGGGCGTGTACGGCATCATCCTGGCCGGCTGGGCGTCCAACTCCAAGTACGCCTTCCTCGGCGCGATGCGCTCGGCGGCGCAGGTGGTCAGCTACGAGATCGCGATGGGCTTCGCCCTGGTCGGCGTGATGATCGCCGCCGGCAGCCTGAACCTGAGCACGATCGTGCAGGCGCAGGCCGGCAGCTCCGGGTTCTTCGACTGGTTCCTGATCCCGCTGTTCCCGCTGTTCATCGTGTACTGGGTGTCCGGCGTGGCCGAGACCAACCGCGCGCCGTTCGACGTGGTCGAAGGCGAGTCGGAAATCGTCGCCGGCCACATGGTCGAGTATTCGGGCGGTGCGTTCGCGCTGTTCTTCCTGGCCGAATACGCCAACATGATCCTGGTCAGCTTCCTGGTCTCGATCTTCTTCCTGGGCGGCTGGCTGAGCCCGATCCAGGGTTGGGTCACCGCCGACGTGTCGCCGTGGGTCAACTGGATCTGGACCGGCGGCTGGCCGTGGCTGCTGATGAAGGTGCTGTTCTTCGCCAGCGCGTACATCTGGTTCCGCGCCAGCTTCCCGCGCTACCGCTACGACCAGATCATGCGCCTGGGCTGGAAGGTGTTCATCCCGCTGACGATCGTGTGGATCGCGGTGACGGCATTGATGGTGTTCTACGGCGTGATCCAGAAGGGCGTGTAAGCGATGAATAAAATCACCCATTACTTCAAGAGCCTGCTGCTGCTCGAGCTGCTCGGCGGCCTGTGGCTGACCTTGAAGTACACGTTCCGTCCCAAGTACACCGTGCTGTACCCGATGGAGAAGTTCCCGCAGTCGCCGCGTTTCCGCGGCCTGCACGCGCTGCGCCGGTATCCCAACGGCGAAGAGCGCTGCATCGCCTGCAAGCTGTGCGAGGCGGTGTGCCCGGCGCTGGCGATCACCATCGACTCGACCAAGCGCGAGGACGGCACCCGCCGTACCACCCGCTACGACATCGACCTGTTCAAGTGCATCTACTGCGGCTTCTGCGAGGAAAGCTGCCCGGTGGATTCGATCGTGGAGACCCAGGTGCTGGAGTACCACTTCGAGAAGCGCGGCGAGAACATCGTCACCAAGCCGCAGTTGCTGGCGATCGGAGACCGGCTCGAGGCCGAGATCGCCGAGCGCCGCGCTGCCGACGCTCCCTTCCGCTGAGGTTCCGAAATGGATTGGGTAAATATCGCTTTCTGGATCTTCGCCACCATCGCCGCGGTCGCCGCCGGCGCGGTGATCAGCGTGCGCAACCCCGTGTACGCGGTGCTGTGCCTGATCCTGACCTTCTTCTCCATTGCTTGCGTGTGGCTGCTGGTGGGCGCCGAGTTCCTCGGCGTGACCCTGGTGCTGGTCTACGTCGGCGCGGTCATGGTGCTGTTCCTGTTCGTGGTGATGATGCTGGACATCGACACCGCCCGCCTGCGCGAAGGCTGGGTGCGCTACCTGCCGGTCGGCCTGGTGGTGGCGGTGGCGATGCTGGTGCAGATGGTCACCCTGATCGGGGTCAAGGCGCGTAGCGCGGCGCCGTTCCCGGCCGACAACGCCGCGGCCCAGGCCGCCGACACCTCCAACATCACCTGGCTGGCCAAGACCCTGTTCACCCAGTTCCTGCTGCCGTTCGAGTTCGCCGCGATCATCCTGACCGTGGCGGTGGTCGCCGCGGTGATGCTGACCCTGCGCAAGCGCACCGGCATCAAGACCCAGAACCCGGGCGACCAGTCGCGGGTCAAGGCCAGCGACCGTCTGCGCATCGTCAAGATGGACGCCGAGAAGCCCACGCTCCACACTCCGCCGGCATCGCAGGAGGGCCAGCCATGATCTCCCTAGGCCATCTGCTGGCGCTCGGCGCGGTGCTGTTCTGCATCGCCCTGGCCGGCATCTTCCTCAACCGCAAGAACGTCATCGTGCTGCTGATGTCGATCGAGCTGATGCTGCTGTCGGTCAACATCAACTTCGTCGCCTTTTCGCGCGAGCTCGGCGACGCCGCCGGCCAGTTGTTCGTGTTCTTCATCCTGACCGTGGCCGCGGCCGAAGCCGCCATCGGCCTCGCGATCCTGGTGACGCTGTTCCGTACCCGCCACACGATCAACGTGGCCGAAGTCGATTCGCTGAAGGGCTGACCTGCAGATGGAAATTACGCTCTCCAAGAGTCTGCTGATCGCGGTGGTGCTGGCCCCGCTGGTCGGCAGCATCATCGCCGGCCTGTTCGGCCGTCAGGTCGGCCGCAAGGGCGCGCAGTTCGCCACCATCCTCGGCGTCGCGGTCAGCTGCGCGCTGTCGTGCTGGACCCTGTACCAGCTGGTGGGGCAGGGCGCTTCGCCGTTCAACCAGAACCTCTACACCTTCTTCGAGGTCGGCCATTACTCGGCCCACGTCGGCTTCATGGTCGACCGCCTGACCGCGATGATGATGGTGGTGGTGACCTTCGTGTCGCTGCTGGTGCACATCTACACCATCGGCTACATGGCCGATGACCCGGGCTACCAGCGCTTCTTCAGCTACATCTCGCTGTTCACCTTCTCGATGCTGAGCCTGGTGATGAGCAACAACTTCCTGCAGCTGTTCTTCGGCTGGGAAGCGGTGGGCCTGGTGTCGTACCTACTGATCGGCTTCTGGTTCAAGCGCCCGACCGCGGTGTTCGCCAACATGAAGGCGTTCCTGGTCAACCGCGTCGGCGACTTCGGCTTCATCCTCGGCATCGCCGGCGTACTGCTGTGGTTCGGCACGCTGGACTACGCCAGCGTGTTCGCCAACGCCACCGCGGTGCTGGGCAACGAGGCCGCCGGCGGCCTGGCCCAGGTGCAGCTGCTCCCGGGGCAGGCCTGGAACGTCTCCACCATCATCTGCATTTGCTTGTTCATCGGCGCCATGGGCAAGTCGGCGCAGGTGCCGCTGCACGTGTGGCTGCCGGACTCGATGGAAGGCCCGACCCCGATCTCGGCGCTGATCCACGCCGCGACCATGGTCACCGCCGGCATCTTCATGGTGGCGCGCATGTCGCCGCTGTTCGAGCTGTCGCAGACCGCGCTGAACTTCGTGCTGGTCGTCGGCGCCACCACCGCGTTCTTCACCGGCCTGATCGGCATCGTGCAGAACGACATCAAGCGCGTGGTCGCCTACTCGACACTGTCGCAGCTGGGCTACATGACCGTGGCGCTGGGCGTGTCGGCGTACTCGGCGGCGGTGTTCCACCTGATGACCCACGCCTTCTTCAAGGCGCTGCTGTTCCTGGCGGCCGGCTCGGTGATCATCGGCATGCACCACGAGCAGGACATGCGCAAGATGGGCGGCCTGCGCAAGTACATGCCGATCACCTACTGGACCAGCGTGATCGGCACCCTGGCGCTGGTGGGCACCCCGTTCTTCGCCGGCTTCTACTCCAAGGACACCATCATCGAGGCGGCCGCGCATCACGCGCACACCTCGCATAGCTGGATCGCGACCTACGGCTACTGGGCGGTGCTCGGCGGCGTGCTGATCACCAGCTTCTACAGCTTCCGCCTGCTGTTCCTGACCTTCCACGGCCAGGAGCGTTTCCGCGATGCGCATGCGCACGACGTGCACGCCCACCACGACAGCGCCCACACCGACGCCGAGGCGCAGTCCCACGCGCACGATGCGCACGACGCGCATGCGTATGACGACCACCACGGCCACCATGGCGCGCACGAGCCGCACGAGTCGCCGTGGGTGGTGACGGTGCCGCTGATCCTGCTGGCGATCCCGTCGATCGCGATCGGCTTCTTCACCATCGGCCCGATGCTGTTCGGCACCGATTGGGCGGGGCACCATGCCGCGGCGGCGATCAAGGGCCAGGCAGTCAGCTTCTTCACAGGCATCGTCGACTTCTACGACCCGGCGCGCGACACCGTCGGTGCGCTGGCCGAGGAGTTCCATGGCCCGGTCGCGTTCGCCCTGCATGGCCTGACCCAGCCGCCGTTCTTCCTGACCCTGGCCGGTTTCGCCCTGGCCTGGATCCTGTACCTGTGGAAGCCGGAACTGGCGGCGAAGGCGCGCAAGACCTTCTCGGTGCCGGTGTGGATCCTCGAGAACAAGTACGGTTTCGACAAGCTCTGGATCGGCGGTTTCGCCGGCGGCGGCGTACGCCTGGGCAAGGTGTCGCGTGCGGTGGATACGCATGTCGTGGACGGCGTCATGGTCAACGGCACCGCGCGCGTGATCGACCTGGCGGCCAACCTGCTGCGTCGCACGCAATCCGGTTTCCTCTATCACTACGCCTTCGCGATGATCGTCGGTCTCATTGCCCTGCTGGGCGTGCTGATGCATTTCTGGCGTTGACCTGTACGGAATAAGAACACGTGTCGAACTGGCCTCTACTCTCCATCCTGATCTGGCTGCCGATCATCGGCGGCGCCCTGGTCCTCGCCGTGCGCGACGCGCGTGCGGCACGCTGGGCGTCGCTGCTGGTGGCGTTGCTGACCTTCGCGCTCAGCGTGCCGCTGCTCACCGGTTTCGACTACGCCAGCGACGCGCTGCAGTTCGTCGAGACCCACGCCTGGATCCCGGCGTACGACATCGGCTACAACCTCGGCGCCGACGGCATCGCGGTCGCGCTGATCGTGCTGACCACCCTGGTCACGGTGCTGGCGCTGATCGGCGCGTGGACCTCGATCGACAAGCGCGTCAACCAGTACGTGGCCGCGTTCCTGATCCTGGAAGGCGTCACCGTCGGCATCTTCTCCGCCACCGACGCGATGCTGTTCTACGTGTTCTTCGAGGCGATGCTGATCCCGATGTTCCTGATCATCGGCATCTGGGGCGGCCCGCGCCGCATCTATGCCGCGGTCAAGTTCTTCCTGTACACCTTCCTCGGCTCGGTGCTGATGCTGGTCGGGTTGATCTACCTGTACCTGAAGGGCGGCAGCTTCCAGCTCGCCGACCTGTACCAGCTCTCGCTGACCTCGAAGGAACAGACCTGGTTGTTCTTCGCCTTCCTGATCGCCTTCGCGGTCAAGGTGCCGATGTTCCCGGTGCACACCTGGCTGCCGGACGCGCACGTGGAAGCGCCGACCGCCGGTTCGGTGATCCTGGCGGCGATCGCGCTGAAGATCGGCGGCTACGGCTTCCTGCGCTTCAACCTGCCGATCCTGCCCGACGCCAGCAACGAGTGGGCATGGCTGGTGATCGCGCTGTCGCTGATCGCGGTGATCTACGTCGGCCTGGTCGCCCTGGTCCAGGACGACATGAAGAAGCTGATCGCGTACTCGTCGATCGCGCACATGGGCTTCGTCACCCTCGGCACCTTCGTCGCTTTCGCCTTGGTCGGCTTCGGCAGCGTCGACGCCGCGCGGCTGGGCCTGCAGGGCGCGATGGTGCAGATGATCTCGCACGGCTTCGTGTCCGGCGCCATGTTCTCCTGCGTGGGCGTGCTGTACGACCGCATGCATACCCGCCGCATCGCCGACTACGGCGGCGTGGTCAACGTGATGCCGTGGTTCGCCACCTTCGCGATGCTGTTCTTCATGGCCAACGCGGGCCTGCCGGGCACCAGCGGCTTCGTCGGCGAGTTCATGGTCATCATGGCCAGCTTCCAGGCGCATCCGCTGCTGGCCTTCGGTGCGGCGACCACCCTGGTGATCACCGCCGCCTACACCCTGTGGCTGTACCGCCGCGTGTTCTTCGGCGAAGTCGCCAATGCGCACGTGGCCGAGCTGAAGGACATCAACGGCCGCGAGGCGCTGGTGCTGGGCGTGTTCGCGCTCGGCGTGCTGGCCCTGGGCCTGTATCCGAAGCCGTTGACCGACCTGATGGAGCCCTCGATCGCGAAGCTGGCGGCGCAGATCGCCACCAGCAAGCTGTAAGCGGCCGTCGAGCGTATTGATTCCAGAGATTTGATGATGACCACCCCTGCGCTGCTGCCTCTGACCACCGTCGACCTGCCGCCCCTGCTGCCCGAGCTGGTGCTGACCGCCGGTGCCTTCTTCCTGCTGATGCTCGATCTGTTCGTCAGCGAGCGCAACAAGGCCTGGACCCACATCGTGTCGGTGGCGATCCTGGTCGCGGTGTTCGCGATGCTGCTGGCCGGCGTGGGCGGGCAGGGCGAGGTGTTCCAGGGCATGTTCGTGCGCGACGCCGCCGCCGACGTGATGAAGACGGTGATCGTCGGCCTCAGCGCGCTGACCCTGATCTACGGCTGGAGCTACCTGCGCGAGCGCAATCTGTACCAGGGCGAGATCCCGGTGCTGGTGCTGTTCGCCACGGTCGGCATGATGATCCTGGTGTCGGCCGGCAGCCTGCTGATGGTCTACCTGGGCCTGGAACTGCTGGCGCTGTGCTCCTACGCGCTGGTCGCCTCCAACCGCGACAACGGCATGGCCACGGAAGCGGCGATGAAGTACATCGTGCTCGGTTCACTGGCCTCGGGCCTGCTGCTGTACGGCATGTCGCTGATCTACGGCGCCACCGGCACGCTGAGCCTGAGCGGCATCCACGAGGCGATCGGCAACGGCCGCGAGCACATGCTGCTGCTGACCGGCACCGTGTTCATGATCGCCGGCGTCGCCTTCAAGCTCGGCGCCGCGCCGTTCCACATGTGGCTGCCGGACGTCTACCAGGGCGCCCCGGCGCCGATCGCGCTGTTCATCAGCTCGGCCTCCAAGCTGGCCGCGTTCGGCATGGCCTACCGCCTGCTGGAAGTGGGCGTGGGTCCGCTGGCGGCGCAGTGGCACTGGGTGATCGGCGGCCTGGCGGCGCTGTCGCTGGTGGTCGGCAACCTGATGGCGGTGGCGCAGAGCAACCTCAAGCGCATGCTGGCGTACTCCACGGTCTCGCACATCGGCTTCCTGCTGCTGGGCGTGGCCGGTGGCGGCGAGCGCGGCTACGCGGCGGCGCTGTTCTACGCGATCTGCTACGCGGTGATGTCCACCGCGTCGTTCGGCGCGATCATCGCGCTGTCGCGCAAGGGCTTCGAAGCCGAGAACATCGACGACTTCAAGGGCCTGAACGCGCGCAACCCGTGGATGGCGCTGCTGGTGCTGTGCATCATGGCCTCGCTGGCCGGCGTGCCGCCGTTCCTGGGCTTCTGGGCCAAGCTGGCGGTGCTGGGCGCGGTGGTCGCGGTGCCCGACCAGAACCTGTGGTGGACCGGCCTGGCGGTACTGTCGGTGCTGTGCGCGGTGATCGGCGCGTTCTACTATCTGCGCGTGATCAAGGTGATGTATTTCGACGAGCCGGTCGGCTCGCCGCTGCCGGCCAACGACGATCGCGTGCTGGGCGTGGCGCTGGGCGTCAACGCGCTGGGCCTGCTGGCCTTCGGCCTGGCCTGGAGCCCGCTGATGGCATGGTGCCAGCGCGCCTTCGCGCACCTGGCCTGATCGCGAAAGGGCGGTTTTCCCGCTGTTTCCGCCGACGCCGCCGCAAGGCGGCGTCGGCGTTTTTGCATTCGGCGATGCGATTGCTGTTTCGTTTTCCATCGTGTGCGGTTATCATGGCGTCCTTCGCACGGCAGCCTCGCTACCGCGTCGAGATGAAAATCAGGGCTTGCAATCGACGCACTGATTCTTCATAATTCCGCTTCTGCTGCGGGGTGGAGCAGTCTGGCAGCTCGTCGGGCTCATAACCCGAAGGTCGCAGGTTCAAATCCTGCCCCCGCTACCATATTTGTCTGCAGCGGCAACCAGTGCATCGGTTGTCTGCGGCAGGGAAATCTGGGCTTCGCGATGACGCATGTTCCCGTCGTCGCAACCGGAATCCAGCGTGACCGGAGTTTTACCGGACAAGGGGCCCAGAGGGCCCTTTGTCGTTTCCGGGGTCCGGAAAATGCACGCAACCGACTCTTCAACCCTTTCAGATGCAAGGCAGGCTGTGAGCGACAAGGCAAACGAAATCGCGACTCTGCTGGGCCCGACCGTGGACGCGTTGGGCCTGGAACTGCTGGGCGCGGAATATCTGCCGGCCCCCGGCGGCGCCACGCTGCGCCTGTACATCGACGTGCCGCTGGCCGAGCAGCCCGAGCGCGTGGTCAATATCGACGATTGCGAGCGGGTCAGCCGCGAGGTCTCGGCGCAACTGGACGTGGAAGACCCGATCAGCGGCAACTACACGCTGGAAGTGTCCTCGCCGGGCGTGGACCGGCCGCTGTTCAGCGCCGAACAGTTTTCCCGCCATCTGGGCGAATCGGCCAAGGTGGTGCTGAAGCTGCCGCAGCAGGGCCGTCGGCGCCTGCAGGGGCGCATCGTGCAGGCCGACGCCGATGCCGGCCGCATTACCTTCGAGGTCGACGGCGCCGAACTGGCGGTGGACTTCGACAATATCGACAAGGCGCGGATCATGCCCGACTGGGCGGCGCTGGGCCTGGCCCCGACCAAGCCGGGCAAGGGGCCGAAGCCGGCCGGCAAGAACGCAAAATCCAATAAGAAACCATCCAACGAACCGGCGGCCGACGAGGCTGCGCGCGGAGCGAAAGAATGAGCAAGGAACTGTTGCTGGTAGTCGACGCGGTGGCCAACGAAAAGGGCGTGCCGCGCGAAGTGATCTTCGATGCGATCGAGGCCGCGTTGGCGTCGGCGGCGAAGAAGCGCTACCCCGACCAGGACGTGCTGACGCGCGTCACCATCGACCACAAGGACGGCACCTACGAGACCTTCCGGCGTTGGGAAGTGGTGGCCGACGACGTGGTGATGGAGTCGCCCGACCGGCAGATCCGCCTGATGGACGCGGTCGACGAGGCCGAGGGCGTTGAGGTCGGCGACTACATCGAAGAGCAGATCGAGAATCCGGACTTCGGCCGCATCGCCGCGCAGGCCGCCAAGCAGGTGATCGTGCAGCGCGTGCGCGAGGCTGAGCGCCAGCAGGTGGTGGATGCGTGGAAGGATCGCGTCGGCGAGCTGGTCACCGGCGTGGTCAAGCGCGCCGAGCGCGGCAACATCTACGTGGACCTGGGCGGCAACGCCGAGGCCTTCATTCCCAAGGACAAGGGCATTCCGCGCGATGTGCTGCGCGCCGGCGACCGCGTGCGCGGCTACCTGGCCGAAGTGCGTTCGGAGCCGCGCGGCCCGCAGCTGTTCATCAGCCGCGCCGCGCCGGAATTCATGATCGAGCTGTTCAAGCTGGAAGTGCCGGAAGTGGGCCAGGGCCTGGTCGAGATCAAGGCCTGCGCGCGCGATCCGGGCGACCGCGCCAAGATCGCGGTGCTGGCGCACGACACCCGCACCGATCCGATCGGCGCCTGCATCGGCATGCGCGGTTCGCGCGTGCAGGCGGTGTCCAACGAGCTCAACGGCGAGCGCGTGGACATCGTGCTGTGGAACGACAACCCGGCCAACTTCGTCATCAACGCGATGGCGCCGGCCGAGGTGCAGTCGATCATCGTCGACGAAGAAAAGCACTCGATGGACCTGGCGGTGGCGGAAGACCGCCTGGCCCAGGCGATCGGCAAGGGCGGCCAGAACGTGCGCCTGGCCAGCCGCCTGACCGGCTGGCAGCTCAACGTGATGACCGCCGAGCAGGTCGCGGCCAAGTCCGAGGCCGAGCAGGCCGTGGCCCGCCAGCTGTTCATGGACAAGCTGGAAGTGGACGAGGAGATCGCCGCGATCCTGGTCGCCGAGGGCTTCAACTCGGTCGAGGAAATCGCCTACGTGCCGGTCGGCGAGCTGCTGGCGGTCGAAGGCTTCGACGAGGACATCGTCGAGGAACTGCGCGCCCGTGCCCGCGACGCGCTGCTCAACGAGGCGCTGGCCGCCGAGGAGAGCGACGACGACGGCGTGCCGGCGGCGGACCTGCTGTCGCTGCCGGGCATGGACGAAGCCACCGCCTACGCGCTGGCCGGCCATGGCGTACGCACCAGCGAGGACCTGTCGGATCTGGCTGCCGACGAAATCCTCGAGTTCGGCATCGAGGACCTGGACAAGGACCGCGCCGCGGCCCTGATCCTGGCCGCCCGCGCCGAGGAGATCGCCCGCCTGGAGCGCGGCGAATGAGTCAGCGATGAATGCCGCCCTGACCCGATCAGGGCTTAGAATCCGCGCTACCTTCGCACGCGGCGAGGGGGCGCCAACCAGATCATAGGATCCGAATGTCGCAGCAAACCACCATCCGCAAGCTGGCCGAACTGGTGAACACGCCGGTCGAGAAACTGCTGGTTCAACTGGCCGACGCCGGGATGAAGTTCAGCGGTCCCGACCAGGTCGTCACCAGCACCGAAAAGATGAAGCTGCTGGGCTTCCTGCGCCGTACCCACGGCAAGACCGACAAGCCGGTCGAGGAAGAGGCCCAGGCGGCGCCGAAGAAGATCACCCTGAACCGGCGCAAGCTGCAGGAAGTGACGGTCAGCGCCGGGCGCAGCAAGACCACGGTCAACGTCGAGGTCCGGCAGAAGCGCACCTACGTGAAGTCGGCCGAGGACCTGGCCGCCGAGCGTGCGGCGCCGTCCGCGGGCGGACGGGTGGACGACGAGCGGGCCGAGATCCTGCGCAAGCTGGAGGAATCCAAGCAGCGCAACCTGGCCGAGCAGCAGAAGCTCGCCGAGCAGGACCGTGCGCGCGCCGAGGAAATCGAGCGCAAGCGCAAGGCCGAGCAGGAAGCGCGCGAGCGCGCCGAGGCCGAGCAGCGCGCCGCGCAGGCGGCGCTGGAAGCCGAGTCGGCGCCGCCGGCTGCGGCGCCGGCCGCGCCTGCCGCCGACCGCAACGCCGCCGCTGCGCCGCGCGCGCCGCGTCCGGCGGTGGCACCGCGTCCGGCCGGTGCGGCGCATCCGGCCAAGCCGGCGGCCCCGCGCAGCGACGACCGCAACAACGCCAACAACAAGCACAAGACCCGCGGCTCGCACGTGATGGTCGCCGGTGTCGAGGACGACGACAGCACCAGCCGCTTCGCCGGCCAGCTGCACCTGTCCGCGGCCGACCGCGCGCGCCGTTCCAACGTGCGCGGCAAGCCGCGCGGCGGCAGCCACAGCGGCGGCCGTCGCCAGGCCGAACCGTCGCGCAGCGGCGGCGGCGCGCACGGCTTCGAGCGTCCCACCGCACCGGTGGTGCGCGAAGTGGCGATCGGCGACACCATCACCGTGGCCGACCTGGCGCAGAAGCTCGCGCTGAAGGGCGGCGACGTGGTGAAGGCGCTGTTCAAGATGGGCGTGATGGCCACCATCACCCAGACCATCGACCACGACACCGCGGCGCTGGTCACCGAAGAGCTCGGCCACAAGCCGGTGCGTGCGGGCAGTGCCGACGCCGAGGACGCGCTGCTGGCGCACACCGAGGACGCGCAGGGCGAGAAGCTGCCGCGGCCGCCGGTGGTCACCATCATGGGCCACGTCGACCACGGCAAGACCTCGCTGCTGGACTACATCCGCCGCACCAAGGTCGCCTCGGGCGAAGCCGGCGGCATCACCCAGCACATCGGCGCGTACCACGTCGAAACCGACCGCGGCGTCATCAGCTTCCTGGATACCCCGGGCCACGCCGCGTTCACCTCGATGCGCGCCCGCGGCGCCAAGCTCACCGACATCGTGGTGCTGGTGGTCGCCGCCGACGACGGCGTGATGCCGCAGACGGTCGAGGCGGTCAAGCATGCCAAGGCGGCCGGCGTGCCGCTGATCGTGGCGGTCAACAAGATCGACAAGTCCGGCGCCGATCCGCTGCGGGTCAAGAACGAGTTGCTGGCGCAGGACGTGGTCGCCGAAGAGTTCGGCGGCGACACGCAGTTCGTCGAGCTCTCGGCCAAGACCGGCCAGGGCATCGACACGCTGCTGGACGCGATCTCGCTGCAGGCCGAAGTGCTGGAACTGCGCGCGGTGGCCGAAGGCCGCGCCAGCGGCGTGGTGATCGAGTCCTCGCTGGACAAGGGCCGCGGCCCGGTGGCGACGGTGCTGGTGCAGCAGGGCGCGCTGAAGAAGGGCGACTACCTGGTGTGCGGCATCCAGTACGGCCGCGTGCGTGCGCTGTTCGACGAGACCGGCAAGCAGCCGGATTCCGCGGGTCCGTCGATCCCGGTGCAGGTGCTCGGCCTGTCCGGCGTGCCGGATGCCGGCGACGACTTCGTGGTCGTCGACGACGAGCGCCTGGCCAAGGACGTGGCGCAGCAGCGCGAGACCAAGCGCCGTGAATCGCGCCTGGTGTCCACCGCGGGCAGCCGCATGGAAGACATCATGTCGCAGCTCGGCAAGGGCGAGGGCCAGCTGTCGCTGAACCTGGTGATCAAGGCCGACGTGCAGGGTTCGGTGGAAGCGCTGAAGCAGTCGCTGACCGCGCTGTCCAACGAGCAGATCCGCATCAACGTGATTCACTCCGGCGTGGGCGGCATCACCGAGTCCGATGCGAATTCGGCGCTGGCGTCCAAGGCCACGGTGATCGGCTTCAACGTGCGTGCCGACGCCTCGGCGCGGCGCATCATCGAGACCAACGGCATCGACCTGCGTTACTTCTCGATCATCTACGACGTGATCGACCAGGTGAAGCAGGTGGCGTCCGGCCTGCTGGGCGTGGAGATCCGCGAAGAGATCATCGGTATCGCCCAAGTGCGCGACGTGTTCCGCAGCTCCAAGTTCGGCGCCGTCGCCGGCTGCATGGTCGTGGAGGGCGTGGTCAAGCGCAACAAGCCGATCCGCGTGCTGCGCGACAACACCGTGGTGTTCGAGGGCGAGCTGGAATCGCTGCGTCGCTTCAAGGAGAACGTCGACGAAGTGCGCAACGGCACCGAGTGCGGTATCGGCGTGAAGGCCTACAACGACGTCAAGGCCGGCGACCAGATCGAGTGCTTCGAGCGCATCGAAGTGCAGCGTACGCTGTAAGAGCCGGGAGTCGGGAATCGGGATTGGGGATTCGTAAAAGCGGTGCGCTACGTGCGTGTCGCTTCTGCGAGTCTCTCCCGACCCCGTCTTTCCAAAAGAGAGAGCTTCAGTCATGCCCACCAAATCCTTCCACCGTACCGATCGCGTGTCCGCGCAGATCCGTCGCGACCTCGGCACGATCGTGCATGCGGCCGTGCGCGATCACGGCTTGCCGTCGGTGAGCGTGTCCGACGTCGAAGTCACCCGCGACATGGCCCATGCCAAGGTGTTCGTCACCGCGCTGATGCCGGAACGTTCGGTCGAGGCGGTCAAGGGCCTGCGCGAGCTTGCGCCGCAGCTGCGCAGCGAACTGGCGCGGGCGATGAAGCTGCGCCACGTGCCCGAACTGCATTTCCACTACGACGATTCGGTCGATCGCGGCGAGCGCATCGACAACCTGCTGCGCGACATTCCGGAACTGCAGCAGAAGCAGGACGACGACGGCCATGCCGCCGACGACGCCGAAACGGCGCCGCGCAAGGACTGAGTCCGCTGCCGACGCCGCGGCGTCGGCTCCCAGTGTTTGAGTGCGGGCGCCGAAGGCGAGCGCCCGTTTCGCAGTCGCGATCGCGGCGCTCTTTCATCCGCCTGGCGTCACGCTGTTCCATGCGTGCCGTTCGCCCGCGCCATGCCGGGGTCGGATCCGCCAATCCCGAATCCCCAATCCCGAATCCCCGCCCTCACCCCATGCCCGTCTTCGGCCCGCGTCTGCCCCGTATCGTCTTCCGTCGCCTCGACGGCATCGTGCTGCTCGACAAGCCGATCGGCATGAGTTCCAACGCGGCGCTGCAGGCGGCGCGGCGGCTGTTCCGTGCCGAGAAGGGCGGCCACACCGGCAGCCTGGATCCGCTCGCCACCGGGCTGCTGCCGCTGTGCTTCGGCGAGGCGACCAAGCTGGCCGGGCTGTTGCTCGGGTCGGCCAAGGCCTATGAGGCGGAGGTGGTGCTAGGGGTCACCACCGACAGCGACGATGCCGAGGGCGCGGTGCTGCGGACCCGGCCGGTGCCGCCGCTGGACGCGGCGACGCTGGAGGCGGCGCTGGCGCCGCTGCGCGGGCGCATCCGCCAGCGCGCGCCGATCTACTCCGCGCTCAAGCAGGGCGGGGAGCCGCTGTACGTCAAGGCGCGCCGCGGCGAGGCGATCGAGGCGCCGGAGCGCGAGGTCGAGGTGCATGCGATCGACGTGCTCGCCCACGCCGGCGACCGCCTGCGCCTGCATGTGGCCTGCGGGTCCGGCACCTACATCCGCAGCCTGGCCCGCGACCTGGGCGAGGCGCTGGGCTGCGGCGCGCACATCGCCGCGCTGCGACGGCTGTGGGTGGAGCCGTTCCGCACGCCGCAGATGGTGACCCTGGAGCATCTTCAGCAACTGGCCGCGCAGGATCCGGCGGCGTTGGAGGCGCTGGTGCTGCCGCTGGCCGCCGGCCTGGCCGATTTCCCGCCGGTGCGGCTGGAGCATGCTGCGGCGCAGCGTTTCCGCATGGGCCAGCGCCTGCGCGATCCGGCCTGGGCGCCCGGCCTGGCCGCGGTGTTCGACGCCGACGGGGTGCCGCTGGGCCTGGGCCAGGTCGATGGCAGCGGGCTGCTGGCGCCGCAGCGCATGTTCAATCCGTGACCGCAACGGCAGGCGCATCGGCCGCCACCTGACTGTCGTTCAGTCATGACGCTGTCTTAACGCCTTGTTCCTCCGGGCCAGGGCCGGTACAATTTCGCGGCCTTTCCGGCACGCTGCGCTTCGGCGCAATCCTTCGCAATCGGCGAGCCAGGCGGTGCGTCCTTCGCACGTTCCTGCCGGCCCCGCATCTCAGAGAAAACCTCATGTCCATCGACACCCAGAAAGTCATCGAAGAAAACAAGCGCGGCGCTGCCGACACCGGTTCGCCGGAAGTGCAGGTCGCCCTGCTGACCGCCCGCATCGAGCAGCTGACCGGCCACTTCAAGACCCACAAGAAGGACCACCACAGCCGCCGCGGCCTGCTGCAGATGGTCAACCGCCGCCGCAGCCTGCTCGACTACCTGAAGAAGAAGGATGGCGAGCGTTACAAGGCGCTGATCGAGAAGCTCGGCCTGCGTCGCTGAGGCAACGAACCCCACCGCGGCGCAGCGATGCGCCGCGGTTTTGTTTTGGGTAGTACCGTGGCCCGGGGATCGCTCCGCGCCACCGGCCGGATCCTCCCGGCCACCCGCCAGCGGCATGGGCCGTCAGCGGTCCATTTGCAGACAGCATCATCCAAGGAAACCCCGTGGCAAAAATCACCAAAACCTTCCAGTACGGCAAGCACACCGTCACCCTCGAAACCGGCGAGATCGCCCGCCAGGCCGGCGGTGCCGTCATCGTCAAGATGGACGACACCGTACTGCTGGTCACCGCCGTCGCCGCCAAGAGCGCGCGCGAAGGTCAGGACTTCTTCCCGCTGACGGTCGACTATCAGGAGAAGTTCTACGCCGGCGGCCGCATCCCCGGCGGCTTCTTCAAGCGCGAGGGCCGTGCGACCGAGAAGGAGACGCTGATTTCGCGTCTGATCGACCGTCCGATCCGTCCGCTGTTCCCGGAGGATTACAAGAACGAAGTGCAGATCATCGCCACGGTGATGTCGATGAACCCGGACATCGACGGCGACATCGCCGCGCTGATCGGCGCCTCGGCCGCGCTGTCGCTGGCCGGCACCCCGTTCAAGGGCCCGATCGGCGCCGCCAAGGTCGGCTACAAGAACGGCGAGTACATCCTCAACCCGACCGTGTCGGATCTGAAGGAATCGCAGCTGGAGCTGGTCGTCGCCGGTACCGCCAACGCCGTGCTGATGGTCGAGTCCGAAGCCGCGCTGCTGTCCGAAGAAGTGATGCTGGGTGCGGTCACCTTCGGCCACCGCGAGATGCAGAAGGTCATCAACGCGATCAACGAGCTGACCGTCGAAGCCGGCACCAAGCCGTCCGAGTGGGTCGCCCCGGCCAAGAACGAGGCCATGATCGCGGCGCTGAAGGAAGCCGTCGGCGATCAGCTGGCCGCCGCCTTCCAGGTGCGCGACAAGCTGCAGCGCCGCGACGCCATCGCCGCGATCAAGAAGGACGTGCTGGCGCAGCTGGCGCCGCGCGCCACCGCCGAGAACTGGGTCGCCGCCGACCTGGCCAAGGAGTTCGGCGAGCTGGAATACCAGACCATGCGCGGTTCGGTGCTGAGCACCAAGGTGCGCATCGACGGCCGTGCGCTGGACACCGTGCGCCCGATCAGCGTGAAGGCCGGCGTGCTGCCGCGCACCCACGGCTCGGCGCTGTTCACGCGCGGCGAGACCCAGGCGATCGTGGTCACCACCCTGGGCACCGCCCGCGACGGCCAGGTGATCGACGCGGTCTCCGGCGAGTACAAGGAAAACTTCCTGTTCCACTACAACTTCCCCCCGTACTCGGTGGGTGAGTGCGGCCGCTTCGGCGCGCCCAAGCGTCGCGAGATCGGCCACGGCCGCCTCGCCAAGCGCGGCGTGCTGGCGGTGATGCCGACCATGGAAGAGTTCCCGTACACCATCCGCGTGGTGTCGGAAATCACCGAATCCAACGGTTCCTCGTCGATGGCCTCGGTGTGCGGCAGCTCGCTGGCGCTGATGGACGCCGGCGTGCCGGTGAAGGCGCCGGTGGCCGGTATCGCCATGGGCCTGGTGAAGGAAGGCAACGACTTCGTGGTGCTGTCGGACATCCTGGGCGATGAAGATCACCTGGGCGACATGGACTTCAAGGTCGCCGGTACCGCCGAGGGCGTGTCCGCGCTGCAGATGGACATCAAGATCGAAGGCATCACCGAGGAAATCATGAAGCAGGCCCTGGCCCAGGCCAAGGCCGGCCGCCTGCACATCCTCGGCGAGATGGCCAGCGCGCTGACCAGCCCGCGTGCGGAGTTGAGCGACTACGCGCCGCGCCTGCTGACCATCAAGATCCACCCGGACAAGATCCGCGAAGTGATCGGCAAGGGCGGTTCGACCATCCAGGCGATCACCAAGGAAACCGGCACCCAGATCGACATCCAGGACGACGGCACCATCGTCATCGCCTCGGTCAACGCGATCGCGGCGCAGGCCGCCAAGTCGCGCATCGAGCAGATCACCTCGGACGTCGAGCCGGGCCGCATCTACGAAGGCAAGGTCGCCAAGATCATGGACTTCGGCGCGTTCGTGACCATCCTGCCGGGCAAGGACGGCCTGGTGCACGTCTCGCAGATCTCCAGCGAGCGCGTGGAGAAGGTCGGCGACAAGCTGAAGGAAGGCGACGTGGTCAAGGTCAAGGTGCTGGAAGTCGACAAGCAGGGCCGCATCCGCCTGTCGATGAAGGCCGTCGAGGAAGGCGAGGGCGTGTCGGCCGAATAAGCCGCACCCGCCCACTGCCGTTCCAGGAAAAAGCGGGCTTCGGCCCGCTTTTTTCTTGCCTGGCGTTTGCGCCAGCGCGACGGGGCGTCAACGGTGACGCCCCGTCGCGGCTGAGGCCGCCCTGCACAGGATGATGGAGCGCCTGACCCGCGGCTCAGCCGAGGCCGTTGGCGATCGCTGGAGAGCGTCTGCAGATGCGCTGACAGCGGCCCAGGGTCGGCGAGGGTGGGTGTCGCGCCCGTAGCGTACGCTTTCGTAGGAGCGGCTTCAGCCGCGACCAGGCCGGCATGGCGATCTATTGGGAATGCCTGGGGTGGGATGACCCCGAACCGAGGACCAGCGCCGCGCGTGCGGTGGAAGTCCTCAGCCGATGCCGTCGCCGATCGCCGGATAACGCGCCAGGTGCGCCGACAGCGGCCCGGGATGGGCGAGCTGGTAGCCCTGACCGTAGCGCGCGCCCAGCGCCTGTAGCGTCGCCAGTTCGCTCTCGGTCTCGATGCCTTCGACCACCACGTCCGCATTGGTTTCCGCGGCGAAGGACAGGATCGCCATCGCCAGCCGCTGCCGGCGCGGTTCGGCGTCGATGCCGCGGGTCAGGGTCAGGTCCAGCTTGATGATGTCCGGCGCCAGGTGCAGCAGGTGGCGCAGACTGGCGAAGCCGGTGCCGGCATCGTCCAGGGCGATGCGCAGGCCCTGCCGCTGCAGCAGGCCGATGTGTTCGGACAGGCGCGGATAGTCCGGTGCCTGCAGTTGCTCGGTGATCTCCAGCACGATCCGCGACAGGTCGTGGCCGTGCAGCAGCGCCTGCAGTTGCGGATGCAGCAGGGTCTGTGCGGACACGTTGATCGCCAGGTAGACCGGTGTCGGCAACTGCGCCAGCAGGTCCAGCGCCTTGCGCGCGGCAGCCAGTTCCAGCTCCAGCGCCAGCCCGACCCGGCTCGCATCGTCGAACCAGCGCAGCGGCGGCAGCGCCGGATTGGCCGGGAAGCGCGACAGCGCTTCCACGCCGACGATGCGCTGCGATGCCAACGCCAGCACCGGCTGGGTCACGATCTGCAGGCGCCCACCGGCGATGGTTTCGCGGATGCGGGTGGCGATCGCCGCCTTCTCGCGGAACGCGTGTTTCTCCACGTCCTGGCGGCGTGCGATGTCGGTCTGCAGCGCGGCGCGGTCCATCGCCAGCGCCAGCGTCGCCCCGACCAGGGTCGCCAGCAGTTCCAGCGTGCGCACGTCCTGCGCGCTGTAGGCATCGGGTTGCGGCGCCAGCACCTTGAGCACGCCGATGCTGCGGTCGCCATAGCGCAGCGGCACCACCAGCATCGAGCGCAGGCCGATGCGCCGGCAGGCCGCGCGGTCGACGCGTGGGTCGATTTCCGAATCGTCGCAGCGCAACACCTGGCCGCTGCGCATGCACAGGCCGGACAGGCTGCCGTTGCTGGGCAGGCGCAGGCCGAGGTGGCGTTCGGCGACGCCGCTGGCCGACCAGTACAGCATGTCCTTGCCGTCGCACATCTCCACCACGGCGCCGTTGGAGCGGGTCAGCTCCTGCGCGCGGCGGGTGACCACGTCGACCACCTGCAGCGGATCGCCGCCAGCCGCGGCGATCTCGCCCTGCGCCAGGATGATGCGCGACAGCAGCGCCGCGTCGTCTTGCGTCGCGGCGGCAGCGTGCTGGATGAGGTCCGAGATGTCGGATGCCTTGGCCATGTCCGCATCATGTGGCAATGCGTCGGAGGACGGCAATCGGGCGAGATGCACCAGGCTCAGGCAGCGTGCGGAACTGATCGCTCCATCACGCTGCGTGGCCGCTTACGCTCTGTCGCCGGCGTCGCCCTTGCGCGGTTTGCCGTACAGGCTGCGCAACTCGTCCTTGGCCTGCTCCAGGATCTGTCGGCGTTGCGCCGGCAACTGATCGCCGGCGCGATTGATGTAGAAGGTCAGCATCGACATGGCCGAACGATACGGACCGGTGCGGCGGCGTGCGTGCAGGTCGGCCGATTGCTTGAGCGCGCGTGCGATCGCGGCAGGGTCGTTGCCTTCGAACACGTTCGGCGCGACACCGAGCGACTGCGGCGCGTCGCTGCTGCGGCGCTGGCTCAGGTCGTTGCTGGAGAGGTATGGGCTGCTCTGTGCCATTGGTGATGCTCCTTGGCGATGGCGGATGGAGAGGTGCAACGCATGCGCAGTCCGGCAATGCAGGACCCGATGGCGGATGCCGCCGCCATCGCTGCCGCTCGCCACGAGGCGGCGGCAGTTCGACATCGAAGAGAGACGGGAGGCGGAAGGCGAGGCGAACGCGTGCCGCCGCAACCGCGTGCGCGGGTGGTGGAGCGTCCCGCGCGCGTGATGGGCGATAGCAGTGTTCGCTTGTGTTGCCGTGCCGCATTCCGTCCCCGGAAACGAAGCTTGCGCGTCTGCGCAAACGCTAGGCCGAGATACGTGATGCCGTCGACAACATAACCGCGCTCTGCGGAGCGAGTGGTAGACATTATGTCGTTCGATGAATGCTTAATGGAAAACCCCCTAAAAACAGCACTCGCATGCGAATGCGCTTGATTGCCTAGATAACGTCACCATTTTCATTAGCGAGGCGATGACGCGAGACAGTCGCGTGGACAATGCGCAAAACGTGGCATCGCTGCGCGCCGCACCTCGGCGGTACAGGAGATCGCATGTCGTTGGCGCACACGCGCTTTCATCCCGCCGTTGCACGCTGGTTCGAACAGCGTTTCGCTGCGCCCACGCCGGCGCAGGCAGCGGCGTGGCCGGCGATCCAGGCCGGACGGCACACGTTGGTCGCCGCGCCGACCGGCTCCGGCAAGACCCTCACCGCGTTCCTCGCCGCGCTGGATGCGCTGGTGCGTGAAGGCCTGCGCGACGGCGGCCTGCAGGACCGCACCCAGGTGCTGTACGTGTCGCCACTGAAAGCGCTTTCAAACGATATCCAGCTCAATCTCGAGGCGCCGCTGCAGGGCATCCGCGCCGAGTTGGCGGCACTGGGCCTGCCGGATGTGCAGATCCGCACCGCGGTGCGCACCGGCGATACGCCGCAGCGCGAGCGCGCGCAGGCGCGGCGGCGTCCGCCGCACGTGCTGGTGACCACGCCGGAGTCGCTGTACGTGCTGCTCGGCTCGGTGTCCGGGCGCGAGACGCTGCGCCATGTGCGCACGGTGATCGTCGACGAGATCCATGCGCTGGCGGCCAACAAGCGCGGCAGCCATCTGGCGCTGTCGCTGCAGCGCCTGCAGCATCTGTGCGGAGTGCCGCCGCTGCGCATCGGCCTGTCGGCGACGCAGAAGCCGATCGATGCGGTCGCGCGCTTTCTGGTGGGCAGCGCGGCGGTGCACGACGGCGAGGCGGACTGCGCCATCGTCGACATCGGCTATGCGCGCGCCCGCGACCTGGCGCTGGAGGTGCCGCCGACGCCGCTCAGCGTGACGATGTCCGCCGATCAGTGGCAGCAGGTGTATACGCGCCTGGCCGAACTGGTGCGCTCGCACCGCACCACCCTGGTGTTCGTCAACACCCGGCGCATGGCCGAGCGCACCGCCCGGCATCTCGGCGAACTGCTCGGCGCGCAGGCGGTGGCGGCGCATCACGGCAGTCTGGCGCGCGAGACCCGGTTGCTCGCCGAGCGCCGGCTCAAGGCCGGCGAACTGCAGGTGCTGGTGGCGACCGCGTCGCTGGAACTGGGCCTGGATATTGGCGACGTCGACCTGGTCTGCCAGCTCGGCTCGCCGCGGTCGATCGCCGTATTCCTGCAGCGCGCCGGCCGCTCCGGGCATGCGGTGGGCGGCACGCCGAAGGCGCGGCTGTTCCCGCAGTCGCGCGACGACCTGGTCGAGTGCGCGGCCTTGCTGGATTGCGTGCGCCGCGGCGAACTGGATGCGCTGCGCATGCTCGATGCGCCGCTGGACGTGCTCGCCCAGCAGCTCGTCGCCGAGGTGGCCTGCCAGGAGTGGGACGAAGACGCGCTGTATGCGCTGGTGCGTGGCGCCTGGCCGTATGCGGCGTTGCCGCGCGCACAGTTCGACGCGGTGCTGCGCATGCTCAGCGAAGGCTTCAGCACGCGGCTGGGGCCGCGCGCCGGCTACCTGCATCGCGATGCGGTGCATCGCCGCGTACGCCAGCGCCGCGGCGCGCGGATGGCGGCGCTCACCTCCGGCGGCACCATCCCCGAGACCGGCGACTACAGCGTGGTGCTGGAGCCGCAGGCGCAGACCATCGGCACGGTCAACGAGGATTTCGCGGTGGAAAGCCTGGGCGGCGACGTGTTCCAGCTCGGCAACGCCAGCTACCGCATCCTGCGCGTGGAAGCCGGGCGGGTGCGGGTGGAGGACGCGCGCGGTGCGCCGCCCAACATCCCGTTCTGGATCGGCGAAGCGCCGGGGCGCAGCGACGCGCTGTCGCTGGGCGTGTCACGGCTGCGGGCGGAGGTCGAGCAGGCGCTGGCGCAGGGCGGGGCGGCGCAGGCGCTGCAGTGGTTGTGCGGGCCGCTGGCGCTGGATGCGGCCGCCGCGCAGCAGATCGTCGACTATCTGGGCCGCGCGCATGCGGCGCTGGGCGTCTTGCCGACCCAGCAGTGCATCGTGCTGGAACGCTTCTTCGACGCCACCGGCGGCACCCAGTTGGTGATCCACAGCGTCTACGGCAGCCGCATCAACCGTGCCTGGGGCCTGGCCCTGCGCAAGCGCTTCTGCCGCACCTTCAATTTCGAGCTGCAGGCGGCGGCGACCGAGGATGCGATCGTGCTGTCGCTGTCGACCCGGCACAGCTTCGCCCTGGACGAGGTGGCGCGCTACCTGCGCGCCGCCTCGGCGCTGGACGTGCTGGTACAGGCGTTGCTGGACGCGCCGCTGTTCGGCGTGCGCTGGCGCTGGAACGCCACCAACGCGCTGGCGTTGCCGCGCTTCACCGGCGGGCGCAAGGTCGCGCCGCAATTGCAGCGGATGAAGTCCGAGGATCTGCTGGCCACGGTGTTTCCCGACCAGGTGGCGTGCGCGGAGAATCTTGTCGGCGAGCGCGAGATTCCCGAGCACCCGCTGGTGGCGCAGACCCTGCGCGACTGCCTGGACGAGGCGATGGACAGCGCCGGCTGGCTGCAACTGCTGCGCCATCTCGAGGCCGGCGACGTGCGCGTACTGGCGCGCGAACTGACCGCGCCGTCGCCGCTGGCGGCCGAGGCGCTGGATGCGCGGCCGTATGCCTTTCTCGACGACGCCCCGCTGGAGGAACGGCGGACCCAGGCGGTGCACAGCCGTCGCTACCAGGATCCGGACAACGCCGACGATCTCGGCCAGTTGGATCCGCAGGCGATCGCCGCGGTGCGCGAGGAGGCCTGGCCGCAGCCGCGCAGCCGCGACGAGATGCACGAGGCGCTGCTCACGCTCGGCGCGGTGAGCGCGGACGAGGTCGCCGCACAGCCGCAGTGGCGGCAGTGGTTGGGTGAACTGGCGGAAGACGCGCGGGCCACCTGCCTGCGTGGCGTCGACGGCGCCGCGGCGGCGTTGTGGGTGGCGGCCGAGGCGCTGGCGGCGGTGGCGCCGCTGTATCCGCAGGCCGGCGCGCAACCGGTCATCGCCGTACCCGATGGCTACGCGGTCGCCGACTGGGAGCGCGACAGCGCGTTGCGCGAACTGCTGCGCTGGCGCCTGGCCGGGCTGGGGCCGGTCACCGCCGAGGCGCTGGCGGCGCCGCTGCACCTGCCGCTGCGCGAAGTGCAGGCCGGGTTGCTGGCGCTGCAGCAGGACGGCTATGTGCTGGGCGGGCGGTTCAGCGCCGACGCCACTGCCGAGGAATGGTGCGAGCGGCATCTGCTGGCGCGCATCCACCGCTACACCCTCGGCAGCCTGCGCCGCGAGATCGAGCCGGTGGCGCCGCGCGACTACGCGCGCTTCCTGTTCCGTTGGCAGCATCTGGATGCGCAGGGTCAGGTGGAGGGCGCCGAGGCGCTGGGCGCGGTGCTGTCGCAACTGGAGGGCGTGGAGGCGGCGGCGCCGCTGTGGGAGGCGGAACTGCTGCCGGCACGGGTGCGCGACTACCGCCCGGCATGGCTGGACGAGGCCTGCAGCGCCGGGCGTACGCTGTGGACGCGATTGCGCCCCGGCGCCGGCGGCGCCGCGCCGACGCTGCGCAGCACGCCGATCCTGCTGCTGCCGCGGCGCAGCGCCGGACAGTGGTCGCGGCTGTCGCCAGCGCCGGAAGCCGGCGCGCTGGGGTCGCGCGCGCGCAAGGTGGCCGACCATCTCGAGGCGCACGGCGCCTCGTTCTTCGACGAGATCGCCGAGGCCACGCGCCTGCTGTCCACCGAGCTGGAGGCGGCACTGGCCGAACTGGTCGCTGCCGGCCGGGTCCATTGCGACAGCTATGCCGGCTTGCGCGCCTTGCTGGTGCCGGCATCGAAGCGGCCCTCGGCGCTGTCGCGGCGGCGGCCGCGCATGGCGCTGTACGGCGGCATCCAGGATGCCGGGCGCTGGGCGGTGCTGCGCGCCGGTGCCGAGGCCGACGACCCGGCCGCGCGCAGCGAGGCGGTCGAGCACGTCGCGCGCACCCTGCTGCGCCGCTACGGCGTGGTCTGCTGGCGCCTGCTCGAGCGCGAGGCGGCGTGGCTGCCGCCGTGGCGCGAGCTGCTGCGGGTCTACCAGCGCCTGGAGGCGCGTGGCGAGATCCGCGGTGGGCGCTTCATCGACGGCCTGTCCGGCGAACAGTTCGCCCTGCCGGAGGCGATCGGCCTGCTGCGGCAGGTGCGCCGCCAGCCCGGCGACGGCAGCTGGGTGTGCGTGGCCGCCGCCGATCCGGCCAATCTGCTCGGCAGCGTGTTGCCCGGCGCGCGCGTGCCGCGGGTGGCGGGCGCGCGCGTGCTGTACCGGGATGGCGTGCCGATGGCGAGTTGGGTCGGCGAGCGCTTCGAACCGCTGCAGGACATGGAGGCCGAGGAGCATGCGCACGCGCAGCGGCTGTTGCGCGGTGGCAGTGCGTCGGAACGGCGAACGGTCGTGGCGCTGCCGATGGTGTGAAGGCGCTGCGCCCCGCGCGGCCGCGCATCGCGATGCGGGTATATCGGCGCTGCTTTCACATTCTGTCTACAAATTAAAGGGGTTGGTATCCCACTTTGGCCTCGGTGCAAAACCGGGGGAATCTGCCATTGCAGAACAAGTGCGGCATCGGCGACGAGCGGGCCTCGTGTTCTCTTTTCTGTGTCGAGTGCCGTGGCGCAAGGATCGTTGCGCATTCACGAATGTCGCGAAAACACCTGCGTTATGCGGGATTCCGCAGTTTTCACGCGATTTAAAGGCGTCCTCAATTGCGCCGATAGCCCTCACGCATGACGTTGCAGCGCAGCGTTCCCCTCGCGACCTGGCGAGCGGGACTGCTCCGCGAGGCGCCGCGGAACGCAGCCGGATGCATCGCCCGGCGCATGCGGACACACACAAATCGGGGTACACACCATGTTGGGCAATATGAAAATCGGGGTCAGGTTGACGGCGGCGTTCCTGATCGTGGCGGCGATCGGCGCCTGCATCGGCTGGGTCGGCATCCGCAACTCGGGCCGCATCAACGACTACGCCACGGTGCTGTACGAACGCGAGTTGCTCGGCCTGTCGCACCTGAAAGAGGCCAACATCAACCTGATCAACGCCGGCCGTTCGCGCGCCAACCTGCAGTTGGCCAGCACGGCGGAAGACCGTGCCAAGCACGTCGCCAGCCTCGACAAGTACACCACCAAGGTGGTCGAGCACATGGACAAGGCCAGGGCCTCGTTCGACGACCCGGACACGCTGGCCAAGCTGGCCCGCTTCGACCAGGTGTGGAAGACCTATCTGGAGCGACGCGGCCAGTTCGTCGACTCGGTGATGCGCGAGCCGCTGCCGGAAGGTAATCCGCAGCTGGCCGCACTGTCCAAGAGCGTGCGCAGCAGCTCCGACGAACTGGATGCGCTGATGTCCGAGCTGAGCGAGATCAAAGAAGCGAATGCGTCCAAGGCCAACGACGCCACCGACGAGATCTACGCCAGCAGCACCCGCACCATGCTCGCCATCGTGATCGGCGGCGTGCTGCTCGGCGTGGGCCTGGGCGTGTTCATTAGTCGCAGCGTGACCCGGCCGATCGGCAAGGCGGTCAGCGTGGCCAATGCGCTGTCCGAGGGCGACCTGAGCATGTCGATCGACGTACGCGGCCGCGACGAGACCGCGCAGTTGCTGTTGGCGATGCAGCGCATGGTCGGCAAGCTGCAGCAGGTGGTCGGCGAGGTCAACGCCAGTGCGCAGAGCCTGGCTGGCGCCTCGGAAGAAGTCAGCGCCACCGCGCAGTCGTTGAGCCAGGCCTCGACCGAGCAGGCCGCCGGCGTGGAGGAGACCAGCGCGTCGCTGGAGCAGATGACCGCGTCCATCGCGCAGAACACCGACAACGCCAAGATCACCGACGGCATGGCCGCGCAGGCGGCCCGCGAGACCCTGGAGGGCGGCGAGGCGGTGGTGGCCACGGTGGCGGCGATGAAGCAGATCGCGCACAAGATCGGCATCATCGACGACATCGCCTACCAGACCAACCTGCTGGCCTTGAACGCGGCGATCGAGGCCGCGCGTGCCGGCGAGCATGGCAAGGGCTTCGCGGTGGTGGCCGCGGAGGTGCGCAAGCTGGCCGAGCGCAGCCAGGTGGCCGCGCAGGAGATCGGCGAGGTCGCCGGTTCCAGCGTGGAACTGGCCGAACGCGCCGGACAACTGCTGGAAACCATCGTGCCCAGCATCAAGAAGACCTCGGACCTGGTGCAGGAGATCACCGCCGCCTCGCAGGAGCAGTCCTCCGGCGTCACCCAGATCAATGCGGCGGTGGTGCAGCTGAGCCAGATCACCCAGCAGAACGCCACCGCCTCCGAAGAGCTGGCGGCCACCGCCGAATCGATGAGCACGCAGGCCGTGCAGTTGCAGGAGAGCATGGCCTTCTTCCAGCTGTCCGCCGCCACGCGCCGCGCCACGCACGTGCTGGACGAAAGCGAGGCGGCGCCGCTGCGTGCGGCCGGCGCGCGCTGGTCGGCGCGCGCGCCATCTGCGGCCGCGCGCCGCCCAGGCGCAGGCAATCGCGACCGCAGTGAAGCGCTGCTGGGCCACGCCTGATCCATTTCCCTGGCGGCGCGTGTCGCGCCGCCAGTTCCGTGTCGCCGTCGTTGTCACAACTGCCCCATCGTCGGGAGAGTGCCGTGCTGAAGAATCTCAAAATCGCAACCAAACTCTACGGCGGTTTCGCCGTGGTCCTGTGCATCCTGCTGGCCCTGGCCGGCGTGGCCTACTTCAACGTGTCCGCGTTGTCGCAGGCCAATTACTGGAATACCCACACCTACAAGGTGATCGCCGAAGTCGATGCCGCGCTCAGCAGCCTGATCAACATCGAGACCGGTACGCGCGGCTTCTCGCTGACGGGCGAGGACGCCTTCCTGCAGCCTTACCGCGACGGCGTCGCCAGCTTCGACAGCCACCTGCGCACGGCGCAGGAACTGACCGCGGACAATCCCAAGCAGCAGGAGCGCCTGAACGCGCTGAAGCAGACCCAGGCGCAATGGCTCAGCCAGGCGGTGCATCCGCAGATCGCGCTGCGCAAGAACGTCAACGGGGGCCAGGCGACGATGGAAGCGCTAGCCGCCTCGGTACGCGCCTCCAAGGGCAAGGCCTACATGGATGCGATGCGCGACCGCATGGCCGAAGTGCGCCGCGCCGAGAGCGACTTGCTGGCGGTGCGCGCCGCCGAGGCCGAGCAGCTGCAGCAGCGCACCAACCTCACCCTGATCGTCGGCAGCCTGGTCGCGGCGCTGTGCGCGTCGGTGATCGGGTTCCTGATCGCGCGTTCGCTGATGAGCGAACTCGGCGGCGAGCCGAGCACGGTGATGGAAGTCGCTTCGCGGATCGCGCGTGGCGATCTCACCGTGCAGGTGCCGACCCGTCCCAACGACAGCACCAGCGCGATGGTGGCGCTGCAGGCGATGGTCGAGCGGCTGGCGGAGGTGGTGGGCGAGGTCAACGCCAGCGCGCAGTCGCTGGCCGGTTCGTCCGAGGAAGTCAGCGCCACCGCGCAGTCGCTGAGCCAGGCCGCCACCGAACAGGCCTCCGGCGTGGAGGAGACCAGCGCCTCGCTGGAGCAGATGACCGCGTCCATCGCGCAGAACACCGACAACGCCAAGGTCACCGAAGGCATGTCGGCGCAGGCGGCCAAGGAAGCGGTGGAGGGCGGCGAAGCGGTACTGGCTTCGACCCACGCGATGAAGCAGATCGCACAGAAGATCGGCATCATCGACGACATCGCCTACCAGACCAACCTGTTGGCGCTGAATGCGGCGATCGAGGCCGCGCGTGCCGGCGAGCACGGCAAGGGCTTCGCCGTGGTGGCGGCGGAAGTGCGCAAGCTGGCCGAGCGCAGCCAGGTGGCGGCGCAGGAGATCGGCGAGGTCGCCGCCAGCAGCGTCGGCCTGGCCGATCGCGCCGGCAACCTGCTCGGCACCATCGTGCCCAGCATCAAGAAGACCTCGGATCTGGTGCAGGAGATCGCATCGGCCTCGCAGGAGCAGTCCTCCGGCGTCACCCAGATCAACCTGGCGGTGGCCCAGCTCAGCCAGGCCACGCAGCAGAACGCGGCGGCCTCCGAGCAACTGGCGGCCACCGCCGAGCAGATGAGCACCCAGGCCGAATCGCTGCAACAGGCGATGGGCTTCTTCCGCCTCAACCGCGAACAGGAACTGGGCGCGCCACGCCGCGCCGCACCGGTGGCGCCGAGGCCGGCGGCCACGCGGCCCGTGCGCAGCGCCGGCAAGGGCCTGCGCCCGCGGGCACGCCAGGTTCCGGCCTACGCGCTGGCGGATGCGCCGGACGAAGGCCAGTTCGTCAACTTTTGAAGGGGAAGATCATGCACAACGATCGCTACGAGACCGCGGCCGGAGACACACCGCATAGCGGCTGGCAGTTCCTGACCTTCCAGCTGGATCGCGAACTGTTCGGGCTCAACATCGCCGGCATCCACGAGATCATCGAGTACCGCGCGCCCACCCCGGTGCCGACCATGCCGGCCTGCGTGCGCGGGGTGATCAACCTGCGCGGTGCGGTGGTGCCGGTGGTGGACCTGCAGTCGCGGCTCGGCCGCGCGCCCAGCCAGGTCACCCGGCGCAGCTGCATCGTCATCGCCACCGCCGCCACCGACGAGGGCGGCGGCGCGCAGTCCTTCGGCCTGCTGGTGGACGCGGTCAACGAGGTGCTGGAACTGCCGCCGCAACAGATCGAGGCGCCGCCGGCCTTCGGCAGCGATATCCGCCGCGACCTGCTGCAAGGCATGGGCAAGCTGGAGGATCGGCTGGTGATCCTGCTGGACCGCGCGCGGCTGCTGCGCAGCGACGACATCGCCGAGGCCGGCGCGCCGGCGCTGGCGGCGTGACGCCCGGCACGCCGTGATCGGTGCATCACGGCGGTCTCGCTAGGGTGGCAGCGGAGGGGCATCCGCCCCAGCGAGGTGCAGACCATGGCAAAAGACGAGACCACCCAGTCCGGCAAGCAGCAGGGCATCCACGAGGGCCAGCAGGACCGTGCCCAGGACGACACCGCCAAGCAGCGGCCCGGCCTGGAGGACCAGAAGCTGCGCGAGGCGCACGAGCGCGGCCCGCGCTCCGGCCAGGACCAGGCCGCGCAGGACGACAACGGCTGATCGGGCAAGCGGCGGGGGCGCGCAGCGCGTCGGCATCCCGCCGCTTTGCTTTAGTGAGAAGGCCGAGGGCCCGGGGCGCGCCATCGCCGGTCGCGCCTCGCATGAAGGATCGGCGTGAGCGAGCGCGGTCAGCGCCAGGATCGGCAGACAGCCAATAACGGCCAACAAAAAGGCCAGAGAGCCTGGTGGCTGTCTGGCCTTGTTGCACCGTCGAAGACGGAAAGATGGTGGAGCGGAAGGGGATCGAACCCTCGACCTTCGCATTGCGAACGCGACGCTCTCCCAGCTGAGCTACCGCCCCACATCAGACGCGTAGTGTAACTGGGCATGGGGCCGCATGCCAAGGGGGCAATGCAACATCCGCGGCGCCGGGGCGGGGGCCGCTCGGGACCCGCGCAAACGCACTCAGCATGCTGTCTACAGCGCGCGCATGGAGTGGATATACTCGGCGGCCGAAATCTCCCGCGGTGATTTCGTTCCGGACGAAATAATGCCGTCCGCTCCACACCTTTTACTAAAGACGGGTCTTTTACACATGACGGAAGTTCGCAACTTGCAACAGATCGCCGAAGCCAAGGCCAAGCTGCAGGAAGAAATGCGCAAGCTGGAAGAGCAGGAGCGGCAGGCGCGCGAGGGCGAAACCAATGCGGCGCATGCCAACGTGCTGTCGCTGCTGGAACAGTTCGCCGAGTTCTTCAGCGCCAAGCAGCGCAACGAGATCGCCGCCTACGTGACCAGCGCGGCGTCCAAGCCGGCCAGCAGCAAGTCCGCCGCCGGCGGCCGCAGCGAGGTCAAGCCGAAGTACCAGTTGCCGCATACCGGCGAAACCTGGTCCGGCCGCGGCCGCACGCCGAAGGCGTTCGCCGCCTGGGAAGGCACCGCCGCCTACAACGAATGGAAGGCGCGCCATCCGGATCTGAAGTTCCCGCTCTTCAAGTATTGAGCTGACGAAAAAAGGCCAGGATCTCCTGGCCTTTTTTTATGCCCGATGCGCCGGGCGACGTGGCACGTGATGGCGCGATCGCGGCCGGGCTCGGCCGCACCGCTCAACGCGTGCCGGCCAGCAGCGGCTGCAGCCGCGGTTCCAGTTCGCGCCGGCGCCAGCCCGCCAATGGCTGTGGCCATTGCGCGCTTTCCAGCAGCGCTTCCAGGTGCTTGCGCGAGGCCAGCAGGCCGTCGGGCAGGCCGAGTTCGGCGCTGCGTGCGGCCACCGCGTCCTGCAGCCGCTTCAGCGCCGCCTTGTTGTCGTCGCTGGCGGCCAGCGCCTGCGGCGCGTCGGCCTCGTCGGCCAGCGGCGTGGTCAGCGCCTGCCACAGCGCATCGCTGAGCTTGCGCGGCGCCTTGGGGTGCTTGTCGAACAGGGCCAGCATGGCCGGCGGGTCCTGCGGCGGGAACCGCGCCAGGGTGGCGGCCAGTTCGTTGTCCAGGATCCAGCTGCGCGGCTTGTCGCTGTGCCGGGCCTGCGCGTCGCGCCAGCGCAACAGGCGCAGCAGGCGCAGTTGCGCGGGGCGGTCCATGAATTGCGCCGCGCGCATACCCAGGTGCGGCCAGCGTTCGCCGTCGTCGTGCTCAACGGTGCCGAGCAGGCGTTCACCGTCCTCGTGCAGCCAGTCGCTGCGCTCCAGGGTCTGCAAGCGCGCCTGCAGCGCGTCGTGCAGCGCGAACAGATGACGCACGTCGTCGGCGGCGTACTCCAGTTGCGCCGGCGACAGCGGGCGGCGCAGCCAGTCCGAGCGGGTTTCGCCCTTGGCCAGGTGCACGCCGGTGATTTCCAGCACCAGCTTCTGGTAGCCCATGCCGGCGCCCAGACCGGCCAGGCCGGCGGCGATCTGGGTGTCGAACAGTGGCCGCGGCAGGGTGCCGCAGGCGCACTTGAAGGCGACCAGGTCTTCGCTGGCGCTGTGCATGATCTTGAGGATGCCCGGGTCGCTCAGCCACGGCGCCAGCGCCTGCGGCATGCCCGGGATCAGCGGGTCGATCAGCAGGATTTCGTCGCCTACCGCCATCTGCACCAGCGCCAGTTGCGGCCAGTAAGTCCGCTCGCGGACGAATTCGGTATCCAGGCCGATGCGGGCCGGCCGCTGCGCCAGCCGTTCGCTCAGCTCGGCGGGTTGCTTGATCCAATAAGGCACGTGATTTCCGTTGACTGCAGGGTTTGCTCAGGCAGGCGAGAATAGCCTAACGTCGCTCCGCCGGCCGCACGGCGCGCCGGGCGGGACGGCGTCGCCCTAGGGCCATGTTCGGAGGAAAGGTGCGCAGCAGCGGCGTTGTGATGGTCTGGAGCATGCTTGCGGCGGCGCTGGTCGGCTGTGCGCGGCAGCCGCCGGCGCCGGCCGCCGATCCCGCGCCTGCGCGCGCCGCGGCGGCCGCGCCGGCGCGGTCGCCGCCGGCCCGGCCGGTGCAGGCGCCCAGCGTGACCATCGGCGGCGAGGACGCGGCCGAGACCGTGGCGCACTGGCAGCCGCCGTTGCCGACCTTGACCCGCAGCGGCCTGCCGCAGGCACGGCGCGAGGCGGCGCGCGCGCTGGCCGAGGATCGCCTGTTCGAGGACGCGCAGTCGGCGATTCCGCTGTACCTGGCGATCCGCAGCCTGGCACCCAACGATCGCATCGCCCAGGACGGCCTGCGCAAGGCGCGGCGGCGTCTGCTGCAGCTCGGCGCGCAGGCGCTGCGCGACCCGGATCTTTCCGAGCGCACGCTCGAACAGGCTGCGCGCATCGCGATGGTGGCGTTGTGGCTGGATGCCGAGGACCCGGGGGTGCGGCGCCTGCAGCAGCGGGTGGAGACCGCCTCGCGGGTGCTGGCTTACAACCGCGCCGGCGAGGACGACCTGCGTGGTGGCCGCCTGGGCGAGGACGGCAACGGCGCCCTGGCCAGTTTCCGCGAGGCGCTGCTGCTGGATGCCGACGATGCGCGCGCGCGGCAGGGCGTGGCGGCGGTGGAGAGCGCGCTGATCCGCCGCGCCGAGGCGGCTGCGGCGGCCTCGGATTTCGCCGCCGCCGGCAGCTGGCTGGCGCGCGCGGCGCGGGTGCGCGAGGACGCGGCCACGGTGCGCGACGCGCGCGTGCGCGTGGAGCAGGTGCGGGTGGCGCGCATCGCCGCCTTGCGCGATGCCGGCCTGCGCGATCTGGCCACGCCGGCCGGATTGAAGTCGGCGCGCGAACGCCTGGGCGACGTGCTGCGCATCGCCGATCCCGGCGATCCGGTGGCGGCGATGCTGCGCGAACGCATCGACCTGGCAACGCACTATGGCAGTTTCCGCCCCGGCCAGGTGTTCACCGACGGCATGCGCGACGGCGGGCGCGGCCCGCAGATGATCGTGGTGCCGCATGGCGGCTTCCGCATGGGCGCGGCCGAGAGCGAACCCGGCGCCTCGCCGGCGGAGATGCCGCAGCACTACGTGCGCTTCGACCGCGGCTTCGCGATGTCGATCACCGAGGTCACCGTGGCCGAGTTCCGCCGCTTCGTGGAGGCCACCAATGCGCGTCCGCGCGCCACCCGGCGCGGCCATTCCACCGTCTACGACGAGCGCAGCGGCAACTTCGTGCGCCGCAACGGCGTGGACTGGCAGTCCGATTACCAGGGCGCGCGCGCGGCGCCCAACAGCCCGGTGATGCACGTCAGCGTGCGCGACGCCGAAGCCTATGCGGCCTGGCTGTCGCAGCAGACCGGGCGGCACTACCGGCTGCCCAGCGAGGCCGAGTTCGAATATGCCCTGCGCGCCGGCAGCCGCGGCCGCTACCCCTGGGGCAACGCCGGCACGCCGCCGCGCGGCAGCGGCAACTTCACCGGCGGCGGCGACGTCTCGCCCAGCGGCCGGCACTGGCGCAACGCCTTCGTCGGCTACACCGACGGATTCTGGGGTCCGGCCCCGGTCGCCAGTTTTTCCGCCAACGCCTGGGGCCTGCACGACATGGCCGGCAACCTCAGCGAGTGGGTTGCCGACTGCTGGCATGCCAGCTACCGCCGCGCGCCGGCCGATGGCGCGGCCTGGTACAACCCGGGCTGCCGTTCGCGGGTGGTGCGCGGCGGCAACTGGGCCAATGCGCCCGAGCAGACCCGCGCGGCCTGGCGGCTGATGCAGGATTCGGACAGCACCAGCGCCCGCATCGGGTTCCGCCTGGTGCGCGGCATTTGACGCGGCCTGGTCGGCGCCGGTTCTACATTGCGTCACCAATCAGCGAGGGGAGCGGGATGAACGAGGTCTTCGGCCGCCAGGGCGGCGAACCGGGCGGCGGCCGCCGTGGGCCGCTGGGCGGGGTGCGCTGGCTGGTGCTGCTCGGCTTCGCGGTCTATGCCGGGTACTACTGGTTCTCCAACCGCAGCGAGGATCCGTATACCGGCGAGCAGGTGCTGATCGACCGCTCGTTGAACGTGGAGGACGAAAAGGCGCTGGGCCTGCAGGCCTACCGCGAGATCCTGGCGCAGGAACGGCCGCTGGACCCGCAGGCGCCGCAGGCGCAGCAGGTGCGCGCGATCGCGCAGCGGCTGATCGCCAAGGTCGACGTGGTCGAGGACGCGCTGGCCGCCGAACACGGCATGCAGGCGCGCCACGACGCGCGCAGCTTCGACTGGGACGTCAACGTGATTCCGTCCGAGCAGGCCAACGCGTTCTGCCTGCCCGGCGGCAAGATGGCGGTCTACACCGGCCTGTTCCCGGTCGCCGGCAATGCCGACGCGATGGCGGTGGTGATGGGCCACGAGATCGCGCATGCGCTGCTGCGGCATGGCGCGCAGCGCATGGCCCAGCAGAAGCTGACCCAGATCGGGCAGATGGCCGGCGCCGCCGGCGGCCTGGATCCGCAACAGCAGCAGATGGCGATGGCGGCGATGGGCTACGGCTACCTGCTGCCGTACGCGCGCAGCCACGAGACCCAGGCCGACGAGGTGGGCCTGATGCTGGCCGCCGCGGCCTGTTTCGACCCGCGCGAAGCGGTGCCGCTGTGGCAGCGGATGAGCGCCAGCAGCGGCGGCCAGGCGCCGCCGGAGTTCGCCTCCACCCATCCCAATCCGGGCACCCGCATCCAGAACCTGCAGGCACTGATGCCGAAGGCGCTGGAGTATCGGCAACGCTTCTGCGAATCGGCGCGCGGCACCGCGCAGTGACGGTGCGCGCCTGCCGGCGCGTGACTGCCTTGTCGCTGAACGCCGCGCGCGGCTCCACGCGCGCGTGCACGGCGGCGGGCGCATGATGCGCTCCACACCATCAGGAGCATTGCCATGAAACGCCTGCTGCTGTCTTCTCTCCTCGCCACCGCGGTGCTGGCCGGCTGCGCCACCAATCGGCTCAGCGACGACGAGCGCCTGACCCTGTACCGGGCCCACGCCGGCGCGCCGGTGCGCGACTTCCAGTACTTCAACCAGCTCAGCGGCTGGACCGCGCTCGGCGACAGCGCGCTGGCGGTGTGGACGCGTCCGAACCAGGCCTACCTGCTGGAATTCGCCGGCCCCTGCCAGGACCTGGATTTCGCCCCCAGCATCGCCATCACCCATTTCGGCAGCCAGGTCTCGGCGAAGTTCGACGACGTGCTGGTGCTCGGCGGCGGCCCCGGCGCGATTCGCCTGCCGTGCCGCATCGACAGCATCCGGCCGCTCGACGTCAAGGCGCTGCGCAACTCGGAGAAGGAATTGCGCGAGGCCAAGGTGCAGGAGCGGGCGCAGCAGGTGCCTGGGGGCTGATGCAGTGCCGGGATTTGGGATTCGGGATTCGGGAGGCGGCGGCTGGGCGAGTGCGATGTTGCACCGCCTCTCCCTGACGTTACAGGGTGTAGCCGTTTGCGTTAGGTGCGCTGCAATCCAGCGTGCGGGAATCCCTAATAGCCCAGTGCGCACGCGTAGGAGCGGCTTCAGCCGCGACGGCTTTCCACGGGAAGCCTCGTCGCGGCTGAAGCCGCTCCTACGCGATGGCGTGATGCGTGACGAAGCGCGTGATTGGCGGTGTCCACGCGACGGTGCGTGCGCGTGACGCCGCGGCGCCGCTCAGGGCGCCTGGTCGGGCGCCACGTAGCCTTCGGGCTTGTCGGCACCGCCCTGGAACAGGAACTTCTCCAGTTCGGTTTCCAGGAACGCGCGGTGCTTGGGGTCGCGCGGCGACAACCGGTTCTCGTTGATCAGCATGGTCTGGTGCGCCAGCCACGCCTGCCAGCCGGCCTTGCCGATGTGCGCGAACACGCGCTTGCCGAGCTCGCCGGGATACGGCACGTAATCGAGCCCTTCGGCGTCGCGTTGCTGGTATTGGCAGAAGACGGTGCGGGACATGGCAATTCCTGGCGATGCGCGCGACGCCGCGCGCGTGCGCGCTAGAGGCCGTCGAGCAGTTTGCGGATCGGTGCGGGCAGGCCCAGCGTCGACAGGTCGGCGCGCGCCACCCAGCGCAGGTCGTCATTGTCGCCCAGCGCATCGCCCATGGCGACCTTGCGCAGGCGCAGCGGCTGCAGATGCAGGCGGTAATGGCTGAAGGTGTGCACGATCGGCGGCAAGGCTTCGGCATCTTCGTAGTCGCGCCCGCGCATCCAGCGCGCGTACCAGGCGCGCAGCTCGCTGTCGGTGTCGGCCTGCGGCAAGGTCCACAGCGAGGCCCAGATGCCGGTCGGCGGACGCCGCTGCAGCAGCAACTCGCCGGCCGCGTTCTCCAGCAACAGCGCCAGCGCTTCGCGCTCGGGCAGGGTCTTGCCCGGCTTGGGCGTGGGCAGCGCCTCGACCAGGCCGTCGCGGCGTGCCACGCAGTCGTCCTGCAACGGGCACAGCACGCAGGCCGGGTTGGCGCGGGTGCACAGGGTGGCGCCGAAATCCATCTGCGCCTGGGTGTAGTCGGCCATGCGTCCGTCGGGCACCACGTCCACGTGCGAATGCGCAAGTGCCCACAGCGGCTTTTCCACTGCCGGCAGGCCGGGGTAGCCGGCGATGCCGTGGTAGCGGGTCAGCACGCGTTTGACGTTGCCGTCGAGGATCGGGAAGCGGTCGTTCCAGGCCTGGCTGAGGATCGCGCCGGCGGTGCTGCGGCCGATGCCGGGCAGTGCATGCAGGGCCTCGAAATCGCGCGGCAGCTCGCCGCCGTGCAGTTCCACGCAGCGCTTGGCGGCGGCATGCAGGTTGCGCGCGCGGGCGTAGTAGCCCAGCCCGGCCCATTGCGCCATGACCGCGTCGTTGTCGGCGGCGGCCAGGTCGGGCAGGGTCGGGAAGTGCTGCAGGAAGCGCAGGAAGTAGGGGATGACCACCGCCACCTGGGTCTGCTGCAGCATGATTTCCGACAGCCACACCCGGTACGGACTGCGCGGATGCTGCCAGGGCAGGTCGTGGCGCCCGTGGCGATCGAACCAGGCGAGCAGGCGGGCGGGGAAGGTGTCGGAGGGCTGGCGCATGCTGGCTTCAGTGTCCTTCTCGCCGGAGAAGGAGCGGGAGGGGGCGGATGAGCGGCTCTGCTGTTCCTTCTCCCGCCGGGAGAAGGTGCCCCGCAGGGGCGGATGAGGGTGCGGGCGAAGCCTGGTGCGGTTGGAGTACCGCCAGTGCCGGCCTGGCGGGCTCCGCCGCATCCTCACCCCAACTCCTCTCCCGGAGGAGAGGGGCTTAGGCGTTACGCGCCCAGGGCGTCGGGCAGCAACGCGTCGACGAAGGCCTCGGCATCGAACAGGCGCAGGTCTTCGGGGCGTTCGCCGATGCCGGCGAAGCGGATCGGGATGCCGAACTCGCGGGCCAGGGCGAACACCACGCCACCCTTGGCGGTGCCGTCGAGCTTGGTCACCACCAGGCCGGTGACGCCGACCGCGGCGTGGAACTGGCGCAGCTGCGACAGCGCGTTCTGGCCGGTGGTGCCGTCGATGACCATCAGCACTTCGTGCGGGGCGCTGGGGTCGAGCTTGCCGAGCACGCGGCGGATCTTGCCCAGTTCGTTCATCAGCCCGGTCTGGGTGTGCAGGCGGCCGGCGGTGTCGGCGATCAGCACCTCGGTGCCGCGCGCCTTGCCGGCCTGCAGCGCATCGAACGCCACCGAGGCGGCGTCGGCGTTCTGGCCCTGCGCGATCACGCTCACCCCGTTGCGTTCGCCCCAGGCCTGCAACTGCGCCACCGCTGCGGCGCGGAACGTGTCGCCGGCGGCCAGCATCAGGCTGTGGCCCTCGTCCTTGAAGCGCTTGGCCAGCTTGCCGATGGTGGTGGTCTTGCCGACGCCGTTGACGCCGACGGTCAGCACCACGAAGGGCTTGGCGTTGCGGTCGATCTGCAGCGGCTTGGCCACCGGTTGCAGGATCGCCAGCAGGTCGGCGCGCAGCGCCTGCTGCAGCGCCCTGGCGTCGGCGAACTCGCGCGCCTTCATGCGCTTGCGCAGGCTCTCGATCAGCGCGGTGGTGGCGGGAATGCCGACGTCGGCGGTGATCAGCGCGGTCTCGATCTCGTCGAGCAGGTCGTCGTCGAGCTTGGGATTGCGCGAGAACAGGCTGCCGACGCTGCGCGCGAAGCTGCTGTTGCGCAGGCGCTCGCGCCAGCCGGGCTTGCCCGCCGGGGCGGCAGGCAGCGCGTCGCTGCGCACCAGGTCGGCGTCGGTTGCGGGCACGGACGCGGTGGACGGCGCCGGGGCGGCCGGGGCGGGCGTTGGCGTCGGCACGCTCGGTGCCGGCGCGGCGGCCGGGGCCGGCACATAGGCCTGCGGTGGCGGCGTGGGCGCTGCGGGCGGCAGCGGCGTCGCTTGTGGCTGCGGCACAGCGACCGGGGCCGGCGCCTGCACGGGGTGTTCGGCGACCGGCGCGGGCGTCGGCTCCGCGGGGGCGGCGGGTGCTGGAGCGGCGGCAGGCGCAGCCTCAGCGGCAGGCGGCGCTGAAGGCGCAGGCGCAGCGGGCTCGGCGCTTGCCGGCTTCGGGAAGGCGGCGGCCAGTTCCTCGATGCTGTAGCGCTGCGTGCGGCTCTCGCCGGCGTTGTCCTGGGGCTTGTTGCGGCGGAATAGGCTGACCATGGATGACGCGTGGACCGGAAACGAAGAATGCTACCACTTGCGACCTGAGCGGCCGGTGCAGCGGGGGGCGAGCTGGGATGGTTGGCGGGTTGGACTTCGGGCGTCGCGACTGCGTATGCGTGTATCGCGCTAGGCGCGGTTCCTGGCCCTTTGCGGGATCAGCCGCGACAGGAGGATTCCCGCTGAATCACAGTCGCAGGTTCCAGGTGTGGAATTGCCATGGTTTTTCGACGTGATGGCTCCGCCGGACCCTCACCCCAACCCCCGCTCCGCGCCCCGGCCCGCGCTTGCGGCGCGGGCGCTCAAGGGCACGCGCGCCCGTGGCGCGAAAGCCGTGCCCTTTCGCCCCGGAGGGAGAGGGGCTCTTGTGTCCGTAGCGCCGCGATCTCAACGCCCGCATTCAGCCAAAAACGAATCCCCAATCCCGAATCCCCAATCCCGGCCTTTCACAGCTTGCCCTTCATCGACCGGTAGTCGCGCGGGGTCATGCCGACGGTGGCCTTGAACTGGCGGGCGAAGGCGCTCTGGTCGGCGAAGCCGCACAGTTGGCCGATGCTGGCGATGCTGTCGTCGCCGTGCAGCAGGCGCATTGCCGCTTCGATGCGCATCTTGGTCAGCAACTGCTGCGGGGTCAGCTGGAACACGCGGCGGAAGTGCCGTTCCAGTTGCGCCACCGACAACTCGGCCAGGTCGGCCAGGGTCTGCACGCGCAGGTTGTCGCCGTAGTGCGCCTGCATGTGCTCCATGGCGCGGCTGATGCGCTCGTAGGCGGAGTGGCGGCTGTCCGGCTGGCCCAGGTCGCGGGAGATGCCGACCACGCCGATCACGTCCTCGCCCTCGCACAGCGGGCGCTTGAAGGTCAGGCACCAGCCCGGGGTGCGGTTCGGGAACAGGTGCACTTCCAGCTGGTTCTCGATCACCTCGCCGCACAGCACGCGGCGGTCCTGCATCAGGTAGCTGCCGCCCAGCGGCAGCGGGAACACGTCCGCGGCGGACTTGCCGATCAGGTCGGCGCGGTACTTCTTGCCCAGCCGCCGCACCAGGGTCAGGTTGACGTGGGTGTAGCGGCCGTCGCGGTCCTTCACGAAGAACACCACGTCCGGCAAGGCGTCGAACAGCGTCTGCAGTTCCAGTGCCGAAATGAGAGTGTCCATGGCGTTCACCTGCGGGAGTGGGCGGCGGTGCGGGCGCGCCGCCGCGCGTCCCCTGAATGCCGATGCTAGCCTAAGTCGGCGCCGCCGGGCGTCGCCGGGTTGTGCGAATTTCCGCATTTGCGACAGGCAAACGCTGCTAGCCGGCGGCGGTGTCGAATGTGAGCATGGCGCCATGCATACACTCGATGTCATCGACTCGCACAGCGCCGGCGAACCGACCCGTGTCGTCGTCTCCGGCTTCCCCGATCTGGGAACCGGTTCCCTGGCCGAGCGCCGCGAACTGTTCCGCACGCGCTTCGACCGCTGGCGCAGCGCCATCGCCTGCGAGCCGCGCGGCTCGGACACCATGGTCGGCGCGCTGCTGCTGCCGCCGGTGGCCGCCGATGCCTGTGCGGCGGTGATCTTCTTCAACAACGTCGGCTACCTGGGCATGTGCGGCCACGGCACCATCGGCTTGGTGCGCACGCTGGCCGAACTGGGCCGGCTGAGCGCGGGCACGCACCGCATCGAGACGCCGGTGGGCACGGTCGGCGTGGAGCTGCATGCCGACGGCCGCGTCTCGGTCGACAACGTCGAGAGCTACCGCCAGGCCACCGGCGTCGAAGTGCAGGTGCCCGAGTATGGGCGCGTGCGCGGCGACGTGGCCTGGGGCGGCAACTGGTTCTTCATCACCGAACAGACGCCGTGCGCGCTGGAACTGCGCCACCAGCGCGCGCTGACCGCCTACACCGAGGCGGTGCGGCTGGCGCTGGAGGCGGCGGGCATCCGCGGCGCCGACGGCGGCGAGATCGACCACATCGAGATCAACGGGCCGGCGCCGGACGCCAGCGCCGATGCACGCAACTTCGTGCTGTGCCCGGGCCTGGCCTACGACCGTTCGCCCTGCGGCACCGGCACCAGCGCCAAGCTGGCGTGCCTGGCCGCCGACGGCAAGCTGGCGCCGGGCCAGGTGTGGCGCCAGCAGGGCATCCTCGGCAGCATGTTCGAAGGCCGCTATGCGGCCGGCACCCGCGGCGTGATGCCGCGCATCACCGGGCAGGCCTTCATCACCGCGCGCGCGCATCTGCTGATCGATCCGCAGGATCCGTTCGCCTGGGGCATCGGCGCCGCATGAGCGGTTTCGACCTGATCGTCGTCGGCGCCGGCATCGTCGGTGCGGCCTGCGCCGATGCGGCGGCGGCCGCCGGCCTGCGCGTGGCGATCGTCGAGTCGGGAAGTATCGGCGGCGGCAGCACGGCCGCGGCGATGGGGCACCTGGTGGCGATGGACGACGATCCGGCGGAACTGGCGCTGTCGGCGTATTCGCTGCGCCTGTGGGAAGAATTCGCGCCGCTGCCGGAGGCCGAGTTCAGCCGCTGCGGCACGCTGTGGGTGGCGCGCGAGGCGCGCGAACTGGACGGGATTCCGGCCAAGATCCAGCGCCTGGCCGCGGCCGGCGTGCACGCCGAAGCGCTCGATGCGCAGCGGTTGTATCAACTGGAACCCGCGCTGGTCCCCGGCCTGGCCGGTGGCATGCGCGTGGCTGCCGAGGCGGTGGTGTATCCGCCGCGGATGGCGCGCTACCTGGTCGAGCGCGCCTGCGCCGCCGGCGCGCAGCTGTACGCCGGCCGCCGCGCCACCGCGCTGGCCGATGCCGGCGTGCGCCTGGACGACGGCAGCGCGCTGCATGGCCCGGTGCTGGTCGCCACCGGCTGCGCCCTGCCGGAATTGCTGCCGGAACTGCCGATGCGCGCGCGCAAGGGCCAGTTGGTGATCACCGACCGTTATCCGGGCTTCGTCGCCCATCAATTGCTGGAACTGGGCTATGCCGACAGCGCGCACGGCAGCGACGGCAGCAGCGTGGCGTTCAACGTGCAGCCGCGGCCGACCGGGCAGATCCTGATCGGCTCCTCGCGCGAATTCGATGCCACCGACCGCACGGTGTCGATGCCGATGCTGCAGCGGATGCTGGAGCGCGCCTTCGCGTTCCTGCCGGGCCTGCGGCAACTGCAGGCGATCCGGGTGTGGACCGGCTTGCGTCCGGCCACGCCGGACGGGCGCCCATATCTGGGCGCGGTGCCGGAGCGGCGCGACGTGTGGGTCGCGGCCGGCCACGAGGGCCTGGGCGTGACCACCGCGCTGGGCAGTGCGCGCCTGCTGCTGGACCAACTGCTGCAGCGGCCCGCGGCCATCGACCCGGCGCCGTACGGGCCGGCGCGGGCGCTGGCATGAGCGCGCGGATGCTGCGCCTGCAGGTCGACGGCCGCGACGTCGAAGTGCTCGACGGCAGCAGCGTGGCCGCGGCGGTGGCGCAGGTGGCCACGCATTTCCGCCGCTCGCGCAGCGGCCAGCCGCGCGCGCCGCTGTGCGGCATGGGCGTGTGCGCCGAGTGCCGGGTGCGCATCGACCGCGTCGGCCAGTTGCGCGCCTGCATCACCCCGGCGCGCGATGGCATGCAGGTGTGGACCGATGGCTGAGCCGTCCGCCCACTACGAGGTCCTGGTGATCGGCGCCGGCCCGGCCGGGCTGGCGGCGGCGCTGGCGGCGGCCGGGCATGGCCGCCGCGTCGGCCTGGTCGATCTGCAGGCGCGTGCCGGCGGGCAGATCTGGCGCCATGACGTGGCGCAGCCGCCGCCGCGCCTGGCCGCGCGCGCGCTGGCGCAACTGGCGGCCAGTGCGGTGACCTTCCTGCCGCAGACCCAGGTGCTGCTGGCGCAGGACCGGCGGTTGCTCACCGACGGTCCCGATGGCCCGCGCTGGCTGGGCTATGACGCGCTGGTGCTGGCCACCGGCGCGCGCGAATTGCTGTTGCCGTTCCCCGGCTGGACCCTGCCCGGGGTGACCGGCGCCGGCGGCGCGCAGGCGCTGGCCAAGCAGGGCTGGCCGCTGGCCGGGCGGCGCGTGCTGGTCGCTGGCAGCGGACCGCTGCTGCTGGCCTCGGCGGCGACGCTGCAGCGCCATGGCGCGCAGGTGCTGGGCATCGTCGAACAGGCGCCTTGGCGCGCGCTGGCCGCGTTCGCCGCGCAGTTGCCGCTGCGCTGGCCGGACAAGGCGCTGCAGGCGCTGGCGCTGCGCACGCAACTGGCCGGGGTCGGCTACCACGCCGGCAGCGTGGTGCTGGCCGCGTACGGCGAGGGCCGCGTGCAGGAGGTGGAGATCGACGGCCCGCGCGGCCGCCGCCGTCTCGCCTGCGATCAATTGTCCGTGGGCTACGGCCTGGTGCCGAACGTGGAACTGGCGCAATTGCTGGGCTGCCGCCTGGGCCGCAGCGGCGCGCATCCGTGCGTGGCGGTGGACGCGCAGCTGCGCACCAGCGTCGACGGTGTGTATGCCGCCGGCGAGGCGCTGGGCATCGGCGGGCGCGACTGCGCGCGGGTGGAAGGCGCCATCGCCGGCCATCTGGCTGCCGGACAGGACGCAGATGCGCAGGCGCTGCAGCCGCAGCGACGCCGCGCGCGCGCCTTCGCCGCGCTGTTGCAGCGGCAGTTCGCGCTGGACCCCCGCATCCACGCGCTGGCCGCGCCGGACACGCTGGTGTGCCGCTGCGAGGACGTGCCGCTGGCTGCGCTGCAAGGCCATGCCGACCTGCGCGACGCCAAGCTGGCCTCGCGCTGCGGCATGGGGGCGTGCCAGGGCCGCATCTGCGGCAGCGCGCTCACCGAACTGGGCCTGGCCGCGCGTCCCGCCGATTTCTCCGACGACGGCCGCCGGCCGCCGCTGTTCCCGGCGCGTCTGGACGCGCTGGCCCATCCCTGTCCGGACCCGGGTCCGGACGCCGCTTGCGCCGCGCCTTCGCGCGCGGCATCCCTTCGCAACTCTCCACAAGGTGTACTTCCATGAGCAAGGCTTCCTTCTGGTACGGCGTGCTGCCGGCCATCACCACTCCGTTCAACGCCGACGGCAGCATCGACCACGCGTTCCTGGCCAAGCATGCGCAGCTCATGGTCGACGCCGGCTGCACCGCGATCGTGCCGCTGGGTTCGCTGGGCGAGGCGGCCACGCTGAGCTTCGACGACAAGCTGGCGATCCTCAAGACCCTGGTGCAGGCGGTCGACGGCCGCATCCCGGTGGTGCCGGGCATCGCCGCGCTGTCCACCGACGAAGCGGTGCGGCTGGTGCAGGCGGCCAAGCAGGTCGGCTGCGGCGGCGCGATGGTGCTGCCGCCGTACGTGTACTCCACCGACTGGCGCGAGATGGGCGCGCACGTGCGCGCGGTGATCGGCGCCACCGACCTGCCGGTGATCCTGTACAACAACCCGATCGCCTACAAGACCGATTTCAGCGCGGCGCAGATCGCCGAGCTGGCGGCCGAGTTCCCGAACCTGCAGGCGGTGAAGGAGTCCTCTGGCGACGTGCGCCGCTTCGCTGCGCTGGGCGAACTGCTCGGCGACCGCCTGGTGCTGCTGGTGGGCATGGACGATGCGATCGTCGAAGGCCTGAGCATGGGCGCCAAGGGCTGGATCGCCGGCCTGGTCAACGCCTACCCGAAGGAGTCGGTGAAGCTGTTCGAGTTGGCCCGCGACGGCGGCTACCCGGCGGCCAAGGCGCTGTACGACTGGTTCCTGCCGCTGCTGCGCCTGGACACCGTGCCCAAGTTCGTGCAGCTGATCAAGCTGGTGCAGGCGAAGGTCGGCCTGGGCAGCGAGCGCGTGCGCGCGCCGCGGCTGGTGCTGGAAGGCGCCGAGCGCGAAGCTGCGTTGAAGGTCATCGACCACGCCATCGCCACCCATCCCGGGCACTGAGATGAGCATGCAACCGCTGTTGCTGGCCGGCCACTGGCAGGCCTCGCTGGAGGAGCGCGGCAGCTTCCGTGCCGAGGACCCGCGCGACGGGAGCGAGTTCGGTCCGTCGTTCCCGGTCAGCGGCGCCGCCGACCTGGAAGCGGCGCTGAGCGCGGCGGCGCTGAGCGCCGATGCGCTGGCCGCGGCCGCGCCGGAACGCATCGCTGCGTTCCTGGACGCGTACGCGGATGCGATCGACGCCGACGTCGAGCAGCTGGTGGCGCTGGCGCATGCCGAGACCGGCCTGCCGGTGGAGCCGCGCCTGGCCAAGGTGGAACTGCCGCGCGCCAGCGGGCAGTTGCGCCAGGCCGCGCAGGCGGCACGCAGCCACAGCTGGACGCAGCCGGTGATCGATACCGCGGCCGGCCTGCGCGCGCAACTGGGGCCGCTGCACAAGCCGGTGCTGGTGTTCGGGCCGAACAATTTCCCGTTCGCGTTCAACGCGGTGGCCGGCAGCGATTTCGCCTCGGCCATCGTCGCGCGCAATCCGGTGATCGCCAAGGCGCATCCCTCGCATCCGGCCACCAGCCAGCGTCTGGCGCAACTCGCGCACCAGGCGCTGCTGGCCCATGACCTGCCGGCGGCAACGGTGCAGTTGCTGTACCACTTCGACAGCACGCTGGGCCTGGAACTGGCCGGCGATCCGCGGCTGGGCGCGATCGGCTTCACCGGCAGCCGTGCCGGCGGGCTGGCGCTGAAGGCCGCCGCCGACCGTGCCGGGGTGCCGGCCTATGTCGAGCTGTCCAGCGTCAATCCGGTGTTCCTGCTGCCGGGCGCGCTGGCCGAGCGCGGCGCGGCGCTGGTGCAGGAGTTCTTCGCCTCCTGCACCATGGGCAGTGGCCAGTTCTGCACCAATCCGGGCATCGTGGTGGTGCCGGAGGGCGAGACCGGCGATGCCTTCGTCGCCGCGGCCGCCGCGCATTTCGCTGCGGCGGCGCCTTCGCTGCTGTTCTCGCGCGGCGTGCTGGAGCATCTGCAGCGCAGCCTGGGCACGCTGCGCGACGCCGGTGCCACGGTGCTGGCCGGCGGCGAGGCCGATGCCGGCCCCGGCTATCGGCATGCGCCGACCCTGCTGGAGGTGTCGGCCGAGGCGTTCCTGCAGCAGCCCGAGGCGCTGCAGACCGAAGCGTTCGGCCCGGTCAGCCTGATCGTGCGCGGCGGTGGCATGGGGCAGTTGACCGCCCTGGCGCGCAGCTTCGAGGGCAATCTCACCGGCACGCTCTATCGCGCCGCCGACGGCAGCGACGACATGGACTTCGCCGCGCTGGCCGCGGCGTTGCGCCCGCGGGTCGGCCGCCTGATCTGCAACAAGATGCCGACCGGCGTGGCGGTGAGCCCTGCCATGAACCATGGCGGCCCGTATCCGAGCACCGGCCATCCGGGCTTCACCGCCGTCGGCATGCCCGCGGCGATCCGCCGCTTCGCCGCGCTGCACAGCTACGACGGCGTGCCCGACGCGCTGCTGCCGCCGTTGCTGCGCGATCGCAATCCCGGCGGCGTGCAGCGGCTGATCGACGGCTGCTGGAGCACCGCTGACGTGGAGCGCAGCGCATGAGCGAGCAGGCCCAGATCGGCGGGTTGACCCTGGAGCAGGCGCAGGCACAGTTGGCGCCGTGGCCGCAGCGGGCGCCCGCGATCCAGGAGCAGGAGTACCGGCAACGCCTGGCCAATGCGCGCGCGCTGATGCGCGCGCACGGCGCCGACGCGTTGCTGATCGGCGCCGGCGCGTCGCTGCGCTACTTCACCGGCGTGCCGTGGGGCGCCAGCGAGCGCCTGGTGGCGATGCTGCTCACCGCCGAAGGCGATCCGCTGCTGATCTGCCCGGCGTTCGAGGAAGGCTCGCTGGACGCGGTGCTGTGCCTGCCGGTGCGCAAGCGCCTGTGGCAGGAACACGAGGATCCGCACGCGCTGGTCGCCGAGGCCTTGCTGGAACTGGACGCGCAGAGCCTGGCGCTGGACCCGGGCGTGGCCTTCGCGGTGCACACCGGCCTGGCCGCGGTGCTGGGGCGGATCGCGATCCGCGATGCGGCGACCATCGTCGACGGCTGCCGCATGCGCAAGTCCCCGGCGGAACTGGCGCTGATGCAGCAGGCCTGCGACATGACCCTGCACGTGCAGCGGCTGGCCGCCGGACTGATGCGCGAAGGCATCACCACCGCGGAACTGACCCGCTTCATCGACCAGGCGCACCGCGCGCTCGGCGCCGACAACGGCTCGACCTTCTGCATCGTGCAGTTCGGCCACGCCACCGCGTATCCGCACGGCATTCCCGGCGTGCAGGCGCTGCGGCCGGGCGAACTGGTGCTGATCGATACCGGCTGCACCGTGCAGGGCTACCACTCCGACATCACCCGCACCTACATCTTCGGCGAGCCCAGCGAGAAGCAGCGGCGCATCTGGCAACTGGAGCACGAGGCGCAGGCGGCGGCGTTCGCCGCGGTGCGGCCGGGCGTGGCCTGCGCGGTGGTGGACGAGGCCGCGCGCAAGGTGCTGCAGCGTGCCGGGCTCGGCCCGGACTATCAGTTGCCGGGGCTGCCGCACCGCACCGGCCACGGTTGCGGCATGAGCATCCACGAGGCGCCGTACCTGGTGCGCGGCAACGCGCTGGCGCTGGCCCCGGGCATGTGCTGCAGCAACGAGCCGATGATCGTGGTGCCGGGCGAGTTCGGCGTGCGCCTGGAGGATCATTTCTACGTCACCGACGACGGCGCGCAGTGGTTCACGCCCCCGTCGCCGGCGATCGACCGGCCGTTCGCCTGATGCGGGCGACGGCCGCCGCGGCACGCTGCACGGCCGCACCCGCGCCGTGCAGCGGCTGCGGCGCATCCCAAGGAGTCTCGCGATGAACTGCATGCGGTTGTCTGCCGTCGGCGCACTGGCCCTGGGTCTGCTGGCGGCCTGCCAGCCGTCTGCAGCGCCGACCTCCTCCGCACCGGCCACGCCGGCAGCAGCGAAGGCCGCAGTGCCGCCGGGGCAGGCCTTCGCCGCGCTGCTCGATGCGCAGTGGCAGTATCAGCTCGCCCACCATCCCGAGTTCGCCAGCATCATCGGCGACAGCCGCTACAACGATCGCTGGACCGACTATTCGCCGGCCGCGCTGGAGGCCGAGCGCCAGGCCACCGCCGGGTTCCTGGCGCGCTTCGATGCGGTCGATGCCAAGGCGCTGTCGGCGCAGGAGCGGTTGAGCCTGCAGATGATGCAGCGGCAGTTGCGCGACCGGCTGGAGGCGATCGCGCTGAAGAACGACGAGATGCCGCTGGAGCCGGTCGGCGGCATCCAGGTGGCGCTGCCGGGCTACGCACAGGCGTTTCCGTTCGCCAGCGTCAAGGACTACGAGGACTACATCACGCGCCTGCAGGCGATCCCGGCGCTGCTCGACCAGGTGGTGGCGCTGTCGCGCGCCGGCGCCAGGGACGGGCTGGTGCAGCCGAAGTACCTGCTCGAGCGCATTCCCGCGCAGGTGCGCGAGATCGCCGCGCCGGCCGGCGCCGACAGCCCGTTCGCGGCGCCGCTGCAGCAGTTCCCGGCGGCGGTGCCGGAGGCCGAGCGGCCGCGCCTGCGCGCGGCGATGATCGCGGCGATCGACCAGCAGGTGCGGCCGGCCTATCGAAAGCTGGCCGATTTCGTCGCCAACGAATACGCGCCGCAGGGCCGCGCCCACGAAGGCCTGTGGTCGCTGCCCGATGGAGAGCGCCGCTACCGCTTTGCGATCCACACCCAGACCACCACCGATCAGTCGCCCGAGCAGATCCACCAGACCGGCCTGGCCGAGGTCGCGCGCATCGAGGGCGAGATGGGCGCCATCGCCAGGCAACTCGGCTATGCCGACCTGGCGGCGCTACGCAAGGCGGTGGCCCATGACCGCAAGTTCTTCGCCAGCTCACCCGAGCAGATCCTGCAGCGCTACCGCGACGCCATCGCGCAGATGCAGCCGAAGCTGCCGACGTTGTTCGGTACGCTGCCGAAGACGCTGCTGGAGGTGCGCGCGATGCCCGCGTTCCGCGCCACCGCGCCCGGTGCCGAGTACTGGCAGAGCGATGCGCAGGGCAGCAAGCCGGGGCTGGTGATGGTCAATACCGGCGACTACGCGCATCGCACCCTGGTCAACATCGAAGCCACCGCGTATCACGAGGGCGTGCCCGGCCATCATCTGCAGATCTCGCTTGCGCAGACCCTGCCGTTGCCGCCGTTCCGCCAGCAGTCCAGTTACAACGCCTACGTGGAAGGCTGGGCGCTGTACGCCGAGCGGCTGGGCAAGGAAGTCGGCTTCTACCGCGATCCATACAGCGACTACGGCCGCCTGGCCGGCGAACTGCTGCGCGCCAACCGGCTGGTGCTGGATACCGGCGTGCACCACAAGCGCTGGACCCGGCAGCAGATGATCGACTTCTTCCACGCGCATCCGTCCGACGACGAACCCAGCATCCAGTCCGAGACCGACCGTTACATCGTCTGGCCGGGCCAGGCGCTGGGCTACAAGCTCGGCGAACTGGACATCCTGGCGCTGCGCGAGAAGGCCAGGCGCGCGCTGGGCGAGCGCTTCGACATCCGCGCCTTCCACGATGCCGTCCTCGGCGGCGGCGCGATGCCGCTGGACCTGCTGGACGCGCGCATCGACGCCTGGATCGCCCAGGTCCAGGCCGGCGCCCCCGCCACTCCGGAGACCCCACGATGACCTCCCGTTCCCGACTGCGCACCGCGCTGGCCCTGGCCATTGCCTGCACCCTGGCCTGGCAGGGCGCCGCCGGCGCTGCGCCGGCAAAGGCCTCCGCGCCGGCCGCCGCGGCTCCCGCCGGCGATGCGAGTGCGCGCTTCAAGGCGCTGTACCAGCGCGAGTGGAAATGGCGCCAGGAGCAGTTTGCCGGCGCCGACGACGAAGACGCGCAGGGCCAGGCCGCCGATCACCTGCCCAAGGTGGATCCGGCCACCCAGGCGCAGCGCACCGCGTATTGGCAGCAGGCGCTGCACGACCTGGACGCGATCGACCCGACGCAACTGTCGGCACAGGACCAGGTGAACTACCAGGTCTATCGCCAGCAGCTGCAGGTGCTGCTCGACCAGCAGCACTTCCGCGCCTGGGAAATGCCGTTCAACAGCGACACCGCGTTCTGGAGCGACCTGGGCTTCACCGCGCGCGCCACCCTGCGCAGCCGCGAGGACTACCAGCGCTACCTCGGGCAGCTCGCCGACATCCCGCGCTACTTCGACGAGCAGATCGCCAACATGCGTGCCGGCCTGGCGCGCGGCTTCGCCCAGCCGGCGGTGACGCTGCAGGGCCGCGATCAGTCGATCGCCGAGGTCGCGCAGGCGACCGGCGAGACCAATCTGTTCTACACCCCGTTCCAGCAGATGCCGGCGACGATCCCGGCGCCGCTGCAGGCGCAGTTGCGCGCGCAGGCGCGCACGGCGATCGCCCAGCAGGTGGTGCCGGCCTACGCCAAGCTGCTGCGTTTCATGCGCGAGGAATACCTGCCCAAGGCGCGCCCGGCGCTGGCCGCCGAATCGCTGCCCGACGGCGTGGCGTATTACCGCGCGCAGATCCGCGAATACACCACGCTCGACCTCAGCCCACAGCAGATCCACGCTGTGGGGCTGAAGGAAGTGGCGCGGCTGCGCAAGGAGATGGACCAGGCGATCGCCGACAGCGGCTTCAAGACCCCGCCCGGGCAGCAGACGTTCCCGGCGTTCCTGCACTACCTGCGCACCGATCCGAAGTTCTACGCCAAGACCCCAGAGGAACTGCTCAAGGACGCGGCGTGGATCGCCAAGCGCGTGGACGGCAAGATCGGCGACTACATCGGCCGGCTGCCGCGGCAGCGCTTCGCGATCGAGCCGGTGCCGGCGGACCTGGCGCCGTTCTACACCGGCGGCCGCGGTGGCCCCGGCATCTATCTGGTCAACACCTACGACCTGCCGTCGCGGCCGCTGTACAACCTCACCGCGCTGACCCTGCACGAGTCCTCGCCCGGGCACGCGCTGCAGATGCCGTTGGCGGCCGAGCAGGGCAACCTGCCGGATTTCCGCCGCTACACCTTCATTTCCGCGTATGGCGAGGGCTGGGCGGTGTACTCGGAATACCTGGGGCAGGAGATGGGGATGTACGACACCCCGTACGACCGCTTCGGCTACCTGACCTACCAGATGTGGCGCGCGTGCCGGCTGGTGATCGACACCGGCATCCACCACGACGGCTGGACGCGCGAGCAGGCGCAGGCGTTCCTGCGCGACAACACTGCGTTGAGCGAGCACGAGGTGACCACCGAGGTCGATCGCTACATCGCCTGGCCCGGACAGGCGCTGTCGTACTACCTGGGCGAACTGAAGATCCTGGAGCTGCGGCGCAAGGCGGAACAGGCGCTGGGCGAGAAGTTCGACATCCGCGCCTTCCACGATGCGGTGCTGGAGACCGGCTCGGTGCCGCTGCCGGTGCTGGAGCAGCGTATCGATCGGTTCATTGCCGAGGGTGGGAAGTCGCCTTGGGGCGCAGGAGAGGAAGCAGTAGAGCATTGAGGAGTTGAGAGTTGAGCCCCTCTCCCCCCGGGAGAGGGGTTGGGGTGAGGGTCGGCGCGAAGCGCATGTGGTGTTTCAGCTGCGCGGGGCTTCGCCCGTACCCTCATCCGCCCCTTCGGGGCACCTTCTCCCGGAGGGAGAAGGGACGTACAAGCCCCTCTCCCCCCGGGAGAGGGGTTGGGGTGAGGGTCGGCGCGAAGCGCATGTGGCGTTTCAGCTGCACGAGGCTGTGCCCGTACCCTCATCCGCCCCTGCGGGGCACCTTCTCCCGGTGGGAGAAGGGAAAAGCCGAGCCCCTCTCCCACCGGGAGAGGGGGTGGGGTGAGGGTAGGAAGCGCCGCAGATCGTTGAATCGCCAGTGACACCAACCCAGCGGGAGACGCCATGGCCGCACAAGGCAAGTTCCACAAACGCTTGAGCCTGACCGATCTGACCTTCATCGGGTTGGGCTCGATCTTCGGCTCTGGTTGGTTGTTCTCGGCCAGCCACGTCTCGGCGATCGCCGGGCCGGCCGGCATCGTCTCGTGGATCGCCGGCGGCGTGGCGGTGCTGCTGTTGGGCCTGGTGTACTGCGAACTGGGTGCGGCACTGCCGCGCGCCGGCGGCGTGGTGCGCTACCCGGAGTACTCGCACGGCGTGCTGCTGGGCTGGCTGATGGGCTTCATTACTCTGATCGCCTTCTCCAGCCTGATCGCGATCGAGGTGGAGGCGGCGCGGCAGTACGCGGCGGCGTGGTTCCCGTGGCTCAACCAGGCCGGCAGCACCCATCCCAGCGTCGCCGGCTGGCTGCTGCAGCTTGCCTTGCTGGTCGCGTTCTTCCTGCTCAACTACTACAGCGTCAAGACCTTCGCCACCGCCAACAACATCGTCAGCGTGTTCAAGTTCCTGGTGCCCGTGCTGGTGATCGTGCTGCTGATGGCGCACTTCGATGCGCGCAACCTGCATGTACAGGGCTTTGCGCCGTTCGGTGCGGCCGGAGTGGAGGCGGCGATTTCCGCCGGCGGCATCATCTTCGCCTACCTCGGGCTGACCCCGATCGTGTCGGTGGCCAGCGAAGTACGCGATCCGCAGCGCAACATTCCGATCGCGTTGATCCTGTCGGTGGCGCTGTCGACGGTGATCTACGTGCTGCTGCAGCTCGCCTTCCTCGGCGGGGTGCCCGCGCAGCATTTGGCCAATGGCTGGGGCGGCATCGACAAGGCGTTCTCGCTGCCGTACCACGATATCGCCCTGGCGCTGGGCATGGGCTGGCTGGCCGCGCTGGTGATCTGCGACGCGATGATCTCGCCCAGCGGTACCGGCAACATCTACATGAACGCCACGCCGCGGGTGGTGTACGGCTGGGCGCGCAGCGGCGGCTTCCTGCCGGTGTTGACCAAGGTGGACGCCGCCTCCGGCATCCCGCGCCGGGCGCTGTGGCTGAGCCTGGGCCTGTCGGTGTTCTGGACCCTGCCGTTTCCCTCGTGGGAGGCGCTGATCAACGTGGTGTCGGCGGCGCTGGTGTTGAGCTATGCGGTGGCGCCGGTGACCGTGGCCGCCTTACGGCGCAGCGCGCCGGACTTGCCGCGGCCGTTTCGGCTGCGCGGCATGGCGCTGCTCGGCCCGCTGTCGTTCATCGTCGCGGGCCTGATCGTGTATTGGTCGACCTGGAAGACGCTGTCGTGGCTGCTCGGCCTGCAGATCGCGATGTTCGCGCTGTACGTGCTGTATCGCCTGCCCAACGCCGCCGGTCGCGCGCGGCTGGCGCGGCAGGTGCGCGGCGTGCTGTGGCTGATCGTGTTCTTCGCGCTGGTGCTGGTGGTGTCGCGGCTGGGCACCTTCGGTGGCAGCGGCTGGATCGCGCATCCCTGGGACACGCTGTGCGTGGCGGCGATCGCGCTGGGCTGCTATCACTGGGGCGCGCGCAGCGGCCTGCGCCCGGAGGAACTGGCGCTGGAAGAGGACGACGGGGAATAGCCGTCGCGTGTGTGGATGGACGTAGGAGCGGCGCTTGTCCCCGTTGGTGGGAGCAGGCGCGATGGGCTTTCCTGGTAGAGCCTGGTCGCGGCTGAAGCCGCTCCTACGAGGAATAAACGTGCCATCGAAACTCTCGGATACCGCATGAACAAGTTCGTCGTCTCTCTCCTCGTCGCCCTTGCATGCTGCGCGAGCGCAGCACAGGCCGCACCCAGCGTCGCCGACTACCAGCGCTCGCTGGGCCTGCGCGAGGCCTGGATCGGCCTGACCGAGAACGTGACCTGGCCGGCGCAGTGGCGCGACGACGGCGCGTTCTACTATCGCAAGACCGTGCCGGGCGGCTTCGCCTTCGTGGTCGAGGACGTGGCCAGCCAGCGCAAGCAGCCGGCGTTCGACCAGCAGCGGCTGGCGCGCGGGCTGAGCGCAGCGACCGGCAGCGCCTATCCGGCGCTGCGCCTGCCGTTCACGCGTTTCGCCTACATCGCCGAGGGTGGTCAGCCGCAGGCGGCGATTGCCTTCGCGCTCGATGAGACGCCGTGGCGCTGCACGCTCACCACCTACGTCTGCGCGCGCGCCGACAGCGGCCCGCAGCCGCGTCCGCGCGGCTTCGGCGTGGTGCGCGATCTCAGCGTGCCGGCCGACGCCACCCCGCGGCGCTCGCCGGACGGTCGCTGGGACGCCTATGTCGAGGGCAACGCGGTGCTGCTGCGCGCGGTGGCCGACGGGCGCACGCTGCGCCTGGCCGACGATGGCCGCAGCGACGATTTCTACGATCCGGAAACCATCGCCTGGTCGCCGGATTCGCAGCGGCTGGCGCTGTACCGGGTGAAGCCCGGCTTTCCCCGCCGCGTCACCCGGGTGGAGGCGGCGCCGCCCGGCGGCGGCCAGCCGATGGTGCGCACCCAGTTGTATCCCAAGCCCGGCGATGCGGTGGACATCGAACGCCCGGTGCTGTTCGACCTCGGCGCGTTGGCGCGCGGCGGGGCGCCCAAGCGCCTGCCCATCGACGACGCCTTGTTCGCCAACCCATACCAGCTCTCGCCGATCCAGTGGCGCCGCGACAGCGCCAGCTTCGTGTTCGATTACGTGCAGCGCGGCTTCCAGCGCATGCGCGTGATCGCGGTGGACGCGGCCACGGGCCAGGCGCACGTGGCGGTGGGCGAGGACGCGAAGACCTTCGTCTATGCCGACCGCAGTTACCACCACGATGTCGATGGCCTGGGCCAGGAGATCCTGTGGATCTCCGAGCGCGACGGCTGGCGCCATCTGTACCTGTTCGACGGCGTCAGCGGCCGGATCAAGACGCAGATCACCAAGGGCGAGTGGATCGTGCGCGACGTGCTGCGCGTGGACGATGCGCAGCGGCGCATCTGGTTCACCGCCAGCGGCATGGATGCGGGCAAGGATCCCTATTACCGGCAACTGTTCGCGGTGGATTTCGACGGCGGCCACCTGACCCGGCTGACTCAGGCCGATGCCGACCACGACGTGGCCATCGCCGACGACGGCCGTCACTACGTGGACGTGTACTCGCGTCCGGACATGGCGCCGGTGATGGAACTGCATGCCATCGACGGGCGCCTGCTGCAGGTGGTGGAGCGCGGCGACATCCGCAAGCTGCAGGCCGCAGGCTGGCGCGCGCCGCAGACCTTCGTCGCCAAGGGCCGCGACGGCAAGACCGACATCTGGGGCATGGTGGTGCGGCCGCGCGACTACGACCCGCGCAAGAAGTACCCGGTGATCGAGAACATCTACGCCGGCCCGCACGATTCCTTCGTGCCCAAGACCTTCTGGCCGTTCGGCTACCACTCCGGCGGCGACAAGCAGATCGGCATGCAGGCCCAGGCCGACCTGGGCTTCATCGTGGTGATGATCGACGGCATGGGCACCGCCAACCGTTCCAAGGCCTTCCACGACGTGGCCTGGAAGAACCTCGGCGATTCCGGTTTCCCAGACCGCATCGCCTGGCACAAGGCACTGGCTGCGCAGGATCCGTCCTACGACATCGGCCGTGTCGGCATCTACGGCGCGTCGGCCGGCGGGCAGAGCACGCTGGGCGCGCTGGAGCGGCATCCGGATTTCTACAAGGTGGGCGTGGCCTACGCGGGCTGTTACGACAATCGCATGGACAAGATCAGCTGGAACGAGCAATGGATGGGCTGGCCGGTGGACGCCAGCTATGCGCGCGCCTCCGGCGTGGACAATGCGGCCAAGCTGCGTGGCGACCTGCTGCTGATCGTCGGCGAGCAGGACAGCAACGTCGACCCGGCCTCGACCGCGCAAGTGGTGGACGCGCTGATCAAGGCCGGCAAGGACTTCGACGTGCTCGCCGTCCCCGGCGGCGAACACACCGTCGGCCGCTCCACCGGTCCCATCGACTACGTGCAGCGTCGCCAGTACGACTTCTTCGTGCGGCATCTGTTGGGGGAGCCGACGCCGGCGTGGAACAGGCTGTAGGTGGGGCCGGGATTTGAGATTGGGGATTCGTAAAGGCGCGGTGGTTCCTGTTCCTCGGGCTCGCGTTTTTCCTTCTCCCTCCGCGAGAAGGTGCCCCGTAGGGGCGGATGAGGGTACGGGTAGGCACTGGCGTTTCGGGCGCATCGCGGCGCCCGTACCCTCACCCCAACCCCTCTCCCGAGGGGAGAGGGGCTTTGGTTTTTCCCTTCTTCCCTCGGGAGAAGGTGCCCCGCAGGGGCGGATGAGGGTGCGGGGGATGCACCAGGTTCTGGGGTATCGCGGGGGCTCCGAACCCTCACTCCAACTCCTCTCCCGATGGGAGAGGGGCTTCAGATCATCGCGCCGACGCGCCCGCTCTTGCCAATCCCCAATCCCCAATCCCGACTCCCCAATCCCACCCTCAAGCCACCGCCAACTCCGCCGATAACCCGGCAAGTCTCCCTGCGCCCCGACCCGCCATGACCGCCATCGCTCCCAGTTCCTCGATCGCGCTGTCCGGCATGCGCGCTGCCGCGTCGGGGCTGCAGGTGCGCGCCAACAACATCGCCAATCTCGCAACCGACGGCTTCCAGCGCTCGGTGCCGGTGAACCAGGCCACCGCCGGTGGCGGCGTGGTCGGCCAGGTGCAGCAGGCCGACGGGCAGGGCAGCGATCTGGTCGACGACATGGTTGGCACGCTGACCGAGCGCACCGCGTTCCAGGCCAATGCGCGGGTGCTGCGCGCGGCCGACGACAGCATCGGCAGTCTGCTCGACGTGCTCGCCTGAGCCGTCACCACCGCGCTGCACTCCCGCAACGCAGCACCGCCGCGACCACGCGGCTATGCGGTTTTCCGCATCCATCCTCGGCACAGCGCACAAGACGCTGCGACGCGCGCAGCGCACGATGCGACGATCGCATTGCATCGGGGACGGTAGATGGATCGGAGAGATTTCCTGCGGCAGGGCCTGGCGGTCGGCGCGGTTGCCGGCGTGGAAGCGCTGGCCGGGCGTGCCGCTGCGGCACCGACAGCAGCCAGCGCCGCGCGGGCGCCGGCACCGCCGCACCTGCGGCCGCTGGCGGCCGACGCGCTCGCCGGGCATACGCTGCAATGCCGTTTCGTCGAGGCCGGTGCGAAATGGGAGGTCTACGAAGACCTGCGCCAGCCCGACGGCGATCTGACCTTGCGCGGGCCGGGCGGGGCGCTGGTGCTGGGCAAGCGCACCGAAGCGGTGTTCCCGGCGGCGCAGGCGCCGTACTTCGGCATGGCCCTGGCCGAAGTGGCGATGGCCGATGCCGATCTGCTCGCCGATCGCTTGCTGCGCGATGGCGACCCGCGCGCCGACGAGGTGCGCGACGTGGCGCCGCCGCCGGCCTCGCAACTGGATCCCAAGGACTACAACGGGCGCCTGCCGTGGACCACCTTCGTCGGCACCCGCGAATGCGCCGACACCATGCCGGTGTACCCGGACGGGCGTACCCGCTGCTACCGCGCCATCCAGGCGTTCCCGGAACTGGGCAAGGACGAGCTGGTGCGGCGCCGCAGCGAAGGCCTGCTCGGCGGCTGGATGCCGGCGGTGCGCAAGGTGGTGCCGGCCGGCGAGGGCCGCTACTACGACATCCTGCTGTTCGCCGACGTGCTGGCCGAGGACCGCTTCGTGGTGCAGACCTGGCACCGCAGCGCGCTGGTCGAGCACGGCAAGGTCAGCAAGGTGGTGTACGGCTACAGCTATCCCGACTACCCGCCAAGGCGCGGCCCGCGCAGTGCCGAGGACTTTTATCGCGGCCTGCTCGCCTTCGCCGGCTACTGGCAGGCGCAGCTGGGCGACACCGTGCAGGCGCAGACCCCTGACCCGAGCTGGCGCGACATGGCCCGCTTCGCCTTCGCCCGCGAGCTGGTGGTGCGTCCGGGCGGCACCTATCCCAAGTACGGCGCGGTGGACCGCGACTACTACGGCAACGAGTACGACGGCTTCCAGGACACCTTCACCAGTTCGCTGTACGCCAACCTGGAGTGGGGCCGTTTCGGCCAGGCGGCGGCGGTGCTGGACGGCTACTTCAACGACTTCGTGCAGGCCGACGGCATGGTCAACATGCGCGGTCCGGAGACCGGCCAGTTCGGGCTGACCCTGTCGCTGCTGGCGCGCTACTTGCGCTACACCGGCGATGCCGCGCTGCTGCGCAAGCACCGCGACAAGATCGCCGCCACCGCGCAGATACTGGCCGAGTTGCACGACGCCAGCCTGCGCCTGCCGGCCTCGGCACCGGGGCACGGCCTGCTGCACGGCTGGAACGAATCCGATGCCTGCCTGTTCCCCGACCCGCAGGTGTGGTGGAAGCCGTACTACGCCAACAGCGCGCTGGCGGTGCGTGGCTGGCAGGACCTGGCGGCGGTGTGGAGCGGCATCGCCGGGCCGAGCGGGCAGGCTGCCGCGGCGCAATGGCAGCGCCGCGCGCAGCAGTTGTCCGCGCAATTGCTGCGCACCCTGCGCGGCAATATCCGCCGCGACCTGCAGCCGCCGTACATCGGTCCGCTGCCGGGGGTGAAGCTCACCTTCCGCCAGTCACTGCAGCAGGAACACCCCAGCGAGCAGGGCTGGCCGCACCGCGCCTATGCCGAACTGCTGCAGGCCGACGTGCTGCCCGACGAGCTGGCGCACCTGGTCATCGATTGCGTGCGCGGCCACGGCGGCACCAGCCTCGGCGTGGTCGGCAACATCACCGCGCCGACGCCGGAGGGGCGCGACCTGCTCGGCTTCATCTCCTACGGCTACGCGCAGCAGTTGTTGCGCCTGGACCGCATCGAGGAATACCTGCTGTTCCTGTACGCGCACCGCTACCACGTGCATACCCGCGGCAGTTGGACGGCGGGCGAGGTCAGCGGCATCACCGGCGGCATGCCGCTGTTCTGCATTCCCGCGCAGATGACCATCCCGCTGCTGCTGCGCTGGATGCTGGTGTTCGAGGACAGCGCCGGCGAGGAACTGTTCCTGGCGCGGGCGCTGCCGCGCGACTGGCTGGGCAGCGGCGAGACGATCGCGATCGAGGCGGCGCCGACGCGCTGGGGCAGGGTGTCGCTGACGCTGCAGGGGGACCCAGTGCGCAAGCGCATCGCCGGCAGCGTGACGCTGCCGGCGCAGCGGCCGGCGCGGACCTGGCTGACCCTGCGCGTGCCGGCCGGCACCCGCCTGCAGGAGGTGCGGCTGGACGGGCAGCCGGCGGCGCTGTCGGGGCCGCGCAACGAGCGTGTGCTGGTTCCGGCCGGCAGCGCGGCGACGGTGGCGATTTCGGCCGTCTACGGCTGAGTGGCGAAAAAGTCGGAAACGTCCCGCCAGGCGGCGGGGCAGTGCGGTATTCCGCACGTTTTCCCGATAAATACGACAAGACGCCGCGCGCATCCTACGCGCACATTGTGGCCGTGCAGTGACTGTCCAGGGGGAGAGTCCTGCGCATGACCGGGGACGCAGCGCATGGGTCGTGCGCGTCGCCGTGCAGACGGCGTCGGGATCGTCCCATCCGGTGGCGCCTGCGTGGACACGTCCGTTTTCGTATCCGCCACACGCGCTGGCGACGGGGCGGCCGCCTGGGGAAGGGCGGCGCTCCAGCGATCGCCAGGCCGCCGCTCAGGAGATTTCCGATGCCGTCTTTGCTCGAACGCGTTGTGCCGCTGCTCCCGTGTTCCTGGCGTGCCGCGCCGCAACCCGGTCCACTGGCTGCGGCCATCTGCACCGCGCTGGCCCTGCTCGCGCCAGCGGTGCAGGCGCAGGATGCACAGACGCAGGACACCCAGGCGACCACGCTGGAACGGGTCAGCGTCACCGGCAGCCATCTGCGCCGGGTCGATGCCGAGACCGCCAGCCCGGTCATCACCATCGACCGCCAGCGCATCGAGGACAGCGGCCAGAACACGCTCGGCCAGTTGCTGCAGCAGCTGCCGGCGATGGCCGGCAACATGCCCAACGTGGCGCTCAATTCCGGCTTCAGCCACGGCCGTGCGCTGGTCTCGCTGCGCAATCTCGGCCCCGAGCGCACCCTGGTGCTGGTCAACGGCCACCGCATGGCCGGGCCGGCCAGCAGCGTCGCCGCCGCGCCCGGCGTGGACGTCAACGCGATTCCGGCGGCGATGGTCGAGCGCATCGAGGTGCTCACCGACGGCGCCTCGTCGGTGTACGGCTCCGACGCCATCGCCGGCGTGGTCAACATCATCCTCAAGGACAAGTACGACGGCTTCGCCGCCACCGCCGACTACGGCCTGAGCACCCACGGCGATGGCAACCGCCGTTCGCTTGGCCTGGAGTGGGGCAAGACCTGGGACCGCGGCGGGCTGATCCTGGGCGTGAGCCGCAGTTCCATGAACGCGCTGTACGACAGCGACCGCGACTATGCGCGCACCGCGCAGAGCTATCTCAACGGCGACGTGGTGGAGCGCCGCGGCAACGGCACCCGCGCCTTCCTCGGCAATGGCAGCGTGCTGACCCCCAACGCGAACCTGGCACCCGGCCAGGTGACCGCGGGCGATTTCCACACCTACAGCCAGGCAGTCGAAGGCTACGACGCGTACACCGGCCAGTACCTGATCACCCCGGTGCAGCGCACCAACGCCTCGGCGCACGCCAGTTTCGACTTCACCCCGAACGTGCAGGGCTACCTGGACATGTTCTGGACCCGCAGCGAGACCACCTCGCAGCTCACCGCCTACGGCCTGGAACTGCCCAACGCCGCGCAGAACTACTACAACCCCTTCGGCGCCCAGCTCAGCCGCTACCTGCTGCGCTCGGTGCCGGCCAACACCCGCGTCTACACCTCGACGATGTACCAGACCAACATCGTCGCCGGCCTGCGCGGCAAGTTCGGCGACAGCAGCTGGCAGTGGGACGCGGCGGCCGGCTACGCGCACTACAAGGACACCCTGGTGCGCAACGGCTTCTCCATCACCTCGGCGCTGAACAACGCGGTGGGCGCCTCGTTCCGCGACAGCGACGGCACCATCAAGTGCGGCACGCCCGGCAACGTCATCGCCGGCTGTACCCCGATCAACGTGTTCAACCCGGACGATCCGGCCACCATCGCCGGCATCAAGGCCACCCAGAGCGCGGTCGACCTAATCGACGAGAGCACCATGAAGTTCGCCGAGGCCAGCGTCAACGGCGACCTGTTCGCGATGCCGGCCGGGGCGGTGCAGGCCGCGTTCGGCCTGTCGTTCCGCAAGAACGGCTTCTCGCAGGGCACCAGCAATCCGGTGGCGGCCGCCGATGCGGAAGGCAACTGCGACTACAACGACGGCTGCATCATGAACCAGGGCCACGACGAGACCATCAAGGAGGCCTACGCCGAAGTGCTGGTGCCGCTGATCAAGGGCGTGACCGGCGCGCAGGCGCTGAACCTCAACCTGGGCACGCGCTACTCGCGCTACGACTACTGGGGCAGCACCACCAACAGCAAAGTCGCGCTGGAATGGCGGCCGATCGACAACCTGCTGATCCGCGCCACCGGCTCGCAGGTGTTCCGCGCGCCGGCGTTGGGCGACCTGTACGGCTCGCCGTACAACGGCGTGGTCGACGACGTCGCCGACTACACGGATCCGTGCAACGGCTACACCGGCGGCGGCAATCCCGCAGCCTGCGCCAACGTGCCGACCGATGGCCGTTTCGTCAACACCTCCACCTTCACCGTGCTCACCACCGGCTCGGCCAACGCCGGTTTCGCGATCAAGCCCGAGCAGGGCCGTTCCTACAACATCGGCGCGGTGTACGACCCGGGCTGGGCCGAGGGGCTGTCGCTGAACCTGGATAGCTGGCGCGTCACTCTCGACGACATGATCAACGGCGTCGGTCTGAATCAGGTGCTGCAGTACTGCTACGACGGTCAGAGTGCCTACTGCCCGTTGATCGAGCGCGGCCCCACCGGGCAACTGGTCAGCGTGACCGTGCCGTTCGCGATCAACAGCGGCAAGGTCGACATCCGCGGCGACGACGTCGGCATCAAGTACGCCTTGCCCGAGACCGCCTGGGGCCGCTTCCGCGTCGGCGTCGATGCCACCTACCTGTCCAGCTACAAATTCAGCGGCGATCCGCACAACTACGTGGGCGAACAATCCAGCTACGGCAATCTTCCACGCTGGCGCGCGAACTTCACGCTCGACTGGGACAACGGTCCCTGGCACGCGAGCTGGAACACCCGCCTGATCGGCCGTACCACGGTCGGTAGCGCCTACGAGGACTTCTGCGTCAACACCGCCGCCGACGGCAGTTGCGTATATTTCCCGGTCGGTGCGGTGACCTACCACGACGCCAGCGTGAGCCGGAAGTTCGAGCGCCTGCACAGCACCCTGGCGCTGGGCGTGAACAACCTCGGCAATCGCACGCCGCCGCGCTACTACGGCTACGCCAGTGCGGCCAACACCGACGCGTTCACCTACGACACGCTTGGGCGTTATTTCTGGGCGCGGATCAGGACCGAGTTTTGAGTCGCCTGTCTGCACTCGGTGGCGTCGCGTCGCGCGTGCGGCGCGGCGCCGCCCTTCTAGGTTGCCTGCTGTTCGCGGTGGCGGTTTCAGCGTCGGCCACCAGCGGCGATCTGCTCGACCGCGATGGCGAAGGTCTGCAGCCCAGCAATGCCGCGATCGGCATGCCGCGTTTTACCGGCGATGCGCATCCGCTGCCGGACAGCGGCGTGGCGTTCGCGCCGGGGCGGGGGCAGGGCCAGTTGCAGCGGGTGTTCGCCGCCGACCTGGCGGCGGGGGCAGGCAGCGCGCCCGGCCGCGATTTCTGGATCGACCGCCTGCTGGCGCGGCAGGGCACCGGCGGCGGCTTCGGCGACAGCAACAACTGGCTGTTCACCCGTGGCCGCGCCGCCTACCTGTACACGCACAAGCCGGAGGAGCCCGGCTTCGTCGGCGACGTGGCCTATGTGCACAAGACCGGCCACGACGCGCTGTTCCGCCTGCAACTGGAGCGCGATGGCGTGCCGATCGCGCTGGTCGAGGACAGTGCGCAGCGGCGACAGACGCCGAGCTATTTCAGCAGCGTCTACGCCGGTGCCGGCGTGCGCCTGCAATTGATCAAGTTCATCACCGAGCAGAACGTGGCGGTGGCCGAGGTCACGGTGTCCAGTGCCGACGGCGTCGCTCACACGTTGACCCTGCGCGCGGCCTCACCGATGGCCACCCATCCCGACGGTGCCGAATTGACCGGCGCCTTCGTCACCCATAACGCCATCACCACACTGTTTCCGCGCCTGTCCGGCGATGGCTTCGCGGTCGATGGTGCGAGCATCGCGCGGCCATTGGCCGTGCCGGCGCACGGGCCGGCGTCGACCTTGAAAGTACAGCTGGGGCTGATCGCCCACGAGTTGCCGGCGTCGCTCCAGGAATACCGGCACATCGTCGCGCAGTCGCCGCAGCAGGCCTACCGTGACCACGTCGTCGCCTACAACCGCTGGTGGGCCGACAACCTGCCGTACCTGGACACGCCCGAGGACAATCTCGACAAGACCCTGTTCTACCGCTGGTGGCTGCTGCGCTTCAATTTCCTGGATGCGGCGGTGCCCGGCAACGACTACCAATTTCCGGTGGCGATCGAAGGCGTGCTCGGCTACGACAACGCCATCGTGCTCACTACCGGCATGTTCATCGACGACCTCAAGTACCTGCGCGATCCGCTGTACGCGTACGGCTCCTGGCTCGGCGCCGGCGAGACCGCCGGCGGCGGCAAGTACGTGGACAACCCCGGTGCGCCGGAGAACTGGTCCAACTCCTACGCGCAATATCTCAGTGCCGCCGCCTGGCGCGCCTACCAGGTGCACGGCGGGCCACCGGCGATCGCAGGACAACTGGCGCGCTACGCCAGCGCCGACGTGGAAGCGCTGCTGCGCGCCTACGACCGCAACGGCAATGGCCTGATCGAATACGACTGGGCGGCGATGACCGGCAACGACGCCGACGCGGTGTCCTTCGACTGGGCCAAGCGCCATGGCGCCCCGCGCATGGACCGCAGCGAGAGCGCGTATGTGTACGCCAATGCGCTGGCCGCCGCGCAGGCCGCGCAGGTGGCCGGCGACACCGCCACCGCCACGCGCATGCAGACGCTGGCGGCGAAGATCCGCCGCGCCGTGCTCGATGTGCTGTGGCAGGACCACAGCGCAAAGGCCGACGGCATGGGCCTGCACGGCGACCTGCTCAAGCAGCGCCAGGCCGACGGGCCGCAGCTGCCGGTGGATTGGAAGGAGACCAACAACTACTACCCCTTCAGCGTCGGCCTGATGCCCAAGCACGGCGATGCCGACGACGACCCCAAGTACGTGCGCGCGCTGCGCCTGTTCGCCGACGCGCGGCAGTTCCCGCTGTTCCCGTTCTACACCGCCAACCAGGCCGATGCACAGGCGCGCGGCGCCGGCGGCAGCAACAATTTCTCGGTGATCAATTCCACCGTGGCGTTCCGCCTGCTCGGCAGCGTGTTGCGCGATTACCCCAGCCCGTACCTGGACGCGTCCAGCTACCGCACACTGCTGTACTGGAACGCGTGGGCGCACTACATCGACGGCGACAACCGCTATCCGGACCAGAACGAGTTCTGGGCGCAGGGCAGCGCCGCCGATGGCGGCCGCATCGGCTACCGTTCGTGGATCCACCACACCCAGCTCGGCGCCACCAACTTCACCGTGATCGAGGACGCGATGGGCCTGCGCCCGCGCAGCGATGCCCTGATCGAGCTGTATCCGATCGACATCGGCTGGGACCATTTCGCCGCCGACCGGCTGCGCTACCGCGACCGCGACCTGAGCATCGTCTGGGACCGCGACGGTCGCCGCTATGGCGGCGCCGCGCCGAAAGGCTATTCGCTGTACCTGGACGGGCGTCTGGCCTTCACCGTCGACCGCCTGGCACACCTGCTGTACGACCCGGCCAGCGGCCGCGTGCAGGCCTTGCCGGATGTGGTCAATGCCGATGCCGCGCAGATGCAGGTGCTGGCCGTGCATCGGCTGGCGCTGCAGGCGCCGCAGCAGGTGCGGTTTCCCGGCGCGGCGCGGATCGGTGCGGTGTTGGCCGATGCCGGGCTCGATACCGCGCTGCCGCCGGGCGCGCGCAACCTGGCGCAGGGCGCGGCGGTCAGCGCCAGCTACGCGACCGACGGATTTCCGGCCACTGCGGCGGTCGACGGCAGCACCGCCAACGAACCGTTCTGGGGCACCGCCGGTTCGAGCAGCACCAGCGACTGGCTGGAACTGGATCTGGGCCGGCCGCAGACCCTGGACGACGTGCGGGTGTACTTCTATCGCAGCTCCTCGCCCGCAGGCGAACAGCACGGTTTTCCGTCGGGTACGCGTGCCGGCTATGCGCCGCCGTGGCTGTACGTGCTGCAGTATCTTGATGAGGACGTGTGGAAGACCGTGCCGGGCCAGGTGCGCGATACGCCGATCGCACAGGGCAACCGCAACCGCGTCCGTTTCCCGCCGCTGCGCGCGCAGCGCTGGCGCGTGCATGTGACCCATGCAGGTGCGCTGCGCACCGGGATCAAGGAGATCCAGGCCTATGCCAGCGGTGCCGCGGCGCCGGCGGTGCAGGGCAACCAGGCGCCGCAGGTCGAGGCCTGGCAGGAAGACGGCAGCAGTGCCGGCGGCGTGGTGCGCCTGGCCGGGCGGGTCGGCGACGACGCACTGCCGAACGGCACGCTTTCCCTACACTGGCGCATGCTGCAGGCACCCCCCGGTGGTGCGGCGCTGTTCGAGCAGCCGCAGGCGGCCACGACCGAGGTGCGCTTCACTGCGCCCGGCGCCTACACCCTGCAGTTGCAGGCCGACGATGGCGCGTTGCAGGGGCACGCCGAGGTGCCGGTGATCGCGGCAGCGACCCCGGCCGGGCAGGCCCTGCAGGTGCAAGGCGAGGCCACGCCGAGCGCGCAATTCACCGCCGGCCATCACCGCCTGCAGGCGCTCAACGATGGACTGCTGCCGGCGCCGGACCAGGAGCCCGCCGCCGACCGCCGCTGGGGCAGCTGGGGGCGCGCGCAGCCCGCCTCGGTGTGGGTGCAGTACCAGTGGCCGCAAGCGCAGCGGTTGAGCGCGGCGGCGCTGTACTTCTGGGACGACCAGCCGCAGGGCGGGGTGGCGTTGCCGCGCGCGTGGACGCTGCAATACCTCGACGGCACGCAGTGGCGTGACATCGCCGTGCGCGGCGGTTATCCGGTGCATGGCAATGGTGCGCCGAGTCGCGTGGCATTCGCGCCGGTGGTCACCACGGCCTTGCGCGCGGTGCTGCAGACCGCGGTGCAGGGCGAAGGCCACTACGCGGTCGGCGTGGACGAATGGAAGGTGTTCGCCGAGCGTGCGGTGGCGACCGAAGCGGTGGACGTGCGTATCGCGCCCGGGCAGGCGCCGACGTTGCCGGCACGCGTCGCCGGCTACTTCGCCGACGGCAGCTGGGGTTGGCTGGGCGTGCGCTGGTCGCAAGTCGATGTGGCGGCGCTGGCCGGCGAGGGCCGCGTGCAGGTGCAGGGCCTGGCCGACGGCGGCGTGCCGGTGACTGCCAGCGTCTGGGTCCGCGCGACCGCACCGGGCCAGCTCACCACCGTGCAGGCGCCGCCGCCGTTGCACGTGCCTGCAGGGCAGGTGCCGGCGCTGCCGGAGCTGGTCTCCGTGCAGTACAACGACGGTTCGCGCGAGCGCGTGCCGGTGCGTTGGTCGCCGCTGGCGTCGGCCGCCTATGCGAAGCCAGGGCGCCTGAGCGTGGTCGGGCAGGCGCAGGGGCGCGAGGGCAGCGGCGAGTTGCCGGTGCGGCTGGAACTGGTGATCGAGCCGGAGGCGGGGCCATGAGCCGCCAGTCTGTGCGCAGTGCAGTCGCCTGCTTGCTGATGACCTACGCTGCTTGCATCGGCGTTGCCACGGCCGCCGCGCCGGCAACGCCGCGGTCGCGGCCGGTGCAGGCGCCGGGCAACCCGATCCTGGCCGACGGCCGCGACTATGCGGCCGACCCGGCACCACTGGTCGCCGATGGCAAGCTCTACATCATCGCAGGCCGCGACGACGCGCCGCCGGAGGTCAACGACTTCGTCATGGACCGCTGGCAACTGCTGGTTACCGACGACGTCGGCAGTGGCCGCTGGACCTACTATCCGGCACTGCTGCGACCGCACCAGGTCTTCGCCTGGGCCGCCCCCGGTCATGCCTACGGCGCGCAGATCGTGCAGGGCCCGGACCGGCGCTACTACCTGTATGCGCCGGTGCAGGAAGCGCACTCGCGCAATGCCGATCCGTTCGCGATCGGGGTGGCGGTGGCCGACAGCCCATTGGGGCCGTGGCGCGACGCGCATCCGCAGGGGCCGATCCTGTCGCAATCGCTGCCGGCGCCCAACGCGATCCAGAACATCGACCCGACCGTGCTGGTCGACGACGACGGCCGCGTGTACCTGTATTGGGGCACCTTCGGCAAGCTGTTCGGCATCGAGCTGGAACGCGACATGGTCACGCCGAAAGGGCAGGCGGTGGCGGTGACCACGCTGGACGGCTACTTCGAGGCGCCGTGGCTGTTCAAGCGCAACGGCACCTACTACCTGGCCTATGCCGGCAACCGTGCCGGGCCGGCGTCGGACTGCACGCCGACGCTGTACCACGCCTGCATCGCCTACGGCAGCGCGTCGTCGCCGCTGGGGCCGTGGACCTACCGCGGGGTGCTGCTGCCGCCGGTCTCCTCGACCACCTCGCACTCGGGCATCGTCGAATTCAACGGCCAGTGGTACCTGGTCTATCACACCGCCGACGCCAAGGGCGGCGGGCATTTCCGCCGCAGCGTGGCCATCGACCGATTGCAGTGGGACGACACCCGGCAGCCGGCGCGGATCCTGCCGGTGGTGGCCACGCGCCGACCGCAGCCGCCGTTGCCACCGCAGCGCAACGTCGCCCGCTATGCGCAGGCCAGCGCGTCCAACGGCCCGGACATCCCGCACCAGTACTGGATCGCGGCGCTCAACGACGGGCGGGTCAAGCGCAATCCCCTGCCGCCGCAGCTATGGGGCAGCTGGACACCGCACAACCCGCCGCAGCAGTGGCTGCAGTACAGCTGGGCGCAACCGGTGACGCTGCAGCGCAGCCGCATCCTGTTCTGGGCCGACCATCCGCCGGGTGCGGACAGCGGCGTGGCGCCGCCGGCACGCTGGCGGCTGGAGTACCGCCACGATGGCCGCTGGTGGCCGCTGGCGCAGAGCACGCACGCGCCTGTCGCCGGTCGCTGGCAGACGCTGCGCTTCGACCCGGTGACCACGCGCTGCGTGCGCGCGGTACTGGATGCCGCCGGCGGTAGCGAGCGTTACGCCGCGCTGGCGGTGCAGGAGTGGGAGATGCTCGCGCCGCAGGCGCAGCGCCTGCCGCAGGCCACCGTCGCGGATGCGCAACGCTGCGACACGCCTTGAGGCCAGGCGCGCATGCCGACTGAGCAAACGTCGCCGAGCTTCGCGCGTTCCAGTGGCGAGACCTGCCGCCGACGTCGGCCGCCGTTGCCGTCCGCATCATGTTCCTGTCGTGACGCCAGTTCGATTTTCGACATGTGTGCGGAATTAGCCCGATTCCGTGGGGATAACCGTAAGGTGCATTGCGTCTGACTGCATTAGGCTGGCGACGGGTTGCCGATGTGCGACTGGCTGAAGCGCCGTCTGTTGTCGGCGTTGCGCCGGCCGCGTTTTTAACGGCACGCCGTGGGGGGCGGCGGATTCATCCAGCACTGCCTGCTGTTGCGGCGGATCGCGTCGATCGTCCAATCCATCCAATCTCATCGGGCAAGAGGAGGGTAGGGTCGTGAAAATTGCTGCTTCTCGATTCGTGCGTAGGGTGTCCGCAGTGTGCCTGTCGGCCCTTTTGGCCCTGGCTGCGCAGCATGCGCATGCCGCGTCCGTCTGCACCGCCGGTCAATGGATCGCCAATCCCGACGACACCGACATGCCGTCCGTCCGCTACGAAACCGAACACTTCGCTTTCCGCTGGCAGGGCGGGCAAGCCGTTTCCCAGGACGACGTCGCCTCGGCAGCCAAGGAGCTGGAGCTGATCTGGGACGACTACATGGCGCGCGTCGGTTTTCCCGAGCCTTACTGCAACACCGCGAAGAAGTACAAGGTCAGCGTCTACCTGGACCACAGCTTCGGCCTGAACGGCGGTACCTCCGCCAGTGGCGGCATGGGCATGTGGATCAATCCGGACCAGTTGGGATATCACTGGGGCCTGGCGCATGAACTGACCCATGGGTTGCAGGGCAGTACCGGCGGCTTGCGCGATTCGCCGTATGTCGGCTGGATCTGGGAATCGCATGCCAACTGGATGGCCCATCAGTATTTCCACGACGATGTGCAGTGCTCGGAGATGTTGGTGAACTACCCGCATCTCTATCTTGGCTCGACCCGCGACCGCTACTGCAACTGGCAGTTCATGGAGTACCTCAAGGATCGCTTCGGCTACGCGATCATCAACGATCTCTGGGCCAAGGCGCCCAAGCCCGGCGATTCCCGCCAGGCCGATGCCGACCCGTTCTCGATCATTCGCGACAACATGGGCTGGAGCCAGTCGCAACTCAACGACGTGCTCGGCGACTGGGCCATGCATAACGTGCACTGGGACTACATCGACCCGGATGGTCGCGATCATGGCGCGGTGATGCGCCGGGAATATGGCAGCAATACCGCGTTCGATCCGGAAAACCCGTCCGATGAGACCAATCGGGATCGCGCCCTGCGCCTGACCCAGCTGGATCCGGTGCAGGGCCAGGCGGGCGTCTACCAAGTGCCGTTCGACTGGGCGCCGCAGCGCTGGGGCTACAACCTGGTCCGGCTGATTCCCGCCGAGAATGCGACTGCGGTGGTGGTGAAGTTCCATGGCAACGTACAGCAGCGGTCGGCGGTCGACACCTTGCCGGGTCTGGCGAACGATCCCGAGACGATCGGCTCACCCGACTCGGATTGGCGCTGGGGCTTGGTCGCCATCGATGCCAACGGCAAGCCGCGCTACAGCGCGTTGCAGCATGGCGCCGCTGCCTCGCTGTCGTTCCAGCTCCGCAGCGGTGACAGCGACCTGTATCTGGTGGTCATGGGCACGCCGAGCACGATGCAGAAGATCAAGTGGGATCAGTCCTACTACTCGGTCTACCGCTATCCGTGGAGCGTCACGTTGGAGAAGGCCTATCCGTCGGGTCAGCAGCCCGGTGCGCCGACGCCGACGCGCGTCGGCAGTCGCCACCCCAACGGCGGCGGCTGGGCCGCGCAGAACGCGTATGTCGCGTCGACGGCCTATGTCGGCCCGCAGGCGCGGGTGCTCGGGGGCAAGGTGCTCGGCGATGCGCGGATCGAGGATCACGCCACGATCCTGGGCGGGCAGGTGCAGGACAGCGCGGTGGTCGGCGGATTGAGCCTGCTGCAGGACGGGGTGACGATCAAGGATCGCGCCCAGCTGCATACGGTGTTCAAGCCGGCGGGGGCGTTCGGTGGATTCACGCTGTCCGGCACCGCGCAGTTGCGTGGCGACGTCGAGCAGCGCGGCGCTTCGGCGAGCAAGGGCGTGTTCTACGGATACGTGGATGCGGACACGGTGACCAGTCCCGACTATGGCGCCGACCTCTCCGAGGCGGTGCCAGAGGTCACGGCGAAGCCACACTGATCGACCGGCAATGACCGACCGGCGCTGTCGTGGCGGATGCCGGTGCATGCGCTGCGACACTGCCGCAGTTTTCCCGATGCATGCAGATGCGACGTGTCGTGCAGGCGGCGCATGAGCCGACGGGCCAATGTTGTATCGGCCGCGTTCGCCTGCGGTGAGCGGACAGGGCTTGGTCGCCTGCGGTAGGTCGATGCGGCGTTTCGGCAGAAATCCGCATCTGCAGGCATCAGTGGGGACAAGACGCGCTGTCACCCGGGTGACACAGTGACACCGGATCCGCCGGTCATTGCCCGCGGAGTCGGCGCCGACACCCCACACAGGAGCAGTCCATGCCTCGATGCGTTTCTTTCCCGCATGCCACCTCGCGCGCGGGAGTCCGGCGATGAGCGGGCAGGGGACGCATCGGCACGCTGCCGCCTGCGTGCACGCATCCGCCGATGCGGCCGGCGCCGCGCTGGATCCTTCGCGCCGCCGCTTCCTGCAATGGAGCGCACTGGCGGTGGCGGCCGGGATGCTGCGCTTTCCGCTGGACGCCGCCGCGTCCACGCCCGGGCGCGTGCAGGCGCTGCCCTTGCAGCAGGTCACGCTGAAACCGTCGCTGTTCCTGGAGTCGCTGCAGACCAACCGCCGCTACCTGCTGGAACTGGAGCCGGACCGCCTGCTGCACAACTTCCTGCACTACGCCGGCCTGCCGCCGAAGGGCGCGGTGTACGGTGGCTGGGAGGGCGATACCATCGCGGGCCACACGCTGGGCCACTACCTCAGCGCACTGGCCAAGATGCACGCGCAGACCCGCGACCCCGCGCTGCGCGAACGCATCGACTACATCGTCGCCGAGCTGGCGCGCGCGCAGGCCAAGGATGCGGACGGTTACGTGGGCGGGCTCACCCGCAAGAACGACCAAGGCGTCATCGACAGCGGCAAGATGGTGTTCGAGGAAGTGCGCCGCGGCATCATCAAGGGCAGCAAGTTCAATCTCAACGGCAGCTGGTCGCCGCTGTACACCCAGCACAAGCTGTTCGCCGGCCTGCTCGACGCGCATGCGCTGGGCGGCAGCAAGCAGGCGCTGGAGGTGCTCCTGCCGCTGGCCGCCTACACCGCCGGCGTGTTCGATGCGCTCGACCACGCGCAGATGCAGACCCTGCTGGACACCGAGTTCGGCGGCCTCAACGAGTCCTATATCGAGTTGGGCGCCCGCACCGGCGATGCACGCTGGATCGCGATCGGCAAGCGCCTGCGCCACGAAAAGGTGATCGACCCGGCCGCGGCCGGGCGTGACGAACTGCCGCACATCCATGCCAATACCCAGGTGCCCAAGTTCATCGGCGAGGCGCGCCAGTTCGAGGTCGCCGGCGACGCCGACGCGGCCGCGGCGGCCCGCTTCTTCTGGGAGACGGTCACCACGCACTACAGCTACGTGATCGGCGGCAATGCCGACCGCGAGTACTTCCAGGAGCCCGATACCATCGCCGCGTTCCTGACCGAGCAGACCTGCGAGCATTGCAACAGCTACAACATGCTCAAGCTGACCCGGCATCTGTACCAGTGGACGCCGCAGGCGCGTTACTTCGACTACTACGAGCGCACGCTGCACAACCACACCATGGCCGCGCAGCATCCGGGTACCGGCATGTTCACTTACATGACGCCGATGATCAGCGGCGGCGAGCGCGGCTTCTCCGACAAGTTCGACTCGTTCTGGTGCTGCGTCGGCAGCGGCATGGAAGCGCATGCACAGTTCGGCGATGCCATCTACTGGCAGGACGACACCTCGCTGTACGTGAATCTCTACATCCCCTCGCGGCTGGACTGGAGCGAGCGCGACCTGGCGCTGGAACTGGACAGCGGCGTGCCCGACAACGGCAAGGTGCGCCTGCAGGTGCTGCGCGCTGGTGCACGCACACCGCGGCGCCTGCTGTTGCGGGTGCCGGCCTGGTGCCAGGGCCGCTACACCTTGCGCGTGAACGGCAAGCCCGCACGCGCGGCGCTGGCCGACGGCTATCTGACGCTGGAGCGCGACTGGCGCGCCGGCGACGTGATCGACCTGGACCTGGCCACGCCGCTGCGGCTGGAACATGCCGCCGGCGATACGGACACGGTGGTGGTGATGCGCGGGCCGCTGGCGCTGGCGGCCGACCTGGGGCCGGTGAGCACCCCCTACGATGCGCCGGACCCGGCGTTGGTGGCCGCGGCCGATCCGCTGCGCGGCTTTGCCGAGCTGCCGCAGCCCGGCCATTTCCAGGCCAGCAGCACGCAGCCGCCGGGCCTGACCTTCGTGCCGTTCTACGCGCAGTACGAGCGCCGCAGTGCGCTGTATTTCAAGCGCATGGACCCCGCCCAGTGGGCGGAGGAGGCGCAGCGGCGGGCGCGCCGCCAGGCCGAGCAGGACAAGCTGCGCGCGATCGCGGTGGACATGATCCAGTTCGGCGACGAGGCCTCCGAGCAGGCGCACCAGCTGCGCAGCGACACCTCCTTCGGTGGCGCCTACCGTCGCCAGCAGTGCCGCGACGTGCGCGGCAAGGGCTTCGTCGAGTTCCGCATGCGCGGTAGTGCGCAACCGCTGGCGCTGCGCCTGCGCTTCTGGGGCAGCGACAAGGGTCGCTTCAACATCCTGGTCAATGGCAAGCTGGCCGTGGAGGTGGCGGTGGAGCGCGGCCAGGTGATCGATTTCGTCGACCGCGACTACCCGTTGCCGCCGGCGCTGACCCGCGATGCGCAGCCGCTGACCGTGCGCATCGAGCCGCAGCACGGCGACACTGCCGGCCCGCTGTTCGGCGGCTGGCTGATCCCGGCGTGACGCCGCGTGGCGGTACCGTCCGCATCGCCCCGCACGGCCGATGGCAGCGCGTGCCTGTCGTGATCGTCACTATGCGACACGGCGCCACGCCGCGGCACGCTCGCCACGTGCAGCGCGGTGCCACGCACGACCATGCATGATTCCGCACGCGAAACCGCGAATCGCGACAAGACGCGGCCGTGCATCCACGTCACAGTGTGACCGCGTGATGAAAATCTGATCGCATCGTCGTACCGGCCGTGGCGCCGGCGCGCGCTACCGGAGCGCCGCCGGCGTCGTCGGACGTCATCGCAGTAGCGGGAGAGCCGCGCACGGCCGTGCGCGCAGGACATCGGCCTCCCCCGCGGTGCGCCAGGCTGCCATGGCCGGGCGCAGGCATGCCACCGCAGGCGCCGCGCAGGCGCCGCCATCCAGCAGGTCCGTCCGTCGGCATGGCGCCGGCACGGCGTCGTTCGGCCTGCGTTTGTCCACTGTCCCGTCTCGCCATCCTCCAGGAGCTCGCCAATGTCGTTTTCGCCGCCACGCCCTTCCTTCCGTCATGCCGCGACGCCGCTGGCGCTGGCGGTCGCCACCGCCTTGTCGCTGAGCAGCGCAGCGACGGCGCAGGCGCAGGAGGCGAGCGCCGACAGCGCTCCCCAGACCCTGGACAGCATCGTGGTCACCGGCTCGCGCCTGCGCCGCGTCGACACCGAGACCGCCAACCCGGTGGTGACCATCAGCCGCGCGCAGATCGAAGCCACCGGCAAGGCCACGCTCGGTGACCTGGTGCAGGAGCTGCCGTCGATCGCCGGCAACGCCACCAACCCCAACACCAACAACGGTGGCGGCACCGGTGCCTCGGTGATCTCGCTGCGCGGTCTCGGCGACAAGCGCACCCTGGTGCTGGTCAACGGCACGCGCCTGGCCAGCAACGACGTCAACGCGATCCCGGCGACCATGATCGAACGGGTGGAAGTGCTCAGCGACGGCGCCTCGGCGGTGTACGGCTCCGACGCCATCGGCGGCGTGGTCAACTTCATCCTGCGCAAGGGCTTCGACGGCATCGAGGCCAGCGCCGATTTCGGCACCAGCTCGCGCAGCGACGGCAACCGCCGCAATTTCTCGCTGACCGCCGGCAAGACCGGCGAGCGCGGCAACATCGTCGCCGGCCTGTCCTACCACGACATCGATCCGGTCTCGGCCGGCGCGCGCGCCTATTCCAGGGACGCGCTGTCGCTGATCGACGGCGTGGGCGTGAAGCAGGGCTCCTCGGCCACGCCGACCGGCAGCATCAGCTTCAACGACGGCTCGGCCGCGGCCAAGGCACTGGCGGCCAGCAACGGCTGTTCGCGGGTGACCTTCAACGGCGGCAGCAGCAGCCCGACCAACGCCAGCCAGTACCACTGCTACGTCGCCTCGACCGATTCCTACAACTACCAGCCGTACAACCTGCTGCAGACCCCGCAGGAGCGCACCAACGCCTTCGTGCTCGGCAGCTACCGCTTCAACGATCACCTGGAAGGCTACGTCAACACCTATTTCAGCAAGACCACCTCGTCCTCGATCATCGCGCCGATCCCGATCTTCGCCAACGGCGACAACTTCCTGGTCTCCTCGGCCAGCTACTACAACCCGTTCGGCGTCAACTTCGGCACCGACCGCAGCACCGGCACCTCGTACAACAACTTCAACACCCGCGCCACCGTGCTCGGCAATCGGCAATACCAGTACAACACCTACAATTTCCAGATCAATCCGGGCCTGCGCGGCAGTGTCGGCGACAGTTCCTGGCAGTGGGATGCCAGCCTCAACTACGGCAAGGTCAAGCAGAAGTCGATCAACCAGGGCTTCCTCGACTACGCCGGCTTCAATGCCGCGGTGGGGCCGTCGTTCCTGGCCGCCGACGGTACGGTCAAGTGCGGCAGCCCCGGCGCGGTGATCGCCGGCTGCACCCCGATCGACGTGTTCAACCTCAACGCGGCCAGCAACAAGGCCGCGCTGGAAGCGCTGGTGGTCAATCCGATCGTCACCAACGTCTACACGGTCAAGCAGTTCGAGGCCAATGCCAACGGCGAGCTGTTCGCGCTGCCGGCCGGCACCGCCAGCCTGGCAGTGGGGGTCTCCTATCGCAAGGAGAGCACCAGCACTGCGGCCGATCCGCTGTGGACCGGCGACGAGAACGGCATGTGCGGCGTGCTCGAGTACTGCGCCTCGGTGCTCGGCGGCAGCTTCAGCGTCAAGGAAGCCTATGCCGAAGCGCTGTTCCCCTTGCTGGCCGGGCTGCCCGGCGTGCACTCGCTCAACCTGACCGTGGGCAGCCGCTTCTCCGACTACGACACCGTCGGCAGCAAGACCAACAGCAAGGTCTCGCTGGAGTACCGCCCGATCGAGAACCTGCTGCTGCGCGGCACCGCCTCGCAGGTGTTCCGCGCGCCCAACATCGGCGAGCTGTACGCCGGCGTGGCCGGCGATTCGCCGTCGGTCACCGATCCGTGCAATGGCTATACCGGCGGCCATGCCGCGGCCTGCGCCAACGTGCCCACCGACGGTAGCTACCAGCAGGCCGACAACCAGGTCGGCGCCAAGGCTTCCGGCGCGGCGGTGGCCGGCTACCAGCTCAAGCCGGAGACTGGCATGTCCTACGATTTCGGCGTGGTCTACGACCCGGGCTGGGTCGAGGGCCTGTCGATGAGCGCGGACCTGTGGAAGATCAACCTCAAGGACACCATCACCCAGGTGTCGGCGCAGACCGTGCTCAACCAGTGCTACGCCAACGACGCCAGCGCGTTCTGCGCGCTGATCCATCGCAACGACAACGGCACCGTCAACTACATCGCCGAGCCCACCGTGAACCTGGGCAAGCTGTGGGCCAGCGGCGCGGACTTCAGCCTCACCTACCGGCTGCCGGATACCGCCTGGGGCAGCTTCAGCGCCGGCCTCAACGGCACCTACGTGATCCGCTACGACATCAACCCAGACACCACCGACCCCAGCACCGTCACCATCCACAACGCCGGCAAGTACACCTACGCCTACGGCAACTTCCCGCGCTGGCGCGCGCTGGGCACGCTGAACTGGAACCTGGGCGACTGGAGCGCGTCGTGGCGCGTCCGCTACATCGGCCGCACCGAGATCGGCAGTGCCGACACCCGCCAGAGCCTGTCGGCCGACGCCGACCAGCCCGCCGTGGTTCGCGGCATCGGCGCCTACGTCTACCACAGCGTGCAGGTGGGCTATCAGGTCAAACCGTGGAACACGCGTTTCGAAGTCGGCGTGGACAACCTGGCCGACCGCCAGCCGCCGCTGTACTACGCCAACAACGTCACCAACGCCAACACCGACGTAGCCACCTACGATCTGCTCGGCCGCTACTACTGGGCGCGGGCGACGGTGAAGTTCTGAGGCGGAGCCTGGTGGCGTAGGCGATCGGGTCGCCGGTGCCGTGGCGGGCGGGAAGCCCGCCGCGGTAAGCACGGCCGGCCCGGTTCTACGTGGGCGGTAATGAACCGGTACGGCGCATCACACCATCGGGCCGCCTGCCAGTGAACATGAAAGGCCATCCGTAGGAGCGGCTTCAGCCGCGACGCGATAGCGGTAATGCCGTCGCGGCTGAAGCCGCTCCTACGCCATCACTACATGTCCCCCGCGACTGCGGCAACCCGCATTAGGCGAGGTGCCTTCAATCGAGCAAGGCCACCAGGTCCTGATACAGGGCCTGCGGAATCCGCACGCCTTCACTGCGACTACGTTCCCGCGCCTGGTAGCGGCGTTGCGAAGGCAGGCGTGCCCCGGTGGCCTCGTAGGCGGCAAAGAACGCTTCCGCACGGGCCAGGTGCGCGGCGCGGTCGACGCCGAGGAAGCGCGCCGGATCCAACGCCAAAATCAATTCGCCGTGGTAGGGCGCTGCGCCGGCACCGGCGTCGTGGGCCAGCGATTCGGCGCTGGTGAGGTCGCCGATCAAGGGGCCGGCGATCAGTTCGATCATCGCCGACAGCGCCGAGCCTTTGTGCCCGCCGAAGGTCAGCATCGCACCGCCGTCGGCGACCGCCGCCGGATCGGTAGTCGGCGCGCCTGCGGCGTCCACGCCCCAGCCCTCGGGAATCGACTGGCCGGCACGGCGGCGCAGCTCGATCTCGCCGCGGGCCACCGCGCTGGTGGCGAAGTCGAACACGAACGGCGGCGCGTCCACGCGCGGCCAGCCGAACGCCAGCGGGTTAGTGCCCAGCAGCGGCGTGCGTCCGCCGGCCGGCGTGACCCAGGCATGGCTGGGATTGCAGATCAGCGCGACCAGCCCGGCATCGGTGATGCGCTCGACTTCCGGCCACAGCGCAGAGAAGTGCACGCAACGGTTGATCGCCAGTGCCGCCAGGCCATTGGCACGGGTCTTCTCGATCAACAGCGGCAGCCCACGCTCGAACGCCAGCAGCGAGAACCCGCCGCGCGCATCGACCCGCACGATGCCGGGTGCATGGTCGTGCACGACAGGCTCGGCGTCGCCCACCACCTTGCCGTTGCGCAATGTCGCCACGCAGCCGAGCGTCCGGTACAACCCATGCGAGGCACAGCCGTCGCGCTCGCCGGCGACGATGGTGCGGGTGAGGGCATGCACATGCTCCGGGCTGAAGCCGGCATGGGACAGGATGCGGTCGACCAGGGTGGTGGCCTGGTCCAGGGACAGCGTAATGGTGTCGCTGGAAGTCATCGGGTGGGGCGTGGGGGAAGTCAGGGCGCATCTTCGCCCGCGCCGCTCGTTCGGAAAACCCCTGTTGTCCGCTGCCAGCGTGGCGCGCCCTGTTACGACGACCGCCATGCCGCCGTCGGGCGACGGCATGGCGGAGACGCCTGCGGCGTGGTTACACCGACAGTTCCAACAACAGCTTGTTGAGCCGCCGCACATACGCCGCCGGGTCCTTGAGGCTGTCGCCCGCCGCCAGCGCCGCCTGATCGAACAGCACCTTCGCCAGGTCGCCGAAGCGCTCGCCATCGGCTTCTGCGTCCAGCTTCTCGATCAGCGGGTGCGCGGGGTTGAACTCGAACACCGGCTTGCTCTCCGGCAGCTTCTGGCCGCTGGCTTCCAGGATCTGCCGCATCTGCAGGCCCAGGTCGCCCTGGCCGATGGCTAGGATCGCCGGCGAGTCGGTCAGGCGGTGCGAGACGCGCACCTCGGAGACGTCGTCCTTGAGCACGTTCTGGATGCGCTCGACCAGGCCCTGCTTGGCCTTGGCGGCTTCTTCCTTGGCCTGCTTCTCTTCCTCGCTGTCGAGCTTGCCCAGGTCCAGGTCGCCGCGCGCCACGTCGACGAAGGACTTGCCGTCGAATTCGGTGAGGTAGCTCATCAGCCACTCGTCGATGCGGTCAGTGAGCAGCAGCACTTCGATGCCCTTCTTGCGGAACACTTCCAGGTGCGGGCTGTCCTTGATCTGCGCGTAGCTCTCGCCGGTCAGGTAGTACAGCTTGTCCTGGCCGTCCTGCATCCGCGCCACGTAGTCGGCCAGCGACACGTCTTGCGTGCCGTCGCTGCCATGGGTGGAGGCGAAACGCAGCAGGCCGGCGATCTTCTCGCGGTTGCCGAAGTCCTCGGCCGGGCCTTCCTTCAGCACCTGGCCGAAGTTCTTCCACACGCCCTGGTAGCGCTCGGCGTCGTCCTTGGCCAGCTTCTCCAGCATGTCCAGGGCGCGCTTGGTCAGCGCCGACTTCATCGAGTCGATCACCGGGCCGGACTGCAGGATTTCGCGCGAGACGTTCAGCGGCAGGTCGCTGGAATCGACGATGCCCTTGATGAAGCGCAGGTACAGCGGCAGGAACTGCTCGGCCTGGTCCATGATGAAGACGCGCTGCACGTACAGCTTGAGCCCGCGCGAGGCGTCGCGCTGGTACAGGTCGAACGGGGCGCGGCCGGGCACGTACAGCAGCGAGGTGTACTCCAGCTTGCCTTCGACCTTGTTGTGGCTCCACGCCACCGGGTTCTCGTGGTCGTGGGCGATGTGCTTGTACAGTTCCTGGTATTCCTCGTCCTTGATCTCGGTGCGCGGCCGCGTCCACAGCGCGCTGGCGCGGTTGACGGTTTCCCACTCGGGGGTTTCCGGCGTGTCCTTGTCCTCGCCGTAATGTTCCTTGGGCAGTTCGATCGGCAGGGCGATGTGGTCGGAATACTTGCGCACGATGCCGCGCAGCTTCCAGCCGTCGGCAAAGCCCTTCTCGTCGTCCTTCAGGTGCAGCACGATGCGGGTGCCGCGCTCAGCCTTCTCGATGGTGGCGACCTCGAACTCGCCTTCGCCGCGCGAGGACCAGTGCACGCCCTCGCTCGCGGGCAGCCCGGCGCGGCGGCTGTACACGTCGACCTGGTCGGCGACGATGAAGGCGCTGTAGAAACCCACGCCGAACTGGCCGATCAGGTGCGAATCCTTCTTCTGATCGCCGGACAGGTGCTTGAGGAACTCGGAGGTGCCGGACTTGGCGATGGTGCCCAGGTGCGCGACGATTTCCTCGCGGCTCATGCCGATGCCGTTGTCGTCGATGGTGACGGTGCCGGCGTCCTTGTCGAAGCCGATGCGGATGCGCAGCTGCGCATCGCCGTCCAGCAACTCCGGCTTGACCAGGGCCTCGAAGCGCAGCTTGTCGGCGGCATCGGAGGCATTGGAGATCAGCTCGCGCAGGAAGATCTCCTTGTTGGAATACAGCGAATGGATCATCAGCTGCAGCAGCTGCTTGACCTCGGTCTGAAAGCCCAGGGTTTCTTTTTGGGTTTCCACGCTCATCGGTAGGTGCTCCATGAAGGATGGGCGGCCGCGCGGAGGAGGGCGCGGCTCTGCCGGCCGACATGGTGGCGGCCGCAGCCGGCTTCAAGCGCCGCGCTGCGCATACGCGCGACACCGCGCTGGTCTATGATCCGGACCCCGTTCCGCGCCGCCACCGCCTGCCGCCGATGCCGCACCTGCGTTCCCCGTCCTGCCTGTCCCGGCCCCTGCGAGGCCGCCGATGAGCCGTCTCGGCGGCGGCCAGGTGCGGATCATCGGCGGGCGCTGGCGCAATACGCGGCTGCCGGTGCCGGACCTGGCCGGGCTGCGTCCGACCTCCGACCGGGTCCGCGAGACCCTGTTCAACTGGCTGCAGCCGGTGCTGCCCGGGGCGCGGGTGCTGGACCTGTTCGCCGGCAGCGGCGCACTGGGCCTGGAGGCGGTGTCGCGTGGCGCAGCCGGCGCGGTGCTGGTCGAGCGCGATCCAGGGCAGGTTGCGCAACTGCGCGCCACCGTCGCGCGGCTGCAGGCCCAGGACCAGGTGCAGGTGGTGCAGGGCGATGCGCTGCGCTGGCTGGCCGAAGCCCGGGCCGATGCGCCGGCGGACATCGCCTTCGTCGACCCGCCGTTCGCCTCCGGGCTGTGGGACGCGGTGCTGCAATGCCTGCCGGACAGGCTGGCGGCCGACGCCTGGCTGTACCTGGAGTCGCCGGCCGGGCAGGGGCCGGCGCCGCCGGCACCCTGGGCGCTGTACCGCGAGGGCGGCACCCGCGAGGTGCGCGCTGCCCTGTACCGGCGCACCGCTGCTACACTTCCCGGCGACCTTCACGCGGTACCCGACGCATGACCGTGGCCCATAGCCGCATCGCCGTCTATCCCGGCACCTTCGATCCGATCACCAACGGCCATATCGATCTGGTCAACCGTGCCGCGCCGCTGTTCGAGCAGGTGATCGTGGGCGTGGCGCAGAGCCCGTCCAAGGGGCCGACCCTGCCGCTGGAACTGCGCGTGTCGCTGGCCCGCGAGGCCCTGGCCGGGCACCGCAACGTGGAAGTGCTGGGCTTCGATACCCTGCTGGCGCATTTCGTGCGGTCGGTCGGCGGCGGCGTGCTGCTGCGCGGCCTGCGCGCGGTGTCCGATTTCGAATACGAGTTCCAGATGGCGAGCATGAACCGGCATCTGATCCCGGAGGTGGAGACGCTGTTCCTCACCCCGGCCGAGCAACACAGCTTCATTTCGTCCTCGTTGGTGCGCGAGATCGCGCGCCTGGGCGGGGACGTCTCCGGCTTCGTGCCGCTGTCGGTGGTGCAGGCGCTGGTCCAGGCCCGCCAGGCCGCCGCGCAGCGCTGAGCCGTCCACCATTCACTGACGACACAGAGGGAGCCGTTCCATGAACACCACCGCACGCGCGTTGCTGATCGCTTCGCTGGCCCTGGGCTTCACCGCCTGCAAGAAGGAAGAGGCCGCCAAGCCGGCCGCCGACGCGCAGCCCGCGCTGACCGCCCCGGCCAAGGACGACGACGCCGGCTGGAAGAAGTACCTGCAGGAAGTGGCGATCCAGAACATGGGCACCGTCACCAACAGCCCGTTCCTGTACTACTTGCCGCCGGAATCGGATCCGGAGTTCCAGGCCAAGTACGATCGCCAGGTCGAAAGCGCCACCACCGCCATCGGCCGCGGCATCCAGCCGGGCAACATGCTGGCGTTCGGCTCCTCGGCCTCGGCCAAGATGGCCGACCTGATCGCCGCGGCGTTCGCCAAGGTCGAGCCGAACAGCATGAAGGGCGTGCGCGTGGTCTACATCGGCGCTCCGGCCGACAACGCCCGCGTCGAAGCCGTGGTCAAGCCGACCGGCGCCGACTACATCTTCGTCGAAGCCAAGTAAGCCCGCAGGGCCGGCGCGCCGACGCGCGCCGGCCCCGCCATGGCGCGCCGGCACGGCGCGAGCAATGCCTCTCCGCCATCGTGGAGAAGAGCCCGGCCTGGCGTGACCAGGCAGCCATGTTCGACATGACCTCGCCAGGCGCAGCCGACACCGGCGTCAGACGCCGCGGGCAGTCGACTCCGCCGCTTCGAGGCCGCGGCGATACAGCGTTCCGCGCCGTGGCGCCGCCTTCGCGGGGCCGTCCCGCCCCGATCCGGTAAACTGCACCGGTCAGTGCCGAATTGCGCCACATGTCCCTCAAGATCAACGAGCTCTGCGTCAACTGCGACGTCTGCGAGCCGGCCTGCCCGAACCAGGCCATCGCCATGGGCGAGACGATCTACGTGATCGACCCGGCCCGCTGTACCGAATGCGTCGGCCATTTCGACGAGCCGCAGTGCGTGGTGGTGTGCCCGGTGGAATGCATCGACCCGGACCCGGCGATCCCGGAGACCCACGCGCAGTTGCTGGCCAAGCTGCAGCGCCTGCAGCGCGACCACCCCGAGTTGTACCCACAGGAGCCCCCCGCCGCATGAGAAGCCTCGTCCGCCGTGTCCTGCTGCTCGCCCTGGTCCTGACGCCGTCGGCGTGGGCCGAGGCGCCGGTCGCCGAGGCGACTGCTACCGCCCCGGCCGCGCATCCGCCCGGCGCCGCCATCGCCAGCGGCCACCGCCTGGCCACCGAGGCCGGCCTGCAGATCCTGCGCGAGGGCGGCAATGCCTTCGACGCCGCGGTGGCGGTGTCCTCGACGCTGTCGGTGGTCGAACCGATCAGCTCCGGCCTCGGCGGCGGCGGGTTCTTCCTGCTGCACGACGCCAAGACCGGCAAGGACGTGATGCTGGACGCGCGCGAGACCGCGCCGGAATCGGCGACGCCGGCCGCGTTCCTGGATGCCAAGGGCGAGCTGGACCGCGACCGCTCGATCAACGGGCCGTGGTCGGCCGGCATCCCCGGGCTGCCGGCGGCGCTGGTGGAACTGGCGACCAAGCACGGCCGACTGCCGCTGCGGCAGTCGCTGGCGCCGGCGATCCGCATCGCCCGCGACGGCTTCCCGGTGTACGCGCGCATGGCCGAGGGCTACCAGTCGCGGCGCAAGGTGATGGAGCGTTATCCCGGCACCCGCCAGGTCTACCTGCGCAACGGTCGCCCGATCGCCGTGGGCGACGTGTTCAAGCAGCCGGAGCTGGCCAACACGCTGCAGCTGCTGGCCGACAAGGGCTTCGACGGCTTCTACCGCGGCGCCACCGCCAAGAAGCTGCTGGCCGGCGTGAAGCAGGCCGGCGGGCGCTGGACCGCGGAGGAGCTGGCCGGCTACACGGTCAAGGAGCGCACGCCGATCCGCTTCGACTACAAGGGCTGGACCATCACCACCGCGCCGCCACCGTCTTCCGGCGGCATCGCCCTGGCCAGCATGCTGCAGATCCTGGAGGGCTACGACCTCAAGACCATGGACCCGGTGCACCGCGTGCACCTGACCGTGGAAGCGATGCGCCGCGCCTACCGCGACCGTACTTTCTTCCTGGGCGATCCGGATTTCACCCACGTGCCGCAGCGCATCCTGCTCAGCAAGGATTACGCGGTGGGCCTGCGCTCGACGATCAACCCGGAGAAGGCCACGCCCAGCGACCTGTTGTCGGGCCAGCCGACCCCGCTGGAAGACGACGAGACCACGCATTTCTCCATCATCGACGGCGAAGGCAACCGCGTCGGCGCGACCCAGACGGTCAACCTGCTGTACGGCTCCGGGTTGATTCCGAAGGGTACCGGCGTGCTGCTCAACAACGAGATGGACGATTTCGCGCTGCGTCCGGGCACGCCCAACGCCTTCGGCGTGATGGGCTACGCGGCCAACGCGACCAAGCCGGGCAAGCGCCCGCTCAGCTCGATGTCGCCCACCTTCATGGAGAACGCGGACAAGGCCATCGTGCTCGGCACCCCGGGCGGCAGCCGCATCATCACCATGGTGCTGCTCGGCATCCTCGGCTACGACGACGGCCTCACCGCGCAGCAGGTCGCCGCGCTGCCGCGCTACCACCACCAATGGCTGCCGGACGTGATCGAAGCCGAGACCGGCACCTTCGATGCGGCCACGGCCAAGGGCCTGGAGGCGATGGGGCATACGCTCAAGCTCCCCGGCGACACCGCCGAGGACGGCCACGGGTCCAGCCACGTCTGGGGCAACCTGCAGACCGTGGAATGGGACAAGCGCCGCAACGTACTCAGCGGCGGCAGCGACCCGCGCAATGAGGTCGGCAGTGCCGAAGTGCTGCAGACCGCGCCGGCGCCCTGACGCCCGCTTTTGCGACTCCCCAATCCCCAATCCCGAGTCCCCGCCATGAAGCTCTGGTCCATCCAAGGCAACTCGCAGAAACTCGACGGCGGCGCCATGTTCGGCAACGCGCCCAAGGCGATGTGGCAGCACTGGGCCGTGCCCGACGACGGCAATCGCATCGCGCTTGCCTGCCGCGCGCTGCTGGCCAGTCCGCTGGGCGGCAAGACGGTGCTGTTCGAGACCGGCATCGGCGCGTTCTTCCCGCCGGCGCTGCGCGAGCGCTACGGCGTGCAGGAGGCGCGGCACGTGCTGCTGGATTCGTTGCAGGATGCCGGCTTCGCCCACACCGACATCGACGTGGTGGTGCTGAGCCACCTGCATTTCGATCATGCCGGCGGCCTGTTGGCGCCGTATCAGGAGGGCGCTGCGCCGGCACTGCTGTTCCCCAATGCGCAGTTCCTGGTCGGTGCGGCGCACTGGCAGCGCGCGCTGCAGCCGCATCCGCGCGACCGCGCCAGCTTCATCCCGGAACTGCCCGGCCTGCTCGAGGCCAGCGGCCGCCTGGAACTGGTCGACGGCGAATATTCGCGCGCGCTCGGCGAGGCGGTGCGGTTCCGTTTCAGCGACGGCCACACGCCGGGGCTGATGCTGGCCGAGATCGTCGGCCCCCGCCATGGCGAGGACGGCCAGGCGCACGGCGGGGTGGCGTTCTGCGCCGACCTGATCGCGGGCCGCTCCTGGGTGCACGTGCCGATCACCATGGGCTACGACCGCAATGCGGAGCTGCTGATCGACGAGAAGCGTGCGTTCCTGGAGGACGCGCTGGCGCGCGAGGTGCGCCTGTTCTTCACCCACGATCCGGACTGCGCGCTGGCGCAACTGCAGCGCGATGCCAAGGGCCGCTTCGTCACCGCGCACGAGGTGGCTGCACTGCAGGCGCGGCCGCTGGCGGCCTGAGCGCCGCGCGACGCAACTGCGTGCGGCGTGCCGGCGCCTGCCGTCGCGCTTGCAGCCGTCATCCATGCCGGCGAATATCGGCGCATGAAGCTGCCCCACGCCCTGTCCTGCCTGTTCCTCGCCTGCCTGCTGCTGGGCGGTTGCACCTCCCGTGCCGATACCACCCTGCCGTCGCCAATCCGCCTGAACCAGGTCGGTTTCCTGCCCGCGGCGAGCAAGCTGGCGGTGGTGCCGGACGGCCACGGCGATGCCTTTTCGATCACGCGCGCCGACAGCGACGAGGTCGTGCTGCGCGGTACCCTCGGCGCCGCCGCGGTGTGGCCGCCGGCGCAGCAGGCGGTGCGCGTCGCCGATTTCTCCGCGCTGCGCACGCCCGGCCGCTATCGCCTGCAGGTCGATGGCCTGCCGCCGTCGGACAGCTTCGCCATCGGTGAAGACGCCTACAACGCGCTGTCGCGCGCTGCGCTCAAGGCCTACTACTACAACCGCGCCAGCACTGCGCTGGACGGCACCTACGCCGGCCGCCACGCGCGCGCCGCCGGCCATCCCGACGACCACGTGCTGGTGCATGCCTCGGCGGCTTCGCCGGAGCGCCCGGCCGGTACCGTGATCGCCGCGCCCAAGGGCTGGTACGACGCCGGCGACTACAACAAGTACGTGGTCAACTCCGGCATCACCGTCTATACCCTGCTGGCCGCCTACGAGCAGTTCCCCACCTACTTCACCACGCACCACGAAGGCATTCCCAACAGCGGCGGCGACGTGCCGGACATCCTGCGCGAGGTCGACTGGAACCTGCAGTGGCTGCTGGCGATGCAGGATCCGCACGACGGCGGCGTGTACCACAAGCTGACCAACCTGGACTTCGCCGGCATGCAGATGCCGGACCAGGCGCGCGCGCCGCGCTACGTGGTGCAGAAGAGCACCGCGGCCACGCTCGACTTCGCCGCGGTGATGGCCCAGGCCAGTCGCATCTACGCGCCGTACGACGCCCAGTTCGGCGGCATCTCCACGCGCATGCTGGAGGCCTCGCGGCGCGCCTGGGCGTGGGCGCAGGCGCATCCGGACGTGGCCTACCGGCAGCCGGAAGACGTGCACACCGGCACCTACGGCGATAGCCAGTTCGACGACGAATTCGCCTGGGCTGCCACCGAGCTGTATCTGGCCACCGCCGACGACGCGTTCTACGACGCGGCGATGGCGCGCAAGGTGCCGGCCAGCGTGCCCGACTGGCGCCAGGTCGGCGGGCTGGCCTGGATGTCGCTGGCGCAGCACCGCGCGCGGCTGACCCCGCACGCCGACCAGACGCGCATCGCCGACGAGATCGAGGGCCTGGCCGATCATCTGGTGCAGGTGTGGCAGGGCTCGGCCTGGCGGGTGACGATGCGCGACGCCGATTTCCATTGGGGCAGCAACGCCACTGCGATGAACCAGGCGATGATGTTGCTGCAGGCCTACCAGTTGCAGCACAAGCCGGAGTACCTGCAGGCCGCGCAGTCGCAACTGGACTACGTGCTCGGCCGCAACCCGCTGGGTATGTCCTTCGTGACCGGCATCGGCACGCGCTCGCCGATGCACATCCACCATCGCATCTCCATCGCCGACGGCGTGGCCACGCCGGTGCCGGGATGGCTGGTCGGCGGTCCGCAGCCGGGGCAACAGGACGCCGACGCGTGCAAGCACGCCTACGTGTCGACGCTGCCAGCGCTGTCGTACCTGGACAAGGAATGCAGCTACGCCACCAACGAAGTGGCGATCAACTGGAACGCGCCGCTGGTGTACGTGAGCGCCGCGCTGCAGGTGCTGCAGCGCTGATCCGCAACCGCGGCGCGGCATGCTCGGGGATTGATGGCACGCCCTAGCCCAGGCGGGTGCCGAAGATGCGGTCGCCGGCATCGCCCAGGCCCGGCAGGATGTAGCCCTTGTCGTTGAGCTGGTCGTCGATGGCGGCGGTGTACACCTCCACGTCCGGATGCGCCGCTTCCAGCGCCTGCAGGCCTTCCGGCGCGGCGACCAGGAAAATGCCCTTGATCCGCCGTGCACCGGCGCGCTTGAGCATGTCCACGGTGGCGATCAGGGTGCCGCCGGTGGCCAGCATCGGGTCCAGGATCAGCGCGTCGCGCTCCTCCAGGCGGCCGGTCAGGCGTTCGAAGTAGGGCACCGGTTGCAGCGTCTCCTCGTCGCGCTGCAGGCCCACCACGCTGACCCGCGCCGCGGGAATCAACGCCAGCACGCCGGGCAGCATGCCCAGCCCCGCGCGCAGGATCGGCACCAGGGTGATCTTGGCGCCGGCGATGCGCTGCACCTGGGTCGGGCCGGCCCAGCCGTCCATGGTGTGGGTCTCGGTCTCCAGGTCGGCGGTGGCCTCGTAGCCGAGCAGGGTGCCCAGCTCGGTGACCAGTTCGCGGAAGCCCTTGGTGCTCAGCGCCGCGTCGCGCAAGAGGCCGATCTTGTGTTGCACCAGCGGGTGGCGGACTTCGACGATCTTCATGGGCGCGCTCGCAAGGGGGAGGCGCACAGTGTGCCGCAGCCGGCTCCGGCGCCGCCAGCTGCCGGCGCCGGCGCATGGCACGGGATGCGCCGCGAGGACGCATCCAGGTCATGCCGGAGTGGCTCAGGCCGCGGGATCGAGTGCCTCGGCGGTGTGCGCCTGCGCACGCTGCGCAGCCACGTTGCGCGCGCTGCCGGAGGCCGCGGCATGGCGCGTGTCGATCTTGAACAGCGCCACCGCCTGGGTCAGCTGGCCGGCCTGCTCTTCCATCGAGCGCGCCGCCGCCGTGGCTTCCTCCACCAGCGCCGCATTCTGCTGGGTGGCCTCGTCCATCTGGGTGACGGTCTGGTTGACCTGCTCGATGCCGGCCGACTGCTCCTGCGAGGCGGCGGAAATCTCGCCCATGATGTCGGTGACGCGCTGCACCGACGACACGATCTCGTGCATGGTCTTGCCGGCCTGGTCGACCAAGGCCGAGCCGGTGGCGACGCGGCCGACTGAATCGTCGATCAAGGTCTTGATCTCCTTGGCCGCATTGGCCGAACGCTGCGCCAGCGTCCGCACTTCGCTGGCCACCACGGCGAAGCCACGGCCCTGTTCGCCGGCACGGGCGGCTTCCACCGCGGCGTTGAGCGCCAGGATGTTGGTCTGGAACGCGATGCCGTCGATGACGCTGATGATGTCGGCGATCTTCTTCGAAGAGGCCTCGATCCCGCTCATGGTCTCGACGACCTGACCAACCACCGCGCCGCCCTGCGAGGCGACCGACGCCGCGCCCACCGCCAACTGATTGGCCTGGCGGGCGTGCTCGGCGTTCTGCTTCACCGTGGAGGTCAGCTCCTCCATCGAGGCGGCGGTTTCCTCCAGGCTGGCGGCCTGCTGCTCGGTACGGCGCGACAGGTCGTCGTTGCCGGCGGCGATCTCGGTCGCCGCGGCATTGATGCTGACCGCGGCGGTCTGGATGCGGCCTACGATGCCGGTCAGCTGGTCGGCGGTGGCGTTGGCGTCGTCGCGCATCCGCGCGAACACGCCGTGGAACTCGCCGTCCATGCGTGCGGTCAGGTCACCGGCGGCGATGGCTTGCAGCAGCGCCGACAGCTTGCCCAGGTTGCGGTCGCTGACCTCCATCATCGCGTTGAGGTCCTGCACCATCAGCCGGAAGTCGTGCTGGAAGTGCGCAGCATCGCCGCGGGCACTGAAATCGCCCGCGGCGGCGGCCGCGGCCAGGCGCTTGATCTCGGTGTTGATCGCCAGCAGGCTGGCCTTGGCCGCATCCATCGATTCGTGCAGCACCGCGCGGCTGCCGGGCAGGCGACGTGCATCGCGGCGTAGGTCGCCATTGGCGTATTCGTTGAGCACGCCGATGGCGTCGACGATGGCATCCAGATGCTCGAACATCATGGTGTTGATGCCCTTGCTCAGTTCGCCGTACACGCCGGGGAAATCCTGCGGCATGCGGTGGCTGATGTCCTTGTCGGCATGCAGCTCGATCATCAACGCGGTCTCGCCGGAGAAACGCTGCAACTGGGTCTGCATGCGGTCCATCGCGCTCAGCAAACGGCCGGGTTCGTCGCGCGCGTCGGTGCTCACGTCGTTGTCCAGGCGGCCGTCGGCGATGGCCTCGGCGGCGCGGGTGGCGCGGCTCAGCGGCACGGTGAGACTACGGGTGATCAGCCAGGCCAGCAGGCTGCTGGCCAGGACGGCCGCGATGCCTCCGCCGATCAGCATCGCCCGGCCGCGTGAGAGGTGGCTCACCGCGGCGTCATAAGCCTCGGCGCTAAGCCGGTGCTGCAGGGCTACGTTCTCGCGGATCTTGGCCTGCCATGCCAGCGTGGCAGGGCGCGACTGTTCACGCAGCAGGGTCTGCGCGCGCTGGTAGTCCCCCGCGGCGGCCGCTTCCATCACGGCGTTGTTCAACGGCCGCGCGATCTTCTGCAGACGATCGATCTCCGTGCGCAGGGCCTGGCCAGCCGGGGTGGTCGGCATTGCGTAGAGCCTCTTTCGCTCCTCGTCGTAATGCGCGCGCTCGCGCTGGATCAGCGCCAGCGAACTGGCGGTGTCGTCCGCGCTCGAATGATTGGCGTACGCGCCCAGTGCGATCAGGATGGCCGAGTTCGCATCCAGCATGCCGCTGGACAGTTCGATCTTCTTGACGTTGCCGTGCACGATGATGTCCAGCTGCTTGCGCGCGCCGGTCATGGTGATCAGCCCGGCAATCACCAGGAGGCCGGAGATGAGGATCAGGATGCCGAAGGCGGCGGACAGGCGCTGGCTGACGTTGAAACGCTGCAGGAAGGCGGTCATGGGAATTCCTCGTGAGAATGCGGTCCAGAAGCGGTGTGTGGCGGCCTTCGATTAAATAAATTTTCTTTTGCAATAAACTTCAATGACAATTGAGACGCAGAACGTAATTTGTCTACAGACATAGCGGCACGCTGCCGCTAGATCTTTAGCGACGCCAAGTGCTTAAAGGGGCTTGAGTCTGGTGGGCGCGCAGGAGCAATGAGGCGACAGGCGCATGCTGTCCGGCGGCGAAACACGCCGCGGCACAACCGTATTGGGATAGGGGCGCGCGCGGCGCGCGCTCAGCCGCGGTCGTCGCGGGTCCACAGCCCGCCGTGTTCGGACTTCACCGGAAACTTCGGCACCGGGCCGTAGGCCGGCGCGCACAGGGCGCGGCCGTCGCGCACGTCGAAGCGGGCACCGTGCAGCACGCACTCGATGCTGCCGGCAGCAGGGTCGAAGGTGCCGGGGGACAGCTCGTAGTCCTCGTGGCTGCAGCGGTCTTCCAGCGCATAGAACTGGCCGTCGAAGTTGAACACCACGATCGGCGTGTCGGTCACCTCGTCCCACACCGTCTTCATTTCGCCCGGCAGCAGTTCGCCGTCGGCGCAGACGAAGGTCCAGGTCTCGCTCATGCAGCACCGCCCAGCGGCTTTTCCAGCACCTCGAAGCGCAGGTCTTCGCGCTTGGGCAGGCCGAAGCGCGCATCGCCGTAGGGAAAGGGCTTCTTGATGCCGGTGCGGCGATAGCCGCGGCGCTCGTAGAAGGCGATGAGTTCTTCGCGCAGGTCGATCACCGACATCCGCATCAGCGGCAACCGCCACTCCTGCCAGGCGATGCGCTCGGCCTCGGCCAGCACGGTCTTGCCCAGACCGCCGCCCTGCGCCTGCGGCTGCACCGAGAACATGCCGAAATAGCCGGCGCCGTCGTCGTCGGCGACATGCGCGCAGGCGATCAGTTCGCCGTCGCGTTCGGCCAGCAGCACCAGGCTGCGCGGGCGCAGGATGTCGGCGCGCAGCACCTCGCGGTCGATACGGTTGCCGTCGAGCAGGTCGGCTTCGGTGGTCCAGCCGACGCGGCTGCTGTCGCCGCGATAGGCCGAGGTGACCAAGGCGGCGATGGCGTCGAGATCGTCGACAGTGGCGGTGCGGAAGGTGAGGGTGTGCATGCGGGGATTATGCCGGAGAGAAGCCGGGACCCGGGACCCGGGACCCGGAAAAGCAAAAGCGTTGCCATTTCGTACAGAGACGGATCTGGCCTGAAGTGTCGCTTTTGATTTTTCGGGTCCCGGGTCCCGAGTCCCGGGTCCTGGCTTTACCCCAATAGCTTGCGTACCTTCAACAACGCCGCCACGAAGCGCTCGATCTCCTCGTGCGTGTTGTAGAACGCCAGCGAGGCGCGGCAGGTCGCGGCGACGCCGTAGAACTGCAGCAGCGGGTGCGCGCAGTGCTGGCCGGAACGCACCGCCACGCCTTCCAGGTCGAGCAGGGTCGCCAGGTCGTGGGCGTGGGCGCCCTCGATCAGGAACGAGACCACCGCGGCCTTGCCGGGTGCGGTGCCGAACAGGCGCAGGCCGTCGATCCGCTGCAGTTCCTCGGTGAGGTGTGCGAGCAGTTCGCTCTCGCGCGCTTCCACATGCTGCAGTCCGATCGCCTGCAGATAGTCCACCGCCGCGCCGAGGCCGAAGAAGCCGGCGATGTTCGGGGTGCCGGCCTCGAACTTGTGCGGCGGGTCGTTGAACACGGTGCCGTCGAAGCTGACTTCCTTGATCATCTCGCCGCCGCCTAGGAACGGCGGCATCGCCTGCAGGTGCTCGCGCCGCGCCCACAGCGCGCCGGTGCCGGTCGGGCCGCACATCTTGTGGCCGGTGATGGCGTAGAAGTCGCAGCCGATCGCGGCCACGTCCAGCGGCCGGTGCGGCGCCGCCTGCGAGCCGTCGATGACGCTGACGATGCCGCGCTTGCGCGCCTCGCGGCAGATCTCGCGGACCGGGTTGACCGTGCCCAGCACGTTGGAGACGTGGGCCAGGGCCAGCAGCTTGACGTCGGCGGTCATCGCCGCGCGCAACGCGTCCAGATCGAGCGCGCCGTCGGCGGTGATTTCGGCGACCTTGACCGTGGCACCGGTGCGCTGCGCGACCAGTTGCCAGGGCACGATGTTGGCGTGGTGCTCCATGCGCGACACCAGGATGGTGTCGCCGGCGCGCAGCCGCGGCAGTGCCCACGAGTACGCCACCAGGTTCAGCGCGAAGGTGGCGCCGCTGCACAGCACCAGTTCGTCGGCGCGCACGTTAAGAAACCGCGCCAGCCGGGTTCGTGCGCCTTCGTAGGCCTCGGTGGCCTCGCTGCCGAGCGCGTGCACGGCGCGGCTGACGTTGGCGTTGTGGCGGCGGTAGAAAGCGTCGGTTGCCGCGATCACCTGCAGCGGCTTCTGCCCGGTGTTGGCGTTGTCGAAGTACACAAGCGGCTTGCCGTGCACTTCCCGCATCAGCAGCGGAAAGTCGCGCCGGACCGCGTCCCAGTCCGGCGCCTGCGGCGTGGCGGTGTGCGCGGCGGGCCCGTTCATGCCACGCCTGCGGCGCTGAGCGCCCGCTCCAGCCGCGCCAGCAAGCCTTCGCTCAGTGCCGGCTCCAGCGCGCCCAGCGGCTCGCGGCAGAACGCGGCGGTCAGCAGTTGCTGCGCGCGCTCCTGCGGCAGGCCGCGCGAGCGCAGGTAGAACAATGCATTGGTATCGAGCTGGCCGACGGTGGCGCCGTGCGCGGCCTTGACCTCGTCGGCGTCGATCACCAGCACCGGCTGGGTATCGATCTCGGCGTCGGCGGACAGCAGCAGGTTCTTGTTCGACAGCGCCGCGTCGGTGCCGTCGGCGCCGTGGCGGATCTGGATGCCGCCATGGAAGGCCACGCGGCTGCGCCCGGTGGCGACGCCGCGCCACAGCAGCTCGCAGGCGGTGTCGCGGGCGATGTGCTCGATGCCCAGGCGGGTGTCGAGCTGGCGCCGGCCATTGCCGAGCAGCACGCCGTTGGCGACCAGCCGGGCGTTGTCGCCCTCCAGGCGCACGTTGAGTTCGTGCCGGGCGAGCGCGCCGCCCAGTTCCAGGTCCATGCGCCGGTACTGCGCGTCGCGCGCCAGCACCGCGTCGGTGCGCAGCAGCGCGGTGACGCCGGCCGCCTCGTCCTGCACGCGGGCGTGGGTCAGCTGCGCGCCGGCGGCCAGGTGCACGTGCGCCAGGCTGTTGCTCAGGTGCGCGGCGTCGCCGGCATGCAGGTGATGCTCGACCAGCGCCAGCGTCGCGTCCTGGCGCAGTTCGATCAGGTGGCGATGGTGCCAGGCCAGATCGGAATCGGCAGCGGTGGAGACGAACACCAGGTGCAGCGGCTGCGCCACGCGCACGCCGGCATCCACCCGCAGCACACTGCCTTCGTCGGCGAGGGCAGCGTTGAGCCGGGCGAACACCTCGTCGCTGCGCTCGAAGCGGCGGCCGAGGAAGCGCATGGCATCGTCGCCGCTTTGCAGGATCGTCGACAGGCGCTGCAGCTCCACCCCGGCCGGCAGGCCGGACAGGTCCGACAGCGTATCGCTGGCGCGGCCGTTGACGAACACCAGGCGCGGTGCCGGGATGCCGTCGAGCAGTGCCGCATCCACTGCCGGTGCGGTCTGCGGTGCGGGCGCGAAGCTGCGCCGTTCCAGCGCGCGCAGCGAGGTGTACTTCCAGGCTTCGCTGCGCGCGCCGGGCAGGCCGTCGCGCAGCGCCTGCTCCAGCGGCGCGCGGCGCGCGCCATCGCCGTGGAACGCGGCGGCCAGCGAGTCGAGCAGGGCGCTCATTGCACCGCCGCCTCGGGCGCCACGCGCTCCTTCAGCCAGGCATAGCCGTGCGCTTCCAGCTCCAGCGCCAGCTCGGGGCCGCCGGTCTGCACGATGCGACCATCGGCCAGCACATGCACCACATCGGGCTTGATGTAGTCGAGCAGGCGCTGGTAGTGGGTGATCACCACGAACGCGCGCTCCGGCGAACGCAGCGCGTTGACGCCTTCGGCGACGGTCTTGAGCGCGTCGATGTCCAGGCCGCTGTCGGTCTCGTCGAGGATCGCCAGCTTCGGTTCCAGCACCGCCAGCTGGAAGATCTCGTTGCGCTTCTTCTCGCCGCCGGAGAAGCCCTCGTTGACGCCGCGATGCAGCAGTTCGTCCTTGAGGTGCAGCACCGCCAGCTTCTGCCGCACCAGCTTGAGGAACTGCATCGAATCCAGCTCGGCCTCGCCGCGCGCCTTGCGCTGCGCATTGAGCGCGGCGCGCAGGAAGTAGGTGTTGTTCACGCCGGGGATTTCCACCGGATACTGGAAGGCCAGGAACAGGCCGGCGGCGGCGCGCTCCTCCGGTTCCAGTTCGAGCAGGTCGGCGTCGTCGAAGCGCACGCTGCCGTCGGTCACGGTGTAGCCGTCGCGGCCGGCCAGCACGTTGCCCAGGGTGGACTTGCCGGCGCCGTTGGGGCCCATGATGGCGTGCACTTCGCCGGGCTTCACCTGCAGCGACAGGCCCTTGAGGATGTCCTTGCCGGCGACGGAGGCGTGGAGGTTGTCTATGGTCAGCATGATATTGGGAATCGGGACTCGAGAATGGGGAATAGGGAAGAGCAGGTAGAGGTGCAGCGGAAAGATGCGGGAAGAGAACCGATTCCCGATTCTCCATTCCCGATTCCCGGCTTCGCAGGCGTCAGCCCACCGAGCCTTCCAGCGACACTTCCAGCAGCTTTTTGGCTTCCACCGCGAACTCCATCGGCAGTTCGCGGAACACCTGCTTGCAGAAGCCGTCGACGATCATCGACACCGCGTTCTCCTGGTCGATGCCGCGCGCGCGGCAATAGAACAACTGGTCGTCGCTGATCTTGGAGGTGGTGGCCTCGTGCTCGACGGTCGCGGTGGGGTGGCGCACCTCGATGTACGGGAAGGTATGCGCGCCGCACTGCTTGCCGATCAGCAGCGAGTCGCACTGGGTGTAGTTGCGCGCGCCCTCGGCGCTGCGTTCCACCTTGACCAGGCCACGGTAGGTGTTCTGCCCGCGACCGGCGCTGATGCCCTTGCTGACGATCTTGCTCTTGGTGCGCTTGCCGACGTGGATCATCTTGGTGCCGGTGTCGGCCTGCTGGCGATGATGGGTCAGCGCCACCGAGTGGAATTCGCCCACCGAGTCGTCGCCCAGCAGCACGCACGAGGGGTACTTCCAGGTGATCGCCGAACCGGTCTCGACCTGGGTCCAGGTGATCTTGCTGCGCGCGCCGCGGCACTCGCCGCGCTTGGTCACGAAGTTGTAGATGCCGCCGCGGCCTTCCTCGTCGCCCGGATACCAGTTCTGCACGGTGGAATACTTGATCTCGGCGTCTTCCAGCGCCACCAGCTCGACCACCGCCGCGTGCAGCTGGTTCTCGTCGCGCATCGGCGCGGTGCAGCCTTCCAGGTAGGACACGTAGGCCTTGTCCTCGCACACGATCAGGGTGCGCTCGAACTGGCCGGTGTGGCCGGCGTTGATGCGGAAATAGGTGCTCAGCTCCATCGGGCAGCGCACGCCCTTGGGAATGAACACGAAGCTGCCGTCGGAGAACACCGCCGAGTTGAGGGCGGCGAAGAAGTTGTCGCCGACCGGCACCACGCTGCCGAGGTACTGCCTGACCAACTCCGGGTGTTCCTTGATCGCCTCGGACATCGAGCAGAAGATCACGCCCTTTTCGGCCAGTTCCTTGCGGAAGGTGGTGCCGACCGAAACCGAGTCGAACACCGCGTCCACCGCCACGCCGGCGAGCTTGGCGCGCTCGTGCAGCGGCACGCCGAGCTTGTCGTAGGTGTCCAGCAATTCCTTCGGCACCTCGTCCAGCGAGGCGTACTTCGGGCCCTTGGGCGCGGAGTAGTAGCTCAGCGCCTGGAAGTCGATCGGTGCGATGTCCAGCTTGGCCCAGTGCGGCATCGGCATCTTCAGCCAGTGCCGGTAGGCGGCCAGGCGCCATTCGGTCATCCATTCCGGCTCGTCCTTCTTCACGGACAGGGCGCGCACGACGTCCTCGTTCAGGCCGGGCAGGAACGAATCGGATTCGATGTCGGTGACGAAGCCGGCGTCGTAGCGACGTCCCAGCCGTTCCAGGATTTCAGCGTTTTCGGTGGCCATCGGGCTGCCTACAGGTCAGGTGGTCGCGAACCGCACGGCGATGGGACGCCGTTTCGGATCGCCGGAGGGGAGGAGGGGGTGAAGCATCTGCGCCAGGGTCACGCCGCGCAGCGCGTCGGCGACCACGTCGTTGATCAGCCGCCAGTTGGAGCGCACGCCGCAGGTCTGGGCGATGCTGCACTGGCTGCCGTGGTGGCTGCATTCGGTGATCGCCAATGGGCCTTCCATCGCCTCGACGATCTGGATCAGGGTGATGGCGTCTGCCGGGCGCGCCAGCCGGTAGCCGCCGCGCACGCCGCGCAGGCCTTCGACCAGGCCGGCCTGGGCCAACGGCTTGAGCAGCTTGCTCACCGTGGGCGACTCCAGCCCGGCCTGCTCGGCCAGTTCGGTCGCGCTCAACACTTCGTTCGGACGCGCGGCGAGCACGGTCAGGACGACGGTGGCGTAATCGGTGAGCTTGGTGACGCGGAGCATGGCGACACGGTCGAATTTCAATGCGGACCGAAATTGTACTCTTTTGCGCCGCAGGGTCCAACCCGGCCGTTCATCTTTTCTTTCGATCGTGGCGATTCGGCCTCGCCGGGGTGGCGTCTGACGGCCTGACACGCGCGGGCTTGGGATCGCGGGCGATGTGCGCCAGAATCTAGGCTTTCCTGTCCGGATCGCCGCATGCCCCGCAAGATCGCCGCCCGCAAGTCCCGCATCCATGGCAACGGCGTGTTCGCCGTGCTGCCGCTCAAGAAAGGCGAGCGGGTCATCGAATACAAGGGCCGCCGCCGCACCCACGCCGAGGTCGACCGCGACGAGGCCGGCGACGTCGAGACCGGGCACACCTTCCTGTTCACCCTCAGCGACGACTACGTGATCGACGCCAACTACGAGGGCAACGACGCGCGCTGGATCAACCACAGCTGCGCGCCGAACTGCGAGGCAGTGATCGTCGAGGCCGAGGGCGAGGACCGCCGCAAGGACAAGGTGGTGATCGAGGCGCTGCGCGACATCAAGCCCGGCGAGGAGCTCACCTACAACTACGGCATCACCCTGGCCGAGCGGCACACGCCGCGGCTGAAGAAGATCTGGGAATGCCGCTGCGGCGCCAGGAATTGCACCGGTACCATGCTGCAGCCCAAGCGCTAGCGTCACGTCCAGCCGTGCACGCCGCGCCGACGCGTGGTTCACGGCCTTGCCACCGCGGCGCTCCTAGGGTGGGTGTTCCCCCATTCGAGGAGTGTCCCATGAGCGCAATGCCTTCCCTTGCCGGCAAGCAGGTGGCTGTCCTGGCCACCGACGGTTTCGAGCAATCGGAACTGCAGGAGCCCAAGCGCTTGCTGGAATCCTGGGGCGCCCAGGTCGACGTGATCGCGCCGGGCGAGGCCACCAGCATCCGCGGCTGGAACAAGAAGGACTGGGGCGACAGCGTGCCGGTGGACAAGCGCCTGCAGCAGGCCCAGGCCGGCGACTACGACGCGCTGGTGCTGCCGGGTGGGGTGATCAATCCCGACAACCTGCGCACCGAGCCTACGGCGATCGCCTTCATCCAGTCCTTCGCCAGTGCCGGCAAGCCGGTGGCGGCGATCTGCCATGGGCCGTGGCTGCTGGCCGAGAGCGGGCTGGTGCGCGACCGCCAGGTGACCTCGTGGCCGTCGCTGAAGACCGACCTGTCCAATGCCGGTGGACGCTGGGAGGATCAGGAGGTGGTGGTGGACGGCAACCTGATCACCAGCCGCAAGCCGGACGACATCCCGGCATTCGCGCAGGCCGTGGCCAAGGCGCTGGGCTGAGTCCGCGGCGGTGCGCCTGCGCCGCCATGCTGGTGGCGTAGGCCGAAGCGCGATCGACGTAGAAACGGCGGCCTTGGCCGCCGTTTCTTTGCGTGCGCGGTGCGCCGGACGCCCTTCGCCGGCATGCGCAGGCCAGCGTGTGGGTTATTGCCCGGGAAGCATGCCTGCAGGCACCAGCTTGCTGATGTCCTGATTGAAACGCACTACCAGCGCGCCGTTCTCCACGCCGGCCGACTGGATCTGCACGTCGCCGAGCATGGCGGTCAGGCGCGGATCCAGCTTGTAGATCGGCTCCTTGCGCGCATAGTCCTCCAGCCAGGCATTGAGCAGTTCGCGCGTGTTGGCGTCGAGCTTGCCGCCGTTGGCGGCCGGGCGGAAGTCGTCGATGGTCGGGGACTGCAGGTGGAAGCTCTGGCTCTGCTGGTCGTAGCGCAGCGCGCTGGTCAGCAGCACCTGCCCCAGCGGCGTCGCCGCGCCGCCGCCGGTGGTCATGCTCAGGTCGAACTGCATCTTCAGCCGATCGCCCGGCGGCAGGCTCAGCTTCGGGTCGCGAACGGTCATCTTGATCAGCCCGCCGAGCGCCTTGTGCGTCTGCGGGAAGCTGCCGTCGAGATAGTGCTGCACGTCGGCGGCACCGACGCTGACCTGGCGGCCCTGGATGGTCGGCTCGGCCTGGACCTGGGCGGCGGTGGCGAGCAGCAGCAGCGCCGCGGTGCGCAGGGTGAACTGGCGGAAGGTCATCGAGCGGGCCCTGGCAATGAAGAGGGGTTTCACCATAACCGCGGGCGGTGAATGCGCGATTAGCGGAATCGCTGCGCTCCCCGCGTCGCGGCCTTACGCGACAGGCGCAGGCGCCAGCCGCGCGAGCAGGGCATTCAGCGCCGGCTGCAACGGCGCCAGCAGCGCGCGCGCCTCGCCGTCGCTGCGCTCGCCCAGGCTGCGCAGCAACTGCGTGCCGACGATCAGCGCGGCGCGCTCGTCGCCGCGCAGTCCCGGCTGGCGCTGCGCCGCCTCCAGCAGGCGCATCCAGTCCTGCCGGCAGCGTGCCTCCAGTTCGATGGTGCAGCGGCCCTGGCAGGGCAGGCCGTCGTCCTGGATCGGGGTGACGGTGACGCGGTAGCGTTGGGAGGCGGTCATGGCAGTGGCGCACGCGGTGTGTGCCTCCAAGATAGGCGCGGCCAGGCGCCACCACGAGCCTGCTGCCCGCGACGCTCTGTTCCAGTGCTTCCGTTCAGCGTCCGGCGCGCAGCAGCGGCAACGGGTCGTAGGCGCCGCCCTCGGCGTAGATGCCGTAATGCAGATGCGGTGGGGTGCCGCGCGCGTTGCCGCTGTCGCCCACCGCGCCAAGCGGGTCGCCGGGTTCCACCAGGTCGCCGACCTGCAGCCCCGGCGCCCATGTCTCCAGGTGCGCGTAATAGTGCCGCTGCCGGGCCGGACCGAGCACCCAGACCTGGCGGCCGCCGAGGCCGCGGTCGGCGATGGCCACGACGATGCCGCGCGTGGCCGCCACCACCGGCGTGCCGCGTTTGGCGAAGATGTCCACGCCGGCGTGCTGGCGGTCGCGCCCGCGCGGCGCGCCGAAGGTGGCGGCGACGCGGCGCGGATCTACCCCTTCGACCGGCATGTGCAGCGCAGTCGGCGCCGGCGCCCGGGCCAGCTCCCAGCCGACGCGCAGGCGCTGCGCCCACGGATGCCGCCAGGCCCACGCGGCAGCCACTGCCAGTGCGGCAAGCAACGCCGCGCGCAGCAATTCGCGGCGCAGGCGCTGCGCTGGCGAAGGCGCGGGCGCAGCGGTCATGCGCTCAGTCCGCGTGCAGCGTCGCGGCCTGTTCCTGCAGGCGCTGCTTCAGGGCGTCGTCGATGCCGAGCTGCCGTGCCAGTTCGTCCAGGTAGCTGCGCTCCATGAAGCTCTGCGCGTCGGCGGCGAGCAGGCTGGCCAGGTACATTTCCGCGGCCATCTCCGGGGTGGTCGACGCGCGCGCCACCTCGGCCGGATCCAGCGGCTTTTCCAGTTCCGCATGCAGCCACTGCTGCACGTCGGCGTCGTTGCCATGGAGGCGGGCGAACTCGCCTTCGATCAGGCTGCGTTCGCGTTCGTCCAGGTGGCCGTCTGCCTTGGCCGCGCCGACCAGCGCGCGCAGCACCGCCTGACTGTGCTGTTCCACTTCCAGCGGCGGCAGCCGGTCCAGCGTCTGCGGTTCGGGTGCGGCGGCGCCGAGTTGCTGGCGGCGATAGTCGCCGTAGGCGCGATAGGCCATCAGTCCCAGCGCGGCCAGGCCGCCGTAGGTCGCCAGCTTGCGGGTGGTGCGGTGTTTGCCGAGCAGCAGGCCGAGCGCGCCGCCGCTGAGGGCTCCCTTGCCGAAGTCGGCGTTGAGCAGGCCGCCCAGGCCGCCGGCGGCCTGCTGCGCCGGTGCGGTCGGAGCGGCGGTGCCGGTCTTGCCCATGGCCTGGCCGGCGGCGCCCTGCGCCGATTGCAGCAGTTGGTCGAGAAAGCCCTGTAGTTTCATGCAGGTGATCCTGTCGAAGGGAAGCACCGGTATAGCCGCCGCGGCCTTAGCGGGCCGTCAACCCGATGCGCGGGCGGCCAAAAAAAACGAGACGGCCGAAGCCGTCTCGTCGATGTGCTTGCCTGGATCAGGCGACGCTGCTCAGAGCGCGGCGTCCTTGAGCTTCTTCAGCGGGCGCACCTTGAGCTTGGTGGTGGCCGGCTTGGCGGCGAACCACTGCTCTTCCTTGGTGAACGGGTTGATGCCCTTGCGCTTCGGCTTGGCCGGCACGCTGACGGCGGTGATCTTCAGCAGGCCCGGCAGGGTGAACGAGCCGGCGCCCTTCTTGCTGACCGAACCGGCCACGGCATGCTCCAGCGAGGCCATCACGGCGCGCACGTCCTTGGCGATGACGCCGCTGGTCTCGGCGATGTGCGCCACGAGCGCGGACTTGCTCAGCACGTCCTTGATCGGCTTGGGAGCGGCCGGTTTGGCGGCGGCCTTGGTCGCTACCTTCTTCACTGCCTTCTTCGGGGCAGCCTTTTTTGCGGTCTTTGCCATGATGTCCTGATTCCGTATTTGGTGGTTTTGGGTCGCGCCGACCCCGTCGGCATGGCGAAATGTAGGGCATGTGCTACGCCGCGCCAATAGGCCGGAAGCAAAAAAGCGCGAATATTCGCTGCGAACGCGGACTTTTCTGTCGGCGGCCGGCGCCGGCACCTTCAAATCCGCGGGGTGCCGCGGGTCCTTGCTACGGCACGCGCGGCCAACGCGATGGCCGCGCAGGAGCACGCATGCATAACGCCGCCTGGCCTATGGTCCGCGTTCCACTCACCGACAGGAGCCTCGCATGGGCATTTCGCGTCACGCCACCGCGCATTGGGAAGGCGATCTCAAGACCGGCCAGGGCCGGTTGCACACGCCGCAGAGCGGCCTGCTGGAGAACACCCGCTACGCGTTCAACAGCCGCTTCGGCGAGGAGAAGGGCACCAACCCCGAGGAGCTGATCGCCGCCGCGCACGCCGGCTGCTTCACCATGGCGCTGTCGGCCAAGCTGACGGAAGCCGGCTTCCCGCCGACCGCGCTGGACACGCGCGCCGACGTCGACCTGTCGATGGAAGGCGGTCCGCAACTGTCGCAGATCCGCCTGAAGGTCAAGGCCGTGGTGCCGAACATCGAGGCTGCGCGCTTTCGCGAGCTGGCCGACGACGCCAAGCAGAACTGCCCGGTGTCCAAGGCGCTCAGTGCGGTGCCGATCAGCCTGGAAGCGGAGCTCGGCTGAGCCCGACGCGGCCCGGCAGCAGGCCGGGCCGCCATTGCGGACATCGCGCCTGCGGCGCCACCGGCACGATGTCCGGCACGCAGCGCGCTTCGTTCTTAGCGCTTTTTCTCTCTCTGGCACGAGCGCTCGATGCAGTGCCTAGCTGTCGCGACGCTAAATGCGCGCGCCGCGGCGGTCCCAATTCAGTCTGGTTTCACCGCGTCGGATCGAGCATGCAGTCGCGCGATCCACGCGCTTGGAACCATCGCCATGAACAAGCTCTCGACCCGTCTGTTGACCGCTGCGCTCGCTGTCGGCGTCATCGGCTCCGCCGCCGCGCAGGATTACGGTTACACCCGCTACGACGACTACCGCGACCGCGGTTATGCGTCCGGCACCTACGAATACGCGCGCGTGGTACGCGCCGACCCGATCCTGGTGCAGGTCAATGGTCCGCGCGAGACCACCGAGCGCTGCTACGACCGTCCGGCCTCCGGCAGCTACGCCAGCGACTACGGCTACCGCGGCACCGATGGCGGCCGCACCGCCTCCTCGGTGGTCGGCGGCATCGCCGGTGCCGTGCTGGGCAGCCGCGTCGGCGGCGGCAATGGCCGTTTCGTCGGTACCGCGGTCGGCACCATGCTCGGCAGCCTGGCCGGCCGCTCGATCTACGACACCAATACCCGCGCCTATGGCGGCGGCTACGGTGGCGGCGTGGTCCACGAATGCGATCCGGTGTCCTATCGGACCGAACGCTACGACCGCGTCGACGGTTACGACGTGACCTACGAATACGGCGGCCGCTACTACCACACCCGCACCGCCTCGCCTCCGGGCGACCGCATCCGCGTCCGCGTCGACGTCCTGCCCGACTGACGTATTGCCTGGCTGACTTAAAGGGCGCCTCCTCGCGAGGCGCCCTTTGTTTTGCGCGCCCGTCCGCAGCTGCAGACGGGCGCGGCGACCGACGGCGATCAGGGCCAGTCGATGTGGCCTTCGATCACCGTCTGCACCTGCCCGCCCGACCACACCTCGCCGGCCGCGTCCACGTGCAGCGTCAGCAGCGCATCGTGGCCGACCTCGCGGCCCTGGCTGGCGACATAGCGGCCGCCGTGGCCGGGCAGGGCGTCGCTGTGGTCCAGCCATGCCGCCAGCACCGCATTGGCGGCGCCGGAAGCGGCGTCCTCGAACCGCCGGCCGTTGCCGACGAAAGCGCGTACCGCCAGTGCATAGGCCTGGCCGCTGGCGCGGGCGTAGGCGAACACGCCCATGCTGGCGGTGCTTTCGGCCAGGGCGGCGATCGCATCCCAGTCCGGTGCCAGCGCGCGCAGCGCGGCTTCGTCGGCCACTTCGACCAGCCACCAGCAGCGTCCGCCGTCCATGCGCACCGGCGGCAGCGCGCCCAGGGCCCAGCCGCGCAGCGCCGCCTGCAGGCGCGGATCGGCGGCATCGGCGATCTCGGCCACCTGCGCGCGCGGGGTACGGATGGCGATGCTGCGCACGCCAGCGTCCACGTCGACCCGGAGCGGCAGCAGGCCGGCGATGCCGTCCTGGACCAGCACGCCGTCGCGTGGCGTGGCGATGCCCGCTTCCAGCACGACGTGCGCGGTGCCGACGCTGGGATGGCCGGCGAACGGTACCTCTTTCTGCGGGCTGAACATGCGCAGGCCGTAGCTGGCGTCCGGCCGCGTCGGCGCGAATACGAAGGTGGTTTCCGGCAGGCGCGTCCAGCGCGCGATGGTCTGCATCGTGGCGGCGTCCAGGCCATCGGCATCGAGCACCACGGCCAAGGGATTGCCGTTGCCGGCGCGGGCGGAGAAGACATCGACCTGGAAGAAGCGGCGTGCGGCCATGGCGGGGAACTCCGGACGGCGGTGGGGGAGGCCGGAGCTTACCAAGCGATCTTGCAAACGATCACCGCTTGTACGAGGCCTCCCGATCCACACCTCTTCCCCATCACCAGGCGCTCGACGCGGGCGTCTCGGGCCAGTTCGCATCCCTGGTTGGCGACGCAGCGCCCGCCACGGCCCGGCAGTCGTCCCTGCGCGGGCAGCATGGCGGCGGTCAGTGCGTTGGCACTGCCGGTGACCGGGTCCTCGGCGACGCCGACGCCGGGAACGAAGGCGCCTACCGTCAGCCGGTGTTCGTGCGTGTCGTGCGAACGCGGCCAGCCCGTCTCCGGCAGGTTCGGCCAGGCTGCCAGGCGCTGCATGCGCCGTGCGCCCGGGTCGACGGCGCCGAGCATCACGCCTAGCGGATTGCCCAGCCCCGGGCCCGCGGAAACGCCGTCCAGTCGCTGGTCGCGGCGCTCGCTCACCGGCGCGCCGTTGGCAGTAGAATCGGGGGTTCCGCCCGAGCATTCGGGCGTTTTCCCCACACTCCAGACACCCCACTCCATGTCAGCTTCCTCTCCTGCCGATCGTTGGATCGTCCTCAAGTTCGGCGGCACCTCGGTGTCGCGTCGTCATCGCTGGGACACGATTGGAAGGCTGGCGAAAAAACGCGCGGACGAGACCGGTGCGCGGGTACTGGTGGTGGTGTCGGCCTTGTCCGGGGTCACCAACGAGCTGACCGCGATCGCCGACGGCAGTGCCGACAGCGCGCAGCGCGTAGCCGCGCTGGAGCAGCGCCACCGCGATTTCCTGGCCGAACTGGAGCTGGACGCCGAGGCGGTGCTGGGCGAACGCCTGGCGGCGCTGCGCGGCCTGCTCGCCGATCCGCGCGCGGTCGAGCGCACGCTGGACTGGCAGGCCGAGGTGCTGGGACAGGGCGAACTGCTGTCCTCCACTCTCGGCGCGGCCTACTTGCGCGCCAATGGCCTGGACATGGGCTGGATGGATGCGCGGCAGTGGCTGGACGCGCTGCCGCCGCAGCCGAACCAGAGCGCCTGGTCGCGGCGCCTGTCGGTGTCGTGCCAGTGGCAGTCCGATCCGCAGTGGCGCGCGCGCTTCGTCGCCCAGCCCACGCGCATGCTGATCACCCAGGGCTTCATCGCCCGGCACGAGGACGGCGGCACCGCCATCCTCGGCCGCGGCGGCTCGGACACCTCGGCGGCGTACTTCGGCGCGCTGCTCGGCGCCAGCCGGGTGGAGATCTGGACCGACGTGCCGGGCATGTTCAGCGCCAATCCGCGCGAGGTGCCGGATGCGCGCCTGCTGACCCGCCTGGATTACTACGAGGCGCAGGAAATCGCCACCACCGGCGCCAAGGTGCTGCACCCGCGCTCGATCAAGCCGTGCCGCGACGGCGGCGTGCCGATGGCGATCCTGGACACCGAGCGCCCGGAACTGCCCGGCACCAGCATCGACGGCGACGCCCGCACCGTGCCCGGGGTCAAGGCGATCAGCCGCCGCAACGGCATCGTGCTGGTGTCGATGGAAGGCATCGGCATGTGGCAGCAGGTCGGCTTCCTCGCCGACGTGTTCGCGCTGTTCAAGAAACACGGGCTGTCGGTGGACCTGATCGGCTCGGCCGAGACCAACGTCACCGTGTCGCTGGACCCGAGCGAGAACCTGGTCAACACAGACGTGCTGGCGGCGCTGTCGGCCGATCTGGCGGAGATCTGCCGGGTCAAGATCATCGTGCCGTGCGCGGCGATCACCCTGGTCGGGCGCGGCATGCGCTCGCTGCTGCACAAGCTCTCGGACGTGTGGGCCACGTTCGGCAAGGAGCGCGTGCACATGATCTCGCAGTCGTCCAACGACCTGAACCTGACCTTCGTCATCGACGAAACCGACGCCGACGGGCTGCTGCCGATCCTGCACGCCGAACTGATCGACAGCGGCGCGATGCCGGTGGAGGAGACCGAGGTGTTCGGTCCGCGCTGGCGCGAGATCGCCGGCACCGTGCGGCCGCGGCCGGTGCCGTGGTGGCAGGGCGAGCGCGCGCATCTGCTGCGCCTGGCCGAGGCCGGCACGCCGCGCTACGTCTATCACCTGCCGACGCTGCGCGAGCGCGCGCGTGCGCTCAAGGCGATCGCGGCGGTGGACCAGCGCTACTACGCGATCAAGGCCAATGCGCATCCGGCCATCCTGCAAACGCTGGTCGAGGAGGGCTTCGGCCTGGAGTGCGTCTCGCACGGCGAACTGCGCCGGGTGTTCGAGATCGTGCCGGAGCTGTCGCCGCGGCGCGTGCTGTTCACCCCCAGCTTCGCGCCCCGTGCCGAGTACGAAGCCGCGTTCGCGCTGGGCGTGACCGTGACCGTGGACAACGTCGAGGCGCTGCAGCGCTGGCCGGAGCTGTTCCGCGGCCGCAGCCTGTGGCTGCGCATCGACCTGGGCCATGGCGACGGCCACCACGAGAAGGTCAACACCGGCGGCAAGGCCTCCAAGTTCGGGCTGTCGGCGACCCGCGTCGACGAGTTCGTCGAGGCCGCGCGCGCGCTGGATATCCGCATCGTCGGCCTGCACGCGCACCTGGGCAGCGGCGTGGAGACGGCGCAGCACTGGCGGCGCATGTGCGATGAACTGGCCGGGTTCGCGCGGCGCATCGGCAGCGTCGAGGTCATCGACATCGGCGGCGGCCTGCCGATCCCGTACAGCGCCGACGACGAGCCGTTCGACCTGGACACCTTTGCGCAGGGCCTGGCCGAGGCCAAGGCCGTGCATCCGGCGTTCCGCCTGGCGATCGAGCCGGGCCGCTACCTGGTCGCCGAATGCGGCGTGCTGCTGGCCCGGGCCACGCAGGTGATCGAGAAGGACGGCATCCGTCGGGTCGGCCTGGACGCCGGCATGAACACCTTGATCCGTCCGGCGCTGTACGACGCCTGGCACGACGTGGCGAACCTGAGCCGGCTCGAGCAGCCGGCCGAGACCGTGTTCGACGTGGTCGGGCCGATCTGCGAATCCAGCGACGTGTTCGGCAAGCGCCGGCGCCTGCCGGCGGGCACCGCGCCCGACGACGTGATGCTGATCGCCGACGCCGGTGCCTATGGCTACAGCATGGCCAGCACCTACAACCAGCGCGAGTTGCCCCGCGAGGAGGCGATCGATGCGCGCACGGACTGAGTTCGTCGCGGGCAGCGCCGTGGCCGGCGCGTTTGCGATGGCGGCTGCCACCGCGGTGGATCAGTCCGGCACGTCGCTGCCGTGGACCGACAGCCTGAAGTGGGCGTTGCCGGCGCTGGCCGCCGCTGCCATCGGCGCATGGCTGGCGCTGCGCTGGCAGCGCCGCGGGCCCGTGGCGAGCACCGGCGCGCTCGCCCTGCGCACCTCGCTGCTGGCCGCGTTGGCCTACCTGCCGGCGCTGGCGCTGTATGTGCTGGTGGCCGTCCTGGCCTCCGCCGCGTCGGTGCCGGCCGGGCAGCACTGGCAACTGCTGCTGATGGCCTTCGTGTTCGGCTGCCTGCCGCTGCTGTGGGCCGCCTTGCCGTTTTCGATGCTCGAATTTCTTCTGTGCCGCCGCTATCTGCGGCACACCCGTGTGCTTGCAGGACGTCCATGACCGCTTTCGACAAACAGCAGATCGCCACCTTCCGCTTCGTGCGCTGCGGCTTCGACGCCGACAGCGGCGTGGCGCGCCTGGTCTATGCGTTCGACGACGGCCCGGAGCTGGTGGAGACCATCACCGTGCCCGGCGCGCCGTTCGCGCTCGATCCGGTGCGCGCGCAGGCGGCGCAGCGCGCCCTGCGCCTGCTGCACCTGATCGCCGGCGTCAGCTACTACAAGGCGGCGGTGCCGCCGCGCATCGTCATCGACGATTACGCGATCGATGCCGAGACCGCCGCGCTGCTGGACAGCGTGTACCTGCACGGCCTGGGCGAGTTCGCCTATCGCAACGGCCTGGACCTGCGCGGGCGCATCCGCTTCCCGGCCGCCGAGGCCGGCGTGGCCGATGCGGCAGCGCTGGGGCTGCGCGACCAAGCCCTGGTGGCGATCGGCGGCGGCAAGGATTCGCTGGTCAGCATCGAGGCCTTGCGTGCGGCCGGCGTGACGCAGACGGTGACCTGGATCGGCGGCTCGCAGCTGATCCGCGCCTGCGCCGAGCGCACCGGCCTGCCGACCTTGAACATTGGTCGCACGCTGGCGCCGGAGCTGTTCGAACTGAATCGGCAGGGCGCGTGGAACGGGCATATCCCGGTGACCGCGGTGAATTCGGCGATCCTGGTGTTCGCCGCGGTCCTGCACGACGCCGGCCAGGTGGTGTTCTCCAACGAACATTCGGCCAGCTACGGCAGCCAGATCGCCGGCACCGGCGAGGTCAACCACCAGTGGTCCAAGGGCTGGGCCTTCGAGCAGGCGTTCGGCACGCAGGTGCAGCGCTACGTGTCCGCGGACCTGCGCTACTACTCGCTGCTGCGCCCGCTGTCGGAACTGGCGGTGGCGCGGCAGTTCGCCAAGACCGACCACTACGACGCGCATTTCTCCAGCTGCAACCGCAATTTCCACATCCTCGGCGAGCGTCCTGCGCACCGCTGGTGCGGGGTCTGCCCGAAGTGCCATTTCGTGTTCCTGGCGCTGGCGCCGTTCATGCCCAAGACGCGGCTGGTGCGCATCTTCGGCCGCAACCTGCTCGACGACGCCGGCCAGGCCGGCGGCTTCGATGCGCTGCTGGAGTTCCAGGACCACAAACCGTTCGAGTGCGTCGGCGAAGGCCGCGAATCGCGTGCGGCGATGGCCGCGCTGGCGGCGCGCGCGGAATGGAAGGAGGACGCGCTGGTGGCGCGCTTCATCCGCGAGATCCAGCCGCAGCTCGACCCCACCGACCTGCGCGTGGAACCGCTGCTGGAACTGGACGCGCAGCACCGCATCCCGGCCGACCTGTGGGAACGCGTGCGTGCGAATTTCGCGGCTTGAGGCGCAGCGCGTCGCGTTGTGGGGCTGGGGCCGCGAGGGCCGTGCGGCCTATGCGGCGGTGCGAGGGCGGGAATCGGGGGCCGGGAACGGAGAAGCGCGACGTGCGCTGCCGCTGACGGTGTTCTGTTCGGCCGACGAGGCGGCGGAGATCGCCGCCTTGCACGATCCCGACCTGCACGTGGACACCGAGGCCAGCGCCGAGCGCCTGGCCGCGTTCGATGTGGTGATCAAGTCGCCCGGGATCAGTCCGTACCGGCCCGAGGCGCAGGCCGCCGCCGCGCGCGGCACGCGCTTCGTCGGCGGCACCGCGCTGTGGTTCGCCGAGCACGCCGGCGCGGACGGCGTGGTGCCCGGCAGCGTCTGCGTCACCGGCACCAAGGGCAAGAGCACCACCACCGCGCTGCTGGCGCACCTGCTGCGCGCCGGCGGCCACCGCACTGGCCTGGTCGGCAACATCGGCGTGCCGCTGCTGGAAGTACTGGCGCCCACGCCGCCGCCGCAGTACTGGGCGATCGAATTGTCCAGCTACCAGACCGGCGACGTCGCCCGCAGCGGCGCGCGGCCGCAGTTGGCGCTGGTGCTGAACCTGTTCCCCGAGCATCTGGACTGGCACGGCAGCCAGGCGCGCTACATCGCCGACAAGCTCGAACTGGTGACGCACGCGCGGCCGCGCATCGCCCTGCTCAATGCCGCCGATCCGCAGCTGGCCAGCCTGCAACTGCCCGACAGCGAGGTGCGCTGGTTCAACCGCGAGGACGGCTGGCACATGCGCGGCGAGGTGGTCTACCGCGGCGATACCGCGGTGTACGACAGCGCGCAGGCGCCGCTGCCGGGCCGCCACAACCGCGGCAACCTGTGCGCGGTGCTGGCCGCGATCGAGGCGCTGGGCCTGGACGCGGCGGCGTTGGCGCCGGCGGCCGATCGCTTCCGGCCGTTGCCGAACCGGCTGCAGACCCTGGGCACGCGCGACGGCGTGACCTATGTGAACGACTCGATCAGCACCACGCCGCATGCCAGCCTTGCCGCGCTGGAGTGCTTCCGCGGGCGGCGCATCGCGCTGCTGGTCGGCGGCCACGACCGCGGCCTGGACTGGCAGGACTTCGCCGCGCACATGCGCGACGGTGGCGCGCCGCTGGAGATCGTCACCCTTGGCGCCAACGGCCCGCGCATCCATGCGCTGCTGGCGCCACTGGCCGCCGGCGCCGGCTTCGGCCTGCATGCCGCGGCCGACCTGGCGGAAGCAGTGGCGCTGGCGCGCACGGCACTGGGCGAGCAGGGCGGCGTGGTGCTGCTGTCGCCCGGTGCGCCCAGCTTCGGCGCCTACCGCGACTACGTGGCGCGCGGCCGCCATTTCGCCGCGCTGGCCGGCTTCGACCCGGACGCGATCAGCGCCATTCCGGGGTTGGGCATCGCCTGAACCTCGGCGCCTCGGCGCATACATCGCGCTGGCGGCGCCTTGCGTACACTCCCGCGCGGGTTCCCACGGGAGAAGGGCGATGCGCACACGTTCGATGATGCGGTGGACCGGTTTGCTGGGGCTGGCCCTGGCGCTGCCGCTGCCGGCCTTGGCGGCGATGCAGGCCAAGCCGGTGGAATGGCAGGTCGGCAAGGACAGTTTCAGCGGCGTGTTGGTCTACGACGATGCCGAGCACGAGAAGCGCCCCGGCCTGGTGATGGTGCCGAACTGGCGCGGCGTCAACGACTCCGCGGTGGAGAAGGCCAAGCGCCTGGCCGGCGACGACTACGTGGTGCTGGTGGCCGATGTCTATGGCAAGGGCAAGCGACCGGCCAACGATACCGAGGCCGGGCAGTTCGCCGGCGCGTTGAAGAAGGATCCGGCCACGCTGCGCGCGCGGGCGTTGGCGGCGGTGGCGGCGCTGAAGGCGCAGGCCGGCAAGGCGCCGCTGGATCCGGCCCGGATCGGCGCGGTGGGCTTCTGCTTCGGCGGCACCACGGTGCTGGAACTGGTCCGTGCCGGCGCGCCGCTGGCCGGGGTGGCGAGCCTGCACGGTGGCCTGGCCACCGCCGCCCCGGCGGCCGCGGGCAGCGCCAAGGCACCGGTGCTGGTGCTCAACGGCGCCGACGACAAGAGCGTGAGCCGCGACGACATCGTCGCCTTCGAGCAGGAGATGAACCGCGCCGGCGCCGACTGGCAGTTCGTCAACTTCAGCGGCGCCGTGCACTGCTTCGCCGAAGCCGACGCCAACAGCCCGCCGGGCTGCCAGTACAACCCTCGCGCGGCCAAGCGCGCCTATCGCATGCTCGAGGACTTCTTCGAGGAGCGCTTCGGGCGGGATTAGGGAGGTGCCTCCGGGATTCGGGAGGTGCCTCGCGCTACGCGCTTGGCGGGATTGGGGATTGGCAAAAGCGGTACATCGCGCTTTGCCAATTCCACTGCGTAACCAGATCTAAGGCGTGTGCGCCGTTGACTTGGTCTGTGATCCAGCGGTGCGTGCGTCGGATCTCAGACAAGCCGCTTTTAACCAATCCCGAATCCCGACTCCCTAATCCCAATCCGGCGCGCGCAGCGCGCCGGCGATCAATGCTTCCGCGACACCGCGTACCGCGCCAGCCCGCGCAGGGCAGCCACGGCTTCGTTTTCCGGCAGGCCGTCCAGGGCGCGCTCGGCGGCGGTGGCGTAGTCGGCCGCACGGCGGCGGCTGTAGTCGATGCTGCCGCTCGCCTCGATCGCGGCCAGCACCTCCGGCATCGCGCTGGCGTCCCCCTGTTCGACGATCTGGCGCAGGCGTGCGCGGGTCGCGTCGTCGGCATGCGCCATGGCGTGGATCAGCGGCAGCGTGGCCTTGCCCTCGGCGAGGTCGTCGCCCAGGTTCTTGCCCAGGTCGGCGGCGTCGGCGGTGTAGTCGAGCACGTCGTCGGCGATCTGGAACGCATAGCCCAGCTGCATGCCGTAGTCGTACAGCCGCTCCTGCACGTCCTCGCTGGCGCCGGAGGCCAACGCGCCCAGGCGGGTGCCGGCGGCGAACAGCACCGCGGTCTTGCGCTCGATCACGCGCAGGTAGGCGGCCTCGTCGGTGTCCGGGTTGTGCACGTGCAACAGCTGCAGCACCTCGCCCTCGGCGATGCGGTTGGTGGTGTCGGCCAGCAGGCGCATCACCGCCATGCTGTCCAGCTCCACCATCAGCTGGAAGCTGCGCGAATACAGGAAGTCGCCGACCAGGACGCTGGGCGCGTTGCCCCACAGGGCGTTGGCGGTGCTGCGGCCGCGGCGCAGGTCCGATTCGTCCACCACGTCGTCGTGCAGCAGGGTCGAGGTGTGGATGAATTCGATGATCGCCGCCAACTGGTGCTGCATCGGCCCGCCGGCGCCGCAGGCGCGGCCGGCCAGCACCACCAGCATCGGCCGCAGGCGCTTGCCGCCGGCGGAGACGATGTGGTCGGCGATCTGGTTGATCAGCACGACGTCCGAGGCCAGGCGGCGGCGGATCAGGGCGTCCACCGCGGCCATGTCCGGCGCGGCGAGCATCTGGATCTGGGGTAGGCCCAGGGCGGGGCTGAGGGATTCGGCGATGCTCATGCGGACAGGACTGGAAACGTGCGCAAAGTATAGGCTGCGCGGCCACATCCGTCCCGCTGCGGGCCGGGGCAGGGGGCGGAGGGCTTGCCACGCCTGGGTCCGCGCGCCCTGTGGGCGGCGCCCCGGCAGGATTCCGACAGGCCAATGCGGCGTTTTCCGGGGTGCCCGCGGGCGCCTGGCGCAGGCCGGCCCAGCCCGGCGATGTTAGGATTGCTCCCCGAAATCTTCTTTACCGCTCCGCGTGCTCCCGGCCGCGGAGACCCCAGACGGAAGCAGCTCATGGCCCGCGGCATCAACAAAGTCATCCTCGTCGGCAACCTCGGCAACGATCCCGACACCAAGTACACCCAGGCCGGCATGGCCATCACCCGGATCAGCCTGGCCACCACCAGCGTGCGCAAGGACCGCGACGGCAACCAGCAGGAACGCACCGAGTGGCATCGCGTGGTGTTTTTCGGAAAGCTCGGTGAGATCGCCGGCGAGTACCTGCGCAAGGGCAGCTCGGTCTACGTCGAAGGCTCGATCCGCTACGACAAGTACACCGGCCAGGACGGCGTGGAGAAGTACTCCACCGACATCGTCGCCGACGAGATGCAGATGCTCGGCGGCCGCGGCGAAGGCGGTGGCGGCGGCATGGGCGGCGGCGACCGTCCGCAGCGCTCGGCCCCGCCGCGCCAGGAACGCTCCGGCATGGGCGGCGGTGGCGGTGGTGGCGGGCAGGACTATGCCCCGCGCCGGCAGCAGCCGGCCCCGCAGCAGTCCGCGCCGATGGACGATTTCGCGGACGACGATATCCCGTTCTGATTTTTAGTGGTTCTGCGATGCAGACAAACCCCGGTAAGCCAGTGTGCTTGCCGGGGTTTTTCTTTTTGCACGAGATATCTCCTTTCTGCCGGCCTGGGCTCTGTGTTCTGCGCCGAGATGGTGTAAACGATGGGCGATGGGCATCGGGGTGGGCCGAAGCGTGCATGCACGCGGCGAGTGCCCCGCTGTTCTCGCCTTCGCCGAACCAGGTTGATCGCCAACGTGGTTTCGCGCGCCGTCGCTTCGCGCGCCGCCTTTGCGCGGCGTCTCGTGCCGGGTTCATGCCGTCGCTTACGGCAGGCCGGCGTGGCCGGACGGACCAAGCGTCGTAGGAGCGGCTTTAGCCGCGACAGGCTTTCCCGGGAAAACCTGTCGCGGCTGAAGCCGCTCCTACGAAAAAGCACATCGGAGGCACTCGTCGCTGCACCACGCTCGTGTTCCATGAATGCGCGTAGCAGCGCGGCGAGGACGCTCTGAAACTCTCGGTCGCAATCGTCATCCCAGTCACCTTGCATGCCGTCCAGTGCCGTGGGAACACGGCTTTACCGGCTTGTCGCCATGCTTCGCTGCGCGGGCATGTCCACACGCATGTCAGCCAGCTTTTCGCTGCACATCTGCTCGGCCACCTCCGTGCGCCGGCCAAACTCCATCACCGTCACGCGGCGATCAGCGCCACAGACGTTGTGCCCTGCAACATGGCTTTTCGTGCGCCGCGTCTTGCAAAAAAGTCATTCCCTCCCGTATGGTTCAATCGATTGAATCGCGGCGATTCGTCAGCGTTTGACACCGGTTGGGAGGCCGGAAGGTGGATGTCTATCCATTCGATCGGACCGGCGCCGGCCTCGGGGTTCACGAGGCGAGACGCGCTGCGCTTGGCGATAGCTGGAAGCCTTGGCCTTGGGGCGGCGGGCATGCTGCCGGCGCGTGCTGCGGCCACGCCGCTCAGGGGCAACCTCAAGCATTCCGTCGCCCGCTGGACGTTTCCGCGGCTGTCCGTCGCACAGCTTTGCCAGGTGGTGAAGGGCATCGGTTTCGCCGCCATCGATCTGGTTGGGCCGGCGGACTGGCCCACGCTGAAGGCCAATGGCGTGTACAGCGCGATGTGCAACGGCGCGGAGATCGGTCTGGACAAGGGCTTCGCCGGCAGTCAGTTCCACGATGAGCTCGTCGAGCGCTACACGCGGCACATCGACCTGGTGGCCGATGCCGGCTATCGCAACCTCATCTGTTTTTCCGGCAATCGGAATGGCATGGATCCGCAGGAAGGCCTGGCCCATGCCGAAGTCGGGCTCAAGCGCATCCTCGGACATGCCGAGAAGCGCGGCGTCGTGCTGGTGATGGAGCTGCTGAACTCCAAGGTCGATCATCCCGACTACCTGTGCGACCACTCCGCCTGGGGCGTCGAGCTGTGCCGGCGGATCGGCTCGGACCATTTCGGCCTGCTGTACGACATCTACCACATGCAGATCATGGAGGGCGACATCATCGCCACCATCGGCAAGCATCACGCGTTCTTCAAGCATTACCACACCGCCGGCGTTCCGGGCCGGCACGAGATCGGGGACGCTCAGGAGCTCCACTATCCCGCCATCTGTCGCGCGATCCGCGATACCGGTTTCGACGGCTATCTGGCGCAGGAATTCGTTCCTGCGGCACCGGATCCCGTCGGCTCGCTGCGCGAGGCGATCCGCCTCTGCGACGTCTGAAACGATATCCACCCAGGTGAAGTAGAACCCATGGCAGACAATCATTACGACGCGATCGTCGTCGGCTCGGGAATCAGTGGCGGTTGGGCGGCGAAGGAACTGACCGAGAAGGGGCTCAAGGTCCTGATGCTGGAACGCGGACGCAACATCGAGCACGTCAAGGACTACGTCAACGCGATGAAGGAGGCGTGGGATTTCCCGCACCGCAACCGCCCGACCCAGGCGATGAAGGCCGATTATCCGGTGCTGATGCGCGACTACGGCCTGGTCGAGAACCTGCAGGGGATGTGGGCCGACGAAAAGGAATCGCCCTACACCGAGATCAAGCGGTTCGACTGGTTCCGCGGCTATCACGTCGGCGGCCGCTCGCTGCTGTGGGGACGGCAGAGCTATCGCCTGTCGGACCTGGATTTCGAGGCGAACCTCAAGGACGGCATCGCCACCGATTGGCCGATCCGGTACGCCGACATCGCACCGTGGTACGACCACGTGGAGAAGTTCGCCGGCATAGCCGGCACGCGCGAGGGACTGGACGTGTTGCCGGACGGCGAGTTCCTGCCGCCGATCCCGTTGAACATCGTCGAGAAGGACGTCGCCGCGCGGATCAAGAAGGCCTTTGGCGGCACCAGGCACCTGATCCACTCGCGCACCGCCAACATCACCCAGCCCAAGGTCGAGCAGGGCCGCGTCAACTGCCAATATCGCAACAAGTGCATCCTGGGCTGTCCTTTCGGCGCTTACTTCTCGACCCAGGCGGCCACGCTGCCGGCGGCCATGAAGACGGGCAACCTGACCTTGCGGCCGTTCTCGATCGTCAAGGAGGTGCTCTACGACAAGGACCGCAAGCGTGCGCGCGGCGTGGAGATCATCGACGCCGAGAGCGGGCAGACCTATCAGTACACGGCCAGTGTCATCTTCCTCAACGCGTCCTCCTTCAATTCGACCTGGTTGCTGATGAACTCGGCCACCGATGTCTGGGACGGTGGCCTCGGGTCGTCGTCCGGCGAGCTCGGGCACAACGTGATGGACCATCATTTCGGCGCCGGTGCCTCTGGCCGGGTCGAGGGCTACGACGACAAGTACTACTTCGGCCGACGTCCCTGCGGCTTCTACGTGCCGCGGTTCCGCAACGTCGCCGGAGACAAGCGCGGCTACCTGCGTGGCTTCGGCTACCAGGGCGGCGCGAGCCGCACCGGCTGGTCGCGCGAGATCGCCGAACTGAACATCGGCGCGGACCTGAAGGAAGCGCTGACCGTGCCGGGCGACTGGCGCATCGGCATGACCGGATTCGGCGAAATGCTGCCGCACCACGACAACACGATCCGCCTGGACCCGCAGCGCAAGGACAAATGGGGGTTGCCGGTGCTGGCGATGGACGTGGCGATGCGCGAGAACGAAAAGGCCATGCGCAAGGACATGGCCGCCGATGCCGCCGAGATGCTGGAGGCGGCCGGCGTCAAGGACGTGAAGATGCACGATGCCGACTACGCGCCGGGCAAGGGTATCCACGAGATGGGCACCGCGCGCATGGGCCGGGACCGCAAGAACTCCGTGCTGAACCAGTACAACCAGGTCTGGGACGCGCCGAACGTCTACGTGACCGACGGCGCCTGCATGACCTCCAGCGCCTGCGTCAATCCCTCGCTGACCTACATGGCGCTGACCGCACGTGCCGCCGATCATGCCGTGCGCGAACTGAAAGCGGGGAACCTGTGATGGAACGCCGCGAACTACTGAAGATGATCGTCGCCGCCACGGGTGCGGCCATGGTGGGCCTGCCCGCGCTGGTCCAGGCACAGGCGCCGGTCGCGGGGGCGAAGGCGCTCTTCTCCGTCACCGATGTCGCCACGCTGGACGAGATCGCCGAGACCATCCTGCCGCGGACCAAGACGCCGGGGGCGAAGGACGCCGGCGCCGGCGCGTTCATGGCCAAATTCGTCACCGACTGCTACACCGCCCGGCAGCAGGCGGCGTTCCGCGCCGGCCTGGCCGAGATCGACAAACGTGCCGGCGGTCGCTTCGTGTCGCTCACCCCACAGGCCCGCACCAAGCTGCTGCGCGCCCTGGATGCGGAAGCCAGGAAACACATCATCGACTTGACCGACACCGGGACCGCCAAAGCGGCGGACGCGATGCCGCATCCCTTCACGATGCTCAAGCAACTGACCATCTTCGGCTTCTTCACTTCCCAGGTCGGCGCGACAGACGTGCTGCGGTACGTCGCCGTGCCGGGCCGCTACGAGGACACCGCCTATGTTCCCGGCACGCCCGCTTGGGCAACCAGCTGATGGACCGCCACGCCTGGCCCTTCCTCCCGTTCCTGGAAACACGATGACCAGACCCCTGCTGATGGCCGCCTGCCTGCTGGCCGCGGCGCCTGCATTCGCGCAGGCCGACGGCGATCCCGCACGCGACCCGACCAAGACCGAAGTGTGGAAGCCCGTGCCTGCGATCGTGGCCACGCCCCCGGGCGGCGCGCCCTCCGATGCGATCGTGCTGTTCGATGGCAAGGATCTGTCGGCCTGGGAGTCGGAGCAGGGCGGACGCGCGCCCTGGACCGTCGCCGACGGCGTGCTGACCGTGGTGCCGGGCAGCAAGGGCATCCGCACCAAGCAGCGCTTCTGCGACATCCAGTTGCACGTGGAGTGGCGCACGCCCACCGCGACCCGCGGATTCGAAGGCCAGCAGCGCGGGAACAGCGGCATCTTCCTGCAGGAACGCTATGAGTTGCAGGTGCTCGACAGCGACAACAACCCGACCTATGCCAACGGCCAGGCCGGTGCGATCTACAAGCAGGCCATTCCGCTGGTGAATGCCTCGCGTGCGCCAGGCCAGTGGCAGGCGTACGACATCATCTGGAAGGCGCCCCGTTTCTCGCAGGGCGGCGGTCTCACGTCACCGGCCCGCATCACCGTCCTGCACAACGGCGTCCTGGTGCAGAACGACACCGTGCTGTCCGGGAAGACCGAGTACATCGGCGCGCCGTCGTACGCGCCGCATGCCTGCGCGCCGATCCTGCTGCAGGAGCACGATTCCAAGGTGAGCTACCGCAATATCTGGGTGCGCGAGTTGTAGCGCCGGCGCGTGGCCGGCGCCGCTCGGCTTGACCCGACGGCCAGTCCGGTCAAGCCGCCGGCCATGACCGATGCGGCATCCGTGGGAATGGCGATACGCCCTAGTGCGCCAGGAAGCTGGCGAGGTTGTCCACGTCCTGTTGGGACAACTGCGAGAAGGGCGGCATCAACCCGCCGCCGTTGCGGATCTTCTCCTTGATCTGCGCGGGCTGCAGGCGCTTGCCCACGTCGGTCAGCGCGGGGAACGTGGGCGGGACGCCCGCGCGATTCGCGCCATGGCAGGCCGTGCAGTGGGTTGCGTAGAGCTGCGCGCCGGCCGTCGGGTCGTCCTTGGACCGCGCCGTGGCCGCAAGCGTCGTCCCCAGCAGCACCACGGCCATCGTCAGGATCGTTTTCAAGCAGGCCTCCTTTAGGACTAACGCGGCGTGGCGGCGGGCAGGTGGTCGCGCAGGTACGCCGCTCCGGTCTTGATGACGGTGGCCGGATCGCGCGGTTGGTCGTGCTCGATGATGTACCACTGCACGCCGCTGGCCGCCGCGGCAGGCAGGATCGCGCTCCAGTCCAGCACGCCTTGGCCGACGGCGGCGAAGCCCCCTTCGTCTTTGGCCTGGCCTTTCGGTGCATTGTCCTTGGCGTGGACCGCGAACAGGCGGCCCTTGAACTTGCCCAGCATCGCCGCCGGGTCGTAGCCCGCGCGCGCGACCCAGGCCAGGTCCAGCTCGGTCTGCAGATCGGGGCCGGCCGCGGCGAACAGCAGTTCCAGGCCGGTCTTGCCATCGAAGTCGACCAGTTCGAAGTCGTGGTTGTGGTAGGCCAGGCGCATGCCCTTGGCCCGTGCCCGCTTCGCGAGTTGGCCCAGCTCCTTGCCCAGCGCGGTCCAGCCCGCGGCATCGGTGGGCCGCTCCTTCTGGTCCAGGTAAGGCACCACCAGCGTCGTGTTGCCGATCGACCGATTGAAGGCTACCGCGCCGTCCAGATCCTTGCGTAGATCGGCCAACTGCACGTGCGAAGAGATCGCCTTGATCGAATACTTGTCCAGCAGCTGCTTGAGTTCGACCGCGCCGACGTTCTGCGTGCCGACCGTTTCCACCGCGCCCACGCCCGCGTCATGGACGATCTTCAACTGTTGGTCGAGCGAGCCGGCGTTGCGCAGCGTGTACATCTGCACCGCGATGGGCGCCTGCGGACCGGCGATGTCGTGGGCGAAGGCGGGCAGGGCAGCGAGGAGCAGCAATGCGAGGGTTGCGGATCTGCGTGTCGGTATGTTCATCAAGAAGTCCTCCCGGGAGTCAATCGATGGATGTCCAGCCGCGTGTCCTGGCCGATGTGATGACGCGATCGACGATCAGCGCCGAGCGCAGCCCGTCGTCGAAGCTGGGCAGGCCGTCCGGCCGCTCGCCTTCGATGGCGCGGTAGGTGTCGGCGACGAACGCCTCGAAGCAATCGCCGTAGCCCTGCGCGTGCCCGGCCGGCAGCGTCGCCAGCCGGCGTTGTTCGGCGCTGCCGGCACCCGGCCCGCGCACGAAGACTTCCTCGCGCTGGTCAGGCCGGCCGATCCACAGCCGTTCCGCGTCCTCCTGGTCGAACGCGACGCTGGCGCTGGCGCCATCGATCTCGAACCACAGGCGATTGCGGCGGCCCGCCGAGACCTGGCTGACCGTCAGCGCGGCCAGCGTCCCCGCGCCGGTTCTGAGCATCGCCATGGCCACGTCTTCGCTCGCGACCGCCTGCATCGCGCCGCCGGCCGCCGGCGTGGTGAAGCTCTGCCCGGTGTTGGCGCCGCGCTCGGCGATGACGGTCGCGAACGCCGCGCTGACCTCGGCGAAGCGCTCGCCGCTCACCCATTCCACCAGGTCGCACCAGTGCGAGCCGATGTCGGCGAACACGCGCGACGCGCCGCCCAGCGCCGGGTCCACGCGCCAGTTGTTGCTGGCGGGGTCCAGCAGCCAGTCCTGCAGGTAGCTGCCGTGGATCAGGCGCAGCGGCCCCAGTTCGCCCTGGGCGATGCGGGCGCGCGCCTCGCGGACCACCGGATGGTAGCGGTAGACGAAGGGCACCGTGGCGACCAGTCCGGTCGAGCGGGCCAAGGCCGCCAATGCCCGGGCGTCCTCCAGCGTCGTCGCCAGCGGCTTCTCGCAGATCACGTGCTTGCCGGCGTCCAGCGCCGCCTGCGCCATGGCGCGGTGCAGATGGTTGGGCGTGCAGACGTGCACGACCTGCACCTGCGGATCGGCGACCACGTCCTCGATATCGCGATAGGCGCGCGGGACATCCCACGACTGGGCGACCTCGCGTGCGCGTTGCGGGGAAGAAGCGGCGACGCCGCGGACTGAGGCGCCGGCCAGCAGCGCCGCACGACGATGCACGGCGCCGATCATGCCGGTGCCGACGATGGCGATTCCAAGCTTGCGCATCGGTGGGATCCTCAAGACGCGGAAGGGGCGGCCGCAACGCTGGGCCGGTCGCGGAACAGCAGCAGGAAGGCGACCAGCACGACCAGCGCGACGCCGGCCGGGAACAGCCAGATCCGCTGCCAGTCCGGGCCCGCCGCGGTGGTGTAGTGCTCCACCACCGCGCCGGACAGGAACGTGCCGATCAACATGCCCACGCCGTACGTGGCCAGGGTGATGAAGCCCTGCGCGCTGCTGCGCGCGGCGGGGCCGGCATGCGCATCGGTGTAGATCTGGCCGGTGACGAAGAAGAAGTCGTAGCAGATGCCGTGCAGCACGATGCCGATCACCAGCAGGGCGAAGCCGCCGCCGGCATCGCCGAAGGCGAACATCGCGTAGCGCACCACCCACGCCGCCATGCCCACCGCCAGCATCGTCTTGACTCCCAGCCGCACGAACAGGAACGGCATGGCCAGCATCAGCAGGACTTCGGACACCTGGCCCAGCGATTGCAGGCCGGCCGCGCCGCGCACGCCCAGATCGTTGAGGTACGGGTTGGTGAAGTTGTAGTAGAACGCCAGCGGGATGCAGATGGCGATGGACGCCAGGAAGAACACCAGATAGGAGCGCGACTTGAGCAGCCGCAGCGCGTCCAGGCCCAGGATCTGCCCCAGCCCGGCATCGCGCTGTCGCGCCAGGGGCGGCGTGTGCGGCAGGGTGAAGGCATACAGGCCCAAGGCCAGCGACGCCACTGCCGCCATCCGGAACGTCAGCTCGAGCCGATGCGCCTGTTCCCAGCCCAGCCAGCCGATCAACACGCCTGCCACGATCCAGCCGACGCTGCCGACGACCCGCACCGGCGGAAACTGCTTTTCCGGCGATTGCATGTGTCGCATCGCCACGCTGTTGGCCAGTGCCAGCGTCGGCATGAACAGCAGCATGTGCCCCATCACGCAGGCGAAGAACACGCCGAAGGTGGTCGCCGTGGACGCCAGCCACAGCAGCACCGCGCCAGCCAGGTGCAGGAGTGCGAGGATGCGTTGCGCCGCGAAGTAGCGATCGGCGATCAGGCCGACCAGGAACGGCGCGACGATGGCGCCGATGGACTGGCTGAGGAACGCCGTCGCCACCTGGCTCGCGCTGGCCTGCAGGGGACCTTGCACCAGGTACGTCCCCAGGGTCACGAACCAGGCCCCCCAGATGAAGAACTGCAGAAACATCATCGCGCCCAAGCGCGACATGGTGTGCGTCATGACGTCCCCTCCCAGGGCGGTAATGGCTCAGGTCCCCAACATGCGGCGCAGCGATTCCGGATCGGCGCCGCTGCCGGCAAAGTCGTCGAAGGCGCGTTCGGTCACGCGGATGATGTGGTCGCGAATGAACGCCGCACCTTCGCGTGCCCCATCTTCCGGGTGCTTCAGGCAGCACTCCCACTCCAGCACGGCCCAGCCCGGGAAATCGTATTGCGCGAACTTCGAGAAGATCGCCTTGAAATCGACCTGACCGTCCCCGAGCGACCGGAACCGCCCCGGACGATCGATCCAGTCCTGGTAACCGCCATAGACGCCGCTGCGCGCGCTGGCCCGGTACTCCGCGTCCTTGACGTGGAAGATGCCGATGCGCGCGTGGTAGCGATCGATGAAACCCAGGTAGTCCATCTGCTGCAGCAGCAGGTGGCTGGGGTCGTACAGGATCTTGGCGCGCGGATGGTGATCGACCACGTCCAGGAAGCGCTCGAAGGTCGCGCCGTCGTGCAGGTCCTCGCCCGGGTGGATCTCGAAGCACAGGTCCACGCCGCAGGCGTCGAAGGCGTCGAGGATGGGACGCCAGCGCCGGCCGAGTTCGGCGAAAGCTTCTTCCACCAGGCCGGGCGGGCGCTGCGGCCAGGGATAGAAGTAAGGCCAGGCCAGCGCGCCGGAAAACGTGGCATGCGCCGTCAGCCCCAGGCGCTGGCTGGCCTTGGCGGCCAGCTGAAGCTGCTCCACCGCCCAGGCCTGGCGGGCGGCGGGGTTGCCGCGCTTGTCCGGCGGCGCAAATCCGTCGAACAGGCTGTCGTAGGCGGGATGGACGGCGACCAGTTGCCCCTGCAGGTGGGTGGACAGCTCGGTGATCTGCAGGCCGTGCCCGGCCAGCATGCCGGCGAGGTCGTCGCAGTACGCCTGGCTGTCCGCGGCCTGGGCCAGATCGAACAGGTGGGGCGCGCTGGTCGGTACTTGTAGGCCAGAATAGCCCAGGGCCGCAGCCCACTCGGCGAGCGTGTCCAAGCGATTGAAGGGAGGTGTGTCGGCGATGAACTGTGCCAGGAACAGCGCTGGACCCTTGAGCGTCTTCAACGTGATTCGACCTCATGCAATCGATTGAATCATCCTAGCATGGGCTTCCCGCGAGACCCGTTGTGCACTGCACAGCAGAAAGAAGAAGAGCTCAGTTCATGGCGACAACCATCTACGACATCGCAAAGCACGTCGGCGTCACCGCCGGCACGGTGTCGCGGGCGCTTTCCCGGCCGGAAAAAGTCCTGCCCGCCACGCGTGCGCGCATCGAACAGGCCGCCGCCGCGCTGGGCTATGTCCCCAACACGGTGGCCAGGACGCTCAAGACCCAGCGCAGCGCCAAGCTCCTGGTCACCGTCCCGGACATCGCCAATCCGTTCTTTGCGCAGATCCTGCAGGGCGCGGAGGACGCTGCGCAGGCGGTCGGCTACGCGGTCCTGCTGGGCGATACCCAGCACCAGCCCGACCGCGAGGAGCGCTACGCGCAGATGCTCCGGCGCAACGAGGCGGACGGCCTGATCGTGCTGGGGCACCGCCTCCCGCCGACGGCGCGCGAGATCGTCAAGCAGCAGGGCGCTGCCGCGCCGGTGGTCAACGGCTGCGAGTTCGACCCGGCGCTGGGGATTCCCAGCGTCCACATCGACAACGCGGCCGCCGCGCGCGCCGTGATGGAGCACCTGTATGGCTTGGGGCACGAGCGGATCGCCGTGGTGGGCGGACCGCCCGACAACCCCCTGCATCAGCAACGCCTGGAAGGGGTCCGGGCCTGTGCCAAGGCGCACCGCCGCCTGCGCAGCCTGGCCGTCGTGCCGGGCGACTTCTCCGTGGAATCCGGCCATGCGGCTGCGGTGGCGCTCCTCGGCCGTGCACCCGCACCGACCGCGATCTTCTGCTTCAGCGACCAGATGGCACTGGGTGCCCTGGCGGCCTGCCGGGACCTGGGCATCCGCGTGCCGGACGACCTGTCCATCGTCGGCTTCGACGACCTGGCGTCGTCCAGTTACCTCACGCCCCCGTTGACGACCATCAGGCAGCCCATGCGCGACATCGGGGTGCGTGCGGTCAACCTGCTGCTCGCCATCATCGAGCGGGGGGACGTGCCGCTGCAGCAGACGCTGGATTTCAGCCTGATGGTGCGCGGGTCGACTGCGGCGCCGAGGGGGTAAGCGACCGCAGGGACGTGGGGCGATCGGTTCGATCGGTGCCCGCTTCCGTTTCCGTGGCAGATGAAGGGTGTGCGGCCTCGCGGGCTGCACGCCCTTTTTGGGTTTTCAGCCGTGACGTCGCTGGAGGTCGGCGCCCGGTTCCAGTGCGCGTCGACACGTGCTTGGATTAGACTTCACGCGGACGTCACGCCAACAGGAACAGGGGAACAAGGAATGAAGAGGGGACTGCGCGCAGTCGCGTTGTTGTGTCTGCTGGGAGCGGGGAATGCATGGGCGCAGGTGGATCTGGCGCCGTATCTGGTCAAGGAACAGGTCGAAACACTGAAGTTGTCGCCGACCGGCGAGTACTACGCGGCGACGGTGCCGCTGGAGGATCGGACCGCGCTGGCGATCATGCGCCGATCCGACAACAAGATCGTCGGCAGCTTCTCGATGGAGAAGAACACGCACGTCTCCGATTTCGTGTGGGTCAACGACACGCGCGTGCTGTTCAACATGGTCCAGAAGATCGGGCAGCGGGACCGGCCCTGGGGCACCGGAGAGCTGTTCGCGATCAACGCCGACGGCGGCGCGGCGGAGTTGTTGGTGGGCCAGCGCGTCACCGGCAACGGGCCGGGCACGTTGATCCAGACCAAGAAGGTGGAGAAGGTCATCGCCCAGTGGGTGGGGCCGCTACCCGGCGACGATCGCAACTACATCATCCAGGCGCAACCGTTCAGCACCAGCCAGGATCCTTACAGCCGTACCGAAGTCATGGACGTCTATAGCGGTCGTCGTCGATTGCTGACTGGTTCGCCGAAGGTGCGTGGTGCAGATTTCTACAGCGATGAGCAAGGCAAGGTGCGCTTTGCCTTGGGTGCGGATGCCGACAACGCCAAGAAGCTGTTCTATCGCGATGCGCAGGGCAGCGACTGGAAGCTGATCAACGACGAAAACGTCAGCCAACACGTCGAATTGCCGATCGGGTTCTCCGAGGATGGACATACCGCCTATCTCCTGGTCCAGCAGGCCAAGGGCAGCGACGTGGTCGAGTCTTGGAATGTGGACAACGGGGAGCGCAAGGTGGTGGCGCGCGATGCCCTGGCCGATCCCTACGCGATCATCTATCGCCATGGCACCCGCGTTCCGGTTGGTGTCCAAGTGCTGGGCGACACGCCGCGTAGCCTGTTCTTCGATAGCGCCTCGCCCGAAGCCAAGACCCAGCGTTCGCTGGAAGCGGCCTTCCCCGGGCAGGCGGTCTACGTCACCTCCAGCACGCGCGACGGCCGGCTCAACCTGGTCAACGTGCAGTCCGGGCGCAATCCGGGCGAGTTCTACCTGTTCGACACCGTCGCCAAGAAGGCCGATTTCGTGTTCGCACGCCGTGCCGCACTGCAGCCGCCGAAGCTGGCCGAGGTGCGGCCGATCGCGTTGCAGGCGCGAGATGGACTGCCACTGCATGGGTTCGTGACGCTGCCGGCGGCGGCCAAGTCCGGCAAGGTGCCAATGGTGGTGATGCCGCATGGCGGCCCGTTCGGTGAATCCGACAAGGGCATGTTCGATGACGATGCGCAGATCCTGGCCAGCGCCGGTTATGCGGTGCTGCAGGTCAATTATCGCGGCTCCGGCAACTATGGGCGGGCGTTCCAGCAGGCGGGCGCCGGTCAGTGGGGCGGCAAGATGCAGGACGACGTCACCGACGCCACGCGCTGGGCGATCGACCAGGGTATCGCCGACCCGCAACGCATTTGCATGTACGGTGCCAGCTATGGCGCCTATGCGTCGTTGATGGGTGTGGCCAAGGAGCCGTCGCTGTATCGCTGCGCCGCTGGTTATATCGGTGTTTACGATCTACCAATGCTGTACGTCAAAGGTGATACTCAGCAGCGCGATTCAGGCAAGACCTATCTGAGCGAATGGGTGGGCTCTCCCAGCGAGCTGGCCGCAGTGTCGCCGGTGAATCTCGCCGACAAGATCAAGGTGCCCGTGTTCCTGGCGGCGGGTGGCGAGGACGAGCGCGCGCCCATCCAGCACTCCAAGAAGATGGAAGCCGCACTGAAGAAGGCCGGGGTGCCGGTGGAGACGCTGTATGTCCCGACCGAGGGCCATGGCTTCTACACCGAGGAGCATCGACGCGAGTTCTACACCAGGCTGCTGGCGTTCCTGAGCAAGTCGTTGGGTGGTGCGCAGGCGGCGCCGGCGCCAACGAAGCAGTAAGTGATCGGCGCCTGACGAGTCGCGCCGGGACCCCGTGCGCCACAGCGAAGCGGCATCAGTGCGGTCCGGTGCGTCCGGATCGCACTGATGCGGGTGGAGCAGTAGCTCAGTGCGAGTAAACGGCACTTGGAGGTCTTGCCGCCGTCATCGTCGTGGATGGCGCGCACGTCGGCATTGCCGGGCTGAGTCGCGATCCTCGGCGCCCCTGCTCAGCACATGCTGCAGGTTGTTTGCGAGGTGAAAAACCCGCCCTGCATCACTGCCGACGGCTGCTTTTGCGTCGTCGTGCAGCCGCATCTGCACGCCGGGACAGCGGCTGCGGGGCCTGCTGAACGTGGTTGTCAGGCAAACTGCCGAACGAAGCGCTCCAGCCAAAGGAACGAGATCAACGGCGCCGTCAGCGGACGCGCGCGTGTCGACACCAGTTCGTCCAGCAGTTGCAGTACGGCGTCTCGGTCGACCAGGCCCAGGTCGGCAAGGGCGCACTCGCTCAGTTGCATGGCGATCGTCTTGGCGTGATGTGCGATCAACTCGGGAAGCACGTGAGCGAACGTTTCCTTGCAATAATCCCGTGGAAATATGTCGCCTACGTTGGCCCGTAAATAACGCCACATCGTTTCTCGATCTTGACGGCACTCGAGGGGGAGGCCCCGGCAAAAGGCAACCAGATGTGGATCGCTTAGGGGATTGACCGGCCAAAGGCCTCGCCGAAGCAGGTGGGGAGCCTGGCACATGCTCGATGCCAACACCGATGCAGATAAAGGGCCGGCGGGAGCATCGAATCCATTGACCGAACGCGATGCATTGAGCGCGCTGGGCGTCAATAACAATTCCGCGCGGCGCTTGGCTTCTGCGGCCACACTGCCATGACGGCTGCCGTTGGAGCGTTCCTCATTCCGGTACGTCGGGAACAGCTGGTCTCCGCCAACGCCGGTGAAAAGCCGATCGCTGCCCTGCGCTTGAGCACGGTCCCACACGCTTTCGAATGCCTCGAGGTAGAACTCGGCAAGGGGATAGTCCGGTCGACGCGCGCTCGGTTGTAGATCGAGCGTTGGCGGGAACGCGTCGATATTCACGGCGGTGTCGCGAAGACCTAGCGTTTCGACAAGCAGGCGGCGGCGTTCGGTCTGGGTTTGACTGTGTCCCTGATCGAGCAAGATTCCCAGGCTCAGGATGTTGTGCTGCGATCGCGTCAACGCGCACGCGACGGTCGCCGAATCCATGCCCCCACTCAACTCGACGGCCACCTGTGTCGACGCAGGTCGAATCGAAACCGCGCGATGCAACAGTTGCCCGAATCGCTCCATGCCGTAGTCGATCAGTGCTTCATCGGAAGGCGCGACGGTTTCGGCTGGCGAGGGATAGACGTAACGGGCCTTGCCCGGCTCGGCGAAAAGGGTGGCGCGTTCTGTCAGCATCAGAACGCCCGAGCACAATTGCCTGGCGGAATACGCTGCGCTAAGCGCGAGACGCCGGCTGGCCATCTCCAGGTCGATGGTGGTGGGCCGGGAAAAAAAGTCGGCCAGATCGTAGGAGATTTCTACTGCGTCATCGGAGACCCGGCAATAGACTGGCGCCGATCCGAGCAGGCCGGCGCGCAACTTCAATCGGCATCCGGCCTGCGCCACTTCGATCATGAGATAGTCGAGCGGCCATAGCAGCGCCTCTTTGTAGAGCTGGTTGAATCGATCGGCATCGACCAGTATGCCCGTATCGTCTTTTTTCCATTCGACATCCGTGCAACGTTCGCGCACCGTGGCGAACCACTGTCCCTGTGTGCGGACCACGACGGTTTCCACAGCAGAGTGACAGTAGGGGGTGATCCAGCTTTTCCCGAGACGCAGGGTGTTGGCCTGCCACAGCGGCGGTTGCTCGAGGTCGGAAAAGGCGATGTTGCCCTTGATCATGGAGGCTCGTCTGCCTGAGGACGCTGTCGTATGGTGATCGCGTTTTCGAACAAAAGAACGCCGCCTGATGGCGGCGTTCTCTATCGCGACGTCTTGATCCAATTGCCTTCGCGTTAGCCGCCTGGCTGGGTGGAGTACCAGCGAGAATCGTCGCCAAGGTAAGGCTTCATCTCGCAGACGCCGGGCGCTGCGATAGTTTGCATGGGCTCGTCGATCTGGATAGCGAAAGGATTGGAGAGAGAATCTTCCTTCTCAAGCTTGCCATCTTGGATTTTCATCACAAAGCTCCTTTTTCTAGATGTCGTCATGCGGCGACGAGCCAGAAGCTAGCACCGTGCCTATGGCAAGACAAGGTTTTTCGGCCTCCATGGTTTCACGCGAAAAATAGTGGGTTGGGTGATTCGAATGCAGGGCTGCATTTATGTGCCAACAATGCGCCTATACATCGTTATACGCATTAAGGCGGCGCTGACGGATGCCGTGTGCCGACCGGGGAGGCTGTTCTGCGGCGGGTGGCCATGGGGTTTAGGCCGAAGGGAGCACCGCCGCGCGTTCTACACTCGCCTGCTGGATGTTGAGTCGCTCGCTGGGCGACACGCAGGCGGTGCGCGCGTCAGCCAAACCGTGAGCGCCTGTGCCTGACCATGCCGCTCCAGTGGGATGGATCGCCGCTGCACTGGCTCTGGTTGGATTTGAGGATCCGCATGACTCGCGGCACTTATTGCCGCTGTCGTCGCTGACCATGCGAACTGCGCCGCGTCGATGTGAACCGAGTGCGTCGCCGCTCGGGCGACGCAACCGCTCAGCGCACCCCGTGCATCATCCGCCGCAGCAGCGGCGCGGCAAGGAAGGCAAGTACGCCGCAGCCGACGCCGATCCACAGCAGCAGCCAGAACAGGTGCGCGTACTTGGCCGCGGCGTCGGCGATGTTGAGGGTCTGGCCGTCCGGGACCTCGATCGCGGCGAGCTTGCCGAACAGCGCCGCCAGCGCCTCGGAGAATGCCGTGGCCAGGAACCAGGCGCCCATCATCAGGCTGACGACGCGCGGCACCGCCAGTTGCGTCACCGCCGACAGGCCGACCGGCGACAGGCACATCTCGCCGGCCTCCAGCACGAAATAGGCCAGCACCAGCCACCACACGCTCGCCATCTGTCCGGTCGCGCCGACCTGTTGCGCGGCCAGTGCCAGCGGCACGAAGGACAGGCCGGCCAGCAGAAGCCCTAACGCCGACTTGGCCGGCTTGGACGGCTCGCGCCCGCGCCGCGCCAGCCATGCCCACAGCGCCGCGAACAGCGGTGCCAGCAGCACCAGAAACAGGGCGCCCAGGTAGGTCAGGGAGCCGGCGGTCTGCGGCAGCACCAGGCAGTCGCGGATCAGGAACAGCAGCATCAGGGCGCTGACCCCGACGAACAGCAACCGCGGCGCCGACGAGCCGGGGCGCCGGTCGGACAGCGAGGCCGCCAGCACGAAGCCCAGCGGCGCCAGCAGCAGCGAGGCGATCGACCAGGGCAGGGGCGTGCCGCCGCGGATCACCAGCGACGGCACGATGTCCTTGGTCATCAACCGGTCGGTGAAGGTGACCCATGAGCCGTAGGTCTGCTCGTACAGGGTGAAGTACACCAGCGCCATCGCGATCAGCACCATCAGCGCGATCATCTGCTGGCGCTGCACCGCGGTGCACTGGGTGCCGGTGAACCAGGCGAACCACAGCAGCACCGCGCCGAGCACCAGCAGCATCAGCAGCAGGGCCAGGGAGATTTCCCCGCCCAGGCTGAAGGCGCCGTTGGCCGCGGCCCACATCAAGGCGGCCACCGGCAACACGCCCAGCACCGCGCATAGATAGATCGCCCATTCGCGCGGCACGCCGAGCACGCGCTCGCGCAGTAGCGCCGGCTGCGCCGGTTCGGCGTGGCCGTGCAGGTATTTCTGGCCCCACAGGAACATGCCCAGGCCGAGCAGCATGCCGATGCCGGCCGCACCGAAGCCGTAGCGCCAGCCGTAGGCTTCGCCGAGAAAGCCGCACACCAGCGAGGCAAACAATGCGCCGAGGTTGATGCCGGCGTAGAACAGCGAGAAGCCTGCGTCGCGGCGCGGATCGTCGGCCGGGTACAGCTTGCCGACGATGGTGGAGATGTTGGGCTTGAGGAAGCCCACGCCCATGATGATCAGCGCCAGCGACAGGTAGGTCACGCCCAGGGATGCGGTATCGCGGACCACTTGGCCGTTGATCCGGGCGGCGGCGTGACCCTCGAAGGCCATGCCGATGTGGCCGAGCACCAGCAGCAGGCCGCCGAACACCACCGCCTTGCGCATGCCCAGCCAACGGTCGGCGAGCAGTCCGCCGAGCACCGGCACGCAGTACACCAGGCCGCCGTAGGCGCCGAGCAGGTCGAGCCCGGCGTCGTCGCCGAACAGGTGGTACTTGGTCAGGTACAGCAACAGCAGGGCCTTCATGCCGTAGAAGGAGAAGCGCTCCCACATCTCGGTGAAGAAGCAGACGTAGACGCCCTTGGGATGGCCGAGGAAATCGTCGCGCGCGTCGCGCAGCGGCAGGGAGGACACGGACACGGCGGCTCTCGGCGCAGGAAGGCAGCGGCGGAGTATAGGGGCGCGGGCGCCCGCTCGAATGGCGGTGCGCGGCATGGACGGTTCGGCGAGGCGCATACCCTCACCCCAACCCCTCTCCGGTGGGGAGGGGCTGCTCGCTGTTCCTTCTCCGATCGGGAGAAGGTGCCCCGCAGGGGCGGATGAGGGTCGGGCAGGGCAGGCATGGCTGGGGTGCGCTGCGTGCCGCCGGACCCTCACCCCAACCCCTCTCCCGGTGGGAGAGGGGCTAGCAACTGCCGCTGCCTTTGCGAATCCCCAATCCCAACGCCCCAATCCCCGCCCCCCAGGCATGTGCCACAAGCTGGGTGCCATTAGGCTGGACTTGCCCCGCCCCAGACGCTAGCGTGCAAAGCGTTTTTGTCGTTTCAGGGGTAACCATGAACAACGCTGCCGCGCCGCGCCAGCTCACGTTCCGTGCCGTGGTGCTGGCGATCGTGCTGGCCGTGGTGCTGTCCGCCGCCAATGCCTACCTCGGTCTGTTCGCCGGCCTGACCATCGCCACCGCGATTCCGGCGGCGGTGGTGTCGATGGGGGTGCTGCGCCTGCTCGGCGGCGGCACCATCCTCGAGAACAACATCGTGCAGACCGGCGCCTCGGCCGGTTCCTCGATCGCGGCCGGGGTGATCTTCACCATCCCGGCGCTGGTGATCATGGGCTACTGGCCAGACTTCAAGTACTGGTGGGTGCTGGGCATCGCCGGCATGGGCGGCCTGCTCGGCGTGCTGTTCTCGGTGCCGCTGCGGCGCTCGATGATCGTCGAGGATCCGCTGCCGTTCCCGGAGGGCAAGGCCGCCGCAGAAGTGCTCAAGGCCGGCGAGAATCCCGGGCCGGGGCTGAAGATCCTCGGCCTGTCGGCGGCGATCGGCGGGCTGGTCAAACTCGGCGCCGCCAGCGGCCTGAAGGTGATCCCGGATACCTGGGCGCAGGCCGCCTACATCGGCAGCAGCAAGATGGTCGGCTACGTCGGCACCAACCTGTCGCCGGCACTGCTGGGCGTGGGCTACATCGTCGGGCTCAACGTCGGCATCGTGGTGCTGTCCGGCTCGATCCTGTCCTGGCATCTGGCCATTCCGCTGTACCAGCAGTTCTTCATGGGCTCCGATCCGGCGCTGGCGCAGGGCCTGGCCAATGCGCCGGCGGCCGAGGCCGCGTTCGGCATCTGGTCGGCCAAGGTGCGCTACCTAGGCGTGGGCGCGATGCTGATCGGCGGCGTGTGGACCCTGTTCTCGCTGCGCAAGTCGCTGCTGTCGGGTGTCAAGAGCGGCTTCGCCGCCGCGCGCAAGAGCACCGGCGGTGGCGTGGTGGCCGATACCGACCGCGACTTGCCGATGAAGTGGATGCTGATGGCGCTGCTGCTGTGCACGCTGCCGCTGCTGGGCCTGTACCAGGCCATCGTCGGCCAGTGGCACGTCAGCGTGCCGATGACCATCATCATGATCGTCGCCGGCTTCCTGTTCGTGTCGGTGTCCGGCTATCTGGCCGGCCTGATCGGCTCGTCGAACAATCCGGTCTCCGGCATCACCATCTCCACCATCCTGTTCGCCTCGGCGGTGCTGGTGCTGCTGCTCGGGCGCGATTCGCCGATCGGTGCGGTCGCCGCGATCATGATCGGCGCGGTGGTCTGCTGCGCCGCCGCGGTCGGCGGCGACAACCTGCAGGATCTGAAGGCCGGCTACCTGGTCGGCGCCACCCCGTGGAAGCAGCAGCTGATGCTGGCGATCGGCGCGTTCTCGTGTGCGCTGATCATGGCGCCGGTGCTGAACCTGCTCGCCCAGGCCTACGGCATCGGTGCGGCCACGCCGCAGCATCCCAATGCGCTGGCGGCGCCGCAGGCCACGCTGATGGCGTCGGTGGCCAAGGGCCTGTTCGGCGGCGAACTGCCGTGGACCATGATCGGCATCGGCGCCGGCGTCGGCGCGGCGATCATCGCCCTGGACGAGTGGCTGAAGAAGACCGGCAAGCGTTTCCGCGTGCCGGTGCTGGCCGCGGCGATCGGCATCTACCTGCCGCTGGAGCTGATGGTGCCGATCTTCCTCGGCGGCCTGCTGACCCATCTGGTCGAGCGCTTCCACAAGATCCGCGCCGACGACGAAGAGGGCCGCGACCGCGTGCACCGTCCGGGTACCCTGTTCGCCGCGGGCCTGATCACCGGCGAGGCGCTGATGGGCATCGCCATCGCGGTGCCGATCGTGGCCTCGGGCCGCGCCGACGTGCTGGCGCTGCCGGAGGCGTTCCACCTCAACCAGTGGTATGGCCTGGCCCTGCTGGCCTTCGTCGGCTGGCTGCTGTACCGCACCGGCCGCAAGGGCGAAGCCGCGGCCCCGCCGCGCGCGTAACCGGCGCAACCGCCTCCCGCAACGCAACATCCGAAGCCCGGCCCCGCGCCGGGCTTCGCATTTGCGGCCGAGTCCATCCGTGTGCCGATCCCATCAGATCTCACCAGCTGCCTGGTGCCGCGTGCATCGCTTGGACGCATGACCGAATCGCGCTCAGATGCGGGGGCTTGCCTACGCGCCTCCGCCCGAGGCCAGCTCCGGTCAATCCCGATCCACCGCACTTCCAGTCGCGCGTACCTAGGATCGCGGTCCGCCCGCCGTCCGTCACCGGCCGGTGCGGGTCCTCGTAGTTCCAGCCGAGCCAGCGCCTCGCGCTTACCAATCCCCAATCCGGATTCCCCAATCCCAGCCCCTCCATGACTTCAGTCCTTTGCGCCACGCCCACCACGGCCCCTACCATCGACGTTTTGCCGTGTTCCGGAGACACCCGATGACCCTGCGCTACGCCTTGCTGCCCCTGGCCCTGCTGACCGCGCTGCCCGCGCTGGCCGCCACCCGCGGTTTCGATGTCCGCGACATGGTCGCGCTGGACCGGGTGTCCTCGCCGCTGCTGACGCCCGACGGCGGCACGGTGATCTTCGCCAAGCGGCAGATGGACAAGGCGCTGGAGAAGTCCAGCACCAGCCTGTGGCTGCGCGACCTGCGCACCCGCGATGCGGCGCCGCCCAAGCGGCTGACCCCGGACGGCTGGAACGTCAACTCGCCGGAGCTGTCGGCCGACGGCAAGACCGTGTACTTCCTCAGCGCCAAGTCCGGCCGCCAGCAGCTGTACGCGCTGCCGCTGGCCGGCGGCGCGCCGCGCCAGCTCACCGATTTCGCGCTGGACGTGGACAGCTACCACGTCGCCCCGCAGGGCGACCGCGTGGCCTTCAGCGCCGGCGTGTTCCAGGACTGCGGCTCGGACCTGGCCTGCACGCAGAAGCGCCTGGACGCCAAGAAGCAGTCCAAGACCAGCGGCGTGGTGTTCGACCAGTTGTTCGTGCGCCACTGGGATACCTGGAACGATGGCCGCCGCAACAGCCTGTTCGTCGCGCCGCTGCCGACCGGCGCCAAGGCCAAGCCGGTCGCCGGTGCCTCGGCGATCAGCGTGACCCTGGCCGGCGACATCCCCTCCAAGCCGTTCGGCGGCGGCGAGGACTACACCTGGGCGCCGGATGGGCAGTCGCTGGTCGCCAGCGTGCGCGTGGCCGGCCGCGAAGAGCCGTGGTCGACCAACTTCGACCTGTACCGGCTGGACGCCGCCGGCAAGGCCGCGCCGGTGAACCTGACCGCGGCCAACCCGGCCTGGGACGCCGGCCCGGTGTTCTCCGCCGACGGCAAGACCCTGTACTACCGCGCAATGAAGCGCCCCGGCTTCGAGGCCGACCGCTTCGGCCTGATGGCGATGGACGTGGCCAGCGGCAAGAGCCGCGAGATCGCCCCGCAGTGGGACCGCTCCGCCGGCGACATCGTGCTGTCGGCCGACGGCAAGACCGTCTATACCACCGCCGACGACATGGGCCAGCACCCGCTGTTCGCGGTCGATGTGGCCGACGGCAAGGTGCGCACCGTGGCCGCCGACGGCAGCGTCGGCGCGCCGGTGCTGGCCGGCAACACCCTGGCCTTCACCCGCAACAGCCTCAAGAGCGGCGACCAGATCATGGTCGCCGATGCCGACGGCCAGCACCCGCGCGCCATCACCCCCAGCGCCGGCGAGATGCTGCCGGACGTGAAGTTCGGCGACTACGAGCAGTTCTCGTTCAAGGGCTGGAACAACGACACCGTGCACGGCTACGTGGTCAAGCCGTACAACTACCAGGAAGGCAAGACCTACCCGGTGGCGTTCCTGATCCACGGCGGCCCGCAGGGCAGCTTCGGCAACGGCTGGAGCTACCGCTGGAACCCGCAGACCTACGCGGGGCAGGGCTACGCGGTGGTGATGATCGATTTCCACGGTTCCACCGGCTACGGCCAGGCCTTCACCGATGCGATCAGCCAGCACTGGGGCGACCGCCCGCTGGAAGACTTGCAGAAGGGTTGGGCCGCGGCGCAGAAGCAGTACGGCTTCCTCAACGGCGACAAGGCCTGTGCGCTGGGCGCCAGCTACGGCGGCTACATGGTGTACTGGATGGCTGGCAACTGGAACCAGCCGTGGAAGTGCCTGGTCGACCACGACGGCGTGTTCGACAACCGCATGATGGGCTACGCCACCGAGGAACTGTGGTTCAGCGAGTGGGAGAACGGCGGCACGCCGTGGCAGAACCCGGCCGGCTACGAGAAGTTCAACCCGATCCTGCACGTGGACAAGTGGAAGGTGCCGATGCTGGTGATCCATGGCCAGCAGGATTTCCGCATCCCGATGGAGCAGGGCCTGGCTGCGTTCGGCGCGCTGCAGCGCAAGGGTATCGAGTCCAAGTTCCTGTACTTCCCGGACGAGAACCACTGGGTGCTGAAGCCGCAGAACAGCCTCATGTGGCACGACACGGTCAACGGCTGGCTGAAGCAGCATATCGGGCAGTGAGGGGACCTGGGGCTCGGGTTTCCGGGCCCCATCCTCAGGGCCCAGGTCTCGGGATTGGAGATTGGGGATTCGGGATTTCCCGCGATCCCGGTAATCCGAGCGCCCTTGTGGGAGGGGCTTCAGCCCCGACGCCTTGCCGATGAAGCGTCGGGGCTGAAGCCCCTCCCACAAAAACAGGGTGCTTGCAGCGCGTCCACCTTGCGAACTCGCGCGCATTTGCTGCTTTTTTCGATCCTTGTTTCACCGCCAGCCGCCAGCCGCCAGCCGCCAATCCCCAACCCCGAATCCCAAATCCCGAATCCCAGCCCACAGCCTGATGCCCTCGACGCCCCTGATCACCAACGACATCGTCATCTTCGGCCTGATCGCCGCCACGCTAGGCGCGGTGTTCTGGACTGCGGCGCGGCCGTCGGGATTCTGGAAGCGCTTCTACGGCATCGTGCCGGCGCTGCTGCTGTGCTACCTGATTCCGGGCATCTACAACACCGTCGGGTTGATCGACGGCCAGCACAATTCGCTCTACAACCCGGTCGCGCGCGACGTGCTGCTGCCGGCGGCGCTGGTGCTGCTCACCCTCACCGTCGACCTCAAAGGCATCCTGCGGCTGGGGCCCAAGCTGGTGGCGATGTACCTGGGCGCGTCCTTCAGCATCATGCTCGGCGCGGTGGCGGCGTTCCAGATCATGAAGTGGCTGCACCCGGTCACCGTCGCCGGCGACACCTGGGCCGGCATGGCGGCGTTGGCCGGTAGCTGGATCGGCGGTGGCGCCAACATGCTGGCGATGCGCGAAGTGTTCCAGGTCGATGCCACCACCTTCGGCCAATTCGCGGTGGTCGACGTTGGCGTCGGCTACGTGTGGATGGCGCTGCTGATCTTTCTGGCGCAGCGTGCGCCGGCCATCGACGCGCGCACGGGCGCCGATACCCGCGGCATCGACGAGCTCAAGCGGCGCATCGCCCAGTTCCAGGCCCAGCACGAACGCGTGGCCAGCCTCACCGACCTGATGCTGATCGTCGGCGTCGCCTTCGGCGCGGTCGGCCTGGCGCATGCGATCGCCACGCCGGCGGCGGCGTGGTTCGACGCCAACGTCAGCTGGGCCAAGCAGTTCAGCCTCGGCTCGCCGTTCGTGTGGGTGGTGGTGCTGGCGACCACCTTCGGCCTGCTGCTCAGCTTCACCCGCGCACGCACCCTCGAGGGCGCCGGCGCCTCGCGCATCGGCACGCTGCTGCTGTACTTCCTGATCGCCTGCATCGGCATGCAGATGGACCTGCTGGCGCTGTTCGATCGCCCCTGGATCTTCGCGCTCGGCCTGATCTGGCTGGTCGTGCACGTCCTGCTGCTGCTGGCGCTGGGCAAGCTGCTGCGGGTGCCGTTCTTCTATTTCGCGATCGGCTCGCAGAGCAACGTCGGCGGCCCGGCCTCGGCCCCGGTGGTGGCCGCCGCGTTCCATCCGGCGCTGGCGCCGGTCGGCGTGCTGCTGGGCACGATGGGCTACGCCACCGGCACCTATCTGGCCTATGTGGTGGGCATCGTGCTGCGCGCGATGGCCGGCGCCGGCTGAGCCGCGGCTGCGTGACGGTCGGCCGCCGCGTGCTGCGGCGGCAACTGCGGCCGGTGTGAGGTTTTACCCGCTGGTGCGTATCACCTCAACGACCTCTCCAACGGGACCGCCATGTCGCCCCGCGCCGCCTCCGACTTCACCGACCTGCTGCGCACGCACCGCGGCATCGTCTACAAGATCGCCGCCAGCTATGGCCTGGGCTACCACGACCGCGAGGATCTGGCCCAGGAGATCGCGGCCGCGCTGTGGCGCGCCTGGCCGTCCTACGATCCGGCGCGGCCGTTTTCCACCTGGATGTACCGCGTCGCGCTGAACGTGGCGATCTCGCACCAGCGGCGCAGCCGCCACCGCGACCGCGAGGTGGCGGCCGAGGACGTGCCGGACGCGATGGGTGCCCAGGACGTCGATATCGAGGCGCGTCAGCGCGTGGCGCTGCTGCAGCAGGCGATCCACCTGCTGTCGCCCGTCAATCGCGCGCTGTTGTTGCTGCAGTTGGACGGCTGCAGCCAACGCGAATGCGCCGAGGTGCTGGGCACGAGCGAGGGCAACGTGGCGACCCGCCTGGGCCGCATCAAGGATCAATTGCGCCGCACCACCGGCGGTCACTGAGGAGACGGCAATGGAACTCGATGAACTCAAGGCGGCCTGGATCGACTACGGCCGGCAGATGGAACGGCAGGCGGCGCAGCGCGATGCGCTGCAGCGCGCACGCGGGCTGCACGGCATCGGCCGGCGCGTGCGCCTGCTGGCAGGCGCGCAACTGCTGCAGTTGGCGATCGGCCTGCTGTTCAGCCTGTGGGGCGGGGCGGCCTGGACCGAGCACTGGGGGACTTGGCATCTGGTCGCCTACGGCCTTGCCTTGCATGGCTACGGCCTGGCGTTGCTGGCGACCGCAGCGGTGCAGTTGCGGCGCATCGGCGCGATCGACTACGCCGGTCCGATCGCCGACAGCCAGCAGGCGATCGTGCGCGCGCGCCGCGCGCGGCTGCGCAGCGATCGCGTGCTGTTCGCGTGCGGCGGCGTGATGTGGGTGCCGGCGCTGGGCCTGCTGCTGTACGCCGCGGGCGTGGATCTGTGGGCGCTGCGGCCGGCGGTGGTGCTGGCGAACCTGCTGGCCGGGCTGGCGGTCTCGGTCGTCCTGGTCGCGGCATCGCTGCGCTGGCCGGCATGGTTCGAGCGCTCGGCGCAGCATCGGCGCCTGGCCGAGATCGAGCGCGATCTGTGCGACCTGCACGAAGCGCGTTCTGACGGTGGACGCCCCGGCCCAGCCGCGTGAGATCCGTCGCGGGCCTGCGCTCGGGCAACGCTGACATGGGCGATTGCATCGACTGCGCGGTCAGGCGAGGGCGGCGATGCTCTCGATGCGGCCAGATGCCGGCCGTCGTGCTCAGGAGCACGACGTGTCGCAACGTGGCGCATCGAGTGGAACGTCTCGCGGCGTCTATCCTGCGGCGCGAAGGCCTGCCGCGGTTCGCCGCTGCCGAAACGTCTGCGGCGTCATCGCGATACCGCGCGTCGTAGTGGATGTCGGCAGGCGTCTCCCAGGACGCCTGCCGCGCTGCGACACCTGGCGGCTACTGCATCGCCACGCTGCGCTGCCGTTCTTCCTGCTGCTGCGGCGGCGCCTGCAGCGTATTCTGCTGCTGCAGCTGGCCGACGTTGGCCTGCGACGGCTCGTGGGCGGCGGTGGCGGTCTGCACCTGGCTGCGCAGGTGCGCCGGGTTCTCCGGTTGCCCCTGCACCGCGAACAGGCGATCGCCATCGCGGCTGGGCAGGACCTGGTCGATGCGCTGCAGGCCGTCCTGGCCGGCGCGCGCGGCGACGCTGGCGGCGGTGTTGAGGAAGGCCGCATCGTCGTGCAGGCCGAGCCGGTCGCGCTGCCCGTCCAGTTGCACCACCGCGTCGTTGAACAGGCGGCTGCCGGTGGACAGCGTGCCGGATCGCGCCTGGCCCTGCTGCTGCGCCAGGTCCTCGGCCTTCATCACCGAGTCGATGCCGTGCAGGTCCAGGCGATGCTTGAGCATCATGCCGGGAATCAGGCGCTGGCCGAACGAGAGCGGATCCGGTTCCGGCAGCTGGATCTGGCGGCCGGCGGCGTCGGGCATCAGGCCGCGGGTGAGCAGGTTGTCCTCCTGCAGGTAGGTCAGCAGCTCGTTCTTGACGTGATAACCGCGGATCAGGCCGTCGGCGGCATAGGCCTTGGCGGCGTCGGCGTCCAGGCCTTCGCGCTCCAGGGTCTTGTTGTTGACGCCGGCGGCATTGAAGGTCACCGCGGGCACGTCGTTGACCATCGACGAGGCCGCGGCCAGGCCGCCGCCCAGCGAGTGTCCGGAGATCAGCAGGTTGTCGCCGAAGGCCTGCTTGGCCTGGCTGCCGAGCTGGATCGCCGAGGCGTACTGCGCGTCGGAAAAGCCCAGGCCCTGGCCGAGGTTGTGCTTCCAGTCCTTCAGTTCGTCGGTGCCGCAGAACCCCAGCACCACGTTGCCCTGCGGGTTGCGGTAGAACGCGGCATCGAAGCCGCTCTTGGCGTCGTGCTGCAGGCGCGGGTCGATCCCAGCTCGCTGCAGCGCTGCGTCGTCCATGCGCGACCAGCCATCGGGCAGCGCGGCGAAGGTCTCGGCGCCGCCGGCGCGGCGCTCGGCCGCGGTGTGGTAGAGGTCCTGCAGCAGCGGCGGTAGTTGCCGGTCCACCGCCTGCGGCTGCTGGCCGCGGACGGACTCGGAGAACGCGGTGGACGGATCGGACGGGGAAAGATCGCTCTGGTTCATGCGCGGCTCCGTGCGAGTGTGGCGACCGACCGCATCAGCGGGTCGCTTCCAGGGGGATGGCGTGGGCGCTCAGCCAGTCGCGCACGGCGTTGCGGGTCTGTTGCGCGCTTGCGTTGAGCAGGCGCTCGGGCGTGTTGAAGAAGTACGCCTGGAACGTCTTGCCCTGGGCGTTGCGCAGGCTCGGGTCGACCCCGGCCTGCAGCAGCTTGGGCACCCAGGGATTGCCGGCGCTGCTCTGCGCGGCCAGGTGCAGCAGCGAGTTGCCGGTGGCGTCGACCCGCTTCGGATCGGCGCCAGCCTTGAGCAGCATCTCGATCTGCGCATCACGCTTGCTCTGCACGGCGCGGAACAGCGGCGTCCAGTTCGCGCGCGCACTCACCGGGTCGACCGGGGCGCCGTGCTGCAGCAGGATCTGCAGGTACTGCGGATCCTTGGCCATGGCCGCCATGTGCACCACGGTTTCCTGATCCATGCCCGGCAGCGACGGGTCGGCACCGGCGTCGAGCAGCGCCGCCAGCGCGCGCGGCTGTTCGTTCCAGATGGCCCATTCGAGCAGGGTGACGTGCTGGTCGCCGTGCGCGGACAGGTCCGTGCTGGGCGCCAGGGCGGCGATGCGGGCGACGTCGCCGCGCGCGATGGCGGCGGCGATGTCGGCGAGTGCGGGGTCGCGGAACGCGACCGAATGATCCTGCAGCGAGGCTGACATGGCGGAATGCTCCTTGGCGCCGGACTGTGCGGCGCAACTGACCGAGAAGAACAGCGAGGTCGCGAGTGCGATCAGGGCGGGGACGGGCGTACGCATGCAAGGCTCCTTTCCTGGTCGCGGTCCTGGATGACGGCGCGTGTCCTGGCGCCGTTGCCGATGCTAGCAGCCGATCGCCGGGGTTTCGCGGCGGTTTTGTGACGCGGTCTGCGGATCTTGGCCGGCGTCGTCTCGGGTGGTCGGTGGTTTAACCGGAAACCAACGGTTGCCGGACAGGATGCCGTTGCGACGTGGTCGCGGCGGCGAACGGGCTGGGGGGCGCACAGGGCGTGCGGGGCAGTGCTGCATGCGTGTGCGTTGCATGCGCCCCTGCATCCAAGGATCGGTCGCGCTGCTGCGGCTGCAAGCGCCGCACAGGCGAGGGACATGTGGCCAGCGGCATAATGGGCGTTTCCCCACAGGAGTGCGCGATGACGGCGACCCCCTTCGACCTGTTGATCAGCGATTGCGACGGCGTGCTCGTCGACAGCGAAGTGCTGGCCGACCGGGTCATGCTCGACGCACTGGGCGCCTATGTGCCGCGGGTCGAACTGGAACAGTTTCTGGCAGGCAGCTTCGGCCTCACCGCGCAGGAGATCGTGCAGCGCGTGCAGCGGCAGTACGCGCTGGACCTGCCGCCTGGCTTGTACCAGGAGATCCGCACACGCTCCGAAGCGCTGATCGCCGCGGAAGTGCAGCCGATCGACTGCGTGCGCGAGGCCTTGCTGGCGTTGCCGCTGCCGCTGGCGGTCGCCTCCAACAGTATGCGCGAGAGCGTGGTCGCCTCGGTGGCGCGCGCGGGCCTGCGCGAGCGCGTCGGCGAGCGCATCTTCAGTGCCGACATGGTGGCGCGGCCCAAGCCCGCGCCGGATGTGTACCTGCTGGCGGCACGCACGCTGGAGGTGGCGCCGGAACGCTGCCTGGTGATCGAGGACAGCGCCACCGGCGCCAGCGCCGCGCTGGCCGCGGGCATGACCGTGATCGGCTTTACCGGTGCCGCGCACATTCCCGCCGGGCACGCCGCGACCCTGCGCCAGCTCGGCGTGGCCGCGGTGATGGAACACATGCGCGAGTTGCCGCAGACCTATGCGGCGTTGGTGCGCGCCGCGGCGGCCTGAAGAGCCGGGATTGGGGAATCGGGATTGGGAAATGGGAGGTTTCCGCGAGTGCCCGGCATCGCGGAAAATCGTGCTGTCGTAGGAGCGGCTTCAGCCGCGACGCGCTATCGGTAAGGCCTCGCGGCTGAAGCCGCTCCTACAACAGCGCCGCTGGCACTGCTCCCCGTACGTTAACCCGGCGCTCAACAACGAAACGGCGATGCCTGTCGCAGGCATCGCCGCGTTCAGAACGAGAGCCGCCGTGTGATCCGGTCCAATGGTCAGGCGCCTTCAGGCGCCCGCCACCAATCCCCAATCCCGACGCCCCGATCCCAGCCTTTCAACAACACCGAAACCCGCTCTTGCCGCCATACCGCGCCTCCTGGCGCTCGCGGAAGAAGGTCTTGTAGTCCATCGGTTGCCGGTCCGGATGCTTTTCCAGCATGTGCCGCACGTAGTTGTCGTAGTCGGGAATGCCGCAGCACAGGCGCGCGGTCTGCACCAGGCGCCGCCACAGCCGGCGGTGCGCCTGGTACTGCCCGATCGGAACCAGTGCGCCGCCCATTACAGGTCCGCCATCTGGTGCGGCTGCAAGGCCACGTACGGGGTCTCGCGGTCGCTGCGCTGGGGAGTGCGGCGGGCGACGAGGATGGTCTTGATCGCGTAGACCAGCACCGCGAACACCACGCACAGGAACAGCACGGTCAGGCCGGTGTTGACGTAGGCGTTGGTGACGATCTGCTGCATCTGCGCCACCGACTTGGCCGGTGCGGTGACGGTGCCGCTGGCGATGGCGTCCTGGAACTTGTGCGCCTGCGCCAGGAAGCCCTGCGACGGGTTGGCGTCGAAGATCTTGATCAGGCCGGCATAGGTGGTGCAGATCAGCAGCCACACCGCCGGCACCGCGGTCACCCACGCGTAGCGGTCGCGCTTCATCTTGAACAGCACCACCGTGCCCAGCATCAGCGCGATGCCGGCCAGCATCTGGTTGGAGATGCCGAACAGCGGCCACAGCGTCTGGATGCCGCCGAACGGATCGACCACGCCGGTGTACAGCAGGTAGCCCCACAGCGCCACGCAGCCGGCGGTGCCGATGATGTTGGCGGTCCACGACTCGGTCTTCTTCAGCGCCGGCACGAAGTTGCCGAGCAGGTCCTGCAGCATGAAGCGGCCGGCGCGGGTGCCGGCGTCCACCGCGGTGAGGATGAACAGCGCCTCGAACAGGATCGCGAAGTGGTACCAGAAGGCCATCATCGCGTCGCTGCTGTTGGGAATGGCCTGGTGCAGGATCTGCGCGATGCCCACCGCCAGCGTCGGCGCGCCGCCGGCGCGATGCAGGATGGTGGGTTCGCCGATCGCCGCGGCGGTGGCGGTCAGTTGCTCCGGGGTGATGGCGAAGCCCCACGTGGTGCTGATGTGGTGCGCGGCGGAGGCGACGTCGGCGCCGATCACCGCGGCCGGGCTGTTCATCGCGAAGTACACGCCCGGGTCGATGATCGAGGCCGCCACCAGCGCCATCACCGCCACGAACGATTCCATCAGCATGCCGCCGTAGCCGATGTAGCGCATGTGCGACTCGTTGGCGAGCAGCTTGGGCGTGGTGCCCGAGGAGATCAGCGCATGGAAGCCGGACACCGCGCCGCAGGCGATGGTGATGAACAGGAACGGGAACAGGCCGCCCTTCCACACCGGGCCGTCGCCGCTGGCGGCGAACTGGGTCAGCGCCGGCATCTTCAGCTCCGGCATCACCACCAGGATGCCGATCGCCAGGGCGATGATCGTGCCGATCTTGAGGAAGGTGGACAGGTAGTCGCGCGGCGCCAGCAGCAGCCACACCGGCAGCACCGAGGCAACGAAGCCGTAGCCGATCAGCATCCAGGTGATCTGGGTGCCGGTGAAGGTGAAGGCCGGGCCCCAGGTCGGATCGGCGGCGACCTTGCCGCCGAACCAGATCGCCGCCAGCAGCAGGATCAGTCCCACCACCGAGATCTCGCCGATCTTGCCTGGGCGGATGTAGCGCATGTACACGCCCATCAGGATCGCGATGGGCATGGTCGCGATCACCGTGAACATGCCCCAGGGACTTTCCGCCAGCGCCTTGACCACTACCATCGCCAGCACCGCCAGGATGATGATCATGATCAGGAACGCGCCGAACAGGGCGATGGTGCCGGGCACCTGGCCCATTTCCTCGCGCACCAGGTCGCCCAGCGAACGGCCGTTGCGGCGGCTGGACAGGAACAGCACCATGAAGTCCTGCACCGCGCCGGCGACCACCACGCCGACCACCAGCCACAGCAGGCCGGGCAGGTAGCCCATCTGCGCGGCCAGCACCGGCCCGACCAGCGGCCCGGCGCCGGCGATGGCGGCGAAGTGGTGGCCGAACAGCACGTGCTTGTTGGTCGGCACGTAGTCCAGGCCGTCGTTGTTGAGCACCGCCGGGGTGGCGCGGGTGGGGTCGAGCTGCATCACCTTGTTGGCGATGAACAGGCTGTAGAAGCGGTAGGCGATCAGGTAGATCGACACCGCGGCCACCACGATCCACAGCGCGTTGATGTGTTCGCCGCGGCGCAGGGCGATGGTGCCCAGGCAGAACGCGGCCAGGAGGGCGAGTGCGGCCCAGGCCAGCTTGGAAAACCCTTTCATGTAGAACTCCCCCACGAGATGCGTGCAAGGGTCGCCCCGATGGCCTGGGGGGTCAATGGTGGGGGCGGCCACGGGGCTAGTACTTTGGTCGTAGACAGCCCTGGCGATGCCCTTTGCGGCGCGGATGGTCGGCGCGGCGCTTGAGTCCCTATCCACCCGGGAGAGGGGGTGGGGTGAGGGTGCGGGGCGAAGCCCTCGCGAAACCAGCCTGTGTCACCACACGCTGCACGAGGCTGCGCCCGTACCCTCATCCGCCCCTGCGGGGCACTTTCTCCCGGGGGGAGAAGGGGATTCATGGCCTCGAACAGGAGGAGGTGTCAGGGCGCTCAAGCCTCTCTCCCCTCGGGAGAGGGGTTGGGGTGAGGGTACGGAGCGAAGCGCTCGCAAGACCAGCCTGTGGTGGCAGACACCTCACGAGGCTGCGCCCGTACCCTCATCCGCCCCTTCGGGGCACCTTCTCCCGGGGGGAGAAGAGGATTCATGGCCTCGAACAGGAGAAGGAGGCGTCAGGGTGCTCAAGCCCCTCTCCCCTCGGGAGAGGGGTTGGGGTGAGGGTACGGGGGCGAAGCCCCTCGCAAACCCGGGTTGCGCTGCCGGACGCCGCACGAGGCTGCGCCCGCACCCTCATCCGCCCCTGCGGGGCACCTTCTCCCGGGGGGAGAAGGGGACCGCCGCAGGCGATGGAACGATGGGTTGCGCCGGGCACGGTTGGCCGCGCTGGCGGTGGCACCCATGGTGGGGATCTCATCAGGAGATCGTCCCATGACTGCTTCCACCGCCGTCGTCCCCGCGCGCATCCTGCGCGCCATCCGCGGCCACGCCACCGCCGACGGCGATGGGGTCAAGCTGACCCGCGTCATCGGTGGCGGGGCGCTGCCCGAGCTGGATCCGTTCCTGTTGCTCGACGAGTTCGGCACCGACCGTGCCGAGGACTACATCGGCGGTTTCCCCAGCCATCCGCATCGCGGCTTCGAGACTGTCACCTACATGCTCGACGGGCGCATGCGGCACAAGGACAACCACGGCAACGAGGGCCTGCTGACCCCGGCAGCGTGCAGTGGATGACCGCCGGCCGCGGCCTGGTGCATTCGGAGATGCCGGAGCAGGAGCAAGGGCGCATGCGCGGCTTCCAGCTGTGGGTGAACCTGCCGGCGCGCGACAAGATGACCGCGCCGCGCTACCAGGAGTTCTCGCCCGAGCGCATCCCGGTGGCGCAGCCGGCGCCGGGGGTGACGGTCAAGGTGATCGCCGGCCAGGTCGGCGAGGTGCACGGCCCGATCGTGCAGCCCGCCACCGATCCGCTGTACCTGGACATCGCGCTGGACGCGGGTACGCGCTGGGCGTTCGAGCTGCCGTCCGGGCACAACGCCTTCGCCTACATGTTCGAGGGCGAGGCGGCGCTGGGCGAGGGCGAGGCGGCGCGCATGTTGCCGGCGCAGACGCTGGCGGTGCTCGGCGGCGGCGACCTGCTGCCGTTGCAGGCCGGCGCGCAGGGCGCACGGCTGATCCTGGTCGCCGGCCGGCCGCTGCGCGAGCCGGTGGCGCGGCACGGGCCGTTCGTGGTGAACACGCGCCAGGAACTGATGCAGGCCTTCGTGGATTTCCAGGAAGGGCGCTTCTGAGGGGTGATTCGCACTGTCGCTGGTGCGAGGGTTTGTTTGCTCGTAGGAGCGGCTTCAGCCGCGACACGCGTTCCCGTGAACCGCTGTCGCGGCTGAAGCCGCTCCTACGTCATGTCTCGGACCTGTGGCCTTAGCGCTCCAGCGCCAGGCTCGACTGGCGCATGTCCAGGCCCTGCACCAGCGATTGCAGGGTCTGCAGTTCCTGGGTGTCGGCGGCGTCGATCCACACCTGCGCGAATTGACCCTTCTTCAGTTCCGCCACCGCGATCCGGCGCGAGGCCAGGCCCGGCAGGTCGGCGCCGCCGAGGTCCGGCCGGTACCAATACACCTGCTCGCCGTCGATGGCCCCCTTTTCCTCGCGCAGCGTGCGCTGCAGCGGAATCTTCGGGTCGCGCGCAGTGAGCATCATGCCCAGCACCTGACGGCCGCTGGTATCGCTGGCGCGGCAGACGATGAAGCCCTTGTCGCTGCGCTCGCTCCATTGCAGCTTGCTCTGCGGCGGCAGCGGGGGGCAGTTCTGGGCCTGCTGCGCGGTGGCGGCAGCGGCGGGCAACGCCGCCGCAGCGGTGAGCAGCGCCTTGCGCAAGAATGTCTTCATTCGCGATGTTCCCCATACGCCGCGATGCGACGCGTTCGATCCATACGCACGCCTGTGGCGTCGTCTGCGGGAGCGCCCATCCTGTGCGGGATCCCGGCAGTGCATCCCCGACGCAGTGCGTGTCCCGTGTGCGGCCACGCGTGCGCTGCCGCGTCTGCACCATAGCCCAGCGCAGCCGCGCTGACAATTGGGATGCGGATTCCGGGAATATCCGCACGCGCGGTATGGCGTGGCGGCACCCGCCTCGCTGCGCCGACAGGCAGGTCTTTATGGAATGCGGCGCCGGCGGACGAGGGACGGGAGAGGGAGCGATGGCGACCGCACGGGCCGCTCCGCTGTGGCGGCGATTGGGGTCTCAGCGGCCCGGTTCGGGCAGCGGGATGAATTCCTGGTCGTCGCCCGGGATCGTCCCGAAGCGGCCCTCGCGCCAGTCCTGCTTGGCCTGCTCGATGCGCTCCACCGAACTGGACACGAAGTTCCACCACAGGTGGCGCGGCCCATCCAGCGGTTCGCCGCCCATCAGCATCGCCTTGAGCGGGGTCTTGGCGCGCAGCCGACCGCGCGCGCCCGGCTCGGGCAGGACCAGATGCCGCGCCGGGATGTCCACGCCATCCAGTTGCGCCTCGCCTTCCAGGATGTACAGCGAGCGCTCGGCGTGGCGGGCGTCCAGGTCGAGTTCCGCGTCCGCGTCGAGATCCAGGGCCACGTTGAGGGTGTCGGCGAACACCGTCACCGGCGATTCCTCGCCGTAGGCGCGGCCGGCGATCACCCGCAGCCAGGCGCCGTCGCGGCGTTGCTGCGGCAGGCTGGCGGCGGCGTGGTGGTAGAACGCCGGCGCGGTCTCTTCCGCCGATTTCGGCAGCGCCACCCAGGTCTGCATGCCGTGCAGCGGGTGCGCATGCGCGCGTAGCGCGGTCGGCGTGCGTTCGGAGTGGGAGATGCCGCGCCCGGCGGTCATCCAGTTGACGTCGCCGGCGCGGATCACCTGGTCCGAGCCGAGCGAATCGCGGTGGCCGATCTCGCCGGACCACAGGAAGGTGACCGTGGCCAGGCCGATGTGCGGATGCGGGCGCACGTCCACGCCGTGCCCCGGCTCGAACACCGCCGGTCCCATGTGATCGATGAAGACGAAGGGGCCGACGCTGCGCGCCTGCACGCTGGGAACGGCGCGGCGCACTTCGAAGCCGCCGATATCGTGGACGCGGGGGGCGATCAGGGTGGGCATGCGGGCGCTCGCAGTCGCAAAAACGGAAGCGAAGCTTCGCATGCGCGACGGCCGCAGTGCGGCGCCATGGCAAGACGGACTGTCCCGCATGCGCTCATGCGCGGCAGGCCGATCCGCGATGCATTCGCGCTATGTCGCGCGGTTATGCCGGTGTCCCGGAATCGCATAGTGCGACTTGCGCGCGCGTCTTGTCTGCAACGCGGCGAATGGCCTGTGAATAATCGGCGCGCGTCGTGGCCGGTCATACGCGCGCACGGCCCGTGGCGCTGCATCGATCCCTCTTCCCCCGACGGAGTACACACATGAAGAATGTCGCATCGCACATCCGCTGTCGCCGCCCCGTCTGGGCGCGCCTTGGCCTGGCCCTCATCGCCTGCGCGGGGTTTTCCGCCCAGGCGCAAGGCGTGCCGGACATGAACGTGCCCACCGAGATCATCAACGATCTGTGGGACGCGAAGGCCTTGCTGGTCACCGGCGGACAGGGCGCCGGCTGTTATGCGGTGTCCAACGGCCATCGCATCGCCGGCCCGACCCTGCGCACCAATGTCCGCTACACGGCGATCGGCATGTCGACCGCCAATTGCGCCGCCGCCAGCGGCATCGCCGGCGTCAACCTCCAGTTCCTCGCGCGTCCGCGTCCGGCGGGCATGTACATCCAGATCGTCGACACTGGCATCAACATCAGCAACCGCTGAGCGACGCGGCTGCCGGCCGCAGCGCCCGGTTCAGAACAGCGATCGGGTGTCCGCGGCCGGCGCCGGCATCTCGCCGCGGCGCGAGGCCAGCCGGTCGGCCAGCCGGGTCGGTTCCGGCAGGCGGTAGCCGCGCAGGTAGCGCTGGGTCCAGTGCAGCGCGCTGTCCACCGCCACGCGGTGCCCGGGCGAGACGATCAGCGGATTGCAGCGCAATTTGCTGCGCAGCGCCCAGCCGACCACTTCGCCGCGGTGCACGATGGGGCTGTGGTCGCCGGCCTGCGCGCCGGGTTCCTCGAAGCGGCCAGCCAGCAGGGTCTTGGCCACGCCGATGCTGGGCAGCCCGGTGACCACGCCGAAGTGCGCGGCGATGCCGAGCCGGCGCGGATGCGCGATGCCCTGGCCATCGACGAACACCAGGTCCGGGCGCTGCCGCAGCAGGCCCAGCGCGGCCAGCAGCGCCGGCAGTTCGCGGAAGCTGAGCAGGCCGGGCACGTAGGCCATCGAGGTGGGCACGCGGGCGATCTCGGCCTGGTGCAACTGCAGGGTCTGCGCATCGAGCAGCACCGCGGCGGCGCGGGTGACCTGGCCGTCGTCCTCGAAGCCGACGTCGAAGCCGGCCAGCCAGCGCGGCGGGTCGGGAACCTCGTCCTGCAGGCTGACCTGGCGCGCCAGCGTCGCCTGCAGCGCGCGCGCCTGCACGATGCTGCCGTCCCAGTCGCCGAACACGGGGTGCGTTGACGTCTCCATGCGCCGATGATCGCGCTGCGGTCGTGGCTGGGGTGTGGAGGGGCGGGATTGGGGATTCGGGATTCGGGATTGGGGATTCGTTGAGGCGCTTCCCGCGCGGCTCTGGCGATCAGGCGGCGCTTGGCCGCTTCACTTGCTGGAGAACCAAGCCCTTGCGAATCCCAAATCCCGAATCCCCGCCACCAGCTACAATCCAGGGCTGCACCACCCATGCATCCCCCAACGGAGACCGTCGCAGTGACCCGCAAACTCGTACTGTTGCGCCATGGCCAGAGCCAGTGGAACCTGGATAACCGCTTCACCGGCTGGGTCGACGTGGACCTGACCGAGCAGGGCCGCCAGGAAGCCGTGGCCGCCGGCCGGCTGATGCGCGAGGAGGGCCTGCAGTTCGACGTCGCCCATACCTCCGTGCTCAAGCGCGCCATTCACACCCTGCAGGGCGCGCTGAAGGAACTGGACCAGGATTGGCTGCCGGTGCACAAGAGCTGGCGCCTCAACGAGCGTCACTACGGCGGCCTGCAGGGCCTGGACAAGGCCGAGACCGCGGCCAAGCACGGCGAGGACCAGGTCAAGATCTGGCGCCGCTCCTACGACATCCCGCCGCCGCCGATGGACGCCGAGGATCCGGGCCATCCGCTGCACGACCGTCGCTACGCCACCCTGGACCGCAATGCGCTGCCGGCCACCGAGTCGCTGGCGACCACGCTCGAGCGCGTGCTGCCGTACTGGCACGACGCCATCGCGCCGCAGCTCAAGGCCGGGCAGACCGTGCTGGTCACCGCCCACGGCAACTCGCTGCGTGCGCTGTACAAGTACTTGAACGACGTGTCGCGCGAGGAGATCCTCGAGCTCAACATCCCCACCGGCATCCCGCTGCTGTTCGAACTGGACGACACCCTGCAGGTGCAGTCCTACCGCTACCTGGGCGATCCGGAAGCGGCGAAGAAGGCGGCCGAGGCGGTGGCCAACCAGGGCAAGGCGAAGTAAGCGCCAGGCCCGGCGCGCGGCCGACAGGAGGACGCAATGGGTGGATTCAGCATCTGGCACTGGCTCGTCCTCCTGGTCGTGCTCGCCTTCCCGCTGCTGATCGCTGTGGTGGTGTGGCTGGCGATCCGCGCCCAGCGGCGCCGGCCGGCGGCCGCGGCGCCGCCGCCACTGCCGCCCACCGCCTCGGTCGAGCAGCGCCTGCGCGCGCTGGAGCAATTGAAGACGCAGGGCCTGATCGACGCCGCGGAGCATGCGCGTCGTCGCGCGGAGATCCTCGCGACGTTGTAAGCGCACTTGGCGCTGCGCCGACACGATGCAGTCCGGATGCAGCTTGTCCGGCAGGAGCGGCTCTTGTCCCCTTTTGCGGGATCGGCCGCGACGGGCGTTCCCGGGAACGTCCAGCGCGTCCTACAGGCTACGTCCCGCAGAGGTGCCTTCAGCCGTCGCTGGCGTCCACCCATACCCGCATCTCGCCCTCGCCGCGATTGGCCCAGGCGAAGTAGGGCACGAAGGTCAGGGTCTGCGGCTGCCCCGCCGGCGGCGGCGCATCGTAGCGGTACAGCGGCGCGGCCGCGGCGTCCGCATCGCCGTGCAGGCGTTCGCCCGTGGCCTGCAGCAGCACCTGGCCGTCCAGCGCGCCGCTGCCGGGCACGGTCTGCAGCGTGGCGCTGGCCGGCAGGCGCAGCTGATGCAGGTCGGCGCCGTTGTCGGCCTGCTCCAGGCAGTACACCAGCGGTCCACGCTGTACCGCGACCTTGCCGGCCAGGTGACGCACGCGCGGGTGTCCGCTGACCCGCATCGGCGGCATCGGCAGGCGCAGTTGCAAGGTGTCGCCGGATTGCCAGCGCCGGCGCAGCACGCAGTAGCCGTGCTGGCGGTGCGCGTCGATCGCCACCGGCTCGCCGTTGAGCCGCAGCTGCGGCGCCTGGCACCAGTCCGGCAGGCGCAGCGCCACTGCAGCGTCCACTACTGCGCTGCACTCCACGTCGAAGGCGATCGTGTCCTGCCACGGATACTCGCCGCGCTGGCGCAGGGTCAGGGTCTGTCCGCCGACCTCGAACCGCGCATCGCTGCCGACGTAGAGATTCACGTACAGGGTGTCGTCGCGGCGGGTGTAGATGTAGTGGCCGAGCGAGGTCAGCACGCGGGCGATGTTGGGCGGGCAGCAGGCGCAGCCGAACCAGCGCTGGCGCACCGGCTTGACGTGGTCGAAGGTGTGGTTGCCGTGCACCGTGGGCGGGTGCACTTCCAGCGGATTGACGTAGAAGAAGTGGCGTCCGTCCAGGGCCATGCCGCCCAGCACGGTGTTGTACAGCGCCCGCTCCATCACGTCGGCGTAGCGGCCATCCGGCGCCAACTGCAGCATGCGGTTGGCGAACATCATCAGCCCGATCGAGGCGCAGCTCTCGTTGTAGGCGGTGTCGTTGGGCAGGTCGTAGTCGACGCTGAAGGCTTCGCCGTAGCTCTGCGCGCCGATCGCGCCGGTCAGGTACATCTGCCGCTGCGTGGCGTTGTCCCACAGCCGCGCGCAGGCCGCGCGCAGGGTGGCGTCGCCGCTGTGCCGGGCCAGGTGCGCCACGCCCGCGTACAGGTACACGAAGCGCACCGCATGGCCGACCGCGGTGTCCTGCAGCGCCACCGGCAGGTGCGCCTGGCTGTAGGCCTTGTCCTGGATCATCCAGGCCGGGCCGTGCCCGCCCCAGAAGAAGGTGCGGCCGCGCCCGGCGTACTCTTCGTCGTAGTAGTGCGGCGTGGTGCCGCGCTGTTCGACGAAATAACGTGCCAGTGCCAGGTAGCGCGCCTCGCCGGTGGCCTCGTACAGGCGCATCAGCGCCAGCTCGATCTCCGGATGCCCGGGGTAGCCGTGCAACTGCGTCGGGCCGGGGCCGAAAACGGCATCGATGTGGTCGGCGAGCCGGCACACGATGTCGAGCAGGGCGCGCTTGCCGGTGGCCTGGTAATAGGCCACGCCGGCCTCGATCATGTGCCCGGCGCAATACAGCTCGTGGCATTCGGCCAGGTTGCTCCAGCGTTCCTGCGGCGCCTTCACCGTGAAGTAGGTGTTGAGGTAGCCGTCGGCCTGCTGCGCGGCGCCGATCAGTTCGATGGTGGCATCGGCATCGCGCTCCAGCGCCGGGTCGGGATGCTGCGCCAGCAGGTAGGCCACCGCCTCCAGCCACTTGGCCACGTCGCTGTCCTGGAACACCATGCCGTAGAACGCGCCGTCGCTGCGGCCGGCAGCGATGCGGAAGTTCTCGATGGCATGGCTGGGCTCGGCATCGGCGACCTTGTCGTTGAGCGCGTCCCACTGGTAGGGCAGCACCACCTCCTGCACCAGGCGCTGGTAGCGCTGCCAGAACGGGTCGGCGATGCGCAGGTGGGCGAGCGGCAGTTCCGGGGACGGCACGGGCGAATGCGGCATGGAGCGCAGATCCTGAAGGGTGGGGAAGGTCAGTGCACCGGGCGCGCGGCGAGGTCGGCGGCGATGCTCGCCAGCAGCGGCCGGCGCAGCCGGCAGCGCAGGATCACCGCGGCCAGCAGCAGGTGCAGGCCGGCGGGGATCAGGGTTTCCAGCAGGGTGATGGCCTGCAGCGAGGCGGGGCTCTGCTGCGCGGCGCCGGCGCGGTAGCCGGCATGGACGAACAGCGCGCTGATCACCACCGCGCTCGAGGCCCAGGCCAGCTTGATGCAGAACAGGTTGAAGGCGAAGTTGATGCCGGAGGAGCGCACCCGGTTCTTCCAGGCGCCGTAGTCGTCGGCGAAGGCCATCAGCGAGAAGTGCAGCGGCAGCGCGAAGCCCAGCACCAGGCAATGCACGAAGATCACCCCCAGCCACAGCGTCTGCTGCGCCGGCCCGGTGGGCAGCCACCATTGCGCCACGCCGAACGCGGCCAGCGCCAGGTTGGTGTGCAGGTACAGCGCCAGCGGGTCGAAGCGGCGGCACAGCGCGTTGACCACGATCGCACCGAGCACCGTGGCCAGCGCCACCATCGCGAAGAACAGCGAGGCATAGCCGCTGCTGCCGCCGAGCACGTAGGTGATGAAGTAAAGATAGCCGCCGCCGCGGATGTTGAGCACGTTGATCAGCAGGAACGACATCAGCAGCACCAGCCGCAGCTGGTCGTTGCGCAGCAGGCCGCGCAGGTGTGCGCCGATGCCGGCGCCGCCGAGCAGGCTGACCGGCACCCGCTCGCGCACGGCGAAGAAGCAGCACAGGAACATCGCCACCGCCAGCGCCGCCAGTACGCCCACGCCGAGCTGGTAGCCGCGCGCGGCGTCGCCGTCGCCCAGTTCCCGCACCAGCCATGGCAGCCCGACCGACACCAGGAAGCCGGCGATGCCGCACAGCACGAAGCGCCAGGATTGCGCGGAGACCACGTCGCGGTGGTCGCCGGTCATGCTGTTGATCAGCGCGCAGTAGGGCACGTTGATCGCGGTGTAGCACAGCGACAGCAGGAAATAGCTGGCGAAGGCGTAGGCGATCTTGGCGCCGGCGCTCAGCTGCGGCGCGCTGAAGGTCAGCACGCAGGCGATGCCGATCGGCAGCGCGACCCACAGTTGCCAGGCGCGGAAACGGCCCCAGCGGCTGCGGGTGCGGTCGGCGATCAGGCCCATCACCGGATCGGACACCGCGTCGGCCACGCGCAGCACGGTGAACAAGGTGCCGACCAGCGCCGGGGTCAGGCCGAACACGTCGGTGTAGAAGAAGGTGAGGAAGTTGGCGATCAGGCAGGTGACCACCGTGCCGCCGGCATCGCCGAGGCCATAGCCGAACTTCTCCAGGCGCGACAGGCGTGGCGTGGTGGCGGCCGGTGCGGCGTCTGCGGCGGCGTGGCCGATGGCGGTCGCGTTCAACGGGCGGCTCCTGGCGCGCCCGGTCCGGCGCCAGCGCAAAGTGGCATGGCGACGCCACTGCGACAAGAGTCTGTGCGGTATAAAAGCGGTACGATTCCGACCATGGGCGCCGGGCCGCGCAGGTGCGGTGGCGCTCATCGAATTGCTGCAGTGCAGCGTCGTGTGCGCAAGGGGGAGACGTTTCCGACATGCTCGAATTCGCCGTCGCCTACCCGATCCGGGTCCAGAACGGGGGCCTGTTCATCTCCCGCGGGGTGGGCGCGCATCCGGCACGGGTGATCCAGTCCTACGAGCTGATCTTCGTCGAGCGCGGCATCCTCTCGATCCGCGAACAGGACAACGACTTCTACGTCGGCCCCGGCGAGACGCTGCTGCTGTGGCCCGGCCGCGCGCATGCCGGCCTGGGCCGGTTCCCGGACGATCTGCGGTTCTACTGGGTGCATTTCGAACTGGAACCGGGCGTGGCGCCGGCGGACCACGCCGTGGCGCTGTCGATGCCGCAACGCACCGCGATCCGCGATCCGGAGCGTTTCGTCGGCCTGTTCCGCTGGTTCCTGGCCGAGCAGGAGGAACGGCGCACGCTGCCGATGCTCGAGCCGATCGTGCTGTCGATGCTGCAATGCGTGGCCGGTGCCTGGCCGGATCCGCACGACTCCGAACGTGCCGGGGTGGCGCTGGCCTACCGCGCCAAGCAACTGATCGGCACGCAGTTCCACACCGCGCTCACCGCCTCGTCGCTGGCCGCGCAACTGCACTGCAATCCGGACTACCTGGGCCGCATCTACCGGCGCAGCTTCGGCACCACGCTGACCGAGGCGATCCACCGCCAGCGCATCGCCTTCGCCGAGAAGCTGCTGCTGGTCAACACCTGCGCGGTGGACGAGGTCGCGCAGCGCGCCGGCTTCAGCGACAGCGGCTATTTCCGGCGCGTGTTCCGCCAGCGCCTGGGCATGACCCCCAGCGCCTACCGGCGCCTGTACTGCAAGGAGCACATCAACTCGGGTTGAGGGGGCTTGTGGGGGCGGTGCGCGTGCTGCATGCCGCGCACTTCTTTGCGGGTGCGCGGGTGTCGGTTGGCTGCTGCGGTCGCAGTGCGTAGCCTGCTTGCGTCGTAGGAGCGGCTTCAGCCGCGACGGGCTTTCCAAGGGAAAGCTCGGTCGCGGCTGAAGCCGCTCCTACAGCAAACGCGGCTTTTGGTTGCTAGCTCTGCGCTTTTACGGAAACGCGCCGTCGCGGCTGAAGCCGCTCCTACGGTCCGGTCAAAGCCGCGTTGGTTGCTAGCTCAGCTGCTGGCCGATCTCACGCGCCATCGCGTTGAGCGGCAGGATCTTCTCCGCGCCGCCGCGCTTGATCGCTTCCTTGGGCATGCCGAACACCACGCTGCTCTGTTCGTCCTGGGCCACGGTGCGCGCGCCGGCCTGGCGCATCTCCAGCAGGCCGACCGCGCCGTCGTCGCCCATGCCGGTCATGATGATGCCCAGCGCGTTGCCGCCGGCGGCGCGTGCGGCGGAGCGGAACAGCACGTCCACCGACGGCCGGTGCCGGTTCACCGGCGGCCCGTCCAGCACTTCGACGAAGTACTGCGCGCCGCTGCGACGCAGCAGCATGTGCTTGCCGCCCGGCGCGATCAGCGCGCGTCCCGGCACCACGCGGTCGTTGTTGGCCGCTTCCTTCACCGAGATCTGGCACAGCGTGTCCAGGCGCGCGGCGAAGGCGGCGGTGAACTTCTCCGGCATGTGCTGGACGATGACGATGCCCGGGCTGACCCGCGGCAGCGCGGTCAGCACTTCCTCCAGCGCCTGGGTGCCGCCGGTGGAGGTGCCGATCGCCACTACCCGTTCGGTGGTCTGCGACAGCGGGCGATTGCCCTGCGCCGGCAGGATCACGTCGGCGGTGTGCTTGATCTCCGGCTCGGCCGGCGCCGGTGCCGCACGCGCCGACAGGCGCTTGACGTTGGCGCGCGCGGCGCTCTTCACCGTGGCGATCATCTCCTCGGCCGAGTCGGTGAGGAACTGCTTGAGCCCGAGCTTGGGCTTGGTCACCACCGCCACCGCGCCGGCGGCCAGCGCATCCATGGTCACCCGCGCGCCCTTCTCGGTGAGCGTGGAGCAGATCACCACCGGGGTGGGGCGCTCGCTCATGATCTTGCGCAGGAAGGTGATGCCGTCCATCTTCGGCATCTCCACGTCCAGCACGATCACGTCCGGCCATTGCTGGCGCATCTTGTCCATCGCCAGCAGCGGATCGGCCGCGGCGGCGATCACCTCGATGCCGGGCGCGTCGTTGAGCACGGCGACCAGCACCTGGCGCACCACCGCCGAATCGTCGATCACCATGGCCTTGATCGTGGTCATGCGGGGTTCCCTCCTGGCACGTCGGCCTTCATGGTTTGCGGTACACCGACGGCGCGATCTGCACCACGTCGCTGTTGACGTCGTTGAGACTTTCGGAGTGGCCGATGCAGAAGATGCCGCCGCGCTTGAGCGCGCCGAGCACCCGCGTCACCACTTCGCGCTTGGTCTGGCCGTTGAAGTAGATCATCACGTTGCGCAGGAACACCACGTCGAACTGGCCCAGATTGGGCAACGCCGCGTTGAGGTTGGCGTGCAGGAAACGCACGTGGTCGCGGATCTTGCGGTCGATCAGCAGGCTGCCCTCGTACTCGCCGCGACCCTTGAGGCAGTAGCGCTTGAGCATGGCCGGCGGCATGTGCTCGATGCGCAGCAGCGGGTAGTGGCCGGTCCGCGCCTTTTCCAGCACGCGGGTGCTGATGTCGGTGCCGACCACCTCGTAGGGGCGGCCCTGCAGGGTGTCGTCCAGCACCATGGCCATGCTGTAGGCCTCCTCGCCACTGGAACTGGCCGCGCTCCAGCAGCGGAACGGCGCACTACCGGTATGCGCGGCGGCGACGCTGCGCAGCAGGTCGAAGTGCTTGGGTTCGCGGAAGAAGTAGGTTTCGTTGGTGGTCAGCAGGTCGATGGCGGTCTGCACCTCGCCGCTGCCCTCGCGGCTTTCCAGCAGCTTGAGGTACTGGGTATAGGTCTGCAGCGAATGCGCCTTCAGGCGCTTGCCCAGGCGTCCGCACAGCATGGCCTTCTTGGCCGGCGAAATGGTGATGCCGGCCGCGTCGAAGATGAAACGCTGGAACCGGCCGAATTCCTGCTCGGTGATGGTGTCGTGGCTGGTCATGGTCGTGGCCGGTCAGTGAGTGGAGGGGGAAGCGGGGGCACTGGCGGTGCCGGTGGGGCCGTGTTCCTGCAGCAGGCGCTGGTGCTCCAGCAGCCAGGCGTGCAGCGCGCCGCCGCCCAGCGGGCGCGCCAGCAGGTAGCCCTGGCCGAAGTCGCACCCCAGCTCCTGCAGCAGGGTCCAGTCCTCCACCGTTTCGATGCCCTCGGCGACGGTGTGCAGGCCCAGCCGCTGGGCCATGCCCAGCGCCGATTCCAGAACCGTGCGCAGGTTGCGGCTGCGGTGCGCGTCGTGGACGAAGATGCGGTCGATCTTCAACTCGGTGAAGGGAATGCGGGTGAGTTGCTGCAGCGAGGAGAAGCCGGTGCCGTAATCGTCCAGCGACAGGCCGAAACCCTGCAGCCGCAGCCGCGCCAGCATGCCCAGCGCGCTGCCGCAGACCAGCGAACTCTCGGTGATCTCCAGCACCAGGTCGGATGGCGCCAGGCCATGCTTGCGCAGCAGCCCAAGCAGTTCGTCGAGCAGGTTCGGGTCCTGCAGCATGCGCGGCGACAGGTTCAGCGCCAGGGTCAGCTGAAACCCGTCCTGCTTCCACGCCGACAGCCGCGCCAGCGCCTGGTCGGCGACGCAGGCGGTGAGTGCGTGGATCAGGCCCTCGCGCTCGGCCACGGCGATGAAGCGGTCCGGCGCGATCGGCCCGGCGCTGGGATGGCGCCAGCGCGCCAGCGCTTCCACGCCGCCGACCCGGCCGCTGCGCATGTCGACCTTGGGCTGGTAGGCCACCTCGATCTCGCCGCGCTGCAGCGCCTCGCGCAGCATCGCGGCCATGGTCGCCTCGCCCGGGGCCTCGGCCTCGTTCCGAGGCGCCGGGGTCGGCGGGGCGTGGGCGCGCACCGCGGCCGCGAGCTGGGCGGCGCGCAGCGGCTTCTCCAGTCCCGCCAGCACCTGCAGGCCGTTGCTGCGGCCGACCTGCAGCACCGAGTCGATCAAGGCCGCGCCACGCTGTGAGGCGACCACGATCGGTACGCGCGCGCCGCAGCGGGCGAGCGCATCGAGCAATTGCACACCGTCCATGCCCGGCATTTCCAGATCCACGATCAGCAGCCCCAGCGGCGAACCCTCGGTCACCCGCGCCAGCGCGGCATGGCCGTCGGCCGCGCCTTCCACCGCCACCGCGCCCATCCGCAGGCACAGCGCCAGCGCATGTTCGCGCTGGACCTGGCTGTCGTCGACCACCAGGACCGTGCCGAAGTGGTGCAGGGCGGCGGTGTCGGGGGGCGTGGGCATGCGAAATCCGTTTCGAAGAAAGGGCGGGGCGATGCGCGGCGAAGGCCGCTCAGGCGGCGATGCCTTCTTCCACGTGGGCGTCGAGGCCGGCCATGCTGGCGAACTCCTGAGGCGCCAGCACCGCGTCGGCGGCGAGCAGGATCACGAACCGCTCGCCGACCTTGCCCATGCCGTGGATGAAATCGCGGCGAATGCCGGTGCCGAACGCCGGCGGCGGCGCGATGTCCGCCGTGGCGATCTCCAGCACCTCGCTGACCGCGTCCACCAGCAGGCCGAGCACCTGGCGCTCCTCGCCGCTGGCGACCTCGATGATGACGATGCAGGTGCGCTTGCTGATCTCGCTGGGCGCGCGGCCGAAGCGCTGCTGCAGGTCCACCACAGGCACCACCGCGCCGCGCAGGTTGATCACCCCGCGCAGGGCCGGCGGCATCATCGGCACGTCGGTCGGCGTGCGGTACTCGATGATCTCCTTGATGCCGAGGATGCCGACACCGAACATTTCCTTGCCGAGCAGGAAGGTCAGGAACTGGTCCGTCGCCAGGTCGCCGGCGTCGGAGGGTGAGAGCGAAGCGGGAGCGTTCATGGCCATGTCTCAGAAGGTTTCGAAGTGGGCTTCGTCGAGCGAGTCGGCCAGGACCAGCTGGCCGCCGGCGACGCGTGCGATCGGCTTGGCCCCGGCGTGCCCGCTGCGGCCGCGCACGGTGCCGGGACGCCGCGCCGCGGTCCTGGCCGGCGGGGTGCCCTGCACCTTGAAGAAGCTCATCAGCTGCTGCAATTGTTCGGCCTGCGCGCTCATCTCCTCGGCCGTGGCGGCCAGTTCCTCGGAGTTGGACGCGGCCTGCTGGGTGGTCTGGTTGAGCTGGCCGACCGCGGCATTGATCTGGCCGACGCCGGAGGTCTGTTCCTCGGAGGCAGCCGTGATCTCCTGCACCAGGTCGGAGGTACGCTTGATCGACGGCACCATTTCGTCCAGCAGCTTGCCGGCATTCTCGGCCAGTTCGACGCTGGAACTGGCGACATCGCCGATTTCCTGCGCCGCGATCTGGCTGCGTTCGGCCAGCTTGCGCACTTCCGCGGCGACCACGGCGAAGCCCTTGCCGTGCTCGCCGGCACGCGCGGCCTCGATCGCCGCGTTCAGCGCCAGCAGGTTGGTCTGGTAGGCGATGTCGTCGATGATGCCGATCTTCTGCGCGATCTGCTTCATCGCCTGCACGGTCGCACGCACCGATTCGCCGCCGTCCAGCGCCTGGCTGGAGGCCTTGCTGGCCATGCCGTCGGTGATCTTGGCGTTTTCGGTGTTCTGCGAGATCGACGCGGTCATCTGCTCCAGCGAAGCGCTGGTCTCCTCCACGCCGGCAGCCTGCTCGCTGGCCGCCTGGCTCAGCGACTGCGCGGTGGCGCTGACCTCTTCCGAGGCGCTGGCCAGCGATTCGGCATTGCCGTTGACCTCGCTGACCACCTGCGATAGGCGCGCGATGGTGTCGTTGATGTAGTTCTTCATTTCGGCGTAGGCGCCGTCGTAGTGCTTGTCGATGCTCTGGGTCAGGTCGCCCTCGGCCAGGCCGCCCATCACTCGCACCACGTCCTGGATGCTGCCGCCGGTGGTGGCCGCCAGCTCGTTCAGGCCCTGGCCCATCTCGCGCTGGAATCCGGCCAGGCCGTCCAGCGCGATGCGCTCGGAGAAGTCGCCGCGGTTGGCCGCCGCAACCACGCGGCGCTGGCCGTCGATCACCAGCTTCAGCCGCTCGACCATGGTCCGCATCGCATACAGCGCGCTGCCGGTGTCGTTGGCGCGCACCGCCACCTGCAGGTCCAGATCGCCCTGGGCGACCTTGTTGGCGATCTCGGCCACGTAGGCCGGCTCGCCGCCCAGCAGGCGGCCGAGGATGCGCACGATGAAGACCGCCACGACCACGCCCAGCAACAACGCCACGACGATGGTGGAGATGATCAGCGTGCGCGCCGAGGCGTACAGCGCGTCGCCACGGTCGCTGGCGTCCACGCCGCCCTTGACGTTCAGATCCACCAGCTTGTCGATCGCGTCGGCGGTGCCGCGGTACAACTGCCGCTGCTCGCCGTTCAGGACTGTCATCGCTTCCTGCGACTTCGCCTGCGCCACCAGCGCCAGCACCTGCTTGTGCAGGTCGCTGTAGCGGTCGAACTTCTTGGCGAAATCCTCGTACAGCGCGCGCTCTTCGGGCGAGGAGATCAAGGGGATGTAGGTCTTGCGGTTGCTCTCGAACGCGTCCAGCGTCTGCACCATGCGCGCGTCGTAGTCCTGCATCTCTGCTGGGCTGGTGGCGATGACCCGCTGCACTTCGAGCAGGCGCAGCTTGTTGAAGTTCGCGCTCATCTCCTCGATGTTGCGGATGCTGGGCATCCAGTTCCCGGCCATCTCCGTGGAGGAGCCGTTGATGCGGGCCATCTGCAGCGTGGCGAAGATGCCGGTTCCCAGCAGCAGCAGCAACACCAGGCCGAAGCCGATGCCGATACGCGTGCCGATTTTCATGTGCGTGAACATCGTGATCCCCTGGAAATGATGTCGTGGAAGTGGTTGTCAGAACGTATCGAAGTGGGCTTCGTCCGGCGCCGAAACCAGTGCCAGGCCGACCTCCCCGAACCCACGTTTGCGCGCAGGCGCCGCCTTGCGGGACGGGACACTGGAGACGGCGGTCGGACGCCGCGGCGCCACGACCTGGTTGGTCCGGAAGAAACTCATCAGCTGCTGCAACTGCTCGGCCTGGCCGCTCATTTCCTCGGCGGTGGCGGCCAGTTCCTCGGAGTTGGCCGCGGCCTGCTGGGTGGTCTGGTTGAGCTGGCCGACCGCGGCGTTGATCTGGCCGACGCCGGAGGTCTGTTCCTCGGAGGCGGCGGTGATCTCCTGCACCAGGTCGGAGGTGCGGCGGATCGACGGCACCATCTGGTCCAGCAGCTTGCCGGCGTTCTCGGCCAGTTCCACGCTGGATTCGGCCACCTGGCCGATCTCCTGCGCGGCCACCTGGCTGCGTTCGGCCAGCTTGCGCACTTCCGCCGCCACCACGGCGAAGCCCTTGCCGTGCTCGCCGGCGCGTGCGGCCTCGATCGCCGCGTTCAGCGCCAGCAGATTGGTCTGGTAGGCGATGTCGTCGATGATGCCGATCTTCTGTGCGATCTGCTTCATCGCCGCCACCGTCGAGCGCACCGCATCGCCGCCTTCGTTGGCTTCGCGCGCGGCCTTGGCGGCCATGCTGTCGGTGACCTTGGCGTTCTCGGTGTTCTGCGCGATGGACGCGGTCATCTGCTCCAGCGAGGCGCTGGTCTCTTCCACGCCGGCAGCCTGTTCGCTCGCCGCCTGGCTCAGCGACTGCGCGGTGGCGCTCACCTGCTCGGAGGCGCTGGCCAGCGCCTCGGCGTTGATGTTGACCTCGCCGACCACCTGCGCCAGCCGCGCGACGGTGGCATTGATGCTGTCGCACAGTTCCTTCAGCTTGCCCTGGCACTGCACGTCCGCCACGCGGGTCAGGTCGCCGCCCTCGATCGCCTTGAGCACGGCACCGGCTTCGTTGAGCGGGCCGATCACCGTATCCAGGGTCAGGTTGACGCCATCGACGATACGGCGGAAGTCGCCGTGGTGCTGGCTGCCGTCGGCGCGCACGTCCAGGCGCCCGGCCGCGGCCGCGTCGGCCAGCAGGCTGGTATCGCGGATCAGCGCGCGCAGGTTGGAACGCACTTGTTCGACCGTGTCGTTGATGAACGCCTTCTTGCCCGGGAAGGCGTCCAGCGGCGCGTCGAAGTTGCCGCGGCCGAATTCGGCGATGCAGGTCATCGCCTTCTTCTTGGTGGCGATATGGTCGCCGACCATGCGGTTGATGCCATCGGCCATGCTGCGGAAGTCGCCTTCGAAGCGGTGGCTCTCGATCACCACGTCGATGTCGCCGGCGTCGTGCTGCGCGGACATGTGCTGCATCTGCGCGATCAGCCCCTGCATGTTGCGGCGCACCTGCTCGATGATCTCGTTGATGAAGACCTTCTTGCCCGGGAACGTCTCCAGCGGCGCATCGAAGTTGCCGCGGCCGAACTCGGCCACGCAGGCCAGCGCCTTCTTCTTGGTGGCGATGTGGTCACCGACCATGCGGTTGATGCCCTCGGCGATCACCTTGAACTCGCCGTCGAAGCGGTGGCTGTCGATCACCACGTCGATGTCGCCGGCGTCGTGCTGCGCGGACATGCGCACGATCTCGTCGTTGATCTGGCGCACCCCGGTCTGCACCTGGCGCAGCGCCAGCAGTACTTCGCAGGCCTGGTCGTTGCGTATGGTCGGCATCACCACCTCGAAATTGCCGTTGGCGAAGCGGGCCAGGGTGGTGGTGGCGATCCGCAGCGAGCGGGTGATGGCGTGGACGGTATAGGCCAGCACCGCGCTAGCGATCACCGTGGCGCCGATGCTCAGCGCCAGGGTCTGCCCGGCGGGCAGGCCGAGGGCGAACCCGCATGCGGCGGCGGCCAATGGCAGCGCGACGGCGATGGCCGAACCGGTCCACAGCTTGGAGGACAGCGAAAGGGAGTTGGACATGCCGGTGTACCTGTGCGGGTGAAAAGTCCCCGGCCTGACAGGCCGGGACGGGGAGGGATCAGAACGAAACGAACGCCGCTTCTTCCAGGCGCGCGGCCTGGGCGGTGGCCGCCGGGCCACCGAAGCTGCGGGCGCGTGGGGCGCGCTGCGCCGACATCGGCAGGCGTCGCGGTTGTGGGGCCGGTGCCGGGGAGGTGGTGGCGCCGGTGGTGAAGAAGCTCATGAGCGTTTGCAACTGTTCTGCCTGGCTGCTTACTTCTTCGGCCGTGGCGGCCAATTCTTCAGCGTTGGCAGCGGATTGCTGTGTTGTCTGGCTGAGCTGAACCACGGCAGCGTTGATCTGGCCGACGCCCGTGCTTTGCTCCTCGGAGGCGGCGGTGATTTCCTGCACCAGGTCGGAGGTGCGGCGGATCGACGGTTCCATCTCGCCGAGCAGGCGCCCGGTGGTCTCGGCCAGGGTCACGCTGGTGCCGGCGACATCGCCGATCTCGTGCGCGGCCACCTGGCTGCGCTCGGCCAGCTTGCGCACCTCCGCGGCGACCACGGCGAAGCCCTTGCCGTGCTCGCCGGCGCGTGCGGCCTCGATCGCCGCATTCAGCGCCAGCAGGTTGGTCTGGTAGGCGATGTCGTCGATGATGCCGATCTTGCGGGCGATCTCCTTCATCGCGGCGACGGTGGCGCGTACCGCCTCGCCGCTCTCGGCGGCCTCGCGCGAGGCCTTGCTGGCCATGCCGTCGGTGATCTTGGCGTTCTCGGCGTTCTGCGCGATCGAGCCGGTCATCTGCTCCAGCGAGGCGCTGGTCTCCTCCACGCCGGCGGCCTGCTCGCTGGCCGCCTGGCTCAGCGACTGCGCGGTCGCCGACAGTTCCTCGGCGGCGCTGGCCAGGGTGGCGGCGTTGCCGTTGACCTCGGTGACGATGCTGGTGAGCTTGTCGATGGTGGCGTTGACGTAGCGCTGCATGTCGGCGAAGGCGCCCTCGTACTGGCCCTGCACCTGGCGGCTGAGGTCGCCCTCGGCCATCGCGCCCATGACCTTGATCACGTCGCCGACGCTGCGCAGGTTGCCGCGGGTCTGTTCGATGATCTCGTTGATGAAGGCCTTCTTGCCCGGCAACTGCGGCATCGGCGCGTCGAAGTTGCCGCGGCCGAACTCGGCGACCACGCTCAGCGCCTGCTTCTTGACCGCGATGTGCGCGGCGACCATGCGGTTGATGGCCTTGCCGATGGCGCAGAACTGCCCGTCCAGGTGCGTGCAGTCGATCTGCACGTCGATGTCGCCCCGGTCGTGCTCCTCGGACATGCGCGCGATCTCGCCGATCAGGCGCTTGAAGTTGCCGCGCACCTGCTCGAGGGTCTCGTTGATGAAGGCCTTCTTGCCGGGCAGCTGCGGCATGCCCGCGTCGAAATTGCCGCGGCCGAACTCGGCGACCACGCCCAGCGCCTGCTTCTTGACCGCGATGTGGCTTCCGACCATGCGGTTGATGCCCTCGGCCACGCTGCGGAAGTCGCCCTGGAAGTGCGCGCCGTCGATGCTGGCGTCGATCTCGCCGGCTTCGTGCTGCTCGGAGACGCGGCGCATCTCGGCGATCAGGCCGAGCATGTTGCGCCGCACCTGCTCGATGGTGTCGTTGATGAAGGCCTTCTTGCCCGGGAAGGCGGCCAGCGGGGCGGAGAAGTTGCCGCGGCCGAACTCGCCCACGCAGTCGATCGCCTGCTTGCACAGGCCGATATGGCCGCCGACCAGCTGATTGATGTCGCCGGCCACGACGCGATAGGCGCCGTTGGCGCTCGCCGCGTCCAGCATCACGTCGCAGTCGCCGGCGGCGTGCGCACTGGTCATGTGCGCCACGTCGGCCTGCAGCTGCCGCAGCGGCCGCTGCGCGGCGAGCAGGGCCTGGCCGATCTCGCTGCCGCCCGCCGCCGCCACGTCCACGCGGTCCAGTTCGCCCAGCGCCAGTGCCTGCAGGCCGGTGCGGGCCAATTCCAGTTCGCGCTGCGCGGCTGCGGCCGCTTGCTGCGCCGCGTGTACGCTGCGGCCCAGCACTGCGGCGGCGGCCAGCGTCGCCACGGCGACCAGCGTCCAGGCGAGGCCACCGGCCAGCGGCAGCGCCAGCGCCGCGACGGCCGCGGCGGCAGGCAGGGCGACGGCGACGATGGCGGCCGTCGGGAGCGTGAACAGGAGCGTCCGGTTCTGGGACATGACAAGGATTCCTGATGAAGGGTGCGGCGGGGGAATGACCGGGCGCGACGGCTCAGGCCGCCAGCGATTCGGCGCCGGGTTGCAACTGGCCGAGCAGCGACGGCACGTCCAGGATCAGCGCGACCCCGCCGCTGCCGAGGATGCTGGAGCCGCTGATGCCCTTGACCTGGGCGAACACCTTGGAAAGCGGCTTGATCACCGTTTGCCACTCGCCGAGCAGGGTGTCGACCACCAGGCCGAAACGCTGCGAGCCCTGGCGGATCACCACGATGCTCTCGCGCGCCGGCGGCGCGCCGGCGATGGCGAACAGCGAGCGCAGGCGCACGTAGGGCAGCACGTTGCCGCGCAGGTCGATGTACTCGCTCTGGTAGTTCGGCGCGAACTCCACGCATTCCTCGACCACGTCCAGCGGCACCACGAACACCGACTTGCCGACCCCGACCTGGAAGCCGTTGATGATCGCCAGGGTCAGCGGCAGCCGCACCGAGATGGTGGTGCCGACGTCCTGCTGGCTGCTGATGTCGACGCTGCCGCGCAGCGCGGCGATGTTGCGCTTGACCACGTCCATGCCGACGCCGCGGCCGGACAGGTTGGTGACCTTCTCGGCGGTGGAGAAGCCAGGCTCGAAGATCAGCGCGAACACCTCGCGGTCCGAGAGCAGGCGGCCGGGTTCGATCAGGCCGCGCTCCAGCGCCTTGGCCAGGATCCGGTCGCGGTTGAGGCCGCCGCCGTCGTCGCTGATCTGGATGACGATGCTGCCCGAATCGTGGAAGGCGTTGAGCCGCACCGTGCCGCGCACCGGCTTGCCGCGCGCCTGGCGCACCTCGGCCGGTTCGATGCCGTGGTCCATGGCGTTGCGCACCAGGTGGGTCAGCGGATCGGCGATCTTCTCCACCACCGACTTGTCCAGCTCGGTGTCCTCGCCGTTGACCACCAGCACGATGTCTTTGCCCAGTTCGCGGGCGACGTCGTGAACCACGCGGTGGAAGCGGCTGAAGGTGCCGCCGATCTTGACCATGCGCAGCTGCAGCGCGCTTTCGCGGACTTCCTCGACCAGCCCGGCGAGGATCGAGGTGGATTCCAGCAATTGCGCGTCGCCGGTGCGTTGCGCGTTGGCACCGGTGCTGGCGACGGCGATGATCAGTTCGCCGACCAGGTCGATCATGCGGTCGAGCTTGTCGGCGTCGACGCGGATCGAGCCGCCTTCGCCGCGTGCGCCCGCGGCCTTGGCCGTGCCGGCGTTGGCGGCGGCGCTCGCGGCCGCGGCCGGCGCGCTGGCCACGGCCGGTGCGGCCGCGGCGGGCGCGGCCTCCGGGGCGGCGACGCTTTCGAACCCGGCGAAATCGTCGGCGCTGGCCTGGCTGCCGGCTTCGGCCACCAGCAGCGGCAGGTCCAGGTTGGCCGCGTCGCCGTTCGGCTCCACCGCCAACACCTGCAGGTCGCAGTCGTCGCGCACGAACTCGAAGATGTCCTCGATCGCGGCCTGTTGCGCGTCGCTGCGCAGCAGGATGTCGAAGCCCAGGTAGCACGCCTCCGGATCCAGGTCCGGCAGCGCCGGCACGCGCTCGTGGCGGGTACGCACCGCCTCCAGGCTGCCGAGGCTGCGCAGGCAGCGGATCAGGTGCAGCGGCGAATTGCCGAAGCGCAGCGCGTCGGTGAACAGCTGCAGCGAGATCCGCCAGTAGCCGGTCTGCGCAGGCGCGGCTGGTACTGCCGGCGTTGCCGCGGTGGCGCTCGCCGTGGTGGCCGGTGCAGCGGCCGGTTGCAGGTAGGTCTGCAGGCGTGCCAGCAGCGGTGCGCCCTCGGCGGCCAGCGTGGCTTCGTCTGCCTCGGCGCCGGCCGCCGCTTCCACCAGCGCGCGGATGTGATCGCAGCAGGCCAGCATCAGTTGGATCAGTTCCGAATCCAGCGCGACCGCGTGCTCGCGCACCAGGTCCAGCACGCTCTCCACCACGTGGGTGAAGCCGACCAGCTGCGCCAGGTCGAACAGGCCGCCGGAGCCCTTGATGGTGTGGGCGGCGCGGAAGATCGCGTTGACCGCGTCGGGACCGGCTTCGCCGCGCTCGGCTTCCAGCAGGTTGCGTTCCATGTCCTCGAGCAGGTCGCGGCTCTCGGCGATGAAGGTCTGCAGCAATTGGGCCAGATTCATGTCGTGCTGCCGATTAGTGAAGGGTGTCGTTGCCGACGCGCTCGAACGCGTCGCCGAGGCCAAGCAGGTCCAGCGCATCGCCGACCGCGGTGCTGCAGCCCTCCAGCTGGAACGGCCGTCCCAGCGCGCGCAGTGCGGCCTGGGTGGCCAGCAGCAGCTGCACGCCGGTGGCGTCGATGTCGGTCACCTCCTGCAGCTGCAGGCGCAGGCCGCCGGGATGCTCCAGCGCGGGCAGCAGCAGCGGCTTCAGTTCGGCCGCACGGCGGATGGTCATGTCGCCGTCCACGCTCAGCTGCAGCGGCAGGTCCTGTTCATCGGGGGGCGTCGAGCGCATGGCGGGTCTCCGGCAGTGGCAAGTGGAAAGCCGGCAGCACGCCGTGACGGGCGCGTGCAGGCTTCGGTACCAGCGATATCGGCGCGGATGGGAAATATTTAGAAATATTTAGCCCGTGTGAACCATTTGTCTCGTGCAGCGCACGCGAGCCTGAGTGGTTCAGACACGCGCCGCGATGCGCATCCCATCTCCGCGCCGATGCGGTGGATACCCAGGTCTCTGCATGTGCTGTGCCAAACGGAATGGCGTGTGAAGGCGTCAAATCGCCGCGCGATGCGCGGGCGCGTCGGTCCTCACGTGAAGGCCGCTGCACAGTGACGACGCGGCAGACGCGCCCGTACCCCGCCGCACGTGGCCGGCGATCGGGGCGAGGCAGCCGGGCAGGGCGACCGTGTGGCGATGCCCGGCGGTCGGTGTGGGAAGCCGGCGCGGGCAGGATCGCCCGCGCCGCTCAGCGCGGCGACAGCGCGGTCAACAGGCCGCGCGCGGCATTGAAGCGGTCGGCCGCTTCCGGCAGCGGCAGCTTGAGCTTCAGCTTGTCCGGGCCGTCCATCGCGTACAGCTTGGGCTGCTTCTGGATCATCTGGATGATGGTCATCGGATCCACGTTCGGCTTGGCCTCGAACACCAGGCGCCCGCCGTGCTCGCCCAGTTCCAGCTTGCGGATGCCCAGCGCGTTGGCCTGCAGCTTCAGCTCGGCGATCGCGAACAGGTGCTTCACCGGATCCGGCAGCAGGCCGAAGCGGTCGATCATCTCCACCTGCAGTTCGCGCAGGCCGTCGCTGTCGCGGGCGCTGGAGATGCGCTTGTACAGGGTCAGGCGGGTATGCACGTCCGGCAGGTAATCGTCGGGGATCAGCGCCGGCACGTGCAGTTCCACTTCGGCGCCGCGCGCCTCCTCGCCGGCGTCCAGATCCGGCAGCTTGCCCTGGCGGATGCTGCGCACCGCGCGTTCTAGCAGCTCGGTGTACAGGCTGAAGCCGACTTCGGCCATCTGCCCGCTCTGGTCCTCGCCCAGCAGTTCGCCGGCGCCGCGGATTTCCAGGTCGTGGGTGGCGAGTGTGAAGCCGGCGCCCAGTTCGTCCATCGAGGCGATCGCGTCCAGCCGCTTCTGCGCATCGGGGGTGATGCTGCGCCGGTCCGGCACCAGCAGATAGGCGTAGGCGCGGTGGTGCGAACGGCCGACGCGGCCGCGCAACTGGTGCAACTGCGCCAGGCCGAAGCGGTCGGCGCGGTTGATGACGATGGTGTTGGCGTTGGGGATGTCGATGCCCGATTCGATGATCGTGGTCGACAGCAGCACGTTGAAGCGCTGCTTCTGGAAATCCAGCATCACCTTTTCCAGCTCGCGCTCGGGCATCTGTCCGTGGGCGATGCCGATGCGTGCCTCCGGCACCAGCTCGCTCAGCTCGCGCTGCATGCGGCCGATGCTCTCCACGTCGTTGTGCAGGAAGTACAGCTGGCCGCCGCGCGCCAGTTCGCGCTGGAAGGCTTCGCGCAGCAGCGCGTTGTCCCACTGGGTGACGAAGGTCTGCACCGCCAGCCGGTTCGGCGGCGGGGTGGCGATGATCGACAGGTCGCGCAGGCCGGCCATGGCCATGTTCAAGGTGCGCGGGATCGGCGTGGCGGTGAGGGTGAGCAGGTGCACGTTGGCGCGCAGCGCCTTCAGCGCTTCCTTCTGGCGCACGCCGAAGCGCTGCTCCTCGTCGACGATGACCATGCCCAGGTCCTTGAACTTCACGTCGGGCTGCAGTAGGCGATGGGTGCCGACGATCACATCGATGCTGCCGGCGGCGACCTTCTCCAGTTCGGCCTTGATCTCCTTGCTGCTCTTGAAGCGCGACAGCACCTCGACCTTGAGCGGGTAGTCGGCGAAGCGGTCGCGGAAGTTGCGGTAGTGCTGTTCGGCCAGCAGCGTGGTCGGCACCAGCACCGCCACCTGCTTGCCGGCGCTGGCCGCGGCGAAGGCCGCGCGTACCGCGACCTCGGTCTTGCCGAAGCCGACGTCGCCGCACACCACGCGGTCCATCGGCTGGCTGCTGGCCAGGTCGCGCAGGGTGGCGTCGATCGCGGCCAACTGGTCGGGCGTCTCCTCGAACGGGAAACCGGCGGCGAACGGCTCGTACATCGCACGGTCCACCTGCAGCGCCAGTCCGGCACGGGCCTGGCGGCGCGCCTGGATCTCCAGCAGCTCCGCGGCCACGTCGCGCACCTTCTCGGCGGCCTTGCGCTTGGCCTTGGTCCATTGCTCGCCGCCCAGCGAATGCAGCGGCGCGGTCTCGGCCGAGGCGCCGGAGTAGCGGCTGATCAGGTGCAATTGCGCCACCGGCACGTACAGCCGGTCGCCCTTGGCGTATTCGATTTCCAGGAACTCGCCGGGCATGCCGCCGGCATCGAGCACGATCAGCCCGCGGTAGCGGCCGACACCGTGGTCCTCGTGCACGATCGGCGCGCCCTCGGACAGCTCGCCCAGGTCGCGGATGATCGCTTCCGGCTCGCGCCCCACGCGCCGGCTGCGCCGCGGCTGGCTGGCGCGCTCGGGGAACAACTGGCGCTCGGTCAGCACCGCGATGCGCGGCGCCTCCAGCGCGAAGCCGTCGTCCAGCGGTGCCACCGCAATAGCGAAGCGCGCACCCACCTCACCGGAGTCGGGCCCCTCTCCCTCCGGCGACCGCAGGGAGTCCCCGTGGGAGAGAGGGGTTGGGGTGAGGGTACGACCGCTAGTGAGCTTTGCCTGCGCTGCGGTTGAGGACGCGGACGAAGCAGCAGCCTTCTTGGATGAGGACCGCGCAGGCGCCGCACCCTCATCCGGCGCTTCGCGCCACCTTCTCCCGGAGGGAGAAGGAACAAACGCGGCGAAGTTCGGCAGCACCTCCGGCTTCAGTTCCGCAGCCGCCAACACTTCCAGCAGCGCCTCGCGGCGGCCCGGCGAGTCGGCGGCGATCAGCACCCGTCCCGGGTAGTGGTCGAGGAAGCTCTTCAGCGCCGCGGCCGGCGCGGCGTCCTTGGCCGCCACCGGCAGCGGCGGCAGCGGCTGGTCGCCCAAGGCCTGCGCCTCGTCGATGCGCGGATGGTCGGCGGCCCACACGTCGATGCGCGGCAGCCCGTTGAGGCGCTCGCGCAGCGCATCCGGCGCCTGGTACAGCTCCTCCGGCGCCAGCAGCGGACGCTCCACGTCATGGCGGCGTTGCTCGTAGCGGGCCTGGGTCTGCGTCCAGAATGCATCGGCCGCGGCGCCCACGCCCGGGGCGATCAGCGGCAGCACGTGCTCGCCCAGGTAGTCGAACAGGGTGGCGGTGGCCTCGCGCGCGCCGCCGCTGCGCGTCTCCTGGAAGAACAGCGGCAGGTAGTACTCGATGCCCGACGGCGCCAGCCCGGCCTTCAGATCCTGGTACAGCGCGCTGCGCCGGGTATCGACGTCGAAGCGCTCGCGCAGCGCCGTGAGCACCCGCTCCACGCTGGCATCGTCCATCGGCACCTCGCGCCCGGGCAGCATGCGCACCGCTTGCACATGTTCCAGCGAGCGCTGCGATTCCGGGTCGAAGGCGCGGATCGAATCGATGTCCTCGTCCAGCAGTTCGATCCGCAGCGGCGCATCGGTGCCCATCGGATACACGTCGAGCAGGCCGCCGCGCACGGCGAAATCGCCGGGGTCCATCACCTGCGGCACGTTGCGGTAGCCGGCGCTTTCCAGCCGGCGCTTCTCCGCGTCCAGGTCCAGGCGCTGGCCCACGCGCAGGTCGAAACTGCCGCCGACGATGTAGCGCAACGGCGCCACCCGCTGCATCAGCGTCTGTACCGGCACCACCACGATGCCCTGGGTCAGCGTCGGCAGCCGGTGCAGCGCCGCCAGGCGCTGGCTGACGATGTCCGGGTGCGGGCTGAACTGGTCGTAGGGCAGGGTTTCCCAATCCGGGAACGGCACCACCGGCAGGCTGGCGTCGTCGCCGAGCAGGCTGTGCAGGTCGGCTTCGAGCTGATGCGCGCTCTGGTTGTCGCGGGCCACCACCAGCAACGGCCCGCGGTGCGCGGACGCGGCGCAGGCGATGTGCCAGGCCAGTGCGGTGGAGGAGGCGGGAGCGCGCCAGTGCGCGCGGAGCTGGCCGGATTTGGGCAGCGGCGGAACGGGGAAGGAAAGGGGCGGCATGGACCAACTAGTTTAGCAAGGTCGGGACTCGGGACCCGGGACCGGGGACCCGGAAGAGCAGGAGCTAAAGCTGCCTGCGGAGCTCTGGCTTTCCGGGTCCCGGGTTCCGGGGCCCGAGGTTTCAGTTGCCCAGTTCCAGCACCACCCGCACCAGGTCCGGATTGTCCGGATGCGGCATGCGCTGGAAGCCCAGCGACTCGGCCAGTTGCAGCATCGGCACATTGCGTTCGAGCACGTCGCCGTAGAGCCGGTCCAGGTACTTGCGGCGCGCCCACTTGACCAGCTTGCGCATCAGTTGCCGGCCCAGGCCCTGGCCGGAGACGAAGCTGCTGACCAGGATCGCGTACTGCGCCTCGCGGGTGCCCGGAATGATCGCTGCGCGCGCCACCGCGCCGACCACGGCCTCGCCCGGCGGCAGCGGCTCGGCCGCGACCAGGATCAGTTCCGACTTCGGATTGGGATGGGTGAGGCGTTGCGCCATGTCCTCGGTCAGTTCCTGGGTGGAATGCAGGAAACGCTCGCGGATCTCGGTCGGCCCGAGCAGGCCGAAGGCGCCTTGCAGGGGCGCGCTGTCCTCCGGCCGGATCGGCCGGATCAACAGTTCGCGCCCACTGGGCAGGGTGAAGGTTTCATGCCACGGAGGCATGCGGTTGCGGGTAGCCATGGCCGTATGATCCTCGACGAAGCCTGGATTCTCGCATTAGCCGACACCTGCGTCCGTGAACGCAGCGTCCTGCGTGTGTGCGGCTGCGGTGGCCTTGCTACAGTGGCGCTTCGTCCAAGGGAATGCACGACGATGAAGACATCGCATGCCGTTGCCGTGTCGGCGGCGATCGGGCTGGGAACGGCGGCGCTGCTGGTGCTGTTGCTGGTGGGCGGCGGCCGGTGGCTGCTGCGCATGCAGCACAGCGCCACGCCGACGACCGCCAGCGCCGCCCCTGTCGCCCCTGTCGCCGATGCGGAGCAACTGGCGACAGGGGCGTTGGCGCCGTACCGGGCGCGCCTGCAGGCCACGCGCCGGCCGGTGCTGCAGCTGCAGTTGCAGCCGATGGCGCAGGACGATCGCCTGGCCAGCAAGGTCGGCGGGCGCCCCTACTGGACCGGCGACAAGCCTTATCCCCACGCGGCCGATGGCCAGCCGCTGGCGCTGCTGGCGCAGATCGATCTGGCGCGGATGCCGCCCCTGCCGGGCTATCCGCGCCAGGGCATGCTGCAGTTCTTCATCGGCGGCGACGACTTCTATGGCGCCAACCTGGGCGACGCGCGCATCGACCTGGCTGCGCTAAGCGAACAACGCAATTTCCGCGTGGTGTACTGGCCGCAGCCGAAGGCGTCGGCGCGGCAGGTCGAGGTGCCGTCGCCGGCCGCCGACACGTTGCCGTTCGATCCGGCGCGGCCGCGGGCGATGCGGTTCGACGCCGGTGAGGAAACCATCGGCAGCAGCGACGTGCGGTTCGAGCAGGTGCTGGGGAAGCCGCTGGAGGAGGTCGCCGCCGCGTACGCCAGCGGCCACGCGGTGTCGCAGGATACGGTGGACGACGCGCTGTTCGATGCGCTGAGCCGGGGCGGGCACAAGCTCGGCGGCTACCCGGAGTTCACCCAGGAAGACCCACGGACGCCGCAGGACCGGCAGGTCCTGCTGCTGCAGTTGGACAGCGACGAGGAGATGATGTGGGGCGACAGCGGCGTCGCCAATTTCTTCATCGATCCGGACGACCTGCGGCGCGGCGATTTCAGCCGCGTCGCCTACAACTGGGATTGCTTCTGAGCGTGCGCGTGCGCGCTGCCGTGTGACGACAACTCACGCCTCGCGCTTGAGCCACTCCAGGCGCGTGCTGGCGCCGGCTTCGCCCAGGTGCGCCTTCAGCGGCGGCAGCGCCTGCGCCAGCGTCTGCTCGAATTGCCAGGGCGGATTGAGCAGCAGCATGCCGCTGCCGTTGAGCCGCAGCGGCGAATCGTCCGGGTGCACCTGCAGTTCGGCGACCAGCGCCGAGGCCACCGGCAGCGCCGCGGCCTTGCGGAAGAACGGCTGCAGGCTGCGGCGCTGCTTGATCGGATACCACACCACACACACCGCCTGTGGCCAGCGGCTCAGGGTCTCGCGCAGCGCGGCCACGATCAGCGGGTACTCGGCATCCTGCGCCTCGTAGGGCGGGTCGATCAGCACCAGTCCGCGGCCGATCCGGTTGGCCCCGGACTTCGGCGGCAGGAATGCCTTGATCGCCGCATAGCCGTCGCCGGCGTGCACCTGCACGCGGCGGTCGTGGGCGAACAGCGCCTTGAGTTCGGCGGCTTCCTCGGCCTGTAGCTCGCAGGCGGCCAGCCGGTCCTGTGCGCGCAGCGCCTGCGCCACCAGCAACGGCGAGCCCGGATAGGCGACCAGCGCCCCCACCGGATTGTCGGCCTGCACCGCGCGCAGGTAGCGCTCCACCACCTCGGGCAGGGTCGGCTGGCCCATCAACCGCAGCACGCCGGCGGCCGCCTCGCCGGTCTTGCGTGCCTCGTTGGCGGCGAACAGGTAGCGGCCGCGCCCGGCGTGGGTATCGAGCACGAAGAACGGGCTGTCCTTGCGCTTGAACGCATCGAGCAGCGCCAGCAGCACGATGTGCTTGAGGACGTCGGCATGGTTGCCGGCGTGGAAGGCGTGGCGGTAATTCATCCGCGCAGTGTACGGGGCGCCACGCCAGCCGGCCACGCTTGGCTGCGGCGCCGGGCAGGGACGGTCCGTGGCCGCGGTACACTGGCCGAGCGATCGCTGGCGGTCGCGTGGCGCCTGCCGGGCATGCGGCAGGAAGGCGTGGACGATGGGCCTGTGCATCCGGGCGCAGGCGTCGTTCGGGGCGTTCGGGTGCGCAGTGCCGGTGCCGCGTGGGCGGCCGGCGAGTGCCACGGTTTGCATGTCGATGCCTTTTTTCCTGTTGCTTGGAGTCCTGGCGCTAGCGTTGCCGTTCGCCGCATTCGCGCCGCCCGTGACCAGGCGTCCGACCCCCGCGCGGGGCAGGCCGCGGCGTTCGATGCATTGATCGAGGATGTCGGCGCGCATGGCAAGGACATGGCAGCAGACGAGCAGGCCTACCGTGTCGCGCATGCGCGCCTACAGGCCTTGCTGCCGGCCGACGATCCGGTGCGGCGCGCGCGCCTGGACGCCTTCGATTGCCAGCACGTCCCGCAGGGGCCGGCCGCAGCGGTGGAGCAGGCGCGGCGCGGCGAGCGCGGCGCGGTCGCGCGTGCCCATGTGAAGGTGCGCCTGGAGTACCTGCTGTGCGAGACCTACGCGCTGTACAACGACGGCCAGCGCCCGGCCTACCTGCAGCCCGCCATCACGATCCTGGCGCTGACCGACGCGCAGCGGTTCCCGCGCTTGCGCGCGGCGGCCCTGCGCATGCGTGCCTTCGGCGCGCGCGACGCCGGCCGCTACGCGCAGTCGCTGCGCACCCTGCAGGGCCTGCGCCGGCTCGATGCGCAGCGCGATGGCGGCTGGGTGGCGCTGCTGACCCTGATCGGTATCGCCGACGCCTACCTGGACATGGGCCTGCCGGACCTGTCGCAACAGGTCGTCGTCGAAGTCCAGCAGCGGGCCAGGCACGGCGGCCGCAACCGGGTGGAACTGGCGGCGTCGCCGGGCACGGCCAGCGTACGTGCCGCCAGCTGAGCCTATGACGGCCAATGCCGGCGCTGGCGGAATGGACTGCCGCGGCGCCCGCGTGGCGGCTATGCTGCGCGCCATGTCCACGCCTGCCGCCGCCTGTGTCCTCGTGGTCGAGGACGAATCCGCCATTGCCGACACCGTGCTGTACGCGCTGCGCAGCGAGGGCTACCAGGTGCGCCACTGCCAGCTCGGGCGCGAGGCCCTGGCGCAGCTGCGCGAGGGCGGCATCGACGTGGTGGTGCTGGACGTGGGCCTGCCGGACCTGAGCGGGTTCGAGGTGTGCCGCACGCTGCGCGGCTTCAGCCAGGTGCCGGTGCTGTTCCTGACCGCGCGCAACGAGGAGATCGACCGCGTGCTCGGCCTGGAACTGGGCGCCGACGACTACATGGCCAAGCCGTTCTCGCCGCGCGAACTGGTCGCGCGGGTGCGGGCGCGGCTGCGGCGTCCGGCGGTAGTGGTCGACGATGCCGACGCCGGCTGGCAGCGGCACGGCGATTTCGCCATCGACCGCGACGGCCGCCGCATCCGCTGGCAGGGCGCGGTGCTGGACCTGACCCGCTACGAGTACGCGCTGCTGGCGGCGCTGCTGCAGCGGCCCGGCGCCATCCTCAGCCGCGCGCAACTGATGGACCGCGGCTGGGACAGCAGCGCCGACAGCGCCGACCGCACCGTCGACACGCATATCAAGACCCTTCGCGCCAAGTTGCGCGCGGCCGGCGCCGTCCACGACCCGATCCGCACCCACCGCGGCCTCGGCTACGCGCTGGAGGCCTGAGGTGCGGCTGGGGCTGAAGCTGTTCCTGGGCTTCTTCCTGATCGTCGGCGTGGCCGCGTTCTTCGTGATGCGGGTGTTCGTCAACGAGGTCAAGCCGGGCGTGCGCCAGGCGATGGAATCGACCCTGGTGGACGCGGCCAACGTGCTGGCGCAGATGGCCGCACAGGATCTGCAGGACGGGCGCATCGCCAGCGGCCGGTTCGCCCGCGACCTGGCCGCCGCGCAACGGCGCGATCCGCGCGCGATGGTCTGGCGCTTCCCCAAGCACAGCGTCGACTACCGCGTCACCATCACCGATGCGGCGGGCATCGTGGTGTTCGACTCGCGCGGGCAGGACATCGGCCGCGACAACGCACGCTGGAACGACGTATACCGCACCCTGCGCGGCGAATACGGCGCCCGCTCCAGTCCCGAGGCCGACGGCGATCCCAACCACACGGTGATGCACGTGGCCGCGCCGATCTACGATCCGGCCGACCCGCGGCGGCTGATCGGCGTGCTGAGCCTGTCCCAGCCCAACCGCAGCATCGAGCCCTTCATCGTCGCCAGCCAGCGCAGCATCCTGTTGCGCGGCGCCTGGCTGATCGGCATCTCGGCGCTGATCGGGATCCTGATGACCTGGGGCCTGCTGCGCGGGATCGGCCGGCTCAACCGCTACGCGCAGGCGGTCAGTGCCGGTGCGCCGGTACCGCCGCCGCCGCCGCGCCGCGACGAGATCGGCGATCTTGGCCGCGCCCTGGAGACGATGCGGCGCAAGCTGGAGGGCAAGCAATACGTCGAGCAGTACGTGCAGTCGCTGACCCACGAGATGAAGAGTCCGCTGGCGGCGATCCGCGGCGCCGCGGAACTGCTGCAGGAACCGCTGCCGGAGCCGGAGCGGCAGCGCTTCGTGCGCAACATCGCCGAGCAGCAGCAGCGCCTCACCGAGACCATCGACAAGCTGCTGGCGCTGGCCGAGGTGGAGCAATACGGCTGGCTGCAGCGGCGCACGCCGGTGGCGCTGGCGCCGCTGTGCGCCGAGCTGGCCGAAGCGCTGGCGCCGCAACTGCAGGCGCGTGGGCTGCAACTGCAGGTCCAGGCGCTGGACCCGGCACTGGTGGTATCGGGCGATCCCTACCTGCTGCGGCAGGCGCTGCACAACCTGCTCGACAACGCCATCGCGTTCTCGCCGGAGGGCGCGGTCATCGTGCTGCGTGCCGAACGCGGCGCCGATGCGCGCGTGCTGCTGTCGGTGGAGGACGCGGGCCCTGGCGTGCCCGACTACGCGCTGGAGCGGGTGTTCGAGCGCTTCTACTCGCTGGCACGCCCGGCCACCGGCCAGCGCAGCTCCGGCCTCGGCCTGCCGTTCGTGCGCGAGGTGGCGCGCCTGCACGGCGGCGATGCCAGCCTGCGCAACCGCGACACCGGCGGCGCGGTCGCCTGCCTGGCGTTGCCGCTGGCCTGACCCGGGTCGATTCGCGCGAGGGCACGCCGAGCCGGCCTGCCGGCGTTCCCGCGTCGGGACTGAAGTCCCTCCCACAATGGCAATGGGCCGCGTCGAAAGGATGCCGGTTGCCAATCCCGAATCCCGAATCCCGATTCCCGAACCCCCAATCCCCAATCCCCAATCCCCAATCCCCAATCCCCGCACTTCACACCCACTTCAAATTCGCCTCAAACCCTGCCCACGCAGCGGCAGCATCCTGGCGCCCTCTCAAGACGCGAGGCGGCCATGAAATCCCTGAAACTGCTCCTGCGATTCGCCACCATCGGCGGATTGATCCTGTTGTTGCTGATCCCGCTGATGATGATTCGCGGCACCGTGCAAGACCGCCAGCACTACCGCGACGAAGCGGTAGAGCGTGTGTCGCAGAGCAAGGCCGGCGAACAGCGCCTGCTCGGCCCGCTGCGGGTGATCCCGTGGACCCAGGAGCGCGAGGTCGCGGTGCTCGACACCGACGGCAAGCGCGTGACCAAGCGCGAGACCGAGACCGGCTACGTGCTGCAGGCGCCGCGGCGGCTGCAGGTGGAGGGCGAACTGAAGCCGTCGCAGCGCCATATCGGCCTGTTCAAGGTGCAGGTGTACAGCTGGCATGCACGGCTCAAGGCCGAATTCGACGATCTCGACTACGCCGCCGTCGACGGCCGTCGCTACGGCACGCCGTACCTGGCGATCGGCCTGCAGGACGTGCGCGGCCTGGTCGGCACGCCCAATCTGCGCACCGACGGCCGCGCGCTGCCGCTGCAGCCGGGATCGAGGGGCCTGGCCGGCGTCTCCAAGGGCGTGCATGCCGTGTTGCCGGCGCTGCGCGATGCGCAGCAGGGGCGGTTGACCGATCTGCACGACGTGCAGATGGAGTTCGTGCTCGACGGCACCCAGGCGCTGTCGATCGTGCCGGTGGGCGACGACAACCAGATCGCGCTGAGTTCGCCGTGGCCGCATCCGCTGTTCGGCGGCCGCTTCCTGCCCAACGAGCGCCGCATCACCGCGCAGGGGTTCCAGGCGAACTGGGCGCTGTCGTCGCTGGCGACCGGTGCGCAGGCGCAGGTGCAGTCCGCGCTGGACACCCGCGGACCGTCGCCGCTTCCGGACTCCGGCGGCCAGGAGCTGGACGCGTTGCGCGTGGACCTGGTCGACCCGGTGGATGTGTACACCCAGGCCGAGCGCGCCAGCAAGTACGGCCTGCTGTTCGTGGTGCTGACCTTCGTCGCCTTCGGCCTGTTCGAGCTGATCAAGCGCCTGCCGATCCATCCGCTGCAGTACCTGCTGGTCGGCCTGGCGCTGGCGATCTTCTTCCTGCTGCTGCTCAGCCTGTCCGAGCACATCCCGTTCTGGCAGGCCTATCTGGTCTCGGCGGCGGCCTGTATCGGGCTGCAGTTCTTCTACCTGTCCGGGGTGCTGCGCAGCCGCCTGCGCGCGGCCGGCTTCGCCGCCATGCTCACCGTGCTGTATGGCGCGCTGTACGGGCTGCTGGCCTCGGAAGACAACGCCCTGCTGATGGGCTCGCTGCTGCTGTTCGGGATCCTCGGCGCGATCATGTGGATCACCCGCCGGATCGACTGGTACGCGCTCGGCGCGTCGCTGCGCTGAGCCGCCGCGAGGAGCACCGGACATGGTCGCGCACCGTCATCTGCATCGTCGCCTGCAGGCACTGCTGCCTGCCGCATTCGAAACCCATGGCCTGCATCACGGCAACCTGCCGGCGACGCTGGCGCGCAGTGCGCAGGCGGCGCTGGTCACCGCCGCCGACCGCGGCGGCGCCCTGTGGCTGCGCCTGAGCGAACGCAGCCGCGCGGCCCTGGCCGGCGACGCGGCGACGTTCCTGGGCGGCGCAGTGCAGGCGCGTGCGGCACTGCCCGGCGACACCGCGCCGTGGCGCTACTGCCCCTGGCGCGCGGTGCGCCACGATCCGGCCGCGGACACGGACGCGGACGCGGAGAACGCCAGCGGTAGGTCCGCGCCCGGCTTCGTCACCTGGGAGACGCAGGGGCGCGCGCGGCTGCTGGTGCTGCCGGCACAGGCGGCACTGCTGTGCCGATGGTGGCGCTGAGGCAGGGCCCCGCGCCGATCGCCGCCACGGCGGGGGATCGGATGGCATCAGCCATGGACGACAGGAATGCCGGCGGTGGCAGGACGCCACCACCGGGTACTGCACGGGTAGGACGCCCGCGCAGGGATGCGACAAGGCCACATGCGGACGCCGCAGGCCACGCAGCGTAAGGAAACGCGTAGTCATAGGACGCGCAGGGTAAGCACACAGGGATGTGCACACAGGGATGTGCACGCAGGGATGCGCACGCAGGGAGGCGGCAAGGAGGCGGCAAGGAGGCAGACGCAAGGACCTCACCAGGCAGGTGGCGCAAGGAGGCGCTTGCGTCTCAGGACGGGCTGGATGTCCACGCAAGGACGCACACGCCAGGGCGTCGCAGGCAGGCAGGGCAAGGAAGCGCGTGCGTCATGGGACGGGCAGGACGCCCACGCAGGGACGCAGCAAGGACGCATGGGCAAGGGCATCGCCAGGCAGGCAGCGCCAGGGAAACGCTTGCGGTAGAGTGCACGGATGCACTCTCCGCTCTCCATGCAGCGCCTGCGCGGCGCCGGGATCGTGCCGTTCCTGGACGCGGTCGCGCAACTGCGCATCGCGGTGTTCCGCGACTGGCCCTACCTTTACGACGGCGATCTGGACTACGAACGCGAGTACCTGTCCGCCTATGCCGCCTCGCCGGACAGCGTGTTCGTGCTGGCGCGCGACGGCGGCCAGGTGGTCGGCGCCTCCACCGGGCTGCCGCTGGCCGACGACGCCGAGGCCTTCGCCGCGGCCTTCGCCGGCAGCGAGATCGACCCGGCCGAGGTGTTCTATTTCGGCGAGTCGGTGTTGTTGCCGCAGTACCGCGGTCGCGGCGTCGGCCATGCCTTCTTCGACGAGCGCGAGGCGCATGCGCGCGCGCTCGGTCGCTTCCGCTTGACCGCATTCTGTTCGGTGGAGCGGGCGCCCGACGATCCGCGGCGGCCGCCGGACTATCGCGGCAACGACGCGTTCTGGCGCAAGCGCGGCTACCAGCCGCAGCCGGCGCTGCGTATGCACCTGTCGTGGAACGAGGTCGACCGCGGCGAAACGCCGCACACCCTGGAGTTCTGGACCCGCGCGCTGGAGCCTGCCGCATGAAAGTCGCCGTCGCCAAGTATCCGATCGGCGCGCCCGCCGATTTCGCCGCCTTCGCCGACAAGCAGGCCGCGCTGCTCGGCGAGGCCGCGCAGGCTGGCGCGCAGCTGGCGGTGCTGCCCGAGTATCTGTCGCTGGAACTGGCCGCGACCTTCGGCGCCGAGGTGTCGGCGCGGCTGCCGGCCTCGCTGGCCGCGATCCAGGCATTGCATGCGCCGTACATGAGGTTGTTTGCCGACCTGGCGCGGCGCCTCCGCCTGCACGTGGTTGCCGGCAGTTTCCTGCTCGACCACGGGCAGGGCCGCTACCGCAATCGCGCCTACTGGTTCACCCCGGACGGCGGCCACGGCTGGCAGGACAAGCTGCAACTGACCGGGTTCGAAAAGGCCACAGGGCTGATCGACGGCGGCGAGGCGCTGAAGGTGTTCGAGGCCGAGAGCGTGCGCGCCGGCGTGGCGGTCTGCTACGACAGCGAGTTTCCGCTGCCGGTTCGCGCCCAGTACGAGGCCGGCGCGCGCCTGCTGGTGGTGCCCAGTTGCACCGACACCGAGGCCGGCGCCACCCGCGTGCGCGTGGGCTGCTTGGCGCGGGCGCTGGAGAACCGCATCTTCGTCGCCCAGTCGGTGACCGCCGGCGTCGCCGAGTGGAGCCCGGCGCTGGACGTGAACACCGGCGAGGCGACGCTGTACGCGCCGATGGACGCCGGTTTCCCCGCCGACGGCATCGTCGCGCAGACCCGCGGCGAGCAGGTCTGGGCGATCGCCGAATTGGATTTCGCCGCGTTCGAGGCCAGCCGCGCCACCGCCCAGGTGGCCAACGACCGCGACTGGCGCGGGCAACTGGCGCCAGCCGTGCTCCGCGCGGAGCTGAGCGCCTTCGCATAGCGGGAAGTCCCCTGCAATCGACTGCGCACCCGGCTCGCGAGGACCTGTCGCCCCGGCACCAAGCCGCTTGCCTCAATCCCGAATCCCCACTCCCGAATCCCGCGGCGCCAGCAGGCGCCGCCACGGCAGAGTAAAATCGCCCGATTCCCGTCGTTTCGAGCGTTCCATGGCCTGCCGCACCCGTTTTGCCCCCAGTCCCACCGGTTACCTGCACATTGGCGGCGCGCGTACCGCGCTGTACTGCTGGCTGGAGGCGCGCCACCGCGGCGGCGAATTCGTGCTGCGGATCGAGGACACCGACCGCGAGCGCAGCACCCAGGCGGCGATCGATGCGATCCTGGAGGCGATGGAGTGGCTGGGCCTGGACTACGACGAAGGCCCGATCTACCAGACCCGGCGCCTGGACCGTTACCGCGAGGTCGCCGAGCAGTTGCTGGCGCAGGGCAAGGCCTACTACGCCTACGAGACCCGCGAGGAACTGGACGCCATGCGCGAAGCGGCGATGGCGCGGCAGGAAAAGCCGCGCTACAACGGCGCCGCGCGCGAACTGAACCTGCCGTATCGCGACGATCCCAACCGGGTGATCCGCTTCAAGAACCCCACCGAGGGCGTGGTGGCGTTCGACGACCTGATCAAGGGCCGCATCGAGATCGCCAACAGCGAACTGGACGACATGGTGATCTTCCGTCCCGACGGCTACCCCACCTACAACTTCGCGGTGGTGGTCGACGACTGGGACATGGCCATCACCGAGGTGATCCGCGGCGACGACCACATCAACAACACCCCGCGGCAGATCAACATCTACCAGGCGCTGGGCGCGCCGGTGCCGAAGTTCGCGCACATGCCGATGATCCTCGACGAGCAGGGCGCCAAGCTGTCCAAGCGCACCGGTGCGGCCGACGTGATGCAGTACAAGGATGCCGGCTACCTGCCGCACGCGCTGATCAACTACCTGGCGCGGCTGGGATGGTCGCACGGCGACCAGGAACTGTTCGGGCGGCAGGAGCTGATCGACCTGTTCGACGTCAAGGACGTCAATTCCAAGGCGGCGCGCCTGGACATGGCCAAGCTGGGCTGGGTCAACCAGCACTACCTCAAGAGCGACGACCCGGCGGCGATCGCGCCGCAGCTGGAGTTCCAGTTGCGCAAGCTCGGCATCGACCCGGCCGCCGGCCCGGCCGCGGCCGAGGTGGTGGTGGCGCTGCGCGAGCGCGTGCAGACCCTGAAGGAAATGGCCGAGAAGGCCGAGGTCTGGTACCGCCCGCTGACCAGTTACGACGACGCGGCGGTGGCCAAGCACTTCAAGCCGGGCGCCGAACTGGCGCTGGGCAAGGCCCGGGAACTGCTGGCCGCGCTGCCGCAGTGGAGCCTGGACGGCGTCGCCGCCGCGCTGCACGACACCGCCGCCACCCTGGAGATCGGCATGGGCAAGGTGGCGCAGCCGCTGCGCGTGGCCATCACCGGCACCCAGGTCAGCCCCGATATCTCGCAGACCGTCTACCTGGCCGGTCGCGAGGAGGCCTTGAAACGCATCGACGCCGCGCTCATCAAGATTCCAGCGGGAAGCTGATTCCCGGGAGACCGCCATGTCCAGCAAGAAGACCGCCTGCACCGAGCCGCACCACCACGTCCACGACGCTGCCGACTTCGTCAAGGTGGTGGAGCGGGTCAGCCGCGAGCGCGGTCTGCGCCTGACCCCGATCCGCGCCAACGTGCTGCGGCTGATCGCCGAGGCCGGGCGCCCGGTCAAGGCCTACGACCTGCTGGAATGGGTGCGCGAAGGCAAGGGCGTGGGCGCCGACGCCCCGCCCACCGTGTACCGCGCGCTGGACTTCCTGATGGCCAACGGCTTCGTGCACAAGCTCGAATCGGTCAACGCCTTCGTCGCCTGCCATCACCCGAGCAGCGCCCAGCACTCGGTGCCGTTCCTGATCTGCGACCGCTGCCACAGCGCGGTGGAGCTGGAGGACCGCGACGTGGTCAGCCAACTGGAGCAGCGCGCCAAGGCGCTGGGCTTCCAGCCGCAGGCGCAGACCCTGGAAGTGCACGGGCTGTGCGCGAAGTGCGCGGGCTGAGCCTGGCCTGCATCGCCGTGGATTGCGTACCCGCTGGCTGGAGCGTACGTTCGAACTGAGACTGCATGCCGTCGTTGCAAGTGCGCCGGCGCCATCGTGCTGCGTTCCGCGACACCGGCCATTCCAATCCTGGTATGCCTGCGGGAGCGTACACGCGATCGTCCCGATGCCGGCGGGCGCGTTCGATCACTCCTGCGGCACGGCGCGTCCGCCCTCGCGCACCTGCTCCCAGTCCAGTCCGAAGCGTGCCAGGTACTTGCGCAGGCGGTCGGCATCGTTGGTGCTGGCGCGCTGTGTGCGCGAGACGGCAAACAGTTCGCGTCCGGCCTGCGATAGCGACTTTGCCGTCGCGCAGACCCGGACCACGTCTTCCAGTTGTACGCGGTCGAAGCGGTCCAGTTGCGCCGCCGCCTCGCCAAGCAGGGTATCCAGTGGCGAGGGTGGGGTGCCGTCGCGCCATTGCCGGCGCAGGCGCTCGATTTCCTCCTCCACCAGTTCGCCTTGGATGCGTCCGGCATTGGCCAGCGTCGCCAGGCGCATCACCGAGGCGCTGAGGTCGCGGAAGTTGCCGTGCCAGCGCGCCTCGGCGCCGGTGGCGAAGGCGAGGTAGCGGCTGCGCGCCTCGCGATTGAAGGTCACCCGCTGGTGCTGTTCGCGCGACCAGCGTTCCAGTTCGAAGTCCAGGTTCGGCTCGATGTCCTCGCGGCGTTCGGCCAGGCCAGGCAGGTGGTAGGTCCACAGGTTCAGGCGAGCCAGCAGGTCCTCGCGGAAACGGCCTTGCGCGACGTGCTGGTGCAGGTCGCGGTTGGTGCCGGCAATCAGCTGGAATTCGCTCTCTACCTCGCGATCGCTGCCGACCGGCAGGAAGCGCTTCTCCTCCAGTGCCCGCAGCAGCATGGCCTGCTCGTCCAGGCCAAGCTCGCCGATCTCGTCGAGGAACAGCAGGCCCTGGTGGGCCGAGCGCAGCAGCCCCGGGCGGTCGCTGACCGCGCCGGTGTAGGCGCCCTTGGTGTGGCCGAACAGCGCGCTCATGGCGCCGTCGCCGCGCAGGGTGGCGCAATTGACCTCGACGAAACGCCCCGGCAACTGGTGCTTGAGCTTCTTCAGTTCGAACACGCGCTTGGCCAACTGGCTCTTGCCGGCGCCGGTCGGCCCCATCAGCAGCATCGGCGCCCTGGAGCGCGTGGCCACGGTCTCGATCTGTTCGATCATGCGGTTGAACGCCGCATTGCGCGTGGCGATGCCGCTCTTCAGCAGCGCACGGTCCTGCAGTTGCTGCTGCTGGAAGCGCTGCGCGATGCGGTCGTAACGCGACAGGTCCAGGTCGATCACCGTGTAGGCGCCGGCCTCGCCGCTGCCCTGTTTACGCGGCGGCGAGGTCTGCAGCAGGCGTCCGGGGAAGTGTCGGCTCTCGGTCAGCAGGAAGCCGCAGATCTGGCTGACGTGGCTGCCGGTGGTGATGTGCAGGTAGTAGTCCTCTTCGTCCGGGCGGAACGTGTAGCCGGCGAAGAAGTCGTGCAGGGTGGCGTAGACCCCTTCGAAATCCCAGGGATCGGCCAGGTAGGTGTCGTGCAGTTGCACCTGTGTGTCGGGCGAGACCTGGCCCAGATCCTCGCGTACCACCTCCGCCAGTTTCTGGTAGCGGCGCAGGTCGGTCAGCAGCTCCAGGCGGCTGAGCAGAAAGTCCTCGTGCATGCCCAGCGCCACCGTCGGGCGCCACTTCTCCCAGCGCCCGGGGCCGCTGCCGGAATCCAGTTGGGTGCCGAGCATGCCGAACACTACCTGTGGCCTGTCCATATCCATCCTTATAAGAGTGTCGCCAAAGTTATAGGAATAGCCGGCGTCGAACAAGCGGGCGCTGCCTCTCGTTTCTCAATTTTCGTATTTCAATCAATGCGTTGAGGTGCGTCCGAAAAAGTTGGCACGGCCATTGCGATATCTGGGCATCACCAACGCGGGCCGTTCCCGCCAGGAGCCTGACATGGTCAACCTCTCTCTGTTCTCGTCCTCGCGTGGCGCGCTGCTGCCGCCGGCGACCGTGCGCAACGACGCCGGCGGCGTCGCCTATGCGCGTTCGCCGCAGGCGGCGCTGGCGCTGTACGCGGCCACCGGCTGCTTGAATGGCACCTTCTATGCGGGTGCCGAGGTGCAACTGCAGCAGGTGCTAGGGCTGTGCGCGCAGGTCGATCCGGCCTTCGTCGCGCAGACCGCGATCTACGCGCGTCAGGTCGCGCACATGAAGGACATGCCGGCATTGTTGTTGGCCACGCTGACCACCCGCGATCCCGACCTATTCGCACGGGCCTTCCCGCGCGTGATCGACAACGGCCGCCTGCTGCGCAACTTCGTGCAGATCGTGCGCAGCGGACAGCTCGGGCGCAAGTCGTTGGGGTCGCGGCCCAAGCGCCTGGTGCGGCAGTGGCTGCAGCAGGCCTCGGCGCAGACCATCGTGCAGGCGGCGATCGGCCAGCAGCCGTCGCTGGCCGACGTGATCCGCATGGTCCACCCGAAGCCGGCCGACGCCGAGCGCGAGGCGCTGTATGCGTGGGTGGTCGGCAAGCCGTACCGCGAGGAGGCGCTGCCGGCGTTGCTGCAGGCGTACGAGGCGTTCAAGCGTGCACCGTCCGGGGCGTTGCCGGAGTTGCCGTTCCAGTACTACACCGCCCTGCCGCTGACCACGGCGCATTGGGCGGCGCTGGCCCGCAACGCCTCGTGGCAGACCCTGCGCATGAACCTCAACACTTTCGCGCGGCATGGGGTGTTCGAGGATCCGGCGATGTTGGCGCAGGTGGCGGCACGCTTGCGCGATCCGGCGCAGATCCAGCGCGCCCGGGTGTTCCCGTACCAGTTGCTGTTGGCCAGCACCGCGGCCAGTCAGTTGCCGCCGCCGATCGGCCAGGCGCTGCGCGAGGCGATGGAGATCGCGACGCGGCAGGTGCCGCGGCTGGACGGCAACGTGGTGGTGGCGGTGGATGTGTCCGGCTCGATGGCGGCGCCGGTGACCGGTTTCCGCCGTGGCGCCAGCAGCAGCGTGCGCTGCGTGGATGTGGCCGCGCTGATCGCGGCCTGCGTGCAGCGGGTCAATCCGCGCGCCACGGTGTTGCCGTTCGACACCGAGGTGCGGCCGCTGCGCTTGCGGCAGTGTCAGGACGTGATCGCGCAGGCGCAGCAACTGGCCGCGTTGTGCGGTGGCGGGACCAGCGTCAGCGCGCCGCTGCTGCAGTTGAACGCGCAGCGTGCGCAGGTCGACCTGCTGGTGCTGGTGTCGGACAACGAGAGTTGGCGCGACACCCGTAGCGGCGCGACGGCGACCATGCAGGCCTGGGCCGAGTTGAAGGTCCGGTGTCCGCAGGCGCGCATGGTTTGCATCGACCTGCAGCCGGTGGCCACCAGCCAGACGGTCGAACGCGACGACATCCTGCATGTCGGCGGCTTCAGCGACGCGGTGTTCGACCTGCTGGCCACGTTCGCGGCCGAAGGCGCCGGGGCCAAGCGCTGGGTCGAGCGAATCGGCTCGATCGTGGTGTGAGGCCTTGAAGGAAGGTGTTACCCGGCGGGCAATGGGGCCCGCCGGGCTGCGGGAGAACCAAGATTCGCGTTGACGGAGGCGGCGATGGCGGCCTCTATGTTTCGCCGCCGGCGTCCACGAATGCCGATGGAACTACAGCCTCCGAAGCTCCAGGTCGCGGGTTCGAATCCCGCCCACTTCAGGGATGGGGTTGGTAGCTCAGTTGGTAGAGCGGGAATGTTCCATCTCTCTTGTCGCGGACGTCGTCGGTCCTGTTGTGTGCGTTGCATGGAAGCACTGGACCCGGCGGGCAATGGGGCCCGCCGGGCTGCGGAAGAACCAAGATTCGCGTTGACGGAGGCGGCGATGGCGGCCTCTATGTTTCGCCGCCGGCGTCCACGAATGCCGATGGAACTACAGCCTTTTAAGCTCCAGGTCGCGGGTTCGAGTCCCGCCCACCCTACGATGGGGTGGTAGCTCAGTTGGACAGAGCGGGAATGTTCCATCTCTCTTGTCGTGGTTGTCGTCGGTCCTGTTGTGCGCGTTGCCTGGCGGATGCAGGCGGAACTCCATCGGTCGCGGGTTCGAATCCCGCCCGCCATATGGCGGTAGCTCAGCGGTAGAGCGATCGTTCCGCGTATGGACTTGCCGCGTGAGGCGATGCGTTGGTTTTGCGGTGAATGCAGGTGGAACTCCATCTGGTAGCCCTTCATGGGTCGGGTTCGAGTCCCGGCCGCCTGGCGGCACTGCCTCCAGGCGGCAGGTTCCACCGTCCCTCGTCACCGCGCTTTTTTTAAGATCCGTTGCACAAGGAGCAACACCATGAACACCGAGCAGTACGACGTCATCGCGCAGCCGGGAGCGGCCCCGATCAAGCTGTGGACCCGCGGCGTGCCGCTGGAAGACGAGGCGCGCCAGCAGCTGCAGAACATCGCCAAGCTGCCCTTCATCCATCGCTGGATCGCGGTGATGCCCGACGTGCACCTGGGCAAGGGCGCGACCGTCGGCTCGGTGGTGCCGACCATCGGCGCGATCGTGCCCGCCGCGGTGGGTGTGGACATCGGCTGCGGGATGATTGCCGCGCGCACCTCGCTGGTCGCCAGCGACCTGCCGGATAACTTGGCGCCGATCCGCAGCGCGATCGAGCGTGCGGTGCCGCACGGGCGCACGCCCGGCGCGCGCGACAAGGGCGCGTGGCAGACGCCGCCGGGCGCGGCGGTGGACGGCTGGGCGCAGCTGGCCAGCGACTTCGCGTTGATCTGCGAGCGCCATCCGCGCCTGCGCAAGACCAACAACCTGCAGCATCTCGGCACGCTCGGCACCGGCAACCACTTCGTGGAGATGTGCCTGGACGAGGCGCAGCGGGTCTGGTTCATGCTGCACTCCGGTTCGCGCGGCGTCGGCAATGCGATCGGCAACCACTTCATCCAGCTCGCCAAGGAGGAAATGCGGCGCTGGATGATCAACCTGCCGGACCAGGACCTGGCCTATCTGCCGGAAGGCAGCCAGTACTACGGCGACTACGTGTTCGCGGTGGACTGGGCGCAGCGCTATGCGCGGATCAACCGCGAGATCATGATGCGCAGCGTGGTCGAGGCGGTCCGCACGGTGATCGCCAAGCCGTTCGAGGCGCAGGCCGAGGCGGTGAACTGCCACCACAACTACGTCAGCCGCGAGCACCACTTCGGCAAGGACGTGTTCGTGACCCGCAAGGGGGCGGTGAGCGCGCGCAAGGGCGAGCTGGGTATCATTCCGGGCAGCATGGGGGCAAAGAGCTTCATCGTGCGCGGGCTGGGCAATGCCGATAGCTTCCACAGCTGCAGCCATGGTGCCGGCCGGGTGATGAGCCGCACCGAGGCGCGCCGCCGCATCAGTGTCGACGAACACGCCAAGGCCACCGCACACGTGGAGTGCCGCAAGGACCAGGACGTGGTGGACGAGTCGCCGGCGGCCTACAAGCCGATCGAGGCGGTGATGGCCGCGCAGCGCGACCTGGTGGACATCGTGCACACGCTGCGGCAGGTGGTGTGCGTCAAGGGGTAGCAAGAGGTGCCGGCCGGCTCGCAGTGCCGCCGGCCGGCGCCGATCGTCCGTGCGGGCTTGCCCGCGCGGGGTTTTCAATGATGGATTGTTTCGCAATGGACATGATCGAACTCGATGGTGCGGCGGGCGGCGGGCAACTGCTGCGCACCGCGCTGACGCTGAGCCTGTGCACCGGGACCGGCTTCACCTTCAGCAACATCCGTGGCGCGCGTCCGCGTCCGGGCCTGATGCGCCAGCACCTGACCGCGGTCGTGGCGGCCGCCACGATCGGCCAGGCGCGCACGCACGGGGCGCAGATCGGCGCGACCACGCTGCGCTTCGAGCCGGGAGCGGTGGTGCCCGGCGACTATCAGTTCGCCACCGGCAGTGCCGGCTCGACCACGCTGGTGCTGCAGACGGTGCTGCCGGCGCTGTGGCGCGCCGCTGCGCCGTCGCGCCTGACCCTGGAAGGCGGCACCCACAATCCGCTGGCGCCCTGCGCCGATTTCCTCGCCGAGACCTATCTGCCGGCGCTGCAGCGCCTGGGCGTGGCTGCGACGTTGACGCTGGACCGGCATGGCTTCTATCCGGCCGGCGGCGGCGCGCTGCGGGCCAGCATCGCGCCCTGTGCGCAGGTGCAGCAGGTCTCCTTCGATGCGCGTGGCGAACTGCAGGCGATCGAGGCGCAGGTGCTGGTCTCGGGCCTGTCCGGCAAGATCGGCCGCCGCGAACTGGCGGTGCTGGCCGAGCGTCTCGGCATGGACGCCAATCCGCGCCACGTGCACAGCGTGCGTCCGGCGCAGGGCCCGGGCAACACCGCGCTGGTGCGGGTGCGGCATGCGGCGCATGTGGAGGTCTTCGCCGGTCACGGCGAGCGCGGCGTCTCCGCCGAGCAGGTCGGCGAACGCCTGGCGGCGCAGGTGCGCCGCTACCTGGACAGCGGCGCCTGCGTCGGCGAGCACCTTGCCGACCAGTTGCTGCTGCCGATGGCATTGGCCGGTGGCGGTGCCTTCACCACCGACACGGTCAGCGCGCATCTATCCAGCAATGCCCGGTTGATCGAGAAGTTCCTGCCGGTAGAGATCGCCTGGGAGCAGGTGGCTCCGCAGCAGTGGCGGGTGGTGGTGTCCAGCTGAGGGCGGCGGTGCTGTCGGCGGGGTGCAACGATGTCGATGCAGGGATGGCGCAGCGGGCGTGGTCGTGCTCGCGAGGACCTGAAAGACCGACAGCGGCGCGGAACGCAACGCCGCTTGTCTACCCTTGGCGCCGCCGGTTGCCGGATGCAGGGCCATAATTGCCCAGCGCGGGCGCAGTCCCGCGCGGTCCCGGCGGTGTGCCGGGTTCCTGCCGCAGGATCAGGCGCTCAATGGAGGATGCACATGGACAAGAACGTGCGCGTGCTGTGCTGGTTGTTGTCGTCGACGCTGCTGCCGATCGCGCAGGCGATGGCCGATCCCCCCACCGAACTCATGCAACCGCTGCCCGCGTCGCTGATCTTCAACGACGACAACGGCAAGATTCTCGGGACGTCCGGGCCGCAGCAGCCCACCGCGTATGCCCTGGCGCAATGGGGCGCCAATCCGGACAGTTCGGATACCTTGCAGCCGGTCGTCGGCGGTCCGGGGCAGGGTTGGGAGACCGCCAGTGTGCGTGCGCGGGTGAAGTACTACCCGGTGTACGCCGGTCATGCCAATGCCTACGAACTGGCGCAGGCCGACAACAAGTGCGCCGGCTCGGATCCGGGCAATCCGAATCCATACGATGGCGAGAAGGATCTGTTCCTGGTGACCGCCGATCCGAGGTTCTGGGGCAGTAATGCCCTGCTTGGCTTCACGCCCAGTGCGCCGCTGTCCAGCCTTGGCGCCATCCGCGTACGCGTCGGGTTGAGCAGAACCTACGAGGACGATGTCCGCTGCGGCGGGACGGCGCCCAGCGGCACCGGCTATACCTTCAGTTTCATCCTCGGCAATACCCAGGGACAGACCCTGTTCTATCAGATCGACCTGGGCCATACCGGCGCGACCCCGGCGCAGGATCCGTCCACGCCGTGGTGTCCGCATGGGTACGAAGACACGCAGAGTCTGGACTTCTGCCTGGACGACGACATCCGCAACATGGGCGGGCAGTGGAACCTCGCCGGCACGTCGACGTCCAACGACGTCGATTTCCTGCCCAGGCTGCTGCAGGTCATCGGCAAGGGCCACACCAAGCCGGTGCGCGATAAGCAGGGCAATCCCATCAATCTGGACCGCGATCCGAGCCACTGGACGCTGACCTCGGTCTATATGGGCCACATCACACAAGGCAAGACCATCAGCACCACGATCTGGTACGACCCCAGCGTCAAGACCTGGCCGGGCGGCACCTTCTGCAATGCAGCGGGCACGCTGACCCAGTACACGTGCAACATGAGTTCCCAGGATGCGGCCCAGCTCGGATCGGGGTGGGTTGCGGTGGGCAATGCCTGCTATCACCGCAACGCGGGTACGTCCTGTCCGTAGTGACGCGTTGCTGCGCGCGGCTTTTCGCCACGATGCACGTGTCGCCGTTTCCGCGTTGCGGCGTTACCGCCGGGCGGACTTACATCGCCCGGAACAGCGGCAGATAGCTGCGGCTGACCGGCAACGTCTCCTTGCGGCCGCGCAGGTGGATCTGTGCGGTCTCGTTGTCGCCACGCACCACGTGCAGGATCGCGCGGCGGTTGACTACCACCGCGCGGTGCACCTGCTGAAAGTCATCCGGATCCAGTTGCGCGGCCAGGTCCTTGAGCGGCGTGGCCACGATCGATGTGCATGCCTGTCCGTCCGGGTCGTGCCAGGCGACGCTGGTGTACTTGCTGTCCGAGCGCAGGTAGTCGATGGCTTCCACCGCGATCAGGCGCACGGTGGTGCCGCTCTGCGCCTGCAGCCAGCGCAGCGGGGCGGGGCGCTCGGATGGACGCAGCCGCTGCGCCAGGCGCAGCAGTTGCTCGGTCAGGTCGGCTGCCGGTTGCGCTGCCTGCAGGCGCTGTTGCAACCGCACGACGGTGTCGGCCAGGCGCGCGTCCTGCACCGGCTTGACCAGGTAGTCGAGCGCGCCTTCGGCAAAGGCCTGCACCGCGTAGTCGGTGTAGGCGGTGACGAACACCAGATGCGCGCGGCGGCCGATCTGCTGCGCGGCCTGCACGCCGGACAGGCCTGGCATCTGGATGTCGAGCAAACAGATCTGCGGCGTGTGTTCCTCGAACAGGCGAACCGCCTCGCGGCCGTTGCGTGCCTTGGCGACGATCCGCAACTCGGGCCACAGGCGGGCAAGCTGACGCCGCAATGCCTCGCGCAGCAGCGGTTCGTCGTCGGCGATCAGCGCGGTGGGCGGGATCATCGGGGCGGTGCTGCCATCGGCAGACTGAGGTCGGCGCAGGTACCGTGCGGCAGACGCGGACGCAATTGCAGTTGCGCCGTGTCGCCGAAACCGAGCGCGAGGCGGTCACGCAAGGTGCGCAGGCCGGTGCCCAGCCCACCACGGCCGCGGTCCTCACCGGCGCCACTGTCCTCCACCCGCAGATGGCAGCGCTCGCCGCTGCGCCAGGCGCGGATGGCGATGCTGCCGCCGTCCTCGGTCGGGTCGATGCCGTGCTTGACCGCGTTCTCGACCAGGGTCAGCACGGCGAGGGTCGGGCAGCGCACTCCCTGCACGGCATCCTCTGCGTCGATCGCGTAGTGCAGCCGGTCGGGCATGCGCATGTGCATCAGCTCCAGGTAGGCGCGCGCCAGCGCCAGCTCGTCGCCCAGCGTGGTGGTGGCCTCGTGTAGGCGCGGCACCGCGGCGTGCAGGTAGGCGGTCAGGCTGCGCATCAGGTCTGCGGCCCGCGGCGACCCGACATCGATCAGCGCCTGCACGTTGGCGAGCGTATTGAACAGAAAATGCGGGGCGACCTGGCGTTGCAACAGCTGCAGGCGCGCGTCGAGCGCCTCGCGTTCCAGTTCGCTGCGTTCCAACGCGAACGCCAATACCTGGTGCCGGGCCAACGCATCCTTCTGCCGCACCAGGGCGGCCAGCGCCATCCATGGCGCGATCAGTACGCCGACGATGGTCAGCGTAGCGAAGCCGGACAGCCGATCCGGGTCCTGCCAGAACGGCGGCGCACCGGCGTGGGTGGAGCCCAGGTAGATCAGCAGGGTCGTCGTCGGGATCGCCAGTGCGACGCCGGCCACCTGCAGCGCCCAGCGCGCCAGCCAGCGTGGCAGCCGGTGTGGCCAGCGCTCGAATAGCGTGTACGCAGCCAGTGCGGCCGCGCCCAGCATGAGGCTACGGACCAGGACGGGCAGGGGAGTTTCCCAACTCAGGCTCATCAGCAGGCCGAGCATGCCGGAGACCAGGAACACCGGCACGATGCGCGCCCAGGTCAGCAGCGCGGGCGCGCGCGGCGATGCGGGGAGCGGAGACGGAGGCGACATGGCCGCGAGCATACCGGAGCCCGAGCGTTCGGCGAGGTGGCGGCTCAGGCTTGCCGCAGCACCGGCCACCACATCCCTGCGACCGCGGCGAAGGTGCCGATCAGGGTGGCCGCGCTCATCGCGACCAGCACCACGGCCGCCAACCACCGCGGTCCGCTGCGGCGGCTGTCGAGCGCGCGTAGATACAGTTCCAGCACCGCCAGCGGCAGCAACGACTGCGCGAACGCCAGGGCGGTCAGTGTCGGGCCGACGAACCGATCCGGATCGAAGCCGACCGGCGCCTGGTTGAGGGCGAGCCGGCCCATCAGCCCGATCCGGAAAAACCACACGCCGCTGACCACCAGGAACAGACGCAACGCCCAGCGCCGATGCGCCGGCCACTGGCCGTGGCGGGCGTGGCGCCAGGCCATTGTCACGCATAGCAGGATCAGCACCGCATTGACGCTGGTGCCGAGATGCTGTCCCAGATCGCCGGCGACGCCGCCGCGGATCCAGATCATTGCCAGCCCGCCCAGGCTGAGGACGACGGCGCAGACCAGGTAGATGCGTCCGTTCCAGCGATGCAGGGCGGGACGCCTGCGCCGCCACCCCGGCAGCAACTGCGCTGCGCCGCCGAGTACGATCGCCACGGCCAGGCCCAGGTGCAGCGCCAGTACCGCATTGAACACGGTGTCGCCGGCGACATGGCCGCGGGCCGTCACCTGGTTCCAGCGCTCGGGGGTGCCGGCCAGCGCGGTGCGTCCGTAGAAGCCGGCGACATAGGCGGCGAAGGCGAGCTGACCGCCGATGGCGATGCTCATCCACAGCGCTGCGGCACCACGCAGCAGGCGTGTCGCCCAGCCTTGCCCGGCGTGCGGCCGCGGCGGCCTCGCCAGGTGGGACGCGGTGGGAGCGGGGTGGTGCGGCATGGAGGTGATCGAGGACATGACGGCGTGAGCGACGGTGGCGGTAGCACGCAGTGTCAACAGCGCGGCGCTGCCGCACCTGCGCGATCGGACGGACGGCGGCCACGGCGGACGAAGCGCGGCGGATGCAGACGGGACGCGTCGCGCCGGCTGCCCGGCGCTCCGCGTTGCGCAATCCGGGTTGCTATCCTCATGGGCGCTGCCGCGTTACCAGGAAGGTCGTTCGATGCGCACTCCCGTCGCTTCTGTCCCACTCGCGCCCACGCGGGCGCGCGCGCTGTGGCTGCACGCCCAGCGGCTGACCACGCCGGCACCGTTTGGCGATGGTGCCGAGGCCGTGCGGCAGGCCACTGCGCACCTGGGCTATGTGCAGATCGACACCATTCACGTGATCGCGCGCAGCCACCACCACGTGCTGTATACGCGCATTCCCGCGTACCGCGAACAGGACCTGGAACAGGCGCAGTCGCAGGACAAGTCGCTGTTCGAGTACTGGACCCATGCCTTGGCCTACGTGCCGGTCGCCGACTACCGCATGTACGTGGCGCAGATGGCGCGACGACGGGCGCAGGCCGACGCCAGGGGCGCTGTCGATGCGCAGGACTACGCACGGCTGCTGCGGCGTATCCGCAGCGAGGGGCCGTTGTCGATCCGCGACATCGACGACGACGTGCTGGTCGAGAAGACCCACCCGTGGGGCAGCCGCAAGCCGTCGCGGGCCGCATTGCAATACGGCTTCTTCAGCGGCGACCTGGTGATCAGCCAGCGCAGCGGCATGCTCAAGACCTACGAGCTGGCCGCGCGGCATTTCGGCTGGCGGCAGCGGCCGCGTCCGGTCAGCGAGGCGCAGTACGCGCGTTACCTGCTGCAGCGTGCGCTGCGCGCGCAAGCCATCGTCGGCGTGGAGTCGATCTGCTATGGCGAGACCGCCGCCAAACCGGCGATGCGTGCGTTGATCGCCGCGGAAGTGGCGCGCAAGCGCCTGATCCCGGTGCATCTGCAGGGCCAGGAAGGCGTGGCCCTGTGGGCCGAGCCGGAGGTGCTGGACAGCACGCCGCCGTCGCCGGATCCGACCCGGGCGCTGTTGCTGTCGCCATTCGATCCGCTGGTGATCCAGCGCAAGCGGCTGCAGCAGTTCTTCGGCTATACCCATCGCTTCGAGGCCTACGTGCCGGCGCCGCAGCGGGTGCTGGGCTACTTCGCGCTGCCGGTATTGGTCGGCGACCGCATCGTCGCCGCGCTCGACCTGAAGATGGATCGCCGTGCCGGTCGCCTGCTGATCCAGCAATGGACCTGGCTGGAACCGCGACGGGCGGCGCTGCAGGCGACGATCGACGCGGCGCTGCAGCGGTTCGAGCGCTTCCATCTGTCGTAGCGGGCCGTCGCCGCCGCGAGTGTGTGGCGTGCCGGTGGCGCAAGGTCGGCGGCGCCGCATCCGCAGCGCAGCGCCGGACTGCGGCACCGCGCCGCGCATCGTCGATCTCCCTGCGCCGCCGCCGCGAACGCGACGCCTGCGAGCGGCCAGAGGGTCACCTCGCGACCACAAGCCGCCGCTTAGGCTCTGGATTCCCCCTTCGCCTGGCCGCCGCATGTCCGCTGCCCGCCACTGTCTGCAAGATGCGCTCGACGCCTGCCGCCGCGGTGCGCCCGCGGTGTTGGCCGTGGCGATGGCCCGCGAAGGCTCCACCTACGCGCATGCCGGGGCGATGGCCCTGTTCGGCGCCGATGGTGCGCAGCAGGGCTGGCTGAGCGGCGGTTGCCTGGAGCCGGAGATCGCGCGCTGCGCCGCAGAGGCGGCCGATGCCGGTACGCCGGTGTGGATGGAGATCGACACGCGCGAGGACGAAGACCTGCTGTCCGGCTCGGCAGCCGGTTGCCGGGGGCGCTTGCACCTGGCCTTGTTGCCGTTGCACGCCTTGCCGGGTTTCGACGGGGTAGCCCAGGCCTGGCTGCAGGGCCGCGGTGGCCTGACCCTGGCGCTGGACGCCGACGGCGGCATCGTCGCCAGTGTCGCCGAGCAGGCGGTGCGGTGGTGCCTGCCGTGGCGCACGGTCTCGGCCGCGTCGCCGCGTGTCGGCGAGGTGTACGTGCCGCCTGCGCCCCGGGTCAGTGTCTTCGGCGCCGGCCCGGAAACCGCCTTGCTGCTGCCCTTGCTGCGGCAGTTGGGCTGGATGACCACCCTGGTCGAGCAGCGGCCGCGCTGGTCTGGGTTGGCCGCGCTGGCCGACCGCGCGCTGGCGTGCACGCCGACGCGCGCGGTGGCCGACTGCGCCGGCAGCGATGCGGCGCTGGTGATGCACCATCATTTCGAACTGGACCGCGAAGCGCTGGATGCGCTGGCCGGCACCACGATCCCGTTCGTTGGCCTGCTGGGACCGGTGCGGCGGCGCGAGGACCTGTTCCGTTTGCTGAGCCCCGCGCAATGCGCGCAGTTGCTGCCGCGCCTGCATTCGCCAGTCGGGCTGCGCCTGGGCGGCAACGGTGCGGAAGCGATCGCGCTGAGCATCGCCGCGCAATTGCAGGCCAGCCGGGCGGTGCCGCCGCGGCTGAGCGCGGTCGTGCAGGCGAGCGACAGGCCGCGGCGATCGCATCGCGATGCGCTGGCGGCAGCGCGGCCATTGCTGGCCGAGGGCGGCGGCTGATGGCGCAGGCGCACGCGGCGTTGATCCTGGCGGCCGGCGCCAGCCGACGCCTCGGCCGCGCCAAGCAGGCGCTGACCAGCGACGGCGAGCCGCTGCTGCGCAAGGTCGTGCGGCTGGCCTTGTCCACTGCGCCGGCGCGCTGCGTGGTGGTGCTGGGCGCGCAGGCCGAGGCGCTGCGCCCGCTGCTGCAGGGATTGCCGGTGGAATGCGTGCGCAATCCGGGCTGGTCCACCGGCATGGGCGGCAGCCTCGACTGCCTGCGTGCGGCGGTACGCGACGATGCCGCGATCACCCGCAGCCTGGTGCTCGGCTGCGACCAGCCGGCACTGGCCGCGGCGCATCTGCACGACCTGCTGGCGGCGGCTGCGCGGGCGGCCTCCGGTTGCGCGGTCAGCGCCTACGCCGGCGTGCGCGGCATGCCGGCGGTGGTGGCGCAGCAGCGCTGGCGCACACTGCCATTGGGCGGCGACCAAGGCTTGCGCGCGTTGTTCGCAACGCTGGCGCCGGACAGCCTCGGCTGCATCGTCGCCCCGGCGTTGGCGCTGGATCTGGATACGCCGGAAGATGTGCAGGCGGCGGTGGCGCGGGGATGGCTGGATCCGTAGCGGTTGCCGTCGGGCGTGGCGTTGCGGTGGTTCCTGCGGGGGCTTGCATTGCGCTGCGCGAGGTGCAGCCGAGCAGGGGCTTCTGTCAGACGACGGTCGATGTTGGAAGGACGTTCTGCTTCGCTCGTCGTGCTGAAGGTCGCCCCTCACGCCGCCGGAAGCCCCGTTGTAGGAGCGGCTTCAGCCGCGACCGGCGTTAACGGGAATGCCTGTCGCGGCTGAAGCCGCTCCTACGAGGGGGGAAGGGTGCACGGCGCGTTTCTGGAGCGCGGCGCGCAGGGGCGCCCGCGCTCAGCCGATCAACTTGTCCGGCGTAATCGGCAGGTCGCGGATGCGCTTGCCGGTGGCGTGGAACACGGCGTTGGCGATGGCCGCGGGAATGCCGACCATGCCCAGTTCGCCCATGCCCTTGACCCCGAGCGGGTTGACGATGGTGTCGTCCTCTTCGACGAACATGGTCTGGATCTCGTGCACGTCGGCGTTGACCGGCACGTGATAGTCGGCCAGCGAGGCGTTGAGCATGCGTCCGTAGCGATGGTCGATCTCGGTGCCTTCGCTGAGCGCCATGCCGATGCCCATCACCACGCCGCCGATTTCCTGGCTGTGCGAGGTCAGCGGATTCATGATCTTGCCGCAGGCAGTGGCCTCGATGACCCGCGTCACCTGCACCATGCCGGTATCCGGATCGACCTTGACCTCGATGAACTGCGCACCGTGTGCGGCGGTCGCGTACTTTTTGCGCTCGGCCGAGGGCTTGGATTCGTGCACCACCTCCAGTTCCTGCAGGCCGTGCTGGCGCATCAGCTTGGCGACGTCCAGGCCGGCCTCGGGCTTGCCGGTCGGGCGCAGCTGGCCATCGACCAGTTCCACCGCATCCACGTCCAGCCCACTGAACGCGGTCTGCCCATCCTGCCTGGCCAGTTCCAGTAGCTTGCCGCGGATCTCGCGCGCTGCGCCGTGGATCGCGCTGCCGACGCTGGCGGTGGTCCACGAGCCACCCTGCGCCGGCGCCTTGGGCAGGCGCGTGTCGCCGAGTTCGAACTGCACGCGCTTGGCGTCGATGCCCAGATACTCGGCGGCGATCAGGGTCATCACCGTATAGGTGCCGGGGCCGATGTCGGCGGTGGCACTGCCGACCCGTGCGCTGCCGTCGGCCTTCAGCACGACCCGCGCCAGCGCCGGCATCTGCATGGCCGCCCAGGTGCCGGTGGCCATGCCCCAGCCGACCAGCAGGCGGCCGTCGCGCATGGAGCGCGGCTCATGCGAGCGCTTGCTCCAGCCGAAGGTCTCGGCGGCGAGCGCGTAGCACTCGCGCAGCGCCTTGCTCGAGAACGGCTTGCCGCTGTCCGGGTCGGTCTCGGCGTAGTTGGCCAGGCGCAGTTGCAAGGGATCCATCTTCAGCGCATAGGCCAGTTCGTCCATCGCGCACTCGATGCCGAACATCTGGCTGATCGTGCCGGGCGCGCGCATCGCCTGCGGTGTCGGCAGGTCGGTCTCCACCACTTCGAAGCGATCCTCCACGTTGGGGCAGGCGTACAGCGAGCGCGCATTGCGGAAGATGGCTTCGTTGAACGCCTCGATGCGCGAGGTGTTGAGCACGTGCCGGTAGCGGATCGCCTGCAGCGTGCCGGCGGTGTCGGCGCCCAGGCCCAGTTCCACGCGATAGTACGGGCGATAGCCATGGCCGCTGAACATCTGCCGCCGCGTGTAGACGATTTTCACCGGCAGCCCGACCGCCTTGGACACCGCGCCGAGCAGGAAGGTGTAGTAGTTCGGGCGCAGGCACGAGCCGAACGCGCCGCCGACGAACAGCGACACCACGTTGACCTTGTCCACCGGAATGCCGAAGTAGCCGGCCAACTGTTCGCGGTCCTGGTAGACGTTCTGGCTCTTGTTGACCACGGTCAGGGTGTCGCCGATCCAATAGCCGATGCCGCCGTGCGGTTCCATCGGGTTGTGGTGCTCGACCGGCATCGTGTACGCGGCCTCCAGCTTCACCGGCGCGGCGGCAAACGCCGCGGCCGGGTTGCCGCGCGGTTTCGGCGCGTCTTCCGGGGTCGGATCGTGCGCCTGGTCGAGCAGCGCGTCGAAATCCGTGTGCGCGGTCTCGGCGGCATACTCCACCTGGATCAGCCGCGATGCGTGCCGCGCCTGCTCGAAGGTGGTGGCCACCACCACCGCGATCGGCTGCGCGTTGAAATGGATGCGGTCGTCGACCAGGGCGCGGAACGACAGGTCCTCGCCCTTCTTCTTGATCGCGTCGGAGACCGGCTTGATCGCATTGAGATGGGTCAGCACCTTGATCACGCCCGGCGCGGCCTCGGCGGCGCGGGTGTCGATGCGCACGATGCGGCCCTTGGCGATGGTGCTGGTGAGGATGTAGCCGTGGACCAGGTGCGGGATCTGGAATTCCGCCGCATAACGGGCCTTGCCCGTGACCTTGGCGTAGCCGTCGACGCGGCGCATTTCCTTGCCGATGTAGTTCATTGCCGGTTCTCCGGTTGGCCGCTCACGCGGCGTCGCTGCCGCTGGCGCGGTGCAGGGCGCGGATCATCGCGTGCTTGCCCATCGGGATCTTGTAGGCGTTGTGCGCCAGCGGCCGCGCCGCGGCCATCTCGGCCTGCGCGGCGGCGGCGAAGGCGGCCTCGCCGACGGCTTGCCCGACCAGCGCGGTTTCGGCGGCGCGCGCGCGCCAGGGTTTGTGCGCCACCCCGCCCATGGCGATGCGCGCTTCGCGGATGCGCCCGTCCGGTTCCAGGGTCAGCGCCGCGGCCACCGAGACCAGCGCGAACGCATAGCTGGCCCGGTCGCGCACCTTCAGGTAGTGGCTGTGCGCGGCGAAGCTCTGCGCCGGCAGGGTGATCGACTCGATCAACTCGCCGTGCGCCAACTGGTTGTCCAGGTCGGCGCGCGCCTCGGGCAGCAGATGGAACTCGGCGAACGGGATCTCGCGGTGGGCGCCGGCCGGCGTGCGCACGTGCACGGTCGCGTCCAGCGCGGCGAGCGCCACGCACATGTCCGACGGATGCACCGCCACGCAGTGCGGGCTGTGGCCGAAGATCGCGTGGGTGCGGTTGAGCCCCTCGCGCGCGCCGCAACCACTGCCCGGTTCGCGCTTGTTGCAGGGCAGGGCGGTGTCGTAGAAGTAGCCGCAGCGGGTGCGCTGCAGCAGGTTGCCGCCGTTGCTGGCCATGTTGCGCAGTTGCATCGTGGCCCCGGCCAGGATCGCCTGGCTCAGCAGCGGATAGCGTTGGCGCACCAGCGGATGGTTGGCGGTCTGCGTGTTGTTGGCGAGTGCGCCCAGGCGCAGGCCGCCGTCGGCGGTTTCGGCGATCTCGGCCAGGCCCTTGAGCCGGGTCAGGTCGACGATCTCGTCGGCACCGGTCACCCCTTCCTTCATCAAGTCGAGCAGATTGGTGCCGCCGCCGAGGAAGCGCGCGTTCGGGTTGGCGGCGACGCGGCGGATCGCGTCCTCCGGCGAGGTCGCGCGCTGGTACTTAAACGGCGTCATCCGCCACCTCCTTGGCCATCTTCAGCGCGGTCAGCTCGGACTGGTCGACATAGCGCCACGACAGCGGCCGCGGCGCGCCGCCGCTGTGCACGTCCTGGATGGCGGCGACGATCTTCGGGTAGGCGCCGCAGCGGCAGATGTTGCCGCTCATGCGCTCGCGTACCTCGGCGTCGCTGAGGTCGGTGACCGGCCGACTGACGTCGGCGCTGACGTGGCTGGCGTCGCCGCGCTTGATCTCGTTCAGCAGGGCCACGGCCGAGCAGATCTGCCCTGGCGTGCAGTAGCCGCACTGGAACCCGTCGTGCTGCACGAACGCGGCCTGCATCGGATGCAGCCGTTCGCCGTCGGCCAGGCCTTCGATGGTGGTGATCTGGGTGTCTTCGGCCTGTGCGGCCAGGGTCAGGCAGGACAGGCGCCGCTCGCCGTCGACGATCACCGTGCAGGCGCCGCACTGGCCGTGGTCGCAGCCCTTCTTGGTGCCGGTCAGTGCCAGATGTTCGCGCAGCGCGTCCAGCAGGGTGGTCCGTGGGTCCAACTGCAACGCGTGGCGCTGGCCGTTGACCTCCAGGACCACCGGCAGCGCATTCTGCGGCGGCGCGGCCTTGGCAACGGGCGCGGCGAATGCGGCCTCGCTGAAGAGGATCTGCCCACCCGCGCTGCTCAGGCCCGCGGCCGAGAGCAGGGCGATGAATTCGCGGCGCGAGAGGCCATTGATGCCGAGCCGGCGTGCGAGCGCGGCCTCGTCCTCGCTCAGCGGGGTATCGGGCGCGCTGTCGGCGGCGCCGGACGCGGCCTCGGAACGGCGGGGGTCATGCTGCATCGGTCTCTCCTGCCTGGGGACCGCCACCACGCGCGCCGTGGCGCAGCATGGAGCGAATCGACCTGGGTAGCGGCGCCGCCATCGCGACGCCGGCGTAGGGGCGCGCATCGGCACCCGAGCGCCAGCATCGCGGCGGTACCGCGAAGGGATTGCGAAGAGATCGCGAAGGCAGGGTGTCGAGACAGTGATGCGGTCAGGCGGATGCGCACGAGCGGGAACGGCGCACATGCGCGGCGTCGAGCGCTTCTGCAGGAGCGGTCACCGCCGCGACAGGCATCGATCGCGCCTGTCGCGGCGGACGCCGTGCGACGCACCGTGCGATGGCAGCACAGGCGTCTGCCATCGTGCGGGCGCTACCAGCGATACGCCACCGACAGCTGGTACTGGCGGCCGGCGATCGGGCGTCCCATGAACACGCCCCCGGTGGCCGCACCGGGCACGCGCACATTGCCCTCGGTCAGGCCCAGGGTGTCGGTCACGTTGCTGCCGCTGACGGTGAACTCCCAGTGCTCGCCGCTGTGCAGGCTGGCGCCGAGGTCGAGCATGTCGTAGGACGGCAGGCGCTGGCTGTTGGCCAGGTCGGCGTAGCGCTCGCCGATGTAGGAGTAGGTGGCGAACACGCGCAGGTCGCCGAACGGCAGCATCCAGTAGTAGCTCGGCGTCAGCCGGAACTGGCGCTTGGGCTGGCGCATGACCTGGTTGCCGGTGTACTCGCGGTAGTTGCGGTATTTCGCATCCAGCCACACCCCCGTGCCGGCCAGCTCGAAGCCGCCGAACGGGCGGATCGCGCCTTCCACCTCCAGGCCGTAGGCGCGCGAATCGCCGACCGTGGTGAAGTTGCTGCCGTTGGCCAGGAAGGCCTGGAACGGCGAATTCTTGAAGGTGTTGTAGAACGCGGTCAGGTACAGATCGTAGTTGGCCGCACCCGACTTCAATCCCAGTTCGTACTGCCGGATGTCCTGCACCTTGGTCTGCCCGTCGCGCAGGTTGTCGAAGCCGGGGAACTTGACCCCGGAATTGACCCGCGCGAACACGCTGTTGTGCGCGTCGAGCGTGACGTTCAATCCGGCGGTCCACGACAGCGCATTGTCGTCCTGGTCGATGCGCCGCGCGCTCGGCAGCGAGATCGAGGTGGCATTGTCGTACAGCGTGGCCGGATTGCCGTCCAGGTCCACGGTGGCGGTGTCGTGCACGGTGCCGGTGACGTGCTGACGCTCGTAGCGCACGCCCAGGTCCAGGCGCAGGCGCTCGTCCAGCTCCCATTCGTCGGCGACGAACACCGCCGCGTTCTCGCCCTCGTAGTGCGCCCGCAGGGCCAGGAAGGCGGTGCTGGTGAAGCCGTCGCGGGTGGGCTGGCGGCCGTCGTCCAGCGTCACGTCGATGCGCCGCGCATGGTTGCGCGCGGTCAGCAGCATGGTGTTGCCGAGGTACCAGGTGTCGTTGGAGGTATACCTGGCGTAGTAGCTGCCCACGGTGAGCGTGTTGCCGGCGAACAGCGCGCGGCTCAGGCGCAGGTCGTTGGTGAAGGAGTTCAGGCGCTTGTCCACCGACCACCAGCCGGCTTCCAGCACCTGCTGGTTCGGATCGACCGCACCGCCGCCATTGGTATAGCGCGCGCTCCCGGTGCTGCCGTAGCCGGCGATGAAGTCGCCCAGCCGCTGCGGCGCGTCGCCGGTGAACAGCGCATAGGTCGGTGCGGTGCCGCCCATCACGTTGAAGCGGTCGGCGATGGTCCAGTCGCCCAGCTGCCAGTTCAACTCGCCGCCGAACACGTCGATGTTGACGCCGCGGCCGTCGCCGAGGTCGCGCTGGATGGTCTGGCCGTTCGGGCCGACCGGCAGGGTGACGTTGCGGAAATCGTCGCTCAGCAGCGTGCCGCGCTGCGCATTGAGGCCGGGGAAGCTGGACAGATCGCGGCCGTTGTTGCGCGACAGCAGCGGGATCGCAGTGTAGAAGGCGTTGTTGTCGTCGGTGTGGCGCGCATAGAACGACAGTTCGCCGCTGTCCCAGCGCTTGCTCAGGGTGGCGCTGAACTGGCCGCCCTTGTCGGCGGGGAACTGCGGGTCGCGCACGCCGTCGGTCTCGCGGAAGAAACCCCCGACGCTGTAGTACCAGCCATTGCCCATCGGCCCGCTGTCGAACAGGTCGATGCGGCGCAGGGCGTCGCTGCCGCCGGTGAGGCGCACGCTGCCTTCCGGCTCGTCCTGGCCCTTCTTCTGGATGAAGTTGACGGTGATGCCGGCCTGGCCGTTGGAGAAGATCGGACTGGAGCCGCCGCGCAGCACCTCCATGCGTTCGATGGTGTCGTCGGTGCGGAACAGCGTGGAGTTTTCCAGGAACGACAGGGTCGGCGGCGGGAACAGCGGTGCGCCGTCGAGCTGGAAGGTGACGAACGGCGCATCGCCTTCGGACGGCATGCCGCGCACGAAGATGTTGGCGCCGGTGCCGCCGCCGCTGGGCTCGGCCCACACCCCGGGCACGATCTTCAGCAGGTCGGCGCTGCTCTGTGGCACCGCCTGCTGGATCTGTTCGGGTGTGGCGGTGGTGATCGAAAAGCTCGCATCGCGCTTGCGCAGGCCGCTGAAGCGCGCAGTGCCGCTGACGACCACGGTATCCAGGGTGGTGGCGTCGGGTTGTGCGACAGGCGCAGCGGGGGCATCGGCGGTCTGCGCCAGCGCGGGGGGCGCGAGCAGGGCGGCGGCGACGGACAGGGGCAGCAGCTGGCGGAGCGGGGCAAATTGCATGAAGAATCTCTCCTTTCTTCATCCGGAACGGTCGGCCGGCAGGCGGGCGCACGCGTGCAGCGCGTGGCCACGTCGCAGCGGCCGCGACGGCGCGAGACAGAGGGCAACGCGCGGCGCTCTTTGTACCCCTGTCCAGCGAGCGGGCTGTTGTGCAGCGCGGTACGCGCCAGGTTTGCGTGACAGGTTGCCCACGCAGGCCGCCATCGCACGGCCATGCACGGCCTGCGCTGCGCAGTACGGTGTCGCGCGACCAGGGCAGGTGCGGTGGCGCGGATGCCTCTGGCAGACGCGCCGTCGCCATCGTCGCCACGCCGCACTTGCTATGGTCGCGCGCGTATTTCCAAGAGCGTCCTGCAATGAAGAACTGGTTGTTCCTGCTGGTGGCCATCCTCGCCGAGGTGGTCGCGACCTCGGCACTGAAGGCCAGCGAGGGCTTCACCCGGCTGTGGCCGACGCTGCTGGCGCTGTGCGGCTATGGCATCGCCTTCTACCTGCTGTCGCTGACCCTGCGCAGCGTGCCGGTGGGCGTGGCCTATGCGCTCTGGTCGGGCATCGGCATCGTGTTGATCTCGCTGCTGGCGTGGTGGCGGTTCGGCCAGGCGCTGGATCCGCCGGCGATCGTCGGCATGGCGCTGATCGTCGCTGGCGTGGTGGTGATCAACGTGTTCTCGCGCAGCGCGCCGCATTAGCCAAAGAAAAGGCCGCCCGAAGGCGGCCTCCTCACGCTGCTGCGAGCGTGCCCGATCAGAAGAACAGGCGCACGCCGAACGAGGCGCTGCGGCCGGGCAGCATGACGTCGTCCTTGAGGAACGAGGTGTGCACGCGGGCATCCTGGTTGGTCAGGTTGTTGCCGTCCAGGAACACTTCCCAGGCGGTGCTGCCGCTGTCGATGTGATAGGCCAGGTGCGCATCGACCAGGGTGTAGCCGGCGGTCGGGGTCTCGTTGACCGCCACCTTGTCCTGCTTCTGGTAGCGGGTGGCGCCCAGCGCGGCGCGCCAGTTGCTGGCGTCCCAGCGCAGCTGCGCGCCGTAGCGCGCCGGCGCGATGCGCGGCAGGTTGCCGCCGTCCTTCAGCCGCGCACGCACGGTGTCGCCGAACACGCGCAGGTCCCAGGCGCCGCTGTCGTTGTTGGCCAGGTGGAAGGTGGCTTCGCCCTCGAAGCCGTGGAAGATCGCATCGGCCTGGGTCCACTGGCGGATCGGCAGGAAGTCGTTGTCTTCCTCGTGGTACCACTGGCCGCCGGTGTCGACGATGTAGATGAAGTCGTCGTAGCGGTTGTAGTAGCCGGCCACCTTGGCGTCGACCCAGTCGTTCTTGAAGATCAGGCCCAGTTCGGCCTGGTTGGCCTTCTCGGTCTTCAGGTCGGGGTTGCCGATCTCGTAGGCGAGGGTGGCGATGTGCGGGCCGTTGGCGAACAGCTCTTCCTCGGCCGGGGCGCGCTCGGCGTGGTCGAGGTTGGCGGTCAGGCGCCACTGTTCATTGAAGCGGAAGCCGCCGCTGAGCGACAGGCTCTTCGGGGTGAAGTCGCGGTCCACGCCGGTGTCGGTCTCGTACTTGGTCTTGTCCACGCGTGCACCGACCTCGGCCTGCACGCGGTCCCAGCTGTTGCGCGCCAGCGCGAACACGCCGAGGGCGCGGGTGTCGGTCTTCGGCACGAAGGCTTCTTCGCCGACCGCCTGGAAGGTGGAATCGCTGCCCTGCACGCCAACCGCGGTCTGCCAGCCGCCGCCCAAACCGAAAGAGGCCTCCACGCGGCCCTCGTTGGCGCGCTTGTCGAACTTGGTGCCCACTTCCGCGCCTTCGAACTCGGTGTGGGTGTAGGCGGTGTGGCCGAAGCTGTAGCGCAGCGCGCTGCCGTCGCCCCACGGGTCGTTCAGCGCGCCCTTGAGCTCGAAACGGTCCTGGTGCAGCTGCAGCGACACGCCGCGCTCGCCGGCGGCCGGGTCGCCGGGTTCGCCCGGGTTGCCGTAGTTGTCGCGGAAGCGCGAGATCGACACGCCGACGAAGCCCCAGTCGCCGGCCAGCGAGCTGCCGATCGAGCCGACCTTGGACTTCACGAACGAGTTGAGCTGCGGGCCCTGCGGCGTGTCGTAGTCCTTCAGGTTGCGATACACGCCATCGGCGTGGATCGACAGGCCGCTGCCGTTGCCGGCATCGACGCGGAACATGTCGGTGTTGCCGCTCTTGTCGCCGCCTTCCCAGCGCGCTTCGGCACGGCCGTGCACGCCGTCGACCGGGGTCTCGGCGATGCGCCCGTCGACCACGTTGACCACGCCGCCGATGGCGCCGGAGCCGTACAGCAGCGTCGACGGGCCCTTCAGCACTTCGATCTGGTCGGCCAGGAACGGCTCCACCGCCGGCGAATGGTCCTGGCTGACCGTGGACACGTCCTGCGAGGACAGGCCGTCGTTGAGCACCGCCACGCGCGGGCCGTCGAGGCCGCGGATGATCGGCCGGCCCACGCCGGGGCCGAAGTTGGAGCTCTGCACGCCCGGCAGGCTGGCCACGGTCTCGCCGATGCTGGCGCCGCGGTTTTCGTCCAGGCGCTCGCCGGCCAGCACGTCCACCGGCTGGCTCAGCGCGCCGGCCGCATCGCGCAGCGGGCTGGCGGTGACGACCACCTGGTCCATGTCCTTCACGTGCCGGTCGTGCGTGTGGCCCGCGCCGTGGCGACTGTCGCTGGCCGGCGGCGTGGCGTCGGCCGCGGCGGTCGCCGTGGTGGGGTCGGCGGCCAGGGCCAGTGACGGGCTCAACAGGCCAAGCAGGGCCAGGGACAGGGCGGAACGGCGGAGCAGGGCGGGACGGTGAGAGGGCATGGGCATTCCATCAGGAGGGACAGTCGGGGCGACGTGCGCGCTGCCGACACCGCACAGCGGCGGTGGACGGTCGGGGAAGGGGCACGGGACGCGCTGGTCGCCGGCGGCCGAATGTTATATTATTCCGTAACACTTTCAACCCGTGCCGCTCGTCATGTCCTCACCGTTCGATCTGCGCGCCACGCTCGACCGCCTCGGCGCCACCGGTTCGCTGCTGTGCGCGGTGCATTGCGCGGTGCTGCCGCTGGCGCTGGCGGTGCTGCCGTCGCTGGGTCTGGCGATGTGGCTGGGCGAGGGCGTGGAGCGCAGCCTGGTGCTGTTCGTGACCTGCCTGGGGCTGTTCAGTCTGGTGCTCGGTTATCGCCGGCACCGCGCCTGGCAGGCGCTGGGCCTGCTGGTGCTCGGCCTGCTGGCGCTGTGGGCCGGCCTGCTGGTGCCGGCGCTGCACCACGCGGTGGCGCCGCACGCGGCGATCATGACCTTCGGCGGCACCCTGGTCGGCCTTGCCCACCTGCTCAATCTGCGCCTCAATCACGGGCACATCCACGACGCAAGCTGCGCCCACTGAGCGCACGTGGTAGGCTTGCCGCCCTTGCGCGAGGGCGCCGACCGCGTTGGCCTCGCCAAACCCCGTGCGTCGCGCGGGGGTTTTCGCACATACATTCAGGAGTCGATGAGCATGGGTAAGGGTGACCGCAAGACCGCCAAGGGCAAGCGCTACAACGCCAGCTACGGCAATGCGCGCTCGCACAGCGTGAGCAAGGTGGCCGTGGGCGCTGGTGCGCCGGTCGCGAAGAAGTCGGTGGTCAAGGCGCCGGCGGCCAAGAAGGCCGTGGCCAAGAAGACGGTCGCCAAGGCCGGCTGAGCCAGCCACCGGTTGCGACGAAGAACGCGGCGCTTGCGCCGCGTTTTTTTATGTCTGTTTTTTGCTGCCCGGCCGCCGCCAGGCAGCGGCCTTGCGGCGAAAGCGGGAGTGGCGGCGCGCTTGCCGATCGCGCCAGCGCCGGGGACGCGCCGGCAATCAGTGCGGGCGTGGCGCGGTCGGGCCGTCGTCGCGGTCGTCGTGGTCGCTGCCGGCCAGGTCGGCCACCAGCGAGGTCGGCGCTTCCTCTTCGGCGGGCGGCGCCGACGCCGGTGGCGGTGCCACCAGCAACAGCTCGGCCAGGCCGCGATAGATCGGCGTGCGGCACACCAGCGCCGAGGCGCCGCGGGCGATCAGCACCGTGGCCAGGATCGGCAGCAGCATGTCGCTGCTGTCGGTGAGTTCCAGCGAGATCACCGCCGAGGTCAGTGGCGCCTGGGTCACCCCGGTGAGATAGGCGCACATGCCCAGCAGCACGAAGATGCGCGGGTCCACGCCCGGCATCAGCACGGCCAGGTTGTGGCCGAGTCCGGCGCCGACCGCCAGGGCCGGCGAGAACAGGCCGCCGGGGATGCCGGCGACGTAGGACACCAGGTTCGCCAGTAGCTTCATCAGCCCGAACTCGTGGCCGACGCTGGCGTGCCCCTGCACCAGGCTGCGCGCCTGCTCGTAGCCGGTGCCGAACGCGCCGGCGCCGAAGATCAGGCCCAGCAGGACCAGCGCCAGGCCGCACAGTGCGGCCAGCAGCACCGGCTGCCGCCGGCGCAGGTCGCCCAGCCAGCGCGGCTGGCCGGCGGCGCTGGCCAGCACCATGCGCGAGAAGGCGCCGCCGAGCAGGCCGGCGACCACGCCGCACAGCAGGATCGCCAGCCACGCCTTGCCCAGCGGCAAGCCGGCGGTGGCGACCCGGCCGAAGTAGGTGTAGTCGCCGAGCAGGCCCAGCGAGATCACGCCGCCGACGATCACCGCGGTCAGCAGGGTGCCGGAGAAGTGGTGCTCGAAGCGCCCGCTCAGTTCCTCGATGGCGAACACCACGCCGGCCAGTGGCGTATTGAACGCGGCAGCGATGCCGGCGGCGCCGCCGGCCAGCAGGAAATGGCTGGCCTGGCGTGCGTCGCGGAAGCCGAACCAGCGCCCGAACACATACATCAGGCTGGCGCCGACGTGCACGGTCGGGCCCTCGCGGCCGATCGAGGCGCCACCGAACAAGGCCATGGTGGTCAGCATCAGCTTGCCGGCGGACACGCGCAGCGACAGGTTGGACTGGCGGAAGCCGTCGTCGGTGCGGTCCAGCGCGGCGATCACCTGCGGAATGCCGCTGCCGCGGGTGGGGCGCAGCGCGCCGTTGGTCAGCCAGGCGAGCAGGGCGAACACGCTCGGGGTCAGCAGCAGCGCCCACCACGGCGAATGCGCGGTGATGCGCTGGAACACGTGGAAGGCGGCGTCGCTGGCCTTGGCGAAGACGATGGATACCAGTGCCACCGCCACCGCGCCGCCCCACAGCACGGCGCGCTGCTTCCAGCTCTCCTGCGAGATCAGTTGGCGCAGGCGCGGTGGTTGCGCGGAGTCGGGCGAGTGCATGCGGCCATTGTCGCACGCGTTGCCCCGGGCGGGCGTCGGCGCGCCGACGCCGTTGCCCTGGCGCTTAGGGCGTGTCACCCATTCCCGAGTATGCCGCGCGCCTGCCATGCCCAACCCGAAGGGCCGCGATTGTGCCCGCCTGTGGCCGCGTCATCGCTCGGGCGTGGACGGACGTCCACTTCCTCGCTCCTCCTTGCCACAGGCACGCGCAACCGCGGCGCGGCATGCTCGGGGATTGGTGACCCGCCCTAGCGCAGCGCCGGCAGCAGGGCCTGCGGATCGCCGTCGTTGGGCGCGGCGGGGATGCCGAGCAGGCGGGTCAGCAAGGGGTAGACGTCGACGTTGTCGATCGGCGGCAGGGTGACGCCGCGGCGGAACGCCGGACCGCGGGCGACGAAGACCGCGCGCATCGACGGCAGCGCCGGATCGTAGCCGTGCGAACCGCGCAGGCTGCGCGGCTTCTCGGCGATGCGTGCACGCGGCAGCGCATCCCAGCCCTCGTGCATCTGGCACACGATCGGCGGGATGCGCGGGTTGCTGCCGTAATGCCAGCGCGCCGGCAGTTCGCCCTTGCGCCAGCAGTCGTACTGCGGGTGCGCGCCGAGCAGCCGCGCCTCGGTCGCGGCCTCCTGGCCCGGGCGCGGGGCGATGCCCACCGACTGCCCGTAGCTGATCACCGTGGCCTGTTGCGGCGACACCATCTCTTCCACCGCCAGCACCTGCTTGGGTGGCACCGCGGCCATGCCGTGGTCGGAGACCAGTACCAGGTTGATGTGGTCCAGTTCGCCACGCTGCGCCAGGCCGTCGAGCAGACGCCCGATCGCGGCATCGATGCTGGCGATGGCCTGCGCGTATTCCCGGGACTCCGGGCCGTGGTCGTGGCCGGCTTCGTCCACCTGTTCGAAGTACAGCGTCAGCAACTGCGGCCGCGGCGCGCTGGCATCGTCCAGCCAGCCCAGTACCTGATCGACCCGCGCGTTCGGCGGCATGTCCGCGTCGAAGGTCTGGCGGCGGCTGGGGCGCACGCCCTGGATGGCCGCCTCGCTGCCCGGCCAGGCCCAGGTCGCCGCGTGCAGGCCGGCCTTCTCGACGCCGACCCAGATCGGCTCGCCCCCCCACCAGCGGCCATCGCCGACCGCGGCGCGATCGCTGATCTGGAACGTGCCCAGCACCGGGTCCTGCATGCTGTTGTGGACGATGCCGTGATGGTCCGGACGCAGGCCGGTGGCGATGGTGTAGTGGTTGGGGAAGGTCAGCGACGGATACGAGGGCGTCATCCACTGCGCGCGCACGCCGTCGTGGACCAGGCGGCTCAGGTTCGGGGTGATGCCGCGATCGAGCATGTCCGCGCGCAGGCCGTCGATCGAGATCAACAGCACCGGCGTGGGCAGCGCCGCCGGCGCGGCGGCGCTGGCCGCGGCGGTCGCGTGCGGGGACGTGGAGGGGGCGGAGGCGCAGGCACCGAGCAGCAGGGTGGCGCAGGCGAGCGTGGAGCGCAGGACGGAGGACATCATCGCCGCATCATAAAGCGCGCACGGTGACGTGGCGAAGACAGCGCCGCCGCGCGCCCAGCGGCTGACGGATGCGGCAAGGCCGCGGCGTTGGCGGCAGGTCCACCGCGTGCCGCGGCGCTCAGCCGAACAGCGAGGCCGTGGTGCCGGCGGCCGCGCCGCCGCCGCCGCGCCGCTCCAGCGCCAGCAGCGCGGCCTTGGTCGGCAGGCCGCCGCCGAAGCCGGTCAGCGCGCCGTTGGCGCCGATCACCCGATGGCAGGGCAGCACGATCGGCAGCGGGTTGCGGCCGTTGGCGGCACCGACCGCGCGCACCGCACGCGGCTGGCCGAGGTGCTGCGCCAACTGCGCGTAGCTCCAGGTCGCGCCGAACGGGATTTCGGCCAGCGCCAGCCACACTCGCCGCTGGAACTCGGTGCCGTGCGGGGCCAGCGGCAGGTCGAAGTGGTCGCGCTCGCCGGCGAAGTAGGCCAGCAACTGCTCGCGCGCGGGGCGTACCGGGGCCGGATCGTGGATCCAGTCGGCGCGCCCGCGGGCGTCGTAGCGGTTCTCCGGGAACAGGATATGGCGCACGCCATCGGCGCCGACGGCGACGGTCAGCTCGCCGATCGGGGTGGCGAAGCGGTCGTAGGACAGCGGGGACGTGGTCATGCGCGGGTCTCCTCGGGAGGATCGTTGGCCAGGTGCCACAGGTGCAGCACCGCGTAGGCGCGCCAGGGCCGCCAGGCCTGCGCGCACGCCTCGGTGGCGCGTTCGCTCAGGCGCGCGCCGCCTGCGCCGAGCATGCGTTGCAGCACCAGGTCGCCGGCCGGGAAGGCGTCGGGCTGGCCGAGCGCGCGCAGGGCGATGTACTGCGCGGTCCAGGCGCCGATGCCGGGCAAGGTGATGGCGTGGGCGACGAAGTCGTCCAGGCGCTGGCCGGCGCGGAAGGACAGGCGGCCGTCCAGCACCGCCTGCGCCAGCGCACGGATCGTCGCCGCCCGCGAGCGTGGCAGGCCGATCGCTTCCAGCGGCGCATCGCGCAAGGCCTGCGGGGTCGGGAAGGCGCGATCCAGCCCCGGTGGCTGGCCGGGCCGCGCGGCGCCATGGCGATCGACCAAACGTGCGGCCAGGGTTGCGGCGCCGGCCACGCTGACCTGCTGGCCGAGCACCGCGCGCACCGCCACTTCGAAGCCGTCCCAGCCGCCCGGCACGCGCAGCCCGGGGCGCCGGGCGATGGCCCGCGCCAGCAGCGGATCCTCGCCGAGCGTGGCGTGCACCGCGCGCAGGTCGGCATCCAGATCGAACACGCGGCGCACCCGGCGCACGATGTCGGGAATGGCGCGCGGATCGGCCGCGGCGATGTGCAGGCGCAGTTCGTGGCGCTGCGGATCGGCTTCGACACGGATGCGGGTGGAGGCTTCGCAGGGACCGAGCACGCGTTCGTAGCTGGTCTCGCCGATGCGCTCGATCCCAGGGATCGCGCGTTTGCGCAGGAACGCCAGCATCGCCGGGAAGTCCAGCGGCGGCCGATAGCCCAGGCGCAGCACCAGGTCGCCGCCGGGGCTCTCGGCGCGCTGCTTGCGGATCGCCGACGGCGGCATGCCGCAGCCGTCGAGGAAGGCGGCATTGAAGCGGCGCAGGCTGTTGAAGCCGGCCGCCAGCGCCACCTGGGTGATCGGCAGCGCGGTCTCGGTCAGCAGTTGCTTGGCCAGCAACAGGCGCCGGGTGGCGTGCACCGCCGCCGGGGTGGCGCCGAGCTGGGCGACGAACAGACGCTGCAGCTGGCGCGCGCTGATCCCCAGTTCGGCGGCCAGCGCGGCGACGCTGGCGTCCTGCAGGGCGCCTTCGGCGATCAGCGCCAGCGCACGCCGCACGACCTCTTCGCCCAGGTGCTGCTGCGCCTCCGGCGACAGTTCGGGGCGGCAGCGCAGGCACGGCCGGTAGCCGGCCGCAGCAGCCGCAGCCGCGCTCGGGTAGTAGCGCACGTTGCTGCGCTTGGGCGGTGGCGCCGGGCACACCGGCCGGCAGTAGATGCCGGTGCTGCGCACGGCGGTGAAGAACACGCCGTCGAAGCGCGCATCGCGCGACTGGCGGGCGCGGTCGTAGAGGGCGTGGTCGGTGGCGGCGAGGGTGGGCATGGCGCCAGTCTAGTCGGCCCCGGCGCGGCGCACTGGCCGTTTTCGGACAGCAATGCCGCCGCGTGCGCATGGCCGCGGCGCCCGCGGTTTAGGCGCAGTTGGGGAGGCTCCGCGCTGCCGCACTAGACTAGGTCCACGGGCGCCTGGCGCCTGGCTTTTTCGTGTTCGCCCTGGATCCCTGCTTGGCCGCTCCGTTCAGACTCTGCTGGTTGTCGCTGTGTTGCCTGGGCCTGTTGGCCTGCGGGCAGCAGCCGGCGTCCGCGCCGCGGACCGTCGCCGACAGCCCCTCCGCCGACGGCGAGCACATGGTCTCGATCGGCGCACCGCCGGCACCGCCACCGCACGCGGCCGTCCCCAAAAAACGCGATCCGCAAGCCTGGGACGAGGCGACCCTGGAGAACGGCGAGGCGTTCATCAGCTGCGATACCGACTATGCCGCCGAGGCCGGCGACGGCCAGCTGCTGGCCGGGCTGGACCGGCCCGCGGTGGAAGCGGCGCTGGCGCCGTGCCGCGAGCGCGGACTGATGCGGGTGCGCTATGTCGGCAAGATCAACGCCGGCTTTGCCGAGATGGTGCGACGCCTGGCCGAGGTGGCCAAACAGACCGGCATCGGCAAGCGCGTGCTCGACCTCGATTCCAGCGGTGGCCAGGTCGAGGCGGCGATTCGCGCCGGCGATGCGATCGGCGAGTCCGGCTGGACCGTGTGGGTGCGCGAGGGCTCGGTCTGCCACAGCGCCTGCGTGTTCGTGCTGGCCGCCGGCGACAACCGGCTGATCTCCGGCAAGGTCGGCATCCACCGGATGATGCGGATCAGTTCCACCGCGACCTCGCGCGCCGAGCTCAATCGCGAACTGCAGGAGGTCTACGGCAACGTCAAGGACTACCTGGAGCGCAACGGCGTGGCGGTGGCGGTGGCGGATCTGATGATGACCGTGCCCAACCGCAGCCTGCGCCTGCTCAGCAACGACGAACTCAAGCAGTACGGGCTCGATGGCACCAACGCGGTGCAGGACGATCTGGAGCGGATCAAGCAATTGCGCAAGTGCGGCGACGATTTCGTGCGGCGCAAGGATGCGTTCCTGGTCGCCTTCGACCAGGAGTGCAAGACCAGGAAGGACGTGGATCTGGAGAGCCTGACCGCCTGCGGCCAGGCGCTGAAGCAGCGCTTCGGGTTCCCGGACCAGGCCTGCCCGATGGAAAGCCCGCTGTCGGAGATCGACGTGGCGACCCTGCCGCTGGCCTCGCCAGGGGCCTGAACGGCGGCTGCGGCGCGTCCCGCGCGTTCACGTGGCACGCATCGATGCGGGACTAGCGTCGCCGCATCACCACCCCGGAGCGCGCGCATGGCCGCCGGAACCCGCTTGATGCTGCGGCTGTATCTGCCCCCGGCGTTGCTGGCGCTGGGGGGCTTCGTGATCGCCGAAGTGCTGCTGCACCTCGCCAACGGCCTGCACGCACCCTGGCTGGCGCGGACCGGCTCGCTGCTGAGCCTGTTCGGCCTGCTCGCGGCCACCGCCTGGGCGCTGTGGGCCAGCTGGCGCGCCTGGCACCGCCAGCGCTACGCCGCCCCGACCGCGGCTGCGGCAGTAGTGAGCGAGACTGCGGTCATGGCGGGCGAAGAGACGCCGTAGGCCGCTGCGCTGGTCCGCACAGGCCGCGTAGACTGCGGCCCTTGCCACCGCCGCTGCCGAGCGATGTCCTTGTCCATCTCCGTCCCGTTCCGCCTCACGCTCGTCCTGCTGGCGCTCGCCGCTGGCGTCGCCTCCGCGCAGACCGCGCCGCCGGCATCGTCCGCGCCCGCGCCGACGACTGCTCCGCCAGCGGCACCCGCTGCACCTGCTGCCGCTCCCGCGGCGGCGCCAAAACCGGCGCCGCGCCATGCCGGCCCCGCCGCGCCCGCGCCCGGACCGCTGGCCAAGCAGGATGCGCAGATGGCCCAGGCCGGGTTGCGCGCCGCGCAGTTGGTCGACGCCGGGCGCACTGGCGAACTGTGGGACGGCGCCTCGGCGGTGGCGAAGAAGGCGGTGACGCGTGCCGTGTTCGTGCGCGAGATCGACGCCGCGCGTGCACGGCTGGGCGCGCTGCTCGGCCGCGGCGTGGCCAGCGTGGCGCGGGTCCAGTACGCCGCCGGCTCGCAGGTGCCGCCGGGCACCTACGTCAACATCAGCTTCCCCAGCCGCTTCGCCAACGCGCCGCAGCCGGTGCGCGAGCTGGTGTCCTTGCGGCTGGACGAGGACAAGACCTGGCGCCTGGTCGGTTATCACGTCGCCATGCCCGATTGAGCGGCATGCTGCGCGCCGTCTTCCCTTTCCCGACGAGGCTCCGATGCCCACCGAAATCCGCATGCTGGCCTGGGCGATCCTGCTCGGGATCGCGCAATTGCTGCTCGCGTCCGCCTTCGTCACCGCGCAGCGCGGCTTGAAGTGGAACGCCGGCGCACGCGATGCGCCGCAGCCGCCGCCGGCCGGCGTGGCCGGGCGCCTGGATCGCGCCCTGCGAAACTTCCTGGAGACCTTCCCGTTCTTCGCCGCCGCGGCGGTGGCGGTGGCGGCACTGGGCAAGGGCGATGCGCACACCGCGTTGTCGGCACAGATCTATGTGTGGGCGCGGGTGGCCTACGTGCCGCTGTACGCGGCCGGCGTGCCGTACGTGCGCAGCCTGGTGTGGGTGGTGTCGCTGTGGGCGATCCTGCAGCTGGTGTGGGCCTTGCTCTGAACCTCGCAGGCTGCGACCGATCGCCGCAGCGCTGATCCAGATCAAGGACGCGGCGCGTGGCGGTCGTATCCTGGCGGTGTCCGATCACGGAGTTGCCGCATGCAAGTGGATATCGCCATCGTCGGGGCCGGTCCTGCCGGCCTGTGCTTCGCCCGCTCGCTGGCCGGCAGCGGCCTGTCGTTGGCGCTGATCGAGCCGCAGCCGCGCGCGGCGCTGGCCGAGGCCGCCTTCGACGGCCGCGAGATCGCCTTGACCCATGCCTCGCGGGCGCTGTTGGAGCAGTTGGACCTGTGGGCACGGATCGACCCGCAGGCGATCGCGCCGCTGCGCGATGCGCGGGTGATGAACGGCTCCTCGCCGTTCGCGCTGACCTTCGCGGCGGGCGAGGGCAGCCGTGGCGACCTGGGCTGGCTGGTGCCCAATCACCTGATCCGCCGCGCCGCGTTCGCCGCGGTGCAGGACCAGCCCGGCCTGACGTGGCTCGACGGGGTCTCGGTGCAGGCGCTGCGCCGCGACGCGCGCCAGGCGCAGCTGCAGCTTTCCGACGGGCGCAGCGTGGCTGCGCGGCTGGTGGTGGCGGCCGACAGCCGTTTTTCCAGCACCCGGCGCATGAGCGGCATTGGCGCGCAGCTGCGCGATTTCGGCCGCACCATGCTGGTATGCCGGATGCGCCATGCGCGTCCGCACCATCAGACCGCCTGGGAGTGGTTCGGCTACGGCCGCACCATGGCGTTGCTGCCGCTGCACGGCAACGTCGCCTCGGCGGTGCTGACCCTGCCGCCGGAGCGCGCGCAGGCGCTGCTGCAGATGGACGAGGCGGCGTTGGGGGCGGAGATCAGCGCCTGCTTCGAGCACCGCCTGGGCGCGATGACCCCGCTGGTGCGACCGCAGGCCTATCCGCTGGTGGCGGTGTATGCGCAGCGCTTCGTCGCCGAGCGCTATGCCTTGATCGGCGATGCCGCGGTGGGCATGCATCCGGTGACCGCGCACGGCTTCAACTTCGGCCTGCAGAGCCAGGCGCGGCTGGCCCGCGCGCTGCACGAGGCGGTGGCGCGCGGTGGCGACATCGCCGCGCCCGCGTTGCTGGCCGGCTACCAGCGCGGGCACCGCCTGGCCACGCGCCCGCTGTACGAGGCGACCAATGCGATCGCCGCGCTGTACACCGACGACCGCCTGCCGGCGCGCGCCCTGCGCAGTGCCGCGTTGCGCGTGGCCGACCGGGTCGCGCCGTTCAAGCGCGCGATCGCCGCGCACCTGACCCAGCGCGTGGCGGCGATGGCGCGCTGAGTTCAGGCCGCGGCGAGCGGAGCGACGCGTCGGCGCATGCGCTGTGGTGCTTGTCGCGCGGGCTGAGCCTGTCGTGCGCTTCCTCGCAGGAGCGGCTTCAGCCGCGACCACGCTTTACCAGGAACGCCCGGTCGCGGCTGAAGCCGCTCCTGCGAGGGGTGGAGGCATGCCTCCTGGGTCCGGCAACCTCAGGAGGGTGAACGCGGTTGCGCCGCACCGGCGACAAGCGAGGCGAGGGCGGTTTGCAGGTCGCCGGAGCGCTGGGCCGCTTCGATCGGGGCGATGGCCCAGGCGCAGCCGGCGTGACGCAGGTGCTGGCGCCAGTCGCCGGGCCAGGCCTCCAGTTCGTCCAGCGCCAGGTGGATGGAGCCGCCGCGCTCGCCATGCCCGCCGCAGATGGATTGGCCCAGGCAGAACGGACGCGCCGCGTCCGGATCGAGCTGCACGATGTACACGTCGTGCCGCGGATGTGCCGCGGACGGCGCGATGTTGCGGGCGCCGAGCTCGATCAGCATCGTCCGGCGCCCCGCGTCGCCCGGCAGCGTCGGCCAGCAAGTGGCAGGCCGCGCGCGCCGATGCCGGTCATGCCTTGCCGAGCACCTGCACCTGCACGTCGCCCAACTGCACCACCTGGCCCGCGCGCACCTTGCAGGCCTTGCGCAGCTCGACCTCGCCGTCCACGCGCACCTGGCCTTCGCTGATCACGGCCTTGGCCGCGCCGCCGCTGTCGCACAGGCCGGTCAGTTTCAACAGGTGCTTGAGTTCCACGTAGTCGCTTTCTAGCTGGAGATCGATGGTCTGCATTGGGGAGCTGCTCGGAAATCGGCGCCCATTGTCGGTCATTCGCGGCAAAACGCCCACCATGTCGATCGTCTGCGCTGACCGGCCGCAGCATTTGGCCGCTGTGTCGGCGCGCCTGTTGCCGGCGCAACGGCCGCGGCCGGCAGTGCGCAGCGGGTCACGCCTGAACGGTGCCGTTCACCTGATTTCGACATGCGGCCCGGCAGAGCGCACAATAGGGGCTTCTTTGCGCCTGCCGGTTCTCTGCGGCGCCCCCGGAGTCTCCCATGTCCCAAGATACCCCCGCGCCGCTGCTGTTCGCAGATCTCGGCCTCTCCCCTGCTGTGATGAAGGCGGTCGCCGACGTCGGCTACGAGTCGCCGTCGCCGATCCAGGCCGCCACCATTCCGGCGCTGCTGACCGGCCGCGATCTGCTCGGCCAGGCGCAGACCGGCACCGGCAAGACCGCCGCATTCGCGCTGCCGATCCTGTCGCGGCTGGATTTCGCCCAGCGCAAGCCGCAGGCGCTGGTGCTGGCGCCGACCCGCGAACTGGCGATCCAGGTGGCCGAAGCGTTCCACCGCTACGCCGCGGCGATCCCCGGCTTCCAGGTGCTGCCGGTGTACGGCGGCCAGCCCTATGTGCAGCAGCTGTCGGCGCTCAAGCGCGGCGTGCACGTGGTGGTGGGCACCCCAGGACGGGTCATCGACCATCTCGATCGCGGCACCCTGGACCTGTCCGAGCTGAAGACGCTGGTGCTGGACGAAGCGGACGAAATGCTGCGCATGGGGTTCATCGACGACGTCGAGGCGGTGCTGAAGAAGCTGCCGGACTCGCGCCAGGTGGCGCTGTTCTCGGCAACCATGCCGCCGGCGATCAAGCGCATCGCGCAGACCTATCTGAACGACCCGGCCGAGGTGATCATCGCCTCCAAGACCACCACCTCGGCCAACATCCGCCAGCGCTACTGGGCGGTGAGCGGACTGCACAAGCTCGACGCGCTGACCCGGATCCTGGAGGTCGAGCCGTTCGATGCGATGATCATCTTCGCCCGCACCAAGGCCGGCACCGACGAGCTGGCGCAGAAGCTGCAGGCGCGCGGCCTGGCCGCGGCGGCGATCAACGGCGACATCCAGCAGGCGCAGCGCGAGCGGGTGATCCAGCAGCTCAAGGACGGCAAGCTCGACATCCTCGTCGCCACCGACGTGGCCGCGCGCGGCCTGGACGTGGAGCGGATCAGCCACGTGCTGAACTACGACATCCCCTACGACACCGAAAGCTACGTGCACCGCATCGGCCGCACCGGCCGGGCCGGGCGCAGCGGCGAGGCGATCCTGTTCGTCAGCCCGCGCGAGCGCGGCATGCTGCGCGCGATCGAGCGCGCCACCCGCCAGCCGATCGAGGAAATGCAGCTGCCCAGCGTGGACGCGGTCAACGACCAGCGCGTGAGCCGCTTCATGGAGAAGATCAGCGAGACCATCGCCGCCGGCGGCATCGACATGTACCGCGACCTGCTGCAGAAGTTCGAGGCCGAGAAGAACGTGCCGATGGTGGAAGTGGCCGCGGCGCTGGCGCGCCTGCTGCAGGGCGAGACGCCGTTGCTGCTGGCCCCGGACCGCCCGCGCCCGCCGCAGGGCGACCGCTTCGAACGCCGCGAGCGGCCCGAGCGCGGCGAGCGCCCGGAGCGCGCCCGCTTCGAGCCGAAGTTCGAGCGCGAGCCGCGCGCACCGCGCCGCGACGACGGCGAGCGCGCCGCCCGTCCGGCCCCGGCCGCGCGCGGCGAGGACTTCGACTACCAGCGCGACGTCGGCAGCTTCGAGGCCCCGCGCCGCGACAAGGCGCCGAAAGCGCCGCGCGGCGCCCCGGAAGTGGGCATGGAGACCTACCGGATCGAGGTCGGCCACCAGCATGGGGTCAAGCCAGCGAACATCGTCGGCGCGATCGCCAACGAAGCCGGGCTGGAGAGCAAGTACATCGGCCGCATCGACATCCACGACGACCACTCGATCCTGGACCTGCCGGCGGACATGCCGCGCGAGCTGCTGACGCATCTGAAGAAGGTCTGGGTCTCCGGCCAGCAACTGCAGATGCGCAAGCTCGACGACGACGCCCCCGGCGGCGCCCCGTTCAAGCCGAAGTTCGCGCGCACCGGCAAGCCCGGCGGCAAGCCCAACGCCGCCGGCCCACGCCCGGCCGGCCGCTTCGCCGCCGACCGCCCGCCGCGCAAGGGGCCGCCGAAGCGCTGAAAGGCCGGGATTCGGGAGTCGGGATTGGGGATTCGTTGTCGCGTTCCCTGATCCCGATGTCTCCGTGCCGTCGGGCAGGTCGCTTCCATGCGGTGACTCGGGCATGCGAGCCGCTGCCCGGTCGACGTCCGCCTGCTGCCTGCCGCTGTTCATTGCCTGACTACTCTTATCGTCGCCGTACGCGATCACGTGCTTTGACGAATCCCCAACCCCCAATCCCCACTCCCCGCCCCATGTCCGTCCGCCTCAACAAGCACATCGCCGAGACCGGTTTTTGCTCGCGCCGCGAGGCCGATCGGCTGATCGCCGCGCGCCGCGTCACCGTCAACGGCCTGCCGGGCGGGGTCGGTTCGGTGGTGGGCGAGGGCGACGAGGTCAAGGTCGATGGGCAGCCGCTGCGCGCGCGCGCCAAGGCCAGGAGCGGGCGCCGCCACGTCTACATCGCGCTGAACAAGCCGGTCGGAGTGACCTGTACCACCGAGAGCGCGGTCAAGGGCAACATCGTCGACTTCGTCGGCCACGAGCAGCGCATCTTCCCGATCGGGCGCCTGGACAAGGAGTCCGAGGGGCTGATCCTGATGACCAGCAACGGCGACATCGTCAACGAGATCCTGCGCGCGGAGAACCGCCACCAGAAGGAGTACCTGGTGGCGGTGAACAAGCCGGTCACCGACGAGTTCCTGCGCGGCATGGCGCGCGGCGTGCGCGTGCACGACCAGATGACCCTGCCGTGCCGCACCGCGCGCATCGCCAAGTTCGGCTTCCGCATCGTGCTGGAGCAAGGGCTCAACCGGCAGATCCGGTTGATGGCGGCGGCGTTCGACTACCGTGTCACCCAGTTGCGCCGCGTGCGCATCGACAACATCAAGCTCGGCGCTCTGAAGCCGGGCCAGTGGCGCAATCTTACCGAGCAGGAACTGCACGGCCTGCTGCCGCAGCGCCAGGAGTGGTAACCGCGTCTCAGTGTCCGCGGCCGGCCGCCGCCGCGCCGGCCAGGGCTGGCGTCCGCCACGGATTTGGCCATACTGCGCAACGCGAACCAACGCCGCCGCTGGGTACCCCGTGATCAAGCCCCGCAAGCCCGACAACGAAGCCGCACGCCTGCAGGCGCTGCATGCGCTGCAGATCCTCGATACCGAACCGGAAGCGTCCTACGACGATCTGGTCGACATCGCCGCCAAGCTGTGCGGCACGCCCTCGGCGCTGATCTCGCTGGTGGACGACGAGCGGCAATGGCTGAAGGCGCAGCGCAACGTCTGCCTGTTGAGCAATGCGCGCGACGAGTCGTTCTGCGGGCACACCATCCTGACCCCGGAGCAGGTCATGATGGTCGCCGACGCCACCGCCGATGCGCGCTTCCAGAACAATCCCCTGGTCACCGAGGGTGGGGTGCGGTTCTACGCCGGCGCACCGCTGCTGACCCGCGACGGCCTGCCGGTCGGCACCGTGTGCGTGCTCGACAATGAGCCGCGCACCCTCCAGCCCGAACAGCTGGCGGCGCTGCAGGCGTTGTCGCGGCAGGTGATGCAACTGATCGAGCTGCGCCGCGCCACCCATGCGCTGGCGCTGCAACTGCGCGAACGCGCCTGGTACGAGCAGCAGTTGCTGCAGTACCAGCATTCGCTGGAATCGCTCAACGCCGAACTACTGGAGCAGGCGCGCACCGATCCGCTGACCGGCCTGCTCAACCGCCGCGCCTTCGCCACCGCGCTGATGATCCATGCCGAGGCGGCGCAACTGGGCACCGCGCCGCTCAGCGTGGCGATCCTGGACCTGGATTACTTCAAGAGCGTCAACGACCTGCACGGCCACGACAAGGGCGACGAGGTGCTGCTGGCGCTGGCCGACATGCTGCGTGCGCGCATCCCGCCGGACAGCGTGGTGGCGCGCTACGGCGGCGGCGAGTTCGCGTTGTTGCTGCCCGGTCTGGACCCGGCACAGGCGATGCGCACCTGCGAGCGCCTGCGCCAGGACACCAGTCTGCTGCAATTGGGCATACCGCTGACCGCCAGCATCGGCGTGGCCACGCTGCAGGGCCACGAGACTGCCGAAGACCTGCTCAAGCGCGCCGACCACGGCCTGTTCCAGGCCAAGCGTGCCGGCCGCGATTGCGTGTCGCTGGCGGCGTAGGCACGCCACCTCGCGAACTCGGATGACGCAAGGCGCCTTCGCGCCGTACCCTCACCCCAACCCCTCTCCCGGCGGGAGAGGGCTATTTCCGGAGCATGCGGCGCCCTTCGCGTTGGGCCTGCGGCCATGCCGCACATGCACAGAAACGGGCCAATCCCGAATCCCCAATCCCCAATCCCGGAGTGAGCGCCGCCGGGCTCACTCCACCACGTGCTTCGCCTCGCAGGTCGCCAGCAGTTCCGGGTGCTGCACCGCGCGCGTGCGGGTCAGCAGCGGATGCAGGAACACCGCGCCCAGGATCACCGCCACGCCGAGATAGAACAGCCCGGTGAGCTGGCGTTGCTCGTCCAGCAGCACGATCGCGAATACGATCGCGTAGACCGGTTCCAGGTTGGTGACCAGTTGCACCGCATAGGCGCTGAGCCGGCGCAGCGCGACCAGGGCCAGGGCGAACGGCAGCAGCGTGCACAGCAGCGCCAGCGCCAGCAGCAGCGCGGTGTCGTGCAGGCTGGGCAGCACCAGCAACGGTCCGCTCAGGGCCGGCAGCACGAACGGCAGCAACGGCGCCAGTGCGGTCAGGGTCAGGGTGCCGGCGCCCAGTTCCAGTGCGGTCACGGTCAGCGGATCGGCATGGTCGACCAGGCGCTTGTTGAGCGAGCCGAAGGCCGCCACCAGCAGCGCCGACACCGCCCCGACCGCGACGCCGGCGCGCATCCCGTGCGGCACCCCGCCGACCACCAGGGCCACGCCCGGCAGCACCGCCAGGCCGAAGGCCAGTTCGCTGGGGCGGAATGGCCGCTTGGCCACCCACGGTTCGATCACCGCGGTGAACACCGGCGCCAGCGCGATGCAGGTCGCCGCGACCGAGGCGTTGGCCAGCTTGATCGCGCCATAGAAGGTCAGCCAGTGCAGGCCGACCAGGGCGCCGACGATGGCATAGCCCAGCGCCAGTTTCGGCGTCAGCGCCGCCAGTCCGCGCCATACCCGCGGCAGCAGCGCCAGCGCGGCCACCACCATCAGCATCCGCCACCACACCAGCGGCAGCGCGGGCAGGGTGATCAGCTTGCCGAGAATCGCGGTGATCCCCCACAGCAGGACGCAGAAATGGATTTGCAGCTGGGCTTTGGTGGTGGGGTGCATCGGCATCGGCGTATTGTCGCGCAAAGCGCGGCGCGACGGTCGCCCATGGGCACGCGCGGGTCAGGCGTCCGCTGCGGGCGGCGGCGCGGTCCGCGCCATCCTGCGCGCATAGGCGGCGGTGAGTGGCGGCACCAGCAGCGCCGTCACCACCACCGACGTCGCCACCAATGCGGTCGCGGCCGGCGCGGTGGCGCGGAACTGCGGCGCCACCGCCGCCACCAGCGCCGGCGTGGCGACCGCCGCGCCGGCGGTGCTGGACGCGGCGAGGCCGGCGCTGCCGTTGCCGCCGGCCAGCCAGCGATCGGCCAGCAGCAGCGGGATCCCGGTCGCCACGATCACCAGCAGGCCGAGCGCGACCCCTGCCAGGCCGGCGTGCGCGACCAGGCGCAGGTCCAGGGTGTTGCCCAGGGCGAAGGCGAAGAACGGGATCAGCGCCGGCACCGCCCGCGCGAACAGGGCACGCAGCGCCGGATCCAGATTGCCGAGCGCAAAACCGGCCAGCAGCGGCAGCACCGCGCCCAGCAGCAGGCGCGGCTCGAAGCTGGCGACGCCGGCGGTGCCGAGGATCAGCATGGTCATCAGCGGCCCGGATTCCAGCGACATCAGCGCCATCGCGCCGGCCTCGCCGCGGCGGCCGTACTGCTGCATCAGCGCGGCGAACAGGCCGGCATTGGTCATGTCCATCGCCGCGACCAGCGCCAGCACCGACATGCCGCTCCACATGCCGGCGACGATGCCGCCCGGCGGCAGCAGGCGCGCGGCGATCACCGCGGTGATCCACGCCACCGCGAGCTTGGTCAGCACCAGCACGCCGGAGGCACGCAGCACGCGGCCGCCACTGCGCAGCCGGATCGAGGCGCCCAGGCAGAAGCACCACACCGCCAGGATGGGCACCAGCCCGCCGATCAGGCCCTGGGTGAACGAGCCGAACCAGGCGCCAGCCTGCGGCCACACGGTGTGGCAGAGGGCGCCGAGCAACAGCGGCGCCAGCATCATGCCGCCGGGAAGACGTTCGAGCGTGCGCTTGATCCGCATCGATGGACTCCGCGTGTGTAGGCGCGGCCCGCGGCCGCGGCCCGGCGACGGCGCCGGACGGGCGGTGTTGTACCGCAGCGCGGCGACCGCCAGGTGTCGACGGGCGCGCGCAGTCCGGGCCCGGTTCAGGCGTCTTGCGACCGTCGCGTCGCCGGTCGCGCTTGCGCTGTGCCGCACGTCGTCTGCGTGCGGCCGAATGCGTCACGCCTTGGCGGCGGACCCCAAAATCTTCAGCAATGCGATCGCCGCGGCGGGATTGCGTTCCTTGGCGGCGCTGATGAAGTAGACGAAGACCTCGCGCGGCGTGGTCTTGGCCACCGTCGCATCGGCATGCGGCAGCGCCTGCGGATCCTCGCCGCGGCGCCAGGCCTGCGCGTGCGCGGCCCAGGCCTGCAGTTCCTTGGGCGGGTAGCCATGGGCGAGGTCGGCGCGACTGCGCATCAGCCGCGCATAGACGAAGTCGGTGCTCAGGTCGGCGAAGGAGGGGAATTCGGGCGAATCGGTGAACACCGTGGCCACGCCGTGCCGGCGGGTCAGTTGCAGCAGTTCCGGGCCGACGCAGGCCGGATCGCGCACTTCCAGCACGTGGCGCAGCCGGTGTCCGCCGGCCTTGCGCGGCAGCAGGTCCAGGAATGCGGCCAGGTCGTCCAGGTCCAGGCGATGGCCGTGCTCGAACTGCCACAGCAGCGGGCCGAGGCGGTCGCCGAGGCTGGCGATGCCGCCGACGAAGTCCTCGATCTGCGTGCCGGCACCGGCCAGCCGCCGCAGCGTGGTGATGCGCTTGGGCGCCTTGGCCGAGAACAGGAAGCCCGGCGGCGTCTCGTCGCGCCAGCGCGCATAGGTCTCCGGCTTCTGCGCGCCATAGTAGGTGCCGTTGATCTCGATGCTGGTGACGTGGCGACTGGCGTATTCCAGCTCGCGGCGCTGCACCAGGCCCTGCGGATAGAACATGCCGCCGCGCCACGGCGCATAGGTCCAGCCGCCGATGCCGACGCGGATGCCGTCCGGCGCGGCCGGGGCGGAGTCGAAGAGGTCGTTCATGCGGGCGTGTCCGGCTGCAGGCGGGCGGCGATTGTGCCGCAGCGCGGCGTTGCGGGGTGTCGTCGCGGAAGCAGGGGCTGGATGTGTCGTGGCGGTGGCGGCCACGGCCTGTGTGAGGGTTCTGGCGTGCGCGAGGGCGTGTGGGGTGCCGGCGTGCGCCTGCGCGGCAAAAGCGGGACGCGGTTGTGGCGTCGCGCTGCCTGGCTTTTCAACGTGGGCCGTCAGCGCAGGCACCGGTCGGGGCGGCACGCGCACTCGGCACTCGCCGCCCCTGTGGGCCTGCCGCAAGTGCCTGACAGGCTCTACACTCGGCCGGGACGCGTGCGGCTGCGCGCGGCCTTGGTTTCCCTTCTTCAGGAGCGACGCAGTTGAAGAGCATCTCGATGGGCTGCGGCCTGTTGCTGGCGATGAGCGCCACCGTGCAGGCGCAGGCGCCTGTTCCCGCCGCGGCTCCCGCACCGGCCCCGGCCGCCTTGCCGCCGGGGCTGCAGGACCTGGATGCGCAGGTGGAGCGCGTGCGCAAGCAGTTCGACGTGCCGGGCATCGCCATCGCCATCGTCAAGGACGGGAAGGTGGTGCTGGAGCGCGGCTACGGCGTGCGCGAACTCGGCAAGCCGGAACCGGTGGACGCGCAGACCCTGTTCGCCATCGCCTCCAATACCAAGGCCTTCACCTCCGCGGCGCTGTCGATCCTGGCAGACGAAGGCAAGCTCAAGCTCGAGGACCGGGTGGTGGACCACCTGCCGTGGTTCCAGATGTCCGATGCCTACGTCACCCGCGAGATGCGCGTGCGCGACCTGCTCAGCCACCGCAGCGGCCTGAGCCTGGGGGCGGGCGACCTGCTGTTCTGGCCGGCCACCAGCTACAGCAACGAAGAGGTGGTGCGGCGCCTGGCGCACGTGCCGCTGAAGGGCGGCTTCCGCGACCGCTACGCGTACGACAACATCCTGTACGCGGTGGCGCAGAAGCTGATCGAGCAGGTCTCCGGGCAGAGCTACGCCGACTTCGTACGCCAGCGCATCTTCGTGCCGGTGGGCATGACCGGCGCGCGCATCAACAGCGACCACCTCCAGCCGGGCGATGCAGCCGCGGTCGGCCATGCCAAGTTCGATTTCCGCGAGCTGCGCACGGTGGCGCCGCTGACCTGGTCCAACAATTCCGGCGCCGGCGGCATCTACGCCAACGTGCACGACATGGCCAAGTGGATGCAGGTGCAGCTCGACGGCGGCCGCCTGCCGGCGGCCGATGGCCAGGCGCGGCAGTTGTTCAGTGCGCAGCGCCAGCAGGAGATGTGGCAGATGATCACGCCGATCGCGATCTCCGAGCCGAGCGTGCCGGAACTGCTGCCGGCCAAGCCGAACTTCGCCGGCTACGGCGAGGGCTGGAGCCTGAGCGACTACCGTGGCGCCAAGCTGGTCTGGCACACCGGCGGCTGGCCGGGCATGGTCTCGCGGCTGACCCTGGTGCCCGAGCGCAAGCTGGGCGTGATCGTGCTGACCAACCAGGAGGTCGGCGCCGCCTTCAACGCGATCACCCTGCGGGTGCTGGACGCCTACCTGGGCGCGCCGGCGACCGACTGGACCGCCGCCTACGCCAAGGCCGTGGCCAAGGCCGACGCCAACGCCGACGAGGACTGGGCCAAGCACGTCGCGGCCCGCGACGCCAAGTCCACCCCGTCGCTGCCGCTGTCCGGCTACGCCGGCACCTACCGCGACCCGTGGTACGGCGACGTGGTGCTGCGCCAGCAGGGCAAGCGCCTGGAGCTGCAGTTCAGCAAGACCGCGCAACTGGTCGGCACCCTGGAGCACTGGCAGCACGACACCTTCATCGTGCGCTGGCGCGACCGCTCGCTCAACGCCGATGCCTTCATCAACTTCGCGCTCACGCCCGACGGCAAGGTACGCGAGGCACGCATGCAGGCGATCTCGCCGCTGACCGATTTCAGCTTCGATTTCCAGGATCTGGTGCTGACGCCGGAGTGAAGGCAGGGATTGGGGAGTAGGGATTCGGGATTCGTAGGAGCGGCTTCAGCCGCGACTGGGCTTTGCCGGCAAAGCCCGGTCGCGGCTGAAGCCGCTCCTACAACAGAAAGCGATAGGCGCCAAGCGGGCGGGAGGCCGCTCTTGCGAATCCCCAATCCCCAATCCCCAATCTCGGCTTCACCTCGAATCCCCAATCCCCAATCCCCAATCCCCAATCCCAGCGTCACGGCCCGTGACGCCGAATACGCTACCCTGACGCCCCTTTTCAGGCGTGACGTGGCGATGTTCCGCTGGTTCGAGTCCCTGATCGAGGTCTTTCCGAAGATCGAGACGCAGATGCCGCCCCGTGGGGTGGTGCGCTTCTATCTGCACTATCTGCGCCCGCTGTGGCCGTTGCTGCTGGCCACGCTGCTGGCCGGTCTCGCGCTGGCGCTGGTGGAAGTGGCGATGTTCGACTTCCTCGGCCGCATCGTCGACATGGTCGCCGAGCAGCCGGGGCCGGACTTCTTCCAGCGCCACGCGGGCGAACTGCTGTGGATGGCCGTCATCGTGCTGGTGGCGCGGCCGCTGTTCGTGGCCCTGCACAACCTGCTGGTGAACCAGGCCATCGTGCCCGGCCTGAGCAACCGCGCGCGCTGGCTGATGCACAACTACGTGGTGCGGCAGAGCCTGGGCTTCTTCCAGAACGACTTCGCCGGGCGCATCGCCAACCGGGTGATGCAGACCGGCACCTCGCTGCGCGAGTCGGCGGTGCAGATGGTCGATGCGCTCTGGTACATCGTGGTCTATACCGGCAGCGCGCTGTACCTGTTCGCGCAGGCCGATCCCTGGCTGATGGCGCCGCTGCTGGTGTGGGTGCTGGCCTACGTGGCGCTGATGGTCTACTTCGTGCCGCGGATGAAGCAGCGCGCCTGGATCGCCTCGGACGCGCGCTCCAAGGCGATGGGCCGCATCGTCGACGGCTACACCAACATCGCCACGCTCAAGCTGTTCTCGCATGCCGGGCGCGAGCAGGCCTACGTGCGCGAGGCGATCGACGAGCTGGCGGTCAAGCACCGTGGGCAGACCCGCATGACCACGGCGATGGACAGCGCCATCGCCATCGTCAACGGCTTCCTGATCGCGGTGACCTGCGGGCTGGCGCTGTGGCTGTGGAGCCGTGGCCAGATCAGCGTCGGCGCGATCACCCTGGCCACCGGCCTGGTGATCCGCATCCACAACATGTCCGGCTGGATCATGTGGACCGTCAACGGCATCTTCGAGGACATCGGCGCGGTGCAGGACGGCATGGAGACCATCGCGCAGCCGGCGCAGGTGCAGGACCGCGCCGACGCGGTGCCGCTGCGCGTGGAGCGCGGCGAGGTGCGTTTCGAGCACATCCACTTCCACTACGGCAAGCGCGGCGGGGTCATCGCCGGGCTCGACCTGCAGGTGCGCGCGGGCGAGAAGATCGGCCTGGTCGGGCCGTCCGGCGCCGGCAAGTCGACCCTGGTCAACGTGCTGCTGCGGCTGTACGACCTGGAGCAGGGACGCATCCTGATCGACGGGCAGGACATCGCCGGTGTCACCCAGGAGAGCCTGCGCCAGCAGATCGGCCTGGTCACCCAGGACACCTCGCTGCTGCATCGTTCGATTCGCGACAACCTGCTGTACGGCCGCCCCGATGCCAGCGAGGCGCAGCTGCGCGCCGCGGTGGCCAAGGCGCGCGCCGACGAGTTCATCGAACAGTTGCAGGACGGCGAGGGGCTGCGCGGCTACGACGCGCAGGTCGGCGAGCGCGGGGTCAAGCTGTCCGGCGGCCAGCGCCAACGCATCGCGATCGCCCGCGTGCTGCTCAAGGACGCGCCGATCCTGATCCTGGACGAGGCCACCTCCGCCCTGGATTCGGAAGTGGAAGCGGCGATCCAGGACAGCCTGGACGAACTGATGGCGGGCAAGACGGTGATCGCCATCGCCCACCGACTCTCGACCATCGCGCGGATGGACCGGCTGGTGGTGATGGACCGCGGCGCCATCGTCGAGACCGGCAGCCATGCCGAGCTGGTCGCCCGCGGCGGCCTGTACGCGCGGCTGTGGGCGCGCCAGACCGGCGGCTTCGTCGCGGCGGACTAGGTTTGCACAACCAGGGCGTCGCGCGGTTCGCTGCCTGGCCGGCGGTCGGTCGGCGCTCGGGCGGGTCGCCGCAAGCGCGGCGCGGGTTTCGGCGCCGGTGGCCCGGCAATGCGACAATGCCGGGCTTACCCAGATTCGCCAGACCATGTCCCGATTGCAGTTCCAGCTCCACACCACCGACGGTGCCGCCCGCCGCGGCCGCCTGACCTTCCCGCGCGGAACGGTGGAGACGCCCGCGTTCATGCCGGTGGGCACCTACGGCTCGGTCAAGGGCGTGCTGCCCGAGCAGATCAAGGCGCTGGGCGCGCAGATCATCCTCGGCAACACCTTCCACCTGTACCTGCGCCCGGGCCTGGACGTGATCGGCGATCACGGCGGCCTGCACGGCTTCGCCCGCTGGGACGGGCCGATCCTGACCGATTCCGGCGGCTTCCAGGTGTTCTCGCTGGCGCACCGGCGCAAGATCAGCGAGCAGGGCGTGACCTTCGCCTCGCCCACCGACGGCGCCAAGGTGTTCCTGGGCCCGGAGGAGAGCATGAAGATCCAGCGGGTGCTCGATTCGGACATCGTGATGATCTTCGACGAGTGCACCCCGTACCCGGCCACCGAGGACGTGGCGCGGCGCTCGATGGAACTGAGCCTGCGCTGGGCGCGGCGCTCGCGCGACGCGCACGATGCGCTGGGCAACGACGCGGCGCTGTTCGGCATCGTCCAGGGCGGGGTGCATGCGGACCTGCGCAGCCGGTCGATCGACGGCCTGCAGGCGATCGGCTTCGACGGCTACGCGATCGGCGGCCTGGCGGTGGGCGAGCCGGAGCACGAGCGCAACGCCATGCTCGAGCACCTGCATCCGCGCCTGCCGGCCGACCGCCCGCGCTACCTGATGGGCGTGGGCCGGCCGGAGGACCTGGTCGAGGGCGTGGCCCGCGGCGTGGACATGTTCGACTGCGTGATGCCGACCCGCAACGCGCGCAACGGCCACTATTTCACCTCGTTCGGCACGGTGCGCATCCGCAACGCCAAGTACGAGCGCGACCTGGACCCGATCGAGCCGGGCTGTGGCTGCCATGCCTGCAGCAGCGGCTACACCCGCGCCTACCTGCGCCACCTGGACCGCTGCAACGAGATGCTGGCGCCGATGCTGGGCACCCTGCACAACCTCTGGTACTACCAGAAGCTGATGGCCGACATGCGCGCGGCGATCGCCGCGGGAACCTTTGCCCAGTTCCGGCGGTCCTTCTATGCGGCGCGCGGGGTCGAGGCCACGCCGCTCCCCTCGGAGCGGGATTGACCCCATCTCCCTCCGGGAGGGGTTGGGGGTGAGGGGCCGGGCGCAGCCGCGTGTCATGTCGACCGCACAAGGCTCCACCCATCCCTGATCCGCCGCCACGCGGCACTTCCCCCAAGAAGGGGGCCGTGGGGTCCCGAAGCAGGAAGGGAAGGGCGCCGCGGCCGTTCCGGGGGTTGGGGGAAGATCGTGGCATAATCGGCGGCTGCTTGCCGCCTCAAGGCAAACCAGCGGTCCGTGCCCCCAGGGCGGCGGGCTGCCCAAACCATAGGACACACCCGATGAATCCGCTCGATTTCCTGATTCCCGTCGCCCAGGCGCAGACCGCCGGCGGCACCGCGCCGGCCGGTGGCGGCCTGCAGATGTTCCTGCTGCCCATCATCCTGATCGCGGTGATGTATTTCGTGATGATCCGGCCGCAGATGAAGCGCCAGAAGGAACACAAGTCGATGCTGGACAAGCTCGGCCGCGGCGACGAAGTCATCACCTCCGGCGGCGTGGCCGGCGTGGTCACCGACATCGGCGACAACTTCGTCACCATCGAAGTGGCCGACAACGTGCGCATCCGCGTGCAGAAGGGCGCCATCGGCAACGTCCTGCCGAAGGGCACGCTGAAGTCCGCCTGATCCATTTCTCCTACTGCTAGGCGCGACGCCGGCGTGGCGTCGTGCGGGGTCCCGCAATGCTCGAGTTTCCGCGCTGGAAGTATGTCCTCATCCTGATCGTGCTGGCGTTGAGCGCGTTGTACGCGCTGCCCAACGTGTACCAGAAGGATCCGTCGGTCCAGATCACCGCCAGCCGCGGCGGCAAGATCGACGACGCCCTGCGCGAGCGGGTCCTCGCCGACCTGAAGACGGCCGGGATCACCCCGAAGCGGGTGGACAAGGAAGGCGACAGCCTGATGGTGCGCCTGCCGAACCTGCAGGCGCAGACCCGCGCCAACGACGTGCTGCGCCAGCAGGTCGGCGAGAACTACACGGTGGCGCTGAACCTGGCCTCGACCGTGCCGGACTGGCTGTCGCGGCTGGGCGGCAAGCCGATGGTGCTGGGTCTTGACCTGGTCGGCGGCGTGCACTTCGCCCTGCAGGTGGACCAGAAGGCGGCGCTGGAAAAGCGCCTGGACGCCTTCGCCGAGGACATCCGCACCACCCTGCGCGACAACCGCCTGGCCTACCGCTCGGTCGAGCGCCGTCCGGACAACAGCATCCAGGTCAGCCTGGGCGAGGGCGTGGACGCCAGCGCCGCGCGCGCGGCCATCGCCAAGGCGCAGCCGACCCTCAGCTATGCCGTGTCCGGGCAGACCATCGCCGTGACCGTGCCCGAGGCCGAACTGAAGCAGATCGCCGCCGGCGCCATCGAGCAGAACCTGACCACCCTGCGCAACCGCGTCAACCAGCTGGGCGTGGCCGAGCCGATCATCCAGCGCCAGGGTGACGACCGCATCGTGGTCGAGCTGCCGGGCGTGCAGGACACCGCCGAGGCCAAGCGCATGATCGGCGCCACCGCCACGCTGGAGTTCCGCGGCGTGGTCGACGGCAATGCCGAGGACGCGGTGCGCAGCGGCAACATCCCGCCCGACGCCAAGGTCTACCGCCTGCGCGACAGCGGCGCCCCGGTGCTACTGAGCAAGCGCGTGCTGGTGTCCGGCGACCAGATGGTCAATGCCACCGTCAGCACCGACCAGAACGGCATGCCGGCCGTGGCGGTGACGCTCAACAACGCCGCCGGCCAGCGCATGTTCGACTACACCAGCGCCAATACCGGCAAGCTGATGTCGGTGGTCTACATCGAGCGCATCCCCACCGTGACCATGGTCGACGGCAAGGAAGTGCGCAGCGTGCGGGTCAACGAAGAGGCGCTGGCGCCGACCCGCATCGCCGGCGTGTTCGGCAAGAACTTCCAGACCACCGGCCTGGAGAAGACCGAGGCCGAGAACCTGGCCAAGCTGCTGCGTGCCGGTTCGCTGGCCGCGCCGATGGACTTCGTCGAGGAATACGTGATCGGCCCGAGCCTGGGCGCGGAGAACGTGGAGCGCGGCATCACCGCGGTGGTCTACGCGTTCCTGTTCACCCTGGTGTTCTTCAGCGTGTACTACCGCATGTTCGGCCTGATCACCTCGGTCGCGCTGCTGATGAACCTGCTGATCGTGGTCTCGGTGATGTCGCTGTTCGGCGCCACCATGACCTTGCCCGGCTTCGCCGGCCTGGCGCTGTCGGTGGGCCTGTCGGTGGACGCCAACGTGCTGATCAACGAGCGTATCCGCGAAGAATTGCGCCTGGGCGTGCCGCCCAAGTCGGCGATCGCCGCAGGCTACGAGAAGGCCGGCGGCACCATCCTCGACGCCAACCTGACCGGCATCATCGTCGGCGTGGCGCTGTACGCGTTCGGTACCGGTCCGCTGAAGGGCTTCGCGCTGACCATGATCATCGGCATCCTCGCCTCGATGTTCACCGCGATCACCGTGTCGCGCGCGCTGGCGGTGCTGATCTACGGCCGTCGCAAGAAGCTCAAGTCCGTGGCGATCTGAGCCGCGCACGCCATCTTCCGCACGACCCCGCGCCGGCAGGCGCGGGCTCCAAAAAAACGCAGAGCGGTCTCCAATGAAAATCTTCCCGCTTCACCTGATCCCCAACGACACCAAGATCGACTTCATGCGCTGGCGGCACCCGACCCTGGTGCTGATGCTGGTGCTGGCGCTGGCCTCGTTCGCGGTGATCTTCGCCAAGGGCTTCAACTACGCGCTGGAGTTCACCGGCGGCGCGCTGGTGCAGACCAGCTTCCAGAAGCCGGTCGACGTGGACCAGGTACGCGAGCAGCTGGCCAAGGCCGGCTTCGACAACGCGCAGGTGCAGAACGTCGGCAGCGGCAACGAGGTGGTGATCCGCCTGCAGCCGCAGGGCGAGCACAACAACGAGGACATCACCAAGAACCTCGCCGAGCAGGTGCGCAAGGCGGTGAGCACGCCGCAGAACCCGGCCACGGTCAAGCCGGGCGAGTTCGTCGGCCCGCAGGTCGGCAAGGACCTGGCCTTGAACGGCGTCTACGCCACGGTGTTCATGCTGGTCGGCTTCCTGATCTACATCGGCTTCCGCTTCGAGTGGAAGTTCGCGGTGGTGGCCAGCCTGACCGCGCTGTTCGACCTGCTGGTGACGGTAGCCTACGTGTCGGTCACCGGCCGCGAGTTCGACCTCACCGTGCTGGCCGGTCTGCTGTCGGTGATGGGCTTTGCGATCAACGACATCATCGTGGTGTTCGATCGCGTGCGCGAGAACTTCCGCAGCCTGCGCGTTGAGCCGATCGAGGTGCTGAACCGGTCGATCAACCAGACCCTGTCGCGTACGGTGATCACCGCGGTGATGTTCTTCCTGTCGGCGCTGGCGCTGTACCTGTACGGCGGCGAGTCGATGGAAGGCCTGGCGCTGACCCACATGATCGGCGCGGTGGTGGTGGTGGTGTCCTCGGTGATCGTGGCGGTGCCGCTGCTGTCGATCGGGCCGTTCCAGGTCACCAAGCAGGATCTGCTGCCGAAGTCGAAGGATGTGGAGGCGCTGGCGCGTCGGCCCTGATTGGGCCGGGATTGGATTCGGGAGTGGGGATTCGTAGAAGCGTGAATTTCCTGGCCCTGAAACTTCCTCCAGCGAACAAGAAAAGCCGCGCGGATGCGCGGCTTTTCTTTGTGCGGCTGTCAGCGCTATGGTTGGGGCAGGGTGACTTCCGCTTTGTCGTAGGAGCGGCTTCAGCCGCGATGCCTTACCGGTAACGCGTCGCGGCTGAAGCCGCTCCTACAGCTTTGCGGCCACGCCGGGCGGGTGCCATGCCGTCCTGTGCCGCGAGACGGGCCGTCGATGACGGCCCGTCCCTGCGTGTCGCGCAGCGCGTCCGCTCTAGGCCACGTTGGCAGTGGCGCGGGCGACCAGATGCGCCACCACCGGGTAGGGCTCGCTGCGCACCTGGAACTGGCCGACGATTTCCACCAGGTCGCCGGCCTGCTGTTCCATCGCGCGTGCCGCGGCGGTGGCTTCCTCGACTAGGGCGGCGTTCTGCTGGGTGGTCTCGTCCATCTGGGTGACGGTGTGGTTGACCTGCTCGATGCCGGCGGACTGCTCCTGCGAGGCGGCGGCGATCTCACCCATGATGTCGGTGACGCGCTGCACCGAGGCCACGATGTCCTGCATCGTCGTGCCGGCCTGGGCGACCAGCGCCGAGCCCGCGCTCACCCGCTCGACCGAGTCGTCGATCAGCGTCTTGATTTCCTTGGCCGCGCTGGCCGAGCGCTGGGCGAGGGTGCGCACTTCGCTGGCGACCACGGCGAAACCGCGGCCCTGTTCGCCGGCGCGCGCGGCTTCGACGGCGGCGTTCAGCGCCAGAATGTTGGTCTGGAACGCGATGCCGTCGATGACGCCGATGATGTCGGCGATCTTCTTGGAGGCCGCCTCGATGCCGTCCATGGTGGTGACCACCTGGCCGACCACCGTGCCGCCCTGCGAGGCCACCGAGGCGGCGCCGGCGGCGAGCTGGTTGGCCTGGCGCGCATGCTCGGCGTTCTGTTTCACCGTGGCGGTCAGTTCCTCCATCGACGCGGCGGTTTCCTCCAGGCTGGCGGCCTGCTGCTCGGTGCGGCGCGACAGGTCGTCGTTGCCGCTGGCGATCTCGCTGGCAGCGGTGTCGATGCTGGCCGCGGCCTGCTGGATGCGGCCGACCATGTCGGTGAGCTGCGCGACGGTGGCGTTGGCGTCGTCACGCATCCGCGCGAACACGCCGTGGAAATCGCCCTGCATGGTCTGGGTCAGGTCGCCGGCGGCGATCGCGCGCAACAGCTGCGACAGCGCCGCCAGGTTGGTCTCGGTGCCGGTCATCATGGTGTTGAGGTTGTCGACCATGCCGCGGAAGGCGTGGCGGAAGCGCTGCGCCTCGCCGCGGCGGGAGAAGTCGCCCTGCGCGGCGGCGCGCACCAGCAGGTCGATCTCGTGGTTGATCGCGCCGAGGTTGTGCTTCACCTTGGCCATGGTCTCGGTCAGGATCGCCATCTCGCCGGGGAACTGTTCCAGGTCGCGGCTGAGGTCGCCTTCGGCGTACTCGCCCATCAGCGCGATCACCCGCTGGTTGACCGCGATATGGCTGTGTACCAGCGCGTTGGTGTCGCGCACCATGCGTCCGTAGTCGCCCGGGAAACGCGCCTCGTCCATGCGGAAGCTGATCTGGCCGGCGGCATGCTGCCGGGCCATCTCGGTCTGCGCCCGGATCACCGTGCGCAGTTCCTCCTGCATCTGCCGCATGTCGTTGAGCAGCGACGGCGCCTGCGTGCGCACCCGCACCTCTTGCGACAGGTCACCACTGGCGATGCGGCGCACCACGTCGGCCGCGTAGGCCGGCTCGCCGCCGAGCTGGCGCATCAGGCTGTTGCGCACCAGCAGGCCGAGCAGCATCGCGGCGACGATGCCGATCAGCATGCCGCCCATGCTGGTCCATTCGCCGGACCGCGCGCGCGCCTCGCTCTCGGCCTTGCGCACCTGCAGCAGCGCGCGTTCGGCGTCCTCGTACTGGCCGATCGTGGCGCGCATCCCGTCCATCTGCTGCTTGCCGACGGTCCGGAACGCGTCCAACTGGGCGTCGTCGCTGTCGGCGGGGGTGTTGCGCATGTGCTCCACGGCCTTGCGCTTGGTCGCCATAAACTGTGTGTAGTCCTGCATCAGGGTCTGCAGGCGCGCCTGCTGCGCCGCGTTGTCCGCGGTCAGCTGCTTGGACTCCTGCCACTGTGCGCTGAACTCGCGTTCGCCGAGTTCCAGTGGCGCAAGATAGGACGGATCGCGGGTCAGGGCGAAGCCGCGCGCGCCGCTCTCGATGTTGAGCAGGCTCACCAGCATGCGGTCGCCGAGGGTGATGACCTTGTAGGTGTGCGCGTCCAGCGCCGCGGCACTGGTGAACTTGCGGAAGCCGATCAGGCTGGTGATGCCGACCAGCAATAACATGGCGATCACGCCGCAGAAGCCGATTGCCAGGCGTTTGGTGACGGTGAGATGATGGAAGGACACGCGAGATCTCCGAAAGATGCGAGAGCGGGCGCCACCGGCTCCATCGCCGCAGGGACGGCAACGCAGCGCGGATCAGCAGGGGAGGGTCGGGCAAGGGCCCGCATCGGTATCGGCCGCGTTCCCTGGATCTTTAGGGCTGTGTTCGCCGGTCGCATCGGGCGCATCGCACAGGCCATGGCACCTGCACGCAGCGCCGCGTGTCGCCGTTTTCTACGCAAGCGCCGATCAAGCAAGAGTGAAGCGCGCAGCGCGCATGGCGTGAGCGCGACGTGAGTGGGCGCGCGGCCGTTTGTCGCGTCGTGCAGGCCCCGCGGAGGTGACGCGCAGCCTTTTTTCGTGGTGTTGTCAGCCGTGTGGTGCCGCGGCCGCCCGAAGGGGCGGCTGCGCGCAGCGCGCATCGTGGCGCCACGCAGCCGTGGACATCTGCAGTTGCGCCGCCGATGCGGCTGCGTATCATTTGCGGCGAACGCGAAACAACGGGTGCGCGCGATGGCGACCGGACTGTGGGATATCCAGGAGCGTTTCACTGGCGAGCGCCTGCTGCGGTGCGCTGCCGACCTTGCGGTGGAACTGACGCCGGTCGACATGTCCGCGCGTGTGCTGCGCACGCCGTGGCTTTCCGGGCGCTTGCTGATGCACGAGGTGCAGCCCGGGCTGATCGTCACCGCCAGCGACGTCCTCCATCTCGAAGGAGGCGCAGCGCAGCTGCACGCCGGGCCCGCGTTGAGCTGCAGCATCCTGCTCGCGGGCGAGCCCGAGCAGATGCGGATCGACCAGCATGCCGCGGTCGCGAAGTGCCTGGAGCGGCCGGTGCTGATCGGCCATGCCGGGCAGGTGCATGTCGAACGGCCGGAGGTCGTTCGCGCGCATCGCAGCTGCGATGCCGGCTTCATGCTCAAGCCGGCGTTCTTCGAACGCTTCGGTGCGCAGTTGGCCGAGGACAATCTGGCCGCGCTGTGCGCGTTCGCCGACACCGACTACCGCACCACGACGCTGGCGCGTTCGCCGCGGCTGCTCGACATCGCCCGGCAGATCCTCGAGTGTCCGTACGACGGTTCGTTGGGCCGCCTGTTCCTCGAAAGCAGCGCGCTTGCCCTGGTGGCGGAGGTGGCGGCGCTGCTGACGCAGGAGCACCACCAGGTTCCGCGCATCGGCAAGCGCCGCTACGAACAGGCCATGCTGGCCCGCGCCATTCTCGACGCACGCATCGCCGCGCCGCCGTCGACGCTGGCGCTGGCCCGGCTGGTCGGCGTGAACGTGACCACGCTGCAGATCAACTTCAAGTACGTGCATGGCACCACCGTCTTCGGTTACGTGCGCGAGCAACGCCTGCTGATGGCGCGCTCCCTGCTGCAGCAAGGCGACATGGCGGCGGCCGAGATCGGTCGCCGTGTCGGCTTTTCCAATCCGGCGGCCTTCGCCACCGCCTACAAGCGCCGGTTCGGGCATCCGCCGATGGCGGCAAGACGGCGTCCGCCCGCGCCGCAGTGAGCGCACGGCGCAAAAATTGCGTCGCGCGAAAGCAGGATTGCGCCGCGCGAAAGCGCGTGCTGCCACCTCGGCGCTAGGCTAGCGGGAGTCGCCAGCGTCCCTTGTCGCGAGCCAGTCCACCGTCCCGATGAGGTCCTCCATGCTGCTCGCTGCACGCGCGCGACGTCCCCTGTCGTGCCTCCCCGCATTTCGCCCGGTACCGCTCGCCTGCGCGGTCGCCGCCGGCCTGGCCTGCTGTGGCGCTGCCGCGCAGTCGGCCGACCGGGGCGAGACGACCACGCTGACGCGCATCGTGGTGACGGCCGAGAAGCAGGCGCGCGCGCAGCACGACACCGCCACCAGTGCCGATGTGCTGAGCGAGCAGGAACTGCGTCGGCGCGGCTTCTTCAGCAGCCGCGACGTGTTCGGCGCGGCGGCCAACGTCGTGTATCTGGGCCAGGACAACGCCGCGCCGGCCATCCGCGGGATCGACGGCTCCGGCGCGGCGGTCGGCGTCGACGCCTACTTTGCTGGCTCGCGTCCACGCCTGGGTATCACCCTGGACGGGCGGCCGCTGAGCTTCAACGAGATCGTGTTCGGCAGCAGCGGTCTGTGGGACGTGGAGCAGACCGAACTGCTGCGCGGTCCGCAGAGCCTGCTGCAGGGACGCAATGCCATCGCCGGTACGCTGGCGATCAAGACCCACGATCCGGTCTTCGTGCCGGAGGGCGCAGTGCTGTTCTCCGCCGGCAATCTGGCGCATTACCAGGGCGCGCTGTATTTCAATACACCGCTGCTGGCCGACGAACTGGCCTTGCGCGTCGCGGCCGACGTGCAGCATCACGACAGCGCTCTGGCCTACAGCGGCTACCCGAGGGTCAGCCGCCCGGGGCGCTTCGAGACGCGCGACGTCCGCGCCAAGCTGCTGTACACGCCCAAGGCGCTTCCCGGCGTGCGCCAGTTGCTCACCCTGCAACATACCGACGCGATTGCGCCGCAATCGGAGACCACCAGTTTTCCCTACACTTCCCGCATCGCCAGCACGCCACAGATGCCGGTGTTCCGGACCCGCGCCAACGCCTTGCTGTCCGACACGCTGTGGCCGCTCGGCGAACGGCTCGCGTTCCACAGCCTGTTCACCGCAACCGACCTGCATGTCGATCGCGAGGCGATGCCGCGCTTGGGAATCGCCGATCTGCACGCCAACCAGTACACCCTGGAACCGAACTTGGTGCTGGCGCGCGGCGATTCGGTCTTCAGTGGGCTGGTCGGGCTGTATCTGTTCCGCGCGCGACAGGACGAGCGCATCGACTACCCGTTCGACGAGCGTTTCCACGACCGCGTGGATACCGCAGCGGTCTATGCGCAAGCGACGCTGGCGCTGAGCGAGCGCCTGGAGGTGACGGTAGGCGCGCGTTATGAGCGCGAACGCCACCGCCGCGATGGCGGCGATGCCGCGCGCTACATCGCCCTGGATTTCGACGAGACCTGGCGCACCTTCCTGCCCAAGCTCGACCTGGCCTGGCACCCGAGTGCGGCGTGGACCGTGGGCCTGCTCGCCCAGCGCGGCTACAACGCCGGCGGTGGCGGGGTGACCCTCGGCTACCCGCAGGCGACGATCTATCGCTACGCCCCGGAATATGTGCGCGACTACGAACTGTATGTGCGCGGCGAGCTGGCCGAGGGCAGGCTGCAAGTGAACGGCAATCTGTTCCACGGCGACTACCGCGGGCTGCAACTGCCATTCCTGACCAGCACCGAGCCTTATTACCAGTTCGTGATCCGCAATGCGCGACGTGCCCACAACGCCGGCGCCGAGGTGGGGCTGCGCTGGCTGGCCACGTCGCGCTTCGACCTGCATGCCAACCTCGGCCTGCTGCGCACGCGCATTACCGACGATGCCGGCTGGGGCACCCGGGGCAACGCCTTCGCCAATGCGCCGAGGGTCACCGGCGGCATCGGCGCCAGTTGGCGCGGCGCGTCCGGCCTGGATCTGAGTCTCGACCTTCGGCACAGCGGTGCGTATTACTCCGACGTGCAGAACACGCCGCTGGCGCGGATCGGTCCGTATTGGCTGGGGCGAGCCAGCGGTGGTTACCACCTGGGCAACGTCTACCTGTTCGCCGGCGTCAACAATCTGTTCGATCATCGCGATCCGCTGATGATCTATGTGTATGCCAAGGCCGGCGCGTACTCGGCCTACAACACCGGCACGATGCCGGAGCCACGCACCTGGTATGCCGGTCTGCGCGTGGATTTCCGCTGATGCGCCGCCGTCGCGTGGGCGCTCCTGACGCCGTCGGCGCCTCGCGCTGGCTTCGGCTGAACCTGTGGCTGCACCGCTGGTGCGGCCTGGTGGCGACGCTGCCGTTCCTGATCCTGTGCCTGAGCGGCACGGTGTTGATCTTCCATGACGAGATCGATGCGGCGCTGGGCACGGTGCCGGAGGCGCATGGCGCCGATCGCGCGCCGCGGTTACCGTTGGCACGCTCGGTCGACAGCGTGCTGGCGGCGTTCCCCGGCGAGCGCGTGCTCAGCATCGGCCTCGATCCGCAGGCGCATCCGGGGGTGGCGCTGCTGGTGACCGCGCCGGCGGACGAACGCGGTTTCGACCATTACCGGATGCGCTACACACGGCTGGCCGATGCACGGCCGGTGACCGACGCGGCGACGCGACAGACCGGGACCTTGACCGGCTTCCTGCTGGAGCTGCATGCGCATTGGTTCCTCGGGCTGCCCGGCGAACTGCTCGGCGCGCTGATCGCCTTGCTGGTGCTGATCGCGTTGCTGTCGGGCGTGGTGGTGTACTGGCCGCACGTGAAGAAGGTGGCGTTCGGGCGGCTGCGGCGCGGGCGTGGGCCGCGGTTGCGGCAACTGGATCTGCACAACACGCTCGGCGTGGTGGTGATGGGCTGGGCGCTGACGGTCGGCCTGAGCGGTTTCCTGCTGGGCTTCGGCACGCTGGCGCAGAGTGTGTGGCAGCGCACCGAGCTGGTCGCGCTGCAGCGCCGCCATGCCGGCCCGGCGGTCGACCGGCTGCGGCCGCCGGTCGATGTGGACCGTGCGCAGGCCGCGGCGCTGGCGGCGATGCCGCGCGGCTGGCATGCGATCTCGATCGTCTTCCCGCAGACGGATTTTTCCACCGACCGTCACTACACGGTGTTGGTCGCAGGGCAGGGGCTGGATCAGCGGCTGTTCCGGGTGGTGCTGGTGGACGCGGCCAGCGGCCAGGTGCCGGCGGTGGTGGAACTGCCGGGCTATCTGAAGGCGATCGCGCTGGCGCAGCCGCTGCATTTCGGCGACTACGGCGGCCTGCCGCTGAAGCTGCTGTGGACGCTGTGCGCCTGGCTGACCCTGTTCGTCACCGCCAACGGCGCCTGGCTGTGGTGGGACCGCCGGCGCCGGCATCGGCGTGCGCCGGCGACGCCGGCGGGCACCGGATCGCTGCGAGCGGCGGGCGTGCGGGCAGGCCGGCCATGACCGGTCTGCGCGCGCTGTGCCTGCTGGTGGTGCTGGCGCTGGCGGCGGTCGGCGGCATCGTCGGCATGTTGCTGGCCGAAGGGGCGCTGGACCGGCTGTGCTTTGCGCTGGCGGCTTCGCCGCTGCTGGTCGGCGCCGGATGCTGGTGGTGGCTGCGCCGGTCCGGCGCGGCAGCGAAAAGGGCGCAGTCGTGAGCGCGGCAGCCGGCGAGCGCGATTGGGTGGCGTGGGCGGGCTGGGCCGGCGTACTCGGCGCCCTGGCCTGGATCGCGGGCGATGTGCTGGTCGTCGGCCAGGTCGCGGCGCGGGCGCAGTTCCCGTTGCTGTTCCAGCACTACGCCACGCAGATCGATGCGGAGATGGCCGAGCGCCTGGTCGGTGTGCCGCGCTGGCGGCTGCTCGCCGGTGCGCTGTTGCCGGTGTTCGCGCTGCCCTTGTACCTGGCCGGCAACTGGCATCTGTGGCGTGGGCTGCGCCCGGCCGGGCGCCGCTGGGCGTTGCCGGCGGCGGTGCTGCTGTTGCTCGGCTATGCCTGGTCGCCGCTGGCGCATGCGGCGTTCTACTTCGTCGGCGCGGTGTACCAGACGCTGCTGCTGACCGATGCGGCGGCACACCCGCCGTTGCTGGCGCTGGCCGGCCAATTCCGTCAGGCATTGCTCATCGTCTATGTGCCGTCGGTGGCCTGCACGGCGCTGGGCTTGCTGGCGTTCGCACTGGCCGTGGCCAGCGGCCGCAGCGCCTATCCGCGCTGGTTCGCGCTGAGCGGCAATCCCGTGGTGCTGGGCCTGCTGGTCATCGGCGGGCCGCAGTTGCTGCAAGGGCCCGTCGCCGACGCGCTGAGCGGCGCCGGCTTCAATACGCTGCAGTTGCTGCTGTATCTGCAGTCGGTCTATCTGTTGCGCCGGCAGTAGGGGAGATGCCGAGCCGGCGGGCCGAACGCACCGGCTTGGCGCGCCGCTGGCAGTGGCTAGGGCCGCCGTGCGGCCCCGCGCTCAGAACTTCGCGTCGAACTCCCCGGCGTAGCCGGTGTTGGCGATCAGCTTCTGCAGCGCATCGCCGACCTTGAGGTTGCCGGCGACCACCTGGAACTGCGGCGGGCCGCGGTCGTCGATGCGGCCCAGGGTGCCGCCCTTGAAGTCGGTGACGCGGCCGCCGGCCTCGCGCACCAGCAGCACGCCGGCGGCGATGTCCCAGGCCTTCACCCCGGCTTCGAAGTAGGCGTCGCTGCGACCGCAGGCGACGTAGGCCAGGTCCAGCGCCGCCGAGCCGGTGCGGCGGATGTCCTCGGCCTGCACCAGCAGCGCGTCCACGCACTTCAGCTGCGGGCTGGCGCGCTTGCGCTCGCGCGGGGCGAAACCGGTGTGGACCATGGCGCCGTTGAGTTCCTTGCGCTCGCTGACGCGGATGCGGCGATCGTTGAGCACGGCGCCGTTGCCGCGGCTGGCGGTGAACAGTTCGTTGCGCAGCGGATCGAAGATCACCGCGTCGACCGGCTCGCCGTTCTCGACCAGGGCGATCGACACGCAGTAGTGCGGGAAGCCGCGCAGGTAGTTGCTGGTGCCGTCGAGCGGATCGATCACCCACATGTAGCGGCCACCGCCCTGCACGCCGCTTTCCTCGCCCATCACGCCGTAATCGGGATAGGCGCGGCGCAGCTCCTTGACGATCACCTTCTCGGCATCGGCATCGACTTCGCTGGCGTAGTCCATGCGGTCCTTCTGCACCACGTTCAGCGCTTCCAGGCGGTTGATGTGGCGCAACAGGACGTTGCCGGCGAGGCGGGCGGCCTTGACCATGACGGTGACGGCGGGTTTTTGCATGGCAAGCGCTCCCGAAAAGGCGGAGGTGGGTCTGGAGGAGGAAAAGAGCAGTCCGGCGCCAAGGCCGGCCGCGCAGTTTACCATCTACACCCCCGTTCGCTTCGTCTGCCGTGCCGCCATGACCGATTCCCTGCGTATCCGCTTCGTCCTGGTCGGGACCCAGCATCCCGGCAACATCGGTGCGGCGGCGCGCGCGATGAAGACCATGGGCCTGTCGCGGCTGGTGCTGGTGGCGCCGGAGTGCGAACTGGACACCGAGGCCTACCGGCGTTCTGCCGGGGCCGAGGACCTGCTGCGGCAGGCGCCGGTGCTGCCGGCGCTGGCCGACGCGGTGGCCGATTGCCGGCTGGTGCTGGGCTGCACCGCGCGCAGCCGCCGCGTGTCGCTGGAGGAATTACTGCCGGCCGATGCCGCGCAGCGGCTGAGCGCGGTCAGCGCCGAGCCGGCGGAAGTGGCGCTGGTGTTCGGACGCGAGCGCACCGGCCTGACCAACGAGGAACTGCAGCTGTGCCACGCGGCCGTGCACATTCCCTCCGATCCGGCATTCAGCTCGCTCAATCTGGCGGCGGCGGTGCAGGTGCTGGCCTACGAACTGCGCCTGGCGCAACTGCGCGGCGCCGCCCCGGCGCCGGCGCCGGCCCCGGGCTTCCGTGAGGCGCCGGCCAGCCATGCGCAGGTGGAAGGGCTGTTCGGGCAGTTGGCCGAGACCCTGGACGACATCGACTTCCACAAGGGGCGCGCCCCGGACTCGGCGATGCGCAAACTGCGCCGGCTGTTCCTGCGCACCGAGCTGACCGAGCAGGAAGTGCGCCTGCTGCGCGGCGTGCTGTCCGATGCGCAGCGCATGGCGCGGCTCGCCGGACAGTCCGGACACTGAGGCCGGGCAGGGCGCGACGGCGCCCATCGCGGCGCGTTCGCCTGGGTCTGCCGCACGCGCGGCAGGCGCCATTCTGTGACGCTGTCACCGGCATGCGCTTTCGGCTAGGCTTTGCAAGGTCTACTTGGGGATCGTGGTTTGTCCAGTTCGCGTTGGCGGGTGGTCGTGGTGTGGCTGGCGCTGGCGATCTGCTGGCCCGCGTCCGTGCACGCGCGGCCCTCGGTCCTGGTGCTGGGGCGCATCAGCGACAACCCCAAGGCCCATTACGAGCAACTCAAGCCGCTGCTGGACTACGTGGTGCCGCGCATGCGCGAGGTCGGCATCACCTCCGGGCAGATCCTGATGGCCCGCGACAGCCAGCAGATGAGCAGCTACCTGCGCCGTGGCCGCATCGACTGGGTCACCGAGACCGCCGCCACGGCGATGGCGCTGGAGCAGCGCGGCGGCGCCAAGCCGCTGCTGCTGACCGAGCGCAACGGCGTACGCCAGTACCACACCGTGTTCTTCGTGCGCCGCGACGGGCCCGTGCATGACCTGGCGGACCTGAAGGGACGCACGCTGGCCCTGCAGAGCGCGCTGTCCACCAGCGCCTATATGGTGCCGATGATGACCCTGTTCGAGCACGGCCTGCACCCGGAGATCCTGCTCTCGACCAAGGACCAGCCCTCGGCGGAGACGGTCGGCTACGTGTTCGCGCGCTCGGAACTCAACATCGCCGCCTTCGTGCACAAGCACCTGGTGGATGCCGGGGCGTTCAGCAATCTCGACTGGGACGACGACCGCCGCATTCCGCCGGCGTTCCGTCGCGACTTCCGGGTGATCTACCGCAGCGAGCCGTATCCGCGTGCGATCGAAATGGTCCGCAGCGACCTGCCGACCGAGGTGGAGGCGCGCCTGCGCGAGGTCCTGCTGCACGCCGCCGACGACCCGCAGGGACGCGCCGCGCTGCGCCAGTTCTTCGGGACCTCCGGTTTCTACCCGATCGATCCGGCGTCGCAGAAACGCCTGGACACGCTGCGTGCCGGTGTGGCGCGGGTGAGGCTGGAAGTGGAATGAAGACGATGCGTTTCGGGTTGCAGGCCAGGTTCCTGCTGGCCATGGGCGTGGCTGCGCTGCTGGTGATGGCGATCCTGGCCCTGCTGCTGGAGCGCCAGGCGGCGATGCAGCACGAGGTGCGCACGCTCAGCGGCAATGCCATCCACGACCTGTTCGACAGCAGCATGCGCACCCGCGGCGAGTCGCTGGCGCGGCAACTGTCGGACTCGCTGGCCAACCCGGTGTACTACTCCGACCTGGACGCGATCGGCACCCAGGTGCGCGGCGCGCTCGGTTACGTCGCGGTGGCCTATGTGCTGGTCTACGACGCCGACGGGCGGCTGATCCACGACGGCAGCGAGGACCTGCTCGGCTACGGCCAGCGCATGCGCGGGCCGATGGCCGACGCCGCGATCCGCGCCAAGGGCCTGCTGGCGCAGGAGTCGCCGGAGTTCCTCGACGTGTCGATGCCGATCATGATCGGCGACCAGCGCGTGGGCGGGGTGCGGGTGGGCATGTCCTGGGCGCGGGCGCAGGAGTACGAGCGCAAGGCCGGGCAGAACCTGGACCAGCGCCTGGGCGCGCTGGGCAAGCGCCACCTCGGCTGGCTGCTGCTGTTGCTGGCCGCCCTGGGCCTGACCGCGGCGATGGTGACGGTGTACGTGCAGCGCACGCTGGTGGCGCCGTTGCGCTGGATGGCGGCGGCGGCGCGCCAGATCGAGGCCGGCAACTACGCGGTGGAGCGCCGCGACAGCGGCCGCCACGACGAGGTCAGCGAATTGCTGCGCGCGTTCGGGCGCATGAGCGAGGCGATCGCCCGGCACGACCGCGACGTACGGCACATGGCCTATACCGATGCGTTGACCGGGCTGACCAACCGGCTCGCGTTCCGCGAGGCGCTGGACCACCGCATGCTGTCGGCGCGCGCCTCGCAACGCCGGCTGGCGCTGCTGTTCGCCGACATCGACGATTTCAAGCGGATCAACGACACCCTGGGCCACGAGGCCGGCGACGAAGCGCTGCTGCAGTTCGCGCGGCGCATCCAGCTGGCGGTGGAGCAACTGGGCGGCGACGACGCGCTGCTGGCGCGCTTCGGCGGCGACGAGTTCGTGATCCTGGTGGAGGATGCGCAGGCGGCCAAGGTCGCCACCGCGCTGGCGCAGCGGCTGGTGCAGGAACTGCGCGAACCGCTGCGGATCCAGGGTCGCGAGGTGTTCATGGGCACCTCGATCGGCATCACCGTCTACCCGGGCGATGCCGAGGACGCCTCGGCGCTGCTGAAGAACGGCGACATCGCCATGTACCAGGCCAAGCTGGCCGGCAAGAACTGCCACCGTTTCTACAGCCGCGCGATGGACTATGCGGTGGAGCGGCGCGTGCACATGGAGCACGAACTGCGCGGCGCTTGGGAACGCGACGAACTCAAGCTGGTCTACCAGCCGATCTTCCGCACCCAGGACCGGCGCATGGTCGGCGTGGAGGTGCTGCTGCGCTGGCAGCATCCGGCGATGGGCACGATCTCGCCGACGGTGTTCATCGACGTGGCCGAGCAGAGCGGGCTGATCGAAACCATCGGTCCCAAGGTGCTGCGCGCGGCCTGCAGCGAGGCCACCCAGTGGCGGCGTACCGACGGCAGCCGCGACCTGTTCGTCTCGGTCAACGTCTCGCCGCGGCAGTTGCGCAGCGGCGACCTGCCCGAACTGGTGGCCGACTGCCTGCGCGACTCCGGCTTGCCCGCGGCGCAGTTGCACCTGGAGCTGACCGAGACCGCGGTGATCGGCGACGAGCTGCAGGCGGCGAGCATGCTGGCGCGGCTGCACCGCACCGGGGTCAAGGTCTGGCTGGACGACTTCGGCACCGGCTTCTCCGGCCTGAGCCACCTGCGCCAGGTCCCGGTGGACGGGGTCAAGATCGACAAGAGCTTCGTCGCCGACCTGCAGCGCGATCCGGACGACCTGGCGCTGACCACCGCGATCATCGCCATGGCGCATTCGCTGGACATCACCGTGGTCGCCGAGGGCATCGAGCAGGAGGCGCAGTTCGAGCTGTTGCGCGAGCGCGGCTGCGAATTGGGGCAGGGCTTCTGGCTCAGCCGCCCGCTCAGCGCGGAGGAATTCCGCCAGTTGCTGGCCAGCGAGGACGCGCCGCCGGCCGATGCCTGAGTGCTGCCGCGGCACCGCGGCCTGCGGCCGCCGCGCGCGCGGCAACCGTCGTCACGCGGGTCAGGGCAGCAGCGGGCGCTTGCCGGTGTCGCCGGCGATCTCGCGTACCAGCTTCGGCACCAGGTAGCCGGACAGGCGCGCGGCCAGCGCCTGGTGCAGCGCCAGTGCGGTGGCGTCGTCCACTTCGAAATGGGCCACGCCCTGCACCCGGTCCAGCTGGTGCAGGTAGTAGGGCAGCGCGCCGGCGGCGAAGCTGCGCTCGCTCAGCGCGGCCAGTGCCTCCACGCTGTCGTTGACCCCGCGCAGCAGCACCGCCTGGTTGAGCAGCTGCGCGCCGGCCTCGCGCAGGCGCGCCAGCGCGGCATCGACGCCGGCATCGAATTCGTTGGCGTGGTTGGCGTGGATCACGAACGCCAGCGGCCACGGCAGCGCACGCAGCCAGGCCAGCAGCGGCGCGTCGACGCGTTCGGGCAGCACCACCGGCAGGCGGCTGTGGATGCGCAGGCGCTTGAGCTGCGGCAGCGTCGCCAGCGCCTCGGTCAGTTCGGCCAGTTTCGGCGTGGCCAGCGACAGCGGATCGCCGCCGGACAGGATCACTTCCTCGATGCTGGGATCGGCGGCGATCGCCGCCACCGCCGTGCGCCAGCCGTCGCGCGCAGCGGTCTCGTCGGCATACGGGAAATGCCGGCGGAAGCAGTAGCGGCAGTGCACCGCGCAGCTGCCGGTGGCCACCAGCAGGGCGCGGCCGCGGTACTTGTGGATCACCCCGTCGGCTTTCTTGGCCGCCGTGTCGCCGACCGCATCCAGCGAGAAGCCGGCGACCCGGCGCTGCTCGTCGTCGATCGGCAGGACCTGGCGCAGCAGGGGATCGTGCGGATCGCCCGGGCGCATGCGCGCGACGAAGCTGCGCGGCACGCGCAGCGCGAACTGTGTCGCAGCCTGTTCGGAGACGCCCAGCGCCTGCGGATCCAGGTCCAGCAGGGCCAGCAGCTCGCGCGGATCGCGCACGGCGTCGCGCCAGGCCTGCTGCCAGCGCGGCGGCGCGGCGGTGGGCAGGGGCGGGGACGGCTGCATCGGGCGGGGGGCTGCGGTTATCATAGGCGGTCATCACACGAGCGCCCGCCGTTGCGGCGGAGCTTCCATTCTATCCGGCCGGCCGCCGAACGCGGCGGGTTTGCCTTACCCGAGGAGTTTCAGATGGCCAGCTACGGCATGAACGACGTCAAGAACGGGATGAAGATCCTGGTCAACAGCGAGCCTGCGATCATCACCGATACCGAATACGTCAAGCCCGGCAAGGGCCAGGCGTTCACCCGCGTCAAGTACCGTTTCATCAAGTCCGGGCGCGTGGTCGAAATGACCATGAAGGCGACCGACAGCGTGGAAGCGGCCGACGTGGTCGACACCGACATGCAGTACCTGTACAGCGACGGCGAGTACTGGCACTTCATGCAGCAGGAAACCTTCGAGCAGGTGCAGGCCGACAAGGCCGGCGTCGGCGACGCCGCCAAGTGGATCAAGGGCGAGGAAGATTGCGTGGTCACGCTGTGGAACGGCACGCCGATCCAGGTCACCCCGCCGAACTTCGTCGAACTGAAGATCGTCGAGACCGACCCGGGCGTGCGCGGCGATACCTCCGGTGGCGGCGGCAAGCCGGCGACCCTGGAGACCGGCGCGGTGGTGCGCGTGCCGCTGTTCGTCGGCCAGGAGGAAGTGATCCGCGTCGATACGCGTTCGGGCGAATACGTCTCGCGCGTCAAGTAAGGCGACGTGCCCGCGGCCGCCGCCGGCCGCGGGCATGCGCACGCGCTGGCGTGCGGCGGCGAGGCAGCGCCATGCGCCGGAGCGCCGCGCGGCGGTGAAGAACCACCTCGCTCCCAAGGAACCCCCGTGACCCCCAGCCACGCCGACAGCGCCGACAGCAAGTACCCGCACGATCGGGTCGTGTTCTTCAGCGATGCGGTCTTCGCCATCGCCATCACCTTGCTGGCGGTGGAAATCAAGGTGCCGGGACACGCCGAGGTCGAGGCCGCCGGCGGCATCCTCTCCGCCCTGCACCGGATGCTGCCGCTGTTCATCGGCTTCGCGGTCAGCTTCCTGGTCACCGCGCTGTTCTGGAAGTCGCACCTGCAGCTGTGCCGCCACATCCGCCAGTTCGACGACCGGCTGATCTGGCTCAACGTGCTGCAGCTGCTGCTGATCGGCCTGCTGCCGTTCTCCACCGCGCTGTATTCGGACTATTTCGGCAGCCACGAGGCCTTCTCGGTGTACTGCGCGCATCTGGCCGCGATCGGCCTGGCCGGGTACTGGCTGCATGCCTATGCGGTGCGCAAGGAGGGCCTGGCGCAGCGGCTGGGGCCGCTGCAGGCGCAGGCGATGAAGCTGCGCGCGGCGGTGTCGCCGGTGGTGTTCGCGTTGTGCATCCCCGTGGGCATGGTCGCGCCCTGGCTGGGCCGCGTCGGCTTCCTGGCGATCTTCCTGCTGCAGTGGGGGGCGATGCGCGTGTACCAGCGGCGCATCCGCCAGGCCCAGGCGGCACCGGCACCGTGATCCTTCCTTTTCCAGAGTCCCTGCGATGACCTCCATTCCCGAATCCTGCGACCTGCTGATCGAAGCCGGCTACGTGGTCCCGATCGAACCGCATGCGGTGGTGCTCGAAGACCACGCGGTGGCGGTGCGCGGCAGCGAGATCGTGGCGGTGCTGCCGACGGCCGAGGCGCGCGCGCGCTTCGCCGCTGCACGCACCGTCTCGCGCCCGGACGCGGCGCTGCTGCCGGGCCTGGTCAACGCGCACACGCACAACCCGATGACCCTGCTGCGCGGCATCGCCGACGACCTGCCGCTGATGGTGTGGCTGCAGCAGCACATCTGGCCGGTGGAGACCGCGGTGATCGGCCCGGAGTTCGTCGCCGACGGCACCGCCTTGGCCATCGCCGAGATGCTGCGCGGCGGCACCACCTGCGCCAACGAGAACTACTTCTTCGCCGACGTGCAGGCCGCGGTGTACAAGCAGCACGGCTTTCGCGCGCGGGTCGGCACGGTGATCATCGATTTCCCGACCGCCTGGGCCAAGACCTCCGACGAATACTTCGCCCGCGCCTGCGAGGTGCACGACCAGTGGCGCGACGATCCGCTGGTCGGCATCGCCTTCGCCCCGCATGCGCCGTACACGGTCAACGATGCCAACTTCGAGCGGGTACGGATGCTGTCCGACCAGCTCGAGGTGCCGGTGCACCTGCACACCCACGAGACCGCGCAGGAAATCGCCGACTCGCTCAAGCAGTACGGGCAACGCCCGCTGGCGCGGCTGGACCGGCTGGGCCTGGTCAACGACCGCCTGATCGCGGTGCACATGACCCAGCTCACCGATGCGGAGATCCACCTGTGCGCCGAGCGCGGGGTCAGCGTGGTGCATTGCCCCGAATCCAACCTCAAGCTCGCCTCCGGGTTCTGCCCGGCCTGCGCACTGCAGCGTGCGGGCGTGAACCTGGCGATCGGCACCGACGGCTGCGCCAGCAACAACGATCTGGACATGTTCAGCGAGAACCGCACCGCGGCGATCCTGGCCAAGGCCGTGGCCAACGACGCCACCGCGCTGGACGCGGCCAGCACGCTGCGCGCGGCCACCCTGGGCGGCGCGCGCGCGCTGGGCTTCGGCGAGACGATCGGCTCGATCGAGCCGGGCAAGCAGGCCGACCTGATCTGCGTGGACCTGTCGGCGCTGGAGACCCAGCCGCTGCACAACGTGCTGTCGCAGCTGGTGTACGCCACCGGCCGGCAGCAGGTCAGCGACGTGTGGATCGCCGGCCAGCCCAAGCTGAGCCAGCGCGTGCTGGTGGACATGGACGTCGACGCGCTGGTCGCCAATGCCCGGCAGTGGCGCGAACGTATCCGCAGCGTCCACGCCTGATCCCCTATGTTCGCCGTGCCGCGCCGCGAGCGCGGCCCCAACGAGAGTCCGCCATGACCGCTTCCGCCGCCAACGCCTCCGCCAATTTCGATCAGGCCGAACTGGACAAGTTCGGCGCCCTGGCCACCCGCTGGTGGGATGCCGACGGCCCGCAGAAGCCGCTGCACGCGCTCAACCCGGTGCGCCTGCGCTACGTCGCCGAGCGCCTGCCGCTGCGCGGTGCGACGGTGCTGGACGTGGGCTGCGGCGGCGGCCTGCTCAGCGAGGCGCTGGCCAAGGAGGGCGCGCAGGTCACCGCCATCGACCTGTCGCCGGAACTGATCAAGGTCGCGCGCCTGCACCAGTTCGAATCCGGGGTCGAGGTGGATTACCGCGTGCAGTCGGTGGAGGACCTGGCGGCGGCGCAGCCGGCCAGCTTCGATGCGATCACCTGCATGGAGATGCTCGAGCACGTGCCCGATCCGGCGGCGATCGTGCGCGCTTGCGCGACCCTGCTCAAGCCGGGCGGACAGCTGTTCCTGTCCACCCTCAACCGCACCCCGGCCGCGTTCGCCCTGGCCATCGTCGGTGCCGAGTACGTGGCGCGGCTGTTGCCCACCGGCACCCACCGCTACCAGGATTTCATCAAGCCGGCGGAACTGGCCGCCTGGTTGCGCCAGGCCGAGCTGCAGCTGCGCGACGTCAGCGGCCTGGCCTACGAGCCGTGGCGCAACCGCGCACGGCTGTCCTCGCGGACCGAGGTCAATTACCTGGCATGTGCGGGGAAGCCGTGATTCGGGAGTCGGGATTCGGGATGGGCAACGCCGGCTCCGTGCGCGCGTGACGTCCACGGCGGGCGATACCCGGGCGCGCTACCCGCGGGTGGTGCTGTTTGATCTGGATGGCACGCTGCTGGACAGTGCGCCGGATCTGCTGGCCGCGGCCAATGCGGTGCTGGCCGAGCATGGCCGCTCTGCGCTCGACCTGGCGCAGTTGCGGCCGGTGGTGTCCAAGGGCTCGCGGGCTATGCTCGGGGTCGCGTTTCCGGACCTGTCAGCGGCCGAGCGCGATGCGCTGATTCCGGCGTTCCTGCGCCACTACGAGGCGCTGATCGGGCGCCATTCGCAGCCGTTCGACGGCATCGCCGAGCTGCTGCAGCGGCTGGAGGCTGCGGGCAGCGTATGGGGCATCGTCACCAACAAGCCCGAAGCACTGGCACGGTTGATCCTGCCGCAGCTGCAGTGGGAGCAGCGCTGCGCGGTGCTGATCGGCGGCGACACGCTGCCCGAGCGCAAGCCGCATCCGTTGCCGCTGCAGGTCGCGGCGCAGCGCCTGGGCGTGGCGCCGCATGAGGTGGTCTACGTCGGCGACGACGAACGCGACATCCTTGCCGCGCGCGCCGCCGGCATGGCCTCGGTCGCGGTGCTGTGGGGCTACCGGCTGGACGAGGACGACCCGCTGGCCTGGCGCGCCGATGCGATGGTCGCCGCGCCGGCCGAGTTGTACGACGCTGCGGCCTGGCCGGTGAGCGCAGCCGCTCCCTGAGGCCGGGCGCTGTCGCCGCGTTGGCGACGCCGCCGCGTTGATGTCGCGATCGCTGTGTCGCCGCATGCACGCCGCCACCGCTCGGCATCCACCGGCCACGCACGTAAACTGCGCGTTCCGCGCGACAACGCGCTCACTTTCCCGTTGCGCGACGCTGTCGTTGCGCGCGCCCGACTCCGGATTCACCGATCGCATGAGCAGTTCGTCCGCCCTGGATGCCTTCCTCGACAAATGGCGCCGCCGCTGGCCGGAATGGGCCGTGGCCGAGGCCTTCGTGCCGGCGCCGCAGCGCGCCCGCACCGTGGCATGGTTCGCCCTGCTGCAGGAATTCGACGACATCCTCAACATCGCCGGCGATCCGCTGCCGGCCGACGCCAAGCTGGCCTGGTGGGGCGAGGAACTGCGCAGCTGGGCCGGGCAGCGTTCGCGGCATCCGCTGGGCCGGGTGCTGGAACCGGTCGCTGCGCCGTGGACACAACTGGCCGAGGCCTTGCCGAGCCTGCCGGAGTCGCGCGCGGCCGCGGCCGACACGGCGCATGCGCTGGAGCGGCTGGAGCCGTTCGCGCGGGCGGTGGCTGCGGTCGAGCGGGCGCTGTTCGAGGCCCCGGCCGAGGGCGTCGCGGTGCCGGTCGCGCTGCAGGTGCTGGCGCAGCGTCTGGCCGAGGGCGGCGCCGCCACTGCGCCGCTGGCGCTGCGCGGCGGCGATGAAGCGCAGCAGCGCCAGCGCTGGGCGCAGGCGTTGCTGCAGCAGTGGCCGCGCCGCGTGCGCGGGCCGCGCCCGCGACGCATCCTGTCGGCGCTGGCGCGTGCGCGCACCGCGCAGCAGGCGGCCACCGCGCCCAAGCCAGCGGGACAGATGGCGACGCTGTGGCGCGCCTGGTGGGCCGGGCTGGGCTGAGGCCGCCAACCCGCGCCGCTCCCTTGCCTCAGGGCGCGCTGCCGGCGCCGCTGTTGGCGTACTCGTAGAAGCGATTGGCCGAGGTGCTGCAGTTGCTGCTGCAGTACGGCCGGCCGATGGTCGAGGCGTTCCACGGCGCGTTCTTGCGGATGTGGCCGCCCAGCGCCGACTCGCGGATCACCACCTTGCCGTTGGGCGAGGTGCCGTCGACGTAGTTGGACAGGCTGCCCACGCTCTCGTCCCAGGCCCGCCCCAGCCACACCGTGCCGCTGCCTGGGGTGCCGACCGCATCGAAGCTGCTGCCGACGGCGAGGAAGCCGTAGCTGCTGCCCGGCCGGGTGCTGGGTGCGAAGATCACGCCGCCATCGTTGGCGCCACGGCGCGCGGCGGTGTAGCGGATGGTGCTGCCGGCGAACACCGCCACGCCCGAGCCGAAGATGAAGTCGGTATCGCCCTCGATGGTGCCGCCCTTGAAATAGGCGCGGATCACCGTGTTGGCGCTGCCGGCGCTGACCAGCAGGGTGTCCTGGTTGCCGGTCAGCACCACGTTCTCAATCACCGCCTTGTCGCCGCGCAACGCCAGCGCCACCGCCGACTGGTTGCTGCCGCTGTAGGTGCCTTCGACGTAGCTGTTGACGATCGCCAGGTTGCGCGCCTGGAACTGCGCGGCGCGTACGGTGACGGTGCCGCTGTCGGAGGTGCCGACGGTGCTGCTGGCGGCGTTGCTGGCGCAGGGGTGGGTGGCGCTGCCGATGGGCTTGGGCGTGGGGTTGGCGTTGCCGAAGCGGATCGTGGTGCTGGCCGGGCTGCCGCCGAGGCCGAACAGGGTGAGCGGCGGCGCCGCGGCGGGGACGCAGACCACTTCGGTGTAGGTGCCCGGCGCCACGCTGATGTAGCGGCGCATGCTGCCGCCGGCGGCGACTGCGGCGTCCACCGCGGCCTGCACGGTGCGGTAGCGGGTGCTGCCGTCGGCTGCCACCGCGTAGTCGGCCTGCAGCAGCGCGACCCCGGCGCTCGGATCCCAGTTGTCGGTGACCAGCGCGCCGATCGGGCCGGCCTGGGCCAGGTGGCGGGCGACGGTCTGGTTGGCCGCCTCGCTGCTGGTCAGTTGCGGGCGCGACGCGGTCCCGGTCAGCGCCGGGGCATCGGTGACGACCCCCGCCGCCAGGGCGAGGGTGGAGGAAAGCAGCAACCAGCGCGATACGGTCATGGAACGCCTCCGCTCAAGGATAAGGGCCCGCGGCGGCGCTCGGAATGATACCGGTGTCATCCGGTCGCGTGAGTCGGCGTCGTCAGCGGACCGGCGATGGTAGGGGCCTTTGCCTATCGCGTCCGGCCGATGCCGCAGCCAGCGACCGGTTATGCCGTCTCCATCACGTTCGCCGATGCGCGATGGCGCCGATCGCCAGGAGAGCGGGCGTTGAACGCGCCTTCGGGCTGCATCGATCGCCGGCCCCTCGCGGCACTGCGGCATGGATCTGCGCGTGCAGGCCGGTGTGGCGGCTCGTGTGATGGGGATGTGAATTGGATACGAACGTGGTCGCGGCTTGCGCTACGCTCGACGCCCATCCCACTTGGAACCCGTCGATTGAAGCGCCTGTGCCGTTGGTGCTGCCTGTTGCTGTGCCTGGGGATGGTCGGGTCGGCGCTGGGGCAGGAAGTGTTGCTGCAACGGCTGGCCGCCGACCCGCCGGCGCAGGAGGTGGTGGCGGGGCGCCACGATGCCGCGTTTGCCGATGCCGGCCATGGCGCGACCCTGTACGAGCGCAGCAAGCAGCCCACTTGGTGGCGCATCCGCGCCGACCGCGCGATCGGCAGCGAAGGCCAACCGCAACTGGTGCTGCAGTCGCCGTACCTGACCCGGGTCGAGGCCTGGGTGCCGGGACGCGCCGCGCCGATCCGGCGCGCGATCTACGGTGCCGACGCCGACCTGCGCTACTCCACCCGCGCCCTGGTGATCGACTTGCCGCAGGGGCTGCCGCGCGGCGCCTCGATCTGGCTGCGGGTGCATGCGCCGGCGGCGATGCCGATGCCGGTGGGCATCGTGCCGCTGGCGCAGGTGCAGCGCGAGGACCTGCACTACGTCGGCTGGCGCGCCTTCATCCTCGGCTCGACCGCGGTGCTGGCGATCCTGGCGATCGCGTTGTGGGCGCGCCTGCGCGAGTCGATCTACGGCTACTTCACCGCCAACGTGATGTGCGTGCTGCTGTACCTGCTCGGCCTGGGCGGCGAGGCGCGCGCGGTGCCCGGCCTGGCCAGTGTGTTCGCGTTCTCGCCGACGCCGATGCGCATCGTCGCCGCGCTCGGCGGCTTCTTCATCATCACCTTCCAGCGCCGGCAGCTGGAGATGCAGCGGCAACTGCCGCGGCTGGACCGGGTGCTGCGGCTGTGCGCGCTGTACCTGCTGGTCATCGCCATCGCCTGCCTGCTGTCGGACGCGGCAGTGCTGAGCCTGCTCGGCAACCTCGGGCTGATCGTCGGTGCAGCGCTGCTGCTGCCGTGTTGCCTGCTGCTGGCCTTGCGCGGGCAGCGCTACGCCTGGCCGCTGCTGGCCTCGTGGACCCCGCTGTGGATGCTGTGCGTGCTGCGCTGCCTGGAGCTGACCGGCTGGCTGCGCCTGGATCTGGCCGCGCCGGTGCTGGCGCACGGCATCAGCCTGGCCCTGGCGATCTCCTGCCTGCTGGTGACCTTCGGCCTGGCCGAGCAGATCCTGGAGCTGCGCCGCGACCGCGACCGTGCCAGCCGCATGGCGACGGTGGACGAGCTCACCGGCATCCTTACCCGTGCCGCCCTGCAGCAGCGCCTGGCCGACGCGCTGCAGGAGGCCGCGCGCAGCGAGCGGCCGTTGGCGCTGGCCTACATCGACATCGACCATTTCAAGCGCATCAACGACATCCATGGCCACGCCAGCGGCGATGCCTGCCTGCGCTGGGTCGCCGCCTGCGCGCGGGCGCGCCTGCGCAGCACCGACACGCTCGGCCGCCAGGGCGGCGACGAAATGCTGCTGCTGATGCCCGGCGCCACCCTGGAGGCCGCGCGCCGCGTGGCCGAGGACATCCGCCAGCACGTGGCCGCGCAGCCGTTGCCGCGCGAAGGCCAGGCGCTGTCATGCACGCTGAGCGTCGGCGTGGCGCAATGGCAGCGCGGCGAGAGCGTCGCGACGCTGTTGCAGCGGGCCGATGCCGCGCTGTACGCCAGCAAGGCCGCCGGCCGCAACCGCGTTAGCGTGTCCACCCCCCACCGCGCCACCCACCAGGAGCCTCAGCCATGACTGCACAGCCCGCTTTGCCCGCGTTCGCTCCCGATCAGTTGCAGGTCGGCGACATCCTGCTGCAACTGGGCTGCGGCCCGGTGTCCGAACTGATCGCCTGGTGCGGCGACAGCATCTACAGCCATGCCGCCATCGTCGCCGATCAGGGCGACCTGATCGAGGCGGCGGCCAGCGGCGTGCGCCGCTATCCGCTGTCGCAGCGGCTGACCGACACCACCGATTACCTGATCATCGATGCCTACCGGCCGCTCAGCTATGCCGGCGTGGCGCTGGACGACGCCGATCGCGCCAGCGTGCTGGCCAAGGCGCAGTCGCTGCTGGGCGTGCCGTACCCGCTGGACAGCCTGGCCACGCTCGGCCTGCTGGTCGCCATTCGCGGCAAATGGCCGCAGCATTGGCTGGCGCGGATCGTGGTGCGCGAGGCGCTGGATTACCTGGTGCGCGACAACCCGTCGCACATGGTGTGCAGCGAGGTGGTGTACCGCGTGCTGGCCGAATGCGACGTGACGCCGCCGGGCCGACTGGCGCCGCAGATCGTGCTGAGCGGGCCGACCCACATGCCGTTCCCGCAGCTGGACTGGAAGGCGCTGTGGGAAGAAGTGTGGCAGCTGCTGCATCCGCATCGGCAGCAGGCCCTGGCCGACGTGGCGCAGCGCCTGGCAGCGGTGGAGGGCGCCCCGGCCAGCCTGGCCGCCTCGGCGCTGACCACGGTCGCCGACGACGAACTGCTCAGCCGCGCCAACGCGGTCCGTGCCGGGCTGGGTCTGCCGCCGCTGCCGCCGGTCACCAATCAGGTGGACGACAACGGCACGCTGCTGCAAGAAGCCGGCGAAGAGGCACCGGGAACGCCCTTGCCGCATCCCAATCCCAAGCTGGTGATGCCGCTGGACCTGGCCAACAGCCCGTCGCACGTGGTGCTGGGGCGGCTGCTGGAGGTGGTCACGGCTGCGTAGCGGAAAGGCTGCGCGCCAGCGCATTGCATGAGGCTGCGCCCGTCCCCTCATCCGCCCGTTCGGGGCACCTTCCCCTACAAAGGGGCCATGGTCCGAACGGCAGAAAGATGGTCGTGGTCCCGACGGGAGAAGGAACGGCAGCAAGTCCCTCTCCCTCCGGGACAGGGGGTGGGGTGAGGGTACGGCTTCGCGCCAAACCGCCCGTGCCGCGCGCCGCCATTCGAGCAAGCGCCGGCGCGCCTAGCCTCCGCCGCTTGCGTTCCTGCACCGAGATCCGACGTCCCAGCCGCTGCACGACGTGGATGCCGCGCAGCGTTGCGATGTCGAAGCGACTTCAGGACATCTGTAGGAGCGGCTTCCGCCGCGACAGGCGTTACCGGGAATGCCCGTCGCGGCTGAAGCCGCTCCTACGAAATGCATGCGCTGCTGTACGCCATTTCATCTGATGAACGCGCCGCCGCGCGACAGTGCACCTGGCGCACCAGCGCTCTATTGCTGCTTCGTCCGCTCCAGCACCAGCAATGGATCGATGCGCACGTCGAACCGCGCCAGGCGAATGTGTCGGTGACGCGGATGAGGAACGCGCCGCCGCGCGCCACGCACCTGATCCACCAGCGCTTGACTACTGCTTCGTCCGCTCCAGCACCAGCATTGGATCGATGCGCACGTCGAACCGCGCCAGGCAAATGTGTCGGTGACCCGGATGAGGAACGCGCCGCCGCGCGCCGCGCACCTGACCCACCAGCGCTTGACTACTGCTTCGTCCGCTCCAGCACCAGCAATGGGTCGATGCGCACGTCGAACCGCGCCAGGCGAATGTGTCGGTGACCCGGATGAGGAACGCGCCGCCGCGCGCCACGCACCTGACCACCAGCGCTTGACTACTGCTTCGTCCGCTCCAGCACCAGCAATGGGTCGATGCGCACGTCGAACCAGTTCATCCCCCAATGCAGATGCGGCCCGGTCGCACGCCCGGTGGCGCCGACTGCGCCGATGACCTGGCCCTGGGCGATGCGGTCGCCGACCTTCACGTCGATCCGCGACAGATGCAGGAAGTTGGAGCTGACGCCGTAGCCGTGATCCAGCAGCACGGTGCCGCCGGTCAGGTACAGGTCCGGGGCGGCGAAGGTGACGATGCCGGCGGCCGGGGCCTTGACCGGGGTGCCGGTGGGCACGGCGATGTCCATGCCGGAATGGCCGGCGCCGGGCTGGCCGTTGTAGACCCGGGCGTTGCCGAAGCGGCCACTGATGCGGCCCTGCACCGGCCAGATGAAGGGCGCGGCGAAATCGGTGCGCGGGTCGTCGCGGTCGCGCGCGGCGGTGACCTGGGCCTGTTCGCGCTTGATCCGCTCGGCGATCGCCGGCGGCGGGTTGACCGTCTTCGGCGGCACCCCGTTGACCTGTTCCAGCGGCCAGTCGCGCGGCGTCACCGCGATCTCGATGGTTTCGCTGCCGCCGTCCGGGCGCTGCACGGCGATGCGCAGCGGGCCGCGCTCGTCGCGGCCGATGCCGAACACCACGCTGCCGTAGTCGCTGACCCGCAGGGTGCGGCCGGCGTACTGCACGCGGCTGCCCGGCGCCACCTTGCCGATCACCAGCGCGCCCTGCGAGGCGCTGTGCGGGAACACGCTGCGCGCCTCGGCCACGGCCGCGGCCGGCGTCTGCGCGTGCAGTACCGGGGCGACCGGTGCGGTCAGCAGCACCAGCGCCAGTGCGGCGCCGGACACCAGGGCGCCGCGCATCAGCGGTCGAACGCCAGGCGCTGCCCGTTGGGGCTGCCGACCAGGCGGGTCCCGTCCCAGGCCAGCACGCCGTTGACCCAGGTCGCGGCGATCTTCGAGCGGAAGCTGCGGCCCTCGAACGGCGACCAGCCGCACTTGGACAGCACGTCCTCGCGGCGCACGGTGAAGGTGGTGTCGTCGATCAGCACCAGGTCGGCGTGGTAGCCCTCGCGCAGGAAGCCGCGCTCGTGCACGTCGAACAGCAGCGCCGGCGCGTGCGCGAACTTGTGCACCACCTGGGCCACGCTGAGCCGGCTCTCGTGGACCAGTTCCAGCGCCGCGACCAGGGCGTACTGCACCAGCGGCAGGCCGGACGGCGCCTGCGCATACGGCTTGCTCTTCTCTTCCCAGGTGTGCGGCGCGTGGTCGGTGGCGAGCACGTCGATCACGTCCTCGGCGATCGCGCGGATCAGCGCCTCGCGGTCGCTGGCGTCCTTGATCGCCGGGTTGCACTTGATCAGGTTGCCCAGGGTGGCGTAGTCGGCGCGGTCGAAGCGCAGGAAGTGGATGCAGGTCTCGGCGGTGATGCGCTTGCCCTGGATCGGGCCGGGCGTGAACAGCGCCAGCTCGTCGGCGGTGGAGATGTGCAGCACGTGCAGGCGGGTGCCGTGCTTCTTCGCCAGCGACACCGCCAGCTGCGAGGACTTCAGGCAGGCCTCGCGCGAGCGGATGTCCGGGTGCATGTCCGGGGTCAGCGCATCGCCGTACTTTTCCTTGAACGCGGCCAGGGTCGCGTCGATGGTCGGGGTGTCTTCGCAGTGGGTGATGATCGGCGTCGGCGCGTCGCGGAAGATCGCGTCCAGGGTCTGCGGGTTGTCGACCAGCATGTTGCCGGTGGAGGCGCCCATGAACACCTTGATGCCGGGCGCGGTCTTCGGGTCCAGGGTCTGGATCGCGGCCAGGTTGTCGTTGCTGGCGCCCAGGTAGAAGCCGTAGTTGCCCCAGGCGCGGCCGCGCGCGGCGTCGTACTTGGCCTGCAGCGCGGCGGCGTCGAGCGTCGGCGGGTTGGTGTTGGGCATGTCCATGAAGCTGGTCAGGCCGCCGGCCACCGCCGCCGCCGATTCGGTGGCGATGTCGCCCTTGTGGGTCAGGCCGGGTTCGCGGAAGTGCACCTGGTCGTCGATCATGCCGGGCAGCAGCCAGCGCCCGGCGGCGTCGACCACGGTCTCGCCGTCGCGCGCGGCCAGCTGCGGGGCGATCGCGGCGATGCGGCCGTCGGCGATGCGCAGGTCGCCCTGGGTTTCGCGGCCTTCGTTGACCAGGCGCGCGTTGACGATCAATGTGGAAGCGGACATCAGTGTTTTCCTTGGCAGCGGCAGGGTGGCGGCGCCGTGGGATCGGGCACCGGGTCGAACCCGCCAGGATGGAAGGGGTGGCAGCGGCCGACGCGGCGGGCGGCCATCCAGCCGCCGCGCACTGCGCCGAAACGGGCGATGGCGGTCACCGCGTAGGCCGAGCAACTGGGCACGAAACGGCAGCGCGGCCCCAGCAGCGGGCTGATGAAGCGCTGGTACAGGCGCAGCAAGGCGATGAGAGCGCGGGCGATCACACCGCCATGATATGCCACTGTGCTCGACTAGGCGGGTCGCTCGGCGTATACGCCGCGTTATTGCCGCGGGGGGTAGGGTAGGCTATAAAGGCCCGCTTTCCCGGGCCCCGGGAAGACCAAGGAAGAGCGTTCGTGGCTGCTAAAAAACCTGCAAAGAAGGCCGTCCAGGCCGCCAAGAAGCCCGCCAAGCCCGTCGCCAAGAAAGCGCCGGTGTCCGCCGCCAGCAAACCGCTGAAGAAAGCCGTGCCCGCGAAGCCGGCGGCCAAGTCCGCGCCGGCCAAATCGGCCAGCAAGGCCGTGGCCAAGAAGCCGGCGGCCAAGCCGGTCGCGGCTGCACCGGCCAAGTCCGCTCCCGCCAAGAAAGCCCCGGCCAAGAAGGCGCCCGCCAAGTCGGTCGCGCCCGCCAAGGCCGCGGCCAAGCCTTCCCCCGCCGCCAAGCCGGCAGCGAAGACGCCGGCGGCTAAGCCCGTGGCCAAGGCCGCGGCCGCTCCCGCCAAATCCAAACCGGCCACCGCCCCCGTCGCACCCGCGGTGACCACCTCCGTACCGAAGTCGGCGCCCAAGCCGGCTGCGGCCAAGCCTGTCCCGGTCAAGCCCGCCGCGCCTGCCGCAGCACCGGCCCCCAAGCCCGTTGCCGCCAAGTCCGCCGCGCCGTCGACCCCGCCACAAAAGAATCCCGTGTCCGTTTCGAAATCCTCCGCGAAGACCCCCACCAAGTCCGAATCCACCCCGAAGGCGCCGATCGCCAAGCCCACCGGCAAGGTCGCCGTGGCCGTGACCGCCAAGTCCAACACCCCGGCCAAGCCGGCCAAGTACAAGGTGGTCGAGTACAAGACCGACGAGGCCACCGGCCGCCCGATCCTGCCCAAGGGCTACAAGCCGGCGGCGGACGAGGAGTACATGAGCCCGCTGCAGCAGGAGTACTTCCGCCAGCGCCTGCTCACCTGGCGCGCCGACCTGGTCGAGGAATCCAAGCAGACCATCGAGAACCTGCGCGACGAAGTCCGCGACATCGGCGACGAGGCCGAGCGCGCCACCCGCGAGACCGAGAACTCGCTGGAACTGCGGACCCGCGACCGCTACCGCAAGCTGATCGGCAAGATCGACAGCACGCTCAAGCGCCTGGACGCCGGCGACTACGGCTACTGCGTGGACACCGGCGAAGAGATCGGCCTGGAGCGCCTGGAAGCGCGCCTGACCGCCGAGCGCACCATCGACGCGCAGGAGCGTTGGGAGCACCTGCAGAAGCAGCAGGGCGACTGAGCGATCTTCGCCTTCAGTGTGTCAAGGCAAGGCCCCGCTCGCGCGGGGCTTTGCGTTTTGGTCACCTCATCGCCGGTCCAGGCAGTTCGCCTGTCGGCTATGGCCGCATGCCGCATGCCGCGGAGGCGATGCCTCCGCAAACCGGACCCGCAGCATAGACATGATGCTCGGCCGTGGGCCGATCCTGTGCTACGAGCCACCTGCCGCTGCGTGAATGCCGCGTCGCGTGGTGGCTACATCGCGGCGTGAGCGACGGCGCCCTTTAGCGCACGTGGTTAACCAACCCGCTTTGCGCGTCCTTGCTGATCTGCAAGCCGGGGAGGGCAAAACTGTCCAGGTCCTGCTTGGTGGCTGCGAGGTCCAGCCCGATGATCGCCGACGTCTCCGGATCGACCTCCAGGCCCAGCGGCATCGCGGCGAACTGCACATAGTCGCGGCTGGCGTTCCATTGCGGCTGCCCGCCGATGGCCTGCAATACCCGGTCGATGTGCGTGCCGGCCGGCTGGCCGAGCAGATCGAACGGTAACGGGGCGTCTGGACTGGCGGAGGCGATCAGGTTGGTGACCCGGTCGTTGCGCAAGCGCACCGCCAACTGGCTGTAGCGGAGAGCGGTCGCCGGCTGCGGTTGCTGCGCCAGTTGCGCGTTGAACCCGCGCGGGTACAGATACACCACACTGAGCGTGTCCGGATGTGTCGCATCGCTGCGGGTGATGTCCGGCTGCCCCAGTGCGGCCAGCACCTGTTGTTTGCGCATGCCGAGCGCGACTGGTCCGAGACGCCCGCACGGCGGGGGCAGGGTGGCGGCGCTGCTGGTGTCTGCAAGGGCCTGATGCAGCGCATGCGTGCAGGCCGCCGCATCGCTGCCGGCGGCACGGGCCTGCGGGAAGGTCATGCCGAGCACGAGCAGGCCGAACAGCGAAAGAAATCGGGGTGCCATGAGACATCTCCATTGACGAGTCGTGCGTGGCGAGGCCGGGAAACCCCGGCCTCGCCACAGGGTGAATTAATTGCCGTGCCAGCCTTCGCGGTGCCCGTAGGCGGTGATGCACGGCGGGGCGTACCCCGTAGCGCACGATCTGCCACCGCGTCATGCACCTGCCGCATAAGCGCCAGGCGGCGATTACATCCGCTGCGTTCCTGCTGTCCCCCTCGCTGGCTCGCTGGAGCACGCCAATGTCAGTTCCAGGCGGCGGATCGTCCAATGCGACGGTGTGTCGATCGTCCCGATCGCATGGACGTAATAAGCGGGGCAGTCCGCATCTTCCTCCGGGTTGTTCTTGATGTCGCAGTTACCTTCGATCAGGAAGGTCTTGTTGCCGTCGGTGCCGGTGCGGGCGAATTTCAATGCCGGGCAGCTTTCGAATAGCCTGGAAAGGGCGACGTCGTTCTTCAGTACAAACGCGATCGCTTGCTCTCCATCTGTGTGGGAAGAGGCTTGCTTCGCCTGCAACGATCCTGGCACGGCAATGGCGAATGCCAAGGTCATGCCTATGCGCGGTAGCCCGACGATGTTCATGTGCAAAGCTCCAATAGGCGGTTGTCTGCCGGGTTGGTGGCGCCGGCGCGGGGGAGAGGGCTTGCAGCCACGCCACAATGTGCGGGGGGTGATACGTAGGACGACGCACGTCCGTGACTGGGTCGAGAGTGGAGTTGCCGATCGGGCTTTTGCAGGCATGCCTGGCTTGTGCGTCCATCGTCCATCGCTCGTCATGGAAAAGCGAATGTGCCATACGGCGGAATCCATGCATTTTTATGTGTGAGTCGCGGGTTCGGCGCATGCGTTTCGAAGATCAAGGTGAAACTTAATCTTGATGGATGGTTTCCGTAGCTTCTTTCGTTTCCCTTTCCGGGTTTGTTGAAGCGCTATCCTGTCTACAGGCGCGCTCTGGTAGTGGTGCCAAGCAATAGCGAATTCACATGGAATTCTGCTGATCATTGTTCTAGATGCGATGTCTGCGATGGCTTTCGACTGCTTTAAATGCGCCTGTCATGGCGATGTCGCATCATGTTGCGTGGGATATCGCCATATCGATTCTGAAAATCCATGTCATTGCGTGAAAATTGTTTCAATCATGTGTCCGGCGCTACATCGATAGCGGAGCGTCGCGTTTGAACCGCAATGCTGATCTGGCCGAGTCATCCGTGCCCACGCGCCGCTGTCGTTGGCGGTTGCCGATCCTGATCGCCTTGTTATTGCTCGCGGCCATTGCGCTGGGACCACGGGTCAGCGTGGCCCTGCCGCAGGTGGCGGCGCCGGCGGTGCCGCAGGATCCGCTGGCGCTGCAGGCGTGGATCGACGCGCGCGAGCGCGCCACGCCGGGGTTGCGCCCCGATAACCAGGCGCGGATCGTCTGGGCCGATCCGGCGCATCCGGGGCGACGCGCGTGTGCGATGGTCTATCTGCACGGCTTTACCGCCAGCCAGGGCGAGGGCGCGCCCACGCACGTGCGGCTGGCGCGCAGCTTCGGCTGCAATCTGTATCTGCCGCGCCTGCCCGGGCACGGGCTGGTTGCGGCCGACGCGCTGCGCGGCGTCGATGCCGGGCGCCTGCTCGCCGGTGCGGCCGAGGCGCTGGCGGTGGCGCGGGTGCTCGGCGATCGGGTGGTGGTGATCGGCAATTCGATGGGGGGCGCGCTGGCGGTGCAGGCGGTGGCGGCGAATCCGCGCCAGGTGCAGGCGCTGGTGCTGTGGTCGCCGCTGGTGCGCGAGTACGGCGATCAGCTGCAGCCGATGCTGTGGCCGTGGGGCGCGCAGGTGCTGGCGTGGACGCACAACGGCGGAGACCCGATCCTGCGCTATCCGGTCGACAGCGCCTATTGGGCCGACGCCACGCATCTGGACGGCTATCGCGCGCTGGCGGCGCTGACCCGTGGCGGCATGCAGCCGTCCACCTATACGCGTATCCATGTGCCGGTGTTCCTGGGCTACTACTATCGCGACCCGCAGCACCAGGACCGCACGGTGTCGGTGGCGGCGCTGCAGGCGATGTTCAAGCAGCTGGGCACGCCGCCGGCCTTGCGCCAGGCGGTGGATTTCCCGGGTGCCGACAATCACGTGCTGGCCTCGCCGATCCGTTCGCGGGCGGTGCCGGCGGTGTTTGCCGCCACCTGCCGGTTCCTGGCGGGGCAGGGCGGCCTGGTGCAGCCGGCCGGCGTGCCGGATTGTGCGCATGCCTGGGCCGACGACGAGGCACAGGCGCGCGCGGTGGCGGCCGCGGGCTGAGCGTGGTCGTTGTGGCGAATCGAGGAAGCAGCGCTGTGCGGATCATGCATCGGCGCCAGGGCGCGTGATCCATCAGGGGTCGAGTTGTTTCGCGCCCGAGAGGCCGACGACGCGCACGCACGCCGTCAGCCAGGCCTACTGCAGATCGCGCAGATCCAGATTGCGCAGCTTGGGCGCTTTCCAACTGGTAACGCCGACCACGCCTAGCGTCACGCAGCCGCCGAGCACCACCGCCGGTACCAGGCCGATCAGTCGCGCCATCACGCCGTCGTAGAACGCGCCCAGTTCGTTCGACGAGCCGATGAAGATGCCGTTGATCGAGGACACGCGGCCGCGCATCGCGTCCGGCGTGGCCAGTTGCAGGATGGTCTGGCGCACGATCACCGAGACGCCGTCGCACATGCCGTAGGCGAGCAGGATCGCCGCCGACAGCCAGAAGTGCCGAGACAGTCCGAAGGCGATGGTGCACAGGCCGAAGCAGGCCACCGCCAGCAGCAGCACGCGTCCGGCGTTGCGCTGCAACGGGTGCCGGGCTAGCCACACACCGACCAGGATCGAACCCAGTGCCGGCGCGCCACGCAGGATGCCCAGGCCTTCCGGACCGTAGTGCAGGATGTCGTGGATGAAGGCCGGCAGCATCGACACCGCGCCGCCCAGCAGCACCGAGAACATGTCCAGGGCCATCGCGCCGAGCATGATCTGGTTGGAGAACACGAATTGCGCACCTTCGGCGATGCTGCGGAAGATCGGCGCGCGCGGGCCTTCGTGGACCGGCTCGACAACGCGCAGCAGCCACAGCGCCAGCAGCGCCGCGGACGAGGCGCCGATGGCGGTGCCGTAGGCCAGGCTCTTGCCGCCCCAGCCGACCAGCAGCCCGCCCAGCGCCGGGCCGATCACCATGCCGGCCTGGAACGCGACGCTGCCGACGCTGGCGCCGCGCGCAAAGGCTTCGCGGGGCAGGACGCGGGCGAACAGCGCGTTGTACACCGGCGACAGGAACGCGCGTGCGGCGCCGGTCAGCGCGATCGCCGCATAGATCGGCCACACGCCGTGCGCGGACAGCCAGCCGCGGCTGACCGCCAGCAGCACCGCGGCGGTGGCGATGAGGCCGACGCTGGCGAGCATGCCCAGGTAGCGCCGCGGCAGGTGGTCGACCAGGTAGCCGGCGAACGGGGCGATGCAGAAGAACGGCAGGATCTCGGCCAGCCCGATCAGGCCCAGCGAGAACGGATCGCGGGTGATTTCGTAGATGTGCCAGCCGACCGTGACCGCGACGATCTGGTAGGACAGCATCGCCAGGATGCGGTAGGCCAGCACCAGGGCGAAGCCGGGGTGCGCCAGCAGCGTGCGCAAGGTCTGCGGTGGGGTGGGCAGCGGCGCGCTCATGCCTGCTGGGCGCGCGCAGTGTCCTGGATGAAGGCCAGCAGCGCGGCCAGGCCGTTGCTGCGGGTCGGCGACAGGTGCTTGCCCAGGCCGATGGCGGCGACGAAGTCCGGCGCGGTGGCGAGGATGTCCGCGGCGCTGCGCCCGGAATAGACGCGCAGCGCCAGGTAGATCAACCCGGAGACGATCGCCGAGTCGCTGATCGCATGGAACACCAGGCGCTCGGCATTGCCCTCCGGCACGATCCACACCATCGACTGGCAGCCGTGCAGGCGATGCTCCTCGGTCTTCCAGTGCTCGGGAAAGGCGGGCAGCTTTCGGCCCAGGTCGATCAGGTACTGGTAGCGCTCGGACCAGTCGCCGAAGAAGCCGAATTCCTCGGCGATGGCGGCCTGGGCGTCGGCGGGCGTGGGTTCGAGCGGAAAGTCGGTGTCGGTCATCAGCAATCCAAGATCAAGCGATGTAAAGCCCCTCTCCCCCGGGAGAGGGGTTGGGGTGAGGGTTCGGGCGGAGCGTCACGAACTGTCCATGCGAGTCGCTTCGCGCCGTACCCTCATCCGGCGCCCGTACCCTCATCCGCCCCTTCGGGGCACCTTCTCCCGAGGGGAGAAGGGAACAGCCTCGCTTCTTCTGACTGCGCGTGTGGTGTTCACCCGCGCTTCCAGCGTACGCCTTGCGGCGTGTCCTCCAAGACAATGCCGGCCTCGGCCAGTTCCTGGCGGATGGCGTCGGCGCGGGCGAAGTCGCGGGCCTTCTTGGCGTCGCTGCGGGCGTCGATCAGCGCCTGGATGTGGGCGTCGTCGTCGCTGCCGGCGCCCTGGAACCAGACCTGCGGATCCTGCTGCAACAGGCCGAGGGCCAGGCCGGCGCCGAGCAGGTGGCTCTTGGCCTGGCGCAGCGCGTCGGCACGTTGCGCGGCATCGGCAGGGTCGGGGCCGCCGGCCGGTGCCAGCTCGCGCAGCGCCTGTCGTGCCTGTGTCGCCAGGCTCGACAGCACCGACAGCGCCAGCGGCGTATTGAGGTCGTCGTCCAGCGCTTCTTCGATCTCCGCCGGAATGACCGGCGCGGCGTCGATGCCCTGCAGGTCGCGCAGCGTTCCGTACAGGCCGTCGAGCCGGGCGACCTGGGCCTGGATCAGGGCGTCGGACCAGTCCAGCGGTTGCCGGTAGTGCGCGCTGAGCAGCGCGCAGCGCAGGGCCTCCGGCCGATGCCGCTCGATCAGGTCGTGCACGGTCTCGATGTTGCCCAGCGACTTGCTCATCTTGGCGCCGCTGAAGGTCAGCATGCCGTTGTGCAGCCAGACGCGGGCGAAGGGGGCGCCGCCGTGGGCGCATTCGCTCTGCGCGATCTCGTTCTCGTGGTGCGGGAACTGCAGGTCGACGCCGCCGGCGTGGATGTCGATGGTCTCGCCCAGGTGCGCGGCGGCCATCGCCGAGCACTCGATGTGCCAGCCGGGGCGGCCGCGGCCCCACGGCGAATCCCAGCCGGGGAGATCGTCGCTGGAGGGCTTCCACAACACGAAGTCGCCCGGGTCGCGCTTGTACGGGGCCACCTCGACGCGGGCGCCGGCCAGCATCTCCTCCGGGTCGCGCCGCGACAGCTTGCCGTAGTCGGCGAAGCTGGCCACCGCGAACAGCACGTGGCCCTCGGCGGCGTAGGCGTGGCCGCTGGCGATCAGCCGCTCGATCATCGCCACGATGTGCGGGATGTGCGCGGTGGCCGCCGGCTCGATGTCCGGCGGGGTCACGCCCAGCGCGGCCATGTCCTGGCGGTAGATGGCGGCGAAGCGGTCGGTGATGGCCGAGATCGGCACGCCCTGCGCCTGCGCGGCGGCGTTGATCTTGTCGTCCACGTCGGTGATGTTGCGGGCGTAGCGCAGCTTGCCGTAGCGGCGCCGCAGCAGCGCCGCCAGCACGTCGAACACCACTGGGCCGCGGGCGTTGCCGATGTGCGCGTAGTTGTAGACGGTGGGGCCGCAGACGTAGAGCGTCGGGCCGGCCACCGGATCGAGCGGTTCGAAGGCGTCGACCCGGCGGGTCAGGTTGTTGTGCAGGCGCAGGCTCATCGGCATCGGCGGTGGGGAAACCGCCCGATTCTACCGGCAGCCGCCCCAGGACGGGCCATCCATCCCCGAGCGCGCCGCGCCGCCGTTGCGCGTGCCTGTCGGCGAGAACGCGCGAGGAGGAGGCCGTGTCTTCATGCCGGAGCGACGCCGCCGCCACGGGCGCCTCACTCATGTCCGTCGGGTGGGCTGGCACGCAGGCCGCACGGTTTGACCGACGGCCGGTCGGGCGCTGCGCCACGCCAGGGCCGTGCGCCTGGCGGATCCGACGCGGGTGCCCGGGATGCGGGACGCGTTCTGGCCAGGTGGACGCGGTTGTCGGCTCGCGTTCAGCCCGACGCAAGGCGGCATGCCTACACTCACTGGTCTGCCCTTGCGAAGCCTGCTGCCGATGCGTCCGAACCTGTTGTTGCCGCTGGTCGGCATCCTTGCCTGCGCCGCCGCGCCGGCCTGGGCGCAGGACTCCGAGGCGCGCAACCGGGTGGTGGTGATCGAGAACGTCAAGCTGGATTACGCCCAGGTGCTGAACGTGGAGCCGGTCTACCAGACCCTGCGCGCCACCCGGACCGAGCAGCAATGCGATCCGGCCCCCGCGCCGGCCCCGGCGGCCCCGGCGCCCAAACCGGCCGAGGACGACAGCCGCTTCAACCGGCTGATGGATTCGGTGAAGGACATCTTCAGCCGCCGCCACGAGGAGCCGGCCCCGGCGGCCACGCCGACCACGGCGCCGGCGGGCGGACGCAATTGCCGGATGGTCGAGGTCGGCCGCGAGTTCCGCCGGCCCATCGCCTACGACGTGGACTATGTCTACAAGGGCACCAAGTACCGCTCGCGGCTGCCGGAAGATCCGGGCAACCGGCTGCGCATCCGCGTCTCGGTGGCGCCGTACGTGCCCGATGCGGTGGTGGTGCCGCCACGCTGAGCGCCGCGTGCGCTTGCGCCTGTGGCGTGCGCGTGCGAGGATGCGCGCCGATGAAAGCGAACCTGCCCCAGCACGATCTCAGCGCCGCACGCATGGCCTCGGGCATGACGTCGCGCGCGCGTCGACCGGAATCCCACATTCTCGCTGGGTAACCGGAGCGTCGTGCCGTTCGTTCTGAAAACCCAGCCCGAGGCTGGGTTTTTTCGTTTTCATCGCCCGGAAAAGTTTCACCCGTAAAGAACCAGGCTGTAGAACCTCCCGCGCGTCCCGCGTCCCCACCGCTGCAAAGGATCGATCGATGTCTCTGAAGCACTTCTTGAACACCCAGGACTGGAGCCGCGCCGAGCTCGACGCGCTGCTGACCCAGGCGGCGCTGTTCAAGCGCAACCGCCTCGGCAGCGAGCTGAAGGGCAAGTCGATCGCGCTGGTGTTCTTCAACCCGTCCATGCGCACCCGCACCAGCTTCGAGCTGGGCGCGTTCCAGTTGGGCGGCCACGCGGTGGTGCTGCAGCCGGGCAAGGACGCGTGGCCGATCGAGTTCGACCTGGGCACGGTGATGGACGGCGACACCGAAGAGCACATCGCCGAAGTGGCGAGGGTGCTGGGCCGCTACGTCGACCTGATCGGCGTGCGCGCGTTCCCGAAGTTCGTCGACTGGGCCAAGGACCGCGAGGACCTGGTGCTGAAGAGCTTCGCCAAGTACTCGCCGGTGCCGGTGATCAACATGGAGACCATCACCCACCCGTGCCAGGAGCTGGCGCACGCGCTGGCGCTGCAGGAGCACTTCGGCACCCGCGACCTGCGCGGCAAGAAGTACGTGCTGACCTGGACCTACCATCCCAAGCCGCTGAATACCGCGGTGGCCAATTCTGCACTGACCATCGCCACCCGCCTGGGGATGGACGTGACCCTGCTGTGCCCGACCCCGGACTACGTGCTCGACGAGCGCTACATGGGCTGGGCCGCGCAGAACGTGGAAGAGAGCGGCGGCTCGCTGACCGTCAGCCACGATATCGATAGCGCCTACGCCGGCGCCGACGTGGTCTACGCCAAGAGCTGGGGCGCGCTGCCGTTCTTCGGCAACTGGGGCCCGGAGAAGCCGATCCGCGACCAGTACCAGCACTTCATCGTCGACGAACGCAAGATGGCGCTGACCAACAACGGCGTGTTCTCGCACTGCCTGCCGCTGCGCCGCAACGTCAAGGCCACCGACGCGGTGATGGACTCGCCCAACTGCATCGCCATCGACGAGGCCGAGAACCGCCTGCATGTGCAGAAGGCGATCATGGCGGCGCTGGCAGGCCAGGGCCGCCGGGATTCGTGATTCGGGATTGGGGATTCGCCACAGCGGCTTCCCTGTCCGTTCCTACTTAGTCAACCGCAGAGAGACTCCCCCATGTCGCAGCAAACCGCTTCCACCAATCCCGAATCCCCAATCCCGAATCCCGGCACCAAGGACATCGTCCTCGCCTTTTCCGGCGGCCTCGACACCAGCTTCTGCATTCCCTACCTGCAGGCCAAGGGCTATGCCGTGCACACGGTGTTCGCCGATACCGGCGGCGTGGATGCCGAGGAGCGCGACTTCATCGAGAAGCGCGCGGCGGAACTGGGCGCGGCCAGCCACGTCACCGTGGATGGCGGCCCGGCGATCTGGGCCGGCTTCGTCAAGCCGTTCGTGTGGGCCGGCGAGGGCTACCAGGGCCAGTACCCGCTGCTGGTGTCCGACCGCTACCTGATCGTCGATGCCGCGCTCAAGCGCGCCGAGGAACTGGGCACCAAGACCATCGCCCACGGCTGCACCGGCATGGGCAACGACCAGGTGCGCTTCGACCTGGCGGTCAAGGCGCTGGGCGATTACGAGATCGTCGCGCCGATCCGCGAGATCCAGAAGGAACACACCCAGACCCGCGCCTACGAGCAGAAGTATCTGGAAGAGCGCGGCTTCGGCGTGCGCGCCAAGCAGCAGGCCTACACCATCAACGAGAACCTGCTCGGCCTGACCATGTCCGGCGGCGAGATCGACCGCTGGGAAGCGCCGGGCGAGGGCGCCCGCGGCTGGTGCGCGCCGCGCAGCGCGTGGCCGACCGAGCCGCTGACGGTGAAGCTGAAGTTCGTGCAGGGCGAGGCGGTCGAGCTCGACGGCAAGGCGCTGCCGGGCGAACAGATCCTGGCCAAGCTCAACAAGCTGTTCGCGCCGTACGGCGTGGGCCGCGGCGTGTACACCGGCGACACCGTGATCGGCCTGAAGGGCCGCATCGTGTTCGAAGCGCCGGGCCTGGTGGCGCTGCTGGCCGCGCACCGCGCGCTGGAGGACGCGGTGCTGACCAAGCAGCAGAACCGTTTCAAGCCGGACGTGGCGCGCAAGTGGGTGGAACTGGTCTACGAAGGCTTCTACCACGATCCGCTGAAGACCGACCTGGAAGCCTTCCTGAAGTCGTCGCAGGCGATGGTCAACGGCGAAGTGACGCTGGAGACCCGCGGCGGCCGCGTCGACGCGGTGGCGGTGAAGTCGCCGCACCTGCTCAACGCCAAGGGCGCGACCTACGCGCAGTCGGCGGACTGGGGCGTGGCCGAGGCCGAGGGCTTCATCAAGCTGTTCGGGATGAGCTCGACGCTGTACGCGCAAGTGAATCGCTGACGCTCTGAAAAAGCCCCTCTCCCTCCGGGAGAGGGGTTGGGGGCGCCGCAGGAAGCCTTCGGAACCGACATGACGAACGCGTCGCCACGCGCCAGCCATGGGGAACTGCTGCAGCATTTGCTCCCATCGTTCGCCATCCGGGCGCGTGGCGACGCGGTCGGCCTGGGTGCTTCTCGAAGTTTCGCGAGGCGCCCCTCATCCGCCCCTTCGGGGCACCTTCTCCCGGTGGGAGAAGGGGGCCACTGCGATGGAACCCATGCACGCACTGCGCATCAGCACCGACAAGCAGGAACTGGATCTGCCGTTGATCCATCGCTTTCTCAGCGAGCAGGCCTATTGGTGCCTGGGCATCCCGCTGGACACGGTGCAGCGGGCGATCGCCGGGTCCCTGTGCTTCGGCGGCTATCTCGATGGCGTGGGGCAGGTGGCGTTCGCCCGGGCGATCACCGACGGCGCGACGTTCGGCTATCTCGCCGACGTGTTCGTGCTCGACGCCTACCGCGGCCGCGGCTACGGCAAGCAGTTGGTGGCGGCGGTGATGGCCCACCCGCAGCTGCAAGGCCTGCGCCGCTTCATGCTGGCCACCTCCGATGCGCATGCGCTGTATGCCCAGCACGGCTTCGCCGCGCCGGCACGCCCGCAGTCGCTGATGGAAATTGCTTATCCCGACCTCTACCGCACCAGCACCACGGCGGCCTGACCCACATGACCGATCTGCTTACCTCCACGCTCGATCACCTGCAGGCGCTGGTGTCCTTCGACACCCGCAATCCGCCGCGGGCGATCGGGACCGATGGCATCTTCGACTACATCCGCGCGCAACTGCCCGGCTTCACCGTGGAGGTGATCGACCACGGCGCCGGTGCGGTCAGCCTGTATGCGGTGCGCGGCACGCCGAAGTACCTGTTCAACGTGCACCTGGACACGGTGCCGGATTCGCCGCATTGGAGCGCCGATCCGCACAGCATGCGGCGCCTGGACGATCGCGTGGTCGGTCTGGGCGTGTGCGACATCAAGGGCGCGGCGGCGGCGCTGCTGGCCGCGGCCAATGCCGGCGACGGCGATGCCGCGTTCCTGTTTTCCAGCGACGAGGAAGCCAACGACCCGCGCTGCATCGCCGCGTTCCTGGCCCGCGGTATCGCCTACGAGGCGGTGCTGGTGGCCGAGCCGACCATGAGCGAGGCGGTGCTGGCGCACCGCGGCATAAGTTCGGTGCTGATGCGCTTCGCCGGCCGTGCCGGGCATGCCTCCGGCAAGCAGGACGCCGCGGCCAGTGCGCTGCACCAGGCGATGCGCTGGGGCGGCCGTGCGCTGGACCACGTGGAGTCGCTGGCGCATGCGCGCTTCGGCGGGTTGACCGGGCTGCGCTTCAACATCGGCCGGGTCGAGGGCGGGATCAAGGCCAACATGATCGCGCCGGCGGCGGAGCTGCGCTTCGGCTTCCGGCCGCTGCCATCGATGGACGTGGACGCGCTGCTGGCGACCTTCGCCGGCTTCGCCGAGCCGGCCGCGGCGCACTTCGAGGAGACCTTCCGCGGGCCGAGCCTGCCGTCCGGCGACGTCGCGCGCGCCGAGGACAAGCGCCTGGCCGCGCGCGATGTCGCCGATGCGCTGGAACTGCCGATCGGCAACGCGGTGGACTTCTGGACCGAAGCCTCGCTGTTCTCCGCCGGCGGCTACACCGCGCTGGTCTACGGCCCGGGCGACATCGCCCAGGCGCACACCGCCGATGAGTTCGTGACGCTGGAGCAACTGCAGCGCTACGCCGTCTCGGTGCACCGCATCATCAACGGCGCGCGCTGAGCCGCGCGCCTTCCCACGTCGCCCGGACCGGTCCCGCGATCGCGTCCACCCTGGATTCCTTCGGACACCGCCCCACGCCATGCACGCCAACCGCCAAACCCGCCAGACCATCGTGCGCCTGCTCTCGAGCATGGCCAGCGCGAAGGAGATCAGCCAGTACCTCAAGCGCTTCTCGCAACTGGACGCCAAGCGCTTCGCCGTGGTCAAGGTCGGCGGGGCGGTGCTGCGCGACGACCTGGAAGCGCTGACCTCCTCGCTGTCGTTCCTGCAGGAAGTGGGCCTGACCCCGATCGTGTTGCACGGTGCCGGCCCGCAACTGGATGCGGAGCTGTCCGCCGCCGGCATCGAGAAGCAGACCGTCAACGGCCTGCGGGTGACCTCGCCGGAAGCGCTGGCGATCGTGCGCCGGGTGTTCCAGGCCTCCAACCTCAAGCTGGTCGAGGCGCTGCAGCAGAACGGCGCGCGCGCCACCTCGATCACCGGTGGGGTGTTCGAGGCGCAGTACCTGGACCGCGACACCTACGGGCTGGTCGGCGAGGTCACCGCGGTGAACCTGGCGCCGATCGAGGCCAGCCTGCAGGCCGGCTCGATCCCGGTGATCACCAGCCTGGGCGAGACCCCCAGCGGGCAGATCCTCAACATCAATGCCGATTTCGCCGCCAACGAACTGGTGCAGGAACTGCAGCCGTACAAGATCATCTTCCTCACCGGCACCGGTGGCCTGCTCGACGAGCGCGGCACGGTGATCGATTCGATCAACCTGTCCACCGAGTACGACCACCTGATCGCGCAGCCGTGGATCCATGGCGGCATGAAGGTGAAGATCGAGCAGATCAAGGATCTGCTGGACCGGCTGCCGCTGGAGTCGTCGGTGTCGATTACGCGCCCGGCCGACCTGGCCAAGGAACTGTTCACTCACAAGGGTTCGGGCACCCTGGTGCGGCGCGGCGAGAAGGTGCTGCGCGCCACGGCGTGGAGCGAGCTGGACCTGCCGCGGCTGAAGACCCTGATCGAATCCAGTTTCGGCCGCACCCTGGTGCCGGACTACTTCGACACCACCAAGCTGCTGCGCGCCTACGTCAGCGAGAACTACCGCACCGCAGTGATCCTGACCGACGAGGGTGGCTACACCTACCTGGACAAGTTCGCCGTGCTCGACGACGCGCAGGGCGAGGGCCTGGGGCGGGCGGTGTGGAACGTGATGCGCGAGGAGACGCCGCAGCTGTTCTGGCGCTCGCGCCACAACAACCAGGTCAACATCTTTTACTACGCCGAATCCGACGGCTGCTTCAAGCAGGAGAAGTGGAAGGTGTTCTGGTACGGCCTGGAGACCTTCGAGCAGATCCAGCACTGCGTGGCGCATTGCGCCACGCGCACGCCGACCCTGCAGGGTTGAGCGACCCTTTCGCCTAGGACCGACCCCATGTCCAGTATCGATCCCGTGCTTCCCGACGCCTGGCGCCAGGTGCCGACGCTGCGCGGCCGCCATGTCAGCCTGGAGCCGCTGCAGGCGGCGCACGCCGAGGGCCTGCGCAACGCCGTGCGCGGCAGCGGCCTGGAGGCGCTGTGGTACACCAACGTGCCGGCGCCGGAGCGGGTGGACGCCTATGTCGCCGCCGCGCTGGAGGTGCAGGCGCTGGGCCGGGTGCTGCCGTTCGTGGTGCGCGATGCGCAGGGCGAGATCGTCGGCAGCACGCGCTTCTACGGCCTGGATCCGCAGGTGCCGACGCTGTCGATCGGCTATACCTGGTATGCGCCGCGGGTGCAGCGCAGCGGCCTGAACACCGAGGCCAAGCTGCTGCTGCTCGGGCATGCCTTCGATACGCTCGGCTGCCTCAGCGTGGTGTTCGAGACCAGTTGGTTCAATCACGCCTCGCGCACCGCGATCGCGCGGCTGGGGGCCAAGCAGGACGGCGTGCTGCGCAACCACAAGCGCCACGCCGACGGCACCCCGCGCGACACCGTCATCTTCTCCATCATCGATACGGAATGGGCCGGGGTGAAACGCCACCTGCAGTTCCGCCTGGATTCGCACGCATGAACACTCCCATTCATTCCATCGGCATCGTCGGCGCCCGCGGCCACACCGGCGCCGAACTGATCCGCCTGATCGCCGCGCATCCGCAGTTGCGCCTGGCGTTCCTGTCCTCGCGCGAACTGGACGGGCAGCGCGTCGATGCGCACCACGACGCCTACCAGGGCGAGTTGCGCTACGAGAACCTCGATCCCGAGGCGGTGGCGGCCAAGCGCGCCGACGTGGTGGTGCTGGCGCTGCCCAACGGCAAGGCCGCGCCCTACGTGGCGGCGCTGGACGCCGCGGTCGCCGCCGGTGCGGCCGATCCGATCGTGGTCGACCTGTCCGCCGACTACCGCTTCGACCCTGCCTGGTACTACGGCCTGCCGGAACTGACCCGCGCGCGCTATGCCGGGCAGCGCCGCATCAGCAATCCTGGCTGCTACGCGACCGCAATGCAGCTGGCGATCGCGCCGCTGCGCGAGCAGCTGGCCGGCCCGCCGCAGTGCTTCGGCGTGTCCGGCTATTCCGGCGCCGGCACCACGCCGTCGGACAAGAACAACCCGGCGCTGCTGCACGACAACCTGATGCCGTACGCGTTGACAGATCACATGCACGAGCGCGAGGTGTCCGCGCAACTCGGCGTGCCGGTGGAATTCATGCCGCATGTGGCGCCGCATTTCCGCGGCATCACCATGACCGTGAACCTGTGGCTGCAGCAGCCGCTGAAGCGGGAGGCGGTGCAGCAGCTGTATCGCGCCCGCTATGCGGATGAGCCGCTGATCGAGGTAGTCGACGAGGCGCCGTGGGTCAGCCGCATCGCCGGCCGCCACGGCGTTCAGCTCGGCGGCTTCACCCTGGCCCCGGGCAACAAACGCCTGGTGCTGGTGGCGACGCTGGACAACCTGCTCAAGGGCGCGGCGACGCAGGCGATGCAGAACCTCAACCTGGCGCTGAGCGTGGACGAACTGACGTCGATTCCCGTGTGAATTCATCGGGACCCGGGACCTGGGGCCCGCGACCCGAAGAAGCAAGAGCCAATGCTTTTGCTCTTCCGGGTCCCGGGTCCCGAGTCCCGGGTCCCACAAAAAAGGACTCCTAATGACTAATCTGCTCTGGCAAAAACCCGGCGTCGCCGTCGACACGCAGATCCAGGCGTTCCTGGCCGGCGACGACGTGCTCCTGGACCGCGAGTTCTTCCTGCACGACATCGCCGCCAGCGGCGCGCACGCCGAGGGCCTGCAGCGCATCGGCATCCTGTCCGCCGACGAACTGGCCGGGCTGCAGCGCGAGCTGGCGGTGCTGGCCGAGGATTTCCGCAGCGGCGCGTTCGTGCTGGATGCGCGCTTCGAGGACGGCCACTCGGCGATCGAGGCGCGGCTGACCGAGCGCCTGGGCGATGCCGGGCGCAAGATCCACACTGGACGCAGCCGCAACGACCAGATCCTGGTCGCGACCCGGCTGTGGTTGAAGGACAGGCTGGCGCGGCTGGCGCAACTGAGCGCGGAGATCGCCAAGGTGGCGCTGGACCGTGCGCAGGCCGAGCGCGATCTGCCGGTGCCCGGCTACACCCACATCCAGCGCGCCGTGGTGTCCTCGGCCGGCATGTGGTGGGCCGGCTGGGCCGAGGCCTTCATCGACGATGCCGTGCGCGCACGCGACACCCTGCGCCTGGTCGACTGCAATCCGCTGGGCACCGCCGCCGGCTACGGCGTCAACCTGCCGCTGGACCGCGCCCACACCACCGCCGCGCTGGGCTTCGCGCGCCTGCAGGTCAGCCCGATCTACGCGCAACTGTCGCGCGGCAAGTTCGAGATGGCCGCGCTGGAAGCGCTGGGCAGCGCCACCCTGGACCTGCGCCGCCTGGCCTGGGACCTGTCGCTGTTCACCAGCGGCGAGTTCGGCTTCGTCGCGCTGCCGGCGCAGTACACCACCGGCAGCTCGATCATGCCCAACAAGCGCAACCCCGACGTGATCGAGCTGATGCGCGCCACCCACGCCAGCGTGGCTGCCGCGCGCACCGAGATCGAGCAGTTGCTGTCGCTGCCGTCGGGCTATCACCGCGACCTGCAGAGCAGCAAGGGCGCGATCTTCCACGGCTTTGGCCGCGGCCTGGCCGCGCTGGAACTGTTGCCGGCGCTGCTGGCCAACCTGGAGTGGCGCGAGGACAAGCTGCGCGAGGCGATCGATTCGGGCATGTACGCCACCGACGTGGCGGTGGAAGCCGCGGTGGCCGGCGTGCCGTTCCGCGAGGCCTACCAGGCCGCCGCCGCGGCCGCCGACAGCGCGGGGCAGGGGCGTACGCCGGAAGGCAGCCTGGCCGCGCGGGTCTCGCCAGGGGCGGCGGCGGATCTGCGCCTGGACGCGCTGCAGGCGCGTTGGCAGGCGCTGGGCGGCTGATCCTTGGGAGAGGCTTCGGTCCCGCGCCTTGATCCTGTGGGAGGGCTTCAGCCCCGACGCCCCAGCGCTAACGCGTCGGGGCTGAAGCCCCTCTCACAGACAGGATTCGCTGTGACGCCGAACATTCAAACCGATTGCAGAAGGAAGACCGTACGATGAAGTACTACCTGGTCCTGGCGATGCGCAACCCCAACTTCGACGAGAGCGTGGTCGCCCCGCACCTGGCCTTCCTCGACGACCTGCGCGCACGCGGCCTGCTGGCGCTGACCGGCGGCTTCAGCGACCGCAGCGGCGGCGCCTACCTGCTGCAAGGCGTGGATGACCTGGCGCAGGCGCAGGCGATCGTCGCCGCCGATCCGCTGGCGATCCAGGGCTGCTCCGACCTCACCGTGCACGAATGGAACACGCGCTGATCCCATGACCTCGCAGACCCCATCGTCCTTCGTCGAGCAAGCGCTGCCGCCGTGGCGGCGCGCGGTGCTCAAGGTCGGCAGCAGCCTGCTGGCCGCCGACGGCGGCGGGCTCACGCCACGCTTCGCGCTGGGCCTGGCGCAGTTCGTCTCGGCCAACCTGGCGGCCGGGCGCGAACTGGTGATCGTGTCCTCCGGCGCGGTCGCCGCCGGGCGCGCCATCGTGCCCAAGGCCGCCGAGGCCGGCGCGGCACTGGCCGCGCGGCAGGCGCTGGCCGCGCTCGGCCAGGCGCAGCTGATCGCGCTGTGGCAGCGCTTCTTCGAGCGGCCGGTGGCGCAGGTGCTGCTGACCCACGACGACCTGCGCAACCGCCGCCGCTACCTCAACGCGCGCGCCACCCTGGGCGAACTGTTGCGGCTGGGCGCGCTGCCGGTGGTCAACGAGAACGACACCGTCTCGGTGGACGAACTCAAGCTCGGCGACAACGACAACCTGGCCGCGATCGTCGCCGCCCTGGTCGATGCCGATGCGCTGTTCATCGCCACCGATATCGACGGCCTGTACACCGCCGACCCGCGCCGTGACCCGCAGGCGCAGCCGCTGCACGAGGTGCAGGAACTGAGCGCGGCGGTGCTGGCGATGGCCGGCGGCAGCGGCAGCGGCAGCGGCGTGGGCACCGGCGGCATGCGCACCAAGCTGGAGGCCGCGGCCAAGGCCGGCGCCGCCGGCATCGAGACCTATCTGTTCAACGGCCGCAGCGCCGAGGTGGTGCGTGGCCTGGCCCAGGACCGCCTGCGTGGCACCCGCATCCATGCCGCGCGAACCCGTATCGCCGCGCGCAAGTACTGGCTGCGCCATGTGCCGGTCGAGCCCGGCGCGATCCTGGTCGATGCCGGCGCTGCGACCGCGCTGCTCGACAAGGGCGCCTCGCTGCTGCCGGGCGGCGTCGCCGGCGCCGTGGGCGAGTTCCGCCGCGGCGACATGGTCGAGGTGCGGCTGCGCGACGCCGCCGGCGAGCGCTGCTTGGCGCGCGGGGTCAGCCAGTACGCGGCGGTGGACATCCGCCGCATCGCCGGCCGCCACTCGCGCGACATCGAGGCGATCCTGGGCTACAACTACGGCGAGAACGTGATTCATCGGGACGATCTGGTGGTGCTGGAGAAGCCGGGACCCGGGGCCCGGAACCCGGGGCCCGGAACGACGACCTAGCGGCGGGGTGTTGCCGTCGCGCTGGCCGTGCTTTTGCGATGTGTTGGCTTGGCGGCACTCGGCAGCCGCCCAGCCTTGCGGGTCCCGGGTCCCGGGTCCCGCCCCCAAAACCACCAACTACTTTGGAACTTCTCCCAATGACCTCCATCCGCACCCAGGCCCTGCACTGCCGCGATGCCGCGCAAGCGCTGGCGCAGTTGCCGTCGTCGGCCAAACAGGAACTCCTGGAGGCGATGGCGGCGGCGCTAGAGGCGGATGCGGAGGCCATCCTCGCCGCCAATGCGCGCGATCTGGCCGCGGCGCGGGCCAAGGACGTCGGCAATGCGATGCTCGATCGGCTGGCGCTGGACCGCAAGCGCCTGGACGGCATCGCCGCGGCGCTGCGCGAGGTGGCGGGTCTGCCCGACCCGGTGGGACAGGTCACCCGTGACGACGTGCGCCCCAACGGCATCCGCGTGCAGAAGATCCGCGTGCCGCTGGGCGTGGTGGCGATGATCTACGAGGCGCGCCCCAACGTTACCGCCGACGCCGCGGCGCTGTGCATCAAGGCCGGCAACGGGGTGATCCTGCGTGGCGGTTCCGAAGCGATCCACTCCAACACCGCCATCGCCGCGGCGTTGCGCCGGGCGCTGCGCGAGGCCGGCATCGGCGAGGCCGCGCTGACCCTGGTGGAGGATCTGCGCCGCGAGACCATGCTGGAGCTGCTGCAGCTCCACGACATCGTCGACCTGGCGATCCCGCGCGGCGGCGAGGGCCTGATCCGCTTCGTCGCCGAACATGCACGGGTGCCGGTGATCAAGCACTACAAGGGCGTGTGCCATCTGTTCGTCGATGCCTCGGCGGATCTGGACCTGGCGGTGAAGCTGCTCCTCGACGGCAAGACCACGCGGCCGGCCGCCTGCAATTCCCTGGAGACGCTGCTGGTGCACGCCGACGTGGCCGCGCGCTTCCTGCCGCTGGCGGCGCAGGCGCTGCGCGAGCGCGGCGTCGCCCTGCGCGGCGATGCCGCCACCCGCGCCCTGCTGCCGGAGATCGCCCCCGCCAGCGACGACGACTACGCCGCCGAATACCTGGACCTGATCCTGGCGATCGCGGTGGTGCCGGACCTGGACGCGGCGATCGCGCATATCCGCCGCTACGGCTCGGACCATACCGAGGTGATCGCGACCGGCGATCCCGCCAACGCCGAGGCCTTCGTGCAGGCGCTGCGCGCGGCGGTGGTGATGGTCAACGCTTCCTCGCGCTTCTCCGACGGCGGCGAACTCGGCCTGGGCGCGGAGATCGGCATCTCCACCACGCGCCTGCACGCCTACGGCCCGATGGGCCTGGAAGCGCTGACCGTGGAGCGCTTCGTGGTGCGCGGCGAAGGGCAGGTCCGGCACTGACATGGCGTGTGGTCACGCGGCGAACAGCCACGTGGCCAGCGTCCTGTTCGTGGCGGCGATGGGGCCGGGCGTCGGTCTGGGCTGAGCGACCTGGACTCAAGCGCAGCGCCCCTGCATGGCGCGGTGGCGCCCAGGCGCGACCGAGGACCCAGCCTTTGTCACTTGCCGAGCGAGGCGCCGTCGCCTAGCGTCGCCGGTTCGCCTCCTTTCGGGATCCAACGCCCATGCGCCGCCTCGCTCCCTGCCTGCTCGCCGCTGCCGTCGCCTTCGCCACTGCCGGCACCGCGTTCGCCCAGACCGCGCCGATGACCCCGGACATCACCGGCAAGCCGTTCGTCGCGCCGACCGCGGCCAACGACTACATCAAGCGCGAGGTGATGATCCCGATGCGCGACGGGGTCAAGCTGCACACGGTGATCGTGCTGCCCAAGGGCGCGCACGGCGCGCCGATCCTGCTGACGCGCACGCCCTACGACGCCAGCGGCCGCGCCAGCCGGCTGGCCTCGCCGCACATGCGCGATCTGCTGCCGCAGGGCGACGAGGTGTTCGTCGATGGCGGCTATATCCGCGTGTTCCAGGACATCCGCGGCAAGTACGGTTCCGAGGGCGACTACGTGGTGACCCGGCCCCTGCGCGGGCCGCTCAATCCGACCAAGGTCGACCACGCCACCGATGCCTGGGACACCATCGACTGGCTGGTCAAGCACGTGCCCGAATCCAACGGCAAGGTCGGCATGATCGGCTCGTCCTACGAGGGCTTCACCGTGGTGATGGCGCTGGCCGATCCGCATCCGGCGCTGAAGGTGGCCGCGCCGGAAAGCCCGATGATCGATGGCTGGATGGGCGACGACTGGCTCAACTACGGCGCCTTCCGCCAGGTCAACCTGGATTACTTCACCGGGCAGACGACCCGGCGCGGCAAGGGCGAGGGCATCCCGCGCCAGGGCTACGACGACTACAGCAACTTCCTGCGCGCCGGCTCGGCCGGCGACTACGCCAAGGCCGCCGGGCTGGAGCAGTTGCCGTGGTGGCGAAAACTCACCGAGCACCCGGCCTACGATGCGTTCTGGCAGGAGCAGGCGCTGGACAGGGTGATGGCGCGTACCCCGCTGAAGGTGCCGACGATGTGGTTGCAGGGGCTGTGGGACCAGGAAGACATGTGGGGCGCGATCCACAGCTACGAGGCGATGGAGCCGCGCGACACCGGCAACGACAAGAACTACCTGGTGATGGGGCCGTGGCGGCATAGCCAGGTCAACTACGAGGGCGCCTCGCTGGGCGCGCTGCAGTTCGACGGCGACACCGCGCTGCAGTTCCGTCGCGACGTGCTCAAGCCGTTCTTCGACCAGTACCTGGTCGATGGTGCGCCCAAGGCCGACACGCCGCCGGTGCTGATCTACGACACCGGTGCCAACCACTGGGACCGCCTGCAGCGCTGGCCGCTGAGTTGCGCGCAGGGCTGCCCGGCGCAGAGCAAGCCGCTGTACCTGCAGGCTGGCGGCCGCGTCTCGTTCGAGGCGCCCAAGGCCGGGCAGGGCGAGTACACCGAGTACGTGTCCGACCCGGCCAAGCCGGTGCCGTTCGTGCCGCGCCCGGTGGTGTTCGGCGACCGCGACATGTGGACCACCTGGCTGGTGCACGACCAGCGCTTCGTCGACGGCCGCCCGGACGTGCTGACCTTCGTCAGCGAGCCGCTGCAGGCGCCGCTGCGCATCGCCGGCGCGCCGGAAGTGCACCTGCAGGCGTCCACCAGCGGCAGCGACAGCGACTGGGTGGTGAAGCTGATCGACGTCTACCCGGACCAGATGGCCTCCGAGCCGAAGCTGGGCGGCTACGAGCTGCCGGTGTCGCTGGCGATCTTCCGCGGCCGCTACCGCGAGAGCTTCGAGCATCCGGCGCCGCTGACCCCGAACCAGCCGCTGGCCTACCGCTTCGGCCTGCCCACCGCCAACCACACCTTCGAGCGCGGCCACCGGATCATGGTGCAGGTGCAGTCCACGCTGTTCCCGCTGTACGACCGCAACCCGCAGACCTACGTGCCGAACATCTACTTCGCCAAGCCGGGCGATTACCAGAAGGCGACGCAGCGGATCTGGCACACGCCGCAGCAGGCGAGCTACATCGCATTGCCGGTGGACTGAACGCGCAGCGGTTGCCGCCTGCGCCGTCGCGGCCAGGCATGTCGATGGCCAGCCGGGCGGCGCCCGCCAGCGTCGCCGCCTGGCCCGGGGCGCGATGCATGCGTCACTAGGGTGCGGACGCGTGTCCTCGCAGCATGCGCGCGCGCCCGGCGCGCATGGCCGTGGCCGAGATGGCGGGCGATCGTCGGGATGGCAGCGAAGCGCGTGTTCAGGGTGTCGACGATGGCCGGCCCCGCGAACTGCAGGAGTTCGCTGCCGGGCGCGAACAGGCGATGCACCCCTTCGCACTGCTTTCGCGTCCATCCGCAGCGATCGGTCCGCTGGCGCCGGCGAGGAGCGTCTGCACGACGCGGGCGTGCTGGTCATTGTCGGTCGGACTGGGAGAGAGCCGAGATCATGATGCGGCTGCTCGGCGCGAGCGCGTCGAGTGCGATCGTCTCCATGGGATCAAAGACGGTGCTGCTGAAGAGCCACAACAGGTTCTCCGCCACCAGCCCGGTCGCCTTCGCCAGCGACGAAGGGATCATGCCGACGATGGAAGCTAAGTGCATGGATGTCACTGCCATGCTGTCGCCCGGCGCGACCTCATCGCATGTCTGGTCATCTGTTCGACAAGGGGCGATGGGTCATCGCCGGCATCACCGATCTCGCCGAGCGCCAAGGCATCAACAAGGGAGGTCGCTACGCGCTACGCAACCCGAGTTGCCCGTTGCCGTGTCGATGCTGGTCGCGCAGTCTTGCCGCGGGATACGAACGTGGCAGCAGACATTGTCTGCAAAAAAAGCGCTAAAAACCGGCTGCTTCCGCACGACTGCGCCATGCCTTCCACGCTGCGCGTCCTGCCATGCGCTGGCGTACAGATCCAGCCTGGTCGTCGCTTGACCACGCCATCGCGCGCGATCACTCCATGGTGCGCAGCTGCGCTCCAGCGTGTGCCCACGGTGCGCGTGTATGCATGGTTTGCGTACGCACAGGTACGGCTTCGACATGTTTGCAATCGCTTGCAGAGCGCACCGGCGCGCGTCGTCATTGTCGTCCACGCCGCGCACTGCCGCGCGGTCTTGCGCAAACACGCCTTAAATTAGGTAGATGACATGGTGAAAAAACCGTCATCTTTTGTTGGTGCTCAACACATTTTCAGAAACGGTGAGTGACGCTTTATTGCCATCGCGTGGCGTCGTTGGCAAAGATCGCCGCGTGCAGACGGAGGTGCATTGCATACGACGTCGGCGCTGTTGCCGGCATCCATATTTGCGTGATCGCTTCAGTAGTGAAAGGCGGGCCGGCACCATTGGCGGTTCCGTCGGGGCGGCCGGGGGGAGCTAGGCGCACTGCGTCTGCACGCGTGTTTGCTGCACCGCTTTCGAACTGTGAGCGACTCAAGGAAGGAGGGTCCGTGATGTCTATCGATACCGCCGGTGTGTCCCGTTCGCCGTGCCTCGCGTTCCGCTGCCGCCGCCCGCCCGATCGGGCATCCCCACGCTGTCGACGCTAGGCGCGTTCTGCCCGTAGACGTGCCGCGGTAGCGCGTTTGTCGCCTTCCGCGTCGCTTGATCGTCAATCCCAATGCTTGTCGTGGACCAATCGGGCCGCGCAGGTGAGGTCTTGCCTGCGCAGCGGCCGGCACGGCGTGCTGTCGCGCCGACCGCCCAACACCTTTGGCTTGCGCTCGCACGCTGCCGTCCCATTTCGCGATAGGAGTGTTCGCCATGAGTATCCAGGTCAAGGTTGTCCCGCACGGTGCCGACATCGCCCGCGCCCACGCCGTCCCGCTGCCGGCCGACGGCGTGGTGCGACTGACCCAGGCCAGCCAGGTGGTACTGGATGTGTCGCCCGACCGGGTCGCCGCCTACAGCCGCGAAGGCGACGATCTGCTGGTGCGGATGAAGAACGGCGAGACGGTCCGCATCGTTCACTTCTTCGACCCTGCGTCCGAGCCGAGCGCGTTGTTCCTGACGCAGGAGCAGGATCTGCTGGCGGTGCAGTTCGCCGGCGGCGAAGGGGCCGTGTTGCTGGCCAGCTATGCGCCGGTGGGCGGCGATGCCGGGTTCGAATCCTTGACCGCGGCCGGCGTGGCCGGCGCGGGCGGCGCGGCCGGTGGGCTGGCTGCGCCCTGGCTGATGGCGGGCGGCGTCGCACTCGGCGCGGGCGCGCTGGCCAGCATGGGCAGCGAGGACGATCGCAACGAGATCGTGCAGCCACAGCCCCAGCCGCAACCGCAGCCGTCGGCACCAGCCGTGGCGACCAATCTGCAGATCTCCCCGGACGGCACCCAGATCAGCGGCAACGCGCCTCCCGGCCATTCGGTCGGCGTCGATGCCGATGGCGACGGACAGGTGGACACGGTGGTCGTGGTCGGCACCGACGGCAGCTTCACCGTGACGCTGCCGGCGCCGGTGGTCGGTGGCCAGATGGTGGCCGTGGTGGTCACCAGCCCGGATGGGGCCTCCAGCCCGCCGGCGATGGTGCAGGCACCGGACGTCACCCCGCCTGCTGCGGCCGCCAACCTGCAGGTCGCGGCGGATGGCAGCAGCCTCATCGGTACCGCGGAGGCGGGTGCGACGGTGGGTGTGGACACCAATGGCGATGGCGTGCCGGACGTGACCGCCGTGGTCGGCAGCGACGGCAGCTTCAGCGTGCCGTTGCAGCCACCGCTGACCAACGGCGAGACCGTGACCGTGGTGGTGACCGATACGGCCGGCAACACCGGCCCCGGCGCCAGCGTCAATGCGCCCGACACTACGCCGCCGGCGGCGGCGGGAAATCTGCAGGTCTCGGCCGATGGCGGCACCTTGACCGGCACCGCCGAGGCGGGCGCGACGGTGGGCGTCGATGCGAACGGCGACGGCGTTCCCGACTTTACCGTCGTGGTGGGCGGCGACGGCAGCTTCAGCCTGCCGTTGCAGCCGCCACTGACCGACGGCCAGACGCTGACCGTGGTGGTGACTGATCCGGCCGGCAACAACAGCCCCCCGACCAGCGTGCAGGCGCCGGATCTGCTGGCGGCACCGATCATCCAGGCGACCAACGGCAGCGTGATCGCCGGCACCTCCGAAGCGGGCGCCACCATCACGCTGAGCGACGGCAATGGCGCGCCGATCGGCCAGGCCGTCGTCGATGCCGCCGGCAACTGGAGCTTCACCCCGGCCACGCCGCTGCCGGACGGCACGGTGATCACCGCCGTCGCCAGCAATGCCGCGGGCACGGTCAGTCCGCCGGCGACCACCACCGTGGATGCGGTGGCGCCGGCGGCGCCGGTGCTGCAACCGAGCAACGGCAGCGTCGTCGCCGGGAGCGCCGAGGCCGGCGCGACGGTCACCGTCACCGACGCCAACGGCGCGTTGATCGGCCAGGCGACCGCCGATGCCTCCGGCACCTGGAGCCTGACCCCGGCCACGCCGTTGCCCGACGGCACCGTGTTGAGCGCCATCGCCACCGACGCGGCCCGCAATGCCAGCGCGCCGGCGACGACCACAGTGGACGCCGTGGCGCCGGCGACGCCGGTGCTGCAGCCGAGCAACGGCAGTGCGATCGTCGGCACCGCCGAAGCCGGGGCGACGGTCACCGTCACCGATGGCAACGGCACGCTGATCGGCCAGGTCACCGCCGATGCGTCCGGCAACTGGAGCATCACACCCGGCACGGCGCTGCCCGACGGCACGGTGGTCAACGCCGTGGCCAGCGACGCGGCCGGCAACGCCAGCGCGCCGGCCACGCTGACCGTCGATGCCGTGGCGCCGGCGGCGCCGGTGCTGCAGCCGAGCAACGGTACCGCGATCGTCGGGTCAGCCGAAGCCGGTGCGACGGTCACCGTCACCGATGGCAACGGCACGCTGATCGGCCAGACCACGGCCGATGCGTCCGGCAACTGGAGCGTGACCCCCGGAGCCCCGCTGCCCGATGGCACGGTGATCAACGCCGTGGCCACCGATGCGACCGGCAACGTCAGCGCGCCGGGTACGACCACCGTGGATACGACGGCACCATCGGCGCCGATCCTGCAGCCGAGCAACGGCCTGACGATCGTCGGGTCGGCCGAAGCCGGCGCGACGGTCACCGTGACCGACGGCAACGGCACGCTGATCGGCCAGGCCACGGCCGATGCCTCCGGCAACTGGAGCATCACCCCGGGGGCGGCATTGCCCGACGGCACCGTGCTGAGCGCCATCGCCACCGACGCGGCCGGCAACGCCAGCGCGCCGGCGACGACCACGGTGGATGCCGTGGCGCCGGCCGCCCCGGTGCTGCAGCCGAGCAACGGCAGTGCGATCGTCGGCACCGCTGAAGCCGGGGCGACGGTCACCGTCACCGATGGCAACGGCACGCTGATCGGCCAGACCACCGCCGATGCGTCCGGCAACTGGAGCGTGACCCCGGGAGCCCCGCTGCCCGACGGCACAGTGGTCAACGCCGTGGTCACCGACGCGGCGGGCAACGCCAGCGCGCCGGCCACGCTGACCGTCGATGCCGTGGCGCCGGCCGCCCCGGTGCTGCAGCCGAGCAACGGTACCGCGATCGTCGGCACCGCCGAAGCCGGGGCGACGGTCACCGTCACCGATGGCAACGGCACGCTGATCGGCCAGACCACGGCCGATGCGTCCGGCAACTGGAGCGTGACCCCGGGAGCCCCGCTGCCGGATGGCACGGTGATCAATGCCGTGGCCACCGACGCGACCGGCAACGTCAGTGCGCCGGCCACCACCACCGTGGATGCGACGGCACCGCCAGCGCCGATCCTGCAGCCGAGCAACGGCCTGACGATCGTCGGGTCGGCCGAAGCCGGGGCGACGGTCACCGTGACCGACGGCAACGGCACGCTGATCGGCCAGGCCACGGCCGATGCGTCCGGTAACTGGAGCATTACGCCGGGGGCGCCGCTGCCCGACGGCACCGTGCTGACTGCCATCGCCACCGACGCGGCCGGCAATGCCAGCGCGCCGGCGACAGCGACCATCGACGCGCTGGCGCCGTCGGCGCCGGTGTTGCAGCCGAGCAATGGCAGCGCGATCGTCGGTACGGCGGAGGCCGGTGCGACCATCACCGTGACCGATGGCAACGGCACGCTGATCGGCCAGGCCACCGCCGATGCGTCCGGTAACTGGAGCGTCACGCCGGGGGCGACGTTGCCCGACGGCACCGTGGTGACGGCCGTCGCCACCGATGCCGCTGGCAACGCCAGTGCGCCGGCGACACTGATCGTCGATGCCGTAGCCCCGGCCGCCCCGATCCTGCAGGTCAGCAATGGCCTGGCGATCGTCGGCACCGCCGAAGCCGGCGCGACGGTCACCGTGACCGACGGCAACGGCACGCTGATCGGGCAGGCCACCGCCGATGCCTCCGGCAACTGGAGCGTTACCCCGGGGGCGGCGTTGCCCGACGGCACCGTGGTGACGGCCATCGCCACCGATGCGGCCGGCAATGCCAGTGCACCGGCAACGTTGATCGTGGATGCGCTGGCGCCGGCGGCGCCGATCCTGCAGGCGAGCAATGGCATCGCCATCGTCGGCACCGCGGAAGCGGGTGCGACGGTCACCGTCACCGACGGCAACGGCACGCTGATCGGCCAAGTCACCGCCGATGCGGCCGGCAACTGGAGCGTGACGCCGGGCGTCGCGTTGCCCAACGGCACCGTGGTGACCGCCATCGCCACCGATGCGGCCGGCAATGTCAGTGCGCCGGCGACGTTGATCGTGGATGCGCTGGCGCCGGCGGCGCCGATCCTGCAGGCGAGCAATGGCCTGGCCATCGTCGGCAGCGCGGAAGCGGGTGCGACGATCACCGTCACCGACGGCAACGGCACGCTGATCGGGCAGGCCACCGCCGATGCCTCCGGCAACTGGAGCGTGACCCCGGGGGCCGCCTTGCCCGACGGCACCGTGATCAGCGCCATCGCCACCGACGCGGCCGGCAATGCCAGCCCGCCGGCGACGCTGACCATCGATGCCGTGGCCCCGGCCGCCCCGATCCTGCAGGTCAGCAATGGCCTGGCGATCGTCGGCACCGCCGAAGCCGGCGCGACGATCACCGTGACCGACGGCAACGGCACGCTGATCGGCCAGGCCACGGCCGACGCGTCCGGCAACTGGAGTGTGACGCCGGGCGCGGCGTTGCCGAACGGCACCGTGGTGACCGTCATCGCCACCGATGCGGCCGGCAACGCCAGTGCACCGGCAACGTTGACCGTGGATGCGCTGGCGCCGGCGGCGCCGATCCTGCAGGCGAGCAATGGCGTCGCCATCGTCGGCAGCGCGGAAGCGGGGGCGACGATCACCGTCACCGATGGCAACGGCACGCTCATCGGCCAGGTCACCGCCGACGCGTCCGGCAATTGGAGCGTGACGCCGGGCACCGCATTGCCGAACGGCACGGTGGTGACCGCCATCGCCACCGATGTCGCGGGCAACGCCAGTGCGCCGGCGACGTTGATCGTGGATGCAGTGGCGCCGGCCGCCCCGATCCTGCAGGCGAGCAATGGCGTGGCCATCGTCGGCAGCGCCGAAGCCGGTGCCACCATTACCGTCACCGACGGCAACGGTACGCTGGTCGGTCAGGCCACGGCCGACGCGTCCGGCAACTGGAGTGTGACGCCGGGGGCTGCATTGCCGAACGGCACGGTGATCAGCGCCATCGCCACCGACGCGGCCGGCAATGCCAGCCCGCCGGCGACGCTGACCATCGATGCGCTGGCGCCAGCGGCGCCGGTGGTGTCGATCAGCCTGGATGGCAGCCTGCTCAGCGGCACCGCCGAGGCCAATGCGCAACTGCGCGTGGTGGTGAACGGCGATACCGCCAATCCGCTGCTGATCCAGGTGGATGGCAACGGCAGCTTCAGCCTGCCGCTGTCGCCGCCGCTGGTGATCGGTCAGGCGCTGTCGGTGGTGGCGGTGGACGCCGCCGGCAACGTCAGCGCGCCGGCGCTGCTCACTGCGCCGGACCTGTCGCCGCCACTGCTCAGCGTTGCGGAGGCGGGCGATACCTGGATCAACGCTGCGGAGATCGTCAACGGCATCCAGGTGGCGGTGCAGCTGCGGCCGAACATGCTGGTCGGGCAGGTGGTCACCGTGCACTTTGCCGGTCAGAACGGCTACGAGGTCGACGTCAGCCACACCCTGACCAGCGCCGACCTGAGCGCCGGCAACGTGCTGGTATCGGTGCTGCCGCCGAGCGGCGGCGCGGCATTGCCGCAAGGGGCGGCGACGGTCACGGTCGACATCAACGGCGGCCCGCTGTCGTCCTCGGTCGGCTTCACCATCGACACGGTCGCGCCGGCGACGCCGGTGCTGTCGCTGGTCGGCAGTCTGCTGACGATTTCCGGCGAGCCGGGCCTGGCGCTGACGGTCAACGTCAACGTCGGCGGCGTGCAGGCCACCGCCACGCTCGCCGCCGACAACAGCGGCCTGGCCTCGCTGGACCTGCTGACCGGCCTGGACATCGACCTGAGCTGGGCGCAGCTGTTGAACGCGCAGGTCTCGGTGGTCGGTGCCGACCCGGCCGGCAATCCCAGCCCGGTCGTCTCGCTGGGCGTGGGCACCAACATCGCGCAGCCGCTGACGCTCGGCGACTTCGGCGTGAACTTCGCGCTGCTGCCGGCGACGTTCGGCTTCAGCGGGCAGGCCGAGCCGAACGCGAGCCTGGCGATCCGGGTCATCACGCCCACGCTCAATGTCGAACTCACGCCGATCCAGGCCGATGCCAGCGGCGACTTCGCCCTGAACCTGCTCAGCTCCAGCGTGCTGAACCAACTCGGGCTCACCGCCTCGGGCCTGCTCAACCTGGGAACCCAGGTGTCGTTCGAAGTGGTGGGCACCGATACGCAGGGCAACGACAGCGCCCGCTACGGCATCACCCTGGCCAACAACGGCGCCAGCCTGGGCATCGGCACGATCAGCGTGAATGGCACCGGCGGCATCGACATCCTGTCCGGTGCCGACGGCAGCAGCGAACGCATCCTCGCCGGCGACGGCAGCGACCTGATCTTCAACGTCGGCAGCGGCGACCAGGTGTTGGCCGGCAACGGCGACGACACCATCCAGATCACCGGCAACACCTTCGTCAGCATCGACGGTGGCGCCGGCTTCGACACGCTGCTGTTCGCCAACGGCATCGATCTGGACTACAACGCCGCGGGCATCGGCACCCTGAGCAACATCGAGCGCGTGGACCTGGGCAAGGGCGATTCCGGCAGCACGCTGACCTTGACCGCGTCGGAAGTGCTGGCGATCACCGACAGCAACGACACCCTGCAGATCACCGGCGACGGGGCGGATGTGCTCAACGTGATCGGCGCGGTGGACAGCGGTACCACCCAGGCGATCGACGGCATCACCTATCACGTCTACAGCTTCGGCACCGCGACCTTGCTGGTGGAGGACAACACGCTCGCGGTGGTGACGGCCTGATGGCGAGGAAGGGGGATGGGGACCGGCGCACGCGCCGGTCCGGCCCGGCGCTTGCCGTCGGGCTGTGGTTGGCGCTGCCGGCGTGCGCCTGCGCGATGTCGCTGACGCAGGCCGTGCAGCGCGGATTGGCGATCGAGCCGCAGTTGCGCGCGGCGATGGCGGACGCGGCGCGCGCCGCCACCGACGTGCGCATCGCCCGCAGCGGCTACTACCCGGCGTTGTCGGTCGCCGCCGGGCCCAAGGCGCTGGACCCGGGCGAGATGGTCTACGACGTCAATCTCTCGCAGATGCTGTACGACTGGGGGCGCGTGTCGAGCCGGGTGGCGAATGCACGCGCGCAGCAGCGCGGGCAGGACGCGGCGGTGGAGGTGGCCGCCGACGACGCCGCGCTGCAGATCGTGGAGGTGTATCTGGACGTGTTGGCGGCGCAGCAGCGGCTGCAGGCGGTGCAAGCGCATCTGCAACGCCTGCAGGTGATCGCCGACCTCAGCGAGGCGCGCAGCGGCGGCTATGCCGATCGCAGCGAACTGGAGCGGACGCGGCTGGAACTGGCCCGCGGCCAGGACCAGTTGGCGACCGAGCAGGGCGCGCTGCAGGAGTTGCGCAACCAGTTCCTGCTGCTGGTCGGGGCCGAGGCCGAAGATCTGGTCGAACCGGAGACGCTGGAATTGCCACAATTGGCGCCGCCGTTGCTGGCGCAGGCGGTGGACGCCTCGCCGCTGCTGCGCAAGGCCGGCGAACAGGTACGCGCGGCCGAGGCCGAAGTACGCGAAGCGCGCGCGGCGATGAAGCCGCAACTCAATCTGGAGGCCGCCGCGCTGCGTCGCGACGTCGGCGGCCGCCTGCAGAACGATTCGACCATTTCGCTGCGGCTGAGCATGGACGTGTTCCAGGGCATGTCCACGTTCCTGCGCCCGCAGGCCGCGCGCCAGCGCCTGGAAGCGGCGCAGTGGAACCTGGAGGCGATGCGCCGCGAGGTGCGGCGCACCGTACAGACCCTCGCCGACAGCGGCGAGGCCTTGCGCGGGCGCGAGCAGGCGCTGCTGCGGCAGGCGCAGCAGGCGGTGGAAGTGGCCGAGTTGTACCGCGAGCAGTTGAGCGTGGGCCGGCGCGAGGTGATCGAGCTGCTGAACGTGCAGCGCGAACGCCTGGAAGCCGAGCGGCAATTGATCAGCCTGCGGATCGAACGCAAGCGCCTGCGCTACCGCGCGGCGGCACAGATCGGCGCATTGCACGCGCTGTTCCAGGAGACGACGCATGCAGGGTGAAGGGGGGGTCGAAGCATCCGTGGCGACGCCGCGGGCCGGCGCCGCGGACGGACTGCGCGAAGGCCTGCTGCTGTTGTGCCAGCGCCTGGGGCGGCCGTTGAGCGATGCCGAACTGGTGGACGGCATCGCCCTGGTGCAGGGACGCCTGCCGCTGCACCTGGTGCCGCGCGCGCTGCGCCGTGCCGAGCTCACGGCCGAGGTGCTGGCGTATCCGCTGGACGGCATGGACCGCTACCTGCTGCCGGCGCTGCTGCTGTTGCACGATGGGCGCACGGTGCTGCTGGAGGCGGTCGAGGCGGGACAGGCACGGCTGCTGCTGCCGCATGCCGGCGGTGGCGAGCAGGCGGTGCCGGTGGCGGAACTGGAGGCGCTGTACAGCGGGTCGGCGGTCTTCGCCAAACCGCGCTTCCGCGACGACGGGCGCATCGGCGGGTACGCCGGCAGCGCGTCGGAGCATTGGTTCTACGGGCCGCTGAAGAAGCTGTGGCGCTCCTATGCGGAAGTGGCGCTGGCGGCGATGGTCGCCAACCTGCTGGCCATCGCCACCGCGCTGTTCGCCATGCAGGTCTACGACCGCGTGGTGCCCAACGCGGCCTTCGACACGCTGTGGATCCTGGCCAGCGGCGTGGTCCTGGCGATCGTGATGGAAGGCGTGCTGCGCACCCTGCGCGGGCAGTTGCTGGCGGTGCTGGGCAAGCGCCTGGACCTGCAATTGTCCACGCTGCTGTTCTCGCGCGTGCTGGCCATGCGCATGGCCGCCAAGCCGGCGTCGATGGGCGCGTTCAGCACCCAGGTGCGCGAGTTCGAATCGGTGCGCGAGTTCTTCACCAGTTCCAGCGCGGCGCTGATCAGCGACCTGCCGTTCGTGGCGATCTTCCTGGGGATCATCGCCCTGATCGGCGGCCACGTGGTCTGGGTGCCGCTGGTCGCCTGCGTGCTGATGGTGTTGCCTGGGCTGCTGGCGCAGCGCCTGCTGGGCGAACTGTCGCGGCAGAACCTGCGCGAGGGGGCGATGAAGAACGGCCTGCTGCTGGAGGCGTTCGAGCATCTGGAGTCGATCAAGGCCGCACGCGGCGAAGGCCGCTGCCAGGGACTGTGGGAAGCGCTGACCGCGCAGCTGTCCGCCTCGGCGATGCGGACGTACGCGCTGACTACCGCGCTCAGCTATGCCGCATCGGTGGTGCAGCAACTGGCCTACGTCGGGGTGGTGGTGTTCGGCGTCTACCGCATCCAGCAGGGCGAGATGAGCGTGGGTGCGCTGGTGGCCTGTTCGCTGCTGGCCTCGCGCGCCATCGCGCCGCTGGGGCAGGCCGCGGCGGTGCTGGGGCGCTGGCAGCACACCCGCGTGGCCATGGAGGGGCTGGACCAGTTGCTGGGGGCCGAACAGGAGCGGCCGCCGGGCAAGCGCTTCGTGCACAAGCTGCGCGTGCGCGGCGACTACCGCCTGGAGGCGGTGAGCCTGCGCTACGGCGAGCAGCCGCCGGTGCTGGACGTGCAGGCGCTGCGCATCGGCGCCGGCGAGCGCGTGGCGCTGCTGGGCGGCAACGGCGCCGGCAAGTCCACGCTGCTGCGGGTGCTGGCCGGCCTGCTGGATCCGCACGCGGGGCGGCTGTTGCTGGACGACGTGGCGATCGCGCAGATCGACCCGGCCGACCGCATGCGCAACATCGGCTACCTGCCGCAGGACGTGGCGCTGTTCCATGGCAGCCTGCGCGACAACCTCAACCTGCACGGCGCCGCGCTCGGCGACGAGGAACTGTATGCGGCGCTGGACGGGGTCGGGTTGGGCACGTTCGTGCGCGCGCATCCGTTCGGGCTGGACCTGCCGATCCAGGGCAATGCCAGCCTGTCCGGCGGACAGCGGCAGGCGCTGGGACTGGCGCGGCTGTTGCTGCAGGACCCCAGCGTGGTGCTGCTCGACGAGCCCACCGCGGCCTTCGATCAGCACAGCGAACACGTGTTCATCGCCTACCTGCAGCGCTGGCTGGGCACGCGCACGCTGATCGTCAGCACGCACAAGCGCAGCATGCTGGAACTGGCGCAACGCGCCGTGGTGCTGCGGCAGGGGCGGGTGGTGGTGGACGGGCCGGTGGAGCAGGTGCTGCAGGGCAACCGGGTGCAGGTGCCGGCGACGGCATTGGCGGGCAGCCATGGCTGAGCGCGCGGCGGTGGCGGTGCGGCGGCGGCTGGGCGACCCGCTGCTGGCATCCACGCATCCCTGGTACCGGCCGCTGCTGTGGACGGTGCTGGCGACGGTGGCGCTGTTCCTGGGCTGGGCGGCCTGGGCCGAGCTGGACGAAGTCACCCGCGGCGACGGCCGGGTGGTGCCGTACAGCCGCATCCAGAAGATCCAGAGCCTGGAGGGCGGCATCCTCGATCGGTTGCTGGTGCAGGAGGGCGAACTGGTCAAGCCGGGGCAGCCGCTGGTGCGGCTGGAGCGCACCCACTTCCTGACCAACTACCAGGAATCGGTCAACCAGGCGCAGGTGCTGCATGCGGCGATCGCGCGGCTGGAGGCGGAAGTGCTGGGCAAGACCAGCATCGCCTTCCCGGCGCAGATCGCCGGCGAGAGCGCCCTGCTGCGGTCCGAGCGCGACCTGTTCGAGTCGCGGCGCAGCAAGCTGGCCGAAGGCACCCAGGCGATCCAGCACCAGATCGCCCTGGCCCAGGACCAGTTGAACATCGTGCGCCCGCTGGTGGCCAAGGGGGCGGTCAGCCAGGTCGAGGCGCTCAAGCTCAGCCAGGACATCGCCACCCTGCGCGGGCGTCTCGGCGAGCTGCGCAACAGCTATTTCCAGGAGGCCTACACCGAGTTGGCCAAGCGCAAGGCCGATCTCAGCGCGCTGGAGCCGATCGTGCAACAGCGCCACGACCAGCTGCGCCGCACCGAGATCCTGTCGCCGGTGCGCGGACGGGTGAACACGGTGCTGATCAATACCCGCGGCGGGGTGATCCCGCCGGGCGAGCCGATCATGGAGATCATCCCGGTGGAGGAGCGGTTGCTGGTGGAGGCGCGGATCAAGCCGCGCGACGTGGCGTTCCTGGTGCCGGGCATGCAGGCCCGGGTCAAGATCACCGCCTACGACTACACCATCTACGGCGAGTTGAACGGCACCGTCGAGCAGATCAGCGCCGACACCATCGAGGAGCAGACCGCGCACGGCAAGGAGTCGTTCTACCAGGTGCTGATCCGCACCGACGGCAGCCAGTTGCGTCGCGACGGCGACACGCTGCCGATCATTCCCGGCATGGTCGCCGAGGTCGATATCCTCACCGGCAAGCGCAGCGTGCTGAACTACCTGCTGCGGCCGTTGTTGAAGGCGCGGTTGCGCTGAGGAGCAACCGCAGTCCGCACCGCTCAGCTGCGCGATTCGACCAGCGAGAGGGTGCAGGTTTCGCCTGGAGCGGATTGCCAATACTCGAAGCGCGAGAGCTTCTTGCCCGAGGTCTGCGCGGCAAGCAGGCTCGCATAGGCGGCCTTGCCGAACTCGTCGCCGATGTTGAAGTAGACGATGTCGAACTTGCAGGTGGTGGAGAGCGCATCCTTGACGCTGAAGTAGGCAGTCGTGCCGCCCTGTACGCCCTGTACGCCGAGGCGGTCCACCAGCTTGTCGGTTTCGGTTACCGCGGCTGCGGGTGCGCAGTAGAGCGCGATCAGTGAGAGGCAGAGCGTCGCTTGCAGTTTCATGGTGTCGTGTCCGTTTGTCTGAGTCGTGAGCGTCGAAACGGACATGCCCGCCGCCTCGCTTCCGGCGCGTGGCGTCGCCGAAGACGCAGGGCGTGATGAATGCGCCGGTTCCCCCGTCGCCATTGTGGCGAGACGCCAGGCTCCGGCGTCAAGGCCCGGCTGCCGCGAGAGGATCGGGGCAGGCGGGCGCGGACGGCCGGTTGCCGCGATGCGCGGCCAGTGCCGGATTGCGGGCACAAAAAAACCCGGAAAACGGTGGTTTTCCAGGCTTCTTGTGACCTTGAAACTGGTCGGGGAGACAGGATTCGAACCTGCGACCTCTACGTCCCGAACGTAGCGCTCTACCAGACTGAGCTACACCCCGAAGGAGCCGCACATGATACGGAGGTCTTCCGCATTCGGCAAGCGCCTTTGCAAAAAAATTTCAGTCCGTCGCGCCGGTGGTGTCGGCGGCGGCATCCGCCGCGTTGCGCTCGCGCGCCTCGAACCACATGCCGTTGAGGATGGCGGCGGTGGAGGCCAGGCCGACACCGAGAATCCAGGCGAAGTACCACATGATCGTTTCTCCTTGCGGGTGCGTCAGTACGCGTTGGGGTTGTCGTCCAGGGAGGCGGCGGTGACCTTGCCCTTCAGCACGCGGTACACCCAGGTGGTGTAGCCGAGGATGATCGGCAGGAACACCACGGTGGCCAGCAGCATGATCCACAGGGTCAGGTGGCTGCTGGAGGCGTCCCACACGGTCAGGCTGGAGCCCGGCTGGCTGGAGGAGGGCAACAGGAACGGGAAGATCGCAAAGCCCACGGTGAGGATGATGCCGGCGATGGCCGCGCCGGAGGCGATGAACGCCAGGCCGCCGCGACGCTTGCGCAGCAGCACCGCGCTGAGCAACAGGCCGAGCAGGCCCGCGGCCGGGGCCAGCGCGGTCAGCGGCATGCTCTGGTAGTTGTGCATCCAGCCGCCGACCTCGCCGAGCACGGCGGTCTTCAGCAGCGGGTTGGTGGCGCCGTCGGTGACCACCTGCGAGGTGACCGCGTAGCCGGGCAGGCCGGTGGCCACCCACACCCCGGCGCCGGCGAACAGCGCGCAGGCCGCCAGGGCGGCGACGCTGCCGTAGCGCGCCGCGCGCTCGGCCACCGGACCGTCGGTCTTCAGCACCAGCATCGCCGCGCCGTGCGCCACCAGCATGCTCACGCTGAGCAGGCCGGCGAGCAGGGCGAACGGCATGAGCAGGCCGAAGAAGCTGCCGGTGTAGAACACCCGCAGGGTGTCGTCGAAGTGGAACGGCACGCCCAACAGCACGTTGCCCACCGCCACGCCCATGATCAGCGCCGGGATGAAGCCGCCGAGGAACAGCGCCCAGTCCCAGCCGTTGCGCCAGCGCTGGCCGGGCAGCTTGCCGCGGAATTTGAACCCGACCGGCCGCAGGATCAGCGCGAACAGGATCACGAACATCGCCAGGTAGAAGCCGGAGAAGCTGACCGCGTACAGCGGCGGCCAGGCGGCGAAGATCGCGCCGCCGCCGAGCACCAGCCAGACCTGGTTGCCCTCCCAGACCGGGCCGATGGTGTTCACCACCAGCCGGCGTTCGGCGTCGGTCTTGGCCACGAACGGCAGCAGCGCGCCGACGCCCAGGTCGAATCCGTCCATCACCGCGAAGCCGATCAGCAGGATGCCCAGCAGCAGCCACCAGATCACGCGCAGCGTGGTGTAGTCCAATGCAATGAAGTCCATGGTGTGTCTCCTGCCGGTGTCAGAGGTGGCCGGCGGCCGCAGGTGCGGCGATCGGGGGAACGGGGCGCGGGGCGGGTTGCAGCAGGGCGGGCAGCGCGTCCGGCCCCTTGCGGATCGCCTTGAGCATCAGCTTGATCTCGATGATCAGCAGCGTGGTGTAGATCGCAACGAAGCCGGCGAGGGTGATCAGGATGTCGTGCAGGGCCAGGCCGGAGGCGGCATAGAAGGTCGGCAGCACGCCTTCCACCGCCCACGGCTGGCGGCCGTACTCGGCCACGAACCAGCCGCACTCGATCGCGATCCACGGCGCCGGCAGGGTCCACAGCGCCAGCTTCAGGAACCAGCGCTTGTCCTCGAAATTGTGCTTGCACGAGAACCACAGCGCGGCGGCGAAGAAGGCGATCAGGTAGAAGCCCAGGCCGGCCATCACCCGGAACGTCCAGAACAGCGGCAGCACGCGCGGCACCGTGTCCAGCGCGGCCTTGGCGATCTCCTCCGGGGTGGCGTTGAGGATGTCCTCGCGGTAGCGCTTGAGCAGCAGGCCGTGCCCCAGGTCCTGCCAGTGGCGATCGAACACCGCCCGCGCCTCGGCATCGTTGCGGTTGGCCTTGAGCCGCTGCAGCGCGCCGTAGGCGATCTGCCCGCCGCGCACGCGGTGCTCGGCGCGCTTGACCAGCTCCAGGATGCCCGGCACCGGCGTGTTCAACGAGCGCGTGGCGATCAGGCCCATCAGGTACGGCACCTTGATTGCGTAGTCGTTCTTGCCGGTGGCCTGGTTGGGGATGCCGAAGGCGGTGAAGTCGGCCGGCGCCTGCTCGGTTTCCCACATCGCTTCGATCGCGGCCAGCTTCATCTTCTGGTGTTCGTTGGCGGCGTAGCCGCTCTCATCGCCCAGCACCACCACCGACAGCGAGGACGCCATGCCGAACGCGGCGGCCACCGCGAACGAGCGCCGGGCGATGTCGCGGTGCTTGCCGCGCAGCAGGTACAGCGCGCTGATCGACATCACGAACACCGCGCCGGTCACGTAGCCGGCGCTGACCGTGTGCACGAACTTGGCCTGCGCCACCGGGTTGAACACCACCGCCATGAAGTCGACCACTTCCATGCGCATGGTGTCCGGGTTGAACACCGCGCCGGTCGGGTTCTGCATCCAGCCGTTGGCGATCAGGATCCACACCGCCGACAGGTTGGTGCCCAGCGCCATCAGCCAGGTCACCATCAGGTGCTTGACCGGCGTGAGCTTGCTCCAGCCGAAGAAGAACAGGCCGATGAAGGTCGCCTCCAGGAAGAACGCCATCAGCCCTTCGATCGCCAGCGGCGCCCCGAAGATGTCGCCGACGTAGTGGCTGTAGTAGGACCAGTTCATGCCGAACTGGAACTCCATCACGATGCCGGTGGCCACGCCCATCGCGAAGTTGATGCCGAACAGCACGCCCCAGAACAGGGTCATGCGCCGCCACACGTCCTTGCGGGTCATGACGTACACGCTCTCCATGATCGCGATCATGAAGGACAAGCCCAGGGTGAGCGGGACGAACAGGAAGTGGTACATGGCGGTCATGGCGAACTGCAGCCGCGACAGCTCTACGACAGTGGTGTCGATCATGGCTGTGCTACCTCGTGGAAAATGTGCATCTGGGTGGCCGAGTGGCGGGAGATTGGAGGCGATCTTCCGCCGCCCCGGCGCGTTCGACCTTGATTCAGATCAATGTGCGCCATGGGGGCGCCCGGCATCGTGGCGGCCACGGCGGTTCCAGCCCGGAACCGCCTTCCCCGCTAAACTGGCGGCTTCGTTCGCCGCGCCGAGCCCGTTTTGACCGATTTCGCCGAGCCGTCCGCCGCACTGCCCGCCGACGCGCCGCAACAGCGGCAGCAGCGCATGCGTTGGCTGGATGCCCTGGCCGCGGCGGCGCGTGGCTGCCAGCGCCTGGCCGCGGCGGCCATCAGCGTGTCTGGCGCGCTGCTGATCGTGCAGTCCGGCGCCATCGCCTGGCTGGTGCAGGCGCTGCTGGTCGAGCGCCGCGACCTGGCGCAGGCACTGCCGGCCTTCGGCCTGCTGGCGCTGATGTTGGTGCTGCGCGCCGGGCTTGGCGCCGCCGCGCAGCGCGCCGCCGGCGATGTCGCCGATGCGGCCAAACTCGAGCTGCGTCGCCGCGTGTACCGGCAGCTGCTGCAGCGCGGGCCGCTGTGGCTGCGCGGACAGCGCAACGGCGAACTGGGCGAACTGCTGCTGGCGCATGGCGATGCGCTGGACGGCTACTACGCCGGCTACCGGCCTGCGCGCTGGGAAGTGAGCGTGGTGCCGCTGCTGATCGTGCTGGCGGTGGCGTGGAGCGACTGGGTGGTGGGCCTGATCCTGCTGTTCACCGCGCCACTGGTGCCGATCTTCATGATGCTGGTGGGGTGGGGGGCCGAGGCCGCCGGCCGCCGCCAACTGCGCGAACTGGCGCGGATGGGCGGGCACTTCGCCGACCGGCTCAAGGGCCTGGGCCTGCTGCGCCTGTATGGGCGCGGCGACGACGAATTGCGCGGGATCGCGGAGGCCGCCGAGGGCGTGCGCGAGCGCACCCTGAAAGTGCTGCGCATCGCGTTTCTGTCCTCCACCGTCCTGGAGTTCTTCGCCTCGGTCAGCGTGGCGATCGTCGCGCTCTACCTGGGCCTGAGCTACCTCGGCATGATCGCCCTGCACGCTAGCGTGCCGACCCTGGGCACCGGCGTGTTCTGCCTGCTGCTGGCACCGGAGTTCTATGCGCCGCTGCGGCGCCTGGCCGCGCATTACCACGACCGCGCCAATGCGCTGGCGGCGGCGGCGGAGGTGGAGCGTCTGCTGGAGGGGCTGCCGCCGGCCACGGATGCGCAGGCAGCGCGCACTGAGGGTGCAGCAGTGCCGAACGACGCCGCTACCGCTGCCGCTGTCGATGCCGCACCCGTCGCCGCACCGGCCACAAGCGCATCGCGTGCCGCACCGCTTGTGCAGGCGCGCGCGCTGCGCCTGCGGCCAGTGGGCGCGCGTTGCGATGCGCTGCAGGGCCTGGATTTCGACCTGGATGTCGGCCAGCGCCTGGCCCTGGTCGGCCCCAGCGGCAGCGGCAAGAGCACGCTGCTGGAAGCGCTGGCCGGGTGGCTGCCGCCGCGCGCGGGCACCTTGCAGATGCGCGCGGGACTGCGCATCGGCTACGCGGGGCAGCGCCCGTATCTGTTCCACGGCAGCATTGCCGACAATCTGCGCCTGGCCGATCCACAGGCCAGCGAAGCGCAGCTGCATGCCGCCGCCGAAGCGGCGCAGGTCCTGCGCTTCGCCGCGCGCCTGCCGCAGGGGCTGGACACGCCGATCGGCGAGCGCGGCTTCGCCCTGTCCGGCGGCGAGGCACGGCGCATCGGCCTGGCGCGGTTGCTGCTGCGCGATCCCGAACTGCTGTTGCTGGACGAGCCGACCGCGTTCCTGGATGCGGACACCGAAGCGGAACTGCTGCGCACGCTGGCGGCCTTCGCCCGCGGTCGCAGCGTGATCGTCGCCACCCACAGCGAGGCGGCGATGCGCTGGGCCGACACCGTGCTGCGGCTGCCGGCCCGCGACGCGTCCGCCGCGGCGCAGGGGGCGCGGCCATGAGCCGCACCAAGCGCGACACCCTGCGCGGCGTGTTCGGCCGCCATCTCGGCCGGCTGCTGCTGACCGCGCTGCTGGTGCTGTGCACGATGCTGGCCGGGGTCGGGTTGCTCGGCCTGTCCGGCGGCTTCCTCACCGCCGCGGCGCTGGCCGGTGCGGTCGGCATGGGCAGCGGCTTCAATTTCTTTTCGCCATCGGCCGGCATCCGCGCACTGACCTTCGCCCGCATCGCCTCGCGCTACGGCGAAAAGTTGGTCGGGCACGATGCCACCTTGCGCATCGCCCGCGACCTGCGCGTGTGGTTCTTCCGTCGCGCGCTGCCGCTGGCACCGGCACGGCTCGGCGCCAGCCGCACCGGCGAACTGCTGGCACGGCTGATGTCGGACATCGGCGAGGTCGACGGCCTGGTGGTGCGCGCGCTGGCGCCGCTGGCGGCACTGCTCGGCGTCGGCGCGATCGGCATCGCCGCGGCGGCGGCGATCCACTGGCCGGCGGCGCTGGTGCTGACCGCGCTGGCGTTGGCGATCGGACTCGGCGTGCCCTGGGTGGTGGCGCGTGGCGGCGAGGCCCGCGAACGCGCACGCGCGCAGCAGCGCGAAGCCTTGCGCACGCTGGCCTACGAAGGCCTGGAGGGCGCCGCCGACCTGGCCGCGCTCGAAGCGCAGGCCGCCTGGATCGCGCGCGTGGACGCCAGCGCGCAGGCGCTGCGCGCCGAGGACCGGCGCCAGCGGCAACGGCTGATCGGCGGCAACGCCTTGCACGCGCTGTGCGCCGCGGCGGGCCTGCTGGCGATGCTGTGGATGGCGCTGGGGGCGGCGCGTGCCGAGGCGATCGGCGCCGAACAGGCCGCCGGCCTGGTGTTCCTGACCGTGGCCCTGCTCGAGGTCTGGGCCGGCGCCGGGCTGGCCTGGCAGGCGTTGCAGTCCGGCCGGGTCGCCGTGCGACGCCTGCAGGCGATCGCCGGGCAGGCACAGCCGGTGGTCGACCCGGCGCAGCCACAGGCGCTGCCGGCCAGTGGCGAGGTGCAGTTCGACGACGTGGCGTTCGCCTGGCCGGGCGAGACCCGGCGCGTGCTCGACGGTGTGACACTACGCATCGCGCCGGGCGAGCGCATCGCCATCTCCGGCGACAGCGGCAGCGGCAAGACCACCCTGTCGGCGTTGCTGCTGCGCTTGTGGGATCCGCAACAGGGCAGCGTCCGCTATGCCGGCGTCGACCTGCGCGAGGTCGCGGAGGCGCAGTGGCATCGCCGCATCGCCTGGCTGCCGCAGGGCGCGCCGGTGTTCGCCGGCAGCGTGCGCGACAACCTGCGCCTGGGCGATCCAGATGCCGACGATGCGCGTCTGCAGCGGGTGCTGGCCGACGTGCGCCTGGACGCCTGGCTGCACGAAGTCGGTGGCCTCGACGCCTGGCTCGGCGAAAACGGCGCCACCATGTCCGCCGGCCAGGCCCGGCGCCTGGCCCTGGCCCGTGCACTGCTGCGCGAAGCACCGCTGCTGGTGCTGGACGAACCCACCGAAGGCCTGGACGTGGACACGGCGCAGGCGCTGCTGCGCGACCTGGCGCAGGCGCTGGGCCAGCGCAGCCTGCTGCTGATCAGCCACGACGTGCTGCCCGAGGGCGTGGTGCATGTGCGCTATCGCTTGCAGGAGGGCCGGCTCGTGCGCAACACCGAGGCGTCAAGCGCCGACATCGTGTGAGAAACGCGCGACCTGACTGGCGAAGCACGGCGTACGTCTTCCACGAACGGCGATAACGTCCAAGCACGCACGTTGCAGAACGATGATGACCAAGGCGAGATTCTCTGATGGTATACAACGCACCGTCAGTGTCAGCCACTGAGACGCAGCCGCTCTAGAATTTCGCGACGGTCGGTGATGCGGAACGAACACCACGACGCGGTTGTCAGTTTCTTTCCGGGCCACCGGGTGACAGGGGGTTGCCCATCAGAGAAAAGGAGTTTCACTTATGTCTGGAACAATGTTCGCAAACAAACCTTTGTCCGCGCTGCATCGCCTTGGTGTGTTGGCAGGGCTGGCGTTTAGTGGTGTACTGCATGCACAGGCGCCAACAAACGACCCACTTTCGGCGCAGCAATGGAATCTTTCCGCGATTCGCGCACCGCAAGCCTGGGCACTTGCGCCAACGTCAGGTGAAAAGGTGCGGGTGGCCATCATCGATTCGGGATACTCAGGCCATCCAGATATAAATTGGGCGAAAGACGGTGGTGATAGGCCCCTGTATCGTGATACCTATTATGCTGGGGGCGGGGTGCAGTCGGTGGGTGTATTCCCTCATGGAACGCATGTGGCGGGCATCATAGCTGCCAAGACGGGCAATGGAGCCGGAATTGCCGGCATATGCCCTCAGTGCGAGATTCTCTCGATAAAGGTGTCCTCGCCTGCCAGCGATCAGGATATTGCAATCGCTATTGGGCTTGCCGTTCAAGAAGGAGCCAACGTCATCAATATGAGTATGGCGGAGGCTGGAAAGAAGTGCAGCGCCAATCCACGCACGCAGAAGGCGATCGCGGCCGCGCTGTTTGCCGGTGTCCCGTTCGTGACCTCCGCCGGGAATCACAATGGTTCCGGAATCAAGTACGAAAATGGTGCTCCTGATAAAAAATCGGACGTGGCGGATGTTAGTCCCGCCTCCTGTCCGGAGGTGATCTCGGTCGGCGCGACAGATCAGATGAACCTTGAGACAGCGTACAGCAACGACGGGCCGACATTGACGCTCATGGCGCCCGGCGGCGGGGTCACGCCGGAAGAGGGTGTTTATGGAGCGGTAATCGAGGGGTGTTCCGGAGCAACTAACGAAAAGACTGGTGGCGCAGGTGTTACGACGCTCGGGGTCTTATCTGCGTGGGTTCACCACAACGACGACTGGTCGAGTTGCTATCGCTATCTCTCCGGTACTTCGATGTCGGCGCCGCATGTGGCTGGTGTGGTCGGTTTGATGCTATCGGTGAATCCAGCATTGACCCCTTCTCAAGTAAGGAGCGTTTTGCAAGGTACCGCTACGCCGATGGCCTGCACGAATAATGCCTGCGGTGCCGGTCTGCTGAATGCGGAGGCTGCAGTCAATGCGGCCCGTGCGTTGTCAGGAGGCGCGACCGCTGCCGGCGCCTGTCGATACAACTTTGGCTATAGGTTCCTTGTGGATAGCCCGTGCACGTTCGACACCATGGCCGAGGCGCCTGGTGGTGGCGAAACGGTGACTGCCTACGGTCATGTGTGGAGGTTCGACACACAGGGAAGACTGCTCGGAAAGCCCTCCTTGCTGAGTAGTTCATCCATCTATGCTGGCGGCAATGGGCCCTGTTCGCCACAGTTCATTTCGTCCGCGGAAGTGTGCACTTTTGAAACCCGCACTGAAGTGAACTACCCAGGGGTGGGTTATCTGGAATCCATCACCGCCTATGGTCGCTACTGGAACTTCGACGCCAACGGGCAGCCGTTTGGGCCGCAGGGCGCATCCCTGAATTCCGTGGCGCGCTACGCCGCCGCCGACGGACCGTGTTATCAGAAAAATCCCTGCTTGTTCGACGCGCGCTCGTTGGTCGTGTTCCCGGAATGGGGCGGTCTGGTCGAGTCGGTCAACGCGTACGGGCAGTATTGGATGTGGGACGCGAACGGCAATCTGCTTGGGTCAGGCTCGTTGCAGAGTGTTCCGCGCTATCAGCAGATCTGCAACTACGGTCCGGCGGGAATGCCGTGCAAGTTCGATACACGCGAGTTGAAGAACAATCGGCATGAAGTGATCACCGCTTATGGCCGCTATTTCGAGTTCAATGGCGAGACGCTGATTCAGAACACGGCGCTGGCGGACATGGCGCGGTTCAACTGATTCGTCGTAGCCGGCGTTCTACTGCAACGATTGGCAGGAGTACGGCAAAAGATCTGCCGTGCTCCTGCTCTTTGGCCGGTGGCGTCCGTCTGTCACCGGCATTCGGTGGTCCCGGTGTACCACCTTGGCAACGTCTACGTGCGAGCAATTTGCCGGGGTGGGGATGTGTTTCGGAAGGACCTAATTCACCGAATCGGATGCGTGCGGGGTAGGCTCACCTCGACCGAGCGGATGTTGTCGCTAGGCACCACTTACAGCGCGTCCAGAAACGCCCGCACCGCCGGCCCGAACCGCGCGAAATCGACCAGGAAGGCATCGTGGCCCTGCGGCGAGTCCAGCCCCAGGAACTGCGCCTGTGCGCCGCCGGCGCGCAGGCCGTCGGCGATCTGTTGCTGCTGCTGCACCGGGAACAGGATGTCGGTGTTGGCGCCGATCGCCAGGGCACGTTCGATGCGGATCGTGGCGATGCCGGCGAGCACGTCGCCGCCGGCAGGCTCGGCCAGGTCGAACCAGTCCATCGAGCGGCTCAGGTACAGATAGCAGTTCGGGTCGAAGCGGCGCACGAAGCGCCGGGCGTGGCCTTCCAGGTAGCTCTCGACCTGGAACTCCAGGCCGAACGGATCGTCGTCGGTCTGGTCCGAATCTAGCCGCACGCGGCCGAAGCGGCCGTCCCATTCCAGCGCCGAGCGATAGGTGATCACGCCGAGCTTGCGTGCCATGCGCATGCCGGACTCGGGATAGGTGGCTTCGTCGTAGTCGCCGCCGTTCCAGTTCGGATCCAGCCGGATCGCCTCGCGCTGCAGCGAGCGGATCGCGATCGAGAACGGCAGCGCCTGCGCGCTGCCGGAAATGTTGATGTGGCTGCGCGCCAGGCCGGGATGCCGGTGCAGCAGCGCCAGGGCGGTCATGCCGCCCATCGAGTTGCCGATCACGCAGGCCAACTGCGCGATGCCCAGCGCGTGCACCACCTGCGCGGCGGCATCGGCGCCGTCCTCGATCGACAGCTCCGGGAAGCGCAGGCGATACGGCTGGCCATCGTCCGGGTGCGGCGAGGCGGGACCGGTCGAGCCCTTGCAACTGCCCAGCGAGTTCACGCAGATCACGAACCAGCGCTGCGTGTCGATCGGCTTGCCCGGGCCGAGCATGCCTTCCCACCAGCCGGGCGTGGGATCGTCGGCATTCGCGGCGGCATGTGCATCGGGCGAGAGTCCGGTGACGATCAGGATCGCGTTGTCGCGTGCGGCCGACAGCGTGCCCCAGGTCTCGTAGGCGACCCGTGCGCCGTGCAACTGGCCGCCACGCTTCATCGGGAACGGCGAGGGCAGGGCGAGGAAGCGGCTGCCGGGCGGGATGAATTCGGTCATGCGCCGATTCTAGCTGCGCCATCGCGCATCCGGCGTATGCGTGGTGCGAGATGGCGCGTGTCGGGCAGCAATGGCGTCCGTTAGTGACGCAGGGACGAATCTACTGCCCGTCTGGTCATTCGCTTCCGCAGCGATCCAGTCCGACACGCTGTTGCCGCGTAGGAGCGGCTTCAGCCGCGACAGGCCTCCTGGTAAAGCGCGTCGCGGCTGAAACCGCTCCTACACCGACGTTTCGCATCCTTGCTGGCGTCTTGCCTAGTTGCGACCGGGCGTTCCCGATCAGGCACGGTCGCTCCTGCACGAATGCGTTCGCTATGGCGTGCCGATCACCAACTCCACCGGCCCAGTCGCCGGCAGGCTCACCGTCACCGGTGCCGACTCCAAATCGCCCTCCTGGCGCATCGCATTGCCGCTGGTCGACAGTCGGGCGACCACCTGCACCTGCTGCAGTTGCGAGAGTTTCTGCGTGGGCATCGGGCTGTCTGCATCGCTCAGCGTCACCCGCAACGGCAGGGCCTGCAGCGGATGCTTCTGCACCGCCACCGGCATCGGTGGGCCGCCCGGGACGCGCGCGATCACGAACACGCTGGCGTCGCCGCGCAGGCGCACACGAGCAGCGAACGTCGGATCCAGCGACACCGCCACGGTCAGGCCGGTGCTCACCGGCGCCTTTGCCGCCTGCGCCGTGGTGGCCGCCGCAGCGGGCAAGGCGGGCAGGCCAGCCGCCAGACGGGCGGCGTCGATCTGCGGCCGCAGCGCCGCGGCGGTGGCCGCGTCCACGCGCGGCAACAGGGCTTCCCAGGTGGCGGCCGCGGCGGCGTCCTGGCCGCGTTGGCGCTGGGCGATGCCCAGGAACCAGGCGCCGCGTTCGCTGCCTGGCGCCAGTTGCAGGGCATGCTGCAGCCAGGCCAGCGCCTGCTCGTCGAATTGCCGTTGCGGGTTGGCCAACGCACGCGCCTCGGCGGCTTCGATCAGCAGCGGCGCCTGCTCCGGCGCCAGGCGCACCGCACGCGCGAACGCGGCCGCGGCCTCGGCGTTGTGCCCTAGCGACAACTGGCTGCGGCCGAGCAAGGCCCAGCCGTCTGCGCGATTCGGATCCTTGGCCAGCGCTGCCTGCAGTTGCTTGACCCCGTCCTCCAGCGTGCGTGGCGCCTCGCGGTTCTGCGCCTGCAGGGCACGCGGGGTGCCGACCAGGGCGTACAGCGCCGCCGTGGCCACGCCCAGCGCCAGCACCGCGACTGCCAGCAACGCGCCGTTGCGGCCACGGCCGCGCAGCGGCCACAACACCACCGCGAACACCAGCGCCGCCAGCGCCACCGCCGCGGCCGACATGCCCCAACTCAGCATCGCCTCACCATTCTTCTTCGTCCTGCAGCGGCAGCGCGGTGGCCGCCGGTGCGCGCCGCCGCACCATCCGGATCAGCAGCACGGCGCCGCCGGCCAGCAGCAGCAAGGGGCCGAACCACAGCAGCCAGGTCCGTGCTTCCAGTTGCGGCCGGTACAGCACGAACTCGCCGTAACGATCGACCAGGAACTGCTTGATCTGCGCATCCGACTTGCCTTGGTGCATGAGGTCCAGCACTTCGCGGCGCAGGTCCATGGCGATCTGCGCGTGCGAGTCGGCCAGCGACTGGTTCTGGCATTGCACGCAACGCAATTCCACAGTCAGCGCATGGAAGCGCGCTTCCTCGGCGGTGGAGCGGTAGGCCAGCGGCGTCGGATCGGACACCGGCTCGGCGCCGGCCAGCGTGGACCACGCCAGCAGCGCCAGCAGGCCCAGCCGCAGCGCGCGCCGGCCGCGGCTCATGGCGTGGCCTTGCCCTGCGCCCGCGTCGGCGGGGCGTCGCGCTCGGCTTGCTGCAAGGCCGGCAGCAGGTCGTCGCGGATGATCTGGTCGGTCAGCGGGCCGGCATGCTTCCAGCGCACCACGCCGCGCGCATCGACCAGGAAGGTCTCCGGCGCCGCGGCCACGCCCCAGTCGATCGCGGTGCGCCCCTCGGGATCGAACAGCACCGCCAGGAACGGATTGCCGAGTTGTTCCAGCCAGCGCAGCGCGTCCTCGCGGTTGTCCTTCCAGTCGTAGCCGATCACCCGCACGCGCTTGCTCAGCGCGAAGCGGGTCAGCACCGGGTGTTCCTCGCGGCAGGCCGGGCACCAGCTGCCCCACACGTTGAGCACGTACGGCGCACCCAGCAACTCGCTGCTGCGCACGCGGATCGAGGCGTCGTGCAGCAGCGGCAGTTCGAACGCCGGTGCCGGCTTGCCGATCAGCGCCGACGGCAGCGCGTCGCGGTCGGCACTGCCGGAGCGCTGCACCGCATACACCATCAACGCCAGCAGGCCGAGGAAGAACAGGGCGCCCAGCAGGATGGCGGGCAGCGGCAGGCGACGTGGAGCGGGAGCGGACATCAGGGGGTCTCCGGAGAACGACGGAAGCGCCGGTCGGCGGCGGTGACGAAACCGCCCAGCGCCATCAGCGCCGCGCCAAGCCAGATCCAGCGCACGAAAGGTTTGACGTGCACGCGCATCGCCCAGGCATTGCCGCCCAGCGGCTCGCCGAGGGCGACGTAGACGTCACCGAACAGGCCGGGGTGGATGCCGGCCTCGGTCATGTTCTGGCCGCCGCTGGCGTACAGGCGCTTTTCCGGGTGCAGCAGCGCCAGCGGGCGATCGTCGCGCAGCACCTGCACGTGTGCGCGTTCGGCCACGTAGTTGGGGCCCTTGCGCTGGTCCAGGCCCTGCAGCTCGAAACGGTAGCGGCCCAGGTCCAGGTGCTGCCCGGGCGCCAGCGCCACCTCGCGCTGCTGCTCCAGCGCCTCGACCAGCAGCGCGCCGGCCAGGAACACCGCGATGCCGGTGTGGGCCAGGGTCATGCCCAGCATTTCGGCGGTGAAGCGGCTGCCCTTGAGCTGGCGCCGGCTCCACACGAAACGCGCGGTGCCCAGCAGCACCCAGGTGGCGGCGGCGACGCCGGCGGCGGTCTTCCACGCGCCCTGCGGTGCCAGGAAGAAACCGATCGCGCCGGCCATCAGGGCCAAGCCGGCCCAGGGCGCCAGCAGGGCCAGCGGCCGCGATGCCTGTTCGCGCTGCCAGCGGGTCAGCGGCCCGAACGGCAACAGCGCGACCAGCGGCGCCATCAGCACGATGAACAAGGTGCCGAAATAGGGCGGCCCCACCGACAGCTTGCCCAGGTCCAGCGCATCGGCCAGCAGCGGATACAGCGTGCCCAGCAGCACCATGGCGCAGGCGCAGGTCAGCAGCAGGTTGTTGGCCAGCAGCAGGGTCTCGCGGGAGGCCGGGGCGAAGCGCTGCCGCGCCTCGTCGGCCGCAGCCGCCACGCGGCCGCCGCGCAGCGCGTACAGCAGCAGTGCGCCGCCGCACAGCAGGCTCAGGAACACCAGGATGAACAGGCCGCGGGCAGGATCGGCGGCGAAGGAGTGCACGCTGGTCAGCACGCCCGAGCGGACCAGGAAGGTGCCCAGCAGCGACAGCGAGAACGTGGCGATCGCCAGCAGCAGGGTCCAGGCGCCGAAGCTGCCGCGCTTCTCGGTGACCGCCTGCGAATGCAGCAGCGCCGCACCGGCCAGCCACGGCATGAAGCTGGCGTTCTCCACCGGATCCCAGAACCACCAGCCGCCCCAGCCCAGTTCGTAGTACGCCCACCAGCTGCCGAGGGCGATGCCGATGGTCAGAAAGCCCCAGGCCACGTTGGTCCATGGCCGCGTCCAGCGCAGCCAGCGCGCGTCCACCTGGCCGTCCAGCAACGCCGCCACCGCGAACGCGAACGGCACCGCGAAGCCGACGTAGCCGGCGTACAGCAGCGGCGGATGGATCACCAGGCCGGGATCCTGCAGCAGCGGATTGAGATCGCGCCCTTCCAGCGGCGCCGGCAGCAGCCGCGCGAACGGGTTGGAAGTGAACAGCAGGAACGCCAGGAAACCCGCGCTGACCAGCGCCAGGGTGCCGATCACCCGCGCCACCACCGGGGCCGGCAGGCGCCGCGAGTACAGCGCCACCGCGCCGGTCCACAGCGCCAGGATCAACGTCCACAGTAGCAGCGAGCCCTCGTGCGCGCCCCATACCGCGGAGTAGCGGTACACCAGCGGCAGCAAGGAGTTGGAGTTCTCGGCCACGTAGGCCACCGAGAAATCCTGGGTCACGAAGGCATGGGTGAGGGTCGCGAAGGCGCCGGCGACCAGCGCCAGTTGCGCGAACGCCGCCGGCCGCGCCACGCCCATCCAGCGTGCATCGCCGCGCTGCGCACCGGCCAGCGGCAGCGCCGCCTGCAGCGTCGCGGTGAGCAGCGCCAGGATGAGCAGGAGTTGGCCGAGCTCAGGAAGCATGGTGTGGCCGGGACCCGGCACCCGGGGCCCGGGGCCCGGAAGAGCGCAGATGCGAGGTCTGTAGGTTAAGCGCGGAGCGGAGCGGTCTCCGGACAAGGCAGAAAGGAACGATGCCAGTTCCGATGCATGGATGCGCCGACAAATTGCAGACGCCGTGCAATCGCTTTCCCGGGTCCCGGGTCCCGGGTCCCGGGTCCAGATGCGATCGCATCACTGCATGCCCCCCACCCGATGCTTCCCGTGCGCTTCCCCCATCTTGTCCGCCAGTTCCTTCGGCATGTAGGTCTCGTCGTGCTTGGCCAACACGTCCTCGGCGACAAACACGCCGTCGTGCATGCTGCCGGTGGCCACCACCGCCTGGCCCTCGCGGAACAGGTCGGGCAGGATGCGGTCGTAGCGCACGGTCAGTTGCGCGTCGCCGTCGGTGACGCGGAAGTGCGACTGCAGCGACCCGGGGGCGCGCTGGAAGGAACCTTTCTCGACCATGCCGCCGAGGCGGAAACGCGCGTGCGCGCCGGTCTTGCCGGACAGCACCTCGGCCGGGGTATACAGGTAGGCGGTATTGCGCTGCAGCGCCATCGCCACCAGCGTGGTGGTGAGGCCTGCGGCCAGCACCAGCAGCATCAGCCACAGCAGGCGGCGCTTGCGCTGCGGGTTCATCGGCTCAGCTCCAGCGGCGGCGCCGGTTCGGCCTTGGCCTGGCGCTTGCGTTGCGCGCGCAGCCGCGCCGCCCGCAGCGCATTGCGCACCTGCAGCCGCGCCAGCACGAAATCGGCCAGCAGCACCCCGGCGAACACCGCATAGGCCCCGACCACATACGGCAGGTAGTTCATCCGCGCGCCTCCGCCAGCTGCGTCACCCAGTCCTTGCCGGCCTCGCGGCGCAGGTTGTCGGCGCGCGCGCGCGCCAGCAGCGAGCCGGCGAACCAGAACTTGGTCGCGGCCACCATCAGCCACAGCGGCGGCAGCATGCTCGGGTCCATGCTGGACTGGCCGAACAGGCGGATGGTCTGGCCCTGGTGCAGCGAGTTCCACCACACCACCGAATAGCGGATCACCGGCAGCAGCACCACGCCGACGATGGCCAGCAACCCGGCCGCGCGCGCCGCGGTACGCCGGTCCTCGATGGCCAGGTACAGGCCCATCACGCCGATGTACAGGAACAGCAGGATCAGTTCGGTGGTCAGGCGCGGGTCCCAGTCCCACCAGGCGCCCCACATCGGCTTGCCCCAGATGCTGCCGGTCAGCAGGGTGATGAGGGTGAAGGCGGCGCCGATCGGCGCGCAGGCCATTGCCAGGATCTCGCACAGCTTGATCCGCCAGACCTGGGCGATGGCCGCATACACGGCCATCAGGCCGAACACGAACAGGCTCATCCAGGCGCTGGGCACGTGGATGTAGATGATGCGGAAGGCGTCGCTCTGCAGGCGGTCGGCCGGCACCACGAACAGCGCCTGCCAGATGCCCACGCCGGCCAGCAGCAGCGCCGCCAGGTAGCACCACGGGGTCCAGCGCGCCGCGAAGCGATCGAAGGTCGGCGGCGAACCGAGTTGGTGGAACCAGCGGACGAGAGAGGCCATGCGGACGATTCTAGCTGGCGAGAGGCGGGCTTCGATGCGACAACGACGGAACGGCGATGGAGTACTGTGCTTGCAGGGTGCGACGGGAGCCGCTGCGCCAACGGCTCAGCTCAGCGAGATGCGGATCGCCGCGGCCGCCGCCAGCGGTGCCAGCACCAGGCCCGCCACCAAACCCGCGGCCAGCAACAGCAGGCCGCCGGCCGGGTCCAGGCCCTGCGCCGCCGCCGCCACGCTGCCGGCGCCGAACACCAGCACTGGCACGTACAGCGGCAAGGCCAGCAGCGCGACCAGGATGCCGGCGCGCTTCATGCCCACCGTCAGCGCCGCGACCACCGCACCGAGCAGGCTCAGCAGCGGGGTCCCCAGCGCCAACGATGCCAGCAGCACCGGCATGCGGTCATGCGGCAGGTGCAGCAATTCGCCGAGCAGCGGCGCGGCCACGATCAGCGGCAAGGCGGTGGTGGCCCAGTGCAGCAGCACCCGCACCAGCACCAGCCAGGCCAGCGGCACCGGCGCCAGCAGCCACTGCTCCAGCGAGCCGTCCTCGGCATCGCTGCGGAACAGGCTGTCCAGCGCCAGCAGGCCGGCCAGCAGTACCGCCAGCCACAGCGCGGCACCGGCCACCTCGCCGAGCAGGCGCGGCTGGTTGCCCAGCGCCAGCGCGAACAGGGCCACGATCAGCAGGGCGAACAGCGCCGGCTGCAACGCGTCGCCGCGGCGCCGCCACAGCAGCCGCAGGTCGCGCACCAGCAGCGCACGGGTGGCCTGCCAGAGGGAAGGAACCGGCGTGGCCAGGCTCATGCGGCGACTCCGCTCAAGGTCAGCATGCGGGTGCGCACCGGCGGCGCGGCATAGGCGCCATGGGTGGTGACCAGGGCCGCGCCGCCGCTGCGCAGGTGCGCGGCGATCATGCGGTTGACCAGGGTGATACCGTCCAGGTCGAGGTTGGCGTAGGGCTCGTCGAGCAGCCACAGCGGCGCCGGCGACAGCCACATCCGCGCCAGCGCCAGGCGCTTCTTCTGCCCGGCCGACAACTGCCGCACCAGGGTGTCCTCGTAGCCGGCCAGGCCGACGATGGCCAGCGCGCTGCCGGGCATCTGCTTGGCCCGGCGCCCCTGCAGGCCGCACAGGTAGTGCAGGTTCTCCAGGGTGCTCAGGTCGGCCTTCAGCGCGCCCAGGTGGCCCAGGTAGGCCATGAAGCGGGCGCGGTCGCCGCGCCGCACCGGATGGCCGTCGATCTCGATGCGCCCGGCCTCGGCGCGCAGCAGGCCGACCAGCACCCGCAGCAGGGTGGTCTTGCCAGCGCCGTTGTCGCCCTGTACCAGCAACGCCTCGCCGGCATCCAGGTGGAAATCCAGCGGACCGAACACCGCCGCGTCGTCGCGGGCGAACGTGAGCCCGTGCGCGGCCAGCAGCGGCGGCGGGGTGTACAGCGGATCGGTCATCGGCGAAGGCCGCGGCGGATGGCGCGGCGGCGGGCGGCAAGGGAAGGCGCGCATTGTATCGGCATGCGGGCGTCCGGCGGATGCCGGCGGCGGCCACACGCGGCGATGCGCGTGCGCTGTTGCAGGCGAGCGGCGGGGCATGGCGCATCGCCGGCAAGCGGCTTTGCGTACACTCGGCGTTTTCCCGCTGCCCGCAGATCCCCCGCATGCATCCGCAGACCAAGCTGCCCAAGGTGGGCACCACCATCTTCACCGTGATGTCGCAACTGGCCGCCGAGCATGGCGCGGTCAACCTGGGCCAGGGTTTTCCCGACTTCCCGGTGCCGCCGCGGCTGATCGAGGCGCTGGACCAGGCCATGCGCGACGGCCACAACCAGTACCCGCCGATGACCGGCGTGCCGGCGCTGCGCCAGGCGATCGCCGAGAAGGCGCTGCGCTGCTACGGCGCCCAGGTCGATGCGGACACCGAGGTCACCGTCACCAGCGGCGCCACCGAGGCGCTATTCAACGCCATCCACGCCGTGGTGCGCCCGGGCGAGGAAGTGATCGTGCTGGATCCGGCCTACGACAGCTACGAGCCGGCGATCGACCTGGCCGGCGCGCGTGCGGTGCACGTGCCGCTGGACCCGCACAGCTTCGCCGTGGACTGGGAGCGAGTGCGCGCGGCGATCACCCCGCGCACCCGCTTGCTGATGCTCAACAGCCCGCACAACCCGTCCGGGGCGATGTTCGGCGCCGACGACCTGCAGGCGGTGACCGAGCTGCTGCGCGGCAGTGACATCTTCCTGGTCTCCGACGAGGTCTACGAGCACATCGTGTTCGACGGCCGCCGCCACGAGTCGGTGCTGCGCTGGCCGGAACTGCGCGCGCGCGCCTTCGTCGTCTCCAGCTTCGGCAAGACCTATCACTGCACCGGCTGGAAGATCGGCTACGCGATCGCCCCGCCGGCACTCAGCGCCGAGTTCCGCAAGGTCCACCAGTACAACACCTTCGCCAGCTTCGGCCCGGCCCAGCACGCCTTCGCCGCGATGATCCGCGAGCAGCCCGAGCACGACGAGCAGCTCGGCGCGTTCTACCAGGCCAAGCGCGACCGCTTCCGCGAACAGTTGCTGGGCACCCGGCTGAAGCCGCTGCCGGTGCCGGGTGGCTATTTCCAGCTGGTGGACTATTCGGCGGTCAGCGACCTGCCCGACACCGAGTTCGTGAAGTGGCTGACCATCGAAAAGGGCGTGGCGGCGATCCCGCTGTCGCCGTTCTACCAGGAGCCGCCGCAAGGGCAGCGCCTGGCGCGGCTGTGCTTCGCCAAGAACGAGGCGACGCTGGATGCGGCGATCGAGCGCTTGCGCGCGCTGTAGCGCGCGTAAGCGCCGGGATTGGGGATTCGGGAATGGGGAATCGTAGAAGCGGGTTCCTGGTATGGGGTGGGGCATGTCGATCGCTGGCATCTATTTCGGGGTCACGTTCGGGCTGGGCGCGGTCTGTGCGGTGGTCGACGGGGCACTGTTCTGCGGGCATGTGCTGACCGGGTTGGCCGATCGCGGTCAGCGTGTCGGGATGGATGTCGGGGTGGTGCCGTTCCGGCGCCAGGCCTATGTGGATCGCTACCTTGCGCTGCTGACGCCGCAGGAGCGGGGCACGCTGGCCAACCGACTGGTGCGCCACCTGCCATGGGTAACGCCTACACTGGGCCTGCTGTGCCTGGTCGGCACGATCTGCATCGGAGTACGTTGGGGATGACACAGGTAGCACAGGATCTGAGGATCTCGCTGGTCCAGGGCGATACCCGCTGGCACGATCCGGCCGGCAACCGCGCGCATTACGCCGAACTGCTGGCGCCGCTGGCCGGCGTCACCGACTTGGTGATCCTGCCGGAGACCTTCACCAGCGGCTTCTCCAACGACGCGCTGGCGCAGGCCGAGGACATGGACGGGCCGACCGTGGCCTGGATCCGCGAGCAGGCGGCGCGGCTGGGCTCGGCGGTGACCGGCAGCGTGCAGTTGCGCGTGCCCGGCGCCGATGGCGAGGCCAAGGTGTTCAACCGCCTGCTGTGGGCCACGCCCGACGGCACGTTGCAGCATTACGACAAGCGTCATCTGTTTCGCTACGGCAACGAACACCTGCGTTACGCCGCCGGGCGCGAACGCCTGTGCGTGGAATGGAAGGGCTGGCGGATCAATCCGCAGGTCTGCTACGACCTGCGCTTCCCAGTGTTCTGCCGCAACCGCTACGACGTGGAGCGCCCGGGCCAGCTGGATTTCGACCTGCAGCTGTTCGTCGCCAACTGGCCGTCGGCGCGCGCCTATGCCTGGCGCACGCTGTTGCGCGCGCGCGCGATCGAGAACCTGTGCTTCGTGGCCGCGGTCAACCGCGTCGGCGTGGACGGCAACGAGCTGCACTATGCCGGCGACAGCGCGGTGATCGATTTCCTCGGGCAACCGCAACTGGAGATCCGCGAGCGCGAGCAGGTGGCCACCACCACCATCTCCGCCGCCGCGCTGGCCGCGCACCGCGCGCGTTTCCCGGCCATGCTCGATGCCGACGCTTTCAGCCTGGACGATTAGCCTGCGGCTCCAGTGACGCCGGAGAGCTCACCTTTGCTATCCCTGAAGGCCCTCGTTGTAGGAGCGGCTTCAGCCGCGACGGGCTCTCCCTGCAACGCCTGTCGCGGCTGATTTCGAAAACGCGGCAATAGCCCGGCCCGCACCATGCTGCGGCAAGTTTGGCCGGTTCACTGCGGGAGGGACTTCAGTCCCGACGCATTGCGCCATCGGAAAGCACGCCGCTTCGCGTGTCGCGGCTGCATGACGGTTGACCCAACAAAACAACGAGGCAACCCGGCCGAGGCGCAGAAAACGCGTTTTTGGAGATGCTTGGCGTCGGGGTCGCGTCCTGCATGTACTCCGGCCGGGCCGGAACCGGTCCTGCCTGCCGCGAGTGGAAATGCCTGCTGAACGCATGCGCCGCGCCCCGGCAACCTTGTCGCGGCCGCGACAATCCCATTGCTACGCTCGCGCTTGGTCCACTCACCGGAATGCCCACATGATCAAGTCGCTTTCCCTGCTCGCATTGCTGGGCGCGGCCGCCCTGGCGCCGCAGGCCCAGGCCGCCGGCAACATCGATTGCAAGCTGTCCTTCAACCTGTCGGGCTGGTCGGTGTTCTACAAGACCGCCAAGGGCACCGGCACCATCACCTGCAACGACGGCGCGGTGATTCCGGTCAAGATCAGCAGCAAGGGCGGTGGCCTGACCGTCGGCAAGTCGAAGATCGTCGGCGGCCGCGGCACCTTCAGCGGCGCCTACAGCCTCAACGATCTGTTCGGCACCTATGCCGCCGCCGAAGCCCATGCCGGCGTGGTGAAGTCCAGCACCGCGCAGGTCGTCACCAAGGGTGACATCTCGCTGGCCCTGGCCGGCACCGGCGAAGGCGTCGATCTGGGCGTCAACGTCGGCAACTTCGTGATCGAGCGCCGCAAGTAAGGCGCCGCGCGCTGGCTGCAATCGTGTCGCAGCCAGGCGGACACAAAGACAACTGATCGAATCCAGGCGCAGTGCGCCTGGATTCTTTTTTGCGTCAAGGGTTTTTTGTGGTTGCCAACCGCAAGCCGACCACGTGTCTGGCGTGCAATGCGACCCGGCGACGCGCCCCCGCACGAGGACGCGCGTCGCGCTTACGGCGCGCTTACTGCTGCGCGAACACCCAGGCCAGCTGGCCGCGCACCGGCTCCGGGGTGGCCAGCGCCTGGCGGTACAGGGTGCGCGCCGTCCAGCAGGCATCCTCGTCGCTGGCCTTGGTGATCTGCGGCAACACCCGCATCAGACGTTGCTGCTGATCGGCAGGCAGCGATTTGACCAGGGTGCTCATCGCCGCCTGGATCTGCGCCGGCGCCACCGTCTGCGGCGGGGTCTTGTTCAACTCCGCGTCGGTGGCCTTCAGGGAGGCATCGAACCAGCGGTCGATCTGCGCCTGCGGCAGCTTTTCCAGCCCCGACAGCATCGCCGCGCTCAGCGCCTGCGCATCGTTGGGATTGCCGCCGCGGGCCAGCACCGCGCACTGCGGCACATCGACCTTTTCGCTCACCTGGGACAGGATCTCCAGGCGCTGTTCCAGCGTGGCGTGATCCAGCCGCGCGATGCCGTTCTGCGCCAGCTGGAAGCCGGCCTGCTGCGCCTGCGGACCGCTCTGCTTGAGCAGCGCCACATAGCGCGGATCGCTGGCCAGCTTGCGCAACATGCGATCGAACGGCGCGTGCAGCGGCGAATCCTTGGGGTAGGGGTTCTGCGCCGCGGCGATCTCTTCCTGGGCCTTCTGCTGCGCCTTCTGGCAGGCGCCGAGGCTCAGCACGCCGGCGATCAGCAGCGGCAGGGCGATCTTCATCTTCCGTGTCATCGGGATTCCTGGTCGGTGAGGGGCGGCCACCCGCGGCGGCCGCCAGATGCGCCAGGATATCGGCTTCGTTCGCGCAGGGCGAACGGCGCAATGGTCGGGCGCCCTGGTATCGCCACACGGATGTCATGCAATGGCGGGGATGCCATCGGGGCCGCTTCGGCTGCAGCCGTCACGGCCCTCACCATTGAATGCCGCCTTTCCCGGCGCCTATCATCCGATCCTGCCTCTGCACGCGAGATCGTCCGCATGAACCCCGGAATGCTGGTTGGCTTTGTCGCGCTTGGGGTCAGCGCTTCGTCCCCGGCCGCGCCGCCGCAGGCGGGCATCACGGACGCGGTCATCCAGCATCTGGACCTGACCTCGTTCCCCAATTCGGTCGGCCCGCGCCGCCTGCCGGGGAAGACGACGTTCGCGGACTATGGTTTCGTGGATGTCACGAAAACCGCCGATGGTGCGCGTCTGCTCCAGACTGACAAGGGCTGGATGATGCGCTTCGAGGTGCTGTCGGCCGACGCCACGTCCGTGCGCTTGTGCTTCCATGACACGGGATTGGCCAGGCCCGGCGAGACACGCGCCCCCAGCTACAACGCGACCTCGGCGTTGCTGGTCTCGAAATCTTCCCATGGCAACTGGACCGCCAGGCAGGTCTCCGCGGGGTTTGCGGACTGCAAGAACGATCCTGTCGATGCGTGAGCGAGCAGGCGGCCGCGATGCGGACCGTCTCGCGTCCATGGCGCGGACGCCGCCGTCCAGCGGCGCGCTCCATTCCGGCTAGCGGTAGCGCCCACGAAAAAGGGCGTCGCTTGCGCAGACGCCCTTGTCGGGAGCGGGCTGGCCGACGCAGGCTGCGTCGGCGCCGTCACTCAGCCGCCGCGGTTGCCGCCACGGTTGCCGCCGCCACCAGGACGGCCGCCGCCGCCCGGACGCCCACCGGCCGGGCGGTTGCCGCCGCCGGGGCGCCCGCCCGGACCCGGGCCGCGCTTCTGGCCGCCGGCCGGGCGCGCGGCGCGCGGCGCGGCGCCGTAGGGGTTGAAGCCGGGGGTGGCGTGATCGGACGGGAAGCTCGGCGCGTTACCCGGATGCCCGTAGGGATGCGCCTTGCGCTGCTGGCCCTGGCCGCGACCCTGGCCGCCAGCGCCCGCACCGGCGCCGGCCGGACGCGGTTTGGCATTGGCATAAGGACGCCCCTGGCCCTGACCCTGGCCGCCGCGGCCGCCGGGACCAGCGTTGCGGTGGCCGGTCGGACCGGTGCTGACGCCGTCCGGCACGTACCAGGTGCGGAACGCCGCCGGGTTGCCGTCCGGCAGCGGCTTGGGGCCCTTCGGCGTGCGCTGCTTGAACGGCTTCTGCGATTGCTTGGCGGCCATTTCGCCGCTGACGGTCAGGCCGCCGTGCGGCTTCTTGCCGCCGCGGCCGCGGCCGCGGTCCTCGCGGAAGGTGTCGAAGCGGCGCAGCTCGCGGCCTTCGTCGGCGGTGTTGTGGCCGTTGACGTAGGCGTTGCCGCCGCGGCCGACCTGCACGGTGGCCTTGGCGGCCTTGCGCTGGCCGATCACCGGCTGCAGGGTCAGCGCCGACGGGGTGCCTTCCTCCAGCTTCAGTTCGGCGCGCAGCGCCTCGACCTTGTCCTGCGCCAGCTCCATCGAGTGCCCGCGCAGCAGTTCGCGCGGCAGCGCGATCTTGCCGTAGCGGGTGCGCTTGAGCCGGCTGACCTGGCAGCCCTGCGATTCCCACAGGCGCCGCACTTCGCGGTTGCGGCCTTCCTTGACCACCACCCGGAACCAGTCGTGCGAGTCGGTGCCGCCGATGCGTTCGATCTCGTCGAACTTGGCGCCGCCGTCCTCCAGCAGTACGCCGCGCGAGAGACGCTCGATCATGCTGTCGGGCACGGTCTCTTCGCCTTCCGGGGCGCGCACGCGCACCACGTACTCGCGCTCGATCTCGTAGGAGGGGTGCATCATCGCGTTGGCCAGCTCGCCGTCGGTGGTGAGCAGCAGCAGGCCGGTGGTGTTGATGTCCAGGCGGCCGATCGCGATCCAGCGCGCGCCCTTCAGCGCCGGCAGCGCCTCGAAGATGGTCGGGCGGCCTTCGGGATCTTCGCGCGTGGTCACTTCGCCTTCGGGCTTGTTGTAGATCAGCACGCGCGAGGGCTCGGTCAGCGCGCTGGCGACGAAGCTGCGGCCGTCCAGCTCGATCTTGTCGCCGCTGCGGATCGACATGCCGGTCTGCGCGACCTCGCCATTGACCTTGACCAGGCCGTCGACGATGCGCTGTTCCAGCGCCCGGCGCGACCCCAGCCCGGCCTGGGCCAGGACCTTGTGCAGGCGTTCTTCCAGTTTCGGCTGCTCGGCGGCAGCGGCGTCGCGCTTGAGCGAGAGCTTGTTCAACGACAGCTTGCGGGAGGTGTCACTCATTTACTTGGCTCCGGCCGGCGCGTTGCGCGTCGGCCTGTGGTTCGGAATCGGCATCGTCAACAGCCACGGTCGTCGTCGCGACGGCGTTGTCTTCGGCTTCGTTCGCATCCGCCGCGCGCTCTCCCGGCGCGGCTTCGGGTTCGCCCGTCGGGGCGGTCGTGGAATCCGTGGCCGTCGGCGCGTCGGCGTCGTCGGTCGCGGGGGTGTGCGGTACTGCGGTGTCGCTGGTGTCGGTGTCCGTGGCGTCTGCGGTCATGGCCGCGTCTGCCTGCGCCGTCGCGGCAGGCGCGGCGGATTCGTTGGCGGCCGCGGCCTGCGCCGTGGTGTCGCCCTGGTCGGCGTCCTCGCCCGGCGCGGCGCCGGCCTGGGCCATGTCGCCGACCGGCAGCGCGTCGCGGTCCAGCGGCAGCTGCGGTTCCAGCTCGCCGATGTCCTTGAGTTCGGACAGCGGCGGCAGTTCGTCCAGGCGCTTGAGCCCGAAATAGTCCAGGAAGGTCTTGGTGGTGCCGAACAGCGCCGGCTTGCCCGGCACGTCGCGGTGCCCGACCACGCGGATCCACTCGCGCTCTTCCAGCGCCTGGATGATGTTGCTGCTGACCGCCACGCCGCGCACCTGCTCGATCTCGCCGCGGGTGATCGGCTGCCGGTAGGCGATCAGCGCCAGGGTCTCCAGCGTGGCGCGGGTGTAGCGGGTCTTGCGCTCGGTCCACAGCCGCGCCACCCAGGCGTGCACGTCGCTGCGCACCTGGTAGCGGAACCCGGAGGCCACTTCGACCAGCTCCACGCCGCGGCCCTCGCAGGCCTCGCGCAGCAGTTCCAGCGCGCGCTCGATGCTGCCCGGCGGCGCGGGCTCCTCCTCCGGGAACAGGCCGTGCAACTGCGCCAGCGGCAACGGCTGGTTGGCGGCGAGCAGGGCGGCCTCGACGATGCGGTTGATCAGCGCTTGATCCATGCGGGGGCGGGTTCTCGGGGACTCAGGTGGTGGCGTCGGCGGCGTCGCTGTCGTCGAACTCGCTGTTGAACTGCAGCGGCGCGTTGGTGTTGCCCAGCGCCAGCGACTTGACGTAGATCGGTGGCATCGGCGGCCGCTCGGTGGCCTCGGCGGGGACGTGCGCCAGCGGCTCCTGGACGATGTCCAGCAACTGCTCCTTGGCCAGTTCCAGCAGCGCAAGGAAGGTGACCAGCACGCCGAGCTTGCCTTCCTCGGCACTGAACAGCGATTCGAAACGGTGGAACTTGCCGTCGTCCAGACGGCCCAGCACGTCGCCCATGCGCTGGCGCACGCTCAGCGCCTCGCGCTTGATCGCATGGCCGCTGAACAGTTCGGCGCGCTTGAGCACGTCGTACAGCGCCAGCAGCATTTCCTTCAGCTCCACCGGCGGCGGCAGCTTGACTGCGGCGCGGTCCGGCACGTGGGCGTGCGCCGGGGTGGTGTCGCGGTCCTGCCGCGGCAGCGCGTCGATGTCCTCGGCCGCCTGCTTGAAGCGTTCGTACTCCTGCAAGCGGCGGACCAGTTCGGCGCGCGGGTCCACTTCCTCGCCGTCTTCGGCCGGCGGCCGCGGCAGCAGCATCCGCGACTTGATCTCGGCCAGGATCGCGGCCATCACCAGGTACTCGGCCGCCAGTTCGAAGCGCAGCTCCTGCATCACGTTGATGTAGTCCACGTATTGCCGGGTGATCTCGGCGACGGGGATGTCCAGGATGTCCAGGTTCTGCCGGCGGATCAGGTACAGCAGCAGGTCCAGCGGGCCTTCGAACGCGTCCAGGATCACTTCCAGCGCGTCCGGCGGGATGTACAGATCCTGCGGGATCTGCAGCACCGGCTGCCCATGCACGACCGCCAGCGGCATTTCCTGCTGCTGTGGCGGGCTCGTCTGGGTTGGCGGGTTCGCGTCGAGCGCGAGTTCGGAGGTCATCGGTTGGACATCGGTGTTGCGGTAGCGAAGGGCCGGGCAGGCGCGACCCGGCGCGGCTCCTTGCCGGCAGTGCTGCGGTTCAATGGCACGTCGTCCCCGCAACGCGCTCGGTACTTCAACAAGACACACGACGCACGCCACGCGTGTCGTGGCGGCGGGAACTGCAGAGGAGGACGTCTGCGCGGGCGGTGTCAGGCAGCGAATCGGTCGTCGGAAGGGGCTTGGGGTCGCCGATCACCGACGGGCCGCTGCATCCGGCCGCGTGCAATGGAACCAAGGGTAATGCGCCGGCGGGGTCGGTGTCCAGCGCCGCCGCACCGGGGCAGGTCCTACAATGGCGCGTCTCTGACGATGGAACGAGGGCGGATACGCGATGTGGTACGTGATCGAGGGGTATGACGTGGCCGATGCGCTGCCGCGGCGGGCGGTGGCGCGACCGGCGCATCTGCAGCGGCTGACCCAGCTGCAGGAGGCCGGACGGCTGCTGCTGGCCGGGCCGTGCCCGGCGATCGACGCCGAGGATCCGGGCCCGGCCGGCTTCAGCGGCAGCCTGGTGGTGGCCGCGTTCGACTCGCTGGCCGAGGCGCGGGTCTGGGCCGAGGCCGATCCGTACGTCGAGGCCGGGGTCTACGCGCGGGTCGAGGTGCGGCCGTTCCGCAAGGTGCTGCCATGAGCCAGGTCGGCGCCGAGCGGGTGGCGCGGATCCGTGCTGCGCTGGAGGCGGCGTTCGCGCCGCAGGCGCTGGAGGTGGAGGACGACAGCCATCGCCATGCCGGCCATGTCGGCGCGCGCGATGGCCGTGGACATTTCAATGTAAGGGTCGTCAGTGCGGCCTTCGCCGGGATGGCGCCGTTGGCCCGGCACCGCGCGGTCTACGCGGCGCTGGGCGAGATGATGCAGACCGACATCCATGCGCTGTCGATCCGCGCCGAGGTGCCGGGCGCCGCCCGCTGACGCGCTGCGGCGAAGGGGTGCCGCAGGTCCAAAGCAGGTCCAAACAGGAGTGTGGATCCCGCGGAAAAGCGGAATCTGTACCTGGATTATGTTGCATTGCGGCACGATTTCGACTGGTGTCGCATTATTCAAGTAACTGAAAAATAAGAGTTTTATTGGAAAAATAACAAAGGGCTTCTGCCTCGCGCTGAAAACGATTACAGTCCGCGCCAGTTTCTCAAGGTCTCTGCCGCGGAGGGCGGCACGATGGCGAAGAGCGCGGTCACCATCAAAGACGTTGCACGCGAGGCCCGGGTTTCCGTGGCCACCGTGTCGCGTGCGCTCAACGGCCACGAGAACGTGGCCGCGCCAGTCCGGACCCTGGTCCTGGAAGTGGCCGAGCGCCTGCGCTACAGCCCGCACGCGGCGGCGCGCAGCCTCAGCAGCCGCCGCACCCAGACCCTGGGGGTGGTGCTGCCCGACCTGTACGGCGAGTTCTTTTCCGAATTGATCCGCGGCATCGACGGCGCCGCCCGCGCGCGCCGCCAGCACCTGCTGGTGTCCAGCTACCACGGCGACCCGGAAGAGCAGGGACGGGCGCTGCGCGCGATGCGCGGTCGCGTCGACGGTCTGCTGGTGCTGTCGCCGTATGCCGAGCGCCCGGGCTTCCTCACCGACAACCTGCCGCAGGCGCTGCCGACGGTGCTGATCAACACCCACCTGCCGGGCACCGAGTACCCGGTACTGAGCATCGACGACCATGCCGGTGCGGTGGCGATGACCGAGCACCTGCTGGCGATGGGGCATCGCCGCATCGCCTTCATCGGTGGCCCGGAACTGAACTTCGACGCGCGCGAACGCCTGCGCGGCTTCCGCGACACCATCGCGCGTCATCCCGGGCAGGCGCACGGCCAGGAGTTCCCGGGCGACTTCGACGAAGCCTCGGGCTATCGCGCGGGGCAGGCGATGCTGCAGGCGGTCACGCTGCCCGATGCGGTGTTCGCCGCCAACGACATGACCGCGCTCGGCTGCCTCTACGCCTTCACCCAGAACGGCGTGCGCGTGCCCAACGACATCGCGTTGGCCGGCTTCGACGATATTCCGCTGGCGCGTTTCGTTCACCCGTCTCTCACCACCATGCGCGTCAGCATCGCCGGGCTTGGTGAGCAGGCGATGCATCGCCTACTGCAACTGATCGATCGTCCCGACGCGGACGATGGACGGCGACAGACCCTGGTTCCTACGTTGGTCGTGCGCGATTCCAGCACGGCCCGTTCCTGATGCGACGCGGTGTTTCGCGCCGCATCGCTTGTTCAACTTCGTTTGATCGAAGCACCACGCACCACCCATAACGAGCTTCACGTCTTCCTGGAGGGAAAACCCCACATGCAACACACCCCGCACTCCGCCCGGCCCACGCGCAAGCTGTTGAGCTGCGCCCTCGCCAGTTGCCTGCTGCTGGGCGCCGCGCCGGCATTCGCGCAAAGCACCGGCGCCACCATTCGTGGCCAGGTCAAGGTCGATTCGGCGCCGGCCGCGTCCGCGCAGGTCACCGCCACCAACCTCGCCACCGGTCTGAGCCGCAGCGTGCAGACCAGCAACGGCACTTACTCGGTCGGCGGCCTGCCGCCGGGTTCCTACCGCATCGACGTCACCGCCGACGGCAAGACCACCTCGCAGAACGTCACCGTGCAGGTCGGCCAGACCGCCACCCTGGACCTGGGCGTGGGCGGCGAAGCGGCCACTGCCAACGGGCAGGGCGCGACCACGCTCGACGCGGTGCAGGTGCAGGCGCCGCCGGTGCTGGTGGAAACCCGCACCTCGGAGAACGCCACCTACATCTCCAACGTACAGATCGAGAAGCTGCCGCAGGCCACGCGCAACTTCCTCGAACTGGCCGACAGCGTGCCGAGCGTGCAGTTCCAGCGCGACGCCAAGGGCAACACCACGGTGCGCTCCGGCGCGACCTCGGCCAACGGCACCAACGTCTACATCGACGGCATCAGCCAGAAGAACTACGTGCTGACCGGCGGCGTCAGCGGCCAGGATTCCAGCCGCGGCAATCCGTTCCCGCAATCGGCGATCGGCGAGTACAAGGTCATCACCTCCAACTACAAGGCCGAGTTCGACCAGGTCAGCAGTGCGGCGATCGTGGCCTCGACCAAGTCCGGCACCAACGATTTCCACGGCAGCTTCTTCTGGGATACGACCAACGACGACTGGCGCGCCGAAAGCCCGCTGGAGCGCAAGGCCGGCCAGCGCGACGACTTCTCCGAGACCCAGTACGGCGCCACCTTCAGCGGCCCGATCCTCAAGGACCGCGCGCACTTCTTCGTGGCCTATGAGGCCAAGGAATACACCACGCCCAATACGGTGATCCCCGGCGGCATCTACGCCGACCGCGTCGACCAGTTGCCGGCGCAGCTGCAGCCGCTGGTCGCCACCTACAGCACGCCGTTCAAGGAAGACCTGTATTTCGGCAAGATCGACTGGACCCTGGGCGACAACAACCTGTTCGAGCTGACCGGCAAGTACCGCAAGGAAGACGAGCTGTCGGACATCGGCGAAACCACCACCTACCAGCACGGCAGCACCAACGGGCAGAAGGAAAAGCGCGCCAACCTGCGCTGGCAGTACAGCGGCGAGACCTTCCTCAACGACCTGAACCTGAGCTACGAGAGCGCGTTCTGGACCCAGACCCCGCTCACCGACGGCAGCGGCTACGTGCTGTCCTACGTGCCGCAGGCCGGCAACGAGACCACCATCCTCAGCGCCGGCGCCGGCAGCAGCTTCCAGAACAAGGGCCAGAAGGGCTGGACCCTGCAGGACGACCTGACCCTCAACAGCCTCGACTGGCACGGCAGCCACACCATCAAGATGGGTCTGAAGTACAAGGACATCCAGCTCGATTCGACCCAGATCAATCCGGCCAATCCGCAGTACTACTACAACATCCTCAGCGATGTCGGCACGCCGTACCGGGTGCGCTTCGGCGACACCGGCGACGGCGGTTCGGTGCAGTCGCAGAACAAGCAGTACGGCATCTACCTGCAGGACGACTGGGAGGTCAACGAGCACCTGACCCTGAACCTGGGCGTGCGCTACGACTACGAGAAGACCCCGTCGTTCCTGGACTTCGTCACCCCCGCCGACGTCGCCAGCGCGCTGCTGAACTGGCGCAACCTGGACAACGCCAACTACGACATCGCCAACTACATCAGCACCGGCAACAACCGCAAGGCGTTCAAGGATGCCTGGCAGCCGCGCCTGGGCTTCTCCTACGACCTGTTCGGCGACCAGGCGCACGTGATCTACGGCGGTGCCGGCCGTGCCTACGACCGCAACCTGTTCGACTACCTGGCGCTGGAGCAGCTGAACAACAACTTCCGCTCCTACAGCTACTACTTCAACAGCGCCAACACGCCGTGCCTCGGCCAGCCGTGCGTGGAATGGGATCCGAGCTATGCGACCCAGGCCGGCCTGAACGGGCTGGCCGCCTCCACCACCGCCGGCACCGGCGGTGGCCGCGAGGTGTACCTGATCGACAACAACATCAAGGTGCCGTACTCCGACCAGTTCAGCCTGGGCATGCGCAACATGGTGCATTTCTGGGGCAACGACTGGTACACGGACGTGACCCTGAGCCGCATCGTCAGCGAGGACGGCTTCGTGTTCCTGCGCGGCAACCGTCGTGCCGACGGCTCGTTCTTCCTGCCCGGCACCACCTCTGGCGTGCCCACCGACTCGCCCAATGGCTACAGCGCGATCGTGCTCGGCACCAACGGCCTGAAGACGCGCAACAACCAGTTGGCGCTGAAGCTGGACAAGCCCTACGACAAGGAGTCCGGCTGGGGCCTGACCGTGGCCTATACCTTCTCCGATGCCAAGGAGAACCGTCAGTACGGCGAGCACTACGCGCTGGACCAGCCGTCGATGGCCGGCTACGGCTGGCGTGAGGCCGGCGGCATCCCGAAGAACCGCCTGGTGGTCACCGGCATCTACGACCTGCCGTACGACATCACCCTGTCGGCCAAGCTGTCGCTGGCCAGCCAGACCCCGCGCTACGGCACCAACTGCCTGGCGGGCAACGACCAGTGCTATATCATCCAGTACAAGCCGGATGCGACGCTGGGCTACAAGGAATTCAGCCTGGCGGCGAACAAGGAATGGGATACCGGCTCGGGCATCAAGTTCAACGTCCGCGCCGATGTCATCAACCTGTTCAACTGGACCAACTACGCGGACTACAGCACCGATACCGGCACCTATGCCGACCTGAACACGGCGTTCGGCACGCCGAACGGCGTGCTCGCCTCGCCGATGCGGACGTTCAAGCTGTCGTTTGGCTTGAACTGGTAAGCAAGGTCGCCGCGGCTCCCTCGCACGGGGGCCGCGGCGATGCGGAAGTGGGGTATTTTTTGCGTGCGTGTAAACGATTTCACGGGGGGCACGATGAAGAAGCAGCGCAGTTTCATCAGGTTTTCGTTGATGCTGATGGCAGCAGGGGTGCTGCTGACGGCCTGCAAGAAGACCGAGGAGCCGAAGGCGGTGGAGAAGAAGCCGGTCAAGGTCATCCTGGTCGAGGCCGAACTGCCGCCGAAACTGCTGAAGCCGGAGCTGCCGCCCCTGTTCGAGGACATCGAACGCCGCACTTTCCAGTTCTTCTGGGACACCACCAACGAGCAGAACGGCATGGCGGTGGACCGCTATCCGTCGCGGCCGTTCGCGTCGATCGCGTCGGTCGGCTTCGCGCTCACCGTCTATCCCATCGGCTACGAGAACGGCTGGATCAGCCGTGAGCAGGCCGTGCAACGCACCCTGACCACGCTGCGCTTCCTGCGCGACGTGCCGGTCGGCCCGCAGCGCACCGGGCGCGCCGGCTACAAGGGCTTCTACTACCACTTCCTGGACATGCAAAAAGGGCTGCGCTACGACCAGTGGGTGGAACTGTCGAGCGTGGACACCGCGCTGCTGATGATGGGCGTGCTGTTCGCCCAGTCCTACTACGAAGGCGACACGGCCGACGAGAAGGAGATCCGCCAGATCGCCGACACGCTGTACCGGCGCGTGGACTGGCCGTGGATGCAGCAGCGCAAGCCGCTGATCTCGATGGGCTGGTATCCCGAGCGCGGCTTCATCCAGCACGACTGGATGGGCTACAACGAAGGCATGATGGTGTACCTGCTGGCGCTGGGCTCGCCGACCCATCCGGTGGAACCGGACGCGTGGCAGGAGTGGACCCGCACCTACAACAAGGACTGGGGCGTGTACTACGGCCAGGAATACCTGGCGTTCGGCCCGCTGTTCGCGCACCAGTACAACCACGTCTGGATCGATTTCCGCGACATCCAGGACCAGTACATGCGCGAGCATGGCATCGACTATTTCCTCAACAGCCGCCGCGCCACCCTGGCGCAGCGCGAGTACGCCATCGACAACCCGATGAAGTGGAAGGAGTACGGCGAGAATGTGTGGGGCCTGACCGCCAGCGACGGTCCGCAGAACACCACCCAGGAGTACCGCGGCGAGCAGCGCCAGTTCTTCCACTACCGCACCCGCGGCGCCGGCCTGTTCGAGGCGTTCGACGACGGCACCATCGCGCCGACCGCGGCGGTGTCCTCGATCGTGTTCGCACCTGAGGTGGTGATTCCGGCGACCCAGGAAATGCACAAGCGCTTCGGCGACTTCCTGTATTCGAGCTACGGCTTCCTGGATTCGTTCAATCCCAGCTTCAACTACGATATCCCGCTCAAGACCGGCCGCATGATCCCCAACCGCGGCTGGGTGGCCAGCGACTACATCGGCATCGACCAGGGCGCGATCGTCACCATGATCGCCAATTACCGCAATGAGTTCGTCTGGAACGTGATGAAGAAGAACAAGTACATCCGCACCGGCCTGGAGCGCGCCGGCTTCACCGGCGGCTGGCTGACCCCGGAGGGCGAGGCCCAGCCGCTGCCCAAGAAGGACGAGCAGGCGGCCAATGCGCGTGCGCTGGGCATCGCCGAGTCGCGCGCCGCCGCCGCCGAGGCGCAGTCCACCCCTCCACAGCGCCAGCCGCAGCAACCGGAATGAGCACAGTACGCATGATCGGTCGTTGGGTTTCGCTGGGTTTGGTGGTGTTGGCGGTGTGCGGCTGCGCACGCGCGCCGCAGGGCGAGGTGGTGCGGTTCTGGGCGATGGGCCGCGAGGCCGAGGTGGTGGCCGAGCTGATTCCGGAGTTCGAGAAGGAAAATCCCGGCATTCACGTGGACATCCAGAACATCCCCTGGACTGCCGCGCACGAGAAGCTGCTGACCGCGTTCGCGGCCGATGGCCTGCCGGACGTGTGTCAGTTGGGCAACACCTGGATTCCGGAATTCGCCGAGCTGGGCACGCTGCAGCCACTGCAGCCCTACGTCGACCGCTCCAAGGTGGTCGACCCGAAGGACTACTTCCCCGGCATCTGGGACACCAGCGTCATCGACGGCCAGCTCTACGGCATCCCCTGGTACGTGGACACGCGCCTGCTGTTCTACCGCAAGGACATGCTGCGCGACGCCGGGGTGACCAAGCTGCCGCAGACCTGGGCCGAGTGGGAGCAGGCGATGGCGGCGGTGAAGAAGCACGTGGGCCCGAAGCGCTACGCGATCCTGATGCCGCTCAACGAGTTCGAGCAGCAGCTGTCGCTGGGCCTGCAACTGCCCGATCCGCTGCTGCGCGACCACAACAACTACGGCAACTTCGAAAGCCCCGGCTTCCGCAAGGCGCTGGCGTTCTACGCCAACATGTTCGACCAGGGCTGGGCGCCGAAGATGTCGGAGACGCAGATCTCCAACGTCTGGGACGAGTTCTTCAACGGCTTCTACGCCTTCTACATCTCCGGCCCGTGGAATATCCGCGAGTTCCGCAAGGTGCAGCCGCCGGCGTTGAAGGACCAGTGGGGCACCATGCCGCTGCCCGGTCCGGACGGCCCCGGCGCCGGCATCGCCGGCGGCACCAGCCTGGTGATCTTCCGCAAGTCCGAGCACAAGGACGCGGCCTGGAAGCTGATCGAGTTCCTGTCGCGGCCGCAGATCCAGGCGCGCTTCCACGCGCTGATCGGCGACATGCCGCCGCGGCGCAGCACCTGGGCGTATCCGTCGCTGGCCGACGATCCGCTGGCGCATGCGTTCCGCGATCAGCTGGAGCGGGTCAAGCCGGCACCGAAGGTGTTGGAGTGGGAGCGCATCGTGCAGGAGATGCGGCTGGCCACCGAGCGGGTGGTGCGCGGCGGTGAGCCGCAGGAGAAGGCAATGCGGGAACTGGACAAGCGGGTCGACGAGATCCTGGAGAAACGCCGCTGGATCCATCAGCAGCACCGCGAGGCCACGGCGGCGCCGGCCGCGGGAGCCACGCCATGAAGCGCGGTTCCCTGATCGGCTGGCTGTTCGCCGGCCCGGCGCTGATCGTGATCGGCGTGTTCTTCGGCCTGCCGGTGCTGTCGGCGCTGGCGCTGAGCGTCACCGACTTCGACCTGTATGCGCTGGCCGACCGCCACAACCTGCGCTTCGTCGGCTTCGGCAACTACATCGAGTTGCTGCAGACGCCGATGTTCTGGAAGTCGCTGTGGAACACCACGTATTTCGTGATCGTCGGCGTGCCGCTGTCCATCGGCGCCTCGCTGGGCGCGGCGCTGCTGCTGAACGCACCGGTGGCCCGCTTCAAGGCGCTGTTCCGCACCGCGCTGTTCGCGCCGGTGGTGACCACGCTGGTGGCGGTGGCGGTGATCTGGCGCTACCTGTTCCATACCAGCTACGGCCTGGTCAACTACGGCCTGGCGCACCTGGGCATCGGCCCGATCGACTGGCTCGGCGACCCGCACTGGGCGATGCCGACCATCATGCTGTTCGCCGTGTGGAAGAACTTCGGCTACAACATGGTGATCTTCCTTGCCGGCCTGCAGGCCATCCCGCAGGACCTGTACGAGGCCGCGCGCATCGACGGCGCCTCCAAGTGGCGGCAGTTCCTGCACATCACCCTGCCGATGCTGGGGCCGGTGCTGCTGGTGGTCGGGGTGATTACCGTGTCCGGCTACTTCCAGCTGTTCGCCGAACCCTACGTGATGACCCGTGGCGACCCCCTGCAGAGCACGGTGAGCGTGCTGTATTACATGTTCGAGGAAGGCTTCAAGTGGTGGAACCTCGGCCGCGCCTCGGCGGTGGCGTTCCTGCTGTTCCTGATCATCCTGGGAGTGACGACGGTGATGCTGCGCTTCGGCCGCAAGAGGGACCTGGTATGAGCCGGGAGATCGGCGCCTCGCGCTGGAACACGCTGCTGGTCAACGGCGGGCTGCTGCTGCTCGCCGTGATCAGCCTGGCGCCGCTGTTGTGGATGGTGTCGGTGTCGTTCATGCCGGCCGGGCAGGCCAGTCGCTTCCCGCCGCCGATGCTGCCCACCGGCGCCACCCTGGCCAACTACGGCGAGCTGTTCTCGCGCACCGGCATGGCGCGCAATTTCGCCAACAGCCTGCTGGTGTCGTGCGCGATCACCTTCGGCTCGCTGCTGATCAACACCATGGCCGGCTATGCCTTCGCCAAGCTGCGCTTCGTCGGCAAGGAGCGGATCTTCCAGATCCTGCTGGCGGCGCTGGTGATCCCGGCGCAGGTGGCGATGCTGCCGCTGTTCCTGCTGATGAAGCAGCTGCACCTGGTCAACAGCTTCGGCGGGGTGGTCGTGCCAGCGCTGGCGACGGTGTTCGGCATCTTCCTGGTGCGTCAGTACGCGCGTTCGATCCCGGACGAGCTGCTGGAGGCCGCCCGCATCGACGGCGCCGGCGAGCTGCGGATCTTCTTCCAGATCGTGCTGCCAATGCTCAAGCCGGTGCTGGTGACGCTGACCATCTTCACCTTCATGGCGGCGTGGAACGACTTCATGTGGCCGCTGATCGTGCTGACCGACCAGGAGCACTACACCCTGCCGGTGGCGCTGGCGGCGCTGTCGCGCGAGCACATCATGGACGTGGAGATGATGATGGCCGGCGCGGTGGTCACGGTGATCCCGGTGCTGGCCCTGTTCCTGGCCCTGCAGCGCTACTACATCCAGGGCCTGCTGCTCGGCAGCGTGAAGGGGTGAGGGAACGCGCTTGCGAGCCACTGGCTCGCGCGTTGCCGAACGCCCGGCCACGGATGGCCGGGCCGGGTCGTCCGGAGCCGATCAGTTGCGCCAGGGATGGCATGGGAAAGAGGCGAGTGCGGCGACGCGCTTGCGAGCCACTGGCTCGCGCGTTCCCGAACGCGCGGCCATGCATGGCCGGGCCGGACGTTCTGGCGTGGGACTGTCACGCCATGGACGGCAGCATGGATGCGTATCATCGGGCGCCGTAAGCCCAAACCACGCCGCGCGCGGTCTTGGGCGCGCGCCTGTCGCAGCGGCGTCAGCCGCGACAGCAGGACCGGATACTCCATCGGGGCCGATGCCCCTCCGACAGAAGCAGACACGACGACAGCAACGGGGAAGGCGATGAGGGACGGGATGGCGATGACGTGCGCACGTGCGATGCTGGCGATGCTGGGACTGGCGGCCGCCCATGCCGTCGCCGCGCCGCCGACCTCCACGGTGGCGCTGGACAGCTTCAACGATCTGGACAAATGGCAGATCGTCGTCTCCAACCAAGTCACCGCCTCGACCCGGCTGGTGCAGGCGCCCAGCGGCGGCCGCGCCAAGGCGCTGTGCCTGGACTACGACTTCAACGGCGTCTCCGGCTATGCCGGGATCCGCCGCAACGTGCCGATCGACTATCCGGACAACTACGAGTTCGCGTTCCAGCTGCGCGGCGATTCGCCGAGCAACGACCTGCAGTTCAAGCTGGTCGACGCCAGCGGCGACAACGTGTGGTGGGTCAACCGGCCGCGCTACGCGTTCCCCACGCAGTGGAGCACGGTCACCTTCAAGAAGCGGCAGATCGACAAGGCCTGGGGGCCGAGCCCGGAGAAGGAGCTGACCCGCAGCGCGCAGATCGAGTTCACCATCTACAACCAGGTCGGCGGCGCCGGCACGGTGTGCTTCGACCAACTGACCCTGACCCCGTTGCCGCCGCAGGACACCTCGCCGCTGACGGTCAAGGTCAGCGCCGATACCGCGCCGGCGCTGCAGCAGCGCATCGCCGACGGCAAGCCGGACACGGTCTGGTACAGCGGCAACGCCAAGACCCAGACGATCATGCTGGACCTGGGCAAGGTGCGCGAGTTCGGCGGCGCCAAGGTGCAGTGGGCGCCGGGCGTGTACGCCTCGCGTTATACCGTGCAGGGCTCGGCCGACGGGCGCAGCTGGCGCGAACTGCGCGCGGTGACCGCCGGCAACGGCGGCACCGACTGGCTGGCGCTGCCGGACACCGAGGCGCGCTACGTGCGCTTCGACCTGCAGGATGGCCCCAGCTTCCGCTACGGCATCGCCGACATCGCACTGCAGCCGCTGGCCTTCGCCGCGACCCAGAACGACTTCATCAAGTCGGTGGCGGCGCAGTCCGCCCGCGGCTGGTTCCCGCGCGGCTTCAGCGGCGAGCAACCGTACTGGACCATCATCGGCCTGGATGGCGGCCGCGAACAGGGCCTGGTCGGCGAGGATGGCGCGATCGAGGTGGGCAAGGGCGGCTTCAGCATCGAACCGTTCCTGCTGCTGGACGGCAAGCGCCTGAGCTGGGCCGACGTCAAGGCCGCGCAGAGCCTGCAGGACGACTACCTGCCGATTCCCAGCGTGGACTGGACCCACGACAACGCCGCGCTGCGCGTCACCGCCTTCGTGCAGGGCGAGCCGGAGCAGGCGCAACTGGTGGCGCGCTACCGGCTCAGCAACCCGAGCAAACAGCCGCACGACTACACCCTGGCGCTGGCGGTGCGTCCGTTCCAGGTCAATCCACCCAGCCAGTTCCTCAACACGGTCGGCGGGGTCAGCCCGATCCGCTCGCTCGCCTTCGCCGGCACGCAGGTGCAGGTCAACGGCCAGCCGCGCGTGTTCGCCGTGCAGAAGCCCGATGCCGCCTACGCCAGCGCGTTCGACGCCGGCATGGACATCGAACGGCTCGGCGCCGATGCCGGCGGCCTGCCGCAGCAGGCGCAGGATCCGGACGGGCTGGCGTCCGGCGCCTTGCTGTACCGCGGACGCCTGGCCCCGGGCGAGGTGCGCGAGGTGGCGCTGGTGATCCCGCAGACCGGCAACGCCGCGCTGCCGGCTGGCTTCGATGCTGCACGCGCGCAGCAGCAGGTCGCCGCGCAGTGGCACGAGAAGCTGGACCGCGTGCAGTTGCATGTGCCGGCGCAGGGCAAGGCGGTCGCCGATACGCTGCGCACCGCGCTGGCGCACATGTTGATCTCCCGCATCGGGCCGCGCCTGCAGCCGGGCACGCGCTCGTACTCGCGCAGCTGGATCCGCGACGGCGCGATGATCTCCGAAGGCCTGCTGCGGCTGGGCCGCGCCGACGTGGTCCGCGAGTACGTGGCGTGGTACGCGCCGTACCAGTTCGCCAACGGCATGGTGCCGTGCTGCGTGGACGATCGCGGCAGCGACCCGGTGCCGGAAAACGACAGCCACGGCGAGCTGATCTACAGCGTCGCCGACTACTACCGCTACACCGGCGACCGCGCCTTCCTCGAGCAGATGTGGCCGCACGTGCTCGGCGCCTACGACTACATGGAGCAGTTGCGGCTGAGCGAGCGCACCGACGAGAACCGCGCGCGCAATGCGGCTTTCTACGGGATGATGCCGGTGTCGATCAGCCACGAGGGCTACTCGGCCAAGCCGATGCACTCGTACTGGGACAACTTCTGGGCGCTGCGCGGCTACAAGGACGCGGTGAGCATCGCCGCCGAGCTGGGCCGCATCGACGACGCCGCGCGTTTCGCCGCCTCGCGCGACCAGTTCCGCCAGGACCTGTACGCCTCGCTGGACGCGGCCACCCAGCAGCACCACATCAACTTCCTGCCGGGTTCGGCGGAGCTGGGCGACTTCGATCCGACCTCGACCACCATCGCGCTGGCGCCTGGCGGCGAGCAGGGCCGGCTGCCGCAGGCGCTGCTCGACAACACCTTCGAGCGCTACTGGAGCGAATTCGTCGGCCGCCGCGACGGCACCCGCGAGTGGAAGGACTACACCCCCTACGAGTGGCGCAACGTGTCCGCGTTCGTGCGCCTGGGCTGGCGCGAGCGCGCCTGGGAGGCGACCGCGTTCTTCTTCAAGGACCGCGCGCCGCAGCCCTGGAACCAGTGGGCCGAGGTGGTCTCGCGCACGCCGCGCAAGCCGTTCTTCCTGGGCGACCTGCCGCATGCCTGGGTCGCCTCGGACTTCGTGCGCTCGGTGCTGGACATGTTCGCCTACGCCCGCGACGTCGACGACAGCCTGGTGCTGGCCGCCGGCATCCCGGCCGACTGGTTCGACGGCAAGGGCGTGGCGATCGAACAGTTGCGCACCCCGCAGGGTCCGCTGAGCTACCAGCTGCGGCGGCAGAAGAACCGGCTGCTGCTGAACATCCCCGACGGCCTGCGCATGCCCAGCGGCGGCCTGGTGCTGCCGTGGCCGTACCCGGGCCAACCGGGCCGCACGCTGGTCAACGGCGAAGCGGTGCAGTGGGAACACGGCGAACTGCGCATCCATGCGTTGCCGGCGGATGTGCAGATTGAGGTGCGGTGAGGCCGGGATTGGGGATTGGGGATTCGGGATTGGGGATTCGTAACAGCTAAAAGCAAAAAAAGCGCCGGCATGCCGGCGCTTTTTTTTCAGGGTGCTGGGTGGAGTTGCTTTTACGAATCACCAATCCCGAATGCCCAATCCCGGCGGCCGCGGCCGCGGCCGCCGCAGCGCTACCGCGCCGCCGCCGCGATCGCGGCCGCCTTCGCCGAGCTCTCCCGCACCTTGTCCCAGGCGCCGTCGGCCAGCCAGTCCTTGGGCACCATCCACGAGCCGCCGATGCAGACCACGTTGGGCTGCGCCAGGTACTCGGCGGCGGTGCTTTCGCCGATGCCGCCGGTGGGGCACAGCTTGAGCTCGGCCAGGGGGCCGGCCAGGCCCTTGAGCATCGCCAGGCCGCCGACGGCGGAGGCGGGGAACAGCTTGCACACGCGGAAACCGCGCTCCATCAGCGCCAGCAGCTCGCTCGGGGTGGCCGCGCCCGGCACCACCGGCAGCGGCGCCTGCGCCAGTGCGTCGGCCAGGGTCGGGGTGGTGCCGGGGGTGACGATGAAGTCGGCGCCGGCGTCGATCGACTGCTGCAGCTGGGTGGCGTTGAGCACGGTGCCGGCGCCGATCACGATGTCCGGCAGTTCGCGCTTGAGCATCGCCAGCGCCTCCATCGCCACCGGCGTGCGCAGGGTCAGTTCGATCGCCGGCAGCCCGCCTTCGAGCAGCGCGGCCGAGACGCGGCGCGCCTCCTCCAGGGTGTGGACGGTGACGACGGGCAGGATGCCGGCCGCGCGCAGCAGCTGCTCGGCCTTGGTCTGGTGTTCGGCGATGGTCATGACGGTCTCGGTTGCGAGGGGGAGGCCCCGGCCGCGACCGGCCAGGGCAGGGTGGGGCAGGCGGCGCGACTCAGGCGTCCTTGGATTCGTGCGGCGCGGCGGCGGCCTCGGCATCGCGGCCCAGGTCGTACTCGGCGTCGTAGTTCCACAGGTCGCCGTCGGCGGCCGGCGGGCCGCAGGAGATCGACAGCGCGCCCTGGTCGGCCGGGCCGACCATGCGGCGGTTGAGCCCGAACAGGTTGCGGCCCAGGTCGTGTGCGGCCGGCGCGGTGTTCGGCGCCAGCGGCCGCGCCGCCCACTCGGCGGCGTCCACCAGCACTTCCAGGGTGCCGGCCTCGCCGTCCAGGCGCACGATGTCGCCCTCGCGCACGCGGGCGATGGGGCCGCCGCGCGCCGCTTCCGGGGTCACGTGGATGGCCGCGGGGAACTTGCCGGACGCGCCGGACAGGCGTCCGTCGGTGACCAGCGCCACGCGCCGGCCTTGGTTCTGCAGCAGGCCCAGCAACGGCGCCAGCGAATGCAGTTCCGGCATGCCGTTGGCCTGCGGGCCCTGGTAGCGCAGCACCACCACGAAGTCGTGCGGCAGTGCGCCGGCGGCGTGCAGCTTGTTCAGCGCCTGCGGCGCGTCGATGACCACGGCCGGGGCTTCGATGGTGCGGAACTGCGGCTTCACCGCCGACAGCTTGATCAGCGAGCGGCCCAGGTTGCCGCGCAGCAGGCGCAGACCACCCTGTGCCTCGAACGGGTTGGACGCCGGGCGCACCACCGCTTCGTCGGCGCTCTTGGCCGGGCTCGGCACGTAGGCCAGCTTGCCGTCCTGCAGGCACGGCTCGTCGCCGTAGGCGCGCATGCCGCCGGGCACGATGGTGGCCAGGTCGTCGTGCATCAGCCCGGCGTCCATCAGCTCGCGGAACACGAAGCCGATGCCGCCGGCGGCGGCGAAGTGGTTCACGTCGGCCTCGCCGTTCGGATACACCCGCGCCAGCAGCGGCACCAGCTGCGACAGCGCGTCCAGGTCGTCCCAGGTCAGCACGATGCCAGCCGCGCGCGCCACCGCCAGCCAGTGGATGGTGTGGTTGGTGGAGCCGCCGGTGGCCATCAGCGCGACCACCGCGTTGACGATGGCGCGCTCGTCGATCAACCGGCCCAGCGGGCGGAAGTCGTTGCCCAGCGCGGTGATGCGCAGCGCGCGCTCGGTCGCCTGCTGGGTCAGCGCCTCGCGTAGCGGGGTGCCGGGGTTGACGAAGGAGGCGCCGGGCAACTGCACGCCCATCGCTTCCAGCAGCACTTGGTTGGAATTGGCGGTGCCGTAGAAGGTGCAGGTACCGGGAGCGTGGTAGGACGCCGATTCGGCGGCCAGCAGTTCCTCGCGGCTGGCCTGGCCGGCGGCGTAGCGCTCGCGCACCTCGGCCTTCTGCTTGTTGGGGATGCCCGGGGTCATCGGCCCGGCCGGCACGAACACCGCCGGCAGGTGGCCGAAGGCCAGCGCACCGATCAGCAGGCCGGGCACGATCTTGTCGCACACGCCCAGGTACAGGCTGGTGTCGAACATGTCGTGGCTGAGGCCGATCGCGGTGGCCTGGGCGATCACGTCGCGCGAGAACAGCGACAGCTCCATGCCGGGACGGCCCTGGGTCACGCCGTCGCACATCGCCGGCACGCCGCCGGCCACCTGCGCGGTGGCGCCGAGCGCGCGCGCGGTGCTGCGGATGATTTCAGGGTAGTGCTCGAACGGCTGGTGTGCCGAGAGCATGTCGTTGTAGGCGGTGATGATGCCCAGGTTGGGGGTGATCCCGCCTTCCAGCCGGCTCTTGTCGGTGGGGCCGCAGGCGGCGAAGCCGTGGGCGAGGTTGCCGCAGCTCAGGCGGCTGCGGAACGGACCGTCGCGCAGCGCGGCGTCGATGCCGGCCAGGTAGGCGCGCCGCGACGGCGCACTGCGCTGGCGGATGCGTTCGGTGATCGCGTGGAGGGTCGGATGCAGGCTCATTGGCGGAAGTGGCTATGAAGGGTGGGGGCGGGACCCGTGGCTCGGGACCGGGGACCCGGGAAAGGCAAAGGCGGCGGTGCGGCTGTTACGGGTCCCGGCCTCACTCGCACCAATGCACGCGCAAGCGCGCACCCGGCGTATCGAAGGCGACGCGGATCGGATACTCGTGCGGATCGGTGCCGGCCAGCGCACGCTCCAGCACCTCCAGCTTCTGCGTGCCGCGCAACAGCAGCATGCGCTGGCCGATCGGCGCCAGGCCGGCCGGGGTCAGGGTGATGCGCAACGGCCAGGTGTTGGCGCCGGGGCAGCCGGTGGCGTCGAGCGCGGCGTAGGGCAGGGGATTGGCCAGGGCCTTGTTCAGGTCGGTGGCGCCGGGGAACAGCGAGGCGGTGTGGCCGTCGCCGCCCATGCCCAGCACCGCCATGCACGCGGCCGGGGCGTGCCGCGCATGCAGGTTGGCGGCGTGCACGCAGTCCTGCAGCGGCTTGCCGACCCGCACCAGCGGCTCGAAGCGCGCCTCCTCGGCGCGGTCCAGCAGGCTGTGCCGGATCAGGTAGGCGTTGCTGTCGCTGTCCTGCGGCGACAGCCAGCGCTCGTCGACCAGCCCGACTTCCAGCTTGGACCAGTCCAGCGGCAGCTCGGCCAGCGCCTGGTACACCGGCGCCGGGGTGGTGCCGCCGGACAGCAGCAGGCGCGCGCCGCCGCGGCGCTGGATCTCCTCGCGCAGCGCGGTGCCGATCTCGGCCGCTGCCGCGTCGATCCATTCATCCGGATCGTCGTAGCGGATCAGCGTGATGCGGTCGGACAGCGTGGGGCTCATGCAATGGCTCCTGGGGATTGCCGCGCGGCGTCCACCGCGTAGGCGGCGGCGCCGAGCAGGCCGGGACGGGGGTGGATCACCGCCAGCGACGGCACCCGCGCCATGATCGACGAAAACCGGCCCTTGTGCTCGAAACGCTGGCGGAACCCGGAATGCTGGATCGCGTCGAGCATCTTCGGCACCAGCCCGCCGGTCAGGAACACGCCGTCCCAGGCGCCCTGCATCAGCACCAGGTCGCCGGCGATGGCACCGAACACGGCGCAGAACACGTCCACCGTGCGCATCGCCCGGTAATCGCCCTGCGCGGCGCGCGCGGTGATGTCTTCCGGCTGCAGCGGGCCCGGATCGTCGCCGGCGATCTCGCTGAGCGCGCGGTGGATATTGACCAGGCCCGGGCCGCAGATCAGGCGCTCGTTGGAGACGCGGCCGAACTGCTGCGACAGCAATTCCAGGATGCGGATCTCCTCCGGCGTGCCCGGCGGGAAGCTGACGTGGCCGCCCTCGGTCTCCAGCGGAAAGCAGCGCCCGCCGCGCATCAGCAGGCCGCCCACGCCCAGGCCGGTGCCGGGGCCGATCACGCCGTAGTTGCGCGGCACTTCGACCGGCGCCGGCGTCCAGCTGGCGCCGCCGACCTGGACCACGTCCTGCGGCCGCAGCAGGCTGATCGCCATCGCCTGCGCGGCGAAGTCGTTGATCAGGTGCAGTTCGTCGAAGCCGAGCATGGCGCGGGTGCGTGCCCGCGAGATCACCCACGGATGGTTGGTGATGCGCGCCTCGTCGCCGTCGACGCGGCCGGCGACCGCGAAGGTGCCGCTGCGCGCGTCCACTCCGGTCTGTTCCAGGTAGTGCCGAGCGGCGTCGCCCAGCGACGGGAACTCCACCACCGAGTAGGTCTGGGTGCTGTCGTCGAGCAGCGGCACCGAGGCGTCGAGATCGGCGAGGGCGAAACGGGCATTGGTGCCGCCGATGTCGGCCACCAGCACCGGGCGCTGCGGCGCGCTCACGAAGCGACCCGCGGCGCGGCGCCGGACTGGTCGCAGGACACGTAGGCCTGCGCTTCCTCCGGCCCCCAGCTACCGGCCGGGTAGGGCAGCAGCGGCAGTTGCGCCTGCGCCCAGGCGGCGCTGACGCTGTCGATCCAGGCCCAGGCGGCGCGCACCTCGTCGTCGCGCACGAACAGCGCGTGGTTGCCGTTGAGCGCGTCGAGCATCAGCCGCTCGTAGGCGATGCGCCGGTGCAGGCCGGTGGGCACCGACAGTTCCAGTTCCAGCGGCTGCAGTTCCAGCGCGCCCCATTCCGGGCCGGCCAGGCTGCTCATCAGCCCCAGTTCGATGTTCTCCTGCGGCTGCAGCTGGAAGGTCAGCCGGTTCGGCGCCACCTGCTGCGCGGCCGGGCGCTCGAACAGCCAGTGGGTGACCGGCTTGAGCGTGACCACCACGCGGGTGGAGCGCTCGGCCAGGCGCTTGCCGGTGCACAGCCGGAACGGCACCCCGGCCCAGCGCCAGTTGTCGATGTAGGCGGTGACCGCGGCGAAGGTTTCCACGTCGCTGCCTTCCGGCGGCTGGTAGGCCTGCGCCGGCTGGCCGTTGATGGTGCCGGCGGTGTAGCGCCCGCGCACGCTGTCGCGGGCGGCATGCTCCGCGCTCAGTGGCCGCAGCGCGCGCAGCACCTTGACCTTCTCGTCGCGGATGCGGTCGGCTTCCAGCGACGCCGGCGGCTCCATCGCCACCAGGCACAGCAGCTGCAGGATATGGCTCTGCACCATGTCGCGCAGCGCGCCGGAACGCGCGTAGTAGGCATCGCGGCCGTCCACGCCTTCGCTCTCGGCGACCAGGATGTCCACCGACTCGATGTAGTTGCGGTTCCACACCGCCTCCAGCAACGTGTTGCCGAAGCGCAGCGCGATCAGGTTCTGCACCGCGGCCTTGCCCAGGTAGTGGTCCAGGCGGAACACGCGGTCCTCGTCGATCAGCGCGCCGATCGCCTGCACGATCTCGCGGGCGCTGTCCGAATCGTGGCCGATCGGCTTCTCCAGCATCAGCCGGTGCGGCGCGGCCAGCGCCCCGCCCAGGGCCAGGCCCTGGCAGGTGCTGATGTACAGCCCCGGCGGGATCGCCAGGTAGCTCACGCAGCGGCGCGCGGTCAGGTCGCGCACCGCGGCGGCCACCGATTCGGCGTCGCGCAGGTCCACCGAGCGGTAGTCGATGCGCGCCAGCAGCGCCTGCACGATCGATTCGCCGATCTGCGGCATCGCCGCCTGCAGGCGCGGCTTGAGGAGTTCGTGGAACTTGGCGGTATCGTGCGGCGACAGCGCCAGCGCGCGGATGCGGAAGTCTTCCGGCAGGAAGCCGTCGTCGAGCATGCGCAGCAGCGAGGGGAACAGGTAGCGCTGGGCCAGATCGCCGGTGGCGCCGAACAACAGGAAGGTATCGTGCATCGACCGGGTTTCGGTTTCGGGTGACATGGTGTCGATCACCTGGGGGCTAGAAGTGACGTGGCGTGGGGAAGCGAACGGCGGGAACGGCCTGTATCCGGCCGGTTCGGGCGAAGGCGTGACGCGGGACGGCCGCCAGGCGGGGACGCACGATCCAGGAGATGAATACGACTGCCAGACCTCTGAGCATACCTCTCCAATGCCTCATGCTGCAGGCCGGATAACGACGGCGCGCCGGATCGGCGGCTGGCGGCGGATCGCATTGCGTGCCCTCCCAGGCTCGATGTTGCCCCGTGAAAACGGTTACATGGCAGAATACCGCATCGCGATCCATTGTTGCCTGCGCGCTGGCACGATGCGACCCGCATTCGTATGCACTGCCTTCGGGAGGGACCGGCGGCAGCCCGTTCCTCACTGCCGGAAACCGGATACATGGCGAAAGTACAACTGGACAACATCCGCAAGGTCTACGACAACGGCCAGGTCGCCGTGCACGGGGCCAGCTTCGAAGTGGCCGACGGCGAACTGATGGTGCTGGTCGGGCCTTCGGGCTGCGGCAAGTCCACGCTGCTGCGGATGATCGCCGGCCTGGAGGAGATCAGCGGCGGCGAGCTGCGCATCGGCGAGCGCGTGGTCAACGAGGTGGCGCCGAAGGACCGCGACATCGCCATGGTGTTCCAGAGCTATGCGCTGTACCCGCACATGACCGTGGCCGAGAACCTGGCGTTCGGACTCAAGCTGCGCGGCGAGAGCAAGGAGGTCATCCGCCAGCGCGTGGCCGCCGCCGCCGATACCCTGGGCCTGACCCCGATGCTGGACAAGCTGCCGCGCGCGATGTCCGGCGGCCAGCGCCAGCGCGTGGCGCTGGGCCGCGCGCTGGTGCGCGAGCCGGCGGTGTTCCTGCTCGACGAGCCGCTGTCCAACCTGGACGCCAAGCTGCGCCATTCGGTGCGCACCGAGATCGCGCAGCTGCACCGCAAGCTCGGCACCACCATGATCTACGTCACCCACGACCAGGTCGAGGCGATGACCCTGGGTCAGCGCATCGTCGTGCTCAAGGACGGGGTGATCCAGCAGATCGACACGCCGATGGCGCTGTACGACCGCCCGGCGAACTTGTTCGTGGCCGGCTTCCTCGGCAGCCCGGCGATGAACGTGCTGCGCGGGCGGCTGGTCGACGAGGGCGGCCTGCAGTTGCACTTGCAGGACGGCGGCCGGGTGCCGCTGCCGGGCGCGCAGCTGGCGCCGCAGTGGCTGGGCCGCGAACTGGCGGTCGGCGTGCGGCCGGAACACCTGCAGCCCAGCGATGACGCGCAGGGTGGCTTCGAGGCCACCATCGAGGTGATCGAGCCGGTCGGCAACGAAATCTTCGTCAATCTCAGCCACGGCGCGCAGCCGCTGGTGATGCGGGTGGCGCCCCGCGCGCTGCCGGGCCTGGGCGAGCGCCTGCGGGTGGCGGTGCGCGGCGACGCGCTGCACTTCTTCGATGCCGAGAGTGGGGTGCGCCTGGAGGCGCGGGATCCGGGATTGGGGATTGGGGATTCGCAACAGCCGTAAGCAAAAGCTGGCGTTACGGCGCGCGCTCAGCGCGCCAGGCCGTCGATCAGGGGCTGCCAACGTGCGGGGTGGCCGTCGACGTCCAGCCCCGTCGGTGGCGTCTCGTCCAGCGGCAGCACCGCCAGTGCCAGGGTGCCGGCGACGCTGACCACGCTGCCGAACGGCTGGCCGTCGCGCAGCACCGCCGTGTCGATCGCGACCGCGGCCTCTGCTTCCAGCAACTGCACGGCGCGCTTGGCCTTGCCCAGGAAGTGGGTGCGGGCGACGATTTCCTGGCCCGGGTAGCAGCCCTTCTTGACGCTGAAGGCATGCAGCCGGTCCAGGCCCAGTTGCTGCGGCGTCCACTGTTCGCGCTGGCTCGGCGCCAGCCGCACCAGGCCCAGGCGCAGATCGGCCGCGCGCCAGGCTTCCACCACTGCCGGGTCGGCGGCCGGCATATCCGACGCCGGCGCCGGCACCAAGTGCAGCGTACGCGGCAGGCCGTCGCCGCCCATGTCCAGTTCGATCACGCCGGCCTCATCGCGCGCCGACGTCGCGCCCCGGGCCTGCTCCGGTAGGCTCAGGCGACCCAAAGCTAACAGCGTGTCCTCGACGGTGATGCGCAGCTTGCGCCGGAACACGAAGCGGCCCAGTGCCGCCGCCAGGTCCTCGGCGCCGCCGTCGGGCAGCAGCATCAGCAAGGCGTCGTCGGCCTGGCGCAGCAGCGCGAATACCGCGATCACCCGGCCCTTGGCGGTGAGCCAGGCGTTCCACTGCCACTGGCCCGCGGCCAGCGCCTGCACGTCGTTGGCGAACTGCGCATGGGCGAAGGCCACTGCATCCGGACCGCGCAAGGCGACGTATTGCAGGTGTGGCAAGGCGGAAAAACCGCCGGAATCGAGATTCAGGTTGTCAGGCACGAGAGGGGAGGACTAAAATTGACGAGTTGTGAGACCCGCATGATAGGCCAACCAACCCCCACACCCGAGTCCGATCCCGAAACGCAGCGGCCCGCCGAGGAGACCCCTCCGCAGACCGAGCCTGCGCCGCGGGAGATCGGCGGGCGCGGCGGCCTCGAGCCGACGCGCTACGGCGACTGGGAGAAAAACGGACGCTGCATCGATTTTTGAGCAGCTTTGAGCCAACGCGGCCTTAAGCACGCCGCCCAGCCGAGACAACGAGCCCAGCGAATGGCTACGCGCGAACGTCCTCTTTCCCCGCATCTGCAGGTCTATCGCTGGCAGATCCAGATGGTGACCTCGATCCTGAATCGAGCCACCGGCATCGTGCTGTCGATCGGTGCCCTGATCATCGCCGCCGGCCTGTTGGCCCTGATGCTCGGCCCCGCCTCCTGGAATCTCTTCCGCGACATCGCCGGCGCCTGGTATGGCCAGGTGTTCCTGTTCGGCTGGACCTGGTGCTTCGCCTTCCATCTGTTCGGCGGCCTGCGCCACATCCTGCAGGATTTCGGCCAGGGCTACGCCGTCCGCGCCTTCGTCACCATCGGCTGGCTGTCGGTCGTGCTCAGCTTCGTGCTGACCGCCGCCGTGTGGGCCTACGTGCTGCTGGGAGCCACCGCATGAGCCGCTATCGCACTCCGTTGAAGAACGTCCGCGGCCTGGGCGCGGCCAAGACCGGCACCGAGCATTTCGTGGTGCAGCGCCTGACCGCCACCGCGCTGGTGCCGCTGTCGATCTGGTTCCTGATCTTCGTGCTGAGCCTGCTCGGCTCGGACTATGTCGCCGCCACCGAGGCCGTGGCCAAGCCGTGGAACGCGATCCTGCTGGTCGGCTTCCTGATCGCCGCGTTCTGGCATGCCCAGCTCGGCATGCAGGTGGTGCTGGAAGACTACGTGCACACCTCGCTGCTGGCCCTGGCCGCGCAGACCATCGTGCGCTTCGTCGCCGTGCTCGGCGCCATCGTCAGCATCTTCGCCGTGGCGCGCATCGCGCTGGGCATCGCCTGATCCATCGGCGCCCCCTCTAGGAACCACATTTCGATGTCCGCTTACAAGATCACCGAACACAAGTACGACATGGTCGTGGTCGGCGCCGGCGGCGCCGGCCTGCGCGCGACCTTCGGCCTGGCCCAGAAGGGCCTGCAGACGGTCTGCCTGACCAAGGTCTTCCCGACCCGTTCGCACACCGTGGCCGCGCAGGGCGGCATCTCCGCCGCGCTCGGCAACATGGGCGAGGACGACTGGCGCTACCACTTCTACGACACCATCAAGGGGTCGGACTGGCTGGGCGACCAGGACGCCATCGAGTACATGTGCCGCGAGGCGATCCCGGCGATCATCGAACTGGAGCACTACGGCGTGCCGTTCAGCCGCACCGAGGACGGCAAGATCTACCAGCGTCCGTTCGGCGGCATGACCACCAAGTACGGCGAAGGCCCGTCGGCGCAGCGCACCTGCGCCGCCGCCGACCGCACCGGCCACGCCATGCTGCACACGCTGTACCAGCAGTCGCTGGCGCACAACGCGCGCTTCATGATCGAGTACTTCGCGCTCGACCTGATCTTCGACGAGGAAGGCGCCTGCCGCGGCGTGCTCGCCCTGGACATGGCCGAAGGCTCGCTGCACCTGTTCCGCGCCCACGGCGTGGTGCTGGCCACCGGCGGCTACGGCCGCGCCTACTTCAGCGCCACCTCGGCGCACACCTGCACCGGCGACGGCGGCGGCCTGGTGATGCGTGCCGGCCTGCCGATGCAGGACATGGAGTTCGTGCAGTTCCACCCGACCGGCATCTACGGCGCCGGCTGCCTGATCACCGAAGGCGTGCGCGGCGAAGGCGGCATCCTGCGCAACAGCAGCGGCGAGCGCTTCATGGAGCGCTACGCCCCGCACTACAAGGATCTGGCCTCGCGCGACGTGGTGTCGCGTTCGATGACCATCGAGATCCGCGAAGGCCGCGGCGTCGGCGAGCACAAGGACCACATCCTGCTCGACCTGACCCATCTCGGCCCGGGCGTGATCGACGACAAGCTGCCCGGCATCGCCGAGAGCGCGCGCATCTTCGCCGGCGTCGACGTGCACAAGCAGCCGATCCCGGTGATCCCGACCGTGCACTACAACATGGGCGGCATCCCGACCAACTACCACGGCGAAGTGGTGCGCAAGGACGGCGACAACCCCGATGCGGTGGTGCCGGGCCTGTACGCCATCGGCGAGGCCGCCTGCGTGTCGGTGCACGGCGCCAACCGCCTGGGCTCCAACTCGCTGCTCGACCTGGTGGTGTTCGGCCGTGCGGTGGCCAACCGCTGCGCCGAGACGATCAAGACCGGCGCGCCGCACAAGGGCCTGCCGGGCGACGCCTGCGACAAGGCGCTGGGCCTGCTGGACAAGCTGCGCAACGCCAACGGCAGCACCCCGACCTCGGTGATCCGCGACAAGATGCAGCGCACCATGCAGTCCGACGCGGCGGTGTTCCGCACCAGCAAGACGCTGAAGGAAGGCGTGGACAAGATGGCCGACATCTTCGCCAGCTTCGAGGACGTCAAGGTCTCCGACCGCTCGCTGGTGTGGAATTCCGACCTGATCGAGACCTACGAGCTGAACAACCTGCTGCTCAACGCAGTGGCGACGATCAACTCGGCCGAACAGCGCAAGGAAAGCCGCGGCGCGCACGCCCACGAGGATTTCCCCGACCGCGACGACGTCAACTGGCAGAAGCACACGCTGGTCACCGTCGACGACAAGGGCCAGTGCAGCTTCGACTACCGCCCGGTGCACATGTACACGCTCAGCAAGGACGTGGACGTGGTTCCGCCGAAGCCGCGCGTTTACTGACCAAAGCCGGGATTGGGGATTGGTGATTCGGGATTCGAAACACGTCGCTTCCTGCTCTCAACGCCTCCCCACTCCCTAATCCCCATTCCCGGATTTTAAAGCCATGGCAGAGTTCACCCTCCCCAAGAATTCCAAGATCGGCAAGGGCAAGCACTTTCCCGCCAAGGGCGCGAAGAATGTGCGGACCTTCAAGGTCTACCGGTGGAATCCGGACGACGACAGCAACCCGCGGACCGACACCTACGAGGTGGATCTGGACGCGTGCGGCCCGATGGTGTTGGACGCGCTGATCAAGATCAAGAACGAGATCGACCCGACCCTGACCTTCCGCCGCTCGTGCCGCGAGGGCATCTGCGGGTCGTGCGCGATGAACATCGACGGCACCAACACGCTGGCCTGCACGAAGGCGATCGCCGACTGCGGCAAGAAGGAAGTGCCCATCTACCCGCTGCCGCACATGAGCGTGGTCAAGGATCTGGTGCCGGACCTGACCCATTTCTACGCGCAGTACGCCTCGATCAAGCCGTGGATCCGTACCCAGACCCCGCCGCCGCCGGATCGCGAGCGGCTGCAGTCGCCGGAAGACCGCAAGAAGCTCGACGGCCTGTACGAGTGCATCCTGTGCGCATGCTGCTCGACCAGCTGCCCGAGCTACTGGTGGAACGGCGAGCGTTACCTGGGTCCGGCGATCCTGCTGCAGGCCTACAGGTGGATCATCGACTCGCGCGACGAGGACACCGGTGCGCGCCTGGACGATCTGGAAGATCCGTTCAAGCTGTACCGCTGCCACACCATCATGAACTGCGCGCGGACCTGCCCGAAGGGGCTGAACCCGGCGCTGGCCATCGCCGAGATCAAGAAGCTGATGATGGCGCGCCGCGCCTGATCGCAGCGGCGCACGTTCCAAGCGGCGGGCCTGCCCGCCGACCGCGCGGCACCGGCTTTCGGGTTCGGTGCCGCGTTCGTTTTCGGCGGCTGCCGTGCGGCGCCGCCCCCAGGCAAGGGCGCATGCGATGGACGAGACCACCGAACTGAAGAAGCTGCGCTGGCGCTGCCGGCGCGGCATGCGCGAACTGGACCAGCTGTTCGGCCGCTACCTGGACCGGCGCTGGGCGCAGGCTTCCGAAGACGAGCGCGGGGTTTTCCTATACCTGCTCGATTGCGAGGACGATAAGTTGTGGCGCTGGTTCATGGGCTACGAGGCCTGTCCCGATGCACGCGCCGCCGATCTCATCGCTTCCATCCGCGCCATGCCGGCTTGACTGGCGCCCCTCGCGCTGGCTGCTGGCCGCGCTGACCCTGCTTGGCGCGCTGGCGCCGCTGTCGCTGTTCGGTTCCGACCTGCCGCCACACCTGGCCTGGCCGGCCGCCGCGCTGGCGCTGCTGTACGCGGCGTGGCTGCTGCGCCGCGAGGCCGGGCGGGCGCCGCGCACGTTGGTGCTTCCTGCCGGCGCCGGTGCGCCCAGCGTCGACGGCGCGGCGGTGAACGACCTGCAGGTTGCCTGGCGCGGGCCGCTGGCGTTCGTGCGCTGGCGCGATGCGCAGGGGCGCACCCAGCGCCTGGCGTGGTGGCCGGACACGCTGCCACCGGCGGCACGACGTGAACTGCGTCTGGCCGCTTCGGCCCATGCCGCTTCGTCTGCGCCGCCGCAAATGGCACCATAGCGCTCCCTGGATGGTGGCTGCGCATGTTCAAACCCTTACCCGTGGCCATCGGCCTGCGCTATCTGCGCGCCAAGCGCCGCAATAATTTCATCTCCTTCATCTCCATGGCCTCGATCCTCGGCATCGCCCTGGGCGTGACCGTGCTGATCACCACCCTGGCGGTGATGAGCGGCTTCCAGAAGGAGATCCGCGACCGCCTGCTGCAGATGGCGGCGCACGCCACGGTCAGCGCGCAGGGCGCGCCGATGGAGGACTGGCAGCACGCGGTGGACGTGGCCATGCGCGACAAGCGCGTCGCCGGCGCCGCGCCCTACGTCGAGGAAGAGGCGCTGCTGACCGGCCAGCGCAACCAGCCGGCGATCGTCCGCGGCATCCTGCCCAAGGAAGAGGCCAAGGTCTCGGTGCTGGCGCAGAAGATGAAGCAGGGCTCGGTCGACAGCCTGACCCCGGGTTCGTACAACATCCTGCTCGGCCAGGAACTGGCGCTGTGGCTGGGCGTGGGCGTCGGCGACAAGGTCGTGGTGATGCTCGGCGAGCCGCAGGCCAGCCCGATGGGCATGGTGCCGCGCTACAAGCGCTTCACCGTCAGCGGCATCTTCGAGGCCGGCTACAACGAGATCGACCGTGGCCTGGCGGTGACCAGCATGCCGGACCTGCAGCGGGTGCTGCGCATGGGCGACGGCGTCACCGGCGTGCGCCTGAAGCTGTACGACATGGACCAGGCCTGGAACGTGGCGCGCGACCTGGCGCTGAACCTGCACGGCCCGTACATGGTCAGCGACTGGACCCGCGAGAACGCCAACCTGTACCAGTCGCTGAAGATGGAAAAGACGGTGATGGGCATCCTGCTGTCGCTGATCATCGCGATGGGCGCGTTCAACCTGGTGTCCTCGCAGGTGATGCTGGTGACCGACAAGCAGGCCGACATCGCCATCCTGCGCACGCTGGGGCTGAGCCCGGGCGGGGTGATGCAGGTGTTCATGGTGCAGGGCACGCTGATCGGCGTGATCGGCACCGTCGCCGGCGTGATCGGCGGCATCGTGCTGACGCTCAACCTGGAGCGGATCCTGGCCGGCATCGAGGCCGTGTTCAACATCAAGCTGCTGCCCGAGGACGTCTACTACATCACCGGCCTGCCCACCGACATGCAGCCGCACGACGTCATGGTGATCACCATCGTGGCGCTGCTGATGAGCTTCCTGGCCACGCTGTACCCGGCCTGGCGCGCGGCGCGCACGCAGCCGGCGGAGGCGCTGCGCTATGAATGAGGACCGGGAATCGGGAATGGGGAATCGGGAGTCGGGAATGCAGAAGCCACAAGCGGACGCGGCGATCCGCGCCGAAGGCCTGGCCAAGACCTACGCCGAAGGCAAGATGCGCACGCCGGTGTTCGACGGGCTCGAGCTGAGCGTGGCCGCCGGCGAGACCGTGGCCATCGTCGGCGCGTCCGGTGCCGGCAAGAGCACCTTGCTGCACCTGCTCGGCGGCCTCGACGTGCCGACCTCCGGCGAGGTCTACGTGGCGGGGCAGCGCATGTCGGCGCTGACCGACGCGGCGCGCGGACAGTTGCGCAACCGCTCGCTGGGCTTCGTCTACCAGTTCCATCACCTGCTGCCCGAGTTCACCGCGCTGGAGAACGTGATGATGCCGGTGCTGCTGGGCGGCGCGGCGATGCCCGATGCCGACGCGCGCGCACGCGCGCTGCTGGAATCGGTGGGCCTGGGCCATCGCCTGGAGCACAAGCCGGGCGAACTGTCCGGCGGCGAGCGCCAGCGTGCCGCGGTGGCGCGTGCCCTGGTCAATCGCCCCGCCTGCGTGCTCGGCGACGAGCCGACCGGCAACCTCGACGACAAGACCGCGGCCAACGTGTTCGCGCTGATGCTCGAACTCAACCGCGCGCAGGGCACCAGCCTGGTCCTGGTCACCCACGACCGCAGCCTGGCGCGCAAGCTGGACCGCGTGCTGGAACTGCACCAGGGCAAGCTGCGCGAACTGGCGCCTGCGGACGTTTGAGCGAGCGCGGTGGCGGCCGCATGTGCCGCCGCCTTGCAGGTTGTCGGGCAGGTTCGCGGCCTGAGGTCGCGAGCCGCTGAAGCCTGTTGCATGCGGGGCCGGGCATGACAGCCTGGCTTGCTGTACGGCGCCCTCGGTCACGACAAGAGCGGTGTCCTGCGACCCGACGCGGTGCGCGTCGGGGCTGAAGTCCCTGCCACAGTGCACATCGCTGCTTCGCCGCGCGGTGGAGCGACGCCAGGCGCGACGAACGAGGCAGCGAGCCGCAGTGGCTTCACTGCATCTGCCGACGCCGAAGAGCCTCGGACAGGCGGAAGCACTTCGGTCGCAAGCGCCCCGTAGGAGCGGCTTCAGCCGCGACGAGCCAAGTCGGAGAACGCGACGCTTCAGTGCGCGATCCGCAACCACCTTTCCCTGTCGCGAACCTGGCCGTCGCGGTACGTTTCTGGGCGTGACTCCGAGGCACATCTAATCGCTTTCTTTCGCCCTAGGTAGCGAGACACACCATTGCCTCATAGGAGCGGCTGCGGTCGCGACGGTGCGTCATCGGTAGAGCCTGTCGCGGCTGAAGCCGCTCCTACACGTGCATCCCACGTAGGAGCGGCTTCAGCCGCGACGAACGGAGTCGGCACGTCGCCGGCCCTCGTTGCTGTCGGCACCGAAACCCTCGCACAGCAGCCCTGCAAACACGTCGCCGCAGCAATGCCGCGGATGTCCCTGCAGCCGCGGCCGTCCTGCAGCGCATCGCATGCGCCGTAGGGCGGCAACCCTTCGGATCGCCGCGTTCCCGCTGCCGAGGCGACTCCTCAGCAAGCCGCGCGGCTCAGGGGATCACCCGCTGCGCGCGCAGCCGCGTGAACAGTTCCAGGAACGAGGCGCGGCTGTCGTAGTAGCCGAGGAAGCCCAGGTCGCGGCTCTTGGTCATGTCGTTGACGCATTCGATCTCGCGGCCGAGGTCGGCATCGGTGTGCCACCATGACGCGAGCTGGTTCACGTCCGCCTGTACCAGCCCATGGCGCTCGGCGATCTCGCGCCACAGGGCCGGCGCGGTGTCCTGCAGACGCGCTTGCAGCGGCATCGGCGCCTCCGGATAGGGCGCCGGCGGCAGGCCGAAGAACGCGGCGATCTCGCCCCACATCCAGCGCCAGCGGAACACGTCGCCGTTGACCGTGTTGAAGGCCTGGTTGCGCGCGGCCGGATTGGTCGCGGCCCAGGCCAACTGGCGGCCGAGCAGGCCGGCGTCGGTGAGGTCGGTGAGGCTGTCCCACTGCGCACGCGAGCCGGGGAACACGAACGGCTGCCCGGTGTGCTTGCACAGCGTCGCATACACCGCCAGGGTCACGCCCATGTTCATCGCGTTGCTGCCGTTGGCCTGGCCGATCATGGTGTGCGAGCGATGCACGCTCCAGCCGAAGCCGTGGCGCGCGGCGGCGTCGAACAGCAGGTCTTCCAGCGTGTAGTAGAAATTCTCGCCCGGTTGCCGCGGCTCGCTCTCGCGGAACGGCGTCTCCGCCTTGCCGCTGCCGTAGTGCTCGAACGAGCCGAGGTAATGCTTGGTGCCGGTGACCAGCGCCATGTGCTGCAGCGCTGCACCGTCCAGGCCTTCGCACAGATGCCGCAGCATCGCGCCGTTGGCGGCGACGTTTTCTTTCTCGGTGTCGCGTCGGGTCCAGGTGCAGAAGAACACGTGGGTGATCGGCAGCCCACGCAGTGCGGCCACGGTGGCCTCGCGGTCGAGCAGATCGGCCGCTACCGGGATCACGCCTTCCTGCGGCACCGGGCGGCGTGCCAGCCCGTAGACCGTCCAGCCGTCGGCGACCAGCACGTTGGCGAGGTTGTAGCCGGAGATGCCGGTGACTCCGACGATCAGTGCGATGCCCTTGCGCATGCGCGCGCTCCTTACGACGTTGGGCACCGCACCATAGGCGCCCGCCGATGAAGCTGCGGCGAACTTCGCCGGGACTGTGACGCGGCGCGCGCCCGGGCCTTAGGCAAATTCTGACGCAGTCGCCCGGCGTAGACCGATGGCCCGCGTCGAGCCGCGATGCGACGCTGGTATGGCGAACGCGATGGCAGTGCGATGCGTATGTCGGCGCGGACGTGTGTTGCTGTTGCAATCCGCCGATGCCAAGGAGGGCAAGTAGATGCACCGATCTGCAGAGGCCGTGCCGCGCCGAGACGCCGGTCACGTTGACAATGGCGCTGGCACCTCGGGCTGGCCGGCCTTGGCGCCGTTGGGTGCTGCGGTCGCCGCCAGCCTCGCCGCCGGCGTGCTGGCCGCGCTGTGGCTGCCGCGCCTGCCGCCCTGGCCGCTGGCCCTGGCGATCCTGCTCGCCGGCGCGGTGCTGTACGTGGCAGCACCGCGCTGGCGCTGGCTGGGGGCGTTCGCGATCGGCGCCGGCTGGCTGGCGCTGGTCGCCGGCATGGTGCTGGCGCGGCAGTTGCCGGCCGACTGGGAAAAGCGCGTGGTCACCGTCCGTGGCCAGGTGGTGGAACTGCCGCAGGCGGAGACCCGGCGCACCCGCTTCCTGTTCCGCGTGGATGCCGATGCGGCGCAGCCGGCGCCGTTGCGCGGGCGTTTGCTGCAACTGGCGTGGTACGACGACTTCGGTACGCATCAGGCCGGACCGCGCAGCGCCCTGCGCGCCGGCGCGCGCTGGCAGCTGCAGGTGCGCCTGCGCGCGCCGCGCGGCTTGAGCAATCCCGGCGGCTTCGACGCCGAAGCCTATGCGCTGGCGCAGCGGATCAGCGCCAGCGGCTACGTGGTGGCGCCGCATGCGGCAGCGCCACTGGCGCCGGGGCAGGGCATCGACGCCTGGCGTGCGGACATGTCTGCGCGCATCGCCGCGGCCGTGCCGCAGGCCTCGGCGCGCTTCGTGCAGGCACTGGCGCTGGGCGATACGCGGCGACTGGACGATCGCGACTGGCGCATCCTGCGTGCCGCCGGCCTGACCCATCTCATCGCCATCTCGGGCTTCCACGTCGGGCTGGTGGCCGGCGCCTTCGCCTTGCTCGGCGGCGGCCTGTGGCGGCTGTGGCCGCAACTGGGCCGCCATTGGCCGCGCCGCCAGGCCGCGGCCGCGCTGGCGCTGCTCGGTGCCGGCGGCTACACCCTGGTGTCGGGCATGGCCCTGCCGACCGTGCGCACCGCCCTGATGATCGCGGTGGTGGTCGCGGCGCGGCTGTGGCGGCGGCCGGTGCGGGTGGTCGACGCACTGGCGCTGGCGGCGATCGCCATGCTGCTCTGCGACCCGCTGGCGGTGCTCTCGGCCGGCTTCTGGCTGAGCTTCCTCGGTGTCGCCTGGCTGGCCTGGTGCATGCCCGAGGCCGGTCGCGGCTGGCGCGAGACGCTGCGCAGCTTCCTGACCGCGCAGGGCGTGGCCACGGTCGGCCTGCTGCCGGTGAGCACGATGCTGTTCGGGCAGGCGTCGCTGGTCGGGCCGCTGGCCAATCTGCTGGCGATCCCGTGGTGGAGCCTGGTGGTGGTGCCGCTGGCCCTGCTCGGCACCGCGCTGGAGGCACTGCATGCCGGCGCGGGCATCTGGCTGTGGCGGCTGGCCGCCGCCTGTTTCGACCTGACCTGGCCGTGGTTCGTCGCCCTGGGCGAAAGCCGCTTCGCGTTGCACTGGCTGCCGGAGGCGCGCGGCTGGGCGCTGCCGCTGGCCCTGCTGGGCGCGTTCTGGCTGCTGCTGCCGCGCGCCGTGCCGGGCAAGCCGCTGGCGGCGCTGTTGTGGCTGCCGTTGCTGTGGCCGCCGCTGGAGCGGCCGCGACAGGGCGAGGTCGATCTGGTGATGTTCGACGTGGGGCAGGGGCTGTCCTTGCTGGTGCGCACCGCGCATCACCAGGTGCTGTACGACACTGGGCCGGCGGTCGAGGACGGCTACGACGCCGGCGAGCGCGTGGTGGTGCCGGCGCTGCACGCGCTCGGCGTGGCGCGGCTGAATCGCGCGGTGATCAGTCATGGCGACAACGACCACGCCGGCGGCCTGGTCGCGGTGCGCGCGGCGTTGCCGATCGGCCTGGTCCAGGCACCGGCCGGCGCGCCGTTGCCGGTGGACCGGGCCTGCGTGGCCGGCGAGGCCTGGGAGTGGGATGGGGTGCGTTTCCGGTTCCTGCATCCGACGCCGCACTTTCCCTATCTGCGCAACGAGTCCAGTTGCGTCCTGCGCGTGGAGACCGCGCAGGGTGCGCTGTTGCTGGCCGGCGACATCGGCGACGTGGTCGAGCGCAAGCTGCTGCGCGAGGCGCCGCAGGCGCTGCGCGCCGACGTGGTGGTGGCGCCGCATCATGGCAGCGCGCATTCCTCGCAGCCGGCCTTCGTCGCCGCCACCGGCGCACGGCTGGTGCTGGTCTCGGCGGCCTACGGCAATCGCTTCGGCCATCCGCATCCGGGCGTGGTGGCGCGGTGGCAGGCGGCCGGGGCCGAGGTCGTCGGTACCCCGCAGGGCGGGGCGCTGCGCGTGTGGCTGGGGCGCGCCGGCCTGCAACTGCGCGAGCGACGGCCCTGGCGGGCGCGGCTGTGGGATGCGGCGGAGCGGGCGCGGGCGGCTGCTATCCTATCGGCCGGTGAACGAACGGCCGAGCGTGCCGGAGGATTGCGACGTGTGGGAACTGGTCAAGGCCGGTGGCTGGCCGATGGTGCCGTTGCTGCTGTTGGGCGTGGTCGCGCTGGCGATCGTCCTGGAGCGGTTCTGGAGCCTGCGCCGTAGCGAGGTCTTGCCGCCGGGACTGGGTCAGGAAGTACGCAACTGGGCCACGCGCGGCAAGCTCGATCCCACCCACATCGAATCGCTGCGGCGCAATTCGCCGCTGGGCGCGCTGCTCGCCGCCGGCCTGGACGTGCGCAACCGCCCGCGCGAGATCGTGCGCGAGCGCATCGAGGACACCGGCCGGCACGTCGTGCATCGCATGGAGCGTTACCTGAATGCGTTGGGCACGATCGCCTCGGCCGGGCCGCTGCTGGGCCTGCTCGGCACCGTGGTCGGCATGATCCAGATGTTCCTCGGCATCCTCGACCATGGCCTGGGCGACGTGAACCAGCTCGCCGGCGGCATCGGCAAGGCGCTGGTGTGCACCGCCACCGGCATGATCATCGCGGTGCCGGCGCTGATCTTCCATCGCCATTTCAAGGGCCGCATCGCCGGCTACGTGATCGAGATGGAGCAGGAAGCCACCGCACTGACCGACGCGCTGGACGGCCACGGCCGTGCCGCGGCGCCGGCCGCGCCGGCGCGTGGCGCCGCGCCGAACGCCGCGGCGGCCAAGGGCTGAGCCGGTGCGGATCCGCGACGACCGTGGCCAGGACGAGCCGCATATCGACCTGGTGCCCTTGATCGACGTCATCCTGGTGCTGATCATCTTCTTCGTCGTGACTACCACCTTCGATGCCCGTTCCACGCTGCAACTGCAGCTGCCCAATGCCAGCGACCGCAACGCGCCGCCGCCGGCGCGTGCGCTGAGCGTGCTGATCAACGCCGACGGGCATTACTTCATCAACGACCAGGAAGTGCTGCGCACCGACGTGGAGTCGGTCAAGCGCAGCATCGCCCAAGTCGCCGGCGACGACCGCGAGCAGTCGGTACTGCTGCGCGCCGACGCGCGCACGCCGTACCAGGCGGTGGTCACCGCCCAGGACGCGCTGGGCCAGCTCGGGTTCCGCCGCATCGCCATCGCCACTGCTCCCGAAGTCAACAGGGACGGAAGCTCCAAGTGAATGTACCTACCGACGTGCCCGTCCAGGATTCCCCCTGGCGGACCTATCGCCGCCTGTTGTCCTATGCCGGCGGCTACCGCGGACTGCTGCTGATCGCCGCGGTCGGCGCGCTGCTGGAGGCGCTGGCCGGCTCCGGCTTCCTGGCGCTGATGAAGCCCATCACCGACGAGACCTTCATCGCGCGCAATCGCGAGGTGGCGATGTGGCTGCCGTTGCAGATCGTCGGTCTGTTCGTGCTGCGCGGCATCGCCGGCTACGTCACCGACATGTCGATGGGGCGCGCGGCGCGGAGCATCTCCCGCGATTTCCGGGTCAACGTGCTGGACAAGTACCTGCGCCTGCCGGGCAGCCGCTTCGACGCCGAGCCGGTGGCCTCGATGCTGGTGCGGCTGGGCTCGGACAGCGAGCAGGTGGCGCAGGCCGCGGTCGACGCGATGAAGGTGATGGTGCAGCAGACCCTGCAGATCGTCGGCGCGCTGGCGGTGATGCTGTGGTACAGCTGGACCGTGACCGTCACCATCCTGCTGGTGGCGCCGCCGCTGTCCTGGGTGATGGACCGCGTGGCCAAGCGCTACCGCCGGGTCAGCCACCGCATCCAGGAGAGCAACGCCGAACTGATGCAGGCCGCCGAGCAGGCGCTGTCCGGCAACCAGGAGGTCAAGGTCTACGGCGCGCGCGCCAGCGAGATGGAGCGCTACCAGCACCTGGCCGACACCAACCTGCATCTGGCAATGAAGGTCGAATCTACCCGCGGCATCTCCTCGGCCGCGGTGCAGTTGCTGGGCGCGATCGGCCTGGCCGCGCTGCTGCTGATCGCCGGCCACGAGGCGCTGGCCGGGCGCCTGACCGCCGGCGAGTTCGTCTCGCTGATGACCGCGATGATGGCGATCATCCCGGCGCTGAAGAACCTCACTAACGTGCAGAACATGCTGCAGCGGGGCGTCGCCTCGGCGCAGCGGCTGTTCGTGGTGCTGGACGCGCCCGAGGAACAGGACAGCGGCAGCCGCCGCATCGAGCGCGCGCAGGGGCGGATCGAGTTCCGCGAGGTCACCGCCGCCTATCCGGGGCAGGCGCGGCCGGCGCTGGCCGAGGTCAGTTTCGTCGCCGAGCCCGGCACCGTCACCGCCATCGTCGGCCGCTCCGGCAGCGGCAAGTCCAGCCTGGTCAAGCTGATCCCGCGTTTCTACGATCCGCAATCCGGGCAGATCCTGCTCGATGGCCATCCGCTGCAGGAGTACCGGCTGGAGGATCTGCGCCGGCAGATCGCCCTGGTCGGCCAGCAGGTGATGCTGTTCGACGGCAGCATCGCCGAGAACGTCGCCTATGGCGAGATGCGCGAGGCAGGACCGGCGCAACTGCAGCAGGCGATCGCCGACGCCAACGCGATGGAGTTCGTCGAGCACCTGCCCGAGGGCGTGCAGGCGCAGGTCGGGGCCAAGGGCGGGCGCCTGTCCGGCGGCCAGCGCCAGCGCCTGGCGATCGCACGCGCGATGCTCAAGGACGCGCCGATCCTGATCCTCGACGAGGCCACCGCCGCGTTGGACAACGAATCCGAACGGCTGGTGCAGGACGCCTTGCACCGGTTGATGCCCGATCGCACCACACTGGTCATCGCCCACCGTTTGTCGACCATCGAACACGCCGACCAGGTGCTGGTGATGGACCATGGCCGCATCGTCGAGCGCGGCACCCACCACGAACTGCTGGCGCTGGGCGGAGTGTATGCGCACCTGCACAGCATGCAGTTCCGCGAAAGGCAGTTCGGATGAGCGAGCGCGGGCCACACACCCCCGCCTACTGGTACGGCACGGGCGCGCCGCCGCTGCACGCGCGCGTGCTGACCCCGCTGTACGCAGCGGCGATCGCGCTGCGCCGTGCGCTGTACCGGCGCGGCTGGCGCAAGCGCCACAGCATCGCCGCGCCGGTGGTGGTGGTGGGCAACCTCACCGCGGGCGGCACCGGCAAGACGCCGCTGACCATCGCCCTGGTGCAGCGCCTGCGCGACGCCGGCTGGAGCCCGGGCGTGGCCAGCCGCGGCTACGGCCGCAGCCAGCCGCAGGAACCGCGCTGGATCGAGCCGGGCACGTCGGCCGAGCAGGGCGGCGACGAGCCGGTGCTGATCGCGCGCAAGACCGGCGTGCCAGTGCGGGTGGACCGTGACCGCGTGGCCGCGGCGCGCGCGCTGCTGCAGGCCGGCTGCGACATCGTGGTCTGCGACGATGGCCTGCAGCACTACCGTCTGCAGCGCGACATCGAGATCGAGGTGGTGGACGGCCAGCGCCGCTACGGCAACGGCCGCCTGCTGCCGGCCGGGCCGCTGCGCGAGCCGGTGGCGCGCGGCAACGAATGCGATTTCCGGGTCATCAACCTGGGCCAGGCCAGCGACAGCGGCGCGCTCGACGCCGGCTTCGGCGAATGGGCGATGCGCCTGCGCATCGACAGCGCGCAGCCGTTGCGCGGCGGCCGTGCGCGGCCGCTGCGCAGCTTCGCCGGCCAGCGCGTGCATGCCGTCGCCGGCATCGCCCACCCGCAGCGCTTCTTCGACATGCTGCGCGCGCAGGGCATCGGCGTGGTCCCGCACGCCTTTCCCGACCACCACCAGTACCGCGCCGCGGACCTGGCCTTCGGCAGCGAGTTGCCGGTGCTGATGACCGAGAAGGACGCGGTCAAATGCGCCGCCTTCGTCAACGATTGGTGCTTCAGCGTGCCGCTGGTCGCCGAACTGCCGGCGGCGTTCTGGATCGGCCTGCTGGACCGGCTGGACAAGCTGCGCGGCCGCGCGGGCGAGTCCGCCGACTAGCGGCGCCGCGCATCGGCTGTTTCCGCCGCCATCGCGCCGGATCCAGCGTCTGCCGTAGGAGCGGCTTCAGCCGCGATGGGGCGTTACCGGTAAGGCCCGTCGCGGCTGAAGCCGCTCCTACGAGACACTCTCCGCCGTGATGAGCGGCGTCCTCGCGGCACGCAGCGGCGCGCGGCGCGCGACCTGTCGCGCCGTGCCGACGGCGCGTTCCGGTGTCCGCGCGTACCGCGCTTCCGCCAGCGGCCGTCGCACGTTTCGCAATTACCCGCGACGGCACCACGCGTCGCGGCAGGGGCCCGACGCGACGCGTTCCGCCAGCGGCCTGCGCTAGAACCGGTAGGTCAGCGACAGCGCGGTGTTGCGCGGGGCGCCGTAGTAGCCCTGCGCCCAGTACAGGCTGTTGATGTACTTGCGGTCGGTGACGTTGTAGACGTTGAGCGTGGCGCTGAACTGCGGGGTGAAGTCGTAGTGTGCCATCAGCCCGAGCAGCGCGTAGCTGTCCTGTCGGGTGAAAATTTCATTGCCGCTGGTGTCCACGGCCTGCTGGTCGCGGGAGATGTCGCTTTGCCAGGTCAGCGTCGCGCCCAGCTTCAGCGCTTCCCACTGCGGCACGGTATAGGTGCTGGCGAGCTTGAAGGTGCGGCGCGGCACGTAGGTGCGCACATTGTTGCCGGCGTCGTCCTTGAGGCTCAGCTGGGTGTAGCCGGCATTGAGTTGCCAGTGTTCGCCGAGCCGGCCGGCGATGTCGAACTCGTAGCCGGTGGAGGTGGCGTCCACCGGCTTGTAGGTCTGCAGCGTGCCGACGTAGGCATCGGCTTCGGCGGTGTTGTCCTGCTTGGCGCGGAAAATGGCGAACGAGGCATTGACCCGCTGCTGCAGCCACTGGCCCTTGATGCCGAGTTCGGCGTTGCTGCCGGTGATCGGGTCCAACACCCGCAGGTTGCGGTCCAGTTCGGTCTGCGGATTGAAGATCTCCGCGTAGCTGGCGTACAGCGCGTAGTTCGGATCGAAGGTGTACACCGCGCCGACGAACGGGGTGGTCTTGCTGGCGTCGTAGACGTGCTGCACGCCGTAGTTCTGGCCGCTGCTCGCGATCCGGGTGTGGTTGACGCCGGTGATCAGCTTCAGCGCATCGCTCAGGTTCCAGCGCGCAGTGGCGTAGGCGCTGCGGCGGATCATGTCGAACGCGGCGCCGGTCGGCGCGGTGGTGAACGCCGGCAGGGCGATGTCGCCGCTCCAGTTCTCCAGGCTGGGCAGGGCGAACCAGGCGCTGGTGTCGCTGGAATCGGGGTAGGTGGAGACCTGCGAGACGTCGATGCCGGCCCACTTCACCCCGGCCACCAGTTCGTGCTCGCGTCCGCCCAGCACGAACGGGCCAGTGGCGTAGAGGTCGGCGTACTTCTGGGTTTCGTGGCTGACGTAGCGCGAAGGATAGGAGTACAGCCCCAGCCCGGTGGCGCGCTCGGGCGTGCCGTAGGCGTAGAACAGGTTGCCGTCCGACTCCAGCTTGCGGTAGTTCAGCGCGGCCTTGAGCTGCCAGCCGCCACCCAGCGCCTGCTGCAGTTCCACGAATGCGCGCTTGTCGGTGCTGTTCCAGTACGACCAATCGGCCGAGGTGCTGGTCGAGCGTGCATAGTGGGTGGCGCTGCCGTCGCTGTAGTACAGGGGCAGGGCGCCCCACATGCCGCCGTGGGGTTCGTTCTTCTGGTAGCTGGCGCCCACGCTGAGCAGGGTGCTGTCGCTCAGGTCGGCCTCGACGATGCCGTAGACGCTGCGCTTCTTCAGCGAGTAGCGGTCCAGGTAGCTGTCGCCGTCCTGGCCGGCGGCAACGATGCGCCCGCGCACGCTGCCGCTGTGGTTGAGCTTGCCCGACAGGTCCGCGTCCACCCGCCGCATGTCCCAACTGCCGGCGGTGACGCCGACGCTTCCCTGCAGGTCCTGGGTCGGGCGCTTGCGCACGAAGTTGATCGTCGCCGACGGGTTGCCGGTCGAGGACAGCAGGCCGTTGGCGCCGCGCAGCACCTCCACGCGCTCGTACATCGCCGTGTCCAGGTCGCCCTCGGCGCCGCCGTTGGTGAACGGCAGGCCCAGTCCGTCGACCTGGAAATTGATGATGTCGAAGCCGCGCGCGGTGTAGTAGGTGCGGTCGGTCTCGATCTTCTCCACGTTGACGCCAGTGGCCAGGGCCAGTACCGCGTTGGCGTTGTCCAGGCCGAAATCGTCCATCTGCTCGCGGCTGATCGTGCTCACTGACTGCGGCGTCTGCAGGGGACTCAATACCAGGCCGGTGCCGGTGGCGCTGGATGGCGGGGTATAGCCGTCCTTGCGCTGCGCGACCACATCCAGTTTCTCCAACTCGGTGGGTTGCCGGTCGCCGGTCGCCAGGGCGTCGGCCGCGCCAATGCTGGCCTCGGCGGCGCTGGCCGCGGCTGGCAGAAGCAGTGCGGCGATGGCCAGGCACAGTGCGCGGCGCGTGATGGCGGAAGGGAGCTGCGCAGCGGATCGGAAGGAGGGGGCAGGGAGGTTCATCGGTGGGGTCTATAGAATGGGCGGGAGGCAACGCCGTCGCGCCAGAGGCTGTCGCAGCGGCACATGTGCCGGGGCAGTTCGGTCGTCAAATGGCGAATGCGAACTATTCTCAATAATTGACGGAGAAAGATCAATTCATGGCCGGATTCGCCCCGCTCCCGCACCTGCCTGCCGCCGCCATCGACGTTGCCTCCGCCGGCGCGGTGGCGGCATGAGCGCCGCCGTCCCGTCCTTCGTCGTCGCCATTCCGGCCCGCTATGCCGCGTCGCGGCTGCCGGGCAAGCCCTTGCGTGCGCTCGGCGGCGAGCCGCTGATCCGCCACGTGGCCCGGCGTGCGCTCGCCGCCGGCGCTTCACAGGTGTGGGTGGCCGCCGACGATGCGCGCATCGCCGCCGCGGTGGCCGACCTGGACGGCGTGCATGTGGCCACGACTTCCAGCGACCACGCCTCCGGCACCGACCGCCTGGCCGAATGCGCCGACATCGCCGGCTGGGACGACGCGACCCTGGTGGTCAACCTGCAGGGCGACGAGCCGTTCGCGCCGGTCGCCGGTATCGTGGCGGTGGCCCGGACCCTGGCCGACAGTGGCGCCGAGATGGCGACCCTGGGCACGCCGGTGGACGCGGCCGAGCATCTGTTCGATCCCAACGTGGTGAAGCTGGTGCGCAGCGCCGCTGGCGATGCGCTGTACTTCAGCCGCGCGCCGATCCCCTGGCACCGCGACGCCTTCGCCGCGTCGCAGGCGCAGCTGCCGCTGCCCGGCCCGTGGCTGCGGCATATCGGCATCTATGCCTATCGCGCCGGCTTCCTGCGCCGGTTTGCGGCGATGCCGCCGGGGCAGTTGGAGCGGATCGAGTCGCTGGAACAGTTGCGGGTGCTGGAAGCCGGCTTCCGTATCGCGGTGGCGCTGTCGCCGGCGCCGTTCCCGCCGGGCGTGGACACGCCCGAGGACCTGGCGCGCGCCGAGGCCTATCTGCAGGGCGGCCAGGCATGAAGCTGCTGCTGGTGTGCCTGGGCAACATCTGCCGTTCGCCGATGGCCGAGGGCGCGCTGCGCCACCACCTGCAGCGCTCGCCGCTGGCCGGGCTGGTCCAGGTCGACTCGGCGGGCACCGGCGACTGGCACCGCGGCGAGCCGCCGGACCGGCGCGCGGTGGCCTGCGCGGCCGCGCACGACGTGGACATCGCCGGCCTGCGCGCGCGGCAACTGCGCGACCGCGACTTTGCCGAATTCGACTGGCTGCTGTGCGCCGATGCGGCCAACCTGCGCGACGTGCTGCAGCGCGCACCGGCGTCGGCGCGCGAGCGCGTGGCGCTGTGGCTGCCCTGGGCCGGCGTGCAAGGCCGGAGCGAGATCCCGGATCCGTACACCGGCGGCAGCGCGCAGTTCGAGCAGGTCTGGCAACTGGTAGACGAAGCAGCCGCCGGCAGCGTGGCACGACTGTCCGTCGACCTCGGCTCCGGCATAATCGGCCGATGAATTCCATCGCCGCCCTGGAACTTCCCGCGTCCGGCGCCTGGCTCAACGCCGAGCCGATCCGCCTGCGCGATCTGCAGGGCAGGGCGCTGGTGCTGGCCTTCGTCAATGCCGCCTCGGTGTGGTGCGCGCAGCGCCTGGCCGAACTCGGCCAGTGGCAGGCGCGCAATCCCGGACGGCTGCAGGTGATCGTGGTGCAGGTGCCGCGCTTCGACAGCGAGCGCGAGCCGCAGCGCGCGCTGAAGCTGCTGCGCAGCCAGGGCGTGTCCGCGCCGATCCTGCTCGATGCCGATTGGGCCGCCTGGCAGCGCTTCGGCATCCAGGCCTGGCCGACCCTGGTGCTGATCGACGCCGGCGGTGTCGAGCGCGAGCGCCTGGTCGGCATCGGCGGCGCCGAACTGGACAAGGCGCTGCACGCGCTGTGCGCCGGGCAGCCGTTGCCGCTGGACGAGGACCTGCGCGACGCCCGCGAGACCCACCCGGAGCCGCGCCTGCCGCTGCGCTTCCCGACCGGCCTGGCGCTGGCCGAGGACCGCCTGTACATCGCCGACAGCGGCCACCACCGCATCCTCGAATGCAGCACCAGCGGCCGCGTGCTGCGCCAGTTCGGCATCGGCACCGCCGACTTCATCGACGGCGCGATCGGCGAGGCGGCGTTCCACCGCCCGCGCGGGCTGGCCCTGGAGCGCGGCGTGCTGTACGTGGCCGACACCGGCAACCATGCGCTGCGCCGAATCAACCTGCTCACTGGCCAGGTCGACACCCTGTGCGGCAACGGCCGCGCCGGCGAGCCGGTGGAAGGACCGGTGGAACAACCGCTGCTGGCGCCGTTGAACCACCCGCAGGACGTGGTGATCGCCGACAACCAGGTGCACCTGGCGATGGCCGGCGACAACCGCATCTGGAGCTACGACCTGGGCAGCCGCAGCCTGCGCTGGCGGGCCGGCGCAGGCGCGCTGGAGTTGCGCGACGGCAGCGGCCACCTGGCCGCGTTCGCGCAGCCGTGCAGCCTGGCCGCGGTGCAGCAGGTGCTGTACGTGTGCGATGCGCTGGGCTCGGCGGTGCGCTCGATGCAGTTGCGCGGCGACCTGGTGCAGACCCTGCTCGGCGGCCAGGGGCCGTGGGATTTCGGCGACGAGGACGGGCCGCGCAGCCGCGCCCGCCTGCAGTTCCCGCAGGCGATCGCGCTGAGCCCGGACGCGCCGCTGCTGTGGATCGCCGACAGCGGCAACGGCAGCCTGCGCAGCCTGCGCCTGGGCGGCGGCGAACTGTCCACCGCGGCCTTGCCGCGGCGCCTGCACGGCCCGGGTGGGCTGGCGGTGGGCGCCGGCACGGTGTGGATCGCCGAGACCGACGCGCATGCGGTGTTGCGCTACGACATCGCCAGCGGCGAACTGCGCGACGTCGCGATCGGCGAATGAGTACTCCTGCAGCGCCACCGTTCGACGGCAAGGCCTTTGCCGCCAATCTCAGTACCGCGCCCGGCGTCTACCGCATGTACGCCGCGGACGACACCTTGCTCTACGTCGGCAAGGCCGGCGCGCTGCGCAAGCGCGTCTCCAGCTACTTCAGCGGTTCGCCGAAGAACGCGCGGACCATGGCCATGCTGGCGCAGGTGGCGCGCATGGACGTCACCGTCACCCGCAGCGAGGGCGAGGCGCTGCTGCTGGAAAACCAGCTGATCAAGTCGCTGTCGCCGCGCTACAACGTGTCGTTGCGCGACGACAAGAGCTATCCGTACGTGCTGCTGACCCGCGAGGAATGGCCGCGGATCACCCTGCATCGCGGCCCGCGTGCGGTGCCCGGGCGCTACTTCGGCCCGTATCCCGGCGTCACCGCGGTGCGCGAGACGCTGAACCTGATGCACAAGCTGTTCAAGCTGCGCAGCTGCGAGGACAGCGTGTTCCGCAACCGTTCGCGGCCGTGCCTGCAGTACCAGATCGGCCGCTGCAGCGCGCCGTGCGTGGCGCTGGTGGCGGCCGACGAGTACGCCGAGGCGGTGCGCCGCTCCACGCTGTTCCTGGAAGGGCGCAGCGACCAGCTCGGCGAGGAACTGGTGCAGGCCATGCAGGCCGCCAGCGAACGCCTGGAGTTCGAGCGCGCCGCGCGCCTGCGCGACCTGCTCGGCTCGCTGCGCAGCATGCAGAGCCGGCAATACGTGGACGGCCGCGCCGCCGACCTGGACGTACTGGCCTGCGCCACCCAGGGCGCCAATGCCTGCGTGCTGCTGCTGGCGTTCCGCGACGGCCGCAACCTCGGTACCCGCGCGTTCTTCCCGAAGACCAACGGCGAGGACAGCGCCGCCGAAGTGCTGGGCGCGTTCGTGTCGCAGTACTACGTCGAGCACGCACCGCCGCGCGAGGTGCTGCTGGATCGCGAGATTCCCGATGCCGAGCTGATCGAGGCGGCGCTGAGTTCGGCCGCCGAGCGCAAGGTGCAGTTGAAGTGGAACGTGCGCGGCGAGCGCGCCGGCTACCTGGAGCTGGCCAGCCGCAACGCCCAGGCCACCCTGGTCACCGAACTGACCAGCCGCAACGCCCAGCATGCGCGCAGCGAGGCGCTGCGCGAGATGCTCGGCCTGGCCGAGCCGGTCAAGCGGGTGGAATGCTTCGACATCAGCCACACCATGGGCGAGGCCACGGTGGCCTCGTGCGTGGTGTTCGACGCCAGCGGCCCGGTGCGCAGCCAGTACCGGCGCTACAACATCAGCGGCATCGAACCGGGCGACGATTACGCGGCGATGCGCCAGGCGATCGAGCGCCGCTTCCGTCGCGCCGCCGAAGGCGAGGGCAAGGGCGACGTGGTGCTGCCGGACGTGCTGCTGATCGACGGTGGCGCCGGCCAGTTGGCGCAGGCCACGGGTGCGCTCGCCGACCTGGGCGTGGACGGGGTGCTGCTGATCGGCGTGGCCAAGGGCGCCGAGCGCCGCGCCGGCCACGAGACCCTGGTGATGCCGGACGGGCGCGAACTGCGGCCGGGCGCGGCGTCGCCGGCGCTGCAGTTCATCCAGCAGGTGCGCGACGAGGCGCACCGCTTCGCCATCACCGGCCACCGCGGGCGCCGCCAGAAGGCGCGCATGACCAGCAAGCTGGAGGACATCCCCGGCATCGGCCCGCGGCGCCGCGCCAGCCTGCTCAAGCATTTCGGCGGACTGGCCGGGCTCAAGGCCGCCGGCGAGGCCGAGATCGCGCGGGTGGAAGGGATCAATGACGCACTGGCCGCACGAATCTACGCTAACCTGCACGGGCTGCCGGTACCCGATCCGGCAGGCGAGTAGAGCAGCGCAATGAAGTTGACCATCCCCACCTGGCTCACGCTGCTGCGGATCGTGATGATCCCCGTGCTGGTCCTGGTGTTCTATCTGCCGTACACCTGGACCAACTTCGCCTCGGCGGCGATCTTCGGCCTGGCCGCGTTCACCGACTGGCTGGACGGTTGGGTGGCGCGGCGCTACCACCAGTACTCCGCATTCGGCGCGTTCCTGGATCCGGTGGCCGACAAGCTGATGGTGGCGGTGGCGCTGTTCCTGATCGTGCAGGGCCATCCGACGCCGTGGATGGCGTTCTGGGCGGCGGTGATCGTCGGCCGCGAGATCGCCGTGTCGGCGCTGCGCGAATGGATGGCCGAGATCGGCCAGCGCGCCAAGGTGCGGGTGGCGATGATCGGCAAGATCAAGACCACCGCGCAGATGGTGGCGCTGCTGTGCCTGCTGTATTCGGTGATGCCCGACGGCTCGCCGCCGGAGAGCGTGTGGATGGGCCTGTTCATCTTCCACGTGGGCGACTGGACCCTGGCGATCGCGGCGATCCTGACGCTGTGGTCGGGCATCCAGTATCTGCATGCGGCCTGGCCGAGCCTGCGCGACGACGAGCGCGCGGCGATGGCGGAAAAGAACGCGAAAAAAATCGAAGGCAATGGTTGACAGCCTGCGTGGTCCCGGTAGAATTCGCGGCCTCAAGCGGGAATAGCTCAGTTGGTAGAGCGCAACCTTGCCAAGGTTGAGGTCGCGAGTTCGAGTCTCGTTTCCCGCTCCAGAGTCTCGGTGCTGCCGTTACGGCAGGGCCGATCAAAGCAAGAGGCGCAAGCCTCTTTTTTTGTGCCCGGCGTTCGGGCGTCGCGACGCCGAGGCCTGCGATCCGCGCACGCGATCGCATTCCCGACGATGACCGATGACCGATGGCGTGCCGCGCGACGCTCGTGCACCCAACGGCGCATGGCGCAGCGTGCGCTGACGCGTCGGCGATGCGGCGCGACGTCGGCGCCGACGGTCGCGCCGTTGGCTCGCATGTTTGCGCGTTGTCTGGCGCGGCGTCGCGGCATTGGCAAATTTTTCCTCGGTCGCTGCAACGCGGCGTCGTCGTTTCACGGGCCGCTGACAGCGGCGTGCACGCCCTCCACACGAGTGCAGCCAAGGTGCGTGCGCCGCGGCAGACACGATTCGCGCCCAAACCCTGACAGGACGCCGCATCGGCATGCGCGCTGCCCGTACCGCGCGCACTTGGCACGCCATTTGCGCTGACCTCTCCCACGCCAGGCGATGACGCCCGGCCTCTGCGAGGAGTCGATGATGGATGGCGCAATTGCTTCCCCTACCACCCAAGCGCCACCGCGCGCGCTGGTCGCCGGCGGCGCCGGCTTCGTCGGTGCGCATCTGTGCGAGCGCCTGCTCGAGGACGGCTACGACGTCACCGTGCTGGACAACCTGTTGACCGGCTCGCTGGACAATCTCGCGCACCTGCTGGGACAGCCGCGCTTCCGTTTCGTGGCCCACGACGTGGTGCAGCCGTACCAGGCCAAGGTCGACTGGGTGTTCAACCTGGCCTGCTGCGCTTCGCCGGTGCATTACCAGGCGCGTCCGCTGCATACCTTGCAGACCTGCCTGGAAGGCGCGATCAACCTGTTGGAGGTGGCGCGCAGCAACGGCGCGACCATCTTCCAGGCCTCCACCAGCGAGGTCTACGGCGAGCCGGAGGTGCATCCGCAACGCGAGGACTATCGCGGTGCGGTCAGCCCGATCGGGCCGCGCGCCTGTTACGACGAGGGCAAGCGCTGCGCCGAAGCGGCGTTCTTCGATTACCACCGGCTCTACGCCACCGACATCAAGGTCGGCCGGATCTTCAATACCTACGGCCCGCGCATGCGCAACGACGACGGACGCGTGGTCTCCAACCTGATCGTGCAGGCGCTGCGCGAGCAGCCGCTGACCCTGTACGGCGACGGCAGCCAGACCCGTTCGTTCTGCTACGTCTCCGATCTGGTCGAGGGCATCGTGCAACTGATGCGCGGCCCGCGTGGCTTCACCGGCCCGGTCAACCTCGGCAATCCGCACGAGATCACCGTGGCCGAGCTGGCGCAGCGGATCCTGGCGCTGACCGGCTCGTCCTCGCGCATCGTGCGCCGGCCGATGCCCAAGGACGACCCGACCCGGCGCTGCCCGGACATCGGCCTGGCGCGGCGCGAACTCGGCTGGGAGCCACGGGTGGCGCTGGACGACGGCCTGCGCCGCACCATCGCCTGGTTCCAGGCGCATCTGCACGACATCCCGGAACTGGAGGTGCAACGTGACTGTGCATGAACTCAGGGGCGGCACGGGCCGTCCGCACGCCGGCAAGCGCGTGCTGATCACCGGCGGCGCCGGCTTCGTCGGCTCGCACCTGGCCGACGAGTTGCTGGCGCAGGGCTACCGGGTGCGGGTGCTCGACAACCTGTGCGCGCAGGTGCACGGCGCCAATGCCACGCGGCCCGATTATCTGTCCGCGCAGGTGGAACTGATCGTCGGCGACGTCTGCGATCCGGCGACGGTGCGCGATGCGCTGCAGGACGTGGACGGCGTGTTCCATCTCGCCGCCGCGGTCGGCGTGGGCCAGAGCATGTACCAGATCGCCCACTACACCCACACCAACAACCTCGGCACCGCGGTGCTGCTGGAAGCCTTGGTGGAGCGGCCGGTGCAGCGGCTGGTGGTGGCGTCGAGCATGAGCGTCTACGGCGAAGGCGCCTACGTCGATGCCGACGGCACACGCGTGCCGGTGCGCGAACGGCCGCTGGCGCAGCTGCGCCGTGCGCAGTGGGAGCCGAGCGTGGACGGGCGCCCGCTGCAGCCGGTGCCGACCGACGAGGGCAAGCCGGCGGAACCCTCGTCGGTGTACGCGCTGTCCAAGCTGGACCAAGAGCGCCTGTGCCTGATCGTCGGCCAGGCCTATGCGATCCCGACCACCGCGTTGCGCTTCTTCAACATCTACGGCACGCGCCAGGCGCTGTCCAATCCCTACACCGGGGTGCTGGCGATCTTCGCGGCGCGGCTGCTCAACCGCAAACCGCCGGTGATCTTCGAGGACGGCGCGCAACGCCGCGATTTCGTGCATGTCAGCGACGTCGCCCGTGCCTGCCGCCTGGCCTACGAAAGCGACTCCGCCGCGGGCCTGGCGTTGAACATCGGCAGCGGCCAGGCGATCAGCATCAACGAGGTGGCGCAGCGCATCGCCGCGGCCATGGGCATCGACGACCTGCCGCCGCAGGTGTCCGGCAACTACCGGGTGGGCGACATCCGGCACTGCTTCGCCGACATCTCCCTGGCCCGCGAACGCATCGGCTATACGCCGCAGGTGGAGTTGCAGCAGGGGCTGGGCGAGCTGGTGACGTGGCTGCGCGAGCAGACCGCCGCCGATGGCATCGAAGCGGCCAATGCCGAGCTGGCACGGCGGGGGTTGCAGGGATGAGCGCGCAGGCACGCGAACGGCTGGCCGAGATCGGCCTGATCGAATGGTTGCGGATCGGCGACGAGGACGCCGTGCATGCGCTGTTGCGCGACATGCGCGAGCTCGGCGTGCGCCGGCTGCGCACCCAGTTTTCCTGGGCCGACTGGCACACCGCCGAGGGCGAGCGCTGGTATGCCTGGCTGATGCCGCTGCTCAGCGCGCACTGCGAGGTGCTGCCGTGCTTCTGCTACACCCCGCCATCGCTGGGGCTGGAGCCGCGCACCGCGTCGCCGCCGCGCGACAGCAAGGCCTTCGCCGATTTCATCGACCAGGTGGTGGGGCGCTTCGGCGACGGCTTCGAGTGGATCGAGCTGTGGAACGAGCCGAACAACCTCAACGACTGGGACTGGCACCTGGACCACGACTGGCAGCGCTTCGCCGAGATGATTGGCCAGGCCGCGCACTGGGCGCACCGGTTGGGCAAGAAGACCCTGCTGGGCGGCATGTGCCCGACCGATCCCAACTGGCTGGCGCTGATGGCGCGGCGCGGTGCGCTGGCGCATATCGATGCGGTCGGCGTGCATGGGTTCCCCGGCACCTGGGATTTCCGTCGCCGGCCCTGGGCGGACGTCCTCGGCGAGGTGCGCGCGGTGCTCGCCGCGCACGGGTTGCAGCCGCAGGTCTGGCTCAGCGAGACCGGTTACTCGACCTGGCGCCACGACGAGATCGAGCAGGTGCGGCAGTTGCGCGAGACGCTGGATGCGCCGGTGGAGCGGCTGTACTGGTACGCCGCGCGCGACCTGCACGGCAGCATCAGCCACCAGGACGGTTTCCACGAGGACGAGCGCCACTATCACTTCGGCCTGCGCGACGAGCGCGGCCGCGCCAAGCTGCTGTACCGGCTGTGGGCCGAGCAGGGCTACGACGGTATCGAGGCATTGGCGTCGCTGCACCACGAGCACGGCGCCAACCTGTCGCGCGCGCCGCGCCCGGAGGTCGCTGCGGAGCCGCTCGCCGCGTCACCCAGCGCAGCTGGCCGCGCGCCGGTGCGTGCGCTGTCACGTCCGCGCGACGATGCAGTGCTGATCACCGGTGGCGCCGGTTTCATCGGCACCAACCTGGCCGCGCGCCTGCTCGACAGCGGGCGCCGGGTCATCGTCTACGACAACCTGTCGCGGCCCGGCGTGGAGCACAACCTGCAATGGCTGCGTCGCCACTATCCCGCCGAACGCCTGCACGTGGAGGTGGGCGACGTGCGCGACCGGCACCTGCTCGGCGATGCGGTGGCGCAGGCGGCGCAGGTGTTCCACCTGGCCGCGCAGGTGGCGGTGACCTCCAGCCTGGAGGATCCGTCGCACGACTTCGAGGTCAACCTGCGCGGCACCTTCAACGTGCTCGATGCGATCCGCTGCGCGCGGCGGCCGCCGCCGCTGCTGTTCACTTCCACCAACAAGGTGTATGGCGCGCTCGACGACGTGCCGCTGGAAGCCGACGCGCAGCGCTACCAGCCCAGCGATCCGCTGCTGCGCGCGCGCGGCATCGACGAGCGCCGCGCGCTGGATTTCCACAGCCCCTACGGCTGCTCCAAGGGCGGTGCCGACCAGTATGTGCTGGATTATGCGCGCAGCTTCGGCCTGCAGGCGGTGGTGCTGCGGATGAGCTGCATCTATGGCCCGCACCAGTGCGGCAACGAGGACCAGGGCTGGGTCGCGCACTTCCTGATCCGCGCGTTGCAGCAGCAGCCGATCACCGTGTACGGCGATGGCCGCCAGGTCCGCGACCTGCTGTTCGTCGACGACCTGGTGGAGGCGTTCCTGCAGTGCCAGGCGCAGATGCCGCGGCTGTCCGGGCGGGCGTTCAACATGGGCGGCGGGCCGGCCAATGCCGCCAGCCTGCGCGAGGTGCTGCGGCGGATCGAGGTCCTGGTCGGCCATCGCCTGGAACTGGCGCATGCCGCGCCGCGGGTCGGCGACCAGCGCTACTACGTCTCCGACACCCGCGCCTTCGCCGCGGCCACCGGCTGGTCGCCTCGCGTCGGCGCCGATGCCGGCATCACGCGGCTGCACCGCTGGCTGCACACGCAGGCCGAGCGCGCCGCACCTGTTTCCCCACCGCAACGGAGGATCCACGCCGCATGAACAGCATGCATGCCGCCGTCTTCGAAGGCCCGGGCCGCATCGTCGCCCAGCGCCAGCCACGCCCCGAACCCGCGCCGCAGCAGGTGCGGGTGCGCCTGCATGGCTGCGGCGTGTGTGCGTCCAATCTGCCGGTATGGGCCGGCCGGCCATGGTTCGCCTATCCGTTCGAACCCGGTGCGCCGGGCCACGAAGGCTGGGGCGAGGTCGACGCGGTCGGCGCCGACGTCCGCGACTGGGCGCCGGGCGACCGCGTCGTGCTGCTGTCCGGCCGCGCCTATGCCGAGTACGACCTGGCCGAACCCGACGCGCTGGTGCGCTTGCCGCCGTCGCTGTCCGGCCGCGATCTGCCCGGCGAGCCGCTGGCCTGCGCGATGAACATCCTGCGCCGCAGCGACATCCAGCCGGGCCATACCGTCGCGGTGGTCGGCGTCGGCTTCATCGGCGCGCTGCTGATCCAGTTGGCCACCGGGCTCGGCGCGCAGGTGATCGCGCTGTCGCGGCGCGAGTACGCGCTGCAGATCGCGCGCCAGTGCGGCGCCAGCGCCACGCTCGCCACCGAGGATCGGTACGCGGCGATCGGCGCGGTGCACGAACTCACCGGCGGCAGCGGCTGCCTGCGGGTGATCGAGGCCGCCGGCGAGCAGGTCACCCTCGACATCGCCAGTGCGCTGTGCGGTGAAGGCGGGCGCCTGGTCATCGCCGGCTACCACCAGGATGGCCCGCGCCAGGTCGATATGCAGCAGTGGAACTGGCGCGGCCTGGACGTGGTCAACGCGCACGAGCGCGATCCGCGGGTGGCGCGACGTGGCCTGCAGGAGGCGGTGGACGCGGTCGCCGACGGGCGCCTGGATCCGTTTCCGCTGTTGACCCACCGCTATCCGCTGGATCGGCTGCCGCAGGCGTTCGCGGACATGGAGGCGCGCCCCGAGGGCTTCCTCAAAGGCGTGGTGCTGGCATGAACGCGTGGGCGCAACCGCGTTGGCGTGCGCCGCGGCTGGGATTCCTCGGCGTCGGCTGGATCGGCCGTGCGCGCATGCGCGCCCTGGCCGACAGCGGACTGGGCCAGGTGGTGGCGATCGCCGATGCCAGCGCGACGGCGCTGCTCGACGCACGCCAGGACGCACCGGCCGCCGACCTGCTGCCCGACCTGGAGGCGCTGCTGGCGCGCGAGGACCTGGACGGCGTGGTCATCGCCACGCCCAGTGGCGCGCACGCCGCGCAGGCCGCCGCGGCCCTGCAGCGCGGCCTGGCGGTGTTCTGCCAGAAGCCGCTGACCCGCACCGCCGCCGAAGCCGAGCAGGTGCTGGCGCTGGCGCAACGCCACGACCGCCTGCTCGCGGTGGATTTCAGCTACCGCTTCGCCAAGGGCATGGGGGCGCTGCGCGAGCAGATCGCGCAGGGCGCACTGGGCGAGGTGTTCGCGATCGACCTGCTGTTCCACAACGCCTACGGCCCGGACAAGGACTGGTTCTACGACATCGCCCGTTCCGGCGGCGGTTGCGTGATGGACCTGGGCATCCATCTGCTGGATCTGGCGATGTGGCTGACCGGCAGCGGCGGCCATCACGAGTTGCAGGCGGCGCTGTACGCGCAAGGCCGGCAACTGACCCGCCCGGTGCAGCAGGTGGAGGACTACGCCAGCGCGCAGTGGCGCATGGACAACGGCGCCAGCGTGCGCATGGCCTGCTCCTGGCGCCTGCCGGCCGGCTGCGATGCGGTGATCCAGGCGCATGTGTACGGCACCGGTGGCGGCGCGGCGCTGCGCAATGTCGACGGCTCGTTCTTCGACTTCACCGTGGACCGCTTCGACGGCACCCGCTGCGAGCGCCTGGCCTCGCCACCGGACGCGTGGGGCGGCCGCGCCTTGCTGGACTGGGCCGAGCGCCTGGGCGCCGACCCCGGCTTCGACCCGGCGGCGCTGCACCTGCTCGAGGTCGCTCGCACCGTGGATGCGCTCTATGGACGCTGAGCGCCCGCTGCGGATCCTGATGACCGCCGACACCGTCGGCGGCGTGTGGCAGTACGCGCTGAGCCTGTGCCGCGTGCTGACCGCGCAGGGCGACCGCGTGGAACTGGCGACGATGGGCGCGAGCCCGACGCCGGCGCAGTGGCGCGAGGCCGCGGCGATCCAGGGGCTGCGCCTGCATGCCAGCGGCTACCGGCTGCTGTGGATGGACGATCCCTGGGCCGATGTGTCCTCGGCCGGGCGCTGGCTGCAGGCGCTGGCGGCGCAGGTGCGCCCGGATGTGGTGCATCTGAACGACTATGCGCACGGCGCCCTGGCGTGGCCTGCGCCGGTGCTGATGACCGCGCATTCCTGCGTCGGCTCCTGGTGGCAGGCGGTGCGCGGCGAGGCGCTGCCGCCCGAGTGGGATCACTACCGCGCCACGGTCGCCGCGGGTCTGGCGGCGGCCGATCACGTGGTCGCGCCGACCCAGGCGATGCTGGCGGCATTGCGCGCGCAGTATCCGCTGGACGTGCCGTGCAGCGTGATCGCCAATGGCGCCGCGCCGCTGTCGCGGCCGGTGCCGGCCAGCGCCAAGCGGCCCCTGGTGCTGGCGGCAGGGCGGCTGTGGGACGAGGCGAAGAATCTGCGCACGCTGGCCGCGGTGGCGCCGCAGCTGCCCTGGGCGCTGCGCATCGCCGGGCAAGCGGCGCATCCGGACGGCGGCACCGCGGCGATCGCGCCGGCGTTGCTGCTGGGCCAGCTGCCGCCGTCGCGTCTGCGCCGCTGGATGGCCCGCGCCAGCGTGTATGCGCTGCCGGCGCGCTACGAGCCGTTCGGGCTGTCGGCGCTGGAAGCGGCGCAGGCCGGCTGCGCCCTGGTGCTGGGCGACATTCCCAGCCTGCGCGAGGTCTGGGGCGATGCGGCGCTGTACGTCGCGCCGGACGACGCACGGGCGCTGACGACGCAGTTGCAGCGCCTGATCGGCGATCCGCTGCTGCGGCAGCGCATGGCCCGGCGCGCGGTTGCGCAGGCGCGGCGCTACACCGCCACCGCCATGGCCGCGGCCTATCGCCAGCGTTATCGGGCGCTGATCGCGCATCGCGGCACGCCCCGCGCGGCCGGACGCGCCGGCCCGCCGGTCCCCATGCTTTCCTCGATCGGAGTCGGTGCATGAAATTCGTGCTGTTCTATCACTCGCTGGTGTCGGACTGGAACCACGGCAACGCGCATTTCCTGCGTGGCATCGTCGCCGAACTGCAGGCGCGCGGGCATGCGCTGGCGGTGTACGAGCCGCACGACAGCTGGAGCCGTGCGCAACTGCAGGCGGAGGAGGGCGAGGCGCCGTTGCAGGCGTTCGCGGACGCCTTTCCGCACCTGCGCAGCACGCGCTACGACCTGGCCACGCTGGATCTGGCGCAGGTGCTGGACGGCGCCGACGTGGTGCTGGTGCACGAATGGAACGCGCCCGCGCTGATCGCGCGGATCGGCCGCGAGGCGCCTGCCGGGTGCCGCGTGCTGTTCCACGACACCCACCACCGTTCGGTCAGCGCCCCCGACGAGATGGCGCGGTTCGATCTGTCCGACTACGACGGTGTGCTCGCCTTCGGCGAAGCGGTGCGCCAGCAGTATCTGCGCCATGGCTGGAGCCGGCGCGTGTGGACCTGGCACGAGGCGGCGGATCTGCGCGTGTTCCAGCCGCAGCTCGGGCAGGCGCAGCAGGGCGACCTGCTATGGATCGGCAACTGGGGCGACGACGAGCGCGCGCAGGAACTGGACGCGTTCCTGATCCAGCCGGTACGGCGGCTGCGCCTGCGCGCCCGCATCCACGGCGTGCGCTATCCGCCGCAGGCCTTGCAGGCGCTGGCCGAGGCCGGCATCGACTATGCCGGCTGGCTGCCCAACCATCGCGCGCCGCAGGCGTTCGCGCATTTCCGGGTCACCGTGCACGTGCCGCGGCGGCCGTATGTGCGCGCGCTGCCCGGCATCCCCACGATCCGCGTGTTCGAGGCGCTGGCCTGTGGCATCCCGCTGGTGTGTGCGCCGTGGGACGACGTCGAGCAGTTGTTTACGCCCGGGCGCGATTACCTGGTGGCGCGCGACGGCGTGCAGATGCAGCGCCACCTGCACGACGTGCTGCACGACGCCGAACTGGCCGCGGCGCTGCGCATGCATGGCCTGCATACCATCCGCACCCGCCACAGCTGCGCGCACCGCGTCGACGAACTGCTGGCGGTGCTCGCCGAACTCGACGCGCCCAGCCCGCGCGCCACGCTTCCCGACGAACGGAGCCTCCGTCATGCCTAGTCCGTTGCACATCGCCTTCTTCGGTTCCAGCCTGGTGTCCTCGTACTGGAACGGCGCCGCCACCTACTACCGCGGCCTGCTGCACGCGCTGGCGCAGCGTGGCCACCGCATCCACTTCTTCGAACCCGATGCGTTCGGGCGCCAGCAGCACCGCGACATCGACGATCCGGACTGGGCCCAGGTCACCGTCTATCCCGGGGCGGCCGAAGCCGACGCGGCGCGCGCACTGGAGCAGGCACGCGGCGCCGACGTGGTGGTCAAGGCCAGCGGCGTCGGCGTGTTCGATGCATTCCTGGAGCGCGAGGTGTTGGGACTGCGCTCCTCGCGCACCCAGGTGCTGTTCTGGGACGTGGACGCACCGGCCACGCTGGAGCGCGTGCAGGCCGATGCCGAGGATCCGTTCCGCGCGCAGATCCCGCGCTACGACCTGGTGCTGACCTACGGCGGCGGGCCGCGCGTGGTGGCGGCGTATCGTGCATTGGGCGCAGCCGAGTGCGTGCCGATCTACAACGCGCTGGATCCGCTGAGCCACCACCCGGCGCCGGCGCAGGCGGGGTTCGCCGCCGATCTGGGCTTTCTCGGCAATCGGCTGCCGGACCGCGAGGCGCGGGTGCGGCAGTTCTTCCTCGAGCCGGCGCGGCGCCTGCCGCAGGCGCGCTTCCTGCTCGGCGGTAGCGGCTGGGACGATACGCTGCCGGACAACGTGCGCACGCTCGGCCACGTGTCCACGCGCGACCACAATGCCTTCAACTGCAGCGTGCGGATGGTGCTCAACGTCAACCGCGACAGCATGGCGCGCTTCGGCTGGTCGCCGCCGACCCGGGTGTTCGAGGCGGCCGGCGCCGGCGCCTGCCTGATCGTCGATGCCTGGGAAGGCATCGAGGCGTTCCTCGAACCGCAGCGCGAGGTGCTGGTCGCGCACGACAGCGAGCAGGTGGCGGATTATCTGCAGCGTATCGATGCCGCACAGGCGCAGGCGATCGGCGCGCGGGCGCGGCAGCGCCTGCTGCGCGATCACACCTACACGCACCGCGCGCGCGAGGTGGAAGCCCTGCTGGATGCGCGCCAGCGGGAGGCGGCGTGATGGCCGCGCGCGATATCGTCATCCTCGGCCTGAGCCTGCGCTCGTCGTGGGGCAACGGCCACGCCACCACCTACCGCGGACTGATCGCCGCGCTGCAGGCGCGTGGCGACCGCGTGGTGTTCCTGGAGCGCGACGTGCCGTGGTACGCCGAGCACCAGGATCCGCCGGCGCAGTTGCCGTGCGCGCCGGTGCTGTATGCCAGCCTCGAGGAACTGCAGGATCGGCACGCCGCGGCGATCGCCGCGGCGGATTTGGTGATCGTGGGCTCCTACGTGCCCGACGGCATCGCGGTGGGCGCGTGGGTACAGCAGACCGCGCGCGGCGTGGTCGGCTTCTACGACATCGACACGCCGGTGACCCTGGCGGCGCTGCAACGCGGCGACTGCGCCTACCTGTCGCCGGCGCTGATTCTGCACTACGACCTGTATCTGTCCTTCACCGGCGGCCCGACCCTGCAACGGTTGGAACGCGTCTACGGCGCGCCGCGTGCCGTGCCGCTGTACTGCGCGTTCGACCCGGAGCAATACCGACCGCAGCCGCAGGCGCACCGCTACGACCTGGGCTACATGGGCACCTACAGCGACGACCGACAGCCGCCGCTGGAGCGGCTGTTGCTGCAGCCGGCGATGGCTTGGCCGCAGGGCCGTTTCGTGGTCGCCGGCCCCCTGTATCCGCCGCATCTGGTCTGGCCGGACAACGTGCAACGCTGCGAGCACCTGCCGCCGGCGCAGCACGGCGCCTTCTACAACCAACAGCGCTTCACCCTCAATCTGACCCGCGCCGACATGGTGCTGGCGGGCTGGTCGCCGAGCGTGCGCCTGTTCGAAGCGGCGGCTTGCGCCACCCCGATCATTTCCGATGCATGGGACGGGCTGGAGACGCTGTTCGCGCCCGGCAAGGACATCCTGATCGCGCGGCGCACGTCCGAGGTGCTGGGCTGGATCCGCGACCTGCCCGAGGCGCAGCGCCTGGCGATCGGCGAGGCAGGGCGCCGCCGCGTGCTCGCCGAACACACCGCCGCGCATCGCGCGCAGACCCTGCACGATGCCCTCGACCGCGTCGCCGACGCGGCCACCACGTCCACCCCCGCCAGGAGCGCTCCCCATGCCCTCGCATGACGCCAAGACCACCACCGATCACGACGAAATCCGCCGCTGGGCCGAGGCCCGCGGCGGCCGCCCAGCCAGCGTGCGCGGCACCGAAGCCGATGAGGACGCCGGCGTGCTGCGCATCCTGTTCCGCGACGATGCGGCGCTGGAGGAGATCAGCTGGGACGACTTCTTCGACAAGTTCGAAGAAGAGGAACTGGCCTTCCTGTACCAGGAGAAGACCAGCGATGGCAGCCAGAGCCGCTTCTTCAAGTTGGTCAACCGCTGAAGCGCGGGACGCCACGTTTCCCGGGAGGGTTTGTCCATGCACTCCGCCGTTCCGTCCGCCGATCCCGCCGACCCGATCCAGGCGCTGGGGCCGTGGTTCCACAACCTGCACCTGCCAGATGGACGCCAGACCTTGCCGGCGCATCCGTACGGCGACTTCCCGGCCTGCAAGTGGCGGCAGATGGCCGCACATATCCCGGCCGATCTGCAGGGCTGGCGGGTGCTGGACATCGGCTGCAACGCCGGCTTCTACAGCTTCGAGCTAGCTAGACGCGGCGCCGAGGTGGTGGCGATCGACATGAATCCGCACTACCTGCGGCAGGCGCGTTGGGCGGCGCAACAGTTCGGTCTGGAGCGGCGCGTGCGGTTCCGGCAGATGCAGCTGTACGATCTGGCGCGCGAAGCCGAGCAGTACGACCTGGTGTGGCTGATGGGTGTGCTGTACCACCTGCGGCATCCGCTGTTGGCGCTGGACATCGTGCGGCGCCTGTGTCGCCGCGCCCTGGTGCTGCAGACCATGACCATGCCGGGCGAGGCGGTGTATCCGGCACCGCGCGACATCGGCTTGCTCGATCGCGGCCTCATGTGCGAACCGGGCTGGCCGAAGATGGCCTTCATCGAGCACCGCCTGGCGGACGACCCGACCAACTGGTGGGCACCGAACCACGCCGGCGTGGAGGCCATGCTGCGCAGTGCCGGATTTGCGGTGGACGCGCGCATCGCCGAGGAAACCTACCTGTGCAGGCCGCAATCGCGGCCGCCGGGGCAGGTGGCGCCGATCGAGGACGAGTTGCGCGCGGCCTGCGGTCTTCCGTAGTGCCTGCCGGGTTGACGTCGGGCAGCGTGCTGTAGGGGCGGCTTCAGCCGCGAGGCGCCAGCGTTCTGGATGCGGCCGCCGTGCCGCGATGCGCCGGCGATTCAGCGGAAATCGCGATCGCTGCGCGACATCAGGTTGTAGATCGTGCGCACGCTGATGCCCAGGCTGCGCGCGGCCGCGGACTTGTCGCCGCCGTTGACGTGCAGGGTGCGCGCCAACATCTCCTGCTCGATCTGCTTCAGCGGCGTGCCCACGCGGAAGGTGACCTCGTCGCCCGTCGTTGCGTACTGGCCATGCGTCTCGCGCGCCGGCGACGCCGCCTCGCCCTGCAGCAGGGGTTCGACCGTCACCGCATCGCCATCGGCACGGTAGTAGCTGCGTGCCACCGCACTGGACAGTTCGCGCACATTGCCCGGCCAACGATGCTGGGCCAGCACCGTGCGCGAGAAGGCGTCGAACTGCTTGCGCGTGCCGTAACGCCGGTTGAGCGTGTCGAGCAACGCATCGGCGATCAGGTGCACGTCGTCGCCGCGCTCGCGCAGCGGCGGCAGTTCGATGACGTAGTGCGACAGCCGGTAGTACAGGTCGCGGCGCAGGGTGCTGGCGCTGCCGAGCAGGTCGCGGTGGGTGGCGGCGACGATGCGCACGTCCAGCTTGACCTCCGCATCGCTGCCGACCCGGGTGATCGCACCGGTTTCCAGACAGCGCAGCAGGTACACCTGCAGTTCCGGCGCCATCTCGCCGATCTCGTCCAGGAACAGGGTGCCGCCCTGCGCCTGTTCGAAATAGCCGGCATGGCGCTGGTTGGCGCCGGTGAAGCTGCCGCGCTCGTGACCGAACAGCTGGCTGGCGAGCAGTTCCGGCGGAATCGCGCCGCAATTCACCGCCACCAGGCGCCCGCTGCGGCCGCTGGCATCGTGGATCGCCTTGGCCAGCAGTTCCTTGCCGGTGCCGGTTTCGCCGGCAATCAACACCGAGATGTCCAGCGGTGCGACGCGGGCGATGTCGGACTGCACGCGAGCGATCGCCGCGCACTCGCCGACCAGGCCGAAGCGGGCCTTGCCGCGCCGTGGTGGCAGCCGGTGCAGGACCTGCTCAAGTTCGGCATCGATCTGCGGCCACGGCAGGGAGGCCTGCAGCAATTCGACGCTGTCGCCGGCCAAGCCGCGCCACTTCGGCATCTGCGCCTCGGTGGCCAGCAGCACGATGCGCGCATCGGCGCGGCCGGCCATGCTGTTGATCAGCTCCATTGCCGCCACGCGCTCGGCATCGCCATCGAGCAGCAGCAGATCGATGCGTTGTTGTTGCAACCAATGCCGGGCGTGTGCGATCGAGGGCAGTCGGGTCAACGCCAGGCCGCGGCGCAGGGAGAAGGTGGACACGTGGTCCGACAACGCGGTATTGCCTTCCACGATCGCCAGCAGGGGTTTTGTCATGCGGATTGCACTCTGCGGATCAGGTCATTCCATCGTCCTCCGCGTGTGTGAGCGCAAGGCGAAAACAGGCTAAGACGTGTCCTCATCATGCTGAAGCAGATCCGGGGTGCTTCAGCAATGTCGTCGAGCGCCGCGGCATCCCGCGCGCATGCGCGTGCAATGTGTGCGGCATGCCGCGTTTGACTCGCGTTCTTTGGCACATTGCACCGCGCCGGTGCGGTGCAGGTGGCACTCAGTGCGGGCGCTCGTGCGGTAGCGGGCCGCGCAACAGCGTAGCGACGGAGACGAAGCGTTGCGCCGGCACGTGCTGCAGGCGCCGCAGGGCCTCGGCGCCGTCGAGGTACAGCCACTCGATCACGTCGTCGGCACCGATCAACAATGGCACTTCGTTCGGCAGTTCCGGCGTCGCGGGCACCTCGGTGAGCAGCGAAAAGCACGACAGATGGAAGCCGTCCCGGGTCTGCATGCTGCTGCGCAGGCCGGCCGCGAACAGGGCACCGGACGTGTCGCAGATCCATGCGCCATGCGCGGCGTCGCCTGCGACACTGAAGCCGGCGATCGGCACCAGGCAGCGCTGTGTTTCCCAGACCGCGGCCTGCGCGGCGGGCCAAGTGCGGTCGCGCCGTTCGCTGGTGATCAATGGCCCGTCCGGCGCATCGCGGCGGCCGAACAGCGCCCGCTCGTTGCGCACTTCGCCGCCCCACAGCACCAGGATCTGCGCCTGCTGGCCTGCCGTGATCTCGCTGGTGCGTCCGGCGGTGACCGGATCTTGCAGCGGCCAGGCGGGCAGGCGGTGTTGCAGAAAGCTGAGGATCATCGGCGCGGCGTCGAAAGCGGATGCCTTTGGAACGCAGAATGCGTGCCAGCATCTTCTTCTTCCCCCGGGTGCGCTGTGGTGCACCGGCGCGGCATGACAGGCGCAGCGCGCCGGCGCAAGTTTTTCAGTCGCGCAGCTTTTGCGTGCCTACAGCAACAGCGTGACCAGCAGACAGCCGCTGGCGGCGAAGGTCACCACCACCGTGATCCAGCCGAGCGCGTTGGTGATGCGGCTGTTGACGCGGCCGCGCATCAGCGTGCGGTCGTTGCTCATCAGCATCATCAACAACAGCAACGGCGGCACCGACATGCCCTGCACGATGCCCGACAGCACCAGCGCCTTCATTGGATTGACGCCAAGGAAATTCAGCCCCACGGCAATGGCCGTGACCAGCGCGATGGTGGCGTAGAACAGCTTGGCCTCGCGCGGCCGCGCGTGCAGGCTGCCCTCGCGGCCGATGCCCTGCACTAGGTCGTAGGCGGCGCCCGTGGTCATCACCGGCACCGCCAGGAAGCCCACCCCGACCACGCCCAGCGCGAACAGCCACTTGGCGGCGGGGCCTGCCAGCGGTTCCAACGCGGCGGCCGCCTGCGCCGCCGTCGCGATCTCGGTCTGGCCGGAGCGGTGCAGGGTGGCGGCGGTGGAGAGGATGATGAAGTAGAGGATGATGTTGGAGAACAGCATGCCGACCATGACGTCGCGGCGGGTATGGCGCAGTTCGCTGCGGCTGGCGCCTTGGCGTGCGGCAAGGCTGCGGTGGCCCTTGGCGATCTGCTCTTCCACCTCCTGATTGGACTGCCAGGTGAAGATATAGGCCGACAACGAGGTGCCGATGCAGGCGACGATCATCGACAGGTACTCGCGGCTGAACTCGGCATGCGGCACGAAGGTGCCGCGCAGCACCTGGCGCAGGTCGGGTCGGGCCATCAGGGCGGCGGCGACGTAGGCGAACAGCGCCAGCGCCAGCCAGCGGAAGATCCGTTTCAGCAGGCGGTAGGAGCCGAAGACTTGGAGGGCGAAGATCGTCACCGCTGCAATCACCACGATCGCCGGCACCGGCAGCGGGATCAGCAGGTTCAGCGCCGCGCCGATGCCGCCGAGATTGGCGGCCGCCTCGATCACATTGCCGACGAAGGCGCCGGCCACCGCCGGGTACAGCACCCAGCGCGGGTAGCGGTCGCGGATGATCGCGAACAGGCCCTTGCCGGACACGCGCCCGAGCTTGGCCGACAGATACACCACCAGGTACATCATCGGCAGCAGCACCGGCGCGATCCACAGGAACGCGAAGCCATAGCGCGCGCCGGCGCTGGCGTAGGTGCCGATGGCGGAGGGATCGTCGTCGGCCGCGCCGGTGACCACGCCGGACCCGAGCAGACGGAACAGATTGCGCCGCGGTGCAGGCGCGGATTCGGCAGGCGCAGCGGGTGGCGTCATCGCGATCGGCAGCTCGGGTGATGCCGCGACGCTACGTAGGCCGACCTAAATGCCGCGTGGGCGTTGCTGCGCACGCGAAGTGAAAGCATGCGGCATCGCGCCGCGATCATGGAGCCAGCGCGTTCGGCGCCGGCAGCACGGTGCATCATGCAAAAGGGCCGCAACAAGCGGCCCAACGCGTTGAAACAAGATGGAGGCCTGGGTCGGAATTGAACCGGCGTACGCGGATTTGCAGTCCGCTGCATAACCACTCTGCCACCAGGCCGGTGGACTGACGTCTTGCCGCAACGCCGGTGGCGTCCGACAAAAACAAAGCCCCGCTGCCGGGGCCCTTGCGGCGGGAACTGGACGATGCCTTGCGGCTCTCGTCCAACGCATTGATTCAAAAGATGTTTTTGAATCAGCCCGGCGCACAACGGACTGCATTGTGTACCAAGCTCCCCGGCTTGGCAACCCTGCGCTGCGCGTGCGCAGGGGGACTGAGACCGCGCCGAGGACACCACCACATGCGCATGGCGTCGCCACCCGACTGGAATGCCGACCACAGCGCCATGCCGGCGGCGGTAGACAAGCGCTACGAGGCGCGTCGCCGCGCACGATCGGTGTGCTGCCGCGCTCTAGCATGGCGCCACACCCAAACGAGACATCGCCATGAACCGATGGACACGCTGGAGCGGGGCCGCACTGTGCCTGGCCGCGAGCGCCACCGCCGCCGCGCAGACCTGCGCGCTGCAGACGCAGACCGTGAACCTGCCGCTGGCCTCCAAGGCCACGCCGACGTTCGCTTACCAGGTGCGGGTGCAACTCGGCAGCGATGCCGATGGCCGCAGCAGCGGCAGCCAGGTGCTGGAGGTGGATACCGGCTCCACCGGCGTGGTGGTGCCGTTGAGCGACGCGCTGCGCAGCGCCTGGGACGCCTCCAAGACGCCTGGCTACATCTTCTATTCGAGCGACAGCAAGTATCACCCCGGCAAGTACGTGGACGTCCCGATGCAACTCGGCGTTTCCGCCGACGGCAAGACCGCCGCCGCGCGCGTGGACCGCATCACCGTGCTCGCCGCGCAGTGCACCTGCGATGTCGCCAGCGTGGCCCAGCGACCCAAGCCGCTGGCGCAGGTGCCGGCCACCTGCGCCGGCTATGACGGCAGCCCCGCGCTGAGCAGCAGCACCCAGGTGCTGCGCAACTGCAGCACCATCTCCCCGCACTTCGGCATGATGGGCGTGGGCTACGACCGCGGCGTGGATGCCGTGCGCAATCCGTTTCTCAATCTGGTGCAGATGCGTGCGCAGCGCATGAGCCCCGGTTACATCGTCAGCGCCAAGGGCATCACCCTGGGCGTCAGCAAGCAGGCGCTGAGCGGTTTCGCTCTGGTGCCGCTGCAGCGCGGCACGGCCACCGCCACCGCACCGGGCGACTGGCAGGCGCCCACCGCCTGCGCCAGCTTCCCCGGTAGCGGCAGTGACTACCGCGTCTGCGGCAAGCTGCTGCCCGACACCGGCGTGTCCTACATGATGCTCAACCCGGTGGTACCGCCCGCCACGCCCAGCAGCCTGCAACAGACCGTGGAGATCGCCGGCCACCCCACGCGGGTGGTGCCGGACGCCACCCAACTGCGGCTCGACGTCGTCGACGCCAAGGGGCAGCCGGTGTTCGGCTACGGCTTCGCGGTCGGCGACGGCAAGGCGGCGACGCCGGACAGCGTGCAGTGGCGCGGACCGCTGAAGACGCCGCCGGCGCACATCAACAGCGGGCGCCACCTACTCGCCGCCGGCGACTACGCCTACGACGCTGCCTGTGGGCATGCCGGCTTCAAGGCAACCAAAGCGGGTGAGTGAGCGTCCCCCGCCGCATCTCGTCGAGATGCAGCCTGCGCATCGCCTTGCTGAGGGCGCGGGCGCGATAGGCACGTGTCGCCATCGCACCCGCACCCTCACCAGCGATATGTGGCCGTCGCCGTCACCCGACGCTGCTCACCGTAATAACAGTTGTCGTAGGCGTCGCAGTTGCTGAGGTAGGTCTTGTCGGCAAGATTGCGCACATTCACGGCCAGACTCCAGCGGTCGCGGTCGTAGCCGAGCAGCGCGTCGAACAGGGTGAATGCCGGTACCTCGGCGCGGGCGGCATCCAGGTCGCCGCGGTTGGCGCCGGTGTAGCGGGCGCCCAGGCCGAGCCGGATGCCGTTGTCGAAGCGGTAGTCGCCCCACAGTGCGGCGGCGTGGCGCGAGACCGCCGACAGTGGCTTGCCCAGTTCGCGCGGGTTGCTGCTGGCGGTGATTTCCACCGTCGGCGTGTAGCTGTAGGAGCCGATCAACTGCAACCGCGGCAGCGGTTGCAGCGTCGCCTCCAGTTCCAGGCCGCGCACCAGTGTCTCGCCGGTCTGGCGTGGGAGGAAATCCGGGTCGTAGGTCAGGTAGTTGCGCCGGCGCAGGTCGAACACGGCGGCGCTGTAGGTCTGCGTGCCGCCATCGGGCTGGAAACGCAGGCCGGCTTCGTACTGGCGCCCGCTTTCCGGGCGGAACGCGCGGCCGCTCAGCGGGTCGCGCGTGGCGGTCGGCACGAAGGACTCGCTGTAGCTCAGGTACGGCGCCCAGCCGTTCGTGCCCACGTAGGTCAGGCCGGCGCGCTTGCTGGCCTTGCGTTCGACGATGTCGCTGCGGCTGCCGTCCAGGCGGCTGTCCAGCGTGCTGTCGGCCCGGTCGTAGCGGGCGCCGATGGTGAGCAGCCAGCGCTCGCGCCAGCGCACCTGGTCCTGCACGTACAGGCCGGTCTGGCTCACCGTGGCGATGCCGTCGTACCAGGGGGCGGGCAGTTGCACCGGATCGCCGTAGACCGGATGGCGGATGTCCAGCGGCGTGGTGGTGCCGCCGCTGTGGCTGACCTGGTCGATGCGCGTGCGTTGATAGTCCAGGCCGAACAGCAGCGTGTGCTGCACGGCGCCGGCGTGCAGGCGCAGCTCGAGCTGGTTGTCCAGGTTCAGCGCGTGCACCGTTTCCTTGCTGTCCGAGGCGGTGCGGCGCAGCCGGGCGAAGTTGGCCGGGTCCAGCGGATCGGCGGGGTCGTCGATGACGAAGCCGCGTCCCTGCACGCTGCGGTAGTCCACCTTCAGGCGTCCGTAGCGCGCGTTCTGGCGCAGGCGCAGCACCTCGTTGATGCGGTGTTCGAACAGCGTGGCGAACATCGCCGTGTCCAGGTCGAAACGGTTGTAGGCCGGGTCGCTTTCGAACAGGCGGCTGGGCAGATAGGTGCCGATCGCCGTCGGCACCAGCGATCCCACCGCCGGCTGCATGCGCAGGTAGACGCCGGCGCGGGTGCGGCCGAGTTGCGAGAGCAGGGTGAGGCGGGTGGCCTCGCTTGGGGCCCAGGTCAGCGCCGGGGCCAGGAAGCGGCGGTCGTCGCGCATGCCGCCGGCCGGCAGCTCGGCCTCGCGCGCCAAGGCGGTGAGGCGGTACAGGACGGTGCCGTCCTCGCTCAGCGGCCCGGACAGGTCGCCCGCAAGTTGCCGGCGCCGATGATCGCCGAGCTGCACTTGCAGTTCGTGCAGCGGCTCGGCGGTGGGGCGCTTGCTGACCGCGTTGACCAGCCCGCCCGGGCCACTCTGCCCGTACAGCACCGAGGCCGGGCCGCGCAGCACCTCGATGCGTTCGGCGCCGTAGCGCTCGATCGGCCAGATGCCCCAGTTGCCGTTATTGCGCAGCGGCATGCCGTCCAGGTAGAAGCCGGGCGCATAGGCGTCGAAGCCGCGCAGCGAGATCCAGTCGTAGCGCGAGTCGGTGCCGTAGCGGGTGGGGATCACTCCGGGCGTGTAGCTCAGCGCGTCCTTGAGCGTCTGCGCGCCCTGGGCCTGCATGCGCGCATCGTCGATCACCGACAGCGACTGCGGCGTTTCCAGCAGGCTGGTGTCGGTCTTGGTGGCGGCGCTGCTGCGCTTGCCGGGATCGCTGCGCTCGCTGACCCGCATCGCGGGCAGGGTGGTGGCGTCGGTTTGCGCGCCGGCAGCGGGTGAGCCGGCGGTGGCGAGGACGGCGATGGCGGCGGCCAGCGGTGCGACGCGGCGGGTGCGGCGTTCGCACGCCGGGCGGTAGGACGTGGGCGACATCAGGCGACTCCTTCGGTTCGAAGCCTGCGCGCGACCAACGAGGCGCACAGGCGGAGGGAAGGGCTGCCTGGGCGCGGGCCTGGGTGGCGAGGGGATGGGGGTTGTCCGCCGCCACTGCGGCGGCGGACCGGTGCGCATGCAAGGCGTTGCGCGAGGGAGCGGTTACCAGCGGATGCCTTCGAACGGGTTCCAGCTGGTGCTGCCCTTCACCTTGTCCAGATAGTAGGCGTAGTTGGCGGTCATGCCGACCAGGATCGAATAGGCGATGCCGAAGGCCCGGCTGGCCGCGTCCGGAAGGAAGGTCAACGCGATCCCGCAGCACAGCGAGATGGCGAGCAGCATCAGCGCCTTGCGCCACAGCCCGATGACGAACAGGTAGATGAAGCCGAAGAAGAAGGCGAACCAGTTCATGTTGAGGCGCAGCTTCTCCTTGAACGGTAGCGCTTTCATCGCGTCCTTGAAGCGCGCCGACTTGGGCTCGCCGTAGGTGTCGTAGAAGTGGAAGCGGAACTGCCATTTGGGGCTGTACTGGCTGTAATCGTGGGTGGTGCTGTGCATCGTGGTTCTCTTCTGCAGGTGGATGGGGCGGGGGATGGGTGATCGCGCGCTAGTGCGCGCCAGGGCGCCGACCGTGTGCGGCGGTGCCGCGTTGACCTTTGCCGGCGGCGCGGGCACCGTAGGCGCGTTCCGGCAAGGCGGCCTGCGGTGTTTGCGAGGGACGCCCCCGGGAGTGGAAGGCCAGGACGCGGTGTTGGCCGGTCTCGATGCGGCAGTCGACAAGGAGCACGCGATGGGGTTGCAGGAAATGTCCGCCACGGCGCGCCGCGCGCTGCCGCTGCTCATCGCCACCCTGTTCGCGGCGCCTGCCGCGGCCAGGGACACGCTGCATTGCCCCGCGCGCCTGCGCGTCGCCGATGCGCCGTTGCAGAGCCCGGACCTGCCGGCGGGGGCGCGCGTCGATCTCGCCGCCGCGCTGCCGCTGCGGCTGTTCTCCAGCGGCGTCTATTCCGGGCCGCCGCGCGAGATGGCCGCGCTGGTGCCGAGCAACGAGGACACCCGCCGACCCGGCGATGCGGGCGTGTCGATCTGGCGCTTCGATGTGCCCGATCCGCACGGCCTCTATCTGGTGTGCGGATACGGGCCGGACGGCCGGGTGCAGGTCTCCCGGCGTGTCGGCGATGTCGTGCGCTGCGAGGCGACGCCGGTGCGCCCGAGCAGCGCCGATGCGACCGCCGGCATCCTGTTCGTGTGCGAGTGAGGCCGCGCGATGGCACGCCCGCGCAAGGCCGTGGCGATCGCCGCGCAGGTGCTGTCCTGGAGCGTCTACGTGCTGGGCATGTTGCTGCTGTACGCCGTTTCCGGCAGCCCCTACGCATGGGTGGACGGCAGCGATCCGTCGCTGTCCTCGGCCGGTTTCCAGGACAGCGGCAATGGGCGCCTGGTCGGCCTGTGCGTGCTGGTCGCGCTGGTGCTGCTGCAGGGCGTGCACGCGTTGCTCAGCCGTCGCCGTTGGGTGCGTGGGTGCTGCCTGGGCGCGATGGCGTTGGTCTGCCTGGCCTGGTCTTGCTGGAACTGAGCGCAGTCTCCACCCCGCGTGCGCACACGATGCACGCAGGCACACGCGCACCGCGCGGCGCATGCCGCGGGCGGTGACGTCCTTGTCGCGCGTGGTGCGGTGCTGCATCGGGAGAACGGTCGTCCAGGACGGCGGAGCGGGCGGTGCCGCGTATCCGACGCGATTCCAGCCCGAAAGAGGAAAGTCCTGTTGAAGAGACGAGCGAGCGGCGGCGATCCCTACCTTGGGGATTGGGGAGTCGGGATTGGGGATTGGTCAGGGCGGCGCAGCGCGCCTGACGGTTTCGCGGTTGATGCAGGCGAGGGCGGTCACGTGCCGGACCGCGTCCGGCCCCGCGCCGTGGATCAGTCCTGCGGTGGCGACGCTGTGGCGGTGCGCGCCTTGCGTCGCATACGCCGGCGCAGCAGCCAGCCCGCCGCGGTCAGCAGCGCCAGCCCGGTCGCGCCCAGGGCGAGTCGGTGCGCGTGCACGAACTGGCGCAAGGCCTGGCCGCGATCGCTCCACAGGCGCCGCCGCGCGCCGTCGAAATCCGGTGTCTCGCAGGCGCCCACGCCGAACACATAGGCCTTGCCGGGCACCGGATTGAGTGCGCCGTGCGCGACGTAGCGCTGATAGGAACGGCGTGCCTGTGCCGGGTCGAGGGTGATCAGCCAGTCGGTGGCCTGGCACAGCACCGCGGCGTAGGCCTGGCTGCGTGCCGGCAGGTCGTCGGCAGCGCGATCGGCCAGGGCGGCGGCGATCCAGCGGTAGTGGTAACGGCGGTAGGGTTGCGCGGCGCTGGCGTCCCAGCGCTGCGCTTCGGCGGCGGCGACCAGGCCGCCGGGGCGCAACCGCGCGTGCGGTGTGGTGTCGGCATAGTTGCCGGCATAGACCCGGTTGTCCGGCCCCAGCTCGTAGCCCAGCAATTCCATGCCGTGGCGGCGTGCGATCAGCGCGGCCTGGTAGTGGCCCTCGGCGCGGCCGATACCGGTCCAGGCCGAGGCCGCCTGCCGCCGCGCATCGCGATAGCGGCGTGCCGCCTCGCGCAACTCGGGCTGGGCGAAATAGGCCAGCGCGTCGTCGTAACGGCCAGCGCGCATCAGCCGGCGCGCCAGCAGTTCGCGCAGTTTCAGCGGCGGCGTCCGTTCCCAGTCATTCGTCGTCGCGTCCGCGGCGGCCGGCGGTGCGGCGGGGACGTGGCGATCCACGTAGTCCTGCAGTTCCTGCACGGTGAGCACGCGCTCGGCGACCGCGGCGGCGTCTTCCCAGTAGAGGTCGCCGCTGCGGTACAGCTGCGCGAACGCCTCCACGTAGCTGCCGCGTTGCAATGCCAGGATCGCCGCTTCGCCGTCGATGCGGCACTGCGGTTTGACGGTCTCGTTGCTCCAGCCGGCGGCACGGCGCGTGCCCCAGTCCTCGTTCGGCGGGAAGCGCCGCGATGCTTGCGCGTAGGCCTGTGCCGCGCGCGCGGCGTCGCCGTCGCGCAGCGCCATCTTGGCGCGCAGCCACCACGCCAGGCCACTGTCGCCGGCATGCGCGAGCAGGCGCGCGGTGCCGGGATAATCGCCCTGGCGGTAGGCCAGTGCCGCCAGCCGGTCGGCGTCTTCCACCGGATCGCGTTGCACGTCCTGCAGCAGGCGCAGGAAGCGTGCCGAGGACAGCGCGCTGCCGGTCTCGGGATCGAAGGCGGTGGTGTCGCTGAGCAGCTTGGCGATCAGCAGCCGGCGCACCGCCTGCTGTCGCAGCAGCGGTGCCAGTGCCGCATCGCTGCGGCGGGCGAGATCGGCGGCCACCTGCTGCAGCGAGCTCATGCCGGTGGCCGAGCCCTGCGCGGCCTGCACTGCATACAGGCCGATCGCGCCGTTCCAGTCGCCGGCGGCCAGCAGCAGGCGCGCCTCCTCGCCGAGGCTGGCGATGCCCAGCTCCAGCGGATCGTCGAACCCGGCCAGGCGCAACGTCCGAGTCTGCTGGAAGGCCTGCTGCGCCTGCTGTCGGTCCGCCTGCCGCTGCGCGGCGGCATCGCCAGGCAGCGCGCGCTCGGCGGCCAGCGCCAGGCTGCGCCCCAGCGAGTAGGCGGCCCAGGTGCTGCGCGCGCGGCGCTGCGCTTCGGGCAGCGCCAGCACCTGGCGGAAGTAGTCTGCCGCCGAGGGATACTGGCCCTGCGCGAATGCCACCGCGCCGGCGGTGTACAGGCGCAGTTCCGGCGGCAGGTCGGCACCTTCGCGCTCCACTCGCCGCGCATCGTCCAGCGCGCGGAGTTGTTCGATCCGGGCGAACTGCGCAGCGCTCAGTTGCGTGCGTTCGACGTCGCTGCGCTGCTGCGGGAATTGCGCGCCGGCGTCCCAGTAGCGCGGCAAGGTCGCTGCGCTGGCGCGTCCGAGGCCGTCGATCGGCGCACCCAGGCGCTGCACCTCGCGGGCGAAGCTGCCCTCCGGCAACTGCGCCAGGGCGCCGGCGCGGTCGTCGAGCAGGCGGTACGGGAAATCCGGGCCGCAGGCGCGGGCGCCGCCCAGCGGCAGCAGGGATAGCGTCAGCGCGGCGGCGAGCGCGGCCGCGGGTCGGGAATCACGGCAGGACATCGATGGCACCTGGGTGCAGGGTGCGGCAGCGGACCCAGCCGAGCGCACGGCGTTCTCCGGCGGCCAGGGGCGGGGAAGCGGTGGTGCGATCGAAGCGCGGCGCCTGCAGCGGCAGTTGCAGGCGGTAATCGCCGAGCGCGTCGCCGGCCTCGCAGGCGCTGCCGTGCAGGACGACGCGCTGCGGCGGCGCGGCCGCGGTGTTGCCATGGTTGGTCAAGGTCAGATCGTAGACCGGGCCGGTGCCGCTGGCCTGCACCTGCACCGCCGCTTGCAAGGGGCGCCCGTGCACCACGGCCTGCAGCGTCGCCAGCGGCCAGGCGCGGCGGTCGCCCAGCAGCGGCAGGCGGAACCAGACCAGCCCGGCCAGGTGCGGCGGACGGCGGTCGCGCAGCGCAGCGACGAACGCGGCGAGCTGCTGCGGCGACACCCGCAGTTCGTGGCGTGTGCCGCGTGCCGCCAGCGGCGCTTCACTCTCGACCAGCGGGGCAACGTCGGCATCGGCGCTGTCGACCAGCGCCACGCCGTAGGCCGGCAGGGCCAGCCAGAATGGCGTGGCGCTGCGCTGGGCGTAGCGGTCGGCCCAGCGCCGCGCCTGCACCGGATCGAACAGGCCGGTGGCGGGCGCATTGACCGCATGCACCTGCAGCACCGAGCTGTCAACCGTGCGCAGCAGCGGCGTCAGCGCCGGGCTCTCCAGCCAGGCGGGCAGGGCGGTGATGCTCAGCGTCAGCTCGGCCGGCAACGCGCCGCGCAGTTGCCGCAGCAGTGCCGCATAGGCGGGCAGGCGTGCGGTGGCGCAATCGTGGTCGATCTCCACCCCGCGCAGCGCCACGCCGGCGGTGCGCCAGCGGCGCACCACCTGCAGTATCTCGGTGTCTATGCGCGTCGCGTCCAGTGCCGGCAACTGCCCGTCCAGCCGCACCACGGCGATCACCGGGCGGCCATCGGCGGCGAGCTGCCGCAGATCCACCGCGGCGCGGCCCCAGCCGGCGCGCGGATGCGCCTGCAACGCCAGCACGCGCAGCGCCGCGAAGTCCGCGCGGGTCTGGGCCAGCGCCATCGCATGCGCGCCGCTCCATTGCCGTTGCCAGACGTAGACCTGTTGTTCCAGTGGCGCCGGTGCCGATGCCGCGCAGCCGCCAAGCAGCAGACTCAGCCCGAGGAGCGCGCGGCGCAGCGACACGACGGCCGGGTCAGGCCACGCACGGCCGCACGCGGCCGCGGTGCGGCAACGGCACCGTCGGGCAGGCAATGTGCGCAGCGCGGCTCATGCGCTGGCCATCATGAGAACAGCCCGAACAGGCGCTTCTTCGGCTTGGCCGCCAGTTGCCGGGCCAGCTCGTAGCTCTCGCGCACGTCCGCACGCTCGTGCAATGCCAGCGAGCGCTCGAAGGCGGCGAGCGATGCGGGGTAGGCGCCGAGGTTCATGTGGCAATTGGCCTCCATCATGTACAGCTGCGCCGCCGAGCCGGGGTCCGCCTGCAACATCGCGTCGTCGAACAGGGCGCGTGCCGCGTCGCAGGCCGGCAATGCGCTGCGGTAGTCCTTGAGCACGTAATGGCAGTTGGCCTGGTAATAGTGCGTGTAGAAGTCGTCCGTGCCGTCGCGCTGCACGGCGAGGAAGTCCTGCAGCGCGGCCTTGGCGTCCGGCAGATAGTACAGCAGCAGGTAGCCGCGCCCGTGCCGCGCGCGCTTGAGCGCCTGCGCGTCCTGCTGCTGTGCGGCCTGGGCGATCAGCGTGGTGTAGGCGTCGACCGCGGCCGGATATTCGCGCGCCTCGCCGAGCGCGCTGGCGTGCATGAACAGCGTGTCCAGGTCGTGCGGATTCGCCTCCGCCGCCGCCCGCGACAGGGCGGTGTCGACCTGCTGCGGCTGCAACCGGCCCAGCGCCCGCGCCGCGGTGAGCCGGTGGTGCGCCTGCACCAGCGCGTACATCCGCAGCAGTTCCGGATCGGCCTGGGCATCGTCGGGCAGCGCCTCGAACGCTTCCTGCGCCGCCTCGGCGATCTCCAGCACGTCGGCATGGCGGCCGACGCGGTTGAGATGGCTGCAGGCCGCCTGCGCGCAATCCAGGAACAGCGGCGTGTCCAGGTCGTAGTCCATCATCAGGGTCAGCGCCAGGTCCGCCGCCTCGGCGCGCATGCCCTGATGACGATAGGCCTCGCGCAGGTTCTGGTATAGGAACTGGAACTGGCTGTGGCGCAGGCCCTCCTCGAAGATGGCCCGCGCCTGCGCGTACAGGCCGCGGTCCATGTACAGGATGCCGAGGTTGTTGCAGCACATCGCGAAGGTGTGGGTGTCGGTGTTGCAGGTGGCCGCGTCGCCCAGTTCCAGGCCTTGCCGGAACAGCGTGGTGCAGTGCTCGTAGAGCGCGAACTGCACGGCGTCGACGTAGCCGGCGTCGGCCGGATCCAGCCCCGCGCGCTTCCATTTGCCGATGGACACACCGGCACCGTAGTAGTGGCAGGCGTTGCCGTCGCGGAAGTCCAGTTGCAGCAGTTGCGGCGACTGCCCGGCCGGCAGCGATTCCATCTCGAACAGGCGGACCTGCAGGTCCACCTGCGGTTGCAGCGCCTGCGCATTGCGGTAGGCGCCGATCGCGGCGGCGTGTTCGTCCAGCCAGTAGTGCGCGCTGCCGAGCAACCGGTGCGCCTCGGCCTTGTCCGGGGCCAGGCCGATCGCGCGCCCGGCCCAGTCGGCGACAGTGCGCAGCGCCTGCTCGCGGTTGCTGTTGAAGTGCGCGCTGCGGTCCAGGTAGATCAGGCACTTCACCCACCACGGCCCGGCGTCGCCCGGCGCGGCCTGGATCCGCGCGTCGCAGCGCTGCATCAGCAGCGCGAGGTCGGCCTCCTGCAGATGATCGAGCGCGCTCGTGCCGGACCACAGCGTGTACAGGCCGGCGAAGTCGTCCTGGTGAAGGGCGGCCATGCCGCGTTGGATCAGGGTCTGCATGCAGCGGGTGCTCCGGAACAGGGCGGTGCGGGAACCGGCACCAGCGCGCGGCAGCGTCTCCCGCGGGGGACGTTGCGGTAGATAGACGAGCCAGTGGCGGCTTTCCCTACCGTGCTCGGAGCCGATCGGGCGCGAGACGGACTGCGCGTACCGTACCTGGGCGACACGCCCTAGGGCGCCGCCGCCCCGAAGCGTCGGTTGTACTGCATGAACAGCTGGCGGCCGACGGTATCGAACCAGGACAGGTCGTAGAACGGGTACACGACGGCGCTGCGGTCGCGCGGCGGCATCGCGTCGAACAGATTGGTGGCGCCCAGGGACAGCGTGCTGCGCGCATCCAGCTGGCATTCCACGCTGGCATTGACGCGGTAGCTGGCGCCGATCCATGCCGGCAGCCCGCTGCTCGGGTCGTAGGTGCCGGTGGAGGAGGCCCAGCTGGGCAGGCGCCCCAGCCGCTGCGCATGCAGGGTCGCCGACCAGGCCTGGCGCGACCAGGTCAGGCTGGCGCTGGCCTTGGTGCGCGGCATGTCGACCCGGCTGTTCACCGCGAATGCGTCCTGCATCGGTTCGCCGGCGTAGAGTTGGGTGCGGTATTCGCGGACCCAGGTGTAGGCGAGCGATGCGTCGAACGTGCCGAAGCGGGTTTCGCGTTGCCCATGCAGCAGCACATCGACGCCGCTGGTGGTGGTGCGGGCCAGATTCATCGGACCCAAGGCCACGGCGTAGAGCCGTCCGTCTGCGGTGCGGACGACCCGCGAGACGCTCTGCTGGCAGGCGGGCGAGGCGAGCGGGCGGCGGCCGAGGCGGCAGTCGGCTTCGTCGCGCAGTGCGCGGTCGGCGGACAGATCCTCGACCTGGTCGCGCAGGTCGATGGCGAAGTAGTCCACGCTCAGGTCCAGCCCCTGCAGCGGCGACCAGACCAGTCCGGCGGTCCAGGCGCGGCTGGTTTCCGGTTTCAGCTCCAGATTGCCGGCGCGCCGGCGCAGCAGCGGCTCGTTGTCGAAGCGGCAATCGGCTGCGGCCACAGCGGCATCTTCGCGGGCGCAACGGACGTAGTCGGTGCCCTGGCTTTCGTCGATGCCCTCGCCGGCGTACAGGTAGTGCAGGTCGGGTGCGCGGAACCCCAGGCCCTGCGAGGCGCGCAGCAGCAGGCGGTCGCTGGGCCGCCACTCCACGCCGGTGCTCCAGGTGAAGCGGCCGATCTGCCGGCCGGCATAGGCGTAGCGGTCGTAGCGCACCGCGCTGTCCACGGTCAGCGGCTCCAGCAGCGGCAGGCGCAGTTCCGCGGCCAGCGCCCAGCGCCGGCGTTGGCCGGCGCCGTCGGCATCGCGCCAGCTGTAGTAGTAGGACCGGGTCGCCAGCGGATCGGGGTGCAGGGCGTAGGCCTGCTCGCCGACTTCGGCGGTGAGCGCGAGGCCGGCATCGCCGCCGCGCAGGCCGAACAGCGCAGGCTGGCGCAGCGTCAGCGTGGCCGCATCGACCCGCGTTTGCGGGCGGTAGGTGGTGCGCGCGGCGATCGCGGCGTACTCGGCGGGCGTCAGGGCGGTGTACAGCCGCGCCGGATCGGCGTCGAAGCTCGGATAGCCCGAGCGCGGGTCCACGCCGACCTGCTCGCCGAGGAACCAGGCATTGGCGCGCGCGGCGACGATCTGCGGCCAGGTGGTGCGCAGGCGCGCCTGGGCGTGGCTCAGCACCGCCTCGTACGACCAACCGCCGGTGCCGAGCTCGCCCTCGACGCCGGTGGCCACGCTGAGGCGCTGCTGCCGGTTGTGGACCATGCCGACCGCCAGGCCGCCCATTTCCTCCGGCGCGAACTGCCGGTACCAGTACTCCAGCTGCGCGGTATGCCGATTGTAGAAATAGCCTTCCTCGTTGCCGTCCGGGCGCATGTAGGCCCAGGTCTGGACGCCGCGCATCAGGGCGATGTCCTGCAGGCCCACCTGCACGTCGGCGAACCACTCGGCACGCGTGCCCAGCGTGCGGTGCAGCGTGGCATAGGCATCGAGGCTGCGCCGACGGTGCAGCACGGTGCCGTAGGCGATGGCGTGCGAACTGCCGCAGTAATAGCCGGGCAGGCCGCCGGCACCGGCGCCGTCGCGCGCGCTGTAGCCGGTGTCGTGCCCGTTGAGCGACGCCAGCCCTGCGCAGGCCGCGGCGCCCGGGTCGAGGTAGCGGTCGTCGGCATCGGTGCGCAGGAACGCACGCCGCGGCGCGGCCGCGCGCGCGGTGGGGGCGTCGCTGCTGGAATCCTGGCGGTCGCGTTGGTAGGCCCACAGCGGCTGCTGCAGATTCGCCTCGATGCTGACCAGGCCGGACAGCGCCTGGCCGGTAAAACCGTGCGTGAGGCTGGCCTGCAGCGTGCGCGCATCGCCGCGGCTGCTCTGGCCGACGCGCGCGTCCAGCGTGGTGCCGTCGGCGTCGCGCCTGAGCAGGATGTTGATCACCCCGGCGATCGCGTCGGAGCCGTAGATCGCCGAGGCGCTGCCGCTCAGCACCTCGATGCGCTCGACCATGGCCAGCGGCATGCTGGCCACGTCGACGAAGTTGCTGCGGCCGTTGAACGGCAGCGGGAAGTCGGCCACGCGGCGGCCGTTGATCAGCACCAGGGTATGGTTCGGCCCCAGTCCGCGCAGGCTCACCTGTTCGGCACCGGGCGTGTAGTCGGCGCCGCTGGCCGATTGCTGGCTCTGGGTCTCGCCGCCGTTCTGGGTCAGCGCGCGCAGCACGTCCGGCAGGCGGCGGAAGCCATTGGCGCGGATCTGCTCGGCGTCGATCACCGTCACCGGCGCCGGCCCTTCCAGTTGTGCGCGCGGGATCCGCGAGCCGGTGACGTGCAGGGTGGCCAGTTGCGCCGGCGCCGCAGCGACGGGCGGCGTCTTCGCGGGCGCCGCTGCAACCGCCGGGGCGACGACCGCGGCCTGGCGTCGCAGCACGATGTCGCTGCCCTCGCGCTGCGCCTGCAGGCCGGTGCCCTGCAGCAGTGCGTCCAGCGCCCGCAGCGGATCGGCGATGTCGTGCACGCCGGGGGTGGACAGGTCGCGGACCAGATCGGGCCGATACAGCAGTTGCAGCCCCGCCTGCCGCGCCAGTGTGTTCAGCGCCGGTGCCAATGGCCCGGCCGGGATGTCGAAGCCGCCCGGCTGCGCGATCGCCGAGGCGGCGGCCGTGGCGAGCAGCACGCCCCACGTCCGTCTCCGCTGGATCGACCGCTGCGACATATGCATCTCCTGGTGGCGCGACGGAACGGGGAGGGCGCGCGCTGCGGCACGGCGCGGCCGCGACGGCTAACGCCTGTGCAGGATCACCGCTTCCGCATGCGATTCCATGCGCACCGGATACTCGCGTTCCAGCAGTCGCGCGAAGCCCTCCAGATCGTTCCAGCGGATGCTGCCGCTGATCCGCAGCGCCTGCAGCGCCGGATCGGCCAGCACCAGCGGCCGCCGGTTGAAGCGGTTGATCTCGGCCACCGCCTGCGGCAGCGTCACGTCGTCGAAACTCAGGTAGCCCTGGCGCCAGTCCAGTTGCCGCTCCGCCTCGGCGATGCTGGCACGATGAACGCGTGCGCCCTGCGCGCCGACCGTGGCGATGCTGCCGGCCGGCAGCAGCACGGCCCGGGTGCGGTCGGGGGCGCCGGGATCCTCCATGCGCACCAAGCCCTCCGTCACCACCACGCGCAGCGCGTCGCGATCCTGGCGCACGTCGAAGCGGGTGCCGACCGCGACCACGCGGCGTGTGCCGCTCTGCACCACGAACGGCCGCGCCGGATCCTTGCGCACCGCGAAGAACGCCTCGCCTCGCTGCAACACCACCCGGCGCGCCTGCGGCCCGATGCTGGCCTCGAGCAGGCTGTCGCTGCTCAGCGTCGCCTGCGAGCCATCGGCGAGGGCGACGGTGCGCAGTTCGCCGATCTCGGTGCGGTAGGCCTGGGCCGTCGGTGCCGCGGGCGCCAGCCCCAGGTACAGGCCGGCGGCAACGGCAACGCTGGCCGCGGTGCCGAGCGCGGCCAGCAGCCAGCCACGGCGGCGGGGCACGGCGCGCCGGTGCGTGCGGGCCGAGCGCGCGACGGTCGGCACCTGCAGCGGCGGCGGGATCGACGGCCCCGGCGTCACCGCCAGACCGGTGCTCAAGCCGCGCGGCGCCGGTTGCCCGGCGGGAATGCCGGCGCCCAGCGCGCGCAGGCGCGCAGCTTCGTTCCAGGCCACGTCCAGGCGCAGGAACGCCACCCGGTGCGCGGTGGACGCCTCCAGCCATGCATCGAGCTCGGCCTGATCCGCCTCGCTCCAGTTGCCGCTCTCGCGCCGCGTCAGCCACTGCGCGGCCAGCGCTTCAATCGCCCAGCTTTCCATCTTGCGGTTCCTGCACCACCACGGGCATCGGCGCGGCGGTCACCACCGCGCCATGGAAATGATCGGCGAGCAGGCGCACGCCCTTGGCCATGTGTTTTTCGACGGTCTTCTCGCTGATCCCCAGGCGCACCGCCACCTCCTTCTGCGAAAGTTCCTCCACCCGGCGCAGCCAGAGCACCTCGCGGCAGCGGTCCGGCAGCCGGTCCAGCGCGTGGGCCAGCCGCGCCAGCACCTGGCGGCCGCCGAGCCAGCGTTCCGGCGAGCGTTCTTCTATCAAGACGTTCAAGTCGTCCGGATTCCCCACCGCCTCGATGGAGACGATGCGGCTGCGCCGCACCCGGTCGGCCATCAGGTTGCGCGCGGTGGCGAACAGGAAGGCCTGCGGCGTGTCCGGCAAGGCGCGCCGCGCCGCTTCGTAGACCCGGGTGTAGACCTCCTGGCGCAGATCGTGGATTTCCTGCGGATGCGGCCAGCACCGCATCAGGTAGGCGACCAGCGCCGACTCGTGAATGAGGATGTGCTGGGCGAACCAGCGGTCCAGTTCATTGCGCATCGCGTCGTTCCCTGCAGGCGCGCCGCGCACGGCCGGCGCGGCGCAGGCGAGGGGGCCGGCGCGTCGCTGCACGAGGCGGCGTCGGTAATGCCAGGCAACCGCCGCAGCGGCAAAGCAGGGTGCGTCCTGTCACGCGCTTCTCCTTGAGCCGCTGCCATGGGGGAAGCGGCGGTCTGCTTCGTCTATTCCAGCACGGGCCGAGGCGATCGGCCCGCTCATCCCTCTAGTTTCCCACCAAGGACCCGGCCAATGCACCTGCTGTCCCGTTTGCGTCACCACACTTTCGCCCTTCTGCTGTGCGCCCTGCCGCTCGCCGGCGCCACGGTTGCCGCGCATGCGGAGCCGGCGCGGCCGGAGGTGGCCAAGCAGGTCAAGGCCTACGCCTCGGCCGATGGCGTCAAGGTGTCCACGCTGCGCTACGGGCCGCGCGAGCGCCAGCAGGCGTTGATCCAGGTCATCGATGCGGACAGCGCCATCGATGGCAAGATCCTGCTCGCCAGCACCCGCGCCACCGACAAGGACACCCGCTATACCGTGCAACTGGACGGGCGCCCCTACGTGCTGCTGATCGTCAGCGACGCTGCCGGCGAACTGTACCTGCCGGGTACGCCGAAGCCGTCATGGGTGCGCTACGACGCGGACCTGTCGGCGCAGAGCAACCCGGAGCACTACCTGACCGATTACCAGGAGCAGGGGCGCTGATGCGCGGCGCCGGCGCGGTGCTCCGACGCCTGTCGCGGTCTCTCGGCGACGCCGGCGAACGCCACTTTGCGATGATGCCGGCCTCGCCATACGATCCTGATGTCATGACGCCATCGCAGCCGGTTGTGCGTTTCGCAAGCATGTGCGGTGCGGCTGTGGTTGCCGCGCTCAGCCTGTGCGCTGTCGCGCAGGCCGCGCCGCCGGCGGAGACCGTGACGCGCTGCGGCTGGTTCGACAATCCCTCGCCAGGCAACGCCACGCTCGTGGACAGGGACGGCGAATGGACGGTCGGCCAGCAGGGCGGACATCAGGCCGACGGCACGTGGCCGACGTTTCCCCACGCGCGCTGGGTGGCGACTGGGACCGGCAGTGCCGGCTATGGCTGCGCCTGTCTGAAGGTGCGCATACGTGACGACGCCCCGGAGGTGACCACGATCGTGTCCGCCACAGTGCAGCCCTTGACGACCTGCCGGCAAGACAAGGCGTTGCGGGGCAAGGAGCCGGAGAATCCGCTGAAGTGAGGGTTCGCTCCGCGGCGGATTGGCGGAGCGGCGCTGATCCGGGCAGCGCTGCTGCCGAATCCGCGGATCGCGGAAACGAAAAAAGGAGCCGAAGCTCCTTTTTTCAGTGGCTCACTCGCATCGCAGGAGGCAAGTGACGCAATTTGGAGCGGGAAACGAGACTCGAACTCGCGACCTCAACCTTGGCAAGGTTGCGCTCTACCAACTGAGCTATTCCCGCTTGGGAGCCGCGCATTCTACACGCCTGCCGGGGGCTGCGCTAGCCCTTCGTTGCAAAAAAATGTCCGTTGCTGGCCCAGGCGGGCGGCAGGCGGTTCCGCCGCGCCCAAGGAGTCGCCACCGTCGCCGCGGCCCGGCTCACGCCGCCAGCCACCACCACGCCAGCAACGCCACCAGCAAGGTCGCGGTACCGCCCAGCAAGCGCGGCCGCCGCCACCAGCGCCGCGGCTGGCGGTCGATGGCATTGGCGCCGGCCCGGCGCAGCAGGCCGCGGGCGAACCCGTGGCGATCCATGCTGCGGTCGCAGGCGTCGACGCAGGCGCCGCATGCGGTGCAGGCATAGTGCGCGCCGTTGCGCGGATCGATGCCGGCCGGGCAGGCCTGCACGCAGGCGTCGCAGGCCACGCAGTCGCCGAGTTGCTCGGCGCTGAACTTGGGCAGGGTGCCGGCATACGCGGCCAGCGCCTCGCCGCGGCTGCCGCCCTGGCCGGCGAGCTGGGCGATGCTGGCGCGCAAGGCGTAGTCGCGGGCGGTGACCGGGTCGAGCAGGCGCCGCCCGCGCTGGGCGATGCTGCCGTGGCCGCCGTCGCGGACGCCACGCGGTTCGCCGCGCATCGCGTCGTAGCCGATCAGTGGCGTGTCGCGGTCGCACAGCAGCGGTTGCAGGCGCGCGTACGGGCACAGGTAGCGGCAGGCCTGGCTGCGCAGGAAGCCGGCATTGCCCCAGGTGGCCAGCGCGTAGAACAGCACCCAGAACGTCTCCCAGCCGCTCCAGGCGAACGGATGCAGGCGCGCGACCAGGTCGGCGATCGGCACGAAGTAGCCGACGAAGCTGACCCCGGTCCACAGCGCCACGGTTGCCCACACCAAGTGCCGCGCCGCGGGCGGCCAGTCGGCGAAGCGGCGTTCGATCCAGGCGAAGGCATGGCTCCACACCGTCTGCGGACAGGCGAAGCCGCACCACAGGCGCCCGGCCAGTGTGGTGAACACCGCCAGGGCCGCGGCGGCGACGCCCAGGGCCAGCAGCAGCCAGCCGACGTCGTGCGGCCACAGGGTCCAGCCGAACAGGTCGAAGCGCCGTGCCGGCAGATCCAGCAGCAGCGCCTGGCGGCCCTGCCAGCGCAGCCATGGCAGCAGGTAGAACCCGGCGAACAGCAGCCACAGCGCACCGCGGCGCAGCTGCGTGTAGCGATGCGGCGGCGCCGGACAGGCCGCGTGGGCGGGCGGGGTGACCAGGCGCAATGGAATGGGGCGGGGCATGCGCAGCCCGCTCAGGACAGCGGCGCGGCGTCGTCGCCGTGCGGCGCCGGACGCAACAGGAAGCCGGTCAGCAGGCTTGAGGCCAGCGTCGCCAGCCAGAACATGAAGAACCCCACCGTATAGCCCAGTTCGCGGCTCAGCTGGCGGCCGGGGAAGGTGATGTCGCGCAGCGCCAGCGGATCGACCAGGGCGAAGAACAACACGCTCATGGCCCCGGCGACCAGGAAGCTCGGCCACAGGATCACCCCCCAGCCGCTGCACCAGCGGGCGCGGCGTGCCGGGATCGAGCGGGTCGAGCAGCGGATCGTCGGGAGAAGCCATGACGGTGGATTCCATCGCGAAAGGAGGGTGCGGCATGCGCCAAGGCAGCGGCGCCACACGTCGCCGCGCCTGCCAGCCGCCTGGCCGCCGATCCCCCGTCGACACCGGCGTCGGCGCATGCCGCAGCTGCAGACTAGGCAGCGAAGGCCGGCCCGACATTGATCCTGATCAAGGCCGTCGCAGTGGCGGCGTGGAGACTGGTGGGCGTCGAGCGACGCGGAGCCAGCATGCAGGACGAGATCGTGGGGATGCCCTTGCCTGGGCCGGAGCTGTGCAGCGAGGCCGAGGTGCGGGCCCTGGTCGAGGCGTTCTACCGCCGCGTCCGCGCCGACGCCGATCTGTCGACGGTGTTCGCCGCGCACATCGAGGACTGGGACGCGCACGAGCAGCAGTTGTGCGATTTCTGGTCGGCGATGCTGCGCGGAACCCGCCGCTTCCACGGTGCGCCGATGCCCCGGCATATGGCCATGCGCGAACTCAGCGCCCTGCTGTTCCAGCGCTGGCTGGGCCTGTTCCGCGCCACCACCGCCGAGCTGACCAACCAGCCGATGCGCCTGCTGGCCGACGATATCGCCCAGCGCATCGCCGAGACCTTCTGGCGCCGCCACCAGATGAGCTGGCGTCCGTTCGAGCCGGTGTCGCCGCTGCCGGCCGCGTGCGCGGATTGATCCAGGTCAAGGCGGCCGCGCCGGGCGTCGCGCATGCTGGATCCATGGACATCCTTACCGCGCCCGATCCCTCCGCCGCCTGGACCTTCGACGCCGACCTGCTGCGCCGCTACGACCGTCCCGGCCCGCGCTACACCTCGTACCCGACCGCGCCGCATTTCCAGACCGGCTTCGGCCCGGCGCAGTTGTTCGCCGCGGTCCAGGCCAGCGATCCGCGGCGGCCGCTGTCGCTGTACGTGCACGTGCCGTTCTGCCGCAGTCCCTGCTTCTACTGCGGCTGCCACCGGGTGATCACCCGCGACCCGGAGCGCGGCCGCGCCTACGTGCAGCGGCTGCTGCGCGAGGCGGCGATGATGGCGGCCTGTTTCGAGGGCGAGCGCGAGGTGGTGCAACTGCACCTGGGCGGCGGCACCCCCAACTTCCTCGCCCCAGCGTTGCTCGGCGAGCTGGTGCAGGGCCTGCGCGGCCTGTTCCGCTTCAGCCAGGCGCCGGACCGCGAGATGTCCATCGAACTGGACCCGCGCACGGTGACGCCGCAGGACATCGCCGCGCTGGCCGAACTGGGCTTCAACCGCGCCAGCCTCGGCATCCAGGATTTCGACCCGCTGGTGCAGCAGGCGATCAACCGCCGCCAGGGCGTGCACGAGACCCTGGACATCCTGCGTGCCTGCCGCGTGCACGGCATGCGCTCGGTCAACGTCGACCTGATCTACGGCCTGCCGCGGCAGACCCTGGCCGGGTTCGAGCAAACCCTGGACACGGTGATCGCCGCGCGCCCGGACCGCCTGGCGGTCTACGGCTACGCGCACATGCCGCAGCTGTTCAAGGCGCAGCGGCGCATCGCCGACGCCGACCTGCCGGACGCCGAACAGAAGCTGGCATTGCTCGGCCTGGGAGTGCGCAGGCTGTCGGCGGCCGGTTACCAGTACATCGGCATGGACCACTTCGCGCTGCCGCAGGAAGACCTGGCGCGCGCACAGCGGCAAGGCAGCCTGCACCGCAACTTCATGGGCTACACCACCCACGCCGACACCGACCTGCTGGGCCTGGGCGTCAGCGCGATCAGCCGCATCGGCGCCAGCTACAGCCAGAACCAGCGCGAGCTGCCGGCCTGGGAAGCGGCGGTGGACGCCGGCGACAGCCCGGTGCTGCGCGGCCTGCAGCTCAGCGCCGACGACGCCCTGCGCGCCGAGCTGATCCAGCAGCTGATGTGCCAGGGGCGGGTGGACGTGGCGGCACTGGCGCAGCGCCACGGCATCGACTTCGCCAGTTATTTCCGCGAGGAACTGCGCGCGCTGGCGCCGCTCTGCGCGGATGGCCTGGCCGACGACCGCGACGGCGTGGTTCAGGCCACCGCCCGCGGCCGCCCGCTGCTGCGCCTGATCGCCATGTGCTTCGACCGCTACCTGCGCCAGCCGGACCAGCCGGCACGCTATTCGCGCGCGATCTGAACGCGCCGCGCGTTTCGCTTGCCGTTGGCAACCCCGGTGCCGCCGTGGCGGCGGTGCCGGGGGCTTTTCGGGGGTGGTGTTCGGGCGTGCTGATGCCAGCGTGCGTGTGCCGAGTCGGAGCACGAGGTGGCTCGACGTCGGTTTGCGGTTCACAAGCGCCGCGCGATCAGGCACGCTACGCGCCACCAGGCCCGGATGGCGAAACTGGTAGACGCATCGGACTTAAAATCCGCCGGGGGCGACCCCATGCCGGTTCGATTCCGGCTCCGGGCACCATCGGTGCGTAAGAGTCTCAGCATTCAGGCGGCTCCGACCGACTTCGCCGCTGTGCAGTTTTTGTGCAGTCGACGACTAAATCAGTAGCGCTTCGGTGAGGTGCTGTGGTGTCAACTGGCACGAGCTTGCCGGGCGACGTCATCGGCACAGTGACCGAATCGTGTATGACGCCGCTACGGCCGGCACCTGCTCATCCCGCAGTGCTCGCGCATCTTCGGCCGCTACAACAGCCAGGTTAGTTACGGGCAGAGCCGCCTGCAGGTGGTCTGGCATCGGATCATCCTGCCCGACACGTCCTCGCTCACGCTCGACAATCTCGTGGGCACCGATCCGGCCGGCTATGCAGGCGTGGAGGATGGTGTGGACCGGCATTGGGGCCGCCTGATGGCCGGCGCACGGCGCTCACTACGCTGCTCGGCGTTGGTGCCGAACTGGCCGCGCCGGAGAACCGCCAGGACGGCAATCGCATCGTCATCGCCGGCTGGGACGGGCTGCAGGACAGCGTCAACCAGGTGGGGCAGGAACTGACCCGCCGGAACCTCAACGTGCAATCCACCTTGACGGCCCGGCCAGGGCTGCCGGTGCGCATCATCGTCAACCGGGACCTGGTGCTGCCACCATACCAGCCGATCTTCTTCACCAATGGCAAACCACAGGGAGCATCGCAATGACCCAGGGCAACGACAGCATTCAGGCCAACGACAGCGGGAAGATCGAAGGGCGCGGTAGTGGCAGCACTGCCGCGCGTGCCCCACAGAACCCCCGCAAGCTGCGGTTGGGCCCGCTGCCCAGGACCGACAGCACCAAGATCACCTTCGCGTGTCCAGCCAGCCTCAAGGCCGATCTCGACCGCTATGCCGCGCTGCATGGGCAGACCTACGGGGAGGAGGTCGATGCGGCAGCGCTGATCCCGTACATGCTGGAAGCGTTCATGGCCGGGGATCGGGGGTTTCGGAAGAAGCTGTAAGCCTGTCGCGAGGGAGCCGCCCGTGATGAGCGGCTTTCTCGTCTCAAGCTCTGCGCAGGAGGCTGTAAAGCAGAGGGATCAATCCGCCGTGATTGTCATCCGAGCCCCCGGGCGAACCCAGAGTAGTGGGATGTTCTTAACACTTTGCGGCGGAAATATCGCTAGAGTCGGCGCCGCTCGCTGGCTGCCCACGCGCCGCCCGCGATCGCCGTCGGAAGAATGCCGCGAGGCGCATTCGACCGCCCGAGGGGCGAATGGGAAGCGACAGGAAGGTCGAATTGCATGGATGGGGACACTCTCTACTCTGACGTATCGCCTGTGGGCGATCGGATCGACGAGCGGGCAGCCCACAGGCGCGGCTTGAGCGCGCTAGCTTTTTACCTAGCACGCTACACGGCTGGGAAAGCGGCGGCAATGCGGGCTTCAGCGCGACCAGTTGCCGCTGCAACAATCCGCCCAGTATCACATAGCGTGGAGCAAGCGCAGCGCTTATCAGTGAAAGCAGAACTTGAAAGCCGCATGCCTCTGGCCGCCTGAAGATTTCGCCAAGGCAGTTTTCTCAGTCAACTTGAAGGGCTGCGGTTTCATCCAAGCCTTTTCGGGTCTATCGCAATTGATTTACTTTCAGGGGTCAAAGATGTCAAGGATTACGACGTTCTTTCTTTGTAGTGCGATTGTCTTTCTCGGCACACTTCTTGGTTTCGATGCCAAGGCGCAGGATAAGCCGTGGACGTATTGGTATAAGGGCAATTGGGGGTACCAGTCTTTGAAAGAGGCAGAAAATGCCATGCACTCGGACGGGTCAGATCCAAAATTCCAATACATGCAGTATCGGAATTCATACGCCGATCCCGATGGCTTGCTTATCATGAATTACTCGGCTCCGGACAGATCGGCAACTGTTGGGCCCGTTCTCTATTCCCACGGCTTAGGCACGGATGATAAACCTTGCGGATCTGACTGGTGTTCCGATGAAGATACCATCGTCAAATTCTTGAAGAAGGAATTAACAGCGCAGGACAACGACGACTGTACAACCGGCTCATTTAGTTTAACAGGAAGCTACACCGAACCTTTTGAAGACATGGTACCCGGCCCAGCGCCTCGCACAGAGGGATTTTTTTCCTTTTCGAAGGACAGAGCGCTTCTGTACACGAGAAAATGCAAGAGTGGAATGATTCTGAATTCAAGCGTTGCGCTTTTCAAATAACAGGATTTCCACTGTGAATCGGGCTACGAAGTGGGAACATACGACAAACCCGATGCTATCGCGCGCTGGTCAAAAAAACTTTATTGCCAGCCAAAGAATGACGACAGATGGGCAGTCATTGCCGCTCACCTGATGCAGGTATCGTCCTGTGCTGCCAATGCCAATCCATGCTATCCATCGACCGGCGACAAAGCCCGGTTCGAGTCCGATTTCACGTTTGCCGGAAGGAGTTTTACGCGCTCATACCATTCGCTGAGGCAGTTGTCAGCGCCAAATATGGCGCGTGGCTGGTCCCATACCTTCCAAGAGTCGATTAGCACGAGCGGCAGCGATAAGGTCCGCTATGTCAATGAGAAAGGATATATCGAACTGTATTCTTTCCAGTCATCCTCTAGCGCAACCGCTGCGGGTGCCATCAGTGGTCGCGTGATTCAGAGAGATCCAAATAATTCAAGCGCTGGATGGAAGGTTTTCGATGAGTACGGCGATGTCCATGAGTTCGACTACCGTGGACGACTTGTCGCTATAAAAAGTGGGTCCGATAGGCGTGGCAGCGTCCGTCTCACTTATGATGGAACCACCACAAAACTGCTTTCAGTTGCAGACAATGCGGGGCGAGAGCTTCTTTTTGATTACTCCGCCGAATTGCTTTCGCACATCTATCTTCCTGACGGAAACTCCGTTGATTATACATACGCCAACGGCGACCTGACCAGCGCAACTGTTGCCGGAGCCAGCAGGAACTACTCATATCAGGAGGATTCTCTGCTTGTTGGCATCAAGGATGAAGCGGGTGTGGATTACGCAAAATTTTCCTATGACAACCGCGGCAGAGTAGCATCCAGCGCATTGTTCAGTGGGCAAGGAGCCGAAGTCGAAGTTACTTCAGTGAAGTATATCGATGACAACAACATCGAGGTCTCGGTCGACGGGAAAGGTACCCAGAAGTATGTGATCGATCCGGGGCTCAGCCGCCGCATCACTTCGATCGAGGATTCGCGTGGGACTTTGAAGCGAAGTTACGACACCCGTGACAGTCTGAATTTATCAATCGATCGCGATGGCAATCAGACCGAGTATTACTACAGCAACGGACTTTTGACGGACTCCAAGGAATACATTGGCGACCAGACGTCCGGCAAGAGGCGCGATCTAAGTATCTTCAGAGATGAAGTTGGTCGAAGGATTGGAGGGCAGGTTTCTCTCCTGGACGGAGGGAAGTACCGGACCAGCCTAATGTACAGGCGCACTTACGATGCTTCCGGGAAGCTGTTGGCGGAATGCCGTCTGGATGCATCGCTCTCTACGGCGAGCGGCTACAACTGTGGAAGCCAAGCTATCCCCCCCAGTGGCGTACGTCAGGTTCGTTATGAGCGATGCTCGCAAGCGAACTCTGAGTCTGGCCAATGCCCCTTTGTGGGAGCACTTCTTTCCATCCAGAATAATAAGGATTCCCAGCAGGTAGTTACACACTTTGACTACTACAGCGCTAACGCGAGTGGATGCGATATTTCGCCGGCGCAGTGCCGCTACCGCAAGGGCGATTTGTGGAAAGCGACCAATGCCCTAGGCCAGGTGACCGAATACTTGGCCTACGATGGCGCCGGGCGCTTGCAGTCCTTCAAGGACGGGAACGGGGTGGTCACTGACTACACCTATCACCCACGCGGCTGGCTGATCGCCATCAAGGAGCGTGGGGCCGACGACAGCAGCGAGAGCGACGATCGCATCACCACGATCGATTACTGGCCGACCGGGCTGGTCAAGCAGGTAACGCAGCCCGATGGCGCGTTCACCCGCTTCACCTACGACGCCGCACACCGGTTGACCGACATTGCCGACAACGCCGGCAACACCATCCACTACACCTTGGACAATGCCGGTAATCGTTCCAAGGAGGACACCAAGGACGCATCGGGTACTCTCAAGCGCACGCTCTCCCGGGTGTACAACCAGGTTGGCCAACTGGCGACGCAAGCCACTGCGCAGGGCGACCCGACCGACTTCGGCTACGACCCCAACGGCAACACCAAGACCGTCACCGACGCGCTTGGTCATGTCACCCAGAACGACTACGACCCGCTCAACCGCCTGGCGCGTACGCTGCAGGACGTAGGCGGCATCGCCGCCGAGACGAAGTTCGGCTACGACGCCCTGGACAACCTGACCAAGGTGACCGATCCCAAAGGCCTGGACACCACATACGTCTACAACGGCCTGGGCGACCTGACCAATCTCACCAGCCCGGACACCGGCAGCACGACCTATACCTACGACAGCGCCGGCAACCGCGCCACCCAGACCGATGCGCGCAACATCAAGACCAGCTACGGCTACGACGCGCTGAACCGGCTGACTCAGGTCACCTATCCGACCACCAGCCTCAACGTCGGCTACACCTACGACGTCAGCCAAAGCACCTGCGCCAGCGGCGAGACCTATGGCGTCGGCCGCCTGACCCGGATGCAGGATGGCAGCGGCAGCACCGACTACTGCTACGACCGCTTCGGCGATCTGGTGCGCAAGGTGCAGACCATCAACGGCAAGGTGTTCGTGGTCCGCTACGCCTACACCAAAGCCGGGCAACTGAGCCGCCTGACCTACCCGGATGGGGCGGTGGTGGACTACGTGCGCAACGCCCAGGGCCAGACCACCGAGGTCGGGGTGACTGCAGCCGGCGGCTCGCGCCAGATACTGCTTAAGCAAGCTACCTATTATCCGTTTGGCCCGGTAGCCGGCTGGACCTATGGCAACGGCCGCCCGATGCAACGGGTGTTGGATCAGGACTACCGTCCGCTGACGGTCAACGACACGCGCAGCGACGGGCTAGCGGTGGGCTTTGCCTTCGATCCGGTCGGCAACCTCAGCGCGCTGACCGCGCCGGGCAACACCGCGCCGGTCATCAAACTGGACTACAACCCGCTGGGCCGGCTGACCGCGTTCAAGGATGGTCCGACCGACACGGTGATCGACGGCTATACCTACGACGCCACTGGCAACCGCCTCAGCGCCAAAGTCAACACCACCACACAGACCTACAGCTATCCGAGCACTAGCCACCGCTTGAGCAGCGTCGGCAGCACCGCTCGCAGCTATGACGCGGCTGGCAACACCGTGGCGATCGGCGGAACCGCAAGGCAGTACAGCTATGACGATACGGGCCGAATGAACCAGGTTAAGCGCTCCGGCACCGTGGCGATGTCATACAGCTACAACGGGCGTGGGGAGCAAGTCAGACGGTTTACAAAAACCAGCACCTACACCCTTTACGACGAGAGCGGGCATTGGTTGGGCGATTACGACAACAACGGTGCGGTCGTGCAGCAGGCGATCTGGCTGGACGACCTGCCGGTCGGCGTGCTGGCGAAGACCAACCTGCGCTACGTGCAGCCGGACCACCTGGGTACCCCGCGCGCGGTGATCGACCCGGTCCGCGACGTGGCGATTTGGCGCTGGGACCTGAAGGGCGAAGTCTTTGGTACCACCGCGCCGGACCAGGACCCGGACAAGGACGGCACCTCCTTCGTATTCAACCTTCGCTTTCCAGGCCAGCGCTACGACGCCGCGAGCGGACTCAACCAGAATTACTACCGCGACTATGAACCAGGGACGGGGCGCTACGCACAAAGCGATCCCGTGGGCATTCCTGCGAGTATTTCCACGTTCTCTTATGTGGATTCAAACCCTGTTGGTGCATCCGATATTTTTGGGTTGCAGGCATCTAGAGCGATCGGTTTCAGATACGTCCCCCCGGTGTACGCAGGTGACCGAGACAGAGAGCTGGAATTCAACGAGCCAAAGGTTGAGCTTCCCTCTCCGCTTGAGGTGATGATGCCCGCGATCAATCAGTTGACCATCATCCCTGCAATGATGCCCTATGCCATAAAGATGGTCCAAGCATGCGCAGAACAAGGCGATGAAAGTGATTGCGACACGCAATGGCAAAATGCTTACAGGAGATGCCGCGACCTCATCTATGAACAAATGCTGCAGCGGGCCGGCAGGAAGAAGAAGCGGAGTGTCACCGGCGTTACCGGTGGGTATACTGATCTGTACCGCTGCGCAGCAGGACTAGTGAGCGAGCGTTGTGGTGGAAATTCTGTGGACTATGGGAGATGAGAGTGGATATACCTAAGGGATTGAGGGAAATCAGAAGATATGTGGAGAAGCGCGATTATCAAATCGCACTCGACATGTGCGACGATATCCTTTCGTCGGATCCATTGAATGATGAGGCTTTGCGTGAAAAATCATCTGCTCTTGTAGGACTAGGAGATTTGAAAAAGGCGACACAAATTTTGTCAGATTTGTCTGACAGAACAAACGAGCCGGCAGATTACTTTGACTTGGCGGGCGTGCACCTTAGGTCATCAAATTATCTTGGGGCAATTAGTGCCTTGAATGCCCTCATGGAAGTTAGTGAGCGAGAAGAGTACGATTATTATGTGAGCTCTGCATTGTTCTTGAGGGCTTTTGCATTGATTGAGGCTGGTGACATAGATCGCGCTCGAAGCGATATAGCTCGACTTCCTGATGATATGAAGTTTTGGGTGCCAGGACGGGGTTTGGTAGACGTAGAAGGCCTGAGGTCTAGGTCTGATAAAAGACCAGGCTTTAAGCCGTCATGAGGAGCTTGAGCGGGGCCTGAACTTCAGGCCCCGGGTAATCGCCAAAACGTCTGCGGGTGTAGACGTTTACGCGAGTTCAGCTCTTGATGGTAGAACCCATCGAACATTACTTTTTCTTCTCGTACCATGGCGCTTTCAAGGGCGGATCATGAATCTCAGCACCCGAATGCTTTTGTGCGTCGCCATTCTTGGGCGCGGCCGTTTTCCATGCCATGGCCGCAGAAGCCGCGCCGCCAGACGCGCATGTCATCAAGGGCCTGGGTGAGCGTCTCCCGGCCGGCGCCAAGAACGTCAGCCTCTCGCCCAAATTCAAGGTCTACACCTTCGAGCAGCAGGGCGTGAAGTACGTGTAGATCAATTCTTTGCAGGACGAAGTGCTGACCGTCCTGGTCGTAACGCCCGGCGCGCAGCAACAGTTGCCCATCGGGTCGGCTGCCGGAACAGCCGTGGTGTTCGTGGATCCCGCCAAGCAGCCCTGACGCCTTCACCTTCCACTGGACCCGCCTGACGCCGTGCCCGCCAATCACGGCGTCGCGCCCGGGGCTTGGAGTTGTCAACCGTCGTCCGCTCCGGACCACGTACCTTGAGTCTGCCTGAAATGCAGGCGAAAGCTCCCCTGATGGGGACAAAGACGAGTCATGGAGATGAAGAAGATGAGCGTGCTGGCCAGTATCGCGCTGGCCGGCGTTCTGCTGGCTGTTGCCCACGTGGCGCAGGCCTGCTGCCCGGATGGTGGACACGGAGCGCCTGCAGCGGCGGCAGGCCTGGGCGAGGCGCTGCCGAAGGCCAGGAACCTGGCGCTGGATCCGGCCTGGCGCATCTATGAGTTCCAGCGCGATGGCGTAACGTACCTGCAGATCAACGATGTGGCGGGCACGGTGCGCGCCGCCGTGGGCAGGGTCAACGACACGCTGTGGGTACTGCCGATGGGGGCGGATGTGGCGCGCGTGACCTTGCCGGCGAAGGGGGCCAGCACCACGGGCGCGGTGGTGTACCAGACCTCTGGCTTCGTCGTGCGCGTGGTGCCCGGCAGCGGTGGCAGCGCCTGGCAGATCAGCGCCGCAGATTGATTCCTTCGCCCACTGATTCGGAGACCAGAAAGCTCAGGCTGTAGGCATGGCGGCGCCGGCAGGTGCCGCCATGCACTTTGAGCCGCGCAGCCAGTTCCCAATCTGCCTCTCGCGCCACCGGGCGCTGGCGATCGAGCGGTGACGCGTCAGCGACCACGCAGACCGCGATTCCCTGCCGGCTGCCCGCATGCCACACCCTGGCCTTTCACCCGATTCACTCGTTGTATCAGTGCCGATCTCCTTCAACCATGTGCGACGCGGCGGATAATCGACCGAACCCTCTGATAGCTTGCGCTGCGCCGTGATGGCGACGGTGCCGGCCATTCTGCCCGAGCAACTGCAACTGGCCTGTCGAGATGACATTCGCGATGTCGACTCGGACGTGCTCGGCCGACTGCATTTTCGCGTCTTTGCAGTGCTCATGTTGCCCGCCTTTGCATGCGTCGCTGCGATGGGAGGTTCATGACACGCTCCAGGACAGGGGTTGTAGCAGGCCCATAGCGGGCAGCGCCCAGGGACTGACCGAAGCACTTCAAGTGCAGGGCGTATCAATGTCCCGTCACCTCCACGTTGGACGACCGAGGACCGGAAGGAAATCCCCGCGCGCCAGCCGACCAGGCCAGTAGCCAGCCGACACAAAGCAACGCCAGGACCGCCCAGGGGAGGGAAGCGACGCCCTGGGTATCCAGAAGAACGCCACCCAACAGCCCGCCGCCGGCGATCGCGCCGTTCCAGGCCACCACGTTCATCGACAGGGCGACATCGGCGCCATCGCCCGCGGTATCGGCCAGGGCCGTCTGCAGCAACGTGGCCGCCCCACCGAACGTCAGCCCCCAAACGGCCACGCCCGCGTAGACGACCAGGGGCGACGCCATCCACAGGCCGAGCGCCAGCGCGGTCAGGGCGAATGCTGCAAGGCTGATCAGGACGCCCGCGCGCAGGCGGCGATCGACCCAGCGACCGGCGATCCAGATGCTCACCAGCGCAGCGAGCCCGAACAGCAGCAGGACCCTGTCCACCTTGGCGGCCAAGCCTGCGGGCGCCACGAACGGTGCCACGTAGGTATAGAGGATGTTGTGGGCCAGCATCCATGCGATCACCACGCCCAGCACCGGGCGTACGCCGGGCGTGGTGAAGACGCGGCGCAGCGGCATCGGTTCGCGGCCCGACTGGCCAGGATAGTCGGGCACCTTCACCTGCACCCAGACGATCAGCGCCAGCGTCAGCAGCGACATGATGCCGAATGCCGTGCGCCAACCGGCGAGGGCCCCGAGCCAGGTGCCCAGCGGCACCCCCAGCGAGAGCGCGATGGGTGTTCCCACCATGGCGAGGGCCATGGCGCGCCCTTGCTGGTGCGGCTGGACCATCCTGCGCGCGTAGCCCGCCAGCAGGCTCCAGGCCAATCCTGCCGCCGTGCCGGCGAAGAAGCGCGCCGCCAACGTCAACCAGTAATCGGAAGACAGCGCGGTGATGGAGTTGAAGGCCAGGAACCCCACGATGGTCAGCAACAGCACGTTGCGCCGCCGCCAGCCGCGGGTGGCGATGGTCAGGGGGATGGCGGCCAGCAGCGATCCCAGGGCATAGGCGGTGACCATCTGCCCCGCGAGCGATGGGGACACGCCCAACTCTTCACCGATCTGCGGCAACAGGCCCGCGGGCAGGGTCTCGGTCACGATGCAGATGAAGCCGGTCATGGCCAGGGCCAGCAGCGCTGCGATCGGCAGTCGTCCGGCATCGGCGGGGCGTGCCGCCCCCTTGCGTGGCGGCAAGATAATTTCAGTCATCGCATCACTTCCCTGGGAGGTTGGGGGAGAAGGGACAGGCGGCCGGTCGACCCAGCGCCGCGTGAGGTGGTTTAGTTACATATCGATCGGTATAAATGTAGCGATGCGCTGCGCCGCTCGTCAACGACTTTTATATCGACTAGTATTTATCTCGTCCCCAGAGGAGTTCACCATGGCGCAAATGGGCCGCCCCCGCAGCTTCGACCGTGACGAGGCCATCCGTCAGGCCATGCACATCTTCTGGGAGCATGGCTACGAATCCACCTCGCTGGCCCAGCTCAAGGCCGGCATGGGTGGCGGCATCACGGCCCCCAGCTTCTATGCGGCGTTCGGCTCCAAGGAGGCGCTGTTCAAGGAGGTCGTGGCGCACTACCTGGCCACGCACGGGCGCGTGGAGGAAAGCTTGTGGGATCCGAGCGTTCCGGCACGCCAGGCCATCGAACTGACCTTGCGCCGCTCGGCCAAGATGCAAAGCGAACGCGGCCACCCCAGGGGCTGCCTGATGGTGTTGTCGGCTGCCGTCTGTTCGCCCGAGCATGCCCACGTGCAAGAAATGCTGGCCAAGGCGCGCGCTCGCACGCGCGAGGGCATCGCCGCATGCGTCGCGCGCGCGGTGGAGTCGGGCGAGTTGCCGGCCGGTACCGACGTGCGCGCGCTGGCGATGGTGTTCGGGAGCTTTCTGGTCGGCTTGTCCACCCTGGCCCGGGATGGCCTGACGTCGGCCGCCCTGGACAGCGCGGTGACCGAGGTCATGCAGGTCTGGGACGCGGCCGCTCAGCGCGCCCAGCGTTCCTGACGATGGCGCATCACGTCTGCGCGTGATCCGCTCCCGCGCGAGCAGGGGCGAATCGGGACTTCGGAAAAGTCCACACCCGCTCACGGTCTGCGCGCAAAATCGTGCGCTCTGGCTGGGTCCGTCGCGAAGGGTTGCGGTGGGCTTTGCCTCCGACCCGGTCGGCGACCTGGGCGCGCCGACCGCACCGGGCAATCTCGCCCTGTGGTCGAACTGGACGACGACCCGCTGGGCCGGGTGACCGCATTCAACGAGGGCCCGACCGATCCGGTGACTCCAGGACAACAAACGTTGAGGCGTGCACTTGCCGCGTTCTACTTGCTGCTGGCTTCTGCTGTGACGATGCCTGGTCAGGACGAGGTTCTGGAGTTCCACGTCTGGAACTCCAGCCTCCGAGCCCTGCGAGGGCGTCAACCGGCAAGCGCAGCGACGAAGCCGCGATAGGAGTGCAGGGGACGCCCAAGCAGTTCGACCAGCCGCTCGCGGTCGCCCGCGTCGGGCAGCATGCCATCGCTGACGTAGCGCTCGGCCATGACCCGCATTTCGTAGGCCATCCACGTCGGCATGAAACTGGCCATGTTCGCTTCGAAGCCGCTCGGATCATCGCCGCCATAGGCGATCGGGCGGCCGAGCGCTTCGCTCCAGATGGCAGCCGCGTCCGCGCCGGTCAGGGTGTCGGGGCCGACGATGTTGATCGTCTCGATCGGGAGCTTGCCGGGCGCCTGATCACGGCGAATCAGCTCGATCGCGGCGACTTCGGCGATGTCGCGAGCGTCGACCATGGCCACGCCCTTGGAGCCGATGGGCATGGGGTAGACGTTGTAGTTCTTCACGACGTCTTTGATCATGACCTCGTTGTCGATGAAGTAGGTCGGCCGCAGGATCGTGGCACTGAAGTCCAGCGCTTCCAGCATCCGTTCGGCGCCGTACTTCACCGCAAAGTGCGGCACGTTCACCGCGCGGTCGGCATCGAACACCGACAGATAGACGACCCGGTCGACGCCCATCTCTCGCGCAACGTTGAGGGTGATGATCGCTTGGGTGAACTCATCGCCGGTCACCGCGTTCAGGAGGAAGAGCGTCTTGACCCCGGAGAACGCGTGGCGCAGGGAGTCGATGTCCAGCAGATCGCCTTTGACCACGTCGACATCGGTGCCGAATGCGGCTTTGGAAGGGTCGCGGCTCAGAACGCGGACGCTTGTGCCACGCTGGGAGAGGTGTGCGACGACGTGGCGGCCGACGCGGCCAGTTGCGCCAGTGACGAGGATGGTCATAGCGAGTACTCCTTGATGGGTGGGTTGGTGGGTGCGAATGAACTGTAGGTCGTTTCATTTGCGAATCACAGGCGGAAAAAAATAGACTGCTCGTCTCATATCTGGGACGAATATGGATCTCGACGCCCTCCAGGATTTCCAGCTCGTGGCGACTCACGGCGGCTTTGGCAAAGCCAGCCGCGCCAGCGGCCGCTCGAAGGCCACCCTCTCGCGACGGCTCGCCGACTTCGAAAATGCCCTGGGGGTTCGCCTCCTTGAACGAGGGGGCCGAAGCCTGGTACTCACGGAGACCGGAACGCTGTTGCTGTCCCAGACCGTTGGCCCGATGCGTGAGATCGTCGAGGCGGTCATGACGGCGCGGGAAGGCTTGACCGGGCCGCGTGGACGTCTTCGCGTCGCCGCACCGCAGCTGTTCTCGCAGGTCGCGCTCGGTCGGCTGGCTGCGCGGTTCAGGGCCCTACATCCGGACGTTCAGATCGAGGTCGTTGCGGAAGACCGGTTGGCCGATCTGGTCGAGGAGCATTTAGACGTCGCCATCCGTGTCAATCCAAGAGAGGAAGGGGGCCTGGTCGGCAGGTGCTTCGCCAAAGACAGGCTGATCCTCGCAGCGGCCCCGTCGCTACGGATTCCTGCAGCGCAGTCTGGCGGGCCCGCTCCTGTTCCTGCGGTCGTCATGCGGACCCATCGCGAAGGAGACGTCTGGTCCGTACGAGAGGGGGAGGTCGCTTATGAGCCGCAGCCAGTGCTCACGCTGTCTTCGCTGCTGTCGATCCGCGATGCCGTCGTAGCGGGTGCGGGGGCCGCCCTGCTGCCGCAGTCGATCATCGGAACCCAGTTGGACACTGGGGAGCTCGTGTCCTGGGGCGTCGCCGGCAAGGACACCCAGCTCTGGGTGATGCATACGTCGCGTCGCCTGCAAAGCCCGAAGGTCAAGGCGTTTGTGGAGTTCATGGTGGAGCAGTACCCGACCGGATGGTTTGTCGTGTAACGACACGCCTGCCTGGATCCGCTCACGATCCAGCGCGTTTCGACCGTCGAACACGCAGCGTCATTCGCCCGGCAACAGGTGGCCACATGCGTTGGCTGGCTCCAGGACGGTGACTGGCTCACCTTCGCCGACGCGCTCTCTGCATCTTGCAAGCGCACACGCCCTTCCGCTCGGCCGGCGAGGTCTCTGTGCTGGGCATCCCGGATTAAAGCGTAGGGGGGGGGGGCTGTCCCGCCGGCCTACCACGCCCAATGTGAACGCTCCGCTTTCTTTCGCCTCGCCGAAAGGAGTGCGAAAGACAGCGTGCCTAGGCTCTGCCCCCATCAGCCGGAGAGCCACCTTGCGCGCCCAATGGAACATCCTTTGCGATTTTGACGGTACCGTATCCCTGCAGGACGTGACCGACAGCCTGCTCGAGCACCTCGGGCGCCCCGGTTGGCAGGCGCTGGAGGACGACTGGGTCGCCGGTCGGATCGGCGCCCGCGAGTGCATGAGCAAGCAGGTCGCGCTGCTCGACGGCGACGTCGATGCGCTGCACCGGGTGCTGGATGCGGTGCGGATCGACCCGGCCTTCGTGCGCTTCGTCGCGCAGGCCGAGCGCCTGGGCATCCCGCTGAGCATCGTCAGCGACGGCCTGGACTACGGTATCGCCCGGATCCTGGCCCGCCACGGCCTGCACCATCTGCCGATCATCGCCAACCGCCTGCTGCGCACCGACGCCGGCGAATGGCGCATGGCCTCGCCGCATGCGCGGCCGGACTGCCCCAGCGGCACCTGCAAGTGCGCGGTCATGGCGCAACAGCCCCCCGAGCGCGCCACCTTGCTGATCGGCGACGGCCGCTCCGATTTCTGCCTGGCCGGCAAGGCCGACCTGGTGTTCGCCAAGGACGGTCTGCTGCGCCATTGCCGCGCCAACGGGATCGCCCACTGCGCGATCACCGGTTTCGACGACGCCATCGCCCTGCTGCCCGACCTGGCCGTGCCGGCCACGGCCGCCGTGTCCTTCCCGCTTCCCGTCACCCAACGAGCCTGATCCCGATGAACCGGAATGTTTCGCTTTCCTCGCTCGCACCGCTGCATGGCGATGCCGCGCCCGATCCGGAGGCGCTGCTGCGCACCGGTGCCGACCACCAGCGCGCGCTCAGCGATGCGCAGATGCTGGCCGACGAATCCCAGTACTGCTCCTACGGCGACACCGTGCACTACAGCGAGCCGCCGCGCATCTTCGGCCGTTGTGACGGCAGCTACCTGTACGACACCGAAGAAGTGCCGTACCTGGACCTGCAGATGTGGTACTCGGCGGTCAACTTCGGCTACGCCAATCCGCGCCTGAACCAGGCGCTGACCCGCCAGATCGAGACCCTGCCGCAGGTCGCCAGCCAGTACCTGCACCCGACCAAGATCGAGCTGGCCAAGACCATCGCGGTCGACGCCGAGCGCAAGTGGGGCCGCAAGGGCCGCGTGCACTTCAACGTCGGCGGCGCGCAGTCGGTGGAAGACTCGCTGAAGCTGGTGCGCAACGCCAGCGCCGGCAAGAGCCTGGTGTTCGCCTTCGAGGGCGGCTACCACGGCCGGACCCTCGGTGCCTCGGCGATCACCTCGTCGTACCGCTACCGCCGCCGCTTCGGCCATTTCGACCGCGCCCAGTTCATCGAATTCCCGTATCACTTCCGCGGCCCCAAGGGCATGTCCAAGGAAGAGTACGGCGAGCAGTGCGTGGCCAAGTTCGAGCGCCTGTTCGAGACCGAGTACAACGGCGTGTGGGATCCCAAGGCCGGGCAGTGCGAGTACGCGGCGTTCTACGTCGAGCCGATCCAGGGCACCGGCGGCTACGTGATCCCGCCGCCGAACTTCTTCACCGGCCTGAAGCGGGTGCTGGACAAGTACGGCATCCTGCTGGTGGTCGACGAAATCCAGATGGGCTTCTTCCGCACCGGCAAGCTGTGGGCGATCGAGCATTTCGGCGTGACCCCGGATGTGCTGGTGTTCGGCAAGGCGCTGACCAACGGCCTCAATCCGCTGGCCGGCATCTGGGCGCGCGAGGAGCTGATCAACCCGACCGTGTTCCCGCCGGGTTCGACCCACTCCACCTTCGCCTCCAACCCGCTGGGCACCGCGGTCGGCCTGGAGACCATGCGCATGCTGGCCGAGACCGACTACGAGTCCATGGTCATGGCCAAGGGCGCGCACTTCCTGGACGGCCTGCGCGACCTGCAGAAGCGTCACCCGGAAATCGGCGACGTCGACGGCCTGGGCCTGGCCCTGCGTGCGGAAATCTGCCAGGCGGACGGCTTCACGCCGAACCGCAAGCTGCTCGACACCATGGTCGACATGGGCCTGGAAGGCGAGCTGCGCCACAACGGCAAGCGCATCGGCCTGATCCTGGACGTGGGCGGCTACTACAAGAACGTGATCACGCTGGCGCCGTCGCTGCACATCAGCCACGAAGAGATCGACCTGGGCCTGTCCTTGCTGGACCAGTTGCTGACCCGCGCCAAGCAAGTCGCATGAGCCGGGCGGGAGACGACGCGCGCGGTTCGCGTTGCCTCCCGCCGTTCGCCGCGGCGGCGGGCGCTTCAGCCCGCCGCGCGCAGCGCGATCACCGCATTGAGTCCGCCGAAGGCGAAGGAATTGCTCAGCACCGCCTGCACGTGGCGGGCGCGCGCCTGGTTGGGCACGTAGTCCAGATCGCATTGCGGATCGGCATCGAGGAAGTTGGCCGTGGGCGGGACCTCCTGCTCGCGCAGCGCGCCGAGCGCCGCCACCAGTTCCAGCGCGCCGGCCGCGCCGAGCGCGTGGCCGTGCACCGCCTTGGTCGAACTCACCGCCAGCGTCTCGGCATGCGCGCCGAATACCTGGCGCAGCGCCTGCGTCTCGCAGCGGTCGTTGGCCTGCGTGCCGGTGCCATGGGCATTGATGTAGTCGATCTGTTCCGGCGCCAGGCCGGCATCCTGCAGCGCCAGCCGCATCGCCGTGGCGGCGCCGTCGACGCTGGGCGCGACGATGTCGCCGGCATCGGAGCTCATGCCGAATCCCGCCAGTTCCGCCAGCGGCCGCGCGCCGCGGGCCGCGGCGTGTTCGGCGCTTTCCAGCACGAACATCCCGGCGCCTTCACCCAGCACCAGGCCGCTGCGCTGCGCGCAGAACGGCCGGCAGGTGTCGTCGCTGACCACGCGCATCGCTTCCCAGGCGCGGATCAGCGGCAGGCTCAGGCAGGCTTCGCTGCCGCCGGCGATGGCCACGTCGGCCAGGCCATGGCGAATCATCAGCACGGCCTGGGCGAACGCGTGGTTGGCCGAGGCGCAGGCGCTGGACACGGCGAAGGCCGGGCCGCGCAGGCCGAAGGCGATGCTGATCTGGCTGGCCGGGGCGTTGGCCATGCTGCGCACGATGGTCAGCGGATGCAGGCGTTCGGCCTGGTCGCGGTACAGCCGGCGCGATTGCTCGTCGCGGCTGAGTTCGGCGCCGACGCCGGTACCGACCACCACCGCGCAGCGCGCGCCGAGCGCGGCATCGTCGCGCGGCAGGCCGGCCTGGATGATCGCTTCCTGGGCGGCGACCAACGCCATCTGGGTCATGCGATCGAGCTGGCCGGGGGCGATGCCGCCGGTCTGCGTGGCGTCGGGCGCGAACCCGGGCAGGGTCGCGGCCAGGCGCATCTTCAGGGTGCTGAGCGGATCGGGCGAGGGCAGGGCGGCGATGCCGCTGCGGCCCTCGCGCATCGCGCTCCACAGCGCCGCGGCGCCGAGGCCGAGCGCGCTGACCGCGCCCATGCCGGTGATGACGACGCGCCGCGCGTGCGGAGAGGCGCCCATGGCGCGTCAGTGCGCCGGTTGCGCCGCGCTGGCCGCCTTGGCCGCCAGCGCGTCCTCGACCGCCTGCACCAGCTTGCCGAGCGAACCGTCGTCCAGGTTCGGGTCGCGCTGCGGGAAGGTGATGTCGAAGTGTTCCTCGATGTCGAACAGGATTTCGATGGCCTCGAGCGAATCCACGCCCAGGTCCTGCAGCTTGGCATCGGGGGTCAGGCGCGCCGGGTCGATCTCGCCATGCTTGGCGACGATGCTGTGGATTTGCGACTCGATGGACGGGGTCATGGCAGTGCTCCGCGAAATGAAGGGCCACCGTGCGGCGCCCGCCGCCGGTGGATCGCACGCTGCGGCCTGGGCCGCAGCATCCATTCTCCACGCTAGACGATCAATCTTGCAGATGCCTTTCGTCAACCAACTCGAGCCGCAGGCCTTGCAGCGGCAGTTCCTGCAGCACCCGCCGGCCGGTTTCCTGATCCAGCCCCTGGAGCACGGGGTGCCGGCCTTCGAGGCCGATTTCGACCTGCTCACCACCGCCGAACCGGCGCTGCGCGCGAAGGTGGCGCGGCTGCCGCTGCAGCGGCTGTGGCAGCGCCTGCTGCGGCCGCGCACCAGCTTCGTCGGCAGCACCGTGAGCGAATATGCGTGGCTGCCGCGCGCGGCCGACCCGGCGCAGTTGCCGCGGCAATGGCGCGCGCAACTGGGGCGGCAACGCGCGCTGCTGATCGTCAAGGACGTGGCGCAGCATTCGCCGCTGCTCGACGCCGCCGACAACGCCTGGGCGCAGGCCTTCCTGGATGCCTGCGAGCGCAGCGGCTACGTGCTGCTGCGCGGGCAGGCGCTGGCCTGGGTGCCGATCGACTTCGCTTCCACCGACGAGTATTTGGCGCGGCTCTCGCGCGGGCGTCGGCGCAACATCCGCCGCAAGCTGCGCTCGCGCGCCGACCTGGACATCGAGGTGCTGCCGACCGGCCCGGCCTTCGCCGACCCGGCGCTGCGCGCGCACTGCTATGCGCTGTACCAGGAGGTGTATGCGCAGAGCGAGATCCATTTCGACCTGCTCACCCAGCCGTTCTTCGACGCGCTGCTGACCGACGCCGAGTCCGGCGGGCAGGTGTTCGTGTACCGGCACCAGGGCCGCATCATCGGCTGGAACCTGTGCTACGTGCACCAGGGCCGGCTGCTGGACAAGTACATCGGCCTGCACTATCCGGATGCGCGCGAGCACAACCTGTACGCGCTGAGCTGGATCGAGAACCTCGACTATGCCTGCCGCCACGGCCTGACGGCCTATGTCGCCGGCTGGACGGACCCGGAAGTGAAGGCCCAGCTCGGCGCCAGCTTCACCTACACCTGGCATGCGGTGTACCTGCGCAATCCGCTGCTGCGCGCGCTGCTGCGGCGGTTGCGGCCGCTGTTCGAATCCGACGACGTCGGGCCGGCGGCCGATGCCGCCGAGGAGGACTGAGATGCGCACTCCGGTCCTGCTCGATCTCGATGATTCGCTGGGCGCGGTGCCCGCTGCCGTGCGCCTGCCGCTGCGCGATTGGTGCGACGGCCTGCGCTTCGCCTGCTCGATGGCGCGGCTGCGCCGCTTCGGCGCGGCGTTGGAGCAGGCGCTGCCGGCGCAATACGGCACCGTGCTGCTGGGCAGCGGCGATTTCCATCACCTGAGCCTGCCGCTGATCGTGCGCCTGGCGCAGCGCGCGCAGGCGCCGTTGCGCGTGGTGGTGTTCGACAACCATCCGGACAACATGCGCTTCCCGTTCGGGGTGCACTGCGGCTCGTGGGTGCGGCGCATCGCCGCGCTGCCGCAGGTGGCGCAGGTCGAGGTGGCCGGCATCACTTCCGGCGACGTCGGCCCTGGCCATGCCTGGGAGAACCATCTGCTGCCGCTTTACCGCGGCAAGCTGCGTTACTGGTGCAGCGGCGTGGACGTGGGCTGGGCGCGACGGCTGGGCCTGGGCCAGGCGGTGCGCGGCTTCGCCAGCGTGAGCGAACTGAGCGACGCCTTCGTCGAACACCTGCGGCGCACGCCGATGCCGACCTATCTGTCGCTGGACAAGGACGTGCTGGATCCGCAGGACGTGCGCACCAACTGGGACCAGGGCCAGCTGCGCGTGCCGCAGTTGCTGCAGGCGATCGACGCGTTGCGCGGCCAGGTGTGCGGCAGCGACATCACCGGCGAAGTCTCGCTGGCCCATTACCCGCAATGGTGGAAGCGCAAGCTGGCGGCGCTGGACGCGCAGCCCGAGCCGTCGCCGGCGGATCTGTCGGCGTGGCAGGCGCAGCAGCACGCGTTGAATCTGCGGTTGCTGGCGGCGTTGGACGCGGCCAGCGTCGGCTAGCGCGGCCTTGTCGGTGCGTAGGAGCGGCTTCAGCCGCGAGAGACGTTACCGGTAATGCCCTCGCGGCTGAAGCCGCTCCTACAGGATGCTTCCCGTCGTCGCGAGCGGCGCATTGTCATCGCGACGCTGGCGAAGCCGCCCGTCGCTCGATCAAGCGCTCGGCGCAGCGGCATGCACCAGATCGACATCCAGCGGCGCCGGTCCGACCGTGCCGGCGCAGGCCGCCTGCAGCGTGGCCACGATGGTCTCGAAGCGCGCCTCGTCCAGCCAGGGGCTGTTGCTGATGCTCAGGCAGCGTGCGGCGAAGTCGCGGGCGTTGGGCATCGGCGTGCGCTCGACGATGCCGTCCAGGTAATCGTAGTCGGGCAGGGCATGCACGAACGGCACCGCCACGCCGAGCCCGCGCGGCCATAGCGCGGCCAGCACCGATTCGCGCGCGGCCGCATCGGGCAGCAGCACCATCAGGATCGGCCAGCTGCCCTGGGCGCCGGGGGTATCGGCGATCACGGTCAGGCCGGGAATGCCGGCCAGGCGTGCGCTGCGGCGCCGACCCTGCTCGCGGATCTGCGCCAGGAACGCCGGCCAGCGCGCGCTGGCGCGCACGCCGACGCCTTCGCGCCAGGCGCCGACGGCATGCTGGGCGATGGCCGTCCCGAAGCGGTCGCCGGCCGCGCCCACGCGGTCGCCGCGACGCAGTGCGCGGCGTACCGGTGCGCCGTACGCCCAGCGCAGCGGCTGCGGCCGGTACAGCGCGGCGTAGCCGAGCAGTTCCAGGCTGCGGCGCAGTTCCCAGCGCCAGTCGCGCTGGCCCAGGCGTGCGGCGGTGTCGGCGAGGCTGCGCTGCAGCGGCGCATGCCGCGACATCAGTAGCCCGCCTTCGTAGAGGGTCAGGCCCTTGCCGGCGGCCAGGCTGCAGAAGCCGATGTCGCCGCCCAGTCCGGCCGGGCGGCCGTCGGGGTGCACGCCGCCCAGCGCCTGCGCCGCGTCCTCGATCAGCAACGCGCCGCAGCCTTCGGCGGCGCGGCGCAGCGGCGCCAGGTCGGTCAGGCGCCCGCCGAGGTGGGTGGCGATGATCGCCAGGGTGTCGCTGCCGCAGCGTTGTGCCAACTGCGTCGGGTCCAGTTCCAGCGAGCCGGGCAGCAGATCGCACAGCACCAGCTGCAGGCCGCAGTGCGCCACCGCCAGCGCCACCAGCGGGCAGGTGTAGGCCGACACCAGCACCTGTCGGCGCCGGCTGGCCGCGGTCAGGGTGCGCAGCGCCACGATCAGCGCGGCGGTGCCGGAGCAGGTCAGCAGCGCCTGCGGCAGGCCGAGCGCAGTGGCCAGCCGCGTGCGCGGGCGGCCTGGCCACAGGTCGCGCCACTGCAGCGGCAGGCCCGCGGTCGGCGGCACCTCAATGCGCATCGGCGGGATCCGCGCGTTCGCCGATCGCCAGGCAGACGATGCCGGCGACGATCAGCGCCGCGCCCAGCGCCTGCAACAGGCCGATGTGTTCGTTGAACCACCAGGCCGACAGCAGCATCACGCTGACCACCTCCAGGTGCGAGGCGGCGAAGGCCGGGCCGATCGGTGCGTGCTCGAGCAGCTTCATCCAGGTGAAGAACGCACCGACGTAGCCCAGCAGTGCGGCGTACAGCCACGGGCTGCCGAGCAGGCGCAGCACCCAGGCCAGTTCGGCCTGCGGCGGAAACGCGTGGGTGCCGGCCAGCTTGAAGCCGATCTGGGCCAGGGTGTCGAAGCTCAGCAGCAGGGCGAAGCCCACCGCGTAGCGATGCAGCGGCGGCCGGCTCATGAGCCCAGCCCCACCACGGCCACGCCGGCGCTGACCAGGCAGATGCCGGCCACCTGCATGCGTCCTAGGCGTTCGCCGAACAGCCAGCGCCCGGCCAGCATGATCGCCACGATGTTGATCGAGCCCAGCAGCACGCCGCGGCCCAACGGCACCAGCGACAGGAACGCGGTCCAGGCGAGGAATTCGAACACGTAGCAGGCCACGCCGAACCACAGCTGCGGCTGCCGCGCCATGTGCTGCCAGCGCGCCATGCCGGTGCCCTGCGGGTGGCTGGCGACGTACTTGAAGGCCAACTGGCCGGCGGTGTCGAGCGCCACCGTCGCCAGCCAGATCGCCACCACCGAGCCGGTCATCGCCATCAGGCGGCGGCCTGCTGCGGGGCGGTGAGCGCCGCGAAGAACTGCGCCAGGCGCGCGCCGAGCACGCGCCGTTCGCGGTCCAGGGTGATCATGTGGTAGCTGTCGTGCAGCAGCAGCAGTTCGGTCGGCCCGGAGACGTTGGCGATCACCAGCCGCGCGTTGCGCAGGTCGGCGATGTCGTCCTCGGCCGCGTGCGCGACCAGGCACGGCGCGACCACCTTGGGCAGGTTGCGGCGCACGTCGCGCGAGAGCAGGTACATCTCGGCCAGGGCGTGCCAGGGGTTGCCGGGCAGGCCGGCGGCGCTGCTGTCGCCGCCGAGCATGGCGCTGCTGACCTGGGCGCGGATGCGCTCGTCGCGCAGGCCGTACGGCGGCTCTTCCAGGAACATGCGGCGCTTGCCGATGCCCAGGCGCTTGAACCACGGCAGCAGGAACGCCAGGCGCGCGCGCTTGGGGATGTTCCAGCCGTCGTAGCGGAAGGTGGCGCCGAGCACGCCGACGCCGTCCACCCACTGCGGCCGCTCCTGGGCCAGGCGCAACGCAAGCAGCGCGCCCATCGACAGCCCGGCCACGAACAGCCGGTCGACCTGCGGGCGCATCCGCGCGGCGGCGGCCTCGACGCTGGCGTACCAGTCGCGCCAACTGGTGGCCAGCAGGTCGTCCTCGTCGCCGCAGTGGCCGGCCAGCTGCACACCATGGACGCTGAAGCCTTCGCGGTTCAGGCTCTTGCCGAGCAGGCGCATCTCGCTGGGCGTGCCGGTCAGGCCGTGGATCAGCAGCACGCCGTTGCGGCCGCCTTCGAAGTGGAACTCGGCAGATTCGATCATTGGAATGGGCGCGGCTGCGCAGTCTCGGCAATCCGTGCAGGGTGGCCGCTGCGCGTTTCAGCAGCCTTTCGCCGCCGCCGCGGCGAAGGGGTCAGTGCTTGGCCGCGGCCGGATTGCGGAAGCGTACCAGCACGCGCTGGCCAATGCGCAGGGTCGAGGGCTGGGTGAAGGCCAGGACGCAGGCCACGCTGCGGTCGTTGCCGGCGGGCGTGGCGTCGTCGTGCAGTTGGGTGGGGCCGTAGGCCGGCGCCAGCCAGCGCACCACCGCCTGGCCGAGCACGGTCTGGCGGCCGTCGTCGCTGATGACCTCGGCGGCCATGCCCGGAGTGACGCTGCCGGCATAGCTTTCGTTCAATTCGGCGCGGACCAGGCGCGGGGCGTCCGGCAGCAGGGTCAGCAGCGGCGCGTTGGCCTCGCTGCGTGCGCCGACCGCGGCCGACAGCTGCAGCACGCGCCCGGCCACCGGCGCCTGCAGCCGGTACTGCGCGCGCTGCAGCTCGGCCGCGCGCACCTGTGCGTCGGCCAGGGCCGCATCGCTGCGTGCGGTGTCCAGCGCGTCGACCAGGCTCTGCACTGCGTCGCTGGCGTCGTCGGCGCTCTGGCCGTCGCTGGCGCCCAGGCGCGCGGCTTCGGCCAGCCGCCGCTGCTTCTGCTGGGCGCTTTGCAGGCGCTGCTGCAGTTGTTTCAGGTGGGTGGCCGCGGCCTGGGCGCGGGTGCGGGCGATGTCCAGGTCGACCGCGGCGGCGCGGTCGTCGCCGGCGACCAGCAAGGCGCCTTTCTGCACCGCGTCGCCCTCGTGCACCGGCACCTCGCGCAGGGTCGCGGCGACCGGCAGGCCGAGCTTGAGCACGCCGCCCTCCACGTCGATGCGGCCGCGCGCCACTGCCAGGTAGGCGGCGGGGGCGGCGGCCGGCGCCGGGGCCGGCGTGCGGTCCGATGGCGCGCATGCGGCCAGCAGCAGGCTCAGCAGGGGCGCGGCGGCGAACGCTTTCATGGTGCGGGATTCCGTGAGGGCAGGGGCGAGGGCGGCGCGTTCACGCGGCGGTCGTCGAGGATGCGGCCGTCCTCCATCGACAGCACGCGGTCGGCGTGGCGGATCAGGCGCGGGTCGTGGCTCACGCACAGCACCATGGTGTTGTGGCGGCGCGCGATGCGGTGCAGCAGGTCGATCACGATCTGGCCGTTGCCGGCATCCAGCGCGCTGGTCGGTTCGTCGGCGAACAGCAGCGCCGGGTGCTTGGCCAGCGCGCGGGCGATCGCCACGCGCTGCTTCTCGCCGCCGGACAGCTCGGCCGGGCGCAGGTGCTGGCGGTGGGCGATGCCGACCTCGGCCAGCGCCTCTTCGGCGCGGCTGCGCACCTCGGCGGGGGCAAGGCCCATGTACTGCAGCGGCAGCCGCACCTGGTCCAGCGCGCACAGCGCCGGGAACAGGTTGAAGCCCTGGAAGATGAAGCCGGTATGGCGCAGGCGGAACTGCTCCAGCGCGCTGGCGCCGAGCGTGCCCAGCGCCTCGCCCAGCGCCAGCACCTGGCCGGCGTCGGCGCGCTGCAGGCCGCTGAGGATCGACAGCAGGGTGCTCTTGCCGCAGCCGGACGGGCCGGAGATCAGGGTCAGTTCGCCCGGCCACACCTGCAGTTCCACGTCGCGCAGCACCGGCGTGCGCAGGCTGCCGGAGACGAAGCTCTTGCACAGGCCGCTGCCGCTGAGCGTGGCGGCGGCCGGCTGCAGCGCGGCGGGGGCGACGATGCGGCTCATCGCAGCAGCAACGCCGGATCGGCGCGGCGCAGCCCGCGCAGCGCGGCCAGGGCCGAGACCACGGTCAGCAGCATCACCGCGCACACGCACAGGCCCCAGCCGCTGGCATTGAACGCCACCGGCACGTCGTGCGCGCGGGCCAGCGCGACCAGTGCCGCGCCCAGCGCGCTGGCACCGATCAGGCCCAGCGCCCCGACCCAGGCCGCCTGTTCCAGCACCACCCAGCGCAGGTTGCGCATGCTCACGCCCAGCGCGTTGAGCGTGGCGTACTCGCGCGCGGCGCCGAGCACCGTGCCGAGCAGGGTCTGGCTGGTGATGGCCACGCCGACCAGCAGCACGATGCCGCCGAGGAACAGCACGCCCGAGCCGGCGCCGGTGTCGAACATCCAGAACAGGATGCTGCGCCGGGCGAAATCGTCGGCGCTCCAGGCTTCCACGCGTGGCCGCGTGATTGCGCCGTCGATCGCCTGCGCCACCGCCTGCGGGTCGGAGCCGGGGCGCAGCCTGGCCACCATGTAGGTCGGCCAGTCCGGATGCGCGGTGTCGCTGTTGAGCGCGCGCGCGGTGTCCAGCGAGGCCAGTACGTTGACGCCGCCCAGCGCGCGCAGGCCGCGGCCGACCCCGATCACCCGCACGCGGTGGCCGTTGATGCGCGCGCTGCTGCCGACGCCGACGCCGAGCTTGTCCAGTTCCGCGCGGTCCACCACCACGGTGTCCGGTTCGCGCAGCGCCGCGCGCAGGGCGGGGCTGAGCAGGCGCGAGAACATCAGCCCGCCGTCGCGGGTGTCGATGCCGGAGATGTAGACCGATACCGCGCCGGTGTCGCCGGGGCCGCGCCAGTCGCCGTCGAACCAGATGAACGGCTCGATCTGCCCCACCCGCGGGTCGAGGTACAGCGGCGCGGCCGCGTCCGGATCGATGGCGCGGCCCTGGTCCACGCTCTGCGTGCCGGGATAGCCCAGCCACAGGTCGGCGTCGGAGCCGGAGACATAGACGCTGGCGCTGCCGAAGATGCCTAGCACCAGCGCGGTCTGCAGCAGCAGCAACAGGCTGGCGAAGCCCACCGACACCACCACCGGCAGGAAGCGGCGCCACTCGTAGCGCAGGGTCTGGCGGGCCAGCGCGACCATCAGGGCTGCGCGCCTTTGCGGTCGCCGCCGTGACCGGCGCCGGGGATCGGCGCGGTGGCGCTGCCCAGCGCGGTGTGCAGGGCGACGTAGGCCAGGTCGCGCTGGCGCTGCGCTTCCAGCAGTTCCAGCGCCGCCTGGTCGCGCGCGGCCTGCTGCGTGGCCACGTCCAGATCGCTGCCCAGGCCCAGCCGCCGGCGCTGTTGCGCCGCCTCGGCGACCTGCTGCTGCGCCTGCAGCACCTGCTGCTGGGTTTCGGTGTTGCGCCGCTGTTGCTCCAGCGTGGTCAGCGCAGTCTCGACTTCGTTGACCGCGTCCAGCACGGTCTGCCGGTAGGCCAGGGTGGCCGCTTCCAGCAGGTCGCCGCGCGCCTTGGCCCTGGCCTGGCGGATGCCCCAGTCGAACAGCGGGATGTCGATCACCGGTCCGAACGAGGCGATGCCATGGGTGGCGGTGCGGCGGTGGCTCAGCAGGCTGGTCGACCAGCGGATCGCGCCGCCCAGGCCGATGCTGCCGTAGCGGTCGGCGCGGGCGATGCCCAGCGCGCCGGCGGCGCTGATCACCTCGGCCTCGTGCGCGGCGATGTCCGGGCGTCGCCGCAGCAGGTCGGCCGGCACGCTGTCGACCGCTGCGATCTGCAGTTGTCCCGGCGCGGTGGTGGCCGCGGCCGTGCTCCATGCCGGGTCGGGCGTGTCGCGGCCCAGCAGCACTGCCAGGCGTCGCGCCGCCGCGGCGGCGGCATCGCGCGGTTCGTTCACCGCGCTCTGCGCCTGCAGCGCCGCGGCCTGCGCCTGCGCGGCAGTGGCCGGCGCGGCCAGATGCAGGTCGACCAGGGTCTGCTGCAGGTCGGCCTGGCGCTGGCGTGCGCTGGCGATGTCCTGCAGCAGGCGTTCGGCCTGCTGCGCGTGGCGCAAGTCGATCCAGTTGTGCGCCACGTCGGAGATCGTCGCCGCGCGCACCTGCGCCAAATTGGCCTGTGCGCTCTGCAGGTCGCCGCGGGCCACGCGGTTGGTGGCTTCGCCGCGGCCGAACAGCGGCAGCTCCCACTCCGAATCCACACCCACGACCAGGAACGAGGCGCTGGCGTCCGGGTCGATCGGGTCCTCGGTGCGCGCGCGCAGCTGCGGCCGCAGGGTGGCGTCGGCGACCGCGTCCAGCCGCCGCGCCGCGCGCAGCCGTGCCAGCGCCTGGCCGACCTCGAGATCGTCCCGCAGCGCCTGCGCGACCAGCGCGTCGAGCTGCTGATCGTGGAAATCCTGCCACCAGGCGCTGCCCGGCGGGCGCGGCGCGGCCGCCTGCGGCGTTGCGCTGCTCCACTGTGCGGGCAGCGACGGCTGGCGCAGGTCGGGGATGGGCTGGCTGGCGCAGCCCGTCAGCGCGAGCGCGGCGGCCAGCCCCAGCACGTTGGCCGGGCGAAAGCGGATCCGGTTCATGCCTGCGGCTCCGCGTCGGCCGGCAGGTCCAGCTCCGCACGCAAGCCACCCAGCGCCGAGCGCCGGTAGCGCAGCGTGCCGTGGTGGCGGGCGGCGATGTTGGCGACGATCGCCAGGCCCAGGCCGGTGCCGCCTTCGGGCGCGTCCGGGGCACGGAAGAAGCGCTCGCCCAGGCGCGGCAGCAGGGCCTCGTCGATGCCGCTGCCGGCGTCGTCCACCGCCAGGCGCACGGACTGCGGCTCGCGCCGCAGGCTGACCGTGACCACGCGCCCGGCGGCATGGCGGAAGGCGTTGTCCAGCAGGTTGTCGAGCAGTTCGCGCAGCGCATAGGCATCGGCGGCCACCCAGGCGGGCGTGTCGTCGTCGCCGCCGTCGTAGCCCAGGTCCACCCCGGCGTGCAGCGCGTCGGGGATGCGCTCGGCCAGGGCCTGCGGCAGCCATTGCGCCAGGTCCAGCGGCAGCAGTGGGCGGATGCTCTCGCGCGGTGCCTGGGTGCGGGTCAGCGCCAGCAACTGGGTGGAGGTGCGGGTGGCGCGGTCGGTCAGCTGGCGGATGTGTTGCAGCGCCTGTGCGCTGTCTCCCGGGCGCTGGCTGGCCTGGGCGCGCTGCACGTGCATGCTCAGCCCGGCCAGCGGCGTGCGCAGTTGGTGTGCGGCGTCGGCGAGGAAGCGTTCCTGTAGCGCCATCATGTGCTTGAGGCGGCCGAGCAGGCCGTCGATGGCCTGGGTCAGCGGCAGGATCTCCACCGGGATGTCCGGCCCGGACACCGGGCTGAGGTCGCGCTGGCTGTCGTCGAGCCGGCGCACCGCCGGCTCCAGCATGCGCAGGCCGACCCGCACGCCGTGCCAGACCAGCACCAGCAGGGAACAGGTGAGCAGCAGTTCGGTCGGCAGCATCAGCACCAGGATCTCGCGGGCGCGGCGATGGCGGTCGTCCAGGGTCTCGGCCACCGACACGGTGAGCCAGTCGCCCGGCTCCAGCGCCGAGGGCAGCAACAGGCTGGCCACGCGCACCGGCACGCCGTTGTCCATGCGGTCGTCGTACAGCATCACCCGGCCGACCTCGGCCGGATCCGGGTGCATCGGAATCGGCTGGGTGCTGCCGCTGATCACCCCGTGGCGGCGGCTGTCCAGCTTGAAGAACACCCGGCCATCGCTGCTGTACTCCAGCAGTTGCCGCGCCTGCAGGGTCAGCGGCATGCGCTCGCCGGGGTCGTTGACCGCGTTGGCCAGGCCCTGGGTGTCCTCCTTCAGGTCCATGTCGTGGACGTGATTGGTGTACTTGAGCATCAGCAGGTAGAACAGCGCCGACACCACCAGCATCAGCAGCACGGTCGGAATCAGCAGGAACGCCAGCAGTCGCTGGCGCAGGCTGGGATGGCGGTAGGCCGGCGCGTGCGCGGCGGTGGTCGCGCTCACTGCGGGATCTGTGCGTGGTCGGCGGCCGGTGAGGCGGCGCGCGACTCCTCCAGCAGGTAGCCCAGGCCGCGGATGGTGCGGATGCCGACGCCGGCGCCATGCAGCTTGCGCCGCAGGCGGTGCATGGAGATGTCCAGGCCGTTGTCGGTGATTTCGTGTTGCCAGTCGCACAGCGCCTCGGTCAGCTGGCTGCGGCTGACCACGCGCCCGCTGCGCAGCAACAGGGTCTCCAGCAGCGCGAACTCGCGTGCGGTCAGGTCCAGCGGCTGGTCCTGCAGCCACACCCGGCGCCCGGCCAGGTTGATGCGCAGTTGCCCCAGCACCAGTTCCGGCACCCCGCCGCTGCTGCTGCGGCGCAGGAGCGCGCGGGTGCGGGCGAGGAACTCGGACAGTTCGAAGGGCTTGATCAGGTAGTCGTCGGCGCCCTGGTCGAGCGCGCGGATACGGTCTTCCACCGCGTCGCGCGCGGTCACCACCAGCACCGGGATCTCGTCGCGGCGGGCGCGCAGGCGCTGCAGTACCTGCAGCCCGTCGCGGCGTGGCAGGCCCAGGTCCAGGACCAGCAGCTGATAGCTTTCGCTACCGAGCGCGCGTTCGGCGGCGGCACCGTCGCTGACATGGTCCACCACGTGCCCGCACTCGGCGAGCGAGTCGCGCAATGCAACGGCAATGGACGTATCGTCTTCGGCAACCAGGATGCGCATGACGCGAATGCTTGCAACGGGGATGTGGGAAAACCGTCGTAATCGGCGGCCGCGAAGTCAGTACGTTCACATACGTCGATGTAACTTCGATGGAGACTGCATCCAGATTCTGCGATGCGGTGATGACGATTGTCATCCATGACATCGTTCGCGCGCTCCCGGTCGTGACCCTGCAGGGTAGGAAAAATCCTATAGCCGGCCACGGCATCCGCCGATCCTCACGCCCCCGGGGCGGCGGCATCATGCATGTGTCGGCAACGTCACCGCTCCCGCGCCAGGGAGGCGGCTCGCACGGAATCGAACGGATCTCGATTCGCCGGCCACGTTTCGCTCCCGCAGACGCCGAAGGATCGGCGCAGCGCCACTGCGATCGGAATCAGAGGGAAGAAAACGCACGAGGCCCCGGCATGCCGGGGCCTCGTGCGTTCAACGTGCCGCTATCGGGCCGGAATCATGTCGGCATCATGCGCTAGCAGGGTCGAGCTGCTCCGGTGCCGTCCCGCCGCACCGCCCACCACGTCTACACGCAACCCCTCAGGCCGCAATCCCCCGCCTTTGCGAATCCCCAATCCCGAATCCCAAATCCCGGCCTCTCAGAGCGCCCAGTCCAGCCGCAACCCGGCCACCAGGGCATTGGGCAGGTCGCGGGTGCGCGCCGGCTCGTTGAACTGGTCCGGGTGCACGATGTAGTGCAGGTTCGGGGCGATGCGCAGCTGCGGGGTCACCTGGATGCCGTAGCTCAGCTCCATCATGGTCTGGGAGCGGTGCGGGGTGCCGCTGCCGCCGGCCGCCGCGCGCGCCAGGCGCAGGTCTTCCAGGGCGTCGTCGCTGTAGTGCTGCTGGGTGACTACGAAGGCGATGTTGTCCTGCGGGCGGCTGGCGAAGGTGCCGCGCTGGACCAGGCCCAGTTCCAGGAAGTGGTCTTCGATCAACTGCCCGGAGGTGCCCTTGAGCGCCGAGCCGAACAGCACCAGGCCACGGTTGCTGTCCGGGTCGGGGCGGGTGACCTGCTGCTCGAAGCGCACGAACGCGCCGGAGCGGCCGTTGCGATTGGCGTAGTCCAGCCCGCTCAGCCGCGCCGGGTTGCCGTTGCGGTCGTTGAGCGGATCGCGGTAATCGGAGTTGTCCTGCCAGCCGCCCATCTCGTACATCGCCGGCAGGCGCGCGCCGCTGGCCTGGGTGGTGTAGCCGATCGCGTAGGGCACGATCACCCCGGTGCGGTCGTTGGTGCTCCAGTTCAGGCCGTGCTGGCCGCGTTCGGCCTGGATCGGGTTGACCTCGTAGGCGCCGACGTGGACGTAGACGTTCGGGGTCACCCAGGCCTTGGCGTGCGCGGCCCAGCTCGACACCGGCCAGTAGGTGAAGTTGCTGGTGCGGAACACGAAGGTCGGGTTGCCGCAGGCCGAGTTGCCCTGGAAGTAGTTGCACAGGTCCGAGCCCAGGAAGTGGATGTTGGCCACGCTGCGGCCGGCCTCCAGTTCCAGGCGGTCGTTGAACAGCTTCTGGTCGATGGTGAAATTGGCCAGGCGGGTGCCCTGGCCACCGTAGATTTCCTGCACCGAGGTGCTGTTGCCGATGTTGCCGTTGGCCAGGTTGGTACCGTGGCGGTTGATGCCGTAGACCTTCAGCGTCGCGCCGTTCCAGCCCATCAGCCGTTGCAGGTCCACGTCGGTGCCGAACATCAGCTGGCCGGCGTAGGCGCTGCCCTGGTGCTTGCCGCCATCCAGCGAGACCGCGCCTTCGCCGGTGTAGGCGAGCTTGGGCGTGAACGCATCGCTGGCGTCCTGGGCATGGGCCAGCGGCGCGGCGAGGGCCAGCGCCAGGGTGGCCACGGGCAGGTGCGAGACGAGGGAACGGGACATGGCGGAACTCCTCAGCAGGAAAAGGCCGGCGCGCCGCCAGCGGCGACGGGGGGAGGGGCATCGCATGGCGACGCGCCGGCACATGGACGGGATCAGGCGACGACCGGCTTCTTCAGCACCCGCAGCGCCACCGCGGTGACCACGGTGCCGGCGAGCAGCGCCACCAGGTACATTCCCAGGTGGCTGACCGCATTGGGGATCGGCAGCACGAACACGCCGCCGTGCGGCACCTTCAGTTCGGCGCCGGCGGCCATCGAGATCGCGCCGGCCAGCGCCGAGCCGAGCATCAGCGCGGGGATGGTGCGCAGCGGGTCGCGCGCGGCGTACGGGATGGCGCCTTCGGTGACGAAGGCCAGGCCGAGCACGCCGGTGGCGGCGCTGCTGCCGCGCTCCTCCTGGGTGAAGCGGCTGCGGAACACCCAGGTGGCCAGGGCGATGCCCAGCGGCGGGGTCATGCCGGCGACCATCGCCGCGGCCATCGGCGTGTACACCTGGCTGGCGATCAGGCCGGTGGAGAAGGCGTAGGCGGCCTTGTTGACCGGCCCGCCCATGTCGAAGGCCATCATCGCCCCCAGCAGCAGGCCTAGCAGCACCGCGCTGCTGCCCTGCATGCCGCGCAACCACTCGGTGAGCCAGGCCAGCAGTTCGGCCACCGGCTGGCCGACCACGTAGAGCATGGCCAGGCCGACCAGCAAGGTGCCCAGCACCGGCAGGATCAGCACCGGCTTCAGGCCCTCCAGGGTGCGCGGCAGCTTGATCGCGCGGTTCAGCGCGGCCACGCCGTAGCCGGCGATGAAGCCGGCCAGGATGCCGCCGATGAAGCCGGCGCCGAGGTTGGCCGCGACCATGCCGCCGATCATGCCCGGGGCGATGCCGGGGCGGTCGGCAATGGAGTAGGCGATGTAGCCGGCCAGGGCGGGCACCATCAGGGTGAAGCCGGCCTTGGCGCCGATCTGGAACAGCGACCAGGCCAGGGTGCCCTTGTGCGCGTCGTCGAAGGCGTAGATGCCGCCGAGCGCAAACGCCAGCGCGATCAGCAGGCCGCCGGCGGTGACGAAGGGCAGCATGAACGACACGCCGGTCATCAGGTGCTTGTACGGGCCGGCGGAGCGGCCGCCCTGCGCCTTGGTCGGCGCACTGGCGCCGTTGCCGGCGGCGTGCACGCTGGCCTCGGCCAGGGCCTTGCGGATCAGCGCCGGGCCGTCGTTGATCGCCGGCTTGGTGCCGCTCTTGAACAGGCGCTTGCCGCCGAAGCGGCCCAGGTCGACCTCGCGGTCGGCGGCGATCAGCACCAGGTCGGCGGCGGCGATCTCCTCGGCGCTGAGCGCGTCCTGCGCGCCCACCGAGCCCTGGGTCTCCACCCGGATCTGGTGGCCCAGCAGCTTGGCCGCCTGCTGCAGGCCCTCGGCGGCCATGAAGGTGTGGGCGATGCCGGTGGGGCAGGAGGTGATGGCGACGATGCGCTTGCCGGCGCCCTCGGCGCTGCCGGCAGCGGCAACGGCGGCCGTGGTCGCCGCGGCGCCCACCAGCAGCGGCGCCAGCACCGCGTCGGCATCGGCCAGCACCGCGTCCAGGCTGCTGCGCTGCACGCGGCGGCCGGCGAAGCGGGCAGCATCGGCATCATCGCCGTCGCCGACCAGCAGCAGCGGCGCGGCGGCGGATGCCGCGGCCAGGTCCAGCGGCGCGATCACGCCCTGCGGCGTGCGCACCTCGGCCTGCAGCACCGCGCCCCGCGCCGTGGCGGCATGGCGCAGCGCCTCGGCGGCGAGGACGGCTTCGGTACTGCGATCGCCGGCGGCGATCACCACGAGGATCGGATTCATGCGGGCTCCCGATGAGCGCAAGAGGACGCGGCGCACAGCAGCGACGCGGCGGTAGTCATGCCAGGGTCTCCAGGCGGACCGCGGCGGCCAGCGCCGGCAGGCGCTCGCGCGGCAGGCGGCGGGCGACGCCGCTGCCCAGCGTGGCCACGGCGAAGGCGGTGGCCTGGCGCGCGCAGGTCGCCAGGTCGGCGTCGGCGCGCAAGGCCGCGACCAGGCCGGCGACCATCGCATCGCCGGCGCCGACGCTGCTGCCGCCAGTCAGTTGCGGCGGCTGCGCCAGCAGCGCCTGCTCGCCGCGCACGAACAGCGCACCGTCGGTACCCAGCGACACGGCGACCAGGCCGATGCCGCGCGCCAGCAACGCGCGCGCGGCGCCGAGCAGCTCGGCGGTGGCGGTCAGCGGCGTACCGGCCCATTCCTCCAGTTCGTGGCGGTTGGGCTTGATCGCGAACGGCAGTTGCGCGCGCGGCGCGTCCAGTGCGGCGTGCAGCGGCGCACCGCTGGTGTCCAGCAGCACCCGCGCGCCCGCGGCGGCGGCCTGCGCCTGCAGTTGCCGCCAGGTGTCCTCGGCCAGGCCGGCGGGCAGGCTGCCGCTGAGCACCACCGGCAGGCCGGGGCGCAGCAGTTCGGCCAGGCGCGCGCCGATGGTGTCGAGTTGCGCCTGGTCCAGGGCCAGGCCGGGCAGGTTGATGTCGGTGGTGGCGCCGCTGTCGGCGGCCACCAGCTTGAGGTTGCTGCGGGTGTCGCCGGGCACCCGCAGGCAGCGGTCGTCGATGCCGCGCTCGGCGAACAGGGTTTCGAACACCGGCGCATTGCCGGCGCCGAGCACGCCGAGCGCTGCGCAGCGCAGGCCGGCATCGGCCAGGCAGGCGGCGACGTTGATGCCCTTGCCGCCGGCGATGGCGTGGGCGCTGCGTGCGCGGTGCACCTGGCCCGGTTGCAGCCGATCGATCGCCACGGTCAGGTCGATTGCCGGATTCAGGGTGACGGTGACGGCATCGACGCTCATGCGCCGGCTCCGCCGTCGAGCGCCCGCACCTCGGCCGCGCTTTCGCAGTCCAGCGCGCGCTGCGCCAGCGCCTGCAGCGCGTCCAGGCGGCTGCCGCGCAGGCGCGCCTTCACCGCGGGGATGTCGTTGGGCGTCATCGACAGTTCGTGCACGCCCAGCCCGGCCAGCAGCGCCGCGCCGAATGCATCGCCGGCCAGGCCGCCGCACACGCCGACCCAGCGGCCGTGGCGCGCCGCGCCCTCGACGGTGGTGCGGATCAGGCGCAGCACCGCCGGGTGCAGGCTGTCGGCCTCGGCGGCCAGGTCCGGGTTCTGGCGGTCGATGGCCAGGGTGTACTGGGTCAGGTCGTTGGTGCCGATCGAGAAGAAGTCCGCGTGCTTGGCCAACGCATCGGCCTGGATCGCCGCCGCCGGCACTTCGATCATGATGCCCAGCGGCACCTCCGGTGCCTGCAGCTCCGCGCGCAGGCGCTCGCATTCGGCGCGCAGCGTCAGCAGTTCCGCGGCCGAGGTGATCATCGGGAACATGATCGCCAGGCGCGCGCCGTCCTTGGCCGCGCGGTACAGCGCGCGCAGCTGCGGTTGCAGCAGGTCGGCGCGGCGCAGCAGCAGGCGCGCGCCGCGCACGCCCAGGAACGGGTTGTCCTCGCGCGGCAGGTTCAGGTGCGCGACCTGCTTGTCGCCGCCGATGTCCAGCGCGCGCACGATCAGCGCGCGGCCGTCCAGCGCCTGCGCCATCGCGGTGTAGGTGGCGTATTGCTCGTCCTCGCTGGGGGTGCTGCCGCGCTCCAGGAACAGGAATTCGGTGCGCATCAGGCCCACGCTCTCGGCGCCCTGCGCCAGTGCGGCGGCGACCTGCTCGGGTAGGTTGACGTTGGCGCCGATCTCCAGGCGATGGCCGTCCTCGGTCTGCGCCGGCTGGTTGCGCTGCTCGGCCTCGCGCGCACGCAGCTGCTGCTGTTCGTCGATGTAGGCGCGGGCCGAGGCCAGGTCGGCTTCCGATGGCGCCAGGTACAGGCGGCCGCTGCTGCCGTCGACGATGACGGTGGCGCCATTCTCCAGGTCCAGCAGGTCGGCGCCGCCGGCGACCAGCGCCGGCAGCCCGAGGGTGCGCGAGAGGATCGCGGTGTGCGAGGTCGGGCCGCCCACGGCGGTGGCCAGGCCGAGCACGCGACCGGTGTCGAGGTTGGCGGTATCCGACGGCGACAGGTCGTGGGCGAGCAGGATGCACGGCGCGGCCGGCAGCTGCTCCAGGCTGCCGCCGGCCAGGCTCGGATCCAGTTGCGCCAGCACCCGGCGGCCGACGTCGCGCAGGTCGCTGGCGCGCCCGGCCAGCACCGCGTTGCCCAGTGCCGAGAGCTTGTTGGCCAGGCGCTCCACCGACTGCTGCCAGGACCAGGCGACGCCGTGGCCCTCGACCATCAGCTGGCAGGCCAGGGTGATCAGGTCGGTGTCGTTGAGCAGTTCGGCCTGGGCGCGGAAGATCGCCGCATCGCCGGCGCCGAGCCGGCGCCGGGTGTCCTCCTCGATGGCCTGCAACTGCGCGCGGGTGCGCTGCAGGGCGTCGTGCAGCAGGGCGCCGCCGTCGCTCAGCGGCACCGGCGTGTCCGCCACCGCGACGTCGTGGCCGGCCAGCTTGTGCACCACGCCGATCGCCAGGCCGGGGCTGGCGCCGATGCCGACGATGGCCGGCTGCGCCTGCGGCGGGGTCCAGCCGGCGACCGGCGCGGCGCGGCGCTGCGCCGCCGCCTCGGCGTCGGCCTGTTCCTGGGCGGTCAGGCCGTCGATCACGCTGCGCAGCCGCGCCAGCGCCGCCGCGGCGTCCTGGCCTTCTGCGGAAATGGTCACCGTGTCGCCGGCATGCAGGCCCAGCTGCAGCAGCGACACCAGGTTCTTGGCGTCGCCGACCTGATCGCCGGCGCGCACCTGGATGCGGGCGGCGAACCCGCGCGCGGTTTCCACCCAGCGCGTGGCCGGACGCGCGTGCAGGCCGGTGGGGTAGCGCACGGTCCAGTCGAAGCGTTCGGCCAGGTCGCTGGCCGGGGCGGCGGGCGCGGTGGGGGCCGCGTCCTCGCTCAGCGCGGCGACGATCGCCTGCGGATCGTCGCTGGCGAACAGCGCCTCCAGCCGCGGCGGGTCCTGGATCAACCGGGTCAGCCGCCGCAGCAGGGCGATATGGGTGTCGGACTGGGCGGCGATGGCGACCACCAGGCGCGTGGTCTGGCCCGGGTTCCACTCCACGCCGTCGCGGAGCTGCAGCACCGCGATGCCGTCGCGGCGCACCAAGTGGCGGTCTTCGCCGGTGCAGTGCGGGATCGCCACGCCATGGCCCAGGAAGGTGTTGGCCAGCGCTTCGCGGCGCAGCATGCTGGCCTCGTAGGCCGGCGGCACGCAGCCGGCGGCGACCAGCAACTGCGCCGCCTGGGCGATCGCGTCGGCCTTGTCGCGGGCCTGGACATCGATCCGGACCAGATCGCTGGAAACCAGGGGGGAGGAGGGCGTCTGGGACACGCGGGTTCCTTGAGGGTGGGCGGCGAGTGGGCGCAGTGTGGGAACGTTCCCAGTCAATCGTCAATGTGCAGTGCACAAATCCTTCGGAAAAGCCCGGTGCTACTATCTCCTCACGCTAGGCGACAGGGAGTGGAAATGAAAATGATGCGGGAACGTTGCCAGTGAGCGTCAGCATCCATGACGTGGCCCGGGTCGCCGGTGTCTCGACCTCGACGGTGTCGCGCGCGCTGGGCCACGGCCCGGTCAGCGAAGAGGTACGGGCACGGGTGGAAGCGGCGGTGCGCGAGACCGGCTACCGCCCCAACCTGATGGCGCGGCGGCTACGCTCGCAGCGTTCCGGGGTAGTGGGCCTGATCGTCGCCGACATCCGCAATCCGTTCTTCACCGCGGCCATCCGCGCGGTCGAGGACGTGGCCTACCGCGCCGGCATGCGTGTGATCCTGTGCAACACCGACGAGGATCCGCAGCGCGAGGCGCTGTATCTGCAACTGATGCAGGAAGAGCGGGTCAGCGGTCTGATCTTCGCCCCCACCCGCACCACCCAGGGCCAACTGGGCAAATTGACGTTCGATCATCCGGTGGTGCTGCTGGACCGCGCCGGCAAGGGCGGCACCCACGACAGCGTGGTGCTCGACAACGCGGCGGCGATGGCCGCGTTGGTCGACCATCTGGTCGGCCGTGGCGTGCGTCGCATCGGCGGCCTGTTCGGCAAGACCAGCAGCACCGCTGCCGAGCGCCGCGACGGCTATCTGGAGGCGATGCGCGGGCATGGCCTGGCCCCGGACTACCGCGAGGTGGCACCGAGCGCGGAGGCGGCGATCGCCGAAGTCCAGGCCTGGCTGACGCAGACGCCGCGGCCGGATGCGCTGGTGGCCAGCAACAGCCTGTTGTTGATGGGCGCGATGAAGGCCGCGCGCGGCGCCGGCCTGCGCATTCCGCAGGACCTGGCCCTGGCCGGTTTCGATAACGAAAGCTGGACCGATCTGGTCGAACCCGGCATCACCGTGATCGAACAGCCGGTGGAAGAGATGGGCCGCACCGCCATGTCGTTGCTGCTGGAGCGGATGAACGCGCCGACGCAGCCGACCCGCAAGGTGGTGCTCAGCGGCCGCTGCATCGTGCGCGGCTCGAGCCTGCGCTGACGCCGCACGTCTGGTCGGTAGGGTAGCGGGAGGTTGCCGCTGCGGGGACGAGGGTCTGCCGCAGCGGGAGTGGCTTGCTTCTTATTAGTTACTCGCTGCCGTCCGGGCGCGGATAGTCGTGTTCCGGATCGGCGTGGTCGCGTTTGGGGTCGCTATCGGGTTGATCGCGATCGGTCCATTGCGCGTCGTCGTTGTGGATCTTGTCGGGCGTCTGGCTGCGTTGCTGCGGATCGTGGGCGTTGTCGCGGTTGGCGGGCGGGGACATGGTGGACCTCGTGGATCAGGCGGGGGTGTGCGCCGGATCGGGGCTGCGGTCGCGCTGCTCGGATCCGTCGAGGCGTGCCCAGCAGGCGACGACCAGGGTTTCGGCATCGCTCCAGGCGATGCGCGGCCAGGGGTGCTCGGCGTCGTAGCGCTGACGCAGGCGCTGCAAGCGCACGTCGTTGGATTCGCGTGGCAACTGCAGGAACACGTCGCAGGCCATCTTGATCAGACGCGCATGCTCGCTGAACGATTGCGACCCCAGTTTGCCCGCCGCGTGCAGCGCTTTCCAATGCGCCAATTCGGCTTCGACATCCACGAGCAGGCTCGGAGCGTGACTCACGCGAGTTCTCCTTGAGTAAGAGGGAAGAGAGAGGCGGATGGTGCCCCCCTGGCAGCAACCGCTCCATCACCCTAGGCCCTGATGCGTAAAGGCCAGGTGGTGCTGGCGTGGTGTGCGTGACAAAAGTCGCACGTGTCAGGCGGCAAAGCGTGATGTGGCGCGCCGACTTTCACGTACGGCGTTGTGAAGGCGGGCACCAGCGCGTGTGAAGAGGCACCGCGCGCGGCGCGTCGGGCATGTCGCAGATCGGCTTGGTCAGTGCCGGTGGCGCGGCTTACCATGGGCGAGGTCCGCACGTGCGGACATCCCCATCCACCACCATGCGCCGACGGCCGCCGCTGCCGGTGCCCGCGAAGGACTGGCATGCCCGTTGCCCCCGTGTTCGATTCCGCGCCGCCGCGCATCGCCGTGATCGGCCTCGGCTACGTCGGCCTGCCGCTGGCGGTGGCCTTCGGTGCCCGCCACGACACGCTCGGCTACGACATCGATGCGCAGCGCGTGGCGCAATTGCGCGCGGGGCACGACCAGACCCTGGAACTGGAGGCCGAGGAATTGCGCGCCGGCGTGCACCTGCGCTACAGCAACGACGCGGCGGAACTGCGCGACCGCAACGTGTATATCGTCACCGTACCGACCCCGATCGATGCGCAGGAACAGCCCGACCTGCAGCCGCTGCGCCAGGCCAGCGAACTGCTGGCCGGCGTGCTCAAGCGCGGCGACCTGGTGATCTACGAGTCCACCGTCTATCCGGGCACCACCGAAGAGGTGTGCGTGCCGTTGCTGGAGCAGGGCTCGGGATTGCGCTGCGACATCGACTTCCATTGCGGCTACAGCCCGGAGCGGGTCAACCCCGGCGACCGCCGGCGGCGCCTGGCCGACATCCGCAAGATCACCTCCGGGTCGAACCCGGCCGCCGCCGAGGCGGTGGACGCCCTGTATGCCGGCATCATCGCCGCCGGCACCTGGCGCGCGCCGTCGATCCGCGTGGCCGAGGCGGCCAAGGTGGTGGAGAACATCCAGCGCGACGTCAACATCGCCCTGGTCAACGAACTGGCGCTGATCTTCGACCGGCTCGGCATCGACACCCAGGACGTGCTGGACGCGGCCGGCACCAAGTGGAACTTCCTGCCGTTCCGGCCGGGCCTGGTCGGCGGCCACTGCATCGGCGTGGATCCTTACTATCTGCTGCACAAGTCCGAGAGCGTCGGCTACCACCCGGACCTGATCCACACCGCGCGCCAGGTCAACAACCGGGTCGGTGCGCATGTCGCCGCGCGGGTGCAGGCGCTGCTGGCCGGCAAGGGCGTGGCGATGGCCGATGCGTCGGTGCTGGTGCTCGGCGTCACCTTCAAGGAGAACTGCCCGGACCTGCGCAACAGCCGCGCGCTGGAACTGGTGCAGGCGCTGGCCGCGGCCGGCGCCCGCGTCGACGCCTGCGATCCCTGGGCCGATCCGCAGGCGGCGCAGGCGCACGGCGTCGCCCTGTTGCCCGACCCGGTGCCCGGCCGCTACGACGCGGTGGTGCTGGCGGTGGCGCACGCGGCCTACCGCGACCTGGATGCCGCCCAGATCCGGGCGCTCGGCAAACCCGACCTGGTGGTCTACGACGTCAAGTCGGTGTGGCCGCGCGCGGCGGTGGACGACCGCCTCTAGCATGCCGCCGAGCGCCGTCCGCGCTCCCGCGCCGCCGGCGCAACGCGGGTGGCGGCACCGGCAAGCTGTACCCGGGCGGAGCGGACCGCGCCGCCACCGCCGCGCCCGACCCGCGACACCCTCTACACTCGCCGGCTTCCGACTCCTGCGAGGAACGCGATGCACCGTTACCTAGCCTATATCGCCAGTTGCCTGCTGCTGGCGCTGTCCATCGCCCTGTGCGCGATCTGGCCGCTGTGGGGCTGGGGCGTGGCCGCCTTCGCCGTGCTGGCGGTGCTGGGCACCGTGGACCTGCTGCAGACCCGCAGCACCCTGCGCCGCAACTATCCGATCCTGGCGCATTTCCGCTACGGCCTGGAATCGGTCGGCCCGGAGATGCGCCAGTACTTCCTGCAGAGCGACATCGAGGAGGCGCCGTTCTCGCGACAGCAGCGCGCCCTGGTCTACCAGCGCGCCAAGAACGTGATGGACGTGGTGCCGTTCGGTACCCAGCGCAGCACCTATGCGCCGGACTACGAATGGATCAACCACTCGCTGGCCACCAGCGAGATCGCCGACCACGACTTCCGCATCACCATCGGCGCGGACTGCGCGCAGCCGTACGCGGCCAGCGTGTTCAACATCTCGGCGATGAGCTTCGGCGCGCTGTCGGCCAACGCCATCCGCGCGCTCAACGCCGGCGCGCGCCAGGGCGGCTTCTATCACGACACCGGCGAGGGCTCGATCTCGCCCTACCACCGCGAATGCGGCGGCGACCTGGTGTGGGAGATCGGTTCGGGCTACTTCGGCTGCCGCGACGAGGACGGGCGCTTCGACCCGCAGCGCTTCGTCGCCAATGCGACGCTGGAGCAGGTCAAGATGATCGAGATCAAGCTCTCGCAGGGCGCAAAGCCGGGCCACGGCGGGGTGCTGCCGGCGGCCAAGGTCAGCGCGGAGATCGCCGCCACCCGCGGCGTCGCCATGGGCCGCGACTGCGTGTCGCCGTCGCGGCATTCGGCGTTCTCCACGCCGCTGGAACTGCTGCAGTTCGTGGCCCGGCTGCGCGAGCTGTCCGGCGGCAAGCCCACTGGCTTCAAGCTGGCGATCGGCCACCCCTGGGAGTGGTTCGCCATCGCCAAGGCGATGCAGGAAAGCGGCCTGTACCCGGATTTCATCGTCGTCGACGGCGCCGAGGGCGGCACCGGCGCGGCGCCGGCGGAATTCATCGACCACGTCGGCGTGCCGATGCACGAGGCCCTGCTGCTGGTGCACAACACCCTGGTCGGGCTGGACATCCGCGAGCGGATCAAGCTCGGCGCCGCCGGCAAGATCACCAGCGCCTTCGACATCGCGCGCACCCTGGCGCTGGGCGCGGACTGGTGCAATGCCGGGCGCGGCTTCATGTTCGCGCTGGGCTGCATCCAGTCGCTGAGCTGCCACAGCGACCGCTGCCCGACCGGCATCGCCACCCAGGACCGACGCCGCTGGCAACACCTGGATCCTACCGACAAGGCCACCCGGGTCGCGCATTACCACGCCAACACGCTCAAGGCGCTGCGCGAACTGCTCAGCGCCGCCGGGCTGGCGCATCCCTCGCAACTGGGGCCGGAGCACATCCTGCGCCGCATCTCGCAGGTGGAGATCCGCTCGCTGGCCTCGCTGTACCGCTACCTGGAGCCGGGCGAACTGCTGCGCACGGTGCCCGACCATGCGGTCTTCCACGACTACTGGGGCGACGCGCGCAGCGATTCGTTCCAGCCGCCGGAGCGGATCCGGCGCCTGCGCGACAGCAAATCGGAATGAGCGGCGCGGCGCTGCCGACGCGGTTGCGGCCGGGTCTGTCCGAGGACATCCCCACGCTCTGGGCGTTGCGCACCCGCTGTGTCCGCGAGGTCTGCAGCAGCCATTATCCGCCGGAGGTGATCGCGCGCTGGTCGGCGGCGCCGGCGCCGGCCTCGTACTGCGCGCTGGTCGCCGAGGGCGGCGCGATCGTCGCCGAGGACGCCGACGGTCGCGTGCTCGGGTTCGGCGTCGTCGACCTGGCCGGTGCCGAGATCGACGGCCTGTTCGTCGACCCGACGCTGCGCGGCAGCGGCCTCGGCCGGCGCCTGCTGCAGGCGCTGGAGCAGCGCCTGGCCGCCTGCCCGCGCATCCAGGTGGCGGCGGCGCTCAATGCGGTGGCGTTCTACCGTGCGCAGGGCTACGCGGTGGTGCGCGAGGGCGGCTATCCGCACCCGAGCGGCATCGTCCTCGCTTGCGTGTTCATGGAGAAGACCGCCGCGACCGGGTGATCGATGCCGTCGGTGCGGCGTCGGGCTGGCAGGCGCGGTACGCCCTACGGTTCGCCGCCGGCAGCCATGGCGGCGTCGCAGCCGGCCGTAGCGTGCTTTTTGCACTGCAGCATTTCGCGGCGTGCTCGCCATCATCACCGCCGCCCGCTATCGTGCCGCTACCTCCTCAGCGTGCAGCGCATGAATCCACCCTCGGTCCCCGACGTCGCTTCCGTGCCGCTGCCCGCCGACGAAGCGGGCCGCCTGCGCGCGCTGGCCGAACTGGGCATGCTCGACACCGCGCAGGAACCGGCCTTCGACGACCTGATCTGGCTGACCAGCCAGCTGTGCGAGGTGCCGATCGCGCTGATCTCGCTGATCGACGAACGCCGGCAATGGCTCAAGGCCAGTTGCGGCCTGCCCAGCGGCACCACCGGCTATCCACGCGAGATCGCGTTCTGCACCTATGCCTTGCTGTCGCCGCAGTTGCTGGAGGTGCCGGACACCACGCTGGACCCGCGCTTCGCCCGCAACCCGTTGGTGTGCGGTGCGCCGCACCTGCGCTTCTACGCCGGCATGCCATTGGTCGGCGACCAGGGCCACAGCTACGGCACCCTGTGCGTGATCGACACCCGTCCGCGGCAGCTGGACGCGCGCCAGCGCGAGGGCCTGCGGCGGCTGGCCAGGCAGGTCACCGCGCAACTGGAAGCGCGCCGCGACGCGCGCATCGCCCACGACCAGGCCAAGACCCTGGGCCTGCTGTTGGAAACCATGCCCGACGGCGTCGTGTCGTGTCTGGCCGACGGCACCCTGGGCGAGTTCAACCAGGTGGCACGGCAGTGGCATGGCGCCGATCCGCGCGCCTTGCCGCCCGAGCAGTGGCCGCAGTACTTCGACCTGTTCGACGCCAGCGGCAAACGCCTGCTGACCAGCGAGGAGGTGCCGCTGGTCCGTGCTTGGCGCGGCGAGTCGGTGCGCGATGCGGAGATCATGATCGCCGCCAAGGGGCAAGCGCCGCGCAGCGTCCTGTGCAATGCGGAACGGCTGGAAGGCGGCGATGGGCGCAGCCTGGGCGCGGTCTGCGTGATGCGCGACGTCAGCGTCGAACGTGCGGCGTCGCACGCGGCGCTGCTGGCCGGGCAGCGCTTCTCCGGCGCGTTCTCGGTGGCCGCGCACGGCATGGCACTGGTGTCGCTGGAAGGGCGTTGGCTGGACGTCAACGACGCCTTGTGCGCGATGCTCGGCTACAGCCGCGCGGAACTGCTGGAACTGCGCTTCCAGGATCTGACCCATCCCGAGGACCTCGCCGAAGACATGGAACAGGTGGCCGCGTTGATCGACGGCCACCGCAGCGACTACCACAGCGAAAAGCGCTATCACCACCGCGACGGCCATACCGTGCGTGCGCGCCTGGCGGTGTCGCTGGTGCGCGACGAACAGCAGCGTCCGCTGCACTTCGTCACCCACATCCAGGACATCACCGAGCAGCACCTGGCCGAGCACCGCCTGCGCGACAGCGAGGCGCAACTGCGCACCATCGCCGACAACGCGCCGGCGCTGATCGCCTACCTCGACCACGACCTGCGCTACCAGTTCGTCAACCGGCCGTATGCGGCGTGGTTCGGGCTGGCGCCGGAGCGCATCATCGGCCGCCGCCTGCACGAGGTGCTGGATCCACAGCAGCAGGCCTTGCTGCAAACGCATCTGCCGGCAGCGCTGCAGGGCGTCCCGGCGCAGTTCGACGCCGAACTGTGCGATGCCACCGACGCCCTGCGGATCATGCACTTCAGCCTGATCCCGGATGTGGCGTTGGCACCGCAGCGGGTCGGCCTGCACCTGATGATCAGCGACATCACCGGGCAGACCCGGCTGGCGCGGTTGCTGGAAGAGCGTGCGCTGCGCGACGAGCTGACCGGGCTGCCGAACCGGATGGCCTGGAACCAGACGCTGCGGCGGCGCATGAACGAGCGCCGCAGCCAGGGCCAGGTAGCGGTGATGTTCCTGGATCTGAACGACTTCAAGAGCGTCAACGACCGCTTCGGCCATCACGTCGGCGATGCGCTGCTGGTGCACTTCGCGCGGCTGCTGCAGCGCTGCCTGCGCGGACAGGACAGCATCGCGCGGCTGGGCGGCGACGAGTTCGTGGTCCTGCTGGAAGGGCTGGCCGACGCCCGGCACGAAGTGCTGGCCGCCGCCGCGCGGATCATGGAGGCGTGTGCGGAAGGCTGCGTGGTCAGCGGCCGGCATCTGCCGCTGCAACCGAGCATCGGCATCGCCGTGCAGACGGGACCGGGCTTCGACCCGGTGCTGCTCACCCAGCGCGCCGACGAGGCCATGTACGTGGCCAAGCGCGACCCGCAGGCGCGGGTGCAGATCGCGGTGCTTTGAGCACCCGCGCCGCGGCGCAGCGGCGGTCAGTGCGCAGCTTGGCGCTGCAGCCAGGCCACCGCGCCGCGCCCGGCGCGCACGCCGCTGGCGAAGCACGCCGTGAGCAGGTAGCCGCCGGTCGGCGCTTCCCAGTCGAGCATTTCGCCGGCGCAGAAGGTGCCCGGCAGCGCCCGCAGCATCAGTTGCGCATCCAGTGCCTCCAGGCGCACGCCGCCGGCGCTGCTGATCGCCTCGGCCAGCGGGCGCGGGCGCTGCAGGGTCAGCGGCAGGCGCTTGAGCGTGGCCGCGGCCAGCGCCGGATCCTGGCCGGCCTGCTTGCCGAGGATCTCGAACAGCAGCGCCGCCTTGACCCCGTCGATGCCGGCCTGGCGGCGCAGGTGCTCGCCGAAGCTGCGGCCGCCGCGCGGCTTGCCCAGCTCGGCCTGCAGCCGCGGCAGGTCGCGGCCGGGTACCAGGTCCAGCCACAGCGTGGCCGGGCCGTGCGCGGCGATGGCCTCGCGCAGGTCCGCGGCCAGCGCATAGATCAGGCTGCCTTCGATGCCGTGCTCGCCGACCACGCATTCGCCCTGCAGCGACTGCGCCTGGCCCTGCGCATCGTGCCAGTGTGCGACCACCGGCTTCAGCGGCGCGCCGGCATGGCGTTCGCGGAAATGCGCGCTCCAGTCCACGTCGAAGCCGCAGTTGGCCGGCTGCAGCGGCGCCACCTCCACGCCGCGCGCGCGCAGGGTGTCCTGCCAGGCGCCGTCGGAGCCGAGCTGCGGCCAACTGCCGCCGCCCAGCGCGAGCACGCAGGCATCGGCCTGCACCCGCTGCTCGCCGTCGGCGCCGGCAAAGCGCAGTGCGCCGTCCGCGTCCCAACCCAGCCAGCGCTGCTGCACGTGGAAGCGCACGCCGGCGTCCTTCAACCGCCGCACCCAGCCGCGCAGCAGCGGCGCCGCCTTGCGGTCCAGCGGGAACACCCGTCCGGAGCTGCCGACGTAGGTCTCCACGCCCTGCGCCCGCGCCCAGGCGCGCAGCGCATCGGCATCGAAATCGGCCAGCCAGTCGCCGACCGCCGTGGCGCGCTCGCGATAGCGCGCGACGAAACGGGCGAATGGATCGGAGTGGGTCAGGTTGAGGCCGCCCTTGCCGGCGATCAGGAACTTGCGTCCGACCGAACCCTTGGCCTCGTAGACATCGACCTCGGCGCCGGCGGCGCGCGCGGTCTCGGCGGCGATCAGCCCGGCCGGGCCGCCGCCGACGATGGCGAGTCGGCCGCGCACCGGCGCGGCGTGTTTGGCAGCGGACATATGCGGGCGCGGCTCAACGCGGCTGGACATCGAGCAGTTCGACCTCGAACACCAGCGAGGCGCCCGGCGGGATCACCCCGCCGGCGCCGCTGGCGCCGTAGCCGTAATCCGACGGCAGCATCAGCAGGCGCTTGCCGCCTACGCGCATGCCGGCCACGCCGTCGTCCCAGCCGCGGATCACCTGGCCGGCACCGAGCACGAAGCTGAAGGGCTGGCCGTGGTCGGCGGAGGCATCGAATTTCTCGCCGCGCTTGTCCTTGGCATGCTCGTCGTACAGCCAACCGGTGTAGTGCACGGTGACGCGGCTGCCGGGCCGGGCCTCGGCGCCATCGCCGACGCGCTCGTCGGTGGCCTGGAATGCGGCGATGCTGCCGCCGGGCGGCGGACCCGGCGGCGTGCAGCCGCTCAGCAGCCACGCCGGCAACGACAGGCTCAACAGCAGCAGGATTCGGCGCATGCGGGACGTCCACGGCGGGCAGGGCGTGCAAGGGTAGCGCATCGCCGCAGCGGCTATCATCGGCGCATGGCCAAACTGCTGCTCAATCTGCGTCACGTGCCCGACGACGAACGCGCCGAGGTCTGCGCGCTGCTCGACGCCGCCGGCATCGGCTACTACGAAACCCGCGCCGGCACCTTCGGCATCTCCGCCGGCGGGATCTGGCTGCGCGAGGACGCCGAGCAGGCGCGGGCCAAGGCGCTGCTGGCCGAGTACCAGGCCGAACGCGGCCAACGCGCCCGTGCCGAGCGCGCCGCGGCGCTGCGCGACGGCAGCGCCGAGACCTTCGCCAGCCTGCTGCGGCAGCGCCCGCTGTTCGTGCTGGCGACCTTGCTGGGCATGCTGCTGGTGGCCTCGCTGGTGTTGCTGCCGTTCCTGCTGCTGCGCGGCTAGCGGCGGCGCTGGCGCTGCGGGCCCCAGCCTTGGCGCGCGTCGCCGGTGCGTGGGCAGCAGCGTGTCCTGCAGCGGTCGCGCGCCGCAGGCTCTAAAATGCGCCGATGATCGCCAATACCGCCGCCTACCACTTCGTCGCCATCGCCGACCCCGACGCGCTCGCCGCGCAGCTGCACGCCTGGGCGCAGGACGGCGATCTGCGCGGCACGATCCTGGTGGCGGGCGAGGGCATCAACCTGTTCCTGGCCGGCGCGCCGGCGGCGATCGACGGCTTCTACGCGCAGTTGCGCAGCGATCCGCGCTTCGCCGATCTGCGCATCAAGACCAGCGCCAGCGCACAGCAGCCGTTCGCGCGGCTGAAGGTCAAGGTCAAGCCGGAGATCATCAGCTTCCGCCGCGACGCCGCCTCGCCGCTGGAGGCGGCGCGCGCGCCGGCGGTGGCGCCGGCCACGCTGCAGCGCTGGCTGCGCCAGGGCCACGACGACGCCGGCCGGCGCGTGGTGTTGCTGGACACGCGCAATGCGCAGGAAGTCGTCCATGGCACCTTCGCCGGCGCGCTGACCCTGCCGATCGTCAAGTTCACCGACCTGCCGGAGGCGCTGGCCCCGCATCGCGCGGCGCTGGCCGACGCCACCGTGGTCAGCTTCTGCACAGGCGGCATCCGCTGCGAAAAGGCCGCGCTGTGGATGCGCGCCGATGGCATGGACAACGTGCTGCAACTGGACGGCGGCATCCTCGGCTACTTCGAGGAGGTGGGCGGCGACGGCTACGAGGGCTGCTGCTTCGTCTTCGACGAACGCGTGGCGCTGGATCCGCAGTTGCGGCCGCTGGTGGGCGGCTGATCGCCGCGGGATTGGGGAGTCGGGATTGGAGATTGGCAAAGGCGGGTTGCTGCCAGCTATGCACGTGGCCCGTCAGGTGAGGCAACACCCGCTTTAACGAATCCCCAATCCCGACTCCCCAATCCCCACGCCGTCAGGCGTACTGCATCTTGCGCATCATCCCGCCATCGACCACGAAGTCCTGGCCGGTGATGAAGCCGGCCTGTGCCGACAGCAGATAGACCGCCAATGCGCCGATGTCCGGCGGCGTGCCGACCCGCCCGGCGGGGTGCTGCGCATGGTCCTGCCGCGACAGTTTGGGAGCGCGTCGCGCGTTCGGCATGCGCCAGGCATCGGTGGCGATCCAGCCGGGGCTGATGCAATTGACCCGCACCGCCGGGCCGGCGCTGATCGCCAGCGCGTGGGTGAAGGCCACCAGCCCGCCCTTGGACGCGGCATAGGCCTCGGTCTCCGGTTCGGACTGTTGCGCGCGGGTGGAGGCGATGTTGACGATGGCGCCACCGTCGCGGCTGTCGCGCAGCGCCGGCAGGGCGTGCTTGCTGCACAGGAATGCGCCGCCCAGGCTTGCCCCGAGCCGTCGGTTCCATTCGCGCAGCGACAGCCGCTCCAGCGGTCCGGTATGCGGATCGGCGATGCCGGCGTTGTTGACCAGGCCGTCGATGTGGCCGAAGCGGGCCAAGGCGTTATCGACGAAGCGGCGCACGCTGGCCTCGGCGGCCACGTCGACGCGGCGGAACAGCAGGCGCTCGCCGGCGTCCAGTTCGGCCACGCAGGCACGCCCGGCATCGGCGTCGAGATCGCAGAACGCGACCCGGCCGCCCGCGCCCAGCACCGCCTGCACCACACCGCGGCCGATGCCTTGCGCGCCGCCGGTGACCAGCACCACACGGTCGCGCAAGGGCAGGGCGGGAACGGGGGCGGGCGGCGGAATCAGCGACATGGAGGTGACCAGGCGAGGGCGGGTTCGCAAGCGTAGCCGGCGTGCCGTGCAACCCGCGTGGTAGCGCGGCGGCCCAGGCAGTCAAAGCCCCTCTCCCCTCGGGAGAGTGGCTGGGGTGAGGGAACGGAGCGCGCAGCGTCTGCAGGGATCTGGTTGCGCGAAGCTTCGGCCGCACCCTCATCCGCCCTTCGGGGCACCTTCTCTTGGTGGGAGAAGGGAGAGGCCAAAGCCCCTCTCCCCCCGGGAGAGGGGTGAGGGTACGGCAGCCAGCCAAGCGTCCCGCCCACATCCACCCACTACACCCAGCGCAAATCAGCGTTCCGGCCGCAGCCACTGCAATCGGCGACCGGTGCCCCCAATTCGATCGCATCGCCTGCAGGAACCCGCCTCACATGATGCCGATCTCCATCCTCGACCTCGCCCCGGTCTGCGAAGGCAGCGACGCCGCCGGCGCCTTCGCCAACATGCTGGACCTAGCCCAGCACGCCGAACGCTGGGGCTACCACCGCTACTGGCTGGCCGAGCACCACAACATGCCCGGCATCGCCAGCGCCGCCACCGCGGTGCTGATCGGGCATGTGGCCGGCGGCACCAAGCGTATCCGCGTCGGTGCCGGCGGCATCATGCTGCCCAACCATGCGCCGCTGCAGGTGGCCGAACAGTTCGGCACCCTGGCCTCGCTGTATCCCGGACGCATCGACCTGGGCCTGGGCCGCGCGCCCGGGACCGACCAGGCCACCGCGCGCGCCTTGCGTCGTTATTTCGACAGCGCCGACCAGTTTCCGCACGACGTGGCCGAACTGCTGCGCTACTTCGAGCCGGCGGTGGACGGGCAACTGGTACGCGCCGTGCCGGGTGCGGGCATCGAGGTGCCGGTGTGGCTGCTCGGCTCGAGCCTGTTCAGTGCGCGCCTGGCCGCGGCGATGGGGCTGCCGTTCGCCTTCGCCTCGCATTTCGCGCCGGATGCGATGGACGAGGCGCTGGCGGTGTATCGCCGCGAATTCCGCGCGTCGGCGCGGCTGCAGGCGCCGTATGCGGTGCTGGCCCTGAACGTGGTGGTCGCCGCATCCACGGCCGAGGCGCGGCGCCTGTTCACCACCCAGCAGCAGAGCTTCGTCAACCTGCGCCGCGGCCGCCCCGGGCTGATTCCGCCGCCGATCGACGACATCGAGGCGTTCTGGGCGCCGCACGAGAAGCTGGGGGTGGAGCGGGCGCTGGCCTGTACGGTGCTCGGCGATCCCGGCACGGTCGCGCAGGGCCTGGCCGACTTCGTCGCGCGGCACCGGCCGGACGAGTTGCTGCTGACCGCGAACATCCACGATCACGCCGCGCGCTTGCGCTCGTTCCAACTGGCGGCAGAAGCGTGGACGCAGGTGGCTGCGGCGGCCTGATGCACAGCTCTGCGCGCGTGTCTACGAGCGCAGACGCACTCGAGCGAGTAACGCCGCATCTGCGTTGATGCGTATCACAGCATGTGCTGCTTTCACGACGCCTTGATTTTCCCCGGTATGTGATCGTGTCGCGCCGCGCATCAGCGTGGCGTTCGGCCCCAGGAGATGGCCGTACAACGACGCAAACAGGGGATCGGCAATGAACGCACAACATCCGATGGCGCCGGCGCACGAATGTGGACTGGAAGCGGCCTTGCAACAGATGAGCAAGTATTTCGAGCGCGCGCGCAGCCAGGCGAGCGAACGCGCCGCGCAGAGCGCAACGCCGCGCCCGTCGTACAGGCGCAACGTCTTCGCCGGCGATGTGGAACTGTCTCTGGTGAAGTGAGCCAGGCCAGCGGCGCAGCGCCGCTGCGGCCTTGGGATCAACGCAGCTTCTGCATCCATTCCCGGCCCAGGTCGACCACCTGGTCCGAGGCCAATCCCAGGCTCAGCGCCACGGCGATGCTGCCCAGCCACGACAGCAGCATCAGCCCGCCGTCGCGCTCCAGCAGCGCCAGCGCGAACAGCAGCAGCATCGCGCCGAAGGCGTAGTTGGTGAACGGGATCGGCAGCGACAGCAGGATCCCCAGCACGATCAGCAACAGGCCGCTGAAGGCGCGCGCCGGCAGCGTGTCCACCAGCGCCGGCAGGCGCGGCTTGAGCAGCCGGTCCAGGCGCCGTAGCCACGGCGCGATACGGCCGACGAAGCGCTGCATGGTGCGGCGGCGCGGCCCGCGCTCGCCGATGAAGCGCGGCAGCCATGGCTTGCGCAGGCCGATCAGCATCTGCACGCCGATCAGCGTCACCAGCGGCCCGCTGATGCCGCCGGCCAGGCCCGGCACCGGCAGGAACGCCGGCAGGATCGCCACGAACAGGAACACGCCGAACGCGCTCTGCTGCAGGTCGGCGAGGATCAGCCGCAGCCGCAGGTGTTCGTCCGGATCGCCGAGGACGAAGGTGTCGAGCAGGGTGCGGATGCCCTCGGCGCTGTAGCCGTGGTCGCGGGGCTCGCCGCCGGGTGCGTCACCCGGTGATGTCATCGCTGTTCTCGTCCTGCAGCTTGCGCAGCAGCAGCTTGTCCACGCGCGCGCCGTCCAGGTCGACGATCTCGATGCGCCAGCCGGCCCAGTCGAAGAACTCTCCCGCATGCGGGATGCGCCCGAAGTAGTAGATGCACAGCCCGGCCAGGGTGTTGTAGTCGCCTTCCTCGGCGCTGGGCAGTTCGGCGCCGCCGAGCAGCTCGCGCAGGTCCTCGATCGCCAGCGAGCCGTCGATCAGCAGCGAGCCGTCGGCGCGGGTCACCACCAGCGCGTCCTCGTCGGCGTTGTCGGCCGACTGCAGGCGCCCGACCACCGCGCCCATCAGGTCGCTGATCGTCACCAGGCCCTGGATCTCGCCGTACTCGTCCACCACCAGCGCCATCGACTGCTGCTCCTCGCGGAAGATCTCCAGCAGCTTCATCGCGTGGGTGGATTCGGACACGAACAGGGTGTCGCGCAGGCTCTGGAACAGTTGGGTGGCGTCGCCGTCCATGCGCGTGACCAGCGATTTCACCTCCAGCACGCCGGCGATGTCCTGGTCGCTGCCGCGATACACCGGGTAGCGCGAGAACTCGTGCTCGCGCATCACCTGCAGGTTGCGCTGCGGCTCGGCGTTGGCGTCGAGCCAGGCGATGCGATTGCGCGGGGTCATCAGGCTGTCGGCGGTGCGGTCGCCCAGGCGCATGACCCGGTTCATCATGTCGCGCTCGTGCGCGTCGATCACGCCGGCCTCGTGGCTCTCGGCCACCAGCATGCGGATCTCCTCTTCGGACACCGAGGCCGACTCCTCCTTGCCCAGGCCGAGCAGGCGCAGCACCAGCCGGGTCGAGCGCGACAGCACCCACACGAACGGCGCGGCGATCCAGGCCAGCCAGCCCATCGGCATCGCGACAAAGCCGGCGATGGCCTCCGAGCGGGTCAGCGCCAGGCGCTTGGGCACCAGTTCGCCGAAGATCAGCGTCAGGAAGGTGATCAGCACGATCGCCAGGGTCTTGCCGATCAGCGCCGACCACGGCTGCGGATCGCCGAACAGGGTGAAGTTGGCGGACAGCGCCGGGAACAGCGCCTGCAGCTTGGCCGCGATCGCCACGCCGATGGCCTCGCCGCCGAACACGCCGGTCAGGATGCCGATCGCGGTGATGCCGATCTGCACGGTGGACAGGAAGTGCTCGGGGTTCTCGGCCAGCGCCAGCGCCTTGGCCGCGCGCGTGCTGGTCTGCGCCATCTGCTTCAGGCGGCTCTTGCGCGAGGTCATCAGCGACATCTCGGACATCGCGAAGAAACCGTTCAGCAGCACCAGGGCTGCCACGATCAACAGTTCAAGCATGCGCGCGCTCCTTGGCGCCAAGGAAAGCGGGGACATGGGCGCCGTTGCGGCGCGGGGGAGGGGGGCTGGGGTGATCGTCCATAGGGTGCGCCCGCGAAGGGCGCGGCTGCGATGGTAGCAAACCCGGGTGGGGGCCGCGTCCACGCCGCCGCGACGCCGTCAGGGGCATGCCTGGCCGCCGCGACTACCCGCAGGTGTCAGCAAACAGTCATAATTCCGCCCCAGTGCCGTCCTTCCCGCGACGGCGGGAAGCGCGTTGCATGTTTTCGTTGCAGACCATCTTCGGTTCCGGCAAGCAGTTCTACACCCTGCTCGACGAGGCGGCGCAGGCCGCCTACGACAGCACCAAGGCCCTGCACGCGATGATGCGCGAGTCCGACCGGCAGCCGGCGCTGGACGGCTTCAAGCTGGCGCGCCTGCGCGAGCGCGCCGCGTCCGACAAGATCGGCCAGGCGCTGGTGGACAGCTTCATGACCCCGATCGAGCGCGAGGACATCGAGGCGCTGGGCTCGGCGCTGTACAAGATCCCCAAGCAGGTGGAGAAGTTCGCCGACCGCTACTCGCTGGCGATCCAGCATCTGGAGCACATCGACTTCGCCCCGCGCGCGGCGATGCTCGAGCAGGCCGCGTCGGTGGTGGTGGAGATGGTCCATGATCTGCGCAACATGAACCTGGACCGGATGAGTGCGCTCAACGACAAGCTGCGTTCGCTGGAGAACGAGGCCGACCGGCTGATGCTGGAGCTGTACCGCGACATCTACTCCGGGCGCCTGGACAACCTGCAGATGTTCCTGCTCAAGGAGTTCTTCGAAATCCTGGAGAAGGCCATCGACCGCTGCCGCGAGGCCGGCGTGGTGGTTTACCAGATCGTGCTGAAGAACTCCTGATGGACGCGCTGCGGAGTTGCTGCCTGCGCGGCTGCGGCGCCCTGTGCGCGCTGGCCGCCGCCGTCCCGTGCGCGGAGGCGCGCCGATGCTGACCCTGGTCCTGATCGTGATCCTGGCGGCGCTGGTGTTCGAGTTCATCAACGGCTTCCACGACACCGCCAACTCGATCGCCACCGTGGTCGCCACCAAGGTGCTCAGTCCCGGCTGGGCGGTGATGCTGGCGGCGGCGATGAACCTGGTCGGCGCGCTGACCGGCACCGCCGTGGCGATGACCATCGCCTCGGGCCTGCTCAACACCGACGTGGTCGCGGTGACCCCGCAGGTGGTGCTGTGCGCGCTGCTCGGCGGCATCGTGTGGAACCTGATCACCTGGTGGAAGGGCCTGCCGTCCTCGTCCTCGCATGCGCTGATCGGCGGCCTGTGCGGCGCCGGCCTGGCCGCCGCGCACAACAACTGGGGCGCGCTGATCTGGTCGCAGAACGTCGGCGACTGGGCCAAGAACAAGGGCCTGCTGTGGAAGGTGTTCGTGCCGATGGTCACCTCGCCGATCGCCGGTTTCCTGCTCGGCATCGCGGTGATGCTGCTGCTGTGGGCGGCGATCGCCGGCCTGGCCAAGCTGGGCGGTCCGCTCGGGCGGCTGGCGCGGCCGCGCTGGGTCAACGCCTTCTTCGGCAAGGCGCAGATCGCCTCGGCCGCGTACATGGGTTACGCGCACGGCCACAACGATGCGCAGAAGACCATGGGCATCATCGCCATGACCCTGATCGGCGCACAGAGCACCGGCGCCCTGGACGAGCTGCCGTCGTGGCTGGCGTTCCTGCACCCCGACGCCCATCAGGGGCAGGGCATCGCCACCTGGATCGTGCTGACCTGCGCGGTGGTGATGGCCGCCGGCACCGCCTCCGGCGGCTGGAAGATCATCAAGACCCTGGGCCACAAGATGGTCAAGCTGCATCCGATCCATGGCTTCGCCGCGGAGACCAGCTCGGCCACGATCCTGACCCTGGCCGCGCACTTCGGCATGCCGGTGTCCACCACCCACAGCATCTCCACCGCGATCATGGGCGTGGGCTTTGCCAAGAACCCGCGCTCGCTGCGCTTCGGCGTCATCGAACGCATCGTCTGGGCCTGGATCCTGACCATCCCCGCCGCCGCCGGCGTGGCGTATCTGATTTTCCGCGGATTCGCGCTGGCTGGGTGGGTGTGAGTGGGGCGGGGATTGGGGAGTTGGGATTGGGGATTCGCTAAGGCGGATTCCCGGCTAGCCTGATATCCGCTCGCCGCTCGCCGCTCTGCAGCGAGCTCTGCCCGAATCATGCGGACTGGCTCACGCCGCCGAAATGCGGCTTTTCCGAATCCCCAATCCCAACTCCCCAATCTCCGCTGTCGGCGCCGGGAACCCGCCTTAGCGAATCCCCAATCCCGAATGCCCAATCCCCGCTAGTTCGCCCGATACATCGCCAAAACGTCCTGGCGCAGCGCGCGCTGGCTGTCGGCGCGGTTGTAGAACATGTGGCCGCCGGGGTAGTTCTTGACCTGCACGCGGGTCGGGTCGTTGCCCATCACCGGCATCTGGTCCACGGTCAGCACCGAGCCCATGAACGGGCACGACAGGTCGTTCCAGCCGTGCACGATCAGCACGCGCAGCTTCGGGTCGATCGCCACCGACTGGCGCAGTTGCGTCACCGAGCCCTTGCGCAGCTCGTCGTCCCAGTCCCACAGCCGGTTCACGTCGTAGTTCAGCGCCTCGTAGCGGGCGTCGATCTTCCAGCCGACCACGCGGGTCACGAAATCGACCATCGCGGTGGTGGTGGGGGCGATGATGCTGTCCAGCAGCGGGTCGTTGGCGCGCTGCTCGGGGGCGTTGGGGAACGGGTCGAAGGCGGTGACGTTGGAGTCGTAGCGGCTGCCCAGTTCGCCCTTGTCGCGGAACACCTCGCGCAGATAGGCCTGGGTCTCCAGGCGACCGCCGGCGCGGCGCACGAAGGCCGGGTCCAGGCCGGTCATCGCGGTCACCTGCTGGATCATGCGGGTGGTGCCGGCCGGGTCGGAACGCCCGCGCAGCAGCGCCGTGACGTAATCGCCGCGGGTGTAGTCGATCACTTGGCGCATCGCCTCCGGGGTCAGCTTGCCCTCGCGCTCCAGGTGCGCGGCGGCGATCGACGGCAGGGTCAGCATCCACGGCAGCGGCGAGACGTCGCCGTTGTCGTCCAGCGTCGGGTTCAGATACGGTGAGACCAGGACCACGCCGTTCATCGCCACGCCGAGCTTGGTCTGCAGGTAGTGGGTGATGCGCGGGCCGCGGAAGCCGCCGTAGCTTTCGCCGACCAAGTACTTGCGCGATTGCAGGCGCTGGTTCTTCAGCAGCCAGTCGTAGATGGTGCGCGAGAGGTACTCGACGTCGGCCTGCGGGTTGTAGAACTGCTTCTTGGCCTGCTCGTCGGGCACCCGCGAGCGGCTGAAGCCGGTACCGACCGGGTCGATGAACACCAGGTCGGTGAAGTCCAGCCAGGTGCCGGGGTTGTCGCGCAGGTGCGCCGGCGCCGAGGCGCTGTCGCCCTCGCTGCCGAACGCCACCACCTTCGGCCCGATCGCGCCCAGGTTGAGATACACCGAGGCCGCGCCGGGGCCGCCGTTGAGCGCGAAGGTCACCGGGCGGTCCTTGCCGTCCATGGTGTAGGCGGTATAGACCACGTCGGCGACGACCTTGCCCTGCTTGTCCTTCACCGGCAGCGTGCCGACCTTGACCGTGTAGCGCAGCGTGCGACCGTCGAGCTGGATGGACTGGCTGGTCTGCGCATCGGCCGGCAGCGGCGCCGGTTCGGCGGCGGCCTTGTCGGGCTTGTCGGCATTCGCCGCATCGGCATCGGCGGCCAGCGCCGCGGTCATCGGCGTCGCGGCCAGCAGCACGGCCAGCAGGACGGAGGGGAGGGTCGGCACGGGCAGTCGCTCGCAGGGAGGGAGCCGGCATGCTAGGCCGCGGCGTCGGCGTGGCGGATGTGCACAAAGCCATGGTCGCTGGCGGCGCCACCGCGGCATGCCGGTTCATCGGCGCTGGCTACAATCGCCGGTTCGTCCCGTGTCCGGTCCGCTGCGCATGCCCGTCTTTCGTTTCCGCCTGCCGCTGTGCCTGTTGCTGGCGACGCAGCTGGCCGGCTGCATCGGCGCGCCGCGGCCCGTGGCCGACTCGCCGGCCGCACACGATCCGCATGCCCACGATCGGCAGCGCCTGTGGCGGCTGCTGAGCACCCGCTGCCTGCCGCAGGCACGGGCCGGCGCCGATCCTGCGCCGTGCAGCGAAGTCCATGCCGAGCCCGGCCAGCGCTACGCGTTGATGAAGGACCTGCGCGGCGCCTATCAGTACCTGCTGATCCCGACGGTGCCGGTCAGCGGCATCGAGGATCCGCGCGCGCGTGCCGCCGGTGCGCCGAACTGGCTGGGCCTGGCCTGGCAGGCGCGCAGCCGGGTCGCGACTGCACTGGGCAGGCCGCTGCCGCGCGACCTGGCCAGCCTGACGATCAACCCGCCCTCGGCGCGCTCGCAGGACCAGTTGCACATCCACATCGATTGCCTGGCGCCGCAGGTGCGCGATCAGCTGCAGGCGATGCAGGCGTCGATCGGACCGGCCTGGGCGCCGTTGCCGCAACCGCTGCGCGGCCACGCCTATCGGGCCATGCGCATGGAGGGCGAGGCGCTTGATGCGAATCCGTTGACGTTGCTGGCGCGCGCGTTGCCGCCGCAGCAGGGCATGGCGCAACAGACCCTGGCGGTGGTCGGCGCGGATGTCGATGGCCGTCCTGGCTTCGTGCTGCTGGCGGCCACGGCACGTCCCGGCGATGGCGTCGGTGCGGAGGAGCTACAGGATCACGACTGCACCGGCGTGGTCCCGGCGGCGCCTGCACACGGTTGATTGCCCGGCTGGCAATCCATCGCCGGATAGCCGGCGTGACGAACGAGCAAGTCGGTGCGTAAGCACGCCATGTCGTCGTCTTCCATCGTAGGAGCGGCTTCAGCCGCGACCCGGCTTGCTCGGGAAAGCCCTGTCGCGGCTGAAGCCGCTCCTACGACGGCAGCAAGCAATCGAGCTGCGGCCGCCTCAGACCTCCAGCGAGGCCAGGTCGCCCTTGGTCTCCAGCCACTGCTTGCGGTCGCCGGCGCGCTTCTTGGCCAGCAGCATGTCCATCAGCGAGCGGGTCTGGTCGCCGTCGTCCACGGTGAGTTGCACCAGGCGCCGGGTGTCCGGGTGGATGGTGGATTCGCGCAACTGCTGCGGATTCATCTCGCCCAGGCCCTTGAAGCGGGTCACGCTGACCTGGCCCTTGATCTTCTCGCGCTGGATCTTGTCCAGCAGCGAGCGCTTCTCTTCCTCGTCCAGCGCGTAGAACACCTGCTTGCCCACGTCCACGCGGAACAGCGGCGGCATCGCCACGAACACGTGGCCGGCGCGCACCAGGGCAGGGAAGTGGCGCAGGAACAGCGCGGTCAGCAGGGTGGCGATGTGCAGGCCGTCGGAGTCGGCGTCGGCCAGGATCACCACCTTGCCGTAGCGCAGGCCGTCGATCTCTTCCTTGCCCGGGTCGCAGCCGATCGCGATCGCCAGGTTGTGCACTTCCTCGGAGGCCAGCACGCTGCCGGAGGCCACTTCCCAGGTGTTGAGGATCTTGCCGCGCAGCGGCAGGATCGCCTGGAAATCCTTGTCTCGGGCCTGCTTGGCGCTGCCGCCGGCCGAGTCGCCCTCGACCAGGAACAGTTCAGTGCGCGACAGGTCCTGGCTGATGCAGTCGGCCAGCTTGCCCGGCAGCGCCGGACCCTGGGTGACCTTCTTGCGCACGATCTGCTTCTCGGTCTTCAGCCGCGCGCTGGCGCGGTCGATGGCGATCTGCGCGATGCGCGTGCCGGTCTCCACGTTCTGGTTCAGCCACAGGCTGAAGGCATCGTGCGCGGCGCCCTCGATGAAGCCGGCGGCCTGACGCGAGGACAGGCGTTCCTTGGTCTGGCCGCTGAACTGCGGGTCGGTCATCTTCAGCGACAGCACGAACGCCACGCGGTCCCACACGTCTTCCGGCGCCAGCTTCACGCCGCGCGGCAGCAGGTTGCGGAAATCGCAGAACTCGCGCAGCGCGTCGGTGAGGCCGCTGCGCAGGCCGTTGACGTGGGTGCCGTGCTGCGCGGTCGGAATCAGGTTGACGTAGCTCTCCTGCACCAGCTCGCCTTCCACCACCCAGGCTACCGCCCAGTCTACGATCTCGCGGTCCTTCTTCAGGCTGCCGACGAACAGCTCGGCCGGCAGCAGCTCGCGCTCGGCCAGTTCGCCGCGCAGGTAGTCGCGCAGGCCGTCCTCGAAGTACCAGGTGTCCTGTTCGCCGGTGGCCTCGTCGTGCAGCTTGACGGTCAGCCCGGGGCACAGCACGGCCTTGGCGCGCAGCAGGTGGCGCAGCGCGCGCACCGCGAACTTCGGCGTGTCGAAATACTTCGGATCCGGCCAGAAGCGCAGGCGCGTGCCGGTGTTCTTCTTGCCGACGCTGCCGACGATCTCCAGCTTGGAGGCGGCGTGGCCATCGGCGAAGGCCATGCGGTATTCGTTGCCTTCGCGCTTGATGAACAGTTCCACGTGCTTGGACAGCGCATTGACCACGCTGACGCCGACGCCGTGCAGGCCGCCGCTGAAGGTGTAGTTGCGGTCGCTGAACTTGCCGCCGGCGTGCAGCCGGGTCAGGATCAGTTCGACGCCGGAGATCTTCTCTTCCGGGTGGATGTCCACCGGCATGCCGCGGCCATCGTCGGACACCTCGCAACTGCCGTCCTTGTACAGCGTCACCTCGATGTGCCGGGCGTGGCCGGCCAGTGCCTCGTCCACGGCGTTGTCGATGACTTCCTGCGCCAGGTGGTTGGGGCGTGCGGTGTCGGTGTACATGCCGGGCCGGCGCTTGACCGGGTCCAGGCCAGAGAGAACTTCGATGTCGGCGGCGTTGTAGCGGGTATTCATGCGTCTCAGCAGGTGGCGCGAAGCAGATCCGGAAGTGTGCGGTCTGCGGCGGTTTTTTGCACGTCGCCGGTGTTCAGGGCGGGTGCGGGGGCTCTGCGCTACGCTGGCCCTGGAAAAACCGCGACGTCGCCCACATCTTCGTCGCACGTCCCAAAGGAGTCCGCCATGAACGTTCGCAAGCTGTTGACCCTGGCCGCCCTGGTCGCCGCCGCGGTGGCCGTGCCGGTCGCGATGGCCCAGGCGCAGAGCGCCGATCCGGCCGCCTCCGGTGCCGCCGCCTACGAGGCGCAGGTCGCCAAGGAAAAGGCCGAGGCCGACGCCAAGGCCAAGCGCCGCGCCGCCGCCGCCGCCGAGCACAAGGCCGGCAAGGATGCGGCCGCGCCGAAGAATGAAGAGGAAGAGGAAGCGCGCAAGCCCTGAGCCTGCGCACGGTTTCCTGCATACGACGCCCCGGTCGCCCGGGGCGTCGCTTTTTTGTGGGGCGGCTGTTCGCGAAAGCGCTTGGGCAAATCCGCTTCACCCGTTAAACTATGGCTTTCCGGGAGGCCTTTGAGCCATGACCCCCCTGATCTTCGTTACCGGCGGCGTAGTGTCCTCGCTTGGCAAGGGCATCGCGGCCGCTTCGCTTGCGTCCATTCTCGAAGCACGTGGCCTGTCGGTCACGATGATGAAGCTGGACCCCTACATCAACGTCGACCCGGGCACGATGAGCCCGTTCCAGCATGGCGAGGTGTACGTCACCGACGACGGCGCCGAGACCGACCTGGACCTGGGCCACTACGAGCGCTTCGTGCGCACGCGGCTGTCGCGCAAGAATTCGGTCACCACCGGGCGCATCTACGAGAACGTGATCCGCAAGGAGCGCCGCGGCGACTACCTCGGCGCCACCGTGCAGGTGATTCCGCACATCACCGACGAGATCCGCCGCTGCGTGGATGAAGCCACCGCCGGCTACGACGTGGCGCTGGTCGAGATCGGCGGCACCGTCGGCGACATCGAGTCGCTGCCGTTCCTGGAGGCGATCCGCCAGGTGCGCACCGAACGCGGCGCCGAGAAGGCCATGTTCATGCACCTGACCCTGGTGCCGTACATCGCCGCCGCCGGCGAACTGAAGACCAAGCCGACCCAGCATTCGGTCAAGGAACTGCGCTCGATCGGCATCCAGCCGGATGTGCTGCTGTGCCGCTCGGAACAGGCGATCCCGGATTCGGAGCGGCGCAAGATCGCGCTGTTCACCAACGTCTCCGAGCGCGCGGTGATCAGCGCCGCCGACATCGACGTGCTCTACGGCATGCCGCTGGAGCTGCACCGGCAGGGCCTGGACGAGATCGTCATCGAGCAGTTCAAGCTGCGCGACAAGGTCGGCGCGGCCAACCTGTCGGAATGGGAGGCGGTGGTCGACGCGATCAAGCACCCGCTCGACGAGGTCACCATCGCCGTGGTCGGCAAGTACGTGGACCATCAGGACGCCTACAAGTCGGTCGGCGAGGCGCTCAAGCACGGCGGCCTGCGCCAGCGCACCAAGGTCAACCTGAAGTGGCTGGAAGCGCAGGACCTGGAAGGCAGCGACATGGCGGCGCTGGCCGACGTGGACGGCATCCTGGTGCCTGGCGGCTTCGGCGACCGCGGCTTCGAAGGCAAGGTGCTGACTTCGCGCTATGCGCGCCAGCACGGCGTGCCGTACTTCGGCATCTGCTACGGCATGCAGGCCGCGGTGGTCGATTATGCGCGGCATGTCGCCGGCCTGGATGCGGCCAACAGCACCGAGAACGACCGGCAGTCGCCGTATCCGGTGATCGGCCTGATCACCGAGTGGCGCACCGCCAGCGGCGATGTCGAGAAGCGTGACGAGAAGTCCGATCTCGGCGGCACCATGCGCCTGGGCCTGCAGGAGCAGCGGCTCAAGCCGGGCACGCTGGCGCGCGAGCTGTACGGCAAGGACGTGGTGGCCGAGCGCCATCGCCACCGCTACGAGTTCAACAATCGCTACCGCACCCAGTTGGAGGACGCCGGCCTGGTGATTTCCGCCAAGTCGATGGACGACACGCTGGTGGAGATGGTGGAACTGCCGCGCGAGACGCACCCGTGGTTCCTGGCTTGCCAGGCGCACCCGGAATTCCTGTCCACGCCGCGCGACGGCCACCCGCTGTTCATCGGCTTCGTCCGCGCTGCGCGCGAGAAGAAGGCCGGCGGCAAGCTGCTGAAGGAAGCGCGGGCGTAATGCCCGCGCCGACAACGTGGCTCAGCGCTGGCTGCGAGCGCTTGCTCGTGCTAGGGCTGTTGCTGGTGGCGCTGGCCGCGGCGGCGTTCTGGCTCGCAGTGCTGGTGCGGTATGTGCCGTTGGGCGGTGTGTTGGCGCGGCCCCGACTCGGCGACGGCTATTACATCGTCGTGACCGTGGTCGCCGCCCGTCGCGCCGCGTCCGTACTTTTTCTCACTGGCACGCCGCTTCTGCTGCTTGGCGGCATGGTGCATTTGCTCAAACATAGGAATTGAAGACATGAAGCTCTGTGGATTCGAGGTCGGCCTGGACCAGCCGCTGTTCCTCATCGCCGGCCCGTGCGTGATCGAGTCGATGCAGCTGCAGCTCGACGTCGCCGGCAGGCTCAAGGAGATCACCGGTCGGCTGGGCATCAACTTCATCTTCAAGTCCAGCTTCGACAAGGCCAACCGCACTTCCGGCACCAGCTTCCGCGGCCCCGGCCTGGAAGAAGGCTTGAAGGTGCTGGAGGCGGTGAAGACGCAGATCGGCGTGCCGGTGCTGACCGACGTGCACGAGTACACGCCCATGCACGAAGTGGCGGCGGTGGTGGACGTGCTGCAGACCCCGGCGTTCCTGGTGCGGCAGACCGATTTCATCAAGAACGTGTGCGCCGCCGGCAAGCCGGTCAACATCAAGAAGGGCCAGTTCCTGTCGCCGTGGGACATGAAGCCGGTGGTGGACAAGGCCAAGTCCACCGGCAACGAGCAGATCATGGTCTGCGAGCGCGGCGCCAGCTTCGGCTACAACAACCTGGTCAGCGACATGCGCTCGCTGAGCGTGATGCGCGAGACGGGCTGCCCGGTGGTGTTCGACGCCACCCATTCGGTGCAGTTGCCGGGCGGGCAGGGCGGCAGTTCCGGTGGCCAGCGCGAGTTCGTGCCGGTGCTGGCGCGCGCGGCGGTCGCCGTGGGCGTGGCCGGCGTGTTCGCCGAAACCCACCCGGATCCGTCCAAGGCGCTGTCCGACGGCCCCAACGCCTGGCCCCTGGACCAGATGGAAGCGTTGCTGGAAACGCTGATGGAACTGGATGCGGTCACCAAGAAGCACGGGTTCTCGCGCTTCGCGTGAGGCTCTGGCTGCCGCCGCGGCGTCCGTCCCACGCTGGCGGGACGCGTCCTGCCGGGTCCGTGCCTGGGGCTGTGGGACGCGGGCGATGAGCGCACGCACCCGGGTCCGTTTCTCGTGGGGCCTGTGCGCGCTGCTGCTGTCGCTGCTGGCCTGGGCGGCGTTGGGCGTGGTGCTGTTCGCCTTTATCCGGGCGATGGGTCCGCCCGGCGACGGCGACCACGGCATCCTGGCCATGCAGGCCTGGATCGTGGGCGGCCTGCTGGTGCTGGCGGTCGCCGCGCTGGGCACGCTGATCGCCGCCGCGCTGGGCTGGGTCCTGCGGCGTGGCCGCGTCCTGGCCGGCGTCGGCGCCGGCCTGCTGCTGGCGATGCTGGTCCTGATCCTGCTGTTCCTCGGCGGGATCCCACTGGGCGCGGTGCGCCTCGGCTGAGGCGGCATTTGGCAAGGAACGGGCAGCCGGGGATAATCAGCCGGCATTCGTTTCCGCCCCCTCTTCCTACAGGTAACCGGCCCGCCCATGAGTACGATCCGCAGCATCCACGCCCGTGAAATCCTCGACAGCCGCGGCAATCCCACGCTGGAAGCCGATGTCATCCTGGAGGACGGTTCGTTCGGTCGTGCCGCGGTGCCCTCGGGCGCGTCCACCGGCACCAAGGAAGCGGTCGAGCTGCGCGACGGCGACAAGACCCGCTACCTGGGCAAGGGCGTGCGCAAGGCGGTGGAGAACGTCAACACCACCATCGCAAGCGCGCTGAAGGGCTTCGACGCCGCCGACCAGCAGGGCCTGGATCGCCGCCTGATCGACCTGGACGGCACCGAGAACAAGGGCCGCCTCGGCGCCAATGCGCTGCTCGGCGTCTCGCTGGCCAACGCGCATGCCATTGCCGCCTCGCGCAAGCAGCCGCTGTGGCAGTCGCTGTCCGGTGGCAACACCGCCAACCTGGCGCTGCCGGTGCCGATGATGAACATCATCAACGGCGGCGCGCATGCCGACAACAACGTCGATTTCCAGGAATTCATGGTGCTGCGGGTCGGCGCCGCCTCGTTCTCCGAGGCGCTGCGCGCCGGCACCGAGATCTTCCACGCGCTGAAGTCGGTGCTGAAGGGCCACGGCCTGTCCACCGCGGTCGGCGACGAAGGCGGCTTCGCGCCGGATTTCCGCAGCAACGTGGAAGCGCTGGACACGATCCTGGAAGCGATCGGCAAGGCCGGCTACACCGCCGGCGAAGACGTGCTGCTGGGTCTGGACGTGGCCTCCAGCGAGTTCTACGACAACGGCAAGTACCACCTGGTGGGCGAGGGCAAGCGCCTGACCAGCGAGCAGTTCGTCGACTTCCTCGCCGACTGGGCCGCGCAGTACCCGATCGTCAGCATCGAGGACGGCCTGGCCGAGGACGACTGGGCCGGCTGGAAGCTGCTCACCGACCGCATCGGCAGCAAGGTGCAACTGGTCGGCGACGACCTGTTCGTGACCAACCCGAAGATCTTCAAGCAGGGCATCGAGTCCGGCACCGCCAACGCGATCCTGATCAAGGTCAACCAGATCGGCACCCTGACCGAGACCCTGGAAGCCATCGCCATGGCCGACAAGGCCGGCTACGCGGCCATCGTCTCGCACCGTTCCGGCGAGACCGAGGACACCACCATCGCCGACATCGCCGTGGCCACCACCGCCACCCAGATCAAGACCGGCTCGCTGTGCCGCAGCGATCGCGTGGCCAAGTACAACCAACTGCTGCGCATCGAAGAAGCGCTGGGCAGCGCCGCGCGCTATGCCGGGCGCGGCGCCTTCGTCTCGCTCAAGCGATAAGCCGTGCGCAACTGGCGCTGGCTGCTGCTGGTGCTGGCGGGATTGCTGGCGTGGCTGCAGTACCGCTTCTGGCTCGGTCCGGGGAATTCCGGCGAAGTGCTGGTGCTCGAAAGTCAGGTCGAGCACCAGAAGCGCGACAACGAAGGACTGCAGCAACGCAACGCCGCGCTCGCCGCCGAGGTCAAGGATCTCAAGGACGGCGAGGCGGCGATCGAGGAGCGCGCGCGGAGCGAACTGGGCATGATCAAGCCGGGCGAAAAGTTCTACCGCGTGGTCGAGAATGCGCCGGTGTCGACGCCGGCCGGCACGGCCGCGGCTGCGCAGCCTGCGCCTGTCACGCCAGCGCCGGGCGAGCAACCCTGATGGCCACGGTCTGGGCCGTGGTCCCGGCGGCCGGCCGCGGCACCCGTTTCGGCGGCGCCACCCCCAAGCAGTATCTGCAGGCGGGCGGGCGCCCGTTGCTGGCGCATGCGCTGGAAGCGCTGCTGGCGCATCCGGCGGTGGCCGGGGCGATGGTCGCGCTGGGCGTGGACGATGCGCAGTGGCCGGGCTGGACCGAACTGGCCGGCAAGCCGGTGCTGACCTGCCTGGGCGCCGGCAGCCGCGCCGGCTCGGTGCTGGCCGCGCTGCACGCCTTGCCCGAGTCGGTGAAGGCGGACGATTTCGTGCTGGTGCACGATGCGGCGCGGCCGAACCTGGCGCTGGCCGATCTGGACCGGCTGCTGGAAGCGGGGCGCGGCGATCCGGTCGGCGCGATCCTGGCGGCGCCGGTGCGCGACACACTCAAGCGCGCCGGCGACGACGGCGGCATCGACGGCACCGAGCCGCGCGAGCGCCTGTGGCGCGCGCTGACCCCACAGTTGTTCCGGCGCATGCAGCTCAGCCGCGCGCTGGAGCAGGCCGCCGCGGCCGGCGTGGAGGTCACCGACGACGCCATGGCGATGGAGTTGCTGGGGCTGCGGCCGCTGCTGGTGGAAGGTGCCGAAGACAATTTCAAGGTCACCACGCCGGCCGACCTGGCGCGCTTCGAGTTCGAACTGTTCCAGCGGCAGAGCGGCTGATGCGGTTCGAGGACTCGGTGGCGCACGCCTGGCTGCAGCAGGCCGCGGCCGCTGCGATCGTGGTCGATGGCGACGCCATCCAGCACGAGGCCCAGGCCAACCTGTGGGCGTTCTCGCCGCGCGAGGATCAGGCCGCGGGCGTCGACGTCGCGAGCGTGGTGCGGTGTGTGGAGGCGGTCGCCGACGATCGGCAGGCCACGCTGCGCGCCCAGGGTGCGCCTTCGATGATCTTCTATTGCTGGCACGACGGGCAGGCGCGGCAGTTGCGCTTCAGCCTGGTGTCGGCGGCGCACGGCCGCCTGCCGTTTGGCGTGCCGATCCAGCAGACGTCGTTGCCGGCGCTCATTGCGCGCATCGTCCAGACCGACTGGTTCAATCCGCAATGGGGGGCAGCGGACGTGGACGACGACGCGATGCCGGCGTCCGCAGCCCTGCCGGTCTACATGCGCACGTTGCACCCCGGCGTCTGACCGCCAGGTGGCGTCGACGCTTCTCACGAACAGGATTCCCATGTCACACGGTACCTCTGCTCCTCTTTCTTTCCGCATCGGCCAGGGCTATGACGTCCACGCCTTCGGCGAGGGCGACCACATCATGCTCGGCGGCGTGCGCGTGGCGCACGAGCGCGGCGTGCTTGCCCACAGCGATGGCGACGTGGTGATCCACGCGCTGTGCGACGCCTTGCTCGGCGCGTTGGCGCTGGGCGACATCGGCCAGCATTTCCCGCCATCGGATCCGCGCTGGAAGGGCGCCGACAGCGCGCAGTTCCTCGATCACTGCGTGGGCCTGCTGCATGCGCGCGGCTGGCGCCTGGGCAATGCCGATGTCACCGTGATCTGCGAACGGCCCAAGGTCGGCCCGCACGCGCAGGCGATGCGCGAACGCCTGGCGGCGCTGCTGCAGGTCGAACTGGACTGCATCAGCGTCAAGGCCACCACCAGCGAAAAGCTGGGCTTCACCGGCCGCGGCGAAGGCATTTCGGCGCAGGCGGTGGCCTTGCTGGTGGCACTGTGAGCGAGCTGCCGCGCGCGTTCGGTGCCGCGCCGCTGCAGGCGCGCATGCGCAGCAGCGCCGAGGATTTCCAGGTCGACGAGCTGCCCGCGTTCGCGCCCAGCGGCGAGGGCGAGCATCTGTTGCTGACGGTGCGCAAGCGCGGCATGAACACCGCCTTCGCCGCGCGCCGCCTGGCGCAGTGGGCTGGCGTGGCGGAGCTGGCGATCGGCTATGCCGGCATGAAGGACCGCCATGCGGTGACCACCCAACGCTTTTCGGTGCATCTGCCCAAGCGCGTGGCGCCGCCCCTGGACAGCCTGCAGGACGCGGACCTGCAGGTGCTGGAGTCGCACTGGCACAACCGCAAGCTGCCGCGCGGCGCGCTGGCCGGCAACGGCTTCGTGCTGGTGCTGCGCGAGGTGCGCGGTGAGCGCACGGCGATCGAGGCGCGGCTGGCGCAGATCGCCGCGCGCGGGATTCCCAACTGGTTCGGTGAGCAGCGCTTCGGCCGCGACGGCGGCAACGTCGGTGCCGCGCTGGCGATGTTCGGCGGCCGCCGGGTGCGCCGCGAGCAGCGCTCGCTGCTGCTGTCGGCCGCCCGTTCGGAGCTGTTCAACCGGGTGCTGGCCGCACGCGTGGCCGCCGGCAACTGGGACAGTGCGCTGGACGGCGAAGTCTGGATGCTCGACGGCAGCCGCAGCGTATTCGGTCCGGAGCCGTGGTCGGAGGCGCTGGCCGAGCGCCTGCAGCGGTTCGACATCCATCCATCCGCGCCGCTGTGGGGTGCCGGCGAGCTGCGCAGCGCCGAGACGGCGCGTGCGCTGGAGCTGGCGGCGCTGGACGAGGCGGTGGCGCTGCGCCTGCGCGCAGGCCTGGAGCGCGAGGGACTGAAGCAGGAGCGGCGGGCGACCCGCCTGCGCGTGGCCGATCTGCAGTGGCGCTGGCTGGACGGGCAGGGCGAGGCCTTGGAGCTGCGCTTCGCACTGCCGCCGGGCAGCTACGCCACCGCGCTGCTGCACGAACTCGGCGACGTCGCCGATGCCGATCGGGAATCCGACGCCACGCCTGTTGCGTCGTCGTAACGGCGGCCTCGCTCAGCGGCGCGCCAGCAGCACCAGCATCGCGCCGGTGCCGCCCTGCGCGGTCGGCGCCGAATGGAAGGCCAGCACGTCGTTGCGCTGGCGCAGCAGGCGGTCCACCAGGTTCTTCAGCAGGGGCACGCCGCCGGATTGCAGGCCCTTGCCGTGCACGATCCGCACGCAGCCGAACTCGTGCGCGTGCGCTTCGGCCAGGAACTGCCGCAGCAGCGCCTCGGCCTGCGCGGCGGTGGCGCCGTGCAGGTCCAGTTCGTCCTGGGCCGAGAACTGGCCCTTGCGCAGGCGCTGGAACACCCGTGCCGGCAGATGCTCGCGGCGGTAGCTCGCCACGTCGCCGGCTTCCAGCGGCGCGCTCTGCCGCAGCAATTGCTGGAACTCGCCCTGCGCCTCGGCCTCGTCGCGTTCGGCCATGCGTGCGCGCGGCTTGGGGCGTGGCTTGGCATTGGCCGGCGGCGTCGCATTGAGCGGGGCCACCTTGCCGATGGCCGCGCGGAACAGCGCGGCGGGGTCTTCGTCGTCGGAATGCGCCATGCGCACAGCTTAGAGCGTGCTGCGCGGTTTGAGGTGAGTGCGGTAGCGCCGGCAGTGCCTTCGCCGCGGGGCGCGGCGTTTTCGGTGCCCAGCGTAGAAGCAGTGCCGTGTTGCCTGTGCAGCGTCCCGCGCAAAGGCCGCCATCGCGATCGTCGGCGCGCTGTCAGCGACCTGGCCGGACGCATCCGGTATCATGCACCGGTTTTCGAGGAGCACCATGCGCGTATTAGTGAGCAACGACGACGGCGTCGACGCCCCCGGCATTCGCATGCTGGCCGAGCAGTTGCGCGGCGCCGGCCACGAAGTGACGGTGGTCGCACCCGACCGCGACCGGTCCGGCGCCAGCAATTCGCTGACCCTGGATCTGCCGATCCGGCTCAAGCGCATCGACCATTACACCTGCAGCGTCGCCGGCACGCCGACCGACTGCGTGCATCTGGCGCTCACCGGCATGCTGGAGTTCGACCCGGACATCGTGGTCTCCGGCATCAACAATTCCGCCAACCTCGGCGATGACGTGATCTATTCCGGCACCGTCTCGGCGGCGATGGAAGGCCGCTTCCTCGGCCTGCCTGCAGTAGCGGTGTCGCTGGTCACCCACAACCACGAACCCAAGCATTTCCAGACCGCCGCGCGCGCGGCGGTGGAGATCGTGGCGCGGCTCAAGGCCGATCCGCTGCCGGCCGACACCATCCTCAACGTCAACGTGCCCGACCTGCCGTGGCAGGAGATCAAGGGCTTCGAGGTCACCCGGCTCGGCAACCGCCACCGCTCCGAACCCTGCCTGCCGCAGACCGACCCGCGCGGCGGCACCGTGTACTGGATCGGCCCGGCCGGGCGCGAACAGGACGCCGGCCCCGGCACCGACTTCCACGCGGTGCGCACCGGCTTCATCTCGATCACCCCGATCCAGGTCGACCTGACCCGCTACCAGGCGCTGGAAAAGGTCGCCAGCTGGGTCGGCGGCCTGACCGCCGCGCTGGACCGCCCGGCATGACCCCGCGGTTGCGCCTGCAGCCGGAAGCGATCGGCATCGGCATGACCTCGCAGCGCGTGCGCGACCGCCTGGTCGAGCGCCTGCGCGAAGCCGGCATCCGCGACGAGAGCGTGCTCAACGCGGTACGCACCGTGCCGCGGCACCTGTTCATCGACGAGGCACTGGCCTCGCGCGCCTACGAGGACACCGCGCTGCCGATCGGCCACGGCCAGACCATCTCGCAACCGTGGGTGGTGGCGCGCATGACCGAGACGGTGCTGGAAGCGGCGCCGAAGAAGGTGCTGGAAGTCGGCACCGGCTCCGGCTACCAGGCGGCGATCCTGGCCGCACTGGGCCTGGAGGTGCACACTGTCGAGCGCATCGGCGACCTGCTGCGGCAGGCGCGCAAGCGCTTCCGCCAGCTCGGCATGAACGTGCGCAGCAAGCACGACGACGGCCGCATCGGCTGGCCCGAGCACGGTCCCTTCGATGCGATCGTGGTCACCGCCGCGGCGCCGGCGCTGGTCGATGCCCTGATCGAGCAACTGGCGCCGGGCGGATGCCTGGTGGCGCCGGTCGGCGGCCCGTCCGCGCAATCGCTGATCCGCCTGCGCCGCGCTGCCGACGGCCAGATCGAACAAGACGTCCTGGCGCCGGTGACCTTCGTCCCGTTGCTGTCGGGCATGCTGGATTGACCTCCCGGAGCCGCACTGGATGAAGATTTTTGGGCCGTTGTACGAACGCGCCATCAGTTGGTCGCGGCACCGCCGCGCGCCGGCGCTGCTGACCGGGCTCAGTTTTGCCGAGGCCATCGTGTTCCCGGTGCCGCCGGAGGTGATGCTGGCGCCGATGTCACTGGCGCAGCCGCGGCGCGCGCTGTGGTTCGCCACGCTGAGCCTGCTCGGCTCGCTGGCCGGCGCGATGATCGGCTACCTGCTCGGGCATTTCGCCTTCGCCGCGGTGCAGCCGCTGATCGAATGGCTGGGCTGGACGCAGAAGATCGACGCGCAGGTCAGCCACCTGCGCGAGGTCATAGCCGAGTCGCCGTGGCGCGCGTTCTGGCTGTTGGTGCTGGCCGGGTTCACGCCGATCCCGCTGAAGATATTCACCTGGGCCTCAGGCATCGTCGGGGTGCCGCTGCTACCGTTCCTGGCGAGCATGCTGGTCGGGCGCGGCAAGCGCGTGTACCTGGTGGCCGGAGCGATTCGCCTCGGCGGGCCGCGCGCGGAAGCCGCGTTGCGCCGCTGGATCGAGCCGCTCGGCTGGGTCGCCTCGGCGATCCTGGCGCTGCTGGTGGTGTGGGTCATATGGAGAGCCAAGTTCGGATGAGCGTCGATCGGGTGGTGCGGAACGGCCTGCGTTGCGGCCTGGGTGTGCTGGTGGCGGTGGCGCTCGGCGCCTGCAGCAGCGCCACGGTGGTCCGCACCCCCGGCGGTGCGCCCGTACGCGGCAGCGCCGCCTCGGCGCCGCGGGTGTCCGTGCCCAAGCCCGGGGTCAGCGCCACCGTGCGCCGCGGCGACACGCTGTATGCGATCGCCCGTGCCAACAACATCACCCCGCAGGACCTGGCGGGCTGGAACGGCCTGCAGCCGCCGTACACGATCTACCCGGGGCAATCGCTGCGGCTGTATCCGCCCGGCGGCGCGGGTGCCGCGCGGCCCGGCAGCGGCACCGCGGTAGTACCGCCGGCTGCCGGCACGGCAGCGGCGGCGCGGCCGCCGGTCGCCGCGGCGCCGACACCGGTCAGTAGCGGGTTCTCCTGGCGCTGGCCGGCCGATGGCGTGGTGGTCAGCCGCTTCGTCAGCGGCGAAACCACTAAGCAGGGCGTGGACATCGCCGGCAGCAACGGCGAAGCGGTGCGGGCCGCCGCCGATGGCGTGGTGGTGTATTCCGGCGCCGGCCTGGTGGGCTATGGCGAACTGATCATCGTCAAGCACAACGAACAGTGGCTGTCGGCCTACGGCCACAACCGCAAGCGCCTGGTCAACGAAGGCCAGAACGTCAAGGCCGGCCAGCAGATCGCCGAGATGGGCCACAGCGGCGCGGCGCGCGACATGCTGCACTTCGAGATCCGCTACAACGGCAAGCCGGTCGACCCGCTGCTATATCTTCCGCCGAAGTAACCGGTCGCATCCTCAAGCGGACGGATCCCCGGCCCGGCGCAGCGCGCCGGGCGTTCGCCAACGGCGCGGCCCAGTGGGCCGCAAGCGCCGCCGGCTCAGCCGCTACAACGGCAAGCCGGTCGACCCGCTGCTGTACCTTCCGCCGAAGTAACGCCGGCGCGACCAATGGGCTGCCGCCCTGGCGCAGCGTGTAGCCGGTCCTCATCTCCGGCTTTCGTAGGAGCGGCTTCAGCCGCGACCGGGGGTCTAGCGAATGTCACAGGTCGCGGCTGAAGCCGCTCCCACGGGAGTGAATGTCTGTGGAGGGCGTGGGACGGGTTCGCAGAGACGCCTGGCTCAGCCTTCGAGCAGGAACCCCACCGCCACGCGCCGGCCTTCGGCGGCCAGCACGTTGTAGGTGCGCGCCGCGGCCGCGTTGCTCATCACTTCGATGCCGATGCCGCGGGTCAGGAACAGCGCCATCACCGCCGCAGCGGGAAACACCTGGCGTTCGCCGGTGCCGAGGATCACCAGGGCGGGGTTGAGCGCGAGCAGCGGCTGCAGATGCTGCGGCTGCAGGTCGCCGGCCAGCGGCGCCTGCCAGTCCTCGACCAGGGTGTCCGGGGCGAGGATGAAGCTGCGGGTCAGCAGCCGGTCGTTCACCTTGGCCTGGCGGCCGTCGGCCATGCGCAGGGCGTAGGCGTAGTCGGGCAGGTCCTGGGTCAGTTGCATGGGGTCACCGAAGGCGCGCTCAGGCGCGCGGCAGCACGATCTGCCGGTCTTCCTTGGCCGGGCGATACAGGATCGCGGTATGGCCGATCCGCTGCACCAGCACGCTGTGCGACTGTTCCACCAGGCTGCCGATGGCGGCGTCGCGGGCCTCGCGGTCGTCGCCGCCGACCTTCACCTTGACCAGTTCGTGGCGCTCCAGCACCTCGTCCAGTTCGGCCAGGAAGGCCGGGGTGACGCCCTTGCTGCCGATCTGCAGCAGGGGTTTGAGGTCGTGGGCCAGGCCGCGCAGGAAGCGGTTCTGGGCCGAGGTCAGGCTGATCGACATGCAGGTGGGAGCAGGGTTGGCAAGGGCGATCAGGGTATCATGGCCGCCCCTCCCGACCGTGCGTCCATGGCCACCCGCAGCAAAAGCAGCCAACGCTGGCTCCGCGAACATTTCGCCGATCCCTTCGTGAAGAAGGCCCAGGCCGAAGGCATGCGCTCGCGCGCGGCCTACAAGCTGGAGGAGTTGCTGCAGCGCGACAGGCTGCTGAAGCCGGACATGGTGGTGGTCGATCTCGGCGCTGCCCCCGGCGGCTGGTCGCAGCAGGTGCGCAAGTCGATGGGCGACCGCGGCCGGGTCCTGGCCCTGGACATCCTGGAGATGCCGCCGCTGGCCGGCGTGGAGTTCCTTCACGGTGACTTCAGGGAGGAGGCGGTGCTATCGCAATTCGAGGCCATGCTGGGCGACACCCCGGTGGACCTTGTGCTGTCGGATATGGCCCCCAATAAGAGCGGAATGGATGCGGTCGACCAGCCGCGGATGATGCATCTGGCGGAATTGGCGATGGCATTCGCCGACAGCCACCTGAAGCCGAATGGCGCGTTCCTGATCAAGCTGTTCCAGGGCGTGGGGTTCGACGACTACATTCGCGACATGCGCCGCCGCTATGAAAAGGTGACCATCCGCAAGCCGGCCGCGTCGCGCAAGCGCTCGCCGGAGGTCTACGCCCTCGGACAGGGCAAGCGCGCCCAGATCAAGTAAGCTGAACGCAAGGCTGAACCCGCAATGCCACGCATCGAGACAGAGTTGAAGGGACACCGGAGCCAATGAGGATGAACGACTTGACCAAGAATCTGCTGTTGTGGGTAGTCGTCGCCGTCGTGCTGATGGTGGTGTTCAATAGCTTCTCGCCGCGTCTCGCCGGCGGCGCGGGCGTCGACAACGTGACCTACTCCCAGTTCCTGAAGGACGTGGATGCCGGGCGGGTGAAGTCGGTCGATTTCACCGACGCCACCAACCTTTCGGTCAACGCGATCCGCTTCAAGCGCGCCGACAACAGCGAGGGCATGGTCTATGGCCCGAGCGACGACAAGCTGATCGACGTGCTGTACAGCAAGAACGTGGACATCACCCGGCAGAAGCCGGACAACGGCCCGAGCTTCTGGTCGCTGGTGCTGAACTTCCTGCCGGTCATCCTGATCATCGGCTTCTGGCTGTTCATCATGCGCCAGATGCAGGGCGGTGGCGGCGGCGCCAAGGGCGCGATGTCCTTCGGCAAGTCGCGGGCCAAGCTGCAGGGCGAGGACCAGATCAAGATCACCTTCGCCGATGTCGCCGGCTGCGACGAGGCCAAGGAAGAGGTCGGCGAACTGGTCGACTTCCTGCGCGACCCGACCAAGTTCACCAAGCTCGGCGGCAAGATTCCGCGCGGCGTGCTGATGGTCGGCCCGCCGGGTACCGGCAAGACCCTGCTGGCCAAGGCCATCGCCGGCGAGGCCAAGGTGCCGTTCTTCAGCATCTCCGGTTCGGACTTCGTGGAAATGTTCGTGGGCGTCGGTGCCAGCCGCGTGCGCGACATGTTCGAGCAGGCCAAGAAGCACGCGCCGTGCATCATCTTCATCGACGAAATCGATGCGGTGGGTCGTCACCGCGGCGCCGGCCTGGGCGGCGGTCACGACGAGCGCGAGCAGACCCTCAACCAGTTGCTGGTGGAGATGGACGGCTTCGAGGGCGGCGAGGGCGTGATCGTGATCGCCGCGACCAACCGTCCGGACGTGCTGGATCCGGCGCTGCTGCGCCCGGGCCGTTTCGACCGCCAGGTCGTGGTCGGCCTGCCGGACGTGCGCGGCCGCGAGCAGATCCTCAAGGTGCACATGCGCAAGCTGCCGCTGGCCGACGACATCGAGCCGATGGTGATCGCCCGCGGTACCCCGGGTTTCTCCGGCGCCGACCTGGCCAACCTGTGCAACGAGGCGGCCCTGTTCGCCGCGCGCGAGTCGGTCAAGGAAGTGCGCATGGATCACTTCGATCGCGCCCGCGACAAGATCCTGATGGGCGCCGAGCGCCGCTCGATGGCGATGAGCGAGGACGAGAAGACGCTGACCGCCTATCACGAGGCCGGCCACGCCATCGTCGGCCGCCTGGTGCCCGAGCACGACCCGGTCTACAAGGTCACGATCATCCCGCGCGGCCGCGCGCTGGGCGTGACCATGTACCTGCCCGAGGGCGACAAGTATTCGATGAACCGCGTGGCGATCGAATCGCAACTGTGCTCGCTGTATGGCGGCCGCGTCGCCGAAGAACTGATCTTCGGCACCGACAAGGTCACCACCGGTGCGTCCAACGACATCGAGCGAGCGACCAAAATGGCGCGCAACATGGTCACCAAGTGGGGCCTGTCCGATGAGCTCGGCCCGATCGCCTACGGCGAGGAGGACGACGAGGTGTTCCTGGGCCGTTCGGTGACCCAGCACAAGAGCGTCTCCGACGACACCGCGCGGCGCATCGACGAAGTGGTGCGGTCGATCCTCGACAAGGCGTATGCCAAGACCACCCAGATCCTCACCGAGAATCTGGACAAGCTGCACACCATGTCGCAGTTGCTGCTGCAGTACGAAACCATCGACGCGCCGCAGATCGACGCGATCATGGAAGGCCGCGACCCGCCGCCGCCGATGGGCTGGAACAGGTCCGGCAAGGACGGCGGCAACGACAAGGGCAATTCGCGGCCACTGCCGCCGATCGCCGGGCCCGCCGAACAGGTCTAAGTGCGGCGAACCTGCAAGTACCGAAAAGCCAGGGAGCGATCCCTGGCTTTTTTGTCGCTGGCCGCTGCCGATGCCGCCGGCTCGTCGTCTGCTTGAGGGTGCGCGACAATGGCGGCTTGATTCACGACCCGCTGCCATGCGCGGCGCGCGCCGCATCCGCGAACCCACGTTGCGGCCATCGCCGGCGCCGTGCTCGCCGCAGGCGGCGGCCATCCTCCAGGAGATCTGCCGATGTTCGACACCTCGCCCAGCCTGCAGTGCGGCGCCCACCGGCTGCTGCTCGATCGCCCGCGGGTGATGGGCATCGTCAACGTCACCCCGGACTCGTTTTCCGACGGCGGCGCGCACGCCAGCGTGGACGCGGCGCTGGCGCATGGCCTGCGCCTGGCCGCGGAGGGCGCCGACCTGCTGGACATCGGCGGCGAGTCGACCCGCCCAGGCGCGACCCCGGTGCCGGTGGAAGAGGAACTGCGGCGGGTGATCCCGGTGATCGAGCGGCTGGCCGCGCAGACCGCGCTGCCGCTGAGCGTGGACACCTTCAAGCCGGAGGTGATGCGCGCCGCGGTCGCCGCCGGCGCCGGCATGATCAACGACGTGCAGGCCCTGCGCCAGCCCGGCGCGCTGGATGCCGCCGCGGAACTGGGGGTGCCGGTGGTGCTGATGCACATGCCCGCCGATGCCTACGCCGCCGGCAGCGCGCCCGGCTACGACGACGTGGTCGGCGAGGTGCACCGGTTCCTGGCCGAGCGCATCTTCGCCGCGGAGATGGCCGGGATCGACAAGCGGCGCATCCTGGTCGATCCGGGCTTCGGCTTCGGCAAGAGCACCGCCGACAACCTGCAGTTGCTGGCGCAGTTGGCGCGGCTGGTCGAGTTGGGCGTGCCGGTGCTGGCCGGGCTGTCGCGCAAGCGCAGCATCGGCGAGCTGACCGGGCGCGAGGCGCCGGAGCAGCGGGTGGCCGGCTCGGTCGCCGCGCACCTGCTGGCCGCGCAACGCGGTGCCACGCTGCTGCGTGTGCACGACGTCGCCGCCACCGTCGACGCGCTGAAGGTCTGGCAGGCGCTGCAGGCGCTGCCGTTGCCGCGCGCCACCGGCTCGTCCGCCGCAGCGGCGATCTGCTGGCCGGACGAGGACTGATGGCGGCCGACCGGCGCCCGCGCGCGATCGCGCTGATGGGCCCGACCGCCTCGGGCAAGACCGCCGCGGCGATCGCCCTGGCCGAACGCTACGGCGGTGAGATCGTCAGCGTCGACTCGGCGCTGGTCTACCGCGGCCTGGACATCGGCGCGGCCAAACCCGATGCGGCCGAGCGCGCGCGGGTGCCGCACCATCTGCTGGACCTGCGCGATCCCTGGCAGCCCTATTCGGCGGCCGAGTTTGCCGCCGACGCGCGCGCCGCGCTGGAGGCGGTCGTCGCCCGCGGCCGCCTGCCGATCCTGGCCGGCGGCACCGGCCTGTACTTCCAGGCGCTGCTGGAGGGGCTGGCGCCGATGCCGGCGGCCGACCCGCAGCTGCGTGCGGCGCTGGCCGCGCGTGCGCAGGCCGAAGGCTGGGCGGCGCTGCACGCGGATCTGCAGCGGGTCGATCCGCTGGCCGCGCAGCGCATCCGCCCCGGCGACGCCCAGCGCATCCAGCGTGCGCTGGAGGTGTACCGGCTCAGCGGCCGGCCGATCAGCGCATGGCAGGCGGATCCGGGGCCGCCGCGGTTGCCGCTGCGGGTGCTGAAGCTGGTGCTGGCGCCGGCCGAGCGCGCGGTGCTGCACGGGCGCATCGAAGCCCGCTTCGACGCGATGCTGGAGCAGGGCTTCCTGGAGGAAGTGCGCGCCCTGCGCGCGCTCCCTGGGATGCAGGCGGTCGCGCAGCCGCTGGCGCTGCCGGCGGTGCGCGCGGTCGGCTACCGCCAGGCCTGGGAGTACCTGGACGGCATCGGCAATGCGGCGGATTTTCGCGCCCGCGGCATCGCCGCCACCCGGCAACTGGCCAAGCGCCAGTTCACCTGGCTGCGCGGCGAGCAGGACGCCCGCTGGTTCGACCCGGCGTGTGACGCCGGGCGCCTGCGGGCGGCCGTGGACGCCTTCCTCGGCTGATCCGGCGGCCGGTCGCGCTGTGCTGGCGCCCGCGGTTGTGTAACATCGACGTTCCGGACCACGGCAGGGGAGCTGCAGTGCCGTCCCGGATAATAAAAACAATAATTTGGGAGTGAAGCATGTCCAAGGGGCAATCCTTGCAGGATCCTTTCCTCAACGCGTTGCGTCGCGAACGGGTGCCTGTCTCGGTGTATCTGGTCAACGGCATCAAGCTGCAGGGCACGATCGAGTCGTTCGATCAGTTCGTGGTCCTGCTGCGCAATACCGTCAGCCAGATGGTCTACAAACACGCCATTTCCACCGTGGTGCCGGCGCGCAACGTGCGCGTGGGACCGGGCGGCGGTTATGTGCAGCAGAACGAAGGTGGCAGTGCGGGTGATGACGAAGTCGAGTAGTTCGGTGGTAAAGAGCGGAGCCGCGGGTGTTTGATCGGTCCCGCCGCGGCGAACACGCACTGCTGATCCAGCCCTACGCGGGCGGTCCGTTGGAAGACGATGTGCTGGAAGAGTTCGCCGACCTGGCGCGCTCGGCCGGCGCCAGCATCGCCGCCACCGTGACCGCGCGTATCGACAAGCCGAGTCCGGCGACGCTGATCGGCAGCGGCAAGCTGGAGGAGGTCAAGGCCGCCGCCGACGCCAGCGGCGCCGACCTAGTCCTGGTCAACCACGCGCTCAGTCCCGGCCAGGAGCGCAACCTGGAGAAGATCCTGGAGCGGCGGGTGATCGACCGCACCGGGCTGATCCTGGACATCTTCGCCCAGCGCGCGCGCAGCCACGAAGGCAAGCTGCAGGTCGAGCTGGCCCAGTTGCGGCACATGGCCACGCGGCTGGTGCGCGGCTGGACCCACCTGGAGCGCCAGCGCGGCGGTTCGATCGGCCTGCGCGGGCCCGGCGAAACCCAGCTGGAGACCGACCGCCGCCTGCTGCAGAAGCGGGTGGAGCAGTTGCAGAAGCGGCTGGAGAAGGTCGAGGTGCAGCACACCCAGATGCGCCGTGCGCGGGTGCGCAGCGAACTGCCGCGGATCGCGGTGGTGGGCTATACCAACGCCGGCAAGTCCACGCTGTTCAACGCCCTGACCGGCGCCGAGGCCTACGCTGCCGACCAGTTGTTCGCGACCCTGGACCCGACCGTGCGGCGCATCGCATTGCCTGGCGGCAACGCGATGCTGGCCGACACCGTCGGCTTCGTGCGCAACCTGCCGCACGAACTGGTCGCGGCGTTCCGCTCGACATTGTCCGAGGCCCGCGAAGCCGATCTGCTGCTGCACGTGGTCGATGCCGCCGACCCGTTGCGCGAGGAGCGCATCGCCCAGGTCGACGAGGTGCTGCACGCGGTCGGCGCCGGCGAACTGCCGCAGTTGCTGGTATTCAACAAGATCGACCGTATCGACGGCGCCGAGGTGCGCCACGATGCGCAGGACGGCGTGCCGGACACGGCGCGGCGCGAGCGGGTGTGGATCTCCGCACGCGACGGCCGCGGCCTGGACCTGCTGCAGCACGTGCTCGGCCAGCGCCTGGGCCTGCGCCACGTGCAGGGCAGCCTGCGCCTGCCGCCCAGCGCCGGACGCCTGCGCTCGCAACTGCATCAGTTGCAGGTGATCCGCAGCGAGCAGGCCGACGAGGACGGTTGGCTGCTGCAGGTGGACATCCCGATCACCGAGGCCGAGCGCCTGGCCGCCGCGGCCGACGGCGCGCCGATCCGGGCGCTGCTGCCGCCGCGCGAGCAGGAGGAGTGGCAGCAGCGCTAGCGGTGCGCGGTGCGTCGGGCCGCCAAGGTCGAGCGAGTGACGGCCGGCGTGGCAGCTACACCTGCGCCGCGTCGGCTGACGCCCAGCCGTCCGCCGGCGCGCGCAGGCGCGACAGCCACGGCGAATTGGGCTACAAAGCGCACTGGTTTCCCGAGCTGTGCCATGACGCTTCCCACCGATTCGGAGTTGTTGCAACAGGCCACCGCGCTCAGCGACCGCTTGCGCACCGCGCGCGAGCGCCTGGTCACCGCCGAAAGCTGCAGCGGCGGCTGGATCGCCAAGGTGATGACCGACGTCGCCGGGTCCTCGGCCTGGTTCGACTGCGGCATCGTCGCCTACAGCTACGAGGCCAAGCAGGCGCTGCTGGGCGTGCGCCCGCAGACGCTGGAGCATCACGGCGCGGTCAGCCGCGAGACGGTGATCGAGATGGTGTCCGGGGCGCTGGTCAATTCCGGCGCCAGCGTCGCGGTGGCGGTCACCGGCATCGCCGGCCCCGGTGGCGGTTCGGCCGACAAGCCGGTCGGCAGCGTGTGGCTGGGCTGGAAGCGCCGCGGCGGCTACGCCAGCGCGCAGTTGTTCCATTTTCCGGGCGACCGCGATGCGGTGCGCCGGCAGACCGTGGCCGCGGCCCTGCACGGCCTGGACGCGTTGCTGTGATCATGGCCGCGCGCCTTCCCCGAGGATGAGCGCGATGTGGGAGGCGTTGAGCACCGTCCGCGACCTGGGGCGTCTGCAGGAAATCGCCTCGGTGCTGATCCGCTACGGGTTCGGCGACGTGGTGCGGCGCATCGGCATGGCCGACGTGCTGGAACGCGCCGGGCGCCTGCTGCACTGGCACAACGCCGAGGAGATGCTGCGCATGTCGGCGCCGCAGCGGGTGCGGCGCGCCCTGCAGGATCTCGGCCCGACCTTCGTCAAGCTGGGCCAGGTGCTGGCCACGCGCGTGGACCTGCTGCCGCCGGAGTGGATCGACGAACTCGGCGAACTGCAGAACGCGGCGCCGGCGCTGGATTATCCGCAGATCCTGCCGCAACTGATCGAGGCGCTCGGCGAGGCGCCGACGGCGATCTTCGCCGAGGTCGAGGAAGCCCCGCTGGCCGCCGCCTCGCTGGCGCAGACCCATCGCGCCTGGCTGCACGACGGCACCGCGGTGGTGATCAAGGTGCGTCGCCCCGGCATCCGCGAGGTGATCGAGGCCGACCTGCGACTGCTGGCGCGGCTGGCCGAGATCGTCGAGGCGCGCGCGCCGGACCTGAAACGCTACCGCCCGGCCGCGGTGGTGCACCAGTTCACCCTGTCGCTGCGCCGCGAGCTGGATTTCGCCGGCGAATGCCGCAACGCCGAGCGCATCGCCGCCAACTTCCAGGGACACGACGAGATCGTGATCCCGCGGGTGCATTGGCAGTGGACCTGCGAGACGCTGAACGTGCAGGACTTCGTCGCCGGCATCGGCGGTCGCGACCTGGCCGGGGTCGAAGCCGCCGGCCTGGACCGGCGCCCGCTGGCGCGCACCGGTGCCGACATCGTGCTGAAGATGGTGCTGGAGGACGGCTGTTTCCACGCCGATCCGCATCCGGGCAACATCTTCTACCTGCCCGGCGAGCGCATCGCGGTGATCGACTTCGGCATGGTCGGGCGCATTTCCGAGCAGCGCCGCTACCAGGTGGTGCAACTGCTGCACGGGCTGGTCACCCAGGACGCCGAAGCGGTGGCCGACATCCTGCTGGAGTGGACCGACGGCGAGGTCGAGGTCGACGAGGCGCGCCTGCAGTTGGAGATCGCCGCGTTCGTCGACCAGTACCGCGGCGTGCCGCTGAAGGACCTGCGGGTGGGCGCCATGCTCGGCGACGTCACCGCGTTGCTGCGCCAGCACGCGCTGGCGCTGCCGGCCGACCTGGCACTGATGATCAAGACCTTCCTGACCCTGGAAGGGGTGGGGCGCCAGCTCGATCCGGACTTCGACATGGCCGGCGCCGCCGCCCCGTACCTGGAGCGGGTGATGCTGCAGCGGTTCGCGCCGCGGGCGATGGCCCGGCGCGGCCGGCGCACCGTACTGGGCGCGCTGGAGCTGCTCGGCGACCTGCCGCGCGACACGCGCCGGCTGCTGCAGGCGGCGCGCCGCGGGCGCCTGCAGTTGAACGTGGAGACCGGTTCGCTGAAAGGCTTCGGCGACCAGGTCAACCGCGCCGCCAACCGCCTGACCATGGGCATCGTCACCGCCGCGCTGATCATCGGCTCGTCGATCGTGATGAACAGCGTCGGCGGCATTTCCAGCCGCTGGCTGCTGGCGATCGGCGTCTGCGGCTTCATCGGCGCGGCGCTGTCGGGCGTGTGGATCCTGTTCTCGATCTGGCGCAGCGGGCGCTGAGCGCGGCACACACCGTCGAGCACGCTCCGCCGCATGGCGTCGAGGCTGGTGGGTCGGGCACCGCGCCGCGTCTACGAGCCAGCGCACACGTACTCCCACTGTGGGAGGGGCTTCAGCTCCGACGCGATGTGGCCAAGTCGCTCTGCCCACAGCGCTACGACGAGATGCAGAGCTGCCTACAAGGACGCGCGAAGCAGAGGCCGAGAGGCCCTGCCAGCGACGGCAGGCTGCCGTGCGGACCTGCCCAAGCCGCCGGCAACGCTGCGCACCGGCACTCCGGTTCCACACGCCAGTTGCTCGCCAGTCGATTTAGTAGTATTACTACTAACCATGGACCTGACCGAAACCCAGCAGGCGATCCTCGACCTGATCGCCGAGCGCATCGAACACGATGGCGTGCCGCCGTCGCAGACCGAGATCGCCCGTGCCTTCGGCTTCAAAGGCGTGCGCGCGGCCCAATACCACCTGGAAGCGCTGGAACAGGCCGGCGCGATCCGCCGCGTGCCCGGGCAGGCGCGCGGCATCCGCCTGCTCGGCGGGGCGGCGACCCCGCCGCCGGCGGCACAGGTGGACAGCGCCGACGTGCTGCGCCTGCCGGTGCTCGGGCGCGTCGCCGCCGGCCTGCCGATCGGCGCGGACATCGGCTCGGACGACTTCGTGGTGCTGGACCGGGTGTTCTTCTCGCCGGCGCCGGACTATCTGCTGAAGGTGCAGGGCGACTCCATGCGCGACGAAGGCATCTTCGACGGCGACCTGATCGGCGTGCACCGCACCCGCGATGCCCGCTCCGGGCAGATCGTGGTGGCACGCATCGATGAGGAGATCACGGTCAAGCTGCTGAAGATCGGCAAGGACCGCATCCGCCTGTTGCCGCGCAACCCGGACTACGCGCCGATCGAGGTGTTGCCGGATCAGGAGTTCGCCATCGAAGGCCTGTACTGCGGCCTGCTGCGCCCCAATCGCTGATGCCGCGCGTGGAACAGGGCATGCACTACAGCGCCGGCCGGACTTTTCCGACCCCAGATATCGCCATTCGCCGCTGCCGCAGCCCGGTGCGGACGAATTATTTTCATCTCGCCACGCACTGTCTCAGTCCGTGCGATACCAGGCCCTTACATTGACCTCACTCCGCAAATCCTCCTCACCTTCCAAGGACACCACAATGGACGAGAACAAGAAGCGCGCGCTCGCTGCCGCCCTGAGCCAGATCGAGAAGCAGTTCGGCAAGGGCTCGGTGATGCGGATGGGCGATCGCGTCATCGAAGCGGTGGAAGTGATCCCGACCGGCTCGCTGATGCTGGACATCGCGCTGGGCATCGGCGGCCTGCCGAAGGGCCGCGTGGTCGAGATCTACGGTCCGGAATCCTCGGGCAAGACCACCCTGACCCTGCAGGCCATCGCCCAGTGCCAGAAGAACGGCGGCACCGCCGCGTTCATCGACGCCGAGCACGCGCTGGACCCGATCTACGCCGCCAAGCTGGGCGTCAACGTCGACGAGCTGCTGCTGTCGCAGCCGGACACCGGCGAGCAGGCGCTGGAAATCGCCGACATGCTGGTGCGCTCGGGCTCGGTGGACATCGTGGTGGTCGACTCGGTCGCCGCGCTGACCCCGAAGGCCGAAATCGAAGGCGAGATGGGCGACCAGTTGCCGGGTCTGCAGGCGCGCCTGATGAGCCAGGCGCTGCGCAAGCTCACCGGCAACATCAAGCGCTCCAACACCCTGGTGATCTTCATCAACCAGTTGCGCATGAAGATCGGCGTGATGATGCCGGGCCAGAGCCCGGAAACCACCACCGGCGGCAACGCGCTGAAGTTCTATGCCTCGGTGCGCCTGGACATCCGCCGCATCGGTGCGATCAAGAAGGGCGACGAGATCATCGGTAACCAGACCAAGATCAAGGTCGTCAAGAACAAGCTGGCGCCTCCGTTCAAGCAGGTCATCACCGAAATCCTCTACGGCGAAGGCATCAGCCGCGAGGGCGAGCTGATCGACATGGGCGTGGAAGCCAAGCTGGTCGAGAAGGCCGGTGCCTGGTACAGCTACGGCAGCGAGCGCATCGGCCAGGGCAAGGACAACGCCCGTGGTTACCTGCGCGACAACCCGCAGGTCGCGGCCAAGCTGGAAAGCGAGCTGCGCGAGAAGTTCCAGCCCACGGAGATCGCCCCGAGCGAGGCCGAGGCGGAAGACGACGACGCGTAACGGTTTTCTGCCGGGGGAGCGGTGGAGTCAGTGCCGCTCGTCTCCCTCGGCAGTCTTGAGCAAGCCAGGAGGGCGCGCGCCAGGGACGGCGCATTTTTCAGAGTAGGGTGGCTGGCGCATGAGCGACGAGCACGCGCAGGAACCACGCCGGCGTCGCCGGCAAGCGGAGCAGACGCCGCTGCAGAAAGCGCTGGGCCTGCTGGTACGGCGCGAGCATTCGCGCAAGGAACTGACCCGCAAGCTGCGCGCGCGCGGCGTGGAGGCCGAGGCCGCCGCCGAGGCGGTGGAGCGCCTGAGCGGCGAGGGCTGGCAGGACGATGGCCGCTTCGCCGAACTGCTGGTGCGCAGTCGCGCCGGGTCCGGCTACGGCCCTCTGCATATCCGTGCCGAGCTCGGTACCCACGGCCTGGACAGCGAGGCCATCGCCACCGCGATGGGCGCTTTCGAAGGCGACTGGACCGAAAACGCCCGCGATCTGGTGCGGCGCCGCTTCGGCGCTGCCGGGGCGATGGACTTGCCGCAGCGGCGCAAGGCCGCCGATCTGCTGGCACGGCGTGGCTTCGATGGCGACAGCATCCGCGCCGCGGTCCGCGACGCTACGGAGGACTGAGCGGGCCGGGCCTGCTACCCTTGGCGAGTTGTCTTGTCCGGTTTCCGTGGCGCCCTCATCTAGGAGGGAGTTGCCGGAAGCCCGTCCGCTCGTCTATAGCCAGCCCATGAACGCACCCGCCAAATTCTCCACCTCCCAGATCCGCAGCGACTTCCTCGACTTCTTCAAGGGGAAGGGCCATACCATCGTGCCGTCCGCGCCGCTGGTGCCCGGCAACGACCCGACGCTGCTGTTCACCAATTCCGGCATGGTGCAGTTCAAGGACGTGTTCCTGGGCGCCGAGAAGCGCAGCTACGTGCGCGCGGCGGACGTGCAGCGCTGCCTGCGCGCCGGTGGCAAGCACAACGACCTGGATTCGGTCGGCTACACCGCGCGCCACCACACCTTCTTCGAAATGCTCGGCAACTGGTCGTTCGGCGACTACTTCAAGAAGGACGCCATCGCCTGGGCCTGGGAACTGCTGACCCAGGTCTGGAAGCTGCCGGCCGAGCGGCTGCTGGTCACCGTCTATCACACCGACGACGAGGCCTATGCCTTGTGGCGCGACATGATCGGCGTACCCGCCGAGCGCATCGTGCGCATCGGCGACAACAAGGGCGCGCCGTACGCCTCGGACAACTTCTGGCAGATGGCCGACACCGGTCCCTGCGGCCCGTGCACCGAGATCTTCTACGACCACGGCGCGCACATCGCCGGCGGTCCTCCGGGCTCGCCGGACGAAGACGGCGATCGCTTCATCGAGATCTGGAACCTGGTGTTCATGCAGTTCGACCGCCAGCCCGACGGCACCCTGGTGCCGCTGCCGGCGCCCTGCGTCGATACCGGCATGGGCCTGGAGCGCCTGGCGGCGATCCTGCAGCACGTGCACACCAACTACGAGATCGACCTGTTCCAGACGCTGATCCGCAAGGCCTCCGAGCTGACCGGCACCGCCGACCTGGAGAACAAGTCGCTGCGTGTGATCGCCGACCATATCCGTGCCTGCGCGTTCCTGATCGTCGACGGCGTGTTGCCGTCCAACGAAGGCCGCGGCTACGTGCTGCGCCGGATCATCCGCCGCGCCCTGCGCCATGGCTGGATGCTCGGCGTGCGCCAGCCGTTCTTCAGCAAGCTGGTGCCGACACTGGTGGAACTGATGGGCGAGGCCTATCCGGAGCTGACTGCGGCCCAGGACACCGTGCTGCGCGCCCTGCAGGCCGAGGAGGAGCGCTTCGCCGAAACCCTCGATGCCGGCATGAAGATCTTCGAGGACGTCGCCGCCAAGGCGCAGGGCGGGGTGATCGCCGGCGAAGATGCCTTCCGCCTTTACGACACCTACGGCTTCCCGCTGGACCTGACCCAGGACATCGCCCGCGAGCGCGACCTGCGCGTGGACGAGCAGGGCTTCGAGACGGCAATGGACGAGCAGCGCCGGCGGGCGCGCGAAGCCGGCAAGTTCGGCGGTGGCGTGCAGCTGCCGGCGGACCTGGTGGCGACCCTGGCCCCGACCGTGTTCCTGGGTTACGACAGCCTGCAGGCCGACGGCCTGCGCGTGGTCGCCCTGCTCAAGGACGGTCGCCCGGTACAGTCGGTCCATGCCGGCGACGCAGTCATCGTGCTGACCGACAAAACGCCTTTCTATGCCGAATCCGGCGGCCAGGTCGGCGATCTCGGCACACTGACCGCCGCCGGCACCCGCCTGACGGTCACCGACACGCAGAAATTCGCCGGCCAGTTCCATGGCCATGTCGGCACGCTGGAAGAAGGCAGCCTGAAGATCGGCGACGTGCTGGCCGGCCAGGTCGATGCCGAGCGCCGCGGCGCCACCATCCTCAACCACTCCGCGACGCACCTGCTGCATGCCGCACTGCGCGAAGTGCTGGGCACCCATGTCCAGCAGAAGGGGTCGCTGGTGGCGCCGGATCGCCTGCGTTTCGACTTCTCGCATTTCCAGCCGATCGGGGCCGAGGAACTGGCGCTGATCGAGCGCAAGGTCAATCAGCAGGTCCGGGCCAACAACGCCGCCGAAGTGCATCAGATGGGCATGCAGGAGGCGCTGGATTTCGGCGCCATGGCGCTGTTCGGCGAGAAGTACGGCGAGCGCGTGCGTGTGCTCAAGATGGGCGACTACTCCACCGAACTGTGCGGCGGTACGCATGTCGGGCGCACCGGCGACATCGGCCTGTTCAAGATCACCAGCGAAGGCGGCGTCTCCGCTGGCGTGCGCCGCATCGAGGCGGTGACCGGGCAGGGCGCGCTGGACTACGTGGCGGCCGAGGAGGCCCGGCTGCGCGAGGCGGCCGACCTGGTCGGCGGCAACAGCCACGACGTGGTCGACAAGATCCGCCAGCTCGGCGACCGCTACAAGCGCATGGAGCGCGAACTGGAGGCGCTGAAGGCCAAGCTGGCGTCCGGTGCCACCGCCGACCTGGCCGGTTCGGCGGTCGACGTCGCCGGCGTGAAGGTGCTGGCGGTGCGGCTGGAAGGCTTCGACGCCAAGGCCCTGCGCGAGGCCATGGATCGCCTGAAGCAGCAGTTGGGCGACAGCGTGATCGTGTTGGCCGGCGCCAACGAGGGCAAGGTTGCCCTGGTGGCAGGCGTGAACGGCAGCCCAATGGGGCGGGTCAAGGCCGGGGAACTGTTGAGCCACATCGCCGGTCAGATCTCGGGCAAGGGCGGCGGCCGCCCGGACCTCGCCCAGGGTGGTGGCGAGGACGGGCCCGCCCTTGCCCCTGCGCTCGCCGGCGTCCCGGCCTGGGTCAAGCAACATCTCCCCTGAACACCCGAGCCGCGTGCCTTGCTGGCAAGGCGCGGCTTCCCGTAACATCACCCCTCTTTTCCCTTTCATTATGGGGCGTGCCGCAGCGCGGGCGCCGTGCCGGTGAGACCCACCGGTTCCCTGGAGAATTCAAACAATGTTGATCCTGACTCGCCGGGTAGGCGAAACCTTGATGATCGGCGATTCGGTCACCGTGACGGTGCTTGGGGTCAAGGGCAATCAAGTGCGCATCGGCATCACCGCGCCGAAGGACGTGGCGGTGCATCGCGAAGAGATCTACCAGCGCATCCAGCGCGGCGACGAGCCGAACTCGCACGGCGGCGGTCACGGCGATCAATCTGCCGATTGATGCGTCAAAAGGGTTTACCTGAGCCCCCACAACCCGGTATTCTTCGCGCCCGGTCGCGGAATATCCGCAGCGCATAAATCCGGAGTGATGCCCGAGTGGCTGAAGGGGCTCCCCTGCTAAGGGAGTATAGGGTCAAAAGCTCTATCGAGGGTTCGAATCCCTCTCACTCCGCCAGTGTCAAAGAAACGCCCGCAAATCAACGATTTGCGGGCGTTTTTCTTTTCGGCCATCTTGGACACTCGCTTGGAACTTCCATGCGAGTCGCGCACTCCTGACGTGCGGCGAGACCGTCGCTACTGCGCTTGTTTGCGCGTTCCTGCTGAGCTGCAGGCGCGCTTTGAACGCGAGAGCGGCAGCGCAGTCAGTACCGTGCGACCTGCGATCGTGCTGCACTCGACGATGCGGTGCCGCTTGTCGTCTGCTGTGCCCACGCTCAAGCCGTTACGGCGCATCCGTAACGGGACAAGCCGCATGGGGCGGCGCTAAGGAATCGTTGCGGCGGCGGAAGGACGTGTCATCGCGCGCGGACCTCAAGTGCGTGCAGCCACCAGCAGAGCCTGTGCGGGCCGGTGGAGAGAAGAGACCAAGGCTCGGTCGCTGCTTCGGCAACTGGCGACGCGGCAATCGTGCCGCTTCCCGTGCCTTCGTCTAGCGTTCGCCTCGCTTCCCTCGTGCAAGGTCATCGTGTCCATCGGCGAGGGCCCTCTGGTCGGCGTGACCTCCGCCATCGCGATAGATGACGGTCAACATCCGAGACAGGTGCCCGCCATGACAATCGTCCGTAAGACTCGCGGGCTCAGGGCTGTCCAGCGCTGTACGTCGTCAACTGGCATGAGGGCAAGCAGATCGTGTTGCCGAACGAGCTTGCATGGAAAGACTTCTCGCATTGGTTCTTGCGCCAGACGGCGCGGAGGCATGTTCCTGCCTGTATCGGTGCCGGGCTCTCGCGTGCACGAAGCGCATTGAGGCATGCAAAGCGCACCACTACCTGCGAGGCGGCTTCTCTGCACGCGTCCTGGGCTGGCAGCGCAAAAGCAGTGGGTAAGGAGCCCCTGCAGCATGTGCTCAGCTGTGGTCCGATCTAGCGCATCTTCGGCCCGGATATCTCGCGCAGTTGAAGAACGGCGCGACGCGGTGGATCGCGCTCCATCACACGCATGTCTGCTCTATGCGTGGCGCACAAGCGCTCGACTTTTTCTGCAGATGTTCCAGCGACAGCAGTTCAGTGCCATCGATACCTGGACATGCTGCAAGACTTGGCCAGAACAGGGCGCGTTCGACCGCAAGCGCGTGGTGGCCTATCACTGCGCGCGGCAATCCTCATGGGCATTCTCGTGATTGACTAGGTGAGTAACGACGAACGCTCATCTCGGGTCAGCAAGAGCATGCGTGGACTCACCGTTGTGGCCCATGGCCATCTCCTCGCGAAAAGAGAGCGCGTGCTGCACTGAGTTTCCATGGTGCTGCTTGCATGAAGTTCGTTCGGTCGCTCCAGCTAGGCCTGATGACAGCGCACCTTTGGCAGGCACGCGATGAAGACGGCCGTGTGCGATCGAGCAGGCAACTTCGCATTGACCAATGCGGCCGCTCTCCTAAAAATGTGCACACCGCAGAACTGCGGCGTTTCGTTCCTACTATGGTATCCGGATGCAATCACACAAGATTCGTTTCATCATCATCGCGGTGCTCTGCTTTGGCATGACAGTTGCCAGCGTGGTCACCTTCTTGAGTCGACCATCGGCTGTGCCGGACAGGCTGCTCGAGTCGAGTGGGACGGTGGGCTCGGTGCACGCATCGCATAGCAAGTCAAGGTTGCAAAGCGTCAACTTTACCGTGGCACCCGCGGGTGACGAATTCAAGTATTCCAGCATCCTTCCAGGTATCGATCCGCTGTGGAATGAGATCAGGGCAGGAGCACCGGTGCGCGTCACCTTTTCCGAAGAAGACGGCGAGCGCGAAGTGTGGGGATTGCGGCTGGGCGATCGCGTGTTTGTGACGCCGGACCAAGCGCTGCAAGCGCGGCGCGAAAACGGCAAAAACGGGATCATCTTCGGGCTGCTCGCATTGGTGGGGGCGGGGTACTTCCTGCATCTCGCTCGCAAGGCATAACCAACGCCAAGGGCGGTTGGAGAATGGCAGTATCGGGGCTTCTCTTCTCTTGGGAAGACGCCTCATGGCGCAGCGGTGCGTTCTCGAGTCGAGGCGCTTGTAGCCAGGCCGAAGCCGGATGGCGCTCGCGGCAAGCGAGCGCCTTCTGCACGGGTTCCTTTTGGTCGCCCGAAAGCTCACCTGGACCTTTCATTGGTGTAGCGCATTCCCTCAAAACGTGGCGAGGGTGGCGTCTGCTCCACTCGTTGCGCGTTCCTGTCGAGCGGCGAGTGCATTGCGGCTGCAAGGCCATAACGCGCAGCACCGGCGTGACATGCGACCGCGCCCGCCTGGCGGGTTAAGCCTCAACATCCCTGTTGCGCCGCCGGCCGCGCATTGCGTACTTCAGCGGGCTTGCCGTGATCGTGCGCAGTGGAGTCGCATCAAGGTTGGGTCGCTCACGTCACCTTCGACGGATGGACGGCAGTGACGCATCTGGGTGGCTTCGCTTGGGCGGCGGATGGTCGCTACGTCTGGGCAGGTGCTGCAGGCATGGCGAAAACGGCCAGTTCGGTGGCATCGGCAGCGGCGATGATTTGATCCTGCCTGCCGCGCCACACGGGCTTGCTTTCAGTTGCCCGGGTCGAGGGTCATCATGATGTGGCTGATGTTTCCATGTTCAAGCTGAAAAGAGATTCGCTTATTGCCGGCTTCATAATACCGCCAGTGCTGATCGTCTCTGTCATCTGCCGTGCCTGGGCCATACTTTCCGATCAGCACATTCTGCGTATCGCCTACCGTGACGCCCCCGGCTGTTTTGATCGCGGGTGCGGTGATGGTGATCTGCGCAATCATGTAGCTGTCAATGTCGCGCTGCGCTGTTTGCCAGAATAAGTTGGCAGTGTGGATTTCGAAGCCGGCATACCGGTGCTGGTAGTACCTGTAGCTGGTGTCCCCAGCAGGCACATCTCCCACGAAGCTTTCGCTGATCTGAGCGCCTGCCTGCTTCCTGATCTGGTCGGTCCAGCTTTCACCGAGGGCGAAAGCATGGCTGTTGATTTCCACGGTGAAATCATTGGTCGTTATTTCGGCGGGTGCTGCGCCCGTTGCTGCCGCCGCAGTCATGCCGGCCTGGGTGGCAGCAAGTAGAAAAAAGAGCAAACGTGTTGCGCCTCTGGGTGAGGCGGTAATGGCGATCGATGGTTTAATTGAGGCGAGGAGCATCATCGGTAGATTTGTGTTCGGAAAAGCTGCCGAACATTATCGGGTTGCTGGCTCAGGCCAGGCAACGCGCGGCGGATGACATGGTGTCGTTATCGTGGAGGCGATCGCGAGCACTGCCACGTCTCGCAGTCGCTTCCACGTCAGCAGCGACTCCTGGGCGATGTCATGAGGCGCCACTGCGTGTGGCACTGCGGCGTACGTCTGCACCTGGAGTGACGCCACTGCGCGTGGACGGGCGTGCAGCATGCAGTTCCGGCGCGAACTGCCGCCGTGACGATCTTCGTGCGAATGCGATTAGTGGTGCAGTTGGGCTGCTTACGGACCTAGTCGAGCGCGCAGTGCACCAGATCGTTGTGGACGCGGTCCACCAGCTTGGAGGTGAGCGTGCTGGTGTTTGCTCGCCATGCGCGTCGCCGACCGACTGGTGTGACGGCATAGCTGATTGCATGGCGGCAATGTTCGATACGTCGGTCGATTCGCAATTGCCCTAGAGGCCTGAGCAAATCCAGAGAGTCCAATGCGCAGAGCAAATCGGCAAACCAGAGAGTCGGCAAGCTGACGCCGCTAGCAGAAGCTCCCCAGCCACGCACGGCAGGGGAGCACCAAGGCCTGGAACTCAGCCACGCGCGTGGTCGCGCGCCTTGCCGACTTCGCTCTGTACCTTGCCGGCGTTCTTCTGCATCTTGCCTTCGACTTCCTTCATCTTGTTGCCGGTCACCTTGCCGGCGACTTCCTTGACGGTGCCCTTGATCTGGTTCTTGGCGCCTTCGGTACGATTCTTGTCCATCGTTGACTCCGCAGTAGGGATGCCCTCAAGTGGGCATCGCCAAACTGAGCGCCGGCCGGTAGCGCCCGAGTGAAAATCGAGCCGATGCGCACGCGCCATTTAGGCGGCGGACGGGTTGCGCGCTGACGCCTGCGCTATTCATCAAACGCGTCATGGCGCATTCCTCGTGCGGGAGTGCTTAGGGTCTTGCGCCGGACGGCACAGGGATAGCGGCGCGATCTTCCGTCCTCCAGCTACGAGCGGAGCCGTTCGTCAGCATCGGCAGGCCGATCGGCGGCCTGCGTCTGCGCCTGCGCTGCGTCAGTACCAGCCGAGATACAGGGTGGTCACGCCCCAGGTGTCGATCAGGCCGTGCGCGAGGATCATCGCCCACAGGTTGCGCCGGGAACGCAGATAGGCATACCCGAACATCATGCCGACCACGCCTGTCAGCAGGATGCCGGAGGCGCCTTGCGCGGCGTGCATCAGGCCGAACACCACGCCGCCGGCCAGTGCGGCGATCCAGCGGCCGCCGCGCAGCCGCCCGAACAGGGCATCGAGCTGGTGCATGAGGAAGGCGCGGAACACCAGTTCTTCGCCGAGTGCCGCGCTCAGCCATGCCGCGCCGATCAAGTGGGTCGTGGCCTGGACGTTGCCTTTGAGCGCGCCGTAGGCGCTGTAGTCGGTCTTGTGTCCGGTGATGGCATCGATCAGCGGTTGCAGCACCGGCGTGACGAAGCCGACGGTCAGCAGCACCAGCAGGGCCGTCCAGCCGATCACGGACAGCAGGCGAGGGCGCGCGACACCGCAGGCCGCGGGCGAGCGCGTCTCGAGCCACACCAGGGCGAGACCGAGCAGGCCGACCACCGGCATCCGCCAGGGAAACGGCAGCCATGGGTAGAACGCCAGCGCGAGAATTGCGGCGCTCAGCGCGATGCGCAGCAACGGGTGGCGCATGACGGCGATGCCGTGAGCTGGCGGGAAGGTGCTGTGTTGAGTCGAGTCGCGCATGCCGGATGGGGAAGCGGGTGGGCGCTCAGCGTAACGAGCTTGCGCCCTCCAACACTGTGCCAAAGGCCATGCAGGCCAATTGCACCTGCACTGCGGCGGCGCTGTGGTAGCGCGACGCGATGTCGTGTCACTGGCGCAGCGGCGTGGCAGCGCCGGCATCCGTGCCGTGCAGAGATAAGCTGAAAACCGAGCGCGCTCTTTCAGCAGTTCTTCGCTGTCAGCAGCGGGTGCTGCATCGTGGTTTCGGTGCGAGGCGTCTTTGGAGTCAGACGCGGCTGGCGCTTGCCGGATGTGGCGGGTTCTGCACGCAAGTGACCGGGTTCGACCGCGGCGCTACCACGCACCGCCGCAATTCTCGCGAGGCGGGATGACTGCATTGCGCTCCGCGAGACGAGTCGTGGGCACGACCAGGCAACGATTCACATTGGCAGTCGCGCGCACGCATGGAGCGGACCTGCGCATGCAGTCCATGCTGCGTCCGTCGAAGCGCAGCTGACGCTGAGGTCTACGCGGCGAGGCGTCAGCCGTGCTGCCGTGCTGTCGGTCATGTGCACAGACACGACTTCGCCGCCAGCATCGCATGCTGGCGGCGAAGGGCAAAAAGCTGTCAATGCGCGACGCGGCGTGGGATCACGCCGACGCAGGCGCCTGACACTCGAACACGCTGACGCTGCGCGGCGGAGCCAGGAACTCGCTGGCACCGGCCGGCATGCTGTCGACCTGCAGCGCGTCGTCGGTGGACAGCACCAGCTTCCAATGCGTTTCCTCTTCCGAGGAGGGCAGCACGAAGCTCACTCCCTCGTGGTAGGCATTGATGACGATCAGCAAGGTGTGGTCGTTGGCCAGCTCCTTGACGCCGGAGGTCTGCGCCTTGCCTTCCAGCAGCAGGCCAACCGAACGCGCGCCGGCGTCGGTCCAGTGCGCCTCGTCCATCTCGGTGCCGCCGGGATTGAGCCAGGTGAGATCGCGCACGCCGGCTTCCTCGTTGTACTGGCCGTTGAGGAAGCGCCCGCGGGTGAGGATCGGGTAGCGCCGGCGCAGCGCGGTCAGCGCTTTCACGAACGCGGTCAGGCGACCCTCGCTCGGGTCGCGTTCCCAGTCGATCCAGGTGATCTCGTTGTCCTGGCAATAGGTGTTGTTGTTGCCGCCCTGGGTCTGCGCGCGTTCGTCGCCGGCCAGCAGCATCGGCGTGCCTTGCGACAGCAGCAGCGTCGCCAGCAGGTTCTTCATCTGCCGCTCGCGCAGTTGCAGGATGCCGGTGTCGTCGGTCTCGCCCTCTACGCCGTAATTGCAGGAGCTGTCGTGATCGGAGCCGTCGCGATTGTCCTCGCCGTTGGCGTCGTTGTGCTTGCCGTTGTAGCTGACCAGGTCGTGCAGGGTGAACCCGTCGTGCGCGGTGATGAAGTTCACCGAGGCCCACGGGCGCCGCCCGCGCCGGTCGAACAGGTCGGCCGAGCCGGTGAAGCGGGTGGCGAATTCGGCGAGCTTGCCGTCGTCGCCCTTCCAGAACGCGCGGGCGTTGTCGCGGAACTTGTCGTTCCACTCCGACCAGCCCGGCGGGAAGTGGCCGACCTGGTAGCCGCCGGGGCCGCAGTCCCAGGGTTCGGCGATCAGCTTGACCTGCGACAGCAGCGGATCCTGGTTGCAGGCGTCGAGGAAGCCGCCGCGCTGGTCGAAGCCGGTGGGCTCACGGCCGAGGATGGTGGCCAGGTCGAAGCGGAAGCCGTCCACGTGCATTTCGCCGGCCCAGTAGCGCAGCGAATCGTTGACGAACTGGATCACCCGCGAGTTGCTCAGGTTGAGCGTGTTGCCGGTGCCGGTGTCGTTGATGTAGTAGCGCTTGTCCTCGGCCAGGCGGTAGTAGCTGGCGTTGTCGATGCCACGGAAGGACAGGGTGGGACCCAGTTCGCTGCCCTCGGCGGTGTGGTTGTAGACCACGTCCAGGATCACCTCCAGGCCCTGGCGGTGCATGGCCTTGACCATGTCGCGGAACTCGTCGCGGTGGCCGCTGGCGAGGTAGCGCGACTTGATCGCGAAGAAGCCGAGGGTGTTGTAGCCCCAGTAGTTGCGCAGGTCCTTGTCGAGCAGGTGCTGGTCGTCGAGGTAGGCGTGGACCGGCAGCAGCTCCACGGCGCTGACGCCCAGTTCCTTGATGTAGCGCAGCACCGGTTCCTGCGCCAGCCCGGCGCAGGTGCCGCGCAGCTCGTCCGGCACCTGCGGATGGCGCATGGTGTAGCCGCGCACATGGGTTTCGTAGACCAGGGTCTGGTTCCACGGCGTCAGCAGGCGCTGGTCGTCTTCCCAATCGTAGGTGTCCTCGACCACCACGCACTTGGGCATGAACGGGGCGCTGTCGCGCTCGTCGAAGCTCAGGTCGCCGTCCGGGTGGCCGACGGTGTAGCCGTACAGCTCGTCGGCCCAGATCAGGTCGCCCTCGAGTTCGCGGGCATAGGGATCGAGCAGCAGCTTGTTGGGATTGAAGCGGTGGCCTTCGCTGGGGGCGTAGGGGCCATGCACGCGATAGCCGTAGCGCTGACCGGGCTTCACGTCGGGCAGGTAGCCATGCCAGATTTCGTTGGTGTATTCGGGCAGGTCCAGGCGCGTCTCGGTGCCGGCCTCGTCGAACAGGCACAGCTCCACGCGGGTGGCGTGCGCCGAGAACAGGGCGAAGTTGGTGCCCTGTCCGTCGAACACGGCGCCGCGCGGAAAGGGACGCCCTTCGCGGATACGCGAGGGGGTGGCATAGGCGGCGCTGGTGGGGTGGCGCATCGGCAGGCTCTCGGCCGGCATACCGGCAATAGGGGAGGGAGAGCGGAAGCATTGCCGCGGAGGCCGTGCAGGACGCGTTACGGGGTGCCGAGGGTGGCGTGAGCACACCGGGAGTGCGGGGCGCAGCGACGCCGTGGCGCCGCCGCGCGGTCCGATCGCGCGCGGTCGCGGTCGTGGCCCGGTCCATGGCCCCGGCCACGACCTGGGCTGCAGCGTTCAGCGCGGCAGGTCGAACAGCAGGAACTCGCTGTCCTGGGCGTCGGCGAACTGCAGGCTGGCCTCGTCGACCGCCTGGAGGGCGTCGCCGGCCTGCAGGGTCTGGCCATTGACGGTCAGGGTGCCGCGCACCACCTGCACATAGGCGCCGCGCCCGGCCGCCAGCGGATAGTCCAGGTGCGCGTCGCCGTCGAGGATCGAGGCGTAGATGCGCGCGTCCTGATGGATGCGCACCGCACCGTCCTCGCCCTGCGGGGCCGCGATCAGCCGCAACTGGCCGCGCTTGCTGTCCGGCGCGAAGTGCTTCTCCTCGTAGCCCGGCTCGATTCCGGCGCGCTCGGGCATCACCCAGATCTGCAGGAAGTGCACCGGCTCACTGGCCGAATGGTTGAACTCGCTGTGGGTGACCCCGGAGCCGGCGCTCATGCGCTGCACGTCGCCATAGCGCAGCACCGAGCCGTTGCCCATGCTGTCCTTGTGCTCCAGCGCGCCGTCGACCACGTAGGACAGGATCTCCATGTCGCGATGGGCGTGGGTGCCGAAGCCCTCGCCGGGCTGCACGCGGTCTTCGTTGATCACCCGCAGCGGCCCGAAGCCCATGTGGCGCGGGTCGTGGTAGTGACCGAAGGAGAAGGTGTGGCGCGAGGACAGCCAGCCGTGTTCGGCGCGGCCACGGGTGTTGGCGGGGCGGATCTGCAGCATGGGAGGCTCCTTGGTGACATTGATGTGCAAGTGGATCGAAAGCGCCGTTTGCATTGATTTCGCGTGCGCTCCGGCTTGGAAACAAGTATCCGCGCTGTCGCCGGGTTTGAAAAACGGATAGATTCGGCATCCATCATCGAAAAATTCGAATGCTCAAGCTCAGCCTCGATGCCCTGCAGATCCTCGACGCCATCGACCGTCGCGGCTCGTTCTCGGCCGCCGGCAAGGCCTTGCACAAGGTGCCGTCGACCATCTCCTACACGGTCGCCAAGCTGGAGGAGGACCTGGGCGTGCAACTGTTCGAGCGCCTGGGGCCGAAGGCGGTGCCGACTGCCGCAGGCGCCGAACTGCTGCGCGAAGGCCGCCATCTGCTGCGCGCGGCCGGCGACCTGGAGCTGCGCGTGCGCCGCGTCGCCTCAGGCTGGGAGACCGAGTTCGCGCTGGGCCTGGATGCGGTGTTCGCGCCGGAGTGCCTGGCGCAGGACATGGCGGCGTTCTACGCGGTTGCCGACCGCACCCGCTTGCGGGTGGTGCAGGAATCGTTGTCCGGCACCTGGGAGGCGCTGCTGGACCGGCGGGTGGATCTGCTGGTCGGGGCGGCCGGCGAAGGCCCCAGCGGCGGCGGCTACGTGGCCGAGCCGCTCGGCACGCTGCCGTTCGTGTTCGCGGTCGCGCCCGGCCACCCGCTGGCGCAGGCGCCGGAACCGCTCAGCCGCAGCCAGTTGAGTGCGCATCGCGCGATCGCGGTGGCGGATTCGGCGCGGCGGCTGCTGCCGCGCACGGTCGGGCTGCTGTTCGGCCAGGACGCGCTGACCGTGCCTGACATGCGCAGCAAGTACCGGTTGCAGCTGGCCGGGCTCGGCTTCGGCTTCCTGCCCGAGCCCTATGCGCGCGCGGCGCTGGCGCGGGGCGCGCTGGTGCGCAAGGCCGTGGAGGAGCCGAAGCCGGACGAGGTGTTCCAGTTGGCCTGGCGCAGCGGCGAGGAGGGCGCGGCGCTGGCCTGGTGGCGTGCGCGCATGCGCCAGCCGGGCGTATTCGCGGCATGGTTGGCGCAGATGGCGGCGCGGCTGGACGAGGGCGGGTGATGCACGTCGGGCACCGGCAACGCTGCAGGGTGGCGATGGATGGGTCTGTTCCGCCGGTGATGCCGTCGCGCCCATGCGCGCCGCGGATGCCGGGAGGATAATGCGCGGCATCCTCTTCTCTCCGCCCGCCATGCCATGCAGGACCTGATCGCGCGCTACGGACTCGGGCTGGTCTTCGTCAACGTCCTGGCCTTGTCGCTGGGCCTGCCGGTGCCGGCGCTGCCCACGCTGATCCTGGTCGGCGCGACCTATGCGCTGCTCGATGGGGCGGCGATGTGGAGCGCATTGCTGGGCGCCTTGTCGGTGTCGATCGTGGCCAGCCTGCTCGGCGACCTGCTGTGGTTCGGCGCCGGCCGTCGCTACGGCAACCGCACGCTGCAGTCGTTGTGCCGGCTGTCGCTGTCGCGCGACACCTGCATGAAGCGCACCGAGCGCTTCTACTCGCGCTGGGGCGTGCGCGTGCTGGCGGTGGCCAAGTTCGTGCCCGGCCTGTCGATGGTGTCGGTGCCGATGGCCGGCGCCATGCGCGTGCGTCCTGCAGCCTTCCTGCGCTACGACGCGCTGGGCGCGGCGCTGTGGGCCGGTGGCGGCTTGTTGCTGGGTCTGTGCTTCGCCGACCAGGTGCAGGACTTGCTGGACTGGCTGAGCCTGCTCGGCAGGCGCGCGGCGCTGCTGCTGGTCGGCCTGTTGGCGCTGTACATCGGTTACCGCGCCTGGCGCCGGCATACGCTGCGCAAAGCGATGGAGACCCTGCGCATCGACGTCGACGCGCTGCATGCGCTGCTGCAGAGCGAGACGCCGCCGCTGCTGCTGGACATTCGCGCCCCGGGCTACCGCACGCTGGAGCCGTACGCCATCCCCGGCGCACTGGAAGTGGACGAGCGTCAGGTCGAGGCACTGGTCGCGCGCTTGCCGCGCGATCGCACGATCGTCATCTACTGCGCCTGCCCGAACGAGGTCTCGGCCGCGGTACTGGCCAAGCGCCTGCGCCAGCACGACTTCGAGGATGTGCTGCCGCTGCGCGGTGGCCTGGAGGCGTGGCGTGCGGCGGGTCATCCGCTGGTTGCGCTGGGCCCCGCTGCTGCAGTGGCGCCACCGCCGAAAGGCAACACGATCGCGGCGTGAGTCGCCGCAGCGCGAGCGTCATGCGTTCCAGTGACATCACGAGGCGCAGGCGCATGCGTGCCCGTCGATGCCGGCGCGTGGCTCGTCTGCAGGCGTAGGCGAGGTGGGCAGGGGCGCCCGTCATGCCCTGATACGCTCGATCCTTCCGCCTGCGTCGCCCGCATCCTGCTGGCATGGCCGAGCAGGCGTGGCGACCAGGGTGCGTTCACTTGCTCGCCCACGGATGCGTCCATGATCCGGCGACGGCAACACCGGCGCGGCAAGCCCGTGTCGGGTGGCGATCCCGCAAGGGCGTCGCAGCGGATCCTCACCCTCACCCTCATGCATGGAGACAGCCATGAAGATCGATCTATCCGGGAAAACCGCCCTCGTCACCGGTTCCACCGCCGGCATCGGCTTCGGGATCGCCAAGGGGCTGGCCGCGGCGGGCGCCGAAGTGGCGCTGAACGGCCGCGACGAGGCCCGCACCCAGGCGGCGGTTGCCGCACTCAAGCGCGATGTCCCCGCTGCCAGCGTGCGCGCCGTGGCGGGCGACGTGGCGACCTCAGCCGGCTGCGATGCGATCGTCGCGGCGCTTCCTGCGGTCGATATCCTGGTCAACAACGCAGGCATCTTCGGGATGCAGGATTTCTTCGACACGCCCGACGCGGAGTGGGAGCGCTTCCTGGCGGTGAACGTGATGTCCGGCGTGCGCCTGTCGCGCGCGTACCTGCCGCGGATGGCGGACAAGGGCTGGGGACGCGTGCTGTTCGTCTCCTCGGAGTCCGGACTCAATATCCCGGTCGAAATGATCCACTACGGGGTCACCAAGACGGCCGATCTCGCCCTGGCGCGCGGATTGGCCAAGCGCATGGCCGGTACCGGCGTCACCGTGAATGCCATCCTGCCGGGGCCGACGCTGACCGAGGGCGTCGCGGCCATGCTGGCCGAGCAGGTGGAGCAGTCCGGCAAGCCGCTGGAAGAGGTCGCCGCCGATTTCGTGAAGGCGCATCGTGCCAGCTCGATCATCCGCCGCGCCGCCACCGTGGAGGAGGTCGCCAATCTCTGCGTCTACGTCGCCTCGCCGCAGGCATCTGCCACCACCGGTGCGGCGCTGCGCGTCGACGGTGGCGTGGTGGACACCATCGCCTGAGTCGGTTGGCGGCCTCGGCGTTCGCGCAGGCGAGGGCGAGGCGGTGTGCAAGCTGCGTCGCGTTCTGGAGTGCGCGTCGGTGGTGCGGACGCCCGTGTGCGAGACGGGCGCCGTGATCGGCGCAACGCCACGGTGCGGATGCGTCACCGGTCCCTGCGCGCGGCGTGCAAATCGCCAAAGCGCAGGCAAAAAAAACGACAAGCGCTGGCTTGTCGTTTTTGATCTGACTGGTGCGCCCGGAGAGATTCGAACTCCCGACCGCCTGGTTCGTAGCCAGGTACTCTATCCAACTGAGCTACGGGCGCGTTGTCAGGCGCGGGATTATTCACGAGTTGCGGCGATTCGTCTACACCTGCGTGTCGTCGGCATGACCAATCGCGAGCGAATGCGCTGCCGCAGCCTGTCCTGATGCGATCGCGGTGCCGCGACAGAGCAAAAAAAAACGACAAGCGGTGGCTTGTCGTTTTTCATCTGACTGGTGCGCCCGGAGAGATTCGAACTCCCGACCGCCTGGTTCGTAGCCAGGTACTCTATCCAACTGAGCTACGGGCGCGTCGTCAGGAGCGGAATTATGCGGGAGCCGATCTGGCCCGTCAATGCTCTTTGCGAAAAATTTCACGGGCCCTCGGCCAGCAGCGCCACGGCCACCGCCGCGGGGCGCTTCATCCAGGCGAAATGGTCGGCGGCCGTGCCCAGCTGCGCGGCGTCCAGGCAGCGGATCTGCGCTGTCGGCGTGGCCAGCTTGTCCAGCAGGCCGCGCAGCGAGGATTCCGGCGCCAGCCAGTCGTCCTGCAGCACCACGCCGCGCAGCGGCAGCGTCAGGTGCGCCAGGCGTGCGTCCAGATCGGTCGCCAGGCCGGCCGCGGCGTAGCGGCCGCTTCGGCCCACGCGCGCCCAGTCGGCGATCAGGCCGCGCGCTTCGGTGCCGCCGAAGCCGAGACGGCGGCCGTGCAGCACGCCTTGCCGCTGCGCCAGCCACGGCAGCAGGCGGTATGCCAGCGGCAGCAGATAGCCGCGCGGCGCGGGGAAACGGCGCCAGTACGGGGTGCCGCTGGCCACCAGCCACAACGCGGCGAAGGCCTGCGGCTGCAGGCCGGCATAGCAACAGGCGAGCTGTCCGCCCAGGCTGTGGCCGCCGACGAGCAGCGGCGCCGCGATCCCATGCCCGGCGATCGCCGCCTGGCTGGCGGGCAGGTCCAGTTGCAGCAACGCGCGATACCCCCAGTCGCATTGCCGCGACGGCCGCAGTGTGCTGCTGCCGTTGCCGCGCCATTCGTGCAGGAACACGGCGACACCGTGCGCGGCCAACACGTCGGCAAACGGCAGGTAGTGACGCGCGGCCACGCCCAGCGCCGGCAGCCACAGCAGCGCCTGCCGCGGCGCGTCGGGCACGCGCGCCAGCAAGGTCCAGCGATGGCCGTCGGCCGCGGCGACGGGCAGGGCGTGTTCGGCGATTGGCGAGCCGATGGGTACGGCGCTCATGGGCCGCGCGCCGCGCCGAAGTGATCCAGCACCGCGACGTCGCCGCGGCCGGGGCGGTAGCTGCCGTGCAGCGCACGCGCCACGTAGTCGATCGCCGCTTCGCAGGCGGCCGGCAGGGCCAGGCCCTGGCACAGTTGTGCGGCGATCGCCGCGGCCAGGGTGCAGCCGGTGCCGTGTGCCTCCAGCGCCAGCCGTGCATGGCTGAACTCGCTGCGGCTGACGCCGTCGTCGTAGCGGTCGATCACCCGCTGGCCTTCCTGCAGGTGGCCGCCCTTCAACAACACCGCCTGCGCGCCGGCCTCGAGCAGCGCGGCGGTGGCGTGCTCGGCGTCGTCGGCGTTGTCGATCGGGCGGCCGAGCAGCAACTGCGCTTCCGGCACGTTCGGCGTCACCAGCGTGGCCAGCGGCAACAGACGGCTGCGCAGCGCGTCCAAGGCGTCGTCCTGCAACAGCTTGGCGCCGCTGGTGGCCACCATCACCGGGTCCAGCACCACCCACGGCGGGCGGTACTCCTCCAGTGCATCGGCGACCAGGTGGATCACCTCGGCGTTGGCGAGCATGCCGAGCTTGACCGCGGCAATGTCGAAGTCGGCGAAGCAGGCGTCGATCTGCGCGCGCAGGAACGGCAGCGGCGGCACGTGCACCGCGGTGACGCCGCGGGTGTGCTGCGCGGTCAGCGCGGCGGCCGCCGCCAGCCCGTGCACGCGGTGCGCGGCGAAGGTCTTGAGATCGGCCTGGATGCCGGCGCCGCCGCCGGAATCGGTGCCGGCGATGCTCAGCGCGGAGACGACGGTGGGTTCGCTCATGCGCCGATTGTGCAGGGCTGGAGCGGGTTATGCACTCGGCCGCGCCATCAGCGCTCGCGGCTGCGGTAGTGCGCCTGCAGCGCGTACAGGATGCCGACCGTGCCGGTCAGCAGGGCGGGGCCGAGCAGTGCGTCGAAGCCGACCTGTCGGTAGGCCCAGGCGCCGAGCACGCCACCGCACAGGAAGCCGCCGATGATTAGCAGGCTCAGGCGGATGCGCCGGCGCGGCAGCGGCAGGCCGCGCAGCGCCTGGCCGATGCCGATGCCCAGGTCGGTGAACATGCCGGTCAGGTGGGTGGTGCGCACCACCGCGCCGCTGTAGATGGTGGTGGTGGCGTTCTGCAGGCCGCAGGCGATCGCGGCGAGCACGGCGCCGGCGAGTTGCTGCTGCTTGAACGCCTGCATCGCCGCCAGCAGCAACAGCGCTTCCAGCGCCAGCGCCACGCCGTAGCGGCGGCCCAGGCGCAGCCGGCTGTCCTGCACGATGAAGCCGCCCAGCATCGAGCCGCCGAGGAAGGCCAGGACCACGCCGACCAGCTGTGCGATCGCGCGCGCGTCGCCGTCGGCCAGCGCCGCGCCGAGCAGGGTGGTGGTGCCGGTGAGGTGGGTGACCGCCTGGTGCTCGAAGCCAAGATAGCCGACCACGTTGACCATGCCGGCGACGGCGGCGAGTGCGCCGGCGAACGCCCAGGCCCAGCGCGGCAGTTCCAGGTTCATGCCGCGCGCCGTGCAGCCGCGGCGCGGCGGCCGCGGTGTGCGGCGGCGCCGGTGCGCCGCCACTGGCGCCTGCCCGCGGCCATCTCAGCGTGCGCCGTTGACCGCGATCTCGGAGAAGCCGGCGCTGGCCGGATCGTAGACCGCGCCCCAGAAGCGGCCGCCGCCGCCGCAGGCGCGAACCGCATCGACCGTGGGATCGCGCTCGCTGGTGTCGTCCGGCGCGAAGGCATTGATGTAGATCGCTTGCTTGCCGCGGTACAGGATGCCGACGTACTGGCGATCCGACGCGGTGGGGTCGGCGATCTGCGGCTGCAGTTGCGCCAGGTGCGCCTCCATCTGCGCGATCTGTTCCGGGGTCGGGATCCAGTAGCCGGTGACTGCGCCATCCTGGCGCGCCGGGCTGTCGCGCGAGCAGGTGTCCAGCACCTGCGCGGCGGTGCTGTTGCGGGTGACGATCCACGACTGCCCGGCCTTGACCGCGGTCGGCACCGTGGCCGGCCCGCGCGCGGTGGCGCAGGCGCCGAGCAGGGCCATGGCCAGCGCCGCGCCGGCCAGGCGCATGCCGGCGGCCGCGTTCACAGGACCTCCGAGGCGTAGTCGGCCAGGCGCGAACGCTCGCCGCGACGCAGGGTGATGTGCGCGCTGTGCGGCCAGGCCTTGAAGCGGTCCACGGCGTAGGTCAGGCCGGAGGTGGTCTCGGTCAGGTACGGGGTGTCGATCTGCTCGACGTTGCCCAGGCACACGATCTTGGTGCCGGGGCCGGCACGGGTGATCAGCGTCTTCATCTGCTTCGGGGTCAGGTTCTGCGCTTCGTCCAGGATCAGGTAGCGCGACAGGAAGGTGCGCCCGCGCATGAAGTTCATCGAGCGGATCTTGATGCGGCTGGCGAGCAGGTCGTTGGTGGCCTGGCGGCCCCAGGTGCCGCCTTCCTGGGTGTGGGTGAGCACTTCCAGGTTGTCGGTGAGCGCGCCCATCCACGGCGTCATCTTCTCTTCCTCGGTGCCGGGCAGGAAGCCGATGTCCTCGCCGACGCTGACCGTGGCGCGGGTCATGATGATCTCGCGGTAGCGCTGCTGGTCCATGGTCTGCGCCAGGCCCGCGGCCAGCGCCAGCAGGGTCTTGCCGGTGCCGGCGGTGCCGAGCAGGGTGACGAAGTCGATTTCCGGATCCATCAGCGCGTTGAGCGCGAAGTTCTGCTCGCGGTTGCGCGCGGCGATGCCCCACACCGCGTGCTGGCCGCTGCGGAAGTCGTCGACCAGCGCCAGCGTCGCCTTGCGCTCGGCATTGACCTTGACCACGCGCAGTTCCACTTCGTCCTCGCCGGGCAGGTACAGGTACTGGTTCGGGTGCCAGTCCTCGTCGGCGGCCAGGGCGATCTCGTAGCAGGTGCGGCCCTTGTCGCTCCAGCTGCGCAGGTCCTGGTTGTGCTTCTGCCAGAAATCCTCGGGCAGTTCGATCGCGCCGGTGTAGAGCAGGCTGAAATCGTCGAGCGCGCGGTCGTTCTCGTAGTCCTCGGCGACCAGGCCGCTGATCGCGGCCTTGATCCGCAGGTTGATGTCCTTGGAGACCAGGATCACCGGGATGTCCGGGTGCTCCTCGCGCAGCGCCAGCACCGCGGCCAGGATCTTGTTGTCCGGCGCCACGGTGCCGAAACTGCGCCCCGGCTCGACCGGGCGCACCTGGAAGTACAGCCGGCCGATGCTGCCGGTGCTCTTGAGCTGGATGCCCTGCGGGTGGCTGAGCGGAATGCCGGATTCGATCTGCTCGGCGCCGGCGCCCTCGATCAGCTCGTTGAGAAAACGGCTGACCTGGCGCGCGTTGCGGCTGACTTCGGACATGCCCTTCTTGGCATTGTCCAGTTCCTCGATCACCTGCATCGGCAGGAACACGTCGTGTTCCTCGAACTTGAACAGCGCGGTCGGATCGTGCATCAGCACGTTGGTATCCAGCACGTAGATGCGCTTGCCTCGGGTCATCATGGATTCCTGAAAGAGGAGCAGGGACGAGCCATCGCTGCCTGCGGGGCAGGGCGATGCGGGGTGCGGGAAACGGCAGTGGTCACTGCTTGGCGGCGGCCTGCAGCGCGTCGAGCACGGCCTGGGCGTGGCCGGGAACCTTGACCTTGCGCCAGCTGCGCAGCAGTTGGCCGGTCGGCGAGATCAGGAAGGTACTGCGCTCGATGCCCAGCACCTGGCGGCCGTACATGTTCTTTTCCTTGATCACGTCGAAGGCGCGGCACAGCGCTTCGTCGGCGTCGCTGATCAGCGGGAAGCGGAAGCCCTGCTTGGCGCAGAAGTTGTCGTGCGACTTCACCGAATCGCGCGACACGCCGAGCACGGTGGCGCCGGCCTGTTCGAACTGCGGCAGCAGCGCGTTGAACTCGATGCCCTCGGTGGTGCAGCCGGGCGTGCTGTCCTTCGGGTAGAAATACAGCACCAGCCAGCGGCCGGCGTAGTCGCCGAGCGTGGCGCTGGCGCCGCCGGACAGCGCCAGCGGCAAGGCCAGCGTGCTGCGGTCCAGGGTGTCGCCGTCCTTCATGGGGTCTCCTCCGCGTGCATCGCCATCATCTGCGTTCGATTGCGTCGGTGTCCAGCGCGGTGCACTCAGAACTTCATCGGGTCCATGATCGCGTCCAGGTTGAGGTGGTCGCAGAACTCGAGGAAGTCGTCGCGCAGGGCGGCGATGTGCATGTTCGCGGGCACCCCGATCGTCACCTGCGCCGAGAACATCTCCGCGCCGGTCTGCATGGCGCGGTAGCGCGTGCTCTGCAGGTTCTCGATGGTGATGCCCTGGCGGTCGAAGAAGTCGGCCAACTGGAACAGGATGCCCGGTTTGTCGGCGGCGATGACTTCGACGATGTACGGCAGCAGGTTCGACTGCGCTTGCTTGGCGCCGGTGCGGTACCACACCAGCTTCATGCCTTCCTCGCGGTCGAGGCGGGTGAGCATGGCTTCGAGCTTGGCCACCGAATCCCACGAGCCGGTCGCCAGCGCGGTCACCGACACGTCGCGGCCGACCGTGGCCAGGCGTGCATCGACGAGATTGCAGCCGCTGTCGGCGATGCGACGCGTCACCGGCAACAAGGGCGACTCCGGATGCGTCGTGTAGGCGTTGATCAGGAGGTGGTTTTCGGTCGGCGCGGGCCGGGGCGTGGTGTCGGTCAAAGGGGCTTCCGGCATTGCGTAAGGCTGAACGGCATCCGGGCGGTCGCCCGGCATGGTGTGCAGCATACTTGCCCGCGCTTTCGGGCCGCAAGTAACATGCGGGGCGACCCTGCCACGCGTGCGGGGCCGATCCGTCCGCGCAACCTGCGCGGCCCTCATCTCCCAGCGAGCACCCGGCATCTTGTCCCTCTCCGGCATCATCACCGCCCTGGCCACGCCCTTTCAGGGCAATGGCGACCTCGACCTCGACGCCTGGCAGCGGCTGCTCAAACGCCAGCTCGACGGCGGCGTGCAGGGGCTGGTGGTGGCGGGATCGACCGGCGAGGCGGCCACGCTGCTGGACGAGGAATACGACCGCATCCTGCGCGAAGCGGTGCAGGCCATCGGCGGGCGCGTGCCGGTGCTGGCCGGCACCGGCCTGTCCGGTACCGCCAAGACCGTGGCGCTGACCCAGCGCGCCGCCGCCGGCGGCGCGCAGTACGCCTTGGTGGTGACGCCGCCGTACGTGCGCCCGACCCAGGCCGGCTTGATCGCGCATTACACCCAGGTGGCCGAGCAGGGCGGCCTGCCGGTGGTCCTGTACAACGTGCCCGGCCGCACCGGCTGCGACCTGCTGCCGGAGACCGTGGCGCAACTGGCGCAGCACCCGAACATCGTCGGCATCAAGGAGGCCGTGAGCGATCCGCAGCGCGTCGCCGCGCTGGCGGCCCTGCGCAGCGACCGCTTCGCCGTGCTCAGCGGCGACGACGGCAGCGCCGCGCAGGCGATGCTGGCCGGCTTCGACGGGCTGATCTCGGTCGCCTCCAATGCCTTGCCGCGCGCCTACCGGCGCCTGTGCGACCTGGCGCGCGCACGCCAGGCCGAGCCGGCGCAGGCCTGGGACGCGCGGCTGCAGCCGTTCCATGCGTTCTGCGGCATCGAATCCAACCCGATCCCGGTCAAGGCGCTGCTGCAGCGTGCCGGGATCGGCCAGGGGCTGCGGCTGCCGCTGCTGCCGCTGTCCGCGGCGCACCACGCCACGGCCGACCGACTTGCCGCCGACGCTGCCGCGTTGGAAGACCTATCCAGCCGCGAAACGCTCGCGGCCTGACCCCAGGAGATTGATTGATGCGTGCTTCCGTTCCCTACGTCCGCGTGCTGTCGGCCGCCGTGCTGGCGACCACCATGGTCGCGGCCACCAGCGGTTGCAGCTGGTTCCACAAGGGCAAGCCGCGCGGCGACTACGCGCTGGCGCCCGAGATGCGCCCGCTGGAAGTGCCGCCGGATCTGACCACGCCCGATACCTCGGCGGCGATGAAGGTGCCGGCGCTGGCCTCGGCGCAGCGTCCTGCGGCGCCGGCCGGGCAGGCGCCGGCGGCATCGAACAGCGGCTTCGTGGTGCCGGGCGCGCGCGACCAGGTGTTCGGCCAGGTCGGCGACGCGCTGGGTGCCATTCCCGGCGTGACCATCGCCAGCCGCGCCCAGTTGCTCGGCTCCTACGACGTGGCCTACGAAGGCAGCAACTTCCTGATCCGCGTGGTGGCGGTGGATGCCGGCGTCTACGTCTCGGCGGTGGACCCGCGCGGCCTGCCGGCCACCGGCGAAGCGCCGGTCAAGCTGATCGCGGCGCTGAAGGCCAAGCTGGGCCATTGATCCGGTACGGGTCCGGCGCATGCGCCGGGCTGCCATGCGGTTCGCATGCGAAACGGGCGCCTTGGGCGCCCGTTTTGTTTTCCGTAGGAGCCAACGGCCAAGCAACCGAGACACGCGGCGCCCGCTAGATCTCCAACCTCAATGCGTCGGGACTGAAGTCCCTCCCACAGTGCACCCAGTCAGCGTATCGCAAGTCCCTGTAACTGCCGTTCGCCGCGCGAACGGCGCGTGCCGCTGCTACGGAAGTTAGCGTTGCGTGTCCTCGATGATCGATAGGCGACGTAGCCCGCCGACGCGCAGCGTATTCGCTGGAGGACATTGTATGAGGCGGGGGTGTGCTGCAGTCGTAATTGTTCGGCCTTTGCTACTGATGTTGCTTCGGCTTTTGACTTGCCGAGTCCCCTTCCGCAGCGGCGGCCATCGCGGGGAAACACCCGAAGGGCGGCGCACATGGATGTGCGCCGTCCGCGGCAGGGGCAGGATGCCCCTTCCGCGGATCCCCGGGATGGACGCGGACCCGGAGCGCGCAGCGCGGAGGGCGCGTAGGCAGGGTGTGCTTTCTTTTGGTTACTTTTCTTTGCACAAGCAAAGAAAAGTAACTCGCCGCAAGGCGAAAGCCTTTGCTGTTGCTTGAGATTTACGAGACGAACGAGAAGAACCCTAGGAGTCAACCATCATGCAGCCGCGAACGCAGGATTCGCGTACCACGATGTGAGTAGGTTACTTCTGCAGCAGCGGCAGCTTGTTCGGCTTGCCGTCCCACTCGGCGGCGTCGGGCAGCGGTTCCTGGCGCGTGGTCAGCACCGGCCAGGCCTTGGCCAGTTCCGCGTTGAGCGCGACGAAGCTTTCCTGGCCGGCCGGCACGTCGTCTTCGGGATAGATGGCGTTGGCCGGGCACTCCGGCTCGCACAGGGTGCAGTCGATGCATTCGTCCGGATCGATCACCAGGAAGTTCGGCCCGGCGTGGAAACAATCCACGGGGCACACTTCCACGCAGTCGGTGTATTTGCACTTGATGCAGTTTTCGGTGACGACGAAGGGCATGGCGGGATCCGGCGATTAACCCGGTAATTCTAATGCAAAGCGGCGCGCGCCGCCGTGTGTGCGGGGCAGCCGGGCAGGAGCCGGGCGACGCGCGCGCCTCAGCCGGTCAGGCCGCCGTGCTGCTGCGCCAGCCGATACAGGCCGCGCGCGGCCAGATCCTCCGGGTGGGTGCGCACGCGGCTGCCGAGCGCGGCCAGCGCATGCGCATAGCGCGCCAGCAGGCCGCTGCCGCCGACCAGGTGCACCACCGGCGGCAAGGCGCGCGCGCGCAACTCGTGGCCGATCAGCAGGCCGGACAGATAGGACGGTGCCGCGGCACCGCTCAGGCGCTCGAACAGGCCCAGGCTGCGCACGCCGAACAGATGGTGCAGCAAGCCGCCGGGGTCGCCGCTGCGCTGCACGCCCGCATCGAACGCGGCTGCGTCGAAAGCGCCGTCGTCGGCATCCATCAGCCGCGCCAGCAGGCTGTGCGTGCGCAGCAGTGCGTACAGTTCGCCGGTCATCATCGTCGCCACCGAGGCGATGCGCCCATCCTGCAGGGTCACCCACTTGCTGTGGGTGCCGGGCAGGCAGACGTGGTGGACCTCGGTCGTTGGCGGTTCCTGCGCGAGCAACGCGAGCAGGCCGATCAACTGGGTCTCCTCGCCGCGCATCACGTCCGGCACGGCGTCGGTGTCGCTGGCCACGCCGGGCACGAACCACAGCGTGCGGCCGGGCAGGGCCGGATCCTGCAGCGGCTGCATCGCCGCGGCCAGCGCAGCAGCGTCGGCCGGGCAGGGCGCGTACGGCAGTTCAATCCAGCCGTTGCGGCTGCCGATCATCCCGCACAGGACAACGTCGCCGTCCCAGCCGTCGATCAAGGCGGCCAGGGTCGCGGCGAAGCGGCCCTGGCAGGCGGCGATGCCCTGGTCGCTGCGGCGCTGGTCGCGGATGCCGCCGTCGGCGTCGAGCCGATAGCCGCGCAGGCTGCTGGTGCCCCAATCGACGACGATCATGCGCTGGCGATGCGTCCTTCGGGCAGGCCGGCGATGCCGACCGCGGCCACGAACACGCCGCCGGCCTGCGGCGTGCGCGCCAGTTCGTCCTCGCTGTGGTCCTGCCGCGAGGTGCTCAAATACAGGGTGCCGCCGTCGGCGCCGCCGAGGGTGGGGCAGGTGGGATGCTTGACCGGCAGGGCGACGCTGCGCTCGACGCTGCCGTCGGGGCGATAGCGCACCACGCGCCAGGCGCGCCACTGCGCATTCCACAGGTGGCCTTCGGCGTCGACGATGGCGCCGTCCGGCTCGGCACCGGGGTGATCCAGTTCGGCGAACACACGGCTGTTGGCGGTGTGCGCGCTGTCCGGGTCGTAGTCGCAGCACAGGATGCGCGGCTGCACCGAATCGCAGTAGTACAGGGTGCGGCCGTCGGCGCTGAAGCAGATCGCGTTGGGAATGGCCACGCCCGGCAACGGCAGGCGGCGCAGGCCGTGGCGCGCCGACCATTGGTAGAAGCTGCCGACCGGCGCCTGGTCCGCGCGCTCGCTCATGGTGCCGAACACGAAGTTGCCGTGGCGGTCGGCGCGGCCGTCGTTGCTGCGGGTGTCGTCGCGCTCCGGTTCCACGTCCGCCAGGTGCTGCAGCGGCAGTGCGCTGTCGGTCTCGGCGGCGGCATCCGGATCGGCCGCGTACACGCCCTTGGCCAGGGCCAGCAGCAGGCGGCCGTCGTCGAACAGGCCCAGGCAGCCGGGACGGTCGGGCAGGTCCCAATGACGGCTGACGTTGCTGGCGAGATCGTGGCGCCACAGGCGGCGGCCGCTGATGTCGACCCAGAACAGCACGCCGCGGCGCTCGCACCACAGCATGCCTTCGCCATGCTCGCAGCGGCTGTCCACCGCCAGGGTGGCGGTGTGGCCGGGTGTGGCGGAAACGTTCATCGGCTCACCACTCGGCGATGCTGCCGTCGGCGTGTCGCCAGATGGGGTTGTGCCAGTCGGGTGGGTTGGCGTTGGCATGGCGCAGGCGCTCCTCGTCGATTTCCACGCCCAGGCCCGGTTTGGGAAGGGCGGCGATGCTGCCGCCATTGTCGCAGGCGAAGTCGTCCTTGTTGAGCACGTAGTCGAGCAGGTCGGCGCCTTCGTTGTAGTGGATGCCGATGCTCTGTTCCTGCAGCACCGCGTTGTGCGAGACGAAGTCCACCTGCAGGCAGGCGGCCAGCGCCACCGGGCCGAGCGGGCAATGCGGCGCCAGGCCGACCTCGTAAGCCTCGGCCATGCTGGCGATCTTCAGGCATTCGGTGATGCCGCCGGCGTGCGAGAGGTCCGGCTGCAGCAGCGACAGGCCGCCGGCCTGCAGCACCGGCTTGAAATCGAAGCGCGAGAACATGCGCTCGCCGGCGGCCAGCGGGATCGGCGTGGACGCGGCCAGCCGCGGGTAGTACTCGGCCTGCTCGGGCAGCACCGGCTCCTCGACGAACAGGGGCTTGAACGGCTCCAGCTCGCGCAGCAGCACGCGCGCCATCGGCGCGGCGACGCGGCCGTGGAAGTCGATGCCGAAGTCGATGGCGGTGCCGAACGCCTCGCGGATCTGCGCGACCTTGGCCACCGCCGCATCCACCGCGCGCGGGCCGTCGATCAGCTTCATTTCCTCGGTGCCGTTGAACTTGAAGGTGTCGAAGCCGAGGTCGCGGTAGCCCTGGATCTGCGCGATGGTCGCCGCGGGGCGGTCGCCGCCGACCCAGCGGTAGGTCTTCATGCGATCGCGCACGCGCCCGCCGAGCAGTTCGTACACCGGCACGCCCAGCGCCTTGCCCTTGATGTCCCACAGCGCCTGGTCGATGCCGGCGATGGCGCTCATCAGGATCGGGCCGCCGCGGTAGAAGCCGCCGCGGTAGAGCATCTGCCAGATGTCGTTGATCCGCGCCGGATCCTTGCCGATCAGGCTCTCGCCGAGTTCGCGCACCGCGGCCTCGACGCTGCGCGCGCGGCCTTCGATGACCGGCTCGCCCCAGCCGGTGATGCCCTCGTCGGTCTCGACCTTCAGGAACAGCCAGCGCGGCGCGGCGTGGTAGGTGGTGAGGCGGACGATCTTCATGCGCGGTCCAGATAGGCGAGGCGGAAGGCGGCGGCATGCGCCTGGGTCTGTGTCAGCGGCTGGCCGGGGCGGTACAGCTCGCCGCCGATGCCGGCGCCGACCGCGCCGGCGCCCAGGTAGTCGTGCAGGGTCTCGGTGTTGATGCCGCCGACCACGAACAGCGGTACCTGCGCCGGCAGCACTGCGCGCAGGGCGCGCACGTGGCCGGGGCCGTAGGTGGCGGCGGGGAAAAGCTTGAGCATCTGCGCGCCGGCATCCAGCGCGTCGAACGCCTCGGTGGCGGTGGCGAAGCCGGCCACCACCTGCAGGCCGCGCGCCACCGCATGGCGGATCACCGGCGGGCGCGTGTTGGGGGTGACGATGAAGCGCGCGCCGAGATCGGCCAGGGCGTCGACGTCGCCGATCTGCAGCACGGTGCCGCCGCCGATCCAGCAGCGCTGCCCGAATGCCTGTGCGGCCGGACCGATGCTGTCGGCCCAGCGCGGCGAATTGAGCGGGATTTCGATCGCGTCGTAGCCGGCATCGGCCAGCGCCCCGACGTGCGCCAGCGCGTCCTCCGGGGTGAGGCCGCGCAGGATCGCGATCAGCGGGAGTCGGAACGGGGAGGCGGCGGACATCGGGGTACCTGACGGAAGCGGCGGTGAAGAAGGCGCGCGGTCAGCGCGGTGCCGCGGTGGGGCCGGGCGGCAAGGCCGCGGTCCGCGCCCGCTGCATCGGCGCTGGCGCGGACCCGGCTGAATCGGCCTGCCTGCGCGAGCAGGGGCGGCGGCGGCGACGCCAGCAGGGGGCGCGATGGGCAGTAGCCTGCGCGCGTGAGCTATGCTCTGCAAATGAAATTTTAGGCATATTCTATTCCGCTGCCGAATACGCGGCGCCGCCCTCAGGATGCCTGCCCACGATGAATGCCTCCGCCAATCCCTGGTTCAACGCCGCGCGCCTGAAGACCCGGCACCTGTTGCTGCTGCTGCAGTTGCACGAGCACCGCTCGGTGTTGCGCGCGGCCGAGGCGGCCAGCATGACCCAGCCGGCGGCGTCCAAGCTGCTGGCGGAAATGGAGGACCTGCTGGGGGTGAAGCTGTTCGAGCGCCACGCGCGCGGTGTCGAGCCGACCTGGTACGGGCAGGTGCTGATCCGCCGCGCGCGCGCGGCGATGTCGGAGATCGGCCGCGCCCAGGAAGAGATCGCGGCGCTATGCGAAGGGCGCATGGGCCAGGTCTCGATCGGGACCGTGGTCAATCCGGGCACCAACCTGGTGCCGCAGGCGATCGCCGAGGTCAAGCGCGAGTTCCCCGGCATCCTGGTGCGGGTGGAGATGGACTACAGCCGGCCGCTGGTGGCCAAACTGCTCGACGGCCAACTCGACATCGTGATCGGCCGCATCCTCGGCCCCTACGGCGCCGAGGCGCTGGAGTTCGAGCCGCTGGCCGACGAGCCGCATTCGGTGATCGCCCGCGCCGGGCACCCGCTGTCCACTCGCGCCGACCTGCGCCATGCCGACCTGGCGCGCTACGGCTGGGTGCTGCCGCCGGCAGACAGCGTGCTGCGCGCGCGATTGGACGCGATGTTCCTGGAGCATGCGGTGCCGGCGCCGCAGAACGTCATCGAGACCTCGTCGCTGCCGGTGATGACCAGCCTGCTGCGCGGCAGCGACCTGCTGGCCGCGCTGCCGGCCGAGGCGGTGGCGCCGTATGTGCAGGCGAAGCTGCTGACGGTGTTGCCGATTGCGCTGGGCGTGCGCATGGAATCGTTCGGCATCGTGCGCCGTCGCGACTATCTGTTGCCGCCCGGTGCCGAACGGGTGTTGCTGGCATTGCGCAACGCCGCCAAGCGGCTGTATCCGGAGCGGGCGGCAGGCATCTGAATGCCGCCGCCGCAGGCGCTTTCGGGACACAGTCGGACGATTTCGTAGACATGCCGTGGTGCGCATCCCGCTAGTCGGGAATCGCATAGCTGGGCGTGAAATCTTCATTTGCTTCACGCGATTGTCATTCCCTAGTCTCGGCCGATCGCGATAGCGAGCGACCTGCCGATCCGTGCAGCGGCGCCATCCGATACGGCAGCGGCCGAGACCGACGCCGTCACAACTCGCAGGACGGCGCCCCTTGGTGACCGTCGCCCGTGTCTGTGTGCATGTCTCCTGGGAGGGAAACAGCATGGCCTCGCAGCATCCCCGTGGTCCGGCTCTGCCGACCGCAGCGTCACGCCGTACCCGCGTTTTGCCGCGTTCCGTCATGGCGCTCAGCATCGGCCTGCTGCTCAGCGCGCAGGCGCTGGCGCAGGACACGGAGCGCGCCGCCAAGGCGCAGACGCCTGGCTCGGTGACCCAGCTCGACGCGGTCGAGGTCAAGGGCGTGCGCGGCAGCCTGATCAAGTCGCAGTCGATCAAGCACGATGCCGAGCAGATCGTCGATTCGGTCAGCGCCGAGGACATCGGCGCGTTGCCGGACCGCAGCGTCACCGAGACCCTGCAGCGGGTCAGCGGCGTGACCATCGATCACTTCATGGCGCGCAACGATCCGGACCACTTCTCGGCCGAAGGCAGCGGGGTGATGATCCGCGGCATGACCCAGGTGCGCGGCGAACTCAACGGCCGCGACAGCTTCAGCGCCGCCAGCGGACGCGGCCTCAGTTTCGAGGACGTGCCGGCCGAACTGATGGCCGGCGTGGACGTGTACAAGAACCCGTCGGCCGAGATCATCGAAGGCGGCCTTGGCGGCACGGTCAACCTGCGCACGCGCATGCCGTTCGACCAGCCGGGGCGGGTGGTCGGCGCCACCGCGGACGTCAACTACGGCGACATGAGCAAGACCTACAAGCCGTCCGGCTCGTTCCTGTTCAGCGATCGCTGGAACACCGGCGTCGGCGAGATGGGCCTCATGCTCGACGTGGCGCACTCGGAACTGGCCACGCGCAGCGACGGCATCCAGGTCGAGCCGTTCGTGCGCCGCACCGATCCGGCGCTGCTGGCCGGCACCACCTTCGACAAGGTCTACGTGCCGGGCGGGGTGAACTGGCGGCAGATGGATTTCGAGCGCAAGCGCAAGGGCGTGGCGGCGGCATTCCAGTGGCGCCCCAGCGACGCCACCGACGTGTACGTGCAATACCTGCGCTCGTCCTACGACATGAACTGGCGCGACCGCGCCGCGTTCTTCAACGACGACACCAATGCCATCGTGCCGGCACCCGGCACCACCTTCACCTACGACAGCGAAGGCCGCTTCGTCAGCGGCTCGCCGGTGTCCACCTCCTGGCGCGGCAACGTCACCGGCAACGATGGCGTGCGCTTCTACACCGACAACCGCTACGCCCAGCAGAGCGCCACCACGTCCGACCTGTCCGGTGGCTTCAGCCATCGCCTGACCGACCGGCTGACCGTGCGCGGCGACATGCAACTGGTGCGCTCGCAGAGCGACGTGCTGGATTTCACCTTGTTCAGTTCGATCTACCTGCCGGGCCTGAACGTGGACCTGGGCGGCCGCTACCCGGCGGTGACCCTGGCCGACCCCGGCTACACCGCCAACCCCTCCAGTTACTTCTGGAGCGCGGCGATGGACCACCTGGCGAAGAACCGCGGCCGCGAACTGGCCACGCGCTTCGACCTGGAATACAGCTACGACGACAACCCGTGGCTGCGTACCTTCCGCGCCGGCATCCGCGCCACCGACCGCACCCAGACCAACAAGAATTCCGGCTACAACTGGGGCGTGATCAGCGACAACTGGGCCACCGTCCCCGGGACCAGCACCGGCCTGGCCGACCTGGCCAGTTTCATGACCGCCTCGTCGTCGCTATACACCTACTCGAACCTGTTCCGCGGCAAGGTGAACGTGCCGACCCAACTGGTCTTTCCGCGCAACAGCGCGGTCAAGGACTACGCCGGCACGTCGGCGCTGATCGAGCAGATCGTGGCGCTGCGCGGCTCCGGCTGGGCGCCGGACCAATACCAGTTGCAGGACACCAACCGCCAGTTCGAGCGGACCCAGGCCGCGTACATGGTGATGTACTTCGGCAACGACGAGGCGCTGGGCGTGCCGGTGGACGGCAACATCGGCGTGCGCGTGGTGCAGACCAAGACCGAGGCGGCCGGCTACGGCCAGTATCCGGACCTCTCCGCCACCGCGGCCTCGGAGGCGCTGAAGGCGCAGTACGACGGTCAGTACTTCCCCAACAACGCGCGCGGCCGCTACACCGACGTGCTGCCAAGCCTGAACCTGCGTTTCAAGTTCTCCGATGCGCTGCAGTTGCGCCTGGCCGCCTCCAAGGCGATGGCGCGACCGGACTACACCCAGTTGCAGCCCTACCTGCTGCTGACCGCGACCTTCAACGACGACGGAACCCCGAAGGAATGGACCGGCACCGCCGGCAATCCCAATCTCAAGCCGATGAAGGCCGACCAGTACGACGCGGCGCTGGAGTGGTACTTCGACAGCAGCGACATGATGTACCTGACGCTGTTCTACAAGAGCGTCAAGGACTACTTCTCCAACCAGACCGTCACCGAGAACTACGGCGGCCAGGACTTCCTGGTGACGCGCCCGTACAACATGGACAAGGGCCGCATCCGCGGCTTCGAGTACGGCTACACCCAGTTCTTCGATTCGCTGCCGGGCTGGATGAGCGGCTTCGGCGTCAATGCCAACTTCACCTTCGTCGACAGCAGCGGCGGCGTGAACACCGCCACCGATCCGTACACCAAGACCACCGTGACCGGCGTGGCGCTGCCGCTGGAAGGCCTGTCGCGGCGCAGCTACAACCTGGCCGGCATCTACGAGAAGGGGCCGTTGTCGGTGCGCCTGGCCTACAACTGGCGCTCGCGCTACCTTCTCACCGCCAGCGACGTGGCGACCAAGCTGCCGACCTGGTCGGACGACTATGGCCAGCTCGACGGCTCGGTGTTCTACCGCTTCACCCCGCACCTGCAGTTGGGCATCCAGGCCAACAACCTCACCAATTCGGTGACCAAGGTGCTGATGGGGCCGACCTCGTACAGCGACGGCGAGGTCGACAGCCGCCTGTACACGCGCAGTTGGTTCGTCAACGATCGCCGTTACTCGCTGGTGCTGCGCGCCAACTGGTAGGCGCCGCGCCGTATCCGGCACGCGGTCCGCCTGCGGTGAGGCGGGGGGCCGCGGCCGGGCTTTCCCCCGATGCAGGATCCGCTCATGGCCGTCCCATTGTTTTCCACCGTCCGCCGCCTGGCCCTGCTGGCCCTGGCGACCGCGTCATGGCCGGCCGCGGCCGCGCTGCAACTGCCGTTGCTGTTCGACGACGGCGCGGTGCTGCAGCGCGATGCGCCGATCCCGGTGTGGGGCTGGGCCACGCCCGGCGCGCGCATCCAGGCGCGCCTGGATGGCGCCAGCGCCAGTGCGGTCGCGGGCGCCGATGGCCGCTGGCAGTTGCAGTTGCCGGCGCATGCGGCCGGCGGTCCGTATGTGCTGGAAGTGCAGGGCGACGGCGGCCAGCGCCGCATCGGCGACGTGCTGATCGGCGACGTGTGGCTGGCCAGTGGCCAGTCCAACATGGAATGGCCGCTGGCGCAGGCGCGCGACGGCGCGCGCGAGGTGGCGGCGGCGACCGATCCGCAACTGCGCAACTTCAAGGTGCCCAAGGCCTGGGCGGCGCAACCGCAGCCGCGCCTGCCCGGCGGTAGCTGGGTCGCGGCAACGCCGAGCACCGCGGGTGCGTTCTCGGCGGTGGCGTACTTCTTCGCGCGCGACCTGCGCCAGCGCACCGGAGTGCCGATCGGCATCATCGACAGCACCTGGGGCGGCAGCGCGATCGAGGCGTGGATGGACGCGGCCTCGCCCGGCGTGGACGCGGCGCAGGTACGTACGCGCATCGCGCAGATGCAGGTCAAGGACGCAAAAGACTTAGGCGAGACCAGGCGGCGCCTGGCGCGCTGGCCGCAGCCGGCCACCGCGGATGCGGATACAGGCTGGGCGGCTGCCGATCTGGACGACCGCGACTGGGACCGCCAGCCGCTGCCGGGGCTGTGGGAGCAGCACGGCTATGTCGGCATGGACGGTGTCGCCTGGTACCGCACCCGCTTCACCCTGAGCGCGGCCGAAGCCAAGGCCGGCGCGGTCGTGGGCATCGGGCCGGCCGACGATGCCGACACCACCTACGTCAACGGCGTCGAGGTCGGCCACACCGAAGGGCGCTACACCGAGCCGCGCCGTTATCGCGTACCACCGGCGGCATTGCGCGCCGGGGTCAACCACATCGCGATCCGGATCCTGGATACCGGCGGCTTCGGCGGCATTCCCGGCGACGCGGCGGCGTTCTTCGTGCAGCCCGACGGCGGCCGGCCACACTCGCTCGCCGGCGACTGGCAGTTCCGTCCGGGAAAGGTCACGTTGGCTGCCAACGACGACAAGAATCAGATCCCGACGCTGCTGTACAACGCGATGATCCATCCCTTGCAGCCGTTCCCGGTCAAGGGTGTGATCTGGTACCAGGGCGAGAGCAACGCCTACCCGTACGGTGCGCTGCGCTACCGTGAGCAGTTCGCGTCGCTGATCGGCCGCTGGCGGCAGGAGCGTAGACAGCCGCAACTGCCGTTCCTGTGGGTGCAGCTGGCCAACTGGAAGGCCGGCAACGACCAGGGCGACCTGAGCCCGTGGGCGCAGCTGCGCGAATCGCAGACCAGGACGCTGGCGCTGCCGGCGACCGGGCAGGCGGTGACCATCGACATCGGCATGCCGGACAACATCCATCCCACCAACAAGCAGGACGTGGGGCATCGCCTGGCGCTGGTCGCGCGGCACGTGGCCTACGGCGAAACCCTGGTCTACAGCGCGCCGGTGTTCGCCCGCGCCACATTCGCCGCTGGCCAGGCGCGGGTGATGTTCGACATGATGGGCAGCGCGCTGGCGGTGCGCGGCGGCGGCAACGCGGTGCGCGGTTTCGCCCTGGCCGGTGCCGATCGTCGTTTCCATCCGGCGCAGGCGCGCATCGAGGGCGACCAGGTGGTGGTCCGCAGCGCCGCGGTGCCGCAGCCGCAGGCGCTGCGCTACGCCTGGAGCGAGAACCCCGAGGACGCCAACCTGGTCAACCGCGAGCAGTTGCCGGTGGGCCCGTTCCGCACCGACAGCTGGTGAGGCAGGGCACGCGCCGCATGGGAGACACCGGGCCGCAGCCGCGCGCCGCCCGCCGTCGATGCTTGCTGCCGGTGCTGCTGTCGCTGCTGTTGGCCGCTTGCCAGGCCGCGCCGGATGCGCCGCCGGCCCATGCACGCGCTGCTGCCGCCAACGCCGCGCCATCGGCGTCGGCGTCCGCGCAGGTACCGATCCCGCGCCTGGTCAGTAGCGACGGCCGCCACGCGCTGCTGGTCGACGGCGCGCCGTTCCTGATCCTGGGCGCGCAGGTCAACAACTCCAGCAATTATCCGGCGGCGCTGGCACAGGTGTGGCCGGCAATCCGCGCGCTGGGCCCGAACACCGTGCAGGTGCCGATCGCCTGGGAGCAGGTGGAGCCGGAAGAAGGCCGTTTCGATTTCTCCTTCGTCGACACGCTGCTGGCGCAGGCGCGCACGCAGCGGGTGCGGCTGGTGCTGCTGTGGTTCGGCACCTGGAAGAACAACGGGCCCAACTACGCACCGCACTGGGTCAAGACCGACGATGCGCGCTTCCCGCGGGTGGTCACCCGCGACGGACGGCGCCTGGGCTCGCTGTCGCCGCTGGCGCCGGCCACGCTGGAGGCCGACCGCACTGCCTTCGTTGCCTTCATGCGGCATCTGCGCCAGGCCGATCCGCAGCGCACCGTGATCATGGTGCAGGCCGAGAACGAGCCGGGCACCTACGGCAGCGTGCGCGACTTCTCGCCGATGGCGCAGCGCGAGTTCGATGGCCCGGTACCGCAGGCGCTGCTGCAGCGGCTCGGCAAGTCGCCGGGCAGTTGGGCGCAGGTGTTCGGCGCCGATGCCGACGAGATCTTCCATGCCTGGCACATCGCGCGCTTCATCGACCGCATCGCCGAGGCCGGCAAGGCCACCTATCCCTTGCCGATCTACGTCAACGCGGCCTTGCGCGGTCCGTTCAATCCCGGCCAGCCCGGGCAGTACGCCAGCGGCGGCCCCACCGACAACGTGCTGGACGTGTGGAAGGCGGCGGCGCCGCACATCGACCTGCTGGCACCGGACATCTACATGCCCGAGTACCCGCTGTACACCACGGTGCTGCAGCGCTACGCGCGGACGGACAACGCGTTGTTCGTGGCCGAGACCGGCAACCGGCCCGAATACGCGCGCTACCTGTATCCGGCGCTGGGCCATGACGGCATCGGCTGGTCGACCTTCGGCATCGACTACAGCGGCTACTCCAACTATCCGCTCGGTGCCAAGCGCCTGGACGCGCAGGCGCTGGCGCCGTTCGCGCTGGGCTACCGTGCGGTGGGCATGGGCATGCGCGTGTTCGCCAAGGCTGCCGCCGCGGGAAAATTGCACGGCACCGCCGAGGCGCCGGGCCAGGCGGTGCAGGAGCTGCCGCTCAACGCGCGCTGGAGTGCCACCATCACCTATGGCGTGCCTCAGTTCTGGTTCCAGGGTGAAGCGCCCGGCAATCCCACGCCGATCGGCGCGGCGCTGATCGCCGAACTCGGTCCGGACACCTTCCTGATCACTGCCCAGCACGCGCGGGTGACCCTGCACCCGGCCAGCGCAGCGACCGCCAACATGCTCTACGACCGGGTCGAGGAGGGCGTCTACGACGGCGAGCACTGGCAGTTCCGGCGCAACTGGAACGGCGATCAGACCGATTACGGGCTGAATTTCTCCGACGTGCCGCAGTTGCTGCGCGTCACCCTGGCGACCTACTGACGACGCGGCGGCGCCTGTGGTGCCGCGCTGCGTGACGATCCAATGGAGTGAACATGCACAACGCGAACCGTCCCCTGCCGCCCTCGTTGCGAGGCCTGTTGCTGCTGTCGCTGTCGCTTGCCGGCACCTCCGCCGCCGCGCAGCAGGTGACCCGCGAGGCCGATGGCGTCACCGTGCATCCCAGCGCCAAGGGCGCGGCGCCGGTGCGCCTGCAGGTCATCGACCGCGGCATCGTCCGCGTCAGTGCCGATCCGACCGGTACGTTCCAGCGCACGCCCAGCCTGATGCGGGTGCCGGTGCAGGGCGACACCGGCTTCGTGCTCGAGCAACACGGTGAGAAGGTCCAGCTCAAGACCGCCAGGCTGACCGCGCAGGTGTCCACCGTCGACGGCCACGTCGGCTTCGCCGATGCGCACGGCACGCCGTTGCTGGCGGAAGTGGCGGGCGGGCGCAGCTTCGCGCCGCTGCAGGTCGAAGGGCGCCACTACCTGAGCGTGCGCCAGCGTTTCGTCTCGCCGCCCGACGAGGCCTTCTACGGGTTCGGCCAGCACCAGCAGGGCTGGATGAACCAGAAGGGCCACGACATCGAGCTGCTGCAGAGCAATCTCGACATGGCGGTGCCGTACCTGGTGTCCAGCCGCAACTACGGCATCCTCTGGGACAACAACGCGATCACCCGCTTCGGCGATCCGCGCGGGCTGCAGCCGCTGCCGGCGTCGCTGCGCCTGTACGACGCGCACGGCAAGCCGGGTGCGCTCACTGCGCACTACGCGATCGACGGCAAGCCGGTGCTGGAGCGCCGCGAGCCCGACATCGACTATCAGTACATCAAGGACCTGGCGAGGTTTCCCGCCGCCGCCAAGCCCGGCGACAAGCGCCGCATCCAGGTGCGCTGGGAAGGCCAGATCGAGGCCGAGCGCGGCGGGACGCATACCTTCTCGCTGTATGCCAGCGAATACGCCAGGCTGTGGGTCGACGGCAAGCTGCTCGTCGACCGCTGGCGACAGAACTGGAACCCCTGGCACCACGAGTTCGCGCTGCAACTGCAGCCTGGCCAGCGGCATACCCTGAAGGTCGAGTGGGACCTGATCGATCCCAGCTACATCGCGCTGCTGCATCGCGATCCGCTGCCGGCGGCCGAGGCCGGCAACCTGTCGCTGTGGTCCGAAGCGGGGCAGATGATCGACTACTACGTCGTCGCCGGCGACAACGCCGACCAGGTCATCGCCGGCTACCGGCAACTGACCGGCAAGGCGGTGTTGCTGCCGAAGTGGGCCTATGGGTTCTGGCAGAGCCGCGAGCGCTACAAGACCCAGGATGAACTGCTCGGCGCGCTGGCCGAATACCGCCGGCGCCAGTTGCCGATCGACAACATCGTGCTCGACTGGTCGTACTGGCCGGAGAACGCCTGGGGTTCGCACGACTTCGACCGCAGCCGCTTCCCCGATCCGGACGGCATGGTCAAGGCGGTGCACGCCAGCCACGCGCAGCTGATGATCTCGGTCTGGCCGAAGTTCTATCCGAGCACCGCCCACTACAAGGAACTGGACGCGGCCGGACACATCTACCGGCGCAACGTCGAGGTGGGCGAGCTGGACTGGATCGGCAAGGGCTACACCAACGCGTTCTACGATCCGTACGCGGCCGACGCGCAGGCGATCTATTGGCGGCAGATCGACGAAAAACTCAACCGCAAGGGCATCGATGCCTGGTGGCTGGATGCCGACGAGCCCGACGTGCATTCCAACCTGGACATCGCCGAGCGCAAGGCGCGCACCACGCCGACCGCGCTGGGGCCGTCCACCGAGTTCTTCAACGCCTATCCGTTGCCGCATACCCACGGCGTCTATGCGGGCGATCGTGCCGCCGATGGCAAGCGCGTGTTCATCCTCTCGCGCAAGGGCTACGCCGGCATCCAGCGCAACGCAGTGGCGGTGTGGAGCGGCGACATCGCCTCGCGCTGGGAGGACATGCGCGAGCAGATCTCCGCCGGCGTCAACCTGTCGATGTCGGGCCTGCCGAACTGGACCTTCGACATCGGCGGCTTCGCCGTGGAGAAGCGCTACGAAACCCAGGACCCGGCGCATCTGCCCGAGTGGCGCGAACTCAACACGCGCTGGTTCCAGTTCGGCGCGTTCGTGCCGCTGTTCCGCTCGCACGGCCAGTTCCCGTACCGCGAGATCTGGAACATCGCGCCGGAAGGCACGCCGTATTACGCCAGCATGGCCTACTACAGCCGCCTGCGCTACGCGCTGTTGCCCTACATCTACACGCTCGCCGGCGACACCTATCACCGCGACGGGGTGATGATGCGCGGCCTGCCGATGGACTTCCCGCACGACCCCAAGGTCGCCGACATCGACGACGAGTATCTGTTCGGGCCGGCGTTCCTGGTCGCACCGGTGACCCGCTTCGGCGCGACCTCGCGCAAGGTGTACCTGCCGGCGGGTACCGACTGGATCGACTTCAACAGCGGCGCGCTCCACGCCGGCGGCCAGACCATCGACGCTGCCGCGCCGCTGCAACGCATGCCGCTGTTCGTGCGCGCCGGCGCCATCGTGCCGATGACCCGCGTGCAGCAGTATGTCGACCAGATCCCGGATGCGCCGCTGACCGTGGTGGTCTACACCGGCGCCGACGGCCGCTTCTCGCTGTACGAGGACGACGGCACCGGCTACGGCTACGAGAAGGGCGAGTTCAGCCGTATCCCGCTGCAGTGGGACCAGGCACGGGGCGTGTTGCGCATCGGTGCGCGCGAAGGCCGCTGGCCCGGCATGCAGGACCGGCGCAGCATCCACGTGCGCTTCGTCGACGGCTCGCGCGCGGATGCCGGCGCGCTGGAACCGGCGGCGGACGCCAGCGTGGAGTACCACGGCCAGCCCCTGGAGGTGCCACGCAAGGGCAGCGGCCATGCCGCCGCGGCGCAGGGCGGATGAGCCTGGGATGGCGCGCGAGATGGCGCGATGCAGCGAAATATGCGTGCTACGCCCGTACCCTCATCCGCCCCGTTGGGACAGCCTCCCCCGAAAAAGCGGCCATGGTCCTGGTGGGAGAAGGGATGAAGCGAATGCGGTCCGGCGCAACCGCGCACGGCTTGCGCGTGTGCTTGATGCGGTGCATCAAAACGGGGCATGTGGATGCGCATCGACACAACTGCTGCAACCTCCACAACCTGTGCGTGCATGGCGGACAGCCCCATCTGAAGTCCGTATTGCGACTGCAACGCGTGCGGGATGACCTATGACGCACCGCGCGCACTTCACGCATGCGGCGCGCGATGGCACGGCCTGGCCTGGCGCGACGCACGGCGTCATCATGCGCCGCTACGTGATGCATGCGGTGCGCACTACACTCGGCGTCACGGCGGGTGGTCCCCGCACGCCGGCCTTTCTCCTGGAGCGACGATGGAACTGGGTGTGTGCACGATGTGGCGGGTAGGGCAATGAGTCTGTACATCGGTCTGGACGTGGGCACGCAGAGCGTCAAGCTGCTCGCCTACGATGCCGACACTCGGCAGGTGGTGGCCACCCACGGCCATGCGCTGGAACTGATCAGCCGCGACGACGGCACCCGCGAGCAGCAGGCGCAGTGGTGGATCGACGGCATCGTCGCCTGCTTCGCCGCACTGAGCGCCGCGCAGCGGGCGCAGGTGCGGGCGATCGCGGTGTCCGGGCAGCAGCACGGCTTCGTGCCGCTGGACGCGCAGGGCCAGGTCGCCGCGCCGGTGAAGCTGTGGTGCGACACCAGCACGCAGCGCGAGTGCGAGGAGATCATGGACGCGGTCGGCGGCGCGCGGCGCTGCGTGGAACTGGCCGGCAACCCGATCCTGGCCGGCTACACCGCCTCCAAGCTGCCGTGGACGCGCAAGCATCGCCCCGATGCCTATGCCGCGATGACCTCGGTGCTGCTGCCGCACGACTACGTCAATTTCTGGCTCACCGGCGAGCGCTACGCCGAGGTCGGCGATGCCTCCGGTAGCGGTTGGCTGGACGTGCGCACACGGCAGTGGTCGGCGCCGCTGCTGCAGGCGATCGATCCGCAGCGCGACCTGGCCGCGGCGCTGCCGCCGCTGGTGCCGACCGAGACCAGCTTCGCCCTGTCCGCCGCCGCGGCGCAGACGCTGGGCCTGCCGCGCGAGGTGCGCGTGGCCACCGGCGGCGGCGACAACATGATGGCGGCGATCGGCACCGGCAACGTGGTGCCGGGGCGCCTGAGCATGAGCCTGGGCACCTCCGGCACGCTGTTCGCCTACGCCGATCGCCCGGTGGTGGACCCCGACGCGCGCTGGGCCGCGTTCTGTTCCTCCAGCGGCGGCTGGTTGCCGCTGATCTGCACGATGAACTGCACGGTGGCCACCGAGACCATCGCGCGTCTGTTCGGCATCAAGACCGGGCAGGGCGAGGCATTGCTCGCCGCCACCGAGCCCGGTGCGGACGGACTGGTGCTGCTGCCGTTCTTCAACGGCGAACGCACCCCGAACCTGCCGGCCGCGCGAGGTTGCCTGACCGGCATGGACCTGCACAACAGCACGCCGGCGCATTTCTATCGCGCGGCGATGGAGGGCGCCAGCTACAGCCTGCGCAACGGCTTCGATGCCTTCGTCGACGCCGGCCTGCGCTTCGATGCCATATCCCTCACCGGCGGCGGCAGCAACAGCGCCGGCTGGCGCCAGCTCATCGCCGACCTGTTCGGGTTGCCGGTGCAGGTGCCGGCACAGGCCGAAGGTGCGGCGTTCGGCGCCGCGCTGCAGGCGCTGTGGGCCGACGGCTGGGCGCAGGGCGAGCGCGCCAGCCTGGCCGAGGTGGTGCTGCGGCACCAGCAGGACGACGCGTCGCGCTCCGCGCAGCCGGATGCGCAGCGCGGCGCGCAGTACCAGGCGCACTACCAGGCCTTCCAGCGGCATCTGCAGGCCATCGGCCCGCTGTACGCCGCGTGATTTCCTTTCCCCCGCAACGCACCAGGACTTCGTGATGAGCACTTCCGTCTACACCGGCGCCAAGGCGTACTTCCCGGGCATCGGCCGCATTCCGTTCGAGGGCAAGGCCTCGGACAACCCGCTGGCGTTCAAGGTCTACGACGCCGGCAAGCGCATCGGCGACAAGACCATGGCCGAGCACCTGCGCTTCGCCGTGGCCTACTGGCACAGCTTCTGCGGCGACGGCGCCGATCCGTTCGGCCCGGGCACCCGCGCCTATCCCTGGGACGCCGGCAGCGATGCGCTGGGCCGCGCCGAGGCCAAGGCCGATGCGGCGTTCGAGTTCTTCACCAAGCTCGGCGTGCCGTACTACTGTTTCCACGACGTGGACCTGGCGCCGGACGCAGAGGACATCGGCCAGTACGAAAAGAACCTCAAGCACATGGTCGGCATCGCCAGGCAGCGCCAGGCCGACACCGGGGTCAAGCTGCTGTGGGGCACCGCGAACCTGTTCTCGCACCCGCGCTACATGAACGGCGCGGCGACCAACCCGGACTTCGACGTGGTCGCGCGTGCGGCGGTGCAGGTTAAGGCCGCGCTGGAGGCGACCGTCGAACTGGGCGGCGAGAACTACGTGTTCTGGGGCGGCCGCGAAGGCTACGCCTGCCTGCACAACACGCAGATGCGGCGCGAACAGGAGCACCTGGCGCGGTTCCTGACCCTGGCCCGCGACTACGGGCGCAGCATCGGCTTCAAGGGCAACTTCCTGATCGAGCCCAAGCCGATGGAGCCGATGAAGCACCAGTACGACTTCGACAGCGCCACCGTGGTCGGCTTCCTGCGCCAGTACGGCCTGGACCAGGACTTCAAGCTCAACATCGAGGCCAACCACGCCACGCTGTCCGGGCACAGCTTCGAGCACGACCTGCAGGTGGCCAGCGACGCCGGCCTGCTCGGCAGCATCGACGCCAACCGCGGCAATCCGCAGAACGGTTGGGACACCGATCAGTTCCCGGTCGACCTGTACGACACGGTGGGCGCGATGCTGGTGGTGCTGCGGCAGGGCGGGCTGGCCCCGGGCGGGCTCAACTTCGACGCCAAGGTGCGCCGCGAGTCGTCCGATCCGCAGGACCTGTTCATCGCCCACATCGGCGGCATGGACGCGTTCGCGCGCGGCCTGGAAGTCGCCCATGCGCTGCTCACCGCCTCGCCGCTGGAGCAGTGGCGCCGCGAGCGCTACGCCAGCTTCGACGGCGGCGCCGGTGCGGCCTTCGCCGCCGGCAAGAGCACGCTGGCCGACCTGGTGGCGCACGCCGCGCAGGCCGGCGTGCCGACCCAGCGCAGCGGCCGCCAGGAAGCCTACGAGAACCTGATCAACCAGTACCTGCTGCGCTGAACCGGGTGCGCGGCGGCGGCCCGGTGCCGTCGCTGCGCACGCCGCTCCGCGCGCCGGCCGTCTCCCTCTTGCACGCCACCAGGTGAATCCATGTCCAGTGTTCCGATCGATCGCCACGCCGACGCCGGCGAGAACACCCGCCTCATCATCCTGATCAGCTGCGTCGCCACCATCGGCGGCTTCCTGTTCGGCTTCGACAGCGGCGTCATCAACGGCACCGTCGATGGCCTCAAGGAGGCCTTCCAGTCCAGTTCCGCCGGCACCGGCTTCGAGGTCGCGTCGATGCTGCTGGGCTGTGCGGTCGGCGCGTTCCTGGCCGGCTCGCTGGCCGACCGCTGGGGCCGGCGCACGGTGCTGATCGTGTCGGCGGCGCTGTTCCTGCTGTCGGCGCTGGGCGCCGGCGCGGCGCACAACTCGGCGGTGTTCGTGCTGGCGCGGATGATGGGCGGCTTCGCGGTGGGCGCGGCCAGCGTGATGTCGCCGGCCTACATCGCCGAGGTCGCCTCGGCGCGCTACCGCGGGCGCCTGGCCACGGTGCAGCAGATCGCCATCATCGGCGGCCTGTTCTGCGCCTTCCTCAGCAACTACCTGCTGGCCAAGGCCGCCGGCGCGTCCACCGAGGCGCTGTGGCTGGGCCAGCCGGCCTGGCGCTGGATGTTCTGGATGCAGGCGCTGCCGTCCACGGCGTTCCTGCTGCTGTTGCTGGCGATCCCGGAAAGCCCGCGCTTTCTGGTGGTGAAGGGCCGTCGCGAGCAGGCGCTGGCGGTGCTGACCCGGCTGTACGGTGCCGGCGCCGCGCAGACCAAGCTGACCGAGATCTCCGGGTCGCTGTCGGCCGACCAGCACAAGCCGCGCCTGTCCGACCTGGTCAGCAAGGTCACCGGCAAGGTCCGCCCGATTGTGTGGATCGGCATCGGCCTGGCCACCTTCCAGCAACTGGTCGGCATCAACGTGGTGTTCTACTACGGCGCGGTGCTGTGGCAGGCGGTGGGCTTCTCCGAGAGCGATGCGCTGTTGATCAACGTGCTGTCCGGCGCGCTGAGCATCGGCGCCTGCCTGGTCACCGTGGTGCTGATCGACCGGATCGGGCGCAAGCCGCTGCTGTGGATCGGCTCGGCCGGCATGGCGGTGTCGCTGGCGCTGGTCACCATCGCCTTCGCCAGCGCCTCGCTGGATGCGGCGGGCAAGCTGGCGCTGTCGCCGGGCATGGGCCGGCTGGCGCTGATCGCCGCCAACGTCTACGTGGTCTTCTTCAACATGTCCTGGGGCCCGGTGATGTGGGTGATGCTGGGCGAGATGTTCCCCAACCAGATCCGCGGTTCCGGCCTGGCCGTGGCCGGTGCGGCGCAGTGGATGTCCAACTTCGCCATCACCGTGACCTTCCCGGTCCTGCTCGGCAGCATCGGCCTGGCCGGCGCCTACGGCATCTACACCGTGGCCGCGTTCCTGTCGGTGTTCTTCGTGCTGCGCTACGTGTACGAGACCAAGGGCAAGGAACTGGAACAGATGCAGGGCTGAGGCCGAGACGCACGCGCACGCGGCGTGCGTGCCGTGTCCGGATCGAGGTGTCTGCAGCGAGCGGCTGAAGGCAGTGCCATCGGCGAGGGCGCTGCGCTCGCCGTACCCTCACCCCAACCCCTCTCCCGATGGGAGAGGGGCTTCGACGTTTCCCTTCTCCCGCCAAGACCATGGCCTCCTTTTCGGGGGAGGTGCTCCGCAGGGGCGGATGAGCGTCCGGGCGACTGCTTGCGAACAGGTTCGCGCAGCCCAGCCCTACACAGGGCCGGCGCGATGACCGTCGCGGGACAGGCTGTTGTTGCCGAGCGCCACCTCGTACCTGCGGCCCGGGCTCCAGGCGCACGAGGGCCCGACCGAACGAGCTCCACCCGTTAACGTTGGCCTGCAGCGCCGCACGAGCAGGCCAGCGAAGGTCGGCGCGCCGCGCGCAGCCGTGGACCTTCATTGATGTCGCTCCCGACGATGGTGCCGGGTACCACCAACGGCTGAGGTATGCGTTGGATGGTCCCGTCGGTGCGCGCCAGGTGTGTTACTTTATAACAATTGTGACGATGGTTTCTTTGTCGTCCCTCGCTCCCTTGCCGCTCCAGTCGATCCGATGAACCTGCAGATCCCCTCGCCATTGCCCGATGTCGCTGCCGACGAACCTTCGCAGATCGCCGCTCCCCTGAACTGGGTCGGCATGGACGGCATTGCGCTGCCGCTGTGCCTGGAGGCGGGCGAGGGCGCGACCCCGGCGCCGGTGCCGGCGCAGGCCGCGCTCGCCGTCGACCTGCCGTCGGCCCAGGTCAAGGGCATTCATATGTCGCGGCTGTATCGCCTCCTCGACGACTGCGCGCAGCAGCCGCTGTCGCCGTCGCGGCTGTCGCAGTTGCTGCGGGCGATGGTGCACAGCCATGCCGACTGCGCCTCGACCGCGGCACGGGTGTCGCTGCGCCTGGAGCTGCTGCGTCGCAGTCCGGCGCTGCGCAGCCCGGGGCTGGCCGGATGGCGGGCATATCCGCTGCGGATCGACGCCGAACTGCGTGGCGGCGTGGTCCGTCTGGGGTTGGGCGTGGAGTTGTTGTATTCCTCGACCTGCCCATGCTCGGCGGCGCTGGCGCGGCAACTGCTCAGCGAGGCCTTCGTGCAGCAGCACCGGGACCAGGCCTCGGTGCCGCGCGAGGCGGTCGCGGACTGGCTGCTCCGGCACGGCAGCCATGCCACCCCGCATAGCCAGCGCAGCGTGGCCTCGGTCCGGGTCGGCCTGTCGGCGCGCGCGGTGCGTTTCGATGCCGAGGGCGTGATCGCGCTCGCCGAGCAGGCCCTGGCCACGCCGGTGCAGGCGGCGGTGCGCCGCGCCGACGAACAGGCGTTCGCGCGCCGCAACGGCGAGAACCTGATGTACGTGGAGGACGCCGCGCGGCGCCTGCAGGCGCTGGGCGCGCACTACGCCGAGGTGCAGGTGCAGGTGCGGCATCTGGAGAGCCTGCATGCGCACGATGCGGTGGCGGAGACCGCATCGGCGGCGGGTGCGTTGGCCGAGGCCGTTCGCTGAGATCCGGCGCCAGGCGTCTGCTTGCCGTCCACCGGGCCGCGCGGCCCGTGGCGACGGCCTGGCTGGCCGCGATCATCTGGGCGGCGTGGCGACCGCGGCCGTTTGCCGGGGATGGGCCAAGCCGCGATGCGCCGGGTCCAGGATGGCCGGCGCCTGCGCCCCGTCCTGCCATGCTGCGGTTCCCCGAAACGCAAAAAACCCCGCCAAGGCGGGGTTTTTGCTGTGTCGCGCTGCAGGCGAGGCGAGGATGGCGCTCCCTAGGGGACTCGAACCCCTGTTTTAGCCTTGAGAGGGCCACGTCCTAACCACTAGACGAAGGGAGCGTTGGTCGCGTCGATTGCAGCGCGCTAGTATATGGGTCTCGCCGCCCTTCGGCAATCCCGCAACCCGATACGGAAGCGCCATCATCAATCCGCCAGTTCCATCGCCATTCACCCTGCGCGCGATCCCGCGCGATCAGCACCCCATCTCGCGCAAGGACATCAGCCCCAACGCCCTGCGCGTGCTGTACCGGCTGCGCGAGGCCGGCTTCGGCGCGTACCTGGTCGGCGGCGCGGTCCGCGACCTGCTGGTCCAGGTCCAGCCCAAGGACTTCGACGTCGCCACCGACGCCACCCCCGAGCAGGTCAAGCAGCTGTTCCGCAACTGCCGCCTGATCGGCCGCCGCTTTCGCCTGGCGCACGTGGTCTACGGCCGCGAGATCATCGAGGTCGCCACCTTCCGCGCCAACGTCGACGACGGCAGCGGCGACCGCGAGGTGGACAACGGCCGCCTGGTCCGCGACAACGTCTACGGCAGCATCGAGGACGATGCGGTGCGCCGCGACTTCACCTGCAACGCCTTGTATTACGCCATCGAGGACTTCTCGGTGCGCGACTACGTCGGCGGCTTCGAGGACGTGCAGGCGCGGCTGATGAAGCTGATCGGCGACCCCGAGCAGCGCTACCGCGAGGACCCGGTGCGCATGCTGCGCGCGGTGCGCCTGGCGGCCAAGCTCGATTTCGAGATCGAGGCCGGCACCGCCGAGCCGATCCCGCGCCTGGCCGGGCTGCTGGCGGAGGCCGCGCCGGCGCGGCTGTTTGAGGAAGTGCTCAAGCTGTTCCTGTCCGGCCACGGCGTGGCCAGCTTCGAGGGCCTGGAGCGGCACGGCCTGCTCGCCGCGCTGTTCCCCGAGAGCGCGGCGGCGCTGCGCTCCAACCGCAGCGGCGCGCTGCGGCGGATGCTGATCGAGGGCCTGCGCAACACCGACAACCGCGTCGCCAACGACGAGCCGGTGTCGCCGGCGTTCCTGTTCGCGCTGCTGCTGTGGCCGGCCTACTGCCGCGCGCTGATGACCCTGCAGAAGCAGGGCATGCAGATGGAAGAGGCGCAACGCCGCGCCGCCGACCGGGTGACCCTGCACCAGCTGAGCACCGTGGCGCTGCCGCGGCGCTTCTCGCTGCCGATGCAGGAGATCTGGCTGCTGCAGTCGCGCTTCACCTCGCGCCAGAAGAAGCGGGTGGTGCGCACCTTGTCGCATCCGCGCTTCCGCGCTGCGTTCGACTTCCTGATCGTGCGCCAGTCGGCCTCCGACGAGCATGCGGCCGACATCGCCTACTGGCGCGAGCTGCAGCAGCAGCCCGGCTACGCGCCGCCGCCGCGCGGTTTCGACCCGGAAGTGGATTACGCCGGCGACGAACTGGCGTTCGCGCCGCCGGCCGACAGCGAAGAGACTCCCAAGCGTCGCCGGCGCCGTCGCCGGCGCCCGGACACCACCGCGCCCGTCGAGTGAGCGCCGTGGTGGAGACGCCGGTCCAGGCCTGCATCGGCCTGGGCGGCAACCTTGGCGACGCCGCGGCGACCCTGCGCGCGGCTCTGGTCGCGCTCGACACCTTGCCGCAGACCCGCCTGCTGCGCGCCTCGCAGCTGTACCGCAGCCCGGCCTGGGGCCGCGAGGACCAGCCGGACTTCATCAACGCCGCGGCGCTGGTGGCCACCACGCTGCCGGCGCCGGAGCTGCTGCAGGCACTGCTAGACCTGGAAAACCGCCACGGCCGCCAGCGTCTGCCGGGCGAACGCTGGGGTCCGCGCACCCTGGATCTGGACCTGCTGCTGTACGCCGAGGCGGTGATCGATCTGCCCGGGCTGCAGGTGCCGCATCCGTTCCTGCACCAGCGTGCCTTCGTGCTGCTGCCGCTGGCCGAGATCGCCGCCGAAGCAGTCGTTCCGGGGCATGGAACGGTGCGTGACGCACGCGACCGCATCGAAACCGGCGGGATCGTGCCAATCGGTAGATAATGCTCGGCTCATTACCGCAGCACATGAGCTTATGAGCAGCCACGCCGACAGCAAGCCCTGGACCGTTCCCGCCCTGGCCGAGGCCAAGCGCCGCCAGCAGAAGCTGGTGATGCTGACCGCCTACGACGCCGGCTTCGCGCGGACCTTCGACGCCAACGGCGTGGACCTGATCCTGATCGGCGACTCGCTGGGCATGGTGGTGCAGGGCCACGACTCGACCCTGCCGGTGACCGTGGACGACATCGTCTACCACACCGCCTCGGTGGCACGGGTGCTGCAGCGCGCGCTGCTGGTCGCCGACCTGCCGTTCCAGTCCGATGCCACGCCCGAGCGCGCGCTGGACGCGTCGACCCGGCTGCTGCAGGCCGGCGCGGAGATGGTCAAGCTGGAGGGCGCCGGGCACAAGCTGGAGGTGATCCGCTTCCTCAGCGAACGCGACATCCCGGTGTGCTCGCACCTGGGCCTGACCCCGCAGTCGGTGCTGACCTTCGGCGGCTACAAGATCCAGGGCCGCGAAGAGGCCGCTGCGGCCAGGTTGCTCGCCGACGCCAAGGCGGTCGCCGCGGCCGGCGCCGCGCTGCTGGTGCTGGAATGCGTGCCGTCGCCGCTGGCCGCGCTGATCACCGCCGAGATCGACATCCCCACCATCGGCATCGGCGCCGGCCCCGAGTGCGACGGCCAGGTGCTGGTGATGCACGATTTCCTCGGCCTGGACAGCGGCCACCGCCGCCCGCGCTTCGTCAAGGATTTCCTGGCCGAGGGCGGTTCCATCGCCGGCGCCGCGCGCGCCTACGCCGACGCAGTACGCGCCGGCACCTTCCCCGACGCCGAACACGCCTACGCCAAATGATCGAGACCATCACCGACCTGGCGCGACTGCGCGCCGTCGTCACCGGCTGGAAGCGGCAGGGCCTGCGCGTGGCCTTCGTGCCGACCATGGGCAACCTGCATGCCGGGCATTTCTCGCTGGTGATGCTGGCGCGGCAATACGCCGACCGTGTGGTCTCCAGCGTGTTCGTCAACCCGACCCAGTTCGGCCCGAACGAGGATTTCACCCGCTACCCGCGCACCCCGGAAGCCGACACCAGCGGCCTGGAAGGCGCCGGCTGCGACGTGCTGTGGCTGCCGACGGTGGAGAGCATGTACCCGCTGGGCGTGGAACTGGCGCTGCGCATGCACACGCCCGGCGTCAGCGAAGTGCTGGAGGGCGCCTGCCGGCCCGGCCATTTCGATGGCGTCTGTACCGTGGTCGCACGCCTGTTCAACCAGGTGCAGCCGGACCTGGCTGCGTTCGGCAAGAAGGACTACCAGCAGCTGGCGGTGATCCGGCAGATGGTCGCCGACCTGGCGTTCCCGATCGAGATCCTGGGTGGCAGCATCGTGCGCGAGGCCGACGGCCTGGCGATGAGCTCGCGCAACCAGTACCTGTCGGCCGAGGAGCGGCCGCGCGCGGCGCAGATCCACCGCACCCTGCGGGCGATGCGCGACGGTCACCTGGCCGGGCGCCCGCGCGCGCAGGTGGAGGCGGACGCGACCGCGCAGTTGCAGGCGGCCGGCTTCGAGGTCGACTACAGCGTGCTGCGTGCGCCCGACCTGAGCGAGCCGCAGGACGACGGTACCGGCCCGCGCGTGGCGCTGATCGCCGCGCGCCTGGGCCGCACCCGGCTGATCGACAACCTGGAATTCTGAGCGGGCAGGCCCTGGGCCGGTGTCGTAGGAGCGGCTTCAGCCGCGACCGGGCTTCCCGTGAACGCCTGTCGCGGCTGAAGCCGCTCCTGCGGTGCTGGATGCGAGGCGGCCCGGTCACCACCGCCACCTAACCCTCGGCTGCTAAACTGCGCGCCTTTCCTCACCGCAGTCCCGCCCCATGCAACTGAGCCTGTTGAAGACCAAGATCCACCGCGCCACCGTCACCCATTCCGAGTTGAACTACGAAGGCTCGATCGCCATCGACGGGCTGCTGCTGGACGCGACCGGCATCCGCGAGTTCGAGCAGGTGCACATCTGGGACGTGACCAACGGCGCGCGGTTCAGCACCTATGCGATCCGCGCCGACGAGGGTAGCGGCATCATCTCGCTCAACGGCGGCGCCGCGCGCCACGTGCAGGTCGGCGACCTGATCATCATCGCCGCCTTTGCCGGCATGAGCGAAGAGGAAGCCGCGCGCTTCCAGCCGACCCTGGTCTACGTGGACGGCAACAACAAGATCACCCACACCAACCACAGCATCCCAAAGCAGGCCGCATGACACAGTCCACCGGTTTCGACGCACTGCATTCCCACGCCCAGCGCTTGCGCGGGGCGCGCCTTCCCGACCTGCTGGCGGCCGAACCCGGCCGTGCCGAGACGTTGGCGCTGCAGGTCGGACCGCTGTACTTCAATTTCGCGCGGCAGAAGTACGACCGCGCCGCGCTCGACGCGCTGCTGGCGCTGGCCGCCGAGCACGACCTGGCCGGCGCCTTCCAGCGCCTGTTCCGCGGCGAAACGGTCAACGTCACCGAAGGCCGCGCCGCGCTGCATACCGCGCTGCGCGGTGACCTCACCGGCGCGCCGGTGGCCAGCCAGGCCCACGCCAGCGCCCGCGAGGTGCAGCAGCGCATGCGCGCGCTGATCGACGCCCTGGCGCAGACCGAGGTCACCGACATCGTCAGCGTCGGCATCGGCGGCTCCGATCTCGGCCCGCGCCTGGTCGCCGACGCGCTGCGTCCGGTCGCCGGCGCGCGTTTCCGCGTGCATTTCGTCTCCAACGTGGACGGCGCGGCGATGCAGCGCACCCTGGCCACGCTGGATCCGGCGCGCACCGCTGGCGTGCTGATCTCCAAGACCTTCGGCACCCAGGAAACCCTGCTCAACGGCCAGATCCTGCGCGACTGGCTGGGCGGCAGCGAGCGCCTGTACGCGGTCAGCGCCAACCCCGAGCGCGCCGCCAAGGCCTTCGACATCGCCGCCGGCCGCGTGCTGCCGATGTGGGACTGGGTCGGCGGCCGCTACTCGCTGTGGTCGGCGGTGGGCTTCCCGATCGCGCTGGCGATCGGCGCCGACGCCTTCGAACAGTTGCTTGAAGGCGCCGCGCAGTTCGACGAACACGCCCTGACCGCGCCGCTGGAGCGCAATGTGGCCGTGCTGCACGGCCTGACCACGCTGTGGAACCGCAACCTGCTTGGCTACGCGACGCAGGCGGTGATGACCTACGACCAGCGCCTGGCGCTGCTGCCGGCCTACCTGCAGCAACTGGTGATGGAAAGCCTGGGCAAGCGCGTGCGCCTGGACGGCAGCCCGGTCGAGGCCGACACCGTGCCGGTGTGGTGGGGCGGCGCCGGCACCGACGTGCAGCACAGCTTCTTTCAGGCGCTGCACCAGGGCACCAGCATCGTGCCGGCCGATTTCATCGGCTGCATCCGCAACGACGATCCGTACACCGTCAACCACCAGGCGCTGCTGGCCAATCTGTTGGCGCAGACCGAGGCGCTGGCGAACGGGCAGGGCAGCGACGATCCGGCCCGCGACTATCCGGGCGGCCGCCCCAGCACCCTGATCCTGCTCGACGCGCTGACCCCGCAGGCGCTGGGCGCGCTGATCGCGATGTACGAGCACAGCGTGTACGTGCAGTCGGTGGTCTGGGGCATCAACGCCTTCGACCAGTTCGGCGTCGAACTGGGCAAGCAACTGGCCAGCCAGTTGCTGCCGGCGCTGCAGGGCGAGTCCACCGAGGTCGCCGACCCGGTCACGCGCGCGGTGTTGGCGCGGTTGCAGGGCTGAGCCTTCGCGCGTTGCGCACCACCGCGAGGCGGCGGCCGACGCCGCCCCGCGGCGCGACCGTCTCGGTCGTGGCCCCCTGCCTGCGGGCGCCGCCGGCCGTCCCTTTGTCTCCCCAGCGTCTGCAAGGCTGACACAGTCTCGGCACATGCGCATCGCGATGCATGCCGTAGCTGCAGCAGCGCGCCGCGCGCGGTCTGTCGCGCCAATGTCGACGGCGCGTGAATGTTTGCGCGCACAGTGCAGACAGTGCCGATACGCGGCCTGGCGCTAAGATGAACGCCGCTTCAATCCCTTCAGCTATCGGAACGATGATGCAAGACGACGCGGGAACAGCCGAGCAGACGGTCCAGACCAGCACGCTCGAGTTCCCGGTGGTCGGCATCGGCGCGTCCGCGGGCGGGCTGGCGGCGGTATCGGCGCTGCTGTCGAACCTGCCGGCCGACAACGGCATGGCCTTCGTCATCGTCCTGCACCTGTCGCCCAAGCACGAGAGCAATGCCGACCAGTTGCTGCAGCGCTGCACGCGCATGCCGGTGGTGCAGGTCGCCGAGCCGCACAAGATCCAGCCCAATCACGTGTACGTGATCTCGCCGTCGCTGGACCTGCTGATGAACGACGGCACCCTGGTCGTGCAAACGGCGCAGCGTCCGCGCGGTCGGCACACGGTGATCGACACCTTCTTCCGCACGCTGGCGCTGGCGCATCGCGACCGCGCCATCGGCATCGTGCTGTCGGGCACCGGTGCCGACGGTTCGCTGGGCGTGGCCGCGCTCAAGGAGCACGGCGGCGTGACCATGGCGCAGTTGCCGGAAGACTGCGAGTACGACGCCATGCCGCGCAACGCGATCGGCAGCGGCTTCGTCGATTTCGTGTTGCCGGCGGCGGAGATGCCGCAGACCTTGCTGCAGTTGTGGCAGAACGCCCGGCAGATCGTGCTGCCGGCGCGCGGCGACATCGACGAGCCGACCCTGGCGAACAAGGTGCAGGCCAGCCGCAGCGACGAGGAGGCGCTGCGCGAGATCCTCGCGATTCTCGCCACGCGCACCGGCCACGATTTCCACCACTACAAGCGCGCCACGGTCCTGCGCCGCATCGAGCGGCGCCTGCAGGTGAACCTGTTGAAAGACATCGGCAGCTATCGCGACTTCCTGGTCGCCAATCCGGCCGAGACCGCCGCGCTGCTGGCCGACATGCTGATCAGCGTGACCAATTTCTTCCGCGATCGCGAGGCCTTCGAGGCGCTGGAGCGGGACATCCTGCCGGCGCTGATGGAGCGCGGCCGCGACAGCGGCGGGGTGCGGGTGTGGACGCCCGGCTGCGCCACCGGCGAAGAGCCGTACTCGCTGGCGATGTTGCTGTGCGACGAGGCCGCGCGGATGGAAGCGCCGCCGCCGATCCAGGTGTTCGCCACCGACATCGACGAACGCGCGCTGGCGCGGGCGCGGGCCGGGCTGTATCCGGATTCGATCGTCACCGACGTGCCGCCGGCGCGACTGCGCGAGTATTTCAACCGCGAGCAGCACCAGTACCGGGTCCGCAAGCATGTGCGTGACCGCGTGCTGTTCGCCCTGCACAACATGCTGCGCGACCCGCCGTTCTCGCGGGTCGACCTGATCAGTTGCCGCAACCTGCTGATCTACCTGGACCGCGACATCCAGGCACGGCTGCTGCAGATGTTCCATTTCGCGCTGGTACCGGGCGGTTATCTGTTCCTGGGCAGTTCCGAGTCGGCCGACGCGGCCCCGGCGCTGTTCGAGCCGGTGGACAAAAAGAACCGGATCTTCCGCGCTCGCACGCAATCGCGCAGCACGCTGACGCCGACCCTGCCGCTGCGCGTCGGCCATACCGCCAGCCAGTTGCCGACTACCGCGGCGCGCACGCGCGGCTTTTCCTTCGCCGAAGTGCATCAGCGCGTGCTCGAACACTACGCCCCGCCAAGCGTAGTCATCGACCAGGACTACACCATCGTGCACATGTCCAGCGAGGTCGGCCGCTTCATGAAGTTCGCCGGTGGCGAGCCCAGCTACAACCTGCTGACGGTGGTCGACCCGGCATTGCGGCTGGAACTGCGCAGTGCGTTGTTCCAGGCGATGCACAGCAAGCGCAGCGTCGAGGCGCGGCAGGTACGGCTGGAGCGCGATGGCGTGCACAGCTACCTCAACATGGTGGTGCGGCCGTTCCGCGATCCCGATGCCGACGCCAACTTCATGCTGGTGTTCTTCGACGAGGTCGACGACACGCTCAGCCCCAAGCAGCTCGACAGTCCCGGACTGCCGGCCAAGGACGCGGTGCTGCTGCGCCTGGAGGAGGAGCTGCAGGCCACCCGCGATCGGCTGCAGACCACCATCGAACAGTCCGAGACCTCGACCGAGGAACTGAAGGCCTCCAACGAGGAACTGCAGGCGATCAACGAGGAGTTGCGCTCGGCCACCGAGGAACTGGAGACCAGTAAGGAAGAGCTGCAGTCGCTCAACGAGGAGTTGACCACGGTCAACTACGAGCTGAAGAGCAAGGTCGAGGAGTCGGCGGAGATCAACGACGACCTGCGCAACTTCATCGCCTCCACCGAGATCGCCACGATCTTCGTCGACGCCGAACTGCGGATCAAACGCTATACCCCGCACGCCGAGGCGATTTTCAGCATCATTCCCGCCGACATCGGCCGGCGCCTGCTGGACATCACCCACCGCCTGGACTACCCGCAACTGGCCGATGACGTGCGCGCCGCGTTCGCGTCGCTGCAGGTGCGCGAGCGCGAGGTGCACGCCGTCGACGGGCGCTGCTATATCGCCCGGGTGTTGCCGTACCGCACGCAGGAGAACCGCATCGACGGCGCGGTGTTGACCTTCGTCGACCTGACCCGCTTGCGCCTGGCCGAACGGCAGGCGCGCGCGCCGGCGCTGCATCGCGGCGGCGAGCCGGCGGTGGTGACGCTGGATGCCGAGGGCGTGATCCAGCGTTGGAGCGCGGTCGCCAGCCGCCTGCTCGGCCACCGCGCCGACGAGGTGCTGGGCACGCCGTTCGCACGCCTGCATGCCGCTGCGCCGCAATCGTCCGACGACGCGCAGGCCGCTCAGGACGGCGGCGACGCGCGCAGCGAGCGCCTGCGCCTGCACTGCCGCGACGGCAGGACCTGCGATCTGATCGCCACCAGCGTGGCGCTCGATGGCATGACCCTGAAGCTGCTGTGGCCGGCGCCCTCGGACGCGGCGGTATCCGGTGCTTACGCCAGTGCGCCGGCGCCGAGCGCGGACCCAGGCGAGCAGGATCTGAAGGGCGATTTCCTGGCGGTGATGTCGCACGAACTGAAGCATCCGTTGAACCTGATCAGCGTCAACATCGAGCTGCTGTCGCGCATGCCCGAGGTGCGCGCCTCGGCCAAGGGCGCCGGTACCGCCGAGGTGATCAAGCGTGCAGTGCAGGGCCAGGCCAAGATCATCGACGACCTGCTGGACCTGTCGCGGATCCGCACCGGCAAGCTGCATCTGCACATCGCCGACCTGCCGTTGCTGCCGCTGATCCGCAACATCGTGGAGGTGGCCGCCGCCGATGCCGCCGCCGCCGCGCTGCAGCTGCGGCTGCTCAGCGACGACGAAGAGGTGCTGGTCCGCGGCGATCCGCAACGGGTGGAGCAGATCGTCTGGAACCTGGTGTCGAACGCCATCAAGTTCACCCCTGCCGGCGGGCTGGTCACCGTGCGCGTGTCCACCGCCGGCGGCTACGGCCGGCTGGCGGTGGAAGACACCGGGCAGGGCATCAGCCCGGATTTCCTGCCGCGGGTATTCGACATGTTCGGCCAGGCCGCGGCACGCGCGGCCAGCAAGCAGACCGGCATGGGCATCGGCCTGGCGCTGGTGCGGCAACTCGTGGACCAGCAGGGCGGGCGCGTGGAAGCCCTCTCGCCCGGCATCGGCAAGGGCAGCACCTTCGTGGTGTGGCTGCCGCTGGCCAGGCCCAGTGCGCCGCCGCTCGACGCGGAAGATGAGGTGGGTGGGCCCGCGTGCGCCGGCCTGCACGTGCTCGTGGTGGACGACAGCCGCGACACCGTGGAGTCGCTGGCGGCGTTGCTGGAGCTGGAAGGCGCGCAGGTCTACGTCGCCACCACCGGCGCGGCCGCGCTGGAACTGGCGGCGGCCTCGCAGTTCGACATCGTGTTGTCGGATATCGGCATGCCCGACATGAACGGGCTGACGTTGATCACCCGGTTGCGGCAGTTGCCGCACTACGCGGACGTGCCGGCGCTGGCGCTGTCCGGGTTCGGCACGCAGGCCGACGTGGCGCGCGCGCTCGCCGCGGGCTTCACCTCGCACATCAGCAAGCCGGTGGCGATCGATGCCTTGTTCGCCGAGATCCGCCGGTACACCAGCACGCGCCGGCGCCAGCGTCGGTAGCGCCGCCCCCAGGCGCGGGGCGGCGATGCGGTGCGTGTGCATGCCGAGCGCGACGCCGGCCGTACCGAAGTGAAGACGCGCTGCGCGCATTTTGCGCATGGCGTTCACGACGCCTGCCTAAGCTGCAAAAAGGGGGGATGGATGTGAGGGACGACGATGAGCGAACAAGAACGGATGCATGACCTGCGCAACCAGGTCAATGCCATTTGCATGGCCGGACGCTTGGCCAAGCGTGCGGCGGAACGGGGAGAGGACGCGCTGGTGCGCGATTGCCTGGAGAAGATCGACGTGGCGTGCGAGAAGTGCGTGCAGCTGTTGCGGCCGCAAGCCACGGCGCCGGAGTGAGCGGCACGTTGGTCGCGCTGCGCGCGCGCGCGTCTGCGCCATCGACCGGATGCCGTTGCCGTGTCGCGCGCGCCTTCCGCAAGGTGTGCGACGCGGCCGCGATGACGTGGCATGGCCACGCCCTGCATCCATGGCACCGCGTGGTGCCGTCCGCCCGCGTCGCCCGCGTTGCCCGTTGCGCAGTTGCTGGAACGCGCGATGCTGTGGTGCAGCAAATCGTCGGCGGTGAAGCCGACGCGTGGCGCCGGGCGACGACGCGGACGCAGCCCGCCACAAGCCAAGCCGGTATTCCATCGCTATAGCGTCAACCGATATCCCGCTGGCATTGGGGCATACCTCGCATCGCGGTTGACAGGCTTGGGGCGATTCGGGAAGCGTAGGCGCCGGCCGCACTTCGGCGTGGGCGGTCCGGCCGCGACATGGCATGCGTTCGCCGTTCCTCGGAGGGAGTCTCTTGCATACACAGCCTTCTGGCGCGACCGCGCCGCTTCGCACTGCGCTGGCCGCGGCCGCTGCGCTGGGCCTGCTGGCCCTGGTCGCGGCGGTCCCGGGCCGTTCGGTCCCCGCCGTGGCGGCCGCTGCGCCGCCGCCGATCCACCCGGATCGTTGGCCGTCGCCGGCCTGGCCGCTGAAGGAGGATCCGGCGCTGGAGGCGCGCATCACCAAGCTGATGGCGCAGATGTCGGTGGAGCAGAAGGTCGGGCAGACCGTGCAGGGCGACATCGGCAGCATGACCCCGGAGGACGTGCGCAAATACCACATCGGCTCGGTGCTGGCCGGCGGCAATTCCGATCCCGGCGGCAAGTACGACGCCAGCCCGGCGCAGTGGCTGGCGCTGGCCGATGCCTACTACGCGGCGTCGATGCAGACCGACGGCGCCGGCCCGGCGATCCCGATCATCTTCGGCATCGACGCGGTGCACGGGCAGAGCAACATCGTCGGCGCTACGCTATTCCCGCACAACATCGGCCTGGGCGCGACCCGCGACCCGGAACTGATGCGCAAGATCGGCGAGATCACCGCCGCCGAGACCCGCACCACCGGCATGGAGTGGACCTTCGCGCCGACCGTGGCGGTGCCGCAGGACGACCGCTGGGGCCGCACCTACGAAGGCTATTCCGAGTCGCCCGAGGTGGTGGCCAGCTTCGCCGGCCAGATGGTCGAGGGCCTGCAGGGCGTGCCCGGCACGCCCGGCTTCCTCGACGGCACGCACGTGATCTCCTCGGTCAAGCACTTCCTCGGCGACGGCGGCACCACCGACGGCAAGGACCAGGGCGATACCCGGATCAGCGAGCAGCAGCTGCGCGACATCCACGGCGCCGGCTATCCGCCGGCCATCGCCGCCGGCGCGCAAACGGTGATGGCCTCGTTCAACAGCTTCAACGGGGTCAAGATGCACGGCAACACGGTCATGCTGACCGACGTGCTGAAAGGGCAGATGCATTTCGGCGGCTTCGTGGTCGGCGATTGGAACGGCCATGCCCAGGTGCCCGGCTGCCGCAAGGACGACTGCCCGGCCGCGTTCAACGCCGGTGTCGACATGCTGATGGCGCCGGACAGCTGGAAGGGCGTGTACGAGAACGCGCTGAAGGCGGTGAAGTCGGGCCAGATCCCGATGGCGCGGCTGGACGATGCGGTGCGGCGCATCCTGCGGGTGAAGCTGCGCCTGGGCCTGTTCGAGGCCGGCAAGCCGTCGCAGCGCCGGCTGGGCGGCAAGTTCGAGCTGCTCGGCGCGCCCGAGCACCGCGCGGTGGCGCGGCAGGCGGTGCGCGAGTCGCTGGTGCTGCTGAAGAACCAGCAGCAGGTGTTGCCGCTGAAGCCACAACTCAAGCTGCTGGTGGCCGGCGACGGCGCCAACGACATGGGCAAGCAGGCCGGCGGCTGGACCCTCAACTGGCAGGGCACCGGCACCAAGCGCGCCGACTACCCCAACGGCACCACCATCTGGGAGGGCCTGCAGCAGCAGGTCAGCGCCGCCGGCGGCAGCGCCGAACTGGCGGTGGACGGCAAGTTCGCGACCAAGCCGGACGTGGCGGTGGTGGTGTTCGGCGAACATCCGTACGCCGAATTCCAGGGCGACGTCGCCACGCTGCTGTACAAGCCCGGCGACGACAGCGATCTGGACCTGATCAAGTCGCTCAAGGCGCAAGGCATCCCGGTGGTGGCGGTGTTCCTGAGCGGGCGGCCGCTGTGGGTGAACCGCGAGATCAATGCCGCCGACGCCTTCGTCGCGGCCTGGTTGCCCGGCTCGGAAGGCGGCGGCATCGCCGACGTGCTGCTGCGCAAGCCCGACGGCAGCGTGCAGTACGACTTCCACGGCAAGCTGAGCTTCTCCTGGCCGCGCACCGCGGTGCAGTTCGCCAACAACGTCGGGCAGAAGAACTACAACCCGCAGTTCGCCTTCGGCTATGGCCTCACCTATGAAGACAAGGGCGATCTGAGCCGCCTGTCCGAGGCGTCGGGCGTGTCCGGCGCGCAGGCGGTGGGCGGGGTGTACCTGGACCGCGGCAAGCCGGCGACCGGCATCAACCTGATCCTGTTCGGCGGCGCCCAGACCAACCTGCCGGCGGCGACCTTCCCGGCGGCACTGGCCGATGGATCGCTGAAGGTCACCGCGATCGACTATAAGGCGCAGGAGGATGCGCGCCGCTTCGTCTGGTCCGGCAGCGGCAAGTCCGGGTTGGCGCTGGTGTTGCCCAAGCCGCTGGACGTCTCGCGCGAGAGCAATGGCGACGTGCAACTGATCCTGACGTTGAAGGTGGACGCGGCGCCCAGCGCAGCCGCGCGCATCGGCGTGGCCTGCGGCCACGACTGCGGCGCGCGCGTGGACCTGGGCAAGGCCTTGGCCGCGCTGCCCAAGGGCGAGTGGCGCACGCTGGGCGTGCCGTTGAAGTGCTTCGCGGCGGGCGGCGCTGACCTGACCCGGCTGGAGCGTCTGCCGGAGATCGAGAGCGACGGCGCGCTGGACCTGGCGCTGTCGCGGATCGCGCTGGGCAGCAGCAACGAGGCGCAGAGCGTGGTCGACTGCCCGCTGCACTGAGCGGCGGCGCAGGCGGCGAACGGGTTTATCGAACGAGCGGCGCCGCCCATGCGGGCGGCGTCATGGACAACGGTGCGACAGGGCTGCGGCCCGTAGGAGAAGGCAGTGGGGTTGGCGACGTTGGATGTGGCGATCGTGGTGGTCTACCTGGCGGGCATCTTCCTGCTCGCGCAATGGGTGTCGCGGGAGAAGGCGGGGCACCGCAAGAGCGCGGAGGATTACTTCCTGGCCAGCAAGACCCTGCCGTGGTGGGCGATCGGCGCGTCGCTGATCGCGGCGAACATCTCCGCCGAGCAGATCATCGGCATGGCCGGCTCCGGCTATGCGATCGGCCTGGCGATCGCCTCCTACGAGTGGATGGCGGCGCTGACCCTGCTGATCGTCGGCAAGTTCTTCCTGCCGATCTTCCTGCGCAACGGCATCTACACCATGCCGCAGTTCCTGGAACAGCGCTACGGCAAGTGGATCCGCACGCTGATGGCGGTGTTCTGGCTGCTGCTGTACGTGTTCGTCAACCTGACCTCGATCCTGTGGCTGGGCTCGATCGCGGTGAGCCAGGTCACCGGCATGGACCAGACCCTGGCGCTGGCGCTGATCGGCGTGTTCGCGCTGGTTTACCAGCTGTACGGCGGGCTGAAGGCGGTGGCGCTGACCGACATCGTCCAGGTCACCCTGCTGGTGCTGGGCGGCCTGCTGGTCGCCGGGCTGACCCTGTCGCGGATCGGCGACGGCGCCGGCGTGCTCGCCGGCTTCCGCCACCTGTGGAACGCGCACCCCGAGCACTTCCACATGATCCTGTCCAGGGACAACCCGTTCTACAAGGATCTGCCGGGCCTGAGCGTGCTGCTCGGCGGCCTGTGGGTGATGAACATCAGCTACTGGGGCTTCAACCAGTACATCATCCAGCGCGCGCTGGCGGCCAAGAACATCGGCGAGGCGCAGAAGGGCATGGTGTTCGCTGCCTTCCTGAAGCTGCTGATGCCGGTGGTGGTGGTGGTGCCGGGCATCGCCGCGGTGGTGCTGGCGCCGGACCTGGCCAAACCCGACCAGGCCTATCCGACCATGATGCAGCTGCTGCCCAGCGGCATCCTCGGCCTGGTGTTCGCCGCGCTGGTGGCGGCGATCGTGGCCTCGCTGGCGTCCAAGATCAATTCGGTGGCGACCATCTTCACCCTGGACTTCTACGCCAAGTTCCGTCCGCAGGCCGACCAGCCGCAGTTGGTGCGGGTCGGGCGGGTGGCCGCGGTGACGTCGGTGCTGATCGGCATCCTCACCGCGCGGCCGCTGCTGGGCAATTTCGACCAGGGCTTCCAGTTCATCCAGGAATTCACCGGCTTCTTCACCCCGGGCGTGGTGGTGATCTTCATGCTCGGCCTGTTCTGGAAGCGCGCCAACGAGGCCGGCGCGCTGACCGCGGCGATCGGCTCGGTGCTGCTGTCGTTCGCGCTGAAGAAGCTGTGGCCGGAACTGCCGTTCATGGACCGCATCGGCCTGGTGTTCGTGCTGTCGCTCGTTGCGGCGGTGGTGGTGTCGCTGCTGACCCCGCAGGCGCCGGCGCGCGACCTGATCCGCACCGACGACGTGCGCTACGGCACCACGCTCGGTTTCAAGCTCGGCGCCGCCGCGGTGATCGCGATCCTGGTGGCGCTGTACGCGGTGTTCTGGTGAGCCACGGGCGGGCCGTGGCGCGGTGCGCTCAGGCGTCGTAGCCCTGCCACGGCTCGGCCAGCCAGGCGTCCAGCGCCTCGGCCGTCATCGGCCGCGCGATCCAGTAGCCCTGGCCTTCGTCGCAGCCCCAGTCGCGCAGCATCCGGTACACGGTTTCGCTCTCGATGCCCTCGGCCACCACCTGCTGGCCGAAATCGTGGCCGAGATGGATCATCGACGGCACCAGCATGCCGTCGCTGCGGCTGTCGGGTAGGGCACGGATGAACGACTGGTCGATCTTCAGCGCGCTGGCCGGGATGTTCTTCAGATAGCCGAGATTGCTGTAGCCGGTGCCGAAGTCGTCGATGGCGATCTTCACCCCGAGCGCGCTGATCTGCTGCAGCTGTTCGGCCACCCGCTGCGGATCGCGGATCATCGCGCTCTCGGTGAATTCGATCTCCAGCGCCCCCGGGGCCAGCGCATGCTGTTGCAGCAGCGCCTGTAGCCGGAGGATGAAATCGACCTGCTCCAGGTCCACCGCCGACACGTTCAGCGAGACGCTGAAGCGATAGCCGCGCTGTTGCCACTGCGCCGCCTGGGCGATGCCGGTGCGCAGCACCCAGGCGGTGATCCGGCTCATCAGCGCGGTCTTTTCCGCCAGCGGGATGAAGTCGTTCGGCGCCACCGCGCCCAGCAACGGATGCTGCCAGCGCAGCAGCGCCTCCACGCCCACGCATTCGCCGCTGCGCAGGCTCACCCGCGGCTGGTAGTGCAGGCTCAGCTGGCCCTGCGCTTCCAACGCCTCGGGCAAGGCGGCCAGGATGCGGAAGGCATTGCGCTGGTTGGCGTCGTGATTGCGCTCGTACAGGCTCCAGCGCTGCCCGCGCTGGCGCGCCATGTCTACCGCGGTGGTCAGCGAGCGCACCGTATGGTTGGCGCTGAGCGCCCCGTCCAGGCGCACCGCGCCCAGCGAGGGGCTGGCCGCATGCGGGATGCCCTGGTGGTCGATGGCCGCGGCGAAGGCGTCGCAGACGTGCTCGCACCAGTACTCCAGATGCGCTGTGTCGCTGCCTTCCATGATGAACACGAAGGTGGTGGTGTCGATGCGGTACAGCGGCAGGCCGTTCAGCGCCTGGCGCAGGCGATCGCGCGCGGCCAGCAGATAGCCCTCGGCGTACTCCCAGCCCAGCGCCTTGACCATGTCGCGGAAGTACTCGATGCCGCACACGTCGATCGCCACCGCGGTGTCGTGCTGGTCCGCGCTCTGCAGCGACAGCCACATGGTCAGGTCGTCGTTGAAGCGGCTGCGGTTGGGCAGCCCGGTCAGGGCGTCGACGAAGCCGCTGTTGCGCAACGTGTCGATGCGCACCATCAACAGGTCGCGCAGGTCCTGCAGGGTGCGGCGCGCGACCTCGTCGAACTCGTGGCGCGGCTCGCTGTCGATCACGCACAGCGTGCCGAGGCTGGCACCGTCGGCCATCAGCAACGGTGCGCCGGCGTAGAAACGGATGAACGGCGGGCCGGTGACCAGCGGGTTGTCGCGAAAGCGCGGATCCTGGCGCGCATCGGGCACCACCATCAGCTCCGGGCTGTGGATCGCGTAGGCGCAGAACGCCTGGCTGCGCGGTGTCTGTGCCGCCTCCAGGCCGACCCGGGACTTGAACCACTGGCGCTTTTCGTCGATCAGCGAGACCAGCGCGATCGGCACCCGCAGGTAGCGGGATGCCAGCTGCGTGACCAGGTCGAAGACCTGGTCGGCCGGGGTATCCAGCAGGCAGAGCTGGTGCAGGGCGCTGAGCCGTTGCGGCTCGTCCAGCAAGGCGGGCGGAGATTTCAACATGCCGAGTTAGCGGCCCGGCGCCGGGGGACTTGAGCGCCAGGCCCGGGCGCGGTTCAGGCCGCGCCGCGCGGCTCAGCGCGGCGGGTCGCGCTGCGGGCTGGGGCGCTTGGCCAGCTTGCGTTGCAGCGACCGGCGGTGCATGCCGAGCAGGCGCGCGGCCGCGGAGACGTTGCCGCCGGTCTCGTGCATGGCCTGCTGGATGTGTTCCCACTGCAGGCGGCTGAGCGGAGTCATCGCGTCCGGCACGTCGCTGCCGTCCTCGTCCTCGTCCTCCTCGGCCTCCAGGCCGATCGCGCGCAGGATCATCGGCACGGTGGCCGGCTTGGGCAGGTAGTCGTCGGCACCGAGCTTGATCGCCTCCACCGCGGTGGCGATGCTGGCGTAGCCGGTCACCAGCAGGATGCGCATGTCGGCGCGGATCGCGCGCAGCGGCTGGATCAGCGCCAGGCCGGATTCGTCGCCGAGCTTGAGGTCGATCAGCGCATAGTCCGGCGGCGTTTCGGCGGCCAGCGCCAGCGCGGCGGCGGCGCTGTCGGCGGTACGCGTGTCCAGGCCGCGGCGGGCGAGGGTGCGCTGCAGGGTGCGCAGGTACAGCGGATCGTCGTCGACCAGCAGGCCCAGCGGGGTGTCGGTGTTCATGCGGAGGTCTCCAGGGCGAGCAGCGGCAGGCGGAAGCCGACCCGGGCGCCGTGGTCCGGCGCCGGCTCGGTCCACAGCTCGCCGCCCAGGCGTTCGATGGTCGCATGCGACAGCGCCAGGCCCACGCCCATGCTCTCGGGCTTGCCGCTGCGGAACAGGGTGGCCGGCAGGCCGACCTGGTTGGCGTCGAAGCCGCCGCCGTAGTCGCGCACTTCGCCGACCAGTTCGCTGCCGGTGACGCGCACGTTCAGGTCCACCTGCGGGTGGCCGGCGCGTTCGCCGGCGTCGGCGGCGTTGTTCAGCAGCACCTGCAGCAGGTGGCCGATGGCGCTTTCCATGCGCAGCTGCAGCGGCGCGTCGTCGTTGCGGCGCAGGCGCACGGTGGGCCGCACCAACTGCCACTGGTGCAGCACCTGCGCCAGCGACACGGTCTGCCCGCCGGCGCGCTGCGCCGGCGCGGCCAGCGCCAGCACCCGCTCGCGGCACTGCACCAGCAGTTCGCGCAGGGTGTCCAGGTCCTCGCGCAGTTCCGGCTGGTCGCTCTGTTCGGCGATGTCGTCGGTGAGCAGGGTCATCGTCGCCAGCGGCGTGTTCAGTTCGTGCGCCACCGACGCGGCATGGGTGGCCAGGGCGACGATGCCCTCGTTGCGGGTGAAGCGCTCGCGCAGCAGCGCCAGCTCGCGCTCGCGTTCGCGCATGGCGATCGCCAGGCGGGTGGAGAACACCAGCACCACCACCGTGGACAGCAGGAAATTGGCCGCCATGCCCCAGCGCTGCAGGTCCAGCGCCTGGTAGGGGCCGTGCGGCAGCGGCAGGCCGAACAGCGCGCTGACCGCGTAGCCGGCCACGCAGGCCAGCGCGACCGCCAGCGCCCAGCGCAGCGGCAGGGCCAGCACCGCCAGCGCGATCAGCACCAGGAACAGCGAGCCGAAGGCGTTGCCGATGCCGCCGCTCCAGCCGACCATCCAGGTCAGCACGGTCACGTCGACCAGGATATGGCCGAAGGCGGTGGCCGGCGCGGCCGAGTCGGCATGGCGCAGGCGCAGTTGCGCGTACAGGTTGAACAGCGCCAGCACCGCCACGCCGGCCCACAGCGGCGCCTGCGGCAGCGGCAACTGCAGCGGCCAGGTCGCCACCAGGATCGTCGCGGCCTGGCCGGCGGTGGCCAGCCAGCGCAGGCTGCACAGGGTGCGCAGGAAGGAGGCGTCGGTGGAGTCCATGCTGCGCATCGTATGCGCTGGGCCCGGGGCCTGCCTGCGACAAACCGTCGCAGCGGCGCCGCCTCGCTGAATCGCCGGTGCCGGCGCATGCGGCAGGATGCGCCGCGCAGGCTAAAATGGGCGCATGTACGACGCCGTCAGCCGCCCCACGCCTCCCGCCGACGCCGCGCCCTGGGCGCGCCGTCTCACCCAGCCGGTCCGCATCGGCGGCGTCACCATGGGCGGCGGCAAGCCGGTGGTGGTGCAGTCGATGACCAATACCGACACCGCCGACGTCGCCTCCTCGGTCAAGCAGGTGGCCGAACTGTGGCGCGCCGGCTCGGAACTGGTGCGCCTGACGGTCAACAATCCCGAGTCGGCCGCGGCGATCCCGCGCATCGTCGACAAGCTGCGGATGATGGGCATCGAGGTGCCGCTGATCGGCGACTTCCACTACAACGGCCACCAGCTGCTGGCCGCCGAGCCCGCTTGCGCCGAGGCGCTGGCCAAGTACCGGATCAATCCCGGCAACGTCGGCTTCGGCAAGAAGAAGGACACCCAGTTCGCGCAGCTGATCGAATTCGCGCTCAAGTACGACAAGCCGGTGCGCATCGGCGCCAACTGGGGCTCGCTGGATCAGGCGCTGGCCGCGCAGCTGATGGACGAGAACTCGCGGCGCGAGGTGCCGTGGGATGCCGGCCGGGTGCTGCGCGAGGCGCTGATCCGCTCGGCGCTGGATTCGGCCGAGCGTGCGGTGGAACTGGGCCTGGGCCGCGACCGCATCGTGCTCAGCTGCAAGGTCAGCGGCGTGCAGGAGCTGATCGCGGTGTACCGCGACCTGGCGCAGCGCTCGGACTTCGCCCTGCACCTGGGCCTGACCGAGGCCGGCATCGGCAGCAAGGGCATCGTCGCCTCCAGCGCGGCGCTGGCGGTGCTGCTGCAGGAAGGCATCGGCGACACCATCCGCATCTCGCTGACCCCGGAGCCGGGGCAGTCGCGTACGCAGGAAGTGATCGTCGCCCAGGAGCTGCTGCAGACCACCGGCCAGCGCGCCTTCACCCCGCTGGTCACCGCCTGCCCGGGCTGCGGCCGCACCACCTCCGAGTTCTTCCAGGAACTGGCCAAGGTGGTGCAGAACCACGTCCGCGCGAAGATGCCGGAGTGGAAGGTGACCCATCCCGGCGCCGAGAGCATGACCCTGGCGGTGATGGGCTGCGTGGTCAACGGGCCGGGCGAGTCGCGCCACGCCAACATCGGCATCTCGCTGCCCGGCACCGGCGAGGCGCCGGCCGCGCCGGTGTTCATCGACGGCGAGAAGAAGGTGACCCTGCGCGGCGAGAACATCGCCCACGAGTTCGTCGCGCTGATCGACGACTACGTCGAACGCACCTATGTCCGCCGCACCGGGTGAGTCCGCCGCCGAGGCGGCCGGACTGCGCCGCTGGCTGCGGCGCAATGTCTGGCGCGTGATCCTGCTGTTCGCCGGGGTGCTGCTGCCGCTGGGCGTGTTCGTGGCCCTGGCCGACGAAGTGCATGCGCTGGAAGACCTCTACTTCGACGAGCCGCTGTTGTGGAGCATGCGCGGCCTGACCAGCCCCGGCTGGGACCGGTTCTTCACCGTGGTCACCGAGGCCGGCTACCAGTACGGCGTGATTCCGCTGGACACGCTGATCGTGCTGGTGCTGCTGGGCCTGCGCCGCTGGCGCGAGGCGCTGTTCGCGGCGCTGTCCTTCATCGGTTCGGCGCTGCTGAACATGGGCGCCAAGCAGTTCTTCCAGCGCGACCGGCCCAGCCTGTGGGAGTCGATCGCGCCCGAGCACCACACCTTCAGTTTCCCCAGCGGCCACGCGATGGGCTCGATGACCCTGGCGGCGGTGCTGATCGCGCTGAGCTGGCGCACCCGCTGGCGCTGGCCGGTGCTGTGGCTGGCCGGCAGCTTCACCCTGCTGGTCGGCGTGTCGCGGGTGTACCTGGGCGTGCATTACCCCTCGGACATCCTGGGCGGCTGGAGCGCGGCGCTGGTGTGGGTGGTGGGGCTGTACCTGCTGCTGTTCCGCGGCGAGCGCCGGCCGCGCTGGCGCGCACGGCGGCTGGCGAGCTGACGCGCGGCAGCGCGATCGCGGCGCTGTGACCCATGGCGTCGCAAGGCCGGACACCGCGGGCTGCGCGTCGCTTGGCGCGCGCGCCGCGGCGCCGCAAGACGTGGCACTCACGCGCCCGGGGGCGCTGCGTCGGGGAACATCTCGGCAAACCCGTCGCGGCACAGCGAGGCGAACCCGGCGGCACGGTCGAGCATCGCCACTTCCCAGCGTCGCATCGCGTCGCGCCAGTCCGCGGCGCCGACCAGGGCTTCGGCGAGTTCGGCGGCGTCGAGCATGGCCAGGTTGACGCCGACGCCCAGCGGCGGCATGACGTGCGCCGCATCGCCGACCAGCGCCAACCCGCTGCGGTGCGGCCAGCGCAGTCCCGGCGGCAAGGCCACGATCGGGCGTATGGCGGCGATGCGGTCCGCATCGGCGATCAGGCGCCGCAAGGTCGCCGACCAGCCATCGAAGCGCGCCAGCAGGGCGGGCTTGTCGATGTCCTGCAAGGCGGTGTCCGGCCAATCGCCGTGTTCGGGGCCGGTGCGGAAGGCGGCATAGACGCGAATCGTCCCGCCGCCGTTGCGTTGCGCGATGATCCCGGTGGGGCCGTGCAGCGCGAACATCGTGCCGTGCCCGACCAGCGCGGCGCTTTGCGGATGCCGGGTATCCACCTCGGACAGCCACAGTTCGACGAAGGTCACGCCGGTGTACGCCGGGACCACCGGGGTCACTGCGCTGCGCACGCGCGACCAGGCGCCGTCTGCGCCGATCACGATGTCGAAGGCGGGCGTGAGGCCGTCTTGCAACTGCAAGCGGTAGCCCCCGGTGCGGTTGCCGATCACGCCGGTCACCTTGCTGTCCCAGCGGATGGCGGTGCCATCGGTCGCTTCCAGCAGGAGTCGGCGCAACACGAGGCGGTCGATCTCCGGGCGATCGCCGGTTCCCGGAAGCGGCACTTCCTCGCGCAGGACGGCACCGGTGGCGTGGTCCAACGATCGCTGTTCCTGGTCCTCGTAGCGCGCAATCGCCTTGAACCGCTCCAGCAGCCCGGCCTTGTGCAGGGCCAACTGGCCATCTTCCGGGTGCAAGTCGAGCGTGCCGCCTTGGTCGCGCGCCTCCAGCGAGGCGTCGCCTTCGAACACCGAGACCGCCCAGCGATGGCGGTTTAAGATGGCCGCGGCCGTGAGTCCGGCGGGGCCGCCACCGACGATCGCGACGCTGGGATGGGTTGAGCGGGTTGGAGTGGGGCTGCGCATGGACGCCACCTTATAGATACATAGGATCCTATGCAATGCCTGACGCGCCTGCCGAGTGGACGCCGCATGCCATGCCGACGTTGGTGGTCGGTCGCCTGGCGCGCCTGCTGCTCAAGCTGAGCGACGAGCGGCTGCGCCTGGCCGGCATCACTGCGGCGCAGCTCCCGGTGCTGGTGGCGTTGAAGCACGGCGAGCAGCGCACGCAGGGCGAACTGGCCCGAATGGCCGGCGTCGAACAGCCGAGCATGGCGCAGTTGCTCGCGCGCATGGAGCGCGACGGACTGATCAAGCGCGAACGCGCGGCCGCGGACAAGCGCAGCGCGGCGATCTCCCTGACCGACCAGGCACTCGCGCTGCTGGAACCTGGCCGCGAGGCCTTGCGCGGCGTCGACCAGCAGGTCTGCGCCGGCCTGCAGCCGGAGGAGCAGCAACTGCTGCTCGGCTTGCTCGAGCGCATGATCGCCAACGCCGGATCCGCCGAGTCATCCGCCGAGTGACCCGCGGCGCTGGCCGCAGTGCCGGTCGCTGGACGATCGACTAGCGCCGGGCTCCGTGCGCGCCGCCTACCAGCTGGAACTCGCGCCGCCGCCACCGGAGCTGCCGCCGCCGGAGGACGAGCTACTGCTGGAGGACGAGGACGAGGACGATCCTGCGGACTCGGCCGCGGCGCGTTCCCTGGCGGCCTGATCGGCGTAGTAGCTGGCGGTGTAGGCGAACACCCCGGGCGCGGTCTCGGCGATATGCCCTTTGCGGATCAGCGCATTGCGCCGCCGCGTGAGCGCCTGCAGGAAGCGACTGTAGCGCTGCGGCGAGCGGTAGCGCTGCGCAGCGATGGCCAGGGTCAGTACCAGGATCAGCAGTTCCAGCGCCAGGAAGATCACCGTCATCGTCATCGACCTGGCCGACAGCAGTATCACGAAGATGCCGGGGTTGGCGCTGAGGAACAGGCGAATGAACCACGCCCAGAAACCCCCAGGTGCGGTGTCCTGGACCAGTTCCTCGGGCTGGGCCGACAGGCGCGGGTGCCGTCGCAGCAGGCGCCTGCGCAGGACGCCGGTCCAGGCACTGCGCAGCGGCAGCAGCAGCCACACCAGCACCAGCAGGCCCGCCCAGGCGATGGCGCCGCGCCGCCAGTGCATGCCGTCGTCGGCCGGTTGCGCCAGTTCGGCGACGGCTGCGGGATCCTGCGCGGCGGCGCGGCCCATGAAGTCGAACGCGGCGACGATCGCGTCGGCGGTGTCGCCCTGGCGCAGGCGCGGCGCCAGGTAGTCGTCCAGCGCGTGCCGGGCGACCACGTCGGGCAGCACGCCTTCCAGCCCGTAGCCCACTTCGAAGCGCGAACGCCGGTCCTGCATCGCCAGCACCAGCAACAGGCCGTTGTCCGTCCCTTTTTGGCCAAGCTGCCAGGTGCGGAAGGCGCGTTCGGCCAGGCGTTCGATCGGCTCGTCCTGTAGCGACGGCACGATGTAGACCGCGGCCCAGATGTGCTGGCGCTCGCGCAGGCGCTGCAGCGCCGCGTTGATCCGCTGGGTGTCGTCCGCGCTGAGCGTGGCGGCGGGATCGACCACGTTCGGCGTGTACGGCGGAATGGCGACGGCGCAGCGGCCGAGCGCCGGCCACAGCAGCAGGGCCAGGACCAGCAGGGCGCCGCGCCGGAACGGCGCCCACGCGCGCGCAGCGTCGACATCGCGGTGCGGGACAAGGGCAGGGGGCTGATTGCGCATCGCTAGGCCAGGCTGTGCAGCGCGGCGGCGCGCGCATGCAGTGCGGTCGTGTCGAACAGCGGCATCGCCGCGTCGGTGGGGCCGATCAGCAGGGAAATCTCGGTACAGCCCAGGATCACCGCCTCCGCGCCCTGCGCCTGCAGCGCCGCGATCACCTCCTGGTAGCGCAGCCGCGACGGCGCAAGCACCAGGCCCTGGCACAGCTCTTCGTAGATGATGCGGTGCACGTCCTCGCGCGCCGGCGCGTCCGGGATCAGCACCTCGAAGCCGCGCCGCTGCAGCCGTTCGCGGTAGAACGCCTGTTCCATGGTGAAGCGGGTGCCGAGCAGGCCGACGCGGACGATGCCGGCGGCCTGCAGCGCATCGGCGGTGGCGTCGGCGATATGCAGCAGCGGCAGCGGGACCGCGGCGGCGATCGCGTCGGCGACGCAGTGCATGGTGTTGGTGCACAGCACCAGGAAATCGGCGCCGCCGGCCTGCAGCGCGCGCGCCGACGCCGCCAGGGCGGCGCCGGCCGCATCCCAGTCGCCGTCGCGCTGGTACTGCGCGATCTCGTGGAAGTCCACGCTGTGCAGCAGGATCCTGGCCGAGTGCAGCCCGCCCAGGTGTGCGCGGACCGTCTCGTTGATGTGCCGGTAGTAGGGCAGGGTGGATTCCCAGCTCATGCCGCCGATCATGCCGATGGTCTTCATCGTGCGTCGCCTGCCGTGGTTGCGCGTGCGCGAGGATGGTAGCGGCATCGGCCGCGTGCAGCGACCGCGCGCGGCGGCCGTGCCGGCGACTGCCACGACGCCGGAGCGCGACGCGGCGTCATGCGCGGCGCTCAGGCGTCCAGCGTCGGCGGGGTGCCGGCGCCGGCGCGCGCTGCACGCCGTGCCAGCACGGCCTCGCGGTGGGCGATATAGGCGTTGGCGCTCAGGATCACCAGCGCGCCCAGCACGGTGCCGCCGTCCGGGGCCTCGTCGAACAGCCACCAGCCGAACAGCGCCACCAGCGGCAGTTGGGTGAAGCTGATCGGGGTCAGCGCGGAGACCTCGCCGAGGCGCAGCGCATGCGTCCACAGCAACTGCCCGAGTGTGCCGAACAGGCCGGTGGCCAGCAGCCACAGCCAGTCGATGCCCTGCGGCCAGCGCCACACGAACAGCGCCGGCAGCAGCGACATCGGGACCCAGAACGCGTAGGTGTAGAACACCACCGTGTTGGCGTCGTCCACCCGCGCCAGTTGCTTGATCTGGATCGCGACCAGCGCGCTCATCACCGCCGCCAGCACCGCCACCAGGGTGCCGGGACTGAACGCGGCGGCGCCGGGGCGCACGATCAGCAGCACCCCGGCGAAGCCGCACAGCACCGCCAGCCAGCGCCGCAGGCGCACCGTCTCGCCCAGCCACAGGGCCGCGGCCAGGGTCGCGAACAGCGGGGTGGAGTAGGACAGGGCGATCGCCTGCGACAGCGGCAGGTGGCCGATCGCCCAGAACCCGGCCAGCATCGACACCAGGCCGATCGCGGTGCGCAGCAGGTAGCGCGGCAGTTGCGCGGTGCGCGGCAGCGGCCGGCCCGGCCGCAGCAGCATCGGCAGCAGGAACAGCAGGCCGAACAGGTTGCGGAAGAACGCGATCTGCAGCGTGGACAGGTGTGCCGAGGCCAGCCGGATCGCCACCACCATCAGCCCGAAGGCCATCGTACTGGCCAGCATCAGCAGCGCCGCGCGCAGCGGCGTGGGTGCGGCTACCACTGCGCGCCGACGATGCGCGGTTCCGGTTCCAGCACCACGCCGAAGCGCTCGCGCACCGAGGCGGTGATGCGCCGCGCCAGGTCCAGCAGCTCGGCGCCGCTAGCCTGGCCATGGTTGACCAGCACCAGCGCATGCGCGGCGGACACGCCGGCGTCGCCGTCGCGGTAGCCCTTCCAGCCGCAGGCCTCGATCAGCCAGGCTGCCGACAGCTTGCGCTGACTGTCGTCCTCGCCCGGGAATACCGGCAATGCCGGGAACTCGTGCTGCAACGCCAGTGCCTGTTCCAGCGGCAGCAACGGGTTCTTGAAGAAGCTGCCAGCGTTGCCGAGCACGTCCGGGTCGGGCAGCTTGCGCCGGCGGATGTTGATCACCGCCTGGGCCACGTCGGGCGCGCCGGGCGTGGCGATGCCCATCGCCTGCAGTTCCTCGCCGATGCCGGCGTAGTCCAGGCGCAGCGCGTGCAGCCGCGGCAGGTTGAACTCCACCGCGGCGATCAGGTAGCGGTCGGGCTGGCGCTTGAACAGGCTGTCGCGGTAGCCGAACTCGCAGGCGGCCGTGTCCAGCCGCACGAAGCGCGCATCGGCGCGGTCGTAGGCTTCGACCACATGCACGAACTCGCCCATCTGCGCGCCGTAGGCGCCGATGTTCTGGATCGGCGCGGCGCCGACCGTGCCCGGGATCAGCGCCAGGTTCTCCAGGCCGGACAGGCCCTGCGCCAGCGACCACATCACCAGTTCGTGCCAGCCCACGCCGGCGCCGGCACGGACGATGGCGTAGTCGGCGCGGTGCTCTAGGGTGTCGATGCTGCGGTTGGCGAAGCACAACACCACCCCGGGCGCATCGCCGGCGAACAGTATGTTGCTGCCGCTGCCCAGCGGCAGCAGCGCAGCGCCGGCCAGTTCCGGCGCCAGCAGCGCCTCGGGCAGCGCCTCGGGCGCGAAGATCTGCAGCAGCCACGGCGCCTGCGCGGCGACGTGGAAGGTGTTGAGCGCCTGCAGCGGCGCCTGCGCGGTGAGCGACCAGGCCGTCGTGCTCATGGGACGACCACGTCCCCGCGGCTGGGCGCTTCGCGGCGCCGGCGCATCGCCTCCACGCACTCGCCGATCAGTTCCGGCCCGCGGAACACCAGCCCGCTGTAGCACTGCACCAGCGCCGCGCCGGCGGCCATCTTCGCCACCGCGTCGGCCCCGGACAGGATGCCGCCGACGCCGATCAGCGGGATGTGTTCGGGCAGGCGCGCGCGCAGCCGGCGCAGCACCAGGGTGGACTGGCCCAGCAGCGGTGCGCCGGACAGGCCGCCGCTTTCCGCGCCCAATGGCTCGTGCTCCAGGCCGGGGCGGGCAACCGTGGTATTGGTGGCGATCACGCCGTCCACCTGCAAATCCGACAGCACCCGCGCCGCCGCGTCGATGTCGCTGTCGCTCAGATCCGGCGCCACCTTGACCAGCATCGGCACGCGCTTGCCGTGGCGCGCGGCCAGCGCTTCCTGCGCCTCGCGCAGGCGCGCGATCAGCTGCCGCAGCGCCTGTTCTTCCTGCAGTTCGCGCAGGCCGGCGGTGTTGGGCGAGGAGATGTTGACGGTGATGTAGTCGGCCAGCGCGTAGACCTTCTCCAGGCAGTGCAGGTAATCGGACGCGGCGTCTTCGTTCGGCGTGTCCTTGTTCTTGCCGATGTTGATGCCGAGCAGGCCGCGCCGGCGCCGCGCGCGCTCGACGTTGCGCACCAGCGCGTCCACGCCCAGGTTGTTGAAGCCCATGCGGTTGATCACCGCCTGCTGCCGCGGCAGGCGGAACATGCGTGGCAGCGGATTGCCGGCCTGCGCGCGCGGGGTGACCGTGCCGATCTCGACGAAACCGAAGCCCAGCGCCAGCAGCGCATCGATGTGTTCGCCGTTCTTGTCCAGGCCCGCGGCCAGTCCGACCGGATTGGGGAAGTCCAGGCCGAAGGCACGCGTGGGCATCGGCGCGATCGTGCGCGCCAGCAGCGGGTTGGTGCCGGTGCGGTAGGCCAACTCGATCGCGCGCAGGCCCAGGGCGTGGGCGCGCTCGGCATCGAAGGCGAACAGGAACGGTCGGGCGAGGGAATACATGGCGTGTGGCTCAGTTCAGCGTCCCGGCGAAGGCGCGGGTGCGGTAATGGAACGCGACGACGCCGTCGCGCTGGTGCCGGTCGAACAGCGTGCGCAGCGCCTCCAGCATCGGCGCGTGGCGCGGGTGGCCGGGCAGCGGCGCGTAGGAGGACGACAGCAGGCGTCCGCGCAGCGCCTCGAAGTCCATGCGCTGTTCGTTGGGAAACTGCGCGGTGCCGCGCAGGCCGGTGCCGAACCAGCGCTGCATGGTGGCATCGTCGTGGTAGCGCTCGGCCACCGCGCTGTAGTCGGTGCCGTACTCCAGCAGCAGTTGCTCGTAGCCTTCCAGGAACGCGGTGGCGTCGAGCAGGCGCGAGTTCCAGTAGACCAGCGCCAGGCCGCCGGGGCGCAACACCCGCGCCCATTCGCGGCGCACCGCCTCCAGGTCGAACCAGTGGAAGGCCTGCGCGGCGCTGATCAGGTCGACACTGGCGTCGGCCAGGGTGGTGGCTTCGGCGCTGCCATCGATGGCGCGGAAGCCCGGCTGGTCCTGCAGCAATTGCTCGGCGGCCGCGCGCATCGCCGCATTCGGCTCCACCGCCAGGGTCGGGTGCCCGGCCTGCAGGAACAGGCGGGTGGAGATCCCGGTGCCGGCACCGATGTCGGCGACCAGCGCGTCGCCGGCCACGCCAAGCTCGCCGTGCACCCAGTCGAGCAGGGCCGGCGGATAGCTGGGGCGATAGCGCACGTAATCGGCGACGCGGTCGCTGAAGCGCTCGCGCGGCGCGGCGGTGTCCCGGCTCACGACTGGGTGCTGGCGAACCACGCCAGCCCGCCAAAGAACAGCACGAAGGCCAGTACCGCCAGCACGGCCAGCACCACCGCGGCCCAACCCAGGATCAGCCCGCCCACCGCCAGGCCGTCGCCCTGGAAGCGCTGCGGCTGGCGGCGGATCTCCGCGCGCGCCAGATGCCCGGTGACGATCGCGCCGAGGCTGCCCAGCACCGGCATCAGGGTCCAGCCGAGGATGCCGGCGACCAGGCTGACCACGGCGAGGGAATTGGTTTCGCGCACCTGACTCATCGCTGTCGCTCCTTGCAAGAAGGAAGGGATCTGCGGCCGCAGCGCGCGGCCGCCGGACTTACCGCATCACAGATCGAACTTGATGCCCTGCGCCAGCGGCAGCGAATCGGAGTAGTTGATGGTGTTGGTCTGCCGGCGCATGTACACCTTCCACGCGTCCGAGCCGGATTCGCGGCCGCCGCCGGTGTCCTTCTCGCCGCCGAAGGCGCCGCCGATCTCGGCGCCGGAGGTGCCGATATTGACGTTGGCGATGCCGCAGTCGCTGCCGGCCGCGGACAGGAACTTCTCCGCCGCCTTCAGGTTCTGGGTGAAGATCGACGAGGACAGGCCCTGCGGCACGCCGTTCTGCATGTCGATGGCCTCGTCCAGGGTGCTGTACTTCATCACGTACAGGATCGGCGCGAAGGTCTCGTGCTGCACCACCTCATCGCTGTTCTTCAGGCCGGTGACGATGGCCGGCAACACGAAGTTGCCCGGACGGTCCAGCGCGGTGCCGCCGGTCTCGACGGTGCCGCCGGCGGCCTTGGCCTTGGCGATGGAATCCAGGAACTGCTCGACCGCACCGCGGCTGTTCAGCGGGCCCATCAGGTTGGCCGGGTCGGTCGGGTCGCCGATCTTGCCTTCGACCTGCTTGTAGGCCTTGACCAGGGTCGCCAGCACGGTGTCGTAGATCGATTCGTGCACGATCAGCCGGCGCGTGGTGGTGCAGCGCTGGCCGGCGGTGCCGACCGCGCCGAACACGATGCCGGGCACGGCCAGCTTCAGGTCGGCGCTCTCGTCGAGGATGATGGCGTTGTTGCCGCCCAGCTCCAGCAGGCAGCGGCCCAGGCGGCGCGCGCACTTCTCGGCGACGACCCGGCCGACCTGGGTGGAGCCGGTGAAGCTGATCAGCGGGATGCGGGTGTCCTCGACCAGGCGCTCGGACAGGGCCACGCCGGCATCGTTGATCAGGAAGAAGATGTCCGGGAAGCCGGCGTCGCGCAGCGCCTCGTTGCAGATCTTCATCGACGCGATCGCGGTCAGCGGGGTCTTGTTGGACGGCTTCCAGATGCAGATGTCGCCGCAGATCGCCGCCAGGAACGCGTTCCAGCTCCACACCGCGACCGGGAAGTTGAACGCGCTGATGATGCCGACCAAGCCCAGTGGCTGGTACTGCTCGTACATGCGGTGGCCCGGACGCTCCGAGTGCAGGGTGTAGCCGTACAGCATGCGGCTCTGGCCGACCGCGAAATCGGCGATGTCTATCATCTCCTGCACTTCGCCGTCGCCTTCCGGCTTGCTCTTGCCCATTTCCAGCGCGACCAGCGAGCCCAGCGCGTCCTTGTGCTTGCGCAGCGCCTCGCCGCACAGCCGCACCGCCTCGCCGCGGCGCGGTGCCGGGGTGGTGCGCCAGACCTTGAACGCGGCCTGGGCGCGGGCGATCACCGTCTCATAGTCCTGCTCGGTGGTGGCCTGGACCTCGGCGATGATGGCGTTGCTCGACGGGTTGAGCGGCTGCAGCACGCCGGCGCCGCTGGCGCTGGACCACTCGCCGTTGCCGAGGTAGGTGCCGGAGTTGGTGGCGGCGAGGCCGAGCGCCTTGAGCAGGTCAGCGGACATGGAATCTCCTGGGTTCGTTGCGACAGGGAAGGCGACCGCAGGCGGGGGACGCGGGACGCGCAGCCGGCAATTTTAGCAGACCGCACGCGCCCGGCCGCCGCCGCCGGCCTGGGCGCCTGGCGAGCGCAAAAACGCGCAGGCATGCCGCCGCGCGGGGCTGCACGGCGTGCATAGGCGAGTAAGGGGGCTGAGGGCACGACGTCGCGGCCGCCGGCATAAACGGAATGGTGACCCCGGCGCGATTCGAACGCACGACCTGTCCCTTAGGAGGGGACCGCTCTATCCAGCTGAGCTACGGGGCCATTGGCCTGCCGGAGATTCTACGACGCTGAATCGCGCGTTGTCGCGCCGGTCTGCAATAACGCCCTCTACACCTTGCGCCGACGCGGCCTGAGCATGGTCCTGCGTAGGCTGCGTACGTCCGCCACTGCGGCGTCCCGACGGCTCGCCTTGCGATCCCGGGTTGTCGCAGCGGCGGCGACGATGACGGAGTCCCATCCGCCGCGTCCGCTACAAGCGTCCCGTCCGCACCGAGTGCGGCGGGGCGATCGCCGCCGCGCATCGGCGGTCCTGGTCGTCTTGGCGCCATTGCCGGTTTGCCGGCATGCACGCGGCGATTTCCACCCCTATGCGAAGCAGGAGTCACAGATGAAAACAGCGATGAAGATGGTCCTGGTTGGTTCGATGCTGGCCGCGCTGGCCGCGTGCAAGCGCGATGGCGATCACCCGGCCAACGACCCGAATGCGGCCAACCCGCCGGCCGCGGCCGACGGCAGCCCGGCAGGCGGCAGCACCGCCCCGGCAGGCGGCACGGCCCCGGCGGGCAGCACAAGCGGCGACGCCAGCGGCACCGCGACCGGCACCACCGGCACCACCGGCACCGATGCCGGCCAAGGCACGATGCAGGGGCAGGACGGCACGTCGCCCACCACGCCGCAGGACCCGGCCAACCCGGATCCGCAGCAGCCGACGCAGACGCCGCCGGCGGATCAGAAGCAGCAGTAAGAAAATGCGCAAGCGCGCGGCGCCACGGGCGCCGCGCGCTTGTGTGCGGCGTGCTCCGACATGGGCCGTGCCTGGTGTGTCCCCGGTGCGGAGGAAGCAGCCCGATCCGGTGCAACGCCGGGGTTTGCGGCTTTTCGCGATAGTCACTTTTGCAACCGTCTTGCTCGGTCGACCGGCCGATGCTGCGCTTGCACACGCGGTGCTTGACAGCGCCCCGGCGCATGATGTCCTCTTGCGTCCATGCCTCTGGTCCTCGCCCTCATCGCCATCTCGCTTCCGCGCTCGCTCCGGCACGCGGCCGCGGTCGCTGCGGGCATTACCACCGGTATTACCACCCTCACCATTCGCCCGGTGCGGCCCGTCGTCTTCGCCTGATCGTCGAACACCACGGCCCCGCACCCGGATCAGGATGCGGGGGAATCCCTCGGCCTGATGCGAGCGGGGCCTCCACTCCGAGGTCTCCCATGTCGTCCCCCGCCGCCGCTCCCGCTGTCGCCGCTCCGCCTGATTCCGCCGTCGATCCCGCGCTCGCCGCCGCCACCGTCGTGCACAAGTTCGGCGGCACCTCGGTGGCCGATGCCGAACGCTATCGCCATGTCGCGCAGCTGTTGTTGGCGCGCCCGGAGCGTCTCCAGGTCACCGTCGTCTCGGCGATGAAGGGCGTCACCGACGCCTTGATCGGCCTGGCCGAACTGGCCGCGCGCGGCCATGGGGACTGGCGCGAACGCTGGCACGAGACCCGCGCGCGCCATCGCGCCGCCGCGGTCGCGTTGCTGGGCGAGCACGCCGGCGCCACGGTGGAATGGCTGGACGCGCGCTTCGAGCACCTGGCCGAGATCCTCGCTGCGCTGGCGGTGATCGGCGAGTTGCCGCGGGAAGTGCTGGACCGCGTGCAGGGCCTGGGCGAGGTGTACTCGGCGCAGCTGCTGGGTGACCACCTGCGGGCGCTGGGCGAGGACTGCGCGGTGCTGGACGCGCGCGAGGTGCTGGTGGTCGATCGCGGCGAGCTGGGCGTGGACGTGGACTGGGAGGTCAGCGCGCAGCGCCTGGCGCAGTGGCGCGCGCAGCATCCGCAGCGGCGCATCGTGGTCACCGGCTTCGTCGCCCGCGACCGCGCCGGCCGCATCACCACGCTCGGCCGCAACGGCAGCGACTACTCCGGCGCGATCTTCGCCGCGCTGTTCGACGCCGCCGAGTTGCACATCTGGACCGATGTCGACGGTGTGCTGTCGGCCGATCCGCGGGTGGTGCCCGAAGCGGTGCAACTGGAGACGCTCAGCTACGACGAAGCGTGCGAACTGGCGTATTTCGGCGCCAAGGTGGTGCACCCGCAGACCATGTCGCCGGCGATCGAGCGCGGCCTGCCGATCATCATCCGCAACACCTTCCAGCCCGAGCATCCGGGCACCCGCATCACCGCCAGCAGCGCCACCAGTGGCCCGATCAAGGGGCTGACCCTGAGCCCGGACCTGGCTGTGCTCAACCTCGAAGGCACCGGTCTGATCGGCGTGCCCGGTACCGCAGAGCGGGTGTTCGCCGCATTGCGCAACGCGCGGGTGTCGGTGGTGATGATCTCGCAGGGCTCGTCCGAACATTCCATCTGCTGCGTGGTGCGGCAGAACGAGGCCGAGCGCGCGCGTGACGCGGTGCTTTCCGCGTTCGCGCACGAATTGGTCGTCGGTCAGGTGCAGCGCGTGCAACTGACCACCGGCATCAGCGTGCTGGCCGCGGTCGGCGATGGCATGACCGGGCAGCCTGGCGTGGCCGCGCGCCTGTTCGAGTCGCTGGGCCGCGCCCAGGTCAACATCCTGGCGATCGCGCAGGGCTCGTCCGAGCGCAACATCTCCGTGGCCATCGACAGCGCCCATGCGACCAAGGCGCTGCGCGCCGCGCATGCCGGCTTCTGGCTGTCGCCGCAGACCTTCTCGGTCGGCGTGATCGGCCCAGGCAACGTCGGTGCCGCGCTGCTGGACCAGTTGCGCGCAGCGCAGCCGCACCTGCTGGCCAAGGCCAACCTCGACCTGCGCCTGCGCGCGGTCGCCTCGCGCAGCACGATGCGGCTGGAGCCGCGCGCCTTCGCCGGCGACTGGCGGCAGGCGCTGGCCGCCGGCCCGCAGCCGACCGATCTGGACGCGTTCACCGCGCACCTGCTGTCGGCACATCTGCCGCATGCGGTGATCATCGACTGCAGCGGCAGCGCCGACGTCGCCGACCGCTATGCCGGCTGGCTGGCCGCCGGCATCCACGTGGTGACCCCGAACAAACAGGCCGGCGCCGGGCCGCTGCCGCGCTTCCACGCCATCCGCGCCGCGGCCGCCGCCAGCGGCGCGCGTTTCCGCTACGAGGCCACGGTCGGCGCCGGCCTGCCGGTGATCACCACCTTGCGCGACCTGGTCGATACCGGTGACGCTGTCACCGCGATCGAAGGCATCTTCTCCGGCACCCTGGCCTGGCTGTTCAACAAGTACGACGGCAGCGTGCCGTTCTCGCACCTGGTGGCCGAGGCGCGCGGCATGGGCTACACCGAACCGGACCCGCGCGACGACCTGTCCGGCACCGACGTGGCGCGCAAGCTGGTGATCCTGGCGCGCGAGGCCGGGCACGAGCTGAGCCTGGAAGACGTGGCGGTGGAGAGTCTGGTGCCGGAAGCCCTGCGCCAGGCCAGCGTGGACGATTTCATGGCGCGCCTGCACGAAGTCGATGCCGCGTTCGCGCAGCGCCTGCAGGCGGCCAAGGGGCGCGGCTGCGTGCTGCGCTACGTGGCGCGGCTGGCGCCGGGCCATGCGCCCAGCGTCGGCCTGGTGGAACTGCCGGCCGACCATGCCTTCGCCAACCTGCGCCTGACCGACAACGTGGTGCAGTTCACCACCCGCCGCTACTGCAACAATCCGCTGGTGGTGCAGGGGCCGGGCGCCGGCCCGGAAGTGACCGCCGCCGGCGTGTTCGCGGACCTGCTGCGGGTGGCGGCGGGCGAGGGCGCGCGCCTGTGAGCCGGATGCAGACGCTGGCGCCCGGTGCCGTCGGCACCACTGCGCTGCCGACGCAGGCCCGCGCGTTCGCGCCGGCCTCGGTGGCCAACGTGGCGGTGGGCTTCGACCTGCTGGGCTATGCGGTGGAAGGCGTGGGCGACACGGTGACGGTGCGCCGCATCGACGCCCCCGAGGTGCGCATCGCCGCGATCCGCGGCACCACCGTGGCCTTGCCGGTGGAGGCGGCGCGCAACACCGCCGGCGCCGCCCTGATGTCGCTGCGCGAGGCCTTGGCGCTGCCGTTCGGCTTCGAACTGGAGATCGACAAGGGCATCCCGCTCAGCTCCGGCATGGGCGGCTCGGCCGCCTCGTGCGTGGCCGCGCTGGTGGCGGCCAACGCCTTGCTCGCCGCGCCGCTGTCGCGCGATCAGCTATATCGCTATGCGCTGGATGGCGAGGCAGTGGCCAGTGGCAGCCGCCATGGCGACAACCTCGGCCCGATGCTGCTGGGCGGGCTGGTGCTGTCGACGCTGGAGCGGCTGGTGCCGGTGCCGGTGCCGAGCGGCTGGCACAGCCTGTTGGTGCACCCGGACGCGACGCTGGAGACGCGCCACGCGCGCGCAGCGCTGGCCGGGGATTACCGGCTCGGCGAGTTCGTGGCGCAGAGCGCGAATCTGGCGTTGGTGCTGGCGGGTTGCCATGCCGGCGACGAGGCGCTGGTGCGCGCCGGCTTGCACGACGTGTTGATCGAGCCGCGCCGCGCGCCGCTGATCGTCGGTTTCGACGCGGCCAAGGCGGCGGCGCTGGCGGCGGGGGCGATGGGCGCGGGCATTTCCGGCGCCGGCCCGAGCGTCTTCGCCTGGTTCGCCACCCGCGCCGAGGCCGAGGCCGCGGCGCCCGCTGTGCAGGCGGCCTTTGCCGATGCCGGCTTCGGCAGCCAGCACTGGGTCTCGCCGTTGCAGTGTCCGGGTGCGACGTTGCTGTAGCGGCGTGTTGGCGCGGCGCGTCGACGCCTTTGTTGCTGCCGCTAATGCCGCAACTGCCGCTAATGCCACTGCCGCTTTTGTTGCTGTTGCTGTTGCCGATTTCGAATTTGCTTTTTCTTTTGCTGTCGCAGTAGCTGTTGTCGTTGTTGTTGCTCTGGTTGTTGCTCTGGTTGTTGCTCTTGTTGTTGCTCTTGTTGTTGCTGTTGCCGTACCGGGTTCCCTTCCGAAGCGGCGGCCAGTGCGGGGAAACACCCGAAGGGCGGCGCACAGGAATGTACGCCGTCCGCGGCAGGGGCAGGATGCCCCTTCCGCGGATCCCCGTGCTGGACGCGGACCCGGAGCGCGCAGCGCGGAGGGCGCGAGGCAGGGCGCGCTTGACCAGCCTTCGGCTGTGGTAAAGCGTTTCTTTTGGTTACTTTTCTTTGCGCGAGCAAAGAAAAGTAACTCGCCGCAAGGCGAAAGCTGTTGCTGTTGCTTGATTTTTGCGTGTCGGACGAGCGGAACTTGTAGGAGCGGCTTCAGCCGCGACAGATGCTCCGCCTGTCGGTCTATGTCGCGCCTGAAGCCGCTGTTACGCAGAGCATCAAAGCAACAGCTTCCGCTAACGCGGGTCACTTTTCTTTGCTTGTGCAAAGAAAAGTAACCAAAAGAAGCGCTTTACCACAGCCGAAGGCTGGTCAAGCACACCCCGCAGCGCGCCCTCCGCGCTGCGCGCTCCGGGTCCGCAGCCACGACGGGCATTTTTCGACGGCACATCCATGTGCCGGCGAAAAACGACGCGCATCCTGCGCGTCGCCCTTCGGGTATTCGCCCGCCGTGGCTGCCGCGCCGAGGGGCCCCCGGGTGAAGCAGAAGCGCAACAGCCAAAGCGACAGCAACAGCTAGAGCAACAGCAACAGCAACAGCAACAGCTAGAGCCAAATCCAAGAATGCCAGTGCGACCGAATTTCCCTGCCACCGGAACCCCCATGAACTTCATTTCCACCCGTCACGCCGCACCCCCCGTCTCGCTCAGCCAGGCCATCGCCGCCGGCCTCGCGCCCGATGGCGGCCTGTACGTGCCCGAGCGCATGCCCGCCGCGCGCGACCTGCGCGCCGGTGCCAGCCTCGCCGAGACCGCCGCGGAGCTGCTGGCGCCGTTCTTCGAAGGCGACGCCCTGGCCCCGGAACTGCCGGCCATCTGCGCCGAGGCCTTCGATTTCGCCGCGCCGCTGCAGCCGCTGGCCACCCCCGGCGACCATGCGCTTGAGCTGTTCCATGGGCCGACCGCCGCGTTCAAGGACTTCGGCGCGCGCTTCCTGGCCGCCTGCCTGACCCGGCTGCGGCGTGGCGCGGCGACGCCGCTGACCATCCTCGTCGCCACCTCCGGCGACACCGGCGCCGCGGTCGCGGCCGCGTTCCATCGCCAGCCCGGGCTGCGCGTGGTGGTGCTGTATCCGGACGGGCGCGTGTCGCCGCGGCAGGCGCACCAACTCGGCTGCTTCGGCGACAACATCCACGCCTTGCGCGTGGCCGGCTCCTTCGACGATTGCCAGGCGCTGGTCAAGCAGGCGCTGAACGATGCCGATCTGCAGGCGCAGGCGCCGTTGAGTTCGGCCAACAGCATCAGCCTGGGGCGCTTGCTGCCGCAGATGAGCTACTACGCGCACGCAGCGCTGCAGCACCATGCCGCGCATGCGCAGCCGCTGAACCTGGTGGTGCCCACCGGCAATCTGGGCAATGCGCTGGCCGCGATCCTGGCGCGCGCCTTGGGCGTGCCGCTGGGCCGGATCGTGCTGGCGACCAATGCCAACCGCGTGCTGCCCGACTTCTTCGCCGGCGCCGACTATGCGCCGCAGCCCAGCGTGGCGACCCTGGCCAATGCGATGGACGTCGGCGCGCCGAGCAACGTCGAGCGGCTGCGCTGGCTGTACCAGGGCGACGACGCCACGCTGCGCACCCAGTTCCAGGCCTACTCGGTGGACGATGCGCAGATCCGCCAGACCATTGGCGAACGCTTCCGCCGCTACGGCGAGGTGCATTGCCCGCATACCGCCACCGCGCTGCACGTGCTGCAGCAACTGCGCGCCGAGGGCGCCGAGGCCGACGCCGGCGATTGGGCGGTGGCGGCCACCGCGCATCCGGCCAAGTTCGAAGGGGTGGTGGAGCCGCTGATCGGGCAGCCGGTGCCGGTGCCGCCGGCCTTGGCGGCGTTGCTGCAGCGGCCGGCACAGGCCGAGCCGATCGCGCCGGACGACGCGGCCTTGCGCGCGCGGCTGCTCGCCGGCTGAGCGGTGCGCAGGCGGCCGCGCCTGCGCACGGGGTGGCTCAGTCGGACGGCTGCAGCCGCTGCCAGGCGGCCAGGACGATGCCGCGCACCTGCAGCCAGTCCAGGCGCGAGCGCGGGTGGTCGCGCAGGAACACGTCGCGCAGCTGCGCGACCACGTCCTCCACGCGCTGGCCGTGGTACTTGAGGTAGGCGTCGTAGGCCAGTTTCAGCGCCGGCTCGTAGTCGTGGAAGACGTACCCGGGCTGATGGAAGCTGCTGTGCGCGAACTGCGCCTTCCAGAACTCCAGTTCGCGTTCGCGGTCCAGCATCACGCAGGCGCGCGAGGCGTGTTGCATCTCGATGGCGACGGCCATGTTGGCCCTCCGAGTAGTCCCCCCACCGGCACCGCGGCGGCGCCGCAGGTGTGTTGCGCACGCAGTCTATGCCGGCTGGGCGTCGCCGCCGCGATGACTGGCTGAAGCGTTCAGAGCTGGCAAGGCGGTTGCCGCGCTGGCACTTGGTGTCCGCGGCCTCGGCCGGCGCGGCGAGGTTGTCCACATCCGGTGTGGAGCGTTGTTCTGGAATCCTGTGGATAAGTGGCTGGACGCCGCGCGGCGTCGGCGCGTGCGGCAGCATGGCGAAAAAATCGCCGCCGCGACCCGCTCAGTCTTCGTCCGACGCCAGCCGGTGCAGCGCGGCAAAGTCGCGGATCTCGACCACGTGCAGTTGCGGCAGCGCGATCAGGCCCTGCTGGCGCAGCTTGGTGAAGGTGCGGCTGACCGTCTCCATGGTCAGGCCGAGATGGTCGGCGATGTCGCCGCGGCCCATCGGCAGCACCACCTTGTTGCCGGCATCGCCCTGGCGCGCCGCACGGGCGGCCAGCTTGAGCAGGAAGTCGGCCAGCTTCTCGGCCGGTTGCAGCCGCGCCAGCGCCAGCGCCGCGTCCTGGGCCGCGTCCAGTTCCAGGCAGGCGCGCTGCAGCAGCTTGCGCTCCAACTGCGGGAACTGGGCGCGCAACTGCTGCATCTGTGCCACCGACACCCGGCACACCCGGCTGTCGGCGATGGCTTCGATGTCGTGGCGATGCCTGGCCGATTCGCTCAGGCCGACGTAGTCGCCGGGCAGGACGAAACCGGCCACCTGGCGGCGCCCGTCGGCGAGGGTACGGACCAGGCGCAGCGCGCCGGCGGTGACGGTATAGACCGCCTGCCGCGCCTCGCCGGTGCGCGCCAGGGTGGCGCCGGCGGGATAGGTCAGCGAGGTGGTGACCCGTTCCAGCGCCTGCACCTCGTCGCAGGCCAGCGCCGAGCAGATCGCCAGGTGGCGGACCGCGCAGTGCAGGCATTCGTTGCCGCGCGGCGCGCGCGGGGCGGCCGGTTCGGCGTAGGGCAGGGCGAATCCGGAAGGAGGCCTGTTCATGGGCATGGCAGCGGCTTCGGCACCCGCGAATGATACGCCGATGCGGCCGGGCGTGGCCGGTGCGGCTAGAATTGGCGTCCCGCTCGCCCCCGAATCGCAGGAGTTCCGCACGTGATCAAGCCCCGTACGCCGCCCGGCATCATGGAATTGCTGCCGCGCGAGCAGATCGCGTTCCAGCGCATGCTGGACGTCATCCGCCGCAATTACGAGCGGTTCGGGTTCCTGCCGGTGGAGACGCCGGTGTTCGAGTTGTCCGACGTGCTGTTGACCAAGTCCGGCGGCGAGACCGAGCGCCAGGTGTATTTCGTGCAGTCCACCGGCGCGCTGGCCAATGCCGCGGCCGAGGGCGGCGAGGGCGGGCTGCCGGAACTGGCCCTCCGGTTCGATCTGACCGTGCCGCTGGCCCGCTACGTGGCCGAGCACGAGCACGAGTTGAGCTTCCCGTTCCGCCGCTACCAGATGCAGCGGGTGTACCGCGGCGAGCGTGCCCAGCGCGGCCGCTTCCGCGAGTTCTACCAGTGCGACATCGACGTGATCGGCAAGGACGCGCTGAGCATCCGCTACGACGCCGAGGTGCTGGCGGTGATCCACGCGGTGTTCGCCGAGCTGGGCATCGGCGATTTCGCCGTGCAGTTGAACAACCGCAAGCTGATGCGCGGCTTCTTCGAGAGCCTGGGCGTGGCCGAAGGCGAGCGCCAGCTCGCGGTGCTGCGCGAGGTCGACAAGCTGGACAAGCGCGGCGCCGACTACGTGCGCGAGACGCTGGCCGGCGAGGGCTTCGGCATTCCCGCCGAGCAGGTGCAGCGCATCCTCGACTTCGTCGCGGTGCGCTCCAGCGGCCATGCCGATGCGCTGGCGCGGCTGCAGGCGCTGGAGGCCGATGCCGCGTCCAGCGCGATCTTGCGCGAGGGCGTGGCCGAACTGCGCGAGGTGCTGGCCCTGGTCAAGGCGCTGGGCGTGCCGGAGAGCGCGTACTGCCTGAATTTCTCCATCGCCCGCGGCCTGGACTACTACACCGGCACCGTCTACGAGACCCTGCTGACCGACTACCCGCAGATCGGTTCGATCTGCTCGGGCGGCCGCTACGAGGATCTGGCCAGCCACTACAGCAAGTCCAAACTGCCCGGCGTGGGCATCTCCATCGGCCTGACCCGGCTGTTCTGGCAGCTGCGTGAGGCCGGGCTGATCGACGGCATCGCCGCCAGCAGCGTGCAGGCGATGGTGGCGCTGATGGACGAGGCCAAGCTCGACGACGCGCTGGACATCGCGCGGCGGCTGCGCGCCGGCGGGATCAACACCGAAGTGCAGATGGAGCCGAAGAAGATCGGCAAGCAGTTCCAGTACGCGGCCCGCGCCGGCATCCGCTTCGTGGTGCTGGCCGGCGACGACGAACTGGCGCGCGGTGTGGTCGCGGTCAAGGACCTGCTGCGCGAGCAGCAGTTCGAGGTCGCCCGCGACGAACTGGCCAGCACGCTGCAGGTGGAACTGGAGCAGGCCAAGGTGATGGCCTGAGTCTGGTGGCGACGGCCGGCGATGGCCGCCGCGCTCTGCAAGATTCTCGTAGGAGCGGCTTCAGCCGCGACCAGCATGGCCGGTAAACCCGGCCGTGGCTGATCCCCCAGCCGGGCTACAGCAGGCCCGCACCCTGCAGCATCGCCTTCAGTGCACGCCGCTGCGCGGCAGCGTCCGCCGGCCAGCCCTGCAACTGCGCGACGACCTTGCCGTCGCGCACCAGGAAGAACGTCGGCATGCGCCATTCGCGTGGCAGCAGCGGCCATTCCGCCACGTCGTAGAGCGGGTGCAGCGGTGTCTGCGGTTGCGCGCGGTTCCAGGCGCGCAGCGCATCCATGTCCTCGCTGCCGGGCGGCAGCGCCAGCCACCGCGCATGGCGGCGGAATACCGGCCCCAGTTCGGGATCGGCGGCGATGGCGCGTGCGGCGTCGGCCGCGAAATGGCAGCCGGCGGTGACCAGGATCTGGGTTGGCCGCAGATCGATCCGCTGCCGGTGCAGGGTGCGGCCGTCGGCGTCCAGCGACCACAGCGTTGGTCCGTGCGTGCCGGAGCCCAGGCGGTCGTCGAAGCGCAGCCAGTGTGGCCACTCGGCGCTGCCGCCATCGGCCAGCACGCGCCGTGCGTCCTCCACACGATGCGCCAGCAGCAGCGCATGACCGGCGGCATCCACCTGCGCCGCACTGGCCTGGCCGCGGCGCCGCAACTGCGCCAGCACCTGCAGCTGGGCGTCGAGTCCCGCGGGGTTGGGGCGCAGCGCGTAGGTGGCGACCAGCGCCCGGTACAGCAGTTCCAGTGCGGCATCGTCCAACGGCGCGGTGGCGCTGCGGTCGAAGGTTTCGGGCAGCGCGCTGCGCAATGCGGGCCATGGATCGCGCCCAGTGCGGCCCAGGCCGTGCAGCGCCCGGTTGTAGCGGTTGTAGCGGCGCTCCAGGTCGCCGATCCGGGCGGCAGCAGCGCTGGCGCGCGGCTGCGTCGCCCAGCGCGGCAAGGTCTCGGCGTAGCGCTCCACTCCGAACAGGGCCAGCAGAGCGCGGCCTTGGGCGCGGGTGAGTTGCGGCAGGTCCTGTGTGTCGAATCCACCCAGGCCGTTGCGCCCGAAGACCAAGCCGTCGAGGAAGCGTTCGCGGGCGCCGGGGGTGAGTGCGTCCAGCGGCGTGCGCTGGCCGGCGTGCGCGCGCAGGTAGGCCTCGAGCTGGGCGCTGGAGCGGATCGGCAGCCCTTGCGCGGCGACCTCGGTATCGCTGGCACTCACGTGGGCGGGTGCTGTCGGAGCCGGCGGCTGCGCCAGTGCATGCGTCGCCAGGCATAGGGCAAGACCGGCAAGCCAGGTGTGGCGCATGCGGTGCTCCAGCGGGGGGGGCGTGCCGATCCTAATGGTCGCCGCGCCGGCCTTCCACAGACCGAAGGCGCCATCTTCCGCAGCGCGTGCGAGAGAGGGGCGCCTGGGGCAGGGCGGCAGGCTGCAGCGCCGAACGGCTGAACCGCGCCAGCCGCGCAAACTTGACCTTGTAATAGCATGCTATTACATTAGCGCAATGAAACAACGCCCCGCCCCTGCAGAAGACCGTGCCAGCGACGCCTCGTTCAAGGCGTTGGCGCGCACCCTGGCCCAGCTCGGCAAGCCGCAGGAAGTGGCGGCGTTCCTGCAGGACCTGTGCACGCCGGCCGAGCTGGAGGCGATGGCGGACCGCTGGCGGGTGGTGCCGCTGCTGCTCAAGGGCGTGCCGTATCGCGAGATCCACGACCTGACCCAGGTCAGCGTCACCACCATCGGCCGTGTCGCACGGACGCTGGAATACGGCGCCGGCGGCTATGCCGCGGCGCTGCGCCGGCAGGCGGCGCGCCCCTCCGATTCCCACTGAGATGTCCTGATGAGTGCTTCCCTGGCAGCACCGGCCCGCGACCGGCTGCGTATCGCGATCCAGAAGAGTGGCCGCCTGGCCGAGCCGGCCCGTGCGGTGCTGGCCGCCTGCGGGCTGAGCTGGCGCGAGAGCCGTGACAAGCTGTTCTGCTACGGCGAATCGTTGCCGGTGGACCTGCTGCTGGTGCGCGACGACGATATCCCCGGCCTGATCGCCGATGGCGTGTGCGACTTCGGCATCGTCGGCCGCAACGAACTCGACGAGCAGGCCGGCGAGCGCCGCCGCAATGGCCTGCCGGAGGCGTATCGCGCCCTGCGCGGGCTGAACTTCGGGCAATGCCGGCTGATGCTGGCGGTGCCGGAGAGCTGGGAGTGGAGTGGCCCGCAACAAGTGCAGGGGCTGCGGATCGCCACCAGCTACCCGGCGGTGCTGGCCGACTGGCTGGACGCGCGCGGCATCGCCGCGCAGGTGGTGGAGCTGTCCGGTTCGGTGGAGATCGCGCCGCGCCTGGGCACCGCCGACCTGATCTGCGATCTGGTGTCCAGCGGCGCCACCCTGGCCGCCAACCAGCTCAAGCCGGTGGAGACGCTGCTGGAGAGCGAGGCGGTGCTGGCCGGTCCGGTGCGCGAACCGGCCGACGCCCGCGCGGGCCTGGCGGCGATGCTGCTGCGCCGGCTCGACGGCGTGCTCAAGCTGCGCGACAGCAAGCTGCTGATGTTCCGCGCCGCGCGCGAGCGGGTCGCCGACCTGGCGCGGCTGCTGCCCGATGCCGAACCGCTGGTGCAACTGCCCGGCGACGCCGACGGCCCGCTGCAATTGCAGACCATGTGCCATGGGGCCATCACCTGGCAGCGCATGGAGGAACTGGAGCGCGCAGGCGCGCAGGGGTTGATGGTCTTGACGGTGGAGCGGTCGCTGGCATGAATCGATTGGAGTGGAGCGCGCTCGACGCGCAGGAGCGCACCCAGGCGCTGACCCGGCCGGTGCAGCGCGTCGCCGACCAGACCCGCAGCGCCGTGGCGCAGGTGCTGGATGCGGTGCGCAGCCGCGGCGACAGCGCGCTGCGCGAACTCACCGCGCGCTTCGACGGCGTGGTGCTGGACACCTTCGAAGTGAGCGCCGAGGAGTTCGCCGCCGCCGAGGCCGCGGTGCCGGCGCCGCTGCGCGCGGCGATGGCCGAGGCGGCGGCGCGGATCGACACGTTCCACCGCGCCGGCATGGCGCAGCCGTACGCGGTCGAGACCGCGCCGGGCGTGGTCTGCGAGCGCGTGGTGCGGCCAATCGGGCGGGTCGGCCTGTACGTGCCGGCCGGCAGCGCACCGCTGCCGTCGACCGCGCTGATGCTGTGCGTGCCGGCGGCACTGGCCGGCTGCCGCGAGGTGGTGCTGTGCACGCCGCCGCGCGCCGACGGCTCGGCCGACCCGGCGGTGCTGGTCGCGGCGACGCTGTGCGGGGTCGACCGGGTGTTCAAGCTCGGCGGCGCCCAGGCCATCGCGGCGATGGGCTTCGGCACCGAGACCGTGCCGTCCTGCGACAAGCTGTTCGGCCCCGGCAACAGCTACGTCACCGAGGCCAAGCAGCAGGTGGCGCAGGCCGGCGCGGCGGCGATCGACATGCCGGCCGGTCCGTCCGAGGTGCTGGTGATCGCCGACGCCGGCGCCGATGCCGCCTTCGTCGCCGCCGACCTGCTGTCGCAGGCCGAGCACGGTCCCGATTCGCAGGTGCTGCTGCTGTCCGACAGCGCCGCGTTGATCGAGGCGGTGGAGAACGAGCTGGAGCGGCAGCTGGCGACGCTGCCGCGCGCGGCGATCGCCCGGCAGGCGCTGGCCGCGTCGCGGCTGATCCGCGTTGATACGCTGGAGGACGCCTTCGCCATCAGCAACCGCTACGCCCCGGAACACCTGATCCTGGCGCTGCGCGCGCCGCGCGACTGGCTGGACCGCGTCGAGGCCGCCGGCTCGGTGTTCCTCGGCGACTACACCCCCGAGGCGCTGGGCGATTACTGCAGCGGTACCAACCACGTGCTGCCGACCAGCGGCGCGGCGCGCGCCTACAGCGGCGTGAGCGTGGCCAGCTTCCAGAATTTCGTCAGCGTGCAGAGCGCCAGCGCTGCCGGCATCGCCACCATCGGCGGCTGCGCGGTGCTGATGGCGCGTGCCGAGGGCCTGGACGCGCACGCCAATGCGGTGGCGCTGCGCATGGAGAAGGCGGCATGAGCGCGGCCTCCGATGCGCGCGCCGTGCTGGCGCTGGTCCGCCCGGACCTGCGCGACTTCGCCGGCTACTCGTCCGCACGCAGCAGCGCGCTGCAGGGCGACATCTGGCTCAATGCCAACGAGTCGGCCTGGGCCAACGCCGCCGATGGCGAAGCCGCCAATCGCCGCTATCCCGACCCGCAGCCGCCGGCGCTGCGCGCCGCACTGGCGCAGTTGTACGCCTGCGCCCCGGAACAGGTGCTGCTCGGCCGCGGCAGCGACGAGGCGATCGATCTGCTGCTGCGTGCCCTGTGCGAGCCGGGCCGCGACGCCATCGTCATCACCCCGCCGGTGTTCGGCATGTACGCGGTGTGCGCGCGGCTGCAAAATGCGCGCGTGGTCGAGGTGCCGCTGCGCGATACGACCGACGGCCTGCTCACCGACGTGGACGCGGTGGTGGACGCCGCGCTGAGCCAGATGGCCAAGCTGGTGTTCCTGTGTTCGCCGGGCAACCCCGGCGGCGCGGCGATCGCGCTGGCCGACATCGAGCGCGCCGCCGAGCGCCTGCAGGGCCGTGCGGTGCTGGTGGTCGACGAAGCCTATGGCGAGTTTTCCGACGAAGCCTCGGCCACGACCTTGCTGGCGCGGCACGCCAATCTGGCGGTGCTGCGCACGCTGTCCAAGGCACATGCGCTGGCGGCGGCGCGGATCGGTTGCGTGATCGCCGATCCGGCGCTGATCGCGGTGCTGCGGCGCTGCCAGGCGCCGTATCCGATCCCGGCGCCGTGCACGCAACTGGCGCTGGCCGCGCTGCAGCCCGAACCGCTGCGGCAGACCGCGGCGCGGGTGCAGGAAGTGCGCGCCGAGCGCACGCGCATGCAGGCGGCGCTGGCCGCGCTGCCGGGCGTGCGCCAGGTGTATCCGTCGCAGGGCAATTTCCTGCTGCTGCGCTTCGACGACGCCGAGGGCGCGTTCCAGGCGCTGTTGGCTGCCGGGGTGGTGGTGCGCGACCAGCGCGCCGCGCCTGGCCTGGGCGATGCGCTGCGCATCACCTTGGGGACGCCGGCGCAGAACCAGCGCGTGCTCGGCGCGCTGCAGGCGTGGAGAGCGGCGGCATGACCCCGATCCTGTTCGTGGACCGCGACGGCACCCTGATCGAGGAGCCGGCCGATTTCCAGATCGACGCCTACGAGAAGCTGCGCTTCGTGCAGGGCGTGATCCCGGCCATGCTCAAGCTGCGCGACGCCGGCTACCAGTTCGTCATCGTCACCAATCAGGACGGCCTCGGCAGCGAGGCCTATCCGCAGGCCGCCTTCGACGGCCCCAACGACCTGATGCTGCAGATCTTCGCCAGCCAGGGCATCGTGTTCCGCGAGGTGCTGGTCGACCGCAGCTGGCCGGCCGACAATGCGCCCACGCGCAAGCCCGGCATCGGCCTGATGCTGCCGTACCTGCAGGACCGCAGCATCGACTGGGCGCGCTCGGCGATGGTCGGCGACCGTGTCACCGACATCCAGTTCGCCGAGAACCTGCGCATCCGCGGCTTCCAGTTGCGCACCGCGCAATTCGGCGGCGAATGGGACTGGGCCGGCATCGCTCACGAGCTGGCCGATGCACCGCGGCGTGCGCGGGTGCAGCGCGACACCAAGGAAACCCGCATCGCGGTGGAACTCGACCTGGACCTGGCGCGCGACCCGCACTGCGCCACCGGCCTGCCGTTCTTCGACCACATGCTCGAGCAGATCGGCAAGCACGGTGGTTTCGCGCTGGACGTGCGTGCCGAGGGCGACCTGCACATCGACGAACACCACACCATCGAGGACACCGGCCTGGCGCTGGGCCAGGCGCTGCGGCAGGCGCTGGGCGACAAGCGCGGCATCGGCCGCTACGGCTTCACCCTGCCGATGGACGAGACCCTGGCCAGCGCCGCGCTGGATTTCAGCGGGCGCCCGTACTTCGTGTTCGAAGGCGAGTTCAAGCGCGAGCGGGTCGGCGACATGCCCACCGAGCTGGTGCCGCACTTCTTCCGCTCGCTGTGCGACGCCGCCGGGCTGAACCTGCACTTGAGCGTGCGCGGCGACAACGACCACCACAAGGTCGAAGCCTGCTTCAAGGCGCTGGCGCGCGCCCTGCGCCAGGCGCTGCGCCGCGAGGGCGCGGCGCTGCCCTCGACCAAGGGGATGCTGTGATGCGCGCGGGTTTCGCAGGGAGCATGCGATGAGCGATGTCGCCCTGATCGATGCCGGCGGCGCCAACCTCGGTTCGGTGCGCTACGCGCTCGAACGCCTCGGCGTGGAAGCCCGGCTGGTGCGCGACGCCGCCGGGCTGCAAGGCGCGGACCGGGTGATCTTGCCGGGTGTCGGCGCCGCGCCGCACGCGATGGCGCGGCTACGCGAGCAAGGTCTGATCGAGCCATTGCGCGCGCTACAGGTGCCGCTGATCGGCATCTGCCTGGGCATGCAGTTGCTGTTCGAGCACTCGGAAGAAGGCGATGTCGACTGCCTGGGCCTGCTGACCGGCGTGGTCCGGCGCATGCCGCCGGCGCTGGGCATCCGCGTGCCGCACATGGGCTGGAACCGGCTGCTGCCGTTGCGGCCGTCGTCGCTGCTGGCAGGCGTCCCCGACGGCGCCAGCGCCTACTTCGTGCATGGTTATGCCGCGCCGGTCACCGCCGACACCGTCGCCGCCTGCGACCATGGCGGCCTGTTCACCGCGGTGGTGCAGCACGGCCGCCGCTGCGGCGCGCAATTCCATCCCGAGCGCTCGGCCGACACCGGCGCGCGCATCCTGCGCAACTTCCTCGAGACCGATTTCCCATGAGCTTCGTCGTCTATCCCGCGCTGGACATCCGCGACGGCCGCGTGGTGCGGCTGGCGCAGGGCGACTACGCCCGCGAGACCCACTACGGCGACGATCCGCTGCGCCGCGCCCAGGCCTTCGCCGAGGCCGGCGCGCAGTGGATGCACCTGGTCGACCTGGATGCGGCCCGCGCCGGCGGCTACACCCTGGCGCCGCTGCTGCAGCGGATCCGCAGCGAGACCGCGCTGCAGGTGCAGACCGGCGGCGGCGTGCGCTCGCGCGCGGACGTGCAGCGCCTGCTCGATGCCGGCGCCAGCCGCGTGGTGATCGGCTCGCTGGCGGTGCGCGACCGCGAGTCGGTCCTGGAGTGGCTGCGCGAGTTCGGCCCCGAGCGCATCACCGTGGCGCTGGACAGCCGCCAGGATACGCACGGCGTCTGGCGTCTGCCGGTGCACGGCTGGACCGAGACCTCGTCGCTGAGCCTGGATGCACTGGCCAGCGAATACGCCGCGGCCGGGCTGGTCCATCTGCTGTGCACCGACATCGCCCGCGACGGCATGCTGTCCGGGCCGAACCTGGCGCTGTATGCGCACCTGCGCCAGCTCGCGCCGACGCTGGCGGTGCAGGCCTCCGGCGGCATCCGCGACGCCGCCGACGTGCGCGGTGCGCGCGAGGCCGGCTGTGCCGGCGCGGTGCTCGGCAAGGCGCTGCTGGAAGGGCGGCTGCGCCTGGACGAGGCACTGGCATGCTGAGCCGGCGCATCATCCCGTGCCTGGACGTGCGCGAGGGGCGCGTGGTCAAGGGCGTCAAGTTCCGCGACCACGTGGACATGGGCGACATCGCCGAGCTGGCGCTGCGCTACCGCGACCAAGGCGCCGACGAACTGGTGTTCTACGACATCGGCGCCAGCCCGGAAGGGCGCTCGGTGGACTACGCCTGGGTCGAAAAGGTGGCGCGGCTGCTGGACATCCCGTTCTGCGTGGCCGGCGGCATCCGCGACGTCGCCACCGCGCGTGCGGTGTTGCACGCCGGCGCCGACAAGATCTCGATCAACTCGCCGGCGCTGGAGCGGCCGGCGCTGATCGCCGAGCTGGCCGAGGCCTTCGGCGTGCAGTGCGTGGTGGTCGGCATCGATTCGATCCGCGAGGACGACGGCCAGTGGCGCGTGCGCCGCTTCACCGGCGATCCCAGCAAGACCCAGGCGCTGCGCGTGCGCACCCTGGACTGGGTGGTGGAGGCGCAGCGCCTGGGCGCCGGCGAGATCGTGCTCAACTGCATGGACAGCGACGGCGTGCGCCGCGGCTACGACATCGCCCAACTGCACGCCGTGCGCGCCCTGTGCAAGGTGCCGCTGGTGGCCTCCGGCGGCGCCGGCGAGATGCAGCACTTCGCCGATGTGTTCGAGCGTGCCGACGTGGACGGCGCGCTGGCCGCCAGCGTCTTCCACAGCGGCGCCATTCCCATTCCCGAACTCAAGCGCTTCCTGCGCCAACGACAGATCGAGGTGCGCGATGGCGCGTGAACACTCCCACGATGCGGACGTCGCCGACGCGGCGCTGGACTGGGGCAAGGGCGACGGCCTGTTGCCGGTGGTGGTACAGGACGCCGCCACGCTGCGCGTGCTGATGCTGGGCTACATGAACCAGGAGGCGCTGGCGGCCACGCGCCGCAGCGGCCAGGTCACCTTCTACAGCCGCAGCAAGCAGCGGCTGTGGACCAAGGGCGAGAGTTCCGGCCATGTCCTGGACGTGGTCGCGATCGACACCGATTGCGATCGCGACACCTTGCTGGTGCTGGCGCATCCGCGCGGGCCGACCTGTCACCTCGGCCGCGACAGCTGCTTCCCGCAGGCGCCGGGCCAGTTCCTGGGCGCGCTGGACCGCCTGGTCGCGCAGCGCGAACGCGAGCGGCCGGCGGGCAGCTACACCACGCAGCTGTTCGAGAAAGGCACGCGGCGCATCGCGCAGAAGGTGGGCGAGGAGGGCGTGGAGACCGCGCTGGCCGGCGTCGCCCAGGGCGACGACGAACTGCTCGGCGAATCCGCCGATCTGCTCTATCACCTGACCGTGCTGCTGCGCGCGCGCGGCCTGGGCCTGGCCGACGCGGTGGCGGTGCTGGAAGCGCGGCACCGCTGAGCCGGTCCGGCGCGGTCATCGCCGCGTCGGCCTAGCTGGCTACAATCGGGGGCCCTCGGCTTCTCCGGATGTTCCGCATGCTGCGCACCGTCGTCCTCGCCTGCCTGTTGGCTGCCGCCGCCCCCGCCGTGGCGCAGACCGCCACGATCAGCGGCAGCGTCTACCAGGAACGCGACAACGCCCCGGGCCGCGGCCCGGGCGATACCGGCATCGCCGGCGTGCAGGTGTCCGACGGGGTGCACATCGTCCGCACCGACGCGCAGGGCCGCTACCGCTTGGAAGTGGAGCCCGGCCGCACCGTGTTCGTGATCAAGCCGGACGGTTACAGCTTCGTCAGTGCCGGCAACGGCCTGCCTGACTACTGGCGGCACTACGCGCCCGCCGGCTCGCCCACGCTCAAGTACCCGGGCATTGCCCCGACCAGCGGCGCCACCGATCACTGGGATTTCGCGTTGCGCGCGCAGCCCAAGGCCGACAGCACCGAGGTGCTGGTGTTCGCCGATACCCAGACTGCGTCGATGACCGACGTCGGCTACTACGCCCGCGACATCGTCGCACCCTTGCGCGGCAAGACCCATGCGCGCATCGGCACCACCCTGGGCGACGTGGTCAGCGACGACCTGTCGCTGTATCCGGCGCTGAATGCGGAAACCGCCAAGCTCGGGGTGCCGTGGTTCCACGTGCCCGGCAACCACGACCTCAACTTCGACGCGAGCGACGATGTCGATTCGCTGTCGAGCTGGCGCGCGGTCTACGGCCCCGACACCTACGCGGTGGAAGAGGGTGGTGCCAGCTTCGTGTTCCTGGACGATGTGGTCTACCAGCCGACGCAACAGCCCAAGTACATCGGTGGCCTGCGCGCGGACCAGTTCGCGTTCCTGCAGGCCTACCTGGCCAGCGTGCCCAAGGACCGTTTGGTGGTGCTGGGCATGCACATCCCGCTGTTCGACGCGGCGCCCGGCAAGGAGACCTTCCGGCATGCCGATCGGGCGCGGCTGTTCGCGCTGCTGAAGGACTTCCCGCACGTGCTGGTGCTCAGCGGCCACAGCCACACCCAACGTCACTACGATCATGGCGCCGACGAGGGCTGGCACGGCGCGCAGCCGCTGCACGAATTCAACGTCGGCGCGGCCTGCGGCGCGTTCTGGTCCGGGGTCAAGGATGCCGATGGCATCCCCGCCGCGACCATGGCCGACGGCACCCCGAACGGCTATGCGCTGCTGACCGTGCGCCGCGATGGCGGCTATGCGTTGGCCTACCACGCCGCGCGTGCCGCCGACGATACCCAGATCGGCCTGCATGCGCCGAAGGTGTTGCGCCGCGGTGCCTATCCGGCCTGGGGCGTGTACGCGAACGTGTACATGGGCGAGAACGACAGCCGTGTCGAGTATCGCGTGGACGACGGCGCCTGGAAGCCGATGCAGCGCGTCGAACAGCCCGATCCGGCGCTGCTCGCCGAGAATGTGCGCGACGATGCCGCCGATGCGCTGCGCGGCTACGACCGCTCGCCCGAAGCGATTCCTTCGCAACACCTGTGGCGCGGCGCCTTGCCGACCGACCTGAGCGTGGGTGCGCACCGCATCGAGGTCCGCGCGTTCGACCGCTGGCGCGGCGAGCAGCGCGCCAGCGGCAGCTACCGCTTGCAGGACGCCAGCCCGTGATGGGATGGCGGCTGTAGGCCGTGATCGGCAGACAAGCGCGCAGCGATGCTGCGTGCTCGATCATCGTGACTGCCGCGACAGGATTTAGGCGGCCATGTGTTCCAGGGGTCGGGACTGAAGTCCCTCCCACAGTGCGCCGATCAACATTTCGGAAGCTTTGCCTGCTGTAGGAGCGGCTTCAGCCGCGACGAGCGAAGCGACGATGCCAGCCGGTGTCGCCCGCGTTGGGCACAACGGAAATCTCTCGCCGGCGGTGCGTTCTGGGGGTGTCGCAGCCCACCTGCCGCCATCGCGACGCCCCTGTAGGAGCGGCTTCAGCCGCGACGAGCGTGATGTGGGGCGCGCACGGCCAAGCCACGGCCAGCGCGCTCGTGCCACGGCCAACCCCAGAAACAAAAAAACCTCCACGAAGGAGGCCGACGAAGCGAAGCGATCCTGGCTGGCGAGCGGAGGCTGGCGGGCGGTTGGATCGGGGCGCAGCTGGCTGGCGAACACGGGCTGGCTTGCTGCGGGAGGGATTCTAGCGATCCCGTGCGCGTCGCGATCGAACGCGAATCACTCTCATCTTTTCGGCGCGCTGGACCAGTGAGGGCTGGCGCGCCGAGACACGCACCGGCCGGCAAACGCGAGGTATCCGCACGGACCGTCGCCTGCAGGCGCCCCCGCGTCCCGCGCGGTGGCGTCAGCGTGCGGGCGTGGTCGCCGCGGGCGGTGCCGAGGCGTGCGCTGGCGTCGGCGCGGCGGGGGCGGCTGTTGCACCGTGTTCGTCGGTCTGCTCGCCATCGGCCGCGTCCGTCGCGTCGTCCGCATCGGGTTCGGGATACGGATAGGGCGGCGCGACGGCATTCGGCAACTGCGCGCGCCAGTGCTGCAGCCATGTGCCGATGCGTGCACCGACGTACAGTTGCGGATACGACGGCGCTTCGCCCTCGGCCTTTTCGCGTGCGCTGATCTCGGCGCTGGCCAGGCGATAGCTTTCGACCATGTCGGTGGTGCGCGCCAGTGCGTCGATCAGCCAGGCGCGGCCGAAATAGGTGGCGCTGGCGGTGTTGCCGCAGCCGAACGAAGGGCGATCGCGGCGCGCGGCGGTGATGACCAGCGTGTCGGCGGTCTTCAGCGCCGGCACGAAGCCACCGGAGTAGCAGGCCGAGATCACGATGATGCGGTTGCGGATGCCGGCGTCGTCGAGCAGGCGGCGCAGCTCCTGCGGGGTGATGGTGTCGTACTCGGCATCCTCGCCGGGGCCGAACTGCAGATACAGCTCGTGCTGCTCGGTGCCGTGGCTGGTCAGGAACAGCAGCAGCGCGTCCTCGCGCTTGTCCATCCGTTTGCCGATGCGGTCCAGGGTATCGGCCAGGTTGTCGTAGGAGGCCTGTGGCGCGTAGGCGTGCGTGCCGAGATTGTCGCCGTGGTTGATCAGGGTGGCGATACGCCCGGCGGCGCCGAAGCGCTGCGCGAACAACTGCCGCAGGTACAGCACTTCGTTGCGGAACACGTCCTCGCTGGCGTCGCCGGCGAAGCCGACCACGTACAGGTCGGCGACGCCCGGACGCTGCGGCCGCAGCGCGCCCAGTGCCTGGCGCAGTTGCGCCTGGTCGACCGGATCCTGCGCCGCCTCGTCCTGCGCGGTGTCGGCCGCGCCGGCCGGCATCGCGCCGGCATCGGAATGGCAGGCCGGCAGCGCCAGCGCCAGCAGCGCGGCCGGCAGCAGCCGGCCGCGCAACACGGCGAGCGGGCACCGCAACGCCGCCAGCGCGGCGATCGAGGCAGCGACGGGCCTGCGCATGCGGGCTCAGAAGCCCAGGTCGGCGAAGCTCTCCGCGCGGCGGTGGCCGTTGCAGGCCTCGCCCTGGCGCGGTTGCGGGTAATCCTCGCGGCGGTCGATCAGCGCCGTGTCCAGGCCGGCGGCGCGCGCCGCATCCAGTTCGGCGACCACGTCGGACAGGAACACGACCTGCGCCGGCGCCACCCCGATCGCCTCGGCGATGCGTGCGTAGCTGGGCTGCTCGCGCTTGCCGCCGATCTCGGTATCGAACCAGCCGGAGAACAGCCCGCGCAGGTCGCCGGCGTCGCTGTGGCCGAAGAACAGCTTCTGCGCCGGCACCGAGCCGGACGAGTACACGTACAGCGCACGGCCGTCGGCGTGCCAGCGGCGCAGCGCCGGCGCGGCATCGGGATAGATGTGCGCGGTGAAGTCGGCATCGCGGTAGCCGGCTTCCCAGATCATGCCCTGCAGCGCCTTCAGCGCAGTGTGCTTGCGATCCTGGTCGATCCAGCCCTGCAGGGTCTCCACGATCACCGCATCGGTGCAGATGCCGCCGCACTCGCTGGCGACCGCGTCCAGCCACTGCCGTACCTGCGGCTGCTGGCCGTGCTCGCGCACGAAGCCGGGCAGGGCGCGGCGCGCGTAGGGGAACAGCACGTCCTTGACGAAGGAGATGCTGCTGGTGGTGCCTTCGATGTCGGTGAGCACGACGCGCGGATCGGCCATCGCTCAGTGCGCCTCGCCGCGCAGCTTCGCTTCGTAGCGCGGGAAGCGCTGGGCGATGTCGGTGCCGGTGAAGTGGCCGACCCAGCCATCCGGCTCGGTGAAGAAGCGGATCGCCACGAAGCGCGGCTCCGGGCCCATGTCGAACCAGTGGTGGGTGCCGTCGGGCACGGCGATCAGGTCGTTCTGCACGCACTCGATCTCGTAGACCTTGCCGTCCACGTGCAGGGTGAACAGGCCGGAGCCGGCGACGAAGAAGCGCACCTCGTCTTCCTTGTGGAAGTGCTCGTCGAGGAACTTCTTGCGCATTTCCTCGCGCTGCGGGTTGTCCGGTGCGATGCTGACCACGTCCACGGTCTTGAAGCCGTTGGCGGCGACCAGGCGGTCGATGTCGGTCTTGTAGGCGGCCATGACCGCCTCCGGCGACGCGCCGGCCTCGATCGGCTGGTTGGCCTGCCAGCGCTCGAAGGTGACGCCGATCTTGCGCAGTTCGGCGGCGATCGCGTCGCCATCGCGGCTGTCGAACAGCGGCGCGTCGGGAGTGGTGTCGGCGAAGATGCGGAGTCGGCTCATGGCGGTGGGCGAAAGCGGCAGGGGGACGAAAAGGGTAGCAGGTGCGTGGCCGGCGGCCGTTGCGGCGCTGGAACGCTGTCGCGCCGCGGCGGATCAGCCGGCGGCGCGCAGCTTGCGCAGCTCCAGCTCGCAGTGCAGCAGGAACTCGAAGGCCTCCAGATGGCGGCGCGCCTCGGCCATGTCGCGGCCCCAGGCGTACAGGCCGTGGCCGTCGATCAGGTAGCCCCACAGCGGCGTGCGGTCGAGCAGGGCGTCGACCTGCGCCGCCAGCACGGTCATGTCCTGGGTGTTGGCGAACACCGGCAGGTCCACCGCGGTCTCGTGGGTCTGGTTGCCGTGCAGCGCCTTCAGCAGTTCGTAACCTTCCAGGCGGATATGCCCCTGCGGCGCGTACAGCCGCGAGGCGATGGTCTGCACCGGGGAATGCGTGTGCAGAATGCAGCCGACCTCGGGGAAGCGCCGGTACAGCTGGGTGTGCAGCAGGGTCTCGGCGGAGGGGCGCAGCGGTCGGCCGACGGCCTGGCCGTCGAAGTCCACCACCATGATGTCGTCTTCGACCAGCCGGCCCTTGTCGCGACCGGAGACGGTGATCGCGGCATGCCGATCGTCCAAGCGGTGCGAGAAGTTGCTGCTGGTGGCGGGCGTCCAGCCGGCCTGCGAGAGTTCGCGGATGTTGTCGATCAGCAGGTGCGCCAGCGTGCGCAGGCGCTCGGAATCGTAGGGCAGTGCGTTCATGCGCGTAGTGTAGGGCTTGCCGGCTGGATTGGGATGACAGCACGCACCCGCATCTCCTCGCGCCGTACCCTCACCCCAACCCCTCTCCCGGGGGGAGAGGGGCTGCAGCCGTTCCTTCTCCCGTCGGGAGAAGGTGCCCCGCAGGGGCGGATGAGGGTCCGGGCGAAGCCTCGTGCAGCCAAAACACCGCGTGCGCTTCGCGTCCCGACCCTCACCCCAACCCCTCTCCCGGGGGAGAGGGGCTTACAGCTCAGCCCTGGCTGCCGCGCAGGCGGCTGTGGCGGTAGCCGTAGCCGAAGTAGATCGCCAGGCCGATCGCCGTCCAGCCGGCCATCAGCATCCAGTTGTGCGCGGTCATCGCCGACAGCAGCGCCAGGCAGCTGAGCACGCCGGCGATGCAGATCGGCCAGGCGAACGGGATGCGGAACGGGCGCGGCAGGTCCGGCTGGGTGCGGCGCAGGATCAGCACGCCGGCGCAGACCGCGGCGAAGGCGATCAGGGTGCCCATCGAGGTCAGCTCGCCGAGCACGTCCAGCGGGAACAGCGCCGCCAGCAGGGCGATGCCGATGCCGGTGATCACGGTGTTGACGTGCGGGGTGCGGTAGGTCGGGTGGATCTTGGTGAACACCGGCGGCAGCAGGCCGTCGCGGGCGATGATCATGAAGATGCGCGGCTGGCCGATGATCATCACCAGCACCACCGAGGACAGGCCGATCAGCGCGCCGATCTCCACCACCACGCGCAGCCAGGCCAGTTGCGGATGCGCCGCGACCGCGGTCACCACCGGCTCGTCCGTGCCCAGCTGCGTGTACGGCAGCAGCCCGGTCATCACCGCGGCCATGGCGATGTACAGCACGGTGCAGATCACCAGCGACAGGATCATGCCGATCGGCAGGTCGCGCTGCGGCCGGTGCGATTCCTGCGCCGCCACCGACACCGCCTCGAAGCCGATGTAGGCGAAGAACACCATCGCCGCGCCGCGCAGCACGCCGTCCAGGCCGTACTTGCCCGGGCCTTCGTTGGCGGGAATGAACGGATGCCAGTTGGCCGGGTCGACGTACTTCCAGCCGGCGGCGATGACCAGCACGATCAGGCCGCTCTTCAGCACCACCATCGCCATGTTCATCGCCGAGGACTTGCGGATGCCGACGTAGCACAGCCAGGTCAGCAGCAGCACGATGCCGGCCGCGGGCAGGTTGGCGATCGCGCCGGTGGGCTGCAGCTTGCCGTCCAGCGGCGCGTTGACCAGGGCCGCGGGCAGGTGGATGTCGAAGTGGTCGAGCAGGCTGAGGAAATAGCCGGTCCAGCTGACCGCCACTGCCGAGGCCGACACGCCGTACTCGAGCACCAGCATCCAGCCGATGAACCAGGCCGCCAGCTCGCCGAAGGTGGCGTAGGTGTAGGTGTAGGCGCTGCCGGAGACCGGCACCATCGCCGCGAACTCGGCGTAGGCCAACGCGCAGAACGCGCAGCACACCGCGGCCAGCACGAACGAGAGCATGATCGCCGGCCCTGCGTGGTTGGCCGCGGCCTGGCCGGTGATGACGAAGATGCCGCCGCCGATCACCGCGCCGATGCCCAGCGCGGTCAGGCCCCAGGGGCCGAGCGCGCGTTGCAGGCCCAGCCCGCCGGCGTCCTCGTGGCTGGCGTGGGGGTGTTTGGTGGCCAAGAGTTGTTTGAGCATGGAGCGGTTCCAGCCGGGCGCGGCGCGCGAGGAAGAGGGGATGAACGCGAAGACCGGCGCGGGCGCCGGTCTTCGGGGGAGCGGATCAGGCCTTGGCGGCCAGGCGGCTGTTGCGGATGCCGTAGAAGAAGTAGATGCACAGGCCGATCAGGGTCCAGCCGACGAACACCTTCCAATGCTCCTGGAACGCCTGGAAGAACAGGCCCACGCAGAACAGCGCGCCCAGCGGGCACACCGCCCAGAACAGCGGCACCCGGAACGGACGCGGCAGATCGGGACGGGTGAAGCGCAGCACCATCACGCCGACGCAGACCGTGGCGAAGGCGAGCAGGGTGCCCATCGACACCAGTTCGCCGAGCACGTCCAGCGGGATCAGCCCGGCCAGCAGCGCCGCCAGCACGCCGACCACCACGGTGCCGACGTAGGGGGTGTGGAAGCGGCGGTGCACCTTGCCGAACAGCTTCGGCAGCAGGCCGTCGCGCGACATGGTGTAGAAGATGCGCGGCTGCGCCATCAGCATCACCAGCACCACCGAGGACAGGCCGGCGATGGCGCCGATCTCGACGAAGGTCTTCAGCCAGGCCAGGTGCGGGTAGTGCTCCAGCGCGGTGGCCACCGGCTTGGCGGTACCGAGTTGTGTGTAGGGCAGCAGGCCGGTCAGCACCGCGCAGACGATGATGTAGATGATGGTGCAGATGGCGAGCGACACCAGGATGCCGATCGGCATGTTCTTCTGCGGATCCTTGGTCTCGCCGGCCGAGGTGGAGACCGCATCGAAGCCGATGTAGGAGAAGAACACGATGGAGGCGGCGCGGAAGATGCCGCTCCAGCCGAACTCGCCCGGGCCGGTGTTTTCCGGGATGAACGGATGCCAGTTGTCCGGGTTGATGTAGAAGATGCCGACGCCGACGAACAGGCAGATCACCAGCACCTTGATCGCCACCACGATGGCGTTGACGAAGGCCGACTGGGTGACGCCGATGTAGCACAGCGTGCTGACCGCGGCCACGATCAGCACCGCCGGCAGGTTGACGATGTTGCCCGAGGCCACGAACGCGTGACCGGTCCAGGTCAGCGGCGCGCTGGCCAGTTCCGCGGGGAAAGGCAGGCCGAGGGTGCCGGTGACGAAGCTGATCAGGTAGGCCGACCAGCCGACCGCGACGCTGGAGCCGGCGAACAGGTACTCCAGCACCAGGCACCAGCCGATGAACCAGGCCACGCCTTCGCCGAGCGTGGCGTAGGAATACGAGTAGGCGCTGCCGGAGACCGGCAGCATCGCCGCGAACTCGGCGTAGCACAGCCCGGCGAAGGCGCAGGCCAGGCCGGCGAACACGAACGACAGCATCACCGCGGGGCCGGCATGATTGGCCGCGGCCTGGCCGGTGAGCACGAAGATGCCGGCGCCGATCACCGCGCCGATGCCGAGCAGGATCAGGTGTCTGGCGGTGAGGGTGCGTTTGAGGGTGGCTTCGCCCTCCAGACTGCCTTCGAACGGTTCGCCGGCGTCGACGTGACCGGCGGGTTCGATCGGCTTGACCCTCAGCAGAGACTTGAGCATTCGGTGCATCCCCAGGTGGCGGTACGGGGCAAGCGGCCCCGGCAATGGCGAAGCGCCGGGCCCACAGCGGGCGACGCAAGCGTCGTACCATGCCAAAGCCGGCCGGCCGCCACAAGCCGCGCCGCACCGTGGACGGCGATAATGGCCGCCCCCGAACGCGAGAACGCCGATGCCGGAGCCGTCCCTACGCCAGCAGTTGCAGGCCCATGCCCGGCACTGCCCGGATCAGGCCGAGGTCGCCGCGCAGTTCCTGGCCTTGCTGGACGATGCCGCCGATCCGTTCGTGCGCGCACGCCTGGAGGGCCATTTCACCGGCTCGGCCTGGCTGGTCAGCGCCGACGGTATGCGCACCTTGCTGACCCATCACCGCAAGCTGCAGCGCTGGCTGCAACTGGGCGGGCACGCCGACGGCGACCGCGATCTGGCGCGGGTGGCGCTGAAAGAGGCCGAGGAGGAGTCGGGCCTGCCTGGCCTGGTGCTGGAGGATGGCGCGCTCTTCGACCTGGACCGGCACTGGATTCCGGAGCGGGGCGACGTGCCTGGGCACTGGCATTACGACGCACGCTACGTGGTCCGTGCCGGCGCCGACGAGGCCTTCGCGGTCAGCGCCGAGTCGCTGGCGTTGGCCTGGCGCCCGATCGCCGAACTGCTGGACGAAGCAGACCTGGATCCGTCGCTACAGCGCATGGCGCGCAAGTGGCTGCAACGACAAGCACCTCTCCCCCCGGGAGAGGGGTGAGGGTGGGGCGCGCAGCGCGGGCGGTGTTTTGGCTGCACGAGGCTGAGCCCGTACCCTCATCCGCCCCTTCGGGGCACCTTCTCCCGGAGGGAGAAGGGAAAAACCGGCTCCGGTTGGATGGCTGAGCCCCTCTCCCCTCGGGAGAGGGGTTGGGGTGAGGGTACGGGTGCGCAGCGCACCCACGAATCCCCAATCCCCAATCCCCAATCCCCGCTAGTAAAGAATGCGCGTCCGCAACGTCCCCGCCACCTGCGCCAGTTCGTCCTTCAGCACCGCCGCCAGTTCCTCGCTGGCGTCGACGTCGATCACCACGTAGCCGACCTTGGGGTCGGTGCGCAGGAACTGGCCGTCGATGTTGACGTTGTGGCGCGAGAACAGTTCGTTGATCTGCGACAGCACGCCCGGCACGTTGCGGTGGATGTGCAGCAGGCGCAGGCTCTCGGCGTGCTCGGGCAGGGTCACCTCGGGGAAGTTCACCGCCGACAGGGTGCTGCCGTTGTCGCTGTAGCGCACCAGCTTGGCCGCCACTTCCACGCCGATGTTGTCCTGCGCCTCCAGCGTGCTGCCGCCGACGTGCGGGGTCAGGATCACGTTGTCGTGCGCGGCCAGCGGCGATTCGAACAGGTCGCCGTTGCCCTTGGGCTCGATCGGGAACACGTCCACCGCGGCGCCGCCGATGTGGCCGCTGCGCAGCGCCGCGTCCAGCGCGTCGATGTCGATCACAGTGCCGCGCGAGGCGTTGATCAGGTGCGCGCCCGGCTTCATCTGCGCCAGTTGCGCCGCGCCGATCATGTCGCGGGTCGCCGCGGTCTCCGGCACATGCAGGGTGACCACATCCGAGCGCGCCAGCAGGTCGTCCAGGTCGGTGGCGGTGCGGGCGTTGCCCAGCGACAGCTTGGTCTCGATGTCGTGGAAGATCACCTGCATGCCCAGCGCCTCGGCCAGCACGCCGACCTGGGTGCCGATGTGGCCGTAGCCGACGATACCCAGCACCTTGCCGCGAGTCTCGTGGCTGCCGGCGGCCGACTTGGACCAGCCGCCGCGGTGGCACTCGGCGTTCTTCTGCGGAATGCCGCGCAACAGCAGGATGGCCTCGGCGATCACCAGCTCGGCGACGCTGCGGGTATTGGAGTAGGGCGCGTTGAACACCGGGATACCGGCCAGTTCGGCCGCGTCCAGGTCGACCTGATTGGTGCCGATGCAGAAGCAGCCGACCGCGATCAGGCGCTTGGCGTGGGCCAGCACCTCGGCGCTGAGTTGGGTGCGCGAGCGGATGCCGACGATGTGCGCCTCGGCGATGCGCTGCTTGAGCTCGTCTTCCGGCAACGACTTGGCGTGCAGCTCGATCTGCGAGTAGCCGGCCGCGCGGAACACGTCGACGGCGGTCTGGCTGATGCCTTCGAGCAGCAGCACGCGGATATCCTGCTTCGGAAACGAGGTCTTCTTGGGCGACATTGCGGCGAGGGAGCGATGGCCAACGGGCCGGTCACTATGCCAGATGGCTCCGCGCTTTGGTGCGCCGCAATAGGATGCCGGGAGACCGTGGATGCAACGCCGGTGGACGGTTTCAGGTGCATCGATTGAGGGCGGCCGGCGTGGGATTCGGGAGTGAGGATTGGGGATTCGCAAGAACGGCGGCGTCCACGCCGCAACTGGACGTTGTTGCGTAACGCTGGCACGCTTGAACGATTGTCTACGCCTCGACCTCTCCGCCCATGACCGATCCGCGCCTGGATGCCCTGGCCCTCGCCGTTCCCGGCCTGCGCCTGAAGACCGATCCTGCCGACTTGGAGCACTACGGCCGCGACTGGACCCGGCGCTGGACCCCGGCGCCGCTGGCGATCGCGCTGCCGGCGACGGTGGAGGAGGTGCAGGCGGTGCTGCGCTGGGCCAACGCCCACGCGGTGGCGGTGGTGCCCTCCGGCGGTCGCACCGGCCTGTCCGGCGGCGCCGTGGCCGCGCACGGCGAGCTGGTGCTGAGCCTGGAGCGGATGAACAAGGCGCTGGCGTTCGACCCGGTCGACCGCACCCTCACCGTGCAGGCCGGCATGCCGCTGGAAGCGGTGCACAACGCCGCGCGCGAGCACGGCCTGCTGTACCCGGTGGACTTCGCCGCGCGTGGGTCGTGCTCGATCGGCGGCAACATCGCCACCAACGCCGGTGGCATCCGCGTGATCCGCTACGGCAACACCCGCGAGTGGATCGCCGGGCTGAAGGTGGTCACCGGCAGCGGCGAGCTGCTCGAGCTCAACCGAGGCTTGATCAAGAATTCAAGCGGCTACGACTTCCGCCAGTTGCTGATCGGCTCCGAAGGCACCCTGGGCATCGTGGTCGAGGCCACCCTGCGGCTCACCGACCCGCCGCCACCGAGCAACGTGATGCTGCTGGCGCTGCCCTCGTTCGAGGTGCTGATGCAGGTGTTCGCCGCGTTCCGCAGCCGCCTGCAGCTGGAGGCGTTCGAGTTCTTCACCGACCGCGCTCTGCAGCACGTGCTCGCGCATGGTGCGCAGGCGCCGTTCGATACCGTCTATCCGTACTACGTGGTCACCGAATACGCCAGCGGCAACGAGGTGCAGGAGGCGGCGGCGCTGGCCGCGTTCGAGGCCTGCATGGAGCAGGGCTGGGTGCTGGACGGCGTGATCAGCCAGAGCGAGGCGCAGGCCGCGCAGTTGTGGCGCCTGCGCGAAGGCATCACCGAGGCGGTGGCGCGCTACACGCCGTACAAGAACGACGTGTCGGTGCGGATCTCGGCGATGCCGGCGTTCCTGGCGCGCACCCAGGCGCTGCTCGGCGAGGCCTATCCGCAGTTCGAGGTGGTGTGGTTCGGCCATATCGGCGACGGCAACCTGCACATCAACGTGCTCAAGCCCGACGCCACCGCGCCGGCCGAGTTCATCGCCGCCTGCGAGCAGGTCACCAAGCTGCTGGCGCAGGTGCTGGCCGAGCACGGCGGCAGCATCTCCGCCGAGCACGGCATCGGCCTGGTCAAGAAGCCGTACCTGGAGAGCACCCGCAGCGCCGAGGAGATCGCGCTGATGCGCGCGGTCAAGCGTGTGTTCGATCCGGCCGGGCTGCTCAATCCGGGCAAGCTGTTCGATCCCTGAGCCCAGCCGCGCCGCTGCCGCGCGACCCGTTCAGGCGCTGCGCGCGGCGGACCGCTAGGCTATGCGGCGCGGCGCCGGCCGTCCCCCTTTTCATGAGCCTGTCTGGAACGATTGCGATGACCCGAGTGACTGCGCGCTGCGCCCTGCTGTTCGCCCTGATCCTGCCCGCGTTTGCGCAGGCGTCCAGCTTCGCCGGCACCTCCGCCGGTTCGGCCTCGGCCGGTTCGGCCGGCAGCTCGGCGTCCTCGGACAGCAGTTCCAACAACGACAAGGTGGTGCTGCAGGCGCGCGACGACGCGGCCGGCTTCGTCGCCAGCGCCGGGCGCATCCGCGGCGCGCAACTGGAAGCGGCGCTGCGCGTGCTGCGCGAGCGCAACCCGCAGGCGCAGCAGGCCAGCGACCTGGAACTGGCGCAGGCGATCCTGGCGCTGTGAGCGCGCGCCGGCCACGGCGCCTCTGCGCGCGGTGGCTGGCGGTGCTGGTGCTGGTGCTGGCCGGTGCGGTGCACGCCGCGGCCGCGCCGCTGGTCGTCGACGAGCGCGGGCTGAGCCCAGCCGAACGCACCGCCAGCCAGGCCGTGCTGGCCGCGGCCCAGGCGCGGCTGCCGCCGGCCTGGGCCGCGGCGCTGCCGGCAGGGCTGCCGCTGCAATGGAGCGACGATCTCCCCGCACAGGTGCACGGGCGCGCGCAGGCGCGGCGCCTGCTGTTGAACAAGCGCCTGCTGCGCGACTGGATGGCGGCGGCGGGCGACACCGATCCGGCCGCCGATCCGGCGCGACGGCCGGCGCTGGCGGCGGTGCTGCACGAACTGGCGCATTTCTACGACCGCGCCGCGGCGGGGCGGTTGTCGTCCGATCCGCGCCTGCTGGATCTGGCCGGCTGGCAGGTCAGTCCGATGCGCCTGGGCCTGCGCCGCGGCCAGAACCGCTTCACCGAGCGCAGCCCGGACCGCTACGAATTGCAGTCGCCGGCCGAGTTCGTGGCGGTGAATCTCGAGCACTTCCTGCTCGACCCGGACTACGCCTGCCGGCGGCCGGCGCTGGCCCGCTACTTCGCCGCACGCCTGGCGTGGACGCCCCCGGCGCCTGCGTGCGCACCGGGCCAGGTCTTCGTGCAGGATCCGCTGGCCGACGCGGCCGCGTTGTTGCAGGTGGACCCGGCACGGGTCTACGCGGTGGACTACCTGCTGGCCGAAGGCAACGCGCAGCCGATGAGCCACTGGGGCCACAGCATGCTGCGCCTGGTGATCTGTGCGCCAGGCCATCCGCTGGGGCCGCAGTGCCGGCTGGACCTGGCCGAGCACCGGGTGCTGTCGTTCCGCGCCTTCGTCGACGACGTGCAGATCTCCAGCCTGCGTGGGCTTACCGGCTCCTACCCGTCGCGGCTGTTCGTGCTGCCGCTGCGCCAGGTGGTGGACGACTACACCCAGGTGCAACTGCGCGGCCTGCAGTCGCTGCCGCTGCGGCTCTCGCGCGAGGAGATCGCCGCGCTGCTCGAGCGTGCCGCGCAACTGCACTGGAGCTACGACGGCCGCTACTACTTCCTCAGCAACAACTGCGCGGTGGAGACCTACGCCTTGCTGCACGACGGCGTGCCGCGGCTGGCGGCCGCTCGCCTGTCCGGGATCAGCCCGACCGGGCTGCGTCGGCGCCTGCTGCGGGCCGGCATCGCCGATGCCTCGGTGTTCGAGGATGCCGATGCGGCGGTGCGCAATGGCTACTTCTTCCCGGCGGCGAGCGCGCATTTTGCAGAGATGTTCGCGGTGGCGCGCGGTTCCTTGGCGCTGCCGGCCCGCAATGCCGACGCATGGCTGGACCTGCCCGCCGCGCAACGCGCGCCGTGGCTGCAGCGTGGCGACCTGCGCGCCAGTGCCGCCCTGCTTGTGTTGGAAAATGCCGCCCGCCGCCGTGCCGAACAGCGCGGTCGCGATGCGCTGAAGCGGCGTTATCTGGGTAAACCGCTGCCGTCCGCGGCGGCCGCTGCGGGTGGGGGCGATACGGGCGCCGACACCCGCGACGCGGCCAGCGCCGTGCGCGCCGTCCTGGCCGAGCAAGGGCTGCTGAGCCAGCCGGCGAGCCTGCTGCAGGGGCAGCCGGGGTACGGCCTGCCGCAGGCGCAGGAGCGCGCTTGGCTGCAGGTCCAGGGACAGGCGCGGATCGCGGCGCTGCATGACGACGGTGCCGCGCTGCAGACGCGCCTGCGCGGGTTGCTGCCGGCGCCGCTGCAGGCGGACCTGGTGCAGATCGATGCCAACCTGGCGACGTTGGGCGAACGCCTGCGCACGCTCAATCGCGAGGGGGGCGGGCTGCAGTTGCGGTCACCCTCGGTGTTGCAGGAGGGTGGCGGGCAGCCGTAGTGCGGCATGCGGGCTTGGTACGTAAGACTGTAAGGCAGAGGGTATCGCGCGTGCGGTTGACGGCGTCGCGGTCGCGGCTGAAGCCGCTCCTACGACGTCGCCGGCGTTGCCTCCACTGCATCGGCTGGTTGCAGGCGCAGCCTTTTCGTCATGAAAGGAGGCCGATAGTTCCAGTCGTCGGGACTGAAGTCCCTCCCACAAAAAAGCGGCGTCCCCTCCGCTCGGCTTTGTAGGAGCGGCTTCAGCCGCGACGAGCGAAGCGGGGGAGCCGGCCGATGGCGACCACCTTCAGGCTGACGTCAATGCCAGCAAGGGCGCCACCTTGCCTGTCCGCAAGCCACCATCACGGCAGTTCGAGACCGGCATCCTCGCCGTAGTGGCGCAGCCAGGCATCGCGTGCTGGATCCTGACGGTACTGCGCGCGCAGCTTCGCCCAGGTCTGCTCATTGCCGTCGCAGTACGTGGCCATCGCCTTTTCCAGTTCGCGACCCCGCGCCGCGTCGTACGGTTCTTCGCCGGCGAAATGGTTGCAGGTATCCTGGCGCGCGACGAAGGCACGGATCGGCGCGGGCATCGCGCAGAAGCCGGCGTGGTGCTCGGGATCGACCGCGTCCGGAATGGTGCAGGCGGGCTTGGCCGCGCTCGTCGCGGCCGGCGTCACCGGTGCGGCGAGCGCCAGCGCCGGTACCGCCAGCAGCAGGGCGAGACAGGTGCGCCGTGGCGCGTGCCCGGCGCGGGAGGCGTGATCGGCACGGCGCCCGCGCATAGGTTCAGTCGGCGCGGCCGGCGAATTCGCCGGTGGTGGTGTTGACCAGCACGCGCTCGCCATTGCCGATGTACTCCGGCACCATGATCTCGATGCCGGTGTTGAGCTTGGCCGGTTTGGGCCGCTTGGTGGCGGTGCCGCCCTTGAGCTCGGGCGGGGTCTCGATCACTTCCAGGGTCACGCTCTGCGGCAACTGGATCGCCACCGGCTGGTCGTCGATGACCTGCACGTAGATGCCGCTGAGGCCGTCGGTGATGTAGCCGGCGTCGGTGCCGATCGCGTCGGCGTCCAGGGTGTAGGGGGTGTAGTCCTCGTCGTCGAGGAACACGAAGGCCTCGCCGTCCTTGTAGGAGAAGGTGGCCTGGCGGCGCATCAGCTCGACCTCGCGCAGGTCGTCGTCGCCGTCGAAGCTGGCATCGAGCTTGTTGCCGCCCGGCACGCTGTACATCACGAAGCGGAAACGCACATTGCCGCCGCGGCCCTGCGGCGAACTGCGCTCGATGTCGCGGATCTGGTACACGCCGTTGTTGTACTCGACGACGTTGCCTTTCTTGATTTCGTTGGCTTTCATGAGTGCTGGGGATCGGGAATGGGGAATAGGGAATCGGAACAGCGTCAAGCGGCCGGAAAGGATCAGCGGGAGGGAGGCGCTTTTGCGATTCCCCATTCCCGATTCTCCATTCCCGGCTACTTCGGCGCCAACCGCACCGCGCCGTCCAGGCGAATGGTCTCGCCGTTGAGGTAGCGGTTGCGCAGCAGGAACATCACCGTGTCGGCGAATTCGTCCGGACGGCCGAGACGCGAAGGATACGGGATCGCCGCGGCCAGCGACTGCTGCACGGCCTCGGGCATGCCGTCGACCATCGGGGTCCAGAAGATCCCCGGGGCGATGGTGTTGACGCGGATGCCGAAGCGCGCCAGTTCGCGCGCCATCGGCAGGGTCATCGCCACCACGCCGCCCTTGGACGCGGCGTAGGCGGCCTGGCCGATCTGGCCTTCGTAGGCGGCGACGCTGGCGGTGTTGACGATGGCGCCGCACTCGCCGTCCTCGCCCGGGGCGTTGTGCTGCATCAGGTCGGCGGCGGCCTTGGCGACGTTGAAGCTGCCGACCAGGTTGACCAGTACCGTGCCCTGGAAGGTGGCCAGCGGCATCGGCGCCTCCTTGCCGAGCACGCGGCCGGCGCCGAGGATGCCGGCGCAGTTGACCGCGGCGTTGAGCCCGCCGAGGAAGTCGCGTGCCGCGCCGAGTTGCGCGGCCACCTGGGCCTCGTCGCTGACGTCGGTACGCAGGTAGCAGGCCCGCTCCGCGCCCAGCGCGGCGACCGCGGCCGCACCCTTGTCGTCGTTCAGATCGAACAGCGCCACCTTGCCGCCTTCGGCGACGATGCGTTGCGCCACCGCCAGGCCGAGGCCGGACACGCCGCCGGTGACCACCGCTTTCAGATCGGCAAGCTGCATGGATGTTCCCTCCCAGGAAAACGCTCAGTTTAGTGGGTGCCGCCCCGTCGCGGCGAGACGCGCCCACCGGCCGCGGTGCCACAGGCCTGTCGTCGGGGACGCCCTGCCGAGGCTCAGCCCTCGGCGGCCAGCGCCTGGCCGACCTTGCTGCCGGTCGCGCGGCCGAGTTTCTGCGCCAGCCAGCGGCCGGTCGCGGCCAGCGCCGGCAGGTCGATGCCGGTCTCCACGCCATTGCCGTGCAGCAGGTACACCACGTCCTCGCTGGCCACGTTGCCGCTGGCGCCCTTGGCATACGGGCAGCCGCCGGCGCCGGACACCGCGGCATCGACCACGCGCACGCCTTCTTCCAGGCAGGCGGCGATGTTGGCCAGGGCCTGGCCGTAGGTATCGTGGAAATGCACCGCCAGCGCCGCCATCGGCACCGCCGTGGCGACCGCGCGCAGCATCGCCCGCGCCTTGCCGGGCGTGCCCACACCGATGGTGTCGCCCAGCGAGATCTCGTAGCAGCCCATCGCGTGCAGCCGCTGCGCCACCCGCACCACGTCGGCCAGGGGAACCTCGCCTTGGTAGGGGCAGCCGAGCACGGTGGAGACGTAGCCGCGCACCTTGACCCCGTCCGCGGCCGCGCGCTCCAGCACCGGTGCGAAGCGCGTCAGCGATTCGTCGATGCCGGCATTGGTATTGGTGCGGTTGAAGGCCTCCGATGCGGCGGTGAACACCGCTACCTCGCGTACGCCGACCGCGGCGGCGCGTTCGTAGCCCTGCAGGTTCGGCACCAGCACCGGGTAGTCCACGCCCGGCACCTGCGCGATGCCGGCGTAGACCTCGGCCGCATCGGCCAGCTGCGGCACCCATTTCGGGCTGACGAAGCTGGTCGCCTCGATGCTGCGCAGGCCGGTGCGCCCCAGCCGCGCGATCAGCTCGATCTTGTCGGCGGTGGCGACCCAGGCCTTCTCGTTCTGGAGGCCGTCGCGCGGGCCGACCTCGACGATGCGCACGCGGTCGCTCATCGCCGAGATTCCTGTGCCGTTGGCCGGGCACTGCACATGAAACGGGAAGCGACGAAGGTCATGGGAATTCCTGATAGGAAGAGATCGCGAAGCAGCGGCACGCACGGCCGTCGTCATCTACACCGGCGCGACATGGCCGCGCGGATCAGGCCGTCGCGGGGTGGTGACAGACCGCTTCGATGTTGTGGCCGTCCGGATCCAGCAGGAACGCGCCGTAGTAGTCGGGGTGGTAGTGCGGGCGCAGGCCCGGTGCGCCGTGGTCGCGGCCGCCGGCGGCCAGGCCGGCCTGATGGAAGGCGTCCACCTGCGCGCGGCTGGCGGCGACGAAGGCCACGTGCACGCCGTGGTCGCCAGCGTCGCGGCCGCCGTCGGCGATCCAGAAGCTGGGCTTGCCGTCGCGGCCGAAGCCGACGTGGCGCTGGCCGCCGCTCTCTTCGGCGCTCACCTGCATCACCACGTCCAGGTCCAGCGCGGCCAGGGCGGCGCGGTAGAAGGCCAGGCTGCGGTCGAGGTCGCTGCAGCGCAGGCCGAGATGATCGATCGGGTTCATGGGCTGGCCCTCCAGGCCGGTTCGCGTTTTTCCAGGAACGCATTCAGTCCTTCCTGGCCCTCGGCCGAGACCCGCAGCTGCGCGATCAGCGCGGCGTTGGCCTGGTCCAGCACATCGCGCTCGCCGCCGGCGGCAACCCGCCGCACCAGCGCCTTGGCGCCGGCAGCGGCCAGCGGCCCGGCCTGGCCGAGCAGGGCGACCTGGCGCTGCACCGCCGCGTCCAGCGCCTCCGGCGCCACCGCCTGGTGGACCAGGCCGATCTGCGCCGCGGTGGCGGCGTCGAAGGTTTCCGCGCTGGCGAACCAGCGCCGCGCCTGGCGCGCGCCGATCGCCGCGATCATGTACGGCGAGATCACCGCCGGCAGCAGGCCCAGCCGGCTTTCGCTGAGCGCGAAGCGCGCATCGGTGGCAGCCACGGCGATGTCGCAGCAGGCGACCAGGCCGACCGCGCCGCCGAACGCGGCGCCCTGCACCCGTGCCACGGTGGGCTTGGGCAGTTCGTCGAGCAGGCGCATCAGCCGCGCCAGGGCCAGCGCGTCGTCCAGGTTTTCCTGCTCGCTGGCGCCGGCCATCGAGCGCATCCACTGCAGGTCCGCCCCGGCCGAGAACGCCGCGCCGGCGCCGGCCAGGACCAGCACCTGCACCTGCGGATCGGTGCCGATCTGCAGCAGGGCGTCGCTGAGCTGGGCGATCAGCGCGGCGTCGAAGGCGTTGCGGACCTCGGGTCGGTTCAACTGCAGCGTCAGGACCTTGCCGGATCGTTGCAACAACAGGACATCGCTCATCGAACACGCTCGTACGCAGGGAAAACGGCAGCCATACGGAATGATAGCCGGCCGTGCCCGCGCCGCCATGACGCGCCGCGGCGATGCTACAATTGATAACCATTCTTATCGACGGAACGTGCTGTGACGTTGTCCGATATGCCGTTGCGCAGCAGCGCCCTGGTGGAATCCGTGCACGACCGCCAGCCCAACGACGCCATCGCGCGGCGTCTGCGCGAGCTGGGCTTCGTCGCCGGCGAGCAGGTGCAGATGCTGGCCAGCGGGCCGATCGGCGGCGAACCGCTGCTGGTGCAGGTGGGCTATACGCGCTTCGCGCTGCGCCGCAGCGAGGCGGCGCGGGTGCAGGTCAGTACGCTGGACGAGGTGCGCCCGTGAGCGCGGTCGCCGTGCCGCTGCGGCTGGCCCTGGTCGGCAACCCGAACTGCGGCAAGACCGCGCTGTTCAACCAGTTGACCGGCAGCAAGCAGAAGGTCGCCAACTACGCCGGCGTCACCGTGGAGCGCAAGGAGGGCCGCTTCCGCGCGCCGTCCGGGCGCGAGTTCGCGGTGCTGGATCTGCCGGGCGCCTACAGCTTGCAGCCGGCCAGCCTGGACGAGGCGATCACCCGCGACCTGTGCCGCGGCTTCTACCCGGGCGAACCGGCGCCGGACGTGCTGGTGTGCGTGGTCGACGCCACCAACCTGCGCCTGCACCTGCGCTTTGCGCTGGAGCTGCGCGAGCTGGGCAAGCCGATGCTGGTGGCCCTGAACATGGTGGATGCGGCGCAGCGCCGCGGCATCCAGATCGACCGCCAGGCGCTGGAGCAGGCGCTGGGCGTGCCGGTGATCGAGACCGTGGCGGTGCGCCGCAACGGCGCGCGCGCCCTGGTCGAGCGGCTGGACACGCTGGCGCCGGCACTGCCGCCGGCGGTGGCGCCGGCCGAGGGGCAGGGCGACTACCACCAGCAGGTGCGCGCGATTCTCGCCGCGGCGGTGTCGATGCCGACCCGTACCTCGCGCATCGACGACGCGCTGGACCGCTGGTTGCTGCACCCGGTGGCCGGCCTGCTGACCCTGGCCGTGGTGATGTTCCTGATCTTCCAGGCGGTCTACGCCTGGGCCGCGCCGCTGATGGACCTGATCGATGGCGGCACCAAGGCGCTCGGTGCCTGGGTTGGCGGAACGCTGCCGGAGGGGCCGCTGAACAGCCTGCTGGTGGACGGCATCATCGCCGGCCTCGGCGGGGTAGTGGTGTTCCTGCCGCAGATCCTGATCCTGTTCGCCTTCATCCTGGCGCTGGAGGAATCCGGCTACCTGCCGCGCGCGGCGTTCCTGCTCGACCGCATGATGGCCGCGGCCGGCCTGTCCGGGCGCTCGTTCATCCCGCTGTTGTCCAGCTTTGCGTGCGCCGTGCCCGGGATCATGTCCACCCGCAGCATCCAGGACCCGCGCGACCGCCTGGCGACCATCCTGGTGGCGCCGCTGATGACCTGTTCGGCGCGGCTGCCGGTGTACGCGCTGCTGATCGGCGCGTTCATCCCGCAGCGGCAGGTGTGGGGCGTGTTCAACCAGCAGGGACTGGTGCTGTTCGGCCTGTACTTCGCCGCCATCGCCAGTGCGCTGCTGGTGTCGTGGACGATGAAGAAATGGCGCCGCGACAAGGGCGAGCATCCGCTGCTGCTGGAGCTGCCGTCCTACCGCGTGCCGCACCTGCGCGATCTGGCGCTGGGCCTGTGGGAGCGCGCGGCGATCTTCCTCAAGCGCGTCGGCGGCATCATCCTGGCGTTGACCATCCTGCTGTGGTTCCTGCTGTCGTTCCCGGCGCCGCCGGCCGACGCCACCCTGCCGGCCATCGACTACAGCTTCGCCGGTCGCATCGGCCACGCCATGACCACGGTGTTCTCGCCGCTGGGCTTCAACTGGCAGATCTGCATCGCGCTGATCCCCGGCCTGGCCGCGCGCGAGGTGGCGGTGTCGTCGCTGGCGACGGTGTACGCGCTGTCGGCGGCCGACGACGATGCCGCCGCGCAGGCGTTGTCGCCGCTGATCCACGATGGCTGGTCGCTGGCCACCGCGCTGTCGCTGCTGGTCTGGTACATCTACGCGCCGATGTGCATTTCCACCCTGGCCACGATCAAGCGCGAGACCAATTCGTGGAAGCAGATGAGCTTCGCCGCGTTCTACCTGTTCGCGCTGGCGTATCTGGCCTCGCTGGTCACCTACCAGGTCGCGGTGGCGCTGGGAGCCGGCTGAGATGAGCGCCTCGCTGCTGCTGCAGTACCTGGTGATCGCGCTGGCGGTACTGGTCAGCGCCTGGGTGGTACTGAAGAAGCAATTCCCGGGCACCGCGCGCAAGCTGCGCGGCGCACTCGCGCTGCGCCTGCTCAAGCCGGGCCGGGCGGCCTGGCTGCAGGCGCTGGGGCGGCGCATCGCACCGCCGGCCAGCGCCGGCGCTGGCGCCTGCGGCGGCTGCGACAGCTGCGGGCCGACGCCGCCGCGGCGGCACTGAGCCGCGCCACGCGTTGCCGGCCCGCGCCTGCTTGTGCGCCGCACATGCGCGCGGCGAGGGCGGCGTCTATCCTATGCCGATGACCAATCCATTCCCGTTCTCCCGCCGTGCGCAGGCGCTGACCAGTTCGGCGATCCGCGAAATCCTCAAGGTCACCGAACGCCCGGAAGTGATTTCCTTCGCCGGCGGTCTGCCGTCGCCGGACACCTTCCCGGTCGCGCGCATGCGCGAGGCCTGCGACAAGGTGCTGCGCGATGCGCCGCAGGCCGCGCTGCAGTACGGCCCGACCGAGGGCTATCTGTTGCTGCGCGAATGGGTGGCGGCGCGGCTGAGCCGCGACGGCGCCAGCATCCGGCCCAGCCAGGTGCTGATCACCACCGGATCGCAGCAGGGCCTGGACCTGCTCGGCAAGGTGTTCATCGACGAAGGCAGCAAGGTGCTGGTGGAAACGCCCAGCTATCTCGGCGCGCTGCAGGCGTTCTCGCTGTTCCAGCCGGCGTTCGCGGCAATGCAGTCGGACGACGACGGCGTGGTGGTGGATGCGCTGGACGATGCGCAACTGGCCGGCGCGCGCTTCATGTACGTGCTGCCGAACTTCCAGAACCCGACCGGGCGGCGCCTGCCGCTGCACCGGCGCCAGGCGCTGGTGGCGCGTGCGGCCGAGGCCGGCGTGCCGATCGTCGAGGACGATCCCTACGGCGAGCTGTGCTACAGCGGCGACACGCTGCCGAGCCTGCTGTCGATGAACCCGGACGGCGCCATCTACATGGGCTCGTTCTCCAAGGTGTTCGCCCCGGGCCTGCGCCTGGGCTACCTGGTCGCGCCGGAAGCGGTGCACGCCAAGCTGGTGCAGGCCAAGCAGGCCGCCGACCTGCACACGCCGTCGTTCAGCCAGCGCATCGTCTACGAGGCGGTGCAGGACGGCTTCCTGGATGCGCACATCCCCGGCATCCGTGCGCTGTACGCCAGCCGCTGCGAGCAGATGCTCGCCGCCCTCGCCAAGTATTTCCCCGCGCAGGTGCGCTGGAACCGCCCGGCCGGCGGCATGTTCATCTGGGTCGAACTGCCGGCGCGGATGGACGGCGGCGCGCTGCTGAGCAAGGCGATCGAGCGCAACGTGGCGTTCGTGCCGGGCGCGCCGTTCTTCGCGGTCGCGCCGCAGCGCAATACGCTGCGGCTGTCGTTCGTGACGGTGCCGGCCGAGCGTATCGAAGTGGGTGTGCGGATCCTCGGCGCGCTGTTGCAGGACGAGGTCGCCGCGCACCTGCGCGCGACGGCCTGAGTTCGGTGTCGTGCCGTCCATGACACCCTCCGGTTCCGCCGTGGCAGCGTGGACCATCGATGCGGTCCTGGTCGGCCGCGCCCAGGCGTTCACCCGCCCGGGCAGCCGCAGCGCGATCGACAAGCGACCGCAGGCCGGGCGCCTGCGCATCGGGCTGGAGGGGCTGGAACTGGACGAGCAGGGCGACCGCCGCGTGCATGGCGGCCCCGACAAGGCCTTGCACCATTATCCGCGCGACCATTACCCGGCCTGGCGCGAGGAACTGGGCGCGCATGCCTTGCTGGACGCGCCGGGCGCGTTCGGCGAAAACCTCAGCAGTTGCGGCGTGACCGAAGCCGACCTGTGCCTGGGCGACCGGCTGCGCCTGGGCACGGCCGTGGTCGAGGTGTCGCAGTCGCGGCAGCCGTGCTGGAAGCTGTCCGACCGCTTCGGCGTGGCCGCGCTGGCGCGGCGCGTGCAGGACAGCGGCCGCACCGGCTGGTATTACCGCGTGCTGCAGCCCGGCGAAGTCGCCGCCGGCGACAGGCTGGCGCTGCTGGAGCGGCCGCATCCGCAGTGGTCGCTGGCACGCCTGGTCGGGCTGCTGTACCGCCGCGAGATCGACCCGGCGCAACTGCAGGACGTGCTGGCGCTGCCGCTGGTGCCGAACTGGCGCACCTTGTTCGAGCGGCGCCTGGCGCAGCGCGCGGTGGAGGATTGGGACAAGCGCTTGCTGGGGTAGGCGCCGGAGTAGGGCAGCAAGGCGCCACCGTTCCTGTGTCTGTCGTCGTGTGGCGTGATTGGGTGGCACCGCGTCGGGGCTGAAGCCCCTCCCACACACTTCCCGGCAAGCGACGCCGTTGATGGTCTGTAGGAGCGGCTTCAGCCGCGACGAATGCGGCCGCGTTGTATCCGAAGCAGGGGTCGTTCGTACCGAGCATGCTCCGAGCAAGGCGATGCAGATGTAGCGTCGGTCGCGTAATGGCAGCTGGCACCGCGCGAGATCGGGCGGTCCAGCGTCGGGGCTGAAGCCCCTCCCACAGGGTGTCCAATCGGCTGCGATGTCTCTCGGCAGGTGCCAGGGGCCAGGTGCAAAGTGCCTCGCCTGGCGGCTTTTTCGTCGCTTCCAGTGCCGCCACGCCCTTGTGGGAGGGGCTTCAGCCCCGACGAGTGAAGCATCGCCACGTCCGAGGCGGCGCGTCGGGTGCTTGCGTCTCTGGTGCACTTGCCCTCTGTCGCGCCCGCGCGCAAACCGCTAGCCTTGTGCCGATGACGACTTCTCCGTTGCGTGTGTTGATCCATGGTGCGTCCGGCCGGATGGGCCAGGCGTTGTTGCGGCTGGCCGCGCAGGACCCGGCACTGCAGGTGGTGGCCGCGGTGGTCCGTCGCGCGCCGGCGCAGCGGGTGATCGACGGCGTGCCGTACTTCGCCGCGGCCGAGTTGGGCGGGGTGCCGGCCTTCGACGTGGCGATCGATTTCAGCCTGCCGCAGGGCTTCGATCCGGCGCTGGCGTTGTGCACGGCGCGCGGTGCGGCGCTGGTGTCCGGCACCACCGGGCTGGAAGACGCGCAGCGGCAGGCGCTGGCTGCCGCGGCCGAGCGCATTCCGTTGATCTGGGCATCGAACTTCAGCCTGGGCGTGGCGGTGCTGCACGACCTGGTCGAGCGCGCCGCCGCGGCGCTGCCGGGCTGGGACTGCGACATCGTCGAATCCCACCACGTGCACAAGCAGGACGCACCCTCCGGCACCGCGCTGACGCTTGGCGACGCGGCTGCCCAGGGCGGCGCCACCCCGCGCTACGCCAGCCTGCGCGCCGGCGACATCGTCGGCGAGCATCTGGTGCAGTTCGCCGGACTCGGCGAGCGGGTCGAGCTGGTGCACCGCGCCAGCAACCGCGACATCTTCGCCCGCGGCGCGCTGCATGCCGCCGCGCGCCTGCCGGGGCGTGCGCCCGGGGCCTACCGGCTGCGCGACCTGCTCGGCTGAACAGGCACTTCACCCAAACGGCTGGCGCGGACCGCCCCGCGCCGGTACAATTCTCGCTCGCCTGTTACCCATCGCCACGGACCCGGAGAAGCGCCGAGTTCGCGGTTTCTTGCAGCCTGCAAGTTGGTGGGGCAGGGTTCCTCTCTCCCCAAGGCGAACCCCGTGACTCAACCCGCAATCCTTGTCCTTGAAGACGGCACCGTGTTCGAGGGCGAATCCGTAGGCGCTGCCGGCCTGTCCGTCGGCGAAGTGGTGTTCAACACCGCCATGACCGGCTACCAGGAGATCCTCACCGATCCCTCCTACGCCCGCCAACTGGTCACGCTGACCTACCCGCATATCGGCAACACCGGCTGCACCGACCAGGACGACGAGGCCGCCCAGGTCTGGTCGGCCGGCCTGATCGTGCGCGACGTGCCGCGCCGCCCCAGCAACTGGCGCAACCAGGTGGCGCTGCCGGACTGGCTGATCCAGCGCGGCGTTGTCGCCATCGCCGGCATCGACACCCGCAAGCTGACCCGCATCCTGCGCGAGAAGGGCTCGCAGAACGGCGCGCTGATGGCCGGCGAGGTCAACGTGGACACCGCGCTGGAAGCGGCGCGCACGTTCCCGGGGCTGAAGGGCATGGACCTGGCCAAGGTGGTGTCCACCGACAAGGCCTATCCCTGGCGCGATGGCCAGCTCGACCTGGACAGCAACGCGTTCGTGCAGGCCGAACCCAGGTTCAAGGTCGTCGCCTACGACTACGGGGTCAAGCTCAACATCCTGCGCATGCTCGCCGAGCGCGGCTGCGAGGTGACCGTGGTGCCGGCGCAGACGCCGGTCGCCGAAGTGCTGGCGATGAACCCGCACGGGGTGTTCCTGTCCAACGGTCCCGGCGACCCGGCGCCCTGCGACTACGCGATCGCCGCGATCAAGGAACTGCTGGCGCGCAAGGTCCCGACCTTCGGCATCTGCCTGGGCCACCAGTTGCTGGCGCTGGCCGCCGGCGCGCAGACCCTGAAGATGGGCCACGGCCACCACGGCGCCAACCACCCGGTGCAGGACCTGGACAGCGGCCGGGTGATGATCACCTCGCAAAACCACGGCTTCGCGGTGGACGAGGCGACCTTGCCCGCCAACGTGCGCGTCACCCATCGCTCGCTGTTCGACGGCAGCAACCAGGGCATCGCGCTCACCGACGCGCCGGCCTTCAGCTTCCAGGGCCATCCTGAAGCCTCGCCGGGTCCGCGCGACGTGGCGCCGCTGTTCGATCGCTTCACCGCGCTGATGGCGGCGGCTGGCGCATGAACCTTCGCCAGCTGACGTTGGCGATTCTTCTCGCGTGCAGTGGAGCTGCAACGGCCTCCGACGTATCGGAGGCGCAAGCGTCGCAACTTTTCCAGATCCTCGGATTGAAAGAGGCGGTGTCCATCTACGCCAAAGACTCGGTGGCATCAGCGCCGTTGTTCCAAAAACTCGGTTCAGATCAAAAAGGCTGCATTGCTGGACTCGTGGGAGAGACGATCGCGCGGAATACCGTGGCGCAGTTGAAGACCCTCTTCCAGGATGACGACAAGGCAGAGCGCTGGATCCAGTTTTCCAAGACAGCTGCTGGTCAGCGCTACATGCAGTATGTGGCCGCGGCTGCAAAGGCCGTTTTTCTGAGCCGACCCGTGCCTGATCGCGCCGAATTGCTGCTTGGAATGAGCCCTGCTCAAGCGATGCAGACGCAGGAGTTCATCGCTTCGCCGGCAGGCATGGTGTTCCGCGCGGCACCGCCGCTGACTCCCCCTGCCATGACGGAAGAGCAGCAGGCAGCGCTCGGGGATGAGCTGGTCAATCGTTGTCGATTGTCCGAATCCGATTTTTCCTGAACGACTCTAAACGTTAGACGCTCAGCCTCACACACGTCGAAAGTCCAGACTTCGAGAAAGAAATGCCCAAGCGCACCGACCTCCAAACCATCCTCATCATCGGCGCCGGCCCGATCGTCATCGGCCAGGCCTGCGAGTTCGACTACTCCGGCGCGCAGGCGTGCAAGGCGCTGCGCGACGAGGGCTACCGCGTGGTGCTGGTCAACAGCAACCCGGCCACGATCATGACCGACCCGAACATGGCCGACGCCGTGTACATCGAGCCGATCAACTGGCAGACGGTCGAGAAGATCATCGCCAAGGAAAAGCCCGACGCGCTGCTGCCGACCATGGGCGGGCAGACCGCGCTGAACTGCGCGCTGGACCTGGCCGACCACGGCGTGCTGGAGAAGTACGGCGTCGAGCTGATCGGCGCCAAGCGCGAGGCCATCCGCATGGCCGAGGACCGCGAGCTGTTCCGCGTGGCGATGGGCGAGATCGGCCTGGAGTGCCCCAAGGCGGCGGTGGCGCACACGCTGGAGGAGGCGCTGGAGATCCAGGCCACGGTCGGTTATCCGACCATCATCCGCCCCAGCTTCACCCTCGGCGGCAGCGGCGGCGGCATCGCCTACAACCGCGAAGAGCTGATCGAGATCGTCGGCCGCGGCCTGGAACTGTCGCCGACCAGCGAAGTGCTGGTCGAGGAGTCGGTGCTGGGCTGGAAGGAGTTCGAGATGGAAGTGGTCCGCGACACCGCGGACAACTGCATCATCGTCTGCTCGATCGAGAACCTGGACCCGATGGGCGTGCACACCGGCGACTCGATCACCGTGGCCCCGGCGCAGACCCTCACCGACAAGGAGTACCAGCGCCTGCGCGATGCCTCGATCGCGGTGCTGCGCAAGATCGGCGTGGACACCGGCGGCTCCAACGTGCAGTTCGGCATCAATGCGCAGACCGGCCGCGTGGTGGTGATCGAGATGAACCCGCGCGTGTCGCGCTCCTCGGCGCTGGCCTCCAAGGCCACCGGCTTCCCGATCGCCAAGGTCGCGGCCAAGCTGGCGGTCGGCTACACCCTGGACGAGCTGAAGAACGAGATCACCGGCGGGCTGACCCCGGCCTCGTTCGAGCCGTCGATCGACTATGTGGTCACCAAGATCCCGCGCTTCGCCTTCGAGAAGTTCCCGCAGGCCGACGCGCGCCTGACCACGCAGATGAAGTCGGTGGGCGAGGTGATGGCGATGGGCCGTACCTTCTCCGAATCGCTGCAGAAGGCGCTGCGCGGCCTGGAGACCGGCAAGATCGGCCTGGACCCGACCGGCCTGGACCTGAGCAGCGAAGACGACCTGGCCACGCTCAAGCGCGAGCTGAAGGCGCCCGGTCCGGAGCGGCTGTTCTATGTCGCCGATGCGTTCCGCGCCGGCATGAGCGTGGAGCAGGTCCACGCGCTGTCGTTCATCGATCCCTGGTTCCTCGACCAGATGGAAGACCTGATCGCGCAGGAAGCGCAGGTGGCCGCCGACGGCCTCGGCGCGCTCGACGCCAAGCGCCTGCGCACGCTCAAGCGTGCCGGGTTCTCCGATGCGCGCCTGGCCGAGCTGTGCGGCACCAACGAAGCGGCGGTGCGCGCGCTGCGCCGCGCGCACAAGGTGCGCCCGGTGTACAAGCGGGTGGACTCGTGCGCGGCCGAATTCGCCACCAGCACCGCCTACCTGTACTCGACCTACGAGGACGAGTGCGAGGCCGCGCCGAGTGACCGCGACAAGATCATGATCCTCGGCGGCGGTCCCAACCGCATCGGCCAGGGCATCGAGTTCGACTACTGCTGCGTGCACGCGGCGCTGGCGCTGCGCGAGGACGGCTACGAGACCATCATGGTCAATTGCAATCCGGAGACCGTGTCCACCGACTACGACACCTCCGATCGCCTGTACTTCGAACCGCTGACCCTGGAAGACGTGCTGGAGATCGTCGAGCTCGAGCAGCCCAAGGGCGTGATCGTGCAGTACGGCGGGCAGACCCCGCTGAAGCTGGCGCGCGCGCTGGAAGCCAACGGCGTGCCGGTGATCGGCACCTCGCCGGACTCGATCGACCTGGCCGAGGACCGCGAGCGCTTCCAGCAGCTGGTCGACACGCTGGGCCTGAAGCAGCCGCCGAACCGCATCGCCCGCAACGCCGATGAGGCGTTGGTGCTGGCGCGCGAGATCGGCTATCCGCTGGTGGTGCGTCCGAGCTACGTGCTTGGCGGCCGCGCCATGGAGATCGTCTACGGCGAATCCGACCTGGCGCGCTACGTGCGCGACGCGGTCAAGGTCTCCAACGATTCGCCGGTGCTGCTGGACCGCTTCCTCGACAACGCGGTGGAAGTGGACGTGGACATCATCGCCGACCACAGCGGCCAGGTGCTGATCGGCGGCGTCATGGAGCACATCGAGGAAGCCGGCGTGCACTCGGGCGATTCGTCCTGCTCGCTGCCGCCGTACTCGCTGTCGCCGGCCACCCAGACCGAGCTGCGCCGCCAGGTGGTCGAACTGGCCAAGGCGCTGAACGTGGTCGGGCTGATGAACACCCAGTTCGCGGTGCAGGTCAACGATGCCGGCGACGACATCGTCTACCTGCTGGAAGTGAACCCGCGCGCCTCGCGCACCGTGCCGTTCGTGTCCAAGGCGATCGGCGTGCCGCTGGCCAAGATCGCTGCGCGCTGCATGGCCGGCAAGACCCTGGCCGAGCAGGGCGCGCTGAAGGAAATCGTGCCCGACTACTACTCGGTGAAGGAGGCGATCTTCCCGTTCGCCAAGTTCCAGGGCGTCGATCCGATCCTCGGCCCGGAGATGCGTTCCACCGGTGAGGTGATGGGCGTGGGCCGCAGCTTCGGCGCGGCGTTCGCGCGTGCGCAGGAAGCCGGCGGCATCAAGGCGCCGCCGCTGGGCAAGGCCTTCGTGTCGGTGCGCGATCCGGACAAGCAGCGCGTGCTGCCGGTGGCGCAGGCGCTGGTCGAGCGCGGCTACACCCTGGTCGCCACCCGCGGCACCTGCGCCTGGCTGCAGCAGCACGGCCTGCAGTGCGAGCAGGTCAACAAGGTCGCCGAGGGCCGCCCGCACATCGTCGATCTGATCAAGAACGGCGAAATCGTGTATATCGTCAACACCACCGAGGGCCGGGCGGCGATCTCCGACTCGTTCTCGATCCGTCGCGAAGCCCTGCAGCATCGCGTCACCTATTCGACCACGGTCGCCGGCGCGCGTGCGCTGGTGCATTCACTGGAATTCCGCGGCACCGGTCCGGTCTGGGCGCTGCAGGAACTGCACAAGGAGCTGGAAGCGTGAGAGCCCCGATCACCATGCAAGGCGCGCAGCGGCTGCGCGAGGAACTGGATCACCTGAAGTCGGTCAAGCGTCCCGAGGTCATCACCGCGATCGCCGAGGCGCGTGCGCACGGCGATCTCAAGGAAAACGCCGAGTACCACGCCGCGCGCGAGCAGCAGGGCTTCATCGAAGGCCGCATCAAGCAGCTGGAGAGCGAGCTGTCGCACGCCGAGGTCATCGACGTCAGCAAGCTGGCGGTCGGCAGCAAGGTGGTGTTCGGCGCCACCGTGACCCTGGCCGACGTGGAGACCGACGAGGAGAAGCGTTACCAGTTGGTCGGCGACCTGGAGGCGGACATCAAGCAGGGCCTGATCGCGATTTCCTCGCCGTTGGCGCGTGCACTGATCGGCAAGATGGAAGGCGACAGCGTCAGCATCGACGCCCCGGCCGGACGCCGCGAGTACGAGATCGTCAGCGTCGCCTACGTCGGCTGATCCGATGGCGGTCGCCACCTTGCTGTTGCCGGAGCGGGTCCGCCTGGCCGGCGCCGTGCTGGCCGGCGAGGTGGCGCGCGCGTTCGGCCGCGCCGATCGCACGCAGGCTGCGCCGGGTGGCGAGGCGCAGTTGCGCCGCCATTTCGCGCTGGCGGAGCAACCGCTGGCGGCCGCGGCGCTGACCCGGCAACTGGACGCAGGCGATGCCGGCGACGGTCTGTGGCTGCGCGCCGATCCGGCCTACGTGGTGCCGGACATGCAGGGCGCGCGGCTGATGGCGCATGGCGACATGCTGCCGCTCGACGCGGTGGACCTGGACGCGCTGCTGCCGGCGGTGCAGGCCTTGTTCGCCGAGAGCGGGCTGACCCTGGATGCGCCCGATCCGACCCGTTGGTACCTGCGCCTGCCGGCCGACAGCGTGCTGCCGGTGTTCACGGCGCCGGCGCAGGTGCTCGGTGCGGACCTGTTCGATCACCTGCCGCAGGGGGAGGACGCGCGCCGCTGGCGTGCGTTGCTGACCGAGGCGCAGATCGTGCTGCACCAGCATCCGTGGAACCGCGAGCGCGTCGCCCGCGGCCAGCCGGCGATCAATTCGCTGTGGTTCTGGGGCGGTGGCCGGCTGCCGGCGTCGGTCGCCACCGCGCATGCGCAGGTGCGCAGCCGCGATCCGCTGTTGCGTGCGCTGGCCCAGGCCGCCGGTGTCGCCGACGCGCAGGCGCCGCGGGTCGATGCGCTGGTCGATCTGCGCCAGCTGCGCGCGCCCGAGCAGTTCGTCGGCGAGGTGGTACAGCCGCTGCTGCAGGCGCTGCGCGATGGCGAACTGCAGCAACTGCAGCTGGATTTCGAGGACGGCGCCTGTTTCCGCATCGCCCCGTCGCAACGCTGGCGCCTGTGGCGGCGGCCGCTGTCGCGCCTGGACGCATGAGTGCCAGCGCGCGCATCGTGCGGCGGCCCGCGGCGGCCGCGGCCGGCCCGTGGCACGAGGCCACCTTGCCGCTGTTGCGGCGCATCTATGCCGCGCGCGGCGCCCACGACAGCGGCCTGGCGCAACCCAAGCTGGCGCAACTGCTGCCGCCCGATGCGCTGAGCGGCATCGACGCCGCGGTGGTGCTGCTGGCCGAGGCGATCGCGGCGCGCAAGCGCATCCTGGTGGTCGGCGATTTCGATTGCGACGGCGCCACGGCCTGCGCGGTGGCGGTGCGCGGGCTGCGCCTGCTCGGCGCTGCGCAGGTGCTGCACGCGGTGCCCAACCGCATGGTCCACGGCTACGGCCTGTCGCCGGCGCTGGTGGCGGAACTGGCGCCGTTGCAGCCGGACCTGCTGGTCACGGTGGACCACGGCATCGCCTGCCATGCCGGTGTCGCCGCGGCCAAGGCGCTGGGCTGGCAGGTACTGGTCACCGACCACCACCTGCCGGGTCCGGCCTTGCCGCCGGCCGATGCCATCGTCGATCCGAACCTGGCCGGCGACGCGTTCCCGAGCAAGATGCTGGCCGGCGTCGGCGTGATCTTCTACGTGCTGCTGGCGTTGCGCCGGCACCTGCGCGCGCACGGTGCGTTCGCGGCGGCGCCGCCGGACCTGGGCGTGTTGCTGGACCTGGTCGCGGTCGGCACCGTCGCCGACCTGGTGCCGCTGGATCCGAACAACCGGGCGCTGGTGTCGGCCGGCCTGCGCCGGCTACAGCGTGGCGAGGGCTGCGTTGGCCTGCGCGCCTTGATCGAAGCCAGCGGTCGCGATCCGGCACGGCTCAGCGCCAGCGACATCGGCTTCGCGCTGGCGCCGCGGCTCAACGCCGCCGGCCGCCTCGAGGACATGGCCCTGGGCATCGAGTTGTTGCTGTGCGAAGACCCGCAGCAGGCGCGTGCGATCGCCGCGACGCTGGAAGAGATCAACGCCGAGCGCCGCGCCGTGCAGCAGCAGATGACCGACGAGGCCGAAGCGGTGGTGGCGCAGGCGCTGCTGGCCGCGCCCGAGCAGCCGCCGGTGGCGGTGTGCCTGTTCGATGCGCAATGGCATCCCGGCGTGATCGGCCTGGTCGCCTCGAAGATGAAGGATCGCCTGCACCGGCCGGTGATCGCCTTCGCCCCGGCCGAGCCGGGCAGCACCCAGTTGCGCGGCTCGGCGCGTTCGATTCCCGGGTTCCACATCCGCGATGCGATGGCGGCGGTGGAGGCGCAGCGGCCGGGGCTGATGGAGAAGTTCGGCGGCCATGCCATGGCCGCGGGCCTGAGCCTGCCCCAGGACGCACTGGCCGAGTTCGAACAGGTGTTCCGCGCGCACGCGCTGGCCAGCCTGGACGCGGAACTGCTGCAGGCCGAGTTGCTCAGCGACGGTGCGCTGGATCCGCACGAACTCGACCATCGCCATGCCGAGGCGTTGCGCCAGGGCGGGCCGTGGGGGCAGGGCTTTCCGGAGCCGCTGTTCGACGGCGAATTCGAGGTAGTGCAGTGGCGCGTGCTGAAGGAACGCCACCTCAAGCTGAGCCTGCGCTGCCCCGGCCGCGCCGAGCCCTTGAACGCGATCCACTTCAACGGCTGGCACGGCCGCGAACCCGGTCGTCGCGTGCATATCGCTTATCGCCTTGTTGCGGATGACTACCGCGGGGGCAGTGCGGTGCAGTTGGTGGTGGAGCACTGCCAGTCGCTGGGTGGCTGACGGTCGAGAGCTGTGCGCTGTTCTTTCTCCCGCCGGGAGAAGGTGGCCCGCAGGGCCGGATGAGGGTACGGGCGCAGCCTCGCATAGCCAATCCACGAGCGCTTCGCGCCGTAGCCTCACCCCAACCCCTCTCCCGATGAGAGAGGGGCTGCTGGGCGGCGAGTTCGAGGTCCGTGGTCGCCCATGCCGCGCCGGCGACGAATGGCGGCGCGCTACACTGCCGCGATGTCCGATCCGTCCGGCGCCAGCGCCTATTCCCGCTTCCAGCCCTGGCGCCGCAGCTTCGAGATCGGCTTCTGGGTCGCGCTCACCCTGATCAACGCCATCGCCAACAGCGTCACGGTGCTGATCGACATCCGCAACACCGGGCTGCACTTCGCCGCGTGGGAGCCGGTGGTCTGGGAATGGTCCAGCCAACTGATGTTCCTGCTGATCGTGCCGCTGGTGGTGGTGCTGACCCGGCGCTATCCGCTGCACTGGGAGACCTGGCGGCGCCGGCTGCCGGGCTACCTGCTGGGCAGCGTGGCGCTGTCGGTGCTGCACGTGGTGGGAATGGTCGTCCTGCGCAGCCTGGTCTACCGCCTGCAGGGCCAGCACTACGACTTCGGCCCGTGGCCGCAGGGGCTGGCCTACGAATACCTCAAGGACGTGCGCAGCCTGGCCTCGATCGCGCTGTGCGTGGAGATGTACCGGTTCCTGCTGCGGCGCTGGCAAGGCGAGGCGGCACTGCTGGGCGCGCCCGACGCCGGCCCGCCGGTGGGCTCGCTGGAGCGGCCGGAGCGCTTCCTGGTGCGCAAGCTGGGCCGCGACTTCCTGGTCGCCGCCGCCGACATCGAATGGCTTCAGGCGGCCGGCAACTACGTCAACCTGCGCGTGCGCGGCCACGACTACCCGCTGCGCAGCACCATGGCCGCGATCGAGGCGCGGCTGGACCCGGCGCGGTTCGTGCGCATCCACCGCAGCTACATCGTCAACCTGGCCAGCGTGGTCTCGATCGAGCCGCTGGAGGCGGGCGAGGCGCGCGTGCACCTGCGCGACGGCAGCCAGGTGCCGTGCAGCCGCCGCTATCGCGCCGCGCTGCGGGTGGCGGCCGGGGAGGGCGAGGTCGCCCCGGTCGAGTAGCGCTGTGGCGCAGCGGCCGGAATTGCTAGAATCGCGCTCTTGTCTGCCGGAAAAAGCCGCAATGATCGAACTCAATCCGATTCGCCACCGCATCGCCGATTTGTCCGATCGGGTGCTGTCGCTACGGGGGTTTCTTTGACTACGACGCCAAGAAAGAGCGTCTAGAGGAAGTCACCCGGGAGCTGGAAAGCCCCGACGTCTGGAACGACCCCGAGCGCGCCCAGGGCCTGGGCCGCGAACGCGCCAGCCTGGAGAAGACCGTCGGCGGCATCGCCAGCGTGCTCGATGGCCTGAACGAATCGCTGGAATTCCTGGAACTGGCCGAGAGCGAGAACGACGAGGCCACCGCGCAGGCGGTGCTGGCCGACGTCGACCGCTTCCAGGCGCAGGTGGAGAAGCTGGAATTCCAGCGCATGTTCTCCGGGCAGATGGACGCCAGCAACGCCTTCGTCGACATCCAGGCCGGCGCCGGCGGCACCGAGGCCCAGGACTGGGCCGAGATCCTGCTGCGCATGTACCTGCGCTGGTGCGAGTCGCGCGGCTGGAAGACCGAGCTGATGGAAGTCTCCGGCGGCGAAGTAGCCGGGATCAAGTCCGCCACGCTGCGCGTGGAAGGCGATTTCGCCTATGGCTGGCTGAAGACCGAGACCGGCGTGCACCGGCTGGTGCGCAAGTCGCCGTTCGACTCGGACAACCGCCGCCATACCAGCTTCACCTCGGTGTTCGTGTCGCCGGAAGTGGACGACAACATCGACATCGACATCAACCCGGCCGACCTGAAGACCGACGTGTACCGCTCCTCCGGTGCGGGCGGCCAGCACGTCAACAAGACCGAGTCGGCGGTGCGCATCACCCACGTGCCCACCGGCATCGTGGTGGCCTGCCAGACCGGGCGCAGCCAGCACCAGAACCGCGACAACGCGATGAAGATGCTGGCCGCCAAGCTCTATGAGCTGGAGATCCAGAAGCGCAATGCCGAGCGCGACGCGGTCGAGGCGACCAAGTCCGACATCGGCTGGGGCAGCCAGATCCGCAACTACGTGCTCGACCAGAGCCGGATCAAGGACCTGCGCACCGGCGTGGAGCGCTCGGACACCCAGAAGGTGCTCGACGGCGACCTGGACGAGTTCGTCGAGGCCAGCCTCAAGTCCGGCCTGGAAGCCGGCGCGAAACGCAGCGACGCCTGAACCGGCGGCCTCCGTCCTGGCGACGGAGGCCGTGCGACGGCACACGGCCCCGGCGGCTGGTGCATTCTTTCCCTTCCTCACGCATCCCCCATCCCATGACCGAGCAGACCCCCGCGCCGTCCCTTCCCGTCGACGAGAACAGCCTCATCGCCGAACGGCGCGCCAAACTCGCCGCGCTGCGCGCGCAGGGCGTGGCCTATCCAAACGATTTCCGCCGCAGCGACTTCGCCGGCGATCTGCAGGCCGAGTTCTCCGACACCGAGCGCTGGACCGCCGAGGCGCTGGAGGCGCAGGGCCGCAGCCTGCGCCTGGCTGGGCGCCTGCTGGCCAAGCGGGTGATGGGCAAGGCCAGCTTCGTGCAGCTGCAGGACGAGTCCGGGCGCATCCAGCTGTTCCTGCAGGCCAACGCGCTGGGCGAGGCCTACGACGCCTTCAAGGGCTGGGACATCGGCGACATCATCGGCGTGGAGGGCGGGCTGACCCGCACCAAGACCGGCGAGCTGTCGGTCAAGGCCACCGGCCTGCGGCTGCTGACCAAGGCGCTGCGGCCGCTGCCGGACAAGTGGCACGGCCTGTCGGACGTGGAGCAGCGCTACCGCCAGCGCTACGTGGACCTGATCGTGTCGCCGGAGGCGCGCGAGGTGTTCGTCAAGCGCTCCAAGATCATCCGCGCCATGCGCGCCTGGCTGGACGCGCGCCGCTTCCTGGAAGTGGAGACGCCGATGATGCACTACATCCCCGGCGGCGCCACGGCCAAGCCGTTCACCACCCACCACAACGCCCTGGACCTGGACCTGTACCTGCGGGTGGCCCCGGAGCTGTACCTGAAGCGCCTGGTGGTCGGCGGCCTGGAACGGGTCTACGAAATCAACCGCAATTTCCGCAACGAAGGCGTCAGCACCCGGCACAATCCGGAATTCACCATGATGGAGCTGTACGAGGCGTATGCCACGTACCACGAGGTGATGGACCTGACCGAAAACATCATCCGCGATGTCGCCCGCGAGGTGCTGGGCACCACACAGGTGCACTGGGACGGCGCCGACATCGACCTGGCGCCGGCGTTCCGCCGCTGGCGCATGGACGAGGCGGTGCGCCACCACAACCCGGAGATCAGCGCTGCCGACTGCACCGACCGCGAGGCGCTGCTGCGCCACTGCGAGCGGCTGAAGATCCGCACCAAGCCGTCCTACGGCTGGGGCAAGCTGCTGCTGGAGATCTTCGAGGCCACGGTCGAGCACACCCTGATCCAGCCCACCTTCATCACCGACCACCCGGTCGAGGTATCGCCGCTGGCCCGCTCCAGCGACACCGAGCCGGGCTACACCGACCGCTTCGAACTGTTCATCAACGGCAAGGAAATCGCCAACGGCTTCTCCGAGCTCAACGACCCGGAAGACCAGGCGGCGCGGTTCCAGGCCCAGGTGGCGGCCAAGGACGGGGGCGACGACGAGGCCATGCACTTCGACGCCGACTACATCCGGGCGCTGGAGGTGGGGCTGCCGCCGACCGGCGGCCTGGGCATCGGCATCGACCGGCTGGTAATGTTGCTTACCGGCAGCAGTTCGATCCGTGACGTGCTGCTGTTTCCGTACATGCGTCCGGAGGCTTAACCTAGCCCCGGACCAGGTGGCGCGGTTCTTGCAGCAGGCGTTGCACGCAAAAGGAAGTGAGGTGGACGGGTCGGCGTGAATGGGCGCCGGCGCGTTCCCGTTGTCGTCTCAGCAGCCCGCGCAGATGCGACGGGCGGAGGATTGCAGATGCATGATGCCAGCATGAGCCTCTCCGGCGCGTCCTCGAACGGGGACCGTCTCCAATGGGCGGACGGAAACGACAATCGTTTGAACATCGTCATCGTCGACGATCAGACCTCCGCGCGCACGATGCTGCGGCATGTCATCGAGGACATCGCCCCGGAACTGACCGTGCGCGATTTTGGCGATTCGCAGGCCGCGCTGGCCTGGTGCGAAGCCGGCAAGGTCGATCTGCTGCTGCTCGACTACCGCATGCCGGGCATGGACGGGCTGGAGTTCGCGCGGCGCCTGCGCCGGCTGCCCAAGCACCGCGACATCCCGATCATCCTGATCACCGTGGTCGGCGACGAGCCGATCCGCCAGGCCGCCCTGGAGGCGGGGGTGATCGACTTCCTGGTCAAGCCGATCCGCCCGCGCGAACTGCGGGCGCGCTGCCACAACCTGCTGCAGCTGCGGCTGCAGAGCGAGAACATCAAGCAGCGCGCGATGTCGCTGGAGCAGCGCCTGCTGGCCAGCATGCGCGAGGTCGAGGAACGCGAGCGCGAGACCCTGTCGCGGCTGGCGCGGGCCATCGAGTACCGCGACGTCGGCACCAGCGCCTACCTGGAACGGATGGCGCACGTGGCCGGCCTGATCGCCGAGCAGCTGGGCCTGTCCGAGGACGAGGTGCGGGTCATCGAGATGGCCGCGAGCCTGCACGACATGGGCAAGATCGCCATCCCCGACGCGGTGCTGCTCAAGCCGGGCAAGCTCAACGAGGACGAGATGGCGGTGATGCGCATGCACCCGCGCATCGGCTACGAACTGCTCAGCGGCAGCCAGAACCGGTTCATCCAGGTCGGTGCGCTGATCGCCCTGCGCCACCATGAGCGCTACGACGGCAGCGGCTACCCGGACGGCCTGATCGGCGAGGCGATTCCGCTGGAGGCGCGCATCGTGGCGGTCGCCGACGTGTTCGACGCGCTGATCTCGCCGCGTCCCTACAAGGAGGCCTGGACCATGGATGCGACGCTGGCCTACCTGTACGCCCAGCGCGGCCGCCTGTTCGACCCGCGCTGCGTGGACGCGCTGTTCCGCGGCCGCGAGCAACTTCAGGTGATCTGCGAGAAATTCTCCACCGCCTCGGCGCGACCAGGAGTCTGACATGATCTCGGCGATCAGCTGGGTGCGGCAACGGTTCGCGGAGCGCAAGGATACCGAGCACGGCCAGGCGTTCGTCCGCATCTGCATGGTCGCGCTGATCCTGGCGTACGAACTGTCGTTCTCGCACACCTGGGACATCGCCCCGCGGCAGCGCGCCTACGTCATCGGCCTGACCCTGATCTCGCAGGCGGTGGCCCTGGCCCTGATGACCTGGATCGTGGCCAGGCCGCAGCGCTCGGACATGCGCCGGATCATCGGCATGGTCGCCGACTACGGGCTCATGTCGATGGCGATGAGCGCGATCGGCGAACCGATGGCCTGCATCTACGTCGTCATCATGTGGGTCACCATCGGCAACGGCCTGCGCTACGGCAACCGCTACCTGTACCTGGCCGTGGCCATGGCGGTGGCCAGTTTCAGCATCACGCTGATGACCAGCGACTACTGGATCGCCAATCGTGGGCTGGGCATCGGCCTGCTGGTCGGCCTGGCCGCCATCCCGCTGTATCTGTCCGGGCTGCTGCGGCAATTGACCTCGACGACCGCCGAGGCGCGCCGCGCCAGCGAGGCCAAGAGCCGCTTCCTGGCCAACATGAGCCATGAGTTCCGTACCCCGTTGAACGGCCTGTCGGGCATGACCGAGGTGCTGGCGACGACGCGGCTGGACGCCGAGCAGCGCGAGTGCGTCAACACCATCCAGGCCTCCGCGCGCAGCCTGCTGTCGCTGGTGGAGGAAGTGCTGGACATTTCCGCGATCGAGGCCGGCAAGCTGCGGCTCGACAAGCGCGATTTCTCGCTGCGCGAAACCCTGGAAGGAATCAGCCTGATCCTGCAGCCGCAGGCGCGGGCCAAGCGCCTGGCCTACCAGGTGGATGTCGCTCCCGACGTGCCGGACTATCTGTCCGGCGATCCGGGTCATCTGCGCCAGGTGCTGCTGAACCTGGCCGGTAACGCCATCAAGTTCACCGAGACCGGCCGGGTCGATATCCGGGTGCGCCTGCACAAGAACGAGCAGGGGCAACCGAAGCGCCTGAGTTTCGACATCGTCGATACCGGGATCGGGGTGACGCCGGACATGCGGCCGCGCCTGTTCGAGGCGTTCGAACAGGCCGACGTCGGCCTGTCGCGCCGCTACGAAGGCAGCGGCCTGGGCACCACGATCGCCAAGGGCCTGGTCGAGGCAATGGGGGGCAGCATCGGTTATCAGGAGAATGCCCCGCGCGGTAGCCACTTCTGGTTCGAACTGCCATTCGTCGCAGCGGCGGTACCGGCATCGGCGGAGATCGGCGCGCCGGCGGCGAGCGTGCCGACGGCGGCCGAGGAGTTCGACACCAACGGCAACGTCATCGCGTTCTCTGACCCCTTCCTGCGCCACCGTGCGCGGGTGCGTGGCATGCGTATCCTGGTCGCCGACGACCACGCCGCCAACCGCATGGTGCTGCAGCGTATGCTGCAGAAGGCCGGCCATCGCGCCATCTGCGTCGACGGCGCGGAGGCGGTGCTGGATGCGCTGGCCGAGAGCGAGTTCGATGCGGTGATCGTCGACCTGCACATGCCCGGCATGAGCGGCCTGGACATGCTGCGGCAGTTGCGGGTGATGCAGGCCGGCGGGCCACGCACGCCCGTCGTGGTGCTCAGCGCCGACGTGACCCCCGAGTCGATCCAGCGCTGCGAACAGGCCGGCGCCCGTACCTTCCTGGCCAAGCCGGTGGTGGCCAACCGGTTGCTGGACACGCTTTCCGATATCGCCATGGAGGGGCGCCTGCGTGCGGGCAGCGAGACCGGCGTGCGGCAGATTGCGGTGTCGAGCGAAGGGGTGCTGGATGCGTCGGTCCTGGACGAACTCGCCGGGCTCGGCATGGGCGACGGGTTCGAACGCGAATTCATCTCGCAGTGCCTCAACGATGCCGAAGGCTGCCTCGGTGGCATGCAGATCGCCGGTGAAGCCGAGCACTGGGAACGCCTGCGCGAACACGCGCATGCGATCAAGGGCGTCGCCAGCAATCTCGGCCTGGTACGGCTCGCCAGCCTTGGCGGCGAATTGATGCAGATGCCGGAATGGCAGGTGCGCAGCGAGTGGCGGGCACGGCTGATGGCGCTCAACGCCAGCCTGACCGAAGGCCGCGAGGCCCTGGATCTGCGTGCACGGCAGAGCGCCGTGCAGGACGGCGAACTGCGCTGAGGATGCCCGGCGCTGAGCCGGGTCATCCCCCATTGCCGAGAGCAACGCCAGGGCTCAGGCGGCAACGACGCCCGCCTGGGCGCGCCGGAGCTGTGCACGCACCAGCCGATCCATCGTCCGCAGCGACTTTTCGCCCAGGGCCAGCGCGGCGTCCACCCAGATTTCCGTCACCGCGAGCAATTCTTCGCGGCGCACAGGCTGCACCACCTTGCGCATCGCATTCATCGCCAGATGCGCCAGCGGCGCGCGCCGCTGCTGCTGGATCAGGTCGCGCACCGCGTCCTTGCCCTGGCCCTTGGGCACCAGCACGTCGACGATGCCCATGGCATGCATCTCCTGGCTGCTGAAAACGTGACCTCCCAGGATGAGCTTTTCCGCGGCATGCGGTGCGATGCGGCGGCTGAGGAACGAATACGCGCCCATGCCGGGGAACAGGCCGAACATGATTTCCGGCAGGCCCATGCCGACATCCTCTTCGGCCACGATCAGGTGGCACGACAGCGCCATTTCCAGACCGCCGCCGAGCGCATCGCCTTGCAGCAGGGCGATGGTGCGGAAACTGCCGCCAAGTCCCTCGTGGAAACGGTGTACGCCATCGATGCAGCTTGTCGCGTAGGCCATCAGCCCGGCGCGATCGCGGCGGCGGATGTAGTGGCCGAACAGTTCCAGATCGCCGCCGAGGTTGAACGCACTGCCATCGGACGCCAGCACCAGGCTGCCCAGCCGCGCCGACGCCAGGGTGCGGGGCTGGCTGAGGGACGCGAGATAGCTGTGCATCTCGCGCATCAACGTGGGATGGAAGCAGGGCCGTTGTGTCGCGGCGTTGCCTGCATGCATGTACAACCAGTGGCTATCGTCGTCGTCGTCCGCATCGATACGGATGCTGGAATAGGCGCGGGTACAGGGCAGCGTGTCGGTCATGCTCATGGCGGGCTCTCGGAAAGACGCCCGCGGAGATGGCGTGGCGCAGCGGGCGAATGCGTTTCCACCCGGCGGATGCTACACCCGGGTGCCGCGGCCGGAATTCGGCCCGCCAGCGCTTGCGCGGGCGCCGCGTGGGCGCCCGTCGGACCTGCTTATTGCGGCGGCGGCGCGTCGCGCAGCTCGCGCCGCAGGATCTTGCCGACGTTGGTCTTGGGCAGCTCCTTGCGGAACTCGACGATGCGCGGATGCTTGTAGCCGGTGAGGTTGGCGCGGGCGTGGGCCTTGACGTCCTCGGCGGTGAGGTTGGGGTCCTTCTTGACGATGACCACCTTGACCACTTCGCCGGATTTCTCGTCGGGCACGCCGACCGCGGCCACTTCGAGTACGCCCGGCATCATCGCGATGACGTCCTCGACTTCGTTCGGATACACGTTGAAGCCGGACACCAGGATCATGTCCTTCTTGCGGTCGACGATATAGAAGAAGCCCTGCGGATCCATCCGCGCCATGTCGCCGGTGTGCAGCCAGCCGTCGGCATCGATGGCGCTGGCGGTTTCTTCCGGCCGGCGCCAGTAGCCCTTCATCACCTGCGGCCCGCGGATGCACAGCTCGCCGACCTCGCCATGCGCCAGGATCTGCCCCTGGTCGTCCTTCACGCAGGCGTCGGTGGAGGGGATCGGCAGGCCGATCGCGCCGTTGTATTCGGTCAGGGTCAGCGGGTTGATGCAGGCCGCCGGCGAGGTTTCGGTGAGGCCGTAGGCCTCGACCAGGGTGACGCCGGTGACCTGCTTCCAGCGCTCGGCCACCGCGCGTTGCACCGCCATGCCGCCGCCGAGGGTGAACTTCAGCGAGGAGAAGTCCACCTTGTCGAAGCCCGGCGTGTTGAGCAGGCCGTTGAACAAGGTATTGACGCCGGTGAAGGCGGTGAAGCGGGTCTTCTGCAGTTCCTTGACGAAGCCCGGCATGTCGCGCGGATTGCTGATCAGGTGGTTGAGTCCGCCGAGCTTCATGAAGACCAGCCCGTTCGCGGTCAGTGCGAAGATGTGGTACAGCGGCAGCGCGGTGATGATGACTTCCTTGCCTTCCTCCAGCTTGCCGGTTGCCGCGATCCAGGCGCCGGCCTGCAGCATGTTGGCGACCAGGTTGCGGTGGGTCAGCATGGCGCCCTTGGCCACGCCGGTGGTGCCGCCGGTGTATTGCAGGAAGGCGATGTCGTCCGGTGCGATGTCGATCGGCGGCAGCGTGTGCAGGCGGCCGAGGGTCAGCGCGTCACGGAAGCGGATCGCATTGGGGATGTCGTAGTCCGGTACCAGCTTCTTGACGTATTTCAGGACGAAGTTGACCAGCGGGCCCTTGGGGAAACCGAGCATGTCGCCCAGGCCGGTGGTGATGACCTGCTTGACGGGCGTGTCGGCCAGCACTTCCTGCACGGTGGTGCCGAAGTTGTCGATCACCACCAGCGCGCTGGCGCCGGAGTCGATCAGCTGGTGGCGCAGTTCGCGCGGGGTGTAGAGCGGATTGACGTTGACCACGGTCATGCCGGCCAGCAGCACGCCGAAGGTGGCGATGGGGTATTGCAGGCAGTTGGGCATCATCAGGGCGACGCGGTCGCCCTTCTTGAGTTGCAGTTCGCCCAGCAGGTAGCCGGCGAATTGCCGGGCCAGTTCGCCGGCCTCGCGGTAGGTCAGGGTCTTGCCGAAGTTGCAGTAGGCGGGGCGGTCTCCGAACTTGGCCACGGAGCTTTCGAAGACCGCGGCGACGGAGCGGTACTCGTCGACGTTGATGTCGGCGCCAACGCCGGCCGGATAACTCTGCAACCACGGACGATCCAGACTCATATTCCCCCTCCAGGAAACGTATTGATTGGCTCACGACGGACAGTATCCGTCAGAACCGGCAACGGCAGCATACCGTTCCGTAGGGAAAAGGCGAACAGGGGCGGGGTGGTGGTGGCGGGGAGTCGTTGATTTTCTTGGTGTTGTGCGCTGCACGCTGAGCGCTTGAAATGCGGCGGCGAGTGCTGGCGCCTTGGTGCGCTTGCCGGGCAATGCCAAGCAGAGGCTTTCGCCCTTTCGGGCGAGTTACTTTTCTTTGCTTGTGCAAAGAAAAGTAACCAAAAGAAGCGCTTTACCACAGCCGAAGGCTGGTCAAGCACACCCTGCCTACGCGCCCTCCGCGCTGCGCGCTCCGGGTCCGCGTCCATCCCGGGGATCCGCGGAAGGGGCATCCTGCCCCTGCCGCGGACGGCGCACGTCCATGTGCGCCGCTCCTTCGGGGTTTTTCCCCGGGCTGGCCGCCGCTTCGGAAGGGAACCCGGAAGAGCAGGAGCAAACGCAACAGCAGCAACAGCAACAGCAACAGCAACCGGGGTCGTGGCTGCGGATGAGTAACTGGACATGGCCATTTCGCTGCCCGCTGTGCTGCGCAGTGCAATAGCCGCCACTTGGGTCGCGCTTTCGCCGCCGGAAACCGACAAGCGAGCTGGGCCGTGCTGCCAAACGTCCGGAGCACTTACCGCAGCAGGCTGCCGTGGTGGGCGAGCCGGCGCGCTTGCAAACCATGGGTTCGCGCGCCGGCGCAGCGCCCCCGCGCTGGCGCGGGGGCCGGGCTTCCGCTGCCGGAAACCGCGGGGTCGGTCAGCGCGCAGCCAACTGCCGCAGCACGTACTGCAGCAGGCCGCCGTGGCGGAAGTACTCCACTTCCTTCGGCGTCAGCAGCATCACCGCCACCTCGAAGGACTGCGTACCGCCGTCGGCCTTGGTCGCGACGACCTTGGCGCGCTTGCTGGCGCCGTCCTGCAGGCCGGTGATCTCGAACACCTCCGAGCCGTCCAGGCCCAGGCTCTGCGCGTTCTGGCCGTCGAGGAACTGCAGCGGCAGCACGCCCATGCCGACCAGGTTGGAGCGGTGGATGCGCTCGAAGCTCTCGGCGATTACCGCCTTGACCCCGAGCAGGTTGGTGCCCTTGGCCGCCCAGTCGCGCGAGGAGCCGGTGCCGTATTCCTTGCCGCCGATCACCACCAGCGGCACGCCGTCGGCCTTGTACTTCATCGCCGCGTCGTAGATCGCCAGCTTTTCCGGCTGGCCGCCGCCGGGCGGGTAGTACAGGGTGTTGCCGCCTTCCTCGCCGCCGAACATCAGGTTCTTGATGCGGATATTGGCGAAGGTGCCGCGGACCATGACGTCGTCGTTGCCGCGGCGGCTGCCGTAGCTGTTGAAGTCGGCCGGCTGCACGCCGCGTTCCTGCAGGAAGCGGCCCGCCGGCGAGTCCTTCTTGATGTTGCCGGCAGGGGAGATGTGGTCGGTGGTGATCGAATCGCCGAACAGGCCCAGCACGCGCGCGCCATGCACGTCCTCGATGCGGCCGACCTGCATGGTCATGCCCTCGAAGTAGGGCGGGTTCTTGATGTAGGTGGAGGCGCCGTCCCAGGCGTACAGCTCGCCATCGGGCGAGGCGATGGTGTTCCAGCGGCTGTCGCCCTTGAACACGTCGGCGTAGTTCTGCTTGAACATTTCCGGGCCGACGGTGGCGGCGATGGTGTCGCCGATCTCCTTGTTGCTCGGCCAGATGTCGCGCAGGTATACCGGCTGGCCGTCGCTGCCGGTGCCCAGCGGGTCGCGGGTCAGGTCGATGTCGGTGGTGCCGGCGATGGCGTAGGCGACCACCAGCGGCGGCGACGCCAGGTAGTTCATCTTCACTTCCGGATGCACGCGGCCTTCGAAGTTGCGGTTGCCCGACAGCACCGAGGCCACCACCAGGTCGTCCTGCGCGATCGCCGCGGACACGTCCTCCGGCAGCGGGCCGGAGTTGCCGATGCAGGTGGTGCATCCGTAGCCGACCACGTAGAAACCGAGTTGTTCCAGGTCGCCCATCACCCCGGCCTTCTTCAGGTAGTCGGTGACCACCAGCGAGCCCGGCCCGAGCGAGGTCTTGACCCAGGGCTGCGCCTTCAGGCCCTTGGCCACGGCGTTGCGCGCGAGCAGGCCGGCGCCGAGCATGACCGCCGGGTTGGAGGTGTTGGTGCAGGAGGTGATCGCCGCGATCACCACCGCGCCGTCGCGCAGGCGCCAGCCGGCGCCGCTGGCCTCGGCGTCCTGCGCGTGCGCCGCCTGGGCGCCGACCGCGGTGCCGCCGCCGCCTTCGTTCTTGAGCCGGTCTTCCTGCGTGGCGTCGCTGCGGCGCTTGGCGCGCGCGTCGGCGAACGGCACCAGGCTGTCGCGGAAGTTGCGCTGCATGTCTTCCAGCAGCACCCGGTCCTGCGGGCGCTTGGGGCCGGCCAGCGACGGCTTGACGTCGCCCATGTCCAGCTCCAGCGTCGCGCTGTAGCTGGCATGCGCGCTGTCGGCGTCGTGCCACAGGCCCTGCGCCTTGGCGTAGGCCTCGACCAGCGCGATCTGCTCTTCGCTGCGGCCGGACAGGCGCAGGTAGGTCAGCGATTCGGCGTCGATCGGGAAGATGCCGCAGGTGGCGCCGTACTCCGGCGCCATGTTGCCGATGGTGGCGCGGTCGGCCAGCGGCAGGTGCTGCAGGCCGTCGCCGAAGAACTCGACGAACTTGCCGACCACCCCGTGCTTGCGCAGCATCTGCGTCACCGTCAGCACCAGGTCGGTGGCGGTGGCCCCTTCGGGCAGCTTGCCGGTGAGCTTGAAGCCCACCACCTGCGGGATCAGCATCGACGAGGGCTGGCCGAGCATCGCCGCTTCGGCCTCGATGCCGCCCACGCCCCAGCCGAGCACGCCGATGCCGTTGATCATGGTGGTGTGGCTGTCGGTGCCGAACACGGTGTCGGGGTAGGCCAGCGCCTCGCCGTCGCGTTCGCCGGTCATCACCACCCGCGCCAGGTGCTCCAGGTTGACCTGGTGCACGATGCCGGTGTTCGGCGGCACCACCTTGAAGTTGTCGAAGGCCTTCTGGCCCCAGCGCAGGAAACCGTAGCGTTCCTTGTTGCGCTGGAATTCGATCTTGCCGTTGAGATCCAGCGCGTCGGGCTTGCCGAACACGTCCACCTGCACCGAATGGTCGATCACCAGTTCCGAGGGGATCAGCGGATTGATCTGCTCCGGGCGTCCGCCGAGCTTGACCACGGCGTCGCGCATCGCCGCCAGGTCGACCACGCACGGAACGCCGGTGAAGTCCTGCAGCACCACCCGCGCCGGCATGAACGCGATCTCGGTGTCCGGCTCGGCGGTCGGCTGCCATTGCGCCACCGCTTCGATGTGCTCCTTGCCGACGGTCGCGCCGCCGTCCTCGTGGCGCAGCAGATTCTCCAGCAGGATCTTCAGCGAGTAGGGCAGGCGCGAGATGTCGAAGCGCTCGCCGAGCTTGGGCAGGCTGAAGTAACCGTAGGTCTTGCCGCCGACGTGCAGCTGGCTGCGGGTGGAGAACGAGTCGTTCATGCGGGGAACTCCTGATTGCGGATGGCTTGCATTGGCGCGCTTTCGCGAGCCTGCTTGCGAGTGCCGGGACGTTGCGTTGCCGGCGTTGCGCCGCGTTGCGGCGCGGCCGGAAGGCGCGGCGGCCCAAGGCGTCGGGCGGAAGCTTACACGTTCAGATGTAGCGCTCGTGTCACGGCTTGCCGCGCCAGCGGCTCATCAGCATCTGCAGGAAACGTTCGGCGCTGGGCGAGAGCAGCGCGCTGCGCCGGCGCACGATGCCGATGGTGCGCGAGACCACCGGGTTGCCGATCGGCCGGGTCACCAGGATCGGATGCTCGCCGTCGGGCGTGGCCATTTTCGGCAGCACCGACACGCCGATACCGGCCTCGACCATGCCCAGCGAGGTGGACAGGTGGGTCACTTCGTAGTGCCAGCTCAGCTTCAGGTTCTCGCGCGCCAGCGCCCCGTCGAGCAGGGTCCGGTTGCCGCTGGTGCGGTGCACGGTGATCAACTGGTGCTGGGCGAGGTCGGCCCATTCGATCCGGCGTTTCTTCGCCAATGGATGGTCGCGGCGGCAGGCCAGCACGAAGGGATCTTCGGCGAGCACGTCGAAATCCAGGTTGGGATCGTTGGCGCCCATGAAGTTGATGCCGAACTCGACCTCGCCGCGTTCCACCGCCTGCAGGCCCTCGGTGGCGGGAATGTCGAGGATGCGGAAGCGCACGTGCGGATGCGCCTCGCGGAAGCGCGCCATCACGCTGGGCAGGAAGTAGAACGCGGCAGTCGGCAGGCAGGCGATGGTGACGGTGGCGCCGCGCGCATCGTCGTGGCCGCGCACCGAGAACAGCGAGCCGTCGAACTCCTCGATCATGCGCCGCACCAGCGGCAGTAGGTTCTCGCCGATGGCGGTGGTGGCCACGCTGCGGGTGGTGCGTTCCAGCAGCGGCGACCCGACCGCCTGTTCCAGCTTCTGGATGCGCCGGCTCAGCGCCGGCTGCGACATGTGCAGCGCCTCGGCGGCGCGATGGAAGCTGCGCGTCTCGGCCACGAGCAGGAACGCGCGCAGGTCGAGGATTTCGCAATTGATGCTCATAGGTAATCAATCATCCAAAAATTAGCAATTCACAGATCAATTGGGTCATGCCAGTATCGAATCAGACGAAGACATTCATCTTCATGGCGCATCAATCTACACCATGTCCAACGATCTGCTCGGCATTCCCTGCGTGCTCATGCGCGGCGGCACCTCCAAGGGGCCGTTCTTCTTCGCGCCGGACCTGCCGGCCGATCCCGCCCGCCGCGACCGCCTGTTGCTGGAGGTGATGGGCGCCGGTCATCCGCTGCAGATCGACGGCATCGGCGGCGGCAACGCGCTGACCAGCAAGGTCGCCATCGTCGACCGTTCCAGCCGCGCCGACGCCGACGTGGACTATCTGTTCGCGCAGGTGCGGGTCGACCAGCAGGTGGTGGACACCTCGCCCAACTGCGGCAACATGCTGGCGGCGGTGGCGCCGTACGCGATCGAGCGCGGCCTGGTGCAGGCACAGCATCCGCGCACCCAGGTGCGCATCCACAACGTCAATACCGGCAAGCTGATCGTGGCCACGGTGGAAACCCCGCACGGCCGGGTGGTGTACCGCGGCGAGACGCGCATCGCCGGGGCGCCCGGCGCGGCGGCGCCGATCTGGCTGTCGTTCCTGGACGCGGCCGGCGCACGCACCGGCAAGCTGTTGCCGAGTGGGCAGGCGCAGGACACCATCGACGGTGTCATGACGAGTCTGGTGGATTGCGCCATGCCGATGATGTTGCTGCGCGCGGCCGATCTCGGCGTGCGCGGCGATGCCTCGCCTGCCGAGCTGAACGCCGATGCCGCGCTGCTGGCGCGGCTGGAGGCGCTGCGGGTCCAGGCCGGCGCACGCATGGGCATCGCCGATCCCGGCAGCAAGGTGATTCCCAAGCCGGTGCTGCTGTCGGCACCGCAGCATGGCGGGGACCTGCAGGTGCGCTATTTCATGCCGCAGCAGTGCCACACCGCGCTGGCCATCACCGGCGCGGTCGGCATCGCCACCGCGGCGGCCACGCCGGGCACCCTGGCCAACGTCTTCGTCGGCGATGCGGCGCTGCCGCGCCACGTCGTCCTTGAACATCCAAGCGGCGCCCTGGAGGTGGGATTGAGCCGCACCGCGGCCGATGCGCCGATCGTCGCCAGCGTGGTGCGCACCGCCCGCCGGCTGTTCGAAGGGCGGGTCTTCGCGACCTCGCCCATGTCCACCGAGGCCCGCCAATGGATCTCCGCGGCATGACATGACCTGAACCGGCCCGGCGCCTGCATGCACGCACGGCGTCTCGACCGACAACGCACACGCTTCAATCCTGGGAGGGATCGATGTTGTCCAGAACGTTCTTCACCGCGGCGCTCGCCGCGGCCGGCCTGCTGCTCCTCACCGCCTGCGGCAAGGGCGGCGGGGATGCGGCGAGCGCCGACGCCACGCCCGTGCGCATCAGCGTCGGGTCCTACAATCTCAACAACCTGCCGTTCTTCATCGCCGACGCCAATGGCTATTTCGACCAGGTCGGGGTCAAGGTCAAGACCGAGAACTTCGCCCAGGGCGGCTCCAAGGTGCTGCAGGCCTTGGTGGCCAACTCCACCGACGTGGCGGTGGGTTTCTACGACCACACCATCCAGATGCAGTCCAAGCGCAAGGACGTGGTCGCCTTCGTGCTGCTCTCGCGCAATTCCGGGCTGGTGCTGGCCGGGCGCAACGACACCGCCTTCGATCCGGCCAGGCCGCAGACCATCAAGGGACTGAAGGTCGGCATCACCGCGCCGGGCTCATCGTCCGATTTCTTCGTGCGCCATTACCTCTCGCGCAACGGCATCGCCGAGCGTGCGGTGTCGTTGATCGGCGTCGGCTCCGGCGCGGCCGCGGTGGCGGCGCTGGAGCAGGGCAAGATCGACCTGCTGGTCAACTACGATCCGGCGGCGACCCTGATCAGCGAGCGCAAGATCGGCAGGATCCTGATCGATGCGCGCAGCGATGCCGGTGCGCGCCAGGTCTACGGCGGGCTGTACCCGACCTCGGTGATGTACGCCAACCGCAGCTTCCTGCAGCAGCGGCCGCAGGATGCGGAGAAGATCGTGCGTGCCGAGCAGATGGCGCTGCGCTTCATCGCCGACCACTCCGCCGAGGAGATCGTCGCGGCCTTGCCCGATGCCTACGTCTCCGGCGACCGCGCTACCTATGCGCGGGCGGTGGAGAACGCCCGCGCCATCTTCACCCGCGACGGGCGCTTCGTCGCCGCCGACCTGGAAACGCCGTTGACCGTGCTGCGCGAGTTCAACAAGGACGTGGCGCGCGCGGACATCGATCTGTCCAAGACCTACACCAACGCCTTCGTCGACCGCGCCAGCGGTGCGGGCAAGGCGGCCCAACCGTGAGCGGAGGAACCATGGCACGCAACGCTACCGTGCAGCGCCTCAACGGCGCGCCGCACCTCGATCCGGCGCAGACGATGGTCGCGATCAACAACGTCACCATGTCCTTCGGCGATTTCACCGCCGTGCGCGACGTGGACATCCAGGTCGCCGATGGCGAGTTCCTGGCCATCGTCGGTCCCACCGGTTGCGGCAAGAGCACCATCCTCAACTCGGTGGCGGGGCTGCTGTCGCCGTCCGCCGGCCAGGTCGTCATCGATGGCCGCCCGGTCGCCGGCGTACAGGAAGCGGTGGGCTACCTGTTCCAGCAGGATGCGCTGCTGCCGTGGAAGACCGCCTTCCAGAACGTGGAGCTGGGCCTGCGCTTCCGCGGCGTGGCCGAGGCCGAGCGCAAGCAGCGCGCCAATGCCTGGCTGGCCAAGGTCGGCCTGGCCGGGTTCGAACACCGCTACCCGCACCAGCTCTCCGGCGGCCAGCGCAAGCGCGTGCAGATGGCGCAGGCGCTGATCGTCGAGCCGAAGGTGATCCTGATGGACGAGCCGTTCTCGGCGCTGGACATCCACACCCGCCACCTCATGCAGAACGAACTGCTGCGGCTGTGGCAGGAGCAGCGCCGCTCGGTGATCCTGATCACCCACGACCTGGAGGAGGCGATCGCGCTGGGCGACCGCGTGGTGGTGCTGTCCTCCGGCCCCGCCAGCCGCGTGGTGCGCAGTTTCGACGTGGACCTGCCGCGTCCGCGCAACGTCGCCGAGATCAAGCTCGACGCGCGTTTCACCGACCTGTACCGCGACATCTGGGCCTGCCTGCGCGGCGAAGTGGAGAAGAGCTATGCACGCCAAGACTGACAAACTCATCCAGCTCGCGCTGGTCGTGGCCGTGTTCGGCGGCTGGGAGGGCGGCATCGCCCTCGGCCTGATCGACCCGTTCTTCTTCCCGGCGCCGACCGCGATCGTGCAGCAGGCCTGGACCTGGCTGTCCGATACCGGCTTCTACCAGCACGTCTACATCACCCTGACCGAAACCGCGCTCGGCTACGTCATCGGCACCGCGCTGGGCGTGGCCGGCGGCGTGTGGCTGGGCCTGAGCCGGCGCTCGGCGCGGATCCTGGACCCCTTCATCAAGGGCTTCAACGCAATCCCGCGCGTGGTGCTGGCGCCGATCTTCGTGCTGTGGCTGGGTCTGGGCCTGTGGTCGAAGGTGGCGCTGGCGGTGACCCTGGTGTTCTTCACCACGTTCTTCAACGCCATGCAGGGCGTGCGCGAGGTCAATCCGGTGGTGCTGGCCAATGCGCGCATCCTCGGCGCCAACCGCCGCGACCTGCTGCGCCACGTGTACTTCCCGGCGGCGGCGAGCTGGATCCTGTCGTCGTTGCGCACCTCGGTGGGCTTTGCCGTGGTCGGCGCGATCATCGGCGAATACCTCGGCGCCTCCGCCGGCCTGGGCTACCTGATCGCGCAGGCCGAGGGCAACTTCAATGCCGTGGGCGTGTTCGCCGGCATCATCATCCTGGCCGCCTTCGTGCTCCTCATCGATGCGCTGCTGGACGTGATCGAGAACCGCCTGATCACCTGGCGTCCCAACGCGCAGAACCAGGCCACCAGCTGACCGCGGCCGCGCGCCGCCGGCCAGGCCGGTGGCGCGCCTGTCGCGCGCATCGCATCCCCCCGCACCATCGCAACGGGCCAGCGCCAGGCCAGGCGCCCGGCTGGCCGGAGAGACCCATCCATGCATCCCCATCCCGTGCTGCCCCGCGCAGCGCTGACGCTCGCGCTCGGCCTGCTGCTCGGCGGCGCCAATGAGGCCGCTGCGCAAACCGTGCCGGCCGCGCCGGCCACATTGAGCCAGGTCGAACTGACCGCGCTGGTGCGGCAGCAGGCGCTGCAGATCCAGCAACTGCAGGCGCGGCTCGACGCGCTGCAGGCCCCCGCCGCGCCGAGTCCGGCGCCCGCCACCACGGCGTCCGTCACCACCGCGCCGGCGCTGGAAGTCCGCGTCGCCGCGCTCGAATCGGCCCAGGCCAAGGCGCCGAAGGTGTCTTGGTCGAAGGGCGCCCCGGAGTTCGCCAGCGCCGACGGCAACGTGGTGTTCCGTCCGCGCGGCCGCCTGTTCGTCGATGCCTCCAGCACCGACGGTTCCGCTGCCAGCCAGCGCAACCTGTCCGGCACCGAGATCCGCTCGGTGCGACTCGGCGCCGAAGGCCGCTACGGCCAGCTCGGCTGGGTGGTGGAGGGCGACTTTGCCGACAACGCGGTGGCCTGGAAATCGGTGTACGCCAGCGTCGACCATCGCCTATTCGGCCTGCCGGCGGAGTTGAGCGTGGGCAATCGCCTGAACGATCGCGGCATCGATGGCGCCAGCAGCACGTCCAACACCCCGTTCCAGGACCGCAACGTGGTCGGCACGCTGATCCTGCCGCAGCGCGGCCTGTTCGGCGTCGGCCTGACCGAGCGCGTCTACGGGCGCGGCTGGCACGCCAGCCTGTCGGTGGCGGGCAACGACCTCAACAACGCCGGCGACGACAACGACAGCCTGACCTGGGCGGCGCGCGCGCACTGGAATCCGCTGGCCGGCAAGGCCGCGACCGTGCACTTGGGCGCCTGGGCCTTCCACGAGGAGATCGCCGCCGGCGTCAGCGGTGTGCTGCGCAGTTCGGCGATCGCCGGGCATTTCAACGACCAGGTCCGGATCGCGCCGGGAACACTGCTGGGTGCGCAGCGCAGCGACGGCTACGGCGCGGAACTGGCCGGCGTCTTCGGCCCGGCCTGGGCCAGCGGCGAGTGGGGCACGCGCAATCTGCGCGGGCGCGACGCGGCCGGCGGCTACGATCTGGATCACCAGGCCTGGGCGGTGTCGGCCGGCTGGTTCCTGTCCGGCGCGCTGCCCGCGTATGCCGGCAAGACCGGCACCTGGGGCCGGGTCAAGGTCGCCGCCCCGGCCACCGCCGGCGGCGCCGGCGCCTGGGAACTGAAGCTGCGCTACGAGGACGTGGACTACGCCGAGCTGCCGAGCGGCGGCCGTGGCCAGGCCTGGACGCTCGGGACCAATTGGTACCTCAACGACGTCAGCCGGCTGATGCTCGACGTGATCCGCTGGCAGACCGACAACCGCAGCGGCACCGTGCAGGGCAAGGACCAGGGCACGACCTTCAACACCCGGCTGCAGGTGGCGTTCTGAGCCGCTGAAAGAGGGCGGGGCGGCCCTGCGTTCGCGGCGGTCACCGGCATGGCGTTCACGCGCGGGCGTGCGGCGGCTGCCGGGGATGCCGCGAGGTCGTTGCCTGTGGCGGCATAGCGCCCCGCTACCTGACCGGGCGCTGTGCCGCGGTGTGTCCGTCGCTGGCGGTATGACGGCCGAAGTATGTATAATCCGTGCATACCGAACCGGGCCTACACCGATGGAAGCCACTGTCGCCGAACGCGGTCAGATCACTCTTCCCAAGGCCGTCCGCGATGCGCTGGGCCTGAGCAAGGGCACCATCCTGAAAGTGGAACTGGACGGCGGCCGGATCATCCTGCGCAAGAGCGTGGACGATGCCATCTCGCGCGCCCGCGGCCGCTTCAAGCTCGACGGCTTCGCCAGCACCGACGAAGCGATGCGTGCGATCCGCGGCCGCGCCCCGGGCGATCCGTTCGAACCCGAACCCGACGCCGGCGCATGATCGCCATCGACTCGTCCGTGCTGGTGGATCTGCTGGCCGACGGCCCGCAGGCCGATGCCGCCGAAGCCTGCCTGCGCCAGTGCCTGAGCACCGGCCCGGTGGTGGTCTGCGACATCGTCCTGGCCGAAGTGTGCAGCGCGCTGCGCGACGGCGCCGAGGCGTTGTCGGTGCTGGAGGACATGAGCATCCGCTTCAGCGCGCTGGAGGCCAAGTCGGCCTTGCGCGCCGGCGAGATGCAGCGCCGCTTCCGCGCCCGCGGCGGCAAGCGCGAGCGGGTGGTGGCCGATTTCCTGATCGGTGCGCATGCGCTGCTGCAATGCGATGGCCTGATCACCCGCGACGACCGTTTTTTCCGCGATTACTTCAAGGGCTTGAAGATCATCGTCCCCAAGCCTGCCGGCTGACGCCGCGCAACCGCTACCGCTCATTCCCACCGTTTTTTCCCGGAGAACCCGCATGTTGGAAGCCTACCGCCACCACGTTGCAGAGCGCGCCGCGCTCGGAATCCCGCCGCTGCCGCTGAGCGCGCAGCAGACCGCGCAGGTCATCGAACTGCTGAAGAATCCGCCGGCCGGCGAAGAGCAGTTCCTGGTCGAACTGCTGAGCCACCGCGTGCCGGCCGGCGTCGACGACGCCGCCAAGGTCAAGGCGTCGTACCTGGCCGCGGTCGCCTTCGGCAGCGAGAAGACCCCGCTGATCTCGCCCACCCGCGCCACCGAACTGCTGGGCACCATGCTCGGCGGCTACAACATCCATCCGCTGGTCGAACTGCTGGACAACCCGGAGCTGGGCGCGGTCGCCGCCGAAGGCCTCAAGCACACGCTGCTGATCTTCGACGCCTTCCACGACGTGCAGGAAAAGGCCGAAGCCGGCAACGCGCACGCCAAGGCGGTGCTGCAGAGCTGGGCCGAGGCCGAGTGGTTCACCAGCAAGCCGGAAGTGCCGCAGAGCCTGACCATCACCGTGTTCAAGGTGCCGGGCGAGACCAACACCGACGACCTGTCGCCGGCCCCGGATGCCACCACCCGCCCGGACATCCCGCTGCACGCGCTGGCGATGCTCAAGAACAAGCGCGACGGCGCGCCGTTCGAACCGGAAGAGGACGGCAAGCGCGGCCCGATCCAGGCCATCGCCGACCTCAAGGCCAAGGGCCACCTGGTCGCCTACGTCGGCGACGTGGTCGGCACCGGTTCCTCGCGCAAGTCGGCGACCAACTCGGTGCTGTGGTGGACCGGCGAGGACATCCCCTACATCCCCAACAAGCGCTTCGGCGGCGTGTGCCTGGGGTCGAAGATCGCGCCGATCTTCTACAACACCATGGAAGACGCCGGCGCGCTGCCGATCGAGCTGGACGTGTCGCAGATGGAGCACGGCGACGTGGTCGAGCTGCGTCCGTACGAGGGCAAGGCGCTGAAGAACGGGCAGGTGATCGCCGAGTTCGCGATGAAGTCCGACGTGCTGTTCGACGAAGTGCGCGCCGGCGGCCGCATCCCGCTGATCGTCGGCCGCGGCCTCACCGCCAAGGCGCGCGAGTTCCTGGGCCTGCCGGCCTCGGACCTGTTCCGCCTGCCGATGAACCCGCCGGACACCGGCAAGGGCTTCTCGCTGGCGCAGAAGATGGTCGGCCGCGCCTGCGGGCTGCCGGAAGGCCAGGGCATGCGCCCGGGCACCTACTGCGAACCGAAGATGACCTCGGTCGGCTCGCAGGACACCACCGGCCCGATGACCCGCGACGAGCTGAAGGACCTGGCCTGCCTGGGCTTCTCCGCCGACCTGGTGATGCAGTCGTTCTGCCACACCGCGGCGTATCCCAAGCCGGTCGACGTCAAGACCCACCACACCCTGCCGGAGTTCATCTCCACCCGCGGCGGCGTGTCGCTGCGTCCGGGCGACGGCGTGATCCACAGCTGGCTCAACCGCATGCTGCTGCCCGACACCGTCGGCACCGGCGGCGACTCGCACACCCGCTTCCCGATCGGCATCTCGTTCCCGGCCGGCTCCGGCCTGGTGGCCTTCGCCGCCGCCACCGGCGTCATGCCGCTGGACATGCCCGAGAGCGTGCTGGTGCGCTTCAAGGGCCAGATGCAGCCGGGCGTGACCCTGCGCGATCTGGTCAACGCGATCCCGCTTTACGCGATCAAGCAGGGCCTGTTGACCGTGGCCAAGCAGGGCAAGAAGAACATCTTCTCCGGCCGCATCCTGGAAATCGAAGGCCTGCCGGAGCTGAAGGTGGAGCAGGCGTTCGAACTGTCCGACGCCTCCGCCGAGCGGTCGGCCGCCGGTTGCACGGTGCGCCTGAACAAGGAGCCGATCGTCGAGTACCTGACCAGCAACATCACCCTGCTGAAGTGGATGATCGCCGAAGGCTATGCCGACGCGCGTTCGCTGGCGCGGCGGATCAAGAAGATGGAGGAGTGGCTGGCCGACCCGCAGCTGCTCGAGCCCGATGCCGATGCCGAATACGCGGCGGTGATCGAGATCGACCTGGCCGACATCCACGAGCCGATCGTGGCCTGCCCGAACGACCCGGACGACGTGAAGACCCTGTCCGACGTGGCCGGCGCGGCGATCGACGAGGTGTTCATCGGCTCGTGCATGACCAACATCGGCCACTTCCGTGCCGCGGCCAAGCTGCTGGAAGGCAAGCGCGACATCCCGACCCGCCTGTGGGTCGCGCCGCCGACCAAGATGGACGCCTCGGAGCTGACCAAGGAAGGCCACTACGGCACCTTCGGCGCCGCCGGTGCGCGCATGGAAATGCCGGGCTGCTCGCTGTGCATGGGCAACCAGGCGCAGGCGCGCGAGGGCGCCACGGTGTTCTCGACCTCCACCCGCAACTTCCCCAACCGCCTGGGCCGCAACACCAACGTGTACCTGGGCTCGGCGGAACTGGCGGCGATCTGCTCGCGCCTGGGCCGGATCCCGACCAAGGACGAGTACATGGCCGACGTGGGCGTGATCAAGACCAGCGGCGAGCAGATCTATCGCTACATGAACTTCGATCAGATCCAGGACTACCAGGACGTGGCCGCCACGGTCGCCGCCTGATCGCCCCGGCGATGTGCTGACGCGACGTGCCGCCTGTGCGGCACAGTCGCAACGAAAAGCCCGGCATCGCCGGGCTTTTTTGTGGATGTGGCTGGCGTTTCGCGGCGCGGCGGACGTGCCGCGTTCGCGTGCGCTTACGTCTGCGCTGACGTTGGCTGTGCGGACGCACGCCCCTGCAGCCAGTGCTCCAGCGCCGCTGGTGTGAGCGCCGGCGCGAACAGGAAGCCCTGCAGCACGCGGCAGCCCAGCCGTGCCAGGAACGCGCATTGCGCTTCGGTCTCCACGCCCTCGGCCACGGTGTGCAGGCCCAGGGTTTCGCCGATGCGCAGCACCGAGGTGGTCAGGGCGCGCGAGGTCTGGCAGTGCTCCAGGTCGCTGACGAAGCTCATGTCCAGCTTCAGTTCGTTGACCGGCAACTGGTGCAGATGGCTAAGGCTGGAATAGCCGGTGCCGAAATCGTCCAGCGACAGCAGCACGCCGCCGGCCTGCAGCTGGCGCAGGTTGGCCAGCACCGCGCTGGTGTTGGAGAGCATGACGCTCTCGGTCATCTCCAGGGCCAGGTCGGCCGGCTGCAGGCCGGCGGCGGCGAGCAGGCCTTCGACCCGCGCCGGCAGCTGCGGATCGGCGAAATTGTTGGCCGACAGGTTCACCGCCACGCGCGGCACCGGGATGCCGCGCAGGCGCCAGTCGGCCATCTGCCGGCAGGCCTCGCGCAGGACCCAATGTCCGAGCTCGTCGATCAGGCCGCATTCCTCGGCCATCGGCACGAACCGCGCCGGCGAGATCGCGCCGAGGTTGGGATGCTCCCAGCGCAGCAGCGCTTCCACGCCGTACAGCGCATGCGGCGCCTGGCTGTCCAGTTGCGGCTGGTAGTGCAGTTGCAGCTTGTCGCGATGCAGGGCGTCGCGCAGCGCGGTCTCCATCGCCACGCGTTCCTGCGCCATGCGGTTCATGTCGGAACTGAAGTAGCGCACGCTGTCGCCGCCCTCGCGCTTGGCCCGGAACATGGCCAGGTCGGCATGGCGCAGCAGGGTCTCGATGTCGCGGCCGTCGTCGGGGAACATCGCCACGCCGATGCTGGCGCTGGGGTGCAGGGTCACCTGGCCGACCACCAGCGGCTCGGCCAGCGCCAGCATCAGGCGCTCGGCGACGCCGGCGGCCTGCGCGACGCTGCAGTTCGGCAGCATCAGCACGAATTCGTCGCCGGCCTGGCGGCCGACCAGGTCGGTCATGCCCAGCGTGTCGCCGATGCGCCGGGCGATGTCGCGCAGCAGGCCGTCGCCGGCGGCATGGCCCTGGGTTTCGTTGACACGCTTGAAGCGATCGATGTCCACGAACAGGATCGCCACCGGCGCACCCTGGTGCTCGGCCGCGGCCAGGGCCTGCTCGGCGCGGGCGCTGAACATCACCCGGTTGGGCAAACCGGTGAGCGAATCGTAGAAGGCGAGTTGGTGGACGCGTGCCCTGGTCTGCTCGCGTTCCAGCGCCAGCGCGCACAGATGCACGCAGAGTTCGATCAGGCCCAGGTGCCAGGGCAGCGGCTCGCGCACCTGCCGGTAGCACAGCGCGAAGCTGCCGAGGACGCGGCCGCTGCTGGACTTGATCGGGGTGGCCACGCAGGTGCCCAACTGCACATGCTGCACCAGCCCCAAGTAGTCGGCGAACAGCGGGTCGGTGCGCGGGTCGAGCACCAGCACCTGCTTGCTGCGCCAGATCGAGGTGGCGAGGGCGCCGGAGCGCGGTCCCGCGCGCATGCTGGTCATGGTCTCGCCGAACCGCGCCGGCATGCTCGGTGCCGCCAGGGGCTGCAGGCAGCCGCTGCCGTCGACGCTGACGATCGCGGCCATCAGTTCCGGCGCGATGCGCTCGACCTCCTTGCAGATCAGCGTGGCGACCTCGACCAGCGGCTGTTCGCGGACCAGCGCATCCAGCACGTTCTTGTGCAGCACCTCGTGCATCTTGCTCTGGGTGATGTCGGTGAACGAGAGGATGTAGTGCTGTTGGCTGCCGTCCTCGCCGGCGATGGGGGTGGCCACCAGGGTGGCCCACAGCGGGGTGCCGTCCTTGCGGTACGCCAGGATGTCGGTCTGGTGGCCGAAGCCGGCGCGCACACGTTCGCGGGTGTACTGCACCGTCTGCAGGTCGGTGCCGGGGCCGGTCAGCACGTTGCTGGGCAGGTGTCCCAGCACGTCGCGCTCGGCGTAGCCGAACACCTGGCTGAAGCCGGCGTTGACGTAGAGAATGTTCAATTCCGGATCGCAGACGACGATCGCGTTGTCGCTGGAGTCCAGCGCCAGCGACAGCAGCCGCATCCGGGCATCGCGGGCGCGCTCGGCGCTGACGTCGCGCACGAACAGCACCTGCAGCTGGCTGGTGTTCTGCGGTACCCGGGCCGCGCTCACCGCCAGCCAGCGCGCGGCGCCGTCGACGTCGCGCAACAGCAGTTCGTAGCTGCCGCTGCCGTCCTCGTGCAGGCAACTGGCGAGGAAGTCGTCGCGCACCTCGGCATCGACCAGCTCGCCGAGCGGATATCCCAGCACTTGCGCGCGCGGGCGGTTCCACAACGCTTCGGCGGTGTGGTTGAAGGCGACCACGCGCGCCTTCGCATCGATCACCAGCACCCCTTGTGGGGCGTAGTGCAGGCAGTGCAGCAGATCGAGTTCGGAACAGGCCGCGGCCGCCCGTGCCGTCTCCACGCTGGGATCGCTGGGCACGCTCGACGTGGTGACGCGGCGGCCCGGCATGCGTCAGCGGGCCTGCGCGGACAGCGCGATCAGGCGCTCGGCGATCTTGTCCAGCGGCAGCACTTCCTGCGCCGCGCCCAGGCGGAAGGCGGTGCCGGGCATGCCCCAGACCACGCTGGTGGCCTCGTCCTGGACCAGGGTGCTGGCGCCGGCCTGCAGCATTTCCAGCAGGCCGCGTGCGCCGTCGTCGCCCATGCCGGTGAGGATCGCGCCGATGGCGTTGGCACCGGCGTTGCGCGCCACCGACTGGAACAGCACGTCGACTGCCGGCTTGTGCCGGTTGACCGGCGGGCCGTCGTCGATCTTGCAGCGCCAGCGGGCGCCGTCGCGGATCACCTGCAGGTGCTTGCCGCCGGGCGGCAGGTAGGCATGGCCGGGCAGGATCGCTTCGCCTTCGGTGGCCTCGCGCACGGCCATCGCCGAGTGCCGGTTGAGGCGCTCGGCGAAGGCGGTGCTGAAGCCGGCCGGCAGGTGCTGGGTCATCACCACCGCCGGGGCGTCGGCCGGCATGCCTTCCAGGACCACGCGCAGCGCCTCGGTGCCGCCGGCGGAGGCGCCGATCGCGATCAGCCGGTCGGTGGTGCGGAACTTCAGCGACGACACCGCGGCGGGCGTGGCGGTGGCGCCGGCCGGCTTCGGCGTGGCCGGCCGGTCCAGGGCGCGGACCTTGGCCTTGGCCGCGTTCTTGACCTTGGCGATGATCTCTTCGGCGTATTCCTCCAGCCCGCGGGCCACGTCGAGCTTGGGCTTGGAGACGAAGTCGACCGCGCCCAGCGACAGCGCCTGCAGGGTGGTGTCGGCGCCGCGCTCGGTGAGCGAGGAGATCATCACCACCGGCGTGGGCCGCAGTCGCATCAGGTTTTCCAGGAACGCCAGGCCGTCCATGCGCGGCATTTCCACGTCCAGGGTGATGACGTCCGGATTCAGGCGCTTGATCTTCTCGCGCGCCAGCAGCGGGTCGGCGGCCGAGCCGACCACCTCCACGCCGGGCGCGCCGGACAGGATCTCGGTGAGGATCTGCCGCACGACCGCGGAGTCGTCGACGATCAGGACACGGCAAGGGGCTTCCAGGCTCATTCGAACAACTCCACGGCGCCGGTGACAGGGGCTTTGGCCAGACGGGCGCGCACCGCCGACTCGGCCGCGGCGATCTCGGCCTCCTCGTGCGCGTGCGGCAGGCGCTGCACGACCACGCGGCCGGTGCCGGGGAAGAACCAGATCTTGCGCGGATGGATGCCGCGCAGATCCTCGGCCACCACCGGGATCTGCTCGGCCTTGAGATAGTTCAGGACGAAGTCGGCGTTGCGCGTGCCCACCGGGTTGTTGGTGAAGCCCTTGAGCACATTGCCGCCGCCGAACACCTTGGCTTCCAGGCGGTTGCGGGCGGCGCCGCGCTTGAGCAGGTCGTTGATCAGCACTTCCATCGCATAGCTGCCGTAGCGCGCCGGCGCGCCGTCGCCGCTCTGGCCATCTGGCAGCATGAAGTGGTTCATGCCGCCGATCTTCAGCAGCGGGTCGCGGATGCAGGCGGCCACGCACGAACCCAGGATGGTGGTCAGCGCGGTGTCGTCGTCCACCACCAGGTATTGGGTGGGCAGCAGCTTGGCGGCCGTCGTCTGGAAGCGCGTATCGTGATAGCGCATCACCTGGTCTACAGCCATGGCGGCGGGGCTCATGCGCGATCCTTTTGCGCCCGGCGGTACAGCGTGCGGCCGCAGGGCTGGATCAGGTCGGCGGCATGCAGATAGTTTTCCGAATGGCCGGTGTAGAGCATGCCGTCGTCGTCCAGGTGCGGGATCAGCCGCGACAGGATGCCGCGCTGGGTGGGCTTGTCGAAATAGATCATCACGTTGCGGCAGAACAGCGCCAGGTAGGGCCCGGCGACGTCGTAGCGCGGTTCCAGCAGGTTGAGCTGGCGGAACTCGAGCAGGTCGCGCAGTGCCGGCAGCACCCGGCACTGGCCCTCGTTGGCGCCGCTGCCGCGCTGGAAGTACTTGCGCTTCAGCGCCGGGTCCAGGCTGGCGACGCGCTCCAGCGCGTACACGCCGCGCGAGGCGGTGGCCAGCACCTGGGTGTCGACGTCGGTGGCCAGGATCCGCACCGGCGGGGTCAGCGTGCCGAACGCCTCGCAGGCGGTGATCGCCAGCGAGTAGGGTTCCTCGCCGGTGGACGAGGCGCAGGACCAGATCTTCAGCGGCGCCGCGCCGGAATGCTTCTGCAGTTCCTCGCGCAGCCGCTCGAAATGGTGCGGTTCGCGGAAGAACGAGGTCAGGTTGGTGGTCAGCGCGTTGGTGAACGCCTCCCATTCGTCGCCGCCGTCGCGCTCCAGCCAGTCCAGGTAGTCGCGGAACGAGCGCAGCCCGAGCACGCGCAGGCGCCGCGACAGGCGGCCATAGACCATGTCGCGCTTGGCCGGGGCCAGGGCGATGCCGGCCTTCTGGTAGATGAGGTCGCAGACCCGCTTGAAATCGCGGTCGCTGAAGTCGAAGTCGCGATTGTCGGAACCGGAGGAGGGCGAAGCGGGAGTCTGGATGGCCATGGTGCGCAGCGATGGTCGGTCAACCGAGTTATCGGCCGGGAGTGGACGAAATTGACAGCCGGCGGTCAGGAACGGCCGCCGGCGGTGGCGTCGCTGCTCAGAACTCCTGCCACTGCGTCTCGCTGGCGCTGGCGGCGACCGCGGCGACGGGGCGCGGGCGTGGCGCCGGCCGGGTCCTGGCCCGGGCCGGGGCAGGGCCCGCGTGCGCGAGCGGCGCGTTGGCGGCTGCGCCCTGGTAGGTGTCCAGCTTGAACGCGGCGATGGCCGCGCCGAGCTGCCCGGCCTGGTCCTCCATCGAGCGCGCCGCGGCGGTGGCTTCCTCGACCAGCGCGGCGTTCTGCTGGGTGCTCTCGTCCATCTGCACCACGGTCTGGTTGACCTGTTCGATGCCGGCGGACTGCTCCTGCGAGGCCGCGGCGATCTCGCCCATGATGTCGGTGACGCGGCGCACCGAGGTCACGATCTCGCTCATGGTGCGGCCGGCCTGGTCCACCAGCGCCGAGCCTTCGGCGACGCGGCCGACCGACTCGTCGATCAGCGTCTTGATCTCCTTGGCGGCACTGGCCGAGCGCTGGGCGAGGGTGCGCACTTCGCTGGCGACCACGGCGAAGCCGCGGCCCTGGTCGCCGGCGCGCGCGGCTTCCACCGCCGCGTTCAGCGCCAGGATGTTGGTCTGGAAGGCAATGCCGTCGATCACGCCGATGATGTCGGCGATCTTCTTCGACGAGGCCTCGATGCCGTTCATGGTGGTCACCACCTGGCCGACCACCTCGCCGCCCTGCGAGGCGACCGCGGCCGCGCCGGCGGCGAGCTGGTTGGCCTGGCGCGCATGCTCGGCGTTCTGCTTCACGGTGGAGGTCAGTTCCTCCATCGACGCGGCGGTGCGCTCCAGGCTGGCCGCCTGCTGCTCGGTGCGGCGCGACAGGTCGTGGTTGCCGGCGGCGATCTCGGTCGAGGCGACATTGATGTTGGCGGCGGCAGCCTGGATGCGGCCGACGATGGCCGCCAGTTGCGCGGCGGTGGCATTGGCGTCGTCGCGCATGCGCCCGAACACGCCGTGGTACTCGCCGTGCATGCGCGCGGTGAGGTCGCCGGCGGCGATGGACTGCAGCAGCGTCGACAGCTCGCCCAGGTTGCGGTCGCTGACCGCCATCATCGCGTTGAGGTCCTGCACCATCGCACGGAAGCCGAACTGGAAGCGGTCCGGATCGCCGCGCGTGCCGAACGCGCCGGCCGCGGCCGCCTCCGCCAGCTGCTTGATCTGGTCGCTCATCGCGGTCAGGTTCTGCTTGGCCATGTCCATGGTTTCGGTGAGCACGGCCTTTTCGCCGGGCAGCCGGTCCATGTCCTCGGACAGGTCGCCGATGGCATAGCGGTGGATGATCTGCAGCAGGCGCATCTTCACCGCGATGTGCGAGGCGACCAGCTCGTTGGTGCCCTTGACCATCTGCCCGTACTCGCCGGGGAAGGCGGTCTCGTCCATGCGATAGCTGATGGTGCCGCGCGCGTGCTGCTGCGCCATCTCGTCCTGCGCGCGGATCACCGCATGGATGCGCGAGCGCATGACCAGCATGTCGTCCATCAGTTCGCCGATTTCGTCCTTGCCGTGCGGATAGGTGGCGCCCTCCAGTTCGCCGCGGGCCACCGCCTGCGACAGGCGCTTGGCCGCGTGCAGCTGGCGGGCCATGCCGCGCGCGATCAGCCAGGCGGTGACGCCGGCGAACAGCACGGCCAGCGCGAGCAGTGCCAGGATCAGCGTCTTGGTATTGGCCATCTGGCGATGGGCGAGCTCCATCTCCCGGTTCAGTTCGGCGACGTTGTACTCGGTCAACGCCACGATGCGCTCGAACAAGGTGCGGCGCAGCGCCCGCGAGCGGTTATCGGAGATGCTCTGCGCCGCCGCCACGTCGCCGGCGCGCAAGGCGGCGCCCATCTCGGTATTGGCCTGCAGATAGGCCGTCAGCGTTTCCTGGACACCGGCGTACATCTGCACCTGCTTGGGGTCGCGCATCATCGCCGCGATGACCTGCTGGTGCTTGGCCACCTCGTTGCGCACCTTCTGCATGCGCTTGAAATAGTCGGCCTGTGCTTGCGGATCGTTGGCGCGCGCCAGTTGCGCCAGTTCGTAGGTGCGGAACTCGCCCAGTTGCGCGCGCACCTCGGACAGGGCCTGGGTCGCCGGCACCCAGTCCCGCTCGATGTGCTGGAGTTCGGAGATCGACAGGTTGGTGCGGGAATAGGTGAACGCGCCCAGCACCAGCGTCAGCAGGGTGGTCAGGGCGAAGGCGCAGATCAGCTTGTCGCGGATTTTCAGGTGCGGAAGCACGTTCATGGGCATTCCATGTGCGGTAACGGGGTGGAAAGCGGGGGAGAGGGCGGCCGCGGCGTCAGCTGGCGGAGGTGGGGCGAGGCGAGGGCGGCGCGCAGGCGCGGCGCCGGTCGAGGCCGTCGCGTGCCATGCGCGCGCGGATCCAGTGCCTGGATGGCTGGCGCCAAACCATGGACAGGACCTGCGTGCACGCGTCGACGCGGCGCGGCGGCAGGAGACTGGACGATGGTGGATGTGGACGGCAAGGCATCACGTGCTCCCTGAACGGTCGCGTCGTGACCCGGCGGTGTCATGCGCGGATCACGAAGCGTGATCCTGATATCGACTCGCGCGGCGATTGCTTGAACCGTGACGTGGCGCAAGTTGCGGCGCGATGCCTGATTGTTCCTATCGCACCGGTACGGCCGCTCAATCGGTCTCGATGGCGGGGGCCGGCGCGCGTACCAGCCGCAGCGGCGCCGGCCGCGCCGCGCTCCGCGCCGCTGCGGCAGGCGTGCGCGCCGCAGCGCTGTCCGCTTGGGCCGACACCGCGTCCAGCCGGAACACCGCCGCGGCCTCGCCGAGCCGGCGGCCCTGGTCTTCCAGTGCCCGCGCCGAGGCGCTGGCCTCCTCGACCACGGCGACGTTCTGCTGGATCGCCTGGTCCATCTGCGCCACGGTGCGGCTGACCTGCTCGATGCCCATCGACTGCTCCTGCGAGGCCGCGGCGATCTCGCCGATGATGCCGGTCACCCGCTGCACCGAGGCCACGATCTCCTGCATGGTGCGGCCGGCCTGGTCGACCAGGACCGAGCCTTCGCTGACGCGGCCGACCGAGTCGTCGATCAGCGTCTTGATCTCCTTGGCGGCGTTGGCCGAACGCTGCGCCAGCGTGCGCACTTCGCTGGCGACCACCGCGAAGCCACGGCCCTGTTCGCCGGCGCGGGCGGCTTCCACCGCCGCGTTCAAGGCCAGGATGTTGGTCTGGAAGGCGATGCCGTCGATCACCGAGATGATGTCGGCGATCTTCTTCGAGGAGGCCTCGATGCCGCTCATGGTCTCGACCACCCGGCCGACCACGTCGCCGCCCTGCGAGGCCACCGAGGCGGCGCCGGCGGCCAACTGGTTGGCCTGGCGCGCGTGCTCGGCGTTCTGCTTCACGGTGGAGGTCAGTTCCTCCATCGAGGCGGCGGTCTCTTCCAGGTTGGCCGCCTGCTGTTCGGTGCGGCGCGACAGGTCCTCGTTGCCGGCGGCCAGTTCGGTGGTGGCACCGTGGATGCTGCGTGCCGCGGTCTGGATGCGGCCGACGATGTCGGCGAGCTGGTCGGCGGTGGTATTGGCGTCCTCGCGCATCCGCGCGAACACGCCGTGGAAGTCGCCGTGCATGCGCGCGCTCAGGTCGCCGGCGGCGATGGCCTGCAGCAGCGTCGACAGCTTGCCCAGGTTGCGGTCGCTGACCTCCATCATCGCATTGAGGTCCTGCACCATCAGCCGGAAGTCGTGCTGGAAGCGCTCGGCGTCGCCGCGCACGCTGAAGTCGCCGGCGGCGGCGGCGGCGGCCAGGCGCTTGATCTCGGTATTGATCGCCAGCAGGCTGGCCTTGGCCGCGTCCATCGATTCGTGCAGCACCGCGCGGCTGCCGGGCAGGCGGCGCGCGTCGCGATGCAGGTCGCCGTTGGCGTATTCGTTGAGCACGGCGATGGCATCGACGATGGCATCCAGGTGCTCGAACATCATGCGGTTGATGCTGGTGGCCAGTTCGCCGTACACGCCGGGGAAATCCTCCGGCATGCGGTGGGACATGTCCTTGTCGGCGTGCAGCACCGCCATCTGCGCGGTCTCGCTGGAGAAGCGCTCCAGCATCCGGATCATCTCGCCGGTGGCGCGCAGCATCTCGCCGGCCTCGTCGCGGCCGGGGTTGTCGATGCGCACGTTGAGATCCCCGCGCGACACGGCGCGGATCGCGTCCAGGCTGCGCGACACCGGACGCAGCACGGAACTGCCGATCAGCCAGTTGATACCGAAGGTGAGCAGCACCAGGATGCCGCCGGCCAGGGTCATGACCCCGGTGAAGATCAGCGCCTGCGCCTGCACATCGTCCATGTAGACGCCGGTGCCGATGACCCAATGCCAGGGCGCGAACGGAGCGTTGTAGGAGACCTTCTCCACCGGCGTGGTGTTGCCGGGCTTGGGCCACAGGTAGTCGACATAGCCGCCGCCGGCCTCGGCCGCCTTCACGAAATCGCGGAAGATCGGCTTGCCGTCGGCACTGAGCACCTGGCCGATGTCCTTGCCGATCAGGTCCTTGCGGGTGGGGTGCATCAGCATGGTCGGATGCATGTCGTGCACGTAGAAGTAATCCACGCCGTCGCGGGCGCGCATCGACTCCAGGGTGCGCAGGGCGGTGCGCTGCGCCTCGTCCAGCGGCATGCTGCCCTTGTCCACTTCCGCCGCATAGGCACGGACCACGCCCAGCGCCAGCTCGATCTGGCTCTTCAGCGCCTGCTCGCGCGTGTTGCGGATGTCCAGGTACTGCATCCGCGCGGCGATCACCGCCAGCAGGACGATACCGGCGCCCAGCAAGACGGTCTGCCACAGGAACTTGCGGCGCAGCGGCAGATCCGAAAGGCGGGTGAGCAACGAGCGAGACGACATCGACCAGTTCCTTGGAAGGTTCCCAGGGATTTAACGGCCCCGGCAACGATGAAATTGAGCGCGCGGCGCGACCGATTCGTAGACAATCCGCGCGCCGGCGTCGCCATCAAAAAAATCCCCGGCGCGAAGGCCGGGGAGGGGGTGTAGCGACAGGCCGGGCCGGGCTCAGAACTCCTGCCAGTCGGAATCGGCCAGCGCGGGTTCGACCTTGCGGGCGCGCACCGCCGCCGGCTTGGCGGAGGCGACGGCCGTCGGCTTCTTCGCCACCAGTGCCGGCTTCGGCGCGGCCACGGCCTGCGGTGCATGCACCACCGCGGACTGGGCCGACTGCTCGACGCGGAAGATCGACACGGACTCGATCAGCTGGCCGGCCTGCTCTTCCATCGAGCGGGCGGCCGCGGTGGCTTCTTCCACCAGTGCGGCGTTCTGCTGGGTGGTCTCGTCCATCTGGGTGACGGTCTGGTTGACCTGCTCGATGCCGGCCGACTGCTCCTGCGAGGCGGCGGCGATCTCGCCCATGATGTCGGTGACGCGCTGCACCGAGGCCACGATCTCGGTCATGGTCTGGCCGGCCTGGCGGACCAGGGTCGAGCCGTTGGCCACCTGGCCCACCGAGGCGTCGATCAGGCCCTTGATCTCCTTGGCGGCGTTGGCCGAGCGCTGCGCCAGCGTGCGCACTTCGCTGGCCACAACCGCGAAGCCGCGGCCCTGTTCGCCGGCGCGCGCCGCTTCGACGGCGGCATTGAGCGCCAGGATGTTGGTCTGGAAGGCGATGCCGTCGATGACGCTGATGATGTCGCCGATCTTCTTCGAGGAGGCCTCGATGCCGGTCATGGTCTCGACCACGCGGCCGACCACATCGCCGCCCTGCGAGGCGACCGAAGCGGCGCCGGCGGCGAGCTGGTTGGCCTGGCGCGCATGTTCGGCGTTCTGCTTCACGGTGGAGGTCAGTTCCTCCATCGAGGCGGCGGTTTCTTCCAGGTTGGCGGCCTGCTGTTCGGTGCGGCGCGACAGGTCGTCGTTGCCGGCGGCGATCTCGCCGGCCGCGGCGTTGATCGCGTTTGCCGCCTGCTGGATACGGCCGACGATGGCCGCCAGTTGCTCGGCGGTGGCGTTGGCGTCGTCGCGCATGGTCGCGAACACGCCCTGGAACTCGCCGTGCATGCGCGCGGTGAGGTCGCCCTGCGACAGCGCGGTCAGCAACTTGGACACTTCGCCGATGCTGTCGCCGTTGGCCTGCAGCAGGCCGTTGAGCTGCTGTGCCAACTGCAGGAAGAAGCCGTGCTTGCCGTCGAGGCCGACGCGCCCGCTGAGGTCGCCGGCGGCGGCCGCGCGCACGATCTTGGCCACTTCCTGCTCGACCTGGGCTTCCAGGGTGCGGTCGCGCGATTCGCACACGAAGCCGATATGGGCGCCGTGCTGGTCGCGGATGGCGGTGATGGTCTGGGCGATGCGCGCGTCGGCATAGGCCATCTCGCGGTCCATCACGCCCTTCTTCTCCAGCTCCGCCAGGGTCTTGGGATCGTGCTGGTTGCCGTACTCCAGCACCGTCACCGGCGAGCCGACCAGCGGCAGGCTGGAATCGAACGCCGGCGCGACCGAGTGGATCTGCTCGGCGTACTTGTCGGTGAGGCCCTGCATCGAGGGGTTGGCGTAGACGATGTTGTAGTCCAGGTCGACGATGAACATGCCGATCGAGGAGTTGTCCAGCGCGGTACGGATGCGCAGGTTCTCGGACGCGACCGCGGCGTCGCGCTCGATGCGCCCGCGCAGGTCCTGCTGCATGCGCTTGAGCGCCTGCATCAGCTCGCCGAATTCGTCCTTGCCGTTGGAGTCGATATGCCCGTCGAGCTTGCCGCCGGCGACGTCGCTGGCCACCTTGACCGCGTCGCGCACGCTGTTGGCCAGCATCCGCCCGAACAGGAAGGCCATGCCGATCGCCGCGCCCAGGCCGATCAACAGGCAGACCAGCAGGGTCGCCGAGGCCTTGCCGTAGGTGCCGCTGGCGGCGTCGGCCGCGACCTTGGCCTGGCGGTCGTTCTCGGCGATCAGCGCGACGACGTCGTCCACCACCTTGTTGTGCAGGGTGCGGGTCTCGCCGGTGAAGGTGTCGATGGCATCGTCGTGCAGGTCCAGCTGCAGCATTTCGTTGACGGACTGATAGGAGGCGCTGGCCTTCTTCCAGTCGGCGACCAGTCGCTGGTAGATCGTCTTTTCCTGCGCGCTGCCGATCTTGGGCGGATAGTCGGCCAGGATCTTGTCCATCTGCTTCTTCAGCGCGATCGCGCGCGCCGCCGATTCCTTCTTCAGCGCATCGCTGCTGCGGATCAGGCTCTGGTAGGCCGCGTTGCGGTACTCGCCCAGGATGCCGCGCATCTCGCCGCCGGTGCGCACACTCGGCACCACCTGCGACGACACATTACTGGTCACGCCATTGAGCGAGTTCAGACCGCGATAGGCGGCCACGCCCTGGATGAGCATCAACGCCAGCACGACGCCGAACGCCAGCATCAGTTTGGGCATCACCTTGAGATCTTTTATCCACTGCATGAGCGCGTTTCCCGTAATTCGGAGGGGGCGACAAGGGGCAAGAACGGCAAACGCCGCCACACCGGACCGTGGGTGCACGGGTCCAGCGCGGCGGCGCGGAGGCTTACTTGATGGTGGCCAGCTTCAGGCTGGACGGCGCGCTGACCTGGATCTCGGCGCGCGAGCTGTCGCGCTCGATCTTGCCGATCACGCACACGTCCTTGCCTTCCAGGGTCTCCGGCGCGAAGCCGAACTTGCTGCGGTCGGCGCCGGCGATGCGGGCGGAGAAGGTGTGGCGCGGGAACATGCCGCCCATGTACAGGAAGGTCGGCTCGCCTTCGGAATTCTGCGCGTACTTGGCTTTCTCGACCTTGCCGCAGACCATGCCGTCCTTGCCGACGAAACGGGTGGCCATCTCCGGCGGGATCATCTGCTGGGACTGGGCGAAGGTGCTGGGGCTGGCGGCGAGCAACAGGACCAACAGCATGGGAAAGCTCGGTTTCATGACAAGACTCCTTGAGGACGGGGGATGAAGTGAGGGCTGTGTGATGGCCAGCCACCCTTCAGCTATCGGCATGAAAACGGTTAACTTGATTCTCACAACTGATAAACAGTTCGCATTTCAAATAAAAAACCCGCCGTGAGGCGGGTTTCGTCTACAGCCGGGCGAGCCGTCGTCCGTCAGGCGGCTTCGTCGACGTGGGCGTGCTGCTGGCCGAACTCGGCGCTGTCCAGCAGGGTCTCGATGTCCAGCAGAATCAACATCTTGTCGTCCTGGGTGCCGATCCCGGAGATGAAGCGGGTGTCGACCGCGGCGCCGAACTCGGGGGTCGGGCGGATCTGCTCTTCGTTAAGCGGGATCACGTCGGAGACGCTGTCCACGACGATGCCGACCACGCGGTTCTCGACGTTGAGCACGATCATCACGGTGAAGGCGTCGTAGCGCGCCTCCTTCAGGCGCAGCTTCAGGCGCAGGTCGATGACCGGCACGATGGTGCCGCGCAGGTTGATCACGCCCTTGATGTACTCGGGGGCGTCCGGGACCCGGGTGACCGAGTCGTAGCCGCGGATTTCCTGCACCTTGAGGATATCCACGCCGTAGTGTTCTTCGCCGAGGGTGAAGCTGAGGAATTCGCCGCCGGTGGCGCCGGAGGTGGAGGTGGTCTTGTCGTTCATCGTGTGCTCCTGGTGCGCACGGGATTGCGGATGATGGCGTGGGTGGGGAAGCGCGACTCTGATGCTAGATCGGCGCGGCGCCGCCGAACTTTAGACCCCGGGCGGCCGACGGTTGCCGGCGTTCAGGAAAGCACGCCGCTCTTGCGGGCGCTGCGCTGGCGCTCGATGCGGAACACGTAGCGCTGGATCGCCGCGTCGGCGCCGCGCGGCAGGTCCAGGAAGCGCATGCCTACCCGCAGGGTGTCCTGGCCGTTGGCGAGCTTGGAGACATACATGTTGCAGACCTGTAGGGTCAGCCGGATGGCATCGGCATCGGGCAGCTGCAGGATGCAGTTCGGGCAGCTCTGCTGCAGCTGCGGCATGGGTTGGCCCTGCACCAGCGCCACCGCCAGGCCGCCGCCGCTGATGTCCACCACGCGCAGCTTCAGTTCGACCTGGCCGGCGTCGTCCTCGAAACGCAGCACGCACAGCGGCGATTCGGTGACCGGGGTCTCCAGGCGGAAATGCTCGCGCCGCTGCAGGTAGTACAGCGATTCCGGCAACGCGGCGAGGAAGCCGGACTGGCCGTTGCGATCGGTGCGCTCGGGGCGCTCGATGCGGAAACGCACCCGCACCTTGTCCAGTTGCGCGAAGCACAGCAAGTACTCGGCCTGCTCCGCAGCGCGATTGGAGGCTTCGTTGACGCTCAGGTCCAGCAGCACGCTGTCCTCGTCCAGCTCCAGCAGCGCGGTGGAGAAGGCCTGATCGCGGCCGCCCACGTGCGCACTGACCTGCGAGCGCTGCTGGATCAGCGACTGCAGCAACTGGCGGATCTGTCGCGGCTTGGTCAGCAGGAAGCGGTCGTCCTCCACCTCTTCTTGCGGCGAAGACGGGACGGGAGAGTCGCTGGGAGTGCCTTCGGCCATGGTGGACAGTGGGTACGGGAGGTGGGTGGGGCGGCACCGCGTCGGATCGCCCCACGCATGCTATCGGCTGAGCGCCGCGTTTTTGTAGTCCGGCTGCGCGTTGCCGCCAGTGGCGACGGCGCTCAGCCGCGGACGCTGCTCCAGGGTGAAGGATGCCACGGCGCGTGCCAGTGCGCCTGCCTCCTGTTCCATCGAGCGGGCACTGGCGCTGGCTTCCTCGACCAGGGCGGCATTCTGCTGGGTGGCCTCGTCCATCTGCGCGATGGTCTGGTTGACCTGCTCGATGCCGGCCGATTGCTCCTGCGAGGCGGCGGCGATGTCGCGCATGATGTCGGTGACGCGCTGCACCGAGGCCACGATCTCGCGCATGGTGCCGCCGGCCTGATCGACCAGGGCCGAGCCTTGGGCGACGCGGCCGACCGAATCGTCGATCAGGGTCTTGATCTCCTTGGCCGCGTTCGACGAACGCTGGGCGAGGGTGCGTACCTCGCTGGCGACCACGGCGAAACCGCGGCCCTGTTCGCCGGCACGTGCGGCTTCCACTGCGGCATTGAGCGCCAGGATGTTGGTCTGGAAGGCGATGCCGTCGATCACCGAGATGATGTCGGCGATCTTATTCGAGGAGGCCTCGATGCCGCTCATGGTGGTGACCACCTGGCCGACCACGCTTCCGCCCTGCGAGGCGACCGCCGCGGCGCCGACCGCCAACTGGTTGGCCTGGTGCGCATGCTCGGCATTCTGCTTGACCGTGGAGGTCAGCTCTTCCATCGAAGCGGCGGTTTCCTCCAGGCTGGCGGCCTGCTGCTCGGTGCGCCGCGACAGGTCGTCGTTGCCGGCGGCGATCTCGCCGGCCGCGGTGTTGATCGCGTCGGAGGCGCCCTGGATCTGCCGCACGATCGCCGACAACTGCTCGGCGGTGGCGTTGGCGTCGTCCTTCATGTTGGCGTACACGCCCTGCAGGTCGGCATCGATGCGCCGCGACAGGTCGCCCTCGGCGAGCGCGCGCAGCATCTGCTGGATGTGGCCCAGGCCGGAGGCGCTGGCGGCGAGCATGGCGTTGATCTGTTCGCCCAGTTGCAGCAGGAAGCCGTGCTTGCCGTCCAGGCGGATACGCCCGCCGAGGTCGCCGGCCACCGCGCCGCGCACGATGCCGGCGATCTCTTCTTCCACCGCCACTTCGTCGGTCCGGTCGGCCCACTCCACCACGAAGCCCAGGCGGTGGCCAGCGGCGTCGGTGACCGGATTGACGATCAGGCGCATGGTATGGCCGCCGACGCGGATCTGCGCGCGGTGGGTGCCCTTCAACTCGGCGAGCATGCGCGCCTGGTGTTCGGGATGGCGATGGAACACGTCGATGGTCTTGCCCAGCAGCGCGCTGGCGTCGAACTGCGGCAGGTCGCGGCGCAGGTCGTCCTGCACGTCGCTGAGCATCTGCAGCAGCGGCCGGTTGACGTAGACGATGCGGCGCTCGGCGTCGGCGATCATCACGTTGGTGGTGACGTCGTCCAGCGCGCTGCGGATGCGCTGGTTTTCGCGCTGGGCCTCGCTGTCCTGCTCGCGGCCGTGCAGCAGTTGCGCATTGGCCGCAACCAGGGTGTGGGCGATGGAGCCTTCCGGCAGGGTCAGCGCACGGATCGCCTCCGGCAGCGGTTGCTGCTGGGCGATGGCGCGTGCGGCCTGCGCCAGGTCGTGCGGATCGTGGCCCACGTCCAGCAGTTGTCGGCGCATCTGCACCGCCATCGGCACCAGGATCGCCGCTTCCACCGCCACGTACAGCGCGTGGATCGCCAGGATGCCGAGCCCGGCATCGGCGGTGAACACGCGCACCGGCAGGCCGCGATGCTGCAGCCAGAAGAACAGCACGTGGTGCACGGCGATCGCCGCGGCGGCGACCACGATCGGACGCCAGTCGCGGTAGTACAGCAGCAGGGCGATCAGCAGGATGACCCCGAAGTGCACCTCGATCATGCCGCCGGCCTGCTGGATCAGCGCGGCCGCCAGCACCATCAGGCCCAGTGCCACGGTGCAGCGGCTCAGCAGGCTGCCCGGGTACAGTTTCACCTGCAGGGCGATGACCGCCAGCGTCGGCAGGCTGACCGTCAACCACAACGTCCACGCGCCCTGATGCCAGGCGGCGGCGAGGCTGGCCAGGGTGGCCAGGACCGCGACCGCCACGAACAACCGGTCGGCCTGTGCCGCCAGCCTCTGCAGATAGACATAGCGCTCGTGGCCGATGAGAAGACTGCCTGGGTGAGGCGACGCGCTCATGCGAGAGATTCCTTGGAGTCTGTGGGGCATCCGCACGTGGCGGGTGAGATCAGCGGCGATGCACCGCCGGTGGCGAGCAAGCGTGGAATCAGTGCAGCCGCGGCGATGGACGTGCCGCATCCGGCCAGTTGTGCCGGGCCGGCATAGACCAGGCGGGCCTGCGCATCGAAGACGATGAGCGCATAGGGCAGGGTCGGCGGTGCCACGCGGTCGCGCAGGTCGACGCTGCGAATGCCTGGCAGGGACGCCGTTGCCGGTGCGGCGCACGCGCAACCGGCCACGCGCAGGCGGAACGCGACGGGCTGGCCGGCGCTGGCGGCGGCCGGCGCGAAGGCCAGCAGGCGCGCCCGGATGCCCTCGGCACTGGCGGCCGGTGGCGGGGTGGCGGATGCGACCAGGTGCACGACGGCCCAGACGCTCCACATCGCCAGCAGCACCAGGCCCAGCGGCAATCGCAGGAAACGCCGCGGTCGGTCGGCATCGAGGGTGCGCATCTGCATGGAGGGACCGGCCAGGACGGCGCCGGCACTTACCGGCTGTTCACGTTATCGACAGCGCCTATGGTTCCTTAAGGTGGTGTTCATCACATTTCACACTGTGGTAACGATGTCACTTCCCGATTTGCGGGCAAACGCTGTCCCGCCGGCCCGGAAACGCCAACGGCCGCGGAGGGCGCCGCGGTCGATCGGTCTTCCGGGTTGCCGTCGCACGAGGCGTGGCGCCGTCGAGCCGGTTGGATGGCTGGCAGGACGGCGCCCGCGCGACTGCGCGTGCCGGCTCAGGCGAACGCGTGCGCCGACCTGTGCGCGGACAGCACCGCCGGCGCGCGCGTCGATGCCGCGGCCTCCACCCTGAACACCGCCACGGCCTGGCGCAACTGTCCGGCCTGTTCCTCCATCGTGCGTGCGGCGGCGGTGGCTTCCTCCACCAGCGCGGCGTTCTGCTGGGTGCTCTCGTCCATCTGGGTGACGGTGCGGTTGACCTGCTCGATGCCGGACGATTGTTCCTGCGAGGCGACGGCGATTTCGCCCATGATGTCGGTGACGTGCTGCACCGAGGTCACGATCTCTCGCATGGTGCTGCCAGCCTGTTCGACTAGGGCCGCGCCCTCGGCGACCTGCTCGACCGAATCGTCGATCAGGGTCTTGATCTCCTTGGCCGCGTTGGCCGAGCGCTGCGCCAGCGTCCGCACTTCGGTGGCGACCACGGCGAAGCCGCGGCCCTGTTCGCCGGCGCGCGCGGCTTCCACCGCGGCGTTCAAGGCCAGGATATTGGTCTGGAAGGCGATGCCGTCGATCACCGAGATGATGTCGGCGATCTTGCGTGACGCGGCCTCGATGCCGCTCATCTTGTCCGAGACCTGGCTGGCCAGCACGCCGCCCTGCGCAGCCACCGACGCCGCGCCCGCGGCCAACTGGTTGGCCTGGCGCGCGCGTTCGGCGTTCTGTTTCACGGTGGAGGTCAGTTCCTCCATCGAGGCCGCCGTCTCTTCCAGGCTGGCCGCCTGTTGCTCGGTGCGCCGCGACAGGTCGTCGTTGCCGGTGGCGATCTCGGCCGCGGCACCATTGATGCTGCCGGCGGCGGTCTGGATCCGCGACACGATGGCAGCCAGCTGCCCGGTGGTGGCGTTGGCGTCGTCGCGCATGGTCGCGAACACGCCCTGGAAGTCGCCATGCATGCGCGCGGTCAGATCGCCGGCGGCGATGGCGCGCAACAACGACGACAGCGCCTGCAGATTGTCGTCGGACGTGGCCATCAGCTGGTTGAGACTGTCGACCATCAGGCGGAAATCGTACTGGAAGCCTTCGGCATCGCCGCGCACGCTGAAGTCGCCGGCCGCGGCGGCCCCGGCCAGGTGCTTGATCTCGGTGTTCATCGCGGTCAGGTTGTGCTTGACCGTGTCCATCGTCTCGGTGAGGCGCGCTTTTTCGCCGGGCAGGCGGTCCATGTCCTCGGACAAGTCACCGATGGCGTAGCGGCCCATGATCTGCGCCAGACGCTCGGTCACCGCGATGTGCGCGGCGGCCAGCGTGTTGCTGTCGCGGACCATGCGCCCGAAGTCGCCGGGGAAGGCGCTTTCGTCCATGCGGTAGCTGGTCTGGCCGGCATCGTGGTGCTTGGCCATCTCGGTTTGCGCGGCCAGGACCTCGCGCAGCTGTTGCTGCATGCGTTGCATGTCGGCGAGCAGGCGCCCGCTTTCGTCGCGGCTGGGCACCACGATGCGGGCGTCCAGACGGCCCTCGGCAATGTCGGCGGCCACGCCGGCGGCCCGGCGCACGTTGCGGGTCAGGGTGATCAGCGTATGCACGCACACCGCGGCGATCAGCAGCGTCAGCAAGCCGAGGCCGGCAACGGCGGTCCACATCGCCTGCAGCGAGGCGTCCAGGTGCCGTTGCGACTGGCGTTGCAGCGCCTGCAACCCGGTGGCGCTGAGGCTGTGCAAGGCGTCGTCCCAGCCATGCAGGGCCGTGTCCCAATGTCGATCGGCATCGGCGCTGCCGCCGTCCAGGGCCTGCGCCAGCTGCGGCAGGGCGCGATCGGCGACTGCCGCCTCGGCGGCGACGGCACGCGACAGGGCCGGATCCGGTTGCTCGAGCAGGCCCAGCGCCTTCTTCAGTTCCTGCCGCAGGCGCGCGTGATCGCGGGCCAGTTCGGCGAGTTGCGCGTGCAGCATCGGCGTCTCGGCGCCGGCCTGGGAGGGGACGTGCATCGCATCCAGCCGGGTCAGGGTTTCGCTGGTGACCGGGGCATAGATCAGGCTGCTGACCACCAGGTGATAGCTTTCCACGTACGGCGTATAGACCAGTTGGCTGTCGTCGCGCAGGGCGTCCAGCGCGTCGTCGGCCTGGTTTGCGACCGCGGCGAAATCGCTGCGCCTGGTCTGCAAGGTCTGCTGCAACTGCGCCAGCGCCGCCGTGCTGCGTTCGAAGCCGGGCAGGGACGGCACGGTCCGCTGCAGTGCGTGCAGCGCCCGGTCCGCGGTGTCGCGCGCCTTCGCCGCGTCTGCGGCGTTGCCCACTTGTTCTTCCTGCAGCGCCCCGAGCAGGACCAGCATGTCGCGCAGCGGCGCGTAGCTGCGCAGTTCGGCGCGGCTGACCTCCACGCCGTCGCTGAGCGTGCGCGTGTACAGCAGCAGCGGGATGGCCAGCCCGATCAAGGCCAGGACCCCGATCAGGCTGAGCTTGCGTGCGATGGGAAGGTCGTGCCAGACCCGTAAACGGGAGCGGCGTTCGGAGGCGGGCGGAGCGGCGTGGTTCGCGGGATGCGACGTCATTGCGCGGGTCTCAGAGGAAGAGCGAAAGAAGGCGGGCGATCCACTGGGATCCGCGCCATGGGAATGCAGGGTGCAACCGGATGGCCGCCGAGCGTCGCCTGTCCAGGCGCGCGCATGCGGTGGAATCGGCAGCGCTCGACCGGGTCGGGCAGATCTTTAGCGGCCGCCGTAGACAAATGTTGAACCTGTCATGATGACCGGGTTAAGTCGCCGCCCCTGATGGTTGGCCGAGGCAGAGGGACGCATCAGGCGGGAGATACGCCGCAAGGCGTGGCTCGGATGCAGCATGCGTGCGCTTTTTCGCGCGCCTTGGCCCGCAGGCGTCATGTATGCCGGGCAGGGGCGTTGTCAGTGTGGCCTGGCGGACATCGGAGTGCAGCGTTGGCTGCTGTGTGATCGGGCGGATGCGAGCGAGGCATCGCGCCGCCGATGACTACGACCGTGGGTCGCGGGGGCTGCATGTGTGTCAGCGTGGGATCGCGGTGATGTCAGAGACGCGATTGAAATGAATGTCAGACGGATGCGGCTGTGGTCACAGCCGGTCCGGCTCGGGGCGGCATTTGCGCGAGCCTCGGGACATGGCGGGACGGCAGCCGATCGCAGTGTCGACCGGCTGCCAGATGCATCCTCGCGGCGTCGGTTGCCGGGCGGCCGGCCACCGTGGGCTTAGAACTCCTGCCACGTGTCGCCATTACTTGCCGCGGCCGCGGCCGCACGCCGCGCGGTTGGCGCTTGCGGGCCGGCGCTGGCCTTCGCCACGGTTGTGATGGCCGGCTTGGCCATCCGTGCGGGCGGCGCGCTGCGGGCCGGCGCCGGCCGCGCGATCGCGGCGACATTGTCGATCTTGAACAGCGCGACCGCATCGCTCAGTTGCACGGCCTGTTCTTCCATCGACCGTGCGGCGGCCGTGGCTTCTTCCACCAGGGCCGCGTTTTGCTGGGTGGTCTCGTCCATCTGGGTGACGGTCTGGTTGACCTGCTCGATGCCGGCGGATTGCTCCTGCGAGGCGGACGAGATCTCGCCCATGATGTCGGTGACGCGCTGCACCGAGGCGACGATCTCCTGCATGGTGCGGCCGGCCTGGTCGACCAGGACCGAGCCTTCGCTGACGCGGCCGACCGAGTCGTCGATCAGCGTCTTGATCTCCTTGGCGGCGTTGGCCGAGCGTTGGGCGAGGGTGCGCACTTCGCTGGCGACCACGGCGAAACCACGGCCCTGTTCGCCGGCACGCGCGGCTTCGACCGCGGCGTTGAGCGCCAGGATATTGGTCTGGAAGGCGATGCCGTCGATGACCGAGATGATATCGGCGATCTTCTTCGAGGAGGCCTCGATGCCGCTCATGGTCTCGACCACCCGGCCGACCACGCTGCCGCCTTGCGAGGCGACCGAGGCCGCGCCCACCGCCAGTTGATTGGCCTGGCGCGCGTGTTCGGCGTTCTGCTTGACGGTGGAAGTCAGCTCTTCCATCGACGCCGCCGTTTCTTCCAGGCTGGCGGCCTGTTGCTCGGTGCGGCGCGACAGGTCGTCGTTGCCGGCGGCGATCTCGGTGGCGGCGGCATTGATGCTCACCGCAGCGGTCTGGATGCGGCCGACGATGCCGGTCAACTGGTCGGCGGTGGCATTGGCGTCGTCGCGCATGGTGGCGAACACGCCGTGGAACTCGCCGTCCATGCGGGCGGTCAGGTCGCCGGAGGCGATCGACTGCAACAGCGCCGACAGCTTGCCGAGATTGCGATCGCTGACCTCCATCATCGCGTTGAGGTCCTGCACCATCAGCCGGAAGTCGTGCTGGAAGTGCGCCGCATCGCCGCGGGCGCTGAAGTCGCCGGCCGCGGCCGCCGCGGCCAGGCGCTTGATCTCGGTATTGATCGCCAGCAGGCTGGCCTTGGCCGCGTCCATCGATTCGTGCAGCACCGCGCGGCTGCCGGGCAGGCGGCGGGCGTCGCGGCGCAGGTCGCCATTGGCATATTCGTTGAGGACGCCGATCGCGTCGACGATGGCGTCCAGGTGCTCGAACATCATGGTGTTGATGCCCTTGCTCAACTCGCCGTACACGCCGGGGAAGTCCTGCGGCATGCGGTGGCTCATGTCCTTGTCCGCATGCAGTTCGATCATCAAGGCGGTTTCGCTGGAGAACCGCTGCAACTGGGTCTGCATGCGACCCATCGCGATCAGCAGGCGGCCGGGTTCGTCGCGCGCGGTGGTACCCACGTCGTTGTCCAGGCGCCCGTCGGCGATGGCTTCGGCGGCGCGGGTGGCGCGGCCCAGCGGCCCGGTCAGGCTGCGGGTGATGGTCCAGCCCAGCAGACCGCTGACCAACAGGACGGCGAGACCGCCGGAGATCAGGACGATGCGGCCACGCGCCATCGCCGCCGAGGAGACCGCATAGGCCTCCTTGCTCAGGCGCCGCTGCAGATCGGCATTGGCGCGGATCGCGGCCTGCTGCTTGTCCATCGCCACCGCCGCATCGCCGAGCAACAGCGCCTGCGCCTGCGTATTCTGGTCCTTTTCGCCCAGCGCGAGCACCTGATCGTTCAGTTGCATCGAGCGCGCGCGCGAGGCCTCGATGGTGTCCATGGCCTGGCGCTCGACCGGGCTGGTGGGCATCGCCGACAAGGCATCGTGCGCGGCCTTGTAGCGCGCACGGTTGCTCTGCACGATGTTGATCATCTTCTGGTTGGCCGCATCCCCATCGACGATGGTGATGGCCAGCAACCCGATCTGCACGTTGGTATTGGCGTCGAGCATCTCGTTGGAGAGCCGCACCTTTTCCATGTTCCTGTTGACGATGCTGTCCAGCTCGCGATGCGCCCTGGCCATGGTCAGCAAACCCATGGCGACCAGCAGGCCGGACAGCAGGATGAGGATGCCGAACGCCATGCCCAGGCGCCGACCGACGTTGTAGCGTTGCAGAATTGCGTTCATAGCCGACCTTTTGGGGGGACAGAGGGAGCCGGGTCGTAACGCTGGCAATCAGCGGTTGCGACGCGACCTGGTGATGCCTTGTCGCACCCTCAATATCGACGTGTCGGTGAGAAGTTGAGCATTTCTCACCGAGTTGTTGGCAGCCGGTTAGGAAGCTGTCTGCCTTCCGACTCGCGTCGTTCGGAGAGGGCAGAATCCGACGTTGTTCCGACATGCGCTGGCGGGTAATGCACCGGCATATACCTTGCGTATCGCCGGCATGTGCATGTGCGCATGGTGCACTGCCTGCACGGAATCCGGTCGCCATGCCCGCGGCATGGCGACCGTGCGACTCAGAACTCCTGCCAGTCGCCGCCGACCGCAACCACGGCGCGCTTGACGGTCTGCCGCTGTGGACGCGCCGCCACCTTGGCGACCCGCGGCGCGCTGGCCGCAACGGACGGCACCGGCGCTGGATGTACGCCAGCGGCTGTGCCGCCGATGCTGTCGATCTTGAACAAGGCCACCGTGCTGGTGAGCTGACCGGCCTGCTCCTCCATCGAACGTGCCGCTGCGGTGGCTTCTTCCACCAGCGCCGCGTTCTGCTGGGTGGTCTCGTCCATCTGCACCACGGTCTGGTTGACCTGCTCGATGCCGGCCGACTGTTCCTGCGAGGCGGCCGAGATCTCGCCCATGATGTCGGTGACGCGCTGTACCGAAGCCACGATCTCGCTCATGGTGCGGCCGGCCTGGTCGACCAGGACCGAGCCTTCGGCCACGCGCGTGACCGAATCGTCGATCAGGCCCTTGATCTCCTTGGCGGCACTGGCCGAACGCTGGGCCAGCGTACGCACTTCGCTGGCGACGACGGCGAAGCCGCGGCCCTGGTCGCCGGCGCGGGCCGCTTCCACCGCGGCGTTCAAGGCCAGGATGTTGGTCTGGAAGGCGATGCCATCGATGACGCTGATGATGTCGGCGATCTTCTTCGATGCCGCCTCGATGCCGCTCATGGTCGCGACGACCTGGCCGACCACGCTGCCGCCTTGCGAGGCGACCGAGGCCGCGCCCACCGCCAACTGGTTGGCCTGGCGCGCGTGCTCGGCGTTCTGCTTGACGGTGGAGGTCAGTTCTTCCATCGATGCGGCGGTCTCTTCCAGGCTCGCGGCCTGCTGTTCGGTGCGGCGCGACAGGTCGTCGTTGCCGGCGGCGATCTCGGTGGCGGCGGCACTGATGCTGACCGCCGCGGTCTGGATGCGACCGACGATGCCGGTCAATTGATCGGCGGTGGCGTTGGCATCGTCGCGCATGGTGGCGAACACACCTTGGAACTCGCCTTCCATGCGTGCGGTCAGGTCGCCGGCGGCGATCGACTGCAACAGCGCCGACAGCTTGCCCAGGTTGTGGTCGCTCACTTCCATCATCGCGTTGAGGTCCTGCACCATCAGGCGGAAGTCGTGCTGGAAGTGCGCGGCATCGCCGCGGGCGCTGAAGTCGCCGGCCGCGGCGGCCGCGGCCAGGCGCTTGATCTCGGTGTTGATCGCCAGCAGGCTGGCCTTGGCCGCGTCCATCGATTCGTGCAGCACCGCACGGCTGCCGGGCAGGCGGCGGGCGTCGCGGCGCAGGTCGCCGTTGGCGTATTCGTTGAGGACGCCGATGGCGTCGACGATGGCGTCCAGGTGCTCGAACATCATGGTGTTGATGCCCTTGCTGAGCTCGCCGTACACGCCCGGGAAATCCTGCGGCATGCGGTGACTGATGTCCTTGTCGGCATGCAGTTCGATCATCAACGCAGTTTCGCCGGAGAAGCGCTGCAACTGGCGTTGCATGGCATCCATGGCCAGCAGCAGGCGGCCGGGTTCGTCGTGTGCGTCGGTGGCGACGTCGTTGTCCAGGCGCCCGCCGGCGATGGCCTCCGCGGCGCGGGTGGCACGGCCCAGCGGGCCGGTCAGGCTGCGGGTGATCGTCCACGACAGCAGGGCGCTGAGCAGCAGGACCGCCACCCCACCGGCGATCAGCAGGTTACGGCCGGTAACCATCGCTTGCGTCGCCTTGACGTGGGCGAGCTTCATCTGCGCTTCCTGCAAGTCCACGTTCTCGCGGATCTTGGCCTGCCAAGCCAGTGTGGCTGGGCGCGAGCGCTCGCTCAGAACCGTCTGCGCCTCGGCGTTGCGGTGTGCGGTGGCGAGCGCAATCACTTCATCGTTCATGGCGCGCGCGGCGGTGCGGGCGGCATCGATGTCGGCGCGCAGCTTCACCGCATAGGCGTTGGCGGGCGGGAACGCCTCCAGCTCGTTGCGCAGGTCGGTGTAACGCTGGCGCTTGGCCTTGATTTCCGCCAGTGCCTGATCGTTGAGTTCTTCGCGCGTCTCCATCGCCAGCGTGCCGAGCGCGATCAGGATGCTGGAGTTGGCGTCGAGCATGCCGTTGCTGATCCGGCTCTTTTCGACATTCACCTTGACGATGTTGTCCAGCTCGGTGCGCGTGCGTGCCATGGACAGCAGGCCGATGGTGACCAGGGCGCAGGACAGCAGGATCAGCAGGCCGAAGGCGCCGCCGAGACGGCGGCCGACGTTGTAGCGTTGCAGGAAGGAGTTCATTGGTCGACCTCTTCGTTGACGATGTTCCTGGAGCATCCAGGGCCTACTGCGTCCAGACGGACTCCAGCAGCGCGTGTGCGCGTGGAGCGGCGGGGCGTGGCGGTCAGAAAAGAAGCAAGAAAAACCAAGTGCCTTTGCTGTTTCACTCTGCAACGCCGTCGCTCGAATGTGATATCGGCGTGACGGCGGATTACTCGATGGGTCGTTGGTCGTAAGACAATTCCCGACGCTGTCTAATTCATTTCCCTACGCGGTGAGCGGCTGCCACTGCGTGCCGATCGCGTCGGCGATGGCCTGGGCATTGGCCTGCGGCGCGTGCGCGGCGGCGGTCGTTGCGGGGGCATGGCTGGGCGCGGTCGCGGCAACGGCGCTGGGTGCAGGTGCGGCGCTGCGCACGGCCTGCTGTTCCACCCGGAACACCGCCACCGCATCGCTCAACTGCGCGGCCTGGTCCTCCATCGACCGTGCCGCGGCGGTGGCTTCCTCGACCAGCGCGGCGTTCTGCTGGGTGCTCTCGTCCATCTGGGTGACGGTGCGGTTGACCTGCTCGATGCCGGCGGACTGCTCCTGCGAGGCCGCGGAAATCTCGCCCATGATGTCGGTGACCCTGCCCACCGAGGCGACGATCTCCTGCATGGTCTGGCCGGCACGCTGCACCAGCTCCGCGCCGGTGGCGACCCGCTCGACCGAGTCGTCGATCAGGCCCTTGATCTCCTTGGCGGCGTTGGCCGAGCGTTGCGCCAGCACGCGCACCTCGCTGGCGACCACCGCGAAGCCTCGGCCCTGTTCGCCGGCGCGCGCCGCTTCGACCGCGGCGTTGAGCGCCAGGATGTTGGTCTGGAAGGCGATGCCGTCGATGACGCTGATGATGTCGGCGATCTTCTTCGATGCGGTCTCGATGCCGCTCATGGTGTCGACCACCTGGCCGACCACGGCGCCGCCCTGCGAGGCGACCGCGGCGGCGCCGGCGGCAAGCTGGTTGGCCTGGCGCGCATGCTCGGCGTTCTGCTTGACCGTGGCGGTCAACTCCTCCATCGAGGCGGCGGTCTCTTCCAGGCTGGCGGCCTGCTGCTCGGTGCGTTGCGACAGATCGCTGTTGCCCTGGGCGATTTCGGTGGCGGCGCTGTGGATGTCGCCGGCGGCGCGCTGGATGCGGCCGACGATGTCGGCCAGGCGCTCGGCGGTGCCGTTGGCGTCGTCGCGCATGGTGGCGAAGATGCCGTGGAAGTCGCCGTGCATGCGCGCACCGAGGTCGCCGTCGGCCAGCGCGCTGAGCAGCCGCGAGACTTCGGCGATGCTGATCGCGTTGGCGTCGAGCAGGCCGTTGAGTTGCTGCGCCAGCATCAGGAAGAAGCCCTGCTTGCCGGTGCGGTCGATGCGCTGCGACAGGTCGCCGGCGGCGGCGCTGCGCACCACTGAGGCCACTTCCGCCTCCACCCGCGTCTCGGCGGTGCGGTCGCGCCATTCGCAGACGAAGCCCAGGTGCGCGCCCTCGGCGTTGCGGATGGCGGAAATCTCCTGGGCGATGCAGACCTCGCGATAGCGCACCTCGCGCTGCGCCGCGCCCTGCCGGTCCAGCCGTTGATAGATCTCCGCGTCCTGCGAATTGCCCACCTCCAGCAGCGCCACCGACTGGCCCAGCAGCGGTGCGGTGCGGTCGAATGCCGGCGCGCAGGCGCGGATATCCTCTGCATGGGTCTGCAGCAAGGTCTGCAGCGCCGTGTTGGCGTAGATGATGGTCAGGTCAGGATCGGCGATGTACATGCCGGTGGAGGCGTTGTCCAGGGCGGTACGGATGCGCAGGTTCTCGGCGGCGACGCTGCGCTCGCGTTCGATGCGCTCGCGCAGTTCGCGCTGCATCCGCGCCAGCGCTGCCATCAGGCTGCGCCCGTGCCTGGCGGCGACCGGGATGGGCTGGTCCAGGCGGCCTTCGGCGATGTGCTGGGCCGCGTCCATCGCTACCCGCGGTTCGCCGCCGAGCAACTGCGCGACCGAGCGCAGGATCCAAGCCGCGGCAGCGCCCAAGCACAGTACGGCGAGCAGCACCGCGCCGGCCTGCTGCCAGATGGCGCGCCGGCTCTGCTGCTCGGCGGCCTTGCGGCTCTGTTCGTTCAGCGCCAGGATGCTGTCGCTGATCGTGTCCATGTCGGTTTCCAGCCGAGCGAACTGCGCGGTGAAGTCCGCATAGGCGGCGCTGCTGTCGCCCTGGGTCTCGGCCAGCGTCACCACCTTGTCGGCGGCGGCGATGTAGCGCTGCAGCGCAGGCCCGGCGGCATCCAGTTGCGCGCGCAAGGCGCTGTCCAGCGGCAGATGGTGGTTGTCGTCCAGCGCCTTGCGAAATTCGCCGGCGTGTTCGCCCAGGGAGGCACGCGCGGCCTTGACCCCGTCCGCATCCTGCCGCGCCGCCGCCAGCAGCGCAGCGGTGACGTCGCCGCGCAGGGCGTCGTGCATCATGTCGGCCTGCATGTGGTTGCGCAGCGCGTCCGAGGACGTGAGCTGTGCCGCGACCGAGCGCAGCAGGCCTTGTTGCGCGCTGTAGCCGACGCCGCCCAGCGCGAGCAGGGCAAGCACGGCCACCAGCACCAGGATCCCGAGCATATGCATGATTTTCATCGGTGTGGCCCGATCAGAAACGGAAGGACAGGCCGGCGCCGAGCGCGTGGTCCGGCGAACGGTCGTTGAGGCCGCGGCTGTACACCACGTCCAGCTGCACGTCCTGGCTGAGCAGCCAGGCCGAACCGACGTCGAGCAGAGCGACGGTGCCGCCGTCGTCGGCATGCGCGATCTGCGGCAGCGCCAGTTCCACGAACGAGCGGGCGCGGTCGTTCCAGGCCTTGCCCAGCACCACGCCGAAGATGCCGGCGGTGTAGCGATGCCCGCCGTCGCCTTCGTCGCGGATCACACCGGGCATCATGCCCAGCGAGACGCTGTCGCTGAGTTCCCATTCGGCCACCAGGCGGAACGAGGGGCGTGCCCCGCTGCCGCGCACATCGCGCGCGCCGCTGGGCAGGTCCACGTGCAGCAGCCAGGCCAGCGAGGCGCCGCCGAGCTCGCTGGCCAGGTGATGCTTGAGGCCCAGCGAAATATCGGAGAAGCCGGAGACGTCGTCGCCGACCGGGACGTCCACCGTCTGCCAGCCGTCGGTTTCCACGCGCAGTTCCCAGGTCGGGCCGATGCCGTAGCGGAACAGGGTCGGGGTGGCGTAGCCATCGACGTCGCCGTCGCGTTCCCAGGCCACGCTGGTTTCCACCTGCAGGCGCCGGTCGCCGACGGTGAGGCTGGATTCGACGAAGTCGGGGCGATCGGTGGCGATCGGTTCGACCTCGGCGTGCGCCAGACCGGCGAAGCCGCACAAGGTCAGACAACTGGTGATAACGCGTAGCTTCATGGCGGCTCCCGTTGGCGGTTCGGTCGGAACCGGGGGCCGGGCGCAGTGCGGCCGGCGCCGGGGCGCGCGGAGTGCGGCTCCCCTGGCATGGCAGTTCCGCTTTCTATATCGACCCTGAATGCACTTTCTTTACGAACGTGACGTGCTAGGCGCTCCGCGTCCGCCACGGCGCCAGGCAACCGACCGCAAAGCGCGCAGGGCGCTCGCGGTGGTGGGGATCAGTCGCGGGTCAGAACTCCTGCCACTGCCCGTCGTCCGACGCCGTGGTCGCGCGCGGGGCCGTCTTCAACGGGGCCGCAGCCGGTCGCCGAGGCGGTGTCGCCTTTGCCGCGGGAGCGGGCGGCACGGGACGGCGCGCCGGCGCCGGGGCGGCGATCGCCACGGCGGCGGCGGTCTCGAGTTTGAACAGCGCCACCGCCTGGTTGAGCTGGCCGGCCTGGTCCTCCATCGACCGCGCGGCGGCGGTGGCTTCCTCGACCAGTGCCGCGTTCTGCTGGGTGGCCTCGTCCATCTGAGTGATGGTCTGGTTGACCTGCTCGATGCCGGCCGACTGCTCCTGCGAGGCGGCGGAGATCTCGCCCATGATGTCGGTGACGCGCTGCACCGAAGCGACGATCTCCTGCATGGTGGTGCCGGCCTGCTCGACCAGCGTCGAGCCCTCGGCGACGCGCTCGACCGAATCGTCGATCAAGGTCTTGATCTCCTTGGCCGCATTCGACGAACGCTGGGCGAGGGTGCGCACTTCACTGGCGACCACGGCGAAGCCGCGGCCCTGTTCGCCGGCACGCGCGGCTTCCACCGCGGCATTCAAGGCCAGGATGTTGGTCTGGAAGGCGATGCCGTCGATCACCGAGATGATGTCGGCGATCTTCCGGGACGAGGCCTCGATGCCGTTCATTTTTTCCGTGACCTGGCTGGCCAGTACGCCGCCCTGCGAGGCCACCGAGGCCGCGCCGGCGGCCAACTGGTTGGCCTGGCGCGCGTGCTCGGCGTTCTGCTTGACGGTGGAGGTCAGCTCTTCCATCGACGCGGCGGTTTCTTCCAGGCTCGCCGCCTGCTGCTCGGTGCGACGCGACAGGTCGTCGTTGCCGGCGGCGATCTCGGCCGCGGCGCCGTTGATGCTGGCCGCAGCGGTCTGGATGCGCGCGACGATCGCCGCCAGTTGTTCGGTGGTGGCATTGGCGTCGTCGCGCATGGTCGCGAACACGCCCTGGAAATCGCCGTGCATGCGCGCGGTCAGGTCGCCGGCGGCGATGGCCTTCAACAGCGTGGACAGCGCCTGCAGGTTGCCGTCGGCCGTGGCCATTAACTGGTTGAGGCTCTCGACCATCAAGCGGAAATCGTACTGGAAGCGCGCGGCATCGCCGCGCACGCTGAAGTCGCCGGCCGCGGCGGCGCCGGAAAGATGCTTGATCTCGTTGTTCATCGCGGTCAGGTTGTGCTTGACCGTGTCCATCGTCTCGGTCAGCACCGCCTTTTCGCCGGGCAGGCGATCCATGTCCTCGGACAGGTCGCCGATGGCGTAGCGGCCCATGATCTGCGCCAGGCGCAGCTTGACCGCGATATGCGAGGCGGCCAGTGCATTGCTGTCGCGGACCATGCGCCCGTAGTCGCCGGGGAAGGCGCTCTCGTCCATGCGGTAGCTGATCTGGCCGGCGTCGTGGCGCTCGGCCATCTCCTTCTGTGCGTCGAGTACCGCGCGCAACTGCTGCTGCATGCGCTGCAGCGATCCCAGCAACTGGCCCAGTTCATCGTTGCGCGCATACTGGATGCGGCTGTCCAGGCGTCCGGCGGCGACCGCGCTGGAGACCTCCACCGCACTGGCCAAGGGCTTGACCACCAGCCGCCGCAGCAGCAGGTAGAGGCCGCCGCTGAGCAGCAGCGCGGCGCACAGGCCGACCGCCACGATGGTCCACAGCAGGTTGCGCGCCTGTGCCATCAGTACCGCCTTCGGCACCGCTACGCCCAGCGCGAAGCGCTCCTGGGCCTGGCCGATCTGCAGCGGCACATACACTTCCACGTCGGTGGCGCCGGTCTGCGGATCGATGGTGTCGCGGCCGACGGTCTTGCCCTGGGCGATGTCGGCCAGCAAGGCACGGGTGCCCGGATCCTGCAGCTTCTTGCCGACCAGCGCGGGATCGCGATCGGCGACGATGGCGCCGCCGGGCGAGAGCAGGCGCACGCGGCCGGCGCCGAGCGGACGCAGCTTGGCGACGCGCTGCTGCAGTGCGGCCAGGCCGAAATCGGTGGTGACCACGCCCAGGAACTTGCCGTCTTCCAGGATCGGCGTGCTGACCGTGGTCATCAGTACCTTCTGTCCGGCGATCTCGTAATCGTAGGGTTCGGCGACGGTCGGCCGCAGCAGCTTGCGCGGATTCAGATACCAGTCGCCGGCGCCGGCCACCTCGTAGTCGTGCAGCGGATCGCGCACGAGTTTCCCGTTCTGCCAGGACCAGTACACCATGTAGCGGCCGCTGGCGTCGTGGCCTGCGCTGTTGGCGTACTCCGCATCCTTGCCGTCCAGCGCCTGCGGTTCCCACAGCGTGCCGATGCCGGTCCAGTCGGGGTGCTGCTGCAGTTCGCGGCGCAGGCTCTCGCTGAACAGGTCGCGCGCCTTGTCCTGGCCGCGCTGGGCGAGCAGGGCATTGGCCAGCGCCTGGTTGGAGACGGCGGATGCGCCGATGGTGTTGCCGATGCGCTCGGATTCCAGGCGCGCGGTATCGGTCATGCCGACCTTGGCGGAGGCGAGCAGGGCGGAGCTGCTGCGGGCGTAGATGATGGCGGCGGTAATGCCGAAGCACAGCAGGGCGATCGCGGCCACGCCCAGCATCAGGCGGGTGGCGACACTGCTTGGGCGTGTGGAGGACGTCGTGGGCATCGCGGTCGTCTCGATGGGAGGAATGGAGCGGTCGCGCGGCGTGGTCCCGCAAAGCGTCTGCTTTGAGACACGTCAGGCAGAGCGCATGCGCGATAGTGCCCTTATCGGCATGGCATCCCAGAAATGTAGTGGCCGTCGTGGTTTATCGCCGGGCGCCGCACCGGTGCGGACCGCGTGGCCGGGGCCAGGCGCGCGGTCGGCTGCGGCGCATGTCGGGCGGAGGCGAGGCGGCTCCGGAACGGCGCACTGCACGGCGGCGCGGCGGCTGGGCAGGCAGGGCGGCATTAAAAAAGCCCCGGGAGCGGTTCGCTCCCGGGGCCGTTGGTGCGAGACGGGTGGCTGTGAGACGCGCTCAGAACTCCTGCCAGCTGTCGTCGCCAGAGGCGACCGCGACCGGCCGCGCCGCCGGCCGTACCGAACGCGCGGCGGGCTTGGCCGCCGGCTTGGCCGCCGACCGCGCGACCGCGCGGACCGGCGTGCTGGCCACGGTCTGCTGGACGGCGTGGCCGCCGTTCGCCTCGATCTTGAACACGGCCACGGCCTGGCTCAGCTGGCCGGCCTGTTCTTCCATCGACCGCGCCGCCGCGGTGGCTTCTTCCACCAGCGCCGCGTTCTGCTGGGTGGTCTCGTCCATCTGGGTGACGGTTTGGTTGACCTGCTCGATGCCGGCGGATTGCTCCTGCGAGGCGGCCGAGATCTCGCCCATGATGTCGGTGACGCGCTGCACAGAGGCCACGATTTCGTGCATGGTCTTGCCGGCCTGGTCGACCAGGGCCGAGCCCTGCGCGACACGGCCGACCGAGTCGTCGATCAGGCTCTTGATCTCCTTGGCGGCGTTGGCCGAGCGTTGGGCGAGGGTGCGCACTTCGCTGGCGACCACGGCGAAGCCGCGGCCCTGTTCGCCGGCACGCGCCGCTTCGACCGCGGCGTTCAAGGCCAGGATGTTGGTCTGGAACGCGATGCCGTCGATGACGCTGATGATGTCGGCGATCTTCTTCGAGGAGGCCTCGATGCCGCTCATGGTCTCGACCACTTGGCCGACCACCGCGCCGCCCTGCGAGGCGACCGCCGCCGCACCGGTGGCGAGCTGGTTGGCCTGGCGGGCGTGCTCGGCGTTCTGCTTGACGGTGGAGGTCAGTTCCTCCATCGAGGCGGCGGTCTCTTCCAGGCTGGCGGCCTGCTGCTCGGTGCGGCGCGACAGGTCGTCGTTGCCGGCGGCGATCTCGCTGGCGGCGCCGTTGATGCTGACCGCGGCGGTCTGGATGCGCGACACGATGGCGGTCAGCTGTTCGGCGGTGGCGTTGGCGTCGTCGCGCATGGTGGCGAACACGCCCTGGAACTGGCCATGCATGCGGGCGGTCAGGTCGCCGGCGGCGATCGACTGCAGCAGGGACGACAGCGCCTGCAGGTTGCCATCGGCAGTGGCCATCAGCTGATTGAGGCTGTCGACCATCAAGCGGAAGTCGTGCTGGAAGCGCTCGGTGTCGCCGCGCACGCTGAAGTCGCCGGCGGCCGCGGCGCCGGCCAGGTGCTTGATCTCACTGTTCATCGCAGTGAGGTTGCGCTTGACCGTGTCCATGGTCTCGGTGAGCACGGCCTTCTCGCCAGGCAGGCGATCCATGTCCTCGGACAGGTCGCCGATGGCGTAGCGGCCCATGATCTGCGCCAGGCGCTCGGTCACTGCGATGTGCGACGCGGACAAGGCATTGCTGTCGTGGACCATGCGGCCGTAGTCGCCCGGGAACGCGGTTTCGTCCATGCGGTAGCTGATCTGGCCGGCGTCGTGGCGCTTGGCCATCTCCGCCTGCGCGGCGAGCACCGATTGCAGCTGGCTCTGCATCTTGTCCATGCTCAGCAACAGTACGCCGGCCTCGTCCTTGCTGCGCAGGTCGATCGCGTTGTCGAGCTTGCCGCGGGCGATGGCGTCGGCCACGCCGATCGCGGTGCCGAGGCGCTTGAGCAACTGCCGGCGGATCAGGACCGCCAGGCCGATCGCGGCCACGATCACCAGCAGGTTGCCCAGCAGGATGGCCCACTTGTTCTGCGCGCGCACGGTATCCAGGGTCGCGCTGCGCTTGGTCAGCAGGCCGCGTTCCTCGTCGGTGAACTCACCGAGCAGGCTGCGGATCGTTTGCATGGCCTTGCGGTCGCGGGCCTGGCCGAACTCGGCGGCGATCTGCGCCGGATCGTTGGACTGGGTGCGCAGCGCGATGATCTGCTTCTCGACGCCGACCAGATCGTCGAACGCCGCATGCACCTTCTCCAAGCGTGCCTGCTGGCGCGGATTGTCCGCGGTCAGGCGCTTGGCTTCGGCGAAGTTCTTGTCGAACGCGGCCACGCCTGCGGTGAACGGCTGCAGATGCTGCTGCTCGCCCGCCAGCAGATAGCCGCGCGAGCCTGTTTCCACATTGAGGGCGTCGATTTCCATCATGTCGCCGGTGGCCAGCACCTTGTAGGTGTGGTCGTTCATGTCGGCGGCATTGTTGAGCGAGAACAGGCTGCTCAGGCTGATCGAGCCGATGATCACCGTGATCAACACGATGACGGCAAAACTGAGCGCGAGCCTGGCGGAAAGACTGAGATTCTTGAGCGTCATCGTTGTAGTCGTCCTGATGGGTGAAGCATTGGGGATGGCGTACCCCTTGCCTGAGTCGATGTCCGCGGAGGCGTCGGGCGCTGCCTTATCTGTTTCTGTTATGAATAAAAATCATCGAATCGATAGCTTTTTGAAATCAATAGCTTTTAAGGATTGAAACGGGCTCTCCAATTGCGGGTGTCTTGCTTTAGCGTGTTGATGTCAAAATTTGTTCAAATTTGTAGACAATTTGTGTGCGCAAGTCACGTATCGGCACGGTGCCGACGTTCTTTACGTGTCCAAGGCGTGCATTTAGCTGGCTTTCACGCATGCTTCACGCGAACTTAGATGCGCTTCACGCTCCGCAGGCCCCGGTTGGTCACGCGATCCCCTAATGACCTGCCTGGGCCGGTCGAAAAAAGCCCGGGAGCTGACGCTCCCGGGCTCGATGTCATGCAGTCGTCTGCAGGTCGGTCGGCGCGATCAGAACTCCTGCCAGTCGGTGGCGCCGGCTGTAACGGCGGCGACTGCCGTTGCCATCGGCCGGTGCGCGGCCGTGCGTGGGACCGGCCTCTTGACCGGCCGCCGTACGCTGGCGGGGGCGGGAGCGGGTGCCGATGCCGGAGCGGACGGGCGGTGGGCTGCCGTCGGCGCCTGCGGGTCGATCTTGAACAGGGCCACGGCCTGGCTCAGCTGGCCGGCCTGATCCTCCATCGACCGGGCCGCCGCGGTGGCTTCCTCCACCAGCGCGGCGTTCTGCTGGGTGGTCTCGTCCATTTGCATCACGGTCTGGTTGACCTGTTCGATGCCCGCGGACTGCTCCTGTGAGGCGGCGGCGATCTCGCCCATGATGTCGGTGACGCGTTGCACCGAGGTCACGATCTCCTGCATGGTCTTGCCGGCCTGATCGACCAGGGCCGAACCTTCGGCAACGCGGCCGACCGAATCGTCGATCAGGTCCTTGATCTCCTTGGCCGCATGCGACGAACGCTGGGCGAGGGTGCGCACTTCGCTGGCCACCACGGCGAAACCGCGGCCCTGTTCGCCGGCGCGCGCCGCTTCCACCGCGGCGTTGAGCGCCAGGATGTTGGTCTGGAAGGCGATGCCGTCGATCACCGAGATGATGTCGGCGATCTTCTTCGAGGAGGCCTCGATGCCGCTCATGGTCTGCACCACCTGGCCGACCACGTCGCCGCCCTGCGAGGCGACCGCTGCTGCGCCGCTGGCGAGCTGGTTGGCCTGACGCGCGTGCTCGGCGTTCTGCTTGACCGTGGAGGTCAGTTCCTCCATCGAGGCGGCGGTTTCCTCCAGGCTGGCGGCCTGCTGCTCGGTGCGCCGCGACAGGTCGTCGTTGCCGGTGGCGATCTCGCTGGCCGCGGCATTGATGCTGACCGCCGCGGTCTGGATGCGGCCGACGATGCCGGTCAACTGATCGGCGGTGGCATTGGCGTCGTCGCGCATGGTCGCGAACACGCCCTGGAAGTCGCCATGCATGCGCGCGGTGAGGTCGCCGATGGCGATGGACTGCAGCAGGGCCGAGAGCTTGCCCAGGTTGCGGTCGCTGACCTCCATCATCGCATTGAGGTCCTGCACCATCAGCCGGAAGTCATGCTGGAAGTGCGCCGCATCGCCGCGGGCACTGAAGTCGCCGGCGGCTGCGGCCGCGGCCAGGCGCTTGATCTCGGTGTTGATCGCCAACAGGCTGGCCTTGGCCGCATCCATCGATTCATGCAGCACCGCACGGCTGCCGGGCAGGCGGCGCGCGTCGCGGCGCAGGTCGCCGTTGGCGTATTCGTTGAGCACGCCGATGGCGTCGACGATGGCGTCCAGGTGCTCGAACATCATCGTGTTGATGCCCTTGCTGAGCTCGCCGTATATGCCCGGGAAGTCCTGCGGCATGCGGTGGCTCATGTCCTTGTCGGCATGCAGCTCGATCATCAACGCGGTTTCGCTGGAGAAGCGCTGCAACTGTTGCTGCATCGCGTCCATCGCCAGCAGCAGGCGGCCAGGCTCGTCGCGGGCGTCGGTGGCGACGTCGTTGTCAAGACGCCCGGCGGCGATGGCCTCGGCGGCGCGGGTGGCGCGCGACAGCGGCCCGGTCAGGCTGCGGGTGATCGTCCAGGCCAGCAGGCCACTGACGAGCAGCACCGCCAGGCCGCCGGCGATCAGCATGTTGCGGCCAGCTGCCATCGCCTGGGTCGCCTTGGCATAGGCGTGCTTCATCTGCACATCCTGGATATCGGCGTTCTCACGGATCTTGGCCTGCCAGGCGGCAGTGGCCGGCCGTGCCTGCTCGCTCAGCACCGCCTGCGCCTCGGCATTGCGATTTGCGGCGCCCAGTGCGATGACCTGATCGTTGAGCTTGCCGGCGACGACGCGATCGGCGTCGATCTCCGCGCGCAGCTTCCTGATCTTCTCTTCGGTGGCCGGAAACGCCTCGAGTTGCCTGCGCATTTCCGCATAGTGCCGGCGATGCTCCTGGATGTCCGCCAGCGCCTGCTGGTTGAGCTCGCTGTTGGAGACCATCGTCAAGGTGCCGAGCGCGATCAGGATGTTGGCGTTGTCGTCGAGCATGCCGTTGCTGATGCGGACCTTCTCGACGTTGACCTTGACGATGCGGTCTAGCTCGCTGCGCGCCTGCGACATGGACAGCAGTCCAGCGGCGATCAGCAGGCAGGACAGCACGATCAACAGGCCGAATGCGCCGCCGAGACGGCGGCCGACGTTGTAGCGTTGCAAGAACGAAGTCATGTGTGGAACCCCTTTTATCGAGTGAGGAGCGGTTGCGCGCTCCAACGCGAAAGGGAGACCCCGCCGTGGCGCCTGGCGGATCGATGTGGCGAAATGCGCAACGGAAATCCGTGAGCACACGAACGCGCGCGCCGCGAGAGCGCCGACATCGAACGGTGTTTCCCTTTCCCCTGCAACATTCGCTTCAGCGCCCGGCGTGTGACGGCCGTGCGTTCCCCCTGAAGCGCCGGCACGCCTCCCCAGGCGGCCGGTTCGCGCACGTAGACAAAAACTGTGCGCTCTATTGCTATCGACAGTACCGGCGGATTCTTTAGGGTCCTGTGCTGTCCTTGCGTGGCCGTTGCCTGTCCGGCAATGGCGCGCTTATGACGGTGGCGGCAGCCGCAGCGATACCGGCAGGACACGCGTTGCGGCCATGGCATCGCATGGCGCACAACGCAAAAGCCCCGGCATCGCTGCCGGGGCTCGTGTGGGACGTGACGCGGGAAGATCCTGCGGTCAGGCCGCCTGCTGCACCCGCAGCGAGCGGACCAGGCCGCCGATGTCCACGATCAGGGCGACGCGGCCGTCGCCGAGGATGGTGGCACCGGAGATGCCGCTGATGCGCCGGTAGTTGTTCTCGATGTTCTTGACCACCACCTGCTGCTGACCGATCAATTCGTCCACTTCCAGCGCCAGCTTCTGCCCGTCGGCCTCGACCACCACCACCAGCGGTTCCTCGCTCTGCTCGATGCGGCCGAAGCCGTAGGAGTCGCTGAGCGAGAGGATCGGCAGGTACTCGCCGCGGACGCGCAGCACGCGGCCTTCGCCGGCCATGGTGCGGATGTCGTCGGCCTTGGGCTGCAGTGCTTCGATGACGTAGGCCAGCGGCAGGATCAGGGTCTCGCCGGCCACCGCCACGGTCATGCCGTCGAGGATCGCCAGGGTCAGCGGCAGGCGGATCAGCACGCGGGTGCCGCGGCCGGATTCGCTTTCCAGCTGCACTTCGCCGCCCAGGCCCTGGATGTTGCGGCGGACCACGTCCATGCCGACGCCACGGCCGGACAGGTCGGTCACCGCATCGGCGGTGGAGAAGCCCGGGGCGAAGATCAGGTCCCAGACCTGCGCATCGCTCGGGTTGTCCGGCACCGCGATGCCGCGTTCGGCGGCCTTGGACAGGATGCGGTTGCGGTTGAGGCCGGCGCCGTCGTCGCTGACTTCGATGACGATGTGGCCGCCCTGGTGCGACGCGGCCAGGGTGATGGTACCGGTCTCGTCCTTGCCGGCGGCGCGGCGCGCCTCCGGCAGTTCCAAGCCGTGGTCGATCGAGTTGCGCACCAGGTGCACCAGCGGATCGGCGATCTTTTCGATCAGGCCCTTGTCCAGCTCGGTGCCCTCACCAATCGTGCGCAGGCGCACCTGCTTGCCGAGGCGGGTGGACAGGTCGCGGACCAGGCGCGGGAAGCGGCGGAACACCGCGTCCACCGGCAGCATGCGCACGCCGATCACCGCTTCCTGCAGGTCGCGGGTGTTGCGTTCCAGCAGGTCCAGACCGGCGAACAGGCGCTCGGCCACGGCCTGGTCCAGGCCGGTGGAGACCTGCTTGAGCATGGCCTGGGTGATGACCAGTTCGCCGACCAGATTGATCAGCGCGTCGACCTTGTCGACGCTGACGCGGATCGAGCTTTCCGCTTCGTGCGCGGCGGCGGCATTGCCGGCCGGGGCGTTGGCGGCCACGGCAGCGGCCGGCGCGGCGGTGGCGGCGGTCGGCGGCGCGGTCAGCACCGGGGCCGGCGCGGTAGCCAGGCTCGGCGGCGGCACCGGGCGGATGTCCAGTTCGCAGTCGTCGATGACCCAGGCAAAGGTATCTTCGATCGCGCTGCGCGGGATCTTGCCGACCAGGCCCAGGTCCCAGGCCAGGTAGGCCTCGAGCGGGTCGAGTTCGGCGAAGCCGGGCAGGCGCGTGCTGCGGCAGGCGACCTGCAGCGGGCCGAGATGTTCGAGTTCGCGGATGATGCGCAGCGGGTCGTTGCCGCTCATGAACAGCGACGGCGCCGGGGTGAAGCCGATCTGCCAGGCTTCCGGCTCGGCCGGCTGGTTCGCCGCCGGGGTGGCGGCGGCCGGCGCGGCGGGGCCGCCGTTCAACGCGTGCTGCAGGCGTTCGTGCACGGCCTTGACCGCGGCCGGATCGGCCGGGACGCCGTGTTCGGCTTCGCGCAGCAGGGCACGCAGCACGTCCACCGAGCCGAGGATGGCGTCGATGGCGTGTGCTTCGACTTCGCGCTTGCCGGCGCGCAGCTCGTCGAGCAGCGTCTCCAGCACGTGGGTGAGGCCGGCCATCGCTTCGAAGCCGAAGGTGGCGGCGCCGCCCTTGATCGAGTGCGCGGCGCGGAACACCGAGTTGATGGTCTCGGGATCGCGATTGCCTTCTTCCAGCGACAGCAATCCGGCTTCCATCGCATCCAGTCCTTCGCGGCTTTCCTCGAAGAAGGTGGCGTGGAAACGCTGCAGGTCCATGCTCATGGGGCGGGAGTCCGGAAAAGGAGGGGAGGGATCAGCCCAGGACTTTCTGGACGGTGGCGATCAGCTGTTCGGGATTGAACGGCTTGACCAGCCAGCCGGTGGCACCGGCCGCCTTGCCCTCGGACTTCTTCTCCGCCGCCGACTCGGTGGTCAGCATCAGCATCGGGGTGAACTTGTAGTCCGGCAGCTGCCGCAGCTCGCGGATCAGGGTGATGCCGTCCATGTTCGGCATGTTGACGTCGGTGACCACCGCGTTGAAGCGCTGGCCCTTGGCGCGGCCCAGCGCGACCGCGCCGTCTTCTGCTTCTTCGACGGCAAAGCCGGCCGAGGTGAGGGCGAAGGAGACCATCTGGCGCATCGACGCCGAATCGTCCACTACCAAGATACGTGCGCTCATGCCGCGTTCTCCACAGATTTCAGATTGTCAGGGGTTGCAGGAAGGCCCAGCGATTCGCTGACCCCTAGCAGGCGGGCCGCATCGCGAAAGGTCGCGTTGCAGGCCTCGAATTCGGTGCGCTTGCCGTCCTTGCGACGGGCGTCGACGAATGCGCACAGCACCTGTACGGATGCGGTATGGATGCGGCGCACTTCGCCGGCGTCCAGCCGCAGCACGTCGTCCGACGCAAGGAACGCGGTCAGGCGTTGTTTCAGGTCGGCGCTGGTCTCGATGCCGAGATCCTCGCCAAGGGGGACTGTGCTCATCATTGCTCCGCACCAAATGGTTCTATGGCAGATAACGGCCGTGGCCTGAAAAGCTTTAGTGGGGGTTGGAAAGTGCGGCACCGTTCCCAGTTGCGGCCCGCCGCGCGGGTCAATGCAGCAGTTGCTCGGCGTCGAGCAGGATCATCGGCTGCTGCGCCAGCCGCGCCACGCCGCGGAACAGATGGTTGGAAATGCGGCAGATGCGGGCGTTGTCCGGCGGCTCGATCTGCTGGTCGCTGAGGCTGGCCACGTCTTCCACGGCGGACACGCGCAGGCCCAGGGTCTCGCCGTTCTCTTCCAGCACCACCACCCGGGTCTGCATGTCCATCTCGATCGGCGCGGCGCCCAGGTGCACGCCCAGATCGAGCACCGGCACCACCTGTCCGCGCAGGTTCATGATGCCGAGCATGGCCGGCGGCGTGCCGCGCAGCGCCAGCAGCGGCACCGGCAGCACCACTTCCTGCACCTTCAGCAGTTCCAGCGCGTAGGCCTGCTCGCCGCAGCGCAGGCGCAGCCAGCGGGTGCGGCGCTCGGCCAGGCGTTCGGGAGCGATGGCCGAGCCATGTGGCACGCTCGGGGCCATGAACGCCTGCAGGTTCGGCGGCAGCTTGGCGCCGGCCGCCTGTGCGCGGCTGGCTTCGGCGCGGCGCTCCGGCGGCACCGCCATCGGCGGGCGCTTGACCGCGCGCGCGGCGGCGGCATCGTCTTCGGCGGCCAGGTCGCGCGGCACGGTGGCGCGCTGCCGTTCCATCGCGGCGACCGCATCCAGGTCGGCCTGGCGCTCGGCCTGCTGGGCCGGGGTCAGCGCGGCAGGCGCGGGCGCGTCCTGCGACATGATGCCGGCCAGGGCCGGATCCGAGTCGGCTTCGGCCAGGACCGCGGCGGCGATCTCTTCGGGCGTCGGACCAGTCGGAGCAGGCGCCAACGCCTGCTGCGACATGATGCCGGCCAGGGCCGGATCGGCATCGGCTTCGGCCAGGACCGCGGCAGCGATCTGTTCGGGCGTCGGGCCGGCCGGGGCAGGCGCCAGCGCTTGCTGCGACATGATGCCGGCCAGGGCCGGATCGGAGTCGGCTTCGGCCAGGACCGCGGCAGCGATCTGTTCGGGCGTCGGGCCGGCCGGGGCAGGCGCCAGCGCCTGCTGCGACATGATGCCGGCCAGGGCCGGATCGGAGTCGGCTTCGGCCAGGACCGCGGCGGCGATCTGTTCGGGTGTCGGGCCTGCCGGAGCGGGGGCGAGTGCCTCTTGCGACATGATGCCGGCCAGGGCCGGATCGGAGTCGGCCTCGGCCAGGACCGCGGCAGCGATCTGCTCGGGCGTGGGACCGGCCGCGGCTGCAGCAGCCGGAGCCGGCACCGTCTCCTCGGCTTCCGCTTCCACGTCGGCGACCGCGACCGGCGCGGGGCTCGGCGGCGTCTTCTGCTCTTCGGCGATCACGTCGTGGAGCAGGCCTTCCAGATAATCGTCGATGATGCCGGGGGTGCTCATGCGGCTTGCTCCATCGGTGTCGCATCGCTGGCCAGCAGCCATTCCAGCGCGCGGCGGTAGGCGGCCAGGCCGCGGCCGGGGTAGTCGCCGGGCACGCCGGCCACGGTCAGCGCCTTGACGTTGCAGATCTTGGTGTCGACCGGGATGGCGTCTTCCCACACCCGCTCGCCGTAGCTGTCCTGCATCTGCCGCAGGGTCTCGTTGCCGGCACGGGTGCGCTTGTCGAACAGGGTCGGCAGGATCGAGGCGGGCAGGGGCCGGCGGCGCGAGCGCTCGACCATGTCCACGGTGCGGACCATGCTGGCCAGACCGTGCAGGGCCAGCGGTTCGGCCTGGGTCGGGATGATCACGCGGTCGGCCGCGGCCAGCGCGTTGATCATCAGCAGGCCCAGGGTCGGCGGGCAGTCGAGCAGGATGTAGTCGTGCTGGCCGGCGTGGCGGGCCATGGCCTGCTGCAGGGCCAGGCCCAGGCCTGGCTGGTTGGCGCTGCGCCGTTCCAGCGTGGCCAGCGCGGTCTGCCCGCAGACGAAGCTCAGGCGCTCGACCGCGGTGTCGCGGGCCAGTGCGGCGAGCTCGCCCGGCGGGGACGCGAACAGGTCGAGCACGCCCGGCGGCTGCGGTTCCTGCGGCACGTCGAAGGCCCGGGTCAGCGAGGCGTGCGGATCGAGATCGAGCATCAGCACGCGGTGCCCGAGCATGGCCAGCCCACGGCCCATGGCCAGCGTGGTGGTGGTCTTGCCCACGCCACCTTTCTGGTTGGCGATCGCCCAGATGCGCATCAGTTGACTCCTTCAATGGCAGGTACAGCGCGGGGACCGCCGGCGCTGCCGGCGGCCGCCGCGGCGGGGGGTGTCGGGGTGGCCGGCGCGGCGCCGGCGCTCAAGCGGTCCGAGGCCGACGGCGTCGCATCGGTGCTGTCGCCGGAATCGGCCAGGATCACCAGCACCACGCGGCGGTTGGCGTTGCGGCCAGCCGGCGTGTCGTTGCTGGCACGCGGGCGGAACTGGCCGTAGCCGATCATCGACAGCCGCGAGGGCTGCAGGCCCTGGTCGGCGAACAGGTGGACCACGCTGGCCGCGCGTGCCGCCGACAGTTCCCAGTTGGACGGGAACTGCGCGGTGGCGATCGGGGTGTTGTCGGTGTAGCCCTCCACGCGCACGCCGTTGGGCACGCCGGCCAGCACCTGCGCCAGTTCCGACAGGGTGGCGCGTGCGCTCTGGTCGAGCGCGGCCGAGCCGGAGCCGAACAGGATGTCGCTGTTGATCTCCACTTCGATCCACAGCCCGGCGCGGCGCACGGTGATCAGCTTCTTCTGGATCAGCGGTGCCAGCGCGGCGCCGAGGCGGTCGGCGATGCTGTCGAGCTGGCGCTGCGCGCGGCGCAGCTGTTGCGCGTCGCGCAGGTCGTCGCCGCGCTGCGCGTTGCCGGAGGGCAGGCGGTTGGGATCGGGCAGGGTCAGCGCCGGGCTGGACTTGATCGGGGTCGGCCGTTCGCCGCCCTGGCCCTGCAGCGCCTGGTCGCCGACCTGCACCGGGCGCAACGTCTTCGGGGTGCCGCCGAACGCCGCGCTCATCGCGTCGGCCATCACCCGGTACTTGGCTTCGTTGATCGTGGACAGCGCGTACATCACCACGAAGAAGGCGAGCAGCAACGTCATCAGGTCGGCATAGGGGATGGCCCATGCCTCGTGGTTGGCGTGCTCGTCGTGGGAATGCTTGCGGGCCATTCGGAACTCAATGCAAGAATCCGGCCAGTTTCGATTCGATGTTGCGCGGGTTCTCGCCCTGGGCGATGGCGATCAACCCTTCGATGATCATTTCGCGCTCGCCGCAGCTGTGCTTGATCACGCTCTTGAGCTTGGCGGCCATCGGCAGGAACAGCAGGTTGGCCGAGGCGATGCCGTAGATGGTGGCGGTGAAGGCGGCGGCGATGCCGTGGCCGAGCTTGCTCGGGTCGGCCAGGTTCTTCATCACCGCGATCAGGCCCAGCACCGCGCCGATGATGCCCAGGGTCGGCGCATAGATGCCCATGCCCTCGAACACCTTGGCCGCGGCCAGGTCGCAATGTTCCTGGCCTTCCAGGTCGATCTCCAGCATGTGCCGGATGGCTTCCGGCTCCACGCCGTCCACCAGCATCTGCAGGCCCTTGCGCACGAACGGATCCTGCTGCTGCGGCACCTGGTTCTCCAGGCCGAGCAGGCCCTGGCGACGCGCGATGTTGCTCCATTCCACGATCTGCTTGAGCAGCGCCTGGCGATCGCTCGGCGGCGGCCACAGGATCCACTTGGCGATCTGGAACGCACGGCGGAACACGGAGGGCGGGGTGTGCACCAGGATCGCGGCGACGGTGCCGACGATCACGATCACGAACGCAGCCGGCGACCACAGCGCCGAAATGCCGGCGCCCTTGAGGATGCTGCCGCCGATGAGCGACAGAATCGCCAACAGCAGGCCGATGAGACTGAGCTTGTCCATGCAGGGGGTATCGGCCAGGGGCCAGGGGACTTGATGGGGGCGGGATTCGGGATTCGGGAATCGGGATTTGGGATTGGCAAGAGCGCGAGGGCGGAGGGTTGGTCGGTGTGCCGTAGGAGCGGCTTCAGCCGCGACGCGCGGACCTTGGCGCGTTGCCTAAACACAATCGTTCGGATCGTCTCGGCAATTGGCACTGCGCTGCGCGTGCTATCGCCAATCCCAGCCTCACCGCGTCGCGGCTGAAGCCGCTCCTACGGCGGAATCAGGGAAAACGAGGCGCCAGGGAAGTCGCTGTTGCGAATCCCCACTCCCGAATCCCCAATCCCGGCCCCTCAGGCCTTCAGGCCATCGACATCCAGGATCAACGCCAGGCGGCCGTCGCCGATCAAGGTGGCGCCGGCGTAGCCGGGCAGGCCGCGCAGGGAGCGCGGCAGCGGCTTGATCACCACCTCTTCGCGGCCGCGGACCTGGTCCACCACCAGGCCCATGCGCGATTCGCCGGCCTGCAGCACCACCACGGTGAGCAGCGGCAGTTGCGGGGCGTCGATGTTGAGCCACTGGCGCAGGTCCACCAGCGGCAGGGTGTGCGACTGCCGGTCGAGCACGGCGCGGCCGTCGAACCAGCCCAGCGAGCGGCGCGGCGCGTGCAGCACTTCGACCACGCGCGCCAGCGGCAGCGCGTAGACGGTATCGCCGGCCTGCACCAGCAGGGTCGGCAGGATCGCCAGGGTAAGCGGCACGCGGATCAGGAAGCGGCTGCCGCGGCCCAGTTCCGACTGGATCTGGATCTGCCCGCTGAGTTCGCGGATACGCGACTGCACCACGTCCATGCCGACGCCGCGGCCGGAGATGTCGGTGACTTCGGACTTGGTCGAGAAGCCGGGCAGGAACACCAGATGCAGGCATTCCTCGGTACTCAGGCGGGCGGCGGCCTCGGGGTCGATCAGGCCCTTCTCGCGTGCCTTGGCGCGCAGCCGTTCCGGGTCGATGCCGGCGCCGTCGTCCTGCACCTCGATGCTGACGTAGTCGCCTTCCTGCTGCGCCGACAGGCGCACGTGGCCGCCGCGCGGCTTGCCGGTGGCCTCGCGCAGCGCCGGCGCCTCGATGCCGTGGTCGATGGCATTGCGCACCAGGTGCACCAGCGGATCGGCCAGCGCTTCGACCAGGTTGCGGTCCAGTTCGGTGTCGGCGCCGATCAGTTCCAGTTCCACTTCCTTGTTGAGGGAGCGGGCGACGTCGCGCGCCACCTTGGGGAAGCGCGAGAACACCTTGCCGACGGGCTGCATGCGCGTGCGCATCACCGCCGACTGCAGGCGCGCGGTGGCGATGTCCAGGCTGCTGACCGCGCGGTCCAGTTCCTCGTCGCGCAGGCGTACGCGCAGGGTCTTGAGCCGGTTGCGCGAGAGCACCAGTTCGCCGATCAGGTTGACGATCGCGTCCAGACGCTTGGTGTCCACGCGCACGGTATGTTCGGGCTCGGCGGCCTTGGCCGGGGCGGCCGCGGCCTTGGGCGCGGGGTTGGGCGCGCGCGGCGCCGGCTGCAGCGCCTGCGGCGTGGCCGCCGGTGGCGCATCGCCGTGCAACTGGTCCAGCAGCGCCTCGAATTCGTCGTCGCTGATCAGGTCCGCATCGCCGGCGGCGGCTGCCTGGGGCGCGGGCGCCGGCGCGGCGCTCTTGGCCGGTGCTGCGGCCGGGGCGGCGTCGCCATGCGCATCGAACTGCGCGATCAGCTCCGCCGGCGCGCGCGGCGGCTCCTGGCCGCTGCCGAAGGCGTCGAGCATCGACTGCAGGTAGTCCAGCGACTGCTGCGCGGCGTCGAAGTGCCGCGCCTGCAGGGTGGCCTGGCCGGCACGGGCCATGCCCAGGGTTTCCTCCGCGGCGTGGCACAGCTCGACCATGGCGTTGATCGCCAGGAAGCCGGCGCCGCCCTTGAGCGTGTGGAAACCGCGGAACACGGCGTTGAGCTGGCCGCTATCCTCGGGCGCCTGCTCCAGCGACACCAACTGCTCGCCGAGCCGGTCCAGGATCTCCTGGGCCTCGATGATGAAGTCGGCAGCGATGTCGTCGGGTACGGCGCTCATAGCGTTACAGTCCCAGGCCCGAGAGCAGGTCGTCGGCGTCGTTCTGCGACACGCCGTGGCGGTCCAGGCCGGGCAGGGCCGGGCCGGCCAGGCTGCCGTCGGCCTTGCGTTCTTCCTTCGGCGGCAGACCCAGCGCGCCGAAGCCCTCGTGCACGCGACGCACGATGCCGGCGACGCGGCGGATGATCTGCCCGGTCAGGTCCTGGAAGCTCTGCGCCAGGGCCATTTCGGTGAGGTTGTGGCGGATCTTGTCGAGGATCTCGCTCTGGTCGCCGCTGAGGCCGCCGGCGGCCAGCTGGTTGGCCAGCGCACGGCATTCCTCGGCCAGGTCCAGGGTGCGGTGGCTGGCCTGTTCGGTCATCTCCACCACGTGGTCCAGGCGCGAGCAGGCGTCGTCCAGCTCGCCGGCCTCGCTGGGCACCATCGGCAGTTCGCCGAGCGCCTGGCCCAGATCGCGCGCGAGCCGGCTCAGGCCCTGCATCATCGGCCGCGTGCGCCAGGCGGCGAGGGTGTCGATCTCCCTGCGCCAGCCGGCCTCGTCGCCGTTTTCCAGCGCGTCCAGCGCGCCTTGCAGGCGTTCGATCAGGGCAGTACGTTCGGCGGTGGCTTCCATTTAGGCGGTCGCCCCCAGGCGCTCGAAGATCTTGCCCAGCTTCTCCTGCAGCGTCTGCGCGGTGAACGGCTTGATGATGTAGCCGTTCACGCCGCACTGCGCGGCCTCGATGATCTGCTCGCGCTTGGCCTCGGCGGTGACCATCAGCACCGGCAGGTGCTTGAGCTTGTCGTCGGCGCGGATGTTGCGCAGCAGATCGATGCCGGTCATGCCCGGCATGTTCCAGTCGGTGACCACGAACTCGAACGGTGCCGAGCGCAGCGCGGCCAGGGCGCTGTTGCCGTCTTCGGCCTCGGCGGTGTTGGTGAAGCCCAGATCGCCGAGCAGATTCTTGACGATGCGTCGCATCGTCGAGAAATCGTCCACGATCAAAATCCGCATGTTCTTGTTCACCACTGACTCCTAAGGGTTCCTATTCTTCGTCTTCCAGGCCGGCATCGGCGACCTCGAACGCCTTCAGGCGTCCGCGCAACCGTACCGTGGCCTGGCCATGGATCTGACACACGCGCGACTCGCTGACCCCGAGCACCGCGCCGATTTCCTTGAGGTTCAATTCCTGCTCGTAGTACAGCGACAGCACCAACTGCTCGCGTTCGGGCAATTGCGCGATGGCCTTGCCCAGCTCGCGGCCGAATTCGCTGCGCTCGAGCATCTGCTGCGGATTGGGTCCGCCCTTGGCGATGGTATCCAGTTCGCCATGGTCCTCGATGCGCGACTCCAGGCTCAGCACCTGGCCGCGGGCGGCATCTTCCATCAAACGCAGGTATTCGGGAAGCGGCATGTCCATCGCCGCGGCCACTTCGTTGGCGGCGGCGGCGCGGCCGGTGCTCTGCTCGATCTTGCGGATCGCCGAGGCGGCATCGCGGGCGCGGCGGTGCACCGAGCGCGGTACCCAGTCGCCGCGGCGGATCTCATCGATCATCGCGCCGCGGATGCGGATCGAGGCGTAGGTCTCGAACGAGGCGCCCTGGTCGGCGTCGTAGCTGCGCGAGGCCTCGATCAGGCCGATCATGCCGGCCTGGATCAGGTCGTCGATCTCCACGCTGGCCGGCAGCCGCGCCGCCAGGTGGTGGGCGATGCGCCGGACCAGGTCCGAGTGCTGGGCGATGTAGTCGTTGGCGCTGTTGCGCTGGACGGCGCGGTAGTGGGCGGCGGCGTTCATGCGGCCACCCCGCGCTGGATGATGCGTTCGACGAAGAACTCGACGTTGCCGCGCGGCGCGGTCGGCGCCTGCCAGCGCGCGGTGCGCCGGGCGATCTCGGAGATCGCCTGCGCCGACGGGCTGGACGGGTAGGCCTTGACCACCGGCTGCTGGCGCTGCACCGACAGGCGCAGCCAGTCGTCCTGCGGCACGCAGCCCAGGTAGTTCAGCGACACGTCGCCGAGGAACTTCTCGCAGACCCGGCTGAGCTTGTCGTACAGCAGGCGGCCCTCGTTGAGGTCTCGGACCATGTTGGCGACGATCTGCACCCGGTCCACGCCGCGCTCGCGCGAGAGCACCTTGATCAGGGCGTAGGCGTCGGTGATCGAGGCCGGCTCGTCGCAAACCACCACCACCGCGTCCTGCGCGGCCTGGCAGAAGGTCAGCACGCTGTCGGTGATGCCGGCGGCGGTGTCGACGATCATCACGTCCAGCTCGCGCTGCAGCTCGGAGAACACGTTGACCAGGCCCACGTGCTGGGCCGGCGGCAGCTCGGCCATGTAGCGGCGGCCGGAGGCGGCGGGCACCACCATCAGCCCGTTGGGCATGTCGATCAGCACCTCTTCCAGGGTGCAGCGCCCGGCGACCAGGTCGGCCACGGTGAACTTGGGGGTCAGCCCCAGCAGCACGTCGACGTTGGCCAGGCCGAGGTCGGCGTCCAGCAGCAGGGTGCGCTTGCCCATGTCGGCCAGCGCCATGGACAGGTTGACGGAGATGTTGGTCTTGCCCACGCCGCCCTTGCCGCCGGTCACGGCGATGGTGCGCACCGGACCCAGCGGTTCGCTGCGCGTCGCCGACAGGGGGAAGGCATTGGTCAGATTGACGTAGTCACGCGACGGCATGGGTCTGCTCCGGAGTACAGGGCTTATCGGCAGCGCGCCGCAAATCTTCAAGGCGCAATACCAGGCTGGCGGCGTTGGCGCGGTGCAGGTCGTCCGGCACACGCTGTCCATCGGTCACCCAGGTGATGGGGAGGCGGTGGTCCACGACCACCGACAAGGCACTGCCGAACCGCCCGGTCTCGTCCAACTTGGTCATGATGACCCCCTGTGGGTCGGCGCCGGCAAACCGGCGCACCACCTCGTCCAGGTCGGAGAAATGGGCGTTGGCAGGGAGGACCAGCAAGGATCGGACCACGCGCGAGGCGCGCAGCCAGTGCAACTGGGCGGCCAGGGCGCGGTCGCGCTGGCCCATGCCGGCGGTGTCGATCAGCACCAGCTTGTAGTCGGCCAGGCGCTCCAGCAGCTGCTGCAGCGCGGCGTCGCTGTCGGCCTCGTGCACGGCGATGCCGAGCTGGCGGCCGTAGCTGTGCAGCTGTTCGCGGCCGCCGACGCGGACGGTGTCGGTGGTGACCAGGGCCACGTCGCGGGCGGCGTGGCGCTCCAGGAAGCGCGAGGCCAGCTTGGCGATGGTGGTGGTCTTGCCGGCGCCGGTCGGGCCGATCAGGGCGATCACGCCGCCTTCCTCGAGCGGGTCCAGCGCGGCGATCGGCAGGCGCTTGGACAGCAGGCCCAGCATCAGCCCGCGGCCGCGGTGCAGCTCCAGGTCGGCGGGGATCTGCATGACCACGTCGCGGGTGATGCCGCTGTCGAAGCCGTAGTCGTCCATCAGCTCCAGCGCCTGGGCGCGGACCGGCGAGCCGCGCAGGCGCTCGTCGGTGAGGCGGTTCATCTCGCGCTCGATCATCTGCCGCATCAGCGCCAGTTCGTCGCGCAGCTGCGTCAATTGTTCGTCGTTCTGCGGAGCGGGGAAGGTCGGCACTGCCGCCAGCGTCGCGGCCGCCGGGATTCCGGCAGTGGCTGGCGCGTCCGGCTTGGCCACGCTGGACGCGGCCGGGGCCGGGCTCGCCACCGGCGTCAGTGCCACCGCGGCGACGTCGTCGCGCCAGGCCGGCGCGGCGTCGACGGCCGGCGCCGGGGTGGCGGCGAACGGGCTGGGCATCGGCACGCTGATCGGGGCGTTGCGGAACACGTCCTCGGGGATGCTGAAGTCGGCGCGTGCCGGGGCCGCGGCCTTGGCCGCTGCGGCCGGGCGCGCTGCGGCGGCCGGGGCCGCCGCGGCGGGCATGGCCGAGGCGGCCAGCGCCGCCGGCTGGGTCAGCGGCCGGGCCGCGGGCGCGGCCGGCGCGGCACCGCCGCGGCGTTCGCTGATCGCGGCCATCATCGCCATCGCCGGGTTGGCCGCGGCGCTCTCGCCACGCGCGGCGCGCGGGGCCGGAGCGGCCGGTGCCTGCGCCGCGGCGGCGCGCGGCGCCTCGTCCGGGCGCACCGCATCCAGCGCCCGCTGCACCAGCGCCTCGTCGTAATTGCTGGCGGCGACGATCTCGATGCCCTCGTCGGTACGCCGGTTGGACAGGATCACCGCATCCGGGCCGTGCTCGTCGCGCACCATCCGGAAGGCGGTGCGCATGTCGGGGGCGACAAAGCGTTTGATCTTCATGGGTGGGAGCCGGGAATGGTGAATGGGGAATTGGGAATGGATGCGGGATCGGTGCCGGTACGTGGCGGGCCGCGGTGTCGTGTCTGGTTTTTCGTGATCGTGTTCATTGCTCTCTCCGCTGCCGGGGCAAGGGTGCGATTCCCCATTCCCTATTCCCGATTCCCGTCATCTCAACTGATCGTGCCCACCAGCTTCAGCCGCTTGTCCTCCGGCACTTCGCTGTAGGACAGGACCGACAGCGCGGGGACGCTGTGGCGAACCAGGCGGGCGAGGGCGGCGCGGACCTGCGCCGGCACCAGCACCACCGCCGGTTCGTTGCGCGCCTCCTGCTTGCTCACGCAGTCCGCCAGACTTTGGTGCAAGCGTTCGGCCAGTCCGGGTTCCAGCGCCGCGCCGTTGCCCTGGGTAGAGTCCTGCAAGACACGTTCCAATTGCGGGGCCAGGGTGAACACCGGCAGTTCCGGGGCCATGCCGGCGATCTCCTGGACGATGAAACGGCCCAGGGCGTTGCGCACGGCGGCGGTGAGCGCGCCGGGTTCCTGACTCTGCGGGGCATGCTCGACCAGGGCCTCGACGATCTTGCGCAGCTGCCGCACCGGGATCTTCTCGATCAGCAGGTTCTGCAGCACCCGCACCACCACCGACAGCGGCAGCGCCTTGGGGGTGAGGTCCTCGACCAGCTTGGGCGCGCTCTTGGCCAGGGTCGCCAGCAACTGCTGCACTTCCTCGTGGCCGAGCAGTTCCGGGGCGTGCTCGCGGATCAGGTGCGAGAGGTGGGTGGCGATCACCGTGGCCGGGTCGACCACGGTATAGCCCATGGTCTCGGCCTGGGCACGCAGGTGCGGCTGGATCCAGATCGCATCCAGGCCGAACGCCGGATCCTTGCCGGGAATGCCGTCGATCTTGCCGAGCGCGCCGCCCGGGTCCAGCGCCAGTTCGCGGTCCGGGTGGATGTCGGCGGTGGCCACCGGCACGCCGTGCACCAGCAGGCGGTAGGCGTTGGCCGGCAGTTCCAGGTTGTCGCGGATGTGCACCGGCGGCACCAGGAAGCCGATGTCCTGGGTCAGCTTGCGGCGCACGCCCTTGATGCGTGCCATCAGTTCGCCGCCCTGGGCCTTGTCCACCAGCGGGATCAGCCGGTAGCCGACCTCAAGGCCCAGCGGGTCGATCGGGCGCAGTTCGTCCCAGCCCAGTTCGGCATTGGCCTGGGCCGCAGCGGCGGCCTGCGGCGCCGCCTCGGCGGCGGCCGGCGGCGGCAGCAGGCTGCGCTTCCACATCTTCCAGGCCAGCAGGCCCAGGATCAGCGCCAGCGTCAAGAAAGCGACATTGGGCATGCCGGGGATCAGGCCGACCAGGCCCAGGATCGCCGCGGCCACCGCCAGCGCCTTATGCTGGCCGAACACCTGGCCCATCATCGAGGCGCCCATGTCCTGCGAACGCGAGGCGCGGGTGACCAGCATCGCCACCGCCGAGGACACCAGCAGCGCCGGCAGCTGCGCGACCAGGCCATCGCCGATCGAAAGCAGGGTATAGGTGGAGGCCGCCTGTCCCACCGGCATGCCATGCTGCAGCACGCCGACCGCCATGCCGCCGATCAGGTTGATGAACAGGATCAGGATGCCGGCGATGGCGTCGCCGCGGATGAACTTGCTGGCGCCGTCCATCGAGCCGTAGAAGTCCGCTTCCTCGCGCACCTCCTCGCGGCGGGCCTTGGCTTCCTCGCGGGTCAGCAGGCCGGCGTTGAGGTCGGCGTCGATCGCCATCTGCTTGCCGGGCATGGCGTCGAGGATGAAGCGCGCGGTCACTTCCGACACGCGCCCGGCGCCCTTGGTGATGACCACGAAGTTGATGATGGTCAGGATCGCGAACACCACGATGCCGACCGCATAGTTGCCGCCGATCACGAATTCGCCGAAGGCCTCGATCACCTTGCCGGCGGCGCCATGGCCGTCCTGGCCATTGATCAGGATCACGCGGGTGGAGGCCACGTTCAGCGCCAGGCGCAGCATCGTGGTCATCAGCAGCACGATCGGGAAGATGCTGAACTCCAGCGGCCGCTTCACGTACACCACCGCCAGCAGCACCATCAGCGAGATGGCGATGTTGAAGGTGAACAGGGCGTCCAGCACCGGGGCGGCCAGCGGCACCACCACCATCGCCAGCATCAGCAACACGATCACCGGGGCGCCGAGCCCGTGCTTGATCATGTCCATGACTTTGCGCGTGTTCATCTGCGCGGCGGGCTGACTCATGGCTGGCTCCCCGGGGCGAATTCATCGACTTCCAGCGGCGGCAACGGCGGCATCGGACCGCTGCGCCAGGCGCGCAGCTGGTAGACGTACGAGAGGACCTGCGCTACCGCGGAATACAGTCTCACGGGAATTTCCTTGCCGAGTTCGCCTTCCCTATACAAGGCGCGTGCCAAAGGCGGGGCCGAGATCACGGCCACGCGGTGCTGCTCGCCGACCTCGCGGATGCGGAAGGCGATCTCGTCCACGCCCTTGGCGACCACGGTCGGCGCGCGCATGCGCCCGCTCTCGTACTTCAGCGCCACCGCGTAGTGGGTGGGGTTGACCACCACCACGTCGGCCTTGGGCACCGCTTCCATCATTCGCCGCTGCGACATCTGCATCTGCATCTGGCGGATGCGGCCCTTGACCTCAGGGCTGCCGTCGCTTTCCTTCATTTCCCGGCGCACTTCCTCCCGGGTCATCTTCAATTTGCGGATGTAATTCCACTTCTGATAGGGCGCGTCGATCGCGGCCAGCAGCGCCAGCGCGCCGGCGGTGTACAGCAGCAGCCGCAGGGTGAACCCCAGGCCGTGGCCGATGGCCTGCTCCAGCGGCTGCAGCAGCAGCCCGCGCAGGAAGTCGACGCTGCCCCACAGGCACAGCAACGCCGCGCCGCCGACGAAGCCCATGCGCAGGATCGATTTCAGCAGCTCGGCGATGGTCTCGGCGCCGTACATGCGACTCAGCCCGGCCATCGGGTTGAGCCGGTCGAACTTGGGGATCAGCGCCTGGCCGGAGAAGCGCAGGGTGCCCATCAGCACCGGCGCGGCGAAGCTGGCGGCGAAGCAGATGCCGACCAGCGGCAGCACCACCCAGAGCAGGCTCAGCAGCAGCTCGCCGAAATGGCCGAACATGGCCTCCGGATGTGCGCGCATCGACAGGTCCGGGCGCAGCGCCTGCTTCAGCCAGGCCACCGCACCGGCGGTCATGGAGGTGGACAGGCCCATCAGGGCGAAGACGCCGGCGCTGAACACCGCCGCCGTCGCCAGTTCCCGCGAATGCGGGATGTTGCCCTGTTCGCGGGCTTCGCGCAGGCGTTTGTCTGTTGGTTGTTCTGTGCGCTCTGCGCCTTCTTCGCTCTCGGACATCGGGGGATGCGCTCGGCCAGGATCGACCCTGCGCACTGCAAGGACCGTGCCGGTCCATGGCCGAGCTCGTTGATGCTGCCGCGGCGCGCCTTCAGGCCCCGGCTAGGCCGGCTGCAGTTCCACCCGGTCGCGGCCCAGGCGCTTGGCCTGGTACAGCGCCGCATCGGCGCGCGCCAGCAACTGCTGCAGGGATTCGCCCGGCCGGTACCAGGCCACGCCGATCGAGGCGGTGATGGCCAGTTGCCGCTCGCCGATGCGCAGCGGCTGCCCGGCGATGGTGGCGCGCAGGGCCTGCAGTCGTTCGCCGCAACTCGGCGGCAAGCCGGGGAGCACCGCCAGCAGTTCCTCGCCGCCGTAGCGGCCGACCAGGTCGGCGTCGCGCAGGTTGGCGCCCAGGCGCCGCGCCACCTCGATCAGCACCGCATCGCCGACCAGGTGGCCATGCTCGTCGTTGATCCGCTTGAAATGGTCCAGGTCGATCATCGCCACCGCCAGCGGGGTGTGTTCGGCCTCGCTGCGGCGCATCTGCGCGGCCAGCGCGTCGAGGATGCCGGCGCGGTTGAGCAGGCCGGTGAGGGCGTCGTGCGAGGCCTTCACCGCCAGCGCGGCGCGGGCCATCTCCAGTTCGCGCTTGTCGTGCTCCAGTTCCTCGGTGCGCCGCGCCACCAGGTCGGCCAGCTCGCGCTGGCGCTGGTGCAGGCGGCGTTCGCGCCAATGCAGCAGCGCCACCACCAGGCCGCCGCCGAGCAGCAGGTACAGCGCCAGCATCGGCTGGCTGCGCCACCACACCGGCGCCACCGAGAACGCCACCCGCAGCGGTGCCGAGGCGCTGCGCCGGTAGGCGTCGAGCAACTGGATCTCCAGCACGTAGTGGCCCGGCGCCAACGGCGGTTGCTCGAACTCGAAGTTGGGCGTGTGCAGCCAGCGGGTGTGGGCGCCCTCGAAGCGATAGCGGAAGCTGATGCGGCTGCGTTCGTCGTACAGATCCGGCGAACCGACCGCGATGTGCAAGGGATCTTCGCTCCAGGGCAGGCGCGCGCCCGCGCCGATGGCGATGCCGCCGCGGCTGAAATCCTGCAGCGCCAGCCGCGGCGCCCGCGCCGGGAACAGCCGCGACGGATCCTGCAGGTGGGTGACGCCGCGGCTGCTGCCGAGCCACACCGAGCCGTCGTGGTCCTCCAGGAAGGCCGATTCGGACATGTCGTTCCAGAGCAGGCCCTGCGCCTGGGTCAGCCGCGACCAGGCGCGTCCGTCGTACACGTCCACGCCCTGGTTGTGGCAGATCCAGATCCAGCCGTTGCGGGTGTGGCGCAGGCTGTAGATCTGCAGGTCGCGCAATTGCGCGTCGGCCGGCTGCAGGTGCAGGGTGTCGCCGTCGAGCCGGCCCTGCCAGGCACCCGGACCGTACAGGCTGGCCCAGGCCTGGCCATCGTCCAGTACCAGCAGCTTGCTGAGCACCGCGTGCGCCGGCGCCCCTTCCAGCACCAGGCGCAGCGGGGTCCAGGTCTCGCCGCGCAGGCGGAAGACGCCGGCCATGCCCACCACCAGCACGCTGCCGTCGCGGCGCTGCTGGATGTCCGAGTACTCGCCGTCCGGCAGCGCCTGTACCTTTTGCGGCAACGCATCGGCGTCGGCCTGCGCCAGCAGGTAGATGCCGCGATTGGTGAGGATCCACGCCCGACCGCGTGCGTCCACGAACAGCTGTTTGGCGATGCCGTCCAGCGGCGGGTAGGCGCGCAGCAGCCGGCCCTGCGCGTCGTAGTGGCGCAGCACGCCGACCGACCCGATGCTCCACAGCGTCCCTTCCGCGCCGCGTTGCAGCCCGATCATCTGCGTGCCGTCGTCGCTGGGCCAGCGCTGGAAGCGGCCGTCCGCGCGCAGCCGGTCGACGCCGCCCTCGTTGCCGGCCAGCAACTCGCCTTGTCCGGTGCGCTGGATGCTCCAGGTCGGCGCCCGGCCGATGCCCTGCGACACGTCCCAGTTCTCGATCCAGCCATAGCCGTTCCAGCGCAACACGCCTTCGCCGTCCATGCTCAGCCACAGGTCGCCGGCCTGGTCGAAGCGCATGGCCACGATGTTGCCCTCGGGCAGGCCGTGGCGGCGGTCGAAGCTGCGCCAGTGGTCCTGCTCCCAGCGCGCCAGGCCCTGGTTGGTGCGCATCAGCACGCGGCCCTGCGGGTCGAGCAGGATCGGCGTGCGCCACGTCACCAGGGCGGGGCCGTCCATTCCGGGAGGCGTCTGTTCCTGGAAGCGCGCCGCGCCGGCCGGCAGCCGCATCACCTTGCTGCCGCCGACGACCCACAGGGTGCCGTCGCGGTCGCGGACCGCGTTGCGCCATAACTCGGGCGGCAGGCCCTGGGCCTGGTCGTAGCGGGTCGCGCGGCCATCGGCCTCGACCCGGCACAAGGCCTTGGCGCAGCCCAGCCACAACGTGTCGCCGGCTACGAACAGATCGTGGATATCGGCCAGTTCCGGTTGCCGTGCCAGCGTCGCCGCATCGAACAGGGGCCGCAGCTCCCATCCCGTTCCGTCGGCCTTGCGTACCGCGCGCAGGATCCGGTGGTCGTCGAGCACCACCGTGCCCCAGGCGGGCGTGGCCAGGCGCGGACGATTCAGCTGGCGATGCGACGGCGGGCTGTCGTGCTGCAGCGGGATCCAGCGCGACGGGGTGCCGTCGCCGACGTAGATCGCATCGAAGGTGGCCAGCCACAGGCGTTGCGCGGCATCCTCGGCCGCATCGGAGATGTAGTGGCCGCCGCGGCCCTGCAGCGGCAGCTGCTGGAACTGATCGCCGTTGAAGGCGTACAGGCCGCTTTCGCTGCACACGAGCAGGCTGCCGTCGCGACGCTGCAGCAGGCAGGTACCGGCCAGGCCGAGCAGGCCCTGGTCCTGCGCGTAGTGCCGCAACGGGATCACCTGCGCCTGCGTGGCCCCGCTGCAGGTCAGCGCCGCCAGCAGCAGCCACAGCGGCCAGCGCCGGCATCGGCCCAGGAACGTCCCCATGCGACGCTCAGCCGCCGCTGTGCCGCCGCGGGACACGGCGATGGCAGGCACGAGCGAGCGCTGGCGGGTGGTGGGGCATGGCGTGCGCGGGCGGAGGAGGAAGGGCGGACGGCGGCGATCGGCAGTGTAAGGACAGCCGGCATCGCCGCTGCTCATCCTGGCGTCACACTGCTCGCCTTCTGCCGGTATCGGCCGGGTCCCGGCGCAGCTTGAGTGCCAGGGCGTGTCATCCATTCCCCGGCACGACATGCTCGGGGATGGACGACACGCCCTAGGCGGTGAGCGCGCGCGCCGCGTCGAAGGCGCTGTCGAACAGGCGCTGCACCGGCGGCCCCATCTCGCCGACCAGCAGCGCCAGCAGCGCCAGGCCCAGCACCACCGCCACCGGCAGGCCGAGCTGGATCGGGTTCAGCGACGGCGCCGCCTTGGCCAGCGCACCGAAGGCCAGGTTCACCGCCATCATCGCCACCATCACCGGCAGCGCCAGCGTGACCGCACCGCGCATCATGCTCATGAAGAAGTTCGGCGCCACCGAGGCCATCGCCTGCGCATCGGGCAGCGCGGTGCCGATCGGCAGCGCCTTGTAGCTGTCCACCAGCAGCGAGACCACCGCCAGATGCCCGTTGGCGGTGAAGAACATCAGCCCGAAGGCCAGGTAGAACCACTGGCCGAGCACCCCGGAATTGACCCCGCGCAGCGGATCGGCCATCTGCGCGAAGCCCAGGCCGGTACTCTGCGAGACCAGTTCCCCGGCCATCGCCCCGGCCTCGAAGATCAACCGCAGCATGAAGCCCATGCTGGCCCCCACCGCCAGCTCCCGGGCCACGCTCAGCACCACCGCCGCATTGAACCCATCCCAGTCCGGCACCGGCGGCAGCATTGGCGCCAGCGCGATGGCCAGCGTCCCCGACAGGATCACCCGCACCCGTCCCGGCACCGCCTTGGTTCCCACCAACGGCATCACCGTGAACATCGCCCCGATCCGCAGCATCGTCCACAGCACCGCCCCGATCATCGCGAACGCCCGCGACCCATCGACGACCATTTGCGTGGCGGCATCCATCAGCCCGAGACCCCGGCAGACATCACGAAGGAACGGCTAGCGCCAATCGTCCAACGCGAGCGGCTTGGAGCCAAGGACAGATCGACTAGCCCAAGAACAACAACGGACACCGCACGACGGGCACCCAAGACAACGTCCCCATAGCCGCAGCTATCGCTTTTGCCGTTGCCGTTGAAGTTGTTTTTGCTGTTGTTTTGCTCTTGAGCCACCGGGTCCCCTCCGCAGCGGCGGAGCTGGCAGGCAAAACCCCCCGCAGGGGGGCGGCGCACAGGGATGTGCGCCGTTTTCGGCCGGGGCAGGGCTCGCCGGGAAAAGGCGAAGCACTGCTTCGCCCCGGCGGGCGGGCAGGCGCCGTGAGGCGACTGCCCCGGACTTGGCTGCGAAGCAGACAAGCCCCGTCCGAAAATCCCGCTAGCGGAGCGGACCCGCGCAGCGGGCGCGAAGGCGGGGTGTGCTTGATCAGCCATTCGGCTGCTGTAAAGCGGCTTCTTTTGGTTACTTTTCTTTGCACAAGCAAAGAAAAGTGACTCGCCGCAAGGCGAAAGCTCTTGCTGTTGCTCTCCACATAAAGAAAAGCAGGCAGAGGCATCCACCACAAAGGGAGAAGGAGCAGTCAGGGAGGCAAACGCAGCCATCCCAGCTACCCAATCAAATGCGGAATACGCTGAAACAGCATCGTTGTGTACTCCACCAGATGCGCCAGCAACATACTCCCCGTCGCGAACAACATCGCCGTCAACGCCACCACCTTCGCGATGAACGCAATCGTCGGCTCATTGAGCTGCGTGGCCGCCTGGAACACACCGATCACCACACCCACCGCCAACATCGCCAGCAACAACGGCCCGGCCACCCACAACACCGTGATCAGCCCGCCGCGCAACTCCGTCAACGCCAGTTCCGGACTCATCGCCTCAGACCCCGTTGAAACTGGCGGCCAACGTGCCGACCGTCAGCACCCAGCCATCGACCAGCACGAACAACAGGATCTTGAACGGCGCCGAGATCAGCATCGGCGACATCATCATCATGCCCATCGACATCAGCACGCTGGCCACCACCAGATCGATGATCACGAACGGAATGAAGATCAGAAAGCCGATCTCGAACGCCGTCTTCAGCTCGCTGGTGACGAACGAGGCCACCAGCACCTGGAACGGCACCGCGTCCGGACTGCTGTAGGTGCCGTTGCCGGCCATGCCGGCGAAGGTCATCAGGTCGGTTTCGCGCACCTGCGCCAGCATGAAGGCGCGCAGCGGCTGCGTGGTCAGCGTCCACGCCGTCTGGAAATCGATCTGGCCGTTGAGATACGGGCTCATGCCCTGGCCCCAGGCCTTTTCCCACACCGGCATCATCACCAGCGCGGTCAGGAACAGCGCCAGGCCCATCAGCACCTGGTTGGACGGGGTCTGGCCGGTCCCCAGTGCCTGCCGCAGCAGGCCCAGCACGATGGTGATGCGGGTGAAGGCGGTCAGCACCAGCAGCATCGACGGCAGCAGGGTGATCGCCGTCATCAGCAGCAGGGTCTGCAACGGCAGGCTCACCGGCTGCGCGCCGATCTTGCCGACGTTGACCTCGGGCAGCGAGGGCAGGGTGGGCGCGGCGTTCTGCGGGTTCTGCGCGGTCGGGGTGGCGGCCGGCGCCGTGTTGGCCTGCGCCCAGGCGAAGGCGGGCAGCAGGCTCAGCGTCAGCAGGATCAGCAGCAGGCGCAGGCGGCGGGCGTTGCGGTTCCAGAAAAACGGCATGGTCATTTGTCCTTGCGCAGCTTCTGCGCCAGAAGCTGGGCGAAATCGGGAAGCTGCTTGAACTGCTTGATCGAGGGCAGGGTCGGCGCGGGCGCCTGCGGCAGCGGCTCGGGCAACTGATGCAAGGTGCGTACCCCGCCGGGCGAGACCCCCAGCAGCAGCTGTTCGCCGTTGACCTCGACCACCACCACCCGCTCCTTGGCGCCGACCGCCAGGCTGGCGACCACGCGCAGGCCCTGGGCCGGGCGGAAGCCGCTGCCGGGCAAGCGCTTGAGCACCCAGGCCATGGCCAGGATCAGCCCCAGCACCAGCAACAGCGCGAACACCGCGCCGAGCAGGCTGGGCGCCGACGGCGCCGCGTTGCCGACGCTCGCGCCGTGCTTGGCGGTCTGCGTTGCGGTCTGCGCGGCGACGGCCAGCAGCAGGTTCACCGCAGTCTCCGGATGCGCTCGCTGGGGCTGACCACGTCGGTCAGGCGCACGCCGAAGCGGTCGTTGATGGTCACCACCTCGCCATGCGCGATCAGGGTGCCGTTGACGTACACGTCCAGCGGCTCGCCGGCACCGCGCTCCAGTTCCACCACCGAGCCCTGGTTCAGCTGCAGCAGGTTGCGGATCGGGATGCGGCTGCGGCCCACCTCCAGCGACAGCGTCACCGGCACGTCCAGGATCACGTCCAGGTTCAGGTCGTTGGACTCGGCCATGGCGTCCGGCTGCAGGCTGTCGAACTGGGCCGGCGCCGGCTGGGTGGGATCGGTCTGGGTCATGGCAGGTCTTCCTGGAGAGCGGGGCGGCGGCGCAGCGCGCCGGGGGGATGGGTGGCGGTGATCTTCACCGCGTTCTGGCCGTGCGAAATGCCGAACTCGCCGGTGAACACCGGGATGTTCTCCACGCACAGCGGCACCTGCTTGGGCAGGTCGATCGGCAGCACGTCGCCGATCTTCAGCCGGGTCAGCTCGCGCAGGCTCATCTGCTTCTGCGCCAGCACGCTGGAAATGGTGACCTCCGAGCCGAACAGCTGCTCGCGCAGCATGATGTTCCAGCTCTCGTCGCGGTCCACGCGGTCGCTCTGGATGCCGGCGTCGAGCAGTTCGCGGATCGGCTCCAGCATCGAATACGGCAGGGTCACGTGGATCTCGCCGCCGCCGCCTTCCAACTCCACGTGGAAGCGGCTGACCACCACGTACTCGCGTGGGGTGACGATGTTGGCGAAGTGCGGGTTGACCTCGGAATTGAGGTACTCGAACTCCACTTCCATCACCGGCGCCCAGGCTTCGGCCAGGTCGGCGAAGGTCTGCTTGAGCATCAGCTGGATGACCCGCATCTCGGTCGGGGTGAACTCGCGGCCCTCGATGCGGGTGGGATAGCGGCCGTCGCCACCGAAGAAGTTGTCGACCACGGTGAACACCAGGGTCGGCTCGAACACGATCAGGCCGGTGCCGCGCAGCGGCTTGAACTTGATCAGGTTCAGGTTGCTCGGCACGTACAGCGAGTGCATGTAATCGTTGAACTTGATCAGGTCGATGCCGCGCACCGACAGGTCGGCCGAGCGCCGGATCAGGTTGAACAGGCCGATCCGCCACAGGCGCGCGAAGCGCTCGTTGACCATCTCCAGGGTCGGCATGCGCCCACGGATGATCCGGTCCTGGCTGGAGAAGTCGTAGTTGCGCGCTTCGCCCGGCTCGGCCGGCGCCGGCTCGGTGTCCACCACGCCGGCGTCGACGCCATGCAATAGCGCATCGATCTCGTCTTGGGAGAGCAGGTCGGTCATCGCGGCAGCGCCTTACTGGGTGACGAAGCTGGTGAACAGCAGTTCTTCCACGCACTTCTTGCCGGTCTCCGCGGTCATCAGCTTCTGCGCGGTGGCCAGCGCCTCGGCCTGCAGCTTCTTGCGCCCGTCGATGTTGGCGATGTCGGTCGCCTGCACCTGCGAGAACAGCATCAGCAGATTGGCGCGGATCGCCGGGGCGTTCTCGGTGATCAGCTTCAGCTCTTCCGGGTCGCGGGTCATCAGCTGCACTTCCAGCTGCAGGTAGTGCGGGCCGTCTTCGGCGCCACCATTGAGGTTGACCACGAACGCCGGGTCCATCGCGAAGTACTGCGCCGGCTTGGGGATCTCGGCGGTCTTCTCCTCGGCCTTGGCGTGGCCGCCGCCTTCGGGCTTCTTCAGGAAGAAGAACGCGCCGGCGCCGCCGCCGCCCAGGACCAGCACGGCCGCGACGACGATGATCAGCATCTTCTTCGACTTGCCGCCTTCCGGGGCGTCCTTGGCGTCTTTCTTGGATTTGTCGGCGGCTGACACAGTACGGGCTCCTGAGGGGGGGTCTGCCCCTGAGGATGCAATCGCCGTGCCGAAACCGGGCGCTTGGCGCGCCGGGTGTTTGACGGTGCCGCCGCGCGTGCTGCGGGCGATGGCCGAGACCGTTGCGGGAGAAGGGATCGGGGCAGGGACGGTGTCAGCCCCGACGCGTTTCGCAAGCGGCGCGTCGGGGCTGGAAGCGGTTCCCAAGGGCGGACATCATGCCGTCCGGGGGGGCGGCAGCGCCGTCAGGATCAGGCGTAGGCGTCGAGCAGGCCGCGCTGGCGCAGCACCATCGCCGGAATCCCGACGCTGCCGGAGAGGTCGTCGGCGAGCTCGCCGCCGCTGCGGCTGCCGCCCTGCGGCGTGCCCTGCGCATTGGCCTGCTGCTGCTGCGGCTGCTGCTGGCCGACGTCGGCCTGGCCGAGCTGGAAGCCGTGCTGGCCGAGCATGTCGCGCAGGCGCGGCAAGCTGTTCTCCAGGGCCTGGCGCACATCGGCCTGGTTGCTGCTGAAGCTGGCGTTGACCTGGTCGCCGGTCATGTGCAGGCGCACCTCGACCGGGCCGAGCTCGGCCGGATTGAGCTTGATGTGGGCGTGGCCGATCTTCTGGTCGGCCAGCCAGCTGATGCGCGCGCCCAGTTCCTCGTCGAACTGGTTGCCGTGCAGGTTCGGCGTCGGCGTCGGCGAGCCGCTGAACGGCTGCGGATCGGCCAGCCGCGTCGCGGCGTGCAGCGGGGTCGCCGCCGCGGTCGGCGCGATCGCGCTGGGATCGGCGGCGGGTGCGGCATCACCGCCGTCGCCGCTCTTGCCGCCGGCCGCCGCGGCGATGGCGGCCAGTGCGGCCAGCGGAGCCGCGGTCTCGGCGCCGCCGGCCTTGTCGCCCGCGCCGGCCTGCGCCAGCAGCATCGCGCCGAAGCCGCCGGCGGCGGACGCCGGGGCGGTCCCGGCGGTGCCGGCCGTGGCCGCGTTCGGATCGGTGGCGCCGGCGGCGGTCTGCGGCAGGGCATCGCTGCCGCCGAGCAGGGCGGCCGCGCCGCTGGCCACGGCACCGGCAACGCCGACGGCCAGCCCGGCCGCCGCGCCCAGCGGGGTCGCCGTGGCCGCCGGCAGCACCGCCGCGCCGATCGCGGGCAACAGGCCCAGGCCGATCCCGGCCAGCCCGGCCGGCGGCCAGGCGCTCTCGTCGGGCTTGGCGTCGTCGCGCTTGTCCTCGGTCTTGCCCTTGTCCTTGCCCGAGGCCTTGGTCTCGGTGCTGCTCTTCTCGGTGTCCTGGGCGACCTTGTCGCCGGCCTGCGCGGTGCGCGCGGGGTCGCTGGCGGCGTCGTCGGCGGCAGCCGGACGCTTGTCCGCCTGGTCCTTGTCCGCGCCCTGCGCCGGCTTGGCCGTCTCGCGGGCCGCCGGCTTGGGGGCGGTAGTGCGCGCCGAGCCGCCGCCGCCGAGCAGCTTGGCGAAGTCCTTGTCCCTGCCGCCGGTGCGGTCCGCACCCTGGCTGTCGTTGCCGCCGCCGATCTGGCTGGCGCGGCCGCTGCCGCCCAGCGCGGAAAGCGCGTTGTTCATCGTCCGTCTCCGTTCTCGTGTTCGTCGGCGGTGGCGGCCAGGCGCGCGCGGCGCGCGCCGAGGTCGTCCATCTCGCGCTGGCTGCGGCGGTCGTCGACCTTGCGTTCCTGCGCGCGGTAGCTGGCCGCCAGCTGTTCCAGCACCTGCTTGTCGCGGCTGGCCAGCAGCAGCCGGCTGCGCTCCATCTCCACCTTCTCGCGGTTGCGGTCCACGGTCTGGCATTGCTGCTGCACCGCGCTCTCCAGCCGGTCCAGGAAGGCGCGGCGGTTGGCCAGCTGCGCCAGGCTGGTCGCGGCCATCTGGCTGTTGGCGTACTCCTCGGCGTAACGGCGCAATTCCTCCAGCCGCGACTCGTGGGTGGCCAGGGCGCGCTGGCGCTCGGCGAGATCGCGGGCGACCTCGTCTTCGTGCTGCTGGGCGCGGCGGAGCAGGGGATCGAGACGTTGCGATTGCATCATGGCTTAGTTCTCGCGGTCGACCAGCCGCTTCAGGGCGGCCTGGCTGTGGGGCAGATCTGCGGCTTTGGCGACGTCCTGTCCGAGGAATTCCATGATCTCCGGCCAGCGCTCCAGCGCTTCGTCCACGGCCGGATCGTTGCCGCGCTGGTAGGCGCCGATGGTGATCAGGTCGCGGTTGGCCGAGTACGCGGCCACCAGCCGCTTCAGCGAACGGATGCGCAGGCGCCACGGCTCGTCGGCGATGTCCTGGACCACGCGGCTGACCGAGGACTCGACGTCGATCGCCGGGTACAGGCCGCTGTCGGCGACGCGCCGCGACAGCAGGATGTGGCCGTCGAGGATGGCGCGGGCGGCATCGGCGATCGGGTCCTGCGGGTCGTCGCCTTCGGTGAGCACGGTGTAGAAGGCGGTGATCGAGCCGCGGCCCTTGGCGCCGTTGCCGGCGCGTTCGACCAGCGCCGGCAGCTTGGCGAACACCGACGGCGGATAGCCGCGGGTGGTCGGCGGCTCGCCCACCGACAGGCCGATCTCGCGCTGGGCCTGCGCGAAGCGGGTCAGCGAGTCCATCAGCAGCAGCACGTTCAGGCCCTGGTCGCGGAACCACTCGGCGATGGCGGTGGCACGGTAGGCGCCGTGCAGGCGCGCCAGCGGCGGGCGGTCGGCCGGGGCGGCGACGACCACGGCGCGGCGCAGGCCTTCCTCGCCCAGGGTGGTCTCGACGAAATCGCGCACTTCGCGGCCGCGTTCGCCGATCAGCCCGACCACGATCACATCGGCGGCGGTGTAGCGGGTCATCATGCCCAGCAGGGTCGACTTGCCGACGCCGGAGCCGGCGAACAGGCCCACGCGCTGGCCGCGGCCGATCGGCAGCAGCGCGTTGATCGCGCGCACGCCCACGTCCAGCGGGGTGGTGATCGGTTCGCGCGCCAGCGGGTTGATCGACACGCCGGCCATGCCCACCGAGCCTTCGGCACGGATCGGGCCCTTGCCGTCCAGCGGCACGCCGTCCGAATCGATGACCCGGCCGAGCAGGCCTTCGCCCACTTCCACGCCGCCGCGGCGGTGCAGCGGCACCACCCGTGCGTTGGGCAGCAGGCCGTGGGTTTCGGCGCTGGGCATCAGCGAGGTGCGGTCGCCGGAGAAGCCGACCACTTCGGCATCGACCCAGCCGCCATCGACCTCGACCTTGCAGGTGGCGCCCATCGGCGCCTCGCAGCCGACCGCTTCCAGGGTCAGGCCGACTGCGCGGCGCAGGATGCCTTCGCGGATCAGCCCGCGGCCGGCGGCCGCGTCCAGGTCGAGCCGGCCCAGGCGGCCGGCCAGGCGCAGGTTGCGCGCATCCAGCCAGTCGCCGGGATGGGTGCCGGACAGGGCGCTCACAGGCCGGCTCCGGACTTGCGCATCACCGTTTCCAGGGCCGCGCGCAGGCGCGCCTCGAGGGTGCCGTCGATGCGCACCGATTCGGCGTGCACGCGCAGGTCGCCGCGGCTCAGGCTGAGGTCCGGCACCAGCCGGATGCCCTGGTCCATCATCGTCAGCAGCGGGGTCAGCGCGGCGATGTCGTCCGGGTGCAGGCGCACCTCGACGTCGCGGCGGGCGCCGCCGACCGCGTCCAGCGCCTCGGCGACCAGCTCCGACAGCAGCACCGGGTCGGCCTGGTAGGCGCGGCCGACCAGGCTGCCGGCGATGCGCACGGCCAGTTCGCCGAGCGCGCCGACCACTTCGTTCTCCAGCCGCGCCAGCGGCCGCGAGAAGTTGTCCAGGATGCCTTCGATCTGCGCGGTCAGGCGGCGGATCTCGGCCTGGCCCTGGGCCAGGCCCTCGGCGTGGCCGCGCTCGAAGCCTTCGTGCTGGGCCGCGGCCTCGATCGCCTGGATCTCCTCCAGGCTCGGCGGACGCAGCACCGGCTCGTCCGGCAGGGCCTCCTCGTACGGCTGCGCCGCCGGCGGGGGCGGGGCATCGAGTTCCGGCGCCAGCCAGCGCACCACGTTGCCGTTCATACCATGGCCTCCGCACCGCTGCCGCCCAGGGCGATCACGCCTTCATCGGCCAGGCGCCGCACGATCGCCAGGATTTCCTTCTGCGCGGCTTCCACGTCGGACAGGCGCACCGGACCGCGCGCTTCCATGTCTTCGAGCAGGATCTCGGCGGCGCGCTGGGACATGTTCTTGGTGATCTTGTCGCGCACCTTGATGTCGGCGCCGCGCAGGGCCAGGCCGAGGCGGTCGCCGCTGACTTCGCGCAGCATGGTCTGCAGGGCGCGGTCGTCCAGCTCCACCAGGTTGTCGAACACGAACATCAGGTCCTGGATGCGGCTGCCCAGGTCGGCGTCGATCTTGCTGATCGCCGAGAGCACGCCCTGGTCGGCACCGCCGTCCAGGAAGTTGAGGATATTGGCCGCGACCTTGACCCCGCCGACGTTGGACGACTTCAGGTTCTGGTTGCCGGAGAACTGCCGCTCCATGATCTCGTTGAGCTCGTTGAGCGCGTGCGGTGGGATGCCGTCGAGAGTGGCGATGCGCATCAGCACGTCGGCGCGGGTGCGCTCGGGCAGCAGCTTCAGCGCCTCGGCGGCCTGGTCGCTGTCCAGGTGCGCCATCACGATGGCGATGATCTGCGGATGCTCGTTGCGCACCAGGTCGGCGATGGAGCGCGGGTCCATCCACTTCAGGGTGTCCAGGCCGGTGGTGTTGCGGCCGAGCAGGATGCGGTCGATCAGGCTGCCGGCCTTGTCGGCGCCCAGCGCCTGCACCAGCACGTTGCGGATGTAGTCGTCGGCGCCCACGCCCAGCGAGGTCTTGCTGCCCAGCTCGGCGTTGAACTCCTCCATGACCTTCTCGACCTGGTCGCGCGAGATGCCGCTCAGCGTCGCCATGGCGATGCCGATCTTCTGCACCTCCTTGGGGTCCATGTGCTTGAGCACCTCGGCCGCGTCGGCCTCGCCGAGCGACAGCAGCAGCACGGCGGCACGCTGGGTGCCATTCATTGCGTTCGCATCAGGCTTCACTGGCGACCCATCCCTTCACGACCTGCGCCACGCGCTTGGAATCCTGTTTGACCGCTTCGCGGGCCTGGCGCAACCGCTCTTCGTACGCGTCGGGCAGGGCGATGGCGGGGTTGCCGCCGGTGCCGCCGCTGAGGCTGGCGGTGTCCTCGCCCAGCGACGGCAGCAGCGGGTTGTCGTCGTCGAGCATCGACAGCTTGGCGTCGCGCGGCTCGTCGCCGTCGCGGTCGTGGCCCACGGCCGCGGCCGGCGCCGGGCCGGCGATCTGGCGCAGCGCCGGGCGCAGCACGCCGAACAGCAGCGCCAGCACCACCGCCGCACCCAGCACCAGGCGCGCGCCGTTCATCACCCGCGGATCTTCCCACCAACCGGGCTTGTCGTCCGCTTCCGGGGCCTGGCGGACGAACGGAGCGTTCATCACCGAGACGGTGTCGCCGCGTTCGGCGTTGAAGCCCACCGCCTGCTTGACCAGGCCTTCGATGCGGGTCAGCTCGGCGGCGCTGAGCGCCTGCTCGGTCATCTTGCCCTTGGCGCCCGGACGCATCACGTGGTCCACCAGCACCGCCACCGACACGCGCTTGATGCGGCCGGCCGGCTGCCGGGTGTGCTGCAGGGTGCGGTCCAGCTCGTAGTTGCGGGTGGCGCTCTTGGAGCTCTCGGTCGGCGTCGCGGCGGCGGTCTGCTGGGTGCCGGCCGTGCCCGGGGCGGGCGGGGCGCCGGTCGCGCCCGGCTGGCCCGGCGCGCTGCCCGGCGAGTTGCTGGTCGCGCCGGGCGCGCCCTGCGGGCCGCCGGTGCTGGTGCTGCTGTCGCTGACCTGCTCGCTGCGCAGCTTCGGCGGGTCGCCGTTGTACAGTTCGCGCGCTTCCTCGACCACCGAGAAGTCCATGTCCACGTTCACTTCCGGATTGACCCGGCCCGGGCCGGTCATCGGCTCCAACAGTTCGCGGATGCGCTGGTTGTAGGCGCTTTCCTGGCGCCGCACCTGGTCGAACTGGGCGGCATTGAGGGCGGCGTCGCTGTTGGGGTCGGCGATGGTCAGCATGCGCCCGCTCTGGTCGACCACGGTGACGCGGTCCGGCGACAGGTCGGGGATGCTGGAGGCGACCATGTTGACGATCGCATCGACCTGGTTGCGTTCCAGGGTGGTGCCGCCGCGCAGTTCCAGCACCACCGAGGCGCTGGCGGCCTCGCGCTGGCGGGTGAACGCGCTCGGCTTGGGGATGGCCAGGTGCACCCGCGCTTCGCGCACCGGGCGCAGGCTGGAGATGGTGCGCGCCAGTTCGGTTTCCAGGGCGTGCTGGTAGCGCGCGTTCTCCACGAACTGGCTGACCCCGAAGCCGGGATCCTTCTCCATCACCTCAAAGCCCATGTTGCCGTTGTCGGTCAGGCCGGAGCCGGCCAGCTTCAGCCGCGCGTCGTACAGCTTGTCCTCCGGCACGGTGATCGCGCCGGTGGCCGGGTCGAGCTTGAACGGGATCTGCGCGGTGCGCAGCAGGTCGGTGGCCTCGGCCGTGCCTTTCTCGTCCAGGCCGGTGTACAGCGGGGTGTAGGCCGGCTTCTGCGACCAGAAGAACACGAACAGGCCGGCCGCCACGGCCACCGCGATCATCGCCATCAGGCCGATGCGACGGGTGATCTGCAGGCTCTGCAGGCGGTCAAACCAGGCGCCTGCCTTTTCGCTGCTGAACGTCTCTTTGCTGATCGCAAGCGCCATCGTCTTCTACCCTTACAGCGGCATGTTCATCACGTCCTGGTACGCCTGGACGAGTCGGTTGCGGACTTCCACGGTAGCGCGAAACGCCACCTGGGACTGTTGCGCGGCCAGCATCACCTTGGCCAGATCCGCGCTGGGGTCGCCCAGTTCGAAGGCCTTGGCGAGGTCGCCGGACTTCTGCTGGGCTTCGTTCACGCCGCCGATCGCGTTGCGCAGGGTCTCGGTGAAGCTCGGACCCTGCACGCCCTGGTTGCCGGTCAGGCCTTCGATCGCATTGCTGCGGCCGACATCGCCCACCCGCGTCTGCGCCGCCTGGCCGACCTGGCCCTGGTAGCTGCGGATCTGCGAAAGAATGGAGCTGATGGAGTCGCTCATACGGTGAAATCCCTGCCGGGAGACGGCTTGCCCGTATGCAATGCAAGCGGTGTGCCGAAACCGCATTCACCTGCTGCGCGGCTCACCAACACGGTGCGGGCGGGAAGGCCAGGCGGCGGCGACGGGTTCCCGGCGCCGGCAGCGTGGCCGGCACGGGCTGCGGTGCGGCGAGGTGTCGGCGGGTTGACGCTGTGCGCGGCGTCACGGTCGACGTCAAAGCCGCGCGGCGCTCTTGGGTTGGGGCGAGCGGCTGGGTCAGTCCGGCAGCCAGGCCGCGCGCCACTCCTTCAGGTTGTCGCCCTGCAGCAGCCAGTCGCGCTGCACCGCTGTGCGCAGGGCGGTGCCGGCCGCGGCCCGTGCGTCGGCGTCGGCCAGGTGCGCGCGGATCGCGTTCACCCAGTCGCGGAAGCGGTTCTTGACCAGGGTGACCGGCAGCCCGCCGTCGCGGTAGGGCGGCAGGTCGCTGGCCACCACCGGATAGCCGCAGGCGCCGTACTCGAGCAGGCGCAGGTTGCTCTTGCAGCGGTTGAACAGGTTGTCTTCCAGCGGCGCCAGCGCCAGGTCCAGCCCCAGCGCGGCCAGCGCCTGCGGATAGCGGGCGAAGTCCACGCCTTCGTGCACTTCATGAACATGTCGGCGCAGCCGCGCCGGGCACAGGCCCATGAACACCCAGTGCACCTCGCCGGCCAGCGCCTGCACCACGTCGGCGATCAGCTCCAGGTCGCCGGTGTGGCTGAGTCCGCCGGCCCAGCCGACCCGCGGCTTGGTCGCGGCGGACGCCGCCGGTGCCGGCAGCGCACCCCATAGCCGCGGTTCCAGCCGGTTGCGCACCACGCGGATGTCGCCGTGCAGGCCGGCCAGCGCCTCGGCCAGGTCCGGGGTGGAGACGGTGACCCGGTCCACCAGCGTGGCGGCGCGCCGCAGCGAGCGCAGCACGTCCTTGGGCATCTGCTCGCGGTGCGCGCTCTTGAGCGGCAGATTGGGCAGGTAATCGTCCAGTTCGTAGACCATGAAGGCATTGCCGAAACGGCGCATGCGCTCCATCCGCGCCAGTTCCGCATCGCCGACCCGGCGTTGCAGCACCACCACGTCGGCGCCGATGCGCTGCAACTCCACCGGGTCGAGCAGGCGCGCGTAGTACAGGCCGTCGATCTGCGCGGTCGCGGCCAGCGCCTGGAACGGCTGGATCACCCGGTACTGGCCGCTGCCGAAGGTGTCGCCCGGATGCGCCAGGACCCTGGGCAGCGGCTTCCACGACAGCGGCTGCCAGGAGAACTCGGACTCGGTCAGCTGGAAGCCGCCGGGCTGGTCCAGGCCCAGGCTGGGCGAATACGCCGGATCCTGCGCCAGCGCCGGCAGCCAGCGCTGCAGCAGGGCGTCTTCGGCCGCCTCGCTGCGCGTGGCCGCGGCCGGCTGCAGCAGCAGCGCCTGCGGCGTCCACACGGTCCAGGCGCCGGCCGCCGCGGCACGCAGGCACAGATCCACGTCGGCGCCGCCGGCGGCGAAGTCGGCCGCGTCGAATCCGGACAGATGCTCGAACAGCGCCCGCCGCACCAGCAGGCACTGTGCCGACACCGCGCTGTAGCGGTGCGCTACCTGCAGCCGGCCCATGTAGCCCGGCTGCGCCATCGCTTCGCCGGCGAAGGCGTGGCCGGCGCCGGCCAGCAGGCCCGGCAGCAGGCCGGCATGGGTGATGCGGCCATCGGCGGACACGCCCTTGGCGCCGACGATGCCGACCTCCGGCCGCTGCGCGTGGTTCATCAGCGCGTGCAGCCAGCCGTCCTGCACCGCGGCGCTGTCGGCGTCCAGGAACAACAGGTACTCGCCCTGTGCCTGGGTGGCGGCAAGGTTGTGCGCCTCGGCCGGGGAGACCCGCTGTTCCAGTGCGAACACGCGGATGCGGCCGTTGCCCAGTTCGGCCACCGCCTGCATCCACGCGGTGATCTCCGGCGCCTGGCTGGCGTTGTCCACCAGCAGCAGTTCGTAGGCCGGGTAGGCGGTCTGCTCGAGCAGGCTGACCACCGCGCGCTGCAGCGCCGGCAGGTTGTCCTGCGCCAGCAGCACGATCGAGACCGGCGGCTGCCCGGGGTGGCCGTAGTCGATGCGGAACAGGCCGCCGGGCAGCGGCTCGACCGTGGCCTGCGGATAGCCGCGGGCCTGCAGGTGCGCCGCGATCGCACGCTGGCGCGCCTGGCTGCCGCCCTCGGCGCTGGCCGGCGCGGCGACCAGCAGCGGCTCGGGTAGGTGGGCGATGCCGTCGCCACCGTCACGCAGGAACAGGCGCAGGATCAGATCGAGCTCGCTGGCGCCGTCGTAGGCCGGATCGAAGCCGCCCAACGCCTGCACCGCGGTGTGGCGGAATACCCAGTGGCCGGCGGTGGCCAGCGGATTGCCCAGCAACAGGTCCAGGTCCGGATCGGGCCGCAGCAGTGGCGCCAGGGTGTCTGCGTCCACGGCCAGCCACTCGTCCGCGTACAGCGCGTTGCATTGCGGCTGCTGCGCCAATTCCAGCAGCAGCCGCAGCAGGCCACCTTCGCAGAAACGGCTGCCGGCGGCCACGCGCAGGCACCAGTCGCTAGACGGCGCGGCGTCCAGGGCGGCATGCAAGGCCGCCGCATCGGCCTCGGGCGCCAGCGGCGGCAGGCTCCGGACTCGCGGGTCCGGCCACGCGGCGGGGGGCGCATCGCCCAGCACCAGCGCCTGCACCTGCGCGAACGGCGCGCCGTCCAGCAGCAGGCTGTCCAGGGTCGCCGCCAGCGCGGTGCGGTCGGCGCCGCGCGCGTCGACCAGCACGGCCAGCCGCGGGGCGCCGCCCAGCGCGGCGAGACGCGCATCGAGCAGGTCGCGTTGCGCCGGCGTCACCGTCCGCCGCGCCTGCCAGTCGCGCAGGGTAGCTTGCACGCAGACGCGCGCGTAGGCGTCCTGGATCGCCTGCAGCAGGTCCACCGGCGCGCCCGGCCCGCCGCCCAACGGCGTCACCGTGACCTGGCGGACATCGCCATCGCCGCGGTACCAGCCCATCGCACGCACGCCCTGGCGGAAATTGGCATGGCCCTGGTCGCCGATGCCGGGCTGGTCGCGGCCGACCTGGCTGTATTGCTCCTCCGACACCCGGAACCGGGTCAGCGGCCGCGCCAGCAATGCCAGGTGACCGCGGTGCAGCAGCTTGGCGTACAGCGCCAGGTCGCCGACCCAGTTGATCACCTTGCCGGCCAGCGTCATCAGCTCGTCGCCGATCTCCAGCAGGTCGCTGCGCCGGCACAGCACGCAACTGGGCTCGCCGACGAAGTTGATGGTGTGGTCGGCCAGGAACGACAGCAGTTCCGGCCCGTCCAGCAGCACGTCGCCGGCGAACGGGAAGGCGGTCGCGGGGATGTCCTCCAGCGGCGCGCCATGGCTGTCGATGCGCTGCCGCCGCGAGGAGGCCAGCAGCACGTCCGGCGCGCTCTGCATCGCCGCGACCAGCGCGGCCACGCAGTCCGGCGCCAGCACATCGTCGTCGTGCAGGAACTTGACGTACTCGCCCTGGGCCAGGGCGATGCCGCGCGCGGTGCTGCCGAGTTCGCCCAGGCGGCTGGGATTGCGGTGGTAGCGGATCGGGAACGGGGCCGTGGCGGCGCGGCGTTCCACCACCTCGGCGATCGCCTCGGTGGGGTTGTCGTCGCAGATGACCAGTTCCAGCGCCGGATAGGTCTGGGCCAGTACGCTGTCGAGCGCCTGCTCGAAGTAGCGCAGCTTGTAGGCCGGCATGACCACGCTGACCAGGGGCGGGTGGGGCATGAAGGGTGGACCGTGTCGGGAAGGGGGGCGGGTCGGTGGCGAGCGTACTCGCGATCGAGCGGAGCAATTGCCCGATGATGCAATAAGCGTGCCTGTCGGCGTCCTCGCTGGACACAGGGTCGGGGTGTGCCCTAACGCTTGTAGGCGGGCGAGGAATGGCGCGGGAACGTGGCCTGTCGCGGCGCGATGTTATGTATGGACACTGCACGCCGGTGTAGGGCTAGCGTAACCATTCCATCGTCGCTCGATGCGGCGATTCCCTGCCGATGTCGCCGAAGAAGACCATGCAAACCGGCGGATCACTTGCGCGCATCTACATCAAATTCATGGCGGAACACGCGAAGAAGGCGAGATAGTGCGATAGCACCGGGACATCGTAACGTCACCTTGCCGTGATGGCGTGGCATTGCTTCATCAAAAACGTATCAGGGGGAAATATGATCAAGCGTAAAGCTTTGGTATTCATGGCGCTCGCTCTGGCGGCGGGGTCTTCGCAAGCATGGACTTTGGTTTATGCGACCGACGCGAATGGAAATGTCTCGGCTGGTTCGCTGCAATCACTGCGTACGGCCGTGGACAATGGTGCGGATCTCAAGGTTCTGGTGACGGCGCCGAACCAGAATACGCAGCACACCTGGGGTGTTCTTTGCACCAATACCTCCATGAAGCTCGACTCTTCGCAGGCCCTGGTGTGTGTCGGGCACGACGATTACGCGATAAATATCGGCATGGGCAGCCAGTTCGGTGAACCCAGCAATCCGCCTTTTTCGGCCCATTTCCTCATCAATACCTCCGGGGAGTATGCCGAGGCATACATGAGGCTCGGTAGCGGGGAGCTCATTTCCAAGTCGAAGTATGTCTATGCGATGCGCTGGTTTGTGAATTGATGGGCGCGTCTTAGTTTGGAACGGCCGCTTTGATTTTTCGGTGGCCAATCAAGCCGATTTCTTTGTGCCAGTGGCGTGTCGGCGAACTCGACGTACTCGCCGTACTCGCCGACACGCCTTGCTGATGCACGTCTGGGCTGCACTAACGCCGGCAGATCGCATGGCGGCAGCGCGACATCGCCTTATGAAGACCGCGGGCGGATCAAAGGTAAGACATCCGCTCGCTACTCTACATAGAGCACGCTATCGAAGAAGTACATCGCGTAATGGCGCAGACGCAGCTTGGCGTCGGGGATGATTCGATCCAGTTCGGCGACGATGTCCAACAAATCGAGCGCGTGGTGATAGCAGGTGATCGCCATGCGTGGGCGGCATCGGCCTATCAGTTCGGACGCGCCACGCAGGACGTGCGGTTCGAAGCCTTCGACGTCCATCTTGAGCAGCGTGATCTGCTCCAGCACATCGTCCAGCCGCACGCTGGAGACCTGGATGTCGCCACTGGCCTCGACCCTGCTGCCCATTGTGCCACTGGCCAGGAACGACAAGGGCTGATTGGAATCTGATACGGCTTCGTTATGAAGGAAGATCGGGCCTGACGTGGATTCCAGGCGGCGTTGCAGAGCGGCGAAGTTGCGTGGGTCCGGTTCGTAGGCGTGGATCGAGGCGAAGCGGTAGCGCGCTGCGGTCAGGAACTTGCCGACCGTATCGCCGTCGTAGGCGCCGATGTCGACGTAGTGTTCGTGGTCATGCAGCGCGATCGGGGCCTCGCTGGAGGGATACATGGAGAAGTACTCCTGTTCCATCGGACGGATCACGTCCAGCAACTCAGCTCGGTTGCCGGTCATGCGCAGGCGCAGTATCGCGTCCAGCGTGGCGCGGCTGAGCGTGTCCTCCAGGCGCGTACGCAATGCCGCGAAATCCGCTGCGCGCTCCAGCGTCTGCGCGCGCATGACCGGTCCGGTCTGATAGATCCACGGCCTGTCCAGGATATAGAGGAGTTCCGGCAGGTCGATCGCCCTCCCTGGCAACCCACGTTGCAGGTGATCGAAGTACAGCCACGTGGGCAGTTGAAAGGAGCAGTTCACCGTGATTGAATTCGGTCCCTGCGGGTTTGCGAGATAAGCGGCGACGGTGCGGATCTCGTCGAAGCCCGGGGCCTTGCCGCGATTGGCATGGAAATAGTCGTCCGCCGCGATCAGGCGCAGCTTCTCTGAGCGCTGCCGCAAATTGTCGACGAGGGGCGTGACGAAATCTCCCAGGTAGGAACTCGGTGCCAGGAACACGATCGTGTCCGCCTTCATGCAAGCGTCCAGCAAGTCCGTCTCGTTTTGGTTCGTGTATGTCATGGTCGTTCGCCGTTGAGGGCGCGGATCGCGTAGAGCCCCTCGAGACTGGAGCTGGTGGCCAGCAAGAGCGCGCCGCCGGTGCGCGCGCAGGTGTCGATCAGGTCAGCTTCGCGATGAAGCGTGGCCGGGAAGTCGGTCATGGGTGTACTCGAACGGGTGCGCCGTCACAGGTCGCGCAAGCTTGGGAAGGTGGCGTGCGACAGCGTCACGCCAGGACGGCGATCAGGTCACGTCGCGGACGCCGTGAAACCTCATGCTAGTCAGGGAAGCTCGGGGGCAAACGGTGCGCGCACCACAAAATTGCGCTTTGTCGCATATTGCGATTGCGCGCTGACACGGATCGACACGCGCTGTGGTGCCTCTCCGAGGGCGAACGAAACATCCTCGCAGGCAGGATCAAGTGGCCTGCTGTGGCTGCCAGTAGTGCCGCAGTCATCGCGCTTGACTAGGCTGGATCGCCCAGTTCCGCCCAACCCGTGGTGGCGCCAAGAAGCGCCCTTCTACCGTCACCGACATGCGCGGCGCGCGCGACGGCCGCAACATCGAGCGCGTCGGTTACTACAACCCGGTCGCCCAGGGCGCCGAGCCGCGCGTGGTGCAGATTCCGCGGCGTGACGAGCGCGCCAACCAGCGACGTCAGCGGGACCAGGCGCGTATCGTCTTCACTGCGGTATCAGTCCATCGTGTGCACCCCGGCCGATGCCGGCGTTGTCCGTTCGCGCCGCACTGGCCGTCTCGTCGATGTTCAGCGCAGGATACGTGCGCCGCCAGGCATCAAAGCGTCGTAGAAGCAGCGGTCGGGCAGCACATCCGGCACGGTGCCCGGCAGCAGCCACTCGCAGTGCCGGCCGATGCTGGCACCACTGCGGGTCATGCTGCCGCCGCCCAGGGTGCTGCCCTGGCCGATCTGGGTGCTGCGGCCGAGATGCACGCCGGCATGCAGGGTAACGCAGGCGCCGATGCGCGCGTCCTGTTCGACGATCACCTGCCGTTCCAGCCAGGCGCCAGGACCGATGCTGCTGCCGGCAGCGATGTTGCAGCCTGGGCCGATGTGCACATTGCCGAGCAGGCGTACCCCGGTATCGACGTGGGCCTGTGGCCAGACCAGGTCGATGCTGCCGTAGCCTGCCAGGCGCACATCGGCCAGCAGCTTGTGCCGCGACTGGTTGACCGCGCGTTCGTCCAGCGCCACGAACACGTCGGTCGTGGCGGCTGGATGGCTGGCGCGCAAGGCGCCAAGGTCGAAGTTGTAGCGATCCGGCGATTCCAATGCGATGACGACGTGGTCCAGCCCACAGGCCTGCACGGTGCGGTGTGCCTGTTCCAGCGCCTGGCCCTCGCCGATCAATACCAGCCTCTTCATGCGGATTGCTCCAACACGTTGGCGCGATACCACAGGTGCTGGCGGACCAGCTCGGTCTCGTAGTCACCGTGAGTGAAGGGCAATGAATGTGGGCCAATACCAGCCTGCATGCGTTCCAGCAAGGCCGTGTCTTCCGCGATCACCAACCGTTCGGCCCTGATCAAGCTGCTCAGCAACGCAGTGAAGTCGGTACGTGCGTCTTTGCGGCGGGCGGTCATGACCCACAAGTGGTAGTCGGTTTCTCCTGGAGTGACAGGGTCGTACTGCTGCAACAGGAAGTGATCGCCGCGCACGCAGCAGAAATTGACGTTCGGATAGATGAACCAGTTGTAGTAGGCAGAGTCCTCGCCGTAACGCTCGCAATGGCTCCGAAACCAGTTGTCCTGCGGCACAATCGCTCCCTTGGCCGCAAAGCTCAAACGATGCAGCGGCATGGGAGCGTGCGCGCTCAGGAGTTGCTCGACCTCGGAAGGGACATCGGCAGCGCGCTCGATATTGGCTGGGGTCCTGTCCGCCTCCGTCATCAGCGGGCCGAAGGTTTTGGGATGGACGAACGGGACATGGTTGTAGTCCTTGACGTTCTCCATGTTGAGCTTCCAGTTGTAGCGCACGCGGTGGCAGCTGTAGGCGATCTGCGAATCCAGGTGCGAGGAGGCTGTCGCGATATTGTCAAGGAACGCCGGCGCGAACTGTTCCTCCAGCGGCAGCGGCTGCGTGGCCATGTTCACGAACAACAGTTCGCCGACCTGCTGCACATGCAGTTTGGTCAGGCAGATGCCGGCCTTCTCTTCGGCGGTGAACTGGTACAGGCCGGAATTGGGCAGCCCGCGCAGTTCGCCCTCGGCGCCGAACGACCAGGCGTGGTACGGGCACACCAGCGGGCGCTTGCCGTGCGATTCGATCTGGATCGCCGACTGCCGGTGCGGGCACTGGTTGAGGAAGGCGCGGATGCCGGCCTCGGTGCGCTGCACCAGCACCGGCACCCCGGCCACCTGGCGCGCGAAGAACTGGTTGCGCTCGCGCACCATGGAGGCGAAGCCGACGAAGATCCACAGCGTGCCGAACAGCCGCTGCTGTTCCAGGCGCAGGCTGTGCGGGCTGACGTAGTGCTCGGCATCGAGGGCGTGGCGGGTCATGCGGAACGGCGTCCTGAGTGTGGAGTCAACGGCTGAAGATGGTCCGCGCCGGATTCCCGGCGACGGTGACGTTGGGCGGGACGTCCTTGACCACCACGCTGCCGGCACCGATCACCGCGCCGTCGCCGATCGCGATGCCGGGCAGCACGGTGGCGTGGGGGTGGATGACCACGTCGTTGCCGATGCGCGCGCCGCCGCCGACGAACACGAAGTTGCCGATCTGCACGTAATCGCCGATCACCACATCGTGGCCGATGATGGTGGTGGCGAGGATGGTGACGAACTCGCCGATGCGGCTGTCTGCGCCGATCGACACACCGACCTCGAACAGGCTGCCGCGCCCGATCGGCGTCTCCGAGGCTTCGCGCAGGCGAGGGCGCAGCACCATGAAGTCGGCCCCGCGTTCCAGCAGCGGCTGGCTGTAGCGGCGGCGCGCGGCCGGATCGCCCAGCGCACAGACGAACAGGTCGCCGGGCGCCGGCTGGTAGGTGTCCGGGTCGCCGAGCAGCGGCCAGCGCAAGCCGGGCGCCAATGCGCTGCGGCTGTCCAGGAAGCCCTTGATGTCCCAGGCCTGGCCATAGTCCGGATCGTCGGCGCATGCCATCGCCGCCACGCCGCGGCCGAAGCCGCCGGCGCCGACGATCAGGACATGTTGCGGCACGGTCATACGTACTCCACGCCGCCATCCATGCTGAAGGCCTGGCCGGTCACCTTGCTGCTCGCCTGCGACAGGAAATACAGGCATGCCAGGGCGACGTCCTGGGGCGTGCCGATGCCCAGCGGATAACGCGCGCGGTTCTCCTCGAGCCAGGCCTTGTCCTCGCTGGTCAGCGGCGTTTCGACCAGACTCGGGCACAGGGCGTTGGCGCGGATGTTACGCCGCACCAATTCCAGTGCCAGCGGGCGCAAGGTGCCGATCAAGGCGGCCTTGGAGCCGGCATAGGGGCCCACGCCGACGGTGCCGGTGAGCGCGGCGATGGACGACAGGAACACGATCGAACTGCCGGGGCGCAGCGACTGCCGCGCCAGCAGATGCCGGGTGAGCATCGTCGGCGCGATGTAGTTGATCGCCATCACTTCGTTGAGAAACGGTTCGCTGACCAGCTTCATCGGCGACAGGCCACGGATGCCGGCGCTGTGCACGACGCCATCGAGCGGGCCGCACTCGGCGGCGAGCCGTTGCACGGTGGCTGCCTCGCTCAGGTCGCCGGCGAACAGGCGATGGCCGTTGCCAGGCAAGGCGTCCAGCACGGCCTGCAGACGTGCCTGATCGCGTCCAGCCACGATCAGTTGCGCACCCGCGCCGGCGCAGGTCTTCGCGACCGCCTCGCCGATCCCCTTCGAGGCGCCGGTCACCAGCACGGCCTTGCCGTCCAGTCCATACAACCCACGCAGCAGCGCGGAGGGTTCGTCCAACAGGGACATCAGGGTTTCCATGTTCATAGGCGCATCGGCAGGGAGAGGCCGCCATCGATGGTCAGGGTGCTGCGGGTGATCCAGCGGCTGGCGGCGGACAACAGATAGACCGTGCCCTTGGCGATATCGTCGGCATCGATGCGCCCGAGCGGCGTCAGGCTGATCTTGTTTTCCATTTTCGCCGTGGCGCCGAGGGCGTCGAGCATTGGCGTATGCACATAGCCAGGTGCGATGCAGTTGGCGCGGATGCCACGCTTGGCCTGTTCCAGCGCCAGCGTGCGTACCGCGGCCTCCAGCGCGGCCTTGGATCCGGCATAGCCGGCGCTGGCCTGCGGTGCTGCCCGTGCGGTCAGGGCGGATACGTAGACCAGCGACGCACCCGAGGCCAGGCGACGTTTGGCCAGCAACTGTTGAGTAAGTGCGACCGGCGCCAGATAGTTCACCGCCAGCATCTGTTGCAGGTGCTGTTCGGCGGCCATGTGGAACGGCACCAGGGTCGCGATCCCGGCGCACGACGCCAGCCCGTGGTAGTGCTCCGCCGCTTCCAGCAGGCGCGTGCGGGTGGCCGGTTCGGTCAGGTCGCCATCGATGGTCCGATGCCCGGCGCCGTGCAGCGCGTCGGCGACCGCCTGCAGCCGCGCGCGATCGCGTCCGTTGAGCACCAGGGTGGCGCCGAAGCGCGCGCACAGCGTCGCGACAGCGGCGCCGATGCCCGAGGAAGCACCGGTCACCAGGATGGTCTTGCCCTGCAGCCCGAAGGCGTCGGTGGGTGCGGCAGGCGCCATCGTCAGGACTCGATCAGGTCGGGGAACACCGCGCCGTCGATATCGACCAGGCAGGTGCCCCAGGACAGGCCGATGCCGAAGCCGCACAGCAGCACGCGCTTGCGACTTTCTTCCAGCTCCTTGTTGATTCGCGCGGTCATGGTCACCGGCAGCGAGGCGCCGCTGGTGTTGCCGAAATCGTGCAGGGTGGAGGGCACCTTTTCCGGGGGCAGGCCGAGCTTCTTGCGGATGGTCTCGTTGATCATCCGGTTGGCCTGGTGGAACACGAAGTAATCGATCTCGTCCTTGGACACGCCGCTGTAGTCGAGCAGCTTCTGCACCGCCGGCGGTACCCGCTGGGTGGAGAAGCTCAGCACTGCCACGCCGTCCAGTTGCAGGTCCACGCCGCGGTGCCAACGGTCGTGCTCGTCGGCCCGGTACGGGATCAGGTGCTGCACCCCGACCGGTTCGCGATGGCCGCCCACCGGCAGGATGATCGCGCGGTAGCCGCTGCCGTCGCTGTTGAGGTCGAAATGCATCGGCGCCGCATCGGCGCTGAATTCCAGCGCGGTAGCGGTGCCGGAGTCGGAAAAGATCGGGTCCTCCAGGTTGGCACTGCGGTCACCGACCAGCAGCAAGCCCTTCTTGACCCCGCCGGCGGCGATCATGGAGCCAAGCAGATTGATGCCGAACGGATAGGCCGAGCAGCCCAGGTTGACGTCGAAGGCCACGGTGGCATGCGACAGGCCCAGGCGGTCCTGCAGGATGATGGCGGTCGCCGGGATCGGATAATCCGGCGACTGGGTGACCACGATCAGCGCATCGACCTCCTCGCGCTGCCATTGCAGGCGCTCCAGCAGCACCTGCGCCGCGTCGAAGGCCAGGTCGGAAAAGCACTGCCATTCCGCGGCCATGCGTCGGGTCTCGATGCCGATGTTGCGCACCAGCCGCTCGCGCTCGGAGCGGATCTGCGGCCGGCAATCGGTCAGATTGGAGACAACGCGCTTGGGTACGCAGGTCGCCATGCCGGCGAAGCGTACGTTGTGCAGCGTGGAGGTCGGCATGCTACGCCTCGGTCAGCTTGTAGAGGTCGCCCAGGGTGACCACGGCGGCCAGATGCTCGCCGGTGATGGTCTTGCCGTACTCCGAGTCGAACATCACGATCACGCCCAGCGCGGCCAGCGAATCCCACTCGGGCAGGTCGCGCAACACCGTGTCCATGTTCACCTCGACCGGATTCTGGAAGTCGGTCGCGGACAGGAAATTCTCGATAAACGTCTTTTGGCTCATGCTGCGGGTTCCACGGGTTGGGCGAAGGAGGGAGGGACGAGGGTGCAACGGGAATCGGACGCGGGCATGACGCCGCCCGCCGCGGCGATCAGGTCGACGATGGCATCCACCTGCTCGGCCGCCAGTCCGGGAAAGATCGGTAGGCACAGCACGCGTTCGGCCATCTGCCGCGCCACCGGCAGGCCGGCCGGCGCCGAGGAGGGCAGGCCGCGGTACATCGGGAAATCGCTGATCAGCGGGTAGAAATAGCGGCGCACCAGGATGTCGTGGCTGCGCAGCAGCCGGTGCAGTTCGTCGCGCGCCAGCGGGAAGGCGTCCTCGACCAGGATCGGGAACGAGGCGTAGTTGGACAGCGCCGGCGCCCTCGGCGCCAGGCAACGGATTCCCGGCACCTGCGCCAGGCGCCGCCGGTACTGCGCATCGATCGCGCCGCGCTGCGTCAGCGCGTCGTCGATGTGCTGCAGTTGCAGCAGCCCGAAGGCGGCGTTGATCTCGCTCATCTTGCCGTTGATGCCGGTCGCCACCACGGTGGTCTCGTCGACGAAACCGAAGTTCTTCAGCCGGCTGATGCGCTGGTAGGTCTTGGCGTCCGGGCAGACGATGGCGCCGCCCTCGAAGGTGTTGAACACCTTGGTGGCGTGGAAGCTGAGCACGCTGAGGTCGCCGTGGCGCAGGATCGAGCCGCCCTCGTCCTTGACCCCGAATGCATGCGCGGCGTCGTAGATCACCTTGAGGTTGTAGGTGTCGGCGATGCGTTCGATCGCGGTGGTGTCGCAGGGCGTGCCGTAGCAGTGCACCGGCATGATCGCGGTGGTGTGCGGGGTGATCGCTGCTTCGATCTTCAGCGGATCCAGGTTCATGGTCTGCGGATCGATGTCCACGAACACCGGCTTGATGCCGCGCCACAACAGCGAATGCGCGGTGGCGACGAACGAATACGGCGTGGTGATGACCTCGCCGGTGATGCGCAGCGCCTGCAGCGCAGTCAGCAGGGCCAGAGTGCCGTTGGTCAGCAGCGCCAGGTGGTTCACCCCCAGGTACTCGGCCAGGGCCTTCTCCAGCGCCCGGTGCATGTCGCCGCCGTTGGTCAGGATGCGGCTGCGCCAGATCTGCTCCAGGTACGGGACGAACGCCTCCAGGGGCGGCAGCAGCGGACTGGTGACGGGGATGGACATGGGACCTGCCTGGCGACGGGTGGAAGTCCCCGGTGCGGAACGCGCCGCCCGGTGCTGTGGAAACGTGAAGCAAGCCACATGCCAAACCCGCTGTCCACTGTCGGCGTGGCCGACCAGGATGCGCTGCCGGCGAACGCCGCGTGGCCATCGCGCACGCATGCCGCCTGCGCGCGCTCGCGCGCGTGGATGGGGAGAGCAGGGAAGGAAGGGAAAGGAGCCCGTGGCCAGGCGGGCGCGCCGGGTGCGGCCGCACCCGGCGCCGTGCGCCGACTCAGCTGGCCAGTTCGGTCTGGTCGCGGTCGATGCCGTACTTGCGCAGCTTCTCGACCAGGGTGGTGCGCCGCAGGCCCAGCAATTGCGCTGCATGCGCGACCACGCCCTGGGTGCGCTCCAGCGCCTCGTTGATCAGCGCCAGCTCGATGTTGGCCATGTGCCCACGCAGGTCCAGGCCGCTTTCCGGCAGCGTCGCTGCAGCCGCCGTCGGCGCATCGGCGTCCGCGCTGGCCGGCTTGCCACCGGCGTGCAGGTCGACCACGTTGGGCACCCGCCGCGGATCGGCCGCGATCGGCGCCGGCGGCGCCGATACGTCGATGGACGAGGCGAAGTCGCCGCGGTAGCGCGCCGGCAGGTCCTGCACCCGCACCAGGCCGCCGGGATGCAGCACGGCCAGGCGTTCGACCAGGTTGGTCAGCTCGCGCACATTGCCCGGCCACTCGTAGCTGCGCAGCGCCTGCAAGGCCTCTTCGGAGAAGCGCACTTCGCCGCGCCCGGTCCGCGCCAGCTGCGCGGCGATGGTGTGCACCAGCGCCGGCAGGTCGTCGCTGCGTTCGCGCAGCGCTGGCATCTCGATCGGGAACACGTTGAGCCGGTAGAACAGATCCTCGCGGAACTGGTTGCCGGCGATGCGCTCTTCCAGGTTGCGGTGGGTGGCGGCGATCACCCGCACGTTGCAGCGGATGGTGACGTTGCCGCCGACCCGCTCGAAGCTGCGCTCCTGCAGCACGCGCAGCAGCTTGACCTGCATCGGCAGGCTCATGTCGCCGATCTCGTCGAGCAGCAGGGTGCCGCCCTCGGCCATCTCGAAACGGCCCTTGCGCGCGCTCAGCGCGCCGGTGAACGAGCCCTTCTCGTGGCCGAACAGCTCGCTTTCCAGCAGATCCGGCGGGATCGCGCCGCAGTTGATCGCCACGAACGGGCCGTCGCGGCGCGGCGACTGCTGGTGGATCGCCCGCGCCACCACTTCCTTGCCGGTGCCGGACTCGCCCAGCACCAGCACGGTGGTATCGAACGCGGCGACCTGGTCGATCAGGCGGCGCAGGCGGGTCACCGCCGCGCTTGTACCGGTCGGGCCGTTGTCCTGTGCGGCACCGGCCTGGTGCTCGGCGTCCAGCCGCTTGAGGCTGGCGCGGCGCAGCAGGGTTTCCAGTTGCGCGTGGCGCAGCGGCGCTTCCAGCTGCCACACGTTGGCTTCGTGCAGGCCGTGGCGCTGGGCGAACGCCTGCGCGTCGTCATTGAGCAGCAGCACCGGCGGCGGCAGCGAACTGCGTGCCACCCAGCCGAAGAAGGCATCGGCCTGCTCCTGGTCGTCGAGCCCGCCGACCAGGATCGCCATCCATTCGGTCTGCCGGTGCCGGCCGGGCTGCACGTCGGCGACGTCGGTGACCCAGCGCGGGTTGAGGTCCATGAATTCGAGCAGGCTCACGGTCCGCTCGGCGCGCACCGCGTCGTCGTCGATCACCAGGATCCGCGATTCGCTCATGCCGGTACTCCTTCGGTCCGAAGCCCCTCCAGGATCGGCATCACTTCCTGGATGTAGGACAGCTTGCTGACGAAGTTGTCGGCGCCGGCGCGCATGGCATGCTCGCGGTGCTCGGCGTCGTCGAAATGGCTGGCGATCACGATGTACGGCGCCTGGTCCTGGGTCTTGATCAGGCGCGTGGCCTGCAGGCCGCCCATCTCGGGCATGGCCAGGTCCATCAGCACCACCTGCGGGCGCAACGACTCGGACCGCTCGATGGCTTCCAGGCCATTGGCGGCGCTGCCGATCACTTCCATCCAGTCGAGCTTGCGGAAGTGGCGCATGGCGGCGTTGATGAAACCTTCGTGGTCGTCGACCAGAAGCACGGACAATTTGTTCATATGCGTCGTTTTTCCTTAGCCCACACGGGCCAGCAGCGGTTTGCTGCCGCGGCGGCGTTCGCGTGCGGGAGCGATGTCCAATTGTTCACGATACTTGGCGACTGTGCGCCTTGCCACGTTCACGCCCTGTCGCGACAGCAGTCCGGCGATGGCCTCGTCGGCCAGCGGCCGCCCGGCCGGCTCGGATTCGATCAGGCGCCGGACCATGGCGCGCACCGCCTGCCCGGACACCGCGGCGCCTTCCAGGCGCACGGCGAAGAAGTGCTTCAGCTCGAACGTGCCGCGCGGGGTCTGCAGGTACTTGCCGGTGGTGATGCGCGAGATGGTCGACTCGTGCATGCCGATCGCCTCGGCCACCTCTTTCAGGGTCAGCGGCGCCATCGCTTCCTCGCCCTTGACCAGGAACGCCGACTGGCGCTCGACGATGGCGCGGGTGGTGCGCAACAGGGTCTCGTAGCGCATCGACAGGCCGCGGGTCAGCCAGCGCGCTTCCTGCAGCATCTCGCGCAGCGGCTGCGCGGCGTCGCCGGCCTCGGCCAGGGCGCGCTCGTGCATCGGGTTGACGGTGACGCGGTGGGTGGTGGCCGGGTTGAGCGCCACCCGCCAGGTGCCGTCGGCATGCCAGGCGACCACGTCCGGCAGTACATGGCCGGCGTCCTGCGGCTGCAGGCTGTCGCCGGGCCGCGGCTGCAGCGACAGGATCAGTCGCACCGCCTCGCGCACGTCGTCGGTCTCGGCATCGAGCTGGCGCCCGAGCAGCGCGTAGTCGTGGCTGGCCAGCAGGTTGAGATCGCCCTCGAGGATGCGCGCGGCCAGGTGGCGGCCCGGCACGCGGCCGGGCAGGTCGCTCAACTGCGCCTGTAGGCATTCGCGCAGGTCGCAGGCGGCCAGGCCGGCCGGGTCGCCGTGCAGCAGGCGCTGGCGCACCGCTTCGGCCTGCGCCACCGGCAGGCCCAGGCGTGCGCTGGCCAGTTGCTGCAGGGTGTCGAGCGGGCCGTCCAGGTAACCGGCATCGTCGCAGTGTTCCAGCCAGAACGCGGCCGCTTCCAGTTCCAGTGCCGGCAGTTCCAGGGCCAGCCGCTGCAGCACGCGCAGGTGCGGGTCGGTGGATTCGCCGGCGGCGATGCGCTGCATGCGATCGTCTTCGCCGTCGTTCCAGCCGGCGGCCGGGATGTCCCACATCGAGGATTCGGGCAGTTCGTCGAACGCCGCGGTTTCCAGCGCCGCATCCTCGTGCTTGACCACCGGCTCGATCACGCCCTCGGGCTCTTCCAGTTCGAGCAGCGGATTGGTTTCCAGCGCGCGGCGGATTTCCAGTTCCAGTTGCATGCCGTCGAGTTGCAGCAGCCGGATCGACTGCAGCAGTTGCGGGGTCAGATGCAGTTGCTGGCCCAGTTGGGCGGAAACGGTCGGCTTCATGCGGACTCCCTCGGTTCGGCGCCAATACGCTGGCGCCCGTGGAACGCATACTGCTTGTCGCCCGACGGTAACAGAATCGGGGGGTTCCTGAGTAGGGTGGTCAAATTCCTGACAGGCTGTCAGGAATTTCCCGACGTACGGGTCGTGGACGCCGGACAGTCGACGGCGCAATGCCTTATTTGGCGGGCATCGGATGGATCGGTGCCGCCTGCTGACCGGTTAAGGCAAACGCCATGCCAATGTTCCGTGTCGGGATGCCGTCCCCAATTCAGCTCAACTCGCCCTGGTGGCGTGCGGCCAGCAGGACCAGATCGTTGGCACGGCGGCAGCCCAGCGATTCCATCATTCGCGCGCGGTGCGTCTCCACGGTCTTGACGCTGATGCCCAGGTCCGAGGCGATTTCCTTGTTGCTCTGGCCGCGGCCGATCTGGCGCAGGATCTCGCGCTGCCGCGGCGACAGCGCGGCGATGCCCACCGGGCGCTCGCGGCCGAGCATCGGCGCGATCATCTTGGAGGAGATCTGCGGGCTCAGGAACACCTGGTTGGCGCTGGCCGCGCGCAGCGCCAGTTCCAGTTCCAGCGGGGCGGCGTCCTTGACCACGAAGCCAGTGGCGCCGCGGTCCAGCGCATCGCGCACGTGCACCGGATCGTCGTGCATCGACATCATCACCACCCGGGTCTTGGGCGAGCTGTGCAGTACGTCGGTGAGGGCGTCCAGGCCGCTGCGTCCCGGCAGGGACAGGTCCATCAGGACCAGGTCGGGGCGGTGCAGGGTGGCCAAATCCACCGCTTGCTGCGCGTTGCTGGCCTCGGCGACCACATCGACGTCCGCAAACGTCTGCAGCAGCCGGCTCAGGCCGGCGCGTACCAGGGTGTGATCGTCGACGATGATGACTCGCACGGTGAGGTCCTTCTATTCAGATCCGCACCTTAGCCGAGCCGCTCGCCGCCGCCAACCTCGGCGCGGCGGCCGGGCGCGGCGGGAGCCGGCTCAGCGCGCCCGCCGGCTGTCGGCGATCTGCCGGCGGTGCAGCCGGAACAGGTGGCGTTCCAGAGCCTCTTCCAGGCCGGGCGGCTGTGTCTCGAACCGTAGCCAAAGTTGCACGACCCCGGCAGTGGTGGCCTCGGCCAGCACCCGCACCGGCAGTTCCAGGTGGTCCGGCAGCCAGTCCGAGGGCTGCAGGCGCAGCAGGCCGGCGGCGCCGGCGCCGGCGCCGGAGCGCGCGCCCAGTTCCAGTCGCACGCCGCGCCGCGACCAGCACAGCGGCCGCAGCGGCAGGGCATCCTCGTGCTGGCGTGCCAGCCGACCTAGCAGGACCAGCATCAGGTCGAGCTTGGCCTCCATCCGCTGCGTCTGCGCATTGGCGTCGCTGCGCTCGTCGTTGCCATCTTCGCCGCGCAGATCCTCGATCTGCGCCAGGCTGCGCAGCAGCGCTTCGCCGGCGGCGAGGCGGCCGGCGCCATTGCCCAGGCGGAAATCCGCTGGCAGCGCCAGTTCGCAACTGAGCGTGTCGTGGAACAGCTCGGCGTCGGCCGGATGCTGCGCCGCGCTGTCCGGGCCCACGTTCATCCCAGCAGTCCGGCCTGCGAATAGAGCCGCGCGGCGTGGCTGGACTGGCGGCTGCTGCGCAGCCAGGCCGCCGCATGGTCGCGCTCCATGCGCATCTGAGCGGTCACCGCCTGCTGCAGGGCGAGCAGCGGCTTGAGCGCCTCGCGCGAGCGGTCCGCGTCGTCCTGCTGCAGATACGCCTGCAGGCGCCGCGCATGGTCGGTCACCATCGCCTGGGCCAGGGCATAGTCGTCGCCGCGCAGGATCTCGCGCAGTTCGTGCAGGTCGTTGTGCAGGTCGGCGAGCTGGATGCTCACGATGCGTTCGCCGTGGCCAGTTCGCGCTGCTGCGCGGGAATGGCGGCCCAGGCCGCGTCGATTTCGCTGAGCAGTTCCAGCGCTTCGGTCAGCGCGGCGTCGTCGTTGTGCAGGTTGGCTTCGGTGAGCCGGTGCATCACGTAGTCGTAGAGCGCCGACAGGTTGCCGGCGATCTCGCCGCCGGCCTCGTGGTCGAGCGAGCCGTTGAGATGGCCGACGATGGCGCAGGCCTCGCCGATCGCCTTGCCCTTGCGCGCCTGGTCGCCCTGCGCGAGGCAGGCCTGGGCCTGGCGGATGCGCTGGCAGGCGCCGGCGAACAGCATGGCGACCAGCTTGTGCGGATCGGCATCCGTGACGCTGGTGGAAATGCCCATCTTGCGATATTGCTCAGCGTACTGGCGGCTGGAACCGTACATGGAAAACTCCTCGGGTGGACTGGCGGGCCTGGCGCTATGCCGGTTGGCGGCGGCGCCGGGCGGTTGTTGCCGCAGATCCACAATGACTGTCGATACTCTTCATATCGGCCGCGACGCGCTTCGACTTGAGCCGCGGCCGTGCGTGCGTCAGCTGAATTGCTTGGTCAGACTGTCGCTCACGCCCTGCATCTGTGTGACCAGGGTTTCCATCGCCGTGAAGCGCGCGGTGTACTGGTCGCTCAGCGTCTGCATGCGCGCGTCCAGATCGTTGAGCTGGTCGGTCAGATCGGAAATGTGCTTGTTGAGCGCGTCGGTCCGCTGGGTCAGCGTGCCATTGGTGGTGTCCAGGTTGCTCTTCAGCAGCGTGCTCATCCCGGTGCCGAAGGTGCCGGCGCTGCCGAGCATGGTCTTGGCCGCCGAGGGATCGGCGGCCACGGCGGTATCGAACTTGCTGCTGTCCAGGCTCATCACACCGTCTTTGTCGATGGTGACGCCCAGCGCCATCAACCCGCTGACGTTGTCGCTGACCAGCCGCCGCAGCGACTGCTGCAGGCCGCGCACCATCGCATCGCCGGTCATCGGCGAGGCCTTCTTGTTGGTGGCGTCGTAGGCGCTGGAGGACTTCAGGACGCTGTTGGCCGAGTTGTAGGCGCTGACCAACGCGGTCAGGTTCGCTTTCAGCGGGCTGTTGTCGCTGGTGATATTGAGATTGTAGGTGGTGCCGGCAACCGCCTTGGTCAGATTGATCGCGACCCCGGGGACGATGTCGGCGATGGTGTTGCTGCTGGACGTACGCTGGAAGCCGTCCACCTTCACCACCGCGTCGTCGGCGGCGATGGTCTGGGTCAGGCCGCCGTTGTTGCCGGGCGGGTAGGTGAGATTGGCCAGGCCGCCGTCGCCGCCGGAGGTGGTGATAGTCAGCGCGCCCTTGGTGCCGGAGTTGACCGCGTTGAGCACCAGGTGGTCGCCATCGTCGGCAGTGACCACGCTGGCGGTCACGCCGGCGCCGTTGGCGGCCTTGTTGATGAAGGCGGCCACGTCGCTGAGTTTGCTGCCAGCATCGACGTTGACATTGAGCGTAGTGCTGCCGTAGGCGATCGTCAGGGTGCCGCCGCCGACCACAGCGCCGCTGGCGTAGGCCGACGAGGTCAGCTTCTGCGACTGCGCCAGTTTCACCACCTCGATGCCGTACTTGCCGGCATTGGCGCTGGAGGTGACCGTGGCGGTATAGCCCGCGCCGTCGTCGATGTTCGCCTTGTAGGCGCCCTTGTCGGCGCTGTCGGAGAGGGTGTTCATCGCCGTCTGCAGGTTGGACAGCGCGCTCTTGATCGTACTCAAGGACGACAGCTGCGCGGTGGAGGCGGTGCCGTCGCGGTTGATCCGGTCTTCCTGCGGCTGGCGTTCCTTCGACACCAGTTTGGCGACGAAGGTCGGGATGTCCAGGCCTGAGCCGATTCCAGTGGTGGACATGATCGCGTTCCTTGAGGTGGCCGGCGCGCGATGCGCCAGCGGCTGAGGGGAGTATCGGCGCGCGGAGGAGCTTCTTGAGCGCCGCCTGCGCGTCGTGACGGCTTCCCGTTGCTATGCAAATCCTGTGCCGAGTCCCTGGCGTCAAAAAAAAGGCCCCTCCTTGCGGAGGGGCCTGGTGTCGCGCTGCGGCTGCGACGCTTAGCCCTGGAGCAGGCTCAGCACGCTCTGCGGCGCCTGCTTGGCCTGGGCCAGCATCGCGGTGCCGGCCTGCTGCAGGATCTGCGTGCGGGTCAGCTCGGCGGTTTCCTTGGCGTAGTCGGTGTCGCGGATGCGGCTGCGCGAGGCCGACAGGTTCTCCGAGGTGGAGCTCAGGTTGGCGATGGTGGAGGTGAAGCGGTTCTGGATCGCACCCATGTCGGCGCGCGAGGAGTTCACCGCGGTCAGCGCGTTGTCGACGATGCTCAGCGCCTTCTGCGCGCCCTGGAAGGTGGAGATGTCCAGGTCCTGCAGGTAGTTGGTGGTACCGGCGTTGGCGGTGGCGCTGGCGGCGATGCCGGCGTTGCTGAAGGTGATGCCGGTGGCACCGGTGGCCGAGCCTGCGGTGAACGAGAAGTCCTGGCCGCCCTTCACCGATTCCAGCTTCAGCGCGCTGCTGGTCGGATCGATCGAGGCGTACACGCCGGTCTGGGCCAGCTGGTCGTTGATCGCCGAGGCGATCTTCTTGGCCACGTCGGCACCGGCGTCGCCGTTGGCCACGGCGACCGAGGCGATGCTGACGCCGTTGATGACCATGCCGGAGAAGCTGCCGCTGGCGGTCGCGGTGCCGGAGGCCAGGGCAGCCGAGCCGGTCTGGGTGGCGGCGAAGCCGGCCTTGCCCAGGGCCGAGGCGCTGGCGTTGACGATGCTGTTGATGCCGATGGTCTGGCCGGCGTCGGCGCCGACCTGGAACAGCGCGCCGGAGAACGAGCCGTCCAGCAGCTTGGTGCCGTTGAAGTTGGTCTGCTTGGAGACGCGGTCGATTTCCGCGGTCAGCTGCTTGACTTCCGAGTTCAGCGCACCACGGTCGGTGGTGGAGTTGGTGGCGTTGGCCGACTGCACCGACAGCTCGCGGATACGCTGCAGGTTGTTGCCGATCTCGACCATCGCGCCTTCGGCGGTCTGCGCCAGCGAGATGCCGTCGTTGGCGTTGCGCGAGGCCACGTCCAGACCACGGATCTGGGTGGTGAAGCGCTCGGAGATCGCCAGACCGGCGGCGTCGTCCTTGGCGCTGTTGATGCGCAGGCCGGAGGACAGACGCTGGATCGTCGTCGCCAGGCTGGCGCTGGTGGTGTTGAGGTTGCGCTGAGCATTCAGCGACATTACGTTGGTATTGATTACCTGTGCCATTTTGACATCTCCTCTAAGCGATTTGTCCGGCAACCCGTTGGTGCCTGGAGCCTCCGCAGGGGGCCATCAATTGGCCAGTGCCGCTGCTGGTATAAGTAACGGCACTCGGTGCGCAACCTTTAGCGATTCGCTGCGAAAAAACACAGCAATTCGCTGATTTGCAACGGGTCCGGAATGCGGCGAAAAGCTTGTTTCGGCCGCGCCCGGACAAACTTTAGGTCGATCGTTCACATCCGCTACAAGGTGGGGGAGGAGCTTGAAGAAAGGCTGGCTCGACCGTCTCCCGGCAATGCTTGTTGCCCACGACCGGAACAGGTCGCAGATCATCCGCGCTGTGCCAAGCGGCGTACTACCGGGCCACGCAGGTCGAGCCAGTCCTGCCGCTGCAACCGGACCGACGGCCGAACACGCGACCTGGAGAGCGGCGGCGAGTGTGGCTCTACCGGCACGGTGAATACCGATGCAGGGCGGATGCGCCGCCGCCTTCAACATGCGCGCCCGGTGCTGGAGGAAGGAATAAAAAAGGCCCCTCCTTGCGGAGGGGCCTGGTGTCGCGCTGCGGCTGCGACGCTTAGCCCTGGAGCAGGCTCAGCACGCTCTGCGGCGCCTGCTTGGCCTGGGCCAGCATCGCGGTGCCGGCCTGCTGCAGGATCTGCGTGCGGGTCAGCTCGGCGGTTTCCTTGGCGTAGTCGGTGTCGCGGATGCGGCTGCGCGAGGCCGACAGGTTCTCCGAGGTGGAGCTCAGGTTGGCGATGGTGGAGGTGAAGCGGTTCTGGATCGCACCCATGTCGGCGCGCGAGGAGTTCACCGCGGTCAGCGCGTTGTCGACGATGCTCAGCGCCTTCTGCGCGCCCTGGAAGGTGGAGATGTCCAGGTCCTGCAGGTAGTTGGTGGTACCGGCGTTGGCGGTGGCGCTGGCGGCGATGCCGGCGTTGCTGAAGGTGATGCCGGTGGCACCGGTGGCCGAGCCTGCGGTGAACGAGAAGTCCTGGCCGCCCTTCACCGATTCCAGCTTCAGCGCGCTGCTGGTCGGATCGATCGAGGCGTACACGCCGGTCTGGGCCAGCTGGTCGTTGATCGCCGAGGCGATCTTCTTGGCCACGTCGGCACCGGCGTCGCCGTTGGCCACGGCGACCGAGGCGATGCTGACGCCGTTGATGACCATGCCGGAGAAGCTGCCGCTGGCGGTCGCGGTGCCGGAGGCCAGGGCAGCCGAGCCGGTCTGGGTGGCGGCGAAGCCGGCCTTGCCCAGGGCCGAGGCGCTGGCGTTGACGATGCTGTTGATGCCGATGGTCTGGCCGGCGTCGGCGCCGACCTGGAACAGCGCGCCGGAGAACGAGCCGTCCAGCAGCTTGGTGCCGTTGAAGTTGGTCTGCTTGGAGACGCGGTCGATTTCCGCGGTCAGCTGCTTGACTTCCGAGTTCAGCGCACCACGGTCGGTGGTGGAGTTGGTGGCGTTGGCCGACTGCACCGACAGCTCGCGGATACGCTGCAGGTTGTTGCCGATCTCGACCATCGCGCCTTCGGCGGTCTGCGCCAGCGAGATGCCGTCGTTGGCGTTGCGCGAGGCCACGTCCAGACCACGGATCTGGGTGGTGAAGCGCTCGGAGATCGCCAGACCGGCGGCGTCGTCCTTGGCGCTGTTGATGCGCAGGCCGGAGGACAGACGCTGGATCGTCGTCGCCAGGCTGGTGCTGGTGGTGTTGAGGTTGCGCTGAGCGTTCAGCGACATTACGTTGGTATTGATGACCTGTGCCATTTTGATATCTCCTCTTAGCGATTTGTCCGGCGACCGGTTGGTGCCTGGAGTCTCCGCAGGGGGCCATCAATTGGCCAGTGCGGCTGGTGATATAAGTAACGGCGACAGGCTCGCAACCTTTAGCGATTCACTGCAGAAAATTTGCCGTTCCGGCGATGCGCCAAACATCGGGAACACCGCGGAGAGCCTTTCTCGGCCGCATTCCGGCAAACTTTAGGGCTGCATGCGCGTTGTCTACTTATCCAGCGGCGATGGCGATCTTTTGTATAACGCGAAAGGCCCGGAGGCGTCGCCGCGCTCCGGGCCTTTTGGTATATCGGGTTTATTGCGTGATGATCAGAGCCGGTCGAACAGCGACATCTTCTGCATCTGGGTAAAGATGGTTTGTGCCGCTTTCAGCGCCGACTGTTCCAGCTGGTACTGGGAAATCGCCTGGGCGTAGTCGAGGTCGCGCAGCGAGGACAGGGTGGTCTTCAGGGTGACGTTGTTGGCTTCGCGCAGGTCGGTGGCGTTGTCGATCGCCGCCAGTTGGGCGCCGCCGGCGGCGCGCGCGTCGATCATCTTCGATGAGGCCTGGGTGATGTCGCGCATCGACGATTGCAGGCCGTTCTGCAGCGCGGCCTTGGCGGTGGGGGTGATGGGATCGGTGTTGAGCAGGTTGACCAGGTTGCTGATCGTGGAGAACACGTCCTTGGTGGTCGATGGGCCGATCTGGAAGCTGTCGCCGGCGGCGGGCGCGCCGTCCACGCGCATCTTCAGCCCGGGCAGGCCAATGCTCTCGCCGGCGGTATACGTGCCGGTGTTGACCACGGTGCCGCTGCTGTCGCGTACCTCGTAGGTGGTGGCGGCGGTGAACACGACGTTGTAGCTGCCGCCGTTCCAGGCGCTGCCGGAGCCGTCGCGGCTGAAATCCAGCAACAGGCCGGTGCCGGTGTTGCCGGCGGCCGCGTGCGCGTCCACGGTGCCGTCGCCGGTGGGCACGCGCATGAAGATCTCGCTGCCGGGCAGGGCGTCGGAGACCTTGGTATCCGGCGCGATCTCCACGCTGCGCTGGGTCTGATTGCCGCTGTAGACCACGTTGCCGGAGACCACCGCGAACGGCGCGGCGTCGTCGGCGGTGCCGCCGAACAGGTAGCGGCCGGAGCCGTCGGTGCTGTTGGACAGGCTCAGCAGGCTGTCGTGCAGGGTCTTCAGTTCCGCGGCGATGGCCTTGCGGTCGGGGGTGGCCAGCGCCGAACTATTGGCTTCGACCGTCAGATCCTTGACCCGGGCCATCAGGTCGCCGGCCTGCGACAACGCGTTTTCCTGCAGGTTGAGGCGGTTCTGCACATTGGTGGCGTTGTCGCCGAAGCGCGCCAGCGCCGCTACCGTGCGATCCAGGCTGACCGCGGTGCCGGCGGCGACTGGGTCGTCGGCGGCGCTGACAATGCGCTGGCCGGTGGAGAGCTGCTGCTGCAGGTGCGAGATCGTCGCCTGCTTGCCGAGCATGGTGTTGAGCGACTGATTGAAGATCATGCCGCTGGAGATGCGATTGCTCATCGGACCGCGCTCAGGATGGACTGGAACAGGGTGTCGGCGGTGGAGATCAGGCGCGAGGCCGCCTGGTAGGCCTGCTGCAGCCGCAGCATGTCCGCCGCTTCCTCGTCGAGGTTGACGCCGGACAGCGAGTCGCGCGCGTCCTGGGCGCTGCTCTGGATCACGTCCTGCGCGTCGGCCGCGTACTTGGCCTGGCGCGCCGACGAGCCGATCGTGGTGGTCAGGCCGGCCACCGCGCCGTTGAGGGTGATGGTGCCGCCGTTGAAGGCCTTGGAATCGTCGAGGTTGGACAGCAGCAGCGCGTTGCCGTTGTTGCTCGAGCCGACCCCGGTCGGGCCCACCGCGAAGCTGTCGCCGGCGGACGGGACGCCGTCCATGGTCAGGCTCCAGCCGTTGGCGCTGATGGTCTGGCCGGCGGTGTAGGTCTGCGGTGCGCCGCCGTTGATCGAGTAATGGGTGGAATCGATGAAGGCGATGTTCGCCGGCGTCAGCAGATTGGCGTTGCTGGCGTCGGTCGCGGAGACGTTGCTGACCTTGCCGGTCCCCAGGTTGCTCAGCGTGGCGCTGGCCTGGATCGGCGTGGCCGCGGCGATGCGCGAGGGGTCGGTGATGGCCACGGACAGCTTGCTGATGGCGTTGGCGGTGGGCTGCAGCAGGAACTTGTCGCCGCTGGCGGCGGTGCCGGATACCTGCAGGGTCACGCCGTTGACCACGAACGGATCGGCGCTGGTGCCGGACCCGGTCATCGGGATGCTGGCGCCGGTATCGGCGCGGCTGGCGTTCCAGCTCGTGCCGTTGTAGGTCAGCAGCAGGTTCTGCCCGTCGAGCTTGCTCAGGTCGCTGACGCTGGCGGTGAATGCGGCCGTGCCGGTGTTGGCGCTGTTGCCGTCCACGCTCGGCGGCGGCAGATTGAAGAAATCGCCGCCCATCTGCCCGTACAGGTCCATGCCGGCGTGGTGCTGCTGGTTGTAGCTGCTGGCCAGCCCGGTGGCGATGCGGCCGAGCTCGGCCTTGGTCGGGTCCAGGACGGTGCTGCGGAACTCCAGGAAGCCGCCGATCTGCCCGCCCAGCGCCTTTTCGCTCAGCGGAGTCGTGCCGCCCTGGGTCTTCACCGCGATTTGCAGCCGCTCCGGCTGGTAGGGATCGGGACTAGCGACCAGCGTCGAGGCGTTGGTCCCGACCACCATCGCCTGGCCGCCGGAGGTGTAGACGTTCATCATCCCCCCATCCTGCTGGATGACGCTGCCGCCGGTGTAGCCGATCAGCTGGCTGATCATCTGGTCGCGGCGATCGAGCAGGTCCGGCGCGGCAGCATTGGCGTTGGAGCCGATCTGGCCGTTGAGCTTGGCGATCTCGGTGGCCAGGCGGTTGGCTTCGGCGGTGCCGGCCAGCAGGCCGTTGTTGACCTCGCTGCCGAGCGAGTCGAGCTGGCCGTTGAGCTGCTTGAAGCGGGTCACCAGCGAATTGCCGGCGTCCAGCAGGTTCTGCCGGTTGGCGCTTGCCGAAGCGTTGGAGGACAGGCCGCTGGTGGCGTCGAAGAAGTTCGACCACTGCCCGGCGATGCTGGTGGCCTTGTCCGAGAACAGCCCGTCGACGCGGCTGGACAGGCTGGACAGCTGCTTCAGCCGCGCGACTTCGCCAGTGCTGTCGAACAGGCGCGAGATCGCCAACTGGTCGGCGACGCGGGAAACGTCGGTGATCTGGGTGCCGTTGCCGATGAACTCGCTGCCGTACTGGCTGGGGACCGTGGTCGCGAACGTCGTCCGCTGCCGGCTGTAGCCGTCGGTGTTGATGTTGGCGACGTTGTGGCTGACCGTCGACAGGGCCCGCTGGAAGGCGAGCAGGGCACCGGTACCGGTAGAGAGGATGGACATGGGCGGCTACCTCAGCGGCGCACGAGGCCGGACGAATCGACGGTGCTGGCCAGCACGCGCTCGATGCCGCCGGCGGCGGCGCTGCCGATCGCGGCGACCGCGCGGCCGATGGTCGGGCCGCCGGCGATGGCGGCGATCTTGGCCGCGTAGGCCGGGTCGGTGGCGTAGCCGGCGCGCTGCAGGCCCTGGGCGAAGCCGCGGATGTCGGTGCCGGCCTTCAGCGCCTGCTGGTAGCGCGGATTGGTCTTCAGCAGGCGCACGTAGTCGGCGAAGCTCTCCGCTGGCGAGGAATAGGCGCGGAAATCGGCGGTCTGCGACTGCTTGACCCCGTCCACGTACTCGTGGGTGCCGGTGGTCACGCGATCGCCGTCCCAGCCGGTGGCCTTGATCCCGAACAGGTTGTTGGAACTGGCGCCGTCGCCGCGGGAGATGCCGCGGCGGCCCCAGCCGGTTTCCAGCGCGGCCTGCGCGACCAGGGCGCGGGCGTCCACGCCCAGTTCCTGCGCGGCCTTCTGCGCATGGTTCCAGATCTTGGCGACGAAGCCTTCCGGGGTGCGCTCGCCGAGGCTGGCCGCGGCGGCGTTGGCGGCCGCGGCGGCGCTGGGATCGATGGCATTGCCGCTGTCGGCGGCCGCCTGCACGTTCGACCAGCGGTCGTCGGCGCCGGCCCAGGACAGGCCGGCGCTGCCGTCGGCCGGGCTGCTGCCGATGGCCTGATGCATGGCGCTGCTCTCGCGGCCGGCGATCATGTCCAGCACTTGCTGCTGCGGCGAGGCGGTCGCCTCGGCGCCGCTCCACGGGCCGACGCCGGCGCCGGCTGCGGCACCGGCGGCGAGCGCGGCCTCGCCCTGCAGCGGCATCGGGCCGTTGCCGGATTGGCCGGACACCAGCGAATAGGCCTTGGCCGCCTTGGCCGCATCCAGCGCGGTGTTCGGGGTGCCGGTCGCCGCCGGCTGCCCGCCGCCGAGCTGCTTGGCGATCATCGCCGCCAGGCCCAGCCCCTTGCCGTCGGTCAGGCCCTTGGCCAACTGCTGGTCGTACATGTCGCGGAAGGTCTGGTTCTCGCCCGGGAACAGCGAATTGCCGAAGCTGGCCTGGCGCATGCTCTTGACCAGCATGTTGGCGAACTGCCCTTCGAGCTGGCGCGAGACCTTGTCGATCTTGGCCGGATCGTTCTGGGTAGAGGCGTGCAGGTCGAAGGGAGCGGCCGAGATACGCATGTCAGATCACCTCCAGCTCCGCGCTCAGGGCACCGGCCTGCTTGAGCGCTTCCAGAATCGCGATCAGGTCGCCAGGTGCGGCGCCGACCTCGTTGACCGCCCGTACGATCTGATCCAGCGAGGTGCCGCCCTCGAACTTGAACATGCGGCTGCCTTCGTTGGTGGCGGTGATGGTGGACTTGGGCGTGGCCACGGTCTGGCCGCCGCTCAGGGCATTCGGCTGGCTGACCTGGGTGCCTTCGCTGATGGTCACCGTCAGCGAGCCGTGCGAGATCGCCGCCGGGCTGACCCGGACCTGCGAGCCGATCACCACCGTGCCGGTGCGGGCATTGACCACGACCTTGGCCGGTGCCGCGCCCGGCGACAGCTCGACGTTCTCGATGCGTGCCAGCAGGCCGATGCGCGCGCTCTGGTCGGTGGGCGAACGCACCGCCACGGTGGAGCCGTCCACCGCGTGCGCGCTGCCGGGGCCGAAGGTGCTTTCCAGCGCCGAGACCATGCGCGAGACGGTGGTGAAATCGGGCTGATGCAGGTTCAGGGTGATCTCGCCGGTGTTGCCGAACACGTCCGGCAGCGCACGTTCTACCGTCGCGCCGTTGGGGATCAGGCCGACGCTGGGCACGTTCACCGAGATCCGCGAACCGTCCTTGCCCTGCGCACCGAAGCCGCCGACCACCAGGTTGCCCTGGGCGACCGCATAGACCTGGCCGTCGGCGCCCTTCAGCGGCGCCATCAGCAGCGTGCCGCCGCGCAACGAGATGGCGTTGCCGATCGAGGAGACGGTGATGTCGATGGTCTGGCCCGGCTTGGCGAACGCCGGCAACTGCGCGCTGATCGCCACCGCGGCGACGTTCTTCAACTGCGGGTTGACGTTGGCCGGCACGTTGACGCCCAGCTCGCCGAGCATGTTCTTCAGGCTCTGCACGGTGAAAGGCGCCTGGCTGGTGCGGTCGCCGCTGCCGTCCAGGCCGACCACCAGGCCATAGCCGACCAGCGCGTTGTTGCGCACGCCGCCGACCTGGGCCAGGTCCTTGATGCGTTCGGCCGCGGCCGGCGCGGCCAGGCCCGCGCACAGGGCGACGGCGGCGAGCAGGCGGCAGGGCAGGGACAGGAGATTCATGGCGGGCCTCAGTACGGCGAGATGCGCGAGTTGAAGAAGCGGCTCAGCCAGCCCATCGCGTTGGACTGCGCGACCGCGCCGCGGCCGCCGTAGGCGATGCGCGCTTCGGCCACCTTGCTGGAAGGGATGGTGTTGTCCGGGGCGATGTCGGCGGCGCGGACCACGCCCTGCACCTGCACCAGTTCGTCGCCCTGGTTCAGCCGCAGGTTCTTCTGGCCCTGGATCACCAGGTTGCCGTTGGGCAGGCGCTGCATCACGGTCACGGTGATGCTGCCCTGCATGGTGTTGCTCTGCGCGGTGTTGCCCTTGCCGGCGAAGCTGCGGTCGCCGCTGGTGGAATTGTTGAGGATGTTGGTGCCGTTGACGGTCAGTGGCGCGCCGAGCAGGGTCGGCGTGGCCATGGTCACCGCATCCTTCTTGCTGATGCTGGTGTTGGCGGTGCTGCTGGCGTTGGTGCTTTCGACCAGGGTGATGGTCAGCAGGTCGCCGACGTCGCGGGCACGGCGGTCCGAATACAGCTGCAGGCCGGGGCCGGCGGCGTAGATCGCACCGGCGGTGGGTTGCGCCTGCGGCGCCATCACCGGCGTGATCGGCGCCATCGGCGCGTACGGGCGCACGTCGCCGGCGGCGACGCCCAGGCCGGCGCAACCGCCGAGCAGGACCGGCAGCAGCAGCGCGGCGGAGAAGGAGAGAGAGGACAGGCGCGACATGGCGGATTCCGGAGGCGAGGGGATCAGACGTTGTTGTTCAGATAGCCGAGCATGGAGTCGGTGGTGGAGATGGCCTTGGCGTTCATCTCGTAGGCGCGCTGGGTCTCGATCATGCTCACCAGCTCTTCCACCACATTGACGTTGCTGCCTTCCAGGGCGCCCTGCGCGATCTTGCCCAGGCCGTTGAGGCCGGGCGTGCCGTTGGTGGCCGGGCCGGAGGCGGCGGTTTCCACGTACAGGTTCTGGCCCTGGGCCTGCAGGCCGGAGGGATTGATGAAGTCGGTGAGGGTCAGCGAGCCGACCTGCAGCGCGGCGGCGGTGCCGGCGACCTGCACGCTCACCGTGCCGTCGGAGCCGATGGTCACCGACTGCGCGCCTTCCGGGATCTGGATGCCCGGCTGGATCGGGTAGCCGCTGTTGGTGACCAATTGGCCCTGCGCATCGATCTGGAAGCTGCCGTCGCGGGTGTAGGCCGAGGTGCCGTCCGGCATCTGCACTTCGAAGAAGCCGCGGCCGTTGACCATCACGTCCAGGGCGCGGTCGGTCTGCTGCTGGCTGCCCTGCTCGAAATCCTTGGCGGTGGCGACCACGCGCACGCCGGTACCCACCTGCAGGCCCGAAGGCAGCTGCGTCTGCGAGGAGCTGGCGCCGCCGGGCTGCCGCAGCTGTTGGTACAGCAGGTCCTCGAAGTTGGCGCGGTCGCGCTTGAAACCGGTGGTGTTGGTGTTGGCCAGGTTGTTGGAGACGACCGACATGCGCGTCTGCTGCGCATCCAGTCCGGTCTTGGCGACCCACAAAGCCTGATTCATGACCCGAATTCCTCTGATGGTGGCCCCGGCACGACGCGCCGCGGGCGCAGGGACTGATGCATGTGCCGTGCCAAACCGGCGCCTGCAGGCGCCGCGGCGCGCCTTAGCCGTTCAGACGCAGCAGGGTGTTGGCCGACTGCGCGTTCTCGTCGCCGTTCTTGATGACCTTCACCTGCATTTCGAACTGGCGCTGCAACTGGATCATCTGCACCAGCGCGCCGGCGGCATCGACGTTGCTGCCCTCGAGCACGCCGGTGCGCAGCGAATTGCCGGTCGCCGGCGCGAAGGCCTTGGCCGGATCGTCGCTGACGTTGCGCATCAGGCCGTCGGGACGGCGGGTGAGCTGGTCCGCCGGCGCCTGCACCACCTTCAGGGTGGCGACGGTGCTCATCGCGGTGGGGGCTTCGCCCAGCGGCACGATCGACACCGTGCCGTCGTTGCCGATTTCCAGCGACTGATGCGGCGGGATCGACACCGGGTTGCCCTGGTCATCGAGCACCGCATGGCCGCTGGCGGTGACCAGCTGGCCGTTCGGGGTCAGCGCCAACTCGCCGCCGCGCGTGTACGCCTCCTTGCCGTCGGCGGACTGCACCGCCAGCCAGCGGTCGGCGTCCAGCGACAGATCCAGCGGATTGCCGGTCTGGTGCTGCGCGCCGACATCGCGGTTGAACCCCTGGTCGATGTGCAGCGCATCGATGCGCGACGGATAACCGGCGCCGGGAATCCGATACGCCTCGGTGTTGGCCAGCGCCGCCTTGAACCCGGAGGTCTCGACGTTGGCCAGATTGTGCGACACGGTGGCCTGCGCCTGCAGCGAAGCGCGGGCGCCGGTCATGGCGACGTAGAGGGCTTTGTCCATGGGTGTGAACCGTGATTGGAGAGACGGGATTCGGGATTCGAAGAAGCTGCAGTGCCGCAGACGATCGGAAATGGTGGCTCAAGCTGACGCCCGTTCGGCAGGGCGCCAGCGGTGACGAATCACCAATCCCGAATCACCAATCCCAGCCTTAACGCATATTGATGATCGTCTGCGTGACCTGATCCTGGGTCGAGATCACCTGGGAGTTGGCCTGGAAGTTGCGCTGGGCCACGATCATGTTCACCAGCTGCTCGGTCAGGTCGACGGTGGAGGATTCCAGTGCGCCGGACTGCACGCTGCCGAAGTCCGAGGTCGCCGGCGAGCCGGTGCGGGCGATGCCCGAGGCCGAGCTTTCCGCCCAGGCGTTGTCGCCGAGCGAACTCAGGCCCTGCGGGTTGACGAAGTTGGTCACCGCGATCTGGCCCAGCGCCTTGTCCGCGTTGTTGGAGTAACGCGCGTAGACGATGCCTTTCTCGTCGATGCTGATCGAGTTGAGCTTGCCGCTGGCGTAGCCGTCCTGGGTCGCGCCGCGCAGGGCGAAGGCCTCGCCGTACTGGGTCGACCCGAACATGTTCAGGGTCAGCGACAGGGTGCCGGCACCGGTGGCGGGGGTGAAGGAACCCAGCGCGATCTTGCCGTCGGCCGGGCTGACCAGCGCGCCGCTGCTGGAGAACTGCAGCGTGCTGGCGCCGCCGGCGGCCACGCCGTCCACGTAGTTGTAGACGGTCCACTGGTTGGGCGTGGAAGTCTTGACGAAGTACGAGGTCTGCACGTGGGCCACGCCCAGCGAATCGTAGACCGTGGTGCCGCCGCTGGAGTTGTTGTAGCTGTTGGCGTCGTTCGGATCGAACGTGGCCACCGTCGGCGGCTGGGTGTTGCCGGGCAGGGTGAAGGTCAGGTTGACCGTGCTGGACTGCTTGGGCGGGCTGTCGGTGGTCAGCAGCTGCAGGTCGGTCAGGGTGCCGGCCGCGAAGCCGTTGCCGTTGCTTGCCGGCGGGAACACCTGCAGCCGCGCGCCCTGCGGATTGACCACATAGCCGTTGGCGTCGGTCTGGAAGTTGCCGGCGCGCGAGTACACGCGGGCGCCGTTGTTGGACAGGGTGAAGAAGCCGGAACCGGAAATGGCCAGGTCCAGGCTGCGCCCGGTCGGATCGATGGTGCCCTGCGAGAACTGCTGGGCGACGTTGCTGACACGCACGCCCGAACCCACCGCGTTGCGCGCCAGGCCGTAGCCGTTGAGCGTGAACTGGTCGGCGAACTCGGCGCGCGAGCCCTTGAAGCCGGTGGTGTTGGCGTTGGCGATGTTGTTGGCGGTGACGTTGAGGTCGGTATTGGCCGCCCTGAGGCCGGACAGCGATGTATTGAAACCCATGGTGGACTCCTGTGGATGGTCGGCGTGGCGTTAGCTGACGCGGAGAACGTTGGTCAGCGGCGTGGTGCCGAGCCCGGTCAGGTCGAGATAGATGCCGTCCGATCCGATGATGGCGCTCTCGACCGGCGCCTGGACGTAGGTGGACAGGGACAGCTGGTTGCCCTGGGCATCGGTCTGCCCAGCGGTGATGCTGTAGCTGCCGGCCGGCATGCGCTTGCCGCTGGCGTCGGTGCCGTCCCAGGCGAAATCGAGCTGGCCGGCCTTGTCGGCGGTCAGGCTGATCTTCTTGATCGGCTGGCCGTTGGCGTCGCTGACGGTGACGTCGACCACGCCCGCGGCCTTGGCCGCGACCAGGCCGCCGGTGCTGCCCTCGGCACCCAGCGGCAGCGTCGCCGACGGCACCAGCACCTTGTGCCCGATCAGGTTGGCGCCGCGCAGCACCTGGTCGGTGCTCATCGACGAGGACAGCGCGGTCACGGTCTTGTTGAGGTCGCCGATGCCCTGCACGGTGGACAGCTGCGCCATCTGCGCGACCATCTGGCTGTTGTCCATCGGCTTGAGCGGATCCTGGTGCTGCAGCTGCTCGGTCATCAGCTTCAGGAAGTCGGCCTGCTGCAGCGCCTTGTTCTTGGTCGTGCTGGTGTTGCTCGAGGCGCTCAGGCCCAGGCTGGAATAGGTAGTGTCGGTGGAGGTGACGCTGGTCATGGAAGCGGTCCTGGAACGTGACGCGGCGGAGGGAGGGCGATCAGCGGCCCATGGTCAAGGTAGCCAGCGCCAGTTCCTTGGCGGTGTTGAGGACCTCCACGCCGGCCTGGTAATTGCGCGAGGCGGAGATCAGGTTGACCATCTGCGAGACCGGGTCCACATCGGGCGAATAGATGTAGCCGTCGGCGTCGGCGAGCGGATGGCCGGGTTCGTAGCGCTTGATCGGCGGTGCGTTGGTCGTGGCGATTTGCTTGACGTTGACCGAGGTCAGGCTGCTGTCGTGCGGATTGCGCACCGCCTGGAAGATCGGCTCGATCGGCTTGTAGGCCGCCTCCGCCGAACCGGCCACCGAATCGGCGTTGGACAGGTTGCTGGCGATGGTGCTCATGCGCACCGACTGCGCCTGCAGCGCGGAGCCGGCGACGTCGAAGATCGGCAGGTTGCTCATGGCTTATTGGCCTGTGATCGCGGTGAGCATGCTGCGCACCTTGGATTCGAGGAAGCTCAGCGAGGCGCGGTACTCCAGCGCGGCGCGGCCGTAGGCGGCGCGTTCGGCATCCGGGTCGACGGTGTTGCCGTCCAGGCTGGGCTGGCTGGCGACGCGGGTGACCTGGAACGGGTTCAGGCCATCGCCGCCGACCGCGATGTGGCGGCTGTCGTCGACCGCGAGTTGGGTACCCTCGCGCTGTCCCTGCGCGGCGCGCATCGCCGCGTCGAAATCCAGGTCCTGGGCCTTGTACCCGGGCGTGTCGACGTTGCTGAGGTTGCTGGCGATCAGCTTCATGCGCTGCTCGCGCAGCGGCAGGGCGTCGCCGTGGACGCCGAAGTAGGCTGTGATCGGATTGGACATGGCACGATCCCGCGGTTCGTTGCCGAAACCACAGGCAAGGCGCGTGCCAAAGTCGGGCGCAAGGCCCGTGAAATCAGGGGTTGCCGCGGGAGGCGGGGAGCGCCCGCGCGCGCTATAGCGCTATAGAAGGTCAGGCAGGCCGCGCGGCAGGCGCGGCGCCCGGGTCAGGCGGCCGCCTGCGCGGCCGCGGCCACGACCCGCAGCCGCGCCAGCACGTACTCGGCCAGCTCGTTGGGGCTGTACTTGGCCACGAAGGCGTTGGCGCCCACGCGCTCGACCATCGCATTGTTGAACACGCCCGACAGCGAGGTGTGCAACAGCACGTACAGGCCGGACAGGCCGGCATGGCGGCGGATTTCCGTCGTCAGCGTATAGCCGTCCATCGCCGGCATCTCGATGTCCGAGATCACCATGGCGTAGCGCTCGGCCGGATTCTCGCCCGCGGCGTGGATCTGCAAGAGATGGTCCAAGGCCTGGCGGCCGTCGGAGAGCAGGGTCGCCGCGACCCCGAGCTGGTCCAGCACGCTGCGGATCTGCTGCCGCGCCACGCGCGAGTCGTCGACCACCAGCACCTGCAACTGCGGGCCGGTGAGCGCCAGCGACGGGTCCAGGTTGGCCTCGACCCGGGTCTGGGCGATGTCGGCCAGCACGCTTTCCACGTCGATCACCTGGATCAGTTCGCCCTGGAAGCGGGTCACCGCGGTCAGGTAGCTGGATTCGGCGCCCAGTTCCGGCGGCGGATGGATGTCTTCCACCGCGATGTTGACGATGCGCTCCACGCCGCTGACCAGGAAGCCCTGCACCGAGCGGTTGAACTCGGTCACCACCAGATAGCCTGGCGCGGTGTCCGCGTTCGGCTCGCGCTCCGGGTGGCCGATGGCCAGGCCCAGGTCGAGCACCGGGACCGAGCGCCCACGCACGTCGGCGACGCCGGAGAACTGCAGCGGCAGCCCCGGCACCTGGAACAGCTCCGGCCGGCGCAGCACTTCCTGCACCTTGAAGACGTTCACGCCAAAAAGCTGGCGACCACCCAGCCGGAACAACAGCAGGGCAAGCCGGTTGTGGCCCGCCAAGCGGGTGCGCTGGTCGATTCGGTTGAGAAGGTCGTGACTCATGGCGTTCATATCGGCGCTGTCGCGGCGGAACTTGAGGGCAGCGCGCAGATCGACCATGCGGTTTCCGGCACGGTCTTTGCATCGTGTCGGCGACCTTTCCGAGAGAGACGGCGATGCGCCCGATCCTATTGCTGGTCCTGCTGGCTGCCACGCCGGCCTGGGCCACGGACTTCCAGTCGGTGGACTCGATCCGCGCTGCGGCGCTGTCCCTGGCCGGTGCCGACGCCGATGCCGAGGCGACCCTGGACCCGTCGGTGCGGGTGCCGCTGTGCCCGGTGCCGCTGCAGGCCCAGCCGACCGGCACCACGACCGTGGAAGTGAGTTGCCCGCGCGACACCGGCTGGCGCCTGTTCGTGCCGGTCAAGGTGCGGCGCATGCAGCACGTCCTGGTGCTGGCGCGCGGCCTGTCCGCTGGAGAAACCATCGGCGCGGCCGATATCGTCCCCGAGAAGCGCGACGCGGCGCGCATCGTCGGCGCCGCGATGACCGAGCCGGAGGCGGCGATCGGCAAGGTGGTACGGCGGACCCTGCCGGCCGGCACCTTGTTGTCCGCCACCGATCTGGTCGCACCGCGGCTGGTCCGGCGCGGCGACAATGTGGCGCTGGTGGCCCGCAGCGGCGGCCTGGAAGTGCGCATGTCCGGGCGCGCACTGGGCGATGCGGGCGAAAACGAGCGGGTGACCGTCGAAAACCTGTCGTCCAAACGCATCGTTCAGGGAACTGTGTCACAAAATGGCGACGTTTTAGTGACGCGATGAGATCCCGGCTAAAGTTCTCCGACGCTGTGCCGTTACTTACACCGAACCCGTAACAGGATGTCCGTCATGACCCAGAAAATTGAAGGGAGTTTGCCGAGCCCGGCCACCCTTCGCACGTCGTCCGTCTCGACCAAGGCCGCCTCCGGCGCGTCCGAGGAAGGCAAGGACCGTGCGGTCGGTGCGGCCGCTGCAACCGACAGCCTGCGCCTGACCGGCGAAGCCTCCGGCCTGCAGACCCTGCAACGCCAACTGTCGGCCGCTCCGGCGGTGGACAGCAGCCGCGTCGACGCGGTGCGCTCGGCGCTGCAGAACGGCAGCTACAAGATCAACCCCGACGCGATCGCCAGCCGCATGATCGACATGGATCGGCAACTCGGCGCATGAACATGTCCGTGACCAACCCCCTGCAGCAGCTCAGCGACGCGCTCGCCGGCGAGCGCCAGGCGTTGTTGGATCACAACGTGGAAGGCCTCATGCAGGCGACCAGCGCCAAGCTGGCGGCCCTGCGCGCACTGGAGGCCGACGTGCCCGCCGGCGCCGAGGCCGAACTGCGCCTGCGCGAACTGGCCGACGCCAACCGCGCCAACGGCGCGCTGCTGTCGCGGCGCAGGCGCGAGGTCAATTGGGCGCTGCGCCACCTCGGCCGCAGCGAGAGCGCGTCGTCCTACGACGCCAACGGCCAGTCCAGCACGCCGCTCGCCCAGCGTCCCCTGGCGATCGCGTAAGCCGCAGCGCGTCCCTGTGCGGGGCGCGCATCCGCCGGCGGCAACGGCGTATATTGGGCATCCATCGATCGCCCGCGGCCTGTCGTGAATTTCGCCGAAATCAATCCCACCGAACCGCTTGTCCTGCCTGCGCGCGAGCAACTGCTCGCCCTGAGCGAACTGTTGTACGAAGGCGTGGTGCTGTTCCGCGCCGACGGCCAGCTGCTGCTGGCCAACAGCGCCGCGCGCCGCCATCTTTCCGGCGCCGACGCCGGCGGCCTGGCTGCGCACCTGGCGCAGTGGCTGCCCAGCGATGCGTTGTCGCAGGCGCGCAGCAGCGGCCGCTGGAGCGGCAGCCTGCCGACCGAGCAGCACGTGGTGCTGGCGCATCTGTACTTCCATGCCGACGCGAGCGGCGGCCATTACCTGATGCTGATCCAGGGCATCGAAGGCCAGCAGGACTACGAACAGGAACTGCAGCAGCGCCACGCCGAACTGCGTCAGGCCTATCTGCGCCTCAACGGCGCCCAGGAAAAACTGCTGCAGTCGGAGAAGATGGCCTCGATCGGCCAGCTCGCCGCCGGCGTCGCCCACGAGATCAACAACCCGATCGGCTACGTCCACTCCAACCTGGGCAGCCTGCAGGAATACCTGCGCAGCCTGTTCACCCTGATCGAGGCCTACGAGCGCGCCCTGCGCGCGCCCGACCCGAAGGCGCTGATCCCGGAGATCGACGACATCCGCAACCGCTTCGACATCGACTTCATCAGCCGCGACCTGCCGCAACTGATGGCCGAGTCGCGCGAAGGCATCGAGCGGGTCACCCGCATCGTCCGCGACCTCAAGGACTTCTCGTATTCCGGCCGTGAGGAGTCGTGGAAGCTGGTGGACCTGCACTCGGGCCTGGAATCCACGATCAACATCATCTGGAACGAGCTCAAGTACAAGGTCACCCTGGAGCGCCACTACGGCAACCTGCCGCTGGTGGAGTGCCTGCCGTCCGAGCTCAACCAGGTGTACATGAACCTGCTGCTCAACGCCGGCCAGGCGATCGGCGAGCGCGGCACCATCGTGGTCAGCACCGGCCAGGACGGCGAAGAGGTGTGGATCGAGTTCAAGGACTCCGGCGCCGGCATTCCTGCGGACCTGCTGCAGCGCATCTTCGACCCGTTCTTCACCACCAAGCCGGTCGGCAGCGGCACCGGCCTGGGCCTGTCGATTTCCTACGGCATCATCAACAAGCACCACGGCCGCATCGACGTCAGCAGCACCGTGGGCGAAGGCTCCACGTTCCGGATCGTGATTCCGGTGAGGCAGCCGAAATAGGGCGGGGATTCGGGATTGGGATTGGGGATTCGTGAAGGCGCGGTGTCGGCGTTTCATTTTCATGCACGGATGGGAGCAGAAGACGCCAAGCCGCTTTTGCCAATCCCTAATCCCCAATGCCCAATCCCGGCTTCTCAGGGCCCCGCATCCCGGCGCTGTTCGTCGTGCGTGCGGAAGGCCTGGCGGATGTGTTCGCGGAGTTCGTCGTCGTTCCAGGGCTTGGTCAGGAAGCGGTAGATCGCGCCCCGGTTGATCGCGTCGGTGACGGTGGCCAGGTCGGTGTAGCCGGACAGGACCAGGCGGATGGTGTCGGGGTAGAGCATCTTCACCCGGCCCAGGAACTCGGTGCCGCTCATGTCGGACATGCGCTGGTCGGACAGGATCACCTGCACGTCGTTGGTGGCGAGCAGGTCGAAGGCGTCGCGGACGTTGCCGGCGGCGAGGATGCGGTAGCCGTCGCGGCGGAACAGGCGCACCAGCGAGCGCAGCACGTTCTCCTCGTCGTCGAGCAGCAGCAGGGTGCGGTCCGGGCGGGTCTCGGTGAACGATTCCGGGCGCAGGTAGCGCCGGCGCAGGGCCATGCCGGCGGCTTCGGCCGACATCGGTTCGCCGAACAGGTAGCCCTGGAAGATGTCGCAGTCGTTGCGGCGCAGGAAGCCCAGTTGCGCCTGCGATTCGACGCCGTTGGCGATCACCACCATGCCCAGCTGGTGGCCCATGGCGATGATCGCACGCGCGATCGCCGCCTCGCGGTTGCCGGCCGGCGCGCTCTTGATGAAGCTGCGATCGATCTTGAGCTTGTCCACCGGGTAGCGCACCAGCGCGCTGAGGCTGGAATCGCCGGTACCGAAGTTGTCCAGGCTCAGGCTGATGCCTTCGCGGCACAGGTTGGCCAGGGTCTCGTGGACGAAGTTGACGTTGTTGGTCAGCGCGCTCTCGTTGATCTCCAGCACCACCATCTGCGGCGGCACCCCGGCCACCTGCAGCGCCGACATCACTTCGTTGAAGAAGGTCGGGCGCAGCAGCTGCAGGGTGGAGACGTTGACCGCGATGGTGAAGTCGTCGAAGCCCTGGTCGCGCCATAGCCGCGCCTGGCGCAGCGCGCCTTCCATCACCCAGGTGCCGATCTGCACGATCACGCCCAGGCGCTCGGCGGTGCGCATGAAGCGCTCCGGCACCAGGATGCCCAGGGTCGGCGACTGCCAGCGCAGCAGCGATTCCATGCCGACCACGCGGCCGTCGCGGGCGCTGACCATCGGCTGGTAGCGCAGGCGCAGTTCGCCGTTGGGAATGGCGTCGACGATCTGCCGCGAGATGATGCTCTCGCTGTGCGCGCTCGGCGGGCCGTCGGCGGCGTACAGGCGCACCAGGTTGCCGCCTTCGCGCGCGGCCTGGTAGACCGCGTCCTCGGCGAAGTCGAGCAGGGTCGACAGCCGCGTGGAATGCTCGGGGCACAGGCTCACGCCGATCTTGCCGGTCATGAACAGGGTGTACGGCAGCACCGACAGCGGCAGCTCGATCTGTTGCCGGATCTCCTCGGCGAAGGCTTCCGGCGGCGGCACGTCGGCGGTGCGCGGCACCGCCATCACCAGTTCGTCGCTGCCGTGGCGCCACAGCAGGCCGCGGCCGCGCAGGTGCGCCTGCAGCCGGTGCGCGAGCAGCGCCAGCGCCTGGTCGCCGACCTCCGGACTCATGTTCTCGTTGATCGAGGCGAAGTGGTCGATGTCGATGTGCAGCAGCATCACCCCCGGCCCGCCGGCCAAGGCCTCGGCGATCATGCCGGTCAGGGCGGGGTGACCCGCACCCAGGCGCGACGGCAATTCGTCGTCCACGGGTACGGCGCTGGCGGGATTCCACATCGGCTCAGGCTCCAGGCGGGGGCGACGGCGGTGCCGCGGTGGTGTAGGGCAGGCACAGCGTCACCCGGGTGCCGGCGCCGGGCGCGGTGTCGATCTGCAGGGTACCGCCGGCGCTCTGCGCGCGCTCGCGCATCACGATCAGGCCCAAGCCGCGCGGCCCGGCCGGATCGAAGCCGTCGCCATCGTCGACCACTTCCAGGCGTAGGCGCTGGCGTTCCTCGTCGCCCAGGGTCATCCGCACCTCGCCGGCGCTGGCATGGCGCAGCACGTTGGTCAGGCTCTCCTGGGCGATGCGGAAACAGGCCTGTTCGACCTCGCCGCTGGGCCGCTCGGGCAGGGGCGCGATGTCCAGTTGCAGGCGCACCGGCGAGGCGCGGAACAGCATGCCGGCCTGCCAGCGCAGCGCCGCTTCCAGGCCGAGCGCGTCCAGTTGCGGCGGCCGCAGCAGGGTGGAGAGGTTACGCAGCTTGGTGATGCTGCTGTCGGCCAGATTCACGATCTCGCTCAGGTCCTCGCGGCGGCGCTCGGCGTCGGTCTCGTCCAGCGCCGCATGCGCGGACAGCTTCATCGCGGTGATCGCCTGGCCGATGTCGTCGTGCAGGTCGCGCGAGATCGCGCGGCGCTCGTCTTCCTGCAGCGAGAACAAGCGCCGCGCCATCGCCTGCAGTTCGCGGTTGCTCTGCGCCAGCGCATCGCGCATGCGTTCCGGTTCGCTGAGGTCGCGCACGATCAGCAGCTTGCAGTCGCGCCCGCTGTAGCGGACGTTGCCGAACGACAGCCCGGCGTGGAACAGCGAACCGTCGCGGCGGCACATGCGCGCGGTGGCGCCGCGCTCGCCCTTGGCGCCGGCCGCGCCCATCCGCTGCCGCACCAACGCCAGGTCGGCGCTGTCGACCAGGCCCTGCAGCGGCTCGCCGAGCAGGTTCTCGCCCTCGAAGCCGAACTGCCCGGCGCAGGCGGCGTTGGCGTACAGCACGTGTTCCTGGTGCAGGATCGCCACACCGTCGGGCAGCACCCGCACCAACTCGCGGAACTGCTCCTCGCGCTCGTGCAGCAGGCGCCGCGAGCGCTCGTGCTCGGTCACGTCCTGCAGGGTGCCGTGCACGCTGGCGCCGCCCGCGTCGTCGGCGACCGATTCGGCGCGCAGGTGCAGCATGCGCGCCTGGCCGTCGGCGGCCAGCACCGGCAGCAGCATGTCCAGTTGCAGCGGCGCGCTGCCGCACAGGTCCTCGATCACCCGCTGGATGCGCGCCTGCGACGGCACGTCGGGCGGTACCAGCAGCTCTTCCAGGCGGTGTTGGCGCGGCTGGTCCGGGACGCGCCGGCCGAGCATCCGGTAGACCTGCTCGGAATAGCTGCCCAGGCCGCTGGCCCGGTCGAGCTGCCAGGAGCCCAGCCGCGCGATCGACTGCGCCTCCTGCAGATGCCGCAGGGCCTGGTCGCGGCGGCGCTGCGCGTCGTACTCGGCGCTGCGGTCGCTGATCACCACCAGCCGCGCCTGCCGGCCGTGGTAGTCCAGGCTGGTGCTGCGCGCCTCGGCCATGCATTGGCTGTCGTCGCGCAGGCGCAACGGCTCGGCCACCACGCAGGTCTTGGACGGGGTCTGCCGGATCGTCTCGATCACCTCGGCCAGGCGGGCGCTGACGCTGGGCGGCCACAGCCGGGACAGTTCCAGTCCGACGAATTCGTCGTGCGACCAGCCGAAGAAGGCGACCGCGGCGGGGTTCACATCGAGGATGCGCAGGGTTTCCAGGTCGTAGACCAGCATCGGGCTGGGATTAGCATGGAACATTTGCCGGTAGCCGGCCTCCGACAGCGCCAGCCGGGTGTGCGCCTGCACCGCGGCGCGCACCAGCGGGCGCAGCAGGTAATACAGGGCGACCGCGGTCAACGCCAGGAACAGGGCGTCGTTGACCAATTGCAAGGCGATCAACGTGCCGGGATCGTCTACGAAATGCGCCAGAACCAGGTCGCTGCCGATCGACAGCGCCAGTCCCAGCAGGACGTACAGCAGCACCGCGCGCCAGATGCCGCGATCCAGGCGTTGCGCCAGGCGCATGCCGGAGGTCGCCTGGATGGGCAGGGAACTGTCGCGTTGTGGTTGCATGCCCCGGCAGCCTGCTGCGGTGGTCCGTGTCCGGCGGACATCTTAGCCGCTGATGGCCGCCGCGGCCCATCGCCGGGCGGCGCGGGCGCTCAATTAATGCCACCGGGTGCCGTTATCACCTTCGACCGCTGGCCTTCAGGGCGGCGAAACGGAGTATCTCGGCGTGGATCAAGGCGTCATCGCAAGCTTGCTGCAGCACCCGCTCACCTCGGCGCTCGTCCTGCTGGACGCCGATGGCAGGCCGCTGGCGGCGAACCGGGCAGCGCAGGCACTGGAGTTGCCGCGCACCGTGGAGGCGTACGCCGAGCTGTTGCGTGCGGCCCGCGAGCGCCTGCTCGGCGGCGAGACCATGCTGGCCTGCGCGCTGCCGGGCACCGCCGGGCGACGCCTGGACGGCTGGCTGCGCGCGGTCCGTGACGACAGCGGCGGCCTGCTGGCCTACACCCTCAGCGTGCCCGAACCGGTCGGCAGCGACGGCGCCACCCGCTGGGAGATCGCCCTGGACAGCGCCGAGCACGGCCTGTGGGACTGGGACATCCCCAGCGACACCATTTTCCGCTCCGAGCGCTGGAAACGCATGCTCGGCTATGCCGGCGACGCCCCGGCCGACGGCCTGAACGCGCTGCTGCCGCTGGTCCACGGCGACGACCAGGAGCGCCTGCGCCAGGCGATCCGCACGCATTTCGAGGGCCGCACCGAAACCTACATGTGCGAGTTCCGCCTGCGCCGGCAGGACGGGCAGTGGCACTGGATCCTGGACCGCGGCCGCATCGTCGCGCGCACCGCCGACGGCAGCCCGCTGCGCATGATCGGCACGCACACCGACATCCACGAGCAGAAGCTGCTCGAGCAGCGCCTGCGCGACCAGCAGACCCTGCTGCGCGAGGCGCAGCGCATGACCCGCATGGGCAGCTGGTCCTGGGACCCGCTGGGCGACCGGGTATGGTGCTCGCGCGAGTTCCTGCGCGTCACCGGCCTGGACGAACAACGGGCGCCGAGCAGCCGTGGCTGGCTGCGCCTGCTCAGCCGCGATTCGCGGGCGCAGCTGGTCTCGATCTGGCGGCGCATGGCGCGCGAGGCCAAGCCGGCCAATTTCGAGGTCGAGCTGGTGCGTGGCAGCGAGTCGCCGCTGCACCTGCGGGTGTGGGCGCAGCCGCAGGTGGAGGCCGATGGCCGCATCCAGCGCGTGCTCGGCCAGGTGCAGAACATCACCGAGCAGCGCCAGACCGACGCGCTGATCCGCTGGCGCACCGAACTGCTCAACCGCGTTTCGGCGCTGGGCAAGATCGGTGGCTGCGAGATCGAGGTCGGTACCCGGCGCATGCAATGGACCGAGGAGTGCTACCGCATCCATGGCCTGCGCAAGGAGGCCATCGACCTGGACCACGCGCTGGCGCTGTACACCCAGGACTCGCGCGATGCGTTCGAGTCGGCGCTGGTGCGCATCGCCGAGGGCGGCCTGCCGGAGCAGTTGGACCTGTGCTTCCACCGCCCGTCCGGGCAGCGCATCTGGGTGCAGGTACTGATCGAACTGGACGAGCGCGACGGCCTGCCGCCGCGCTTCGTGGTGCTGTTCCGCGACATCACCCGCGAGCGCGAGGCCAGCGAGCGCATCGAGTTGCTGGCCCACTACGACCTGCTGACCGGCCTGCCGAACCGGCAACTGCTGCGCGAGCAGGCCGAGAAGGCGATGCACGATGCGGTGGAGCGCGGCACCACGCTGGCGATGCTGTTCGTCGACCTGGACGGCTTCAAGAGCATCAACGATTCCTTCGGCCACGCCACCGGCGACGCCTTGCTGAAGCTGGCGGCCACCCGCATGCACCAGCAACTGCGCACCAGCGACCTGTTCGGCCGCTTCAGCGGCGACGAGTTCGTGGTGGTGCTGCGCGACCTGGCCGAGCCCGGCGACGCCGGACACGTGGCGCGCAAGCTGATCGCGGCGCTGGCCGAGCCGCTGCACAGCGGCGAGAACGTGATCAAGATCGGCGCCAGCATCGGCATCGCGCTGATGGAGGACGGCCGCCAGGACTTCGATGGCCTGCTGCGCGCGGCCGACGCGGCGATGTACGCGGCCAAGGAATCCGGGCGCAACACCTGCCACTACTACAGCCAGGACGTGCTGCTGCGCGCGCAGCGGCGCCTGGAGATCGAGCACGCCCTGCACGGCGCGCTGGACCGCGAGGAGTTCTCGCTGGTGTACCAGCCGCTGGTGCATGCGGCGGGCGAGCGGGCGCCGGCGGTGGAAGCGCTGCTGCGCTGGCATCGCCCCGGCCACGGCCACTGCAACCCGGCCGAGTTCATCCCGATCGCCGAGGAATGCGGCGAGATCGTGCGCCTGGGCGATTGGGTGATCGGCGAGGCCTGCCGCCAGGCCGCGGCCTGGGATGCGGCGGGGCTGAGCTTCGACCGCGTCTCGGTGAACGTCTCGGCAATGCAGTTGCGCGACCGCGGCTTTGCCGAGCGGGTGATTGAACTGTGCCAGCGCAATGGCTGGTCGCCGAAGCGGCTGGAACTGGAGCTGACCGAGTCGGCGCTGATCCGCGACAGCGAGTCGCTGCGCCGCTGCTTCGAGCTGTTCGAGCAGGAAGGCGTGCTGCTGGCGGTGGACGATTTCGGTACCGGCTTCTCCAACCTGCATTACCTCAACCGCTTCCCGGTGCAGCGGCTGAAGATCGACCGCAGCTTCGTGCAGGACATGTTGCACGACAGCGGCACCGCCAAGGTCACCCAGGCGATCGTGCAACTCGGCCACGCGCTGGGCATGCAGGTGGTGGCCGAGGGGGTGGAGACGGTGCAGGAAGAAGCCTTGTTGCGCGAGCAGGGCTGCGACGAGATCCAGGGCTATCTGCACTCGCGGCCGTTGCCGCCGCGCGAGCTGGCGGCCTGGTTGCGCGCGCGCAACCAGGTGGCGCCGGCGACGCATCCGCGGCTGGTGCTGGCTGCGCAGTGAACGCGCGGCGCCGCGTGCGCCGCGCGGACTTGCGGCGCCGCAGCAGCTGGCTATACTGCGCGCGCCCATCGTTTCCCGGCCAGAGGCCACCTTCCTTGGACAGTCATCCTAGACCGACGCTGCAGCGACAGAGCTGACAGGACCGCCACGGTCTGGGTCGTCCCAGATGGGTCCCGTCCGCTCAGGACGGGATCGTTCGCCAGCCTCTCGCGGCTGGCCTTGATTCCGAGAATGCGCAAGCCCGATCCGCGAGGACTCCGAGCGTAGCCCCTGGCGTTCCCATCGTCGGAGCCGCCCATGCGCCTGCCATCGCCATCGTCCCTGATTCGTTCGCCGCTGTGCGCTTGCGTGGCGCGGCGACGACGTGCGTACGCCATCCCGTCGGTGCATGCCCGCGCGGCCGGCAGCGGCTGACGCACGGCGTACATCTTCCCCGGTCACACTGGGCGGTCCGCGTCGCGACCCGCGCCAGCGTCCTTTTATCTGCGGCGCCGCCTGCCGCTCCTGCCGGATCTTCCCATGCTGCCATTCGCCCGCGACCGCTCCGCGCCCGGACAGCTCGCCGCACGTCCCGGCGTGCTGCCCAACCTGCACGATCTTGCGGTGTTCGCGCTGCTGCTGGGCCTGGGCGCGCTGCTGCTGCACGGCGCATCGGACATGCGCGCGCCGCTGCCGCCAGCCGGCACCGCCGCGGTGTCGCTGGATCTGTGGCAGTTGCCCGAGTACGGCCTGCGCACCACCTTGCGCATGTTCGCGGCGATGGCCGCCTCGCTGGTGTTCACCTTCGTGGTGGCGACCCTGGCCGCCAAGAGCCGGCGCGCCGAGCGGGTGATCGTGCCGGCACTGGACATCCTGCAGTCGGTGCCGGTGCTGGGCTTCCTCACCTTCACCGTGACCTTCTTCCTGGGCCTGTTCCCCGGCCGCCAGATCGGCGCCGAACTGGCCTCGATCTTCGCCATCTTCACCAGCCAGGCCTGGAACATGGCGTTCTCGTTCTACCAGTCGCTGCGCAACGTGCCGCGCGACCTGGACGAGGTGTCGCGCGGTTTCGGGCTCAGCGCCTGGCAACGCTTCTGGCGGCTGGAGGCGCCGTACGCGACGCCCTCGCTGATCTGGAACATGATGATGTCCATGTCCGGCGGCTGGTTCTTCGTGGTCGCCTCCGAGGCGATCAGCGTCGGCGACCACACCCTGGAACTGCCCGGCATCGGCTCGTACCTGGCGCTGGCGATCGCCCAGCGCAACTTCGCCGCGGTCGGCTGGGCGGTGGTGGCGATGGCGGTGCTGATCGCGCTGTACGACCAGCTGCTGTTCCGCCCGATCGTGGCCTGGTCGGACAAGTTCCGCGCCGAACTCACCGCCTCGCAGGACAAGCCGCAGTCGTGGCTGTACGACCTGTTGCGGCGCACGCGCCTGGCCAAGCGGCTGGTCGCGCCGCTGGCCTGGGTCTGGCAGCGCGCCATGCTGGTTCGCTGGGCGCCGCGGCACCAGCCGCAGCCCGTGGCGACGACGCGCGAACCCGGCCGCAGTGGCGTGTGGGGCGATCGGTTGTGGAGCGCGGCGCTGGCGCTGGCCGGCGCGGCCGCGGCCTGGTTCGCCTACGACTATGGCCGTCGCCACCTGGGCCTGCACGACCTGGCCGAGGCCTTCGGCGGCGGTCTGGCTACGCTGTTGCGCGTGGTGGTGCTGATCGCCCTGGCCAGCGTGGTGTGGGTGCCGATCGGGGTGTGGATCGGGCTGCGCCCGAAGGTGGCGCAGCGGGTGCAGCCGCTGGCGCAGTTCCTGGCCGCGTTCCCCGCCAACGTGCTGTTCCCGTTCGCGGTGCTGGCCATCGTCAGCACCGGCGCCGATCCCAACATCTGGCTGTCGCCGCTGATGATCCTCGGCACCCAGTGGTACATCCTGTTCAACGTGATCGCCGGCGCCAGCGCGTTCCCCACCGACCTGCGCGAGGCCGCCACCATCTACCACCTGCGCTCGTGGACCTGGTGGCGGCGGGTGATCCTGCCCGGCATCTTCCCGTACTACATCACCGGCGCGCTGACCGCGTCGGGCGGTTCCTGGAACGCCAGCATCGTCGCCGAACTGGCCAGCTGGGGCCACACCCAGGTGCAGGCCTACGGCCTCGGCGCCTACATCGCCCGTGCCACGGCCGCCGGCGATGGCCCGCGGGTGTTGCTCGGGGTGGCGGTGATGTCGCTGTTCGTGACCCTCTTCAACCGCGCGGTCTGGCGACGCCTGTACGTCTTCGCCGAACGCCGCCTGCGTTTCGACTGATTCCTGGAGACCGACCATGAGCTATTCCGCAAGCGTGCCCGAACGCGCCCCGCTGGTCCGCGTGCAGGGCGTGCGCAAGAGCTACGACAAGGGCGGGGCGACGCCGCTGGTGGTGCTGGAGGATGTCGACCTGACCCTGCACTCGGGGCAGATCGTGGGCCTGCTCGGCCGTTCCGGCTCGGGCAAGTCGACCCTGCTGCGCGCCATCGCCGGGCTGCTGCAGCCCAGCGCGGGCAGCATCGCCTTCCGCGACGCCGCGCCGGGCCAGGTGGCCGACGACATCGCCATGGTGTTCCAGAGCTTCGCCCTGTTCCCGTGGCTGACCGTGCTGCAGAACGTGGAAGTGGGCCTGGAGGCGCGCGGGGTGGCTGCCGACGAGCGCCGCCGGCGCGCCCTGGCGGCGATCGACCTGATCGGCCTGGACGGTTACGAAGGCGCCTACCCGAAGGAACTGTCCGGCGGCATGCGCCAGCGCGTGGGCCTGGCGCGGGCGCTGGTGGTGCGGCCGAAGCTGCTGCTGATGGACGAGCCGTTCTCCGCGCTGGACGTGCTGACCGCCGAGACCCTGCGCACCGACCTGCTGGACCTGTGGTCGGAAGGGCGCATGCCGATCGAATCGATCCTGATGGTCACCCACAACATCGAGGAAGCGGTGCTGATGTGCGACCGCATCGTCATCTTCGGCGCCAATCCCGGGCGGGTGATCGGCGAGATCGAGGTGACCCTGCCGCAGCCGCGCAACCGCCTGGCGCCGGCGTTCCGTGCGTTGGTGGACGACATCTATGCACGCATGACCGCCAGCCCGCAGCGGCCGCAGACCCGCGAAGGCGTGTTCCCGGGCAGCGGCATCGCCATGGTGTTGCCGCGCGTCTCGAGCAACCTGCTGGCCGGCCTGATCGAAGCGGTGGCGGCCGAGCCGTACCATGGCCGTGCCGACCTGCCGCCGCTGGCGGCCGGGCTGCAGCTGGAAGTGGACGAACTGTTCCCAATCGCCGAGACCCTGCAACTGCTGCGCTTCGCCGTGTTCGAGCAGGGCGACCTGCAACTGACGCCGGCCGGGCAGCGCTTCGCCGAACTGGGCACCGACGCGCGCAAGCAACTGTTCGCCCAGCACCTGGCCACCTACGTGCCGCTGGCGGCGCACATCCGCCGCGTGCTCGACGAACGTCCGGCGCATCACGCGCCGGCACGCCGTTTCCGCGACGAGTTGGAAGACCACATGTCCGAGAGCTATGCGGCGGAGACGGTGCAGGCGGTCACCAGCTGGGCGCGCTACGCCGAGTACTTCGCCTACGACAAGCAGGCGGATCTGTTCTCGCTGGAAAATCCGAGCTGACCGGGAGGTGGTGTAGGCGTCGCGTAGAAGCGGCGTCAGCCGCGACCCGAGACCGAACATTGCAGGAGCTGTGGCTGCCGCGACCGGGCATTCCCGCGGCAGCCGGGGCTGCGACGAAGGGAGCGGCGTTAGAGCGTGCTGTCGCCACACGCAAAGGAGCTTGTGCGAGGGACTTCAGTCCCGACGGCAGGAACATCAATGTCACCGGACGGCGTCATGCGTCGCGACTGAAGTCGCTCCCACCGTGATGCTTTGCAGCGATCGGACGCTCCTGATCGCGGAATGGCTCAGCGGCGCGCTGGGTGCCGTGCTTGCTGGTTTGCGATGCGTAATGGCGTGCTGGTCGATGTATCGCATCTCGCCACCGAATGCATCTTCGCATCGATGCCGGGATCTGCCAAAGGTGTGGGAGGGACTTCAGTCCCGACTGCAGGAACATCAATGTCACCGGACGGCGTCATGCGTCGCGACTGAAGTCGCTCCCACCGTGATGCTTTGCAGCGACCGGACGCTCCAGATCGCGGAATGGCTCCAGCGGCGCGACTGGATGCCGTGCTCGCTGGCTTTTTGCGATGCGTAATGGCGTGCTGGTCGATGTGTCGCATCTCGCCACCGAATCCGCTCTCGCATCACCGATGCCGGGATCTGATCGCAAGGTGTGGGAGGGACTTCAGTCCCGACTGCATGCGGCCGGCCGGGCACGTGTCGCTCGCTTGTCACGTTTGAAAAACGCCGCGCATCGCGGCCTTTGCCAAGGTCGGCAAGTTCCGCCGTGCCCGCGTAGGAGCGGCTTCAGCCGCGACGGGGCATTCCCGATACCGCCTGTCGCGGCTGAAGCCGCTCCTGCGGCCGCGAAGTGTGCATTGATTGATCGGCCTCCTGCACCAAACGAAATCGAGGGAGATGAGGCCGGGTCACGCTCTACCGGCTCCCTCTCTGGCGGTGCCCTGAACCCACTGCCACAGCAAGCTTCGCTCGGTACCGGCGCGGCCGCCGCGATCCCGCTCAGTCGCCGTCGTAGAGCGGAAAGTGCACCGGTGGCGCCGGCGTGCCGGCGGCCGCCACCGCGCTGCCGTTCAGGCCCATGTCCCAGGCCAGGCCGGCCCAGATCGGGTCGGCGATGCGCGCGTCCTGTGGTGCCGGGGCGCGCGCGATCAGCAACTGCCGCAGTTCGGCCTGGGCCAGCGTCTCCAGCCGCCGCAGTGCGTGGCCGGGTTGGCGCGGCGCGGCCACCGGCCGGAGGCCAGTGTCCGTCACCGGCTCGGACGAGGGCGCGTGGGCGCTGCTGCTTTCATCGCAGGACATGGCCGCAACTCGGGACAGGGACTGGAGAGGCATCGACATCGACGGGGCCGGACGGGAAGGGCAGAGACGACAAGCCCCGGCAGGGGCCGGGGACTCGTCGGTTCATGGCACGGAGGACGACAAGGCGGGCTTTAGAACAGCTCGACCGTGCCGGCGCCCATGCTCTGCTGCGCCACCGGCTTGTGCGGCGGACGCTCCCACTCGGTGCGCATGTCGCGCAGACGGTTGCCGACCCGCTGCAGGGCGTCGATCAGTTCGTGATCGAACACGCCGCCATTGCGGTGCAGCAGTTCCTGCAGCGCCACGGCCTCGCGGTTGATCGCGGTCAGGCGGTCCAGGTGGGTGTGCACGCCGCCCAGGGCCTGGGTCGCGATGTCCTCGAACTGCAGGGCGCGCACCGCTTCGGCGACGCTGCTGTCGATGGCGCGGCCGCACTCGGAGATCTCGCGCATGCCGTCGCCCAGCGAGTGGTTGATCGCGGCCACGTTGTCCAGCATCGCCGCGGCTTCGGCCCGCGCCTCGCGGGAGCGGTCCATGTCGCGCGAGGCCATGTTCGAGACCGTCTCGCGGACCTTGGCGATGGCGTCCTTGGAGCTGTGCGCCAGCTTGCGGATCTGCTCGTTGAAGGTGGTCGAGCGCTCGGAGAGGTTGCGCACCTCGTCGGCCACCACCGCGAAGCCGCGGCCCGCCTCACCGGCGCGCGCCGCTTCGATCGCCGCGTTCAGCGCCAGCAGGTTGGTCTGGTCGGCGATCGACTTGACGTCCTCCAGCAGGGCGAAGATGCCGTCCAGGTGCTGGGACATGTCGTCGATGTAGTGCACCGTGGTGCTGCTCTGGCCGCTGACCTGCTCCAGCGCCTCCACCAGCTGCTCCATGCGCTGGCTGGCATGCTGGGCGAAGCGGGCCACGTCCACGCCGGCACCGCCGTCTTCGCCGGCGCGGTCGACGATGCGGGCCAGCGCCACGCTTTGCTGCCGCGACTTGCGGTTCATCGCCTCGAAGCTGCCGCCCAGGCCGCTGACCGCCTGGCGGATCAGTTCGCGGGCACGTTCGATCTCGGAGCGGGAGCCCTCGATCTCGTTGCCGACGAAGCTGCGCAGCTCGGTCAGCAGGTGGTCCTGCTCGCGCATGACCTTGGCCTGCTCCGGCGAGCGCCGGGTCTGGCTGTACGCGGTCCAGCCGGCGAAACCGAGCCAGCTCAGCGTCATCGTGGTGAGGATGGCCCAACGGACCGGGGCCGGCCAATCGAAACCGGCGGCGATGGGGAACAGCAGCGTCAGGGCGAGCGGGGCGGCCAGACGGATCAGGAGGCGTGAGTACATGGAAGTTCTCGGCAGATTCACGATTGCTGTATCGGCCGTCCCCCCCGGGTCTTTAGCAACGCAGTGAGCGGATCATCGAAACCTGCCGACATTCGTACGATCGACGTCGCAGAACGGCCGCGAGCGGCGCACTGACGACTTCGCAACGGCGCCCCAACGGGCTCAGCGCAGCGCGCGGTCCACGGTCTCGCGCATGCGCCGCTTGGCCAGCAGGAAGTCCCACAGGCTGCCGCCCATCTGCCGCCACAGCACCGCCGAGCGCACTGCCGCCAGCAGCAGCGCACGGATCTCCGCCACCACCCCGGCCTGGCCCAGGTAATGCGGGTTGCCTTGCACCATCACCCGCGGGCGCAGGTGGCTGATGGTGTCGGCATAGAGCTGGCCCAGCGCCGCGATCACCTCCGGGTGGGTGCTGTCGCCATGGCGCTCCACCAGCGGTGCGATCCGGGCGAGGCCGGCGTCGACCTTGGCATCGGTCTCGGCATCGCCGGCGAAGCGCCGTTCCAGCTGGATCACCGCCAGCGCCAGCCGCGGCAGCACCTCGTCCTGGCCCTGGTTGCGGAAGTAGTTGTGCAGCAGGCGCAGGCCCGGCGCCAGGTCGGCACGGCGGCCGTAGACCGCTTCGGGGCTGGGCGCATCGATGCGGAACACGCTGTCGAGCAGGGTGCGCACCAGCGACGCCTCCGACTGGCCGGTCTCGGCGATGCGCCGCACCTGCTGCAGGGCCTGGGCCACGCCCGCCAGCGCCAGCATGCGCGCGTCCATGGAATCGGTCATCGAATGGTGTCCTCGTGTACGGCGGGGGCCTGCTGCGCCAGGCGGCGCTCCAGCGGGGCATCGGTGGTGGCGATCACGGCGCCGCCCAGGCATTCCTCGCCCTGGTACAGCACCAGCGATTGCCCGGGGGTGACGGCGCGCTGCGGGCGCGCGAAGCGCACCGCCAGGCGGCCGTCGTCGCCGACCTCGACCGTGCACGGTTCGTCGGCCTGGCGGTAGCGGGTCTGTGCGGTGCAGTCGAAGCGCCGTGCCGGCGGCGCGCCGGCGATCCAGTGGGCGGTCTCGGACTGCAGCCGGTTGGCCATCAGGTAGGGGCTGTCGCGGTCCTGGTCGACGTACAGCACGTTGCGGGCGACGTCCTTGCCGATCACGTACCACGGCGCCGCGGCGCGGCCGCGCACCCCGCCGATGTTCAGGCCCTCGCGCTGGCCCAGGGTGAAGTAGAACACGCCCGGATGCTCGGCCACGACCTGCTCGTGCGGGTCGCGGATCTCGCCGCGCCGCGCCGGCAGGTACCGGCCCAGGAATTCGCGGAAATCGCGCTCGCCGATGAAGCAGATGCCGGTGGAGTCCTTCTTGGCGTGGGTCGGCAGGCCGGCCTCGCGGGCGATGCGCCGCACCTGCTCCTTGGGCAGTTCGCCGACCGGGAACAGGGTCGCGGCCAGTTGCGCCTGGCCCAACTGGTGCAGGAAGTAGCTCTGGTCCTTGTTGCGGTCCAGCCCGCGCAGCAGCCGCCAGCGGCCACCGACGCTGTCCACCCGCGCATAGTGGCCGGTGGCGATGCGCTCGGCGCCGAGCTCGCGCGCCGCGTCCAGGAAATGCTTGAACTTGACCTCGCGGTTGCACAGTACGTCCGGGTTGGGCGTGCGCCCGGCGGCGTACTCGGCCAGGAAGTGCGCGAACACCCCTTGCCAGTACTCCTGCGAAAAATCGCGGAAATGGAACGGGATGCCGAGCCGGCCGCACACCGCCACCGCATCGCGGCGGTCGTCGTCGGCGCGGCAGTCGCCGCTGCCGTCGTCGGCCCAGTTCTGCATGAACAGGCCGGACACCGCCGCGCCCTGCTGGACCAGTTGCCAGGCCGCCACCGACGAATCCACGCCGCCGGAGACCCCGACCATGACCGCAGCGCCGCTCATGCCACCTGCCGCAACAGGTCCAGCGGGTAGCGGCGCCCGGCCAGGTAGTCGGCCACCACCTGCCACACCAGCGGGCTGCGCCAGCGCGGCGCGGCGGCCTCCAGCTCGGCCGGGGTCATCCACAGCGCCCGCACGATGCCGGTGTCCAGCGGCCGCTGCGGATCGTGCGCGACCGGGTCGGCGGCAAAGGCGAAGCGCAGGTAGTGGCGGCCGTTGTCGGCCTTCCACTGGTAGGCGCCGATGAAGGCGGTCGGCTGCACCTGCCAGCCGGTTTCCTCCAGCGTCTCGCGCACCGCGGCCTCGATCAGGCTCTCGTCCGGTTCCAGGTGGCCGGCCGGCTGGTTCAGCACCAGCGCACCGGCGATCGCTTCCTCGACCTGCAGCAGGCGCCCGTCGCGCACCACCACCGTGGCCACGGTCACATCGGGCTGCCAGGGTTCGGCGGTCGCCGTCATCAGAACAGGTCCTTGCCGCCGTTGAGTTCGGCGTCCATCGCGTCGGCGCCGCGTGCGGCCGCCTCCAGCGCCTCGCGCAGCGCCGCATCGTCGGCATCGGCGGGGATCTTGACCACGAACACCGCGGTGCCGCCCTGGCGCACCCAGCCGCCGAGGATGTCCGACTGCGCGTCCTCCAGCAGCCGGTTGGCGACCTTGGCGGGCAGGCTGTCGCCCTGCGCCTGGTAGGCCGGCGACCACACCTCGCGGATGCGGTAGCTGCCGAAGGTCTCCACCAGCGAGCGCACGTAGGTGAGCTGCTTGCGCTCGCCGCCGTTCTCGCGCAGGCCGAACAGCACCTGGTAGTCGCCGTCCTCGTCGGCCTGCGCGTCGTAGCCCAGCGCCTGCAAGCGCTTGCCCAGCGCCGCATCCGGCGGCGTGGCGGCCGCCGGCATGGCGGCGGCGAGCAGCGCGGCGAACAGCGGAAGCTTGGGGAACATCGTCGAATGCATGCGAAGCGCCATCGAAAGGAGGGGAATTGTGCGGGCAGGGCCGGCGATCGTCCAATCCGGGCCGGCGGCCCCCGTATATAATGGGCAGATGCCCCGCAAGAATTCCCCCGAGCACGATCATGGCGTCATGGTGGAGACCGGCAAGCCGGAAATCGCCCGACCGCCGATGTATCAGGTGCTGCTGCTGAACGACGACTACACCCCGATGGACTTCGTGGTGACCGTCCTGCAGCAGTTCTTCTCCCTGGACCTGGAACGCGCCACCCAGGTGATGCTGCACGTGCATACCCGCGGCCGCGGCGTCTGCGGGGTGTATACCCGCGAGGTGGCTGAATCCAAGGTGGCTCAGGTGAACGAGTTCTCGAGGATGAACCAGCACCCCCTGTTGTGCACGATGGAAAAAGCCTGATAGTGGGAGGCGTCGGCTCCCGGTCTGCCCGGACTAACGCGGTCTGAACACACTGATCCGATAGGGTTGTGGAAATCTCGCAGCTCAAGCCACATATCGTTGGCAACAGACGTCGGAGTGCACCATGTTCAGCAAAGATCTCGAGCAGACCATCGGCCAGTGCTACAAGCGCGCCCGGGAAGCCCGTCATGAGTTCATGACGGTGGAACACCTGCTGTTGGCGCTGCTCGACAATCCCTCCGCCCAGGCCGTGCTCAAGGCCTGCGGCGCCGATGTCGACCGCCTGCGCAGCGACCTGGAACAGGCCATCGAAGCCTCGGTGGCGCGCCTGGCCGACGACGACGGCCGCGACACCCAGCCCACCCTGGGCTTCCAGCGGGTGCTGCAGCGGGCGGTCTACCACGTGCAGTCCTCGGGCAAGAAGGAGGTCAGCGGCGCGAACGTGCTGGTGGCGATCTTCGGCGAGAAGGACTCGCACGCGGTGTATTTCCTGAACCAGCAGGACATCACCCGCCTGGACATCGTCAACTACCTGTCCCACGGCATCGCCAAGATGGGCGAGGACGGCGAACACGCGGCCCCGGCCGACGGCGAGCCCAAGGGCGAGGCGGGCGAGGGCGAGCCGAAGGGCGACGCCCTGGCCGAATACGCCACCAACCTGAACGAGCAGGCCCGCAACGGCCGCATCGACCCGCTGGTGGGCCGCGGCGACGAGATCGAGCGCACCATCCAGGTGCTGTGCCGCCGCCGCAAGAACAACCCGCTGTACGTGGGCGAGGCCGGCGTCGGCAAGACCGCCATCGCCGAGGGCCTGGCCAAGCGCATCGTCGAGGGCAGCGTGCCCCAGGTGCTGGCCGATGCGGTGATCTTCTCGCTCGACCTGGGCGCGCTGGTCGCCGGCACCAAGTACCGCGGCGACTTCGAGAAGCGCCTGAAGGGCGTGCTGACTTCGCTGAAGAAGGTGCCCAACGCGGTGCTGTTCATCGACGAGATCCACACCATCATCGGCGCCGGTTCCGCCTCCGGCGGCACCATGGACGCGTCCAACCTGATCAAGCCGGCGCTGTCCTCGGGCGAGTTGCGCTGCATCGGTTCGACCACGTTCCAGGAATACCGCGGCATCTTCGAGAAGGATCGCGCCCTGGCGCGGCGCTTCCAGAAGATCGACATCGTCGAGCCGACCGTGGGCGAGACCTTCGAGATCCTGCAGGGTCTCAAGCCCAAGTACGAGGCGCACCACGGCGTGACCTATGCCGACGACGCGCTGCAGGCGGCGGTGGACCTGTCGGTCAAGCACATCGGCGACCGGCTGCTGCCGGACAAGGCGATCGACGTGATCGACGAGGCCGGTGCGCGCCAGCGGCTGCTGCCGGAAGGCCAGCGCAAGGAACTGATCGACATCGAGGAGATCGAGACCATCGTCGCCAAGATGGCGCGGATCCCGGCCAAGCAGGTCAGCGCCACCGACAAGGACGTGCTGCAGCACCTGGAGCGCAACCTGAAGATGGTGATCTTCGGCCAGGATCCGGCGATCGAGACGCTGTCCTCGTCGATCAAGCTGGCGCGCTCGGGCCTGGCCAATCCGGAGAAGCCGATCGGCAACTTCCTGTTCGCAGGCCCCACCGGCGTGGGCAAGACCGAGGTCACCAAGCAGCTGGCGCTGCAGTTGGGCATCGAACTGGTGCGCTTCGACATGTCCGAATACATGGAGCCGCATTCGATCAGCCGCCTGATCGGCGCGCCTCCGGGCTATGTCGGCTTCGACCAGGGCGGCCTGCTGACCGAGAAGATCGTCAAGACCCCGCACTGCGTGCTGCTGCTGGACGAGGTGGAGAAGGCGCATCCGGACATCTTCAACATCCTGTTGCAGGTCATGGACCGCGGCGTGCTCACCGATACCAACGGGCGCGAGGCGAACTTCAAGAACGTGATCCTGGTGATGACCACCAATGCCGGCGCCACCCAGGCCTCGCGGCGCTCGATCGGCTTCACCCAGCAGGACCACTCCACCGATGCGATGGAGATCATCCGCCGCAGTTTCACCCCGGAGTTCCGCAACCGCCTGGACGCGGTAGTGCAGTTCCAGCCGCTGGCCTTCAGCCACATCCTGCGCGTGGTCGACAAGTTCGTGATCGAGCTGGAGATGTTGCTGCAGGAGAAGCACGTGTCGCTGTCGGCGACTCCGACCGCCCGCGACTGGCTGGCCCAGCACGGCTTCGACCCGCTGATGGGCGCGCGGCCGATGGCGCGGGTGATCCAGGACAAGGTCAAGCGCCCGCTGGCCGACGAGTTGCTGTTCGGCAAGCTGGTCAACGGCGGCCGCGTCACCATCGACGTGCGCGACGGCGAGCTGGTGGTGGAGACCCAGGCCGAACCGGAGCGCCTGCTGCCGGCGACGGTGGACTGAGGCCGGGCAGGCACGACGAAAGGCGGCTGCAGAGGCTGCAGCCGCCTGGCGAGGTCACCGTCGTTCCATCGTTGCAGACGCGAAAGGCGGCCATTGGCCGCCTTCTTCATGTCCGCCCGTGGCGGATTACTTCATGCGGTAGGTGATGCGACCCTTGGTCAGGTCGTACGGGGTCATTTCGACCTTCACCCGGTCGCCGGTCAGGATGCGGATGTAGTTCTTGCGCATGCGGCCGGAGATGTGGGCGATGATTTCGTGCCCGTTTTCCAGCTTGACCCGGAACGTGGTATTGGGCAACGTCTCGCTGACGGTGCCTTCGAATTCGATGGAGTCGTCTTTCGACATGTAATCCTGTGCGATTCGGAACGGCCAAAGGCCTGAAGAGCGAGGATTTTACTCGCCTGGGCCGCGCCATGCAAAGTTTGCGTTAATCCCGCTCAGCCCTGGGCCAGTTCCAGCGCCGCCAGCGACCCGAATCGCGACGTCCACGACCCGGTCTCGGCGGGCGCCGCCGCCAACGGGGCGATGGCCTCCAGGAAGCGGGTACGCGGCCAGCGCTCGGCGCCGAGGCTGAGCAGGTGGGCGTTCTCCACCTGCGCATCGATCAGCGGCCAGCCCCAGCCGTGCAGGCGCCGCGCCAGCGCCGCCAGCGCCACCTTGGAGCCGCCGCTGCGGGCGCTGAACATGCTCTCGCCGAAGAACATGTGCCCGCGCGTCACCCCATAGATGCCGCCGACCAGGTCGCTGCCGTCGAACACCTCCACCGAATGCGCGTGGCCGGCCTGGTGCAGGGCCAGGTAGGCCGCGCGCATCGGTGCGGTGATCCAGGTGCCGTCTTGGCCGCGGCGCGGGAGTTGCGCGCAGGCGTCGATGACCTGGGCGAAGGCGGTATCGGCGCGCACCGTCCACGGCGAGCGCCGCAGGCTGCGGCGGAAGCGCGAGGACAGGCGCACCCCGTCGCTGCGGAACACGGTGCGCGGGTCCGGGCTCCACCACAGGATCGGCTCGCCATCGGAATACCAGGGGAAGATGCCCTGCGCATAGGCCGCGAGCAGCCGGGTCGGCGACAGGTCGCCGCCGACCGCGAGCAGGCCGTCCGGTTCGCGCAGGGCGCTGGACGGCGGCGGGAACGGGGCGGCGGGATCGGCCGCGAGCAGGGCAGGGAGACGACGCATCGCCGGAAGCCTAGCCGATGCCTCAGGCGTCGTGGCGGAACGGCGAATGGCGCTGCAGCGCCGCCGCGTGCTGGCGGACCTCGGCACGCTCCTGCGCGCACCACTCGGCCAGGGGCGCGCGGAAGCCGGGGTCGGCAATCCAGTGGCGGCTGCGCACCAGCCGCGGCAGGAAGCCGCGGGCGATCTTGTGCTGGCCCTGCGCACCCGGCTCGAAGCGGGTCAGGCCCTCGCGCAGGCAATAGTCGATGCCCTGGTAGTAGCAGGTCTCGAAGTGCAGGCCGGGCAGGGGCTCGCCGCCCCAGTAGCGGCCGTACAAGGTGTCGCCGCCGCGCAGGCAGAACGCGCCGGCGACCGGCACACCTTCATGCATGGCCAGGAAGATCAGCAGGTTGCGCGGCATCGTTCGCGCAAGATGCGCGAAGAAGTCCAGGGTCAGCGCCGGCGAATTGCCGTAGTCATCGAAGGTGCGCAGGTAGAACCCGTACATCGCCTCCAGATCGGCAGCGCTGGCCTCGTCGCCGTGCAGTACGCGGAAGCCGACGCCAGCGCGCTGCACCTTGGCCCGCTCCTGGCGGATGTTCTTGCGGTGCTTGTGGTCCATCGCGCCCAGGTAGTCGTCGAAGCCAGCCCAGCCGGCCTCGTTGTGCCACTGGTACTGCACGTCGTTGCGCTCCAGCCAATCGGCGCCGAACGCGGCGTCCTCCTCGGCGCGGTGGAAGTTGACGTGGGCCGAGGACAGGCCGGTGCTTTCGGCGAGCGCCTGCATGGCCGCCAGCAACTCCTGTCGGGCGGCCGGGTCGCGCGCCAGCAGCCGCGGCCCGGTCACCGGCGAGTAGGGCACCGCGCACAGCCACTTGGGGAAGTAGTCCTGGCCGTAGCGCGCGTAGGCATGCGCCCAGGCGTGGTCGAACACGAATTCCCCGTGCGAGTTGCTTTTCAGGTACCCGGGCGCGGCCGCGACCAGCGTCTCGCCGTCCCAGACGCTGAGATGCAGCGGGCTCCAACCCCAGTCCGGGCGCAGGCAGCCGTGCTGCTCCAGGCCGGCCAGGAAGGCGTGGGCGACGAACGGATTGCGGCCGTCGTGCAGCGCGTCCCAGTCGGCGGCGGCGACGGTGTCGAGCCGGCGCAGCCAGCGGATCCGGCTCATCGCCCCGGCCGCCGCAGCAGAACGGCGACCCGACCGCCGGTTGCCTCGGCGCGCGCGCTTGCCGGCGCGCGGCGACTGCCGGCGCGAGGCCGGCAGCTCAGAACGTGCGCGGACTCAGGCACCCTTGTCCAGATAGCGCTCGGCGTCCAGCGCGGCCATGCAGCCGAAGCCGGCCGAGGTGATCGCCTGGCGGTAGTGCTGGTCGGCCACGTCGCCGGCGGCGAACACGCCCGGCACCGAGGTCTCGGTGGCGGCGCCGCCCAGGCCGGAGCGGATCTCCAGGTAGCCGTTGTGCATGGCCAACTGGCCATCGAACAGCTGGGTGTTCGGGTGATGGCCGATGGCGACGAAGAAGCCGTGCGCCTCCAGGTCGCGGGTGCTGCCGTCCTGCACCGACTTGACCCGCACGCCGGTGACGCCGGCCTCATTGCCCAGCACTTCGTCCACCTGGTGATGCCAGACGGTCTCGATCTTGCCGGCGGCGACCTTGGCGAACAGCTTGTCCTGCATGATCTTCTCCGCGCGCAAGGTGTCGCGGCGGTGCACCAGGTAGACCTTGCGGGCGATGTTGGACAGGTACAGCGCCTCTTCCACGGCGGTGTTGCCGCCGCCGACCACGACCACGTCCTGGTCCTTGTAGAAGAAGCCGTCGCAGGTGGCGCAGGCGGACACGCCGCGGCCCTTGAACGCCTCTTCCGAGGGAATGCCCAGGTACTTGGCGGTGGCGCCGGTGGCGATGATCAGCGCGTCGCAGGTGTAGTCGCCGCTGTCGCCGCTGAGCCGGAACGGGCGCTGCGACAGGTCGGCGGTGTGGATGTGGTCGAAGATCACCTCGGTCTCGAAGCGCTCGGCATGCGCCTGCATGCGCGCCATCAGGTCCGGGCCCATCAGGCCGTGCGGGTCGCCGGGCCAGTTGTCGACCTCGGTGGTGGTCATCAGCTGGCCGCCCTGCTGCAGGCCGGTGATCACCACGGGCTTGAGGTTGGCGCGCGCGGCGTAGACCGCGGCGGTCCAGCCGGCCGGGCCGGAACCCAGGATCAGCAGGCGGGAATGCTTGGCGGAATTGGCGGCAGAGGGGCTCATGTATACTCGCGAACAGGGTGAAATGGCGGCGGAAACGCGGCATTGCGCGGGGTCCGGCGAAGGCGCATAGAGTGGCGGCCGGCCTGGAACGAATCAAGCCGCGTGGCGGAAACGCTGCGGCCCGCCGCGACCGACGGCCTCCGCGGCACGCCAGTGCATGCTGCCAGCAGGCACCGCCGCGGCACAGCGGCGCGAGACCGGACGATTCAGGTAGCGCCTGCTGAAATGCAAGGGCGAGTCGTTTATTATCAATCACTAACGATGCATTTCTAAGGTTTGGTCATAGCGTGGCGAAGCAGGTTCCGGAACGCGGCAAATCCCAGGGCGCCAATGCGGCGGCACGCAAGCAGGGCGCCGCGCCCAACCCACGCCGGCAGAAGCTGTGGCGCGATCTGGCGCTGATCGCGATCGCGCCGCTGTTGCTGTACCTGCTGGCCAGCCTGGCCACGTATTCGGCCACCGATCCGGGCTGGTCGCATACCGGCAGCGTGGTCGCGCCGGTGCACAACATGGGCGGCAAGTTCGGCGCCTGGATCGCCGACGTGCTGCTGCAACTGTTCGGCTACGTGGCCTTCCTGCTGCCGGTGGTGATCGGCGCGATCTCCTGGATCGCGCTGTTCGGCATGGACCAGGACGGCGACGGCGAGGCCGACCTCGGCCCGGCGCTGCGCCTGGTCGGCATCGTCGGCTTCCTGATCGCCGCCACCGGGCTGCTGCACCTGCGCCTGTTCGCCGGCGACGTGGCCGGCGCCGGCGGCATCCTCGGCAAGCTGGTCGGCAATTCGCTGGGCGCCGGCTTCGGCGCGCTCGGCGCCAACCTGTTCGTGCTGGTGCTGCTGCTGGTGTCGGTGACCCTGGCCACCGGGCTGTCCTGGTTCGCGGTGATGGAGCGCATCGGCAAGGCGGTGATGACCCTGCCGGCGCTGGCCCGACGCGGCACCCAGCAGGCCAACGAATGGCAGCAGACCCGCGCCATGCGCGAGGAACGCGAGGAAGTGCGCAAGGTCGACGCGGTGCAGCGCGCCAAGCGCGAGCCGGTCAAGATCGAGCCGCCGCCGGCGCCGGTGGTGGAGAAGAGCGAGCGCGCCAAGCGCGAGCAGCAGATCCCGCTGTTCCACGGCACCGGCAGCGACCCGTCCGGGGTGCCGCCGCTGGCGCTGCTGGACGACCCCAAGCCGCAGGCCAAGGGCTATTCCGAGGAGACCCTGGAAACCCTGTCGCGGCAGATCGAGTTCAAGCTCAAGGACTTCCGCATCGAGGCGCAGGTGGTCGGCGCCTATCCCGGTCCGGTCATCACCCGCTTCGAGATCGAGCCGGCGCCGGGCATCAAGGTCAGCCAGATCAGCTCGCTGGACAAGGACATCGCCCGCGGCCTGTCGGTGAAGTCGGTGCGCGTGGTCGACGTGATCCCGGGCAAGTCGGTGATCGGCCTGGAAATCCCCAACGTCAGCCGCGAGATGATCTATCTCAGCGAGCTGCTGCGCTCCAAGGAATACGACAAGTCGGCCAGCCCGCTGACCCTGGCCCTGGGCAAGGACATCGCCGGGCGTCCGACCGTGGCCGATCTGGCGCGCATGCCGCACCTGCTGGTCGCCGGTACCACCGGCTCGGGCAAGTCGGTGGCGGTCAACGCAATGGTGCTGAGCCTGCTGTACAAGGCCTCGGCCAAGGACCTGCGGATGCTGATGATCGACCCGAAGATGCTCGAACTGAGCGTCTACCAGGGCATCCCGCATCTGCTGGCGCCGGTGGTCACCGACATGAAGGAGGCCGCCAACGGCCTGCGCTGGTGCGTGGCGGAGATGGAGCGCCGCTACAAGCTGATGAGCGCGGTCGGCGTGCGCAACCTGGCCGGCTTCAACAAGAAGGTCAAGGACGCGCAGGACGCCGGGCAGCCGCTGATGGACCCGCTGTTCAAGCCCAACCCGGACCTGGCCGAGGCGCCGCGGCCGCTGGACACGCTGCCGTTCATCGTCATCTTCATCGACGAATTCGCCGACATGATGATGATCGTCGGCAAGAAGGTCGAAGAACTGATCGCGCGCCTGGCGCAGAAGGCCCGTGCCGCCGGCATCCACCTGATCCTGGCCACCCAGCGCCCCTCGGTGGACGTGATCACCGGCCTGATCAAGGCCAACATCCCGACCCGCATCGCCTTCCAGGTCAGTTCCAAGATCGACTCGCGCACCATCCTCGACCAGTCCGGCGCCGAGACCCTGCTGGGCCACGGCGACATGCTGTACCTGCCGCCGGGCACGGCGATGCCGGACCGCGTGCACGGCGCCTTCGTCAGCGACGAAGAAGTGCACCGCGTGGTGGAGCACCTCAAGGCCAGCGGCCCTGCCGACTACATCGAGGGCGTGCTCGACGAGGTGCAGACCATGGGCGACGGCACCGTGATCGGCGCCACCGGCCTGCCCGAAGCCGGCGGCGGTGGCGGCGACGAGTCCGACCCGCTGTACGACGAGGCCCTGCGCATCGTCACCGAGACCCGCCGCGCCTCGATTTCCGGCGTGCAGCGGCGGCTGAAGATCGGCTACAACCGTGCCGCGCGGCTGATCGAGGCGATGGAAGCCGCCGGCGTGGTCAGCCCGCCCGAACACAACGGCGACCGCAGCGTGCTGGCGCCGCCGCCGCCGAAGTGAGCCGCACCGCGCCCTCGGCCGGCCATGGCCGGCGCCTGCGTGGACCGGCGCCACTGCGCGCGGTGGGATGGTTGCTCGGCTCGTCGCTGCTGGCGCTGGCCGGCCTCGCCACGGCGCAACCGGCGCCGACCGCGGAGCGCGACACCGACCAGCCGGCCACGACCGCACCGGTGGTCAGCAACAACTACAGCTACGTGCGCTACCGCGCCGACTACGAGGTGCGCGAGGACGCCACCAGCGTGGAGACCGACGAGGTCGAACTGCTGCTCAAGACCAAGGCCGGCGTCGACCAGTTCAGCCAGGTGCGCCTGAGCTACAGCGAGAAGCTGGAGACGCTGGAGGTGCTGTCCGCCTACACGCTGACCCCGGACGGGCTGCGCCACGACGTGCCGGCCGACAAGATCTACACCCAGGAGAGCTATTCCAGCGCGGCGGCGGCGATGTACGCCGACCGCAAGGTCAAGGTGGTGGTGTTTCCCAACCTGATGCCCGGCGCGCGCCTGGTGTACCGGGTGCGCCGTACCCAGAACGTGCCGTACTTCCCCGGCTACTTCAGCCTGTGGGAGACCTTCAGCGTGTTCTCCCAGTACGACGACGCCACGGTGACCCTGGTGGCGCCGCGGCGCTTGCAGATGCACCTGTACACGCGCGGCGTGCAGGGCAGCAACACGCCGCAGATCGACGGCGAGCAGGCGCGCTGGCAGTGGCACTACAGCCGCCGCGAGCCGATGAAGAGCCAGAACTGGTCGGCGGCGACCTGGGAATTCAGCCCGACCATCATGGCCAGCAGCTTCCGCCGCTGGGCGCAGATGGCCCAGGCCTACCAGAACAGCAGCGCCGCCGCCGCGCAGGTCACGCCCAAGGTGCGCGCCCGCGCCGAACAGATCACCGCCGGCATCAGCGATCGCCGCGCGCAGGCCGCGGCGCTGTACGAATGGGTGGCGCGCAACATCCGCTACGTGGCGGTGTACCTGGGCAACGGCGGGCTGCAGCCGAACAGCGCCGACAGCATCCTCGACAACCACTACGGCGACTGCAAGGACCACACCGTGGTGCTGGAAGCGCTGCTGGCGGCCAAGGGCATCGCCAGCACGCCGGTGTTGATCGGCGCGCAGGGCGGGCCGACCCTGCCGGAGGTGCCGGTACTGGGCCGGTTCAACCACGCCATCACCTATCTGCCCGAGTTCAAGCTGTACGTGGACTCCACCAGCCCGTACGCGCGCTTCGGCCAGTTGCCGGCCGGCGACCTCGGCGCGCCGGTGCTGCACACCGCCGACGGCACCCTGGCGCGCACGCCGCCGGACGACGCCAAGCGCAACCGCTACCTGGTCGAGACCGACTATCGCTTCGCCGCCGACGGCAGCCTGAGCGGCATCACCCGCCTGGACAGCGGCGATGTCGGCGAGGTCGGCCTGCGCACGATGTTCGTGCAGCTCAACGCGCAGAACCGCACCCGCATCGAGGAATCGATCCTCGCCGCCTCCGGCTTCGACGGCAGCGGCGAGTTGCTGCTGCAGGGCGCGCCGCAGGATCTGCGCCGGCCGTTCGGCTACGCCTACCGCTTCCGCGCGCACGACTACGTGGACTTCGGCGTGGTCGGCGGCATGAGCCTGCCGCTGATGCCCGGCGCCGATTCGGTGCGCGGGGTCTACAGCACCGCCTCGGCCGAGCGCAATCTGACCCCGTTCTACTGCAACGACAACGCACGCAGCGAGACCTACCGGCTGACCTTCCCCGACAGCGTGCCGATCATCGCGATTCCGGCCGACACCCATTTCCGCAATGCCGCCGGCGAATACGCTGCGACCTGGGTGCGCGACGGGCAGACCGTCACCGCCACGCACACGCTGCACCGGCGCGCGATCCACGGCCCGGCGGCGCTGTGCCAGCCGCAGGATTACGCCGCCTTCCGCGAGCTGTACCAGCAGGTGCGGCGCGGCTTCCGCGGGCAGATCCTGTACGGCGACCTGAGCCGGATGCAGACCGGGCCGTAGCCCTGGCTCGGCCGCGACATCACTCTGATCGCCTATTCAGGCGTGCCGCGTCACACTTCCCACACTCCATCCGGAAATCCATCCGCATGCTTCGCACACTTCGCTACACCGTCCTCGCCACCGCGCTGCTGGCCGGCTCCGCCTTCGCCGGCGCCCGCGAGGACCTCACTGCCTTCACCCGCGGGCTGAAGGGCCTGGACGGCCAGTTCGCGCAGAAGGTCTACGACGGCAAGGGCACGCTGAAGGAAAGCTCCAGCGGCCGCGTCGCCCTGTCGGCGCCGCGCCTGTTCCGCTGGGAGTACCGCAAGCCCTATACCCAGCTGATCGTCGCCGACGGCAGCAAGGTCTGGGTGTACGACCCGGACCTGAAGCAGGCCACGGTGCGCGCGCAGGGCAGCGAGGAACAGAACAGCCCGCTGACCGCGCTGATCGATCCGGGCAAGCTCGACCGCCAGTACGACGTCAGCGAGGAAGCGGTGGCCCGCGACGGGCTGCAGTGGCTGACCATGACGCCGAAGGTGGACACCGAGGCCAGCTTCCAGATGGCCAAGCTCGGCTTCGACCGCAACGGCCTGGCGCGCATGGAAGTGGTCGACCCGGTCGGCCAGCGCACCGAGATCAGCTTCAGCGACTGGAAGCGCAATCCGGCCTTCGCCACCGGCACCTTCCGCTACGTCCCGGACAAGGACGTGGACGTGGTCGGCGACCGCTGAGCCGGCTGCTGCCGCGCGCCGTCTCGGTGCGCGGCGGTCTTCCCGGTCATTCCGGGCAGGTCTGCACTTCGATGCTGACGTGGCCCAGGGTGGCCACGCCCTGCAGGCGCGCGTGGTAGAACGCCGCCGGCCGCGGCCGGTGGGTCACCAGCGACACGATCGCCGCGTGCTGGCCGGGGCCGACCCGCCACACGTGCAGGTCGGCGATGCGCTCGTCGTCCTGCTGCAGGCGGTCGCGAATCTGCGCCTGCAGTGCCGCCGGCGCCGAGGCGTCGAGCAGCACCGCGCCGGTGTCGCGCAGCAGCGCCAGCGACCAGCGTGCGATGACGATGGCGCCGACGATGCCCATCAACGCATCGGTCCAGGTCCAGCCCAGGTACTTGGCCAGCAGCAGGGCGACGATCGCCATCACCGAGGTCAGCGCGTCGGCCAGCACGTGCATGTAGGCCGAGCGCAGGTTGTGGTCGGCGTGCGCGTGGCGGTCGTGGCTGGCGGCCTGCGCGGTCGCGACGTGGGCGTGTGCGTGCCCGTGGTGATCGTGCGGGGGGTGATGGTCGTGACCGTGCGCGTGATCGTGGTCATGCCCAGCGTGGTGCGCGTGCGCATGGTCGTCATGCCGGTGCCTGGCATGGGCATGGCCGTGTTCGTGATGATGGCCGTGACTATGGCCATGCCCATGCCCGTGCCCGTGCCCATGCCCGTGATCATGATGGTGGTCGGCGCCCAGCATCCAGGCGCTGAGCAGGTTCACCAGCAGGCCCAGCGCCGCGATCCACAGGGCCTCGTCGTAGGCGATATGGACCGGCTGCGCCAGGCGCAGCGCCGACTCCACGCCGATGCCCAGCGCGATCAGCGCCAGGATCAGCGCGCTGGAAAAGCCCGCCAGGTCGCCGACCTTGCCGGTGCCGAAGGTGAAACGCGGATTGTGCCGGTGCCGCCGCGCGAACCAGTAGGCGAAGCCGGCCAGCGACAGCGCGCCGGCGTGGGTGGCCATGTGCAGACCGTCGGCCAGCAGCGCCATCGAGCCGGTCCACCAGCCGGCGACGATCTCCACGAGCATCATCGCGGCGGTCAGCGCCACCACCGACCAGGTGCGGCGCGCATTGCGCTCGTGGCGCGTGCCGAGGAAATCGTGCTGATGGGTGAACGCATCCAGGGTGTCGTGGTGGCTCATGGCAGGGGCGGCCGGGCAGGGGAGGCGTCGCGATTCTAGCGCTCGCGTTGGCGCCACGCGGGCCTGCGGCGCCAGGCACACCGCGGCCGGGCTGCATGCTGGAGGCAAGGCGTGCACGGGCCGCGGCGATAGAATGGGCGCATGGCCAAACGCAGACCCTTCGCTTCCGACACCCCCGATCTGCTGAGCGTCGACCGCGAGGCCATGCGCCCGCTGGCCGAGCGCATGCGCCCGCGCACGCTGGACGAGATGGTTGGGCAGAAGCGCCTGCTCGCGCCGACCAGCGCACTGCGCCGCGCGGTCGCCGCCGGTCGCGTGCATTCGATGATCCTGTGGGGGCCGCCCGGCTGCGGCAAGACCACCCTGGCATTGCTGCTGGCGCAATACGCCGAGGCCGAGTTCAAGGCGATCTCGGCGGTGCTGTCCGGCCTGCCGGAGGTGCGGCTGGTGCTGGCCGAGGCCGCGCAACGTTTCGCCGACGGGCGCCGCACGGTGCTGTTCGTCGACGAGGTGCACCGCTTCAACAAGGCGCAGCAGGACGCGTTCCTGCCGCACATCGAGCGCGGCACCATCCTGTTCGTCGGCGCCACCACCGAGAATCCCTCGTTCGAGCTGAATTCGGCGCTGCTGTCGCGCTGCCGCGTGCACGTGCTGGAGGCGGTGTCGCCGCAGGACATCGCCGAGGCGCTGCAGCGGGCGCTGCACGATCCCGAGCGCGGGCTCGGCGCCGAGCCGTTGCGCGTGTCCGACGCGGCGCTGCTGGAGATCGCCGGCGCCGCCGATGGCGACGTGCGGCGTGCGCTGACCCTGCTGGAGATCGCCGCCGAACTGGCCCAGGACGAGGGCGGCGAGATCACCGCGCAGACCCTGCAGCAGGTGCTGGCCGACCGCACCCGCCGCTTCGACAAGGGCGGCGAGCAGTTCTACGACCAGATCTCGGCGCTGCACAAGTCGGTGCGCAGCTCCAATCCCGACGCGGCGCTGTACTGGCTCACGCGCATGCTCGATGGCGGCTGCGACCCGGCCTACCTGGCGCGGCGGCTGACCCGCATGGCGATCGAGGACATCGGCCTGGCCGATCCGCGCGCGCAGTCGATGGCGCTGGAAGCCTGGGACATCTACGAGCGCCTGGGCAGTCCCGAAGGCGAACTGGCCTTCGCGCAACTGGTGCTGTACCTGGCCAGCACCGCCAAGTCCAACGCCGGCTATGCCGCGTTCAACCAGGCCAAGGCCGAAGTGCGCGAGACCGGCACCCAGGAGGTGCCGCTGCACTTGCGCAACGCGCCGACCAAGCTGATGAAGACCCTGGGCTATGGCGCCGACTACCAGTACGACCACGATGCCGAGGGCGGCATCGCCCTGGACCAGACCGGCTTTCCCGATGCGATGGGCGAGCGGGTCTACTACCGGCCGGTGGAACGCGGCCTGGAGATCAAGCTCAAGGACAAGCTCGACCGCCTGCGCGCCGCGCGCGAACAGGCGCGGGCTGACAAGGCCGGGCGATCGACCGCATAATCGGCGCACAGGAGATGGCATTCCTCCTCGAACCGCCCGCAGCACTGCGCGCTGATGATGCCTGCCCAACCCCCGCCGGGGTGGCAGGTCCGCGCCCCGGCATCGTCCTTGTGGAGAATCCGATGCCCGTTCTTTCTGGTTTTTCTGCTGCCGCTCCGGCGTTCGTCTCGCGGAGGCGCGCATGAACCTGACCCTGTGGTGGCAGCAACTGCTGCTGGCGATGGCCGGCGGCGCGGTCGGCTCCGGTCTGCGCTTCGCGGTCGGCAGCGCGCTGCTGCAACGCTACGGCGCCGGTTTCCCGTGGGGCACGCTGGCGGTGAACCTGGTCGGCGCCTTCGTCGGCGGCTTCCTGCTGGTGTGGGTCGAAGGCCGCGGCGCCAGCGCGCCGTACTGGCGGGCGCTGCTGATCGTCGGCCTGGTCGGCGGACTGACCACGTTCTCCTCGCTGATGATGGAAAGCATGGTGTTCGTGCGCAACGGCCGCCTCGGCATGGTCCCGCTGTACCTGGCGATCACCCTGGCGGCAGGGCTGGTGCTGGTGTTCGCCGGCGCGCGCACCGCCGCGGAACTGCGGGCGCCGACGGTGGCCGCCGATCGCTGAGTAAGGCGGGCCTAGGGCCGGCCGGAGAAGTGGTGGCAGGCCCGCCCTAGGCCAATAGGGCGGCGCCCACGCCCAGCGGCGGCGCCAGCAGCGCCAGCGGCACGATCAGCCGTGGCCGGTACGGCAGCAGGCCCAGGGTCAGCAGCGCCGCACTGGCGCTGAGCGAGCCCACCCACAGCACTGGGCCGATACCCCAGCCGCGCGCGGCGACGCAGCAGGCGAATGCCGCGCCCAGCAGCAGCCAGCCGGCGGCCTGCAGTTGTCGCATCCGCGGCGCCGACGCGCGATGTGCGCCATACAGTTCGAGCTGGTGCTTCTCCATGCCCAGGCACAGCGCAACGAAGCCGGAGAAGGCCAGGCACAGGCCGAGCGCGGTCATGCGCCCTCCGTGGCCAGCACCGGCTTGCCCGATCCGCCGCGCTCCCGGGCGCGGCGTTCGGCCGCCGATAGCGGCGGTTGCCAACGCTGCATGCGTCGCGCAGCCAATGCCAGGGCCAGGCCGAGGAACAGGCAGACCAGATCGAATCCGGCCAGCGCCCAGTCGCCCGCCAGCAGGCTCACGCCCAGGTGCGCGTCGGTGGTGACGGCGTTGAGCAGCGGCAGCAAGCCGAACAACGCCGCCCCCGCATACAGTTGCCAGACCCACATCGCCCGTTTCGGCCACACCTGCGCAGCGAGCAGGGCCGCGGCCCAGGCCAGGAAGAACACCGCCGCTTCGCGCTCCGGGCGTGCCTCCAGGTGCAGCGGCAGCAGCCGGTTGCCCCAGAAATAGGCGGCGAAGGCGATCGGCAGCCCGGCCACGGTGCCGATGTTGAGCGCGTCGACCAGGCGCAGGCCCAGGCCGATGCGTCCGGCCTTGGCGTGCTTGGGCCGCTCCTTGACCGCCCACAGGATCGCGCCGCTGGCCACCATCAGGCAGCCGAGCAGGCCGCAGCCGAAGAACAGCCAGCGCAGCCAGGGGCCGGCGAAGTGCGCCAGGTGCAGGCCGTACAGGGTGCTGCGGGTTTCCGCGGCGGCGCCCAGCTCACCGCTGCGGCCGAGGATCTGGCCGCTGCCCGCGTCCAGCAGCAATGATGGCGTGGTGTAACCCAGGCGCTGGCCGTCGCCCTGGCGGATCTGGATGGCCGCGGCCGCGTCGCCGGCGTTGTACACGGTGAAGCCGGCGATCGGCGCCTGCGCGCCCCATTCGCGGCGCGCCACGTCCAGCAGTTGCGCGATCGGCAGCATGCGCCCGGGCGTGCCGCTGGCCTCGCGCAGGTTCTGCGGTTCCTGGAATGCCTCGGCGTAGAACGCCTGCTCGGCGTCGGGGTAGGCGGTCTTGATGCCCCAGGGCAGGTACATCAGCATCAGCGTGACCAGCCCGGTGTAGGTGATCATCGCGTGGTAGGGCAGGGCGAGCACCGCGCTGGCATTGTGGAAGTCCAGCCACGAGCGCTGGCCCTTGGCCGGACGGAAGGTGAAGAAGTCCTTGAAGATCTTCTTGTGGGTGATCACGCCGCTGATGATCGCCACCAGCATGAACATCGCGCAGAAGCCGACGATGTAGCGCGCCCACAGCGCCGGGATGTAGTGCAGGTCGAAGTGCAGGCGGTAGAAGAAGTCGCCGCCGCGGGTGTCGCGGGTCTGGCTGGCCTCGCCGCTGACCGGGTCGAGCAGGGCGTTGCCGAACATCTCCTTGCGGCTCTGGCGGGCGCCGTCGGCCGGCGGCGGATTGCGCCAGAACAGGTCGGTGAACGGCGCGCGCGGATTGGCCAGCGACACGAACCACTGCGGCGACTGCGGCGCCTCGCGCTGCAGCAGCGCCACCGCGCGTGCGGCGACCACGTCGGTGCTCGGTTGTGCGGCCGGCAGCTCCGGACGCATCCAGCGGCTGATCTCGTTGCGGAAATAGCTGGCGGTGCCGGCCATGAAGATCAGCAGCAGCACCCAGGACACCAGCAGGCCGCTCCAGGTGTGCAGCCAGGCCATCGATTGGCGGAATCCCTGCTTCATGGCGCGTGCTGCTGCAGCCAGGCGATAGCCAGCGCCATCGGCGCCAGCAGCGCCGCGATGCCCAGCCAGGCACGCCCGGCGCTGTGCGCGGCGAACGCCCACAGCGCGGTGCAGGCGCAGACCAGGATGCCCAGCATCATCCCGCTCAATACCGCCTGCGCGCGCACCGAGGGCCACAGCAGCGGCAGCAGCACCGCGGTGGCCGCGGCCAGCGCATAGCCGCCGACGATCGCGGCCAGGGTGCGCGCCAGCACGCCCAACCACGGTGGCAAGGAGCGGCGCCGCGGCGTCGCCGGGGCGTCAGGGGCGTGGAGCGAGGAGGAAGAAGCAGACATGCAGGCCCGTAGGGAGGAAGCACCGGCTGGGCAGCGGAGGACAGCGCGTGGCGGCGGTGGGTGAGATGTCAGTTAATGATACGCATTCCTATCTTTGGCGCAAATGCGGGGAGATGAACCGGGCGCTGGTGTAGTTGGCGCTGCCGCCACGCTGGGCTGCGTCATGGCATGTTCCGCGATCCCTTCATGCAAGCCGTCGCTGCGGACACGCTGAAACGCATGCTCGAGCAGGCTCTTTGAACAACTCGCGTCGCCGCCGCGATGGCTGCGACCGCGTCAGCGCGGCGCTGCGTTCCCCGGCGAGCCATTGGCCGCCATCGCCTCAGCCGTGGTGATCTTCTGCGTCACCGCCTCGCGCAGCGGCGACGCGGCGGGCAGCAGGGTCAGCAGGTGGCGCCAGTCGTCGGCCGCGTCGGCATAGCGCTGCCGCTGGAAGGCGGCGATGCCGCGCATCCACAGCGCCCGCTGGTTGTCCGGTTGCTGCGCCAGCACTCGGCCGAGCATGGCGCGTGCGGGGTTGCCCACGGCGAGATCGGCGCGTTGCGCGATGTCGGTCTCGGCCCAGCCGAGCAGGGCCTCGACGTTGTCCGGGGCGATCCGCAGGGCCTGCGCATAGGCTTGCTGCGCGTCGTGCGGGCGCTGCGCCTGTTGCGCGTCCCAGGCCTGCTGCAGCCAGCCTTGCAGCCGTTGCGCGGTCTGCTCCGGTGCAGCCGGTGGCAGCGGTTGCAGGGGGACGCCGGCCAGGGCCGTCGGCGTGCCGATGCGCCAGTACAGGCTGGCGCCGAGCAGCGGCAGCAGCACCGCCAGCAGCAGGGCGATGCCGCGTTGCGGACGCGCGCCGGGACGCTGGGCGAGCAGGGGGCGCAGCACGGCGAACAGGGCGATGCCGAGCATCGCCGCGGCGGTGAGGAGGAAGCCCAGCGTCACCAGGCATCCTCCGCGTCAGGCTCCACTGCCGCGGTGCCGATGGCGCGACGGCGCTGGCGCAGCGTCGCCACGACCATGCCGGCGCCACCCAGCAGCAACAGCGCCGGCCCGAACCACAGCAGCCAGGTACCCGGCGCCAGCGGCGGGTCGTACAGCACGAAGGCCGAGTAGCGATCGACCATGTACTGCTTGATCTGCGCATCGCTGCGCCCGGCCTGGAGTTGCGCGAATACCTGGTGGCGCAGGTCGCGCGCCAGGGTCGCGTCGGAATCGGCCAGGTTCTCGTTCTGGCAGACCAGGCAGCGCAGTTGCGCGGTCAGGTGCTGGAAGCGCTGCTCCTGCGCGCGGTCCTTGAACGGCAGCGGGTCCACCGCCTGGGCCAGCCCCGGCACTGCACCGCCCAGCAGCCACAGCAGCACCAGCAGCCGCCACCACGGCGTACGCCGGCGCGTCCGTGCGATGGGAGTGCTCATCGCCGTGCTCCATCGAGCGCCGCGATCGCCGGGCGTAGCTCGTCGGCGAGCACCTGCGGCGTCAGCACGCCGACATGCTTGTAGCGGACCACGCCGTCGGCATCGATCAGGAAGGTTTCCGGCGCGCCATACACGCCCAGGTCGATCGCACGCTGGCCATCGGCATCTACCAGCACCAGCGCGTACGGATTGCCGCGCTGCGCCAGCCAGGCGGCGGTGTCGTGCGGATCGTCGCGGTAGGCGTAGCCGACCAGGGACACGCCCAGTTGCCGGGCCTGCGCCATCAGCAGCGGATGCTCCTCGCTGCAGGCCATGCACCAGCTGGCGAACACGTTGAGCAGATACGGGCGGCCGCGCAGCGCCTGGCTGCCGCTGCGCAGGTCGGGGCGGTCCAGGCGCGGCAGCGCGAACGCCGGCACCGGCTTGCCCAGCAGCGGCGAGGGTACGTCGCGCGGGTCGTGGTTACGGCTCCACCACAGGCCGAACCCGAACAACGCGGCCAGCAACAGGAAACCGGCCAGCGGCAGCAGCCGGCTCATGGTGCGGCGCCCGCGAGCGCCGCCGGCGTGACGGCGCTGTCCGCGGTCGGCTGTGCACGCAAGCGGCGCGCGCCGGCGCTGACGAAACCGCCGAGCATCATCAGCAGGCCGCCGGCCCAGATCCAGCGGATGAACGGCTTGTCGTACAGGCGCAGGGTCCAGCCGTATTCGATGTGCTGGTCGTCGACCGGCTCGCCCAGCGCGACGTACAGGTCGCGCAGCACGCCGGCATCGATCGCCGCCTCGGTCTGGATGCGCTCGCTGCTGTACAGGCGCTTCTGCGGATGCAGCACCGCCACGACGGCGCCGTCGCGCAGCACGGTCACGGTGCCTTGCTCGGCCTTCCAGTTGGGGCCGTCGACCAGGCGCACGCCATCGAAGCGAAACGCATGGGCGCCGATTTGCGCGCTCTGGCCAGGATCCAGGCGCACGTCGCGTTCCACCGACAGGCTTTCCGACAGCAGCACGCCGGCCACGAACACCGCCACCCCGGCATGCGCCAGCAGCATGCCGGCCAGTTCGGCAGGGAAGCGGCGGCCGCGCGGCGCGCTGCGCCAGCGGGTCAGCGCATACAGCGCGGTGCCGACGCCGACCCAGGCCGCGGCCGCCACCCCGGCCACCGCACGCAGCGTGCCCGCGCTCAGCAGCCATGCCAGGAGCGCGCAGGCCAGTGCGGCCAGCCCGGCGCGCGCGGCCACCGCGCGCAGTGCACTGGGCTCGGTGCGACCCCAGCGCAGATAGGGACCGAACGGCAACAGCAGCACCACCGGCAGCATCAGCAGCGGGAACAGCAGGCCGAAGTAGGGCGGACCGACCGAGAGCTTGCCCAGCCGCAGCGCATCGCCGAGCAGCGGGAACAGCGTGCCCAGCAGCACCATCGCCGCGGCCACGCTGAGCATCAGGTTGCCGACCAGGATCGCGGTCTCCCGCGACAACGCAGCGAACGGCTTGCCCGCGGCCAGGCGCGGCGCGCGCAGCGCATACAGCAGCAACGAGCCGCCGACCACCAGCACCAGGAAGCCGAGGATGTACAGGCCGCGGCGCGGATCGGCGGCGAAGGCGTGCACCGAGGTCAGCACGCCGGAGCGCACCAGGAAGGTGCCCAGCAACGACAGCGAGAACGCCAGGATCGACAGCAGCAGGGTCCAGGCGCCGAGTGCGCCGCGTTTCTCGGTGACCGCCTGGGTGTGGATCAGCGCCGCGCCGACCAGCCACGGCATGAAGCTGGCGTTTTCCACCGGATCCCAGAACCACCAGCCGCCCCAGCCCAGTTCGGCGTAGGCCCACCAGCTGCCGGCGACGATGCCGGCGCTGAGGAAGCCCCAGGCGACGTTGGTCCACGGCCGCGCCCAGCGCACCCAGGCCTGCTGCTGCTCGCCACCGAGCAGGGCGGCGATCGCGAAGGCGAACGCCACCGAGAAGCCGACGTAGCCGGTGTACAGCACCGGCGGATGCAGCACCATGCCCGGGTCCTGCAGCACCGGATTGAGCTCGCTGCCGTCGCGCGGCATCGGCGACAGCCGCGCGAACGGATTGGAGGTGAACAGCACGAACGCCAGGAAGCCGCTGGCGATCAGCCCGAGCACGCCGAGCACGCGTGCGGCGAAGACCTCGGGCAGATGCCGGCCGCTGCGCGCCAGCGCCACCGTCCACAGGTTGAGGATGGCGATCCACAGCAGCAGCGAGCCTTCGTGCGCGCCCCACACCGCGGCCAGCCGGTAGTACCAGGGCTGCGTCAGGTTGGCGTTGGCGGCCACGTAGCGCACCGAGAAATCCAACTGCAGCAACACGTAGGCGAGCAGGGCGAAGGCCAGCCAGGCGAAGCCGGCCTGGGCGTAGGCGGCCGGCCGCGCCACCGCCATCCAGGCGCGCTGGCCGCGCCAGGCGCCGAGCAGCGGCAGCACGCCCTGCACCAGCGCCAGCAGCAAGGCCAGGATCAGCGCGCACTGGCCGAGTTCGGCGCTCATGTCGACACGCTCGCGGCGCTGCGGATCAGACCGTGTGTCATGGCTTGACCGCCGCCGCAGCGCCCGTACCGACGCGATTGGCGTGCGCCTGCGCCATCGCGTCCTTCAGTTCCTGCGGCATGTAGGTCTCGTCGTGCTTGGCCAGCACTTCGGTGGCGACGAAGCGCGCGCCCTGCATCGAGCCGGTGGCGATCACCGCCTGGTTGTCGCGGAACAGGTCGGGCAGGATGCCGGTGTAGGCCACGTCGGTGGCGCCGGCCTTGTCGATCACGGTGAACTGCACCTGCAGCGCATCGGCGCTGCGCCTGATCGAGCCGGCCTTGACCATGCCGCCGAGCCGGAACACCCGGTAGTCCCTGGCCGCGCCGGCCTGCACCTGGCTGGGGGTGAACAGGTAGCTGATGTTGTGCTGCAGGGCCAGCACGAACAGGCTGGTGGCCAGCGCGGCGGCGCCCAGCAACAGCAGCACCAGCAGCAGGCGGCGCCTACGGGTGGGATGCATCGCCAACTCCAGGGGCGACGGCGTTGCCGCGGGCGCGGCGGGCCTGTTCGCGGGCCACTTGCGCGCGGATCCCCGCGAGCAGGCGACGTTGGCGGCGGCGTGGCAGCAGGCTGTCCAGGAGCAGCACGACCAAGGCCAACGCGTACGCACTCCATACGTAGACGGCGTAGCCGCCCATCGCCCAGAACCCGCTCATGCCGCGTGCTCCGCGGGCAGCGCTGCGGTGTCCACGGGCGTCGCCGCCGGCGCTGCCTGCAGCGCGAGCGCACGCACCCAGGCCTTGCCGCGCTCCAGCGCCAGCAAGTCGGTGCGCATGCGCCCGCACAGGCTGGCGACGTAATACAACTTGCTGGCGACCACGCTGGTCAGCAGCGGCCACAGCATCGACAGCGGCATCTTCGACGGGCCGAGCACGCGCACGGTGGAGCCCTGGTGCAGCGTGTTCCACCAGACCACCGAGTAATGCACGATCGGCAGGTTGATCAGCCCGACCAGCGCCAGCAGCGCGGCGGCACGCGCGCCCTGGCGCGGATCGTCGATGGCGCGATGCAGGCCGATCACGCCCAGGTACAGGAACAGCAGCACCAGCTCCGAGGTCAGCCGTGCGTCCCAGGTCCACCAAGTGCCCCACATCGGCCGGCCCCACAGCGAGCCGGTGCACAGGGTGACGAAGGTGAAGGCCGCGCCGATCGGCGCCGACGCCGTGCAGGCGATTTCCGCCAGTTTCACCCGCCACACCAGCGCGACCAGGCCGGCCACGCCCATCGCCGCGTAGACGAACAGGCTCATCCACGCGCAGGGCACGTGCACGAACATGATGCGGTAGGCGTCGTGCTGCTGGTAATCCGGCGGCGCCAGCACCAGCCCGCCGTAGCCGGCCACGGCGCCGAGCAGCACGGCCGCCGCCAGACTCCACGGACGCACCGCGCCGGCGACGCGATAGGCCGTCGGCGGTGCGCCGAGCCGGTGCAACCAGAGCGGGATCCAGGAATGCATGGAGTGCCTTCAGCGGGCGAGGGGAGCGCTGCGCGGCAGCGCCTGCACCGCAGCGGCGGCGTCCACCTGCAGCAGGCCGTCGCGCTGGCGGCTGGTGCGCAGCAGCAGGTCGTGCACGCTGCGCGCGTCCAGTTGCGGCGCCAGCGCCAGCAGCAGCGCGACCACGCCGCTGACGTGGGCCGTGGCCATCGACGAGCCGGAGGTGAAGTCGTAGCCGCCGTTGGGCTGGGTGGTGAGGATGTCCTCGCCCGGCGCGCTGAGCACGCCAGGCGGCGCCGGCGTGGCGGCGCTGCTGCGCACCACGATCACCCCGGGAATGCCGTCGGGAAACCCGTCCAGGCGGCCGTTGGGCGGCATCGCCGCGACCACGATGCGGCCATCGCGCAGCAGGTGTTCCAGCAACTTGCGCAGCAGCGGGTCGGCCGGGCCGCCGAGGCTGAGATTGATGATGCGGGTGCGGGTGTCGCCGATCGCCGCCAGCGCCTTGGCCAGGGTGAAGGAATTGCAGCCGGCGCCGGCGCCGGGCCGCTGCGGATACCAGCAGGCCTTGTAGACGTCGAGCATCGCCTTCGGCGCGATGCCGACGATGCCCAGGTGATTGTTGCTGCCGGCGGCGATGATGCCGGCGACCTCGGTGCCGTGGTGGTCGCGGTTGAACGCGCCCGGATCGGCGGCGACCAGGTCGCGGGTGTTGCGCAGGCGCCCGCGCAGGTCCGGATGGGCGGTGTCCACGCCGGTGTCGACGATCGCCACGTCCACGCCCTGGCCCTGGCTCAGCGCCTGCGCAGTGGCCGCATTGGTGGCGGCGAAGCCGCGCTGCATGTCCACGTAGGGGTCGTTGTAGCGCAGCGGCTGCGCCGGCGCGGCGGCCTGGCTGTCGGCCGAATACGTGCCGAAATCCTGCAGCGGCTGCGACAGCGCCACACGGTCGTCCCTGGCCAATTGCGCCAGCAGCGCGGCACGGTCGCTGCCCGGCGCCGGCTCCAGCACCACGCAGTACAGCCCCAATGCCTTGATCGGCCAGCCGGCCACCTGGCGCAGGCCGTAGCGCTTGTTCAGCGCGTCCAGGGTGGCCACCGCCTGGGTGCCGGCGCCGTAGTAGCGCGCCGAAGCGTAGCCGAGCAGGTTGGAGCCGGCGTGGCGGCTGGGCGCGGCCATCGGGTTGGCCACGGCGAGGACGATCTGGCGCTGGCTGTCCAGCGCCGGCGACGGATCCAGGCCGGGCGCCTTGGCCGCGGCCGCAGGATCGGCGACCGCCGTCGGCGCGGCGTGGGCGCAGGCGCCCAGGCCCAGGCAGGCGACGAGCAGGCTGGCGAGATGCAGCTTCATGGCGCGGCGATCGGCTCCGCCAGGCGGATGCCGGCGGTGGCGCGCAACTGCTGCACGCTGCGCTGCGGCTGCGCCGCCGCGCCAGCCTGGGTCGGCACCACGGTGTAGGCGCCGGCCGCATTGGGGCCGCCGATCACCCGCAGCTGCAGCTTGCGCAGCAGCGCGTCCCAGTCGGCCAGGGTCATGCGCGCATCCGGCACCACCCGGATCGCGTCGGCCGCCAGCGGCTGCGCGGCGTCGCTGAGGGTGCGGTAGGCAGTGCTGCGCTCGTGCTCGGCGGACAGGCGCAGGCCCAGCACGCCCAGGCCGATCGCCTGCAGCAGGGCGGCGGCGACCAGCGCCCGCGTGGTCCAGCTGGCGCGGCGGCGCTGCGGCGGCGCCTGCGGGACCGGTGCGTCCAGGCGCTGCAGCAGGCGCTGCAGCCCGGCCTCGGCGTCCACCGGCACGTCGCTGGGCAGGGTCATGGCCATGCGCAGGCGGCTCTGCTGGGCGAACTCGGCGCTACAGTGCTGGCACTTGGCCAGGTGCGCCACCAGCCACGCGTTTTCTTGTTCCGTGGCGCTGTCCTGCAGCACCCACGGCATCAGTTCCCAGGCGTGCGCGCACTCGTTGCCTGGCTCGTTGAAGCCCGATTTCATCACGCGCTCTCCGTCAGCGTGGACGCGCCGCCGGCCAATCCCGGCAGCACGTTGCGAAGCTTGACCCGGGCATGGAACAGCCGGGCCTTGATGGTGCCCACCGGGCACTGCATGATCGCGGCGACCTCTTCCAGCTTGTGGCCGAGGCCGTAGACCAGTTCCACCACCAGGCGCTGGTCGGCCGACAGGCGCTCCAGGCCCTTGCCCAGCCAGTCGCGCAACTCGCGATCCTCGTCCGGGTCGGCGGCCGCGGCGTGGTCCTCGGCCATCGCCCCGTCGTCGATCGCATCGTCGCTGTGGTGGCGGATCGCCTTGAGCCCGCAGCGGTAGGCGATGCCCATGATCCAGGTCGAGACCTGCGAGTCGCCGCGGAAGTCGCCGGCCTTCTGCCAGACGATCCAGAAGCAATCGTTGATCGCTTCCTCGATGATGTCCGGGCGCCGGGTCAGCCGCGACAGGAACCGGCACAGGCGGCCGTGGTAGGCGCGGTACAGGCGGGCCAGGGCTTCGCGGTCGCTGGCCGCCATGCGCCGGAGCAGCATGCGGTCGGTGGCATCGCCGAGCAGGTCGGTGTCGTTCATGGGGGCAGGTGTGGCAACGGGCACCGGTATGTGCCGGGGCGGCACGGAAAGGTTGCGCTCGACTCAGAAGCTGCGGGAGAGGCTGGCCACCCAGGGCCACAGGCCGCGGTCGGCATAGCCGGTGCGGGCGTTGCTGAACACGCGGTCCACCTCCACGCTCCAGCGCCCGGCGTTCCAGATCAGCCCGGCGTGGCCGTAGCGATAGTGCGCGGTGTACTCCAGTCCGTACAGGGCCGGTGGCGCCTGGCTGACGCCGGCCCCCACCGACAGCGACAGCGGGCCGGCCAGCGGCTGGTGCGCGGTCAGGTCGAGCGCGCCGTACCAGCGCTGCTGCAGGCTGCTGTCGGGCATGCGGAAGGCGGCCAGCGACAGGCTCAGGCGGTCGCGATAGCTCCAGCCCAGGCTGACCTCGTCGCGGTTGAACACGCGGTTGGCGCGCGACCCAGGGTAGCGGTACAGCAGCGCCTCGGCCTGCAGTTGCCAGCTGTCGGACAGGGTCCAGCTGCGCGACAGGCCGACGCTGCCCATCAGCACCTTGCCCGGCGCATCCAGCGCCACGCTGGCCGCGCCGCTCAGCGACCAGCCCGGCGCCGGCAACCAGAACAGCGCGCCCTGCAGGGTCGGGGTGCTGCGGGTCACGGCGATGCCGCGGTCGACCAGTTGCGAGCTGATCCCGGCGGCGCCGCCGACATCGCCGGCCGTGGCGACCGGGGCGTGCAGCGCGGCGAGCGCCAGGCCCACCGCCAGTGCCACGCCGGCACCTGCGCGCCGTGACCGCCGGCCCGCGCCGGCGGTCCCGCCGATGCGGGCGCTCAGCATGCGCGGCCCGCTCCGCTCCGCGGCGCAGGGAGGCGGCGGGAGGCAGGGGCGATGCGCCGAGGGCGGCAGGGCAAACGCACGGTGGCTTAAGGCTCGCAGGTCAGGAATCGGGGACGGGCGCGGCGCGATGGCCGGCCCGTCGGGCGCCGAATATGACCGGATCGGGCAGCCAGTTCAATGCAGGCTGTGCAGGTAGGCGATCAGGTCCTGCAACTGCTTGGCATCGTCCAGACCGTCGTACTTCATCTTGCCGCCGGGCAGGGCCTTGGACGCCGGCTGCGACAGGTAGCTGCGCAGCGTGTCGTCGCTCCAGGTCCACTGGCTCTGCTTCATCGCGTCGGAATAGGCGTAGTCGGGCACGCTGCCGGCGCGGCGCCCGACCACGCCGAACAGGGTCGGGCCTTTCTTGTTCTTGGCCGGCGCGGCGCTGTGGCATTCGGCGCATTCGCTCGCGAACACGCCGGCGCCGGGCGCGCCGCCGGCGGCATGCGCGGACGGCGCCACCGCGGCGGCCAGCGGCAGCAGGCCGGCGAGCAGGGTGCACAGGGGCAGGGCATTGGTGCGTTTCATGGGGGAAGCTCCATGCGGGGGAATCAAAAGGCCAGGCTCAGGCTCAGCGCGAACTGGTTGAGGTCGCGCGGGCGGGTGACCGGGGTGGCACCGAACACGTTGCCGGTGCTGCCGTTGAACTTGCTGAAACGGAACCAGGTCGCGGACAGGCGCAGGTTGGAGATCGACGAAACGCTGTCGTCCTTGCCGAACGGCGCCCACGAGGCGCTGATCAGGTTGCTGGTGGTGTCCGGCGCGCCGTACGGGCGGTAGCGGAACGGATCGTCCGAACCGGTGTTGATGAAGTGCGCCAACAGCAGGCTGTAGCTCTGCTTGTAGGTGTAGTTGAGGCTGATCGACTGGTCGCGCACGTTGGCCCGGCGCGGGCCGGCCACGGCCGGATTGGTCGGGTCGATCAGCGCGCTGCCGTAGCGGCGGCGCTCGTAGATGTTGAGGTAGCCGAGCTTGAGGATGTGCTCGCGGGTGCCCAGGAACTGGTAGTTGAGGTCGTAGCCGAGATCGGTGAAGTCGTCGCGCGGACCGGTGCTGCGCGGCAGCTGCCGGCGCGTGGTCAGCGCGACTACGCCGGCGGAGAAGAACTGCCGCTTGAGGTCCTTCATGTAGCTCAGGCGCAGGTAGCCGGTGTCGCTGAGCTTGCCCGGATCGCCGCCGACGGCGTAGCCCAGATCGTCCTGGGTCGACACCGGCAGCGCGGTGTAGGTGCCGAGTTCGCCATACCAGTTGCGGTCGTACAGGCCGTAGACGCTGGCGCCGATCACCCGGTTGGACAGCGACGACTGGTTGAGCAGGGTGGTCGAACTGGCATAGGCCGAGGCCGGACCCAGGCCGGAGGCGTTGGGCAGCATGCCGATCGGATCCTGGCTGCCGGGATTGTTGTTGACGCTGACGCCGAGCAGGGTGTCCTTGCCGCCGAGCTGGAAGCGCTTGAACACCGCGCGCAGGTCCACGTTGTCCAGGCGCGTGGTGTAGTCGTTCTTGCCGTTGTTGCTGGTGGCGACCTTGACGTAGCCGCCGACGTTGTCGGTGATGCGCCCGGCCAGGTACAGGTCGGCCTCGCTGAAGCGGGTGCGGCTCTCGCCGCGCGCCGGCACGCTGCGGTTGGCGGTGAGCTGGGCGGAGGCCGGGATCTTGGTGCCGTTGCCGTCGCTGTCGGTATAGCCGCCGAGCTTGAAGCGCATGCCGTACGGGGTCAGCGCCGGGCCGTAGGCGCCGATGTGGCAGTCGGCGCAGGACGAGCCGGTCTGCCGTGCGAACGCCGGCACCGCGGCGGCGCGCGGGCTCAGCACCAGCAGCAGCGAGCCCAGCGCCGACCACAGCAGCGCCTGCTCGGCGCCGCGCGTCCTGTCGCTGCGGGAGAAGGTGGAGGGGGACGACGGGGCCTGGTGCATGCGGAAAGTCCTTTGGCGGGTGGGTGCGGCGACGGACGGAAGCGGGGGAGGGGCGAATCGACTCAGCGGCGGCGCAGGAACGGCAGCATCCGTTGCAGCACGGCGTCGCGGCGCACGAGGTGGTGCCACAGCGCCGCGCCGATGTGCAGCACGATCAGGCCCAGCAGCAACCAGGCCGCGTCCACGTGCCAGGCGCCCAAGGTGTCGGCGAGATCGGGATCGGGCGCGACCAGCTCCGGCAGGGTGGCGCCGAACAGATGCACCGGCTTGCCCATCGACTGGCTCAGTGCCCAGCCCAGCACCGGCAGGGTCAGCAGCAGTGCGTACATCACCACGTGGGTGGCGCCGGCCAGCAAGCGCATCAGCGCCGAGCCGGCGTCCGCGTCGTGGCGCTTGCCCAGGCGCATCCGCAACACGACCCGCACGCAGAACAGGCCGAGCACGAACAGGCCGAAGTGGCGGTGGCCTTCCAGCAGCCACTGTCGCCACATGCGGCCTTCGACTTCCTCGCGCAGCAGGATCAACCCCGCCGCCAGCACCAGGCACAGCACGGTGAGCCAGTGCAGCCAGACCATCGGCCGCGGCAACGCCGCCGACGCGGCAGCGGGGGAAACGGGCGGTGTCGGCGCGGCCGGCGTGGGGGAGGTCATGGCGGTACGCGGTGTCCTTGGAGGCGACGAGGGGGCCCGCGGCGCGATGCGGCTCGGCATCGCGGCAGCGGTGGTCGTCGATGGGTGCCGGCCCTGCGGCGAAAGGTTGCGTCGCCGGTGCGCGTCGCGAGTGCGCAACCTTTCCGCGGACGCGCGGCACTCAGCCTGGACGCTCCGATGCGGAGCCCGGGTCGGGCACTCTGATGGCAATCGAACGAATCCAGTTGCGGACGCACGGCGACGCGCGCGGCCAGCTCGTGGCGCTGGAACAACAGCGCGACGTACCTTTCGACATCCGCCGCGTGTACTACCTGTTCGCCACCCGCAACGGCGTACACCGCGGCCAGCATGCGCATCGCCATCTCAACCAACTGGCGGTGGCGTTGCATGGGTCGGTGTCGTTCCTGCTCGACGACGGCAGCGGCCCGGTGCAGGTGGTGCTGGACGACCCGCGGCAGGGCCTGCTGCTGGGCAGCATGGTCTGGCGCGATCTGTACGACTTCAGCGAGGACTGCGTGCTGATGGTGCTCGCCGACCAGGCCTACGACCCGGCCGACTACATCTTCGACTACGACGAGTTCCTACGCGAAGCCGCGGGCGTGCGCCGGCAGGAGGCCTAGGCCATGGCGCGTCCCCTGGTCATCGTCGGCGCCGGCGAACTGGCGCAGATCGCCTGCGAATACTTCACCCACGACAGCAACTACGAAGTGCTGGCCTTCAGCGTGGAGCGCGACTACCTGGCCACGCCGACCCTGGCCGGTCTGCCGGTGGTGGCCTACGAGGCGCTCGAGCAGCGCTATCCGCCGTCGCAGGTGGACGTGTTCGTGGCGATTCCGGCCAGCGGCCTCAACCGGCTGCGCACGCGCTTCTACCTGGACGCCAAGCGTCGCGGCTACCGCATGGCCAGCTACGTCAGCTCGCAGGCGTTCGTGTGGCGCAACGTGGAACTGGGCGAGCACTGCTTCGTGTTCGAGCACAACGTGCTGCAGCCGTTCACCCGCATCGGCGCCAACTGCATCCTGTGGAGCGGCAACCACGTCGGCCACCGCACGGTCCTCCACGACCATGTGTTCCTGGCTTCGCATGCGGTGATTTCGGGCTACTGCGAGATCGGCGCGAGCAGCTTCGTCGGGGTCAATGCCACGCTCAGCGACCGGGTCAAGGTCGCCGCCGACAACGTGATCGGCGCCGGTGCGCTGCTGACCCGCGACACCGAGCCCGGACGCATCTACGTCGGTGCGCCGGCGCGGGCGGTGGCCGGCAAGTCCAGCTTCGACGTGGACCTGTGAGGCGCATGTTCGCCTGGCACAAACGCGGCCTGGTGTTCGACACCGCACGCGACGGCGTCGGCGGCTGGATGCGACACTCGGCGCTGACGCCGACGCCGCTGCGCCTGGATGCCGAGCGCCTGCGCATCTACGCCGGCTTCCGCGACCATGCCGGGATCAGCCGCATCGGCTATGTCGACGTGCGCGCCGACGATCCGACCCGGGTGCTCGGCGTCAGCGCCGCACCGGTGCTCGACATCGGCCGCGCCGGCTGTTTCGACGACAACGGCATGATCCTCGGCGATGTGGTGCACGGGCCGGACGGCCTGTACATGTTCTATGTCGGCTTCCAGCAGGTGGCGCGGGCCAAGTTCCTGGCCTTTACCGGCCTGGCGGTGTCCAGCGACGGCGGCGACACCTTCCAGCGCCGCCAGGACACGCCGCTGCTGGACCGCGCGCCCGGCCGCAGCACCATCGCCGCGGTACACTCGGCGCGGTATCGCGATGGCCGCTGGCGGCTGTGGTACGCGGTCGGCGACGACTGGGAATGGATCGGCGGCACGCCGTACCCGCGCTACCACATCCGCTGCGTGGAAACCGACGACCTGCAGGCGATTCCACGGCAGGACACGCTTTGCCTGCAGCCGCAGGGCGACGAGTACCGCATCGGCCGCCCGCGGGTGTACCGGTACGATGGCCGCCATGTGATGCTCTTCACCCACGGCAGCCGCGACGGTGCCTATCTGCCGGGCATGGCGGTCAGCGACGACGGCCGCCACTGGCAGCGCTGCGACGCCGCGTTGGGCCTGCCGCTGTCGGCCAACGGCTGGGACGCACGCACGCTGTGCTACCCGGCACTGATCCGCCATGGCGGGCGCCTGCTGCTGTTCTACAACGGCAACGACATGGGTCGCGATGGCTTCGGCGTGGCCGAAGCGGTGCTGCCCGCCGGCATGGTCTGGGAGGACGCCGATGCTGTCGGTTAGGCCCTACACCGCGGCCGATGCGCCGACGTGGGATGCCGTGGTGGCGGCCTCGCGCAATGGCAATCTGCTGCATCGACGCGGCTACATGGATTACCACGCGACGCGCTTCGTCGACGCCTCCTTGCTGGTCGAGCACGCCGGCACGCCGGTGGCGGTGTTCCCGGCCAACCGCGAGGGCGATGCCGTGGCCAGCCATGCCGGTCTCAGCTATGCCGGCTTGCTGTCGACCCATGCGCTGCGCGCGACGGCGACGCTGGAGGCACTCGAGCGCATCGCGGCGCACTATCGCGACGCCGGCGTGCGCACGCTGCTGTACAAGGCAGTGCCGCATCTGTTCCACCGTAGCCCCGCGGAAGAGGACCTGTACGCGCTGCACCGGCTCGGCGCGCGCCTGCAGCGCCGCGACCTGTCTTCGGCGGTGCCGCTACGCCAACCGCCGCGCATGGCTGCCGCGCGCAAGCGGTCGGTGGCCAAGGCGCGCCGCGCCGGGCTGCGCGTGCAGCGCGTGGACGACCCGGCGCCGCTGCACGCGCTGCTGGGCGAAGTGCTGCAACGCCACGATGCGCGTCCGACCCACAGCCTGGAGGAACTGCGCCTGCTGTGCGCACGCTTCCCGGCGCAGATCGTGCCCTACGAAGTCCGCGACGGCGCGGAGCTGCTGGCCGGCACGCTGGTGTACGACTTCGGCCACGTTGTCCACACCCAATACCTGGCCTGTTCGGAACAGGGCCGCCGCGCCGATGCGCTGAGCCTGCTGCTGGCCGAGCTGATCGAGCAGGTCTACGCGCAGCGCGACGTCCTCAGCCTGGGCATCTCCACCGAGCAGCAGGGCCAGGTGCTCAACGCCGGCCTGGTCGAGCAGAAGGAACGGTTCGGGGCGCGCGCCGTGGTGCACGATTTCTACCGCTGGGAGTTGCAATGAGCCTGCCGCCGGCCAGCGTGCCGTTCCTCGACCTGCGCGCCAGCAACGCGCGCTACGCCGACGAGCTGAAGGCCGCGGCGGCGCGGGTGATCGATTCCGGCTGGTACGTGCTGGGCGAGGAACTGGAGGCCTTCGAGCGCGAGTTCGCCGCCTACTGCGGCACCGCCCACGCCATCGGCGTCGGCAACGGCATGGACGCGCTGACCCTGATCCTGCGCGGCTACCGTGCGCTGGGCCGGCTGCGCGACGGCGACGAGGTGCTGGTGCCGGGCAATACCTTCATCGCCAGCTTGCTGGCGATCAGCGAGAACCGGCTGCGGCCGGTGCAGCTGGAACCGGAGGCAGCCAGCTTCAATCTGGACCCGGCGCAGGTGGAACGGGCGATCGGCCCGCGCACGAAGGCAATCCTGGCGGTGCACCTGTACGGGCAGCTGGCCGACATGGCCGCGCTGCGCAGCATCGCCGAGCGGCATGACCTGCTGCTGCTCGAGGACGCGGCGCAGGCGCACGGCGCGCGTCGCGACGGCCGTCACGCCGGCAGTTTCGGCGATGCCGCCGGCTTCAGCTTCTTTCCCGGCAAGAACCTGGGCGCGCTCGGCGACGGCGGCGCGGTGACCACCGACGACGACGCGCTCGCGGCGCAGATCCGGGTGCTGCGCAACTACGGCTCGGACATCAAGTACCGGCATCTGCTGCAGGGTGTGAACTCGCGCCTGGACGAGCTGCAGGCGGCGTTGTTGCGGGTCAAGCTGCACCATCTGGATGCCGACATCGCCGCGCGCCGCGCGATCGCCCAGCGCTACCTCGACGGCATCGCGCATCCGCGGATCGCGTTGCCGCAGGTGGCCGACCCGGCCGCGCATGCCTGGCACCTGTTCGTGGTGCGCTGTGCGCAGCGCGATGCGCTGCAACAGCACCTGCAGGCGCACGGCGTGCACTGCCTGGTGCATTACCCGACACCGCCGCACCGGCAGCCGGCCTATCCGGAACTGGCCGCGCTGCAGCTGCCGCTGTGCGAGCAGTTGGCGGCCGAAGTGCTCAGCCTGCCGATCGGTCCCACCCTGGACGATGCGGCGGTGGCGCAGGTGATCGACGCATGCCAGCGTTTCGGCGGCGGGGCGGCATGAACGTGCTGCGCAGCGGCGTGTACAGCGGCGTGGCCACCGCGGCCAAGCTGCTGGCCGCGTTGCTGGTACTCAAGCTGGTGGCGGTGTACGCCGGCCCGGCCGGGGTCGCCCGGCTCGGCCAGTTCACCAGCCTGATGTCGTTGCTGGCGGTCGTGGCTGGCGGCGGCATCGGCGCCGGCGTGGTCAAGTACGTGGCCGAGTACCGCGACGATGCGCCGGCGCTGGCCCGGCTGCTCGGCAGCGCACTGGGCTATGCCTGCGTCGCGGCCTGCGCGATGGGCGTGGCCGCGCTGCTGTGCAGCCGCCTGATCGCCGATCGCCTGCTCGGCGACGCGCAGTACCAGCCACTGATCTGCGTGCTGGCGGTGGCGCAACTCGGCATCGCCCTGGCCAACTACATCCTGGCGGTGGTCAACGGCTTCATGGACGTACGCCGGCTGGCCTTCATCCAGGTCGTGGGCGCGGTGCTGAGCGTGCTGCTGGTGGCCGCGCTGGCGTACGGCATGGGCCTGCACGGGGCGTTGCTCGGCCTGGTGCTGGGGCAGGTGGCCTGGCTGTGCACCGGGTTGCCCGCACTGCGGCGCAGCCCGTACTTCCGCCGCGAGATGCTGCGCATCCGCTTCGATCCCGCAATGGTACGACGGCTGGCCGCCTTCTCGACGATGACCCTGGCCTCGGCACTGCTGCCGCTGCTGGTCAACATCGGCGTGCGCGACCACCTGGCCGGCCAGTTCGGCTGGCAGCAGGTCGGCTATTGGCAGGCGGTGAGCCGCGTCTCCGATGCCTATCTGCTGTTCTTCACCACCGCCATCAATGTCTACTACCTGCCCAAGCTGGCGGCGCTGCAGACGCGTGGCGCGCTGCTGCAGGAACTGCGCGGCGCCTACCGCTACGTGCTGCCGGCGGTGATCGTGGCTGCGGCGGCGGTGTACCTGTGCCGCGGCTGGATCACCCGGTTGCTGTTCTCGCCCGATTTCGCCGCCGCGCTGCCGCTGTACGCGCCGCAACTGCTCGGCGACGTGCTCAAGATCGCCTCCTTCGTGCTGTCCTACCTGATGCTGGCCAAGGCGATGACCCGGCTGTTCGTGCTCTCCGAATGCCTGTTCGCGGCCAGCTACCTGGGCCTGGTGGTGCTGTTCACCGCGCACATGGGCCTGATCGGCGCGGCCTACGCGTTCGCCTGCAACTACGCGCTGTACCTGGCGTTCAACGTGCTGGTGGTGCGCCGCTACCTGCGAGGACTGGGCTGATGGACGTACCGCACACGCCGCCGACGCTGCCACTGGTGTCGATCCTGATCCCGGCCTACAACCACGCGCGCTTCGTGCAGCGCTGCCTGGACAGCGTGCTGGAGGATCCGTACCCGAACAAGGAGTTGGTGATCGTCGACGACGGCTCCAGCGACGGCACCGCCGACTGCATCGCCGCGTGGATCGCGCAGCATGGCGACACGCTGCACGTGCGCTTCTGGCCGCGCGAGAACCTCGGCATCGCCGCCACCCTCAACCACCTGGTGGCGATGGCCCGCGGCGAGTTCCTGCGTCTGGGCGCCAGCGACGACTATCTGCTGCCGGGCGGATTGGGCGTGCAGGTGGCGTATCTGGGCGCGCATCCGCACAAGGCGGCGGTGATCGGCGATGCCATCGTGGTCGACGCGCAGGATCGCACCGTGCACCAGAGCAGCATGCGCGACCTGCACGGCGTGGACAAACGCCTGTACCTGAGCGAGGCCGGCATCCGCCGCGCGGTGATCCGCCACTGGGCGGTGAGCGGGGCCGTGGCGCTGGTCCGGCGCAGAGCGCTGCAGCCGGGCGCGGCCTGGGACGAAGGCCTGCGCATCGAGGACTGGGATTTCTTCCTGCGCCTGGTCGCGCGAGACGCCCTGGGCTTCCTGGACGTGGCGGTGTGCGCCTACCGCGTGCACGACCACAACGCCAGCCGCACCCGGCACCTGCCCAGCCGCCTGGCCAACCTGGCCGAGTCGCGGCAGGTCGCGCTGCGCCGCGCGCGCTTGTTCGATCCGGCCTGCCGTACCTTGCTGCACGCGCAGGCGCACTACATCGCCGCCAAGATCGCGTTCCTGCGGCGCAGCCCGCTGGCGCTGGGCGGGCACTTGCTGGCGCATGCGTGGCTGTCGCTGTTGGCGCGGCTGCACCAGGGCGGCCGGCCGGCGCTGGCCGAACGCGCATGAAGCGGCTGCTGCGCCTGCCGTCGGCCTACTTCGGCCTGCCGCTGCTGCTGAGCTGCGCGCTGACCCTGCTGACGTTCGATCTGCCGCCGGGCTATCTCGCCGGCATCGCGCTGCTGGCCGCCGTGGCGCTGGCGACGTTGGCGCTGGATGCGCTGCTCGGCATCCGCCTGCCGCCGCTGGCGGCGTTCCGGGCGCGCGAGTACGCCGGCACCCGCGAGGCCTTCGTCGCGCTCGGCCTGGCTGCCGCAGTCGGGCTGTTCTGCCTGCTGGACCTGCTGCTGTTCCCGATCCCGTTGCTGCACGACCCCTCGGCTTACGCCGACCTGAGCCCGCTGCAGGCGCACGTGCGGCATGTGTCGAACATGTGCTGGATCCTGCCGCCGATCGGCCTGCTGTGCGTGCGCGCGCGCAGCGTGCGCAACGCGCTGCTGCTGGCCGGTTTCGCCTTCCCGGTGCTGGTGATCGACCGCAACCGGCTGTTCGCGGCGGTGTTCAGTGTCGGCCTGTTGCTGTTGCTGCGCCGCGAGCCGGCGCGGCCGCTGCCGTGGAAGCGGGTGCTGGCGCTGCTGTGCGCCGCCGCCGCCGCGTTCTCGCTGCTGGGCACGCTGCGCTCCGGCTCGCTGGACTCGGTGGCGCTGCCGTTCGGCGCGCTGTACCGGGCCGCGCCGCAGGGCATCAAGTGGCTGCTGCTGTACATCGGCGCCGGCCCGTACAACTTCGGCGCGCTGCTCAGCAAGGGCTACGCCAACGCCAGTTTCCTGGTCAATCAGCTGGTGCCGCTGAGCGGTTCCATCGCCACCGCCGGCACCGGCATCCCGCTGGATGCGCCGAACATCAATGTCGGCACCGAGTTCCTGCCGTTCCTGCTGGCGGGCGGCCCCGGCGCCGCGCTGGCGGCGATGCTGGCCCTGTACGCGGCGCTGCTATGGAGCGTGCGCCTGCTTGGCCGCGGTGTGGCGCTGTTCAACCTGCTGGTGTTCCTGCGCATCGCCTACGCCTGCGTGATGTCGTCGTTCGCGCCGCAGGCCTTCACCTGGACCAATGCTGGCTTCGTCGCGCTGTGCCTGCTGCTGCATGCCTGCAGCGCCTTGCTGCCGAACCGCCGCTGCGCCGTACCGGCCGCGGGCCTGCCTTCCGTTTCCCCGAGATCCCCGCTGCCATGACCGACACCGCCATGCCCCAAGACGAAATCTACCTGATCGACCTGTGGCGGATCCTGCGACGGGAATGGCGCTGGTGCCTGCTGCCTCTGCTGCTGGCCCTGGCGCTGGCGGCACTGTTCCTGCACGGCGCAACCCGCCAGTGGCAGGCCACCGCCTGGGTGCAGGTCGGCGAGTTCGGCCCGACCCCGTCCGGGCGCGACCCCAAGCTGGAGCCGTTCCAGCGGGTGATCGACCGGATCAAGACGCGGCTGTTCCAGGACCAGGTGCTGCACAGCGCCGGCGTCGCGCCGGACAGCCGCCAGGCTGCGCTGTACCGCGACAGCCTCAAGCTGGACCCGGACCCGTACGCCAACCTGATCCAGCTGACCCTGCGCGCCGAATCGCCGCAGCAGGCGCGGCAACTCGCCGCGGCCACCATCGCACAGCTGCAGGCGCTGCACCGGCGCATCCAGGCCGGGCCGCTGCAGCAGGCCACTGCGCGGTTGCAGGAACTGGCCGCGGACATCGCCGCCACCCAGGCCGAGCGCGAGCGCCTGCTGCAGCAGCAGCGCGATGGCCGCGGCAGCGTCGAGCAGCAATTGCTCGGCAACATGCTGCTGTCGGAGAAGACCACCACGCTGCGCGGCCTCAAGGCCGAGCGCGAGGATCTGCTCGGCCGGCTCGGCGCCCGCTACACCTACGACACCTCGGCGCCCTGGCAGACCTACGTGCCGCCGCGCGCGGCGTTCCCCAATCCGGTGCTGGTGCTGGCGGCGGCCCTGCTGGCCGGGCTCGGCGGCGGCGTGCTGGCCGCGGTGGCGCGCAACGCACTGCGCCGGCGCCAGGCGCGGCCTTCACGGGCGCACGCCGTCGCATGACGGCAGCCCGCCGATTCAACCAAACGGCACGACCGACGCACCTACCTGCACCACCACGCGATGGGTTCGCGTGGATTCCGACAAGGGCAGGGCAGTGGAGACAGGGCAGGTGACAGCGAATGGCAAGGCGGGCGCCGCGGCGCACACGACCACTCTGGACCCGGTGCGGTTGCTGGATACGCAGCGCGCCTTCGACAGCGTGGCCGCCGACTACGATGGCCCGCGCGGCAACAACGCGCTGATCCAGCGCATGCGCAAGACCCTGTGGGACACGGTGGGCACGCAGTTGCCGGTCGGCTCGCGCCTGGTCGACCTGGGTTGCGGCACCGGTCTGGACGCGCATGCCTTCGCCCAGCGCGGCTACCGCGTGCTGGCCACCGACTGGTCGCCGCAGATGGTGGAACGCACCCGTGGCCGCGCCCAGGATGCGAGCCTGCATGGGCGGCTCAGCGTGGCCCATGTCGGCATCCAGCAGTTGGACCTGCTCGACGGCGAGTTCGACGGCATGTACTCCAACTTCGGCCCGCTCAACTGCGCGCCGGACCTGCCCGAGGTCGCCGGCCACTGCGCTCGGCTGCTGCGTCGCGACGGCCGCCTGGTGTTTTCGGTGATCGGCCGGCTGTGTCCGTGGGAGCTGGGCCACTATCTGCTGCGCGGGCGGCTGCGCCGTGCCGCCGTCCGCGCCGCGCGTGGCGCCACCGCGGTGGGCATGAACGGCCACACGATCTGGACCTGGTACTACCTGCCACGCGAGTTCTACCGCGCATTCGCGCCGCACTTCGCGCTGGAGTCGTACCGCGCGCTCAGCCTGTGCCTGCCGCCACCGTACCTGGTCGACCACTACCAGCGGCACCCGCGCCTGGGCGAGGCGCTGGGCCGTCTGGACGACCGCATCGGCGGCTGGCCGCTGCTGCGCGACATGGGAGATCACTTCCTGATCGTGATGCGCAAGCGCTGAGCATGGCCGTGCCTGCCGCCCCCGTCGACGTCTGCCTGGACGGTGTGCGCGTCGCGCATGCCGCCGGCGCGATGCACGCGCCGCTGGCGCTGCGCGACGGCCGCATCGCCACGGCGGCCGCGCCGACCGCGCTGCGCATCGCCCTGCCTGGGCACCTGGTGTTGCCCGGCCTGATCAACGCGCACGACCATCTGCACGTCAATGCGGTACCGCCGCTGCCGCAGGCCGCGCCGTTCGCCAACAGCTACGCCTGGATCGACGCCTTCGCCGCGCATTTCCGCACTGCGGCGGTGGCCGCCGCGCTGACGCTGCCCAAGCCGCTGCGGCTGCGCCACGGCGGGCTGAAGAACCTGCTGGCCGGGGTGACCTGCGTGGCCCACCACGATCCCTGGCATGCGGCGCTGGACGCGGCCGACTTCCCGGTGGCGCTGCTGCGCGAGTTCGGCTGGAGCTATACCTTGCATGGCCCCGATTACGGCCCGCCGCTGGCGCAGAGCTTCTCCGCGGCGTCCGCCGCCGGGTGGCCCTGGATGATCCACCTGGCCGAAGGCACCGACACGGCGGCCGCCGGCGAACTCGCCGAGCTGGAGCGGCGCGGCTACCTGGCCGGCAACACGGTGCTGATCCACGGCGTCGGCCTGGGCGCGGACGACGTCACGCGCGTGCTCGCCCGCGGCGCAGCCGTGGTGTGGTGCCCGAGCAGCAACCTGACGCTACTAGGACGCACCCTGGACCCGCAGCGCCTGAACGCCGCGGGACGCCTGGCGCTGGGCAGCGATGCGCGCGTCAGCGGTGGCCGCGACCTGCTCGACGACCTGCGCCTGGCCGCCGCCCATGGTCTGGACGCGTCCCAGGCACTGCGCCTGGCCACGAACGCCGCCGCCGACATCCTGCGCTTGCCGGATCGCGGCCATCTGGGCCCGGGCGCGCATGCCGATCTGGTGATCGTCGCCGACCATGGCGGCGCGCCGGCCCGGAGCCTGGTCGGGCTGCCGCGCAGCGCACTGCGTGCAGTGGTGCGCGACGGGCGGCCACGGATCGCCGATCCCGATTTCGCCGCGTGGTTCGCCGCCGTCGGTGTGGACGCGGTGTCGGTGACGTTGGACGGGGCCCCCAAACTGCTGGCCGCGGAGCTGGCCGATCCTGAGCTGCTGGCGCTGGAGCCGGGCCTGGAACTTCAGGTTGCGCCGCCGCGTTCATGCACGGCGGACCTACAGCAGGCGTGCCAGGCATGAGCGCAGTGCCGACCCTCGATCCGCTCGCCGCCTACGCGCTGTGGGCGGACAGCTACCCGGCGCAGGCGCACAACCCGGTGATGCAGGCCGAACAGCGCGCCATGCTGGCGTTGCTGCCGCCGTCGTTGCGCGGGCGGCACGTGCTCGATGCCGGCTGCGGCAGCGGCCGCTATCTGCTGCATGCGCTGCAGCGGGGCGCCACGCATGTCACCGGCGTTGACCTGTCGCCGCAGATGCTGGCGCGCGCCGCGCAGGAACTGGCCGACGTCGATGGCGGCCGCTGCAGCTTGCGCGAGGGCAGCCTGGAGGCCTTGCCGCTGGCCGACGCCAGCGTCGACCTGAGTCTCTGCGCGCTGGCGCTGGGGCATCTGCCGCAGTTGCCGCCGGCCCTGGCGCAACTGCACCGCGTCACCCGGCCGGGCGGCTGGGTGCTGTGCAGCGACGTGCACCCGATCGGCCCGGCGCTGGGCTGGCGCCGCGACTTCAAGGCCGGCGGCCAGCGCTACGCGGTGCATCACACCCAGCATCTGTACAGCCACTGGCATGCCGCCTGTGCCGCGCTCGGGCTGGCCATCGACGCCGTCAGCGAACCGATGCTCGACCGGGCGGACATTCCCGCCGGCGCCCATTTCGATCCCGCTGCATTGCAGGTGCCGGTGGCCCTGGTGCTGCGCCTGCGGCGGCTGCCGTGACCCCCGTCCTGCGTTCGCCCGGTATGTCCTCCACACCCAACACGCTGCTGGTTAATCCCACCATCACCAAGCCGTCCAGCGCCCGCTTCCCGCTGTCGCTGCTGAACCTGGCGGCGGCGCTGGATCGCCACGGCGACAGCCGCATCATCGACGGCAACGTCGACCGCGATTTCATCGACCGCAGCCTGCAGGCGCTGCAGGAGCAGCACTATGACGCGGTCGGCATCAGCGTGATGGGCGGGCCGCAACTGGCGCCGTCGATCGCACTGTCGCAGGCCATCCGCGCACGCTTCCCGGCGCTGCCGATCGTCTGGGGCGGCTACTTCCCCACGCTGTACCCGGACACCGCGCTGGCCGCGCCGTACGTGGATTACGCGATCCGCGCGCAGGGCGAGGACACCTTGCCGGAACTGCTGGCCGCCTTGCGCGGCGAGGGGCCGACGCTGGCGCAGGTCGATGGGCTGTCCTGGAAGCAGGATGGCACCGTGGTGCACAACCGCAACCGCGCCTTCCAGCGCGGCGACGCGCTGCCGTCGCTGCCGTACGAGAAGCTCGGCGAGCCGCGCCGCTATCTCGGCCGCACCTTCCTCGGCCGCCGCACCGCCTCGCACCAGGCCGCGCTGGGCTGCCGCTTCCGCTGCACCTTCTGCGGGGTGGCGGCGATGTTCGGCGGCGCCACCGCCTTGCCGACCGCGGCACGCCTGGAACGCGAGCTTGGGTATCTGAAGTACGGCCTGGGCGCCGATTCGATCCAGTTCTTCGACCACAACTTCTTCGACCGCGAAGCCGACATGATTCCGCTGCTGGAGGTGATGGCGAAGCTGGAACTGCCGTGGTGGTGCTATGCCCGCGCGGACGCGCTGCTCAACCTGTCCGAGAGCACCTGGAAGCTGGTGCGCAAGAGCCGCCTGCGCATGGCCTACATCGGCGCCGAGTCGCCGAGCGGGGCGATGCTCAAGGAGATCCGCAAGGGCACGCGGCCGGACCAGACCCTGGAAGTGGCCGAGCTGTGCCGGCGCAACGGGGTGATCCCCGAACTGTCGTTCATGGTCGCGCCACCGCAGGACAGCGAGCGCGAGACCGAACAGACCTTCGAGTTCATCCGCGAGCTGAAGCGGATCAACCCGCAGTCGGAAATCATCGTCTACGTGTACACCCCGCTGCCCGAGAGCAGCCGCCACGAGAAGGACCGCGGCCGCCGCGCGGGCATGCCCTTGCTCGATCGCGACGGCGTGCCGGTGCAGTTCCCGCGTACGCCGGAGGAATGGGCGCAGCCGCAGTGGGTGGACTACGCCTGCCACGCCGATGCGCCCTGGCTCACCGATGCGCTGCGCCAGCGCATCCGCGATTTCGTCACCGTGCTCGGCTGCCGCTATCCCACTGCGCAGGACCAGCGCTCGCCGGGCTGGGCCAAGCGCGGGCTCAGCGCGCTGGCCGCCTGGCGCTACCGCTACCGGCGCTACGACCGGCCGTGGGAGCTGAACCTGGCCAACCGGCTGGTGCGCCTGCACCGGCCGCAGGTGTCCGGAATCTGAGCATGGCCGGCACCGCCGCCCGTACCGTGCATGCCGTGCAGCTCAACTTCGTGCCGCTGCCGGACGGGGTGACGCCGGACCAGGCATTCGCGAGGTGGCCGTCGTTGGCCGATATCGCCGAGGCGGTGGCCAGCGCGGGCACCCGCGTGTCGGTGATCCAGACCGCCGCACTCGATGCGCAGTTGCGGCGCAACGGTGTCGACTATCACTTCCTGCGCCGTGCCGATGCCGGGCGCCGGCGCCATCTGCGGCGCGTCGCCGCATTGCTGGCCGAACTCGACGCCGACGTGGTGCACGTGCACGGCCTGCAGTTCGCGCGCGAGGCGGCGACGCTGGCGCGCTGGCAGCCATCGCGGCCCATCCTGCTGCAGGACCACGCCAATCGCCCACCGCGCTGGTGGCGGCGACCGCAGTGGCGGCGCTGGTACGCGGCGGCGGCCGGCATCGCCTTCACTTCGCTGGACCTGGCGCGCGGCTTCGTCGGTGCCGGGTTGTTCGCCGGGTCCACGCGCCTGTTCGCCATTCCCGAATCCAGTTGTCGTTTCACTCCCGGCGAGCGCGACCAGGCACGCCGCGACAGCGGACTGCACGGCGCGCCCTGCGTGCTGTGGGTCGGCCATCTGAGCGAGGGCAAGGATCCGCTCACCGTGCTCGAAGGGGTGGCCCGGGCCAGCGAGCAATTGCCCGGATTGCAGCTGTTCTGCGCGTTCGGCACTGCGCCACTGCTGCCGATGGTGCAGCAGCGCATCCAGGCCGATCCGCGCCTGGCCGGCCGCGTGCACCTGCTGGGCAGGGTGGAGCACGCGCAGATCCAGACCATGATGCGTGCGGCCGACCTGTTCGTATCCGCCAGCCTGGCCGAGAGCTGCGGCTACGCCGCGCTTGAAGCCTATGCCTGCGGCGCGGTGCCGGTGCTGACCGACATTCCGGCGTTCCGTGCGCTCAGCGATGGCGGCCGGGTCGGGGCGCTGTGGCCCTGCGGCGACACCGAACGCCTGGCAGCTGCACTACTGCGGTCATCACGCGACGGGCCATCGCGGGCGCTGGTGCGCGCGCATTTCGATGCGCAGTTGTCGTTCGCGGCGGTGGGGCGGCGCTGGGCACGGGCCTATGCGCAGCTGCTCGGCGCCGCGCCGCGGAGCGCGCCATGAAGCTGGCCCTTGTGGTGCCGGGCGGCGTCGACCGCAGCGGCGAGTACCGGGTGATTCCGGCCTTCCTGAGCCTCATCGAGCGCCTGGCGCGCGTGCACGACCTGCACGTGTTCGTGCTGCACCAGGAACCGCTGCCGGCGCAGTGGGAGCTACTGGGCGCGCGCATCCACAACATCGGCGCGGCGCGCACGCGCTGGCGCGCGATCGCGGCGATCCGCGCCGAACACCGCCGCGCGCCGTTCGACGCGGTGCAGTCGCTGTTCTCCGGCCACTGCAGCCTGATCGCGGTGGCGGCGGCGCGCTGGCTGCGGCGCCCGAGCCTGGTGCACATCGCCGGCGGCGAACTGGTCGCACTGCACGCGATCGGTTACGGCGGCCGGCGCAAATGGCCGGGACGGCTGCGCGAGGCGCTGGTGTTGCGGCTGGCGGACGCGGTCACCGCGGCCAGCGCGCCCATCCTCGACAGCCTGCAGGCGCTGGGCATCGCCGCCGAACGCGTGCCGCTGGGCGTGGACCTGCGCACCTGGCCGCCGCGCGCGCCGCGCCCGCGTGGGGACGGGCCGGCGCGGCTGCTGCACGTGGCCAGCCTCAACCCGGTCAAGGACCAGCCGACCCTGCTGCGCGCCCTCGCTGCGCTGGCCCGCGCCGGAGTCGACTTCCGCATCGATCTGGTCGGCGTGGACACGCTCGACGGTGCGATGCAGCGCTTGGCCGCCACGCTGGGCCTGAGCGAGCGCGTGCGCTTCCTCGGCTTCAAGACCCAGCGCGACCTGCGGCCGCTGGTGGAGGCGGCGGATCTGCTGGTGCTGTCGTCGCAGCACGAGGCCGGGCCGCTGGTGCTGCTGGAAGCGGCGGTGGCCGGGGTGCCGACGGTGGGGACCTCGGTCGGTCATCTGCAGGAGTGGGCGCCATCGGCGGCGCTGGGGGTACCGGTCGGCGACTGGGCCGGGCTGGCCGATGCGCTGCGCCAGGTGCTCAGCGACGACGAACTGCGCCTGCGCCTGGCCTGGGCGGCGCAATGCCGGGCCGTGCGCGAGGATGCCGACTGCAGCGTGCGCGGCTTCACCGCGCTGTACCAGCGTGTGTGCGCACCACGCAACGCCGATGGCCGACGCACCGTGCGGAATGGTTGACGCGCAGCGCGGCGTCAGGACAACGCGCGTTCGCGACGAATCCGGTCGTATCGACTTGTCTTGCAGGAGCGGCTTCAGCCGCGACAGCCATCAGCGGTGACGCGTGGCGCGGCTGCAGCCGCGCCTACAACGGCGGTTCACCGCGCTCCCTGGTGACAGCGAGCGTCAGTCCGACGACGGCGCATAGCCTTGCAGCGCGGTCCGCACCGCGTACAGCGTGTCCATCCGCGGCACCGGGTGCAGCAGCCGCTGCAGCACGCGGCGGCGCTGCGGCAGGCGCACCCAGTCCTGGCCCTGCAACCACAGTTGGGTGCGGATCATCTCGGCACGTTCCTGCCGGCTTTCCGCCGAGGGCTGCAGGCGCTGACGCAGATAGTCCAGCACTTCGCGGCCAGAGCGTGCCCATTCGATGCCCGGCAGTGCCGGCAGCCACAGTTGCGAACACGACGCCGCGGTCAGGTCCAGCCCGCGTGCGCGCAGCCGCAACAGCGGCGGACATTGCGCACGCAGTTGCTTCAGGACCGCCGGCGGAATCGCCGCGCGGTAGTAACGCAACATCAGCCGCAGCGGCGGCCACGCCCACCAGGCGTCGGCACCGGCCACGAGTTGCCAGTCGCTGGCGCGCATGTGCGGGGCGAGCAGGGCCAGGTCGTGCAGGTGCATCAGCCGCAGGCTGCGGCTGCACAGCCCGCCGGCCGCGTGCAGCAGCAGATGGCGCATCAGCGCGCCGTTGCTCGGGTAGGGACGCAAGCCGGGCTTGCCGTCGCGCGGCAGGAGTTGCGTGCCGAGGTCGACGGTGCGCAGCGGCAGGCGCTCCTGGATGCGTACATGCAGTTCGATGTTGATCGGCGTATCGCGGTGCTCGCCCAGCGCGGCCACGGCCTGCGCCTGTGCCGGGCGGAAGGTCTGGTGCTTCCATTGCGCGAACTCGGCCACGTAGCCCAGTGCGCCGAGCAGCGTCGCTGCGCGCTCGGCGTCCTCCGGACGCACCAGCAGGTCGATGTCGGCCATTGGCCGGTCGCCCGGCCGATACAGGCCTTGCGCATGCAGCGCCGCACCCTTCAGTGGCACGATCGCCAGGCCGGCGGTCTGCGCCAGGGCGTCGATCCGCTGCAGCAGTGCGTCGATGCGCTGGTAGCGCTGCGCCACGTGCTCGCGCTGTGCGTCGAGGAAGGCGCGCCACCGCCGGTCCTGCCACTGCGAGCGCCCGCTCAGCAACGGCGCCACGCCATGCGCCACCGCCGCCGCCGCGGCCAGTTGCCAGTGCAGGCCGTTCCAGGTCGGCATCGGCCCGCCGGGACGCGCCAGTTCGTGCGCCAGGGTCTCGGTGGCCAGGCGCAGGCCGCGGCCGATGCGCCGCAGCGGCAGTGACGCGGGCGCCGCCGCCGGTGCGGCTGTCGGCAGGTCGGCCGCCACGGCCGGATCCGATGACGTCGCCACGTCGGTCATGCGCGTTGCACCAGCGGAATGCGGCGGCGGCCGCCAGCGTCGAGCACTTTTTCCGCCTGCGCGGGCGGCGCCTCGGTCCGATGCTGCGCCTCCCGCGCGATCAGCGCCGCCCAGTCGGCGTCCAGCACTGCCCAGTCCTGCGCGTGCGCCGGGGCCGCGTCTTCGCGGCATTGCAGGTCCACCTGCCGGTGCAGCAGGTCGCGCACCCGGCGGTAGAACGCCGAGTCGTAGGCGCCGCGAAACATCATCGCCAGGTCGTCGCTGTCCTGCCAATGCGTCTTGCGCCCGAGCTGATCCTTGACCTGCTGGTAGAACACGGTGCCGGGCAGCGGATAGGACACGCTGACGCCGATGTCGTCCGGGCGCGCCTGCGCCACCAGCCGGCGCGTGGCGAGGATGTCCTCCAGCTGTTCGTCCAGGTAGCCCAGCTGCAGGAAGAAGCCGACGCGAATCCCTTGCGCCCCCAAGCGCTGGCGTGCGGCGATCACACCCTCCACGTCGGTGCCCTTGGTCATCTTGTCGAGGATGCGCTGGCTGCCGCTCTCGGCGCCGATCCAGGCCTCGCGGCAACCGGCCCGCGCCAGGGCCGCGGTCATGCGCTCGCTGCACAGGTCGGCGCGGGTCTGGATGGTGAAGGGCACCGCGCCATCGGCGGCGGCCAGCGCGTCGGCGAACTCCTCCACCCAGTCGACGTGGAAGCCGAAGATGTCGTCGGCCATCCACACATGATCGGGCGCGACGTTGCGCTTGAGTTGGGTCATCTCCGCGGCCACGTCCTGCGCCTCGCGGCGCTTGTAGTGATTGCCCCAGATTGGCTTGGCGCACCAGTTGCAGCGGAACGGGCAGCCGCGCGAGGCGGCCATGTTCAGGCTGAAATGGCCGTGCCGCTGCTGCCAGAACGCACGGTACCGTGCGATGTCCAGCAAGTCCCAGGCCGCGGTCACCGACAGCCGCGGATCCGGCGGCCGCGCGCCGATCTGCGCGCGCTTGAGCTGCGGCAGCACCGCACTGGCCACCTCGGCCAGGCCAGCCACCCAGCGCGCCGGGTCGATGTCCGGCTCCGCCTGCAGGCGCGCCACCAGTTCCAGCAAGGCCGCGATGCCTTCGCCGATCAGCACCGCGTCGGCACCGGCGGCAAGGAATGCCTCCGGATGGTCCGATGCGTCGGAGCCGGCGACGATCACGCGGCTACCGCCGGCGCGCGCCTCGGCGATCATCCGGCACGCGGCCTCGCGCATCCGGCTCAGGCACATCTTGGTGAGAAAGTTGAAGTTGTCCTCGTAGACCACCACCAGGTCCGGCTGCTGTGTGCGCACGGCGTCGTTGTAGTCCTCCACGCCCTCGGCCAGCATCGCGTCGAACAGCGTCACGTGGTGCCCGTGCTGGCGCAGCAGCGCCGCCACCTGCAGCGTGGCCAGCGGCGGGTACGGTTTTCCGCGTTCCCATTGCTTGGGGTCGTAGCGCAGGAAGTAGGAGTGGCTGACCTGGATCTTGAGCATCGGCGGAAGGTCTCGTTCGGCGCCGCGGGGGAAGGGCGCATGCAGCGATGGCCGCGCGCAGGTGGCCGTGGCGGTAGGTGCCGGGGCTGCGTCGTTTGGTTGCGCGCCGCGTGGTTGCCGCCGGCGCAACCTTTGGCTGCGGCAGGCGCACCCACGCTGCATCCCCTCAAGCGACTCTTCTCCGATGCCGCGATCGACCCTGCGTGTCCTGGACGCGGCGGCCAGCGACCACGCCACGCCCGTCGTCGCTGCTGGCGGCGCCTGCGATCCGTTCCACACTCGACTGCGGCGCCCGCACACGCTCAGCAAGCAACTGCTCGGCGGCCGCTTCCACTTCGAAAGCAACAGTCCGGCGCTGCTGGCCTTGGTGGAAGCGGCCTTCGGCGCGGTACCGGCGCATCGCCTGCCGGAGAGCGCTTCGTTCCGCATTGAGCTGACCCTGGTGGACCGCAGCGACGCACCCTACGCGCTGGCGGTGGAGCCGCCGCCGGTGCAGACCCATTCCGGCGCCGGCGTGCTGAGCGGGGTGATCGATGCGCACAACTACGTGGTGCTGGTGCCCGAGCAGGGCAGGGCGCTGGTGGTGGTGTCCGAGGACATGCTCGCCCACGCCTACCATGTGCGTTACGAACTGATCGAATTCGCGGTGTTCGTCCTGGCCGCGCGCGGCATGCACCTGGTGCCGCTGCACGGCGCCTGCGTCGGCCGCGATGGCCGCGGCGTGCTGTTGCTCGGCGGCAGCGGCGCCGGCAAGTCGACGCTGGCCCTGCACAGTCTGCTGCGCGGGCTGGAGTTCCTCGCCGAGGACGCCCTGTTCGTCGCACCGCAGTACCTGCTCGCTACCGGCATCGGCAACTTCCTGCACCTGCGGCCGGAGCTGTTGCGTCTGCTCGACTCGCAGACCCGCGCCTGGATTGCCGCGGCGCCGCTGATCCGCCGCCGCAGCGGGGCGCTCAAGCACGAGGTGGACATCCGCCACGGCGACGGACGCCTGGCCCAGGCACCGTTGCGCCTGGTCGCGGCGGTGTTCGTCTCGGCCACCCTGGCGGCCGATCCACAGCGGATGCTGCAGCCGGTCGCCGACGCGGACGTGGCCGCGCGCCTGGCCGCGGACCAGCCCTATGCCGCTGGCCAGCCGCATTGGCCATTGTTCGCGCGCCAGTTGCAGCGGCTGGGCGTGTACGAGCTCCAGCGCGGCACGCATCCGGAGGCTTCGGTCGATGCACTGCAGACGCTGTTGGCTTGAGGCCCCGCGCGCCACCAGGAAACCGGCGACGCAGGATGCCGGCGCGCATGCGCGGCGGCTGGGCGCGGCGTCGATCGCCCATCACGCAGACGCCAGCGGATGAGCGCGCGTCCGGACCCCGCATCGCACTTGCTGCGCGCCTTCGTCGCCGTGCTCGGCCGTGGCGAGCGCCTGCGCATCGCCGGGTACGTGCTGCTGTCGCTGCTCGGCGCGCTGGCCGGCGCGCTCGCCGCGGTCGCATTGGTGCCGCTGGTGCAACCCGGCCATGTGCTGGCCCTGGCCGGCCACGCCTTGCCGTTGCCGGCCGGTTTCTTCGCGCAGAGCCTGCTGTTCGTCTCCGCCAGCAGCGGCTTCGCGCTGCTGCGCTGCTGGGGGACGCGACTGGCCGCGGACCTGGCCAGCCGCCACGCGCTGGATCTGCGCAGACACGTGCACGCGCGCTTGCTGCAGGCGCCATTGCCGGCACTGGCCGATGCCAGCTCGGCGGAAATCGCCAACCTGCTCACCTACAACGTCGAGATCGTGGTACAGGGCTTCAGCGCGCTGCTGCAGCTGCTGGTGGCGGCGATCACCGCGGCGGTGAGCCTGGCCGCCGCGTTCCTGGTCTCGCCCATCCTGGTGCTGGCGCTGCCGCCGCTGCTGGCGCTGGGCCTGCTCGCCTTCCGCATCGCCGGGCATGAACAGGCCCGGGTCAGCCGCCAGTACGTGGCCGACATGACCCGGCTGTTCTGGCTCAGCGAGGATTTCCCGCGGCGCCTGCGCCACGTGCGCTCGTTCGCCCGCGAGGCGCGCGAGCAGGAAGCCTACGACGCGATCGCCGGTCGGCTCGCCGATGGCTACGCGCGGCAGCAGGCGCTGGTCGCCTCCGGCCGCCTGCTGCTGGAACTGGCGGCGGTAGCGGCCATCGCCGCGATCATGCTGCTGGCCGGGGTCTGGCACGGCATCGACGGCGGCGCGCTGATCACCGTCGGGCTGCTGCTGGGGCGGCTGTTGCCGTACCTGGTCTCGACCCGGCAGAGCGTGCAGCAACTGCGCTCGGCCACGCCGGCATTGGACCTGTGGCAGCGCTACGTCGCACTTGGCACGGAATCGCCGGCGTTGCAGGCCCCGGCGGCGGCACAGCCCGCTGCAGCGGCAGAGCTGACACCACCGCCACCGATCCAGATCGAACGCATCGGGCTGGTACCGCCGCTGGCCGCGGTCGCCTTGAACGACCTGGTCCTGGCGCCGGGCACCCTGACGCTGATCAGCGGCCCGTCCGGGGTCGGCAAAAGCAGCCTGATGGACGCCTTGGCCGGCATGGTCGCGCCCCCGCAGTTCGCCGCCCACTGCGACGGCTGCACGCTCGACTTCGCCGGCTATCGCGCCGCGCTGCAGCCCTTGGCCTACGTCGCCCAGGGCGTGCGCCCCTGGCAGCACACGGTGCGGCACTGCCTGGCCTGGGCGGCGCCGGCCGCGAGCGAGGCGGCGATGTGGGAAGCGCTGCGCGATGTCGGCCTGGCCGCACGCCTGCAGGGCGGCGGCGGCCTGGACACCGCCGCGCATGGCGTCGGTGCACGCCTGTCCGGCGGCGAACTGCAGCGGCTGCTGCTGGCCCAGGTGCTGCTGCGGCAACCGCGCGTGGCCTTGCTCGACGAAGCCACCAGCGCCCTCGACGCCGTCGCCGAGCAGCAAGTCTTGGGCACGCTGCGGCGCCGCTTGCCGCACACCGCCCTGGTGGCGGTCTCGCACCGCCTCGGCCTGTCCGCCATCGCCGACCAGTGCGTGATGGTGCAACGCGCGACCGTGGCGCCACTGCTGCTGGCCGATCGCGCGTCCTGAGCGAGCGCAGCGGTGCTCTGGCGGGGCCTGCCGCTATTGCCTGCAACTGCGCTAGGCGCCCACGGGTGCTAGGCGCGGTTTTGTCTAAGCGGCATGGACTGAGCGTCGCTAAGCTCTCCGCACAGGGGGAGATCATGGACGTCATGCAACGGGCAGCCGCAGGGCTGCTGCTCATCGCCGTCTCGGCGACCGTATTCGCACAAACACGCTCGGCGGTCGGGCGGGGCGTCGAGCGTGTGAATCCGCAGCGTAACGTCGCCCCGATTCCAAGCCTGGATTGCCGCAAGCTGCTGGCAAACGATCCACGTCCCTGGACCCATGCCTATTGCGAGCACGTGGACTTCTCCATGCAGGACAGCCTGGCCCATACCTTCGGCCGGCCACGGCCGTCGCAGATCCAACTCGACATTCCCGCGCTGGGCACTGCCGAAGCGCGGGCCGCCGGTGTTTCCTGTTCGGAGGGGCGTGTGATCCGCAAAGTGGGCAACGGCTGGGAGCAGGCGCTGGACCGCGATCGCAATTACCTGCGGTGCAGACCGTCGGTGGAGCTGCCGTCGGGATTCATTGGCAGGTGACGGCACGTGTGTGCTCGGCGCATGCGCAAAAAACAAGACCCCGCAAGCGGGGCATCGTTCGCGTTCGACTCGTGTAGGCGTGCGTCACCTCACGTCCAACTCAGCCCTGTGGGATGTCGCACTTCATCTTCCCATCCACGTAGTACGGCTTGGGAACATCCGGATTCTGGCTGGTCTTCTCGAACACCACCTCGAACGAATCGGGGTCCGGCGTGCCCTTGCGCGACGTGCAGGCCTCCTGCAACTTCTTCTTGACCGCGGCAATACCGGCGTCGCGGTTGGCGCCGTCGGCGCTGTTGGTCAGGTTGGCGACCTCGGCGAAGGCCGGCGAGGCGAGTCCCAGCAAGCTCCCTGCGAACACGAATGCGTGCAGCTTCTTCATGGCGTCTCCTTGTTTGGATGTCCGTACGCAGTTGGAGGCGCACGCCGCAGCGCATGCGGCAAGGCCTGGTGCAGCGTCGCCCTCCAGCGCGGGGCCAGGATAGGGAGCGTGGGTTAAGGCCTCGTGGGGACGGCTGTTGCACGCCGTCGCAGCGCCCCCGGCGCATCGACGATGCATATCCATCTCGGCTGCGTTCTCTGTCCGATGACGCGACGAAGCGCGCATCGGCCCAGGAGTACCCAACCTGAAGGCTGCATGCCGCCAGCACGGACGCGGAGCCTATTCGGTACGCGGCGCTTCGTAGTTCTGGCCAGGCTGCAACGTCGTCACATAGGGCCCGTTCCAGTCGCGGTCGAAGATGCGCGTCAGCGTCTCGGCCGGCCCCTTGCCCTTGACGAACACCGAGGCGTCCACCGCGGTGTTGAAGTAGCTCCATTCCCAATTGCCGGTGCCGATGACGCTGCTGCGGTCGTCGGCCACCGCGTACTTGGCGTGCTCCACCCGCGCATACGGAATGAAGCCTTGCGGCGCCGGCGGCAGGCGGCTGAACTTCACCGCAATATTCGGCAGCGCGGCCAGGCTTTTCAGATACGCCTGCATCGGTTCGCGCAGCGCCCAGTCGGCGACAATGATGTGCACTTGCACGCCGCGCGCGGCGGCATCGCGGATGGCGCTGTCGACCGGCGCCCACCAACCCTTGGGTCCGAAGCTGCGAATCGCCGAGAGCGTCATCACCTGGATGCGCAGCGCATGCTGGCTGGCGCGGATCATGTCGACCAGCGCCGGCTCCTCGGCGGTGACCCAGGCCGGCTGCAGCGCCGGCGGGCTGAAGGCAGGGAAGGCGATCAGTGGCGCGTCGCTGCCGGCATCGAGCAGCACCGGATCGGTGGCGGTGACCGGCGCGAAGTCCGGCGGCTGCACGCCGCGGACCTGCGCCTTGGCCAGATCGCCTTCGTCGGCCAGGCGCCAGCTGTAATCGAAACTGGCCGCGAAGGTCTTGGCGAACCGCGCATCGTCGATGCGCGCGCCGATCTCGTGGATCTGCTCCAGCGCCCGCCAGTCCCAGTTCTGGCTGCCGACGAACACGCTGGCGTCGTCGACGATCATGTACTTGGCGTGCAGCACGCCGCCGGTCAGGGTGTCGACCGGCAGCACCCGCACCGTGACGCCCGGTACCTTGCGCAGCCAGGCGACGCTGTCGGGATTCTTGGCCAGGAAGGTGTGGTCGACCAGCAGATGCACTGCCACGCCGGCGCGGGCGCGGGCGGCCAGCGCGTCCAGCACCGGGGTCAGGCCGGTGCCGGGTTTCTCGGAGATGTAGAAGGCGGCAATGTCGATGCGCTGCTTGGCGCCATTGATCATGGCCAGCCAGGTGCGCTGGGTGCGCGGCACCCCAGGCTCGCCGTAGACGCTGGCCTCGGGCACGCTTTCGACGATCTGGAACTGCGACGCCTGCGGCCTGGCCTCAAGCCCAGTCGCTGCCGAGAGCAGCAGGCAAGCCAGCGCGGACAGGAGGCGACGCGCGCGATGCGCACTGGCGGGGGAAGAAAGACGCACGTTGGGGGTCCTTGCGGAAGCTGGGAAAGTGGATGCCGGAGGGCTGTGCGCGTGCATGCTACCGGCAGCTGCCGTGGCTGGGCAGTCCGCGGTTGTCGCGCACCTGTCATAGAGAGGCGCGTGTAGCGAATGTGCTCCGGATGGGGAGGCCAGGGCAGTCCGCGCCAACAACGCCACGGATCAGCGTGCCGCCGGTGCGCGCCGGTCGCAGCGGCCGCCACTAGCCTGACGACCCGGCGCGATCAGTGGATCAGCGCATCACCGTCCCATCCAGCCGAGCACCCACGGGCAGACCTGCGGTGCAGCGTTTTTGCAGCAGACGGCCACCAACGTTGCACCCCAGACCCAACCACCGCGGCAGCCGAGGATGACGGCTCAGCCGCGACCGTCAGCGAATGCCGCCTGCGCCTGCGCGAACCACTGCAGCACCTGCTGGCGATGCGGCTCGCCCCAGCAGCGCACGAACTGCTGGGTGTGATGGTCGGTGGGGTCGTTCAGCGCGGCGATGCGCTGCGCGATATACGCCCGGTCGAGGCGCAAGCCGCAGTCGACCTCGATGCAGTGGCGCCAGGCGCTGTAGCCGTCGGGAATGATGGAAGAAGACATCGAAGTCCTTGAAGTTCGGCGCCCATCGCGGCGCAGGCCTGCCGCGCGACACATCGGTAATGGCCGCAGGCGAACCGCGGCTGACTGACGGCAGCGCAAGGCTTGCACCCGTGCTCGCTTGTTCACTAATGTTATAGTGTAACTCAACCGATGCGCTGCATATGCGACCTGGCATTCCCCTGATCCTGCTGTTTCTCTTCGCCAGTTCGCCCGCCGCCGCAGCGGTTCGCCACCATGGCCCGCACGTGCACGGCCAGGCCAACCTGGAGGTCGCCGTCGATGGCACTGCCGTGGACGTGCAACTCAGCGCGCCCGGCATCGGCATCCTCGATTTCGAACATCCGGCGCGCGATGCCGGCGAACGCCAGCGCCTGGCGGCCGCGGTCGCCACCCTGCGCAGTGCCGGCTGGTTGCAGTTCCCGGTCGCCGCGACCTGTTCGCTGCGCAGCGCGCAGGTCACCACCGAGGGCTACGACGTGGCGATGGCCGATCCGGACGAACCCGGCCACACCCACGCCGGGTTCCACGCCCACTACGCGTTCGACTGCGCGCAGCCGGCGCGACTCGACCACCTGCAGGTGTTGCTGCCGCAGCGTTTCCCGGGGCTGCACACGGTGCTGGTGGACGTCGCCACCGCGGCCGGCCAGGGCCGCACCGAGGTGGTGGCCGGGCAGCCCCGGGTGAAGTTGCCGGAATGAACCAGCCGCATGTCGTCGAACTGACCGAGGTGCGCTTCGGCTATCCCGGCGCCACCGCGCCGGTGCTGGACATCGCAGCGTTTGAACTGCCGCGTGGGCAACAGCTGTTGCTGCGCGGCGCCAGCGGCTCGGGCAAGAGCACCTTGCTGGCGTTGATCGCCGGCGTAATGCAGCCCAACGCCGGCCGCGTGCACGTGGCCGGGCAGGACCTGGCGGCCTTGCGCAAGGCCGCGCGCGACCGCTTCCGTGCCGACCACTGCGGTGTGGTGTTCCAGCAGTTCAACCTGCTGCCGTTCCTCAGCACCCGCGACAACATCGCGCTGGGCCTGCAGTTCTCGGCGCGCCGCAGTCGATTGGCCGCGGGCACGCAGGCGCTGGACACCGAGATCGAACGGCTGATGGTCGCGCTGGGCCTGGACGTGGCGGCGCTGTGGTCGCGTCCGGCCGCCCGCCTCAGCGTCGGCCAGCAACAACGCGTGGCCGCGGCGCGCGCGTTGATCGCGCGGCCGCCCTTATTGCTCGCCGACGAACCCACCTCCGCGCTCGACCCGGTCGCGGCGCAGGCCTTCCTGCACTTGCTGTTCGCCGAGTGCCGGCAGGGCGGTACCAGCTCGATCGTGGTCAGCCACGATCCGTCGATCGCACCGCTGTTCGACGCCCAGGCCGACCTGGCCACGCTCAACCGCGCCAGCGCCGGAGGTACACGATGACGCTGTTGAAGCTGGCCCTGGCCAGCCTGCGCAGCCGGCGCCTGGGCGTGGCATTGACGGTGTTGGTGATCACGTTGAGCGTGACCCTGCTGCTGGGCGTGGAGCGGATCCGCACCCAGGCGCATGAAGGCTTCGCCAGCACCGTCTCGGGTACCGACCTGATCGTCGGCGCGCGCTCGGGCCCGGTGAACCTGCTGCTGTATTCGGTGTTCCACATCGGCGACGCCACCAACAACGTCTCCTGGAAGAGCTACCAGGACCTGAGCGCGATGCCCGAGGTGAAGTGGGCGGTGCCGCTGTCGCTGGGCGATTCCTACCGGGGCTATCGGGTGGTCGGCACCAGCACCGGATTTTTCGAGCACTACCACTATGGTGCCAAGCATCCGCTGGCGTTCGCGCAGGGCAGGGCGTTCGACGACCTCTACGATGCGGTGATCGGTGCCGACGTCGCCGCGGCGCTCGGCCGCCATCTCGGCGACGAGATCGTGCTGACCCATGGCACCGGTCGGATCAGCCTGGCCACCCATGCCGACAAGCCGTTCCGGATCGTCGGCATCCTGCATCGCACCGGCACGCCGGTGGATTCCAGCGTGCTGGTGTCGCTGCAGGCGATCGAGGCCATCCATATCGACTGGCATTCGGGCGTGCACCTGCCGGGCCACCATGTCAGCGCCGCGCAGGCGAGGGCGATGGACCTGACCCCGGACACCATCACCGCCTTCATGCTCGGCCTGAAGACCCGCATCGCCACCTTCTCGGTGCAGCGGCGGATCAACGAGTACCCGGAGGAAGCGATGCTGGCGATCATGCCGGGCGTCACCCTGCAGCAGCTCTGGGGCACGTTGGGCACCGCCGAAGGCGCGCTGCGCATGATCGCCTCGCTGGTGGTGCTGCTCGGCCTGGTGTCGATGGTCGCGCTGCTGGTTGCCACGCTGCAGGAGCGCCGGCGCGAGATGGCGATCCTGCGCGCGGTCGGCGCACGGCCGCGCGACATCGCCTGGCTGCTGCTGTTCGAGGCCGGCCTGGTCACCGTGGTGTCGTGCGCGCTGGCGCTGCTGGTGGTGACCGCGGCAAGCTGGCTGGCGCGCGGCTGGGTGCTCGATCATTTCGGCCTGGCGATCAACCGCATCGCACCCAGCGCGGCGGAATGGGGCTGGCTCGGCTGCGTGCTGCTGGCCGGGGTGCTCGCCGGCATCGTGCCGGCGCTGCTGGCCTATCGCCGCACCCTGGCCGATGGCCTGTCGCCGGAGCTGTGAGCATGACGCGCTGGATGTTTCCCTTGTTGGCGCTCGCCGTGTTGTGCGGTTGCGGCCGACAGCAACCCGCCGCCCCGAAACAGCCGCAGCAGACAGCTGCGGCGCAGCCGGCACCGATCGCCGAGACGGCGATCAACCCACCGCTGGGCGAGCCCGATGCCGACGGCTATCGCGAACTGGACTGGAGCGCGATGCTGCCGCCGGCCGAATTGAAGGCGCTGGAAAACAGCGACGAAGCGCCAGTCAACCACACTGGCAAGCAGGCGATGCCGCAGACCGGCACCTACAACACCGTGGCGGCCGTGCTGGCGCGCAAGGTGCGCCTGCCGGGCTACGTGGTACCGCTGGACAGCGACGACGCCGGGCGTGTGCGCGAGTTCCTGTTCGTGCCGTACTACGGCGCCTGCATCCACGTACCGCCACCGCCGCCGAACCAGATCGTGCATGTGCGCCTGGACACCCCGATCGACCCGCCCGACATGTACAGCCCGTTCTACCTGAGCGGCCAACTGCGTGCCGAGACTCTCCATGGCGAACTCGCCGGCACCGCCTACACTATGGAGCAGGCCCACCTGCATCCCTATGAAAAAGGCTGAGCGCTATCTCCCGCTGGCAATGGTGCTGTGCCTGCTGGCGGCTTGCCACGGCGACGGCGGGCAGGCTGGCACCACGTCGGCACCAGCACGTGCTGCGGCGCATGCGCCCGCCCACGCGACCGCAGACGCCGACGCTGTTCCGGACACGGTCGAACGCTGGGAACAACTGGCGCCGGCCAACGATATCTACCAACGCCCGCCGCCGCGCATCAGCACGGCCTGGCGCGGCGACGCCGCGGTGATGGACCAGCCGGCGCCCGTCGACGATGGCCCGTCCGTAGTCAACGGCATGCCGATCGACCATTCCGGCACCCAGCGCGCCGCCCAGTTCGGCTCGTCGCAAGTGGTGAAGGGCCTGGAAGGCAAGCGCTTCGCCCTGGACGGCTACGTGGTGCCGCTGGAAAGCGACGACCAGGGCAGGGTCAGCGAACTGCTGTTCGTGCCGTTCTATGGCGCGTGCATCCACGTGCCGCCACCGCCACCGAACCAGATCCTGCATGTGGTGCTGCGCACCCCGATCGACGTACCCGAGCTGTGGGATCCGTTCCACCTGCAGGGGCGGCTACATCTGGCCGACTTCAAGGCCGATATCGCCAATGCCACCTACGAAGCAGAGGACGCCACGATCACCCCGGTGCAGGGCTGAGGGCGCGGGGCGATGCGTCTGAAGTCGCCGATGCGTTTGGCGATCGCGATCGCCGCCTGTGCGGTCGTCGTTGCCGGCGGCGTACTGTTGGCATTGCGCACGCACCGGCACGTGGCACCGACACCGCGTGCTGCTGCGACCACGGCGACCCACACGCCAACTGCGCCCGCATTTCATGTCGCGCCATTGTCCGAAGATGCAGCCGACAAGCGCATCACCGCACTGCTGCACAGCGATCCCGCATTCGCGCGCGACGCCACGTTCCTGATTGCGGCCAGCGTGCGCGAACGCTGCGCACCGGCGCATGCCGGCGAACTGGCGAAGATGGCCAACCGCGCACGCCTGCCAGTACTGGTCGCAACGTCAGAGGTGACCGCACGCGAACCCGACCTGGACCATCCGATCTACCAGGCGATCCAGCGCATCGCCGCCGCGGCACCCTGCGGCCGCACGCTCGACCTGACGGCGACCGGCCTGCCGCTGCAACTGGACCCGGAACGCTACGCGGCAGCGTTCCCCGACAGCTACTACCAACCCACGCTGGACACTGTGCCGCATGAATACGCCGGCAGGCCGCTAGGCGCCCGCGCGGCACAGGAATGCCAGTCCATCGCCTACGCAGTCCTGCCGCTGGGCCGGGATGGCTGGCAGTGCAGGGCGCTCTGGTCCGGCATGCGCCCGCGGATGGTCAAGGCTTGCGAACAAGCCCGCAGCGAAGCCGGGCAGGGGGCGGGTGAGGCGATTCCGCCGGAGGTCGCGAACCGGCTGACACCGGTGGTGGCGGGCTTGCTGGAGAAGTTGCCGGAGTCCTGTCGCTGAGCGCGTGCTTGTGCTTTTGCAAGGCGGAAGCTAACGGCTGCGAGCGGCAGGAGTTTGCAAAGACAGAAGTTCGCGGAACAACTGATTAGGCAGGTTCCCACGCCACCTTGTCGCGCTCTGCCTTACGTTGACTTGCCCCCGAACCCCTGCAACCGCACCTGGATGAACTCCAGTAAGGCCCGGACCCGCGCAGTGACCGAATGACGGTGACTGTAGGCGCCGAGCAATTGCAGGGGTGCAGGGCTTAGATCCAATCGCACTTCTTGCAAGCGGCCCGCGGCAAGATCGTCCTGGCATGGGTGGGCTGCAACGATCGCGAAGCCAAGGCCCTGGCGCGCGCCCGCCACCGCAAGTTCCCCGCTGTTGACGCGGTAGCGACTGCGCACGGGCACCTTCACGATTTCGCCCGCAGGATCGAGAAACTGCCAGGGCTGCCCCTTCAGTGCGCTCAGGGTGGTGATGCACGGCAAGGACTTGAGGTCGCGCACGTGGCGCGGCGTTCCGGTTTGGGCCAATAGCGCGGGGGACGCGACCACGATGCTGGGCAATGTCGCCAGTTCGCGGGTGATGAACGCACTGTCGTCCTGACGCCCGCGGTGGAAGACGATGGAGAGGTCCATGTCCTCACGCAACACTTCCAGGCCGGTCAGGCGCGTGTCGCATTCCAACTCGATGCCCGGCTGCAGGCTGCAGAATTCGGCAAGGATAGGCGCGAGCAGCCTGGGCGCTTCGTTGGGCATGCACATCCTGAGAGGCCCCTTCAATTCGCCCTGTACCGCGCCAAGCTCCTCCTCCGTGGACAACAAGGCGTCGAGGACAGATTTGGCGCGCTCGTACACCAGCCTGCCGGCCTCCGTCATGCGCAGATGGCGCGTGCTGCGTTCCAGCAAGCGCACGCCCAGCCTGCGCTCCAGTGCCGCGACGTGACGGCTGACATTCGACGACGGCAGGGCCAGCAGGCGCCCTGCGCCGGAAAAGCTCTGCTCGTCGACGACGGCCACGTAGACGCGGACTGCATTCAGGTCGAGCTTGTCGCGCACCGTTATCCCACCTGAGGTATGAAAGCCCGCCATTTTTGCATGCTAGTTTGCGCAATTGGTGGGGACCAAGATGCACTCCCGTCCAACGGCTGCCCTGTAACGGCACGCCTGGACCAATTGAATCGGGATGCATCGGCATGGAGATCGGAATACTGGGCGGCGGCATCGCAGGCTTGAGCGTGGCCCTCGCGTTGCACAAGCAGGGGCACACCGTGCGCGTCTATGAACGTCGGAACGGGCCGGCCACCATGGGCGCTGGCGTGACGCTTTGGCCCAACGCTGGCTTTGTGCTGCAGGAACTCGGGTTGTTGGAGGATGTCAGGGCGGTGGGCGGTCGGCCATTGTCGGTACACCGCAAAGACGCAGCGGGTGATTCGCTGGGAGGCCTGGACATCACGTTGCTGGACCGACTCATGGGCTACCCAACCCATACCATCTTGCGTCGCGACCTGCAGTTTTTGCGATTCGGCTGGCGCAGGCTCGCGAACATGCCGGCTTGTCGCAGAAGCAGCTAGGCATCCTTGCCGGCTTGGATCCTTCCGTGGCCAGTCCCCGAATCAATCAATAAGAGCGTGGCAGGCACTAGCCCCAGCTCAAGACAGCCAAACAGTTCGCCGAAGTCCTTGGTATCCCGCCAGCGTTTCTGTACACGGACGATGAACTGCTGGCTGAGTTGCTATTGCGGTGGAACGACCTCTCTGTCCGTAAGAAGAGGGACGTACTCAAGAGCATCGAGAAGGTCCGACCAAGCGGGCACCACGAAAGACCCGGGGGTCGCACCCTCAGCCTTCCGGGATACCGTTAGAAGTTAGAATTACGGCACTGACTTGGACGCGGGCCCGGTCATATTCGGCATTGAATTGCCCGGCATGGCCTCGTCCCAGAGCTTGATCGAGAACGCCGACCACCGCTCGAGGTTTTCCTGTAGAAAGGCAATGCCCTTGTTGAGCTCCGCATCCAGCTCAATTGGATACAGCACGTTGTAGGTGATTCCCTGCAGTTCCTCCGGGTTGCTGGCCTTGGCCGCAACTTCCCGCAGGATGCTGAAGTGCGCCAGGTACCTGCCTAATAGGTCGGTCAGATCGGCATGTGCGGCCAGCACGAGGCCACCCTTGTCGTGGATCAGCGCACTCATCTTCTCCCCAATGGCCACAATCTCGTTGACCATGGGTAACGTCTCCTTGTGCTCGGTAGCTAGCTCGTACATAGCCTTAATTAGGCGAAAACGAGCACGATTACCGGCAGAGTCGTAGATGAAAAGATGCTCGACGTCCGCCTCCTTTTCCATCCGGAATCGATCGGGATCCTTCTTGGCGAGATGGTCGCAAAGCTGCCTGCGTACCCCGGAGGAGCGCTGCAACATCAGCAGCAACGGGTGGTAGAACTCGTGTGCTTGCCTGGATCGGTAGTCAATGATTTTGGTCTGGGCCTCGAATGCGGTGGTGGCGCGATGAGCCTTCTCACTTGCTGCCATCTGGCGCCGCTGCAGCCAGACGTTGATGGCACCACCGACGAATACGCCGAACAGTCCCAAGAGTGCGGGCAGCAACTTCTCCCATCCACTTGGCTTGTTGTCGGCGATTGCCTGACGCAGCCGCTCCTCGCTTGCTCGCAGATCGGCTTGAAGAACAACCGGCTCCAGCTTCCCGACGGTCGAGGGCGGCGCAAGGGTGTGCTGTTTGAGGCTCGGGGGCGCGATATCAGGGGCGGAGGCCGGGGGCGCAACGGCGGCAGGAGCGGCAGCCGTTGCGCCCCCAGATCTAGCGGCCGGCGTCGCGAAAGGGGAGGCGCTCAGCCACCCAAGGGTCAGAAGCAACCCCATTGGGACCTTCCGTATGTCCATCGTCACTTACCCCTTGTATCCCTGCGTAAATCCTAACCCGCATTCAGCCGGCCGCGGTTGCGGTGCTGCAGTGCGGTGCGGTAGATGTCGAGATTGGCGCATACTAGCCCGTGCCCAGGAGCTTCCGTTTCACTTTAATCAATAAAAACAATTACTTGCGCGCGCCTTGGATCAAGGGGCGCGAGTGAACTGGCGGCATTCACCAGTGAGATCATTGTCTACTGGCGGGGTCCGCCAGTAGACTCTGACCATGGCAACGTCCTCCCTCCCAGACAGTATTCAATTTTCCGGTCACGAGACTTTTCCCCTACGCCAACTGTGGTTGCGTAAGGCCTACGAGGCCGCGACACACTCGGACTATGCGGACAACGCCAAATCGGCGTTCGTCCCGGAAAATGGCATTCGACGATTCGGGGTCGGCAAAAACATGGTCGCCGCCATCCGGCATTGGGCCTTGGCCTGTGACGTGCTCGAAGAGCAGCCCGTAGGAAAATTGGGGGTCGGTGGAGTAGGGCGAGCGCTGTTCGGCAGCCGCGGCCTAGACCCGTACCTGGAGAAGCCGGCAAGCGCATGGTGGGTGCATTGGCTCCTCGCCGGTCGTGCCATGCGCTCCACGACATGGTGGTGGGTCTTCAATCGCATCACGCAGCAAACGTTCGATGCCGACACGGTAGCCGATTCATTGACGCATGCGGCCGCACAGGGCGGGCACAGGGTGTCTCGAGTGACACTCAAACGCGATGTCGATGTGTGCGTGCGCTGCTATGTGGCGCGGCGTGATGGGCGTGCGGCCGATGACGCCGCGGAGCCTTTGCTTGCCGATCTCGGACTCCTCGCCGAAGGGCCAACGGGGACATTTCGCTTCCGGCGAGGACCACAATCATCATTGCCGGACGGGCTATTCGCACTGGCGTTGCTGGAATTCTGGGAAGCCAAGCAACGCGCCGACGGTTCTGGCCAAGCCACGCTTTCGTTCGAAACCATCGCCCATGAATTCGGTGCGCCCGGCCGCGTCTTCAAACTCGACGAAAACTCCGTAGGCGACCGTCTGGTCGGTCTCGAAGATATTTCAGAAGGCCAATTGCGCTGGAGTGATACAGCCGGAGTGCGCCAAGTCAGTCTGGTGTTCAAGGAATCTCCAGATGCCCTCAGGCAGCGGCTACTGAGGCATGCGTATGGCAAGTAACGCTGACCTTCGCATCTATGTCACCTCCCGATTCCAACGCTCCGTGCAGCTGGAGTCGGATCTGGGGCGTGAGGACGCGCTTGATGGCTATATCTGCCAAGCAAGCCCGCGCAATGCACTGTCGATCGTGGCCCGCCACCTCAACGAGTCGCAGCAGCGAGCTTTCACTTGGACGGGGCCTTATGGTGGCGGCAAATCGACTCTCGCGCTCGCCTTGGCCCAATTGGCCGGCGGAACGCCCGCAATCCGGAAGCGTGCCAAGCAGGCGCTGCTGATCGAGAACGAGGACGAAATCTGGAAGGCTTTCGGTAGCAAGAAGCCGTGGCTGGTCGTGCCTGTGGTAGGACGCAGGCAGACCATCGAAGAAGCGATTGGCCAAGCGATCGATAAGCATGCCCCGCAGCGGGGTCCCAAGCGCCTGCGCAATGGCCGTCGCGACGTGGTCGCCGAACTCGTCCGGCGAGCAGGATCGAATGAGCACGGAGGCGTATTGCTGGTGCTGGATGAGATGGGCAAGCTCCTTGAAGCCGCCGCCGCGGCAGGCGAGGACATCTACGTCTTCCAGGAACTCGCGGAAGCGGCCAGCCGTAGCAGCGGCAAGCTCGTCGTCGTGGGCGTCCTACATCAGGCCTTCGACCAGTACGCCACCCGCTCCGGGCGCAGTGTCCAATCAGAGTGGGCCAAGGTCCAAGGACGCTTTGTCGATGTTCCGGTAGTCGCCGGGACCGATGAAGTCATCGCTCTGATTGGTGGGGCGATCCAGACTGAAGAAGCCCATGGCGCCAGCAAAGCGGTTGCGCAGGTCATTGCCAAGGCCATTCAACGCCGACGGCCGGCCTCGCCGGCAACACTCGCCGATGCCCTGGATCGTTGTTGGCCGCTCCACCCGGTGACCGCAGCGCTGCTGGGGCCTTGCTCGCGTCGGCGTTTTGGCCAGAACGAACGCAGCGTATTCGGTTTCCTGAGCTCGGCCGAACCACTGGGATTCCGCGAGTTTTTGGCCGGTCACACCCGCAAGTCGATCGACTACTACCAGCCGGCGCGCTTTTGGGACTACCTGCGGGCGAACTTCGAACCAGCCATCCTGGCCTCTGCCGATGGCCACCGTTGGGCGACCAGTGCCGAGGCCATTGAACGCGTGGAAGCCCGCTTTCGTGAGCCTCACGTATCACTGGCCAAAACCATCGCCTTGATCGAGTTGTTCCGAAATGGATCGGGGCTGGCCGCGAGCAATGAGGTCCTGGAGCGTTCGGTCGGCGATTACTCACCCAAGGAAATTCAATCTGCCTTGCGGGATCTGGCTACCGCCAGCATTGCGATCTACCGCAAGCACAACGAAGCTTGGGCTATCTACGCCGGCAGCGACTTTGACATCGATGCTGCCGTGGATGCAGCCAAGCGCGAACGCAGTCAGAGCATCGACGACCAGCTTAAGCGCCTGGGGGTGCTCCCGCCACTGACGGCGCGCAAACACTATTCCAAAACCGGTACCCTCCGCTGGTTCGAGCGCACCGTGACCACGCCGCGTGGCGCGATGAATCTCACGGGCCAACGTAATCGCTCACAAACCGGACGCTTTGTCCTACTTGTGCCCGACGAGGAAACTTCCGCCGAGCAACTCGAGCAGACGGCGCGCGATCTGGCGAAACAAGCCGTCGATGGATTGGGTCTGTTCGGTGTGCCCAAGGGGCACCACCGTCTGGCCGAATATGCCAGTGAGCTCGCGGCCCTGGATCACGTTGCGGAGTCCACGCCGTCATTGGAAAACGATAGCGTGGCGCGGCGCGAGATCAATGCAAGACTGCAGCAGCTGCGGGGAGATCTCGAGGCGGCCCTGCGCGATGCGTTTGCCGCGGCGACATGGTTCAGCGCGGGCAAGCACTATCACCCCAGCGCCGATGAGGGCCTGTCGCCGACGGCAAGCCGCGTCTGCGACGCGGTCTTCAAACACGCACCGCATATCTTCAGCGAATTGGTCAACCGTGATGTGCTGTCATCTAACGCGGCCAAGGCGCAACGTCTGCTGATGCATCGGATGTTGTCCCATGGGGATAGCCCGGAACTGGACTACTCGGGCTACCCCGCGGACGCCGGCCTCTACTACACCATCCTGGCCGCGTTGGGCTTGCATCGCACTGTGAAAGGGCGGGGCGTCTTTGCTTCGCCGGATAACGCTTTGGACTCACCCGGCGCCGAGTCGCTCACGACGCTGTGGAAGCACTGGCGACAACAGTTGATCGATGCGGAAGGGGCGATCTCCCTGGACGAGTGGTATGACACCGCCCGGCAGATCCCGTACGGCGTGAAGAATGGCGTGCTGCCCATTCTGGCGTTGGCGTTTCTCCTGGCGCATCGCAGCGAAATCGCCGTCTACGTCGACGGCGTGTTCTGCCCAAATCTTACCGATGCCGACGTGGACGAGTGGCTCCAAGATCCCTCGCGTATCGGCTGGAAGTGGGTGCGTATGGATGCGTCCGCCAAGCAGATGCTGACGCTGCTGTCCGCACGCCTAGAAGACGCCGTGCAGCGCCCCGTGTCCGCCGATCCTCTGGATTCTGCGCGGGCGCTCGTGGCCTGGACGTTGTCGCTTCCTCAATGGACGCAGAGAACGACTAGAGTTGGCGAACTGGCCCGCGATACACGTACGCTGCTGGTTCGTGCATCCGACCCGGTCAAAACCCTCTTTGTGGACCTGCCCGAAGTCCTGGGCACCGGGCGCAATGGCAAGGCACTGGTCGCCGAAGTGGGCCGGATCGTCGAAGAGTTGACCCAAGCCTATCCCCGTGCCTTGAAGGCATTGGAAGCCAAGATGCTCGATCGGATCGACCACGTCGGTCCCTTAACCAAACTGCAAGCTCGCGCCCAAGCGGTGCGCGGCATCAGTGGCGACCTGAAGCTGGAGGCGTTTGCCGGCAGGCTTATGGCCTACAGCGGAACGGATGAAGACATCGAAAGCCTGGCTGCACTGGCCGTAAACAAGCCGGCGCGAGAGTTCAGTGACAACGACCTGGATCACGCGGCGGTGCAGCTTTCGCAGTGGGCGTTCGAATTCCGTCGCATTGAAGCATTGGCCTCGGTGCAAGGCCGGCCTGCCGGACGACGGGCATTGGCCGTGGTGTTCGGCGGGCACGACACGGTCTCGGCGACGATCGACGTCGCGGAGGCCGACAGCCCGGCCATCACGCGTATGCGCGACGACCTGATCGGTCCCCTTCGCGCCAAGGGCGTGAAGCCGGATCTATTGCTTGCGGCCTTGGTTGAAGCGGGTGCGATGGTGCTGGAAGAACTGCAGGCGGAGGAGGTGGGCCGTGGCTGACAGGCATGTGCTCGGCATCTCCGGTGGCAAAGACAGTGCGGCGCTGGCTGTCTACATGCGTCTACATTATCCGGAGCTGGATCTCCAGTACTTCTTCACCGACACGGGCAAAGAATTGCCGGAGGTCTACGAGTTTCTCGGCAGTCTGGAGGGCTTCCTGGGAAAGCCGATCCTGCGCCTGAATCCTCAGCGAGACTTCGATTTCTGGTTGCGGGAATACGGTCACTTCCTTCCCTCGGTTAAGACTCGCTGGTGCACGCGACAACTGAAGCTCGTTCCTTTCCGTAACTGGATAAAACCTTGGCTGGAGGCGGGCGACCGCGTTCACAGCTATGTTGCAATCCGTTCGGATGAGTCTCATCGCGAAGGCTATGACTCGGGCCATGAAAATCTGAATGTCCACCTGCCTTTCCGAGATGCGGGCGTCGACCACGCAGGCGTCTTGGAACTACTGCACGGTGCCGGAGTTGGGCTGCCTAAGTACTACGATTGGCGGTCGCGCAGCGGATGCACGTTCTGCTTCTTCCAGCAGAAGATTGAATGGGTTCGTCTAAAGCAACAGCATCCGGATCGATTTGAAGAAGCCAAGCGCTACGAGAAAAGTGCGCTTGAACATGGGTCTCCGTTTACCTGGAGCGATCGCGAATCGCTCGTGGAACTGGAGCAACCGGCCCGAGTGGCGGCAATCGAACGCGAATACGAGCTGCGGAAGGCCCGCGCCAGGGCGAAAGTTCGTCCCAATCCTCTGCGACCGGTAGAGCAGGGCGACGGCGTGGAGATGGAGGACATTTTCTCGGGCGGCAAGGCGTGTTTGGTGTGCCACAAATGACGGACCAATCCGCCCGATCGGAGCCGATATATCTCGATTTCGCTGCATCCGCACCGCCCGCGGAGGAAGTCGTCGATGCCATGCTGCCGTGGCTTAGGGGCCAACACGCCAATCCACATGCTGATCATTGGCACGGTCAACGCGCCGCACGGGCGGTCGAAGAAGCACGGGCTGCCATTGCGACGCTGATAGGGGGCGATCCGGATGGGGTAGTCTTCACCTCTGGGGCCACGGAGGCCAACAACCTGGCGCTGAAGGGCCTATTGAGTCTGCATCGGACTCGGCTGTGGTTGAGCGGTGTCGAGCACAAATCGCTATTAGAGCCAGCGCGAGCGCTCAATCGCGACGGCACCGAAGTGAACATGCTCGAAGTCGACGATCAGGGGCATGTGCTTCCTTCCGCACTCGCCGATAAGTTGGCCATGGATGATCGCCGGCCGGGATTAGTGGCGGTGGGGCACGGCAACAACGAGATTGGTACCGTCCAGGACATCGCAGCGCTGGCTGGTATCGCCCATGAGTACGGACACTATCTGCATGTCGATGCCTCGCAAACAGCCGGTCATATTTCGCTGTCGGTGATTGACGACGAGATCGACTTGCTTTGTCTTTCCAGTCACAAGATGTACGGCCCCGCGGGGATTGGTGCTCTGTACGTCGATCCTCGCATACTGCCCGAGCTGCGTCCTTTGCTGCATGGCGGCGGCCAAGAGCAAGGTCTTCGGTCCGGCACGGTGGCGCCGTTCCTCGCAGTTGGATTCGGCAAGGCCGCCGAGTTGGCGCGCCGTACAGCTGATCAGCATCGCCTTCACCTGGAATGCCTGGCACGCACTTTCCTGGATGCCCTTGATACGCAAGGTCTGGCCTACACGGTGTTGGGCGATCCGGTCCGACGCCTACCAGGTCATGTGAGCATTCGCATTCCCGGCGTGGAGGCCGATGACGTCTTGGGACGTTTGTTACCTTGGCTTTCTGCATCAAGCGGTGCTGCCTGCGCATCGGGCGAGCTTCGAGCCTCCCATGTCCTGCGGGCATTAGGATTGGACGAAACCCAAGCGAGCCAAGTAATTCGTTTCAGCTTTGGCCGCCCGAGTCAATTGGAACAAGCGGAGGAAGCGGGAAAACGGTTGGTGAACGTCGTAGGGCGTGTCCAAGCGCAAGCGACGTCAGACAGTACGACAGCACTTTCGCGTGTCGGCATGACCTAACGTGGCACACGGCTGGGCATACGGCCACTCGATATATCAGGGAGGGAGCGGGGGATGGCAAAATCGAAGAAGAAGCAGCCGCCGGCACGCAAGCGCCGGACAGTTACAGCCAACGGCACCGGCTTTCGCGTAGCCGCCCGCACGCTGCTGCATCTGGGGCGTGAACTCATCACCTCCGATGAGATTGCAATCAACGAGTTGCTCAAGAACTCCTTCGATGCCGGCTCACCCACGGTCAAGGTTCGACTGGTTTGCCCGGTTCCTAGCGCATTGCTTCAGCGCCTCGCCCAACAGGTGCGGAACAGCACCGGCTCCCTGCCGCAGCATTTGAAAGATGTAATCGAGCAACTAAAGATTGCCGCTCAACAGCGCGAGGCCGCAGCGGCGACCAGCGCGCATTTCGATCAGGTCCTAGCTCGACTTGGTCATGCCCGGACGGCGTTAGATGCGGTGCGCCTCCTTGAGGAAATGAACTTCATCGAGGTCCAAGACACCGGGTGCGGTATCGCCGAAGACAAGATCCTGCCGGTGTTCCTTACCGTGGGGACGGACTTCAAGGTGGGCTCCACCCCACCAGCTAACATCGACGAGTATTTGGGTAACAAGGGCATCGGTCGCTTGGCCATGATGCGCCTTGGCGAACGCGCACATGTGGAAACCTGGGTCACCAATGCCTCTCGCGCCTCGGCGGTGGAGTTCGACTGGCGGTTGTTTGACAACGCGAAGCTGCAAATCGCTGATGTGCCGGTGGAGGTGCATCGGATTCCGCGTCCATCGGAGGCACCGGCCGGAACAATCGTTCGTATTTTTGCGCTGCGCAGCGACTGGGTCATGGGCGGAGAGCCGCTCAAGGAACTGCAATCTTTTGTTCGTCGGCTGCGTAGTCCCTTCTCCAAGGCCCGTCGCTTCCGCATCAGCATCAGCGTCAATGACCTGCCCCCAATCGCCTTTCCGCCTCTGGCCGATGAAGTCAGGAACTTGGCCGATCAGCATCTCCTTCTGGATTTTTATCCCCAGAACGTCAAAGACGCCAAAGACGAGATCCTCACCGTCAGTCTCAAGCTCGCACCGGATGATGACTCGGCGGATGTCCAAACGCGCAGCGCCGGGATCGTCGGAAACAGCCTGCTGCCCGGTGGCGTAACCCTGGAAGAACTCAAGGCCATTGGCCCTTTTAAGCTGCACATCATGCGATTCAATCGCCGGTCGATGCGCAGAAAATCAAAGGACTGGGAAGCCATCATTCGTCCCGAATTGGATATCTGGTCCGGTGGAATCGCCATCTACCGAGACGGGTTCCGCGTTGGCTTTACGGGTTCCGAGCGCGATGGTGACTGGCTAGGCTTGGACCACAAGGCGTTGCGCGGGAGCGGTTACATTGTCAACCGCATCCAGGTCGTGGGCGCGCTCGAAATCACACACAAAGGCAATCCGCAGCTGATCGACCTAACCAACCGCGAAGGGCTGGTGACCACACCTGAGGCCGAATTACTCAAGCTGATGCTACTGAAGTATGCGATTGCCCCTTTGCGCTCATTGGTTGAAGCCAACGACGAGGCGATCAAGCGTCAGGAACTGGAGAACCTGGTCAACGAGGGCACTTCGACCTTGAACGATCGCCTGACGCTTGCCAAGCAAGAACTGGCATCGCTCAAATCTGAGGTGCCCAAGAACCTGCGCACAACGGTTAACTCGTTGGACGAGCATCTGCATTTCATTAGCACCCAGGTGACGAAGTTTGAGACGGCGATCGAGAAGGCCAGCGAAGGGCGTGAGGACATCCTGGAACTAGCGGGAATCGGCAACGTCATGCACGGCGTTATGCACGAACTAACCCGTACCACCGCTCAGACGCGAAAACTGATGCTCGAACTGGCGCAGGACGCGGATGAGGACACTCGGGCGCTTCTCAATAAACTTGAGGAAGAGATTCGCGCAATCAATACGCGGCTGCGCCAGCTTGATCCGCTTATGCCGGGTGCTCGCCACGTTAAGCGCGATATCGAGGTCGTCAAACTTACCGAAACGATCCTCAATGGCTATGCGGCGCGTTTCACGCGTCACGAAATCGATTTCGATATCAAGGTCACCCCGAAAGGCGCCACGGCGAAGGTCCGCATGGTGCCCGGCTTCCTCAGCCTGGCCTTGGAGAACCTGATCAGCAACTCCGTCTATTGGATCGGCCAGCGCAAGGACACCACCGAACGTGGCCTGATCGAAATCGAGATTGACGCAAAGGCAAACACTATCAGCGTGACCGACAATGGGCCTGGGGTGGTGTCAACCGATCGCGAGCGAATCTTCTTGCCCGGCTTCACATTGCGGGCGAAGGGCAAGGGGTACGGCTTGTACCTGGCGCGTGAGGTGGCCGAATACCATGGAGGCAAGCTGTACTTGGATCCGAACGGCGGTGACGACGGCCAGTTGCGTACGTTCATTCTGGAACTGCCGGGTGCAGACAAATGAGCTTGACCGAGGTTTTCCGGAGCGCCAACATCAATCGCATTCTGATCGTGGACGACGATCTGTCTCGGGTTGTCGACATGACGACCCTCGATCAGCACGGCGATGGTGTCGTCATCTCCCAAGTGCTTGCCGACCCGGATCATGATTACACCTTTGCGCTCGACGATGTACTGGAATGCATGGGCCGCCCGCATGCCAACGCGAACGAGCGACTCGAGGCGCTGAAAGATCCAGAGATACGTGCGCAGGCGCATGTCGTCCTGCGCGATGCCTTCGATCGCGCGGTACAACACCGCGATGACATGCATGTGCCTTTGGATAAGGTCAAAGGCTGGCTTACCGCAAATGGAGTTGAGATCGACGAGTGGGCCGAGGTGAAAGACCTCCCGGAAGCGGATCGGTACGATCTGCTGGTCGTGGATTACTTTCTGGTGGACAACGATCCGCAGGCTACCTACGAGCTCATTAGGCAGTTCAAGCAGGACCACGCGAACCGCGAACATCCCTTGTTGGTCATCCTGATGTCATCCGACATCGACGCAATTCGCGGTCATTTCGAGGGGATCCGAGATAAATGCAAGATTTCGGCCTCGCGGTTTCGCATCCTGGCGAAGCCGGTGGCGGCAAATCCCGACGCCGACGAGGATGTGAAGGAGAAATGGCTACGCGCCCTGCGGCAGTTGGCCGCGGAGCGTGGGTTGGTGGCGCCGATCGAGCGTTTCGTCGGGGCTTGGGAGCATAGCTTGAAGGTAGCGGCCGAGCAGATGATCCTCCGGCTGTACGACCTAGATGCCAGTGCGTTTGCCCTGCTTGCGACCACTGCGAAGCGCGACTCGATGAAGATCGAGGAATATCTTGCCGACGTCCTATCGCGGCGGATCAGCGCGGAGGCCGAAGAGCATAGTTTTCCGTTCAAAGAAATCGATGCGCTGAGATTGGCACTCAATGAGGCGCAGGGCACCATCGCGCCGACCATCGATCAAGGCGTTGAAGTGCGTCACGCCCAACGGGCGATTCGAAGCTTGATGAGTGATGTGGTCTGGCACCGACGGCCGTGGTGGGAGCCCCCGGGCCGCCCGCCCAAGATCGACGGGCCGATCACAGCGGCTGCGACGACCAATGCTGTCCTCGCCACAGCGACAGCTGCGCCCGAGACGGGGTCAACTGCACCGGTGGAGGTGGCTGCGGCCGAAGGGCAGGGTAATGCTGTCGTCGCTGACGGCATTGCCGGCCAAGAGGCAATGTCTGCGAACGCAGGGGCTGCAGGTGCGGATGAAGCTGCAGCCGCGTCGCCTGGCCCCGTGGAAGGGGAAGTGCCTGCACCACCTCCGGCAGCCGGGACGTCGCTGACACGTACGGCAGCCCACCTGACCTGGATGAAGCGCTATATCCGCTTCGGCACTGTATTGCGCGAGAGGGGCGGCGCGAAGCGTCACTTCGTCAACCTGACGCAAGCTTGCGACATTCAGTCCGAAAAGCTTTCGGACGTGGAGGATGTCCATTACCTGTTCGTTCAAGGCCGAAAACTTCCCGTAGATCGAGTTGCAGCAGGCGAAAAAATGTTTGACTCGCCCTACTACTGCGACGATCTGGACTCCGACGAGTTTTTTACGCTTCAGTGGGGCCTGCGTCAGCCCTTCACACCCTCCATGGCCACGCTATTGGACACGCTCGAGGACTACGAGTGGGTGGGACAACTTCGAAACGACGCAGCCTATGCGGTCTTGGCAAAATACGTGTCGCAAGCCTCACGCGTGGCCCAGATCCGTATGCCCAAGATCTATCGCTATGCCGTGTCGGTCTACCACAAGCAGGCTACAGGCTGGATCAAACAGCAGATGGCCTCGCCCCGCGAGGCGAGTGCCTGGCAAATCGATAACAAAGAATGGAGGCTCCAGTTTTCTGTCGCTGACGCCCGAGCGCTTTTGGCTTATGCCAGTGGCGTGGCGGACGCCAAAAAGCCTGACTTGGTATCCGGACTGGTCCGCGGCCTCAAGGTTAAGACGGAGTCAGGAACTCCTCTCTCTTCGAAAAAGGTCAATGACACTACGGCAATTTTGATGAGAGTCGATGCTAGTGCCGACTTGGACGATGCGGCCCTTCTTGCCCAGATCGAGGGGCACGACAAGTGCAAAACGGCGGCCGTGGACGCCATGTTGATCGTCACCCGCGCAATGAGCTAGGCGTGTCGTTCGTTCGAGCTGCGCACGTCCTCAGTCATCGGCCGGGCTGTTTACACTGTCAAGCAAGCGCGCCGCCGGGTTGTCGCTGACCCCACCGGCCTGGAAATACCCGATCGCCGCCGCTACCGACTGGTGCCCGGTCAATTGCATTAGGGCGGGCAGGGCGACGCCCTGACGACCGCCCTCGGTAATGAAGCCCGAGCACGGACTGTGCCCGCCGAAATCGCCTTCGAGACCGGCCCGCTTCGCGCGGCGCTGGATGATCAGGGCCACGGCCTTGTCCGACAGGCCGGCACCGATCCGTGCCCCCCACAGGCGCCGGAAAATCAGCCCTTCGGTCAGCCCGCTGGCCGTCAACCAGGCCGCCATGGCCTCGGCCGCCACGCCGAGCAGCGGCTTGTCCGGTGACGAGGTGGCCGTGGGGCCGGCCTACTGGGTTTTGCTGTGGTGCAGGTGGTAGACGTAGGTCCGCGCGTCCTGCTTATGCAGGTCGGGCAAGTCCGCCGCCGCCACCTCGCTGCGTCGGTGCCCGCCGCTGGCGAACGCGAAGTAGAGCAGGGCGCGATCGCGCAGCCCCTCCAGGGAGTCGTCGCAGGTGGCCACGAGGGCGTCGAGCTCGCGCCAACAGATGGCGCACGGCTGGGGCTTCGCTTGGATCGTGTCCGTGGATAGGGAAAAAGCCTTTGAAATCAAGCGGGGGCACGATCCAAGCGAAAAGGACACCAACTAAAGAAACTGACAATCTGCGACGGGGATGGCCGGCCGCGCCCCCGTCCGGGGACATGTCCAATTTCGCATAATGTATCTCGGTTCATTATACGTCGCATGAGTTAATCCTTATTCCTGGCTGATCGTAAATGAAAGTGTCGACACATGCAAAAACTTCCTGAGATTATTTCGTGACGCATCATGAAAATAGATCAGGCACCTTGTCGATCGGCACCGCAGTTTGCTGCAGGAGAAATTAAAAGCAGCACTCAGGGCGCGAGCTTTTTGCCGATGCAAAGGGAAAGAAAATGCCCGCGCCAAACATGACGGCGGGCTGGTAGATCTCAAAATGTTTGCGCGGGGTGCCCCCGCACCCCAGATCAGATAATTACGTGACGCCTCACAGAACTATTCCAAGCCGATGATCGCCGCGCTGATTGAGTGAGGAAAGCACTGCTGCAAGCTGGCCAGGCCAGACACGACCAAACCTCAGAGCAAGATCAGGACGGCCGGAATAGTAAAGGGCGAAGAAGACACGCAGGTACTTGCACATGAGCCACATGCGGGGCTTCGTCACGGGGAAAGTGACCGAGCGATACAGGCCAAAGCAAGCAAAGCGGAAGTTACGTAGGCGGCGCTCACGACGAGCGCGAAATCGGGTGCGCGGATGCATGGTTCCCCCTTTCAGTGACGCGTGACGAAATCAGAGAGGCTTGCCGTTGCGGAGAACATCGCGCCAGACAGCAGATGAGCCTCCTTTGGAGTTCCACAGTCGGTCAGAGTAGCTCTCTGCCATGAGGTACTCATGGTGGAAAGAGGCGCCAATGATGCCGGTAGGAGCGAAGCGAGCAGGGCAGGTGAGGAAGGTTTGAAGCTTCGATCCATGCCGACGGCGAAGACCGGTACGCTTGGCGCTCTTGGTAGGCAGGCGTGCGCCACGCCCGCCAGACGCTGACGCTGCAGGCAGTCGTGGCACACGCCGCTGGGCCAGGGGCGAAGGCAGCTCCTGGTCTAGACCGGCGGAGAGGATCTGAGCCAGCGCGTCATGGGCACACGACTGGGAGAGAGCAACTGCCTGAGCATCGAGGTACTGACGGACAGCAAGGGCGACCAAGGCGTTGAGCGAGATACCCAGATCCTTGGCCTTGGCTGCGGCCTGGGTCTTGAGCGGGTCGACCAAGCGAACGTTGGGCGCGGTCTTGCGGGACGGCGCGGGAGCCTGGTCGCTCATGCGGTCCTCCGCAGAGCCAGGTCCTGAGACTTTTGGCCCGTGTTACTGCTCGGGCCAACCGGCGCGTGCCGGGGAAGGTGTGGGAACTGTGCTGGTGCGGTAGTACAGGTTGCCTGCGTATCCACCAGCCGGACCGGTGAAAAGTCCCCGGATGTGTCGACACTCTGCCGACAAGGCGTAGACACGGACGGCTTGAAGACCCACGCCGGCGCGCGGCAGTGACCGACCATAGCAGTGGCCACATGGGTGGGCAACACGCCGCGGCGCTTGGCCATGATGTTGCGAAACTCCTGCGCCTGCAGGATCAGGAGCGACCACCACACCAGGTCGCTGGAGCGCAGCTCACGGCCCTCAGGCGTTGCCAGGACGTTGCCGCGCACCTGGAAGCCGGTCCAGTCGGGACCGAGCAGCTTGCCGCCCCTGAGGACGCGCATGAGCTTGTAGGCGGTATAGGGGATGCGAGCTCGAGCGGACTCCCAGTTGGAGACCGTCCGGACGCTGACGCGCAGGAGCTTGGCGCAGTCGGGGATGCTCAGGCCGAGGGTGATGCGGGCGGTGCGGAACTGCTCAGCGTGGTGGCGGATCTGCAACTGTGGATTGCTTTGGTTCGTGTCTCCGTCCAAGTCGTTGATGCTTAAGGACTTCGCCAGAGCAGCTCACGGGCGAGCGTCGTTGGAAGATCCCAAGGACACGATCTAAAGAGAAAAGTCGCCTCCTGGACGCGATCGCCAGCGGGGCGGGGTGCTTGAGCCATTCGACTGACGCGCGCAGTCCGGCACTAGTTCGAATGCGCCCCGGCGAGCACAACAAAACGATAGTCTAAAGACTATAAATACCTTTTCTGATCAATGCGTTGCGATTGCGCGACGCTTCTTCGCGTGCTAATTCTGCGCCGCCGCATGCTGCGGTGACTGTCAATCGGCGGAGACGCGAACTATGGCCTGACGCACTTGGATGCCTGTGGCTAGAACGACGAAAGGCCAGGGTTGGCGCCCTGACCTTTCTGAACAACCGGATGATCCGCCGATTGGGGCTAGCCTTTCATACTTCCCTTTCCCTGTCAACAGGGGGAGCGGGCTTCTATTGCGTCGGGTCTGAGGACCCAACGATGAGCTTGAACATGAGGGCCTCGCGCCCAGTTAGGGATCTGGTCGTAAAGCCGGGTGAATTGGTGATGTGCGGGGGAAAGCTTTCACGGATTCTCAACTGCGTAGCCCCGGACAAGATCCACGTGAAGACCGAAGGTGCTGCCGAGTTTCAATGGGTTGGGATCGGTGAACTTTCTGCTTACGAGCATCTCGCCGTCAAAGGCAAGATCAGGCACGTGTCCCAAAACGATCCTGATCAGGAAGCAGCTGCACGCGAATGGACGCGTGCCCTTGGCCGGGCGGTCAAAGAGCAGGGTTCCAAGCTACTTGCGCCGACGTGCCAAAGCCTGGCTGCCAAGTTCGGCGTTTCGACCAAGACGGTGCGCCGTCGTTGGAAGCTGCATTGCGATAACCCGCTACCTGCATCTCAGTTGCCTAGCATGCCTGGCCCGACACCTAACGCAAGATTTTTGTCGCCGTTGGTAGAGAGCTTGATTGCTTCAGCTATAGATGAGGTCTATCTGGTACGAGAAGGCAGCACCGTTTCGGCGGTGGTCCGTAGATGCGCTCAACTTGCACAACAAGCCGATGTGCCAGCACCAAGCTACGCGGCTGTTAGTGCACGGATAAAAGCGCGTGATCCGCTCCAAGTGGCCGTCAAACGGAAAGGGTCCCACGAGGCGCATGCAAAGCAGTCCCCCTCCATACGCGGACTTGAAACGACATATCCGCTCGAAGTCGTGCAGATCGACCACGCGTTGGTTGATTTGATGGTGGTGAGCCCATTGACCAGGCAAGTCATCGGGCGCCCGTGGATAACCCTGGCGATCGATGTTTTTACTCGTTGTGTTGTTGGCTACTACATGAGCTTCGACCCGCCCGATCAAACGTCAGTGGCTCTCACCCTGGAACATAGCTGTCTACCCAAGGAGAAATGGCTCCACTCCTTAGGACTAAGGGAAAAGGTTACCTATCCGATGTTCGGTAAGATGTCCCGGATTGCCTGGGACAACGCGAAGACATTCAAGACAAAATCGCTGCTTGCACAATGCGAACGGTACGGAATCGAAGTGCGCCCTAGGCCGGTTCGCCGCCCGCACTATGGCGCTTACATCGAGCGCTACATTGGGACGATGATGGGTGCGGTGCACTTGCTGCCAGGCACAACGTTCTCGAACTCTAAGCAACGAGGGGACTATCAATCGGAGAAGAAAGCAATCCTCACATTTACCGAGCTTGAGCAATGGCTTGCGTTGGAGATTGCTGGCGTGTATCACAACAGCCCGCATAGGGGTTTGGCTGGCCGTACACCAGCCCAGGTTTGGGAACAGTCTTGGACAAACGCTCAGGGAGTGACTAGGTTTCCCCCAATTATTGGGAACCCTCGAGACTTCACTCTTGGGTTTCTTCCTGCCACTGGAAGAAAGATTGGGCGGACAGGTATCCAGCTGCACTCGCTGCACTACTGGGACCCAGCCCTTACGCCGTTCATAAACGATGGAATCGAGCATAGGGTCCACTTCAGCCAACGAGACCTCAGCAAGGTCTATTTGTATGCCGGCAGTGACTATCTTGATGTGCCGCTACTGGATCGCTCAAGGGAACCCTTCTCTCTATGGGAGCTTCGGGATATCCGTGCGCACCTTAAAAATGAGGGCCGAAGGGCTTCATCAGAGAGCGAACTCTTCGAGGCAATGGAATTGCAACGCAGCATCTTACTCGACGCGGCAAGTAGCTCTAAGAGGGCACGCCGGAAGGTGGCCAGGTTGCCAGAACCTAGGCAAGGGCAGCACAAGCACGGCGAGGTCGACTACACAACACCGGTGGAACCCATTCGGGCAAGCCTGGGAGAAGTGGAATGAAGAACGCCAATGCTCCCGAGTCCACGGTTGCGGTCCCGTATCTAGAAGGCGACCTGCCATTTGTACTGAGTTCGCCCTCTATAAGCATATTAAAGATACTGAGCCGGCTGCGCGCAGGTGAGTACAAGCGCAGCCGCCCTGTGTGCCTCCATATTGTCGCCGCAGCCGGAAGCGGCAAGAGCAGACTTCTAAATCACTATATGTCGCAGGTGTCAGCGGCGCGGGAAACGAGCGGATCCAGATACCGAGAGGCAATCTTAATTGAGGCCCCCTATGACGGAAATTGCATGAAGATGTGCCGGTCCATCATTAATGCATGTCTACCTGGATACCCGATTCGTAAGGCCCAGAACATCCATGAGCAGGTCGCGGATGTCCTTCATGCTTCAGGGGTTAAGCAGCTGCTGATCGACGAAGCTGGACACATCCTCAATGCGGGCAAGGCCGGCCAGCAATATACCTTGGCGTTGATCAAGTCCATATGTAACTTGGGCATCACGGTCTGTATTGCGACAACCAAGAACATGGTCAATGTGCTAGCTGCGGACGAGCAGCTGGCCTCACGCTTCAAGAAGGTCGAGCTACCTGTCTGGGGTGAATCAATGGAGTTCCGCCAGTTTCTTGCCGGTATAGAAGCTGAGTTGAACCTACCGAGTCCCTCGCATCTCGACAGCAAGACTGTTATTCGCTGGCTCACCGCTCATGACTGCTGCGTTACGTTCAGACTCCTCGAGGTGGTGATCGGTGCCGCCCGGATGGCGCATGCCAGGGGGCAGGAGCGAATCACCATCGAATTGCTCGACGAGTGCTGGAAAGCTGGCCTAGGCGAAGAAGGCAAGGGCAATGAAGGTTGAAGATTTGCCTGACGCCGCCGTTCCGTTTCCAGGTGAGAGCGTCTTTTCGTGGCTTGAAGCTACAAGGCAGAGGCTGGGCCTTGCTCCGTCTGAATGGAGAGAGTGGTGTGGCTTCTCACCCCGCGAACCTGAGCGACGGTCCGATGGCAGTGCCTGGGGTAAGCTCCCTACGGAGTTAGACCGTATAGAGCTAATACCAGCAGCTTGGCGTATCGAGGGCACATGGAGACAAATTGCATGCCCCAGATGCGTACTCCCGGTCGACAAGGGAATTAGGTATCCGGTACTGGTGGACTGGCTCGATGCACGAACTATCGCTTGTAGCCGGCATCAGTTGCTTTTGTGCTACTTCCCTGCCGATGACCCCGTGCCAGTTACTGTGAATCAAGAGATCCAGGGTTTATACGAATGGCTCCAGCAATGGCGGCAAGGAACAATCGAGCGACAGGATGCTCGGCTTCGCCGCGACCTGGTTTTGGCGTCCGGACGAAACTGGGGTCCAGGTTTTTCAAAAATCGCCAGCGCTGAGCTCGCATGGGTCATTGAAGGGATGGGTTGGCGATTGCCAAGAACTCAAAGCTGTTACCGTCCGCTAGGGCCGCCCCGGATTGGTGCGCTCGGCCCGCTCGACAGGGCGGCTGCTTTGCTCGGAGCGTACCGGGCCTGGACGGCTTTGAGAGACCCATCCTCGCAATCGCTTCCCGACTGGCCCACTGCGGCGTGGGAATGGCTTGAACGCCGATTGCGCTCAGGCGCAGGACCACGGGTAGGGGCGATGCTCGGGGGTGTCCTTGTGGCGAGGCGGGGCCGGCGTAGGTGACTCTTGTCGCCGCCAGCCCAAGCAGCATCGATGCGCACAGCTGGGCGAGCAACTCCATCACTGGTGCAATAGTGCGGCAGGGCGGAAGATAGATGGATCTGCTTCGTGATTTTTTCAGTTAAATTAATTAACGGATAACAATGTGAAATTTAGATTGATGACTAATGTGATCAAATATCGCCAGGGCTACGTCGAAATCTCAAACATCCATGCAGGGTGCGTGAATCTAGAGGTCTGGTCTATCAATCCGGTTAATGAACTTAAAGAAGGTGAGGGCGCATGCAACGAACTCGAAGATGATCACGTTACAGGAAACGTTGAGGTTGAACTGAGTCCAGAGGGAGTGAAAGCGCTGATCAATGCGCTGCAAAAAGCACTGAGCGAATCTCTCGACTCAGCTAACGTGTCTGATGATAAAAATCAAGCTTAATTTGCTGTGGCAGCCTTGATCGCACGGGCCAACGCTAACGCCAAGCAGATTTTATTTTTCGTGGCCTAGCGAACTAACCCACTGAGCGAGTGCGATATTTGGCTCTACACCTTCTGACACTTTGTGTAAGCATTTCGCCAATTGTGATTGTTGATCTGGCGACAAAGCGCCGATTTCCAGAATGGCATCAGCCATTTCTGGGGTGCTCGCTAAAAGATATGCTGGGGGCACTCCTAGGATTTCGGCCAGTTTATCGAGGTTGTCGAATCCAACGGCTGTGACCTGACGCTCGTAGCGGTTTATTCGGGAGGAACCCTTCTCCTTGCCCAGACCCATACGATCACCCAAGGCTCTCTGGCTTAGCCCACGCAGCTGCCGAGCCTGCTTGAGGCGGGCAGCAAAAATGGCGCGGACAGACAGCAGCTCTTGGGACACGTAGACAACAGGGTTGCGGGGTGTCTCATGAGCATGAACAAACCTCTTCCTCTCGTGCAGTCTCTATCTGTAGGATAGAGGGTACAGAGCCGGCAAAAACGTGACCGGATACGCAATCTCATAGGGGGATGCATGAAAATAGGCGCAATCATCTTCAGTGTGGCCACAATTTGGGGGGTGGGGGTCACGGTTGGCTGCAGCAGACCTACGCAAGATGTGGACTATTACAAAGCCCATCCTGAGGAGCGGAGCAGAGTGGTCGCGGATTGCGGCCGAGACCTTAGCAAGGCGCAGAGGAGAGACGACTGTGCAAATGCTGAGAAAGCGGAATTCGAGGGTAAGCCCGTAAAGAAAACTCCCGGTAAGGCGTATTAAGCCCACTAGAGTTGCTGGCGGATTAAATTACGAATGACAAAACTACCTCTTGCAACCATCTTCAGCGCTAAATCTAAAATCCGAGAAGAGCTTCGCAAGCTTGAGGAACAAGAAGTAGCGCTCCGCCAAGAACAGGCCGCCTACGCTGTAGCCGAAATTGTAGGTTTGCTGTCCCAATACAGCGACTATTTCACGCCGAAACAAAAGGCCGAACTGGCCATCGCCATCGGCGCTAGGAGCATTGGCCGTAGCAGCAAGGCTGCCACTGCCCACACCAAGAAGGAAATTACCCCGAAGTATTGGCTGCCCCATACTCAGGAGACTTGGTCGGGCCGCGGACGCACTCCTTTGGCATTCAAGGCGTGGGAGGGTACGGTGGCTTATAAGCAGTGGAAGGCCAGTCATCCGAATGAAAGGTTCCCGAAGTATCCCGGATGATCGGCAACCTGGATGATGTGGAGTATCCGAGGAGGTGTGGTCTTAGGGTGTCCGGAGTTGATCAGCGACGGGAAATCAGGGCCTCCTATTTTGATGGACTATCGCTGGCAATTGAACTTGATTCGCGGAATTTTTAAGGTCCGGGACAGCTCATTAGAAAAAGAACGATGCGTGCGCTTGTGCGTAGGTTTTTTCTGATCTTGCTCTCAGCCTTCAACTGATCACAGGTTCGCCTTTCTCATGGCAAAGTGATCCCGTCATCTAGGCCGTTTCACCCACCATGGTTGGGGGCGGAGGCAAGAACCTCCAATCAAGCGCTGACGATCACGGGCCCCGCATGTGGGGCCTTTGCTTTGCGCCGATCATGATTGCGGCCCTGGAGGAGTGCAGGGCGCGCGCCTTGGCCGAGACTTAGGGTATCCATTTGTCCAATCCTGTAGACGGTTTTTCTACGCCTATGGGCGGCGCTTGCGGCTCCTTCGGCCCAGCAGTAGCGTCTGGGGCGCACCTTCAAGGAACGAACGATGAAATCCTTCTCCGCGATAGTGATTGGAGTGGCCATGATGGCCGCCGGATTGTGCCCGTTCGCCAGGGCGGCGGCGGAGCCGGCGTTGAGCCCCGCCGACGTGAGGGCATGGGGGAAAGCGTTCCCGCCGGCAAAAACAACGTCAGTCTGTCGCCGCTGTTCAAGGCCTACGTGTTCGAGAAGGCAGGCCTCAAGTTCGTTCAAATCAACTCGTTGAAGGACGAGGTCATCACTGTCATCGTGGTCACGCCTGGTGCGGAATCCCGACTGCCGATCGGTTCCGCCGCAAGCCAGCCGCTGCCGATGCTCGAGGGCGACGTGTCCAGCTGAGCGGATGCGCTCGTTTGAGTGGGCCCCTAGTTAGAGCTGTACCTCGTGAGCAAAAGAGATGGCGACCTCGTTGTGTGAAACGTTCCGCTCCCTCGCATTTTCGACCCATGCACAGCTTTCCAAAGCGCGTCGTGTAGGTCACCAGCCTATGGAGGAGACGTTTACGGATCTTAATATTCTTGAGTTGAAGGACCGCCACCCTCTCGAGATATATTCAAAAACTTTTAGTAAGCGCAGAGAGGGAGTCAATGGGGCTGACTGGGAGTGGTGGCTTACAAATAGCTCACGGAATGCCTGGCTGGGCTTGCGAGTGCAGGCCAAAGTTATCCACTTAGCAACTGACACGTTTCCCCACCTCCACTACAAGAGTGGAAAGCCCAAGATCTATCAGTTAGACCGAATAAGGACAGAGGCTTTTCGTGATGGACTGGTGCCTCTTTATTGCTTCTATACGCATAGTGCGCCCCAAACGAACAGCCCCGGCGTTCCTTGTGGCTCCTTTCCATATGCGCCCGAATCATACGGCTGTTCGCTAGCTTCCCTAGAGCACGTGTCCGCACTTCAAGATGCCGGGGAATTGCACGATCTCGCTTCGGTCATGGCTGCAGCAATTCCTTGGCACTGCCTTGTTTGCTGCGCTGGCTATGCAAAGGGCGACCTGCCTCACAGGGCTCGGGAATTTCTTCAAGCGCGATTTGCTTTGGGAGAGAGTGAGGCACCAATCAACTCGCCTCGTATTAGCTTGATCGAACGACCTCCAAGTTATGTCTTAAACGCAGTCGAGGGCCGCGAGGGTGAGTACTTGCCAGACCACACTCGAGGCGTCCTCGTCATCGCGCCCCGCGAAGATGGCTAAATCGTTCAAGCCAACGCTATTTCACGGCTGGGCTTAACTCAAACGTTAAGGCACGAAAGATAAAGCCACTGCTGAAAAGGTAGAGCCCGCTTTTTCGGACACTTTGGGCGTAGACGTCGATACCGACCTTCGTGCTAAGAGCTAATTCGGGGGGGGGGCAATATAGTTCCTTGGCCAAAGTTGGCTACAATATCACCTGGCCATCTAACTAGCGCTCATGGAATTGATGGCGTTGCATAACGGCGTTTAAGTCGTTGAATAGCTCCTCGCTCATGCCTAATTCATTTAAATAACGCCCCAGATTGCAGACATAGATGGTGTAGCTGCCCTTTTCACTGAAGGGTATGTAGAGGATGCCTGCCCGCCGTATATGCTCTGAGTAGTCATCAAAATGGGGATGAACGATCCGGAAACTACCAGGGTCTTCTGGATATGCTACTGGTACCCGCCCCTTAACCGGCGGATCGGCATGAACCTCTCTGTTACTCTTGTACTCATTGCAGTCAGGGCAACAGACGCAAAGGTTGAGTGGCTCGAACATGTAGTTGAGGTAGATCGACTTGGGCGCAATATGTTCGACGGGTGACCCCACGGCAGCCCTAACGGCCAGTGGATTAAGGCAATAAACACACCTAAAGAGCTGTGCGCGCCGATAGTGATCGCGGATCTCGCAGCGAACTAATTCGAGACTTTCATCAGCCCACATTCTATGATCGAACGCAGGGTCGGCGCGTATGGCAGAAATTCTATTGATTGCATCATCACTGAAAACTATGGCACGAATCATGACTGCCCCTGACTGATAAGCTCTCCGACTGAGTCGATCAGGGTTCTAAGCTTGTCACTTGAATCCAATTTCGCACGCGTGGTAAAAAGCCAATCGATCTCAAGCTTCATCTCCCGCGTAATAGTCCGGCCAGCGCGGACTTGCGCGATTAGGTTGAAGCAAACCCTGGAGATGTACTCGTTCATCATTCCGGGCGCGTCAAATAGCTCGGCCAGTTGGTAGTCCGCCGAGCGGCGCTCGAACAGCGATGCTGGATAGAGCTGTTTTTTGCGCAGGTGATATATAAAAGATCCAGCGCCGCTCAGGCGTGCGATGATCTGGGGTGAGTGTGTAGCGATCACAAACTGGCAACCTCTGTAATGCGAGAAGGCTGTCTGCAGCAGCGCCATGAATCGCTCCTGCCATTCAGGATGGAGGCTGATTTCGGGCTCATCTATCAGCACTAGGGAGTTGTTCTGGATATGACCTGCCACGCCGAGCATCAGTACCAACAAACACTGCTCGCCGGAACTGGCGCGCTTGAGGCTGAAAGCCACCTGCTTATGCTTCTGCACCTCGATGTCCATAAGCCTAATCAAGTTCTCGTCAAATAGCCTTAATATTGCTCTCAGTTGCTTGGCCCTAACCGGAGAGCCTCCAAGGCTTGCAGTGTTGGTACGAAAGTCAACCGTCATCCTCAATGTGCCCGGAAAATTAATGAAGTCGGCGGCGATGGACAGGTCCTTTAAGACTTCTTGGAAACCTTCGGTACTTTCAAGGATAGCTGCAAGTCGGGTATCAATCGTGTACTTGTATGAATCATGCTCAAAGGAAACCTTGTCGTCCTTGCGCAAGTAGCGGCCCGACGGATCGTCTGCCTTTGTGCGCTGGAACTGTGGTTTCAAGATGAAGTCGAAGACAGGAGAGAATGACAGCGAATCCAGCACACCAAGCAAGTTCAAACTTGGAGGAGTCTCTGCCAACTTTGAAAGTAATCCACGAGCCGCGGACGACAGCAGAGAAACGGCTGATGAGGCGCCGTAGATGCCCTCGCCGCGCATACCCACGTACCGATAGTTCTTCTGTGCCTTGGCCGGCCGCCTCGGCGGGGCGGGAAACTTGTCGAAAGGACTCGTTGACGCGGCGATGACCATGGGATCCGGTGCCCGACTGTGTCGCCCGACATCATTACGGCCATGAAGTTCTCGTACGCGCGATCGCGCAATTTCTGACAAGAGACGGCTTTTACCGACGCCGTTTTCACCCACTATAACCGTAAAGGTGTTGTCCCAGGCTTCGACTGTGGCTTCTTCAACAAGACGCACTGCTTCGTTGTCGTGGTAGATCTCAAATATTCGTTGCATCGGGGACTCTCCGTGTCTTCGCCAAGGATACTGACAGAATTTGGGTGGCTCTCCAAGCGTCGGCGGCTCGGCCTGCTTCGCTCTCTACGTCACTTCTGATCCCAATCGGGCATCCCAGGCCTTCCAGACAGCATCTGGTACCGCTTTCTTTGATAGTATTAGATTTGGGAATCGGCCTACTTGTTAGCCGGGCCTTGCACCCTTATGATCAAGGTGCACTAATGAGTGTTCCGCCGTGCGGCGCACAGCGAATAAATGCTAGTGCGTCCCCACTTGGACCGATTCTGCACTCTTGTTTACAGGGCACCGGGCTCCTAAGATCGAGCCGTACTAGGGAGTAGCGCGCTGTAAGGGTTGCCATGAATAATCGTATAGCCGAACCGCGTATCCGGCCATTAGGTAATTAGATGCTGCCATGAATTCTAAAGCGATTGGGGAAAGTCTAAAGCGCTGGTTCAACTCCACCGGATTTCCACTGGAAATCGAGGCCGCACGCTCATTTAAACATGCTTCGTTTTCAGTTGAACAATCATCCGCTTATGTCGACCCTGAGACGGAGAAAGGCCGAGAGATTGACTTGCTCGCTTACCGCCGTGATGCCACAGGCTGCTTCAATGCTTTTTTCGCTGTTGAGTGTAAGTCGAGCGATAAGCCTTGGGTCGTCCTCACCAGTCGCGACCAACATACCAGATATGGAGGACTTCACATAGCTTTGCTATCTCAAGGTGCTCGGCATGCGCTAGGCGATAATATTATTGATTACGTGCGCATCTATGCAGAAATTTTCGGACCTTCATGCGGCGGCTATGCTCTTAAGCAGGCGTTCTCCGGGCAATCAGATCTGGCATACGCAGCGTCTGTTGGTTCCTTAAAAGCTGCGTCATGGATTTCCAGTGAGGAGGAGCTAGGTCTTGTGTTCGGCTTTCCTGTTATTGTAGTTAATACCACGATATATGAGTACTCCGAATCTCTCTCCGGCGAACAGAATTTTACGGAAGTCCCAGATAGCTCTTTCGAGTTCAGGGCATACTGGAAGCAAAATAAACGAGCCTTTGTTCGTATTGTCTCAAGCGCACATCTGGATTCTTTTACCCAAAAGTGCAAGCTGCTAGTGGAGCAATATCAGCAATTGTTCTCAAGAGATATATATCGTGCTTTTCGAGGCAATATCAAGTGATAATTCGAACCGAGGTCCACTTCGCGCGTATGCTTTGATCTGCTTTTGTAAGCGCACTTTTGTTTCCAAAAGCTAAAATGGATGGGGCGGGGGATAGGGATGTTTATCGAGGACGGCCGAAGCTGGGTGGCGATCGCCAAAACGATCAGTCGAAGGGTTTGATCTTCATAAAGCAAAGCGCGGAAGCGTTCTCACTTGCGTGATCCGACCACAGCCGTCACCGCAGCTTATCTGGTTGCGGGTTAAGCTGGCTGGCACAGGATGACTCGGTGGGCTCCATGGGAAAATCTCGCAACGCTACTATGGACGACCAAGACCCGATGAATCATGACCCACTAGCACAGATAAAAGAACAACTATCGCAATGCAACGATTTGCTTCGGACTGGCGAAATTGGTGCGGCACTGCAGCTTCTCGATTCGATCAAGATGCCTAGCGAGGAGGATAGGAAGTTCTTGCGCATTAATATGCTGCATGCAGCTGATCTGCCCGTGCAGGCTTACGAAGAACTCAAGACGTTGTCTCGCAGCCCGGCCCCTAACCCCGAGGCGTTGTTACTCTTGGCCCTCGTTTGTGCGAACGCGGGCGCAGATATCGACGCCGAAAACTTCCTGCGCGCCATACTCAATGAACCGCTCTTGCGCTCATCCATCGAAAAGGCGATAGCGACCGCCCTGCAGATTCGGTCAAATGATCTCGCTCTCCATTTCGAGAACAGAGTGTTGGAGGAAGATCCTGCCACGGATCAGGCGCGGCAAATACGCTGGTACAGAGCCCTGACGCAGGGCGACTTCATCCGCGCAGTTGGAAACATTTCCGCTCAAGATCATCGACTGCGAGAGCCGCTGTATGCGTTGCAAATGGCCCTGGTCGATACCAACCCGCCGGACTACACTAAGGCACTATCCGCTTGTAACGATTGCCCCCGCGGGACCGCCGTCCCGGTGGCTGCCGTAAAGCATATCCTGCGCCAAGGGGCAGCGTCGGAAGCAATCCGCATTGCCAAGACCTTTGCAAGCAATCCGCGCGGACCAGAAGTTGGTGCGTTGCTCGATGTCCTGGACTGGCTTCTGCTTCACCGGTCGAAGCACAGCTGGCCAACGATGGCTAATGACGCCGAGACCCTGATTCTTGGCGTCATCGACTATCTCTCAACCCGAACCATGCGGGAGGGTGTCAGGAGTCGACTGATAAGCTTGCTCTCTGTGGAGCGGAGCGGAGACTACGGCCTTCCGATCATTGTTTCTACAATGCTCCGGTTAAGCCGCATTCAGATTGTAATGGACTGCCCATCAGATGCCGAGTTCATCAGATTAGACAGGCTTGAACAGAATGGGTTCTTGCGCGAGGCCTTTACCTGGCTGAGTTCTCGATCGCCCTGCGTGCCGGGCAGAACCATCTTGCCCGCTCATATCCTCCGGGATCCACCGGATGCGGTGGTGACGACGGTCAGCCATCTCATTTCCTCCTGGGATGATCCGCTGGCAAGCGAAGAGGAGATCGAGCACTTCATGCACTGGGTGCTTCTTGGGACTTCGGTCGCACCGCATGCCAAGCGGCCCAACCAAGATATTTCCCTGATTCGAGTCGCTGCGACTCAACTCGCCAATGCAGGCCAGGCCCAGCTTGCGCGCAACCTCTGCGAGCAAATTTTATTATCGAGCGTGGGATCCAAGAGCCGGGCGCAGGCCGCGTGGTTCGCCATGTCTGACATCTATGCTCGGACGTCGGATCTTCTGACTAGTTGCGTAGCGTTCGCCTGTGCACTGCGTAGCTGCTCGGAAGGTCAGTTGATCACCGGCTGGAACGAACTGAATAGCTTGGTGTGCCTGCTGCGTGCGGCGAGGTTGTTCGATTGGGCGCGTGACGCGCTTCGAGAATCCAATGCAGCGCTGCAATCGATCGATCACTATGCGTCGGTGAGCCATCAACAGGACTTTCTCGGCCTGACCATCGACATGCAGGAAGTCTTGACGGATCCGCCCAGCTACAGGGAACGGTTACCTCCCTTGGTCGTGAGGGCCTGCGACAATGCAAGGGAAGTCATGGAGAGGAAGGAAAGCCCTACGCAAATTCTCATCATGCTGAGCCAGTTGATCGATATCTGTACGACGGTTGGAGTGGAAGCTCCCACTGGCGCGGTCGATGTGCAGAAGGCCCTACGCGGTCAATCTGCGCAAGGCAATTCTCTAGCCGCGGCGGTCGGCATCGATGATTCCGCCTCCACTCTAATGTTCAACCTGTATCGGTCGATTGGCGACGCACGATACTCGAATGATGCCGCTCATGATTCCTCCAAAATCGCAATCTTGGCACGAAACTACCTAACGCTTAATGCCGCAAAGGTAGCGCCGGAAGAACTTCTGGTTGCCTTTGAGATGTGCGCGGACGGAGGCGTAGCCGCACCTGGCTGGATCGCCAATCCGCGGCCGCCGGCGCGGTTCCAAGCACCAGAAGCGTTCCTGGTCATGGCAGAATATCTCCGCCAACGAGGTATTGCTTTGGTCATGGGTACGCTCAATAACCGAGGCGAGTTGTTGACCCTGCGCGTCAACGACGGTGTCGCCCACTTGATCGAGGAGACCGGGTTCAGCTACAGCTGGTTCCAGAACTGGGAAAAGACCTATCCCTACGCCTATGGAAACGAGAAAGAGGGCGTGCAATCTTTCTACAGCGACCGCGAACTCATGCTTCACACGCTTGATGGCTGCAACTTAGCGGCGTTCCCAGGTTCGGCCACGTTGGTCATTATGGACACGGAACTTCGATCCATTCCACCGAACATCCTATTGGCTAATGGCGTACTGGCCGGGTCGCAATATCCGATCGGCGCGGCCCCTTCGCTGACGTGGCTTGCAGAAGCTTATCGTCGCGAGCAAACGGGCGACGGTCGACTGTGCGCATGGATCTCCAATGGCGGTGCGGGAGAGAGCCTAAACATGCTGGTGGAGAATCTTGCGCCAACCTTCGAGGAGCACGGATTTCATTTCGATACCGGCAGCGAGGTGCCCATCGGCATTGGCGGCGCCGACCTTGCGATCATTGCAGCGCACGGCAATGTATCGCCAGAAGGCCAGTACTTTCATGCGCTCAACGACGAGGGAACCTTGAAGATCCCGGCAGAGGCGCTGGCTACTGCGCTGCGCAATGTACGGGTCGTCGTGCTCTTCGTCTGTAACGGCGGACGATCCGATAAAGTGCCGGGCGCAAACACTACCAGCGGGCTTGCCAAGCAGCTTCTTAATGCCGGCTGCTCTACCGTCATCGCCTCTCCTTGGCCAATTCAGGCCGTTACCGCATTGGCGTGGATTCCAGAGTTCCTGAGGCAATGGCAAGAGGGGAGCAACATAATGGAGGCTTGTTTCCGGGCCAACCAGGCTATCGCCGGAGAAAATCCGTCGCGGAATCTTGCGATGAACCTCTTTGGCGATCCCTGCCAATGTCGGAGTCCTGTGCCCGGCGTATCCGTCAGCGCGGCTAGTTCGCCTGCATAGGGGAGTCGCACGTCCTTGAAAGCATTACTGAGTTGCAGCATGGTGCTCGTCGCCTTCCGTGCTTGAGATGTCCGCGACACGGAGCATTGGTCCATAGCCCATCCCCGGCACCATGTCTGCTCTTGGGTGCGGATTCAACCGATTGCTGCAACCCACTGAAGAAGCCTAGGTAGTAGAGTTAGATTGATTTCGGGGATAGGCGACGGCGACAGACGGGATCCTCAGCCTCATAAGGGCCACGCACCCGGTGCGATTCAAGGCAGAATATGGCAATGCACCGTGACGATCCCACCGCCCTCAGTCATGACTCGAGTCCCGCTGCACGCGGCGGCGCCGGCTCCTACATCGAAGGCGAGCTTGGTGCGTTCTACCTGCTGGCGCTCCTCGCCGATATCGAGCCGCGAGGATTGCCCGGGGCGCGCATCCAGCGCGTTCGTTACCAAGGCGTGGATCAGGGTTTCTCGCTTGACGATCTGGTGATCCACGGAACATCTCATGCTGGTGAGACGCTGCTGGAGATTCAGTCGAAGCGGACAATCTCGTTCGCCCCGAAGGACACGGTATTCGAAGAGGTCTGCAGGCAAGTAGCCAGGAATAACGCACAAGATATTCCCGAAGATAGGCATCGGCTTGCGGTTGCGACGCAACGGACGAGCAGGGCCATCTCAGGTCCATATCAAGACGTCCTGGAATGGGCGCGCAAAGCTGCGACCGGAGCCGAGTTCTTCAGCCGACTGGCGGCTAAAGGCGTATCCGGGCTCGACATGCGAAAATTCTGCAACACTTTCCGTACGAACCTCGTGGCGGCAGGGGTTGCGGACGATGACAGTGCGATCTGGCGTTTCATTAGGCGGTTCCTGATCCTAGAGTTCGACTTCGAGTCGAGTGCGCCGCTGGCAAGAACCCACGGGTTGTTCGTTGCCAGACAGATCCTCGCCCCAGGGGACACTCCGCGAGCGGAAGCGCTATGGAGCAACCTCATAGAAATTTCGCTCGAGAGGGCAAAGGCGGGCGGCTTCGTCGAACGCGTCGAACTGCGAGGCCTGCTCTCTGACCGGGGCTTCCGCCTCTCAGGCGACCGGAACTTCTCCGCAGCAAGGCTGAAACTGGCAGAGAGATCACGACAGGCCTTGGCCGAGATCGGTAACAGCGTCGCCGGAGTCCAACTTCCTCGACTCAAAGCGATCGAGGCGCTCGACTTAGCACTCGATCAGCATCGCTTCGTCGAGATCAGCGGTGGTCCTGGCGTCGGCAAGTCGGCGGTGCTCAAGCATGCCGCCGAACGCATCATTTCTCAAGCCAACGTTCTCGTCCTCGATCCGGTTAGCACGCCGGAGGGCGGTTGGGCGGCCTTGGCACAGACATTGGATCTTCAGGCAACGGCACGGGAGTTCTTGGGGGATTTAGCAACGAGCGGTGGCGCAGTGATTTTCATCGACAGCCTCGAGATGTTCACGTCTCCTGCGCGACGCCGAACGGTCAACGATCTGCTGCGGGAAGTCGCCGCAATCGAAGGCTTGTTGATCGTCGCCACATCACGACCGGAGTACCGGGTTGACGGAGACGACTGGCTTGCGCCGGAGTTGGTATCACTGCTTGGACCGATCCACGCGGTCGTCGTCGGCGAGCTTGACGACGATGAAGTCGAGACCTTGCGCCAGCATGCCCCAGAGCTTCGGGAGCTCCTGGCGCCGGGACACGCCGCCGCCGCCATCGTCCGAAACCTGTACAGGCTCTCGAGACTGCTCAAGGTGCCATCAACCACGGCGATCCGGTCGGAGGCGGCACTTGCAAGCCACTGGTGGCGGACCGCGGACTCCGTGGAACCCTCCGACCGGCGAGCGGCCCAGCGGCTAATGGCCGATCTCGCGGACGCCGCCTTAGCAGGTGGCAACGCGATTGAGGTCCGTGACGATTCGCCCGCGCGCAACCACCTCCTGCGATCCCAGACTCTGACAGAGCCCAGGCGAGACCATCTGCGTTTCTACCACGACGTGCTTCGGGACTGGGCTGTGGGCGCCCGCCTGCACGAGGATCCCGATCGCTTCAACGCGCTATACCTCGGAGCTCCGGCTTCGGCGAAGGTCGCACGCGGTGTGGAGTTCGCCGGGCGCTTTGCGCTGGAGAACGCCGACGGCTCGCAATGGCTTGCGCTCCTCGAAAGATTGTCGGCTTCTGGGTCTCACAGTTCCTGGCGGCGTCAAGTGCTATTGGCGATTGTTCGCTCAGAACTTTCAGTAAACTTGCTTGAGCGCTGTAGCGCGGCGCTTCTCGCGCGAGACGGAGCGCTGCTCATAGAGCTTTGCGTCGCCGTGACGGCAGTGGAAACAATGGCGCCCGCTGACATAGCGCGAGACCTGACTGGCGAATCGGCGGCATGGTTGTCCTCGCTCCCGAAGGCCATCCGCGTACCGACGACCGCATCCGCGTCGAGGCTGATGGACTGGTGCTTCCGCCACTCAGCGGAGATTCCGCTTCAGGCGATTTCGCCTGTCGTCAAGATTGTGCAGGCCCTGTACCTATTGGTTACCGGCGCACCAAGATTGGCCACATCTATCGCTGGGATGCTCTTCGGCTGGCTGCGCCAACTCGATGAGCCTGATGCGGACGTCCTGATTCCTGCGGGGACCACGCCATTGCGTATCGACCGCAGGTCAATGGTGCGGGAGCTTAGGGCAGTGTCCTTGCTACTATCCGCCTACGCACCAGAACAGACGAAGGCCTATCTGCGTGCAGTCGCCGCGGAGAAAGGAGGCTTCAAGCTTAGGGAGATCCGTCCATTCAGCGCGACGATCGCACGCGTAGCACCGCGGGAACTCGCCAATCTCGTTGAGGCAAGTCTGATCGAATCTCAAGACCGTCGAGAGCAGACTCGGCGCCGTCGGGATAAAGCGTTCAGTTTCAACGACAGCGACTACCTGCCACCATCGCCGGCGCAGACGCCATTTTTAGACCTGCTGGAGGCGGAGCCCGCCGTGGGCCTCGACTTAGTACGCAAGCTCGTCGATGAAGCTATTGCCGACCGATCTGCTTACGGCGATCCGGAATCGACCGGATTCTTACTAAAGCTTGACGACGGCTCGCGTTTTTTCCCATGGCCTCAAACTTATCTCTGGTCGCGCGACCAGGCTCGGGAGTATTCAGTGGCGTCTGCGCTAATGGCGTTGGAAGCTTGGGGGCACGGCCGTGTCGAGGCCGGCGAGCAGTTGGATGCCGTAATAGCCGACATTCTCGGCGCCGACGGCAGTTGTGCGGCTTATCTACTTGTGGCGATCGATCTTCTGTTGTCCCACTGGCCGGCGAGTCGGGAGTTGTTGGTTCCCTTCATCGCGTCCCCGGAATTGTTGGCGGCGGATCGAGGAAGGGCAGCGCATGATTCCTTGTCGACATTGGGCTTCGGCGTTGCCCAGGAACCGGACGGAAGAATACGTCTCGCTGATCTCCAAGCAAAACGCTCGCGAGGTGTTGCGCTCGAGAGATTCTTGCCGGGCTATCTTCGGGACGACGAAGCGTCTCGGCGGGTGAGAATACTGCTCCAAAAAGCCGTTGTTAGGACTAGACCGTACGCTGCGCATGCGGACTTTAGCGATCCAGGGTTTATGGGTACCTATGCGCTGAACGTGCTTGACGAACGCAATTGGGTCGCAGTTGGAGACCGGCGCGAGTATCGATCACCACCGGCGGAGGCGGAGCATCTGGCGCGCCTTGATGAACATCATAGCGATCGCCGTCGCTCCATCGAAATCGAATCTAAGATCCAGCTCGCGATACACGACCTCGCGCACGCCAATGCTGCCGTCGCACGTGAATCCGTAGAGTTCGCGAACGGCAAACTGCCGGATGACACCGATTCCGATGTGCTTCGGTCGAGGTCGACCCGTCTTGCGGCGACGGCGATGCTTGCGGCGCGCGACGGCGATGACGCGCTGCTGGATGAACACGAGGATTGGGTGCGCGAGGTTGTCAGGCTCATCTTGTCCCAGGAGGGAGACAGCTTCCGCACTTCAAGCTCAGCACTCGCCTACAATCCTCAAGCCCTCTCGGTGCTGGCATTGATCCATCTTTGGTGCCGGCGCGACCGAAATTCCGATCGCGATGCACTGCTTCGCGCTGCAACGCGGCAGGACCGTTGCGCGCTGCCGGCGTTCTTGGCGGCGCTGGATGTCATCGCTGGAACCGATCCGCGTTTGCTGAAGTCTGCCGCGCGCGCCGCCTTCGCCACGAGTCGTTGGAGGCGCAGCCCCTGGGACGAGGCCAAGGCGGAAGCGGCCAGATACGAACGTGAGAAGGAGAACATCGATTGCCTGACAGTCGAAGCCGAGGCTGTTTGGCTGGACGGCGGTTCCGAACCTGCCTGGCCCGCCTTTCCGGAGGAAGAGCCGGTTCTCAGTCAATACACACGTGTGCAAAGCTCGCGCTCGGCGGAAATCGATAATTTCGAAGATGCAGCAAGCCCAAGACGGATTCCAGAAGCGAGCGTTCACGTTGACACTCAGGCTGTCGCGCTGTGGCTGAATCTTCTGGCGGACAACGATTTGGCACGGGAATGGCATTCGGAGATCGTCGAAGCCTATGCCATATGGTCCGCAAGGAAAAACGGATTCGGTCATCCGCCTGATATCGAGTTAGATCGAGAGGTTATGGAATGGAACAACGTTTTTTACGTCTTCGTCGCAAACGAGTTGATGGACGCCAGCGACGATCGGTTCGATGAACTGCTGGCGCAGATCGAAGCACTTCCGGATCGCTCGTTCGGAGACGTTTCGGAGATCGTGCTCCACACCGCCGATGTCTGTTATTTCAACGACGTATCGCGCCCCCCCGAGCGTGCGGTGGAGCTTCGCCGTCGGCTGGTGGCCCGCGCTTCGAAGTTGCGTTACTGGAACCGCGATCCACGACCGGGTGATCTGTCGATTGATCGCGACATCGGTGGTGTGGTCGCCAAGTTATTGTTGAATACGCATAACCTGATCGGTGGCACCACCAGCCACCTCGTACCAGCGGTGTTTGATCGCATCGATCCTATTCTGGAGGTGCTGCGCCCGTTCGTACGGGGTGGCCCCACTCCCTTCGTCGCATTGTGCACAATGAACATGCTGCTCGTAGCTCCACGGGTGCGGCATCTCGATTTCCTTCTGCATGCTGCGGAAGAGTGGCTCAAGCGGCTGCCTACCGATATCGGGATGTGGGTGGAGCTCGGAATCGGCCGGCAGCTAGTGGAATGGCTGAAGACAGCTGCGGAGGAAGATTCGGCGCTACTCACGCCCGCCCATCCGATGCGCAATCGTATCGACAGCATTGTCGGACAACTCGTTGAGCTTGGCGTTCCGGGGAGCTATGATTTCGAGAGTCTCGTGGAGCGGAGCAGTTGATTGACCGTGTCGGATGCATTTTCACGAACAGGCTTTCAGCACTAGCTCCACCGCCACTAGGACTGCTTAGCGCTGTTCGTGGCCGATAATGTGGTGCAAGCAACGTTAGAGATGGAAAGCCGAACATCAGGGCTGTTTGCTAGGCTCAGCGCGTTTCGAAGTGACTGGTGTCTCAGGGTCTTGATTGGCCGCTGGATCGGTCGAAGGGTTGCTCATATGATTTGCAGAAAGGCGTTGGATCTCAAGCCGCAATTTGGCCAGATCCTCCTGCATACTGAGCTGTTCGACGCGCAGCACCTCTGTTTGATCGACTTGGTCGATCAAGGTTTCTAGCGTTCTGTTGAGTTGCGACAGCGCGGGATCCGGGGTGGATTTCTGGCGACCGGTCGCCGCGGCGATGCTTGGAACCACCACCGCGCCTGCAAGCAAGACGAGCGCAACCGAGATCGCCAGGAACATCTGCGATGCGCGAATGAAGTTCGCGACATGGTCGTTGAGCGCCTGTTGCTTGATGTACACGTAGAGCAAGCCGCGTCCATGGAAATCGTCGGTCGCCCTCCTGAAGGCGCGGGAAACAACGACGCTATCGATGCCAAGTTCCTCGCGTTCTCGAACGGACATGGCTCGCAGGATGGCGAGAAAGCCCATAACCATACTGGTGATAGCCAGCGCGACCAGGAGCAGGCAGGTATGCCTGACCCACGCGGAGATCGACGGCTCCTTGACGATGAAAGCCGACAGGGCGATGACAATGGGTGCGGCAATCCCGAGGCCGGAAAGCGTCGCCGTCGATTTCTGCTCGAGGTGCGCAGAGCGTGTCCTTGCGGCGTCCCATAGTTGTTCGATCCGCTGCAGCAACTTAGGACGGATCGTACCCTTCGGCGAGTTCGTGGTGATGCTCTGCTCCGGGGATGGAGCCGTGCCGTACGCAGAGAGTGTGTGGTGCAGCAACACGAAGAAGGTCGCTATGCTCTTCTTCGCGGCATCAAAATATGTCCGAAAAGAGACCGGAAGGCGGCTCGGTGGTTTAGAAAGGTAGTCTCGGGCCTGGCTCATCGTCCTTCCTGGTGTTGAGGATGGAACAGATCGATGAAGGCATCGCGCAGGGGAAGGTCGAGTTCAAGTTCCAGCCATGCCCATTCGCCAGCTGGATTAACTTCAAGGAAGAACAGTTCGCCCTCCGGCGATTGGACGAAGTCGAAGGCGCCGTAGACCAGATCTAGCGCTTTCAACAGCTTCTTGCAGTTGTCGACGACTGGCTCGGGAAGCGTGCAAGGACGATAGATCAGATCATTGGGGCACGACCTCCAGTCGATTTCGGCATCGGGGGCTGTTTCGATGGCGACGGGGAATGCACGGTCTCCAATGACCGTGAGCCTGATGTCCAAGCCCTTGGGTACCAGCTTCTGCAGCAGCGTTGGGAATGCGCAGGAGGCTATCTCAGCAAGGTCGTCCTCCATGACCTCCCAAGTGCGCACGGCGAACCATTGCGACCGTGTGGCGACGAGACCTTGGGAGATCGGCTTGCAGATGATGCGTCCATGCTGCTTCGCGAAGGACTGCAGCTCTCTAGGGTCGCTGCTGATGATCGTGGCCGGGATCTGAAGGCCGTAATGCGGTGCAAGGGCGAGCTGGCGCACCTTGCGCTCGGCGCGCTCCGTTGCGCCGATGGGGTTCACCCACCTGACGCCCCCGGTTTCAGGCAACAGGCCTTCTAAGAGATAGCGAAGCTCCTGCGCCGCGAATCTCCTGAACTCCTCCGGTACGTCTTCAAGGCCGACGGGATGGATGGCACGTCGATACCAGACGGCGTCGACACTGGCCAATGGTGCCTCCCTGAACTCGCTGCGCAGTAGTGCGTTGATGCCGGACGAATCACAGTGGATCGAGTACCTGAGATTAGCGGCATCCTCGGAATCCAGCCGGAAGTAGTCGATGCCTTTCTCTTCCATGCGTGTGATCATGAAGTCGGCGGCGAGATCGTCCCGGTTGCTAACGATCAGCAGCATCAGTACCGGCCTTCATCACTAATGCGTTCCGATTGATCGTGACCTTCGCTGGTTGCTGTAACGACGGTCTCTCCAAAATCGGAGGCACGCACGGATTCGGAGTGATCGACGCCTTCTGAGGTTTCGGTTATGACGGTCTCGCCCCAATCGGAGGCGCGGATGCCCTCCGATTGATCAATGCCCTCGGAGGTTTTGGTTGTGACGGTCTCACCCCAGTCGGAGGCACGAGTAACCTCCGATTGGTCGATGCCTTCGGAAGTTCTCGTTGTTATGGTTTCCCCCCAGTCGCTGCGCTGGCGGCTGTTCGGGCGCACATGCTCCGCTACTACCGGAAGTCCGGAGTCCCTAGAGATCCAGAGTTGGCGCATTGGATCGAATACCCGGCTTGGGTCAGGTACGTGTCCCGGTATGGGCTTTCGAGACTTCAGCACGAATGGCTGGCGACGCGACTCATTCATATCGGCTCCCGTTAAACAATAAATCTGGCAACTATGAATCGTACGACACGGCAATGCGATGCAAGGGGTGGCAAGCCGGACAATCAGAATCCGACAAATGTGCTGCCGGAACGCTGGCCGCACCGTTTGCTTGTAAATGCTCCACAGCGGTGGCCACGGTCCGATGAGCGGTCAGGTCCAGGAGCCCCTCTGCCGGCTTAACAACTCCGCTGATCCAAGGGTAACCCGCCAATTTGGTCTAGATGAGCACTTCAAGAGCTTAGGGCAGGTCAGTCTTCCAGTAGACGAGCGGCGGGATTCATCACAGCGCCGCCCGATTGGAAATACCCCACGATACTCGACACCGACCGGTGTTCGGTCAGTTGCATGATCGCCGGCAGCGTCACACCTTGGCGGCTGGCCTCGGTCACGAACCCTGACCTTAGACTGTGCCCGCCAAAATCCCCCTCCAGTCCAGCCAGTCGCGCCCGCCGCTGTACGATCTCGCCTACCGCGGCCGGAGACAGGGCAGGGCCGACGCGCTGCTTCCACAGCCGTCGGAAGATCGCCCCTTCGGTGATCCCGGCTGCGTCCAGCCAGGCCTGCAGTGCGAGGGCGGCCCGATCGAGCACCGGCTTGTCCGGGGTCGAACTCGCGGTAACACCGGCCTGCTGGGTCTTGCTGTGCTCCAGGCGGTAGATGTAGCCCGCCTCGCCGATCCGGCGCAGGTCTCGCAGGTCGGCGGCGGCGATTTCACTGCGCCGGCGCCCACCGCTGGCAAACCCGAAGCAGAGTAGGGCGCGATCCCGTATTCCTTCCAGGCTGTCGTCGCAGGTAGCCAGCAGGGCTTCCAGCTCCGGCAGGGTGATCGCGGTCTTCTTGCGCGGCCGCTCGCCGCGTTTGACTGCGGCTCGGGCGGCGCGGCTGAGCACCGTGCGGATCGCTGGCTGTTCGCAGGGATTGGTCACCTGTTTGAGCCTGTGCGCGGTGGACAGCACGGCAACTCGATGCCGCACGGTGGCCAAGGTCCAGGGCCCAAGCTTGGCCTTCAAGCCGGCCGCCACCAAGGCCTGGTCCACGATCGGCGGCAGCTCCCACGCCAGCTCACCGTCAGTCGAGCGGCGCTGCACGTGATCGACCACAAACTGCAGCACAGTGGCTTCGGGCACCGGCAATGCGAGCTCGATGCCGTAGCGCGCCGCATGCCATCCGGCCCAGTAGCGCAGGGCACTGGTGTAGCTGCGGGTGGTGTTCTCGGCCGCTGCTTCGGCCAGCAGCTCGCGCACCGCGTCCGCCGCCTGTTGCGCCAGCTGTTCGGGCAGTACCAGCTGGTGGACGGTCTGGGCGAGGGCGGCACTAGTGGAATTAGCATCCATAGTATGTAATGTACGCTACGAATCAGCAGGCGTAGCCACGATAATCATCACTTATCGCGAGTACGTCAACTGCGGGGCAGGGCGCCAATCCGGGAGGCACTTCAATGGCCAGAGGCATCACAGAATCAGATGTTCACGCCGCCGCCGACGCGCTTGTCGCGCTGGGCGAACGTCCGACCGTCGAACGCATCCGTGCTCATCTTGGTACAGGCTCCCCGAATACCGTCGTTCGGTGGCTGGAGACATGGTGGCGCGGATTGGGGACGCGCCTGGCGCAAAACGACCAGATCCGCGTAGTCACAGCCAATGTGCCCGAGGCAGTGGCAGCCCTGGCAGGGAAGTGGTGGGCGTTAGCTCTTAACCATGCGCGGAACCATGCCGATGAAGCCATCGCCAGTGAGCGTGCCGCCGTACTGAGCGCCCGAGATGAATTAGAACGCGATCGCCACAGCATCCAGGCCGAACTCGGCCGGCTTAGGGGCGAGGCAGAGGTGGCTCATCACGCCGAACAGCTCGCGACAGCCCGCGCCGGCGAACTCGAGCGTCTCGTTGCGCAACTCCAGCAGCAGCTAGATGAGTTCTGCCAGCAGCGCGACGCGGCAACACTGCGTGTATCAGAAGTAGAAAGAGCCTGCGAAGCACTGCAGATTCAGCTTCAGCATGTGCAGGAAGCGGCGCGTGCTGAGCGCGACACTTTGATCCAGCATGTGCGTGCTACGGAAGACCGTGCACATGCGGAAGTGGATCGGGCGCGCCAGGAGACCAAGGAGGCTCAACAGCAACTGATGAGCCTCCGAAAAGAAGTTGCAATGGCCGAACGGCTGCATGGCGAGGAGCTTGAGCGCGCGAAGGCCACGGTCTCCCAGACTCGCCAGGAACTTACCGTCCAGCAAGCGCGTGCCGACGCGTTGGAGGCACAGCTGGCCAAATTGAACGATCTCCCTGCGGCACTCGAAGCGGCTTGGCACCAACGTGTTGGACACGGTCAGCCCAAGCCTCCTAAACCAGCACGCTCTAGGCGTACTCGCGGCAAAGTGGCTGCAACCTGACACCGATCAAGCTGCTCTGCATAGCGACACTGGCACGAAGAGCGTCCACGCGTTACTTTGGATCGTGTCCTTGGAGAGGGAAAAAAGCCTTTGAAATCAAGCAGGGGCACGATCCAAACGAAAAGGACACGAACTAAAGAAACTGACAGCAACGGGGATGGCCGGCCGCGCCCCCGTCCGGGGACATAGCTAATTTCGCATAATGTATCTTATGTTCGGACGCTGGTTCGCCAGGCTGCGCAGGCTGTTCACGCCACCCCGGCCAGGATGGCCCGCCGAATGGAGTTCGGCGCATGCGTGATCGGAAACTGACCGGCCCCTGGGCCGGTTTTTCGTTTGAGGCCGGGATGCTGGTGACACCTGAAGGCAGGCGCATCGACGCATGGACGCTACGACACTGGTCGCTGACATGCACCATCGCAGACGAATGGCGCCGGATGATGGACGAGTGCCGGCAACGCGAGCGCGGAAAGACGCTGGCCCGGAAAGGTAGCGTCGCGTACATGCGGGACAAGCTGCGCGAAGATCTGGAAAAGAAGCGGTCAGCAGGAGGTGGTCAGTCGAGGTGCGAGCCTGGGCAGGTAGGCCGACCAGGTCGTGGGCGCCGGCGGACCTAGCGCGGGTGAGGCGTTGACCGTAGGGGGCGATGCCCCCTACACCCCTGGGGCTAGCGCAGGGGTCGGAACAACGAGGCGCCGAGGCGAGTGGCGCGGATGCCGGAGACCAGGCCGAGGATCGAGAACACGATGACCTCGGCGAGCAGGATGGTGCGAAACCAGTCGATGTTGCCCATATCCATGACGCGTCACGCCTTCGGGTAGCGGGTGGCCAACTCGGCAACGAGGCGGGCCACAGTGGCACGGGCAGATCCGTTGTCGATGCTCTTGCGGATCAGATCCAACAGCAGGCTATCAGAGAGTTGAGCGGGGCGCGCATGCCCTACCCTCAGCCGCTTGGCCTTGCGCTGGCGGTACGCGGCCGCTCGCTCCGCATCGGTCTTGGCGGCGATGCCATCGGCCGGCGGTCGACCAGGTCGACCGCGCAGGGGCATTTCAAGGGTGCCGGGGTCTCTGTCGTCGCGCATGGTCACATCTCCAGGGTGGTAGCCGGGGTATAGGTCTCTGACTTCGCCTGAGGGTGCTCCGGGAACGTGCCCTGGGCGCGGGGAAGCTTGGCGATCACGCTGCCCTGCAGGGGCGCGCCAGCGTGCGCCTGGGGCGCGTCCTGGGCCTGGGGCGGTACGTAGGGTGCCGGCGGGGCGCTGGGCTGCTTGTACGGGTTGTAGGGCGGCCCGTTGAGGGCGACCGTACGGCACTGCGGCTGCGGCAGGTCGTACTTGGTGCCCTGCTCCGTCATGCAGGTGCAGCTCGGCTCGGTGGTGTGGCCCTGGCCGTCTTTGCCGCCGAGGCTGGACATGCAGAAAAGCTGGGGCTGGCCGACCGGAGCGGCGCCATCGTAGATGGGCGCGGTCCAGGGCATCGTGGGGAACCTGGCCAGGTGCGCAGTGGCGTAGTCGGTCGCCGTGGCGTAGGTGCGCGCGACGCCCCCCCCGCGCTCGATCGTACCTCCCTTCGCGGTGGTGCCGTCGCGCGTTTGCTGAGGGTGCTCTGCTGGATCGTGCTCAGCCTGATAGCCGGCGATCTTGCTGGCGAAATACCAGCGGATGCCGAAGAGGATTACGGCGAGCACCACCAGGCCGCCGACAACGTAGCGGATCCACATCGGCACGGTGCGCTTGGTGGTCACCAGCGTGGTGCTGGTGTAGTAGTCGAACACGTATTTCGGGCGCACCCAATCGACGATGTCGTTGCAAGCGCCCTGAACGTTGCTCTGATACTGGTTCCAGCGCTTGAGCTTGGTCTTGCTGCGCATGACCGAGGTCTGGCGCACGTGCACATGCTCTTCGTAGAGCCCGCGCAAGAAGGGATCGAGTTGCAGGCCCTGCTGCGCGATCAGGATGAAGTCAAAGCCGCGATGACGATGGCGGGCCATCGCTTCGACATGGTCGGGGACCTTGGCGCCGGGGTTGCGGTTCGGAAAAACGGTGTAGCACTCATCAAGGAGGATCACCGCACCATCGGGCAGATCCTGCCACTTGGTGGGATCGTCCAGATAGGTGAAACCGGCCTTCTCGTAGTCCAGATCCTTCACTCCGCTGGCGTAGATCTTGCGGCCCTCCTTCTTGAAGGTGAACGCCTTGTCGAGCGCATACGCGGTCTTGCCGTGGCCGGGCTGGCCGGTGACGAGGTAGAGGGCCATTAGGACGCCTTAAGCTTGGTCAGGATGGCGGCCTGGGCGCGGTTAGCGAGCCAGGCGGAAAGGATCATGGTCGTGGCGACACCGAACCCGGACGCGTTGAAGTAGGCATAGGCCACCGCAGGCAGACCGCCGATGTAGCCCTGGATGAGGGACTTCAGCGCTGGCATGGCGATTTCGTGCGTGGCGAAACCAATGCCGAAGGCGAGCAGCACGCGGCCGATGATGCCGGGCAGGTACTGACGCAGACCTTGCAGAAGCGCGGCAACCAGGGCGCCGATGATCATGGGCATTACGCACCCCCTCGGGACAGGATGAAGGCGGAGACGATGGCGGCACCGAGGATGCAGATGGCAGACATGGCTTTGACCCACTCGCAGAAAATGGGAGGCGGCGACGCGAGCGTGGAGAGGAAGCCATCAGCCAACTGACTACCACCGCCAGCGGTGGCGAAGCCGATGCAGGTGCCAACGCCGCCACCGAAGCCGGACGTGTCCAGATCGTCGGTGGACAGCTTGTTGGTCGTGAGCACCTTCGTGTCGTCGGCAGTGGCGCCGGCGCCGGGGTCCTGGCTCATGCCGTTGACCTTCGTCCACGCGGGTTGATCGCCAGAGTTGTCGCTGCCCTTCCCTCCTGCGAGCTTCTCGGTGGCGCATGCGGTGCGCCACTGCATGAGCAACGAGGCGTACTCCATCGCGTCGCACTTATCGCCGGTGCAAATGGGCGGTGTGCTGCAGGCGCCGCCTGCGATGTTGCGGTTGCGCCGCGTGTTGCAGTCAATGCGCCATTGAATGCGGGCCTGCCCACACATGACAGGATCGCCACTGCATGACGGTGGGGAATCGCAGGAATCACCGCCGGAGAAGGACGATTTGTCATCCTTGCCATCGTCGTCGCTGTCTTCGTCGTCGGGCTTGCCGTCGCCATCTTTGTCAGGTTTGCACGTCCCGTCGGAACCCATGGCCTGGCCGGTAGAACAGGCATCGGGCTTCTTGACGCAGCTGCCGTCAGGGCCTTTCACCTGGCCTTGAGGACACTCGCTTTCCTTCGCCTTACAGGTGCCGTCCTGCTGCTGCACCATGCCATCGGGGCAAGGCTCCGGGGCGCACTTGCCGACTCCGTTAGGAGACTGGCCCTTGGGGCACTCCTCCTTCTTCGGCTCACAGACGTTTAGGACAGGGTTCCAGTACTGAGAATCGCTGCATTCCTTGGGGAAATCGGAAGTGCTGCACACCCCGCCGGCACTGTAGATGGCGGTGCTGGTGCCATCAGCGTTACGCGACCAATACCCAACACAACCGGAGTCGCAGGAAGTAGAACCGGATTTGGGAGAAAAGGTCGAAGTGAAGGAAGGCCGCTTGTCGCACGTGTTGGCGCTGGGATAGCGATATTCGGGGTCGTTGTTGGAGCCTCGAATGAATACCTGGCAAGCAGCTTGCGCGCCAGTTTGGCCGGTGCTGCCTGAGACTCGGACGGCGTAGCACGAATAGATGGGATCTTGGGCAGCCTTCGCGCAGTTGATGACGACCTGATAAGTGGATTTATCGTCGTCAACACGTCCAGCTACAGCGCCGGAATCAGAGGCGCATGCGGAGTAGGCAGCACCTTGATCAGAGTAGCTCGCGGCAATGCCCTCCTGACAAAGCAGGAGGGCAACCACGAGGATGATCAGCTGTCGAAAGCGAGCCACACGGCCCCCAGCATCGCGATCATGACGAAGTAACCGACGTATTGCATTGATGCCCCCTATTTCGTGACGCGCGATAAAAAGGAAAGGGCGGGTTTCCCCGCCCTGCCCTACCTTGCTGGGATCAGCCGCCGCCAGCGCGCTGGCTCTTGCGGATGATGACGACCACGCCGGTGAGCGTCAGCACCGCAGCACCGATGAGATAGAGCGTGCTCTTGTCCATCGAAGCGGTGGCGGCGTCGGCCAGCGGATCGGCAGCGAAGGCCGAACCGGTGACCACCAGGGCGGTGACGCCGGCGACGCCGGCAGCGATCTTGTTGCGGAGGAACTGGATCTTGGACACGGGTATCTCCTGTTGAGTGGGATTTGTGACGCGACACGGATTAGCCACCTGCGACCCGGCGGGACTGCCGGATCATGAAACCCACGGACCAACAGCCAACGATGCCGGCTGAAATGACCAGGGAATCAGCCACGCTGAGCGGCGGCGGAAAGCTCGACGTGGGGCCATAGAACGGATAGGCGCACTGGGCTGTTGAGGCGTCGTAGTCGGACGCTTTGCAGTGCAGCGTCAGCACGGTCTCTCCGTCCATGGGTACTACGCCGCCTTGACCGGGGCGGGCTGCTGGGCGGGCTTGTCGACGCGCACCAGGGTGGGCTTACGCGGAAGGCCGAGGTCGCCGTACTGGTTGACGGTGACGTTGTCTTCCAGGTTCAGGTCGTAGATGCCCGGCTCGTAGGGCGGTTCCTTGCCGAGATCGAGGCGAACCGTCTGGCGAAACTTCGGAGTCTCGGCGCTGGCCTCCTGGGTGCGGATGATGCCGCTGCGGCCACCCTTCTCCCAGTGCTTCTCGTTGACGTGGATGCTGGTGATGGTGATCTTCATGGTGCTGGTTTCCTGATGGTGATGGCGCTGGTGGTGGGACATTCCGTGATGCGTCACGGGCGGCGGTTGGCCCCGCGCCGCAAGCGGCACGGTGCCTGTGGTGCTAGGCAAGGTCGGGGAAGAGTTGATCCAACTGATTGGACAGGCGAATCTCTAACTCACACTGAGACAGATGCTTGAAACGACCAGGCACACCGTCGTGCATGAGGTAGCGCTGCATCACCGAAACGGCGTAGTCGCGGGAGCGCGCCATGCAGGCATTCCAGAGGACACAAAGGGCGGTGCCTGCCTGGGTGTCGATGAAATCGATCATGGCTTTCGCGGAGGGATTGACCATGCGCTCTTTGAGCTGCAAGCGGTCAAGCTCACCGATGACAAGGTCAGCGAGGATCGCGTAGGCACCGCGGTAGTACTTGCCGGGGTTTGTCAGAACGTCCAAAGGAAGGTCGATGCGCTTGGCGTAGAGGCGCAACTCGCAACGCACCCAGGGGCTTTCCGGGTCGCCAAGCTGCTTGCCTTTCTCGTAGACGCAAAGTTCCTTGTGACCTTTCTGGCCGACGTAGAGCGTGCAGCCCTTGCCACTACCCTCGTCGCTCTGGTGACGCGCCTGAGGCGGGCGGCCATTGGACGTGAACGCACCCTGGTGGTACGCCTGGCGGAAGTAATCAACGTCGAAGGTCAGACCAGAATGGTCATCGACGGCGATATCAGCGCGGGTCAGGTGAGCGCCGAGGTCGTCCGCGATGCGCTCGACGTAGGGCCAGCTGGGAACGTGGGTGCACCCCTGCCCTGTCAGGCTGATGCAGACCTCCCCGGTGTCGGAAACGCCGATCTTGCCGCAGACGGATGAGGTCTCATCGATCAGCGTGGCGCTGCGCTCATAGCGGAAGTTCCAGAGGCGCTCGAGCAAGGGGCCGGCGACGATGCTGCCAGAGGTGCCGAAGACGTAGGCCACCATGTCCTGGGCGCTCATGCGCTTGAGCAGCTTCACGGCCTTGTCGGTGTCGAAAACGAGGGTGCAGAAGTCAATCAGCGGCTTCGACAGGCCGTCCGGGGTCTGAGACTTTTGGCCCGTGTTACTGCTCGGGCCAACCGGGTGTGCCGGCCGATTGCACAGCTGCGCCGGTGAAAAGGGGTGGTAGAGGGCAACCAGGAGGCTCATCGAGCGTCGTTCCTGACTTTGATCGCGAGCGGCGCTGCCACGACGGCGACGACCGGAATGAGATACAGCGCGAGGAGCGCGCAGGCGATCAGGTGATCGAGCAGGGAGAACTGGGACCAGTCGGGGTTATGCACGGCGGGCGGCCTCCCGCTTGGCTTCCTGCACCATGCAGTAGGCGCGGAAGTCGGCCTCAAGCTGCTGGTCAATGCGGCGATCGAACCAGCGCGCATAGGCGAAGTAGCCGCGGATAAGCAAGGCGACAGCCAGAACGCCGGCAATGGCAAGCTGGACTGAGAGAATTTCGTGACTCATCACCGAATCTCCCCGAGGCGGAAGGCTTGGTAGCGGCGCTCGATGGCGGTGTTGACCTGGTCGACCAGGTCGAAGCGGCTGCGAGGGCGGAAGACGGCACGCGCGCGGAAGAGCTTGCACAGCGGCATGGCTGCGAGGCGTTCGATGTCCATTCGTGAATCCCCTGTCCCCTACCCGACCCGTGGCCCCCGGGGGGTGCCGGGGGGCGGGGTGTCGAACAACGCTCGACACGGGGCATATGTAAAATGAGGATCGACTGTTATGTCAAGGAAAATTCAACATGCAGACCCTGAACGTTCTTCTTGACAAGGCGCGGAAAAACTGTCCTAGCGACTCCGACAACTCGTTGTCGAAGCAAATCGGGGTGTCTAGGTCTGCGGTGTCGGTGTGGCGACGTGGCGGCCAGATCACGAATGAGCACCTGATGGCGCTGATAGATCTAGCGAAGGCAGATCCCGCACTGGCTACGAAGGTGAGGGAAGAGGCGTCGGAAACAGAAGTTGAGCGGCGGGCGTGGGCAACGCTGTGGGACAGGCTAAGCGCGGCCGCCGCGGTGGTCGCGCTGGTGGTGCTGACAATCGGCACCGTGCCGGCGGCGCATCAAAAAAAGACCATTGAAATCAATGGCTTGCACGGCTCCGGTGCGGATAAAATGTATCTTATGTAAAATTCGTATGCCGCAGCGCCGCTCGCGTCCACGTCACCCGTTCAACGCTTCTCCAGCCGCCGCCGTATCTGCGACATCTGCCTGGCACTGAAGTTGCCGCCGTGGCGATCCAGCAACGCAACCACGGTCGCGTGCGCCTCGTCAGCCCGGCGCTGCAACTCCTGGATGGCGGCGTGCTCGATGGCTTGCCATTCCTCGGCGGTCTTGCCCGTTGGGACGGCCTGGCGCTGGCGGTTGGTATCCAATGCGGTACTCACGTGGAAGCCTGGGACTGAACGTCTCCGTTCGTGCAGCGGACTTTACCGCACCGATCTCACGCTTGCCGTTTGCGCGGATGTGGCGCAGGCGCACTGCTGCGACCCGCGCCCGCATCACCTGCTAACCCGGACGGCAACCGCACCTGGGCGCATAGTCCGCCGCCCCCGCGATTGGCGAATTCCAGCGCACCGCCGTGCGCTTGGCAGATGGCCGCGACGATCGACAGGCCCAGGCCGCTGCCGCCGGAATGGCGCGCACGCGAGTCGTCGGCGCGCCAGAAACGGTCGCCCATGCGTGCCAGGGCGTCTTCGTCGACGCCGGGGCCGCGATCGGCGACGCGGATCAGCACGCCATCGGCATCGGCTTGCGCCTCCAGCGCCAGCTCGCCGCCGGCCGCGGCGTAGCGCAGTGCGTTGTCGATCAGCACCGACAGCACCTGGCCCAGGCGGTCGCGGTCGGCGCTGATTTGCAACTGCTCGGGAATGCGCACGTGCACGTGCATGCCCGCCTCCTGCAGCGGCTGCGCGGCCCAGGTCAGGCGCTCGCGGACCAGCGCACCGAGCGCGAACCGCTGCGGTTCCAGCATCAGCTGGTTGGCGCGGGCCATCGACAGCAGGTGCAGGTCGCCGACCAGGCGATTGATCTGCTCCAGCTGGCGCTGGACCATGCGCAGTTGCTCCTCGCTGCTCGGGAACACCTGGTCGAGCATGCCCTGCACTCGCCCCATCGCGGCGTTGAGCGGGGTGCGCAGTTCGTGCGCCAGCATCGCGCTGGACTCGCGCACTTCGCGCTCGTACTGCTGCAACTGCGCGCTCATGCCGTTGAAGTCGATCGCCAGCCCGGCCAGTTCGTCGGGCGCACCGGGGACCACCCGGGCGCGCGCGGCGAAATCGCCGTCGCTGATGCGCCGCGCCGCCTCGGCCACGTTGGAGAACTGCCGCGACAGCGGCCGCGAGGCGAGCAGGCCGCAGACCACGATCACCGGGATCGACGCCAGCACCATGCCGGCCAGCAGCCACCAGTCGCGGCTGGCCAGCCCGGGCAGGAAGTCGGCCACGTCGTAATAGGTTTCGAACAGTTCCCACAGGCGCCGCGCATTGCTGTGCGGATCCTCGCGCAGCTGCAGCATCTCCTGCCGCGCCTGCGGCGGCAGGCGGCTCAGGGTGGACACGTCCCAGATCGCGAAGCGCAGCACCATGCCCAGCGCGATCGCGATGATGGTCAGCACTGCCAGCGCACTCATGCGCAGGCCCACCCACTGCCACAGCGGCGCGTGGCGCTTGCGGCGGAACCAAGACCAGTTCATCGGAAGCGGTAGCCGATGGCGCGCACCGTCACCAACAGGCCGGTGACCTGCTCATGCTCCAGCTTCTTGCGCAGGTTGTGCACGTGCGCATCCACCACCCGCTCCAGCGCATCGCTGTCGGGCAGGCAGATCTCCAGCAGTTCGCTGCGGGTGAAGGCCTTGAACGGCGTCTTCATCAACGTGGCCAGGATATTGAACTCGGTCGGGGTCAGCTCCAGCGCCACCTCCTGGCCGTCGGCAGCGCGCACGGTGGCGCGCACCGCCGCGGTGTCCACGGTAAGCCGCTCGTGACGCAGCGGCTCCTCGCTGGCACGCGCCGGCCCGGCGCGGCGCAGCACCGCATACACCCGCGCCACCACTTCCTTGGGGCTGTACGGCTTGACCACGTAATCGTCGGCGCCGTAGCGCAGCGCGCCAAGCTTTTCCGGCTCGTCGCCCATCGCGGTGACCATGATCACCGGCGTGTCGCTGCTGCGGCGGATCGTGGACAGCACCTCGGTGCCGCTGAGCCGTGGCAGCATCACGTCCAGCAGCACCAGGTCCGGTTTCCACTGCGCATGCACCGCCACCGCCTTCTGCCCGTCCTCGGCGATAGTGACCTCGAAGCCGTCGCGGCGCAGGTAGGCCTCGAGGATGCTGGCGCTGTCGGCATCGTCTTCGACCAGCAGGATCTTCTTCGCGTGCATTGCCTGGTGCCCGTTTTCGCGTCTTGATGGAATCTTGAAGATTCCTAGAAGGCGGCTTGAACATGCCCGCCGATGCTGGCAGTCGAGTTCGATCACCCGACCGCCGCCATGATTCTACCGTCCCCGTTGCTCCGCCCGCGTCGCGCCCACGCCCTGCTCGGCCTGCTCGCGCTCGCCCTGGGGGGCTGCTCCTTGGCGCCGGTCTACCAGCGCCCGCAACCTGCCCTGCCCCCTACGCTGGGCGCGACCGCCGCAACCACTGGCACTGCCCAGGACCGCAGCGACAGCGCACTCACGGATCAGGAACAGCAGTTCGTGCGGGCGTTCTCGCCGCAGCACGACCTGGCCCCCCTCGTGACCCAGGCGCTGGCCCACGACCCGGACTTCCGCAATGCCGTGCTGACCGTGCAGCAGGCGCGCGCCCAGTACCGCATCGAACGCGCGCAGCAGCTGCCGCAACTCGGACTCGATGCCCAGGGCACGCGCCGCAGCTACGACGACGCGGCCACGCAGGCACGCTATGGCCAGAAGCTGAGCACCGTCGCGGTCGGCGTGGACGGCTTCGAACTGGACCTGTTCGGCAAGCTGGCGTCGCTGTCGGCGGCGGCGCAGCAGCGCTACCTGGCCACCGAAGAAGGTCGTCAGGCGGCGCGCGGTGCGCTGGTCGCCGAAGTCCTCCGGGCCTACACGCTGGAACGTTCCGCCCTGCAGAGCCGGCAGCAGGTGCAGACCATCGCCGAGCACAGCGCCGCGCTGCTGGCGATCGCCACGCGCCAGCAGGCAGTCGGGCTGATTTCCCAAGATGCGCTGGACCGCCAGCGCCACGACGACGACCAGGCGCAGGCGCGCGCGCAGCAGGCCGCCAGCGACCACGCCGCCGCTCGCCGCGCCCTGCAATTGCTCGCTGGCTACGCCGCGCCCGACGGGGCCGGCACCTTGCAGGAGCTGTTGCCCGGCGCCGAGCAGGACGACGGCCGCGCCTGGCGCGACCTCGATTCGCAGCTGCTGCTGCAGCGCCCGGACGTGCGCCAGGCCGAGGCCGAACTGCGCGCGCGCAATGCCGACATCGGCGCCGCACGCGCCGCCTTCTTCCCGTCGATCCGGCTGAGCACCTCGCTGGGCACCGCCAGCGAGGCCTTGAACGGCCTGTTCATGCCCGGCAGCCGCACCTGGAGTTTCATGCCGCAACTGGTGCTGCCGCTGTTCGACGGCGGCCGCAACCGCGCCAACCTGGATCTCGCACAGCTGCGCAAGGACGGCGCGGTGGCCGACTACGAGAAGACCGTGGAAGCGGCGTTCCGCGAGGTCGCCGATGCGCTGGATGCGCTGCCGGCGCTGCAGCAGCGCGAACGTGGCGAACGGACCAACCTGGAACGCGAACGCCAACGCGTGGCGCGCCTGCAGCAGCGCGTCGCGCAAGGCCTGCAGGACCGCCCCGAGTTGCTGGCCGGCGACATCCAGGCCGCCCAGGCCGAACTGGCGCACCTGCAGGCCCGCCAGGACCTGTTGCTCGATCGCATCGCGCTGTTCCGCGCGTTCTATGGCGTGCCGCTGCCGCACGCGCCCTGACCTTTCCCCCACCCGAGGTTGCCCCGATGAAACATGTCCTCTCCGTTCTGTCGCCCACGCTGACCGTAGCCTTGCTGGCACTGCCGCCGACCGCGCATGCCGCAGACCCCGACCCGGCGCCCAGCGCCGGCCTGTTCGGCGACCGCACCCAACTGAGCGTGGGCGCTGGCGCCATGCTGACCCCGCGCTATGCCGGTTCCGCCGACGATCGCGTGCAGGCGGTGCCGGTGTTCTCGGTGCAGCGCGGCATCCTGTTCGCCGACACAGTGCGTGGTGCCGGCGTGCAATTCCAGAACGCGCACGGCTTCTCCGCCAGCCAGTCGTTCGGCTACGACCTCGGCCGCCTGCAGCGCAACAGCAGCTGGCGCCCCGGCTCCAAGAACCTGGCCGGCATGGGCGACGTGCCCGGCGCGATCACCGCGCGCAGCCTGGTCATGCAGCAACTCACCCCGTACCTGGCGCTGGACGCCGAGGCCGAGTTCGCGCTGAAGGACGGCGCGCGCCGCAACCGCTACCGCGCCGGGGCGCGCTTCACCCTGCTGCAGGCCGCGGCCGACAACGTGACCCTGGACCTGGACACGCACTTCGGCGACCGCCGCTTCAACCAGGCGTACTTCGGCGTCACCGATGCGCAGAGCCTGGCCAGCGGCTTTCAGCCGCATCGCGCCGATGCCGGCGTGTACGCCTACACGGTCGGTGCCGAATGGGACCACACCCTGTCGCCGCACTGGACCGCCTCGCTGCTGCTCAACGCCACCCGCTACGTCGGCCCCGCCGACGGCAGCCCGGTGGTGCGTCGCCGCGCGGGTGCCGGCGGCGGCGCCACCCTCACCTACACCTTCTGATCGCTTCCGGGACACCGCCGACCATGATCCTGCGCCCCACCCTGCTTCTCCCGCTGTGCCTGGCGCTGGCCGCGCTGGCGTTGTCCGGCTGCGACCGCGAGGCCCCGCCGCCGGCCGATGCGCCGCGCGCGGTCAAGCTGGAAACCGTCGGCGGCGACGCCGCGCACGACAGCATCCGCTACCTCGCCCAGGTGCGCCAGCAACAGCGCGCCGACCTCGGCTTCGAAGGCGGAGGCCGCATCGCCACCATCGCCGTGGACGTGGGCGACCGCGTGCACGCCGGCCAGGTGCTCGCGCGCCTGGATCCGGAACCGAACGCCCTGCGCCTGCAGCAGGCCGAGGCCGGCGTCGGCATCGCCGCGGCCGACCTGCAGCAGCAACAGACCCAGCTCGCCCAGCAGCAGGCCATGTTCGACGACGGCGCCGCCTCCGCGGCAACCCTGACCGCGGCCAAGAGCGCCTTCGCCGCGGCGCAGGCGCGGGTGCGCAGCGCGCAATCGGACCTGGCGCTGGCGCGCCGCGCGGTGCGCCAGTCGGAACTGCGTGCGCCGTTCGACGGCAGCGTGGTGGCACGGCTGCAGCAACCCGACACTCTGATCGGCACCGGCCAGCCGGTGCTGCAATTGGACGGCGCCGATCGCGCGCAGGTGCTGGCGACGCTGCCGGCCGAGCGCGCAGCGGCGCTGCAACCCGGCCAGCGTGTGCTCGCCTACCGCAGCAGTGCGCCGCAGCAAGGCTTGCCGCTGCGCCTGCGCAGCGTGTCCGAACGCGTGGACGGCGGCGCCACCGTGCAGGCGCTGTTCGACAGCGCCAGCGCCGATGCAACGCAGCCGCGCAGCGGCGAATCGCTGCTGCTGGCCTTGCCCGACAGCGTTGCCGACCAGGCACCGAGCGTGCCGCTGAGCGCGCTGCTCCCGAGCATGGCCGATGGCCAGACCATGGTGTTCGTGTACCGCCAGGACAGCGGCAGCGTGCGTCGCCGCCGGGTCGTGATCGGGCACAGCGATGGCGGCCGCGTGCAGATCCTGCGCGGCCTGGCCGCGGGCGAGCGCATCGTCGCCGCCGGCGCCGCCTTCCTCCACGACGGCCAGCACGTGGTGCCGTTCCGTCCCACCACCCGCCTCGGCACCGTCTCGCCATGAACCTGACCCGCGCCACCCTGCAGTCCAGCCGCCTGGCACTGTTCAGCGCCGCCCTGATCCTGATCGGCGGCATCGTCACCTTCCTCGGCTTCCCCTCGCAGGAAGAGCCCAGCGTGACCGTGCGCGATGCGATCGTGCAGGTCGGTTTCCCCGGCATGCCCAGCGAACGCGTGGAGAACCTGCTCGCGCGCCCGCTGGAGGAACGGCTGCGTGAGGTCAGCGGCCTGAAGAAGATCGTCACCACCATCCATCCCGGCAGCGCCATCGTGCAGGTCACCGCGCAGGACAGCGTCAAGGATCTGCCGGCGCTGTGGCAGCGGGTGCGCAGCAAGGCGGCCGAGGCCGGCGCCGAGCTGCCCGCGGGCACCCAGGGGCCGCTGGTGGACGACGACTTCGGCCGCGTCGCCATCGCCTCGATCGCGGTCACCGCGCCCGGCTTCAACACCGCCGAGATGCTCGGACCGCTGCGGCAGATGCGCGCGCAGCTGTATGCCGTGCCGGGCGTCGAGCGGGTCACCTTCCACGGCCTGCAGGACGAACGCGTCTACGTCGCCTTCGACCGGACCAGGTTGGGCGAAGCCGGCCTCACCCCCGCCGCGGTCGCGCAGCAACTGCGCGCGCAGAACGTGGTCGCCGGTGGCGGCCTGGTCGCCGCATCGGGCATGGCGATGACCGTGACCACCTCCGGCGAAGTGCGCGACCTGGACGACCTGCGCAATACGCCCATCGCGACGCAGGGCACCGACGGCCCGCGGCAGATCCCGCTGGCGCAACTGGCGCGCATCGAGCTGATGCCGGTGGATCCGCCGGAGACCGGCGCGATCTACCAGGGCCAGCCGGCCGTGGTGGTGGCGGTGTCGATGGCGCCGGGCAACAACGTCGCCGAGGTCGGCAAGGCGCTGCGGCGCACCCTGGGCGAGACCGCCAAGGCGCTGCCGGTGGGCTTCGCGCAGCACGTGGTCACCTTCCAGGCCGACGTGGTCGAGCGCGAGATGGGCAAGATGCACCACGTGATGGGCGAGACCATCGTCATCGTGATGGCGGTGGTGATGCTGTTCCTCGGCTGGCGCACCGGCCTGATCGTCGGCGCGATCGTGCCGCTGACCATCCTCGGCGCGCTGATCGCCATGCGGGCGCTGAACGTGGAACTGCAGACCGTGTCCATCGCCGCGATCATCCTGGCGCTGGGCCTGCTGGTGGACAACGGCATCGTCATCGCCGAGGACATCGAACGGCGCCTGGCCGCTGGCGAAGAACGCCGCGCCGCCTGCGAGGCCGCCGGCCGCAGCCTGGCGATCCCGCTGCTGACCTCCTCGCTGGTGATCGTGCTGGCGTTTTCGCCGTTCTTCTTCGGCCAGACCAGCACCAACGAATACATGCGCTCGCTGGCGATCGTGCTGGCAGTGACCCTGCTCGGCTCGTGGCTGCTCAGCATCACCATCACCCCGTTGCTGTGCATGTACTTCGCCCGCGCGCATGCCGCGCCGGCCGACGGCCACGGCGACACCTATACGTCCAGGCCGTACCGCCTGTACCGGCGCGCGATCGAAGCACTGCTGGCGCACAAGGCACTGTTCCTGGGCAGCATGCTTGCGCTGCTGGCACTGGCGGTGACGGTGCTGGTCTCGGTGCCGTACAGCTTCCTGCCCAAGTCCGACCGCCTGCAGTTCCAGATGCCGGTGACCCTGCAGCCCGGCAGCGATGCGCGCGAGACCCTGCGCACCGTGCAGTCGATCAGCCAATGGCTGGCCGACCGCCGGCAGAACCCGCAGATCGTCGACAGCATCGGCTATGTCGCCGATGGCGGCCCGCGCATCGTGCTCGGGCTGAACCCGCCGCTGCCGGCGGCCAACATCGCCTACTTCACCGTCAGCGTGCGGCCGGGCACCGACATCGACGCGCTGATCGCCAAGGTGCGCACCCACCTGCGCCAGGCGTATCCGGCGGTGCGCGCCGAGCCCAAGCGCTTTTCGCTGGGCTCCACCGAATCCGGCGTGGCCATCTACCGGGTGATCGGCCCGGACGAGGCGCAACTGCGCCGCCTCGCCGCCGGCATCGCCGACGCCTTGCGCGCCCTGCCCGGCACGCTGGACGTCAGCGACGATTGGGACAGCCGCATTCCGCGCTACGTGGTGCAGGTGGACCAGGCCAAGGCGCGCCGCGCCGGCGTCGCCAGCGAGGACATCGCCCAGGCGCTGCAGCTGCGCTACGGCGGCGTGGACGCTTCGGTGATCCGCGACGACGGCAGCAACGTGCCGATCGTGCTGCGCGGCGACAGCGACCAGCGTGCACGCGGCGGCAACCCGGGCGACACGCCGATCTATCCGTCCTCCGGCGCTGCGCCGCTGCCGCTGTCGGCGATCGCCGACATCCGGCTGAGTTCGGAACCCTCGACGATCCAGCGCCGCAACCTGAGCCGCGCCATCACCATCACCGGCCGCAACCCGGACCTGACCACCGACCAGGTGGTGGATGCGCTTGCCGACAAGGTGGCGGCGTTGCGCCTGCCGCCGGGTTACCGCATCGAGATGGGCGGCGAGTTGGAGGACGCGGCCGAAGCCAACCAGGCGCTGCTGCAGTACATGCCGCATGCGCTGGGCGCGATCCTGCTGCTGTTCGTGTGGCAGTTCAATTCGTTCCGCAAGCTGTTCATCGTGGTCGCCAGCATTCCGTTCGTGCTGATCGGCGCCACCCTCGCCCTGCTGGTCACCGGCTATCCGTTCGGCTTCATGGCCACCTTCGGCCTGCTCGCGCTGGCCGGCATCATCGTCAACAACGCGGTGCTGCTGCTCGAGCGGATCGAGGCCGAACTGGCCGATGGCCTGGGTCGGCACGAGGCGGTGATCGCCGCGGCGGTCAAGCGCCTGCGCCCGATCGTGATGACCAAGCTGACCTGCATCGTCGGCCTGATTCCGCTGATGCTGTTCGCCGGGCCGTTGTGGACCGGCATGGCCATCACCATGATCGGCGGCCTGGCCCTGGGCACGCTGGTGACCCTGGGGGTGATCCCGGTGCTGTACGACCTGCTGTTCGCGCGCCGTGCGGGCATGCCGGCGAAGGCCGCGGCATGAGACGCCAGCGCTGGCGCCGCGTGGCGCTGGCCTGCGTCGTGCTGGGGCTGGCGCAGTGCGCCGGCGGCTGCGCCAGCGTCACGCTGCAGCGCGTGGATGCCGCGCGCTACATCCAGGCCAAGCGTGGCGACGCCCTGAGCGCCGCGCGCCCCAGCGATGCCGCCCTGCAGACGCTGAACGTCGCCGGCCTCGACGCGGCAAGCTGCACGGCAACGGTTGCGCCATGCGTCGAGCAGTTGCTCGGCAACACCGACCTGGACCAGGAACGCGTCCTGGCGACGGCGTCGGAACTGTCGCTCCTGGCCGCGCAGCGTGCCGCCAGGCAGCAGCCGGACGGCGATGCCACGCTGGCCGCCTGGCTGCAGACCGCGCGCTACGCCTACGCCTACCTGTTCTTCAGCGGACGCACGCCCAGCGAACGCGCCTTCGAGGAACGCCAGACCCAGGTGCGCGACTATTACAACTATGCCGTGCAGCAGGCAGTGACCGCGTTGTTTGCGCGCTACCAGCGGCATCCGCCTGCCACCCACGACGCCGATGCGCCGATTGCCGCCCTGCCCGAGTGGACGGTGACGCTGGATGCCAGCGGCATCGGCAGTCCAAAGGACATGCCGATGCCCGAAGCGATGCTGGCGGCCAGCGGCCTGCGCTTCGACGGGCTGCGCAGCGTCTATCGGCGCGACGGGTTCGGTGCGGAAATGGTCGCGGTCCTGCCGCGGCCGGCGCCGGACGTCATCGGCGCTGCCGACGCCGCTCCCGCCTACAGCGACATGCCCACGCCCAACCTCACGGTCTTGCTGCGCTTCGACGGCCGCACTCTCAAAGAGGTATTGGCCGGCCACAGCGCCCACGTGGAGGTCCACGATCCCTCGCTCAGCGAGCGGGTGGCGATGGGCGGTGCCGACGTGCCGCTGGCCGCCAACTTCAGCGCCGGCTATGGCGTATGGATGGCCCGCGCCGGCTTCGCCGCGCAATCGCTGCGCACCCTGCTTGGCCTGGGGCACGGCATCGACCGGCCGCACGTGTTCCTGACCCAGCCCTACGATCCGAACCGGCGCGTACTGGTGCTGCTGCATGGGCTGGCCAGCAGCCCGGAGGCGTGGGTGAACCTGGCCAACGACCTGCTCGGCGATCCGCAGGTCCGCGCGCGCTACCAGATCTGGCTGGTGTACTACCCGACCAACCTGCCGATTCCCTACACCCACCTGCAGGTGCGCACGGCGCTGCAACAGACGCTGGACCAGTTCGATCCGCAGCGCCGCAGCGTGTCCGCACACGACATGGTGTTGATCGGGCACAGTATGGGCGGTGTGCTGGCGCGCTTGATGGTGTCCTCCAGCGACGGCGAGCGGCTGTGGCGCACCTTGTTCGATGGGGCCGCGCTGGATCCGCAGGCGCGCCAGGCGCTGCAAGCCAGGCTCGGACCGATGCTGCATTTCGCGCCGATGCCGGAAGTATCCGAAGCGATCTTCCTGGCCACCCCGCAGCGCGGCACGCCCGAGGCCGCCGGTACCCTCGGCGAACTGGCGCGCGCCGTGATCGGCCTGCCCCGTCGCGTCCTGGATCAGTTCAAGGACATTGCCGGCAAGGACATGCTCGGCCCACTGCCCAACAGCATCGACAGCCTCAGCGACCGCGATCCCTTCATCCTTGCCGCGGCGCAGTTGCCGATCTCACCGCAGGTGAGCTACCACTCGATCATCGGGCAGGAGGATCCGCGCGTGCCGCTGACGCAGTCCAGCGACGGCATCGTGCCGTATTGGAGCGCCCACCTGCCCGGCGCCGCCTCGGAAACGGTGATCGTCTCCGGGCATAGCGTGCAACGGACGCCGCAGGCGATCCTGCAGATCCGCCGGCTGCTGCATTGAGCGGGCGCCGCAGCGTAATAGCCCCTCTCCCCTCGGGAGAGGTTGGGGTGAGGGTACGGCACATCCACGTGCGTTCGAAATGCCAAGGCGCATGTCACGACAGTTGAAATGTCGTGCGCGTCCGACCCTCATCCGCCCCTGCAGTGCACCTTCTCCCACAGGGAGAAGGAAGGAGCCAAAGCCCCTCTCCCTCTGGGAGAAGGGTTGGGGTGAGGGTACGGGCGCACCCCCCGCCATCTCCAGGACGCCGCCACGACCTCAGCACGCATAAAAAAACACCCGGCGATGCCGGGTGTTTTCGAAGAGTGGCGTCCCCACGGGGATTCGAACCCCGGTCGCCACCGTGAAAGGGTGATGTCCTAGGCCTCTAGACGATGGGGACGCAGATAACGATGTTGCTTTGCGGACGGCCTATGTCCGAAAAGTTGGTGGAGCCAGCCGGGATCGAACCGGCGACCTCTTGCATGCCATGCAAGCGCTCTCCCAGCTGAGCTATGGCCCCACGTGTACTGGCAGAAGCGGAATCTTACCCGACTTTCTTCCGATGTACAAACCCCGCACTCAATGCGTTCGGCAGAGCCGAACCCGGATGCGTGCGAGGAATTCCTGCAAATTGGCGTCCCCACGGGGATTCGAACCCCGGTCGCCACCGTGAAAGGGTGATGTCCTAGGCCTCTAGACGATGGGGACGCTGTTAACGATGTCGCTTTGCGGACAGGCCTACGTCCGAAAAGTTGGTGGAGCCAGCCGGGATCGAACCGGCGACCTCTTGCATGCCATGCAAGCGCTCTCCCAGCTGAGCTATGGCCCCACGTGCTGCGAGGAGCGGAATATTAACGATCGTGATCGGCACACGCAAGCGTTTTTTTGCGGAACGTGTGTGGCATCGCCAAGGCACCCGCCATACCTCATCGAATCGTCGTGGGCGCCTGCATTCCACGACGCGCGAGCCTCGCATCGACCATCACAACGATGTGGGTCCATGGCAGTACGCGGCACAGAAACGCTGCCGAGCGTCTGCAGCCATGCCCCGCGCGCAATTGACGATATCGGCACAACACGAAGCGCCCCTGGGAAGCGCGACACGGATGTCGCGACGGCGTACCGCCTATAGAGAGAGCGGCCCGGGAACGCCCCGCCCACTGCCATCCCTCTCCCCTGCCCCACACTGGGACAGCACCGGCATGGCGCCGCTAGCGGCACGGCCGCACAGTCGGCTATACTCCGCGGCCGCGCCGAAGTGGCGGAATCGGTAGACGCAGCGGACTCAAAATCCGCCGCCCTTAAAAGCGTGTGGGTTCGAGTCCCACCTTCGGCACCAGGACTGACGGCAGCTTCGGCTGCCGTTTGTTTTTTGCGCGACCGCCGCGTGTTTGCACGACCGCCGGTGCGTCGATGGCGATCACAGGTAAACGCTTCATCTTCCGGCGGCCGTTTGTCTAGGCGGCGGCAGTGACGGTCCCGCTATACTTTCCGTTCCCAAACCTTAACGAGCAAGCGATGTCGGCATTGCGGGGCCTGCGTATCCTGGTGGTCGAGAACGACGAGATGAACGCCACGCTGCTGGAACTGCAGCTTGCCCAGGCGGGCGCCGAGGTGGTCGGTGTCGCCGCCTCCGTGCAGCAGGCCCTTGCGCTGATCGACAGCGAACGCCCCGACCGGGCCGTGCTCGACTTCCGCCTTTCCGCTGGCGAGACCAGCGAGCCGGTGGCGCGGGCGCTGAGCGAACGCGGAACGCCCTTCGTGCTTGCCACCGGCGTGGCCGCCGATGCCCTGCCCACCGGCTTCGCCGCCGGCGTGGTGCTGACCAAGCCCTATCTGTCCGAACAGCTGATCAAGGCCTTGCAGGACGCTCACGCCAAGACGACCGCACGCCCCTGAGAATCCCCGATCGTAAGCCCGCCGCCTGGCGGGGACGATTTCGAGGGACTCCACCATCAACGCCCAGGACTGTTCGCCGCCCCCTGTCCGGTTTCCCGCCGGCAGCGCCACGGGAGCCTTGCTGCGCGCCATCGATTGGCATGAGCACGAACTGGGGCCGATGGAGCAGTGGCCGAAGAGCCTGCTCACCGCGCTGTCGATCTGCCTGAACTCGCGGTTCCCGATGGCGGTGCGCTGGGGCGAGCGCCAGTTCAACCTCTACAACGACGCCTACGTGCCGATCCTCGGCCTGCGCCACCCGCAGGGCTTCGCGCGGCCGATGGAAGAGGTGTGGCCGGACGTGTGGCCGGAGGTCCGGGCACAGGCCGACCAGGTCATGGCCAGCGGCGAATCGACCTGGAACGAACATATCCCGTTGACGATGATGCGCAACGGCTACAGCGAGCAGGTGTACTTCACCTTCTCCTACAGCCCGCTGTTCGACGACGACGGCCATATCGCCGGCGTGCTGTGCGTGTGCACCGAAGACACCGCGCGGATCACCCTGGCCCGCGAACGCGATGCCCTGCTCAAGGCGCTGGACGCGCAACGCGCGCAGATGGCCGATGCTTTCGAGCAGTCGCCGGCGGCGCTGGCGATCCTGCGCGGCCCGGACTACGTGATCGAGACCGTCAACCGGCGCTACCAGCAGTTGGTCGGACCGCGCGAGGTGGTCGGCCGTCCGCTGCTCGAAGCCATTCCGGAAATCCGGCAGCAGGGCATCATTGGCCTGCTCGACAGCGTCCGCAGCAGCGGTCAGGCGTTCATCGACGAGGCGATGACCTTCCAGCTCTGCCGCACGACCCACGAAGCGACCTCGGAAACCACGCTGGAATGCGTGTATCAGCCGATGCACGATGCCGAGGGCAAGGTCAGCGGGATCCTGGTGCACGGCATCGACCGCACCGAGCAGGCGCGCGCGCAGGCGCACGACAGCTTCCTGCTGATGCTCGAGGACACGCTGCAGAACCTGCACAGCGTCGAAGCGATCTGCGAGACCGGGGCCGCCCTGCTCGGCCAGCACCTGGGCGCCAGCCGCTGCGCCTACGCGATCGTCGAGGCCGACGAGGATGCCTTCGACGTGCGCGCCGACTACGTCGATGGCGCCACGCACCTGACCGGGCGCTCGCGCTTCAGCGACTTCGGCAGCGACCTGCTGGACTGCATGCGCGAGAACCGGCCGTGGGTGGTGCAGGACACCGAGACCCACCGGCCGCCGATGCGGATGGACGATCCGAACTATCGGCGCCTGGGCATGCGCGCGGTGCTCACCGCCCCGCTGCACAAGGCTGGCCGGCTGGTCGCGGCGATCGGCGTGCACCAGACCCAGCCGCGGGTGTGGATGTCAGCCGAGATCGAGCTGGTGCGGTTGGTGGCGGCGCGCTGCTGGGAATCGATGGAACGCGCGGGCGCGCAAAGCGAACTGGCCAGCAGTGCCGCGCGGCTGCGCGAACTGGCCGATGCGATGCCGCAGATCGTGTTCACCGCCATGCCGGACGGCCACGTCGACTACTTCAACCGCCGTTGGTACGAATACACCGGGCTGCCGCTCGGCGAGGCCGGCTATGACAGCTGGCGCCATGTGCATACCGAGGAAGGCCTGGCACGGGTGATGGAGGTGTGGCCGGAGGCGCTGCGCAGCGGCAAGCCGTACGAGATCGAGTACCCGCTGCGCCGCCATGACGGCGAGTACCGCTGGCATCTCGGCCGCGCCCTGCCGATCCGCGACGACAGCGGCCGCATCGTGCGCTGGATCGGCACCAATACCGACATCCACGACCGCCGCCTGGTCGAGCAGCGCCTGCAGGAAAGCGAGCTGCGCTTCCGCCAGCTGTGCGACAACGCCCCGGTGATGATCTGGATGTCCAATGCCGACGGCGACTGCGAATACGTCAGCCGCCAATGGTATCTGTTCACCGGGCAGAGCGAGCAGGAGGCGATGGGCAGCGGTTGGCAGGAAAAGATCCATGCCGACGACCTGGCCGCCATCGGCCGCACCTTGGCGCGCGCCTGCGCCGACCGGCGCGGCTACACCATTGAGTACCGCCTGCGCCGCCATGATGGCGAGTATCGCTGGTGCGTGGACACCGCCACGCCGCGCTTCAGTTCGTCGGGGCAGTTCCTCGGCTTCATCGGCTCGCTGCTGGACATCGCCGAGCGCAAACGCATCGAGAACGCCACCACCGCCGAGCGCGCCGCGCTGGAGATGATCACCACCGGCAAGCCGCTCAACGCGGTGCTGGAGGCGATCGCGCGCGGCATCGAGTCGCAGAGCGATGTCGGCTTGCGCTGCACCATCATGCTGGTGGACGAGCATCGCCAGTGCCTGCTGGAAGGGGCGGCGCCGAGCATGCCGCCCGCCTTCCGCAAGGCAGTGCAGCGCCTGCCGATCGGTCCCAACACCGGTTGCTGCGGACGCGCCGCCTACCTGCGCCGGCAGGTGCTGTGCAGCGATGTGCGGGTGAATCCGCATTGGCAAGCCTACCTGGCCACCGCCCTGGAAGCGGACATCATCGCCTGCTGCTCGACGCCGATCCTGGCCAGCGACGGCGAAGTGCTGGGCGTAGTCGCGCTGTACTACCCGTTCGTGCACTACCCCAATCCGCACGAACAGGATCTGGCGCGCTCGGCCTCGCACCTGGCCGGCATCATCATCGAGCGCCGCGGCACCGATCTGCGCCTGCAGCAGCTGCTCGCCGCCGAACAGAGCGCGCGCAGCGAGGCCGAGCGCGCCAGCCGCATGAAGGACGAATTCCTGGCCACGCTCAGCCATGAGTTGCGCACGCCGCTCAACGCGATCCTCGGCTGGTCGCGGCTGATGCAGGACGAGGCGGTGCGCGAGAAGGACCTGGTCAGAGGCCTGGAAGTCATCGAACGCAGCGCCCACTCGCAGGCGCAGATCATCGATGACCTGCTGGACATGAGCGCCATCCTGTCCGGCAAGGTGCACCTGGAGCCGGACGAGTTGGACCTGCGCGCATTGCTGGCCGAGACCATCGATGCGGCCCGTCCCGGCGCGCAGAACAAGGGCATCGACATCGTGCTGGTCGCCGACGACGCCACCGCCCTGCCCTACCTGGGCGATGCGGTGCGGCTGCAGCAGGTGCTGACCAACCTGATCGGCAATGCGATCAAGTTCACCCCCAGCGCCGGCACCGTCACGGTGACCCTGGACAGCACCAGTACCCACGTGCGCATCGCCATCGGCGATACCGGTATCGGTATCGACCCGGTGTTCCTGCCGCACGTGTTCGACCGCTTCCGCCAGGCCGATGCGAGCAGCACGCGCAGTGCCGGCGGCCTCGGCCTGGGCCTGGCGATCGCCAAGCAGCTGGCCGAACTGCACCAGGGGCAGTTGTCGGTCAGCAGCGACGGTGTCGGTCTCGGCGCGACCTTCACCCTGCTGCTGCCGCGCAACGACTTGCACGGCCTGGACGCGATCCGCCGCGGCGACGACGCGGCGATGCCAGGCGGCGTGCTGCGACGCGGCGGCATCCGCCTGGACGGCGTACGCGTGCTGGTGGTGGACGACGACATGGATTCGCGCGGCGTCACCCAGCGCTTCCTGCAGGAAGCCGGCGCCGTGGTCGAGACCGCGGTCTGCGCCGACGATGCCGAGGCGCTGCTGCGCGAGCGGCCGTATGCCCTGCTGGTCAGCGACGTGGGCATGCCACGCCGCGACGGCCACAGCCTGATCCGCAGCGTGCGCGCCCGCGGCGCTGGCGCAGCCAGCCGCATCCCGGCCATCGCGCTGACTGCCTATGTGCGCAGCGAGGATCGCGCGCTGGCCCTGGAAGCCGGCTTCGATGCACACCTGGGCAAGCCGGTGGATCCGGTCAAGTTGCTCGGACTGGCCGCATCGCTGGTGGCACCGCCGCCGGCTACGCTCGCCACCGACCAGAGTTCGCGCGCCGAACCGGCCTGATCCGGCGCAGCGCACGACCGCAGCTTGCGGTCGCGCCGGCCTTCCTCCTGCAACCTCAGCCGCGTTTGGCGCGGGCGAACGCGTCGGCCAGCGCACTGTTCACCGGCGCTGCCACCGTCGTGGCCGGACGCGGCCTGGCGTTGCCGCCGCCGGAGTTGCCGCGCCCGTCGCGCTCGCGCCGCGGCGGGCCACCGGCACCCCGCGCGCCGCTGTCGCGCTCGGCCGGACGCGCCGGCGCCGGCGCGTCGTCCAGGCGCCGGGTCAGCGCGATGCGCTTGCGCGCCACGTCCACCTCCAGCACCTTGACCTTGACGATGTCGCCGGCCTTGACCACGTCGCGCGGATCCTTGACGTAGCTGTCCGAGAGCGCGGAGATGTGCACCAGGCCGTCCTGGTGCACGCCGATGTCGACGAACGCGCCGAACGCGGCGACGTTGCTGACCACACCCTCCAGCACCATGCCCGGCTTGAGGTCCTTGATGTCTTCCACGCCCTCGGCGAAACGCGCGGCCTTGAACTCCGGACGCGGGTCGCGGCCGGGCTTTTCCAGTTCCTTGAGGATGTCGCGCACGGTGGGCAGGCCGAACTTCTCGTCGGTGAACTGGTCCGGCTTGAGCCCGCGCAGGAAGCCGCCGTCGCCGATCAGCGCCTTGATCGGCTTGCCGGTGGCGCCGACGATGCGCTCCACCACCGGGTAGGCTTCCGGGTGCACCGCCGAGGCGTCCAGCGGTTCCTCGCCATCGGCGATGCGCAGGAAGCCGGCGCACTGCTCGAAGGTCTTCTCGCCCAGCCGCGGCACCTTGAGCAGATCCTTGCGGCGCTTGAACGGGCCGTTGTCGTCGCGGTGGCGCACGATGTTCTCGGCCACGCTCGACGACAGCCCGGACACGCGCGACAGCAGCGCTGCCGAGGCGGTGTTGACGTACACGCCGACTGCGTTCACGCAGTCCTCCACGCGCGCGTCCAGCGCTCGCGCCAGGCGGTACTGGTCGACGTCGTGCTGGTACTGGCCCACGCCGATGGCCTTGGGCTCGATCTTGACCAGCTCCGCCAGCGGATCCTGCAGGCGCCGCGCGATCGACACCGCACCGCGTAGCGACACGTCGAGCTGCGGGAACTCCTTGGCGGCGAACTCGGAGGCCGAATACACCGAAGCGCCGGCCTCGCTGACCACGATCTTCTCCAGCTTCAGCTGCGGGTTCTGCTTGATCAGGTCCGCGGCCAGCTTGTCGGTCTCGCGGCTGGCGGTGCCGTTGCCGATCGCGATCAGCTCGACGCCGTGCTGGGTGCACAGCTGCCGCAGCGTGTGCAGCGACTGGTCCCACTGCCGGCGCGGCTCGTGCGGGTAGATGGTGTCGGTCGCCAGCAGCTTGCCGGTGGCGTCGACCACCGCGACCTTGCAGCCGGTGCGGATGCCGGGGTCCAGGCCCAGGGTCACGCGCGGCCCGGCCGGCGCCGCCAGCATCAGGTCCTGCAGATTGTCGCCGAACACCGCGATCGCCTCGGCCTCGGCCTTTTCGCGGGCCTGGTTGAACAGGTCCAGCAGCAGGTGCATGTGCAGCTTGGCGCGCCAGGTCATGCGGCAGGCATCCAGCAGCCAGCGGTCGCCGGGGCGGCCCTGGTTGGCGATGCCGGCGCGCAGCGCGACGCGGCCTTCGGCGTACTGATGGCCGGCCTCGGCCTCGTTGCCGGGATCCAGTTCCAGGTACACGATCTCCTCGCGGCGCGCGCGGAACAGCGCCAGCAACCGGTGCGAGGGAATCTTGGCCAGCGCTTCGGCATGATCGAAGTAGTCGCGGTACTTGGCGCCTTCCTGCTCCTTGCCCTCGGACACGCGGGCGCGGATCACCCCGACCTCGCCCAGCCAGCTGCGCAGTTCGCCGACCAGCGCGGCATCTTCGCCCCAGCGCTCCATGAGGATCGCGCGTGCGCCTTCCAGCGCGGCCTTGACGTCGGCCACGCCCTTGTCGGCATCGACGAAGCCGGCGGCGAAGGTCTCCGGCACCAGGCTCGGATCGGCCAGCAGGCCGTCGGCCAGCGGCTCCAGCCCGGCCTCGCGGGCGATCTGCGCGCGGGTGCGGCGCTTGGGCTTGTACGGCAGGTACAGATCTTCCAGCCGCGACTTGGTGTCGGCGGCGACGATCTCCGCGCGCAGTTCGTCGCTGAGCTTGCCCTGCTCGGCGATGCTGGCCAGCACCGCGGCGCGGCGCTCTTCCAGTTCGCGCAGATAGGTCAGGCGCACTTCCAGGTTGCGCAACTGGGTATCGTCCAGCCCGCCGGTGACTTCCTTGCGGTAGCGCGCGATGAACGGGACGCTGGCGCCCTCGTCGAGCAGGGCGATGGCGGCGCGCGCCTGCGCCGGCTGCGCGCCGATCTCGGCGGCGATGGTGTGGGCGATCTGCTGGGCGAGCTGAGTGTCGTGCATTGCGTCCGGCCGAAGCCGCCTTGCGGAAAACCCGCATTTTCGCAGTGCGCGCGCCGCCGGGGAACCCGTTGACAGGCGCGCGCCGACCTGGCCGCGTCAGCTCACCCCGTTGGGGCCGTCCAGCACCATGCGCACCTTGCGGGTGAGCTCCTGGCGGTTGTAGGGCTTGGCCAAGACGTCGAACTCGTTGCCGCCAGCGTCGGTGCGCTCGATCGAGGATTCGGCGTAGCCGGTGGTCAGCAGCACCTTGATCTTGGGCCGGCGCCGCCGCGCCTCGCGCGCCAGCATCACCCCGTTGAGGCCGCCCGGCATGATCAGATCCGAATACAGCAGGTCCACGTGCACGCCGGTATCGAGCAGCTCCAGCGCCTCGCGGGCGTTGTAGACCACGTGCGTGGCATAGCCCTGGTCCTCCAGGAACAGCCGCGCCAGCTCGGCGATGTCCGGCCGGTCCTCGACGATCAGGATGGTCTCGTCGCCCTGGCGGTCGAACGGACGGCGCGTGCGCGAATCGCGCGGCGCCATGTTCTCGACGTTGTCGTCGATCGGGAAGTACAGGCGCACGGTGGTGCCGTGGCCCTCCTCCGAATACAGGCGTACCGCGCCGCCGGATTGCTTGGCGAAGCCGTACACCATCGACAGGCCCAGGCCGGTGCCCTTGCCTTCTTCCTTGGTGGTGAAGAACGGATCCAGCACCCGCGCCAGTACCTCCGGCGGCATGCCGCTGCCGTTGTCGGTGATCGACACGCAGACGTAGTGACCGGGCAGCAGGTTGTCGTAGGTGGTGGGTTCGTCGGCGCGCACCGACACGTTGCGGGTCTGGATCACCAGGCGCGGCGACGCCTGGTCGGCCATGGCGTCGCGGGCGTTGATCAGGATGTTCAGCAGCGCCACTTCGGCCTGGGTCGGGTCGATCCGGCAGTTGCGCAGGTCCGGCGCCAGTTCCAGCGAGAACGCGATGCCGTCGCCCAGCGTGCGCTCGGCCACATCGCTCATGCCGGCCACCAGGGCATTGAGGTTGAGTACCCGCCCTTCCAGCTTCTGCTTGCGCGCGAACGCCAGCAACTGCTGGGTCAGGCGCGCGGCCTGGCCCGCGGCGTCGCGCGCGCGCTCCACGCTCTTGCGCAGCAGCAATGGGTTCAGCGGATCGCTCTCGACCGCATGTTCGATCAGTTCCAGGTACCCGGACATGACCTGCAGCAGATTGTTGAAGTCGTGCGCGATGCCGCCGGTGAGCTGGCCCAGCGCTTCCATCTTCTGCGCCTGGCGCAGCGCGTCCTCGGCGTCGCGGCGGCGGCTGACATCCAGCTGCGACCCGAAGAAATAGACCAGTTCGCCGCGATCGTCGTAGACCGGAGAGATGTACAGCGCGTTCCAGAAGCTGGAACCGTCCTTGCGGTAGTTGAGGATCTCCACCGCCACTTCGTCGTGCGTGGTGATCGCATCGCGCACACTGCGCACCGTCTCGCGGTCGGTGTCCGGCCCCTGCAGGAAGCGGCAGTTGTTGCCGATCAGCTCATCGCGGCTGTACCCGGTCATCTCCAGGAACGCGCGATTGACGAAAATGATCGGGTTGTCCGGCTGCCGCGGATCGGTCACGATCATCGGCATGCGCGTGGTCTGCACCGCAGCGAAGAAGATATCGCTACGCTGGTTGGACATGTCGGTGGGTGCGTTCGGGTCGACGGTCGTCGGCGGCGCCGGGCTGTTACTGGTTTCTGGTGCGGGCATGGTCGATGGCAGGTCGGTGCGAACCGTCGCTGGCCCGCCTAGGCGGGCGGCCACACCGGGGTTCGCACGCCGGCGTCAACGCGAATAATACCTGTGCAGCCGTTCCACGACGAACTCGTCCTGCAGCGATTCCAGCGCCATGATCCGCACCTGCCGATCGCTCACCGCCAGCAAGCGCTCGACATAGATCTCCGGGCCTGCCTCGGTTTCCTTCATGGACTTGCGGAAACCGTAGGGCACCACGCCCTTCTCTCCGTCCTTGCTGCCACCGATGTACAGAACGACCGACATGACGCTTCCTCTACAGGGAATTCGTGGAACTGGCGCGCACCATACACAGCGCCATGTGAGGGACTTCTGCACCGAGGTTAATCGCGGCTGTTTGCCCCAAGGTGACGCCTGCGCCGCCTCACGCGAACTTAACCGGGCCTGCGCGTAAGTCGCACATCCTTTCTGCGCCGGGTCGTCATGGATCTTAAAAGCGGCTATCCCTTCTGGTCGGTCCGCAACGGGCTGATGCAGAGTTTTCCGCAACTGCGCGACGACGTGCGCTGCGATGTCGCCGTCGTTGGCGGCGGCATTACCGGCGCGTTGATCGCCGAGGAGCTGAGTACCCACGGGCATGCCGTGACGGTCCTGGAGCAGCGCGACATCGGCTGGGGCAGCACCGCGGCCAGCACCGCCCTGCTGCAGTACGAGATCGACACCCACCTGATCGACCTGGCCAAGCGCTATGGCGAACCCGCCGCCGCGCTGGCCTACGGTGCCTGCGCGCAGGCGCTGGAGCAATTGCGCGACCTGGTGCGGCCGCTGCGCGACGTCGACTTCTCCCGCAACGACAGCCTCTACTACGCCAGCAAACGCCGGCACGTGCGGGTGCTGCAGGAAGAGCTGGAGGTACGCGCGCGGCACGGCCTGAACGTGGAATGGCTGGACGCGCGGGCGCTGGACACGGACTACGGCATCCAGGCGCACGGCGCGATTCTCAGCCACCAGGCGGCGCGGGTGGATCCGTACCGCCTCACCTACCGTCTGCTCGGCCGGGCGTTCCGGCGCGGCGTCGGCGTCTACGACCGCACCCGCATCGCGCGGATCGTGGTCAATGGCCGCGGCGTGACCCTGCACACCGACCAGGGCGCGCAGGTGCGCGCCGGCCACGTGGTGATGGCCGCCGGCTACGCCAATCAGCACTGGCTGGACCAGCGCGTGGCGCGCAACCGCAGCAGCTATGCCTTCGTCAGCGACCCGCTGGATCCGTCCGCGCTCGGCCCGCTGCACGACACCATGGTCTGGGAGAGCGCGCGGCCGTATCTGTACCTGCGCAGCACCGGCAACGGCCGCATCGTCGCCGGCGGCGAGGACGACAGCGTCGACGTGCCCGCACGACGCGATGCGCGCGTGGACAGCAAGGCACGGACGCTCTCGCGCAAGATCGCCAAGGCGATCCCCGGGCTGGAGCTGCAGCCGACCTTCGCCTGGGCCGGCACCTTCGCCGAGACCGAAGACGGCCTTCCGTTCTTCGGCCCGCATCCGCAGCACGGCCCGCGCGTGCAGTTCGCCATGGCCTACGGCGGCAACGGCATCACCTACAGCATGATCGGCGCCGGCCTGCTGCGCGCGCAGATCGAGCGGCACGCGCACCCGCTCAAGCGCCTGTTCGGTTTTTCACGACTGGATTGACGGCAGCCATTCGCAAGGACGTGGGTCGCTCGTAGGAGCGGCTTCAGCCGCGACCAGGCATTGCCAGGAACGCCCGTCGCGGCTGAAGCCGCTCCTACGCGATGACCTCGTGCATGGCCAAAGCAGCGGTTTGCGCACTCAGCCCGTGCCCGGCCACCAGCCGCGACCGTACAGCGCGTAGCGATCGGCAGCCCGCTCCAGGGGATTGCGCACGCTGACCCCACCGCAGGCCAGGTACACCGGCAGGAACAGCGGCCCCAGCAGCATGTACTGCAGCACGTGCGCACGTTCGTGGTCGCCGAGCCGCACCGCCGGATGCCGGCAGCGACCGGCGGCGTGCTCGTAGGTGGCGCAGGCCACGTCCAGATCGTCGGCGCTGAGCAGGATCACGTTGCCCAGCGTCATCGCCCCGCGCGGCCGCAACGGCACCCGTTCGAACACCAGCGCCAGTTCGCGGCGGCTGAAACGCAAGCGCGCACCGAAGGCCAGCGCGATGCTCCCGGCAAGTACACCAAGCAAGGTATTGGGCGAAGTCCACAGGGCGCCGACGGCGATGCCGGCACGGCGCCAGGCCAGCGGCAGCGGCCGCTTCAGTCGGCTTCGTTGGGAATCAGCAGCCACAGGATCAGGTAGACCAGGATGCCGGGGAACGCGGCCGAGACGATCGACCCGACCACGTACAGCACCCGCAGCAGGGTCGCATTCCAGCCGAAGCGGTGGGCGATGCCGCCCATCACGCCCGCGATCATGCGGTCGTTCAACGAGCGCGACAGCGAACGGGGTTGCGACATGGCGGCGGCTCCAGCGACGGCGGCGCCCCACTCTACCCGCGCCGACGCGGGTCCCGCGTGACGGCGCGATGGGGCCAGCGCTCAGTGTCCGCCATCGCGCTCGGCCAGCCAGCGGTGCAGTGCCGCCGGTACTTCGCGCTGGGCGCGGCCGGAGACATAGATACCGATGTGGCCGCCGCGGAAACTCAGTTCGGCATAGTCGCGGCTGCCGACCACACCGCGCAGCGCCCGCGACGCGTCCGGCGGCACCAGGTGGTCCTGCTCGGCATAGACATTGAGCACCGGCATGGTGACCCGGCCCAGGTCCACGGTGTGGGTGCCGATGCGCGCGCGCCCGTGCATCAGCGCGTTGTCCTGGTAGAACTGCTTGACGAACTCGCGGAAGGTCTCGCCGGCCAGATCCGGCGAATCGAAGATCCATTTCTCCATGCGCAGGAAATCCTCCAGCGCCCGCGGATCGTCGAGGATGTCGAGCAGGCCCACGTATTTCTGCAGGTTCAGCCGGAACGGCTTGAGCATCAGGTAGCTGACGTTCATCAGGTCCGCCGGCACGTTGCCGAGCGTGTCCACGAACAGGTCGACGTCGACCTGCCGCGCCCAGTTGGACAGCATGTTGTCCGGGGTGTGGAAATCCACCGGCGTGACCATGGTGACCAGGTTGCGCACCTTCTCCGGCTGCAGCGCGGAGTAGCACAGCGAGAACGTGCCGCCCTGGCAGATCCCGAGCATGTTGACCGGCGCGCCGTCGCCGGCCGCGCGCAGGTGGTCCACCGCGCCATCGATGTAGCGCAGCAGGTAGTCCTCCAGCGTCAGGTAGCGCTCGGAGCGGTCCGGGTAGCCCCAGTCCAGCACATAGACGTCCTCGCCCAGCGCCAGCAGGCCCTGCACCAGCGAGCGGTCCGCCTGCAGGTCGACCATGTACGGGCGATTGACCAGAGCATAGACGATCAGCAGCGGCACCTTGGCGGTGGGCGGGCGGTCGCCGACGAAGCGATACAGCACCACCTTGCCGTCGCGCCACACTTCCTGGCGCACGGTGGCGCCGTAGTCCACCGCGTCCAGGCCAGGCAGCACGCGCAGGCCTTCGAGCAGCTTGCGCTGCAGCTCCAGGGTTTCCTGGACCAGATCGTCGCTGCTGAAACTCAACGGCCCTTTCATGAACGACTCCGACGCGCGGCGGGCGCGGCCCCGGCGCGGCGCGGCGCGGCCGCCGGCGCAGCCTTGGCTTTGGCTTTGGATTTGGATGCGGTCGCCGCGGTCTTGGCAGCGGGCGCGCCGGCGGCCGTGTTCCTGGCGTTTTTCCTTGGCGAGGTCGGCGTGGCCGCGGCAGGTGCGGGCGTCACGGCCGGACCGGCGGTCGCGCCCTGCCCGTCGCCACGCTCCAAGCGCCGCAGCCGCCGCTCCAGCTCGGCAATGCGCCGATGCGCGGCATCCAGTTCCGTGCGCGTCGGCAGGCCCACCTGCTCGCAGACCTGCTCGGTCTCGCGCTGCAGCAAGGCGCGCAGGCGCATCTGCGCATTGGCGACGTCGGCGTAGACCTGGCGGAACTCCGGCGACAGCGCGGCCGCCGCATAGGCCTCCTCGGCCGCATCGATCCACAGATCGAACATCGCCCGCGCGTTGGTCAGTTGCCGGCCCGGATCCTCGTGCGCGCGCAGCTTCTCCTCGAACAGGCCGAAGGCGCGGTCGATGGCGCCCTGCAGCAGTCCCAGGTAGGCCTGCAACTGCGCCTGGTAGTCCTGCTGCGCCTTGGCCAGCGCCTGCCAGCGCGCCTGGTGGTTGCGCGCCGGGCCGAACCCGGGCATCTGCAGCCACGGCCCGCTGTCGCGCTGCAGGCCCTGCAGCCACTGCGCCGCCTGCTGCAACCAGGGGTCGATCCCGGCCTGGCCGGTGCCGCGCACCGCGCCCAGCAGCCACTGCAGCAACTGCTCGCGCTGGCCCTGCACCTGGCGTTTCCAGGCCTCGGCGACCTCGGCGCTGCTGGCGTCGCGGCCGGCGAACCGCGCGGCCACCTGCTGCATCGCGCCGAGCCAGTCGCCGGCATGCTGCTGGAACTGCGCCACTGCGTCCTCGGCCTGCGGCGCGCTGCCGCGCGGCAGCCACTGGCTCCAGGCCGCGATCGCCTCGCGCCAGGAGCCGGTACCGTCGCCGGCCGCGGCGGACGCGGGGGCCGGGGCGCCCTGGCGCAACGCGGCGCTCCAGGCCTCCCAGTACTGCCGCGTCATCGCCTCGAAATCGCCGGCGCCACCGCCGCCGCTAGCCTTCATCGCCAATCTCCCGAACTGGCCCGCGATGATAGCAACCCGCTGCGATCAGGGCTTGGGGATGCGCAGCGTCTTGCTGATCATCAGCGAGCCGGACAGCGCGAACAGCAGCGCCAGCGGGTGCAGCAGCCACGGTCCCAGCCGCCACTCGCCCCACCACAAGGCGTCGCCGATGTGGCCCAGGTGCGCGGCGATCGCCAGCACGATGACCAGCCCCAGGCTGCTCGGGATCGGCGTGCCCTCGAAGTACGGCACCTTGTCGCCGTCGCCGGCGATCTGCTCGGCGGTGACGTTGTAGCGGGCCAGGCGGCTGACCCCGCAGCAGACGAAGAAACTCAGCACCAGCCAGTCCCAACCGCCCTGCATGCCGCAGGCGTAGGCCAGCGCGGCCGGGGCCACGCCGAAGGAGATCACGTCGGCCAGCGAATCCAGCTCGCGGCCCAGCGTCGAGGACGACTTGCGCCAGCGCGCCACCCGGCCGTCGAGCGCGTCGAACACGAACGCCAGCGGAATCAACGCCATGCCGAACAGCAGGTCGCTGCGGCGGCCGTCCTGCAGGAAGCGCATCGCCGCGAACACCGCACCGGTTCCGCAGAAGGCATTGGCCAGGGTGAACCAGTCGGCCAGCTGGAATTCGCGCAGCATGGAGAAGTGGCGTTTCATCGGCATAACGTGGCGGATCCGGCGTGAGCGGCGAGCGACGGCACAGGGTAGCGTGGCGCCGCCGCACTGGCGAGCGGCCCGCTGCCGGGGCGCGCGGTGCGCTGCTACGCTGACCGCCCCCACTTTCGCGCAGGTATTGCCCCATGCAGACCGTCCTGATCACCGGTGCCGCCAGCGGCATCGGCGCCGGCATCGCCCACGAGTTGGCGGCCGGCGGCCGCCACGTCGTCGTCAGCGACCTCGACCTGGCTGCCGCCGAGGCGGTCGCCGCGCAGCTGCGCCAGGCTGGCGGCTCGGCAGAAGCGGTGGCGCTGGACGTGGCCAGCGCCGACAGCATCCAGGCCGCGCTTGCCGCGCTGAGCCGGCCGGTGGACGTGCTGGTCAACAACGCCGGTCTGCAACACGTGGCGCCGCTGCAGGAGTTCCCGATGGAGAAGTGGGGCCTGCTGGTGGAGGTGATGCTCACCGGCGTGGCGCGGCTGACCCAGGCGGTGCTGCCGGGCATGCGCGAACGCGGCTTCGGCCGCATCGTCAATATCGGCAGCATCCACTCGCTGGTCGCCAGCCCGTACAAGAGTGCCTATGTCGCCGCCAAGCACGGCCTGGTCGGCTTCTCCAAGGTCATCGCACTGGAGACCGCCGATACCGACATCACCATCAACACGCTCTGCCCCAGCTACGTGAAGACGCCGCTGGTGGACAGGCAGATCGCCGACCAGGCCCGCACCCGCGGCATCTCCGAAGCCGACGTGATCGCCCAGGTGATGCTCAAGCCGATGCCCAAGGGCGTGTTCATCGCCTACGACGAACTGGCCGGCTGCGTGGCATTCCTGGCCTCGCCGGCGGCACGCAACATCACCGCGCAGACCATCGCCATCGACGGCGGCTGGACCGCGCAGTAGCGCTGCGACGCGCACGCACGTGCGACGATGCGGGCGCGCGATCGACGCTGGCGAATTTTTCGCCAGCGCGGCGGCGGCCGTTGTGGCACAACGCCACCGGTCCCTTATCCACAGCGTTCGTGCGATTTCATCCACACCGGCTGTGGAGAAGTGCGACCCGGACTGCTGAAATTTTCACCACCCGGCAAAATCGGGCAGGCATTTCAGCGACTTGCCACGCTTGCCCACAGGCTTGTGCAGGAACGATCCACAGCTGCTGTGGACAAGCCGGAGGCGAGAGAGATGAGGCTGTTCCTTCTCCTGTCGGGGGAAGGTGGCCCGAAGGGCCGGATGAGGGTACGGCGGAGCCTGACGCAACAAAACTCCGCGAATCGCTTTCGCGCCGCACCCTTGTCCCACCCCACCCAAACCCCGCGGGTCGCTTTCGCGCCGTACCCTCACCCCAACCCCTCTCCCGGCGGGAGAGGGGCTTTAAGTGTCAGACCCGCGAATAGCGCCAGGACTGCATGCGTCCGTCGCGGTACGGCATGACCCCATGGAACGGGCGCGGGTCGCCATCGAACACCAGCGGCAGGAAGTGGCGGTCGCCCTCCCACATCGGCAGCGTGTCCATCTGCGCGATCGGCACCCAGGCCAGCGCGCCCTCGGCGTTCTCGGCGAACGGTTCGCCGCTGTAGGCCTCGATCAGGAACACGAAGCCCAGCCAGTCCTCGCCGTGCTTGCCGAACCCCGGCCAACTGATGGTGCCGCGCAACTGCAGCGCCTCGCAGGTGATGCCGGCTTCCTCCAGGATCTCGCGGCGCATGCCGGCCAGCACGTCCTCGTCCGCCTCCAGCTTGCCGCCCAGGCCGTTGTACTTGCCCAGGTGATGGTCGCCGGGCCGGGCGTTGCGGTGGACCAGCAGCACCTGGCTGCGGTCGGGCGAGAGCACGTAGCCCAAGGTGGCGACGATGGGGGTGTAAGGCATGCGGCGACGGCAGGTGGCAACGGGCGCGCAGTATGCCGTATCCGCGCGGCCGCCTGGTCTATCCGGAGGCTAGACGGCGGGCGTCGCCGCGTCCTGCGAGGCGCGCGGCAGCGGCGGCGCCGGCCGCAGCGTGGCCACGCCATGGCCGCGCTCGGCCAGGTATTCCAGCCATTTGCCGAGGAAGGTGTTCATGCGCATGCGGTGGCTGATCAGTTCCGCCGGCGGCGGGTACAGCCCCATCACGTCCTGCCAGCGGCGGCCGACATAGCAATGGGTGGTCTCGGCCTGGCGCGCGTCCAGGTACAGGCGCACATAGGCCGAGGGGTCCGGCTCGCCGGTCAGCGGATCGCACAGGTCGTAAGTCAGGCGCAGTTCGACGGTGTAGCGATGGCGCTCGATCACGTCCAGGCGCAGGTCCAGGCCGTCGCCGATGCTGGAGACGTAGCTGCCGGCGGCCAGATCGGCCGGCACGAACAAACGGTTCAGGTGCAGGTAGTTCTCGGCGTACAGCCCCATCAGCCAGCCGAAACGGCTGAGCCGGGGGATGCGTTCGCTGCGGGTCAGGGCGTGCTGCATGGACCGATCCTACACGCTGGATCGCGCCGGCGGCAGCATTGACGGATCGATGCCGTGGGCCTACCGTGGAACTCCGTGCGGCGACGTGCGGAAATGCCATTGCCGCCAGGAACGGCCCCGCCCGTCGCCCTGCCCGTTCAGAACATCTCGCGCTGCAATCCCAGCGTCGCCAGCACCTTGCTGGAAATCTCCTCGATCGAGGTATGCGTGGTGCTCAGCGTCGGAATCCGTTCCATGCGGAACATGGTTTCGGCCGCCGCGACTTCGCGTCGGCAGGTCTCCGCATTGGAGTAACGCGAATTCGGCCGCCGCTCCTGGCGGATCTGCTGCAGCCGCTCCGGATCGATGGTCAGCCCGAACAGCTTGTTGCGGTACGGCCGCAGCCGCGGCGGCAGCCGATCGCTCTCCAGGTCCTCGTCGGTCAACGGATAGTTGGCCGCACGCACGCCGTAGTGCAGCGCCAGGTAGATGCAGGTCGGCGTCTTGCCCGCGCGCGAGACGGCCACCAGGATCACGTCGGCCTCGTCGTAGGTGAGCGCGATGCCGTCGTCGTGCGCCAGCGCGAAGTTCATCGCGTTGATGCGGCGGTGGTAGGTCTCGAAATCGACCAGGCCGTGCGCCTGCCCCACTCGCGAGTGCCGCGGCGCGTTCAATTCGCGCTCCAGCGGCTCGATGAAGGGCGCGAACACGTCGAGCATCAACGCACCGCTTTCGGCCAGCAGCATGCTCAACTGCGGATCGACGCAGGAGTTGACCACGATCGGCCGAACCTGGTACCGCTCGCCCGCGGCATGGATGCGTTGCGCCGCATCGCGGGCTTTTTCCGGATCGTCTACGAACGACATGCGGTCGGTGACGAAGCTGAAACCGCTGAACTGGGTGAGCAGGCTATGCCCAATGGTTTCAGCGGTGATACCGGTTCCATCGGACACGTAGAACACCGGTCTGATCGTCGACATTGCCTGCATTCTCCTGGCTGAAACCCAACGGATACGCCCGCTTCGCTTGTGCCGGCTCGGGTACGCACTGCATCATATCGGCTTCTTCCCTCACGGACGCGGCCATTCAGCCCGCCTCGGGCGATGGCCTAACGGAGCATCGCGCTTGAACGAGAACATCCTGTGGTTGCATGAGCTGCGCCTGGCCGACCTGGCCCGCGTCGGTGGCAAGAATTCCTCCCTCGGCGAAATGATCGGCAACCTGGCGGGCCTCGGAGTCTCCGTGCCGGGCGGCTTCGCCACCACCGCCGAAGCGTTCAAGGCCTTCGTCGCCCACAACGATCTGTACCAGCGCATCTTCGACAAGCTGGCCACGCTGGACGTGGAAGACGTGGGCGCGCTCACTGCGGCCGGCAAGGAGATCCGCGGCTGGGTGATCGACGCGCCGCTGCAGCCGGAACTGGACCAGGCGATCCGCGACGCCTACGCGCAGCTGTGCAACGAGAACGGCGGCGGCGACGTGGCCGTCGCGGTACGCTCCTCGGCCACCGCCGAGGACCTGCCCGATGCCAGCTTCGCCGGCCAGCAGGAGACCTTCCTCAACGTGACCGGCGCCGACGACGTGGTGCACAAGGTCAAGGAAGTCTTCGCCAGCCTCTACAACGATCGCGCCATCGCCTACCGCGTGCATCACGGCTTCAAGCACGAGGACGTGTTCCTCTCGGCCGGCGTGCAGCTGATGGTGCGCTCGGGCGTCGGCGCGTCCGGCGTGCTGTTCACCCTGGACACCGAGTCCGGTTTCCGCGACGTGGTGTTCGTTACCTCCAGCTTCGGCCTCGGCGAAATGGTCGTGCAGGGCGCGGTCAATCCGGACGAGTTCTACGTCTACAAGCCCACCCTCAAGGCCGGCAAGCCGGCGATCCTGCGCCGCTCGCTGGGCAGCAAGCTGATCCGCATGGTGTATTCGGACGTGCCGGGCGAGCGCGTGCGCATCGAGGACACCCCGGCGCAGCTGCGCAACACGTTCTCGATCAGCGACGAGGACGTGCAGGAACTGGCCAAGCAGGCACTGGTGATCGAGCAGCACTACCAGCGGCCGATGGACATCGAGTGGGCGAAGGATGGCGTCAGCGGCAAGCTGTTCATCGTGCAGGCGCGCCCGGAGACGGTGAAGTCGCGCGGCCACGCGACCCAGATCGAACGCTTCGCGCTGCAGCAGCGCGGCGAGGTGATCGCCGAAGGCCGCGCCATCGGCCAGAAGATCGGCGCCGGCGTCGCCCGCGTGGTGCGCAGCCTGGAGGACATGAACCGGGTGCAGCCTGGCGACGTGCTGGTCGCGGACATGACCGATCCCGACTGGGAGCCGGTGATGAAGCGCGCCTCGGCGATCGTCACCAACCGCGGCGGCCGTACTTGCCACGCGGCGATCATCGCCCGCGAACTGGGCGTGCCGGCAGTGGTCGGCACCGGCAATGCGATGGAGCTGGTCGAGGACGGCAAGGAAGTGACGGTCAGCTGCGCCGAAGGCGATACCGGCTACATCTACGGCGGGCGCCTGCCGTTCGAGCGCACCACCACCGATCTCGGCAACATGCCGCCGGCGCCGCTGAAGATCATGATGAACGTGGCCAACCCGGAGCGCGCGTTCGACTTCGGCCAGTTGCCCAACGCCGGCATCGGCCTGGCGCGCCTGGAGATGATCATCGCCGCGCACATCGGCATCCATCCCAATGCGCTGCTGGAGTACGCCAAGCAGGACGCGGCGACCAAGAAGAAGATCGACGAGAAGATCGCCGGCTACGCCGACCCGGTGAGCTTCTACGTCAACCGCTTGGCCGAAGGCATCGCCACGCTGACCGCGTCGGTGGCGCCGCACCCGGTGATCGTGCGCCTGTCGGACTTCAAGTCCAACGAGTACGCCAACCTGATCGGCGGCAGCAACTACGAGCCGCACGAAGAGAACCCGATGATCGGCTTCCGCGGCGCCAGCCGCTACGTCGATCCGAGCTTCGCCGCCGCGTTCGCACTGGAATGCAAGGCCGTGCTCAAGGTCCGCAACGAGATGGGCCTGGACAACATGTGGGTCATGATCCCGTTCGTGCGCACCCTCGAGGAAGGCCGCAAGGTCGTCGAGGTGCTGGCCAGCAACGGCCTGCGCCAGGGCGAGAACGGGCTGAAGATCATCATGATGTGCGAGGTGCCGTCGAACGCGCTGTTGGCCGAGGAATTCCTGGAGATCTTCGACGGCTTCTCGATCGGCTCCAACGACCTGACCCAGCTGACGCTCGGTCTGGACCGCGATTCCTCGATCGTGGCGCACCTGTTCGACGAGCGTAATCCGGCGGTCAAGAAGATGCTGTCGATGGCGATCAAGGCCGCGCGCGCCAAGGGCAAGTACGTGGGCATCTGTGGCCAGGGTCCGTCGGATCACCCGGACCTGGCCGAATGGCTGATGCAGGAAGGCATCGAGTCGGTATCGCTGAACCCGGACACCGTGGTCGACACCTGGCTGCGTCTGGCCAAGCTGAAGAGCAAGGGATGATGGCGATGGCGCAGTCGTGGCTGACGGCACTGACGGCGGCCGCCACGGCCGCCGCTCCGGCGACGCCGGCCACGCGCCCGTTCGACTGGCGCACGCTGGACTGGTCGCAGTACGCGCTCAACTGGGGCGTGGCGATCCTGATCCTGGTGATCGGAATGTGGATCGCCAAGCGCCTGAGCCTGTGGTTGCAGCGCGTCCTGCTGCGTGCGCGGGTGGAAACCACGCTCAGCAACTTCCTGCGCAACGTCGCCTATGCGTTGATGCTGGTGCTGGTGCTGGTCACTGCGCTGCAGAAGATCGGCGTGCCGCCGACCTCGCTGTTCGCCGTGCTCGGCGCCGCCGGCCTGGCCGTGGGCCTGGCGCTGAAGGACTCCCTGTCCAACATCGCCTCCGGGGTGATGCTGATCGTGCTGCGGCCGATGCGCGACGGCGACCACGTCGTGGTGGCCGGCCAGGAAGGCGTGGTCGACGAGATCCGGATCTTCCAGACCCGCATCCGCACCTTCGACGAGCGCATGGTGACCCTGCCCAACAGCACCATCACCACCGCGCCGATCGTCAACTACAGCACCCTGCCCAACCGGCGCCTGGAGATCACCGTCGGCGTCGGCTACGGCGACGACCTGAAGAAGGCGCAGGAACTGTTGCTGAAGATCGCCCAGGACAATCCGAACATCCTGAAGACCCCCGCTCCATTCGTGCAGGTCACCAACCTGGGCGAAAGCACGGTGGACCTGATGCTGTTCGGCTACGCCAAGAATGGCGATTTCGGCGCGGCCAAGAGCACCACGCTGGAGCAGATCCGCAACCAGTTGCTGGAGAATGGGCTCAGCATTCCGTATCCGCAGCGCGACCTGCACGTGTACCACCACGATGCCGACGGCCGCCCGATCGCGGAGTTGTTGACCAAGGGCGTCACCGACGACGGCGAGACCAAGCCGGGACCGCCGCTGGCGCGCTGAGCGGCGGCGTCATCCTCGTTATCTCTTGCATCCGCCCGACACGCATCGGGCGGCGTGCCGCATCGCCCCGCAGCGGCGCGAAGGCCCGGAGCGCGGGTCAGCCCTCGCCCTGCCCGCCCAGCCTGCCCATGAACGGACGGTAGTAGCGCAGTTCGTCGATGGAGTCGTGCACGTCGCTGAGCGCGGTATGCGAGGAGGTCTTGGTCAGTCCGGCCGACACCGTCGGCGCCCAGCGCCGCGCCAGTTCCTTCAGCGTCGACACGTCCAGGTTGCGGTAATGGAAGAAACGCTCCAGCCGCGGCATCTGCCGGTGCAGGAAGCGCCGGTCCTGGCAGATCGAGTTGCCGCACATCGGCGAGGTGCCGGGCTTGCACCACTGGGTCAGGAACGCCATGGTCTCGGCCTCGGCCTCGGCCAGCGTGACCCGGCTGTCGAGCACGCGCTGCCACAGGCCGGAGTGGCGGTGCTGGTTGCGGTTCCACTCGTCCATCGCCTCCAGCGTCTGCAGCGGATGGGCAATGGCGAACTCCGGTCCTTCGGCCAACACGTTGAGTTGAGCGTCGGTCACCACCGTGGCGATTTCGATGATCGAATCGCGATCGGTATCCAAGCCGGTCATTTCCAGATCGATCCAGATCAGCCGATCGTTCGCCACGTGCGCTTGCGCCATATCACCGTCCTGTCGTTCGCGGCGGCGATGCCGGCGCGGGAGTGTCGTATCAAGCGTCAATGATACCGCGCGGGCTGCGCGACCGGCAGGGGCGTGGCGCTCACGCGCCGAGTGGCGGCTTGCCGCGCTTGGCGCGGAAATAGTTGGTCAGGCGCGTGCTGGCCGCCGCCGCCAGCACCCCGCCACGCACCTGCACGCGGTGGTTGTGGCGCGGGTCGGCGAGCAGGTCGAACACGCTGCCGCAGGCGCCGGTCTTGGGATCGGTGGCGGCATAGACCAGTTCCGCCACCCGCGCGTGCACCACCGCCATCGCGCACATCGCGCACGGCTCCAGGGTCACGTACAGGCGGCTGCCGACCAGGCGGTGGTTGCCGAGCCGGCGGCCGGCCTGGCGCAGCGCGACGATCTCGGCATGCGCGCTGGGGTCGTGCTCGGCGATGTTGAGGTTCCAGCCCTCGCCCAACACCGTGTCGTCGGCCGAGACCAGCACTGCGCCGACCGGGATCTCGTCGAAGTCGCGCTCGGCGCGTTCGGCCAGGGCCAGCGCGTGGCGCATCCAGTGCTCGTCGCGCGCCTGTTGCACGTCCTCGCCGAGGCTCATCGCGGCGCGCTGTGCTTGCGCACGAACTCGGCGAACACCGCCAGCGTCGCTTCGCTGACATGGTGCTCGATGCCCTCGGCGTCGCGGCGCGCGGTGTCGGGATCGATCCCCAGGGCCAGCAGGAACTGCTCCACGGTCTGGTGGCGCTGCCGGCTGGCGGCGGCCAACGCCTCGCCCTCGGCGGTCAGGAACACGCCACGATACGGACGCTGCACCACCCAGCCACCCTTGACCAGGCGCTTGAGCATCTTGGCCACGGTCGGCTGGGCCACGCCCAGGCGCGCGGCGATATCCACCTGCCGCGCTTCGCCGCCATCGGCGAGCAGGTCGGAAATCAACTCCACGTAGTCCTCGATCAGCTCCAGGCGGTGCGCTTCACGCACCTGGCGGAAGCTTTCGACCTGCACCTCGGCGTCGAGCAGCACCGCCGTCGGCGCCATCGACTTCCCGCTTTTCTGCATTGCAACGCCCTTGTCCGGTGCCGGCGCCCGCCGGCCACCCGCCTATTCTGGCCGAAATCCGGGCTATCGCAGCGATTTGAATTGCCAATGCTAATCCATATAGCACCTGCTATATACTCGTTCGCACCCCGCCTCACCCCGTGGTTGCCATGGCCGCCCCCCTGCCCCTGCCCCGTTCCGCTGCCGAACACGCCAGCCGTGGCGAGCCGCGCCCCAGCCTGGGGGCGATGCACGCCAGCGTCGCCGTGCCGCGCACCGGCCTGGGCTGGCGCCGCTTTCTGGCCTTCCTCGGGCCCGGCTACATGGTCTCGGTCGGCTACATGGATCCGGGCAACTGGGCGACCGACATCGCCGGCGGCTCGCACTTCGGCTACCTGCTGCTGTCGGTGATCCTGCTGTCCAACCTGATGGCGATCGTGCTGCAGGGCCTGGCTGCGCGCCTGGGCATCGCCACCGGCCTGGATCTGGCCCAGGCCTGCCGCGCGCACTATTCCAAGCCGGTGAACTTCCTGCTGTGGCTGGCCTGCGAGGCCGCCATCATCGCCTGCGACCTGGCCGAGGTGATCGGCACCGCGATCGCGCTGAAGCTGCTGTTCGGCATTCCACTGACCGCCGGCGCGATCATCACCTCGGTCGACGCGCTGCTGGTGCTGTTCCTGATGCGCCGCGGCTTCCGCGCGCTGGAAGCGTTCGTGATCGCCCTGCTGACGGTGATCTTCGCCTGCTTCCTGGTGCAGATCGTGCTGGCCGCGCCGCCGCTGCGCGAGGTGCTGGCCGGCTTCATCCCACGCGCGCAGGTGGTGACCGATCCGGCCGCGCTGTACCTGGCGATCGGCATCATCGGCGCGACGGTGATGCCGCACAACCTGTACCTGCATTCCTCGATCGTGCAGACCCGCGCCTACGAACGCACCGACCAGGGCCGCCGTTCGGCGCTGCGCTGGGCATTGACCGACAGCACCATCGCGCTGAGCCTGGCACTGTTCGTCAATGCTGCGATCCTGATCCTCGCCGCCGCGGTATTCCATGCGCACGGCCGCACCGACGTGGAGGAAATCGAACAGGCACACGAACTGCTGGCGCCGATGCTCGGCGTCGGCCTGGCCTCGACCCTGTTCGCGGTGGCGCTGCTGGCCTCCGGCATCAATTCCACCGTTACGGCCACGCTTGCCGGGCAGATCGTGATGGAAGGCTTCCTGCACCTGCGCCTGCCGCCATGGGCGCGGCGCCTGCTGACCCGCGGCCTGGCGATCGTGCCGGTAGTCGCGGTGACCTCGCTGTACGGCGAGCAGGGCACGGCCAAGCTGCTGGTGCTGAGCCAGGTGGTGCTGTCGATGCAGTTGCCGTTCGCGGTGATCCCGCTGGTGCGTTTCGTCACCGACAAGCAACGCATGGGCCCGCTGGTGGTGCGCCGTGGGCTGGCCTGGCTGGCCTGGGCGATCGCCGCGCTGATCGTGGTACTGAACCTGAAGCTGCTGGCGGACACCTTGTTGCACTGAGCGATCCTGGCGTCGCGCCGTGCGCAGACGCGCACGCGACGGCGCGATAAGAATGGATGCCAGAGGCCGGATGCGCGCTCGCGGCTAACCGTCCTGCGCTGCAGACAGCGGCACCACGTACGCCTCCAGTTCCGCCATCTGCCCATCGCGAAATCGCCAGACGTCGCAGTAGGAGAACAGCGACGTCCCGGCGTCGCCGGTAGCGAGCGCGATCTGGCCGATGGCCACGACGTGGCCATCGCCGACGATGAACTTGCGGGCGTCGAACTGCGGTGGCTGCCGGTAGGCCTCGGCCATCCACTCCCTCACCGCCTGCTTGCCTCGGAGTGTCCGCTCGCCGATGAAGTGCCAGGTCGTATCTTCGGTGCAGTGAACGAGAAAGCCTTCGTGATCGCCTGCGGCGAGGGCGGCATTCGCGGCCTGCAGGATGTGCTGGTTCGCCTCGGTCATCGGGACGGTCTCCTCTGGCTTGGAACTATCGAGATGGCGCGAGCCTAGCGTCGCCGGTGTCGCGCCTGCGTCCACGCGGCGCCTGCATCGCCGCGCGAGCGACCGAAACGCACGCAAGCGTTGCGACGATACGATGCAGAAGCCGTGTGCAAGTGTGGAGCCCTGCCAGAGAGGCACTGACGCGCCATCGCAATGAGCGAACGGGCTGTCGTGATCGCGAACGCGCGGATGCAGACGCGGAAACACGAACACGCATCCACCTGCATCCGTCGACCACGTGCGACGCATCTCACACTGTCGTCCCACGACCAACTGTCTACCCTCGACGCCGATCCGGCTTATACAGTAGCGGCGACACACCACGGATGGCGGGGATGGCCGCAGGACGAGATATCGCCAGAGGCGTTCTACTGAGCGCTGCCTACTGTGCCGCGTTCCTGCTGGCCTGGCGCTGCTCCGTAGACCAGTGGTATCTGCCGGCAGGCGTGCGCGTCGCCAGCCTGCTGTTCCTGCCCGCGCGGCGCTGGCCGTGGTTGCTGGCCGGCGATGCCGCCGCGCTGCTGACGCTGCGCATTCCCATGAGCGAGACCTGGGGAGCGAGTGCCGCCTGGGCGTATCTGAGTCCGTTCCTGCTGATGCCGGCGGTATCGCTGCTGCCGGTCCTGATGCGTCAGCGCATTCCGGATCTGGCGCGCAACGATCACTGGCTGCTGCCGCTGACGCTGGCGACCGCGCTGTGGAGCACGCTCTGCAACATCGCGATCAACACCGCACTGGGCGGTCCGACGGGGCCGGCGCCGCTGGATGTGCTGCTGCGCTACTGGCTGGGCGATTACCTGGGCACCTTGATGTTCGTGCTCCCCGCGTTGCTGTGGCTGCGCCGCGACGAGCCTGCGCAGATGCAGGCCTCGCTGCTGCGCGAGGGCCTGGCGTCGATCGCCGCGGCCGTCGTGCTGTCGGCGTCGATCGCCGCCGTCGACGATGCCGTGCTGCGGCAGGTGCTGCTGGTGCTGCTGGTGGTCCCGGCGATCGTGCTGACGCTGCGCCATGGCTGGCGGGGCGCGGCGCTCGGCGTGGTGCTGGCGAACGTGGCCGTGGCGCTGTCCATGCCCAGGGCCGTCGCACCCGGCATGCACGACGCCGACGCGTTCGTGGTGCAGATCCTGCTCGCGGCCACCGCCACGGTGATGTTCGCGTTCGGATCGCGCATCTCCGCGGCCTGCCGGCACATGCGCGACGACGGGCGCATGCGCGAGCAGGCGCTGGCCTTCGCGCAGGCCGGGTACCTGTCGGCCGAACGCACGCTGCGCCGGCGGGTGGTCGACTACACCGACCTCAGCACCCAGATCAACAAGCTGCGCCGCGACGTGGTGGAAGACCTGCGCGCGCGCGGCCATTACGCCGCCGCCATGCAGATGACCCGCACCGGCGTGATCCAGGCGCAACTGCTGGACGAATACGTCACCGCGCTGTATCCGCTCGGGATCGAGACGCATGGGCTGTATCCCACCCTGCGCTCGCCGACCTTCGCCAACCTGTGCGCGACGGAGTTCCGCTGCCGCCTGCATGGCGATCCGCAGCGGCTGTCGCTGGGCCTGCAGCTGGTGGCCTATCGCTGCATCCTCGACGCCATCGAGACGCTGCCCGTGGCCCACACCCACCTGCTGCAGGCGCGGGTATGGCGTGCGAGGGGCCGGCAAGGCATCGCCATCCGCATCACCGCCGATGCGGCGATGCTGAGCGCGCTGCGCCGCCGCCCGGAGGCGCCGGACCGCGAACTGGCGGTCCGCCTGCAGGCGCATGGCGGCACCTGCCGGCGCCGCCATGCGTTGAGCTTCAGCTTTCTGGTGTCCGAAAGCGCGTCCCCCCGGGCTCACTCTGCCGGCGTGATCTCCCATGCGTCGCCGCTGGCATGGCTGCGCAGCCGCACCACGACTTCCGACGTCCGATAGACCACGCGGCCCGGCACCAGTGGCGCCGCCGTCAGCGAGACGCGCGCCACGTCGCTGCCCATCGGCAGCACCCACAGCGTCTTGCCGATGCGGCCGACCGCGGCGCGCACCACGCCGCTGGCGTCGTTGATCTGCAGGTAGTTCACGCCATCGCGCGAGAACTCATAGACGCGCCAGGCCGAATCCGTAGCGAGATTCAGCGCCTTGGGCACGCTTTCCCCCAAGCCCTTGCCGACGACCCCGTGCCCGCCGGAGGGGCAGCACGACTGCGCCTGCGCCTGAAAGGACAGCGCCAGTCCCGCCGCGACCACGATTGCCAAGCCCTTCGCCTTCGTTTCCATTCCATCGATCCTTTCCCACCCGGGGAATTCCGCCTGCATCTCAGGCTGGATCAAGGTACGTGGTCCGGGCCGGGAAGCGGTCGACAAACACCACGGTGGCGATGATGCGAAACCAGGTCGTGGCCATTCCTCGGTGAACAAGCGCCATGCCACCGAATACCACCATGTCGCGATCGCGGCGAATCCGGTCGCACTCGGCGCGCCTTACGGACGACAGGTGCGCAAATGTTCCACGGCACATCCGTTGATCGCGATCGCAGCGCCGGCACCCAGGTCGCACTTGACCCGCCACAGCTTTCGAAACATCATTAGTTACATGAAACGCGACAGCCGCCTGTCTTCTGTCCTGCATGCCCTGCTGCACATGGCCGAGCACGATGGCCCCATGACCTCCGACTCCCTGGCCCAGTGCCTGGGAACCAACCCCGTCGTGGTCCGGCGGACCATGGGGTACTTGCGCGGCGCCGGCATCGTGACCTCGGACCGCGGGCATGCCGGCGGATGGCGCATCCACGCCGACCTGGCCGCGGTCACCTTGCGCCAGTTGCACGAGGCGCTGGGCGAACCCGCCCTGTTCGCCATCGGCAATCGGCACGAAGCCCCGGAATGTCTGGTGGAGCAAGCGGTGAATGCCGCACTCGAAGGCACGTTCGCAGAGGCCGAGGCGTTGCTGTTGAAGCGGTTTTCGGAGATCACCCTTGCCGACCTGGCCGCGGACTTCGCGCGCCGGCATGCGGCAGCACGACGTACCAGGAGTTGAGCATGCACCACGACACCATCATCATCGGCGGCAGCTATGCAGGCATGGCCGCCGCCCTGCAATTGCTGCGGGCACGCCGCTCCGTGCTGGTGATCGATGCGGGCCAGCGCCGCAATCGCACCGCCCCCCATGCACATGGCTTCCTCGGCCAGGACGGCGTGCCGCCGGACGCCATCGCGGCGACCGCGCGCCAGCAACTCGACGCCTATCCGACGCTGGCCTGGCTGGACGCACACGCCCTGACCGCCACCGGCTCCCTGGACGCCTTCAGCGTGACCACCTCCGATGGCGGCACGCACCAGGGCCGTCGCATCCTGCTGGCCACCGGCGTGGCCGATCAGCTTCCGGCCGTCGCCGGTCTTGCCGAACGCTGGGGCACGGCCGTGTTCCACTGCCCGTACTGCCACGGCTACGAGCTGGATCAGGGCCGCATCGGCATCGTCGGCGCCGGCGCGCTGTCCGCACACCAGGCCGAACTGCTCACCGAATGGGGCCATGTGACCTTGCTCGTCAACGGCGCGCTGCAGCTGGACGAGGCGGCCAGGGACCGCCTGACCGGCCGCGGCGTGACGATCGAGGAGGCGGCCATCGACAGGATCGAGGGGCACGCCGACGTGGTCCTGGCCGACGGTCGCCGGCTGGTCTTCGCCGGCCTGTTCACGGCCCCGCGCACCGCCCCGTCCGGCCCCCTGGCCGAGGCCATGGGCTGCCTGCAGGAAGAGACGCCAATGGGCATCCAGGTCCGCATCGATGCCGAGCACAGGACCTCGGTGGCCGGTGTCTTCGCGTGCGGCGACGTGGCGAAAGCGCCGCATTCGCTGTCACTGGCCGTCGCCAGCGGCGCCATGGCAGGCTCCCAGGTTCACCGCTCGCTGGTATGGCCGGAGACCTTCGCCGCGCCGCCAGCATAAGCGCGCACAAGATGACGCCCTCTCGGATTCCGTGGCCCTAGCGGGCTACGCCGAGCAAACCGCGCGGACGCGGTCATGCCACGTGTGGTCGCTTGGCCGGGCTGCGCATCACCGCACGGGCCACAGCGCACCAGGCGCGACGTGCGCGTGTGCCGACCCTGGTCAGGTCAGCCGAGCCCGGCGAACAGGCCGTGCAACTCGGCAAATCCCACCGGCTTGACCAGATGCGCGTCGAACCCGGCGCGCGCCGAATCCTGCCGATCGCCATCCTGTCCCCAGCCGGTCAACGCGACGATGGTGATGTCCCTGCCCCAGTCGCATTCGCGGATGCGGCGGCACGCTTCGTGGCCGTCCATGCCGGGCATGCCGATGTCCATCAGGATCACCTCCGGGCGCATGCGTGCGCCCATCGCCAGCGCTTCCTCGCCGCCTCCGGCGGTGCGCACGTCATGCCCGTCCAGTTCCAGCAGCGCGGCCAGCGCCAGCGCGATATCCGCGTTGTCGTCGACCACCAGGATCCGGCGCGCGATGTGTGACGACCTGGCATCCGCGGTGCCCGACGCCGCGGCCGGCGCGGCGTCGGCGGGAAGCCGCACGACGAAGGCGCTGCCCTTGCCGGCTCCCTCGCTGCGCGCTTCGACGGTGCCGCCGTGCATCTCGACCAGTTGCCTGACCAGCATCAGGCCGATGCCGAGTCCGCCTTGCGCACGCTCCAGCGTGCGGTCCACCTGGGTGAACAGTTCGAAGATGGCGTCGATCTTGTCCGGCGGAATGCCGGAGCCGTTGTCCTCGACCACGACCTCGACGCTGCCCTCGATCGCTTCGACCCGGACTTCGATGTCTCCCCCGGGAGGCGTGTACTTGCACGCATTGGTGAGCAGGTTTCCGAACACCTGGGTCAGACGGACCGGGTCTCCCTGCAGCGGCAGCGGTGCCTGCGGCAACACCACGCGCAACCGATGCCGCTGCTGGTCCAGCGCAGGACGGCAGACCTCGACCGCCTGCTGGATCACCTCGGCCAGCAGCAGCGGCTCGCGCCGCAGCTCCAGCTTGCCCTGCTTGATGCGGTTGACGTCGAGCAGGTCGTCCACCAGCCGCACCAGGTGCCGCACCTGCCGCTCCATGACCTCCTGCGCCTTCCGCGACAGCGCTTCGTTGCCGTGCGAGCGCTTGAGCACTTCCAGCATGTTGCGCAACGGCGCCAACGGGTTGCGCAGTTCGTGCGCGAGCATGGCCAGGAACTCGTCCTTGCGTTGCCGCTCCTTCGCCAGCTCCGTCTCGATCTGATGGCGCTCCACCAGTTCGGCGGCCTGCCGCGCGAGCAGGTCGATGTAGCGCAGCGCGTCCGGGTCGGGGCCGCCCGGCCAACGGTAGTGGTTGTTGAGCATGCCCAGCAGCCGCCCATCGCGGCTGAGCAACGGCGTGCACTGGATGGAGCGGATCTGGTCCTCCATCACGATCTCCAGGCCCAGCGTGCCCTGCAGGCCCTCCAGCTTCTCCACATCGGCCACCACCAGACGCTGCACCTGCTTCGCCGCCTCCCCGCAACTGGCGTCCCACCCGTCCTCGCGGAAATGCTCGACCAGCCGCGTCCCCAGGCCCTGGTGCACGACGATCCGTAACGTTTTCCTGATCGGATCGAAAATCTGGATGTTGCCCTTGTCGGTGCCCGAGATGTCGGCGGCCGCCGCCAGGATCTTCTGCAGCAGCGGCTCGAACTCCCCTGGCCCGACCAGTTCGGCGCTCAATTCCTGCAGCCGGGCGAGTGCGGCCATCTCCTTGCGCAGATGCGCGGCCGCCCGTTCCCGCTCCACCACGATGCTGGTCGCCAGTGCGCCGAATTCGGCGACCTTGCGCTCCCACGCAGTGGCCTGCCGCGCTTCCGCAAGACACAGAAAGAACGATCCGACCGCCTTGCCGCCCTGCCCGATGGCCGGATGCGAATAGCACGCCAGAATGCCGTTTTCCAGGCAAAGCGCGCGCCAGGGCGCGGCCCACTGCGGCGCGTGCTCCACGTCCTCGCATTCGACCGGACGCCCTTCGTGGATGGCAGTCCCGCAGGTGCCGATGAGCGCCTCCCCGATCGGCAAGCCGCGGATGGCCGCGGCGAACGCAGGTGGAAAGTGCGACGAGTAACCGTCGCCCATCGTGCGGCGGTCCTGGCTCGCCAACAACACGCAGGCACGGGCATCGGGCACAAGGCGGCCGACGGCATCGGTGAGCGCATCCAGGCACTCGGCCATGGGCGCGCCAGACGCGATCATGAGCAGCGCTTTGCGCTGCTCCGCGTCCAATTGCGCATCGCGCTGGGCCTGTGCCAGTTCTCGGTACACGTGCACCTATTTACATGGCCGCAGCGGTGTTAATGAATAACACTGAAGACGGTTCGTCTTGAATGAAACCGAGATCCGCTGAAAGCACGGCTTCCACGGTCCGGCGAAAGGCCATGTTGGCATAGGTGCCGCGTGAAGCGCGTGCGACATGCATCAAGGTCTGCAGCCGAAGCTGCGTCGAAACGTCTCGAAACGCAGGCACTTGGCGCCCGACCTCCGCGCCACCACCGGTCCCGACCCTCCTTATGCGAGGTCCAGCCCCTGCAGTCCGGCGCCGTGCGATCTGCATACCGCAGGACACGCGGCGCGCCCGCTCCACGTCAGCGCCAGCCGCCGCCCTGGACGGCACCCACGCAGCAAGGTCATGCGGCAAGCGAATCGTGACGAGGCGTTCAGTGGAGCTCCATCGGCCTCCACCTGGTGCTCGAGGATTGCGCGCGCCTTCGCCCTGCTGCGAGCGAGACGCAATGCAGCGCGCCTGCGTGGAGACGCCTTCCTGGCAGAACGAAGGGACGTGGCTAGCCGGTAGTGTGCAACCAGCGACGAGCGGCCTCCAACGGATCCACCCGATCGCGCGAGACGAGATAATCCAGCCGCGAAACGGCGTCATTGCCGAGGGATGTGCTGCGCAATGCCGACGCTGCCTCCGCAGGCAACCGGTGCATCACCTCGTGGCGCGCCACCAGTGTCGCCTCGTCGGCGCCGCCCATCACCCCCAGCGGATCCTGCAGTGGTCGAATCGCGTATTGCTCATGCAGGAACTGCGGCTTCCACAACGGCAGCACGACCCAACGGCCGTGCTGCACCGCATGTTCGTACGCCGCCACGCAGTCGTCCAGCGTGCCGTTCTCGAAGTGGTAACCGGCCTCTGCGAGGCCATACTGCGTCATCGCCGTGCGCGAGAACCGGCTGATGCCCGCGCCCGCGCCGATGCCCTGGATGCGCTTGTGCATGCGCGCAGCCACCTCCGGCTTGCGCAGATCCTCGATCGAGGACACCAGGGCCTGCGGCACGTCGTCCGGCACGCCCCAGTACGCGTAGGGGCGGTAGAGAACGGCGACCTTCTCGAACCTGCTCGCCATCGGAGCGAAATAGACGCCGTGGCTGTCGGGCAGCCATGCGCTGCACAACATGTCGGCCGCGCCCGCGTGCAGTTGCTCGAAGGCCTGCGCATGCGGTGCCAGCGTTTCCGTCACGTCCACGCCATGGCGGGCAAGAACGGACCGGATCACACCGGATGCCGCACGATGAAACGAGAGATCGATCGTCAGCAGACGAATCTGCAGGGTCCGGGCCATGCGATTTGATTCCGGGGAGAGAGACGCCGACTCAGCCGGCGCTCTCTGATGGGCGGAAGGACTGCGCGGCGCGCCCGGCGACGAGCATGCCGCACCTGACGCGCAGCTAGCGCTGGCCTGCCGGCAGATCGACCCGGTACAGCTTCACCGGGAAACGAATGGTCGATGTGCCTTGATTGAAGGCCGGCGCACCGTCGATCTGCGCAACCGGCAGGTAGACGTGGCCCTGGCCATCGAGATACGGCGCATCGGCCCAACGCAGATCGCGATCGTGCGCGATCGTCGATACCGTCCCGTCCGGCGCACGCCGCATCAGGGTGTTGTCGGCCAGCGGCGTGTAGTACAGGCTGCCATCGGCGCCCATCGCGGTGCCACCGATCGGCGGATTGTCGAACCATGGGCGCACCTGCTGCGCGAGTGCCGCGTCGTCGATGCCGTCATCATCCAGATAGCGCGTCTCGATCTGCGACAGGGGGCCGGTCAGTGGGCCGAAGTACAGGGTGCGGCCATCCGGGCTCAGCTCCAACGGATCGGCATTGACCTGCAGCGGCTTGCCATCGTTGCCGGTCAGCACCTTGCCATTGACGATGATCCTGTCGTTGGCGCGGGCGCGGGCGAACGCTGCGCCATCGAAGCGGCGCCTCGCACGGCCGCTGTCCAGGTCCAGCACGATCACCGCGCCTTCGCCGGCATCGGTCAGGTAGGCATGTCCACCCTGGATGCGGATGTCGTCGACATAGGAGTGGTCGCGGATCACCTCTTTCGGGAAGATGTAGACGCGCACCACGCGATCGGTGCGGGGATCGATGTGGACGACCTTGGCGCCATCGGCCACGGGCGTGCCGCCGAACGCTGGCGTGCCCGTGTCGACGATCCAGAGGTCGCCGCGTGCGTCCTGGTGGATCGCGTTGACGCTGACGAACGCGCGCGCCGCCGCGCTGCCCGGCGTCCAGCTGTTCCAGCCGGCGGCCGGATAGGGGACAAGTGCGCCATGGTTCTGCGCGATGGCCACGGCAGGCCCCGTATTGCCGGTCCAGCGCGGCGCACTGACGATGAAGCGCCCTCGCCCATCCAGCGCCACCGCATTCCACGGCATCTGCTGGCTCTCGCGCACGACGACGAGCGTTGCGGGGGATGCCGTCGCCGCCGATGCGGCGACGGAAGCTGCGAACGCACCGCAAGCTGCGAGGCTGGCGGCGACAAACAAGACCCAGCGAGGCCGGGCGAAGTGGTGTGGCATGGGTTTCTCCAGCAGGACGTGTGAATGAGAGGCCTGCCGGAGTGTGGTGAGTCGACCTGTCCGGAAACAGCACCCGGCGGGGCAAGCAGTCTTGTGATAATTTTGAAAATCACACCATCGCCGCCGTCCCGTGCCATGCGTGGTGCGGCGCATCTGCTGGAAAGACCTGGATGATCAGACTGGAAGACGTGCGGATCTTCGTGTCCGCGGCCGACCATGGCAGCCTGTCGGCGGCAGCCCGCCAACTGGACCTCACGCCGGCGGTCGCAAGCGTGGCGCTGAAGCGGCTGGAGACCGAACTCGGCACCCGGCTGCTCGCGCGATCGACACGCAGCCTGCGGCTGACGCCGGATGGCGAACGCTATTTGCAGTACGCGCGCAACGTGCTGGAGCAGGTCGAGGCCGGACGCAACGCGGTGGCCCAAAGCCGGAAAATGATCGGCGGTGCGGTGTCGCTGTCGATGCCGTCCGACCTGGGGCGCACCGTGTTGCTGCGATGGCTGGACGCGTTCCAGGCGCAGTACCCGAGCGTCTCCCTGCAGATCCGCATCGGCGACCAGATCACCGACATGATCCGTGCCCCGGTCAGCGTCGCCATCCGCTATAGCGTTTCCGAAGACTCCTCGCTGGTCGCGCTGCCGCTGGCGCCCGAGAACCGGCGCGTGCTGTGCGCGTCGCCCGGTTACTTTCTGCGCCACGGGCGGCCGACGACACCGGCCGATCTGGCCAGGCACAACTGCCTGCGCTTTGCCCTGAGCGATGCCCTGCACGACCGCTGGACCTTCTTCGGCGGCGGCACGCCGGAGGTGGTGACCGTGCACGGCGACCGCAGCAGCGACGACGGGGAACTGGTCCGGCGCTGGGCCGTCGCAGGGCTCGGCATCGCCTACAAATCCAGGCTGGATGTGCTGGACGACCTGCGCGCCGGCCGCCTCGAGGCGGCACTGCCGGAATTTGAAGGGGAACGCGCGCCGCTGCATCTGGTCTGCGCGCATCGGGCGATGCTGTCGCCCACGGTCAACGCATTGCGCGACTTCCTGCTGCACAGGATCAACGGCTATCTGGAATGAAACAGACGGGCGCCTCGCGCCTGACCGGTATATTTCAAAATAATTTTGAAGCTGATATCGCGCATGGCGCCTGTGACCGCAGGCCGCGCAAGACGATCATGGCGTGAGCCGAACCGGCCCGCAGCGCAACGACGCATTGCCGCCGTGCGCCGGCTCGATCCTGTCCTGAGTCCGGAGCGCACTATGAAAGCCATTGGCTACTACCGCAACCTGCCGATCAGCGATGCCGACGCGCTGGTCGAGCTGACACTGCCCGACCCTGTTCCCGGTGCGCACGACCTGCTGGTGGAGGTCCGCGCGGTGTCGGTCAATCCGGTCGACGTCAAGATCCGCGCAAACGTCGCGCCGGAAGCCGGCCAGCCCAAGGTGCTTGGCTGGGATGCAGCCGGCGTGGTGCGCGCCGTGGGCACCGCCGTCACGCGTTTCAAGCCCGGCGACAAGGTGTGGTACGCCGGCGCATTGCAGCGCCCCGGCACCAACAGCGAGTTGCATCTGGTCGATGAGCGCATCGCCGGGCGGATGCCGCAGCGCATCGATTTCGCGGCGGCGGCGGCCCTGCCGCTGACCACCATCACGGCTTGGGAATTGCTGTTCGATCGCCTGAACATTCCGGAAGGCGACCAATCGCAAGGCGCCACGCTGCTGGTGATCGGCGCGGCCGGTGGCGTCGGCTCGATCCTCGTGCAACTGGCGCGACGGCTCACCGGCCTCACCGTGATCGGCACCGCGTCGCGTCCGGAAACCGCCAAATGGGTCGGCGACCTCGGCGCGCACCACGTGATCGACCACACCAAGCCGCTGTCCGAGGAACTGCGGCGCATCGGCTTCGCCGGCGTCGACTACGTCGCGAGCCTGAACCAGAGCGACCGCCATTTCGACGAGATCGTCGCCGCGATCAACCCGCAGGGGCACGTCGCGCTCATCGACGATCCCGATCACATCGACGTCCGCAAGCTGAAAACCAAGAGCGTGTCGCTGCATTGGGAATTCATGTTCACGCGTTCGATGCACGCGACGCCGGACCAGATCCGCCAGCACGAACTGCTGACCCGCGTCGGATCGCTGATCGATGCCGGCGTGCTGCGCACCACGCTCGCCGGACACTTCGGCACGGTGAATGCCGCCAATCTGCGGCGCGCGCACGAATGGATCGAGACGCATCGCGCCCGCGGCAAGATCGTGCTCGAGGGCTTCTGAGCGGCCTGCACGGCGCCGCCCCCCTGTCAGTCCCCGTCGGCAACCGACGGCCCAGCGACCACCTACCGCCATCAAGAGGAGAACAGCATGCCCAACTCTGGAGACCCCATGGACCACAACCCGATGCGCCGGTATGTCAGCCAGTTGGGGCTGTTCGGCCTGGGCGCATTGTTGGCCAGCCCCCGCGTGATGGCCGCGGCGTCCACGCCAGCGAGCTCGCCGTCGAAGACGCATCCGGACAGCACGACGACGCCGGGCTCCGCGGCGCCGACGAAGGTGGTGATCCTGCTGTTCCCGGGCACCACCATGCTCGACTGGATCGGCCCCTACGAACTGCTCCATCGGGTACCGGGCATCGACCTGGTGCTCGCGGCCAAGACCCGCGATCCCTACCGCAGCGACAGTGGCATGGTGACCTATCAGGCGAATGCGCTGATCCAGGACATCGACAAGGTCGACGTCCTGCTCATCCCGGGCGGCGGCATGGGCGTGCGCGACGTTTCCAACGATGCCGACGTCATGGGCTGGATCCGGCGTATCGACAGGACATCGCGAATCACCGCAAGTGTCTGCACCGGCGCCCTGATCCTGGGCCGCGCCGGGCTGCTGCGCGGCCGCCGCGCCACCACGCACTGGGCCTTGCAGAACATGCTGAACGACCAGGGCGCGACCTATGTGGACGAGCGCTGGGTGGTCAGCGACAAGTACTGGACCTCCGCGGGCGTCTCGGCCGGCCTGGACATGACGCTGGCGCTCATCGGCCACCTGCGCGGGGATGCGGAAGCGATGAAGGCACAGCTGAAGATCCAGTACGACCCGAAGCCGCCGTTCCATGCAGGCGCCTGGTCGACGGCGCCGGCCGCCATTCGCGAAGCGGTAGGGGCGCCGATGCCCAGCCACGGCTGATGCCGTCGAAGGCGCTCGCGGCCGCCCGCCGAGCGATACGCTGCCGAGCATTCCACGCGCCACGCAGAAACCACAGCGGACATCCCGAGGTTTGCCGGGCCGCGCCATGCTGCCACGATCTGCGGCGCACGCCGAGGCGATCAGCCGAGGCGTGGAATCCCACGCGCAAGCTGTCGTCCACCGTCGGCAGGATGATGGGATGACTTCGAAGGCGATCGGCGACACTGGCGGCATGGCCCAGCCGGTCGCGTGTCCACCAGGCTGACCGGATGCTCGGCGAGCCGGTGGGTGACGAACGGGGTCAGCGCGTCGCCAGGGGGTGCCTGATTCAGCAGGACGACGTCGAGGTTCGGCGCTTCCAGCGCCCGCAGCAGTTCGCAGGCGCTCGATACGCAGCCCAGGCAGGCGACTACCGGCGCACAGCGGGACGGGATACGCCGCGCCGGCTCATGCGTCCTTCGCCAACGCTACCAAACGCGCCAACGGCGAGCCGGATGGCGCATCGCGCCAGATCAAGGTCAACGGGATGGTGAACGCAGATGCCGGATCCAGCTCGCGGTACACCACGCTCTCGCGATGCAGCGACTGCAGCGCCATCGGCACGATCGCAATGCCCTGCCCGGCTGCCACCATGGCGGCAGCGGACAGCAGACGCGGCACGCTCGCCACAGCGCGCGGCGCGAAACCGGCACGGTGGCACGCAGCGGACAGCACGTCCAGGATGCCCGGACCGTCCGGGCTGCGATACAGCACGAACTCCTCCATCGCCAGGTCTTCCAGCGCCAACGCACCGGTTGCCGCGCCCAGCCGGTGTCCACGTGGCAGCGCGACCACCACTGCTTCTTCGCACAGGGTGACGGCGTGCAGGGGCGCAAAGCGCTCGGCGGGAGCGCGCACGAATGCCGCGTCCATCTCTTCGGCCCTCACCGCACGAAACAGGCTGTCGGTAGCATTTTCGCGTACATCCAACGCCACTTGGGAATGGCGTTCGCGAAACATCCGCAGGATCCGCGGTACCAGCGGATGCAGCGCAGCCGAACTGGTGTAGCCCATCACCAGTCGACCCAACTGCCCCTGCGCCGCACACCGGACGCGAACGACGGCGTCGTCGGCCGCGGCCAGAATGGCCTGCGCATCCGCCAGGAACACGCGCCCTGCATCGTTGAGGCGCACGCTGCGCGGTGTCCGCTGGAACAGTTCGACACCCAGTTCGCGCTCCAGGTCGCGGATCTGCTGGCTGAGCGGCGGCTGCTGAATGCCCAGATGTGCCGCCGCCCTGGTGACGCTCTGCGCGGCTGCCACGGCGACGAAATAACGGAGATGGCGCAATTCCATGGCGCCAATGATATTCAGAATATCTGCTCATGGTAGCAAGCAGATATTTTACATTCCCATTATCCCTATCTAGCATCGCAGGCCGTGCATCCCGCCATGGACCACTGCCAATGCCCATTGATTTCCACGCACACCAGAACCGATACACCTACTCCGGCAGGGACGTCGATCCCGCCTGGATGGACGCCGTGCACGCCCTTGTCGAACCTGTCGGCAAGCGAATTGCCGACGTCGGCTGCGGCGGCGGACTTTACGCGCTGGCCTGGCATGCGCTGGGTGCCGCCCAGGTCACGGGTGTGGATTTCTCCGCGGAGATGGTGGCTGCGAGCCGCGAGCGAGGCACGGGCGTGGACAACGTCTGCTTCGTGCAAGGCACCGCCACCGCGACGGGGCTGCCCACGGCGAGCTGCGACGTGGTGTTCCAGCGCGCATTGATTCACCACCTGCCGGACTACGTGGCGTGCTTTGCCGAGGCGCGTCGCCTGCTGGCGCCCGGTGGCCGCCTGCTCGTGCAGGACCGCACACCCGAGGACGTCGACCTCCCTGGATCCGGCACGCACCTGCGCGGCTACTTCTTCGACCTGTTTCCGCGGCTTCGCGCCATCGAGGCCGGCCGTCGGCCTACGCACGCGACCGTCGCGGCGGCCATGCACGCTGCCGGCTTCACCGACATCGCCGAGCATTCGCTGTGGGAAACACGCAAACGCTACGCTAGCGTCGAATCGCTGGCCCTCGACCTGGCGGCACGCACGGGTCGCTCGATCCTGCACGAACTGAGCGATGACGAACTGCAGTCCTTGATCGACGACCTCCGTCGCCGATTGCCTGCGCATGGGGAAATCGTCGAGCAAGACCGCTGGACCCTCTGGGTAGCACGACCCGCCTGATGCGCGTGCATGCGCCACCACGCACGGCGCTCGCCTCATCAGCGGCGCGGAGACAGGCGCTGCGATGGCCAGGCAGGCCATCGGCGCCCGCGGCGATCTGCATGCCATACTGATCGAAGCCGCCGCAGGGCTTCGGCATCGTGCCGGTGCCATGCCTCCACGTCGAGACCGAATTCGGCGACTCCGATGTGTCGATCCACGTGCTCGGATCGATCCCCTGAAAATGCGCCATCCAAGCACTGCAACGCTTCGACGGCCACTCCTGAAACGCAACGAGACATGAAAACCGACAACACCACGATCGCGATCCGGCGCGCTCGTCCCGATGAGGGAGCACGCGCAGTCCAGATCTGGCAGGAGGCGGTCGATGCGACACACGACTTCCTGTCGGCGCAGGATCGCCTTGCCATCCAGACGATGGTGCGCGAATTCCTGCCCAGCGCGCCGCTGTGGTTTGCCGTGGATGCGCACGACCGTCCACTGGCGCTGATGCTCATCGAAGACGGGCATATGCAGGCGTTGTTCGTCGACCCCGCGTCTCGTGGCACCGGTGTCGGCGCCGCGCTGGTGCGGCACGGCCTCGCGCTGCACCCGCGCATGACCACCGACGTCAACGAACAGAACCATCAGGCTGTCGGCTTCTACGAAAGGATGGGCTTCAGGCGCACAGGGCGGTCCCCGCACGACCACCAGGGCAAGCCCTATCCGCTCATCCACCTGGAATATGCGCCTTAAAACACCCTCTGGCATCGCCCCCGCGCCATGCCGCGGGGCCACCAACTGCGGCAGACCTGCACGCTCGCCCTAACCGCCAAAGATCCTGGCGCAGTACGCGCGCAGCAGGTCCGGCGCGTCGAGCGGGCCACGGAAGGCGATATGGCCATCGGGCCGGACCAGCACCATCGCAGGTTGACGCTCGATGCCATAGGCGCCGTGCGCCAGCCCATCCAGATCGAACAGCGCCGTGGCATCGCCGGCCTGCGGCACCGCCCGGCCGAGGATCAAGCGGGGCCGGATCCACTCCCACACCTGCAACTGCGCCAGTGCATCACGCATCGCAACCAGGGCGTCCTGCTGACGGGCATCGAACAGCAACAAGGTCCAGCCCCAGGTCACGCCGTCGGGGTTGTACAGATGCGCGAACAACGTCGTCGAGGACAGATCCTGGGCGATGACGGCCGCATCCGGTGCGCGGTCGCCGGGATGGGGAACGCGCCGATGCACGACCTCTCGCAGTCCGTTGAGGTGGTCCTCGTTCAACGGACTGTCGGGATAGGCGACGGAAAGTTGCTGGAGATCGTCGGTGCCCTGAATCAGCGCGCCGATGTTGGGCAGGAAACTGGCTGCGATCCCCATGGCCGCGTCCTTGATCGCGCCCCGGTACACGCTGTTCTTGAAGCCTTTTTCCTGCTGCGCGTCCAGACGGCTGTGCTCGCCGCCGCGCTCCACGCCGTAGGATTCCAGCAGCACCGGCGCGGCCTTGCCGTGCAAGGCCATTGCCAATCGCCACGAAAGACCGACCGCATCCTGCAGCCCGGCGTTCATGCCCTGGCCGCCTGCGGGCAGCGTGAGATGGCCGGCATCGCCTACCAGGAACACGCGTCCGTCGGCGTAACGCGGGGTCACGCCGTGCTGGAAGCGGCTGTGGGTGATCCAGATCGGATCGCTGAGCTCCAGCGTCTCGTCCTCGGTGACCTCGCGCGCGATGGCCTGCAGCTCTTCCAGCGTCGGATCGCGATCGGGAATGCCCGCGTCGTCGGACAGGAAGAACAGCCGGTGGTAGCCCTCCCACACCGGCAGCACGCCGCAGAAGCCCTTGGGGTAATAGAAGAACCAGAGGTGATCGAAATCGGTGGAACGCCGCCAGCGCAGCTTGGCATCAAGTTGTCGATTGATGCAGTGCGGCAGCTTTTCCGTCGCGAAGTCCGCGCCAATCCGCTTACGCACGAAGCCTTCGGCCCCGTCCGCACCGACCAGATAGCGGCAGCGCAGTCGTTCGAGGGGGATGCCCGCGATTTCCGCGCCAGCGTCGTCCACCGTCGCGATCGCCACGGTGACGCCATCGGCATCCTGCTCGACCTCGACCACCTTGCGCCCGCGTTCCAGCGCGGCACCGCCGGCTGCGATCCGCTGCGCCAGAGTGTTCTCGATGACATCCTGTCCGCTGTAGAGCACCTCCGGATAGGGACTGTCGACCTGCGCGATGTCGATCGGATCCACCGTCTTGCCGTTCAACAGCGTGTGGATGTGGGTGATCCGATGCGCCTGCTCCGCCAGGGCGTCGCGGATGCCGATGCTCGCCAGCAGTTCCTGCGGGCGCGCCCACAGATTGTTGGCGCGAGAATGCGGCTTGGGCTGCGTGCGCTGCTCGAAGATGCGGAATCGCACTCCGTGGTGGGCCAACGCGCAGGCGGTGGTCAGGCCGACCGGTCCGCCGCCGATGATGATGACGTCCGTCTCGGACCCATCGATGTGCGAAGCAGGCTCCATGGTCTCTCCTGGTGATGGACGCGTTGCGGTATCGGCCTCTGCCTTATCCCGCCAAGGACTGGTCGAGCGCATCGCGCATTTCCACGAGCACTGCGATGGCCGTGCTGACGCGCTCGGCGCCCAAGCGTTCGATCAGTTGCTGGTCGAGCGCCGCGACCGCGGCCTCGGCGGCGCCCAGGGCCGCGCGCCCTGCCGGCGTCAACACCACGAGCTTGGCGCGCACATGATGCGGATTGGCTTCGAACACGACGAACCCGTGTTCGGCCAGCAGCTCCACGACGCGCTGGACCGCCTGCCGGGTCAGCCCCATGTTGCGGGCGATATGCGCCACCGGAAGCGGCACCGGCGAGTACCCGAGCGCGCCGAGCACCTGCCACCAGGCGGTGGTCAGCCCGATCGGGCGCACCAGTCGGTTGCCCATGTCGATCAGGCGGCCATTGGTGGCGAACACCGCGAGGACCAGTTCGCGAACCAGCAGGGGAAGGTTCTCGGAAGTCATGCATCATCCTGTCTATTTGACAGCATATTGTCAATCTACACAGCCAGCGACTTCGTTTCTCGACCGACGCACGCGCACTGCCGCGGCGTGGCGGCCGATCTTCGGCAACTACTGCTGAGTCCTACTCGGGTTAACCGCCTAAGCCCCTTAGGGCGACGGATCGGGCGCTACATGCCTGCTTGCGCAGCCGCCGGCTGCAGCAGCAGCCGCACCAACGGATTGGGGAAGCGCCGCGACATGGTGACGGCATGGAAGGTCTCCACGATGTCCGGCAATTGGTCGCCTTCCACCAGCACGCCCGCGGCGATCTCGTCCTTGACCACGATCGGCGGGAGCACGGCCAGGCCGATGTCCTCGCGCGCCAGCAACCGCATCATCGCCATGTCCTCCACTTCCGCCACGATCTGCGGGCGCACGCCCAGGCGATCGGCCAGGGCGTCGAATCCCGCACGCACGCTGTTGTCCACCGTCGGCAGGATGATGGGGTGGGTTCGAAGGCGATCGGCGACGCTGGCGGCATGGCCCAGCCGGTCCGGCGTGCCCACCAGGCTCACCGGGCGCTCGGCGAGCCGGTGGGTGACGAACGGCGTCAGCGCATCGCCGGGTGGCGCCTGATTCAGCAGGACGACGTCGAGGTTGAGCGCTTCCAGCGCCCGCAGCAGTTCGCCGGCACTGCCCGAGCGCAGGATCAGGTCGATGTCGGGACGGCCGAGCAGCGGCCGCAGGAACTCCAGCTGGAAGTTGCGCGACAGCGTGGCCAGCGAGCCGACCCGCAGCGCCTGCCGCGCGGCACCGGTCTGCCGCAGCGTGCCCAGCAGCTCATCGCCGGTGGCGAAGATCGCGTCGGCATGGTCGAGCACGATCTGCCCGGCCTCGGTCAGGTGCAGTTGCCGCCCGCGCCGCTCGAACAGCGCATGGCCGAGGCGCTCCTCGAGCTTGCGGATCTGCACCGACAGGGCCGATTGGGTGAGGTGGAGCCGTTCGGCGGTGCGGGTCAGATTGCCGTCGTGGGCCACGGCCCAGAAGTAGCGCAGGTGGTTGTAGTTCAGGGCGGCCATCGTTCGATAATAGCGAACGATATCGTGAAAATAATGAATTTTTGTTGGATCCCACCGATCGCTATCGTGGCGCCGCCCGCCACCGTGCCCGATCCGAGGGGATTGCCTTGTCGCTCTATCTGCTGCCGCTTTCTGCACCGTTCCTGCTGCTGGTCGCCGCCGTGTTCGGCTTCGTTCGCAGCGGCCGACGTCCCCGCCTGCTGCCGGTCTTCGCCGAGGGCACCGCGCTCGGCGCGCTGATCGTCGCCATCGCCTCGCTGGCGCTGCTGATCGCGCGCGGCGCCGGCGACAGCGGCGTGATTGGCTGGAGCGGCATCGGCCTCTCGGTCCGGCTCGATGCGGTGAGCGCCACGATGCTGCTGCTGGTCGCCTTCGTCGGCTGGATCGTGGTGCGCTACACCCGCACCTATCTCGACGGCGAGGCGCGACAGGGCTATTTCACCGGCTGGCTGTGCATCGCGCTCGCGGCGGTGCTGCTGCTGGTGCAGGCGGGCAACCTGGTCCAGGTCGTGGTGGCCTGGATCGCGACCAGCGTCGCGCTCAATCGCCTGCTGCTGTTCTATCCCGACCGCGTGGCGGCGCGGCGCGCCGCGCGCAAGAAGCGCCTGTTCTCCAGCATCGGCGCCATCGCCCTGATCTCAGCGGCGCTGCTTGTCTGGAAGAGCCTGGGCACCACCGATATCGCCACGATCAACACGCTGGCGCGCAGCGGCCAGCACCATTGGTTGCTGACGGCCGCCGCCGCCCTGCTCGCGCTGGCCGCAGTGCTGAAATCGGCGCAGTTCCCCACCCATGGCTGGCTCACCGAGATGATGGAGGCGCCCACGCCGGTGTCGGCGCTGCTGCACGCCGGCGTGGTCAACGGCGGCGGCTTCCTGCTGATCCGCTTCGCCGACCTGATGCTGGCCGCCCCCGGCGTGCTGGCCGTGCTGGCGATGCTGGGCGGGTTCACCGCGCTGTTCGGGGCGCTGGTGATGTTGACCCAGCCCGCGGTCAAGACCTCGCTGGCCTGGTCGACGGTCGCGCAGATGGGTTTCATGATCCTGCAGTGCGGGCTGGCGCTGTTTCCGCTGGCGCTGCTGCACATCGTCGCGCACTCGCTGTACAAGGCACATGCCTTCCTGGCCTCCGGCGGTGCCGTCGAGCAAGTGGCATCCATTCGCAGGCCCGGGCCGGTTGCCGTGCCCAATGGGGCGGCGGTGGGCCGCGCGTTTCTGATCGCGCTGGCGATCTATGTCGGGATCGGCGCCGCCTTCGGGTTCGCCTTCGGCTTCGGGCACAAGTCGCCACAGGCGCTGGCCCTGGGCGCCATCCTGATCTTCGGTGTGGCCTACCTGCTGGCCCAGGGCCTGGCCGATGCCGCACCGCGCCCACTCACCCGCAAGACCGCGCTCTACGCCAGCGCCGCTGCGGTCGGCTATTTCGCGCTGCAGACCGCCGCCCAATGGCTGACCGCCGGCGTGCTGCCGGCAACGCCGGCGCCGGGCCGGCTGGAGTGGACGCTGATGGCGCTGGCGGTGCTGAGCTTCGGCCTGGTGGCGGTGGCGCAGGCGCTGTTCCCGCTGTGGGCGACGCACCCGGCCGCCGCCGGACTGCGCGTGCATCTCTCCAACGGCCTGTATGCCAACGCCACGCTCGATCGCCTGCTCGGCGGCTGGTCCGTCCGCAAGACCTCGTGACTCCCTAACCGCCAGGACACCCCCATGCTGATGACCACCACCGACGCGTCGCCCCTGTCCCACGCTACGATCATCGCCGCCGCCGCGCGTGCGGCACGCGCCATTCCCCCGTTGTGGCCGCTGGCCTCGAGCGTGGCGGTCAATCCCTTCCTCGGCCAAGCCGGCGAACCGCTGCCGATCGCGGCGGCACGGCTACGGCGCGCAGCCGGCATCGCCGTGGCCATGCCGCGCCCCTGGTATGTGGAGCGGCTGCAGTCCGGCGACATCGCCGAGGAGGATCTGCAGGCGGCCTGGCACCACGCGCCGGCCGCGCTGCGCCCGCCGAGCTTGTCCGCACTGAAGCGCGCCACCGAAGCCACGCGCCCTGCCCCGCGCGCTATCCCGACGGTCGCCGACCTGGTGCGCGCTGCCTCGGCGATCGACTGGCCGGGCATCGTCGACGAGCGCATCGGACACTGGGCCGCCGCCTATTTCGACCAGGGCCAGGCGCTGTGGGTCGCCGGACAGTCCGGTGGCGCCTACAGCGCCTGGCGTCAGGTCGCGATGCACGATCTGACGCCGGAAATCGCCGGACTCACGCGATTCGCACAGCAGGTGGCGGATGCGCCAGCGACTGCCGAAGGCGCGATCGTCGAGGGGGTTGCCCGCCTCGGCCTCCCGCCAGACGCCCTGGACGGCTATTTCCACCGGCTGCTGACCACGCTGGGCGGCTGGAGCCAAGTCGCCCGCTATCGGCTCTGGCAGGCGGAATTGAGCGGCGGAACCGATCCTTGCGTCACCGACCTGCTCGCCATCCGCATCAGCTGGGACGCCGCGCTGCTGGGCAAGTTCGGTGCGGCGATGGCGCCGCAGTGGCAGGGCGCCATCGCCGACTACGCCATGCCGGTGGCGGCGACCACGGACGATATCGTCGACAGCATCCTGCAGGAAGCAGCCGAACGCGCGGCACAGCGGCGACTCGACGCCACGCTTGCAGCGCCCGCCTCAGCCCCTGCCGCGCCTGCCCGCATGGCGCTGCAGATGGCCTTCTGCATCGACGTGCGCTCGGAAGTGTTCCGCCGCGCACTGGAAAGCCTCGATGCGGGCATCCAGACCCTCGGATTCGCCGGCTTCTTCGGACTGGGCATCGGCCATCGGCAGTTCGCCTCGGATGTGGTCGAGGCGCGCCTTCCGGTGCTGCTGACGCCGGGTTTGCATACCTGCGCAGGAGAGACGACGTCGTCGCTGGCCAAGTCCGACCTCGCCGCGCGGATCACGGCGCGAGCGAAACGGGCCTGGGGACGCTTCAAGCTGGCCGCCATTTCCTCGTTCGCCTTCGTCGAGGCCACCGGCCCGATCTACGTCGCCAAGCTGCTGCGCGATGGATTGGGACTGACCCGTCATCCCGCGCCGAACGACCCCGCGCCGCGCCCGGCCGACGCGCTCGATCTCGACGCGCGGTTGACCATGGCCACCCGCATCCTCAAGGCGATGTCGCTCACCACCGATTTCGCTCGGTTGGTCGTGATCGCCGGCCACGGGGCAAACGTGGTCAACAACCCCCATGCCAGCGCCCTGCACTGCGGCGCCTGCGGTGGCTACTCGGGCGAAGTGAACGCGCGGCTGCTCGCCGCACTGCTCAACGACCCCCAGGTGCGCGCCGGCCTTGTCGAACGCGGCATCGCGATTCCCGCGGATACCTTGTTCGTGGCTGCACTGCACGACACCACGACCGACGCAGTCACGCTCTACAGCGCCGATCATCCCTCGCCCGGTCATGCCGCCGATCTCGAGCAGGCGGCGCGTTGGCTGCATGCCGCCGGCGCGCTGGCACGGGGCGAGCGCGCCCTGCGCCTGCCGCGCGCACAACGCAGCCAGGACATCGCGCATCGTGCCCGCGACTGGGCCGAACTGCGCCCCGAATGGGCGTTGGCCGGCTGCCAGGCCTTCATCGCCGCGCCGCGCTCGCGCACGGCCGGGCGCGACCTGGCCGGACGGGCCTTCCTGCACGACTACGACTGGCGCCGCGACGAAGGCTTTGGCGTGCTGGAGCTGATCCTGACCGCGCCGGTCGTGGTCGCCAGCTGGATCAGCCTGCAGTACTACGGCTCGACGGTGGCGCCCGAAGTCTTCGGCGCGGGCAACAAGCTGCTGCACAACGTCACCGGCGGCATCGGCGTGGTCGAGGGCAACGGCGGCCTGCTGCGCGGCGGACTCCCCTGGCAATCGGTCCATGACGGCGAACGGCTGATCCACGAACCGCTGCGGCTGTCGGTACTGATCGAAGCACCGACCGACGCGATCACCGACATCCTCGAACGCCATCCGCAGGTTCGCGCGCTGTTCGATAATCGCTGGCTGCATCTTTTCGCGCTGGACGACGCAGGGCGGATGGCGTGGCGCTACACCGGCGATCTAAGCTGGGAAGCGCGCTTCAACGTTGCCGCCTCAAAGCGCGCCGCCGCGGCGGCGCTCACTTGAAGCAGCCTTCACCACCTACTCGGCACTAAAACGGCAAACGCGCGAGGGCTAGTCTGGCTTCTTTGCTGGCCCAGAGAAATGCCGCACCGATCAAATCATCGGTGCGGCATTTCCGATAGAGGACGATCGCCTCGAAAGAACCGGACGTCACTCCCACTCGATCGTCGCCGGCGGCTTGCCGGAGATGTCGTACACCACCCTTGAGACACCACGCAGTTCGTTGATGATGCGGTTGCTCACCGTGCCGAGGAAGTCGTACGGCAGGTGCGCCCAGTGCGCGGTCATGAAGTCGATGGTCTCCACCGCGCGCAGCGCGATCACCCACTCGTAGGCGCGGGCGTCGCCGACCACGCCGACCGACTTGACCGGCAGGAACACGGCGAAGGCCTGGCTGGTCTTGTCGTACAGGTCGGCCTTGCGCAGCTCCTCGATGAAGATCGCATCGGCCTTGGCCAGCAGTTCGGCGTACTCGCGCTTCACCTCGCCGAGGATGCGCACGCCCAGCCCGGGGCCGGGGAACGGATGGCGGTAGACCATGCTGCGCGGCAGGCCGAGTTCGACGCCCAGGCGCCGCACTTCGTCCTTGAACAGCTCGCGCAGCGGCTCGACCAGGCCCAGCTTCATGTGCTCTGGCAGGCCGCCGACGTTGTGGTGGCTCTTGATGACGTGCGCCTTGCCGGTCTTGCTGCCGGCCGACTCGATCACGTCGGGGTAGATGGTGCCCTGCGCCAGCCACTTGGCGTTGCGGAGCTTGTTCGACTCTTCGTCGAAGATCTCCACGAACAGGTTGCCGATGATCTTGCGCTTGGCTTCCGGGTCGCTGACGCCGGCCAGCGCCTGGAAGTAGCGGTCCGCGGCGTTGACGCGGATGACCTTGACGCCCATGTGCTCGGCGAACATCGCCATCACCTGGTCGCCTTCCTGCCAGCGCAGCAGGCCGGTGTCGACGAACACGCAGGTCAGCTTGTCGCCGATCGCCTTGTGCAGCAGCGCGGCGACCACCGACGAATCGACGCCGCCGGACAGGCCGAGGATCACCTCGTCCTCGCCGACCTGGGCGCGCACGCGGGCGATCTGGTCGTCGATGATGTTGGCCGCGGTCCACAGCGTGGCGCAGCCGCACACGTCGACCACGAAGCGGCGCAGCAGGGTCTGGCCCTGCAGGGTGTGGGTGACTTCCGGGTGGAACTGCACGCCGTACCAGCGCTTGGCGTCGTTGGCCATGGCCGCGACCGGGATGCGGTCGGTGACGGCGGTGATGGTGAAGCCCGGCGGCACCTGCGACACGTGGTCACCGTGGCTCATCCACACGTTCAAGCGCGCGCTGCCGGGATGATCGCTGAGCCCGGAGAACAGCGCATCGGCGGCCACCACCTCGACTTCGGCATGGCCGAACTCGCGCTGATCCGCCGCTTCGGTGGCGCCACCAAGCTGCGCGGCCAGGGTCTGCATGCCGTAGCAGATGCCGAAGATCGGCAGGCCGCTGTCGAACACTTCCTGCGGTGCGGCCGGCGCCCCCGGCAGCGTGGTCGATTCCGGGCCGCCGGAGAGGATGATGCCCTTGGCGCCGAAGCCGGCGATCTCGGCCGGATCGTGGTCCCACGCCCAGATCTCGCAATACACGCCCAGTTCGCGAATGCGCCGCGCGATCAACTGCGTGTACTGCGCACCGAAATCGAGGATGAGGATCTTGTCGCTGTGGATGTTGGTCATTGGGGCCGGGATTGGGGATTCGGGAGTCGGGATTCGCAACAGCGGGGGGCCGCGCTGCACACGGCCGCTGGAGACGCGGCGGGCGACGAATCCCCAGTCGCGAGTCCCCACTCCCGCGCATGGGCATCAGCCCATGCGGTAGTTCGGCGGTTCCTTGGTGATCTGCACGTCGTGGACGTGACTCTCGCGCTGGCCGGCACCGGTGATGGTGACGAACTTCGGCTTGGTGCGCATGTCCTCGATGGTGGCGCAGCCCACGTAGCCCATGGTCGCGCGCAGGCCGCCGATCAGCTGGTGGATGATGCCGCTGAGCGGGCCGCGGTACGGCACGCGGCCTTCGATGCCTTCCGGCACCAGCTTATCGGCGTCGGAGGCGTCCTGGAAGTAACGGTCCTTGCTGCCCTTCTCCATCGCGCCCAGGCTGCCCATGCCGCGGTAGCTCTTGTAGCTGCGGCCCTGGAACAGTTCGACCTCGCCCGGAGCTTCCTCGGTGCCGGCGAACAGGCCGCCGACCATCACCGTGGAGGCGCCGGCGACCAGCGCCTTGCCGATGTCGCCGGAGTAGCGGATGCCGCCGTCGGCGATCAGCGGGATGCGGTCCTGCAGCGCCTCGGCGACCATGTCGATCGCGGTGATCTGCGGCACGCCGACACCGGCGACCACGCGCGTGGTGCAGATCGAGCCGGGGCCCACGCCGACCTTGACCGCGTCGGCGCCGGCGTCCATCAGCGCCAGCGCGGCGTCGCCGGTGACGATGTTGCCGCCGATCACCTGCAGCTGCGGATAGGTCTTCTTGACCCAGGCCACGCGCTCGATCACGCCCTGCGAATGACCATGCGCGGTATCGACGATGACCACGTCCACGCCGGCCGCAGCCAGCAGTTCCACGCGCTGTTCGGTATCGCCGCCGACGCCCACCGCGGCGCCGACCAGCAGCCGCGTGGCGGCATCCTTGGCGGCGTTGGGGTTGTCGGTCTTCTTCTGGATGTCCTTGACCGTGATCAGGCCGCGCAGCTCGAAGCCGTCGTTGACCACCAGGATCTTCTCGATGCGGTGGCGGTGCAGCAGCTGCAGCACTTCCTCGTCGCTGGCGCCTTCGCGCACGGTGACCAGGCGATCCTTCTTGGTCATGATGTGGCGGACCGGATCGTCGAGCTTCTTCTCGAAGCGCATGTCGCGGCTGGTGACGATGCCGACCAGCTCGCTGCCGTCCACCACCGGCACGCCGGAGATGTTGCGGGCGCGGGTGAGTTTCAGCACCTCGCCGATGGTGGTCTCCGGACCGACCGTGAACGGCTCGGTGATGACGCCGGCCTCGAACTTCTTGACCTTGGCCACTTCGGCGGCCTGCTGCGCCGGGGTCAGGTTCTTGTGGATGATGCCGATGCCGCCGAGCTGGGCCATGGCCACCGCCAGGCGGTGCTCGGTGACCGTGTCCATCGCAGCCGAGAGGATCGGCAGTTTCAGGCGCAGGTCGCGGGTCAGCCGGGTTTCCAGGCTGACGTCCTTGGGCAGGACGGTCGAATGGGCGGGGACGAGCGAGACGTCGTCGTAGGTGAGAGCTTCAGCCTGGATGCGCAGCATCGGCGGACCCGAGTGTGGGGAAGCGCGGCATTTTAACGCATTGGGGCGGGGATTTGGGAGTCGGGATTGGGGATTCGTCAAGACGGCCGCCTGCGCAGTCGATCGTTTGCTTGGCTGTCAAATGGCCGATTCGAAGGCCTACCGATCCCGGATGCGCCGTGCATGCGCTTTTGCTGTTGCCTTTAACGAATCTCGAATCCCGAATCCCCAATCCCGGCCACTGCCTTTAACGAATCCCGAATCCCGAATCCCCAATCCCGCGCAGCCTTCAACGAATCCCGAATTCCTAATCCCGACTCCCCGCCGCCTCAGCGGCCTCAATCGTGTTCTGCATCAGCGTGGCCACGGTCATCGGCCCCACGCCGCCCGGCACCGGGGTGATCCAGCTGGCGCGCTGCGCCGCCGCGTCGAAGCCGACGTCGCCGACCAGGCGGCCGTCGTCCAGGCGGTTGATGCCGACGTCGATCACCACCGCGCCCGGCTTGACCCACTCGCCCGGGATCAGCCCGGGACGGCCCACCGCCACCACCAGGATGTCGGCGTCGCGCACCCGCGCCTGCAGCACCTCCGGCGGGGTGAACTTGTGGCAGCAGCTGACCGTGCAGCCGGCGATCAGCAGTTCCAGCGCCATCGGCCGGCCGACGTGGTTGCTGACGCCGACGATGGTGGCGTTGCGCCCGCGCACCGGCTGGTCGGTATGCGCCAGCAGGGTGACGATGCCGCGTGGCGTGCACGGACGCAGGCCGAACTCGCGCAGCGCCAGGTGACCGACGTTCTCCGGATGGAAACCGTCCACGTCCTTGCGTGGATCGATGCGGTGGATCAGCCGGCTGGCATCGGGGATGCCCGGCAGCGGCAACTGCACCAGGATGCCGTGGATCTTGGGATCGGCATTGAGCCGGTCGATCAGCGCCAGCAGCTCGGCTTCGCTGGTGCCGGCCGGCAGGTCGTAGTCGAACGCCTCGATGCCGACCTTCTCGGCCGCGCGGCGCTTGTTGCGCACGTACACCGTGGAGGCCGGATCGCCGCCCACCAGCACCACCGCCAGCCCGGGCCGCGACTGCCCGGCCGCCAGCCGCGCGTCGACCCGCGCCTTGAGCTGGTCGAGCAGGTCGTCGGCGATGCGCCGCCCGTCGAGGATGCGGGCCGGGACGGAGGAGACGGGCGCGGAATCGGTCATCGGGGCGGGCGGGTGTAGAGTCGGGGGATGTCCATTGTCCCCGATTCCGCCATGACCGACACCACCCGCATCGAGGCCGCCGCCTTCCGCCGCCTATTGCAGCACCTCAATCACGACCGCCCCGACGTGCAGAACATCGACCTGATGATCCTGGCCGGGTTCTGCCGCAACTGCCTGGCCGACTGGTACCGCGAGGCGGCGGCGGCCGAAGGCGAAGATCTCAGCAAGGAACAGGCGCGCGAACGCGTCTACGGCATGCCGTTCGCCGACTGGAAGGCGCAGCACCAGGCCGAGGCCACCCCGGCGCAACTGGCCGCCTTCGCCGAGGCGCAGCGCAAGCACGGCTAGCGATGCTGCGCTACACCGCGATCGCGGCCGCCATTCTCGTCGCCGCCTATCTGGTGGTCTGTGCCCTGCTCTACCTGGGCCAGCGCGACCTGCTGTACGTCCCGCAGGGCACGCGGGTGGCACCGGCGCAGACCGACTTCGCGCTGCGACGCAGCGCGGACGTGCAGGTGCGCGGCTGGCAGGTCAATCCTGGCCGCGACAAGGTGCTGCTGTACTTCGGCGGCAATGCCGAGGACCTGCGCCAGGCACGCGCGCAGCTGCAGGCCGCCCTGCCCGACCACAGCCTCTACCTGCTCGCCTACCGCGGCTATGGCGCCAGCGATGGCACACCCAGCGAGACCGCACTGGTCGGCGATGCCGTGGCGCTGTACGACCACGTGCGCGCCGCGCAGCCGCAGGCGCAGATCGCGGTGCTGGGGCGCAGCCTGGGCAGCGGCGTGGCCAGTCAACTGGCGGCACGTCGCGCGGTGGCGCGGCTGGTGCTGGTGACGCCGTTCGACAGCCTGGTCTCGGCGGCGCAGGCGCACTATCCGTGGGTCCCTGTGCGCTGGCTGCTGCGCGACCGCTACGACTCGGCGCGGGCCTTGCGCGCCTACCGCGGCCCGCTGCTGATCCTGCGTGCCGGCCATGATCAAGTGGTGCCGCCGGCCAGCACCGATGCCCTGCTCAAGGCCCTGCCGCAGCGCCCGACCGTGGTCGCTTTCTCGCAGGCCGACCACAACGACATCAGCGACGATCCAGGCTACATGCGGGCGCTGCAGGCGTTCTTTCGCTGAGGCTGGACGCCTGTCGTAGAAGCGGCTTCAGCCGCGACAGTGTCTTCCCGGGAAGGCACTGTCGCGGCTGAAGCCGCGCCATAACTCCCCGCCGCCGATTGTGGTTACGTGCCGTCACGTTGCTGCGCTGGCGCCATCGAACGACATCAGCGACGATCCTGGGCTACGTGCAGGCGTTGCAGGCGCTCTTTCGCTGAGGCTGGGCGCCTGTCGTAGGCACGGCTTTAGCCGCGACCAGGCGTTCCCGGGAAGACACTGTCGCGGCTGAAGCCGCTCCTACAGTTGCGTCAACAAGCGAGGCTATGCGTCGTCGCGTTCCTGCATCGGCTCCGCCACTGGCACGCCTTCCGGATTCAGCGTGCGGCTCTCGCGCCGCGGCGGCGTGAACGGGGTCGGCGTGGGCACCGCCGGGGTGATGTTGCCGTACATCAGGCCGGTGCCGGCGCGCACCGTGCCGGCGGCGATCTCCAGTTCCAGCCGCTCGGCATCGCGGCGGCGGATCTCGCGGGCGATGGAGCGGGCTTCGCTCTCGTCCATGCCCAGTTCGATCAGCGCGGCCTGGCCGAACTCCACCGCGGATTCGAAGGTTTCGCGGATGTGATAGTCGACGCCGGCGGCGATCAGTTCCAGCGCGTGCTCGCGGTCGTAGGAACGCACCAGCAGCTTGGCCTGCGGGAATTCGTGCCTGGCCAGTTCGACGATGCGGTTGGCCGCCTCGCGGTTGTCGACGCACACCGCGATGGCGCGGGCGCTGTGCGCGCCGGAGGCGTGCAGCACGTCCAGGCGGGTGCCGTCGCCGTAGTAGATCTTGAAGCCGAACTTGGCCGCGCTCTGGATCATCTCGATGTCGTTGTCGATGATGGTCACGTCCACGTCGCGCGCCAGCAGCGACTGGCTGGCGACCTGGCCGAAGCGACCGAAGCCGATGATCAGCACGCTGCCGGTGAGGCCGTCGGCCGCATCCACGCCTTCCATCGACGGCGCTTCCACCGGTGCCCAGCGTCGGTACAGCAGCACGAACAGCGGCGTCAGCGCCATCGACAGCACCACGATGGCGGTCAGGTTGGCGTTGATCTGCGCGTCGATGACGCCGGCGCCGCTGGCGGCGGCGAACAGCACGAAGGCGAACTCGCCGCCCTGCGCCATCAGCACGCCGCGATCCAGCGCCTGCGCATGGCCGCTGCCGGTGAGCCGCGCGACCAGGTAGATGCACGCGGCCTTGGCCACCATGAAGGCAAGCACGCCGCTGAGGATCAGGGTCCAGTTGGCTGCCACCACCGCCAGGTTCAGCGCCATGCCGACACCGAGGAAGAACAGCCCCAGCAGGATGCCGCGGAATGGCTCGATGTCGGCTTCGATCTGGTGGCGGAAGGTCGATTCGGACAGCAGCACGCCGGCCAGGAACGCGCCCATCGCCATCGACAGCCCGCCGAGCTGCATCAGCAGCGCCGCACCCAGCACCACCAGCAAGGCGGCCGCGGTCATGACTTCGCGCGCCTTGGCCGCAGCCAGCAGCCGGAACAGCGGATTGAGCAGCCAGCGCCCGGCCGCCAGCAGACCGACGATCGCCGCGGCACCGATGCCGATGCCGATCCAGCGCGACGGCGCCGAGGCATCCGCCGGCACCGGCGCCATCCACGCCACCACCGCCAACAGCGGCACGATCAACAGGTCTTCGAACAGCAGGATCGCCACGATCTTCTGCCCGGCCGGCAAGGCGATGTCGCCGCGCTCGCCGAGCAACTGCATCACCACCGCGGTGGAGGTCAGCACGAAGCCCGATGCGGCGATGAAGGCCACCGGCAACGGAAACCCGAAGGCCAGGCCGACGCCGGTCAGCACGCTGGCGCAGACGATGATCTGCGCGGTGCCCAGACCGAAGATCTGCTTGCGCAGGCTCCACAGGTGCGATGGCCGCATTTCCAGGCCGATCACGAACAGGAACATGACCACGCCCAGTTCAGCGACGTGCAGGATGGCCTGCGGATCGGAGAACCAGCCCAGACCGAACGGACCGATCGCCAGGCCGGCTGCGAGATAGCCGAGCACCGAGCCCAGGCCGAGCCGACGGAACACCGGCACCGCCACCACGGCGGCGCCGAGCAGCGCCACCACCTTGATCAATTCGCTGCTGTCGGCTGCACTCGTCATGCCCCGATTCTACGCACAAGGCCGGAGCATCCCCATGGATCGGGATGCGAGGTGAGACGCGGCGCACTGCGTGGTGTGCGCAACGCGCCTTCGTGAGGCGTGCACGCGATCGTGCACCGGACGATCGCGATCATGCGATCAATCCACGGACCACGCCTACCTTCTCCCATCGGGAGAAGGTGCCCCGAAGGGGCGGATGAGGGCGCGGGTGCGGCTGTGTACAACGACGGCTAGTGCAGCCAGGCATTGCGAAGCGCTTCGCGCCCGTACCCTCACCCCAACCCCTCTCCCGAGGGGAGAGGGGCTTAAGCGTCGCGACACTGCTTCGGCCACCGGGACCCCACTTCCCTTCTCCCATCGGGAGAAGGTGCCCCGAAGGGGCGGATGAGGGTACGGACGCCGCCGCGAACAGCGACACCTAATGACAGCTAAGGCTCAGCGCCACAGAACTGTGCATAGTCGATATAGCCTGGAAACGGCCGGTCCGGCGCGCACAGCGGGCACTGAGGATCGGCGGACAGGCGGGTTTCGCGGAAGCGCATCGCCAGCGCGTCGAAATGCAGCAGGCGGCCGCGCAGCGGTTCGCCGATGTCCAGCAGCAGCTTCAAGACCTCATTGGCCTGCAGCAGACCGACGATGCCGGGCAGCACGCCGAGGACGCCCGCATCGGCGCAGTTCGGTGCGAACTCCGGCGGCGGCGGCTCCGGGAACAGGCAGCGGTAGCACGGTGCCTGCCCACGCCGGCGGCCGGCGTCGAACACGCTGACCTGGCCCTCGAAGCGCTGCACCGCGCCGTACACCAACGGCTTGCCCAGCTTCACGCAGGCATCGTTGAGCAGGTAGCGCGCGGGGAAATTGTCCGAGCCGTCCAGCACCACGTCCACGTCCTGCAGCAGCCGCTCGACGTTGCCGGCGGTGACCCGCTCGCGCACCGCCTCCACCCGCACGCCCGGATTCAGGGCGCCCAGGCTTGCCGCGGCCGAGTCCACCTTGGCCTGGCCGATCCGCGCGTCGCCGTGCAGGATCTGCCGCTGCAGGTTGCTGCGCTCGACCACGTCGTCGTCGGCGATGCGCAACTGCCCCACCCCGGCCGCGGCCAGGTAGAAACCGGCCGGCGAGCCCAGGCCGCCGGCGCCGACCAGCAGCACGCGCGCGGCCTGCAGCCGCCGCTGGCCCTCGACCCCGACTTCGGGCAGGCGCAGATGCCGCGAATAGCGGTCGAAGAAGTCCTCCTGCTCCGGCGCCAGCGCCGGCCGCTGCAGCGGCAAGCCCTCGCGCTGCCAGCGCGTGGTGCCGCCCAGCACCGAGGCGACCTGCGGGTAGCCGGCCTGTTCCAGGAACACCGCGGTGTCGTGCGAGCGCTTGCCGCTCTGGCAGATCAGCAGCACCTCGGTCCCGGTGCCGAGATAGGCGGCCGGGTCAGCCTGCAACTGCGCGCGGGCCACGCCCTGCGCGCCGGCGGCCATGCCGGTGGCGCGCTCGTGCTCCTCGCGGATGTCGAGCAAGCGCGCACCCTGCGCCTGCCGCGCCTGCGCCTGTGCCGGGGTCAGTTCTCGAATGCCCATGCGCGCATTATCGGCGCAAACCGGGCCCGCGTCCGCCGCCCGCCGCGCCGCTCAGTACGGCACCACCTCGACCACGTCGCCGGCCTGGAACTGGCGCGCGCCCTCCTCCAACCGCAGCAGCACGTCGCTGTCGGCGGCGCCGCGCAGGCGATGCGAGCCGTCCGCAGGATTCGGTTCCGCCCACAGTTGGCCGTGCGCATCGCAGCGCATGCGCCCGCGCAGGAACTCCAGCCGGTCGTGGCGTTTGTCCCAGCCGGACGCCAGCCGTGCGCGCCAGGCCCGGTGCGGCTCGCTGCGCCGCTGCAGCGCATCCAGCAAGGGCCGCCCGATCGCCAGGAAGGTCGCCAGCACCGACACCGGATTGCCCGGCAGGCCGAGGAACAGGGCGCGATCCCACTCGCCGAACAGCAGCGGCATGCCCGGGCGCATGCGCACCTTCCAGAACAGGATGCGGCCGTGCTCGGCCAGCAGCCGCGGCAGGTAGTCCTTCTCGCCGGCGGAGACGCCGCCGCAGGTCAGCACCACGTCGAACGCCGAGGCCGCATCGGCGAGCATGGCCTGGATGCGCTGCGGATCGTCCGGCAGGGTCGGCCACGCCGTCGGCGCCAGACCGAGCAGGCGCAGCTGCGCCATCAGCATGTCGCGGTTGCTGTTGTAGATCTGGCCCGGCTGCAACGGCAGGCCCGGCTCGACCAATTCGTCGCCGGTGGCGAAGACCGCCACGGTCGGCCGCGCCGCCACCGTCAGTTGGTCCATGCCCAGGGCCGCGGCCAGGCCGATCCGCGAGGGCGTCAGCAGCATGCCGGCCTCGAGCACGCGCTCGCCGGCGCGCACATCCTCGCCGCGCGCACGCACATGCGCGCCGGCGGCGATCCCATCCGGAATCTGCACTAAGCCGTCGTGCTCGTGCACGTTCTCCTTGATCACCACCGTATCCGCACCGGCCGGCAGTGGCGCGCCGGTGGTCACCCGCAGGCATTCGCCGGGTGCCAGTGCCTGCTGCCGATCGGCGCCGGCGAACTGCTCGCCGGCCAGGCGCAAGTCGGTCGGCGCCCCCGGGGCCAGGTCGGCATGGCGCAGCGCGAAGCCGTCCATCGCGCTGTTGGCGAACGGCGGCAGGTCGATCGGCGCCTCCAGCGGTTCCAGCAGGATGCGGCCGTCGGCGCGCGACGCCGCCAGGCGCTCGCTGTTGACGGGGCGGGCACGCGCGGCGGCAGCGACGATCGCCAGCGCGTCGGTGTAGGCGATCCGGGAGGGATAGTCGGTCATGGTGGCGGCAGGATACCCGCTGCGGCCAGGTCCTGCGGCGTGTTCAGATTGCCCAGCACGAGTTCCGGCAACGGCACGGGCGTCATTCGCAGGCGCTGATGCACCGCGCGCGGCGCATAGCGGGCGGCCGCCAGCGCCTCTTCCAGCGCCGGGCGCAGCGCGGCCACCCGATACAGCGCCACCAGCGGCTGCGCGCCGGCGGCATCCTCGACCCAGGCGCCATCGCGGTCCGCAGCGGCCGCGGCCAGCACGATCGGAAGGTCCGGAGGCAACCGGCACAGGTCGACCGGCACGGTCAGCAGCCAGGGCGTGGCGCAGGCGGCGGCGAGTGCGTCCAGCCCGGCGATCGGTCCCAGCGAACGTTCGGCCTCGGCCGGCGCCGCGACACGGTCCGGCAGCGCCTGCAGGCCGATGCCGGCATAGCGCGACAGGCTGCGGTTGGCGCTGACCAGCACTGCGGCCACCTGCGGCGCCAACGCCTGCACCAGCCATTGCACCTGCGCCTGCCCGTCGCGTTGCAGCCAGGCCTTGTCACACCCGCCCAGGCGTTGCGCGCGGCCGCCGGCGAGAATGCCGAGGGTGATCGCGCGCTGCGGGTCCATCGTGCGGCTACTTGCCGCGGACGTGCTTCATCAGGCGCCGCTTCTTGGCGATCTGGCGCTCAGTCAGCACGTTCTTCTTGCCTTCGTACGGATTGGCGCCTTCGCGGAACATGAAGCGCACCGGCGTGCCGACCAGCTTGAAGCGCTTGCGGAAGAAGTTCTCCAGGTAGCGCTTGTACGACTCGGGCAGCACCTTCAGGCGCGTGCCGTGGACGATGAAGGTCGGCGGGTTGCTGCCGCCCGGATGCACGTAGCGCAGCTTGGAAACGTGGCCGCGGATGCTCGGCGGCGGATTGCTCTCGTAGGCGATTTCCAGCGCCTGGTTGACTTCGCTGGTGCTGAACTCGCGCACCGCCGAGGCGTGCGCGCGATGGATCGCCTGGAACAACTCGCGCATGCCCGAGCCATGCTTGGCGGAAATGCGCACCGCCTCGGCCCAGCTGACGAACCCGAGCTTGCGCGACAGCAGATCCTCGGCCTGGGCGCGCTGGTAGTCGCTCTGCCCGTCCCACTTGTTGATCGCCACCACCAAGGCGCGACCGGCGTCGAGGATCGCACCGAGCACGGTCGCGTCCTGGTCGGTCACGCCTTCGCCGGCATCGAGCATCAGCACCGCCACCTGACACTGCTCGATCGCCTGCAGCGTCTTGAACGCGCTGAACTTCTCCACCGCTTCTTCGACGCGGCCGCGACGGCGCAGGCCGGCGGTGTCGATCAGCCGATACAGGCGGCCGTCGCGCTCCAGATCCACCGCGATCGAGTCGCGGGTGGTGCCGGGCACCTCGGAGGCGATCATGCGCTCCTCGCCCAGCAGGCGATTGACCAGGGTCGACTTGCCGACATTCGGGCGGCCAACGAAGGCGATGCGCATGCGCGCCGGATCGGTGTCCAGGGTCTCGCCGGCACCCTCTTCCGGCAGCCGCTCCAGCACCTCATCGAGCAGATCGTCGATGCCGTGGCGGTGCGCCGCGGAGACCGCAATGGCGTCGCCGAGGCCGTAGCGCGCGAACTCGGCACGCACCTGGTCCTCGTCGGTGCCGTCGATCTTGTTGATCAGCAGCAGGGTCGGCCGCGCCAGCTTGCGCAGCCAGGCCAGGATCTCGTCGTCGAGTGCGGACGACCCCTCGCGGCCGTCGACCACGAACAGGATCAGGTCGGCCTCGCCGGCCGCGGCGCGCGCCTGCTCGGCGGTGGCGCCGGCCAGGCCTTCCTCTTCGCCGGAGATGCCGCCGGTATCGACGATCACGAACGGGGTCTCCGGCGCCAGCCGGCACACCCCGTAGTGGCGATCGCGGGTGACGCCGGGCTGGTCGTGGACCAGCGCGTCACGGCTGCGCGTCAGCGCGTTGAACAGCGTGGACTTGCCGACATTCGGCCGTCCAACCAGGGCGACCAGCGGCAGCATCGCGACATCCTTCTTTTGTTATTGACCCAACCGGAACGCGGTCAGGTCGCCTTTCGTGTTCTGCATCAGCAGGATTCCGTCCGCGACCACCGGCTGCGCCACCAGCGGCTGGCGTCCGACCCGCTCGCGCGCGGCGAACTCGCCGTTGTCGAGCCGCAGCCAGTGCAGATAGCCCTTGTAGTCGCCCACCACGGCGTAATCGCCCTGGATCGCCACGCCGGTCAGCGAGCGACGCGCCAGCCCCGGCTGCGACCACATCGCCGATCCGGAGGCCTTGTCCAGCGCCCACACGGTGCCGGCGTTGTCGGCCACCACCACGTTGCCGGAGCTGACGCCGACGCCGCCGGCGCCGCCATGATCGCGGTTCCACAGCGGGCGGCCGCTGGGGCCTTCCAGCGCCACGGTCTCGTTCTTGAAACTGGTGGCGTACAGCGTGGTGCCGTCGAGCACCGGTGCGCCGTCGACGTCGGACATGCGCTCCAGTTCGGTACGGCCTTCCGGCACGCCGATGGTCTGCTCCCACAGCACGCGGCCATCCTGCATCGCAAGCGCGGCCAGGGTGCCGTCGTCGTTGCCGATGAACAGCACGCCCGGACCCGCCACTACCGGCGCGTTGCCGCGCACGGTCAGGCTCGGCAGTTCCTGCGCATTGAACCAGCGCTGCTGGCCGGTGGCCGCATCGAAGGCGGTGGTGCGGCCGTCGTTGCTGCGCACGAACACCATGTTCTGCGCGATCACCGGCGCGGCGATGACTTCGTTGGGCACCTTGGCGCGCCACTTCTCGGTGCCGTTGGCGGCATCGAGCGCGATCACCTCGCCGTCCAGCGCACCGACCACCACCAAGCCGTCGCCCACGCCCGGACCGCCGGCAAAGCGCGGCAGCGGACGCTTCTTCTCGAGCCGCTTGCGCTCCTTGGCCTGCTGCTTCTCGTTGCGCAGGCGCTGCTTGTAGGCGGCGCGCTCGTCCTTGGACAGGTTCTTGCCGGACTCGCTCTCGACCTGGCTCTTCGGCTGGTCCTCGACCTGCGACAGCTGCTGCTTGCGCGCCTGCTTGGCGTCGTATTCCCAGAGGGTCTTGCCGGTCTGCAGATCCAGCGCGTAGACCGTGCCGGAGGTCGCGGCCGCATACACCTTGCCGTCGGCCACCACCGGATGCTGGCGCACGCCGATGCGGCGCTCGCCCTTGCCGGCGTCGGTGGACCACAGCTTCACCACCTTCACCGACGGGGTGAATTTCACCAGTTCGGCCGGCTCGGCGGCTTTCTTGGCGGCCGCATCCTTGCCGGCGAACCAGCCCTTGACGGTGGTGCAGCCGGACAGCGCCAGACCCAGCAGGGCCACGGTGGCGACACGCTTGAACATGACTACCTTCATCAGATCGGCTCCGCGGCATTCGGCACGCTGCCGCCCGCATCCATCAATTTCGTTTCGACCACGCGCCGCTGCGGCGAGGCCACGTCCAGGCTGGTCAGCGCCTTGCTGTACGCATCGCGCGCCGCGTCGCGCTTGCCCTGCGCGATCAGCGCATCGCCGCGAATTTCCAGGCCTTGCGCGTCGGTGGCCGAGGCCACCAGGGGCAGCGCGTCCTGCGGCTTGCCGCCGGAAATCAGCAGCCGGGCCACGCGGTGGTCGACCAGCACCTTCATTTCGCCGTCGGCCTTGAGCGCGCGCAGCGTGCTCAGCGCGGCATCGGACTTGCCGGCATCGACCTGCGCCTTGGCCAGGCGCAGCGCCGCCAGTTCGGCATAGATGTTGGCCGAGCCCTTCTGCAGTTCCGCCATGTCCTTGGCGGCCTTGTCCAACTGATTGGCCTGGATGCTCTTGAGCACCGCTTCGTAGCGGGCATTGGCCTGGGCCAGGTCGTTGGACCGCTGCTTGGTCCACCACTGCCAGCCGATGATCGCGCCGAGGCCCAGCACGATGCCGCCGATCAGGCCAGCGCCGTTCTTCCTGAGCCAAGTGCGGACGCGTTCGCTTTGTTCGTGCTCGTCGAGCAGGTCGTCAATCGCCATGCGTACTCTCGCCCCGCCGCTGCGACGGGACATGAAATGTGGAAAGTGAGGAACCGCGCCGCCGTCACTCGGAGGCGGGCACCACGGAACCGTCAGAGGATACCGCAAAGCGCGCCACGTTCGCGCGCCTGAACGGGGTCAGGTCCACGGTACTCCCGGCATGCTGAACCTGGACCGCGGAGGCATTGCCCAGTACCACGCGCCCGACCTGGCCCGGCGCATAGGTGCGGCTCTCGCCGGCCTTGAGCAACGCCTTCTCCACCGGCGTGCCGTCCGGTGCGAGGATCTGCACCCAGCTGTCGCCCTGGAACGACAGGCTCAGGCTGTTCTTCTCCGGCTCCGCCGCCGGACGCGGCATCGGCGTCAGCGAGGCGATGTACGGCGCAGCGTTCGGTGCCGGCCGTGCGGCGGCCGCCGGCGCGGCCGGTGCCGGCGCGGGGTTACCGGCGGCAGGCGTTGCGGTCGCGGCGGCGGTGCTGCCCGGCGCGCCCGGCACCACGTCCAGCGACGCGGTGCTGGGACCGCTGTCGTCGGCGAAATGGCTGCGGGTGGCGTACCACACCGGCACCGCCAGTCCGGCGGTGATCACCACGTAGACCATGCGCCTGGTGGCGTTCTCGAGCATGCGCCGCAGCGGCGGGGTATGCGTGTGGCTGATCAATTCGACCGGCTGCACCGGCGCGATCTGCGCGGTCTGCAGCAACGGCTCCAGATCGACGCCGAGCAGGCGCGCATAGCTGCGCAGCTGCCCGCGGACGAACACCGGCGCGCCGAGGCGCTGCCACTGCTCCGACTCGAGTGCCTGCACCACATGCACCGGCATGCGCAGTCGGCTGCCGACGTCGTCGATGCTCAGGCCCGCCGCTTCGCGCGCTTCGCGGAGCTGTTGCCCGCAGCCTTTGGCGCCATCGAAAGCGTTCGGATTGGAATCACTGATCACAATGCACTAGCCCCGGGTGTCGTGGTCGCGGCGTCGGGAAACTCCTTGCGCAACCGCTGTTGGTAACGGCCGGCGGCAGCCTTGTCGCCCAGCCTTTGCTCAATCTGAATAGCAAGTTGTAACACGGAAGCGGTGGCAGGCGCAGCCGCCAGGCGCCGTTCGGAGAAGGCCCGCGCCTCGAAAAAGCGCCCTTGCGCGACCTCGTTGCGGGCCATCGCCTCGAGCGCGTACGCGTTGTCCGGATCCAGGTCCAGCGCCTTGCGCAGGTCGCGCACGCCGCGCTCGCGCTGGCCGACCTGCAGCGCGCAGCCGCCGGCGTTGGCCAGGGCCGAGGCCGGCGTGGCGTAGTCCTGCAGCGCGAGCGCGCGGTCGAACCAGGTCAGCGACTCGGCCGGCGAACCGTTCGCGCACAGCCAGGCGCCGTAGTTGTTCAAGGTCGCGCCATTGCTCGGCGCCAGCTCGGCGGCCTTGCGGTAGTAGCCGCCGGCGGTCGCGGCATCGCCACGGCGATCGGCGACCACTGCCAGCACGGTCAAGGCGTCCACCGAATCGGCGTCCAACGAAAGCGCCTTGCGCGCGTGCGTCTGCGCGGCGTCCAGGTCGTTGGAGGCGAGCCCATTGGCCGCGAGGCCCAGTTGCTCCTGCAAGGCGACACGCGCCTTCACCGCACGGTTGTCGCGGAAGGAATAATGCGGCTGCACCTGCTCGGCGGTGCGCACCGTACCGGTCTTGGCGGCGATCCAGTTGCAGCCCGGCAAGGCCAGCACTGCGATCGCCACCACCGCGAGGGAACGCCGTTGGCTACGCCGCCGCATCCCGATCCGCCCGCGTCTGCAATTCGCGCTTGAACTCGGCCTGGCGGCGGGTGCGGTCCATGACCTGCCCCTTGAGCTGCCCGCAGGCCGCATCGATGTCGTCGCCACGCGTGCGCCGCACCATGGTCAGCACCTGCGCATCCAGCAGGATCTTCTGGAACGCGCGGATCTCGGTCTCGCCGGAGCGCTCGTAGCGCGTGCCGGGGAACGGATTGAACGGGATCAGGTTGACCTTGCCGGCGTTGGCCGACTGCACCGCGTTGTCGAACTGGCGCATCAGCCGCGCCAGTTGCCGCGCGTGCTCGGGCTGGTCGTTGATCCCCTTCATCAGGGTGTATTCGAAGGTCACCGACTCGCGGCGCTTGTTGGCGCGCAGGTAGCGCGCGCAGGCGGCCATCAGTTCGGCGATCGGGTACTTCTTGTTGAGCGGGACCAGGGTCTCGCGCAGGGCATCGTTGGGCGCATGCAGCGACACCGCCAGCGACACGTCGCTCTCGCTGGACAGCCGGTCGATCTGCGGCACCAGGCCCGAGGTGGACAGGGTCACGCGCTTGTTGGCCAGGCCATAGCCCAGGTCGTCGCGCATCACGCTCATCGCGCGCACGACGTTGTCGAAATTCATCAGCGGCTCGCCCATGCCCATCATCACCACGTTGGTGAGACGGCGCATCTGGTGCGGCACGTTGCCCAGGTGCCGCGCCGCCACCCACACCTGGCCGATGATCTCGGCGGTGGACAGGTTGCGGTTGAAGCCCTGGGTGGCGGTGGAGCAGAAGGTGCAGTTGAGACCGCAGCCGACCTGCGAGGACACGCACAGCGTGCCGCGGGTCTTGTCGGGGATGTACACGGTCTCGATCGCGTTCTTGCCGTCCACGCCCATCGCAAGCAGCCACTTGTGGGTGCCGTCGGCGGAGGGCTTGTCGAACACGATGTTGGGGACGACGACCTCGGCATGCTGCTGCAGCTTGGCGCGCAGCGCCTTGCCGAGGTCGGTCATCTGGTCGAAGTCGGTGACGTAGCGATGATGGATCCACTTCATCACCTGGTGGGCACGGTAGCGCGCTTCGCCGAGGGTCTCGGCGAAGAAACGCTCCAGGCCCTCGCGATCGAGGTCGAGTAGATTCTGCTTGGCCGCCGCGCCGGTCCGCACGGGATCGGCGATGGCCAAGGGAGGATGGACGACCTCGTTCACGACGACCTCGCTTAGCGCGAAACCACTTCGGTGGCAGCGAAGAAATACGCCACTTCGTTGGCGGCGTTCTCGACCGAATCCGAGCCGTGCGCGGCGTTGGCGTCGATCGAATCGGCGAAGTCGGCGCGGATGGTGCCCGGCGCAGCGTCCTTCGGGTTGGTGGCGCCCAGCAGGTCGCGGTGCGCGGCCACGGCGTTCTCGCCTTCCAGCGCCTGGATCATCACCGGGCCGGAGATCATGAACTCGACCAGCGCGTTGAAGAACGGACGCTCGCGGTGCACGGCGTAGAAGCCCTCGGCCTCGCGGCGCGACAGCTGCTTGTACTTGGCGGCCACGACCTTCAGGCCGGCCTTCTCGAAGCGCGAGTAGATTTCGCCGATGACGTTCTTGGCGACGGCATCGGGCTTGATGATGGACAGGGTGCGCTCCAGCGCCATGGGAAGTTCTCCGTTGGGCGGGCCACTGAAGGCCCGAGGTTAACATGAAAAAAACCCGCGTCAAAACGCGGGCTTAGCCAGAATTGCGATGGACAATTCTATCCAATCGGCGCCGGCTTTGCACGGCCAGGCTGAATCGTGCTGCACAGCAGCATGACGCCACTGCCGGCCAGGCCTAGACTCAAACAATCGTTTGATTGATTCTGGCGGCCGCATGGCAAAGCAAGCGCACTTCTCGACCAAGGACCGCATCCTCAGCGCGGCCGAGGACCTGTTCGCGCAGCACGGCTTTTCCGGCACCTCGCTGCGCCAGGTCACCAGCCAGGCCGACGTCAACATCGCTGCGGTCAACTACCACTTCGGGTCCAAGGAAAACCTGGTCAACGAGGTGTTCCGGCGGCGCATGGACGAAATGACCGCCGCGCGCATGGCGCAGTTGGAGGCCGCACAGCGGCAACATCCCGGCCAGCTCGGCCCGGTGCTGGCCGCCTTCGTCGAGCCGGCCCTGGCCATGGCCCAGGAGCGGCAGAGCGGCGGCGCCTTCGTGCGGGTGATCGCCCGCGCCTACGCCGAGAACAACGACAGCCTGCGCCAGTTCCTGTCCGACCACTACGGCCACGTGTTGCGCGAGTTCGGCAAGGCCATTGCCGCCTGCGTTCCAGGACTGAGCAAGCAGGAGCTGTACTGGCGCCTGGATTTCCTGGCCGGCGCCCTGACCTACGCCATGGCCGACTTCGGCCTGATCAAGCGCCCCGCCGGCGTCAGCGAGAGCGCGCATCGCGCCCACGCCGCCCGCGAACTCATCCGTTTCGCCGAAGCCGGCTTCCTCGCCCACTCGGCTCCCTGATCCCGCAAACGTTGACCCACAGAGGCTGATCGCTATGTCCAATCCCCTGCTAGTCCGCCGTGCCGCCGTCCTGGGCGCGGGCGTGATGGGCGCGCAGATCGCTGCGCACCTGACCAACGCCGGCGTCGACACCGTGCTGTTCGATCTTCCCGCCAAGGAAGGCCCCGCCGATGGCGTGGTGCTCAAGGCGATCGCCAACCTGACCAAGCTCAGCCCGGCGCCGCTGGCCAGCACCGCGCTGGCCGAGGCCATCACCCCGGCCAACTACGACTCCGGCCTGGAGCAGCTGCGCGGCTGCGACCTGATCATCGAAGCCATCGCCGAGCGCATGGACTGGAAACAGGACCTGTACAAGAAGATCGCGCCGTTCGTGGCCGACCACGCGGTGCTGGCCTCCAACACCTCCGGCCTGGGCATCAACGCCCTGTCCGACGTGCTGCCGGAGCAGCTGCGCCACCGCTTCTGCGGCGTGCACTTCTTCAACCCGCCGCGCTACATGCACCTGGCCGAGCTGATCCCGGCCAAGCACACCGAGCCGGCGGTGCTGGAAGGCCTGGAGAGCTTCCTGGTCACCACCCTGGGCAAGGGCGTGGTCTACGCCAAGGACACCCCGAACTTCATCGGCAACCGCATCGGCGTGTTCTCGATCCTGTCCACCATCCACCACACCGAGCAGTTCGGCCTGGGCTTCGACGAGGTCGACGGCCTCACCGGCCCGCTGGTCGGCCGTCCGAAGTCGGCCACCTACCGCACCTCCGACGTGGTCGGCCTGGACACCATGGCCCACGTGATCAAGACCATGGGCGACACCCTGCCGAACGATCCGTGGCATGCCTTCTTCAAGGCGCCGAAGTGGCTGGAGGCGCTGATCGGCAAGGGCGCGCTGGGCCAGAAGACCGGCGCCGGCATCTTCCGCAAGGTCGGTAAGGACATCGTGGTGCTGGACCTGCAGAAGCAGGACTACCGCCCTGCCGACCGCGCCGCGGCGCCGGACGTGGTCGAGATCCTGAAGATCAAGAACCCGGCCGAGAAGTTCGCCAAGCTGCGCGAGAGCCAGCATCCGCAGGCGCAGTTCCTGTGGGCGACCTTCCGCGACCTGTTCCACTACAGCGCCTACCACCTGGCCGACATCGCCGAGACCGCGCGCGACGTGGACCTGGCGATCCGCTGGGGTTACGGCTGGGCGCTGGGTCCGTTCGAGACCTGGCAGGCCGCCGGCTGGAAGCAGGTCGCGCAGTGGATCGCCGACGACATCGCCGCCGGCAAGAGCATGAGCAGCGCGCCGCTGCCGAACTGGGTGTTCGACGGCCGCGACGGCGTGCACGCCGCCGAAGGCTCGTACAGCCCGGCGCGCGACGCCAAGCTGCCGCGCTCGGCGCTGCCGGTGTACAAGCGCCAGCGCTTCCCCGATCCGCTGCTGGGCGAGAAGTTCGCGCAGGGCGAGACCGTGTTCGAGAACGACGGTCTGCGCATGTGGCACGACGGCGACGACATCGCCGTGGTCAGCTTCAAGACCAAGATGAACACCGTGTCCGACCAGGTGCTCGATGGTCTGCAGGAAGCGGTCGGCCGCGCCGAGAAGGACTTCAAGGGCCTGGTGCTGTGGCAGCACAAGGAACCCTTCTCGGCCGGTGCCGACCTGGCCGGCGCGCTGGGCCTGCTGCAGGCCGGCAAGGTCGATGCGTTCGAGGCGATGGTGGCCAACTTCCAGGCCACCAGCCAACGCATCAAGTATTCGCTGGTGCCGGTGGTCGCGGCGGTGCGCGGGCTGGCGCTGGGCGGCGGCTGCGAGTTCCAGATGCACAGCGCCAAGACCGTGGCCGCGCTGGAGAGCTACATCGGCCTGGTCGAGGCCGGCGTGGGCCTGCTGCCGGCCGGCGGCGGCCTCAAGGAGATCGCGGTGCGCGCGGCGCAGGCCGCGGGTCCGGGCGGCGATGTGTTCGCCGAACTGAAGAAGACCTTCGAGACCGTGGCGATGGCCAAGGTCTCCACCTCGGCGGTCAACGCCAAGGAGCTGGGCCTGCTGCGCGGCACCGACAAGGTGGTGTTCAACAGCTACGAATCGCTGTACATCGCCAAGGCCGAGGCGCGTGCCCTGGCCGAGGGCGGCTACCGCCCGCCGCTGCCGGCGCGACGCATCCAGGTCGCCGGCGACGTCGGCATCGCCACCTTCAAGATGCTGCTGGTCAACATGCTGGAAGGCCGCTTCATCAGCGAGTATGACTACGAGATCGCCACCCGCATCGCCACCGTGGTCTGCGGCGGCGAGGTCGATCGCGGCGCATTGGTGGACGAGGAATGGCTGCTCAAGCTCGAGCGCAAGCACTTCGTCGAACTGGCCCAGCAGGAAAAGACCCAGGCGCGCATCGGGCACATGCTCAAGACGGGTAAGCCGCTTAGGAACTGAGAATCGGGAATGGGGAATCGGGAATGGAAACGCATTCCCGGCTCCTCCTTCTCCCCCTAATTTTCTGCCGGAAGTAGGACTGCCGCAGATCGCGCGAATCGCTTCACGATTCCCGACTCTCCATTCCCTATTCCCGGCTTTCGGAGAAAGCCATGAGCAAACAGATCCAGGAAGCCTACATCGTCGCCGCCACCCGTACCCCGGTCGGCAAGGCGCCCAAGGGCATGTTCCGCAATACCCGTCCCGACGACATGCTGGCGCACGTGCTGCGCGCGGTAGTCGCGCAGGCGCCGGGCATCGATACCTCGCGCATCGACGACGCGATCATCGGCTGTGCGATGCCCGAGGGCGAGCAAGGCATGAACGTGGCGCGCATCGGCGTGCTGCTGGCCGGCCTGCCGAACTCGGTGGCCGGGCAGACCATCAACCGCTTCTGCTCCTCGGGCATCCAGGCGGTGGCGCTGGCTGCCGACCAGATCCGCCTGGGCAACGCCGACCTGATGCTGGCCGGCGGCACCGAATCGATGTCGATGGTGCCGATGATGGGCAACAAGGTGGCGCTGTCGCCGAGCGTGTTCGCCGACGACCATGTCGCCATCGCCTACGGCATGGGCATCACCGCCGAGAAGGTGGCCGAGGAATGGAAGGTGTCGCGCGAGGACCAGGACGCCTTCGCCCTCGCCTCGCACCAGAAGGCCATCGCCGCGATCGCCGCCGGCGAGTTCCGCGACGAGATCAGCCCCTACGAGATCGTTTCGCACCAGCCCGACCTGGCCGGCAACGTCATCGCGCTGCGCAAGAAGCTGGTCGACACCGACGAAGGCCCGCGCCCGGACAGCTCGATCGAAGGCCTGGCCAAGCTGCGCCCGGTATTCCGCAACGGCCAGTTCGGCGGCAGCGTCACCGCCGGCAACTCCTCGCAGATGAGCGACGGCGCCGGTGCGGTGCTGCTGGCCTCCGAGCAGGCGATCAAGGACTACGGGCTGACCCCGCTGGCCCGCTTCGTCAGCTTCTCGGTCGCCGGCGTGCGTCCGGAAGTGATGGGCATCGGCCCGATCGAGGCGATTCCGAAGGCGCTCAAGCAGGCCGGCCTGCGCAAGGACCAGCTGGACTGGATCGAGCTCAACGAAGCCTTCGCCGCGCAGTCGCTGGCGGTGATCCGCGACAGCGGCCTGGATCCGTCCAAGGTCAACCCGCTGGGCGGCGCCATCGCCCTGGGCCATCCGCTGGGCGCCACCGGCGCGATCCGCACCGCCACCCTGGTGCACGGCCTGCGTCGGCACAAGCAGAAGTACGGCATGGTCACCATGTGCATCGGCACCGGCATGGGCGCCGCGGGCATCATCGAGGCGCTGTAAGCGGGCGGCACCCTCCCCTCATCCGGCCCTCCTGCGGGCCACCCGATGGGAGAAGGGAGCAGCACATAGCCCCTCTCCCACCGGGAGAGGGGTTGGGGTGAGGGTCCGGCATCAAGCATTGCTGTACAGACCCGCGCGCACACAAAAAAGGCAGCCTGACGGCTGCCTTTTCTGTTTGTCACCTGAGTCGACTCATCTGGATCGACATCGACTCAATTGATTGGGGATCCTTTGGCCAGCACGCCGCCCTGCAGCGACGCGCCCTGCCAGGCTCACTCCTCGGCGAGCATCTGAGTCAGCTTCTCGCGCGCGGGCTTGGCCAGCTTCTTGTTCTCCAGCGCGAAGCGGATGGTCGCCTCGACCAGGCCCAGGTGGGTGCCGCAATCGAAACGGGTGCCCTCGAAGCGATAGGCGTCGACTTCGTCGGTCTTCAGCAGCGCGGCGATGGCGTCGGTCAGCTGGATCTCGCCGCCGGCACCGGTGCCGGTGCTTTCCAGCAGGTCGAAGATCTTCGAGCTGAGCACGTAGCGCCCCACCACCGCCAGATCGCTCGGCGCGTCTTCCGGCTTGGGCTTCTCGACGATCTGCGCGATGCGGCCCTTGCGGCCGTCGAAGGCCTCGGTGGCGACAATGCCGTAGCTGGCAGTGTTCTCGTGCGGCACGTCTTCCACCGCGATCACGCTGGCGCCGCTGCGCTCGTTGAGATCGGCCATCTGCTTCAGCGCGCCGTCGCCACGGTTCCAGATCAGGTCGTCCGGCAGCAACACCGCGAACGGCTCGTCGCCGATCACCGACTTGGCGCACAGCACCGCATGGCCCAGGCCCAATGCTTCGGCCTGGGTCACGAAGATCGCGCGCACGCCCTCCGGCAGCACATGGCGGATCATCTCCAGCTGTTCGCGCTTGCCCGCGCGCTCCAGCTTCTGCTCCAGCTCGTAGGCCTTGTCGAAATAATCCGCGACCGCGTGCTTGTAGCGGTTGGTGACGAAGATCAGGGTGTCGCAACCGGCCTCGATCGCCTCGTCCACGGCGTACTGGATCAACGGCCGATCGATGATCGGCAGCATTTCCTTGGGAACGGTCTTGGTGGCGGGAAGGAAGCGGGTGCCCAAACCTGCCACCGGGAATACTGCCTTGCGGATTCTCTTGCTCATCAGAGCCTTCTGGCCTCGCGTGCGGGGAATGGAACGATGGTAGCGGAGCCGTCGTGATCGTCGTGCTGACGCAAGGGCGCGAACTCCGGCATGGTCATGCGCAGCACCTTCTCGATGGTCTCGCTGTCGTAGTCGGCCACGGCGGCACGCAACTGCTGCACGCCGCGCAGCACGTCCTCGCGCGAGAAACTGCGCACGCCCGCTTCCAGAATCTTCGGATGCGAGGTCGGCCGATAGTTCTCGTCGGCGTAGAACAGCGTCTCGTGCAGCTTCTCGCCCGGCCGCAGGCCGGTGTAGACGATGGCGATGTCGCGTCCGGGCTGCTTGCCCGCCAGGCGAATCATCTGCTCGGCCAGCAGGCGGATCGGCACCGGCTCGCCCATGTCCAGGGTGTAGATGGCGCCATGCGACGCGGACGCCGCGGCCTGCACGATCAGCTGGCTGGCCTCGGGAATGGTCATGAAGTAGCGCGTCACCTGCGGATCGGTGACGGTCACCGGGCCGCCCTGGCGGATCTGCTCGCGGAACAGCGGCACCACGCTGCCGGCCGAATCCAGCACGTTGCCGAAGCGCACCGTCACGAAGCGCGTACTCACCGCCTGGTCGTCCAGCGACTGGCACACCATCTCGGCGTAGCGCTTGGACGCACCGAGCAGGTTGACCGGATTGACCGCCTTGTCGGTGGAAATGAACACGAAGGTCGAGACCTTGGCCGCGACGCAGGCGCGCGCCACGTTCTCGGTGGCCAGCACGTTGTTGCGCACCGCCTCGCGGCATTGCTGCTCCAGCAGCGGCACCTGCTTGTAGGCCGCGGCGTGGAATACGGCATCCGGCTCGGCCACGCGCATGGCATGGCGGATCACCGCCGGATCGCCGCAGTCGCCGAGCACGCAGTCGATCTCCAGATCGGGGAAGGTACGGCGCAGGTCGGCATGGATCGTGATCAGCGCCAGTTCGTTGATCTCCAGCAGCACGATCTTGCGCGCGCCATGACGCGCGCACTGCCGGCACAGTTCCGAGCCGATCGAGCCGCCGGCGCCGGTGACCAGCACGGTCCGCCCGGACAGCCAGCCCTTGATCAGCTTCCAGTCCGGGGTCACCGGCTTGCGCCCCAGCAGGTCCTCGATCGCGACCTCCTTGAGCTCGCCCGGCAGGTAGTGGCCTTCGAGCACGTCGAGCAGGCGCGGCACGGTGCGGAACGGCAGGCCGGTGCTTTCGCAGATCGCCACCACGCGCTGCATGCCGGCCGCGTCCAGCGACGGGATCGCGATGACCAGCAGCTTGGCCGCGGTCTCCTTGGCGATCGCGCCGGCTTCGTCGATGCGGCCCAGGATCGGCAGACCCTGCAGCTTGGCGCCGTGCAGATGGCCGGCATCGTCAACGAAGCCCACGGGCTGATAGGCGCCGGACCGGCGCAGGTCGCGCACCAGCGCCTCGGCCGCACGGCCGGCGCCGACGATCAGCACGCGCCGCGCGCTATCGTCCGAGTGCGCGATCTGATAATCCTTCCAGGCGCGGTACAGCAGGCGCGGCGCGCCCAGCAGCGCCGACAGCGCGAACGGGTACACCATCAGCACCGACAGCGGGATCGCATCGAAACGGCTGTAGGCCAGCCCCAGGACGATCGCCACCAGGCCATAGAAACTGGCCTTGAAGATGTTCAGCAGGTCGGGAACGCTGGCGAAGCGCCACAGGCCGCGGTACAGGCCAACCTTCCAGAACACCAGGCCCTGCGCCGCCAACACGATCGCGGTGTTGAGGTTCCACAACGGCAGCGGGTGCTCGCCGGGGAGCATGGTGTAACGCGCAGCGTGCAGTAGTTGCCAGCAGACCCAGACGATGGCCAGATCGTGGATGACCACGGAGGCCTTGGGAAACAATTCGGTGACTCGGTCGCGCGTGGAAAGCATCAGTAATCCGTAAGAGTTCGGCGCATCCGGTTGCGCAAAGCCAGCCAAAGCACACCTGCCGAACAGAACCAGGCGATCGTCAGACCGGCCTGCGTACCCGCATCCAGCGGTCTGCCCAACCGCGCAATTGTAATCGCGACAATGCTAAACAAACCGTAGGCGAGCGTGACGACAGCATGGCTACTGCCGGTGTGTACCCAACGCTGATAGAAATGTTGCGCGTGCGGTTGCCACCAGCGTTCACCGGCGAGCATGCGCGAGGCGAGCGTGAAGCCGGCGTCGATGGCGAAGGCCGACAGCGGCAATGCTGGCAGCCATGGCGCCTGCTCGCCGGCGACGATGCACCAGGCGAACAGCGCGGCGATCAGGTAGCCAAGCGCGCCGCTGCCGACATCGCCGAGGAAAATGCGGGCACGGGGATAGTTGAACGGCAGAAATCCCGCGCAGGCCACCAGCAGGACCCAGCATGGCCATCGCAGCGGCGCCGGCAGCAGGCAGGCAAATCCGACGGCGGCGAGCATCGCCTGGCTGCTGGCCAGGCCATTGATGCCGTCCATGAAATTCCAGATATTGATCAACGAGACTGTCGCCAACCACGCCAGCGCGACCATCCACAGCGGCTGGTTCGTTTTGTAGACAAGTGCAGCCAGCAGGGTCGCCGCCACCGCGTGCACCAGCAATCGCAGCCCCGCCGACAGCGAGCGGTGGTCGTCCCACCAGCCGACGCCGGCAACCAGGAGCAGGCCCGCGGCGAAGGTGGCGATCCCGGCGCCCTGATGCGGCCATTGCAGCGCGGTCCAGCCGCAGGCCAGCAGCACTGCCGCCACGATCGCCACGCCACCGCCGCGCGGTGTCGCCACGGTGTGGCTGCGCCGCTCGCCGGGCGCGTCCATCAACTTGCGTTTGAGCGCGTACCGGCGCGACAGCCAGGTGCCGGCCGCGCTGAACACCCCGAGCGCCAAGAGCAGCGCGGCTCCTGCGATGGGCATTACACCACCGCGTAGTTGAGCAGCGGCTTGACCGTGCCCCACTCCTTGCAGCTGGGGCATTGCCAGTGGTGGGTGCGCGCGCCGAAGCCGCAGCGGGTGCAGCGGTAGCTGGGATTGCGCACCAGCAACTGGTCGGTGATGTGCTTGAGATCCTGCAGGGTCGCGGTGGAATCGGCGCCCTCGGCCAGGGTCAGGTCGATCAGCGCCGACTCGCCGCGCACCGACGGCCGGTCCTTGAGCTGCCGGCCCAGGTAGGAGCGCGCGGCGGAAATGCCTTCCTGCGACTCCATCAGGCGGGTCAGCGCCAGCACCGGGGCGATGCCGCGGTAGTGCTCGGTCATTTCCGAGAGAAACGCGCGCGCGCCGCTGAGATCGTTGCCGCGGCGGTAGCAGTCCATCAGCGCCGGCATGATCTCCGGCAGGTAGTCCGGGTCATGACGCGCGGCGCGCTCGAAGGCGCGGATGGCGGCCTCGTCGTTGCCGTCGTCGACGTCGATGCGCCCTTCCAGGATGCCGGCGCGCACCGACTTGGCGTCGGCCTGGTAGGCGCGCGCGATCGCCGCCCGCGCCAGGTCGTTCTTGCCCGAGGCGCGATAGCGGTCGGCCAGTTCGCATTCGAACTGAGCGATCAGCTTGCCCATCGGCTCGCCGGTCACCTCTTCGTAGCGGGTGGCGTTGTCGATGGCCTTTTCCCAGTCGCGCTCGGCCTGGTAGATGCCGATCAGGTGCTTGAGCGCCTGCGGGGCGCGCTGGTCGATCTGCGCCAGTTCGGTGAACACGGTTTCGGCGCGGTCCAGCAGCCCCGACTTCATGTAGTCCTCGCCCAGCGCCAGCAAGGCCTGCACGCGCTGCGCATCGCTCAGGTCGCCGCGCTGGACCAGGCCCTGGTGCAGGCGGATGGCGCGGTCGACCTCACCGCGGCGGCGGAACAGGTGGCCGAGCGCGACCTGGGTCTCGAAGGTTTCCTTGTCCAGTTCGGCGATGTGCAGGAACAGCTCGATCGCCTTGTCCGGCTGCTCGTTGAGCAGATAGTTGAGGCCGCGGAAATAGGTGCTGGAGAGCCGGCTGACCTGGGTATCGCCATGGCGCTGGCCGCCACGGCGGCCGATCACCCAGCCGCTCAGCGCCGCCAGCGGCAGGAACAGGAAGAACCAGAACCACTCGGTCAGAAAGTCCATCGAAGATCAGCGTCCGTCCAAGGGCTGGTGGGCATGGGGAGAGACCGGCGCGACGGCCGGCGCAGCGGCGTTCGCGGCCTTGTTGGCGCGACGCAGCTTGGCATACAGGGGGATCACCAGGGCCGCCAGGACCAGCGAGGCGCCGATCAACACGCCCGCGAACAGCGACACGATGATGGCGATGCCGGAGGTGGTGGCGATGCTGGAGAACACGAAGTTGATCTGGATCGGCTGCGAATTGAGCGACCCGATGACCAGGCCGGCCAACAGCAACACCAGCAGGATCAGCAGTCGTGCAATCTTCATGAGCAACTCCAGCGTCGGGAGACACTAGATTAGCCGAACAGGCGTGGATTCCGGCAAGCGCCGGACGCCGGGCTCAAGGCGTGTCGGATTCGACCGGGACGACGCCGCTCACGCGCTCGCGCAGCTCCTTGCCGGGCTTGAAATGCGGCACGTGCTTGCCGGGAAGCGCAACGGACTCGCCGGTCTTGGGATTGCGTCCCAGGCGCGGCGGTCGGTAATGCAGGGAAAAGCTGCCGAAGCCGCGGATCTCGATGCGATCGCCGCCGGACAGGGCGCCGCCCATCATTTCCAACAACGACTTCACCGCCAGATCGACGTCGTCCGACTTCAGATGCGCCTGCTTGCGCGCCAGGATTTCGATCAGCTCGGATTTGGTCATTTACGGATGCGTGCAGTGGGGTCGCAACCTGGCACGGCCCGGGAACACCGGGCCGTGCCAGTAACGCTGCGTGTGGCGGATTACTCGGACTTGTTGCCGTTCAGCTGCGCGCGCAGCAGCGCACCCAGCTGGGTGGTGCCGCCCGACGCGGACTGGTATTCCTCCAGCACTTCGCGCATTTCGGCATCGTCCTTGGCCTTGATCGACAGCTGCAGGGTGCGGCCCTTGCGGTCCATGCCCACGAACTTGGCTTCGATCTTGTCGCCGACCTTCAGGTGCTGGCTGGCGTCGTCGACACGCTCGTTGGCGATGTCGCGCGCGGCGACGTAGCCTTCGATGCCGTCGGCCAGGTCGATGGTGGCGCCCTTGGCGTCCACTTCACGCACTACGCCCTCGACCTTCGAGCCCTTCGGGTTGGCGGCCATGTACTGGCCGAACGGATCCTGCTCCAGCTGCTTGACGCCCAGGCTGATGCGCTCGCGCTCCGGGTCCACTGCCAGCACCACGGCTTCCAGCGTGTCGCCCTTCTTGAAGTTGCGCACGATGTCTTCGCCGGTGGTGTTCCAGCTGATGTCGGACAGGTGCACCAGGCCGTCGATGCCGCCGTCCAGGCCGATGAAGATGCCGAAGTCGGTGATCGACTTGATCTGGCCGGACACCTTGTCGTTCTTCTTGTGGGTGGCCGCGAAGGTCTCCCACGGATTGGCGGCGACCTGCTTCATGCCCAGCGAGATGCGGCGACGCTCTTCGTCCACGTCCAGCACCATCACTTCGACTTCGTCGCCGACCTGCACGACCTTGGACGGGTTGACGTTCTTGTTGGTCCAGTCCATCTCGGACACGTGCACCAGGCCTTCCACGCCCGGCTCGATCTCGACGAACGCGCCGTAATCGGTGACGTTGGAGACCTTGCCGAACACGCGGCTGTTGGCCGGGTAGCGACGCGCGATGTTGTCCCACGGATCCTCGCCCAGCTGCTTCAGGCCGAGGCTGACGCGGTTACGCTCGCGATCGAACTTCAGCACGCGCACGTCCAGCTCGTCGCCGACGTTGACCACTTCGGACGGATGGCGCACGCGCTTCCAGGCCATGTCGGTGATGTGCAGCAGGCCGTCGATGCCGCCCAGGTCCACGAACGCGCCGTAGTCGGTCAGGTTCTTGACCACGCCCTTCAGGATCGCGCCTTCCTGCAGCTTGTCCATCAGCTGCTCGCGCTCTTCCGAGTGCTCGCTCTCGACCACCGCACGACGCGAGACCACCACGTTGTTGCGCTTGCGGTCCAGCTTGATCAGCTTGAACTCCAGTTCCTTGCCTTCCAGGTAGGCCGGGTCGCGCACCGGGCGCACATCCACCAGCGAACCGGGCAGGAACGCGCGGACATCCTTGATGTCCACGGTGAAACCACCCTTGACCTTGCCGCTGATGCGGCCGGTGATGGTCTCGTTCTTCTCCAACGCTTCTTCCAGCTCGTCCCACACCATGGCGCGCTTGGCCTTCTCGCGCGACAGCACGGTCTCGCCGAAGCCGTTCTCGAGCGAGTCGAGCGCGACCTTGACCAGGTCGCCTTCGGCGACGTCGATTTCGCCAGCGTCGTTACGGAACTGCTCGATCGGCACGATGCCTTCGGACTTCAGGCCGGCGTTGATCACCACCACGTCGCCGCGGACTTCCACGACGGTACCGGTGACGATGGCGCCGGGCTTCAGCTTGGCCAGGTTGGCTTGGCTGGCTTCGAACAGTTCGGCAAAAGATTCGGTCATTTGAAATTACTCTAGTGGACACACGGACAGGGCGTTTTCTTCTGGAAAACAGCGACTGCCCACCTGGTTAGTCGGCCCGAACAGCGGCCGGGTGTGGAATGGAAAAACCGCAGCGCGGAATGCGCAGCGGAGCCTTTGGAACGATCGATGGAACATGCATGTTGCGGGTGTTGCGAGGAACCGGTGGCTCCATGACGGCGCCACCCTGCTGCCCTGCCCTGCGCGCCGCTCAGAGCGGCAGCAACTGCAGGACGCGGCCCACCACCTGGTCGATGTCCATCCCGGTGGTATCGAGGAGGACGGCATCGTCTGCCGGCCTCAGCGGGGCCACCGCGCGTTGGGCATCGCGTGCGTCGCGGGCCATGATCTCGCGCAGCAGGTCGTCGAATATAACCGAAACCCCTTTTTCCTTCAACTGCTTATGCCGGCGCTGGGCACGCTCCTCGGCACTGGCGGTCAGGAACACCTTGTAGGGGGCGTCCGGGAAAATCACCGTCCCCATGTCGCGGCCATCGGCGACCAGCCCCGGCGGGGTGCGAAAGGCCCGCTGGCGCTGCTTCAGCGCCGCGCGCACCTCGGGAATGGCGGCGATCGCCGAGGCGACCGCGCCGGTGGTCTCCAGGCGCAATTCGTCGGTGGCGTCGGCACCGTTGATGCGGACCCGCAGGCCGCCGCCGGCGACCTCGTCGAAGTCCACCCGGGTATCGAAGGTGCAGCGCACCAGGGCGGCGGCATCGGAAATGTCCAGATTGGCCCAGCTGGCCGCGACCCCGACCGCCCGGTACAGCGCCCCCGAATCCAGGTAATGCCAGCCCAGGCGGGCGGCGACGATGCGGCTGACGGTCCCCTTGCCGGCGCCGGAAGGGCCATCGATGGTCAGGACGGGAGCGGGCTCGTTCATGCGGTTCCTCGGACGGGGGGCGGCGCATTGTAGCGCCGACGCCGGCCCTGCTGGCGCAAGCAGTTGAAACCATGAAGAAAACCAGGCTACAATCGCCGGCTTACTGATCCCGCGCCATGGTTTCGGCCGTGCCGCCCTCCTTCGAATCCACAAGTTTACGCCGAGGTGTGCCATGAAAGTCCTGTCCTCCCTGAAGTCGGCGAAGGCCCGTCACCGCGACTGCAAGGTGGTCCGCCGCCGCGGCAAGGTCTTCGTGATCTGCAAGTCCAACCCCCGTTTCAAGGCGCGTCAGCGCTGATCCGACCCGGCCTGCCCTGCCGCGCCGCGCGCAGCGGTGGCCGGTCGTCAACGAAAGCCGCCTTCGGGCGGTTTTTTGTTGCCGAAGTTTGCTGTAATCGGCGTTCGTCCTCTGGGGAGTACACGTGATGAAGCATCGTCTGTCCGTCCTGCCGCTGCTGGCCGTGTTGGGCCTGGCCGGCGGCGCCCACGCCGAGACCCTGCTGGTCGATCGGGTCAAGGAGGAACCTGCGGCGGCGCTGCCGACGCGCGGCCTGAGCATGGCCCAGGTGCAGGCGCGCTACGGCGCCCCGCAGCAGAAGCTGGAGCCGCGCGGCGGCCAGAAGCGGCAGTGGCCGACCATCAACCGCTGGGTCTATCCGGCCTTCACCGTGTACTTCGAGAAGCAGAAGGTGGTGGACGTGGTCGCCAACAAGGCCGACGCCAACGAGATCGGCCCGAAGCCGGCGATCCGTTGAGACGGGTCGCACGCAAGCGCCCGGTGTAGGCGAATCCGTCGCAAGAGCCCGCACATCCCTGTGCGGGGACGTAAATAACAGCTGGGCTTCGGCCTGGCAGCACGTGAGCAGTGGTCGCAATGTCTGATCGTCTTCGCCTTCCCGCGGAATGGGAGCCCCAGTCCGCCATCCTGATCGCCTGGCCGCATGCCGGCACCGACTGGGCCGAGCGCCTGGCCGAGGTCGAGGAAACCTACATCGCCCTGGTCGCGGCGATCGTGCGCTTCCAGCGGGTGCTGATCTGCGTGGCCGATGCCGACCTGCAGATCTATGCCGAGGCGCGGCTGCGCTCGGCGCGGGTGGACATGCAGCGGGTGCGCTTCGTCGAGGCCGAGTACGACGACACCTGGCTGCGCGACTCCGGCCCGATCACCCTGACGCGCGCCGGCGGCGGCTTCCAGCTGCTGGATTTCCGCTTCACCGGCTGGGGCGGCAAGTTTCAGGCCAGCCGTGACGACCAGTTGGTGGGCGTGTTGGCCGACCAAGCGCTGTTCGCCGACAGCGACGTACGCCGCATCGATTTCGCCCTGGAAGGCGGCGCCATCGACTGCGACGGCGCCGGCACCCTGCTGACCACCTGGCAGTGCCTGCACGAGCGGCATCCGCAGCGCAGCCGCGAATCGCTCGGCCACGACCTGGCCGACTGGCTGGCGCAGCAGCGCGTGCTGTGGCTGGATCACGGTTACCTGGAAGGCGACGACACCGATGCGCACATCGACACCCTGGCCCGCTTCGCCGGCACCGACGCGATCGTCTACCAGGCCTGCGACGACGCCGGCGATTCGCACTACGCCGAGCTGCAGGCGATGGGCGCCGAACTGGCCGCATTGCGTACCGCCGACGGCGCGCCCTATCGGCTGTTCCCGCTGCCGTGGGCGCAGCCGGTCATCGATGAGGGCCGGCGCCTGGCCGCCTCCTACGCCAATTTCCTGATCGTCAACGGTGCGGTGCTGATGCCGGCCTACGGCGACGCGGCCGATGCGCAGGCGCAGGCGGTGATGGCGCAGGCCTTCCCGCAGCACGAGATCGTGCCGATCCCCTGCCGCGCGCTGATCTGGCAGAACGGCAGCCTGCACTGCATCACCATGCAGCTGCCGGCCGGACTGCTGGCGGACTGAGCCGCGCCTGCGCCGCACGCCGGCGCAGCACCGACCCCACCCGTGCCGCCGCCACGCGCGGCGCGGGATTCATCTCCCCGGAACCTGCCGCGCGGCCATCCGCGCTACCATGCCGGTTTACCGCGAACCTTGATTCCGCAATGAGCCGAAACACTCTTTCCGTCGCGCTGATCCAGGAGCGCAACCACGGCGACGCCGCGGCGAACCTGGCAGCGATCGAATCGCGTGTGGCCGAGGCCGCCGCGCAGGGCGCGCAGCTGGTGCTGCTGCAGGAACTGCACAACGGCGCGTACTTCTGCCAGCACGAGTCGGTGGACGAATTCGACCTGGCCGAGCCGATTCCCGGCCCCAGCACCGAGCGCCTGGGCGCCCTGGCCAAGCGCCATGGCGTGGTCCTGGTCGGCTCGCTGTTCGAGCGCCGCGCCGCCGGGCTGTACCACAACACCGCGGTGGTGTTCGAAAAGGACGGCAGCCTGCTGGGCAAGTACCGCAAGATGCACATCCCCGACGATCCGGGCTTCTACGAGAAGTTCTACTTCACCCCGGGCGATCTGGGCTTCACCCCGATCCAGACCTCGGTCGGCCGCCTCGGCGTGCTGGTGTGCTGGGACCAGTGGTACCCGGAAGCGGCGCGGCTGATGGCGCTGGCCGGTGCCGAACTGCTGCTGTATCCCACCGCGATCGGCTGGGACCCCAACGACGAACAGGCCGAGCAGGAACGCCAGCGCGACGCCTGGATCCTCAGCCATCGCGGCCATGCGGTGGCCAACGGCGTGCCGGTGCTGAGCTGCAACCGGGTCGGCCACGAGCCCTCGCCGCTGGGCGCGTCGGGCATCCAGTTCTGGGGCAACAGCCACGTGCTCGGCCCGCAGGGCGAGTTCATCGCCCAGGCCGGCGCCGAGCCGACCGTGCTGGTGTGCGACGTGGACCTGCAGCGCAGCGAGCACGTGCGGCGGATCTGGCCGTTCCTGCGCGACCGCCGCATCGATGCCTACGGCGACCTGCTGAAGCGCTACATCGATTGAGCCGCCGCGCCGTGCCGGGTCTGTGCGTGTGCTGCGCCGCTCCCCGCGGCGCAGCGCGACCCGGCCGCAGGCGCCCATGCCCGTCGCGGCCGTGCCCTCACACCCCCATGCCCGCTGAGCCCCGGCGCTGCCGAGGCGCCTTCCGATGAGTGATGGAATGAACGAACTTTCCCAGGCCGACGGCGACGACGCGCTGTTCGACGGCCAGCCGTACCGCATCGTCGAACGCGACGGCGTCCGCTACACCCTGCTCGGCACTGCGCACGTGTCCCTGGCCAGCGTTGCCGCCGTGGAACGGGCGATCGGCAGCGGCCGCTTCGATGCGGTGGCGGTGGAACTGGATCCGCAACGCCTGCAGGCGCTGACCGATCCGGACGCGCTGACCAAGCTGGACCTGGTGCAGGTGATCCGCAAGGGCCGCGTGGCCCTGTTCGCCGCCAACCTGGCGCTGGCCGCCTACCAGCGGCGCCTGGCCGAGCAACTGGGCATCGAGCCCGGCGCCGAGCTCAAGCGCGCAGTGCTGCTGGCGCGCGAACGGCAGTTGCCGGTGTACCTGATCGACCGCGAAGTCGGCCTGACCTTCAAGCGCGCCTCCAGCCGGCTCGGCTTCTTCGGCAAGCTGAAGCTGGCCAGCGGCCTGCTCGGCGGCCTGTTCGCCTCCGACGAGGTCGGCGAGGCGGAGATCGAGAAGCTCAAGCAGGGCGACATGCTCGAGGCCAGCTTCGGCGACTTCGCCAGCGAGAGCCCGGCGCTGTACGAAACCATCATCGCCGAACGCGACCGCTACATGGCGACGCGCCTGCGCGAGGAACAGGCGCAGCAGCGCGCGCTGCCGCTGCCCGACAACGCCGAGCCGCTGGACGGTGCCACGGGCGCCGGCGTGCGCGAGGTGCTGGCGGTGGTCGGCGCCGGCCACTTGGCCGGCCTGGTGCGACACCTGCAGGGCGACCAGGACGACCCGGCGACGCTGCGCAAGGCGCTGGAAGACGTGCCGACCAAGAAGAAGGTGCCGTGGATCACCCTGACCCTGACCGCGCTGGTGCTGGGCGGCGTGGCCTGGGGCTACTGGCATGGCGGCTTCGCGCTGGGTACCGACCTGCTGTTGCAGTGGGTGCTGTTCACCGGTGGCCTGGCCGGGCTGGGCTGCATCCTGGCCGGCGGCCATCCGCTGAGCGTGATCGCCGGCGCCATCGCCGCGCCGCTGAAGCCGTTCCGCCCCGGCGTACCGGCCGGTGCGTTCAGCGCCCTGGTCGAAGTGCACATGCGCAAGCCGGCCTATGGCGACTTCCTGGCGCTGCGCGACGACGCGCAGAACCTGCGCGGCTGGTACCGCAACCGCGTCTCGCGGGTGGTGCTGACCTTCCTGCTGACCAACCTGGGCAGCATGCTCGGCGTGTGGCTGGCCGGCTTCCGCATCTTCGGCAAGCTGGCGGGTTGAACAGCCGAAGGCATTGACCTCGTAGGAGCGGCTTCAGCCGCGGCGGGCCTTCCCTGAGACGCCTGTCGCGGCTGAAGCCGCTCCTACGAAACGCTCATGCGGCTTGCGGTGCGGCGATACCACGCGCGCGCCGCACCAACCCCGCCACGCCATTGCTGAGATCGTCGAGGATCGCGTAGATGGTCGGCAGGAACAGCAGGCTGACCACGGTCGAGAACGCCAGGCCGCCGGCAATCGCACGCGCCATCGGGTAGTAGGCCGGACCGTCGCCGAACATCTGCGTGGTGGTCAACGAGATCGGCACCATCGCCAGGATCGCCGTGCCCATGGTCATCATGATCGGCCGCAGGCGCTCGCGCGAGCCTTCGATCAATGCCTCGGTACGGCCCAGGCCGCGCCGGCGCAGATTGTTGATGTGCTCGATCATCACGATGCCGTTGTTCACCACCACGCCCATCAACACCAGGATGCCGATGAAGGCCATGATCCCGAAGCTGGTGCCGGTGATCCAGAACAGCCAGAACACACCGAACACCGAGAACAGCACGCCGCTCATGATCGCCGCCGGGAACAGCAGCGATTCGAACACTGCGGCCATCACCACGTAGATCATCAGCAGCGCGATCAACAGGTTGAACAGCATCTGCTTGCTGGCCTGGTCGTCGTCCTGACCTTCCACGCCGTCGAAGCTGTAGCGGTAGCCGACCGGGAAGCTGACCGCCTTGAGCGTGTCCTCGATCGCCTTCTTGGCTTCCGGCGCGGTCACCTTGGCGCCGAGGTTGGCGGTGATGGTCAGTGTGGTCTGCCGGTTGGTCCGGGCGATCTGAGTGGCGGCCGCGCGCGGCTGCGCATCGACCAGGCTCAGCAGCGGCACGCTGCGCCCGTCCTGGGTGCGCACGTTGAAGCTGTCCAGATCCTCCGGCGTGGTCTGCTCGGCACCGGCGAAGCGCACCCACACCGGTACTTCGTTGTCGCCGTGGCGGAACTCGCGCAGCGACGCGCCACGCAGCGCCAGGCCGACGAAGCTGGCGACCTGCTCGGCGCTGAAGCCGAACGCGGCGGCGCGCTCGCGGTCCACCCGCACCGCCAGCTCGGTGCTACGGTCGCCGCTGTCCACGCGCACGTCGCGCAGTTCCTTGCGCCGCGCCAGCACCGGCACCACGTCGTCGGCGAGCGCGCGCAGCGCCTCGGTGGAATCGCCGACCAGTTGCACCTGCACGGTCTGCCCGCCGCCGTTGCCGCCATCGCCACCGTTGCTGTTGCCGACGTGGAAATCCACCCGCGCCGAGCGCGGCAGTTCCTTGCGGATGCGTTCCATCAGCGCCGGCAGGTCGCGGACCTGCTTCAGGTCCACCGTCAGCGTGGTGCTGCTGCCTTCCTCCTCGCTGAACCAGGAATACACCTGGGTCACGTGGTACTGCGCGCGCCGCGCATCGATGAAGCGCTCGAGCCGGGTCACTTCCTCGGCCATCTGCTCGCGCGTGTAGGCGCCCTTCCACTGGTAGCCGATGAAGACCTGCTCGCCGCCGTCGCCGCCGAACATGTCCTTCTTGGTCTGCATCATCGGGATCACGCTCAGCGCGCTGATCAGCACGATCGCGCAGACGCTCCAGCCGCGGTGCGCCAGCGACCACGCCAGCACCCGCGCGTAGCGGCGCTGCAGGCGCGGGATCAGCCCGCGCGGGGAATGCACCAGCGCCGGAGTACGCATGCGCGCCGACAGCATCGGGATCAGGCTCACCGCCACCAGCCACGACGCCAGCAACGACACCGAGATGGTGATGGCGATCTGCGACATGAAGATGCTGATGTTGTTGGTCTCGCCGAACAGGTTCGGCACGAACACGATGCAATGGCACAGGGTGCCGGCCGACAGCGCGATGGCGACGTTGCGGGTGCCGACGATGGAGGCGCGCTGCGGCTGGTCAGGCATGCGTTCGCGCTCCTGGTAGATGCTCTCCACCACCACCACGGCGTTGTCCACCAGCATGCCTACCGCCAGCAGCAGGCCCATCATGGTCAGGATGTTGAGGGTGACCCCGGCGAAGTACATGAAGCCCAGGGTGATGGCGAAGCAGATCGGGATCGCCAGGGTCACCATCAGCGTCGACGGCCAATGCCGCAGGAAGAAGAACAGCACCGTCACCGACAGCAGCAGGCCGACCGCACCGGCCTCGGCCAGCTCCGCCAGCGACGAGGTCACCGCCTTGCCCTGGTTGTCGATGACCTTGACCTGCACGTCGCTCAGCGCCGGCTGCTTGCGGATCTGCTCGACCTCGGCCAGCACCGCGCGCGACACCTCCACCAGGTTGGCGCTGCGCTCCTTGAACACGTCCAGGCCCACCGCCGGGCGCCCGTCCAGGCGTCGGCCGTAGCTCATCCGGGTCGGTTTCAGCCGCACCTGCGCGATGTCGCCCAGGCGCAGGCCCTTGGCGTCGATGACCAGGTCGCGCAGCTCCTGCAGGTCGCGCAGTTCACCGACCGGCTGCACCCGCAGGCGCTGGCCGTTGTCGTCGATCTGCCCGGCCGACAGCGAGAAGTTGAGCTTGCCCAGGCGCTCGCTGAGCTGGTTGAGGCTGAGGTTGTGCGCGCTGAGCCGGTCCGGGGCGATGGCGATCTCGACTTCGTTCGGCGGCGCGCCCGACACCTCGACCTTGGCCACCCCGGGAATGCGCTCCAGGCGGCGCTTGAACTCGCGGTCGAGCATGTCGTACGCGCCGGTCAGGTCGGCCGCGCCGGCCAGCCGCACCTTCAGCACGGGCTGGTCGCTGCTGGACCACTTGAACACGTTGTAGCGCCGCAGGTCCGCCGGCAGGTCGGCGCGGATCGCGTCGATGCGCTCGCGCGCGTCGGAGGCGGCGATGGCGATGTCGCGGTCCCAGTCGGAGAACTCGATGAAGATGTTGGCGCCATCGGCGGTGGCGGTCGAACGCATGCGCTTGATCCCGGTCATCGTCGCCAGCGCTTCCTCGGTCGGCCGCACCAGGTTGCGCTCGACCTCGTCCGGGGTCGAGCCGGTATACGGCAACTGCACGAACAGGAACGGCGCGGAGATGTCCGGCAAGGCCTCCAGCGGCAGGCGGAAGGCGGCGATCAGCCCGACCACCACCAGCGACACGAAGCACATGATGGTGGTGACCGGACGGCGGATGCTGAACTCGGCGACGCTCATGCCGGTGCGCCCTCGCCGTCCTGCAGGCGCTGCTCGCCGTGCTCGCGTTGCCGCGCGCGCCGCCCGCGCTCGGCGTAGTACGCATCGGCGCGGCGATCCAGGCGGTCGTAGACCACCGGGATCACCAGCAGGGTCAGCAGCGTGGACACCAGCAGCCCGCCGATCACGGTGATCGCCATCGGCGCGCGCACCTCGGCGCCCTCGCCGCTGGCGATCGCCAACGGCAGGAAGCCGAACAGCGTGCACAGCGTGGTCATCACGATCGGCCGCAGCCGCGAGCGCGCGCCTTCGATCAAGGCCGCGCGCTTGGCCACACCCTCCTCGCGCAACTGGTTGACCTTGTCGATCAGGATGATCGCGTTCTTGGTCACCAGGCCTACCAGCAGGATCAGGCCGATGAACACCACCACCGACACCGGCTTGCCCGTCAGCAGCAGCGCCAGCACCGCGCCGACCAGCGCCAGCGGGATGGTGAACAGGATGACGAAGGGATGCAGCAGCGACTCGAACTGCGAGGCCATCACCAGGTACACCAGGAACACCGCCAGGCCGAACGCGAACAGCAGCGAGCGCGCCGACTGCGCCAGTTCCTCGCCCTGGCCGCCGATGTGCATGCCGACACCGGCGCCGAGCGGATCGCGCGCCACCATCTCGCCCACTTCGCGCACCGCGCCGCCCAGGTCGATGTCGCGCAGGTTGGCCGAGACGATCGCCACGCGGATCTGGTCGGCGCGGTGGATCTCGCTGGGGCCGGTGGTGGCGACCACGTCGGCGACCGCGTCCAGGGTCACCGGCCGGCTGCTGCCCGGATTGACGATCAACCGGCGGATGCTGTCGACGCTGGCGCGGTCGCTCTGCTGCGCGCGCACCAGCACGTCGATCTTGCGGTCGCGGAAGCTGTAGCGGGTGGCGACGTCGCCGCGCACCTTCTTCACCACCACGTCGGCGATCTGCCGGGTGGTCAGCCCCAGCGCCCCGGCGCGCTCCTGGTCGAAGCGGATCTGGATCTCGGGGAAGCCCTCCTCCACCGTGGACTTGACGTCGGCGAAGTGGCCGTTGCCGCGCAGCAGCGCCGCCAGCTTCTGCCCGGCGTGCTGGATCGTCTCCAGGTCCTGGCCGCGCAGTTCGATCTCCAGCGGCGTGGAGAAACTGAACAACTCGGGCCGACTGAAACCGACCTGCACGCCCGGATGGTTGCGCATCGTCGCGCGCATGCGCTCGCTTTGCTGCGCCTCGAACTGCGCGCTGCCGCCACCGGCCATGGCGATGGTCAGCTTGCCGATGTTCTCGCCGCTCTCGGTGGGGTTGGCGTCGAGCCGGGTGCCGCTGCCGCTGACCCCGTACAGCGCCTGCACGCCGGCATCCTTGCCGTGCAGCTCCTGCAGTTCGCGCACCAGCGCGTCGGTCTGCCGCAACGGCGTGCCGGCCGGCAGCTTCACGGTCATCTCGAAGCGGTCCTGCGCCAGTTGCGGGATCAGGTCGGCGCCCAGCAGTGGCGCCACCGCCAGGGTCGCGGCGAAGGCCAGCGCCGCCAGCCCCAGCACCCAGCCCGGACGCGCCAGCGCGCCCGGCAGCAGCCGCAGGTAGCCGCGCTCGGCCAGCGCGTACGGCGCCATCGCCAGGTCGCTGGCCTTGCGCATCACCGGCGCGACCACCGCCACCGCGCCGCGCCACAGCCGCACGCACAACCAGGCCACGCCGAAGAACAGGCCGCGCAGCGCCGCCCCGGTGCCGCGCCGGCTCCAGGCCAGCGGCGTCAGCCAGCCGCGCTGCGGCTGCCAGCGCGGTGCCGCCGGCTCCACCGGGAACGCCAGCGGCGCACGGCCTCTGAGCGAGCTGAGCATCGGGATCAGGGTCATCGACACCACCAGCGAGATCGCGATGGCGATCGCCACGGTCAGCGCCTGGTCGCGGAACAGTTGCCCGGCCACGCCTTCCACGAACACCAGCGGCAGGAAGACCGCGATCGTGGTCAGGGTCGAGGCGACCACGGCCATGCCGACCTCGCGGGTGCCGACGATCGCCGCATCGAGCACGCTCAGGCCGCGCTCGCGCGCCTTGGCGATGCTTTCCAGCACCACGATGGAGTCGTCCACCACCAGGCCGGTGGCCAGCGCCAGCCCGCCCAGCGACATCACGTTGAGGCTCAGCCCGAGCTGGCCCATGAAGAAGAAGGTGGTCACGATCGACACCGGCAGCGACAGGCCGATCACGAAGGTGCTCCAGCCGTCGCGCAGGAACAGGAAGATGATCAGGATCGCCAGCAGGCCGCCGATCACCGCATCCTTCTTGACGTCGCCGATGGCGTGCTCGATGAAGCGCGACTGGTCTTCCAGCGTGGTCAACTCGGCGTCGGCGGGAATCTGCGCCTGCAATTGCTCCAGGCGCTGGCGCAACGCCGCCGCGGTGGCCACGGTGTTGGCGTCGCCCTCCTTGTAGATGGCCAGTTCCACCGCTTCCTTGCCGCCCAGGCGGATGATCGCCTCGCGCTCCTTGTAGCCCTGCCGCACCTGCGCCACGTCCTTGAGCCGGATCGGCATGCCGCCAGCCACGCTGGTGGTGGTGCTGGACGTGGCGCTCTGCGCCGCCGACGCCGCCGCCAGCGCCGCTTCCGAGCCGGTGGAGGCGGCGATCGCGTACATCTGTTGCAGGGCCGCGTCGGCGGCGTTGCTGCCGGCACCCTGGGTGGTCAGCAACAGATTGCGGATCTCGTCCAGGTCGGCGAACTGATTGACCGTGCGCACCAGGTAGCGCTGCGTGCCCTGCTCCAGGCGCCCGCCGGAGAGATTGACGTTCTCGTCCTTGAGCCGCGCGATCACCGTGTCGATCGGCATGTTGAGCTGCGCCAGCCGCTGCTGGTCGATGTCGACCTGGATCTCGTCCTCCAGACCGCCACCGACCTTGACCGCGGCCACGCCCGCCACCGGCTCCAGCTTCTTCTTCAGGTCCTCGTCGGCGTAGCGGCGCAACTGGGTCAGCGCGCGCACCGCCTCGGCGTCGCTGTGCGCGGCGGTCTTGCTCGACAACACCAGGCGCATGATCGGCTGGGTGGAGGGATTGAAACGCAGCAGCACCGGCGCCTTGGCCTCCAGCGGCAGCGACAGCGCTTCCATCTTGTCGCGCACCTCCAGGCTGGCCTGGTCCATGTTGGTGCCCCAGGCGAACTCCAGCACCACGTCGCTCTGCCCGGTGCGCGAGACCGACTTGAGCTTGCGCAGGTTCTTGACCACGCCGACCGCTTCCTCCACCGGCTCGGTCACCAGCGTCTCGATCTCCGATGGGGCGGCGCCGGCGTATTCGGTACGCACGGTCAGGGTCGGATAGCTCAGGTCCGGCAGCAGGTTGACCTTGAGCCCGTGCAGCGCGATCGCGCCGAACAGCAGCATGGTCAGCGTGATCATCGCGATGGTCACGCGGCGGCGGGTGGCGAATTCGACCAGGCCGCCGCCGTGCGCAGCGGGCGCAGGCGGTGCGTGCGGGTCGGGACCGGCGCCGTGCATCAGCGCGCTCCGGCGGCGGTGGCGGGCGCAGCGTCGACGATCGCGCGCTGCGGCGCGATCACCTGCACGCGGCTGCCGTCGCGCAGCGCGACCTTGCCGGCGGTGACCACCTGGTCGCCGGCCTGCAGGCCCTGGCGGATCTCCACCCAAGGCCCTTCGGCATAGCCCAGCGTCACCGGCACCCGCGCGACCTTGCCGGCGACCACGCGGAACACCGCCGGCTCGCCATCGTCGAGCAGCGCCAGCCGCGGCACCACCAGCGCATCGGCGCGCTGGTCGTAATCGATGCGGATGCGCCCGAACATGCCCGGCTGCAGCGCCTGCGCGCCCTCGTCGAACGCGCACACCACGCGGAAGGTGCCGCTGCCGGCGTCCACCACCGGCGCGATGCGGTCGACCCGGCCGCGGAACTGCTTGCCCGGCAGCGCGTCGGCCAGCAGGGTCACCGGCTGCCCGGTCTTGAGCGTGGCCAGTTCGCGCTCGGGCACGTTGAGCGTGGCCTCCAGGCGCGAGTCGTCGACGATGCGGAAGATCGGCGTGTTGATCTGCACGAAGTTGCCGGTCTTGATCGAACGCGAGGCGATCACCCCGGAGATCGGCGCCACCACCGTCGCGTAGGACAGTTCCAGCGAGGCCAACTGGTGTTGCGCGCGCACGTTGGCGAGGTCGTACTTGATCTGGTCGACGTCGGCCGCGCTGACCAGTTGCTGGCCCACCAGCTGTTGCGAGCGGCGGTAGTTGTTCTCCAGCTTGCGCAGTTGCGCCTCGCTCTGCGCCAGCGCCAGCCGCGCGCGGTCCGGGTCCAGCCGCACCAGCGGCTGCCCGGCGCGCACCTGCTGGCCCTCCTCGGCCAACACCGCCAGGGCCACGCCGGAGGTCTTGGCGACCACCTGCGATTCGGCGCGTGCCTCCAGCGCCGCGGTGCCGCTGTAGCTTGCGGCCACCGCACGGCGGCTGGCCGCGGCCACTTCCACCGGCACCGCCTCCGGCGCCTTCTCGCTGTCGGCCGCCTTGGCCTTGGCCTCGGCGGCCGGCTTGCAGGCGCCGAGCAGCAGCGTGGTGGTGACCAGCAGCGCGGCAGCGCAAGTGGCAGTGCGGCGCGGAAGCGGTCGCGTCATCGTCGTATCCCCGGTGGATGGCGTAAATGGTGTTGTAGATAAGTAGATCACCAGTCGACACCGTGCCGAATGCCCCAAAGGTCACGGGTCCGCCGCGGCGGCCAGTTTCGGAGCCGCGAAAGGTGAGGCTATACTCGGGCCGTTCCGTGTTCCCCCACGCCGGAACCCCAATCCGTCCTCCGGACCACGAAACCATGCGCACGCAGCCGCTAGCCGCTTGTTTTGCTCTGGCCGTACTCGTTTCTGTTGGGGCCGCCCCGGCCATGGCGCAGACCGCGCCGGCGCCCGCCGCTCCCGCCGCCGCTGCCGCGGCGCCCGCGCCCATTCAGGGCAATGCCGCCAACGGCCGGGTGCTCACCTACACCTGCCAGGGCTGCCACGGCGTCACCGGCTACAAGAACGCCTACCCCAGCTACCGCATCCCCAAGATCGGCGGGCAGTCGGCGCAGTACCTGACCCAGGCGCTGACCGAATACCGGCTCGGCAAGCGCAAGCACCCGACCATGCAGGCCCAGGCGGAAAGCTTCTCCGACCAGGAGATCGCCGACATCGCCGCTTTCCTGTCCACCCTCAAGTAGGCCTCCCATGCCGAACGCCGCGCACGCCTTGCGTCCCGCCCTCGTCCTGCTTGCCGCCCTGTGCCTGGGGGCCTGTTCGCAATCGCAGGTGGAATCCACCAGCACCTCCGCCGGCGACCCCGGCCACGCCAGCGGCGAGCACGGTTCCGGCTCCTCCGCCGGCCTGCCCGCCGGGCGCATCGAGGCCGGCGACAAACTGGCCCACGCCAAGGGCAAGGCCACCGGGCAGAGCTGCATCGACTGCCACGGCGCCGACGGCAACGCGCCGATCGACCCGACCTACCCCAAGCTCGGCGGCCAATATGGCGACTACCTCGCGCACGCGCTGCAGGCCTACCGCGGCGGCACCCGCACGCATCCGCTGATGAGCCCGCAGGCGGCGCAACTGAGCGACCAGGACATCGCCGACCTGGCCGCCTACTTCGGCTCGCGCAGCAGCCAGTTGCGCGATTTGCACGGCGTCAACTGAGCAGGCGACGTCCGCCGCACCAGGCATGTCGGATGACGTGCGCGGCGGCGCGCACCACGCTGCGCCGAGCAGCGGCGACGGGACCGCGCACAGCGCGCCGCGGATGCGCCGCCGTCGATGCGTGACAAGCTCACCGCCACTTTCGCGTGGTGCGCAAACCGGCGTCGCTCCGACCCTATCCGACGACGTGAGGCACACACGCAGGAGCGGCTTCAGCCGCGACGGGCGTTCCCGGTAAAGCCCGTCGCGGCTGAAGCCGCTCCTACGAGACAGCACGCCATGCGCGGCAGGTCGTTTGGAGCGGCTTTCCGCCGCGACGAGGACTCTCAGGGAACGCCTTGCCGGCTGAGGCCGCCCACTCAGGGCAAGCTGCGTCCGGTTCTCGTGTTCTGAAAGCAGCTGATTTGCAGCGCACTCTTGTCACACCGAGCCCGCACCCGCCGCTCAGCGACTGCCGTTGTCTTCCTGCAGCTCGCGCTTGAACGGCACGTTCGGCGGCGGCCGCGCGCCGGCCGGCTGCTCGTTGAGATTGGGATCGGTGATGCCGCAGCCGCCGCCCACCTGCAGGATCGAGATCACGCAGGAAATGCTGCTGGTGGTGCCGGGAATCGGAATCTTCACCGACTTGATGCCGCGCCGCACCCACTCTTCCAGCAGCGTCGCGTTCGGCAGCCAGTACTTGTCGAACGAGGTCGGCGTGTAGTCGTACGGCGGACGCTTGAGCCACTCGCCGGCCTTTTCGATGCGATCGCGCGTCCAGGTGTCGGTCTCGGCGCCGGGCGCGCTGCGCGCCGGCGCCTGCTCGTTGCCGCGACCATCGGCCAGACGCACGCTGCCGTCGGCATTGAACAAGCCGCCGCCCTTGCTGGCGCCCGCACCGGCATCGCCGGGACGGTTGCGTGCGGCCGCGCCCCAGTCGTCGCCGCGCTGCGGCGTGGCCCAGCCTCCATCGCGGGCGACCGGTGCCGGGCCGCTGCCCGGGCTCGTCGCCTGGCTGCCGGGCGGCGCGGTGCCAGCCGCGGGCGCCGCCGGCTTGGCCGACGCGCTGGCGGCGGCGCCAGCCGAGGCGGCCGGTGCCTGTTGCGGGGTCGGCGCGCTGGCTGGGGCGGGGTCCGGGGTGGCGACCGCGGCGGCCGCCGGCGCCGGCGTGGGCGCGGTCGCCGTGGCGGTGCTCGGCGTCGGCACTTCGATCTGGCGCACCTGCGGCACGTCGGCGCTGCGCAGCACCGGCGTCAGCGCCGGCGTGCGCAGCTGTGGTGCCGGGACCTGCACCTGCGGCAGCGGTGCCGGCACCTCGCGTTCGCGCACCTGCACCTGCGGTGCGGCGGGGCGCGGCACCGCGATGTCGCGCGGACGCAACTGCGCCACGGTCGGCACGTCGGTGACCACCTCGACCTCGCGCACCGGCACCTGCACGTCGGGCGGCACGACCGCGCGCGGTGTGGGCACCGGTACACGTACGCTCGGTGGCGGCGGCAGCACGAAGTCGCGCGTGGGCGTCGGCGTCTCGGTCACCTGCAGCGGCTGCTCCGCCGGTGGCGGTGGTGGCGCACTGGCCGTGGTCGGCGCGGGCGCCGGCACTGCCGGGGTCGGCTCCGCGGCTGGTGCAGGTGCAGCAGCGGCTGGCAGCGTCGGGCGTGGCCGCGCGGACAGGGCGCGCCGCGCACGCGGTGGCGTCGGCGACGTCGCCTCCGTGGACGCGGCCGCCTCGGCCGGCGCACCGCCGCCGCTCTCGGCGGGCGTGCCGCGGCCGACGAATTCCACCTGCACGCGGCCGGCGGCGTCCGCATCGGTGCGCGGCGGCAGCCAGCGCACGAACGCCACCCACAGCAGGAACACCGCGAACAGCAGATGCAGCAGCAGGCTCAGCAGCACGGCGATGCGCCGCCACCAGCGCTGGTCGTACGGCGCCGGATCCCAGTGCTGCCACCAAAGGCGGCGGAACGCCTGCCACAGCGGCAAGGCCGGCAGACGCGTGGTTACCGGCGGCTGCGCCGGCGGCATCGCCGCAATCAGCTCCGGGGCGGCGAACAGCCGCGGCACGGCAGGTTGCGCCGCGATCCAGTGCGCCCATGCGTATGGCAGACCGGTGCGGCGGTCGCGCAGCAGCTTGCGCGGCGTGCGCGCCGACAACACATCGAGGATGTCGGTGGCGCGCGTCACCGGCAGCGGGACGTCAGGCGGCCGAATCGCGCGGAATGTAGGGAGCGCTGCCGCTGTCGTGGTCGGTGGCGTCGCGCACCGCGGTCACTCCCGGCACCCGGCCCATCAGCGTCTTCTCGATGCCCTGCTTCAAGGTCACGTCGGCCATGCCGCAGCCGTGGCAGCCGCCGCCGAAGCGCAGCAGCACCACGCCATCGGCGGACACTTCCTGCACCGCCACGCGGCCGCCGTGCTGGGCCAGTTGCGGATTGACCTCGTTCTCCACCACCCAGCGCACCCGCTCCACCAGCGAGGCCGCTTCGCCCGGTGCTTCGCCCTTGATCTTCGGCGCCTTGATGGTGAGCTGCTGGCCGGTGCCCTGGGTGACGTAGTCGATTTCCGCGCCGTCGAGCCAGGCGACGCTGTCGGCCGCCACGTACAAGGTGAAGCCGGCGCAGTCGATCGCCCACTCGTCGCCGGCCAGGTCCGCCGGCTCGGCGAACTCCAGCCGCGCATCGGCACGCGGGGTGCCGGCATCGACCGCGCTCAGGCGCACGCCCATGCCGGGCACGGCCTCGCGTTCGAGCAACTTGCGGAAATGGGCCTGTGCGTTGTCTGAGATCTGGATCATGCGGGTATTCTAGACCCTTCCACGCCCTGCGCTCATCGCGGGCGGTATGTTGATCGGCCCTGTCCGTTCCACCGCAGAGACTCTCCATGAACGACCTGATCCCGCTCGCCCAGGCCCACTGCTCGCCCTGCAAGGGCAGCGAGTACAAACTGACCCAGGCGCGCCTGGCCGAACTGCTGCCGCAGGTGCCCGGGTGGGAAGTCGTCGAGAACGGCAACGCGATCAGCCGCACCTTCCGCTTCCCCGACTACTACCGCACCCTGGCCTTCGTCAACGCGCTGGCCTGGATCGCGCACCGCGAGGACCACCACCCCGACCTGGGCGTGCACTACGACCGCGTGGTGGTGCGCTATTCCACCCACGACGTCGGTGGCCTCAGCGAAAACGACTTCATCTGCGCCGCCAAGGCCTCCGCCCTTTCGGAATGATCCCGATGATCGCTACCGTCGCCGCCCGTCGTCTGTTCCCCCTGGCCTGCCTGAGCGCCGTGCTGCTCAGCGCCTGCGGCCAATCCCAACAATCGCAGCAACACACCGTGGCCCAGCCGCCGACCGAGGTCGCCGCGGTGAAGACGCCGCCGCCGGACTACCCGATCGACGTGGCCTGCGCCGGACTCGGCGGCACGGTGGTGCTGAAGGTGGTGGTCGGCGTGCAGGGCAAGCCGACCGACGTGAACGTGGTCACCGGCAGCGGCCAGGCCAAGCTGGACGCCTCGGCGCAGCAGGCCGTGCGCGGCTGGACGTTCAAACCCGCCACCCGCAACGGCCAGGCAGTGCCGTGGACCATCCAGGTGCCGGTCAACTTCAATCCGCCGCAGCCGCGCCCGGACCGCTGCTTCGCGCTGGACGCGCAGGCGCACAAGGCCGGCTGAACCTCAAGTCTCCCGCCCCAACCACGGGCGCGCGCGCCGCGCCTTCACGCGACACCCGCACCGCGCCGGGTTTGATCGACGCCTCTTTCCTTGGAGCCGCCGGCGCATGCTGGAGATCCCGCTGCACAATGTCCTGGTCGCGCTCGCCGTGACCCTCGGCGCCGGCCTGGCCACCGGCCTGGGCAGCGTGCTGGTGTTGTTCAGCAGAGGCCCCAATCCGCGCTTGCTCGCCTTCGGCCTGGCGTTCTCCGCCGGCGCGATGGTGTACGTGTCGTTGACCGAGATCCTCGGCAAGTCGATCGCCGCCTTCAGCGAGGCCTTCGATCCACGCCTGGGCCAGGCCTACGCCACCCTGGCGTTCCTGGCCGGCATGGTGCTGATCGTGACCATCGACCGGCTGGTGCCCAATCCGCACGAAAGCCTCAACAGCCGCGATCCGTTGTTCCGCGACGACAACCGCGCCTACGTCAAGCGCGTCGGCCTGCTCACCGCGGTGGCGATCACGGCGCACAATTTCCCGGAAGGCCTGGCCACCTTCTTCGCGACGCTGGAGAGCCCGGCGGTGGGCATGCCGCTGGCCTTCGCCATCGCCGTGCACAACATTCCCGAAGGCATCGCCATCGCCGTGCCGGTGCATTACGCCACCGGCCGCAAGTCCTATGCCTTCGCCGCCAGCCTGCTGTCCGGCCTGGCCGAGCCGATCGGCGCGCTGATCGGCTACGTCGCGCTGGCGCGCTTCCTGTCCGATGCGGTGTTCGGCGCGGTGTTCGGGCTGATCGCCGGGGTGATGGTGTTCCTGGCCCTGGACGAACTGCTGCCGGCGGCCAAGCGTTATGCGCAGGGACACGAGACGGTGTACGGCCTGGTCGCGGGCATGGCCACGCTGGCCTTGAGTCTGGTGCTGTTCCGCCTGTCCGCGCCGGTCTGAGCGCACCCGCCGGCGCCGGCTGAACGCGGGCTCGCTGGCCTGCGCGGCAGCGCCGCGCAGAAAGGTCGCAGACACCAAGGGCGGCGCATGCTGCGGCCACCTTCGCCCCGCTCCGATGAGGTGTCGCATGGATCTCCGCCCCCTGCCCCCGGCCAGGCTGGCCCTGTTCACCGCGCTGAGCGTGGTGGCGCTGGGCGCCTGCCAGCGACAAGACGCGCCCGCTCCCGCAGCACAGGCCGACACCGGCGCCCCCGCTGCGGCGCCCGCGCCTGCCCCCTACGTCCCGCCCACCGCCGACCAGCTGTATCAGTTGGTGGCGCCGATCGCGCTGTTCCCGGACAAGCTGCTGGCGCAGACCCTCGCCGCCTCGGTGTATCCGGACCAGGTGGTGTCCGCGCAGGACTGGCTGCGCAACAACCGCACCCTGTCCGCCACCGACCGCCTGCAGGCGGCCGCGGCGCAGCCCTGGGACCCTAGCGTCAAGGCGCTGACCGCCTTCCCCGACGTGGTCGACCAGTTGGCCGGCAACGGCGACTGGACCCGCGCGCTGGGCGACGCCTATGCCCATGATCCCAACCAGGTGCTGGACGCGGTGCAGGTGATGCGCCAGCGCGCGCAGGCGCAGGGCCACCTGCGCAGCACCCCGCAGCAGCGCGTGCAGGTGGTGCAGCGCACCGTAGTGGAACCGGCGCCGGCCTATGCCGACGCGGTGCCGCCGCCGACCCGCACCATCGTCATCGAGCCGGCGCAGCCGGACGTGGTCTACGTGCCGCGCTACGACCCCGACGTGGTCTACGGCGCTCCGGTCAACGTCTACCGCGAATACCGCTACCGTCCGCCGCGCCCCTACTACGACACCGGCGACCTGGTCACCGCCGGCATCATCTCCTTCGGCGTGGGCGTGCTGGTCGGCGACGCGCTCGAACACCACCACCACAGCGTGTTCGGCTGGCTGGAACCGGCGCCGCCATGGCACAGCTGGGGCTGGAACAACTGGGGGGTGAACTGGAACGCGCCGCCGTCGGCGCCGAACTACGTGGTCTACCGCAACAGCGTGTACGCACCGCGCACCACCATCATCAACAACCACTACGACAACCGCAGCTACGTGCACAACGACTACCGCGGCGCGCCAGCCCCGGCGATGCCGATGAGTGGGCCGGCCGCGCAGCAGGCCTTCGCCGCCGCGCGTGCCCCGGGCGCCGCGCTGGCTGCCGCGGCGATGGGGGCGCGCACTCCGGCGGCCGCGTTCGGGCCGGCCCGCGCCCAGCCGCCGGCGATGCCGCAGACCATGCCGCACTTCACCAGCCAGATGCTGCAGGCCGGCCGCCCGGTGGCGGCGATGGCGCCGCCGGTGCAGCGCCTGCCGGCTCCGGGCACCCCGGCGGCCATGGCCGCCGCGCGCGACCAGCGCCTGCTGCCCGGCTTCGCGCCGCGTGCCCCGGCACCGCAACGCGCCCTGGCGATGGCCCAGCCGAACGCGCCACGCTCGACTCCGTCGATGCCGGTGCCGCAGTTCCACGGCCGGCCGGTGCCGCAGGCACTGTCGCCCACGCCGATGCCGCGCGAGGCCGTCGCCAATCATGGCGGCATGCCGGCGCCGCGCTTCGCCGAACCACCGCGGCACGGCGACCCGGGCATGCAGCCGTCCGGCTTCGCCCGCGAGATGGCCCGCGCGCAGCCGCCGCGCGCGGCGATGCCGGCCGAAGCGCCGCGCGCCCAGGCCTGGCATGCGCCGGCGCCCGAGCGCGAGGCGCGCGCGCCGGAGATGCCGCGCGAGGCGATGCGTGCGCCGATGCCGGAACCGCGCCAGGAGCAGCGCGTGGCCCGGTTCTCTCCGCCGCCGCGCATGCCGGCGCCGCGGCCGGCCGAATCGCACCCGGCACAACGGCCGGCCCCGGCCCACCATGACGGGCACCATGACCACGACCATCACGACAGCTGAACGCAACGCGGGGCGGCCGCATGCCGCTCCCGCCGCGCCGGCCTCAGCCGAGGCGGTTCAGCGCCTCGGCCAGTTCGTCGGCCAGCGGCGCGTTCAATAGATAAGGTGTCTTGCCGTCGTCCAGGGCGAACTCCAGCGAGGCGGCATGCAGGAACAGACGTTTGAGCCCGATCTGCTCGCGCAGGCGCTTGTTGACTGCAGGATCGCCGTACTTGTCGTCGCCAGCGACCGGATGCCCCAGGTGCTGGGCGTGCACGCGGATCTGGTGGGTGCGGCCGGTCTCGATCCGCACCTCGCAGTAGGAATGCCCGCCGCGCCGCTCCAGTACCCGGAAATGGCTCAGCGACGGCTTGCCCGCCGCGTTCACCTGCACGTGGCGCTCGCCGCCCTGGCGCAGGCCGATGTGCAGCGGCGCATCCACGCTCATGGTGCCATCGGGCATGCGCCCGACCAGCAGGGTCAGGTAGCGCTTGCTGATGCCGCGGCCCTGGACCCGATCGTCCTCGCGCATCAGCGCCTGCAGCTCGGTCAGCGCCGAACGCTTCTTGGCCACGATCAGCAGCCCGGAGGTGTCGCGATCGAGCCGGTGCACCAGCTCCAGCGACTGATTGGGACGCAGCGCACGCAGCGTCTCGATGGCGCCGAAACTGATGCCGCTGCCGCCGTGGCTGGCGACCCCGGACGGCTTGTTCAGCGCCAGCAAGCGTGCGTCCTCGTACACGATCGCCGCCTCCAGCCGGGCCATGAACGCATCCGGCGGCGCGCTCTTCTCGCCCTCCTCGGTCAGCCGCACCGGCGGGATGCGCACCTCGTCGCCGGCCTCGAGCTTGCGCTCGGCCTTGGTGCGGCCGCCGTTGACCCGCACCTGGCCGCTGCGCATCAGCTTGTAGATCAGGCTGCGCGGCGCGCCCTTGAGCTGGCCGAGCAGGAAATTGTCTACGCGCTGTCCGGCCCTGTCTTCCGGGACCTTGAGAATGCGCACCGCGCTGGTCGCGACATCGCGCGGCTTCGGAGGGATCGGGGGGGAAGTCATCAGGCAGTTTATTCTGTTACACTCGGGGGGCGAGATAAGGGTTTGATTTCGTTGGAAGTTAGTTGAGGGCCAGAAGCCCGGCTTACGACGATTCCGGCACAGTGCGCGACCACCGCCCCCGGGGCGGCCATGTTAGCGGCTCACCGGCCTGCCCGGCCATCGCCGGATGCCGCAAGCGTCCGCGCTGAACATGCCCCGTGCGGCGCCCAGCCTGGCTGGAGTCGCCGCCGGTCCTGAACCACCTAAAAGCAAGAAGCGCTCCCGCGGCTCGCCGTGGTGTCGTAGCGCTGGAAACCCAAGACGCCCACCCCGCGCCTGCGCGATGGGCGACGAAGCGTGACCAGAAGCGAAACCCCATGGCGTTCCGCGCGGTAGCAGCGCGAGGAACGCAACAATGAAGCGAATGCTGATCAACGCCACGCAGGCAGAAGAACTGCGTGTAGCCATCGTGGACGGCCAGACCCTGTACGACATCGACATCGAGCAGCCGTCCAAGGAACAGAAGAAGTCCAACATCTACAAGGGCCGCATCACCCGGCTCGAACCCTCGCTGGAAGCGGCCTTCGTCGAATACGGCGGCGAGCGCCACGGCTTCCTGCCGCTGAAGGAAATCTCCCGCGATTACTTCCAGGCCGGCGTCGACCACAACAAGGCGACGATCCGCGAACTGCTGCGCGAGGGCCAGGAAGTGGTGGTGCAGGTGGACAAGGAGGAGCGCGGCAACAAGGGCGCGGCCCTGACCACGTTCATCTCCTTGGCCGGCCGCTACATGGTGCTGATGCCGAACTCGCCCAGCGCCGGCGGCGTCTCGCGCCGGATCGAGGGCGAGGACCGCGCCGCGCTGAAGGAAGCGCTGGACAAGCTGAACATCCCCGACGACATGGGCGTGATCATCCGCACCGCCGGCGTCGGCCGCGATGCCGAAGAGCTGCAGTGGGACCTGGACTACCTGCTGCAGGTGTGGAAGTCGATCGCCGAGGCCGCCCTGGCCAAGCCGGCGCCGTTCCTGATCTACCAGGAATCGCGGCTGATCATCCGCGCCCTGCGCGACTACCTGCGTGCCGACATCGGCGAGATCCTGGTCGACACCGAGGAGATGTACGGCGACGCCAAGGAATTCATGCAGCAGGTGATGCCGCAGAGCCTGCGCAAGCTCAAGCACTACACCGACGACATCCCGCTGTTCAACCGCTTCCAGATCGAGTCGCAGATCGAGGCCGCCTACGAGCGCAGCGTGCGCCTGCCCTCCGGCGGCTCGATCGTGGTCGACCAGACCGAGGCGCTGACCGCGGTGGACGTCAACTCCTCGCGCGCCACCAAGGGCAGCGACATCGAGGACACCGCGTTCCAGACCAACCTGGAGGCGGCCGAAGAGGTCGCGCGCCAGTTGCGCCTGCGCGACCTCGGCGGCCTGGTGGTGATCGACTTCATCGACATGGCCTCCAACAAGCACCAGCGCGAAGTCGAGAACCGCCTGCAGAACGCGCTCAAGTACGACCGCGCGCGGGTGCAGATCGGCCGCATCTCGCGCTTCGGCCTGCTGGAGATGAGCCGCCAGCGCCTGCGCCCGTCGCTGGGCGAATCCAGCCAGATCGTCTGCCCGCGCTGCGACGGCCACGGCCGCATGCGCAGCGTCGAGTCGCTGTCGCTGTCGATCATCCGCGTCGCCGAAGAGCATGCGATGAAAGAGAACACCGGGCAGGTGCTGGTGCAGGCGCCGGTGGAGATCGCCAACTACCTGCTCAACGAGAAGCGCCGCGCGCTCAGCGAGATCGAGAAGCGCCACGACGCGCCGATCGTGATCGTCGCCGACGAGCAGCTGCACACCCCGCACTACGAAGTGACCCGCCTGCGCGAGAACGAGTTGGGCGAGGAAAGCACCAAGCCCAGCTACCAGCGCGGCACCCCGCGCAAGCTGCCGGTGCATGCGCTGACCAAGGCGCAGTTGAACATTCCGGCGCCTGCGGTGACCAATGTGAAGCACTCGCAGCCGGCCCCGGTGCGCGAAGTGGTCGAGGAACCGGCCGCCGCGCCGGCACCGGCCCCGGTCGTCGCGCCGACGCCGGTCGCGCCGCCGGCCACCGGCGTGGTCGGCTGGCTGAAGCGCATCTTCGGCGCCGGCGACAGCCCGGCCCCCGCCCCGGCCGCCGCCGAGCCGGCGCAGCGTCAGCGCCCGCAGGACGGCAACCGCAACCGCAACGACCGTGGCGATCGCAGCGACCGCAACGCGCGCCGTGACGGCAACCGCAACGGCGGCCAGGGCGGCAATGCCGCCCGCGGCAACGGCCACAACGGCGGCGGCAACGCACGCCGCGACGAGCGCCGCGCCGGCAACGGCAATGGCGCCGCCGCGCCGGCCGGGCAGCAGAACCCGCAGCCCAAGGCGCCGCGCAACGAGCAGGCCACACAGCAGGCCAAGCCGCAGCAGCCGCAGACGCCCAAGCCGCCGAAGCAGCAGCAGCCGCAGAACCCGCCGCGCCAGCCCAAGCCGCAGCAGGAGCCGGCGCAGGCTGCCGCGCAGGGCGACAAGCCGCCGCGTCAGCCGCGCGCCGAGGAAGCCGTCGCCAAGCAGCAGGCCGCGCCTGTCGCGACCAGCCCGGTGACGCCGGTGCAGGACGCCACCACCCTGGCCGCCGCCGCGGTCGCCGGTGGCGCGATCGCCACGTCCCAGGAGCCGGCAGCGGCCGTCGAGGCCACCGCCGCGCCGGCGCAATCGGCGCCGACCGCCGCAGCGAGCAGCATCGATGAGCGCGAAAGCGCCGCCGAGACCGCCCAGGCCGTGCCTGCCGGCGAAGGCGCCGAGGGCGAGGACGGCACCGGCGATGCCGGCGGCCGCCGCCGCCGCGGTCGTCGTGGTGGCCGCCGCCGCCGCCGTGGCAATGGCGAAGCCGGCGCTGCCGGCGATGCCGCCGGGCTGGACGATGCCGACCTGGATGCCGGCGACAGCGACGGCGAAAGCGCGCAGGCGCCGAGCCGCAGCCAGCCGGAGTTCGACTTCGACGACGACGCTGCCGGCGACGCGCCCGCGTCCAAGCCGCAGCCGCCCGTACAGGAGAAGGAGAAGCGCGAGCCGCAGGAAAAGCGCGAGCCGCGCCGCGAGCGTGCAGCCGCCGCCAGCAGCGCACCGGCACCGGCCGACGACGCAGCCCAGGCCCCCGCGCCGATCGCCGTCGACCCCGTGCCTGCGCCGGCCACCGCACCGATGCAGCCGACCGCGCCGGCCGACGCCGTGATCGCAGCGCCTGCGCCGACCGCGCCGGCCGCTGCCACCCAGGGCGCCAGCGATGCCGCCGTCGCCCACGCCGACACGGTGGTGGCTGCCGCACCTGCGGCACCGGCAGCGGTCGCCGAGACGACGCCGCCAGCGCAGCAGACCGTGGGCACCGAGCGCGCCGCGGCACCGGCCGAACGCGCAACACCGGCCGCCGCACCGGCCGCGCCGCAGCCGCAGGCGGTCACCACTGCCGTCGAGCAACCGACCGCGACCGCCGCCAAGGCCCCGGTCGCGGAGCCGGACGCCGCGGATGCCACGGCCACGGTCGAGGATCCGGCGAGCGTGACCGCGCCGGCGGCAGCCGCAGCCGCGCCGAGCGCAGCACCGGCCGTCACCGCTGCTCCCGTGGAGCCGCGCGCGGAGGAACCGGCACCGGCCAAGCCAGCCTACGCCCCGGTGCAGACCACGATGCTCGACGCCTTCGCCGATGCACCGGCGAAGATCCCGCACGGTGGCGAAGCAGCGGCCGCCGCGCCGACCGAGGCCGCATCGGCCACGCCGGCAAGCAGTGACACCGCAACGTCCGCCGCCACTGCCTCGACGCAGGTCGCGGCTGTCGACGAAGCGGAGAGGAAGGAACGTGCTGCCGCCGCCGCGCCGCAGTCCGCAGCGCATGCGCCGCATGCCGCGGACAAGGCGGACGGCGACGAGCACAAGGATCGCACCTGATCCTCACTCCTCTCGCGACATGAAAAAAGCGGCCTTCGGGCCGCTTTTTTCATGTGGGTGCCCGTGAAGCGCGTCCGTCGCTACGGCGCAAGACGATCGTCTGTACACGCACTCTCTCCGCGCATCCCGTTCGGCGCAGCAGTGGCGGTGGCAGGGGCAGTGGCTCGAAAGCCTCGCCAAAGCGCGCTTTGCCGTGGCTCAACGAGATACGCCATCACCTCGTAGGAGGGGCTTCAGCCGCGACAACCATCACCGGTACGGCTGTCGCGGCTGAAGCCGCTCCTACGAAAACGGGCGGTGGGTGGAGTACGTGTTGCGCGGAAGGCAGGCGACCGAAGTGTCTGGAAGGCACACCAATGCATGCATGTCCGCGTCGCTGGATGGTCCTGCAGTCGTGAATGATGCTGCGCGCACGCGTGTACCACCTCCTTCCCCGTGCTTGCACCACGTAATGCCGCGGCGGCACCCGGTCATTCCGACCGCGGCACGCGCGACTGCTGGGGACGTCGGCGATGCCGGAAGACGCATGGTCGCGGTCGATCCACTGCGAACAGGTCCGCGTTTGCGCAAGCAAAAAGCAAAAGCGGCACGAAGGCCGCTCTTTTACAGATCGGCAGGCGCCTCCGATTACAGCGGGTGCGTTGGATCCAGCAAGCCGTACTGCGTGGCCAGGCGCGCCAGGGCGATGTTGTCCTGGATGCCGACCTTCTCGAACAGTCGCGCCTTGTGCGTGTTGACGGTCTTTGCGCTGAGGCTCAGGCGCTTGGCGATGTCTTCCTGGCGCAGCCCGCGGGTCAGCAGCAGGGCTACCTCCAGTTCGCGCGGGGACAGCGCATCGAACGGCGAACCGCCGCCTTCCAGATTGGCCAGCGCCAGGTTCTGCGCGATGTTGGCGCCGAGGTAGCGCTTGCCCATCGCCACGTCGCGCACCGCGCGCAGCAATTCCTGCGCATCGCCGGCCTTGCCGACGTAACCGGACGCACCGGCTTCCAGCAGCCGCTTGGGCAGCGGGCCGTCTTCCAGCACCGAGACGATGATGACCTTGGTGCCGTGGTCGCCCTTGACGATGCGCTCGGTGACTTCCAGCCCGCTGACGCCGGGCATGTGCAGGTCGCACAGGACGATGTCCGGCTTCAGCTGGCGGATCTGCGGGAGGGCCGTTTCGCCGCTGTCGGCCTCGCCGACGATCTCGATATCCGTTTGATTCGACAGGATCAGCTTCATGCCCGTACGGACAAGAGCGTGATCATCGACCAGAAAAACCCTGATGGCCATCTCGTATAACCCCAACGCAGCGGATACCGCACGATCAGACTATCTGCGTGAATTATTCAGGGCAATACGAATTCGTAGACAAACGACGACGCTTCACGATGTGCTCATCTGCACTTCGCGAAACGTCATGCTGTTGTCATCAAAACCCTGCCGAGCTTACTCAAGGCTCGGCACGCAGGGTCGAGTGACCTGCCTGCGCTTCCTCGGAAGGCGCGCGACGGTCCCTGCGTCAGGCCGAGGCCAGTATGCTGGCGCAGTGGGGAAAACGTTATCAGGACAATCCTGATCTCACGTCAGAATTATCTGACCCTCCCCCTTCCCGCTTCCGGACACTACCCCGCTGCGGATCCCGGACAGGTCCGGCGAAATTTTCCGACACCCGCGTCGGAAATGGCCGATGCGAGCGCCCGCACCCGACGCCACCACGACATGACCGGCCGCCTGCGGCACACTGCTCGGGTGAACACCATCCGTCCGTACGCGGCGCAGGACCACGCCGCCTGCCTGGCGCTGTTCGACAGCAACGTCCCGCAGTTCTTCGACCACAGCGAACGCGCCGCCTTCGCGCGCTTCCTGGAGCGCGACGCCGGCGCCTGGCATTACCTGGTCATCGTCCGCGCGGGCGCGATCGTGGCCTGCGGCGGCCACGCGCTGAACGACGATGGCCGCGTCGCCGGCTTCGGCTGGGGCATGGTCGACCGCCGCCTGCACCGCCAGGGCCTGGGCCGCGTCTTGACCGAAGCGCGGCTCGACGCCTGCCGGCGCAGCGGCGTGGCGCGGATCGAACTGGACACCAGCCAGCACACCCAGGCGTTCTATGCACGCTTCGGCTTCGCCGTCGAACGCGTGGTGGCGAACGGCTACGGTCCGGGGCTGGACCGGTGGGACATGGCGTTGGATCTGGGCTACGCGCGCGACTGAAACGGATCGCGCCTGGCGATGACTGCCGTCAGGCGGCCAGCGCGTAACGACGGCAGTGCTCCAGATAGCCGGCTTCGTGATGACCGGCGAGCGCGACCACGCTCTCCCAGAGCCACGACGGCGTGTCGATGGCCTTGCGCCGGTCCGCATCCAGCAATTGCAGCCACGCGGCACGTGTCCCGGGCTTCATCTGCCGCGCATGCGCCTTGCCGACGACGAAGGCCAGATAGCGCGCCGAGCGCACCGCCTCGACGTGATTGAACTGGTCCACTTCCAGCTTCAGGTCGCGCGGCGACAGTTCGCGGATGAACAGCGAGCGGCCCAACAGATGCACCGGCAGCATCCTGCTGCCCAGGTACGGCGACAGCGCCCGCGCCGCGGCGGCCACGCGTTCGGCATTGTCCGCCGGCATCCGCGCATCCGGCGCCGCCGGCGCGATCGGGGCGACCGCCTCCTTCAGATCGACCAGCGCATACGACCAGTGGCCCTTGCCGGTCTTCAAGGCGACGATCGCCGCGTAGCGCAGCAGGCCGAGCGAACTGCAGCCCTTCATCCAGTACGCGGCATCGACCAGGCGTACCTCGCGGTCCTTGGGTTTGCCCTTCAGCGACAGCACCATCTGCGCCACCGCCGGATCGGCGAACAGCCGTTCCAACGCCTCGCGCTCTTCCGGCGCCAACGCCCAGAACTTCTCGCCCAGCGGGATGCGCGGCTCCACCGCCTGCAGACGCTCCTTGGCCAGGTGGCGCCAGCGCCGGCCGAAGGCTTCGCGGCGGATGCTGCGCACGGTCTCCGGTTCGGCACCGGGGTGATCGCGGGTCGGATCCTCGATGGCGGCGCCGTAGCCGTCGACCATCGCCTCCATCATCCGTGCAGTGGTGACGCCGGGCAGGTCCGAACCGCGGGCCGCGGTGGCCAGCGACAGGCCCAGGCGGATGAGATCGTGCGCGGGATTGCCGATCACGCCCTGGTCGAGGTCGCGGATCTGGATCTCGACACGTCCCTCGCCGTCGGCGACCGGGCCGAGGTTGCCGAGATGGCAGTCGCCGCAGATCCAGATCGCCGGGCCCATCGGCACGCGGCGCGCCGCCGGCGACGCCGCCAGCCATTCGTAGAACCTGGCCGTGTTGCCGCGCACGTAGGCGTGTGCGGAGCGGGCCATCTTCAGGGTGCGCTTGCGTTCGAGGATGACGGGACGTTCGGCGAGGCTGGGCATCGAAGGGCGAACCTGGAGCGGATGGCGTGGAGGTCACGCGCGGCGGCGCCGACGCTAGCAGAGCCGAACGGAATGGTCCGTGCACGACACACACGCATTCGCACTGCGCACCGCTGTCGGCGGGCTCGCGTGCCTGCGCAGTGGCCGAGGGGCTGTCTTGTCCGGCTACGGAGTGAATCTGCCGCGATCGATCCTTCCCCTTCGCGGACGCCTGCTGCATGGTCATGCGCGCACCGGCGGCAGTCCGCGGCGTCGACGTGATCTTAATCACGCCCCCGGCTATGCTCCGCGCACTTCACATAACTTAGGGAGAAGTTCATGCGTCTGACCATGCCGGCAACGCTTGCTGTGTGTGTGCTGCTCGCCGCCTGCAGCAAGGGCGGCGACAAGAACGGCGACAATGTCGCGATGTCCAACGCCTCGGTCGCCGACGTGGCCAAGGTGCAGGCGGCCAAGCTGCAGCCCGGCGAATGGGAGATGCGGATCGAGCAGGTGAGCAGCGAGACCACCGGCGGCTCCGGCAACATGCCGCAGATGCCGAAGGTGCCGCCGAGCACCACCAAGGTGTGCCTGACCGCCGAGCAGATCAACAATCCGTCGAGCATTTTCGGCAGCGCCTCGCCGATGCAGAAGAACTGCGTGTACGACACCTTCAACATGAAGGACGGCAAGATCGACGCGAAGATGCATTGCGCGATGGGCGACATCAAGATCGAAGGCACCAGCACCGGCACCTTCAGCGCCACCGAGATGGCGTCGGAATCGCACTCCACGGTCAGCGGGCTGCCCGGCGGCATGTCGATGAAGACGCACATGAAGCTGGACGGCAAGCGCCTGGGCGAGTGCCAACCGGGCGACGTCAAGGCGGGCGATACCAAGGCGCCGGCTGCCGGCTGAGCGCGCCTGTCCTGATGGCGACGCCCGGCGTCGCTTCCGGGGACATCCCAGTCCTGTTCTGTTCCAAGCGCCGCGACGAGACCCGTCGCGGCGTTTTTCATGTGCGCGCGTCGGCGCTTGCCGCGGCGCGATCCACCCTCTGAACAGTTGCCTGCGCAGCGAGGCACTGGCCTGTTCAGGCCTGGTTGCGGGCCGATCGGCTGAATGTACGTCGCCCAGGCCAGTCTCCAGCGACAGCCGTGCCGCTCTTTGCGTCCGTGCCGTGCCTACCCACAACGAACAGGAGACACCCATGCGCAACACCCTTCTGGCCACGATCATCGCGCTGGCGGCAGTACCCGCCCTGGCGAGCGCACGCGCGCCGGCGCCCGACTGTCACGCGGTGATGCTCGCCACGGTGAAGGACGACATGCAGAACACCTGGAACAAGGGCCAGACCTTGCCGGTGGACATCGCGCGCGACACGCCGTCGGGCGGCGCGTTCTGCACGCATGGCGGCAGCTGCCTGCCGCGCAAGGTGGCCGGCAAGGAAGCGGTTCGCCTCACCGATTGCAAGATCGGGCCGTCGATCGGCGACGGCGACTACCGCCTGGTCGCATTGCCGCGTTCGCACAAACACTGAATCTCCGACTTGCGCCAGGAGCGCCGACCATGAAACTTCCATTGCGACTGGCGGCGCTGTGCTGCCTCGCGTTCGCGTGCGTGTCCGCGGCGAACGCGCAACCCACGATCCGTGTCGCGGTCTATCGTGGCGCAGCCGGCTGCGACGATTGCTCCGAAACAGCCAAAGACGCGATCGAGGCACTGAGTCCGCAGTACAAGGTCGACATCATCGGCCCGAAGGAGGCGCAAGACGTCACGCCCGCCACCCTGCGCGGCTATGCGGTCTATGTGCAACCGGGCGGCGGGCAGGACATTCCGGCCGCGCTGCAGGCGATGGGCGAGCGCCGAATCGCCGCCATCCGCGACTTCGTCGCGCGGGGCGGCGGCTATCTGGGCCTGTGCATGGGCGCCTATCTTGCCGATGACACCAACATGGGCCTGATCGACGACGATCTCGATGGCGAGGTCGGCCGGCCCGGCTTCCCCGTCACCACCATCGATGAGGAGGCCGTCGCGGTGCGCTGGAAGGGCCGCCCCGACAGCGTGTTCTTCCAGGACGGCCCCTACTTCCCGAAGAGCAACCAGGGTGGCTTCCGTGCGCTCGCCACCTACGCCAATGGCGATGTGGCCGCGGCGCGATACAGCTTCGGCCGCGGCACCGTCGTGCTCAGCGGTCCGCATCCCGAGGCGGACCGGAGCTGGTTCGAACAGGCCGAGATCCCGCTGGACAGGATGCCCAGGACGCCGGTCCTGCAGGCGCTGTTCGACGAGTTCGCCACGCAGTCGTCGCGGCCCTGATTCTATCGCCGGCTGACGCGCCCCCCGCCCGATGCCGACGGCTCGGGCGGCGCGGACTACTTCAACGCCCGCCAGCTTCGACCGGCCCGGAAGGCGCGCTCCAGCGTCGCCGCGAGCAGGCAGATCTTCAGCGTCTGCGGCAGGATGCCGTCGCCGGGATCGCTGGGCGTGCCCAGCACCACCGACAGCTGATTGGCGATCGCCTGCCACACCACCTGCGGATGCGGGCCGATCAGGCGGGTCAGGCCCATCCAGGCCCAGGCCGAGGCCCAGTCCAGGGCGCGATACAGCACGATCAGCGTCACCAGCGCCGCCAGCCCGGTGGCGCCGGCCAGTTGCACGCTGTTGGCCGCAGCGCGATAGCGCGAGGCGGTGCCCGCCCAGAAATGGCCGATGAAGTCGCGTAGCCAGGTCGGCAATTTCCGCCACAGTCCGAGCGTGCCGTCGACCTTGCGCGACCACCCGGCCGGCGCGTTCAATTCGACGTTGTGCACGTCGTAGCGGTAGATCAGCGCGGCCAAGGCCAGCCAGACCACCGGCAACAACGCAGAAAAGAAGATCGCCACCAGCGTGTCCGCCACACCCGGCGGCGCCTGCTCCACCGCGCCCGGCAGCGCGGCATGCGCGACGCCGATGGGATGGCTGATGCCCTGCCACAGTTGCTGGCCGAGATCGGCGATGCGCAGATGCGCCAGCCAGCGGAACAGCCCACCCTTCCATTCGGTGAGCACGTACATGCCGACGAAGGTCCAACCGGCTTCGCACAGCACGATCAACATGCTCCACATCGGATGCGCGCTGCGCTGCTTCTGCTGTTTCGCCGCGCGCCGGATCAGCCACAACAAGGCGACCGAGGCGACCAGCCACCAGCCGCCGGACACATCGAACAGCAACCCGCTGTACACGGGATCGAACGGGTTGTACTGGCCCAGGCCCTCACGCGCATAGGCGCGGATCGTGTCGCCGAGGAACCCCCAGGCCGCGTAATAGGCGAAGAACGGCACCAGTGCTTGGGAGACGACAACCGATAGACGCCGCCAGCGCGGCGCGACCGCCTCGCGCCCTTGCTCTGGAGGTTCGGTGGTTGCCGCCTGCGACGCGCCGGCGATCGCCGGCAAAGCCGGGCGCAGCGTCTCGAACATCAGCACGATGACCACCAACTTGAACAGCACCACCAACGTCAGCGACAACAGCCCTGCCAGGCGGTTGTGATAACCCAGCCACACCGCGCCCTGCACCAGCACCTCGTTGAGCAGCGCCCCGGCCAGCGCCAGCGCCAGCAACTGCGGCAGGTAGCGAAACCAGAGGCGGCCACTGTCGCGAACCAGGGCGAGCGCGCCGAGGTTTGCAGAAATCGCGTTCATCGCACCTCCTGCGGCGCAAAGCGCAGATAGGCAGGGCGCCCTTCGCGCGTGCTCAGCGTCACCCGCAGGGTCGGCGGCAGCGGACGCGGCACCAAGTAGTAGGCGTCGATCGCGACGGCATTTGCCGGTTTGACATCGGACACGGCCAGGCTGTCACAGCGGGTACCTTTCGGCTCGCCCGGTTTGGCCAGCGCACGTTGCAACAGATCCGGCACCGTGTCGATGGACGCCCAGGAACGGCCAGTCGCGTCGACGAGGTCGACCCTGCAGTCGAGCCATCGGCTGCCGGCATGCGGATCGCGCGGTTCGATGAACAATCGCGCGCGCATAAATGTCCGATCCGTCGGTAACCCGGCCTCGAACGGCAGCACGTCGAGGGCACCGAGTCGCACCCCGGCTCCGATGTACTCCGCACGTTGCCCTGGCGCGACTTCGACCGGCCGCAGTTGACGCACGTGGAGGATCTCGCTCATGTCGCGCCAGCCGGTTGCCACGACCGTGCATGGCACCAGCACCGCCAACGCGGCGATCGCCAGCCGGCGCGTGCGCCGCTCGGCGAGGCCCTGGGCGAGGTCGGCGTCAGAGCTTGGCATGCAGCGCATCCAGGTCGAGCAGATCTATCGACGAACCAACAGAGAGCGCCGGATAGTGCACCTGCGCCTCGGCGCTCAGGCGCGGCTCGCCTTGTTCGGACAGCAGCAGCGTGCCGCCGCCGGCCGCAAGCGCGGTCGGCAGTTCGAACACCAGCAGATCCTTGCGTTCCAGGCCGGGCTGAAGCGTCTTGGTCGACGACAGCACCGCGACACCCTCTTCCGCACGGCCGCTTGCGCGATAGCGGCGGCCGTCAGCACTCACCCAGGTTCGACCGTAGAGATGGCCGGTCGTACGCTCTACGCGCGATCGCACCGGAATCACCAGCCACACGCCGCCGCTGGTGCGCACTCGCGGCTTACCGACGGTGTTGAAGCGAATGGCCCGGGCAAGCCGCGCGGGACCTGCGGCGACGACGAGATTGTCTGCATGCACCCACTCTCCCGGCTTGCCGCAGAACGCGATCGGACCGGTAATGCGGTCGTAGCGAGGGATGGTCCAACGCATTCCCGCCAGGGCGACGACGCCGACCGCAACGATGAGCACTGCCCTCAGGCGCTTCACAACGCACCTGCTGACGCGTCGGACGATGCCGCAACAAGCCGCAGATCAATAAACCCCGCCGGATGCGGATCGGTCCAGATCGGCTGCGCGTAAAGATTGTCGAACGGCTTGAAGGTGTTTGCAGTGACATCAAAGCGCAGGCGCGCCGCCGTGCGTTCTGCAGCCGGATACGTCCAGACCAAGGCGATCTTTTCCGGCAAGCCGGGCTGCAACTCGATGGTCATTTCGCGGTCGCGCACGAGATAGGCCGTCGGCAGCGGATCGATGCCCTTGATCGGTGTGGTCAGCTTGACCGCCCGCAGAAACGAACTGCTCGTGCGCGCGGTCCGATTGGTCGCCTGCAGCTCGAGCACGATCGCCTTGCGCCCAAACCTGGCAATGACGTCGCCATTCGGAAGGCGGTCGCTCAGGCTGACGCGATCGAACCGCAACGACCACTCTCCCGCGGCGATGGGTTGCCCCACCGGCAGACTCGGGGGGATAGGCTTTTCCTTCGCCTCGAACAGACCGATGCCCCACCCTGCCACGATGGCAGCAAGGCCACCGATCCCGGCCATCATCCGCGTCCGCCATTGCCCTAGGGAAAGTTTGCTCACCAAAGCAAGCACCATTCTGGAAGCTCGGCGCGACGGTAGCACCGGGCTGCAAAAAAATGCAACCTGCAACTGAATGGAAGCCAATTAATAATTCTATCTACAGATGCCGTTCGGCACCACCGTTCATGGCGCTCCCGGGCCAGCAACAAGTCATCATCGAGCCCTTCCAGGACCCACGTCATGACGATCGTGCCGCATCCATTCAACAACGTGCTTCAGGGCCCGCCTGGGCAGACCATAAAGTCACTACCGAATCTGCCGCGACCACTCCCATTGCATACCTTCGACAGATGAGCGCATCGAATCCACGCTCCTTTCGCCACGACATCTCTACTTTTTGCTGACCAAGAGATTTTCAGCCATCTTGCTGCGCCACTTTTCATCCCAAAATGGCACATTTAAAACGACATGAAAACCAGGGCCGCGACCTCACAACCTGCTCAATACTTACTGAAAAAATCACTACCTTGTGGATCGTGATCGATTATCACACTGGAAGCGATCTGAAAAATAGATCAATCGCGTTTCGCCGAATAAAGATTTAACCGACACCCATCAGAACAAGCAGCCTCTCGGACGTACCCTACAAAAATGCGCATAACCTAGCGTCGAACTACGCACGCATGCATTCAATGCATGGAGACGCCAGCGTCATGCGTCACCAACGAGCCGTCGATTACCAATTGACCGACGCCTCGAATCGGATGCCTATTCTGACCGCTTGAAATCGGGACCAACGTCGTCTCGCTCGAGGACCGACGGTGAAGCTTTAATCAGCCACTCGGCGGCCAGAAGGTTCGGTAGCCAGCATAACCAGGCAATCGCCCGATAGGCCAGGACAAATTCGATGCCCAGGATAAACGTCGAGACAGGCAGGTAAAGACGCAGCGTCACCGCAGACAGGGTCAAGGCGAAAGAGCGCATCATCCAGTGCCGATGCTCAGCCAGCCGACCTGTCAGGACCTTGCGTAACGCGATAGCCGTTGTCGCCATCCATGCGATTCCAAGCGCACCAAACCCTGCGCCAGCGACAGGGCCGGTGGAGATGCCGGCGGCAAGAAACAGCGCGGAGACGCCCCCGACCATGCAGCCCGCGACATAGACGCGTCCGGTCGCCCGATGCCACCCCGGGTGACGCAGACGAAGACGGCGAACGAACTGGAATGGCCCGCAAAGCAGCGCCGTCGCGGCGCTGGTCGCGTGCACGATCAACCATGGATGCACATGCCGGTTGGCTGCGACCCCAGGCGGCACGGGACCTCGGTCGAACAGATAGCGATAAGACACCAGGGCCACCGCGCCGCTCAACACAGCGAGCACGCCCCATGCGTAGCTCGACCGTCTGGATTTCACTGTCGTGCTTGCCTGCGACCGATACGCCGAATTCATCATGCTGCTTCTCAAGGAGAAAAATGCGGCCATCGGCCGGACTTCAAGCCGCGGCGGCCCACCACGTCCTTCAGGTGCAACAATATCGTTGCCGCGCAACCGAACCCATGTTCGATCGTCGAAACATCTATCGCTATCGTCCAGACATGACCGATCCGCTTTCCGACATCCTCACCCTCGTTCAGCTCAACTCCTATGGATTTCGCGGACTGGATGCAGGGCGCGACTGGGGACTGCGTTTCCCGCCAGCCGACGGCATCCGATGCTTTGCCATCGATTCGGGGGAGTGCAGGCTCGCGATGCAGGACGCCGGCTTTCCGATTGCCCTGGAACCGGGTGATGTGATTCTTGTGAAAGGAGGCGCCGCCATGCAGCTATATGCAGGCACGCCTTTGACGTGGCAAGACGCCATCCCCTTCCTGACACAGGTGCCGCCTGGCCACGTCGCTGAACTCAACGGCGGCGGCGTGTGTCGAGGCATCGGGGGGTTCTTTTCGTTACGCGGCCACCATGCCGCGGCCATCCTTGCAGCCGTACCGCCCGTGGTCCACATTCGGTCCCAGGACCACAAGGCGGCGCTTCAAGCCAGCGTACGGCGGCTCATCGTCGAACTGCGCGAACCTCGGCCAGGCAGCGATCTGCTCGCTGGACACCTTGCGCAGGCGCTCTTGATCGAGGCCTTGCGCGCCCATCTGGAGACAGGCCGGCAGCAGATGGGATGGCTCGCCGCGCTGGGCGTGCCCTCACTCAATCGTGCCCTGAGCGCCATGCACGCGAACGTCAGTCATCGCTGGACGGTCGCAGAATTGGCTGCTGCCGCACGGATGTCGCGCTCCAGTTTCGCCGCCCATTTCGAGCGCGTGACCGGCGAGACGCCGATGGATTATCTGACCCGGTGGCGCATGGCCCTGGCGTCTCATCGTCTGCTGACGTCCACCCTGTCCGTCGGCGCGATCGGCGTTTCCGTCGGTTATTCGTCCGAAAGCGCGTTCACGGTTGCATTCAAGCGCAGCTTCGATGCGTCGCCCAGCCAGTACCGCGCGCAATCGGTGCCGGCCAAGCCTTGAGGTTGTGATGCCTCCAGGACGTAAATGCTGCGGAGGTCCTGCTCCGCTAGATCGCCAGGTGTCCCGCCCTTGGGCTCTGCAGCCTTTCGCGGTTCGCAAATCGACAGGCACACGTGGGACGAACGACCAGCGGCCGGTGGACGACCGGTTGAAATGATGTGGGACGCGCATGCGAGCGCTTCTTCTGCATGCTTCCTGCCTTCCAACCAAATCAGACATTCAAATCAATGGCTTGGAAGCGAATGGCGGAGAGAGTGGGATTCGAACCCACGGAAGGTTTGACCCTTCGCCGGTTTTCAAGACCGGTGCCTTAAACCGCTCGGCCATCTCTCCGTTTGCGAACGCGGCGGTGCTGCGGACGAGCGTCGCAGCCGCTTGAAGCGCAACGTCGCAGGAGTGCGACGCTACTGTGCCTGCCCCGTTTGAGGCGATCGCTGCCTCTAACGACACGATGCAGCACGACCGGGCCACAAACACAGGCGCGCATTTTCGCACGCCCGCGTCGGTTTTGCTCGGCCAGCGTGCCCGGCCGGCGTCTCGATCAACCCGCCTCGACCGCCATCGCGCCCAGGGTCGAATGCTTGGCCTTGGTGCGTTCGGGGCAGTTGCCGCCGCAGTCCAGGCGCGAGGCTTCGATCTGGCGCGGCAGGTGTTCGGCGAGGAAGTCGATGAACACGCGCACCGCCGGCAGCAGGCCGCGGCGCGAAGCGAACACGGCGTGGCAGATGCCCTGTGGCAGCGACCACTCCGGCAGCACCACTTCCAGTTCGCCGTTGCGCACGGCTTCGGCGCAGACGGTCTCGGGCAGCAGGGTGATGCCGAAGCCGTCCTTGACCATGGACTGCAGCAGGGGGAAGTCGAAGCCGGCCACGCGCGGCTGCAGGTCGACGCGGCGCACTTCGCCGGCCGGGCCGTGCAGTTCCCAGCGCTGCCGCGCCTCGTCCTCGCTGATGCTGAGGGTGACGTGCGAGGTCAGTTCCTCGGGGTCCTTGGGGCGGCCGGCGCGGTCCAGGTACTTGGGGCTGGCGACCAGCAGTTCCTGCACCTGGCCGAAGCTGCGCATCACCAGGCTGCCGTCGTCGTCCAGGCGCGAACGCACGCGCAGGGCGACGTCGTAGCCTTCGTTGATGATGTCGACACGGCGATTGCTGATGTTCAACTGCAACCGCACCTTGGGGTACTGGTCGAGGAACATCGGCAGCAGCTTGGGCAGCTGCATCTGCGCCAGCGACACCGGCACGCTGACCCGCACCAGCCCGCGCGGCTCGGCGCTGAGCCGGTCGACCACTTCGCGCGCAGCCTGCGCCTCGGCCAGCATGGTCTGGGCGTGGCGATGCACGCTCATGCCCAGGTCGGTGACGGCGAAACGGCGCGTGGAGCGCTGCAGCAGGCGCACGCCCAGGTCGCTCTCCAGCTGGCTGATGCGACGGCTCAGGCGCGACTTGGGGATGCCCAGGGCGCGTTCGGCGGCGGCAAACCCGCCGTGGTCGACCACCATGGCGAAGTAGTACAGATCGTTGAGGTCGTGCATGTTCTTTCGATATTTAGAACGATGGGGACAATCGGATCCGGTTCATTCTACTCCTACAACGATTTGCGCTGCAGGGACGCCGGTCGCGCTCGCAGGACGCAGGCACGCCTGGACGACGCAGGGTAACCCTGGCCGGGCTAGCGCGAAGTGACGGGTGCGAGGTCTGGTGCACGCGGGACGCCGTTTGCGGCGAGTGCTGCATGGCGTGCATGGGCGGGCAGGCGACTGCCCTGCCCGCCAGGTCGCCAACATGCGGGTGCACAGCGCGTCGCGTGCGACATGGGCAATCAAGCCCGCACGCGCAGTCGCACGCAGCGCATCGCCGCCACAACAGCGGCGACGCCAGAGGATCGCCCGGAGCCGATGCCCGGGTCGGCGCAATCAGCCGATCCGCTCGGCCCCACCCATGTACGGGCGCAGCGCGTCGGGCACGGTGATCGAGCCGTCGGCGTTCTGGTAGTTCTCCATCACCGCGATCATGGCGCGGCCGACCGCGGTGCCGGAGCCGTTGAGCGTGTGCAGCAGCTCGGGCTTGCCGGTGGCCGGGTTGCGCCAGCGCGCCTGCATGCGCCGCGCCTGGAAATCGCCGCAGTTGGAGCAGGAGGAGATCTCGCGATAGGTCTGCTGCGAGGGCAGCCAAACTTCCAGATCATAGGTCTTGCTCGCGGAAAAGCCCATGTCGCCGGTGCACAGCAGCATCTTGCGGTACGGCAGGCCGAGCGTTTCCAGCACCACTTCGGCGCAGCGGGTCATGCGCTCGTGTTCGGCGGCGCTATCTTCCGGGCGGCACACGCTGACCAGTTCCACCTTCTCGAACTGGTGTTGGCGGATCATGCCGCGGGTGTCGCGGCCGCCGCTGCCGGCCTCGGAACGGAAGCACAGCGAGTGCGCGGTCATGCGCAGCGGCAAGCGCTCGGCCTCGACGATCTCGTCGCGCACCAGGTTGGTCAGCGAGATCTCCGAGGTGGAGATCAGGTAGCGCTTCTGTTCGCCCAGCGCGGTGGCGAACATGTCTTCCTCGAACTTCGGCAACTGGCCGGTGCCGTACAGGCTGTCGGCGTTGACGATCACCGGCACGTTGGTTTCCTGGTAGGCGTGCGGGCCGGTGTGCAGGTCCAGCATGAACTGCGCCAGGGCGCGGTGCAGGCGCGCGATCGGCCCGCGCAGCACGGTGAATCGCGCGCCCGACAGCTTGGCCGCCGACTCGCCGTCCAGCCAGCCGTGGCGTGCGCCGAGTTCGACATGGTCCTTGACCTCGAAATCGAAGCTGCGCGGGCTGCCCCAGCGCTGCAGTTCGACGTTGTCGGCCTCGTCCTTGCCAGCCGGCACGTCGGCCTGCGGCAGGTTGGGAATCTCCAGCGCCAGCGTCTCCAGCTGCGCGCGGATCTCGTCCAGGCGCTGCTCCGAGGCCTTCAGCTCGTCGCCGAAGCCGGCCACTTCGGCCATCAGCGCGGTCACGTCCTCGCCCTTGGCCTTGGCCTGGCCGATCGCCTTGGAACGGCTGTTACGCAGGCTCTGCAGTTCCTGGGTCCGCACCTGGATGCGCTTGCGGTCGGCCTCCAGGGCCTCCAGGGCGGCCACGTCCAGCGCATAGCCGCGGCTGGTGCGCAGGCGCTCGGCGAGGTCGGCGGGCTGTTGGCGAAGCAGAGCGGGATCGAGCATGGGCGCGGGGTGCCAGGGGAACGAACCGAGGATTATCGCCTGTCCGTCGCGGTTTTGCCGACCCGCGCCCGCCGCGGCGCGCGATTCACCGCGGCTATGCCAGAATCGGGCGGTTCCCCACGGTGAGCCTCATGTCCACGTCGCCTTCGTCTTCCAAGCCCGGCATCGTGCTGCACCTGCCGCGGCGCCTGCTCGCGATCGTCGGCATCGCCTTCGTCGCCGGCCTGCTGCTGTTCCTGGTGGTGTGGCTGGTCGGACGCAAGGACAACGATTTCTACAAGCCGCAGCCAGCGCAGGTGCAGCAGGAGACCGAACAGGTGAAGCCGCTGCCCGAGCCGCTGCCGGCCGGCAGCCCCGCCAGCAGCATGCCGCAGGCCAAGCCGGCGCCCGCCGGCGACGCGCCGAAGCTGGTGGAAACCGCACCGGCACCGCCGCCGACTACGGAAGCACCGGCGCCTGCCGCAGGCAGCGATGGCGCCGGCAGCACGGCCACCGCGCTGGCCCCGGGCGACCGCCCGGTGCCGCTGGAAGGACAGACCCCGCCGCCGCGCTATCCGCCGGCGGCGCTGCGCCGCGGCGATGCCGGCACCGTGGTGGTGCGGGTCGAGGTCGACGCCAGCGGCGCGCCCGCCGGCGTGGCCTTGGTGCGGCGCAGCGGCTCGCGCGACCTGGACCGCGCGGCGATGGAGACCGTGCGCCGCTGGAAGTTCCGCCCCGCGCAGCAGAATGGCCGCGCCGTACCGGCCAGCATCGAGATCCCGTTCGACTTCAAGCCGGGCCCCTAACTGAACCGGCACCCGGCCGCGCGGGCAGCGTTCACATGGGGGTGACACCACCGGCACGGGTCCTGGGCGACACTGGCATCGCTCCCACGGCACCGGAGTTGCCGCCATGCCCACCCCGTACAAGTCGACACAGCCGCTGGATGCGTGGAAGCGCTCGGCCCGCCCGTCTGCGCGCCGGGAACCGCACGCACGAGCCGACCGCGGCTCGCCCTGGGCCTGGATGATCGTGATCGCCCTCGCCCTGGCGATCGCCGGCTGGTGGCTGGCCATGGACCGCGCCGACGACACCAGCAGCTACAGCTATCGCGCCGACGCGCCCTCGACGCCGACGAACGATCCGCCGCGTCCGCAGCCGTCGCACTAAGCGCGCACATCCGGGCGTGATGCTTGCACCGGCCGCGTCCACACGCGGCCGGTGTAATGAACGCGTTTACGCTGTGCGCAACCCGAATCCAGCACCACGCGCCAGTGTGTCGAACCCCGGGAACGAGGTGGCCACGTTCGCCACGTCCTCGATCCGCACCTCGCCCTGCGCCAGTTGCCCGGCGATGGCGAAGGCCATGGCGATGCGATGGTCGCCGTGGCTCTCGATGGTCCCGGCGCCCAGCGTGCCGCCGTGAATGGTGGCGCCGTCCGGGGTTTCGTCGACGACGATGCCCAGGCTTCGCAGCCCGGTGGCCATCGCCGCCAGGCGGTCCGATTCCTTGACCCGCAGTTCCGCCGCGCCGCTGACCACGGTCTGGCCTTCGGCCGCGGCCGCGGCCACGAACAACGCCGGGAACTCGTCGATCATGTCCGGCACCACGTCCTCCGGAATCCGCGCACCGCGCAGCGGCGCGTAGCGCACCCGCAGATCGGCCACCGGCTCGCCGCCGTGCTCGCTGTGGTTGTGCTCGACGATGTCTGCGCCCATCAGCCGCAACGCGGCGAGCAGGCCGGTGCGGCGTGGATTGAGCCCGACCGCCTTGAGGGTGATGGCGGAGCCGGGAATGATGCTGGCGGCGACGATGAAGAACGCCGCCGAGGAGAAGTCCGCCGGCACCGCGATATCGGTAGCGCGCAGGCGCTGGCCGCCGCGCAGCCGCGCCTGGCCGGGCGCGAACGTGATATCCACGCCGAACGCGGACAGCATGCGCTCGGTATAGTCGCGGGTGGGATGCGGTTCCTGCACCGAAGTGACGCCCTCGGCATAGAGCCCGGCCAGCAGCACCGCCGACTTGACCTGGGCACTGGCCACCGGCGAGACGAAGTCGATGCCGCGCAGCGGTTGCCCGCCATGGATGCGCAGCGGCGGCACGCCATTGGCCTCGGTGTCGATGCGCGCCCCCATCAGCGCCAGCGGCTCGGTCACCCGACGCATCGGCCGCTTGGACAGCGACGCATCGCCGACCAGCACGCTGTCGAACGGCTGCGCCGCGAGCAGCCCGGCAAGCAGGCGCATGCCGGTGCCGGCATTGCCGCAGTCCAGCTCGCCCTGCGGCGCCTGCAGCCCATCCACGCCCACGCCATGCACGATGCGCTGCGACGGCGACGGGGTCTCGATCCGCACCCCGAGCCGCGCGAAGATCGCCGCGGTCGAACGCGTGTCCTCGCCCTCGAGAAACCCCTCGATCCGCGACGTGCCATCGGCCAACGCCGCGAACATCACCGCCCGGTGCGACACCGACTTGTCCCCCGGCACCGTCAGCGTGCCCTGCAGCGCAGTGCCGCGCGTTGCGATCCAGCCTTGCTCGTTGCTCATCATCGTTCCTGAAAGTCCAACCACCCGAAGATCCACTACCACTCAGACGACACTGCCGCCGTTACCGCGCGCTTGCACTACCACGACGACGCCCGCCCCCACTCCATCACCGCTGTTGCTGTTGCTGTTGCTGTTGCCGTTGCTCTGGCTTTGCTGTTGCTCTCAATCCCCCGTGAGGGCTGGCGGACACGACGGGTAAAACCCCGTGAGGGGCGACGCGCAGGATGCGCGTCGTTTTCGGCAGGCACATGGATGTGCCTTCCGAAAATTCCCGTCGTGTCCGCGGACCCCGCGCGCAGCGCGGGGCAGCCCGCCCGGGGGTGTGTTTCTTTTGGTTACTTTTCTTTGCACAAGCAAAGAAAAGTGACTCGCGCAAAGCGCGAAAGCTGTTGCCGTTGCCGTTGCCGTTGCTGTTGCCGTTAAAGCTGTCGCTGTTGAAGAAGGGATTCATTTACCGAGGAACGCTCTGTCGCGGCTGAAGCCGCTCCTACAGGCGCACCTCTTTTCGTCAGCAAAGCGCCCCGCCGCGGTCAGATCAAAGCAACCGCGCAACCACCTCAAGGCACCGCCACCGGATACGACCCCAACACCTTGATCTGCGCCGAATGCGCCTTCAACTCCGCCAACGCCAACTTCATCGCCTCATCCTCCACATGCCCCGCCAGATCGATGAAGAACCCATATTCCCACTTCGCCTGATGCGACGGCCGCGACTCGATCCGGTTCATGCTGATCCCATGCCGCGCGAACGGACTGAGCACATCGAACAACGCACCCGGCTTGTCGTGGATGAACACCAGCACCGACGTGCGATCGTGCCCCGACGGCGGGAAGATCTGCCGCCCGATCACCAGGAAGCGCGTGGTGTTGTCCGCGTCGTCCTCGATCGACTTCATGATGACCTTCTTCAGCGCATACACGTGCGCCGCGCTCTCCCCGCCGATCGCCGCCGCGTCGTCGGCGTTGCGCGCGCGGCGCGCGCCCTCGGCGTTGCTGGAGACTGGAATCTTCTCCACCTTGGGCAGGTTCGCGCGCAGCCAGCCGGCGGTCTGCGCGAACGACTGCGGATGCGCGTAGATCCGCTCGATCGCGTCGAGCCGCCCGCTGCGCGAGAGCAGGAACTGGTGCACGCGCAACTCGGTCTCGCCGCAGATCTTCAGGTTGGAGGTGAGGAACATGTCCAGGGTGACCTGGATCGTGCCCTGCCCCGAGTTCTCCACCGGCACCACGCCGAAGTCGGCGTTGCCGCTTTCCACTTCCTGGAACACTTCCTCGATGGTGGCCATCGGCAGGCCCACCGCCGAGCGGCCGAAGTGCTTGAGCACCGCCTGCTGGCTGAAGGTGCCTTCCGGCCCCAGGTAGCCGATCTTCAGCGGCTCCTGCTGCGCCAGGCACGCGGACATGATCTCGCGGAACACGTGCACCAGCACTTCGTCGCTGAGCGGGCCCTGGTTGCGGTCCACCACCATTCGCAGCACCTGTGCCTCGCGCTCGGGGCGGTAGTAGTCCACCGCCGCGGCGAGCTTGCCCTTGGCCTTGCCGACCTGGTGCGCGAACTGCGCGCGCTCGGCGATCAGCGCCTGGATGGTGCGGTCGATCTCGTCGATCTTGGCGCGCACGTCGGCCAGGGCCGGCGTGGCGGCGGATTTCGCGGATTTCGCGGACTTGGCCGGCGTGGCGTCGGCGGCGGGGGATTTCTTCGGCTTTGCGGCCATGGATCGGGGTTCCTCGGTGGTCCGGATCGCCGGCGCGATCCGGTCGCGGCTGACGCCGCTCCTACAAAAATCGGCGACTCAGCCGTGGCGCTGCTGGAAGTCGCGCATGAACGCGACCAGTGCCTGCGCGCCGGCCAGGGGCATGGCGTTGTACAGCGACGCGCGGATGCCGCCGACCGCCTTGTGGCCCTTCAGCGCCAGCAGGCCGGCCGCCTTGGATTCGGCGACGAAACGCGTGGTCAGCGTCTCGTCCGGCAGGAAGAACGGAATGTTCATCCGCGAGCGCACCGACGCGGCGACCTCGTTGCGGTAGAAGCCGCCGGAGGCGTCGATCGCCGCGTACACCAGCGCCGACTTGGCCTGATTGCGCGCGGCGAACGCCTCCACCCCGCCCTCGGCCAGCATCCACTTGAACACCAGCCCGGCCAGGTACCAGTTCCAGGTCGGCGGGGTGTTGAGCATGGAGTCGCGCGCCACGTGCGAGCGGTAGTCGAAGATGTCCGCCCGCGGCTGGCCGGCGCGTTCGAGCAGGTCGCGGCGGATGATCACCACCGTGACGCCGACCGGGCCGAGGTTCTTCTGCGCGCCCGCATAGATCAGTGCGTACTTGGACACGTCGATCGGCTCGGAGGCGATGCTGGAGCTGAAATCGGCGAACAGCGGCACCGTGCCGACGTCGGGCGTGTCGCGGAACTCCACGCCGTGGATGGTTTCGTTGGCGGTGATGTGCACGTAGGCGGCATCCTCGCGCAACTGCCAGTCGGCGCGCGGCGGGATGTCGCGGAAGCCGCCGGCCTCGCTGCTGGCGGCCACGTGCACGTCGACGTAGGGCCCGACCTGCTTGATCGCGGTCTTGCCCCAGTGCCCGGTCACCACGTAGTCCACGGTCTGCCCGGGCGCGGCGAAGTTCAGCGCCAGCAGCGCCTGCTGGGTAGTGGCGCCACCGGCCAGGAACAGCACCGCGTAGTCGTCGGGAATGCCGATCAGCCGGCGCAGGTCGGCGTCGGCCTGTGCCGCCACCTCCATGAACTCGGCGCCGCGGTGGCTCAGCTCCACGATCGAGGCGCCCACGCCGTTCCACTCCAACATCTCCGCCTGCGCCTGGCGCAGGACCGATTCCGGCAAGGCAGCGGGGCCGGCACTGAAATTGAACGCGCGCGTCATGGGGCACCTATCGGACAGGACCCCTAGTATGCCGCAGCGCAACAGCTTGCGGCCCGGGCAATTTAGGTTGCATTTGCATCCATTCGCCCTGCGCATGCGTAGTCTGTGTTGAAGTCCCCGCCACTGCTCGCCCCCTTCGCTCCAGGAGTCCGCCATGTCGTTGCGCGATGCCCTCTCCGTCCCCAGCCGCGAGATCACCGACGAGACGGTCTACCGCGACCGGCGGCGCCTGCTGCAGGTCCTGGCGCTGACCCCGGTGGCCGGCCTGGTCGGCTGCGCCGATGCCGAGCCGCCGGCCCCGCCCAAGACCGTGGTGACCCCGGAGCAGGCGCGCAGCGGGTTTCGCACCAACGAGGAGCTGACCCGCTACGAGGACGTGACCAGCTACAACAACTTCTACGAGTTCGGCACCGACAAGACCGATCCGTCCAAGGCGGCCAAGACCCTGCGCACCTCGCCGTGGTCGGTGAAGGTGTCCGGCGAGTGCGAGAAGCCCGGCACGCTGAGCCTGGACGACCTGCTCAAGGGCCACACGCCCGAGGAGCGGATCTACCGCCTGCGCTGCGTGGAAGGCTGGTCGATGGTGATCCCGTGGCTGGGCGTGCCGCTGGGCGATGTACTCAAGCGCTTCGCGCCGACCTCCAAGGCCAAGTATGTCGCCTTCACCACCCTGGCCGATCCGCAGCAGATGCCCGGCATCCGCTACAGCTCGATCGACTGGCCGTACAAGGAAGGCCTGCGCATCGACGAGGCCATGCATCCGCTGACCCTGCTCGCCACCGGCCTGTACGGCAAGCCGCTGCCGCAGCAGAACGGCGCGCCGCTGCGGCTGGTGGTGCCGTGGAAGTACGGCTTCAAGAGCATCAAGTCGATCGTCGAGATCCGCTTCGTCGAGCGCATGCCGGAGACCGCCTGGCACGAGTTGCAGCCGTCCGAGTACGGCTTCTTCTCCAACGTCAATCCGGCGGTGGACCACCCGCGCTGGAGCCAGAAGACCGAGCGGCGCATCGCCGGCAAGGCCAGCAAGCTGTTCGCCGAACGCATCCCCACCCGCCCGTTCAACGGCTATGCCGACCAGGTGGCGTCGCTGTATGCGGGGATGGATCTGAAGAAATGGTATTGAGCCGGGAGTGGGGATTCGGGAGTGGGGATTCGCGAAGCGGTCGCTGCGTGCGTGGGGCCTACGCGCCCGCGTTTGTCCTCGGGTTTGCTGAGGTATTGAGGTTGCATGGCTAAGACATCTGCGTCGCTGATCGCTGCCAAGGCGGTGGTGCATGCGCTGGCGCTGGCGCCGATGGCGTATCTGGGCTGGCAGTTCTGGCAGGTGTGGCAGACCGGCAGCGATGCGCTCGGCGCCGATCCGGTGGCCGAGGTCGAGCACCGCACCGGACTGTGGGCGCTGCGGCTGTTGCTGTTGACCCTGGCGATCACGCCGCTGCGGCAGTTGACCGGGCAACCGGCGCTGCTGCGCTTCCGGCGCATGCTCGGGCTGTATGCGTTCTTCTACGCGACCGTGCATCTGGCGGCCTACCTGGGGCTGGACCTGCGCGGCTACTGGACGCAGATCTTCGAGGAGATCGTCAAACGCCCCTACATCACCGTGGGCTTCCTCGCCTGGCTGCTGCTGGTGCCGCTGGCGATCACCTCCACCCAGGGCTGGATGCGCCGGCTCAAACGCAACTGGGGCAAGCTGCACAAGGCGATCTACGCGATCGGCGTGCTCGCGGTGCTGCACTTCTGGTGGCTGGTGAAGTCGGACATCCGCGAGCCGCTGCTGTACGCGGCGATCCTGGCGGTGCTGCTGGGCTGGCGCGGCTGGCGGGCGCTCAGCGCGCGCCGAACCACAGCAGGCCGCTGAGCGCGGCGGCCAGCAGCAGGGCGCTGAGCAACAGCCACGGCCAGCGCCGCGCGGTGGCCGGACGCGGCGCCACCGCCGCCGGCGTCAGCGCCAACGCGGCCAGTGCCGGGTCGTCGCGCAGGGGCTCGGCGCCGACCACCTGCGGCACTTCCAGCACGAAACGGTGCTGGGCATCGAACACCACCTGGTCGCCGGGCTGCAGCCAGCAACTGCGCACGGCGATGCCGTTGACCTGGGTCTGCGCATCGCCGAAGCCGCGCAGCAGCACCCGCTCGCCATGCCGTTCCAGGCGCGCGTGCTGCTCGGCGCAGGCCGGATCGTCGATGCGGATATCGCACTCGCGCAGGCGGCCGATGCTGCGCACCCGGTCCACGGTGAAACTGCGGCCATGGTGCGGACCGCCGACGCCGCGCAGCACCAGCCGCGGATCGTCGTACTCGGCCTCGCTGACCTCGGGCAGCCGGTGCAGCGGCTCGCACTTGCCCTGCACCACCATCTCCACGCCGTCGGCGTAGATCGCGTCGCCGGCGCGCAGCAGGGCCATGCGCCGCACCGGGCGGCCGTTGACGTGGATCCCACGGCTGCCGTTGGCGACCTGCAGCCACAGGCCACGCCGGTCCAGGCAGAACTGCGCCAGCAGCAACGCGCCCTGGGTGTCGTCGACCACGCTGACCTGGCCGGAGGCCAGCCGCACGATGCGATGCACGCCCGCGCGCAGGGGCCGGTCGGGATGTTGGCGGTTGCTGAAATGGAGTTGCAGATCGTGCACGGCGGGCAGCCTAGCAGGTTGCCTGCGTGCGCAGAAGCGCGCGTACTGGACAATGCACCGCACATACGCACAATGCCTGATCGTTCACGTGGGCACCCGCCCGCACAGGAGCCAGCATGTCCAGCATCGACATCCGCCACGACCACACCAAGACCCCCGCGCAGGCCCGCAAGGCCATCGAAACCGCCGCCAAGAAACTGGCCGAGCGTTTCGATCTGGAATCGCATTGGGATGGCGATTCCTTGCTGTTCTCGCGCTCGGGCGTGGACGGACGCATCGAACTGCTGCCCAAGCAGGTGCATGTCACCGCCGAACTGGGTTTTCTGCTGTCGGCGATGAAGGGCACGGTGGAGAGCGAGATTCGCCGGGTGCTGTCGGAAAAGCTGGCCTGACGAGTGGATCGAGCCCCTCTCCCCACGGGAGAGGGGTTGGGGTAAGGGTGCGGCGCGCAGCGACTCGCCGAGGTTGGAACACGTACTGCCCGTACCCTCATCCGCCCCTGCGGGACACCTTCTCCTGGTCGGAGAAGGAAAAGCGCTAGCCCCTCTCCCGCCGGGAGAGGGGTTGGGGTGAGGGTGCGGCGCGCAGCGACTCGCTGAGGTTGGAACACGCGCCGCCGCACCCTCATCCGCCCCTGCGGGGCACCTTCTCCCGGTGGGAGAAGGAAAAGCGCTTGCCCATTTCTCCCCGGGAGAGGGGTTGGGGTGAGGGTCCGACCGCCCGGTCACTCCAACGCGAACGGATCCGGGTCGCCCGCAAACAATCGCCGCGACACGGCGCGCTCGGTGGTCTCGATATCGCCGATGAACCCCTCGGCATCGCCCAGCTTGGAGAACGCGTCGAAGCCGCGTTCCAGAAACCCCTGCAACTCCGACAGCCCCGCCGCCTTGGCCGGGCCGCGGGCGAAGCGCAGCAGCATGCGCACGCCGGGTGTGTGCACCGCGCTGGCCAGGCCCAGGCCGACGCGGGCGATCAGATCGATCTGGCGCTGGCGCAGGCGCGGCAGCCCGGTCTGCCGATAGGCCTCGGCATACAGCGCCTCGTCCAGGCGTTTGCGCCGCGGCGCCAGGGCCTGCAGCGCCTCGGCCATGCGCAGGTCCAGGGCGTGGGTCAGTGCGCCCAGGCCGATGCCGTCGGCCACGGTCTCCAGCAGCGAGGCCGGCATCAGCCGCTGCATCATCGGCAGCACCTTGACGATATCGGCGTCGCGGCGGCTGAAGTCGCGGTCGCCATAGACATCGGTGAGGAAGAACATCGCCGCCGGGCGCCGCTGCGGATCCTCCAGGAAATGCTCGAAGCTGCGCTCCAGCCGTTCCGATTGCCAGCGCCGCAGCTCCTGCAGCCAGCGCAGCGCATTGCGCGGTTCGCGCGCGGGATCGTGCAGCGCCTGGTGCCACGCCAGGCGGCGGCCGAGTCGTTCCAGGACGGGATTGCTGCGCGCCATGGCCGCCGATGATGGTCGCAGCCCGGCACGACCGCAAGCGTCACCGCGCTCGGCTACACTCGCGCCACTGCCTCCTGCGGACCGCGCATGCTTTCCCTCCACAGCGCCTCGCCCCGTCCCCATTCCAACGGCCGCATCGGCCTGGCCATCGCCGGCGGCGGCCCGATCGGCGGCATGTACGGCCTGGGTGCGCTGCGTGCGCTGGACGAGGCACTCGACGGCCTGGACCTGACCCGCCTGGATTGCTACGTCGGGGTCAGTTCCGGCGCCTTCCTGACCGCCGGCCTGGCCAACCGGGTCAGCAGCGCCGAGATCTGCCGGATCTTCGTCACCGGCAACAGCGACGATGCGCACTTCCGCCCGGAAGACTTCCTGCGGCCCAACGTCTACGAATACCTGCGCCGCGCCGCGACCCTGCCGCGGCTGGCCTACGGCTGGTGGCACGACCTGCTCACCGAACCGCGCAAGACCCGCTGGTCGGACCTGATCACCCGCTTCGGCGGACTGGTGCCCAGCGGCCTGTTCGACAACGCCGGGGTCGAGCGCTTCCTGCAGGACGTATTCAGCCGCCGCGGCCGCAGCAACGATTTCCGCGAACTGGGCACCAACCTGTTCGTGGTCGCGGTGGATCTGGACAGCGGCGGCACGGTGCGCTTCGGCGAGCCGGGCATGGACCACGTGCCGATCTCGCTGGCGATCCAGGCCAGCGCGGCACTGCCGGGGCTGTACCCGCCGGTGCAGATCGACGGCCGCCATTACGTGGACGGCGCGCTGCGCCGCACCATGCACGCCTCCACCCTGCTGGAGCGCGGCATCGACCTGATGATCGGGATCAACCCACTGGTGCCCTACGACGCCACCCACGCGCCGCGCCGCAATGGCCGCGTCGACCGCGCGCGGTTGCTCGCCGGTGGCCTGCCGGCGGTGCTGTCGCAGACCTTCCGCACCCTGCTGCAGTCGCGCATGCAGGTGGGGCTGGAGAAGTATGCGCGGCAGTACCCGCAGGTGGACCAGCTAGTGTTCGAGCCCAACGCCGACAATGGCGAGCTGTTCTTCACCAATCTCTTCAGCTACGCCGCGCGCCACCGCGTCTGCCAGCTCGCCTACCGCAACACCCTGTCGGACCTGCGCCGCAACGCGCAGACGCTGGAGCCGCTGCTGGCCGCGCACGGCATCGCGCTGCGCCACCAGATCCTCAACGACCGCAACCGCACCTTCCTCGACGGCGTGGACGTGCAGCCGCGGCGCATGACCGAGACCACCGCGCGCCTGCGGCGTGCGCTGGACGACGTCGACCAGGTCATCGCCGGCCGCCGCGCCACGCGCCGCACCCGCCGTTCGCCGCCGGCGTAGCGAAGGCCGCGCCGACCAACGGTGTCGTCCGCGTACGCCACGCGCACGCTGGTGTGATTACTCTAAGCAACCTCCCGAGTCTCGATCTCCGCCACTCACCCGCCGAAGGAACCGCACCGTCATGGCCACTCTGAAGAAATCCGCGCGCAAGAAGCGCAGCACCGCCCCTGCCGACGACACCCTGCAGGCGCAGGCGGAGAAGCTGTCCAAGCGCCTGGGCGAATCGGCGCAGCAGGTCTGGCTGGCCGGCGTCGGCGCCTTCGGCCGCGCCCAGGCCGAAGGCGGCAAGCTGTTCGAGACCCTGGTGAAGGAAGGGCTGAACCTGGAGCAGAGCACGCGCAAGCTGGCCGGCGGCGGCGTCGACGCGGTGCGCGATGCGGTGGAGAACCGGGTCGGCCAGGCCCGCGAGCGCGCCGCCGACACCTGGGACCGCCTGGAGAAGGTATTCGAGGACCGCGTGCAGCGCGCCCTGCGCCGCCTGGAAGTGCCCAGCCGCGAAGACCTGGGCGCGCTGATCGAACGCGTGGACGCGCTCAATGGCGAACTGCGCCATCTGCGTGGCGGCCGTGGGCCGCAGGCGTCGGGCAAGGCGCCGGCAGCGAAGAAGACCGCCAAGAAGACCGCCGCAGCGCAACCCGGCACCGCCAAGCGCGCGGCACCGGCGCGGCGCCGCGCCGGCCCGGTGGTCGCCAAGGTCGCACCTGCCAAGAGCACGCCAAAGCGCGCCAGCCGCAAGCGCAATACGGTGACGACCCCGGCCGAGTAACCGGATTGTTGCAAAGCAGCACGTTTTTCCAGACAATCGAAACGGACCCGCCAGTCCATCAGAAGACCGTTTGCTCCCCTCCCCTCTCGGCTTCGGACTGGCGGGTCTTTTTTGTCCGCCTTCCACCGCTGTCGCCTTGCCGGCGCCGTGACACGCTGGCGATACACTGACTTCTTTACGGCGCGTGTGCGGGTGCGAGCATGTTTTCCTGGATAGCGGCAGCGCTCTTGGCAGTCGCGGCATGGCTGGCGGCCAGCCTGTACCTGTGGCTGGTGCGGCGCCGCGAAAACGAGACCATGGCCGGGTTGCATGCACTGGCCGGCCTGCACTGGCGCGATTTCTCCTACATGGTGCGGCGCGCGATGCGCGAGCAGCGCGATCTGCAGGATGCGACCGTCGACGAGCACGCGAGCCAGGAACCGCAAAGCGACTTTGTGATGACCCGCGGCGACGCACGCTGGCTGCTGTCGTGCAAGCACGGCCGGGCGTATCGGATCGGCTCGGCCGCGGTCAACGAACTGGGCGCGGCGGCGCGGCTGATGGGCGCACAGGGCGGCATCCTGATCACCGAGGGCAAGGTGCAGCGCGACGGCATCGCCGCCGCGGAGAAGCAGGCGGTGGAAATCCTCGACGGCCGCCGCATCTGGCCGATGCTCAAGCCCTACCTGCCCAGCGAACTGGAAGACGGCGTGATCGGCGCCAGCCGCCGCCGCGCGCAGCGCCACATCGCCATCGCCGGCCTGGCATCGCTGGCCCTGGGCGTGCTGGTCGGCGTCGGCGCGATGGCGCTGCAGCAGCCCGCGGAGCCGCCGGCCACGGTGGCCACCCCCGTGCCGGCGACTCCGCCTACGCCGGCCGTTGCTGCAACCCCTACCCAGGCCGCGGCTACGCCGACGGCCACGCCCGCCACGCCCGCCGCGCCGCCCCAGCCGACGCTCGACGACGCCGGCAATCTCGCCGAACCCGACCCTGCCACCGAACAGCGCAACCGCCAGGCCCTGTCCAAGGCCCTGGCCGGCACCCCGGGCGTGATCCGCGGCATCTGGCAGACGCAGATGACCCTGGTGGTCGACCGCAGCGGTGACGACGCCCAGGTATGGCCGCGCATCTGCAAGGAAGTGGAGCGCTACCCGTCCCTGCGCACCGTGCGCATCCAGCTCAACCCCCGCCCCGGCCGCGAGGAACCGGTGCGCTGGCGGCAATGTAGGACGTTTTGATAGGCCGGGATTGGGGAGTTGGGATTGGGGATTGGTAAAAGCGGGTCGTTGCGGCGTTTCTCCAGGTCGGCTTCCTTCTGAGGCGAGGCAGCGCCGCGCTCACCGCGACCACTGCCTGTCCTTCCGCCTCCCAGCGGAACAGCAGAAGGACCTTAGGCCACGCAAACGCGGATCAGAGATCGAGAACCCGCTTTTGCGAATCCCCAATCCCGCCTCCCCAATCCCCGCCCCATCACCAATGCACACCCCGCATCAGCGCAGCAAACGCGATCTGCTCCTGGCTCGGCTTGGTCTCGCGTAGCGCCTTGCGGTCGCCCTTGGCCGCAGCGGAGTCCGGGAACAGTTCGAAGGCGGTGTTCATCACCACTTCGTAGGCCTTCGGCGCCACGGCGTTGACCAGGGCGGCGAAGATGCCCAGGCGCGTGGCCACGCGGCTGGGGCGTTCGATGATCGCCTTGACCATCAGGTCGGCGGCCTCGTCCACGCTCAGCGTCGGGACGCTGTCGTACATCTTGGTCGGAGCGATCATCGGCGTCTTCACCAGCGGCATGTTGACCGTGGTGAAGCTGATGCCCTTGCCCGACAGTTCGCCCTGCGCACAGCGGCTCCAGGCGTCCAGCGCCGCCTTGGAGGCGACGTAGGCAGAGAAGCGCGGCGAGTTGGCCAGCACGCCGATCGAGCTGACGTTGATGATGTGGCCCTTGCGCCGCGCGGTCATGCCCGGCAGCACGCCCATGATCAGGCGCAGGCTGCCGAAGTAGTTCAACTGCATGGTCCGCTCGAAATCGTGGAAGCGGTCGTAGCTCAGTTCGATCGAGCGGCGGATCGAGCGGCCGGCGTTGTTGATCAGCACGTCGACGTGGCCGTGCGCCTCCAGCACGGTCTTCAGCAGGCGGTCGCAGTCGGCCAGGTCCGAGAGGTCGGCGGTATAGGCGAAGACCTTGCCGCCCTTGGCGTTCATCGCGTCGCGCGCGGCGTGCAGTTCCTGCTCGCCGCGGGCCACGATGACGGTGATGGCGCCGGCCTCGGCGACGCGCTGCGCGGTGGCCAGGCCGATGCCGGAGGAACCGCCGGTGATCAGCACCACCTTGCCGCGGACCTTGCCCTTGAGCGAGCGATCGACGAACAGGTCCGGGTCCAGGTGCCGTTCCCAGTGATCCCACAGGCGCCAGGCGTAGTCTTCCAGGCGCGGCACGGCGATGCCGCTGCCCTTGAGCGCGCGCTCGGTCTCGCGGCTGTCGAAGCGCGTGGGATAGGTGATGAACTTCAGCACCTCGCGCGGGATGCGGAAATCGCGCAGCAACATGCCGGTGAAGCGGCGGATCGGCGGCAAGCTGCCGACCGCGGCGCGGATGCTCGAGGGCACGAACGCGAACATGCGCGCGTCCACCCGCAAGGTCATTTCCGGCGCATGGCCGGCGCGGCAGAACACGTTGAGCACCTCGCCCACGCGCAGCGGCTCGGGGTCGGTGAGGTGGAAGGTGTGGCCGTCGAGCTTGGGCTTGTGCGCGATGTGGTCCATCGCGTCGGCGACGAAGTCCACCGGCACCAGGTTGATCCGTCCGCCCTCGATGCCCAGCATCGGCGCCCACGGCGGCAGCAGCTGGCGCAGCTTCTTGATCAGCGGGAAGAAATAGTACGGGCCGTCGATCTTGTCGATGGCGCCGGTACGCGAATCGCCCACCACCATCGCCGGGCGGTAGATGCGCCACTTGATCCGGGTCTCGGCGCGCACCAGCGCCTCGGCGTCGTGCTTGGTGCGCAGGTAGGGATCGTCCAGCCCCTCGGCTTCCTCGAACATGTCCTCGCGGAAGATGCCCGGGTACAGCCCGGCCACTGCGATCGAACTGGTGTGGTGGAAAATGCCGGCGCCGAGCTGCGCCGCCAGTTCCAGCGCGTTGCGGGTGCCGTCGAGGTTGGCGACGCGCTGTTCCTCGGCCTTGGCGGTGAGGTCGTACAGCGCGGCCAGGTGGAAGAAGTGCTTGACCTTGCCGTGCAGCGCCTTGCGCTGCGCCGCCGACAGCCCGCAGTACGCGGCACCGACGTCGCCGTGCAGCACCACCAGGCGCTTGGGGTCCCAGCCCTGCTCGCGGACCAGCGCATCGAACTTGCGCTGCGACTCCTTGCGCAGCAGCACATGCACGACGCCCTTGCGCCGCATCAGCTTGGCCATCAGGTAGCGGCCGATGAAACCGGTGGCGCCTGTCACGAAATACGTCATGCCGAACCATCCCTCGTTCCGCGGCCATGGCCCCTCGCCCGGCCCCGGCGCTAACTTGCCAGAGTGCGGCAGGCAGGACAAACCCACGCTGGCGTATGGCGAACGTGCGGCATCGCAGCATCGCGCAGTGCAGAGGCCACTGCGGGCACCTCATCACGTGTGCTCGTCGCGCGTCGTGCCGCGTCCTGAAAGAGTGGCGTCGGCCACAACGGCCTTCCATGGACACCTTCGTCGCGGCTGAAGCCGCTCCTACGCGATGCTTCCCGACGTACGTGAGTTGCCTGCAATCGCCGTAAGCGCCAGGCTCAGCGCGCGCCGGGCGAGAACCGCGCCACCAGGTCGTAGGTGTCGCCGAGAAACACCTGGCGCACGAAGGTCACCGCCTGCTCGCCGCGCCAGGTGCGGCGGTCGATCAGCAGGCAGGCGGTGCCGGCCGGCACCTGCAGTCGCGCCGCCTGCGCGGCGCTGGCGCCGACCGCGCTGATGCGGTGCTCGGCGCGGGTCCACGGCACGTGCTGCAGCAGCCAACTGCCGGGCACGGTCACCGCAAAGTCCATCTGCAGGGCCTCGGGCACCGCCACCGGGTTGATCACCCGTTCCTCCAGCGCGAACGGGCGGCCATCGGCGTAGTGCAGGCACTGCAGCGCCAGCAGGCTGCCGCCCGCGGCGACCTCGGCCTCCTGCGGCAGCGACGCGCGCGGCGCGCGCTGCTGCCGTTCCAGCAGTTCGAAGCGATAGGCATGGCCGCGCGCGGCGACCTCGACCGGGATGTCCGGGATCTCCAGCGCGACCTGTTCCATGTGCGGGTGCGGCCGCGCCACGAACGAACCGGCGCGACGCCGGCGTTCGATCATGCCGGCGTCGGCGAGCAGCGCCAGCACCTTGTTGACGGTCATGCGCGAGCAGCCGTACTGCGCCATCAGTTCGTGTTCGAACGGAATGCGATGGCCCGGCGGCCACTCGCCGCTGCGGATGCGCGCCTCGATGTCGCGGCGAATGCGCTGGTTGAGCGGCAGCATCGGTGCAGCGAGACTCATGGGCGCTCCGTGCTGCGGCGATCGGTGCACGACTCCACGCGATCCGCGCGCCTCATGCGTCCAGCAACCGGGTCAACGCACGCGCATAGCGCGCGGCGACGGCGTCGCGCTGCAGGTGGCGGCCCTCGCGCACCAGTTCGCGGCCGTGGCGCCAGACCGAACGCACCGCGCCGCCGCGTGCGGCGAACAGCCAACTGTCCAGCCAGGCGTCGCCGTGGCGCGCCTGCAGTGCCGGATGCGCGGCGTCCAGTTCGACCAGATCGGCCGGTGCGTCCACGCACAGCCCCTGTTCGACACCGAGCGCCTGCGCCGCGCCCTGCGCGGCGGACTGGAACAGAAAGCGGCCGCTGGACAGCGCGGTGTCGCCGGTCAGCACGTTGCGCCCGCGCAGGCTCAGGCGCTGACCATATTCGAGCAGGCGCAGTTCCTCGGCCGCATCGATCAGCACGTTGGAGTCCGACCCCACGCCGAAACGGCCGCCGGCGCGCACGAACGCGGGCATCGGGAACAGGCCGTCGCCGAGGTTGGCCTCGGTGATCGGGCACAGCCCGACCACGGCGCCGCTGGCGGCGATGCCCTGCACTTCGGCGGCGTCGACATGGGTGGCGTGGACCAGGCACCAGCGCGCATCCACCGGTGCGTGCGCCAGCAGCCATTGCACCGGGCGCTGCCCGCTCCAGGCCAGGCAGGCGTCGACCTCGCGGGTCTGCTCGGCGATATGGATGTGCACCGGGCCATCGCACAGCGGCAGCAGCGCCGCCAGTTCGTCAGGGGTGACCGCGCGCAGACTGTGCGGGGCCAGGCCCAGCACCGCATCGTCCAGCCCCTGCAGGGCGCGGCGGCTGCCGTCCAGCAGCGCGGCGAAGCCGTCCACGTCGTGCAGCAGGCGCTGCTGCGCCGGGTTCGGCGCGGCGCCACCGAAGTCGGCGTGCGCGTAGAACACCGGCAGCAGGGTCAGGCCGATGCCGCTGGTCTGCGCCGCGGCGGCCAGGCGCTGCGCCATCTCGGCGCGGTCGGCGTAGGGTCGGCCGTCGGCGGCGTGATGCACGTAATGGAATTCGCCGACCCGGGTGAAGCCGGCCTCGAGCATCTCGACGTAGGCCTGCTCGGCGATGGCCTGCAGATCGTCCGGGTCCAGCCGCTGCAGGAAGCGGTACATCAGCTCGCGCCAGCTCCAGAAGCTGTCGCCGCTGCGTCCGCCGATCTCGGTGAGCCCGGCCATGCCGCGCTGGAAGGCGTGGCTGTGCAGGTTGCCCAGGCCCGGGACCACGATGTCCAGACGCCGATCGCCCAGAGCCGCGGCCACGCCGCTGTCCACCGTGGCGATGCGACCGCCGCGCACGCCGATGCGTACCTCGCGCGCCCAGCCCTGCGGCAGCAGCGCGTGCGCGCACCAGAATTCGCCCGATCCCGCGTTGCCGCTGGCCTGCTGCTGCGCCTGGGTCTGCACTGGACACCCTCCATCGACCACAATATTGTATATACAAAATAACCGACGAGCCTGCCCGTGACCATGCCCTGCGACACGCTCTGGCACAACGCGCACCTGATGACGCTGGACGGCGAGGACGGCGGCCTGGGGCTGGTCCACGACGGCGTGGTGGCGTGCCGCGACGGCCGCATCGTCTATGCCGGCGCCGCCGCGCAGTTGCCCGGCCCGCTGTCGGCGCAACGCAGCATCGACTGCGGCGGACGCTGGATCGGCCCCGGCCTGATCGATTGCCACACCCACCTGGTCTATGCCGGCAACCGCGCCGGCGAGTTCGAGCAGCGCCTGCTCGGCGCCAGCTACGCCGACATCGCCCGCGCCGGCGGCGGCATCGTCTCCACGGTGCGCGCCACCCGCGCCGCCGACGAGAACGCCCTGCTCGCCGCCAGCCTGCCGCGGCTGGATGCACTGCTGGCCGAAGGCGTGACCACGGTGGAGATCAAGTCCGGCTACGGCCTCACGCTGGAGGACGAACTGCGCCTGCTGCGCGTGGCCCGCCGCCTGGGCGAACTGCGCACGGTGGAGGTGTCACCGACCTTTCTCGGCGCGCACGCCGTGCCGCCCGGCGCCGAGGCGCAGGCCTACATCGACGAGGTCTGCGAGCGCATGATCCCGGCGGTCGCCGCACAGGGCCTGGCGGAGGCGGTGGACGTGTTCTGCGAGCACCTGGCGTTCAGCCCGGCGCAGACCGAGCAGGTGTTCCAGGCCGCGCAGCGCCATGGCCTGGCGCTGAAGATCCATGCCGAGCAGTTGTCCAACCAGGGCGGCGCGGCACTGGCGGCGCGCTACGGCGCGCGCTCGGCCGACCATGTCGAATACCTGGACGACGCCGGCGTCGCCGCGATGGCCGCCGCCGGCACCGTCGCGGTGCTGCTGCCGGGCGCGTTCTATTTCACCCGCGATACCCAGCTGCCGCCGATCGCCGCGCTGCGCGCCGCCGGCGTGCCGCGCGCGCTGGCCACCGACTGCAATCCCGGCACCTCGCCGCTGACCAGCCCGCTGCTGGCGATGAACCTGGCGGCGACGTTGTTCCGGCTGACCGTGGCCGAATGCATCGCTGGCTTCACCCGCGAGGCGGCGCGCGCGCTCGGGCGCCAGGACCGGGTCGGCCGGCTGCGCGCCGGGCTGGCCTGCGACCTGGCGATCTGGGACATCGCCGAACCGGCCGAATTGGTCTATCGCATGGGCTTCAACCCGCTGCATGCGCGTATCTGGAGAGGACAATGAGCGACAACGAGATCCTGCTGCGCCCGGGCGCGGTCAGCCTGGCGCAGTGGCGCGACGTGTACCGCGGCGCCGGCGTGCGGCTGGACCCGGCCTGCGCCGACGCGGTGCTGCGCAGCGCGCAGACCGTGGAGGCGATCGTGGCCAGCGGCGCGCCGGTGTACGGCATCAACACCGGCTTCGGCAAGCTGGCCAGCGTGCGCATCGAGCGCGAGGACCTGGAAGCCCTGCAGCGCAACATCGTGCTGTCGCATGCGGCCGGGGTCGGTGCGCCGATGCCGGTGCCGGTGGTGCGGCTGATGATGGCGCTGAAGCTGGCCAGCCTGGCCCAGGGCGCTTCCGGCGTGCGGCCGCAGACGCTGGCGCTGCTGGAGGCGCTGCTGCAGCATGAGGTGATCCCGGTGGTGCCGTGCCAGGGCTCGGTCGGCGCCTCCGGCGACCTGGCGCCGCTGGCGCACCTGGCCACGGTGATGCTGGGCGTTGGCGAGGCCTTCGTCGGCGACGCGCGCCTGCCGGCCGCCCAGGCGCTGGCCCAGGCCGGGCTGCAGCCGCTGACGCTGGGCGCCAAGGAGGGCCTGGCGCTGCTCAACGGCACCCAGTACTCCACCGCCTATGCGCTGGCCGGGCTGTTCGAGATCGAGCGCGTGTTCCATGCCGCACTGGTCACCGGCGCACTGTCCACCGAGGCCGCGAAAGGCTCGGACACCCCGTTCGATCCGCGCATCCACACGCTGCGCGGCCAGCCCGGGCAGATCGCCACCGCCGCCGCGCTGCGCGCCCTGATGCACGACTCGGCGATCCGCGATTCGCACCGCGACAACGACGTACGCGTGCAGGATCCCTACTGCCTGCGCTGCCAGCCGCAGGTGATGGGCGCGGCGCTGGACGTGATGCGCCAGGCGGCCACCACCCTGGCCACCGAGGCCAACGGCGTCTCCGACAACCCGCTGGTGTTCAGCGACACCGGCGAAGCGCTGTCCGGCGGCAACTTCCACGCCGAGCCGGTGGCCTTCGCCGCCGACATGCTGGCGCTGGCGGTGTGCGAGATCGGCTCGATCAGCGAGCGCCGCGTCGCCATGCTGGTGGATCCGGCGCTGTCCGGGTTGCCGGCGTTCCTGACGCCCAAGCCCGGCCTCAACTCCGGCTTCATGATTCCGCAGGTCACCGCCGCGGCGCTGGTGTCGGAGAACAAGCAGCGCGCCTATCCGGCCAGCGTCGACTCGATCCCGACCTCGGCCAACCAGGAAGACCACGTATCGATGGCCGCGCACGGCGCGCGCCGGCTGCTGCCGATGGCCGAGAACGCGGCCAACGTGGTCGGCATCGAATTGCTGGCGGCCGCGCAGGGCTGCGATTTCCACACGCCGCTGCGCTCCAGCGCCGCACTGGAAGCGGCGCGCGCGCTGCTGCGCACCCGTGTACCGGCACTGCAGGACGACCGCTACTTCCACCCGGACATGCTCGCCGCCACCGCACTGGTGCGCGACGGCGCGCTGGCCGCGGCGGTGGGGATGCGCTTGCCCGAGGCGAGTGCTTGATCTGATGAGACCCTTGTAGGAGCGGCTTTAGCCGCGACGGGGCGTTACCCGGTAATGCCCCGCGCGGCTGAAGCCGCTCCTACGACAAGCACAACCCGCGAGGCCGTATGACATCCCTGCCCGACTGGCTCACTGTGCACCGCGGCGATGCGCCGCTGATCCTCAGCTTCCCGCATACCGGCACCGAGCTGCCGGAGGCGCTGGCCGACCGCTTCGTCTCGCCGTGGCTGGCGCAGCGCGATGCCGACTGGTGGGTGCACCTGCTGTACGACTTCGCCGGGACACTCGGCGCAACCACCGTGCGCACCGCGATCTCGCGCTCGGTGATCGACGTCAACCGCGATCCGGCCGGGGTGTCGCTGTATCCCGGGCAGAACACCACCGGGCTGTGCCCGCTGACCACCTTCGACGCGCAGCCGCTGTACCGGCCCGGCGCCGAGCCGGATGCGGCCGAGATCGACGCGCGCCGCACGCGCTGGTTCGCGCCGTACCACGCCGCGCTGGAGGCGGAGATCGCGCGCCTGCGCGCCCTGCACCCGGCGATCGTGGTGTACGACGCGCATTCGATCCGCTCGCGCATCCCGCACCTGTTCGACGGCGAGTTGCCGCAGTTCAACATCGGCAGCGCCGGCGCCTCCGGTGCGGTGGAGACCAGTTGCGCGGCGGCGCTGACCGATGCGGTCGAACGCGTCTGCGCCGGCAGCGGCTTCAGCCACGTGCGCAACGGCCGCTTCAAGGGCGGCTGGAGCACCCGCCACCACGGCGCGCCGGCCGACGGCGTGCACGCGATCCAGATGGAACTGGCCTGCCGCGGCTACATGCACGAGCCGGACACGGTCAGCCCCGCCAATTGGCCCTCGCCCTGGCAACCCGACCACGCCGCGCCGCTGCGCGCGGTGCTGCAGCAGGTACTGCAGGCCTGTCTCGACTTCGCCCACAGCCCCGCCGCGTCCGGCCGCGCCGCCGACTGACCCATGCACCGCGTTTCGCCTTCCGCGCATCCACCTGAGGATTCCCGCATGACCCGCCTCGACGCCACCCGCCGCATCCACGCCCCCACCGGCAGCACCCTCACCGCCAAGAGTTGGCTGACCGAAGCGCCGTTGCGCATGCTGATGAACAACCTGCATCCGGACGTGGCCGAGCGCCCGCAGGAACTGGTGGTGTACGGCGGCATCGGCCGCGCCGCACGCGACTGGGAGAGCTTCGACGCCATCGTCGAGACGCTTAAGCGCCTGGACGACGACCAGACCCTGCTGGTGCAGTCGGGCAAGCCAGTGGGCGTGTTCCGCACCCACGCCGACGCGCCGCGCGTGCTGATCGCCAACTCCAACCTGGTGCCGCGCTGGGCCAACTGGGACCACTTCAACGAACTGGACAAGAAAGGCCTGGCCATGTACGGCCAGATGACCGCCGGCAGCTGGATCTACATCGGCGCGCAGGGCATCGTCCAGGGCACCTACGAGACCTTCGTGGAAATGGGCCGGCAGCACTACGGCGGCGATCTGTCCGGCAAGTGGCTGTTCACCGGTGGCCTGGGCGGCATGGGCGGCGCGCAGCCGCTGGCCGCGGTGATGGCCGGCGCCTCGTGCCTGGCGGTGGAGTGCCGCAAGAGCAGCATCGACATGCGCCTGCGCACCGGCTACCTGGACATCTGGACCGATTCGCTGGACGAGGCGCTGCGCCTGATCGCCGAAGCCTGCGCGGCGAAGACGCCGCGCTCGGTCGGCCTGCTCGGCAACGTCGCCGACGTGCTCGCCGAACTGCTGGCGCGCGGGGTCAAGCCGGACCTGCTGACCGACCAGACCTCCGCGCACGACCCGGTCAACGGCTACCTGCCGCAGGGCTGGACGGTCGAGCAGTGGGACGCCAAGCGCGTCTCCGCCCCCAAGGAGGTGGAACAGGCCGCGCGTGCCTCGATGGCCAACCACATCCGCGCCATGCTCGGCTTCCACGCGTTGGGCGTGCCGACCGTGGACTACGGCAACAACCTGCGGCAGATGGCGCTGGAAGAAGGCGTGGCCAACGCCTTCGATTTCCCCGGCTTCGTGCCGGCCTACATCCGCCCGCTGTTCTGCCGCGGCGTCGGCCCGTTCCGCTGGGCGGCGCTGAGCGGCGATCCGGAAGACATCGCCAGGACCGATGCCAAGGTCAAGGAACTGATTCCCGACAACCCGCACCTGCACCGCTGGCTGGACATGGCCGCCGAGAAGATCCAGTTCCAGGGCCTGCCGGCGCGGATCTGCTGGGTCGGCCTGGGCGACCGCGACCGCCTGGGCCTGGCGTTCAACGAGATGGTCGCCAGGGGCGAACTGAAGGCGCCCGTGGTGATCGGCCGTGACCACCTGGACAGCGGCAGCGTCGCCTCGCCCAACCGCGAGACCGAGGCCATGGCCGACGGCTCGGACGCGGTCTCCGACTGGCCGCTGCTCAACGCCCTGCTCAACACCGCCAGCGGCGCCACCTGGGTGTCGCTGCACCATGGCGGCGGCGTCGGCATGGGCTTCTCGCAGCATGCCGGCATGGTCATCGTCTGCGACGGCACCGAGGCGGCGGCCAAGCGCATCGCCCGCGTGCTGTGGAACGACCCGGCCACCGGCGTGATGCGGCATGCCGACGCCGGCTATCCCATCGCCCTGGAGTGCGCCCGCGAGAAACACCTGGACCTGCCGGGCATCCTGCGCTGAGCCCCGCACCCGGCCGCCGCTCGAGGCGCGGCCGGGTGCACCAGGCGCCAAACCGGAACTGCGTCACCGCTCCGACGATGCACCCTCAAGATCGGCCGCACCACGCCGACAAGGGATGCATCGTTTCAAGGAGCCTGCATGGGCATCCTGATCTACCTCACTCCTGCCGTGGCGCTGTGGGCTGCCGTTGCCACCGCGTTCGCGCATGGCTTGTTCCAGCGTCTGGGGCATGCCTATCGACGCGACGCGACTGCGAAGGAGGCCATCGCGCGGTATCAGGCGGCGCTGAGCCAGCTGAAGGCGCAGGCCGCCGCCAGCGCGCAGGAGCTGGAGACGCTGCGTCAGGACCACGAGCGCCTGCGCGCGACCTACGAATACGAGGCGGCACCGGCTGCGGCCGCGTCCGCGACCGCCGCGCCTGCCAGTGCGCCTGCGGCCACCACCTCGAAGGTGGCGCCCGCCCCGGCCCCGGTCGCGCCGCCGTCGACCATCGCCCTGGCGCAGATCGACATCGCCGACGAGGTCGGCACCCTGCTCGCGCACGTGGCGCGGGTGGCGCGCAGCATCCGCCGCTACAGCGCCTACAGCCGCGGCCACAACGGACCGGAACCTGCCAGCGCGCGCTACGACCTGCATTGGCTCTCGGACTGCCTGCACAATCTCGACCAGGTCGGCCATGCGCTGGCCCGCAACAACATGGAAACCCTGACCGCGGCCTGCACCGAACTGCTGACCATGTACGAGCAGTACCTGCGCGACGGCTCCGGCTACAACAGCCGCGACACCTTCCAGCGGCTCAGCACGCAAGTGCCGCTGGCCGAAGTCACCGATGCGATCCGGTCGATCGCGGCCAAGGCCTCGCTGGCACGGCAGGCGCAGGCCGCGCAGGAACAGGCTGCGCACGCGCACGAACGCATCGCCGAGAGCCACCAGATCGACGCACTGTCGATGCTGTGACGGCGGTGTCCGTGCCGACGGCCGTAGGCATGGCCGTCCGCGGCCCGCGTTGACCCGGCCGGTCGCCCGTGCTGTGATGCCTGCCGGTCAGGGCGGAGCGGGATCATGGTGGACAGCAAGGCGGCCTTCGAGAAAGCGGTCCAGGACATCAAGCAGCGCGCGGAGCGTCCCGACAACGACACCCTGTTGCGGCTGTATGCGCTGTACAAGCAAGGCTCGGAGGGCGACGTGAGCGGCGCCAAGCCGGGCTTCTTCGACTTCGTCGGCACCGCCAAGTACGAAGCCTGGGCCAAGCTCAAGGGCATGCCGCAGGCCGACGCGCAGAAGAAGTACGTGGACCTGGTGAAGAAGCTGCTGGCCTGATGGCCCGCGACACCCGGCGGCGCATCCTCGAGACCGCCCTGGCGATGTTCAACGCGCAGGGCGAGCCGCACGTCACCACCAACCACATCGCCGACGAGCTGGAGATCAGCCCCGGCAATCTGTACTACCACTTCCGCAACAAGGACGACATCATCGAGCACCTGTTCGCGCGCTACGAGGAGCGCATGGACGCGGCGCTGGCGTTGCCGAGCGCGCGCCTGCCCGGGCTGGAAGACATCTGGCTGCAGTTGCACCTGGTGTTCGAGTGCATCTGGGACTACCGCTTCCTGTACCGCGACCTGGTCGAGATCCTCAGCCGCAGCCGGCGCCTGCGCCTGCGCTTCGCGCGCATCCTGCGCCGCGCCGACGCCAGCGTGCAGGCGGTGTTCCAGGGGCTGGCGCAGACAGGGGCGATGCGCGCCAGCGCCCAAGAGCGCGAAGGCATGGCCACCAATGCACTGGTCGTGGCCACGTTCTGGCTCAACTACGCGGCCGCACGCGGCGAGAAGGACGAGCAGGTGGCGATCCGCCACGGCATTGTGCAGGTGATGCGGCTGATCGCGCCGTTCCTGCGCGAGACCGAACGCGCGCACCTGACCGCGCTGATGGACGCCTACCTGGATTGAGGCGCCTGCCCCGCGCGCAAATGCACGTGGCGCAACCGCGCTCAGCCGTCGGTCGTGGCGCCGTCGAGCACGTAGACCTTGCACACCAGGCCTGGCGGCTCGCGATAGGTACGAAAGCCGACGGCGTCGTAGTACGCCTGCCCGAGCGCATTGTCGGCGGCGATGCTGGCGTCGATCCGGGTCAGCCCGGCGCTGCGCGCCGCCGCACAGGTGGCCCGGAACAACGCGCTGCCGACGCCACGGCGCGCGGCGCGCGGATCGACGTGGGTGCCGATGATGCCCCAGCCCTCGGCGACGTCGTAGGCATTGCCGGGACGGGCGATCCGCAGCGACTGGAAACCGAGGACCGCGCCGTCGGCGTCCTCGGCCAGCACGCACTGGACGCGGTCGGGATGCGTCAGGTAGGTCGCGCAGACCGTCGCCAGGTCGGTGGGCGCCTTGCGCAGGCCGGCGGCGAAGATGGCGTGCTGCACCGCCACCATGGCGGCAGCATCGTCGCGCGTGGCGGGCCTGATCTGCATGACGCTGTTGCCTCGGGTCGGGTCGACGCGGCCGAGTATGCCCGAGCGCGCCTGCCACTGTGCGCCGTGGCGAACGCCAGGTCAGGTGCCGGTGCGGCGCGCCCTGCCCGCGCCCGCCGTGCGTTTGCCGGCCGGCTTCTTGGCGACGCGCTTCTCGGCGGCGTGCTTGCCGGTGGCCGCGCGCTTGCGCGGGTGCGGGCGCGGCTGCAGCCCCAGCTTGACCAGCACCGGCTGCAGGCGCGCCTCGACCTCGGCGCTCAGCGGCTGCACCTGCCCGCGCAGCGCCGCGGCGCCCTCGCGCACGCTGCTCTCGGCCTCGTCGGCCAGTTGCGTGGCCAGCGCCTTCAACGTCGCCGCGCCCTGCGCGGCATCGGCCGCTGCGGCCAGCGCGCGCTTGCGGGTCAACGCGACCACGCCCAGCCCGGCCAGCCACAGGTGCCGCGGGTTCAGCCGGTCCGGCCGCAACGCGGAGGTGGAACGCTTCTTGGTCGCCATCGCACGATCTCCAACTGGGCCGACGTGGCCCCCATGCGCGCCATGCTGGCGCCGGCGGCTTGAGCAAACACACTATCCGACCACCCTTGCCACACGCCGGCGCCCGCGCCATGCTCGGCGCGGACGCCGTGGCCCGGCGCCGCACAGGGAGATCCGCATGGCAGCAAAATCGAGCGCGTGGGCACCGTTTCCTTACGACGCCAAGGGCTACGCCTACGCCGGCGATGCGTTGAAGAAGGCCTGGCCCAAGTTGCACGCCGGCGACCGCGAGCCCTACCCCGATCCGGCCCATGCACAGGCGCTGCTAAACGCCGCCGGCAAGGCCGGCAAGGGCCACGACGCGCAGACCCTGTCGGCGGCGCTGATCGAGGCCTGGCGGGCCTTCCACCACGGGCAGTTCCAGCAGGCCTACGAGGGCGGCAAGGCGCTGGGCGTGTTCGGCGCCTCGGTCGCGGTCAAGGCGATCGGCATCCACGCCGGCTATCTGGTCGACGACGAAAAGGAGCAGTTGCAGCGGCTGCAGCAGGCCGCGGCACTGGCCGAGGCGGCGATCGCTGCGCTACCGGACGAGGCCAACAGCCACTACCGCCACGCCTTCGCGCTGGGCCGCTACAGCCAGGGCCTGAGCATCGTCAAGGCGCTCAAGCAGGGCATCGCCAGCAAGGTGCGCGCGTCGCTGGAAGCGGCGCTCGAGCTGGAGCCCAAGCATGCCGAGGCGCACATGGCGCTGGCCCTGTACCACGCCGAGATCATCGGCAAAGTCGGCGCGATGATCGGCGGCCTCACCTACGGGGCCAAGGCCGCCACCGCCGAACAGCACATCCAGCAGGCGCTGAAGCTGGTGCCGGACGCGCCGATCGCCCACGTCGAACACGCCAACGTGCTGCTGTTGCTGTACGGCGACAAGCGCGAAGAGGACGCCGCCGCGGCGTTCGAGAAGGCCGCCAAGCTCAAGCCGCGCGATGCGATGGAAGCGTTGGACGCGGCGTTCGCCCGCGACCAGTTGGAGTAGCGCCGCGCTGCGCACGCCAGCGAACTGACCGTATCCCGATCGTATCGTAGGAGCGGCTTCAGCCGCGACAGGCCTCCCCGGGAACGCCTGTCGCGGCTGAAGCCGCTCCTATGACGAATCGCACGCCCGTAACCGACCGCACCGCGACGCGACTGGCGCGATCGGCGGCGGTGAGGCCGACACATCGTGTCGCCATCCACCAGGTTCCGCCGCTGCGACATCGCAACTCGATGTCACAGCGGCGGCGCGCATCACCCTGCCGGCGGCAGCGCGTAGGCGATCACGTAGTCGCCGCGCTTGGTCTCCATGAAGTGATGGCCGGCGGCGACGATGACCAGGTACTCGCGGCCGTCGACCGCGTACACCATCGGCGTGGCCTGGCCGCCGGCCGGCAGCTTGGCCTGCCACAGCGTCTTGCCACTGGCCAGGTCGATCGCGCGGATCATGTCGTCGGTGGCCGCGGCGATGAAGATCAGGCCGTTGGCGCTGACCACGGCGCCGCCGTTGTTGGGCGTTCCGATCTCGATCGGCAAGCCGGAGTGGATGCCGAACGGGCCGTTGCCGCGTGCGCTGCCGAACGGGCGATCCCACAGGGTCTTGCCGCTGGCCAGGTCGATCGCGCGAATGCCGCCGTAGGGCGGCTGCTTGCACAGCAGCCCGGTGAACGGCAGCCGCCAGCCGGCGTTGACGTTGATCGCGTACGGCGTCCCCGCCTGCGGATCGCCCGCGCCCTCGGCGCCGCCGCTGTCGCCGCGCACCTGATCGCGCGGCGCCCAGCCCATCTTGTCGGCCTTGGCGCGCGGCACCAGCAGGTTGTAGTTGGGCATGTCGTTGTAGTTGGCGACGACCACCCCGCGCTGCGGGTCCACCGCCACGCTGCCCCAGTCCGAGCCGCCGTTGTAGCCGGGATACTCGATCGAATGGCGGTCGGCTTCCGGCGGCGTGTAGATGCCCTTGTAGCTGGCGCTGCGGAACTGGATGCGGCACACCAGTTGGTCGATCGGGGTCATGCCCCACATGTCGCGCTCGGTCAGGTCACGCTTGCGCAGCGAGTGGTACAGCGAGAACGGCTGGGTCTTGGCGCGGCGCTGCGGCTCCACGCCGCCGCCCGGCACCGCGCGTTCCTCGACCCCGACCAGCGGTTTGCCGGTGCGCCGGTCGAGCACGTACAGCTCGCCCTGCTTGCTCGGCAGCAGCACCGCCGGCACGGTCTTACCGTCATGCGGGAAATCCAGCAGGGTCGGTTGCGACCCCAGATCGTAGTCCCACACGTCGATATGGGTGGTCTGGAAATTCCACACCGGCTTGCCGGTGGTGACGTCCAGCGCGACCAGCGAGGTCGCATAGCGGTCTTCCTGCGGGGTGCGCGAGCTGCTCCAGTAATCGGCCGAGGAATTGCCCATCGGCAGGTACACGTAGCCGAGTTGTTCGTCGCCGGCCGCGCTGGTCCACATGTTGGGCGTACCGCGGGTCCAGGTCTGCCCCGGCGGCGGCGCGCCGGCCCAGTCCGGATGGGTCATGTCCCAGGCCCAGCGCAGCGCACCGGTCACCGCGTCGAAGCCCTGGATCACGCCGGACGGCTCGTAGCGCTTCTGTCCATCCAGCACCTGGTGCCCGGTGACGACCACGCCGCGCACGATGGTCGGCGGCGAATTGATCGAGACATAGCCGGGCGGTGTGGAGCCCATGCCGACGGTGATGTCGACCTGGCCGTGTTGGCCGAAGTCCTCGCAGGGCTTGCCGTCGGCCGCATCGACCGCGATCAGGCGCCCGTCCAGGGTGCCTTCGATGATGCGATGGCGGCACGCGGCCGACGCCGTCGCCTTGTCATCGGGCACCGCGTAGTAGCTGACGCCGCGGCAGGCAGCGGTGTACGGGATCGCCTTGTCCGCCACCTTGGGGTCGTAGCGCCAGCGTTCGCGGCCGCTGCGCGCATCCAGCGCGATCAGTTGGTTGCGTGCGCTGCACAGATACAGGCTGTCGCCGATCTTCAGCGGCGTGGTCTCCGCGCCCCAGCGCTTGTCCGGCAGGTCGCCGGTGCGGAAGGTCCAGGCGGTGCGCAGTTGCGCCACGTTGCCCGGGGCGATCTGGCGCAATGGCGTGTAGCGGCTGCCGGCGTTGTCGCGGCCGTAGGCGGCCCAGTCGGCATCGGCGGGCGCATCGGCCGGCTGCGCGCCGGTGCGCTGGGTCGCCAGCGCCGCGGCCATCCCGGCCGCATGCGCCAGCGTGCCGTCGGCCTCGGTCACGCCGTACGGCAGGAACGCCAGCGCGAACGCGCCGACGAACACCAGGGCCAGCACCGCGGCGAGCGCGCGCGACAGCGTGCGCGAGAACGGCCGATCCAGCCGCGGCAGCAGCAGCGCCAGCAGCAGCGCCAGGAACACCATCAGGCCCATGCGCGGCACCCAGCGCCAATAATCGGTGCCCGACTCCCATGCCGCCCACAGCAGTGACAGCAGGAAGGTCGCGGCGAACCACAACGCGCCGATGCGCCGCGCGCGCCACAGCTGCACGCCGGAAATCGCCAGGCCGAGGCCGGCGACCAGGTAGTACCAGGACCCGCCCAGCGCCAGCAGCCAGGCGCCACCGGCCGCCAGCACTACGCCGATCAGCGCGCAGGCGCCGCCGAGCAGGCGCAGCGGCCAGCCGCCGCGACGCTGCGTTTGTTCGAATGCATTCATTGCCACTCCTTGCAGGACACGGCCACGCGGAACATCCGACGTGGCAGCGGCGCACGCGCGCCGCGCATCCTTATCCCAAGCAGCAAGTGAACGTGATGCGTTTCTCGGTGACACACGCTGACACGCAACGTTCCGGTCCTCGTGACCCGGCGCCGACCTGGGCGTCACGCCGCTTGTGTATCGCCCCCAGCGGCGATCCGACATCGTCGTCCGGACGCATGGAACCGCCTTGGCACGGCACGCGTGCGCCGCATGCGGACACGCCCGCCGCGTCACGCGCCATCCCCGAAAACGACAACGCCGGCACGAGGCCGGCGTCGTCGTTCGCTCAGGCGCGGATCACTCCTGCGGCGGTGCCGCCTCGCCAGCGGATTCGGCGACGCCATCCTCGCCCGGCAGCGCGTCCTCCTCGACCAGCGAGCCATCCAGGCGTTCCACCGCCTGCAGCTTCTCGCCCTTGGACAGGCGGATCAGGGTCACGCCCTGGGTGTTGCGGCCGACGCGGGAGATTTCCGAGGCGCGGGTGCGCACCAGGGTGCCGCCGTCGGAGATCAGCAGCACTTCGTCGCGCGTGCTCAACAGCACCGCACCGACCAGCTTGCCGTTGCGCTCGCTGGTCTGGATGCCGATCACGCCCTGGGTGCCGCGGCCCTTGCGCGGATACTCGCCCAGCGGGGTGCGCTTGCCGTAGCCGTTCTCGGTCGCGGTGAGGATGTAGGCATCGGCCTCGTCGCCATTGCGCGCGTCGGCCTCGACCTCGATGTCGGCCGCGGCGTCGACATCGTCGGCGTCCTCGTCCTGGCCCACGGCCGGCTCGGCCACGATCAGGCTGACCACGTACTCGCTCTTGGCCAGGCGGATGCCGCGCACGCCGCGGCTGCTGCGCCCGGTCGGCTTGACTCCGCCGCGGCTCTTGCGTCGCGCGCCACGGGCCTCGTCGCCCTCCTCGCCCGCGGCCTCGTCGTCGGCCGCGGCGCTTTCGTCGGCACCGGTGTCGTCGATGACCGCATCATCGGCCTCGTCGTCCTTGGGCCGCTCGGAGAAGCGCACGGTCTTGCCGTTGGAGGCGAACAGCAGCACGTCGCGCTCGCCGTCGGTAAGCGCCACGCCGACCAGGGCGTCGCCCTCGTCGAGGTTGATCGCGATCTTGCCGATCTTGCGCTGGAACGCGAACTCGCTCAGCGGGGTCTTCTTGACCATGCCGTTGCGGGTGGCGAAGAACACGTAGCGGCCTTCGGCGTACTCGCGCACCGGCAGCACCGCCTGCACGCGCTCGCCGTTCTCCAGCGGAATCCAGTTGACGATCGGGCGGCCGCGCGCATTCGGTCCGGCCTCGGGCAACTGATGCACCGGCAGCCAGAACACCTTGCCGCTGCTGGTGAAGGTCAGCAGCGTGTCGTGGGTGTTGACCAGCCACAGCTGGTCGATGAAATCCTCTTCCTTGGTCGCCGCCGCGCTGCGGCCGCGGCCGCCGCGGCGCTGTGCGCGGTAGGCGCTGACCGGCTGGCGCTTGGCGTAGCCGGCGTGCGACAGGGTCACCACCACGTCTTCCGGCGCGATCAGGTCGAGGATGTCCAGATCCTCTTCGCTGTGGCGGATTTCGGTGCGGCGCGCATCGCCGTATTCCTCGCGGATGTTGACCAGTTCCTCGCGGATCACCTGCAGCAGCACGTCCGGGTTTTCCAGGATGCGGATCAGTCCGGCGATCGCCTCCAGCAGCTGCTTGTATTCCTCGGTCAGGCGCTCCTGCTCCAGGCCGGTCAGGCGGTGCAGGCGCATTTCCAGGATCTGCGTGGCCTGCACTTCGGTCAGCTGGTAGCCGCCGCCGACCAGGCCGACGCCGCTGGGCAGGTCTTCCGGGCGCGAGGCCTCGGCGCCGGCCGCATTGAGCAGCGCGCCGACCAGGCCCGGCTGCCAGGTCTTGGCCAGCATGCGCTCGCGCGCTTCGTTCGGGTTCGCCGAGGTCTTGATCAGCTCGATCATCTCGTCGATGTTGGCGAGCGCGACCGTCAGGCCTTCCAGGATGTGCGCACGCGCGCGCGCCTTGCGCAGTTCGAAGATGGTACGGCGGGTCACCACTTCGCGACGGTGGCGGACGAACGCCTCCAGCATCTGCTTGAGGTTCAGCAACTGCGGGCGGCCGTCGACCAGCGCCACCATGTTGATGCCGAACACCGACTCCATCTGGGTCTGCTGGTACAGGTTGTTCAGCACCACGTCGGCGGCTTCGCCGCGCTTGACCTCGATGTAGATGCGCATGCCGTCCTTGTCGGACTCGTCGCGCAGCTCGCTGATGCCCTCGAGCTTCTTTTCCTTGACCAGCTCGGCGATCTTCTCGATCAGCCGCGCCTTGTTGACCTGGTACGGGATCTCGGTGACCACGATCGCTTCGCGGCCGTTGTCCTGGATCTCGATCTCGGCCTTGGCGCGCATGCGCACGCGGCCGCGGCCGGTGCGGTAGCCGGCGACGATGCCGGTGGTGCCGTTGACGATGCCCGCGGTCGGGAAATCCGGGCCGGGGATGTGTTCCATCAGCCCGTCGACGTCGATCTGCGGGTTGTCGATCAGCGCCAGGCAGGCATTGATCGACTCGGTCAGGTTGTGCGGCGGGATGTTGGTGGCCATGCCCACCGCGATGCCGGCCGAGCCGTTGACCAGCAGGCTCGGGAAGCGCGTCGGCATCACCGACGGCTCCTGTTCCTTCTCGTCGTAGTTGGGCTGGAAATCGACGGTTTCCTTGTCGATGTCGGCCATCATCTCGTGCGCGAGCCGCGACATGCGCGCCTCGGTGTAACGCATCGCCGCCGCGGAATCGCCGTCGACCGAGCCGAAGTTACCCTGCCCGTCCACCATCATGTAGCGCAGCGAGAACGGCTGCGCCATGCGCACCAGGGTGTCGTACACCGACTGGTCGCCGTGCGGGTGGTACTTACCGATGACGTCGCCGACGATACGCGCCGACTTGTAGTAGGGCTTGTTGCTGTGCGCGCCCAACTCGTTCATCGCGAACAACACGCGGCGATGCACCGGCTTGAGGCCGTCGCGCGCATCCGGGAGGGCACGCCCCACGATCACGCTCATGGCGTAATCGAGGTAGCTCTTGCGCATCTCGTCTTCCAGGTTGACCTGGATGATTTCCTTGGCGGATTCTGCCATTCGGGTTCCGTAAGTCTGGTGGCGGATCGACCACGACGCCGGCCCACGACAGGCGGGCCCGCCGCGGCCGCACGCCTACGGCGCACGGCGGTCGATCGAACCGCCGGATTCTATCATGACGGGCGCCCGATTGCCCGGTTTTTGCCGGCGCGAACAAGCACTTGCGCGCCATCGGCCGGGTTTGCCGGGTGCTGTGGCGCTACCCCGGTGCTCAGCCGCCGAAGGCGGCGCGCATGCGCGCCGGGTCCGGCTGCTCGATGACCCCGCGCTCGGTGACGATGGCATCGATCAGCGTCGCCGGGGTCACGTCGAACACCGGGTTCCAGGCGGCGATGCCGTCGGCCACGGTGCGCGTGCCGCCGACGCCGAACAGTTCGCCCGGATCGCGCTGCTCGATCTCGATCTGCGCACCGTCGGCGGTGTCCATGTCCACGGTGGACGACGGCGCCACCACCATGAACCTGACCCCATGGTGGCGCGCGGCGATCGCCAGCTGATAGGTGCCGATCTTGTTGGCGGTGTCGCCGTTGGCGCAGATGCGGTCGGCGCCGACGATCACCCACTGCACCGCCCCGGTCTTCATCAGGTGCGAGGCCGCCGAATCGGCGATCAGCGTCGCGTCGATGCCGTCCTGCTGCAGCTCCCACACGGTCAGCCGCGCGCCCTGCAGCCAGGGCCGGGTCTCGCCGGCGAACACCTTGGCGATGCGCTGCTGGGCGACGCCGGCGCGGATCACGCCCAGCGCAGTGCCGAAACCGGCGGTGGCCAGCGAGCCGGTGTTGCAATGGGTCAGCACGCCGCTGCCGGCGGCGATCAGGCCGGCGCCGAGCGCGCCCATGTGGCGGTTGGCGGCCAGATCCTCTTCGGCGATCGCCTGCGCCTCGCGCTCCAGCACCGAGCGCCAGTCGCTGCCGGCCGCGCCCAGCGCCGTGCGCATGCGCGCCAGGGCCCAGGCCAGATTGACCGCGGTCGGCCGCGCGGCATTGAGCCGCTGCAGGGCCGGCTCCAGCTTCAGCAGCGCCTCGGCGCCGTTGTCGGCCTGCACCTCGCGCGCGGCCAGCACCGTGCCCCAGCCGGCGGCGATGCCGATCGCCGGCGCACCGCGCACGGCCAGGGCATGGATCGCCGCGGCGACCTGGTCGCTGTCGCTGCAGCGCACGTGCTCCACCGCGAACGGCAGCTTGCGTTGGTCCAGCAGTTCCAGCGCGTCGCCGGTCCACAGGATCGGGCGGATATGGTCGTAGCGGGCGTAATCGATATCGAGGGCGGCGTTCATCGCCCCATTGTAAACGCCGGCGATTGCGGATTGAGGACGGCGCACGGCGCCGAAGCGCCGCACCAGCGCTCAGTTGACGCTGAACTCGGCGCGGCAGCCCTTGTCGACCCAGATGCCGTCGCGGTCCCAGCCCCAGCTGTCGTCCTGCACGCAGGCGGCGCCGGACAGCTGCCGGCGCAGCTCGACATGGTCCTGCACACTGACGCCGCAGCGGCGCCGGGCCTTGCCCTTGGATTCGCACAGCACCGGCCGCGGACCGGCGGGGAATCCGGATCCGTCGGCGGCACCGATCTCGAACTCGCCGCGGCAGCCGCGCGCGACCCAGATCTCGTTGCGGCGCACGCCCCAGCTGCGCTCCTCGCGGCATGGCACCGACGACAGCTGCCGCATCAGCCGCACCGGTGCGCCGCGCAGCATCACCGGGCAACTCTCGAGGCGACCATCGGACTCGCAGCGCAGCACGCGGCGCATGGCACTGCGCGGCGCCTCTCCCGGATTGGGGCGGAATTCGGCGCGACAGCCCAGGGTCACCCACACGCCGGTGGCGTCGGAGCCCCACTCGCTGCCGCGGATGCAGTCGTTGTCGGACAGTTGCCGCACCAGTTGCACGCCCTGCGCGGTCGGCATCGGGCAGTGCACCCAGGTCATGTCGCGCGATTCGCAGCGCACCACCGCTGCGTCGTACGCATCGGCGGTCTGTGCCGGCGACGGCATCGGCCACACGCTTGCCGCCAATCCCAGCCAACACCAGCCACCGAGCCCGTACGCCCACTTCATGCTTGGCTCTGCCCCTATGCCTAGAACCTGAACAACGAAGACCTGCTGGCGCGCGGCGTGCGCATGCCGTGCCCGATCAAACCATCATCGGTGTGGACAACGCAACAACGCGCCGTGGCAGCGCGTGACGGCCGGTTCAGGCATGCGCGAAATCGTAGGCGAGCACATCGCCGATCTGCGCGGTGCCGCGCATCGCCATCAGCAGCCGATCCACGCCCACTGCCACACCGGCGCAATCGGGCAGCGACGGCAGCGCCTGCAGCAGGCGTTCGTCCAGCGGCGGCAGCACCGCGCCGCGCGCCTGGCGCAGCGCATGGTCGCGCAGGAAACGCCGGCGCTGCTCGGCGGCATCGTTGAGCTCGTGATAGCCATTGGCCAGTTCGTAGCCGCCCAGGTACAGCTCGAAGCGCTCGGCCACCGGCGGATCGCCATCGCGGACCCGCGCCAGCGCGCACTGGCTGGCCGGCCAATCGTGGACCACGGTAAGACGGTCGGCGGGGAACGCGGGCTGCAGGCGATGGGTCATCAGCAGGTCCAGCCAGTCGTCGCGGCCGAGGCCCTCGGCGTCGATGCGGACATCGCGCAACGGCTGCTGCAGCGCCTCCAGCGGCGCGGCGAACGGATCCAGCTCCAGCCCCTGCAGGAACAGCGCACGGTAGCTGAGCACCTGCAGCGTGGCGCTGCGCCCGACCAGGGCCAGCGCGGTGCGCACCAGCTCCACGGTCTCCTCGATCAACTGCCGGTGATCCCAGCCGACCCGGTACCACTCGAGCATGGTGAACTCGGGATTGTGGCGGCCGCCGGCCTCGCCGTTGCGGAACACCCGCCCCAGTTCGTAGCAGTCGCCGATGCCGGCGGCGAGCAGCCGCTTCAGCGGGTACTCGGGCGAGGTGCGCAGCCAGCGCAATGCCGGGCCGGCATCGACGTGGCCGCTGAAGCGGGTCTGGAAGCTGTCGATGTTCGGCTCGGTATTGCCGGCCGCCGACAGCATCGGCGTCTCCACTTCCAGCACGCCGCGCGCGGCGAAGAAGGCGCGGATGGCGGCATTGAGCCGGGCGCGCAACTGCAGGGTGGACAGCAGGTCCATCAGGGCGCCATGTCGAGCCGGCGGCTCAGTTGGTCGCGCGCGTCGTCGCGGTAGCCCAGGCCCAGGTACAGACGCTTGGCATCGGCGTTGTGGTGGTTGACCTCCATCCGCAGCACGTCCACGCCCAGCGCGCGGGCGCGCGCCTCGACCAGCGCCACCGCGCGCCGGCCCCAGCCGCGGCCGCGCGCGGCCGGGCCCAGGTACAGCTCGTCGAGCAGCAGATAGCGCCCGCCCAGTTCGACGCTGAAGCAGGCGGTGATCAGCGCATAGCCGACCACCGCACCGTCCGGCGCCAGCCACAGCAGCGCCTCGCCCAGTGCCGGCTGCGCCAGCAGCGCCTGCAGGCCGCGCGTCACCCGCTCGGCATCGAAGGCGATGCCGTCTTCGGCGTAGAACGCCTGCAGCATCGCCAGCAAGGCCGGCTGGTCGGCCCTGCCGGCGGTGCGCCAGCGCAGTTCTTCCTGCACCCTGCCGGGCGCGCTCATGCGCCCTGCCCCGGCGACTGCAGGAACGCCAGCAACTGCGCCTCGTCCCACACCGGCACGCCCAGTTCCTGCGCCTTGTCGAGCTTGGAGCCGGCGGCTTCGCCGGCGACCACGAACGCGGTCTTCTTCGACACGCTGCCGGCCACCTTGGCGCCCAGCGCCTCCAGTTGCGCCTTGGCCTCGTCGCGGGTCAGTGCGGTCAGCGTGCCGGTCAGCACCACGGTCTGCCCGTCCAGCGGACCGGCGCGGCGCCGCGTCTGCGCCGGCGCGGCGTCGAGCAGGCGTCGCATCGCCGCCTCGGCCTCCAGCAAGGCCTGCTTCTGCGCCGGATCGGCCAGGTACGCGGCCAGGTTGGCGGCACCTGCCGTGGACAGGCCGGCCCCGGTCCAGCCGCTTTCGTTGGCGCGCAGCAGCGCGTCCAGGGTGCCGTAGGTGGCGGCCAGGCGCTGCGCGCTCTTGCCGCCGAGCTTGTCCACCGACAGCGTGCCGAGCAGATGCGCCAGGTCCAGCCGCTCGCGTAATTCCGCCGGCGGCGCGCCCTCGTCGGAGAAGCGAATGCCGGCGGCGATCAGCGCATCGACCACCTCCGCATTGCCGGGCTGCTCGAAGAACGTCGCGATCGAGCGCGCCACCTCGCCGCCGATGTCCGGCAAGGCCTGCAACAGCACTGCCGGGGTGCTGCGCACGAACGCCAGCGAGCCCAGCCAGTAGGCCAGCGCCTTGGCCGTGGTCTCGCCCAGGTGCGGGATGCCCAGCGCGAACAGGAAGCGCGGCAGGGTCGTGGCGCGGCTGGCGTCGATGCCGGCGACCAGGTTCTCGGCCCACTTGGTCGCCAGCTTGCCGCCCAGATCCACCGCCAGGTGGGTGCGCAGGAAATCGGCGCGCCGCCACGGCGTGGCCTCGTCGTCCAGCGCGGCGCGGCCGGCCGCGTCCAGCGCCAGTGCGCCCTTGCTGTCCTCCACCGCCTGCAGCAGGTCGGCAGCCGTTGCAGCGTCGAGCGCCGCCTTCATCATCACCAGGTCCTCCACGCTCAACGCGTACAGGTCGGCCAGCGACTGCACGAAGCCGAACTCGACCAGGGCGTCGGCCTGGCGCTCGCCCAGGCCTTCGATGTCCAGCGCGCGGCGCGAGGCGAAGTGGCGCAAGGCCTCCTTGCGCTGCGCGGCGCAGGCCAGGCCGCCGCTGCAGCGCCAGGCCACCGCATCCTCTTCCTTGACCAGCTCCGAGCCGCACACCGGGCACACCGCCGGCATCGTCCACGGCACGGTGCCGGGCGGACGCCGTTCCTCGATCACCCGCACCACTTCCGGGATCACGTCGCCGGCGCGGCGCACGATCACCGTGTCGCCCTCGCGCGCGTCCAGCCGCGCGATCTGGTCGGCGTTGTGCAAGGTGGCGTTGGTGACGGTGACGCCGGCGACCTGCACCGGCTCCAGCCGCGCCACCGGGGTAACCGCGCCGGTGCGGCCGATCTGCACCTCGATCGCGCGCAGCACGGTGGACTGTTCCTGCGCCGGGAACTTGTGCGCCAGCGCCCAGCGCGGCGCGCGCGAGACGAAGCCCATCGCCTGTTGCTGGTCGTAGTCGTCGAGCTTGTAGACCACGCCGTCGATGTCGTACGGCAAGGTGTCGCGGGCGGCGCCGATGCGGCGGAAATACGCGATCAGGCCGTCGAAGCCGGTGGCGGTGTCGGCCTCCGGCGCGACCGGGAAGCCGTAGTCGCGCAACAGCTGTAGCGTCTGCGAATGGGTTTCCGGCAGTTCCAGGCCGCGCACCTCGCCCACCGAATAGGCGAAGAACGCCAGCGGCCGGCGCCGGGTGACCGCCGGATCGAGCTGGCGCAGCGAACCCGCGGCGCCATTGCGCGGATTGGCCAGCAGCTTTTCGTTGCGCTCCAGCGCCTGCGCGTTCCACGCGGCGAAGGCCGCGCGCGGCATGTAGATCTCGCCACGCACCTCCAGCACCGCCGGCGGCGGCGTGCCGAGGCCGCGCAGCTTAAGCGGCACCGAGCGCACCTGCCGCAGGTTGGCGGTGACGTCCTCGCCGGTGCTGCCGTCGCCGCGGGTGGCGCCCTGCACGAACACGCCGTCCTCGTAGCGCAGGCTGATCGCCAGGCCGTCGAGCTTCGGCTCGACCGAGAACACGGGCGCGGCCAGATCCAGTTCGCGCTCGATGCGGCGCTCGAAATCGGCGACTTCGGCGAAGCGCGTGCGATCGTCGGCGTCCTCGTCCACGCCCGGGGTTTCGAAGGCGTTGGCCAGCGACAGCATCGGGATCGCGTGGCGCACTTCCGGGAAGCCGCCGTCCGGCCGCGCGCCGACCTTGCGCGTCGGCGAATCCGCGCTGGCCAGTTCCGGGTGCGCGGCTTCCAGGGCCTCCAACTCGCGCATCAGCGCGTCGTACTCGGCGTCAGGAATCGTGTTGTCGTCGAGCACGTAGTAGCGGTGGTTGGCGTCGTCGATGCGCTGGCGCAACTCGGCGGCACGCTGCTGGGGATCGGAATTCGCGGTCATGCGCAGCGGAAATGCGGTAACGGAGAGGGGGGCGATAGTAGCTGGAAGGCAGGGATGGGGGAGTCGGGGTTTGGGATTCGGGATTGGCTTGAAGGCCGAGATTGGGGATTGGAGATTGGGGATTCGCAATGCCAACGCTCGGACGTCTTGCGGCGGCGGCGGTCGTACCCTCATCCGCCCCTGCGGGGCACCTTCTCCCGGAGGGAGAAGGGAAACGCCGAAGCCCCTCTCCCACCGGGAGAGGGGTTGGGGTGAGGGTGCGGAGCGCGCGGCGCCATCGACGTCAGCGCCCCGGCTTTTGCCAATCCCCAATCCCCATTCCCCATTCCCGGCTTTTAAGCCAATCCCAAATCCCCAATCCCCGCCCCACACCACCCTTGCCCCACCATTAACACCCCGTTAACGTGACCTCCCCCCGCCCGCTCTGGAGAGCCCCGTGTCGCTACCGGTCTCGCGCCGTTCCTTCCTGTCCCTGGCCACCTCGGGCCTGGCGCTCGGCGCCGTCGGCCTGGCGCCCGTCGCGGAGGCGGCGCGACGCAAGGCGGCCGCCGCCGCGGTCACGACTCCCGGCGTGGCGCCGGCGGCGGGCACGGTGTACCTGAACTTCAACGAGTGCCCGCTGGGTCCTGCGCCCGCAGCGCTGGCGGCGGCGCAGGCGATCCTGCCGCGCAGCGGCCGCTATCTGTTCGAACTTTCCGACGAACTGATCGCTGCCTTCGTCGGCCAGCAGCATCTGCCGGCCGACCACGTCGCGGTCTATCCCGGGTCCAGCGAGCCGCTCGCGCGCGCGGCGCGCGCCTTCACCTCGCCGCGCGCCGGCGTGGTGGTGGCCGATCCGACCTTCGAGGCCGTCGCCGATGTCGCCGCCGCGCATGGTGCGCCGGTGCGGCGCGTCCCGCTACGCGCCGACGGCGCGCACGACGTCAAGGCCATGGCCAGCGCCGACCCGAACGCCGGCCTGATCTACCTGTGCAATCCGAACAACCCGACCGGCTCGATCACCAAGCGCGCCGACATCGAGTGGCTGCTGGCCAACAAGCCCGCCTCCAGCGTGCTGTTGGTCGACGAGGCCTACCTGCACTACAGCGAAGAGCCGTCGGTGATCGACCTGATCGGCCAGCGCCAGGACCTGCTGGTGCTGCGCACCTTCTCCAAGCTGTACGGCATGGCCGGGCTGCGCCTGGGCCTGGCGGTGGCGGCGCCGGGGCTGCAGACCAAGCTGGCCGCGTTCGGCCAGAATCCGGTCTCGGTGCCCGCCCTCGCCGCCGGCATCGCCAGCCTGCAGGACCTGCAACTCGTGCCGACCCGTCGCGCCGAGAACGCACGCATCCGCGACGCCACCATCGCCTGGCTGCAGAGCAAGGGCTACAAGTGCCTGCCGTCGCAGGCCAACTGCTTTATGGTCGACGTCAAGCGCGATGGCGCCGCCTTCGCCGCAGCGATGGCCAAGCAAGGCGTGATCGTCGGCCGCAGCTGGCCGATCTGGCCGAAGCTGGTCCGCGTCACCGTCGGCAGCGAAGCGGAGATGCTGCGGTTCCGGGAGGCGTTTGTGAAGGCGCGCAAGTAGCGCGCGCCGGGATTGGGAGTCGGGATTAGGGATTCGTAAAAGCGGGTTGCCGTGGGGCTGAGGCGTGGCTGGTGTTGCCTCGGTGCGTCGCATTCACGATGCACGATTCGCTAGCTCCGGCACGGCGCGCCAGACGGGGCCCGAATTCGGGAATGGTGATTGGAGTTCGCGAGAGCCAAAAGCCAGCGCTTCTGGCGTCGGCGGCGGTCGTACCCTCATCCGCCCCTTCGGGGCACCTTCTCCCGAAGGGAGAAGGGAAAAGCGCGCTCGAGGATCAGCGCGACAGGGACTGGCTTTTACAAATCCCCAATCTCGACTATCCAATCCCTGCCCTTAACCGACTCCCCAATCCCGACTCCCCAATCCCGGCCCCGCGCCACCGGCGCGGCGCTTACCAGCGCGGCGCCTTCGTCAACGGCGGTGCCTGGTGCTGGCGATCGTAGGCGCGCAGGTCGTCGCGGATGTGGGCGATGCGCTGGCGGCCCAAGGCGTTGCGGCTGTCGTCCAGGACCACGCCGTCGAGCAGTTCGCCCATGCGCTGCACGGTCGGCAGCATCTTCTCCCAGGCGTCGAGCGCGGTCAGCGGCGCCGGCAGGGTCAGGAAGAAGGCGATCGCCGGGGTCTCCATCTCGCGGATGTGGGCCATGTCGAAGCTGCCCGGCTTCATGATGCTGGCCATGCTGAAGATCGGACCGCGCTCGGGATGACCTTCCACCAGGCGGTGGAACACGTTCATGTGGCCGAAGGTCAGGCCGGTCTTCTCCGCGGCCACCACGATGTCCTCGCCGCGCAGCACCTGCCCCGCGCGGGCGGCGACGTACAGCGAGACGATCTTGTCGAAATCCTGGCTCGGCCGCTTGCCGAGTTCGGCACCCGGCGCTTCCGCCGCGGGCAGGCCCAGTTCGGGTTCGCGCGCCTCGCCGTCCGCACCCGGTGCGGCCAGCGCGTCGTCGCCGGTGGCCGGGGCATCGCCCAGCGAGGGTTCGCGGCGCGGCGCAGCCGGATCGGCCGGCTCGACGCGCCGGCCCTGGCTCGGTTTCTTCGGGCGGCCGAACAGGAAGATCGCCGCAATCAACAGCAAGCCGGCGGCGAGGATGCCGATGCGTAGCATTGCCATGTCGGACATTCAGGGGTTACTCCGGCAAGGGTACACAGGGGGAAAACAACTGCTAGGTGCGCACGAGGCCTGCCGGTCCGGGACCAACGCCTCCACGCGCATCGCGTCCTTTAGCATGTCACGTCAGGCCGCGCCCGCCAAACGCGCGGCCTCCTCGAGGTCCACGCTGACCAGGCGGCTGACGCCGGGTTCGCGCATGGTGACACCGCTGAGCTGATGCGCCGCCTCCATCGTCGCCTTGTTGTGGCTGACGAACAGGAACTGCACTTTCTCGCTCATTTCCTTGACCATCGCCGCCAGGCGGCCGACGTTGGCTTCGTCCAGCGGCGCGTCGACCTCGTCGAGCAGACAGAACGGCGCCGGGTTGAGCTGGAAGATCGCGAACACCAGCGCCACCGCGGTCATCGCCTTCTCGCCACCGGACAGCAGCGAGATGCTCGACACGCGCTTGCCCGGCGGCCGCGCCATGATCGCCACGCCGGTGTCCAGCAGGTCCTCGCCGGTCAGTTCCAGGTAGGCGTGGCCGCCGCCGAACAGGCGCGGATACAACGCCTGCACGCCGGAGTTGACCCGGTCGAAAGTGTCCTTGAAGCGGCCGCGGGTCTCGCGGTCGATCTTGCGGATGGCGTCTTCCAGGGTCTCCAGCGCGGTGTTCAGGTCGACGTCCTGCGCTTCCAGGTACTCGGCGCGCTGCGCGGCCTCGCCATACTCGCTGATCGCCGCCAGGTTGACCGGCTCCAGCCGGCGCATGCGCGCATCGATCTGCTGCACCGCCTGCTCCCACTCGGCCGGGTCGGCGTGTTCGGGCAGGCCGTTGATCACGTCCTCGAGCACGAAGCCGGCCTTGACCACGGCGGCCGACAGCTGCTCGGCGCTGAGCACCAGCGCCTGCTGGTCGAGCCGGCGCTGGGCGATGCGCTCGCGCTGCGCCAGCGCCTGTTCGTCGCGCTGCTGGCGGGTCTGCTCCAGCGCGCGCAGTTCGTTGTCGATGCCGTCCAGCAGCGCGCGCGCCTCGCCGAGTGCGCGGTCGGTGCGCACGCGCTCGCTCAGCGCGGCCTGGTGCTCGGCCTCCAGCGCCAGCACCGGCGAGTCGCCCTCGTTCAACTGCGCGCTGAGCTCGCCCAGGCGCGCGTCCAGTTGCCCGCGCTGGTTGCCCATGCGCTCCAGCGCCTGGCTCAGCGAGGCGATCTGGGTGCGCTGTGATTCCAGGGTCAGGGCCAGCGCGTGCGAGGCCTCGCGCACCCGCCGCGCGGCGTCGCGGGCCAGATCGCGTGCTTCGGTGAGCTGGCGGCGCTCGCTTTCCAGCGCATGCCGCACCGACTCCAGATCGCCCATGCTGGTGACCGCGTCCTCCAGCTTGGAGCGCGCCTCGCGTGCCTGCTCGCGGCTACTGTCGAGGGTTTCCAGCAGTTGCGCGACCTCCAGTTCGATGCGCTCGATGCGGGTGCGCGCGGCGTCGACCTTGCCCTGCTGGCTCTGCAACTGCCCGGCCAGTTCGGACACGCTGCGGTGCGCCTGGTACAGCTGGCGCTGCGCGTCCTCGCGCTGCTGCTCGCCGGCCAGCAACTGCGCGCGCAGTTCGCCCAGGCGCTGCTCGAGGTCGGCCTCGCGCTCCTGCAGCGTCTCGATCTGGCCGCGCAGGCTCTGGATCTCGCGCTCGCGCAGCAGCGCGCCCTGCTTGGCCGCGCCCGAGCGCGACACCCGCAACCAGCCCTGGCCCAGGCGCGCGCCGTCGCGGGTGACGATGGAATCGCCCTCGCCCAGCTGCGGCAGCAGCGCGCGCGCGGCAGCCAGGTCCTCGGCCGCGTGCAGCCGCGCCAGCAGCCGGCGGATCGCGATCGGGCCTTGCACCTTGGCCGCCAGCGAGGTCGGCGCGAAGGTCTCGGCCGCGTCCTCGCCGCTGACCAGGGCAATGCGGCCTTCGCCGAGTTCGCCAAGGGCGTCGACCAGGGTCTCCGGCGCCTCCACCAGCACGCCTTCGATCAATTGCCCGAGCGCGCCTTCGACCGCGTTCTCCCAGCCGCTCTCGACGCTGAGCCGCTCGCCGACGCGCGCCGCCGAATCCAGCCCGCGCGCCTGCAGCCAGGCCACCGCCGCGCCCTGCTCCTGGCCGAGCGCGGCCTGCTGCAGGGTTTCCAGCGACGACAGCCGGCCGCGTGCGGCCTGCGCCTGCTTGCGCACGTCGGCCAGCTCGGCCTGCGCCGAGCGCTGCTGGTCCTGCAGCGCCGCCACCGCCAGCTTGCGCGCCTCGACCTGCTCGGTCAGCCCGTCCAGCGCGGCGCGCTGGGTCTCGTGCTGCAGTTCCAGTTGCGCGAACGCCTCGGACAGCGCGTCCAGATCCAGCCCGGCGCGCTCGGCCTGCAGTGCCTCGCGGCGGCGCTCGGCCTCCAGCGACTGCCGGTCCAGGTAATCGACGCGGGTGCGCTCCACTTCGCCGGCGCGCGAGGCTTCGGCGGTGTTGCGCTGATGCGATTCCCAGCGCTGCTGCCAGTCGGCCAGGCGCGCCTCGGCCTCGCGCAGCGCTTCCTGCTTGTACTCGTTGTCTTCCTGCAACTGCTCCAGCTGCGGGCCGGCCACGTCCACCGATTCGCGCAACAGCGCCAGCTTCGCCTCGTCGGTGCCGATATGCTGGCCGAGCTCGGCCAGCGCCAATTGCGCCTCGTCGCGCGCCTTGTGCAGGCGCTGCGACAGGTCGCGCTGGTGCTGGATCTGCTGTTCGATCCGGGCCAGGGTGCTGCCGACCTTGTAGACCTCGGCCTGCGCGGTGCTCAGCGCCTCGGCAGCCTCCTCGCGGCGCACGCGGCCGGTCTCGATGCGCGCCTCGGCATCGCGCTGCTCGGCGATCAGCTGCTGCAGGCGGGTCTCTTCCTGGCCCAGCGCTTCGCGCAGGCCCTGCAGGCGTCCGTCCAGGCCGCGGTACTCCAGCGCTTTCCATTGCGCGTCCTTGATCCGCCGTTCTTCCTGCAGCGCCTGGTACTGCTCGGCCTGGCGCGCCTGGCGCTTGAGGTGCTCGAGCTGCTTGCCGATCTCCTCGCGCAGGTCGCCCAGGCGTTCCAGGTTCTCGCGGGTGTGGCGGATGCGGGTCTCGGTTTCCTTGCGCCGCTCCTTGTACTTGGAGATGCCGGCGGCCTCTTCCAGGTACACGCGCAGGTCTTCCGGGCGCGCCTCGATGATCTGGCTGATCATGCCCTGCTCGATGATCGAGTAGCTGCGCGGACCCAGGCCGGTGCCCAGGAACAGGTCGGTGATGTCGCGGCGCCGGCATTTGGTGCCGTTGAGGTAATAGCTGCTGCTGCCGTCGCGGCTGACCTGGCGCTTGACCGAGATCTCGTTGAAGGAGGCGTACTCGCCGGCGATGGTGTGATCGGTGTTGTCGAAGATCAGCTCCACCGTGGCCTGCGACACCGGCTTGCGCGCCGAGGACCCGGAGAAGATCACGTCGGTCAGCGAATCGCCGCGCAACCGGCTGGCCGAACTTTCGCCCATCACCCAGCGCACCGCGTCGATGATGTTCGACTTGCCGCAGCCGTTCGGACCGACGATGCCGGTCATGTTGGTCGGCAGGTGCAGCGTGGTCGGATCGACGAAGGACTTGAAGCCGGACAGCTTGATGGTCGACAGGCGCATGGTGCGGGCAATCCATGGCAGGCGCCGCCGGCATTCCGAGCTGCGCTGCCGCTAATGAAGATCCAGGTGAGGTCCTGCGTCCAACCCATTGATGCGGCTACACCACCAGGTCGACATCGGACACGAATTGCTGAGTATAGCGGCCCCTGCGCAAGGCTGGGCGGCCCACGCCGGGCGGCAGCGATGCGACGGCGGTCGCACACGCGGGCGATCGCGCCCTGCCGGCCGTGCCGGCCAAGCCGCACGGCCCGCCGGCGGCGGCGCAGGTCCGCAAAAACGACACGGGCACCTTGCGGTGCCCGTGTCGGTCCAGCGATGACGCTACGATCAGGCGTCGGCTTCGACCACGACCTTGACCGTGGTTTCCACGTCGGCGTGCAGGCGCACCAGCACCTCGTACTCGCCGATGTTGCGGAACGCGCCTTCGCCCAGCACCACTTCGCCCTTCTCCAGCGGCATGCCGGCGGCGGTGAAGGCCTCGGCGATGTCGCGCGGGCCGACCGAACCGTACAGCTTGCCTTCGGTGGAGGCGTTGGCCTTGACGGTCACGCTGGCGCCTTCCAGCTTGGCGGCGCGGGCTTCGGCGTCGTCGTGGATCGACTTGGCCTTGGCTTCGTACTCGGCGCGCTTGGCTTCGAACTCGGCGATGTTGGCGGCGGTGGCCGGCACGGCCTTGCCCTGCGGCACCAGGTAGTTGCGGCCGTAACCCGGCTTGACGTCGACCTTGTCGCCGAGGCCGCCCAGGTTGGTCACTTTCTGCAGAAGAATCAGTTGCATGGTCTTGCTCCGTTATTCGTTAGCGTCGGCACGCGGCCGCCGCAACGGGTGCTGTCCGAATAGGAGAAGCCGGGATTCGGGATTCGGGAATCGGGATTGCGCCCGATCGGCACCGCACTCTTCGATCGCCAGACTTCAGTGGAATGCCCGCACCGGAGGGTGCGGGCCAGGCGTTCCGGGAAACCCGGAATCAAACGTCGTGGTTGTCCGTGTACGGGATCAGCGCCAGGAAACGCGCACGCTTGACCGCCGTGGCCAGCTGACGCTGGTACTTGGACTTGGTGCCGGTCACGCGGCTCGGCACGATCTTGCCGTTCTCGGTGAGGTACTGGCGCAGGGTGTTGAGATCCTTGTAGTCGATCTCCTTGACGCCCTCGGCGGTGAACTTGCAAAACTTGCGACGACGGAAGAACTTGGACATGAGCGTGCTCCTTAGGCGGCTTCGGCGGCGTCGCCGTCGGTTTCGGTGGCGGCGGCGGGCGCATCGCCCTCTTCGTCGTCGCGACGACGGCGCTCACCGCGCTCGGGCTTGTCGGCCTTCTCGTCCTTGCTCTTCATGATCAGCGACTGCTCGGTGTCGGCGCCGTCGCGCTTGATCACCAGGTGGCGCAGCACGGCGTCGTTGAAGCGGAAGCTCTCGACCAGCTCGCTCAGCACGGCCTGGTCCACTTCGATGTTCAGCATGACGTAGTGGGCCTTCACCAGGTTCTGGATCGGGTACGCCAGCTGGCGGCGGCCCCAGTCTTCCAGACGGTGGATGGTGCCCTTGCCGTTCTCGACCAGCGACTTGTAGCGCTCGATCATGGCCGGGACCTGCTCGCTCTGGTCCGGGTGGACCAGGAACACGATTTCGTAATGACGACTCATGGTGTTTACCTTTCGGATGTGGCCTTGCGGCCGGACAGCCCCCCGCGGTGCGACGGCGGTGGGGCAAGGACTCCTGCCCGGAAGGCAGGAAGCCGCACATTATGGCGCAGAAGTGCCGCTGCGGGCAAGGTGCCGCGACGGGAGGCGGGATGCAGGACGCTTGGCCGCCGCGGCCACGCTCAAGGCGCGGCGGCGTGCGTGGCGTCGGTGGTGAAGCTCTCGCCGCAGCCGCACTCGGCGGTGGCATTGGGGTTGCGGAACACGAAGGTCTCGCCCAGGCCCTGCTTGGCGAAGTCGATCTCGGTGCCGTCCACCAGCGGCAGGCTGGTCGCATCGACGTAGATGCGCACGCCGTCCTGCTCGAACACCGCGTCGTCCGGACGCGCCTCGCGCGCCAGGTCGGTGACGTGGCCCCAGCCGGAACAGCCGGTGCGCTCCACGCCGAAACGCAACCCCAGCGCACCGGGCGTCTGCGCGACGAAGCGCTGCACGCGGGCGTGGGCGACAGGGGTGAGACGGATGGCCATGGCAACGACTCCGGCGACTGCGAACGATCATTATAGGGAGGACAGCGGCCGATCGCCGCCACGCCTCGCAAGCGTTGCGCTCCAGCCAGTACACTTGCCCCTTCCATATCGAGTCGCTGCGGCGAGGATTCAAGTCATGACGGTGGTGAGCGTTGCACATGCGCTGGCCGGGAAGATCCCGGAAGGCGGCGAAGTCACGGTGCGGGGATGGGTGCGCACGCTGCGCGGATCTGCCGGACTGGCTTTCATCAACGTGACCGACGGCTCCTGCTTCGCCCCGATCCAGGTGGTGGCGACCGACGCGCTGCCCAACTTCGACGAGGTCAAGCGGCTCACCGGCAGCTGCTCGCTGATCGCCAAGGGCGTGCTGGTGAAGTCGCAGGGCAAGGGCCAGTCGTACGAGATCCAGGCCAGCGCGGTCGAGGTGGTGGGCTGGGTCGAGGACCCGCTGACCTACCCGATCCAGCCCAAGCCGATGTCGCCGGAGTTCCTGCGCGAGGTCGCGCACCTGCGCCCGCGCACCAACCTGTTCGGCGCGGTGACGCGCATCCGCAACTGCCTGGCGCAGGCGGTGCACCGCTATTTTCACAGCAACGGCTATTCCTGGATCAGCACGCCGATCATCACCACCTCCGACGCCGAAGGCGCCGGGCAGATGTTCCGCGTCTCCACCTTGGACATGGCCAACCTGCCGCGCGACGCGCACGGCCAGGTCGACTTCGGCCGCGACTTCTTCGGCAAGGAGACCTTCCTGACCGTATCCGGCCAGCTCAACGTCGAGGCCTACTGCCTGGCGCTGAGCAAGGTCTACACCTTCGGCCCGACCTTCCGCGCCGAGAACAGCCACACCACCCGCCACCTGGCCGAGTTCTGGATGATCGAGCCGGAGATCGCCTTCGCCGACCTGGCAGAGGACGCGCGCGTGGCCGAGGATTTCCTCAAGTACCTGTTCCGCGCGGTGCTGGAAGAGCGCGCCGACGACCTGGCGTTCATCGCCGAGCGCGTGGACAAGACCGCGGTCAGCAAGCTGGAGACCTTCATCAACTCGCCGTTCGAGCGCATCGAGTACGGCGACGCGATCGGCCTGCTGCAGAAGTCCGGGCAGAAGTTCGAGTTCCCGGTGGAATGGGGCCTGGACCTGCAGACCGAGCACGAGCGCTGGCTGACCGAGCAGCACGTCGGCCGCCCGGTGGTGGTGACCAACTACCCCGAGCACATCAAGGCCTTCTACATGCGCCTGAACGACGACGGCAAGACCGTCGCGGCGATGGACGTGCTGGCGCCGGGCATCGGCGAGATCATCGGCGGCAGCCAGCGCGAGGAGCGTCTGGACGTGCTGGACGCGCGCATGCTGCAGTTCGGCCTGGATCCGCAGCACTACGGCTGGTACCGCGACTTCCGCCGCTACGGCACGGTGCCGCACGCCGGCTTCGGCCTGGGCTTCGAGCGCCTGGTGGTGTACGTGTGCGGACTGAGCAACATCCGCGACGCCATCCCCTACCCGCGCGCGCCGGGCAGCGCCGAGTTCTGAGGCGAGCCGGGGAGCGCGCGCCATGATCCTGTTCTTCGCGCTGTGCTTCGTCGGCGTGGCGATCGCCGGGGCCAGCGCGTTCCTGATCTTCTGGCCGCTGACCCTGGTGCACATCCGCGACCGCCATCCGCCGCTGGTGACGGCGTTCGGGCCGGGCGCCTTCCTCAAGCCGGCAGCGCTGGGCTGGCTGCTGGCGCGGCGCTACCGTCCGCTCGGCGACCGCGGCCTGTCCGGGCTGGCGACGCCGGCCTGGCTGTCGCTGCTGACCATCTTCTTCGGCCTGGGCATGGCCGCCCTGCTCTGGCTGCTTTCCCTGGTGATCCCATGACCTCAGATTCCCCCGCCCACGATCAGTGGTACCTGGCCAGTCTCGGCCGCCTGCTGGTGTGGGCACGCCTGCGCGTGCGCGCGGCCGGCACCGCCGAGGTGCTGGACAGCGACGGCAACACCCTCAGCTACGACAGCGAGGACACCGCCCGCGCGGCGCTGTTCGACGCCGAGTTCGTCGCCTTCGACGGCCTCGACGAGGACGATGCGCGGGCACGCGGCTTCTCCTTGGGCGAAGTGTCGCCGCCGCAGGCCGAGGACGACGCCGGCCTGCGCGGGCGCATGACCCAGACCCTGGGCGCACGCGCCTGAGCCGGCGATGCATGTTCCGCCCGCCTTCGCCGAACACGACCTGGGCGCGCTCGACGCGTTGATCGCGGACAACCCGTTCGCCACCCTGGTCACCGTCGCCGACGGCCTGCCCTGCGCCACGCCGTTGCCGGTGCTGTACCGGCGCGACGGCGCGCGCATCCTGGTCGAAGGCCATTGGTCGCGGGCCAACCCGCAGGCGCGGCACGTCGGGCCGGCCTTGCTGATCGTGCACGGCCCGCATGCCTACGTCTCGCCGGGCTGGTACCCGGACAAGGAGGCGATGGCGCGGGTGCCGACCTGGAACTACGCCACCGCGCACCTGCACGGGCAGTTGCACGCCAGCGACGACGCAGCACAGCTGGCCGATGTGGTGGCGCGGCTGAGCGAACACCACGAGCGTGCGCTGGGCAGCGACTGGCGCTACGAGCCGGGCAACGACGCGCACCGGCGCCAGTTGCGCGGGATTGTCGGCTTCCGGCTCGAGGTCGAGCGGGTCGACCTGAAGTTCAAGCTCAGCCAGAACCATCCGCCGGCGAACCAGGCCGCGGTGCGCGAGGCGTTGCAGGCCCAGGCCGGCGCCGGTGCGCAGGCCATCGCGGCGCTGATGCACGCGCGCCGCCCGGACTGAACCTCACTGTCCTGCAGCGGGACTGACTGCACCCCGCGCCGTCGCCACACGGCCGCGCCGCAGCGGCGTTCGCCGCCTCATCCGCAGCGGCTGGCCGGCCCCTGCCGGTCGTGCTCGGCGCGGCGCGCACTGGCCCGCCCGCCCTCCAGCGGCGACAGGCCTTCGCGGATCGCATAGCGCGTCAACTGCGCGATGCTCTGCATGCCCAGCTTGAGCATGATGTGCTCGCGATGGGTGCCGATAGTCTTGACGCTGATGTGCAGCCGCGCGGCGATTTCCTTGGTCGACAGGCCCTCGGACAGCAACTGCACGATCTCGCGTTCGCGCGAGGTCAGCAGGGTGTACGCGGAGACCGTGTCGCCGGGCGGACAGCGGTATTCGCTGACCAGCGACTGCGACAACTGCGGGCTGATGTACAGCTGGTCGTTGCCGACCTGCTGGATCGCGCGCAACAGTTCGTGGAAGGTGCTGTTGCGCGCCAGGTAGCCCTTGGCGCCGGCGTCGATGGCCGCGCGCACGTTGGCCGCGGCATCGGAGGCGGCGATGCAGATCGCCTTGCTGCGCGGGCTGCGCTGCAGCAGCCGGCGGGTGGCCTCGATGCCGTTGAGACCCGGCAGCATCACGTCCATCAGCACGACATCCGGCTGCCGTCGGGTCACCAGTTGCACGCACTCCAGTCCGTCGACCGCATGGCCGACCACGTCGATGTCCGGCGTATTGTTCAGCAGGGCCACCATGCCCTCCAGCACGATGCTGCGTTCGGCGGCAATCACGATACGTGTGTTCATTCTCTACCTGTGTTGGCAATGGAACTCCCAACGCGCGACCGCGCGGCAACCCGCGTCCCCTGCAGTGCGACGCGCCCCTTTTCAATCGATGCGACAGCGCTGAACCTGCGCTTGCGTTACGTCCTCAGCTTGTCACGCTGCGCTATGGCGGCCATCGGTTTCAGGCTGATATGGGCGAGCAGGACGGCTGAAATTGTGCGAATTGCCGCATTCGTCTAGCCTCGTAGACAGAATTCCGTGCTAGTGCGCTCGCGCTGTGACGCAGAACGAAGTCCTGCGATGAAATCGGTGTTGAGGCCGGGTGCGCTGCGCGCACCTCGGCGGCGCCGTCAGTCGGCCGGAGCCGAGGGTGGCGGCAGCCGGGCGGCCTCCACCTGCAACATCGCGCGGGCGAACTCGGCCAGCCGTTGCTGGATCGCCGCCGGCGGCGTGCCGGCCGCGATTGACTGCTGCAGCGCCATCAACTGCGCGGCCAGTTCGCCCTGCCAGCGCATGCGCTCGGTGTCGTTGCTGGCGCGCTGCACTTCCAGCGAGGCCTGCGCCTGCGCCGAGGTGTCGCCGCGCACCAGGGTTTCCATGGAATCGACCAGGCGTTGCAGCAGGCGGTACACCGCAGTGGCGGAAAAGCCGCCCAGCATCGCCAGGGTCGGCTTGCCGAAGCTGCGCATGCTGCCGCTCTCGAACAGATCCGGCGGCAGCACCTCGACCAGGATCAGGCCGGCGATCAGGCCCAGGATCATGCGTGCGCCGTAGGAGGCGTCGTACTTGGGGTCGTAGGTGGCGTCGGCGACGTAGCGGTGCACCTGGAACAGCGAAGAGAACGAGGCGCCCAGGCCGGCGCAGAACAGCAGGAACAGCGCGTTCCACAGCAGCACGCTGCCGGACGAATCCAGGAACCCCAGGCGCACGTTGTCCGCGCTGACCTTGCTGGACAGCGCCGACGCCACCACCAGGAACAGGAACAGCAGCGACGTGACGGTCAGCGCGCGCACCAGCGGCAGCGGGCCGAGCAACGTGGCCCAGTGCGGGCGGCGGCGCTCGGCATCGAGCAGGAACACCGCCTGCGGCGTCGCCGGACGGATCAGCTGCGCCAGGCGCCGATGGGTCACCGCCAGTTCGTGCGCGCGCGGCTCGATCTCGCCATCGTCGGCCGCGCCCTCCGCGGAACCGGCGCCGACCAGCACCGACAGACGCGCGATCAGCTCCGGCGGCACCGCCATGCCGTGTTCCAGCGCGTAACGCGCCATCGCTTCGCACTCCGCACGCAGTTGCGGCAGGATGCCCGGCGGCGGCAGGCGCGGCCCGGCACTGCGGGCCGCGGTCAGCCGGCGCAGCAACGCGCCGGCCAGCGTCTTGATCCAGACGAGGTTCATCGCACGACTCCTGGACGGAAAGGACGGCCGGCGCGTCCGCGCGGCGGGCTACGGATTGGTGGGCGCGCGCTCCAGCAATGCGCTTTCCCGGTGCGTTCCGGCGCGGTCCACGGCCTGCAGTTCGAGCTTGCCGTCCGGCCTGGCGCGCAGGGTCAGTTGGCCGTCGCTCAATCGCGCGCAGATCCCCTGATCGTTCATGTCCAGCGCATACAGCGCGTCTGCTTCGCGCATTCCCACGTAGCGGCCTTGCACCCTGCACTCGCGCGGCGGGCCGTAGCGTAGCTGCACCGTGGCATTGCCGGGCGCCTGCGGCGTCGCGGCGATGCTCAGTTCCACGACAACGTCCCGATCGCCGCGCTCGGTGCGAACCATCCCGCGCCACCTGCCCTGCAACGGGCTGGGCTGCCCTGGATCGCTATGCAGCACCACCGGCAGGTCCTTGCCGTCGACATTCAAGCGCAGGTCGTCGCCATTGCGTTGCACGTGCAATTGCTTGCCCATCAGCTTGTCGCAATAGGCGCCGCCGTTGATCGAGTCCAGCGCGAAGCCGCCACTTGGTTGCGGCTTGACCAGCAGCGTGCAGTTCAGCGGCGAGCCGAACATCAACCTGGCCTTGCCATCGCGCTGGACCAGGCGCACCGCCGCCAGGCGCTGCGCGTCCAGCGCCAGGGTGCCGTTCCATTCGCCGGCCGGCAGCGCCTCGACACTGGCCGCTGCGTCCGACGACGCCGGAGCGGGCGCCTGCGGCGCGGCGCCGGCCATCGGCGAAAAGGCCAGGCCCAGCGCCAGCCAGAGCGGAACACGCGCAACACCACGCGAACGAATGTGCATACGACTCTCCTGTAGGAATACGAACGGGAAAACGATGGGCGCGGTCAGGACAGGCCGAACCAGAGCAGCGCCGACACGGCCGCCACCAGGCACAGTACGGCAAGCAGCCACAGCGCCCGGCGCCGGCGCCGCCGCGACCGCTGCGCACGGGCCAGCGAGCGCAGGTCGATATGCAGTTCTCGGCACCACAGGTCGGTGTCGTGCCGGGACAGCAGAAAGCCGTGTCTACGCATGTGCGGTCTCCTGGGCGGGGTCCTGCGGCGCGGCCGGTTCGGACAGGTGCCACAGCTTCAGCAGTTGCCCGTCGAACAGCACTTCGCCGACCGGGATGTGGGTGCCGCGGAACAGCACCTGCAGGCGGTGGCCCGGCCGCCGTGGCCGTCGCGGCAACACCTGCAGCAGCAGGCGCGGTGCCTCGTCCGGCATCTCCACCACGTCCAGCTCCACGTCGAAGGACAGGGCCAGCTCGCCGATCTGCGGCAGTTGCCAGGCGCGCAGCTCCCACAACGGGATCTGCCACGCCGGCGGGTCGGCCTCCTCCGCCACCACCTGCACAGTCTCGGCGGCGCCGAAGCACGCGCGCAATGCCTGCTCGTGGCGGGCCCGGCACCGGCGCTGCGCGTCCAGCAGCGCCGCCGACAGCCCCTGCAGCAGCAGGTCGAATTCGCAGCGCAACCTGGCCATCAGTCGTCCTTCAGCCAGCCGGGCTTGCGCGGAAACCCCACGTGGTAGCACAGCCACTGCATCACCACCTGGTGCTCGCCGATCTGCAGCACGGCGAAATTCTTCTCGGTGCCGATGATCGCGCCCTTGGGCGAATCGCTCAGGCACCGGTTGAGCAAGGCTCGCGCCGCTTCGATCTGCTCGGGCGATTGCATCTGCGTCGGGTTGTCGCTACCGACCACGACCCGCTTGACGAACTTGACTTCAGTAAGGTCGAACATCGTTGACGAGTTCCCCGACGAGATGGTTCAACGGACGGCTATGGGATTACGGGGTGACCGCAACCGGCTTGCCGATCTTGCGCGGCGCCACCGAGGTCTGCAGGATGTCCAGCACCCGCGCCAGGCCTTCCGGCGGCCCCTTGTCGGCGGCGTGCACCGAGACGTGGTACTTGGCCGAGTTGTCCGAGCTGCGCGTGTTTTCCTTGCTCGTGGAGACCGAGCCCTGGATGTGCACCTTGGCCTTGAACATGCCCCAGCCGAACTCCATGTCCGCCGACAGCGACGCGGAGGCATCGGTCTTTTCCTTCGCGGAGAAGGACGACTTCACTTCCATGTCGAAGGTGACGTCCACGGTCTGGATGCTCAGGCTGGGCACGTTGACGATGGCCAGCAGCGGCACTTCCAGCTCGACCTCCTCCTCGGCGATGCCGCCGGCCTTGTCCGGATCGTCGACCGGCCGCTTGAAGCGGAAGCTGGCGGTGCGGGTGGCGCCGGCCGCCTGCGGATTCTTCGGGTCCGGAGTGTCCGGCGGCAGGAAGCCGATGACGCGGATGAAATCGGCGGTGGCGCGGGCCAGCTTGACCTGCGCGTCGCAGGCCGCATCCAGCGGTCCGCCGATCAGGTCGCCCATCGGCAGACCCTTGAATTGACTCGACATGTTGACGAGTTCGTCAGCCATTGCAGTGACTCCTTAGTTGGTGGGATTGGTTACATCGTCCGTGCCCGCGACGTCCGGCTTGTCGGCCATGACCGTCTTGAACACGCCCTGCGTCTGCGCCAGATGGTTGAGCAATCTGGCCGCTCCGTCAGTCGGTTCGGTCCCCTCCACGCGCAGCACGACGTGGACGGCACTCTGGCGCTGGCTCCGCGCGCTGGCGCTGGTATCCACGCGCACGCTGGAACGGGTGGCGGTGCGCTTGGCCTGCCAGGCCGCTTTCGGGCCGGGCGGCTCCGGCGCGAAGAAACCGTCGGCCGACTGCAGGCCACCGAGGTCGCCGAGCTGGGCATCGAAGCTGATCTCCACGTCCTTGATCCGCAGCACATTGGTCGAGACCAGCGGCAGCAGCGGCGCGCGGTAGTAGTCCTCGTCGCCTTCGGCGGCCTGCGGGTGCTGCGACGGCAGGCGGATAATCACGCTCTTGGGCCGGTGGAACTCGTCGAAGTAGTCGCCGAGGTTGGCCATCTGGTGCTGCTCGATGCGGTCCTGCGCCTCGATCACCGCGCCGGCCAGCGCTTCGATCAGGTCGTTCAATGCGGTCGGTCCAGCCATGGTCGCTCCTGGGGAAAGAAGGCCGCCGTCGGCGACGGCGGCGGATCGGCGGCATGCGCCGGGCGCGCGCTCAACTCAGGTCGGGAAAGGAATCGGTGCGCGCCAGCCAGCCCTTGAGGAACTTGGCCAGCGGCGGCCGGGCCGCGACCAGGCGCTGGTAGTAGTCGCGCCGGCCCTGCTTGTAGCGCGCGTACAGATCGCGCTGGTCCGCCGCCTTCAGCGCGGCCAGGGTGGCCGGGCCGAGCTTGCCGTCCTCCGGCAGCTTCAGCGCCGGGGTCTGTGCGTTGAGCACGCGCTGCAGCAGCTTGATCGCGTTGCTGCCGGCGTTGACCTGGAAGTCGAACAGGATGTTGGCCAGCGGCTGCAGCGCGATCTCGTCGCCGTGCACCGCGTTCCAGTAGCAGGTCTTGTAGATCACGCCGGCCTGCGCGTCGGTGAGCGCGCGCAGGTTATCCAGGGTCGGCTCCAGTTGCAGCAGGCTCTTGGCGTAGACGCGGAACGTCGCCAGGGTGATGCCCTTGTTGGTGGCGCCGCCCGGGTCCACCGGGTCGTTGACGAAGCCGCCCTCGTGCTTGAGCAGGGTCGGAAAGAATGCGTTGAAGTCGGCCATGGGATCCTCCGCTGGTGCCCGCTGGTGGGCGTGGAGGAAGTCTGCGCAGCGGTGCGCGGCGGCGGGATCGGCAAAAGCCCGATCCGGCGGCGCCTGCGCACTGAGGCGCCGCGGCGATCAGGCGCGCATGCCGGTGCGCCGCGCCAGGCTGCGCACCGGCCGCGGGCTTCTGGGATAATGCCGGGCTATGAGCAAAATCGCGCAACTCCTGGACAACAACCGCTCCTGGTCCGAACGCATCAATCGCGAGGATCCCGAGTTCTTCAGTCGCCTGTCCAAGCAGCAGACGCCGGAGTACCTGTGGATCGGCTGTTCCGATTCGCGGGTGCCGGCGAACCAGATCATCGACATGGCGCCGGGCGAAGTGTTCGTCCACCGCAACATCGCCAACGTGGTCGTGCACACCGATCTGAACTGCCTGTCGGTGATCCAGTTCGCGGTCGAGGTGCTGAAGGTGCGGCACATCCTGGTGGTCGGCCACTACGGTTGCGGCGGCGTGCACGCGGGCCTGACCCGCGCGCGGCTGGGCCTGGTCGACAACTGGATCCGCCACGTCACCGACGTGGCCGAGAAGCACGAGCACTGCCTGCAGCAGGCCGGCGACCTCAACGTGCAGCACGCGCGCCTGTGCGAACTCAACGTGCTCGAGCAGGTGGTCAACGTCAGCCGCACCTCGATCGTGCTCGACGCCTGGGCGCGCGGCCAGGAACTGACCGTGCACGGCTGGGTCTACAGCCTGCGCGATGGCCGCGTGCACGACCTGGGCATGGAACTGGACCGCATCGACGACCTGGCGCCGCGCTACGATGCCGCCCTGGCGCGCATCAGCCAGGACCGCGAGGACCGCTGAGCGGCGCGCACGGCCCCGTCCTTCCCCGCTAGGATCCACATGCTCCCCGGCCCCCTCAACCTGCACGCCTGGATCGACGCCCACCGGCACCTGCTGAAGCCGCCGGTCGGCAACAAGTGCATCCACGCCGGCGACTTCATCGTGATGGTGGTCGGTGGGCCGAACGCGCGCAGCGACTATCACTACGACGAAGGCCCGGAGTGGTTCTACCAGCTCGAAGGCGAGATGGTGCTGAAGATCCAGGAGGACGGCGCGGTGCGCGAGATCCCGATCCGCGCCGGCGAGACCTTCCTGCTGCCGCCGAAGGTGCCGCACTCGCCGCAGCGTGGGCCCGACTCGGTGGGCCTGGTGATCGAGCGGCGACGCCTGCCGCACGAACAGGACGGCCTGCTGTGGTATTGCGCGCACTGCAACCACCTGCTGTACGAAGCCTACTTCCCGCTGCAGGACATCGAGACCGACTTCCCGCCGGTGTTCGCGCGCTTCTACGCCTCCGAAGCGCTGCGCACCTGCGCCCGCTGCGGTCACGTGCATCCGCGGCCGCCGGCGGCCGCCGCGCCGTGACCGCCCTGCGCCCGCACCGTTCCGGATTGCGATGCTGCGCAGCCTGATCGCGCTCAAGCCGCGCGACGTGCCGGTGCGCGTGGCCCTGCGCAACACCGCCGCGGTGGTCGCGCCGCTGGCGCTGGGCGTGGCCGCCGGCCATGCCGAACTCGGCCTGGCAGTGTCCACCGGCGCGCTCAACACCATGTTCTCCGACCAGCCCGGCCCGTACCGGGCTCGGATGCAGCGCATGCTGATGGCGGCCCTGGCAGCGGGCGTGGCCGCGCTGCTGGGCATGCTGATCGGCGCGCATACGGTGGCACTGGCGCTGAGCGCCCTGTTGCTCGGCCTGGGCGGCGGCCTGCTGGTGGCGCTGGGCCCGGTGGCGGCGCGGGTCGGGCTGACCAGCATGATCCTGCTGGTGGTCAGCGCCGACGTACGCCTGCCGCCGTTGCAGAGCGTGGGCGTGGCGGCGCTGATCTTCGCCGGCGGCGTGCTGCAGATGCTGATGGCACTGGCGGCCTGGCCGCTGCAGCGCTACCGGCCGGAGCGCTTCGCCCTGGCCGACCTGATGCGGCAACTGGCCGGCCTCGCCCGCCAGCGGCCGAGCGCGACCGCGGCGCCGCCAGCCACCGAGGCGGTGCTCGAGGCGATGGTGATGCTGCATGGCGAACACCGTTCGCGCGGGCGTGCGGTGCAGGCGTTCCGGGTCATCGCCGAACTGTGCGAACGCGCGCGGCTGGAACTGCTGACCCTGGCCGACCTGCACGGGCGCCTGGACACGGCGTCGCCCGCGCGGCTGCCGATCGAACGCGTGCTCGAACGCAGCGCGGTGGTGCTGGACCAGCTTGCGCACGCGCTGGACGGCGCCGAGGATCCCGACGCGGCCAATGCCTCGATGACCGGGTTCGACGATCTCATCGACGCGCTGGCACAGGTGCAGGCGCAGACCGAGGACACCCGCGAACGGCGCCTGCTGCGCATCGCCGTGGCCCGTGCGCAGGGCCTGGGCGGCCAGTTGCGCGCACTGGTGCGCAACGGCCGCTGGGCCAGCAGCCGCGGCGAGATCCAGGCCGAGCTGGCAGAAGCGCGGCTGCCGGCGGCGCTGCGCCCGCTGGCGCCGCTGCAGACCTTGCGGGCGAACCTGAACCTGTCTTCGGTCGCGTTCCGGCATGCGCTGCGCTGCGGCGTGTGCCTGGCGCTGGCGGTGCTGTTCGCGCGCTGGCAGGCGATCCCGCACGGCTACTGGATCCCGATGACCACCGCGATCGTGCTCAAACCGGATTTCGGCGGCACCCTCAGCTTCGGCGCGCTGCGCGTGGCCGGCACCTTCGCCGGGCTGCTGCTGGCCACCGTGCTGGCGCACTTCGTGATGGACGGGGCGGTGGTGCGGCTGCTGTTGCTGACCGTGTTCTGCCTGGGCTTCCGCCTGCTGACCCAGGTCAACTACGGGCTCGGCGTGGCCTGCCTGACCGGCATGCTGGTGCTGCTGCTGTCGTTCGAGGGCATGGCCCCGGGCGAGGCGATCGGCGAGCGCATCCAGGCCACCGTGCTCGGCAGCGCGCTGGCGCTGGCGGCCTATGCGCTGTGGCCGACCTGGGAACGCAAGCACATCCGCGCCATCCTCGCGCAGTTGCTGCTCGCCTATCGCGACCATTTGAGCGCGGTGCTGGAGGGGCGCCTGCAGGCGCTGCCGGATACCCGCGCGGTCTCGCGTACCGCGCGCACCAACGCGCAGGCCTCGATCGAACGCCTGCGCGGCGAGCCGCGGCGCAAGCGCAACCTGCGCGAGCTGACCCTGGCCGAATCGATACTGGCCAACGGCAACCGGCTGATCCGCGCCTCGCTGTCGCTGGAAGCAGTGCTGCGCGATGCGCCGCCGCTGCCGCCGCTGCCGGAACTGCAGCAGTTCCGGCAGCAGGCGCATGCCGCGCTCACCGAACTGGCCGAGGGTCTGCGCACCGGCACCCCACCGCCGCAGGCCAGTCTGCGCACGCACGAGCGGCACCTGGCCGAGGCGCTGGCCGCGCACCTGCAGGACGGCAGCGACGGTGGCGCCCTGGCCGCGCTGGCCGACACCAGCGACCGCGTGGCCGACAGCATCGGCACCCTCACCCACCTGGTCCGCAGCGCCCTGCTGCCGACCGCGGCGGCCGCAAAGGAACCGCCGCCGGTGGGCGCGCACCGCAGCGGGTGAAGGCGTGTCGTGCCGACGGTGCTGGCAACGCCCGCGGCACACCCGACTGCCTGCCGGCGGACAGTCACCTCACGTCGTCCCGCACGCTCTAGACTCTCGCCCTGCTTCCAGGAACCCACGCCGATGAACGAGATCCTGTCCCGCCAGCACGCCATCGCCCTCGACGCCGCCGATCCGCTGCGCGCCTTGCGCCAGGAGTTCCTGTTCCCGCAGCATCAGGGCGCCGACCAGGCCTACTTCGTCGGCAACTCGCTGGGCCTGCAGCCGCGCGGGGCGCGCGCCGCGGTGCAGGAGGTGCTGGACAAGTGGTCCTCGCTGGCGGTGGAAGGCCATTTCAACGGCGACACGCAGTGGATGACCTACCACGAACTGCTGGCCGCGCCGCTGGCGCGGCTGGTCGGCGCGCTGCCGCACGAAGTGGTGGCGATGAACACGCTGACGGTCAACCTGCACCTGCTCATGGTCAGCTTCTACCGGCCCACCCGCGAGCGCCCGGCGATCCTGATCGAGGCCGGCGCGTTCCCCTCCGACCAGCACGCGGTGGCCTCGCAGATCCGCTTCCACGGCTTCGACCCGGCCACCGACCTGATCGAAGTGCAGCCCGATGGCGCCGACGGCACCGTGTCGCTGGCGGCGATCGAGCGCGCCATTGGCGAGCACGGCCCGCGCCTGGCGCTGGTGCTGTGGCCGGGGGTGCAGTACCGCACCGGCCAGGCCTTCGACCTGGCCGCGGTGGCGCGGCTGGCGCGCGCGGCCGGCGCTGCGGTCGGCTTCGACCTGGCCCACGCGATCGGCAACGTGCCGCTGCACCTGCACGATGCCGCGCCGGATTTCGCGGTGTGGTGCCACTACAAGTACCTCAACGCCGGCCCCGGCGCGGTCGCCGGCGCCTTCGTGCACGAGCGCCACGGCCACGGCGACACGCCGCGCTTCGCCGGCTGGTGGGGCCACGACAAGCGCACCCGCTTCCGCATGGCGCCCGAGTTCGTCGCCGCACCCGGCGCCGACGGCTGGCAGCTGAGCAATCCGCCGATCCTGAGCATGGCGCCGCTGCGCGCCTCGCTGGACCTGTTCGAGCGGGCGGGGCTGGACGCGCTGCGACAGAAGTCGCAGCAGCTCACCGGCTACCTGGAGGCGCTGATCCGCGCCCGCCTGGCCGACACCCTGCAGATCATCACCCCGTCCGACCCGGCGCAACGCGGCTGCCAGCTGTCGCTGCGCGTGGCCGGCGGCCGCGAGCGCGGCCGCGCCCTGTTCGAGTATCTGCAGTCGGTGAGCGTGCTCGGCGACTGGCGCGAGCCGGACGTGATCCGGATCAGCCCGGTGCCGCTGTACAACCGCTACCGCGACGTCTACCGCTTCGTCGAGGAAGTGGAAACCTGGGCCGGGGTCTGACCCACCTTCTTCGCGCGGCCCGCGGCCGCGCCTTCCGGACACCGCATTGAACGCATCCCCCCGCAGCATCACCCTGATCGGTGCCGGACTGGCCGGCTCCCTGCTCGCCATCCTGCTCTCGCGCCAGGGCTGGCAGGTCACCGTCTACGAACGCCGCGGCGACCCGCGCGTGCACGACTACGAGCGCGGCCGCTCGATCAACCTGGCCTTGGCCGAGCGCGGCCTGCACGTGCTGCGCCAGGCCGGCGCCGATGCCGCGGTGATGGCCAAGGCGGTGATGATGCGCGGGCGCATGGTGCATTTCGCCGACGGCCAACAGCAACTGCAGCGCTACGGCCGCGACGACAGCGAAGTGATCTGGTCGGTGCATCGCAACGATCTCAACATCACCCTGCTGCAACTGGCCGAGCAGGCCGGCGCGCGCATCCACTTCTACCGGCGCCTGCACACGGTGGATTTCGACGCCGGCTATGCGCGCTTCATCGACGACCGCGACGACCAGCCGCACGACATCCGCTTCGAGAGCATGATCGGCGCCGACGGCGCCGGCTCGGCGCTGCGCGCGGCGATGCAGCGCAAGGCGCCGATGGCCGAACACATCGAGTTCCTCGATCATTCCTACAAGGAACTGGAGATCCCGCCCAGCGCCAGCGGTGGCTTCCGCATCGAACCCAACGCGCTGCACATCTGGCCGCGCGGGCACTACATGTGCATCGCCCTGCCCAACCACGAAGGCACTTTCACCGTCACCCTGTTCCTGCCCAACAAGGGCGAGCCCAGCTTCGCCACCGTGCGCAGCGGCGAGGAGGCGCTGGCGCTGTTCGCGCGCGATTTTGCCGATGCGCTGCCGCTGATGCCGCAACTGGCCGAGCACTGGGAACAGCACCCGCCGGGCCTGCTCGGCACGCTGCGCCTGGAGCGCTGGCACCTGGACGGCCGCGCGGTCCTCCTGGGCGACGCCGCGCACGCGATGGTGCCGTTCCACGGGCAAGGCATGAACTGCGCGTTCGAGGATTGCGCCGCGCTGGCCGCGCACCTGCAGCGCGAACCGGACCTGGCGCGCGCTTACGCCGCCTTCGAGGCCGAGCGCAAGCCCAACGCCGGCGCGATCCAGCAGATGGCGCTGGAAAACTACGTGGAAATGCGCGACCGCGTCGGCGACGCCGGCTTCCTGCTGCAGCGCGAACTCGGCCAGGCCCTGCAGGCGCGGCACCCCACCCGCTTCGTCCCGCACTACACCATGGTCACCTTCCTGCGCACGCCTTACGCGCAGGCGCTGGAACGCAGCGAGGTGCAGCGCGACATCCTGGTCCAGGCCACGCAGGGCCACAGCGATCTGTCGCGGATCGACTGGCAGTGGCTGGAGCGGATCGTGCACGCGCGGCTGGCGCCGCTGGAGGGGGCGCATTGAACCGGCGTACCCTGTGCGGGCACCCGGTCTTCCGCAGGAGCGGCTCTCCCTGGTCTGGGGCGATCTGCTGCGACAGCATTACCGGTAACGCCCATCGCGGCTGAAGCCGCTCCTACACAAGCATCCGCGCTCCGCGCCTCGCCTGCCCCGCACCATTCGACTCGTCATGCCCGACAGCTTCCTCTTCTACGACCTGGAGACCTTCGGCGCCGATCCGCGGCGCACGCGCATCGCGCAGTTCGCCGCGGTGCGCACCGACGCCGACCTCAACGTGATCGAGGAGCCGATCAGCTTCTTCGTCAAGCCGGCCGACGACCTGCTGCCCTCGCCGGTCGCCACCCTGATCACCGGCATCACCCCGCAGCAGGCGCTGCGCGAGGGGGTCAGCGAAGCCGAGGCGTTCGCGCGTATCGCCGAACAGATGGCGCGGCCGCAGACCTGCACGCTGGGCTACAACTCGCTGCGCTTCGACGACGAGTTCGTGCGCCACGGGCTGTTCCGCAATTTTTACGATCCCTACGAACGCGAGTGGCGCAACGGCAACTCGCGCTGGGACCTGCTGGACATGCTGCGGCTGATGCACGCACTGCGCCCGGAGGGCATCGTCTGGCCGCAGCGCGAGGACGGCGCCACCTCGTTCAAGCTGGAGCAACTGGCATTGGCCAACGACGTGCGCGACGGCGATGCGCACGAGGCGCTGTCCGACGTGTACGCCACCATCGGCATGGCCCGGCATTTCCGCCGCAGCCAGCCGCGGCTGTGGGAATACGCGCTGAAGCTGCGCGACAAGCGCTTCTGCGGCAGCCTGCTCGACGCGGTGGCGATGCAGCCGGTGCTGCATGTGTCGATGCGCTATCCGGCCGCGCGCCTGTGCGCGGCGCCGGTGCTGCCGCTGGCACGGCATCCACGCATCGACAGCCGGGTGCTGGTGTTCGACCTGGAAGGCGACATCGAGCCGCTGCTGCGCTATACGCCGGAACAGATCGCCGACCGCCTGTACACCCCGCAGGCCGACCTGCCCGAGGGCGAACAGCGCATCCCGCTCAAGGAAGTGCATCTGAACAAGGCGCCGGCGCTGGTCGCCTGGGCGCACCTGCGCGAGGCGGACTTCGCCCGGCTGCGGCTGGACCCGGCGCAGCTGTTGGCCAAGGCCGCGCGCCTGCGCGAGGCCGGCCCGGCGCTGGCCGAGAAGGTGCGGCGGGTGTTCGCCAACGAGCGTGCCGCGGTGCCGGCCGATGTCGACGCCTCGTTGTACGACGGCTTCCTGGCCGATGGCGACAAGCGCGCCATGGCCCAGGTCCGCGCCAGCCCGCCGGCGCAACTGGCTGCGCTGGAAGGCCAGTTCCGCGATCCGCGCCTGCCCGAACTGCTGTTCCGCTACCGCGCGCGCAACTGGCCGCAGAGTCTGTCCATCGCCGAGCAGGCGCGCTGGGACGAGTACCGGCGGCAGCGCCTGCAACAGGACAGCGGCCTGTCCGAACTGAGCTTCGACGCCTTCTATGCGGAGCTGGCCGATTTACGCCTGGCTCACTCGCAGGATGCTACCAAGCAAGCCCTGCTCGACCAGTTGGCCGCCTGGGCCCACGACCTGCAACGCAGCCTATGACCAGCTATTTCAGCGACGCCAGCTTCAAGTTCCTGCGGGCCCTCGCCCGGCACAACGACAAGGCCTGGTTCAACGACAACCGGCACAAGTACGAAGAACACGTGCGCCAGCCGTTCCTGCGCCTGATCACCGACCTGCAGCCGGACCTGGCCCAGGTCAGCGAGCACTTCCGCGCCGATCCACGCGGCGTCGGCGGCTCGCTGTTCCGCATCCATCGCGACGCGCGCTTCTCCCACGACAAGTCGCCGTACAAGACCTGGCAGGGCGCGCGCCTGTTCCACGAGCGGCGCAAGCAGGTGCCGGCGCCGTCGTTCTACATCCACCTGCAGCCGGGCGAGAGCTTCGTCGGCGCCGGGCTGTGGCATCCGGAACCGGACACGCAGCGCAAGGTGCGCCAGTTCATCTTCGACAATCCCGGCAGTTGGAAGGCCGCCGCGCACGCGCCGGCGCTGCGCCGCCGCTTCGACTTCGAGGAAAGCGAGATGCTGGTGCGGCCGCCGCGCGGCTTCCCGGCCGACTTCGAGTGCATCGACGACCTCAAGCACAAGAACTGGGTGTTCTGGCGCCAGGTCGACGATGCGGCGATGACCGGCCCGCGGCTGCGCTCGCAGATCGCCGCCGACCTGCAGACGCTCGGTCCGTTCGTGGACTATCTGTGCGCGGCGCTGGACCTGGAATTCTAGAACGGCAACGTTTTCCCGTAGGAGCGGCTTCAGCCGCGACAGGCATTCCGTCGACGCCGGTCGCGGCTGAAGCCGCTCCTACGCGACCCGAGGACATCCCATGAAGAAATGGCTGGCATTGCTGTTCCTCGCCCTGTTCGCCCTCGGCGGCTATGTCGTCGCCGGACCGTACCTGGCCATCCGCGGCATCGACCAGGCGCTGCGCGAGCGCGATGCGGCGGCGTTGGAGCGCTACGTCGACTTCCCGACCCTGCGGGTGAACCTCAAGGCCCAGGTGGACGATGCGCTGGTGCGCCGCGCCGGCCCCGACCTGCAGTCCAGCCTGTTCGGCGGCGCACTGCTGTCGCTGGCCGGCGGCCTCGGTGGAATGAGCGTGGATGCGATGGTCACCCCGACCGGCATCGGCGCGCTGATGCAGGGCGACGCGCTGTGGAAACGCGCCAGCGGCGACACCGTCGGCGGCGACACCTACGCCGCGCCGCGCCCGCCGCAACCGCTGCGCCAGGCCGAACACCGCTTCGAATCGACCACGCGCTTCGTCGCCACCGTGCACACGGCCGACGGCACCGCGGTACCGTTCGTGTTCACTCGCGACGGCCTGCGCTGGAAGCTCAGCAACATCCTGCTGCCGCTGTAGGCGATGGCGGGCGGCGCAAGGCGTCTCGGCCGAGCGCGCGAGGGCACGTCAGGCCACGAGCACGCGGCGCCCTCCTGTCGCGAGGACGTTCAGGGCAAAACCAACAACCCGTTGTTTGCTAAGCATTCGCTAGTCTCGTAGGAGCGGCTTCAGCCGCGACGAGACGTTCCCTGCATGGCTGTCGCGGCTGAAGCCGCTCCTACGCGGGTGCGCCCCGTCGTGATCGGAGGCTCCTTCAGTCGCGGCGATCAAAGCGCTATGGCTTCCCGGGCAGCATGCAGTCGGGACTGAAGTCCCTCCCACAGGAGGCACATCCGGCCATCTCTCGCCATCCGCCTTCTGCCGGGCTGGATCGACTGTTGGACTGGCCTTACACATGCAGGTCCTGCACCGTCGCCCGCCCGGCCTCGGCAAGGGAGAGTCGCTACAACTGCAGGCAGATCAGCTCGGAAACTTCCGGATCGCCGGCGCTGCGCCATAGGTTGCGGGTGGCGAATGCGCACCCTGCGTCCGGGCACATCAGCGCGATCTCGAACTCCGGCGGCGCCTGCACCCAGCGGTGTGGTGCGCACTCGTCGGTGCGGAAGGACGCGACACCCGTCTGGACATGCCGCGCTTGCTCGCCAGTCGTCGCCGTGGTGGCGGCCACCGTCAGCATGCGGCCATCGCGAGTGACCGCGATGTTCCAGAAGTCGGTGCCAAGGTCGATCTCCGTCACCGACGTGTACGGCGGGTCCATGAAGCCGGCGCTCGCGGTCGGTGCCGCCCAGGACACGCGGTTGCCGTCGACGATGCGGCCGGGTCCGAGCGAGAGCCACAGGCGGCCCTGTCCGTCCATCGCCGAGTGGCACATCGGCGGCGTCCGCGCGATGCGCTTGGGCGGCCTGGGCAGGCCCGGCTCCGCGAGCCAAAGGCTGCCCTCGGCCGCCACCGCCAGGATCTTTCCATCGGGCGTCGCGTGCAGCTGCAGTTCCTCCGCCAGCGCCCTGCGCCGCACGCTGCCATCCGCCAGACTGACGGCGCTGAGCTGTGCGGAGCGGGCATTGGCCGCATGCACATGGCCGTCCAGCGGCAGCAGGCGGTCGATGTACCGCGGAATGCGCGACGTCCATTTTTCCGCGACGCGCAGCGTGCCGGACTCGAGCCGGAACAGCTTGGTCTCGGTGGCCGCCAGCACGCTGCCCCCGCCGTCGCTGGCGAAGGCCCGCGCCTGGTTGCCCAGGGCGACCGACGCCACTTCGTCGCCTGTCGCCATGGACAGCGCGCGCACCCGCAGCGCGCCGAAGCTGACGCCCCATCCATCCGCGACCAGCACCTGCCCGGTCCGTTCGTCCAGCCAGAGTCGATGGGCGGCCACTCCGGGCACGGTGGTCCGCCATAGAATCGTGGCAGCTTCGGGATCTGCGCTCGCGTGCGCACGCGGGGACGCAGCTGAATCGTGTTGTGGACGCATCGATGCGCGGACTCTTCCATCAACGAGCAGGAATTCTTGCAAATCGCACCTGAGCGCAACGTGTTTGCCAGCGCTGACGTGCAACGTCGGACAGGCGCCGTGTGCGAACGATGCACGCGCAGCCCAATGACCCGATACAGCCAGGCGCCGCCTAGCGCTGAGCGCCTTGCCCCGTCCTGCCGGCCATCGCCTGCTGCACGCGCCGGAACGGCGTGCGCAGTTGCCAGCGTGCCGACCACGGCAGCCGCGCCAGCGCTGCATGCGCATCCAGCGCCGGCAGCGCGCCGGTCCAGGCGAACACCACGTGGTTGTCCATGGCCGGTTCGTCCAGGCGCAGTACGCGGCCACCGAACAGGGCGCGCAGATGCGCCAGATGCCGGCGGGTGTCGGTGTCGTACAGGTTCACCGCCAATACCCCGCCCGGCGCCAGCGCCGCGTGGCAGTCCTCGTAGAAGCCGCGGCTGAGCAGCGCGGCCGGGATGCCGTCGGCGTCGTAGGCGTCGAGCAGCAGCAGGTCGTAGCGGTCGCGCCGTTGCCGCAGCAACCGCGCGCCGTCGCCGTGCATGGCCTCGAAGCGCGCGTCGTCGTCCGGGATGCGGAACGCCGTGCGCAGGGCCAGCACGTCGGCATCGGCCTCGATCGCCTCGATCCGCGCCTGCGGCAAGTGCCGATAGCAGAACTTGGCCTGCGACCCGCCGCCGAGACCGACGATGCCGATCCGCCGCGGATCCGGGCGCAGCAGCAGCGCGCCGAGCATGCTGCGGGTGTAGCCCACCTGCAGCACGTCCGGCCACCAGGTGTACATGCGGCTCTGAGTCACCTCGCCCTTGAACTGCAGGCTGGTGTAGCGCCAGCCGTGGCGCACGTAGGGCCGCCCGGGACGCAGGTCGGTGGGCGCGTCCGCGTCTTGCCGCAGCAGGCGGCGCAGCGCGGCCCAGCGGCCGCCGGGCGCCGCGCTCACGGCGTGGCGATGTCGTTGGCGACCCCATGCGGCACATGCCCGGCGGCGACGCGCTCGCGGGCGGCGCTGTCGATGTTGTGCTGCGAATCGTCGAAGAAGATGTCCGCTCCGAACGCCTGCAGGAACGGGCCCTTGTGGCGGCCGCCGAGGAACAGCGCCTCGTCCAGGCGCACGCCCCATTCGCGCAGGGTGCGGATCACCCGCTCGTGCGCCGGCGCCGAGCGCGCGGTGACCAACGCGGTTCGGATCGGCGACGCTTCGCCGGCCGGAAACGCGGACTGCAGCGCATGCAGCGCCGACAGGAAATTGCGGAACGGCCCGCCGGTCAGCGGCTCGCGCGCGTTCTCGCGCTCGTAGCGGCCGAACGCCTCCACGCCCTGCTCGCGCGAGAAGCGCTCGCCCTCGTCGCCGAAGATCACCGCATCGCCGTCGAAGGCGATGCGCAGCTGCGTGGACAGGCGATCGGCGTCGATCGCGCCGGCCGCCGCGGCCGCTTCCTGCGCGTGCTCGCCGGGCGGCTTGGGCAGGATGGTCGCCGCGGCGATGCCGTGGCTGAGCGCGCGCCGCACCGACTCCGGGTTGGCCGACAGGAACAGGTCGGTGCCGAACGGCTTGACGTAGGGCCAGGTCGCCTCGCCGGAGGTGAAGGTGGCGCGGACGATGCCCAGGCCGTAGTGCTGGATCGAATTGAAGATGCGCAGCCCGGTGTCGGCGGAATTGCGCGACAGCAGGATCACCTCCACCGGCGGCGTCTCCGGCGGCGTGCCCTGGTTCAGCGCCAGGAGCTTGCGCACCACCGGGAACGCCACCCCGGGCGCCAGCACATCGTCCTCGCGCTCGCGCTGGTACGCGCTGTACGCCTCCACCCCGTCCCGCTCGAACAGGGCATGACCCTCTTCCAGATCGAACAGGGCGCGCGAGGTGACCGCGACGGTGAGCAGACGGGGGGAGTTGTCGGACATGAGAGCAGGGATTCGGCAGTGGGGATTGGGGATTGGCAAAAGCGAGCAAAGGGGTGGGAAGGTGCACAGAGGAATCTGAGAAAGCGGTGCGCTGTTGCGAATCCCCAATCCCGACTCCCGAATCCCCGCCCTACACCATAAATTGCTCGCTCAAGATCCGCTCCTCCAGGTTGTGCTCCGGATCGAACAGCAAGGTGACCAGGCGGTCGCGGGATTCGCGGATGGTGACTTCGACCACGTCGCGGGTCTCGTGCGAGTCGGCGGTGACGCTGACCGGGCGCTTGTACGGGTCCAGCACACGGAAGCGCACTTCGATGTCGGCCTTGAGGATCGCGCCGCGCCAGCGCCGCGGCCGGTACGGCGCGATCGGGGTCAGCGCCAGGGTGTGCGAGCCCAGCGGCAGGATCGGTCCGTGCGCGGAGGAGTTGTAGGCGGTGCTGCCGGCTGGGGTGGAGACCAGCACGCCATCGCAGATCAGTTCGTCGACCCGGGTCTGGCCGTTGAGATCGATGCTCACGTGCGCGGCCTGGCGCGTCTGCCGCAGCAGCGAGACCTCGTTGTAGGCCAGCGAGCCGGTGGTGGCGCCGGATTCGGTCTGCGCCAGCATCTCCAGCGGCCGCAGCTTGGCCGGCTCGGCCTGGGCCAGGCGCGCGACCAGGTCGTCGTCGCGGAACTGGTTCATCAGGAACCCGACCGTGCCCAGCTTCATGCCGAACACCGGCTTGCCCAGGCTGCCGTGGCGATGCAGGGTCTGCAGCATGAAACCGTCACCGCCGAGCGCGCACAGCACATCGGCCTCGGCCGGCTCGCAATCGCCATAGCGCGCGACCAGTTGTTCGCGCGCCCGCTGCGACTCGGTGGGGACACTGGCAAGAAAACAGATGCGGGGCGAGGACGGCATGGACGCATTCATGGCGCCGATCATACCTGTCCGGGTGTAAAGCCGGGATTCGGGAGTGGGGATTCGGGATTGGCAGAAGCGGCTATCGCGTCGGAAACGGGACAGTCAAGACCGCAGAACTGGGCAACCCAAAGGCTCTGATTCGGGAATGGGGATTCGGGATTGTCAAAAGCGAGCAACGGGATCGTCAGATGCACAGAGGAATCGAGAACGTGATGCGCTGTTGCGAATCCCAACTCCCGACTCCCTAACCCCCATCACCACGCCCCCTCTCCCATCCCACACTCCTCTCTGGAGGAAAGCCCCCCTTCTGTTAAGGGGGGCGCGGCGAAGCCGCGGGGGATAGGCAAGGTGGCCGTGCGGCGCCAACCGTTTGCGCCGCAAACGGTTGGGTCAGGCCCGCACGGGCCTGACCACGGGGCTACACCCCGTGCGCCGTCACCCCGTGCGCCGCCAACTGGCCCAGCCGCTGCACCGCCACCGACACGGTGGGATAGTCCAGCGTCTTCTGCGCAGCCAGTTCCTGCAGCATGCTCAGGGTAAAGCGCAGGCTGCTGTCGTCGCGCTGCAGCCAGTGCTGCACCTTGGCCTCGGCGGTGCCGCCCGGCAGGCTCAGCGCCTGGCCGGCCAGCGCGCTGTGGTGCTTGGCCAGTTCGTCGCGCAGCACGCCGCGGGCCACCGCGTGCCAGCGGCCGTTGACCTCCAGCGCGTCGATCTGCTCGAACAGCCACGGCAACTGCAACGCCTCGCCGAGGCGGAAGTGCACCTTCGACACCTCCACCGGCTTGAGCTTGCGGGTGCGCGCCATCTCGATGATGTCGAACGCCGGCTCCAGGAAGCGCAGTTCCGACAGCTGCTGCGCCAGCGCCGGCGGCAGGCCCTTGTCCTGCCACTCCTGCACCAGGGCCTCGTAGCGCGGACGCTGCGAATCGGGCAGCACGCCGGAGGCGACGCGGATGTCGTTGAACGGCTCGTAGTAGCGCTCCACCGCCGCGGTGATGCCCGGCATCGGGCCCGGACGGAACAGCAGCCAGCGCACGAAGGCGCGTTGCAGCGTCCAGATCACCTCCAGCGCGTCGATCTGCACCGACTCGGGCACCTTGCCGTTCAGCGCGTCGATCTGCGTCCACAGCGCGCGCGCATCCAGCGTCTCGCGGCTGATGGTGTAGGCCTTGGCGACTTCGGCGATGCTGCGGCCGGTGTCTTCCTGCATGCGCATCAGGAAAGTGGCGCCCATGCGGTTGATGGTGGTGTTGGTCACCGCCGTGGCGATGATCTCGCGCTTGAGGCGGTGCCGCTCCATCGCATCGGCGTACTTCTTCTGCAGCGGCTGCGGGAAATAGCGCTGCAGTTCCTTGGACAGGTACGGGTCCTCGGGGATGTCCGATTCCAGCAACTGCTGGAACGCCACCAGCTTGGAGTAGGACAGCAGCACCGCCAGCTCCGGCCGGGTCAGGCCCTGGCCGCGAGCCTTGCGTGCGGAGATCTCCGCATCCGACGGCAGGTATTCGATCTGCCGGTCGAGCAGGCCCTGCGCTTCCAGGGTGCGGATGAAGTGCTGCTTGGAGCCCAGGCGCTTGACGCTCATCCGCTCCATCAGGCTCAGCGCCTGGTTCTGGCGGATGTTGTCCCACAGCACCAGCTCGGCGACCTCGTCGGTCATCGACGCCAGCAGCTTGTTGCGCGCGTCCAGGGTCAGCTTCTTGGCCTGCACCACGTCGTTGAGCAGGATCTTGATGTTGACCTCGTGGTCGGACGTATCCACGCCGGCCGAGTTGTCGATGAAATCGGTATTGAGCAGCACCCCGACCTGCGCGGCCTCGATGCGGCCGAGCTGAGTCAGGCCGAGATTGCCGCCCTCGCCGACGATCTTGCAGCGCAGCTCGCCGCCGTTGACGCGCAGGCCGTTGTTGGCGCGGTCGCCGACATCGCCGTGGGTCTCGCTGGCGGCCTTGACGTAGGTGCCGATGCCGCCGTTCCAGAACAGGTCCACCGGCGCCTTGAGGATGGCGTTCATCAGGTCGTTCGGCGAGAGCTGCTTAACCCCCGGCTCCAGGCCCAGCGCCTCGCGCACCGGGGCGCTGATCTCGATCGACTTGAGCGTGCGCGGATAGATGCCGCCGCCGGCGCTGATCAGCTTGGCGTCGTAATCGGCCCAGCTGGAACGCGGCAGCTTGAACAGGCGCTCGCGCTCGGCGAAGGACGCCGCCGCGTCCGGGTTCGGGTCCAGGAAGATGTGGCGGTGGTCGAACGCGGCCAGCAGGCGGATGTGGCGCGACAGCAGCATGCCGTTGCCGAACACGTCGCCGGACATGTCGCCGATGCCCACGCAGGTGAAGTCTTCGTTCTGGCAATCGCGCCCCAGCGCGCGGAAGTGGCGCTTGACCGACTCCCAGGCGCCGCGCGCGGTGATGCCCATGCCCTTGTGGTCGTAGCCGACCGAGCCGCCGGAGGCGAACGCGTCGCCCAGCCAGAAGCCGTGGTCCAGCGCCAGGCCGTTGGCGATGTCGGAGAAGGTGGCCGTGCCCTTGTCGGCGGCGACCACCAGGTACGGGTCGTCCTGGTCGTGACGCACCACCTGCGGCGGCGGCACGATCTTGCCGCCGACGATGTTGTCGGTGATGTCCAGCAGGCCCTGGATGAACAGCTTGTAGCAGGCGATGCCTTCGGCCAGCACCGCATCGCGGTCGCCGCCGACCGGCGGGCGCTTGCAGAAGAAGCCGCCCTTGGCGCCGACCGGCACGATCACCGTGTTCTTGACCATCTGCGCCTTGACCAGGCCCAGCACCTCGGTGCGGAAGTCCTCGCGCCGGTCGGACCAGCGCAGGCCGCCGCGCGCCACCGCGCCGAAGCGCAGGTGCACGCCTTCCACGCGCGGGCCGTACACGAAGATCTCGCGGTACGGGCGCGGCTTGGGCAGGTCCGGCACCTTGGCCGAATCCAGCTTGAAGCTGATGCAGTGGCCCAGCCCGCCATCGGCGCTGCGCTGGTAGTGGCTGGTGCGCAGGGTCGCTTCGATCACGCCCTTGAAGCTGCGCAGGATGCGGTCCTCGTCCAGGCTCGCCACCTGGTCGAACAGCTTCAGCAGCGCGGCCGAGACCGCCTCCAACTGGGTCTCTCGGTTGCCGCTGCGCGCGTCGATCACCGGCTGCAGCGCCTTCAGCGCGGCCTCGTCGCCGTTGGCGAGCAGGCGCAGCTGCGCCGCCAGCGCGGCCTGGCCTTCGGCGATCTGCGCCTTGCTCTCGCTGCCGGTGGCCGGATCGAAGCGCGCCTCGAACAGCTCCACCAGCAGCCGCGCCAGCAGCGGATAGCGGTTGCAGGTCTCTTCCACGTAGGCCTGCGAGAACGGCACGCCGGTCTGCAGCAGGTACTTGCAGTAGCCGCGCAGCACCGCGACCTGGCGCCAGCTCAGGCTGGCGCCGACGATCAGGCGGTTGAAGCCGTCGTTCTCGGCGTCGCCGCGCCAGATCCGCACGAACGCCTCGCACAGCGGCGCGTCTGCGGCGTCCACGTCGATGCTGCCGGCCAGCGGCTCGACCTCGAAGTCCTGGATCGACAGCGGCGTGCCGTCCACCACCAGCCGGTACGGACGCTCGGAGATCACCCGCAGGCCCAGGTTCTCCATCATCGGCAGCACGTCCGACAGCGGCAGGTCGTCGTGCTGGCGGTACAGCTTCAGGCGCAGGCTGTCGGCGCCGTCGCGGCGCAGCGCCTGCAGGCTCAGGTGCAGGTCTTCCGGGCCGCGCAGCGCGGCCAGGCGCTCGACGTCGCGCGCGGCGATCTGCGCGGTCGACTCCTCGATGTAGCCGGCCGGCAGCGCGCGGCCGTAGCCCGCGGCCAGGCGCAAGCCATCGCGCTCGCCGCGGCTGGCCACCAACGCCTCGCGCAGGTCGTCGTGCCAGTTGCGCAGCAGATGCGCCAGGCGCGATTCCAGTTCGGTGGTGTCGAACTCCAGCGCCTCGCCCGGCTTCGGCCGCACGATCAGGTGCAGCTGCGCCAGCGGCGATTCGCCCAGCACCACGTTGGAATCGATGTACTCGCCGTGCAGCGCGTCCTTCAGCAATGCCTCGATGCGCAGGCGCACGTCGGTGTTGAAGCGCTCGCGCGGAATGTACACCAGCGCGGAAATGAAACGGCCGTACTTGTCGCGGCGCAGGAACAGGCGGCTGCGCACCCGCTCCTGCAGGCCGAGGATGCCCATCGCGGTGCGGTACAACTCTTCCTCGTTGGACTGGAACAGTTCCTCGCGCGGCAGCGTCTCCAGGATGTGGCGCAGCGCCTTGCCGCTGTGGCTGCTCGGGGTCAGCTCGGACTTGCGCATGACATAGTCGAAGCGCTCGCGCACCAGCGGGATCTCCCACGGGCGGCGGTTGTAGGCGCTGGAGGTGAACAGGCCGAGGAAGCGCTGTTCGGCGACGATGCGGCCCTTGGCGTCGAACTCCAGCACGCCGATGTAGTCCATGTAGCCGCTGCGGTGCACACGCGAGCGCGCATTGGTCTTGGTCAGGATCAGCGCTTCCTTGTTGCCCGACTCGCTGAGGCCGTGCGCGGCCAGCGTGCGCACCGGCCGCGCCGGCGACTTGTCCTGCCCGCGCAGCAGACCCAGGCCGCTGTCTTCCAGCGGCGCCAGCACGTCTTCCCCGCCCTGCTTCTCCACGCGGTACTCGCGGTAGCCGAAGAAGGTGAAGTGGTCGGCCGCGGCCCAGCGCAGGAATTCCTGCGCCTCGCGCCGGCCCTTGTCGTCCACCGGCAGGCGCCGGGTGGTCAGGTCGTCGGCCAGCGCCAGCATCTTCTCGCGCATGCTGCCCCAGTCGCGCACGATGTTGCGCACCTCGCCGAGGATGCGCCGGATCGCCGCTTCCACCTGCGCCATGTCTTCCGGCGGCTGGCGGTCGATCTCCAGCGCCATCAGCGATTCCGCCTTGCCCTCGCCCACGTTCTCCAGCGTGCCGCTCTTGTCGCGCTGCATGCGCAGCACCGGATGGCCCAGCACGTGCACGCCGATACCCAGTTCCGCCAGCGCCATGCTCACCGAATCGACCAGGAACGGCATGTCGTCGTTGACGATCTGCAGCACCGTGTGCGACGACTCCCAACCGTCGTCCTTCAGATTCGGATTGAACACCCGCACGTTGACCGTGCCCGGCTTGCGCTTGCGCGCGAATTCCAGCATCGACGCGGCCAGCGCCGCCCACTCCTGCGCGCTGTGGTGGGGGAACTCGTCCTCCTCCATGCGCTTGTAGAACTCCTCGGCGAACGTCTGCGCTTCCTCCTGGCGGGCGGCCGGGTAGCGCTTGCGCAGCGCCGCGAACACCGGCGTCAGGCTGAAACCGCCGGCGGCGGGCGCCGCGTCGATCACCTTGGACGTGGCCGGCACGGTCGCGGCCAGCTTGGGCGGCGTCGCGGCCTTGCGCGGGGCGGCCGGCTTGGCCGCAGGCTTGGCGGCCGCCTTGGGCTTGGCGGGCGCCTTGGCCGACTTGGTGGCGGACGGGGTCGCGGAGGTGCGGGTGGCGGCCGGAGATTTGGAACGGGAAGCGGCGTGTTTGGGTTTCATGACGGAGAGCAGCAACGATGCTCGATGGGAAAGCGAGAATTGTACCGGTGCTCCGTTCAACTACCTTGCTGCATCGCAAACCGAGGGCATGGCGGTGACAAGGCGCCAAATCGGGCAAAGCGGGTCGCAACACCATCGTCACGCCGCGATCACCATGCTTTGCGGGCCGCGTTGTTGTCAGCAAGAACGCCGCGGTGTCAAGGCTGTTCTAATTCTAAACTGGACGGTATAGTCCACAATCGATGAGCACCCCCCTCGCCTCTGCCGCACAGCGCCAGGCGCGCGACCAACGCGTGTACGCGGTCGTGCGCGAGCTGCTGGCCGAGGAAGGCATGGGCCTGAGCATGGACACGGTGGCGGCACGCGCCGGCTGCTCCAAGCAGACCCTGTACAGCCGCTACCGCAGCAAGCAAGCCTTGCTGCGGCGGGCGCTGCAGGACCACCTGGACCTGGCCACCGCGCACCTGGAGCCGGCGCAGGACGACCTGCGCGGCAGCCTGCTGCGCTTCGCCTGCGAATACCTGGAACAGTTGTTCGAGCCGAGCGTTCTGCAGAGTTCCCAGCTGATCGCCGCCGAATCTCGGCACTTCCCCGAAGAAGCCCGCTCCTTGTTCCGCGACAGCGCCGGAGCGCTGATGCAGCGCCTGAGCGAGCACCTGCGCGATGCCATGGCCCGGGGCCAGCTCCGGCATGACGATCCGCACTTCATGGCCGAACTGCTGTTGAGCATGATCGTCGGCATGGATTTCGAACGTCGGCGCTTCCACAGCGCGCATCGCGACGCGCCCGCCGCGCAGCGCGCCTGGGCCGAGTTCGCCGTGGACGGTTTCCTGCGCGCCTTCACCCCCGCCCCTTCCCTTCCTTCTACAAAACCAGACCGGAGTACCACCCGATGACCTCCCCGTTGCGTTCTTTCGCCCTGGCCTGCGCCGTCGTGGTGGTGTTGGCGTCCTGCAAGAAACAGGATCAGCAGCAGGCCATGCCGCCGCCGGAGGTGGGCGTGCTGCAGGCGCAGCCGCAGACCGTGCCGCTGCAGCGCGAACTGGTCGGCCGCCTGTCCGCGTTCCGTAGCGCCGATGTGCGCGCCCGCGTGGCCGGCGTGCTGGAAAAGCGCCTGTACACCGAAGGCACCGACGTCAAGGAAGGCCAGCCGCTGTTCCAGATCGACCCGGCGCCGCTGCGGGCGACGCTGGCCTCGGCGCAGGGCCAGCTGGCCGCCGCCGAAGCCACCTACGCCAACGCCAAGGCCGCCGCCGCCCGCGCGCGCAGCCTGGCGCCGCAGGCCTACGTGTCCAAGTCCGACCTGGACAACGCCGAGGCCACCGAGCGCAGCTCCGCCGCGTCGGTGCAGCAGGCCCGCGCGGCGGTCGAAACCGCACGCATCAACCTCGGCTACGCCACCGTCACCGCGCCGATCGCCGGCCGCGCCGGCAAGCAGCAGGTCACCGAGGGCGCGCTGGTCGGCCAGGGCGACAGCACCCTGCTGACCACGATCGACCAGCTCGACCCGCTGTACGTCAACTTCTCGATGAGCGCCGACGAACTGGCGCAGCTGCGCCAGGCGCAGACCGAGGGCAACGTCGCCCTCAACGCCGAGGACAAGTCCACCGTGCAGATCAAGCTCGGCGACGGCAGCACCTATGCGCATGCCGGTACGCTGGACTTCTCCGGCGCCGCGGTGGATCCGAGCACCGGCTCGGTGACGCTGCGCGCACTGCTGCCGAACCCGGACCGGGTGCTGCTGCCCGGCGCCTTCGTCAGCTTCGCGGCCAACCTGGGCCAGCGCAAGGACGTCTACCTGATCCCGCAGGCGGCGGTGCTGCGCGATGCCAAGGGCGCCTACGCCATGGTCGTCGGCAAGGACAGCAAGGTGGTGCGCAAGGACCTGACCACGGTCGGCCAGCAGGGCGACAAGTGGATCGTCAGCGGCGGCCTGCAGAGCGGCGACCAGGTGGTCGTCAGTGGCCTGCCCAAGGTCAAGGAAGGCGCACCGGCCGTGGCCAAGCCGTGGGACCCGAACGCCGCTGCGCAGGGCCAGGGCCCGGGCGCTGGCGCCGCCCCCGGCCAGGGTGCTGCCGCACCGGCCAAGGGCGCCGCCCCGGCACAGGGCGCAGCGCACGGCGATTCGCCGGACGCCGCCTCGCATTCCGACCAGCCGAAGCAGTAACGGACTCCCCCCATGCCTAAGTTCTTCATCGAACACCCGGTCTTCGCCTGGGTGGTGGCGATCCTGATCTCGCTCAGCGGCGTGATCGCCATCCTCAATCTCGGCGTCGAGTCGTATCCCTCGATCGCCCCGCCCCAGGTCACCGTCACCGCCACCTATCCCGGCGCCAGCGCCAGCACCACCGAACGCTCGGTCACCCAGGTGATCGAGCAGCAGCTGACCGGCATCGACCACCTGCTGTACTTCAGCTCGTCGTCGTCCTCCAGCGGCACCGCCACCATCACCCTGACCTTCGAGACCGGCACCGATCCGGACATCGCCCAGGTGCAGGTGCAGAACAAGGTGTCGCTGGCCACCCCGCGCCTGCCCTCGGAAGTGACCGCGCAGGGCGTGGTGGTGGCCAAGGCGAACGCCGGCTTCCTCAGCGTGATCGCGCTGCGTTCGGACAACCCGTCGATCGACCGCGACGCGCTCAACGACATCGTCGGTTCGCGCGTGCTGGAACAGATCTCGCGCGTGCCCGGCGTCGGCAGCACCCAGCAGTTCGGTGCCGAGTACGCCATGGACATCTGGCTGAACCCGGAGAAGCTGCAGGGTTACCACATGTCCGCCAACGACGTGTACACCGCGATCCGCGCCCAGAACGTGCAGTTCGCGGCCGGCTCGCTGGGTTCCGATCCGGCACCGCAGGGCCAGTCGTTCACCGCCACGGTCAGCGCCGAAGGCCGCTTCACCTCGCCCGAGCAGTTCGAGAACATCATCCTGCGCGCCGACGGCAACGGCACCGTGGTGCGGCTGAAGGACGTGGCGCGGGTGGCATTCGGCCCGACCAACTTCGGCTTCGACACCCAGTACAACGGCAAGCCGACCGGCGCCTTCGCGATCCAGCTGCTGCCCGGCGCCAATGCGCTGAGCGTGTCCGAGGCGGTCAAGTCCAAGATGGACGAGCTGCAGCCCAGCTTCCCGCAGGGCGTCACCTGGTTCACGCCGTACGAGAGCACCACCTTCGTCAAGATCTCGATCGAGGAAGTGGTCAAGACCCTGGCCGAGGCGATCGTGCTGGTGTTCCTGGTGATGCTGGTGTTCCTGCAGAACTTCCGCGCCACCATCATCCCCACCCTGGTCATCCCGGTGGCGTTGCTGGGCACCTTCCTGGGCATGTGGGCGATCGGCTTCACCATCAACCAGCTGACCCTGTTCGCGATGGTGCTGGCGATCGGCATCGTGGTCGATGACGCGATCGTGGTGATCGAGAACGTCGAACGCATCATGTCCGAGGAGCACCTGGCACCGAAGGCGGCCACCCACAAGGCGATGACCCAGATCACCGGCGCGGTGGTGGCGATCACCGTGGTGCTGGCGGCGGTGTTCATCCCCTCGGCGATGCAGCCCGGCGCGGCCGGCGCGATCTACAAGCAGTTCGCGATCACCATCGCCATGTCGATGGGGTTCTCGGCGTTCCTGGCGCTGAGCTTCACCCCGGCGCTGTGCGCGGCGTTCCTCAAGCCCACCCACAACGACAACCCGAACTGGGTCTACCGCACCTTCAACAAGTACTACGACAAGCTGGCGCACCGCTATGTCGGCGCGGTCGGCAGCACCATCCGCCGCGCGCCGCGCTGGATGGCCGTGTTCGCCCTGCTGTTGGTGCTGTGCGGCTTCCTGTTCACGCGCATGCCGGGCAGCTTCCTGCCGGAAGAGGACCAGGGCTTCGCGCTGGCGATCGTGCAGTTGCCGCCGGGTGCGACCAAGACCCGCACCAACGAGGTGTTCGCGCAGATGCGCGGCGTGCTGCAGCAGCAGAAGGCGGTCGAAGGCATGCTGCAGGTGGCCGGCTTCAGCTTCCTGGGCCGCGGCGAGAACGTGGGCATGGGCTTCATCCGGCTCAAGCCCTGGGAAGACCGCGACATCACCGCAGGCGACCTGATCCAGCAGTTGAACGGGATGTTCTACGGGATCAAGGACGCGCAGATCTTCGTGGTCAACCTGCCGACCGTGCAGGGCCTGGGCCAGTTCGGCGGCTTCGACATGTGGCTGCAGGACCGGACCGGTGCCGGCGAGGAAGCCCTGCTGCAGGCGCGCAACATCGTGCTCGGCAAGGCCGCGCAGCGCCAGGACACCCTGGCCGGCGTGCGCCCGAACGGCCTGGAGAACTCGCCGCAGCTGCAGTTGAAGGTGGACCGCGTGCAGGCGCAGTCGATGGGCCTGTCGGTCAACGACATCTACCAGTCGATCCAGCTGATGCTGGCGCCGGTGTACGTCAACGACTTCTTCTACGAAGGCCGCATCAAGCGCGTCAACATGCAGGCCGACGCGCCGTTCCGCACCGGTCCGGAGTCGCTGCGCAACTTCTACGTGCCCAGCAGCACCGCCACCGACAGCAGCGGCCTGCCGCAGATGATCCCGTTGAGCACGGTGGTGAGCTCGGACTGGATCTACAGCTCGCCCTCGCTGAGCCGCTACAACGGCTACTCGGCAGTCAACATCGTCGGTAACCCGGCCCCGGGCGGCAGTTCGGGCCAGGCGATGGGCGCGATGGAGGATATCGTCAACAACGACCTGCCGCCGGGCTTCGGCTTCGACTGGAGCGGCATGTCGTACCAGGAAATCATCGCCGGCAACACCGCCACGCTGCTGCTGGTGCTGTCGATCGTGGTGGTGTTCCTGTGCCTGGCGGCGCTGTACGAGAGCTGGTCGATCCCGGTGTCGGTGCTGCTGGTGGTGCCGATCGGCGTGCTCGGTGCGGTGGCGTTCTCGCTGCTGCGTGGCCTGCCCAACGACATCTACTTCAAGATCGGCCTGATCACGGTGATCGGCCTGGCCGCCAAGAACGCGATCCTGATCGTCGAGTTCGCGGTGGAGCAGCGGGCGATGGGCAAGACCCTGCGCGAGGCGGCGGCCGAGGCGGCGCACCTGCGCTTCCGCCCGATCCTGATGACCTCGTTCGCGTTCATCCTCGGCGTGCTGCCGATGGCGATCTCCACCGGTGCAGGCGCCAACGCCCGCCACGCGATCGGTACCGGCGTGATCGGCGGCATGCTGTTCGCCACCGTGCTGGGCGTGCTGTTCATCCCGCTGTTCTTCGTGATGGTGCGGCGCATGCTCGGCGACAAGCTGGACGAGCCGTCGAAGGAGTTCACGCAGATGCAGGAAGCCGGCCTGGCGCGGCATCAGCCGGATCGCTGAGGGGCGGGGATGATCAGCCATTCGGCTGCTGAAAGGCCAGGGATTCGGGAGTGGGGATTCGCGAATCCTACTCTCGGACTTGATCCTTTCGCTTCGTAGAGGCAAACAAAAAGCGGCCGCAAGGCCGCTTTTTGTTGTCCGGGAATCTAGTCGGGAAGCGCGATCCAAAACCCGCCGCAAGACGGAGAGCTCCTTGAAGGCCGAGCGCTCCCTGTGGGAGGGACTTCAGTCCCGACGCAATGCAGCCCGAACGCCACTCATCCCTTTTCCACAAAAAGAAAAAGCGGCCTTGCGGCCGCTTCTCCCGATGCCTCAACCGATTCGGAAACCGGCCAATCCCCAATCCCGACTCCCAAATCCCCGCCTCAACGCAATCCCGTCTCGTTACGGGCAATCACCAGGCGCTGGATCTCCGAAGTGCCCTCATAGATCTCGGTGATCTTGGCATCGCGGAAGTAGCGCTCCAGCGGCATCTCCTTGGAGTAGCCCATGCCACCGTGGATCTGCACCGCCTGGTGGGTGATCCACATCGCCGCCTCGGAGGCAGTCAGCTTGGCCACCGAGGCTTCGGTGGTGAAGCGCTGGCCCTGCCCCTTCAGCCAGGCCGCGCGCAAGGTCAGAAGCAGCGCCGCGTCCAGCTTGCACTTCATGTCGGCGATCTTGGCCTGGGTCATCTGGAACGCACCGATCGGCGAACCGAACGCCTTGCGCTCCTTCACGTACTCCAGGGTGGCCTCGTAGGCGGCGCGGGCCAGGCCGATCGCCTGCGAGGCGATGCCGATGCGGCCGGCGTCGAGCACGCTCATCGCGATCTTGAAGCCTTCGCCCGGCGTGCCCAGCACCTCGTCGGCGCTGGCCACGTAGTCCTGGAACTCGATCTCGCAGGTGGCCGAGGCGCGGATGCCCAGCTTGGGCTCGGTCTTGCCGCGATGGAAGCCCGGCTTGTCGGTATCGACCACGAACGCGGTGATGCCGCGCGCGCCCTTGTCCGGCTCGCTCATCGCGAACAGCACGATGTACTTGGCGACCGGGCCGGAGGTGATCCAGCTCTTCTTGCCGTTGATGACGAAGCTGCCATCGTCCTGGCGCACCGCGCGGCACCGCATCGCGGTGGCGTCGGAGCCGGACTGCGGCTCGGTCAGGGCGAAGGCGCCGATCTCGCGGCCCTCGGCGATGGCGCGCACGTATTTCTGCTTCTGTTCCTCATTGCCGTTCTTGAGGATGCCGGCGCAGAACAGCGAGTTGTTGACCGACATGATGGTGGAATGCGCCGCGTCGCCGGCGGCGATCTCGACCATCGCCAGCACGTAGGCGATCGGGTCCATGCCAGCGCCGCCGTATTCCTCCGGCACCTCGATGCCCATCAGCCCGTTCTCGCCCAGCAGGCGGATGTTCTCCAGCGGGAATTCGCCGGCACGGTCGTGGTGCTCGGCGCTGGGGGCGATCCGCTCCTGGGCGATGCGCCGCGCCACGTCCTGGATCATCAATTGCTCTTCGGTAAAGCTGAAATCCACGTCGAACCCCTCCCGGGCTTGTTGGTGCGGCCATTGTAGCCGCGCCAACCATACGCCGGCGTGTGCAACTTGACCGCAACCGCCGCGCGGACCAGAATATCTCTATATCGCGATAGGAAGATATTTATGGATCTGGAGGACTGGTCGTCCCGGCTGAAGGTCTTCGCCGACGCCACCCGCGTGCGCCTGCTGGCGTTGCTGGAGCAGGAGGAGCTGACCGTGGCCGAACTGTCGGCCATCACCCGCCTGGCGCAGCCGCGCGTCTCGACCCACCTGGCCAAGCTCAAGGAGGCCGGGCTGGTGCGCGACCGCCGCGCCGGCGTGTCGGCCTATTATCGCTTCGACGAGACCCTGCTGGACCCGGCCCAGCGCGCGCTGTGGCTGGCGCTGAGCACCGGCAGCGACGATCCGCTGCTGCGCCAGGACGCCGAACGCGTGGCCGCGGTGCTGGCCAACCGCGCCGCCGACCAGAACTGGGCCGACTCGGTGGCCGGCGACATGGAACGCCACTATTCGCCGGGCCGCACCTGGGAAGCGCTGGCGCGCACCGCGCTGCCGCTGCTGGAGACCGGCGACGTGCTCGACATCGCCTCCGGCGACGGCGTGCTGGCCGAACTGGTGGCGCCGCACGCGCGCCGCTACGTCTGCATCGACACCAGCGCGCGGGTGGTGGCCGCGGCCAGCGAGCGCCTGCGCCGGCTCGGCAACGTGGAGGTGCGCGAGGGCGACATGCACGCCCTGCCCTTCGCCGACGCCAGCTTCGACCTGGTGGTGATGATGCACGCCCTGACCTACGCCACCAAGCCGGCGCAGGCGGTGTGCGAATCGGCGCGGGTGCTGCGCCCGGGCGGCCGCCTGCTGCTGTGCAGCCTGGCGCGCCACGAACACAAGGCCGCGGTGCAGGCCTACGGCCACGTCAACCTCGGCTTCGCCGCCAAGGAACTGCGCAAGTTCGTCGGCAAGGCCGGGCTCGAGGTCTCCAGCCTGGAAACCGTGACCCGCGAGAAGCGCCCGCCGCATTTCGAGGTGATCTCGTTGATTGCGGGAAAGCCGGGATTGGGGAATGGGGATTCGGGATTGGGGAAGGCAAAAGCCAAGGCGGAGGCCGGAGCATGAGTCGAGCGGCTGTTTCACAAATCCCCAATGCCCAATCCCCAATCCCGGGCCCGCCCTGGCTAAACCCACAGCGCACGCAGAAGCTGCTGCAGGCCTTGTCCGAGCGCATCCTGATCATCGATGGGGCGATGGGCACGATGATCCAGCGCCATGGGCTGCAGGAGGCCGACTACCGCGGCGAGCGCTTCGCCGAGGGCTACGACGCGCAGGCCGAGCATGTGCATGGCCCCGGCTGCGACCACGCGCCGCAGGGCCACGACCTGAAGGGCAACAACGACCTGTTGCTGCTGACCCGCCCGGAGGTGATCGCCGAGATCCACCGTGCCTACCTCGACGCCGGCGCCGACCTGCTCGAGACCAATACCTTCAATGCCACCGCCATCAGCCAGGCCGACTACCACCTGGAACACCTGGTCTACGAACTCAACAAGGCCGGCGCACAGGTCGCCCGCGCCTGTTGCGATGCGGTCGAGGCACTGACGCCGGACAAGCCGCGGTTCGTGATCGGCGTGCTCGGTCCGACCAGCCGTACCGCCTCGATCAGCCCGGACGTCAACGATCCCGGCTTCCGCAACACCAGCTTCGACGAGCTGCGCGCCACCTACCGCGAGGCCATCGACGGCCTGATCGACGGCGGCGCCGACACGCTGATGGTGGAGACCATCTTCGACACGCTCAACGCCAAGGCCGCGCTGTACGCGATCGAAGAGGTGTTCGACGCGCGCGGCGGGCGCCTGCCGGTGATGATCTCCGGGACCATCACCGACGCCTCCGGCCGCACCCTGTCCGGGCAGACCGCCGAAGCGTTCTATGCCTCGGTCGCGCATGGGCGGCCGCTGTCGGTGGGGCTGAACTGCGCGCTCGGCGCCAAGGACCTGCGCCCGCACGTGGAAACCCTGGCGCGGATCGCCGACGGCTACGTCAGCGCGCACCCCAACGCCGGCCTGCCCAACGCCTTCGGCGAGTACGACGAGACGCCGGAGGAAATGGCGGCGACGCTGCGCGAGTTCGCCGAGTCCGGGCTGCTGAACCTGGTCGGGGGCTGCTGCGGCACCACCCCCGCCCACATCCGCGCCATCGCCGAGGCGGTGCGCGGGCTGCCGCCGCGCGTGCCGCTGGCGGCGCAGGCGCAGGCCGCCTGATGTCCGCTGCGCGCACGCCCGCCGCCGCCCGCGCGCCCTGGCGCCAGCACGGTACCGCCTGCGTGCGCGCCGGCACCTCCCCGTTTCCGGAATGCTGACCATGTCCTCCGCCCGCCACACCCGCCTGTCCGGCCTGGAGCCGTTGCTGCTGACCCCGGACCTGCTGTTCGTCAACGTCGGCGAGCGCACCAACGTCACCGGCAGCGCGCAGTTCCGCAAGCTGATCAAGGAAGAGCGCTACGAGGAAGCGGTGGAAGTGGCGCGCCAGCAGGTCGCCAACGGCGCGCAGATCCTCGACGTCAACATGGACGAGGGCCTGATCGATTCGGAGAAGGCGATGGTGCGCTTTCTCAACCTGATCATGTCCGAGCCGGACATCGCGCGCATCCCGATCATGGTCGACTCCTCCAAGTGGAGCGTGATCGAGGCCGGGCTGAAGTGCCTGCAGGGCAAGAGCGTGGTCAACTCGATCTCGCTCAAGGAAGGCGAGGCGCTGTTCGTCGAACAGGCGCGCAAGGTGCTGCGCTATGGCGCCGCGGCGGTGGTGATGGCCTTCGACGAGGTCGGCCAGGCCGACACCTGCGCGCGCAAGGTGGAGATCTGCACCCGCGCCTACCGCATCCTCACCGAGCAGGTCGGGTTCCCGCCGGAAGACATCATCTTCGACCCGAACATCTTCGCCGTGGCCACCGGCATCGAGGAGCACGACAACTACGCGGTCGACTTCATCGAGGCGACCCGCGAGATCAAGCGCACCCTGCCGCACTGCCACGTCTCCGGCGGCGTCTCCAACGTGTCGTTCTCGTTCCGCGGCAACGAGACCGTGCGCCAGGCGATCCATTCGGTGTTCCTGTACCACGCCATCGCCGCCGGCATGGACATGGGCATCGTCAACGCCGGCGGCATGCCGATCTACGACGACTTGGATGCGGAGCTGCGCGAGCGCGTGGAGGACGTGATCCTCAATCGCCGCCGCGACGCCACCGAACGCTTGCTGGAGATCGCCGAGCGTTACAAAAAGGCGGGAAATCGGGAGGCGGGAATCGGGAATCGGGAAAAGCTGGCCTGGCGCGAAAAGACCGTGCGCGAGCGGTTGAGCCATGCGTTGGTGCACGGCATCGACGAGTTCGTCGAGGTCGATACGGAAGAGGCGCGGCAGCAGGCCGCGCGCCCGCTGGACGTGATCGAAGGCCCGTTGATGGACGGCATGAACGTGGTCGGCGACCTGTTCGGCGCCGGCAAGATGTTTCTGCCGCAGGTGGTGAAGTCGGCGCGGGTGATGAAGAAGGCGGTCGCCTACCTGCTGCCCTACATCGAAGCGGAGAAACTGCGCAGCGGCGACACGGGCAAGTCCAACGGCAAGATCATCATGGCCACGGTCAAGGGCGATGTGCACGACATCGGCAAGAACATCGTCGGCGTGGTCCTGGCCTGCAACAACTTCGACGTGATCGACCTGGGGGTGATGGTGCCGACCCAGACCATCCTCGACCGCGCCCGCGCCGAGAACGCCGACATCATCGGCCTGTCCGGGCTGATCACCCCGTCGCTGGAAGAGATGACCCACGTCGCCCGCGAGATGCAGCGGCAGGGCTTTTCGATGCCGCTGCTGATCGGCGGCGCCACCACCTCGCGCGCGCACACCGCGCTGAAGATCGACCCGCACTATGCGGCGCCGACGGTGTGGGTCAAGGATGCCTCGCGCGCGGTGGGCGTGGCGCAGTCGCTGATCTCGCGCGAACTGCGCGCGGCCTTCGTCGCTTCCAACGACGCCGACTACGCCGAAATCCGCCAGCGCCACAAGAACCGCGGCGACGCCAAGCGCCTGGTCTCGCTCGCGCACGCCCGCGGGCAGCGCTTCGACGGCGGCTGGGACGCCTACACCCCGCCGACCCCGCGCCAGCCCGGGCTGCACGTGTTCGACGACTACCCGCTGGACGACCTGGTCCCGCTGATCGACTGGACGCCGTTCTTCCAGGCCTGGGAACTGGCCGGCAAGTTCCCGGCGATCCTCACCGACGAGATCGTCGGCCAGCAGGCCAGCGAGCTGTACCAGGATGCGCGGGCGATGCTGCAGCGGATCGTCGAGGAGAAGTGGCTGACCGCCAAGGCGGTGTTCGGGCTGTGGCCGGCGCAGTCGGTGGGCGATGATGTGGAAGTGGTGGTTGGGCGGGACCCGGGACCCGAGACCCGGGACCCGCAACAGCAAGAAACTGCCGACACTTTGGGATCTGCTTCCCCCGGGTCCCGGGCCCCGGGTCCCGAGTCCCGGCACCTCCTGCATTTCCTGCGCCAACAGGTCGACAAGCCCGCCGAGCGCCCGGACTTCTGCCTGGCCGACTTCATCGCCCCGCGCGACAGCGGCAAGCAGGACTGGATCGGTGCGTTCGCGGTCACCGCCGGCATCGGCATCGAGCCGCACGTGGCGCGCTTTGAGGCGGCGCACGACGACTACAACGCGATCCTGCTCAAGGCCCTGGCCGATCGCCTGGCCGAGGCGCTGGCCGAGCGCCTGCACCAACGCGTGCGCACCGAATTCTGGGGCTATGTCGACGACGAAGCGCTGGACAACGAGGCGCTGATCGCCGAGCGCTACCGCGGCATCCGTCCCGCCCCCGGCTATCCGGCCTGCCCCGACCACAGCGAAAAGCAGACCCTGTTCGCGCTGCTCGACGCCGGACGCAACGCCGGCATGTCGCTGACCGAGAGCTTCGCGATGCTGCCGACCGCCGCGGTGTCCGGCTACTACTTCAGCCACCCGCAGAGCCAGTACTTCGTGGTCGGCCGGCTCGGCAAGGACCAACTCGCCGACTACGCCCGGCGCAAAGGTGTCTCGCTGCAACAGGCGGAGCGCTGGCTGGCCTCGAACCTGGACTACGACCCGGAGTGAGCCGGGGCCGTCGCGCGCTCACGCGTGCGTGGATCGAAACAACGATGACGCGCTGGCGCTGATGGAAGCGCCGGCTTGTCGCACGCGCACCGGTGCGCGGATCGAGACGCACATGACCAGGCGTCGTGCGGCTTGATCCCGCGTGCAGCCTCTGCGCGTCGCGCGCCCAAGACCGCTGCGAAAAGGCGCAACGCGCACGGCGCGCTCAGCGCAACAACATCGAAATGCCGAGGCCGCCCTGCCAGTCCGGGGTCTGCGAGGAGAGACCGCGCAGGACCGACACGTCCAGTTGCACACGCTTGGCGAACAGCCAGGTGACGCCGCTGCCGAGCGCGCGCATGTCGTCCTCGCCACCGCCGATGCCGGCCTCGACGTAGGCGCTCAGGGTGTCGCCGGCATAGAAGGTGTAGCTCGGCGAGACGCTCCAGCCTGAGCCGTCCTCGCTGTCGCTGACATTGCCGTAGAGGGCCACGCTACGTCCTTGCGGCAGGTCCCACCCGGCGCTCAGGCCCAGGTCGTAGCGGTGGCCGGCATCGCCGTACGGCGCGCGGCCGACCGGCAGGCTGGCGCTGCCGAGCAGCGCCCAGGTAAAGCCGTCGCGGGTGCTCGGCAGCGCCTGCTTCAGGCCGATGCTGGCGTCGCCGCCGCTGTGCCCGCGCCGGTCCTGGCCGCCGCCGCGCACGCGTTGCCACACCTGGCTGTCGATCGCCAGCTGCAGTTCGGTGCGCGCACTCAGGCCGATCCGTAGCCGGCTGTTGGCGACGTACTCGGTGCTGCGCACGTCGCCGTCGCGGTCGTAGCTGCCATCGAAGAACGCCTGCTCCCAGGCCACCTGGCCGCGCTGCAGGGTGCTCGAGGCGAAGCCGATGCCAGGCCGGTCGAACGCCGGTGCGTCGTCGGCGCAGGCCACGCCGGCGCTGCCGGCAGTGGCGGCCAGCAGCAGCGCCCCGCGCAACAGCACATCGCCGCGGCGGCGCAACGGCGGCCGGCGGCCATGGCGGGCGGCGACGGACGCCGACACCGCCAGCGACGGCGGCGCGAGAAAACGTGGAACAGGCATGCGCGAACTCCTTGCGAGGCGGGAGGCGGAGGGGCTGCGCCTCAAGGCGCCGGCGGCGAGTGTGCCTGGATCGCCGCGATGTGCGACGTGAAGTCCGGCAACAGCACGCGGTTGCCGTAGCCGCTGAGGTGATCGGCATCGAAGAACAGCGGGCGCCCGTCGCGGCGGCCGCTGCATTGCCGCGCGTCGCACAGCAGCGGCAACGGATCCCACACCGAGGCATGCGGCAGCTGCGCGGCGATGCGCTGCAGGCTCTGCAGCACCGGTGCGCGGTAACGCTCCATGGTTGCGCGCGAACTCGGGATGCCGCGCGCGCAGATCGGATTGCCGCGGTTGAACCAATCCGAACAGCGATACGGCGGCGCGCGCAGCACCGGCTTGGGCGCCTCGAAGACGATGCGCACGCCGCGCTGCGCCAGTGGCTGCAGCAGCGCCAGCGCGGCCGCTTCGCCAGCGCTGCGCGCGGCCTGCGCTTCGGCGCCTTCCTGCTCGGCCATCACCGCCGTCTCGTCGAACAGGCGGTCCTGGTCGGCCAGGCGCAGCACCCGCAACGCGGGCAGGAACAGCACATCGCCATCGCGCGCATGCGCGGCGACGTCGGCCAGGGTACTGCGCTCGTAGGCCTGACAGCCGGGGTTACTCGCCTGCCAGGCCTGCAGGCCGACGATCGGGCAACCACCGACGCCGTACAGGCGCACCGGCATCCCGCTCTGCAGCGCAAAGCGCCGCAGCAGTTCGTTGTAGGCCAGCGCATGCGAGTCGCCGGCCACGAACAAACGGCCGCCCGCGTGGTTGTGCAGCGTACAGGCGCCGCGTTCGAACAGCTTGGCGCTGCCCACCTGTACCGGTACCTGGCGGGTCTGCAGCGCGCAGTGCGGGAATTCCCGGCGCAGGCCCTTGGCATAGGCGTACCAGTCCAGCGGATGCCGGCTGACCGTGCTCAGCCCGTAGTAGCGCTGGGTGTCCTGCAGCAGCGCATGGGTGCCCGCGGCGAGCAGCACCACGCCCAGCCCGGCGACGACGGTCCGCGCCGGGGTGCGCACGCGGCCGATCCGGCCATGCCGCCACGGCAGCTCCACCCAGCGGTACGAGGCCAGCGCCAGCGCCGCCACCAGCAGCAGCGCCACGGCCCTGGCCGGCGCCGATTCCAGGCCGACGGTCCAACGGAACAGCACGAACACCGGCCAGTGCCACAGGTACAGCGAATACGACACGCGGCCGATCGCCACCGGCAGGCGGTGGGCCAGCGCGCGACGGGTCCAGCCGGCTGGAGCGCCATGCAGCAGCGCCAGCAGGCCGAGCGTGCCCAGTACCGGCCACAGGCCATCCGGCCACGGCGAGTGGCCCGGGCGCGCGCGCCACAGGCCGACCGCCACCGCTCCCAGCGCCACCGCCAGCAATGGCGAACGCCAGGTCCAGGCAGCCGGCGGCGGCGCCTGTGTGCCGGCGTCGTATCGTCCGCGCAATGCCAGCACCTGGTACAGCAGCACCCCGCTGCCGAGTTGCCAGAAGCGCGCGGTGGTCAGATAGAACGCCGCCGCGGCATCGCCGGCGTCACGGCTATGCCGCCAGGCGAACGCCAGCGACGCGGCCGAGGCCAGCGCCACCAGCAGCGTCGACCATAGCCGGCCGCGGCCACCGCGATTCCAGGCCAGGAACAACAACGGGAACAGCAGGTAGAACTGCTCCTCCACGCCCAGTGACCAGGTGTGGGTGTAGGGGTTGAATTCGGCCTTGGGCGAGAAGTAATCGTTGCCGGTCGCGGCCAACACCCAGTTGCTGAGGCCGACGAAGGCCATGCGCCCGGTCTTGGCGCTGGTCTCGCTGAGCCAGGACTCGGGAATGAACAGGCCGCTGGCCAGCCCCGTGACCAACAGGCACGCCACCAGGGCCGGCGCGATGCGGCGCATGCGCCGCGCGTAGAACTGCGCGAACACGCCCAGCTGTCCGGCCGCCGGCAAGCGCTGCAGCGAGGCGCTGACCACGAAGCCGGAGATCACGAAGAACATGTCCACGCCGGTGAACCCGCCCGGCAGCCACGCCGGATCGAGGTGGTAGGCGATCACCGCCAGCACCGCGATCGCGCGCAGCCCGTCCACGTACGGCAGGTAACCGCCGCCCGCGTGCGGCGGCGTGCGCAGACGCCCGGCGTCCTGCGTGCCCGTCCCTGGCAGTGCCACGCTTACCAGACCAGATCGTCGGGGATCTGGTACTTGGGATCGGCGTAGGGGTCTTCCTCGACCGGCGCGTTCGGATCCACCCGCAGCGCCACCGCTGCCGGGAAGATCGCTTCGGCCTGGTCCAGCAGCGCCGCGTTCACCAGCAGGTAGCGGCCGTTCTGCTGCAGCACGCCCAGCTCGCCGGCGTTGAGCGCCTTGAGCTGGTCGGCGGTGACGTAGATGCGCTTGATCTTGCCACCATAGGGAAAGTGGCGGGCGATGTCGGCCTCGGCCTGGTTCAGCGCCTGGTCCTTGAGCAACGCGTCGAGCTTGGCCCGCGCCTCGCGGCGCAGGCGTGCTTCTTCCTGCTTCTGCCGCTCCGCCTCGATCCGCTCGTCCTTCTCGCGCTGGGCGCGGATCGCATAGGCCTTGGCCAGGTCGATGTCCTCGCGGCTGCGCGGCGGCCGTGCAGGCTGGCCGCCCGCACCCTGCGGCTTGCCCTGGCCGTGGCCGTGCGGACGGCCGCGCCCGCCGCCGGGCTTGCCGGCGTTGGGCGCGCCGCCGGGAGCGCGCTCGCCGCGCGCCCCGGCCGGTGCCGGGCGCTGGCCCGGCCGTCCCTGCGGCCGCGGCGCGGCGGGCGGGGCTTTGCGTTCGGGTTTCGGCGCAGGCTTGAAGCCCAGGCCCAGCAACTGCTCGCGGAGGGTATCGCTCATCGGGACGGAATCGATCGGTTCGGGGGATCAGTAATGCGGCGGCGGCGGTTCGTCGGCCGGGTCGGCGTAGAGCGTGCTGCGCACCTTGCCCAGATCCTCGAGCAGGTGACGCAGCAACTCGGCGTTGCGCTGGCTTTCGATCCGCGCTTCGGCCAGGGCATCGCTCATTTCCGCCAGCGCCTGCTCCTGGAAGGAGAGGCGCGTTTCCAGCTCGATCAGGCGGTTCTCCAGCAACCGATCCTGGGTGGAAAAATCATGCTGCATGGATCGAACGTCCGCGGCCGATGCCGTAGTACGCCAGGCCGAAGCTCTCGATTTCCTGCGGATCGTAGAGATTGCGGCCGTCGAACACCACCGCATCGCCGATCAACTCCTTCATGCGGGTGAAGTCCGGGCTGCGGAACTGCTTCCACTCGGTGACCACCACCAGCGCGTCGGCGCCTTCCAGCGCATCGAAGGCATCGCTGCAGAAGTGCAGGTCGGCGCGCTCGCCGAAGATGCGCTTGGCCTCCTCGGTCGCTTCAGGATCGTATGCACGGACCGTGGCGCCCGCCTCCCACAGTTGCGCCAGCAGGCGGCGGCTGGAGGCGGCGCGCATGTCGTCGGTGTTGGGCTTGAACGCCAGGCCCCACACCGCGAAGGTCTTGCCCTTCAGCGGCTGCGCCGCGCCATAGTGGCGCTGGATCAGCTCGTACAGGTGGCCCTTCTGCGCCTCGTTGACCGCTTCCACCGCATCCAGCAGCCTGGGCGCGTGGCCGTACTGCTGCGCGGTGCGCGCCAGTGCCTGCACGTCCTTGGGGAAGCACGAGCCGCCGTAGCCGGCACCCGGGTAGATGAAGTGCCAGCCGATGCGCGGATCCGAGCCGATGCCCTGGCGCACCTTCTCCACGTCGGCGCCGACGCGCTCGGCGATGTTGGCGATCTCGTTCATGAAACTGATCTTGGTCGCCAGCATCGCGTTGGCCGCGTACTTGGTCAGTTCGGCCGAACGCACGTCCATCTCCACGATGCGGTCGTGGTTGCGGTTGAACGGCGCGTACAGGCGGCGCAGGCGCGCGGCCGAGCCGGGCTTGCTGCTGCCGATGACGATGCGGTCCGGCCGCATGCAGTCGGCCACCGCATCGCCTTCCTTCAGGAACTCCGGGTTGGAGACCACGTCGAACTCGATCGCTTCGCCGCGCGCTTCCAGCTCGGCGGCGATCGCCGCGCGCACCTTGTCGGCGGTGCCCACCGGCACCGTCGACTTGTTGACCACGATGGTCGGCCCCTGGATGTGCTGGCCGATGGTGCGGGCCACCGCCAGGACGTACTGCAGATCTGCGCTACCGTCCTCGTCCGGCGGCGTACCGACGGCGATGAACACGATATCCCCATGCGCGATGGCGCTGGCCGCATCGGTGGTGAAGAACAGCCTCCGTGCGGCGTGATTGGCCTTGACCATCGGCGAGAGGCCAGGCTCGTAGATCGGGACCACGCCCTTGTTGAGCCCATCCACCTTGGCCTGGTCGATGTCTACGCACACCACATGGTGGCCGACTTCGGCCAGACAGGTTCCGGTGACGAGCCCGACATAGCCGGTGCCGAATATCGCTACGCGCATGTAATCTCCTTTCGGTTATTGAAGGATGTTCAAAAGTTCCACGTCGAAGGTCAACATCGCATCCGGGCCGATCGGGCCGCCCGGCGTTCCCTGCGGGCCGTAGCCCAGGTTGGACGGAATCCAGAAGCGGTACTTGGACCCCACCGGCATCAGCGCCACGCCCTCGCTCCAGCCCGGCACGACCTGGCTCAGCGAGAACTCGGCCGGCTGGCCGTTCTTGTAGGAGCTGTCGAAGACGGTGCCGTCGAGCAGCTTGCCTTCGTAGTTCACCCGCACCTTGCTGGTGGGCGTGGGCCGCGCGCCGCTGCCTTCGCGCAGCACCATGTACTGCAGGCCCGACGGCGTGGTGATCACGCCCTTCTGGTTCTTGTTCTGCGCCAGGAAGGCGTTGCCCTCCTGCTTGTTCTTGGTCGCCACGGCAGCCTGCTTGGACGCGCCGAACGCCTGCAGCGTGGCCATCGCCTGCTCCTGGGTCATCGCGGTCTGGCCCTTGGCGAACACGGTGCGCACCGCACCCATCAGCGTCGGCAGGTCGATGTCGTTCTGGATCCGCGCCAGCGACGGGCCGACCGCACGGTCGCCCAGCATCAGGCCGACGTTCTCCTTGGACACCGGCGGCGGCTGCGTGCCAGGCGCCATGCCCGGCACCGGCTGGCCGTTACGCGCGGCCAGTTGCGTGCGCAGCGCGGTGTCGGTGGCCTGGGTCTGCTCGTCGGACAACAGCGGCTTGCCGCCCTTGAACGCGTTCTCGATCGCGCGCTGCAGCGCGTTAACGTCGATGTCCTGGGCGATGGGCTCGAACGAACGCGCCACATCCATGCCGATCGCGTAGCTGACCTTCTGCTTCTCGCTGCTCAGCGTCGTCGTCGCGCTGCCGGCAGCCGGCGCCTGCGCCTGCGCTTGGCCGGCGGCCAGCATCATCCCCACCACCAGCGACGCCACGGCGCCGCGCATTCCCATCTTCATTCGCTACTTTCCCTGGAAGTGAACCGTGAACTGGACGCGCCGGGATGGCGCAGACAGAGGCCGGCATTGTCGCATGCGCGGCCGAGATGTTGACCCGCTTTCAGTGCGACGCAGGCTGCGCTTTCAGTTCGCGTTCGATGGCACTGCGCAAGGCCGGATCGTCCGGCGTGACCTTGCTCGGGAATTGCGCGACCACGCGCCCATCGCGCGCGATCAGATACTTGTGGAAATTCCAGCCCGGCGCCACGCCGGTGGCCTGGGTCAGTTGCTTGTACAGCGGCGTGGCCTCGTCGCCGATCACGTGCACCTTCTCGAACATCGGGAACTTGACCCCGTAGGTGAGCGTGCAGAATTCCTGGATCTGCTTCTCCGATCCCGGCTCCTGGCCCTTGAAGTCGTTGGACGGGAAGCCGAGCACGCTGAAGCCCTGCGCCGCGTACTGCCGCTGCAGCTTCTCCAGGCTGTCGTACTGCGGGGTGTAGCCGCACTTGCTGGCGGTGTTGACCACCAGCAGCACCTTGCCGCCGTAGGTCTTGTTCAGGTTCACCTTGTCCTTGCCGGCCAGCGGACGGTAGTCCTGGTCCAGCAGGGAGCCCGCCCAGGCACTGCCGACGGCGCCGGCAGCGGCCAGGATCGCGAGGAAAAACAGACGCTTGGAAAATTTCATGGGGCACCGTCGAAGAGAAAGGGAAGTCGCGCACGACCAGGTCGGAAGTTGGGTCCGCAGCGTGTTGACATGCCGTGTAACGGTGTTATAGTTAAATACAACACCACTCACCCAGAGCAGGTCCCACGATGAATCTCAAACGCCTCCAGCGCAGTCTTCCGGCCCTGGTCATCGTCGGCACCCTGCTCTGCGCGAGCTGGATCGGCGCCCAACGCCACCAGGGACGGCCGCTGGATTATGGCGCCAGCACGCCGCACGACGACAGCGCCACCGGCGCCGCACCTGCCACCGTCCCGGCGGTACGGCGTCTGCGGGCCTCGCTGTCCGTGCCTTATTTCTCCTTCGCGCGCACCCTGCGCCCACGGAGCTGACCATGAGCGATATCCAATGGAGCGATGGCGCTCCGATCTACCGCCAGCTGAAGGAGCGCGTCATCGCGATGATGCTCGACGGCATCCTCAAGCCCGGCGACGCCCTGCCCTCGGTGCGCCAGGTGGCCGCCGAATACCAGCTCAACCCGATCACCGTCTCGCGCGCCTACCAGGAACTGGCCGACGAGGCCCTGGTCGAGAAGCGCCGCGGGCTGGGCATGTTCATGACCGAGGAAGCGGCGCAGAAGCTGCGTGGCAGCGAGCGCGAGCGCTTCCTCAACGAAGAGTGGCCTCTGGTGCTGGAACGCATCCAGCGCCTGGGCCTGACACTGCAAGACTTGTTGCCACCGGGGAAAACGCCATGACTGCCGCTGTCGCATCCGAATCCGTCGTCTCTGCGCAGGGGTTGCGCAAGACCTACAACCACAAGCCGGCGCTGGCCGACGCGTCCTTCACCATCGCGCCCGGCCGCATCGTCGGCCTGATCGGCCCCAACGGCGCCGGCAAGACCACCGCATTGAAGGCGGTGCTGGGCCTGACTGCGGTGGAAGGCCAACTGCGCGTGCTGGGCATGGACCCGCGCAAGCAGCGCGACGCGCTGATGAACGAGGTGTGCTTCATCGCCGACGTGGCGGTGCTGCCGCGCTGGATGCGGGTGCGCGAGGCGATCGACTTCGTCGCCGGCGTGCATCCGCGCTTCGACCGCGCCAAGTGCGAGCGCTTCCTGGCCAACACCAAGCTCTCGCCCAAGCTGCGGGTGCGCGAGATGTCCAAGGGCATGATCGTGCAGCTGCACCTGGCGCTGGTGATGGCGATCGACGCGCGCCTGCTGGTGCTGGACGAGCCGACCCTGGGCCTGGACATCCTGTATCGCAAGGAGTTCTACCAGCGCCTGCTGGAAGACTATTTCGACGAGCAGAAGACCATCGTCATCACCACCCACCAGGTGGAGGAGATCGAGCACATCCTCACCGACGTGCTGTTCATCCGCGACGGCCGCATCGTGCTCAGCGCCGACATGGAGCACATGGCCACCCGCTACACCGAGCTGCTGGTGCCGGCCGAGCGCATCGACGCGGCGCGCGCGCTGCAGCCGATCGACGAACGCGGCCTGCCGTTCGGCAAGTCGGTGTTCCTGTACGACGGCGTGCCGCAGGCGCAGCTGGCCGCGCTCGGCGAAACCCGCACTCCCGGCCTGGCCGACCTGTTCGTCGCCATCATGAAGGGCACCTACGCATGAACGCTCCCGCCAAGACAATCTCTCCCGTGTCCACCTTCACGTGGCTGCTCAAGCGCGAGTTCTGGGAACACCGCGGCGGCTTCCTGTGGGCCCCGGTCATCACCGGCGGCATCGTCGCCGCGCTGTACACCGTGCTATCGATCATCGGCAGCATCGCCGGCCGCAACCACGGCGGCGGTTCGCGCCTGAACGACGTGCAGTGGGACGGCCAGGCCCAGAACGCCCACCAGATCATCGGCGCGGTCGGCGACGGCACCATGCTCGCCGGCGTCCTGCTGGCCAGCATCGTGGTCGGCTTCGTGGTGTTCTTCTACGCGCTGGGCGCGCTGTACGACGACCGCCGCGACCGCAGCGTGCTGTTCTGGAAGTCGCTACCGCTGTCGGACACCGGCACCGTGCTGTCCAAGGCCGCCTGGGCGCTGCTGCTGGCGCCGCTGCTGGCGATCGGCGTCGGCCTGCTGATCGGCCTGGCGCTGTGGGTGGTCACCGCCCTGACCCTGTCGGTCAACGGCATCCCGCAAAGCACCGCGGTCTTCACCGAATCGCACCCGCTGCGCATCATCGGCATGGTCCTGGCCGCACTGCCGGTACAGGTGATGTGGTCGCTGCCGGCGATCGGCTGGCTGATGCTGTGCTCGGCCTGGGCGCGCAGCAAGCCGTTCCTGTGGGCGGTGCTGATCCCGATCCTGGGCTGCGTGACCGCCAGCATGATGGGCATCCTGCCGATGCTCAATGTCAACCACAACCTGATCTGGTACACGGTGGTCTATCGCGGCCTGCTCAGCGTGCTGCCCGGCAGCTGGGGCCCGGTACTGAACGAGCAGGTGGCCGAGACCCACATCAGCGGTCCGCAGGACCTGGTCAATGCGATCCACCTGGGCGACAGCTGGGTGCTGTTCCGCGACCCGGACATGTGGATCGGCGCCGCCGTCGGCGTGGCCTTCATCGTCGCCGCGATCTACGTGCGCCGCTGGCGCGACGAAGCCTGATCGCAGCGCAGCCCCCCTTCCCTTTTCCGCAAGGAGTTTCCCGATGCGCAAGACCCTCGCCCTGTGTGCGCTGCTGTCGCTGCCGGCCGTCGCCATGGCCGACGACTGCAAGTATTCCGAACCGCGCGAACTCAAGCTGGACCTGGCCGGCGTCAAGTCGGTGCTGTTTGACGTGCAGCAGAACGACCTCAAGCTCAGCGGCGCCAGCGGCGGCGACTCCACCCTGCGCGGCCGCGCCTGCGCCTCCGACGAGGACATGCTCAAGGAGCTGACCCTGCGCCAGCGCCACGACGGCGATACCCTGGTGGTGACGCTCAAGCACGAGGGCAAGATCCACGGCATCAGCGTCGGCAACCGCTACGCCTACCTCAACGTGGCCGGCAGCATTCCCGCCAACCTGCCGGTGCAGCTGCAACTGGGCTCCGGCGATGCCGAGATCAGCGGCGTGGCCTCGCTCGACGCCAAGATCGGCTCCGGCGACCTGCACGCGCAGAACATCCGCGGCGCGGTCAGCGCCACGGTCGGCTCCGGCGACATCGAACTGCGCAATGTCGGCAGCGTGGCCCTGCCGACGCTGGGTTCGGGCGACGTCAAGGCCGAGCAGGTCGGCGGCGACGTCAAGGTCGGCACCGTGGGCTCCGGCGACCTCACCGTGCACGGCGTGCGCGGCAGCGTGCAGCTCGACAGCGTGGGTTCGGGCGATGTGCAACTGCGCGACGTCAGCGGCGGCGTCGCGGTGCAGACCGTCGGCTCCGGCGACCTGGACGTGGGCAACGTCGGCGGCAACCTGAGCGTGCAGAAGGTCGGCAGCGGCGACGTCACCCACCGTGGCGTGCGCGGCAGCGTCAGCCTGCCCAAGCCGCGCTGATCTCCTCCGCTTTCTCCCTTTCGTACGAGGACACGCCCATGCAGTTCCGTTCCCTGCCCCTGGCCGGCGTCGCCCTGGCCACCCTGCTCGCGCTGAGCGCCTGCCAACGCTCATCCAACGACCGCGTCGTGGTCGATCACGGCGGCGCGCAAAGCCTGACCTTCCTCAACGGCGACCTCACCCTGAAAGCCGATGGCCAGCCGCCGGCCACCATCACCCGCGACGGCAAGCTGCTGATCGACGGCAAGCCGGTCGCGCTGGACGCCGAGCAGCAGCGCCTGCTGCTGGCCTACCGCAGCCAGATCGAGGCGGTGGGCAAGCAGGGCGTGGAGGTCGGCAAGGCCGGCGCGGCGCTCGGCGTGAAGGCGGCCGGCGACGCCATCAGCGGCGTGCTCAGCGGCGACACCGAGCACATCGGCGCGCAGGTCGAGGCCCAGGCCGACAAGATCAAGCAGGCGGCGCTAAAGATCTGCGACCAAGTCGCCGCGCTGCGTGCCGCGCAGGATGCGCTGATGCAGAAGGTGCCGGCGTTCCGTCCCTACTCCACCCTCGACGACAGCGACGTCAGCGACTGCAGGCACTCGGCCGCGTAACGCGCCCTCGCCGTCCCGGCGCTCCCCCCTGCGCCGGGGCGGCACGGCATCGCCTGCGGCGAGCGACCGGCGCGCCCTGCGACATGCGGCCGCACGCCGCGACACGGTCACACACTCTAGAATGGGCGGTACTCTCCCCCGCTCCATCGCCCCCATGAAGAAGACGCTGTTCGCCTGGTTCTCGCTGCTGTCGCTGTGCCTGCTGCTCGCCGCCTGCGGCGGACGCGGCGGCGAGACCGCCTCCTCGCGCGCCGAGCGCAGCAAGCCGCGCGTGGCAGTGGACAGCATGAACGTGATGCTGCGCCGCGCCCCGGCCGCCAACGCCACCATCGGCCCCGATGGCAGCCTGCGCATCGACGACATCGAACTGCCGCTGCCGGCCGCGCAGCGCACCGAGTTGCAGCAGTTGTTCATGCACCTGCAGATGCAGCGCCAGCGCACCCTGGAGACCGCGGCGCCGGACCCGAACATGCGCTCGGTCGGCTTCGCGCCGACTCCGGAGATCACCGCCGCGCAGGAAGCGGTCTTGCGCGACATTCCGTCGCTGCAGCCGTACCGCGACAGCTTCGGCAACCTGCAGGCCGAACGCCGCTGAGGGCTGCCGGAGTCGGCAAGCCAGGCACGAGGGAGCCTCGAAGGATTGGAGGCCCCTGTAGGAGCGGCTTTAGCCGCGATTGGCTTTACCGAGAACGTCCATCGCGGCTGAAGCCGCTCCTACAGGAGGGGCTTGCGGTGAGGCGTCTGGGCGCAATATGGGAGGGACTTCAGTCCCGGCTGCTTTCGGTGTCCGATTGCCGCCCTCCTTCGTTCTTCGCGGCTAAAGCCGCTCCTACAGGTGCTTGCGGCGAGATATCCGGAGACGATGTGGGAGGGACTTCAGTCCCGACTGCTTTCACCGTGCGATCGTCCGCTGCGCCTGGCACGCCATAACGCCATGCCAGGCATTTCTGCTCGCAGCGCCAGCGCGCTTCAGCCGCCGCCGCCCGCGCCGCCGTGAATGCCGCCTTCGGTCAATGCGGCGGGGTCCAGCAGCCGGCGCAGCTCGTCCTCGCCGAGGCCGCTGTCCTCCTTGGCCACCTCCAGCACCGGCCGGTTCTCCTTGTAGGCGCGCTTGGCGATCGCCGCGGCCTTCTCGTAGCCGATGATCGGATTCAGCGCGGTCACCAGGATCGGGTTGCGGTCCAGCGCCTCGCGCACCCGCTCCTCGCGTACCTTGAGCCCGGCGATCGCCGAATCGGCCAGCAGCACCGACACGTTGCCCAGCAACTGGATCGACTCCAGCAGGTTGGCCGCGATCAGCGGCAGGGTCACGTTCAACTGGAAGTTGCCGGTCTGCCCGGCCACGGTGATCGCGGTGTGGTGGCCGATGACCTGCGCGCAGGCCATCACCGTGGCCTCGGGAATCACCGGGTTGACCTTGCCCGGCATGATCGAGCTGCCCGGCTGCAGCGCCGGCAACTCGATCTCGCCGAGGCCGGCCAGCGGCCCGGCGTTCATCCAGCGCAGGTCGTTGGCGATCTTGATCAGCGCCACCGCCAACGCATTGAGCTGCCCGGACAGTTCCACCGCATCGTCCTGCGCGGCCAGGCCCTCGAACTTGTTCTCGGCGCTCTCGAAGGTGCAGTCGGTCAGCGTCGACAGCGCCTTGGCGACCTTGCCACCGAAACGCGGATCGGCGTTGATGCCGGTGCCGATGGCGGTGCCGCCCAGCGGCAGCCGGCGCAGGCGCTTGAGGCTGTCGTCGATGCGTTCCTGCGCCGACACCAGTTGCGCCGACCAGGCGCCGAACTCCTGGCCGAAGGTCAGCGGCATCGCATCCATCAGGTGGGTGCGGCCGGTCTTGACCACGCCCTGCAGTTGCTTGGCGCGCTTGTCGATCACCTTGCGCAGATGCTTGAGCGAGGGCAACAGATGCTCGCGCGTGGCCAGCAACGCCGCGACCCGGATCGCGGTCGGCACCACGTCGTTGGAGCTCTGGCCGAGGTTGACGTGGTCGTTGGGATGCACCGTCGGCAGCGCCTTGCTGCCGTTCTTGCCCTCGCCCTTGGCGGTGCGGTTGGTCAGCGTGGCGATGACCTCGTTGGCGTTCATGTTCGACGAGGTGCCCGACCCGGTCTGGTAGATGTCGATCGGGAAGTGCGCGTCGTGGCGGCCGTCGGCCACCTCCAGCGCGGCGGCCTGGATCGCCTTGGCGACCGCCTTGGGCAACAGCTCCAGGTCGGCGTTGACGCCGGCCGCGGCGGCCTTGATCAGGCCCAGCGCGCGGATGAAGCCACGTGGCATCGGACGCCCCGACACCGGGAAGTTCTGCACCGCACGTTGGGTCTGCGCTCCCCACAAGGCATCGGCGGGCACCTGCAGTTCGCCCATGCTGTCGTGTTCGACCCTGAATTTGTCACTCATTGCGCAATCTCCGCATCTGCAAAAGGGAATCCATCGGCGCCGTCGTCGGACGTCCGGGGAGGCAGGCTGGCGGGATTGCGGCTGGCGCGCGCATTATCCGCGGCGCAGCGCCCGGCGTCAGCAGTGTGCGCCCGCGGATGTTAGGAATGTCTGGAGGCTTGTCCGCCCGGCGCAGACCTGCCGCGATCGGCAGCCGCATCCGAGCGCGGATCGGATCCGCGGAGCCAGGCAGCGCGGTGCGAACGGCGTGAGCCATGCGCCGTTGTCGGCAAACGACGGGACGACGACACGGGTGAGGGCCAGCGGCATGCGCCGCCGGCCCGGACGCTCATTGCTGCCGGTTGCTCTGGAACACCAGGTCGTTGTAGCTCTTGAGCAGGCGTGCCGGCGAGCCTTCCGGTGCGACGATCGGATTGTCCAGCGAGCGCTGCTCGAATGCGCTGTACGGAATCTTGTCCGCCACGCGCTTGATCCGCGCCTTGGATTCCTTGCGGAAATTCTCTGCCGCGCTTTCGAAGCCTGCCCAGTCGGACTTGCCCGGCTCCTGGTTGGCGACCTTGGCGTGCGCCTCGTCGGACAGGCGGTTGAAGCCGGCCACCAGCGCCGTGGCCTTGGCGGTGTCGAAGTCGTCGTCCTGCATCAGGCCGGCGATCTCCTTGGCCTCGAGCATCATCGACAGCCGATAGAACTCGCGGGTGCGCCCTTCGGCCTTCTCCATCGCCTTCAACTGCTCGCGCTGCGCGGCATCGTTCTGCGCCTCCAGCTCATGGCTGAAGGCCTCGCTGGCTTCGTGGAATTCGGACAGCGCGGCCATCAGCGGCGCATGCAGTTGCTTGCCCTTGGCGAACTGGTCGTCCTGGTAATCCTCGCGGTCGTAGTAGTCGCGGGCCTGGTTGGCCAACGGTTGCAGCGTCTTCAACGCGGCCAGATAGCGCTTCGCCGCCGCATCCAGCGCCGGCAGCGCCGGCTTGGCCGCGATCGCCTGCGTCATCGGCGCATCGCACAGCTTCATCGCGTACTCGTCGATCGGGGCCGGCCCATACACGCTGGTTTCCTTGCCGGTCGGGCCGGCCTTGGGGTCGGCCATCCAGCGGATGTACTGCTGCGCGCCTTCGTGGATGCGCCCATCGACCTTGTTGAAGCATTCGATGTAGGCGTTGAGCTTGCTGGTCAGGGCCTGATCCGTTTCGCTGCCAGCGGTATCGGCGGAGGCATGGCTGGCATCGGCACTGGCATCGGAATCGGTCGGCGTGGCCGAGGGCTTGCCGCCGCAGGCGGTCATGAAAACGGACACAGCGGCGGCCAGCGCCGCCAGACGCAAAGAAGATTTCATTGGGGGGAACGTTGATGTTGAAAACGGTTACAGAAAGTCTAGCAAACGAAAAGATTGTCGCGGCGTGATGGCTGGAGGGCCGGGATTGGGGAGTCGGGACTGGGGATTCGCAACAGCGGTTGCGCGCTTGTGCGGGTATTCGTTGGCGACGCTTGCCTGTGACCGAATGCGCGAGACGGTGCCTGCGGGCGCCGCCGCCATGGCGCATCGGCTAGACTGCGGCGACGTATCACCGATGGAACTTCCACGCCGCCATGGGCGACGATTCAGACTGTAGATGCCGGCGCACGCTGCGCCGGACCACGCACTCCGCCGTTCCCACCCCTCCCGCCCGGCGCGATGACGCGCCAGCGGCGCGCGCCGGGGACCGCACATGATCGGCAACCTCCTGCTGTTGGCGCTGGCGATGCTGCTGGTGCTGCTCAACGGCTTCTTCGTCGCCGCCGAGTTCGCCCTGGTCAAGCTGCGCCATACCCAGGCCGTGGGCCTGGCCGAGCACCACGGTTGGCGCGGCCGCCTGCTGCTCAATGTGCACGGCCATCTCGACGCCTACCTGTCCGCCTGTCAGCTCGGCATCACCCTGTCATCGCTGGGCTTGGGCTGGGTCGGCGAACCGGCGTTCGCGCACCTGTTGCAGCCGCTGTTCGACCTGCTGGGGCTGAGCGAGGAGGCGGCGCGCCTGAGCGCCTTCGTCATCGCCTTCAGCGTGATCTCGTTCCTGCACATCGTGCTCGGCGAACTGGCCCCCAAGTCGATGGCGATCCGCCGTCCGGAGCGCATGTCGCTGTGGACCGCGGCGCCGCTGTACCTGTTCTACTGGGCGATGTATCCGGCCATCTGGCTGCTCAACACCAGCGCCAACGGCTTGCTGAAGGCCGTTGGCTGGGGCGAGGTCGAGCATGCCTCGCACCGCTACTCGCGCGAGGAACTGAAGCTGATCGTGGGCCGCCAGCACCCCGCCGGCGGCGCGCCCGACCACGAACTGACCCTGATGAGCCATGCGCTGGAGCTGCCGGAACTGGTCGCCGGCGACCTGATGCGCGCGCGCGACCATCTGCGCGCGTTCCGCGAGGGCATGGCGCTGGAGGCGGTGATGGCCGAGTTCGCCGAGAGCCGCTACAGCCGCTACCCGTGGTTCGACCGCGACGGCGAGCAGGTGCTCGGCATCCTGCACATGAAGGATTTGCTGGTGGAGATCGCCCGCGGCCGCCGCAGCGACAATCTGGGCGCGCTGCTGCGCCCGGCCAACCTGATCGCGCTGGAGACGCCGGTGCCGCTGGTGCTGGAGCGCTTCCGCACCGGCGCCACGCACATGGCGCTGTGCGTGGACGAGCACGGTCGCATCCTCGGCTACTTCACCCTGGAAGACCTGCTGGAAGTGGTGGTCGGCGACATCGAGGACGAGCACCCGCACGTGGTCAAGGACGCGCCGACCCGCGGCGCCGACGGCAGCGTGCTGGTGGCCGGCTCGACCTCGATCTTCCGCCTCGAACGCCTGCTCGGCCGCGACCTGCGCGCGCCGGAGCACCTCAACTCGGTCGGCGGGCTGATCGTGCATCAGTTGCAGCGCCTGCCCGAGGAAGGCGAGCAGTTGCAGATCGACGGCCACCTGTTCACGGTCAAGCGCATGGCCGGGCACCGCATCCAGGCGGTGACCGTGCGGCTGGGGTCCGTCATTCCTTCCTGAGGGTGCCGCAGTGTGTCGCCTGCGCCTGGCAGGCAGGCGCCGGCATTGCCTGGGCGCAGCGCCTGACTGGCCGCCAGGTCACGCCACGCAGCGCCGCCGGCGCCTGCCACGCCCGACCCGAAGGGCCGTGGTGCGGCCTGCTCAGGGAGTACGACACACCCCAGCCCAGGCCACGGACGCCGCGCCGACGTAGAATGGCGCCCCCGCCGACACCACCCCACGCCCCCGCCATGTCCGATTCCGCCCTGCTCGCCCTGTCCCCGCTCGATGGCCGCTATGCCGGCAAGGTCGACGCCCTGCGGCCGATCTTCTCCGAATACGGCCTGATCAAGGCGCGGGTGAAGGTGGAGATCGAATGGCTGCTGGCGCTGGGCGCCGAGCCGGGCATCGGCGAACTGGCCGCGTTCTCGCCGGCGGCGGCGCAACGCCTGCGCGCGCTGGCCGACGGCTTCGGCGTGGAGCACGCGGCGCGGGTCAAGCAGATCGAGTGCACCACCAACCATGACGTCAAGGCGGTGGAGTACTTCATCAAGGAGCAGCTCAAGGACGACGCCGAACTCGGCCCGGCCCTGGAGTTCGTGCATTTCGCCTGCACCAGCGAGGACATCAACAACCTCAGCTACGGGCTGATGCTGGAGCAGGCCCGGCGCGAGGTGCTGCTGCCGACCCTGGACGCGGTGATCGCCACGCTGCGCGCCCTGGCCCACGCACAGGCCGCACAGCCGATGCTCTCGCGCACCCACGGCCAGACCGCCTCGCCGACCACCCTGGGCAAGGAGGTGGCCAATGTGGTCGTGCGCCTGCAGCGGCAGCGCCGGCAGATCGCCGCGGTCGAGCTGACCGGCAAGATCAACGGCGCGGTCGGCAACTACAACGCCCACGTCGCCAGCTACCCCGACGTCGACTGGCCGGGCTTCGCGCAGCGCTTCGTGGAAAGCCTGGGCCTGGTGTTCAACCCCTACACCACCCAGATCGAGCCGCACGACAACGTCGCCGAACTGGGCGACGCGACCCGCCGCGCCAACACCGTGCTGATCGACCTGGCCCGCGACATCTGGGGCTACATCTCGCTGGGCTACTTCAAGCAGAAGCTCAAGGAAGGCGAAGTCGGCTCCTCGACCATGCCGCACAAGGTCAATCCGATCGATTTCGAGAACGCCGAAGGCAACTTCGGCATCGCCAACGCCCTGTTCGAGCACTTCTCGGCCAAGCTGCCGATCAGCCGCTGGCAGCGCGACCTCACCGACTCCACCGTGCTGCGCGCGCTCGGCACCGCCTTCGGCCACACCCAGGTGGCGCTGGACTCGCTGGCCAAGGGCCTGGGCAAGCTGACCGTGAACCCCGAGCGCCTGGATGCCGACCTGGACGCGGCCTGGGAAGTACTCGCCGAAGCCGTGCAGACGGTAATGCGCCGCCACGGCCTGCCCAACCCCTACGAGCAGCTCAAGGCGCTGACCCGCGGCCAGGGCATCACCGCCGAGTCGATGCGCGCCTTCGTCGAGACCCTGGAACTGCCCGAGGACGCCAAGCAGCGCCTGCGCGACCTGACCCCGGGCGGCTACGTCGGCCTGGCCGAGCGGCTGGCGCGCGGCATCTAGGGCCGTCCATCCTGGGTTAATCGGCCGGGGGCATGCTGGTGGCTCACAGCAGAGCCCCGCGATGAGACACACCCCGTTGTTTGTGCTGCCGCTGTTGGCCCTGGCCGGCTGCGCGCAGGCGCCACGCCCGCCGGCCGGCGATGGCGCGCACACCGCCGCCGCGCGTACCGTGATCATGCAGGCCGCGCCGCCGATCGCGGCGGCGCCGTCGGCCGGCGACATTGCCGATGGCGACGAGCGCGACGCGGAAGCGCCGATCCGCATGGTCGCCTCGGCCAGCGGCGACATCGATTGCGACGGTCGCGACCTGAACATCGTCGGCCGCGACGCCACCCTGGTGCTGCATGGGCACTGCGCCACCGTCAGCCTGTTCGGCCGCAACGGCAACCTGCAGATCGAGCGGGCCGACACCTTGCGCGTGCTCGGCGACAACGCCCAGGTCGCGATGCGCGGCGACGCGGGGCAGGTCGCGCTGTTCGGCCGCAATGGCCGGCTGCAGATGGCGCGCATCGACAGGCTGGACGTGTCCGGCGACCAGAACCAGTTGCAGGCCAGCGAGATCGCCACCATCGCCCTGCAGGGCAACGACAACGCCATCGTCCAGCGCAGCGGCAGCGCTCAGGTCGACGACGGCGGCCGCGACAACCGCATCCTCGTCCAGTAGCGCGACCGACGCTGCGCCCCCACTGCCCTGAGGGTCGCCGTCATCGCCCAGTTCGTATGCGCCTAGCGCCGCCCATGGCCTGCGCACGTGGTCACCCACGATGCGCGGTCACGACACACGACCAGGGCCTCCGCCCGGCCGCCCATCCGCGCGCAGCGGCGCACACGAAGGCCAGCGCGATGGCCCCACGCACCAAACCGGCGGACAATGGCCGGGTCCGGCCGGCGCCGCTGCGCGCCCGCCCTCCCCCTTCCGCGTCGCAAGGACCCACTGCACATGGCTGCCCGCAAGACCGCCGCTCCCGCCTTCGAACTCCACGCCCGTCCCGGGCAACCGCTGGGCATGCCCGCCGCGACCTTCCTGCGCGACTACTGGCACAAGCGCCCGCTGCTGATCCGCAACGCCTTCCCCGGCTTCGTCTCGCCGATCGAGCCCGGCGACCTGGCCGGGCTGGCCTGCGAGGAAGCGGCGCTGTCGCGGCTGATCGAACACGACCGTGCCAACGATCGCTGGCGCGTGCGCAGCGGCCCGTTCCAGGAACACGAGTTCCCCGGCATGCCCGACCACGACTGGACCCTGCTGGTGCAGGACGTGGACAAATGGGACCCGGACATCCGCGCCCTGCTCAAGCAGTTCCGCTTCCTGCCGCGCTGGCGGGTGGACGACGTGATGGTCAGCTTCGCCGCGCGCGGCGGCTCGGTCGGCGCGCACGTGGACCACTACGACGTGTTCCTGCTGCAGGCCCATGGCCACCGCCGCTGGCAGATCGACGCCAGCGTCGCGCTGGGCCGGCCGGCGCCGCCGACCGACTTCCGCGACGACGTGGAACTGAAGCTGCTGCGCCAGTTCGACCCGACCCACGATTGGGTGCTGGGGCCGGGCGACATGCTGTACCTGCCGCCGCTGGTGCCGCACCACGGCGTGGCCGAGGACGCCTGCCTGACCTTCTCGGTGGGCATGCGTGCGCCGTCCTCGGCCGAGCTGATCGCCGATTACCTGGACACCCTGATCGACGGCGCCGACGAGGCGCTGCGCTACCACGACGAGGACCTGCAGGCGCCGGCCGACCCGTACGAGATCGACACGGCGGCGATGGGCCGCGTGGTCGAGGCGCTGAACGCGCTGCGCATGAACGACCCGGACAAGCTGGGTGCCTGGTTCGGCCGCTTCATCACCACCTACCGTGCCGCCGGCGAGATCCTGCCGCCGGCCGGGCTGCCGCCGGCGGCGGAGATCGCCGCGGCGCTGGAACAGGGCCTGGTCCTGCAGCGCCACCCGTGGGCGCGGCCGGCGTGGCGGCGCGCCAGCCGCGGCGCCATGCTGTTCTGCAGCGGCCTGGAATTCGCGCTGCCGGTGAAGGACGCCAAGCGCCTGGCCGCGGCCGAGCAGCTCGACGGCACGGACTACGCGGCGCTGTCGGCGGCCGGCAGGCAGACCCTGCTGGAACTGATCGAAGGCGGCTTCTATCAGCCGCTGGACGCGCAGGATGCCGAGGACGAGGACGCCGAGGCGCCCTGATCCGACCATGTCCGGCACCGGTTTCCGCATCGCTGCACTGGATCCCGTCCGCGACGGCGCGGAACTGCGCGCGTTGCGTGCCGCGACCGGTGCTCCCGCGGACTCCGCCGACACCGCCGCGGCGGCGCTGGACGCGCTGGGCGAGCACCTGGTCGCGCGCAGCGACGACGGCCAGGCGGTGGGCGCGGTGCGGCTCGGCGCGGATCGGCGGATCGCCGCACTGACCGTGCTGCCCGGCTGGCGCGGGCGCGGTGTCGGCAGCGCGCTGCTGCGTGGCCTGGTCGAGGCGGCGCAACGCCGGCGCTGGCCGCACCTGGAGCTGCAGGCCCCGGCCGCCACGCTGGCGTTCTATGCCCGCCACGGCTTTCTGCCGCCCGCGGGCGGCATGGCCGCCGCCGCGGAGGCCGTGCCGCTGCGGCGCCGCTTCGACGGCGCCGTGGCGGTGGAGGACGCGGCGATGGCGATCGCCGCCAGCATCGCGGTACTGGCGCAGGCCCGCCGCCAGGTGCTGATCCACAGCCGCGCACTGGATCCGGGCCTGCTCGACGATGCCCGCGTGCTAGAGCAACTGCGCCGCTTCGCGGTCGCCGCGCATGCCAAGCAGGTGTGGATCCTGCTGCACGATGCGGCCGCGCCGCAGCGCGCCGGCGCGCCCTTGCTGGCCCTGGCGCAGCGCTTGCCCAGCGTGTTCCAGTTCCGCGAAGTCAGCGATCCGGTGGACCGCAGCGACGCCACCGCCTACCTGGTCAACGAGGGCGGCGGCTACTACTTCCGTGGTCTCGGTCACCGTTACGACGGCGACACCGACCTGCTCGGCAGTGCCCGCGCGCGGCAGTTGCGCAGCTCCTTCGCCCGGGTCTGGGAGCGTGCGCGCCCCTGCAGCGAACTGCGCGCACTGGGTTGGTGAGGCCGCCGGACCGCGCCGCTACGTGCGCCGCGGATGAACCGGGATCGGCCTTGACCACGCCGAATGCACACCCCGGCTGGTTCATGGGGGTATAATTTTTGCGCTTGATTACGCCCGCGCGGCCCACGCGTCCGCCGGTTCCTACCGCAAGCCAACCCAACAAAGCGACCCGACCCCACCATCGTGGACAATCTACTCAAGCAGTTTGCGCAGTCATCGCAACTCGCCGGCGGCAATGCCGCCTATATCGAAGACCTGTACGAACAGTACCTGGTCTCTCCCGACAGCATCGATCCCAAGTGGAAAACCTACTTCGACGGCTTCCAGGGCCGCGATGCCGGTGACGTCCCCCACTCCGCGGTCATCGCCCACATCGCCAGCGCCGCGCGCCAGGCCGCCAACAGCGGCACCGGCCCGAGCGGCGACGAGCGCGAGCGCCATGTCGGCCGCCTGATCACCGCCTACCGTTCGCGCGGCCACCTCGGCGCGCGCCTGGATCCGCTGGGCCTGACCCCGCCGGTGAACCCGCCGGACCTGGGCCTGCCGTTCCACAGCCTGTCGGAAAGCGATCTGGGCAGCGAGTTCAGCACCGGCGGCCTGGGCGGCCAGCCGCGGATGAAACTGCGCGATCTGCTGGCGCGGCTGAAGGCGACCTACACCGGGTCGATCGGCAGCGAGTTCATGCACATCTCCGAGTTCGAACAGCGCCAGTGGATCTACCAGCGCCTGGAGAACGCGGGCGGCAACATCGCCGGCGACGCCGCCAGCCGCCGCCGTACCCTGGAGCGGATCACCGCCGCCGAGGGCCTGGAGCGCTATCTGCACACCAAGTACGTCGGCCAGAAGCGCTTCTCGCTGGAAGGCGGCGACTCGCTGATCCCGATGATGGACGTGCTGGTGCAGCGCGCCGGCAACGACGCGGTCAAGGACATCGTGGTCGGCATGGCCCACCGCGGCCGCCTCAACGTGCTGGTCAACACCCTGGGCAAGAACCCGCGCAAGCTGTTCGACGAGTTCGAAGGCAAGTTCGAGCACGCCCACGACGACCGCGCCCACACCGGCGACGTGAAGTACCACATGGGCTTCTCCGCCGACGTGGCGGTAGCCGACGGCAAGTCGGTGCACCTGGCGCTCGCGTTCAACCCCTCGCACTTGGAAATCGTCGACCCCGTGGTGGTCGGCAGCGTGCGTTCGCGCCAGGAGCGCTACGGCGACGCCGCGCGCAAGTCGGTGCTGCCGGTGATCATCCACGGCGATGCTGCGTTCGCCGGCCAGGGCGTGGTCATGGAGCTGTTCCAGATGTCGCAGGCGCGCGGCTTCGCGGTCGGCGGCACCGTGCACATCGTGGTCAACAACCAGATCGGCTTCACCACCAGCGCCCGCGACGACGCCCGTTCCACGCTGTACTGCACCGACGTGGCCAAGATGATCGGCGCGCCGGTGTTCCATGTGAACGGCGACGATCCGGACGCGGTGGCGTTCGTGGCCAACCTGGCCTACGACTTCCGCCAGCAGTTCAACAAGGACGTGGTCATCGACCTGGTCTGCTACCGCCGCTGGGGCCACAACGAGGCCGACGAGCCGGCGGCCACCCAGCCGGTGATGTACCAGACCATCCGCAAGCACAAGACCACCCGCGAGCTGTACGCCGCCCAGCTGGAAAGCGAAGGCGTGCTGCAGGCCGGCGAGGCGCAGGCGCTGGTCGACGGCTACCGCAACAAGCTCGATTCGGGCGAGTACACCACCGAACTGGCGACCCGCAAGCCCGACGAATTCGCCATCGATTGGTCCAAGTACCTGTCGGGCAAGCTCTCGGACAAGGTCGACACCACGGTCAAGCGCAAGACCCTGGACCAGTTGGCCAAGATCATCACCACCATCCCGGGCGGCGTCGAGCTGCACCCGCGCGTGGCCAAGATCTACGAGGACCGGGTGAAGATGGCCGCCGGCGAACTGCCGGGCGACTGGGGCTTCGCCGAAAACCTGGCCTATGCCACCCTGCTGGGCGAAGGCCACAAGCTGCGCCTGGTCGGCCAGGACGCGGGCCGCGGCACGTTCTTCCACCGCCACGCGATCCTGCACGACCAGAAGACCGACAGCTACTACCTGCCGCTGCGGCAGTTGGTGGAGAACCCGGAAGACGCCACCGTGATCGACTCGCTGCTCAGCGAGGAGGCGGTGATGGGCTTCGAGTACGGCTATTCCACCACCGATCCCAATGCGCTGTGCATCTGGGAAGCGCAGTTCGGCGACTTCGCCAACGGCGCGCAGGTGGTGATCGACCAGTTCATCGCCGCCGGCGAGGCCAAGTGGGGCCGCATCTCCGGCCTGGCGCTGTTCCTGCCGCACGGCTACGAAGGCCAGGGTCCGGAGCACAGCTCCGCGCGCCTGGAGCGCTTCCTGCAGCTGTGCGCGCTGGAGAACATGCTGGTCTGCGTGCCGACCACCCCGGCGCAGGCGTTCCACATGATCCGTCGGCAGATGCGCATGTCCACGCGCAAGCCGCTGGTGGTGATGACGCCCAAGTCGCTGCTGCGCCACAAGCTGGCGGTGTCGACGCTGGAAGAACTGGCCGATGGCGAGTTCCAGCACCTGATCCCGGACGCCAAGGCCGACCCGAAGAAGGTCAAGCGCGTGGTCGCCTGCTCCGGCAAGGTCTACTACGACCTGCTCGAGGACCAGACCAAGCGCGGCCAGGACGACGTCGCCATCCTGCGCGTGGAGCAGCTGTATCCGTTCCCGCGCGAACTGCTGTCGGCCGAACTGAAGCGCTACGGCAATGCCACCGACCTGGTCTGGTGCCAGGAAGAGCCGCAGAACCAGGGCGCCTGGTACCAGATCAAGCACCACCTGCAGGCCTGCCTGGCCGACGGACAGAGCCTGCACTACGCCGGCCGCGCCCGTTCGCCGTCTCCCGCCGCCGGCCATTTCGCCGAGCACGTGGAAGAGCAGCTGAAGCTGGTCGCCGACGCGCTGTTGAATCCGTTCAACGACCAAGTCGCTGAATAAACCACATCACCCTTTCGAAAAAAAACACCACTAGGACGCCCCCTGCAATGGCCACCGAAGTCAAAGTTCCGGTACTGCCCGAATCCGTATCCGATGCCACCATCGCCAGCTGGCACAAGAAGGCCGGCGAGGCGGTCAAGCGCGACGAGAACCTGGTGGACCTGGAGACCGACAAGGTCGTGCTGGAAGTGCCCTCGCCCGTCGACGGCGTGCTGAAGGAGATCAAGTTCGAGACCGGCGCCACCGTGACCAGCTCGCAGATCCTGGCGATCATCGAGGAAGGCGCGGCCGCCGCTGCGGCGCCGGCCGAGGCCAAGGTCGCCGAGGCCCCGAAGGCCGAAGCGCCCAAGGCCGCCGCCGCGGAAGCGCCGAAGGCCGCCAAGGCCGAGGCGCCGAAGGCCGCCGGTGACGTCTCCAGCCTGCCGCCGGGCGCACGCTTCAGCGCCATCACCGAAGGCGTGGATCCGTCGCAGGTCGAAGGCACCGGCCGTCGCGGCGCGGTGACCAAAGAAGACATCCTCAACTACGCCAAGCACGGCGGCGCCGGCAAGGCCAGCGGTGCGCGTCCGGAAGAGCGCGTGCCGATGACCCGCGTGCGCAAGCGCATCGCCGAGCGCCTGATGCAGTCGAAGAACTCGACCGCGATGCTGACCACCTTCAACGAGGTCAACCTGGCCAAGGTTTCGGCCGCGCGCAAGGAACTGCAGGACGAGTTCCAGAAGGCCCACGGCATCAAGCTCGGTTTCATGAGCTTCTTCGTCAAGGCCGCGGCCAACGCGCTGCAGCGCTTCCCGCTGGTCAACGCCTCGATCGACGGCGACGACATCATCTATCACGGCTACAGCGACATCTCCATCGCCGTGTCCACCGACAAGGGCCTGGTCACGCCGGTGCTGCGCAACGTCGAGCGGCAGTCCTTCGCCGACATCGAGCAGGGCATCGCCGACTACGCCAAGAAGGCGCGCGACGGCAAGCTGAGCCTGGAAGAACTGCAGGGCGGCACCTTCACCGTGACCAACGGCGGCACCTTCGGCTCGCTGCTGTCGACCCCGATCATCAACCCGCCGCAGAGCGCGATCCTGGGCATGCACGCGATCAAGGAGCGTCCGATCGCCGAGAACGGCCAGGTCGTGATCGCCCCGATGATGTACCTGGCGCTGTCCTACGACCACCGCATCATCGACGGCAAGGACTCGGTGCAGTTCCTGGTCGACATCAAGAACCAGCTGGAAAACCCGGGCCGGATGCTGTTCGGTCTGTAAGAGCCGGGATTGGGGATTCGGGATTGGGGATTGGTCACAGCGTCCCCGTCCTGAGCCCCTCCTGCTTTTGCGAATCCCGAATCTCCAATCCCGAATCCCGTGAGCGAATGAAATGAGCGAACAACAGCAATACGACGTCGTCGTCATCGGTGCCGGTCCTGCCGGCTATCACGCGGCCATCCGCGCCGCCCAGCTGGGCCTGAAGACCGCGTGCATCGACGCGGCGCTGGGCAAGGACGGCAAGCCGGCGCTCGGCGGCACCTGCCTGCGCGTGGGCTGCATCCCGTCCAAGGCGCTGCTGGATTCCTCGCGCCAGTTCTGGAACATGGGCCACCTGTTCGGCGAGCACGGCATCAGCTTCAAGGATGCCAAGATCGACGTCACGGCGATGGTCGGGCGCAAGGACAAGATCGTCAAGCAGTTCACCGGCGGCATCGCGATGCTGTTCAAGGCGAACAAGATCACCCCGTACTACGGCTTCGGCGAACTGCAGCCGGGCAACGTGGTCAAGGTCAAGCAGCACGACGGCAGCGAAGTCGAGCTGAAGGGCACCAACGTGATCCTGGCCGCCGGCTCGGATTCGATCGAACTGCCGTTCGCCAAGTTTGACGGCGAGACCATCGTCGACAACGTCGGCGCGCTGGACTTCACCGAAGTGCCGAAGCGTCTTGCGGTGATCGGCGCCGGCGTGATCGGCCTGGAACTGGGCAGCGTGTGGAAGCGCCTGGGCGCCGAGGTCACCATCCTCGAAGCGCTGCCGGACTTCCTGGCCCTGGCCGATGCCGAAGTCGCCAAGACCGCCTTGAAGGAATTCAAGAAGCAGGGCCTGGACATCAAGCTCGGCGCCAAGGTGTCCAAGACCGAGGTCACCGGCAAGGGCAAGAAGCAGGAAGTCGTCGTCACCTATAGCGATGGCGACGGCGAGAAGACCCTCAACGTGGACAAGCTGCTGGTGGCCGTCGGCCGTCGCGCCGCCACCAAGGGCCTGCTGGCCGAAGGCACCGGGGTCAAGGTCAACGAACGTGGCCAGATCGAGGTGGATGCGCACTGCCACACCGGCGTCGACGGCGTGTGGGCGATCGGCGACTGCGTGCGCGGGCCGATGCTGGCGCACAAGGGCTTCGAGGAGGGCATCGCGGTCGCCGAACTGATCGCCGGCCTGCCCGGCCACGTCAACTTCGACACCATCCCGTGGGTCATCTACACCGAGCCGGAAATCGCCTGGGTCGGCAAGACCGAGCAGCAGCTCAAGGCCGAGGGCGTGCCGTACAAGGCCGGCAGCTTCCCGTTCGCGGCGATCGGCCGTGCGGTGGCGATGGGCGAGCCGGCGGGCTTCGTCAAGGTCATCGCCCACGCCGAGACCGACCGCGTGCTGGGCATGCACCTGGTTGGCGTCGGCGTCTCCGAACTCGTCCACGAAGGCGTGCTGACCATGGAGTTCAACGGCTCGGCCGACGACCTGGCGCGCATCTGCCACGCCCACCCCACCCTGTCCGAAGCGATCCACGACGCGGCCATGGCGGTGAGCAAGCGGGCGATCCACAAGGCCAATTGAGGCTGGGATTGGGGATTCGGGAGTGGGGATTCGCAACAGCAGCCCCTCTTCCTACCCCATCCTTCAATCGCACAGCGCCGGGCAGATGCCCGGCGTTGTGCTTTGCGGATCGCCCCACGCATGAAGCCGATCAAGCGATGACACATCGCCGCTCCGGCATCATCGGCGGACCGATAAACCCACTGCTTTTACGAATCCCCAATCCCGACTCCCGAATCCCATGAAAAGCATCTGCGTCTACTGCGGCTCCAACGCCGGCAACAAGCCCGCCTACGTCGAGCGCGCCACCGCGCTGGGCACGCGCATCGCCGAGCAGGGGCTGCGCCTGGTCTATGGCGGCGGCAATGTCGGCCTGATGGGCACCGTGGCCAATGCGGTGCTTGCCGCCGGCGGCGAGGTCACCGGCGTGATTCCCAAGCAACTGGCCGACTGGGAAGTGGCGCACCGCGGCCTCACCGAACTGGAGATCGTCGGCTCGATGCATGAGCGCAAGTCGCGCATGTTCGACCTCTCCGACGCCTTCGTCGCCCTGCCCGGCGGCTTCGGCACCATGGAGGAGATCTTCGAGATGCTGACCTGGCGCCAGCTCGGCATCGGCAACAAGCCCTGCGCCTTCCTCGACGTGGAGGGCTTCTACGCGCCGCTGATCGGCATGATCGATCGCATGGTCGAGGAGCGCTTCCTGCACCCGGACCAGCGCGCCGACCTGTGGTACGGCAGCGACATCGAGACGATGCTGGGCTGGATGCGGGACTACACGCCGGCGCAGGCGTCGAAGTGGATTGATGAAAAGCGGCGCAATGCATTGCGCTGAGAGACGCCTGACGCGCGGTGAGTTCATGGCGCGTGGCGACGCGTTACAGCATCCGGCGCCTCACTGCCCCTGCGGCGCGGATTGATGAAAAGCGGCGCAATGCATTGCGCTGAGAGACGCCTGACGCCCGGCGAGTTCATGATGCGTGGCGACCGCTTCGGTCACCGCACACAACGACAGGAAGCGTCTCGTAGGAGCGGCTTCAGCCGCGACGGGCGCTCCCGGTAACGCCCTGTCGCGGCTGAAGCCGCTCCTACGGGACAAGCGCATCTGGATTGCGTGTGGCCAGAGCAGGTGCCCTCCAGTCGCTCCAGCCTGTGGGAATGACTGAGGTACGAACCGACCGGAATCGCCGCAACGTGTCGCGCCGAGACGGAACACATCGCCTCGGCAGCAAGCGCCACGCGCATGGCGACGCGCTCTGCATTCGATCGCCTAAAGCTGTTGCGGCGCGGCGGCCGGGCGCCCCAGCAGATAGCCCTGCCCGTAGTCGCAGCCCAGCTCGCGCAGGGTTGCCAGTTGCTGCTCGGTCTCGATGCCTTCGCCCACCGTCTCGATGCCCAACGTGCTGGCCAGGGCGAGGATGCCGCGCACCAGCGCGTGGCTGCCGGTGCCGCCCTCGTCCTGCAGGCCGGCGACGAAGCTCTGGTCGATCTTCAGCACCGAGATCGGGAAGCGGTGCAGGTAGGACAGCGCCGAGAACCCGGTGCCGAAGTCGTCCAGTTGCGCCAGCACGCCGCGCTCGCGCAGCGCCTGCAGGATGGCCAGGGTGCGCGGCGCGTCGTCGAGCAGCGCCACTTCGGTGATCTCCACGCGCAGGCGGCGCGGATCGGCACCGGCGGTGTCGATCAGACCGAACAGCCGCTCGGTGAAATCCGGCGAGCGGAAGTGCCGCGGCGAGACGTTGACCGAGACGTAGCCACCCTCGCTCTGCGCCAGACGCCGGATCACCTGCGCGTACAGCAGCCAGTCCACCTGCTCGATCAGGCCGCTCTCTTCGCCCAGGTCGATGAACTGGCTCGGCACCAGCAGCCCGCGGCTCTCGTGGCGCCAGCGCAACAGCGCCTCGTGGCCGATCACCTCGCCGTCGTGCAGGCGCACGATCGGTTGGTAGAACGGCTCGAAGTCGCGGTTGTTGATCGCGCGGCGCAGGTCCGCCTCCAGATCGAGGCTGCGCAGCGCCGCCTCGCGCATGGCCTCGTCGAACACCACGCAGCGGTCCTGGGTCTGCGCCTTGGCCCGGTACATGGCCGCATCCGCGTCGCGCAGCATCTCCTCGCCGTTGTGGTAGCGCGGATGCCAGGCGGCGATGCCCAGGCTGCCGGACGGGAACAGTTCGCGGCCGGCCACCCACATCGGCTGGCCGAGCACGTGCAGCAGGCGCCGCGCCAGTTCGCGCGCGCCGTCCAGGCCGTGCTCGGATGGCGTCAGCACCGCGAACTCGTCGCCGCCCAGGCGCGCCACCACGTCCTGGCCGCGGATCGTGGAGACGATGCGCTTGGCCACCTGCACCAGCATCTCGTCGCCTGCGGCGTGGCCGATGCTGTCGTTGACCAGCTTGAACCGGTCCAGATCCAGGAACAGCACGGCGAAGGTCTTGCCGCCGCCGCGGGCACGGGCGATCGCCTCGCTGAGCCGGTCCAGCAGATGCGAGCGGTTCGGCAACCCGGTCAGCGCATCGTGCAGCGCCTGATGGGTCAGCCGCTGCTCGGCGCGCCAGCGTTCGGCGATCTGCGCCAGCAGTTGCTCGTTGACCTCGGCCAGCTCGCGGGTGCGCTCGTCCACGCGCTGCTCCAGCTCCGCGTGCGCCAACCGCAGCCGTTCCTGCGCACGCTGCCGCGCCAGGCCGCTGCCGATGTTGTGCGCGACGAAGGTGAGCAGGCGCTGGTCGTGCTCGGTGAAACGCACCTTGGCGACGTAGCTCTGCACCACGATCGCGCCGATCACCTCGCCCTCGTCGAACAGCGGCGCGCCCAGCCAGCTGTAGGGGCGCTGGCCGTACTCCTGCACCTCGCCCTGCGCCAGCAAGGCGTCGATGTCGGACAGTTCGAGCAGCTGCGGACGCCGTACCCGCATCACGTATTCGGTCAGCCCGCGGCCGCGGCGCCGTTGCGGCCGGTACGGAGTGAACTCGTCCACCGAATACACGAACTCCAGCATCGTGTCGTCGTCGGACAGCAGGGCGATGTACAGATTGCGTGCGTCGATCAGCCCGCCGACGATGGCATGTACCTCGGTGTAGAACTGTTGCAGGCTCTCCGAGCGGATCGCCAGCTCGGCGATGCGGAACAGCGCCAGTTGCAGCATCTCCGCGCGCTTGCGCTCCTGGATCTCGTCCTGCAGGTCGCAGTTGGCGCGCTGCAGCTCCTGGGTGCGCAGGTCCACCCGCCGCTCCAGCTGCACCTGCGCATGACGCCGGTCCATCGCGGTCTGCACGTGCTGCGCCACGTAGGCCAGCAGCGCGCGGTCGGCATCGGTGTAGCGCAGCGCATAGTCGTAGTTCTGCACCACGATGGCCCCGCACACGCGGCCCTCGCGCAGCATCGGCACGCCCAGCCAGTCGCGGCTCTCCGGGCCGTGGCCGATGTTGTCGCCCACCTTCAGGCGCTCGCGCACCTGCTCCGACGGCCCGCGCACCGCACGGCCGTGGCGCAGCAGGGCGAAGGTCAGGCTGTGCGGCATGTCGTGCAGGAAGTAGGTCCGCTCCGGATCGGCGACGAAGTCGTCGTGGCGGTCGGAGAAGTACAGGAAGCGCATGCTCTGCTGGTCTTCGTCGTACTCGACGATGTAGCAGTTCTCCGCGTACATCAGCGATTCCAGCACGGCGTGCACGCGCTGCAGCATCTGGCTCATTTCCAGATCGGCGCCGGCCAGGTCGGCGATCTCGTACAGCGCCTGCTGCAGCTGCTTGGATTTTTCCAGGCCCTCGATGCGTGCGCGCATTCGCTCGGTGTCGAGCAGGTTCAGGCCGAACGCGACCGCAGCGTCGCACCAGGCCGCGCGTTGCGCGGCCTCCAGGGGCTGCGCCACTTCCGCGCCGATCGCCACGCAGGCGCCTTCGGTGGTGCGGTGCACGTGCAGCAGCGCCGGCACCGTCGACGGCAGCGGCGCGGTGCCGGCCAGCGCCTCGGCGACCAGCGCCTGCAGCCACGCCGGCGCCTGTGCGCTGGCGCCCTGCAGGCGCCCGACCACGCCGTCGCCGCAGCCGAGCGCCACGGCGCTGCCGGGCGGCAGCAGGCCGCACAAGGCCTGCGCCGTGCGCGCGGGGGCATGGCCGCCGGCTGGGTCTTCGCGGACGGTGGTGGACGAATTGAACAGCATCGACGACAACTCCTGCAGGGCCCCCCGGAACTGCTCCACGCTCGCCCTTCACCATCAGCATACCCGTTGCATGCGCCGATCGACGCCGGCTCGACCCCGAAGTGGCGAGATGGGCGTTTGTCTCCCCATGTTGTCCGAACTTCCGCAATCGCCGCCCTCCTCCGGGCCCCCGCCTCCCGACTATGCGCCGGCCCGGCGAACGCTTAGGCTTGCCGCCGTGGACGCCCCGGTCGAAGCGAGCGACGAAGCCCTGATGCTGGCCTACGCGGCCGGCGACGCGCGCGCGTTCGAGACCTTGTACCTGCGCCACCGCGGCCGCCTGTACCAGTACCTGCTGCGACAGCTGCGCGATCGGGCACTGGCCGAAGAACTGTTCCAGGACGTGTGGCAGCGTGTCATCGCCGCGCGCCTGGACTGGCAGCCGCAGGCCGCATTCACCACCTGGCTGCTGCGCATCGCCCACAATCGGCTCGGCGACCACTGGCGCGCGGCCAAGCACCGTCCGCCGGCGCCGGCCGACGCCGACCTGCGCACCGCCCGCGTGCAGGACCCCGACACCCCGGAGCGGCAGTTGTCCGCCTTCGAGCAACGGCGCCAGCTGCAACTGGCCCTGGATGCGCTTCCCGAGGAGCAACGCGACGTGCTGCTGCTGCGCCTGGAGCAGGAATTGAGCCTGGACGAGATCGGGCAGATCACCGGCGTCGGCCGCGAAACGGTCAAGTCGCGGCTGCGCTATGCGATGGACAAACTGCGCGCGAGGCTGGGCGGATGAGCGCCGACGAACCGCTGACCCCGGAAGAGCGCGCGCTCGCCGAACGCCTGCGCCAGGGCCGGCAGGCGCTGCCGCCGCCGGCGCTGGATGCGGCGATCCTGGCCGCCGCGCGCGCGGCGGTCGTGCCGGGTGCCACCGAGATCGCGGACTATCCCAGCAGCGCCGCGGAGCGCGCGCGGGCGCAAGCCGCCACGTCGCTGCCGGTGCCGCCACCCGCGCCTGCCGGAAAGGCGACCGCCCACGCCCCCGCAGCGCGCCCCGCTCCAGCCGCGTCGCGATCGCGCTGGCCGACCTGGCTCGGCCTGGCCGCCTCGCTGGTGCTGGTGGCCGGCATCGCCTGGCGCGCACGCCCACCGGTGCCCTCGGCACCGGCACCCGCACCGGCGGTGGCGCCTGCCCCGGCAGTCCCTCCCGCTCCCGACGCCGCGCCGGCGCCCGCCGCATCGCCGACCCCCTCCTCCGCGGAGCCGGCGCAGGCGGCCGCCGCGCCGGCAACCTCCGAGACCGCAGCGCCCGCGCCTGCGGCTTCGGCGCGCATGGCAGCGCAGGCGCCTGCCGCGCCGCTGGCGGAGCGTACGCCGGAGGCACAGGCGCGCAGACTGGCGCCCGCAAAGAGCCTGGCCCCTCCCATGCCACCGACGCTGATGGCGCCCGCCGCGCCGCCGGCCCCGCCACCGCCGCCCATCGTGGCCGACAGCAACGCGCCCGCCGCCGAGCAGCAGGCCGCGCCGGCCGCGATGGCCTTGCGCGCACCGGCGCGCGCGGCGACGACGCAGGACGCCTTGCCGCGCAGCGCCCCCACCGACCACGCCCGCCAGGCCACGTTGGCGGCCTCCACACGCGCGCAGGCCGCCGCGGGCGAGTCGTCGGAGGCGCTCTCGCTGCGTCCTTCGACGTCGACCGCCGATCCGGCTACCGCATCGCCGCAGCCCCCGCCCGCTGCCGGCGCCGTGGAAGCCGCGGTGGAGGCCGCAGCGGAGGCCGACGCGCAACTGCCCCCGCGGCGTTGGCTGCAGCGGATCCGCGAGCGCCGCGACAGCGGCGACCTGGGCGCCGCCCGCGCCAGCCTGCTGCGCTTCCAGCGCATCCACCCGCACCGCGCGGTGCCCGCAGACCTGCGCACGCTGCTGCACGACTGAGCCGCGCGATGCCGGCGCCTGCGCGGCAGGCCGGGGGCACGCCTCGTCTACAATGCCTCCGATGCCCGATACGCTCCCGCACCCCGTCAGCCACAGCGTGGAGATCAAGCACAGCCGCTTCGTGGCCCACGCTGCGCCGATCGCCGACGCCGGCGCGGCACTGGCGTTCGTGCAGCAGGTCGCGGTGGCCGACGCCACCCACAATTGCTGGGCATATCGCCACGGCGACGAGTACCGCTCCAGCGACGACGGCGAACCCGCCGGCACCGCCGGCCGCCCGATCCTGGCGGCGATCGACGGCCAGGGCTTCGATCGCGTGGTGGTGGTGGTCACGCGCTGGTACGGCGGCATCAAGCTCGGCGCCGGCGGCCTGGTCCGCGCCTACGGCGGGACCGCGGCCGAATGCCTGCGCCTGGCGCCACGGCAACCGCTGCTCGCGTTGAGCCTGTTGACCCTGCACTGCGGCTTCGACGATCTAGGCGCGGTGCATGCCGCGCTGAGCGCCTGTGCCGCGGAGAAACTCGATGAACGCTTCGATGCCGGCGGCGCCGAACTGCAGCTGCGCCTGCCCCGCGATCGCGTCGACGCCTTGAAAACCCGCCTGCGCGACGCCACTCGCAATCGGGTCCGCTGTTCGGAACCCGCCCCCGCATGAACACCCCGCCGGCCGACCAGGCCAAGTCGCTGCGCAGACTCGGCAGCCTGCGCACCCTGTGGCCGTTCGTGCGTCGCCGTCGCGGCCTGCTGATCGCCTGGCTGGTGGCGCTGGCGATCTCCTCCAGCGCCACGTTGAGCCTGCCGGTGGCGGTGCGGCAGATGATCGACCACGGTTTCAGCGACAGCAGCCGCATCAACCAGTCCTTCGCCCTGCTGTTCGCGGTCGCGGTGGTGCTGGCGGTGGCCACCGCCACGCGCTTCTACTTCGTGTCCCTGCTTGGCGAGAAAGTCGTCGCCGACCTGCGCGAACGTCTGTATACGCATCTGATCGGCCTGCATGCCGGTTTCCACGACCGCAACCGCAGCGGCGAACTGGTCTCGCGCCTGTCCGCCGACAGCGAACTGCTGCGCGGGGTCATCGGCAGCACCATGTCGGTGGCCCTGCGCAGCACGGTCACCGCGATCGGCAGCGTGGTGATGCTGTGCGTGACCAGCCCGCACCTGGCCGCCTACACCCTGCTCGGCATCCCGCTGGCGGTGCTGCCGATCGTGCTCGGTGCGCGTCGCCTGCAGAAGATCTCGCGCGCCAGCCAGGACCGCGTCGCCGACGCCAACACCCTGGCGGCCGAGACCCTGGGCGCGGTGCGCACGGTGCAGGCATATGCGCGCGAAGGCTACGAACGCGGCCGCTTCGGCGAGGCGCTGGCGCAGACCGTGGCGGTGGCGCGGCGCCGGGTCGGCGCGCAGGCGCTGATCACCGCCGCGGCCATCGTGCTGATCTTCGGCGCCATCGTGCTGGTGCTGTGGTCCGGCGCGCACGAGGTCGCTGCCGGCGAACTCAGCGCCGGCGCGCTCGGCCAGTTCGTGCTGTACGCGATGTTCGGCGGCGGCTCGGTCGCTTCGCTGGCCGAGGTCTGGAACGATCTGCAGCGCGCGGCCGGCGGCATGGGCCGTATCGCCGAGCTGTTCCAGGAACGTCCCGAGGTGGTCGCGCCGGCGCAGCCGCGTGCATTGCCGCAGCCGTTGCGCGGCGAGGTGCGTTTCGACCACGTCAGCTTCCGCTACCCGCAGCGCCCCGATCACCCGGCGCTGGACGGCTTCGACCTGCATGTGCGGCCCGGCGAGAGCGTGGCCCTGGTCGGTCCCTCCGGCGCCGGCAAGAGCACGGTGCTGGCGCTGCTGATGCGCTTCCACGATCCGCAGTCCGGCAGCGTGCAGGTGGATGGCCTGGACCTGCGCACGCTCGACCCGTCGCAGCTGCGCTCAGCGATCGGACTGGTGCCGCAGCACCCGACCCTGTTCGCCGCCAGCGCCGCCGACAACATCCGTTACGGCCGGCTCGAGGCCAGCGAGGCCGAGGTCGAGGCTGCGGCGCGCGCCGCCGAAGCCGACGCATTCCTGCGCCAGCTGCCCGACGGCTACGCCAGCGAACTGGGCGAGCGCGGCGCGCGCCTGTCCGGCGGCCAGCAGCAGCGCATCGCCATCGCCCGCGCCCTGCTCAAGGACGCTCCGATCCTGCTGCTGGACGAGGCCACCAGCGCCCTGGACGCGCAGAGCGAAAACGCCGTGCAGCAGGCGCTGGAGCGGCTGATGGCCGGGCGCACCACCCTGGTGATCGCGCACCGCCTGGCCACCGTGCTCAAGGCCGACCGCATCGTGGTGATGGACCACGGCCGCATCGTCGCCCAGGGCACCCACGCCGAGCTGCTGGCGCAGGGGGGGCTGTACGCCGAACTCGCTCGCCTGCAGTTCATCGACTGAGCACGCCGCGCTAACGGCGGCGGGACTACCGTCGATCCGCGTCTGCCGCGGGCCGCGCATGTCGCGGCTGCCGTGCCGGCGTCCCGCATTCGATGCAGCGTTCGACAGGAGGCTCCCGATGTCCTTTCGCCAATTGCCTGCCCTCGGTCCCGACGGCGAGGCCTATCTGATCACCGAGTTCCAGGACGATGCGCCGCGCCAGCAGCAGGCGCAGCACGATCCGCACGCGGACAGCGGATTGCGCTACGAACTGGCCGACGGCCGCAAGCTGATCCGCCGCGGCCAGCAGTTCGTCACCACCGGCGGCGAGTTGACCCTGACCGCGGTCTAGCGTCGCCACCACGCTGTGCCGTCTTGCCCTGTCGTCGCCACTGGCGTTCGGCGCACTGGCGGCGGGCTGGTCAATTTTTCGCCACACCTCTTGACAGGCTTGCCACGCAAGGCGCGCCAACGGTTATCCACATGTTTGTGCAGTGGCCATCCACATGCGCTGTGGATGAATTGCGGCAGGCGTTGGTGGTTCCCGTGCACGCATCTGGCGAGTTGCACGGTCGCGGCTGAAGCCGCTCCTACGATGGGTGTTGCGTGCTTTCGTAGGAGCGGCTTCAGCCGCGACGGCGTTCGATGCAATTCAACCCGCCAGCACCCGCCCGATCCCGCTGGCATCGATTTCCGCCGCCGCGGCACGCACCGCTGCAGCATCGCTGGCCGGATCGAAGCCGAGCCGGAAATGCAGCTCGCCCGCCTGCGTGCGCGAGGAATGGATCGAGGCCAGGTTGACGCCATGGCGCTCGAACACGTGCAACAGCGCGCGCAGCGAGCCGGCGCGGTCTTCTGGCAAGTACACGCTGAGGGTGGACTGCTCGGTCAGATCGGCCAGCAGGTAACCCACCCGCTCGTAGCTGTAGTTGCCCTGGGCGATCGCCGCCTCGCCCAGCGCCTGCCGGTTGGCGTCGAGGAACTCGGCGCGGAACTGCGCGCGCGCCGCATCGTCGCCACGGCCGACCTGCGCACGCAGCCGCGACAGTTGTGCGATCAGCCCATCGAGCACGTCGCCGACATGCGGATTGCCGAACTGGATGTCTTCGTAGATGGCCGGATTCAAGGCCAGGATGCGCGCGATGATCGCGGTGTCCAACTCGAACGAGGCCGAGCGGTACGGCAGCAGGGCCTGCAGCGGCCCCAGTGCCGGCGCATGCTCGCGCAGCACTCCGGCCTGGGCCAGATGGGTGGCGTGGACCATCGCCTGTACCAGCGCCATCACCCGGTCGTGGTGCTCGGGCGTGGTGCGCACGCACTCGCCTTCCAGCGCCGCGTACAGCTGCTGCAGCCAGGGCTGCCACTGCGTCACCCGCGCTTCGCACACCACCAGCACGCGGCCCTTGAGCGTCGGCGACTTCGGCGGCGCGGTCATCGGGTGCAGGCCGGCCACCTCCGCCTGCGAGGCCAGCATCGCCGCCACCGGCTCGGCCTTGACCGAGGTGACGTCCAGCCACAACTGGCCGCGCTCGCGGCCGCCGGCGCGCTGCACGTACGCGCCGATCAACGCCGGCGTGTGCCGGATCGGTGCGGAGAAGATCAGCACCTGCGCCTGCTGCAGCAGTGCCTCCGGCGCCAGCGACTGTGGGTCGGCCGGATCGTGGCCGACCACCTCCAGTTGCATGCGCTCGCGGAAGAAGCGGCTCAGCCAGCGGCCGTAGGCGCCGGCGCTGCCGACGATGCCGACGACCGGGCGCAGGCTCACGCCAGGCGCTCGGCGACGAAGCGCAGCGGCGTGGCTAGCGCGGCAGGCGCCGCCGCCAGCACGTCCAGCTCTTCCACGTCCGCGGCCAGGGTCGCCTCCAGGGCCGCATGCACGCCGGCGATGGCGCGGCCGATCGCCGCCTCGAAACTGTCGCCACGCAGCAGGAAGGCCACCAGCAGCGCCATCAGCACATCGCCGGTGCCGGCCACGTCCACCGGCAGCAATGGCGAGCACCAGCGGTAGACCGCCTCGCGGCTCACCGCCAGCGTCACCAGTTGCCCGGCATCGCCGCCGACACTGTGGGCGAGCACCCACTCCGGGCCGCGCGCCAGCAGCACGCGCGCGGCGGCGATCGCCTCGTCCCGGGCCAGCGCCGGCATGCCGGTCAGGCGGCCGAGTTCGAAGGCGTTCGGCGTCACCAGCCACGCATGCGGCAACAAGCGCTCGGCGAAGATCGCTTCCAGGCCTGGTTCCACGTAAGGACCGGTATGCGTATCGCCGATCACCGGGTCCAGGCAGTAGCGCAGCGTCGGGCACTGCGGCAGCGTGGCGTCGAGCCAGTCGGCGAAGGCGGCGCCGTTGCCGACGCTGCCGAAGTAGCCGGACACCAGCATGCGCGCGCGTTGCGGCAGGCCGCGTTCGCTGGCGCCGAGCAGCAGGTCGGCGAACCAGTCCGAGGGCAGCACCCTGCCGCGCAACGTGGCGTAGAACGGCGCATTGCTCAGCAGCGTGGTCGGGATCTCGGCCACGCGCAGGCCCAGCGCGCGCATCGGCGGCACCGCCGCGCTATTGCCGGCGTGGCCGTAGACGAGCTGCGACTGCACGGAGATGACGTCGACCGGCACCGGCCCGTCGGGCCGTTGGCGGCGGCCATGGATGAGATGATTTGCGGCGTTGCTGTCGGCGGAAGCGTTCATCGCCGTAGTGTAGCGCCGGCGCAAGGACGCTCAGCGGCGCGTGCATGCGCGGTGTTGCGGGGGCTTTCAGCAACAACGGCCTCAGCTGCGGCGCTCCGACGAGAAAGCGTCGCGGCTGAAGCCGCTCCTACACAACAGGGAGTCAGGATGCGAAAAAACGGCCACGCATCCGGAATCGCAAACCTTGATACCTTCGCTGCACGCAGCGGGCGAAACATTCCAGCAACACGGTCCGCTGTAGGAGCGGCTTCAGCCGCGACGCGTCTGACAGTAAGCGTCGGGGCTGAAGCCCCTCCCACAAAAAGCCTGGCAGCGGCCAGAAACGCTGGGAAAATCCCGACCCCCGGTTTCAACAGCCCCGGGCTGGTCATCTCGAATCCCGGATTCCCAATCCGGGCTTCCAACAGCCGCAGACCGGTCATCCCGAATCCCCAATCCCGGCCTTACGACGTCATCCGGTCCCAGAACCCCTTCACCCCATCGATGAAGGTCGCCGACTTCGGCGAATGCTTGCGCGCGTCCTCGCCGGTGAAGGTGGACTCGAACTGCTCCAGCAGCTTGCGCTGGTCGGCGGTGAGGTTGATCGGCGTCTCCACCACCACCCGGCAATACAGGTCGCCCTCGCTGCGGCTGCGCACCGAGCGCACGCCCTTGCCGCGCAGGCGGAACAGCTTGCCGGTCTGGGTTTCGGCCGGAATGCGGATTTCCGCCTCGCCGCCGAGAGTGGCCACGCGCACGGTGTCGCCCAGCGCCGCCTGCGAGATGCGGATCGGCACCTCGCAATGCAGATCGTCGCCGTCGCGTTGGAAGATCGGATGCTCGCGCACCCGCACTTCCACATACAGATCGCCCGGCGGCGTACCGGCCGGACCGGCCTCGCCCTCGCCCGACAGGCGGATGCGGTCGCCGTTGTCGACGCCGGCGGGAATCTTCACCGACAGCACCTTGGTCTCTTCCACACGCCCGGCGCCGTGGCAGACGCCGCACGGGTTCTGCACGATCTGGCCGCGGCCGGCGCAATGCGGACAGGTCTGCTGCATGGCGAAGATGCCGCGCTGGATACGCACCTGGCCGCGCCCGTGGCAGGTGACGCAGGTCTCGACCTTGCCGTCCTCCGAGCCGCTGCCGTGGCAGTGCTCGCATTCGCTCAGGGTCGGAATCTCGATGCGGCGCTCGATGCCGGCCACCGCTTCTTCCAGGTCCAGCTCCAGCACGTAGCCGATATCGGCACCACGCCGCGGCGCACGTCCACCACCACCACCGGCACCACCGAAGATGTTGCCGAAGATGTCGCCGAAGATGTCGCCCATGTCCGGACCGCCAGGGCCGCCGCCCATCCCGCCCATGCCGTGCTCGAACGCGGCGTGGCCGTGCGCGTCGTACATGCGCCGGCGGTTGCCGTCGGACAGCACCTCATAGGCTTCCTTGCATTCCTTGAACGCGGCCTCGGCGGCTTGGTCGCCGGGATTGCGGTCCGGGTGGTACTTCATCGCGCAACGGCGATAGGCCTTCTTCAGCTCGTCGTCGCTGGCGGTGCGGGCCACACCCAGCACCTCGTAATAGTCGCGTTTGCTCATGGGGCGGGGATTCGAGATTCGGGAGTCGGGATTCGTTCAATGCAAAAGCGGAGAGCCTCGGCTCTTCCGCTCTTGCAAACTGGATGGACAGGGATCGGGATCGGAGACCGCAAGGCAACGCGCCTTGCGCATCTCCAATCCCCAATCCCCAATCCCGGCTTATTTCTTGTCGTCCTTGACTTCGGTGAACTCGGCGTCCACCACGTCGTCGGACGGGGCCGAGGACGCATGCGCACCGCCGGCGTTGCCGCCCGGCTGCTGCTCGCCCGCTGCTGCGGCAGCGTACAGCGACTGACCGGCCTCTTCCAGCGCCTTGGTCTTGGCCTCGATCTGGCCTTTGTCGTCGCCCTTCATCGCGGTTTCCAGATCCGCCAGCGCCGACTCGACCTTGCCGATCACGTCGCCGCCGACCTTGCTGCCGTGCTCGGTGATCGCGCTGCGGGTGGCGTGGATCAGGCCGTCGGCCTGGTTGCGCGCCTGCACCAGCTCGTGGAACTTCTTGTCTTCCTCGCGGTTGGCTTCCGCGTCGGCGACCATGCGCTGGATCTCGTCGTCCGACAGGCCGGAACCGGCCTTGATCTCGACCTTCTGCTCCTTGTTGGTCTTCTTGTCCTTGGCCGACACGTGCAGGATGCCGTTGGCGTCGATGTCGAAGGACACCTCCACCTGCGGCAGGCCGCGCGGCGCCGGCTCGATGCCGGACAGGTCGAACTTGGCCAGCGACTTGTTGTAGCGGGCCTGCTCGCGCTCGCCCTGCAGCACGTGCACGGTCACCGCGGACTGGTTGTCCTCGGCGGTGGAGAACACCTGCGAGGCCTTGGTCGGGATGGTGGTGTTCTTCTCGATGATCTTGGTGAACACGCCGCCCAGGGTCTCGATGCCCAGGCTCAGCGGGGTCACGTCGAGCAGCAGCACGTCCTTGACGTCGCCGGCCAGCACGCCACCCTGGATCGCGGCGCCCAGCGCCACGGCCTCGTCGGGGTTGACGTCCTTGCGCGGCTCCTTGCCGAAGAACTCGGCCACCGCCTGCTGCACCTTCGGCATGCGGGTCTGGCCACCGACCAGGATCACCTCGGTGATGTCGCTGGCGCGCAGGCCGGCGTCGTTCAGCGCGGTGCGGCACGGATCGATGGTGCGCTTGACCAGGTCCTCCACCAGCGCCTCGAGCTTGGCCCGGGTCAGCTTGATGTTGAGGTGCTTCGGGCCCGACGCGTCGGCGGTGACGTACGGCAGGTTGACTTCGGTCTGCTGCGAGGACGACAGCTCGATCTTGGCGCGCTCGGCGGCGTCCTTCAGGCGTTGCAGCGCCAGCGGATCCTTGCGCAGGTCGATGCCCTGGTCCTTGTTGAATTCTTCGACGAGGTAGTCGATGACGCGCTTGTCGAAGTCTTCGCCGCCCAGGAAGGTGTCGCCGTTGGTGGCCAGCACTTCAAACTGCTTCTCGCCGTCGACGTTGGCGATCTCGATGATCGACACGTCGAAGGTGCCGCCGCCCAGGTCGTACACCGCGATCTTGCGGTCGCCGCCCTGGCCCTTGTCCAGGCCGTAGGCCAGCGCCGCGGCGGTCGGCTCGTTGATGATGCGTTTGACGTCCAGCCCGGCGATGCGGCCGGCGTCCTTGGTCGCCTGGCGCTGGCTGTCGTTGAAGTACGCCGGCACGGTGATGACCGCCTCGGTGACGGTCTCGCCCAGGAACGCCTCGGCGGTCTTCTTCATCTTCTCCAGCACCTGCGCGGAGATTTCCTGCGAGGCCAGCTTGCGCCCGTCGGCGGTGGCCACCCAGGCGTCGCCGTTGTCGTGCTGGACGATGCTGTACGGCACCAGGCCGATGTCCTTCTGCACTTCGGCGTCGGTGAACTTGCGGCCGATCAGGCGCTTGACTGCATAGAAGGTGTTCTTGGGGTTGGTGACGGCCTGGCGCTTGGCCGAGGCGCCCACCAGCACTTCGCCATCCTTGGTGTAGGCGACGATCGAAGGCGTGGTGCGGTCACCCTCGGAATTCTCGATGACGCGGGCCTTGCCGCCGTCCATGATCGCCACGCACGAATTGGTCGTGCCCAGGTCGATGCCGATGATCTTGCCCATTGCAATGACTCCTGAAAGGTCGTGTAGCCGGCCAGTGCCGGGATCTGGTTCGGATATAGGGATGGCTGCAGGTCATTCAAGCCATCGCCGCAAATTAGCGTTCCACGGCCGCCGCGCCGGGTTCAGGCGCGGGCGGCCGGCGCGCTCAGTCGTGCTTGGCCACCACCACCAGCGCGGGCCGCAGCAGGCGCTCGTTGAGCAGGTAGCCCTTCTGGAACACCTGGATCACGTGCCCCGGGGGAACGCCTTCGGCCTCGGCCTGGCTGATCGCCTGGTGATGCTCCGGGTTGAACGGCTCGCCGGTCGGGTCGAGCAAGGTCAGGCCGTTGTCGGCGGCGACCTTGAGCAGCTGCTTGTAGGTCAGTTCCAGGCCGTCGCGCAGCGGACTGGGCTCGCTGCCGGCGGCGGTCAGCCCCGCGTCCAGACTGTCGAACACCGGCAACAAATCGCCGAGCAGGCGTTCGTTGGCGAACTTGCGCGCCTGCTCCACGTCGCGGGCGATGCGCTTGCGCTGGTTCTCCAGGTCGGCCCGCTCGCGCAGGGCGTCGGCCTTGACCAGGGCCAGTTCGCTGCGCAGCGTCTCCACTTCCGCCTGCAGCGGATCGGTCGAGGGCTGCTGCGCCTCGGTCAGGTGTTCGGAATCGAATTCGGGGTGCTCTTGCGTCATGTCCGTGTCCCTGGCGGGGTGCGTCCCGCCTTACCGGACCACCTATGTGGGCGGCGCCGGCGGATTCAAGTGAATCAGGGGATGGGGGAGTCGGGAGTGGGGATTTGCGTGGACGGCCGGCTGGCGAATAGCGCTGCGGCGCCCTAGCGGTCGCCGGGCGGGGACGGGTCCAGGCGGGCGCCCAGGACATCGGCGGCGGTCTGCACCAGCGGGATGACCCGGTCGTAGTCCATGCGCTTGGGACCGATCACGCCCAGCACGCCCAAGACCTGGCCGCCGGCCATGTACGGGGCGGTCACCAGCGACACGCTCTCCAGCGGCACCATGCCGGTCTCCTCGCCGATGAAGATGCGCACGCCGGGCGCGCGGATGGTGCGCTCGAGCAGTTGCAGGATCTCGCGCTTGCTGGCGAAGACCTCGAACAGTTCGCGCAACCGCTCCAGGTCCGAGAGGTCCTGCACGCCCATCAGCTTGGTCTGCCCGGCCAGCACCATGTCGTCGCCGGCCGGGGCCAGCGCCTGCTCGGCCAGCTCGACGCTGTGCGCCAGCAGTTGCTCCATCTCGTCGCGCGCATGGCGCAGGTCGCGCAGCAGGCTGGCGCGGATGTCGGCCAGCGCACGCCCGGCGAAATGCCGGTTCAGATAGTTGGCCACCCGCTCCAGCTCGGCCGGCTCGTAGGCCTTGCGCGGCTCGATCACCCGGTTCTGCACCTCGTTGTCGGCGAACACCAGGATCGCCAGCACCCGCCGCGCGTCCAGCGGCACGAAGTCGATGTGCCGGAACGCGAACTGCTCGCGCTTGGGCGCGCTGACCACGCCGACGAAGTGGGTCATGGCCGACAGCAGTTCCGAGGCGCTGCCGAGCAGCGCCTGGGTGCCGGCGGCATTGGCCATCTCCGCGCGCAACCGCGCCACCTCGCCCTCGGCCGGTGGGCGCATCTGCACCAGGCTGTCGACGAACACCCGGTAGCCGGTGGCGGTGGGCACGCGCCCGGCCGAGGTGTGCGGCGAGCTGAGCAGCCCGGCATCCTCCAGGTCGGCCAGGATGTTGCGGATCGTCGCCGGGCTCACGTCCAGCCCGGCGTGCCGGGCCAGGGTCTGCGAGCCGACCGGCTCGCCGTCGCGGATGTAGCGCGAGATCAGCGTGCGCAGCAGCTGCCGGGCACGCGGATCGAGGCTGGAATGGACCGGGGAAGCGCGCATGGAATCAACCCGTGAGACTGGTCCTTAGATAATGTCTGCACGCCGGCTTGGCAAGTCATTGGCCCACCTACCCGCGCATGCTAGCGTTGCGCGGCTCCGGATGCAGACCCCATGCTCAGACATCTCTCGATCAAGGATTTCGCCGTCGTACGCGGCACCGAACTGGAATTCGGCCCCGGCATGACCGTGGTGTCCGGCGAAACCGGCGCCGGCAAGTCGCTGATGGTGGACGCGCTCGGCTTCCTGTCCGGGCTGCGCGCCGACAGCGGCGTGGTCCGCCACGGCGCCGACCGCGCCGAACTGTCGGCCGAGTTCGTCGCCCCCGCCCAGGCCCGCGCCTGGCTGCGCGAGAACGAACTCGACGACGAGGAACAGTGCCAGCTGCGCCGGGTGATCCGAGCCGACGGCGGCTCCCGCGCCTGGATCAACGGGCGCCCGGTGACCCTGTCGCAACTGGCCGAACTGGCCGGCCACCTGGTCGAGATCCATGGCCAGCACGAACACCAGGCCCTGCTCTCGCGCGGCAGCCAGCTCGGCCTGCTGGACGCCTATGCCCGCAACGAGGCCGAACGCGCCGCGGTGCGCGCCGCCGCGGCCCGCTGGCAGGGCCTGCTCAGCGAGCGCGAGGCCCTGCTGGCGCAGGGCGATGTCAGCGACCGCATCGGCTTCCTGCAGCATCAGTTGGCCGAACTGCAGCGCGAGGACCTGGACCCGGCGGCGATCGCTTCCCTGGACGCCAACCATCGCCGCCAGGCCCACGCCGCCGCGCTGATCGGTGCCTGCGAGGGCGCGGCGCAGCGGCTCAACGGCGACGAGGCGCCGGCGGTGCTGGACCTGTTGCAGCAGACCCGCCACGAACTCGGCAAGGTCGGCGAGTACGACCCGCGCCTGGCCGAGGTGCAGGCGCTGATCGACAGCGCCGGCATCCAGCTGGAGGAAGCGCTGGCGCTGATCGACCGGGTCCGCGACGACCTGGACGCCGACCCGGCGCAGTTCGAGGACATGGAACGCAAGCTCGGCCGCCTGCACGACCTGGCCCGCAAGCACCGGATCGGCGTGGACGCGCTGGCCGGGCACCGCGACGCCCTGTTGGCCGAGGTGGAGAGCCTGCGCGGCACCGGCGAGCGGCTGGACGTGCTCGACGCCGAGATCGCCCAGGCCACCCAGGCCTGGCGCGACGCCGCGGCCGCCCTGACCGCCACCCGCGACCGCGGCGCGCAGGCGCTGTCGCGCGATACCACCGCCCTGATCGGCGAACTGGGCATGGGCGGCGGCCGCTTCCTGATCCAGCTCGAGCCGCACGACACCGAACGGCCGGACCCGGCTGGCGCCGAGCGGGTCGAGTTCCTGGTCGCCGCCAATGCCGGGCAGCCGCCCCGCGCCCTGCGCAAGGTCGCCTCCGGCGGCGAACTGTCGCGCATCTCGCTGGCGATCGAGGTCGCCGCGCTGGGCCTGGACGCGGTGCCGACCATGGTCTTCGACGAAGTGGACTCGGGCATCGGCGGCGCCGTCGCCGACATCGTCGGCAAGAAGCTGCGCGCACTCGGCGAGCAGCGCCAGGTGCTGTGCGTGACCCACCTGCCGCAGGTCGCCGCCCAAGGCCACGCCCACTACCGGGTCAGCAAGGCACCGGTCGAGGGCATGACCCAGAGCTCGGTGGAACTGCTGGCCCCGCGCCAGCGCGAGGAAGAACTGGCGCGGATGCTGGGCGGCGTCGAGGTCAGCAAGGAAGCCCGCGCCGCGGCCAAGCGGCTGCTGCTCAGCGCCGGCTGAGCGGCGGCCATCGCACGCGGCTGCACCGCTGGGCCAAACTGCCCCACATGGGCGATCTGGATCGGATCACAAAGCGGCACAGCCCCAGCCGCCAATGCAGCTAAGCCGCGAGCATCAACAAGCCCCTCTCCCGCCGGGAGAGGGGTTGGGGTGAGGGTTAGGCCCGGAGCGGCCCGCTGACGTGATCCACCCGGCACCACCCGCCCCCTCATCCGCCCATGCGGGGCACCTTCTCCCGATGGGAGAAGGGAGAAGCAGTAGCCCCTCTCCTGCCGGGAGAGGGGTTGGGGTGAGGGTCCGTGGCGACGCCCTCGCGCATCTGGCGCACAAGGAGGGGCCACACGCGGACCGGGTTCACCCGGCGGCGGAACTCAACCCTTCTTGCCGCTCGGCCGCTTGCTGCGCACGTAAAGCACCAGGGAGTGCTCTTCCAGCTCATAGCCGTGATCGGCAGCGATCTTGCGCTGCAGTTCCTCGATTTCCGCGCTTTCGAACTCGATGATCTTGCCGGTGTCCACGTCCACCATGTGATCGTGGTGGCCGCCGCGGTCCAGTTCGTACACCGCCTGGCCGCCCTCGAAGTTGTGCTTGAGCACCAGCCCGGCCGCCTCGAACTGGGTCAGCACCCGGTACACCGTGGCCAGGCCGATCTCGTCGCCGTGGTCCAGCAACTGCCGATAGATCTCCTCGGCGGTCATGTGGTGCCGCGCCGATTTCTGCTCCAGCAGCTCGAGGATGCGCATCCGGGGGTGCGTGACCTTCAGGCCGACTTTGCGCAGATCGTGGGATTCCATGGCGTCTCCGTTCATAGCTGGTTTATCGCCAGCTGCCTGGAATGGGTCGCGGCGGTCGCCGGGAGTGTATCATCGACGCGATTTCATTCAGCCATGTCCCCGATGCGCAATCTCCTGCTGGTCGCCGCTGTTGCCCTGTCCACCGCTGGCTGCGGCATCATTTACAAGCAGCCCATCTACCAGGGCAATCTGATCAAGCCGTCGGCCGTGGAGCAGCTCAAGGTCGGACAGAGCAAGCAGCAGGTCAGCGCGCTGCTCGGCAGCCCCTCGATTCCGGATCCGTTCCACGCGCAGCGCTGGGACTACACCTCCACCGAGCGTGTCGATCGTCTGGGCCATACCGAGATCAAGAACTTCGTGGTGTTCTTCGACAACGACATGGTCACCCGCTGGGAAGGCGACTATTTTCCGGATCAGGACGAAGAGCTGGCCAAGAACAGCGTGCGCCAGTTCGGCCGCAACCTGGCCAAGGACAAGAAGAAGCAGCGCCGCGGCGAATGAGCCAGCGGCCGCGTCACGCCCGGCCGCTCAGCGCGGCTTGGCGCGGCGGCGCCTGGCGTCCTTGGGATCGATCAGCAGCGGCCTGAGCAATTCCACCCGATCGCCCTCCTGCAGCAGCCGTGTCGGTGCGGCGATGTCGCCATACACCGCGCAGGCCATGTCGGGCGTCGCCTCGGGCAATGCGGCGGCGGCCAGCGCATCGGCGACCGTCGCCCCCTCCGGCAGGTCCAGCCGCCGCGACACGAAGCGCTCCGGCCAAGCCAGCACCACCTCGATCCGCATGGCGGCTAGGCCTGTTCCCGGTCGGCCACGCGCACGAAGTCGTTGACCATGCGGTCGGCCAGGCTCTGGAAGCCCAGCGCCAGCGCCGGCCCCAGCAGGCGCGAGGCCGGCTCGAAGTCGAGCATCAGGCTGACCTTGCTGGCGTGTTCGTTGAAACCCTGGAAGGTCCACTGCCCCTGCAGGCGCTTGAACGGGCCGTCGCGCAGATGCATATCGATGCGATCCGGGCGCTGCAGGCTGTTCTCGGTGGTGAACCAGGTGCGGAACGAGCCCAGCCCCAGGTCCAGCCGTGCCACCAGGACGCGGTCGTTCTGCTCGAGGATATGGGCCGCATCGCACCAGGCGAACCGGCGCGGATAGGCGGCGACGTCGTTGACCAGATCGAACATGCGCGTTGCGGCGTGTTCGACCAGAGCGCTGCGGCGGATGATAGGCATTCGGACGGGAAGTGGGACCAAGACGTTCGGGAGGCCCCGAATCGGAGACAATAGCAAGATGAGCAAGAAACCCGTCAAGGATAAAGCAAACGGCGCGACGGCCAACAAGACCATCGCCCTGAACAAGCGCGCGCGCCACGAATACCACCTGGAGGACCGCTACGAGGCCGGCCTGGCCCTGCAGGGCTGGGAGGTGAAGTCGATCCGCGCGGGCCGCGCCAACATCGGCGAGAGCTACGCCTTCGTGCGCCAGGGCGAGCTGTTCCTGTTCGGCGCGCAGATCACCCCGTTGATCCAGGCCTCCACCCATGTGGTCGCCGACGACCGGCGCACGCGCAAGCTGCTGCTGCACCGGAACGAGATCGACAAGCTGATCGGCCGCGTCGAGCGCGACGGCTACACCCTCGTGCCCACCGCGATGTACTGGAGCAAGAACAAGATCAAGCTCGAGATCGCGCTGGCCAAGGGCAAGCAGGACCACGACAAGCGCAACGCGGCCAAGGACCGCGACTGGGCCCGCGACAAGCAACGGATCATGCGCCGGCACAACAAGAATGCCTGAGGGCGGGGATTTGGGATTCGGGATTGGGGATTCGCAGGGGCGGGTCCCCTGCCCGTTCGGCTTTTCTACCCGCTTAGCCTTTTTCTGTAGGAACGGCTTCAGCCGCAACGCGGTGCCGGGATTGGGGATTGGGGAGTCGAGAGGCCGTTCCCCGGAGCACCAGCTCAGCCGCACCTGAGGAGCCGGGATGATCAGCCATCTGGCTGCCGAAAAGCCGGGGATTCGGGAGTGCGATTCGCAAGGGCGAGTCTCCCGTGCCCGTCTCAGCGCTCTTGCCCGCCTCGCCTTTTGTGTAGGAGCTGCTTCAGCCGCGACGCCGTCGGGCCGGGAGTCGGGATTCGCGAAAGCCACGTCACGGCGCACGCGCTCAGTTGCTCGCGCAGCGCAGCGCAGCAATGCCGAAATTTCAGCAGTCGCAAACCCTCTTTGGCGTATCAACGCCCTTGTGGGAGCGGCTTCAGCCGCGACGCGATGAAGTCGGAATCTCGACGCGATTCGGGCGCGCCGGTGGCAGAAGACGCGCCAACCCGCTTCATGCCCTCATCCGGAAACGTTGGCATTCACCCGTCGTGGCGAAAGCAGATTCCCCGATGAAAACGATGCGGCCTGGCAACCGCCGTTGCGATCCCCCAATCCCGAATCCCGAATCCCGAGTCCAAACCTCAGCGCGTCGCGGCTGAAGCCGCTCCTACAAGGGAGACCGTGCCGCCGAGGGAACTGCTGTTGCGAATCCCCACTCCCGATTCCCCGGCTTTTCAGCAGCCGGATGGCTGATCATCCCCGCCCCGCTCACGTCCCACCAAGCATCCGCATCAAGCTCGGCAATCCGCTGCCCTGCATGTAGCGATCGCGCTGCAGGTCCAGGCACTGCGCCAGCACCAGCTGCTTGACCCGATCCGGGGCGCCGATGAACTCGCGGCGCACCGACAGGAAGGCGGCGATCAGCCCCGACACATGCGCCGCGGCCATGCTGGTGCCGCTCATCTCCACCATCCAGGTGCCGGGGTCCTCGACCACAAAACCGTGGTGCGCCGACAGGATCTTTTCGCCCGGCGCGACCAGGTCGGGCTTGTAGCGTCCATCGGCCGTGGGGCCGCGCGAGGAGAAATACGAAATGCCGTAGCTGTGCGGGCTGCTCTTGTGCACCGAGCCCACCGCCAGCGATTCCTCCAGGTTGGCTGGGTCGCCGATGCTCAGGTCCAGGTTCAGCGGATATGCCTCGCCATCGCCCTGCATCAGCCAGGCCAGGCCGTCGTTGCCGGCCGCGATCACCACCACCACGCCCTGCCGCCACAGCCGGCGCAGTTCGTTGCACAGCGGGGTGAAGCCGCAGCCGTAGCTCTCGGCGTCGAAGTAGCCGCCCAGGCTCAGGTTGACCCCGTGCACCACCAGTTCGCCGGCGCGCTCGTTGAGTTCGGCCACCTGCTGCACGCCCTTGATGATCCACGAGTCGCGGCCGTTGCCGTCGTCGTCCAGCACCTTCAATCCGTAGAGCCGCGCCAACGGTGCCATGCCGGCGAACTGCAGCGGCGCGGTGGCCGGCACGCCCGGCAGCGGCGCCTCGCATTGCCCGGCGATGATGCCGGCCACGTGGGTGCCGTGGCCGTTGCCGTCGAGCGCATCGAAACCGGCCTCGCCCGGGCGCAGCGCGCGTGGGCGCCCGCGCTGGGTGCAGTCCCATTGGGCGAGCACGGTCGGCGGCTGCCCGGCGGCGTTGAAATGCGGATGCGCCGCGGCGATGCCGCTATCCAGCACCGCCCAGCCGATGCCGGCACCCAGCGCGCGATAGGCCACCTGCGCCGCATCCACCTGGATCGTGCTGCGCGACTGGTAGATCAGCGCGCGCTTGCCCGCATCGCGCCACAAGCGCTTGAGGTTGAGGTCGCGATAGCGCTCGCGCAGGCTTTCGATCTCGAACCGGGTCAGCCGCGCCGACACGTAGCGCTGCATCGTGTCCTCCAGTTCGATCTGCGCATCCAGCGCCTCGCCCTGCAGCCCGGTGGAGGCCTGGGTCAGCGCGCGCAACGCCGCGATCAGCGCATGCTTGCGCTGCGCCGCATCGCCGGCATCGGACAATCGTTCGAGTTCGATCAGCACCTCGTGCCGATAGTCCGGCGCGCGCGCCTCCAACTGGTCGGACAGATCCTTGATCAGCACCGGATGCGCGATCGGCTGGTCGAAGCCCACCCCCACCGCGCGCCGCACCTCGGCCCGCACGTCGGGGATGGACAGGTAGCCGGCGGCCGAATGTGGGTTGTGCTGCCAATCCGGGTTGATCTTCGACCCGGCGATGTTCTGGAAGCGCCCGTCGGCATCGCCGATGTCGTCGCTGAGATCGTCGTCCAGGGCCACCGGGTCGCGCCGCTCGGCGACATTGACCCAGCGCGCCACGCAGGGCGGGAACGGCAGCGTCGGCGTGCCGGTCCACTCCTTGAACATGCTGCGCACCACCGGCAGGCCCAGCGGCGAGCCGAGCGTGAGCAGCAGCGAGACCTCGCAATCCTGCGGCTGCAGCTCCCGCAGCACGTCGTAGGCGATCAGCGAGCCCTGGCTGTGCGCGATCACCACGAACGGGCCGCCGCCGGCGCGGATGCGCTGCAGCAGGCTCTCGCGCATCTGCGTGCGTCGCGCCGGCACGAAGAAGAAGTCGTGCACGTCCTGCAGCAGCGCCGCGGAGATCAGCTTGAGCAACGCGCGGTTGAGCACGTCGACCACGCCTTGCGCATGCACGTCGGCGGTTGCCGTCGCTGGCGCCGGCGCCGCCGCCTCCACTTCATCCAGCAGCTGCTGCAGCCGTGCGCGCTCGACCTCGCTGCCGGCCAAGGTATCGGCGAGCTGGCGCAGATCGGCCAGTTGCGGGGCCACGCCCAGTGCACTCAGCACGCGCTGCTCGGCCTGGTTCAACACCGGGCCGCGATCCTGATCCTGGCAGTCACCCGGTTCCGGCGACGGATAGCGTTCGCGATTGACCCAGTAGGCCATGCGCGTGCGCTCGCCCATGGCGCGGCCGAACAGGGCACGGTCCCACTGGCAACGCAGCACCTCGGCCGGCGGCTTGTTGCCGATGCCGTGGATGTAGACGACCGTGCGTGCCCGCCCCTGCGCCAGCGAGCCTTCGCCGGTGGCCTTGGGCCGCAACGCGGTGCCAGCCGGTGGCGTGGCGGCGGGCATCGCCGAGGCAGGTCTGCTGACGCTGGGAGCCGCGACGTTGGGTCGGGACGGTGCAGCGGCCCGTGCCGATGCGGGTGCTTCCGTCGCTGTCGGTGCCGGTGTCGCCGCCTTGGGCGCCTTGGCAGCACGCGCGCCAACCGCTGTCGTCTTGCGCGCTGCCGCTCTCGGCTTGGCGGCGGATGTCGCCGGCGGCTTGCCGGGCGTGGACCCAGAGGACGTGACGGGTGCCTTCGGCGCGGACCCGCTGCTGCGGCCACGCGGCTGTCTGCTTGCCATTGCGCTGCTCCATGCTGGGGGGACCGCGGCGCCGCAGGGCCAGCACCGCAGTGAAGCCAGCTTAAGCGCGGTCTGTCGCAAGACTTGTGACTGCCCTCCCCGATCCCTACACTGTGCGGTGTCAGCGTTTGACGTTGTCCCCGGGGGTGCACTGGTTTCGACGGGGGTTGCAAAATCGCTTGGCGCATGCCGAGGGGGCAGCTTTCCTCGTAAATCCAGCCGCAAACTTATAGTTGCCAACGACGACAACTACGCACTGGCCGCTTAAGGCCTAGCCCCGAAATCGCTTGTGTCCGTGCTCGCGACGTAGGGTCATTATCACGGAATCGCCGGTGGTGGCTGCCTGTCAGCCATTGGCTAAATCAAGCAGGCTGGTCCCGGGATGCGCTTCGCACATCGTGCTGTTCCGGGACGAGATCCAACGATGAGCTAAGCATGTAGTGCCGGGGATGGAGTGCCTTCGGACGGCGGTTCGATTCCGCCCACCTCCACCATTCGAAACCCCTGATTCGTCAGGGGTTTTTTATTGTCCCGCGTTCTGTGCTTGGACGCGCCACCGCGCGACTGGCGGTGCCCGCACCCCGCAATTCCCCAACGCGTCGCACAGGTAGCACGATGCTCCACCATGTTTCGTTTGGCGTCCGCGATCTTGCCGTGGCAGGCGCGTTCTACGATGCCGCGCTGCGGCCGTTGGGCTACCTGCGCGTGTTCGAAGACGAGACCGCGATCGGATATGGCATCGCCGAGGGCAGCGACGATCTGTTCTGCCTGAAACTGCATGACCACGCCACGGCGCCGGGACCCGGCTTCCATCTGGCGTTCGCCGCGGCAACGCAGTTGCAGGTGGACGCGTTCCACCGCGCCGCACTGCAGGCCGGCGGTCACGACAATGGCGCACCCGGCCTCCGCCATGACTACGGAGATGCCTACTACGCTGCCTTCGTGGTCGACCCGGATGGGCACCGCGTCGAAGCCGTCTTCAACCCACTGAGCAGCTAGGTCGGCAACGCGACTCCGGGTCCATTGCACGGCCTCCATCGGTTCGCAGATGGCAGGCATCCAAACCCGCGGCAAAGTCGGCGGCAATGGACCTCGCCAGTGCGGGACGTGCCTCAGATCCGAGATGCTGCCCGTGCGCTGTAGAGGTCGGTAGCGAGCCGCGCACTCCGACCGCGCTGCGCGAAAACGCAAACGCACCGGCAGGTGGGATGCCTGCCGGTGCGCGAAGAAAGTGGTCCAGCCGCGGATGCCTGCATCCTTGAAGCAGCCCCAGGCATCGCCCCGGCCGCACAGCTGGTAGGCGCATCATGCGTGGGCACCCGTTACGCCGGCGTCCTCGAGGCGTTGCGGAATGATGTCGGCAGCGTCGTGGCCGCGCGATGAGAGGAGATGGCGCACGCGAGCTCGCGGATTGCCGCGATCGCGTCTCCACGACAATGCAAGCAATCTCGCCACCGCAGTGACGCACCGACATGCCCGTCACCGCCGGCCTGTACGGTGAGGCTACCCTCCATCATTCGGACTACTTGCCATGCCATTGACCCAGGAACAACTGCGCATCCTGCAGGACATCCACGCCACCAAGCCGGTCAGCGAGGCAGAGGCGACCTGGGCGGTGCGCGAGGACTATGCGGCGCAAGGCGAGGACGGCGATCTCGCGCTGAGCCAGAAGGGGCTCAAGGCCATCGACGGTAGCGAAGCCTAGCCCATCCCTGGCGAGCCAGCGCGCTGATCCCGCCCGCGCCGGCAACGCCACCGGGCCGCATGCGCGGCGGCGCCGCGGCGCTTCGCACATCGATTTGCGCATCGCCGTTTTGACGCGACCGCGGGTACGCCTTGCGCAGCGCGCCTGACCTTGCCCGCCCCTCGTCCGGCGCCGCGCGCAACCTTCTGCCAGAGGCAGAAGGCAGCAGGGGCGCGCGTCCTTGCGCGGCCCTGCCCTAGCCGCCGCAACCAGACCCGCCGGCGCGTGGCGCGGGCGCTCGGCGCGACGCCGGTCGCTGCGTCAATGCGATGCCGTCGCGGCGCGCAAGGTGTCGGCAATTCCAGTGTCCCGTGTTCAGCATCGGGATGCGCACCACAGAAGAGCTTCAGGCATGGAACTTGCCTATGTCATCGCAACATTCCTCCGCCATCCTGACGTCGCCATGTTCGTCGCCCGCCCCAGTCCACCCGCCCGCCATGATCGTGCGCCGTGCCGGAGCGCCTCTCCGTGAGCGCGGGCTTGACCCTGCGCCGGCACTTCCGGCTCGGCATCATCAAGGTTCTCGGCCCCTCCACGGCCGGGGTGCTGCTGCTGTTCGCCCTCTACCAGATCGCCATCGGCGCACCGTTGACCGCGCTGGCCGGCGCCACCCTGGCCGGCTTGGCCGCGCTGGCGACCTGGCTGGCCCTGCATCGCAGCGACGGCCGCATGGATCCGTTGCTGTCGCTGAGCTGGCTGCTGGGCAGCGCCCTGGCCTGCCATGTGCTGCGCCATGCCGCGGTGCCGTGGCTGTACCTGGTGATGATGAGCAACTTCTTCGCGGTCACGCGCAATGTCGCCTTGGCCTGCAACGCGACCCTGATCGCGGTGCTGCTGGTGGTCACCCCGAGCACGCTGGGTGCCGAGCATTTCTTCTCGATGCTGGCGGTGTCGCTGCTGATCACCGGGCTGGGCTACATGCTGGCGTTGCGGCTGGAGGGCGATCGCGTGCAACTGGAGCAGCTGGCCTCGCACGACTCGCTGACCGGGCTGCCGAACCGCCGCATGCTCGAGCGCAGCCTGTCGCAACGGGTGGCCGATCCACGCCGGGCGACCCGCCGGCATGGGTTGATCGTGCTCGACATCGATCACTTCAAGGAGGTCAACGACCTCTACGGCCATGCCGAGGGCGATCGGGTGCTGGTCGACCTGGCCACGTTGCTGCGCGCGCAGGTGCGCGCGCCGGACGAGGTGTTCCGGTTCGGCGGCGAGGAGTTCGTGGTGGTGGCGCGGCTGCAGTCCGCGACCGAACTGTCGGCCTTCGCCAGGCGCCTGCACGATGCCGCGCGCACGGCGCTGCGCGGCCCCAACGGCACCATCACCGTGTCGCTGGGCGCGGCGATGCTGTGCGACGAAGCGCAATGGCACGACTGGTTCTCGCGCGCCGACACTGCGCTGTACCAGGCCAAGAACAACGGACGCGACCGCTACGTGATCGCCGAGGACGTGGCGCAGGACTGAGCGGCGAGCACCGGCAGCAGACGCGGCGCGATCCGGTCCGGCAGCCGTCACCAGCCTCCGTAGGAGCGGCTTTCAGCCGCGACGGGCTTCACCGGGAACGCCCGTCGCGGCTGAAGCCGCTCCTACAGGAAACCCCGCACCGGCCTGATGCTGACAAAAAGCAGACGAAGTGAGGTGCCGAGAAGGCCACGGTGCGTGCAGGCGGCCAGCACCGCGGCCTTTGCGGCCTACAACTCAACGCGCCTGCACCGCAGACGCCACCCCCGCGGTGGTCGCAACGTCCCTGCTGCCGGCGTCCGTGCCCGCATCTTGGCCCCAGCCGCCCAGCGCCTTGTACACCCGCACCACGCCGATGTTCACCGCCGCTTCGGCGTCGGCCAGGTCGGCCTCGGCGGTGAGTTGCGTGCGCTGCGCATCGAGCAGGGTCAGGAAATCCTCCGAGCCTTCGCGGTAGCGGATTTGCGCCAGCGCTTCGGCGCGCTGCGCGGCCTGCGTCTGTTCGGCCACGATCGCCAGCCGTGCCTGTTCGTGGGCGTAGGCGGTCAAGGCGTTCTCGGTGTCCTCCAGCGCGCCGAGCACGGCCTTCTCGTAGTCGGCGGCGGCGCCGTCGGCCTGCGCTTCGCTCGCGCGCAGGCGCGCCCGCACGCTGCCCATGTCGAATGCCGCCCACTGGATCGATGGGGTCAGCGACCAGGCCTTGCTGCGGCCGTGCAGCAGGGCACCGGCATCGCCGGACAGGAAGCCGACGAAGCCGGACAGGCTGATCCGCGGGAACAGGTCGGCGGTGGCCACGCCGACCCGCGCGGTCGCTGCCGCCAGGCGACGTTCGGCGCTGCGCACGTCGGGACGCCGGCGCAGCAACTGCGTGGTGTCGCCTAGCGGCAGGGCCCGCGCATAGGCCGGGGTCGGCTGCGGCGCCAGCAGCGCATCGAGCGCGCCTGGCGGCTTGCCCAGCAGCACCGCCAGCCGGTGCCGCGCCTGCGCGGCGTCGACTTCCAACAGCGGGATATCGGCCTCGATCGCCTTCAGCCGTGCGCGACTGCTCTGCACGTCCAGTTCGCTGCCGGCGCCCAGCCGCCAGCGGGTCTCGGTCAGCCGCTGGGTATCGCGCAGGTTGTCCAGCGTGGTGCGCGCCAGGGCGATGCGCTTCTGCGTGCCGCGCAGGGCGAAGTAGTTGCGCGCCACCTCCGCGGCCACGGTGACCTGGGCGTCGGCCAGGCCGGCCTGTTCGGCCTCCAGATCCGCACGCGCGGCCTCGCTGGCACGGCGCTGGCGCCCGAACAGATCCAGCTCCCAGCCAGCATCGAAGCCGAGCCTGTAGCTCTCGGTCAGCACGCGCGCGCCGTCGGCATCGGCGTCCGGCGCCTTGCCGCGGGTGTAGTCGCCGCCGGCGGTCACGTGCGGCGCCTGGTCCAGGCGCTGCTCGGCGAAGACGGCGCGTGCCTCGTGCACACGCGCCAAGGCGATGCGCAGGTCCAGGTTGGCGACCAGACCGTCGTGCACCAGTTGCTCCAGCACCGGATCGTCGAACTGCGCCCACCAGGACGCGACCGGCGAATCCGTTGCGAACACCGGCGACGCCGCGCCCTGCAGCGTCACCGCCGGCTGCGCCGGTGCGTGGTAGTCGGGGCCGACGCTGGCGCAGGCGCTGAGCAGCGCCAACGCCAGCGCGCCAAGTGCGGGCCGGATCACCATGGCAGCACCTGTCCGACATGGGTGTAGCTGCCAGTGGGGCCATCGGCATCGAGCAGCGCCATCATCACGCTGCTGCGCGCGCCGTCGGCCACCTCCAGCTCGCCCTCGCCCGCGTTCATGTCGGTCTTCACGTAGCCGGGGTGGATGGTGTTGACCTTGATCGGGGTCTCGCGCAGTTCGTAGGCCAACTGGATGGTCCAGGCATTCACCGCGCTCTTGGACACGTTGTAGGCCGGTACCTTGAAGTCGTAGATCGGCGAGCCCGGCTGGCTGTGCAGCGTCAGCGAGCCGAGCAGGCTGGAGACGTTGACGATGCGCGCGGCCGGAGCCTCGCGCAGCAGCGGCAGGAACGCCTGGGTGACCGCGATCAGGCCGAACAGGTTGGTGTCGAAGGTCTCGCGCCAGGACTCCAGCGACTGCTGCGACACGCTCAGGCGCAGGTCGTCGCGCAGGATGCCGGCGTTGTTGACCAGGATATCGAGCCGGCCGTGGCGTGCGCGCACCGTCTCCGCCGCCGCGGCGATGCTGGCGGCGTCGGTGACGTCCAGGGTCAGCGGCTCGACCGGCAGGCCCTCGCCCTGCAGTTCCAGGGCCGCGGCGCTGGCGCGGGTGGCATCGCGCCCGGCCAGCAGGGTGTGCACGCCGGCCTCGGCCAGTTGCCGCACGGTATGCAGGCCGATGCCGCGGGTGGCGCCGGTGACCAGGGCGATCTTGTGTGCTGCGTTCATTGCGAAACTCCTGAGAAGAAGGGGAAAAGGATCAGCCGTGCGCCGGCGCGTCGGCGTGGGCCGGCGCATGCGAGACCAGCGGTCGCCCGGCCAGCTTGCGCAGGGCGACATAGAACACGGGGGTGAGGAACAGACCGAACAGGGTCACGCCCAGCATGCCGGCGAACACGGTGATGCCGGTGGCAGAGCGCACTTCCGCGCCCGCGCCATGCGAGAACACCAGCGGCACGGTGCCGGCGATGAAGGCGATGGAAGTCATCACGATCGGGCGCAGGCGCAGGCGGCAGGCCTGCAGCGCCGATTCGACGATGCCCTTGCCCTGCAGCTCCAGCTCGCGGGCGAACTCGACGATCAGGATCGCGTTCTTGCACGCCAGGCCCATCAGCACCACCAGGCCGACCTGCACGAACACGTTGTTGTCGCCGCCGCTCAGCCACACCCCGAACAGCGCCGACAGCAGGGTCATCGGCACGATCAGGATCACCGCCAGCGGCAGCGTCCAGCTCTCGTACAACGCGGCCAGCACCAGGAACGCCAGCAGCACCGCCAGCGGGAACACCACCAGCGCCGCATTGCCCTGGGTGGCCTGCTGGTAGCTCAGGTCGGTCCACTCGATCTCCATGCCGTTGGGCAGCACCTGCTTGGCGATCTGGGTGATCTTGGCCATCGCCTCGGCCGAGGACAGCGATCGCGCATCCGCTTCGCCGGCCAGGTCGGCGGCCGGATAGCCGTTGTAGCGCAGCACCGGGTCCGGGCCGTAGGTCTGCTTGATCGTCACCATCGAGCCGATCGGCACCATCTCGCCCTGGGCGTTGCGGGTGCGCAGCCGGGCGATGTCCTCCACGCTCTCGCGGAACGGCGCATCGGCCTGGGCGATCACCTGCCAGGTGCGGCCGAACTGGTTGAAGTCGTTGACGTAGGTCGAGCCCAGGTAGGTCTGCAAGGTATCGAACAGATCGGTCAGGGCCACGCCCTGGGCCTTGGCCTTGACCCGGTCGACTTCGGCGTCGAGCTGCGGCACGTTGGCCTGGTAGGTACCGATCGGGAAGCTCATGCCCGGGGTCTGCGCCACCGCACCCTGCATGGCACTGACCGCGTTCTGCAGCGCACCGTAGCCGAGGTTGGCGCGGTCCTCGATGAACAACTGATAGCCGTTGCCGTTGCCCAGGCCGAGGATCGGCGGCGGCATGAAGGCGAACGACATGCCCTCGCCCAGCTGCGCGATGCGCTGGTTGATCTCGGCATTGATTTCCAGCGCGCTGCGGTGGCGCTCGGCGAACGGCTTCAGCGGCAGGAACACCACACCGGTGTTGGGCGTGTTGGTGAACTGCAGCGCGTTGAGGCCCGGGAACGAGATCGCATGGGCCACGCCGTCGGTCTGCATGGCGATGGTGGCGACCTTGCGCAGCATCGCGTCGGTGCGCTCGATCGACGCGCCTTCCGGCAGCTTGACGCCGGCGATCAGATACATCTTGTCCTGGGTCGGGATGAAGCCGCCCGGCACCGCCTTGAACATCAGTCCGGTGACCAGCAGCAGTGCCACGTACACCGCGAACACCGCGCCGCGGCGGCCGAGGATGCGCGACACCGCGCCCTGGTAGCGGTCGGAACTGCGATGGAAGAAGCGGTTGAACGGACGGAACAGCCAGCCGCCGAACAGCCGCTCCATGCCGCGCGACAGGCGGTCCTTGGGTGCGTCGTGGCCTTGCAGCAGGCGCGCGGCCAGCGCCGGCGACAGGGTCAGCGAATTGATCGCCGAAATCACCGTGGAGATGGCGATGGTCACCGCGAACTGCTTGTAGAACTGCCCGGTCACCCCGGACAGGAACGCCATCGGCACGAACACCGCGCACAGCACCAGCGCGATCGCGATGATCGGGCCGGACACCTCGCGCATGGCCTGGTGCGCGGCCGCCAGCGGGGTCAGCCCCTCCTCGATGTTGCGCTCCACGTTCTCCACCACCACGATCGCATCGTCGACCACGATGCCGATTGCCAGCACCAGCCCGAACAGGGTTAGCGTGTTGATCGAGAAGCCCAGCAGGTACAGCGCGGCGAAGGTGCCGACCACCGACACCGGCACCGCGATCAGCGGGATGATCGAGGCACGCCAGGTCTGCAGGAACAGGATCACCACCAGCACCACCAGCAGCACCGCCTCCAGCAGGGTGTGGACCACCGCGCTGATCGAGTCGCGCACGAAGATGGTGGTGTCGTACACCGCCTCATACTTCACGTCGTCCGGGAACTGCTTGGTCAGTTCGTCCATCTTGGCGATGACCTGATCGCGGATCTGCAGCGCGTTGGCGCCCGGCGCCTGGAAGATGCCGATGCCGACCGCGTTCTTGCCGTCCAGCTGCGCGCGCAGGGTGTAGTCGCCGGCGCCCAGTTGCAGGCGCGCGACGTCGGACAGGCGCACGGTTTGCCCGTCGGCGCCGACCTTGAGCACGATGTCGCCGAACTCCTGTTCGGTGCGCAGGCGGCCCTGCGCGTTGATCAGGGTCAGGAACTTGCTCTCGGGCATGGGCTCGGCGCCGAGCTGGCCGGCGGAGACCTGCACGTTCTGCTCGCGCATCGCCGCGACCACGTCGCTGGCGGTGAGTCCGCGCGCGGCCACCCGCTCCGGGTCCAGCCAGGCGCGCATCGCGTAGTCGCCGCCGCCGAACACCTGCGCATCGCCCACGCCCTGGATCCGCGCCAGCGCGTCCTTGACGTGCAAGCGCGCGTAGTTGCGCAAGTACAGGGTGTCGTACTTGCCCTTGGGCGAGGTCAGGTGCACCACCATCAGGAAGGTGGGCGACTGCTTCTGTGTGGTCACGCCCTGCCGGCGCACGTCCTCGGGCAGGCGCGCCTGTGCCTGCGCCACGCGGTTCTGCACCTTGACCGCGGCATCGTCCGGATCGGTGCCTGGGCGGAAGGTCACGGTCATCTGCAGCACGCCGTCGGAGCCGGCGACCGACTTGATGTACATCATGTTCTCCACGCCGTTGATCGCTTCCTCCAGCGGCGTGGCGACGGTCTCGGCGATGACCTTGGGGTTGGCGCCCGGATACACCGTGCGCACCACCACCGAGGGCGGCACCACATCCGGGTACTCGCCGATGGGCAGCAGCGGGATGGCGATCAGGCCCGCGGCGAAAATGACGATCGACAGCACGGCGGCGAAGATCGGCCGGTCGATGAAGAATCTGGAAAAGTCCATGGGTGGTGGTCCTGGAAACGGATGAAACGGGGGGCCGGGCGCGGACGCAGGCATGCCGGTGGCGACGCCGGGCCGTTGCGGGCCCGGCGGGTACGGCCGGCACGACTCGGCCGGTGGTGCGTCGACGCCCGCGACTCAGTCGAGGGCGACGGCCTGGCGCGGTGCGGTCGGGGACGTGGTCTGCGCGATGGGCTTGGCCTGCACCGGCATGCCGGGCATGAACACCTTCTGCACGCCGTCGACGATGACCTTGTCGCCGGCGGACAGGCCGCTCTGCACGATGCGCAGGCCCTCGGCGCTGCGGCCGAGCTGCACGTCGCGCCGCTGCGCCTTGCCGTCCTTGTCGACCACGTAGACGTACTTGCGGTCCTGGTCGGTGAGCACCGCGCGGTCGTCGATCAGCACCGCGTCGAAGCGGCCGCTGCCGAGCAGCCGTACCCGCGCGAACAGGCCCGGGGTGAAGCGGCGGTCGGCGTTGTCCAGCAGCGCGCGCACGTGGATAGTGCCAGTGCTGCGCACCAGCTGGTTGTCGAGGAAATCGACCTTGCCGGCATGCGGATAGCCGTCCTCGCCGACCAGGCCGACCTGCACCGGCAGGCCACCGTCGCGCTCGCTCGGGCGCTGGCCGTCGCGCGCCATCTGCGCATAGCGCAGGAAGGTGCCTTCGTCGGCGTCGAAGTACACGTGCACCTTGTCCAGCGACACCAGCGTGGTCAGCACGCTGGCGCTGTCGCCGGCACTGACCAGGTTGCCGGCAGTGACCATCGCGCGGCCGGCGCGGCCGTCGATCGGCGCGCGCACCTGGGTCCATTCCAGGTTGAGGCGTGCGCTGTCCACTGCCGCCTGCGCGGCCAGCACGTCGGCCTGTGCCTGCTCGGCGGCGGCGCGCCGCTGTTCCCAGCTCTCGGTGGAGATGGCCTGCTGTTCGGACAGGGTCTTGGCACGCGCGGCCTCGCTGGCGCTGAGCTTGGCCTGGGTGCGTGCGCGCGCCAGGTCGGCCTCGGCGCGGGCCAGTTCGGCGCGATAGCTGCGCGCGTCGATGGTGAACAGCACATCGCCCTTCTTCACCTCCTGCCCTTCGACGTAGTTGACCTTGTCGATGTAGCCGGACACGCGCGGGCGCAGGTCCACGTGTTCGACCGCCTCGACACGGCCGCTGAACTCGTCCCACTGACTGATCTGCTTCTGCAGCGCGGGCGCCACGCCCACGCTCGGCGGCGGCGGCGCGCCCTGTTCGTTGGCCTGGCTGCCGCAGGCGGCGAGCGTGGCGACCAGCAGCGCCACCGCCAGCGGGCGCAGGGCGTCCGGCAGCAGGCGCGACGGCATCGGAATCGGATTCATGGAGAGACCTCGTAGGTGGAGAAGGAAAACGGCAAGGCGTTGAGCAGCGCGCTGCGCGGACGCGCGACATGGCGGCGATCGATTTCGACCAGCGCGCGGTCCGGCCGCTGCGGATCGGCAAGCAGGTGGACCACGGCGCGGCCAACGCCGAGGGTGGTGAACCAGTCCGGGCAATCGCCGATGGCGTCGTCGCTGCGGCACACCGGCTCGGACAGCGACAGCAGGTGCACGTGCACGCCCAGCGGCTTGGCTTCCTCGTGCAGCACCTGGGCGAGCATGCGGATCGCCGCTGACGCCACCGAACTGTCGCCATGCCCGGACCAGGCGCGCAGCGCGCAGGGACTACCCAACAGGACGTAGCGGCCGCCGCGCGGATGCTCGGCCAGCAGCGGCAGCAGATGCCGGGCCGCGGCCAGGTGCGGCAGCAGGTCGGCATCCAGGCGCTTGCGCAGCGCGCTCAGCGGCCGCTCCAGCAGGCGCCCGGGGCGCAGCGGACTGCCCAAAGCGGCGACCACCGCGGCCAACGGCCGCGGCCGCTGCGCGACCTCGCCCACCAACGCCGCGGCGGCCGCGTCGGTGGCAACCGAACCGCACAGCACGTCCAGGCCGGGCTCGTCGCGGTGACGATCGCGCAGCGCCGCGAGCCGGGCGCGGTCGCGGGCCACCGCCAGCACCGGGCTGCCCGCCTCCAGCAGCGCCTGCACCACGCCCTGCCCGACCGTGCCGCTGCCGCCGAGGACTAGGACCTCGGGGGCCAACATCCCGCTCACGGGACTTTTCCTCCCGCCGACGGGACAATCGCGATGCGGCCCAGCCGGTCGTTGCCGGACGCGCCCAGGCGCAAACTGCTGCCGCCCTGGCGCCGCGGCGGCGGCGTGAACTCGCGAAACGCTTTCGGATAAGGGGATTGCGCCGATGCCGCGGGCGCAGAACGGCGCCGCAGCTGGCGATCGGGGCAGGCGAAAAACTGGAACAGGGTGCGCATCGACATGGGCAAAGACCGTCGGTGATGGCGAATGCGGACAAATTAGGCGCCAAAGCCGCACTTGATTAGTCCGAATTAAGGGGAATAATCGTCCCGCTACCGGTCCAATCGTCTCCACCTTAAGGAACCGCCATGAGCCACGATCTGAACGACACCCTGATCTTCGTCAAGGTGGTCGAGCAAGGCAGCTTCATCGCCGCGGCCAATGCCCTCGGCCTGCCCAAGACCACCGTCAGCCGCAAGGTGCAGGACCTGGAGGCGCGGCTGGGCGCGCGCCTGCTGCACCGGACCACGCGCCGGCTCGGGCTGACCGAGGCCGGCGCGGTCTACCACGAGCATTGCCAGCGCATCGCCCGCGAACTGGAGGAAGCCGAGAGCGCGGTGGGCCAGTTGCAGGCCGGCCCGCGCGGCTGGCTGCGCTTCAGCGTGCCCTACTCAGCCGGCATCTCCTGGGTGGCGCCGATCCTGGGCGAGTTCCACCGCCAGCACCCGGAAGTGCGCCTGGAGATGATCATGACCAGCGACAAGGTCGATCCGATCGCCGAAGGCGTGGACGTGGCCCTGCACATGGGCACGCTGCCGGATTCGACCATGGTCGCGCGCAAGCTCGCCACCTTCCGCACCCAGGTCTTCGCCAGCCCCTACTACATCGAACGCCATGGCGAGCCGCTGCATCCGGACGACCTGCAGCACCACCGCACGCTGGCGCTGAGTACCGGCCGCAACGGCGGCAACCGGCTGTGCTGGCCGCTGCGCAATGGCAAGCAGAGCGGCGAGTTCCTGGTCCAGCCAATCCTGCTGGCCAACGACTCGGCGGCGCTGATCGGCGGCCTGGTCTGCGGCGAAGGCCTGGTGCTGGCCAGCGATGCGACGATCAAGCCGCTGATCGAAGCCGGCAAGGCGCGGCGCGTGCTCGGCGGCTGGGTCGGGCCGGACCTGGACTTCAACGCGGTGTTCCCGGGCGGGCGCATGCTCTCGCCGAAGGTGCGCGCCTTCGTCGACTTCCTGGTCGACAAGCTCAACTTCGACGTCAGCTACATGATGGCGCAGTGCCCGGCCAAGCTGGCCACGCAGCAGGCCGAGGACGGCGCCGAGTTCACCCTGTGCAGCGGCGTGGCGATGAACACGCAGTCGTTGGGCAACGTGCCGCGCATCGCCACCTCTCCCGTACCAGTTCCTGCCGATGCAGCGCTGGAAGCGGAAGCCGAGGACGAAGAGGACGCGGCGCTGGTCTGAGCCGCGCCGCGCGCGGCGCGTCGCCAGAAAAAAACGCGAACGGGCCGCAATGCGGCCCGTTCGTCGTTGCGGTCGGCGGATCGGTCAGCCGGCCGAGGCGCGCAGCGGCACCACGCGGATCTCGACGCGGCGGTTCTGCGCGCGGCCGGCCTCGGTGCTGTTGTCGGCAATCGGATACTTCTTGCCGGCGCCCAGGGTCTGGATGCGCTCGGGCTGCACGCCCTGTGCGGTCAGGTATGCGGCCACCGAGGACGCGCGCTGTTCGGACAGGCGCTGGTTGACCGCATCGCTGCCGATGCTGTCGGTGTGGCCGACCACTTCGATCATGGTCTGGTTGTATTCGCCCAGGGTCTGGGCCACGCCGTTGAGCGCCGAATAGAACTGCGGCTTGAGCGTGGACTGGTTGAAGTCGAAGGTGATGCCGTCGGGCAGGTTGAGGGTGATGTTGTCGCCGTCGCGGCGCACGTCGATGCCGGTGTTGGCGGTGCGCTCGCGCAGCGCGCGTTCCTGCCGATCCTGATAATTGCCGATCGCCGCGCCGCTGAGCGCGCCGATGCCGGCGCCGATCATCGCGTGCTGGCGGCGCTCGGTGGCGCTGCTGCCGCTGAGCAGGCCGGCGGCCACGCCGACCGCGGTGCCGATCAGCGCGCCGCGGCCGGTGCGGTTCTGCTGCTCGGTGGGGTTGCCGTACTGGTCGCGCTGCACGTAGGAGCCGCCGGTGGCGCAGGCGGACAACACCAGCGCACTGGCCAGGGCCACGGACACGCCGCGAAGGGTGGTCGTTTTCATCATGTTCTCTCCGAACCTGGTTTGACGTGGCCGCAGCATAAACAGCGCCACGCGAGGCGCGGATGAACGCAGCCCGGCGTGCGATGCGCCCGGTTCAGGAAGACGGCAGCAGGGTCTCGGCGTCGGCGGCGCGCAGCGGCTGCTCCCAATCGCTCATCAGCGCCAGGTACAGCAGCTTCTCGAATTCGGCGCCGACCCGCCGCATCACCGCGTCCGGATCGGGAATCAGCCGCGCATCGCCGATCAGGCCGAAATGCACGCGATGGTTGTAGCTCATGATCGACACGCCGACGCCGATCGACCCGGTCTGCGGCACCCAGAACATCATCTCGCGCACGCGGCTGCCGGCCAGGTACAGCGGTTGCTGCGGCCCCGGCACGTTGGTCGCCACGGTGGTGGCCTTGCGGCTGAACAGGTCCAGCGCCGCCGACTGCAGCGCCGCCGGGGCCATGCCCACGGCCGCCAGCAGGCCGAACACCACCATCGCCTGGCGCGACTGCTTGAGCTGCTGCATCGATTGGGCCACGCACTGCAGGCGCCGCACCGGATTGGCCTCGCCCACCGGCAGGTCCAGGAACACCAGGCCGAAGTGGTTGCCGAGCTTGCGCGCATGCTCCAGCGGGCGCAGGTTGACCGGCACGGTGGCACGCAGGGTCACCCCGTCCAGGCGTTCGCCGCGCTCGAGCATGTAGTCGCGCAAGGCACCGGCCATGGTTGCCATCAGCACGTCGTTGACCGTGCAATCGCAGGCGCGGCCGACCGCCTTGACCTCGTCCAGGTCCAGCGGCTCGGCCCAGGCCACGCGCTTGCTGACGCCGAGGCGCCCGCGCAGCAGCGTCGGCGGATCGTCGGCCAGCAGCAAGGCATTGACCAGCTCGCGGCCGATCAACCCGCCTTCGCGCGCCAGCATCTGCGGCAGGTTCGGGTCCTGCGCCATCGCCCGACCCTTGTCGAGCATGCGCCCGCCGAGCTTGAGGTAGCGGTCCACCGCGCCGACCCGGCGCACCACCTCCTTGCCGTCGTCCTTGAGCCAGGCGCGGCCGAGCTGCGCCGACGGCTCCGGGGTGCGCTGGGTATCGGTCAGCGACAGCAGCACCTGCACCAGGGCGATGCCGTCGGCGTAACTGTGGTGGATCCGCGCCACCAGCGCCGAGCCGCCTTCGTAGCGTTCGATCAGGTGGAACTGCCACAACGGCTTGGTCTTGTCCAAGGGCGTGGACGCCATCTGCCCGGCGAAGCGCTCCAGCGCCTTCTTCTGCCCACGCCCCGGCAAGGCCGACAGGCGCACGTGCCAGTCCAGATCGAAATCGTCGTCGCGCTGCCAGTACGCGCCGGTGGCGGTCTCCACCGGCTTCTGCAGGAACCGCGGGAAGGCCAGGAAGCGCTTGCGCACCAGTTGCTTGAGCGCGGGCAGGGTCAGCGGCTCGTCGAACATCAGCACGCCGGTGATCATCATCGGATTGGTCGGCCGGTCCATCCGCAACCAGGCGGTGTCCACGCGCGACATCGGTTCGCGCTGCGGCTTGCGGCGAGCTGAGCTGGTGGCCATGCGGGCTCCTGTCCGAGCCCGGAGTGAATCATGCGTCGGCGAAGGGCGTCAATCGCGCGCCCAGGCCACCTGCGCACGCCGCCGTGGCGGCGCGGCGTTCAGCCGGCGGCGGTCTCGCGGTAGGCGGCCAGCGCCGCATCGCGGCCCGCCGCCAGGTCCACGATCGGCTGCCGCGGATACTGCGGTGCAGCGCGCGCCAGCCGCTGCGGCGCCTGCCACGGGGCGAAGCGGTCGGCCACCGGCAGCGCCGCCAGTTCCGGCACCCAGCGCGCGATGTAGTCGCTCTTCGGGTCGAACTTCTGCGCCTGGGTCACCGGATTGAACACGCGGAAATACGGCGCGGCATCGGCGCCGGTGCCGGCCACCCACTGCCAGCCCAGCGTGTTGTTGGCCAGGTCGGCGTCGACCAGGGTGTCCCAGAACCAGCGCGCGCCTTCGCACCAATGCACGCGCAGGTGCTTGCACAGGTAGCTGGCGACGATCATGCGCACGCGGTTGTGCATCCAGCCGGTGTGCCACAGCTCGCGCAGGCCGGCATCGACGATCGGCACGCCGGTGCGTCCGCGCTGCCAGGCGTGCAACTGCGCGGCGTCGGGTTTGGCCCAGCGAAAGCGCTCGAAGCGCGGATTGAGGTTGTGTTCGGGCGTGTCGGGGAAATGGTGCAGCAGGTGGTGGGCGAAATCGCGCCAGCCGAGCTGGCGGATGTAGCCGTCGATGGCCGCAGCGGTGGCGGCGCGGCGATGGCGTTCGAGCGTGGCGACGATGTGCCACGGTGCGATCTCGCCGAAATGCAGGTGCGGCGACAGCCGCGAGGTGCCGACCTGGTCCGGGCGGTCGCGGCCGTCGAGGTAGTCGCGCAGCGCGCCGTCGACGAACACGTCCAGCGCCTCGTGCGCGCCCGCCTCGCCCGGCTGCCAGACCTCCCAGAAGCCGCGGTCCCAATCCAGCGCCGGCGCCAGGCCGAGCCGCTCCAGCGGCAGGCTTTGCAGGCCCGCGGGCGGCGGCGGCAGCGTCTTCGGCGCAGGCTGCAGCGCCGGCACCTGCCAGTGGCTCAGCGCGCTGCGCCAGAACGGGGTGAACACCTTGTACGGACCGCCCTGCTGCGTCGCCAGTTGCCAGGGTTCGAACAGCAGCGCGCTGTTGTGGCTGTGCACCTCCAGGCCCTGTTCGCGCAACGCGCGCTTGAGCCGCGCATCGCGCGGTTGCGTGGCCGGCTCGTAGCGGCGATTCCAGTACACCGCCACCGCGCCGCAGTCGGCGATCACCTGGCGCAACGCGGTCTCGGCCGGGCCCTGGCGCAGGATCAGGCGCGAACCGCGTTCGCGCAGTTGCGCGTCCAGCGCCGCCAGCGAGCGCTGCAGCCAGCTGCGCGAGGCCGCACCCGCGGCCCAGGCGCCTTCGTCTTCCGGGCTGTGCAGGTAGACCGGCACCGGCGTATGCCCGGCATCCAGCGCGGCCTGCAGGGCGGGTTGATCGTGCAGGCGCAGGTCGCGCCGGAACCAGACGATGGCGTAGCTCATGCGAGGGGACGCAGCGAAGGACGCGCCATGATACGGATCGGGTGCAGCGGCCAGGTGAGCATGCGGCGACGCGCCGCACGCGCCTGGCGATGCAGGTCGTATGCCGCGCGTGCAGCCACGGACTGATTCGTAGACATCGCCGTGCGTCGCGCACGTGGGCCTCGCCGGCCCTGCTATAACGCCGAGGCGGGCGCCGTCATGTCGAAGCGGCGCCGCGACCGCTGCTGTTGGATGACGTTCCGGGGAAGGACGTCATCCGTGCTTTCGCTGCACCGCGTACGACACGGCCACGGCCGTCTCGCGCGCATGGGGACATCCGCCATCGCCTCTGCGATCTCACGGCCACCACGGCCGGCGAGCGCGGCTGCGTGCGCCCCGAGCCGCCGCGTCCGGACCTGCATCTGCAGGACGCGACGCGCCGCGGGCAGCGAACGGCGCAACGCGGCCATGCCCATCGCCGACATCCGCAATGACCTCAGGAGAGCAAGACCCATGGACAAGCGCATCGCAAAAGCCGCCCTCACCCTCGCGCTGAGCCTCGCCGCCCCGCTCGCGATGGCCTGCAGTACCGACATCGAGGAAGGCCCGGGCTCCTGTGGCTACCAGCCGCCGGGCAGCGGCGGCGGCAGCACGCCGGTCTACACGCTGCAGGGCGTGATCCAGAACCAGGGCTACGAGTCCGACAACCGACCGGCCGGCGGCAAGCGCCTGAAGATCCGCGCCTACTCGCGCTTCGCCAACGCCAACAACGACCGCGTCGACGCCCGCTACATCAACGTGCGCTGCAACGCCTACGACCCGTACGGCAACGGCTACACCACCGACTACGACGAGGAAGGCAACGGTGCCCTGGTCGACGTGCACTTCGCGTCGAACTTCGTCTATGGGATCTACCGCAAGATCACCGTGGTCTGCACCCACCATGCCGAGTACGGCGCCAACACCTACGACGCCACCAGCAACGCCGAGATCGAGATCCCCTACTGATCGTCGCGCCGCGCGGCCGGCGTCCGCAGCGTTGCGGACGCCGCGCCGGTCACCGCCGTTGCCCGCGCATGCGGGCGGCGGCTTACTCGAACGCGCCCACCGAATCGTGGGCGAGGTTGTCGAAGCGGGTGTATTCGCCGAAGAACTTCAGCTTGCACGATCCGGTCGGGCCGCCGCGGTGCTTGCCGATGATGATTTCGGCCAGGCCCTTGTCCGGCGAATTTTCCTTGTTGTAGTAGTCGTCGCGGTAGATGAACACGATCATGTCCGCGTCCTGCTCGATGGCGCCGGATTCGCGCAGGTCGGCCATCACCGGACGCTTGTCGGTACGCGTTTCCAGCGAGCGGTTGAGCTGCGACAGCGCGATCACCGGCACCCCCAGTTCCTTGGCCAGGCCCTTGAGCGAACGCGAGATCTCCGAGATCTCGGTGGCGCGGTTCTCGCTGTTGCCGGGCACCGACATCAGCTGCAGGTAGTCGATCACGATCAGGCCCAGGTCGTGCTCGCGCTTGAGCCGGCGCGCCTTGGAGCGCAGCACTTCCGGCGACACGCCCGGCGTGTCGTCGATGAAGATCTTGGTCTCCTTGAGCATCTTGATCGCGCCGGTGACCCGCGCCCAGTCCTCGTCCTCGAGCTGGCCGGTACGCAGACGCTGCGCGTTGATGCGGCCGTTGGAGGAGATCAGGCGCATCGCCAGCTGCGAGGCCGACATTTCCATCGAGAACACCGCCACCGCCTTCTTCGACTTGATCGCCGCGTACTCGGCGATGTTCAGCGCAAAGGTGGTCTTGCCCATCGCCGGACGCGCGGCGAGGATGATCAGGTCGGTCGGCTGCAGGCCGGCGGTCATCGCGTCGAAGTCGTTGTAGCCGGTCGGCAGGCCGGTGATGTTGCCGCCATTCTCGAAGCGGTTGCGCAGCTCCTCGAACGCATCCTTCAACGCGCCCGGCATCGCCACGAAGTCGCTGCGCCCGCGCGCGCCGGCCTCGGCGATCTGGAACACGGCCTTTTCCGCCGACGCCAGCAACTCGGCGCTCTCGCGCCCTTCCGGCTGGAAGCCGTCGTTGACGATGGTGGTGCCGACCTCGATCAGCTGCCGCAGCACCGCCTTGTCGCGCACGATTTCCGCGTAGGCGGCGATGTTGGCGGCCGAGGGCGTGGTGCTGGCCAGTTCGATCAGGTAGGCGCCGTCGCCGACCATCTCCAGCTTGCCCTGCGACTCGAACCACTCGCCCAGGGTCACCGCGTCGAACGGTCGCCCCTTCTCGGCCAGCTCGCGGATCGCACGGTAGATCAACTGGTGATCGCGCCGGTAGAAATCCTTGTCGGTGAGCTGGTCGTTGACCCGGTCGTAGGCCTCCGGCGCCAGCATCAGGCCGCCGAGCACGGCCTGTTCGGCCTCGATCGAGTGCGGCGGCACGCGCAACTGGTCGAGACGCGGCTCGCTGCGTTCGCTGCGCTCGCTTTTGCGATCGCCGCGGTAGCCGGGACGGGCGGACATAGGCTGGGTCTTCTCTGTGGGCGCGGACGCCGGGCGCGGCCTCACCGCGGCCCGGGCACCGATTTTAGTCGCCGCGCCCGGTTGGGGCTAGGGCGAGGCGCCGGCCGGTGGCGACGCGTATATCAGCATCGCTCGCCAACGCTGGGGACAAGTCTGGGGACAAGCGGTTGAGAACCTCGCCGACGCCCCGCCACGCAAGGCCCCTGCTCCCGGCGCTACCGCCGGCGCACCCCGGCACTGCTCAGGCCTGCAGTTCGTCGATCCAGGCGATGAACTTGTCCACGAAACCGGCGAGGAACTTGCGCGTGCGCTCGTCGTCGATGGTGCCGTCCTCGGCGATCAGGCCATCCTTGAACTGCAAAAAGATCTCCGGCTGGCCCAGCACCGGCATGTCCAGGTAGGCCAGCACGTTGCGCAGGTGCTGCTGCGCCAGGGCGCTGCCGATCGCCCCGGGCGAGGTCCCGCACACCGCCGCCGGCTTGCCGGCGAAGGCGCTCTCGCCGTACGGCCGCGAGCCCAGGTCGATGGCATTCTTGAGCACGCCGGGGATGGAGCGGTTGTATTCCGGGGTGACGAACAGCACCGCATCGGCGCCGCTGACCTGCGTCTTCAGGCGTCGGCCCTGCTCCGGATAGTCGTGGTCGTGGTCCTGGTTGTACAGCGGCAGGTCGCCGATCTCGACGTATTCGAAGCGCGCACGGTCGCCGGCGAGTCGCTCCAGCGCGTGCGCCAGGCGCCGGTTGAACGATTCCTTGCGCAGGCTGCCGACGAACACGGCGATGCGGTACTGGCTCATGGCGTAGCTCCTGACTGAATGAATCTTCAGGCTAGCCGCCGGCGCGCGGCAGTCAGGTGAACGCCGCGGCCGTCCCCGCCAGCGCCAGGCGCGCGCGCACCTCGTCCGGCAGCGGCGGCAGCGCCACGAAGCCCGGCGTGGCGCGCACCCGCTGCAGCCAGTCGCACAGCGCCGGATAGTGCGCCAGGGCGATGCCGGCGTCGCCGGCGCAGTGGGTGTAGGCGAACAGCGCGATGTCGGCGATGCCGTAGGCCGGGCCGGTGAACCAGGCCTGCTCCTGCAGGTGCTGCTCCATCACCGCCAGCGCCCGCGTCGCGCCCTCGCGCAGGCGCGGCAGTTCGGCGCGACGCGGCGAGTCGGCCGGCGTCCAGCCGCAGACGAAGCGCGCCACCGCCACGTAGGGTTCGTGGCTGTACTGCTCGAAGAACAGCCAGCTCAGCGCCTGCGCGCGCTGCCAGGGATCGGCGGGCAGATGGCCGGTGCCCTCGGCCAGCCAGCACAGGATGGCGTTGGATTCGGCCAGCACGCGCCCGTCCTCGCGCTCCAGCAGCGGCACCTTGCCGTTGGGATTCTTGGCCAGGAACGCCGGGGTGCGGGTCTGGCCGTTGGCGCTGTCGATCTCGACCCAGCGGTAAGCGCAGCCCAGTTGCTCCAGCAACAGCCGCACCTTGTAGCAATTGCCGGACAGCGCCATGCCGTACACGGTCAGGGGGAAACGTTCGGCTGCCATGTATCGCTCCTTGCTGAAGGGTCGGGACTGGGGAGTCGGGAACGGGGATTCGCAAGAGCAGGGCCTCGCCCCCCCGACGACGCTCCGCCGCGGCCGCGGGTCAGCGCCGCGCCTGCCATTGCGCGCGCGACTGGCCCCAGACCTCGATCGGCTCCTGCGGCAGTGGCTCCGGCAATTGCCCGGGACGCAGATACTGCGAACCGAGCTTGCCCGCCACCGCCTTGGAGTTGGCGTTGTCCGGCGCGATCACGTGGATCACCTCGCTCCAGCCCAACTGCGCGAACGCCCAGTCGATCGACGCCGCGGCCGCCTCCGGCGCATAGCCATGGCCCCAGTACGGACGCACGATACCCCAACCGACCTCCGTGCCCGGCCAGCCGTGCGGCTGCCAGGGGCCGACCCGGCCGATCCACTGCCCGCTGCGCTTCTCGATCACCGAGAACATCGCGAATCCCTGCAACTGCCAGCTGCCGACCATCGTCGCCAGGCCGCGCCAGACGACCGACGGCGCCTGCACGCCGCCGAGGTGATGCATGGTCTGTGCATCGGCGGAAAACGCGCAGAACGCCGCGAAATCCTCGGCGGTCGGCGGGCGCAGCAACAGGCGCTCGGTTTCCACGCGCACATCGAAGACACTCATCGTCGGTTCTCCTGCAAAACGGGCCCGCGCCGCGCGCGGGACATGGATTCAAAACGCATTGATGCCGGTCAGCTCGCGACCGACCACCAACTGGTGCACGGTTTCGGTGCCTTCGTAGGTGATCACCGATTCCAGGTTCAGCGCATGGCGGATCGCGCCGTAGTCGGTGGTGATGCCGGCGCCGCCGAGCAGGTCGCGGCATTCGCGGGCGATGTCCAGCGCCATGCGCACGTTGTTCCACTTGGCCAGCGACACCTGCGCCGGCTGCAGCGTGCCGGCATCCTTGAGCCGGCCCAGCTGCAGCGCCAGCAACTGCGCGGTGGCGATGCGCCGCGCCATGTCGGCGAGCTTGATCTGCGCGCTCTGGGTCGCCGCCAGCGGCCGCCCGAACAGCATGCGCTCGCCGGCGTAGGCCAGCGCCTCGCGCAAGCAGGCGATGGCCGCGCCGATCGCGCCCCAACTGATGCCGTAGCGGGCCTGGGTCAGGCAGCCCAGCGGCCCCTTCAGCCCGCGCACGCCGGGCAGGCGCTGGCTGTCGGGCAGGCGTACGTCGTCGAAGAACAGCGCCGAGGTCACCGAGGCGCGCAGGCTCATCTTGTGGGTGATGTCCTGGGTGCCGAAGCCCGGGGTGCCGGCCTCGACCAGGAAGCCCTGGATGCCGTCCTCGGTCTGCGCCCACACGATCGCCACGTCGGCGATGCTGCCGTTGGTGATCCACATCTTGCTGCCGCTCAGGCGCCAGCCATCGCCGTCGCGCACCACGCGGGTCTGCATCGCCGCCGGGTCGGAGCCGCCCTGCGCCTCGGTCAGGCCGAAGCAGCCGATCGCGGTGCCGGCGGCCATCGCCGGCAGCCAGCGCTGGCGTTGCGCGTCGCTGCCGTAGGCGTGGATCGGGTACATGCACAGCGAGGACTGCACGCTGACGAAGCTGCGCAGTCCGCTGTCGCCGCGCTCCAGTTCCTGGCAGATCAGGCCGTAGCAGACCGCGTTGAGGCCGCCACCGCCCTGCCCGGCCGGCAGGCTGGCACCGAGCAATCCCAACTGCGCCAGTTCCGGCACCAGTTCGCGCGGGAACCGCGCCTGGTCGAAGGCGTCGCCGATCACCGGCAGCACCCTGGCATCGACGAAGCGCGCCACCGCCTGCTGGATCGCGCGTTCTTCCTCGGTCAGCAGCGCGGCTACGTTGAACAGGTCGTCGCAAGGCAAGGGCATGGCGGGTGTCCACGGCGAAAGCCGCATTGTATCGGCCCCGCCCGCGCTGCCGCCCGCAGACAGACGAAGGCCGGCGCAAGCGCCGGCCTTCGGAGGGAGGTGCAGCGTGGGTGCGACTCAGCGCTGGCTGACGTCGCTGTCGCCGGCCGAGGCGGTCTGGGTGACCAGGCGGCCGTCCAGGACCGGCAGGCGGTCGCTGTTCGGGCGGTCATCCATGCGCACGGTCTTTTCCTGGCCGTCGTAGCGATAGGTCACGTCGTAGCCCTTGACCACGTCCTGCGTGCCCATGGCGATGCGGCTGCCCGGCTTGCTGTCCATGCGCATGGTGCCGGTGGTGCCGTCGTCGTTGCGGTAGGTCACGTTGTAGCCGGTGATGGTCGAGGACTGCGCAGTGCTGTTCTCGGTGTGGCACTGGCGCTCGGTGCGGTCGACCACGCGGCCGCCGACGTGGTTCTGGTCGATGCGGTTGCCGATGAAGCCGCCGGCCACCGCGCCGGCCGCGGTCGCGGCCTTGCGGCCATTACCATGACCCACCTGGTTGCCGAGCAGGCCGCCGACCAGCGCACCGACCACGGTGCCGCCGACGTTGCCGTCGCGCTCGGGCAGGCGCTCCTGCACCACCACGTCATTGCAGACCTGGCGCGGGGTGGTGGTGGTGGAGGTCTCGCGCAGTGGCTCGGTACCGATCACCTCGGCATAGCGCTGCTGTTTCTGGGTGATCGGGTCGACCCGCACCACGTCGGCGTAGTCCAGCTTGCCGCCGACGCTGTTGTCCAGCGCGCTGTCGCCACGCGTATTGTCCAGGGCCGGACGCACGTCGCTGTTGGCGACGTCCACCGGTTTGTCGCGATTGTTCATGAAGGCCGCGGTGGCGACGCCGCCGACCAGCAAGGCGCCAGCCGCGACCAGAACGGTTGTCGTAGTGCTTTTCATGTGTGCTCTCCTGCGGGCTGACCGCGTTGTCTACGGTGCTGTGATTACCATGCGGAAGCTGAACCAATCCGCTCCCTATTCAGCAATGCGTCGGCGCCGCGACTGGTAACGCCGCCAGAACGTCGCCATATCGAGGCTGTTAGCGTTTCCACCGCTCCCCGGAGGACGTGCCGTGCCCAATCCGATCGTGTATCCGCTGCTGCGCTGGGCGGGCAAATTGCGCTACCCGACGCTGTTCAAGATCACCGCCGGGCTGTTCGTGCTGAGCGTGCTGCTGCCCGACCCGGTGCCCTTCATCGACGAGATCGTGTTCGGCCTGGGCACCTTGCTGCTGGCCAACTGGAAGAGCCGCACGCCGGCGCCGGCCACCGACGAACCGCTGACCTCCACCGCGCAGCGCGTGCGCCGCTGAGCGCCGATGCAGTTGATCGACAGCCATTGCCACCTGGATGCGGAGGAGTTCGACCCGGACCGTGCCGCGGTGATCGCACGCGCGCAGGCGGCAGGCGTCCAGGCGCAGGTGGTGCCGGCGATCACTGCGGCCTCCTGGCCCAAACTGCGTGATGTATGCGCGGCCGCGCCCGGCCTGTATCCGGCGTATGGCCTGCATCCGCTGTTCCTGGGTCGGCACCGCCCCGAGCACCTGCCCTTGCTCGGCCAATGGATCGAACGCGAGCGCCCCTGCGCCATCGGCGAATGCGGCCTGGACTTCTTCGTCGAAGGGTTGGACGAAGCCGAGCAGCAGCGGTATTTCGTCGGGCAACTGCAACTGGCACGAGCGTTCGACCTGCCGGTGATCGTGCATGCGCGGCGTGCGGTGGACGCGGTGATCCTGGCGATCCGCAAGGTCGGCGGCGTGCGTGGCGTGGTGCACAGTTTCGCCGGCAGCGCCGAACAGGCCGCGCAGTTGCGTTCGCTGGATTTCCTGATCGGCCTCGGCGGGCCGGTCACCTACGAACGGGCGCAGCGCCTGCGCCGGCTCGCCGCCACGGCGCCCCTGGAGCAACTGCTGCTGGAGACCGATGCGCCGGACCAGCCCGATGCGGCGATCCGCGGGCAGCGCAACGAACCGGCGCGGCTGCGCACGGTGCTGGACACCATCGCCGCGCTGCGCGACGCACCTGCCGCGGCCATTGCCGCGCAGACCACGGCCAACGCACGACGCCTGTTCGGCCTGCCCGATACGCGCGCCGCGACGCCTGTCACCACCTGACGCGGCGCGTCCCTGCGCACCGCAATTCCGACACTGCACGTCGCTTACTGACGCATTGACGCAGGTACAGACGCTACACGCCGGCCACGCACGGCGCGACGGCAAGGCGATCGGCGTGACACCTCGCCTGTCGAAACGGCTTTCGTACGAAACTGTGAACTGGGCAGGTGGATGACTGCCTTTCGACCGCGTTTCGGCGCACTTGCTTCTGCTACTGTGCACCGCGCTGAAACGGCGAGCGGCTCCTTTGTCCGCCAGGCACCGGAGTGTGAATCCGTTCGCTCTCAGCAAAGGCTTGGCGGCCGGCTCGATGGCGCGCGTTCTGGCAGATCGGATCCTCCTGGCGTGAAACAACCGGCAAGCCGCATTCCCTACCCGCTTCTCCACGGCGCGCGGCGCACGCATGCGATCGCGTCGTCCTCCGCTGCCGCTCCGGCGCGAACGACGACGGCGCGCACGCGGGCGCTGCGACGATGAAGAGCGGCACGAGTTCGGAAAAACCCGCCTCCAACGGCGAAAGCTGGGTCTCCCTGAAATTCCGCGACAGCAATCGCAGCCGCAAGATGCGCAGCACCCTGACCCTGGCCGGGGTCTCGTGCACCACGCTCGGCGCCCTGTGGACCGTGTGCTACCTGTATTACGGCCGGCCGGAGTTGGCGTTCGCCTTCGTCGGACTGACCGCCGTGGGCCTGCTGGCGCTGGGCCGCCGCCGCCATTGCGACGAAGCCTCGCTGTCGCTGGTGGCGCACGGCATCTTCGTCGTGGTGCTGGTGATCTCGATCATCGACGCGCCGATCGGCACGGTGCCGCGCTCGGTGCACACCTTCTTCCTGCCGCTTGCGGCCGGCGCGCTGTTCGTGTTCGACCGCAGCCGCCGCTACCGCGCGCTGGTGTTCCCGCTGGCCTGCCTGGGCGCCTTCGTCGCGTTCGGCTCGGGCGAACTGGACTGGCTGGCGCCGGCGTCCTCGCCACCGCTGGGGATGCGCCGGCTCGGCGCGATCTCCAACATGGCGTGCGCGGCCGGCTTGCTGGCGGCGATCCTGCACATCTACCGCAACGACGTGAACGCGCGCATTTCGCTGGAGCGGGAGTTGGCGCGTGCGGTCGGCAACAGCGAGATCGAGGTGTTGTACCAGCCGCAGGTCAACGCGCACGGCCATATGCTCGGGGCCGAGGCGCTGGTGCGCTGGCGGCACCCCAGCGGCAAGCTGCTGACTCCGGACAAGTTCATCCCGCTGGCCGAAGAGAGCCAATTGATTCGCGAAGTGGGACTGGAAGTGCTGCGCCAGGTCTGCCGCACGCTGCGGCGCTGGTCGCTGGAACCGGACCTACGTGCGCTGGTGGTGGCGGTGAACGTCAGCCCGGTGCAGTTGCTCGATCCCAACTTCGTGGCCTCGGTGAAGCAGGTGATCACCAGCGAGGGCGTGGCGCCGGCATCGCTGGAATTCGAGCTGACCGAGTCGGCGCTGTATGTGGACACCGCCGGGGTGCGCGCCAAGATGCACGAACTCAAGACGTTCGGCATCGGCTGGGCACTGGACGACTTCGGCACCGGCTTCTCGTCGCTGGCGATGCTCAGGACGCTCCCCGTCACCAAGCTCAAGATCGACCGGCAGTTCGTCAACGACGCCAAGGCCGACGAATCCTCGCGGCGCCTGCTGGCCAAGATCGTGGAGATCTCCGAGGTGATGGGCATGGTTGCGCTCGCCGAAGGCATCGAGGATGCGCAGCAGTGCGAGATGCTCTCGGCGATGGGCTGCCGGCACTTCCAGGGCTTCCTGTTCGGCCGACCGCAGCCGGCGCAGGACCTGGAACGGCTGGCCACGCTGCAGGCCGGGACCGAGCGCAACCTGGCGAACGCTGCGCCGCCGCCAGCCGCAACGCGCTAGGCGGCCGCGGCCTCGCGCGCCGCGACGCGCTTCAACAGCATCTCCAGGGCCTTGCCGACCGCGGCGAAGGCGAACGCACCGGTGATGTGGGTGGCCGCGCCAAGGCCGGCGCCACAGTCCAGGTTCAAGGCCGCATCCGGCCCCAGCGCCGGCCGCAGTCCGCAGACGCTGCCGTCGGCCTGCGGGTAGCGCACGTTTTCCAGCGAGTACACGGCCGGCACGCCGAAATAGCGCTGCGGGTTCTTGGGGAAGTTGAATTCGCTGCGCAGCTTCTTGCGGATCAGCGCCAGCATCGCGTCGTGCTCGGTCCGCGACACGTCGCGGATCCGCACCAGGGTCGGATCGGTGCGTCCGCCGGCCGAGCCCACCGTCAGCAGCGGCAGCTTGCGCCGCCGGCACCAGGCGATGGTCTCGACCTTGACCCGGAAGCTGTCGCAGGCGTCGATCACCAGGTCGAAGCCGGCATCGAGCAGTTCGGCGATGTTGGTCGGGGTCAGGAAGGCCTCGACCGCGACCGCCTCGATCTGCGGATTGATCGCCACGCAGCGCTCGGCCATGGCCACGGCCTTGTTGCGACCGTACTGCCCGGCCAGCGCCGGCAGCTGCCGGTTGGTGTTGGACACGCAGATGTCGTCGGCGTCGATCAGGGTCAGATGCCCGACCGCCGAGCGCGCCAGTGCCTCCACCACCCACGAGCCGACCCCGCCCATGCCCACCACCGCCACCCGGCACTGCGCCAGCCGCCCGATCGTTCCTTGCCCGTAGAGCCGGTCGATGCCGGCGAAACGCTCGCGCCATTGTTCGTTCATCCGCCTATTTTAGGCCGGGATTGGGGATTGGGGATTGGGGATAGGCGATTCCCCGCAGCGGTCTGGGCGCTCGTGCGCGACGCGTTGCCACAGGCGTACCATCGGGACTCCATCCCGCTGCGCCTGCTCCGATGGCCAAGCCGCCTGCGCCCACCTCCGCTTCCCGCTATCTGTTCGTGTTGCTGGCCGGGCTGCTGCTCGGCCTGGTGCTGACGGTGATGGCGCTGCGCGCGGTGCAGGCGCGGCAGGATCCGTTCCCGCGCAGCCTGATGCAGGTCATGGGCAAGCAACTGGCGTTGCTCGAACGCGACACCGCGCACCGGCAATGCAGTGGCGCCGGTCCGCAGGCGCGCCTGCGCACCTTGCGCCTGCTCGGCGACGAACTGGACACGGCCTTCCCCGACCTGGCCGACGACAGCCGCTTTCGCGAGCATGCCGATGCCTTGCGCGCGGGCGTCGACGCGGCACTGGCGCCGCCGCCGGCCGACTGCGCCGCGCTGGCGCAGGCCCGCCAGCAGATCGACGAACGCTGCGACGCCTGCCACCGCGATTTCCGCTGAACGTGCAGCGAGACAGGAAGAACGTCCAGCCTGTCTGGCGGCATGCAATCGCGCGGATCGATGCCGATACGATCCGCGTTTCCACGGACGTGCCATCGCGCATAGCGCTGAGCCGCAGACGCGCTGTGTGCCGAACGCGCCCTCGCACGCTTGCATGAATTGCCGCTGACGCCGGCCGCGGCGAGGCTGAACGGCGCCTGCCAGGGTTGGCGTTGCATTCACGCAGGGGTGGACAGGATGCGTGCGAACGCGGCGCTGCCGCCGCGCTCCACATACTGTCTGTCGAGGAGAGCACCCATGAAGATTCAACTGATGGCCACCGCGGCCGTGGCGACCCTGGCGCTGGCAGGCTGCGCCACGTCCCCCGGCTATGGCGGCGGTTACGGCGGCGGCTACAGCCAGCCGGCGCGCGGCGGTTACACCCAGACCCGCTGCGCCGACTGCGGCATCGTCACCCGCATCGACACCGTGCCGTCGGGCCGCACTGCGCCGTCGGCCACGGGCGCGATCCTGGGCGGCATCGTCGGCGCGGTCGCCGGCCACGAGATTTCCGACCACACCGGCGGCAGCAAGGGCAACCAGAACGTGTCGGCGGTGGCCGGCGCGGCGGCCGGCGCGCTGGCCGGCAACCAGATCCAGAAGAACGTCACCAGCGACACCTACGACGTGCACGTGCAGATGGACGACGGGCGGGTGATCGTGGTCAACCAGCGCGACCTGGCCGGCGTGCGCGAGAACACCTACGTGCGCGTGGTCAACGGGCGCGTGGTGCCGCGCTGATTCGCGCCGGCGGCATTGCCTGACATGCAAAAAGGCCCGCAATGCGGGCCTTTTTGCTGCGCGTGGCGCACCGCGGCGCGCGGCGGCGACTCAGAGCGGCTGCACCGCGTCGGCCTGCAGGCCCTTCTGACCCTGCACCACGGTGAAGCTGACCTTCTGGCCTTCCTTCAGGCTCTTGAAGCCCTGGGTCTGGATGGCGCGGAAGTGCACGAACACGTCTTCGCCGTTCTCGCGGCTGATGAAACCGAAACCCTTGGCATCGTTGAACCACTTCACGGTGCCGTTTTCGCGATTGCCGTTCATGATGGACTTACTCCTTGGAACACGTCTCAGGGGTGGGTACGCCGGGGGTGCGGCGGCTGGTTGCAAGGAGGAAGCGAGGTATAACGATGTAGCGGATCGATGGATCTACCGCATCAGGCCACGATTCACGGTGACCTTTGCAAACGCAGCGGCTGCAACTTACCCCGGTCAAAATGAAAATGCAATCCGCAAAAAGACCCCATCTGTCAACCCCCAAATCTCCCCCGCGGTGAGCCACGTGGACCCTGCGTTCATCTATTACCTGTGTGCCGGACTGCTGGTGTTGGTCGGGCTGGCGGGGGTGGTGCTGCCGGCCCTGCCGGGGACGCCGCTGATGTTCGCCGGGCTGCTGCTGGCGGCCTGGGCCGACGGCTTCCAGCGCGTGGGCTGGCCGACGCTGACCGTGCTCGGCGTGCTCACCGCACTGTCGCTGCTGGTCGACCTGCTGGCCACCGCGTTCGGCGCGCAGCGCGTCGGCGCCAGCCGCAAGGCGCTGTGGGGGTCGGTGCTGGGCGGGATCGCCGGCATGCTCTTCATGCCGATCGGGCTGTTCGTCGGCCCCTTCGTCGGCGCCCTGGTCGGGGAGTACTGGCACGGCCGCGAACTGCGGCAGGCGACGCGGGTCGGGGTCGGTACCTGGCTTGGGATCGTGCTGGGCACCGCTGCCAAGCTTGGCCTGGCGCTGGCGATGCTGGCGCTGTTCGCGGTGGCCTGGCTGCTCTGACGCAGCACGCCTGAAGACCGCGTCGCGGCGACAGCATGAACGTGTGATGACCCTGTTGTCGTCACTTCCTGTATTTTCCCTGCCGGCCATTCACCCCGGCAGCGCACCACCCGCCCGCGCCGCCCGTTGCAGCGAGAACCGCATGTCCCACCGCCAGGTCCGCCCCCTGTTACTGCTGTCGATCGCGGCCGTGCCGCTTGCGCACGCGCAGGAAGTCCTGCCCACCCCCGCCTCGCCGGAAGCCTGCGTGGCCATCTCCAGCGATGCCGCCCGCCTGGCTTGCTACGACCAGGCACTGTCGCGCCGGACCGCCGACCCGCAGGCCGCGGACGCCGCGGCGCAGGCCGCCAGCGAACGCCAGAAGCAGAAACTGGACGCGACCCTGCCGGAGGACGCCGGCGTCGCCGAACGCACCCGCCAGCGGGCCGCGGCGATCTTCAAGGAGGATCGCTACGACAGCACCATCGCCAATGCCGGCAAGGGCTCGCTGCTGGACAGCCGCTGGGAGCTGGCCAAGGACTCCAAGCTGGGCACCTTCCAGTTGCGCGCCTACAAGCCGGTGTACCTGCTGCCGGCGTTCTGGACCAGCAAGAAGAACGAACTGCCGTCCTCGCCGAACCCCGCCAACACGGTGACCACCGCCGAGCCGCTGGACAGCTTGGAGGCGAAGTTCCAGCTGAGCTTCAAGACCAAGATCGTGGAGAACATCTTCGGCGACAACGGCGACCTGTGGGGCGGCTACACCCAGAGCTCGCGCTGGCAGGTCTACAACTCGGAGCAGTCGCGGCCGTTCCGCGAGACCAACTACGAGCCGGAAGTGATGCTGGTGTTCCGCAACAACTACAGCCTGTTCGGCTGGAAGGGGCGGATGACCGGCATCCAGCTGACCCACCAGTCCAACGGCCGCAGCGATCCGCTGTCGCGCAGCTGGAACCGGGCGATGCTCAACATCGGCCTGGACCGCGACAACTGGGCGCTGGTGCTGCGCCCCTGGTACCGCATCCCGGAGAGCCGCAAGCAGGACAACAACCCGGACATCGAGGACTACATGGGCCGCGGCGACGCGACCCTGATCTACAACCGCAACGGCCACGAGGTGGCGCTGATGGCGCGGCACTCGCTGCGCGGCGGCGACCGTTCGCACGGCGCGGTGCAGCTGGACTGGGGCTTCCCGATCAGCAACCTGCTGCGCGGCCATGTGCAGGTGTTCGATGGCTACGGCGAGAGCATGATCGACTACAACCACCGCGCCACCTACGTCGGCGTGGGCATCTCGCTGCTGGAATGGTTCTGATCGGCCACGCCTGAGCGACGCACGCGGCGCCCGCCTGGGCGTCGCGTGCGCCGGTCGCTCAGAACCGGTAGTTGCCCTTCAGCCACAGGTTGCGGCCCGGTTCGGCGATGCGCACCGGGTCGGCCGGGAAGCCGAAATCGGCACTGCCGGCCAGGTTGAGATGTTCGCTGTAGCGCCGGTCGAACACGTTGTCGATGCCGGCGCTCAGCCGCAGCCCCTCGCTGACCCGGTAGCCGCCGCTCAGCCCCAGCGTGGCGAAACCGGCGCTGCGGCCGAGGTCGCGGCCGACCACGTTGCCCTGGCCCAACGCCACCCGACCCTGCCGCGCGACCGCGCGCAGCAGCGCCCCGGCCGACCAGCGTTGCCCTTCCCACTGCACCTGCAGCCGCGATTCCAGCGGCGGCATCTGCGGCAATGGCGTGCCGTCGCTGCGGTTCTCGCCCCAGGCATAGGCCAGCGTGCCGCCAAGGGTCAGGCCCGGCAGCGGCTGCCAGTCCAGTCCAGCCTCGGCGCCGGCGATGCGCGCATCGACGTTGTCGACGCGGGTGGTGGTGCCCATCATCCCGCCCTCGGCATAGGTGAACAGGATGAAGTCCTGCACCCGCCCGGCGTAGGCGGAGACCCAGCCCTGCACGGTCGCGCCGCGGTACTGCAGGCCGAGATCGAGCTGGGTGGTGCGCTCGGGGCGCAGCCCGGCAAAGGCGTTGGCCGCGCCGCTCGGGCCCATGTCGGCGGAAAACAGTTCCCAGTAGTCGGGCATGCGCGCGCTGCGGCCGAGGCCGGCATACCAGACCGTGTCGGCCGAGAGGGTGCGCTCCACGCGCAGGAAGCCGCTGCCCAGGTCTTCGCGGCGCGTCTGTCCGGCGGTGGGATTGGGCATGCCCATCATGCCGACGCTGCGGCGGGTGTCCTCGACCTGCGCGCGATCCAGGCGCAGGCCTGCGATCCAGCGTTGCGCCGTGCCGGCGCCGAAGGTGGCTTCAGTGAACGCGCCAAGATTGTCGAAGCGCGCGTCGGTACGCCACGGCACGCTCCGGTACGCGCCCTCGCCGCTGGCGCTGCGGTCGCGGTGGCGGCTTTGCTGGCTGTCGAGGCCGGCCTGGACCACGACCTGGTCCCAGCGCCACTCCGACTCCACGCGCCCGCCGCGGATGCGCCGGTCGACGTTGGAAGCCATCGGCATCGGCATCGCCGACTGCGGGTTGGGCCGGCGCAACGTGTAGTTGTCCATGACGTGGTCGGCATCGTTGACGTAGGCGTTGGCGCGCAGCGCCTCCCAGGCGCCGGGCAGGTCGGTGCGCTCGAAGCGCGCGGCGTAGCTGGTGCGGCGGAACTGGGTGCCGTCCATGCTGCGCCCGGCGTAGCGCGCCAGGCCATCGCCGCTACCGGCGGAGAACTCCAGCACGGTGTCCGGGTCCGGGGTCCAGCCGACCGCGGCATCGGCATTCCATTTGCGCCAGCGTGCGGGCACCACCGCACCGTCGCCATCGCGGTAGTCGCCGGACTCGGAGCGGTTGGCGTCCACGCGCGCGTAGCCGCTGCGGTTGCCGCCGCGCAGGTCCAGGTTCTGGTCATTGCGGTTCCAGGAGCCGACCAGCGCACTGGCCTCGCCCTCCAGCGTCGGCCCGGCGTAGTGCGGTGTATCGCGCTCGAAGCGCACGGTGCCGGCGGAGGCGCCGGGTCCCCAGCGCACGGTCTGCGGGCCCTTGACGATGGTGAGCCGGTCGAAGGTTTCCGGGGCGATGTAGGACAAGGCATTGTCCATGCGCGCCGGGCACGCCCCGACCAGGGTGCCGTCGTTGCTGAGCACGTTGAGCCGCGAGCCGAACATGCCGCGCAGCACCGGATCGCCGTTGGTGCCGCCGTTGCGGATCGCGGCGAAGCCGGGCACGGTCTTCAGATAGTCGGCGCCGTCGCTGGCCGGCACCGGCTGCCGCGGCAACTTCGGATCCACCGTCCAGGTCAGCGGCGCGACCGGGGCGGTGGCGGTCACCTGCATCCGGTCGAGGGTGGTGGCGTCGGGCGTCTCGGCATGGCCGAACGCAGGAAACAGACTGGCGAGGATGCAGCACGACAACGCCGCCCGCGTGGGCGACGGCAGGAAGTGGGACATGGATTGGACTCCAGAAAGGAACGGCGCCGGCGCGCCTAGCGCACCGGAAACAGGAGAGCGTTCTGGAGATTGAGTGGCGGTGCGCGTGCGGCGTGCGCGCGCCAGCGCACGGCAGCGTGGATGCGATGGCGCAATGGCGTCGCGGCTGCAGGCGCGGGCAGCGCAGCGGCCAGCAGCAGAACGATCGCCAGCCACGGCAACAGCCGTGCGGCGAGCAGGCAGTAGTCGCAGGCGGCGTGCGCCAGGCCATGGTCGCGCTGCACACCCGACGCGTCTTCATGGCCGGCATTGACGGCGCCGTGCTGCGGCGGCACGTCCGCGTCGGCCTGCAATCCGATCGAGGTGCACAACGGCACCGGCAGTACCGCCGCCTCGAGCAGGCGGCTGGCCACCGGCGCGACCACCAGCAACAGCGCGGCCAGCAAGGCGGGCCAGCGCATCAGGCGGCGCAGTCGGGCGGGAGCGCGGAGGGCGGACACGGCGCCATTCTAGGCGGCACTGACAGCAGCGAACGGACCAGGGAAGCGGGTGCGACAACGTGACGCAGGGTGGCAAGGCCATGCGCTACTTGGCCTACGCGGCGCTTTCATGTGTGTGGCACACCACGCGAACGGCCAGTGCGCCTGCCCAATCCATGCAGCGTTAGTTCGACTCCCAGGTCGAAGGCAAGGAAAAAGCGCGCGCGCTAGTGCGGATGGTGCGAGCGCCAGCGCGATGCACTAAGAACGCAATCGAAAACCCCGCAACCGACGCCAGCCAACGCGGCCGCCGACATCCGGCGCGACGCCCCGCGTCGCCACTCACATCCAATCGGTAATGCCCTCCCGCCGATAGGCTTCGTGGAACGCCGGGCGCGCCTTCATCCTGTCGGCCAACGCCTTTAGTGCCGACCAGGTGTCGGTGGGCCGCGACATGTTGCGCGACCAGCGCATCAGCATGACCAGCACGAAGTCGGCGGCGCTGCAGTGCTCGCCGAGCAGGTAGGGACCGCCCTGCTCCAGTTGGGTCGCCACCTCGTCCCAGGCCTTTTCCAGGAACGCGCGGGCGTTGGCGCGCACGCGCTCGGCATTCTCGGCGCCGGCCGGTTCGTCGGGATAGAACCAATCGCGGTAGGCCGGCATCAGGGTGTAGGCGCCGAACAGCATCCAGCGGTAGTAGGCCGCGCGCTCTGGCGTGCCGGGCGGCGGCGCCAGGCCGGCATGCGGATACAGGTCGGCCAGGTGCATGGCGATGGCGACCGATTCGGTCAGCACCTGTCCGTCCAGCACCAGGGTCGGCACGCGTCCCTGCGGGTTGAGCGCCAGATACTCGGGACTTTTCTGCTCCTGGCGGTCGAAATCGAGCATGCGCAGTTCGAAATCGACCTGCAGTTCGATCAGCAACCAGTGCACGACGAACGAGGCGGTACTGGGCGAGCCGTAAAGCACGATGGACACGACGCTTTCCCCGGAGGCGAACCAGCGCCGATTATTGCCGCGACGCCGGCGCACCGCCAGCGCCACGCACAACGCCGGCATCCACGCCGGCGTTCGCGCTGCCGCCGATCAGGCCTCGACCACCACCGGGATCTTGCCGATGCGCGCCTGCCACTCGCGCGGGCCGGTCTTGTGCACCGACTCGCCGCTGGCATCGACCGCCACGGTCACCGGCATGTCCTTGACCTCGAACTCGTAGATCGCCTCCATGCCCAGGTCTTCGAACGCCAGCACCTTGCTGGCCTTGATCGCCTTGGACACCAGATAGGCCGAGCCGCCGACCGCCATCAGGTACACGGCCTTGTTGTCGCGGATCGCGGCGATCGCCGCATCGCCGCGCTCGGACTTGCCGACCATGCCCAGCAGGCCGGTCTGCTCCAGCATCTGCCGGGTGAACTTGTCCATGCGCGTGGCGGTGGTGGGGCCGGCCGGGCCGACCACTTCGTCGCGCACCGGATCGACCGGACCGACGTAGTAGATGAAGCGGTTGGTGAAATCCACCGGCAGCGTCTCGCCGCGGTTGAGCATGTCGATCATGCGCTTGTGCGCGGCGTCGCGACCGGTCAGCAGCTTGCCGTTGAGCAGGATGGTCTCGCCCGGCTTGAAGCTGGCCACGTCCTCGCGGGTGATGGTGTCCAGGTTCACCCGGCGCGCGTTGGTCGGGTTGTAGGTGAGCTTGGGCCAGTCTTCCAGCGAGGGCGGATCCAGCATCACCGCGCCGCTGCCGTCCAGGGTGAAGTGCGCATGGCGGGTGGCCGCGCAGTTGGGGATCATCGCCACCGGCAGGTTGGCGGCGTGGGTCGGATAGTCCTTGACCTTGATGTCCAGCACCGTGGTCAGGCCGCCCAGGCCCTGCGCGCCGATGCCCAGCGCGTTGACCTTCTCGTACAGCTCCAGGCGCAGTTCCTCGGCACGGTTGGACGCGCCGCGGGCCTGCAGATCGACGATGTCGATCGGCTCCATCAGCGCTTCCTTGGCCAGCAGCATCGCCTTCTCGGCGGTGCCGCCGATGCCGATGCCGAGCATGCCCGGCGGGCACCAGCCGGCGCCCATGGTCGGCACGGTCTTGAGCACCCAGTCGACGATGGAGTCGGAGGGATTGAGCATGGCGAACTTGCTCTTGGCCTCCGAGCCGCCGCCCTTGGCCGCGACGATGACGTCCACCGTGTCACCGGGGACGACCTTCACGTTGACCACGGCCGGGGTGTTGTCCTTGGTGTTCTGGCGCTTGCCGGCAGGGTCGGCCAGCACCGAAGCGCGCAGCTTGTTGTCCGGATGGTTGTAGGCGCGGCGCACGCCCTCGTTGACCATGTCCTCCACGCCCATGGTGGCGTCGTCCCAGCGCACGTTCATGCCAATCTCGAGGAATACGGTGACGATGCCGGTGTCCTGGCAGATCGGCCGGTGGCCCTCGGCGCACATGCGCGAATTGATCAGGATCTGCGCGATGGCGTCCTTGGCCGCCGGCGACTGCTCGCGCTCGTAGGCCGCGGACAGGTTCTTGATGTAGTCGACCGGGTGGTAGTAGCTGATGTACTGCAGCGCGTCGGCGACGGACTGGATGAGGTCTTCCTGCTTGATCGAGGTCACGGCTGGCTCTGCGGCTGGCGGGGGGAAACCCGCTCATTTTAGGGCAAAGTGGCGGCCCCGCCCGCTGTCACGCCGGCACGCCCTGTTCCGTCCTGGTCGTCATGACCCACGATCCGACCTTCGAATCCCACCGCCCCCGGCTGTTCGGCCTGGCCTACCGCCTGCTCGGCAGCCGCGCCGACGCCGAAGACACCGTGCAGGATGCCTGGCTGCGCTGGCAGGCCAGCGACCGCGGCGCGATCCGCGACCCCGAAGCCTGGCTGGTGACCGCCACCACCCGGCTCGGCCTGGACCGCCTGCGCGCGGCGCGCAGCGCCCGCGTCCACTACGTCGGCCCGTGGCTGCCCGAACCGCTGGAGATCGCCGACGCCGCCGACCCGGCCGAGCGCCATGACCGCACCGAACAGGTGTCGCTGGCGTTCCTGGCGCTGCTGGAGCGGCTCGGCCCGCACGAGCGCGCCGCGTTCCTGCTGAAGGAGGCGTTCGACTACGACTACGCGCAGATCGGCCGCACCCTGGAGCGCAGCGAGGCCGGCTGCCGGCAACTGGTGCACCGGGCGCGCGCGCGGCTCGGCCAGGGCCAGGCGCGCTTCGCGGTCACGCCCGAGCGCCACCGCGAGTTGCTGGAGCGCTTCCTGCACGCCTCGCAGCGCGGCGACCGCGCCGCCATCGCCGCCTTGCTACATGCCGACGCGCAGTTGCGCTCCGACGGCGGCGGCAAGGTTACCGCCAGCCTGCGCCCGTTGCACGGCGCCGAGCGCATCGGCCGGCTGTACTGGGCCGTGGCGCGGCGCAACCTGGGCCTGCAGGCGCGGATCGGCACGGTCAACGGCGAACCGGCGATCCTGCGCTTCCTGGGGCCGCGGCTGCATTCGGCGACCGTGCTGGTGATCGACGGCGAGCGCATCGCCGAGGTGCTGACCCTGATGAACCCGGACAAGCTGCCGGTGCCGACGGCCCCGCCTGGCGCCGACGACTGAGCTTCGCGGCCCTGTCACGCCGGCGCGCCCCGCCGCGTCCTGGAGGGGAAGGCGGCCATGGTGGCCGCCATGGGCGAGCCGCCATGCACTTCCACCGTATCGACTACACCCGCCACGAACCCGAGGCGTACCGCGCCCTGCTCGGCGCCAGCCAGCAGGTCCACGGCGGCCCGCTCGGCAGCGCCCTCACCGAACTGGTGTTCCTGCGCGTCTCCCAACTCAACGGCTGCGCCTACTGCATCGACATGCATGCCACCGCGCTGCGCCGCGCCGGCACCGAACCGCGCAAGCTCGATACCCTCGCCGCCTGGCGCGACAGCCGCTTCTTCGACGCCCGCGAGCGCGCCGCGCTGGACTGGGCCGAGGCGCTGACCACGCTGCCCGCGGGCGCGCCGGCGCAGTCCGTCTATGAGGCACTCGCGGCGCAGTTCGACCCGGCCGGGATCAGCGCACTGAGCATGGCGGTGGCGGTGATCAACGCCTGGAATCGGTTGGGCGTCGGGCTGCAGCCGGCGCTGCCGTAAAGGCGCTGCGCGCTGGGATCGGGGATTCGGGATTCGGGATTCGGGATTCGGGATTCGGGGGCAGGATCGCGCAGTCGACAAGGATGCGTGGTGCTTCCCGAATCCCGAGTGCTCGCCGCTGGACACTACCCACGCGCCAATGCAGGCAGACCCACAGAGCGCGCGGTTCTGCTTCCACGAATCCCCAATCCCGAATCCCCAATCCCGCAACACGCCCACCGACATGTCCTCGCAACACGGCGCCGCTAGCGTGGCGCGCATCCCCGACGCGGAGCGCGCGCATGATCGAGAACGTCCTTGCTGTCGGCCTGGCCGATGAGGCCGACCTGGCCCTCGCTTCCCCCGAACCGCAGTCCCGCGCCAGCGCCAGCTATCGCCACCGCCTGCTGATGTGCGCGCCGCAGCACTTCGCGGTGGACTACGTGATCAACCCCTGGATGGAAGGCAACGTCCACGCCGCCAGCCGCGAGCGCGCGCAGGCGCAGTGGAACGCGCTGGTGGCCGCCGCCGAGGCGGCAGGTGCCCGCGTCGAGTGCATTGCTGCCGCGCCGGGCCTGCCGGACATGGTGTTCAGCGCCAACGCCGGCCTGGTGCTCGGCGACGGCTTCGTGCCCAGCCGCTTCCGCCACGCCGAGCGCCGTGGCGAGGAAGCCCTGTTCACCGCCTGGTGCCGCCAGGCCGGCCTGCGCATTCGCGAACTGCCGGAACAGGTGTATTTCGAAGGCGCCGGCGATGCGCTGCTGGACCGCGGCGCGCGCCGGCTGTGGATGGGCCACGGCCACCGCAGCGACCTGGCCGCGGCGCACGAACTGACCGACTTGCTGGACATCGAGGTGGTGCCGCTGCGTCTGACCGACGCGCGCTTCTATCACCTGGACACCTGCTTCTGCCCGCTGCGCGACGGCTACCTGCTGTACTACCCGGCCGCGTTCGACGCCGCCGCGCAGCAGGCGATCGCCCAGCACGTCCCGGCATCGCGGCGCATCGTCGTCAGCGAGGCCGACGCCCTCGCCTTCGCCTGCAACGCGGTGGACCTGGACGACACCCTGCTGCTCAACCGCGCCTCGCCCGGACTGTGCGCGGCCCTGGCCGCGATCGGCTACCGCGTGGTACAGACCCCGCTGGACGAGTTCCTCAAGGCCGGCGGCGCCGCCAAGTGCCTGACGCTGCGGCTGGACGAATAAGCCGAAAGAGGCCCCCTCAAGACGCCGCGATCAGCCCCTCTCCCACCGGGAGAGGGGTTGGGGTGAGGGTACGGGACAATGCATGCCACGGCCGTCGCGCCAAGCAGAGCGACCACCACCAACACCCCATCAGCACAGACCGAGCACCGCATCGAGCACCTCGCGCCACAACTCACCGAGATCGATGCCGCCGCGGCCGCCGAACAAGCGAAACAGGCTGTAGCCGATCGCGAAGCCCACATAAGAAAGCGTCAGCACCACCATGACGACGTTGCCCCACCACAGCAGCGCGGCGGCGAACAGGACCAAGACCGTGCAACCGAGCAGCTCGCGCCGCGACGGCAGGTACGCACCCAGGCGGGCGACGATAGGCGCGACGGGATCGGACATGGCAACGGCCTCGGCGGGACATCGACGAGACTAACCGACGCCTCGCCTTATGAGATCGCGCGCCAGCCACCGGCGTCAGCCCCTGTGCAGCCTCTGACCCGGCGCAGCCCACACTCCCCGCCCACACCCGCCCCCGGCACAATGCGCCGATGGCATCTTCTTCCCCTTCTCACGGCGGCGCCCGCACCGCGCCCCGCACCGGCCCGAGCCTGCGCGAGCGCTTCGACGCGATGCGCAACCTGCCGCCGTTCCTGCGCCAGATCTGGCAGACCAGCCGCTGGCTGACCCTCAGCAGCATCGGCTTGCGCGTGATCCGCGCGCTGCTGCCGGTGGCCTCGCTGTACGTCGGCAAGCTGATCATCGACGAGGCGATCCACCTGGTCGGGCAATCGCCCGGCTTCGACGCGCTGGGCCAGGCCCTGGCCAGTGGCCGCCTGAACCGGCTGCTGGAACTGCTGGCCCTGGAACTGGCGCTGGCGATCGCCTCGGACCTGCTCGGGCGGCTGGTCAGCTATGCCGACACGCTGCTGTCGGAGCTGTTCAACAACACCACCAGCGTGCAGTTGATGGAGCACGCCGCGCAACTGGACCTGGAGGATTTCGAGGACCCGGAACAGCAGGACCGGCTGGACCGCGCGCGGCGCCAGACCATGGGCCGCATGAACCTGATGAGCCAGTTGTTCGGCCAGGTGCAGGACGCGATCACCGTGGTCAGCTTCGCGGTCGGCCTGCTGGTCTATGCGCCCTGGCTCATCGCCCTGCTGGCGGTGGCACTGGTGCCGGCCTTCATCGGCGAGGCGCACTTCAACGCGCTGGGCTACTCGCTCAACTTCCAGTGGACGGCCGAGCGCCGCCAGCTCGACTACCTGCGCCAGCTCGGCGCCAGCGTCGAGACCGCCAAGGAAGTGAAGATCTTCAACCTGCACAACTTCCTGATCGCGCGCTACCGCGCCCTCGCCGACCGCTACTTCCAGGCCAACCGCGCGCTGGCGCGCAAGCGCATGCTGTGGGGCACGCTGCTGGCGGCGCTGGGCACGCTGGGCTACTACGGTGCCTACGGCTACATCGCCTGGCGCACCGTGCGCGGCGACTTCAGCATCGGCGACCTGACCTTCCTGGCCGGCAGCTTCCTGCGCCTGCGGCAGTTGCTGGAAGGGCTGCTGATCGGCTTTTCCCAGGTGGCCGGGCAGGCACTGTACCTGGACGACCTGTACTCGTTCTTCCGCATCGTCCCGGAGATCCGCACCCGCCCCGGCGCGGTGCCGGTGCCGCGACCGATCGTGCAGGGCTTCGTGTTCGAGAACGTCGGCTTCCGCTACCCGGACGCCGAGCAGTGGGCGGTGCGGCACCTGGACTTCGCCCTGCGCGCCGGCGAAGTGCTGGCCCTGGTCGGCGAGAACGGCGCCGGCAAGACCACCCTGGTCAAGCTGCTGGCACGCCTGTACGACCCGGACGAGGGCCGCATCCTGCTCGACGGCCGCGACCTGCGCGACTACGACCTGGACGACCTGCGCGCCAACCTCGGGGTGATCTTCCAGGACTTCGTGCGCTACCACTTCAGCGCCGGCGAGAACATCGGCGTCGGCCAGGTCGACGCGCTGGACGACACCCCGCGGATCCGCGCCGCCGCGCAGCGGGCGATGGCCGCCGAGTTGATCGACGGCCTGCCGCAGGGCTATGCGCAGGTGATCGGGCGCCGCTTCAAGACCGGCGTGGACCTGTCCGGCGGGCAGTGGCAGAAGATCGCCATCGCCCGCGCCTACATGCGCGACGCACAAGTGATGATCCTCGACGAGCCGACCGCCGCGCTGGACGCGCGCAGCGAGTTCGAGGTGTTCCAGCGCTTCAAGGAGCTGTCCGACAACCGCACCGCGGTACTGATCTCGCACCGTTTCTCCAGCGTGCGCATGGCCGACCGGATCCTGGTCCTGGCCGACGGCCGGATCGAGGCCAGCGGCACCCACGACGAACTGATGGCGCAGGGCGGCCGCTACGCGGAACTGTTCGAATTGCAGGCCGCTGGGTATCGTTGAGCCTGGTCCGCCCCCTTCCGACGCCGCCATGCTCCGCACCCTGCCCTGTCTGTTCGCCGCCGCCCTCGCCGTCCCGGCCGTTGCCGCTCCCGCCGCGGAGACGCCAGCGCCCTCCGACTACGCCGCGGCCAAGGCCCTGGCCGACCGCGACGAGGCCAGCCTGCCTGCGGCGATGGAGGAACGCCTGCAGACCCTGCAGCGCGCGGCGCTGGACGAGGGCGTGGCCAGTTGCGCCACGCCACGCCCGGACACCTCGCCGTTCACGGTGGTGGTGCAGGTGCAGGCCGACGGCAGCGTCGGCGCCAGCTGGCGCAACGGGACCACCCCGCTCGCGCTGTGCCTGGAGCGTTTCCTGCGCCAACGCCCGCTGCTGGCGCCGCCGCAGGCGCCGCTGTACCTGTCCTACGAGGTCTCGTTCGAGAAGTGAGCCGCTTCGCCAGGATCGGCACGGCGCCACAAATGAGAGTTGATCTCATTTGAACCCGCATGGGGTAGAATGGCCGCCGTTCCTTCCCCATCACGATCAACGGCATGTCTTCCGCTTTTGGCCCCGAAACGGTGCTCGATGTCCGCCACTGGACCGAGGACTACTTCAGCTTCACCACCACCCGCAACGACGGCTTCCGCTTCGACAACGGCCAGTTCGTGATGATCGGCCTGGAGACGGAGACGCGGCCGCTGCTGCGCGCCTATTCCATCGCCAGCGCCAACTGGGAAGAGCAACTGGAGTTCTTCAGCATCAAGGTGCCGGACGGCCCGCTGACCTCGCGCCTGCAGCACATCAAGCCTGGCGATTCGGTGCTGGTCGGCAAGAAGCCCACCGGCACCCTGCTGATCAGCGACCTGCACCCGGGCCGCCACCTGTACCTGCTGGGCACCGGCACCGGCCTGGCGCCGTGGCTGTCGGTGATCAAGGACCCGGAAACCTACGAGCGCTTCGACAAGGTGATCCTCACCCACGGCGTGCGCTTCGAGAAGGACCTGGCCTACCGTGACTATTTCGAAAAGGAACTGCCGCAGCACGAGTTCCTCGGCGAGACCATCCGCGAGAAGCTGCTGTACTACCCGGCGGTGACCCGCGAGGACTTCCGCAACCGCGGCCGCCTCACCGAGTTGCTCGAGAGCGGCGAGATGCAGCGCACCCTCGGCCTGCCGCCGCTGAACCCCGAACACGACCGCGCGATGATCTGCGGCAGCCCGCAGATGCTGGCCGACCTGCGCCACACCCTGGACGCCCGCGGCTTCGTCGCCTCGCCGCGCATCGGTTCGCCGGGGCACTACGTGTTCGAGCGCGCATTTGTCGAGAAGTAAAGCGGCTGTGCATCTCCCGTCGTACGTCGTAGGAGCGGCTTCAGCCGCGATGGGCGTTACCGGTAAAGCGTCGCGGCTGAAGCCGCTCCTACCGGCATAAGCGACACGACGGCAGGTCAAAGCGAATAGTGGCGAAATATCGTGGGAGGGACTTCAGTCCCGACGCGTTTAGCTGAAAAGCGTCGGGACTGAAGTCCCTTCCACAAGAGCAGCCACCGGTACCCGCAGCTACCCCAGTTCCCCACTTACCCCAGCGCCCGCTCGATAGCGTCGGCCAGCGCTTCCGGCTTGTCGGTCGGTGCATAACGCGCCAGCACCTGACCGTCGCGGCCAACCAGGAACTTGCTGAAATTCCACTTGATCGCGGCGATGCCGAGCAGCCCGGATTTTTGTTGCTTGAGCCAGCGCCACAGCGGATGCGCGCCGTCGCCGTTGACCTGCACCTTGGCAAACATCGGGAAATCGACGTCGTAGCTGAGCGAACAGAACTGGCGGATTTCCGCGGCATCGCCCGGTTCCTGATGGCCGAACTGATCGCAGGGAAAACCGAGCACCACCAAGCCGCGATCGCGATAGCGCTGCCACAGCGCCTGCAGCCCGGCGTACTGCGGCGTGAAGCCGCACTTGGAAGCGACGTTCACGATCAGCAACACCTTGCCGGCGTACTCGGCGAGCGGCTGCGCCTGCCCGTCCAGCGTGGTCGCAGTGAAGGCGTAGGCGGTGGTCGGCGTGTCCATGGATCCTCGTGGCGCGGCGCGCCGCTGCGGCGCTGGGTCGACCCGATGCTACGCGGTGGCCGCAGGCGTCGCCAGCAGGCAGCCACACGCGCGCGCCCGCGTCATCCGCGCGGAGGAAGACAACACGCTGCCAACGCACCACCCATACGTGCCTGCACCGGCACAGCATGCTGGAGAGCGTACTGCATCAACGTTCACGCCAGATGCCGCAAAGCCCCGTGAAATACGCGCAGATGCTGCAGCGCTCCCATGGCTTTCGTCACGGGTCACGCCTGCCGGCCTGGGGTAGCCTGCCCGATCACCATGATTGCGGATACCGCTTGATGACCTCTCGCCTCGCCCTTGCCCTCGCCGCCACGCTCGGACTCGCCATGCCCGCCTACGCCGCTCCGGCCACCACGCCCACCGCCGCCACGGCGGCCACGCAGGCCAACCCGTTCTTCGCCGAAAGCCCGCTGCCGCTGCACTACCCGCAGTTCGACAAGATCAAGGACAGCGATTTCGCGCCTGCGTTCGACGCCGGCATGGCGCAGCAGCTGAAGGAAATGCAGGCCATCGCCGATCAGACCGCCAAGCCGACCTTCGACAACACCATCGTGGCGATGGAGAAAAGCGGGCAGATCCTGGATCGCGCCACCACCGTATTCTTCAACCTGGTCGGTGCCGACACCAACGACACGCGCAAGAAACTGCAGGCCGAGTACGCCGGCAAGCTGGCCGCGCACCGCGATGCGATCGCGCTCAATCCCAAGCTGTTCGCCCGCATCCAGACCCTGTACGACACCCGCAACCAGCTCGGCCTGGACGCGGAAGGCGTGCGCCTGATCGAGAAGTACCACAGCGACTTCGTCCGCGACGGCGCCAAGCTCAACGACGCCGACAAGGCCAAGCTCAAGGCGATGAACGCCGAACTGGCCGAGTTGGGCACCAAGTTCAGCCAGAACGTGCTGGCCGAAGTGAACGCGGCGGCGGTGGTGGTGGACGACGTCAAGCAGCTCGACGGCCTGTCCGACGCGCAGATCGCCGCAGCCGCCGAAGCGGCCAAGGCGCGCAAGCTCGACGGCAAGTACGTGATCGCCCTGCTCAACACCACCGGCCAGCCGCCGCTGGCGCAGCTCAAGGACCGCGCCCTGCGGCAGAAGATCTACGAAGCCTCGGTGTCGCGCGGCAGCCATGGCGGCCCGTACGACAACACCGCGCTGGTGTCGCGGATCATGACGCTGCGCGCCGACCGCGCCAAGTTGCTGGGCTACCCGAACCACGCCACCTACTCGCTGGAAACCCAGACCGCCAAGACCCCCGAAGCGGTCAACGCCATGCTCGGCAAGCTGGCCCCGGCCGCGGTGGCCAACGCCAAGCGCGAAGCCGCCGACCTGCAGGCGATGATCGACCAGGAGCAGAAGGCCGCCGGCAAGCCGAGCTTCAAGCTCGAAGCCTGGGACTGGGCCTACTACACCGAGAAGGTGCGCCAGGCTAAGTACGACTTCGACGAGGCGCAGCTCAAGCCCTACTTCGAACTGAAGAACGTGCTGGAAAACGGCGTGTTCTACGCCGCCAACCAGGAGTACGGGCTGACCTTCAAGCAGCGTACCGACCTGCCGACCTACCGCGACGACGTGCTGGTCTACGACGTGTTCGACGCCGACGGCAGCCAGTTGGCGATCTTCATCGCCGACATGTACGCGCGCGAATCCAAGCGCGGCGGCGCCTGGATGAGTTCCTACGTGTCGCAGTCGGCACTGACCGGCGACAAGCCGGTGGTCGCCAACCACCTCAACATCCCCAAGCCGCCGGCCGGGCAACCGACCCTGCTGACCTGGGACGAGGTCACCACCGCGTTCCACGAGTTCGGCCATGCGCTGCACGGCATGTTCTCGAACGTGAAGTACCCCTACTTCTCCGGCACCAGCGTGCCGCGCGACTTCGTCGAGTTCCCCTCGCAGGTCAACGAGATGTGGGCCGACGATCCGGCCATCCTCAAGCACTACGCCAAGCACTACCAGAGCGGCGCGCCGATGCCGCAGGCGCTGCTGGACAAGGTGGTGGCCACCGCCAAGTTCAACCAGGGCTTCGCCACCACCGAGTACCTGGGCGCGGCCATGCTGGATCAGCGCTGGCACCAGCTCGGCGCCGGACAGGTGCCGCCGGCATCGGGCGTGATGGACTTCGAGGCCAAGGCGCTGGCCGCCGACGGCATCGCCTATGCGCCGGTGCCGCCGCGCTACCGCACGCCGTACTTCAGCCACATCATGGGCGGCTACGCGGCCGGCTACTACGCCTACATCTGGTCCGAGGTGCTGGACGCCAATACCCAGCAGTGGTTCAAGCAGCACGGCGGGCTGAGCCGCGCCAACGGCGACCGCTTCCGCAAGACGCTGCTCTCGCGCGGCGGCAGCGTGGATGCGATGCAGCTGTTCCAGGACTTCGCCGGGCACGCCCCGCAGATCGAGCCCTTGCTGGAGAAACGCGGCCTCAACGCCGCGCCTGCCGCCACGCCGAGCGCCCACTGAGGCGTGCCGCGGCACGGCCCATGCGGCCGTGCCGTGGCCCGGTTGCGGCGACAGCGCGGCAACATACACCGGACCAACCGCTTCACGCACCACGCCCGGCTCCGCCGGGCGTGGTGTTTGTTGTCCGCAATCCTGACGGCGACGCGTGCTGCGTCGTGCGCGGCCACGGCGTACTGGCCGTCGCTGGAGGCGTTGACGCTCGCGCCCGGCGAGGCCGCGCCACCGGACTGCCCCTGCGCCTGCCCGTTGTCGGCCTGCGCACCGCCCTTGCCGCCCGCACCGGCCTGGTCCGACACCGACCCGCCACGCGTGCCCGCGCGATGCGAGGCGCCACGACTGGCCGCGTCAGTGACATTGCCACTTCCAGACAGCGCCGTCGTCCCACCCTCGTTCACCGCAGCGCGGTGGTCCGCGAGTGGCCGCGCCACGCGCCGCCGCCCGCTGCGCCGCCATGCGCGCACGCTGCGTTTGTTGCTCGATCCCGCTGCGCGCCGCGGTCCAGCGGAACCCTGGCGTCCAGGCAGCCGGCACCCATGCGGTACAGAAGAGGCTGCGGGACGGGAAACGCGCGCCCTGGGCGGCGGCGCCTAGGTCATCGACTCGGCGGCAGCGTCGAGGCCGTCGATGCCGGCCAGCATCTTCTTCAGCAGCATCTCCAACTGTTGCTGCTCGCCGGCATCCAGCGCCGCGGTCTCGGTATCCAGGAACGTGCAGACGTCCGGCAGCAGCCGCTCGATCAGGGCGATGCCGGCCGGCTGCAGGGTCAGCGCGACCTTGCGACGGTCGTCCGGACTGGCGGTGCGCGACAGCAGCCCCTTGCTGCACAGGCTGTCGGTGAGACGGGTGATGTTGGCCGGCTTCTCGCCCGCGGCCTCGGCCACCTCGGTAGGGGTGATGCGCTGCTCGGGCGTGCCGTACAGCATCATCAGGATCTCGTACTCCGGCGGGCTGATGCCGTAGTCCTTGAGCACGCCGCTGGCGTTGGCATGCACGCGCTTGTACAGATGCTTGACCAGCCGGACCAGGACGGCGGGTTCGCGTGGGAAGGCCGGATAGCGCGCGCAGGTGTGCGCCACACGTCGCTCGGTCTGATCGAAACTGCCCATGAGACATCGATTGCAAGTGGGGTAGCCGTCAATCCTACCCATTGCGCCGCGCGCCGACGAGGGCATGGGTTGCGTTCCCGCGCGCTGTCGACGCCATGCACCGGAGGCACACGCCGACGCGCAGCGGCGCGCCGGCGAACGCTCAGGCGGCGAACAGCGGCGCGTACTCCGGCGCCACCAGTTCGCGCAGCACGCTGGCCGGCACGTCAACGGTCTGCGTGCCATCGGCGTATGGCCCGACCTGGTACGGCGGGAACACGAAGCGCAGCGCGGTGATCTTGCCCGCCGCATCGACCAGCGGCTGGAACTGGCTGAAGTTGCTGGCCTGCGGCTCGGTGCCTTCGGCGATCATCTTGCTGGCGCTGCGCACCTGCTCCTCCTGATCCTCCGGCGGCACCTGCTCGGCATCGACCCGCGTCTGCACGGCCTGGCGCAGCTGCGCGGCGACATAGGCGGCCACCTGCTTCCAGTGCGTCGCATCCGGGATCAGCGTCTCGGCGGTGAGCATGCGCTGCTGCTGCGGCAGCCATACCCAGCGCGCCACCAGCGGCTCGCCGTGCGCACCGCCGGTGTAGCGGCTGCCATCGGCGCTCAACGCCACCAGGTCCGGACGCTCCAGCAGCATCTCGAACTGCAGCGAGAGTTCGTAGGGCGCGCGCGGGCGATCGTTGCCGAGCCCGTCGACCGCTTCCATCAGTTCGCTGCGCGCGTTCTGCGCATAGCGGTTGGCCGCGTCGGCCAGCCCCGGGTAACGGTTGATCGACGGCGGGAAAGTGATACCGACCACATAGCTGGGGCTGTGTTCGACGATGTCCTTGAGTTCCGGCGGTGCGGTCTGCGCCTGCTCCGATGCCGCCGGCGTGGCCGCCTCGCTCTGCGCCGGTGCCGCGGCGGGTGCCGGTGCGGCGGCCGGTTCCTCGCGCTTGCAGCCGGCCACTGCCAGCGCCGCCGCGACCGCCAGCGCCGTCCATGCCATCCGCCCGTTGCCCATCGTCTCTGCCCTGCTCACGTCGACTGCCCCTGTTCCTGCGATTTTTGTGGAAGTGCGCGCATTATCGCGCCGTTGCGATGCCGCGCGCTCAACCGAGCAGGGCGGCGTAGTGCGGATGCCGCTGGATGAACACCGCCGCGTACGAACACGCCGGCACCACCTTCCAGCCTTGCGCCTGCGCGTGGTCCAGCGCGGCGGTCACCAGCTGCGCCGCCAGGCCGCGCCCGCCGATCGGCGTCGGCACCCCGGTGTGGGTGATGACCATGCGCCCCTGCTCCAGCACGTAGTCGAGTTCGGCGCGGTGACCGTCGACCTCCAGGGTGAAGCGGCGCTGCTGCGGATCGTGCGCGATCGGGACGTTGGCTGCGGACATGCGGAAATGGACGTGGCGCGGAGACGCAGTGTCCTCTGCCGCGTGCCGCGGCCATGTGAAGCATCTGCCCCAACGCGTCATGCCACCGACGCGGCGGGTCAGCCGCGCGCCGCTCAAGTCGTGCCGCGCGCGGCCGATACCGCCAGGACAGGCCGCAAACCTGGCATGGGAGTTGCACCTCCCATTACGCAGCGATCCAACAGGAAGCCACGCGCATGAGCGAGAACGAGAGCAAATACGACCAGGGCGACCACAACGCCTCCCTGCTGGAAGGGCTGTTCCAACTGTCGGTCAGCGGCGACCACCAGGGCGGCGAGTTCCAGCAGCTCGACGACGAGGTCTACCAGCGCCTCAAGCGCACCTACGAGAACGCCGCCATCGGCAGCGCCAAGGTGCAGCTGCGCGGGCAGCAGACCCGCTGAGCGCCAACGGCGGCCACACGGGCCGCCGCAGCCAGCCCATGCGCAATGCAGTGGCGGTCATCCGCGGCCGCAGCGAAGCGCCAGCATCCACCTCAACGCCTCGAACCCGACCCGGTCGAACGCGCGGCGCCGCCCATTCGCGCAGGCGCCGCCGCGCAGCACATCACCCGCGGCCGAAGCGCGGGTTCGCCAGCTCGCCCAGGAAGTGCTGCAGCACCGACGGCTCCATGATCAGCAGGAACATCACGCCGAACGCGGCGCCGGCCAGGTGCGCGCTGTGGTTGACGTTGTCGCCGCCGCGGCGGTCCATCCAGATGCTGTAGCCGACATAGAACACGGCATACAGGATCGCCGGGATCGGGATCGGGATGAAGAAGAAGAAGATCCCGGTCCACGGCGCCATCAGGATGAAGGCGAACAGCACCGCCGACACCGCGCCGGACGCGCCCAGGCTCATGTAGTTGGGGCTCTTCTGGTTCTTCAGGTAGCTGGGCAGGATCGAGACCACCAGCGCCGACAGGTAGAACAGCGGGTACACCAGCATGTTGCCGGTCATCCGCTCCATCAGCACCTCGATCGGGCCGCCGAAGAAGTAAAGCGTGACCATGTTGAACAGCAGGTGCGGGAAATCGGCGTGGATGAAGCCGTAGGTCACCAGCCGGTCGTACTGCTTGTGGCGGTCGATCGCCGGCGGCCACAGGATCAGCCGGTCGAGCAGCCGGCGGTTGTTGAACGCCGCCCACGACACCAGCACGGTGAGGACGATCAGGATCAGGTTGACGGGGGTGACGGAGGGCATGCGGGGTCTCAGGCGGGGCGGTAGTGGTCGACCATGCGGTAGCGGCGCGCGTACAGCCCGAACAGCAGTGCGGCGACGAACGCGAAGGCGGCGAAGAAGAACATCAGGAACGCGGTCTCGCTGAGCCCGGTGCTGCCGATGTGGGCGGTGACGCGGTCATTGCGCACCGCCGCGTTGGACAGCAGTACCCACAGGTTGCCGACGGTGGTGGTGAGGTTCCAGAAACTCATCACCACGCCCTTCATCGACTGCGGCGCCTGGCTGTAGGCGAACTCCAGGCCGGTCGCCGAGACCAGCACTTCGCCGAAGGTCAGCAGCGCATACGGCAGGATCTGCCAGGCGATGGACAAGGCGTCGCCACCGTCCATCATCACCTGCAGGCTGCCGACCACGATCCAGGCCAGGCCGCTGAAGGCGATGCCGGCGGTCATCCGCCGCAACGCGGTCGGCTCGTAGCCGCGCCGGCGCAGCAGCGGGTACAGCACCAGGTTGTTGAACGGGATCAGCAGCATCACCAGCGCCGGATTCAGCGCCTGCATCTGCGAGGCGCTGAACCAGTCGGGCATCTGCATCTGCTGGCCCTGCAGCACCCAGGTCGAGGCCTTCTGGTCGAACAGCGAGAAGAACGGGGTGACCAGCGCGAACACCACCAGCACCCGCAGCACCGCGCGCACGCCGTCCACTGCGGCGTCCGGATGCACCGCGCGGGCGCGTTCCAGTTGCCACCAGGTGCCGCCACCGATGCCCGCCAGCAGCAGCACCAACGCCAGGCACAGGCAGATCACCAGGCCCAGCGTCGGCACCAGCGCGAACGTGCCCAGCGCCAGCAGCACCGAAACGCCGGCCAGGGCCAGCCCGGGCCGGCCCTGCCCCGGCGCCTGCCGCAGCAACGCGGTGCGCACCACCTGGGCGAAGCCGTGCGGATCCTTGGGCGGCAGCGGCACGCGCACGTAGCGGTGGCGCCCGGCCCAGAACACCAGGGTCGCCACCAGCATCAGGATGCCGGGAATGCCGAACGCCCACGCCGGACCCAGGTTCTTCAGCGCCAGCGGAATCAGCAGCGAGGCGAACAGCGAGCCGAAGTTGATGATCCAGTAGAACGCGTCGAACACCACCTTGGCCAGGTGCTTGTTGCCCTGGTCGAACTGGTCGCCCATGAACGAAGCCACCAGCGGCTTGATCCCGCCCGCGCCCAGCGCGATCAGGCCCAGGCCGAGGAAGAAGCCGGTGCGATGGCCTTCGAACAGCGCCAGGCACAGATGCCCCGCGCAGTAGATGAGACTGAACCAGAGGATGGTGCTGTACTTGCCGAAGAAGCGGTCGGCCAACCAGCCGCCGAGCAGCGGGAAGAAGTACACGCCGATCATGAAGCTGTGCATGATGTGCTTGGCCTCGGCCTCGCGGCCGGGCGCGGTCACTTCCTGCAGCAGCAGCGAGGTGATCAGGAACTGCACCAGGATGTTGCGCATCCCGTAGAAGCTGAAGCGCTCGCAGGCCTCGTTGCCGATGATGTACGGAATCTGCCGCGGCATGCGCGCAGTGGCGCGCTCTTGCGCCGCGCTCATGCGGCGTGTCTCGTGGTGGCTTGGCTGCTCACGGGCCCTCGTCCAGGCAAAATTTTCAGAAGGTTACCCGATCGTTCCGGCGAATCGAACCGCTAGGGCGTGTCACCCATTCCCGAGGATGCCGCGTTGGGTCTGGCAGGCGCGCGGCCGGCGTTGCGTGGCGCAGCGCCTGACTGGCCGTCAGGTCAAGCCGCGCGGCGCCGGCCGCGCGCCTGCCAGGCCCAACCCGAAGGGCCGCGATTGCGCGTGCCAGTGGCCGCGTCGTCGCTCGGGCGTGGACGCACGTCCACGTCCTCGCTCTTCCCTGCCACAGGCACGCGCAATCGCGGCGCGGCATGCTCGGGAATGGGCGACATGCCCTAGGGTGCTTTCGCAATCGGCGCGCTGCCCGCATCATGGGGGTCTGTCCCGAGACGGTGCCGAGATGATCCGAGCCAGGCTGGCCTCCCTGCTGTTGCCGATGCTGCTGTGCAGCATGCCGTCGCTGGCCAGCGAGGCGGGCCTGTCCACCGAGGCCGAGCGCAGCGGGTTCGCGCGCACCGGCCGCTACGCCGAGACCATCGCCCTGTGCGATGCGTTCGCGCAGCGCTATCCGCAAGCGGTGCGCTGCTTCGACGTCGGCACCACGCCGGAAGGCCGGCCGATGAAGGCGCTGGCGGTGTCCACCGCGGGCGCGCTGGATCCCGCGGCTGCACAGGCGCGCAAGCTGCCGGTGGTGCTGATCCAGGGCGGCATCCACGCCGGCGAGATCGACGGCAAGGACGCCGGTTTCCTGGCCCTGCGCCAGTTGCTCGACGGCCAGGCCGCACGCGGCGCGCTGGACAAGCAGGTGTGGCTGTTCGTGCCGGTGTTCAACGTCGACGGGCACGAGCGCTTCGGCGCCTGGAACCGGCCCAACCAGCGCGGCCCCGAGCAGATGGGCTGGCGCACCACCGCGCAGAACCTCAACCTCAACCGCGACTACGTCAAGGCCGATGCGCCGGAGATGCAGGCGATGCTGCGCCTGGTCGAGCAGTGGGATCCGCTGCTGTACGTGGACCTGCACGTCACCGACGGCGCGCAGTTCGAGCACGATGTGTCGATCCAGGTGGAACCGCTGCACGCCGGCGACGCCGCGCTGCGCGGCGACGGCCTGCGCCTGCGCGACGGCGTGCTCGCCGACCTCAAGCGGCAGGGCTCGCTGCCATTGCCCTACTACCCCTCGTTCGTGGTCAACGACGACCCGGCCTCCGGCTTCGAGGACGGCGTGCCGACGCCACGCTTCTCGCACGGCTATTTCCAACTGCGCAACCGCTTCGGCATGCTGGTGGAAACGCACTCGTGGAAGCGCTACCCCGAGCGCGTGCGCATCACCCGCAACACCATCGTCTCGGTGCTGCAGCAGGTGGCGCGGCACGGCGCGCAATGGCGCGCCGACGCACTGGCCGCCGACGCGCGCGCGCAAGCGCTGGGCGGTAAGACGGTGGCGTTGGATTACCGCACCACCGACGCCTCGCACCTGGTGGACTTCCGCGGCTACGCCTACACGCGCACGCCCTCGCCGGTCTCCGGCGCGCTGATGACCCGCTACGACGAACGCACCCCGCAACTCTGGCGGGTGCCGCTGCGCGATCAGATCGTACCCAGCGTCGAAGTCGCCGCGCCGCGCGCCGGTTACGTGGTGCCGGCGGCGCAGGCCGCCCTGGTCGGCGCCAAGCTGCGCCAGCACGGCATCGCCTTCCGCACCCTGGAGCACGACGCCACCCTGCCGGTGCAGACCTTCCGTGCCGAGACCGCCGACTTCGCCGCCCGCTCGTCCGAAGGCCACCAGCGGCTCAGCGTCACCGGCGCCTGGAAAGCGGAGACCCGCGCGGTCGGCGCCGGTGCGCTGTTCGTGCCGATCGCCCAGCCCAAGGCGCGGCTGCTGATGGCGCTGCTGGAACCGCAGGCGCCGGATTCGCTGCTGCAATGGGGTGAGTTCAACAGCGCGTTCGAGCGTGCCGAATACATGGAAGACTACGTCGCCGAGGACGTGGCCCGGCAGATGCTGGCCAGCGACCCGGCGCTCAAGGCGGAGTTCGAGGACAAGCTCGAACACGACGCGGCCTTCGCCAAGGATCCGCAGGCGCGGCTGGAGTTCTTCTACCGCCGCCACAGTTCCTGGGACGAGCGCTACCGCCTGTACCCGGTCATGCGCAGCGACGAAGCCCCGTCCTGACGCGCGGTTCCACTCTCCCCCCGACTCCCCCGATGCGCCTTCCCTTCATCTGCTTAGAGAGGCTGTTCGCCCCGATATGAAAACGTTTACAGGATCCCTTTGCCTGACCCTCGCGCTGGCCGCGCCCGCCACCGCCGCGCCGCCGGCGACCGCCGCGCGCGCAGCCTCCGCGCCGCACGCCAGCGCCGCTGCGCAGCGCCCGTGGAACGACCGCAGCCTGTCGCCGGACCGGCGCGCCACGTTGTTGGTGCAGGCAATGACCCCGGACGAGAAGTTCCAGATGCTGCACAGCTACTTCGGCCTGGGGAAGGACGGCGGCCCGCGGCCGCCTGGCGCGGTCGGATCGGCCGGCTATGTGCCGGCGGTCGAACGCCTGGGCATTCCTGCGCAGCAGTTGGCCGATGCCGGCGTCGGCGTGACCAACCCCGGCAACATCCGCCCTGGCGACCACGCCACCGCGATGCCGTCCGGTCCTGCCACCGCCGCCACCTGGAACCGCGAACTGGCCTTCGCCGGTGGCGCCACCATGGGCCGCGAGGCCTGGCAGCAGGGCTTCAACGTGCTGCTGGCCGGCAGCGTCAACCTGCAGCGCGACCCGCGCAACGGCCGCAACTTCGAGTACGCCGGCGAGGATCCGCTGCTGGCCGGCGTGCTGGTCGGCGAATCGATCCGCGGCGTGCAGAGCCAGCACGTGGTCTCGACCATGAAGCACTTCGCGATGAACGACCTGGAGACCGGGCGCAACACCCACAGCGCCGACATCGGCGAGCAGGCCATGCACGAGTCGGATCTGCTGGCCTTCGAGCTGGCGCTGAAGATCGGCCAGCCCGGCTCGGTGATGTGCTCCTACAACCGCATCAACGGCGTGTACGGCTGCGAGCACGACTACCTGCTCAACCAGGTGCTGAAGCGGGAATGGAAGTTCCCCGGCTACGTGATGTCCGACTGGGGCGGCGTGCACAGCGGGTCCAAGGCGGCGCTGGCCGGCCTGGACCAGCAGTCGGCCGGCGAAGTGTTCGACAAGGCGGTGTACTTCGACCAGCCGCTGCGTATGGCGGTGGCCGCCGGCACCGTGCCGCAGGCGCGCCTGGACGACATGGTCAAGCGCATCCTGCGCGCGTTTTTCGCTACCGGCAGCTTCGACAACCCGCCGCAGCACCAGCCGATCGACGACGCCGCCGGCGGCCTGGCCGCGCAGCGCGTGGTCGAGGAAGGCACGGTGCTGTTGCGCAACGAAGGCAAGCTGCTGCCGCTGTCGCGCAACCTGCGCCGCATCGCGGTGATCGGCGGGCATGCCGACAAGGGCGTGATCGGCGGCGGCGGCTCGTCGATGGTCGGCGTCACCGTCAACGGCGGCAACGCGGTGCCGGGCATCGCCCCGACCACCTGGCCGGGCCCGGTGATGTTCCATCCATCCTCGCCGCTGCAGGCGCTGCGCAAGGCCCTGCCCGACGCGCAGATCGACTACGCCAGCGGCGATGACCCGGCCGCGGCGGCCAAGCTGGCGCGCGAGGCCGAAGTGGCCATCGTGTTCGCCACGCAGTGGTCGGCCGAGTCGGTGGACCTGCCGGACATCAGCTTGCCCGACAAGCAGGACGCGCTGATCGCGGCGGTGGCCAAGGCCAATCCGAAGACGGCGGTGGTCCTGGAGACCAACGGCCCGGTGGCGATGCCGTGGCTGCAGCAGGTGCCGGCGGTGCTGGAGGCCTGGTACCCGGGCATCCGCGGCGGCGAAGGCCTGGCGCGGCTGCTGCTGGGCGAGGTCAACCCGTCCGGGCGCCTGCCGGTGACCTGGCTGCGCGACGTGTCGCAACTGCCGCGGCCGTCGATTCCCGGCCTGGGCTTCAAGCCGGCGCAACCGCCGGGCAGCAGCGTCGACTACACCATCGAAGGCGCCAACGTCGGCTACCGCTGGTTCGCCGCGCGCGGCCTGGAGCCGGTGTATCCGTTCGGCTATGGCCTGTCCTACACCACGTTCGCCTACGCCAACTTCAAGGTGCAGGCCGACGGTAGCCGCGTCGTCGCCAGCTTCGACGTGCGCAACACCGGCGATCGCGAAGGTGCCGACGTGCCGCAGCTGTACCTGCGCCTGCCACAGGGCCACCACACCCCGATCCGCTTAGTCGGCTGGGACAAGGTGATGCTCAAGCCGGGCGAGAGCCGCCACGTCAGCATCGTCGCCGAGCCCAAGACCCTGGCCGACTTCGATCCGAAGAAGCGCCACTGGCATATCGCCGCCGGCGACTACGAGCTGCTGCTGGGTCGTTCGGCGACGCAGGTGGAGGCGCGCGCGCCGCTGCATCTGCAGGGCGGCGTGCTGCAGCACTGAGCAAGGGCCGCAGCGCCGACGCCGCGTCCCGCTTCCCGTCCCGCCTCCGCGCCTGCGCGCCGGAGGCGGGGCGATATGCGCGAGTGCCACCTGCGCCGCAGCGATTGTGTGGCGGCTGCCGCAGCACCGCTGGCTGTATACGCAACCCTGAGACCCTGCGCCGTAGCATCGCCCGCATGACTCCCCGCGTCTTCCGATGGCATCGCACCGGCTGGCTGTTGCTGGCCGTGGCCGCATTGGCACAGGCGCACGTGGCGGCGGATGCGGCGCCCGCGGTCTCCGCAACGCCGGGCCCTCCCCTCACCGTGGTCACCCTCACCCTCGCCGGCGATCCACGCCAGGCGCAGGACGGCGACGACTGGAGCGCGCGCCGCGAGCGGATCGTCGAGGCCCTGCAGCGCCTGCATCCCGACGCCGTCGCGCTGCAGGAGGTGCTGCAGACGCCGGAGCTGCCGAACCAGGCGCAATGGCTGGCCGCGCGCTTGGGCTACCACTGCCATTTCATCAGCCCCGATCCGCCGAGCCGGCCGCAACGCCGCGGCAATGCGCTGCTGACCCGCCTGCCGGTGCTGGAGGAAGCCGAAACCCTGCTGCATCCGCTGGAGGACTACAGCGTGGCCGGCCTGGTGCGGGTGGATCTGCATGGGCAGCCGGTGAACCTGTACTTCACCCGCCTGCACGCCGCGCGCGACGGTGGCGCCAGCCGTCGCGAACAGGCCGAGGATCTGATGGCATGGATCGATGCCACCGCCGAGGACGTGCCGTCGGTGCTGGCCGGCGGCTTCTTTGCCGCCGCGCGCGCGCCCGCCCTGGCGCCGCTGGCGGCCCGCTTCGAGGACGCCAGCGTGCGCGGCGAGGCGGCGCGCAACCGGATCGACGTGCGTGCGCGTGCACCCGGCACGGCGGCGGCCGCGGACCATGTGTTCTTCGAACGCGGCCACTTCCGTCCCGTGCACGGCGCACGCCTGTTCGCGCCGGCGCCGGAGCTGCCCCCAGCCGGCACGCGCGGCTTGCTGATGGTGCTGCAGCCGCTCGACCAGATACCGACATCGCTGCAACCGGCGCCGTAGCGGACGGCAAGCTGGGCGCGTTCCTGCGCCGCGCGATCACGGCCGTGCGATGCGGCGGATGGGATGGACCGGCATCGACATGGCATCGGCCCGGAGCGATCGGGCACCACTGATGCCATGCGTTCGTCACGCATCGCTGCATCTGTTGTAGGAGCGGCTTCAGCCGCGACGGGCATTCCCGGTAACGCCCGTCGCGGCTGAAGCCGCTCCTACAAGTGGCCCTTTGTCGTTGTTTGCGCTGCCCTGAAGCCGCTCCTACGCATGTACACCCAGGTTTTAGCGGTGCCCTGGCGACGCAGCAACACAAGCGGTCACCGATGCGGCGCAGACCGCCATCGCTGCGAAGCAGCCTGCGCACGCGCGCGAAGGCGACGTACCAAGCTGCCTTTCTTTGCCTCGCAGCCACACCCCGTCCGCACCTCCAGCGCATCTGTCTGGTATCCACACAAAAAAGGCCGGGCGAACCCGGCCTTTTTCATTTCGCGATGCTGGCGCGCGATCAGCCGATCGCGGCGTGGTAGCGGCGCTCCACTTCCTTCCAGTCGACCACGTTGAAGAACGCACCGATGTAGTCCGGACGGCGGTTCTGGTACTTCAGGTAGTAGGCGTGTTCCCACACGTCCAGGCCCAGGATCGGCGTGTTGCCCTCGAACAGCGGGCTGTCCTGGTTGGCGGTGCTCTCGACCACCAGCTTCTTGTCGGGGGTGACGCTGAGCCAGGCCCAGCCGCTGCCGAAGCGCGTCAGCGCGGCCTTGGTGAAGGCGTCCTTGAACTTGTCGAAGCCGCCCAGTTCGCTGTCGATGGCCTTGGCGACGTCGCCGCTGGGGGCGCCGCCGGCGTTGGGCGCCATCACCGTCCAGAACAGCGAGTGGTTGGCATGGCCGCCGCCGTTGTTGCGCACCGGACCCTGCAGGTTCTCCGGCAGCGACTTCAGCTTGGACACCAGCGCCTCGATCGGCAGATCGGCGTACTCGGTGCCTTCCAGCGCGGCGTTGACGTTGTTGATGTAGGTCTGGTGATGCTTGGTGTGATGGATCTCCATCGTCTGTGCATCGATGTGCGGTTCCAGCGCGTCGTAGGCGTAGGGCAACTTGGGGAGGGTGTAGGCCATGCGGTTCTCCTGGACTTTCGCCGTCGAAAGGACGAGCGTTGCGTGAGCAATGGTAGGGACGGTCGGCGGCCTTACCAAGGGCGCGGCCGGGGAAACATCGTCCCATCCCGCGGTGGCGGTGCCGGCCGGCCTTGCGAATCGGCGCCTACCATGCCCCACGCCCCGGTTAGTCGGATGTGAATCGCCTGCGTCACCGGCATGACCGGCGGCGTTTAGAGCCGGAACAGGCAGGCCGGCCCATACTGTGCGCGATGGCGCCATGCCGCGCGCCGCTGCCGTTCCTGCAGGAGAGTCCATGCGCAAGCCCGTGCTGTTGATCGCCGCCATCGTGTTGCTGGTGGGCGGGCTGTGGGGCATCCGCGGGCTGCAGCATCCGCCGCACCAGCAGTTCGCGCCCTCGCTCGACGCGGCCGCACAGGCGCCCTACACCGCGCCCGGCAGATCCGCGCCCGCAGCCGACGCGGCATCGCCCGACCTGCCGGCGTTCCTGCCGCCCGAGGCACGCGCCACGGTGGCGCTGATCCTGCGCGGCGGGCCGTTCCCGCATCGCCAGGATGGCAGCGTGTTCGGCAACCGCGAGAACCGGCTGCCGGCGCAACCGCGCGGCTACTACCGTGAATACACCGTCGATACCCCAGGCCTGTCGCATCGCGGCGCGCGCCGCATCGTCACCGGCGGCGCGCCGCCGCAGGTCTGGTACTACAGCGACGATCACTACGCCAGTTTCCGCAGCTTCCAGGTGGGCGGTGCGAGGCCGGCGCCGTGAGCGGCTTCCCGTTCGCACTGAATTTGGCCGAGCCCGCCGCTTCCGGCGTCTACCGCGTGGCCAACCGCGACCTGGACAGCGTCGCCGCGCTGGCCCGCGACGCCGGCCTGCGGCTGTGCCGGATCGACCTGCACGGCTGCACCGGCAAGGCCATGCTGCTGATGCGGCTGGCCGCGCAACTGGACTTTCCGCCCGGCTTCGGCCGCAACTGGGACGCGCTCACCGATGGCCTGCGCGACCTGTCCTGGCTGCCCTCGCCGCGCGGCTATGCGCTGCTGCTGGAGGACGCCGGACAGTTGCAGACCGTGGCGCAGCCGGCATTCGACGTGCTGCTGGAGATCCTCGACGACGTCGCCCGCGAGTGGGCGCAGGACGGCGTCAGCTTCGTCGCGTTCGTGGGTGGCAGCGAGGAACCGGAAGCGCCTGCGGAGTCCGACTGAGCGCAATGCGTAGGAGCGGCTTCAGCCGCGACCGGCCGTCGGAGCGACCGCCATCGCGACCGGCGTGCGAACTGACGCCATTGCTCACTATTGGTGGCACAGGCACATCCGTGGACGCGAGCCTGCGCGCACATCGTGTAAGAGCGGCGTCAGCCGCGACTGCATTCACCGGGAACGCCCGTCGCGGCTGAAGCCGCTCCTACGACGAGCGCACACGCGGCGCTCCAGCCGGAGCCGCCTAGCAGTGGCGGCTGCCGTTCCGGGCCCCGGGTCCCGGCCTTTCAGCCGTCCAGTTCGCTCCACCGCGCATACGCCGCATCCAGGTCCGCCTGCGCCTGGCTCAGCGCCTGCGTGTGCGCGTTCACCGCCGCCGCGTCGCGCTGATAGAACGCCGGGTCGGTCATCGCCTCGGTCAGCGCCGCGACCTGCTGTTCCAGCGTTTCGATCCGCGCCGGCAACTGCTCCAGTTCGCGCGCGTCCTTGTAGCTGAGCTTGCGCTTGGCCGGTGCGGACGCGGGCGCCGCAGCCGCCGCCACCGGCGTGGTCGCCGCGGCGGTGGCCGAAGCCTTGGCCACCGCCATCGCGCTGGCCGGCGCCGCCGGGCGCTGGCGCACCCAGTCGCTGTAGCCGCCGACGTATTCGCCGATGCGGCCGTCGCCTTCCATGACCATGGTCGAGGTCACCACGTTGTCGATGAAGTCGCGGTCGTGGCTGACCAGCAACAAGGTGCCGCTGTAGTCGCCGAGCAGTTCTTCCAGCAGCTCTAGGGTTTCCACGTCCAGGTCGTTGGTCGGTTCGTCCATCACCAACAGGTTGGACGGCTGCGCGAACAGCCGCGCCAGCAGCAGGCGGTTGCGCTCGCCGCCGGACAGGCGGGTGATCGGCGCGCGCGCGCGTTCCGGGGTGAACAGGAAATCCTGCAGGTAGGCATGCACGTGCTTGCGCTTGCCGTTGACCTCGATGAAGTCGCGGCCCTCGGCCACGTTCTCGATCGCGCTCCAGTCCTCGCGCAGGGTGGCGCGGTACTGGTCGAAATACGCCACCTGCAGGTTGGTGCCGGCGCGCACTTCGCCCTGATCCGGGGTCAGTTCGCCCAGCAGCAGCTTCAGCAGCGTGGTCTTGCCGCTGCCGTTGGGGCCGATCAGGCCGATGCGGTCGCCGCGCAGGATGGTGGTGGAAAAATCGCGCACCATGCTGCGCGCGCCGAAGGCGAAACCCAGGTCCTTGGCCTCGATCACCTTCTTGCCGGAGGATTCGCCTTGCGCCGCCTCCATGCGCACGTTGCCGCCGAGTTCGCGGCGCTGGGTGCGCTCGCGGCGCATCGCTTCCAATCGCCGCACCCGGCCCTCGTCGCGGGTACGCCGCGCCTTGATGCCCTGGCGGATCCACACTTCTTCCTGCGCCAGCAGCTTGTCGAAGCGCGCGTTTTCCTGCGCCTGCGCATTGAGCCGCTCCTCGCGGCGGCGCTCGTAGTTGGCCCAGTCGCCCGGCCAGCTGCTGACCTGGCCACGGTCGATCTCGACGATGCGCGTGGCCAGGGCACGCAGGAAGCGCCGGTCGTGGGTGACGAACACCACACTGCCGTTCCAGCCCTTGAGGAAGCCTTCCAGCCAGTCGATGGCCTCGATGTCCAGGTGGTTGGTCGGTTCGTCCAGCAACAGCAGGTCCGGCGACGACACCAGCGCCCGCGCCAGCAGCACGCGGCGCTTCATGCCGCCGGACAGCCGCGCGAACTCGGCATCGCCGTCCAGCTCCAGGCGGGTCAGGGTCTCGTTGACCCGCTGATCCAGGGCCCAGCCGTCGGCCGCATCGATCTTCGACTGCACCGCGCCCAGCGCATCGCCGTCGAACTCGGCCGCATGGCTGAGCCGGTGGAACTCGGCCAGCCAATGGCCAAGCGCGCCGAGGCCGTCGGCGACCACGTCGAACACACTGCCGGCAGCGCCGTGCGGCACCTCCTGTTCCAGCCGCGCGATGCGCACGCCCTGCTGGACCCGGACCTCGCCGTCGTCGGGCTTGAGCTCGCCGGCGATCAGTTTCATCAACGTGGATTTGCCAGCGCCGTTGCGGCCGATCAGGGCGATCCGTTCGCCCGGCTCGATCGTCAGGTCGGTCTTTTCCAGCAACAAGGGGCCGCCGACGCTGTAGTCGAGGTTCTGCAGAGTGATAAGAGGCATCGCAGCATTGTACGTGGATGCGCCCGTCGCCGAAGCCGAACGCGTGCCGTCCTGCCCGTCAGCCACCGGCGCCGCCCAGCGCATCGCGCTGGAGCGGATCGGGGCGCGGTTCGGCGAGGATGCCTGCAACACGCCGGTCGACGCCTCGTGGAACGCGCCTCTCGCCACAAGCACGACAGGCTCGGCCGGGCGCCTGTCGCGGCTAAAGCCGCTCCTACGACCAGCGACTGAGCACCGCGCGACGCCCAGCACGCGCCGGACCACCCAATCCCGAATCCCCACTCCCGAATCCCGGCCTCTCACCGGCTAAAATGCCGCATGACCGATTTCGCCACCCTCTCCCTCTCCCCGGCGCTCGCGCCCGGCATCGATGCGCTCGGCTACACCAGCATGACCCCGGTGCAGGCGCAGAGCCTGCCGCCGATCCTGGCCGGACGCGATGCGATCGTGCAGGCGCCCACCGGCAGCGGCAAGACCGCCGCGTTCGGCCTGGGCCTGCTGCACAAGCTGGATCCGGCGCTGAGCCGCGCGCAGGCGCTGGTGCTGTGCCCGACCCGCGAACTGGCCGATCAGGTCGGCAAGCAGTTGCGCAAGCTCGCCACCGGCATTCCCAACATGAAACTGGTGGTGCTGACCGGCGGCATGCCGCTGGCGCCGCAGCTGGCCTCGCTGGAGGCACACGACCCGCAGGTGGTGGTCGGCACGCCCGGCCGCATCCAGGAGCTGGCGCGCAAGCGGGCACTGCATCTTGGCGGGGTGCGCACGCTGGTACTGGACGAGGCCGACCGCATGCTCGACATGGGCTTCGAGGAGCCGATCCGCGAGATCGCCAGCCGCTGCGACAAGCACCGGCAGAGCCTGCTGTTCTCGGCCACCTTCCCCGAGGCGATTCGTGCGCTGGCGCGCGACCTGCTCAAGGAACCGGCGGAGATCACCGTCGAGGGCGCCGACAGCGCGCCAGAGATCGACCAGCAGTTCTTCGAGGTCGATCCCACCTACCGGCAAAAGGCGGTCGCCGGCCTGCTGCTGCGCTTCACGCCCGAGTCCAGCGTGGTGTTCTGCAATACCCGCAAGGAGGTCGACGAGGTCGCCGGCTCGCTGCAGCAGTTCGGTTTCTCCGCGCTGGCGCTGCATGGCGACATGGAGCAGCGCGACCGCGACGAGGTGCTGGTGCGCTTCGTCAACCGCAGCTGCAACGTGCTGGTCGCCAGCGACGTGGCCGCGCGCGGGCTGGACGTGGAAGACCTGGCGGCGGTGATCAACTACGAACTGCCGACCGATAGCGAGACCTACCGCCACCGCATCGGCCGCACCGCGCGTGCCGGCAAGCACGGCCTGGCCCTGAGCCTGGTGGCGCCGCGCGAGACCGCGCGTGCGCAGGCGCTGGAGACCGAACAGGGCCAGCCGCTGCGCTGGTCGCGCGCGCCGCTGGCCACCGCACGGCCGGCGCAGTTGCCGCAGGCGGCGATGGTCACCCTGCGTATCGACGGCGGCAAGACCGACAAGCTGCGCCCCGGCGACATCCTCGGCGCGCTGACCGGCGATGCCGGGCTGTCCGGCGCGGCGATCGGCAAGATCGCCATCTACCCCACCCGCTCCTACGTCGCCATCGCCCGCGCCCACGCCGGCAAGGCGCTGGCGCAGCTGCAGGCCGGCAAGATCAAGGGCCGCCGGTTCCGCGTCGCCAAGCTGTGAGCACGACGGCGCAGATCCTGGCGTCGCTGCGCCCGGACGAGGACGGCAACCTCTGGAGCGAGGCGGTGCCGGTGCCGTGGATGCACGACACCTGCTGTTTCGTGCTGGAGGATTGCGACGCTGGCGAGGTGCCAGCGGACGCAGCTTCGGCCATCGAGACGTTCCTGCAGCTCGACGCCGCGGTGTTCGCCGCGGCGGCGCCGCACGTGTTCGCCTACTACCGGCACACGCAGGCGTTGTGCGCCAAGTACGGATGGCCGTCGCCGGAGATCTCCGGCCCCGCCGAGGTGTGGGCGCACGTGCAGTTCGGCAACGAGGCGTATGTCGACCGCCACCGCGACGGCCGCCTACGCATCAGCCTGGAATGCAATTGCGACTGGGAACAGGAACACGGTCTGCAGCTGGTGTTCGCCGACGACGGGCGGATCTGCAAGGTCGGTCCGTTCGATGGCCAGCTGAGCCATGCCGCCGCGCATGCCGACCCGGCGCTGGAGGATGTGATCTACCCATATTGAGCCGGCTGCCGGCGCGGGCGCGACCGATCACGGCCTCGCCCAGCGCCGCGCCAGCGTCGGCGTCAGTAGCGCAGCGGCGCGGTGAGCGGAATGTCCGCGGGCCAGCGCGCCCGCGCGCCGAGCCCGGCCAGTTCCACCAGCACCGTCGCCGCGACTACTTCGGCGCCCATCCGCTGCGCCAGCGCCAGCGCCGCCAGCAAGGTGCCGCCGGTGGCGAGGACGTCGTCGACCAGCAGCACGCGCATGCCCGGCTGCAGTGCATCGGCATGGATCTCGATGCGATCGCGGCCGTACTCCAGGCCATAGTCCTGGGCCAGGGTCTGCGCCGGCAGCTTGCCGGGCTTGCGCACCGGCACGAACCCGGTGCGCAGTTCGTGCGCCAGCGGCGCGCCGAGAATGAAGCCGCGCGCCTCGATGCCCAGCACCGCGTCCAGCGGGGTGCCGCGCCAGGGCTGGGCCAGCGCATCCAGGGCGGAGGCGAAATCCGGCCCGTCGGCGAGCAGCGGGGTGATGTCCTTGAACAGGATGCCGGGCTTGGGAAAGTCCGGCACATCGCGGATTCGGGTGGCCCAGGACAGTGGTTCGGCAACGGTATCGGTCATGGTCGCGCGTCCCGGCGAGCCGGGACGATCCAGTGAGGGCGTGCCATCCTACCCGCTGTGCGCCGGCCTTGCCGCATCCGCCGGGCTGCGCCGCAGCGCACGCCGCACCAGCACGAAGAACAGCGGCACCAGCAGCACCGCCAGCACGGTGCCGGTGACCATGCCGCCGATCACGCAGACGCCGATCTCGCGGCGGCTGGAGGCACCGGCGCCGGTGGACAGCGCCAGCGGCAGCACGCCGGCCACGAACGCCAGCGAGGTCATCACGATCGGCCGCAGGCGCAGCCGCGCGCCTTCCAGCGTCGCCTCCAGCAACGGCATGCCGGCGCGCTGCCGCGCTTCGGCGAACTCGACGATCAGGATCGCGTTCTTCGCCGACAGGCCGATCGTGGTCAACAGGCCGACCTGGAAATAGATGTCGTTGACGAAGCCGGCCAGCGTGGTCGCCAGCACCGTGCCGACCACACCCAGCGGGATCACCAGCAGCACCGCCACCGGGATCGACCAGCTCTCGTACAACGCCGCCAGGCACAGGAAAATGAACAGGATCGAGGCGGTGTACAGCCACAGCGTCTGGTTGCTGGACAACTGCTCCTGGTAGGACAGCCCGCTCCACTGCAGATCGAAGCCCTCCTGCTTGGCCACCAGCGCCTGCATCCGCTGCATCGCCTCGCCGGAACTGCTGCCGGCCGCCGCGCCGCCCTGGATCTGCGCCGCCGGCAGGCCGTTGAAGCGCTGCTGCAGCTGCGGGCCGCGCGTCCAGTGGGTGCTGGCGAAACTGGCGAACGGCGCCATCTGCCCGCCGCTGCCGCGCACGTACCACTGCGCGATGTCCTCCGGCAGCGCGCGGTACGGTGCATCGCCCTGCACGTACACGCGCTTGACCCGGCCGCGGTCGATGAAGTCGTTGACGTAGCTGCCGCCCCAGGCGGTGGCCAGGGTCGCGTTGATGTCGCTCTGCGCCAGCCCCAGCGCGCTGGCCTGCGCATGGTCGATGTCCACCTGCAGCTGCGCCTTGTCGCCCAGGCCGTTGAGCCGCACCGCGGTCAGCTGCGGATCGTCGCCGGCGGCCTTGAGCACCTGCTGCTGCGCCTTCAGCAGCGCCGCGCGGCCGGCGCCATCGCTGTCGCGGATCCACAGTTCGAAGCCGCTGGACTGGCCCAGGCCGCGCACCGCCGGCGGCGACAGCACGCTGATCTTGGCGTCGCCGACACCGCGGAAATGCGCGTTGGCGCGGTCGATGATGGCCTGCGCGGTGTTGTCGCGGTTGCGCTCGCCCCACGGCTTGAGCGCCACGAAGGCTTGGCCGGCGTTCTGCCCGGTGCCGGCGTTGTTGCGGCCCACCACCATGAAGATCGCGGTCAGGTTCGCCTTCTCGTGGGTCATGAAGTAGTCGCTGATGCGCTTGCCCAGGGCCTGGGTCTTGGCCAGCGGCGTGCCTTCCGGCGTGGTGAACTGGATCTGCACCTGGCCCTGGTCCTCCACCAGCAGGAAGCCGGTGGGCATGCGCATGTACAGCACGACCATCGCCAGCACCACCAGCGCATACAGCGCCAGCCAGCGCCGCGGCCGCTGCAGCACGGTGCCGAGGCGGCGCTGGTAGGCCTGCTGGCCGCGCTCGACGCTGCGGTTGAACCATTGGAAGAAGCGGCCAAGCTTGCGCTCCTGCTCCACCGGCTTGAGCAGGGTCGCGCACAGCGCCGGGGTCAGGGTCAGCGCGACCAGCGCCGACAGCGCCATGGCCGAGGCGATGGTGATCGAGAACTGCCGGTAGATGATGCCGGTGGAGCCGCCGAAGAACGCCATCGGCAGGAACACCGCGCCCAGCACCACGGTGATGCCGACCAGCGCGCCGGTGATCTCGCCCATCGAGCGCTCGGTGGCCTCGCGCGGCGGCAGATGCTCCTCGTGCATGATCCGCTCGACGTTCTCCACCACCACGATGGCGTCGTCGACCAGCAGGCCGATCGCCAGCACCATCGCGAACAGGGTCAGCGTGTTGATGGTGAAGCCGGCCGCGGCGAGGATGCCGAAGGTGCCCAGCAGCACCACCGGCACGGTGATCGCCGGGATCAGCGTGGCGCGGGCGTTCTGCAGGAACAGGAACATCACCACCACCACCAGCACGATCGCCTCGGCCAGGGTGTGCACCACGTTCTCGATCGAGATCCGCACGAACGGCGTGCTGTCGCGCGGATAGGCCACGTCCAGGCCCGGCGGGAAGGTCGGCTTGAGCCGTTCGATGGTGGCGTGGATCGCGTCGGAGGTGGCGATCGCATTGGCGCCGGCCGACAGCGTCACCGAGAAGCCGGAGGCCGGGTGGCCGTTGAGCGTGGCGTTGTTCTGGTAGTTCTCTGCGCCGATCTCCACCCGCGCCACGTCGCCCAGGCGCACGCTGGAACCGTCCGCGCGCGTGGCCAGGATGATCTGCCGGAACTGCTCGGGGGTCTGCAGCCGCGACTGCGCGGTGACCGTGGCGTTGAGTTCCTGCTCGGCACCGGTGGGCAACGCGCCGAGTTCGCCGGCAGTGACCTGGGTGTTCTGCGCCAGGATCGCGCTGCGCACGTCGCCCGGCATGAGCTGGTAGGCAGTGAGCTTGTGCGGGTCCAGCCACACCCGCATCGCGTACTGCGCGCCGAACACGTTGATCTCGCCGACGCCGTTGATGCGGCTGATCGGGTCCTGCAGGGTGCTGACCAGGTAGTCGGAGATGTCGACGTTGTCCATGCGGTCGGTGCGGTCGTAGATCGCCACCGCCATCAGGCTGTCGCCCTGCGACTTGGCCACGGTCACGCCCTGCTGCTGCACTTCCTGCGGCAGGCGGTTGAGCGCCTGGTTGACCGCGTTCTGCACCTGCACCTGGGCGATGTCGGGATTGGCCGCCTGGTCGAAGGTGATGCTGATCCGCGCCTGCCCGGACGAGGAACTGGTCGAGGAGAAGTACAGCAGGTGGTCGATGCCCTTGATCTGCTGTTCGATCACCTGGGTGACGCTGTCCTCCACGGTCTGCGCCGAGGCGCCGTTGTAGGTGGCGGTGACGTTGACCGAGGGCGGCGCGATGTCCGGGTACTGCTCGATCGGCAGGGTCAACACGGCGATGGCGCCGGCGGCCATGATGCAGATCGCCAGGACCCAGGCGAAGATCGGGCGGTGGATGAAGAAGCGCGGCAGCATGCCGGCTCAGCCCTGGCTGGTGGCAGGCGCGGCCGCGGCGGCGGTCTTCACCGTCACCTTGGCGCCGTCGCTGAGGCCTTGCCGGCCCGCGACCACCACCCGCTCGCCGGGCTTGAGGCCAGTGCCGACCAGCCATTGGTCGCCGACCGCGCGCAACGTGGTGAACTCGCGCTGGCGCACCACGTTGTCGGCGCCCACCACCCAGGCCACCGCCTCGCCGCGGGGGGTGCGGTCCACCGCGGCCTGCGGCACCAGCAGCGCCTGCTGGCGCACGCCCTGCCCGACCAGCGCGCGCACGTACATGCCCGGCAGCAGTTGCGCATCGGGATTGGGGAAACGCGCGCGCAGGGTCACCGCGCCGGTGGTCTCCTCCACGTCGAGGTCGGCGAATTCCAGCGTGCCCGGCAACGGGTACTCGGTGCCGTCGGACAGGGTCAGCCGCACCTGCGTGCTGGCTGGCTGCACGCCGCCGGCGGCGATCGCCCGGCGCAGCGCCAGGAACTGGTTGCCGGACTGGGTGATGTCCACGTTCATCGGATCCAGTTGCTGGATCTTGGCGATGGCGTCGCTCTGGTTGGCGGTGACCAGCGCGCCCGGCGTCACCCGCGCGCGGCCGATACGCCCGCCGATCGGCGCCAGCACCGTGGCGAAGCGCAGCTGCGTGCGGGCGGTGTCCAGCGCCGCGCGTTGCGCGTCGCGACTGGCCAGCGCCTGCTTGTAGGCGGCCTGTGCATCGTCCACATCCTGCTGCGCGGCCAGTTGGGACTTGCCGAGGGTGCGGTAGCGCTCGGCACGCAACGTGGCTGCGGCGAGCGTGGCCTCGGCGGTGGCCAGATTGGCCTGCGCCTGGTTGGCCGCGGCCTGGTACAGGGTGGGCTCGATCTGGAACAGCGGCTGCCCGGCGCGCACCGTGGCGCCTTCTTCGAACAGCCGCTGGCGCAGGATGCCGCTGACCTGCGGCCGCACCTCCGATTCTTCCGACGCGACGGTGCGCCCGGCCAGCTCCACGCTCAACGGCACGGGCTGCGGCTGCAGGGTCACCACCTCCACCGTCTTCGCGGCCGGCGTCGGGGCCTTGCCTCCGCCCTTGCAGCCGGCGAACGCGAGCACGACGGCGGACAGCAGCAACGGCAACGCGCAGCGGCGCTGGACGAGAGGCGCGGGCATGCGCTTGATCCTGGGGACGACGAGGAGGATCATTTAATTTACTCAAAGACAAAAAAACAAACATGAAGGGAGGCACAACCCTTCGCGGCAAGGAGGGGCGGTCAGCGGCCACGACGCCCGCGTCGTCGGCATCGGTCACGCCTGTGCGGCCGCGTGGCCGGCCGGCGCTGGCGCGACCGCGCCTGCTGGCGGCGGCGCGCACCCTGCTGCTGGAGCATGGGCTGGAGGTGTCGCTGGAACAGATCGCCAGCCAGGCCGGGTTGACCCGGCAAAGCCTGTACAACCATTTTTCCAGCAAGGCCGAGCTGTTGATGCAGGTATTCGAGGCCTTGAACGAGCAACTGCAGGCACGCTTCGAGAACATCGGCAGTGCCACCGCGCAGGATCTGCCCGCGACCCTGCGGCAGATCGCGGTGACCGTGCCGGCGCACCTTTACGCGCCCGACGCCCTGCGCCTGCATCGCCTGCTGGTGCAGGCCAGCGCGCAGATGCCGGACTTGCTGCAGTCGCTGCACCAACGCCGCGCCGGCCGCCTGCGCGAGCGCCTGGGCGCCTTGCTGCAGGCGCTGCACGCACGTGGCGACGTGCAGGTCGACACGCCCTTGCTCGCCGCCACCGCCTTCATCGGCGCCACCTTCGGCTACGCGTACCCCGGCGCGATGCTCAATGGGCAGGCGCCGGACGCGGCCACCCAGCAGGCGCTGGCGGAGGAAGTGGTGGCGACCTTCCTGGCCGCCTGGCGCTACCGCGGCGCGACGCCGCCCTGAGCGCACGCGCCGGTCCCGCTCAGGAACTGCACGACAGCATCGAACAACCGGCCCGCGTGCGCGCCCAGTCCGGACGCTTCGCCGCGAAGGCCTCGCGCCCTGGCTGCTCGTCATAGGGATGCCGCATCACCTCGAGCAGTTCGTCGATGCCGCCGGTGTCGCCCTGTTCGGCCCGATCGATCGCCTGCTGCGCCAGGTAGTTGCGCAGCACATAGCGCGGATTGGCTGCCCGCATCTTCTCCACGCGCACGGCGGCAGGCAACGGATCCTGCTGCAGCCGCTGCGCATAGCGCGCCAGCCAGGCCTCGAACGCCGGCGCCTGCGCCGCCCGCTTGGCGGGGTCATAGAACGCCTCGCCCAGCGCCGCCAGCGCCTGCGTCGGCGTCCACGGCTGCAGCGGCAACGCGCTCAGTCCGCGGAACCATAGGGTCATGTCGACCTCGCCCTGCTGCAGCAGGTCCAGCAGGTCGCGCATCAGCGCCAGGTCGGCGTCGCCGCACTCCTGCAGGCCGAGCTTGGCCGCGATGTTGTCGCGCTCGGCCTGCGCATAGTCGGCGCGGAACCGCTCCAGCCCGTCGTGCAGCGGCGCGACGTCGTCGAACAGCGGCGCCAGCGCCTGCGCCAGCCGTCCCAGGTTCCAGTACGCGACCTGCGGCTGGGTGCCGAAGCGGTAGCGGCGCCCCTGCGCATCGGTGGTATTGGGGGTCCACTCCGGATCGTAGTCGTCGATCCAGCCGTAGGGGCCGTAATCGATGGTCAGCCCCAGGATCGACATGTTGTCGGTGTTCATCACCCCGTGCACGAAGCCGACCCGCATCCAGTGCGCGACCATGCGCGCGGTGCGCGCGCAGATCTCGGCGAACCAGGCGGCATCGCGCGCGCCACCGGCGCCTTGCAGCTCCGGGAAATCGCGTGCGATCACCAGGTCGGCCAGGCGCCGCAGCAACGCGATGTCGCCGCGCGCGGCGGGCAGTTCGAAACTGCCGAAGCGCACGAACGAGGGCGCCACCCGGCACACCACCGCGCCCGGCTCGGCACGCGGATGGCCGTCGTAGAACATGTCGCGCACCACTGTCTCGCCGGTGCCGACCAGGCTCAGCGCGCGCGTGGTCGGCACGCCCAGGTGGTGCATGGCCTCGCTGCACAGGAACTCGCGGATCGAGGAACGCAGCACTGCACGGCCATCGGCGCCGCGCGAATACGGCGTGGGCCCGGCGCCCTTGAGCTGCAACTCCCAGCGCCGCCCGTCCACGCCCAGGGCCTCGCCCAGCGAGATCGCACGGCCGTCGCCAAGCTGCCCGGCCCAGTGCCCGAACTGGTGGCCACCGTAGTTGGCCGCATAGGGCTGCATGCCCGGATAGCGCGCATTGCCGGCGAACACCGCGGCGAACTGCGGCGACCGCACCTCCTGCTCGGACAGCCCGAGCGAGGCCGCCACCTCCGGCGAATACGCCAGCAACCGCGGCGCCGCCACCGGCGTCGGCTCGACCGGCGACCACAGCGCTCCCAGCACCTCGCGGCGCCGTGGCCCGGTTTCCGGATCGCCGGGCAGCTCGGCGACGAAACGATTGTCGAAACGCAAGGAAGACATGGGGCACAGCCTAGAAGTCGCAGCCTGCATTGGAAAGGCCGAAGAGTGAGCATACGGTGCACGCCCTGTGCCCCGCGCGCATTCCGAGCCCCTCTCCCCACGGGAGAGGGGTTGGGGTGAAGGTCCGACCGCCGCGAAGTCCCACCGCAAGTGCTGCAACCCCACCGCTTTTACCACTCCCCACTCCCGAATCCCCGCCCCACCTCCACTCGCCGCCGACACCCGCATCGGGCATGCTCCGCGCTCCTCTCCGGGATCGCCCATGTCCGACCGTCCGTCTCCGCCCCGCTGGCCCCGCAATGCCCTGATCGCCCTGTCCTCGCTGCTGGTCTCGGCCTGCAGCAGCCTGTTCTTCGGCGGCCTCAACGCCAGTTCCTCGCGGCACGGCCTCAGCGAACAACGCGGGATCGTCTACGACGCCGCGCACGGCCTGGCGCTGGACGTGTACCGCCCGGCCGGGGTGCAGCACGCGCCGGTGGTGGTGTTCTTTCACGGCGGCACCTGGAAGACCGGCAACCGCCAGAGCTACCGCTGGGCCGGCGAAGCGCTGGCGCGGCACGGCGTGGTCGCGATCGTGCCGGACTACCGCAAGTATCCGCAGGTGACCCTGGACGGCTTCATGCGCGACGCCGCCACCGCGGTGGCCTGGAGCCAGCGGCATGCCGTCGACTACGGCGGCGATCCGCAACGGCTGGTGCTGATGGGCCACTCCGCCGGCGCGCACATCGCCGCACTGCTGGCCACCGATGGCCACTGGCTGCAGGCGCAAGGCCTGTCGCCGCGGCAGCTGTGCGGCCTGGTCGGGCTGGCCGGCCCCTACGACTTCCTGCCGCTGACCGACCCGGACCTGATCGGCATGTTCGGCCAGGACCCGGCGCAGCAGCGGCGCTCGCAACCGGTGAACTTCGTCGACGGCGACGAGCCGCCGGCGCTGCTGCTGCACGGCGACGCCGACACGGTGGTGGAGCCGCACAACAGCCAGTCGCTGCAGGCCGCGCTGCAACGCGTCGGGGTGCCGGCGGAGCTGAAGACCTATCCCGGCGTCGGCCACATGCGCCTGGTGCTGGCGCTGCGCAAGGACGACCCGGCGCTGCCGGTCATGGCCGACAGCATCGCCTTCGTGCGCGCCTGCCCGGCGCGTCCCGCCGCGCCCTGACCCGGCCAGCGCCGCGACCGACGCACGCCAGGCTCAGTCCGCGCTGCCGAGCAACTCGAACGGGCCGCCCTGCTGCAGCGCGCGCTGGTAGGCGGGACGCTGCTCGATCCGCTGCACGAACCCGGCCAGGTTCGGATGCGTCTGCAGGCCGATCCGCGCCGCCGCGGCCTGCACCGGGAAGCTCATCTGCACGTCCGCGGCGGTGAAGCGGTCGCCGGCGAACCAGCCGGTCTCGGCCAGCTCGCGCTCCATCCAGTCCAGGTGCAGGCGCACCTGCGGCCCGACGAAGCCACGCATCGCCTTGTCGACGATGGCCTTGGCGATCGGCCGGGCGAAGAACGGCATCTTCGCCGAGCGGATCCGCCCGAACACCAGGCTCATCAGCAGCGGCGGCATCGCCGAGCCCTCGGCGTAGTGCATCCAGTAGCGGTAACGCAGGCGCTCCGGCGAATCCAGCGGCTGCGGCGCCGGCGACAGCGTGCAGCCGGTGTCGTAGCGATCCACCAGATAGTCCAGGATGGCCCCGGACTCGGCCAGGACATGACCGTCGTCCACCAGCACCGGCGACTTGCCGAGCGGATGGATGGCGCGCAGTTCCGGCGGCGCCAGCATGGTCTTGGGATCGCGCTGGTACTTGACCACCTGGTACGGCAGCGCCAGTTCCTCCAGCAACCACAGCACGCGCTGCGACCTGGACTGGTTGAGGTGATGCACGGTGATCATGGCGACGGCTCCGGAACTCGGGGGCGGCCATGGTAGCCGGATGCAGGTGTGAACCCGCGCATGCAGGCGTATCGCCGCTGCGCCTGCGACATGGCCGCGGTGCCGCCGCAGGCGACGCGACCGATGCCCGAGACAACCGATCGCCCAAACAAAAACGCCGGAAGCTTGCGCTTCCGGCGTCTGGCAACCTTGCGGTGGCGGGCGTCCTTAGACGGCCTGCACCTGGTCAGCCTGCATACCCTTCTGGCCCTGCACGGCGACGAAGGTCACCTTCTGGCCTTCCTGCAGCGACTTGAAGCCGGTGCCCTGAATGGCACGGAAGTGCACGAACAGGTCCGGGCCGCTTTCCGGGGTGATGAAGCCGAAGCCCTTGGCATCGTTGAACCACTTCACGGTACCGTTCTGACGATCAGACATTGCTAACTCCTGAAACATTGAATTGAAGAAATCGCAGCCATCGGAAATCGAGGCCGAGACTGAGTTGCAGGCGTTAGTAAAGCGAGCGGAACGATGAAGTGGATCGCGAGATCTACTGCACCAAGCCACGATTCACGGTGACTCTAGCAAACACAGTGGGGTCACCATACGCGGGTCGCGGTCAAAAAGCGACATGTTTGTGTAGACAAACCGGGATCCACCACAAGGAAGCTGAACCCAACCCTAAAGTTAGCGCCAGCGCGGCCGATCCGCCTGCCGATCCGCGGAAACTGCGCAAATCCGCCCGCGTACCGGGCAACGGCGGATGACCCTGCGACCTGCAGAATGCGTCCGCGTCAGCCGATTGGCACCCCGCTCGCCTCGGCGAAGCCCGCGCCCGGCACCCATCTCCTGCGTCCCAAGCACGGTCCAGGCCCGGCGCCGCTGTACACCGTATCCTATTGCGCCCTCGATCCCGGTAGCCGCATGGCCCTCACCGCCACTCTCCGCAAGGCGGAGCTGCAGATTTCCGACATGGACCGCGGCTACTACGCCGCCCATTCCCTGACCCTGGCGCAACACCCGTCCGAGACCGACCAGCGGCTGATGGCACGCCTGCTGACCTTCGCCCTGTACGCCGATGAGCGCCTGCTGTTCGGCAAGGGCCTGAGCAGCGACGACGAGCCCGACCTGTGGCGGATGGACTATACCGGCGCCATCGAGCAATGGATCGAGGTCGGCCAGCCCGACGAATCGCGGGTGCGCAAGGCCTGCGGCCGGGCGCGCTCGGTGGTGGTCGCCAACTACGGCGGCCGCGCCGCCGACATCTGGTGGGACAAGAACGCCTCGGCGCTGGGCAAGCTCAAGCAGGTGCAGGTGATCGACCTGCCGGCCGACGCGGTCGCCGCCGCGGCCGAGCTGATCCAGCGCAGCATGCGCTTCGACGTGATGATCCAGGACGGCGAAGTGCAGTGGCTGGGCGACAACGGCAGCGTCGTGTTCGTGCCCACGGTGCGCAAAGCCGCGACATGAGCGCCGGGACCGCCCCCCTCCGCACCGATGTCGTGGTGATCGGCGCCGGCGCCGCCGGGCTGATGTGCGCGATCGCCGCCGGCCAGCGCGGGCGGCGGGTGCGGGTGATCGACCATGCCAACAAGGTCGGCAAGAAGATCCTGATGTCCGGCGGCGGCCGCTGCAATTTCACCAATACCGGCACCGGACCGGGCAACTTCCTGTCGGCCAACCCGCACTTCTGCAAGTCGGCGCTGGCCCGCTACCGCCCCACCGACTTCATCGACCTGGTCGAACGCCACGGCATCGCCTATCACGAGAAGGAGCTGGGGCAGCTGTTCTGCGACATCTCCTCCAAGCAGATCGTGCGCATGCTGGTGGACGAGTGCGCCGCGGCCGCGGTGACGGTGCGCACCAGCTGCAGCGTGCGCGCGGTCGAGCGCGGCAGCGAGGGCTTCCGCCTGGACACCGACGACGGCCCGGTGCATGCGGATTCGCTGGTGGTGGCGACCGGCGGCCTGTCCATTCCCAGCCTCGGCGCCAGCGGCTTCGGCTACGAGCTGGCGCGGCAGTTCGGCCATGCGCTGCTGCCGACCCGTGCCGGGCTGGTGCCGCTGACCCTGAGCGGCAAGCATCAGGAACGCCTGCACGACCTCTCGGGCCTGGCCTTGCCGGTGGAGGCCAGGTGCAACGGCGCAAGCTTCCGGAACTTCATGCTGGTCACCCACCGCGGGGTCAGCGGCCCGGCGATCCTGCAGATCTCCTCCTACTGGCAGCCGGGCGACGACCTGCGGCTGGACCTGCTGCCGGGGCAGGACGCCGCGGCCTGGCTGCGCGAACAGAAACGCCTGCGCGGCGCCGCCGAACTGCGCACGGTGCTGGGCGAGGCGCTGCCGCGCCGCTTCGCGCAGCGGCTATGCGAGGTGTGGCTGCCGGACAAGCCGGTACGCCAACTGGACGAGCCGCAGTTGCGCGCCGCCGCCGAACTGCTCGGCGCCTGGCCATTGGTGGCCAGCGGCACCGAGGGCTACCGCACCGCCGAAGTCACCCTGGGCGGCGTGGACACCGATCAGGTGTCGTCCTCGACCATGGAATCGCGGCGCGTGCCTGGCCTGTACTTCGTCGGCGAAGTGCTCGACGTCACCGGCTGGCTGGGCGGCTACAACTTCCAGTGGGCCTGGGCCTCGGGCCATGCGGCTGGCATGGCGGCGTGACCGCCGCCGGGATTGGGGATTCGGGATTCGGGATTGGCGGTGAAGCGGGGATTGGAGATTCGGGATTGGGGATTCGCCAAGGCCTACTCCCCTCATCTTGGTCGGCCTTGGATAACACGCGCACCTTCAGACATCGCGAACCCGCCTTTGCCAATCCCGAATCCCCAATCCCGGCCCCTCATCCATGGACGCCGCAGCGGCCATCGTGTATTAAACCCCGTCCCCGGGAGGCTTCATGCACACAGGCAAAGACATCACCCTCCGCCTGATGATCGTCGACGACAGCGGCGAAGACGCCGAGGCGATCGTCAGCAGCCTGCGCAACAGCGGCATCGCCGTGCGCCCGTCGCGGCCGCAGCACGCCGAGGAGTTGGGGGCGATGCTGGCCGCCCAGCCGATCGACCTGGTGCTCAGCGCGCAGGCCCAGTCGATCCCCTTGCCGCAGGTGCTGCAAAGGGTCGCGGCCAGCGGCAAGGACATCCCGGTCATCGTGCTGGCCGAACGCATCGACGAGGAAGAATGGCTGGAGGCCGTGGCCGGCGGCGCGCGCGCGATCGCGCTGCGGCAGCGCCCCGAGCACCTGCTGGCGGTGGTCCGTACCACCTGGGCCGATCTGCAGGCGCGGCGCGGGCTGCGCCGGATCGAGGCGCAGATGCGCGAGACCGAGCGCCGCTGCGACGCGCTGATCGCCTCCTCGCGCGACCCGATCGCCTACATCCACGAAGGCATGCACATCCGCGCCAACGACGCCTATTTGGAGATGTTCGGGTTCGACACGTTCGACGACGTCGAAGGCGTGTCGCTGCTGGACATGGTCGCCCCGCAACACGTGGAAGGCTTCAAGCAATTGCTGAAGTCGCTCAGCAAGGGCGAGCCGCCGCCGGCACAGTACCAGGTCGATGCACGCACCCTGGAAGGCGACAGTTTTCCGGCGACGATGGAATTCGCCACCGCCAGCTACGAGGGCGAGGCCTGCGTGCAGGTGGTGTTCCGCCGCCGCGAGGAGTTCGACCCGGAACTGGCGCGCGAGGTCGAGGACCTGCGCCAGCGCGACCAGGTCACTGGCCTGCTCAACCGCCCGACCTTCATGCTGGCGCTGGAAACGGCGGTGGCCCAGGTCGGCCGTGGCGAAGGCCAGTACGGCTTCCTGCTGGTCGAGCCGGATCATTACGCGCGGCTGCTGGCCGACATCGGCCTGGACTCGGCCGACGCGCTGGTCGCGGCGCTGGCCCAGCACCTGGCCGCGGCCATCGACGGCGACGTGCAGGCGGCGCGCTTCGGCGAGCACAACTTCGCGCTGTTGCTGGAAGGCGACTACGCGCGCACCGCGGCGCTGGCCGAGCGCCTGCTGCAGGCCTACGCCAGCCACGTGTTCAGCGTCGGCGAGCGCTCGGCCACGGTCACCGTCAGCATCGGCGGCGTGCAGATCGGCGAGAAGATCGCCAGCGTCGGCCAGGTCCTGGCCCGCGCCAGCGAGAACGTGCAGGCCACCGTCGAACTCGGCGGCAATGCCTGCAAGATCTTCGATCCCGGCGCGGCCGACCGGCTCGAGGAAGAGCGCGTGCAGCGCTGGGTGCAGCACCTGCGCGAGGCCCTGGCCGGCGATGGCTTCCTGCTGCACTACCAGCCGGTGCTGAACCTGCAGGGCGACCAGCACGAGTTGTACGAGGCCTACCTGCGCATGGAGCGCAACGACGAGTTGATCGGCCCGTCGACCTTCCTCGGCATCGCCGCCGAGCATGGCCTGACCGCCGAGATCGACCGCTGGGTGGTCGCCCGCGCGATCGCCGTGATCGGCGAACGCCAACGCGCCGGCCACGCCACCAGCCTGCTGGTCAAGGTCAGCCCGGAGGCCTTCGCCGACACGCAGATGGTCGACCTGATCCGGCGCGAGCTGGCCGCGCACGGCGTGCCCGGCGACCGCCTGTGGCTGCAGACGCCGGAAGCCAAGGTCTTCACCCACCTGCGCAATGCGCAGCAGTTCCTGGCCGACGCGACCGCATTGGGCTGCAAGGTCGGGCTGGAGCAGTTCGGCTCCGGCCTGGATTCGTTCCAACTGCTGGCGCACTTCCAGCCCTCGTTCCTGAAGCTGGACCGCGGCTTCACCCAGGACCTGACCCAGACCCGCGAACACCAGGACAAGATCCGCGAGATCACCGCACGCGCGCAGTCGGCGAGCATCCGCACCATCGCCGAGTTCGTCTCCGACGCGACTTCGATGAGCCTGCTGTTCAGTGCCGGCGTCGATTACGTGCAAGGCGAGTTCGTCGGCCTGGCCGGGCCGGGGATGAATTTCGATTTTACCTGAGGGGCCGGGATTCGGGATCGGGGATTGGGATTCGCAAAGCGCCGACCGGCTTCGCCGGTCGGCGTCTCGATCCCACGGTGGATCAGCTCACAGTTGCGTTGACCTGCGCGGCGCGCAGGGTGGCGATGCGCTCGGCCAACGGCGGGTGGCTCATGAACAACTTGCGCAGGCCCTGCCCCAGGCCGCCGGCGATGCCGAACGCCTGCACCTGCGACGGCAGCGTGCTCTGGCCGTGGTTGAGCTCCAGCCGCTGCAGCGCGGCGATCATCTTGCCGCGGCCGGCCAGGCTGGCGCCGCCGGCGTCGGCGCGGAACTCACGGTAGCGCGAGAACCACATCGCGATCATGGTCGCGAACAGGCCGAACACCAGTTCCAGCACCATCACGATCGCGTAGTAGGCCAGGCCGCGGCGGCCGTCGCGGTTGCCCGACAGATAGCTGTCGACCACGCCGCCGACCACCCGCGCCAGCACGATCACGAAGGTGTTGAGCACGCCCTGCAGCAACGCCATGGTCACCATGTCGCCGTTGGCGATATGGCTGATCTCGTGGCCCAGCACCGCCTCGGCCTCGTCCTCGGTCATGTTCTGCAGCAGACCGGTGGAGACCGCGACCAGGGCGTTGTTGCGGTTGGCGCCGGTGGCGAAGGCGTTGATCTCCGGGCCGTCGTACACGGCGACCTCGGGCATGCCGATGCCGGCGGCCTGCGCCTGGCGCTGCACGGTCTGCAGCAACCAGCGCTCGGTGTGGTTGCGCGGCTCGGTGATGACCTGCGCGCCGGTGGCGCGCTTGGCCATGAACTTGGACAGCAGCAGCGAGACCAGCGAGCCGCCGAAGCCGAAGATCGCGGCCATCACCAGCAGGCCGCCCATCTGGTTCGGGTTGACCCCGAACACGGACATGACAATGCCGGCCAGTACCAGCACCGCCAGGTTGGTGATGAGGAACAGGACGATGCGATTGAACATGTGAGCGTGGGCTCCGCACTGATTAAATGGAAGGATTGGCGCGAATCTGCGGGGTCGGCCGCTTGAATTCAAGCGCGTACCTGACCGAGGATTCAGCTTGTCCATGTCACCGCCCCCCTACCGCGGCCGCTTTGCGCCCTCGCCCACCGGCCCGCTGCACCTGGGTTCGCTGCTCGCCGCCTTCGGTAGCTGGCTGCTGGCCCGCCACGCCGGCGGCCAATGGCTGCTGCGCATCGAGGACGTGGACCGCCCGCGCAGCGTGCCCGGCGCCGCCGAGCGGCAACTGGCCAGCCTGCGCGCCTGCGGCCTGGAGGCCGACGGACCGGTGCTGCGGCAGAGCGAACGCGACCCGGTGTACCGCGACGCGGCGCAGCGGCTGCTGCAGGCCGGCCTCGCCTTCCCCTGCAGTTGCAGCCGCAGCGACCTGGCGGCGCAAGGCGGCGTGCACCATGCCTGCGTGGCGATGCAGGCGCGGGCGCATCCGGCACTGCGCCTGCGCGTGTCGCCGGGTGCGGCCAGCGTGGTCGCCTTCGACGACGCCCTGCGCGGCCGGCTGACCCAGGACGTCCATGCCGAGGTCGGCGATGTGGTGCTGCTGCGCGCCGACGGCTGCTGGGCCTACCAACTGGCGGTGGTGGTCGACGATGCCGCGCAAGGCATCACCGACGTGGTGCGCGGCGCCGACCTGCTCGATTCCACGCCAAGACAGATCCTGCTGCAGCGTGCGCTGGGCCTGCCGACGCCGCGCTACCTGCACCTGCCGCTGCTGCTCGGCGCCGACGGCCGCAAGCTGTCGAAGTCGCACGCGGCGCTGCCGCTGGACGATGCCGACCCGCTGCCGGCGCTGCGCCTGGCCTGGGCGACGCTGGGCCAACCGCCGGCGGCGTTGGCGGGCGCCGGTTCGGTGCCGGCGCTGTTGGCCGCGGCGCTGCGCGCCTTCGACCCGGCGCGGCTGTCCGTGCAGGACCGAGGGGTGGACGATGCGGCGCAGGTGGCGGCCGCTATCCCCAGCGACACCGAGGCTGACTAGAATCGGACCCTCGGCCGCGGTGCGGCCCCCACTTTCTTCATCCGGAGCGACATCCATGACATCACGCGTTGCGCTGGTCACCGGCGGCACCGGCGGCATCGGAACCGCGATCTGCGAGCGGCTGGCCGCGCAGGGCCACCGTGTGGCCAGCAACTACCGCGACCAGGCCAAGGCGCTGGCCTGGCAGCAACGCATGCGCGAGCGCGGCCATGACGTGGCCATCGTTCCCGGCGACGTCGCCTCGCCCGAGCATGCGCAGGCCCTGGTCCGCGAGGTCGAACGCCAGCTCGGCCCGGTCGAGATCCTGGTCAACAACGCCGGCATCACCCGCGACACCACGTTCCACAAGATGACCGCCGAGCAATGGCACGAGGTGATCAACACCAACCTCAACTCGGTGTTCAATGTCACCCGCCCGGTGATCGAAGGCATGCGCCAGCAGCGCTGGGGCCGGGTCATCCAGATCAGTTCGATCAACGGCCTCAAGGGCCAGTACGGCCAGGCCAACTATGCCGCGGCCAAAGCCGGCATGCACGGCTTCACGATTTCGCTGGCGCGCGAGAACGCCAGCTACGGCATCACCGTCAACACGGTCTCGCCGGGCTACGTCGCCACCGACATGGTGATGGCGGTGCCGGAGGAAGTCCGCGCCAAGATCGCCGCCGACATTCCCACCGGGCGCCTCGGCAAGCCGGAGGAAATCGCCTACGCGGTGGCGTTCCTGGTCGCCGAGGAAGCGGCCTGGATCACCGGCTCGAACCTGGATATCAACGGCGGCCACCATATGGGGTGGTGAGCGGCTGAATTGCTCAGTCGGCGGCCTTATCGCGCGAGGTAACGCTACCCGCAGGCGGCCGCTGACGGCGGCGGGCGCCTTCGCGGCGCCGCGAATGCTGCGCAGCATGATTTTTATGCTGCACCCGCGTGTTCAGGCAGGAACGGCGGTTGCAAGCCCTGCTGCGCTGCGCCATGCTGCGCGTCTACCGTCACAGAGCGACCGCTTCATGGCTGAGATTCGCATCATCAAGAAGTATCCCAATCGCCGCCTCTACGACACCGAGATCTCCAGTTACATCACCATCGAAGACGTCCGCCAGCTGATCATCGACGGCGAGGAATTCGAAGTCCGCGACGCCAAGACCGGCGAAGACCTCAGCCGCGCGGTGCTGCTGCAGATCATCGCCGACCAGGAACAGGACGGCGAACCGATGCTGTCCACGCAGTTGCTGAGCCAGATCATCCGCTTCTACGGCGACTCGCTGCAGGGCTTCATGGGCAACTACCTGGAGCGCAGCATGCAGGTGTTCCTCGACCAGCAGCAGCAGTTCCGCCAGCAGATGGGCAATCTGCTGGGGCAGACCCCGTGGACCATGATGAACCAGCTCACCGAGCGGAATCTGGAGCTGTGGCAGGAGTTCCAGCGCAACCTCGGCGCCGGCTTCGGCCGCCCGACCGCCGGCACCAGCAAGCCCGGCGAACCGCCGGCCGGCGCCGCTCCGAAGTCGCGTCCGCGCTGAGGTCTGCGCGCGGGTGAGGTTCGGCGGAGCGCTTCGCGCCCTACCCTCACCCCAACCCCTCTCCCGGTGGGAGAGGGGCTTGGCTCTTCCCTTCTCCCACTGGGAGAAGGTGCCCTGCAGGGGCGGATGAGGGTCGGGCGAAGCCTGCGGATTCGGTTGGGCGAGGCGCTTCGCGCCCTACCCTCACCCCAACCCCTCTCCCGGTGGGAGAGGGGCTTCGCTCTTCCCTTCTCCCACTGGGAGAAGGTGCCCCGCAGGGGCGGATGAGGGTCGAGCGAAGCCTAGCGGATTCGATTCGGCGGGGCGCTTCGCGCCCTACCCTCACCTCAACCCATCTCCCGGTGGGAGAGGGGCTTGGCTCTTCCCTTCTCCCACCGGGAGAAGGTGCCCCGCAGGGGCGGATGAGGGTACGGCCGCACGCTGATAGGCGTGGGACGCGCGTTTGACTCAGCGCGACCTCGCCGGCTTGCAGCTCGCGCAGATCCGCTCGACCTTGTACCCGCGCGCGCGCAGGCCGTCGACCACGCCGTCCGGCCCCAGCAGGTGCAGCGCACCGACCACCACCAGGGTGTCGCCGCCGTCGTCCTTCAGGCGCTGCTCCAGGCGCGGCAGCCAGGCCTGGTTGCGCTCCACGTCGATGCGTTGGTACAGCCGCGGGTAGTCGCGCTTCATCTGCGCGCCGATCTCCTGCCACAGCTGGCGTTCGTCGCCGCGGCGCCAGGCGTCGTGCAGGCGCAGGGTCTGCGCCGCGCCCTGCTCGGCGTCGCCCAGCGCCTCGATCAGCATCTGCTTCTGCTCCACCGGGTCCATGCCGTCGAGCAGGTCGATCTGCGCCTGTGCGGTCTCCAGGCCCTCGGCGGTCTTGCCGTCCTGCAGGGCCAGGGTCATGAAGTGGCGGTCCAGCCCGGCATCGGCCTGCAGGCCCTGCGCCTTCATGTCCGCGATGCTGATGCTGAGGCCGACGAACCACGGCTCGAAGCCGCTCATCTGCGCCAGCGGCAGACCGTGGCCGGCGGCGTAGCGGCGCAGCCGCTCCCACGTCGCCGGGTCCAGGTCGTCCTGCAGCCGCTTGCCGTCGTGGCGCTGAGCGGCCTGCAGCATCTGCGCGCCCAGTTGCGGCGCGTCCACGTCCTTCGGCGCCAGTTCGAACAGCAACCGCGGCGACGCCGCATAGGCCGCATCGACCTCGCGCGCCAGCGGATAGTCCTCCGCCTTGAGCATGTGGAACGAGCCGAGCAGGTACAGCGTGCCGCGCGGGCCGCTGACCTTCCACAACAACGGCGTGGGCGCCGCCACGGCGGGCGCAGCGGCGGCGGGTGCGACAGGCGTCGCGGCCACCGGCGGAGGCGTGCGGGCCAGTGCCGGCAGGGCCAGGCACAACGACAGCCCCAGCAGCAGGCGGCGCAACGGGCGCGGGAATGGGGTCATCGGCATCCTCGGTTCAATGGGCGGCGGCGTAGGCCTTCTCGCCGGCGTCCACCGCCAGGTCGAGGCGGTTCTCCGGCGGCGGCAGCGGACAGGTGGCGAACGGGGTGAACGCGCATGGCGGGTCGTAGGCGCGGTTGAAATCCAACACCACGCTGCCGTCGGCTGCGGGTGCGTCCACGTCCAGGAAGCGCCCGGCCGGGTAGCTGCCGTGGCCGCTGGTGCGGTCGGCGAACACCACGAACAGCGGCTGGCCGGGTTCGCCGATCGCCTGCAGGCGGTAGCGCTTGCCGCCGCGCTCGAACTCCAGCGCGCCGGGATTGGGCGACGGCGTGGTGACGCCGATGATGTCGACGATGGGCAGGGTAGTGCCCGGCGGATTGGGTACGAAGCGCCCATGCACCCGCCAGGATTCGGCCAGCGGCCAGTACGGCACGCCAGTGAAACTGAGCCGGGTCGGCGCATCGGCGTGCTTGACCCGCAGCGCGTAGCGGCCGCCGCGCTCGATCAGGCTGAGTTTGCCCTTGCCGTCGTCGAAGTCGACCACCGTCGGCTGCGGGTCGTGGTCGCTGTACAGACGGATCCGCCCCTGCACCGGCGCACCGGCGACGCTGAGGCCGGCGCCGCGTTCGGGGGTCAGATACACCTCGCGTTGCGCCTGCGACACCAGCGCCATTCGCGCCGGCCCCACCGCCAGGCGGATACCGCTGTCCGGGCCGCTGCCGATGTAGTGGTCTTTCAATTCCAGCCAGTGCAGGCCGACCAGGCTGGTCCAGCCATCCGGCGCCTGCAGTTCGCGCTGGCGCTGCGCGCGCCAGGCCTGTTCTTCAGACACAAACTGCGCGTCCAATGCGTTCGGCGCGGCCGCTGCCGGCACCTGCTTGCCGCAGCCACCCAAGGCGACAAGCGCTATCAACAGCGCCGTCGTCCATACCCGCTTGTCCATCATCGCCCCCGCAAGAACCAACGATCGATCTCGCCCAGGGTGAACCGCGCCCAGGTCGGACGCCCATGATTGCATTGTCCGGAGCGCTCGGTGGCTTCCATGTCGCGCAGCAAGGCGTTCATTTCCGGCACGGTGAGGCGGCGGTTGGCGCGTACCGCGCCGTGGCAGGCCATGGTCGACAGCAGCGCGTCGCGCGCACCGGCGACGCGGCTGCTGTGGCCATGTTCGCGCAGGTCGGTGAGCACGTCGCGCAGCAAGGCCTCGGGCTCGGCCTGCGCCAGCAACGCCGGAATGCTGCGCACGTGCAGCGATTGCGGCCCGCTGCGGGTGACCTCGAAGCCGAGCGCGGCCAGCGTCTCCGCCTCGCGTTCGGCGGTATCGGCATCGCGTTCGCCGACCGCCAGGGTGATCGGCACCAGCAGCGGCTGCGCGTGCAGGCCGATGCCATCGTGTGCGGTCTTCAAGCGCTCGTAACCGATGCGTTCGTGCGCGGCATGCATGTCGATTACGATCAGGCCGTCGGCGTTCTCGGCCAGGATGTAGATGCCGTGCAACTGCGCGATGGCGTAGCCGAGCGGCGGCACGCCGCTGTCGGCGGCGGTCGGCGGCAGGCCGCCGGCCGGATCCTGGGTCTGCCGCGGCAGGCCGGCGGCGCTTCCCGCGTCCGCGGCGGGCGTGTACAGCGCCGCATACGCGGCCGGCGCCTCTTCCACGCGCAAGCCCAGCGGCGATTGCGCCGGACGCCACTGCGCGCCGTAGCCATCGCCCTGCCCGCTACCACTCTCGCTATTGCGGCCGCCGGGCATGCCTGCGGGCGCCCAGCCAGCGGCGCCCGCGGCCGGGACGGCTGCCGCCGCGTCAGCGCCGAGCGTGCCGGGCAGGCTGCCGGCGCGGGTCTGCGCCAGCGCATCCTGCAGCGTGCGGTAGACGAAATCGTGGATCAGCCGTGCGTCGCGGAAGCGCACCTCGTGCTTGGCCGGATGCACGTTGACGTCGACCCGCGCGGGTTCCAGCTCCAGGAACAGCACATAGGCCGGCTGGCGGCCATGGAACAGCACGTCGCCGTAGGCCATCTTCACCGCGTGGGCGACGCTGCGATCGCGCACCGAACGGCCGTTGACGTAGAGGTACTGCTGGTCGGCACTGGCACGCGAATAATGCGGCTGCGCGATCCAGCCATGCAGGCGCAGGCCGGCGCCACTGTGATCCACCCGCAGCGCCTGCTTTGCGAAGTCCTCGCCCAGGGTCTCGCCCAGGCGCGCATCCGAATACAGATCGCCGGGCTTGTAGCGCCGCGACGGCTTGCCGTTGTGCGAGACGCGCAGCTCCACGTCCGGCCGCGCCAGCGCCAGCGAACGCAGCCACTCCTCGATGTGGCCCAGTTCGGTGCGCTCGGCGCGCAGGAACTTGCGCCGCGCCGGCACGTTGTAGAACAGCTCGCGCACCTCGACCAGCGTGCCCTGCGGCAACGCGCGCGGCTGCACCTCGCCGACCTTGCCGCCGTCGACCTGCAGGGCGGCGCCGTGTTCGTCGCCGGCACGCCGCGAGGCCAGGGTGAAGCGGCTGACCGAGGCGATCGACGGCAGCGCCTCGCCGCGAAACCCGAGCGTGCCCACCGATTCCAGGTCGTCCAGCGAGGCGATCTTGCTGGTCGCATGCCGCGACACCGCCAGCGGCAGTTCCTCGGGCGCAATGCCGCCGCCGTCGTCGCGGATGCGGATCAGGCGCACGCCGCCCTCTTCCAGGTCGATGTCGACGCGGTGCGCGCCCGCGTCCAGCGCGTTCTCCACCAGCTCCTTGACCACCGAGGCCGGACGCTCGACGACTTCGCCGGCGGCGATCTGATTGATCAGGATCTCGGGCAGCTGACGGATGCTCATGCTGTCGTCGCGCTCAGCACGCGATGGCGCGCAGCGGTCTTGGCGACGGGACGAAAACGACAGCAGGGAAAGGACATCGGCACGGCTTGCGGCGCGGACGCCGTCATCGAGGATCAGCCGTGAATGATAGCGCCTCAGCGGCTCCCGCCGGCCACGGTGCTGGCCGCTTCCGCCTCGGCCTGCGCGCGCGCGGCGAACAGCGTGCCCGGCGGCGGCTGCCGGGTGAAGAAGGTGCTGACGCCATCGAGCACGGCGCCGGCGATGCGGCGCTGGTAGGCCGGATCGGTCAGCCGGCGTTCTTCGTCCGGGTTGGAGATGAAGGCGGTCTCGACCAGCATCGCCGGCATGTCCGAGGTGCGCAGCACCGCGAAGTTGGCGCGCTCGATCTCGGGCTTGTGGTTGTTGCCGATCCGCTTCAGCCCGCCGAGCACATGCCCGGCCGCGTCTTCGGAGGCCTTCATGTGGCCGCTCTGGGCCAGGTCCAGCAACACGTTGGCCAGGGTGCTGTCGGTCTTCTGCAGGCGCACGCCACCGATCAGGTCGGCGGCGTTTTCCTTGTCCGCCAGCCAGCGCGCGCGTTGCGACGACGCGCCCTTGGTCGACAGCACGTACACCGAGGAACCGGTCGCGCTGCGGTTCTCGGCGGCGTCGGCGTGGATCGAGATGAAGATGTCGGCCTTTGCCGCTCGCGCCTTCTGCGCACGCATCGGCAAGGGAATGAACACGTCCGTGGTGCGGGTCATGTAGGCCTTCATGCCCGGCGTGGCATTGATCTGGCGCGCGAGTTCGCGGCCGATCGCCAGGGTCACGTCCTTCTCGTGCTTGCCGGTCGGGCCGCTGGCGCCCGGATCCTGGCCGCCGTGGCCGGGATCGATGGCCACGATCAGCGGACGCATGCCCGGCGCCATCTTCACCCGCGACGCCGCGCTCGGCATCACCGGGCGCGCCTCGGCGGCCGCGGCCACCGCTGCGTCGTCGTCCGCATCGTCCCGCTCGGAGGGCTCGTTCGCCGGTGGCGCGACTGCCGTGGGGGCCGGCGGCGGCACGACGCCGGGCGTGGGACGGCCGGGCACCACCGCGACAGCGCTCGGCGCGGACGCCACCACCGTCGGCGCGGGCGTGCTCGTCACGGGCGGCGGCACCGGGGCCGGCGCGGGCTGGCTGGCACGCTGTACCACCGACGAGGTCAGCGCCGCGGTCGCGCGCGCCGCTTCGGCCCGCGCATCCACCGCCGGCTTGGGCGCCGGGACGGGAGCGGCTTGAGGCACCGGGGTCGCGGCTGCCGGCGCCTCGCCAGCCACCGCCCTGCCCGCTGGCGCCTCGCCCGGCCACTCGATCACCAGCACCGAACTGCCGCCGACGGTCTGCATCTGCGGCTTGAACGCCACTACCGAACTGCTCAGATCGAACACGATGCGCAAGGTACCCGGCACCGGATGCCCGGTACGCACCGCGCTCACCACACCGCCGCCGGCCGGCAGCTTCAGGCCCTTGGCGGCGGAGGAATCGGGAAGATCCACAACCAGACGGTTGGGATTGGCCAGCGACAGCGTGCTGAAGCCACCACTGCCCTGCAGGCGGATCTCGGCGCGGGTGCCGGTGGCACCGTTATCGAGCGAGACCGACTGCACCTGCCCGGCGAACGCCGTCTGTGCCGCCAGGCACCAGCCTGCGGCAGCGGCGAAACTGGCGAAAAAACGGGTCCCCGGGCGCATAACGCGATTCAAACATCGCCGGGAGCCAAAGGCAAGCGGTTTTCCCTTAATAATCCATAACCTGCCTTCACTTTCTAGCGTCAGCCGGCAAAAAGTCCCTGCAAGTCGGCCTGTTCGGCCACCCGTGCCAGCCAGGCGGCACCCGCGTCGGTACGCGCCTGCAGGGCCACGCTGCGCCCCTCGCCACGCACCGCCAGCCGCACGTCCAGATCGGCAGGGGCCAGCACGTCGCCGCCGCGCTCGGGCCACTCCACCAGCCACAGCGTGGCCCCGCCCTCGTCCAGCCCCAGGAAATCCAGTTCGCCGGCCGCGCCGATGCGATACAGATCCAGGTGCCAGGCCTCGCCATCGGCCAGCGGGTAGCGCTCGACCAGGGTGTAGGTGGGGCTGCGGATCGCGCCCTGTACGCCGAGCGCGCGCAGCAGCGCCCGCGCCAGGGTCGATTTGCCGGCGCCCAGATCCCCGTGCAGATGCACCGAGGCCTGCGCCGGGCGGGTGGCGGCCAACGCGCGGCCGAGGCGTTCGGTGGCCTCGCTGTCGGGCAGGAACAAGGTGACACTCATGGGGCGGATTCCGGATTGGACAGGCGCCGCAGCGCCGGCAACAGATCGGTGGGCAGCAGCCCGCGCTGGCCCGCAGCGGCCGCGTGGTCGCCGGCACCGGCATGCAGCAGGGCGCCGACGCTGGCCGCCTCGAACGCCGGCAGGCCTTGTGCGCGCAGCGCGGCGATCACCCCGGTCAACAGATCGCCCATGCCGCCGACCGCCATGCCGGGATTGCCGGCGGCGATCACCCGCGGCGTTTGCCCAGGCGCGGCGACCAGGCTGCCGGCCCCCTTCAGCACCACCGCGGCCTGGTAGCGCTCGGCCAATGCCGCGGCGGCCGCAAAGCGATCGCGCTGCACCTCGGCGGTCGCGAGGCCGAGCAGGCGCCCGGCCTCGCCCGGATGTGGGGTCAGCACCGCCTGCGGGACGGGGCGCGGCGCCTGCGCGAGCAGGTTCAATGCATCGGCGTCCAGCACCAGCGCACGGGCTTCGTCGGCCAGCACCGCTTGCCATAGCGCCTGTGCCCAGGCGTCCTGGCCGAGCCCGGGACCGAGCGCGACGACGCTGGCCTTGCGCAGCAACGGCGCCAAGGCCTTCGCATCGTCGACCGCATGCGCCATCGCCTCCGGACAGCGCGCCAGCAGCGGCGCCACGTGCGGGCTGCGGGTCGCCACGCTGACCAGGCCGGCGCCGCTGCGTAGGGCCGACTCGGCGCTGAGCATCACCGCACCACCGCTGCCGAGATTGCCGCCGACGCACAGCACATGGCCGGAATCGCCCTTGTGGCTGTCCTGCCGACGCGGCGCCAGACGGCTGCGCAGGGCGCCGACGGTCCAGGCCTGCGCACGCGGCGCGCAATCGGCGAACGCGGCGGCAGGCACCTCCAGCGTCGCCAGCGCGCGCTCGCCGACATGGTTCAGGGCCGGACCGGTATGCAAGCCGGCGTGGGCGACGATGAACTGCAACGTCAGCGTCGCCGACAACACCGCGCCGGGCACGCTGCCGGTCTCGGCATCCACGCCGCTGGGCACATCCAGCGCCAGCACCGGCGCGCCGAGTCCGCCGAGCGCACCGAGCAACGCCGACAATTCAGCATCGGGGGCGCGATTGAGTCCGATACCGAGCAGCGCATCCACCACCACGTCGGCCGGCGCCAATGCCGCGTCGAACTCCTCGATACGCCCGCCGACACCGATGTAGTCGGTGCAGGCGCGCTGCGCCAGCGGCGATTGCGGCCCGCGCCCCGGCAACTGCAGCACCCGCACCTGGCGCCCGGCGCGATGCGCCAGCCGCGCCAGCACGTAGCCATCGCCACCGTTGTTGCCGCTGCCGCAGGCCACCAGGATGCGCTGCGCCTGCGGCCAGCGCTGCAACAGCGTCTGCCACGCGGCCTGGCCGGCGCGCTGCATCAGCGTGTAGCCGTCGCCGCCGAGCAGCGCAGTGGCCTGCGCATCGATGCGGCGCGCGGCCGCGGTGGCGTAGAGATCGAAGCAGTCGTACATGCACGGGATTCTATACTTGCGCGATGTCCGCCCGTCTCGACATCGCCGATCCCCACGCCGCCGCCGCGCGCATCCGCGCGCTGGCGCGGACGTTCGGCTTCCAGCGCTGCGGCATCGCCGGGATCGAGCTGCAGCAGGACGAGGCGCATCTGCGCGACTGGCTGCAACAGGGCCTGTACGGCACGATGCACTGGATGGCCCAGCACGGCGATAAGCGTTCGCGCCCGGCGGAGCTGATTCCGGGCACGCTGCGGGTGATCTCGGTGGGCCTGGACTATGGCCGCAACGACGACGACGCGGCCTGGGACACGCTGCGCGACGGCGAGCGCGCCTACGTCGCGCGCTATGCGCTGGGCCGCGACTACCACAAGCTGATGCGCAACCGCCTGCAGAAGCTGGCCGAGCGCATCCAGGACGAGATCGGCCCGTTCGGCCACCGCGTGTTCGTCGATTCGGCGCCGGTGCTCGAACGCGCCCTGGCGCGCGACGCCGGCCTGGGCTGGATCGGCAAGCACACCTGCCTGATCGACCGCAACGGCGGCTCGTGGTTCTTCCTCGGCGAGATCTACGTCGATCTGCCGCTGCCGATCGACCCGCCGGCCAGCGCGCACTGCGGCACCTGCACGCGCTGCATCGACGTCTGCCCGACCCAGGCGATTGTCGCGCCGTACCGGCTGGATGCGCGCCGCTGCATCGCCTACCTGACCATCGAGCACGACGGCGCGATTCCGGAAGACCTGCGCCCGGCGATCGGCAACCGCATCTTCGGCTGCGACGATTGCCAGTTGATCTGCCCCTGGAACAAGTTCGCCAAGCGCAGCGACGAGCCCGACTTCCGCGCGCGCAACGAGCTGGACAAGGCCACGCTGGCGCAGCTGTTCGCCTGGGAGGAAGACGAGTTCCTGCGCCGTACCGAAGGCAGCGCGATCCGCCGCAGCGGCCATGAGCGCTGGCTGCGCAATCTGGCGGTGGCGCTGGGCAATGCGCCGACCACCCCGCAGGTGCTGGCCGCGCTCGGTGCGCGCGCGCAGCATCCCTCGCCGCTGGTGCGCGAGCACGTGCAATGGGCACTGGCGCAACATGCGCAGGCGCCGACCCGTGGGGCGCCAGCGCCGGCATCACCGGCGCCGAAAGCGGACGTGCGAGGATAGGCGCCCGTACGCCCTGCACTGCCCGCATGCCCGACCGCGCCGACCAGATCCTCAGCCCCAGCCAGCTCAACACGCTGGCCCGCGACCTGCTGGAGAGCACGTTCCCGCTGGCCTGGGTGGAGGGCGAACTGGGCAACGTCACCCGGCCCTCGTCCGGCCATCTGTACTTCACCTTGAAGGACGCGCGCGCGCAGGTGCGCTGCGCGATGTTCAAGCCCAAGAGCCAGTGGCTGCGGTTCGTGCCGCGCGAAGGCCTGCGCGTGCTGGCGCGCGGGCGCCTGACCTTGTACGAAGCGCGTGGCGACTACCAGCTGGTGCTGGACCATCTGGAGGAAGCCGGCGAAGGCGCGCTGCGCCGCGCGTTCGAGGAACTCAAGGCGCGGCTCGCCGCCGAAGGCCTGTTCGCCAGCGAACGCAAGCGCGCCCTGCCCGGCTTCGTGCGCCGCCTGGCGGTCATCACCTCGCCCAGCGGCGCCGCCGTGCGCGACGTGCTGAGCGTGCTGGGCCGGCGCATGCCGCTGCTGCAGGTGGACGTCCTGCCGAGCCTGGTCCAGGGCGACAGCGCCGCGGCGCAGATCGCCGCCCTGCTGCGTCAGGCCGATGCCAGCGGCCGCTACGACGCGATCCTGCTGACCCGCGGCGGCGGCTCGCTGGAGGATCTGTGGGCGTTCAACGACGAACATCTGGCACGCACCATCGCCGCGGCGATCACCCCGGTGGTGTCGGCGGTCGGCCACGAAACCGACGTGACCCTGGCGGATTTCGCCGCCGACCTGCGTGCGCCGACGCCATCGGTGGCCGCCGAATTGCTGGTGCCCGACCAGCGCGATCTCGGCGCGCGCCTGCGTGCCCAGCACGCCGCGCTGCTGCGCTGGCAGCAGCACCGGCTGCGACAAGCGCAGCAACGCGCCGACCGCGCCCTGCTGCGCCTGCAGGCGCAGAGTCCGCAAGCGCGCCTGCACCTGCTGCAACGCCGCCAGCACGACATCGGACGCCGGCTGGCGACGGTGTGGCGGCAGCAGCAGGAACGCCGCCACGCCCAGTTGCGCCATGCCGCCGCAGTGCTGCGCGCCTCGCAGCCGCAGCGTCGGCTGGCGATGCTGCGTGTGCGCCTGCTGGCGCTGGGCCGGCGCCCGCAAGCGGCGATGGCGCGGCAGCTGCAGGCCGATGCGCAGCGCCTGCGCGCATTGGCGCGCGCCCTGGAGACGGTCAGCCCGTTGGCCACCGTGGCGCGCGGCTACAGCATCCTGACCCGCGCCGACGACGGCAGCGTGGTGCGCTCGGCGGCCCAGGTCGCGCCCGGCGATCGCCTGCGCGCACGCCTGGCCGACGGCGAACTGCAACTGCGTGCCGAGCGCGCAGAGTGATCCCTCCACGTCCACCGTCCTCGCCCCCATGACCGACAGCCTCCACGAAGACAGGATCAAGGCGATCCTGCAGGGCATGCGCCGCGCCGAACGGCGCCGGGCCGAGCGCCGCGCCGACAGCAGCGATCTGCTGTCGCTGATCGACGGCGCCGCCTACGGCGCCCCGGAGGACGCACAGCGCGCGCTCGCCTGGCTGGCGCACGACGGCACCCTGGCGTACTTGAGCAATACCGACCTGCACAATGTCGGCGAAACCATCTGCGTGGCCTGGAACGGCTGCGGCAGCGACCTGGCGACGCTGTCGCAGTGGCTGCGGGAGGTGCGCCTCGCCGATGGTCGCAGCGCGCTGCAGACCCTGCGCGACGGCGACAGCGCCGAACTGCTGGCCGCGGCACTGGCGGCGTTTCCCGGCTGACAACCGGTGGCCGCACCGCGCGGCGCAGGCGATGCCGCGTAGGCGCTGCGTTGGCATGCGCAATGCGCTACCAGATAGCCGCCAACGCGCGTCGCTCCAGCCCCCGGCGATCGCCGGCGGAAGCGACCGATCGTCAATCTCTCGCCCGAACTGCCAGGCCCTGCGGGATCGCCCAGCGACCATGTGCTCGTCAGCACCTGCGGCCCATGCGGTACCGGGCGCACGCCAGGCACCACGCGGCGGCGCTGCACTCAATCCAGCGGCGCGACCACCAGCAGCGGGCCGAGGTCGTAGCCCATCGCCACCGCCTTGGCCTTGATCGCCTCGAACACGCTGCGCTGCATGCGCGGCGAGCGCGAGAGCACCCACAGGTATTTGCGTCCCGGTTCGCCGATCAGCGCCCATTGGTAGTCCGGATCCAGCGCGATCACCCAGTAATCGGCCCATACCAACGGCACCCAGCCCAGCCAGTCCGGCGCGAAGCGCACCTGCAGCCGCCCGGGATGGCCCTCCACCCGCCGCGCCACGCCCTCGGCCGCCAGCAGGTCGCCGCTGGCAGTGCGGCAGGCGTTGCGCACGCCGATCTGGCCGTCGTCGCGCAGCACATAGGCCGCGGTGACGTCGCCGACGCATTTCTTCTGGAAGGAGACCGGCAGGTGCGCGATCTCATGCCACTGCCCGGCATAGCGGCCCAGATCGAACTCGGCGACCGAGGTCACCGGCTGCGCGGCGCGCAGCGGCGATGCGAGACACAGCAGGCACGCCAGCAACAGTGGCGCGATCGGCGAAAGACGCATGCGCAGGTTCCGATGGACGGGAAGCAGCAGCTTATGCAGGAGCTGCGCAGCGATGTAAAGCGCGGCGCCGAACGCCGGCGGCGATGGCGTGGCCGGTCAGTTGCGCAGGTCGGCCATGGAGCGCTGGTCTGGCTGGCCGGCGCATTGCACCGGCTCGCGCAGCACGACGCGCTCGACCACGCCGTCGCGTCGCTGCAGGTAGGTGTTGACCATCACGCACTCGGAGCCGACGTGTTCAATGTAAGGCGCCTCGGCGCCGGAACCGCCTTGTTCGCCCGCATGCTCTCCCTGGTCGGGGGCCGCCATCGCGGCGCCAGCCATGGCCCACAGCAGCGCCATGCCGCCGCATTTCCGTCCGAATCCGCTGGTCATTGGCCGGTGCCCCCGATTGCCCATGCCTATGATTACGACAGGCAACGCCTTCGATTGAGCGGAATATCTCGAAAAACCGTGACACGGACGCATTTGTCTACAATCTTGGACACACGTTCTTCACGCGCAACCGGTCGGGGCGGCCGTCAAACCCTGGGCACGCATGCGGAAGTCTGCATAGCGCGAGAGGTCGGCACGACCCAGGGCACATGCGTGCGAACCCGACACGCCGAGCCGCCACGCGCGTGGTTCAAAAACTGGTGCAAGTCGGAAAAAAGAAAGGCCCTACCTCGCTGTAGAGCCTTGATGAAGATGGTGGCCGAGGACGGAATCGAACCGCCGACACGGGGATTTTCAATCCCCTGCTCTACCAACTGAGCTACTCGGCCACTGCGCAACGCGGCAGGACCGGTGCGAGGACGCGCATCATAGCGAGGCGATCGGGATTGGGCAAGCGCAATGTTGCAGAATTTTCCTACCGACCGCCGCGGCCTGCACCGACGGCGCCCGACCCGCTGCAACGCAATGCTGGATGCGTCCGCGGCATCCGGCCGGCGTACGGCAGGGACGCCTCGATGATGGCCGCCGGCCGGATCGCCGTGGACACCGCCCGGGCACCGACCTGTCACGTCGAAAGATGGACCGCGCAAGCATCAGGGTGCGAACGAACCGGCGCGCTCGCAGGCTGCTGGGAATCGGACGATCGGCAGACGGCACCGCCACTGCGGCGAACGTCACGCCGGTGGCGGGCGCGCGGCATGACCCGAAGCATGGACAGCGGCTTCCCCCATTGCGCCACGACGCCGCCACCCGCCGGGATCGCTGGCCAGCGCGCCGCCTGCGGCTATTGCGTGCGGCAAACGCCTGCCCAACAGCCCCATCAGCCCCGGCGCGGCAGCCGCCCGTGCGAATGCCATGTCCTCGGCCTGCCACGGCGGACAAGGGGGTGGTGTAGTCTTCGCCGGTCTTCCTTCCTTGGATTCCGCTCATGCGTCACCCGCTCCGCCTCGGCTTGCTCGTGTTGTGCACTGCGCTGCTCGCCGCCTGCGGCGACGGGATGGTGCGGCGCGTGTCCGACCCGGCCGCCAGCGTGCAACAGCTGACGGTCAACATGGACGGCAGCTGGAAGGTGGAACTGCGCCTGCAGAACTACAGCAGCATCCCGATGCGCTACGACACCCTGCGCCTGGATCTGGGCGTCGGCGGCGAAGCCGCCGGCAGCCTGCAGGCCGCTCCCGCGATCTCGATCGGGCCGGAGACGGCGGATGTGGTGAGCGTCGCGCTGCGGCCCAGCTCGAGCGCGCGCATGGCCGTGGCCGACGCGCTGGCCGGCCGCCGCAGCCTGGAGTACACCCTCAAGGGCAGCATCGCCGCGACGCCGGAAGACAAGAAGCAGCGCAGCTTCGACATCGACACCCGCAACATGCTCTCGCCCGCGCCGGGCCTGGACGGCGTGCTGCGCTGACGCTGCGGTGGCGCTGAGGCGCCACCTCACTCCGGACGTCTTGAGCGCGCCGCCCCGGCGTCCGAGCGCAGGCCACGCCTGCGCGTCGACCTGTGCTTCACCGGACACAGGCACCTCCTCGACCTGCGCCTCGGCACGCTAGGCACACCCTCGCGCCGCACGCCCGTGCGCGTTTTCCTATCTGACCTACCCAAGCCACGTTCAGCCGGCATTACCGCAAAATTAGTACATAAATGTATTATCTACATATGTACAAGAACCTGAGTCGGTCATGAGCCGTTTCGCCTCTACCGAGCAGCGCCTGGACGTAACCGCGCGCAAGCATCCGCCTTTTCCGCGCGAAGCGGCGCTGCTGCTGCGGCTGATCAAGTTGCTGCACAAGGTGAGCCTGGACCAGAGCAACGACCTGCTGCGGCCCTACGGCCTGAGCTACGCCGAATACAACGTCTTGATGATGATCGACGCCAGCCCGGACGGGACCCTGAACCCGTCCCAGCTCAGCGACGCGGCCGGCGAGAAGTCGGCCAACATCACCCGGCTCACCACACAGTTGGTCGACAAGGGGCTGATCCAGCGCATGCCGAGCGCCGCGGACCGGCGCATGCTGCTGCTGCGCCTGACCGACGCCGGCGAGCGCCTGATCGAAGCGCTGATCCCGGCCCTGTGCGCCCAACTCGACGCCTATGTCCAGCATCTGGATCCGGCGGCGATGGCGCAATTGCAGACGCTGCTGAAGGCCTTGCTGCGCGGCGTCGAGGACGCGGCATGAACACGCCGCAGCCCAACGCGGCCGCCGCTGCCGAAGCCACGCCGGGCCTGCGCACCCTGCTGGCCGACGCCCTGCGCGGCGAAGGCGACGCCTGGCTGTTCGTGCTGCGCACCTTGCTGTCGATCTATCTGGCCGGCTGGATCGCACTGCGCCTGGACCTGGCCTCGCCGATGACCGCGATGATCACCGTGGTGGTGGTGATGCACCGGCAGACCGGCATGGTCTTCGCGAAGGGCTTCTACCGGATACTGGGCACGCTGATCGGCAGCGTCGCCGCGCTGACGATGGTGGCGCTGTTCCCGCAGGAACCGGTGCTGTTCGTGCTGGTGCTGTCGCTGTGGATCGGTGCGTGCACCGGCGGCGCCCTGCTGTACCGCAACTTCAAGGCCTACGCCTTCGTGCTGTCCGGCTATACGGTGGCGCTGATCGCGCTGCCGGCTGTGAACCAGCCGCAGAACGTGTTCAATCTGGTGGTGGCGCGGGTGACCGAAGTGGTGCTGGGCCTGCTGGTGACCGGCATCGTCAGCGACGTGGTGTTTCCCAGCCGGCTGCGCCAGACCCTGCGCGACACCGTGCGCCGCGCTTCAGACGGCTTCCTGGATTTCGTCCGCGACGCCACCGGCGGCCAGCTGCCGCGCGAAGCGATGGAGCAGGCGCACCTGCGTTTCGTGCGTGACGCGGTGACCATCGAGGATCTGCGCAGTTCCGTGGTGTTCGAGGATCCGGAAGCGCGGGTACGCAGCGGCCGCCTGCGCCTGCTCAACCAGCGCTTCATGGCGGTGTCGACCAGTTTTCAGGCGCTGCATCACTACATCAACCGGCTGCTGCGCAGCGGCAGTGCGGACGTGGCCGAGGCGTTGATCGGCCTGTACCGGCCGCTGAAGGCCGCGCTCAGCGACCGTGGCGGGCGCGAGGGTGCCGCCGCGACGGCTCGCAAGCTGGCCGCATGCCGCGATGCACTGGCGACGCGTGCCGCCGAGGCGCGCGCACCGCTGGCCGTCCGGCAACATGAGGCGTTCGACACCGGCGTCTCGCTGCTGCGACGCTTCTTCACCGACCTGCATGACTACGTCGCCACCGAGGCGACCCTGGTCGCGCCGCAGCAGTGGCGCACGCCGCAGGACGGCAGCGGCGACACCGCGGTGTTCGTGCGCGGCAACGACTACGCCGCCGCCGCACTGACCGCGCTGCGCAGCGCGCTGCTGGTGGCGACGATGTGCTGGCTGTGGATCCAGGCCGGCTGGATCAGCGGCGCCACCGCGGTGTTCCAGGCGGTGGCACTGAGCGCGATCCTGTCGTCCAGCGCCAATGCGCCGGCTGCAGCGCGCTCGCTGTTCAACGGGTTCGTGTTCGGCATCATGCTGGGCGTGATCTGCCAGTTGCTGGTGCTGCCGCAGATGGACGGCTATGGCCTGTTCGTCGCGGGCACCTTGCCGTTCCTGCTCTTGACCCTGTATCTGGCCTCGAAACCCGCGCTGTACGGCTTCGCCACCGGCGCCAACCTGGCCTTCATCTCGATCCTGGCGGTCCAGCCGACCCCCAGCTTCAACGCCGCGGCCACCTTCAACAGCGTGGTGCCGTTGCTGCTGGGCACGCTGGCGGTGAGCGCGACGTTCGTATTCGTGCCGCCGGTGATCGGCACGCGCTGGCAGCGCCGGCGCCTGCTCGAGCGGCTGCGGCGGCAGACCACACTGGCGGCGCGTGCGCCGCTGCCGGGGCTGGCGCTGCGCCTGGAGAGCGTCAACCGCGACCTGTTCCAGCAGATCGTCGCGCACACCCCGCCCGGCAGCGACGAACTGCGCGACCTGCTCGGCTGGGCGCTGTCGGTGCACGAAACCGGGCGCACCCTGGTCGAACTGCGCCGCGATGCCGCCGAAGGCACGCTGCCGCCGGCGCTGGCCGCCGCGGTGGATGCCGCGGTGCAGGCGCTGGCCGACCTGTATCTGGATCCCGGCCCACAGCGGCACCGCCAGGCCCTGCAGCGGGTGGAGGCAGCCTTGGCCGCCAGCCAGGTGGAGGGCGCGGTACCGCTGCGCTGGAAGCCCACCCGCGAGCACCTGTTGTTGCTGCGCGGCGCACTGCTCGACGCCGATTCCGTTCTCGCCGCGCTGGCCGACACGCCGGCGCCGACCACCGCCACGCCAGGAGCCGACGATGCTGCTGCCCGCTGAAATCTCGATCGCCGGGGTGTACGTGCCTGGCCTGCTGGTGCTGGGGCTGGCCCTGCTGCTGGTCGCCTGGGCACTGGACGCGGTCGCCGGTCGCGCCGGCCTGTACCGCTACGCCTGGCACCCCTCTCTATTCCGTCTGGCCATCTACGTGGGCGCGTTCGCCGCACTCGGCCTGCTCCTTCTTCCGTGAGTCCCGCCATGAAGACCCCTGCCCTGATCCGTTTCGCCCTGACCGCCATCGTGGTGCTGGTCGCCGCCCTGCTGGCGCATGCGCTGTGGCGCCATTACATGCTCTCGCCCTGGACCCGCGACGGTCGCGTCCGCGCGGAAGTGGTGCGCATCGCGCCGGACGTCTCCGGGCTGGTCGATGCGGTGGCGGTGCGCGACAACCAGCACGTCAAGCGCGGCGACCTGTTGTTCAGCGTGGACCGCAAGCGCTATGAACTGGCCCTGGAAAAGGCCCGCGCCAACCTTGCGGTCGCGCAGGCGCAGGCGCGCGCCGCCGGGGCCAGCCTGTCGGCGGCCGCGGCCACCCAGGCGGCCAGCGAGGCCGAATTCCAGATGCGCCGCGCTCAGGCCGAACGGCGCGCACGCGCCGCCGCGGTGATCTCCGCCGAGGCGCGCTCGGACGCCGAAGCCACCGCGCGTTCGGCGCAGGCCGACGTGCATCGCAGCGCGGCGCTGCGCGGCCAGGCCACTGCGGCGCAGGCGCAGGCGGTGGCGTCGGTGGAACAGGCACAGGCCGCGCTCGATCTGGCCGAACTGGATCTGCAGCGCACCCAGGTCCGCGCCACCGCCGACGGCTACATCACCAACCTGGAGGTGCGCGTGGGCGACTACGCCCAGGCCGGCGGCGCGCGACTGGCGCTGGTGCGCGACGACGCGATGTGGGTCTACGGCTACTTCGAAGAAACCAAGCTGCCACGGGTGCACGTCGGCGACCGCGCCGACATCCGCCTGATGAGCGGCGGACTGATGCTGCACGGCCAGGTCGAGGGCATTGCGCGCGGCATCGCCGACAGCGACAACCCCACCGGCACCTCGCTGCTGGCCGACGTCAGCCCCACCTTCAACTGGATCCGCCTGGCGCAGCGCGTGCCGGTGCGCATCCGCATCGATCCGGCCAGCGTGCCGCAGGGCACCCTGCTCGCGGCCGGCATGACCGCCACGGTCAGCGTGCATCCGCGGCGGGAGTGATGCGACACCTGCGCGAGGCCTCTCTGATCATGAGAAAGGCTCATGCATAGGAGTGGCGTTTGTTCTTTTTGGGGAACAGCCGCGACGGGCGTTCCCGGTACGCCTGTGGCGCAGCCGTGGCGCGTCATCCCATCCAACGGCATCGCGCCCGGAGCGGAAACAGAACGCGTTCCTGGCGGCGGACATCGCTAGCGAGAAGACGGGATCCGGCAGCGGAGTGCCGGCGCGATGCTTTCGGCGCGCCATGCCGTCGAAACAGAATGCGGGACGTGCGGGGCCCATCCGCTTTCCGGACGCCATTCCGGGAAGCGGTGGAACCCCGCACGTCCCGGCACGGGGGTCGCGGAGGCTGCCGGCCACGCTGTCGAACGGCGAGAGCGTGATCGAAAGCAAACGCGAAAACATCAACGACGTCGGTCAGCCCGATGGCGCTTCACTGCGTAGTAGAACGACCGCGTCCTGAGTGCATCGCAAGCGCCGACACCGCGTGTCGACTGCGCCTGCGGCGTCTCGGGCGGACGTGGGCGTCCGCCCGCGCGGGTCACTTCTTGCTGGCCTCGCGCAGCGCCGAGTAGGCGTTGAGATAGCCCGCGCCCACTTCCCAGGACGCACGTCCCGCCATCGGCGTGGCGGTGCGCTCGATCAGGTCCTTGACCTGGTCCGGGGTCAGGTTCGGATTGGCCTCCAGCACCAGCGCCACCACACCCGCTACATGCGGCGTGGCCATCGAGGTGCCGCTCATGGTGGTGTAGAACGGCAGTTGCGCCGGGGCGATCAGCTTGGCGTCGGTCTGCGCGGCCAGCGGCGGCAACAGGCCGGTGGAGGCGCGGGTGGAGATGATGTCCACGCCCGGCGCGGTGATGCTGGGCTCGTTGATATGGGTCCAGCTCTTGCCATCGGCGGTGGTGAAGGTATCGCGCTCGCCGGCCTTGCCGCGCGAGGAGAAGTCCGCCAGCGTGCCGTCGACGTTGCCGGCGGCGACGGAGATCACCCACGGCGCCTGCGCGTACGGATTGTGGGTATCCTCCTTGGGACCGTCGTTGCCGGCGGCGAACACGCTGACGATGCCGCGCTTGTACAGCTCGTAGGTGGCCACGTTGACCGGGTCGGCCGGGTCGAACTTGCCGGAGCTGCCCCAGGAGTTGCTGACGACGCGGATCGGATCCTTGAAGCTGTTCTGGTGCGAGGCCGCATAGTCCAGGCCGCCGACCGCGTCCAGGATCAGCAGCACGCCGCTGGAACCGTAGCCGACCAGACTGGCGCCGGTGGCCACGCCGCGGTACTTGCCGCCGGACTGCGCGCCGTTGCCGCCGACCGTGCCGGCGCAGTGGGTGCCGTGACCGGAGCCGGCGTCGGTATTCGGCACGCCTTCCAGATAGGTGACCGGCAGCATCGAATCCAGATTGTGCAGGTTGGTGTTGGCCAGCACGTTCTGCACCACCCGGTCGCCGTAGGCCAGGTCGCGATGCGTGGCGTCGATGCCCGAATCGTTGATCAGCACGCCGACGCCGCGGCCGGTGTACGGCACGGTGCGGCCGAAATCGCCCGGATTGCTCTGCGCGCGGTCGACCCCGGTCGCCTGGCGCGCGTCCTGGTTGAAGTAGCGCAGCGGCGCGTTGTAGTAGATCGAGGCGACGTCGTCGCGCCCGGCCAGCGCCAGGATCTCTTCGGGCGTGGCCAGCGCGCCGGCGATCGGCAGGGTCTGCATGCTGACGCCGCGGGTGATGCCGAGGTCGTGCAACACGGTCAGCTGCGCCGCCGACACCGGCCTGGATTGCTTGTAGGTGATGACGATCTGCAGTTCGTCGGTCAGCGGCGTGCTGGCCAGCTTGGACTCGAGCAGGCTGTCCAGATGCGCGGCGGCTTCGGCCTTGCCGCCGGCGAAGACGCCGCTGGCGAGAACGGCGCAAATGCCGATGGCGAGTGCGGGACGACGGATGGGCATCTGGAATCTCCGGTGAGTGGGCCCGGGACGGGCGGGTGACTGCAGCCTGCCGCGGCGGCACGGCGGCGCCTATCCGGGATCGCCCCTAGCGGACGTGGGTGGAAACACTCAGGGCCGCGTGCATCGCCCGTACGGAGCGGTATGATCGGGACGTAGGCCGCTGCCTCGCCGCGTCGCCGGGCGGAACGCGGGTGCGGTGCGCGGTGCCGGCACATGCAACAGGGGGTTTCAGATGCACATGATGTTCGCAAGGGTTTGCCTGCTGTTCTGCGCCGTGACCGCGTCCGGCGGGCTCGCCGCGCAAGCGCTGCCGGTGCAGGTGGACGTGAGCGGCAATGTGGCGACGGCGGCGATCGGTGCCGGTCCGCATCCACTGGCGGAACTGACGCTGCAGTTCGACAACGCCAGCGATCTCAGCCCGGGTAACCTGGGCCTCAGCGCGCAATTGCTGACCCAGGCGCAGGTGGCGGCACTGCTGCCGCGACTGCCCAGCACGCAAGCCGGCCAGGTGCCATTGCAGTTGCCGCTGCTGATCACGGTGACGCCGCCGCCGAGCGGCGGCCTGACGTTCCGCCGCGTGGTGCATGTGGAACTGCACACGCATGCGCTGGCCTACACCGCCGACAGCACGCTGCGTCTGTTCAAGTCTCCGGTAGGCGGCGAGTTCCGCGACATCACCGATGAGATCGCGCCCGGCAGCGTCCGCGCCCGCGGCACCACCGGTGGCTTCTCGCAGTTCATCGTGATCCACGACCTGCGCCCGACCGCTACCGTGGTGGCCGCCAAGCTGAGCCGCCTGCAGGCGCTGGTGGCGCAGTTGCCCGCCAGCGAGGCGACGCCGCTGGCGACCATGTTGAACAGCGTGCAGAGCGCGCTGGCCAACGCCGACTACAGCGCCGCCACGATGGCGCTGGACGGATTCCGCGAGCAGGTGTCGGCGCGTGCCGGCCAGGGCATCGCGCAGACCTGGAACGCCGGCATGAGCGAAGGCAACCCCGCCGGCGAACTGCTGGCCGGCGCGGCCACGCTGCGCTTCTCCATCGACTACCAACGCCTCTACGCGCCTTGAGCGCTGCAGGATTGGTCACGCGCACCGCGACGGAGGACATCCCGCGATGCCCGCGCGCCTGACCGCCTACCTGCCCGACGCCCCGGCGCCGACGCTGCTGCTCGCCGCCGGGCAGCCCCTGGCGATCGGCCGCGCGGCGGACAATGCGCTGGCGCTGGAACACCCCTCGGTGTCGCGTTGGCACGCACGGCTGCAGCCGCAGGCCGACGGCCACTGGCAGTTGCACGATCTGGGCAGCAAGAACGGCAGCTTCCGCGACGGGGTGCGCGTGGCCGCGCCTGTTGCCCTGGACACGGCGACCTGGCTGCGCTTCGGCGACATCTACGCCGAATTCGCCCCACTCAGCGCAGCCGATGCGGAACTGGCCGAGCGCCGCCAGCGTGCCCGCTGCGACCGCGCCACCGCACTCACCCAGGAACTGGCCCAGGTCGGCAGACTCGACGACCTGCTCGGCGCCAGCCTGGACGCGGTGGTCGAACTAGCCCAGGCCGAGCGCGGTGTGCTGGTCCTGGCCGACGCCCACGGCCAGCGCATCGCGGCCAGCCACGGCACCGGGCCGCTCCCGCTGCAGCACGGGCTCGCCGGCAGCGAGGGTGCGCTGCGACGCGCCCTGCAGCACGGCCAGACCACCGTGGCCCACGACATCGGCGGCGTGCCCTGGCTCGCCGAACGTGCCTCGGTCTGCGCCGCCGGCCTGCGCACCATGCTGTGCCTGCCGCTGCGCGACGGCACGCGGGTGCTCGGCGCGATCTATGCCGACAGCCGCCGCGCCGGCAGCGCCATCGGCGCCCTGGACATGGAACTGCTCGAGGCCTTCTGCGAACGCGCCGCGCTGTGGATCGCCGCGCGCCAGGCGCTGCGCGAGACCGGCGCGGCGCCGGGGCCGGCATGAGCGACGCGGCCACCGCCACCGGCCTGTACGCGCAGGAAAGCCTGCGTCCTGGCGAGGTGCTGGCCGGCCGCTTCCGTATCGAACGCCTGCTCGGCATCGGCGGCATGGGCCTGGTGTACCTGGCCCACGACCAGGCGCTGGGCGTCGACGTGGCGGTCAAGCTGCTGCGCCCGGAGCTGGCGCAGCGGCCGCAGGCCTTCGCCCGCTTCCGCCAGGAGCTGCTGCTGGCGCGGCAGGTGTCCAGCCCGCACGTGGTGCGCATCCACGACCTGGCCGAACACGCCGGGCGCTGGCTGATCAGCATGGACTATGTGGACGGCGAATCGCTGGAAGCGCGGCTGCAGCGCGAAGAGCGGCTGGACGTCGACAGCGCCTTGCGCATCGCCGGCGACATCGCCCGCGGCCTGCAGGCGGCGCATGCGCGTGGCGTCGTGCACCGCGATCTCAAGCCGGCCAACATCCTGCTGCGGCGAGACGGCGATGCGCTGATCAGCGACTTTGGCGTGGCCTGTTCGATGGCCAGCAGCGGCCTCGGCGCGACCCTGGGCAACGTCATCGGTACGCCCGCCTACCTGTCGCCCGAACAGGCGCGCGGCGATGCGCTCGATCCGCGCAGCGACCTCTACGCCCTCGGCCTCATCCTGTACGAAATGCTCGCCGGACAGGTGCCGTTCGCCGGCGGCACCCTATCCGAGACCCTGGCCCAGCGCATGCTGCGCGAGCCGCCGCCGGTGGACCGGCTGCGCGCGGACGTGCCGGCCTGGCTGGTGCGGCTGCTGCAGCGGCTGCTGCGCCCGCAGCCGCGCGACCGGCTGCAGCACGCCGGCGAGGTGATCGCGGCGATCGAGCGCCGGCACCTGCCGCACGACCGCCGGCGCTGGCGCCGGCTCGGCCTGGGCCTGGCCGCGACCCTTGCGGGCGCCGCCCTGCTCGGTGCCGGCGTCTGGCAATGGCAGTCGCAACGCGCCAGCGCGCCGGCGCCGGTGGCGGCCGCGCAACCGCTGCCGCGCCTGCTGGTCCTGCCACTGGCCGGCGATCCGGACAGCGCCGAACAGCGCCTGGCGCTGGGGGCCTGGCTGCGCGGCAGCCTCGGCGAAACGCTGACCGTGGTCGACACCGACCGCACCCGCCAGGCCTTGCGCCAATACGACCCCACCGGCCAGGCGCCGCTGGACGTGGCGGCGCTGCGCCGGCTCGCCTCGGCGCAACGCGTGCTGCAGCCGAGCCTGCAACGCCAGGGCAGTGGCTGGCGCCTGCAGGCGCTGCTGCATCCGGCCAGCGGCGCGGCGCAACACATCGACGGACCGACCGCCGCCGACCCGGCCGCGGCCTACGCCGCCTGGTTGCCGATCGCGTCCAGCGCGCTGCTCGCCGACGGCGCCACCCTGCCCGGCGACCTGCCCGCGCCCGCCGCGTTGCAGGCGTATGCGCGCGGCCTGGCGGCGCTGCAGCGCGACGACAGCGCGCAGGCGCTGCAGCAGTTCGCCGCGGCCAGTGCGCAGGCACCGCAGTCCGCGCCGTTGCGCCTGGCCGAAGTGGTCGCGGCGCAGGCCATCGGCGAAGACCAGAAGGCGCGCGAGGCGTTGAGCGCGCGCGCACTCGCAGCGCCGGCGCGGCCGCGCACCCTGGCGCTGCTGGCGGCGCTGCATCTGGAAGCCGAAGACGATCTCGCCGCCGCCGACCGCGCCTGGCAGGCCTTGGCCACGGCGCGGCCCGACGACAGCGTGGTGCAACTGCAGTTCGCGCGCGTCCAGGCGCAGGCCGGCCATCTGGATGCTGCGCGCGATCGCCTGCGCGCACTGGCGCAGCGCGATCCCGACGATCCGCGGCTGTGGCTGGCACTGGGCAAGCTGGCGATCCTCAGCGGCAACGCCGCCACTGCGGTGGACGACGACCTGCTGCGTGCGCAACTGCTGTTCCGCCGCGGCCGCGACCTCTATGGCGAGGCGGAAACCGTGAACGCGCTGGGCGTGGGCTATGGCCGCCTCGGCCTGGCGCAGCAGGCGCAGGCCCAGTACCTGCGCGCCGTGGAGCTGCGCCGGCAGGTCGGCAATCGCCGTGGCGTTGCCACCAGCCTGCGCAACCTGGCCGGCACGCTGAGCATCGGCGGCGCCTTCGCCGAGGCCGAACAGAAGCTGCAGCAGGCGCAGGCGCTGTATTCCGAACTGGGCGACCGCGACGGCCAGGCCGCCGCCGCCAACGAACTCGGCCTGCTGGCCGAAGAGCGTGGCGACTACCCGCAGGCGCTGCAGGCGTTCCGCGGCGCGCTGACGGCCTGGCGCGCACTCGGCGATGCGCACGGCGTCGCCGAGACGCTCAACAACATCGGCTTCGCGCACTTCCAACTGGGCGACCTGGACAGCGCGCAGGCGTTCTGGGAACAGGCCGCGCGCGCCTACGCCGACCTCAACGACGCCACCGGCCGCGTGCGCACCGCGCAGAACCTGGGCCTGCTGGCCACCGCGCGCGGCCACTGGGCACAGGCGCAGACGCTGCTGACCCAGGCGCTGCGCGAGGCCGAGCGCCACCAGATGCTCGAGGAAGTGGCGGTGAGCCGGCGCAACCTGGCCGAACTGGCGTTCTGGCAGGGCCAGCGCGCGGTGGCGCTGACCGAACTGGACCAGGCGCAGCGGCTGTTCCAGCAGAGCCGCGACCAGCGCGGCCAGACCGACATCGCCCTGTTGCGCGCGCAGGTGTGGCTGGCGTTGGACGACCCGGCGCAGGCGCGGCTGGCGCTGCAGCAGGTGCAGCGGCAAGCGCCCGCCTCGGTGTCCAGCGAACAGCGCGCCAGTGCCGCGCTGCTGCAGGCGCAACTGGACGAGCGCGACGGCAACGCCGCCGCGGCCGCCGCGTCGCGGCGTCAGGCCGAGGCGCTGGCGCGCACCAGCGGCACCCGTCTGCTGCAACTGCAGGTACAGGTGCAGGCCGCGCACGACGAACCCGCCCTGGCCGCGCTGGAGGGCGACATCGCGCGCCTGGGCCATGCCGGGCTGCGCCTGCGTTATCTGCAGCAGGCGCTGCGCTACGGCGCGGCCGAGCAGGTGGCGGCGCGCTACGCGCAGGCGCAGGCCCTGCTGCTGCGCGGCAGCCCGCTGTTCGCCGCGGCCCTGCACGCGCAGGCCGCGCAGCGCCTGGAGGCGCTCGGCGACCACGCCGCCGCGCAACGCGCGCGCCGCGCGGCGGCGCAGGCCGCCGAGGGGTCATCTGTCGCACGCGCGGGCGCCACGCCATGAATGACGTTGCGGCCGCCGAACGCTACCGCCTGCTGCTGCAACGCCTGGAGGCCAACGAGCGCGAGTTCCGCCGCCTCGGCCGCGCCGTGGTCAAGGTCCAGGAAGACGAGCGCCGGCGCCTGGCGCGCGAGCTGCACGACGGCGTCGGCCAGAACCTCACCGTGCTCAAGCACCGCCTGGCGCAGCTGGGCGCGGCGCTCGGCAGCGCCGATGCGGCGCTACGCGCGCCGCTGGAGGACGCCATCCAGCTGTGCACGCAGGCGCTGGAAGACACCCGTCAGATGTCGCGGCTGCTGCGCCCGCCGATCCTCGACGACCTGGGGCTGGAAGCGGCCCTGGGCTGGCTGGGCCGCAGCCAGTCCGCCGCCGGCGCCACCCCGGTGACCGTCGAGATCGGCCCGCTGCCGGCGCTGGACGAAGCGCTGCAGACCCTGCTGTTCCGCAGCGCGCAGGAGGCGCTGACCAATGCGCTGAAGCACTCGGGTGCGCAGTCGGTGCTGCTGCGGCTGGTCGCCCGCGACGGCTGGGCGCAGCTGCAGGTGCTCGACGACGGCCGCGGCTGCGATCCGCAGCAGGCACTGGTGGCCGGCGGCAGCGGCCTGAGCGGCCTGCGCGAACGCCTGCGCCTGAGCGGCGGCAGCATCCGCCTGCAATCGTCGCCGGGCGAGGGCTGCTGCGTGCAGATCCGGGTCCCGCTGGAGGCCGATTGAAGGTCATCGCCCTGCCCCAGTTCCGCGCCCGCGCGGCCCTTCAGACGCGATCGGCATCGTCGCGGGCAGTGGCCGCCTGCGCCAATGCGCGCAACGGACGCGCACCGGCATGAGCGCACCGATCCGCGTGCTCATCGCCGACGACCACACCCTGGTGCGCGAAAGCCTGGTCGCCGTGCTCGACGCGATCGACGGCATCCAGGTGGTGGCGCAGGCCGCCGACGGCATCGAGGCGCTGGCCAAGGCCGAGGCGACCAATCCGGACGTGGCGATCGTGGACATCTCCATGCCGCGGCTCAACGGCATCGACGTGGTGCGGCGGCTGTGCGAGACCGTGCCGCTGGCGCGGATCCTGGTGCTGACCATGCACGAGGAACACGAATACGTGCTGCACGCGGTGCGCGCCGGCGCGTCCGGCTACCTGCTCAAGGACAGCGCCAGCGCCGACCTGATCGCCGCGGTGCGCAACCTGCACGCTGGCCGCGGCCACTTCTCGCCGCAGGCGGCGCAGGCGCTGGTGACGCAGATGCAGCAGCCGCAGGCGCTGCCGCCCGACCCCTACCGCGGCCTGACCGCGCGCGAGCGCGAGGTGTTCCACCTGATCGTGGAGGGCCGCACCACCAAGGAGATCGCGCGGGTGCTGCAGATCAGCGTCAAGACCGCCGAGAACCACCGCTTCCGCGTGCTCAACAAGCTGGGCATGCGCAATACCGCCGAGCTGGTGCGCTACGCGGTGCGCCACGGCCTGCTCGACTGAACGGCGCCGCATAGCCGCGCCTTCGCCGCGGCTGCGCGCACTCCATACGCCATAGTATCCTGGGGGCCTCGGCCGCGCCGCGGCCCTAGCCACGAGCGAACGCATGAGCACCTATCAAGCCCCGTTGACCGATCTCCGCTTCGCGCTGCACGACGTGCTGCAGGTGGAGGCACTGTTCGCCCGCCTGGGCCATGCCGACGCCAACGCCGAACTGATCGACGCGGTGCTGGAGGAAGCGGCGCGCTTCACCGGCACCGTGCTGGCGCCGCTGAACCGGGTCGGCGACGAGCACGGCTGCACCCTGGACAAGGCCACCGGCGCGGTCACCACCGCACCCGGCTTCCGCGAGGCCTACCAGCAGTTCGCCGAGGGCGGCTGGACCGGGCTGACCGCCGCCGCCGAGTTCGGCGGCCAGGGTCTGCCGCACACCCTGGGCGTGCCGCTCAACGAGATGGTCAATGCCGCCAACCTGGCCTGGGGCAACTTCCCGCTGCTGTCGCACGGCGCGGTCGAGGCGCTCAAGCAGCACGGCGAGGCGTGGCAGCAGGAGGTGTTCCTGAAGCCGCTGGTGGACGGCCGCTGGACCGGCACCATGTGCCTGACCGAGCCGCATTGCGGCACCGACCTGGGCCTGCTCAAGACCCGCGCCGAACCCAACGCCGACGGCAGCTGGTCGATCAGCGGCACCAAGATCTTCATCACCGCCGGCGAGCACGACTTCACCGACAACATCGTGCACCTGGTGCTGGCGCGGCTGCCGGACGCGCCGGCCGGCGCCAAGGGCATCTCGCTGCTGGTCGTGCCGAAGTTCAAGGTCGCCCGCGATGGCAGCGTCGGCGCGCGCAACGCGCTGCGCTGCGGCTCGCTGGAGCACAAGATGGGCATCCACGGCTCGTCCACCTGCGTGATGAACTTCGACGGCGCCGAAGGCTATCTGGTCGGGCAGCCGCACAAGGGCCTGCAGGCCATGTTCACCATGATGAACACCGCGCGCCTGGGCGTGGGCCTGCAGGGCATCGGCCTGTCCGAGCGCGCGTACCAGAATGCGCTGCGCTACGCCCGCGAACGCCTGCAGTCGCGTTCGCTCAGCGGTGCCAAGCTGCCGGAGAAGCCGGCCGACCCAATCCTGGTGCACCCGGACGTGCGCCGCATGCTGCTGACGGTGAAGGCGCTGACCGAAGGCAGCCGCCTGCTGGCGCTGCACGCCGCGACCCTGATCGACATCGCGCACAGTGCACAGGACCCGGCCGAGCGCGAGCAGGCCGACGTGCTGGTCAGCTTCCTCACCCCGATCTCCAAGGCCTGCCAGACCGAGTGGGCGGTGGAGAACACCTACCACGCGCTGCAGTGCTTCGGCGGCCACGGCTACATCCACGAACACGGCATGGAGCAGTTGGCCCGCGACGCGCGCATCACCACCCTCTACGAAGGCACCACCGGCATCCAGGCGCTGGACCTGATCGGGCGCAAGACCGCGTCCAGCCAGGGCGCCGGGCTGAAGCTGTTCCTGGCGCAGATCGAGGCCTTCCTGACCGAGCATGCCGACAACCCGGCCGTGGCCGAGTTCATCGCCCCGCTGCGCGAGAAGGCCGCCGAGTGGGCCGCGCTGACCAAGCGCATCCTGCAGCGCGCCGCCGGCAATCCCGAGGAACTGGGCGCGGCCAGCTACGACTACGTGTTCTATTCCGGCTACGTGGTGCTGGCCTACTGGTGGGCGCGCAGCGTCGCCGCGGCCGAGGCCTCGGCGCACGGCGAGGCGTTCAAGCAGTCCAAGCGCGAGACCGCGCGCTTCTACTACGCCCGCCTGCTGCCGCGCACGCTGACCCACGCTGCGGCCATCGACAGCGGCGCCGAGCCGCTGATGGCGCTGGCCGACGCGCAGTTCTGAGTCCGCACGCCTGCGTCCGCGCAGGCCGCCCCGGCACGCGCGCCGTGCCGGGGCGGCACCGCCGGTGGCGGCCGATACACAAACCGTCACCAATCGGGTATAAGCTGTTTTCCCGATGGAGACAGACACAACAACGCTTGGTCTGATCGATACCGGGGCCTGCGGCGCCTCGGCCGCGGTCCCGTCGCCCGCGGCGTCCCCTTCCCACCTGCCTTCGGTCCGGCTGCTGTCGCTGGACGCGCACGGCCGCGTGCTGGACTGGATCAACTGGCAGGACGCGGCATGCCTGTACGCGCGCGGCGCGGTCGCCTGGACCCTCGGCGAGCCGTGCCTGCACATCCATGGCGGCATCTGTCGCGCCAGCGGCGAGCGCAGCGTGCTGGAACTGCATCCGATCATTGCCGCGCGCGGCCACGCGCATGCGCGTGCGCTCGATCCGACCCCGACCCTGACCAATACCGCGCTGTTCGCCCGCGACGCGCAGCTGTGCCTGTACTGCGGCCAGCAGTTCAGCCGCCCGCAACTGACCCGCGACCACGTGCTGCCGGTGTCCAAGGGCGGCCGCGACATCTGGGAGAACGTGGTCACCGCGTGTTTCCACTGCAATTCGCGCAAGGGCAACCGCACCCCGCAGCAGGCGTCGATGCCGCTGCTGGCGGTGCCGTACCGGCCGAGCTGGATCGAGCACCTGATCCTGTCCAACCGCAACATCCTGGCCGACCAGATGTCGTTCCTGAAGGCGCAGTTGCCGAAGCGCTCGAAGCTGTCGTTGTAGCGCGCGGCCTCACGCCGCCGTCACACCCGCTGCGACGGATTGCCGCACCCCGGCCGAAACAGGCCATGCCTGCGCCCGCGACTGAACGGGTTGATTGCGCGTGCCCGGAATGGAGAGGAAAATGACAGGTCCGCTGAACCTCCATTCCGATGATCGACCCCACCCGCTATCCGCGCCTCTCGCGCATCCAGGTCCCCGAAGAACTGCGTCGCTTCGATGAATCGGAGCTGCCGGCCATCGCCGAGGAACTGCGCGCCTTTCTGATCGAGTGCGTCGGCAAGAGCGGCGGCCATTTCGGCGCCGGGCTGGGCGTGATCGAACTCACCGTGGCCCTGCACTACCTATACGACACGCCGGTCGACCAACTGGTGTGGGACGTGGGCCACCAGACTTATCCGCACAAGATCCTCACCGGGCGCCGCGACCGCATCCACACGGTCAAGCAGGCCGACGGCGTGGCGCCGTTCCCCAAGCGCGAGGAAAGCGAGTACGACACCTTCGGCGTCGGCCATTCCTCCACCTCGATCTCGGCGGCGCTGGGCATGGCGGTGGCGCTGCAGCGCATGGGCGACGAGCGCAAGGTGGTGGCGGTGATCGGCGACGGCGCGATGACCGCCGGCATGGCCTACGAGGCGCTGAACCACGCCGGCGGCATGGACCCGGAACCGAACCTGCTGGTGATCCTCAACGACAACCGCATGTCGATTTCCGAAGCGGTCGGCGGGGTCACCAAGATGCTGGGGCGAATGAGCGGCAGCAAGACCCTCAACGCCATCCGCGAGGGCGGCAAGAAGATCCTCGGCGACAAGAAGAGCAACCCCACCGCGCGCTTCGTGCGGCGCTGGGAAGAGCACTGGAAGGGCATGTTCGTGCCGTCCACGCTGTTCGAGGAAATGGGCTTCCACTACACCGGCCCGATCGACGGCCACGACCTGCCGGCGCTGCTGGGCGCGCTGAAGACGCTCAAGACCCTGAAGGGTCCGCAGTTGCTGCACGTCATCACCACCAAGGGCAAGGGCTACGAACTGGCCGAAGGCGACCAGATCGGCTACCACGCGGTGGGCCCGTTCGACCCGAGCAAGGGCCTGGTGGCCAAGCCGGGCGCCAAGGCCCCGACCTACACCGACGTGTTCGGCGACTGGATCTGCGACATGGCCGCGGCCGAGCCGGCGCTGCTGGCGATCACCCCGGCGATGCGCGAAGGTTCGGGCCTGGTGCGCTTCAGCAAGGAGTACCCGCAGCGCTACTTCGACGTGGCCATCGCCGAGCAACATGCGGTGACCCTGGCCGCGGGCATGGCCGTGCACGGCGCCAAGCCGGTGGTGGCGATCTATTCGACGTTCCTGCAGCGCGGCTACGACCAGTTGGTCCACGACGTGGCGGTGCAGCAGCTCGACGTGCTGTTCGCGATCGACCGCGGCGGCGTGGTCGGCCCGGACGGCGCCACGCACGCCGGCAACCTGGACCTGAGCTTCCTGCGCTGCGTGCCGCACCTGGTGGTGATGGCGCCGGCCGACGAAGCCGAGTGCCGGCAACTGCTCAGCACCGGCCTGCGCCATCCCGGTCCGGCCGCGGTGCGCTACCCACGCGGCACCGGCCCCGGGGTCGCCCCGGGCACCACGCTGGAGCCCTTGCCGATCGGCAAGGCCCAGCTGCGCGCGCAGGGCCGCACCGTGGCGCTGCTGGCGTTCGGCGCGACCCTGGCGGCGGCCGAACAGGTCGGCCGCGAGCTCGGCCTGAGCGTGGTCAACATGCGCTTCGTCAAGCCGCTGGACCGCGCCTTGCTGCTGGAGCTTGCGCAGAGCCACGAGGGTTTCGTGACCATCGAGGACAACGTGGTGGCCGGCGGTGCCGGCTCCGGCGTGGCCGAACTGCTCAACGCCGAAGGCGTGCTGCGCCCGGTGCTGCACCTGGGCCTGCCCGACGCGTTCCAGCACCACGCCAGCCGCGAGCAGCTGCTGGCCGAAGCCGGCATCGACGCCGCCGGCATCCGCGCCGCAGTGCTCAAGCGCTGGCCGCAGCTGGCCACCAACGCCAGCGCACCGCGCACCGCGGCGGGCTGACCGCCGCGGTCACCGGCACCGCACGCCGCTGCGTGCCGTGCCTGCCTGCTTGCGCCGCTGCGCGGATCCGGACGCGCCAGCGGCCGCATCGTCCGGGTCACGACAGCCCGCGCACCGGCTAGGGCGCGATCACCTCGTCACCACGGGCACGCAACCGGTCCAAGGGCTCGCCAGGCGCCTGCAGGGTCTGCACCGGCAGCGCCGCGAAACTGGAACGGTTCTGCGCCAGCGCCCGCTCGGCCGCCTGCAACCACGCCGCCATGGCCCGCTCGCGCACATCACCCAGCCCCAACTTGCGTGCGATCGCCGCTTCGCCGACCGCGTCCAGACAGACCCGGTACTGATCGTTGGCGGGCAACGTGGCCAGCGTGTCCAGATCACCTTCGGACCAGGCGTTGGCGCGCTGGCGCATCGTCTCCAGGTCGCGATCGATGACCTGCAAAGTGCGCGCGAAGCACGCGCTGTCGTTCAACGCGGTCACCCGGAATTCCTGCAGCGCGCGCTTGGCATCGGGCACCTGACCTCCACCACCACCGGCACGATCGGCACCTTGGCGCGCTTGGCCGCACGTTCGATCACCGGCTGCACGACGCTGCCCAGGCTCAGGCCGGATCTGCGCATCGCCGCTTCATACAGTTCCTGCGCGGCGAACACCGGCCGCCAGCGCTCCACGCTGCCGTCGCGGCCCAGGTAGCGCGCCTTCAGCGGCAACCAGCGCGCATAAAGGTCCGGCGGCAGCACCTGCTGCAGCGTGCGGTCATCGGGATTGCGCCGCGCCTTCAGCAGGGACGGCAGCAGCATCAGGCTGCGGAACATGCCCAGGCCGGAATCCAGGGTGACGGTCGGCGCCGCGATCACCTGCTGCGATTGGGGCGATCACCCGCTCCACCTCGGCCGATTCCCACTGCATGCGCCTGGGCAGCGGCGACACCGTGCCGAGGATCCACAGCACATGGTCGCCGCGGCGGACCTGCCACAGCCCCGGGCCGGGCTGGCGCCCGCTCACCAGCACCGCCTCCAGGTCGACCACCGGTGGGCTGGTTGGCGCGGTGGCGCGCGGTGGTGGCGGCGCGGCCGGCATCGCGGTCTGCGCCTGCGCCGCCGGCACCGCGACCGCCAGCAACGTGGCCGCCAGGCACAACAGCGTCCGCAACCGGTGCGCGACGCATCGCCGTCTGGTTTTCGCGGGCAGCGTGTCTGCCCTGCCCCCCGCCGATCGCGGCGGCATTAGCCGTCCAGTCTGGGCAGATGCGCGGCCAGCGGGTCGCTGTCGGCCAGCAATTCGAAGCGCTCCCACAGGAAGCCCGGCGCCACCATGCAGCGCACCAGGCAATAGTCGGCCAGCGGCCGCGCCGCCTGCCAGGTGCCGGCCGCAATCACCACCGAGGGCATGCCGCCGCGCTCGCTGGCATCGAGCCGGTAGCGCTGCAGGCCGTGGTGCGGGTCGAAGCCGAGCAGTTCCAGCGCACCGCCCTCTTCCCACTGCCAGGTCTCGTCGGCATCGATGCGGTGCCAGCGACTGATCTCGCCGCGCTCCAGCAGGAAGCGAATCGCGGTGCAGGCCGGGCGCAGCGTCTGTTCGTGCTGCACCATCAGGGCCGAGGTATGCACGCGCGCATAGCGGCCGCCTTCCGGGTGCGGCAGCAGCGACAGGTCGCGCACCAGGGCGGCGATTCGGAAGGTGGCGGCGCTGGACATGCGCCCAGTCTAATCCCGCGGTGTGGCCGCGCGCATGTCAGGCACTGCAATCCGCGCGGCCGGCGCCGGCCGCGGTCAGGCCAACGGCAGCGAGTCGCGTGCGGTCGCCGCAGGAGCCAGGCGCCGGCCGTGGCGCAGGCACAGGGCGAAGAACACCAGCAGGTCCCAGCTGTAGCGCTTGAGCAGGCGCCGCGGCTCGCGCAGCAGGCGGTAGATCCATTCCAGGCGCAGCCGACGCACCCAGGCCGGCGCGCGCTTGGCGGTGCCGGACAGGAAGTCCAGCAGCGCACCCACACCGAATGCCAAAGGCACCTGCAGCTGCCCCGCCTGCTGCAGCAGCCAGCGCTCCTGCAGCGGATTGCCGAAGGCCACCAGCAGCACGTCGGCGCCGCTGGCGTTGATGCGTGCGGCCAGGCCAGTGCCGGCCGCGGCGAACTCGGCATAGCCGTCGCAGGTGCCGACCACCTGCTGCCCCAGCGTCTGCCGCAAGGTCTGCGCCGCGGCCTCGGCCACGCCAGGGCGGCCGCCGAGCAGGAAGAACCGCAGCGGACGCGGACTCTGCTGGCAGAGCGCCGGAATCAGGTCGGTGCCATTGAGATTGCCGGCGAAGCGGCGGCCGTGCACCAGCAGCGCGCCCAGGTCCATGCCGATGCCGTCGTTGACGACGCACACGCCCGGCGCGGCCAGACGCTCGCGCAGGGCCTGGCACTGCACCACGAAGTTGGTGTTGGCGAAGAACACCTGGCGGCGCTCGCCGCGCGCCAGCGCCTGCAGCAAGCTGGCGACGAAATCGGCTTCGGTGCTGCGCAGGATCGGATAGCCGCCCAGTGCCAGCACCTCGCCCGGCGCGCGCTCACCAGAGGTCATGCGGAAAACTCTCCAGCAGGCCGCGCTGCACCGCGGCCAGGTCGAACACCGTGTTGCCGCCCAGGGCCACGCATTCCTCCACCGTGTGCCCGGCATGCCAGCGGCTGCGGCCGGTGCCGTGATAGTAATCGTCGTACTTGAAGCGGTCCTCACCGTTGCCCCAGTCCAGGTACACCGAGGGCACGCCGTAGGCTTCGGCCAGGATCAGCCCGTGCAGGGAACTGGACACGATCAGGTCGGCGCCGAGCAGTTGCCGCACGAAGGTGGCGGGCTGCCGGTTCGGCAGCACCAGATGATCCTTGTAGCCGGCGTATTTCTCCACCGGTTCGTTGAAATGCGGCACCACCAGGAACGGCCGCCGCGCCGGCGCCGGCGCCAGCGCCTCGCGCGGGAAGAACAGCGGCATCAGCAGGCCCGGGTCGCCGTACACCTCCGGCACCTGCAGGCCGCGCTCGCGCAGGAAGGCGCGGGTCTTGGGTCCGCGCACGGCGCGCACGTCGAGCTGGCGGAAGCTGTGGCGCTCGGCGGGGATCTTGCCGTTGACGCCGCTGCCCCAGACCGTGTCGCCATCGCGGGCGAAGTGCAGCACCGAGCCGATCGCGATCAGCCGCCGACGCTTGTCGCGCTTGTCCAGCAGGGTGCGGTCGCGCTGGCCGAGCACGTTGGAGACGATGATCTTGGAAAGATGATCGCCGACGTTGATCTCGCCATTCTTCGGCTTCCACCAGAACAGCGCCCGGCGCTCTTCGTAATCGATCCATTTTTGCAGAGTGGACATCGGTCCTCCTTGGTTGCGCGGGGGTACGGCGAACACGCCGACGGCGTGTGCTCAGACCGCGCCGTCGGCGAACAGACGTGTCTCCGGATAGGCGGCCGGGTCCAGCACCCGGTCGGTGGTGTCGGACCAGCTCAGGCACTGGCGATGGCGCACGTGCGGCGCCTGCAGCGCCTGCCCGATGGCGGCGACGATGGACGCCTCGTCGCCCGGGGTGTAGCCGAAGCGCGACGGATAGCGGCCGACCACGGCATTCGGGCACACCGCCGGCAGGCCGAAGAAGTCGTACTGCAGCAGCTTCATCGAGCTGTCGGCCAGGTAGGCCGGCACCTGCTCGGACGCGTACGGCGCGATGCCGAAGCGGGCGTGCTTGATGTAGCGGATGGTCTCGGCGTGCTTCATCTCGCCGTACACCACCACGTTGTCGCCATAGCCCGGCGCGCGGCCCATGCCCGAACCGATCACGTGGAAAGTGACCTGCGGGAAGGCGCGGCTGGCGGCGACGAAGAACGCGGGATCGAACAGCATCGAGCCCACCGCCACCGCATGGATGCCCTCGCCGTACGGCGACGGGTCGCCGAGCGTGTGCAGGTCGTGGTCCACGCCGTGGCCGACGTGGTACACGTTGTGGCGGCTGGCGACCTCCTCGGCCATCGCCGGCGACACCAGTGCGATCACGTCCAGGCTCGGCGCCACGCGGTCGAACTCGCGTTCGATGTAGTCGGCGACGTTGATCGTGCTCAAGCCATCGGAGGCGCGATACACCTTGCGCGCGGTCGGATTGATCCGCGCCGCCAGCGCGATGAACGCCACCGCGATGCCGCTCTCGAACACGATCACGTCGGCCTCGCGGATCCAGCGGATCAGCATGGCCGGCGCCCAGGCCGCATACAGCTTGAACATCAGGTCTTCCAGCGGCCGCAGCCAGCGCCGACGGGTGTTGAACGGATGCAGCGGCGCGCGCCACAGATAGCAGTCCACGCCGTTGTGGCGGACCACCTGGTTGGCGCTGGCGTCCAGCGGCAGGCGCAGGTCGCCCTTGAGTCGCGACAGCAGGCTGTAGCGCAACGAGAAGAAGCGCGTGGGACCGCGCCTGGCCAGCTCGTCGGCGATGAAGTGGATGTTGGCGCGGCGTGGCGTGCGGTAATCGTGCGCCGACAGCACCAGGTAGCAGGGTGCACGGCCGCTGGCGGCCGCGGCCGGCGCAGACGCGGACAGCGTCGCTGCGGAAGAGTCGCTCATGCCGTCGCTCCTATGCGGGATGGAAGAAGAAGAACACGCTGGCGCACCTCGCTCATCGCTTGCTCCGTGCCTGGCGCAGCAGCGTGCGCATCTGCAGGATCGCCAGCACGTCGCGGCGGAACGCCGGCCACAGCGCGAACACCAGCAGGCCGGACAGCGCCATCGCCGCCGCACCGACGACCAGCTGCAGCCACAACGACGCACCGCCCCAGTACTGCGCGGCGAAATAGGCGGCGACGCCGCAGACGCCGTAGCCGAGCACCGCGCGCAAGGCGTTGTTGAACAGCTCCCAGGCGGGAATCTGCGGCGCGATGCGTGCGATCCAGATCACCGACAGCGGCCACATCACCAGCAGGCCCAACGTATAGCCCACGGTCACGCCCATCACGCCCCACAGCGAGCCGGCGAAGATGCAGGCGATCAGCATCACCCGCCCCACCACCGAATACACCAGCTGCTGGCGCATCAGGCCCAGCGCCAGGAACACCCAGTAGGTGGCGTAGGACGCGGTCTGGAAGATGCCGCCGAGGGTCAGCACCTGGAACAGCGGCACGGCGGGCCGCCACTGCTCGCCCAGCACCAGCACGATCAGCGGCATCGCCAGCGCGCAGGCGAAGGAAAACAGCGCCACGATCAGGTGCACCATCACCGTCTGCCCGCGCAGCAGGAAATTGCCGAAGCGCGGCGGGTCGTCCTGCAACTGCGACAGCACGGGCAGCGCCACCGAGGTGGCCGGTGCGTTGATCTGGTTCAGCGGCATCATCAGCAGCTGGAACGCGCGGTTGTACAGGCCCAGCGCTTCGGCGCCGATACGATGGCCGATGATCACCTGGCCGACATTGCGGCTGGCGTAGCCAAGCAACTGCGCCGCCATCAGGTTCCAGCCGAAGCTCAGGAAGGTGCGCATCGGCGCGTCGCGCCGGTAGCCGCGCGGCAGCCAGCGCGCGCAGGCGCCGGCGATCAGCAGGTTGACCAGCGCCTGCACCACCTGTTGCCAGACCAGCGCCCAGTAACCGTAACCAGCCAGGGCCACGCCGACGCCGGCCAGCAGGCCCAGCACCTGCGCGCCGACGTCGCTCAGCGAGACCTGGCCGAAGCGCAGCGCGCGGCTGAGGTGTGCGCGGTACTGCGTGGTCATGCCGTTGAGCAGGAAGGTCACCGCCAGCGCCTGGGAAATGCCGAGCAAGGCCGGCTCGCGGTAGAAGTGCGCGATCCACGACGAAGACAGGAACACCACGATCGCCAACAGCAGGCCGATGCCGCTGTTGATCCAGAACAGGTTGTCGCGCTGCTCGCGGCTGACGTGCTTGGCCTGGATCGCCGCCGAGGACAGGCCGAAGTCGCGCAGGATCTCGGCCATGCCGACGATCGCCGTCACCATCGCCATCAGGCCATAGTCGTAGGGCGTCAGCAGCCGCGCCAGCAGTACGATGCCGCCGAACTGCACCACCATCTTGGCCAGTTGCCCGGCCATGGTCACCGCCGCACCGCCGGCCGCGCGCGCGCCCAGCCCGGGTTGCGGCGCCGCCGGCCGCGGGGTCTCGGCGCTGCTCATGCGCCCTCCCCGCGGCCTGCGGTCAGTGCCTGCAGATAGCTGCGGTAATGTTGCAGGCCGATGCCGTTCCAGTCGCGCCGCGACAGATCCGGCACGGCATCGGCCGGCAACTGCTGCGCCTGCGCCAGGGCCTGCGCCAGTTGCGCCGCATCCAGCTCGCCGCGGTACAGCTGCACCCACTGCGCGCCGACTTCGTCGGCGATGGCGGCATTGGCCTCGCTCCACGGCGCCAGCACCGGACGCGCCAGCGACAGCGCCAGCAGCAGGGTGCCGGAGTTGTGCATCTGCCGGTACGGCAGCACCACCAGTTCGGCCTCGCCGATCTCCTGCGCCAGCACCGCGTCCTCCACATACTGCAGCCGTGCGCTGATCCGCGGATCCTCGGCACAGGCGCGCTCGACCACGCCGCGGATCTGCGCGTCGATCGGATTGCCGGCGATGCGCAGGCTGAGCTGCGGATCGGGCAGCGCCTGCAGGGTCGCGATCAGCGTCTCCACGCCCTTGTACGGGCGCAACAACCCGAAATGCAGCAGGCGCCCGGGCACGCGCGGCGGTTGCGGCAGCGGCGCGTACCAGTCGCGGTAGTGGCCGTGCAGGATGGTGTCGGTGGCCGGCGCGCGCGCGGGCGTGGTGGCGTTGATGCGGATCCAGCGCGCGGTCTGGCGGTCGATCCACCGCAGCAGCAGGCGTTCGCGCCAGCCCTTGTCCTCGTGCGGCGCCACGTTGTGCAGGGTGCGCACCAATGGCACGCCGGCCAGGCGCAGGCGCAGCAGCAACAGGGCGACGCAGACCTGCTTGGCCAGCGTGCCGAGCGCCGTGCGATGCCGCAGCAGGTACTCCGGCCAATGCAGGTGCAACACGTCGTAGCGCGACAGCAGCGCCGCACGCATCGAGAAGAAGCGCAGTTGCACCTGCGGCGGCAGCGCCGCGTAGAGCTGGGTGAGGTAGGGATTGGTGGTCGCGGTCGGGCGCTCGGTGGACAGCAGCACGGTGACTGTCGGCGCGGCCTGCTGCACCGCGCCGTGGCGCTGGCGCTCGCCGCTCATCGGCCGCCCTCCGCGCCGCCCAGCGCCAAGTCGTACTCGTCCAGATAGGCGCCGACCACCCGGTCCCAGTCGTAGCGATGCGCATAGGCCATCGCCGCGTCGCGTTGTGCGGCGAAATCCGCGTCGGTGCCGGCGGCAAAGGCGCGCACGGTGGCCGCGGCCGCCTGCGGGTCGGCCGGGTCGACCAGCACGCCCTGCCCCGACTCGCGGTGCAGGCGCGCGAACGGCGGGATGTCGCTGAGAATCGGCAACAGGCCGGCGCTCATCGCTTCCACCGCGGCCAGGCCGAAACCCTCGTGCCGCGACAGGCACACGAAGTACTGCGCGCTGCCGAGCAACTGCGCCAGTTGCGCCTGGGTCGGCGCCACCTGCAGGCGCACCCGCTGCTGCAGGCCGCGCTCGGCGATCGCCTGCTGCAGGTCGGCCACGCTGAAGTCGTATTCGCGCCCGGCCACAATGAGTTGCCAGGCCGGGTCCTGCGCGGCCAGCGCGCGTACCAAATCCAGGGTCTCCAGCAGGCCCTTGTTGACCGACCAGCGCCCGAAGTAGATCAGCGTGCGCCCGGGCGTGGCGCTGCCCTGCCCGGCGAACTTGTCCACGTCCACCCCGTTCTCGATCACCCGCAGCCGCTGCGGCGCGACCACCTGCGAGAACAGCCGGCCATCGTTCTCGCTGGTCGCCACCACCCGTGCGTAGGCGAGCGCCGAGGCGCGGGTGAGGGTCTTGAACCAGAGCATCTTCAGGCGCGAGGCGTAGGTGGTGTGGAAGAAACCGCCATGGGTGGACACGATCATCGGCACACGGTGCAGCGGCCGGGTCAGGGCCAGGAAGTCGTAGAAGAAATCGATGCCGTGCACGTGCAGCAGATCGGCGCCGCGCACCGCCGCCAGCACCGACGGCGCCAGCGGATAGCGCGAGGAGCCGCGATACGGCAAGCGCACGATCGGCACGCCCTGGTGCGTGTCGCGCGGGGCCAGGCGCTGCTGCGGGTCGGTGAACACCCGCTCCAGGCTCACCACCTCGACCTGGTCCTGGCCCTGCTGCAGATGGCGGCGCGCGATGTTCAGCACCACCTCCTCCATGCCACCCACCGACGGATGGAACTGGCGCACCACATGCACCACCTTCATGCCGTCGCTCCTGCGGCCGCGCTGCGGCGCACTCCGATCATCCACGGCGCGATCCGCACCAGCACCGCGCGCATCGGGACGCTGGCCAGCACCGCCAGCACGCTCACCGACACCGCCCAGGCCGGTCCCCAGGCATCGCCGCGGACCAGGCCGGTGCGGGCGGCCACGCCGGCCATCACCGAGAACAGCAAGGTGTGCGTGCACAGGATCAGCAAGGTGTTGCGTCCGATCCACTGCAGCCAGGCCCAGTGCTGCACCAGGCCGGCGACGCACAGCGCCATGGCGCTGCCGAGCAGGCTGGCGGCGAGGAAGCCCAGCGGGGAATCGCCGAACTTGAGCATGTTCACGTCGACGCGGCCGTTGTGCCATGCGATCGCGAACCAGGCCGCACCCAGCAGCGCCGCCGCCAGCGCATTGCCGGACGGCCGCGCCGGCCACCAGTACGCCCGCGTCGCCGCCAGTGCGCCGATCGCGAAGAAGCACAGCGCCACCGGCAGCACATCCAGCGAGAACGGCAGGCGCATGTCCAGCCCCGGAAACCAGCAGGCCCAGCCCCAGGCCAGCGGCAGCGACAGAACTGCCAGAGCCGGCACCGACAGCGTCCGGCGCAGGGCCAGATACGCCAGCGTGGTCACGAACAGCGCCGGCAGGAACCACAGCGCCGGCATGACGTAGAGCTTGGGGCCGATGCCGCTGACCAGGCCCAGCAGCGGCTCCCACCACGGCCGGTCGCCCCACAGTTGCGCCTTGCTGCCGATATGCCGGGTCAGCATCCAGTACGCGTAGGCGACGAAGAAGAACGCCACGTAAGGCAGCAGCAGGCTGCGCGCCAGCTTGCCGACCGTGGCCAGGGTCAGCGGGCGATTGCCGAAGGCCTCGCCGACCCAGCCCGACAACAGGAAGAACATCGGCACGTGGAAGCTGTAGGCGAGGATCACGTAGGCATGCGGAATGCCCTTGGCATGGCCGAACACCACCAGCAGGATCGCCAGCGCCTTGGCCGCATCGATGCGCGTATCGCGCGGCGCACCCGTGCGCGCGGTGCGCGCCCGCGCCGGCACGGACGCGGAAACGGCCGTGGCAGGCGCACTCATGCCGTCACCACCGGAATGCGCGCGGCCGGCACCGTCGATGCCGCCGGCAGCGCAGGCGCATCGCGCAGGCGCGGCGCCATCTGCCACAGGCATCCGCACACGAACCACCACAGCGCCGCGGTCTTGATCGAGAAGTAGCCGTTGGACACCAGCAGGCTCAGCGAGAACGCGAAGATCAGCAGGTTCTTGAACAGCTGCCCTTCGATGGTGCGCATCAGCATCGCGAACGAATAGGCCAGCAGGAACGCCAGCACCAGCAGCACCGACTGCGAGGAGATGAAGTAGGCGATGCCGCTGTCGAAGTAGCGATACGGCTGGTCCATGTCCAGCCCCAGCCACGCATCGGCGCTCATCCTGCGGATCGAATCGACGGTGAAGAACACCCGCCCCAGCGTGGTGTCCTCGTAGCTCTGGATGCCCGAGGCCCACACCAGCAGCCACGCACCGCCCATCACTGCGAAGAAGATCAAAAAGCCCAGGCGCTGGTCCATGCGCAGCAGCAACGGGCTCAGCAGCGCCATCATCACGCAGGTGCCGGCGGCCAGGCGTCCGTCCGAGGCCACGATCAGGAAGCCGATCATCGCCACCGACGCGACGACCGCCCACGGCCGCATCCAGCGCCAGAAGGTCAGCAGGATGGCGGTGAAGAAGATGATGAAGTTGCCCATCGTCACCGGCTCGATGAACACCGAGGAGGCGCGCGGCAGGTTCGACGACGGCAGGAAGTTGCGTGCGCCCGGGCGTGTCGCGCTGACGAACAGATTGCTGTCCTGGTTCCAGAAGCTCGACGCGCTGGCGCCGCGCGCATTGACGAAATAGCTCTTGGGGTTGACCACGTCGCCGTAGACCTTGGGCAGCGCCAGTTCGAACACCGCCACCAGCGACACCAGCAGCGCCATGCGCACGAACATGCGCGGCAACGAGCCGGTGTAGGCTGCGCCGAGCAGCAGGAAGGCGAACGGAATCAGCGCATCGCGGAAGAACTTCGGATCCAGCGACCAGGCCATGAACAGGCGCACCAGCATCAGCAGCGCCAGCAAGGCGATCCCGGTGAACACCATCGCCATGCGCTTGCGGTCCAGCGCGCGCAGGCCGAGCAGGAAGCAGGCGGCGTAGACCGCCAGTTCCACTGCATAGGTCATCGCCGGGCTGACCCGGAACACCTTGGCGTTGATCACCGCCAGCACGAAGTTGTAGCCGATGGCGAACAGCAGCACCAGCTCGATCAGCAGGTTGCGGCGCTGCTCGCGCAGCGGCATGGCCGGCGCGCTCAGCATGCATACCTCGCTGCGATGGCGGCGCAGCGCGCGGCACCCCTGCGGTGGACCGGCGCCAGGCGTGGCGCCGGCGTGCGACGCGCGACGCCATTCGGCGCAGACAGGGCAGGAACGACGGCGACGCGGGGGCGACGCCGGCGCTGCTCACGGTCGGCGGGAGGAAGACGCATCGGGCGCATCAGTAGGCGGTCTTCTGCCCGAGCACCTTGAACGCGGTCAGCACGATGATCCGCGTGTCCAGCCACAACGACCAGCGACGGATGTAGTCCAGGTCGTACTGGATGCGCTTCTTCATCGTGCGCAGCTCCGGCGTCTCGCCGCGGAAGCCGTTGACCTGCGCCCAGCCGGTGATGCCCGGCTTGACGTAATGCCGCTGCATGTAGTGGTTGATCAGCTTCTCGTAGTGGGTGTTGTGCTGCGCCGCGTGCGGACGCGGCCCCACCACCGACATGCTGCCGCCGAGCACGTTGAACAGCTGCGGCAACTCGTCCAGGCTGGTGCGGCGCAGGAACGCGCCGAAGCGGGTCACCCGGCTGTCGCCGCGCGTGGCCTGCACCACCACATCGCTGGGCTCCTGCTGCACGCGCATGGAGCGGAACTTGTACATGTAGAACTCGCGCCCGCCCAGGCCGTGACGGCGCTGGCGGAAGAACACCGGGCCCGGCGAGCTCAGCTTCACGCCCACCGCGATCGCCAGCATCAGCGGCCACAGCACGGCCAGCGCGGCCATGGCCACCAGCTTGTCCTGCAACGCCTTGGCGACCACGAAGTAGGTGTTGCGGTCCACCCCGCCCTGGCGCAGGTTGATCACCGGCACGTTGCCGATCTGGTCGCCGGACTGGTTGAGCATGCCGAAGTCGAACAGATCCGGGATCAGCCGGACCTGGATCGGATAGCGGTCCATGCGCTGCAGCAGCTGCTTGATGTGGTCGCGCTCGCCCAGCGGCAGCGAGATCCACACCTGCTCGACCTGGTGGTGGTCGAGGTAGTCGATCAGCGCGTCCGCGGTGCCCTCGCCCAGGCACTGCAGCCTCTGCGGATGGTCGGCCACCGACAGGTCGTAGTCGCTGCTGAAATAGCCCACCACCTGCATGCCCACCCAGGGGTTGCGGCTCAGGTAGTTGTGGATCTTCACCACCGGATGGCGCAGGCCCACCACCACCACCCGCTGCACGTCCACGCCTTCGGAGCGCAGCCGGTTGAGTACGCCGCGCACCACCGTGCGCGAGAGCAGCAGCGTGGCCAGGCTGGTGACGAACCAGGTGCCGATCCACAGCCGCGAGACCTGCTGGCCGAACTGCACCACGAAGGCGTGCACCGCGAACAGCGCGAACACGCCGCCGCAGGCCAGGCTCAGCACCACCATCTCGCGCAGCAGGCCACGCCCGCGCCAGCTGCGGTACAGCGGGAACAGCGCGAAGCAGATCACCGCGTACAGCAGCGTGGTGCCGATCGCCACCCGGTACGCCGGTTCCGGCATCCAGGTGCCGAACAGCAACCGGTGGGTCAGCAAGGCGCCGCCGACCATGACGGTCAGGTCGGACACGCGCAACAGGATGTCTGCCGCGGCCGCGTACTTGGACAGCATGCGCGGCGAGGAGGTCGTATAGGTGGCGCTACTCAGGTCTGCCAAAAGCATGATCGGGATTCCTATCCAAACCCGGTCGATCGGCATGCGGGGGAACATGCGACGCCGCCGGGCCTCGATTTCGCCTGCCTGTGGACCGCTGCGGCGCCTCCCTCGCCGACCCCAGGTCCACGGCAGCCCGTGACTACTTCAACAGAAGAACGTCTTCGTACAACCGCGCTGGAAAATAATGGAGCACCTCATTGCCTAGCTGAACCACGGATCACCTCACTGAAGACTGTGCGTCGAACCGATGCCGGCGTGTGCGTTGCGGCACGCGCTCGCGCATTGCGCGGTGCGGCGCGCCATGGCGCTGCGGCATCTCATGCCGAGGCCGCCGCCGCGGCTTCGGCTTCGCGGATGAAGTAGCGCACCAGCGCCACCGCCACCGCCAGGAACAGGCCGAACACGAAGGCCAGCGCCAGGCCGAGCAGCTTCTTCGGCGAACTCGGCTTGCCCGGCACATCGGCGCGGTCGACGATCGAAATGTTGTTGGTGCCCACGTTGCCGACCACGCCGATCTCCTTGTAGCGCTGCAGCAGCGCGTCGTAGAGCTGGCGGTTGGTATCGGCCTCGCGGCGCAGCATGGTGTAGCGGATGCTGCGGGTCTGCAGGTCCAGTTCGTCGTTCTTCAGGGCCGCGATGCGGTCGCTGAGCAGCGTCTCCTGCTGCCGCGCCGCCTCGTAGTCGTTCTTCAGCGCGCTGCGGATATTGGCGATCTCGTTGGCGATCTGCCGCTTGGTCTCGGCGATCTGGTTCTGCAGGCGCTGCATTTCCGGGTAGCCGGGCTGGAACGTGGCCAGCTTCTGCTGGTAGTCGGCGGTCAGCTTGGCCTGTTCGGTGCGCAGGCTCTGGATCAGCGGACTGCTGACCACCTGCGGCAGGCCCATGCCGTCGCCGATGCCGGCCTGGCGCCAGGCCGCCTCGGCCTTGATCCGCGCGTCCTGCGCCGCGGCCAGGCGCACATTCAGTTCGCTCATGTTCTGCGTCGGCAGCGACGGCTTGTCCTCGCCCATCGACACGATCTGTTCCTGGCTGGAATAGTCGACCGCGTTCTTCTCCGACTCCTCGACCTTGTCGCGCAGCTGCGCCAGGCGTTCGGACAGGTAGCGCGCGGCGAACGAGGACGCCTGCAGGCGGCGTTCCTGGGTCGAGGCGATGAACATCTTGGCGTAGGTGTTGGCCACGCGCGTGGCCAGCACGCGGTCGGACGAATCGAAGTTGATCCGCACCAGGCGCGAGTCGCGGACCGGCTCGATGGTCAAGGCATCCAGCACCGGGCCGACCAGCGCATTCTCGGCCGCGGCGGCACGTGTCTGCGGCGCCGGCGAACGCCCGTCGCCGTTGTCCTGCAGCTTCTCCAGGGCTTCGTCGACCAGCGGCTTGAACGCCGGGGCCTCGGTCAGCTTGGCCTCGCGGATCACCTGCCGCGCCAGCGAACGGCTGCCGAGCAGTTCGTACTGGGTCTGGTAGAAATCGCGATCCTGCGGCGATTCCACCGGCATCAGGTTGGCGACGTTGGCGACGTTGAGCGATTCGCGCTCGATCTGCAGCACGCTGGTGGCGCGGTACTTGGGCGTCATCAGCAGGATCACCAGCAGCGCCAGCAGCACCACGGCCCCGGTGATGCCGACGATCAGCCAACGCTGCCGGTACAGCGCATTCCAGTAATCCAGCAGGCCGATGTCGGCCGGGCTCAGCGGGGCGCCCACGGGACGCGCATGCGGCGCGGAGGCGGGAGGCAAGGTGGAGGCGCTCATCGGTAGGCCCTCCAGACCATCACGAACGGGGTCAGTTGCACCACGGTGCGCAGCAGCACCAGCGCATCGGAGCGGTACACCACCACGATGTCGCCGCCGTAGATCGCCGGGTCGGGCGCGGCGCCCTTCTGGATATCGCGCAGATCGAAACGCGCCAGCATCTTCTGCCCGCCGACGGTGCGGAACACCACCACGTTGCCGCGGCTGGCCACATCGCTGACGCCCTTGCCCAGCGCCAGTGCCTGCTGCAGGGTCAGCGCCGAGCCCTGGATGGGATAGATGCCCGGCTCGCTGACCGCGCCGGTGACCGTGACCCGGTTGCCGGTGAACTCGTCGACCAGCACCGAGACCTGCGGGTTCTGCAGATAGCCGTTGCGGTAGCGATCGGCGATCTCCTTCTGCAGCGCGTTGACGCTGGAGCCGGCCGCCTTGACGTCGCCGATCAGCGGCAGCGAGATGCGGCCCTCATTGTCCACCCGCACCTGGCGCTCCAGGTCGTCGACCTGGAACACCTTGACCGTGAGCAGGTCGCCCGGGCCAAGCAGGTATTCCGGCTTGCCCATGGACGCGGCAAGCGGATCGCCCGGCGGCAGATCCGACCGTATTGCCGGCCCGCTGTTGCATGCCGACAGCAGCGCCAGACAGAAAAGGGCCAGCGCCCAATGGAAGGTCACGGAGAGTTTACCCATGCGCGATGCTGATGCCCTCTGTCGATTGGTTTTCGAAGCGCCGCACTCGCCCAGCCGGCCAGGGTTCCGTCCCGGCCGGAGGATGATCACGGTGTCAATTCCTGCCCGGGACGAATGGCCCTGGCCAACAGCGAAGCTTCGTGTTGCAACGCACTATGGCACAGCCATCTGCCGTCACCAAGGCGTTACCCGACATTTTTTTGACGCAGTAACAGCAGGGTTCAACTACATGTCCAGTGATTCAGCCTAGCAAGCATCCGTGAACGTTCCATCGACGTGATGTTAACGTGATCAATGTCAATGCATTGACGCTGCGTCGCTCCCAGTTCTGGCGCGGCTTTGCGCTCCGGCAAGCCGATACCCGCGCGCCGGAATGGCGCACTGCCGCGGATTTTGTCTACGGCGACGCGCTCGGCCGCCGACCGGATGTTACAGATCGCCCTGTGTGGCGACGCCGGCACGAACCGGGCATTCGCGCCTGAACGGCCCTACCCGTTCACCGGCCACGCGGCGCCGGCCATGCCAGCGCGGCCCACCAAACAAAAAGGCCCATGTCGCGGACATGGGCCTTCGAAAGATGGTCGGGGTAGCCGGATTCGAACCGACGACCACTAGTCCCCCAGACTAGTGCGCTACCAGGCTGCGCTATACCCCGGTGTGTTGCGTCTCCGCCGTCATGGCGGTCTCGCCTTGCAGCGAGTTGGCGATTATAGCGGGTTTGCGGCGGCCATTCCTAGCGGCAGCGACGCCGCTACTCAGCGCCGCAGCAACTGCAGGACTTCTTCCAGCTCCTGCCGCACCTGCTTGATGATCTGGTTGCTCAGCGCCGATTCCTGGCGGGCGCCCTCACCCTCCAGGCGCAGTCGCGCGCCGCCGATCGTATAGCCCTGTTCGTACAGCAGGCTGCGGATCTGCCGCACCATCAGCACGTCGTGGCGTTGGTAGTAGCGTCGGTTGCCGCGGCGCTTGACCGGTTCCAGGCTGGGGAATTCGGTCTCCCAATAGCGCAGCACGTGCGGCTTGACGTCGCACAACTCGCTGACCTCACCGATGGTGAAGTAGCGCTTGGCCGGAATCGGCGGAAGTTCGCGGTTACTGCCCGGGTCCAGCATATGCCTCCACTCGCTCCTTGAGCTTCTGTCCGGGGCGGAAGGTCACCACCGTCCGCGCGGAAATGGGGATCTCTTCGCCGGTCTTGGGATTGCGGCCGGGCCGTTGGTTCTTGCGGCGCAGGTCGAAGTTGCCGAAACCGGACAGCTTCACCTGCCGCCCCTGCTCGAGCGCATCGCGCAGCACGTCGAAGAACGCATCGACGAATTCCTTGGCCTCGCGCTTGTTCAGCCCGACTTCGTCGAACAACCGCTCGGCCATTTCCGCTTTGGTCAACGCCATTGCCCTGCTATCCCCTGTCCTTCTCAACCACGCATCCGCGCGTCGTGTTCCCGCGCCAGCGCGGCCACCGCATCGGCGACCACCGCCTCCACGTCGCGGTCTGTCAGAGTGCGCGTGTTGTCCTGCAAAATCAAGCCCATAGCGAGACTCTTGCAACCAGCCTCGACCCCCGCGCCGACGTAGCGGTCGAACAGCACCACCTCGCGCAGCAAGGGCCCCACTGCCGCGCGCACGCTGCGCGCCAGCGCCGCCCAGCTCACTGCTTCCGGCACCACGAAGGCCAGATCGCGGCGCACCGACGGGTACCGCGACAGCTCGGCGGCACGCGGCAGGGCGCGCGCGGCCAGCGGCGCCAGGTCCAGCTCGAAGGCCAGCACGTCGACGTCGATCTGCATCGCCTGCAGCAGCCGCGGGTGCAGCTGGCCGATCCAGCCGATCCGCACGTCGTCGCGATAGACGTCGGCCGACCGGGTCGGATGCGCGAACGGATGCGTCGACGCACGGTAGTCCAGACGCGCGCCGGAAGCGGCCGCCAGGGCCTCCAGGTCGCCCTTGAGGTCGTGGAAATCGACCTTGCGCGCCGGCAGGCCCCACTGCAGGGCATCGGCATCACCGCACACCGCGGCTGCCACCCGCTGGGTCTCGACAGGGGCGGCACCGGCCTCCGCTGCCGCGGCGAACGCCTTGCCCAACTCGAACAGGCGCACGCGCCCGGCCTGGCGCGCGGCGTTGCGGCCCAGCGCGGCCACCAGTCCCGGCAACAGCGACGGACGCATCACCGCCAATTCGGCACTGAGCGGATTGGCCAGCGCCACGCGTCCGTCGTGCAAGCCCCACTGGTCCAGCAGCGCGGCATCGACGAAGGCGTAGTTGATGGTTTCCAGCAGCTCGCGGGCCAGCAGCTGCCGGCGCACGCTGCGCTCGTCCAGCTGGGTCTCGCTGTCCATGGCGATGCGCGTGGCGCCGCCGGGCAAGGTGGTCGGCAGGCGGTCGTAGCCGTGGATGCGCGCCAGTTCCTCGATCAGGTCCTCTTCGATGGCGATATCGAAGCGGCGGCTCGGCGCGGTGACCTGCCAGCCATCGGCCGAGGCGACCACCTCCATGCCCAGCGCGCGCAGGATGCGCTCCACGTCGGCATCGGCGATCTCGATGCCGAGCACGCGCAGGATGCGCGTGCGGCGCAGCGCGATCGGCGCCGGCGTCGGCAGGAACGCCGGCAACTCGGCCTCGACCACCGGACCGGCACGTCCGCCGGCCAGTTCCAGCACCAGTCGCGTCGCCAGTTCCAGCGCGTGCCGCGGCAGCGCCGGGTCCACGCCGCGCTCGAAGCGGTGGCCGGCATCGGTGTGCAGGCCGAGCTTGCGCCCGCGGCCCATGATCGCCGCCGGCGCGAAATGCGCGGCCTCCAGGAATACGTGGCGGGTGGTTTCGGTGACGCGGGTGGCGTGGCCGCCCATCAGCCCGGCCAGCGCCACCGGCCGATCGGCGTCGGTGACCAGCAGGAAGCCCGGATCCAGCGCCGCCTCGCGGCCATCGAGCAGGGTCAGGGTCTCGCCGGCGCGTGCGTGGCGCACGCCGACCGGCCCCTGCAACGTCTCCAGGTCGAAGGCATGCATCGGCTGGCCCAGTTCCAGCATCACGTACTGGGTGATGTCCACCAGCAGCGACACCGGACGCACCCCGCTGCGGCGCAGGCGCTCGGCCATCCACAGCGGCGTCTTCGCCGCCGGATCCAGGTCCTCGACCACGCGGCCGCAGTAACGCGGCGCATCGGCGCCCGCCTCCAGCGTCACCGGCAGCGTGCGCTCGCTGCTCACCGCCGCCGGCGTCACCACCAGCGGCAGCACGTCGCTGCCGCAGGCCGCGGCCACGTCGTAGGCGATGCCGCGCACGCCGAAGCAATCGGCGCGGTTGGGGGTGAGCTTGATCTCGATGCTGGCATCGGGCAGGCCCAGGTATTCGGTCAGCGCCTGGCCGATCGGCGCATCGTCGGGCAGTTCGAACAGGCCGGACGCGTCGCTGTCCAGGCCCAGTTCCTTGGCCGAGCACAGCATGCCGTTGGACTCGACCCCACGCAGCTTGGCCGGCTTGATCGCGATGCCGCCGACCTGGGCACCGACCAGCGCCAGCGGCGCGACCAGTCCAGCGCGCGCGTTGGCCGCGCCGCAGACGATCTGCAGCAGCTCGCCCTGCCCGGCATCGACCCGGCACACCTGCAGCCGGTCGGCCTCGGGATGCGGCGCCGCCTCGACGATCCGCGCCACCACCACCTGCTGCAGGCCGTCGCCGAGCGGCACGACCTCTTCGACCTCCAGGCCGATGGCAGTCAGAGTCGCGGTGAGCTGCTCACGCGAGGCCTGGGTCGGAACGTGGCTGCGCAGCCAGTTTTCGCTGAATTTCATTGGGGAGCCGGGATTGGGAATTCGGGATTGGGGATTCGTAAGAGCGGGTCAAGCGAGATCCGGAAGCAGCGTGGACCCGCTTTCGCGAATCCCCAATCCCGAATCCCGAATCCCCGCCCTCAAGCAAACTGCCGCAGGAACCGCACGTCGTTCTCGAAGAAGGCGCGCAGGTCGTTGACGCCGTAGCGCAGCATCGCGAAGCGCTCCACGCCCATGCCGAAGGCGAAGCCGGTGTAGCGCTCGGGGTCGATGCCGACGTTGCGCAGCACGTTCGGGTGGACCATGCCGCAGCCCAGCACTTCCAGCCAGCGGGTGCTGCCGTCGGGCTGCTGCCAGGCGATGTCGACCTCGGCACCGGGCTCGACGAACGGGAAGTAGCTGGGGCGGAAGCGCATCTGGAAATCGCGCTCGAAGAACGCGCGCACGAACTCGGCCAGGGTGCCCTTGAGGTCGGCGAAGGTCGCGTGCTCGTCGACCAGCAGGCCTTCGACCTGGTGGAACATGGGCGAATGGGTCTGGTCGCTGTCGCTGCGGTAGACCTTGCCGGCGGCGATCATGCGCAGCGGCGGCGCGTGCTCCCCCATGTAGCGCACCTGTACGCCCGAGGTGTGGGTGCGCAGCAGGCGGCCGTCGCCGAAATAGAAGGTGTCGTGCATCGCCCGCGCCGGGTGGTGCGGCGGGAAATTCAACGCCTCGAAGTTGTGCCAGTCGTCCTCGATCTCGGGGCCGTCGGACAGTTCGTAGCCCAGCCGCGCGAAGATCTCGGTGATGCGTTCCAGGGTGCGGGTGACCGGGTGCAGCCCACCACGTTCGCCGCGCCGCCCCGGCAGGGTCACGTCGATGCGCTCCTCGGCCAGGCGTGCGTCCAGCGCCGCAGTCTCCAGCACGGCGCGGCGCTCGGCCAGCGCGGCGGACACCGTGTCGCGCGCGCGGTTGATCGCCTCGCCGGCCAGCTTGCGCTGCTCCGGCGCCAGCGCGCCGAGCTGCTTGAGCTGGGCGGTGATGCTGCCGCTCTTGCCGAGCAGTGCGACCCGCAGTTGCTCCAGCGCCTCCGGGCTCTGCGCCGCGGCGATGTCCGCCAGCGCCTGCCCGCTCAGGGAATCGATCTCACTCATTGCACTCGCGCCTCACTGCTCCGGCCGAACCGCGGCCACCGTGTCCCGCCGATGCGGGACCTCACACCTACCCGGCAGGCATCCCGCATCGGAACGCCCAAAAACGCAAAAGGGGAAGGACTTGCGCCCTTCCCCCTGCATGCCTGCGATTGCTCCCGCCGAAACCCCGCACATGGACGTGCGGGTTTCTGCGGGGACTCGCACTTATGCCGCCAGCGCGCCCTTCGCCTTCTCCGCCAGGGCGGCAAAGCCCTGCGCGTCGTGCACGGCGATGTCCGCCAGCACCTTGCGGTCGAGGGTGATGCCGGCCTTGAGCAGGCCGTTCATGAAGCGGCTGTAGCTCATGCCGTTGATGCGGGCCGCCGCATTGATGCGGGTGATCCACAGCGAACGGAAATTGCGCTTCTTCTGCTTGCGGCCGATGTAGGCGTACTGCTGCGCCTTGATCACCGCCTGCTTGGCGACGCGGAAGACCTTGCGACGGGCGTTGTAGTAGCCCTTGGCGAGGTTCAGAACTTTCTTGTGACGACGGCGCGCCTGGACGCCACGCTTGACTCGAGCCATGGTTCAGTCCTCAGAGGTAGGGAAGCATACGGTCCAGACGGCCTGCGTCCTCGGCACGGACGTGGTTCGTCTGCCGCAGGTTGCGCTTCCGCTTGGTCGCTTTCTTGGTGAGGATGTGGCTACGGTTGGCGTGGCCGGCCTTGTACTTGCCGGAGGCGGTCTTGCGGAAACGCTTGGCCGCCGCCCGGTTGGTCTTGATCTTGGGCATTGCAATGTCCTTGATGGTGTTTTGTCACTGGTCAGGGCGGTGGCTGCGCCACACTTTCCGTCCGTGCCCTTACCGGCTTGTAAGCCCTTGATCCGATGAGGATCCGGGCGGGTCCTGTTGCCGCGGGAGCGGCAAACCCGATGAACTGGGCCGCGTATTATGCCAGGGCTTGGAATGCCTTGCAAATCATGCAGTTCGACTGGCGATTGCGCGCCGGGAGTCGGCAAGGCTGCGCAACGCGTGGCCACGCCGCGACGGCGCAGCAGCGCTGCGCTCGGAGGTCAGAAGGGACTGGGGCACAGGTGCCGGGAAACCGCGCCCCCACCAGCGGCGGGGCGCGATCCTGGGCTGCGCTCCGCGGATCAGCGCTTCTTCGGCGCGATCATCATCACCATCTGCCGGCCTTCCAGGCGCGGGCGCGATTCGATGACGATGTCCTCGCCCAGATCGGCCTCGATCCGCGCGGCCATTTCGCGACCGAGCTCCTGGTGGCTCATCTCGCGACCGCGGAAACGGATGTTGACCTTGACCTTGTCGCCCTCTTCGAGGAAGCGGCGCATGTTGCGCAGCTTGATCTGGTAATCGCCCTCGTCCGTGACCGGACGGAACTTGATTTCCTTGATCTCGACCTGCTTGGTCTTCTTCTTGGCTTCGTTGGCCTTCTTCTGCTGCTCGAACTTGAACTTGCCGAAGTCCATGATCTTGCAGACCGGCGGGTCGGCCTGCGGCTGGATCTCGACCAGATCCAGACCGTCTTCCTCGGCCATCGCCAGCGCTTCGTCGCGGCTCAACACGCCGACCATCTCGCCGTCTGCGCCGATCACGCGCACGCGCGGCACGCGGATCTCTTGGTTCTTGCGGTTCTGTTTGTTGTCAGGGGTACTGATGTTGCAATCTCCCAGGGGAATCGGACTGGCGCGGACGGAGGCTCCGTCCGCGCCAGGGTGGTGTCACGCCAACTGCTCGGCGCGCAGCCGTTCGGCGAAGGCGGCGACCGACATGGTGCCCAGATCCTCCCCCGATCGCGTGCGGACCGCAATCGCGCCGTTTTCCGTCTCGCGGTCGCCCGCCACCAACAGGTACGGCACCCGCTGCAGCGTGTGTTCGCGAATCTTATAGCCGATTTTTTCGTTCCGCAAATCGGCCTCGATGCGGAAGCCTTGATTTGCAAGGAGTTTCCGCACGTTGTCTACATAGTCTGCCTGAGCATCGGTGATGTTCATGACCACGGCCTGCACCGGCGCCAGCCAGGCCGGGAACATGCCGGCATGGTGCTCGATCAGGATGCCGATGAAGCGCTCCATCGAGCCGACGATGGCCCGGTGCAGCATCACCGGATGCTTCTTCTGGCTGTGCTCGTCCACGTACTCGGCGCCGAGGCGGCCGGGCATCATGAAATCCACCTGCATGGTGCCGAGCTGCCAGGTGCGGCCGATCGCGTCCTTCAGGTGGTACTCGATCTTCGGGCCGTAGAAAGCGCCCTCGCCCGGCAGCTCCTGCCACTCCACCCCGCAGGCGCCGAGCGCGGCGCGCAGCGCGGCCTCGGCCTTGTCCCAGGTGGCGTCGTCGCCGAGGCGCTTTTCCGGGCGCAAGGCGATCTTGATCTGGATGTCGTCGAAGCCGAAGTCGCCGTACACCTTCAGCGCCTGCTGGTGGAAGGCGGTGACCTCGGCCTCGATCTGCTGCTCGGTGCAGAAGATGTGGCCGTCGTCCTGGGTGAAGCCGCGCACGCGCAGGATGCCGTGCAGCGCGCCGGACGGCTCGTTGCGGTGGCAAGCGCCGAACTCGCCGTAGCGGATCGGCAGGTCGCGGTAGCTGTGCAGGCCCTGGTTGAACACCTGCACGTGGCCCGGGCAGTTCATCGGCTTGACCGCGTAGGTGCGCTTCTCCGACTCGGTGAAGAACATGTTGTCCTGGTAGTTGTCCCAGTGGCCGGACTTCTGCCACAGCGACACGTCCAGGATCTGCGGGCAGCGCACCTCGCCGTAGCCGCTGTCGCGGTAGACCTTGCGCATGTACTGCTCGACCACCTGCCAGATCGACCAGCCCTTGGGGTGCCAGAACACCAGGCCCGGGCCCTCTTCCTGCAGGTGGAACAGGTCCTGCTGCTTGCCGATCTTGCGGTGGTCGCGCTTGTCGGCCTCTTCCATGCGCAGGATGTAGGCCTCGAGCTGCTTCTTGTCGGCCCAGGCGGTGCCGTAGATGCGCTGCAGCTGCTCGTTCTTGGCGTCGCCGCGCCAGTAGGCGCCAGAGATGCGGGTCAGCTTGAAGGCCTTGAGGAAGCGCGTGTTGGGCACGTGCGGGCCGCGGCACATGTCCACGTATTCCTGGTGGTAGTACAGGCCCATCGCGGTGACGTCGTCGGGCATGTCCTCGATCAGGCGCAGCTTGTAGTCCTCGCCGCGCTGCTTGAACAGTTCGATCACCTCGGCGCGCGGGGTGACCTTCTTGATCACGTCGTAGTCCTGCGCGATCAGTTCCTGCATGCGCTTCTCGATCGCCGCCAGGTCCTCGGGGGTGAACGGGCGCTCGCTGTAGATGTCGTAGTAGAAGCCCTCGGCGATGACCGGGCCGATCACCATCTTGACCTCGGGATACAGCTGCTTGACCGCGTGGCCGACCAGGTGCGCGCAGGAGTGGCGGATGATCTCCACGCCCTCGGCGTCCTTGGCGGTGATCAGGCGCAGGCTGGCGTCGTGGTCGATGACGTCGCAGGCGTCGACCAGGCGGCCGTCGACCTGGCCGGCGATGGTGGCCTTGGCCAGGCCGGGACCGATGGACTGGGCCACGTCCATAGGGCTGACGGGATGTTCGAATTCGCGGCGGCTGCCGTCGGGGAGCGTGATCGTGATCATGGGTGTCGGCGGAAAAGGAAACGGGAGAACGGCGTCCACGCCACCGTGGTGGCAGTCGCGACTGAGCGCGGGACAGAAAGAAGGCGCCACAAGGGCGCCTGCTCGGACAGCCTTGGGCGGGAACTCACGCGAGGGCGGTGGTAGTGCTCATGTCGCACGCTCGGCCGGCGTCGCCGCGGGCCACCCATGTCCGGATCAGATAGTGGGCAGATAGTAAACCAAAAGCGACCGATTGGTCACGGGCAAGGCTGGCGCGCGGCCTGTGTCGGGCCGTCCCCGGACACCGCTGGCGTCGTTGGCGCGCCTCCAATCTCGCTGCGCCGCAGCAAGAGCTGCAGCGGCCGCCGTGGCATGCTGGGGGTTCGCTTTCTCCGCATCGGACGCGCCGTCATCAAAGGCAAGGCCACATCGCTGGACATCGCCTACCTGGCAGGCGTGTCGCAACCCACCGTCTCGCGCGCCCTGCGTGGCAGCCCGGCCGTCAACGAGCAGACCCGGCGCAAGATCCTGGCGATCGCGCGCGAGCTGAACTACAAGGTCGACAAGCACGCCTCCAGCCTGCGCCTGCGCAATGCCGGCACCCTGGCGCTGCTGTTCTTCGAAGACCCGACCACCGACGACTCGCTGATCAACCCGTTCTTCCACTCGATGCTGGGGTCGATCACCCGCGCCTGCGCCCGTCACGGCTACGACCTGCTGGTGTCGTTCCAGCAACTGTCGGACAACTGGCGCGCCGACTACGGCGACAGCCAGAAGGCCGATGGACTGATCCTGCTCGGCTACGGCGACTACCTGCAGGCGCAGCAGCGGCTGCAGCACCTGGTCGACCAGGGCACCCATTTCGTGCGCTGGGGCGCGGTGCTGCCCGGGCAGCCGGGAGTGTCGATCGGCAGCGACAACTTCCAGGGCGGCCATGACATCACCGCGCATCTGCTGGCGCAGGGGCGCCGCCGCATCGCCTTCCTCGGCGACGCCTCCAACCATTACCCCGAATTCCTGGAACGCTACCGCGGCCATCTGCAGGCGCTGCGCGCGGCCGGCGCCGACGCCACGCCGGCACTCCAGGTCGATGCGATCACCACCGAGCAGTCCGGCTACGAGGCGGCCCTGGCCCTGCTCGGCCGCGGCGAGCGCTTCGATGCGCTGTTCGCCGCCAGCGACCTGATCGCGATCGGCGCGTTGAAGGCCTTGCGCGAGCACGGCCTGCGCGTGCCCGAGGACGTGGCCCTGGCCGGCTTCGACGATATCCCGGTGGCCGCCAGCGTCGATCCGGCGCTGTCGACGGTGCAGCAGGACACCAAGCTGGCCGGTGCGGTGCTCGTGGACACCTTGCTGGCACAGATCGCCGGGCAGCCGGTGAGCAGCCGCACCCTGCCGGTCACGCTGGCGCTGCGCGGCTCCTCGCTGCGCAGCTGACGGGCCGATCCGGGTCGCGGCAACGCATCCGCCCGGGATCGGCCCAGGACACCGGCGACCTGACGCAGCCGCGCTCACCGCACCTCGCGCCCCCGCAGGCCCGCGCGGCGACACAGCGCCTTCCGCGCTGCGCTCAGGGCGTCGGCGCGACGCCGTCCTTGGCCGCCATCAACCAGCGCAGCCGCGCGCGCAGGTCCGGGCGCACGATCGGCGCATCGGACAGGAACACGCGCACGCCGTGTGCCGGCACCTCGGCGCGCAACGCATCGGTCACCTCGGTGGCGCTGCCGTCGAAGCCGTCGTGCCAGGTGCTGGACTGCAGGTAGCGGCGCACCTCCAGCGTGCGTGGCGTGTCGCTCTTGTTCAGCAGCACCAGCGCGGTCTGGGTGCTGCCCGCGTGCTGGAACACCCGGTAGAACACCGCTTGGTCGCCGGACAACTGCAGGTTGAGCTGCAGGCCGCGCTGCAGCGCCGGGCTGCGCTGGCGCAGCGTGGCGATGCGCCGCAGCGGCGCGAAGATCGGACTGGACGGGGCGGCATCCACCCGCTCCTGGCCGAAGTAGTTGCGGTTGCCGGCATGCTCGGCGCGGCCGCGCATGAAGCCGGTCTCCGAGCCGTAGTAGATCACCGGGATGCCGCGCGCGGTGAACAGCCAGTTGTGCGCGTCGATGAAACCGGCGTCGCTGGCGTCCAGCCGCGCCATGTCGTGGTTGTCGTAGAAGGTCATCAGTTCGTACGGATTGGCGTACGGGCCGCGCTCCAGGTACAGCGCCGGCTGCAGCGTCTCGTAGCCGCGCCGGGCGTGGCCGAACGTTGCCGCCAGCGCCTGCTTGAGCGGGAAATCCAGCACGCTGACGCCGGCGTTGCCGGCCCAGGTGTGGCCGGCGATCTTGTGCGCGTTGTAGTCGAAGTCCTCGCCGAACATGAACATGCCCGGGCGCTGCGCGCGGATGCGGCGCACGAACTCGTGCCAGAAACTGTCCGGCATCCAGCCGATGGTGTCGATGCGGAACGCGTCGGCGCCCTGCCCCAGCCATTGCGAGTAGGCACCGACCAGATACTCCATCACCGCCGGGTTGCGCTCGTTGAAATCGGACAACTGCGCCAGGTTGCCGCCGGTGTTGTAGAACGCGTGCAGCGGGTTGTGCGCCGGATCGAGCCTGGACGGCGGCAGGTTCTGGTGATCGGCGATGAGCTTGCCGTTGCGGTCGAACACCTGACCGAACATCGGCTGGCGCTTGGGCATGGTCCAGGCCGGCGAGCCGTGGTTGCCGACGATGTCCAGCACCACCTTCAGCTGCTGCGCGTGCATCGCCTGAGTGAAGCCGGCGAAATCCAGGCCCGGGCTCGGCAGATGCTCGTCGAGCTTGTAGAAGTTGACGCCCCAGTAGCCGTGGTAGCCGGTCTTGCCGCGGTCGCTCAGCGAGCTGCCCCAGGTGATCGGCTTGCCGCCGGTGAAGGCCTCGTCCGGGTTGTCGACGATCGGGGTGATCCACACCGCGCCGAACCCCAGGTCGCGGATGTAGCCGGCGTTGTCGACCACGCCCTTGAAGTCGCCGCCGAGGTAGCCGATGTTGTCGCTCTCGCCGGGCGGCGCCGGGATCGGAATGTCGAAGGTGCGATGCGCGCCGCCCTGGTCGCGATGATCGTTGCCCGGGTCGCCGTTGACGAAGCGATCGGTGACCACGAAGTACACCGCCTCGCTGGCGAACGGTTCCAGCGTGCCGTAGAACTCCTCCTGCGCCGGCGCCTGGGCCTGGGCCTGCACCGACGCAGCGCAAGCACCCAGCAGGGCCAGCGCCAACAGCGACATCCGATCGATCATGCATTCGCTCCCGAATCCGACGGCACCCACAGCACGCACAGCGCCGCCACCAGCAGGCTGCCGCCGCCGATCGCCAGCGCGTACAGCGGCCGGCCGCCAAGCCAGTGCGTGAGCACGAAGCCCAGCACGCTGACCGCGACCAACTGCGGGATCACGATGAAGAAATTGAAGATGCCCATGTACACGCCCATCTTCGCCGCCGGCACGCTGTCCGATAGCAAGGCGTAGGGCAGCGACAGGATCGAGGCCCAGGCGAAGCCCACGCCGACCATGGACAACAGCAGCCACTGCGGATCGCGGATCCACAGGAACGACAGCAGGCCGGCCGCCCCCAGGCACAGGTTGAGCAGATGGCTCATGCGCAGCCCGCAGGCGCGCACCAGCAGCGGAATGGCGATCGCGGCCAGTGCGGCGAAGCCGTTGTAGGCGGCGAACAGCACGCCGACCCAATTTGCCCCGTCGTTGTACGCGGCCGAGGTCGCGTCGTGGGTGCCGTAGTGGGTCTGGGTGACCGCGGCGGTGGTGTAGATCCACATCGCGAACAGGGCGAACCAGGAGAAGAACTGCACCCAGGCCAGGCGCCGCATCGCCTGCGGCATGGTCTGCAGATCGCAGACGATGGACGCCAGCATGTGCCCACGGCGCAGGCGCGGCGCCATGCCCTGCAGCACGCCGTGGCCGAGACACAGCCCGGCCAGCACGTACAGCATGCGATCGCCGTCGCTGAAGGCGATGGCCGCCGCCCCGGCGATGCCCACCGCGCACCACAGCGCCGCGGCGACATCGGCACGGCGCGGCTGCGTCGCGGTGGCCGCCGCGGCGGCGTCGTCGAAGCCGTGCAGGTCCTCGGGCGGATACTCGCGGGTGCGCAGCACGGTCCAGCCGATGGACAGGAACAACACCGCGCCGCCGAGATAGAACGCGTAGCGCACCGTCGCCGGCACCTCGCCGGGGGCGGCGGTGTTGCTCACGCCCCAATGCGCCAGCAGCCACGGCAGCATGCTCGCCACCACCGCGCCGACGCCGATGAAGAAGCTCTGCATCGCATAGCCGCTGGCGCGCTGGCGCGTCGGCAGCTGGTCGCCGACGAACGCGCGGAACGGCTCCATCGAGATGTTGATCGAGGCGTCAAGCACCCACAGCGTCCCGGCCGCCACCCACAGCGCCGGCGAGTTCGGCATCACCAGCAAGGCGAGCGTGGTGAACAGCGCGCCGACCATGAAGTACGGCCGACGCCGGCCGAAGCGGTTCCAGGTGCGGTCGGACAGGTAGCCGACGATGGGCTGAACGATCAGGCCGGTCAGCGGTGCGGCGATCCACAGCCCCGGCACCTGATCCATGTCGGCGCCCAGGGTCTGGAAGATGCGGCTGGCGTTGGCGTTCTGCAGCGCGAAGCCGAACTGGATGCCCAGGAAGCCGAAGCACATGTTCCAGATCTGCCAGAACGACAGCGCCGGCTTGGCGCGGGCCACGTCCCTCATGGGCGACCTCCGGCCGCGCCGATCGGCGCGATCAACAGTGCGGCGACGTCGGCGGCATTGACCACGCCATCGGCGCCGCCCTGCCCTCCGGTGTAGCGCGCGAAGTGCTGCAGCGCGCTCATGTTCGCCGCCGGCACCAGCCGTGCGTGGCAGCGCTGCCCGGCCTGCAGCGTGAACACGGCGGCGGTGGAGGTCTGCTCGCCCACGCTGTGCGGCATCACCAGCGGCTGCGTCTGCGGTGGCGCCGCGCCGCACTGCACCTGCAGGCGCTTGACCGCCGCGGTGACACCGGTATTGATCGGGCCATGCGTATTGACGTAGCGCAGGCTCAACCGGTACGCGCCATCGCGCGGCGCCGTCCACGTCCAGGCGTCGGCACCGTCCACGCGCGCGACGTCGCCGACGCAGACGGTGGGACTGTGCAGCGACTCCCAGCGCGTCCCGCGCCGGGTCAGGCTCAGGCATTGCACGTGCGCGACCAGCGGCAGCAATGCGCCGTCGGCGCTGCCCGCGCGCGGCTGCCCATCGACATACAGCAGCGTGTCCGCGGCCGCCTGCACGCGCCAGCCCTGCGCCTCGCGCCGCACCTGCGGCGCCGGCGGGGCCAGCGGCGCGAAGGCATCGGCGGCCGTCAGCATGTGCAGGGGCGCGCTGTCGCTGTGGCACGACACCAGGTCGACGGTGGTCACGCCGTCCTGACGCCGGGTCTTGCCGGCAATCAGCAGATCGCCCTGCAACTGCGCCGGCCGCCGCAGCACGATGCGCCGGTCCTGCAACTGCAGCGCGATTTCCTGGCGCTCGCCGAACAGCAGCGACACCAGGCTGGTGGGCAGCTTGGGCAGCACGCGGCCGTCGTCTTCCACGCCGAACACCCCCTCGATCACCATCGCCAGGTAGCCGGCCACCGACCAGAGTTGCCGCGGCGAATTGACCACCGGCCCGCTGAGCGGACCGTCGTCGACATGCGCGGCCTGGCTCAGGAACTCGTAGTTCTCCATGTTCGAGCCGGCCAGCGCGGCACCGCGCAGCAGCGAGCGCACTTCCAGGTCGATGCGCGCACTGTCGTCGGTGTGCCGCGCCGCGCGCAGCGCATAGGCGCTGACGAACGGCCAGATCGCCCGGTTGTGGTAGATCGGCACCTCGCGCTGCTGCGGCCACACCACCGGGCTGCCCGCCTCCACCGCGGGATAGCGCGCCAGCGCCTGGCGTGCGCGCTCGGGCGGCAGCACGTCGGCCAGCACCGCCAGCGACAGGCCCAGCAGATCGTAGCGTTCGTAGCGCACCGGATGCTCGGCCGTGCCGATGTAGCTGACGTAGGTGCCGCGGTCCTCGCGCCAGAAGCGCTGCGCGATCGCCTGGCGCAGCGCATCGGCCCAACCGGCGTAACGCGTGGCCGCCTGCGTGTCGCCCTGCTCCCGGGCCAGGCGCTCGCCCAGGCGCAGCGCCTGGTAGTGCAGCACGTTGGTCGACAGCGCGAAGGAGCTGGCGATGAAGCCGACGTCCTCGCGGGTCCAGGCCGGATAGGTCTGCTCGCGCCAGTCCAGGAACGAGGTTTCGCCACGGTACAGCCCGATGCGCGGGTCGAATGCGAACGCGCGGTCCTGCGCCAGCGTGGCGGCAAGCGCGGCGCGGGCGTCGGCGGCGAAGCCCGGTTCGTCCAGCAGGTGCCGCGCGGCCAGGAACCACACCACGCGATCGCTGCTCACCGGCCAACTGCCGCCGGAGCCGGTGTCCTGCGCCACGAACAGCCCCGGCAGCGCATCGGCGCCACGCATCGGCGACAGCTTGAAGCGCAGCGAGCGCCGCGTGCGCTCCGGATCCAGCCGCGCCAGGGCCAGGTCCGCGGCATAGCTGACGTCGCGGGTCCACACGTAGGGCCAGCGCTCGCCGGTCTGGTAGCAATCGCACGACAACGGCTTGCCGTGATCGAACGCCGGGTCGCGGATCGCCTGCACCTGATCGTCGCGCAACTCCTGCTGCGCCAGCGCGAACAGCGCGTCGAACAGCGGACTGTCGGTCTCGCTGCGCAGTGGCTGTGCCGGCACCGTGCGCGTGCCCTGCGCCGCGTGCAGCACGAAGCCGCCGTCGGCCCTGGCCTCGGCCTGCGCGGTCTGGCCACGCCATTGCAATGACGTCTGTCCAGCAGACGCCGACGCCGCAGCACCCAAGGTGGCGGCCAAGCAGATCATCTTCAGCATCGAAGCGGCAGACCGGCTCGCACCGATCGACCTCCCTCCCTCTTTGCCTGCATGGTGGAAGCGCAGGCCGGCATGCCGGCGCTACGGTCGCCGCCTCCGCATCGCGGGGCGCTGCGGACATGGTAGACGGGCGGCACCGCAGCGCGTGCAGTTGCATACGTATTCATCGCGCAGGCCGCGGGCTGCAAGGGAACGCCTGGCTATAGTCGTGGTGGTGCCACGGTCGCCTTGGGAGGGGAGATGCCGCTGCCGCTTCACGTTTTGTCGCAACTGCGTCCGACGCTGCGCGTGGCTTCGCTGCTGGCGGGCGTACTGTTGTGCGCCGCACCACAGCTGCACGCCGCGCCGCAGACCGTGGCCAGCGTCGATTCGCCGGGCAAGGTCCTGCAGGTCTCGCTGCAACTGGACGACGGCCGCCCCAGCTACCGCGTGCTGCGCCTGGGCGAACCCGTGATCGGCGACTCGCGGCTCGGCTTCCAGTTGCGCGACGGCGGCCTGGACCGCGACCTGGCCGTGCTGGACCAGCGCAGCCGCAGCGTCGAAGAGACCTGGGAACAGCCCTGGGGCGAGCGTCGCTACGTGCGCAATCACTACAACGAGTTGCGCGTGGAGCTGGGCGAGCGCGGCGGCCGCCAGCGCCGCTTCGCGGTGGTGTTCCGCGTCTACGACGACGGGCTCGGCTTCCGCTACAGCTTCCCGCGACAGGCCGGCATGCAGGACGCGATCATCGACGAGGAACTGACCGAGTTCGACATCGTCCCAGAGGCCACCGCCTGGTGGATTCCCGCCGGCGCGCCCATCCACTACGAGTACCTGTACCGGCGCACGCCGCTGCGCGAGGTGCCGCTGGCGCACACGCCGTTCACCCTGCGCAGCCAGGATGGCCTGCACCTGGCCATCCACGAAGCCGCCCTGGTCGACTACGCCGGCATGTGGCTGCGCCGCGGCGAGGGCCAGCGCCTGCATGCGCAGCTGTCGCCGTCGGCCGAAGGCTGGAAGGTCCGCCGCACCCTGCCCTTCGACACGCCGTGGCGGACGCTGCAGATCAGCGACACCGCCGGCGGCCTGGTCGACTCCAACCTCATCCTCAACCTCAACGAACCCAACGCGCTGGGCGACGTGAACTGGGTGCACCCGGCCAAGTACCTGGGCGTGTGGTGGTCGATGCATCTGAACCAGGAAACCTGGGCGCGCGGCCCCAGGCATGCCGCCACCACCGCCAATACCCGCCGCTACATCGATTTCGCCGCGGCGCATGGCTTCCGCGGCGTCCTGGTGGAAGGCTGGAACCCCGGCTGGGACGGCAACTGGGTCGGCAACGGATACGACTTCGACTTCACCCGCCCCACCGCGGACTTCGACATCGAAGCCCTCAGCGCCTACGCGGCAAAGAAGGGCGTGCATCTGATCGGCCACCACGAGACCGGCTGCGCGGTGGAGCACTACGAGGACCAGCTCGGTGCGGCGCTGGACCTGTATGCGCGGCTGGGTGTGGACACGTTCAAGACCGGCTACGTCTGCGACGACGGCCAGGTGGACCGGCGCAATCCGGCCGGCGGCCCGCTGTGGCGCGAATGGCACGACGGCCAGTTCATGGCCCGGCATCATCTGAAGGTGGTCCAGGAGGCGGCCAAGCGCCACCTCTCGGTCAATGCCCACGAGCCGATCAAGGACACCGGCCTGCGCCGCACCTATCCGAACTGGCTTTCGCGTGAAGGCGCGCGCGGGATGGAATACAACGCCTGGGGCGAGCCGCCGAACCCGCCGGAGCACGAAGTCGATCTGGTGTTCACGCGGATGCTGGCCGGTCCGATGGACTACACGCCCGGCATCCTCAGCCTGAAGGGCCGCGGCGGACGCGCGATTCCGAGCACGCTGGCGCGGCAACTGGCGCTGTACGTGACTCTGTACAGCCCGATCCAGATGGCCGCCGACCTGCCCGAGCACTATCTGCAGCACCGCGACGCCTTCCGCTTCATCGAGGACGTGGCGGTGGACTGGGACGACAGCCGCGTGCTCGACGGCGAGATCGGCGATTACGTCACCATCGTGCGCAAGGATCGCCACAGCCGCGACTGGTTCCTGGGCAGCATCACCGACGAACACGGCCGCGTGCTGCCGATCGCGCTGGGCTTCCTTGAGCCGGGCGTGCGCTACCGTGCCGAGATCTACCGCGACGGCGACACCGCCGACTACCAGCGCAACCCGTTCGACTTCGTGCGCGAGCAGCGCGTCGTCACCAGCGCCGATCAACTGCAGGTGAAGCTGGCGCCCGGCGGCGGCCAGGCGATCCGTTTCGTCCCGCTGGATCCGGCGCCGGCCTCCTCCGCCGGGACGGCCACGTCGCGCTAGCGCATTCCCTTTGCACAAGCGGCCGCCGGCAACACACCGGCGGCGGCGCCCGATGCCTGGTCACCTTCTGCTGCACCCGGCACCGCACCATCGCACACGAACCGGCAGCGTCGGAGCGCGCGACATCGGCATTGGCGTCGGCCAGGCGTTATCGTCCCGCTCGGTCACACCGGGCCAGGCTTACGCCTGCATGCATCGCGGCATCGCCTGCCGCACGGCATTCGCGCGTGTGCGATGGCGACATCGGCTGCACAACGCATGCACGTTCCGGTCGGCACCGGCATAGCGCCCGGCGCACGACATTGCGATCCTGAAAGCGCTTCCAATGCGATGCACGCCAGTGAATACGTATGCAGCGGGCGTTCGCAACCAAGCCGCGTGTCTACCATACAGCGCAATCGCGACACCGCCCTGCGGCTGCGCGACACGCACATCCGGCCGCCTCGCCGGTTCAGACATTCGCAAGACAACATTGCCTGGGAGGGGAAAATGTTGAACCACAAGCGCAACGCGCTGACGCTGGCGCTGGCCGTCGCGATGACGCCGATGCTGGCGGCTGCACAGTCCGATACCACCGCCACCACGTCCGCCAATCCGGTCACCGAACTGGACAAGGTCCAGGTGACCGGCATTCGCCGCGGCATCGAGAACGCCATCGCGATCAAGCAGGACTCGACGTCCATCGTCGAGGCGATCTCGGCCGAGGACATCGGCAAGCTGCCGGACGTGAGCATTGCCGAATCGCTCGGCCGCCTGCCCGGCCTGGCCGCGCAGCGCGTCGCCGGCCGCGCCCAGGTGATCAGCGTGCGCGGCCTGTCGCCCGACTTCGCCACCACCCTGCTCAACGGCCGCGAAGTGGTCAGCACCGGCGACAACCGCAGCGTCGAGTTCGACCAGTACCCCTCGGAGCTGGTCAACGGCGTGACCGTGTACAAGACGCCCGATGCCGGCCTGGTCGGCCAGGGCCTGTCCGGCACCATCGACATGCAGACCGTGCGCCCGCTGAGCTTCCCGGACCGGGTGATCGCGATCAGCGGCCGCCTGCAGAAGAGCTCGCTCGGCAAGGCCGCCGATGTCGACGCCTTCGGCAACCGCTTCAGCGCCAGCTACATCGACCAGTTCCTGGACAACACCCTGGGCTTCTCGATCGGCTATGCCCACAGCGACATGCCGATCCAGGAGAACCAGGTCGGCCTGTATGAGCCGTGGAGCACGCAGAACACCGACAACGGCAGCCGTCCCGGCGTCGCCCCGGGCACCTACTTCTCCGATGGCATCAAGGCGCTGCGCCGCACCGGCAACAACAAGCGCGACGGCCTGATGGCGACCGTGCAGTTCCGTCCGTCCAGCAGCTGGACCAGCACCTTGGACGCGTTCCATACCGAAGCCGAGCAGATCGATACCGCCAACCAGTTCGAGGTCAATCTCAGCAACTTCAACGGCGGCTACACGCCCGGCCTGCTGATCACCAATCCGCAGGTCGACGCCAGCGGCAGCTTCACAGGTGGTACCGCCAGCGGCGTGTATCCGCTGGTGCGAGGCATGTACAACAAGCGCAAGGACAAGATCGACGCGTTCGGCTGGAACAACGAGTTCAACCTTGGCAGCGTGCGCCTGATGGCCGACCTGAACTACTCCAAGGCGACCCGCAAGGAACTGAACCTGGAGAACAACCTGCAGCTGGTGCCGATGCCGCAGCTGGACACGGTCGGTCTGGTGGTCAAGCCCAACGGCTTCTCGCAGATCACGCCCGGCCGCGACTACTCCAACCCGAACGACCTGTTCCTGACCAACACCATCTACGGCTCCGGCTACGGCAAGGTGCCGGAAGTCGAGGACCGCCTGAAGGGTGGTCGCCTGGCGGCGACCCTGCCGGCGCCGCAGGCGCTGACCTGGTTCTCGGACATCGACGTGGGCGTGAACTACGCCGACCGGCGCAAGCAGAAGACCCAGGCCGAGGGCAACATCCTGCTCGGCGCGCAGGGCGACACCAGCATCGCCAGCGACCTGCAGTACGACCCGGTCAACCTGGGCTTCGCCGGCATCGGCACGATCCCTGCCTGGAACGTGCCGGCGGCGGTCGCGCGCTACATGACCTTCAATCCGGTCACCAACCTGGACTACCTGATCCCGAAATCGTGGACCGTGCAGGAGAAGATCACCACGGCCTGGGTCCGCGCCAACATCAATACCGACATCGGCGAGGTCGGGGTGCGCGGCAACATCGGCGTGCAACTGCAGCATGCGGACCAGAGCTCGCAGTCCAGCTACTTCGACCAGTCCCGCCCGGCCGGCCAGAACGTGCTGCCGATCGACGCGGGCAAGACCTACAACGACTGGTTGCCGAGCCTCAACCTGGCCTTCCTGTTCCCGCACCAGCAGACCCTGCGCTTCGCCGCGGCCAAACAGGTGGCGCGGCCGCGCGTGGACCAGATGCGCGCCGGCCTGGACTTCGGCGTCGACACCTCCACCGGCAAGCCCGGCGGCAGCGGCGGCAATCCGCTGCTCGACCCGTGGCGCGCCAACGCGCTGGACCTGTCGTACGAAAAATACTTCGGCGAGAAGGCCTACGTGGCGGCCGCGGTGTTCTACAAGGACCTGAAGAGCTACATCTATACGCAGTCGCGCGACGACTACGACTTTTCCGCCCTGCTCGCCAGCTATGTGCGCCCGCCGGGCATGAGCGTACCGGTGCAGACCACCGGCACCTTCTCCTCGCCACAGAACGGCAAGGGCGGCACCCTGCGTGGCCTGGAGCTGACCGCCTCGCTGCCGCTGGACATGTTCACCGACAGCCTGCGCGGCTTCGGCGTGCAGGCCAGCGCGACCTTCAACGACAGCGACATCAAGATCCTCGATCCGGAAAGTGCCTCCAGCGTCGGCTCGGATCCGATCAGCCTGCCCGGCCTGTCCAAGCACGTGTACAACTTCACGGCTTACTACGAGCGCAATGGCTTCGAGGCCCGGGTCAGCCAGCGGCGGCGTTCGGACTTCATCGGCGAGATTGGCAACTTCAACGGCAACCGCACGCTGCGCTACGTGGTCGGCGAAAACGTCACCGATGCACAGGTCAGCTACACCTTCGCCGACGGCAGCACCCTGGCCGGGTTGAGCCTGCTGCTGCAGGCGAGCAACCTGACCAACTCGCCCTACCGCACGTACGCCGGCACCAAGGACCGCCCGCTGGAATACGTCGAATGGGGACGCACCTACATGCTGGGCGTGAACTACAAGTTCTGAGGCCCGCGTAGCGGCTGCAACCGACGCCCGCCGGCGCACCCGGCGGGCGTTTTTCGTTGGGCGGCCGCGTGTGGTGGTGTCGAGTACGGGGCGCCAGGGTGCCGGCGGCAAGCGATGAAATGGGGACCGCGCAGCGGCGGCAGGTCTGTTTTGCCGATCGGATCAAGAGGAGCGGCTTGGAGGCGCACTCCTGCCTTTCGCCTGCGAGAAGATCCATGCAAGGTGATCGTGCGGTAATTGATGGAGATCTCGCCTCATTGCGAGGTTCCCAACGGAAAGCCGCGAGAGTGCGGGTGACCCACGTCGCTGGAGAGGTTGTATTTCAGGAGCGCAGAGCCCAGCCGTCCTGCGTGCGAGAAAGCACCAGGCCTGGACATTCAATTCTGAATTCCGAACCGACCGGCCTGACCACACCGTAGACGATGCATATGGGCCGACTCGGTGCTGCGGCAGCTGATCGAGGTCAGCACCAACATCGTCAACGCCGGGTCTCAGCGGGCAGATCACGAGATCGAGAACGGATGGCGCCGCAGGAAAAAGCGGCGCTTCAGATCACAAAGGCCGTCGCACAGGCGTTGTGGCCTTGCCGCGATTTCCACCAACACAGCGATGACGGCGGATTTTGTGGCCGCGTAGCCGGCACCGGCACCGGCACCGGCAGCGCCGAGGGATACAGCGATCTATCGCGTGGACCAGCAGGATAAGTCTCTGAGCTGAGCTTGGTGCCAGGACGGCTTTGTTGTCCGGTGAAAATGCGCGAATTGATTAGCGGGCGCACGAACAGCGAAGATGGTCCGGCAACCGCAACATGCCGCTGCGCACTGGAACTCCGGATAGATCAGTGTCTTGTTCAATCAAGCGCCAAGGCTGCCTCGGCACGCACGAAGCCCTATCCGACGCGATGCACGCCGGATTGTCTCTTGCCAAATAACATCTTGCGGCGCCGCATCCGCTCAGCAGCGATGCGGCACTGCCGTCGAAGGCGATCACCTGGACCGCACTCAAGCGCCCTGCAGGCACACCATCGAATACCCAGGCAAACGCAGACGCTCGCTGACCACGCCAGGCTCCACGCCCGGCACTTCCAGCGCTTTCCATGCTCCTTCCGGCGCCGCCACGTCGACGGCCTCGGCGGACAGATTGAACGCCAGCAGCAAGTTTTGCTCGGCGTGGCGACGCTCGAACATCAGCACGGGCTCGGCCGTCTCGTGGAACACGATCTCGCCCTCGCGCAGCGCCGGATGGCGCTTGCGCCAGGCCAGGAACCGGCGGATCGCATGCAGGACCGACTGCGGGTCGGCCTCCTGCGCCGCCACCGATTGCACGCGGTGCGCCGGTGCAATCGGCAGCCAGGGCGTACCGCTGCTGAAGCCGGCCTGCTCGCCGGCGTCCCAAGGCAGCGGCGTCCGGCATCCATCACGGCCCTTGAAGTTCGGCCAGAACGCGATGCCATAGGGATCCTGCAAGGCCTCGAACGGTACCTCGGCCTCGCCCAGGCCCAGTTCTTCGCCCTGGTAGAGGCAGACCGAGCCTCGTAGCGAGCACAGCATCGCGATCAGCAGGCGCGCGAAGGCGGGTGTCTCGGCGCCCTGCCCCCAGCGCGTCACCGCGCGTTGCACGTCGTGATTGGAAATCGCCCAGCACGGCCAGCCTTCGGTCATCGCCGCTTCCAGGCGCGAGACCGTCTCGCGGATGTAGGCAGCGCTGAAATCGTCGGTCAGCAGTTCGAAGCTGTAGCCCATGTGCAGATGACCGGCGCGCGTGTATTCGGCCGTGGTCGCCAACGAATCTTCCGACGAGATCTCGCCGAGGCTCACCGTCCCCGGATAGCGGTCGAGCAAGCTGCGCAGCTTCTGCAGGAACGGAAGATTCTCCGCCTGCGTGTTGTTGTAGTAGTGGTACTGGAACGCATACGGATTGTCCGGGCTGAAGCCGCGACCGACGCGCTTTTCCGGTGGCTTGGGCGGGTTGTCGCGCAACTGCGGATCGTGGAAGCAGAAATTGATCGCATCCAGCCGGAAGCCGTCCACGCCGCGCGCCAGCCAGAACTCCACGTTGTCCAGCGTCGCCTGCTGCACCTGCGGATTGTGGAAGTTCAGATCCGGCTGCGAGGCCAGGAAGTTATGCAGGTAGTACTGCCCGCGGCGCGGCTCCCACTGCCACGCCACACCGCCGAAGATCGACAGCCAGTTGTTGGGCGGCGTGCCATCCTCGCGTGCATCGGCCCACACGTACCAATCGGCCTTCGGATTGTCCCGGCTCTGCCGGCTCTCCTTGAACCAGTCGTGCTCCACCGAGGTATGGCTGAGCACCTGGTCGATCATCACCTTCAGGCCCAGCGCATGCGCCTTGGCCAGCAGCGCATCGAAGTCGGCCATGGTGCCGAACAGCGGATCGACCTCGCGGTAATCGGCGATGTCGTAGCCGAAATCGGCCATCGGCGACTTGAAGAACGGCGAGATCCAGATCGCATCGACGCCCAATGCCGCGATGTAGTCCAGCTTGCGCACGATGCCCGGCAGGTCGCCGATACCGTCGCCGTTGGCGTCGAGGAAACTACGCGGATAGATCTGATAGATGACGGCACCGCGCCACCATGGAGCCTGAGACATGCAACGCCCCCCTTCGGGCAGAGATCACGCGTGCGACAGGCACGCGAAACGCTGCGTTAGAGTAGCGTTGATGCAGGAATGTGAGTCATGCCTGCATACGTATTCAGCACAAGGAGAGCACTAGAAAAATGACGCTAAAACCTTGCACCGACCCTCATACTAAAATCCAACCAAGAAATCCAACAGCGCTTGAAATTATAAAACCACCCATCACTCATCAGAAAATTTTATATGCATTCAGCACACTCACTGGAATAGAGCCTGAGCAAATCGACTCCAATTATTGAAAATTCAGTACCGAAATTATGCGCCACCCGGGAGCATCAGTCGTAACCCTTGACTACTTACGACAGCCGATCCTCGGCCTGTAAAACGTTCAGCAGGCGCTTCTACCGCCACACATGGCCACTCTGCGGTGCAAGATAAAATTCAATACTTCTTAAAGAAAGGTTTCGTGCACTCAGTGAATTTAACAAAACATTTAGATCCAACTCTCTTACTACACGCCTCGGATGCCAGCTCACCAGCTTCCTTTTCATCTTTCGCCGCAATGATACTACTTCCGACGCCCTCAGCTGGATTCGCTATAGCGACACACTGGTTAAAATATGTCATTTTGACAGAGCAATCACTCACTCCCACCGCATGACATTTATCCAAAGCGTCTTGGACAGCATCATCTTTACTAAACTTCCCAACAGAACTCCATCCTTCCTGACCTGCGTCAGACATCACTATCGCACCCCAGGTTTTAATCCATTCACCGGTGGGACGAGCTGGAGCAGAATCCTCATCAGGAAGACATTGGGCACTACCTGCTTGAACCCCACCTGGACATCGAGTCTGGGCAAAGCAGCTCCCAGATAACGCCAGGAGAAATAAGAAAACAGCAGAAAAGAGCCTCATAAAAGTCCTCACACTCTATTATCGTAAGCACCGCGACTACCAGGCTGTGCCACCTGAGTTGCAGGTTCAGCGCCTCTATTCATTGTATTCACTGTAGAAGTTGTCGCGTTAGTACTTACGTTACTATTGGTTGCAGGCGCCTGGGGCGTATAAGGCCGCCCGGAAGCCGGATCCCTACCAACCTGTCCCAAGCCCGAATACGGCGAGAACTGACCCAGCGTACCCTGGAAGAATGCAGCCGCCATCGGCGGTGCCGTAATGATCAGCGTGCTCAACACCAAGCCGATTCCTCCTTGTTGCAACGCCATACTGCTGACGCCTTCGCCCGTCCCGTTCGACGCAGCCCAGGTGGCGAGGAAGCCAGCACCTACTGCCGCAATCACCTTCGTTGCGAGACCAACGGTGAAGCTCAGGACCGCCAGCGAGAAGACCGTCCCGATCCCGTACATCAGCCACTTCTGGAACAGGGACTTGGTGACATCAAATAGCAGGCACAGGATGAACAAGGGCCCAAAGCCGATGAACAGCGCCATGGCCAGCTTGTTCAGCAGCAACAGCGATCCACCCACAACGCCAGGCCCGGCCATGCCTAGACCCGTGAAGAGGCGCGCGCGATCCTTCTCCTTTTCACGCTCGGCGTCGCCAGCGGTATTGATCTGGTCGATGCTGGTCATGGCCACCTGCATCAGCGCGAGATTCTTATCGATCGCGGCATAGGGACTCTCGGAGCTGCCAGTCACGGTCTTCACGATCGCACTGCTGAGCCCGTCGGTCAGCCTCCAGTAGAGCCCGTCCATCGCCGCATCACCTGCTGTCGCGCCCGGCCTGGCAGCGGACACCATGCTCATCGCCACGCCGATGATCAACGCGGCGCGTAGCGAGGTCACCACCAGTTCCATGGCTGATTCGCGCGACTGCCCGGTTGCGACTCGATAGCCCTTCAACAGGATCCACAGCGTCAACGCGCTCATCGCCGTCACGGTGACCCACCATGACATGCGGATCAGCAGCGACCATTGGAAATAGTCGATCTCATCGCGCAGAAAGTTGTTGATGAGCGTAAAAAACGCGTAGTTGCTGAAACTATCGAGAAATCCCATGACCGCTCCGTAACGCCGACGCTCATCGCTGAGCTGCTTTTTGCTGATCGATTCCGTTCTATGAATCGGGCAGCGTGGTTAATCTTCGATACTCAATTGCTTGAGGCCATCGGGCCGCTTTGTCTTGGCGAGTTGCAAGGCTCCGCCCATCACTGCGCCACCGACCAACTTGCTCGCGAAATCGCCCAACCCCGAGAACCCTTCGAACAAACCGCCGCCGCCCGTCGTCGTGGCCGAAGGCGCCTTCTTGCCGTTCATCGCAGCCCAGGCGCCGGCGGATTGCACCTGCGTCAGATACGACAGGCGCTTTTCGTAGGCGAACATCGCCGCCTCGGTCTGCTGGCGATCGATGTCCATCAGCGCGCGTAGCGCGATCAGCTTGTTGGTGTTGTCTTCCAGCAAGCCGATCTGGTTCGAGGCGATTTTTGAGCGCTGGTCTTCCAAATCGCGCAGGCGCTGCAATCGCTTCTCGGTGATGTCGTACATCGCCACCATGTAGTTGAACTGCGAATTGCGCGTGCGCTGGATCAATTCACAGGTCTGCTGCTGCTCCTGCGAGACGGGCGTCCCCGAAGTCTTGGCCGCGCAATCAGAGACGCCGTAATTGTCGTCGACCTTGACCAGCTTCTCCTTGGGCTTTTCAACCTCTTCGCCACTGGACCTTTGCTTCTCCGCCTTACCGATCTCGTTGTCACCGCGGATCTTGTTGAGCTTCTCGTCCAAGGTCTTCGTATTTCTTTCATTCTCTCTGATCTGATCTTTATCGATCACCTTCCACTGAGCAAACGCAGTGGCGGGCAGCAGCATGCAAAGAACAACTGCAGCGACAGCGTTGCGAACGCGATTGGAGGATTTCATCGTCTTGTCCATAAACACCTCAACACAGATCTTGTAGAAACATCGCCATGCGTGACTTGGGCGAGGCAGTCAGCTGACCGCCGCCGCCCCCCGATTATCCGAAGACACCGACCTCGCCGGGCCCGATTTTCCGGAACCCTTGCGCCGTGCATAGAACTCGCTCAACCACTGTTCGGGCGTCAGATCGTCCGGCGCGACGCCATGCTCCTTGGCCTTGCGCTCCAGCACCTCGTGCATGATCTCGATGTTGTCGGTCGACGCGGAGATCACCGACAGCGCATCGTCCATGCCGCGCAGATTGAGCTGGCACACCGACGACCCGTGGCCTTGCTTGACCAGGAAGCAGCGCGAGCGCTCGTCCAGGCTGACCACGACTTGGTACTCGGCCTCGGTGAGCTTGAGGCCGTCCATGTAGTCTTCCTTGCTGGCGTTGGGATTGGGCAGCAGGATCATGGTCGCGGTCTGTTCGACCAGCGCCGCGGAGATGTCGCTGGCGAGCGCATCTTCCGGGCTCTGGGTGGCGAAGATGCCCAGGCCGTTCTGCTTTCGGATGGTCTTCTGCTTGTTCTTGGCGAACTCCTTCAGGCCACCCTTGCCGTCGAGGATCTTCCAGAACTCGTCCATCACGTAGATCAGCGGCCGGCCGTCGATCAGGGCCTCCAGCCGGTGCAGCAGGTAGTTGATGACCGGAACGCGCACTTCCGGGTTGTCGATGACGTCGGTGTAGTCGAAGCCGATGATGCTGGCCTTTTCCAGGTCGATCGTATCGACCGGATTGTCGAACACCCAGCCATGCGAGTTGCCGGCGGTCCACTTGCGCATGCGCGCATACAGGCCGTCGTCGCCCATGTTGGGCAGGCTCTTGCGGAAATTGGTCATGCTGCGCAGATGCATCGGCGTATCCAGCATGCCTTCCACGCCGCGGAAGATGTCCTCCTCCTCGCGCGAGGTGTACTCGACTTTGCCGGCCAGCACCTTGATGAGGTCGGCCAGGAACTGCACGTTCGCTTCGGTGCGCTCGCACTGGAACGGGTTGAAGCCGGTGGGCTTGCCGTTCTCCAGCGCCAGGTAGTTGCCGCCACAGGCACGCACGAAGATCTCGGCGCCTCGGTCCTTGTCGAAGAAGAAGATGGTCGGGATCGGATCGAACTTCTGCACCTGGCTGAGCAGGAAATTGATCAGCGCGGTCTTACCGGTACCCGACTTGCCGATCACCATGGTGTTGGCGATCGCCTTTTCGCCCAGCGAGTTCTCCGCCGGATGCGTAGCGTGGAAATTGAAGTAGTACGGCTGGCCGTTGGTGGTCTGCAAGGTGGTGACGCACTCGCCCCACGGATTGTTCTCGCGCTTGCCCTGGGCGAAGTTGTGCAGCGGCGACAGGCCAAGGAAGTTCAGCGAGCTGACACTGGCGATCCGCGTGCGGTAGCGCCAGTTGCCTGGCAACTGGGCATAGAAGGAGGACGCGACCGCCAGATCCTCCTTGGTCGAGACGAAACCGGCATTGGACAGCTCCGCCCGCGTGGTGGCCACCTGCTGCGCGAGCTTTTCCTGGGTATCGGCGTAGACGGCGATGGTGAAGTGGTACTCGCCCAGCACGAAATTGCCCGACGACAGCTGGTCCATCGCCAGGTCCAGCTCGTGGATCTGGCTCACCGCCTTGTCGCCGGAGGACACCATCATGCCCTTGGTGCGGTCGAGCACCTTCAGCGCATCGTGCCGGCCCATCGGGCTGAAGGAGTGCGTCACCACGTACTCGAAGTCGAGATACTTCAAGCCATTGAGAATGCCGGGATAGGTTCCGTCGGTGTATTCCTTGATGTTCAGAATGGCACCGAAGTGATTGATGCCCTCGGGCGTCTTGATCACGAAGTCGCCGGTCTTGTTGGCGAACATGTGCTTGCTGACCGGCAGATAGGCGGGCACCGGCGCCTGCAGCACAGGCACGGGCTCGTCGATGCGGTTGATCAGATAGCCGAAGAACTCCAGCGCCTCGGAGAACACCACGCCATTGCTGGCTTCGTACATGCTCAACCGGTAGGGCGAATAGTCCTTCAGCACGGCTTCGACGTTGCCGGCGAGCTCGAGCACCTTGGCGATCGCCTGATCCTGCTCGGACTGCAGCTGCGGAATGCTAGACGACTTGTCCATGAGACGCTTACCCGTCACCACGGGGCGATAGATCATGGTCATGTACAGCTCGTTCTGCATGATCTTCTGCGAGGACAAGGTGCCGTAGTACTGGTCCGACAGATCCTGGTTGAACGCCTGCTTGAACTTGCCGGAGGTCTTGATGCGGCGGCGGCGGCGCACGTCGTGCACCCAGAACGCCACGTTGGCGAAATCGGGGGCGCGCAGCGTCTGCAGCATGCGATTGAAGGTGTTGTGCCGGTGTTCGATCTCCCACTCTTCGCGGCCCACGAACGGAAGCCCGCCCAAGTGCCAGACCAGCATGAAATCTCCTCCCGTCGTCTTCAGCACGGACGGCGCCACGTGCGTGGAGATGGAGATGAACTCGCTGATCGAAGTATCCGGGATGAACATAAGGGAATAACTCAGAATCCGTTTCGTCTTGCCAAGGCCCGGCGCGCATGCACCGGGAACCGCCGACGCGCTCGTAGCTGCAACGCGCCGACACGAAAAACCGAACAACCCCATGCACGACATCAGCGTCGTGCATGGGGCCGAGACCCGGTGCCCGGTTCCAAGCTAGCGCTTGGCGCCCGGCACCTCTTTCCTGTACTCATTCGGCGAGAACACCCACATGCCGGAATAACGCTGCAGGTTGCGCACGCGCATCCTCATCATCCAGCGCAATCCGAGCATGCGGAAGATCATCTCGTCCCGCTTGGTCATCTGCTGCATGACGAAGACGATGACCGGAATGAGCGCCAGCAGCCACATATTGAAATAGATACCCATCAGGAAGCCGCCCCCCGCGCCGATGAAGAACGGGATGTACGGCACCCCGAAAAACATCGCCGGTCGGGTGCAGCCCCGGAAAAGTACGTTCTTATGCATAGTGCAGGACGTGCTGGATCATCTGAGCCGCCGCGGTGGCCTTGCACTCGGCCTGACCGGTGTCGCCGATCAGCATCTTGGCCAGCTGACCCGCCGCGCCGATCAGCACGCCACCCAGCAGCACCGGCGCCACTTCGGCAACGCGCTTGTGTGCGAACGCGATCTGGTAGCCGGCGAAGACGACCGCAATGGTCACCACGACGACCGAGGCCATGTTCAGGATGTTGTTGGTCTTGCCGAGGAAGCCGCACACCTTCTGGTCGGCACCGGCATAGTCCTGTGCCATCGCGAAGCTGGACGCGAGCAGGGCCACGGTGAACAACGCCGCCTGCAGCGCCGCCTTACCGACGACCTTGGCGTTCGACTTCAACTGATTGTTCTTGAACATCGTGAGTATCTCCTTGACTGGAAAACAGGGGGGTGATCAAAAAGCCACTTGCATGGCAGCGCTACTGCATCTGGCTAGAATACGAAGGCCCCGTCGCCAGACGTCGGCGGCGGCGTACTTGTGCCAGGAACGGCCGCTCCCGCCACGGCCTGCGGCGCGTGTGCGGCAACGTGCGGAGCTGGGGGCGCTCCGCCACCTGCAGGAACCGCCACTCCTTTGCCGGCGCCTGTAGGTCGTATCACATAGAGATCAGCGTCTGCCGCTGTCGGCTGTGCCGCCGCGGCCGCCACTGCGCCAGCTGTCTGCGGCGCCGGCGCCGCAACGGCAGCCTGGGGACGCACCGGCATCTGGCCTTGCGCAGCGAGCCCGTTGGCAAGTCGATCGGCCGCCGAGTCGATACGCCGCGACACGATCGAATCGACTTCGCGCATCGCCGCGACCTTCGCCGAATCGGTGACCATGCGCCGCACGCCGCCCGCCGGGATCACCGGAATCGCACCCGCGGTGGACACGGCAAGCGCCCTGCCCTGATTGATCGACGCATAGACCTTCTGCACGTAGCCGTGCCGATACCCGGTCTCGAAGTTGCCGGAGTAGTAGCAACTGAACGACTTGCCCCAGTTGCCACCGGAACGGCTGTAGCACTCGGCCAGGATCTTGGACGCGGCCTGCAGATTCGGACAGGTCTTGAACGCCTTTTCGTAGGTATCCAGACCGTACTTGATGAGGTTGTAGCGATTGACCTGCCCCAGGCCGAGGGAAAAATTGTAGCCCTTCTCCTCCAGCATCCGCGCCGTGGCGACGGCCTCGGACAGGTTCTGCGGCTGGCGCACCAGGCGCCCACCGACCACCCCGATCGCGAACGGATTGTGCGACGACTCAACGCGCACAACGTGCTGCATGACTTCAGCCGGAACCGCCATTTCGGGACAGCTCAGTAGTTCCATGCCTGGCAACATGCCGTGGTTACTCCTTTATGCATCGGCATCGTGGCAACCGCCCAGAACGCCGCAGATGTCGCAAATCAATCGTGTTGGAAGAAAAATTCAAAGTCAATCGGCGGATTTTCGCCTTATCACTTCAATGAACATATTCACCCTCCACCCGAATGCGTGCGCTCCGGATCGAAATCGATACCGGTGATATAGCGCCGGCCCGCGTGCGATTTGATATGGACAACGATGTCGATGGTCATCATCAGCAAGCGCTTGATGACCGCGAACTCCAGGCCCGAGCCTTCGGCCGAGGCCTTGACCATCAGCGCCAGTTGGTCCCAGGTCTGCCCGATGCTGCCAGCATGGCAACTGGTGATGGAACCCGGATGACCGGAGGCGCAGTTGCGAATGAAGTAGAACGATTCGTCGCCGCGCAGCTCGGCCAGGATGATGCGGTCGGGCTTCATGCGCAGGCAGGCTTCCATGCAACTTTTCGCGGTGACGTTGCTCGTGCTTTGTCCACCTTTCGAATAGAGCAAATGCACGGAATTGGGCTGACTGATGAAGAGTTCGCGTGCATCCTCGATCGTCACCAGCCGCTCTTCGTGCGGGATGTGATTCACCAGCGACTTCATGAAGGTGGTCTTGCCGCTACCGGTGGCGCCGGCGACGACGATGTTCTTCTTGAACAGCACCGCCTTCTTGAAGAATTCAGCGTAATCGCGCTGCCGCCGCAGCTCGAGCAGTTCGCGGTCCTGCTCGCTGAGTCCCGACTGCACTTCCAGGATCTCCTGGAAGAAACCGTCTTCCTTGTACTGCTCCAGTGTCTTGGTGTGCTTGGACGGCAGTCGGATGGTGATCGACACCTTGCCGGCGTCGCACGCCGGCGGGATCACGAACTGCGCGCGCTGCCCGGTGGGAAAGGTCAGCGACACCACCGGATCGGCATCGGTGATGCGCTGGCCGGTATTGCTCTCGTTGACCACCGCCGTGCAGAACTGTCGCGCGCGGTCGAAGGTCAGCGACGGAATGTCCATCCGCTGCCAGCCGCGCAGGGTCTCCAGGTACAACTCGCCAGGACGGTTGATGCAGATTTCCGTCACTTCCGGCGAGTTCAGGTATTCCAGGATGCCCAGCACCGAGTACTGGTAATCCAGGAAATCCGTGGAGATCTGCGCGGTCGGGGAGTCGTCGAACGTCACGTCGCTGTCTCGTTCTCGGTCAACGCGGCAGCACGGCCGTGAAGTCGACGTCCTTGGCCACGTAGACGTTCACGATGGTGCCCTGGTTGATGGTCACGGTGGCAGGACGCCGGCGATCCAGTGCCTGGTCGGCCAGACGCTGGATGGACTGCGCCGTGTTGCTCTCGAACGGCTGCTCGGTGACGATGCCGGAGTTGAGGCCGGTGGTCGTGGTCTTCGGGCCGTGCTCGGCCGCCGCCCACTTGAAGGCATCGCTGAGCATGCTGATCATCAGCGCGGACGAGATCCGGCTCGCCCAGTGCGCGTTGTACTGGCCCGGATGGCCGGCGCTGCCGAGGTTGTCGACACCAGGACCGACCAGGGTCACATCGATGCCGGTCGGGGTGGTGATGCGATCCCAGACCACCTGCATGCGCGGGCCGGTCGGCTCCGCGGAACCGTACTGGCCGAGGATCTTCGATCCCTTGGGCAGCAGCAGGCGGCGGCCGTTGATGGAGTAGACCGGCTCGGTGATGATGCAGGAGGTGAAGCCCGGGAAATCGGTGATGATCCGGGTTTCCAGCACGCAGCGGATGTAGGTACCACGCACCAGCAGACCGTCCGGGTTGGCGATCGGCTTGGCCGAGGTCTCCTGATCCTGCTGCTGCGGTGCACCGCCCTGCTCCTGCCCCGGCAGCATGCCGCCAAAGCCCTGGCCGCCACCGGCGTCCTGCTGCAGGCCAGCCATGCGCCGCTCCAACAAGGACGGCCCACGCTCCTGCCGCGGCGCCGACTGCAGCTGCGCATCGGGATCGGTCGGCATCGGCGGCAACGGCGGCAGGCTCGGCTGCTCGGCCAGCGGCACCGGTTCGGCCGGCTGCACCGGCGGCGGCGCCGCGGTCTGCGGCAACGCAGGCGCGACCACCGCTTCCTGACGCGGCTTCGGCGCGGGCTCGGGCGTGCTGCTGCCGCTCACCAGCCAGAAGATCGCCAGGATCAGCAGCGCGGCGATACCGGCCAGGAACACCAGCGCCTTGCGATTGAGCTTCTTCAGGTCGCTGGAACGCAGCACCGGCTCATTGGCGTCCAGATCCGGATCGGCAGTCTGCTGCTGGCGCGCGAAATAGGGATTCTCGCGCTGCGCATCGTCCGCATTCGGATTGCGCGGCTGACCGTTATCGCGGCCGTAGTTTTCGTCAGACGGAGGTAGATTCGAGTTCACTTTTGCTTGTTCCTACGCAAGCCGACAACATTCTTGCCGTGGCGGATGACCAGGAAGGGATAGGTCCCGTGGACAATCAGGGTGTTGCCCTCGACTGTGGTGTTGACCAGGAAATCCTCATCGCTTTCCTTCTCGCGGCCGAACACGGCCGGGAAATTGCCTGTCGGGAAACGCGTCAGATCCATTTTGATATAGGTGAACTTGCCATCGTCGTAGACGCTGCTCGGCACGATCCACATTTGCTTGGAGCGCGTGGAATAGTCGTAGTCGAAGTAGTAATGACGATCCTTGGTCAGGCGCGTGTCGAGCTGCGACTGATCCTTCACCTCATCGCTCGCGGCGGCAAAGCTGGTGTCCTTCGGATAGGTGAAGGTCACCTTGTACTGGACGCCGGCCTGCTTGGCCTGCTCCAGCCGCTGCCAATCCGTGGCCACCACCTTCAATTCCAGGATGTAGGAATGCGTGGCGGTGCGGATCATCATGTTGGTGTCGACGTCGACGTTCTTCGGCTTCAGATAGAAGACGTTCTCGCGACGGCTGAGTTCCCAGCCACTGGTGAAACCGGTGCTGTAATCGAGGATCTTCTCGTTCGGGCTCAGTTCGATCTGGGTGGTGATGCCCAGGCCGGTACGCACCTGATAGATCTTGTCAGGCTCGTACTCGTACTGCTGGACCACCTGGGCCGACGCGATCGGCGCGAACAGGCCCAGAGCCAGCAACGCGGTATGCGCCGCACCGGTTTTCGTCAGGAAACTCATCGAACGTTCGCTCCATTACCATTGTGCTGAGGTGCAACGTTGGGTGCAGGAGGCGCAGTAGCGGGCTGCGCTCCTGGATAGACCGGGGCGCCGCCCGGGTTGGCCATCGGCGCCTGCTGCGGAACCGGCATCGTGCCGCCAGCGCCCGGCGCCATCGGCTGGCCCTGCATCTGCTGCATCGGCACTTGTCCTGCAACTCCCGGCATCTGCGCGCCTGCCGGCTGCTGAACCGCGCCAACGGCAGGCGTCTGCACGGCGGACGACGGCGGAACCGGCATGGCCGAGTAGTCGTTGTCGACGCGGTAATCGGTCACCTGGAACCCGAGCGGATTCTGCACCCGCAGTTCGTCTTCCATGGCCAGGTTGCTGTTGTAACGGAAGCCCATGATGGCGAACTTGTTGTCGAGCAGCGTGGACTGCCCGGTCTTCTTGTCGTAGATGCTGCGCTGGAAGCGTACGTTGGCACCGTTATAGGGCTTGCCGCCGCCACCGAGCAGCGAGATGCTCAGGATCTTGACCCGAATCGAGCGTGCCTTGCCGTAGGTGTAGTACGGCGCCGACGGATTGTTGGGCGCGTGCAGATTGAAATACTCGGCCCCTACCGAGGTATTGCGCGGCGCCATCGAGAACACCGTATTCCAGTCGTTGAGCCCCATCATCTCCGAGTCGTAGGACTCACGCGCCGTGATGAAGCGCGCCACATTGCTCCTGGCCAAGGCTTCGCTGTTGGTGACACTCTGCACATCGCCGCTGTTGCGCAGCACCGAGATCGTGGAATTGCCGGTGTACGCATCCGCCATCACCAGATACGGCACTTTCTCCTTCAACGGCAGCATGTAGTAATACCCGCCGCCGAGCAGCAGGCACATGATGATGGCGCCGAACGCGACCCACCACGCACGGCGCTCGCTGCGGCGCGCCAGATCAGCAATGCTGATTTCGTAATTGACCGCCTTCGCTACCGCTTTGTTGACGTTTTCGCTTTCGACCGGCTTTTTACCGAACATCAGACTTCACCAGGTTTCGTAATGTGGCTGCCGGCGTACAGCGTGCACGCCGACGGTGACGTCACTTCGCGCTGCTGCTGGCCGCCGGCGCACCACTCACCGACGACGAAGGCTGCACCAGGATGCGATTGCCCGCGGCGGTCACGCTCAGCCCCTCCTGCGCATAGACCACGCTCAGTTCGGCGACCGCCTGCTGGATGCTGGTGGTGTTGATCTTGGCGACCGGAGCGTACAGCGTGTAGTCGGACTGGATGCCGTAGGACAACTGCATGTTCGAGTCCTTTGCCCAGCGCTCGAGCATCGTCTTCAGCGTGCCGTCCATCGGGATCGCCTGGTACACGTACGACGAGTACAGCGGGATCTCCATGGTCGACTCGGAGAAACGATTGACCGGCTTCCACTTGCCACGGAAGTCGGGCGCCGGCCTGGTTGCGCAGGCGCTCAACAGCGCGACGGCACTCAACGTAGCGATCAGCCGAAACATATGCGTTCTTTTCACGCGAGCCTCTGAATTGCGGAAACGTATTGAGAGCGGGCGGCGCGCAGGCGGCCCACTGCTGGATGGCGAAGTTCGACGCCACGACGCGACACGCGCGTCGCGAGAAGAAAGGCACCGGGAACGGCGCAGGCGCGGATCCGCGGCAGGCGACGGAAAACGTCCGAAGCCGCGCGCTCAGCGCCGAAGAAAACGGAATTTGACAGCAAACCTTCCATGTCACCCCTTACGTGCGCCTGTTCGACCCACGCCCCTGTTCCTGTTTTGTTACCAACGCACCGCCATGCTCGCGAGAATGTGCCGCAGGGGCCAGTCCACGTCAAGCATTTGGCAAAAAAACGTTCAATTGATAAATAAGCCCAAAAAATAGGTGTTTTTCGTCACATTTTTAGACCGACAGCGTCGGAATGTCGACTTTCGGACGCAGCCGCGCGGTGAAGTGGCGATCCTTGTAGTACTTGATCTTGTCGCACTTCACCGGATGCGGAATGCCCTCGTACAAGAACACTTCCTGATCGTTCCCCATCGCCTTCAACTCTTGCGGCAGCATCAGCGCTCGCTTCTCCTCCGACACGCTCCGGGTCACATCCTTGCCACGCGTGACGTTCTTCTTGCGGAAGGTGGTGTAGCCGAGCATCTCGGAGTAATCGTTGGCATCCTGCTGCTCGCGCGGAGCGTAGAGAATCTGCAGTGCATGATTCGTGATGATGGTCCGCGAGATGTCCTTGCCATAGGTGGCATCGAGCTGCGCCATGCTCTGGATGATCGGCAGAAGACGAACATTGTAGCCGGCCATATATGACACTGCCGAGGCGATGATGTCGACCTTGCCGATCGCGGTGAACTCGTCCATCAACAGCAGACACTGGTACTTCAATGCCGGATTGCTCTTGGGCAGCTCCTTGGTGTTGAGGTTGATGATCTGGCTGAAGAACAGGTTGATGATCAGGCGGCTCTCGGCCAGCTTGTTGGGCTGGATGCCGATGTAGATGGTCATCTTCTTCTTGCGCAGGTCGGTCAGCAGGAAATCGTTGTCGCTGGTGGCCGCGTCCAGCACCGGGTTGATCCAGGCGTTGAGCGGCTCCTTGAGCGTGCCCATGATCGAGGCGAAGGTCTCGTCCGCCTGCGACAGCAGGTTGGAGAATGCCGACTTGGCGTTGCCGCTGAGGAAGCGCCGCTCCGACAGCGACTTCAGGTACTTCTTCAGATCGGTGCCGTCGCCGGAAGACAGGCGGTAGATCGCGCCCAGCGTCGGCGTGCCGAGACCGCCGGGGAAGCCGATGTTGCGCTCGTCGTCCCAGTTCTCGAACAGGTACAGCGAGAACGCCATGAACGCGTTGCGCGCCTGGCTGACCCAGAACTTCTGGTCGTCGGAACCGTCCGGGTACAGCATGGCGGCGATGCTCATCAGGTCCGAGACGCGGAACGCCGGGTCGTCGGAGACGTAGCTGAGCGGATTCCAGCGATGCGTGCGGCGGTCCTCGGCGAAGGGATTGAACAGGAACACCTCCTGGCCCTGGCTGGCGCGCCAGCCGCTGGTCAGATCGAAGTTCTCCTGCTTGATGTCCAGGACCACCACCGATTCCTGGTATTCGAGCAGGTTCGGAATGACCACGCCGACGCCCTTGCCCGAGCGGGTCGGAGCCGCCAGGATCACGAACTGCTGGCCGCTGAGGCGCACCAGCTTGCCGCGGAACTTGCCGACCACGATGCCGTCGCCGCTGGTCTTGAACAGCCCGTGCCTGGACAGGTCGGCCGCGCCGGCGAAGCGCGCGTCGCCATGCAGGCTGCGCTTGGCCGGCTTGAACATCAGCACCAGGATCAGCAGCGCCACGAGGCCGGGCAAGCCGAAGCCGAGGTAGCCGGCCCACTTGATCTTGCCGACGTAGGGGGCCACTTCCGGCAAGCCGATGGCGTGCACGTACTGGTAGTAGGTGCCCAGCCCGAACATGCGCGTGTCCAGCTTCAGCAGCAGCAGGACCAGGTAGCCGGACAGGAAGTAGCCGCAGACGGCCGTGAGCACGACGACGAGCGCCGCCGCAACGAGTTTACGATTCGACAAGCCCTATCCTCCCTGATCCATCCTGGCGAATATTCTAGAGCGAGTTCCGCGCTTTGCGACGGGCCGCGTCGGCGGTCCGCGCGACGAGATGGAGTGCCTGCAGCCGTGGCGGCCGAAGACGGCGCACGGCAGGCCGCGGCTCAGCCCTAGGGCCATGACCCGATGGCGAAGCCCGTGGTGCCGATCCGCCTCGCTCGCCGTCCAGGTGGGCTCGCAGCCCCCTCGACCCACATGGCGCGTTCTAGCGGCGCTGCCGCGTGCTCGGCTTGTGCCGCGACGGCTTCTTTTCCGCGCTGACCGCGTCCCGATCGCGCTCGACCAGGGTATCCAGGAAGACCCGTGCCTCGTCCCAGGACATGTCGTGCGGATCAACGCGCGCACCGCCGTCGGTGGTGACCGTATAGCCCACGACGTTGGCCGGGCTGTATTCCGGCTCCCGGGTCAACGCCACGAGCTGGTAGCGTCCTTTGACTTGCACCGTATGATGGTATTCCACCATGCGCCTGGCCTCCTCGCCTGATCGTCCGCTCGGATGCTAAAGCAAGCGTGGCCGCGCGGCCAGCGACATCCTGCGGGGCGCCGTCGGCAGCCGCAGCGCAGACACAAAAAAGCCGGCTTCCGCCGGCTTCGTCGTTTCCACGCACGCCTCTTCGCGTCGTGGTGGGCGGTACAGGGTTCGAACCTGTGACCCCTACCATGTCAAGGTAGTGCTCTACCGCTGAGCTAACCGCCCTTCTCTGCCGCGGCACACCGCTGCAGGGGCGCGAATCTTAGCCCACCTGACAGACAAGAACAATACCCACCGCGTTATCGGCCGCCGCGGCGGCCTGCCTAGCCGACCAGGCTGGCATCGCGCAGCTTCTTGATCTGGTCGCGCACCCGTGCCGCGTCCTCGAACTCCAGATCGCGCGCGTGCTGGTACATCTCCTGCTCCAGGGCCTTGAGCCGCGCGGCGATCTCCGCCGGCGCCAGCGCCCGGTAATCGGCCGGCTCTTCCGCCACCCGGCGCGCCTTGCCCTTGCCTTTGCCCTTGCCGGACTTGGCCTCGGTCACGTCGTCGCGCGCGCCTTCCAGGATATCCACGATCGGGCGCGCCACCGACTTCGGGGTGATCCCGTGCGCCAGGTTGTATTCCACCTGCTTCTCGCGGCGGCGCCCGGTCTCGTCGATCGCGGCCTGCATCGAACGCGTCATCTTGTCCGCATACAGGATGGCCTTGCCGCGCAGGTTGCGCGCGGCGCGGCCGATGGTCTGGATCAGCGAGCCGGTGGAGCGCAGGAAGCCCTCCTTGTCGGCGTCCAGGATCGCGACCAGCGAGACCTCGGGCATGTCCAGGCCCTCGCGCAGCAGGTTGATGCCGACCAGCACGTCGAACTTGCCCAGGCGCAGGTCGCGGATGATCTCCACGCGCTCGACCGTATCGATGTCCGAGTGCAGGTAGCGCACCTTCACCCCGTGCTCGCCCAGGTACTCGGTGAGGTTCTCGGCCATGCGCTTGGTCAGCGTGGTGACCAGGACGCGGTCGCCATCGGCCACGCGCAGGTTGATCTCCGACAGCAGGTCGTCGACCTGGGTGGCCACCGGGCGGATCTCCACTTCCGGGTCGATCAGGCCGGTCGGGCGCACCACCAGTTCGGTGATCTCTCCGGCGGACTCGCGCAACTCGTAGGGGCCCGGCGTGGCCGACACGTAGATGCTGCGCGGCGAGCGCGCCTCCCATTCCTCGAAGCGCAGCGGCCGGTTGTCCAGCGCCGACGGCAAGCGGAAGCCGAACTCCACCAGGGTCTCCTTGCGCGAACGGTCGCCTTTGTACATCGCGCCGATCTGCGGCACGGTGACGTGCGACTCGTCCACCACCAGCAGGGCGTCCGGCGGCAGGTAGTCGAACAGGGTCGGCGGCGGCTCGCCCGGCGCCTTGCCGGTGAGATGCCGCGAGTAGTTCTCGATGCCGTTGCAGAAGCCGACTTCGGCCATCATCTCCAGGTCGAACTGGGTGCGCTGCGCCAGCCGCTGCGCCTCGACCAGCTTGTTCTGCGCATACAGCTGCTCGAGCCGGTCCTTCAGTTCCAGCTTGATCGTGTCCACCGCGCTGAGGGTGCGCTCGCGGGTGGTGGCGTAGTGGGTCTTGGGGTAGATGGTGTAGCGCTGCAGCTTGCGCAGGGTCTCGCCGGTCAGCGGATCGAACAGGGTCAGCTGCTCCACGTCGCCGTCGAACAGTTCGATGCGCAGGGCTTCGCTGTCGGATTCGGCCGGGAACACATCGATGACCTCGCCGCGCACGCGGAAGCTGCCGCGGTGCAGCTCATACTCGTTGCGGGTGTACTGCAGATCGGTCAGGTGGCGGATCAGCTGGCGCTGCTCCACGTGCTCGCCGATCGACAGGATCAGCCGCAGCGACAGGTAGTCCTCCGGGGCGCCGAGGCCATAGATGGCCGAGACCGTGGCCACCACCAGCGCGTCGCGCCGCGACAGGAGGGTCTTGGTCGCGGCCAGGCGCATCTGCTCGATGTGCTCGTTGATGGAACTGTCCTTCTCGATGAAGGTGTCCGAGGACGGCACATAGGCCTCGGGCTGGTAGTAGTCGTAGTAGCTGACGAAGTACTCGACCGCGTTGTTGGGGAAGAACGCCTTGAACTCGCCGTACAGCTGGGCCGCCAGGGTCTTGTTCGGCGCCATCACCAGGGTCGGCTTCTGGATCGCCTGGACCACGTTGGCGATGGTGTAGGTCTTGCCCGACCCGGTCACGCCGAGCAGGGTCTGCTTGGCCAGTCCGGCCTCGAAGCCGGCCACCAGCTTCTCGATCGCCTGCGGCTGGTCGCCGGCCGGCGAATACGGCGATACGAGTTGGAAACGGTCGGACATGCACAAGCCTCAAGGTGAAGAGCGAGGCCGACAATGTCGGCCGACCCCGCGCCGGGGAGATTTCCTACATGGGAACGCACAACCCCCTCATTCAAGCCCTGCCGCCCCGCCGCGAGACTGGCGACCTCGCACCGGGAGACGACGGACATGCGGAACGCTGCGCTGAAAGGCTACACATTGCTCGAGGCAATGATCGTGATGGTGGTGATCTGCCTGGTCGCCGGCTTGGGCCTGCCGGCATTTCGGGAGCTGCTGGCGAACCAGCGCCTGACGGCGGCGACTCACCAGCTCAGCGCGCACTTCGCCCTGGCGCGCAGCAGCGCCATCAGTTCCGGCGTCCCGGTCAGCGCCTGTCCGTCCAACGGCGACGGCAGTTGCCGCAGCGACAGCGACTGGAGCCACGGCTGGCTGGTGTTCCGCGACCCGGAACGGCTAGGCCAGCCCACCACGCCGGACAGCATCCTCAGCGAAGGCAGCGCACCGGAAGCCGGCACCCTGGTGCTGCGCTCCAATCGCGGCCGGCCCTCGATCCGCTTCCTGCCCGACGGACGCAGCGCCGGCAGCAATCTGACCGTCAGCATCTGCGAGCGGGGCCGGCTGCGCGCGGCGGTGGTGGTGAACAACACCGGACGCATCCGCGCACGAAAGGCGACCGAACCCATGCCCTGCCGGATCCCTGACTGACGCGCAAAAGCAAAGGCCGCGATTGCTCGCGGCCTATGCGGATTTGGCGCCCGAAGTTGGACTCGAACCAACGACCCCCTGATTAACAGTCAAGTGCTCTAACCGGCTGAGCTATTCGGGCGGGGAGGCGCATTGTATAGAGGCCTCATGACAATCGCAAGGGGTGAAGAGTGCACTTTTCCGACTACCGCTGCGCCCACGCGTCCGACCTCACCAGCACGTGCCCTCGCCCGCGCCGGTGGATGTGGTTCGCGCGCCCTTCTGGTCGATGCTGAGCGCGCCGCACTGGGTGTCCTTGGCCTGCGGGCTGCCCGTGCGAGGCGTCGCCGTCAACTTGAACGCGTTCGCAGTAGGAGTGACGCTGAACGAAAGATCGTAGAACTGCACCGCATCGCTCGAACATGTAGGCAGCGGCACATTGGCATACGACATGTTGGTCGTGTAATACCGCTCGATGAGCTGCACGCCCTGCTGCAGGCAGACCGACGCAGCCGAGCGACGCGCCTTGATGACGTGAGACTCGTAACTGGCGAACGCGATCGCCGCGAGAACACCCACGATCGCCACGACGATCATCAGTTCAATGAGGGTGAAACCGCGCTGCTGGCGGGCCGGGAAGGACAGGGATCGCATCAATTGTTCCTCAGAAGTTCGCGCCAGGACACGCGCTTCATGCTGAGCGCGCTGCTGTTGGTGCCGAGCGTGGTCGTACTCGCATTGTCCAATGCGATCTGCATCTGGTTGCCGATGAAGATCGGACTATTGGGGCTGCTGTCCAGGCCGATGCCGGAGACAGGGGTGCCATTGAGTGTATCGCCGGTGCTGGATCCGCCGCTGCCGTCCAGGTCGAAGAAGGATTGCGACAGCCGGCCGCCGGTGAACGGATTGATCGCCATCACAAAGCCCTTGCCGCTGGGGCTGCACACATCGCCCGAATCCGGAATACGCGTGGTGCCGATCAGCGCCGTGCCCTGGAAGAAGTTGGAGACCACCATGCGCTCGCCCTGCGGCGTGCCGGGAGGCGATAGCAGGTCCATGTACCAGCCATCCTGCCCGGCGCTGGGCTTGTCCTCGATCACCCGCACGGCAAAGCCGTTGACGGTGCCTTCCTGCAGGATGTTGACCTTGTTCAGAGTGGCGCGACTGGAAGGAATGGTGCTGCCGCGGTCGATCAGCCCGTACCAGCTCTGCACGTCCTTGTTGCCCAGATCGCCGCTGGACAGGTACTTGCCGGTCCCGAAGAACACCCAGGTCAGGCCCGTCGCCGGGTCCTTCGCCGCCGTGGGCGCGGCGGTGATCGGCTGCGCCTTGGCTCCATAGCTGGCGGAGAACAGCCTGCTCGCGGTACCGCTCGCGCCGGTCATGTTGAATCGCCAGACATTCCCGTTGAGATCGCCGGCATACAGGCGATCGACGATGAAATCGTTGTTGGACGACCAGGCCAGCACACCGGACAGGCCATTGTTGCCGCTAGACCCCGTCTGGATACGGCTGGACGCACCGGTGATGGCGTTCACCAGGATGAGATCGGCCGAATCGCCGCTGCTGTTGGGGCCGTTGCCGAGCATGACGTACCACTGGCCGTTGGCGAGTTGCCCGATGATCGGCTTGCCGAGATTGTTGCCCAGTCCGACCAGGTCGGTGGTCGTGGAGGTCTTGTCCCACAGCAACGTGATGTTGTTGGGGTCGGTGACATCCAGCGCGAACATGCCCTTGCCGCCCCGCCCCATGGTGCCGATCAGTACCGAGCGCCAGCTGCCCCCGGAGTAGACGTCCGACACGGTGAGTTCGCCGTCCACGTAATAGCGGTGCTCGTAATTCGGATCGGTGTAGTTGAGCAGTCCGGTCATCGCTGCTCTCGGCACGAAGGCGAACTTCTCCGCACCGGTGCCGGCATCGAACCCATGCAGCATGCCGTCATTGGCGCCGACATAGATCATCGGCGTACGCGTGGACTTGGCTGCGGCGAAGGAGGCATAAGTGCTGGCGCCGTTGAACGTCGCCGCCGTGTACAGCCGCGGGTTGGGTGCTCCCACATAGACCGGCTGCGAGTTGACGATGTCGCCCAGGATGCCGGTACGGGTACGCAGGACGCCACCGTTGGCCTTCTCCTGCGAGCGATCGCCGCGCAGGTAATTGATCTGGTTCTGCGTCGCGGACGACAACGGCGTTCCGGAGAGCCTGCCGTAGGCAAAATTGTCCAGATTCCCATTCGAGTTGACGAACTTGATCGTCCGGGTATCCCAGGCCGGGAACTGTGCGCTGGCGCTCCACGCCTGCGTCAGTGCGCCGGTGGTCTGATTGACGTCGTACGCCACCACATCGCCACGCCAGGTACCGCTATAGAACACCGACTGGTACGTCCGCGCCCCGGCCTCGAGCTTGGTGGTGTTGCTCGCCAGAGACGCTGCAGAGCCCTTCATCTCCTCCAGAATGCGCTCGAACGCCTGGCGCAGGCTGGCCACCATCTTTTCCGCGTCGGCGGCAAGGTAGTAATTGTCCGGCTTCTTGTAACCGGTATTGCCGTTGACGTAGGAACTGCCGTCCCACCAGGTGGAGTCCGCCAAGGCGTTGATGTTGGTCTCCGGGTCGTAGCCTTCCGGCACCCGGAAACCGCCGTACTTCGTGGTCAACCAGTACTGATTGGTGTTCGGCGACTTGTAATCGCCATACTCCACCACGTCGACCCAATGCGTGGACAACGTCTGCTTACCAGGCAAGCCGTCGCTGGCATTGTCGGGGCGCAGATCCTTGGTATGTGCGTCGTAGGCGAGCGCCGCGATGTATGCGGAATTGCCGTTGCCGTTGAACGAACTGGCGGTCGCCCGATTCGCCGCATCGGTCGCGTTGAAGCCTTCCTTGCGCCAGATCTGGCGCATGCGTGCAAGTACGTCGACCGAGGTGTCGTTCGTCACTTCCTGCGGTTTGCTCGGCTCGCCACCGAGATTGCTGCCGTTGCCCGGCAGATTCTTGTCGTAATGCGTGTTGGTATCGCCGATCCCGAGGATCACGTTGACCTGGCACCGATAGGAGATCGGATCGTTCCAATTGGTGATGACCGGAAAACCGTCGGCCTGCTGGTACCTGGTTTGCGCACTTCCGCTCAGCGCCGAGTAGGCGGCGATATTGCCCTGGTGCTTGAAGTAGCGGATCGCGGCGTAGTACAGCTCGCTGACGTCGTCGTACGACTTGACGTTCTTGCCGGTCTTGAGCTGGCCGAACTTGTTGAGGTAATTGATGACGCCGCTGTTGACGATCTGATAATTCGGATCGGTTCCGATCATCGCCGACGTCGCGGCGGCATCGGCTGTATCCGGATTCTGATAGATGACGCCGGTCTGCGGATCCCATTCGCTCGCCGCATTGGCCAGGCGCCCCTCGTCGGGATTGTAGGTAAACGGGCCGACGAACTTCTGCTTGGCGCGCAGAATGCCGCTGTCGGCGCCGGCGCCCTGCTGGATGTCGACGTTCTTGTAGCCGAAAATGCTGTAGCGGATTCGCTTGGAGTACTGCTGGATCAGGCCTTCCGGCTTGTAGTACCCGCTGGGATAAGCGACGCAGTTATCTTCCAGGTAGGCGGTTCCGAGGCTGGCATCGCAGACCTTGACTCGCACCGAGACCTGGAAGGTCAACGTCGTATCGCGGACACAGCCCAGGTTCAAAATCGTGGTGCAAGGGGAACCGTCCGGCCTGAGAAAGCTGCCATTCAAGGAATGCTTGCTTGGATCGTAGGCAATCTGCTGATTCGAGGAAGGATCGACCAGATTGCCGTTGGCAAAGAACATCTGGTTGCCCAGCCCGTCGATGCGCATGTTGAAATTCTGCCACTGCGCACCGGTCCCTCCCGCGATCAACGTCGCGTTGTTGCTGATCGAACGACGCGGGAAATTGCTGGTCGCCACGCGGTCGGCAACCGCTTTTTCCAGCAAGGTCTCGCTCGTCGTGTCGCGCGAACGATAGCCGCCGGTCAGCGCCGAGCGGAACGGATCGATGGTCTGGGTTGCGGCCCAGTTGAGGAAGTTGCCCGCCCACACGCCCGCGCCGGTGCAGGCATAGCTGCCCGGATTGTTGCCCAGCATGCTGACCGGATAGAAATAACGATCGCTCTCCGTGTCGCTGTAGTGGTATCTGTAGCACTTCTCGGAATCGAAATAGCCGACGAACCTGCTCGTCGCCGAATAGGTATCGGACAGGTTTGCCTTGCTGATCACCGTGGGGAATTCCACCGACGGCACGAAGGTCAGGTTGCCCGGCACGTCGCTGCCCACATACAGCGGCGACTGCGAAACGTCCACGTCGGCGCCGGCTCCGCCAACGGTACCGATGAACACACCGGCCACCACGGCAAGGAGCCAATCCCGGTACGTCGTCTTCTTCGCTCGACTGGTCATAGAGGGATCCTTACTTGACGGTGACGTTGGTCTGCAGCACGACGATGGCCCGACCGTTGGACGCGGCCGGGTTGCCGCTGCGCGCGATGACGCGGTAGTAGTGCTCCAGCGAGGTGCCACCGGTACCGCCGTACTGGTTCTGATTGATGCTCGACCCCAGACCCAGCTGATCCTCGCTGGTGCGCTGGCCCAGATACTGGATGTAGTACTGGGCCGGCACGGCCTGGCCCGTCGGCGTCACCGTGCCGTCCACCCAGCACTCCTGGGTGCCCAGCGCGCAGCCACTGGAAGCATTGCCGGTATACGTATTGGTGGGGACGGCCGGGCACACGGTCGTTCCCGACGAACAATTGAAACCAATGGTGTTGCCGGACTTGGCGGCGTTCTGGATGGCCTTCTCCGCATCGCGCAGGGCGCCTTCGGCGGCCTGGAACCCCAGGCTGCGGTCGTACATGTTGGAGGACATACGCTCCTGCAGCAGCGTGCCGCGCAAGACGGCAAGCCCCAGCAGGGTCATCACCAGCAACAGCAGCAGGACGACGATGAGCGAAATGCCGGCCTGCCGGCGGGGCGATGGCGACGTGTTCACGGGTTCCGATTCCTGATGCTCACGATCGTGCTGAAAGTCCGCGTCACCGGCTGCGCGTTTGCACCGGCGGCCGTGTTGGCGCTGACGGTCATGTTGATCTGCACGGCGATCACGTTGGCCCAGTTGCCCACGGCGCTGGCATCGGCATAGGCGGTGCCGCCGGTGGACAGATACTTGAACTGCAAGCCGGTGACGCCGTCGGCGATTTCGTTCTTCTGACTCGTGCCACCCGGCAAGACCACTTCCTGATACAGGGAGGTGCCCCCCGTTCCTCCGCTGCTGGCCGCGACATACCACCGCACCGCGCGCACTTCGGTCAGGATGGAGTTGATCTCGTAGGTGTAATTGTTCGAGCCGGCAACGCACACGCCCGGCAGCCGTCCGAGCCGCGTGCAGGTATTGAGGCCGCCGCTCGCGTAACTGGCGGTGGTGCCGGATACGCTGTTCACCTGCAGCACCGCCAGTTGCTGGCGATCGCACAGCAGCATGACCGCGTTGCTGTGCAGGTCCGGTGCCGCCGCATTGAGCGTCAGCGTCTGGTTGGCGGGGTTGTGCGCGGTCACGGTGGCACCGCCGGTACCAGCGGAGAGGATCTGGATCGCGTCGGTGCCTGCCGTGACGGTGAGGCCGGACGGGTTGCTGTTCTCGTAGCCGGTCAGCGGCAGCGCCCAGTTCATCCACCAGCTCGCCGTGGGATTGTTCAGCACGTTCGCGACAGGCAATCCGGAATCGCAGGGATTGCCGCCGGCCTCGCGGATGTCCTGCGCCATCATCTCGAATCCGGTCCGGGCCGACTCCTGGAGCCGGCTCAAGCCCTCGGTGGCCGCATAGGTCTGGCGGTTGGAGAGGAAGATGCCGATCGCGGCACCCACCACCAGCAGGCCGAGCAGCATCGAGATCATCAGTTCGATCAGGTTGAAGCCGGATTGGCGCCGAGGCGGCGCAAGCGTGATGGATGTGTTCACAGCTGGGCCGTCGTGCTCAGGGTCTGGGTCGTGCTGCCGGCACCGTCCGCGTTCTTGCCGCGGCTGTCGTCCCATTGCACGGTGATCGTGCAATTGCCGTCGTTGCAGGCGATGGAGCCACATGTCGTGGCCGGGTCGCCACCGATCGCCGTCTTCAACCCACTGAGCCAGACGGCCTTGTCGCTCGCCACCAGATCGCCTGCCGCCGGCGCCGTGCACAGCATGCTGCCGGTGTTGTAGGCCCCCAGCATCGCCGCGCTGCGGTTGGCCCGCATCGCATCGAGGATCGTGTAGGTCTGCATGACGATCTGGCTGCGCTGCAGCGCGCTCTGGTTGTTGCGCAGCGCCGTGGTCTGCATCGCCGCCACGCCCAGCATCCCCACTCCCAGGATCAACACCGAGATCATCACCTCGATGAGGGTGACGCCGGCCATGTGTCTGCCGCTCTGGAACCGCTTCATGGTGTCTCCGCTTGCCGGAACCGGGTTAACCGGTGGTGGTGCATCTGCCGCCGTCGGATGTCGAGGTGACCTGGGCGCGGCTGCCGCCCATCAGTTTGACGCTCCGGACGTTGTTGGAGGGGTTGGTGACCGCCATGCAGACCACGATGCCACCGGTCAGTGGCGTGCCGCTGCTGTTGCGCGCGATGCCGTCCGCGCCGAAGGTCAGCTTGTCGCCCAGCGCGTCCAGGGTGGCGCTGGTGACGACCAGACCGGTGCGCAGGGTCGTGCTGCGCAGCACGGTGCCGTCGCGGGCGACGGTCAGGTAGCGGGTCCAGTTGCCGCCGCTGGCGCAGGTGGCGCCGTCGTCGCTGCGGCACAGGCTGACGCCGCCGTTCAGGCGTACCGCCTCCGAGCGCGTCAACTGCACTGCGGCAATCAGTTCGTTGGCGGCGCCGGTCAGCCGGTTGCTGCGGATCAGGCCGGTGAAGCTGGGCACCGCCAGCGCCATGATGATGGCCAGCACCGCCACAGTGACCATCAGCTCCACCAGCGTGAAGCCACGCTGCGTCCGCTCGGCAAGACCACGCTCGCAAGGCACCGCCTTCTCCTTCCCCAGATTCTCCCGCCGGCCACGCTAGCGGCCGGAGCGCCCCCGCGCCAGCCGTTGCCGACGGATGGCGGATATGGGGGAGTGGACGGGCCGTGCGCGGCACCGCGCCAGCCGGCATGATGCACCTCGGCCCTGCCCCACCGCCTTCCGTCCCCGATGCCCGCCTCCGCCTACTCCAACGACCAGTTGCAGGTCCTCAAGCAACCCTCGACCCTGATCTGGATCGTGATGGCCGGCGAATGCATCGCCGCCATCCTGGCCCTGACCCCGGTCCCGGGCGTGGGCATGGCCGGGAGCCGCTGGGTCTACTTCGGGCTGGCGTCGCTGGGCATCCAGTGGGTCGCGCTGCTGACCCTGGCCAGCCTGCTGCTGTTGCGCCGGGCGCTGGCCGGATGCGGCTTCCTGTCCATCACCGTGGCCACCCTGGGCCTGATGCAGGCGCTGACCTGGCTGATCAGCGGGGTGATCCTGTATGCCTTCGGCGACTACTGGCAGCTCTCCAGCGGCGCATGGCTGGCACTGTCGCTGCAGTTGTCCGGGATCGCCCTGCTGATCGGCCTGCTCGGCATGGCCGCGCTGCACAACCATGTGCGCATCAAGCAACTGGTCGAGCGCGCCAAGCAGGCCGAGATCGACGCGTTGACCGCGCGCGTGCAGCCGCACTTCCTGTTCAACACGCTCAACACCGCGGTGATGCTGGTGCACCGGCAGCCGCAGCAGGTCGAACAGTTGCTGATGGACCTGTCGGATCTGTTCCGCGCCGCCCTGGCCGCGCCCGACCTGGTCGACCTGCAGGACGAGATCGACCTGGCCAGGCGTTACCTGGACATCGAGGCGATCCGCTTCGGCCCGCGCCTGCGCGTGCACTGGGACGTGCCCGAGACACCGGTCCCGGTCCGGATACCGCGGCTGTCGCTGCAACCGCTGCTGGAGAACGCCGTGCACCACGGCATCGAATGCAGCGCCGAGGGCGGCGAGATCGGCGTCGCCATCGACGCACGCGACGGCGCCCTGGAGATCCGCGTGCGCAATGCGGTGCCGGTGGGCGGCCTGGCGCCGCACATCGGCCGCGGCCACCGTGTGGGCCTGTCGGCCCTGCGCACCCGCCTGGACAGCCTGGAAGGCGCCTCGCTGCACACCGGCAGCGACGGCACCTGGTTCGTCGCGACGATCCGGATCGGGCTCAGGCCATGACCCGGTAGCAGGGCCGGTACTCGCCGGAGATCTTCATGCGGCGCTGCTCGACGAAGGCGCGCAGCAGTTCGTCCAGGGCCTGCATCATGTCCGCATCGCCATGGATCTCGAACGGGCCATGCTGCTCGATGCGGCGCATGCCGTCTTCCTTGACGTTGCCGGCGACGATGCCGGAGAAGGCACGGCGCAGGTCCGCGGCCAGCGCATGCGGCGGCCGCCCATGGTGCAGATCCAGCGCGGCCATCGCCTCGTGGGTCGGCTCGAACGGACGCTGGTACTCCAGCGGAATATCCACCGACCAGTTGAAGTAGAACGCGTCCTTCTGCTCCTTGCGGTGCGTGCGCACCTGCTGGATGCCGGCGGCCATCTTCCGCGCCACCGCCACCGGATCGCCGACCACGATCTCGTAGCGCGAGGTCGCCGCTTCGCCCAGGGTCAGGCGCAGGAAGCGGTCGATCTGCTCGAAGTACGGCGCGGCGATGGTCGGGCCGGTGAGGATCAGCGGGAACGGCAGATCACGGTTCTCCTCGCGCAGCAGGATGCCGAGCAGGTACAGGATCTCTTCGGCGGTGCCGACGCCGCCGGGGAACACGATGATGCCGTGGCCGATGCGGACGAAGGCCTCCAGGCGCTTCTCGATGTCCGGCATGATCACCAGGTGGTTGACGATCGGGTTCGGCGACTCGGCGGCGATGATGCCCGGCTCGGTCACGCCGATGTAGCGGTTGTCGTGCTTGCGCTGCTTGGCATGGGCGATGGTGGCGCCCTTCATCGGCCCCTTCATCGCGCCCGGGCCGCAGCCGGTGCAGATGTCCAGGCCACGCAGGCCCAGCTCGTAGCCGACCTGCTTGGTGTACAGGTACTCGTCGCGCGAGATCGAATGGCCACCCCAGCACACCACCAGCTTGGGATCGGTCGGCTGCAGGATGCGCGCGTTGCGCAACTGCCCGAACACCGCGTTGGTGATGCCTTCGCTGGACTGCAGATCGGTGGTCGACTCGGGACCGAGTTCGATGGCCATGTAGGCCAGGTCGCGAACCACGGCGAACAGCAGCTCGGCCACGCCGTTGATGATCTCGCCGTCGACGAAGGCCATCGCCGGCGCGTTGAGCAGGTCGATGCGCACGCCGCGGTCGCGCTGCACCACCTGGATGTCGAAGTCCGGATACAGATCGCGCGCAGCGCGCGGGTCGTCGGACGCGCTGCCACTGGTCAGCACCGCCAGCGCGCAGCGCCGCAGCAGTTCGTGCAGACCGCCGCTGGAGGCATCGCGCAGCCGCGCCACTTCCACGCGGGAGAGGATGTCCAGGCCGCCGCGCGGGTAGATCCGCGCATCCACTACCGGTAGCGCCCGCGCCGCCGTATTGCTGGTCGTCATATCGAATGTCTTGTCGGTGTCGTCAGCCGGCGACTTTAACGTCAGCCCCCGCAAAAAGAAAACGGCCGGGTCGCCCCGGCCGTTTCCAACGCTTCAGCTAGCTTGCGCCGCGATCAGAACTGATAGCGGAAGCCCAACTGCAGCGACCACTGCGACACGCCGGTGTTGAAACCGTCGGCGTCGGCATTCGCGGCCGTCGGCTGGTCGGTGTACAGGGTGTTGTACACGTACTTGCCCTGGTAGATGCCCTGCAGGTTGGCGACGCGGGCGTCGGCGTAGAAGCCGTAGTCGTAGATCCGGCCCCACTTCTTGTTCAGCAGGTTGCCGACGTTCTGGATGTCCAGCCAGACCTCGGACTTGTGGCCCTTGAAGAAGCCCGGCAACTGCTGGGTGATGCGCACGTCGAAGGTGTTGATCCAGCCGGAACGGAAGCCGTTGGCCGGGGCGTAGCTGCCGGCGTACTTGGCCAGCTGCGGGTTCTTGGCCAGCCAGTCGAAGAACTGCTGCTGCAGCGCCGGGTTGGCGGTGAACGCGCCGGTGTTGCTCAGCGTGCCGAACAGCACGTCGCCCGGGCCCTTCGGCACGTAGAACAGGTCGTTGGTCGAGCGGCCGTCGCCGTTGGCGTCGCCGTTGAACACGTAGCTGTACGGACGGCCGCTGCGGCCTTCGTAGACCAGGCCCACGCGGGTCTCGTAGTCGCCGAAGAACATGTGCTTCCAGTCCAGCGAGCCGGAGATGCGGTCCTTGATCTCGTAGCGCGAGGTGTTCTCGGTGTCCGAGTTGGCGTTGAAGGCGTACTGGTAGCCCCAACCCGAGCTGGCGGTGGAGCTGGTCAGCGAACCGACTTCGGTGGCGTGCGTGTAGGTGTAGCCCAGGCTCCAGGACCAGTCGCCGCCTTCGCTGAACGGCTTGGACAGCGACACGGTGAACTGCTGGGTCTTGCCCTTGTCGGTGTTGTCGATCAGGTAGACGTCGCTATACGCCTGGTTGCGGTTGTAGCGATTGTTGCCGGTGGCCCACGGACGACCGGTCTGCGACGGGCTCCAGTACAGTGCGCGGCCGTCCGGACCGTAGTAGGCCGGGCTCGGATCCTGGCCCGGGCCGTTGACGCGACCGATGTTCAGGCTCTTGTAGTACAGGCCGTCCTTGACCTTGGTCACCAGCAACTCGGCCGAGGCCACGATGCCGTACCACGGCAGTTCGTGATCCAGCGCCAGGTTGGCCTTGTACAGCGACGGCAGCTTGAAGTCGTTGCCGACGAAGCTCACGCCCTGGGTCGCCGAGCCCGGGGCGTTGGGCACCGGCTGGGTGTCCTTGTTGGGGCTGAACGGCAGCGCCGGGTTGTAGGCGGTGTAGCTGTAGGCGTTGTAGTTGAAGCCGGTGTTGGAATAGCTGTTGCCGATCCACACCTGCGGCGCATCGCCCTGGAACAGGCCCACGCCACCGCGCAGCTGGGTCGGACGGTCGGTGTCGAAGGTGTAGTTGAAGCCGAAGCGCGGCTGGATCAGGAAATCGCCGTTGAAGATCTTGCTGTTGTCGTAGCCGAAGTAGGCCTGCGCCGCAGCGTTGTAGGTCGGATCCGGGCTCACGCTCGCACGATCGCCGCGCAGGCCCAGGGTCAGGGTCAGGTTGTTGTTGACGTACCAGGTGTCCTGCACGAACAGGCCGAGGTTGCTGTTCTTGTAGTCGGCCGCGATCGAACCCGGGCTACGCTCCTGGTTGAGCTGGTACGAGCTCCAGCGGCCGCTGGCGAAGTTGTCCAGGCCGAAGAAGGTGTACACGCCCCAGGTGTTGCGGCCGTACAGGTTGTAGATGTCGTTGGTGCTGTAGTCGACGCCGAACTTCAGGTTGTGGTTGTCCAGGGTCAGGGTGCCCGCACCGTAGTAGTTCCAGGTCTTGGTGGTGAGGATGTTGCCCTGCGAGTTGGTCTCGGTGCCCAGGTACAGCACGTCGCCGGTCGGGTTGGCGACCGTGCCGTCGAAGTACACGGCGATGCTCGGCGCGTTGGTCGGCACCACGCGGATCGCGGAGTAGTCGCGGTAGGACACCTTGAACTCGGTGGAGAAGTTCTCGGACCAGTCGCTGAACAGCTGGCCGACGTAGCTCTCGACCGACTTCTCATGCTGGTACCAGTACGAGCTCAGCGAAGCCTGGCTGGAGCTGCCGGCGCCGTTGATGCGCAGCTTGCTCTGGTCGAGCTTGCTGTAGCGGAAGCTGGCGCGGTGGTTGTCGCTGATGTTCCAGTCGAGCTTGAGCGCGTATTCCTTCAGGTCGGTGTTGCCGTCGCTGTCCAGGGTGCCGGCGTCGAAGCCGTAGTTCTTGGCGATCTGCTGGGCGCGGGTCACGTCGGCCATGCCGTACTTGGCGTTGGCCTTGCCCAGCGCGGTGCTGCCCAGGTCCAGGCCCGGCGCGTCCTGCTGGAACTTCTCGTAGTTGGCGAAGAAGAACAGCTTGTCCTTGACGATCGGGCCGCCGAAGGTCGCGCCGTAGGTCTTCTCCTTGGTGAAGCCGTTGAACTTGCTGCCGTCCGGGTTGTCGCCGAACCAGTCGCCATCGCGATAGCTGCCGTACACCGAGCCGTGGAACTCGTTGGTACCGGACTTGGTCACCGCGTTGACGGTGGCGCCGGCGGCGCTGGCGATGCTGACGTCGTAGTTGGACAGGTTGACGTCGATGGCTTCGATGGCCTCCATCGACACCGGCTGGCGCCGGGTGGTCATGTTGTTGCCTTCCAGGCCGAAGGTGTCGCTGGCCGACACGCCGTCGATGTTGATCGAGTTGTAGCGCGGGTTCAGGCCGCCGGCGCTGATCGTGCCCGAGGCGCGATCGACGAAGGCCACGCGCGGATCCAGGCGCATGTAGTCCTGGATGTTGCCGTTCATCGACGGCAGCGCTTCGATCTGCTCGCGGCCGACGTTGGTGCCCGAGCCCATCTTGGTGGCGCTGAACACTTCCGAGCCGGTGGCGATGGCGACGGCGTTGACCGTTTCCAGCGTGGTCGGCGCAGCCATGTCGCCGGTCAGGTCGGCGTTGATGGTGGCGTTCTGGTTGACGCTCAGGTACACGCCGTCTTCGGTCTTGGTGCCGTCGCCCGACTTGGTGATGGTGATGCTGTACGGACCGCCGACGCGCAGGCCGCGCGCGTTGTAGCGACCGGCGGCATCGGTGGTGGCGCGGCTGACCGTGCCCGACTCGACGTGGGTGATGGTCACCTCGGCGCCAGCGACCGGCTGGCCGCCATGGGTCACCACACCGCCGACACCGGCGGAGGTGCTCTGGGCGAACACCGGCGCAGCGGCCAGCGCCGCGACGAGGCCCAGGGTGAGCTTGGACATCCGCAGACGGGGTTGAATCATTGCAATAGCCTCGATGGAGTTTGACGAAATGCGCGTGGCAAGCCGTGCGGGTACGGACGCACGACCGCGAAATGGGGGGCTGGTCACCCTTGCCGATTCCCCGCAAGGGTTAACGTGAGTTTAACACCATAGAGCGCATTTGTTGCCAAACCGTGACAACCAGGCATCACCGGACATCACAAGACCCGAATCGCAGTTTTGGCGGGCATCGGCAGCCATCCGCGGCGACGTCGTGACGTGAGCCGGGAACGGCGCGAGACCGGGTCGACAGGCGGCCGCCCCGCCCAGGCAACGGGCGGCCGGGCCTCCCCTGCAAACTCCACGTCCCTGCACTCGATACCGCCCTCCCCGGCGGCACGGATCCGCGCAGCAGGTCTCGGCTCAGCCGGCGACCGGCAGCTTCAGGTAGGCGCTGAGGCCGTCCAGGAACATCTGCACCGAGATCGCCACCAGCAGCATGCCCATCAGCCGCTCGACCGCGGTCAGCACGCGCATGCCGAGCAGCTTGTACAGCAGGGTGCCGGAGAACAGCAGCGCCGAGGTCGCCAGCCAGGCCAGGATCAGCGCCAGGCTCCATTCGCCCAGCCGGGTCGGCTCGTTGCTGCCCATCAGCATCACCGCGGCCATGCCGGAGGGGCCGGCCACCAGCGGGATGGCCAGCGGCACGATGAAGGGCTCGCCATCGGGGATCTCGCCCATCAGCCCTTCCGGTCGCGGGAAGATCATGCGGATGCCGATCAGGAACAGCACGATGCCGCCGGCGATCGCCACCGACTCCTGGCGCAGGTGCATCACTTCCAGGGCGTACTTGCCGCCCCAAAGGAAGCCCATCAGCACGCCGAGCGCGATCAGCAGTTCGCGCGCGAGCACGATGCGCTGGCGCCGCGCCGGCAGCGGCTTGAGCACGCTGAGGAATACCGGGATGTTGCCCAGCGGGTCGAGGATCAGGAACAGCAGCAGCGCTGCCGAGAGGATGGTCATGCCAGGGGATTCCAGATCGCGCCGCGGTGCGCGGCGCCGGCGGGCGACAACAGCTCGACGCAGGCGCCGGCGTAACGCGCCGGGTCGACCGCGTCGAGGTCTTCTTGATGGGTATAGGCGCGGGCGCGCAAGGCGGTGCGCATCGGCCCCGGCTGCAGGCCGGCCACGCGCACGCGCGAGGCGGCCAGTTCGCCGTGCAGGCTCGCCAGCAGGCCGCGGCGGCCATGCTGGGCCGCGCCGTAGCCGCCCCAGTAGGCCTGGCCGACCCGCGCCGGATCGTCCACGGCGAACACGATCGCGGCATCCTCGGCCTGCCGCAGCAACGGCAGGCAGGCCTGGGTCAGCCAGGCCGCGGCGGTCAGGTTGACGTGGAGGGCGCGCGCGAACTGGGCCGGATCGGCATGCTCGAACGGGGTCAGCCCGGCGAAGTCCGCGGCGCAGTGCAGCAGCCCGTCCAGGCGGCCGAGCTCGCCCTGCAGGCGCTCGGCCAGGGTCGCGTAGTCCGCCGGGGTGGCGCCGAGCAGGTCCAACGGATACAGCAGCGGCGCGGCACCGATCGCGGCGATCGCGTCGTAGACCCGGTTCAGGCGCGCCGGCCTGTGCCCGAGCAGGACCACCGTGGCCCCGGCCTGCGCGCAGGCCAGCGCCGCGGCGCTGCCGAGCCCGCCGGCGGCGCCGCTGACCAGAATCACCCGCTGCGCCAGCGCGCCGGCCTGCGGCGACGCAGGCGCGCTCACGACTGGTAGGCCTCGGTCACGATGCGCTGCAGCTCCCCGGACTCGAACAGCTCCATGGTGATGTCGCAGCCGCCGATCAGTTCGCCATGGATGAACAGCTGCGGGAACGTCGGCCAGTTCGAGTAGCGCGGCAGGTTGGCCCGGATCTCCGGCTCGTCGAGCACGTTGACGGTGTGCAGGCGGTCGGCACCGGCAGCCAGCAGCGCCTGCAACGCGCGGCTGGAAAAGCCGCACATCGGGTACTGCGGCGTGCCCTTCATGAACAACACGATGGGATGGCGTTCGACGTCGGCCTGGATGCGCTCCATCACCTGCATGCGGGTTCTCTCCTGCTGGGGCGAAAGAACGACCTTGGCGGTCGGCTAGACTCTCGCGTAGCCGCATAGTGTAAGCCCTGCGCGCGGCAGTACCGCGACACGCACCCGAAACCGCCCGAGGATCCATGCCCATCGAACTCGCTCCCCTGCCCTACGGCGCCGCGTCGCTGGCCCCGCACCTGTCCGCCGCGGCGGTGGAACAACACCACGGCCAGCATCAGCGCGCCCTGGTGGAACGGCTCAATGCGCGGCTGGCCGGCAGCGACCTGGCGGAACTGGCGCTGCCGGACCTGCTGCGGCGCGCCCAGGGCCGGCTGTTCCAGGACGCGGCCGAGGTCTGGAACCACGAGTTCTACTGGCGCTGCCTGCGCCCGCGCGGCGGTGGCGAACCCGGCGGCGCGCTCGGCGAGCGCCTGACCAAGAGCTTCGGCGACGTCGCCCGGTTCAAGGCCGAGTTCGAACGCATGGCGCTGGCGGTGTTTGGCTCGGGCTGGGTCTGGCTGGTGCAACGTCCGGACGGCAGCCTGGCCGTGGTCAGCACTGCCAACGCCGGCACGCCGCTGACCGGCGACGACACGCCGCTGCTGGCCTGCGACGTCTGGGAACACGCCTACTACACCGACTATCCCGGCGACCGCGCGCGCTATCTGCAGGCGTTCTGGAAGCTGGTGAACTGGGAGTTCGCGGCGTCCAATCTGCGTTGAGCCGGGATTCGGGATTCCGGGATTGGGGATTGGCAGGAGCGGCGGCCATGCCGCCGGTTCCTGGCCCAGGCGTGACCTGGGTCTCTTGGTTCAGCGCTGGCCGCGCAGGGCGGCGATCACCGGGGTCACCTGGGCGTCGCGCTGCAGTTGCGCGCCCACCGTCTGCAGAGCCTGCGCCAGCGCCTCCGGCGTGTCCTCGCGCAGGGTGGCGTGGCCGACCTTGCGGCCCTCGCGCGGCTCCTTGCCGTAGTCGTGCCAATGCCCGCCGGGCTGCGCCAGCACCGGCGCGGCGTCGGGCATCGCACCGATCCAGTTGAGCATGCAGGCATGGCCGCGCATCCGGGTGGACCCGAGCGGCAGCCCCAGCACCGCACGCAGGTGATTCTCGAACTGCGAGGTCTCCGCGCCTTCGATGGTCCAGTGGCCGGAGTTGTGCACGCGCGGGGCCATCTCGTTGGCCAGCAGTTCGCCGTCGCGGCAGAACAGTTCCAGCGCGAACACGCCCACGTACTGCAGGCGCTCGGCCAGGGCGTGTGCATGCGCCACCGCCGCCTGCTCCAGCGCGGCATCGGCCTGCGCCGGCGCCAGGCTGGCCGAGAGCACGCCATGCACGTGCCAGTTCTCGGTCAGCGGCCAGGTGCGAAATTCGCCGTCGCGGCCACGCACCGCCACCACGCTGACCTCGCGCTGGAACGGCACGAACGCCTCGGCGATCAGGCCCACGCTGGCCGCCTGCGCGCCCAGCGCCTCCCAGGCCGCATCGGCATCGGCGGCGGAGGCGATGCGGAACTGGCCCTTGCCGTCGTAGCCGAGCCGGCGGGTCTTGAGGATGCATGGCGTGCCGACCTGCGCCAGCGCCGCGTCCAGATCGGCGCGGGTGTCGATCGCGGCGAACGCCGGCACCGGGATGCCGAGCTCGCGGAACAGGGTCTTCTCGGCCAGGCGGTCCTGCGCCACGGCCAGCGCATCCGGACTCGGGAACACCGGCACCTGCCCGGCCAGGGCGGCGGCGCTGTCCGCCGGCACGTTCTCGAAATCGAAGGTCGCCACGTCGACCGCGTCGGCGAACGCGGCCAGCGCCGCCTGGTCGGCATAGTCGCCGACCCGCAGCGGCGCGACTTGCCCGGCGCAGGCATCGGCCGCCGGATCCAGCAGCGCGAAGCGCAGGCCCAGCGGCACACCGGCCACCGCCATCATGCGCGCCAACTGCCCCGCGCCCAGAATGCCGACGGTGGTCATTGGCGCGGATCGTCCTTGGCCATCACGTCGTCGGTCTGGCGCTGGCGGAAGTCGCCCAGCGCGGTGCCGATCTCGGCGTGGTCGTGCGCCAGCATGGCCGCGGCGAACAGCGCGGCGTTGGCCGCGCCGGCGTTGCCGATCGCGAAGGTGGCCACGGGGATGCCGGCCGGCATCTGCACGATCGACAGCAACGAGTCCATGCCGTTGAGGGCCTTGGACTGCACCGGCACGCCCAGCACCGGCACCGCGGTCTTGGCCGCCAGCATGCCCGGCAGATGCGCAGCACCGCCGGCACCGGCCACGATCGCACGCAGGCCGCGCCCGGCCGCTTGCTCGGCATAGGAGAACAACACGTCGGGGGTGCGGTGCGCCGACACCACCTTCACTTCATAGGGCACGCCCAGCGCATCGAGTTTCTGCGCTGCATGCTGCATGGTCTCCCAGTCGGAGCGGGAACCCATCACGATGCCGACGAGCGGCGCGGTTTGCTTGGAGGTCATGGCCGTCCCCTGCCTTAAAGACGTATTCTAGCCGTCTTCCACGCAAGACGAAGACCGGATGGACCGCAAACTGCTCGACCTGCTGTGCTCGCCCGACACCCGCCAACCGCTGGCGCTGCTGGAGGCGCGCGGCCTGGAGGCGCTGAACCGCGCCATCGCCGCCGGCGGCGTGCAGCGCGCCGATGGCAGCGCGCAGGCGCAACCGCTACGCGAAGCCCTGATCACCCGCGACCGCAAGCAGGTGTTCCGCGTCGACGACGGCATTCCGGTGCTGCTGGCCGAAGAAGCCATCGGCACCGCCCAGCTCGCCGACTTCCCGGCCAAATGAGCCGCGACACGGCGCCGCCGCAGGCGCCCGCCGCGGAGCTGATCGCCGCCGACGTCGCGCGCGCGCTGGCCGAGGACCTCGGCAGCGGCGACGTCACCGCCGCGCTGTTGCCCGACCGCGCCGACAGCGCCTACCTGCTTTGCAAGCAGAACGCGGTGATCGCCGGCCGCCCTTGGTTCGACGCCTGCCATCAGGCGCTGGATCCGCAGGTCAGGATCGACTGGCAGGTGGCCGAAGGCCAGCACGTGGCCGCCGGCACCGTGCTGGCCCTGCTGCACGGGCGCAGCCGCGCCCTGGTCAGCGCCGAGCGCACCTCGCTGAACTTCCTGCAGACCCTGTCGGCCACCGCTACCGCCACCGCCGCCTGCGTGGCCGCGGTCGCCGGCACCGGCGCGCGCATCCTGGATACGCGCAAGACCCTGCCCGGCCTGCGCCTGGCGCAGAAGTACGCGGTGCGCTGCGGTGGCGGCAGCAACCACCGCATCGGCCTGTACGACACGGTGATGCTGAAGGAAAACCACATCCATGCCGCCGGCTCGCTGTCCGCGGCAGTGGCCGCCGCGCGCGCGCAGTGGCCGGCGCTGCCGCTGGTGGTCGAGGTGGAAACCCTGGAGCAACTGCGCGAGGCACTGCAGGCCGGCTGCGACCGCATCCTGATCGACGACTTCACCGCGGAACAGCGCCGCGCCGCGGTGGCGATCGCCGCGGCCGCACCGTTCCACCGCGCGATCCCGCTGGAAGTCTCCGGCGGCGTCGACCTGGAGGCGGTGCGCGCGATCGCGGAGGACGGCGTCGACTGCATCTCCATCGGCGCGCTGACCAAGCACGTGCAGGCCGTGGATCTGTCGCTGAAACTCGGCCCGCCGCCGCAATAGCGACGACGCCGCGCCGCAGCGGCGCCGGGTGGCCCATCCCATGCCGGTGGCGGAGGTGGACCCACCTGGCGTACCCACGGCGCCGACGTCGATGCTTCCAGCCTGGCTGGATGAGGCCCGTCGCTGGGCAGCGCAGGCCAAGACACGGGGGGCGGCTGCGTAGCGCCCTTACGCCGGCCACCACCGCCACCAGTGGGACACCACCACCTGCCCTCGGCCCGCACGCCGCGCCCCACACTTCACGGCCTCGCCAACGCCGCTCTGCGACGCTGCGCGCTCCTCCTGCCCGCCGAGTTCGCCGATGTTCCGCCCCTGGTTCGCGCTGCTGTGTGTCGCCGCCCTGTTTCCCGCAGGCCGCGCCGCGGCCGCGGAAGTCTGCGATCTGCCGCCGCGTTTCGGCCTGACCCCGGCGGCGGTGGCGATCGTGCGCACCGCCTGCAACGAACACCGGCTGTGGTGGCGCCCGTTCATCGATCGCGACGGCCGCCTCACCGGCCTGCGCGTCACCGAGGCCGAACGCGCCGACCTCGCCGACGACGGCATCGAAGCCTGGCAGCGTGTGGCCGCGTACTGGCGCGACAGCGGCACGCTGGGCGCGATGGGACGGTTCGACGGCGCCGAAAGCTGCCAGCAGCTGGACGGGTCGCGCTACCGCGAGAACGACTGCCGCGCCTTCCTCGTCGACAACCCGTGGTCGGCGGCCTTCGTGTCCTACGTGATGGTGCGCGCCGGCGTGGCCGGCTTCCACACCTCGATCCGCCACATCGACTACATCCGCGCCGCCTACCAGGCCGGCGCCGACGGCCTGCCCTATCGCTTCGCCGACCCGCAGCAGGAAAAACCCGCTCCCGGCGACCTGCTGTGCTTCCTGCGCGGCCGCCGGCAGCCGGTCGGCGCCGCCGGCCTGCGCGAGGCGCTGGCACGCGGCCGCCCGCTGCCCTGGGAATCGCATTGCGACATCGTGGTCGCGGCCAACGTCGGCGGCGACCAGACCCTGTACCTGATCGGCGGCAACGTGTTCAACGCGGTGACCATGCGCAAGCTCAAGCTGGACCGCAGCGGGCGCCTGCAACTGGACGCGCCGCTGGCGCAGGACCAGAACGACGAAGGCGCCGCGCTCGAATGCACGCCTGGCCACGAGGAACTGTGCGACTTCAACCGCCAGGACTGGTCGGCCCTGCTGAAGCTGCAACCGCAGGCGCAGCTGCTGCCGCCGACCCTGCCCACCGCTCCTGCTGCAGTGCCGATCACGCCGGCGACCGCGACTCCAGCAAGCGCGGCACCCGGCACGCCTGCAGCACCGCCCACCGCCCCGAACGTGCCGCCCCCGCCACCGGCGCCCGCCGCAGTGCCTGCGCCGCCACAACCCGCCGCGCCCAGCAAAGACGCGCCCAAGACCGAGCCACAATCCTAGAACTGCGACACAGCGTCCAACCACGACGTCGCCGCCTCCAAAACAGGATTCGCGCGGATGCGCACCTGCGCGATCGACGCGCCGTGCAACCTTTGCTCGGCAGGATGGTGGTTGCCAAAACCCTTCGGCTCGGTGCCCCGAAGCCCCCGCAGGTGCGCTGACGCGGCATCGCCCCGGCAGTGCATCGCCCCTGCAGCCACCGACCCACCTGCCAATCCCCAATCCCGAATCCCGAATCCCAGCCCCACACCAGATTGCCCCCCTACCGACGCATCGCTACAGTGGCGCCATGCCCAGCCTGATCCTGTTGATGATCGCCGGCGCGGCGGTGTTCGCGTTCTGGAACGCCTCGCGTGCCGCCGCCGAACGCGCCGAAATCCTCGGCCGCAATGCCTGCAAGGCCGCCGACGTGCAATGGCTGGACCAGAGCGTGCATGGCACCGGCCTGCGCCTGCGGCGGCTGCCCAGCGGCTGGCTCGGCTTCGAGCGCAGCTTCCGCTTCGACTATTCCTACGACGGCACCGACCGCCACAGCGGGCGCCTGGTGCTGCTCGGCGATCAGCTGATCGCGTTCACCGGGCCGTCGGTGGCCAGCGTAAGCAGCCTGCAGGACGTCCGCGCGCAGCGCGACTGAGGGCCATGCACCACGGCTGCGCAGCGATGACGTGTGGCCTCTCATGCAGCGGCAAAGGCGGCGCGCAACCGTTCCGCCATGCCACCTCGAAATGGACCGCGACTGCTGGGATCTATCCGCCTGTCGTAGGAGCGGCTTCAGCCGCGGCGGCGTGACCGGTCACGGCTGTTGCGGCTGAAGCCGCTCCTACGCCAGAACGCCGTGCGCGATGCGCGCATAGCGGAAACACCAAGACACGGGTACCGCGCGCGGCCACCGAGGCCGCGCATTGCCTGCTTACTTGACCACGCGCAGGCGCGGGCGCTTGCCGGCGTCGTCGGAACCGCCCGGCCGCGGCGGTGGCGGGGTGTCGTCGCCCGGCGGCTCGCTGGCGCCGTGAATGTCGTCCGGCAACGCCATGCCCTGCCCGGTCTCGCGTGCATAGACAGCCAGCACCGCGGCCATCGGCACCTGTACCGGGTAGCTGACGCCGCCGAAGCGGGCGGTGAAGCTGACCCCGTCGTTGTCGATCTGCAGACGCACCACCGCGCGCTCGGCGATGTTCAGCACCACCCGCCCGTCCTTGACCGCGCTCGGCGGCACCTGCACGCCGGGCAGGCCCGCATCCACCAGGATGTGCGGGGTCATGCCGTTGTCGTTGATCCATTCCACCAGCGCCCGCAGCAGGTACGGGCGATGGCTGGTCATGCGGGAAGTGTCGTCGCTCATGCGCCCATTCTACGTGCCGGCGCGCAACGCCGGTACAGTTCCAAAGACAGCGAGGACCGCGCGGCGGACAGCATCATGCCGGCAGGTCGCGCAGTTTCTTTTCCTGGTCGGTCAGGCTGCGGATGAACCCCGGATTGCGGAAGATGCGGTTGCCGTAATCCTCGATCGCCTTGCCGTCCTTCGGCAGCGGGATGTCCAGCGCCTGCAGGCGCCAGATGATCGGCGCCATCGCGCAATCGGCCAGGCTCATCTCCGGATTGAGGAAGAACTTGCTGGCCTTGAACAGCGGCACCGAGGCGGTCAGCAGTTCCTTCAGGCGCTTGCGCCCGGCTTCGGCCTGGGCCTTGTTGCCGAGCTGGATCGCCTGCACCTGAGGCACCCAGTCGTGCTCGATGCGCAGCATCGCCAGGCGCAGCCGCGCGCGCGAGAGCGGATCGACCGGCATCAGCGGCGGATGCGGGTAGCGCTCGTCCAGGTACTCGCTGACCACCGAGGCGGCGTACAGCACCAGCTCGCGCTCCACCAGCGTCGGCACCGAGTGGTAGGGATTCAGGTCGATCAGGTCTTCCGGCGGATTCTGCGGATCCACCGCCACGAAATCGTAGGTCACGCCCTTGGCCGCGAGCACCAGGCGGACGCGGTGGCACAGGACATCATCCGTGGAGGAAAACAACGTCAAGGTATTTCGCATGCGCAAACTCGCCGCCATTCAAGGCTCTCCGACGGCCGGAATCCGCCGGCCGCATCGACGCCGCCCGCACATTGCGGACGGTCGTCACGGCCCCTGAGTGTGCAACCCTCGCTCACAAAAGCCAATAGGATGAACAGGGGATCGGCTCAGCAACGGTGCAGCCGGGGCGCGGCCGAAACGGCCGGCGCTCAATGCACGTCCTTCCAGTATTCCTTCTTCAGCAGATAGGCCAGGAAGGTCAGCAGCGCCAGGAACAGCACCACCCACACGCCCAGGCTCTGCCGCTTGAGCGCCGCCGGCTCGCTGGCGTACTCGAGGAAATTGCTGATGTCGCGCACCGTCTGGTCGAACTCGACCGGGCTCTGCTTGCCCGGCGTGGCCAGCTGCAGCCGCTCCACCGGCTTGTCCACGCCCGGCTGCTCGGCCTTGCCGTAGACCGGCTGCTGCAGGCCCTGCAGGTCCCACAGCGGATTGGGCATGGAGGCGTTGGCGAACAGCTTGTTGTTCCAGCCCAATGGCCGCGATTGGTCGAGGTAGAACGACTTGAGGTAGGTGTAGACCCAGTCGGTGCCGCGCACGCGGGCGATCAGGCTCAGGTCCGGCGGCGCCTTGCCGAACCACTTGGCCGCCGCATCGTGCGGCATCGCCGTCTCGATGTGCTCGCCGATCTTGGTGCCGGTGAAGTTGAGGTTGTGCATCACCTCGTCCTCGCTCAGCCCCAGATCCTCGGCCATGCGCTGGTAGCGCAGGTACTTGAGCGAATGGCAGCCGGAACAGTAGTTCATGAACAGCTTGGCGCCGCGTTGCAGCGAGGCGCGGTCGCCCAGGTCGTTGCCGGCCTGCAGGGTGGCGCCGCCCTCGGCCGCCATGGCCGAGGCGGACAGCAGCAGCGCCGAGGCGAAGCCGGCGAGCACAGCGATCAGGCGCTTAGTCATGGCTGCTCACCCGCTCCGGCACCGGCTTGGTTCGATCCAGCGAGGTCCATATCGGCATCGTCAGGAAGAAGGCGAAATACAGCACGGTCAGCACGCGGCCGATATAGGTCTCGATGATCTCGGTGCCGGGACCGGAGCCGATCACGCCGAGCCAGACGAAGCACACCGCCAGCACCCCCAGCATCACCCGCGAGATCCAGCCGCGGTAGCGGATCGACTTGACCTTGGCACGGTCCAGCCACGGCACCAGGAACAGGATCGCGATCGCCGAGAACATCACCAGCACGCCGCCGAGCTTGTTCGGCACCACCCGCAACATCGCGTAGTACGGGGTGTAGTACCAGACCGGCTTGATGTGCTCCGGCGTCACCAGGCGGTTGGCCTCGGTGAAGTTGTCGTGCTCCAGGAACAGACCGCCGAAGCCGGGCGCGAAGAAGATGATGAAGGCGCCGATCATCAGCAGGAAGCCGACGCCGACCATGTCCTTGACCGTGTAGTACGGATGGAACGGGATGCCGTCGGCCGGCTTGTTGGCGTTCCAGCGATTGCCCTTGGGCCCCTTCTTGATCTCCACGCCGTCGGGATTGTTGGAGCCGACTTCGTGCAGCGCGCCCAGGTGCAGCACCACCAGCAACAGCAGCACCAGCGGCAGCGCGATCACGTGCAGGGCGAAGAAGCGGTTGAGGGTGGCGTCGGACGGCAGGTAGTCGCCCATGATCCACTCGGTCAGGCCGTTGCCGATCACCGGGATCGCGCCGAACAGCGAGATGATCACCTTCGCGCCCCAGAACGACATCTGCCCCCAGGGCAGCACGTAGCCCATGAAGGCTTCGGCCATCAGCACCAGGTAGATCAGCATGCCCAGGATCCACACCAGCTCGCGCGGCTTCTTGTAGCTGCCGTACATCAGCCCGCGGAACATGTGCAGGTACACCACGATGAAGAACAGCGAGGCGCCGGTGGAGTGCATGTAGCGGATCAGCCAGCCCCACTCGACGTCGCGCATGATGTACTCGACCGAGTTGAACGCCTCGGCCGCGCTGGTCTTGTAGTGCATCGTCAGGAAGATGCCGGTGACGATCTGGTTGACCAGCACCACCAGCGCCAGCGAACCGAAGTAGTACCAGAGGTTGAAGTTCTTGGGCGCGTAGTACTCGCTGACGTGCTTGCGGTAGAACGGCATCAGCCCGGGGGCGCGCTCGTTGACCCAGTCGAACACGTTGCCCGCGGTGCGGGTGAGGATGTTGTCGGCCATGACTTACGCCCCTCCCTTCGCGGATGCGCCCGGATCCACGCCGATCACCAGCGTGTTGTCGTCCTGGTAGTGGTGCGGCGGCACCAACAGGTTGATCGGCGCCGGCACGCCCTGGAACACGCGGCCGGACATGTCGAAGCGCGACTTGTGGCAGGGGCAGAAATAGCCGCCCTTCCAGTCGGGGTCGTAGGGTTCGGGGCGGATCTCGGCGACCATTTCCGGCGAGCAGCCCAGGTGCGTGCACAGGCCGACCAGCACCGAGACGTCGGGCTTGATCGAGCGGTACTCGGGGTTCTTCAGCACGTAGTCCGGCTGCTGGTCCTTGTTGGTGGACTCCGGATCCTTGAGCCGGCCGTCCAGCGACGGCAACGCATCGAGCATCGCCTTGGAGCGCTTGACGATCCAGATCGGCTGGCCGCGCCACTCGAGGATCAGGCGCTGGCCTTCCTGCAGCGCGCTGATGTCGGCGGTGACCGGCGCGCCGGCCAGCTTGGCCTTTGCGCTCGGATTCCAGGACTTGATGAAAGGAACCGCGACGAACCCCGCGCCGACCGCGCCCACGACGGACGTGGTGGCGGTGAGAAAGCGGCGGCGTCCTGCATTTACAGAATCGTTGACCCCATCGTTGGCCATCCGGCACTCCGATCTGTGATTGGGTAGCGTGAGGCTGCCAGCAGCTCGGTGGGGGTCGAGCCGCACTGAATCCACTGCAGTGTAGCGGAACCCTTAACGCGTCGACAATGGAGTCCGAAACGCCCGCGCCAAGGCCGCGGACAGGCTCAATGCGCGGTCGCCAGCACGCCGCGATAGCGCTCGGCGAGCACGCCCACCCGTTGCACGTAGCGTTGGGTCTCGCTGTACGGCGGCACCCCGCCGTGTTTGTCTACCGCGCCTTCGCCGGCGTTGTAGCCAGCCGCGGCCAGACTGAGATTGCCGTTGAAGCGCTTCAGCAGCCACGCCAGGTACTGCACGCCGCCGCGAATGTTTTGCGCTGCATCATACGAATCGCTGACGCCGAAGCGGCGCGCGGTCGGCGGCATCAGCTGCATCAGCCCCTGCGCGCCGGCGCGGCTGAGCGCCATCGGGTTGTAGGCGGATTCGGCATGGATGATGGCGCGCACCACGGCCTCGTCGACGCCGTACTCGCGTGCGGCCGCGGCGATCTCGCTCTGGTAGGCGGTGGTGTTCAGGCGCACCGCACCGAAGTTGACCCCGGGGTTGGCGCAGGCGTAGCAGGTCTCCATGAAGCTGTAGCGGATGGTGCGCACCGCGCCGAGATTGGCGACCTGGGTCGGGCGCGCACTGGTGTAGTGGCGCACGCCGTCCTTCATGTACGAGTACAGCTGGCCGCTGACCAGGCGGCGTGGCGCCCCGCTGTTGCTGGGCGGCACCGGTGCGACCCGGTTGGGCACGGCGTTGGCGGTGACCGGGGCCGGCGCGGCCACCTGTGCGCTGATCAAGGTCGCCGGCGCCACGGTGCCGGCGGTGGCGATGACGCCGCGGCTGGGCGGCCGCTCGGTGCCGGCCCTGGCCGGGGCCGGTGTGGCACGCGCGGCGCGGCGATCGGGGGTGTAGCGGCCGATCACGCTGCAGTTGGCGCCGGACACGCGCTTGCTGCCGTAGCTGGGCACGCCGTCGCTGCCGGTGCACTTGTACAGGGTGCCGGCGCTGGCCGGCGCAGCCGTCAACGTGGCGAGTCCCAGCCCCAGGAGCCACAGCATCCCCTTCATTGCGGCGAGTGTCCCAACTTCCCCGACGCTTGCCAAGTGCGCGCCACCCCAGGACGGCATGGCGACCTAGGCGGCGGCAGGTCCAGGCACCTGTTCCGCAGGCACGGGCGCCGGCACCTGCTCCAGCAACGCGTTCAGCACCCCGCGCAGCGCCGCCCGCACCTCAGGCGTGGCCTCCAGGTCGGCGAACGGCACGCCGATGGTCAGCAACTGCGCGGCCAGCCACGGCACCGCGTCGGCCAGCAGCGACAGCCGGCAATAGCCGTCGGCCTCGTCCTGCAGGGTGCCGCACCACAGCGGAATGCGTGCGCCGAGGTCGGCGGCGCTGCCGCGCAGCCGCACGCTCAGGGCGTAGCCCAGCGCCTGCGGGCTGTAGCGGATCGCCGCGTCGACCATGGTCGCCGCATCCTGCGGCGGCAGGCGCAACGCCACCGCCGCACCAAGCTGCAAGGGTGCGGCGATGCGCTCGGCGCGGAAGGTGCGCCAGTCGGCGCGATCGCGGTCCCAGGCCAGCAGGTACCAGCGGCGCCCGGCGTTGACCAGGCGCAAGGGTTCGACCAGGCGTTGGCTGATGCGGCCGCGGTGGTCGCGGTAGGCGAAACCAAGCAGGCGCCGGTCGCGGCAGGCGCTGGCGACGCCGATCAGCACCCGCGTGTCCGGCCGCAGCGGGTCCTGGCCCAGCGCCAGGGTCGCGCCCTGCAAGGCCTCGGCGCGCTGGCGCACCCGCGCCGGCAGCAGCGGTTCGAGCTTGGCCAGTACCCGCACCGCGGTGTCCTCCAGGCCGGCCATGCTGGCGCAGGCGGCGCGCAGCGCCACCGCGACCGCCACCGCCTCGTCCTCCTCGAACAGCAGCGGCAGCATCTGCGCGCCGGCGGCCAGCCGGTAGCCGCCGCCCACCCCGGCCGCCGCCTCCACCGCGTAGCCCAGCGCGCGCAGCCGCTCCACGTCGCGGCGCAGGCTGCGCCGGTCCACGCCCAGCCGCTCGGCCAGCTCGGCGCCGGACCACAGCCGGCGCGTCTGCAGCAGGGCGATCAGGCGCAACAGGCGGGCGGCGGGCGAGGACATCGGCACACGCTATTGCGGACAAGATCTGTCCGCAATGGGGTCTAGGCTGTCCGCACCGATCAGCCAGGAGCCGCCCATGACCGCCGACCGCCACATCACGTTGTTCCACAATCCGCAGTCGCGCTCGCGCGGCGTGCTGATCCTGCTCGAGGAATTGGGCGCCGACTACGCCATCGAGCGCATCGACTTCGCGCGGCAGGCGCAACTGACGCCGGAGTACCTGGCAATCAACCCGATGGGCAAGGTGCCGGCGATCGTGCACGCCGGCGCGGTGGTCACCGAGCAGGGCGCGATCTACCCCTACCTGGCCGACCTGTATCCCGAAGCCGGACTGGCGCCACCGATCGGCGACCCGCTGCGTGGCCCCTATCTGCGCTGGCTGGCGTTCTACGGCGCCTGCTTCGAACCGGCGCTGGTCGACCGCGCGCTCAAGCGCGAACCGCCGCCGCGGGCGATGTCGCCCTATGCCGACTGCGACACCGTGCTGGCCGTGGTGGACGCGCAACTGGCGCGCGGCGACTACCTGCTCGGCGCGCGCTGCAGCGCGGCCGACGTGCTGTGGGGCAGCGCGCTGGGCTGGATGCTGCAGTTCGGCCTGCTCGATTCGCCGGCGCCGACCCGCGCCTACGCCGCGCGGATGGCCGAGCGGCCGGCGGTACAGCGCGCGCTGGCGGTGGATGCCGCAGCGAGTTAAGCGTGGCTGACACAACGTCGCGCGCAGTTGCCAGGTGGGTGCGGACGGCGCGGAGAAACCGCAGTGTACGTGTGGCACATGAGGATTCCGGGCACCGTCCGCGCCCGCCTGGCGGCTGCGCAGTAGTTTGTCGGCCACGCTTAGACCTGCGCCCGCGCGCCGGCACGGGTAAACTAGCCGGCTTCCTTTCCACCCGCCTGGATTAAGCGCCATGCCCGGGACCGTCCTGCATCCCCTGCCCGCCGCCGCACCCGCGCCGGTGCGCGGCAAGCTGTACATCAAGACCCACGGTTGCCAGATGAACGAGTACGACTCGGCCAAGATGGCCGACGTGCTCGCCGCGTCCGAAGGTCTGGAACTGACCGACAACCCCGAAGAAGCGGACGTGGTCCTGGTCAACACCTGCTCGATCCGCGAGAAGGCGCAGGAGAAGGTGTTCAGCCAGCTCGGCCGCTGGAAGGCGCTGAAGGCCGGCGGCAAGCCGGTGATCATCGGCGTTGGCGGCTGCGTGGCGTCGCAGGAAGGCGAGGCCATCGTCAAGCGCGCGCCCTACGTGGACCTGGTGTTCGGCCCGCAGACCCTGCACCGGCTGCCGGAGCTGATCCGCGCGCGGCGCGAATCGGGCAAGTCGCAGGTGGACATCAGCTTCCCCGAAGTCGAGAAGTTCGACCGCCTGCCGGAGCCGCGCGCCGAAGGCCCGTCGGCCTTCGTGTCGATCATGGAAGGCTGCTCCAAGTACTGCTCGTTCTGCGTAGTGCCCTACACCCGCGGCGAGGAGATCAGCCGGCCGTTCGAGGACGTGCTGGTGGAAGTGGCGCAACTGGCCGCGCAGGGCGTGCGCGAGATCAACCTGCTCGGCCAGAACGTCAACGCCTACCGCGGCCCCTACGCCGACGCCGAGGCCGGCGAGGAAGCGCAACATGCCGACCTGGGCCTGCTGATCCGCAGCATCGCGCAGATCGAGGGCATCGGCCGCATCCGCTTCACCACCTCGCATCCGCTGGAGTTCAGCGACTCGCTGGTGGAGGCCTACCGCGACGTGCCGCAGCTGGCCAACTACCTGCACCTGCCGGTGCAGGCCGGCAGCGACCGCATCCTCAGCGCGATGAAGCGCGGCTACACCGCGCTGGAGTTCAAGCAGAAGATCCGCAAGCTGCGCGCGGTGCGTCCGGACATCTCGATCAGTTCGGACTTCATCGTCGGTTTTCCCGGCGAGAGCGACGCCGACTTCGACAAGACCATGAAGCTGATCGAGGACGTGGGCTTCGACCAGAGCTTCTCCTTCATCTATTCGCGGCGCCCGGGCACGCCCGCCGCCGACCTGGAAGACGACACCCCCGAGGCGGTCAAGCACGCGCGGCTGGCGCGGCTGCAGGCGCACATCAACGCGCATGCGCAGCAGATCTCGCAGGGCATGATCGGCAGCGTGCAGACCGTGCTGGTGGAAGGTCCGTCGAAGAAGAACCCGGCCGAGCTGACCGGCAAGACCGAGAACATGCGCTCGGTGAACTTCCCCGGCCACCCGCGCCTGATCGGCCAGTTCGTCGATGTGACGATCACCGAGGCGCTGAGCAACTCGCTGCGCGGCCGCCTGCACTTGGCCGAGGACGACGCCGCGGCCCGAGTGGGCACGGCTTAGTCGAGCGCGCTGAGGAACCGTTCGCCGCGCGCGCCGATCTGCACGGCCCGCGAATCCGGCACCCGCCGCGCCAGGCCGGTGCCGAGGAGATGCGCGAGCAAGGCACTGCCCAGCGCGCCGGCGACGTGGTCGCGACGCTCGCTCCAGTCCAGGCACGGCCGGCACAGCGGCCGCCGGGAGCCGCGCAAGGCCGCCACGTCGATGCCGATCGCCGCGCACCAGGCCACGCCCGACGCGCTCAGGACCATGCCGTCGCTGCACAGCAGGTACCCGCGCGTCTCCATCTGCTGGCGCCAGCGGATCGCCAGCTCGCCGGCAAGATGGTCGTAGCACACCCGCGCCCGGCGCAGGCCGGGATCCGCCGGGCCGACCCGCCGGGTCTGTGGCGGCGCGAGTCCCATCATCGCCTCGACCGCCGCGGCAACCTGCGCATCGGCCACGCGGAAATAGCGATGCCGGCCTTGGCGCACCACCGCGAGCAGGCCGGCCTCGACCAGCTGCGTCAGATGCCGGCTGGCGGTGGACGGTGCGACCCCGCCATCCAGGGCCAGTTCCGTGGCGGTACGTGCCTGTCCGCCCATCAACGCCGCCAGCATGCGGCTGCGCGCGGCGTCGCCCAGCAGGAAGGCGACACGGGACAGCGGCGTGGCTTCGCTCATGCTTCGATTCTAGACGAAGCATGGCGCCACGCTGGCGCCTACCGTGCCTGCTCCCACACGAGGCAGGCACCATGACCGACACGCTCCACCACTACGCTTCGCAGCTGCACTGGACCGGCAACCGCGGCGGCGGCACCGCCGACTACGCCGGCTACGGCCGCGACTACACCCTGCAGGTTCCCGGCAAACCGCCACTGGCCGGCAGCGCCGATCCCGCATTCCGTGGCGACCCGGCGCTGCACAATCCGGAAGACCTGTTCGTCGGCGCCCTCGCCGCCTGCCACATGCTCACCTACCTGGCGCTGTGCGCACATGCCGGCATCCGGGTGCTGGCCTACGACGACCAGGCGCAGGGCTGGCTGGAGCTGCGTCCCGGCCGGGGCGGACGCTTCCGCGAGGTGGCGCTGGCGCCGCGGGTGACCATTGCCGCGGACGGCGATGCGACCCGTGCGCACGCGCTGCACGCACAGGCGCACGCGCAGTGCTTCATCGCCAACAGCTGCGCGGTGGCGGTGCGCTGCGAGGCGACGGTCGTGCACGGCGAGGCGCCGGCGGAGACGCTGCAATGAAGGACGTGGAGATCCATCTCGACGATCGCCCCGGCGCACTGGCGGCGATGGCCCAGGCACTGGGCGCGGCCGGCATCAGCATCGAAGGCGGCGGCGCATGGCGCGTGGAGGGCCACGCGGTCGCGCACTTCCTGTTCGATGCTGCCGCACCGGTGCGCGACACGCTGCAGGCGCACGGCATTCGCGTCGCCGCCGAGCGCCCCGTGGTGCTGCTGCGCCTGGACCAGGAAACGCCGGGACAACTCGGCCTGCTGACTGGCCTGCTGGGCGCCGCCGGCATCGACATCGCCGTGCAGTACAGCGATCACCACGGTCAGCTGGTGCTGGTGGTGGACGATCCTGCCGGCGCACGGGCGATCGCGGACGCGTGGATGCGGACCCGTGCCGCGCGCCGCGACGGTGCGCAGCGATAAGGCCCGCCGCGACCTTCCGAAAGGCCCGCACGCCGCGGCCATGCGCGAGGCGCCGGCCGGATGGCTGCGGTTTTTTTCGCCACCACAGGGCGGCGCCTTGCGTGGCAAGGCGTTCGCTCGGTTGTCCACAGGCTTTCGGATAATCGATCCACATCCGTTGTGGACAACGTTGCCATCGCCGCGTCGTGCGGGTCGCGGCGGGGCGCTCACAGGCCCGCAGGGCGCATTCGATCGCGCCGGCGTGCACACGCCGACGCCGTCGCCGCGCGCCCTTCACTGGCCCGGCTACGCGCTGCGCGCTACCCTTTGCGCCCCTCGTTTTCGACGCTGCCGCTGGCGGCGTGCGCCCGCCATGACCACCCCTGCGCAACGCGACTTCACCCTGGATCCCGCCGACACCGAACGCCTGGCCAACCTGGCCGGTCCGTTCGACGCGCACCTGCGGCAGATCGAACTGCGCCTGGGCGTGGAGATCTCCAACCGCGGCAACGTGTACCGGGTGACCGGGCCGGAGCAGGCGGTGGCGGCGGCCGAGCGGCTGCTGCAGGCGCTGTACGCCGAGGCCGACCACGTCGTCTTCGACGACCAGGAAATCCACCTGCGGCTCAGCCAGTCCAATGTCGACCAGGTGGCGCAGCGCGCCTACCAACCGCAGGAGGTGGCGATCAAGGTCAAGCGCGGCACGGTGCGCGGCCGCGGCGCCAACCAGGCCAAGTACCTGCACCAGATCGCCACCCACGACATCAACTTCGGCATCGGCCCGGCCGGCACCGGCAAGACCTTCCTGGCCGTGGCCAGCGCGGTGGAAGCGCTGAACGAATCGCGGGTGCAACGGCTGATCCTGGTGCGCCCGGCGGTGGAAGCCGGCGAGAAGCTGGGCTTTCTGCCCGGCGACCTCAGCCAGAAGGTCGACCCCTACCTGCGCCCGCTGTACGACGCCCTGTACGAGATGCTGGGCGTGGAGAAGGTGGTCAAGCTGCTGGAGAAGAACGTCATCGAGATCGCGCCGCTGGCGTACATGCGCGGACGCACTCTCAACGACGCCTACGTGATCCTGGACGAAGCGCAGAACACGACCATCGAGCAGATGAAGATGTTCCTGACCCGCCTCGGCTTCGGCAGCACCGCCGTGGTCACCGGCGACCTGACCCAGATCGACCTGCCCAAGCACGTCAAGTCCGGCCTGCGCGATGCCATCGAGGTGCTGCACGAGGTGGACGGGGTCAGCTTCACCTTCTTCGAGGCGCGCGACGTGGTCCGGCATCCGCTGGTGGCGCGCATCGTGAACGCCTACGAGAAGCGCGACGTCGTCGACCGCGCCAGCGGCCCGTCGGCGTGATCCGCACATGGCCGGCGCTGCTGGGAACGCTGCTCGGCGTCGCCGGCAGTGCCGGCGGCCACACGCCCGAGCGGACGCCGGCGCAGGATCCGGCGCCGCACCGCGTCGCCCTGGCGCAATCGCTGACCGCGCCGTGCGTGTCGATCGTGCAGGACAGCGCCGTCATCGGCCTGCCGCGCGACGTCCTCGAACGCGCGGCAGCCATCGCCCGCGCCGCGCCGACCGCGCCACACGACGACGAAGCGCGGCGCCTGGCCTGGATCGCCGGCACCCGGGCCCAAGCCCTGCTCGATGCGGCCGACGCCGCCGGCGTGACGCGCGACCGCTTCGGCTGCAATGCGCTGGCCTATAAGCAAGTGCCGGCCGACAGCCTGTACCTGGTCGGCGATCTGCTCGCACACGGCCAGGCCGCGGTATGGCTCCCGGCCTCGGCGCGCTTCGCCGCCACGGTGGAGATCCGGCGCGACAATCTGCAGTGCCAGCGAGGCCCGATGGGCAGCGTGGCCTACCGCGTCGACGACGAAAAGACCCCGTTGCTGTTCCTGGTCGCCTGCGTGACCTGAGCCGCACACCGCGCACACCGACCACCTGTGCGGTTCGGTCGCGCCGCGCATGCGGGAACGCTGGTGCGAGGCAAGCCCGCCTCAGCGCCGAGGACGCAAGGTCGCCCTGAGCCGTCGCTCGCGCGATACTGTGCCCCCCACCGCTGTACTCGGCCGTCTGCCATGACCAAAGGTCCCGTCCGCCTCGATGTCGGCGTCAGCTACGCCCTGCCCCGTGCCGGGCTGCCGGCGGCGACGAGTTTCCGCAAATGGGTCGCCGCGGCGCTGAAGGGCCGCATCCGCGAGGCCGACCTGGCGATCCGCCTGGTCGACGACCGCGAAGGCCGCGCCCTGAATCTGCACTACCGCGGCAAGGACTACGCCACCAACGTGCTCAGCTTCCCGGCGGAACTGCCCGAGGGGCTGCCGAAAGGCGTCAAGCTGCCGCTGCTCGGCGACTTGGTGATCTGCGCACCGGTCGTGGCACGCGAAGCCGCCGAACAGGACAAGCCGCTCAACGCGCACTACGCGCACCTGACCGTGCACGGCGTGCTGCACCTGCTCGGCTGGGACCACGAGGACGATAAGGAGGCCGAGGCGATGGAGCAACTGGAACGCGAGATCCTCGCCGACCTCGGCGTCTCCGATCCCTACGCAGGCGAGCGCTGATCCGAGATCCCACGCCCTCTGCCACGACCGACCCTCACCCCAACCCCTCTCCCGGCGGGAGAGGGGTTCGGTGTGCCGCCCACCTCCCCGTGCTGGTCAAGCGCAGGCGCCGGCGGTAACGTGGCCGCGCGGCGATCGCCGCAGTCCGCTTTCCTTCGAGGTTCCGTGCGTTGATCCGTCCCTCGCTCGTCCTGCTCGCGCTGGCCTGCGCCGCTCCGGCGGCGGCCATCGCGACGCCACCCGCGCCGCCCGCTGCAGCACCTGCCGCCACTGCGGCCGTCGATCCGCCCATCGATCTGCCGGCGCTGCTGGAATGCCGCCAGCACGTGGCCGACTTCACCGCGCTGGCGCCGCTGCTGGCCGATCCGCTGAAGGCGGTGGCGCACGGCTGGCGGCCGCTGCCGCAGTCCAACCTGTTCATGACCGAATACGCGCTGACCCGGCCGATCCAGGTGTTCGGCTACAGCAGCGAGCGCATCGCCTTTTCCGGCGCCAGCGTGATGGCGATCCTGGACCTGCCCGACCCGCGGCCGCTGGCCAAGCGCCTGAACCTGGAAGCGGCGGTGGACACCCCGGACAAGGCCATGTTCGGCCGCGAAGTGCTCAGCCGCGACGTGCGCGACCCCAAGACCGGCGAGCCGATGATCGAGTCGATCATCCTCAGCGTGTCCACGGTGAAATCGCACCCGGGCAAGACCCTGGCCGGCTGCAGCTACAGCCTGGATCTGCCCGAGGAGCCGGGCGCGCCGCCGGCGCCGGACGTGCTGCACACGCCGCCCAAGGGCGGCTGAACCCGGACCGGCAGGCCGTCGACGGCCTGCGGCCGGCGTCGCGATGCTGTCGCGACCGCCCTGTTAGACTTGCCGTTACCGCCCGTTCGACCGGGCGCCTACCCACAGAACATGTCAGAAGACGGACCGAGTAGCTCCTCCCCGGAATCCCACGAAAAGCGCCGCGGCTGGCTGGAACGCCTGACCTCGGTGTTCTCCGGCGACCCGCACACCCGCGACGATCTGGTCGAGGTGCTGCGCGACGCGCAGCACGATGGCCTGATCGCCGCCGACACGCTGCGCATGATGGAGGGCGCGCTGTCGGTCTCCGAGCTCACCGTCGGCGACGTGATGGTGTCGCGCGCACAGATGGTGTCGCTGTCGGTGGAGGCGCGCTTCCTCGACCTGATGAAACAGGTGGTCGAATCCGGCCATTCGCGCTTCCCGGTGCACGGCGAGAACAAGGACGACATCCTCGGCATCCTGCTGGCCAAGGACCTGCTGCGCGGCGTGGTCGCCGACCACGGTCCGGGCACGGTGCGCGAACTGCTGCGCCCGGCGGTGCTGATTCCCGAATCGAAGAAGCTCAACGTCCTGCTCAAGGAGTTCCGCCTCTCGCGCAACCACATGGCGATCGTGGTCGACGAGTACGGCGGCGTGGCCGGCCTGGTCACCATCGAGGACGTGCTGGAACAGATCGTCGGCGACATCGACGACGAGCATGACGACGCCGAGGACGAGGCCTCCCTGATCGCCGCGCAGGCCGATGGCCAGTACGTGGTGGACGCGCTGACCCCGATCGAGGATTTCAACGAGCGCTTCGGCGCCGACTTCCCGGACGACGACTACGACACCGTCGGCGGACTGGTCACCGAGGCGATCGGCCACCTGCCCGAGACCGGCGAGGAACTCACCCTGGGGCGGTTCGCATTCCGCGTGGCGCGCGCCGACGCGCGCCGGGTGCAGGCCTTCCACGTCACCATCCTGCCGCCCGCCGCGCAGGACGGCGCTTGAGCGCGCGCACCGTGCCGCGCGCCAGCGCGGCGTGCTGGCTAGGAATGTTGCTGGCGCTGTGGGCCGGGTTGGCCTTCGCGCAGACCCCGTCCGCGGATCCGGCGGCCCCGCCGCCGCTGGCCGCCGCGCCGACGCCCACGCCGCCCCCAGGGGCCGCGACCGCCGCAGCCGACGCCAGCGACCCGGCGCCGCGCATCGGCGTGGCCACGATGCAGCCCGGCGAAGTGTTCTTCGAGCGCTTCGGCCATGACGCCATCGTGGTGCTCGACCCGCGCACGGGCCAGGCCACCTCGTACAACTTCGGCTTCTTCGACCCCAGCGAACCCGGCTTCGTCGGCCGCTTCGCCGCCGGCGACATGCGCTACTACCTGGTCGCGCTGCCGCTGCAGGAGGACCTGGAGCAGTACCGCGAAGCCGGCCGCGGCGTGGATATCCAGTGGCTGGACCTGGCGCCGGCGCAGGCGCGCGCGCTGCAGCAGGCGCTGGCCTGGCGTGCGCGCCCGGAGAACGCGCGCTACCGCTACGACTACTACACCGCCAACTGCGCGACGATGGTCCGCGACGCGCTGGACCGGGCCATGGGCGGCGCGCTGCACGCGCAGCTGTCCGGCCGTTCGCGCGGCAACACCTATCGCAGCGAATCGGTGCGCCTGGCCTCGCCGGCGCCATGGATGTGGCTGGGCTTCGACCTGGGCCTGGGCCCGTACGCCGACAAGCCGCTGTCGCGTTGGGAAGAGGCCTTCGTGCCGATGCGCCTGGCCGAGAGCCTGAACGAGGTGCGCAACAGCGCCGGCCGCCCGCTGGTGCAGGCGCGCCAGCAATTGCTGCCGCAGCGGCTGCCGCCGGAACCGCCGGAACAGCTGCGGCACTGGTGGCCTTGGCTGCTGGTCGGGCTGGCCGCGGCGGCGGGCGTGCTCGCGCTGGGCCGCCGGCCGCGCTGGCTGGCCGCGCTGGCGCTGCCGTTCTGGCTGCTGTGCGCGCTGGGCGGTGCGGTCCTGCTGTATCTGTGGGGCTTCAGCGAGCATCGCGCCGCCTGGGGCAACCGCAACCTGCTGTTGCTGGATCCGCTGTGCCTGCCGCTGCTGGTCGGCGGGCTGGCGATCCTGCGCGGGCGCCGCCCCGGGCGCTGGTTCGACGTGCTGCTGTGGCTGGTGGTGGCCCTGGCCGGCGCCGCGCTGCTGATCCACTGGCTGTCGATGCTGCAGCCGCAGTTCAACCTGCAATGGATCGCGCTGTTGCTGCCGGTGCACGCGGCGCTGGCCTGGGCGCTCACCCGCCCTCGCCCGCAGCCCTGATACCGTCCAGCCACCTCAGCACGCGCGCCTGCGCCGAACCCGATCCCGCCATGGCCTCCGCGACCGCCAATCCCGCCTGCGTCATCAACTGCGTGCACTACGACGGCCACGGCCGTCGCCACGACATCGCCCTGGAGCAGATCAGCGACGTGCTGGCCGGCCACGACGACGGCTTCGTCTGGGTCGGCATGTACGAGCCCGGCGACGCCGTGCTGCAGCAGCTCAAGGAAGAGTTCCAGCTGCACGAACTGGCGATCGAGGACACCCGCAAGGCGCACCAGCGGCCCAAGGTCGAGGCCTTCGGCAACTCGCTGTTCCTGGCGGTGCACACCGCGCAGGTGATCGACGAGCGCATCGTCTATGGCGAAACCCACGCCTTCCTCGGCGAGCGCTTCCTGCTGACCGTGCGCCATGGCGCCTCGCTGCCCTACGCGCCGGTGCGCGAGCGGCTGGAACGCGAGGCGTCGCTGATGCAACTGGGCCCGTCCTACGCGCTGTACGCGGTGCTGGACTACGTGGTGGACAACTACCAGCCGATCCTGGACGCCTTCCGGCAGAGCCTGGAGCGGCTGGAGGCCGACATCTTCGCCGAGTCGTACCGACGCGACACCGCGATCCGCCTGTACGAGCTCAAGCGCGAGCTCAACCAGATGCGCCTGGCGGTGGCGCCGCTGCAGGACGTGCTGGCGCACCTCAAGCGCCACCCCGGCCCGCTGATCGCCGAGGAAGTGCGGCTGTACGTGCGCGACGTGCTCGACCACGCGGTGCGCACCAACGACGCCATCGACACCCTGCGCGAGATGCTCGGCACCGCGCTGAGCGTGAACCTGTCGCTGGTCACCCTGGCGCAAGGCGAGACGGTCAAGCGCCTCGGCGCCTGGGCTGCCCTGCTCGCCGCCCCGACCCTGATCACCAGTTGGTACGGCATGAACTTCAAGCAGATGCCGGAACTGGACTGGCCCTGGGCCTACCCGCTGATGGTCGGCGGTGTCGCCGCGGTGTGTGTGGCGCTGTATGTGGCGTTCAAGCGGGCAAGATGGCTGTGAAGCCAGGATTGGGGAGTGGGAAGTGGGGATTCGTTGAAGGGGTGCGCTGCGCCTGACGGTTTAACGCCTGGGTTGCACGGGATGCATCAGCGGAGGGGATCCGCATTTGCGAATCCCCAATCCCAACTCCCGAATCCCCGCCCTCAAGCCACGTACACCGACTTGATGTTCATGAACTCGTGGATGCCGTGCTCGGCCAGTTCGCGGCCGAAGCCGGAGCGCTTGATGCCGCCGAACGGGAGGCGCACGTCGCTCTTGACGATGGCGTTGACGAAGGCAGCGCCGCACTGCAGCTGGCAGGCCACGCGTTCGCCGCGGGCGCGGTCGGCGGTCCAGACGCTGCCGCCGAGGCCGAAGGTGGTGTCGTTGGCCACGCGCACGGCCTCCGCCTCGTCGGCCACGCGCAGGATCGCCGCGACCGGCCCGAACAGTTCCTCGTCGTAGGCCGGCATGCCTGCCGCCACGTGGTCGAGGATCGACGCCGGGTAACCGGCGTGGCTGCCACGCTCGGGTTCGCACCCCAGCAGCGGCTTGGCGCCCTTGGCGATGCTGGCCTGCACCTGCTTGTGCAGTTCGTCGCGCAGGTCCTGGCGCGCCATCGGCGCCAGCGTGGTCGCCTCGTCCTGCGGGTCGCCCAGGCGCCGCTCGGCAGCGGCGGCAACGAAGCGGCGCACGAACTCATCGGCGATCGCCTCCACCACCACGAAGCGCTTGGCCGCGATGCAAGTCTGCCCGGCGTTGTCGAAGCGCGACTTCACCGCCGCGGCCACGGTGGCATCGAGGTCGGCGTCGTCCAGCACCACGAAGGCATCGCTGCCACCCAGTTCCATCACGCACTTCTTCAGCTGCCCACCGGCGTTGGCGGCGATGGAGCGGCCGGCGCGCTCGCTGCCGGTCAGGGTGACCGCAGCCACCCGCGCATCGCGCAGCACCTCGGCGGCCTGGTCGTTGTCGATGTGCAGCACGTCGAACACGCCGGCCGGCAGGCCGGCGTCGGCGAGCACCTTGTCGATCGCGTCGGCGCAGCGCGGCACGTTGCTGGCGTGCTTGAGCAGGGCGACGTTGCCGGCCATCAGCGCCGGCGCCAGGAAGCGGAACACCTGCCAGATCGGGAAGTTCCACGGCATCACCGCCAGCACGCAGCCCAGCGGTTCGTAACGCACGTAGCTGCGCTGCGCGTCGGTGGCCACCGGCTGCGCGCGCAGGTACTCGGCCGCATGCTCGGCGTAGTAGTCGCAGGCGGCGGCGCACTTGTCGAGTTCGGCCAGGGCTTCCTTGCGCAGCTTGCCCATTTCCGCGGTCATCACCCGCTGGATCGCGTCGCGCTGTTCGCGCAACTGCGCGCCGACCTTGCGCACCAGCGCGCCACGCTGCTCCAGCGGCGTCGCCGCCCAGCTCGGGAATGCCTGCGCGGCGGCGGCCAGCCGCTGTTCCACGGCAGCGGCATCCATCAGTTCGAGACTGTATTCGACCTGGCCGGTGGCCGGATTGACGGTGTCGTAAGGCATCGCGCGGACTCCTGGAAAAATGTCCGCTCAGCCTAGCGCGGTGGAGGTTGCGGCAGCGTGGCGATGCTGTGGAGCGCGATGGCTCACAGTGTTCCGCCATGTCCGTAGGAGCGGCTCTCGTCCCCTTTTCGGGATCAGCCGCGGCCGGGACCTTCCGGCAACGCCCCGTCGCGGCTGAAGCCGCTCCTACGTGGAGCAAGGCAATGCCCTAACCCACCTGCTGCTGGGCGAGCTGAAGATCGCGCTGACGCCGCTTCTCGCTGCGCGCCATCAGCCACCAGCCGATGACGGCGGCGATCGACACCGCCAGCACCATCAACGTGGCCAGCGCGTTGATCTTGGGCTTCAGGCCCATGCGCACCGACGAGAACACGGTCATCGGCAGCGTGGTCGAATCCGGACCGGCGACGAAGTTGGCGATCACCACGTCGTCCAGCGACAGGGTGAACGCCAGCAACCAGCCCGACACCAGCGCCGGCGCGATGATCGGCACGGTGATCAGGAAGAACACCTTGAGTCGGTTGGCGCCCAGGTCCATCGCCGCCTCTTCCAGGGAGCGATCCAGTTCCTGCAGGCGCGAGGACACCACCACGGTAACGAAGGACAGGGTGAAGGTGACATGCGCCGCCCAGATCGCCATCACGCCCTTGGGCGGGATGCCGAGCACGCCGCCCATCGACACCAGCATCATCATGATCGACAGGCCGATGATCACCTCCGGCATCACCAGCGGTGCGGTCACCAGCGCGCCGAACAGGCTCTTGCTGCGGAAGCGGCGAAAGCGCGTCATTGCCATCGCCGCCAGCGTGCCGAGCACCATCGACGCGGTCGCGGTCCAGAACGCCACCTTCAGGCTGATCCACGCCGCCTGCAGGATCTGCCGGTCGCGCAGCAACTCGCCGTACCACTTGGTCGAGAAGCCGGCCCACACCGTCGCCAGCTTGGAGGCGTTGAACGAATACACCATCAACAGCAGGATCGGCAGGTACAGGAAGGCGAAGCCGGCGCCCAGCACCGTCCAGCGCAGCACCGTGCCCATGCCGCCGCGCGCGCCGCTCATGCCTGCCCGCCTTCGAGCTGGCGCTGCTGGTAGCGGTTGAAGATCAGGATCGGCACCATCAGCAGCGCCAGCATCGCGATCGCCACCGCCGAGGCGGTCGGCCAGTCGCGGTTGTTGAAGAATTCGCCCCACAGCACCCGGCCGATCATCAGCGTATCCGGGCCGCCGAGCATTTCCGGGATCACGAACTCGCCCACCGCCGGGATCATCACCAGCATGCAGCCGGCGACGATGCCCGGCCGCGACAATGGCAGGGTCACGGTCAGGAACGCCTTCCACGGTGGCGCGCCGAGATCGTAGGCGGCCTCGAGCAGGCGCTGGTCGAGCTTGACCAGGGTCGCATACAGCGGCAGCACCATGAACGGCAGGTAGCAGTAGACGATGCCGATGTAGGCGGCGACCGGGGTGTAGAGGATGTGCAGCGGCGCATCGATCAGGCCCAGCGCCAGCAGCGCCCGGTTGAGCACGCCGTTGCTGTCGAGGATGCCGATCCAGGCGTAGACGCGGATCAGGAACGAGGTCCACGACGGCAGCACCACCAGCATCATCGCGATGTTGCGCGCCGACGGCGACAGCCGCGCGATGGCGTAGGCCATCGGATAGCCGATCAGCAGGGTCAGCGCGGTGGAGATGCCGGCGATCTTGATCGAGCCCCAGTAGGCCTCGATGTACTGGTGATCGCGCAGCAGCGCCAGGTAGTTCTGCAGGGTCAGCTTCAGCGTCAGCGCGCCATCGCGGATCTCCAGCAGCTCGCTGTACGGCGGGCTGCGGATCGCCTGCTCGGCGAAGGAGATGCGCAGCACGATCAGGAACGGGATCGCGAAGAACAGCAGCAGCCACAGGTACGGCGCCGCGATCACCAGCCAGCGCAGCGCCGGCAGCGAGCCCAGGCGCACGCGCTGCGGCAGGCCCAGCCGCGGCGTCGGTTCCGGCGGCACCGGGACGACGGGCGCGCTCATGCGGTCAGCACCACGCCGTCGTTGTCGTCCCACGACACCCACACCGCGTCGCCCCAGGTCATGCCTTCGCTGTCCCAGCGCTTCTGGTTGGCGAAGTTGGATTGCACGCGGATGCCGCTGGGCAGGCGCACATGGAAGATCGAGTGGCTGCCGAAATAGGCGATGTCCTCGATGGTGCCGCGCGCCTTGTTGTAGGTCTGCTCGGGTTCGCCCTTGGTGATCCAGACCTTTTCCGGGCGCACCGCGAACGCCACCTCCTGCCCCTCCACGCCGGTGATGCCGTGACTGATGTAGATCGGCACCGGGAACTGCGGGCACAGCACGGTCACGTGGTCGGGGTGGTCCTGGTCGATCCGGCCCTCGAACATGTTCACCGAGCCGATGAACTCGGCGGCGAAGCGGCTGTTCGGCGACTCGTAGATGTCGCCCGGCGTGCCGACCTGGCGGATGCGGCCCTGCTCCATCAGCGCGATGCGCGTGGCCATGGTCATCGCCTCCTCCTGGTCGTGGGTGACCATCACGCAGGTCACCCCCGAGGTCTCGATGATGGACACCAGTTCCAGCTGCATCTGCGAGCGCAGCTTCTTGTCCAGTGCGCCCATCGGCTCGTCCAGCAGCAGCAGCTTGGGCCGCTTGGCCAGCGAGCGCGCCAGCGCCACGCGTTGCTGCTGGCCGCCGGAGAGTTGATGCGGCTTGCGCTTGCCGAGCGTGCCCAGCCGCACCAGCTCCAGCATCTCGCCGACGCGGCTGGCGATGGCGCTGCGCGACAGCCCGTCCTGCTTGAGGCCGAAGGCGATGTTCTGCTCCACGCTCATGTGCGGGAACAGCGCATAGGACTGGAACATCATGTTGAGCGGGCGCCGGTACGGCGGCAGCCCATCCAGCGGCTCGCCGTCGAGCACGATGCGACCGCGACTGGGCTGCTCGAACCCGCCCAGGCAGCGCAGCAGCGTCGACTTGCCGCTGCCGGAGCCACCGAGCAGCGCGAAGATCTCGCCCTGGCCGATGTCCAGGTCGATGTCGTCCAGCGCGACGAACCCGTCGAACTCCTTGCGTAGCCCGGCGATGGACACATAGCCGGCCCCCTTGGCCGGCGGCTGCGCCGGCAGATGGTCGGTTCTCGCTTCGCTCAACGCCATCGGTGATTCCCCGTGAAGCACGCCGTCGTGCGGAGCGCCGATGCAGCGGCGACCGCGGCGCGGTGATCTTCAGTGTAGCTGTGACGGCGTGGGATTCGGGAGTCGGGATTGGGGATTCGCAAAAGCGGTGCGCGCCTACTGCGTCGTGGTCGGCGCCGGTGCCTCCGGTGCCGCCCAGCCCAGGCCCAGGCTCTTCTGCAACGCGACGTAGCGCAGCAGCACCTGGGTATGCGCCTGCAGCGCGCTGTCCTGGGCCGAGGCCTGCTGGCGCTGCACGTCCAGCGCATCGATCAGCGACGACGCGCCGGCGGCATAACGCTGCTGCAGCAACGCGGCGGAACGATCCGCCGACGCCGCGGCCTTGTCCGCCGCCAGCGCCTGCTGGCGCGCGGCGCCGAACCGCGCCAGCGCGCCGTTGGCGTCCTGCAGCGCGGCCAGCACCGTGCCCTCGTAGGCGGCCAGGCGCGCATCGTTGCCGGCGCGGGCCTGCTCGACCTTGGCGCGGGTGGCGCCGAAGTCGAAAATCGACCATTGCAGGAACGGCGCCACCACGCTGTTGACCGCATCGCGGCCGAGATCGCCCGGCGAGGTGGCGGCCATGCCGATGTTGCCGAGCAGCCGCACTTGCGGGAAATACGCGCTCAGCGCTTCGCCGATCTGCGCCGACGAGGCGGCCAGCTGGCGCTCGGCGCGGCGCACGTCCGGGCGCCGGCGGATCAGCGCGCCGGCATCGTCCACCGGCACCGTCGCCGGCAGCGTCGGCAACGGCCGGTCCGCGGCCAGTTCGGCATCGAGCGCGCCCGGCTCGCGGCCGATCATCAACGCCAGTTGGTCCAGCGCCACCTGCGCCTGCGCCTGCAGATCCGGCAGCACCGCTTCCTGCTGCTGCAACTGCGCCTGCGCGCGTTCCACCTGCAGGTCGGCGTCGGCGCCGCGCTCGCGGCGCTGGCGGGTCAGTTGCAGGGTCTGCCGGGCGGCCTCCAGGTTGCGCTGGGCCACGACCATGCGCGCACGGGTGCTGCGGTAGCCCAGGTAGGCCTGCCCCACTTCGGCGGCGATCTGTACCTGGGTATCGGCAAGGTCGGCCTCGTCGGCCTGGGCGTCGGCCAGCGCGCCTTCGCTCGCGCGGCGGCGGCGGCCGAAGAAATCCAGTTCCCAGCTGGCATCGATGCCGACGCTGTAGAGCTGCATGCGCGGATCGATCTCCACCGGCTGGCCGGTGCCGGCAGCGATGCTGCCCAGGCGGTCGGTCAGCGCATCCGGCGCGCGCGCGTTGAGGTAGGCCGCGTTGGCACCGACGCTGGGCAACTGCTCGGCGTGGCGCTGGTCGACCAGCGCGCGCGAGGCACGCAGGCGCGCCTGCGCCACCCGCAGGTTGGGGCTGTGCTGCAGCGCCTGCTCGACCAGCATGCTCAGCTGCGGGTCGTGCAGGGTCTCCCACCAGCGCTGCGGCGGCGGCGCCGGCACGACGCCGGCGGCGGCGGCCGTGGCATCGGCGCGATGCAGCCGCGGCTGCGCCAGCGCCGCCTCGGCCACCGGTGGCGGCTTCACGTAGTTCGGGCCGAGCATGCAGGCCGACAGCAGCGACGGCAGCGTGGCGGCGACGAGAACGCGGGAGAAACGCTGGGCCATGGAATCCTCAATGCATCGCGAGCGGAGCGCCGCCCTTGGGCAGCGGCTTGAGCAGGAACGCCAGCGGGATCGTGCAGACCACGATCACCCCGAAGATCCAGAACAGGTCGTTGTAGGTCATCACCAGCGCCTGCTGCTGCACCAGCCGCGCCAGTTGCGCCAGCGACTGCATCGCCGCGCCGGCGCCGGAGGCCGACTGCAGCTGCGCGGCGATACCGTGCAGGTAGTCCTGCGCCAGCGGCGAATTGGCGGTGGTGCCGCTGCCGAGCATCTGCGTGTGGAACACCATGCGCCGCTCCTGGAAGGTGGAGATCAGCGCCAGCCCGATCGAGCCGCCCATGTTGCGCGCGGCGTTGAACAGGCCGGACGCATCGCCGGCCAGGTCCGCCGGCACCGAGGAGATCGCCGCCTGGTTGAGCGACATCATCGCCAGCGCCAGCCCGCAGCCCTGCAGCAGCTGCCCGGCGACGAAATGCATGCCGACCGATTCGGCGGTCAAATGCATGTTGACGAAACAGGCCGCGGCGAAGCAGCTCAACCCGCCCAGCACCAGCACGCGCACGTCCACCGTGGTCAGCAGCTTGGGCATCATCGGCATCAGCAGCACCGTGGGAATGCCCGACAGCAGCACCACGTAGCCGGACTGTTCGGTGTTGTAGCCGGAGATCACCGCCAGGAACTGCGGAATCATGTACATGACCCCGAACAGGATCATGCCCACCGCCATCACCATCACGAACACCGCGCCGAAACTGCGCTGCAGCAGGATCGACAGGCGGATCACCGGCTGCCGGCTGAGGAATTGCGAGGCCACCAGGGCGATGAAGCCGACCAGCGAGACCACGCTCAGCAGCACGATCTCGGTGGACTCGAACCAGCGCTCGCGCTGGCCCTCCTCCAGCACCACGGTCAAGGCGCCCAGCCCGGCGGTGAGGCCGAAGATGCCGAGCCAGTCGGCGTCGAGCAGGCCGCGCAGATACATGCGCTCGTGCGGCAACCCGAGCAGCAGCAGCGCCACCAGGCCGGCGCAGACCGGCACATTGAGGAAGAACGCGTAATGCCAGCTCACGTTCTCGGTGAGCCAGCCGCCCAGCAGCGGCCCGATCACCGGGCCCAGGATCACGGTCATGCCGAACAGCGCCGTGCCCAGGGTCTGCTGCGCCGGCGGCAGGCGCGTGGCGACGATGGTCAGCGCCGTGGGGATCAGCGCGCCGCCGGCAAAGCCCTGGCCGACGCGGCCCAGGATCATCATGGTCAGGCTGTTGGACAGCCCGCATACCACCGAGAAGAAGGTGAACAGCAGCGCGCAGATCAGCAGGAAGTTGCGCAGCCCGAGGGTGCGCACGAACCAGCCGGTCAGCGGGATCATCACGATCTCGGCGACCAGGTAGGAGGTCGAGATCCAGGTGCCCTCGGTGCCGCTGGCGCCGACCTCGCCCTGGATGGTCGGCAGCGCGGCGTTGACGATGGAGATGTCCAGCGTCGCCATGAACGAGCCGATGGTGCCGGCGGCCACCGCCAGCCAAGCGCCGGTGTCGGCCTTCTGCGGCGCCTGCGCGCCGGCCGCCGCGGCCGCTTCGCTCACGGGTTGCGCCCGCGCGGGGCGACCGCATCCTGGCCCTGCGCGTCCTCCTCCTCCACGCGCTCCTTGGCGTCCTTGGCACTGCGCGTATCCACCGTCACCGTGACCGACATGCCCGGCACCAGCACCTTGCGCGCCTCGGCACCGGCCTTGATGCGGATCCGCACCGGCACCCGCTGCACCACCTTGGTGAAGTTGCCGGTGGCGTTCTCCGGCGGCAGCAGCGCGAACTGCGAACCGGTGCCGGGCGCGATGCTCTCGACCACGCCGTCCAGTTCCACGCCGGACAGCGCATCGACCTCGATCCGCGCCGGCTGCCCCGGCCGCATCAGCCCGACCTGGGTTTCCTTGAAGTTGGCGCTCAGGTACAGCGCCTCCACCGGCACCACGCTCATCAGCCTGGTGCCGGCCGCGACGAACTGGCCGACCTGCACGGTCTTGTCGCCGATGCGGCCGGCGATGCGCGCGGTCAGGCGGGTGTCCTCCACCGCCACTTCCGCCTGCGCGGCATCGGCCTGCGCCTGCACCAACGCGGCCCGCGCCTGGTCGAGCTGGGCGCTGGTGCCCTGCACCTGGCTCTCGGCGGCGACCACCTGGGCCTTGGCCGCGTCGAACTGCGCCTGCGCGCGGTCGCGGTCGTGGAGGATGCTTTCGTAGTGTTCGTGGGTGTCGGCGCCGGACGCGGCCAGCGGCCCGAAGCGCTTGGCCTCGCCCTGGGCGAAGCGCAGGCTGGCGGCGGCCGCGGTCACCTGGGTGCGCGCCTGCAGCAGGCTGGCGCGCTGCGCCTGCAACCCGGCCTCGGCGGCGGCGATGTCGGCCTGGCGCACCGCGATGGCGGCCTGCGCCTGTTCCAGGGTGGCGCGGTAGGTGCGCGGGTCGATCTCCAGCAGCGGCTGCCCGGCGGCGACGGTCTGGTTGTCGCGCACGTACACCGCGGTCACGTAGCCGTTGACCCGCGGCGCCACCGCCACGGTGTCGGCCTGCAGATAGGCGTTGTTGGTCTCCTGCAGGTAGCGGCCGGTGGTGAGGTAGTAGATCAGCCACACCAGCAGGCCGATCACCACCACCAAGCCGATCAGCAGCAGGGTCCATTTGACCTTGGGGTTCTTCAGCGGCGACGGGGTATCGGACTTGCCGGCGTCGTCGCCGCCCGCGCCATCCCGGCGCGCGTCATCCCGGCGCTTGCCGGCCTGGCCCTGGTCGTCATGGGCGTCGTGCGCGGCGGCCTGCCGCGGCGCCTGCGAGGAGTCTGGGTCGTGGTTGCTCAAGTCGCTGATTCCTGGGGAGAGGAAGAACGTCGCCGGGTCGGGACGGCGGGCCACCAGACGGTAGCGTACGCCGCATCGGCGCATTATTTGTACCGGTGGGTACAGGGTGTGTGAGCATCGGGTGGCAGGCGGGCTCTAGGCGTCTGCGCGATTGCGGACGGGGTGCAGCGCGCCACCCGGCCGCTTGCTTCGCGCGAACGGTTTTCAGGCCTGTCATCCCGCTGGAACCCAGGTGCGGGGCGGCCTTCAACCGCGCGACGAGGCGCTATCGGGAAGGCCGATCGCGGCTGAAGCCGCTCCTACGGGAGCGGACTTGCCCTGGCCGATACCGGCCGGGGGCGCTTGCCGGCGTGGTATCTGCGTGCACCAACAAAACCCGTAGGAGCGGCTTCAGCCGCGACGGGCGACGATGCAATGCGTCGCAGGCAGCATCGCGTCGGGACTGAAGCCCCTCCCACAACGGTGCTGGTGCTTGGCATGGCCGGTTTGGGCAAGCCCGACGCGCCTGCCCAAGTCAACAACGAGGCGTTACCCGGCCCCCTGAGGCCAGCCGCTCAACGACCGGTCTTGATCTCGGTCCACAGGCGGGTATACAGCTTGTCCACCTCGGGGGGGTTGATCGAGTAGGTGAACATCTTCGCGGCCACTTCCGGCGGCGGATAGATGGTCGGGTCGTTGCGGATCGCCGCGTCCACCAGTGGGGTCGCCTGCGGCACCGGGTTGGCGTAGTGGATGAAGTCGGTATTGGCCGCGGCCACCTTCGGCGTCAGCAGGTAGTTGATGAACGCGTAGGCGTTGTCCGGATGCTTGGCGTCCTTGGGGATGGCCAGCATGTCGAACCACTGCGGCGCGCCTTCCTTGGGAATCGAATAGGCCACATGCACGCCGTTCTTGGCTTCCTCGGCGCGATCGCGCGCCTGGATGATGTCGCCCGACCAGCCCACCGCCAGGCAGGTGCTGCCGTTGGCCAGCGAGGTCACGTATTGCGAGGAGTGGAAGTTCTGCACGTACGGGCGGATGCGCTTGATCAGCGCCGCGGCCTGCTCGATCTTGGCCTGGTCTGTGGTGTGCGGATCCTCGCCCAGGTAATGCAGCGCGATCGGGATCAGGTCCGAGGGCGTGTCCAGCAGGGTCACGCCGCAGTCCTTGAGCTTGGCCAGGTTCTCCGGCTTGAACACCAGGTCCCAGCTGTTGGCGATGTCGGTGCTGCCGAATGCGGCCTTGACCTTGTCCACGTTGTAGCCGATGCCGGTGGTGCCGACCATGTACGGCACGCCGTACTTGTTGCCTGGATCCTGCTGCGCGATGCGCTGCATGATCTGCGGATCGAGATTGGCCAGGTTCGGGATCTTGCTCTTGTCCAGTGGCAGGAACACGCCCGCCTGGATCTGCCGGCCGAAGAAGTTCAGCGTCGGCACCACCACGTCGTAGCCGCTGCCGCCGGCCAGCAGCTTGGTCTCCACCATCTCGTCGCTGTCGAAGACGTCATAGGTGACCTTGATGCCGGTCTGCTTCTCGAACTCGGGAATCGTGTTCTCGGCGATGTAGTCCGAGTAGTTGTACACGTTGAGCACCTTCGCCTCGCCCTGCCCCGCCTTGTCCGCGTCGCTGCCGGAACCGCCGCAGCCGGCGAGCAGCGCCGTGGCCAGGGATAGAGTGAGCAGTCGCAAGGTCATGGCAGGTCTCCGCAGGTCCATGGGCAAGAGTGGGAAGGATCCGCGCCGCGTGCCGGATCCGGGGTAGACGCTCCAGACTACCCAGCGCCGGGCTATTTGCCCAGGGCCTGCGCCGTGTCCTCCAGCGCCAGCCAGGCCTTGTCGAACAGTTCGTCGACCTGGGCGCAGCTGAGGATCAGCGGCGGCGACAGCAGCATCGCGTCGTTGGTGGCGCGTAGGATCAGGCCACGGCGCAACGCGTTGTCGCGGCACAGCGCGCCGACCTTGCCACGCTCGGGGAAGGAGTGCCGACGCGGCTTGTCCGGCACCAGCTCGAGCGCACCGATCATGCCGACGATGCGCGCCTCGCCGACCAGCCGATGCTCGCCCAGCTCGGCCCAGCGCTGCGCCAGGTACGGCGCGATCTCGCTGCGCGCGCATTCGACGATGCCCTCGTCCTGCAGCAGGCGCAGATTCTCCAGCGCCACCGCCGCGCACACCGGATGGCCGGAATAGGTGCAGCCGTGCGCCAGTTCGCCGCCCTGCTCTTTCAACACCGTGGCCACGCGCGTGCCGAACATCGCCGCCCCGAGCGGGATGTAGCCGGAGGTGATGCCCTTGGCGATGGTCATCACGTCCGGCTGGAAGCCGAAGTGTTGCGCCCCGAACCATTCGCCGGTGCGGCCGAAGCCGCAGATCACTTCGTCGGCGACCAGCAGCACGTCGTAGCGGCGGCAGATGCGCTCGATCTCCGGCCAGTAGCTGCGCGGCGGGATGTACACGCCGATCGCGCCCATGATCGGTTCGCCGATGAACGCGGCCACCCGCTCCGGCCCCAGTTCCAGGATCTTGTCCTCCAGCCTGCGCGCGGCCAGCAGGCCGTACTCCTCCGGGTCCATGTCGCCGCCGTCGCCAAACCAGTAAGGCGGATCGATGTGGTGGATGTCGGGGATCGGCAGGCCGCCCTGGCGGTGCATGCCCTTCATCCCGCCGAGGCTGGCGCCGGCCATGGTGGTGCCGTGGTAGCCGTCGTGACGGCCGATGAAGATGCTCTTCTGCGGCTGGTCCTGCACGGCCCAGAAGTGCCGCACCAGGCGCAGGATGGTGTCGTTGGCCTCGGAGCCGGAGTTGGTGAAGAAGGCATGGTCGAGGTCGCCCGGCGCCAGCTCGGCGAGCTTGGCGGCCAGGCGGATGGTGGGTTCGGTGGTGCACTGGAAGAAACTGTTGTAGTACGCCAGTTGTTCCATCTGCCGCGCGGCGGCCTGGCCGAGCTCCTTGCGCCCGTAGCCGACGTTGACGCACCACAGGCCGGCGAAGGCGTCGAGCAGTTGGTTGCCTTCGGCGTCCCAGACGTAGGCGCCGTCGCCGCGGGTGAGGATGCGGGTGCCTTTCTGCGCCAGGGCGCCGTTGTCGTTGAACGGGTGCAGGTGGTGCGCGGCATCCAGGTCCTGCAGGGCGCGCGTGTCGATCGGGTTCATGTCCACTCCAAGGTTGTTACCCAAGCCGCCGCAGCGGCAAGTACTGCTGTGCTGTCGCCGTGCATCTTGCTGTTGCTCTTGCTGTTGCTCTTGCTGTTGCTCTTGCTGTTGCTGTTGCCTCACCGGGTTCCCTTCCGAAGCGGCGGCCGTGCCGGGGAAAAACCCCGAAGGGGCGGCGCACATGGACGTGCGCCGTTCGCGGCAGGGGCAGGATGCCCCTTCCGCGAATCCCCGGCACGGACGCGGACCCGGAGCGCGTTAGCGCGGAGGGCGCGAGGCAGGGCGCGCTTTCTTTTGGTTACCTTTTCTTTGCGCGAGCAAAGAAAAGTAACTCGCCCGCAAGGGCGAAAGCCTTTGCTGTTGCTTCAAGTTTGCATGTCAGACGAGGAGATCTGTAGGAGCGGCTTCAGCCGCGACAGTGAGAGCCATTGTGCCTGTCGCGGCTAAAGCCGCTCCTACAATCCAGCGGGCACTGCCGCATCAGCAAGAGCAGTGCAAGAGCAAAGCTTTCGCCTTGCGGCGAGTTACTTTTCTTTGCTTGTGCAAAGAAAAGTAACCAAAAGAAAGCACACCCCTGCCTCGCGCCCTCCGCGCTGCGCGCTCCGGGTCCGCGTCCATCACGGGGATCCGCGGAAGGGGCATCCTGCCCCTGCCGCGGACGGCGTACATCCATGTACGCCGCCCTTCGGGTTGTTCCCCGCGATGGCCGCCGCTTCGGAAGGGAACCCGGTAAGTCAAAAGCAACAACCGAAGCAACAACCGAAGCAACAGCAAAAGCAACGGCAACGGCAACGGCAACGGCAACGGCAACGGCAGGATCGAGTCTGCTGCAGAGCGCGTAGGCAGTTGCGTCGCAAACGACGCGTCACGCAAGCTACGAAGGCCGCAGCAACTCACACGTTCAACAACAAAAACTCCCGCTCCCACGAACTGATCACCCGGAAAAACGTCTCGTACTCCTTGCGCTTGACCGAAATGTACGCCCGCACGAAGCGCGGCCCCAGCAACTCCTGCAACGGCGGGCACCGCTCCAGCTCGTCCAGCGCCTCGCCCAGCGAGCGCGGCAACTGATAGCCCATCTCCTTGCCGCTGCCCGTGGTCGGCTCGGTCGGCTCGAGCTTCTCGCGGATCCCGAGCAGGCCACAGGCTAGCGTCGCCGCCATCGCCAGGTAGGGATTGGCGTCGGAACCGGCGAAGCGGCTCTCCACGCGCATGTTCTCGATCGTGTCGATCGGCACGCGCAGGCCGCAGGTGCGGTTGTCGAAGCCCCACAGCACATTGCTCGGCGACACCTCGCCGAACATCAGCCGGCGGTAGGAATTGACGTTGGGCGCGAAGAACGCCATCGCCATCGGCACGTACTTCTGCAGGCCTGCCAGGTAATGGGCGAAGGTGCGGCTGTACTCGCCGGCGCGGCGGCCGCTGAAGACGTTCTTGCCATGCTTGTCCACCAGGCTCTGGTGGATATGCATCGCACTGCCCGGCTCGTTCTCCATCGGCTTGGCCAGGAAGGTGGCGTAGACGCCGTGGCGCAGCGCCGCCTCGCGCATGGTGCGCTTGAACAGGAACACCTGGTCGGCGCGCGACAGCGCGTCGTCGTGGGTGAAGTTCACTTCCAGCTGCGCCGCGCCGGATTCGTGGATCAGCGTGTCCACGTCCAGTTCCATCGCGTCGCAGTAGTCGTACATCAGGTCCAGGATCGGGTCGAACTCGTTGACCGCGTCGATCGAGTACGACTGCCGCGCCGTCTCCGGGCGCCCGGAACGGCCGGCCGGCGGCAGCAGCGGGAAGTCCGGATCGGTGTTCTTCTGCACCAGGAAGAACTCCAGCTCCGGCGCCACCACCGGCTTGCAGCCGATCGCCGCGTAGGCCGCCAGCACGCCGCGCAGCACGTTGCGCGGCGCCAGGTCGTGCGGCTGGCCCTCCTTGGTATAGCAATCGTGGATCACCTGCGCGGTGGGATCGGCGGCCCAGGGCACCATGCGCACCGTGTCCGGGTCCGGACGCAGTTGCATGTCCGAATCCGACGGCGAGGTCAGGTCGTAATAGTCGTCCGGGTAATCGCCGGTGACGGTGGTGGCGAAGATGCCCTCGGGCAGCCGCGTGCCGTAGTCGTGCGAGAACTTGGCGGCGGGAATGATCTTGCCGCGGGCGTTGCCGGTGATGTCCGGCACCAGGCATTCGACCTCGGTGATGTGGCGTTCCTTGAGCCAGCGCCGCAACGAACTTTCCTGCTGTTCCGGCGTGTGCTTGCGCGATCGGGGTCGACTGGCCATGGGACTCAGTGCCTGCGGGTGGCCGCATAGTGGCGACAGGCGTCGCCGAAGGATTGGAAGATGCCGAGATAGAACGGGTCGTCCAGCACCCGCCACTCCGGATGCCATTGCACGCCCAGCAGGAAGCCGGGGCCGATGCCGCGGAAGGCCTCGATCAATCCATCCGGCGCCAGCGCCTCGACGATCAGGTCGCCGCCGAGCCGGGCCACGCCCTGGCCATGCAGCGAGTTGACCCGCACCCGCCCGCGGCCGGCGATCTCCTCCAGCCAGCCGCCTTCGCTCAGCGTCACTTCGTGCGCCGGCGCGTACTGCGCTTCCAGCGGCGCCTGCGGATCCTCGCGGTGATCGGACAGCCCCGGCTGCGCATGCACCTTCTGATGTAGCGTACCGCCAAGGGCGACGTTGACTTCCTGGAAGCCGCGGCAGATCGCCAGGATCGGCAGGCCCAGCGAGATCGCCTGCGGGATCAGGTCCAGCGTGTTGGCGTCGCGTGCCGGGTCATGCAGATTGCCGAGCCAGCTCGGCTCGTCGCTGTAATGGTGCGGCTCGATATTGCTGACCGCGCCGGTCAACAGCAGGCCGTCGAGCCGCGTCAGCCAGGCGCGGGCATCGACCGGCGGCTGCAGCGACGGCAGCAGCACCGGGGTCACCCCCGCACCATCGACGGCGGCGCGCAGATACTTTTCGCCCGCAGCCAGGAACGGATGATGGCCGATGAGCTTGCGGTCGGTCGGCACGCCGACCAGGGGCGATACGGCCATGCGAAGAACTCGTGTGGCGTCACTGGAAGTTACCGCGGGCGTTTTATTTTTACAACACGACACGCAGTGGGACACGGCGCACAACGCACCGACAGACGTGATGACGGACCTGCGCGACGGCGCAACTTCCCGTGCAATGCCGCAAAAGCGCACTACGGCCACCGTTGCGCGTGATTGAGCGCCAGCGCATGGGGCACCTGCCGCTGTTGAGTATTCTTGACGCCATCAGGCTCTGCTAAGCTCGAAACACTCCTGCAGCCCGCCGCGATGATCCGCATGCACGATGCCCCGCTGCTGCCCCCGGACGACGCCCAGACCCTGCAGCGCATCGCCGGCTGCGAGCAGATCGACCTGCTGCTGCCGGACTGCAACGGCCTGCTGCGCGGCAAGCGCATCGCTCGCGACGCGCTGGACAAGGTGTACCACGACGGGGTGTGCCTGCCGATGTCGCTGATCGCCACCGACATCACCGGCAACACCGTCGAGGAAACCGGGCTGGGCTACGACATCGGCGACGAGGACCGGCTGTGCTTCCCGGTGCCGGGCAGCCTGCGGCCGGTGCCGTGGGCGCCGGTGCCGTCGGCGCAACTGCTGCTCACGATGCAGGACGGTGCCGGCGGTGCGCTCGACTTCGCCCCGCGCCAGGTCTTGGCGCAGGTACTGGCGCGCCTGCAGGCACGCGGGCTGACGCCGGTGATCGCGGTGGAACTGGAGTTCTACCTGTTCGACCCGCACGCCGATGCGCAAGGCCGCCCGCAGCCGCCGCTGCATGCCCACAGCGGGCTGCGCAACGACAGCACCCAGGTCTATTACATGCAGGAGCTGGACGACCAGCGCGGCTTCACCGATGCGGTCGCCCAGGCCTGCCGCGCGCAGGGCATTCCGGCCGACACCGCGGTCGCCGAGTACGCGCCCGGCCAGTTCGAGATCAACCTCAAGCACCGCGCCGATGCGCTGGCCGCCTGCGACGATGCGGTGCTGCTCAAGCGCGCGATCAAGGCGATCGCGCAGCAGCAAGGCCTGCTCGCCAGCTTCATGGCCAAGCCGTTCGCGGCGCAGTCCGGCAGCGGCCTGCACCTGCACGTGAGCCTGCTCGACGGCGCCGGCGACAACGTGTTCGCCTGCACCCCGCAGGCACCGGCGGCGCCCTTGCGCCACGCCATCGGCGGGCTGCAGCGCAGCGCCGAGGACTGCCTGCTGCTGTTCGCGCCGCACGCCAACAGCTACCGGCGCTTCGTCGCCAATGCCTTCGTCCCGCTCAACGACAGCTGGGGCTTCAACAACCGTACCGTGGCGATGCGGGTGCCGCACAGCGACCCGGCCAACACCCGCATCGAACACCGCATCGCCGGCGCCGACGCCAATCCCTACCTGGTCGCCGCGGCGGTGCTGGCCGGCATCGAACACGGCCTGGCGCAAAACATCGATCCGGGCCCGCCAACCCAGGGCAACGCCTACGAGCAACACGCCGCACGCGAACCGGACTGGCGCGGCGCGATCGCCCGTTTCCTGGACAGCGACTTCGCCGCCACCGCCTTCGGCACGCGCTTCCGCCATATCTACGGCCAGCAGAAGCGCCGCGAGCTGCTGGATTTCCAGACGCAGGTCAGCGATGTGGACTATCGCTGGTATTTGCGGACGGTGTGAGGAACCGGGACCGGGGACCCGGGCCCGGGACCCGCAAAAGCAAGAGCAAGTACATGGAGCCGGATACATGTCCCACCCCATCGACAATTCGCGATCATGACCCGCTCATCCCCGGGTCCCGGGTCCCGCGCCCCGGGCCCCGGTACTTCCTGGTACCTCGACAGCGCTGCGCCGTTCCCGGCGCAGGAACCGCTGCGCGGAAGCGTGCGCGCCGACGTGTGCATCCTTGGCGCCGGCTATACCGGGTTGAGTGCGGCGCTGGCGCTGGCCGAGGCCGGGTATCGGGTGGTGGTGCTGGAGGCGCAGCGGGTCGGCTGGGGCGCGTCCGGGCGCAACGGTGGGCAGGCCATCGTCGGCTACGGCTGCGAGCAGCACACCCTGGAAACCTTGCTTGGCCAGGACGATGCACGGCTGCTGTTCGACTTCTCCCGCGACGGCATGCAGTTGCTGCGTAGCCGCATCGCCCGCCACGGCATCGCCTGCGACTGGCGCGACGGCCATGCCCACGTGGCGATCAAGCCGCGCCAGGAACGTGCGCTGCGCGCCGGCATCATCGAGATGGCGCAGCGCTACGACTATCCGCTGCAATGGTGGGACCGCACGCAGTTGCAGTCGCAGCTGCGCAGTCCGCGCTACCTGGGGGCGATGTACGACGCGGCCAGCGGCCACCTGCATCCGCTGGAGTACGCGCGCGGCCTGGCGCGGGCGGCGCTGGCCGCCGGCGTGCGCATCTACGAACAGACCCCGGTCACGCAGCTGCTGCGCGGCGCGCGGCCGATCCTGCGCAGCGCGCACGGCGAGGTCGAAGGCGAGTTCGCCATCCTCGCCGGCAACGCCTGGCTGCGCGGCATCGCCCCGGAACTGGAATCGCGGATCATGCCGGTCGGCACCTACATCGGCGCCAGCGCGCCGCTGGGCGAGGCGCTGGCGCGCGAGCTGATCGGCAACGACATGGCGGTGGCCGACGTCAACTGGGCCTTGGACTACTTCCGTCTCAGCCGCGACCACCGGCTGCTGTTCGGCGGCCGTGCCAGCTATTCGTCGCTGCCGCCGCCCGGCCTGCGCGGGGTGATGACCCGGCGCATGCGTCGGGTGTTCCCGCAATTGCGCCAGGTGGAGATGGAGTCGGTGTGGGGCGGCTACGTCGACATCACCCGCAACCGCGCCCCGCACTGGGGCCGGCTGACCCCGAACGTGTACTTCGCGCAGGGCTTCTCCGGCCACGGCGTGGCCGCCACCGGGCTGGCCGGCGCGGTCATCGCCGCGGCGATCGGCGGACAGGCGCAGCGGCTGGACGTGTTCGCGCGGATCCCGCACGCGCCCTTCCCTGGCGGCCGCCTGCTGCGCACGCCGCTGCTGGTGGCGGCGATGTCCTGGTACAAGCTGCGCGACGCGCTGTGGTAGCCGCAGGCGGACCCCCGCCACCCTCAAGTTTGCGCGCACGCGGCCGCTAACCGGGGTTCCATCCCCCGGATTGCCGCCCGCGAGGCATGCATGTCGCACCCGTTGTCGATCTCCCCGATCGCCCCCGACGGCAGCCCTGCACAGCAGCGCATCCTGCTGGTGGAAAACTCGCGCACCTTCACCGACCTGCTGCGCGCGGCGATCGAGCAACGGGTCGAGCTGCCGGTGGTCGTGGTCTCCACCCTGGCCGAAGCCGCCGCTGCGCTGGACGATGGCGGCTCCTGGTTCCTGGCGCTGACCGGGCTGGTGCTGGCCGACGGCGACCGCGACACCGTGGTCGACTTCTTCATCGCGCGCGGGCTGCCCACGGTGGTGGTCAGCGGGGTCTACGACGAAGGCCTGCGCAAGCGCATCCTGACCCAGCAGATCATCGATTTCGTGCTGAAGAACGCGCCGGACAGCATCGACTACCTGGCCTGGCTGGTGCAGCGGCTGGCGCGCAACCGCGCCATCACCGCGCTGGTGGTGGACGACTCGCCGTCGGCGCGCGCCTACGCCGCCGCGCTGCTGGCGATGTACGGCTACAAGGTGGTGGAGGCCGCCGACGGCGCCGCCGGGCTGCGCGCGATCGAGGCCAACCCGTCCATCCGCCTGGCGGTGGTGGACCAGGAAATGCCGGGCATGGAGGGCGTGGAGTTCACCCGCCGGCTGCGCACGCTGCGCGCACGCGACATGCTGGCGGTGATCGGCCTGTCCGGCAACAACGACCCATCGCTGGTACCGCGCTTTCTCAAGAACGGCGCCAACGACTTCCTGCGCAAACCCTTTTCGCGCGAGGAATTCTTCTGCCGGGTCTCGCAGAACGTGGACCAGCTGGAACTGATCGGCACCCTGCAGGACCTGGCCACGCGCGACTTCCTCACCAGCCTGCCCAACCGCCGGCACTTCCTCGAGCAGAGCCAGCGTGCGCTGCCGCGATGGCTGGCACGGCAGCAACCGGTCAGCGTGGCGATGCTCGACATCGACCACTTCAAGCACATCAACGACACCTTCGGCCACGAGGCCGGCGACGAGGCGCTGCGCGTGGTCGCCGCGACCCTGGCCGCGCATGCGCGGCCACAGGACATGGTGGCGCGCTTCGGCGGCGAGGAGTTCTGCATGCTGGCGCCGGGCCTGGACGCCGCTGCGGCCACCGACTACTTCGAGGCCCTGCGCGTGCGCATCGCCGACCTGCGGGTCGCCATCGGCACGCAGACCCTGCACCTCACCATCAGCATCGGCGTCAGCAACAGCGGGCCGCAGCGGCAGACGCTGCATGCCCTGCTGACCGAGGCCGACAAATACCTGTACCTGGCCAAGGCCGGCGGCCGCAACCGGGTCGAATGCGCCCCGGCCGCGGAACCGGCGTTCAGCGACGCTGCCGTCGAATCGCCAGCAGCGCCAGCAAGGTCAGCAGCGCAGCCGCACTGAGGTAGTAACCTACCCACGGCAGGCCGTACTGCTCGGCCAACCACACCGCCACGTAGGGCGCCGGCGCCGCGCCGACGATGCCGGCCAGGTTGAATGCCAGCGAGGCGCCGGTGTAGCGCACGGGCACCGGATACAGCTCGGCCAGCAGCGTGCCGCAGGGGCCGTAGGTCAGGCCCATGAAGAAGAAGCCCAGCGCCAGGAAGCCCAGCACCTGCCACGGCTGCCCGGCCTGGAACAGCGGCGCGAACAGCAGTCCGAACGCGATGATGGCCACGCTCGCCAGCAGCATCGCCGGGCGCGTGCCACGGCGGTCGCCGTACCAGGCCGACAGCGGAATGCCGGCGGCGAAGAACAGGATGCCGACCATCTGCAGCAGCAGGAACTGCTCGCGGCTGTAGTGCAGGGCGTTGGTGCCATAGCCCAGCGCGAACACCGTCATCAGGTAGAACAGCACGAAGGTCGCCAGCACCGCGAGCGTACCCAGCACCGTCGCGCCGACGTGCTGCGACAGCACCGTCTGCATCGGCATGCGCACCCGCTCGTTGCGGTCCAATGCGCGCTGGAAGTCCGGCGTCTCGTGGATGCGCAGACGCACCCACAGCCCGGTGATCACCAACAGGGCGCTGGCGACGAACGGAATGCGCCAGCCCCAGCGCAGGAACTGTGCGTCGTCCAGCGCCGCGTCCAGCAACAGGAAGATCCCCGAGCACAGCAGGAAGCCCAGTGGCGCCCCCAGCTGCGGGAACATCCCGTACCAGGCGCGCTTGCCCGGCGGCGCGTTCTCGGTGGCCAGCAGCACCGCCCCGCCCCACTCGCCGCCCAGGCCCAGGCCCTGGCCGAAGCGGCACAGCACCAGCAGCGCCGGTGCCCACACGCCGATCCGGTCGTAGCTGGGCAGCAGGCCGATCAGCACGGTGGACAGGCCCATGGTCAGCAGCGCCGCCACCAGCGTGGCCTTGCGCCCGACGCGGTCGCCGAAGTGGCCGAACAGCCCCGACCCCAGCGGCCGTGCGACGAAGGCCACGGCGAAGGTCGCCAGCGACTGCAACTGCGCCGCAGCGGGATCGCCCGCGGGGAAGAACAGCTTCGGGAACACCAGCACCGCAGCGGTGGCGTAGATGTAGAAATCGAAGAACTCGATGGTGGTGCCGACCAGACTGGCCAGCAGCACGCGGCGCGGCGAGTTGACGGGCGGAACGGCAGACGCGACGGCGCTCATGGACTCGGCATTGGCGGACAACGCCTGCGATTCTGGCAGATCGCTTCGCCTTTCGCAGCGTCGTGCGGCCGCCGCATGCCGCGCTGTGCGCGTTCGCCCCTCGCACAGCGGACCGCCCGCGCAATCCCGCTTGCCGGCGATCGGCGACCACCACGACGGCGGTGACCGCTCCAGGACACTACGCGCCGCCCGACAGCGGCGCCATCGCCGGCGCCGCCACCGAGAAGGGATGTGCCCACGCGCACCTCGCACGAGCACATCCGGGCACGACCGGAAAACCCGGCAAGCGGACTATCCGCGCGACCGTGCGGCCCCCGCCGCCCTCCCGGTCCCGAGACGACCGCCGGCGACGCGGTCGCCTTGCCCCTCAGGCATCGTGCACATCCTCGACAACGCCTGGATCGCACTCCAACGGCAGGCACGGCGCCTGCTCCACTACCTCCACGTCGTCGCCCTTGCCGACAAGGTTGCCCTGCGCATCGACCTGGTACGGCATGTCGGCCTCCACCCCTTGCTCGCCGGTGGTGACCACGAGGTTGGTGTAGCGCTCGCCATCCCAGCAGCGAAAAATAAGCGTCGAGTTCTCTCCGCCGGTGAGCGTCGACCCCAGGCTGCCGATCAGCCTGCTGCGCGCGCCGGCGGTCAGGACGCTGTTCTTGCCGGCGGTCAGCTTGCTGCGGTCTCCGGCCATCAGCGTGCTGTCGTCCCCGGCGGTGAGCCTGCTCCGGTCGCCCGCGGTGAGGTGGCTATTGCGTCCGGCCAACAGCTTGCTGCGATCGCCGGCGGTCTGGGTGCTGTCGGCGCCGGCGATCAGCTTGCTGCGGTCGCCGGCGGTCTGCACGCTGTCTGCACCGGCGATCAGGGTGCTGCGCGACCCTGCGGTCTGGGAGCTGCCCTTGCCAGCAATCAACATGCTTTTGTGGCCGGCGATCTGGATGCAGTCGTGGCCGGCGATCAGCGAGCTTCCGTAGCTGGCGATCAGGTTGCTGCCGTAGCCCGCCGTCAGGAAGCTGCGCACGCCGCTGGTCAGATTGCTGCCGTAGCCGGCAATCAGCGAGCTGTCCTGCCCGGCGACGCCGGTGCTGCCGTAGCCCGCCGTCAGCGAACTGCTGTGTTCGGCCATCTGGGTACTGCCATAGCCGGCGGTCAACGTGCTCTCGTAGCCGGCGGTCTGGGAACTGCCGTAGCCGGCAATCAGCGTGCTGGCGTAACCGGCGATCTCGGTGCTGCCGTAGCCGGCGGTCAACGCGCTGTTCTGCTGCGCGGTCAGCGAACTGCCGTAGCCCGCGGTCAAGGTGCTCTCATAGCCGGCGGTCTGGGTACTGCCGTAGCCGGCGATCAGCGAGCTGTCGTGGCCGGCGGTCGAGTTGCTGCCATAGCCCGCAGTCAGCGTACTCTTGTAGCCAGCGGTTTGCGTGCTGCCATAGCCGGCGGTCAACGAGCTGTCGTAGCCGGCCGTCGAGGTGCTGCCGTACCCCGCGGTGAGGGAGCTGCTCTCCTGGGCGGTCTGCGTGCTGCCGTAGCCCGTGGTCAGGGTGCTGTTGTAGCCCGCGGTCTGGGTGCTGCCATAGCCGGCGATCAGCGAGCTGTCGTGACCGGCGGTGGAGGTGCTGCCATAGCCGGCGGTGAGCGTACTGTCCTCCCGCGCGGTCTGGGTACTGCCGTAGCCGGCGGTGAGGGTGCTGTCGTAGCCGGCGGTCTGGGTGCTGCCATAGCCGGCGATCAGCGAACTGTCGGCGCCGGCAGTGCCGGTGCTCCCATAACCGGCCGTGATGTCGCTGCCCTGCCGCGCCGTCTGCGTGCTGCCATAACCCGCGGTCAGCGAACTGTCGCTGCCTGCGGTCTGCGTGCTGCCATAGCCGGCGATCAGCGTACTGTCCGCACCCGCGGTGCCGGTGCTGCCATAGCCGGCGGTGACATCACTGCCTTGCCGCGCCGTCTGCGTACTGCCGTACCCCGCCGTCAGCGAGCTGTCGCTGCCCGCGGTCTGTGTACTGCCATAGCCGGCGATCAGCGTGCTATCCGCGCCGGCGGTGCCAGTACTGCCATAGCCGGCGGTGACATCGCTGCCCTGCCGCGCCGTCTGCGTACTGCCGTACCCCGCGGTCAGCGAACTGTCGCTGCCGGCGGTCTGCGTGCTGCCATAGCCGGCGATCAGCGTGCTGTCCGCACCGGCAGTGCCGGTGCTGCCATAGCCGGCGGTGACATCGCTGCCTTGCCGCGCCGTCTGCGTACTGCCATAACCCGCGGTCAGCGAACTGTCGCTCCCTGCGGTTTGCGTGCTGCCATAGCCCGCGATCAACGAGCTGTCCGCACCGGCAGTGCCGGTGCTGCCATAGCCGGCGGTGACATCGCTGCCTTGCCGCGCCGTCTGCGTACTGCCATAACCCGCTGTCAACGAACTGTCGCTGCCCGCAGTCTGCGTGCTGCCGTAGCCGGCAATCAGCGAGCTGTCGTGACCTGCAGTCGAAGTGCTGCCATAGCCGGTCGTGAGCGAACTGTCCTGCTGCGCCGTCTGCGTACTGCCGTAGCCGGCGGTCAGCGAGCTGTCGCTGCCCGCCGTCTGCGTGCTGCCATAGCCGGCGATCAGCGAACTGTCCGCACCCGCGGTGCCAGTACTGCCGTAGCCGGCGGTGACGTCGCTGCCTTGCCGTGCCGTTTGCGTACTGCCGTACCCCGCCGTCAGCGAGCTGTCGCTACCTGCGGTCTGCGTGCTGCCATAGCCCGCGATCAGCGTGCTGTCCGCACCCGCGGTGCCGGTGCTGCCATAGCCGGCGGTGACGTCGCTTCCCTGGCGTGCCGTCTGCGTACTGCCGTAACCGGCGGTCAGCGAGCTGTCGCTGCCCGCCGTCTGCGTGCTGCCATAGCCGGCGATCAGCGTGCTGTCCGCACCCGAGGTGCCGGTGCTGCCGTAGCCGGCGGTGACGTCGCTGCCTTGCCGTGCCGTCTGCGTACTGCCGTACCCCGCCGTCAGCGAGCTGTCGCTGCCCGCGGTCTGCGTGCTGCCGTAGCCGGCGATCAGCGTACTGTCCGCGCCCGCGGTGCCGGTGCTGCCATAGCCCGCGGTGACGTCGCTGCCCTGGCGTGCCGTCTGCGTGCTGCCATAGCCGGCCGTCAGCGAACTGTCGCTGCCTGCGGTTTGCGTGCTGCCGTAGCCGGCGATCAGCGAACTGTCAGCGCCCGCGGTGCCGGTGCTGCCGTAGCCGGCGGTGACGTCGCTGCCTTGCCGCGCCGTCTGCGTGCTGCCGTACCCCGCGGTCAGCGAACTGTCGCTGCCGGCGGTCTGCGTGCTGCCGTAGCCGGAGATCACGGCGCTGTCGGCGCCCGTGGTCGCGGTACTGCCATAGCCGGAGGTCACGCGGCTGCCTTCCTGTGCCGTCTGGGTACTGCCGTAGCCGGCGATGAGCGTGCTCCGGTCGGCCGCGGTCTGGGTGCTGCCGTAGCCGGCAAGGATGGAACTGTCCGAGCCCGCGGTGCCGGTGCTGCCATAACCGGCGATCAGATCGCTGTGATCGCCGGCGGTCTCGGTGCTGCCATAGCCGGCGACCAGCCGGCTTTGGTCGGAGCCGGTGAGCGTGCTGCCATAGACACCTGTTTCGATCTTCCTGGCAAGGAGGTCGGGGCGCGACTCGACAGGATTGGCCGCAACGACCGTGGCCACCGGCGTTGCCGGTGTCGCCACGGTCGGCGGGGTGGGCTGGGTCGGCGAGGTGCCCAGGGTTGCCGGCGCAGGCAAGGCCGCCGCGGGGCTGGCCACGTTCGTCGGCACCGTCGGCAACGCGGCCTGATCTGCCAACGCGTAGAACCGGTAGTTGGCCGCGAGATAGTCCAGCGCCTCGCTCCGGCTCCCGACCAGCAGCACCTGCGCACGCGGGAACTTGATCATCCCCTCTTCCGGCAACGGCAGCACGTCGCCGACGGCGACTTCGCAGACAACCCAGCGGGCATCAGCATGCGCACTCAGATGGGCCCCGCCGCCGCGTCCCCACGACAGACCGGTGAGGCCGTTCTCGTGCAGTGCGGATGGCTTCCAGTACTTGCATTCCACGTGACCGGACATCGGCCAGATCAAGCCACAGTGATCGGCCATGTTGTTGGCGCATGTGCGCAGCGCCAGAATCTTTTCAGTGATCATCGCATCGCCCTCATGATGGATATGGAAAATCGGATGAGTTCCCAGGACGAATCCGCGACCTGCAAACGGGAAAACACTGCTGCATCGCATCCGTTCTGGCTGCGAAGGCCAGTGGACACAGCCATCGCCAAAGGCGCCTGGCGAGAGACCTGCCCTATCTCCACGAAACGGAGGCCGGCCGCGGCCGCAATGCGAAGCCATTGCCACGAAGCATCGTTGGGCCGCAAGGCCCGATTCTCCAAGCGGACGCGTCGGTCCATTTCATGAAAACGACCGCAGCGTCGAATCCGGCATTCTCACGGATTGAGACTGGGGAAGACGCTTTCGCTCCAAATGCGCCAAAGCGCGACTGGGTCACTTACCGCGGGAAAGCATGAAACGTCCATGCCCACGCAACGAGAATTGATGATCTATTTTCGCGTGCGCCCGTTAACGCAAAAACCGGACCTGTGCAGTTCCGGTACAACGCCCCCGCGTGCGCAAGCGCACACTGCGCTTGTTTGGATGGCGCAACGACACCGCCGCACGCACGCACGCCGGCAGCGCATGCGCACCGATAGCGCACGCGCACTGCTGTCGAAGTCGAAGTCGAAGTCGAAGTCGAAAGAGATTGTCCAGCCGGGCGCGGGCGGCACCCGCTTGCGAGGCCGCCCACGGCGCAGCGTGCACACGTCGATAGCCGCCTCGCATGGCGGGGGCGTAGCGCCTACTGCCGCAACTGCGCGCGACCGGCAGCCGTCAGCACCGCCACCTCGCGCTCGCCGGCGCGCTGCACCCGCACCCAGCCCGGCCCCGCCTGCCCGGCGAGCTCGGCGTCGCCCAGCCACGCCAGGGTGCGCAACAACACGCTCATGCGCACGTCCAGGCGCTTGCATACGCGGGCCAGCGCCATGCCGTCCGGCGCCTCGGCCAGCAACGGCAGCAGGCGCGCGGTCAACGCCGGATCAGCGGACAAGCGCGACTCCGATGTCGCGTGGGGCGGCCGCGGCGGCCTCGGCCAGATGCGCGGTGACCACCACCGGAATCGACTTGGAGGTGGGCGTGCGCGCCTCGTCGGCGAAGCTGGACAAGGGCACCAGCGCATTGGTCTCGGGGTAGTAGGCCGCCAGGCAGCCGCGCGGGATGTTGTAGGCGACCAGCATGAAGCGCTTGGCCTGCCGCGGCACCCCGTCCTCGCACAGGCTGTGCAGGTCCACCCAGTCGCCCGCCTGCATGCCCAGGTCGGCGATGTCGGCGGCATTGATGAACAGCACCCGGCGCTCGCCGAACACGCCGCGGTAGCGGTCGTCCAGGCCGTAGATGGTGGTGTTGTACTGGTCGTGCGAGCGCGTGGTGGCCAGGGTGAACACCAGTTGCCCCGGATGCTGCCGGCGCGCGCGGTGGATCGGGTTGTCGGTCGGCACCGCATGCGGCTTGAACACCGCACGGCCCTCCGGCGTGTCCCACACGCGGTCGCGCGCGCCATTGGACAGGCGGAAGCCGCCCGGCACCCGCACCCGCGTGTTGAAGTCGGCGAAGTCGTCGAACATCTGTGCGATCAGGTCGCGGATGCGGTCGTAGTCGGCCACCAGCCAGCGCCAGCGCACCGTGCTGCGCGCGCCCAGCGTGGCCTCGGCCAGGCCCGCCACGATCGCCGGCTCGGACAGCAGTTGCGGCGAGGCCGGCGGATTGATGCCGCCGGACAGGTGCACCATGCTCATCGAATCCTCGACGCTGACGTGCTGCGGCCCGCCCTCCTGGATGTCGATCTCGGTGCGGCCCAGGCACGGCAGGATCAGCGCGTCGCGGCCGTGCACCAGGTGGCTGCGGTTGAGCTTGGTGGTGACGTGCACGGTGAGGTCGCAGCGGCGCAGCGCGCGATGGGTGGCCTCGGTATCGGGGGTGGCGGTGGCGAAATTGCCGCCCATGGCGAAGAACACCTTGGCGCGGCCGTCGGCCATCGCCTCGATCGCGCCGACCGTGTCGTAGCCGGGCGCGCGCGGCGGGGCGAAGCCGAACACCTTCTGCAGCCGGTCCAGGAACGCCTGGGGCGGCTGCTCGTAGATCATCATGGTGCGGTCGCCCTGCACGTTGCTGTGGCCGCGCACCGGACACAGCCCGGCGCCTGGCCGGCCGAGGTGGCCGCGCAGCAACAGCAGGTTGGCGATCATCTGGATGGTCGCCACCGAATGCTTGTGCTGGGTGATGCCCATGCCCCAGCAGGCGATCAGCCGCTCGGCCTTGAGGTAGATCTCCCCGGCCTGGCGCAGGGCGGCCTCGCTGAGCCCGGATTCCTCGACGATGGTGTCCCACGGCTCGGCCGCGACCTCGGCGGCGAAGGCCTCGAAGCCGGCGGTGTGGCGGTCGATGAACTCCAGGTCCAGCAACCGCGGCTGCCCGCTGCGCGCCGCCTCGGCGTCGCGCTCCAGCACGTGCTTGATGATGCCCTTGACCGCGGCCAGGTCGCCGCCGATCTTCAACTGGAAGTAATCCGAGGAGATGCGGGTGGAGCCGTTGTGCAGCATCTCCAGCTTGTCCTGCGGATCGGCGAACTTCTCCAGGCCGCGTTCGCGCAGCGGATTGAACGAGGCGATCGCCGCGCCCCGCTTGGCCGCCTGGCGCAGTTCGCCGAGCATGCGCGGATGGTTGGTGCCGGGATTCTGGCCGAAGATGAAGATCGCATCGGCCAGTTCGAAATCCTGCAGCGAGACCGTGCCCTTGCCGACCCCGATCTGTGCCTTGAGCGCAGTGCCGGACGGCTCGTGGCACATGTTGGAGCAGTCCGGGAAGTTGTTGGTGCCGAACTCGCGCACGAACAACTGATACAAAAACGCCGCCTCGTTGCTGGTGCGCCCGGAGGTATAGAAGATCGCCTCGTCCGGCGAGGCCAGGCCGTTGAGGTGTCGGGCGATCAGCGCGAACGCCGCGTCCCAGTCGATCGGCACGTAGTGGTCGGTGTCGGCGTCGTAGCGCAGCGGCTGGGTCAGTCGGCCCTGCCCTTCCAGCCAGTAGTCGCTGTAGCGGGCCAGTTGCGCGACGCTGTGCTGGGCAAACAGTTCCGGCGTGGCGCGGCGCGCGGTGGATTCGGCGGCCACCGCCTTGGCGCCGTTCTCGCAGAACTCGAAGGTCGAGGTGTGGTCGCGATCGGGCCAGGCGCAGCCGGGGCAGTCGAAGCCGTCAGGCTGGTTGGCGTGCAGCAGGGTCTTGGCGCCCTGCACCGCCACGTCCTGCTCCATCAGGTGCTTGGCCACGGCGCGCAGCGCGCCCCAACCGCCGGCCGGTTGCGTGTACGGCTGGATGGTCTTCTTGCTCATGCGGGCTCTCCGGCGGGTTCGGTCTGCGCTAGGCGCTGCGGATGGCTGTAGACGACGTAATCGTGATCGCGGGCGAAGCCGATCAGGGTCAGGCCGGCGCTGTCGGCGAGCGCGACGGCCAGCGCGGTGGGCGCGGAAATCGCGGCCAGCAGCGGGATGCCGGCCTGCGTGGCCTTCATGACCATCTCGTAGCTGGCACGGCTGGTGACCACGACGAAGCCGGTGCCAGGATCGAGGCCGGCGCCGACCAGCGCACCGATCAACTTGTCCAATGCGTTGTGGCGGCCGACGTCTTCGCGGATCAGCTGCAGTGCCCCCTGCGCATCGGCCCAGGCCGCGGCATGGGTGGCGCCGGTCAACGCGTTGAGCGTCTGCTGCGCGCGCAAGGCGCGCAAGGCACGGGCCAGCGCCGCGGCCGCGATCGGCACCCCGGCCGGCACCGGCCGCGGCGTGCGCAGCACCGCCTCCAGCGACGCGCTGCCACACACCCCGCAGCCGCTGCGCCCGTCGAGGTTGCGACGCCGCGCCTGCAACGCGGCGGCCTGTTCCAGCGGGATGCGCAGGCGCAGCGACACACCTTCCAGGTAGGTCTCCACGGCCTCGATGCGTAGCTGGTCCGGTGTTGCCACGATGCCCTCGCTGAACGAGAAGCCCAGTGCGAAATCCTCCAGGTCCTCCGGCGTGGCCATCATCACCACGAACGGCGTGTCGTTGTAGGCGAACGCCACCGGCACTTCGGCCGCCACCAGGTCCTGGGCGACGGCCGTGCGCCCGTCGCGGTGACGGCGCACGCCGCGCGCGACCGCACCTGGCCTGGACGACGCACCCGAAGACATCGCAACCCTCCCGACTCAGTGGAACAGCACGAACGCTTTCTGCAGGGTGACCCAGATGCCCCACAGCATCGGCAGCCCGACCGCCAGCCAGGCCAGCACCAGCAGCAGCGGGTTGCCGCCGCGGCCGACCAGCGCCAGCTGCGCCGCATCCGGCGCCGCCTGGGCGCTGCTGCCGGCCCGTTCGTGGGCCAGTTGCTTCTCCGCGGCCAGCTCCTGCGGGGTCATGAAGTGCCTGGCCGCCAACGGCCGTACCAGCAGGTTGCAGATCAGGCCCAGCACCAGCATCCCGGCCAGGATGTACATGGTCGTGTTGTACACCTGTGAGGGCGGCACACCCATGCCCAACTGGTACTCGCGCATGTAGCCGACCACCACCGGGCCGAGGATGCCGGCGGTGGCCCAGGCGGTCAGCAGGCGACCATGGATGGCGCCGACCATCTGCGTGCCGAACAGGTCGGCCAGGTAGGCCGGGATGGTGGCAAAGCCGCCGCCGTACATCGATACGATCACGCAGAAGATGCCGACGAACAGCGCGCTGCCGCCAACCTTGCCGGCCCACGGCGCGGCCGCGTACAGGGCGATGCCGAGCACGAAGAACAGCGAGTACGTGTGCTTGCGCCCGAGCTTGTCGGACATGCTGGCCCAGAAGAAGCGCCCGCCGATGTTGAACAGGCTGAGCAGGCCAGTGAAGCCGGCGGCGATGGCGGCGATGGCGGCCAGTTGCGTGGGATCGAGGCTGGCGAAGCCGGCATCCACGCCGATCAGGCGGCCGCCGAACACTTCCTGCAGCATCGGCGAGGCCATGCCGATCACGCCGATGCCGGCCGACACGTTCAGGCACAGTACGGCCCACAGCAACCAGAACTGCGGGATGCCCCAGACCTTGCGTACGTGCACGTGATGGGCGGTGATCATCGCATTGGCGCTGGCCGCCGGCGCGGTCCAACCGGCCGGGGTCCAGCCGCTGGGCGGCACCCGGTAGCCGAACGCGCCGGCCATCATGAACACGAAGTACAGCCCGGCCATCACCAGGAAGGTTTCCTTCACGCCCACCGAGTCGGGGCCGGCGAAATGCCGCATCAGCGCATCGGCCAGCGGGCTGCCGATCATCGCGCCGCCGCCGAAGCCCATGATCGCCATGCCGGTGGCCATGCCGCGGCGGTCCGGGAACCACTTGATCAGCGTCGACACCGGCGAGATGTAGCCCAGCCCCAGGCCGATGCCGCCGATCACGCCCGAACCCAGCCACAGCAGCCAGATCTGGTGCAGGTGGATGCCCAGCGCCGAGATCACCAGCCCACCGCACCAGCACAGCGCCGCGACCACGCCGGCCTTGCGCGGGCCGGCGCGCTCCAGCCAGCCGCCCCACAGCGCCGCCGAGCAGCCCAGCAACACGAAGAACAGCGTGTACATCCACTGCAGCTCGCTGATCTTCCAGTCGCAACTGGACGAGACGATGCGCGCCAGGAAGCCCATGTCGGGTGGACAGGCCACCGCCTCGGTGATGCCCAGCGCCTTGGACAACGGCAGCCAGAACACGCTGAAACCGTAGGCCATGCCGATGCACAGATGGATCGCCAAGGCCGCGGGCGGCACCAGCCAGCGATTGAAGCCGGGCCCGGCGACGATGCGTTCCTTCGAAAGCAGGCCGGAGCGATCGGTCGGCGCGGACGCGGCAACGCGGTGCGAGTCGTTCATGCGGTGTCCCCTCGGAGGCGTCGGCGCCCTGGTGCGGATGACGCGCCTGCGGCGTCTCCACGAGGCCGCCTGCCGAACGGCCTGCCGACGCGCGACCGCATGCGCCGAGCGTAGTACAAAACACCCGGTGGCGCCGCGCCATCCATCGCAAGCGTGCCGCGCGCCTGTGCTTGTGCGGCGCACGATGGACAGGCAGCCCCAGCGAAGCCGCTCGCGCAGGCAACGCACGGCACTGTGCGATTCCGCCAGTGCGCGCCGGTCGGTTAGGCTTGCGCCCCCCGCCTGCGGAATCGCCCCATGCCCGTCCCCTACCGCGTTGGCCTCGCCGCCAGCCTCCTGCTCGGCAGCCCCCTCGCCCAGGCCGCCGCCTTGCCCGCCGACGTGCTGCACCAGCTGCCGGCCGGCTACCAGCCGCTGGCGCAGTTGCAGGCCGACCTCGATGGCGACGGCCGTGCCGACTACCTGCTCGCGCTGCAGCAGCGCGGCGAGGCGCAACGCGATCCGGCACCGGCACGGCCGCTGCTGATCTTCGTGCAGCAGGCCGACGGCCGCTATCGGCTGGCGGCGCGCAACGACCGGGTGATCCTCAAGCGCGACGAGGGCGGCCAGTGCGACCCGTTCACCGATGGCGACGATCCGTTCGCCGCCAAGGGCCGCTACTTCACCGTGCAGAACGGGGTCTCCTGCGGCCAGCACTGGACCGACTTCATCACCTTCCGCTACGACCCGCAGCGCAAGCAGTGGCTGTTCCACAAGCGCATCCAGCAGCGCTGGGAACTGAACCCGAATCCCTCGCCCGACGCAGACGCCCTGGTCAAGGACGGCGACCAGGTGCAGGCGGCCGACCCGCGGCATCCGGTCGATTTCGCCGATTACGTTCCGCGCTGAGCGGCACGCCGCGCTGGGTAGCGCGCGCCTGGCACTGATGCGCGCTCGCTGACACACGCACGCCGCGCCCGTGCAGTGCCGCGTCCGAATGCGGCCAGCGCGTTGCCGCGGCGACCGGCACGCTGCGCGCTCCATCCGTTCCTGGAGCGCCCATGTCCAGCTTCCGTTGCGTCGGCCTGCCGGCCGCACCGTTCGCCGCCCTGTTCGACCTCGACGATGCGCAACTGCAGGCGCGCCATGCGCAGCGCGTCCGCGCCGACAGCGCGCTCGGCTATCCCTGCCGGGTCAGCCTGGAGGACGCACGGCCCGGCGAGGAACTGCTGTTGCTGCACTACCTGCACCAGCCCGCGCAGACCCCGTACCGCGCCGCCGGACCCATCTACGTGCGCCGCCACGTCGCCACCGCCGCACCGGCGCCGGGCGACGTGCCCGATGCGATCGTCCGCCGCCTGATCTCGCTGCGCGGCTACGACGCCGGCGACATGCTGATCGCCGCCGACGTGCAGCCGGGCGAGCGCATCGCCACCGCGATCGCCTGCGCCTTCGCCGACCCGCAGGTGCGCTACCTGCATCTGCATCATGCGCGGCAAGGCTGTTTTGCGTGCCGGGTGGAGAGAGAGCCGGGATTGGGCAGTCGGGATTGGGGATGAGTGGCGGCGCCGCGACCTGGAGCACCGCTGTCTTCGTAGGAGCGGCTTCAGCCGCGACAGGCATTCCCGGCAAAGCCCGTCGCGGCTGAAGCCGCTCCTACGACATCCGCAGCCGCAGCCCCGCTTTTCACCAATCCCGAATCCCCAATCCCCAATCCCCGCTCCGGGCTACTCCCCCAGCTTGATCCACGTCGCCTTCATCTCCGTGTACTTGTCGAAGGCATGCAGCGACTTGTCGCGGCCGTTGCCCGATTGCTTGTAGCCGCCGAACGGGGCGGTCATGTCGCCGCCGCCCCAATAGTTCACCCACACGCTGCCGGCGCGCAGCTTGCGCGCCACGCGGTGCGCGCGGCCGATGTCGCGGGTCCACACGCCGGCGGCCAGGCCATACTCGCTGTCGTTGGCCATGCGCAGGGCGTGCGCCTCGTCGTCGAAGGCGATCACCGACAGCACCGGGCCGAAGATCTCCTCGCGGGCGATGGTGTGTTCATGGCCGACCTCGTCGAAGATGGTCGGCTCCACGTAGCAGCCGCCGGGCACCACCTCCACGCGCTTGCCGCCGAGCAACAGACGCGCGCCTTCGGCGTTGCCGCGGGCGATGTAGTCGAGCACGCGGTGGGTCTGGGTCTCGTCCACCAGCGCGCCCATGGCCGCGTCGTCGTCGAACGGATGCCGCGGCTGTAGCGCACGCCCGGCCGCGACCACGCGTTCGACGAAACTGTCCTTGATCGAGCGCTCCACCAACAGGCGCGAGGCTGCGGTGCAGACTTCGCCCTGGTTGTAGAAGATCGCCGCGGCCGCCGCCTGCGCCGCCTGCTCCAGGTCCGGCGCATCGGCGAATATCAGGTTCGGGCTCTTGCCGCCGCACTCCATGTACGCGCGTTTCATGTTCGACAGCCCCGCGCATTGCAGCAGGCGCCGGCCGACCGCGGTGGAGCCGGTGAACACCAGCCCGTCCACGTCCATGTGCAGCGCCAGTGGCTCGCCGGCGCCCTTGCCATAGCCCGGCACCACGTTGAACACGCCGTCGGGAATGCCTGCCTCGGCCACCAGCTCGGCCAGGCGCAGCGCGCTCAGCGGCGATTTTTCCGACGGCTTGAGCACCACCGAGTTGCCCGCGGCCAACGCCGGGGCGATCTTCCACGCCGCCATCAGCAGCGGGAAATTCCACGGCACGATCGCGCCGACCACGCCCAGCGGCTCGCGGGTGATCAGGTCCAGTTCGTCCTGTCCGGTCGGCGCCACTTCGCCGTACAGCTTGTCCACCGCTTCGGCGGTCCAGGACAGGCAGCGCACCGTCGCCGCCAGATCGACCCGGCGTGCATCGCGCACCGGCTTGCCCATGTCCAGCGATTCCAGCAGCGCCAGTTCGTCGGCGTGGCGTTCGACCAACTGCGCCAGCGCCAGCAGGGTCTTCTTGCGCTGCGCCGGCTTGGCCTGCGACCAGTGACCGGCCTCGAAGCTGCGCCGTGCCGCGGCGACCGCACGGTCGATGTCCTCGGCCTCGCCTTCGGCCACGTGGCCGAGCAGGCGGCCGTCGATCGGGCTGAGGCAGTCGAAGGTCTTGCCGCTGGCGGCATCGACGTAGCGGCCGTCGATGAAGGCCTGGGTCCGCGGACGCAGCGTGTCGGCCATCGCCTGCCAGGCGTCGCGGGTGCGGGGTGCGGTCATCGGGAACTCCTGCTGCGGCGGAAGGATCGGAACGGCGCGGCGGCCTGGCGGCTGCGGCGCGGAGGGGCGCCGGGCGCTCTCAGAACGTGGCCGGCGTATTGGCGCTGACCAGCACTGCGGTCTCGCTGCCGACGTTGCGGAACCGGTGCGGCACCCGGCTCTCGAAATAGTAGCCCTCGCCGGCGCGCAGCACCCGCACCTGGCTGCCGACGGTGATCTCCACCTCGCCGGCCACCACCACCCCGCCCTCTTCGCCGTCGTGCACCAGCATCGCGCTGCCGGTGTCGCTGCCGGGCGGCATCACCTCGCGCAGGATGCACATCTGCCGCTGCGGGCGATGCTGGCCGACCAGGTAGTAGTGGATGCCGTCGCTGCCGACATCGGGCAGTTCGTCGGCGCGATAGAACGGCGCATCGGCCGCGCCGGCGTCCAGGTCCTGGGTGAAGAATTCGGCCAGCGAGATTGGGATGCCATCCAGCACCTTCTTCAGCGAACTCACCGAGGGGCTGACCTTGTTCTGCTCGATCAGCGAGATGGTGCTGTTGGTCACGCCCACCCGCTTGGCCAACTCACGCTGGCTCAGGCCGTGGGCGGTGCGAACCCGGTGCAGGCGGGCGCCGATATCCATCGCAGGGAACGCCGGTGGCGGTGTTGCCGGATACTTTACACACCCGCCCCAGCCGGTCAATTTCCTGCGCCACGCCTGTGCTGCGACGCAACCAGGAAAAGCCCGTCCAATGCGTGCGGACGGCGCTACGCCGGGTCACACCCGGCGCCACGGCATGGTGTAAAGTTTTTTCAACATCCCTCGCGTGGAGCCTGCGATGCGCCCCCAGCCGCCCCTCTCGTCCCAGGCGCTGTCCGACCACTACGCCGCGCAGGCCACACGCGAACCGGACACGCTGGATGCGTTCTGGATGCCGTTCACCGCCAACCGCCAGTTCAAGGCGCGGCCGCGGCTGCTGGCCTCGGCCGAGGGCATGCATTACCGCAGCGTGGACGGGCGCCAGATCCTCGACGGCACTGCCGGCCTGTGGTGCTGCAACGCCGGCCATGCGCGACCGCGCATCGTCGAGGCGGTGGCGCGGCAGATCGCCACGCTGGATTTCGCTCCCACCTTCCAGATGGGTTCGCCGCTGCCGTTCGTCCTTGCCGAGCGGCTGGTGGAACTGGCGCCGCCGGGCCTGGACCACGTGTTCTACACCAACTCCGGCTCCGAGTCGGTGGACACCGCGCTGAAGATCGCGCTGGCCTACCACCGTGCCCGCGGCGAGGGCCAGCGCACCCGCTTCATCGGCCGCGAGAAGGGCTACCACGGCGTCGGCTTCGGCGGCATCTCGGTAGGCGGACTGCCGAACAACCGCAAGGCGTTCGGCCCGCTGCTGCCCGGCGTGGACCATCTGCGGCACACCCTCGACCTGGAGCGCAATGCGTTCTCGCGCGGCCTGCCGACGCATGGCGCGGAACTGGCCGAGGATCTGGAGCGGCTGGTGACGCTGCACGATGCCTCCACCATCGCCGCGGTGATCATCGAACCGATCTCCGGCTCGGCCGGCGTGGTGCTGCCGCCGCACGGCTACCTGCAGCGCATCCGCGAACTGTGCGACAAGCACGGCATCCTGCTGATCTTCGACGAGGTCATCACCGGCTACGGCCGCGTCGGCCACGCCTTCGCCGCGCAGCGCTTCGGGGTGACCCCGGACATGATCACCACCGCCAAGGGCCTGACCAACGGCTGCGTGCCGATGGGCGCGGTGTTCGTCTCCAACGCCATCCACGAAGCGTTCGCGCATGGCCCGGCCCACGTCATCGACCTGTTCCACGGCTATACCTACTCCGGCCATCCGCTGGCCTGCGCCGCCGCGCTGGCGACGCTGGACACCTACGCCGAGGAGCAGTTGTTCGACAAGGCGATCGAGCTGGGCCCGGTGTGGGAGGAGGCGATCCATCGGCTGCGCGATCTGCCGCACGTCGTCGACATCCGCAACTTCGGCCTGATCGGCGCGATCGAACTGGCCCCGCGCAAGGGCGCGCCCGGCGCGCGCGCCTACGAGATCTTCGAGCGCTGCTTCCACGAGGGCAACCTGCTGATCCGCGTCACCGGCGACACCATCGCGCTGTCGCCGCCGCTGATCGTCGAGCCCGTGCACATCGAACGCATCTTCGCGGTGCTGGCGGACATGATCCGCAGCACGCCCTGACCCCTCCCTCGCCCAACCCACCGCCCGCGCTCCCCACGCGCCGCGTCTGCCTGGAGAACCGCTCATGCTGGTCGGCGTTCCGAAAGAGATCAAGAACCACGAGTACCGGATCGGGCTGACCCCGTCGGGAGTCCGCGAACTGGTGCTGCACGGCCACCAGGTGCTGGTGCAGCGCGGCGGTGGCCAGGCCATCGGCCTCACCGATGCCGAGTACGAACGCGCCGGCGCGCGCATCGCCGAGGATGCGGCGAGCGTGTTCGCGCAGGCCGAGATGATCGTCAAGGTCAAGGAACCGCAGCCGGAGGAATGCGCGATGCTGCGCCCCGGGCAACTGCTGTTCACCTATCTGCACCTGGCGCCGGATCCGCAACAGGCCGCGGCGCTGCAGCGCTCCGGCTGCACCGCCATCGCCTATGAAACCGTCACCGACGGCCACGGCGGCCTGCCGCTGCTGGCGCCGATGAGCGAGGTCGCCGGGCGCATGGCGATCCAGGCCGGCGCGCATGCGCTGGAGAAGGCGCAGGGCGGCTCCGGCGTGCTGCTCGGCGGCGTGCCCGGGGTCACCCCGGCGCAGGTGCTGGTGATCGGCGGCGGCGTGGTCGGCATCAACGCCGCACGCATGGCGATGGGCCTGCACGCGCGCGTGACCGTGCTGGACCGCTCGCTGGAGCGGCTCAAGTACCTGGACGAACTCTATGGCCAGCAGTTGACCACGCTGTACTCCACCCGCGCTGCGATCGAGCAGTGCCTGCCGCACACCGACCTGGTGATCGGCGCGGTGCTGATCCCCGGCGCGGCCGCGCCCAAGTTGGTGTCGCGCGCACAACTGGCGCTGCTGCGACCCGGCTCGGTGCTGGTGGACGTGGCCATCGACCAGGGCGGCTGCTTCGAGACCAGCCACCCGACCACCCACCAGCAACCCACCTACGAGGTCGACGGCATCGTCCATTACTGCGTGGCCAACATGCCCGGCGGCGTGGCCCGCACCTCCACCTTCGCCCTGACCAACGCCACCCTGCCGTTCGTGCTGCTGCTGGCCGAACACGGCCTGCAGGCGCTGCGCGACGACCAGGACCTGCGCAACGGCCTCAACGTGCACGCCGGCAAGCTCACCCACCGCGCGGTGGCGCAGGCGCTGGGCCAGGACTTCGTGCGGCCGCTGGACGCGCTGGGCTGACGGTTGCCTGTGAGGCCGGTAAGCCGGGAATGGAGAATCGGGAATAGGGAATCGAAAAGGCACTGCAGCGCGCGCATTGGGCAATCCGTCAGCCGCATCGCTTGCTGTTGCTGTTGCTGTTGCTGTTGCTGTTGCTGTTGCTTTTGCTGTTGCCATTCCCGGCTCCCGATTCCCGATTCCCGATTCCCGATTCCTGGCACACGCCCCACGACCCGCCGCAACGCAGCACGCGCCAGCCGAGGCCGGGTGTAGCCTTGCGCCACCCCGGCGCCCGGTCGGGGTCCATTGCCGCCACAGGAGCCGCTTCATGATCAAGGTCAGCGTGATGTATCCGTACACGCCAGGCGCCCGTTTCGACCATGCCTACTACCGCGACACGCACATGCCGCTGGTGCAGGCACGCATGGGCGCCGCCTGCCTCCGCTACACGGTGGACAAGGGCCTGTCCGGCGGCACCCCCGGCAGCGATCCGATTTACGTCGGCATGTGCCACATCTTCAGCGAGTCGGTAGAGGCCTTCCAGGCCGGCTTCGGCCCGCACGCGGAGGAGATCCTCGGCGACATCAAGAACTACACCGACCTGACGCCGATGATGCAGATTAGTGAGGTGGTGGTGGGATAAGGCTCGCTGCGCGAGCCGGGATTGGGGATTCGGGAGTAGGGATCCGGACAGCGCGCGGCAGCGTCGGATAGGCAGCTCGACGCTCTTGCGAATCCCCAATCCCCAATCCCCAATCCCTGCCCTCTACAATGCCGCCCCCCGAGCCACGCCGTGCTGCCCCGTTGATGAACATCGTTGTCAAAGAAGACCTCAAGGCCTATATCGATCCGCTGACTCCCGACGAGTACGCCGCGCTGGAACGCAGCCTGCTGGCCGAGGGCTGTCGCGACGCGCTGGTGCTGTGGGGCGACATCCTGGTCGATGGACACAACCGCTACGGCATCTGCCAGAAGCACGGGTTGCCGTTCCAGACCGTGCAGAACACCCGCTTCCAGTCGCTGCAGGACGTGCACCTGTGGATGATCGACCAGCACCTGGGCCGGCGCAGCGTCTCCGATTTCCAGCGCGGCGTGCTGGCGCTGCGCAAGCGCGAGATCCTCGCCGAGCGGCGTGCCAGTGCGGCCGCCGCGGACGCACCCGCGGCCGACGCCGCCGACGCGGATGCTGCCGCCGAGGCGGCGAGCGACGCCGATACGCCGCCCTGGGCCGACGCGCCCGCGCCGTTGAGCCGCGCCGACCTGGCGCGCGTGGCGCGGCTCAGCAACAGCCAGGTGGTGCAGATCGAGAAGATCCAGAAGCAGGCCGCCGCCGAAGTGGTGGAAGCGGTCAAGTCCGGTGCGATCTCGATCAATGCCGCCGCCGCGGTGGCCAGCCTGCCCGAGGAGGAACAGCGCGCCGCGGCGATGGCCGGCAAGGACGAACTGAAGCAGGCCGCCAAGCGCGCCCGCGAGTCCAAGCGCAAGCCCAAACCGGCGCCGCCGGCCGCGTCCGAAGACGCGGCTCCGGCAGCGGACGCCGACGGCGACGCGACGCTGGCATTGCGCCAGCGCGTGGCCGACCTCGAAGCCGAGAACCAGGCGCTGCGCGAGGAAGTGGCGGCGCTGCGCGCGCAGTTGCCGGGCTGATCCGCGCGCACGCGCATCTGGCGTCCCTGCCGGAGACCGCGGCCGCCGTCCATGCAGCCGCGCTCACCGCGCACTGCGTAGACTCGTCCGCATGAGCGTGTCTTCCGGCCCCACCCTGCCCCCCGATCCGCGCCGCGCGCAATTGCGGCGCATGAAGCTGCTGGCGGCGCTGTTGCTGCTGGCGATGCTGTGCGGCTTCCTGCTCAGCCATGCCATGGGCCTGCACGGCGTGTGGGCCTGGGTCGGCGCATTCTGCGAAGCGGCCACGGTCGGCGCGCTGGCCGACTGGTTCGCGGTGGTGGCGCTGTTCCGGCATCCGCTGGGACTGCCGATTCCGCACACCGCGATCATCCCGCACGGCAAGGCGCGCATCGCCGACAGCCTGGCGGTGTTCGTGCGCGACCAGTTCCTGGAACCGGGCGCGCTGCTGGCCAAGCTCAACGCCTTCGACCCCGCGGCGCGGCTGGGCCAGTGGCTGGCCGAACCGGCGCAGTCGGCGCGGCTGGCCGACCTGGCCCGCGGCTGGGCGCTGCAGGCGCTGGACCTGCTGGACGAGGCCGCGGTGCGGCGCCGCATCCACGGCTTCGTGGTGGCGCGGCTGCGCGACTGGGACGCCGCGGCCACCGCCGGCGACATCCTCGGCCTGCTCACCGCCGATGGCCGCCACCAGGCGCTGCTCGACGAAGCGCTGACCCGGCTTGGCCGGCACCTGGACGATGCCGCGGTCAAGCAGCGGGTCTCGGCGATGATCGTCAAGTACGCGCGCCGCGAGTGGCCCAAGCTGGTCGGCACCGTGGAATGGGTGAAGCCGGTCGAGGGCATCGCCGACACCCTCGCCGAGCGGCTGGCGCATGCGCTGCTGGAGGAACTGCAGGACGTGCTGTCGCAGCCGCAGCACCCGCTGCGCCAGGACTACGAGCGCTGGCTCGGCGGCTATGTGCAGCGGCTGCGCGCCGATCCGGCCACCGCCGACAAGGTGCAGGCGCTGAAGCAGCGCCTGATCGAGCACCCCGGCGTGCAGGAGTACGTGCAGGGCCTGTGGGACCAGATCCATGCGGCGCTGCGCGAAGACCTGTCGCGCCAGGACGGCGCGCTGGTGCAGCACCTGCAGCGCGCCCTCGGCGCGCTCGGCCAGTCGCTGGCGCAGGATCCGGCGCTGCGCGAGGCGCTCAACCAGCACCTGCTCGGCGGCGCCGAGCGGCTCACCCAGCGTCTGCGCAGCGGCGTCACCGAGCACATCGCACAGACCGTGAAGGGCTGGGACGAACGCCACCTGGTCGAGCAACTGGAATTGAGCGTGGGCCGCGACCTGCAGTACATCCGCTTCAACGGCACCCTGGTCGGCGGGCTGATCGGGCTGGCGCTGCACGCTGCCGTCACGCTGCTTGGCTGAGCGTGGATGACGAGGATGCAATGCCCCGCTCGCGCGGTTGGCCAGGCGCCGGCCCGCGACGCGATGCAGAAGCACCGTGTCGCGGACCGCTCGCCCGCGACACGCCGTGCCATCCACGCAGCAAGGTGTAGACACGCCTCGGTTCTTTCGCCGGCAGGACTGGCGCGGCCGCACCGCCCGCGCTAGCGTTGTGGCATGGCCTGCGGGACGTTCGCCGTGACTGTGAACGCCATTCCGCAACCAGCCCGAAGGAAGCCGATGCGCGTGCCGAACGCGCGTTCGCCAAAGGAAGGGGGAGCATGTCGAAGAAACGCCGGACATCCGCCGCCGGCCCTGCGCGTCCGGCCCGGCTCGCCGCGCTGGCCGTGCTGGCCGTCGGACTGCTCGCCGCGCTGCTGATCGCGCATGGCGTGCAACAGCGCAACCGCGCACAGGCGCAGGCGCGCTTCCAGCAACTGGCCTCGCACGTGGCCAGCGATCTGCGGCAACGCCTGGACATGTACGAGCATGGCCTGCGCGGCGCGCGTGGGGCGGTGATCGCGGCCGGCGGCGACCGCATCTCTCGCGCGCGCTTCGCCCGCTACAGCGCCTCGCGCGACTATCCGCACGAATTTCCCGGCGTGCGCGGCTTCGGCTACATCCAGCGGGTGCCGCGCACCGACGAGGCCGCGTTCCTGCAGCAGGCCCGCGCCGACGGCGCGCCGTCGTTGCAGATCGGCGAACTGGCCCCGCACGACGGCGACCGTTTCGTCATCGTCTACATCCAGCCGGCACGGTCCAACAACGCCGCCGAAGGTTTCGACATCGCCTCCGAGCCGGCACGGCGCGCGGCGGCCATCGCCGCGGCGCGGTCGGGCGCGCCCACCATCACTGCGCCGATCCGCCTGGTACAGACCCCTGGGCTGGGCAACGGCGGCTTCCTGCTGCTGTTGCCGGTGTACCGCGAGGGCCTGCCGCTGCAGACCCCGGAACAACGCTGGCAGGCCACCAGCGGCTGGGCCTACGCACCGCTGAACATCGCCGAGGTGCTGGCCTCCTCCGACGATCACAGCAACGAGCTGCGCCTGAGCCTGGCCGACAGCCAGAACCCGGCCCAGCCGTTCTACCGCGACGACGCCACGCCGATCCTGGCCGGCGGGCCGGCCGCCGAACGCACCCTCACCGTGTACGGCCGCCAGTGGCGGATCGGGGCGCAGGCCACGCCGGGCTTCGTGCGCTCGCTGGATCAATTCTCCCCGCTGCTGGCCGGCGCCCTGGCCGGCGGCATCGCGCTGCTGCTCGCCGCACTGCTGTACGTGTTCCTGACCAGCCTGCGCCGCCGCGACCTGATCCTCAGCGAGCAGAGCCAACTGGCGGCACTGGTCGCCGGCACCAGCGAGGCGATCGTCGCCGAAGACCTGCACGGCCGGGTGACCCACTGGAACCCCGCGGCCATGCGCATCTTCGGCTATACGCCGGAGCAGGCCATCGGCCAACCGCTGCAGCAGCTGCTGGGCGCGCAGATCCGCGATCCGGCCGGCGGCGGCGGCGACGGCGTTCGCGAACTGCGCCACCGCGACGGCCACATCGTCAGCGTGCTGGCCAGCGTCTCGCCGATCGCCGGCACCGGCGGCGGCACCATCGGCCATTCGCACCTGCTGCACGACGTCACCGAGCAGGTGCGCGCGCAGGCGCGGGTGCTGGAACTCAACGCCACGCTGGAGCAACAGGTGGCCGAGCGCACCAGCGAACTGGTCACCTATTCGGCGCTGCAGCGCGCGATCCTGGCCAATGCCGGCTACGCGATCGTCGCCACCGATCCCGATGGCGTCATCACCCTGTTCAATCCCGCCGCCGAGACCCTGCTCGGCTACGCCGCGCACGAACTGATCGGGCGCAAGGCCACCGGCCTGTTCCTGGATCCGGAACAACTGAGCGCGCGCGCAGAACGCATGGCCGCGCAGTCGGGCATGCCGGTGCAGCCCTCGTTCGAGTCGGTGGCGGCGCTGTCCACGCTGGGGCGCAGCGATACCCGCGAGTGGACCTACCTGAGCAAGGACGGCCATGCCTTCCCGGTGCTGCTCACGCTGAGCACGCTGCGCGACGACGACGAGCGGGTGATCGGCTACCTCGGCATCGCCGTCGACCTGACCGAGCAGAAGCGCCACGAGCGCGAACTGCGCCTGGCGATCGACGCGGCCGAAACCGCCAACCAGTCCAAGAGCGATTTCCTGGCCAACATGAGCCACGAGATCCGCACGCCGATGAACGCGATCCTGGGCATGCTGTACCTGCTGCGGCACAGCGCGCTGTCGCAGGCGGCGCAGGACATGATCCAGAAGATCGAGTTGTCCGCGCGCAACCTGCTGGAGATCATCAACGACATCCTCGACTTCTCCAAGATCGAGTCCGGGCGCATCGACCTGGAATCGGCCCCGTTCGATCTCAACGAGTTGCTGGAGAACATCGCCGCCCTGATGACCTCGGCGACCAGCGCCAAGCCGGTGGAGATGATCGTCGAGCCGCAGCCGCCGGGCTGCCGCTGGCTGCGCGGCGATGCGCTGCGCCTGAACCAGGTGCTGATCAATTTGGTCGGCAACGCCATCAAGTTCACCGAACAGGGCGAGGTGGCGCTGTCGGTGCGCGCCTTCCCCGGCGGGGAACCCGGCAAGCTCAAACTGCTGTTCTCGGTGCGCGACACCGGCATCGGCATCCCGCGCGAGAAGCAGAGCCTGATCTTCTCGCCGTTCCTGCAGGCCGACACCTCCACCAGCCGCCGCTACGGCGGCAGCGGCCTGGGCCTGACCATCAGCCGGCGCCTGGTGGAACTGATGGGCGGGCAACTGGAAGTCCAGAGCGCCCCCGGCCAGGGCAGCGATTTCTACTTCGTCATTCCGTTCGCCGTGGCGCCGGCACCGGCCGCCGACGCCGAACCGGCGCAGGCGCGGCGGGTGCTGATCGCCGACGATCACGACCTGGTGCGACGCAGCCTGACCGACATCGCCAACGGCTTCGGCTGGCAGGTGGAAGCGGTGGCCAGCGGCACCGCCGCGCTGGCCGCGGCCGCGCCGGAACGCGCCGAGTTCGACGTGATCCTGCTGGACTGGCGCATGCCCGACCTGGACGGGCTGAGCGTGGCCCAGCGCATCCGCGCGCAATCGGCGCCGGACCGGCAGCCGATCATCGTCATGGTCACCGCCTACGAGCGGCGCATGATCCAGGAGCAACAGCCCGGCGTGGCCGACGTGGATGCGGTGATGACCAAGCCGGTCACCGCCTCGGCCCTGCAGCGCACCATCGCCATGCTGCTGGCACGTCGCAATGGCGACCTGCCCGCGCCGGCGCCCAGCGACGGCGTCGCGCGCCTGGCCGGGGCGCGCTTGCTGGTGGTCGACGACAGCGACATCAACCGCGAGGTCGCGCAGCGCATCCTCGAAGGCGAAGGCGCGCTGGTCGACCTGGCGCAGGACGGGGCCCAGGCGCTGCAGCGGCTACGCCGCGATCCCGGTCGCTTCCACGTGGTGCTGATGGACGTGCAGATGCCGACCATGGACGGCTACGAAGCCACCCGTCAACTGCGCGCCGATCCGCAGCTGGCCGCCGTGCCGGTGATCGCCCTCACCGCCGGCGCCTATCGCCAGCAACAAGAGATGGCGCTGTCCAGCGGCATGAACGACTTCATCGCCAAACCCTTTCAGGTCGAGGACCTGATCGCGATCATCCGCCGGTTCCTGCCGCCGAACCTGGCCGCGCTGCCGCTGCTGCCGCTCGCATCGCCAGCGTCGGGGCTGCCGACGGACGACTGGCCGGTCAGCGACCCGGCGTTGCTCGATACCGTCCAGGCGCAGCGGCTGTGGGGCGAGCGCGATCCGTATCGACGCTATCTGCTGAAGCTGTTGCAGGAGTATCCCGACCCGGCGGCCAGCGTCCGCGCCCTGCTGGACGCGCAACGGCCGGCCGAGGCGCTCTCCCTGGCGCACAAGTTGCGCGGTTCGGCCGGATCGCTGGCATTGCCGGCGCTGAGCGTCGCCAGCGCCGCGCTCGAAGAACGCTTGAGCACCGCGCCGACGCAGGCCGAAGCCGCCATCGCCGCACTGGCCGCGGCGATGGCCGACACCGCCGCCGAAGTGCTGCGCTTCGCCGACGCCACCCCGGGCACGACGGGACCGGCGGCCGCAGCCGACACCGTGGTGGACCCGGCAACGCTGCAGGCGTCCTGGTATCAGGTGCTGCAGGTGCTGGACAGCGACGATCCGGACCGCATCGACCACACGCTGCGGCAACTGGCCGCAGTCCTGCCGCCGGCGCAAACCGCCGAGCTGCAGCAGTTGCTGGAGAATTTTTCCTTCCGCGAGGCCGAGGCCAAGGTCAGGCAATGGCTGGCCGATGCACACGATTGAGCGCGCGTAACGAGACACCACCATGACCCAGCCGTGCATTCTCTGTGTCGACGACGAACCCAGCAACCTGGCGCTGATCCGGCAGCTGCTGCGCGAGGACTACGCGCTGGTGTTCGCCAAGAACGGCGCCGAAGCGCTGCGCGGGGTGGCCAAGCACCGCCCGGCGCTGATCCTGCTGGACGTGGACCTGCCCGACGTCGACGGCTACACCCTGGCCCGCACGCTCAAGGAAGATGCGCGCAGTGCGGCGATCCCGATCATCTTCGTCACCGGCAAGGACAAGGACGCCGACGAGAGCATCGGCTTCGACGCTGGCGGCGTCGACTACATCACCAAGCCGTACTCGCCGAGCATCCTGCGCGCGCGGGTGCGCACCCACCTGTCGCTGGTCAGCGCCGCCAGCCTCGCCGACAGCCACCGCGCCGCGATCGAGATGCTGGGCATGGCCGGCCACTACAGCGACTCGGACACCGGCACCCACATCTGGCGCATGGCCGCCTACGCCCGTGCGCTGGCCCTGGCCGCCGGCTGGTCGCGCGAGGACGCCGACCTGCTGGAACAGGCCGCGCCGATGCACGACACCGGCAAGATCGGCATCCCCGACGCGGTGCTGAAGAAGCCCGGGCCGCTGGACGCGGACGAGTGGCAGGTGATGAAGCGGCACCCGCGGATCGGCTACGACATCCTCAGCCGCAGCAGCGCGCCGCTGTTCCGTCTCGCCGCCGAGGTGTCCCTGTACCACCACGAGCACTGGGACGGCGGCGGCTACCCGGCCGGCCTGTCCGGCACGCAGATTCCCGAATCGGCGCGGATCGTGGCGCTGGCCGACGTGTTCGACGCCCTCACCTCGCCGCGCCCGTACAAGGACGCATGGCCGCTGGATCAGGCGTTGGCGCTGTTCCGCGACAAGTCCGGCAGCCAGTTCGAGCCGCGCCTGGTGCAGTTGTTCGAGGCGATCCTGCCGCAGATCCTGCAGATCCAGGCGTACTGGAACGAACGCGAAGCGGAGGAAGAGCCGCCGCAACGCGGCAAGGCGCAGGCCACCCTGCGGCACCGCGGCAACTGAGCCACGGCGCATCCCGTAGGAGCGGCTTCAGCCGCGACGGCGTTACCCGTAACGCCTGTCGCGGCTGAAGCCGCTCCTACGAGGCACCGGCGGCGCGCGCTCAGCGCCGCTGCAAGCGCCAGGCGCGATGGATACGCGGGTTGCGCTCGAAATCCGGATCGATGGTCTGCGCGCTGATCTCCTCGCAGACCGCGAACTCGGCCAGCGCGTTCTCGTCCAGCTTGAAGCGGCGGAAATTGTTGGAGAAGTACAGCACGCCGTCGGGCATCAACCGCGCCACCGCCGCGCGCAACAGCCGCACGTGCTCGCGCTGGATGTCGAAATCCTCGGCGCGCGCGGAATTGGAGAAGGTCGGCGGGTCGCAGAAGATCACGTCGTAGCGGTTCTTCTCCGCCTCCAGCCAGCTCAGCGCGTCGGCCTGCACCAGCCGGTGCTGGGCGCCGCCCTTGCCGTTGAACGCCAGGTTGTCGGCGCACCACTGCAGGTAGGTGCTGGACAGATCCACGCTGGTGGTGGAATCGGCGCCGGCCACCGCCGCCTGCACGCTGGCCACGCCGGTGTAGCAGAACAGGTTGAGGAAGCGCTTGCCGCGCGCCTGCTGCGCCATCGTCCCGCGCAGCGGGCGGTGGTCGAGGAACAGCCCGGTATCCAGGTAGTCGAACAGGTTCACCCGCAGCAGCGCCTCGTGCTCGCGCACCACCAGGAACTCGCCGCGCTGCTCGAAACGGCCGTACTTGCTGCCGCCCTTGCCGCGTTCGCGGGTCTTCAGCGCCACTTGTTCGGCGGGCACCGCGAATACTTCGCGCGCGGCCGCCAGCAGTTCGTTGCGGCGGCGGCGCACGTCCGCATCGGGAATGCTGTCCGGCGCCGCGTATTCCTGCACGTGTAGGAAGGTGCGCGCCTGGCCGCCGTCTTCCTGGTACACGTCGATCGCCGCCGCGTATTCGGGCAGGTCGGCGTCGTAGGCGCGGTAGCAGCTGACCCGCTCGCGCGCGCGCCAGCTCTTGAACTTGCGCAGGTTCTTGCGCAGGCGGTTGGCAACCATCTGCGCGCCGTCGCTGAGCGCGCGCGGTTCCTCGCTGGCGCCGGCCCGCGGCGCGACCGCGATCGGGTCGCAGACGATCAACGGGCACTCCAGCGCGCCGTTGAACATCTGGTACTTCTTGGCCGCGCGCAGGCCGGTGGCATAGGCCAGTTCGTCGCTGCCGCACAGCAGACTGGCGCGCCATTGCGGCACCGCCCGCTTGAGCGCATCGCCCAGGCGCCGATACAGCGCCGCGTCGGCGGCCAGGCGCTCGTCGTAGGGCGGATTGCACACCACCGTGCCCAGCGCCTGCGCCGGCGCAGGCAACGCAGCGACATCGTGCACGGCGAAGGCGATCGCCTCGGCCACGCCGGCGGCCAGCGCGTTCTCGCGCGCCGCGCGCAGCGCATGCGGGTCGATGTCGCTGCCGTACAGGACCGGGCGCAATGCGGCGCGACCGGTTTCGGCACGCTGCCGCGCCTCGGCCAGCAGCGCACGCCAGGCCGCCAGATCGAACCCCAGCCAGCGGCTCGGCGCGGCATCGGCATCGGTGTCGCCGCGCTGCTGCGCCGCCAGTTCGCCGCGCAGCAGGCCCGGCGCCACCTCGGCGGCCATCAGTGCGCCTTCGATCAGCAGCGTACCGCTGCCGCACATCGGATCCAGCAACCCGCCGCCTTGCGCATACAGCGCCGGCCATTGCCCGCGCAGCAACACCGCCGCGGCAAGGTTCTCCTTCAGCGGCGCCTCGTTCTGCGCCTGGCGCCAGCCGCGCCGGTGCAGCGAGCCGCCGCCCAGGTCCACCGACAGCGTGGCGCGGCCCTTGCGCAGCGACAGGTTCAGGCGCAGGTCCGGGTGTTCCACGTCCACCGACGGCCGCTCCAGGCCCTCGCCGCGCAGCGTGTCCACCACCGCATCCTTGACCCGCTGCGCGGCGAAGCGCGCATGGGTGATGCCGGTGCCGGACACATGCGCGTCCACCGCCAGGGTGTGCTGCGGCGCCAGATGGCTGCGCCACGGCAGCGCGGCCACGCCGGCGTACAGCGCCGCCTCGTCGGGGCAGTCGAAGGACTGCAACGGCCACAGCACGCGGCTGGCCAGGCGCGACCACAGCACCGCACGTTGCGCGTCCTGCAGGCTGCCTTCGGCATTGGCGCCGGCGACGGTGGCGGTGGCCTGGGCTACGCCGAGCGCGAGCAGCTCATCGACGAGCAGGTATTCCAGGCCCTTGGCGCAGGAGACGAAGAATTTCACGGAAGGCGGACCAGGACGGACGGGAGGGAGGCACGGCGGACGCCGCGCGCGTGGCGCATCGCAGCGCCGGATCCGGCGTTGCCGCGGCCGCGGCCGCGGATCGGGGTGAGCACGCGAACGCACCGCACCGGAACGGCGCGCAGAATACCACAGGGCCTGCGCGCGCCTGCCTGCTGCGCAGGGTCCTGGCGCAGTGCGCGCCGCGGCCGCCACTGGCCTCGTACGCCTCGCATGGAGACGCCCCGGCCGGCGCTCGCCTGGCGACCGACTCAGCGCCGTGACAGCTGCAGGCGGCGCTGCAGACGCCCGCCCACGGCCGTGGCAGGCAACGCATCGCTCAATGCGAGGCCACGAATCCGGCCCCTGGTGCGACCGGAGGCACGGCGAACTCGGCGCGCATGCGCCGCGCCTCGGCCATCGGCGGCCGGCCGAACAGACGTTTGAACTCGCGGGTGAACTGCGAGGCGCTCTCGTAGCCGACCGCGTGGCAGGCGCCCGCTGCGGTCATGCCCTCGCGCGCCATCAGCAGGCGCGCCTGGTGCAGGCGGATCGACTTCAGGTACTGCATCGGCGCGACCCGGGTCACCGCCTTGAAATGCGCATGGAACGACGGCGTGCTCATCCCGGCCTCGCGCGCCAGCTCCGCCACGTCGAGACGCCGGGCGTGGTCGCGGTGGATGCGTTGCAGGGCGCGACCGATGCGGCCGAAGTGCCCTTGTTGCGCCAGGGCCGCACGCAGCCCATGGCCTTGCGGTCCGGTCAGCACGCGGAAGTACACCTCCCGCACGAGCGCGCGGCCGAGGATGGCCGCGTCCAGCGGGTGACTCAGCGCCTGCAGCAGGCGCTGCACGGTCTGCCGCAACGCCTCGTCCATCGGACTGGACACCATGCTCGCCGGCGCCTGCGCGAGCTGGACCGGACCGGCCTGGTCCAGCTCGACCAGCAGTCCCGCCGCAAGCTGGAAATCCAGATGCAGGTACAGCGCCAGCAGCGGCCGCTCCGGGCTGCCATCGGACTGCATGGTGAAGGGCACCGGGACGGCGACGGACAGATAGTGCTGCTCGTCGTAGACATACACCGCATCGCCGAAATGCCCGCGCTTGGCGCCCTGGCAGACGATGACGATGCCCGGGTCGTACAGCACCGGCGTGTCGGTCAACGGCCGGTCCGAGCGCAGCACGCGCACATCCGGCAACGCGGTCAAGGTGTAGCCCTCCTGCGGTGCCAGGGCACGCAGCAAGTCCACGGAACTGGCGGCAGCAGTCATAGAAACAGGCAAGGATCGCAGAGAGCGCGGCATCGGAGCGGCGCGTCGATCATCGCATCATTCGCCCCTCATCCTCTCGGGAGCGTGTCATGACACCACAGAAAACCTTGCTCATCACCGGCGTCAGCAGCGGCTTCGGCCGCGCGCTGGCTCAAGCGGCGCTGGCGGCCGGACACCGCGTCGTCGGCACCGTGCGCAGCGCGCAGGCGCGGCAGGAGTTCGAGGCGCTCGGCGCCGGGGCGGTCGGGCGCGTGCTGGACGTCACCGACGTCGACGCCATTCCTGGCATGGTCGCCGAGCTCGAAGCCGCGGTCGGGCCGCTGGACGTGCTGGTCAACAATGCCGGCTACGGCCACGAAGGGATCCTGGAGGAATCGCCGCTGGAGGCTCTGCGTCGCCAACTCGAGGTCAACGTGGTCGGCGCCGTGGCGATGATGCAGGCGGTCCTGCCCTCCATGCGGCAGCGACGTCGCGGACACATCGTCAACATCACCTCGATGGGCGGCTTCATCACCATGCCCGGCATCGCCTACTACTGCGGCAGCAAGTTCGCGTTGGAGGGCATTTCCGAGGCGCTGGGACAGGAGGTCGCCGCGCTGGGCATCCACGTGACGGCGGTGGCGCCGGGGTCGTTCCGCACCGACTGGGCGGGCCGTTCGATGGTCAGGACGCCGCGCAGCATCGCCGACTACGACGCGCTGTTCGATCCGATCCGCGACGCCCGCCAGGCCAAGAGCGGCCGCCAGCTCGGCGACCCGGCCAAGGCCGCCCAGGCCATGCTGGCGTTGATCGACGCGCCTGCGCCGCCCGCGCACCTGCTGCTGGGCAGCGACGCGCTGGCCCTGGTGCGTGACAAGCTCGACCGCCTGAAGACCGACATCGCCGCATGGGAGGCGGTGAGCCGTTCTACCGATGCCTGAGCGGCGGCCGCCGCGCCGCCTGCCGCGCGCGTCGACCACGCGGCATCGATGAAGGCTGCCGACTGCGTAAATCACCGCGACAAGGATGCTGGCGCTGTTGCTGCCCTCCCCCCGCTCGCTACGCAACACCCGACGGCACGACCACGTCGACGACAGCGCACGCCACTCACCACGGCGTCAGCCGCCACGCCTCGGCATCGGCCTGCAAGCGCTGCTGCAAGCGCAGCGTGTCCAGGAACGCCGCATCGTGCGAGACCACCAGCAGCGCGCCGGGATACTGCAGCAACACCGCACGCAGCGCGTCGCGGGCCTCGCGGTCCAGGTGGTTGTCCGGCTCGTCCAGCAACAGCAGCTCGGCTGGCGGCGAGCGGTAGAAGGCGCAGGCCAGCGCGGTCTTCAGCCGTTCGCCGCCGCTGAGCTGGCCGCAGGGCACGCCGATGCGCTGCGCGTCCAGGCCGAGCAAGGCCAGCCGCGTGCGCAGGTCGGCGAGCGCCATGCCGGGCGCGGCGGCCTGCAGTTGCGCCAGCGCGGTGGCGGCCGGGTCCAGCAGCGCCAGCGACTGGTCCAGGTAGGCGCTGGCGGCGCGTACCCGGCAACTGCCCGAGAGCGCCGGCACCTGCCCGGCCAGCGCGCGCAGCAGGGTCGACTTGCCGCTGCCATTGGCCCCGACCACGCCGATCCGCGCGCCCCCCTGCACCACCAGGTCCAGCGGCTGCCGCGTCGCCGGCTCGAACGGCAGTTGCAGCGCCTGCAGCTCCACCAGGCGGCGCGTGGCCGCATCGGCCGCCGGTGGCGCGAACAGCGCCACCGGCGCGTCCGGCTGCACCTGGCGCGCGGCCTCGGCGATCCGCGCCAGGCTGCGCGCCTGGGTCGCCTGGTGGTCGCGCACGCGCTTGCCGGCGCTGTCCTGGCTGCGCTGTTTCTGACGACCGAGCAGGATCGGCGCCTGATTGGCCGCTCCTGCCTGCTGCCGCCCGCGCGCACTGCGCCGCTGCTGTCGATCGTGCTGCGCCTGCCAGGCGGCGTTGTCGCGCGCGTGCTGCAGCTTGTGCTGGGCCAGTTCGGCCTGCGTGGCCTCGCGCTCGCGTGCCCGGCACTGCAGGTAGAACGCGTAGTCGCCGCCGTAGTCGCGCAGGCCGCCGGGCGACAGTTCCAGCGTGCGCTGCATGTCCTGCAGCAACAGCGCATCGTGGCTGATCACCAGCAAGCCGCCCGGCCAGCGCTGCAGCGCCTCGCGCAGGCGCTGCCGCTGTGCCGCGTCCAGGTGCAGGGTCGGCTCGTCCAGGATCAGCGCATCGGCATCGGCCAGCCAGGCGCCGATCAACGCTACCCGCATCGCCTCGCCGCCGCTGAGCGTGGCCGCCAGGCGGTGCGGCTCCAGCGCGCCCAGGTCGTGCGCATGCAGCTGCGCCTGCAGGCGCTGTGCAATGTCCCAGCGCTCGCCGAGCGCGTCGAAATCCGCCACGTCGGCACTGCCGGCCTCGATCCGTGCCAACGCCCGCAACGCCGCGCCCACGCCGGCCAGATCGGCGACGGTGGCGTGCGGTGCCGGCGCGACCTGCTGCGGCACGTAATGCAGGCGACCGTGGCGCACGCAGCGCCCGGCGCTGGGCGTCAGTTCGCCGGCGAGCAGGCGCGCGAACACGCTCTTGCCGACGCCATTGCGGCCCACCAGCCCGGTAGGCCGCGCATCGAGCGCGAAGTGCAGATCGGAAAACAGGATCCTGCCATCGGGCAGGACATGGGTCGCGCTGTCCAGCGCAAGCAGCGGATGCGTCATGGGAACCTCCAGGGATGCCGGTCGTGCCCGCCAAGAGATCGGCAGGAAGGACGAAGGCCGTCGCGAAGACGGCGGCATCAATGGCGCATCGGCGTAGATCCTCGATGAAGGTGCGGGACGATGCTAGCGCACCCGACCCGTGTCGGGCGAGATCGCGCGGCGCGGGCTCAGGGCGCGGACAGGAACGCCGGGTGGTAAGCCACCTCGGCCATCGGCGGCAGGCGTTCGCCGAAGGCCAGCGCTTGGAAGGCCTCCACCGGCGCGCCCGGCAGGGTCAGCCCCGGCTCCGGGCGAAAGCCGAAGCGTGCGTAGTACGCCGGATCGCCCAGCACCACGCAGCCGGCCGCGCCCAGCGCCTGCAACTGCGCCAGCGCCTCGCGCACCAGCCGCGCGCCCAGGCCCTGGCGTTGGTGTCCCGGTCCCACCGACAACGGCCCCAGGCCGTACCAATCGCGACTGCCGTCGGACAGGCTCACCGGCGACACCGCCACGTGGCCGACGACATAGCCCTCGTGCTCGATCACCAGCGACAGGGTCAGCGCGCCGTCCGCGCGCAACCGCTCGATGATGTCCTGCTCGTCGTGGCGGCTGTGCGCAACGCGGAAGAACGCGACCAGGGTCAGCGCCTCGATCGCCGCCGCGTCGGCTGGCCGCTCCGCACGCAAGAGCATGTCGCCGGATGCGCTCACAGGCGCTCCAGCAGTTCGGCGAAGGCCTGCGCCGACGTCGCCACGTGCTCGCCCAGGCGATGCGTGTCGTCGACCAGCAGCAGCCGCGCCGCGCGCGCCTGCGCCCAGGCGATCACCTCGGCGGCGGGAATCAGTTCGTCGCGCCAGGCGTGCACCACCGAGGTCGGCACCGGCGCCGCGTCCAGCGCCGGCATGTGCCCCATCCGCGTCGGCGGCACCATCAGGAACAGGCCGCGCACCGGCACGTGCAGCGACACCTGCGCGGCGATGTAGGCGCCGAGGCTGGAACCGGCCAGCACCAGCGGTCCGCGCTGCGCCGCGGCCTGCGCCAGTTCCAGCAGGCGCTGCAGACGCGTCGGCACGTCGCCGAGCGGGCTGATGTCGCGGCGCGCGTCCAGGTCGGTGTAGTCCGGGCGCGAATGGCTCCAGCCCAGGCGCTCCGCGACCTCGGCCAGCGCCGTCACCTTGATCGCGTCCGGCCCGCTCTCGAAGCCGTGCGAGAGGATGCAGTGACCGCGGCTCACAGCGCCACCACCGCATCGCCCAGGCGCAGCGTGCCGCCCTGCACGATGCGCGCGCACAGGCCGCCGTGGCCGCGCATGGCGTTGTAGCCGCCCGGCCCCAGCGCCTGCTCCATGCGCGAGCACGGATCGCACGGCGCGATGCCTTCCAGCTCGACCTCGCCGATGCGGAAGCGCCGCCCCTTCAGTGCGATCAGCGGAATGCCCGAGACCACCACGTTGCGCCGCAGGGTCGCCGGCGCCACCGCCGCATGGCCGGCCAGCGCGGCGATCGCCGGCAGGTGTTCGGCCTGGATCAGGGTGACGCCGCGCTTGCCGTTGCGGCCGGCGTAGCGGTCGCCGTGCAGGCCGCCATCGGTCTGCGCCGCGGCGGCGTCGACTTCGTGCATCGGCACGTCGCGCGCCGGGCGCAGGCCGATCCATTCCACGCGTCCGGCGCGCGGCAGTGTGGCCAGCAGGGTCGCCAGCGGGCTTTCGGAATTCAGGGTCATCGGCGAATGCTAGCATCCGCGCATGTCGCCCACCTCGCCGTTGCCGATCCACGATGCGCCCCTGCCCTACGTCGGCCTGCTGGAGGAGCGCGCGCCGGACAGCATCACGCTGGCGGTGATCCACTGCACCGAGTTGCCGGACCTGGCCAGCGCGCGCCTGTACGGCGAGCGCGTGCTGTATCCGTCCGGTACCGGCAACAGCGGCCATTTCTACATCGACCGCGACGGCAGCGTGCACCGCTATGTGCCGTTGCAGCGCGTCGCGCACCACGTGCGCGGCTACAACCGGCAGTCGCTGGGCATCGAGCTGGTCAACCGCGGACGCTATCCGCTGTGGCTGGATTCGCGCCACCAGGCGATGACGGAGCCCTACCCGCCGGCGCAAATCCAGGCGCTGATCCGGCTGCTGCAGCAGTTGCGCGCGGAACTGCCGCAGTTGCGCCACATCGCCGGACACGAGGCCCTGGACCGCAGCCTGGAAGCGGCCAGCGACGATCCGGCGCGGCAGGTGCAGCGCAAGCTCGATCCGGGACCGCGCTTCCCCTGGCCGCAGGTGCTGGAGGCGGTGGCGCTGGCGCCGTATGCGCCACCGCCGTGACCGCGCTGCAGGCGGTGGACTGGAACGATTCGGGCCGCGATGCAGAACCACACAACGTCGCATTCGCACGCTTCCGTAGGCGGCTTCAGCCGCGACCGGGCGTCACCGCGACTGCCTGGTCGCGCCTGAGGGGTACCTCCCCTCGCGACCGGAAGCGCCTGTAGGAGCGGCTTCAGCCGCGACGGGCTTCACCGGGAACGGCCCGGTCGCGGCTGAAGCCGCTCCTACAAGATTCCTGCGCGCTCAGCGCGCGCCGACGTAGTTCTTTTCGCCGGCGGTCACCGCCACGTCGAGGCGATTGCCGACCGGCGCCAGCGGACACACCACGTGCGGGGTGAACGCGCATGGCGGATTCTGTGCCAGGTTGAAGTCCAGCACGATGCGGTCGCCCTGCGGCGCCGGCACGAACAGATAGCGCGCGCCGCCGTAGCTCTCGCGGCCGCTGGTGCGGTCGGAAAACGGCAGGAACAGGCGCTGGCTGGCGCCGTCGCGCAGCACCTGCAGGCGGTAGTGCCGCCCCTGCAGGACGAAGTCGGCGCTACCGACAAGGGCCAGCGGCTGCGGCGTTCCGATCGAGGTCAGCAGCACCATCGCCTGTGGCGCCGGCACCGGATGCCAGTCGGCCAGCACCCGCCACTGCGGATCGATCGGGAAGTAGTCGATGCCGCGGAAGCGCGCGCGCGCCGGCGCCTGCGGATCGCGAAAACGCCAGCCGAACAGGTTGCCGGTGCGCACCACGTAGAACTCCTGCGCACCCAGCGTCAACCGCGTCTGGGTGTCGTGCGCCGCGTCGGTCTCCAGGCGGCCGCCGGCGAACGGTTGGCCGTTCACCTGCACCGCCGCGTCCGCGGCGGGCTGGAACTGCACACCCTCCTGCAGATCCACTTGCAGCACGCCCAGATGCGCCGGACCGGCCGGCAACTGCACGTCGTTGTCGGACGCGCTGCCGACCCGGTGCAGGCCGCTGTGCAGGCGGCCGGAGCCGGTGAAACTCAACCAGCCCGACGGCGCGCGCAGCGTCGCCAGGCGCTGCGCACGGTCGCGCTGCACAGACTCGCGATAGTGCGTGGCCGATTGCGCACGCGGCGAGGCATCGGCGCCATCGGCCGACGCGCGCCGGTCGCCGCAGGCGGCCAGACCCAGCAGCATCGCCAGCCCGCAGGCCTCACGCCAACGCATGGTGCCGCCCCTGTCGCGTGCCATCGTGCATGCGTTCGGTGTGCGCCGCCGGCCCTAGCCGAGGGCGCGCGGCCGCGACGGATCGGCGATCCAGCCGCTCCAGGAGCCGGCATACACGCGCGCACCGTGCAGGCCGGCATGTTCCAGCGCCAGCAGCAGATGGCAGGCGGTGACGCCGGAGCCGCACATCAGCACCACCTCGCGCGGATCGCGCCCCTGCAGCAACGGCTGCAGCTCGGCGCGCAGTTCCTGCGCCGGGCGCAGGCGTCCGTCGCGCAGGTTCTGCGCCAGCGGCCGGTTGAGCGCGCCGGGCACGTGCCCGGACAGCGGGTCGATCGGCTCCACCTCGCCACGGAAGCGTTCGCCGGGGCGCGCATCGAACAACCAGCCCGGCGCCTCGTGCAGGCGCGCGGCAACCTCCTCGGCGGAGACGATGCGCGCCGTGTCGAACGCCTGCGGATACGGCGGCAGCGGCGACGGCACGGTGGCCGCGTCGGTTTCCGGCAGGCCCAGCCGGCGCCATTCGGCCAGGCCGCCGTCGAGCACGGCGACGCGGCGATGGCCGAGCAGGCCCAGCATCCACCACAAACGTGCTGCGGCCATGCTGCCGTCGCCAGCGTCGTAGACCACCACCTGGTGCTGCGGGCCGATGCCCCATTGCCCCAGGGTGCGCGCGAAGGCCGCGTCGTCCGGCAACGGGTGCCGACCCAGGCCGGGACGGCCGAGATCGGACAGATCGGCGTTCAGATCGGCGTAGACCGCGCCGGGCAGGTGCGACTGCGCATAGGCCGCGCGCGCCGCCGCTGCGGCGGCAGGATCGAGCAGCGCCGCCGGCGCGAACCGCGCATCGACCAGGCGCAGCGCGGGATCGCCGAGCGCGGCGGCCAAGGCCGGCGCCTCGACCAGGGTGTGCCATTCGGGGGGCGTTGCGGTCATGCGGCTTGCTCCAGTCGGCGACGCAGGTTGAGCAGGATCGCCGCGGTCGCGCCCCAGATGCGCTGGCCGGGCCAGCCGTACTCCAGCACGACGCGCGGGCGTCCGCGGTAATCGGTCTCGATGCTGCGCAGGTTGTCCGGCGCCATCAGGTACGCCAGCGGCACCTCGAACACCTCCGCCACCTCGCCCGGATGCGGCTGCGGCACGAAGCGCGGATCGATCGCCGCGACCACCGGCATCACCCGGAAGCCGCTGATGGTGACGAACGGATCCAGGTAGCCCAGCGGCTCGGCCTGGGATGCCGCCAGCGCGATCTCCTCCTCGCTCTCGCGCAGCGCCGCGGCCACCGCATCGGCGTCGCTCGCCTCGATGCGGCCGCCGGGAAAACTGACCTGGCCGCCGTGGTGGCGCAGGCTGTCGGTGCGCCGGGTCAGCAGCACATAAGTGCCGTCGGCGCGCGGCACCAGGCCGGCCAGCACCGCGGCTTCCACCGGCGCGCCGTCCGGCAGCAGATCCTGCAGTTCGTGGTGGTTCCAGCCCGGCCCCGTCGGCGGCTGCTGCAACGGATGCAGCGCGCGCAGCAGATGCGCGCGTTCGGCCAGGCGCTGTCCCGGCGACGGCGACCAGCCGCGCCCCGGCAGCACCTCGTCCATGTAGCGGCGGCGTTCGGCGTCGCTCATGCCGCGCCAGCGTGCGATCTCGTCACCGCTGCGCAGGCAGCCTGCGCAATAGCCCTGCGCATCGAGACGGCAAATACCGATGCAGGGCGTAAGCGGGGCATGCGGAACGGGATCCATCGGATTCGACACCTTGCCAGCCTAGCGCGATTCGTCGGCGCCGTCGTTGCCTGCCAAAAAAAATTGCGCCGGCATCGCTGCCGGCGCAATCGTCGTGCACTGGAGCGGCGTGCTTACTTGACGCTGACCAGCTTGATCTCGAACTGCACCGCCACGTTCGGCGGGAACGGCGTACGCGGGTCGGCACCGTAGGCCTTGTCCGGCGGCAGGGTCACTTCCCACTTGGAGCCGGCCGGCATCTGCAGCAGCGTATCGCGCATCGCCTGCATCTCGACTTCGCTGACCTTGATCGCCGGGATCTGCTGCGCCGGACGCGCCTGCGCCGGGCGCTGGCCGAACGGGTACGGACCGGCCACTTCCAGCTGCACGGTGCTGGCCTGGGTCGGCTTGGCGCCGGTGCCGGCCTCGATCACGCGGTACTGCACGCCGCTGGGCAGGGTCTGCACGCCAGCCTTGGCCTTGTTCTGGGCCATGAACTGGTCGCTCTTGGTCTTGTTCTCGGCAGCGGCCTTCTCGTAGTCGGCCTTGGCCTGCTGGGCGCGGGCCTGCTCGCGCTTCTGGAACGCTTCCACCGCCGGCTTCAGCTGGTCGGCGCTGACCGCCGGCTGCTTCTTGGCGTAGGCGTCCTGCAAGCCCTTCACCACCGCATTGATATCGAGCTGCTCGCCGCGGCCGGTGAGTTCGGCAAGGTTGTTGCCGTAGTCATAGCCGAAGTAATAGCTCAGCTTGCCCTTCTCGGACGAGGTGTCCTGGGCGAACGCATTGCCGCTCAGGGCGAGGGCCGCGACAGCGACCGCAATAGAACGCAACTTCATCAAACAATTCTCCAGGGTGGTGGCACAGGGCGGCCCGTGCCGCCTGAGATGACGCGTTAGGATAGCCGCCGCGGCGCATAACCGCTACCGACGACGCTGCTCTGACTGGTGCGGCCCGCCGAGAGTTCCCATTACTTTTTTTTAACAACCAGGAATGCACATGTCCGGCACGCCGGTCCTCGCCGATACCCAGGGTGCGATCCGCATCCTCACCGTGAATCGAGCCGACAAGCTCAACGCCTTGAATCGCCAGGTTTTGCAGGCGCTGGATGCGGCCTTCGCCGCGGCCGCGGACGACCCGCAGATCCGCGTGGTGGTGCTGACCGGCGCCGGCGAGAAAGCCTTCGTGGCCGGCGCCGACATCGCCGAAATGAACGAACTGACACCGGTGCAGGGCCGCGATTTCTCGCAGCTGGGCCAGCGCCTGATGCGCCGGATCGAGCGCATGCCCAAGCCGGTGCTGGCGATGGTCAACGGTTTCGCCCTCGGCGGCGGGCTGGAACTGGCGATGGCCTGCCACCTGCGCGTGGCCGCCGAGGGCGCCCGCCTGGGCCAACCGGAGATCAATCTCGGGCTGATCCCCGGTTTCGGCGGCACCCAGCGCCTGCTGCGGCTGGTCGGCCGCGCCGCGGCGCTGGAACTGTGCCTGCTCGGCGCGCCGATCGACGCGGCGCGCGCGTTGCAGCTGGGCTTGGTCAACCGCGTGGTCGCCGCCGGCGAACTGCAGACGACCACGCTGCAGCTGGCGCAGCAACTGGCCGAGGCCGCACCGCTGGCGTTGCGCGGCATCCTCGACGCGATCCAGATCGGCGGCGAAGGCGCGATCGAACAGGGATTGGAGTACGAGACTGCGCAGTTCGGCCTGCTGTTCTCCAGCGAGGACATGCGCGAAGGCACCCGCGCCTTCCTGGAGCGGCGCCGGCCGCAGTTCCGCAACCGCTGAGCCCACGCACGATGTCGCACGCCCCCGTTTCCGCCACGCCGCTGCAGTTGCTGCGCTGGGTCCTGGACGACGATCTGGATGCCGCGATCGATGGCGGCCTGATGGACTACCGCGGCACCGATCCCGGCGACGATGCGCTGGACCCGGCGCATCCGCAGCTGCGCGCGCAGGTGCTCGCCGCGCAGCAGCGCCTGCGCGATGCCTGGGCAGCACGCGCGCGCTATCGGGCGCGCAGCGCGCGGCTGGAACGCCGTGCCGCGGCGCGCCAGGCGCGGCGTGAGGCCGTTGTACCGACCGCCACGGGCACGACTCCCGCCGCCCCCAGCGCGCCGGCCCTGCCCGCGGCGGCCGCGGCGATCCTGGCCCGCGCCAAGGCCAAGGCCGCGCAGCGAGGCGGCCGATGAGCGCGACCGCCAGCGTGCCCGTGCGGCGCGGACGCCTGCTGAGCAAGGACGAGATCCACGAGCTGTTCTCGCGCCTGTCCGAACTCAATCCCAACCCGACCACCGAGCTGGAGTACAGCACCCCATTCGAACTGCTGATCGCGGTGATCCTCTCGGCGCAGGCCACCGACGTCGGCGTCAACAAGGCCACCCGCCGCCTGTATCCGGTGGCGAACACGCCGGCGGCGATCCTGGCGCTGGGCGAGGATGGGCTGAAGCGCTACATCTCCACCATCGGCCTGTTCAACGCCAAGGCCAAGAACGTCATCGCCACCTGCCGCATCCTGGTCGAGCAGCACGGCGGCGACGTGCCGCGTGCGCGCGACGCGCTGGAAGCCCTGCCCGGCGTCGGCCGCAAGACCGCCAACGTGGTGCTCAACACCGCCTTCGGCGAGCCGACCATGGCGGTGGACACGCACATCTTCCGCGTCGCCAACCGCACCGGGCTGGCTCCGGGCAAGGACGTGCGCGCCGTCGAGGATGCGCTGCTCAAGCGGGTACCGGCGCAGTTCCTGCACGACGCGCACCACTGGCTGATCCTGCACGGCCGCTACGTGTGCAAGGCGCGCAAGCCCGACTGCCCGCAGTGCGCGATCCGCGACCTGTGCCGGTACAAGGACAAGACGCCGGGTTGAGCGGCGCAGTCGCAGGCAGGCGCTCGCGTCATCGCCTGCGCCACGGCCTTGGGCGCCGGTTGGTGCGGGACTGGGGACATCGGCTCCGGCAACCAGTGCAGCACGCGAGGTCCACCGCTGCGTTCGTCGCGACTGAAGTCGCTCCCACAATGGCGTTCCGCGAGCCTGAACCTGGTGGTGTGGGAGGGGCTTCAGCCCCGACAGCAACTAACACCCGGAGCCTATCGCTGCGTTCGTCGCGGTTGAAACCGCTCCTACGGTTGTCCCCAAGCCGCCGCGTGGGCGGCATTGCAGGAGCGGCTTCAGTCGCGCCCCCCCCCCCCGTCGCCGGCAGTGCCTGTCTGCGCTCGCCGCGGTCGAAACCGCTGGCACCGCTCCATCCAGGAACGCCGCTTGGTTGCACTGTAGGAGCGGCTTCAGCCGCGACAGTTTCCGTCGCCGACACGGCCTCGCCTGCCCGCGTCGCGAGTGGAACCGCCCCTACAGATGTCGAAAGGCCAGGCGCAGGCACTGCCGGCCACACCACCGACTACGCCGCACGCTGCCCTTCCACGCGTCGGTCCAATTCCTTCCAGTCCACCACCAGGGCGCAGCCGCGGGACGCGGCGTTGCGGCTCCAGTCGCGCAGCAGTTCCAGGCAGGCGTGGTCGACGTGGCGTAGCCGCGCCACGTCCAGGTGCAGTTCGGTATTCGGCGGCAGCCGCTCCAGGGTCCGCGCCATCGTCGGCACGCGCAGGAAGGTGGCCGAGCCCTCCAGCGACAGGCGCAGCTTGCTGCTCCCCTCGCCTGCGCCCGCGCTGGCGGCGTCTTCATGCGCATGCACGCCGACCGTCAGCCGCGACTGCTGCAGCGCCAGGCGCAGCAGCGACAGCGCAAAGCCGATCAGCACGCCGGTCAGCAGGTCCGTGGCGACGATGGCGAAGGTCGTCGCCAGGTAGATGGCGGCGGTGCCGCGTCCGTAGGCGGCCAGTTCGCGCACCTGTCCCAGCTTGACCATCTTCAGCCCGGTGTAGACCAGGATGCCGGCCAGGCACGCGACCGGGGTCATGCGCAGCAGCCACGGCAGCAACAGCGCGAACACCAGCAGCCAGGCCGCGTGCAGCATGGTCGACACGCGCGTGGCCGCACCGGCCTGCACATTGGCGGCGCTGCGCACGATCACCCCGGTCATCGGCAAGGCGCCGAGCAATCCGCACAGCATGTTGCCCACGCCCTGCGCGGCCAGTTCGCGGTCGTACTGGGTGCGCGGCCCCTGGTGCATGCGGTCCACCGCCGCCGCCGACAGCAGGGTCTCGGCGCTGGCGATGAAGGCGAAGGTGAGCGCCGACAGCAGCAGTGTGGCATCGAGCACGCCGAGCATGTCGTCCAGGCTCGGCACCCGGATCGCCGAGAGCAGGTTGGCCGGCACGTCGACCTTGCGCACGTCCAGCGCCTGCAGCTGCACCAGCGCGGTCATCGCCACCACCGCCAGCAAGGCGCCGGGCACGAAGCGCAAGCGCTGCGGGCGCAGCCGCTCCCACGCCAGCATGATCGCGATGGTGCCCAGGCCGACCAGCAAGGCGGCGCGGCCCACGCCGGCGTCCAGCGCGCGCCACAGCACCGCCGGCAAGGCGGCGAAGTTCTCCAGTCCGCGTGCCTTCGGCGCCGCGTCCAGCAGCACGTGCGATTGCGAGGCGACGATCAGGATGCCGATACCCGACAGCATGCCGGCCACCACCGCCGGCGAGGTCATGCGGAACCACACGCCGGCGCGGCACAACCCGGCCAGCAACTGGATCGCGCCGGCCAGCAGGATCACCGGCCCCAGCGCCGCCACGCCGTGCGCGCGGACCAGTTCGAACACCAGCACCGCCAATCCCGCCGCCGGCCCGCTGACCTGCAGCGGCGAGCCGGCGATCAGCCCGACCACCAGGCCGCCGACGATGCCGGTGATCAGGCCGGCGGCCGGCGGCATGCCCGACGCGATCGCGATGCCCATGCACAGCGGCAAGGCGACCAGGAAGACCACCACCGAAGCCAGCAGGTCGCGGCCGAAGGCGCCGCCGCGCAAGTAACGGGCCAGCGCCGAGGCGCCGGCCGGAGCGTGCTCTGTCATGGTGTGCATGGGCGGCTCCTCAGACAGCGACGTTGCGCAGGACCGGCGCCAGGCGCGGCGGCGGCGTGGCATCGGGCGGGCGTCGACCGGCTTCCGGCAGCAGCGGCAGGAACCGCCCCTGCTCGGCGTCGAAGGCGCGGATCTCGCCATGGCCGATGTCGTAGATCCAGCCGTGGATGCGCAGCGCGCCGCGCGCCAGCCGCGCCGCCACCACCGGTTGCGTGCGCAGGTGATCCAGCTGCGCCACCACGTTCTCCTCGGTCAGGCAGTGCAGCGCATCCTCGGCATGGGCGGCATGGCCATGCTGCGCGGCGACCTGGCGCGCGCTGTCGGTGTGCTTGAGCCAGGCCGCCACGGTCGGCACCTCCTGCAGCGACGCGGGATTGAGCACCGCCTTCATCGCGCCGCAGTCGGTATGGCCGCAGATCACGATGTGCTCGACCTGCAGCACCGCCACCGCGTACTCGATCGCCGCGACCACGCCGCTGACGTGTTGCGAGTACGGCGGCACCACGTTGCCGATGTTGCGGTAGACGAACAGTTCGCCCGGTTGCGCGGCGAACATCAGTTCCGGCATCACCCGCGAGTCGGCGCAGGTGATGAACAGGGTGTGCGGGGTCTGGCCGGCGGCGAGTTGCCGGAACAGCCCGCGTTGGCGGGGATAGACCTCGTTGCGGAAGTGGCGGAAACCATCGAGCAAGCGTTGCATGGGGTATCTCCAGGCATGGGGGGAGCGAAGCCGTACCGCACGCGGCACGACGCAGACGCAAACAACAGCGGGGGATCGGCATCGCCAGCGCGGCGATGCAGGCGTCAGGCCCGGGATGGAGGACGCAGCGCGGGGCGGCGATAGCCGCGGCAAGGCGCTGCCGGTGGCACCGGCAAGACCGGCCGGATCAGGAGGGTCGGCGGAAACAACGCGGGCGCGACCGCGAGCGGCGCGTCGTGCGGATCGGGATCGGCGGCCGGCGCTTCCAGCTCGGGCGAGACCCCATCGAGATCAGCGTCGACCTCGCTGGCGCAGGCGCTCGCGCACAGCGCCGCCGGTGCCGCCGCCGCGGCCGATCCTGCACGGATCGCCGACAGCGCCAGCAATGCGGTCAACATCAACATGGACAGACGGGCGAGCATGCTTCGACAGTAGGAAGGCGCATCGTCGATGACAAGTGCTGCGCCGCACAATTCACTGCATCGTCCACGGCCGTCGACGCGAACCGTGAAAGACACCTCGGCCCGCGCCCACCGTGCGGCTCTGGGCGGTCACGCCGCAAAAAAGAAAGGCGACGCAGTGCGCCGCCTTTCGTACAGCATGCGGGACTCTCCGCGAATCAGAACGACAGGTCGCCCCAGACGCCGAATTCCTTGGTTTCCACGTCGGTCTTCTTGCTGTCGTTGTCCTGGTGCGTGTACTTGTACACGGTGGCCAGCTTCAGGTTCTTCATCACCGGGAACTCGACGCCGACGTTCCAGTACTTGTCGGCCAGGGTCGGGTCGAGGGTCTTGCTCAGGTCGGTCTTGTCGTAGCGGGCGAAGGCATTGATGCCGCCATCGGTCAACGCGACGCTGCCCCACACCGACCAGCCGCTGGACTTGTCGGTGGCCGGGGTCAGCACGTTGTTGAGGTTCTTGGCCTGGAAGTACTCGCCGCCCAGACGGAAGTTGGAATCGGCGTAGGCGACCATCGCATCGGCGCGGGTGTAGTCGTGCTGCGCGTCGAGGATGTCGGTTTCCTTGCCCAGCTTGCCCGAGTAGGCGCCGACGGCGATGGCCAGGTTCTGCATCGGCATGTAGGCGACGCGGCCTTCCACGTCCATGCCCTTGCCGCGGGTCGGGTTCTTGTAGCCGGCACCGTTGACCACCGACATCGCGTAGTTGACCTGCGAGCCCAGGTCGCCGAAGGCGTGCAGGCCCCAGTCGGAGGAGTTGGCGTACTTCAGGCGGTCGGTCAGGGTGTTCTCGACGTAGCGGTAGCCGTAGAACTTCTCGACGAACGGCACCCACGGCATGTCGGCGGCACCGATACGCAGCGCGAAGGCGTCGTCGAACTTGCCCTGCACGTAGGCCTTCTTGACGAACAGCTGGGTGTTGGACAGCGCCGAGCTGTACTGGAAGTCGGTGGTCAGGTTGGCCGACCAGATCTCGTTGAAGCTGTGGTCGACGGTCAGGTAGAAGCGCTTGACGTCCAGACCGGTGCCGCTGGCAGCGGTCTTGGCGCCGCCACTGGTGCGGTCGATGTTGGTCAGGTCGAAGAACATGCGGCCGCCGATCTTGTTGTCGTTGACCAGCTTGGCGAGCTTGTCGACCTTGGCGGCGCTGGCCTGCGCCGATTCGGTCGCCTGGGCCTGCACGACATTCACTTCCGACTGCGCGTCGGACTGCGCCTGCAGGGCTTCCGACTGCGCCTGCAGCTGCTGGACCTGGGTCTGCAGCGCTTCGATCTGGGCCTGCAGCTGCTGCAGCTGTGCAGCGCTGACGGCGGGCGGATTGCTGCTGGCCTTGGCCTTCGCCGCGAACGCCTGCGGCGCCGACGCCAGGCCGAGGCTGGCGAGGATCGCTGTGGCGAGAACATGAGAACGCATTAGGATGTCTCCGATGGGTGGTGGCAGGGTGGGATGGGTGCGGTGCGGCCCCAGTGCGACGGCCCGACCATTTGTAAAGATTCCGTCAAAGACATGACGGTTTTGAGTCAGCTTCGTGTCGGAACGAAGGCATGCCGACCCGGACAGGCTGTCACCGGACTGACATCTGATTTTCTTCAGACGTTCATGAAAAAGTCTTGGAATGCAGCCGATGCCGGCAGGGGTGCCGGCTTCCCACCTATTCCAGGAGTTCTCCCGATGCGTTCCCTCAAGCTCCGACTGCTGGCAGCCGCCGCGGTCGCTACGTTTTCGCTCGCGGCGCAAGCCACCGATGTCACCGGCGCAGGCTCCAGCTTCGTCTATCCGGTGCTGTCGAAGTGGTCGGCTGCCTATGCCGAGAAAAGCGGCAACCGCGTCAACTACCAGTCGATCGGTTCCGGCGGCGGCATCGCGCAGATCCAGGCGGCCACGGTCGATTTCGGCGCTTCCGACAAGCCGCTCAGCGGCGCGGAGCTGGACAAGTTCGGCCTGGGCCAGTTCCCGGTCGTGATCGGCGGCATCGTGCCGGTGTTCAACGTGGCCGGCGTGGCCCCGGGCGCGATGAAGCTCGACGGCACCACGCTGGCCAACATCTTCCTCGGCAAGATCAGCAAGTGGAACGACCCGGCGATCGCCGCGCTGAACCCGGGCCTGGCCCTGCCCGACCTGAAGATCACCATCGTGCACCGCTCCGACGGTTCGGGCACCAGCTTCAACTTCACCAACTACCTGTCCAAGGTCAGCCCGGAGTGGAAGAGCAAGGTCGGCGAAGGCACCGCCGTGCAGTGGCCGGCCGGCATCGGCGGCAAGGGCAACGAAGGTGTGGCCGCCTACGTCAAGCAGATCCGCGGCGGCATCGGCTACGTCGAGTACGCCTACGCGCTGCAGAACAAGCTCAGCTACGCCGGCATGAAGAACGCCGCCGGCCGTTTCGTGATGCCGGACGACAAGACCTTCTCCGCCGCCGCCGCCACCGCGGACTGGAAGTCGGCCAAGGACTTCAACCTGATCATGACCAACGCGCCGGGCCAGGACGCGTGGCCGATCACCGCCACCACCTGGGCCATCATGTACAAGAAGGCCAAGAAGCCGGCGTCGTCCAAGGCCGCGCTGGACTTCTTCAAGTGGTCGTTCGAGCAGGGTCAGCCGCAGGCCAAGGCGCTGGACTACGTGCCGCTGCCGGAGCCGCTGGTCAAGCAGATCGAAGCCTACTGGGCGCAGAACATGAAGTAAGCCGGCGTCTCGCCCGTGCCGGCGCGCGCGTCGGCACGGCGATACCCGAGGGCGCGGACCGCAGGGTCCGCGCTTTTTTTGTCCCCGACGGCAGGCATCGCCTGCCTGCGATCGGCACCTGCCCGCCGCATGACAGGCTCCTGCGGGGCGGCGCGACGGCCGCATCCCGTGATGGCGTCCGCCAACCCATCCGCAAGTCATCTGGCTGTAACAAAAATATCATTTCATAGCGAACATCCGCCGGATGTCCCGGCGCTCTTCGCTACGGAGTGACCCCATGAAACTGCAGCCGGCGCGCATTGCCGTCCTGTCCCTCGCCCTGGCCTTCGCCGTCACCGCCTGCCAGCCCGGCAACGGCGACAAGCAGGGCGCCGCCGATGCGGCCGGCGGGACGCCCGCTGCCGCGCCGGCCGCCGGCGCCAAGACCGCGGCGGAGATTTCCGGCGCCGGCGCCTCCTTCATCTATCCGCTGATCTCCAAGTGGTCGGCCGACTACAACGCGGCCACCGGCAACAAGATCAACTACCAGTCCATCGGTTCCGGCGGCGGCATCGCCCAGATCAAGGCCGGCACGGTCGATTTCGGTTCCTCCGACAAGCCGCTGGACAGCGCCGAACTGGCCGCGGCCGGCCTCGGCCAGTTCCCCTCGGCGATTGGGGGGGTGGTGCCGGTGGTCAACCTGGACGGCATGGAAGCGGGCAAGCTGAAGCTGACCGGCCCGGTGCTGGCCGACATCTTCCTCGGCAAGATCAGCAAGTGGAACGACCCGGCGCTGACCGCGCTGAACCCGGGCGTGACCCTGCCCGACACCAAGATCAACCTGGTGCACCGCTCCGACGGCTCGGGCACCAGCTTCAACTTCACCAACTACCTGTCCAAGGTCAGCCCGGAATGGAAGGGCAAGGTCGGCGAAGGCACCTCGGTGCAGTGGCCGGGCGGCGTCGGCGGCAAGGGCAACGAAGGCGTGGCTTCGTACGTGCAGCAGATCAAGGGCTCGATCGGCTACGTGGAACTGGCCTACGCGCTGCAGAACAAGATGCCGTACGCGTCGATGCAGAACGCCGCCGGCAACTGGGTGCAGCCCAACGCCGAGAGCTTCGCCGCGGCGGCCGCGTCGGCCGACTGGGCCAACGCCAAGGACTTCAACCTGGTCATCACCAACGCCGCGGGCGCGCAGGCGTGGCCGATCACCGCCACCAACTTCATGCTGATGCACAAGCAGGCCAAGGACCCGGCGCGCAGCAAGGCGACCCTGGACTTCTTCAAGTGGGCCTTCGAGAAGGGCCAGCCGCAGGCCGACGCGCTGCACTACGTGCCGCTGCCGCCGGAGCTGGTGCAGCAGATCGAGGCCTACTGGAGCAAGGAGTTCAAGTAAGCGCCATGCCGGCGCGCGTTGCGCGCGCCGCTGCGGCAAGCGGCGACCGGTGGTGCGCTCCAGGCGCCGCCGGTCGCCGTCTCGGCATCTTGTGATCCGGACTTTCGGGTTCCCGCCTGTGCGGGAGCGATGCAACCACCCACCGCGCGCGGTCACTGCCGCCGCGGCCACGATCGGAGCGCGCAGGCGCGCGCTCCGGCGACGACCGAGCCCATGAACAGCACTGTCCTTCCCGAAGCGATGTCGGCGCCCCGCGGACGCGACCTGCGTGACGCCCGCGCCGACCGCGTGTTCCGCTGGATCCTCACCGCCACCGTCGTGTTCGTGCTCGTCGCCCTGGGCAGCGCTGCGCTGTCGATGCTGTGGGGCGGCCGCCATGCCCTGCAACTGCAGGGGCTGAGCTTTTTCTACTCCAGCGAGTGGAACCCGGTCGAGAACAAGTACGGCGCGCTGGCGCCGATCTACGGCACCCTGGTGACCGCGCTGATCGCGATGCTGATCGCGGTGCCGGTGAGCTTCGGCATCGCCTTCTTCCTGACCGAGGTGGCGCCGCGCTGGCTGCGCGGCCCGGTCGGCACCGCGATCGAACTGCTGGCCGGCATCCCCTCGATCATCTACGGCATGTGGGGCCTGTTCGTGCTGGTGCCGATGATGACCGAGTACGTCACCCCCTGGCTCAACGACCACCTCGGCACGCTGCCGCTGATCGGCCCGATATTCCAGGGCCCGCCGCTGGGCATCGGCCTGCTCACCGCCGGCTTCGTGCTGGCGATCATGGTGATCCCGTTCATCTCCTCGGTGATGCGCGAAGTGTTCCTGACCGTGCCGACCCGGCTCAAGGAGTCGGCCTACGCGCTGGGCTCCACGCGCTGGGAAGTGAGCTGGGACATCGTGCTGCCCTACACCCGCTCGGCGGTGATCGGCGGCATCTTCCTGGGCCTGGGCCGCGCGCTCGGCGAAACCATGGCGGTGGCCTTCGTGGTCGGCAACACGGTGCGGCTGTCGCCCTCGCTGCTGGAACCGGGCACCACCATCGCCGCGCTGATCGCCAACGACTTCGGCGAAGCCACCGAGACCTACCGCTCGGCGCTGCTGCTGCTGGGCTTCGTGCTGTTCATCGTGACCTTCATCGTGCTGGCGATCGCCCGCCTGATGCTGGCGCAACTGTCGCGCAAGGAGGGCAACTGAGATGGCCGCCGACGTCGCCCACCGCCTGTACAACCGCCGCCGCGTGGTCAACGCCGTGGCGCTCACCCTGTCCTGCCTGACCGCACTGTTCGGGCTGGTGTTCCTGGCCTGGATCCTGTGGACCCTGGTGGCCAAGGGCATCTCCGGCATCAACGTGGACCTGTTCACCCGCATGACCCCGCCGCCCGGCGAGGAAGGCGGCCTGGCCAACGCGTTCTTCGGCAGCGCGGTGATGTGCGGCCTGGCGCTGCTGATCGGCACCCCGCTGGGCGTGGCCGCCGGCACCTGGCTGGCCGAATACGGCAACGCGCGCAAGACCGGCCAGGTGGTGCGCTTCGTCAACGACATCCTGCTGTCGGCGCCGTCGATCGTCCTCGGCCTGTTCGTCTACACCCTGTACGTGATGCAGACCGGCGGCCGCTTCTCGGCGTTGGCCGGCGCGCTGTCGCTGGCCTTCATCGTGCTGCCGGTGGTGGTGCGCACCACCGACGAAATGCTGCGGCTGGTACCGGCGCAAATGCGCGAGGCGGCGCTGTCGCTGGGCATCCCGCAGTGGAAGGTGACCATGCAGGTGCTGTACCGCAGCGCCTCGGCCGGCATCGTCACCGGCGTGATGCTGGCGCTGGCGCGCATCAGCGGCGAGACCGCGCCGCTGCTGTTCACCGCCTTCGGCAACCAGTACTGGAACAACAACATCTTCCAGCCGATGGCCAGCGTGCCGGTGGTGATGAACTCCTTCGCCGGCAGCCCCTACCCGAGCTGGCAGCTGCTGGCCTGGTCCGGCGCGCTGGTGCTCACCGTGTTCGTCCTGCTGGTCAGCCTCGGCGCGCGCGCCCTGCTGGTGCGCAACAAGATCTCCAACGATTGATATCCCTATGGACACGGCCATGAACGATCATCACAACGCCGCCCCGATGCACCGCATCGCCATGCCCAACGGGCACACCGCGCTGGCGCCGTCGCCGGTCAAGATCGCCGCGCGCGGCCTGGACTTCTACTACGACAAGTACCACGCGCTGAAGGGCATCAACCTGGAAGTGCCGGAGAAGCGCGTCACCGCGCTGATCGGTCCGTCCGGCTGCGGCAAGTCCACCCTGCTGCGCATCTTCAACCGCATCTATGCGCTGTACCCGAAGCTGGAAGCGCGCGGCGAGGTGCTGCTGGACGGCGAGAACATCCTCTCGCCGAAGTACCCGATGAACCGCCTGCGCAGCAAGGTCGGCATGGTGTTCCAGAAGCCGGTGCCGTTCCCGATGACCATCTTCGAGAACGTCGCCTACGGCATCCGCCACCACGAGAAGCTGTCCAAGGCCGACATGGCCGACCGCGTCGAGCAGGCCCTGCGCCAGGGCGCGTTGTGGGACGAGGTCAAGGACAAGCTCGGGCAGAGCGCGCTGGGCCTGTCCGGCGGCCAGCAGCAGCGCCTGTGCATCGCCCGCGCGGTGGCGCTGCGCCCGGACGTGCTGCTGCTCGACGAGCCGACCTCGGCGCTGGATCCGATCTCGACCAGCCGCATCGAGCAGCTGGTGGAAGAGCTGAAGACCGACTACACCATCGTCATCGTCACCCACAACATGCAGCAGGCCGCGCGCGTGTCCGACTACACCGCCTTCATGTACCTGGGCGACCTGATCGAGCACGACCGCACCGAAATCATCTTCTCGCAGCCGAACAAGCAGCAGACCGAAGACTACATCACCGGCCGTTTCGGCTGAGCCGCTGCGGCCGCCGCTGCCTGGTCGCAGCGGCCGCGCCCGCCGCCCTCCGGGCGGGCGCCCGGCGACACCAGCACCGCAATGCCAGGCATGGCCGCGGCGACACCAACGCACTTATTGGACCTACGACATGAACACTCAGCCCAACGAGCACATCGTGAAGAGCTACGACGAAGAACAGCATCGCCTCGCCGCCGAGATCGTGCGCATGGGCGAAACCGCGGTGGCGCAGTTGGAAGCGGCGCTGGACGTGGTCGAACGCCGCGACGACAACGCCGCGCTGCGCATCGTCGTCAACGACGAAGCGATCGACGCGCTCGAGCACTCCATCAGCCACGACGTGATGCGCCTGGCGCTGCGCGGGCCGATGGCGCGCGACCTGCGCGAGATCCTGGCCGGCCTGCGCATTCCCGCCGACGTCGAGCGCATCGGCGACTACGCCGCCAACGTGGCCAAGCGCTCGATCGCGCTGAACATGTCGCCGCCGATGCCGCAGACCCTGGGCCTGCGCCAGCTTGGCAAGCTCGCCGCCGAACAGGTGCGCGCGGCGCTGGCCGCCTACCAGCACAACGACGCCGACGCCGCCCTGCTGGTGCGCCAGGGCGACGCGCAGTTGGATGCGCAGTACACCGCGCTGTTCCGCGAGCTGCTGACCTACATGATGGAAGACCCGCGCAACATCACCCCGTGCACGCATCTGCTGTTCATGGCCAAGAACCTGGAGCGGATCGGCGACCACGCCACCAACATCGCCGAGAACGTGTGGTTCCTGGTGCACGGCGACCAGCCGCTGCCGCCGCGCGACAAGCGCGACGAGACCAGTTCCACCAGCGGCATCTGACCCCTGCCGAGCGGACGGCGATACGCCGTTCCGCCGTCGTGGTCTCCCTGGGCTCCGTGCGCAACGGAGCCTTTTTTGTCGCCACGCACCGCCGCATGCAGCGCCGCGCGGCAACGAGTAGGCTTGGCGCACTCCGGCCACCACGGCCGGCGCCCATCCATCGCCAGGAGCCTGCGCATGTCCACTTCGTCCCGTCCGTCCCCTGCCCTCGCCGGCGCGGTCCTGCTCGGCGGCATCGGCCTGTCCGCCTCCGCCCTGGCCATGACCGACCTCGCCCAGGGCTATGCGCTGGGCGCACAGGCCGCCGTCACTCCGCCGCAACGCACCGAGACGGTTGCACCGGCAACGCCGACACCCGCACCGGCGGCGCAAGCCGGGCAGGCCGCCGATCCGGCCAAGGCCAGCGAGGGCGGCTGCGGCGCAAAGGCCGGCGACGGCAGTTGCGGCGCACACACGTCAGCGGCGACACCGGCCAAGCCCGCGGCGGCCGCTGCCGCGGCCACGCCGCAGGCCAAGCACGACGACAAGGCCATGGCCGAAGGCAAGTGCGGCGAGGGCAAGTGCGGTGGCAGCCTCTGAACCAAGGCCGCTGGCCGCGTCCAGTGCCGGCCTCGGGCTGCGCCGCGGCCTGCTCCAGGACCTGCTGCAGGCGCCAGCGGATGCGTTCGATTTCCTCGAATGCGCGCCGGACAACTGGATCGGCGTCGGCGGCCGTCCCGGGGAACTGCTGCAGACGCTGAGCGCGCGCCATCCGCTCAGTTGCCACGGCCTGTCGCTGTCGCTGGGTGGCGTGGCCGCGCTGGACACCACCTTGCTGCAGCAGACCCGGGACTTCCTCGACCGGCACCGGGTCGCGCTGTACAGCGAGCATCTCAGCTACAGCGCCGACGACGGCCAGCTCTACGAGCTGCTGCCGCTGCCGTTCACCGACGAGGCGGTGCGCCACGTCGGTGCACGCATCGCCCAGGTGCAGGACGCGCTGGGCCGACGCATCGCGGTGGAAAACGTCTCCTACTACGCCGCGCCGGGCCAGGCCATGAGCGAAGCCGCGTTCGTGGCGGCGGTGCTGGACGAGGCCGACTGCGACCTGCTGCTGGACGTCAACAACGTGCACGTCAACGCCAACAACCACGGCGACGACGCGCTGGCCTTCCTCGCCGCGATGCCCAGCGCGCGCATCGCCTCGTACCACGTCGCCGGTCACCGCGACGACGCCGCCAGCGGGCTGAAGATCGATACCCACGCCGCGCCGGTGGCCGACCCGGTCTGGGAGTTGCTTGGCGCCGCCTACCGCCTGCACGGCGTGCGCCCCACCGTGCTCGAGCGCGACGGCCAGTTCCCGCCACTGCACGCGCTGCTCGACGAAGTGCAGCGCATCCGCGCCGTGCAGGCGCAGTCGCGCGGCGCATGAGCGAGACCCTGCGCGCCCAGCAGTTCGCGCTCACCCGGCATCTGCGCGATCCGCAGCGGTACCCGCCGCCGGCCGACATCCCGCCGCAGCGCCTGGCGGTGTACCGCGCCCTGTTCTTCGACAACCTGGCGCAGTTGCTGGGCGGCCAGTTCCCGGTGCTGCGCGCCACCCTCGGCGACACCGACTGGGTGGCGCTGCTGCGCGCGTTCTGCGCCGAGCACCGCGCTCGTACGCCGCTGTTCCCGCGCCTGGGCGAGGAACTGGTGGCGTTCCTGCAGCAGCGCGCGCCCGATCCGCAGCGTCCCTGGCTGGCCGAACTGGCGCACTACGAAACCGTGGAACTGCAGGTGCAGATCGACGACGCGGCGCTGCCGCCGCACGATCCCCAGGGCGACCTGCTCGACGGCATCCCGCTGCTGTCGCCGTGGCTGCGCCTGCTGCGCTACCGCTGGCCGGTACAGCGCATCGGCCCGGCCTGGCAGCCAGACACGGCGCCGGCGCAGCCGACCTGCCTGCTGGCGCGGCGCGAGGCCGACGGTCAGGTGCGCTTCGCCGAGCTGGCGCCGCTGGCCTATGCCGTGCTGGCGGCGCTGCAGCCCGGCGCGCGCAGCGGACGAGCGCTGCTACTGGACCTGGCCGCCGCGCACGGCCTTGCGCCGGACGCCCTGCTGCACGAGGGTGCGGCCCTGCTGCAGCGGCTGCACGCGCAAGGCAGCGTGCTCGGCACGCGTCTGCCGGGGTGACGCCGCGGCGGCCGACGGCCGCGCTCTGCTAACCTTGGCGGATGAACGATTCGGTCGACAGCCCCTCCCAGCCCCTGGTCATCACCCCGATGTCGCGGCGTTTCCGCGGCTACCTGCCGGTGGTGGTGGACGTGGAAACCGGCGGTTTCGACTGGAACAAGCATGCGCTGCTGGAGATCGCGGTGGTGCCGATCGAGATGGACGATTTCGGCCAGCTCTATCCCGGGGTCACCGCCAGCGCGCACGTGGTGCCGGCGCCCGGCACCCTGATCGATCCGAAGTCGCTGGAGGTCACCGGCATCGTCCTGGACCACCCGTTCCGCTTTGCCAAGCCCGAGCGCGAGGCGCTGGACCACGTGTTCGCGCCGGTGCGTGCGGCGGTCAAGAAGTACGGGTGCCAGCGCGCCATCCTGGTCGGCCACAACGCCCATTTCGACCTCAACTTCCTCAACGCCACGGTCGCCCGCTGCGGCCACAAGCGCAATCCGTTCCACCCCTTCAGCGTGTTCGACACCGTCACCCTGGCCGGCATCGCCTACGGCCAGACCGTGCTGGCGCGCGCGGTGCAGGCCGCCGGCTTCGACTGGAACGCCGCCGACGCGCACAGCGCGGTCTACGACACCGAGCAGACCGCGCGCCTGTTCTGCAAGATCGCCAACGCCTGGCCGGCGCCGCCGGTGGGCGCGGCGCCTTGAGCTGCGGCGCGCGTTGCACGGCACGCGCGCGACGCCGTCGCGTCGGCCCGGCGGCACGACGGCCGACCGCCCAGTGCTAGCGGCGCGCGCAGGCTGGCAGCGGATCGCATGAGCCGCCACCTGCTGTTCGTGTGCAGCCGCAACCGGCTGCGCAGCCCTACCGCCGAGCAGGTGTTCGCCACCTGGCCCGGCGTGGAAACCGCCTCGGCCGGCGTCGACCACGACGCGGATACCCCGGTCACCCCGGAATTGCTGGAGTGGGCGGACATCGTCTTCGTCATGGAACCGGCGCATCGCGCCAAGCTGTCGCGCCGGTTCAAGCGCCACCTCGGCCGCGCACGCATCGTCTGCCTCGACATCCCCGACGACTACGGCTACATGGATCCGGCGCTGGTGCAGGTGCTGACCGCGAAGGTGTCGCGGCACCTGCCGGTGCGCTGATCCCGGTCGTCAGCCACTGCTCCGAGACCGGACACCCGCGAGGCGGCACAGATGGCATTGGAACTGCTGGACGGCGGCACCGCACGCTGAAACGCCAGCGTTTTGCGCTTCATGCGAGCGGACGAGAACAGCAGCACCCGATCCGCATGCCCTGACGCAGGCGCTCAGCCCACGCACACCCGATCGCGCCCCAGCCCCTTGGCGCGGTACAGGGCCCCGTCGGCGCGCTCCAGCCACTGGCTCGGTGTCTCGTCCGCGCGCAGCGCGACCAGGCCGCCGCTGAAGGTCACGCGCAGCGCCGGTGCATCGGGCGCCCACTGCAGGCGCGCGTGGAACAGGTCGCGCAAGCGCGTGGCGAAGCGCTCGGCATCGGCCAGGGGCGTGTCGCCGAGCAGCACCGCGAACTCTTCGCCGCCCAGGCGCGCCGGCAGGTCGGCGGCACGGCAGGCGCTCAGCAACAACTGCCCGACTTCGCGCAGCACCGCATCGCCGGTGGCATGCGAGTAGCCGTCATTGATCTGCTTGAAGCGGTCGATGTCCATCACCAGCAGGCACAGCGGCGCGCCGCTGCGCTGGGCGCGCTGCATGCTGTGCACCAGCACCTCGTCGAAGTGGCGCCGGTTCGGCAACGCAGTCAGCGCATCCTCGTGCGCCAGACGTTCGAACGCGGTGGCCTGGCGCTGCAGTTCCGCCAGCAACTGGCTCTTTTCGGCATCGGCCTGCAGCAGGCGCTCGGTCTGCAGGCGCAGCGCGCTGGTGCGCCGCTCCACCAGCCGCTCCAGGCGCAGCGCACGCCGCTTGTAGCGCGCGATCAGGTAGCGGTACAGCAGCACCAGCGCCAGCACCAGCACCGCCACGGCCGCGGCATGCACGCTGTGCCGTTGCCACCACAGCGGCGCCACGCTGAAGTGCCACACGGCCTCGCGGGTGCTCCAGGCGCCGTCCGGATGCGCTGCGGCCACGTGCAGGGTGTAGTCGCCCGGCGGCAGGCCGATGAACTCCACGCTGCGCTGGTTGCCGCGGTCGACCCATCCGCTGTCCAGGCCGTCGAGCTTGGTGCGGTAGCGGATGCGCTCGGGCAGCAGGTAGCTCAGGCCGACATAGGACACGCTGATGCGCTTGGCGCCGGGCAACTGTGATCTACCCCGCCAGGGAAACGGCTGGCCGTCCAGCAGCACGCTCTCGATCGCCGCCGGCGGCGGCAGGCGATCGCGGAAGCGGGCCAGGCGGCGGGGATCGACCGTACTGACACCGCCGGCGGTGACCAGCCACACCGTGCCGTCGTGGCGCAGGATCATCGACGGCCCGGAGCTGCCGTTGCCCTGCGCATTCGACATGCCGTCGATCTCGTCGTAGCGGCTCACCTGCAGCCGGGCCTGGCGCCCATCGGCGACCGCGTCCAGTGCCGCCGCGGTGGTCCGCAGCACGCCGCGGTTGCTGCTGATCCAGACATTGCCGAGGCGGTCGCGAACCAGTTGGAACACCGCATCCACCGGCAGGCCCTGCTCCAGTCCGACCCGCGCCAGGCGGCCGTCGCGGTCGCGGTGCAGGCCGCGGTCGGTGGAGATCCACATGTCGCGGCCCAGCGCCTGGAACCCGAACACGGTGCGCGCGCCGCCCAGCGGTTCCAGCGCCAGCTTCCGCACCCGGCCATCGCGCAGCACCGCCGCGCCTTCGACCGAGCCGATCCACAGCGCCCCGTCGACGCTGGCCAGGGCGGTGATCAGGCCGTGCGGCAGGCCGGGCACGTCCGGCACCGACAGCCGCTCGCCGTCGATGCGCATCACCCCGCTGCGCGTGCCGATCCACACCGTGCCGGCGGCATCGACGCTGAGCGCACGCACCTGCCCACTCGGCAACCCCTCGCGCGTTCCGTAGTGGCGCACGACGCGGCCATTGCGCAGGCGGAACACGCCGTCGGCATAGGTGCCCATCCACAGGTCGCCGTCGCGGCCCCGCGCCAGGCTCAGCACCGAGGGCGCGTCGCGCAGCGCGACCGGGGCGATCCGCCCGTCCGGCGCCATCCGGTCCAGGCCGGCGGCGCTGCCGATCCACAGCGCCCCGTCGGGGGTCTCCAGCAGCGCGCGCACGTAGTCGCCGCTGAGTCCATCGCGGCGGGTATAGCCGGCGAACAGGGTCTCGCGCAGGCGGAACAGGCCGCCGTTGGCGCCGATCCAGATGCTGCCTTCGGCATCCTGCAGCAGGCTGACGATGCGTCCGTTGGGCAGCACGTCGCCCGGCAGCATGCGCTCGATGCCGTGCGCACTGATCCGCAGCAGCCCCTGGTTCTCGGTCCCCAGCCAGATCGCGCCGTCGCGGTCGCGCAGCATCGACGTGAAATGGCCATAGCCCGGCAGGTGCTGCACCAGCACCGCGCGCTCGCCCTGCAATCGGTACAGGTTCTCCGCGGCCACCAGCCACAACGAGCCGTCCGGCGCCCGGTACGGCCAGGCCAGCCCCGGCGGCAGGCCGAACGCGGCCGGCGCGCGCCGCAGCACGCCCTGCGGGTCGCGGTACAGCAAGCCGTCGAGGCTGCCGATCCAGAGCCGTCCCTGATCGTCGGCGGCCAGATGCGGAAAGCTCGCCGCCAACGGCAGGTCGCGCGGCGCCGGCTGGTAGTCGAAGCGGCCGTCCGGCCACAGGCAGCCCAGGCCATTGCCCTCGAACAGCAGCCACATGCGGCCGTCGCGGTCCTGCGTCATCGCATGGATCAGCGCATGCGGCCAGCCCGGCGGCTGCCGCCAGAAGCGCCAGTGGCCTGCCGCGTCGTGGCGGCCGAGGTTGCCGCGCGAATCGCTGAGCCACAGTGCGCCGGCACGATCCACGTACAGCGAACCGACGCCATTGTCGGGCAGGCCCGGACGGGTGCTGCGGTCGATGACGGTGAAGTCCAGGCCGTTGTAGCGCACCAGCCCTTCCCAGGTGGCGAACCACAGGCGGCCGTCTGGGGTTTGCGCCAGATCGCGCAGGGAGTTGTGCGGCAGGCCATTGCGCGAGGTCCAGGAATCGATCGCGTAGTCGCGCAGCGGCGGCACCCCGTTCGCAGCGGCGTCGGCGTCGGCGGCAACGGCGCGCCAGGCCGCGCCCAGCGCCAGCAGCAGGACCAGCAGCACCAGACACGCGCGCCCGCGGCCGCATGCGAGCACCGCTTCCCCCCTCCCCCTGGCGACGTTCACTGTCCCGACCCGATCCGACGCAGGCGGGGCGCGACAGGACCCTGGCGTGGGGGGCCAGAGTCGAAGGGACGGGGGCGACGCAGACTCATTACCGGAGCGGAACACGGGACGAACGCCCATGGTAGGGCAAAAAAGCACCGCAGCGGGCGCAGGCGGTAGCAGGTGCCGGGCAAAGGATGCGTGAAGATTGCGCGGCCGTTAAGCCGGAGCAGCCTGCGCAAGCGCAGCGCTAGGTGCCCGTCGCGCGATGACTCCCTGCTCCTGCCGGGACCACGGACCTCCCCTTTGGTGGAAGGCGCCCCGAAGAGCTGGATGAGATCCGGGCGAAGCTCGGGAGCAGTCGATTGCAGGGGCTGGGAAGGTACCGGCTAGGCTTGGTGTTGGCCTTCGCTGCTGCGAGGGGCTTCGCCCCCGGACCCTCACCCCAACCCCCTCCCGCGGGGAGAGGGGCTTTCCAGGCACCACTCGCTCCCCTTCTCCCACCGGGAGAAGGTGCCCCGAAGGGGCGGATGAGGGTACGGGCGAAGCCTGGGGAGAAGTCGATTGCAGGAGCTGAGAAGGTACCGGCCAGGCTTGGTGTTGGCCTTCGATCTGCGAGGGGCTTCGCCCCCCGTACCCTCACCCCACCCCCTCTCCCGGGGGGAGAGGGGCTTTGCTTGCTGCGGGCATGAGGAGGCGCTGCAGGCTTCACAGGCCGGCGGCAATGCGCGGCCGTGCTCAGCCCATGCGCTGCCGCACCGCCTCGAACAGGGTCACGCCGGCGGCGACCGAGACGTTGAGGCTCTCGATCTCGCCCGGCATCGGGATGCGGACCAGGCCGTCGCAGTGTTCGCGGGTCAGCCGGCGCAGGCCGTCGGACTCGCCGCCCAGCACCAGCGCCACGTTGCCGCGCAGGTCCTGCGCATACAGCGAGGTCTCGGCCTCGCCGGCCAGGCCGTAGATCCACACGCCCTGCTTCTGCAGGTCGCGCAGGCAGCGCGCCAGGTTGGTCACCGCCACGATCGGCAGGCGGTCGGCGGCGCCGGCCGAGGTCTTGCGCACGGTGGCGTTGACCGGCGCCGACTTGTCCTTGGGAATCACCACCGCGGTCACCCCGGCCGCGGCGGCGCTGCGCAGGCAGGCGCCGAGGTTGTGCGGATCCTGCACGCCATCGAGCACCAGCAGCAGGGCACGGCCCTCGGCGGCGCTGACCAGGCCTTCCAGTTCGCTCTCGGCCCAGGTCCGCGCCGCGGCGTAGCGCGCGGCCACGCCCTGGTGCCGCACAGAGCCACCGACGCCATCCAGCGCCTGGGTGTTCACCCGCCGCACCTCGATGCCCTTGCGCCGCGCGTTCTCCTCGATCTCCTGCAGGCGCGGATTCTTGCTGCCCGCCTCCACCAGCACCTCGCGCACGTTGTCCGCGTCGTTCTCGATCGACGAGGCCACGGCGTTGACGCCGACGATCCACTGGTTCTGCTTGCTCATGAGGCGGGACTACGCGAAAGGAAAGCGGGCATGGTAGGGGTTGTGGCTGCTGGCGTCATGCCTGGGGGGCCGGGATTGGGGATTGGGGATTCGGGATTGGCAAAAGCGGGTCGCCCGCGGTGTCCTGCTTCCCGCGATGTCGGAGGCATGCGTGTGGCGCGGCAAGATTACCGACACCGCGCCGTCCGGCCAGATCGCGGCGCGGCCTTGTGGGAGGGCTTCAGTCCCGACTGCAGTGACCTGGAGCCCCCTGCCTCCTGCCTGGCGCGACCGATTGCCCCAGGTTGTCACTGGTCCCAACAACGCGCCGCGCGAGGGTCGGCACTGCCGTAGCGGCTCAGGCCGGCCAGCGCGCGGTGTCGTGGTCCGGATGCTGGCGCGAGACCACATCGGCCAGGAACGACGCGGCGGCAAGATCGCCCTCGGTGCGGGTCGCCGGCAGGCGATGCAGCGCGTCCACGAACGGCAGCTTCGCTTCGATGCCGTACTGGATGGTCGGCGGCAAGGCCTCGGGATGGTCGAAGGCGCGGCCGCGATGGCGATGCCGTCCGGCGCTTCGTAGGTCAGCGGCGTGCCGCAATCGGCGCAAAAACCGCGCTGCACCAGGTTGGACGAGGCGAAGCGCCTGGGCGCGCCGCGGGTCCAGGTCAGCTCCGCGCCGCGGGTGGAGACCAGTGGGGCGTAGTAGGCGCCGAACGCCTTCTGGCACATCCGGCAATGGCAGATCGAGGCATCGTGCAGCCTCCCGCGTACCCGGAAGCGCACTGCGCCGCACTGGCAACCGCCGCTGTACTCCTGTTCCTGCTCCATGTCTGCTCTCCGCTGCGAACCGCATCGCGCAGGTGACGCCTCCCGCACGATGCAAGGGAAACGCGATCGCGGCGACGAGGCGGTCCGCCGCGACGCTGCGCCGTCAGTACTTCTTTTTCTTGCGCTTGGCCGGCTGCCCGCGCGGTGGCGGCGGCGGCAACTCGTCGTGCGCCGGTGCGCCTTCCTCGACCAGCCGGAAGTCGATCTTGCGCTCCTCCATGCTCGCCTTCAGCACCAGGATGCGCACGCGGTCGCCCAGGCGGAACTCGCGCCCGCGGCGCTCGCCGGTCAGGGTCTTGCGGGTGGCGTCGAACTGGTAATAGTCCTGCGGCAACTGGGTCACGTGGATCAGGCCGTTGACCTTGGACTGGTCCAGCTCGACGAACAGGCCGAAGCTGGTGACGCCGCTGACCACGCCGTCGAACTGCCCGCCGACATGCTTCTCCATCCACGCGGCGCGGTAGCGCTCGTCGACCTCGCGCTCGGCCTCGTCGGCGCGGCGCTCGCGCTCGGAGCACTGCAGCGCCAGCGCCGCCATCTCGCGCGGCGCGTACAGGTACTTGTCCGGCGCGCCACGGGTCAGGGCGTACTTGATCGCGCGGTGCACCAGCAGATCCGGGTAGCGGCGGATCGGCGAGGTGAAGTGCGCGTAGGCCTCCAGCGCCAGGCCGAAGTGGCCGGCGTTGTCGGGCGAATACACCGCCATGCTCTGGCTGCGCAGCAGCACCGATTCCAGCAGCGCCGCGTCCGGGCGCTCGCGCACCTTCTTCAGCAGCTTGGTGAAGTCGCCCGGCACCACCTTGCTCCATGCCGGCAGACTCAACTTGAACTCCTTGAGGAACTCCAGCAGGTCGGCGTACTTGGATTCCGGCGGCCGCTCGTGCACGCGGAACGGCGCCGGAATGTGCGTCTCCAGCAGGTAGCGCGCCGCGGCCACGTTGGCGGCGATCATGCACTCCTCGATCAGCTTGTGCGCGTCGTTGCGCACCAGCATGCCGGCCTGGGTCACCTCGCCGGTGTTGTCCAGTACGAAGCGCACTTCAGAGGACTCGAACTCGATCGCGCCGCGGCGCGCGCGCGCCTTGGCCAGCACGTGGTAGAGCTGGTGCAGGCGCTCCAACTGCGGCAGCACCGCCGCCACCTCCTTGCGCACCTGTTCGTCCTTCTCGCCCACCGCCCGCCACACCTGCTCGTAGGTGAGCCGCGCGTGCGAGTTCATCACCGCCTCGTAGAAGCGCGCGCCGGTCACCTCGCCCTGGCGGTCGATCTGCATATCGCAGACGAAGCACATGCGGTCGACCTTGGGATTGAGCGAGCAGATGCCGTTGGACAGCGTCTCCGGCAGCATCGGCACCACGAAACCGGGGAAGTACACCGAGGTCGCGCGCTTGACCGCTTCGGTATCCAGCGGCGTGCCCGGCCGCACGTAGTGCGACACGTCGGCGATCGCCACCACCAGGCGGAAGCCATCGGCGTTGGACTCGCAGAACACCGCGTCGTCGAAGTCCTTGGCGTCGGCGCCGTCGATGGTCACCAGCGGCGTCTGCCGCAGGTCCACGCGGCCCTTGATCGCCGCCGGCTCCACCGTCAGCGGCACCGCCGCGGCTTCGTCCAGCACGGCCTGCGGGAATTCGTAGGGCAGCTCGTGGCCATGGATCGCCGCTTCCACCAGCAGCGACGGAGTCAGCTTGTCGCCGAGCACGGCGATGATCTTGCCGATCGGCGGGCGCCGCGCGTCCGGCGCGGAAGTGAGTTCGCACACCACCAGTTGTCCGTCGCGGGCCTCGCCGACGGCGTCGGCGGGGATCTGCACGTTGCGCTGGATGCGCTTGTCGTCCGGCACCACGAAGGCGATGCCGGCTTCCAGGCTGAAGCGGCCGATCATCCGGGTCAGGCCGCGCTCGAGCACGCGCGCGATGCTGCCTTCGCGGCGGCCGCGGCGGTCGATGCCGGTGACGTTGGCCAGCGCGCGGTCGCCGTGCAGCACCTTGCGCATCTCGTACGGCGGCAGGAACAGGTCGTCGCCGCCCTCGTCCGGACGCAGGAAGCCGAAGCCGTCCGGATTGGCGATCACCACGCCGGGGATCAGGTTGGTCTGCTGCAGCGGCGCGTAGCCGCCGCGGCGGTTCTGCACCAGTTGCGCTTCGCGCAGCATCGCGCCCAGGCGCTTGCTCAGCGCTTCCTTGCGGGTCGGCTCGGTCAGGCCGAGTTGTTCGGCCAGCTCGTCCAGGGTCTGCGGGCCGTCGCAGCGTTCGAGCAACTGCAGGATTGCCTCACGGCTGGCGATCGGCTGCGCATAGCGCTCGGCCTCGCGCGCGGCATACGGGTCTTGGATCGGCGCCGGCGCGTCGGCGGGCACCGTGGAAGGAGGCGGCGACGGCGGGTGCAGGGGCTGCAGCGGCGGCTTGGGGCCGCGACGCAGGAAACTGGGCATCCAGGCGGGCAGACGCGATTTCTTCGGCGTCTCGGCGGCGGGGGGGCGCTTGCTGGTGGGCGCGTCGCTGGACGCGGACTTGCCGGGCTTGCCGGGCTTGCTTTTACGAGTGGTCATGCGCCCATGGTACTCGCATGGGGCTGGCCGCCACGCGAACCGCGCCGGGCGACGCCCCGATGGCAAGCCCCAGAAACGACGAAGCCCGCGTCAGCGGGCCGGTCGGTGCGAGAGTTCAGCGCTCTCGCGATGTTGCCTGTGGTGCCCAGGAGAGGACTCGAACCTCCACGGTTTTACCCGCTAGTACCTGAAACTAGTGCGTCTACCAATTCCGCCACCTGGGCGCTGAAGGCCGCGAATTCTGCGGTGCCCGCGCGACCTTGTCAATGTCTATTTTTGCGCCGGTCGCGATCGACGGCGTCGATGACGCGATCCGAGCGCGGCACGCGGCGTCGGCGCGCATGTGCCAGACGCCGCGCGGCTGCGCACGCGCGCACGCTTCGACGGCGCGCGGAGTCGGCGGAAAACCGCAGGCGCGATGCCGATTCCGACACCGCGCTGTCACAAGCGGACCTGCTTCGAAGATGCGCCGTGACGGCCGCGGAAGTTCGCGATTTTGTCGGTTGACCCAACTCGGCACCCCGTTAGTTTGCATCCGGCAATCCGTCGCCCTCCCCCACGCTCCGGAGCATCCACCATGCACAGCCTGTCCGCTTCCCTGCTCGCCGCTGCCCTGTTCGCCAGCGCCACCAGCGCCTCCGCCGCCACGGCCGGCGCCGACGACGCCACCCTCGGCTCGCTCACCGAGATCCAACGCGCCCTGGACAGCGGCGCCTCGGTCGCCGTGGCGATCGACCTGAGCCAGTGCACGCCCACCTCCGGCGGCGCCACGCCCAGCCAGACCCGCGGGGGCCTGCGCATCGGCGCCTACCGCGTCACCGCCGACGGCACCCTGTCCTTCGCCGACGAGCACGTGACCGTCGGCCGCGACGGCAAGCCGATCCAGCAGTTCCTGCGCTACCAGGTGCATCCGGACAACACGGTGGACTTCACCATGTTCGTGTTCGCCCTGCCCAGCTACCAACAGACCGGCAGCACCCTCGGCTATCGCTGTGCGATCAACCAAGGTCTGCGCTTCAACGTCGGCTACTGAAGGCGCGAGCGATGCGCACGCGACAGCGGTGTTACGCCGCTGTCGCAAAACGCTTGACAGCACCCACCGCGGCGCGCAGAATTCTCGTTCTGAGTTGCCCAGGTGGCGGAATTGGTAGACGCACTAGTTTCAGGTACTAGCGGGTAAAACCGTGGAGGTTCGAGTCCTCTCCTGGGCACCACGACCGACAGGTCGAGAAAGATCTCAAAACCCGCTTCGGCGGGTTTTTTGTTGGCTGCGTGCAGGCCGCGGCGCTCAGCGCTGCGGCGGACGCAACGGACCGATGTCCACGCGCACGCCCTTCACCCACACCGCCACCTTGTAGGCACGGTAGCCCGGGTTGTGGCGTTCGGCCGCACGTGCGGCCAGGTAGGCATTGGCGGCATGCACCAGCACCTGCAAGGACGGCTCCAGTTGCGCGACGCGCCGGAGTCTCACTTCGTAGGTGGCCATGCGCCCTCCCCCACGCACCGGCAGGCGCCGCGTCGTGCCGCTGTCGGCCAGCGCAGAGCGGGCGCGCAACGCGGCGCCGACACCCTTGTGTCCATAACCTCCATGTCCTGCATGCGCATCCTCGCGCGTCCGTGCATTCCGCACCGCGTGAGTATTGAATTTCCGAACAATTGGAGTCAAGCGTGACTGTACGACAAGCCGGCGGATGCTCCATATCTTGGTAGGCCCGCCGTCCCCCAAGGCCCACCGCGATGAATAGCTTCGGCGACCGGTTGCGCGAAGCCAGAAAAGCCGCCGGGCTGACCCAGGAACAGCTGGGCTTCGCGCTGGACGTGACCAAGTCGTCGGTGTCGGCCTGGGAGAACGACCGCGAAACGCCGAGCTTCCGCCTGCTGCCGACGCTGCGCAACGTGCTGAACCGCTCGCTCGACGAACTGGTGTGCGGCGTGGGTCCGGGCAAGCGCGTGCAGGACCTGCCTTCGGACTATCCGTTGCTGGCGCAGGACGCCCAGGAGCGCGCGTTGTTGGCGCGCTACCGCAACGCGCCGCCGGGCCACCGCGACGCCGTGCTGGAACTGCTCAAGCCCAGCAACGGCTGAGGCCGCGCCGGTGGCGAGCGACGAATGTCCATCGTAGGAGCGGCTTCAGCCGCGACGAGGGATTGTCGGTAGCGCTCGTTCGCGGCTGAAGCCGCTCCTACGAGGGCCACGAGAGAAACATGGCATGTGCCGCCGAGCCGCGGCAAAGCGCATTGCTGGACGCCGCGGTTCAGCCGCCGACGCCGATCTCGCGCAAGGCCTCGCCCCAGATCGCGTAGCCGGCTTCGCTGGGATGGGTGCCGTCGGGCATCAGCACCGCAGGCAGCGTGCCGTCCGGCTGCAGGAAGCGCGCGCCGATGTCGAGCCAGCGGACCTGCGGGTCGTGGCCGAAGCGCGCGGCCAGCAGGCGGTTGGTTTCCAGGATCGGCGCGCGCTGCGGCGCATCGGCGGCGAAGCCGCGCGGGAAGATGCCCATCAGCACGATCCGGCTGCGCGGCAGGCGCCGCCGGATCTCGGCGACCACCGCCGCCACGCCATCGGCGGTCTCCTGCGGCGTGTTGGTGCGCGCATGCTCGGTGCCGGCAAGATTGTTGGTGCCGAGGTTGACCACCACCCAGCGTGGCGCCAGGCCATCGACCTCGCCCTGGCGCAGTCGCCACAGCACGTTCTGGGTGCGGTCCCAGCCGAAGCCCAGGTTCAGCACGCGCGTGGCGCCGAAGGTGCGCTGCCAGGCCTGCGCGCCGTTCACCCGGATCGCCTGCGGCGCCCCCGCCCAGAAGTGGGTGATCGAATCGCCGAGCAGCACCACCTGCGGCTGCAACTGCCGCGCGGCGTCCAGCGCGGCATGGTGGCGGCCGTACCAATCGTAGGAATCCTGCTCCAGCCAGGGCACCGCGATGCGCGCGGTATCGACCTCGGTCATCGCGTCCAGCGGCACCCGCGGCGCTTCCTCGAGCAGGCGCGCCAGGGTCGGCTCGATCGCCTCGGCCATGCGCCGTTGCCCACGCGTGTCCGGGTGCAGCGCGCCGCTGCCGGGTTTGTCCCGCGGATCGTAGAACAGGCCCTGCTCCAGCGTGCCGTCCGCGCGCTGGAACACGGTTCCGATGTCCAGATACGCCACGCGCGGGTTGTCGCCGTAGCGCACCGCCAACGCGTGGTTGACCTCGGCGTCGCGCGCGCTCTTCTGCGCCGACAGCGCGCTGGGCAGCAGGCCCAGCAACAGGATGCGCGTGCGCGGCAGGCGCTGCTCCAGCGTGGCCACCACCGCATCGATGCCGCGCACTGTGTCCGCCGCACTCTGCCCTTCGTGGCCGGTGTTGTTGGTGCCGATCAGCAGAACCGCCACCCTGGGCCGCAGGCCGTCGACTTCGCCATGCTGCAGGCGCCACAGCACGTGTTCGGTGGCGTCGCCGCTGAAGCCGAGGTTGAGCGCGCCCCTGCTGCCGTAGAAGGTCTGCCAGGTCGACTGGAAGCCCTGGTCTGGCGCCTGTGCCTTTTCGTAGTTCTGGGTGATCGAATCGCCGATCAGCAGCAGCGGTGCGTCCGGGTGCGCGCGTCCCTGCGCCAGCACCTGCTGGTGGCGCTCGGCCCACCAGGCTTCGTGCAGGCGATCGGCCGGGGTCACCGGAACCGACGAGGCCGCGGGCGGCGGCGCAGCCTGGACGTTGCCTGGATGCGCGCCGAGGCACAGCAGTGCGAGGACGGCCGCGCGCGGAAGCGATGCGGCAAAGCGGGCGCCGAGGGCGCGGAGAGAGCGCTGCATGTGCGGGGCTGCCGAAGCCTGCGAGAGCCGCATTCTGGTGTGCGGGCCGCGGCAGCGGCAAGTGGCCCGGCGCCGGCGCGCGACGCCGGGTACGCATGCCGCGTTGCCAGCGTTGGCGCGCCGTGCCGGCCGGCATGCCACGCAATCGGGGGCAGGCACCGCTATGCACCACTGACGTAGCGGCAGCACCGGACGGCGCGGAACTGCACCAGCCGGTGGTGCCGTCCGCGCCGCTTTCGAGGTCTCAGTGACCGCCAGCCGCCGCCGCGCCACCACCGCCGCCGAACGGCGGCTTGGCCAGCCACAGGAAGAAGATGATCCCGAGGAAGGTCCAGCCCAGCAGGTAGAAGATGTCGTTGAAGCCCATCTGCGAGGCCTGGTGGTTGATGGTGTTGTTGAGCAGCGCCGCGCCGTTCTGCAGGCTGCCGTTGCCCATCATCTGCACCTGTTCCTGCATGCCCGGCGTGTAGCTGGAGATGTGCTCGGTCAGGTGCGCGTGGTGCAGCTGCGTGCGCTTGGACCACAGGTAGGTGGTCAGCGATGCGGCGAAGCTGCCGCCCAGCGTGCGCAGGAACGTGGCCAGGCCGGAGCCGGCGGCGATCTCGCGCCCGTCCAGGTCCGAGAGCAGGATCTGCAGCACCGGCATGAAGAACAGCGCCACGCCCACGCCCATCAGCAACTGCACTCCGGCCACGTGCGGGAAATCCACCTGCAGGTTGAAGTCCGAGCGCATGAAGCTGGTGGTGGCCATGAAGATGAAGGCGATGCTGGCCAGCATCCGCAGGTCGAAGCGCGAGGCGTACTTGCCGACGAACGGGGTCATGATCACCGGCAGGATGCCGATCGGCGCGGTGGCCAGACCGGCCCAGATCGCGGTGTAGCCCATGTCGCGCTGCAGCCACTGCGGGATCAGCAGCGACACGCTGAAGAACGCGGCATACGCGACGATCAGGGCCATGGTGCCGGCGCGGAAGTTGCGGTGGCGGAACAGGCGCAGGTCGACGATCGGATCCTTGTCGGTCAGTTCCCAGATCAGAAACACCGCCAGCGCCACCGCCGAGATCGCGGCCAGCACGATGATCTTGGTCGAATTGAACCAGTCCTCGTCGTTGCCCAGGTCCAGCACCACCTGCAGGCAACCGACGCCGATGATCAGGGTGATCAGGCCGACGTAGTCCATGCGCGGGCGCTCGGTCGGTTCGGGACGGTCGCGCAGCTGCGAGCCGACCACGGTCGCGGCGATGATGCCCAGCGGCACGTTGATCAGGAAGATCCATTCCCAGCTGTAGTTGTCGGTGATCCAGCCGCCGAGGATCGGCCCGGCGATGGGCGCGACCACGGTGATCATCGCCAGCAGCGCCAGCGCCTGGCCGCGTTTCTCGCGCGGATAGATCGACACCAGCAGGCTCTGGGTGATCGGATACATCGGGCCGCAGACGAAGCCCTGCAGCGCGCGCGACACCACCAGCATGCCCATGCTCTGGGCCAGGCCGCACAGCAGCGAGGCGGCGGTGAAGGCCAGCGTGGCCCACACGAACAGCTTGGTCTCGCCGAAGCGGCGGCTGAGAAAGCCGGTCAGCGGCAGCGCGATGGCATTGCTGACCGCGAACGAGGTGATGACCCAGGTGGCCTGCTGCGAACTGGCGCCGAGGTTGCCGGCGATGGTGGGCAGCGAGACGTTGGCGATGGTGGTGTCGAGCACCTGCATGAACGAGGCCAGCGCCAGGCCCACCGTGCACAACGCCACGCTGGGCGGACGAAACGCGGCGGCCGGTGCGCCCGGAACGCCGGGCGCGGCGGGAGCGGCAGCTTGGTTGGACATGACCGGGCTCAGTTCGCCTTGGCGGCGTCGGGCAGGTTGGCGTGGATGATCTGCTTCACGGCCGCATCGGCCTGCTGCAGCTGCTGCGCGTAGACATCGGTATCCAGCAGCGTGCCGCTGGCCGGCTTGCTCGGCAACACCGCCCCATTCTGGTCATGCAGGTTGACGTTGACCTTCATCGACAGGCCGATGCGCAGCGGGTGCTGCTGCAACTGCTTGGCGTCGATGGCGATGCGCACCGGCACGCGCTGCACGATCTTGATCCAGTTGCCGCTGGCGTTCTGCGCCGGCAGCAGGGAGAACGCGCTGCCGGTGCCGATGCCCAGGCTCTCCACGGTGCCGCGGTAGCTCACCGCGCCGCCGTACAGATCCGACTCCAGTTCCACCGGCTGGCCCAGGCGCATGTGCTTGAGCTGGGTTTCCTTGAAGTTGGCGTCCACCCACACCTGGTTCAGCGGCACCACCGCCATCAGCGCGGTGCCGGGCTGCACACGCTGGCCGACCTGCACCGAGCGCCGCGCCACGTAGCCGGCCACCGGCGCGACGATGGCGCTGCGGGCGTTGTTGAGGAAGGCCTGGCGCACCTGCGCGGCGGCCGCCTGCACGTCTGGCTGGTCGGCCACGCCGTTCTCGTCGATCAGTGCGCGGTTGCGCGCCAGGGTCTCGCGCGAGCCGCTGACCGCGGCCTCGGCGGCGGCCAGCTGGTCGCGGGCATGCGCCAGTTCTTCGGCGGAGATCGCACCGGTGGCGACCAGGCTGGCGCGGCGGGCAACGTCGGCGCGGGCGCGCTGCAGGGTCACCTGCTGCGCGGACAGTTCGGCCTGGGCACCCTCGACCGAGCGGTACAGACCGCGCACCTGGCGCACGGTGCGCGCCAGATTGGCCTCGGCCTGCTGCAGCGCGACCTCGGTGTCGGCCGGGTCGAGCTTGACCAGCGGCTGGCCGCGCTCCACGCGCATGCCGTCGTCGGCGTCGATGCGCACCACGGTGCCGGCCACCATCGGGGTGATCTGCACCAGGTTGCCCTGCACGTAGGCATCGTCGGTGTCCTCGTGCCAGCGGCCGACCAGGAAGTACCAGATCGCCAGCGCGATCAGCACCAGCACCACTACCACGGCCAGGCCGCGCAGCAGCTTGCCGCGCCGGCTGGCGGCGGGAGCGGGGGAAGCGGGGGTCGTTGTCTGATTCATTGCAGCGATCTCAGGAATGCGAAGGTGCGGAAGAAGAGCTCGGCGCGTCGGCGGCGGAGGTGGCGTCGTAGCCGCCGCCCAGCGCCTGATTCAGGCGCACCGAGACTAGGATCTGATTGGATTGCAGGGCAGCCAGGCGCTGCTGCGCGTCGAGCAACTGCTGCTGCGCGCTGAGCACGTCCAGGTAGTTGCCGATGCCGGCGCGGTAGCGCTGCTGCGACAGGTCGAAGGCGGCCTGCGCGGTCTCCAGCGCCTGCGCCTGCTGCTGCGCCTGCTCGGCCAGCGAACGCGCCGCGTTGACCTGGTCGGCCACCTCGCGCAACGCCGCCACCAGGGTCTGGTTGTAGTTGGCCACCGCCAGGTCGTACTGCGCATCGCGCTCGGCGAGCTGGCTGCGCAGCCGCCCGCTGTCGAACAGCGGCAGGCTCACGCCCGGGCTGAGCAGGCCCAGCACCGACGAACTCTTGAACAGGTCGCCCGGATTGGTGGCGGCGACGCCGCCCAGCAGACTCAGATTGACGCTGGGGTAGAACTGGGCCTTGGCCGCATGGATGCCCTGCGAGGCGGCTTCCACCCGCCAGCGCGCGGCGACCACGTCGGGCCGGCGGCCGAGCAGGTCGCTGGGCAGCACCGACGGCACCCGCGCAGCCTGCGGATCGAGCAGGCGCGGCCGCGCGATCTGCAGCCCGCGGTCCGGGCCGCGGCCCAGCAGCGCCGCCAGCGCAGTGCGCGCTTCGTCGATCTGTTGCTGCGCGGCGGCTTGCTGCTGGCGTGCCGCCGGCACCCGCGCCTCGGCCTGGCGCAGTTGCAGGTTGCTGTCGATGCCGGCGTCGCGGCGCTGCCGCACCAGCTTCAGGCTGTTCTCCGAGCGCGCCAGTTCGGCACCGGCCAGGTCGTACAGATGCCAGGCATAGCCCAGTTGCGCGTAGGCGCGGGCGACGCCGGCCGACAGGTCCAGGCGCGCGGCCTGCGCATCGACCTCGGCCGCATGCGCCTGGTCCACCGCCGCTTCCCAGGACGCGCGCTTGCCGCCCCACAGGTCGAAGCCGTAGCTGAAATCCAGCAGCGCCTGTTCGTTGTGGATGTACTTGCCGCCGATCTCGTCGCCGGCCAGGCCCTTGGGCAGTTGCAGGCCGGTGTAGCCGGCCGACAGCGACAGCTTGGGGTCGCGGTCGGCATCGGCGGCGCCGGCCTGTGCCTGCGCCAGGCGCAGCCGCGCATCGGCGGCCTCCAGGCTGGGCGTGCCCTGCAGGGCCTCGGCGATCAGCGCGTCGAGCTGCGGATCGCCCAGCGCCTTCCACCAGTCCTGCTGCGGCCAGGGCGCCGGCGCCAGCGCGTCGGCGGCCAGGGTCTTGCCGATATGCAGCTGGCGGTCGGCATCGAGCCGGCGCCCCTGCGGTTCCAGGCCACGGCTGCTGGCACAGGCCGCCAGCGCCAGGGTGAGGGCCGCGACCGCGAATGGACGCAGGCGGGAAAGCGAAGGAGACAGGTTCATGTGAGCGGATTCAGGGCGAATTGAGGGAGTCGCGGACGCGGGCCAACAGCGAAAACAGGTGCTCGCGCTCCTCGGCGGACAGATCGCGCAACGCATCGGCGATGGCGTCTTCGCCGCGCTGCTTGAGTTGCTGCCACAGCGCGCGGCCGTCGTCGGTGAGCACGATCTGCAACGCGCGGCGGTCCTGCGCATGCGCTTCGCGGCGTACCCAGCCCAGGTCTTCCAGCTTGTCCAGCAGGCGGGTCACCGCGCTGGGGTTCTGGTCGAGGGCCTGGGCCAGTTCGTTGGCGGTGCACGGCGACATGTAGGCCAAGGCCTTCATGCCGAGGTAGTGGCTGAAGCCCAGGTCCAGTTCCAGCCCGGCCATGGCCTCGTCCAGGCGCCGCATCAGGCCGTCACGCACCTGGCGCAGCAGCAGGCCGAACGAGGGCGGACCAGGCAGGGAGGGAGCGCAGTTCATGGGCGCCAATTATTTTCATTTAGAAATATATGTCAAGAAAATATCCCCGCAGAAAGTAGATGCTGCGTTGCAGCGAAGGAACACTGGCAGCGGTGCGCACTCTAGCGGCGGCGAGGCGTGGCCCGGTATTACAATCCGGACAATGGATATCGAAATCGCGCCAACCGGGTCCGCCCCTGCCTCCCCCGCCGTTGCATCCGGCAGCGCCCTGGACCCGCGTGCCCTCGACTGGTTCGAGCGCGCCGACGGCCCGCCCGCGCTGGCCTTCATGGCGCACTCGCCGGTGTCGCTGCGGCACGAGGTGGACTGGCACCGCCACGTGCGCGGCCAGTTGATCTATGTCGAGGAGGGCGTGCTGAGCACCTCCACCGCGCACGGCCAGTGGTCGCTGCCGCCGGGCTGCGCCGGCTGGATGCCGCCGCAGGAACTGCACACCGTGCAGGTGTCCGGGCGGGTGCGCAGCTACCTGGCGCTGCTCCGCCCCGACGTCTGCGCCGACCTGCCGCCGCGGACCTGCGTGATCGGCATGAACGGCCTGTTCCGGGAGGTGCTGCGGCGGATGACCCAATGGGGCGTGCCAGCGGCGCTGGACGCCGAACAGCAGCGCCTGTGCGCGGTGCTGCTGGACGAGGTGCGCAACGCCCCGATCGAGCACCTGCACCTGCCGATGCCGCGCGACCGACGCCTGCTGCGCATCGCCACCCAGTTGCTGGAAACCCCCGCCGACGACCGTTCGCTGGCGCAGTGGGCGCACTGGGCCGGGCTGTCGCCGCGCAGCCTGAGCCGGCACTTCCGCGACGAGACCGGCTTCGGCTTCGCCGGCTGGCGCCAGCAGGCGCGGCTGGCCGAGGCGCTGCGCCGGCTCAGCGACGGCGCCAGCGTCGCCGACACCGCCTTCCGCCTGGGCTACAGCAGCCCCAGCGCCTTCGTCACCGCCTTCCGCGGCCGCTTCGGCCATCCTCCGGCCCGCTACCTGGCCAGCGCCGGCGGCACGCGCGGCTTGGCATCGCCGGCCGCATCCGGATAATCGACCGGCTGACCTGCGGCGCCTGGCGCCGCGTTCCCCTATAGGTATTCCCTGCGCATGACCGATCTCGCCCGCCCCGCCTTCCATGGCTTCGAACAGCTGCCGCTGCGCGAATACGCCGAACGCGCCTACCTCGACTACTCCATGTACGTGGTGCTGGACCGCGCCCTGCCGTTCCTCGGCGACGGGCTCAAGCCGGTGCAGCGGCGCATCATCTATGCGATGAGCGAGCTGGGCCTGAACGCGGCGGCCAAGCCGAAGAAGTCCGCGCGCACCGTCGGCGACGTGATCGGCAAGTACCACCCGCACGGCGACAGCGCCTGCTACGAAGCGCTGGTGCTGATGGCGCAGCCGTTCTCCTACCGCTACCCGCTGATCGAGGGCCAGGGCAACTTCGGCTCCACCGACGACCCGAAGTCGTTCGCGGCGATGCGCTACACCGAGTCCAAGCTGACCCCGATCGCCGAAGTGCTGCTGGGCGAACTGGGCCAGGGCACGGTGGACTGGTCGCCGAACTTCGACGGCACCCTGGACGAGCCGACCTGGATGCCGGCGCGGCTGCCGCACCTGCTGCTCAATGGCACCACCGGCATCGCCGTGGGCATGGCCACCGACGTGCCGCCGCACAACCTCAACGAGATCGTCAGCGCGCTGATCCGCCTGCTCGACGACCCCGATGCCAGCGTCGCCGACCTGTGCGAGCACGTGCGCGGCCCGGACTACCCGAGCACCGCCGAGATCATCACCCCGGCCGCCGACCTGCGCACCCTCTACGAAACCGGGCACGGCAGCGTGCGCGCCCGCGCCACCTACCAGAAGGAAAACGCCAACATCGTGGTCACGGCGCTGCCCTACCAGGTGTCGCCGTCGAAGGTGATCGAGCAGATCGCGCAGCAGATGCGTGCCAAGAAGCTGCCGTGGCTGGAAGACATCCGCGACGAATCCGACCACGCCAACCCGGTACGGGTGGTGCTGGTGCCGCGCTCCAACCGGGTCGACGCCGAACAGCTGATGGGCCACCTGTTCGCCACCACCGACCTGGAGCGCAGCTACCGGGTCAACCTCAACGTGATCGGCCTGGACGGCCGCCCGCAGGTCAAGAACCTCAAGACCCTGCTGGAGGAATGGCTGCGCTTCCGCAGCGACACCGTAGTGCGCCGCCTCAACCATCGGCTGGACAAGGTCGAGCGCCGCCTGCACCTGTTGGAAGGCCTGCTGACCGCGTTCCTCAACCTGGATGAAGTGATCCGCATCATCCGCACCGAGGACGAGCCGAAGCCGGCGCTGATCGCGCGCTTCGCGCTCAGCGAGGAACAGGCCGACTACATCCTGGAAACGCGCCTGCGCCAGCTGGCGCGGCTGGAAGAGATGAAGATCCGCGGCGAGCAGGATGCGCTGGCCAAGGAACGCGAGCAGCTGCAGGCGGTGCTGGCCAGCAAGACCAAGCTGAAGAAGCTGATCAAGGACGAGCTGATGGCCGACGCCAAGAAGTTCGGCGATGCGCGGCGGTCGCCGCTGGTGCAGCGCGACGCGGCCCAGGCCATCGACGAGACCGAGCTGGTGCCGAGCGAGCCGATGACCGTGGTGATGTCGGAGAAGGGCTGGATCCGCGCGGCCAAGGGCCACGACGTGGATCCGGCGGCGCTGTCCTACCGCGACGGCGACAGCCTGCTGGCGGCGGTGCGCGCGCGCAGCACGCAGCAGGTGGCGTTCCTGGATTCGGAAGGCCGCGCCTACTCGACCCTGGTGCATACCCTGCCCTCGGCACGCGGCAACGGCGAGCCGCTGACCGGGCGCTTCTCGCCCGCCGCCGGTGCCGCCTTCCAGGCCCTGGCCAGCGGCGACAACGACGCGCGCCTGGTACTGGCGTCCTCGCACGGCTACGGCTTCGTCACCCGTTTCGAGAACCTGACCAGCCGCAACAAGGCCGGCAAGGCCATGCTCAACCTGACCCCGAACGCCAGGGTGCTGCCGCCGGCCCCGGTGAGCGGCGCCGGCACCGACCGCATCGTCGCGGTCACCAGCGCCGGCCATCTGCTGGCCTTCCCGGTCGCCGACCTGCCCGAGTTGGACAAGGGCAAGGGCAACAAGATCATCGACATCCCCAAGGCCAAGCTCAGCACCGAACGGGTGGTGGCGATCGCCGCGGTGGCACCGGGCAACACGCTGCTGGTGAAGAGCGGTCAGCGCACCATGTCGCTGTCGTTCAAGGACCTGGACGCCTACCTCGGCGCCCGCGCCAGCCGCGGCGGGCTGCTGCCGCGCGGCTGGCAGAAGGTCGACGATCTGGCGGTGGAGTAAGCGCGCCTTGTCGTCGGGGCGGAGGACGGCGCGACCGGCTGCGCGCCGCTCTTCCGCTTCGTTTCACTGATTCACACCGATGTCGGCGGCGCGTCCGTCCGCGCCGCCTGCGCCGCACCATGCGCGGTCGCCAGTGCGCGAATGCGCGCAGCCACGCCGGCATCGACGGGCGTGTAGACGATCATGCCCAGATCCGGCCTGCCATCCACGGCGAAGGCCGAGTACTCGAGCGCGATCTCGCCGAGCACCGGATGCTTGAGACGCTTTTCGCCGTCGCCCTCGCCGTGGCTCAGCACTTCGTGGTCGTGCCACAAGGCTTCGAACTCGGCGCTGAGCGCACACAGCTCGGTTACCAGGTCGCCCGCTTCCGAGGCGAGTCCCGCACGCATCACGTCGGCGCGAAACGCGCCCACCACGAAGCGTGCCACCCTGCCCCAATCGTGCTGCTTGGCACGCGTGGCGGGATGACAGAACAGGAAGCGCAGGATGTTGCGCTCGCCGACGGGCAGTTGGCCGTAATCGGTCAGCACCACGGCCGCCGCGCGATTCCAGGCCACTACGTCCCAGGTCGGCGTCTTGACGATGGCCGGACTCGTTTCCAGCGCATCAAGCACGCGCTGCAGCCGCGGGTTGACGCCCGCCACCGCGCGATAGCGCACCTCCGGCCGTCGACCCAGTGCGACCATGAACAGATGTTCGCGTTCGGCGTCGGTCAGCAGCAGCGCGCCTGCGATCCGCTCCAGCACCTGCGCCGAGGGCGCGCCGCCGCGCCCCTGTTCGAGCCAGGTGTACCAGGTCGGGCTGATATTGGCGCGCTGCGCGACTTCCTCGCGGCGCAGACCCGGCGTGCGCCGACGGCCGGAGAAGCCGAAGCTGGCGGGATCGAGCCGGGTCCGCCGGCTGCGCAGGAAGTCGCCCAGGGAATGGGCTGGATCGGAATGCATGGCAAGCCTGTTAGTCGCTTTACTACGATGACGTCACTACTTTAACGGGATAAGCCGATGCCGGAGAGTCCCTCGGACTGACCCACCGGAGTGCACCATGCGTATCTTTCTGACCGGCGCGACCGGTTTCATCGGCTCGGCGCTGGTTCCCGAACTGCTCCAGGCCGGCCATCGCGTGCTCGGCATGACCCGATCGGAGGCCGGCGCGCAGGCGCTGCGCGCGGCCGGCGCCGAGGTCCACCACGGCACGCTCGAGGATCCGGACAGCCTGGGTCGTGGTGCCGCCCAGGCCGATGCGGTGATCCATGCGGCGTTCGATCATGATTTCAGCAACTTCGCCGCCAACTGCGAGAAGGACAGGCGCGCGATCGCGGCCCTGGGCGCGGCGCTGCAGGGCTCCGATCGCCCGCTGCTGATCACCTCGGGCACGGGCGTGGGCAGCGGCGAACACGGCGAGCCGGCCAGCGAGGACGTCTTCAACGCCGCGCATCCGAATCCGCGCATCGCCTCCGAGCAGGCCGGCAATGCGTTGCGCGAGGCCGGCGTCAACGTCTCGGTGATGCGGCTGCCGCAGGTGCACACCCCGTTTCGGCAAGGGCTGGTCACCCCGCTGGCGGCGATCGCGCGCGAGAAGGGCGTGGTCGCCTATGTCGGCGACGGCAGCAACCGCTGGCCGGCCGGCCACCTGTCCGACGCGGTGCGGCTGTATCGTCTTGCGATCGAGAAGGCGCAGCCCGGCGCGCGCTATCACGCGGTCGGCGAGGAAGGCGTGCGCATCCGCGAGATCGCCGAGGCGCTCGGGCGCGGCCTGAAGCTGCCGGTGGTATCCATTGCGCCGGGCGAGGCGGCCGCGCATTTCGGCTGGATGGCGATGTTCGTGCAACTCGACATGCCGGCCTCGAGCGCGCTGACCCAGGCCAGGCTCGGCTGGACGCCGACCGGTCCGACGCTGGTCGCGGATCTCGACGAAGGCCGGTTCGCCGCCGCGCCCTGATCCCGTCGGGGCCGGCACGTGCAGCGCCTCGCGGGCGTCGCGCCGTGTCTGCGGACGCCTCGTTTGCAGTTGGCCTCAAGCCGCCGTTTGGTGGCGCGCGGTTCGCGCTGGCATCGGCCGCTGCGCCTTGCGATTGCGTTGCGTGGGCCACGCAGGTGCCGCACATCCGGAACCGACGCCGCAGCCCCGCCTCACCCAGCCGCGGCCCCGTCGCGCAGCTGCTCGATATGGCTGGCGATCATCGCTGCCACGGTATCGGCCACCGCACGGGCGCTCAGGCGGGTGTCGAACAGCAGCTCCACGGTCGCGTAGATCAGATCGACCACGATGCGGCTGACCAGCCGCAACTGGCGCGGGTCGGCATCGGGGAAGGCCTCACTGAGAAAGCGCACCTGGCCTTTGGTCACCTGCGCGTGCGAATCCAGGCGCACCTGCTGCAGCGCGGGCACCGCGCGCAGCGCGCGCAGCACCCACACCCCACCCTCGGTCGCCTTGGTGACGCGGTAGGTATCCAGCACCAGCCCGGCCAGCGCACGCTGCAGTTCCTCGCGCGTGCCGCTCATCGCCTGCCGGGTGATCCACTTGGGGATGAGCTGGTTCTGCCGCTCCATCAGCCGCCGGCCCAGTTCCGACAGCAGCGCGTACTTGTTGGGGAAATAGCGGTACAGCGCCGGCGGCGTCAGCCCCGCACGCGCGCACACCAGGTTGGTGGACAACCGCTCCACGCCGACATCGCCGAGCAGTTGCGCGGTGACCGAGAGGATCTGCTCGTAGGTTTCGGTGGCGCGATGCTGCGCCGGCACCTTGTTCCCGGTCAGGCGCGGGCGGTGCGGTGCGGGGGAACGCGGCGTGTCGGCGGGCATGGGATCTCGATGGTGGTGAAGCGGCAGACGCCACGCTGGCGGCGCTGCGTCGATCTGGCGGCATGCATCGCCACGGCAATGCATACGCGGACGGCGCCGCAGCGTCGCTGCACGCGCCGGCATCGCATCTTACCGCGCCCGCCCCTGGCACACCGGCTGCGCTGCTCAGCGCCGCGCCAGCCAAGCGCTGAGGCCGGCCGCCAAGCGCTGCTGCAAGGACGTATAGGGTGGAAAGAACGCTTTGACGATCGGCAGGCGGCCGCCCTGCAGCAGCGCGCGCTCGTGCGAGAAGGCGCGGAAGCCATGCACGCCGTGGCCGCTGCCGAAGCCCGAGGCGCCCACCCCGCCGAACGGCAGGCCGCTGTGCACGAACTGCTGCAGGCAGTGGTTGACCACCGCGCTGCCGGAGCTGGTGCGCGCCAGCACCCGCGCGATGCCGGCGCGGTCGCGGCTCCACAGATACAGCGCCAGCGGCTTGGGCGCAGCGTCGAGCCGGTCGAGCACCTCGTCGAGGTGCGCAAACTCCACCACCGGCAGGACCGGGCCGAAGATCTCTTCCTGCGCGATCCGTGCCTGCGCCGGCACCTGCGCCAGCAGCGTCGGCGCCACGTAGCACCGCGCCGCGTCGTGCTCGCCACCGGCCAGCAGCTGCGCACCGCCGGCGCGCGCCTCGTCGATCAGGCCGGCCACGCGCGCGGCATGCGCCGGGTGGATCATGCGCGCCAGGTGCGGGCTGGCGGCGACCGCCTGCGCGTCGGCACCGTAGCGCTGCGCCAGCAGTGCGCGGCAGTGGTCGAGCAGGCGCGCGCTGACACCGCGATGCACGAACAAGGTATCCGGTGCGATGCAGGTTTGTCCGGCGTTGACCAGCTTGGCCCAGACGATCACCTCGGCGGCGCGGCGCAGGTCGGCGCTGCGATCGACGATCACCGGCGACTTGCCGCCCAGCTCCAGCGTCACCGGGGTCAACTGCCGCGCCGCCGCGGCCATCACCTGCCGGCCCACCGACGCCGAGCCGGTGAAGAACACATGGTCGAACGGACACGCCAGCAAGGCCTGCGCGGTCGCCGCACCGCCCTGCACCAGGGCCACTTCCTCCGGCGCGAACGCCTCCTCCAGCACCGCCTGCAGCACCGCGTTGACCTGCGGCGTGAATTCGGACGGCTTGATCAGCGCGGTGTTGCCGGCGGCCAGCGCCGATACCAGCGGCCCCAGCACGGTGGCCACCGGATAGTTCCAGGGCCCGATGATCAGGCAGCAGCCCTTGGGCTGGTAGGCGATGCGCGCGCGCGTGCCCAGGGCCAGCAGGGTCGGCGCGACCTTGCGCGGCCGCATCCAGCGCGGCAGCTGCGCGATGGCAGTGGCGATCTCGTCGACCACCGGTAACAGTTCGGTCAATTCCACTTCCAGCGCAGGCTTGGCGAAATCGGCGGCGAAGGCGGCGATCAACGCCTGCCGCCGCGCCAGCAACGCATCGCGCAGCGCCCGCAGATGCGCGCGCCGCGCGTTCGCCGACGAGCCGCGCCAGGCCAGCGCGGTGGCCTGCTGCGCGGCGAACAGCGCCGCGATCGTCTCCGGCGCGGTGTCCTGCACGGACTCAGGCGACATCATCGTCCTCCTGCCTGCCGGACGTCGGCAGCCACATTGCACAGGGCAGCGCCCTGCCCCGCGTCACGTGCGGCCGACGGGCATGCGTCACGGCGGCGAGCAGCACGCACGCGCGGCCGCAATCACCGCGCATGCGAACCAGCCTGCACGGCGACCGGGCCGCGTTGCCGCCGGCCGATCCACAGCGCCAGCAGCGCCGCCGCCAGCGCGAAGCCCAGGCCGACCAGCGGCACCGGTGCCGGATCGTCGGCGTGCAGCAACAGCGAGGCCAGCAACGGCCCGCAGGCCGAGCCGATCAATTGCGCGGCCGGCACCAGTACCGCCACCCGGCCCTGCGCATCGGCGCGCAGCGCCAGGCCCACATGGAACGGCATCAGGAACATCCAGGCGAAGCCGAACGCCACGCACACCGCCGCGAACCCGAGTGCCGGATTGCCGGGAACCCGATACATGGACGCGGCCACCAGGCACAGCACCAGGCTGCCCAGGGTCAGGGTCGCCGTCACCGACAGCCGCCGCACCCAGTAGATCGCCGCCAGTCCGCCGGCGATCTGCATGCCCAGCACCCATGAGGTCTGCAGTTGCGCCGCATGCGCGTCCAGCCCCGCACGCAGCGCCAGCGGTTCCAGGTAGGCCCACAGCGCGCCGATCGCCGACATCTGCAGGAACGCCACCAGCAGCGGCGCCAGCGTCGCCGGCGACCAGCGCAGCCTGGCGGTGGCGGTCGTCGCGCACGGGGCAATGGCTGCGGACGCCAGGGACGCTGGCGCGGTCAGTGCCGCCGCCAGCGGCAGCACCAGCAGGCAGGTCGCGGCCATGGCGACGAAGCCGCCCTTCCAGCCGGCCGCCGGCAACACCCACAGCGCCAGCGCCGCCGCCAGCGCGATCTGCGCCAAGGCCTGCAGCACCATGAACACTGCGGTGGTCCGGTCCGGCGTCGCCGCGCGCACGATGCTGACCGTGGCGACCCAGACCAGCAGGCCCTCGGCCAGGCCGGCGGCCGCGCGCAGCGCGACGAAGGCCGCGTCGCCCTGCGCCTGCACCGTGGCCAGATTCAGCAGCGCCGCCAACAGCGCCGCCACGATCGCGGTGGCGCGCTGCCAGGACACCGGCAGCAGCGCATCGCCCAGCGCCACGCCGATGCCCAGCGCGATGATCTCGCCCATCGCCACCACGCCCACCCCTGGCAGCGTGATCAGGCGCTGCTCGACCAGTGCGCCGAGCACGATCGGCTGTACGCCGAGGATCAGCAGGGCGATGGCGCCGATCGACAACGCCGCAGCGAGCGGACGCGTCGCCTGGACGGCGGTTGGCGCGATGGAAGACGGGGATGGCGTGGCGGTCATCGCGGTGGACCCTCAGTAGCCTTTGCTTTCGGCCGGCAATTCGCCAGCGGCGAAGGCCGCGGCGGCACGCATCTGGTCCTTGCGCAGCCGCCCGTTGGCGATGCGCCGGACCCACCAAGGCAACTCCCGCACCTGGCCGCCGGCGGCGGCGGCGAGCACGTAGGCCTTGGCGCATTTCTCGAACAACTCCACGTTCAACGCCAGCCGCTGCGCGGTGATGCCCAGACACAGCGGGCGTGCGCCGAGCAGCAGCACGCTGCCGCCTGCCGGCGGCGCCGTCGCCAACGCCTCGACCGCAGAAAAAGGCGCCGGCATCGGCCCGATGTGCCGGGCCTGCTCGTCGAACACCTGCGGCAGCACGCCGCCGACATCGGCCAGGCGATGGCCGAACGCGCCCGCCGACCAGGCGCTGGCACCGACGTCGGGACGCCGCAGGTACACCTGCGCGTGCACCTGCGCCGCCACCGGCAGCGCCGGGTCGCGCCAGTCCAGCCACTGCGGCCGCTCCGCATCGAGCGCGCCGCAGCACATCGCCGTGCTGCCCGGACAGCGCAGCGCCAGCGCTGCCGCATCGTCGCCGAGCAGGCGCTTGGCCACGAGCCGCTCGCGGGTGTGCAGCCACAGCGATTCGATGTGCGAGAGGGTGGGCATGCGCTACACCAGCTTGAACACGTCGTCGAAGCGGTTCAGCGCTTCGTCCACCACCGCATCGGTATCGGCGCGGCTGGTGTAGATGCGGCTGCCGGCCAGGGTGATCAGCCCGTGCGCGGAGTACGCCGCGCCCATCTCCTCCATCATGTGCTTGCGCTGCTTGGCCTCGTTGCGCACGCGCCACAGCTTGTACAGGTTGCCGGTGTCCAGCAGCAGCACGCCGGAGGTCTGCAGGTGCACGATCGAGCCCATGTTGTAGACCACGTACGGCAGGCCGAGACGGCGGATGATCGCCTCCAGGCCCTGCCGCAGGCGATCGCCGGCGCGGCCGGCCTGGCCGGCGGCGTCGCTGCGCTGCGCCTCCAGCAAGGCGTGGTAGCCGGCCACGCAGGACAGCGGATTGGCCGACAGCGTGCCGCCGACGAAGGCCCGCCGCGCGGTGGTGCCGATGCCGCCGACCAGGCTCATCATCACCTCGCGGCGGCCGCCGATCGCCCCGGCCATCGGATAGCCGCCGGCCAGGCATTTGCCGAGCACAGTGATGTCCGGCAGGACCCCGAAGTAGCCCTGCGCGCCGCCCGGGCCGAGCCGGAAGCCGGTGACCACCTCGTCGAAGATCAGCAGCGCGCCGAACTCGTCGCAGAGCGTGCGCACCTGCCGGTTGTAGTCGTGATGCACCGGCCGCGTGCCGCTCTCCGGCCCCAGCGGTTCCAGCAGCACCGCCGCGGTGCCGCCGCGCAGGCGGTTGAGCTGCAGCTTGCGGCGCAATGCCTCCAGATCGTTGGGATGGCATTCCTGGGTGTAGGCGGTGGCGCCACGCGGGATGCCGATCGCCTCCATGCGCCCGGTGCCCGGCAGGCGCATGCCGTACACCAGTTGGTCGCTCCAGCCGTGGTAGGCGCCGCCGATCTTGATGATCCATTTCTTGCGGGTGTGGGTGCGGGCCAGGCGCACCGCACCCATCACCGCCTCGGTGCCGGAGCCGAGCAAGCGCAGCATCTCCACCGCCGGCATGCTGGCGCAGACCAGTTCGGCCAGCTTGACCTCGTATTCGTGCAGCAGGCCGGTCACCGGGCCGCACTGGTCCAGCACCGCCTGCACGTGTTCGCGCAGTTCCGGCGGATTGGACCCGAGCAGGGTCGGGCCGCCGGCCTGCAGGAAGTCGATATAGCGGTTGCCGTCGACGTCGGTCAGGTACGCGCCCTCGGCGCTGTGCATGGCCAGCGGGAACGGATGGTTGAACGCCAGGTTGTGCTGCACGCCGCCGGGGATCACCTGCTTGGCCGCATCGCCCAGGCGCCTTGAGCCCTGGCAACGCTCGTCGAAGTAGCGCATCACCTTGGCCATGCCGGCGGCGCCGATCGGCCGCATCGGCTGGTTCACCAGCGCATGGAAGCGCGCGTACAACTGGTCCACATCGGGCCATTGCGAAATGGCGGGGGTCTGGCTCATGGTCGGTGCCGGGCTCGGGGGAACGGAAACAGAAAGGGCGTGCATGCGCTCAGGCCTCCAGGGCAGTGAGAACGGCGCGCAACGGCACGGCCAGGCCGGTGTCGTGCAGGGCGCGGCGGCGGATGCGGCGCGTCAGGTGTTCGCGCGCCACCTGCTCCAGCGCATCGACCGCCGCCACCGCCTGCTCCAGGCTGCGGCCGCAGCACAGCACGCCGTGGTTGCACATCAGATAGGCATTGCGCGATGGGCGCAGTTGCCGCGCCAGCAACCAGGCCAACAGCCCGGTGCCGGACGGGAAGTAACCGACCATCGGCACGCTGTGGCCGATCGCCACCTGCAACGCCGGGTCCTCCACCGGCAGCGCCGCACCGAGCAGCGCGCAGGCGCTGGCCACCGGCTGATGGGTGTGGATGCTGCAGGCCACGTCGGGCCGGCGGCGCAGCACCTGCGCATGCAGGCCGGTCTCCACCGACGGCGTGGCGGCGCCGTCCAGTTGCCGCAGGTCGGCCAGGCGCACCACGCAGATGTCCTCGGCGCGCATCGCCAGGTAATCGGTGGCCGACGGCGTCACCGCGAAGCGCTCGGCGTCCAGGCGCAAGGCGACGTTGCCGCCGGTCCCGGCCAGGTAGCCGCGCCGCGACAGTTCCACGCACAGCGCGACCACGCGCGCGCGTTGTTCATGGGCAAACATGCTGGGGAACCTCCGGCACGCACTCGGGAAGGGGATTCATGCGCCGGTAGATCGGCGCGAGGGTGCGCTGCAACTCGCGGAACGTCGCATAGCGGTCGTCGTACAGCGCGCGCGTGGCCGCAGACGGTTCGTACACCCGGCGCGCACGTTGCAGCGCCGGCAGGTCGGCGAAGCGCAGCCGGCCCAGGCCCACGCCGGCGATGAAGGTGGCGCCGATCGCATTGGCCTGGATCGGGTTGTGCAGTTGCCGGATCGGCTGGCCGCTGACGTCGGCGATGATCTGGCACCACAGGTCCGACTGCGCGCCGCCGCCGACCGCGGCGACCACCCCGGGATCGCGCCCGAGCAGGCGCGCGAACGGCTCCATCATCCAGCGCGTGTTCAACGCCACCCCTTCCATGAAGGCGCGGATGATGTCCTCGCGGGTGTGCATCAGCGACAGGTTGACCAGCCCGGCGCGCAGGCTGTGGTCCTCCACCGGGGTGCGCTCGCCGAACAGCCACGGCATGTACACCAGGCCGTTGGCGCCCGCCGGCACCCGCGCGGCGATCACGTTGAGCACCTCGTACACGTCCGGGCGCTCCTCGTCGCGGAGCAGTTCGTCCGGATGGAACAGAATGCGGTCGCGCAGGAACGACAGGTTGGCGCCGGCGGTGGACTGCAGCGCGGTGGCCAGGTAGCGCCCGCCGACCGCACACGGCACGGCGGCGATATTGCTGAACACGTCGGTCTTCATCCGCGGCACGTGCGCGCCCAGCCACGACGAGGTGCCGAGGTACAGATGCGAGGCGTAGTCCTCGACGGCCGCGGCCACCGCCACCGCCGAGTTGTCGATGGCGCCGGCGATCACCCGGGTCTGCGGCGACAGGCCCAGTTGCGCGGCCACGCCCGGCAGCAGCGGCCCCAGCACCTCGGTGGAGGCCACCAGGTCCGGCAGCTTGTCGCGCTCGATGCCGAGCAGGCGCAGCAGGCCGTCGTCGTAGCGGATCCGCATCGGGTCGCGGTTGTCGGTGACCCAGGTGGTGAGCACCGAATCGGCGGTGGCACAGAAACGTCCAGTCAGGCGCAGGTTGAGATAGTCCAGCGCGTTGAGGAACTTGTGCGTGCGCTGGTAGCGCTGCGGTTCGTGGTCGCGCAGGTAGGCGATGTGGCCGGCGCAATCCTTGCCGCTGCCGGCCGGCGCGCCGCCGCTCAGGCGCAGCCAGCGCAGCAGCTTCAGCGGCGCGTAGCCGCGCACGTTGAGCCAGCGCCCGCGCAGGCGCCGCGCGATCGCCGCCTGCCCGCGCATGTCCAGCCACAGCATGGCGTTGCCCAGCGCACGGCCGTCGCGGTCCACGCACACGGTGCACTCGCCCTGGGTCGAGCAGCACACCGCGGTCACCCGCCGGCGCAGCCCCTCGCCCCCTTGCAGCACCGCCGCGGCGGTGACCAGCAGCGCGTTCCACCAGTCGCGCGGATCCTGCTCGGCGCTGACCCCGTGCACGTGCAGCGGCACCGGTTCGAACGCCCAGGCGATCACCTGGCCGTCCAGGGTGACCAGTGCGCACTTGCAGCCGGAGGTTCCCAGGTCCACCGCCAGCACCAGCGGCTGGTCGCCGCCACGGTCGGCATCGAGCAGTTCGCTGCGCATGGGTCAGAACGTGTAGCCGATCGAGGCCACCAGGGTGTCGCCGTCGGTCTTGCGGATGCGCGCGCCGTCCTGCACCCAGTACAGTTCGTGCGCGTTGACCCGGGTGCTGACCCAGTCCAGGTTCCAGTCCAGGCCCCAACGCTTGTGGGTGACGCCGATCTGATAGTCGGCGAAGCTGCCCTCGCTGAAGTTGCGCAGCTTCTGGTAGCCGGCGTGCAGGCGCAGCGTGGTGGACGGCAGCAGCGACGGCAACAGCGGGGTCTGGTAATTGAGATCGCCCAGCAAGGTGCCGCGCGAATCGTGGTCGCCGCGGGCGAAGCAGCGCAGCGCCACGGTCGGGTCGGCGGCGAACTGCAGGATCTGCGCGCACACGCCGCCGGTGTCGGCGCCGCGGTAGGTCTTGGAGAACACGTACAGCACGCGGCCCTCGACCGCGCCGTAGCCGAGTTCGAGCACGCCGAAATTGCTGTCGTAGTTGGTGCGGCGGATGTCCTCCGGCGTTCCTGTCTCCAGGTCGATCCGGTGCGGGGCCAGGAAACTGGCGCCGGGGAAGCGCTCGGTCGCCAGGCCGACGCCGGCATGCCAGGCATCGGGGTTGCCGAAGCGGTAGCCGGCCGCCGCAGTCATGCCCAGGCCGTCGCCGTCGAGGAACTGCTTCTTGCTGACCTTGGCCACCTCCAGCAGCGCGACGAAGCCGCTGGCGTGCACGAACTGGGTGGTCCACTTCAGCGACGGGCGCATCAGCGAGTCGGACACGCCGCGCGTACGCTGCTCGCTCATCAGCTTGATCTGGTTCTGGAACTCGTAGTTGACCATGCCATCGGGGTCGGCCTGCTGGGCCTGGGCCTGGGCGCAGCACGCACCGTGCAGGGCCAGTGCGCCCGCGAGGGCCGCCATGAAGCGGACTGCAGTCATCTCAATCTCCCCTGGTTCGCTGAGGAAGTGGGACGCGCGGCGGCCCGCACGTCGATGGCGCCGGCGCGTTGCGCGCGGCGGGTGGACTACTTGGTGCAGACCGGCGTGCCGGGCAGCGCCTGCACGCGGGTGAAGCGCTCGGTCTCGCCAAGCACTTCCACGCCGACAAAGGCGCGCAGGTCCAGCGACTTGCCGCTGGCGCGCAGCGTGGCCTTGTAGCGCTTGCCGCTGCGCGGATCGAAGGCCCAGCCATCGCGCCAGGTATCGCCGTCCTCGTGCCCAAGGCGCGCGATCTGCACGCCGCAGGTATCGGTCGCGGTGCCGGCGTCCTTGTCCCAGACGATGCGCCCGCACAAGGCCGTGCCCGCATCCGCGCAGGGCGCGAACTCCACCACCGCGTCCTTGGCCGCGGTCAACCACAGCCCCTGCGCCGTGGCCGGGGCGGCGCACGCGGTGGCGCTCGCCAGCAACCATCCGGCGGCAGCCATACCGATCGCGCCGCACCGCTTCATTCCCGGACTCGCCTGCATCGAACGCCCCCTCGCCATCGCGCAATTCAGTAGTGAAAACTACCGTATAGCGATCACTACTGTTTTGCAAGCATTGCACACACCCTGCTGGTCGCGGGCGCAGCGAATCGCGCAAGCTTTTGGATTTAAAGTGATTTTTGTGCGTAGCGCCAGGCATGCGGCGGCCAATTTTGCGGCGCTGCAACAGCCACCGGCGAAGATGGCGAAGCGGATCGGCCGGCTTTCGGACCATGTCAGCCGCCACGCGCCGAACGCATGCGTCGGTCGCGCGCACTCCACCAGCGCAGGCACCTGCGCGCCGCCGAACGCGGTCGGCGACGTCACGCAACGGCTAAAGACAACGGCCAATGCAGCGAGATCGGTCGGCATGGGCTGCCACCTGGCTGCAGCGGCAACCTTCACTACATCGACAATGCGCACTGTCACCGGTGAAGAGCGGCAATGCCGCTGCGGGCCAGCGAGACAGAGAGGGCGACCGGTACGCGCGACCGGCCGCAAGCGGCCGGTGATGGCGCGGCCGCAGTGGCGGGAAATTCCCCGCTCAGTGCATCGGCGCCTCCCGCACGCGGGAGGCGCGCGGACGGATCAGGCGTCCTTGCCGGACACGTGCCCGTCGATCTTCGAGGTCTGGTACAGCGCCATGCCGATGCGCTTGATCAGGCCGAGCTGCTGCTCCAGCCACCAGGCATGGTCTTCCTCGGTGTCGCGCAACTGCGCCAGCAGCACGTCGCGGCTGACGTAGTCGCCGTGCTGCTCGCACAGCTTCATGCCCGCGGCCAGATTGGCGCGCACTTCGTACTCGACCTTGAGGTCCTTCTCCAGCATCTCCTCGACCGTGCGTCCGGGTTCGAAGGCATGCGGGCGCATGTCCGGGTCGCCCTCCAGGAACAGGATGCGCCGCAGCAGCGCATCGGCGTGCTCGGTCTCCTCTTCCATCTCGTGGTTGATGCGTTCGTACAGCGCCAGCAGGCCCTGGTCCTCGTAACGCCGCGAGTGGATGAAATACTGGTCGCGCGCGGCCAGCTCGCCGCGCAGCAGCTCCTTGAGGCATTGCACAACGTCGGGGTGTCCCTTCATGGGGCGGGCTCCGTGGGGTCGACTGAGGGCGCCATAGTGCCCGATGCCGCCGCGCCGCGTTCCAATCGGAATCATTCACATCCCGAGTCGCACCACCCACGATGCGTGACCCCGCGCACAGCGTGCCGCGCCTACGCGGGAACGACACGCACTCGTGTCTAGAATCGGAGACTTGCCACCGGAGAGAGACGATGCGCGGTCGATGGAAACGCCTGCTGCTGGGCATGCTGCTGCTGGCGGCAGCCCTGGTGCTGTGCGTCTGGCTGCTGCTGCGCGGCAGCCTGGCCACGCTCGACGGCGATGCCCCGCTGCAAGGCCTGCAGGCGCCGGTGAGCATCCAACGCGACGCGCTGGGCGTGGTCACCATCGAGGCCGCCGACGAAGCCGATGCGATGCGCGCGCTCGGCTACGTGCACGCCCAGGAACGCTTCTTCGAGATGGACCTGCTGCGCCGCGCCGCCGCCGGAGAACTGTCCGAGCTGGTCGGCCCGCACGCGCTGGACGTGGACAAGGCGCGGCGCGCGCATCGCCTGCGTGCCCGCAGCAGCGCGCAGCTGGCCGCGTTCGCCGGCACGCATGCGGCGGCGCTGCAGGCCTACAGCGCCGGCGTCAACCAGGGCCTGCACGCGCTGCGGGTGCGGCCGTGGCCGTACCTGGTGCTGTTCGCTGCGCCGCGTGACTGGCAGCCGGTGGATTCGGCGCTGGCCGGCCAGGCGATGTACTTCGATCTGCAGGGCAAGCAGCTCGAGCGCAAGCTGGACCTGTACCGCCTGCAGCAGCGCTTGCCGGCGCCGCTGTACGCCCTGCTGCGCCACGAGGGCAGCAGTTGGGACGCCGCCCTGGATGGCAGCGTACGCGGCGATGCGCTGCTGCCCACCGCCGACCAGCTCGATCTGCGGCGCCTCGCGGACGCGCCCGCCGCCGCGGGCGCCGTGGCCAGCAGCGCGCCCGGCAGCAACAACTGGGCCATCGCCGGCAGCCGCACCGCCGACGGCCGCGCCATCGTCGCCAACGACATGCACCTGGGCCTGCGCGCGCCCAGCCTGTGGTTCCGGGTACGCCTGCGCTATGCCGATGCGCAGGCGCCGGGCGGCCGCGTGGACGTGTCGGGGTTCTCGCTACCGGGGCTGCCGGCGGTGATCGTCGGCAGCAACGGCCACATCGCCTGGGGCTTCACCAACAGCTATGCCGATACCGCCGATTGGTACCGGCTCACCCCATGCGCGGCGGTCGCGCAGCCCGGCTGCACGCCGGTCACCGTGCACCGCGAACAGATCCGCGTCTCCGGCGCGCCCGCCACCACGCTGCAGGTGGAGGACACCGCCTACGGCCCGATCCTGCAGCACGAGCCCGATGGCAGCGCACTGGCGCTGCGCTGGGCGGCGCAATTGCCGGGCGCGCTGAACCTGGGGCTGGCCGACTTCGCCCGCACCGATACGCTGGGCAGCGCCTTCGCGCGCGCGCAAGGCATCGCCACGCCGGCGCAGAACCTGGTGCTGGCCGACCGCGACGGCCACATCGGCTGGCGCGTGCTCGGCCCGCTGCCGCTGCGCGGCGCGCATTGCGCAGCCGACGCAGTCATGCACGACGTGCGCGCGTCGATGCCGGCGGATGCGCGCTGCGCGCCGTGGCCGCTGTCCACCACCCAATCGCCGCAGCGCATCGATCCCGCCGACGGGCAACTGTGGACCGCCAATGCCCGCGTGGTCGGCGGCGCCGACCTGGCACCGCTCGGCGACGGCGGCTACGCGCTGGGCGCACGCGCCCAGCAGATCCGCGACGACCTGCGCCTGCACCCGCACCTCAACGAACAGCAGTTGCTGGCGATCCAGCTCGACGATCGCGCGCTGTTCCTGCAGCGCTGGTGGGCGCTGCTGCAGCAACGCGACGCCGACGCGGCCACACCGGCGCTGCATGCCTTGTCGCAGGCGGCCAAGCACTGGGAGGGCCGCGCCAGCACCGGCTCGGTGAGCTACACCGTGGTCCGCGCGTGGCGCCTGGCGGTGTTGACGCGGATCCGCGACGGCCTGATCGCGCCGGCCCGTGCCGGCTCCGGCGGCGCTGCCGCGCCACCGCCGCTGCCGCAGCTGGAAGGCGTGGCCTGGCCACTGCTGCAACAACAGCCGCTGCACCTGTTGCCGCGCCGCTACGGCAGTTGGCAGGCGCTGCTGGAAGACGCCGCCGCCGAGGTACGCACGACGCTGCAGGCCGATGGCCCGCTGGACACGCGCCGCTGGGGCCTGGAGAACCGCGCGGCGATCTGCCATCCGCTGGCGCAGGGCCTGCCGGCGCCGCTGCGTGGCTGGCTGTGCATGGCGGACACGCCGCTGCCCGGCGACGACGACATGCCGCGGGTGCAGCGCCCGGCCTTCGGCGCGTCCGAACGCATGGTGGTGGCGCCGGGCCACGAGGCCGACGGCATCGTGCACATGCCGGGCGGCCAGAGCGGCCATCCGCTGTCGCCGTTCTGGGGCGCCGGCCACGCCGACTGGGTGCAGGGTCGCGCCACAAAGTTCCTGCCCGGCCCGACCCAGCACACGCTGACATTAAGGCCGCCCGCTCCACAATGACCTGATCTCGGTTCCGCGCACGCGTCTGTCTCATGCGCCGGCCTACCGTCTTCCCTCCCCCCACTGCCGAGTCTGCCTACCGATGAAGCGCCCTCCCCTGCTCGCCCTGTTGCTGCCGCTTGCCGCGGCCGTGTCGTTCTCCGCCTGTGCCACGCCGGCCGCCGACGCGCCGGCTGCTGCGTCCGACTGCAGCGTGCGCGCCGAACCCGGCGACGATCTGCAGGCCGCCATCGACCGCGTCCCCAACGACGGCAAACCCGCCACGGTGTGCCTGAGCGCCGGCGAATTCCCGGTCGGCAAGCTGCTGTCGATCCAGCGCGACGGCCTGCGCCTGCGCGGCCAGGGCGACAGCACCGTGTTGCGCATGCGCGATCACGTGCAGCAACCCACCATCGTCATCGGCGACTACCAGAACGAGCGCCCCATACGGCCGATCCGCGACGTGCGCGTGGAGCAGTTGCAGATCGTCGGCGGCACCATCGACAAGGAGTTCATGCCCGAGCGCCCGTACCTGAGCAACAGCCTGGTGGTGGTGCGCAACGGCCAGAACATCCAGCTGACCCACCTGCGGGTGAGCAAGTGCCGCAGCGCCTGCCTGCTCAGCGAGTTCGACAGCCGCGACCTGCTGATCGCGCACAACGACGTGTCCGGCGCGATCTGGGACGGGGTGTCGTTCAACCGCACCGCCAAGGTCAAGCTGATCGACAACGTGATCCACGACAACGTCGCCGCCGGCATCACCACCGAGCACCTGGAAGACAGCGAGATCCGCGACAACCGCCTGGAGCGCAACGGCAGCCAGGGCGTGTACCTGGCCGACGCGCGCCGCAACCTGTTCGCGGGCAACCAGTTCATCGACAACAAGGGCGCCGGGCTCTACCTGACCTGCTCGATCCGCCAGCGCACGCCGCAGATCCTGTGCTGGGACAACAGCATGAGCCAGGACAACACCTTCGAGAACAACACCTTCCGCGGCAATCCCTACACCTACACCATCGGCGTGGACAGCGCGGCCAACTGCACCGGGCCGGACTTCCGCCCCAACCTGTGGCGCAAGAGCAACCAGGCCGATGCCTCGGGCATCGACATCCAGCCCGAACGCTACGGCCACTGCGTGCGCTTCGAGTAAGCGCGCTGCTGCCTCGCCGCCCTGACGCCCTGCCGCCCTGCCTGTCTCGGCAGGGCGTCGTGGCGCGGTCGTGCCGCGGCTGACGCGCGGCATGCGTCCGGCGCGTGCAGGTCGCTGCCCTCTCCCTGGTACCGCATGACCGCCCGCCATGGCCCCGGCGGCGCACGCATCCGACGAAGGCGCTAAAGCTGTGCCTGCAGCGGCCGCTATCCGGTGACGACGCCCCAGCGACCGACGGATCGCGCTGGACCACCGCACCGGCCGTGCCGCGCAGACGCTGGAGTGCCGCGGCGCTCTCTGGAGAGCAGATGAACTACCACCTGCATGTTCGCCGCACGCTCGACACGCCGATCCTGGCGCTCCAAGGCCTGACCCTGTGCGCCTGGCTGGTGCTGCTACTGTGCAATCCCTACCTGAGCCGACCGCTGGACTCGCGCTACGCGCTGGCCTTCGTCGCCATGCTGGGCAGCTGTGTGGTCATGCGCATGGCCAGGCAAGCCTGGCAATGGCGGCTGGGCGCGTTCCTGTCGGTGATCGCGTTCGACGCCGCGTTCCGGCTGCAGCTGCACCACATGGGCGGCGCCAGCCTGGCCTGGCTGCTGCCGGTGGCGGTGACCCTGTGCCTGGGCTACAGCGTGCTGTTCTCCAGCACGCGCGACTACCTGCTGGCGCTGGCCTGCACCTGGGCGATCATGCTCGGCTGGCACGACAGTCTGGTGCCGACCGCGGCCGACCTGCCGCTGCTGGAACTCCTGGTGGCGGCGGTGACGATCGTCGGGTTGGCCCTGAACCGCATCGTCGTCACCGCCATGCGCAGCACCCACGCGCAGCGGGAAAGCGATCGGCGCCTGGCCGCGACCGATGCGCTGACCGGCCTTCCCAACCGGCGCGCGCTGCTGGCCGACCTGCAGGCGGCGATCGGGACGCAGCAGGCGGTGCAGTTGGCCATGCTGGAGATCGACGACGTCGAGTAGATCGGTATGCAGCACGGCCACCACGTCGGCGATGCGCTGCTGCAGGCGCTGGCGACGGAACTGCTGCGATTGGATCCGCGCTGCCGCGTCGGCCGCCTCGGCGGCGAAGAATTCGGCTTGCTGTTCGAGGGCGTGTCGCAGGCCAAGGCGCGCGAACGGCTGCAGCGCCTGCAGCAGCGGATCCGCGGCGTGCGCGTGGATGGGGTCGGCTTCACCTGCAGCATCGGCCTGGCATCGCTGCCAGTCGGTGGCGAGCTATCCGACCTGCTCGCCCGCGCCGACCGTGCGCTGTCCGCTGCCCGACAGGACGGCCATGGCAACCTCCGCCTCGACGGCGCCGCAAGCGCCTTTCCTGGCACGCCCACGTTCGCGGGCAGCGTCGATCTGCCGGCAGCCACGCCGCCGTAAGCCCGCGGCAGACGTTGCGCTTGCTCCGGGCGCGGCGGTAGCGCGCATCTGCGCCTAGACACAGCCGGTGCGTGCAGCGCCGCCCTTGTCCGCGCGTCGCACGCCGCCGCTACACGGCCCGCCACAGCAGGCGCAGGCCCAATCCGCTCATCAACACCGCACTGAGCCGATCCAGCGGCCGCCGCGCGCGCAGCCACCAGCGCCGAGGCGCCGGCGCGGACAGCGCCCCGGCCACCACTGCAAACCAGGCCGCATCGATGGCGAAGGCCAGCAGCGGCAGCACGACATAGTCGGCCGGCACGTGCTGCGCCGGCAGCAGCGCGGCGAACAGGCCGGCGAACACCAGCGCGGTCTGCGGGTTGCCGACCTGGGTCAGCAAGCCCATGACGAAGGCCGAACGCACGGCCGGCACCTCCTGTGCCAGCGCGACGGCCGGCGCCGGCGTCCGCCACGCCCGCCAGGCCAGCCACAGCAGATAGACGGCACCGGCGATCGACAGCGCACGGTGCAGCGCCGGCACCCGTTCCAGCACCGCCTGCAGGCCGAACAACGCCGCCAGCGCGAACAGGGCGCACCCCACGCCCATGCCCAGTGCCGCGGCGAATCCGGCCGCGCGCGAGCGTCCGGCGGCCAGCCGCGCCACCAGCAGGAAGCTCGCGCCGGGGCTGATCGCCCCCAGCAGCAGCACGCCGGCGATCGCCAGCAGGCTAACAGCGGTCATCCCAGCGCCTGCGCGTGCACCCCGGCCACCGCGCGGCCGGAGGGATCGGCCATGGCCGCGAAGCTGGCGTCCCAGGCGATCGCCGCTGGCGAGGAGCAGGCGATCGACTTGCCGCCGGGCACGGTCTCGGCCGCGGCCGGGGTCGGGAACACGCGCTCGAACAGGCTGCGGTAGTAATAGGCTTCCTTGGTCTGCGGCGGGTTCACCGGGAAGCGCTTGTCGGCCGCGGCCAGTTCGCGGTCGCTGACCTGGGCCTCGGCGTGCGCCTTCAACCCATCGATCCAGCCATAGCCGACGCCATCGCTGAACTGCTCCTTCTGCCGCCACAGGATCGACTCGGGCAAGTAGCCCTCGAAGGCTTCGCGCAGCACCGCCTTCTCGATGCGCTTGCTGCCGTCGGCGCGGGTGCCGGCCATCTTGTACTGGGCGTCCATGCGCATGGCCACGTCCAGGAACTCCACGTCCAGGAACGGCACGCGCGGCTCCACGCCCCAGGCCATCATCGACTTGTTGGCGCGCAGGCAATCGTAGTTGTACAGCGCGTCGAGCTTGCGGATCAGTTCCTCATGGAACTCGCGCGCGTTGGGCGCCTTGTGGAAGTACAGGTAGCCGCCGAAGATCTCGTCGCTGCCTTCCCCGGACAGCACCATCTTCACCCCCATCGCCTTGATCCGCCGCGCCAGCAGGAACATCGGCGTGGAGGCGCGGATGGTGGTGACGTCGTAGGTTTCGATGTGCCGGATCACCTCCGGCAGCGCATCCAGGCCTTCCTCGAAGGTGTACTCGAAGCCGTGATGCACGGTACCCAGGGCCTCGGCGGCGATCGCCGCGGCGGCCAGGTCCGGCGAGCCCTTCAGGCCGATCGCGAACGAGTGCAGGCGCGGCCACCAGGCCTCGGCCTCGTCGTTCTCCTCGATGCGCTTGCGTGCGAAGCGCGCGGCCACCGCCGCCACCAGCGACGAATCCAGCCCACCGGAGAGCAGCACGCCATACGGCACGTCGGTCATCAGTTGGCGGTGCACGGCGCGCTCGAAGGCCTCGCGCAGTTCCTGCTTGCCGACCTCCACGCCCTGCACCGCGGCGTAGTCGCGCCACGGCTTGCGGTAGTACTGCACGAGTTCGCCGCTGGCGCTGTCGTAGTAGTGGCCCGGCGGGAACTGGGCGACGTCGGCGCAGCTGTCGGCCAGCGACTTCATCTCCGACGCCACGCGCAGCCGGCCCTGCGCGTCATGGCCCCAGTACAGCGGGCACACGCCCATCGGATCGCGCGCGATCAGCACGCGGCCGGCGGCCTTGTCCCACAGCGCGAAGGCGAAGATGCCGTTGAGGCGGTTCAGCAGCGCGTCCGGCGTGGTCTCGCGGTACAGCGCGTTGATCACCTCGCAGTCCGAGCCGGTCTGGAAGGCGTAGGGCTGGGCCAGTTGCTTCTTCAGTTCGCGATGGTTGTAGATCTCGCCGTTGACCGCCAGCGCCAGTTGCCCGTCGTCGGAGAGCAGCGGCTGCGAGCCGCCGGCCGGATCGACGATGGCCAGGCGCTCATGCACGAGGATGGCGCCGTCGTCGACATACACGCCGCTCCAGTCCGGGCCGCGGTGGCGCTGCCGCTGCGAGCAGTCCAGCGCCTGCCGCCGCAGGGCCTGCAGGTCGTCGCCCGGTTGCAGGCCGAAGATGCCGAAGATCGAACACATGGGAAAGCTCCTGATCGTGGGGTGGTGGTCGCGAGGGATGCACACTCCAGGCACAAAAAAACCCGCATCGGCCGATGCGGGTTTTCTGGTGGCTGGGCGTGGTGTTTCTGGTAGCGCCTAGTCGCAGACCCGCATCGGCCGCGCACGGTTATTCGCCAGCGCGTTATTGCGGCCGTTGGCGGTGGTCGAGCGGAGGATGGACAGCGAGGTCATGGGGCGACCGTAACCCGGCACGCGGGCGGGCGCAACTGTTACCGCAGCAACCGTTCGACCAGGCGCAGGTACAGATCCGGCAGCGCCTCCAGGTCGGCCACGCGCACGTGCTCGTCGACCTGGTGAATGCTGGCGTTGACCGGACCGACCTCGATGCACTGCGCGCCCAGCGGCGCGATGAAGCGTGCATCGGAGGTGCCGCCGCCGGTGCTCTCCTCCGGCGGCGCACCGGCGACCTCGCCCAGCACCTCGCGCGCCACCCGGCGCAGCGTGCCTTCCGGGGTGTAGAACGGTTCGCCGCTGCGGTGCCAGCGCAGGTCATAGTCCAGTCCATGGCGATCGAACAGCGCGGCGATCTCCGCCTCCAGCCGCGGCGCGTCCCAGTGCGGGGTGTAGCGCAGGTTGAAGGCGACCTGCAATTCGCCGGGAATCACGTTGTTGGCGCCGGTGCCGGCGTGCACGTTGGAGATCTGCAGGCTGGTCGGCGGGAAGCTTTCGTAGCCGTCGTCCCAGTGCCGCGCGACCAGTTCGGCCAACGCCGGCGCGGCCAGGTGGATCGGGTTGCGCGCCTTGTGCGGATAGGCCACGTGCCCCTGCACGCCGCGCACGCTCAACGCGCCGGAGAGGCTGCCGCGGCGACCGACCCGCAGCAGGTCGCCGAGCCGTTCGGTGGACGAAGGCTCGCCGGTAATGCACCAGTCGATGCGTTCTCCGCGCTCGGCGAACACGCGCGCCACGTGGCGCACGCCGTCGATCGCATCGCCTTCCTCGTCGCTGGTCAGCAGCACTGCCAGCGTGCCCGGGTGCTGCGGCTGCGCGGCTACGAACCGCTCGGCGGCGACCACGAACGCGGCCACGCTGCCCTTCATGTCGGCAGCGCCGCGTCCGTACAGCACGCCGTCGCGCACCTGCGGAACGAACGGATCGCTGGCCCAGGCCTCGCGCGGTCCGGGCGGCACCACGTCGGTATGCCCGAGCAGCGCCAGCACCGGACCGTCGCCGCCGCGGTGGGTCGCCCACAGGTTGTCGACCTGCCCGCAGCGCAGCCGCTCGATGACGAAACCGGCGCGTTGCAGCCGCTGCGCGATCAGTTCCTGGCACCCGGCATCGTCGGGGGTGACAGACGGGCGGGCGATCAGGTCGCAGGCGAGTTCAAGGACATCGGACATGCAGGACACCGTTGGAAGACACGAGGGAGACGCGATGAGGATCGCCAGCGGCAGCGTCGCGTACGGGCGACACCGGAAACGCAGTGTACGAGCGGTGCTGGCGGATTCGAAGGGTCTGCCAGTGTCGCCTGGCGGATGTGCGGCGCGGTCGCGGCTTCGCTACGACGCGACGCCGGGCCAGCGCATGCACTGCACGCGCACCGCGAAGGCCTCGTTGCCCGGCATGCGCCCGCCGTGCACACCGGTTTCGACGAAACCGCAGGCCCGGTAGAACGCCAGTGCCGCGGCATTGCCCTCCAGCAACTCCAGGGTCAGGCCGGCCGGGCTGGCGTCCTGCACGGCGGCCACCAGCGCCTGGCCGACGCCGCGCCGGCGTGCGGTTGGGTCCACGTACAGCCAGGCCAGTTCCTCGCCATCGTCGGCGACGAAGCCGAGCACCTGGCCCTGCCACTCGGCGACCTGCACGCGGTAGTCGAACAGGGCCTCGCGCTCGGCCGCGATCGGCAGCGGCAGGAACGCCTCCACCAGGCCGCCGCCTGCAGTTCCTCCAGACGCGCGGCATCGTGGATGGCGCACAGCCGCGTCCAGTCCTCGGCCCGATACGGGCGGATGTTCACGCCACCCCGAATCGCTGCTTGAAACCGTTGTCGGAGAAGCCCTGACTGAGCCGGCCGTCGTCGGTCACCACCACCGGCCGCCGGATCAGCTGCGGATACTCACGCAGCAGCAACTTCCACTCGGCATCGGAGCCAGGTGTCTTCTTGTTGTCGGGCAGTTGCCGCCAGGTGGTGGAGGACTTGTTGACCAAGGCGTCGAACCCGCCGGCCTGGCCGGCCCAGTCCAGCAGGGTCTCCGGCGTCGGCTTGTGCTCGCGGTAATCGACGAAGGTGTAGGCCACGCCGAAGCGGTCCAGCCACTTGGTCGCCTTCTTGCAGGTGTCGCAGTTCTTCAATCCGTACAACGTCGTCATCGAAACATCCCTTCAAGCGAGGAAGCGTGGCTACAACACGTTGCGAGCAGCCGACAGATGGCCGGGACGGCGCGCGCAGGAACCGGAGTGTACAAGTGCGTCCATGATTCCGAGCACCGTCCCCGCTCGCCTGGCGGCTGCGCAGCAGATTCGCTAGCCGCTCCAAGCCCCTCTCCCATCGGGAGAGGGGTCGGGGTGAGGGTCGGTGCGCCGTGCTGCCATGGCACATGCAGACAGCCCGCGTTGCCTCACCGCCCGCGAACGCCATCGGTTCCGTTGCTGCAGTGAGACGGGGCGATCGGACAGCCACCTCTCTAGACCAAGCCTCACTGCGCCGGTAGTTCCTGTAGCTTCGCCGAGTCGATCCGCCAACGCAGTTGCGCGGCCGAGGCCCCGTCCACCCCATTGACCCGGCGCAGCACGTAGTTGCCACGGAAGCGTTGCCGCGTGCCGTCGGCCAGCGTCGCTTCCACGGTGACCGGCACCGGCTGATACACCGAGCCGGCGGCACCGTCGCTGGCGCCGAGCGCGCCGATCGTCACCGTCACCGCACGGGTCCTGGCGAAGCCGGCCTTGAACGCATCGTAGGACTGCCCCGGGCGCCCGTCCTCGCCCCATTGCTGCCAGGCCACCGGGTAGTCGCGCGCGTTGATCGCCGCGTAGTAGCGCCGCACCACGTCGGCCGCTACCTGCGGGCTGTCGGCGGCCGCACCGCACCCGGCGGTGGTCGGTCCGTCGCGGCCGAGCAACGCGCAACTGCGGGCGATCTCGTTGTCGATCATGGCGCAGCTGTTGGCGGCATTGCAGGGCGGATGCGTGGCCGGCGACACCGCGCGACAGGTCGCCACGCGCGCCGCCGCGGCGTCGGCGCCGATCTCGGCGGCGCAGGACAGCGGCTCGCCGGCGCCGGCGCTCTCTGCGGTCGTCGCAGGCACTTGCGCAGGCGCAGGTGTCGCGACCGAAGCGGGGTTTGGCGCAGCGTCCATCGCAGTGGGCGTGTGGGCACCCGCAGGTGCCGCTGGCGCCGGTGCGCCCTCACGCCCGCATGCGGACAACGTAAACGCCACCGTCATCCAGCAAGCCCATTTCATCTTCCGCATCGGTATCTCCTGTCGGCACAGTGGCAGCACCCGGCAACGGTCTACGCCAGGCATCGTCGGCCCGATCCGCATCGCTGCGGCAGCGCTCGAACCCGCGTGTGGCAGCGTATCCGGCCACCGATGTACGCCGGGTGTGCGCCCTTCCCTGGCCGCGAGACCGCGAGTCCTGCGAGACAATGGCCTCGCGCCGTGCGACGACCACATCATGTGCCTGGCCTACCCGCAGACAGCGCACTGGCAGTGGATTCGCCGGAGGTTCGGCATACCGGATGCCGATGACGACGGAAGCCACAGCGTGGTTTATCGCCTTTGCGTTTGCTTTTGATCTACCGGGTTCCCTTCCGCAGCGGCGGATGGACCGGGGAAACACCCGAAGGGCGGCGCACAGGGATGTGCGCCGTTCGCGGCAGGGGCAGGGCTCGCCGGGAGAAGGCGAAGCACTGCTTCGCCCCAGCGGGCGGGCCGGCGCCGTGAGGCGACTGCCCCGGACTTGGCTGCAACGCAGCCAAGCCCCTTCCGCGAATCCCCGGTGCATCCGCGGACCCGGAGCGCGCAGCGCGGAGGGCGCGTAGGCAGGGCGTGCTTGACCAGCCTTCGGCTGTGGTGAAGCACTTCTTTTGGTTACTTTTCTTTGCACGAGCAAAGAAGCGCTTCTCAGCAGCCGAAGGCTGATCAAAGTAACTCGCCCGCAAGGGCGAAAGCTTTTGCTGCTGCCGCAAGCTCAAGTGCTTGATGATTGGAAATGTAAGAGCGGCTGCGGCGTGGATGCAGTGCAATTCAGCACCACCGTGCTGCATGCTTTCGCGAGTGCCACCGCGCTGGGCACTCTTACAGGAACACGCACAGTAACCGCGCAACACACAAAGGCCCCCACCTGACCACGAAGTCGACAGGAAGCAGCACACCAAAGCGAGACCGGGGTTGACCCGGCCTCACCATCCTCAGTCAGCCAACCCACGCAGCAAATCGTTGACGCTGGTCTTGCTCCGAGTCTTGGCGTCGACCTGCTTGACGATCACCGCGCAGTACAGCGAGTGCGAGCCGTCCTTGGACGGCAGCTGCCCGGACACCACCACGCTGTACGGCGGCACGTAGCCGTAGGAGATCTCGCCGGTGGCGCGGTTGTAGATGCGCGTGCTCTGGCCCAGGAACACGCCCATGCCGATCACGCTGTGGTGGCCGACCACCACGCCCTCCACCACCTCCGAGCGCGCACCGATGAAGCAATGGTCCTCGATGATGGTCGGGCTGGCCTGCAGCGGCTCGAGCACGCCGCCGATGCCGGCGCCGCCGGACAGATGGCAATGCTTGCCGATCTGCGCGCAGGAACCGACCGTGGCCCAGGTGTCGACCATGGTGCCCTCGCCCACGTGCGCACCGATGTTGGTGAAGCTCGGCATCAGCACCACGTCCTTGCCGAAATAGCTGCCGCGGCGCGCCACCGCGCCCGGCACCACGCGCACCCCGGCCTTGCGGAACTCGGCTTCGTGGTAGCCGGCGAAGCGCGCTTCCACCTTGTCCCAGAACGGCGCCGGCTGCGCTTCCACCACCGCCATCTCGTTGACCCGGAAGTACAGCAGCACCGCCTTCTTCAGCCACTCGTTGACCTTCCAGCCGCCGTGCCCGTCCGGCTCGGCGACGCGGAACTCCCCGCTTTCCAGGCCATCGATGACGCGGTTGACCACCGGCCGGGTCGAGCCCTCGATCTCGTCCAGGGTCAGCGTGGCGCGGCGCTCGAAGGCGCTGTCGATGGTGAACTTCAGCTCGTCGGCGCGGGGAAGGGCGGCCGGCTTGGCGCGCAGCGGCTTCGGCACGGGCTTGGCGGGCTTGGCTGCCGCGGTCGGCGCCACAGGCTTCGCGGCAGCCGGCTTGGCCGGCGTCTTGGGTGCCGGCTTCTTCGTGGCCGCCGTCTTGGCAGCGGACGTCTTGGCGGCAGGCTTCTTGGTGGCCATCAGCGGGGGTCTCCAGGCGGGGTATCGGGGTCCAGGCAGGCCTGCAGCGCGGCCTGCAGCGCCTGGCGGGAGGCGTCGGGCAACGGCAGGTTGTGCTCGTCGGTGATGTGGAACAGGTCCTCGGCGCGCTCGCCGAAGGTGGCGATGCGCGCGTCGTGCACACGCAGGTGATGCCGGCGCAGCACCTGGGCCACGTCCGACAGCAGCCCGGGCCGGTCCGGCGCGACCAGGCTGAGCCGGGTCGGGCGGCCGTCGAGGCTCTCGCGGAATTCGATGCGCGGGGCGAAGCGGAAATGCCGCAACTGCCGCGGCACCACCCGCCGCGCCGGACGCAGGCGCGCCAGGTCGCCGGCCAGCGCCTCGCGCAACGCGGCCTGCAGTTGCACCAGGTCGCCGCTGGCGAAGGCATCGGCGGGCATCACCTCGAAGGTATCGAAGATCGCCTCGTGCGGGGCGTCGAGCACGCGCGCGCGGTGGATGCCGTAGCCGAGCCGGTCCAGGGTCATCACGATCGCGGCGAACAGGCCGTCGCGATCCGGCGAGTACACGAACACTTCCAGCGCCGCGTCGTCGGGGGTGACCGGACGCACCTTGACCAGGGTACCGCCCAGTTCCACCTCCATCAGCGAGGTGGCCTGCCAGGCCAGTTGCTCGGGACGGAAGCGCAGGAAACTCTCGTCGGGCATGCCGGCGAACTGGCGATCGATGGTGACGTCGTCGTGGCCCTGCAGGTGCATCAGCGCGCGCGTGGCTTCGCGCGCCTCCTGCAGGCGCTCGGCGATCGGCAATGGATGCTCCAGGCCCTCGCGCAGGGCGCGGCGCGTAGCGAAGTACAGATCGGCCAGCAGCCGGTCCTTCCACGCGTTCCACAGCTTGGGGCTGGTGCCGGCGATGTCGGCGCAGGTCAGCAGATACAGATAGTCCAGCCGCTCGCGATCGCCGACCAGGCTGGCGAAGCGATGGATCACCTCCGGATCGGCGATGTCCTGCTTCTGCGCGGTCACCGACATGCGCAGGTGCTGCTCGACCAGCCAGGTGACCAGGTCGGTATCGGCGGCGCTGAGCGCATGCGCGACGCAGAACGCGCGCGCATCCACCGCGCCCAGTTCCGAATGGTCGCCGCCGCGGCCCTTGGCGATGTCGTGGAACAGGCCGGCCAGCAGCAGCAGTTCCGGCTTGCGCAGCCGTGGCCAGACTTCATGCGCGATCGAGAAGCGTTCGTCGGCGCGCGCGTTGGCGAACACCGCCATGTTCTTCAGCACCATCAGCGTGTGCTGGTCGACCGTGTACACATGGAACAGGTCGAACTGCATGCGCCCGGAGACCTGCGCGAACGCCGGGATCCACTGCCCGAGCACGCCCAGCCGCGCCATCCGGGTCAGCGTCTGCACCGCGCGCGGGCCGCGCAACAGCGCCAGGAAGCGCTCGCGCGCGGTCGGGCTGGCGTCGGCGTAGGCCGGCAGATGCGGCAGCGCCTCGGCCAGCGCGCGCGCGGTCAGCGAATGCAGGCCGCGGATCTCGCCGTGCGCGGCCCATGTGGCGAACAGCGCGAACACCTGCACCGGATCGGCCTGCGGCCAGCGTTCGTCGTCGGCGGCCAGGTAGCCGCGGCGCAGCGAGAAACCGCCGTCCAGCGGCTGCGGTTGCGCCTCGCCGTCGAACTGCTCCTCGAAGCGCTGCAGCAAGCGGTCGCTGAGCCGGCGCACGATCGCCGCGCTGCGGTAGAAGCGCTGCATCATCTTCTCCACGCCCAGGCTCTCGGGGTCGTCGGAGAAGCCCAGGCGCTGCGCCAGGGTCTTCTGGTAATCGAAGCGCAGGCGCTCTTCCGTGCGATTGGCGACCAGGTGCAGCCCGTAGCGCAAGCGCGCCAGCTCGCGGCGCTCGCGGCGCAGCGCGGCGGCTTCGTCGCCGCCGACGTGGCCCAGCCCGATCAACGGCTCCAGGTCGCGCACGCCGAACGCACGCAGCGCCATCCAGCCCAGCGTGTGCAGGTCGCGCAGGCCGCCGGGGCCGTCCTTGATGTCCGGCTCCAGGTTGTCGGCGGTATCGCCGAAGCGCTGGTGGCGGGCCTGCAGTTCCTCGCGCTTGGCCATGAAGAATTCGCGCGGCGGCCACACCCGCGGCGGCGCGATGGCGGCTGCCAGCGCTGCCTTGGCCGCGGCGTCGGCCTGCAGCGGGCGCGCCTCGATCAGCGCGGTCAGCACGGTCTGGTCGGCGCAGGCCGCCGTGCACTGCGCGGCCGAGCGCACTGCATGGCTCACCGGCACGCCCGCGTCCCACAGCAGCGGGAACAGCCGCGCCAGCGCCGGTTCGTACGCCGGGTCGAGCTCGCCGAACACCAGCAGGTCGATGTCCGAGCGCGGGAACAGTTCGCCGCGGCCGTAGCCGCCGACCGCGAACAGCGCCAGCCCGGCCTCGCGCGGCACGCAGCGGCTCCAGGCATGGCGGATCAACTGGTCCAGCGCGCGTGCGCGCAGCGCCAGCAGACGATCGATGTCGTCGCCCTGGTCGAAGCGCTTGCTCAGCCGCGCATCGGTCTGCGCCAGCAGTTGCCGGACCGCGGCCGCCCAGCCGGCGTCATCGACGCCGGCGTCGGGCATGCCGGCATCGGCACCGGCCGGCAGCAGGCTCACGGTTCGCCGAGGCCGCCCGGCGACAGGGTCAGCACCTCCACCCCATCCTCGGTGACGGCGACCATGTGCTCCCATTGCGCCGAGAGCTTGCGGTCCTTGGTGACCACGGTCCAGCCGTCCGGCAGCACGCGGGTGTAGCGCGTGCCCTCGTTGATCATCGGCTCGATGGTGAAGGTCATGCCCGGCTTCAGCACCAGGCCATCGCCCGGCCGGCCGTAGTGCAGCACCTGCGGTTCGTCGTGGTAGACCTTGCCGATGCCGTGGCCGCAGTACTCGCGCACCACGCTGAAGCGCTCGCTCTCGGCGTACTGCTGGATGGCATGGCCGATGTCGCCGAGCGTGGCGCCCGGCTTCACTGCGCGGATGCCGCGCCACATCGCCTCGTAGGTGGCTTCGATCAGGCGCCGCGCCATCACCGAGGGGGTACCCGCGCAGTACATGCGACTGGTGTCGCCGTGCCAGCCGTCCTTGATCACGGTGACGTCGATGTTGACGATGTCGCCGTCCTTCAGGATTTTGCTCTCGCTGGGGATGCCGTGGCAGATCACGTTGTTCACCGACGTGCACACGGTCTTCGGAAAGCCGCGGTAGCCGACGTTGGCCGGCACCGCCCCCTGCACCTTGACGATATGGTCGTGGCAGATGCGGTCCAGCTCGGCGGTGGTGACGCCGGGCTTCACGTACGGGCCGATCAGGTCCAGTACCTCGGCGGCCAGGCGGCCGGCCACGCGCATCTTCTCGATGTCCTGCGGAGTTTTCAGATTGACGGTCATGGTCGTCATTATCGCTCATCCCGGCGCTGGCTGAACGCGCCGCGCGCGTTGGCGGTTTTCCGGCGCCTCGGCCTCCCCGGCGCCGCTTTCATCGCGCTGAACGCGGGTTCCTGTGTTTTCCGTCCCATGTGAAATCTGGATAAAGATCCATAGAAGTGTGAACTGGCCCGCATTTTGCACCGGCAGCGGCACCGGCGGTTGTCCGCCTTCACCGAAGAACCCTGCCATGTACCTCTTCCATCGCGTGCTTGCCTTCCTCGTGCTGTTCGCCGCCGGCACCGGCCTGGCCTGGGCCCAGTCCGACTCGCGCACCTTCAACGTCAAGATCCAGATCACCAGCGTCTGTGACATCCAGACCGCCCCGACCGACGTGGATTTCGGCAGCGTCAATTCGAACCAGACCGCGATCAACAGCACCGGCACCTTGAACGTGCGCTGCACCTCGGGCACGCCGTACAACATCGCGCTCAACGCCGGCTCCGGCTCAGGCGCCACGGTCACCACCCGCACCATGGGCAGCGCCGCCGCCGGCAACACCACGCGCGTGCCCTATGCGCTGTATCGCAACGCCGCGCGCACGCAGAACTGGGGCTCGACCATCGGCACCGATACCCAGGCCGGCACCGGCAATGGTGCGGTGCAGCCGATCACCGTCTACGGCCAGGTCGCCAACACCAACTACCCTGCCGGGTCATACAGCGACGTCGTCACCGCCACCGTCAGTTGGTAACCGGAGCCGCCTGCATGCAAGTGCGACTGCCTTCCTTCCTGCGCCTGCCGGCGCTTGCCGCGCTGTGGCTGGCGGCGGCCGGTGCGGCCGTGGCGGCGAGTCTGCAGGTGGCACCGACGTCGGTGTCGCTGCGCGCCGAGGAGACCGCGCAAGGCGTCTGGCTGAGCAACAGTGGCGACGTGCCGCTGCGCGCGCAGGTCCGCGTGTTCCATTGGCAGCAGCGCGACGGCGAGGACGTACTCGACCCCAGCGACCGCATCGCGATCAGCCCGCCGATGCTGGAACTGGCACCGCATTCGCGGCAGCTGGTCCGGGTGATCCGCCTGGATCCCGCGCCCGGCGCCGGCGAGGACGCCTACCGCATCCTGGTCGACGAGTTGCCCAGCCAGGACGCCAGCGGCACCGCCAGCGCCGGGCTGCAGTTCGTGCTGCGCTATTCGGTGCCGGTGTTCCTCAAGCCGGCCGTGACCACCGCGCCGGCACTGCGCGCGCGGGTGGTGCGCGAGGGCGCGGGCGCGGCGCTGGAAGTGCGCAATCAGGGCAACGGCCACGCGCAGCTGGTGGACTTGCAGTTTGTCGCCGGCGATGGGCAACGCAGCGCCATCGCCGCTGGCCTGGCCGGCTACGTGCTGCCGGGCCAGCGTAAGCGCTGGCCGCTGCCGGCGGCACTGGCGCAGACACAGGGAACGTTCGAGGCCAGGATCAATGGCGAGCCGCGCGCGCAATCGCTGGTCGTGGACGCCGCGGCGCCTTGAGCTGTTGCTGGCCCTGTGGGCCGGCACCACCGCGCTCGCCGTCGCCCAGCCCCAGACCCTCCCCCCGGCCCAGGCCGCGGCGCCGGCGCAGGAGACCCTGTACCTGGAGGTCACCCTGAACCAGACCCGCCAGCCCGGCCTGTTCCAGTTCCAGCGCGAGGGCGAGCAACTGCGCGCCAGTGCCGCGACCCTGCGCCAGCTCGGCCTGCGTGTGGACGGCAGCGACGCCTCCGCGGCGATCGCCCTGGGCGACCTGGACGGCGTGCGCTTCCGCTACGACGCCAGCCTGCAGCAGGTGGCCATCGATGCGCCGGTGGCGCTGCTCGACGTCGCCACCACCCGGATCGACGCCCGCGGCGGCGTGCCGTCGCTGCCGGCGACCAGTTCGCCTGGCGCCCTGCTCGACTACGACCTCTATGCCAGCCACCAGGGCAGCGCCAGCAATCTCACCGCCAGCGGCGAACTGCGCGTGTTCGGCCTGGGCGACGGCCTGCTGCGCCAGTCCTTCGTCGGCCGGCTGTACCGCGAGCCGCAGCAGGACTGGCGCGCCCAGGCGATCCGCCTGGACACGCAGTGGCAGTGGTCGCTGCCCGAGCGCATGACCAGCGTGGTGCTGGGCGACACCTTCAGCAGCAGCACCAGTTGGAGCCGCACCCTGCGCCTGGGCGGGGTGCGGGTCGGCAGCGACTTCGGCCTGCAGCCGTATCGCGCGATCACCCCATTGCCGGAATTCCTCGGCGAAGTGGCGGTGCCGTCCAGTGTGGACCTGTACGTCAACGGCATCCGCCAGTACGGCGCGCAGTTGCCGGCCGGGCCGTTCCAGCTGTCCGCCGCGCCGGGCGTGGACGGCGCCGGCAATGCCCAGGTGGTGATCACCGACGCCTACGGCCGCACCCGCTCGCTGGCCTTTCCGTTCTATGCGACCCAGGATCTGCTGGCCAGCGGCCTGACCGACTGGTCGCTGGCGCTGGGCAAGGTGCGCGAGGAGTACGGCGTCGCCGATTTCGCCTATGCCGGCGACACGGTCGGCAGCGCCAGCTGGCGGCGCGGCGTCGGGCCGCGCTTCACCGCCGAGGCGCATGCCGAAGCCGGGGCCGGCGTGCGCAACGCCGGCGTCGGCGGGCTGTGGCTGCTGCCGCGCGCCGGCGTGTTCGGCGCCTCGCTGGCGCACGGCAGCGGGGCCGGCCAGCAAGGCCTGCAATATGCGCTCAGCTACCGCTGGAACAACGGCCGCTTCAACCTGGCACTGGATACCCAGCGCGCCCAATCCGGCTACCGCGACGTAGCCGCGCGCTATGGCGCGGCACCGCCGCGGGTCAGCGAGCGCGCCCTGTTCGGCAGCAGTTGGAACGGCCTGGGCAGCATCGCCCTGAGCTATGTACGGCTGGCCTATCCGGACAGCGACGACCAGCGCTACGCCAGCCTGTTCTGGACCCGCGCCCTGCCGCGGCAATCGTCGTTGAACCTCAGCATCAACCAGAACCTGGACCAGGCCAGCGACCGCAGCGTGTACCTGGGCTGGTCGGTGGCGCTGGACGGCCGCCGCCAGGCCGGCGTCGCCATGCAGCGCATCGGCGCGCGCACCAGTGCGACGGCCGACCTCAGCCAGGCGGCGGCCGCCGACGGCGGCAGCGGCTGGCGGCTGCAGGCGCACGGCGGGCAGGACGGCGGCGGCGGCCTGGCCGAAGCCAGCTGGCGCGGCGCCAGCGCCCGCTACGCCGGCGGCATCGCCAGCACCGGCGGCCAGACCTACGGCTACGCCGAGGCCTCGGGCGGCGTGGCCTGGATCGGTGGCGGCTGGTTCCCTGGCCGCGATCTCGACCAGGCCTTCGCCTTGGTCTCCACCGGCGGCGTCGCCGACGTGCCGGTGTTGCTGGAGAACCGGCCGATCGGCCGCACCGATGCGCGCGGCTTCCTGCTGGTCACGCCGCTGCTGGCCTGGCAGCACAACCGGCTGTCGATCGATCCGATGCGCCTGTCGGCGGAGCTGCGGCCGGAGCAGGTCGACCAGATCGTGGTGCCGCGCGACCGCACCGGGGTGGTAGTGGCGTTCCCGATCCGCCGCAGCGATGGCGTGCTGGTGCAACTGCACGACGCCGACGGCGTGCCGCTCCCGGTCGGCAGCCGGGTGCATGGACCCGGGGTCGACACGGTGGTCGGCTACGATGGCCAAGCTTATGTAGAAGGACTCGGCGCCGGACGCAACGACCTGGAGGTGGACATGCACGGCAGCCGTTGCCGGTTCCGGATCGAGCGCACGACACCGGCGCCGCCCACTCGGCTGGGCCCGCTGCGCTGCCTGCCGGAGACCACGCCGTGAGCGCGCGCGTCTGGCGCCTGCTGCTGCCTGCCCTGCTGCTGGCGGCCACGGCGTTGCTGCCATCGCGCGCCGCGGCCACCACCACCTGTACCGCGCAGGCCACGGCACTGAGCTTCGGTACGCTCTCCGACAGCGCCGCCACCGATGCCACCGCACAGATCGTGGTCACCTGCCAGACCGGCGCGATCAGCGTGCTGGGCACCATCTACGTGCGCATGTGCCTGAACATCGACGAAGGCGCGCAAGGCGGCGGTCTCGGCATCACCCCGCGGCGCATGCTCAACCCGCTCAACGACAGCCTCGGCTTCCAGCTCTATCGCGACAGCGCGCGCAGCCTGATCTGGGGCAGCACGCTGAGCGGCTCCACGCCGCTGCAGGTGGACCTGACCTACTCGTCGCTGGCGACCGGCGGCAGCGGCACCGCCACCTACACCCTCTACGCGCGGGTGCCGTTGCAGAGCGGCATCGCCACCGGGCAGTACCAGAACAGCTTCAGCGGGGTGTACACCAACCTGCAGTACCGCTACGACGAACCGCTGGTCGGCAACCCCGCGGTGATCCCCACCTCCTGCACCACCGGCGGCAAGGGTGGCGGCACCTCGGTGCAGTTCCCGTTCGTGGCCAGCGCCACCGCCGCGCCGACCTGCACCATCGCCAGCATCGCCGACCTGGATTTCGGCAACCAGTCGGGCCTGATCGACAACCCGCTGAACTACACCACCGCGCTCAGCATGAACTGCCGCTACCGCACCGCCTGGCAGGTCAGCCTGGACAACGGCCAGAACGCCAGCGGCACGGTGCGGCGCATGCGCAGCGCCAGCGGCCAGTACCTGACCTACGAGCTGTACCGCGACGCCGCGCGCACCCAGCGCTGGGGCAGCACCCTGAACACCGACACCCAGACCGGCACCGGGACCGGCAGCGCGCAATCGCTGACCCTGTATGGCCAGGTGCCGGCCCAGCAGACCCCGGCCCCGGGGAGCTACAGCGACGTGGTCAAGGTCACCGTCACCTACTGAGTCCTGAACGGGGCCGCGACGCGGGTCAAGTTGCCGGGATGGGAGCCGTTATCGATTGTGTCTACTTCGGAGCCCCGATCGATGCGCCTGCCGTTTCTACGACCGCTGCTGTTGGCGAGCCTGTGCGTGGCCGGCGTCGACGCGGCGGCGCAGCCCACGGTCGGCAGCGGCAGCGCCACGTTGCGGATCGGCATCCGCATCGAGCGCAGTTGCGAGATCGGCACCGTCGGCGCGCAGCCCGGGACGCTGCCGACGATCGCCTGCAACCGCCCGCTGGCCTACCAGGTCAGCATCGACGGCGCGCCCGTGCCCAGTGCCGGGACCGCGCTCGCGTTGGGCCTGTCCACGACCGGCGCCGCGCCGCGCGACACGGCGCGCTACGCCACGGTCGCGTTCTAGTGGGCGGTGCCCGCCGATTGCGCACGCGCCTGCTGCCGGCGCTGCTGCTGGCGCTGGCCGGCAGCGCCGATGCGGCCGGCGTGCGCATCAGTCCGACCCTGGTGCAACTGGCGCCGGAGGAGACCAGCACCGAGATATGGCTGAACAACACCCAGGACCGCCCCTGGCAGGCACAGGTCCAGGTGTACCGCTGGCAGCAGAGCGACGGGATGGACGCGCTGGACAGCACCGACGAGGTGCGGACCAGCCCGCAATCGATCGACATCCCGGCGCAGGGGCGGCAACTGCTGCGACTGGTGCGTACCGGCCCCGGCGCCGCCACCGAGCGCGCCTACCGCCTGGTGCTGGAGGAACGCGCCGCGCCGCCCGACGCCGCAGCGCCTGCACCCGCCACGCCAGGCGCGCCCCTGCTGCTGCGCTATTCCACGCCGGTGTTCCTGCGCCCAGCGGACCCGGCAGCCGCGCCGCGCCTCAGCGCCCACCTGATCGCCGGCGCGCGCGGGCCGGAACTGGTGGTGCACAACCGCGGCAGCGCCCATGCCCGGCTCAGCGACCTGAGCTTCATCGGCGCCGACGGCCGCACCCAGACCCTGTTCCCCAGCCTCGCCGGCTACATCCTGGCCGGCGCCTACAAGCGCTGGCCGCTGCCGGCCGCCGCAGCCGCCCCCGGCGGCCGCTTCGCGGCGCGGCTGGACGACCAAGCGCCGCTGCAGCCGCTGCCGGCCGAGTGAGCCGCCCGGCGCATTGCGCCACCGCCCCCCGCCAGGTATAGTGCGCGGCTTCGTCGTGCCTGTCATCGGCCGATGGACCGTCCACGCCGGACGCACCGGCGAATTCACACCTGCCGCCATCGCCCGTGCCGGGGTGCTCCGCAAGGAGTTCGGCCACGGAGGCGGCAGGGAGGCCCAACCCCGGAATCGTCGTGCGGCCCCGCAAAGCCGCCGCCATGCGCGCGCTTCACCCATTCCTGCCCGCGCACGGCCGGTTCCCCATCAGGAGTCACTGCAATGCCTCAGGTCACCATGCGTCAGATGCTGGAAGCCGGCGTCCACTTCGGCCACCAGACCCGCTACTGGAACCCCAAGATGGCGCCGTACATCTTCGGCGCGCGCGGCAAGATCCACATCATCAACCTCGAGAAGACGGTTCCGCTGTTCAACGACGCGATGAACTTCATCTCCAGCGTCGCGCAGAAGCGCGGCACCATCCTGTTCCTGGGCACCAAGCGCAGCGCCCGCGACGCGGTGAAGGAAGAAGCCGAGCGTTGCGGCCAGCCGTTCATGACCCAGCGCTGGCTGGGCGGCACGCTGACCAACTTCCGCACCGTCAAGCAGTCGGTGGCGCGCCTGAAGGAGCTGGAAGCGGCCGAAACCGACGGTACCTTCGACAAGCTGGTCAAGCACGAAGTGCTGACCCTGCGTCGCGAGCGCGACAAGCTGGAAGCCTCGCTGGGCGGCATCAAGGAAATGAACCGCCTGCCCGACGCCCTGTTCGTCATCGACATCGGCCATGAAGACATCGCCATCAAGGAAGCCAAGAAGCTCGGCATCCCGGTGATCGCGGTGGTCGACACCAACTACAACCCGGACCTGGTGGACTACGCCATCCCGGGCAACGACGACGCCATCCGCGCCGTGCAGCTGTACGCCCGTGCCGCCGCCGACGCCGTGCTGGAAGGCAAGGCCGCTGCGCCGAACGCCGCCAGCGTGCGTGAGGAAGAGTTCGCCGAGGGCGGCGACGACAAGGGCCGCGGCCCGCGCAAAAACGGCAAGAAGGCCGAAGAGACCGCTCCCGCCGCCGAGTAACCGGCGCGCCATGCGGCTGCGCGATCATGCGCAGCCGCTGCCCGGCGCGTTCGGCGCGCCCGGCTTCGCGAGCGCCGCCTGCGGCGCCCGCTTCCCAGATCTACCGGCCGGCCGCAAGCCGGCCTTTTCCCACCTTTCGTGAGGACATCCCGTGGAAATCACTGCTTCCCTGGTCAAGGAACTGCGCGAGCGCACCGGCGCCGGCATGATGGAGTGCAAGAAGGCGCTCACCGAGAACGCCGGCAACATCGACAACGCCGCCGAGTGGCTGCGCAAGTCGGGCCTGGCCAAGGCCGACAAGAAGGCCGACCGCGTCGCCGCCGAAGGCCGCATCGCGATGGCCCAGGACGGCGGCAAGGCGGTCCTGGTCGAAATCAACTCCGAGACCGACTTCGTCGCCAAGGACAACAACTTCCTGGCCTTCACCGATGCCGTGGTCCAGGCCGCCCTGGCCTCCGGCGCCGCCGACGTCGAAGCGCTGAAGAGCGCCAAGCTGCCCAGCGGCGAGACCGTCGAGGAAGCCCGTGCCGCGGTCATCGCCAAGGTCGGCGAGAACGTGCAGGTGCGCCGCCTGGTGCGCATCGACAGCGCCAACAACGTCGCCGCCTACGTGCACGGCGGCCGCATCGGCGTGCTGGTCGAGGTCAAGGGCGGCGACGCTGACCTGGCCCGCGGCATCGCCATGCACATCGCGGCGATGAACCCGCCGCACGTCAAGGCGTCCGACGTCCCGGCCGAGTTCGTGGCCAAGGAAAAGGAAATCGAGCTGGCCAAGATGTCCGAGAAGGACAAGGCCAAGCCGGCCGACATCCTGGAGAAGATCATCAGCGGCAAGATCGCCAAGATCGTCAACGAGGTCACCCTGTACGGCCAGCCCTACGTGCTGAACACCGACCAGACCGTGGAGCAGGCGGTGAAGGCCGCCGGCGCCGACGTGGTCGGCTTCCAGCGCCTGGCGGTGGGCGAAGGCATCGAGAAGGTGGTGGAAGACTACGCCGCCGAAGTGATGAAGCAGGCCGGCCTGGCCTGATCCCGCACCCGGGAAGAAAAGAGCCGCGCACTGTCGCGGCTTTTTTTTTGCGGGTGTACGCTGCGCGGGCTGGGACAGGCCGCTGCCCCATCTCTTATTCCATGCCGTATCGGAAGTGCATGCATCCTGAACTCGAAGCGATCCTGAGCCACTCCCGCGACCTGCCCTCGCCTCCCGGCATTGCCTTGCGCATCATCGAGCTGGCGCAGGACGCGGACGTGGATCTGGCTGCCACCGCCGACGCCATCGCCATGGACATGGCGCTGAGCGCGCGGATGCTGCGCATCGCCAATTCCCCGCTGTACGCCAGCCGCCGGCGCATCGACAACCTCGGCCAGGCGCTGACCATGCTCGGCCTGAACGCCGCGCTGAGCCTGGCGCTGGGCTTTTCGATGGTGCAGAGCCTGCGTGGCGACGCCAGTGCGCCGCAGGAACGGCTGTGGCGGCGCAGCGTGCTGGCCGCCCTGGCCAGTCGCCTGCTCGGCCAGGCCGCCGGGCTGCGCAAGCACGAGGAGCTGATGCTGGCCGGCCTGCTGCAGGACATGGGCGCGCTGGCCCTGCTGCACGTCTGCCACGACCGGTACGCGGCACTGCTGCAGGAGGCCGCAGGCGATCCGCAGCGGCTGAGCGCCCTGGAGCGCGAACACCTGGGCGCCGACCGCGCCGAGGTCGGCGCCTGGCTGGCGAAGAAATGGAAGCTGCCCGGCTACCTGCAGCGCAGCATCGGCAACGGCAGCGACGCCGAGACGAGCGAACCCTTCGACATCTGCGTGCGCCTGTCCGGGTCGATTGCCGACATCTGGCTCAGCGAGGACACCGAAGCCGCACGCAGCCACGCCATGCAGCGCGCCTATCGCGACCTGCAGCTGGACAGCCGCCGCTTCGACGAAGTGATCGGCCATATCGCCGAGGCGCTGCCAGCAGTCAGCCCGATCTTCGATGTGCGCATCGCGCAGCCGGAGCGGGTCGACGCGATCATCAGCCACGCCCGCGAGCTGATGGTGCTGCGCAACCTGCGCGACGTGCAGGAAGCCAACCGCGTACGCCAGCGCGCCGACGAGTACGAGCAGCATGCGCGGCGCCTGGCCGAGCAGGCCAGCCGCGACGCCCTCACCGGCGTGTTCAACCGGCACCAGCTGGACACCCTGCTCCAGCAGCAGTTCGAACTGGCCAACCGTCACGACTGGCCGCTGTCGGTGGCCTTCATCGACCTGGACGACTTCAAGAAGATCAACGACGCCCACGGCCACCTGGTCGGCGACCAGGTGCTGCGCGCGTTCGCCCAGGCCCTGCAGCCGCTGGTGCGCAGCAGCGACATCGTGGCGCGCTTCGGCGGCGAGGAGTTCCTGGTGCTGCTGCCCAATACCGGCGAGGAAGCCGCGCTCGGGGTAATGCGACGCATCCTGTCCGAGATCGCGCAGCGGCCGATGGCCGAGACCAGGCAGGGACCGCTGCACATCAGCTTCTCCGCGGGCGTGGCCACGCAGGGCGGCCGCGAGCGCTTCAACAGCGCGCAGGAACTGCTGCAGGCGGCCGACGACATGCTGTACAGCGCCAAGCACGGCGGCCGCAACCGCGTCACCGCGCGTTCGTGCGGCGAGGCGCAACGCTGAAGCCTGCCCGGCGCCGCAGACGCGCTGGCGCGCATCGGCTAAAATCGCGTGGTTTGCCCGTCATCCCCCAACGAGGTCGCCATGTCCCAGCTCGCCTATCGCCGCATCCTGTTGAAACTTTCCGGCGAAGCGCTGATGGGGGATGGGGACTACGGCATCGACCCCAAGATCATCAACCGCCTGGCCCATGAGGTGATCGAAGCCCAGCAGGCGGGCGCGGAAGTGGCGCTGGTGATCGGCGGCGGCAACATCTTCCGCGGCGCCGGCCTGGCCGCCGGCGGCATGGACCGGGTCACCGGCGACCACATGGGCATGCTCGCCACCGTCATCAACGCGCTGGCGATGCAGGACGCGCTGGAGAAGCTCGGCGCCAAGGTGCGGGTGATGAGCGCGATCAAGATCAACGACGTGTGCGAGGACTTCATCCGCCGCCGCGCGATCCGCCATCTGGAAAAGGGCCGCATCGCGATCTTCGCCGCCGGCACCGGCAATCCCTTCTTCACCACCGACTCCGGCGCGGCGCTGCGCGCGATCGAGATCGGCGCCGACCTGCTGCTGAAGGCGACCAAGGTCGACGGCGTCTACGACAAGGACCCGAAGAAGCACCCCGACGCGGTGCGCTTCGACAGCCTGACCTACGACGAGGTCATCGCCCGCAACCTCGAGGTGATGGACACCGCCGCCTTCGCCCTGGCTCGCGACAGCGACCTGCCGCTGCGCATCTTCAACATGGGCCAGCCCGGCGAACTGCTGAAGATCCTGCGCGGCGCCGAGATCGGTACGCTGGTGAAGGGCCGGGGCTAATGCCCCGACCCGGGATTGGGGAGTCGGGATGAGGGATTCGCAAGAGCGTTCCGCGCTGCAGCATCGCATCTGCAGGAGCGCCACCGCATCTCACAGCGCCTGAAGCGCGGCTTTTGCGAATCCCAAATCCCCAATCCCCAATCCCGGCCCCACGCCTTTCCCGGCTATAATCGTCCGATTCAGATTCAGCACGGACACCGGCGATGCTCAACGAAATCAAGCAAGACGCACAGACCCGCATGGCCAAGAGCATCGACGCGCTGCGTCATGCGCTCATCAAGGTGCGGACCGGGCGCGCGTCGACCGCCCTGGTCGAGCACCTGAAGGTCAACTACTACGGCTCCGACATGCCGCTGAGCCAGGTCGCCAGCGTGGCCGTCGCCGATGCCCGCTCCCTGACCATCACCCCGTGGGAAAAGCAGATGGTCGGCGCGGTCGAGAAGGCGATCCTGGCCTCGGACCTGGGCCTGACCCCGAACACCGCCGGCACCACCATCCGCCTCAACCTGCCTGCGCTCACCGAGGAGCGCCGCCGCGAGCTGTCCAAGGTCGTGCACGGCGAAGGCGAGGACACCAAGGTCGCGATCCGCAACATCCGCCGCGACGCCAACCAGCAGGTCAAGGACCTGCTGAAGGACAAGAAGGTCACCGAGGACGAGGCCCGCGCCAGCGAGGACGACATCCAGAAGCTGACCGACAAGGCGATCAAGGACGTGGACGAAGTGGTCAAGGGCAAGGAACAGGAACTGATGGCGGTCTGAGCCTGCGCCTGCCGGCCATGCCTTCCGACCCCGTCCCCATGTCCCTGCCCCGCCACCTGGCCATCATCATGGATGGCAACGGCCGCTGGGCGCAGCGCCGCCGTCGGCCGCGCGTGATCGGCCACCGTGCCGGCGCCCGCGCGGTCAACCGCACCATCGACTTCTGCCTGGAGCGCGGCATCGCCGCGCTGACCCTGTTCGCGTTCTCCAGCGAGAACTGGGGACGTCCGCAGGAGGAAGTGGACGCGCTGATGAAGCTGTTCCTGCACGCACTCGACCGCGAGGTCGAGGAACTGCAGCGGCGCGGGGTGCGCGTGCGCTTCATCGGCGACCGCTCGCGCTTTGCGCCGTCGCTGTGCGAGCGCATGGCCCAGGCCGAGGCGCGCACCCGCGACAACCAGGCCCTGCACCTGTCGATCGCCGCCAGCTACGGCGGCCGCCAGGACATCGCCCTGGCCGCGCGCGCGCTGGCCGAGGACGTCGCTGCCGGGCGCCTGCGCCCGGAGCAGATCGACGAGGAGGCGCTGTCGGCGCGCATGGCGCTGGCCGACCTGCCGCCGCCGGACCTGTTCATCCGCACCGGCGGCGACCTGCGCATCAGCAACTTCCTGCTGTGGCAACTGGCCTACACCGAACTGTGGTTCACCGAGACCCTCTGGCCCGAGTTCGGCCCCGAGGTGCTGCAACAAGCCCTGGACGACTACGCTCGCCGCGAGCGGCGTTTCGGCCTCACCAGCGCGCAGGTCGCCGAAGCGGCGACGGAGAACGTTTCCGCATGACCCGTACCCGCGTCATCGCCGCGCTGATCATGGCCCCGCTGGCCATCTGCGCCATCCTGCTGCTGCCGACCCAGTGGCTGGTCGCGCTGGCCGCGTTGATCTTCCTGATCGGCCTGTGGGAATGGCTGAAGCTGGCCGAGGTCGACGACACCCTGCCGCGCACCATCCTGCTGATGCTCAACCTGCTGTTGATGGTGCTGCTGGTGTGGGCCTCGGCCGGCTCGCTGGTGCTGTTCCAGCTGACCACCTTGATCGGCGTAGGCTGGTGGTGCGTGGCCTTGCTGTGGCTGGGCTTCTACCGCTTCGGCTCCGACCACGCCACCTACGCGCGGGTGTTCAAGCTGGCCGCCGGCACCCTGGCGATCGTGCCCGCCTGGGCCGCGCTGGGCCTGATCCACGCCAGCGAGCCCAACGGCCATCGCTGGCTGCTGACCGCCCTGGCCACGGTGTGGGCCGCCGATTCCGGCGCCTATTTCGCCGGCCGCCAGTTCGGCAAGCACAAGCTGGCGCCGCGGATCAGCCCCAACAAGACCGTGGAAGGCCTGGTCGGCGGGCTGCTGGCCGGCCTGATCGTGGCCGCCGGCTTCGGCTGGCTGGCCGGGGTGACCCTGCCGCACCTGCCCGGGCTGCTGATCGTGGCTGCGGTCAGCGTGCTGGCCTCGGTGGTCGGCGACCTGTTCGAGAGCCTGCTCAAGCGCCACGTCGGCGCCAAGGACTCGGGCAACGTGATCCCCGGCCACGGCGGCGTGCTGGACCGGATCGACGGCGTGCTGGCGGCGCTGCCGATCTTCGCGCTGGGCAAGGACATCTTCGGGTTCTGAGGCCAGTGAACACGCGATACAGCAAGGACCCGGCGGTCCGCACCATCGCCGTGCTCGGCGCCACCGGCTCGATCGGCGCCTCGGCGCTGGACGTGATCGCGCGCCATCCGCAGCGCCTGCGCGCCGGCGTGTTGGCGGCCGGGCGCAACGTCGACGCGCTGCTGGCGCTGTGCGCCACGCACCGCCCCGCGCATGCGGTGATCGCCGATCCGGCCCTCTACCCGGCCTTGCGTGACGGCCTGCGCGCGGCCGGGCTGTCGACCCAGGCGCATGCCGGCGACGCCGCCCTGGATCAATTGGTGGCCAGCGACGCCTGCGACAGCGTGGTCGCCGCCATCGTGGGCGCCGCCGGCCTGGCCTCGACCCTGGCCGCCGCGCGTGCCGGCAAGCGCCTGTTGCTGGCCAACAAGGAGGCGCTGGTGCTGGCCGGGGAGCTGGTCACCGCCGCGGCCGCGGCCGCCGGCGCCGAGATCATCCCGATCGACAGCGAACACAACGCCATCTTCCAGTGCCTGCGCTCGCGCCAGACCGGCGCCGAGGTGCGGCGGGTGCTGCTGACCGCCTCCGGCGGCCCGTTTCGCGGCTGGGACCGCGCGCGCCTGCAGGCGGTGACCCCGGCACAGGCCGTGGCGCACCCGAAGTGGTCGATGGGGCCGAAGATCTCCGTCGATTCGGCGACGTTGATGAACAAGGGCCTGGAAGTCATCGAGGCCCACCACCTGTTCGCACTGGCACCCGAGCGCATCGAGGTGCTGGTGCACCCGCAGAGCCTGGTGCACTCGCTGGTCGAGTTCATCGACGGTTCGACCCTGGCGCAGATGGGCCTGCCGGACATGCGCACCACCCTGGCGGTGGGCCTGGGCTGGCCGGAGCGCATCGCTTCCGGGGTCGCCGGGCTGGACCTGCTGGCGCAGGGCCGGCTGGACTTCGAGGCGCCGGACCTGGACGCTTTCCCCTGCCTGGCCCTGGCCTGGCGCGCGATGCGGGCCGGCGGCAGCGCCCCGGCGATCCTGAATGCGGCCAACGAAGTGGCCGTTTCAGCCTTTCTTCAGGGCCGGATCGGTTTCCTATCGATTCCTGCGCTGGTCGAGAACGCCCTGACCGAGCTGCCTGCGGTCGCGGCCGATTCCCTGGACGCATTGCTGGCGGCGGATGCGCACTCGCGCAAGATCACCGAACTCGCCATTGCCCGCCACTTCGCCCATGCTTGATTCCCACGCCGCCATGAGCCACGCGCATGGGTAATGTCGTCGGCTCCATCTGGTGGATGCTGGTCAGCCTGGGCATCCTGGTGACCTTTCACGAGTTCGGCCATTTCTGGGTCGCGCGCCGCTGCGGGGTCAAGGTGCTGCGCTTCTCGGTGGGCTTCGGCAAGCCGCTGTGGTCGCGCTACGACCGCCACGGCACCGAGTTCGCGATCGCCGCGATCCCGCTCGGCGGCTACGTGAAGATGCTCGACGAACGCGAGGGCGAGGTCGCCCCGGCCGAGCGCGCGCAGGCCTTCAACAACAAGAGCGTGTGGCAGCGCATCGCCATCGTCGCCGCCGGCCCCATCGCCAACCTGATCCTGTGCGTGGCGTTCCTCTGGGCGATGTTCGTGATCGGCAAGCAGGACTACGCGCCGATCGTCGGCCGCGCCGAAGGCCTGGCGCAGCAGGCCGGGTTCCAGCTCGGCGAGCGCATCGTCCGCGTCGGCGACCGCGACGTCGCCACCTGGAGCGAGGCCGCCATGCAGCTGACCGTCGCCGCCATGGATCGCGAAGACGTGCCGGTACTGACCGAGGACGCGCAGGACGGTGCCAGCCGCACCCACACCCTGCGCCTGTCGCAGCTGCCGGTCGGCTTCGACGAACAGCAAGTGCCGGCCCTGGCCGGCCTGACCTGGCGCTTCACCCTGCAGCCGGCGGTGATCGCCAACGTCACCCCCGGCTCGGCCGCCGACGGCGTGCTGCGCCCCGGCGACCGCGTGCTGGCGGTGGACGGCAGTCCGATCACCAGCGCCGACCAAGTGGCGCCGCGGGTGCAGGCCCTGGGCCGCGACGGCGGCAACGGCCTGATCGAGGTCGAGCGCAACGGCGAGCGGCTGGCCCTGGAGGTCCATCTCAAGCAGGCCGCCGGCGCCGGCGCGCCGACCTGGAAGCTGGGGGTCGGCATCGGCGAGCAGCGCCGCCCCGCCTACGATGCCACCCTGCGCTACGGCCCGCTGGCGGCGATCCCGGTCGCCTTCCGCGAGACCGGCCGGATGGCCGGCGACACTCTCGGCATCCTGCGCCGCATGCTGACCGGCGAGGCCTCGCTGAAGAACGTCTCCGGCCCGATCACCATCGCCAAGGTCGCCAATGTCTCGGCCAAGCAAGGCCCGGACTGGTTCCTGAATTTCCTGGCCCTGCTGTCGCTGAGCCTGGCGATCATGAACCTGCTGCCGATCCCGATCTTGGACGGCGGGCACTTGCTGTATTACCTTATCGAGTTGGTCAAGGGCAGCCCGCTGAGCGAGCGCGCCATGGCGGCGGGACAATTCGTGGGCCTGACGTTGCTGGCAGGGCTGATGGGGTTGGCGTTCTACAACGACCTCTTCGGCCAGGCCCTGCGATGACCCGCGCCGATTCACTCGACCCGCTGTCGTCTTGCGCCGGCGCCCATGCAACAACGATATCGACCTCTACCGGACGTGACATGACGAGATTTCCCACTCGCCGCCTGCTTGCCCTCGCCCTCGCCGCCAGCCTCAGCCTGCCGGCCCTGGCCCAGGTAGCGGAGCCCTTCACCGCCAGCGACATCCGCGTCGACGGGCTGCAACGCATTTCGTCCGGCACCGTGTTCACCTACCTGCCGGTAGAGCGCGGCGACACCGTGGACGAGGCCAAGGTCGCCGAGGCGATCCGTGCGCTGTACCGCACCGGCTTCTTCGAGGACGTGCGCGTCGACCGCCAGGGCAACATCCTGGTGGTCACGGTCAAGGAGCGCCCGGCGATCAACAAGCTGACCGTCACCGGCAACAAGGACATCAAGAGCGAGGAACTGCTCAAGGGCCTGTCCGACATCGGCCTCAGCGAAGGCGGCACCTTCGACCGGCTGAGCCTGGACCGGGTGACCCAGGAACTGACCCGCCAGTACAACAACCGCGGCAAGTACAACGTCGAGATCACCCCGACGGTGAGCCCGCTGGACCGCAACCGCGTCGACGTGGCCATCGCGATCAAGGAAGGCAAGGCGGCCAAGATCCGCCACGTCAACCTGATCGGCACCGAGAAGTTCCTCAACAAGGACATCCTGGAGAACTGGGAGTCGCGCGAGCACAACTGGCTGTCCTGGTACCGCCGCGACGACCAGTATTCCAAGGAAAAGCTGTCCGGCGACCTGGAGAAGCTCAACTCCTGGTACCTGGATCGCGGCTACGTCGACTTCAGCGTCGACTCCACCCAGGTGGCGATCAGCCCCGACAAGCGCGACATGTACCTGACCGCCGGCATCACCGAAGGCGAGCAGTACAAGATCTCCGACATCAAGGTCACCGGCGACACCATCCTGCCGCAGGAAGAGATCGAGAAGCTGGTGATCCCCAAGCCGGGCGACACCTTCTCGCGCGCGCTGCTGGAATACAGCTCCGACGCCATCACTAACACCCTGAGCAACATCGGCTACGCCTTCGCCAAGGTCACCCCGATCCCGACCACCGACCGCGAGAAGCGCACGGTGGCGGTGAACCTGCAGGTGACGCCGGGCCCGCGCGTGTCGGTGCGGCGCATCGTGTTCCGCGGCAACACCCGCACCTCCGACGAAGTGCTGCGCCGCGAAATGCGCCAGTTCGAAGACACCTGGTACTCGCAGGCGGCGATCGACCGCTCCAAGATCCGCCTGCAGCGCCTGGGCTACTTCGAGTCGGTGGACGTGGAAACGCCGCCGGTGCCGGGCAGCAACGACAAGGTCGACGTGGTCTACAACGTCAAGGAGACCACCTCGGGCAGCTTCACCTTCGGCCTGGGCTACTCGCAGACCTACGGCGTCACCACCTCGGTGCAGCTGTCGCAGAACAACTTCCTCGGCGGCGGCAACCGCGTCGCGGTGGACGCCTCGCGCAGCAGCTACCAGGAGCGCTACGCGTTCTCCTACACCAACCCGTTCTTCACCGACGACGGCGTGTCGCTGGGCTACAACCTGTCGTGGCGCAAGCTGGACTACTCCGACTTCGGCACCGCGCAGTACAACAGCACCAACGGCGCGGCGCAGGTGATCTTCGGCGTGCCGATCACCGAGACCGACAGCGTCTCGCTGATGTTCGGCGTGGACAGCAACCAGATCACCACCTATCCCGGCTTCACCCCGCAGGCGATCATCAACTACATCGACGCGATGGGGACCAAGACCTTCCACGCCTGGCGCACCGAATTGGGCTGGGCGCGCGACACCCGCAACGATTACTTCATGCCGACCCGCGGCATGTACCAGCGGGTGGGCCTGGAAGCCACCCTGCCCGGCTCGACCGTGGAGTACTGGAAGCTCAACTACCAGATCTCCAAGTACTGGCCGATCTCGCCGGCATTGGTACTGAATACGCGTGCCGAATTCGGCTACGGCGACAGCTATGGCAGCGACGTGTCGCGCGATATCTGCGGCACCTACACCAACGATGCGCAAGGCACCACGACCTACAACCCGCAGGCCTGCGACGGTTCCAACCTGATCCGCCGCGTCACCGCCTCGGGCCTGCCGTTCTACGAGAACTTCTACGCTGGCGGCACCAACTCGGTCCGCGGCTTCGAGGACAACACCCTCGGCCCGCGCTCCGAAGCCACCGCCTCGTACCGCCGCGGCCAGCCGCTGGGCGGCTCGTTCAAGACCGTGGGCTCGGCGGAAATGTACTTCCCGAAGCTGTTCGACAGCCCGTCGGCGCGCATTTCGGCGTTCGTGGACGTCGGCAACGTGTTCAACGGCGTGGACAACTTCAAGTCCAACGAATTGCGCGCGTCCACCGGTATCGCCCTGCTGTGGCGCGCGCCGGTCGGCCCGATCTCGATCAGCTATGCGGTTCCGTTGAAGAAGGAAGACAACGACGAAATCGAGCGCCTCCAGTTCACCTTCGGTGGGCAGTTCTAAAAGAACTGCCCACCCGCTGCCAGGGCTGCGCCCTGGCAGCCAGGTTTTCGCGGCGCGAAAACCTGCTGGGGCTTGGCCTGCCTAATCCCCGCGCCTTCGGCGCGCCCCCTTTAACAAAAGGGGGCTTTACTCCAGCCCGTTGATCGCTATCTGCTCGCAGCTAAGCTTGGGCAGGGTCCGTCGCGCCCTACGCGGCCGTACGTATGACCGTACTGGTGGCACACGGTAGAATCTCCCAGTGAATACTTCGACCTATACCGCTGACGAGATCGCCGAGCGTTTCGGCCTGCAGGTGCATGGCGACGGCAGCGTCGCGGTGCGCGGCGTGGCCACGCTGGCGCAGGCCGGCCCGGGGCAGCTCAGCTTCCTGGCCAATCCCCGCTACCGTGCGCAACTGGCCGACAGCACCGCGGCCGTCGTGGTGCTGCGCGCCGACGACGCCGAGGCGGCGCCGGGCACCGCGCTGATCGCGCGCGATCCGTACGTGGCCTTCGCCAAGATCGCCGCGCTGTTCGACGTGGCCCCGCTGCGGCCGCCCGGCATCCATCCCAGCGCCAGCATCGATCCCAGCGCGCAGGTCGCGGCCAGCGCGCACATCGGCGCCTTCGTCAGCATCGGCGCGCGCAGCGTGGTCGGCGAAGGGTGCGTGATCGGCCCCGGCTGCGTGATCGGCGAGGACTGCCAGGTCGGCGCCGGCAGCGAACTGATCGCCCGCGTCACCCTGGTCACCCGGGTGCGCCTGGGCCAGCGCGTGCGCGTGCATCCCGGCGCGGTGCTCGGCGCCGACGGCTTCGGCCTGGCGATGGATGCCGGCCGCTGGATCAAGGTGCCGCAACTGGGCGGCGTCAGCATCGGCGACGATTGCGAGATCGGCGCCAACACCTGCGTGGACCGCGGTGCGCTGGAAGACACCACCCTCGAAGAAGACGTGCGCCTGGACAACCTGGTGCAGGTCGCGCACAACGTGCACATCGGCGCGCACAGCGCCATCGCCGGCTGCACCGGCATCGCCGGCAGCGCCAAGATCGGCCGCTACGTGATGCTCGGCGGCGCGGTCGGCGTGGTCGGCCACCTGGAGATCTGCGACAAGGTCGTGGTCACCGGCAAGTCGGTCGTGCGCAACTCCATCCACGAGCCGGGCGAGTACTCGTCCGGCACCCCATTGACCGACAACCGCACGTGGCGCAAGAACGCCGCGCGCTTCAAACAGCTCGATGCCCTGGCCCGTCGCATCCTGTCTGTCAGCAAGGAGAAGGAATGAGCCACGATCAGCCCCTGCCGGACATCGCCCAGATCCGCGCACTGCTCCCGCACCGCTACCCGTTCCTGCTGGTGGACAAGGTGGTCTCGCTGGATTTCGAGAACCGCCGGATCGTCGCGCACAAGAACGTGAGCATCAACGAGCCGTATTTCCAGGGCCATTTCCCCGGCCAGCCGATCATGCCCGGCGTGCTGATCATCGAGGCGCTGGCGCAGGCCGGCGGCATCCTGACCCAGCTGGCGATGGGCCGCGACGCGCAGTCCAAGCTGTTCTACATGGTCAAGGTCGACAACGCCCGCTTCAACAGCCAGGTGGTGCCCGGCGACGTGCTGGAGCTGCATGTGGAGATCAAGCGGGTGATCCGCAACATGGCGGTGTACTACGGCGAGGCCAAGGTCGACGGCAAGGTCGTGGCCTGCGCCGAAGTGCTGTGCGCCGGCACCCGCGAATGACCCTGGCAGGAGACCTGCAATGAGCGCCAACGCTCCCCTGATTCACCCCTCCGCGATCATCGACCCCGGCGCGAAGCTCGCCGCCGACGTGCGCGTCGGCGCCTTCACCGTGATCGGCGCCGAGGTGGAGATCGGCGAAGGCTGCGAGATCGGCTCGCATTGCAGCATCGTCGGCCCGACCCGGCTGGGCCGCGACAACCGCCTGGTCGGCCACGTCGCGCTCGGCGGCGACCCGCAGGACAAGAAGTTCGCCGGCGAACGCACCGAACTGGTGATCGGCGACCGCAACGTGATCCGCGAGTTCGTCACCGTCAGCCGCGGCACCGGCAGCGGCGGCGGCATCACCCGGGTCGGCAGCGACAACTGGTTCCTCGCCTACACCCACGTCGCCCACGACTGCATCGTCGGCAACCACTGCGTGTTCTCCAACAACACCACCCTGGCCGGGCATGTGGAAGTGGGCGACCACGTCATCATCAGCGGCTTCGCCGGCGCGCATCAGTTCTGCCGCATCGGCGATCACGCCTTCCTCGGCATGGGCGCGCTGATCAACGGCGACGTCCCGCCGTTCACCATGGTCGGCGGCAATTCGCTGGGACGCCCGCGCGGCATCAACAGCGAAGGACTCAAACGCCGCGGCTTCGATCCCGAACGCGTGGCCGCGATCAAGCGCGCCTACCGTGCGCTTTACGTGGCCGGCCTGCCGCTGGCCGAGGCCAAGCACCAGTTGGCGGTGCTGGCCGAAGGCAGCGAGGACGTGCGTGCGATGCTGGAATTCATCGAATCCAGCGAGCGGCCGTTGTTGCGATGAACGCCGGGATTCGGGATTCGGGATTGGGGATTGGCAACGGCGGCATCGCGGCCGCCGACCGCCCCGCTTTTGCGAATCCCCAATCCCCAATCCCCAATCCCGGCACAGCATCGCTGCGCATCGCCCTCGTCGCCGGCGAGGCCTCCGGCGATCTGCTGGGCGCGGGGCTGATCGAGGCGCTGCGCGCGCGCTACCCCGACGCCGAGTTCGCCGGGGTCGGTGGCGAGGCGATGCGCCAGGCCGGTTGCGAGACATGGTTCGACGCCAGCGAGCTGGCGGTGATGGGCCTGCTGGAAGTGCTGCGGCACCTGCCGCGCCTGCTCACGCTGCGCCGCGCGCTGCGCGAGCGGTTGCTGGCGTGGCGGCCGGACGTGTTCGTCGGCATCGACGCCCCCGACTTCAATCTCGGCGTGGAGCGCTGGCTGAAGCAGCGCGGGCTGCGCACCGTGCATTACGTCAGCCCGTCGGTGTGGGCCTGGCGCGAGCAGCGCGCGGCCAAGATCGGCGCCAGCGCCGACCGGGTGCTGTGCCTGTTCCCGATGGAGCCGGCGATCTACGCCAAACACGGCGTGGATGCGCGCTTCGTCGGCCATCCCATGGCCGACGCGATCGCGCTGCACGCCGACCGCGACGCGGCGCGGGCCCCCCTCGGCCTTCCCGCCGACGTGCCGGTGCTGGCGGTCCTGCCGGGCAGCCGCCTGGGCGAGATCGGCAAGCTCGGCGACACCTTCTTCGCCGCCGCCGCGCAGGTGCTGCAGCAGTTGCCGAACGCGCGCGTGCTGGTGCCGGCCGCCAATGCCGCGTGCAAGGCGCTGATCGCCGAGCAACTCGCGCGCTCGGCCTTGCCTCCGGCCGCCACCCAGGTGCTGGACGGCAACGCGCGCGCCGCGCTGCTCGCCGCCGACGCGGTGCTGCTGGCCTCCGGTACCGCGACCCTGGAAGCCATGCTGGTGAAGCGGCCGATGGTGGTCGGCTACAAGGTCGCCCCGCTCACCTACCGCATCGTCAAGGCGCTGGGCTTGCTGAAGGTAGACCGCTACGCGCTGCCCAACATCCTGGCCGGCCACGACCTGGCGCCGGAACTGATGCAGGACGCCTGCACCCCCGACGCGCTGGCCGCCGCCCTGCTGCACTGGCTGCGCGACCCGCAGGCGGTGGCAGCGCTGCAGCCCGAGTACGAACGCCTGCACCTGCTGCTGCGCCAGGACGCCTCGGCACGCGCGGCGGATGCGGTGGCTGAATTGATGGAAGGTCGGGACCCGGGACCCGGGGCCCGGGACTCGGAACGGCACATCCCGTGAACGGACAGCAGCCCGAATTGCAGCTCTTCCCCGGGTCCCGGTTCCCGGGTCCCGGGCCCCGGCTCTACGCCGGCGTCGACGAGGCCGGCCGCGGTCCGCTGGCCGGGCCGGTGGCGGTGGCGGCGGTGGTGTTCGATCCGGCGCGCACCCGCATCAACGGGCTGGACGATTCCAAGCAACTGACTGCGGCGCGGCGCGAGACGCTGTATGCGCGCATCGTCGAGCGGGCGCTGGCCTGGCAGGTGGTGCTGATCGAGGCCGAGGAGATCGACCGCCTGAACATCTACCAGGCGACCATGCTGGGCATGCGCCGCGCGGTCGAGGGCGTGGCCCACGTCGCCGGCTTCGCCCGCATCGACGGCAACCGCGTGCCCAAGGGCCTGCCCTGCGCCGCCGAGGCGCTGGTCGGCGGCGATGCCCGCGACCGCGCGATCATGGCCGCCTCCATCGTGGCCAAGGTCACCCGCGACCGGATCATGCAGCGCCTGCACGACGAGCACCCGCACTACGGCTTCGACCTGCACAAGGGCTACGCCACCCCGGCGCATCTGGCGGCACTGGCCGCGCACGGCCCCTGCATCCACCACCGGCGCAGCTTCGCGCCGGTCAGGATGGCCCTGGCGGGCCAGGATGCGGCAGTGGAGATTGGGGACTCGCTGGAGTCGCTGCAGCTCGCGTAGGACGTTCACCGCGGATCGGCGGGCCATCACGCGCACTCACCGCCCACTGAGACCGCAACCAATCCCCACTCCCGAATCCCCGCGCCCGCCTGTCAAGCCTTGCCCGGCTCGCCCCCCGCCGCTACCCTGCCCGGGCATCGCTCTGGTTCCGCATGTCCACTTCCCGCTTCGCCCATCTGCACATCCACACCGAGTTCTCGCTGGCGGATTCGACCATCCGTGTGCCCGAGAAACCGGATCAGGCTGACCCGAAGAAAGCCAAGCAGGCCAACCTGCTCAGCCGCGCAGTGGAGCTGGACCTGCCTGCGCTGGCGGTCACCGACCTCAACAACCTGTTCGCGCTGGTCAAGTTCTACAAGGCCGCCGAGGGCGTGGGCATCAAGCCGATCGCCGGCGCCGACCTGCTGATCGCCGACGGCGCCCAGGCGCCGTGGCGGCTGACCGTGCTGTGCCGCAACCGCGACGGCTACCTGAGCCTGTCGCGGCTGCTGACCCGCGCCTGGCTGGAAGGCCACCGCAGCGAAGGCGGCGTGGCGCTGCGCCCGGAATGGCTGCAGACCGGCAGCGACAACCTGTTCGCGCTGGCCGGCCGCGAGAGCCTGGCCGGGCGCCTGGCCAGCGAAGGCCGCCACGACCTGGCCGAGCAGCAACTGGCCGACTGGCAGCGCATCTTCGGCGACGGCCTGCACCTGGAACTGACCCGAACCGGCCGCGACGGCGAGGAGGCGTTCAACCAGTTCGCCCTGCACGCCGCCGGCACCCGCGGCCTGCCGGTGATCGCCAGCAACGACGTGCGTTTCCTGTACGCCAGCGACTTCGCCGCGCACGAGGCGCGCGTGTGCATCTCCTCCGGTCGCGTGCTCGACGACCCCAAGCGTCCGCGCGACTACAGCGACCAGCAGTACCTGAAGTCGGCCGAGGAAATGGCCGCGCTGTTCGCCGACATCCCCGACGCGATCGACAATACGCTGGCGCTGGCGCAACGCTGCAACATCGAGATGCAGCTGGGCACCTACTTCCTGCCCGCCTACCCGGTGCCCGACGACGAGACGCTGGACAGCTGGATCCGCAGCCAGTCGCGCGACGGCCTGGCCGCGCGCCTGGAAAAGAACCCGCTGGCGCCCGGCAAGACCCGCCAGGACTACGTGGACCGGCTCGAGTTCGAGCTGGACACCATCATCAAGATGGGCTTCCCCGGCTACTTCCTGATCGTGGCCGACTTCATCCAGTGGGGCAAGAATCAGGGCATCCCGATCGGCCCGGGCCGCGGCTCCGGTGCCGGTTCGCTGGTGGCGTGGGCGCTGCAGATCACCGACCTGGACCCGCTGCCGTACAACCTGCTGTTCGAGCGCTTCCTCAACCCGGAACGCGTGTCGATGCCCGACTTCGACATCGACTTCTGCATGGATCGCCGCGACGAGGTGATCGACTACGTGGCGCGCAAGTACGGCCGCGACCGGGTCAGCCAGATCATCACCTACGGCACCATGGCCGCCAAGGCGGTGGTGCGCGACTGCGGCCGCGTGCTCGGCTTCCCGTACGGCCTGGTCGACGGCGTCGCCAAGCTGATCCCCAACATCCTCGGCATCACGCTGAAGGATGCGATGGGCGAAGGCAAGGACAGCGAGATGGCCTCGCCGGAGCTGATCCAGCGCTACCAGGCCGAGGACGACGTCCGCGACCTGATGGACCTGGCGCGGCAGCTCGAGGACCTGACCCGCAACGCCGGCAAGCACGCCGGCGGCGTGGTGATCGCGCCGACGCCGCTGTCCGACTTCTGCCCGCTGTTCGCCGAACACGACGTCGACAACTTCGGCAAGAACCCGGTCACCCAGTTCGACAAGGACGACGTCGAACAGGTCGGCCTGGTCAAGTTCGACTTCCTCGGCCTGCGCACCCTGACCATCATCGACTGGGCGGTGAAGGCGATCAACGTGCGCCACGCGCGCGCCGGCATCCCGCCGGTGGAGATCGCCGCGATCCCGCTCGACGACGCGCCGACCTACAAGGGCATCTTCGCCTCGGGCAACACGGGTGCGGTGTTCCAGTTCGAATCCTCGGGCATGCGCCGGCTGCTGAAGGACGCCCGCCCCGACCGCTTCGAGGACCTCATCGCGCTGGTCTCGCTGTACCGCCCCGGCCCGATGGACCTGATCCCCTCGTTCAACGCGCGCAAGCACGGCCAGGAAGAGATCGTCTATCCCGATCCGCGCACCGAAGCGATCCTGAAGGACACCTACGGCATCATGGTGTACCAGGAGCAGGTGATGCAGATGGCGCAGATCGTCGGCGGCTACTCGCTGGGCGGCGCCGACCTGCTGCGCCGCGCGATGGGCAAGAAGGTGCCGGCGGAAATGGCCAAGCACCGCGAGATCTTCCGCGAGGGTGCGGCCAAGGGCGGCGTCGGCGAGGCCAAGGCCGACGAAATCTTCGACCTGATGGAGAAGTTCGCCGGCTACGGCTTCAACAAGTCGCACGCCGCCGCCTACGCGCTGGTCAGCTACCAGACCGCGTGGCTGAAACGCCACTACCCCGCCGAGTTCATGGCGGCCACGCTGTCCTCGGACATGGACAACACCGACAAGGTGGTCGGCTTCCTCGACGAGGTGCGCAACCTCGGCCTGACCGTGCTGCCGCCGCGCATCAACGCGTCGGCCTACATGTTCGAGGCGGCCACGCCGGACACCATCCAGTACGGTCTGGGCGCGATCAAGGGCGTGGGCCGCGGCGCCTGCGAAGCGATCGTGGCCGAGCGCGAGCGCGGCGGCGAGTACGCCTCGCTGCTGGATTTCTGCACCCGCGTGGAGTCGGCCAAGCTCAACAAGCGCACGCTGGAAGCGATGATCAACGCCGGCGCGATGGACGGGCTGGGCAGCAACCGCGCCACGCTGATGCTGCAGTTGCCGGAGGTGATGAAGGCCACCGAGCAGATGGCGCGCGAGCGCGCCTCCGGACAGAACTCGCTGTTCGGCGGCGCCGACACCAGCGCGCCGGCGCTGCGCCTGGACCTGCCGGAGAGCAAGGAATGGCCGCTGGGCCAGTTGCTGGCCGGCGAACGCGAGACGCTGGGCTTCTACCTCAGCGGCCATCCGTTCGATCCGTACCGCGACGAAGTGCGCGAACTGGTCGGCTGCGACCTGAGCGCGCTGGAGAAGATCTGCGCGCAATCCGGCGGCGGCCGCGGCGGCGGTGGCGACGGCGAGAAGCGCGCGTGGCGCCCGGAGGTCAGCGCGATCCTCGCCGGCCAGGTGGTCGGCGTGCGCCGCAAGGGCGACAGCCAGGTGTTCGTGCAACTGGAGGACGGCCGCGGCCGCATCGAGTGCAGCGCGTTCTCCGACGCCATCGCCGAATTCGGCCACCTGCTGACCCGCGACCGCATCCTCATCGTCAAGGGCGGCGTGCGCGAGGACGAATTCAACGGCGGCTATGCCATGCGCATCCGCCAGTGCTGGGACTACGAGCAGATCTGCACGCACCACGCGCAGCGCCTGTCGCTGCGCCTGGACCTGCGCCAGCGCAGCGCCTGGCCGCGCATCGACGGCCTGCTCGCCCGTCACCGCCCGGGCAAGACGCCGCTGCGCCTGGACCTGCTGCTGCAGTCGGCGCAAGGCGGCATCGCCGGCATGCTCGACCTCAACGGCAGCCATTCGGTGCGCGTGGATCCGCAGCTGCTGGACGCCCTGCGCGGCGACCCGGCGGTGCGCGCGGTGAAGGTCAAGTACAGCCCGCCGTGGGCGAACTGACCCTCGCTGCAAACCGAATCGGCTCTCTCTTTTTTCCTTCTGTTCTGGATATCCGCATGCGCTTTTTGCTCCTGTCCTGCTGCATTTTGTTGTTGACTGCCTGCGGCAAGGGTCCGCAAACCTTCCGCTTCGACAATCCGACCGGGCAGGCCTTGCCGATCCAGGTCGATGGACAGTCGCACAGCATCCCCGCACATGCCGACCTGGCCCTGGAACTGGCGCCGGGCGCGCACACCCTGCAGACCGCGCAACTCGGCCGCGTCCCCTTCATCGTCTACGCCGATCACGACGGTGCCCTGGTCAACCCGACCCTGTCGGATTACTACTGGATCGACGAGATCTACTGGACCAGCACCGCACGTCCGCGCGAGTTTCAGGGCGATGGGGTCGTGGAGGTGCGGGGCGTGGCACTGAAAGGCCGCTACGGGCAGGTCCACGACTTGTTCATCGTCAAGGACTGGGACTTCGACGTGCATACCCCGTTCCCCGAGAACGCCGTCGGCGCAGTCGACAGCAGCGGCGGCCGGCGCATGCGCAAGATTTTCGCGCCCGACGACTTCGTCGCCTACGTCGAGAGCAGCCACGATGCCCCTGGCTATGTCGCGGCGCATCAGCCGCGCGATTGGCAGCCGCCGCAGCGCCGGGTCACGCCCGCGGCCGAACGCCTGCCGACCTTGCCGCCGGTGATGGAGGCGCACGCCGGGCCGCTGCGCGCGCTGGCCAACGCCTACCTGCACGCGACCGATCCGGCGGAGCAACAGCGCCTGCGCAAGACCTACGTGTCCACGCAGATCGACTTCACCCATGCCACCGCGCGCCTGTTCAGCGGCCTGTCGGTGGACGACAACAAACGCGTCAACGACTTCGTCGAGGGCATGCACCAGATCATGCACAGCCCTGCGCTGGTGACCGGCCCCTGAGCCGGGTACCGGACGGCCGCGTACGGGCCGCCACGCGGCATTCGGCTAAACTCCCCACTTCACGTTCTCCACGGCTTCCAATGAACCCGAACTACCTCGACTTCGAGCAACCCATCGCCGATCTGGAAGCCAAGATCCAGGAACTGCGCAACGCCAGCACCGGCCCGGCGGTCAACGTCGACGCCGAGGTGGGTGCGTTGGAGGACAAGCTGCGGGTGCGTACCGCGCAGATCTTCCGCGACCTGTCCTCGTGGCAGATCTCGCAGCTGGCGCGGCACCCGCAGCGCCCGTACACGCTGGACTACATCAACGTGTTCTGCGACGAGTTCCAGGAACTGGCCGGCGACCGCGCGTTCGCCGACGACAAGGCCATCGTCGGCGGCCTGGGCCGCATCGACGGCCGCGCGGTGGTGATCATCGGCCACCAGAAGGGCCGCGACACCAAGAGCAAGATCGCGCGCAATTTCGGCATGCCGCGTCCGGAGGGCTATCGCAAGGCACTGCGCCTGATGAAGCTGGCCGAGCGCTTCAAGCTGCCGCTGCTGACCTTCATCGACACCCCCGGCGCCTACCCCGGCATCGGCGCGGAGGAGCGCGGCCAGAGCGAGGCGATCGCGCGCAACCTGCTGGAGATGGCCGAACTGAAGGTGCCGGTGATCTGCACCGTGATCGGCGAAGGCGGCTCCGGCGGCGCACTGGCGATCGGCGTGGGCGACCGCACCCTGATGCTGGAATACGGCACCTACTCGGTGATCTCGCCGGAAGGCTGCGCCTCGATCCTGTGGAAGGACGCGACCAAGGCCAAGGACGCCGCCGAACAACTCGGCCTGACCGCCAAGCGGCTGTCCGCGCTGGGCCTGGTCGACAAGGTGATCCGCGAACCGATCGGCGGCGCCCACCGCAACCCCACGCAGATGGCCAAGCGCCTGAAGGCGGTCCTGCTCAACGAACTGCACGCCCTGGAACAGCAGCCGATCGAGCAGTTGCTGGAGAAGCGCTACGCGCGCCTGCGCAGCTACGGCGCGTACGAGACGGCGTGAGGCGCCGGGCGGCGCCTCGGGATTGGGAAATCGGGATTGGGGATTCGTAAAAGCCGGTTCCCGGCGCCGAAGTGTTATGGGTAGCCGCGATCAATACCAGGCTGGAAGACCCCGCTCTTGCGAATCCCGAATCCCGAATCCCCAATCCCCGCTCAAAACGGCTTCGCCAGCACCAGCCAGATCACCACCAGCAGTCCCAGCACCGGCAGTTCGTTGAACAGGCGCAGCGCGCGCGAGGACGGCAGGGGCTGCGCCTGCCCCACGCGCTTGAGCCAGCGGCCGGTGAAGATGTAGTAGGCCAGCATCAGCGCCACCAAGCCAAGCTTGGCGTGCAGCCAGCCGCTGTGGCCGGGGGCGACCATGGTCGGGAAGTCCGGCAGCACCTTGTAGCCCAGCCACAGGGTGAGCCCCAGCAGCAGCGCCAGGCCGAACATGCTGTGGCCGAAGCGGTACAGGCGCCGCCCCATCAGCGCCAGGCGCTCCTGCACCTGCGGCTGGCCCGCGCTCTCGGCGATGTTGACCAGGATCCGCGGCAGGTAGAACACCGCCGCCATCCATGCGATCACGAACAGCAGATGCAGGGACTTGATCCACAGATAGAGTTGCATGCGCTGGCTCCGGCTCGCTGGCGTAGGATGTGCGGCCATTTTCGCCGATTCGCCCGGCGCCCGCACGGACCACACGCCCGCATGGACAAACAGTACGACGCCGACTACTTCCAGCGCTGGTATCGCCGCGACGGCATCGGCGACGCCGCACGCCTGGCGCGCAAGGTCGGGCTCGCCGTGGCCCAGGCCGAGTACTACCTGGAACGGCCGATCCGCAGCGTGCTCGACATCGGCTGCGGCGAAGGCGCCTGGCGCGCGCCGCTGCTGAAGCTGCGGCCGAAGCTGCGCTATCTCGGCTTCGACAGCAGCGACTACGCGGTGGCGCGCTATGGCCGCCGCCGCAACCTGCACCCGGCGCGCTTCGGCGATTTCGCCTGGCTGCGGCCGTGCGCGCCGGTGGACCTGCTGGTGTGCTCGGACGTGCTGCACTACGTGCCCAGCCGCGAACTGCGCCAGGGCCTGCCTGGCCTGGTGGAGCTGTGCGGCGGGGTGGCGTTCCTGGAGACCTTCGCCGCCGAGGACGACTTCGACGGCGACCACGCCGGCTTCCAGCCCCGTGCAGCGCGCTGGTACCGGCGCCAGTTCGGTGCGCTCGGGCTGCGCCCGGTCGGCAGTCATTGCTGGCTGGCGCCAGCGCTGGCGGGCGATGCGGCGGCGCTGGAGACGATTGGTCTGGTGCCCCATTAAGGTGCAAATGCCCGGAATGGGTTATGCTGCACGGCAGCATACGCTCAGGATGGAAACGCCGGCATGCTCTACCAGTGGCACGAACTGACCCGTAACCTGCTCGCCCCCTGGGTGCACCAGGCCGAAGCCAACGCCAAGATCTTCTCCGATCCCAACAGCCTGTGGTCGACGTTGCCCGGTGCCGAGCGCCTGGCCGCCAGCAACGAACTGATGCACCGCCTGGGCAAGGACTACGAGAAGCCGGCCTGGGCCCTGGACCATGTCGAGGTCGACGGCCACGCGCTGCCGATCGTCGAGCAGGAAGTGCTGCGCAAGCCGTTCTGCCGCCTGCTGCGCTTCAAGCGCTTCAGCGACGACGCCAAGGTGGTGGACGGACTCAAGAAGCAGCCGGCCGTACTGGTCGTGGCGCCGCTGTCCGGCCACCACGCCACGCTGCTGCGCGACACCGTGCGCACCCTGCTGCGCGACCACAAGGTCTACGTCACCGACTGGATCGATGCGCGCATGGTGCCGCAGGCCGACGGCGACTTCGGCCTGGACGACTACGTGCGCTACGTGCAGGACTTCATCCGCCACATCGGCGCCGAGTCGCTGCACGTGATGAGCGTGTGCCAGCCGACCGTACCGGTGCTGGCCGCGGTGTCGCTGATGGCCGGGCGCGGCGAGACCACGCCGCGTTCGCTGGTGATGATGGGCGGCCCGATCGACGCGCGGCGCAGCCCTACCGAGGTCAACAACCTGGCCACGCGCAATCCGCTGTCCTGGTTCGAGCACAACGTCATCCACACCGTGCCGCCGGCCTACCCCGGCCACGGCCGCGAGGTCTACCCGGGCTTCCTGCAGCACATCGGCTTCCTGGCGATGAACCCGAGCCGGCACTTCATGTCGCACTGGGATTTCTACGCCAACCTGGTCAAGGGCGACCTGCAGGACGCCGAGGCGCACCGCCGTTTCTACGACGAGTACAACGCGGTGCTGGACATGCCGGCCACCTACTACCTGGACACCATCCGCGTGGTGTTCCAGGAGTTCCTGCTGCCGCGCGGGGAATGGGTGATCGACGGCGAGCGCGTCGACCCGGCCGCGATCCGCGACACCGCGCTGCTCAGCATCGAAGGCGAACTGGACGACATCTCCGGCCTGGGCCAGACCGCCGCCGCGCAGGACCTGTGCACCGGTATCCCCGCCGCTCGCCGCCAGCATCTGGAAGTGCAAGGCGCCGGCCATTACGGCATCTTCAGCGGCCGCCGCTGGCGCGACATCGTGTATCCGCAGGTGCGCAGCTTCATCGCCGCCAACGCCGGCGCCAGCCGCGCGCCGGCGGCCGGCAACGTCACCCCGCTCAAGCGCCGCGGCAGCCGCAAGGCCGGCTGAGCCGTGCAGCGTCCGCGGCCGGCATTCGCCAGCCGCGGCGCCTCGTCATTGCCCCGCGCTGTGCACCAGCAGGTGCTTGGCGAGCATGCCGTGCAGCTTGCCGACCGCACGCGCCAGGTGCAGCGTGCCGACCAGCAGCACGATGCCCAGCGCACTCCACACCGGCAGCAGCCACGGTGCGCTTTCGGTGACGTTCCAGTCGACGAACATCGCATTGAACTGCTGCGGCAGGAAGAACCCCAGCGGCGCCGACGCCAGCGCCAGCCCCGTACTCAGCAGGGTGATGAACACGCTGAAGTAGAAGGTGCCCAGCGGCAGCATCAGCAGGAAATACAGCATCGTGGTCCAGGTGCGCGCGTCGGTGAACATCTGCCCGATGCGCCGCAGCCAGGGTTGTGTGCGCTCGCTGTACAGCGGCCGCCGCGGCATGCGCTCGCCCAGCAGCACTTCCACCACCCGGCCTTCCACCAGCGACAGCAGCCGCACCGAACCGAAGAACAGCACCAGCAGCGGCACGCCGACGATCAGGATCAGCATGCCCGCCGACACGCTGACCCCGGTCACCACCCAGGTGAAGTAGAAGATGCCGGTGACCAGCGACAACAACATGTAGAACAGGCTGCCGTAGGCGCGCGGATCGGCGGCCACGCCAAAGAAGCGGCCGGCCAGCGAGCGGCGTTTGGGTGGCGCCGGCGGGCGCAGCGCGCGGTTCACCGTCACCTCGGTATCGCGGTAGATCTCGGCCACCTCCTCCGGCGCGCCGTAGCTACCGGCGACGCCGGCGATGACCTCGGCCTCGCTCTTGCCCGGCTGCTCGGCCAACTCCGAACGCAGGTATTCCTCCGCGTCGTACAGCGCATCCTGGACCAGCGCCGGATCGGCATCGGCCAGTGCCGCGCGCAGTTGCGCCAGGTAGTCGGGAATGGTGGTCGGCAAGGGCCGCGGTGCGGTGTGTGCGCTGCTCATTCTGGAATCCCCTTCAGCACGGAATCGACGGAATCGCGGGTGGCTCTCCACGCCGCGGCCCATTGCCGCAGCGTGGCCAGGCCCGCCGCGGTGATGCGGTAGTAACGCCGCGGCGGCCCGGCCACCGACGGCTCGACATGGCTGGACAGCAGCCCCGCCGCCTCCAGGTTGCGCAGCACCGGGTACAGCGCGCTCTGCTTGCCGCTAAGCACGCCCTCGCCCACCTGCTCCATGCGCTTGGCGATGAGATAGCCGTACAGCGGCGCCTCGGCGGCGGCCAGCACCGCCAGCAAGGCCAGCGACACGGTGCCGGCGCTCAGCTCTTTCTGGAATTTCTTCAGCTGCGCATCCGGCTCGACCATGGCATCCCTCACTAGGTTGAAGTAGATACTAGTGCAAAGTTCGACATAGCCCCTGTGCCGTTGGTCATGTCCGCCGCCCCAACCGGCGTTCCCAGGCGACAAACGTTTCGGCAACACCACGCTGACTACACTGCGGGACCTTCCTTTGTGCATGCCATCCAGGAGGTCACGCATGAGTTCGACGCCCGCCACCCCAGAGCCCGGGCAGGCCACCGAGGCCAGCTTCGCCAGTTCCGGCAACCAGTTCTCGACCGGCGCGTTCAAGCGCGATCCAGAGGCCGGTTCGGCCTCGGTCGAGTACAGCCGCACGGCTGCACAGGCCAAGTACGGCCCGCTGGAATACGCGGCGGTGCACACCGGCAAGGTCGGCGCCGGGCGCAAGCAGGAAAATGGCGACACGGTGTTCAACGTCGAGATGGAGTTCACCCAGGGCCATCGCATCCAGGGCGACTTCAAAGCCGGTCGCCTGGCCGCCGACGGCAGCCTGACCCAGGCCACCGGCGAGCGCGGCCGCTACGAAGTCCGGCTGCGCGGCGATGCAACGGCCGACGCCGCCGCGCGGGTGAATCCCTTCGACCCCACGACCATCCCGGAAGGCGGCCGCGTCAAGCTCGATGGCCAGGTGTTCGCCAAGACCTCGATGGAAGCGGCGTTCCGCGGCTTCGCCACGTCCAGCGAGCGCACCGACGCGGCCGGCATGAGCTATGCGGTGGAGCGCCTGGATGCCGATCGCGTCCGCGTCGCGGTCGGTCCGACCCAGGCGATGGAGCGGCTGGAGGCGGTGGGGCTGAAGACCGACATCGCCCAGGCCATGCTGGGCCGGCAGGATGCGCTCGGCCAGGCGACCATGAACACCGCCACCTTCGACCTGCGCGATCCGCAGGCCCAGGCCGCCTACCGCGCGTTTCTGGCCAGCGGCAAACTCGCCGCCAACGCGCCCGGCGTCGGCGACGTGCAGAAGGTCGAAAGCCTGACCATGAGTTCGGAGACCCGCGCGCAACTCGGCCTGGGCCCGTTCAAGGCGGAGCTGGGCGGCCAGCGCAACAGCGGCGAGAACGTCCGGACCACCTATGCCGACGGCAGTTCCAGCGTGGTCGGCAAGGTGCAGTACGCGGGCAACGTGCCGATGACCCTGACCCGCCAGTTCGACCCGGCGGGAAAGGAGCGCGTGGACGAGCGCAGCTACCAGTTCAGCTTCGACAAGGTCGACCACAACCAGGCGCAACTGCTCAACGCCGCGCTCACCGGCAAGGACACCGACCCGGCCAACCCGCCGATCAGGGCTGGCGAGAACGCCACCCTGCGTTTCTCCGAACAGCAGATGGACGCGCTGCGCCAGCAGTACCAGCGCGCCGCGCAGGCCAGTCCGATGACCGCGCACGAGGCGGCGGAATATGCAAAGCAGAGTCCGCAGGACTTCGCGATCGGCCTGGCGCGCAATCTGGGCAATTCCCAGTACGGCCTGAGCGAGCGCCTGTTCCGCGTGTCCAGCAGCGCGGGCGGCACGCCGGGCGGAGAGTTGGTTCGCATCGACGCGCAGGTCGACCGCGCCGGCCAACCATCCCCGTCAGCGCCCACGCGCGCCGCCCCGAGTACCGGCGCCACGCCCGCTGCGCGTGCCGCCGCCGATCCGCAGCAAGAGGCGATGCAACAGGCGATCGCGCGCAAGCTCACGCCCTACGACGCCAACGTCGCCGGAAACCTGCTGCTGGCGGCGCGGCGCGATGGCCTGACCCAGGTCGATCACGTGCTGCGCAACGACAACGGACGCGTGTTCGCGGTACAAGGCGACCCGATGTCCGCCGACAAGCGCGTGGCCTACGTGGACGCTGCGCAGGCCGCGACCATACCGGCCGCGGAAAGCGCCAGGCAACTCGCCGCGCTGCCGCCGACGCCGAGCCAGCCACCGGTGCAGGAGGCGCAGGAACCGCAGCGGCGCGCGCTGTCGTAGGCAGCCCTGTCGGCAGCACGGCAATCGCCGTGCCGCCGGCGCATTGGCAGCGGCCGCCGCTTCGGTGAGAATCGGGCGCTCACCGACCGGGCCGCCCTCATGCCGCTGCGCACTTCCCTGCTCGCCCTCGCGTTGTCGCTGTCCACCTTCGCCGCGTCGGCGGGCGCACCGCCGCCGGCGGTGCCGTACCGCAGCCCGCAGCAGATCCTGGACGCCTCCAAGCCCAGCGACTGGCGCACGCTGGATCCGGCCAACACGCTGTACCTGGAGCTGGACACCGGCCGGGTGATCATCGAGCTGGCGCCGGCGTTCGCGCCGCAGCACGTCGGCAACATCCGTACCCTGGCCCACGAGCACTTCTGGGACGGCCTGAGCATCTATCGCTCGCAGGACAATTTCGTGGTGCAGTTCGGCGACCCCGATGGCGAGGAGCCGGGCAAGGCCAAGTCGCTGGGCAGCGCCAAGACCCACTTGCCCGCCGAGTTCCAGCGACCCGCCGCGGGCCTCGCGTTCCAGCCGCTGCCCGATCCTGACGGCTGGGCGGCGCAGGTGGGCTTCGTCGACGACTTTCCGGTAGCGCGCGATCCCAAGGCCGGCACCGCCTGGCTGGCGCATTGCTACGGCACGCTCGGCGCCGGCCGCAACAACGACGAGGACAGCAGCATCGGGGCCGAGCTTTACGTGGTCACCGGGCAGTCGCCGCGGCAACTGGACCGCAACATCACCGTGGTGGGCCGCGTGGTCAAGGGCATGGAACTGCTCAGCGTGATCCCGCGCGGGCCGGACCCGATGGGCTTCTATGAGAAACCCGAGCAGCGCACGCCGATCCGCGCGATCCGCCTGGCCAGCGACGTGCCGGAAGCAGAGCGCACGCCGCTGCAATTGCTGCGTACCGACACCCGCACCTTCCGCGACGTGGTCGAGGCGCGGCGCAACCGCCGCGACGCGTTCTACAAGCGCCCGGCCGGGCACATCGACCTGTGCAACGTGCCGCTGCCGGTGCGCGCGCCGCCGAAGTGACGCGTCATGCGCGCGGCGGCTGCGCGTGCAGGAAGCGGATGAACAGTTCGCGCGGCTGCTCCACGGCGCAGCCGGTCAGCCGCCTGGCGATGCTGCCGCGATGGATGACACGTTCTACCGCGCGCGCTGGCTGAAGGCCACGCTGCCCAGGATCAGCGCACCGGCCAGCAGCATGGTCCAGGTCAGCGGCTCGCACAGGAACCACCAGGCCAGCAGCGCGCCGAACACCGGGATCAGGTAGGTCACGGTCGAGGCGCGGGCCGGGCCGATGCGCTGGATCAACCGGTAGTACATCAGGTAGGCCAGGCCGGTGCAGACCACGCCCAGGCCGCCCGCACAGGCCCAGGCCAGCGCCGACACCGGCGCGGTCGGCCAATGCGTGAAGGCCAGCGGCGCCAGCAGCAGCGCGCTGCAGCCGAGCGTGGCCGCCGCCGATGCGGCCGGCGGCAGGTCGCCCATGTGCCGCTTCACCAGGTTGTAGCCGATGCCGTACAGCAGCGAGGCGGTGGCGCCGGCGAAGGCGGACGGTCCGACGCTGAGCCCGGCCGACTTGCCGGTGGCCAAGACCAACACGCCGATGAAGCCGACCAGCAAGGCCAGCGCGCGGCGGGTGCCGATGCGCTCGCCGAAGAACAGGAACGCGATCAACGCAGTGAACAGCACCGTCATCGCGTTGCAGATCGCGCCGATCGCCGCCGGCGCGTGCTGCGCACCCCACGCGAACAGCAGGAACGGCAGCGCGGAATTGAGCACGCCGATCGCCGCCAGGGTCGGCCAGCGCCGCAGCGGGAAGCGCGCCCGCGCCAGCCACAGGAACGGCAGCAGCACCGCTGCGCCGAGGGCCAGGCGCAGTTCCACCAGCGCGTAGGCACCGAACTGCGGCGCCGCCACGCGCATGAACAGGAACGAGCAGCCCCAGACGACGCCGAGAAAGCCCAGTTCCAGCGGCGTGCGCCAGTCGCGCGACGCAGCGCCGTCGGATACGGGCGCGGGAGGGACGGAGACGATGCCAGGTTGCAGGGAGGTGTCGGAAGTAGGCATGGAGGAGGCTCGCGGTCGACCGGAAACGCGCCGCAGCGATCCTGCGACGCCACGCATCCGCCGCCGGCGGCGGATGCCGGGTGGCGCATCCGCACCGCTCCCTTCTCGCTGCTCTGCCTGCCGCGCATGTCGTGTTCGGCGGTCAGCATCGTCCTGCGCCCCAGGGGCGACAAGCGCGTAGTATCGTCGCGAGCCACAAATCTGCCGCGTGTCTGACCGTGCAACTGCGCCCGTCCCTGCTGCCCGCGCTCGGCGTGTTCGCCGCCGCGGCGCGCCACCAGAACTTCGCCCACGCCGCGGAGGAACTGCATCTCACCGCCAGTGCGGTCAGCCACCATGTGCGGCGCCTGGAAGCGCTGCTCGGCGCCACGCTGTTCCAGCGCCACGCGCGCGGGGTCAAGCTGACCGCCGAGGGCCGGCAACTGGCCGATGCCGCCAGCGCGGCGCTGGCCGACATCGCCGCGGTGGCCGGCAACCTGCATCCGCAGGCCGACACCGCGCCGCTGCGCCTGACCACGCTGCGCTCGCTCTCGTACTGCTGGCTGCTGCCGCGCCTGCCGCGCTTCTGCCAGGCCTACCCGCACGTGCGCCTGGAGATCCAGACCGACTCGGCCTTCTCGCGCTTTGAAGAGGGTGGCCCCGAGCTCGGTATCCGCTACGGCCAGGGCGACTGGCCGGGGCTGACCTCTCACCACCTCATGGACGACGAACTGTTCCCGGTGGCGTCCCCGGCCTTGCCGCAACTGGCGACGCTGCGCCGGCCCGAGCAGATCGCGCAGTTGCCCTTGCTCACCGACATGTCGCCGCAGGGCTGGCGCGACTGGTTCCGCGCCGCCGGCGTGCGCGGCGTGGCCCTGCCGCCGATGCACACCTTCAACGACAGCACCGATGCGATGCGCGCGGCGGTGTACGGCGTGGGCGCGGTGCTCGCGCGCAAGCACATCGCCCAGCCGTATCTGCAGCGCTACGAACTGGTGCGCCTGCCCGGCCCGGCGCTGACCGCGCGCTACTCCTACTACATCGTGCATCCGACCCACCGTCTGCTCAGCCCGGCCGCCAGCCACTTCGTCGACTGGCTCAAGCGCGAGGCGCTGGATGAGCGCACCCCGATGCCGGCATTGCCGGCGGAATTGCTCGGGTTGCCGCCGACAGCGGGTTAGCGCTGGCGTAAGCGCAGGGCACACGTGCAGGAACCCGCGGTATCGATCGCGTCGTAGCAGCGGCTTTAGCCGCGACGCCGCGTTACCGGTCGCCTGTGTCGCGGCTGAAGCCGCTCCTACGGGAAACCACGCGAATCGACTCAAGCTCGGGCTGCCAGCCAAACGCCATTGACAAACGCCACACACCACGTCATTAATTAACTAATTCGTTAATTATCTAAGCCCCGATGTCCATCGACCGCGTCTTCGAAGCCCTCGCCTCGCGCCCACGCCGCGAGATCCTCGCCTATCTGTCGGCACAGGAACTCACGGCCGGCGAGATCGCGCAGCGCTTCGCGATGAGCGCGCCGGCGATCTCGCGGCACCTGTCCGTGCTGGAAGCGGCCGGGCTGGTGGCGAGCGAGCGCCGCGGCCAGTTCGTGGTGTACCGGCTCACGCCCGACAACCTGGTCAACACCCTCAGCGGTTTCGCCTTCGAGATCTGCCCCAGCGCCGGCCCGCTCAAACGCGAATCGCGCAGGCAGGCCAAGCGCACCGCCTGATCCTTCCGCCCCGGCAACAGGAGTCCGCCGATGACCGCCGCACCGCTCAGCGAACACGCCGCCGCGCAAACCGGATTTCCCTCGGTGCGCCTGCCCTCCTACAGCGGCGGCCTGCCGGTGGAGGTCATCCTGATCGCCCAGCTCGGGGTCGGTGCCGGCGATCCGCTGATCGCCCAGGCCTGCCTGCGCCAGCGCGCGCATCCGCAGTTCCGCGACGCGCTGGACGAACCCTCGGCGCGCCTGGCCGGCACCGATTTCAAAAACGGCGAGTCGACCGCGCTTTACTCGTTCGCGGTCGGCAGCGGCGGCCATCCCTTCCATTGCCATGCCGGGCATCGCATGTTCACCGCGATCACCGGCAGCGGCGGCGCGCTGCTGCGTTTCAGCACCGCCTCGCCGGCGCAACTGGCGCAGGATCCGCAGCATTTCCTCGCCGCGCTGCGGCACGTCGAACTGCCCGCCGATTGCCTGTTCAGCGTGCGCTTCGGCGGCGGCACCTGGCACCAGTTCGCGCCGCTGCGCGCGCAGTCCGGGCATCCGGCGTTCTTCGCCCTGTCCTGCCACAGCGACGAAGCCGGCGGCACGCTGGCCGAGGACGTGCGCGCGCAGGTGCTGGCGGGCACCGCCGACATCGCCACCCTCACCGAACTGCTGCCGCCCGCGGTCACCGCGCTGCTGGCCTCGCCGCAGGCGCAGGCGCTATCCGTGCCGACGGTGCAGCTGTCGCTGGTCGCCTCCCCGGGCAGCCGGCGCCTGGCCTGGTGCGCGGGCCTGCGTGCGCTCAGCGGACGTGTGCGGCGGCGGCTGGGTGCCTGGCGGCATCCGGCGGGCTTCGCGGCACTGGCGCCGCGCCTGCCGCGGGCACGGGTGACGCCACAGTTGCTGCCCGGCTCGCTGCTCGAACCGCAGCTGCCCGCGCATCACCACCAGGACAGCGTGCGGCTGACGGTGCCGGCGCAGGCGCTGCGACCGCTGGGCGCGCACGCGCTGATGGCGGCGTTGCTGGATGGCTTCCTGCAGCACCCGCCGCGTGGCGTGACCTGGCTGATGCGCCTGCGCAACGTGCTGGTCGCACCGTTGCGGCTGCGCACCTCGCCGCTGGGTTGCCCGGTGTCCTCGCTGCTGTCGCCGCAGCGCGATCAGGTGTTCGCCGGCCGCTTTCCGGTGCTGGCGCAGGCCTCCACCGCGCAGGCGCAGCGCGTGCAGGTGCTGCTCGGCGCCGACGATCGCCACCTGGTGTTCCGCAGTTGCGTCGGCGTGGCGCTGCGCGACGACGGCAGGGCCGAGCTGAGCCTGGAAACGCGGGTGACGTGCCACAACCGCTTCGGGCACCTGTACATGGCGCTGATCGCTGCCGTACACCGCCGCTATATCGCCCCGGCGCTGCTGCGCGCGGCTGCCGAGGCGCTGCTGCTGCCGGTAGCCGAGCACGCCGGGCCGGACGCGGTCGTGCCGCTGCGCTGAGCACATCATCACCCCGCCTTAGCCGACGCCTGCCTAGCCTGCGCCTTCCCCCTAAGAGGAAGGCACATGCCCCAGCTCCGCATCCGCATCACCGGCAGCGAGGACGACGCCCGCGCCATCATCAACCTGCTGTCGAGCCTGGACGGCATCGAACACGTCGAGGAGATCGACGACCTGATGCCGCACATGGACGACGACGATTCCAGCTCCGCCGGCCTGCCCGACGACCAGGGACCCGGCACCCACGAAGTGGAAGTGGAGGCCGGCAATGCCGCCACCGCGCAGAAGGTGCGCGAGGCGGTGGAAGCGCTGGCGTTCGAGCTGGACGTGGTCGTGGAGTTCGAACAGGACGAAGGCTGAGGTCTGCGCCTGAGGCGTTGCGCCGCAGGGCGCAGCGTCCTCGTGCCCATGGCCAGCATCCTTGCTTTCCAGCGGCGCCAGCCGTGCCTCAGGTATCCCACTTCAAGGCGTCGGGACTGAAGTCCCTCCCCGAGCGCACCCAGCCAATGCATCGAGCCCCAGCAGGAGTCGTTTTGCTTTTGCTCAAGCGTGAGTGTCAGACGAGAAGAACCGTAGGAGCGGCTTCAGCCGCGACCCACAACCCCTCATCGTCCGCTGCTGCTGGACGACGTGCCACTGTTTCGTCGGCAACGCGTGGCAGCACCGCTGCTCGCGCATCATCTCCATCCGTTCCCGCCCGATCCCGTCGGACGGGAACAGCTTCCTCCGCTAGGCGGAACGACGCCGACGTCGGCGCCAGGCGATCAGCCGCCACAGCGCATAGCCGAGCAGCACGAACGGCGCCAGGCCGACCACCGCGCGAATCGCCCAGGCGATCGATCCGGCGAAGATTTCGCCGCTGTCGCGCAGCGCATCGCCGATGTCGCTGCGGCTCCGCTCGGCGGTCGGTGCGGTAAACGTCAATGTCACCCGCTGCGTATCCAGGCGCCGGCGCTGCTGTGCGGCTTCCTGGCTGGTGGCGAGCAATTGCGTCTCCACCGCGGCCAGCTTCTCCGACAGCGCGATCATGTCGGCCACGCTGAGATCGCGGCGCTGCTGGAACTCCTGCAGGCGTCGCTGCTCGGCCTGCAGGCGCTGGCGCTGCGCATCGTTGTCCTGCACCGCCTGCGCCAGATCCTCGGCATGGGTCGTGCGGCTCTCGATCTGGCCGTCCTGGCCCGCCTGCGCGATCAACGGCTCGACCCCGCTGGGCGCGATCCGCACGCTGAGTTCGCCACGCGGCCGCTCGCCACCGCGTTGCTCGACCTGCAACACCGTGCAGGCGCCGAAACTGGATTTCAGGCAGCCTTCCTGCAACTGCTTGAGTCGGGCCGGAATCTGCGCTGCCGGCAGCGCGACGCTGACCTCGTGCTCGTAGGCCAGCGTGGCCATGGCACGATGCTCTTCGCCAGGCGCGCCTGCGGCAAACGACGCATCTGCCGCCTGCGCCGCGGCCTCGGCGGCCGTGGCAGCACTCCCGGCGGCATCGGCGGCGTAGAGGTCGGCAGCCGGCAACCGCGCGCTCTCGCCGTCGCGGCTGCAGGCAGCGATCGACATCATCAGTGCCAGGGAAGCGCCCCAGCGACGCCAGCCACGACGCGCAGGCAGCAGACCGGGGCGAGCGCCTGCGAGCGCGGCGCGCCCTGCTGCGGCATCGACCGCGCCAGCCGTCGCGGCGGCCTCCGGATCGAACGCGCGATCGCACACGACACGACCTTCATGGCAACGTCCCTTGTCCTGCATTCCTGTGCTCCTGAATGGCGAAAGCGTCCAGGGTAATCCAATGGCAGGGGCGCCGGCAGCCGCGGCGGCGCTACCCTGGCGGATCGACCCATTCCAGGAACCCCGATGCGCAAGCACCTGCTCGCCGCCGCCCTGCTCGCCGCCCTCGCCGGCTGCCAGAAACCTGCCGACGCGCCCACCGCCAGCAACGCCGCCCCCGGCCAGGCCGCAGCCACAGCCGACGCGGCCGCCGACGCCAGCTTCGCCGCGCTGTCCAAGCGCGCCGTCGACACATGGATGCAGCTGTCCCCGGTCGGCGCCACCCAGACCGGCGACCACCGCTACGACAGCGAACTGGACGACCTCAGCGCCGCGGGCCGGCAGAAGAGCCTGGACGCGAGCAAGCAGTTGCTGGCCGAGCTGGACAAGCTCGACGTCGCCAAGCTCTCGCGCGAGAACCAGGTGGACGCGGCGATCCTGCGCAACCAACTGCAGTCCGACATCTGGAACAGCGAGGTAGCGCAGGGCTGGGCGACCGATCCGCAGGTCTACAACGGCCTGGCCGGCGGCGCGATCTATGGGCTGATGGCGCGCGAGTTCGCGCCGCTGCCGGAGCGGCTGAAGTCGGCCACCGCGCGCATGGAGAAGATCCCGGCGCTGTTCGCGCAGGCGCGCGCCAACCTGGACCCGGCGCGCGTGTCGGAGATCAGCGCCAAGACTGTGGCCAAGCAGAACCGCGGCATCCTCAGCATCGTCGACAGTTTCATCGTCCCGCACATCCAGGAACTGCCGCAGGCCGACGCGCAGCGCCTGCAGGCCGCGATCGAGGGCCTGAAGAAGGCCGTGGCCGAGCAGCAGACCTGGCTGGACCAGACCCTGGTACCCAACGCCAAGGGCGACTTCCGCCTGGGCGCGGAGAAGTACGACCAGAAGCTGAAGTTCGCGCTCAACTCCTCGCTGTCGCGCGCCGACATCAAGCAGCGCGCCGAGGCCGAACTCAAGCGCGTGCGCCAGGACATGTACGGCATCGCCCGCACCGTGCTCAAGGACAAGCCCGGCGCGCCGGCCCTGGTCGATACGCCCAGCGACGAACAGCAGCAGAAGGCGATCGAGGCGGCGCTGGAGCTGGCCTACGCGCAGCATCCGGCACGCGACAAGGTGGTCGAGGCCGCCAAGGCCTCGCTGGCCGACGCCACCGACTTCGTGCGCAAGAAGGACCTGGTGACCCTGCCGGACGCACCGGTGGACATCATCCTGATGCCCGAATTCCAGCGCGGCGTGGCGGTAGCGTACTGCGATTCGCCCGGCCCGCTGGACAAGAACCTGAAGACCTTCTACGCGGTGTCGCCGATTCCCGACGACTGGACCGCGCAGCAGGCCGACTCGTTCCTGCGCGAATACAACAGCCGCATGATCCACCTGCTGAGCATCCACGAGGGCGTGCCCGGGCATTACGTGGAAGGCTGGCACTCGGCCAAGTTCCCGTCCACGCTGCGCGGCGTGCTGCGTTCGGGCGTGTTCGCCGAGGGCTGGGCGGTGTACACCGAGCGGATGATGCAGGAGCAGGGCTACCTGGACAACGATCCCCTGTTCCACCTGGTGCAGCTGAAGTTCTACCTGCGCAGCATCGCCAACGCGCTGCTCGACCAGGGCGTGCACGTGGACGGCTGGAGCAAGGAACAGGCGCTGCACCTGATGGTCCACGACACCTTCCAGCAGCAGAGCGAGGCCGAGGGCAAGTGGGTCCGCGCACAGCTGACCTCGGCGCAGCTGCCGACCTACTTCGTCGGCGTGCAGGAGCACCTGGACCTGCGCAAGGCGATGCAGGACAAGCTCGGCGCCAAGTTCAACCTCAAGGCCTACCACGACCAGGTGTTGTCCTACGGCGCGCCGCCGGTGCGGTTCGTGCGCGAACTGATGCTGGACGAGCCGATCAAGTAACGGGGATCGGGGAGCGGGATTTGGGCTTGGCAACGTCCCGGTCGCTGAGGCAGTCGGAGAAGAGCCCCCTCGAGTGAGGGGGCTGCCGAAGCCGGCGAAAGCAGGCGAAAAACGGCGAAGCCGGGAGTGTGTGGCTGCGGTTGTCGTGCATGCGCGCAGCGGCCATCGCGCTGCGGCACACCGAGACCGCGTCAACCCGAGGCGGACGCAGCAGCGAAGGCGTTGCCCGACGCCGCCGCATTCAGCGGCGGCGCCGGCACTGCTCACTCGCCGTAGACCTCGATTTCCGAGTACGCCAACCACGAGTACAGGTTGTTCGCCTCGATCTTCAGGTACTGGGCGCTGCTGCCATTCAAGGCGATGTACACCGGCGCCACGTCGGACTGGTCGGGCTCGGTGTAGTACTGCGGGTTGTCGAAGTACACCGGTCCGGGATTGGTGCTGCCGCCGAACACCGCGCCATGCCGGCCGGCGGAGACGGCGAAGTCGATCGGCTGCGGCGTGCCCGTGGTCTCGCTGGCCGCGGTGCGCACGGTGATGCGCACGCCGGTGACCTTGCGCGTCTGCCCCAGGTTCACGGTGACGCTGCCCCAGTTGGTGCGCGCGTTCCAGTAGTCGGTGTCGCTGAAGAAGCGACCGTCGTACAGCGAGGCCAGGTTGTCCGAATTGGTCGGCGAGGTCGCACCGACGATCGGCAGGCGCTTGATCAGGTTGAGCGAGGACGGCGCCACGTACTGCACCTTGCGCAGCGGCAGGCCCGCCTCGCTGTAGCCGGTGTTGCTCAGGCCGGCCTTGATGTAGGCCTCGCGCTCGATCGGCCGGGTCTGGGTGTTGCCGTAGCGCGAGGCGATCGCGGCGACGATCGGCGCGGCGAACGAGGTGCCTGAGACTGCTTCGGTGCCGCCGTCGTAAATGAGGTTGGTGATCTCGTGTGCGGGCGCCCAGGCCTCGATGCAGGGTCCGACCGTCGATCCCTTAGCGTAGCCACCCCAGCGATCGCTGTTCTGGGCGCCGCCGAAGCGCGAGCCGTCGCGCTGCAAGCCGCCGACCACGACGATGCCGTCCATGTCGCGTGCGGCTCCCTGCTGGGTCTGCGGATCGATGTAGCCGAACGCCACCTTGCACGCGTCTTGCTCCTGCGGCGAGAGCCCGACGGTGTAGGCATTGCCCGCCGACTGGGTGATGAAGAAGCGATTGCTCGCCGCGCGCATCCGACGGCCCCAACGATTGCCGGCGTTGAACGGGTTGTACGTCCCGCCCGGACTCTGATTGAACGACATGTTCAGGACGGCGAATTCGCCCGACGCTTCGGCGTAGCGCACTGCCGCGTCCAGCGCCGTGGCCACCGTGCTTTCGTTCAGATCGGCAAGGCCGAACGCCTTGATCGGCTGACCAGGATTGACGCCGCGCACCAGCTGCCCGTTCTGCCTGGCACCGATCAGGCCAGCCGTCGCGGTGCTGTGCAGGGGGTTGGGCGACAGCGTCGGGAAGTCCTGTCGATACACCACGTTGAGTTCGGAATGTGGCGGATTGTCCAGCACCGCATCCAGCAGATAGGCGGGATTGGAGGTGGTGAATCCATCGTTGGTCTGCGTATACGGCAGCGCCCACGAGGTGATCTCGCCGCCATTGACGATGTCGCCCGCGGCGGAGAACGTGGCGTGCGCCGCCTCGACCCCGCGCACCGACACCACCCAGTCGGCCTTGAGCAGTTGCGCCGCAGTGCGTTCCGGCATCCAGGCATAGACCGTGCTGGACACCGTGGAAAGCACCCGCTCGATCTTCACCCCCGGCAGCTGCGCGATCTGGTCGGCGAAGTGGACCATGCCGGTGCTGTTCTCGTGCGCACGGATCGCAGGATCAAGGGTGCGGTAGTCCGAAGGACGGGACTTGGCATACAGCCGCGTGGTCTCCTGCAGCACGAACGGGTTGAGGTCGATCGCGTACAGGCGCCGCCCCTGGGTGTCGGTGCGCGGCAGGGTCGCCTCCTGCAACGTGCGCTTGGCCGGGAACTTGCCGCCGCCCGTCGCGTGCGGCTGCGCGTGCGCGGAGGCGATGGCCAGGCTCGCCAGCAACGCAGCCAGCAGCAGTTCGGTCGATGTCTTCTTCATGGACTCATCCTTTGACTGGGGGATGCCCCGCTCTTCGGGGCATCGGAACAGGGGTTCCATCCATCAAGGACGAGGGGCGCACGCACCTCCCCTACCGCACGGGCGGCATCGTCTACTCAGGCAGACGCTGCACGCTGTGCATCACAGTCCGTGCATTCGTCGCATCGCCGCGGCAGCGCCGGCAAGCCGCCATGAAGTGGGCACCGAGGCCGCGATGCAACGCCGCAATCGTGCGCGCATGCACGCTGCATGACGCGCCTGACCCCACGACACGACGCACCGCGCCCGCTCGTGTGCGGGCGCGGCAACACGGCGTATCACGCAGCGCGGTCGGCGGGCGTCTCGCTGCTCCACAGCAGCATCGCATCGCCATAGCTGAAGAAGCGGTAGCGCTCGGCGATGGCGTGGCGGTAGGCGGCGAAGATGCGCTCGCGGCCGGCGAAGGCCGAGACCATCATCAGCAGCGTGCTCTCGGGCAGATGGAAGTTGGTTACCATCGCGTCGACGCTGCGGATGCGGTAACCGGGCAGGATGAAGATCTGCGTCTCGCCGGCGAACGGATGCAGTTCGCCGTCCTTGGACGCGCTCTCCAGCGCGCGCACCACCGTGGTCCCGACCGCGATCACACGCCCGCCGGCCGCGCGCGTGCGCCGCACCTGTTCGACCAGGCTGGCGCCGACGTTGAGCCACTCGCGGTGCATCTGATGCTGTTCCAGCGCCTCCACCCGCACCGGCTGAAAGGTGCCGGCGCCGACGTGCAGGGTCACGTGCCCGACCTCGACCCCGCGCGCCTGCAGCGCCTGCAGCAGCGGCGCGTCGAAATGCAGCCCGGCGGTCGGCGCGGCGACCGCGCCGGCCTCGCGCGCGAACACGGTCTGGTAGCGCTCGCGGTCGTCCAGGCCCGGCTCGCGGCGGATGTACGGCGGCAACGGCAACCGTCCGGCCTGCTGCAGCCAGTGCTCCAGCGCGCCATCCACATGGAACTGCAGCTGGTAGAACTCGCCGTCGCGGCCCAGCACCTCGGCCTCGCCGCCGGCGTCCAGGGCGATGCGTGCGCCGGCCTTGGGCGACTTGCTCACGCCTAACTGCGCCCGCGCGCGCTGGCCGCCGAGCAGCCGCTCGATCAGGATCTCGACCCGCCCGCCGGTGCTCTTCTGCCCGAACAACCGCGCCGGAATCACCCGCGTGTCGTTGAAGATCAGCAGATCGCCGGCACGCAGCAACTCCGGCAGGTCGCGCACGTGGCGGTCGGCGAAGGGCGCCGGTGCCGGTGGCACCAGCAGCAGGCGACTGGCCGAGCGCTCGGCCAGCGGCGCTTGCGCGATCAGGTCTTCGGGCAGGTCGTAGTGGAAATCGGACTTTTTCACGGCGCCGGGGACGATCGAGAGCAGGGCCGAATATTGTAGCGGCGCCGGGATTGGGGATTCGGGATTGGGGATTCGTTGAAGCAGAAGCGGGATCGCGCTCTTGCGAAGCCCCACTCCCTAATTCCGAATCCCGGCCTCTCAGCGCTCGAACTTGGTGGACAGAATGATCGATGAGGTCGTGCGCTCCACCCCATCCAGCGCACCGATGCGGTCGGTCAGTTCGTCCATGTCGTTGACGCCCGGCACCACGCCCAGCGCGATCAGGTCGAAGGAGCCGCTGACCGAATGCAGCACGCGCACCGCATCGATCTCGCGCAGCGCCTTGACCACCGAGGTCATCTTCTTCGGCAGCACGGTGATCAGGATGTGCGCGCGGATATGGCCCTGTTCGTAGTCGTCGCGGGTGCGCACGGTGTAACCGCAGATCACGCCCTCGCGCTCCAGGCGCTCGATCCGGCTCTGCACGGTCGTCCGCGACACGCCCAGGCGACGGGCGATCTGGGCGGTGGAGGCGCGCGCGTCCTCGCGCAGCAGCGACAGCAGGGCGTCGTCGGAGGCGGTGATCTTCATGGCCAGGGATTTTCGTCGAATCGACGAAATTGCGTCAATTCCTACACGGATTCACGCTGCCATTCGACGATCCTGTCCCGATAATAGACAGGATCGTCACCAGACAGCCCGCCTTCAGGAGATCGCCCATGACCGTACTCGGCCCCCTCGCCCCGCTCCGTGCCCACGCCGGCGACCGCCTGACCCACGGCCTGGACGACGCCAGCATCGAGCGGCTGGCGGCCTCGCATCCGGCGCTGCACGCGGCAATCGAGGCGGCGGGCCAAGACTACGCGCGCATCGCTGCCGAATTCGGCGAATTGCTGGAACTGGACGAAGCCGAGCAGATCCGCCATCTGCAGGCCGGTTTCGTCAATTTCTACGCCGACGACGCGGTGACCCCCTACGTGGCGCTGAGCGCACGCGGCCCGTGGGTGGTCACGCTGAAGGGCGCCGTGCTGTACGACGCCGGCGGCTACGGCATGCTCGGCTTCGGCCACACGCCGGACGCGGTGCTGGAGGCGATGGCGCGGCCACAGGTGATGGCCAACGTGATGACCCCCAACCTGTCGCAGTTGCGCTTCGAGCGCGCGCTGCGCGCGGAGATCGGCCACCGCCGCGGCGGCTGTCCGTACAGCCGCTTCATGTGCCTCAACTCCGGCTCCGAAGCGGTGGGCCTGGCCGCGCGCATCGTCGACATCAACGCCAAGCTGCAGACCGATCCGGGCGCGCGCCATGCCGGCGCCAAGATCAAGCGCCTGGTGGTCAAGGGCAGCTTCCACGGCCGCACCGACCGGCCGGGCATGTACTCCGACTCCAGCCGCAAGACCTATCTGCAGCATCTGGCCAGCTACCGCGGCGACGATGCGCTGATCGCCATCGCGCCCTACGACGTGGAGGCATTGCGCCGCGCCTTCGCCGAGGCCGAGCAGCACGGCTGGTTCATCGAGGCGGTGTTTCTGGAGCCGGTGATGGGCGAAGGCGACCCCGGCCGTGCCCTGCCGCCGGCGTTCTACGCCGCCGCGCGCGAGCTGACCCGCCACCACGGCAGCCTGCTGCTGGTGGACTCGATCCAGGCCGGCCTACGCGCGCACGGCGTGCTGTCGGTGGTGGACTATCCCGGCTTCGAGCAGCTCGACCCGCCGGACCTGGAAACCTATTCGAAGGCGCTCAACGCCGCGCAGTACCCGCTGTCGGTGCTGGCGGTGACCGAGCACGCGGCGCAGGTGTACCGCAAGGGCACCTACGGCAACACCATGACCAGCAACCCGCGCGCGCTGGACGTGGCCACCGCGACCCTGGCACAGCTGACCCCGCAGGTGCGCGCCAACATCCGCGAGCGCGGCGCCGAGGCGGTGCAGAAGCTGGAGAAGCTCAAGGCCGAGCTCGGCGGCGCCATCACCCAGGTGCAGGGCACAGGCCTGCTGTTCTCCTGTGCGCTGGCCCCGCAGTACAAGTGCTACGGCGCCGGTTCCACCGAGGAGTGGCTGCGCCAGCACGGCGTGAACGTGATCCACGGCGGCGAGAACTCGCTGCGTTTCACCCCGCACTTCGCGATGGACAGCGAAGAGCTGGACCTGCTGGTCGGGCTGATCGGCCGCGCCCTGCGCGAAGGCCCGCGCGTGGCCCAAGCCGCGGCAGCCTGAGTTCGCTCGGGGCTGCAAGCATTGCGGCCCCATGACCGGCCAGCATGGGCAGGCAATTCGCTCGTCCCGACCACAAGCGCATGCGCGATCGCCATGCGCTTGTTTTGTAGCGCTCGAGAACCGCGACCATCGCAAGACCTTCGCGTATCGAGTTGGATCGTTCGCCCGCCGTCGCTTTCAACGAATCACCTATACTGATTCGACGTCAGCCACGGTCCAGCGAATGCGCACTCCTCTTCTTCTTTCCATGGGCCTGCTCTTCGCAGCCGCTCATCCCGCGGCGCACGCCGCTGCCTTTTCCGAAGGCGAACTGCTATTCGACCAGCCCGGATGGGACTACTCCCCCAGTTCGCTCATCGATCTGGATGGAAAAGAGAAAGTGTGGTGGTGCGGTCACTTGAATGGCCATGACGTCGTCAAATACCGCGAGCGCACGGGAACGGGCAGTTGGAGCGCTCCCGTGATTGTCCTTCAAGCCAATCAGTTCTTGCGCGGCGCACGCCCGCTTACCTGGGAAGGCGTCCACACCTGCGACCCCACGGTGACCCGTGGACGCTGGAATTACCAAGGCCAGGAATACAGCTACGTGATGTACTACACCACGGAGCGGCCTGGCAGCAACGGCATCGACAATCGCATCGCCGTGGCGTTTTCCAACGATGGCATCAACTGGAAGAAGCACGACGCGCCCGTGATCCATGACGGCGACCCTGGCACCTATGGCACAGGACAATCCGTTGCCTGGAGCGCGGACGGCGCAGCCGGCATCAGAACCATCTACACCTATGTGGATGGCAACGGCGACATCACTTATTTCTACCGGGAGTCGCCGGACGCCATCAACTTCGGCGAGAAGCGCAAGCTCAGCCAGAAAGGCCTCACCTTGAACGGGCAAAGCGGCATATCGCATGCCAAGCCCGCGCTCGGCTTTGCGCCAGGATCCTACAACGGACACTATTTTTACTACATGGCCAGCGTCTGCGAGGCGCATCTGGACTCCAGCTATGGTCCCGCCTATCCCGAGTGGGGGACGGCGAAAGGCGTCTGCGTGTATCGCGCGGAAGGAGAGGACGCGTTTACCGGGACCTGGACCAAGGTGCTGGACAGCGCGCACATCAAGCCGGTGGAAGTCGAACCCGGCTTTCTGACCAACATTTACGGCAGCCTGGACGGGATCCTGCCCACGATTTCCATTCGCTATGGGTGCAGCGGATCCGGCGACCCGAACACCTGGGAGATCTGCTGGTCCGAGGGAAAACTCGACTAGCGCGTTTTCGCCTTGAGAGCGCGCTCGGGTCGAGGTGATCGACCCGATAGCGCATCCCGAGGCTGCGTCATGCCGGCATCTTTCGGTCACCGCGCGTCGCCGGCGCGCATTTCTCCACGACACGCCTGCGTACTCTGACGCCGGCGGTGTCGGCGGCCATCCTCGTAGCGACGCGCCATCCTGCGGCGTTCGCACCTTGGCCCCGCCCCGCTGTCGAGCGTAGGGCGAACATAGCCACGGACGCGCTGTCCGGCCTCGCCCTTCCGGGCAGCACTCCATCCGCCGACCGAACCCCGAACCGGGCACCCGTCCAACCGACCGGGCGGCGGACACCTGCTCAAGTGCCAACGACCATGCGGCAATGAAATCGTCGGCGCGAAACGACAAAGAGATTGCAAACAATTCGCATTTGCATGGAAAATGAACGCACTGCCCGCATCGCACTCGCGGCAGACACCCTTTCGCACTGCCGCCGACCCTGGCGCCGCGCCCGCTCCTAGTGAGGAACGGTCGGCGTCCGCGGCCGGGGTGTCATCCATCCTGCAAACCGAACCGCCCATGACCTCTCCGATCAAGCGCCGCAAACACACCGTGACCCGCCAGGCCGCGGCACCGACGACCCTCACCACCGCCATGCTGCTCGGCGGGCTGAGCCTGCTCTCCTCCGCGCACGCGGCGGCGGCCGACCAGCCCACGACGCTGGACCAGGTCGACGTGCAGGCCCAGCGCGCCAAGCGCTACCTGGTGGAAGTGCCGGATTCGCCGAAGTTCACCCAGCCGCTGATCGACACCCCGCAGACCCTCAACATCATCGGCAAGGACCTGTTCAACGAACAGGGCGCCACCACCCTCACCGAAGCGCTGCGCAACAGCCCCGGCGTGGGCACGTTCTATGTCGGCGAGAACGGCAATACCAGCACCGGCGATGCGATCTACATGCGCGGCTTCGACAGTTCCAGCAGCATCTTCGTCGACGGGCTGCGCGACCTCGGTTCGATCTCGCGCGACGTCTTCAACATCGAGCAGATCGAGGTCGAGAAAGGCCCGGCCGGCACCGACAACGGGCGTAGCGCGCCGACCGGCGCGATCAACCTGGTGAGCAAGCAGGCGCACCTGGACAACGCCAGCAGCGCCACGCTGTCCGGCGGCGACCATGGCCAGCGCCGCGCCACCGCGGACTGGAACCAGGCCCTGGGCGCCAGCAGTGCGCTGCGGGTGAACGTGATGGGCCAGGACAGCGACGCCATCGGCCGCGACCATGTCGCCAACAAGCGCTGGGGCCTGGCCTCGTCGCTGGCGTTCGGCCTGGGCACCGAGACGCGCTACCTGCTCGACCTGCTGTACGTGAAGCAGGACAACGTGCCCGACGGCGGCGTGCCGACCATCGGCCTGCCCGGCTACAGCTCGCCGGATCCCACGCGGCCGTGGCTCGGCGGCGCCGCACGCGTGGACAGCGCCAATTTCTACGGCACGCGCGCCGACCACGACGACGTGACCGCGAAGATGGCGACCTTCCGCATCGAGCACGACGTGTCCGACACGGTCAAGCTGACCAATACGGCGCGCTGGGGCCGCAACGAACAGGATTACCTGCTGTTCGCGTTCATGCCCAACGCCGCCAACCTGCGCACGCCGAATCCGGCCGATCCGGTGACCTGGACGGTGGCGCGCAGCCTGCCGACCTTCAAGGACCAGCAGTACACCCTGCTCGCCGACCAGTTGAACCTGCGCGTGGACTTCGCCACCGGCGCGGTGCAGCACAACCTCAGCACCGGCGTGGAAGCCTCGCGCGAGGAATTGCGCAGCTGGGGTCACAATCTCGTCGACCGGGCCGCCTGGCTAGCGGCCAATCCCGCCAACCTGTATGCGCCGGACTGGAACACCACGCCACTGCGCACGGCGCGCAACGGCGCGCGCAGCCATGGCACCACCACCACCTACTCGGCCTATGCCTTCGACACGCTGAAGTTCGGCGACAGCTTCCTGGTCACCGCCGGCGTGCGCGCCGACCGCTACAAGACCGACTTCGACAGCCTGGTCTGCACGTCCGCCACCTCCACCGCCGCGCCCTGCGCCACCGTGGTCGGCCTGGACACCGACATCGCCGACACGTTGTTCAGCTGGAAATTCGGCGCGGTCTACAAGGCCAACGAGGACGTGAGCGTATACGCGAACTTCGCCACCTCGCAGCAGCCGCCCGGCGGCAGCACGCTGGAACTGAGCGCCTCGGCCAACAACGCCAACAATCCGCGCTTCGACCCGCAGAAGGCCAGGACCGCCGAGGTCGGCACGAAGTGGAACTTCCTCGACGACGCGCTGTTCGCGACGTTGGCGCTGTTCCGCACCGACGTGAACAACGAGATCGTGCAGGGCAGCGACGGGCTGTACTACCAGAGCGGCGAGAAGCGCGTGCAGGGCATCGAACTGTCGGCGGTGGGCAAGCTGACCGAGCGCTGGTCGCTGTCCAGCGGCTACACCAAGCTGGATGCGCGGGTGCGGCAAGGCACGACGGTCTCGCAGGACGGCAGCCAGGACCTGGCCTACACGCCGGACAGTGCGTTCACCGCCTGGACCACCTACACCCTGCCGTTCGGGCTGACCGTCGGCGGCGGCGTCCGTTACTCGGGCGAGATGAAGCGCGGCCGCGACGGCGCGGTCGGCACGCCGGCGTTCGTGAAGTCGTACGCCGTGTGGGACGCGGTGCTGAGCTATCCGGTCAACGACCACGTGGCGCTGCGCCTGAACGCCTACAACCTGTTCGACAAGGACTACGTCGCCGCCATCAACAAGAGCGGCTTCCGCTACACGCCCGGCGCGCCGCGCTCGGTGCTGCTGACCGCCGAGGTCCGGTTCTGACCGACCGCGCCTGCCAATGCGCGGTGGACGCCCTATCCTGGGCGTCCACCGCCGGAGCGCCCGATGCTGCTGCACATTCCCGACATCCTCACGGCCGATGAGGTCGCGCGGTTTCGCCAGGCACTGCAATCCGCCGACTGGGTGGACGGCCGCGAGACCGTCGGCACGCAGGGCGCGCAGGTCAAGCGCAACCAGCAACTCGCCGATGCCTCGCCGCTGAAGCAGGACCTCGGCCAGGCGGTGCTGAGCGCCCTGGCGCGCAGCCCGTTGTACTTCGCCGCGGCGCTGCCGCTGCGCACCATCCCACCGCGCTTCAATCGCTACACCGGCGGCGGCAGCTACGGCCTGCACGTCGATGGCGCGGTGATGACCCAGGCCGCCACCGCCGCGCAGCCGACGCTGACCGTGCGCAGCGACCTGTCCTGCACCCTGTTCCTCAGCGCGCCGGAGGAGTACGACGGCGGCGAGCTGCTGATCCACGACACCTATGGCGAGCACGAGGTCAAGCTGCCTGCGGGCGATCTGATCCTGTATCCGTCCAGCAGCCTGCACCGGGTGGCGCCGGTGACCCGCGGCGCGCGCCTGGCCTCGTTCTTCTGGGTACAGAGCCTGGTGCGCGACGCCGGCCGGCGGCAGACCCTGTTCGACCTGGACACCACGATCCAGGCGCTGACCGCCAGCGGCGCGGACGCGGCAGCGCTGCTGCGCCTGACCAACGTCTACCACAACCTGCTGCGCGACTGGTCGGAGACATGAGCGCGCGCGGCGACCGCAACGCCGAACACATCGCCAGCAGAGGGTCGCGCATCGCCAGACGCGTGCGCTCTGACGCTGCATTCCCGCGTCAATTCGAAATATGAGTCACCCAGCTTCGCACACCGCGTCCCGCCCCAGCGCCGGCATCGCCACGCTGCACGGCAGCAGCATGGGCACGCGCTGGAGCGCCAGGCTGCTGCCGCCCCACGGCAGCGATCTGCATGCGCTGCGCGATGCGATCCAGGCGCAGCTCGATCTGGTGGTCGCCCAGATGAGCACCTGGGACGTGCAATCGGACCTCAGCCGCTACAACCGCGCCGATGCCGGCACCTGGCACACCTTGCCCGCCGCGCTGGACACGGTGCTGCACTGCGCGGTGGAGGTGGCGCAGCGCAGCGGTGGCGCCTTCGATCCCACGATCGGCACCGTGCTCGGCCTATGGGGCTTCGGCGCCACCGCCGGGAATCGGCGCGTGCCCGACGCCACGGCGCTGCGACAGGCCCGCGCCGCGGGCGACTGGCGCCGGCTGAGCGTCGACGCGCAAGGCCGCTGGCACCAGCCGGGCGGACTGCACCTGGATCTGTCGGCGATCGCCAAGGGCCACGGCGTCGACCTGGCGGTCCGGGCACTGCAGGCACGCGGCGTGGAAAGCGCGCTGGTCGAGGTGGGCGGCGATCTCTACGGCTATGGCCGCAAACCGGATGGGCAGGCGTGGCGGGTGCTGCTGGAGACGCCCCCGGAGGACGGCGTGCGCAGCGATGCACCGCCGCGCACGCTCGCGGTCGACGGCCTGGCGGTGGCCACCTCCGGTGACCGCTGGCACCACTTCGAACAGGACGGCCGGCGCTACGGGCACCTGCTGGACCCACGCAGCGGCCAGCCGATCGCGGCGACGCTGGCCACGGTCACCGTGGCGGCCGCCGATGCCATGCGGGCCGATGCCTGGGCCACCGCGCTCGGCGTGCTGGGTGCCGAGGCGGGCCTGGCCTGTGCCGAGCGCGAAGGCCTCGCGGTGCGCTTTCTGCTGCGCCAGGACGGTGGCGTGCAGGAACGGCGCAGCAGCGCCTTCGCCGCGCTGGCGCAGGCCTGAGCGCAGCGCACTGCTCCACGCGACGCGGTCACCAAGAACACCCGTCACCACGCGATACAACGCACCGGGCGTGTGCCGGACGACGCGCTGCGACACCACCCGCGGAGGCTGCGGTGACGACTGCGGGCTCTGCTTCGGCCGCGGCGACGCCAGGAGTGCCACACCGCCACACCCTCACGCCCTCAGCGCGCGGCCGGCAGCCCCATGCGCTGCAGTTCGAATACATAGCCCTTGCCGCGCACCGTGCGGATCCATTGCGGCACCAGCGGGTCGTCGCCGAGCTTCTGGCGCAACCGCGACACCTGCAGATCGATGCCGCGGCTGCCCGCCACTGCACTGGCCTCGCCGTCGCCCAGCGCCGTCCGCAACACTTCGCGGCTGAGCACCTCGCCCGGCTGTTCGAGGAACACCGCCATCAGCCGCAGTTCGCCCGGCGACAGCGGGATCGTCCGCCCGTCCGGCGCCACCGCCTGGTGACGCGCGGCATCGACCTGCCAACCGCCGTGTGCGGCCGGCGGCGGCTGCGTCGCACGCACCCGGCGCAGCACGGCGTTGAGCCGCGCCACCAGTTCGCGCAGGTCGGGCGGCCGCACCAGGAAGTCGTCCGCGCCCAGATCCAGCCCGATCACCCGGTCCACCGGTTCGGCGCGGTCGCCCATCATCACGATGGCGATATCGCCGCGGTCGCGCAGTTGCCGGCACAGGCGCAGGCCCTCGGCGCCGTCGAGGCCGGCGTCGAGGACCACCGCGTCGTAATGCCCGGCCGCCAATTGCGCCTGCAGGTGCGGCGCGCTGTCGGCGTCGTGCGTCTGCAGGTTGAAGCAGGCAAGGTAATCGCGGATCCGGTCGCGCAAGGCCGCGTCCGCGTCCGCTACCAGGATTTTCGCCAACCACCTGTTGTCCGAGAGCACCTGTCGGCTTCCGCTGTGCGGCCCGGATGGCCGCGCCCGCGCATTGGACGCGGTCGGCGCCGACGCCGCAAGACCCGCGCGCGGGGTCGCGCAGGCTCAGTCCGTGGGCGTCGGCGCGGCCTCGATGCGCATCGCCAGCAACTCCCCACCCCCGCTCAAAGCGAAGCGGCGCCTGGCATCGGCGGCCAACCAGGCGCTGTCGCCGGCCGCCAGTGGCGGCAGTCCGCTGGCCGCATCGAACTGCGCTTGCCCTGCCAGAAGATGAACGGCCCAGGCGACACCGGGTTCGGCGAAGAACAACATCGGCCCGACCAGCGGCCGGTGCAGCAGTTGCGTGCGCAGCCGGTCGCGTCGCCACATGAGGTTGAAATCGTGGGTCGGCCCGTCCAGCAACTCGCCGCGCAGCGGCCGCTCGCCGGCGAAGCGCAGGCGCGCATACGGGTCCTGCAGCACCTGCTCATCGCCATCGTCGAAACGCAGGCGCACGCCGTTTCCGCGCAGCAGGACCAGTTCGCGGTCGATCCCGGGGAAGGCGGAGAACGCGGCATCCTGCTCGATCTCGGCGATGGACAGGCGCAGCAGCCAGTCGTCGCCGGATGCCGGCAGGCGCAGGATCTCCCGGGTCCAGCCCAGGCCATTGCGCCAGCGTTCGCGGCGATACGCGTTGGCGGGAATCACTCGCGCGGGCAGCATGTACCAGTCCATCCACACATTCTGCACGATCGCGGCATCGGCGCCTGTCCCTGGCTAGCCGGCAGGGGCCACGCAAGACGCGCCATGCCCCCCAAAAAAACATCGCCCGGCTGCACGTCACTGTGCAACGCCGGGCGACGATGTACCTCCCTGTCGGCTTCCTGCCTTCCCCCTTCGCGTCCTGCTCAGTGAGGCTGCGGCCGCGCGTCCAGCACCGGCCCTATCCTTTCGTTGCAAATCCCTTTAACGCCTTTCCACCGGCTTGGCAGCTGCCTGCTTGGCGGCTGTCGGCGCGGGTGCCTTCGTGGCGCCCACGTCGATCCGGTCGCGGTTCCGTTCGACCGTCTTGAGTCCGATGCCTTTCACCAGGGCCAGTTCCTCGGCGCTCTTGAAAGGTCCGTGCGCCTGCCGGTAGTCGACGATCGCCTGAGCCTTGGAGGCTCCCACGTTCACCAACACCTGGTCGATTTCCTCCGCTCCAGCGGAGTTGATGTTGACTTTGTCCGCGGCGAGCGCGGAACCGGACAGCATCAGGGCAACGACCAGCGACTTCAGGACCACGATAAAAGACTGCATGGCAACGCTCCTTGTGACTTGGATGGGGACTTCGCCGGCCTTTCCTGCCGGCGTGGTCAGCATCGCTCGCCACATGGGTAAAGCCTATCGTCGGAGCGCGTCACAAACAGCAGGTAAACGGCGCGTCGCTGTGTAGGAAAAACCCTACACGGGCAGCGGGGCGTAGAATGGCTGCACACGTGTGCAATCAATTCGGAGTTTTTCATGGACAGTGCCAAGATCGACCGTTTCCTGAGCGAAAAGTGGGATGACGACATCGTCCCGCAATTGGTCGATTACATCCGCATCCCCAACAAATCGCCGATGTTCGACGCCGATTGGGTCGCACACGGCTACATGGCCGATGCGGTGGCGCTGATGGAGCGCTGGGCGCGGGCGCAGGCGATCCCCGGCCTGCAGGTGGAGGTGGTGCAACTGGAAGGCCGCACCCCGTTGATCTACCTGGAGGTAACGGCCAGCAGCGAGGCGACCGGCGAGGACACCGTGCTGCTGTACGGGCACCTGGACAAGCAGCCGGAAATGTCCGGCTGGGACGCCGATCTGGGCCCGTGGACCCCGGTGCTCAAGGGCGACCGCCTGTACGGCCGCGGCGGCGCGGACGATGGCTACGCGCTGTTCGGTTCGCTGGCGGCGATCCAGGCGCTGCAGGACCAGGGCATCCCGCACGCACGCTGCGTGGTGCTGATCGAGGCCTGCGAGGAATCGGGCAGCTACGACCTGCCCGCCTACGTCGACCACCTGGCGGCGCGGATCGGCAAGCCCTCGCTGGTGGTGTGCCTGGATTCGGGCTGCGGCAACTACGAACAGCTGTGGTGCACGACCTCGCTGCGCGGTCTGGCCGGCGGCAACTTCAGCGTCAAGGTGCTCAGCGAAGGCGTGCATTCGGGCGACGCCTCCGGCGTGGTGCCGTCGAGCTTTCGCGTGCTGCGCGACCTGCTGTCGCGGCTGGAGGACGAGGCCACCGGCAAGATCAAGGTCGAGGGCCTGTACGCCGAGATTCCCGAGGAGCGGCTGGCGCAGGCGCGCAAGGTCGCCGAGGTGCTGGGCGACGAGGTCTACAGCAAGTTCCCGTTCCTGCCCGGCATGCGGCCGATGCACGAGGACCTGTCGGAGCTGGTGCTCAACCGCACCTGGCGCCCGGCGCTGTCGGTGACCGGCGCCGACGGGCTGCCGCCGCTGGCCTCGGCCGGCAACGTGCTGCGCCCGGAGACCGCGGTGAAGCTGTCGCTGCGCCTGCCGCCGACGCTGGACGGCAAGCGCGCCGGCGAACTGCTGAAAGAGGTGCTGCTGCGCGACCCGCCGTATGGCGCCGAGGTGTCACTGGCGCTGGAGAAATCCTCCTCCGGCTGGAACGCGCCGGCACAGTCGCCGTGGCTGACCGACGCGATCGAATCGGCCTCGCAGGCAGCCTTCGGCAAGCCGGCGATGTACATGGGCGAAGGCGGCTCGATCCCGTTCATGGGCATGCTCGGCGAGAAGTTCCCCGGCGCGCAGTTCATGATCACCGGCGTGCTCGGTCCGCATTCCAATGCGCACGGCCCCAACGAGTTCCTGCACATCCCGATGGGCAAGCGGGTCACCGCCTGCGTGTCGCGAGTGATTGCGGCCCACCACGCCGCCAGCCTGCGCGGCGAGACCACCGGCAGCGCGGCGGTGGCCGGCGGCGAGCAGCATGGCGGGCACGGCTGCTGTTGAGAGGCCGGGATTGGGGAGTCGGGATTGGGGATTGGCGGAGCCGGTTTCCTGGCTGCCTGACTTCCCTGGTTTGCTGCAGGAGAGGCGTCGGTCCAAACGTGACGCCTCATCCGTGGCGTGATCGCTGGGTAGCGTGAGCGGCCAGCCCCGTTGGCTGGGCCGCCTGCGCCGCGCACGCAAGCATCGACGCCATCACAGTCGATCTGGCACGATCCGGCGCTGATTCCCTTCCACGTCCGGAACGCTCTCCATGCACACTCTGTTCGGCAGCGACAGCTGGCTCTACATCATCCTGGTGGGCTTCGTGGTCGGCCTGCTGGCGCGTTTCCTCGGCCCCAGCAGCGGGCGCTCCGGCTGCCTGTTCACCGTGTTGCTGGGCATCGCCGGCGCGTTGCTGGCCGGCTGGTTCGGCCACTACATGGGCTGGTACAGCCGCGGCGAGCCGGCGGGCTTCCTCGGTGCGTTGCTCGGCGCCATCGCCCTGCTCGCCTTGTTGCGGCTGTTCTCCAGCAAACGCTGAGGCACGCGGCGCCGCTCGCCACGGCGGCGGCGCCCGTTTACGCTGTGCGGCTCGTTTCCGCCACAGCCTGCCGATGAGCGCCAGCCCGACCGTTCCCGATGTCCTTGCGGCACGCGCCGCGCACCGCCTGGCCTGGGCGCGCACGGCCCTCGACGACGCACAGGCGACGCTGGAGCGCGCCTCGGTGGACGCCGGCCAGCGCAGCTACTGGCGCAGCCACGGCCGCGGCATCAGCCGCATCGTGATGGATTCGCCGCCGGACCTGGAAGACGTGCGGCCGTGGTTGCGTATGCACGCCCTGCTGCAGGGCGGCGGGGTACGGGTGCCGGAAATCCTGGCGCAGGACGCAGAGGCCGGCTTCCTGCTGTTGGAAGACCTGGGGCAACCGACCCTGGCCCAATGCCTGGACACGACCACGGCGGACGCGCACTTCGCCGCCGCGCTCGGCCAGTTGCTGCGGCTGCAGGCCATCGCGCCGCCACCGGGAATGGGCGTGTTCGGCGAGGCGCTGCTGCAACGCGATGCTGGGCTGTTCGAGGACTGGTTCCTGCAGCGCCACCTGGGGATCACCCTGGAGGCCGACGAGCGCGCAGCCCTGCACGGGGTGCAGCGCCAGCTCATGGACAACGCGCTGGCGCAGCCGCAGGTGCTGGTGCATCGCGACTTCATGCCGCGCAACCTGATGCCGGCAGCCGACGGCCCGGCGGTGCTGGATTTCCAGGACTGCGTGGTCGGGCCGGTGGCCTACGACCCGGTCAGCCTGTTCAAGGACACCACGGTCAGCTGGCCGCTGGCGCAGGTGGACGCCTGGCTGGCCGGTTATCACGCGCGCGCGCTGCAGGCCGGGATCCCGGTGCCGCCGCTGGCGCAGTTCCTGCGCGACGCCGAGTGGATGGGCATCCAGCGCCACCTGAAGAACCTGGGCATCTTCGCGCGGCTCAACTACCGCGACGGCAAGGCCTGGTACCTGGACAACGTGCCGCGCTTCATCGCCTACCTCGACGAGGCGTTGCCGCGGCACCCCAGCCTGCAGCCGCTGGCGCAACTGCTGCAGACGCGGATCAAGCCGGCTCTGGCGCAGCGCGCGGCTGCCGGGGCATGAAGGCGCTGATCTTCGCCGCCGGCCTGGGCGAGCGCATGCGACCGCTGACCGCGCACACGCCCAAGCCGCTGCTGGCGGTGGGCGGCACGCCACTGATCGTCTGGCACCTGCGCAAGCTTGCCGCGCTCGGCGTGCGCGAGGTGGTGATCAACACCTCCTGGCTGGCCGAACAGTTCCCGCAGACGCTTGGCGACGGCAGCGCGTTCGGGCTGCGCATCGCCTATTCCTACGAAGGCGCCACGCCGCTGGAAACCGGTGGCGGCATGCTTCACGCGCTGCCGCTGCTCGGCGAGGCGCCGTTCCTGCTGGTCAACGGCGACATCTGGACCGACTTCGATTTCGCCCGGCTGGCGCCGGAGCCGCCCGGCCTGGCGCAACTGGTGCTGGTGGACCCACCGGCCTATGCCGCGCACGGCGATTTCGCCCTGCAGGACGACGGGCGCGTCCGCAACGCCGGCGACCTGCTGCTGACCTACGCCGGCATCGGCATGTACCGCCCGGCCCTGCTGCACGACTGGCAGACCATCGCCGCGCCGGCACCCGCCGCGCCCGGCGCGCCGCCCCGCTTCTCGGTGGTACCGCTGCTGCGCGCGCAGGCCGAGCAGGGCCAGCTTCGTGGTCTACATCATCACGGCCGCTGGACCGACGTGGGGACGCCGCAGCGGCTCGCGGAATTGGATGAGGGGCTGGGAGTGGGGAATCGGGAATCGGGAATGGGGAAAAGCTGAGCTCCGCGAGCTTCGGCAGCCTCAATCGCGGCATGTGTTGTCGCTCACCCCAGATCGCAGGTTCAAATCCTGCACCCGCCACCATCTTTGCCTGCAGCGGCAATCAGTGCGTCGATTGCAACTGCTTTTTGCTTTTCCTGCTTCTGCGTACTGCTTCAGTTCTGGCGCTTCAGCTTTTCCCCATTCCCGATTCCCCACTCCCCATTCCCAGCCTCCGCAAGAACGGCACCGTCACTCGCCGCTGCGCCGCCAGCGATTCCCGGTCCAGGCGCTCCAGCAGGCCGATCAGGCCGGCCAGGTCGCGTCCGGCATGGGTCAGCAGCCAGTCGATCGCCGCGTCTTCCAGCACCAGGCCGCGGCGCTGGGCGCGTTCGCGCAGGACCGCGGCACGGCCGGCGTCGTCCAGCGGCGCCAGCGCGATGCGGGTGCACTGCGACAGCCGCGAGCGCAGATCCGGCAGGCTGAGCGCCAGGCCGTCGGGCATCGCCTGCGCGGTGTACAGCAGGGTCACCCCGGCGCTGCGCGCGCGGTTATGGAAATCGAACAGCGCCACTTCGTCCTCGCGCTGCCCGGCGATCGCTTCCAGGCCGTCGAGGGCGACCAGGTTGCGTCCTTCCAGCGCTTCCAGCGCATCGCGCAGGCGCCCGGCGGCGGCCTGCAGCGGCAGGTAGGCGGCGCTGCGCCCGGCCTGTTCCGCGGCCGCGCACACCGCCAGGGCCAGATGGGTCTTGCCGGTGCCGGCGGGCCCGGACAGGTACACCCAGTCGGCGGCGGCGCCGTCGGCCACCGCCTGCAACTGCGCCAGCAGCCCGTCCGGCGCGCCCAGATAGCGGTCCAGGCGCTGTTCCGGCGGATAGCGCAAGGCCAGCGGCAGTTGCGGCACGCTCACGGCTGATCGGGGCTGCGCGGCGGCAGTTCGATGATGGTGGTGCGCTCGGTGGCGGTATCCAGCAGGATCGCCGACTTCTCGCCCGCGTACAGATCACTCTGCCGGTACTGCTCGTGCAGGTAGTGCAGCAGCACGTTGGCCACCGCCGCCACCGGCAAGGCCAGCAGCATGCCGAGGAAACCGAACAGCTGGCCGCCGGCCATCACCGCGAAGATCACCGCCACCGGATGCAGGCCGATCTTGTCGCCGACGATGCGCGGGGTCAGCACGTAGCTCTCCAGCAACTGGCCGACGGTGAACACCACGCCGACCAGGATCAGCAACTGCAGGTCGAAGCCCTTGGCCTGCACCAGCGCGGCCAGCACCGCCAGCAGGATGCCGGTGGTGGCGCCCAGGTAGGGGATGAAGCTGATCAGGCCGGCGACGATGCCGATCAACAGGCCGAGCTTGAGGCCGACCAGGGTCAGGCCGCCGGCATAGATCACGCCCAACGCCAGCATCACCAGGAACTGGCCGCGGATGAACGCGCCCAGCACCTCGTTGGACTGCTGCGCCAGGCGGGTGATCGTGCCGACGTGGTTGCGCGGGATGGTCGCTGCCACGCGCGCGACCAGCAGGTCCCAGTCGCGCAGGAAGTAGAAGGTCAGGATCGGCAGCAGCACCAGGTTGACCACCCAGGTGACCATCGCGAAGCCCGAGCGCGACAGGTAGCCGAAGAAGGTCGCGGCGACGCCGCCGGCTTGCTGCCAGTGTCCGCGGATCCAGTCGATCAGCCGCTCCGGATCCAGCCAGGTCATCAGTTCCAGCCCGGTCTTCTGCTCCGCCCACGGGATCGCGGTGCCGATGAACCAGTCGCGCGCCTGCGGCAGCACGTCGATGAAGGTGACGATCTGCCGCTCCAGCATCGGCACCAGGATCACCAGCGCCAGCACCAGCAGCAGGACCATCAGCACGAACACCAGGGTCACCGCCATGTTGCGCGAGCGCCCGGCGCGCTCCAGGCGGTCCACCAGCGGGTCGCCGAGCCAGCCGAGCAGCAGCGCCAGCACGAACGGGGTCAGGATCGGCGCCAGCAGCCACACCACCCACAGCACGCCGACGATCACCGCCGTCCATTTCAGGCGGCGCAGGAACAGCGCGATCTCGGCTTCGGGCGACAACGTCATTTGAGGCGGTACTCCGTCGGCTCGCTGTTGAGGATCACCGGACCCTCGACCGGCGCGACCACCGGCTGCAGCGCGCCGTCCGGGCCGAGCATGCGGTTCAGGCCGGACACGCCGCTGAGCAGGTCCAGATCCAGTTCCAGGCGATCGCCGTCGGCGCGGATCGGCACGATGCGGCGCACCACCGAGGCGTTCTGCAGCGCGGCGGAGGCGCGCAGGTAGTCGTCGGCGCTGCGGATGCCGGTGATCACCACGCGGTAGATGCCGGCCGGGCCGGCGCTGACCGCCTTGGCGTAGCGCTTGACCAGGGCGTCGGCGGCACCGTCGGCGCCGCTGGCCATGGCGCGGCGCGCGTCGGCGTCGCTGGCCGACCAGGTCGACAGCACCTTGCCGCCGTCGACGAAGGTCCAGTCAGCGGTCCAGCCGCCGGCCTTGCCCCGGTAGAGCTTGCCGATCAGCTGCATCGGCGGGCTGTAGCGCGAAGACGCGCTGGCCACCGCGGCGGTGTCCTGGCGCCAGATCGCGCCTGCCAGGGCCTGCTCGGCGGCGTTGCCGGTGGGCAGGCCCAGGCGGAAGCCGCGCTCGATCGCGCGGTCGAGCAGGCTGCGCGCGGCATTGGACTGCTGCACGCCGACCAGGCGCGGGCCGCTGCCGTCGTCGATGGCCAGCCACACGACCGGCTTGGGCCGCGGCTGCGGCCACACCGGCAGGCCCAGCGCCGCGGCCAGGCCGTCCACGTCCTGCGGGCGGAAGCGCGCCACCAGGATGGTGCGGAAGGTCGGCGCGCCGCTCGGCGAGGTGCCCTGGTCCTGGCGGTAGTCGAAGGTATCGACCAGGTTCTTGGCGTTGCGCAGCGCCTGGGTCACCCCGGGCCGCGACATCACGCCCTTGTCGCCGGAGATCTTGCCCAGCACCACGCCGAGCGCGCGGGACAGCGCGCCGTTGCGGTCGCCCTCGCTCTGGCTGTTGACCGGCACTTCGGCATCGTAGGGGCCGGTGGCGCCGGCCACGTCGCCCTCGGTGCGCAGCTCGGCCTGGGCCAGGGCGGTCGCGGCGGGCAGGCACAGCGCGAAAGACAGGAGGAAGGCAAGGCTGCGGCGCATGAAGGGTCCAGTACTCGGCGTATCCGGGGCGAATTGTTGCCCGAATGCGGGCCTAGCGCCAATGCGGCCTGTTAAAATCGCCGTCTTTCCGCCGACCCCGCCGCCCGTGACCACTTCCCAGCCCCCCGCCGCCGCCCCGTTGACCTACCGCGACGCCGGCGTCGACATCGATGCCGGCAACGCCGTCGTCGAACGCATCAAGCCCCTGGTCAAGCGCAGTTTCCGCCCCGAGGTGATGGGTGGCCTGGGCGGCTTCGGCGCGCTGTTCGACCTGTCCGGCAAGTACCGCGAGCCGGTCCTGGTGTCCGGCACCGACGGCGTCGGCACCAAGCTGAAGCTGGCGCAGCAGCTCGGCCGCCACGACACGATCGGCATCGACCTGGTCGGCATGTGCGTCAACGACGTGCTGGTGCAGGGCGCCGAGCCGCTGTTCTTCCTGGACTACTTCGCCACCGGCAAGCTCGACGTGGAGACCACCGTGGCGGTGGTCGGCGGCATCGCCCGCGGCTGCGAACTGGCCGGCTGCGCGCTGATCGGCGGCGAAACCGCGGAAATGCCCGACATGTACCCGCCGGGCGAGTACGACCTGGCCGGTTTCACCGTCGGCGCGGTGGAGAAGTCGCAGTTGCTCGACGGCGCCCGGGTGCGCCAGGGCGACGTGCTGATCGGCATCGCCTCCTCCGGCCCGCATTCCAACGGCTACTCGCTGATCCGCCGCATCTACGACCGCGCCGGGCGCCCGGCCGAGTTGCAGGTGGGCGGCGTGGCCCTGGCCGACGCGCTGATGGCGCCGACCGCCCTGTACGTCAAGCCGATCCTGTCGCTGCTGCGCGACCAGGGCGAAGGCATCCACGCCATGGCGCACATCACCGGCGGCGGCCTGACCGAGAACATCATCCGCGTCATCCCGGACGGCCTGGGCCTGGACATCCGCGCCAGCGCCTGGACCCTGCCGCCGGTGTTCGAGTGGCTGCAGCGCGAAGGCGCGGTGGCCGACAGCGAGATGTGGCGCACCTTCAACTGCGGCATCGGCTTCGTGCTGGTCGCCGCGCCGGAGCAGGTGGCCGCCCTGGAACGCAGCCTGGACAGCCTGGGCCTGGCGCACTGGCAGATCGGCGCGGTCGTGGCCGCCGCGGACGCCGGCGAACGCGTCCACATCGGCTGAGCCGCGTGGCGGCAGCCAAGTGCACCTGGCGGGCCGCGGGCCGGTTCGGTGCGGCGCTGCCGGCAGCGGCGTTCCCGCCCGACACGGTGTCGGGCCGGAGGCCGCTGCAGGCGCGGCACCGCCCGTCCGCCAGTGCCCTGCCCCGGACGTTAGCCCGATGACGCTTCGCCTCGCCGTGCTCGCCTCCGGCCGCGGGTCCAACCTGCAGGCCATCCTCGCCGCGATCGCCGCCGGCACCCTCGACGCCGAGGTGGTCGGCGTGTTCGGCGATCGCCCCGAGGCGCCGGCGCTGGCCATGGTCGCGCCGGACCGGCGCTGGTCGGCGCGGCCCAAGACCTTCCCCGACCGCGCCGCATTCGACCTGGCACTGGGCGACGCCGTCGCCGCGGTACAGCCGGACTGGGTGGTGTGCGCCGGCTACATGCGCATCCTCGGCGCCGGCATCGTGCAGCGCTTCGGCGGGCGCCTGCTCAACATCCACCCTTCGCTGCTGCCCAAGTACCGTGGCCTGCACACGCATGCGCAGGCCTTGGCGGCCGGCGACGCCGAACACGGCGCAAGCGTGCATTTCGTCGTGCCGGAGCTGGACGCCGGCGCGGTGATCGCACAGGTGCGGGTGCCGGTGCAGGCCGGCGACGGTCCCGACGACCTGGCGCAGCGCCTGCTCCCGCGCGAGCACCGGCTGCTGTGCGCGGTGCTGCGGCTGGCGGCGGCGGGCCGCCTGGCTGAACGGGACGGCAAGGTCTGGCTGGACGGTCAGTGCCGGTTTAGTCCGCTGCGCCTAGATTGCGACGACGTGCTGCTTCCCTGAATGCGCTGCCGCACCCGTCCGCGGCCCCTCCCCTCCTCTCTCCCGCTCACGCCAGCCGATCCCATGAAGCTCGCTCCGCGTCCGTTCGCCTTCCTCGTCGCGTCCGGCCTCGGCCTGCTGGCGCCCATCGTCGGCGCGCAGGTCGCGCCGGCGCCCGCCGCGCAGCCGGCACCGCAGACCGCCCCGGCTCCGGCCACGCCCGCCACCAGCACCCCTGCGCCGGCTTCCGCCGCCCCGCCGGCGCTGCCCGCCGAGGCCTGGACGCCGCCGCCGCTGCAGCCGTTCGTGGCCACCTACGACGCCCTGTACAAGGGCAAGCCGGCCGGCGACGCGCGCATGGACGTGGTGCATACCGGCGGCGACCAATGGCGGGTCGACCTGGGCGTGCACGGCCGCAGCGGGTTCGCCAGCATCCTCGGCCTGAACATCGAGCAAAGCACGGTGTTCACGGTGGAGGACGGCCGCTACGTTCCGCAGAGCCAGAGCACGGTCAAGAAGGCGGTGTTCTTCGGCAAGAAGGTCACCGGCGTGTACGACTGGAAACAGGGCGTGGCGCGCTGGGACGGCGACCTGAAGAAGGACCGGCAGGCGCCGATCCCGCTGCAACCCGGCGACCAGAGCGCGCTGCTGCTCAACCTCTCGCTGATGCGCGACGCGCAGCCGGGCAAGACCATGACCTACCGCTTCGTCGACGTCGGCCGGGTGCGCGAACATGTCTACCGCGCCGCCGACCAGACCGAGACCGTGCAGGTCGGCGACATCAGCTACGACGCATTGCGGGTGTCGCGCACCAACGGCGGCCGCAATGAGACCATCCTGTGGATCGCCAACGGCGTGCCGACGCCGGTGCGCATCCTGCAGCGCGAAGACGGCGAAGACCGCATCGACCTGCGCCTGACCGAATACCAAGGAGCCTGACCATGACCCGCATCGCCCGCCCGCTGACCGCCCTCGCCGCCGCCCTGCTGGCCACGGCCAGCCTGCCCGCCCTGGCCCTGGAGCCGTTCACCGCGGACTACCAGGCCAGCTACATGGGCATGCAGGCCAACGGCGTGATGACCCTGGCCAAGGAAGGCGGCAACCGCTGGCGCTACAGTCTGGCGATCAAGAACCAGGTCGCCGACCTCAGCCAGAGCACCGTGTTCGAGGAAAAGGGCGGGCAGTTGCGTCCGCTCAGCAGCGACGACCGCTCGGTGTTCCTGATCAAGAAGAAGGCGGTGACCGCCAACTACGACTGGAGCACCGGCCAGGCGACCTGGGGCGGCGACCTCAAGCCCGACCGCCGCGGCCCGGTGAAGCTGCAGCCGGGCGACATGGACGCGCTGCTGATCAACCTGGCGATCGCGCGCGACGTCAACGCCGGCAAGACCCCGAGCTACCGCATGGTCGACGAGGGCCGCGCCAAGCCGATGACCTACCGCGTCGCCGGCAAGGAAGCGGTCACCGTCAACGGCAAGACCGAGCAGGCGACCAAGGTCAGCCGCACCGACGGCTCCAAGGAAATCGTGGCCTGGATCGTGCCGGACATGCCCGTGCCGGTGCGCATCCTGCAGCGCGAGAACGGCCAGGACGCGCTGGACCTGACCATCAAGGCGTTGCGGTAAGGCCGGGATTGGGGAATGGGGATTGGGGAATCGTGAAAGCAGCTCCCCGCCCGTGATCGCTCCCGTGTGAGGACTGGGATTGGGGAATCGGATTGGGGAATCGCAACAGCGGCTTCCCGCCCGGGTTTTTCCCATGTAGGCGCGGCTTCAGCCGCGACGCAGTGAGCCGGGATGTGGGATTCCGGATTCGGGAATCGCAACAGCAATTCCCTGCCCGTGGTGCTTCCCATGTGGGAGGGGCTTCAGCCCCGACGCGCAGATGCGAATCGTCTTGCGGAAACCCGCTGGCGACTTGCAGCAGACCCCAAGCGGCGCGCGTCGAGTCCTATCCACGGCCCATGGAGCGTGACGACCGGCCGTGCCGTTCTCTACCCCACTCCCAACGCGGGCGCCGCCTAGGCAGCGCCCTGCCCCACGCCGTTACTTCTTCTCCGCCGGCGCAGCCTTGAAGGTCGTGCGGCAATCCACGCGGATCTGCGCGCCGGTGCTGCGCCAGTAGAACGTGCTGCACTCGCGCGGGCCGTTCTGGGTGCGGCTGACGCCGACCGCGTAGAACGACTGCCAGATCTCGTCGCGGGTGACCTGGCCGTCGCCGTTCCAGTCCATGTCGCGCTCTTCGATGCCTTGGGTGATGGCGATGCCGGTGTACCAGGCATAGCCGACCCAGGCCAGCAGCACCACCACGATCGCCAGCAACACCTTGCGCCGGCGGCTGAAGCGGCCGCTGAGGATCATGCGACGCGCCGGATGGACGCGCCCAGCGCCCCCAGCTTCTCCTCGATGTTCTCGTACCCCCGGTCCAGGTGGTAGATGCGGTCGATGGTGGTGTCGCCGTCGGCGACCAGGCCGGCCAGGATCAACGAGGCCGAGGCGCGCAGGTCGGTGGCCATCACCGGCGCGCCGCTGAGCCGCTCGCTGCCGCGCACGATCGCGGTGTGCCCTTCGATCTGGATGTCCGCGCCCAGGCGCAGCAGTTCGTTGACGTGCATGAAACGGTTCTCGAAGATCGTTTCGTTGATCACGCCGACGCCGTCCGCCACGCAGTTGAGCGCCATGAACTGCGCCTGCATGTCCGTGGGGAACGCCGGATACGGCGCGGTGGTCAGGCTGACCGCGCGCGGGCGCTTGCCGTGCATGTCCAGGCGGATCCAGTCCTCGCCGGTCTCGATGCTGGCGCCGGCCTCGGTGAGCTTGTCCAGCACCGCGTCGAGGGTGTCGGCGCGCGCGCGGCGCACGGTGACGCTGCCGCCGGTCATCGCCGCGGCGACCAGGAAGGTGCCGGTCTCGATACGGTCCGGCAGCACCGCGTGGCGGCCGCCGGACAGGCGCTCCACGCCGTGCACGACGATGCGCGAGGTGCCCGCGCCTTCGATCTTCGCACCCAGCGCGATCAGGCAGTCGGCCAGGTCGCTGACCTCCGGCTCCATCGCCGCGTTCTCCAACACGGTGGTGCCGTCGGCCAGGGCCGCGGCCATCAGCACGTTCTCGGTGCCGGTGACGCTGACCATGTCGAACACGTAGCGGCCGCCCTTGAGCCGGCCGTTGCTGCTGGCCTTGATGTAGCCGTTCTCGACGCTGATCTCCGCGCCCAGCGCCTGCAGGCCCTTGATGTGCTGGTCGACCGGGCGCGAACCGATCGCGCAGCCGCCCGGCAGCGACACTTCGGCCGCGCCGAACTTGGCCAGCAGCGGGCCCAGCACCAGGATCGAGGCGCGCATGGTGCGCACCAGTTCGTACGGGGCGACGTGCTGGTGGACCTTGCGCGGGTCGACGGTGATCGCGCTGCCGCGCGAGAGCGTGCCTTCGTCGATGGTGACTTCCGCGCCCAGCTCGCCGAGCAGCTTCACCGTGGTGATCACGTCGTGCAGTTGCGGCACGTTGGTGATCTCCACCGGCGCATCGGCCAGCAGGGTCGCGCAGAGGATCGGCAGCACGGCGTTCTTGGCGCCGGAAATGTTCACTTCACCGTGCAGCGCGTTGCCGCCGGTCACTACGATTTTGGCCATGGGTCTCGTGGGGGAAAGGGAAAAGGGGAGAAACGGGCACGCGGGCGGCTCAGCCGTCGGCGCGCTCGGCCTGCTCGGGGGTCAGGGTGTTCAGGGCCAGCGCGTGGATCGCGCCGCCCATCAGATCGCCCAGGGTGGCGTAGACCATGCGGTGGCGCGCCAGCGGCAGCTTGCCGGCGAAGGCGTCGCTGACCACGGTGGCCTCGAAGTGCACGCCGTCGTCGCCCTGCACCTGCACGCGCGCGCCCGGCAGGCCGGCCTCGATGAGTTTACGGATGGTATCGGCGTCCACCGGGCTTTCCTCCTAAAATGGTCGGCCATTCTACCCTCCGACCGGCACCCGCATGGATGTATCGCCCCTGTCTCCCACGACGCCCGACGACGCCGGCCTGATCGCCAGCGGTCGCCGCGTGGTCGAGATCGAGCAGGCCGCGCTGGCGGCGGTCGGCGCCCGCATCGGTGCCGAGTTCGCGGCCGCGTGCCGGCTGATCCTGGGCTCGCGCGGGCGCGTGGTCGCCACCGGCATGGGCAAGTCCGGCCACGTCGCGCGCAAGATCGCCGCCACCCTCGCCTCCACCGGCACCCCGGCGTTCTTCGTGCACCCGGGCGAAGCCGGGCATGGCGACCTGGGCATGATCACCGACGCCGACGTGGTCCTGGCGCTGTCCTACTCCGGCGAGTCCGACGAGATCCTGATGCTGCTGCCGGTGCTCAAGCGCCAGGGCAACGCGGTGATCGCGATGACCGGCCGCGCCCAGTCCACGCTGGCGCGCGAGGCCGACCTGCACCTGGACGTCAGCGTGCCGGCCGAGGCCTGCCCGCTGGACCTGGCGCCGACCTCCAGCACCACCGCCTCGCTGGCGCTGGGCGATGCGCTGGCGGTGGCGCTGCTGGACGCGCGCGGCTTCACCGCCGACGACTTCGCCCGCTCGCACCCGGCCGGCAGCCTCGGCCGGCGCCTGCTGCTGCACATCACCGACGTCATGCACCGCGGCGACGAACTGCCCAAGGTGCGCGAGGACGCCAGCCTCAGCGAGGCGCTGGTGGAGATGAGCCGCAAGCGCCTGGGCATGACCGCGGTGGTCGACGCCGACGACCGCCTGCTCGGGCTGTTCACCGACGGCGACCTGCGCCGCGCCCTGGACAGCGCGCTGGACGTGCGCCAGACCCGCATCGCCGAGGTGATGACCCGGCAGCCGCGCACCATCGGCGCCGACCAGCTCGCCGCCGAGGCCGCACGGCTGATGGAGACCCATCAGATCAACGGCCTGATCGTGGTCGACGCGGCCGACCGCGCGGTCGGCGCGCTCAACATTCACGACCTGTTGCGCGCCAGAGTGGTTTAACAGGCTGAACCCGTTCACTGCCCGCGGCGCCCCACGCCGCTGGCCCTGGCCGCTGGAAAGCCGGCCTCCCCGCCCCGATATCCCGAACATGCCCTATTCCCCGCTGGCCGACCTCCCCGCCGACCTGATCGACCGCGCCGCCCGGATCCGCCTGGCGTGCTTCGACGTGGACGGCACGCTGACCGATGGCCGCCTGTACTACGACCGCGACGGCAACGAGAGCAAGGCCTTCCACGTGCTCGACGGCCAGGGCCTGGTGCAGTTGCGCCGGCACGGCATCGAGGTGGCGCTGATCACCGCGCGGCCGAGCCTGGCCGCGGAGAAGCGCGGCCAGGAGCTGGGCCTGCTGGTGCAGATCGGGGTCAAGGACAAGCGCGCCGGAGTGCAGGCCCTGTGCGACGAGCGCGGCATCGGCCTGGAGCAGGTCTGCTTCATGGGCGACGACCTGCCCGACCTGGCGCCGTTGCGCGTGGTCGGCCTGGCTGTGGCCCCGGCCAACGCCCACCCCTGGACCGCCGAACACGTGCACTGGACCACCCGTGCGCGCGGCGGCGAAGGCGCCGCCCGCGAACTGTGCGACGTGCTGCTGGCCGCCCAGGGCCACGTCCCCACCCTGCTGCAGGAGCATGGCGCATGAACTGGCGCACCACCCTCGGCGGCCTGCTGCTGGTCGGGGCGCTGATCAGCGGCTGGTCGGCCTGGAACCAACGCAGCAAGCCGAGCCGCAACCCTTCCGACGAAGCCAGCGTGGACTACATCGCCCGCGACTTCGAGATCGTCAGCCTGGACAAGCAGGGCAAGGAAGCGATGACCCTGCGCGCGCCGCAGATGGAACGCAGCCGCGCCGACCAGACGATGTCGATCGTGACCCCGCTGTTCCTGCTGCCCGACGCCAACGGCCAGCACTGGGAAATGCGCAGCAAGACCGGCTGGGTCAGCGCCGACGGCGACGAACTGCGCCTGCGCGGGGATGTGGCCGGCGACAGCCCCAAGGTGCCCAGCATCCCGCCCACCACCTTCCGTACCCAGAGCCTGGACGTCTTCCCGCAGACCAACAGCGCGCGCACCGCCGACCCGGTCACCATGACCCGGCCCGGTATGATGCAGACCGGCGTCGGCTTTCAGGTCGACCTGAAATCCCGGCAGTACAAGCTCCTTTCACAGGTCAAGTCCCGTTATGAACCGAACGCTGCCCGCTAAGCTCGCCCTGCTCGCCCTGCTTCTGCCGACCCTGGCGCTGGCCAAATCGACCGACCGCAACCAGCCGATGGACATCAAGTCCGATGCGCAGGACGGCAACATGATGGCCGACGACGGCAAGGTCCGTTTCTTCGGCAACGTCGTGATCACCCAGGGCACGCTGGAAATCCATGCCGATACCGCCGACCTGTTCCGAAAGAACGGCGACATCGACCGTGTCGTCCTGACCGGCAAGCAGGCCACCCTGAAGCAGGAACTGGACGACGGCTCGCCGATGGACGCCGTCGCCGACAACATCGACTACAAGGTGCCGACCGACACGGTGATCCTCACCGGCAATTACCGGATGACCTCGCCCAAGGGCACCAATGCCGGCCAGCGCATGGTCTACAACACCAAGAGCGGCGACATGCAGGGCGGCGGCGACGGCACGCGCGTGCACACGGTGATCCAGCCGAAGAACGCGGCCGCTGCGCCGGCCGGCGCGCCTGCGAACGGCGCCAAGCCCGCCGCCAAGCCTGCCGCGACGCCCGCCAAGCCGGCGAAGCCGACCAAGCAAGGAGGCCAGTGATGCTGCTCGCCGAAGGCCTGCGCAAGCGCTACAAGCAGCGCGAAGTGGTGCGCGACTTCGCGCTGACCCTGGAGGCCGGCGAAGTGGTCGGCCTGCTCGGCCCCAACGGTGCCGGCAAGACCACCTGCTTCTACATGATCGTTGGCCTGGTCGACGCCGATGCCGGGCGCATCGTGCTCGACGGCAACGACATCACCGCGCTGCCGATGTACAAGCGCGCCAAGCTCGGCGTCGGCTACCTGCCGCAGGAACCATCGGTGTTCCGCAAGCTCAGCGTCGCCGACAACATCCGCCTGGTGCTGGAACTGCGCGAGGATCTGGACAACGCCGGACAGGAACGCGAACTGGTGGCGCTGCTGGACGAACTGCAGATCAGCCACGTCGCCGACCAGCTCGGCGCCAGCCTCTCCGGCGGCGAGCGCCGCCGCTGCGAAATCGCCCGCGCGCTGGCGGCCAAGCCGCGGCTGATGCTGCTCGACGAACCTTTCGCCGGCGTCGACCCGATCTCGGTCGGCGAAATCCAGCGCATCGTCACCCACCTCAAGCAGCGCGGCATCGGCGTGTTGATCACCGACCACAACGTCCGCGAAACCTTGGGAATCTGCGACCGGGCGTATATCCTCAACGAGGGCAGCGTGTTGGCGCAGGGGGCGCCGGAAGCGCTGCTGGCCAACAGCGACGTGCGCCGCGTCTACCTCGGGGAAACCTTCAGGCTCTGACCGCGCACGCGCCGGCTACGCTCCTTCCGCGCTCGGTACAGGCATGAAAGCACGGCTGCAGACATCGCTGGGACAGCACTTGGTCATGACGCCGCAGTTGCGTCAGGCGATCAAGCTGTTGCAGATGTCCAGCGCCGAGCTGGAAGTGGAGATCGCCGAGGCGGTGGAGAGCAATCCGCTGCTGGAATGGTCCGAAGACGCCGCACCGGCGTTCGAACGCAGCGAAGGCGCCGACCAAGGGCTTGACCACGACCACGCCGCAGGCGACACACGCAGCGACGGCGATGGCGACCGTGGCGAGGCCGCGCCGGCTGCCGACGGCGCCGACTGGTCCGACACCGAATCGGCCTGGAGCGGCGGCAGCGGCGGTTCGTTCGACGACGACGACCTGGGCAGCGCGGCCGAGCGCGTGGCCGAGCCGGACACCCTGATCGACCACCTGCTGTGGCAGTTGCACCTGTCGCCGCTGTCCGCGCGCGACCGCAGCATCGGCGCGGCGCTGATCGATGCGCTGGACGACCACGGCTACCTGCGCGAGCCGCTGTCCGCGATCGCCGAGACCCTGCGCCCGGACATCGCCGCCGAGGAGGACGAGATCCTCACCGTGCTGCACCAGATCCAGCGCTTCGACCCGGCCGGCATCGCCGCGCGCACCTTGGGCGAATGCCTGACCCTGCAGCTGGACACCCTGCCCGAGGACACGCCGGGGCTGGCGCTTGCCCGCACCATCGCCCATGGTCCGCTGGAACGGTTGCCGCGCAGCGGCGTGGCCGGGCTGGCCCACGAGCTCAAGCGCCCGACGGCGGAGGTCGACACCGCGGTCGCGCTGCTGCGCTCGCTCGACCCGCGCCCGGGCAAGCAGATCGGCGAGCTGGGCGGCGACACCTACGTGGTGCCCGACTGCGTGGTCTGGCGCCAGCGCGGGGTGTGGCATGCGGCGCTGTCGGCGCACGCCCAGCCCAAGGTCACCATCCACCGCGGCTACGAGCGGCTGATCCGCCAGTGCGGCGAAAGCGACGCCGGCTACCTGCGCGGGCAACTGCAGGAAGCGCGCTGGCTGCTGAAGAGCCTGGAGGCGCGCGGCGAGACCCTGCTCAAGGTGACCCGCTGCCTGCTGAAGCAGCAGGCCGGCTTCCTGGAATTCGGCGAACAGGCGCTGCGTCCGCTGACCCTGCGCGAGATCGCCGGCGAACTGGGCCTGCACGAAAGCACCATCTCGCGCGCCATTGCCCGCAAGTACGTGCGCACCCCGCGCGGCACCATCCCGCTGCGCGCCTTCTTCGCCTCGGGCATCGACACCGACAGCGGCGGCGAAGCCTCCAGCACCGCGATCCAGGCGATGATCCGGCGGCTGATCGATGCGGAGAATCCGCGCAAGCCGCTTTCTGACGCCAAGCTGGCCGACCTGCTGAAAAGTGCCGGGGTCCCTGTAGCGCGCCGCACCGTGGCGAAGTATCGTGAGGCCATGAACATTTCCGCCTCCCACGAACGCGTCCGAATCGGCTAGCGGCGGCGGCGATGGTTCATAGGTGTAAAACCCGAACCAAGGAGTATCCGATGCGTATCGAGACCTACGGCCAGCAGATCGAAGTCACCCCCGCCCTGCGCGAGTATGTGGAGACCAAGCTGCAACGGCTGAAGCGACACTACGAGGAAACCATCGAGGTCCGCGCCCAACTGGCGCTGCGCAAGCCCGACCATCACGTCGAGGCCACTGTCAACGTCCCCGGCCGCACCCTGCACGCCGACGCCAGCGCACAGACCATGTACGCGGCGATCGACCTGCTCGCCGACAAGCTGGACCGGCTGATCATCAAGCACAAGGAAAAGAAGCACGACCACCATGCGGCCGAGGTGCGCGACAATCTCGCGTGATCCTCCCCACGTTGCGCCGCCATGCCCTTGACCGATCTGATGGCGGCCGTCAGCACCCAGGTGCTTCCGGCCGCCGATCGCGACACCCTGCTGCACACCGCCGCCGGTCTGCTGGCCTGCCAGCAGGCCGGCGCCGATGAACTCTTCGCCAGCCTGCGCGAGCGCGAACAGCTCGGCAGCACCGCCATCGGCCATGGGATCGCCATCCCGCACGGCCGCGCGCCGGACCTGGATGCCCCACGCGGCGCGCTGCTGCGTTTGCTGCAGCCGATCGATTTCGATGGCCAGGGCACCCTGGTCGACCTGATCTTCGCCATGGCCGTGCCCGCGCACTACACCCACCAACACCTGATGCTGCTGTCCGAACTGGCCGAACAGTTCTCCATCGAAGAGTTCCGCGACGCCCTGCGCAACGCGCCGGATGCCGCCGCACTGTATGCGCTGCTCGGCGGCGCGCCACGGGCGGCCGCATGAACACCAGCATCGACGCACGCGAACTGTTCGACCAGCAGCGCGACCGCCTGGGCCTGCGCTGGATTGCCGGGCATAAGGGCGAACACCGGGTGCTGGAGGCCGGCAATGCGGTCTCGCGGCGTCCGTCGCTGGCCGGCTATCTCAACACCATCTACCCCAACAAGGTGCAGATCCTCGGCACCGAGGAACTGGCCTGGCTGGACTCGCTGGACGCGCGCCAGCGCTGGGAGACCATCGAGAAGATCGTGCAGGTGCGGCCGCTGGCGCTGGTGGTCACCAAGAACCAGTCGTGCCCGGAAGACCTGCGCGCGGCCGCCGACGAATCCGATACGCCGCTGTGGGTCTCGCCCAAGCGCGGCCACGAACTGCTCAATCACCTCTCCTACCACCTGGCCCGCACGCTGGCGCCGCGGGTGATCCTGCATGGCGTGTTCATGGAGATCTACTCGATCGGCGTGCTGATCACCGGCGAGGCGGGTTCGGGCAAGAGCGAACTGGCACTGGAACTGCTCAGCCGCGGCCACCGCCTTGTCGCCGACGACGCCCCGGAATTCACCCAGATCGCCCCCGACGTGCTCGACGGCACCTGCCCGGAACTGCTGCAGGACCTGCTGGAAGTGCGTGGGCTGGGCGTGCTCAACGTGCGCGAGATGTTCGGCGACACGGCTGTAAAGAAGAACAAGTACCTTCGGCTCATCGTGCATCTGACCCGGCCCATGACCGAGCCCACGCCCCACGGCTACGAGCGCCTCACCGGCGATTCCGGTACCCGCCACGTGCTGGACCTGGACGTACCGCTGATCACCCTGCCGGTGATGCCCGGCCGCAACCTGGCGGTGCTGACCGAGGCCGCCACGCGCCTGCACATCCTGCGCACCAAGGGCATCGACCCGGCGGCGATGTTCATCGCCCGCCACAGCAACCTGCTGGAGCGGCGCAATCCATGACCGCAGGCGCCAACACCTCCACCCTGGTCATCGTCAGCGGCCTGTCCGGCTCCGGCAAGTCGGTGGCGCTGAAGACCTTCGAGGACCTGGACTACTACTGCGTCGACAACCTGCCGGTGGAACTGCTGCCGGCCTTCGTCAAGAGCCTGGTGCGCGAGGACGCCGGCCCCAGCAAGCTGGCGGTGGGCATCGACGTGCGCAGCCGCCACAGCGACCTGACTCAGTTGTCGCGCTGGCGCGAGGCAGTGGCGCAGTTCGGCCTGGACGCCCGCCTGCTGTTCTTCGACGCCAACGACGAGGCGCTGATCAAGCGCTACGCCGACACCCGCCGGCGCCATCCGCTGTCGCACCAGGGCCTGTCGCTGCCGGAGGCGATCGAGCGCGAGCGCGCCCTGACCGAGCCGCTGCGCGAGGCGGCCGACGCGGTGATCGACACCAGCACGCTCAACGTGCACCAGCTGCGCCGGCGGGTCACCACCGAGTTCGCGCTGTCCGCCGAGAACACCCTGTCGCTGCTGTTCGAGTCCTTCGCCTACCGGCGTGGCGTACCGGCCGAGGCGGATTTCGTGTTCGACGCGCGGGTGCTGCCCAATCCGCACTGGGACCCGGAACTGCGCCCGATGACCGGCCGCGACAGCGGCGTGCGCGAATACCTGGACGCGCAACCGGACGTGCAGCGCTACACCGCGCAGCTGATCGACTTCCTCGACACCTGGCTGCCGCGGCTGCGCAACGACACCCGCAGCTACGTGACCATCGCCTTCGGCTGCACCGGCGGCAAGCACCGCTCGGTGTATCTGGCCGAACGCCTGGCCCGCCATGCCCGCGAACAGGGCTGGCCGGAAGTGGCGACCTTCCATCGCGAGCAGGATTGATCGAAAAGCCGGGATTCGGGATGGGGATTCGGGATTGGCAAAAGCGGCATTGCGCTGGCTCTTGCGGATCCCCAATCCCGAATTCCCAATCCCGCCCCCCCCCCCAGCCATTCCCTGTGCCTTGCCTGACCTGTTAACGTTCTCCCATGGCTTGCGGCATTCTCCTCATCACTCATCCCGGGATCGGCACGGCGCTGTTGCGCGTGGCGACCGGACTGTTGCGGCAGTTGCCGCTGAAGACCGAAGCGTTCGACGTGCCGTTCGATGCCGACCTGGATGCGCTGCTGCCGCAGGCGTCGGCGGCATTGCGGCGGGTGGACGACGGCGATGGCGTGCTGGTGGTGACGGATCTGTATGGCGCCAGCCCGAGCAATCTCGCCGCGCGGCTGGCGCGCCTGGGCACGCCGGTGCGGCGCGTCTCGGCGTTGAGCCTGCCGATGCTGCTGCGGATCATGAACTACCCCGAACAAGGACTGGAGCAGTTGCCCGCGACCGCCGCCGCCGGCTCGCGCAACGGCGTGGTGATCGACGATGCTTGAACGCGAACTGCTGGTCTCCAACCGCCTCGGCCTGCACGCCCGCGCCACCGCCAAGCTGGTGCAGACGCTGTCCTCGTTCCGCTGCAATGCCACGCTGGCGGCCAAGGGCCGCGAGGTCAACGCCAAGAGCATCATGGGCGTGATGCTGCTGGCCGCTGCGCAAGGCACGCCGGTGACGGTGCGGGTGGACGGCGCCGACGAAGCCGAGGCGCTCAAGGCCGTGGTCGACCTGTTCGAGCGGCGCTTCGACGAGGACAGCTGAGCATGCGCCGCCGGCGGCCGCAGGCAGGGACGCGGTGCCGCCGCACGGGGCACGCGCGGTGAGCGTGCGCATCGCCGGCCATGGCGCTTCGCGCGGCAATGCCCTGGGCCGGGCGCGGGTGCGCCTGCCGCATGCGCTGGAGGTGGCCGAGCAACGCATCGGCGCCGCGCAGATCCCCGAGGAACTCGATCGCCTGCACCGCGCGGTGGACGCCGCGCGCGAGGAGATGCACGGCCTGCGCCAGCGCCTGCACGGCGCCCTGGCCAAGGAGGTCGGGGAATTCCTCGACCTGCACGCGCTGCTGCTCGACGACCCGGAGCTGCTGCACGGCCTGGACGAACTGATCCGCACCGGCCGCTACAGCGCCGACTACGCGCTGCGCCTGCAGCGCGACCGCCTGGCGACCGTGTTCGACGACATGGAGGACGCCTACCTCAAGAGCCGCATGGACGATCTGGACCATGTGATCGGGCGGATCCATGCGTTCCTGCAGAAGCGCCAGCCGGACAGCGAAGGCCTGGCCGGCGAGATCCTGGTATGCGAGAACGTGGCGCCGTCGGAACTGGCGCAACTGCAGGCGCAGGGCGTGGTCGGCATCGTCACCAGCGCCGGCAGCACCCTGTCGCACAGCGCGATCCTGGCGCGCAGCCTCCACCTGCCGCTGGTGGTCGGCGTCGCCGACGCGCTGCAGAAGATCAACGACGGCGACGTGCTGATCATCGACGGCACCCAGGGCGCGGTGCTGGTCGACCCGACCCCGGACGACCTGCGCGACTACCGCAGCCGCGTGCGCGAGCAGGCCAAGCTGCAGCGCAGCCTGGGCAAGCTGCGCTCCAAGCCCAGCCGGACCCGCGACGGCGTGGACATCACCCTGCTGGCCAACGCCGAGTCGCGCGACGACGTCACCCGCGCGCACGCGCTCGGCGCCGACGGCCTGGGCCTGTACCGCACCGAATTCCTGTTCCTGCAGCGCGACGCGCTGCCCGACGAGGAAGAACAGTTCCGCACCTACCGCGACGCCGTGCTGGGCATGAGCGGTCGGCCGGTGACCATCCGCACCCTGGACCTGGGCGCGGACAAGGCCGATCGCACCGGCCTGACCATGAGCAACGAAGAAAACCCGGCGCTGGGGCTGCGCGGCGTGCGCCTGTCGCTGGCCCGGCCCAAGGTCTCCGACACCCAGTTGCGTGCGCTGCTGCGCGCCTCCGCCTACGGCCCCGTGCGGGTGCTGGTACCGATGGTCAGCGCGCGCGAGGAACTGTTGGCGATGCGCCGCCACCTCAAGCGCATCGCCGCGCAGCTGCGCCGCGATGGCCATGCCATCGCCGAGCAGGTGCAACTCGGCGCGATGATCGAGGTACCGGCGGCGGCGCTGGCCCTGGACACCTTCATCGACACCATCGACTTCCTGTCGATCGGCACCAACGACCTGGTGCAGTACCTGCTCGCCGCCGACCGCAACAACGAGGCGGTGGCCGAGCTGTATTCGCCGCTGCATCCGGCGGTGCTGCGGCTGATCGCGCAGGTGATCGCCACCGGCCAGGCCCACGGCAAACCGGTGCCGGTGTGCGGCGAAATCGCCGGCGACCCGGCCCTGACGCCGATGCTGCTGGCGCTGGGGCTGCGCGAGTTCAGCCTGCACCCGGCGACGATGCTGGAAGTGCGCCAGGTGATCCGCGACACCGACCTGCAGGCCCTGCGCCAGCGCGGCGCCAAACTGCTGCAGGCCCGCGACCGCAAGGGCATCGAGCGCTGGCTGGCTTGAGAGCCGGGATTGGGGATTGGGGATTGGGGATTGGGCAGGATGTCCTTCCTCTGATCGCAGGCAAGCGATTTTCTGAAAGGCGCGCCGCTTGGTCTCTGCGTGCACAGCGCTCTTTCTCGTCAAGAAACCCATCGATCTTCTGTAGGAGCGGCTTCAGCCGCGACGGGCGTTCCCGGGAATGCCGTCGCGGCTGAAGCCGCTCCTACATGCGCAGACGTCCGCATGCGGAAACCCGCAAATCCCCAATCCCGACTCCCCAATCCCGGCCGTCCACTGTGCTTCCCGCAACATGCAGGCGATAATGTTGGGATGAACATCTGACCGACCGCGTTTCTCCGGAGCGCGGCCTCACCCCAAGGGAGCAGCGCATGGCCGACGCCGTCCGCCACGACAAGACCGCGCGGCAGCTGCGCATGCTGTCCGATGCGCTGGACAGCGGGCGCCTGGGCCCGGTGCGGCGACTGGTCAATACGCTGGCGCCGGCCGAGATCGGCAACCTGCTGGAGTCGTTGCCGCCCGGCAAGCGCGAAGTGGTGTGGGGGCTGGTCGATCCGGAGGACGACGGCGAGGTGCTGGTCCATGTCGGCGAAGAAGTGCGCGAGAGCCTGCTCGCGGACATGGACCCGGACGAAATCGTCGCCGCGGTCGAAGACCTGGACATCGACGACCTCGCCAACTTGGTTGAGGACCTGCCCGACACGGTCATCGACGAGGTGCTCAAGTCGATGGACCGCGAGAACCGCGAGCGGCTCGAGCAGGTGCTGTCGTATCCCGAGGACAGCGCCGGCCGCCTGATGAACCCGGACGTGGTCACCGTGCGCGCCGACGTCAACGTCGACGTGGTGCTGCGCTACCTGCGCCTGCGCGGCGAACTGCCGGACCACACCGACCACCTGTTCGTGGTCAGCCGCCGCCACCAGTACCTGGGGCGGGTGTCGCTGGCGGCGCTGGTCACCCACGAGGACTCCACCCCGATCAACCGGCTGATCGACGACGAGCAGCCGGCCATCGACGTCGGCGAAGGCGCCGACGAGGTCGCGCGGCAGTTCTCCGACCACGACTGGATCTCCGCGCCGGTGGTGGACGACAACAACATCCTGCTCGGCCGCATCACCATCGACGACGTGGTCGACATCATCCGCGACCAGGCCGAGCACCAGGCGATGAGCGCCGCCGGCCTGGACGAGGACGAGGACCTGTTCAGCCCGGTGCGGCGCGCGTTCCGCCGCCGCCTGCTGTGGCTGACGATCAACCTCGGCACCGCCTTCATCGCCTCCAGCGTGGTCGGCCAGTTCGAGGGCACCATCGCCAAGCTGGTGGCGCTGGCCGCGCTGATGCCGATCGTGGCCGGCATGGGCGGCAACGCCGGCACCCAGGTCCTGGCACTGATGGTGCGCGGCCTGGCGCTGGGCCAGATCGGCGCGTCCAACGTGATCGTGCTGCTGCGCAAGGAGCTGGCGGTGGCCCTGATCAACGGCCTGTCGCTGGGCATCGGCCTGGGCCTGATCGTGCTGCTGTGGTTCAAGCAGCCGCTGCTGTCGCTGGTGATCGGCTCGGCGCTGACCATCAACCTGCTCACCGCCGCCCTGGGCGGCGTGCTGGTGCCGTTGACGCTCAAGCGCCTGGGCTTCGACCCGGCGCTGGCCGGCGGGGTGATCCTGACCACGCTGACCGACGTGATGGGCTTCCTCAGCTTCCTCGGCCTGGCCACCCTGGTCCTGCTGTAGCGCGTGTCCGAGCGACGGGCGCGGCTCGAAGCGGCCGCTGCGTTCGTCGCGCAGCCGTGATCGGCGGGCGCGCCTGCCGGCCGCGATCGCCGCGCGGCGGATCGGGCGCATCCACCGCCCGCTGCCGCCATCCGCCCCTGCATGGCGCGAGCACGCTGCGCCGCCCGTCGGCTGACTGCCGCATGTCCGCCGCCCTTACCCGGGTTGTCGTGGAGACGCCCAGGCCACGATACTGCGGCCTTCCCACCCGAGGGCCGGCCATGTCGATGCGTTCGTTGCTGCTTCTGCTGTGCCTGTCGATGGTCGGATGCAGCAGCTTGCCCAGCGACCCGGCGACCGGCCACTTCGTCGGCCGCCAGCTCACCCTCGACGGACGCGTCTACCGCTACCAGGTATTCGTGCCGGCGCCAGCGCATCGCCAGGGCCCGGTGCCGGTGGTGCTGTTCCTGCACGGCTCCGGCGAGCGCGGCGACGACGGCCGCGACCAGACCACCGCCGGGCTGGGCCCGTACCTGCGCCGCCACCTGGCCGATTTCCCGGCGCTGGTGGTGATGCCGCAAGCGCCCGATGGCGAGGAGTGGAATGGCGTCAACGCGACCATGGCGCTGCAGGCGCTGGACGACAGCAGCGCCGAGTTCAACGGCGACCCGCAGCGCACCTACCTGACCGGCATGTCGATGGGCGGCTACGGCACCTGGGAGATCGCCCTGAAGCAACCGCAGCGCTTCGCCGCGCTGGTGCCGATCTGCGGCGCGATCCTGTCCCCGCACGAGGACCGCGAGTATCTGGTGGTCACGCCGGTGGCCTATCTGGCCGATCCGTATACGGCGCTGGCGCAGCGCCTGCGGCACGTGCCGGTGTGGATCTTCCACGGCGCCCAGGACGACGTGGTGCTGCCGCACGACGATCGCAAGATCGTGCGTGCGCTCAAGAACGTCGACGCCGACGTGCGCTACACCGAATACCCGCAGGGCAACCACAATGCCTGGGATGCCACCTACCGCGATCCGAAGATGTGGCAGTGGCTGTTCGCGCAGAAGCGCAGCGACGCCGGCAACGAGACCACCGCCGACAAGTAAGCAGCTTCCACCATCGGCGCGCGTGCCAGGTGGTGCCCACGACAGTCCGCGCAACCAGGGCCCGCATCGACGCAACGCTCAGCGTTCATCCAAGGGCGTCCATACGATCTGCCGCCGCGTCGTCGCGGCCTGTGCAGCGAGCCCACCAAACCGCGTACAGTCCGCGCTTTCGCGTACAGGCCAAGCATGGCGACCACCCCTTCCGCATCGCAAACCGCCTTCCGCGCCCGCCTGCGCGCCCTGGATCCGAGCGCCGCGACGATCGCCGGCGCGGGCATTCCGCCGTTGCTGGTGCCGGCACATGACGACGCCGCGACCTTGCAGCTCAGCGACAGCGGGCGCTGGCTGTTGCAGGTGCTGGACGCGCTGGACGCCTTGCACCAGGCCACGCAAGTCACCCGCCTGTCTGCCGATGCGCTGCGCCGCGACCAGAAGTTCGCGCCACCTGGGCGCCCCTCGCTGCACCTGGTGCAGTTGCGCCAGCAGCAGGCGGCCGCGCAGCAGGCGCTGCGCCGTGCCAACCAGGCGCTGGCCCAGGCTGCGGCCGGCTTCGTGCGCGGCGCCGGGCTGACGCCACCGCCACGGACCGGGCCGGTGGCGTTCGTGCAAGGATGGATCGCGCGTCATCTGGGGTAAGGCCGCCACGCGGCGTGGGGCGCATGGCTGGCGTCCATGGCGGCGCGCCATGGGTGAAGCGGGCGAAGGTCGGTGCGGTTCTGCAGGAACGGCGCTCGCGCGCCCTCCCGGGATCCGCCGCGATCGCGGCTGACGAAAGACGACGCCACTGCCCATGGCATGCGCCGCGTGCGAGCCAGAAGCGCCGGCAACTACGACGTTACACACGGCACCGCGACCGCATTGCATCGCGTCGTGCGGCGGATGTGCCGAATGCGCCACGCAAGGCGCGTCTACGCAAGCTAAACCGCAAGCGCCAGGCCGTTCGCGCCGGCCTGGGTTGGGCCTGTCCCGCTGCTATCCTGCACGCCCCTCGGACTCCGCTGCCCGACGCCCCATGCCCGTGCCCTCCCCCGCTGCCCGCCCCTGCCCTGCCCCTGCGGCCTCTTCGCGCGTGCGTCTGCCCGCACGCGCCACGGCAGCGGCGGCATGAGCATGCCCGGCGCGCACACGGCCAATCTCGCCACCTGGAGCATCTGCGCGCTGGCCACCGCCGGGGTGATCACGCGGCCGTTCAAGCTGCCCGAGGCGTGCTGGGCGGTGGGTGGCGCGCTGCTGCTGATGGCGTTGGGACTGATGCCTGGCGGCGAGGCCTGGCAGGCGGTGCTCAAGGGCCTGGACGTCTACCTGTTCCTGATCGGCATGATGCTGTTGTCGGAAACCGCACGTGCCGAAGGCCTGTTCGACTGGGTGGCGATGCATGCGGTGAATCTGGCCAAGGGCTCGCCCCAGCGCCTGTTCGCGCTGGTGTTCGGCGTCGGCATCGTGGTCACCGCGTTCCTGTCCAATGACGCCACCGCGGTGGTGCTCACCCCGGCGGTGTACGCGGCCGCGCGCAAGGCCGGGGCCAAGCCGCTGCCGCTGCTGTTCGCCTGTGCGCTGATCGCCAACGCCGCCAGCTTCGTGCTGCCGATCTCCAACCCCGCCAACCTGGTGCTGTACGGCGGCAAGATGCCGACCCTGGGCGCGTGGATGGCCGCGTTCGCCCTGCCGTCGCTGCTGGCGATCGCGGTGACCTTCGTGATGCTGCGCTGGGCCGAGCGCAAGGACCTGACCGGCCGCTGCGCCGCGCGCGTGGACACGGTGCCGTTGACCCGCGGCGGCACCTTCGCCCTGGTCGGCATCCTCGCCACCGCAGTGCTGCTGGTCGGCGTCTCCGCGCTGGGTCTGGACCTGGGCCTGCCGACCTGCCTGGCCGGCCTGGCCACCCTCGGCGCGGTCTGCCTGGGCGGCCGGCAGTCGCCGCTGCCGATGGCCAAGGCGGTGTCGTGGGCGGTGCTGCCGCTGGTGGCTGGCCTGTTCGTACTGGTGGAGGCGCTGTCGCGTACCGGCGTGATCGGCCTGCTCGCACGCACCCTGGCCGACGCCGCCGCGCACTCGCCGCAGGCCACCGCCGGCGTCGCCGGCACCCTGCTGGCGTTCGGCTCGAACCTGATGAACAACCTACCGGCCGGCCTGATCGCCAGCACCACCGTCGCCCAGGCGCAGCCGCCGCAATTGGTGGTGGACGCGCTGCTGATCGGCGTGGACTTGGGCCCGAACCTGTCGATCACCGGCTCGCTGGCGACCATCCTGTGGCTGACCGCGATCCGCCGCGAAGGCGAGGACGTGGGCTTCTGGCGCTTCCTCAAGGTCGGCGCGCTGGTGATGCCGCCGGCGCTGCTGTGTGCGTTGGGCGCGCGCCTGCTGCTGGGCTGAGCGGCGCGCGTGCACTTGGTGAATTGCCCATGGCCAGGCGCCCGGGACGGGCGCCAAGGCCTGGCGTGCAGCGACCGTCCATCGCAACGCGTCGCGGCTGAAGCCGCTCCTACGACGGCAGCGACAGCGCGCAGAATTCCACTGTAGGAGCGGCTTCAGCCGCGACAGGCCTTACCGCGGACACCTGCTGCGGTTGCTCCATGAAAGGCAACAGGCGCCGCTGCTACGGCAGCACACATGACGCGGGCGAAGCCCCCTGTGGAAACGACGTCAGTCGCGACGCGCGCGACGCCATCGGCCATCGCCCCCGTCGGGACTGAAGTCCCTCCCACAACGGTGCGACACACCGATGCAACGCGCCGCCCTACCCCGCGCGCAACCGCCGCGCCACGCCGCTGACCAGGGCGATGACCGCGGTCAGCGCCGCCATCGACAGGAACTGCGTGCGGGTGTCCGGCGAGGCCACCAGCAGGCCGAAGATCAGCGCCAGGATCGCCAGCGCCAGCACGGTGAGCACCGGATAGCCGCGCATGCGGAACGGCAGGCGGGTGCCGGCGCGGTCGGCGCGCGCGCGCAGGATCAGCTGCGACAGCAGCGAGATCGTCCACACCAGCAGGCAGGTGGCGCCGACGATGTTCAGCAGCACCGGCAACACCCGGTTGGGATACAGCAACTCCAGCACCGCGGCGACGAAACCGAACAACACGCTGGCCAGCACCGCCAGCCACGGCACCTGCTGCCGGCTGGACGCGGCCAGCGCGCGCGGCGCTTCGCCGCGCTGGGCCAGCGAGAAGATCATCCGCGAGGCGCCGTACAGATTGGCGTTGAGCGCCGACAGCAACGCGATCACCGCGATCAGGGTGATGGCGGTGGCGGCGCCGGGGATCCTGGCCACCTGCAGCACCGCAGCGAACGGCGAGCTCAGCGCCTGGCTCTGCCACGGCACCACCGCGATGATCACGCTCAGCGAGCCGATGTAGAACACCAGGATGCGCCAGGCGACCGTGCGGATGGCGCGGGCGATGCTGCGCTCCGGGTCGGCGGTCTCGGCCGCGGCCACCGCCACGATCTCGGTGCCGCCGAAGGCGAACACCACCACCAGCAGCGCGGCACCGATGCCGGCCAGCCCCTTCGGCGCGAAGCCGCCGTTGCCGGTGACGTTGGACAGGCCCGGCGAGGCCACGCCTGGCAGCCAGCCGGCCAGCAAGGCGATGCCGACCAGGATGAAGCCGACGATCGCCGCCACCTTGAGGATGGCGAACCAGAATTCGAACTCGCCGAAGTTGCGCACGCCCAGCAGGTTGATCGCGGTGAACGCGGCCATGAACGCGATCGCGGCCAGCGGCACCGGCAAGCCCGGCCACACCGTGGCCAGCAGGCCGGCCGCGCCCACCGCCTCGGCGGCGATCACGATCACCAATTGCAGCCACCACAGCCAGCCCACCGTGGCGCCGGCGGTCGGCCCCATCGCGTCGGCGGCGTACACCGAGAACGCGCCGCTGGCCGGCTTGGCCGCGGCCATCTCGCCCAGCGCGTTCATCACGATGATCACCAGCGCGCCGGCGACCAGGTAGGAAATCAGCACCGCCGGCCCCGCCGCGCGCACGCCGACGCCGGAGCCCAGGAACAGGCCGGCGCCGATCGCGCTGCCCAATCCCATCATGATCAGTTGCCGCGGTTTCAGCGCGTGGCGCAAGGCGGGTGCGGCGGCGGGCGGGACAGGCGCGGACGAATGCGGCATCGGCTCGGTCGGGTGCGGAAAACGCGACACGATACAGGCTGAGGGCGACGACGTGCGGCTGCGCACGCGTTTGGCCGCTTGCGGCCGCGGATCGGCCCGCAGCAGCGGGATGGCTGCTGCAACGCAGCGCGGATCCGCGCACGCGGCCGCCGCTGGACACCACCCGCCGGGCGCCGGCGATGACCGCCCTGGCTTGCTGCCTGCCCCGACCACGCAGCGCCACCGCCGCGACCGCACGAAGTGCGGAAATACCAAACAACCACTCCCACCGTGGATTTCCCGCATCTCGTTGATTTTGCGTGTTGACAGCGATACTAACGTCAGAAATACTGAACTCGACGCCAGCCAGATCTCCTTTCTCCGTACCTGCCGATGAGCGCGCGAACACGGAGCGAAGGGACGGCAGGCGACGACGGACCGGGAGACGGCCCGTTGCGGGCGCTCCGGCCGGCAAGGACCACGGCTGCCGCTCGTCCCATGGCGTACAGGTCCGTACATCCAGACAAGGAGAGACACCATGATCAAACCGCTGCTCACCCTGACGATGCTGGCGGCCACGCTGGCCGTTCCAGGCCTGAGGGCCGCCGAGCGGGCGCCGCTCAACGCCGCCGATGCCATCCAGGGCATGGGCGAACGCCTGCCCATCGGCAAGAAGAACGTCAGCCTGTCGCCGTTGTTCAAGGTCTACACGTTCGAGAAGGCCGGCCTGCGCTTCGTGCAGATCAACTCGTTGCAGGACGAGGTCATCACCGTGCTCAGCGCCACCCCGGGCACCGAGGCACGGCTGCCGATCGGCAGCGCCGCCGAGGAGCAGATGATCGCGGTCAACGACGCGAAGAACCAGCCGCTGGGCATGGTCACCGCCGCGGCGAGCTGCCCGTGCAACGCCACCGTGGTCTACCGCGACGCCACCACCACCATCGTGGTGGTCTACGGCTCCAACGGCGAGTACATCACTTCGTACGTCATCAAGACGCCGCAGACCAAGCCGCCGCAGTAAGCGCCGAGCGCGTGCCGCGGCCGCACCCTGCGGCCGCGGCACGATTGGCGGCTGGCGCTGATGGTTCCGGTCGCTCGATGAGGAGCGGTCGCCACCGCGCCTCGGTGAGTGCATGGCCTTCGCAGGTTGCATCGTCCCGCCTGCCCTGCCCAAGGAAGAATCCCTGGGGCAATGTGGTGCTTCGCACCGCACGTCTCCGCACCCGGCCCACCGCTCCGCCGCCTGCCTGCCTCGCATCCGGCGCTCCATCGCGCACGCTAGGAGGCGCCTGGCAAACGCAAGCGGCCGCCTTCCGAGAAAGGCGGCCGCACGCGAGCCGTCCGGCGCACGGACCGCGCTGGCTCAGAACTCCTGCCAATCCTGGTCCAGCGCCACCGCCGCCGCGAACGCCGGCGCGCGCCGCGCCGGCGCGGCCGCAGCCAGCGGGCGCGGGCTGCGCGTGGCGGTCGGCGCAACATGCCTGGCGCGCGACGGCGACGGTGCTGGCGACGGCGTTGCGGCATGCGCGCCCTCCAGCTTGAACAACGCCACCGCCTGGGTCAGCTCCACCGATTGCTGCTCCATCGAGCGCGCTGCCGCCGTGGCTTCTTCCACCAGCGCCGCATTCTGCTGGGTGCTTTCGTCCATCTGCGTGACGGTCTGGTTGACCTGCTCGATGCCGGCCGACTGCTCCTGCGAGGCGGCGGAAATCTCGCCCATGATGTCGGTGACGCGCTGCACCGAGGCCACGATCTCCTGCATGGTGCTGCCGGCCTTGTCGACCAGCGCCGAGCCTTCGGCGACGCGGGTCACCGAATCGTCGATCAGCGTCTTGATCTCCTTGGCGGCGTTGGCCGAACGCTGCGCCAGCGTGCGCACTTCGCTGGCGACCACCGCGAAGCCGCGACCCTGCTCGCCGGCACGCGCCGCTTCGACAGCCGCGTTGAGCGCCAGGATATTGGTCTGGAACGCGATGCCGTCGATCACGCCGATGATGTCGGCGATCTTCTTGGAGGAGGCTTCGATGCCGCTCATGGTCTCGACCACCTGACCGACCACCGCGCCGCCCTGCGAAGCGACCGATGCCGCGCCACTGGCGAGTTGGTTGGCCTGGCGCGCGTGTTCGGCGTTCTGCTTCACGGTGGAGGTCAGTTCTTCCATCGACGCGGCGGTTTCTTCCAGGCTGGCGGCCTGCTGCTCGGTGCGACGCGACAGGTCGTCGTTGCCGGTGGCGATCTCGCTGGCCGCGGCATTGATGCTGACCGCGGCGGTCTGGATGCGGCCGACGATGCCGGTCAACTGGTCGGCGGTGGCATTGGCGTCGTCGCGCATCCGCGCGAACACGCCGTGGAACTCGCCGTGCATGCGCGCAGTCAGGTCGCCGGCGGCGATGGCCTGCAGCAACGCCGAGAGCTTGCCCAGGTTGCGGTCGCTCACCTCCATCATCGCATTGAGGTCCTGCACCATCAGCCGGAAGTCGTGCTGGAAGTGCACCGCATCGCCGCGGGCGCTGAAGTCGCCGGCCGCGGCCGCCGCGGCCAGGCGCTTGATCTCGGTGTTGATCGCCAGCAGGCTGGCCTTGGCCGCGTCCATCGATTCGTGCAACACCGCACGACTGCCCGGCAGGCGGCGCGCATCGCGGCGCAGGTCGCCGTTGGCGTATTCGTTGAGCACGCCGATGGCATCGACGATGGCGTCCAGGTGCTCGAACATCATGGTGTTGATGCCCTTGCTCAGCTCGCCGTACACGCCCGGGAAATCCTGCGGCATGCGGTGACTGATGTCCTTGTCGGCATGCAGTTCGATCATCAAGGCGGTTTCGCTGGAGAAACGCTGCAACTGGGTCTGCATGCCGCCCATCGCCTGCAACAGGCGACCGGGTTCGTCGCGCGCCTCGGTGGCCACGTCGTTGTCCAGCCGGCCGTCGGCGATGGCCTCGGCGGCACGGGTGGCGCGGTTGAGCGGCACGGTCAGGCTGCGGGTAATCAGCCAGGCCAGCACGCTGCTGACCAGCACCACCGCCAGGCCGCCGGCGATGAGCATGGCGCGCCCACGCGCCATCGCCGCCGTCGCGGCCGCATAGGCCTCGTTGCTGCGGGCAGCCTGCAGATCGGCATAGCGGGCGATGGCGTCCTGCCACTTCTGCGTCAGCGGCGCGGACTCGCCCATCAGCAGGGCCAGTGCCTCATCCGGCTTGTAATGCATGCCCAGATCGATGACGCGGTTGTTGACGTCCACGGTCTGCGCGCGGGCGCGATCGACCTCCGCCAGCACGGCCTGGCTCTGCGCACCGCTGGGAATGGCACCCGCCCGCTTGCGCGCTTCCTGATAGCGCGCGCGCTGCTCGGTGACGACCTTGGCGAAGCGGATGTTGTCCTCCTGAGAGGTCGGCAGCACGATGTTGCGGACATTGATGGCCACGGCCGAACTGGCGTTGAGCATCTCGTTGGAGGCGCGGATCGCGGCGATGTTGCGGTTGACGATGCCATCCAGCCGCTCGCGCGCCTGGAACAGGGTGAACAGCCCGGCGACGACCAGCGCCGAGGACAGCAGGATGAGGAGGCCGAACGCGGTGGCGAGCCGGGCGCCGACGTTGTAGCGCTGAAGGAATGCAATCATGAAATGACCTGTTTGGGGGAATGAGGGGCAGTGGGCGCCCCGGACCACGCACGCCGGCCAATGGCCGTTGCGCGCGCCGGCATCGAAACAGGATGAACAAATCGTGAAAAAGCGTTTTGAATCAGACGCTTGATGCCGCATCCCGCTCAATGTGCGGGCGAAGTAACGGCTCCCGGCGAAGGGACTTGAGGGGCGATTGCGGACAATTTATTGAACGCCCTCAGGCACATCACAAGGGTGTGGAAAGCCCATTGACGCCTCGCCCGAATCGGCGTTTTTGCGTGAAGAACGCGTGCACGTTGTGTTGCAATCGCCGGCATGGGGCTTGCTTACGGCGCAATCGACCACGAGGAAAAATTCTCCGATTACTCCGCTGCACAGGGATCTCGCAGCGCGTTGCGCCGGGCGACGAATGCGATCGCAGTCACATGGTGGTGTCAGCGCAATCGTCGAGGCGGAGCGGCAGCCGCCTCGAGGCATTTCAATGGGGGCGTCACCCTCAACGCGACGCGCTGGCCACACAGCGGCGATCGTGGACGTGAAGCAGCATGACGGCGCGTCCACATTGGGACGCGCGCGCGAGACGAAGCAGCGCCAAGAGCGGCGCATTGCGCACGCTCGGCGGCATGGGCTACGCCTGGATCGGGCCACGACGCTGACAGGCACGACTTCGTGAACGCAGCAGCAGGCGTCCGGAGCGACTGGATGCATCACCGGCAGCAGCAGGCTGCCGTGCCGGCCTTCGACAGCGCGGGCGGCGCGCGTTGCGCGCCCCGCCCGCCGCACGCCCCTGTGCTCAGAACTCCTGCCAATCCGTGTCCAGCGCCACCGCCGCAGCCGGCTGCGCCGCGCGCCGCACCGGCGCGGGCGTGGCCGCCACCGGGCGAGCGCTGGGCTTGCCGGCAGCCGGCGCGGTGGCGAGGTGCCGCGGCGCCTGCGCCACCGGCGTGGCCGTCGAGGTGTCCAGCTTGAACAGCGCCACCGCCTGGCTCAGTTCCACCGCCTGCTGCTCCATCGAGCGCGCCGCCGCACTGGCCTCTTCCACCAACGCCGCGTTCTGCTGCGTGCTCTCGTCCATCTGCGTCACGGTCTGGTTGACCTGCTCGATGCCGGCCGACTGTTCCTGCGAGGCCGCGGAGATCTCGCCCATGATGTCGGTGACGCGCTGCACCGAGCTCACGATCTCGTCCATGGTCTTGCCGGCCTGGTCGACCAGGGCCGAGCCTTCGGCGACGCGACTGACCGAGTCGTCGATCAGGCTCTTGATCTCCTTGGCGGCGCTGGCCGAGCGCTGCGCCAGCGTACGCACCTCGCTGGCGACCACCGCGAAACCACGGCCCTGGTCGCCGGCACGCGCGGCCTCCACCGCGGCGTTGAGCGCGAGGATGTTGGTCTGGAAGGCGATGCCGTCGATGACGCCGATGATGTCGGCGATCTTCTTGGAGGCCGCCTCGATGCCATCCATGGTGCTCACCACCTGGCCGACCACCGTGCCGCCCTGCGAGGCCACAGCGGCGGCGCCGGCGGCGAGCTGGTTGGCCTGGCGCGCATGCTCGGCGTTCTGGCGGACGGTGGAGGTCAACTCCTCCATCGAGGCGGCGGTTTCTTCCAGGCTGGCCGCCTGCTGCTCGGTGCGCCGCGACAGGTCGTCGTTGCCGGCGGCGATCTCGGTGGCCGCGGCGTTGATCGACACCGCCGAATGCTTGATGCGGCCGACGATGCCGGCCAGTTGTTCGGCGGTGGCGTTGGCGTCGTCGCGCATCTGCGCGAACACGCCGCGGAAATCGCCGTGCATGCGCGCGGTCAGGTCGCCCGCGGCGATCGACTGCAGCAGCGTCGACAGCGCCTGCAGGTTGCCGTCGGCAGTGGCCATCAGCTGGTTCAGGCTGTCCACCATCACCCGGAAGTCGTACTGGAAACGCTCGGCATCGCCGCGTGCGCTGAAGTCGCCGTCGGCAGCGCAGGTCGCCAGTTGCTTGATCTGCCCGTTCATCGCCGACAGGTTGGCCTTGACCTCGTCCATGGTCTGGCTCAGCACGGCTTCCTCGCCGGGCAGGCGGTCCATGTCCTGCGACAGGTCGCCGATCGCATAGCGGCCCATGATCTGCGCCAGGCGCGTCTTCACCGCCAGGTGCGAGGCCACCAACGCATTGGTCTCGGCCGCCATGCGCCCGTAGTCACCGGGGAAGGCCTGCGCTTCGATGCGATGACTGACCTCGCCGGCATCATGGCGCTTGGCCATCTCCAACTGCGCGCCGATCAGGTTGCTGACCTGCTGCTGCATGCCCTGCATCGCGACCAGCAGGCGCCCGGTCTCGTCGCGCGCGTCGGTGTGCACGTCGTTGTCCAGCTTGCCATTGGCGATGGCCTCGGCGACGCGGGTGGCACGGGTCAGCGGCACGGTGAGACTACGGGTGATCAGCCAGGCCAACAGGCCGCTGACGATCACCACGATGGCGCCGCCGGAGAGCAATAGGGCACGGCCGCGGTCCATGGCCGCTTCGGCGCTCGCATACGCCTGGGCGCCCTGCTCGCGCTGCCGGTTCGCATAGACGTTGAGCGCATCCTGCCATTGCTGGGTAGCCGGCGCGGCCTGGGCCATCAACACCTTCAGCGCGTCGGCGTCCCTGTCCTGTATGCCCAGGTCCAGCACCTCCTGGTTGGCGACCCGCGTCCGCGCATAGGCATCGTCGATCGCCTTGCGCATCTGCACGCCGACCGGGCTGGTATTGGGGATCGCGTAGAGCTTGTCGTGGATCTCGCCGTAGTAACGTCGCTGCTCGTCGACGACCTTGGCGAAACCCTCGTTCTCCTCGTGCGTGGTCGGCAGCACGATGTTGCGCAGGTTGATCGCGATCAGCGAGCTGGCGTTGCGCATCTCGGCGGTGTAATCGAGGATCTGCATGCGCCGATTGACGATGGTGTCCATCATGTCGCGTGACTGTTTCAACGTCAGCAGGCCGGCGACGACCAGGGCGCAGGACAGCAGGATGAGGACACCGAAGGCGCAGGCAAGCCGCGTCCCGACGTTGTAGCGTTGCAGGAAACCGATCATGGGGAGTACCAAGTGAGAAAGGGGTGGAGCCCCCGCGTCACGACCTGGGATCGCGCAAGACACTGCCAGGCGGAAGGCCTGATGCGATGCGACGGAGAAGAAGACAAGGCCACTTCCAGCACGGCCGCATCGGGAATGTCACGTGCGGGGACTCGCTTTAGGTAGCGGCCGCCGCGCGCAATTCTTGATGCGCAACTGTGCATACTTCTTGAACTCCCTCAGCATCGTGACCCCGATGTGCATGCCCGTGCACGCGGGCACTGAAAACCGCCGGATCGCGTCAATTCTGCGTGAAACAACGGTAAGACTGGCACCCCTAGGGTGCGAAACCAGCTCCGCCGCGCACCAACGGGGGGCGTTCTGCCAAATTCCTGAAATGCCGCAAACGGCACACATCGTGTGACAATTTTATGACACGCGCAAGGACGGCCTCCGCGCCGCGGCGCGCGGAGGCCGTGCGTTTCACTCGGCCAGATTGGTGCCGGCACCGGCGGTGGCGATGACCTTGGCCTTGACCTGCGCGGCGGGGATGGCCGTGTATAGATAGCCCAGCGGTTCCGGAAAGGTCTTGGACGAGATCCAGGTCGTCGCGTTGGCGTAGGGCTTGCTGGTGCTCTGCGGCACCGTCCAGGTGATGCCGCCGCCCACGTAGTTGTTGATCAGGTCCCAGTAGCCGATCTCGCTGCTGTCGCGCGAGGTGACCGGGTTCTTGATGTTCTCGAAGTAGTTGGCTTCGATCAGCGCCACCCCGCCCATGCGCACGTTGATGCCGGAGGTGAAGACGTTGTTGAAGTAATTGTTGTAGATGTGGCTCAACCCGCGCCGTTGCAGCGGCAGGCGCGATTCCACGTTCTCGAAGCGGTTGTGGTGGTAGGTGGTGCGCGCGGCGGCGTTCTGGGTGTCGCTGTCGCTGTAGCCGTTGAGCGCGACCTTCTGGTAGTCGTGGATGTAGTTGTACGACACGGTGACGTGGTTGACGCCCTTCTTCATGTCGATGCCGCCGTCGAAGGAGGCGTCGCCGGCGCCGGGGCACTTGGTCAGCGAGGCGAAGATGGTGTTGTGGTCCACCCAGATATTGGACGGCTGGCCGCTGGAATTGCCTTCCAGGGAAATCGAATCGGCATCCTCGCCGCCCGGCAGCAGGCCGATGGTCATGTTGCGGATGATGACGTTGTGCGCGTTGCCGACCACGCGCAGGCCGAAGTTGGCCGAGGACCCGTTGGCGCCCTTGATGGTGATGTCGCGCTTGTTCTTGATCTGCACGGTCTTGGCCGGCAGTTTCCATTGCGTGCACACGTCGGTGATGCTGGCGTAGTTGAAGCTGCCGGTGTAGTTGAGCACCAGGCCGCCCGAGCCGGCGTAGTTGTCGATGGCTGCCTGCATCGCCTCCATCGTGGCGACGTTGACCGGGATGGCATTGCCGCCGCCGGTGGTATTGGCCCCGTAACCGATCGGGCCGGCGAAGGCCGGAGTGGCGCCTACGGCCAACGCGAGCGCCAGTGCGCCTGTTCGGAATTGCTGCTGCATGCGGTGTCTCCCAGTTGTCGCGATGAGTGCAGGACGCATGGCATCGCGCATGCGCCGGCACAGGGGCGTGGGGGCCGACGCATTCTTGGAATGCGCGCGGCGGCCCACGCAATCGCCGCGGCACCGAACTGGAATCCCACCCTCCGTTCGCTGCACGGGACAGGACAAGCGGACACGCACGGTCCGCGGGAGACAGCCAGCGACAGGCCGGGACAGGCCGTCTACACGCGCGCCGCGTGGCGTGCAGGCAGCCGGCAATGCCGGCGAACGCACGCACATCGCACGCATCGCCAGCGACGCCGGTGCACTGCATCGGGACAAGCGCGCACTGGCGGCGCGCAACGGCAGATGTTGCGGCCGCAGCACGTTTGCGCGGCCATCCGACACCGACGACGGCGCGAATGGCCGCGGCGCGATCAGCTCACCGTATCGAGGCGGTTGTCGCTGCGGTCGGCATCGGGCAGCACGTGATCCGGATCCAGGGTCACGTGCAGCACCTTCTTCGTGCTCGGCACGCGGATCTGCGGCTGGGTCTGCTGCATCCAGGTCTCCACCGGCACGCGCTGGTCCAGGTGGCTGCCGTCGGCGAAGTCGATGCGCAAGGTCGCCGGCATCACCAGCTTCTGGCGGCTGCGCAGGGTCACCAACAGGCCCTTGGCCGGGTCGTGGTCGACATAGCCGGCCGTGCGCACGCCCATGTCCAGCTGCCAGTTGTTGACGTACCAGCCGCGCCACCACCAGCTCAGGTCCTCGCCGGCCTCGCTCTCCATCAGCCGGAAGAAATCCGACGGCGTCGGATGCTTGTAGGCCCAGGTGGCGATGTACTTGCGGAACGCCGGATCGAAGCGCGCCGGGCCGAGGATCTGTTCGCGCAGCAGCACCAGGCCCAGCGCGCCCTTGAAGTAGGTCAGCGGATGCCGGTAGGTCTCGCTGGTGGCATCGGCGCGATCGAGCAGGGTCGGCGCCTGCGCGTCGGCCAGCAGCGGCAGGATCTCGTCCACCGGGTTGCCGCCGCCGGGTGCGTATTCGCCGTCGCGCTTGGGCGCGAATTCGCCGTGGTTGATCGCGTCGGAGGCGTAGACGTCGATGAAGGTGTTGAAGCCCTCGTCCATGAAGGCATGGCGGCGCTCGTTGGAGCCGACGATCATCGGAAACCAGCCGTGGCCCAACTCGTGCGCGGTGATCCAGAACAGTTGCTTGCCGCCGTCCTCCATGTCGTCGAAGACGATGCCCGGATACTCCATGCCGGCGCCGTGGCCGCCCAGGTTCACCGCCGCCGGCCACGGGTACGGATACCACTGCGAGAAGTGTTCGATCGACGCTTTCACGAACTCGGTGGAGCGGCCCCACTTGTCGGTGCCGACCGCGCTGCGCGGATACACCGACATCGCCAGCGCATGCTTGCCCTCGGGCAAGTTGATCCGCGCCGCATCCCAGACGAAGGCCGGCGAAGCGGCGAAAGCCACGTCGCGGGTGTGGTCCATGTGGAAGCGCCAGGTCTGGGTGCCGCTGGCGCTGGGCCGGCTGTCCGGCTTGCCCACTTCATCGGCGCCGCGGATGGTCACCGTCTTGTCGCTGGCAGCCGCCTGCGCCAGGCGCTGGCGCTGGGTGGCGGTGAGCACCTGCGCCGGATTCACCAGTTCGCCGGAACCGGCGACCAGGTAGTTCCACGGCACCGTCACCGCATAGTCGAAATCGCCGTACTCCAGGTAGAACTCCGCCCCCAGGTAGGGCTGGGTGTCCCAGCCGCGCAGGTCGTCGTACACCGCCATGCGCGGATACCACTGCGCGACCTCGTAGATGTCGCCGTCGGCGGTGGGCGTGACCGCGGTGCGCCCGCCCCAGGTGCCGGGGACGGTATAGGCGTAGTCGATGTGCAGCTTGAGCGCCTTGCCGCTGGCCAGCGGCTGCGGCAGGTCCACGCGCATGCGCGTGTCGTCGATCAGGAAGGTCGCCGGCACGCGCTTGCCGCCCTGCTCCAGTTCCACCTTGGCGATGCGGTAGCCCTCCGTGCTCTGCGGCGCGGGCCGGTCGGCACGCGCGGCGCGCAAGGTGCGGGCGCGCGCATCGGCGCGGTACAGGTTCTGGTCCAACTGCAGCCACAGCACGTCCAGGGTGTCCGGGCTGCGGTTGCTGTAGGTGATGGTCTCCTGGCCGCGCAGCGTGTGCGTGGCCGGCTCCAGGGTGGCGTGCAGGTCGTAGTCGGCGCGGTTCTGCCAGTACTGCGGGCCGGGCACGCCGCCGCCGCTGCGGTAGGCGTTGGCCGGCTGCGGCAGTTGCAGCGGTGCGAACAGCGCCTGCGGATCGTAGGCGCCCGGGCGGTCCGCGGCGTTGGTGGCGGTGGCGGTGCCGGCCTGGGCGGCGGCGGCAAGCGGGAGGCAGGCCGCGGCGAACGCAGCGCGGCGCAGAACAGGGATCATGGTGGCGTCCGTGGGGAGGATCGCCGCCGATGGTAGGCCGAATCGGGAGGGCGCGGATGTGCCGATCGCCATCTGCGGCAGCGGATATCTGGCAAAACGGGGGAGGAGCGGCTTCAGCCGCGACGGGCTTTACCGGGAATGCCTGTCGCGGCTGAAGCCGCTCCTACGACAGCAGGGAGACACTTGCCAGGCTCAGCCCAGCAAGGTCTCCAGCACCGCCATGCGCACCGCCACGCCGTTGGCGACCTGGCGCAGGATGCACGACTGCGCGCCGTCGGCGACCTCGTCGGTGATCTCCACGCCGCGGTTGATCGGCCCCGGGTGCAGCACCACCGCGTCCTTGGACGCGCGGCGCAGGCGCTCGGCGGTGAGGCCGTACTGGACGTGGTAATCCTCCAGCGAGGTCACCAGGCCTTCCTCCATGCGCTCGCGCTGCAGGCGCAGCATCATCACCGCGTCCACGCCGTCGAGCATGGCGTCGAAGTCGTCGCCGACCACGCAGCCGTCCAGGGTGCCGTCGTCCGGCAGCAGCGCGCGCGGGCCGCACACCCGCACTTCGCCGGCGCCGAGGGTACGCAGCGCGTGCAGGTCCGAGCGCGCCACCCGCGAGTGCTTGACGTCGCCGACGATGACCAGCTTGAGCTTGGAGAAATCGCCGCCCTTGGCGTGGCGCAGGGTCAGCATGTCGAGCAGGCCCTGGGTGGGATGCGCGCTGCGGCCGTCGCCGGCGTTGATCAGCGCGGTGCCCTCGCCCGCGGCTTCGGCCAGGCGCTCCACCGCGCCGTCCTCCGGATGGCGCACGATGAAGCCGCGCACGCCCATCGCTTCCAGGTTCTTCAGCGTGTCGCGCGCGGTCTCGCCCTTGCGCGTGGACGAGGTGGAGGCATCGAAGTTCAGCACGTCGGCGCCGAGCCGCTGCGCGGCCAGGTGGAACGAGCTGCGGGTGCGCGTGGACGGTTCGAAGAACAGCGTGCACACCGCGGTGCCGGCCAGCACGCTGCGCTTGCCGACCCGGCCCACCGCCGCGTCGCGGATCTGCCCGGCGCGGTCCAGCAATTGCAGCAGGGTCGCGCGCGGCAATCCTTCCAGAGTCAGCAGGTGGCGCAGGCGCCCGTTCGAATCGAGTTGCGGATCAGTCATGGCGGGTCCGGGCTGGGGATCAGGAAAGGGGAATGGCGTCGTCGGGCGCGGCCAGCCAGCGCTCGACGATCACCGCGGCGGCCACCGCGTCCAGCGTGGCGGCATCGCGGCGGCGTTTGCGGCCGGCGGCACGGTCCACCGCGAAGCGTTGCGCGGCCTCGACCGAGCTGGAGCGTTCGTCGACCAGCACCACCGGCAGGCGGTAGCGCGCGCCGAGCTCGCGGGCGAAGGCATGCGCGCGCTTGCGGTTGGGCTGGTCGGCACCGTCGAGGGTGAGCGGATCGCCGACCACCAGGCCGTGCGGCCGCCATTCGGCGTGCAGGCGGTCCAGCGCCGGCCAGTCCGGCCCCTGCGCGTGCACGTCGATCACCGCCAGCGCGCGCGCGCCGGTGCCGAACGGGCTGCCCACGGCCACGCCGATGCGGCGGTGGCCGACATCGAAGCCGAGCACGGTGCCGTCGCGGCGGATCGTCGCAGGCGCGGCGCTGGCGGGCGCGGGCGCGCCAGCCTCAGGCAGGCCGGACTCAGGCATGCCCGCTGTAGTCGGTCAGGCGAAACAGGTCCACGCCGATGCGTCCGGCGGCGGTCTGCCAGCGTCGCTCCAGCGGCAGCTCGAACAGCAACTCGGCATCGGCGGGGGCGGTCAGCCAACTGTTCTCGCCCAGTTCGTATTCCAGTTGGCCGGCGCCCCAGCCGGCGCAGCCCAGCGCGACCACCGCGTTGCGCGGCCCCTCGCCACGCGCCATCGCCTCGAGCACGTCGCGCGAGGTGGTCAGGAACAGGCCGTCGCCGAACGCCAGGCTGGAATCCCAACCGTGCGCGCCGTCGTGGATGACGAAGCCGCGCTCCGGATGCACTGGCCCGCCGCTGAGCACCACCTGCTCGCGCAGCGCGGCATCGATGGTCTCGATGCCCATCTGCTCCAGCACTTCGCCCAGCGTGTATTCGGAGGCGCGGTTGACCACCACGCCCATCGCGCCGTTCTCGTCGTGCTGGCAGATCAGCGCCACGCTGCGGGCGAAGTTGGGATCGGACAGCGCCGGCAGCGCGATCAGCAGTTGGTTGGCCAGAGGCGTGGGCAAAGCGCACATGGCCCCATTCTATCGTCCCTCCCGGGTGCGCGCTGCCCGTGCTGCGGCGGGCTGCCATAATCCGCCCGATCGCGGCCCCGACCGGCCGCCCAGGAGCACGCACGCATGGACACGCCCCCCGACCTGCCACGCCAGACCCGCGCCTTCATCGTGCTGGTGGCCCTGCTGCAGGGCGCACTGCTGTACCTGGCGCAGCGCGGCGCCGAGAGCGGTCTGTGGCCGTTCGGCTCGCTGGGCGGACGGGTGTGCTGGTACACCCTGGTGCTGACCGTGCCGACCATGACCCTGCTGTCGGTGCGGCACCTGGGCGCGCTGCGCCTGTGGCAGCACACCATCGCGGTGGCGGTGCTGGTGGCCGCCCTGTCCGCCTGGGCCGTCTGGAACGCCACCGGCGCCCCCGGCCTGCGCGCCAGCGAGGTGCTGGGCCCGTTCGGCGCGACCGTGGCGCTGGCGATGTTCGTGCTGCTGCCGTGGCTGCAATGCCGGCTGCAGCACGGGCGCTGGCAGGCGCCGTACCGCGACCTGTTCGAGCATGCCTGGCAGAACGCGCTGACCCTGGCGCTGGCGCTGCTGTTCGTCGGCATCTGCTGGCTGGTGCTGTGGCTGTGGGGCGCGCTGTTCGCGCTGGTCAAGCTGACCCTGTTCCGCGACCTGTTCCGGCAGACCGCCTTCGTCTACCTGGCCACCGGCACCATGTTCGGCCTGGGCCTGCTGATCGGCCGCACCCAGCAGCGCGCGGTGCAGGTGATGCGGCAGATCCTGTTCGCGATCTGCACCGGGCTGCTGCCGCTGCTGGCGTTCGTGGCGGTGCTGTTCGCCCTGAGCCTGCCGTTCACCGGCCTGCAGCCGCTGTGGGAGACCCGCGCGGCGGCCAGCATCCTGATCGCGGTGGTGGTCACGCTGGTGGTCTTCGTCAACGCGGTGTACCAGGACGGCACCGCCGAGGCACCCTACCCGGCCTGGCTGCAACGGGTGATCGACGCCGGGCTGCTGAGCCTGCCGCTGTACGCCGGGCTGGCACTGTACGCGCTGTGGCTGCGCATCGATCAGTACGGCTGGAGCGCCGAACGCTTTGCCGGCGTGCTGGTCGCGGTGGTCGCCTGCGGCTACGCATGCGGCTATGCCTGGGCGGTGCTGCGGCCGGGCGCGCGCTGGCTGCAGCCGCTGGCGCCGGTGAACCGAGCGCTGTCGTGGGTGGTGATCGGCCTGGCGCTGGCGGCCAGCTCGCCGTTGCTGGACCCCTACCGAATCGTCGTCGGCGACCAGGTGCAGCGCCTGGCCGACGGCCGCACCAGCGCGGCGCAACTGGACCTGGCCTACCTGCGCTTCGACAGCGGCCGCCGCGGCTACCGTGCGGTACAGGCCCTGCGCGAGGTGCCCGCCTTCGCCGACGACCCGGTGCAGCGCGAACGCCTGCAACGCATGCTGCAGCGGCAGCAGCGCTGGGGTGGCGACACCAACGATGCGCCACGCAGCACCGATCCGCTGCAGGTACGCCAGCGCATCGCGCTGGCCGCCGCCAGCGCCGATCCCGACGCCGCCTGGTGGCAGGCGTTGCTGGCCGGGCGCATCGAGGACGCCAACTGCCGGCGCGAGGGCGCGCAGTGCGTGGTCCTGCGCCGCGACCTGGACGGCGATGGCCATGATGACGTGCTGCTGTGCAATGCCAGCGTCGGCTACGGCGTCGAATGCCGCATCCACACCGACGTGGGCAGCGGCTGGCGCGACGTGGCGCGCACGCACTTCTTCCCCCGTCGCGGCGACAACGCCGAGGCGCTGTACCAGGCGCTGCGCGACGGCAAGCTGCAGTTGCTGCCGCGGCGCTGGCCCGACCTGCAGCTGCCGGGAACCCGGCGGACCGAGGTGTACGCCGCCGACCCCAACGACCAGACCGACTGACGGACACCCGCCGCATGAGCAGCTATTGCGATATCGCCCCCGGGCACCCGGTGCATGGCCACTATCACGACCACGAGTACGGCGTGCCGCAACGCGCCGACGCCGACCTGTTCGAGCGGCTGGTGCTGGAGATCAACCAGGCCGGGCTGAGCTGGGAGCTGATGCTGAAGAAACGTGCAGGGTTCCGCGCCGCCTACGCCGGGTTCGACGTGGACACGGTGGCGGCCTTCGGCGAGGCCGACGTGCTGCGCCTGCTCGGCGACGCCGGCATCATCCGCAACCGGCTCAAGGTGCAGGCGGCGATCCACAACGCGCAGGTGATCCAGCGCCTGCGCGCCAGCCACGGCAGCTTCGCCGCTTGGCTGGACGCGCAGCACCCGCGCAGCAAGGCCGAGTGGATCAAGCTGTTCAAGCGCACCTTCCGCTTCACCGGCGGCGAGATCACCGGCGAGTTCCTGATGAGCCTGGGCTACCTGCCCGGCGCGCACCGCGAGGACTGCCCGGCGTTCGTGCGCATCGCGCAGCTGGATCCGCCATGGATGCGCGCTGGCTGAAGCCCGCTGCGCGAGGCCCGGCACGACACCGCCTTGCCGCCGCCTGCACGGGCGCTGCACGAGGCCGCCGGCATGGTCGGCGCATGGCTTTGCGCATCGGCATTTCCGGCTGGCGCTACCCCCGCTGGCGCGGCGTCTTCTACCCGTCCGAGCTGACCCAGCGGCGGGAGCTGGAGTACGCCGCGCATTGCTTCCGCACGGTGGAACTCAACGGCTCGTTCTATTCGCTGCAGACCCCGAAGAGCTACGCCGCCTGGCATGACGCCACGCCACGCGGCTTCGTGTTCGCGGTCAAGGGGCCGCGCTTCGTCACCCATCTGAAGCGGCTGCGCGACTGCGAGCAGCCGCTGGCCAACTTCTTCGCCTCCGGGCTGCTCGCGCTGGGACCGAAGCTGGGGCCGCTGCTGTGGCAGTTGCCGCCGTCGCTGGCCTTCGACCACGACCTGCTGGACGCCTTTCTCTCGCTGCTGCCGCGCACCAGCGAGGCCGCCCTGGCGCTGGCGCGCAAGCACGACAGCGCGCGCATGCGCGATCGCAGCCTGCTGCAGATCGACCGCAACCGGCGCCTGCGCTATGCGCTGGAGGTGCGCCACCCCAGCTTCGCCACGCCGGAGGCGGTGGCCTTGCTGCGCCAGCACCGGGTGGCCCTGGTACAGGCCGACACCGCCGGCAAGTGGCCGTACCTGGAAGACGTGACCGCCGACTTTTTGTACCTGCGCCTGCACGGCGATGCGCAGCTGTACGCCAGTGGCTACGACGACAAGGCGCTCGACGCCTGGGCCAGGCGCATCGACGCCTGGCACCGGGGCAGCGAGCCTGCCGACGCGCAGCGGGTCGGCCCGCGCGCGCCGGCGCGGGCGCGGCGCAACGTGTACTGCTATTTCGACAACGACATGAAGGTGCATGCGCCGTTCGACGCGCGGCGCCTGGCGCAACGGCTGGGCGTGCCGACGCCGTGCCCGGCGCGCGGCGATGACGACAGCGACGGCGACGACTGAGGGACGTTTCGCGTCACGGGAGTTTGCGGCAGTGCTGTCGGATACGCCGACGCCCTTATCCCGCACGAATGGCTTCGGCCGTGACAGGCGTTCCCGAGCGCACACAGGCGACCGGCAGCGGATCTCACACGCCCATGTAGCGCCCGGCGCGGTGGTTGAACATCAGCACCAGGCTCAGCACCACCGCGCCGATCGCCGAGTACAGCACCTGTTGCGGCGCCAGCAACCAGAACGCCACCGCCATCAGCGCCGCGTCGAAGCCCATCTGCACCTTGCCCGCGCTCCAGCCGCGGCTGCGCTGCAGGTAGACCGCGAGGATGCCGACGCCGCCCAGGCTGGCGCGGTGGCGGATGAAGAACAGGATGCCGAGCCCGACCAGCGCGCCGCCGACCAGCGCCGAGAACAGCGGCGTCATCGTCGCCCACTGCGCCCAGCGCGGCAGCAGGTCGGTCAGCAGGCCGCAGGCGGCGACCGCGACGAAGGTCTTCAGGGTGAATTCCCAGCCCATGCGCCGCACCGCCAGCCAGTAGAACGGCAGGTTGACCAGCACGAACATCAACCCGAAGTTCCAGCCCAGCGCGTAGTGCAGCAGGAACGCCACGCCGGCCATCCCGCCGATCATCAAGCCGCCATGGGCGAACACCGCCAGCCCCAGCGAGGCCACCAGGGTCGCCAGCAGCATGCCCTGCACGTCCTCGGCCACGCTGTGGCGTAGCGTGCGCGCATCCTGCACGGTACCGGCCGAATCCGGCGGCGGGGTCAGCGGTCCGGCGGTGACGACGGTGCCGTCGTCGGGCAACGGGTCCAGGTCCGGACGCAGATCGGAATCGGGAAGGCTCACGGGAGGGGGCACGGCGTGGGGGGCGGTATTAGACACCAGGCAGGGAGTGGTTGCACATGAAACTTTGAAGTCTCCAGCGGATCGTCCCCGCGACGCGTCGGCAGCCGCATGCCGATCTGCGGCCTCCCCGATTGCGCCTGGCTTCGGAGGCCTATTGCTGCGGCAGATCGACGTCGATAGTCAGGCCGACGGTCACCGCCCTCACCATCGAGATCATCACCAGCAGCGCCACCGGCCCGGCGATCGCCAGCCATGCCCAGGTCCAGGCGGTGAAGCGTTCCGCGGCGGCATGTGTGGCATTCCTGGCTGACCGACCCCTCATCCGCCCCTTCGGGGCACCTTCTCCCAATGGGAGAAGGGAATCATCAGCGAACTGCCACGGCACGGTGCCGCCGCTTGTCCGCATACATCGCCGCATCGGCGGTTTCGAGCAATTCCTCCAGCGCCTCCGCGTCCAGATCCCGCCGATGGCACAGGGCCAGGCCGAAGCTGGCCGACAGCCCGGTCGCGAAGCCGTCGTCCTCGCCGGGCGTGGCAAGCGAGGCGCGCAACGTGTCGATCAGGGCGCGCGCCCGCTCCGGCGTGGTCAGCGGCAGGTACAGCGCGAATTCGTCGCCCCCTCGACGCCCCAGCAACTGGCCCGGGCGCAGGCAGTGCCGGCAGCGCTTGACGAAGGCGCGCAAGGCGGCGTCGCCGGCGGCATGCCCGAACTGGTCGTTGATCGCCTTGAGGTTGTCCATGTCGGCGACGATCAGCGCCAGCGGACGCGGATCCTGTGCGGCCACGTGCAGGTCGTTGAGCACCTGCTCCAGGAATCCCGTCCGCGACAGCGCTGCGGTCACCGGATCGCGCACCAGCGCACGGCGCAACCGGGTGTTGTCGGCGTAGAGCCCGGGCACGGCCAGGCCGAAGTAGCTGTTGGCCGCCAGGCTGATCATGGCGAACTGCAGCGCCAGCGCCTGCGCCTGGAGCCGCAGCAATGGCGTGGCCAGGGCGATCAACAGGCTGAAGGCGGCGATCGCCACCAGCGCCTGCAGCATCCCGTGGGTATGCACGATCCACAACTGGATCACCACCACCACGAACAGCGCGAACACCACCGCCGGCTGTTTCGGCAATGCCGCCGCCAACGACATCACCGCCAGGGTGACGCCAAGCAGCAGCGCGAGCTTGATCAGATAGGCCGAGACGCTGCCAGCCGGCGCGATCATTCCCGACAGGCGCGGAATCCCCGGCTGCGGCGTGATCTGCAGCCGCTCGGCCAGACGCAGCACCGCCACGATCGCCAGCGGGCCGAGCGCCAGCAGGCCGGCGTAGTCGCCGATGGCCCACGGGATCAGCTGCGCCAGCATGCTCGGCAGGTCGAGGGCGCCGGTGACCGCCAGTCCCGCGCCGCCCAGCACGGCCGACAGCAGCGCCGCCACGCCGCCCCCGAGGATGAAGCAGGTGACCACACGTGGCAGGCTGCTCGAGGACACGCCCTGGCCGACCCGGCGCAGCAGCCAGGCCAGCCCGCCCCAGATGCCGAACTGTTGCGCGGTGAACAGCAGCGCATACCCCAGCACCGCCCGACCAGGGACGCCAGCGTGGCCGCTGGTGCGATAGAAGCTGAGCAGCGTGGCCAGCACGCAGGCGATGGCGATCGCCGGCGCGCCGCGCCAGCCCAGCACCATGAACGTGGCCAGCGTCACTGCCACCGGCGGGAACCACAGGCTGGCGTGCAGTTGATAGTCCAGGACCCGCGCCAACTCGAAGACCGCCAGCCACGCCACCACCAGCACCGCCGACAGCACCAGCAGCGCGCCGGGACGGCGCAGCGCCGCGACACGCCCAGGGAACGACGCCTCGGCGTCCCAGCCTGTCATCCATCCGCCTCCGAGCGGCCGCGGCCGATGGCCGAACCGGGGCCGACGAAGGCAGTGACCGTGCTGTCGTCGCTGCCGCCCACCACCACCGTGGCATCGCTGTTCAAACGGATCGGCCAGCTCATGTTGGCCGTGCCATAGGACCACTGCAGCGCACCGTCGACCGCACTCCAGACGGTGAACGTGCCGGGCGTGCCGTCGGGATGCCCATCGGCCAACCCCAGCCACTGGCCGCCCGGGTCGAACGCCAGGTCGTTGGGCGAGTGCGCGCTGTGCGCGGTCCACCGCAGCGTCGCGGCGGTGCCGGCGTCGGCGTACACGGCGACGATGCCACCGCCCGTGAGGTTGCCGGCGATCGCGACCTTGTCGCCGGCGCGATCGCAGGCCACCCCGTAGATGGTCGTGGCGCCCTCGGGCACCGATGCGGTCCAGACCGGCGCGGGGTTTTGCTGGAACGCCACCACGTCGAAGGCGTACAGCGTGCCGTCGCTGGCACCGACGTAGGCCCGGCGCCCATCGCCGGACAGCGCCGCGGCATGCACGCGCGCCTGCTTGGGCAACTGCCAGCGCGTCGGCGTCACCGGTTGTCCCGATGCGATCGAGAACAGGATGATCTCGCCCTGCGCGCTGGCCACCAGCCCGGTCGTGCCGTCGGCGGCGATGCCGGTGGCGACGACGCTGTCGGCGCTGTCACCGGTCCCACCCGCGGTCAGCGCGATGCACGCAGGCGGGGCGGAGAAGGCCGCGTCGCCATCGCGGTAGAACAGATAGCCCTGGTCGGCGCCGGCCAGCAAGGTCCGTCCGCAGGCGTCCAGCGACACCATGTTGCCGCGGACCGGGAGCGCAAAGGACAGCAGTTCGTCGCCACCGGGGATCGCCCAGGCGCTGACGAAGCCCGCATACGGCGCCTGGCTCTTCCAGCCGCAACTCGCCACGGCGCCGCCGTTCGCCGCCACGTCGACCCAGTACACGCCCTGCCAGCCTTCGAATTCCTTCGTCAGCAGGCGGTTGCCGGCCCGGTCCCAGGCATAGGTGCCGAAGCACCCCTGCTGGTCGTCGCACACGTCGCTGCGCGTCGCCGCGGGCGCGATGCGTTCGAAGATCTTGCGTTGCTCGACCGGCACCGCCTCGAGCCCGGGAATCTGCGACAGGCCGCCGTACTGGTGGAAAAAGGTGCCGGCGACGATGACGTTGCCATCGTCGGATACCGCCACCGAATTGATGTAGTAGCCGGCGTGCGGCTGGATCGACCAGAGCACTTCAGGCGCGTCGTTCATCGCGGCTTCTCTCCCTTCGGCTGAAGCGTCCGCGCTGGACTTCCGGCGAACGCCTGACTGACAACACGACACCCGTGCACCACCTGTAGATCGCCACTGCGACGTGGGTTGCCCGCCATCGCATCGAGCGCCCGGCCTTGCGCTTGCAAGACGGACTCAGCGCACCTCGGCGATCTCGACCCCGTCCAGGCCCTGCGCCAGGGTGCGTGCGTCGCCGCCCTGGGCCAGCTTGATGCGCAGGCGCACCTCGTTCTGCGAATCGGCGTGGCGCAGCGCATCCTCGTAGCTGATCTCGCCGGCCTGGTACAGCTCGAACAGGCTCTGGTCGAAGGTCTTCATGCCCAGGTTGGTGGACTCCTTCATCACGTCCTTGAGCTTGTGGATCTCGCCCTCGCGGATGTAGTCCTGCACCAACGGCGTGCCGAGCATGATCTCCATGGCCACGCGGCGGCCCTTGCCGTCCGGGGTCGGGATCAGCTGCTGCGCGACCACCCCGCGCAGGTTCAGCGACAGGTCCATCAGCAACTGGCTGCGGCGGTCTTCGGGGAAGAAGTTGATGACCCGGTCCATCGCCTGGTTGGCGTTGTTGGCGTGCAGGGTGCACAGCACCAGGTGGCCGGTCTCGGCGAAGGAGATGGCGTGATCCATGCCCTCGCGGGTGCGCACCTCGCCGATCATGATCACGTCCGGCGCCTGGCGCAGGGTGTTCTTCAGCGCGTTCTCCCAGCTGTCGGTGTCGATGCCGACCTCGCGCTGGGTGATGATGCAGCCCTCGTGCTTGTGCACGAACTCGATCGGGTCCTCGATGGTGATGATGTGCCCGGTGGAATTCTGGTTGCGGTAGCCGATCATCGCCGCCAGCGAAGTCGACTTGCCGGTGCCGGTGGCGCCGACGAAGATGATGATGCCGCGCTTGGTCATCGCCAGGGTCTTGATCACCGGCGGCAGGTTCAGCTCGTCCACGCTGGGAATGCGCGTCTCGATCCGGCGCAGCACCATGCCGACCTGGTTGCGCTGGTAGAAGCAGCTGACGCGGAAGCGCCCGACCCCGGACACGCCGATGGCGAAGTTGCACTCGTGGGTCTTCTCGAACTCCTCGCGCTGCGCCGGCGTCATCACGTTCAGCACCAGGTCGCGGCTCTGCTGCGGGGTCAGCGGCGTCTGCGTGATCGGGGTGATCTTGCCGTGGACCTTGATCGCCGGCGGCATGCCCGAGGTGATGAACAGGTCCGACGCCTTCTGGTGCGCCATCAGTTTCAGGAAGGAGGTGAAGTCGATGGTGCTCATGGCGTGCTCCTTCGGAGCCGGGAGTGGGGAGTCGGGAGTGGGGATTGGTAACGGCGGGCATCCTGGGATCGGAGAGACTCGCTTGTGCGAATCCCCAATCCCGAATCCCCAATCCCCGCTACTCGAACAACCGCTTGTCCTTGGCGTACTCGCGGGCCTGGTTGCGGGTGATCAGGCTGCGCTTGACCAGATCCTGCAGGTGCTGGTCCAGGGTCTGCATGCCGCTCTGCTGGCCGGTCTGGATCGCCGAGTACATCTGCGCCACCTTGTCCTCGCGGATCAGGTTGCGGATGGCGGGGGTGCCGACCATGATCTCCCAGGCCGCGGTGCGGCCGCCGCCGACCTTCTTCAGCAGCGCCTGCGAGATCACCGCACGCAGCGATTCGGACAGCATCGAGCGCACCATCGGCTTCTCGCCGGCGGGGAACACGTCGATGATGCGGTCGATGGTCTTGGCCGCCGAGCTGGTGTGCAGGGTGCCGAACACCAGGTGGCCGGTTTCCGCCGCGGTCAGCGCCAGGCGAATGGTTTCCAGGTCGCGCAACTCGCCGACCAGGATGATGTCCGGGTCTTCGCGCAGCGCCGAGCGCAGCGCCTCGTTGAAGCCGTGGGTGTCGCGGTGCACCTCGCGCTGGTTGATCAGGCACTTCTGCGAGGTGTGCACGAATTCGATCGGATCCTCGACGGTGAGGATGTGGCCGTACTCGTTCTTGTTGATGTAGTCGATCATGCCGGCGAGCGTGGTCGACTTGCCCGAACCGGTCGGCCCGGTGACCAGGATCAGGCCCTGCGGCTGGTCGATCAGCTGGCGGAAGATCGGCGGACAGCCCAGGTCTTCCAGGGTCAGCACTTCCGAGGGAATGGTGCGGAACACCGCGCCGGCGCCGCGATTCTGGTTGAACGCGTTGACGCGGAAGCGCGCCAGGCTGGGAATCTCGAAGGAGAAGTCGACTTCGAGGAATTCCTCGTAGTCGCGGCGCTGCTTGTCGGACATGATGTCGTAGACAAGCGCGTGCACCTGCTTGTGGTCCAGCGCCGGGATGTTGATGCGGCGGACGTCGCCATCGACCCGGATCATCGGCGGCAGGCCCGCGGACAGATGCAGGTCGGACGCCTTGTTCTTGACCGAGAACGCCAATAGTTCAGCGATATCCATACGCTGCTTTTCCCCTTGGGCTGCGACTGGAAGGATGATTCCCCGGCCGGCAGTATAGCGCCCTTCCCTTTGCCGGAACGCCGCCTGTGCCCCTCTCGCCGCTGCAACAGATCCGCCTGGACATGGACCGCGCCGCCGACGCCGCAGGGCGGCCGCACGCGCAGTTGCTGGCGGTGTCCAAGACCCAGCCGGCCGAGGCCGTGGCGGCGCTGGCCGCACAGGGGCAGCACGCCTTCGGCGAGAACTACGTGCAGGAAGCGGCGGCCAAGATCGCCGCGCTGGCCGAGGCCGGACTGGAATGGCATCTGATCGGCCACCTGCAGTCGAACAAGGCCGAGCTGGCGGCGACGCTGTTCGACTGGGTGCAGACCGTGGACCGGCCGAAGCTGGTCGCCGCCCTGGCCAAGGGCCGTGCTTCCGCGCGCGCGCCGCTGAACGTGCTGATCCAGGTCAACATCGACGACGAGGCCAGCAAGCATGGCTGCCAGCCCGACGCCGTGGACGCCCTGGCCGCGGCCATCGTCGCGCAGCCGGCGCTGGCCCTGCGCGGGCTGATGGCCATTCCCGCGCCCTGGCCCGAGGCCGCACGCCGCATCGACGCGTTCGCGCGCATGCACGCCCTGTTCGCGCGACTGCGCGCCGCGCATCCGCACGTGGACACCTTGTCGATGGGCATGAGCGGCGACTTCGCCGACGCCATCGCCGCCGGCGCTACCATGGTGCGGGTCGGCACCGCCCTGTTCGGCGCGCGCGGCCCGCGTGTTGCGGGCTGATCCGCTGCTGTCGCGCCGCATGACCGCAGGACTCGTGACAGGGTGATGATTTGTCTACGAACGTTTCAAAATCGGTTCACTAACATCGGAATTCTGTCGTAGCCGATCCTATTGAAAACCATGGCGTTTCGGGATGAATGAAAGGTTCGCTCCGACACCGTTTGCTGAACCGTGCGACACGGTTGCGAACCGTTAATTCAGTCACGTTTCAGATGCGCGCGCTTCGGCTTCCATGGCGGCGACCGCGGCTCATCCGCAGGTCCATCGCCGAATGCGCTCGGCTCCAATGAGGTCACAGATGCAAGCATCCACCCGATTGCTGTTCGCCTCCTGCTTCGTCGGTCTGCTGCACGTCCCCGCGGCCATGGCCGCGCCGACGGCGACGCCGGCCTGGACCAACGAAGAGGCGATGATGTCGCCCGCGGAAGTCCAGGCGCGCACCGCCTGGCGCGAGACCATGGCGCATCAGCCGACCCCGGCGGAAGGCTGCTTCCATGCCAGCTTCCCCGATACGCAGTGGCAAACGGACGTCTGCAAGACCCTGACCCGCCGTGTGCATCCGATCCCGCACAAGATCCTGTTCGGCGCCACCGAGACCACTGGCAACGGCTACGACTACGCGCTGCGTTCCAGCAGCCTGATCAGCAAGGTCGTGGGCAGCTTCCCGCAGGTCACCGGGGTAACCTCGGAGAAAGGCGTCGGCGTGGCCTCCTTCGGCGGCGGCGGCATCCTCGGCCCGAACGAGTACTCGCTGCAGATCAACTCCAACTACGACGCCACCACCAGCGTCTGCGGCGGCCGCTCCGGCTGCACCGTGTGGCAGCAGTTCGTCTACGCCACCGACTACGAAACCCAGGGCCAGGCCGCGGTGTTCATGCAGTACTGGCTGATCGGTTACGGCAGCAGCTGCCCGAGCGGTTGGATGAGCGGCGGCGGCTCGGACTGCTACCGCAACAGCAACGCGGTCAGCGCGCCGGACGTGCCGGCCACGCAACTGGCCAACCTCAAGCTGACCGGTTCGGCCACCGCCAACGGCAACGACACCATCACCTTCACCAACAACGGCACCGCCTACAGCGTCAGCGCCAAGGACAGCGTGGTCAAGCTGGCCACGGTGTGGAAGGACGCCGAGTTCAACGTGGTCGGCAACGCCGGCGGTTCCAGCGCCAACTTCAACTCCGGCTCGTCGATCACGGTGAAGGTGGCCGCCACCAACGGCTCCACCGCCGCCCCGACCTGCGCGGCTAATGCCGGCAGCACCGGCGAGACCAACAACCTCAACCTGGGCAGCTGCTCGGTGGCCGGCGGCAGCACCCCGTCGATCACCTTCACCGAGTCCAACTGAGGCCGCCGCGCCGGTCCGCACACAGCGGCCGGCGCGTTCTCGCGCGGCACGATCCGGTTGCGCCGCACCGCAGCACTGCGGCGCGGCGCAGCCGCTACCATGACGCTCCCTCTTCGCGACGGTGTTGCGCCATGGCTTCCGCTTCCTCCGATTCCCACGCCGCCGACATCGCCTTCATCGGCGGCGGCAACATGGCGCGCAGCCTGATCGCCGGCCTGGTCCGGCAGGGCGCCGATCCGCGCCGCATCCGCGTGGCCGAGCCGGTGGCGGCGCTGCGCGAGGCGCTGGCCGCCGAGTACGCGGTGCAGGCGGTCGCCAGCGCGGCCGAGGCCGCCGATGGCGCGGCGCTGTGGATGTTCGCGGTCAAGCCGCAGGTGCTGCGCGGGGTCTGCACCGACCTGGCCGCGTTGGCGCAGGCGCAGCGGCCGCTGCTGGTGTCCATCGCCGCCGGCATCACCACCGCACAACTGGACCGCTGGCTCGGCGGCGGCCACGCCCTGGTCCGCGCGATGCCGAACACGCCCGCCCTGCTCGGCGCCGGCGTCACCGGCCTGTTCGCCAGCGCCGGTGTCGATGCCGGGCAGCGCGCCCATGCCGAGCGCGTGCTGGCCGCTGCCGGGGTCACCGTGTGGGTCGAGGACGAGGCGCTGATCGATGCGGTCACCGCGGTGTCCGGCAGCGGGCCCGCCTACGTGTTCCTGCTTGCCGAGGCGATGGAAGCGGCCGGCATCGCCCAGGGCCTGCCTGCCGACACCGCGCGCACCCTGACCCTGCAGACCGTGCGCGGCGCGGCGCGCATGCTCACCGAGTCCGGCGAAGCGCCGAGCGAACTGCGCCGCCGGGTGACCTCGCCCAACGGCACCACCCAGGCCGCGATCGAGACCTTCCAGCACGGCGGCTTCGAGGCGTTGACCGCGGCCGCGATCGCGGCGGCGGCGGCACGCGGGCGGTCCCTGTCCGCCGCCAACGACGACTAAGCGCCGCCGACACCACCGCTGCGCAACCGCCAGGCGGGCGCGGACGGTGCTCGGCATCCCCATGAACCGCTTGTACACTGCGCTTCCGGCGCGCCGTCCCGCACCCACTGGCGACCGCGCGCAACGTTGTGCTCGCCACTCTGAGCCGGAGAACGCCGATGCGTGTCCTGCCCGCTGCGCTGCTGTGCCTGGCCCTGGCCGCCTGTTCGGACCAGGACACCCCACGTCCGGCGACGCTGCTCGCCGCCACCCCGGCGCAGGCCGACTTCGGCGCGCTGCGCGTGCACTACAACGCCTTGCCCACGCTGGCGATGAGCGAGGACGTGGCACGCCGCTACGGCATCGCCCGCGAGGCCGACACCGCGCTGGTGATGATCGCGCTGCGCACCCTGCACGGCGGCGAGGAAGCGCCGGCCGTGGGCACGGTGGAGGCGGTGGCGACCGACCTCAGCGGCCAACGCCAGCCGGTGGCGCTGCGCGCGGTCCGCACCGACGCCTACACCGACTACGTCGGCACCGTACGCAGCAGTGCCCACGACCAATTGCGCTTCGTGGTGCAGGTGCGCACTGCCGACGGCAGCGGCACGGTGCGCTTTACCCGCAATTTCTAGCGTGCGCAGCCTGGTGCGCGCACCGTCCCCACCTGCAGGAGCGGCTTCAGCCGCGACCGGGCGTTACCGGTAACGCCCGGTCGCGGCTGAAGCCGCTCCTACGAACAGTTCGGCAGGCCGATCTATGCACGCCAGGCGCGGTCAGCACAGGCGTCCGTTGTGGGAGGGACTTCAGTCCCGACTGCATGCAGCATCAGGCGCCTTTCCTATTCGCTCGTCGCTGCTGAAGGGCGCGGTGAAACGCCACATATCCAGCACTCTCGACAAGCTCGGCACTCGCGCCGCGCTCAAGGCGATCACCCTGCGCATTCTTTGAGCGCACAAGCAGCAGCGCCGCGACATCCACCGGCATCGCGTCGGGACTGAAGTCCCTCCCACATCACCTCGACCCACATCGCATCGCCGTCGCGTCTCGTAGGAGCGGCTTCAGCCGCGACGGGCTTTCCCGGTAACGCCCAGTCGCGGCTGAAGCCGCTCCTACGAGCAGCTCGGCAGGCCCATCTATGCACGCCAGGCGCGGTGAGCACAGGCATACTTTGTGGGAGGGACTTCAGTCCCGACTGCATGCACCATCAGGCACCCTCCTCTCTACTCGTGGCGATTGACGGGCGCGGCGAAGTACTACGTCTCCAACATCTTCGACAAGCTCGGCACTCGCGCCGCGCTCAAGGCGATCAGCGTGCGCATTCTCTGAGCGCACAAGCATCAGCGCCGCGACATCCACCGGCATCGCGTCGGGACTGAAGTCCCTCCCACACCACCTCGACCCACATCGCGTCGCCGTCGCGTCTCGTAGGAGCGGCTCTTGTCCCCGGTTTTGGATCAGCCGCGACCGGGCGTTACCGGGAAAGCCAGGTCGCGGCTGAAGCCGCTCCTACGCAGGCCAGACCTGGCGACCGCACCGACATCACGCGCGGTTGCCGCGCGCAGACGCACCGCTCAGTCCTCCGCCCAGCGCTGCGGGCCGTCGCCGTGCGCGGCGAGAGTATCGGCCGGGTTGCTCAGCCGGCAGCGGCGCAGCGACAGGCAGCCGCAACCGATGCAGTCGGTGAGCTGGTGGCGCAGGCGGGTCAGTTGCAGGATGCGCGCGTCCAGCTCCTCGCGCCAGGCCGCCGACATCCGCGCCCACTCCGCACGGGTCGGCGTGCGCGCGTCGGGCAACTGCGCGAAGGCGGCCTTGACGCTGTCCAGCGGCACGCCGACGCGTTGCGCCACGCGGATCACCGCCAGCCGGCGCAACACGTCGCGGGTGTAGCGGCGCTGGTTGCCGGCGGTGCGCATGCTGCGGATCAGGCCCTTGCTCTCGTAGAAATGCAGCGCCGACACCGCCACGCCGCTGCGCGCGGCGACCTGCCCCACGCTCAGTTCCTCCTGCATCGCTTGACCTCGAGTCCGGTTGAGGTTGCATGCTGCATGGCCTGCAGGCGCCGATGCAAGTCGCTGCCGGCAGCCGTCCATCCGCTTTTCCCAGGTATCCCGATGCAAGACCACGCCACCGCCGACGCTGCCCCACCCGCCCCTGTCGCTGCCGGCTCCGTGCTGGCGCCGACCTATCGCGCCACCACCATCGGCATGGTCGCGCTGGTGTCGCTGATCGCCTTCGAGGCGCTGGCGGTGGCCGCGGCGATGCCGACCGTGGCCCGCGAACTGGACGGCCTGCGGCTGTACGCGCTGGCCTTCGGCGGCACCCTGGCCACCAGCGTGATCGGCATGACCGTGGCCGGGCGCTGGAGCGACCTGCATGGGCCGGCGGCGCCGCTGTGGGCCGGGCTGGCCTGCTTCGTGTGCGGCCTGCTGCTGGCCGGCTTCGCTCCGTCGATGACGCTGCTGCTGGCCGGTCGATTGGTGCAGGGGCTGGGCGCCGGCGCGATCTCGGTGGTGCTGTACGTGTTGGTCGCGCGGCTGTATCCGCAGACGATCCGCCCGCGCATGTTCGCCGCGTTCTCCGCCGGCTGGGTGGTGCCGTCGCTGATCGGCCCCAGCATCAGCGGGCTGATCGTCGAGCACGTCGGCTGGCGCTGGGTGTTCCTGGCGGTGCCGCTGCTGGCGCTGCCGGCGGCGGCGCTGCTGTGGCCGGCATTGCGGCGCCTGCCGCCCGCCGCGAGCGCGGACGGCGCCAGCGGCGCGTCGCGGCTGTGGTCGCTGGGCGCGGCGGCCGGCGTCTGCCTGCTGTACCTGGGCGGCCAGCAGCGCGGCCTGTGGACGGTGCTGCTGTTGCCGTCGGCGCTGGCGCTGCTGGTGCTGTGCACCTGGCGGCTGCTGCCGACCGGCACCCTGCGCGCCGCGCGCGGCCTGCCCAGCGTGATCGCGCTGCGCGGCATCGCCGGGTCGGCATTCTTCGGCTGCGAGGCGTTCCTGCCGCTGCTGCTGTCGCGCGAGCGCGGGCTGTCGCCGGTGTGGGCGGGCGTGGCGCTGAGCGCTGGCGCGCTGGGCTGGTTCGCCGGCTCCTGGTATCAGGGCCATTACGGCCGCGACGCCACCCGCCTGCAGCGGCTGCGCCTGGGTGCCGCGCTGATGGCGCTGGGCATCGCGGCCACCACGCTGGCACTGCTGCCGGCGGTGCCCGCAGCGCTGGCGATCGGCGGCTGGACCGCCACCGGCCTGGGCATGGGACTGATCTATCCGACCCTGGCGGTGCTGACCCTGACGCTGTCGCCGCCGGCGCGGCAGGGCCGCAACAGTTCGGCGCTGCAGTTGAGCGAGGCGATCGCGGTGGCGACCACGCTGGCGGTCGGCGGCTCGCTGTTCGCCGCGCTGCTGGCGTACTCGGCGGCCGCGGCCTATCTGTCGACGTTCGCCGTCGCCGCGCTCATGGCCCTGCTCGGCCTGGCCATCGCCGGCCGTACCCAACCGGCGCCCGGCTGACGGATTCGTCGCGTCCGGCGCCTGCCGTGGCGTGGTGGCGTGCGCGAAGGAGAATCGCGGAAGCGACGATGGCTCACGACCGCGATGACGCGGCCATGGACGCACGTCGCGCCCGTTCGGATGGCGGCCTGGCAGGCAAGCGCGCCCTAGCGCGCGCCCACGCCCCTGGCCCAGGCCTGGATGATGTCGGCGATGGCGCGCACGCCGTCGGTGAGCGCGGCCGGCCCCGGTTGCAGGATCAGCGGCGACTTGATCTCGAACAGTTGCCCGTCGCGCACCGCCGGAATCGCCGCCCAGCCCGGCCGCGCGGCGACGCGCTCGGGGCGGAAGCGCTTGCCGCACCAGGAGCCGAGGATGATGTCCGGCGCGCGCCGCACCACCTCGTCGCCATTGGCGAGGATCCGCGCCTTGGCCAGCGGCTGCACCGACAGTTCCGGGAACACGTCGTCGCCGCCGGCGATGCCCACCAGTTCGGCCACCCAGCGGATGCCGGTGATGATCGGCTCGTCCCATTCCTCCAGGTACACCCGCGGCCGCCGCGACAACGTGGCGGCCTGCGCGGCGATGGCGTCCAGGCCGCGCTGCAGCTCGTCGGCATAGGCTGCGGCACGCGGCCCGGCGCCGACCAGCGCGCCGAGCCGGCGTACGTAGTCGAGGATGCCGTCGACGCTGCGATGGTTGGCGATCCATACCTCCACGCCATGCCGCACCAGTTCGGCGGCGATGTCGGCCTGGATGTCGGAGAAGCCGATCGCCAGGTCCGGCTGCAACTTCAGGATCTCGTCGATCTTGGCGCTGGTGAAGGCGCTGACCTTGGGCTTGTCGCGGCGCGCCTGCGGCGGGCGCACGGTGAAGCCGCTGATGCCGACGATGCGCTGCTGCTCGCCGAGCGCGTACAGCGTTTCGGTCGGCTCTTCGGTCAGGCAGACGATGCGCTGCGGGCCCATGCTCACCGTGCCTCGCGCGGACACGCGTTGCCCGCGGCGGCGATGCGGCAAGCCGGGCCGGCGCCCCTCACGGAAACAGCATCCGCTTGCTCCAGTGGCCGGCGGCGTCGGCTTCGTAGCGCCAGCGCTCGTGCAGGCGGTACTTGGCGCCGTACCAGAACTCGACACTGCGCGGCACCACGCGGAACCCGCCCCAGCCGTCCGGGCGCGGCACCTCGCGGCCCTCGAAGGTGGCCTCGGCCTTGGCCACGCGCTCCTCGAATTCCTCGCGCGAGGCCAGCGTGCGCGACTGCGCCGAGGCCCAGGCGCCGATCTGGCTCATGCGCGGGCGCGAGGCGAAATAGGCGTCGGCCTCGGCCGCGGCGACCAGTTGCACCTCGCCGTCGATGCGTACCTGCACCCCGTCCTCGCGCATGCGCCGCCACAGGAACAGCAGCGAGGCCTGCGGATTGGCCTGCAGCTCGCGGCCCTTCTGGCTGTCCAGGTGGGTGTAGAACACGAACCCGCGCGCGTCGTAGGCCTTCAGCAGCACCACCCGCGACGACGGGCGCGCCTCCAGCGTGGCCGAGGACACGACCATGGCGTTGTATTCGGCCTCATCGCTGGTGCGCGCCTCGGCGAACAGGTCGGCGAACGTGGACAGGGCTTCGGCGTAGAGATCGGGCATGGCGACAGGCACTCGGCGGACGATGCGCCATTGTCGCGCCATGCACCGCGCGACGCACGCCTCGCCGCGCGGCGCCCGCCCGAGGGGTCTGCGCGGCGCGCGAGGCGGCATCGGTCTCTGCTAGCATCGGCAGATGAATCCCGCCCCCAACCTGGTGCTGGTCGGCCCGATGGGTGCCGGCAAGAGCGTCATCGGTCGCCGCCTGGCCGAGCGCTTCGGCCTGGTCTTCGTCGACAGCGACCAGACCATCGTCGAGCGCACCGGCGCCAGCATCGCCTCGCTGTTCGAGCACGCCGGCGAAGCCGGCTTCCGCGAGCACGAGCGCGCGGTGCTGGAAAGCATCCTGAGCACGCCTGGCCACCTGATCTCCACCGGCGGCGGCGCCGTGCTCAACCCCGACAGCCGCCGCGAGATGCGCGAGCACGGCTTCGTGGTGTACCTGCGGGTCGGCGTGGCCGCGCAACTGCAGCGCCTGCACCGCGACCGCAGCCGCCCGCTGCTGCAGCGCGGCGACCGCGAGCAGGTGCTGCGCGACCTGCATGCGGTGCGCGAACCGCTGTACCGCGAGGTCGCCGACCTGATCCTGGACACCGACCACTTCACCCCGGCCGAAGCCACCGCACAGCTGGTCGTGCGCCTGGCCGCGTCGTGGAAACTTCCGGAACCCACTGCATGACGGCAGCATCGCGCACGGTCGAGGTCACTGGCGACCCGGCCTACACCATCCGCATCGGCCCCGGCCTGCTCGACGACGGCACCGCCCTCGCCACCCACGTGCGCGGACGCCACGTCCTGCTGCTCAGCGACAGCCAGGTGGCGCCGCTGTATGCCGCGCAGGTCCGCAGCGCGCTGCTGGCGGCGCGCCCCGAATTGCAGATCGGCGACTTCGTGATCCCCGCCGGCGAGGCCTCCAAGACCCTGGACCACTTCGCCGCAGCGATCGCCGCACTGGCCGCCCTCGGCGCCACCCGCGACGCCTGCGTGCTGGCGCTGGGCGGCGGCGTGGTCGGCGACCTGGCCGGCTTCGCTGCCGCCTGCTGGATGCGTGGCGTGGATTGCGTGCAGTTGCCGACCACGCTGCTGGCGATGGTCGACTCCTCGGTCGGCGGCAAGACCGCGGTGGACATCCCACAGGGCAAGAACCTGGTCGGCGCGTTCCATCCGCCGCGCGCAGTGCTGGCCGACACCGCCACGCTGCGCAGCCTGCCGCCGCGCGAACTGCGCGCCGGGCTGGCCGAGGTGATCAAGTACGGCGCCATCCGCGACCCGCTGTTCTTCGAATGGCTGCATGCCGAGCGGCGCGCGCTGCTGGCCGGCGAGCCGGCGGCGCTGGCGCAGGCCATCGCGCGCAGCTGCGAGCACAAGGCCGAGATCGTCGCCCGCGATCCGCTGGAGAAGGGCGAGCGCGCCCTGCTCAACCTCGGCCACACCTTCGGCCACGCCATCGAGACCGAACAGGGCTACGGCGCCCCGGACAACGCCAACCTCAACCACGGCGAAGCGGTGGCGGTGGGCATGGTGCTGGCTGCCGAACTGTCGGCCCGGCTGGGCATGGCCAGCGCGCAGGACACGGAGAAACTGCGCGCGCTGCTGCAGGACTTCGGCCTGCCGACCGCGCTGCCGGCCGGGCTGGCGCCGGAGGCGCTGCTGGCGCGCATGCGCCTGGACAAGAAGAACCTGGCCGGGCGCCTGCGGCTGGTGCTGTGGCGCGGCATCGGCCACGCCGAGATCGTGCCCGACGTGGACGAGGCCGAGGTGCTGGCGGTACTGGCCGCCGGCTGAGCCGGCGCAGCGCTTACGCAGCAGTCGCCCGCGCGCGCCGGTGGCGCTGGCGCGCCTGCACACGCCCCCAGCCGCACTCAGCGTGCCTGCCTCCACGCGCGCGGGCTCTGCCCGACCTGCGCCTTGAACACGCGCGACACCGCGGCCTCGCTGCCGTAACCCACCTCGTCGGCAAGCTGCTTCAGCGGCCGTCCTTCGCGCAGGCCGCGCTGCACCAGGGCAATGCGCCAGTCCTGCAGGTACTGGCCCGGCGTGCAGCCGAGGGTCTCGCGAAAACTGCGCGCGAATGCACTGCGCGACATGCCGGCACGGGCGGCCAGGCTCTCCAGCGTCCACGGCTGCGCCGGGGCGTCGTGGATGCTGGTCAACGCCAGCCGCAGCCGCGCATCGGCCATCCCGGCGAGCATGCCGCCATCGGTAAGCCCCTGCTCCATCAGTTCGCGGATCACGTGCACCAGCACCACCTCGAACAGGCGATTCAACACCGCCTGGCGCCCGCAATGCTGGGCGAACGCTTCCTCGAACAGCAGGTGCAGCAGCGTCTCACCCTGGCGCAGCGTGTCCAGCGGCAGGCAGATGCAGGCCGGCAAGGCGCGCACCAGCGGATTGGCCGCGCCGCCGCTGAAGCGCAAATGCGCGCAGGCGAAATCCGCGCCGCGCTGCGCATCGGTCTCGAAGCGGTGCGGCATGGCCTGCGGGTACAGCAGCAGGCTGGGCCGGTCGATCCGCAGCACGCTGCCATCGCCGTTGTGGACGACCACGCTGCCCTGGCGCAGCAGATGCAACTGGCCGCGGTCGCCATCGTCGAGCCGGTGCAGGCCGCACAGCGTGCCGGCGTGGAAGACCTCGGCGCTGACCGAGAAGTGGGTCAACAAGGCGGCCAGGCGGTCGGTCACTCAGGACTCCGGGTAAAGTTTCGTGGACGATTCGCCACCCATCGTATCGCCTTGGCGCGCAAAGTCACTCCTGTCGCCGGCACCCTGCCCGGCATGCCACAGGAAACCGCCATGAAGACCCTGCGTCCCTTGCTCGCCACCTCGCTGCTGGCCGGTGCGATCGGCGCCGCCAGCGCCGCAACGCCGGCCGACCAGCCCGCGCCGTTGCGCCCGGTCGCGACGTTCCTCGACGCGCTCAACGGCAGCGGCGGCAAGCCGATCGAGCAGCTCACGCCGGCGCAGGCGCGGCAGGTGCTGCGCGATGCCCAGGCCAATACGCCGTTGCCGCCGGCCGAGGTCAGCCGCACCACCATCCGGGCCGACGGCAAGCCGCTGAACCTGGTGATCGTGCGGCCGCCGCACACCGCCGGCCAGGTGTTGCCGGCCTTCATGTTCTTCCACGGCGGCGGCTGGGTGCTGGGCGACTTCCCGACCCACGAACGCCTGATCCGCGACCTGGTCAACGCCTCCGGCGCGGTGGCGGTCTATGTGGACTACACGCCGTCGCCGGAAGCGCAGTACCCGGTGGCCATCCACCAGGCCTATGCCGCCACCCGCTGGGTCGCCGAGCACGGCGCCCAGATCGGCGTGAACGGCAAGCGCCTGGCGCTGGCCGGCAACAGCGTCGGCGGCAACATGGTCGCGGCGGTGGCGCTGCAGGCAAAGGCCGCAGGGACGCCGGCGCTGCGCTACGACCTGATGCTGTGGCCGGTGACCGACGCCCGCTTCGACGATGCGTCGTACCAGCAGTTCCAGAGCGGCTACTTCCTCACCCGCAACATGATGACCTGGTTCTGGGACAACTACACCACCGACCCCAAGGCCCGCGCCGAGATCACCGCCTCGCCGCTGCGCGCCACCCCGGCGCAGCTGGCCGGCCTGCCGCCGACGCTGATCCAGACCGCCGAACTGGACGTGCTGCGCGACGAGGGCGAAGCCTTCGGCCGCAAGCTGGACCAGGCCGGGGTGACGGTCACGGTGACCCGCTACAACGGGCTGATCCATGACTTCGGCCTGCTCAATGCCCTGCGCGATGTGCCCGCGGTGCGGACCGCGATCCAGCAGGCGGGCGACGGCCTGCGCGAGCACCTGAAGTAAGCGCACCAGCGGCGGCACGCCATGCAGCGTCCCGGCTGCAGCGTGCCGCCAACCCGCGCCCCGCGCACTCAGGGCTGGGCGCGCTCCAGCGACGCATCCCCGCCCAGGGTGCGATAGAGCGTCACCCGATTGGTCGCCGCGGTCAGTTCCACCGCGACCAAGCTGCGCTGCGCGGCGTAGTAGCTGCGCTGCGCATCCAGGTTGGACAGCGCGCTCTCCACGCCGACGCGGTAGCGCTGCGCGCTGGCATCGTAGGTATTGGCGGCATCGGTGAGGAGAGCGTGCTGCGCGCGCAACTGCGCATCGATGGTGCCGCGCCGGGCCAGGGCATCGGCCACTTCGCCGAAGGCGGTCTGCAAGGACTTCTCGTAGCTGGCCACGGCAGCGTCGCGCTGCGCCTCGGTGTAGCGCACGTTGGCACGCGCCGCGCCGCCATCGAATAAGGTATAGGCGGCGCTAGCACCCGCCGAGCCGTTGAAGGCGTCATGGGTGAACAGGTCCGACAGCGCCGTGCTGGTCAGCCCCAACAGGCCACTCAGGCTGATGCGCGGAAACAGCGCGGCGCGGGCGGCGCCGATCTCGGCATTGACCGCGCGCAGTTCGTACTCGGCCTGCACCACGTCGGGCCGGCGCAGCAGGATGGCCGTGTCCAGGCCGGCCGGCGGATCGCCGATGCGCGCCGCGGCCTCCTCGATCGAAGCCGGCAGCAGTGCCGGATCGACCGGAGCGCCCACCAGCAACTGCAGCGCATTGACGTCCTGCGCCATCGCCGTGGCCTGCGCGGCCAGGTCGGCCTGCGCGGCATGCAGCACCTGGTTGGCCTGGTCCAGCGCCGAGTGCGGCACGATGCCGCCGTCCACGCGCTGCGCGGTCAGCGCCACGCTTTCGCCGGCGCTACGCACGGTGTCCTGCGCGATCGTCAGCAGGCTGCGGTCGCTGGCATAGGTCAGCCAGGCCATGGCGATGTCGCCGACCAGGGTCAGGCGCGTGGCGCGCGCCGCCGCCTCCTGTTCCAGGTAACGCTGCTGCGCGGCCGCGGTCAGTGCATGCAGCCGGCCGAACAGATCCTGCTCGAAGGCGGTGACGCCCACGCCCAGGTCGTAGCTGCTCGCATAGCCCGCCGCCGGCGCGGCCGCGGCGTTGCCGCCCTGCGCCCCGTCGGCCGGGGCCGCGCCCTTGCCGCGGTAGGACCGCGCATAGGTCGCGCTGGTACCCACCTCCGGCAGCAACGCGGCGCGTTGAATGCGGTACTGCGCCCGCGCCTGGGCGATAGAAGCGAGTGCGATCCGCAGATCGCGATTGTGGTCCAGCGCCTGCGCGATCAGCGCCTGCAGCCGCGGGTCGCCGAACACCTGCCGGTAGCCCAGCGACGGCAGCGTGGCCTCGTGTTGCGCCAGGTAGGCATCACCGACCGGCCACGACGGCGGAATCGGCGCAGCGGGCCGCACATAGGCTGGCGTCAGGCTGCACGCGGACAGCAGGCACGCGGCGCCGATCACGAGCGCGCGCATCAGGCCGGCTCCGGCCGCGTCGGCGCGGACGGTGGCGCCGCGCCGTCGCGGCGCGCGCGGCGGCGCGCCAGCCATTCGGCCATCGCGATGTGGAAGGCCGGGGTCAGGTACAGGGTCAGCGCCTGCGAGAACAGCAGGCCGCCGACCACGGCGATGCCGAGCGGGCGCCGCGCCTCGGCGCCGGCGCCGACGCCCAACGCGATCGGCAACGACCCCAGCACCGCCGCCAGGGTGGTCATCATGATCGGGCGGAAGCGCACCGTCGCCGCTTCCAGCATCGCCGCACGCGGCTGTTTCCAGCGTTCCTCGCCGGAGCGCTCCAGGTCCAGCGCGTAGTCCACCATCATGATGCCGTTCTTCTTGACCAGCCCGACCAGCAGGATCAGGCCGACGAAGCTGAAGAGATTGAGCTCCTGGCGGAACAGCACCAGCATGAGAATGGCGCCGAACCCGGCCAGCGGCAGCGAGGTCAGGATGGTGATCGGGTGCAGCGCGTTCTCGTACAGGATCGCCAGCACGCCGTAGATCAGCAGCACGGTGATCAGCAGCAGCATCGGCAGCGTCTTCATCGAATTCTCGAAGGCCTGCGCCGAACCGGCGAACTGGCCGCTGATGGCGCGGGCGTCGCCCTTGCCCAGGGTCTGCGCCATCAGGTTGCCGATGCCGGCGGCGGCATCGCCCAGCGACACGCCCGGCGCCAGGTTCATCGACAAGGTCACCGCCGGCAGGCCGGCGTAATGGTTGATCGCCACCGGCCCCACGCCCATGCGCACGTCGGCCACCGCGCGCAGCGGCACCATCGGCCCGCCGGCCGCGGTCAGCACCGCGCTGGTGCCGGAACTGCTGTTGGAGGTCTGCGTGCCGATCGCGGTGATGCCCGGGTTCTGGTTGCCGTTGAACGACAGCGCATCCAGGCCGTTGAGGTCGGCCTGCGCCGCGGGATCGACCTGCAGCAGCACCTCGTACTGATCGGTGTCGCCGTAGATGGTGCTGATCTTGCGGCCGCCGTAGGCGCTGGCCAGGGTGTCCTGCAGGCCGGCGGCAGTGACGCCCAGCGCGGCGGCCTGCTCGCGGTGCAGCACCACCTCGATCTCCGGGTTCTTGAGCTGCAGGTCGCTCTGCGGATCCTGCACGTCGCGCAGTTGCCGAATGCGTTGCAGGATGGTGTCGGACTGGGCGTACAGCGCCTTCTGGTCGGTGGACTGCAGCACGTACTGCAGCGATCCGTTCGAGGCCGTCGGCCCCATGTCGATCGCCGGCGGATTGCGCATGTTGAGGGTGATGCCCTGGATCGCGGCGACCTGCTTGCGCACGTCCTGGATCACCTCCTCGGCGCTGCCGCTGCGCTCGGACAGCGGCTTGAGCCCGATCAGCAGGCGCCCGCTGTTGCTGAGCGCGTTGTCCGAGCCGATCACCGATTCGACATTGGCCACGTTGGGATTGCGCTGGATGATCTTCACCACCGCCGCCTGCTTGGCGACGAAGTCGGCGAAGGCGGTGCCCTCCGGCACGCGGGTGTCGCCGTCGATCTTTCCCGAATCCACCTGCGGGATGAAGCCCTTCTCGACTACGGCATAGACGCCGGCGGTGCCGACCAGGGTGGCCAGGCCGATGACGCACATCAGGCCGATGCGCTCGGTCGCCCAGGCCAGCGAGCGCGCGTAGCCGCGTTCGCTGGCGTCGACCAGCCGGTCGAAGCGCTCGAACACCCAGCCCGTGCTCTTCCTCGGGTCGAGCCAGCGGCTGGCGAGCATCGGCGTGAGGGTCAGCGAGACGATGCCGGACAGGATCACCGCGATCGCGATGACCATGCCGAACTCGGAGAACAGCCGCCCCACCAGCCCGCCCATGAACACGATCGGCAGGAACACCGCCGACAGCGACACCGTCATCGACAGCACGGTAAAGCCGATCTCCCGCGAGGCGGCGATGGCCGCGTCCATGCGACTGGCGCCCTGCTCGGCGTGGCGGACGATGTTCTCGATGACCACGATGGCATCGTCGACCACGAAGCCGACCGACAGGGTCAACGCCAGCATCGAGATGTTGTCGAGGCTGAAGTGCAGCAGGCGCATCACCGCGAAGGTGCCGATCAGCGAGGTCGGCAGCACCAGCGCCACGATCAGGGTCGCCATCCAGCTGCGCAGGAACAGCAGGATCACCACGATCACCAGCACCAGCGAGCCGACCAGGGTCCACTCCACGTCCTCCACCGAGGCGCCGATGTAGTCGCCGCGGTCATAGAGCACGTCGAGCTGGGCGTCGCCGGGCAGCTGCGCACGGATTCCCGGCAGCGCCGCCTGGATGCCCTGGGTCACCGACAGCGTGTTGGCGCCGGGCTGGCGGTGGATGTTGATCTCGATCGCGCGCTGGCCGTTGAGCGAGGCGGCGGTCTGCAGGTTCTCGACGCTGTCCTCGGCATGGCCGACGTCGCGCAGGCGCACCGGCGCGCCGTCGGCATAGGTCAGCACCATGGCATCGAAATCGGCCGCGCGCTTGAGCTGGCCGTCGGCGCGCACGGTATAGGACCGCGCACGCCCCATCAGCGTGCCGGCCGGCGCGTTGCTGTTGCCCGCCTGCACCGCCGAGACCACCTGATCGAAACCCAGGTGGCGGGCGGCGAGCAGGTGCGGATTGACGAACAGGCGCACCGCGTACTTCTGCGCGCCGTTGACGTCGATCTGGCCGGCGCCCGGCACCGAGGCCAGGCGCAGCGCCACGCGGTCCTTGGCGAACTGGTTGAGCAGCGGCAGCGCGATGGTCCTGGAGCGCAGGATCAGGTGCATGATCGGCGCGGCGCTGGGGTCCTCCTTCTGGATCTGCGCCGGGTTGATCTCGCGGGGCAGCAGCCCGGCCGCCTGCGAGACCGCGTTCTGCACGTCCTGCGCCGCGGCATCGACATTGCGGCTCAACGCGAACTGCAAGACGACGCGGGTGCTGCCGACGCTGCTGGTCGAGCTCATCGTGTCCAGCCCGGGCAGGCCGCTGAACTGCCGTTCCAGCGGCGTCGCCACCGCCGCGGCCATGGTCTCGGGATTGGCGCCGGGCAGCGACATGTTGACGGTGATGGTCGGGAAGCTGACGTCGGGCAGCTCGCTCACCGGCAGCGCGAAGTAGGCCATGGCGCCGGCCAGCACCAGCCCGATCATCAGCACCGAGGTCATCACCGCGCGGTGGATGAACAGCGCCGACAGGTTCACGCAGGCCGTCCCGTCGCCGCCCCGTTCGGCGTGGCGTGCGGGTTGCCGGATTGCACCGCGGTGCCGTCACGCAGTTCGTTGGGCACGGTGAGGATGACGCGATCGCCCGCGTGCAGGCCCTTGGCGATCACCGCCTGCCCATCGACCATCCGCGCCACGCTGAGTGGCCGCGCCACCGCGCGCCCACCGACCACGCAGTACACGTATGGCCCCTGCTGTCCCTGCTGCAGCGCGCTCTCGGGCACCGACAGCGCCTGCGGGTCCTCCGCCAGGATCACCCGCACGGTGACGAACTGCCCCGGCCACAGCGTGGCGCCGGCGTTGGCGAAGCGCGCGCGCAGCTCCAGGGTGCCGCTGCTGGTGTCGAAGGCATTGTCGAGAAACGCCAGTTCGCCGCGGTCCAGCAGCGTGCCCTTCACCGCATCCAGCGCCAGTACCGGCAGCCCCAAGCCCTGATGACCCAGCGGTGCGGCGCGCACGGCATCGACCTGCACATGCGCCAGGGCGAAGCGCACCTCGATCGGCGTGCTGACGTTGAGCGTCACCAGCGCGGTGCTGGACCCGCTGGACACCAAATTGCCCGGCTTGACCGCGATGGCGCCGGCGCGGCCATCGATGGGGGCGCGGACCTGGGTGTAGGCCAGCGACAGCTGCGTCTGCTCGACCTGCGCCTGGTCGGCGGCGACGGTGCCACGCAGCGAGCGCAGCGTGTCGGCCGCGGTGGTGTAGGTCTTGGGATCGACCGCGCCGGTCCTGGACAGCTTGGCGTAGCGCGCCTCGGTGTCGGCCGCATCCGCCGCCAGCGCCTGGTCGCGGGCCAGGGTGGCGCGCGCCTGCGCCAACGCCGCCCGCAGCGGCCGCGGATCGATGGTGAACAGCAATTGCCCGGCGTGGACCTGTTCGCCGTCATGGATCAGCACCGACTGCAGCACCCCGTCGGCCTGCGCGCGCACCTCCACGGTCTGCGGCGACAGCAGGGTGCCGGAGGTCTCGATGATGTCCGGGACCCGGTGCGGCGCGACGGTCATGGTCTGCACGCGCAAGGGTTCGGGCGCCGGCGCGGACTGCTGGCGGTGCGCGCGCCAGTACCAGCCGCCGAGGATCAGCAGGCACAGCGCGGCCAGTCCGGCGAAGACGGTGATCCGGCCCAGGCCGCGCGCCTTGCGTGGCGTTTGATCAGCGCTTGCGCGCCGACGTGGCGCGCGCAGCGGCATGACATCGTCGAAGGTGGCAGCAGGCCGCGCGGGATCCCGTCCCGCGCCGACATCAAGGTGCTGCCCAGGGAACCGCCCATCGCTCTGGCTTCGCATGCCGGCCGCGTCCGCACTCGTGGTGAATGGCGATGCCGTGACACCAGGATCTCTGTGCGCACGCAGCGGCATAGCCTGTCCCAATGACGCCAGATCGACAGTGATGGCTCCGTGATAGAACGCACAGCATCAGGTGCGGTATGCGCCGCGCTCTGCACACGTCATCGACGGAACCACGTCTCCGCCACCGCGTAGGCGAGGACCGCAGCGCGTGCCGGCCAGGAGTGCGCCCGAACGCTCACGGACTGCCGTCGCGCTCCACCACCAGCACCCGCGCCGCGCCCTGCGGGTGCGCCACGTGCTCGGTACCCTCGGGCGCATGGAACACGTCGCCGGCCTGCAGCAATGCCGTCTGCTCGACGCCGTGCACGCGCCAGCGCATCTGCACCTGTCCGTCCAGCACCACGAACACCTCCTGGCCATCGTTGACGTGCCAGACATAGGGCTGGTCGGTCCAGTGGATGCGCACGCCGATCCCGTCCAGCAGCGCCACCGGCAGCGCCTCCCAGGCGCGGGTGCCGGTGAAATCGCGCGCCCGCAGCACCCGCGGCGCGGCGCTCATGCCAGGCCCCGCGCGCGGCGGCTGGACTGCAGCACGTTGTCGCGCGGCAGCGGCCGCCCCGCCTGCACCGCCGCGATCCACTGCGCGGTGTCGGCGACCGCGGCGAAATTGCTGTGGAACACCACTCCGAACACCCGGTGGATCTCCTCGGCGCTGGCCTGGCCGGCGGCGTTGGCGTACGGCAGCGCACCGCTGGCGTCGCCCAGCACTTCCACCGCCAGCCCGCGGTGGAAGGCCTCGTACACGGTGGAGGCGTTGCAGTTGTGGGTCATGTAGCCGGCCACGGTGAGGGTGTCGATCGCCTGTGCCTGCAGCCAGTCGGCCAGGTCAGTCCCGGCGAACACGCTGGGCTTGGTCTTGCGCAGCAGCCGCGTGTGCGGCCGCGCGGCGACCTGCGGGTGCAGGTCCCAACCGGGGCTGCCGTCGGCGAACACCGGCGCCTGCGCCGGCGCGGTGTGCTGCACCACCAGCACCGGCACGCCGTGCGCCTGGGCCGCGTCCATCGCCTGCAGGAGGTTGGGCAGCGACTGCGCCACCGGCGGATGGGCGATGGGCAGCGCGCCGTCGAAGTAGGCATTCTGGACATCGATGATCAGCAGGGCGCGGCGGGGAGAAGACATGCGGTGGCTCCAGAGCGAAGAGGCGGCCAGTGTCGGCGGGCGGGTGCGCGGCGACGAGTGGCCCGAAACACCGTTTTCGCTAAAATCGGGCCATGTCGCCGCATCGCATCGCCGTGGTCGCCTTCGACCGCATCAGCCCCTTCCACCTCGCGGTGCCCTGCCAGGTGTTCGAGGCGCGGCCCGACACCGGCCTGCCGGCCTTCGACCTGCGCGTGTGCGCCGCCGAGCCGGGCCTGCTGCGCACCGACGCCGGCTTCGCCATCCAGGTGCAGCACGACCTGGACGCGCTGGACGGCGCCGACACGGTGATCGTGCCGTCCTGGCGCGATGCCGCCGAGCCGGCCCCGGCGGCGCTGTGCCAGGCGCTGCGCCGCGCCCACGCGGCCGGCGCGCAGGTGGTGGGCCTGTGCCTGGGCACCTTCGTGCTGGCCGACGCCGGCCTGCTCGACGGCCGCCCCGCCACCACCCACTGGGCGGCGCTGGCGCGCTTCGCGCAGCGCCACCCGCAGGTGCGGCTGCAGCCGGACGTGCTGTACGTGGACGACGGCGACGTGCTGACCTCGGCCGGCACCGTGGCCGGCATCGATTGCTGCCTGCATCTGGTCCGGCGCCGCCACGGCGCCGAGGTTGCCAACCGCATCGCCCGGCGCCTGGTGGTGGCGCCGCACCGCCAGGGCGGGCAGGCGCAGTACGTCGAACAGCCGCTGCCGGCCAATCGCCGCGACGCCCTGCTCGGCCCGACCCTGGACTGGATGCTGCAGCGGCTGGAGCAGCCGCTGCGCCTGGACGCGCTGGCCGCGCACGCGCGGATGAGCCGGCGCAGCTTCACCCGGCAGTTCCGCCAGGTGACCGGGACCACCGTGGTGCAGTGGCTGGCGCACCAGCGCCTGGTCCGCGCCCAGCAGCTGCTGGAGCGCACCGACCTGGCCCTGGAGCGGATCGCCGCCAGCTGCGGCTTCGGCAGTGCCGGCGCGCTGCGCCAGCAGTTCGCGCGCACCCTGGGCGTGCCGCCCTCGGCCTACCGCCGCGGCTTCCGTGCCGGTTGAGGCCGGCCCGCTGCGTTCCGCCGGCCGCGCCACGTCGCCCGCACCGGCACCCGCTACAATCGGCGCATGCGCGTCTTCCTCCAGCAACGCCCCGACGGCAACGAGCCGCCACGCTACCTGCAGTTGACCCTGCAGCCGGACCTGTTCGGCGGCTGGGAGCTGCTGCGCGAAAGCGGCCAGATCGGTGGCCGCGCGCAGCTGCGGCGCGAACTCTATCTGCAGCAGGAAGACGCCAACGCCGCCTTCGAGAAAGCCCGCGACGCCCAGCTCAAGCGCGGCTTCCAGGTCATGTTCACCCGTGGCGCCGAAGCGCCGCGCTAAGGAATCCCCCATGCTCAAGAACGACCGCCTGCTGCGCGCGCTGCGCCGCGAGCCCGTGGACCAGACCCCCGTGTGGCTGATGCGCCAGGCCGGGCGCTACCTGCCCGAGTACCGCGCCACCCGCGCCCGCGCCGGCAGCTTTTTGGCCATGGCCAAGACCCCGGAGCTGGCCTGCGAGGTGACCCTGCAGCCGCTGGCGCGGTTCCCGCTGGACGCGGCGATCCTGTTCTCGGACATCCTCACCATTCCCGATGCGATGGGACTGGAGCTGTACTTCGTCGAAGGCGAAGGCCCCAAGTTCCGCCATCCCGTGCGCGACGCGGCGGCGATCGCCAAGCTCGGCGTGCCGGACATGGAGACCGAGCTGCGCTACGTGATGGACGCGGTGCGGGTGATCCGCCGCGAACTGGACGGCAGCGTGCCGCTGATCGGCTTCTCCGGCAGCCCCTGGACCCTGGCCTGCTACATGGTCGAGGGCGGCGGCAGCGACAACTACGCGCGGATCAAGGCGCTGGCGCTGAACGATCCGGCCGCGCTGCACGCGCTGCTGTCGGTCAACACCGACGCGGTGATCGCCTACCTGGCGGCGCAGCGCGCGGCCGGCGCGCAGGCGCTGCAGGTATTCGACACCTGGGGCGGCGTGCTGAGCCCGGCCATGTACCGCGAGTTCTCCCTGCCTTACCTGCAGCGCATCGCCCGCGAACTGGCGCGCGGCGATGGCGCCGAGCGCACCCCGCTGATCCTGTTCGGCAAGGGCAATGCGCCCTATCTGGAAGAACTCGCCGGCTCCGGTGCGGAAGGCGTGGGCGTGGACTGGACCATCGACCTGGCCGACGCCGCGCGCCGCACCGGCGGCCGCGTCGCCCTGCAGGGCAACCTGGACCCGGCGATGCTGTACGGCGCGCCGGAAGCGATCGACCGCGAAGTGCAGCGCGTGCTGCGCAGCTATGCCGACGGCAACGGCGGCGCGCTGGACGGCCATGTGTTCAACCTCGGCCACGGCCTGTCGCCGGACATGCAGCCCGAGCATGTCGGGGCGTTGGTGGCGGCGGTGCAGCGGCATAGTCGGCGCGGTTGAACCCAGGATTCGGGATCGCAGTCTCGCGCACGGTCGGCGATCTGACCGTGCGCTCAATCTTTTGCGCTTCGTAGGAGCGGCTTCAGCCGCGACAGGATGTTGCGGGAATGCCCGTCGCGGCTGAAGCCGCTCCGACGCAAACATGCGCATGCCGCCGTCTGCGCAGCCCTGCACGGCGCCGCTCGCTGAGCGCGGGCTGCATCGCCCACACGCACTGCACGCGGCTGCACGACACGGCGACGCGATCTGCGCGATCCTATTGCTCCCCCCGCGTCACCCTGCGTGCCGATGTCCGCGCCCTCCTCCGATCCGATCGCCGTTCCCAACGCGCGCAGTTTCCGTCCGCTGCTGTGGCTGGTGTCGCTGGCCATCTTCATGCAGATGCTCGATGCCACCATCGTCAACACCGCGTTGCCGGCGATGGCGCGCAGCCTCGGCGAAAGCCCGCTGCAGATGCAGTCGGTGGTCTTCAGCTATGCGCTGGCGGTGGCGATGTTCATTCCCGCCTCGGGCTGGATCGCCGACCGCTACGGCACGCGCCGCACCTTCCTGACCGCGATCGTGCTGTTCACCCTCGGCTCGCTGCTGTGCGCGGCGGCGCCGCGGCTGCCGTATCTGGTGGCCGCGCGCGTGCTGCAGGGCATCGGCGGCGCGATGCTGCTGCCGGTCGGCCGGCTGGCGGTGATGCGCTCGGTGTCGCGCGCGCAGTTCCTCAGCGCGATGAGCTTCATCGCCATCCCCGCGCTGATCGGGCCGCTGGTCGGGCCGACCCTGGGCGGCTGGCTGGTGCAGGTGGCGTCCTGGCATTGGGTGTTCCTGATCAACCTGCCGATCGGCGCGATCGGGTTCGCCGCGGCGCTGAAGATCATGCCGGACTTCTACGGCGAGCAGCGCACCCGCTTCGACCTGGTCGGCTACGCGATGCTGGCCTTCGGCATGGTCGCACTGTCGCTGGCGCTGGACGGCATCTCCGAGCTGGGCCTGCGCCACGCCTTCGTGATGCTGCTGGCGATCGGCGGGCTGGCGGCACTGATCGGCTACTGGCTGCACGCGGCCAATGCGGCGGCACCGCTGTTCCCGCTGCACCTGTTCAAGGTCGTCAGCTTCCGCATCGGCATCCTCGGCAACCTGTTCTCGCGCGTGGGCAGCGGCAGCATGCCGTTCCTGATCCCGCTGCTGCTGCAGGTGGGCCTGGGCATGAGCCCGATGGACGCCGGGCTGATGATGATCCCCGTGGCGCTGGCCGGCATGGCCTCCAAGCGCGCCGCGGTGAAACTGGTGGAACACTTCGGCTACCGTCGGGTGCTGATGACCAACACGGTGCTGGTCGGCACCGCGATGGCCAGCTTCCTGCTGTTCGACGCCGGCCAGCCGCTCGGCTGGCGGCTGCTGCAGCTGGCGCTGTTCGGCGCGGTCAACTCGCTGCAGTTCACCGTCATGAACACGGTGACCCTGCGCGACCTGGACCGCGACCAGGCCAGCGCCGGCAACAGCCTGCTGTCGATGGTGATGATGCTGGCCACCGGCTTCGGCGCCGCGGCCGCGGGCAGCCTGCTGGCGGCGTTCAACACCCACCTCGGCGATACCCACGGCGCCACCGCGGCGCTGCACGCGACCTTCGTCTGCGTCGGCGCCATCACCCTGACCTCGACGCTGATCTTCTGGCAGTTGCCGGATACCCGGCCGCATCCGAAGCAGGTGGAAGAGGTGGCGGAGTAGCCGGGATTGGGGATTCGGGATTTGGGATTCGTAACGGCGGCGCGTTGCGGGCTGGGGCTCTCGTAGGAGCGGCTTCAGCCGCGACGGGGCATCACCGGGAACGCCCCGTCGCGGCTGAAGCCGCTCCTACGACGACGGCGGCGCGACGCGCGGGCTAAGCGCCACCGTCGTTGCCATCGCGCTCCCCGGCTCCTGGCACTTCGTCGACGCCCGGCTTCCCCTCCACCGCGTCGGCCAGCATCTCGCCGGTCACCGGTTTGCGCAGGAAGCCGCTGAAGCCGGCGGCGCGGGCCTGCGGTTCGGCGTCGGCGTCGGCGCGGGCGGTGACCGCGATCAGCGGCATGCCGTAGCCGAAGGCGCGCAACTGCCGCGCCAGGGCCAGGCCGTCCAGGCCCGGCAGGTCCAGATCCAGCAGCGCGATGTCGAAGCTGCTCGCCGCCGCTTCGGTCAGCGCGGCCAGCGCGTGCGCGGCATGGGTGACGTGGTGGCCGCGCGCGCGCAGCAGGCCGCCGACCACCTCGGCCACGGTCGGGTCGTCCTCGACCAGCAGGATCCGCTGCGGCGTCGCGGCGCTGCTGGAGCCGCGGGTGTCGCGTGGCGCCTGCGGCAGCGGCTCGGGCGTCCACGGCAACGGCAGCTCGACCAGGAAGCGCGTGCCGGCACCAAGGCGGCTGCGCAGTTCGATGCGTCCGCCCATCGCCACCGCCAGTTCCTGGCTGATCGCCAGGCCCAGGCCGCTGCCGCCGTAGCGCGCGGCGGTACGCGGTCCGTCGGCCTGCTCGAAGCGCTGGAACAGCCGCGCCTGCTGTTCGGCATTGATGCCCGGCCCGGTATCGGCGACCTCGAAGCGCACGCCCTGCTGCGGCTGCAGCGGCGCCACCCGCAACTGCACGCTGCCGTGCTCGGTGAACTTGATGGCGTTGTTGAGCAGGTTCAGCAGGATCTGCCGCACCCGCGTGGCGTCGCCGCGCGCGGTGACGTGCGGCGGCATGGCGTTGTCCAGGGCGAAGGCGAGACCGCGGCCGCGCGCCATCGGCCCCATCATCGCTTCCAGCTCGGCGATCAGCCGGCCCAGGTCGAACGGCTGCTGCTCCAGTTCCAGCCGCCCGGCCTCGATCCGCGCCAGGTCCAGCGCATCGTTGACCAGGCGCAGCAGGTGCGAGCCGGCGTCGCGGATCGATTCGGTGTAGCGGCGCTGCTTGGGGTCCAGCGGCGTGGCCAGCAGCAGTTCGCTCATGCCCAGCACGCCGGTCATCGGCGTGCGCACTTCGTGGCCGAGCGTGGCCAGGAAGCGAGTCTTGGCCAGCGAGGCCTGCTCGGCCACTTCCTGCTTGTGCACCGCCAGTTGCCAGGCGGCGCGCCGGCGCAGGCGCCGCCGGTACAGGTAGGCCAGCAGCCACAGCGCCAGCACCGCCAGCACCGCCAGCCCGGCCACGCCCCAGGGGCTGCGCCACCACGGCGGCAAGACGCGGAAGTGCAGCGTGATCACCTTCGACCACACCTTGTCGGCGGTACGCGCCTGCATCTCCAGGGTGTAGTGGCCCGACGGCAGCCGCGAGAACAGCCGCTCGCCGCTGGCACCCACGTCGACCCAGTCCGGGTCGTAGCCGCTGAGGCGGAAGCGGTAGGTATTGGCGTCGGTGTCGGAGAACGACAGCAGGCGCGCGACGACGTGCAGATCGCGGTCGCCTTCCTGCAGCGCGATATGGTCGGCATGCAGCAGATCCAGCCCGCGCTCGCCGCGGCGCACGCCGATGCGCTCGATCACCAGCGGCGGCTGTCGCCGCGACGGCACCACCTGCGCCGGCTCGAACAGCACCACCCCGTCCGGGGTGCCGCCGAGGATCTGCCCGCTGCGCGCCTGCACCAGGGTGCGGGCGCGGAACTCCTGGTTCGGCAGGCCGTCGTGCACGCCATAGGAGCGGATCGCCTTGCTCGCCGGATCGACCCGGATCAGCCCGCGCACGCTGCTCAGCCAGGCCACGCCACTGGCGTCGACCACCAGGCCATTCGGCGCCAGGGCCGGGAATTCCTGATCGGCATCGATGCGGTCGAGCAGGCTCAGCCGGCGGCCATCCCACAGATAGCGCTCCAGCTGGCCGACGCCGGCCAGCCACACCACATTGCCGTCGCTGATCGCGAAGGTGCTCAGCGGCCGCTGCGGCGCGCCGGGCACGGGCGCGAAACGCGCCTGCGCCGGATCCCAGGCGAGCAGGCCGTGCTGCCCCAGCAGCCAGAGTTGGCCCTGCGGCCCAGTCCGCACTTCCGCCACCACCAGTTCCGCGGGCAGGCCGGCGGTTCCCGGCACCATGGTGCGCAGCACGCGGCCGTCGAGGTCACGCACCTGCACGCCGCCGATATCGCTGAAGATCCACGCGTGGCGGTCGCTGCTGAAGGCGATTTTCTCCACTTCCGCCGGCATCGCCGGGTCGGCGGCGGCATCCTTGGCCCAGCGACGCACCTCGCCGCTGACCGGGTCGTAGCGCAGCAGCCCGCCGAAGGTCGCCGCCCACAGCCGCCCTTGCGGGTCCTCGGCGATCGCGCGCGACCAGTCGCGCCCGAACATCGCCTGCATGTGCCGATGCACGACACCGGTGCCCGGATCCAGCTTGTCCAGCACGCCACGCGTGCCGGCCAGCCACACGCCGCCATCGCGTGAGGCGGCGGTGCCGAGCACGTAGGGATTGCCCATCGACTCCGGGTCGTCCACGCGGTAGGACAGTACCGAGAACTGCTGCCAGTTCGCCGGCAGGTGCCACAGGCCGGCATTGGAACTGGCGAACCACAGGCCGCCCTCGCGGTCCTCGAAGGCCAGTGCCCAGTTCGGCTTGACCAGCCCGTGCGCGGAGTTGCTGTACAGCGGCACGTTGCGGATCACGCCGGACTCGCTCTCGCGGCCCAGCCCGTCCATGGTGTCGAACCAGCGCGTGCCGTGGCGGTCGTGGACCAGCATCGCCAGCACGCTCTCGTCGGACACGTTGCGCCAGTACGGCTCCACCACGCTGGCATCGGCGCGCAGCAGGCGCACCCCGCCCTGGGTGGACACCCACAGGGTATCGTCGCGCTCGGGCGTCAGCCCCTGTACCTCCGGCCGCGGCAGCGCGGCGGCGTCGACGCGCTGGAAGTCGTGTCCGGTCCAGCGCGCCAGGCCACTGCGGGTTCCCACCCAGAGGGTGCCGTCGGCCGTGGTCGCCAAGTGCGTGACGGTCGCCGAAGGCAGGCTGCGTGCATCGCCGGGAATCGGCATGAAGCGGCGCAGGCGGCCGTCCGGCTGCACCTGGTGCAGGCCGCCGGTGGCCGTGCCGAACCAGATGCTGCCGTCCGGCGTGGAGGCGATCGCCCACACCGTGGTGCCGCCGATCTGCGGATAGGTGCTGCGATCGTAATAGCGGAACTGGCGGCGGTCGGCCGAGAGCATGCCCAGGCCGGCGCCGTCGGTCCCGAACCAGACCCGGTTCTGCGCGTCCACGTGCACGCACCAGATCTTGTTGGCGTGCAGGCCGTCCTCGATCCGCCAGATGCGGTAGCCGCGTCCGTCGAAGCGCGCCAGGCCGTCGCTGCTGGCCAGCCACAGATAGCCGAGCTTGTCCTCGGCAAAGCCATTGATGCTGTTGGACGGCAGGCCATCGGCCACGGTGAGCTGGCGCGGCTGCGGCGTCGGCGGCACTGCCGCGCCGGCGACGCCGGACCACGCCAGCAGCAGCCATCCCAAGATCCGTCTCGACCGCATCGCCTCTGTCTCCCCCGGCGGGCATCCGTCCCGCGTCACCGGTGCCATCGTCGGCGATAAGCGCCGGCGCTGGCAACCGGCCCGGCATCGGCTCAGAGTGGCGGCGGCGCGCCGTCCAGCACCGCGTCGATCGCGGCTTCCAGCATCTGCCCGGTGACCGGCTTGCGCACGAACCCTGCGAATCCGGCCGCGCGCGCCGCCGCCTCGGCCTCGCCGTCGGAACGCGCGGTCACCGCCAGCAGCGGGAAGCCGTAGCCCAGCGTACGCAACTGCCGCGCCAGCGCCAGGCCGTCGAGTGCCGGCAGGTCCAGGTCGAGCAGGCCGATGTCGAAGCCGCCCTGGCTGGCCTCGGTCAGCGCCTCCAGGCCGTGCGCGGCCCAGACCACCTTGTGCCCGCGGCCGCGCAGCAGTTCGACCATCACCTGGGCCACGGTCGGTTCGTCCTCGACCAGCAGGATGCGCAGCGCGGTGCGCGCCCGTGGGGCCGCCGCCGGCACCACCACCGCCGGTTCCTGCGCCGGGCGCCAGCGCAGCGGCAGCCCCACGCGGAAACGCGCACCGTGCCCGAGCCGGCTCTCGACCTGGATGCGCCCGCCCATCGCCATCGCCAGTTCCTGGCTGATCGCCAGGCCCAGGCCGCTGCCGCCCTGGCGCACCGCGGTGCGCGGACCGTCGCCCTGTTCGAAACGCTGGAACAGCCGCGCCTGCTGCTCGGCGCCGATGCCCGGGCCGGTGTCGGTCACCTCGATGCACAGCCCGTGGCTGTCCTGCGCCGGCGCCACCTTCAGCGCCACCGAGCCGCTGTTGGTGAACTTGATCGCGTTGCCGAGCAGGTTCAGCAGGATCTGCCGCACCCGCAGCGCATCGCCTTCCACCGTGGTCGGGCCGGGCATGGCGTCGTGCAGATCGAAGCGCAGCCCGCGCGCCTGCGCCAGCGGCGCCATCAGGTTGACCACCTCGGCGATCAGCGCCTGCAGCGCGAACGGCTGCGACTCCAGGCGCAGGCGCCCGGCCTCGATCCGCGCCAGGTCCAGCGCGTCGTTGACCAGGTGCAGCAGGTGGGTGCCGGCGCGGCGGATCGACTCGGTATAGCCGCGCTGCTTGGGATCCAGCGGCGTGGCCAGCAACAGTTCGCTCATGCCCAGCACCCCGGTCAGCGGCGTGCGTACCTCGTGGCCGAGCGTGGCCAGGAACCGGGTCTTGGCCAGCGAGGCCTGCTCGGCCAGTTCCTGCTTGTGCAGGGCCAGCTCCCAGGCGTGCTGGCGGCCCAGGCGGCGCCGGTAGGCGCGCAGCGACACCAGCAGCAGCAGGCCGGCGGTGGCGAGCATCCCGACGATGCCCCAGACGCTGCGCCACCACGGCGGCTGCACCCGGAACGGCAGGCGCAGCGTCGGCGACCAGGCACCGTTGCGGGTGCGCGCCTGGATCTCCAGCACCTGCGCGCCGTCGGGCAACTGCGGCAGGGTGCGTTCGCCGCTGGCGCCGGTGCTGACCCAGTCGCGGTCGTAGCCCGGCAGGCGGAAGCGGTAGACGATGTGCTCGGGATCGATGTAGGACAGCAGCCGCACCGCCACCCGCAGGTCGCGGTCGTCCGAGCGCAGGGTGAAGTCGCCGCGCGTCGGCAGGGTCAGCAGGCGCGGGCCGCGCCGCACCTGCACGCTCTCCATGCTCAGGGACAGCGGCACCGGCACCGGATCCGGCTGCTGCGTGTCCAGCAGCGCCACGCTGCCGTCGGCAGCCGCGGCCACCAGCACGCCGTCGGCGGTCATCAACAGGCCGCGCCGCACCAGTTCCTGGCTGCCGAGCCCGTCGCGGGTGCCGAACGCGCGCACCGCCGGGGTGCGCCGCGGATCGACCCGGAACAGGCCGCGGCGCATGCCCAGCCAGGCGCGGCCCTGCGGATCGGCGACCAGCGCGCTGGACTCGGTGGCCGGCAGGCCGTCGGCCACCGCGTAGCGCTGGCTGCGCTGCCAGTGCGTGCCGGTGTACCGCCACAGCTCCAGGCCGGACAGGCGATGCACCCACAGCGTGCGCGCGTCGGCGAAGGCGAACGACTGCACCTTCTCGCCGGCCAGCTCCGGCGGCGTACGGAACTGCCCGGCCGCCTCGTCCCAGTGCTGGAAGCGCTCGGCGGCCACCCACGGCACCCCGTCGGGGGCCATCGCGAAGGCGGCGATGTCGGTCCCGGCCAGGCCGTGCTGGCCGCCGGGGATGTTCTGCAGGACGTGGCCGGCGCCATCGCGCACCTGCAGGCCGTAGCCCGGCGCGGCGATCCACAACCGCTGGCGCGCGTCCAGTTGCAGCCAGGCCAGGGTGCCGTCCGGGATCGCATCGACCTCGCCGGCGGCGCGGGTCCAGCGCTGCAGGTTGCCGCCGTCCAGCGGGCCGCGCAGCAGCGTGCTGCTGCCGCCGATCCACAAGGCCCCGCGGGGATCGTCCAGCACCGACAGCATGCGTCCGCTCGGCGCACCATTGGCCCAGTGCGGCGCGCTCAGCGCACCGCTGGTGGTGTCGAGGCGAAACACGCTGGCGCCGGAGCCGAGCAGCCAGGCCCCGCCGGCGCGCGCCGGCGCCAGGCCGACGTACTGGTCGGCGGGCAGGCCCTGCGCGGTGCCCAGCACCGCCAGGCGGCGCCAGTCCGGGCGCAGGTAGCCCAGGCCGCGCGTCGGCAGCGGTACCCACAGGCCGCCTTCGCGGTCGCGCAGCACCGCCTCCACCACGCTGGCGCCGGACACCGCCGCGCCACCGGTATCCACCCGCCGCGCCGGCCCGTCGGCGGGCTTGTGCCACAGGCCCTCGCCATTGCCGAGCCAGTAACCGCCGGCGCCGTCCTCGGCGATCGCGCTGACCGCGCGGTGCAGCGCATCGACCCAGTCCGCGCGCCGCCAGCGCCCGGCATGGTCGCGCCGGAACAGGCCGGTGTTGCCGCTGAACCACAGGCCGTCGCCGAGCGGGGTGATCGACGTGATCACCTGCGCCTTGTCCGGCACGCCGTCGTCGATGCGATACGCGCTGACGCGCTGGCCGTCGTAGCGCAGCAGGCCCTTGAAGGTGCCCACCCACAGCACCCCGGCATCGTCGAAGGCCAGGGTCAGCACCGCGCTGTCGAGCAGCGCGTCCACCGCCGGGTCGCCGGCGCGGATGCGCTGCACCCGGCCATCGCCGCCCAGCCGGTACAGGCCGCCGCGGTAGGTGCCGAAGAACACCGCGTCGCCGCGGCTGGCGATGGCGAACACCTCGTCGCTGCGCATCGCCGGCTGCGTGGCCATGTTGAAGTGGCGGAAGCCGCGGCGGTCCGCGCCGAGCACGCTCAGCCCGCCGCCCTCGCAGGCCACCCAGATGCGGTCGCGCGCGTCGATGTGCATGTCCTGCACGTAGTTGCAGCGCAGCGAGGCCGGATCGGCCGGGTCGTGGCGCCAGACCCGGAACTCGCGTCCGTCGTAGCGGGCCAGGCCGTCGCCGCTGGCGATCCAGAGATAGCCGTCGCGGTCCAGCTGCAGCGCGGAGATGTCGCTGGACGGCAGTCCCTGCTCGCTGGAGAACACCCGGAAGCGCGGCAGTTCCGGCACGCCGGCGCAGGCGTCGGCGCAGAGGCCGGCCAGCGCCAACAGGCACAGCAGCCCCCAGCGGCGCCACGGGCGTGGGGAACGCGGGATGGGGGACATGGACATCGGCTCCGGCATGGGACGTCGGCGGATGAACACCGGCGCACTGCCGGGGCCGGACGCGCGCGGCGGCCGCTCCGTGTGCCGCTCGCCGCGGCAGCGTTCTTATACCCCGCGCCGGCGTAAAAATCACACCTGTCGCGGCATGCAACGAACCGTTACGCGCCGCAGGTACGCAGCCGGGCCGGACTGTGACTAGAATCCGGCGACCTCCCAGCGCGGCGCCGCTCCATGCTCAAACCCTCTCTCGTGGCCCTCCTGCTGGCCTTGCCGGGCGCCGTCTTCGCCGCGCCGGTGCAGTACGCGCTGGACCCGGTGCACACGCGGGTGCTGTTCGCGATCGAGCACGCCGGGTTCTCCAAGGCGCTGGGCACCGTGTCCGGCAGCACCGGCACCCTGGTGTTCGACCCGGACGACTGGCGCAGCGCGCGGCTGCAGGCGCGGGTGCCGTTGCAGCGGCTGGACCTGGGCGACGAGAAATGGAACCGCGCCGCGCTGGCGCACAACCTGCTCGATGGCGAGCACTACCCGGAGGCGCAGTTCGTCTCCACCCGCGTGGAGCCGATCGACGCGCAGCACGCCAAGGTGATCGGGCAGTTGACCCTGCACGGCGTCACCCGCGAGGTGACCCTGGACGTGACCCTGAACGCTGTGAAGCGCCATCCGCTGCCGCCGTTCCGCCGCACCGCCGGCTTCTCCGCCACCGCCACGCTGCAGCGCGCCGACTTCGGCATCCGTTCCTGGCCGTCGGTGATCGGCGGCACGGTGGAGCTGCGCATCGAGGCCGAGGCCACCCGCGAAGGCGGCGCCAAGGCCGAGCCGGATCCGGCACCGAGCAGCACACCGGCCGCACCCACCGATACCCCCGCGCCGGCGGCGCCCGCCGCGGCGGCCGTGCAGGACGACACGCCATGAGCGCACGCAATACCGCCGACCGCTGGGGCAGCGTCAGCCAGACCCTGCACTGGTTGATCGCCGCCCTGATCCTGCTGCTCGGCGTGGTCGGCCTGACCATGGGCGAGTTGCCGAAGACACCCAAGTACTTCTGGGTCTACACCGCGCACAAGTCGCTGGGCCTGACCGTGCTGGCGCTGGTGATCGTGCGGCTGGGCTGGCGCCTGTACGCCGGCGCGCCGAAGCCGGTGCCGGGCACGCCCGGCTGGCAGGAGCGCATCGCCGGCGCCACCCACGTGCTGCTGTACGTGATGATCTTCGCCATCCCGCTGTCCGGCTGGCTGTACGACTCCAGCAGCGGCCTGCGCCCGTTCCGCTGGTTCGGCCTGGTCGCCGTGCCCAAGCTCAGCCCGCCCGACGAACACCTGCGCGACCTGTCGCACGCGGTGCACGAGTGGGGCTTCTGGCTGCTGATCGCGGTGGTCCTGGCGCATGCCGGCGCCGCCTTCTACCACCACCTGTTCCAACGCGATGCCACCCTGGCGCGGATGCTGCCGCGCGGTTGGCTCACCCCCAAGTCCTGAGGAGCCGTTCCGATGTCGACCCGTTTCGCGTCCCCCGCCGCCGTCGCCGCCAGTCTGGTGGCCCTGCTCGCCGCCGCTCCGGCGGTCCAGGCCGCCGACTATGTGCAGGCCCCCGGCTCGACCCTGGTGTTCGCCAGCAAGTACGACGGCGAAGTGTTCACCGGCCAGTTCCCCGGCTTCGACACCAAGCTCAGCTTCGACCCGGCCAACCTGGCCGGCGCCAAGCTCGACGTGACCATCCCGCTGGCCGGCGCCAAGAGCGGCAACAACGACCGCGACTCCACCCTGCAGGGCCCGGACTTCTTCAACGTCGCCAAGTTCGCCACCGCGCACTACCGCGCCGACAAGTTCCGCGCGCTGGGCAACAACCAGTTCGCCGCCGACGGCACCCTGGAGTTGCGCGGCGTGTCCAAGCCGGTGACCCTGACCTTCACCTGGACGCCGGGCGCGCAGCCGGTGCTGGCCGGCAAGGCCACGGTCAAGCGCCTGGACTTCGGCGTGGGCGGCGGCGACTGGGCCGATACCAAGACCATCCCCAACGAAACCGCGATCAGCACCAAGGTGGTGTTCAAGGCGAAGTGATTCGCCACAGGCCGCGGCGCGCGGCCGCTGAGCGGCGGATTTCCTCGTCGGGTCCGCCGCTTTTTTTATGTGCGGCTCAGGCGACGCCGGCGCACTGCACGACGAAACCGGCGCGGCGGCCGAGGCGCTGGTAGTAGGCGTCCACCGCCTGCAGCGACGGATGCTCGAACGGCGTGCGGTACCAACGATGCACCGACAGGCCGATGGCGATGTCGGCCAGACTAAAGTGCTCGCCAGCGACGTAGCCACCGGTGTCGCCCAGGTGCTGGTCCAGCACCGCCATGAATCGCGCCCAGGCCGCGAGCGAGGCCTGGATCTGTGCAGGTTCGGCCGGATGCGGCGCCCCGCGCACCAGCGCCAGTAACGCATAGCGCCACGCGCCATTCAGATCCGACGCCTGCCAGTCCAGCCATTGATCGACCCGCGCTCGCGCCTTGGCCTCGGTTGGATACAACACCCCGTCGCCGTAGCGATTGGCGAGGTAGCGCAGAATGCTGTTGGATTCCCACAACACGAAATCGTCGTCCAGCAACACCGGCACCATCCCATTGGGATTGAGTGCGGCGGTCGCTGACCCGGACCTCACTGGCGTCGCCAGCACGGACGGCGCGCCGACGTCCTGCTGCCGGAACGGCAGCGCGAGTTCGATGCACGCCCAGTGGACCTTGCGGACGTTGATGGACGTACGGTTGCCGAGAATGGTCAGCATAGGCCAGGTTCAAAAAAGCCTGCAAATCCAGGCACAAAGCAGAATGACGAGGCTGGCCACGCACCGCAAGCCGGTCATCGCCTTTCGGGTGGGGCCGAGCAGATCGCCAGCCACGCGCGCACGCCGGCGGCATCGAACGGCCAGTCCAGTTCGCGCCCGTCCGCAGCGCACAGCACCGGCACGCGCACGCCATAGCGTGCCTCCAGCGCTGCGTCGTCGTCGATGAACACGCTGACCGGCTCGGGCACGCGCGCCTGCGCCAGCACCTGCAGGGCCTGGTCGCACAGATGGCAGTCGTCGCGCTGGTACAGGGTCAGGGACATGCTCGCGTCCAATGCTGCGCTGCGGGCCTGTGCCGTGCGCCGGAAGCATAGAATAGACGGTCTTTCGCCCACCCCTTCGGCACGCGCATGGCTGTCAGCACCTTCGACCTGTTCAAGATCGGCATCGGACCGAGTTCCTCGCATACCGTGGGGCCGATGCGCGCCGCCGAGCGCTTCGTGCACCGCTGGCTGTTCGACCAGGGCCGCCTGCAGGACGTGGTGCGGGTGCGTGCGGAGGTGTTCGGCTCGCTGGCCCTGACCGGGCGCGGCCACGGCACCGACAAGGCGGTGCTGCTGGGCCTGGAAGGCCAGCGCCCGAACCTGATCGACCCGGACATCATCCCCGGCGCGCTGGAGCGCATCCGCGGCAGCAAGCGCATCAACCTGCTCGGCCAGCACGAGATCGCCTTCGACGAGAAGCGCGACCTGGCGATGAACAAGCGGCAGAAGCTGCCGTACCACACCAACGGCATGCGCTTCACCGCCTATGCCGCCAACGACGAAGTCATCGCCACCCGCGACTACTACTCGGTCGGCGGCGGATTCGTGGTCAACCAGGACGACGCCGCCGACGACCGCATCGTCGCCGACGAGACCCCGCTGCCCTACCCGTTCAAGAGCGGCGACGAACTGCTGGCGCAGGCTGCGCGCAGCGGCCTGAGCATCGCCGCGCTGATGTTCGAGAACGAGAAGTGCTGGCGCAGCGAGGACGAGATCCGCGCCGGCCTGCGCGAGATCTGGGGCGCGATGCAGGCCTGCGTGACGCGCGGCATCCGCGAGGAAGGCACCCTGCCCGGCGGCCTGCACGTCTCACGGCGCGCGCCGGCGCTGTACCGCGAGCTGTCGTCCAAGCCGGAAGCGGCGATGCGCGATCCGCTGACCACGCTGGACTGGGTCAACCTGTACGCGCTGGCGGTCAACGAAGAGAACGCCGCCGGCGGCCGCGTGGTCACCGCGCCCACCAATGGCGCGGCGGGCATCATTCCGGCGGTGCTGCACTACTTCGACCGCTTCTGCCCCGGCGCCGACGAACAGCGCGTGTTCGACTTCCTGCTCACCGCCGCGGCGATCGGCATCCTGTACAAGGAAAACGCCTCCATCTCCGGCGCCGAGGTCGGCTGCCAGGGCGAGGTCGGCGTGGCCTGCTCGATGGCGGCCGGCGGCCTGGTCGCCGCGCTCGGCGGCAAGCCGGGGCAGATCGAGAACGCGGCCGAGATCGGCATGGAGCACAACCTCGGCCTGACCTGCGACCCGATCGGCGGCCTGGTGCAGATTCCGTGCATCGAGCGCAATGCGATGGGGGCGGTCAAGGCGATCAACGCCAGCCGCATGGCGATGCGCGGCGACGGCAAGCACAAGGTGTCCCTGGACAAGGTGATCCGCACCATGCGCGACACCGGCCGCGACATGCAGGACAAGTACAAGGAAACCAGCCGCGGCGGGCTGGCGGTGAACGTGATCGAGTGCTGAGCCGCCTTGGACGCTGGCCCGTGCGATCGCCAGCGTCCCCGCCGCCGCGCGGATAAAGATCGGCGCGGCGATGCCGCTAACGCAAGAGACGTCGGCCGATCCGGCATTGGCATGCTCTTGCGGTTCCCACACACCTCCTGGCGCCTGCTGGCGCTACAGCTGGCCATGCTCTCGACAGCGTGGAGCGCGAGTGTGCCGCAGGCACGGGCACTGCAGCCGGACAAGCAGTTCAATCACTACGAGCGTGAAGGCTGGGGCCTGGACCAGGGCCTGCCGCAGCTGAGCGTGCAGGCGTTCGCGCAGGACCGCCAGGGCTACCTGTGGATCGGCACGATGGGCGGGCTGACCCGCTTCGACGGCGTGCGCATGACCTCGTTCAACGAAGGCGCGCCGGCGCATCTGCCGGGCAACCTGATCAAGGCGCTGCACGTCGATCCCGCCGGCACGTTGTGGATCGGCACCTACCGCGGCCTGTCGCGCTACCGCGACGGACGCTTCTCCACGCTGCTGCCGCAGGATCCGCAGGCGCCGCTGCTCAACATCGAGGCGATCGCCACCGATGCGCGCGGCACCGTGCTGGTCGCGGCGCAGGATGGCGTGTACGCGGTGCAGGACGATCGCCTGCAGCTGCGTTACCGCATCGCCGGCGGCGCCTCTGCGCTGCTGCCGCGCACCGACGCGCTGTGGGTGGGGACGCGCGGCGCCGTGCTGCGCTTCGTCGCCGGCCAGGACGCGCCGGAGGCGCTGGCACTGCCGCAGGAGGCCGGCGCCGCGCCGGTGCAGCACCTGCTGGAGGCGCAAGGCACGGTCTGGGCCGGCACCCACGACGGCCTGCTGTTGCGCCGCGACGGGCGCTGGCAATGGCTGCCCGATGCCAGCGGCCTGAGCCGACGCGCGGTGCAGGCCCTGTTCGAGGACAGCGACCGCAACCTGTGGGTGGGACAGCCCGGCGCGCTGCTGCGCGTGCGCGATGGCGCGATCGTCGAGCGCAGCCCGGAAAGCAAGCAGAACATCGGCGTCAACGCCATCTTCGAGGATCGCGAGCGCAACCTGTGGCTGGGCAGCAGTTGGAACGGCGCGACCCGGCTGTGGAACGGCTGGACCCGCCGCTACAGCACCCACGAAGGGCTGGACGACGCGCTGGTCTGGACCCTGGCCCGCGACCCGGACGGATCGCTGTGGGTCGGCACCGACAGCGGCCTGTCGCAGCTGCGCGCTGGCCGCTACCAGCAGCACCTGAGCCTGGCCCAGTTGCACAACGAGGCGCCCTACACCTTGCTGGCCGAACCCGGGCAACTGTGGATCGGCACGCGCCATGGCGCCGCCCTGTACCGCGACGGCCGGCTCAGCCAGCCGGCCTGGATGGCGCCGCTGCGCGACCTGCAGGTCAGCGGCATCGTCCGCGACCGTGCGCAGCGGCTGTGGTTCGCCAGCGACGACGGCCTGTTCCGCAGCGACGGCACGCGGCTGCGCCGCTACGGCACGACCGACGGCCTGCGCGATCCGCGCGTGCGCCTGGTCCACGAGACCCGCGGCGGCCGCCTGCTGGTCGGCGCGCAGTCGGGCCTGTACGAACTGCGCGGCGAGCGCCTGGTCGCCCTCGCCCCGCCGGGCTCGGCGCTGGCCAGCGCCGACATCACCGCGATCCACGAACTGCCCGATGGGCAGTGGCTGGTCGGCACCCTCAACGAGCAGTTGTGGTTGTTCGACGGGACGCACTGGTATGCGTTCGGCGAGCAGGACGGGCTGCCGGTGAACGCCGCCTTCTTCATCGCCGACGACGGCCGCGGCGGGATCTGGGTGGCCGGCCTGCGCGGGGTCTACCGCGTGCGCCTGGCCGACCTGCAGCGCCACGCGGCGTCGCCGCAGGCGCCGCTGAACGCCGAGCTGATGCTCACCGAGCGCGCGCAGCGCCACGGCGGTGTGCAGGGCATGTGCTGCAACGGCGCCGGCAACGGCAAGGGCTTCATCGAGCACGGCGCGCTGTGGCTGCCCAGCCGCGACGGCGTGGTCGCCCTGGACACCGCCGGCATCGTCAAGAATCCGGTGGCGCCGCAGCCGGTGGTGGAGCGGGTACGCGCGCTGGGCCAGTGGCTGACGCCGCAGGCGCTGCCCGCGCCGCTGCCCGAAGCCGCGCGCGACCTCGACTTCGAGTTCACCGCCGCCTCGTTCCAGGCGCCGCAGAACGTCGAGCTGCGCTACCGGCTGCTCGGCTACGACCGCAACTGGCGCACCCTCGACGACATCCGCCAGCGGTCGGTCAGCTACACCAACCTGCCCGGCGGCGACTACGTGTTCGAGGTCACCGGCAGCAACAACGCCGGCGTGTGGGCGGCGGCGCCGGCGCGGCTGCCGCTGCGCATCGCGCTGCGCTTCCAGGAAACGGCGTCCTACAAGCTGCTGCTGGCACTGGGCGCGTTCGCCCTGCTGCTGTCTGCCGTGTGCCTGGCGCGGCTGCACAACCGGCGCCAGCGCGAGATCCTGGAGCGCCAGGTGCGCGATCGCACGCAGGCGCTGCAGGCAGCCAACCAGCGCCTGCAGGAGGCCAGCTTCACCGACGAACTGACCCAGTTGCGCAACCGCCGCTACCTGTCGCTGCACATTCCCAGCGACATCGCGCTGTACCGGCGGATGGCCGCCAACGACGAGGACATGCTGTCCTCGGGCATGCTGTTCGCGCTGATCGACATCGATCACTTCAAGTCGATCAACGACAGCGGCGGCCATCACACCGGCGACGCGGTGCTGCAGCAGATGGCGCAGTTGCTGGTGCGGCTGACCCGCGAAAGCGACTACGTGGTGCGCTGGGGCGGCGAGGAGTTCCTGCTGGTGCTGCGCTCGGCGCCGCGCGAGAACCTCACCATGGCCGCCGAACGGCTGTGCCGCGCGGTGGCCGCGCACCCGTTCGTGTTCGACCACGGCCGCCAGGGCCGGGTCACCTGCTCGATCGGACTGGCCGAATTCCCGTTCGTGCACGATCCCGACAACCTGCTCGGCTGGGAACAGCTGCTGGTGCTGGCCGACCGCGCGCTGTACCAGGCCAAGGCCAAGGGCCGCAACGGCTGGGCCGCGTACCGGCCGGTGCTCGGCGCGCAGGCCGAACAGGTGCTGGCGGCGCTGCAGGAACCGCTGAGGCAGATGCAGCGCCACGCCTGCCTGACCCTGGTGCACAACGGCGGCAGCCTGCCGCCGGCGTAATGCGTTGACGCCTCGCACGCGTGGGCCGGGCTAAGGTCATGGTCCACCACGCCTGCCGCCCCGCTCCCATGCGCCATTGCCTGCTGCTCGCCGCCCTCGCCCTGTCGCCGCTCGCATCCGCCACGGCCACCGACGCATCGCCGCGCTACGGCGCGCAACTGGAAGGCTTCGCCTATCCCTACCCGGTGCACTGGTACCGCTTCGATTCGCAGCGCCAGTCGCTGCAGATGGCGTACATGGACGTGGCCCCGACCGGCACGCCGAACGGGCGCACGGTGGTGCTGCTGCACGGCAAGAACTTCTGCGCGGCGACCTGGGAATCGACGATCGCCGCGCTGGTGGCACAGGGCTACCGGGTGCTGGCACCGGACCAGATCGGCTTCTGCAAGTCGAGCAAGCCGCAGGCCTACCAGTTCACCTTCGCGCAACTGGCGGCCAACACCCATGCGTTGCTGCAACAGGCCGGGGTGACCCGCGCCGTGGTCGTCGGCCATTCGATGGGCGGCATGCTCGCCGCGCACTACGCGCTGCAGTATCCGCAGGACGTGAGCCAGTTGCTGCTGGTGAACCCGATCGGGCTGGAGGACTGGAAGGCGGCCGGCGTGCCCTGGCGCAGCGTCGACGCCTGGTACGCCAAGGAGCGCAGGACCGACGCGGCCTCGATCAAGCAATACCAGCAGAGCGTCTACTACGGCGGACAGTGGAAGCCCGAGTACGACCGTTGGGTGAGCATGCAGGCGGGCCTGTACGCGGGCCCCGGCGGCGACCGCGTGGCCTGGAACCAGGCACTGACCTCGGACATGGTGTTCAACCAGCCGGTGGTGCGGCGCCTCCCGCAACTGCGCGTGCCGACCACGCTGTTCATCGGCCAGCGCGACCGCACCGCGATCGGCAAGGATCTGGCGCCACCGGCGCTGGCCGCGACCCTGGGCGACTATCCAGCCCTGGGCAAGCGCGCGGCCGCGGCGATCCCCGGCGCGCGCCTGGTCGCCTTCGACGACCTCGGCCATTCCCCGCAGGTGGAAGCGCCGCAACGCTTCAATGCCGCGTTGCTCGAGGCGCTGGTCAAGGCGCCCTGACCCCACATTCGCCACGCCATTGGTGCCGGCACGGCGGCACGAACGCGGCTTGCGCGCATCATGGCGGCGTGCCGGCGGCGACAGCACGTCGCCTGGGGCGCCGCACGCACCTCGCCCCCGCCACGCACCGTGCCAGCCCGCGCCCCGCATACGCAGACGTGCCCGATATGCAGCCATTGCGCTGCAGCATCAGCCGTTCATGAAAACGCTGTCATCGCGGTGATTTTGGATACATCTCGCATTCGTCTGAATTGTCTGTTGACAACGTTGTCTTCTGGCCAGAACCCTGCGCCTGCCCGGTCCGCGCACGAACGCCACACGACGTCGGCGCCACACGCTCCCGGGTGATCGGATCCAAGGAACCAGACAGCGGCGAACCGCCGCTCCTCAGTCGCGTTACCTACCGCATCGGAGGCGTCACCATGCACACGAAATCCGCTGGATCGTGGTTGCTGTTCTGCTGTTTCGTCCTGGCCGGCCTCGTGCCCGGCCAGGCCTGGGCCGCCGCGTGCAGCGGGGTCGCCGCCTGGAATCCGGCCACGATCTACGCCGCCGGCGATACCCTGACCTACGCCGGTCACCTGTACCGCGCCAACGGTCCGATCTGGAACACCGCGCCGACCTACTGCACCAGTTGCGGCTGGTATCAGGACCTGGGCACCTGCGACGGCAGTTCGGCCAACCAGCCGCCGAGCGTGGCCCTGACCGCGCCCACCGCCGGCACCCGCTTCGTGGTCGGCAACACCATCACCCTGCAGGCCTCGGCCAGCGATGCGGACGGCAGCGTGGCGCGGGTCGAATTCTTCCGCGGCGCCACCTCGCTGGGCAGCGTGAGCGGCGCGCCCTACACGCTCGCCTGGAGCGGCGCGGCGGCCGGCAGCTACAGCCTGACCGCCGTGGCCACCGACAACGCCGGCGCGCGCAGCACCTCCGAGGCGGTCGCGATCACCGTCGCGGCGCCATCGAGCGACACCACCGCGCCCAGCGTGCCGACCGGCCTGGCCGCGGCCACGCGCGCCAGCAACGCCATCACCCTGAGCTGGAATGCCGCCGCCGACAATGCCGGCGGCAGCGGCCTGGCCGGCTACGACATCCTCCGCAACGGCAACCGCGTGGGCACCTCCACCACCACCGCCTACACCGATTCGGCGCTGACCGCCGACACCGCGTACGCCTACGCGGTCCGCGCCCGCGACAACGCCGGCAACGTCTCCGCCAGCAGCGCCACGCTAAGCGTGCGCACCCTGCCCGCCAGCGCCGGCGGCGGCAAGCGCGTGATCGGCTACTTCACCCAATGGGGCATCTACGGCCGCAACTACCAGGTGCGCGACATCCAGGCCAGCGGCGCGGCCGGCTACCTGACCCATATCAACTACGCGTTCGGCAACGTCCGCAACAACCGTTGCGAAGTCGGCGTCACCCAGCCCTCCGACAGCAGCACCGGCGCCGGCGGCGACGCCTTCGCCGACTACACCAAGGCATTCTCCGCCGCGCAGAGCGTGGACGGCGTGGGCGACACCTGGGACCAGCCGCTGCGCGGCAACTGGAACCAGTTGAAGAAGCTCAAGGCCGCGCACCCCGGGTTGAAGGTGCTGATCTCGCTGGGCGGCTGGACCTGGTCGCGCGGATTCTCCAGCGCCGCGCGCGCCGAGAACCGCCAGGCCTTCGTCGCCTCCTGCATCGACGCCTACATCCGCGGCAACCTGCCGGTCACCGACGGCGCCGGCGGCAACGCGGCCGCGGCCGGCGTGTTCGACGGCATCGACATCGACTGGGAATACCCGGTGGCCTGCGGCATCGCCTGCGGCACGCCCGAGGACCGGCAGAACTTCACCGCGTTGCTGGCCGAGTTCCGCCGCCAGCTCGACCAAGTGCGGCCGGGGCTGCTGCTGACCGTGGCGGTCGGCGCCGGCATCGACAAGATCCGCGTCACCGACCCGAACCTGTACGCGCAATACCTGGACTACCTCAACGTGATGACCTACGACTTCCACGGCGCCTGGGATCCGCAGACCAACCATCACTCCGCGCTGTTCGAATCGCCGGCCGATCCATCCAGCGGCGACCAGCGTTACTACAACAGCAACGACGCCATCCAGGCCTTCCTCGACCGTGGCGTGCCGGCCGCCAAGCTCAATCTCGGCATCGGTTTCTACGGGCGCGGCTGGACCAACGTGCCCAACGTCAACCACGGCCTGTACCAGAGCGGCAGCGCCGCGGCGGGCACCTACGAGGCCGGCATCGAGGACTACAAGGTGTTGCGCGGCCGCGCCGGCACCAGCTACGTCGACGCGCAGGCGCGCGCGCACTGGAAGTACGACGGCAGCACCTTCTGGAGTTACGACGACCCGGCACTGGTCACCGAGAAGATGAACTACGTCAGGGCCCAGGGCCTGGGCGGCGCGTTCTTCTGGGAATTCAGCGGCGACTATCAGGGCGAGTTGCTGAAGACCATGGGCCAGGGGCTGCAATGAGCTGAGCGCCGGCCGCCGCGCTACGTGCGGCGGCCGCATCGCATGACCCACACGCATCGGCGTGCAGTCAGCGTCGCCGCACGCCGGCTTCCCATCGGTATCACCCCAGCCCGAACCGCGAGGCCCGCACCTGATGCGGGCCTCGCTTGCGTCGCTCAGCGCACTGCGATCCGCAGCACGTCGTCGAGCAAGGCCGCCGCGGTGACGTCGGCGCCCGCGCCCGGCCCCTGGATCAGCAGCGGCTGCTGCAGATAGCGGTCGCTGTGGATGGCGACGCGGTTGTCGGTGCCGGCACCGCTGGCCAGCGGATGCGTCGATGGCAGCGCGCGCAGGCCCACCGAGGCGCCGTGCGCATCGAAGCGGCCGACGAAGCGCAGGCAGGCACCTTCGGCCTGCGCCTGCGCCAGGCGCGCCGCCAGCGGCGCGTCCAGTTGCGCCAATGCCGCATCCAGTTGCGCCAGCGGCACCGCGGCCAGCGCAGCCGGCACCAGCGACTCCACCTGCACCTGCTCAGCGCGCAACGGCAGGCCCGCGGCACGGGCCAGGATCAGCAACTTGCGCCGCACGTCCTCGCCGGACAGGTCCTCGCGCGGATCGGGTTCGGTGTAGCCGGCGGCCGCAGCCTCGCGCACGCACTCGGAGAAGGCGCGGCGGCCGTCGTAGCGATGCAGCAACCACGCCAATGACCCGGACAACACGCCTTCCACCGCATGGATATGGTCGCCGCCGGCAACCAGCGCACGCAGGCTGCTCAGCAATGGCAGCCCGGCGCCGACCGTGGCGCTGTCGCCGTAGTGGGTACTGGCGGCATGCCGCGCGGCATGGATCTGTTCGGCACGCGCCAGCGCAGCGCCCTGGCCGAGCTTGTTGGCGGTGACCACGTGCACGCCGCGCCGCAGCCACTCGGCATGGCGCTGCGCCACCGCTTCGCTCGCGGTGGCGTCGACCACGATGTCGCCCCGGGCCAGGTCGTCCGGCAGCGTCACCGCCTGCGCTGTGCGCGCGGCGGCATTGGCCGCGGCCAGCGCCTGCGCCGGCGTCACCGCGCAATCGGCAACGGTGCGCGAATTGGCCAGCCAGGCGAAGGTCGGCAGGCCCGGGCGGCGCTGCTGCAGCGCCTGGTAGCGCGCGACGAAGGCGCGGCCGACGGTGCCGGTGCCGAGCAGGCCCAGCCGCGCGGTGGTCGCGATGGGCGCCGCACGCAGCGGCGCCGATGGCGCATCGGCCAGGCCGCTGCTCACGCGTCCACCCGTTTGCGTGCCAGCGCCTCGCCGGCGCGCTGCGCGCGCTGCAGGCCCGCCTGCAGGTCGGCGACCAGGTCCGCGCTGGATTCGATGCCCACCGACAGACGCAGCAGGCCGTCGGAAATGCCGGCCTTGGCGCGCGCCTCGGCGGTCATCGCCGCATGGGTCATGGTCGCCGGGTGCGCGATCAGGCTCTCCACGCCGCCCAGCGATTCGGCCAGGGTGAAGTAGCGCAGGCCGTCGACGAAGGCGCGCACCTCGGCCTCGCCGCCGGCCAGTTCGAAACTGATCATCGCGCCGAAGCCGCGCTGCTGCCGCGCCGCCACCGCGTGGCCCGGATGCGAGGCCAGGCCGGGGTAGTACACCTGGCGCACCGCGGCGTGCGTGGTCAGCAGCTCCACCACCGCCTGCGCGTTTTCCTGGTGCGCGCGCAGGCGCGCGTCCAGCGTGCGCAGGCCGCGCAGGGTCAGGAACGCATCGAACGGCGAGCCGGTCAGGCCCAGCGCATTGGCCCACCACACCAGTTGCTGGTGCAGTTCGGCATCGGCGGCGATCACCGCGCCGCCGACCACGTCGCTGTGGCCGTTGACGTACTTGGTGGTGGAGTGGATCACCAGGTCGGCGCCGAACGCGATCGGGGTCTGCAGCGCCGGCGACAGGAAGGTGTTGTCGACCACCGCCAGCGCGCCGGCCTTGTGCGTGGCGTCGATGACGAAGCGCAGGTCGGTGATGCGCAGCAGCGGGTTGGACGGGGTCTCGATCAACACCAGCTTCGGCGCCTGCGCCAGCGCATCGGCCAGCGAGCGCGGATCGGTCAGGTCGGCGGTGATCAGCTCGAAGTGGCCCTTCTTGGCCAGCGCGTTGAACAGCCGCCAGCTGCCGCCGTATGCGTCGTGCGGCACCACCAGCTTGTCGCCGGGCTGCAGCAGCGCGTTGAGCACCAGGTTGATCGCGCCCATGCCGGTGGCGGTGATCACACCGCCGGCGCCGCCTTCCAGTTCCGCCAGCGCTTCGCCGAGCAGGTCCCGGGTGGGGTTGCCGCTGCGGGTGTAGTCGTACTGGCGCTTGTTGCCGAAGCCGTCGAAGCTGAAGTTCGACGACAGCACGATCGGCGGGGTCACCGCGCCGTAGGCGGTGTCGCGGTCGATACCGGCGCGGACCGCAGCGGTGGCGGCACTACAGGGCAGATCGGTGTCGTGGGCAGTGCTCATGCGGCAACTCCGGTGGGGCGAAGGGCGGTGGCGAGAATCGCGTCGATGCGATCGGTTTCTTTCAGGAAGGCGTCGTGGCCGTAGGGCGAACGCAGCACGCGCAGGCTGCCGCGCGGGCCCAGCCCTTCGACCAGGGTGACCAGGTCCGACAGCGGCACCAGGCGGTCGCCTTCGACCGCCACCACCACCGTGGGCACGGCGACGGCGGCCGGATCGATGCGGTGCAGGTCGATGGATTCGGACAGGCGCAGGTAGGCGTTGACCTGGGTGCGCGCCACGTACTGCGCGCCGGCGGCGTCCAGGTAGTCCTCGGCGGCGACGCGGACGCGGCCGTTGATCACTTCCGGCGCCGCGTCGAAGCGCTCGCCGAATTCCTCGGGGGTGCGATAGCTGAGCATGGCGAACTGCCGCGCCAACGACAGCCCGTGGCTCTCGGCGCACTGCAGCTGACCCAGCGCCACCGCGCGGCGCTGCAGCGCGCGCCAGGCCGCGGCATACGGATGCGCGCGGTGCGCGCCGCTGACCGCGATCAGCTTGTGCAGGCGTTGCGGATGCCGCACCGCCAGTTGCAGGCCGACCAGCGCGCCGTAGGAGTAGCCGACGAACCCCTGCAATTGCGCGATGTCCAGCGCGTCCAGCAGCGCGGCGATGGCATCGGCCTGGTCGGCGCTGTCGATCGGCGCGTCCAGGCTGCCGTCGGCGCCGACGAAATCGAATGCCAGCAGCCGCCGCTGGGTCGGATCCAGCGCCCGCCCCGGCCCGACCAGGCCTTCGGCCCAGCCCTTCTCGGGAAAGCTGGCGTTGGCGGCCAGATGACGGTGCGCGGAGATGCCGCCGGCGACGAACACCACCGGTGCGACGACCGGGCCGCTCAACTCGTAGCGCAGGCGCAGCAGTTGCACGCCGGCATGGCGCAGCGGCAACGCGACGGCGACCTCGCCACGCATCGCGTGCACGCCGTCGGCCGGCGCGGCAACGCGGTCGTGGGACGGAGTGGCGGAGGTGGAGCGATCAGGCGAGTTCACGAGGCGCATGGCGGTATCCAGGGAGGAACGGCCATCGAGCTTCGCGGAGCTCGCGTTCGCCATGCAGAGGGCATGGATCGAACCATCTTTCGGCGGACGCGGTGGTCCCCGCAGGATTTGGCACCTACACGGTCGCTTGCGCGTCCGCTGGCTGCCCCGGCATCAAAGGGCCTGTCCCTCCGCCGGTCTCGATGGTGGAGCCACGATGCCAGCGATTTTCGGCAATGTCAATCTCTTTATTCGGATGAAGCGATATGATTTTTCGATCCCCGGCCTCGGCGATACTCCGCTTCCCCCATCGCTGCCCCTGTCCGTGCGCCGACGCCGCCCCCGCCGCTGGCTTGCCGTGGTCCTGTCGTTCGCACTGGCGACCGGTGCGCCCGCGCAGCCGCTGCTGCGCTGGAATGCCCCGCGCCCCGTGCCGCCACCGCCCCCGGCATGGCTGGAAGTGCAGGCCCGCGACAGCGGCCTGCGCGAGGTCGCGTTGGGCAATCCGCTCGGCGGCCCGGTGCAGATCCGCCTGCTGGGCGACCGCGCCGGCTTCACTGCCGTGCCCGCGCTGCCGCTGACCGTGGAATTGGCCGCCGGCGAGCGCCGCGTGGTCGCGCGCCTGTATCCGCCCGGTGACCTCGCCGAGACGGGCGGCGACGGCGCCCGGCTGCGCATCGAGGCGGTGCCCGGTTCGCCGCGCGCCCATGCCGACGCGGTGCTGTATGCCCTGCCCTTCGCCGATCGCCCGGTGCGCATCGATCAGGGCTTCGGCGGCGCGTTCAGCCATCGCGATCCGGCCAATGCCTATGCGCTGGACTTCGCCCTGCCCGAGGGCACGCCGATACTGGCCGCGCGCGAGGGCGTGGTGATGGAGGTACGCGACGACTTCCGCGAGTCCGGCACCGATCCACGCCTGGGCCAGGCCGCCAATCTGGTGCGGGTGGTGCACGCCGACGGCAGCATGGCGATCTATGCGCACCTGGCCGCCGGCGGCGTGCAGGTGCGGGTCGGCCAGGCGGTGCGGCGCGGCGAGCGTCTCGGCCTGTCCGGCAATACCGGCCTGAGCAGCGGCCCGCACCTGCATTTCGCCCTCCAGCTCAACCGCGGCCTGCGCCTGCAATCGGTGCCGTTCCGGATGGCCGGGCCCTTGGGCGAACTGCATTTCGCCCATCCCACCCCGCCCTAGCGCCATCACCGACAGGCCGGCAAGCCCCCGCATCGCGAAGTGCGCAACTGAACGGCCCTGCCGGCAAGCCCGCTATAATCGGCGGCTTCCTCCGTTGCCGATGACGCCCCTTGCGGGCGTGCCGCCCATGTCCGAAGTCGCCACCGAAGCTGCGCGCCGCCGCACCTTCGCCATCATTTCCCACCCCGACGCCGGCAAGACCACGCTGACCGAAAAGCTGCTGCTGTTCGGCGGGGCGATCCAGATGGCCGGCTCGGTGAAGGGCCGCAAGGCCGCGCGCCACGCCACCTCGGACTGGATGGCGCTGGAAAAGGAGCGCGGCATCTCGGTGACCTCGTCGGTGATGCAGTTCCCGTACGAAGGCAAGATCATCAACCTGCTCGACACCCCCGGCCACGCCGACTTCGGCGAGGACACCTACCGCGTGCTCACCGCGGTGGACTCGGCGCTGATGGTGATCGACGTGGCCAAGGGCGTGGAAGAGCGCACCATCAAGCTGATGGAAGTCTGCCGGCTGCGCGACACGCCGATCATGACCTTCATCAACAAGCTCGACCGCGAGGGCAAGGATCCCATCGACCTGCTCGACGAGGTCGAGACGGTGCTGGGCATCGAGTGCGCCCCGGTGACCTGGCCGATCGGCATGGGCCAGCGCCTGAAGGGCGTCGTGCACCTGGTAACCGGCGAGGTGCACCTGTACGAGCCCGGCCGCAACTTCACCCGCCAGGATTCGACCATCTTCCCGTCGCTGGACGCGCCTGGCCTGGCCGAGAAGATCGGCGAGCAGATGCTGGCCGAACTGCGCGAGGAACTGGAACTGGTACAGGGCGCCAGCCACGCCTTCGATCTGGCGGCCTACCGCGCCGGCAAGCAGACCCCGGTGTTCTTCGGCTCCGGCGTCAATAACTTCGGCGTGCAGCCGCTGCTGGACTTCTTCGCCGAGCACGCGCCGCCGCCGCAGCCGCGCGCCACCACCGGCCGCCAGGTGCAGGCCGGCGAAGACAAGCTCACCGGCTTCGTGTTCAAGATCCAGGCCAACATGGATCCGCAGCACCGCGACCGTGTGGCCTTCATGCGCATCTGCTCGGGCCGTTTCGCCGCCGGCATGAAGACCCTGCACGTGCGCACCGGCAAGGAGGTCAAGCTGGCCAACGCGCTGACCTTCATGGCCAGCGACCGCGAAATCGCCGCCGAGGCCTATCCCGGCGACGTCATCGGCATCCACAACCACGGCACCATCTCCATCGGCGACACCTTCACCGAGGGCGAGTCGCTGTCGTTCACCGGCATTCCCAACTTCGCCCCGGAACTGTTCCGCCGCGCGCGCCTGCGCGATCCGCTCAAGCTCAAGCAGTTGCAGAAGGGCCTGGCGCAGTTGTCCGAGGAAGGCGCCACCCAGTTCTTCCGGCCGCTGATGAGCAACGACCTGATCCTGGGCGCGGTCGGCACCCTGCAGTTCGACGTGGTCGCCTACCGGCTCAAGGACGAGTACGGCGTGGACGCTAGCTTCGAGCCGGTCGGCGTGGTCACCGCGCGCTGGGTGCACTGCGACAACCCTAAGAAGCTGGAAGAGTTCCGCGAGAAGAACGCGATGAACCTGGGCATCGACGCGGCCGGCGAACTGGTCTACCTGGCGCCGACCCGGGTCAACCTGCAGTTGGCGCAGGAACGTGCGCCGGACGTGCGCTTCGCCGCCACCCGCGAACACGCGCACAGCCTGGCGGTGGAATGACCGCCCTGTGACCGCGGGCGTGCGCCGGATGAGCGCACGCCCAACGGCGTCGCAGTCCTGCGCCGCAGCGGATGCGAACCGCTCGCAATTGCGCTACCGTGCGGACCCATGGATGCAGACCGGTCGCCCGCTTACTCGAACGCCGACGCGCAGCCTTCCACGGACTGGCGCGACGAACTCGCCAGTGCGCTGACCCACGGCCTCGGCGCGATCGCCGCGCTGGCCGGCGGCTCGGTGCTGATCACACTCGCAGCCATCTACGGCGACGGCTGGCAGCTCGCCACCGCCATCGTGTTCAGCGTCACCTTGCTGCTGCTGTACGTGGCGTCCACCCTGTACCACGCCATTCCGCATCCAGGCGCCAAGGCGCGCCTGCAGATCTTCGACCACTGCGCGATCTACCTGCTGATCGCCGGCACCTACACCCCGTTCACCCTGATCGGCCTGCGCGGCCCGTGGGGCTGGGGCCTGTTCGCGGCGATCTGGACCATCGCCGTGGCCGGGGTGATCTTCAAACTGTTCTTCACCGGCCGCTTCCGCCTGCTCTCCACCATCCTGTACATCGCCATGGGCTGGCTGATCGTGGTGGCGATCGAACCGCTGCTGCGTTCCATCGATGCCTGGACGTTGGGCTGGCTGCTGGCCGGCGGCCTGTTCTACACCCTGGGCACGTATTTCTATCAGCGCGACACCGTGCGCTACTTCCACGCCATCTGGCATCTGTTCGTGCTCGCCGGCAGCGTCTGCCACTTCGTGGCGGTGACCGGCCAGGTGCTCTGAGGCGGCCGCTCGCTTTCGCACCCCGTGCACGGCGGCTGCCTAGGATGGCCGCATGGCTCCCGACCCTGCTTCCGCATCCGGCGCACGCCGCCGCTCCTGGCCCTGGCGGCGCAACGACGGCCGCCTGCGGCGCTGGCCATTCGTGCTCGGCGCGCTGGTGCTGCTCCTGCTCGTCATCATCCTGATCTTCGACTGGAACTGGTTCAAGGCGCCGGTGGAACGGGCGGTGCAGGCACGCACCGGCCGCGCCTTCCATATCGACGGCAACCTGGATGTGGACCTGGGCCGCATCGTCACCGTGCGCGGCGATCGCCTGCGCTTCGCCAATGCCGACTGGTCGAAACAGCCGCAGATGGCCAGCGCCGACCGTGCCGAACTGGATATCGCGCTGTGGCCGCTGCTGCGCGGCCGCGTGCGCATTCCCGAGATTCGCCTGACCAAGCCCGATCTGCTGCTGGAGACCGGCCCGGCCGGACAGCCCGGCAACTGGGCGTTCGGCCAGTCCGACGACGGCGGCAGGCCGGTGGTGCTGGGCGCCTTGCTGGTGCAGCAGGGACATCTGCGTTTCCAGGACCCGGTCGGACGCACTGAGATCGACATCGCCGTCGACAGCCAGGTCGGGCAGCGACGCCGCGGCGACGCCGCGCCGCCGATCGCGGTCAGCGGCGACGGCCGCTGGCGCGGCAATCCCTTCACCCTGAAAGGCAATACCGCCTCGCCACTGGAACTGAGCGAGAGCGACCATCCGTTCCGCGTCGACCTGCGCGGCAGCGCCGGCAGCACCCGCGCGCACATGCGCGGCACGCTGACCAATCCGTTCCAGTTGCGCGTGTTCGACCTGCAACTGCAACTGGCCGGCGCCGACATGGCGCATCTGTATCCGCTGCTGGGCATCGCCATCCCCTCCACGCCGCCCTACCAACTCGACGGGCGTCTGCAGCGCGACGGCGAGCGCTGGCGCTATCAGGACTTCCGCGGCCGCGCCGGCGACAGCGACCTGGCCGGCACAGTGCAGATCGACACCGCCGGGCAGCGCCCTTTCCTGCGCGCCGACCTGCGTTCGCAACGCCTGGATTTCGACGACCTGGCCGGCTTCGTCGGCGCGCCGCCGCGCACCGGCGCCGGCGAGACCGCCAACGCCGAGCAGAAGGCGCAAGCGGCCAAGCTCGCCGCCACCGACAAGGTGCTGCCGTCCACCCCGTACGACCTCGGCAAGCTGCGCGCGATGGATGCCGACGTGCGTTGGAAGGCGCAGCGCATCAATGCGCCGTCGTTGCCGCTGGACGACATGGACGCGCACCTGAAGCTCGATGACGGCGTGCTCTTGCTGCAACCGCTGAACTTCGGCGTGGCCGGTGGCGACCTGCGCTCGGACATCCGCATGGATGCGCGCAAGCCCACGCTGTTCACCCGTGCGCAGGTGTCGATCCGCGGCGTGCAGTTGGGCAAGCTGTTCCCCGACGGCAAGCTGGCCAAGGAAGCGGCGGGTGCGGTCGGCGGCGAGATCGCCTTGGCCGGCAGCGGCAACTCGATCGCGCAGATGCTCGGCAGCGCCGACGGCAACGTCGCCGTCGGCATGGGCAAGGGCCGCATCAGCAACCTGGTGATGGAACTGGCCGGTCTGGATATCGCCGAATCGCTGAAGTACCTGGTGACCAAGGACCGCGAGATCCCGGTGCGCTGCGCGTTCGGCGACTTCGGCGTCCAGCGCGGGGTGATGACCTCGCGCGCCCTGGCCTTCGACAGCACCGACACCCTGCTGGTCGGCAGCGGCACCATCGACCTGGGCCAGGAGCGCCTGGACCTGCTGCTGAAGGCGCAGCCCAAGGACCACAGCATCCTCGCCCTGCGCTCGCCGCTGCGCGTCGGCGGCACCTTCAAGGACCCGAGCTTCCGCCCCGACTTCAAGGCCCTGGGCGTACGCGGCGCGATCGCCGTCGCCCTGGGCAGCATCGCCCCGCCCGCCGCGCTGCTGGCCACCATCGAGACCGGGCCGGGCAAGGATATTCAGTGCGGCGGCAAGTAGCCGCGGGATTCGGGATTCGAGATTAGGGATTCGCAAAAGCAGACTGCCGGATCACCGCCAGATCCGGATGGGTGATTCGCGCGGCGCAACCGGCGCACGCGCGCCCCCGCTCTTACGAATCCCCAATCCCGACTCCCCAATCTCAGCTCCTGATGTACTCCTGCAACTGATCAAGTTCCTGGCGCTGCTCCTCGATCACCGCCTTGACCAGGTCGCCGATCGAGATCACGCCGATCACGCGGCCGGCGTCCACCACCGGCAGGTGGCGGATGCGTTGCCCGGTCATCAGTTCCATGCACTGCTGCACGCTCTGCGACGGGTCCACGGTGTGCACCTTGCTGCTCATGATGTCGCGCACCGGCGTGGTCGCCGAGGAGCGGTCCTGCAGGACCACCTTGCGTGCGTAGTCGCGCTCGGACAGGATCCCGGACAGCTGTCCGTCCTGCATCACCAGCACCGCGCCGATGCCCTTGGCGGCCATCAGCCGCAGCGCCTCGATCACCGCCGTGCCCGGCGCGACCGCGTGGATCTCATTGCCCTTTTCGCTCAAGACCTGCCGTACCGTGCGCATCGCTGCCTCCCGGTTCGCTGGATCGCACGGCCGAGCATACTCCTTCGCCCGGTGCACGCCAGGTCTCCACCAGGTACAGCGGGCGTTGCTTGGATTCCTCGTACAGCCGGCCCAGGTATTCGCCGATCAGGCCCAGCGCGATCAGCTGCACGCCGCCCAGGAACAGGATGACCGCCATCATCGTCGGCCAGCCGGCCACCGGATCGCCCCACAGCGCCGCCTTGACCACCACCCAGATCGCGAACACGAAGGCACCGACCGCCGTCGCCAGCCCCAGGTAGGTCGCCACCCGCAACGGCGCGGTGGAGAACCCGGTGATGCCGTCCAGGGCGAAATTCCACAGCCGCCACAGACTGAACTTGCTGCGCCCGGCCAGCCGCGGCGCGCGCCGGTACGGCACCGCCAGGCGGCGGAAGCCGATCCAGCCGAACAGCCCCTTCATGAAGCGGTGGCGCTCGCGCAACTGCCGCAGCGCGGCCAGCGCGCGCGGCGACAGCAGGCGGAAATCGCCGGTATCGGCCGGGATCGGCGTCTTCGACAGCCGCCCGATCACCCGGTAGAACAGCGCCGCGGTGCCGCGCTTGAGCCAGCCCTCGCCTTCGCGCACCAGGCGCGTGCCATAGATGTCGTCGTAGCCGGCGCGCCAATGCGCCACGAACTGCCCGATCAGCTCCGGCGGATCCTGCCCATCGGCATCGAGCAGCATCGCCGCGCCGCGCTCGACACAGTCCAGGCCCGCAGTCAGCGCCAGTTCCTTGCCGAAGTTGCGCGACAGGCGCAGCGCGCCGACCCGCGGATCGGACGCGGCCAGCGCCTGGATCGTCTCCCAGGTGGCATCGCGGCTGCCGTCGTCCACGTACAGCACCCGCCCCTCCAGCCCAGGCACGGCGTCGAGCGCGGCAAGGATGCGCGGGTGCAGCAGCGGCAGGGTCTGCGCCTCGTTGAACGCAGTGACGACGACAGTGAGACGTTCGGATTCCATCGGCGGATGGTACGGAGCGGCCTGCGCGTCCACCAGCGGCGGGGCATCGCCTGGCAAAAGGGAACTTCTCCCTTCTCCCACTGGGAGAAGGTGCCCCGAAGGGGCGGATGAGGGTCCGCCTGCCGCCGAACCCCAATGCGCACGTGCGGCCGTACCCTCACCCCAACCCCTCTCCCGGTGGGAGAGGGGCTTCAGGCCTACGGCGCCTGCAGGTAGGCCGGGCCGCCCAGTTGCCGGGTCTGGCGCTGGATCCAGTTGGCCCGCCCCTGCACATAGGGGCCGGGGCGCGTGGCGTTGTAGCGCTGCGGCGCCGGCAGCACCGCCGCCAGCAGCGCGCTCTGCGCCGGGGTCAGCTGCGCCGCGTCCTTGTTCCAGAAGCTGCGCGCCGCCGCCTGCGCGCCGTACACGCCGTCGCCGAACTCGGCCACGTTGGCGTACACCTCGAGAATGCGCTGCTTCGACCACAGCGCCTCGATCAGCACCGTGTACCAGGCCTCCAATCCCTTGCGCAGCCAGCTGCGGCCCTGCCACAGGAACAGGTTCTTGGCGACCTGCTGGCTGATCGTGCTGGCGCCGCGCAGGCGCCCGCCACGCGCGTTGTGGTCGCGCGCCTTTTCGATCGCGTCCAGGTCGAAGCCATGGTGGCTGGGAAAGCGCTGGTCCTCCGCGGCGACCAGCGAGATCGGCAGGCTCGGCGCGATCTGCGCGGTGTCGCGCCAGTCGTAGGCGATGCGGTACGACCAATCGCCACTGGCCCAGGCGCCGAGCTGGCGCTCCAGCATCATCGCCGAGAACGGCGGGTCGACGAAGCGCAGCAGCAGGACCTGCGACACGCTCGCCAGCACGAAGACCAGCGGCGCCAGCAGCAGCCAGCGCCGCCAGCGCCTGGCCCGTGGACGCGCCGGCGCAGCGCCACTTGCATCGCGTCGCGCCGCCCCCATTCCTATGCTCTCTTCGATCTGGTCCACCGTGACGATCCACTCTCGTGCGGTCGCCATCTTCCCATGCGCAGCGAGGCCGCAATGCATTCTTCCGACGATCGTCTGACCCGCTTCCTGCTGCCCGGCGCCGGGGTGCGCGGTGTGCACGTGCGCCTGCACGACACCTGGCGCGAGATCCTGGCGCCGGCCAGCTACCCCGCCGCGGCCACCGAACTGCTGGGCGAGGCCTGCGTCGCCGCGGCCCTGTTCACCGGCCACACCAAGGTCGACGGGCGTCTGTCGGTGCAGTTGCGCAGCCAGGGCGTGCTGCGCACCCTGTTCGCCGAGTGCACCGCGGCCGGCACGCTGCGCGGCATCGTCCAGTTGAGCGAAGGCCAGGACGCGCCGCGCGACCTGCGCGCCCTCGGCGACGACGCCCTGCTGGCGATCACCATCGAGAACCCCGGCCTGGACCCGCGCGAACCGCAGCGCTACCAGAGCCTGGTGGCGATGTCCTCGGCCGAGCTGGACGAAGCCTTCGAGGACTACTTCCGCCAGTCCGAACAGTTGCCGACGCGGCTGATCCTGGCCGCCGACGGCAGCCATGCCGCCGGCCTGCTGCTGCAGAAGCTGCCTGGCGACGCCGGCGACGAGGACGGCTGGAACCGCGCCGGTGCGCTGTTCGAAACCGTCGGCGAGGCCGAGCTGCTGGCGACGCCCGCCGAGACCCTGCTGCACCGGCTGTTCCATGAGGAGACCCCGGAACTGCTCGGCGACCGCCCGCTGCGCTTCGGCTGCTCCTGCTCGCGCGAACGGGTGGCGGCGATGCTGCGCTCCCTCGGAGAGGAGGAAGCGCGGGCCGCGGCCGAGGCCACCGGCCAAGTTGAGATCCGCTGCGAATTCTGCGGCCGCCACTATGACTTCCCCTTGACGGAATTCGGAGTATTGTTTGCCGTAACGCAGGCTGAACCGACGCCCTCGGAGCGCTTGCACTAGCGGAAATGCGCGTCGCGACCGGGGAGTCCGACTTGTTAAAGAAACATAAACCCACTAGCATCAACCACCCTGTCCGGCGGGAACTTTCGTGCCCGCCCCAAGTCTCAGACTGCTGATGCGACCCTTCCTGCGCCTACCGCTCGCCCTGCTGATCGCCCTTGCGGCGAGCACGGGCGCGCACGCGCAGAACAAGCCGGCCAACGGCCAGGACCGCACCGTGCTGCCGGTCTGGAACAAGGGCAGCGGCAAGGTCGAGGCGCTGCTGTACCTGGAACCCACCGGCGAACAGGCGGTCGGGGCGCGCTGGCATTTCGGCCGCAACTCCCTGGATGCCGCGTTCGGCCTGTCCTCCGGCGACTCGCTGGGCCTGCTGTGCAACAGCGCCAGCGGCAGCAGCATCAGCGGGCTGGCGAGCCACTGCATGCTGGCCAGCCTGGGCGACGACGACGGCAGCACCGGCCATCATGTCGCCGCCACCACCACCTTCAACCGCCCCGGCGGGCGCCTGTCGCTGTCGGCCGGCACCGGTCGCGAAAACCTCCCCGCTTGGCTGGCCGGCGCCAACAAGACGCCGTCGATGCGGATGGAGCAGAACGACCTGACCGTCTTCGCGCAGCAGAACATCGGCCGCGAGGGTTTCGTGTCGATCGGCGGCACCTACGCCAAGGCCCGCCTGGTGCCGATCGCCGACGCCACCCCGGCCATGCTCGACCGCTGGGACAGCAAGAGCCTGAGCATCGGCGGCGGCTACGGCTCGTTCAGCGCCAACGTCATCGGCCGCGTCGTCGACGCCCCCGGACAGCCGGGCAAGTGGACCGGCCTGGGCGTGGGCCTGACCTGGCGCACCCCGTGGAGCGGCCAGCTGACCGTCGGCGCCGAGAACGTCATCACCCGCGGCAAGAACCCGTTCTCGCCGAACAACATCAGCACCGAAGAGGGGACCATCCCCTATGTGCGCTACGAGCAGGACCTGTAGCGCGCCATAGCGTGCCGCGCTGGCCGCACCTGTCACGAAGCAACGTGATGGAAGGTGATTTTTCTCTGAAATCACACAAAAGTACCACTTCGTTAACGGTACTTTAATTCTTCCTCCGACCGGGCTAACATCCAGGCACCCTGAAGGGATTTGGAATCGCGCTTTCGATTCCGCCCACAGGCAACCTTGGGCTTTACCCCATCTTTCGGAGAGAGAGCTAATGAATTGCAAGACCAACACACTGCGTGATGCAGTGGTGCTCGCGCTTGTTGTGGGCGCCGGTGGCACCGCTGGCGCAGCCGTCGCTCAGGACGCGAACGGCAGCGGCGCCACCAACCTGGATCGCATCGAAGTCACCGGTTCGCGCATCCGTTCCGTGGACGTCGAGACCGCCCAGCCGGTCTTCACCGTGTCCTCTGAGGAGATCAAGAAGTCCGGCCTGGTGAGCGTCGGCGACATCCTGCAGAACCTCACCGTCTCTGGCACCCAGACGTTCAGCAAGGCAGCGGTGCTGACCTCGAACGCCGAACAGGGTGGCCAGTACGTCAACCTGTACAACCTGGGCGAGCAGCGCACCCTGGTGCTGGTGAACGGCAAGCGTTGGACCTCCAGCCTGGCCGGCTACACCGACCTGTCGACCATCCCGAGCGCCCTGATCGATCGCATCGAAGTGCTGAAGGACGGCGCCTCGGCGATCTACGGCTCCGACGCCGTGGCCGGCGTGGTCAACATCATCCTGCGCAAGAATTTCGAAGGTGCCGAAGCCTCGGCGCTGTTCGGCCAGAACGGCCGCGGCGACGGCCAGAAGCAGTCCTACTCGATCACCCTGGGCGCCAGCGGCGACCACTCCTCGCTCGTGTTCGGCGCCAGCTACACCAAGGAAGATCCGGTGTTCGCCAAGGACCGCGAACTGACCCGCACCACCTTTGGACCGAGCCACCCGCTGGACGGCCTCAGCGCCACCGGTCCGTGGGGTCGCTTCAACTACAACGGCAGCACCTACGTCCTGAACCATACCGGCTCGTGGGACGGCAACGGCGTCGGCGCCGATTCGCGCAGCCTCGCCAACTACCACAATGGCCTGACCACCGACGATCGCTTCAACGTCACCCAGCAGATGATGCTGGCGCAGGGCAATGAGACCAAGTCGGTCTTCACCTCCGGCAGCTTCGATATCAACGAGAACATCACCTTCAAGTCGACGGCGATGTACTCCGAGCGCAACTCCACGCGCCAGGTCGGCGGCTACCCGCTGAATGCGACCTCGCAGCGTACGTTCCCGGTCTCCATCAGCGGCCAGAGCTACTACAACCCGGTCGGCCAGGACATCACTTCGTGGTTCCGTCGCATCACGGAGATCCCGCGCGTTTCGGAAAACGACGTCAAGAGCTTCCACTTCGACGCCGCCCTGGAAGGCGCGTTCAATGTCGGCACCCATGGCTGGAACTGGGACGTCGGCATGAACTACAACAAGTACGACGTCACCCAGATCAGCACCGGCAACATCAACTTGCTGGCGCTGCAGAAGGCCCTGGGACCGTCCTTCCTGAATGCACAGGGCGTCGTTCAGTGCGGCACCGCGGCGAACCCGATCGCGCTGGGCACCGGCCTGGCTGCCGGGCAGTGCACGCCGTTCAACATCCTCGGCGGCCCGTCCGCGTCCGCCGCCGATGCGTTGAAGTACATCAGCACCCTCGGCCAGGCTACCCAGCAGAGCGTGAGCAAGCAGTACTTCGCCAACATCACCGGCGGCCTGTTCGACATGCCGGGTTCGGCAGGCGAGTTCGCGTTCGCCGCAGGTGTCGAGCACCGCGAAGTCAGCGGCTACGACTACCCGGACCAGCTCTCCAGCGCGGGCTACACCACCGACCTGGCCGCCGCGCCGACGACGGGCAAGTACAAGACCAACGAAGCCTACCTGGAATTGATGATTCCGGTCCTGAAGGACGTGCCGTTCGCCAAGGAACTCTCGTTCGACGTGGCAAGCCGCTACTCGGACTACGACCGGTTCGGCAACACCACCAACAGCAAGTTCAGCCTGACCTGGAAGCCGGTCGAGGATCTGCTGGTGCGTGGCACCTACGGCAAGGGCTTCCGCGCCCCGACCCTGGACGACACCTTCGGCGGCGGCTCGCAGTCCTTCGATCCGTTCACCGACCCGTGCGATGCGCGCTTCGGCCAGCTGTCCACTCCCGTCGTGGCAGCGCGCTGCGCGTCGGAAGGCCTCTCGCCGAACTTCCGCCAGACCGACAACGCCGGCAGGCCGGTCAGCGCCCGCGAAACGCAGAGCAACTCCGCGTTCCAGGCCGGCGTCGGCAACGCCGAGCTGCAGCCTGAGTACAGCAAGACCCGCACGGTCGGCCTGGTCTTCAGCCCGCACTGGGTGCAGGGCCTGGACTTCTCGCTCGACTGGTACAAGATCAGCATCTCCAACGTGATCACCGCGGTCAGCGCGACCTATGTGCTGAACCAGTGCTACAACGGCGTCACCTCGTTCTGTAACTACACCCGCGATGCGGCCACCGGCCAGGTGGTCAGCCTGAGCCGCGGCAACACCAATCTGGGTGCGCTGGAAACCGAGGGCTACAACTTCGTCGCGAACTATCGCCTGCCGGAATTCGCGGTCGGCCAGTTCTCGCTGCGACTGGACAGCAACTACCTGGTTGCGTTCCGGCAGCAGAGCGACAAGGGCAGCCCCTGGAACGACTACGCGGGCTACTGGAACTACCCGCGCGTTCGGGCCACGCTCGGCGTGAACTGGGTCAAGGGCGACCTGTCGGCCAGCTGGAACCTGCGCTACTACGGCGGCTACCGCGATTTCTGCCAGTACGCCGAAGAGTGCAACGAGCCCAACTACCAGACGCCCAACGCCGGCTGGGGCGGTGGCGTGGGCGCCAACAAGAAGGGAGCCATCACCTATCAGGACGTTTCGATGACCTGGTCGGCCCCCTGGAACGGCGCGGTTACCGTGGGTGCTCGCAACATCTGGAACAAGCAGCCGCCGATCACCTACTCGCTGACCAACAACAGCTCTTCGTCGATCGATCCGATGCTGGACTACGACCGTTACCTGTTCATGCAATACACCCAGCGGTTCTGATACCACCAGTGTTCCGGTAACAAGAACGGCCCCGAAAGGGGCCGTTTTTTTATGCAACCAGCTTTTTCATGCGATTGGCTGGGTATGCGCCGGCGTTCAATGCCGACGCGCCTCGCTGCAGGATCAGCCGGGAATCAAGGTCACGATGACGTGCTCGACGTAGGCCTCGAAGTCCTCACGCGCCTGCTTGGGCTGGTGCAACTGCAGCGACAGCTGCAGGAAGCCGACGTAGGCGGCATAGGCCAGCCGTGCGCGGTGTTGCGCGTCGGTCCGGCTGAGCCCGGCCTGGCGGAACGAGGCGATCAGATACTCCATGCGCCGCTGCGAGACCCGGTCGATCACCGGCCGCACCGCGGGATGGTCGAGGGCCTTCAACAGTTCGCTGTAGATGACATGCGGCTTGACCTCGTGCGCCACCAACTGGAACAGCGCGCGCAGGCGCGTGCGCGGATCCGGCACCTCTTCCAGGCTGCCGAACACCTGCTGCTGCTCGACCAGTTCCCAGCGCTCCAGCGCGGCCTGCAGCAGCGCATCGCGCGAGGGGAAGTGCCAGTAGAAGCTGCCCTTGGTGACGCCCAGGCGCCGCGCCAGCGGCTCCACCGCCACGGCGCTCACGCCCTGTTCGGCGATCAGGTCCAGGGCGGCCTGCGCCCAGTCTTCGGCACTGAGCCGGTTGTTGCGGCCACCGCCGGAAGGGGTGCCGTCGTCGGAGGAAGGAGCGGGCGCGGTATTCATCCGTGGATTTAACCATACGGGGACGTCGGTTGCAGTATGTGGCCTTCACGAGGGCGGCGCAAATGCCCGGCAGCATTGGCTTTTCGCACCCATACTGCATCGTATTGACATGCCGCGCAGGGCGACCATACTATCTCGTATGGTTTCCGCATCCGCCACTGTCCCGCATGCCGCCTCGGCCACCCTCTCGGGCGCCGGCGAGTTGGCGCTGGCCGCGACCGTCACCGGTCCCGGCGAGGCCGGTTCGGTGTTGTTCGCGCATGGCTTCGGCCAGACCCGGCACGCCTGGTCGGCGACCGCCGCGGCGCTGCAGGCGCACGGCTACCGCAGCGTTGCCTACGATGCGCGCGGCCATGGCGATTCCGCACGCAACCCGGCAGACCTTCCTTATCGGGGCGAGCAGTTCACCGACGACCTGATCGTGGTCGCCGGCGAGATGTCGCCGCCGGTGCTGGTCGCCGCCTCGATGGGCGGGCTGTTCGGGCTGATCGCCGAATCGCGCTGGCCCGGCCTGTTCCGCGCGATGGTGCTGGTGGACATCACCCCGCGCTGGCAGCCGGCCGGGGTCGAACGCATCCTCGCCTTCATGACCGCACATCCGCAGGGCTTCGCCAGCCTGGACGACGCTGGCGACGCCATTGCCGCCTACCTGCCGCAGCGCGCGCGCAAGTCGCCGGAGGCGCTGCGCAGCGTGCTGCGCCAGTACGCCGACGGCCGCTGGTACTGGCACTGGGATCCGCGCCTGGTCGAAGAGCTGGCGCGCGACAGCGACCAGCACCAGGGCGCGATCGCGCAGGCCGCCGCGCACGTGCAGTGCCCGCTGCTGCTGATCAGCGGCGGCCGCAGCGACCTGGTCACGCCGCAGACCATCGAAGAATTCCTGTCGCTGGTGCCGCATGCGCAGCATGCGCATCTGCCCGAGGCCACGCATATGCTGGCCGGCGACGACAACGCCGCATTTACCGCCACTGTGTTGCACTACCTGGACGCCCTGCCACCGGCCTGCGCCGGCGCATCGTCCGCCGTCACCGAGTACCTCCCCGGAGCACGCCCATGAGCATCATTGCCCCCTTCCTCGTGTTGTTGCTGGCCGGCGCGTTCGCCGCCTATCACCGCATGCGGCTCGCCGTCTGGGCCGCGTTGAGCGCCACGCTGCTGGTCGCGTGCTGGCTGCTCGGCGCCAGCCACGTCGCCACCATCGTCGCGGCCGTCGTGCTGGCGGTGATCGCGGTGCCGCTGCTGTTGCCGTTCGTGCGCAAGCCGCTGCTCACCGCACCGATGCTGAAGGTGTTCCGCAAGGTGCTGCCGCCGCTGTCGCAGACCGAGCGCATCGCCCTGGAAACCGGTTCGGTCGGTTTCGAAGGCGAACTGTTCACCGGCGATCCGGATTGGCAGAAGCTGCTGAACTATCCCAAGCCGCAGCTGACCGCCGAAGAACAGGCCTTCCTCGATGGCCCGGTCGAAGAGCTGTGCCGGATGACCAACGACTGGGAAATCACCCACGTCCACGCCGACCTGCCGCCGGAGATCTGGAGCTTCATCAAGAAGAACAAGTTCTTCGGCATGATCATTCCGAAGGAGTACGGCGGCCTCGGCTTCTCCGCGCTGGCGCATCACAAGGTGATCCAGAAGATCGCCTCGGTCTCCAGCGTGGTCAGCTCCACCGTCGGCGTGCCCAACTCGCTGGGCCCGGGCGAACTGCTGCTGCACTACGGCTCCAAGGAGCAGAAGGACTATTACCTGCCGCGTCTGGCGGTGGGCCAGGAAGTGCCCTGCTTCGGCCTGACCGGTCCGTTCGCCGGCTCCGACGCCACCTCGATCCCCGACTACGGCATCGTCTGCAAGGGCGAGTGGAACGGCGCCAACGTGCTCGGCGTCAAGCTGACCTTCGACAAGCGCTACATCACCCTGGCCCCGGTGGCGACCCTGGTCGGCCTGGCGTTCCGCATGTACGACCCGGAAGGCCTGATCGGCGACACCAAGGACATCGGCATCACCCTGGCGCTGCTGCCGCGCGAGACCCCCGGGGTCGAGATCGGCCGCCGCCACTTCCCGCTCAACTCGCCGTTCCAGAACGGCCCGATCCACGGCCGCGAGGTGTTCATCCCGCTGAGCCAGCTGATCGGCGGCGTGGAGATGGTGGGCAAGGGCTGGAACATGCTCAACGAGTGTCTGGCCGTGGGCCGCTCGATCACCCTGCCCTCCACCGCCAGCGGCGGCGCCAAGTTCGGCGCGGTCGTCACCGGTGCGTATGCGCGCATCCGCAAGCAGTTCGGCCTGTCGGTCGGCCGCTTCGAGGGCGTGGAAGAGGCGCTGGCCCGCATCGGCGGCAAGGCCTATGCGATCAGCGCGCTGTCGCAGGCCACCGCCGCGGCAGTGGACCGCGGCGACGTGCCGTCGGTGCCGTCGGCGATCGCCAAGTACCACTGCACCACCATGAGTCGCGAGGTCATCAGCGACGTGATGGACGTGGTCGGCGGCAAGGGCATCATCCTCGGCCCGCGCAACTTCGCCGGCCGCAGCTGGCAGGCCGCGCCGATCGCGATCACCGTGGAAGGCGCCAACATCATGACCCGCAGCCTGCTGATCTTCGGCCAGGGCGCGATCCTGTGCCATCCGTGGGTGATGAAGGAAATGAAGGCCGCCGGCAACCCGGACCACAAGGCCGGCGTCGACGAATTCGACCGCAACCTGTTCGGCCACATCGGCTTTGCCATCTCCAATGCGGTGCGTTCGCTGTGGTTCGGCCTGACCGCCGCGCGCATCGGTGCCGCGCCGGGCGATGCCTACACCCGCCGCTACTTCCGCAAGCTGGACCGCTATTCGGCGAACCTGGCGCTGATGGCGGACGTGTCGATGCTGATGCTCGGCGGCAAGCTGAAGTTCAAGGAGTCGCTGTCCGGGCGTCTGGGCGACGTGCTGAGCCACATCTACATGACCAGCGCCATGCTCAAGCGCTACCACGACGACGGTGCGCCGGCCACCGACCAGCCGCTGCTGGCCTGGGCCTTCCACGACAGCGTGCACAAGATCGAGCTGGCGCTGTCGGCGGCGCTGCGCAACTTCCCGATCCGTCCGGTCGGCTGGCTGATGTGGGCGCTGATCTTCCCGTGGGGCCGCCGTGCCGAAGCGCCGGGCGACCGCCTGGGCCACCGCGTCGCCGCGCTGCTGATGACGCCGAACGAAGCCCGCGATCGCCTTGGCCAGGGCGTGTTCCTGACCCCGTGCGAGAACAACCCCGGCGGCCGCATCGCCAGCTATCTGACCAAGGCCGTGCTGGCCGAGCCGGTGGAACGCAAGTTCCTGAAGGCGCTCAAGAGCAAGGGCATCGAGTCGCTGGACTTCGCCTCGCAGCTGGACGAGGCGGTGCGCGAAGGCGTGCTGTCTGCAGACGAGCGCCGTCAGCTGGAGGAACTGCGCGAGATCACCATGGACACGATCAGCGTCGACGACTTCGACACCGACGAGCTGCGTTCGGCGAGCTATTACCAGCGCGCCGCTGCGGCGGCCGACGATGGGCATTCGCGCGAAGCGGCCTGATCGGCCCGACCCTGCGACACCCACGACGGCGGACTTCGGTCCGCCGTCGTGCGTTTGAGGAGACAGCCATGAGCCAACTGCTTTCGCTCTATCACCGCATGCAACGCTGGCCAGCCGGTTCCTGGCTGTTCGCGCGCGCGGTCTGCTTCAAGGCACCCTACTTCGCCAGCATCGCGCCGCGCGTCACCGTCCTGCAGCCGGGCCGCTGCGAGGCGCGCATCGCGCATCGGCGGCGGGTCAGCAACCACATCGGCACCGTGCACGCGATCGCGCTGTGCAACCTGGCGGAACTGGCCGGCGGCCTCATGGTCGACGCCAGCCTGCCGCCGTCGATGCGCTGGATCCCCAAGGGCATGCAGGTGGAATACCGCAGCAAGGCGCTCGGCCCGATGCATGCGGTGGCCACGCCGGATGTGGCGATCGTCGCCGCCGAGCGCGGCTACGACCTGCCGGTCAGCGTGGAGATCCGCGACGCACGCGAGCAGGTGGTGTGCTTCGCGCGCATCGCGATGTGGGTGTCGCCACGCACGTCGGCCTCGGCCTGATCGCTGCGTCGCGTGTGCGGTGTGCGGTGTGCGGTGTGCGGCTCAGTACGCCAGCAGCACCGCGGCGATCGCCAGCGCCGCCGGCAGCGCCTGCACGAACACGATGCGGCGGCTGACGCTCCAGCCGCCGTACAGGCCGGCCACGACCACGCAGCCGAGGAAGAACAGCATCACGTCGACCCGCTGCGCGACCAGGCCCCAGGCCAGGCCGGCGGCGAGGAAGCCGTTGTAGAGCCCCTGGTTGGCCGCCAGCACGCGCGTGGCCTGCGCCTTCTCCGGGCTGTTGCGGAACACCTTCATGCCCAGCGGACGCGTCCACAGGACCATCTCCAGCACCAGGATGTACAGGTGCAGCAGCGCGACCGCGCCCACCAAGATCGAAGCCAACAGGATCATCGTGCTATCCGGCACAGGAAACAGGGCGCCAGCATAGCCAGCGTCCCGATGGGCGGCCAGTCCCCTGCTTCGCGGCGCCGCCTCAGCGCGTCGGCGGTGTGCGTTCCGGCGGCAGCTTGGCCGCCTCGCGCAGCAGCCGCCACGCGCCCAGGGTCATGCCGGAGGCGGCCAGCAGGCCCGCGACGAACACCACCTGCGAGCCGAATCCCGACAGCAGTTTGTACAGCCAGGCGAAGCTGAGGTCGCTGCCGCGGTAGATCACCGTATCGATCGCCGCGCCGGCCTTGTAGCGCCATTCGCGGCCGACCCGCGTGTACAGGGTCTCGCGGGCCGGCTTGGCCAGGGAGAACTCGCCGGCGCGGGTCATCACCTGCACCACCGCCACCAGCATCGGCAGCGGCGAAACCGCCAGCACCGAATAGCCGAGCAGGATCGCGCAGCCGGGGATGAGCAGCGCCGGCCCGATGCCGAAGCGCGACAGCAGCGCGCGGGTGACCAGCAGTTGCAGGACCAGGGTCAGTGCGTTCACCGCCAGGTCGATGCTGGCGTAGAAGGCGGTACTGGCCGCCGCATCGGTGTACAGGCGGCGCACGATCGCCGCCTGTTCGTTGTACAGCAAGGTGCCCACGCCCACGCCGAACACCGACATCAGGGCCAGCCAGCGCAGCAGCGGTTCGCGCGCGATCAGCTTCAGCCCGGCCAGCACGTCGCCGCCCATCGGCGCCTCGCCGCCGACCACGCCGCGCTCGCGTTCGCGGGCGACCGCCCACAGCCGCAGGCGCAGCAGGCAGATCACGCTGACCACCAGGAAGCTGGCCGACACCAGCATCAGGTTGGCGATGCCGATGCGCTCGACCAGGCTGCTGGCGATGACCGGCCCCAGGAACGCGCCGAGCGTGCCGGCGGCGCCTATGTAGCCATAGCAGGCGCGCGCTTCGGCATTGCTGAAGACGTCGGCCATGAAGCTCCAGAACACCGCCACCGCGAACAGGTTGAACACCGAGATCCACAGGAAGAAGGCCATGCCGCGCCCGGGCACGCCGCTGTCGAACAACACGTAGAACAGCAGCAGCGTGGCGATGAAGAAGCCGTACACCACCGGCAGGAACACCCGGCGCGGATAGCGGCTGACCAGCGCACCGTAGACCGGCTGCAACAACAGCATGATCAGGAAGGTGCAGGTGAACAGCACCTGCAGCGCGAACTCCTTCAGCGGCATGCCGTGCGCGGCGAAGAACGCGATCATCGCCGGCGGGAACACGGCGGCCACGTCGGCGGAGGCCCCCATCGCCTCGCGCACCGGCCGCAGCACGTAGTAGCCGCTGAGCAGCGAGAAGAAGTACAGGAACGCCCACGCCAGCGGTGGCGAATCGCGCAGGGCGCCGCGCAGCCGCGCCAGCGCGCCGGGAGCATGCGAGGTGGCGCTCATCGGCGGCGGACCCTGGCGCGGGAACGGGACATCGGCGATTTTCGGGGGCGGAAAACGCGCACGGTAGCTGATGCACCGCAACACCGCCAGCATGCGCGCCCTCCGCCACCCGCGCCCCTCGCGCGCTGCGCCCGGCGGCGGTCCACGCCGAGCATATGCTCTATCCTCGGCGACTAGCGTCGGCGCCAGAAACTCAGGGGACACCGCGGGTGTACGACTACATCATCATCGGCGCAGGCTCGGCCGGCTGCGTGCTCGCCAACCGCCTGAGCGAGGACCGCGACTGCAAGGTGCTGCTGATCGAGGCCGGCCCACGCGACCGCAATCCCTTCATCCACATGCCTGCCGGCCTGGCGCGCCTGGCCAACAACCGGCGCATCAACTGGAACTATCTCACCGAGGCCGAGCCGGCCTTGAACGATCGGCGGCTGTGGTGGCCGCGCGGGAAGGTGCTGGGCGGCTCCAGTTCGATCAACGCGATGTGCTACGTGCGCGGCGTGCCTGCCGACTACGACGACTGGTCGGCCGGCGGTGCCGACGGCTGGGACTGGCGCGGCGTGCTGCCCTACTTCCGCCGCAGCGAATGCAACAGTCGCGGCGGCGATGCGCTGCATGGCAGCGACGGCCCGCTGCACGTCTCCGACCTGCGCTACCACAACCCGCTCTCGGACGTGTTCGTGGCCGCCGCGCAGGAAGCGGGCTTCCCGCACAACCCCGATTTCAACGGCCCGCAGCAACAGGGCGTGGGCCTGTACCAGGTCACCCAGAAGGACGGCGCACGCTGCTCGGCTGCGGTCGCCTACCTGGCGCCGGCGCGCGCGCGGGAGAACCTGCAGGTGGTCACCGACGCGCTGGTGCTGCGCCTGTTGATCGAAGGCGGACGCGTGGTCGGCGTCGCCTATGCGCAGGACGGCCGCGAGGTGCAGGCGCGCGCCGCGCGCGAGGTGCTGCTCAGCGCCGGCGCGGTGAACTCGCCGCAGTTGCTGATGCTCTCGGGCATCGGCCCGGCCGATGCGCTGCGCCGCCATGGCATCGCGGTGCAACTGGACCAGCCACAGGTCGGCGCCAACCTGCAGGATCACCTGGACGTGTGCACGCTGTACCGTACCCGCCCGGGCATCAGCTACGACCGCCGCAACCAGGCCAAGATCGCCTTCGACTATTTCCTGCGCGGGCACCGTGGCGCCGGCAGCAGCAACATCGCCGAGGCCGGCGGCTTCATCCGCTCGCCGTTGGCGCCGGACGCGCGCGCCGACATCCAGTTGCACTTCGTGCCGGCCATGCTCGACGACCACGGCCGCAACCGCCTGCCCGGCGACGGCTTCACCCTGCACGCCTGCCACCTGCAGCCGCGCAGCCGCGGCCGCATCGCGCTCAACGACGCCGACCCGCGCACGCCGGCGCGGATCCAGGCCAACTACCTGAGCGATCCCGACGGCTTCGACCTGCGCATGCTGGTCGAATGCGCGCGCCTGGCGCGGCACATCCTGCGCCAGCCGGCGTTCGACGCCTGGCGCGGCGCGCCGCTGCTGCCGGCGCGCGAGGATCTGGACGAAGCCGGGCTGATCGCCTTCATCCGCGCCAAGGCGGAAACCATCTATCACCCGATCGGCACCTGCCGCATGGGCAGCGACGCGCAGGCGGTGGTCGACCCGCAGCTGCGCCTGCGTGGCCTCGACGGCCTGCGCGTGGTCGATGCCTCGGTGATGCCGCGCCTGGTCAGCGGCAATACCAACGGCCCGACGATGATGATCGCCGAGCGCGCTGCCGACCTGATCCGCGGGCGCATGGTCCTGCGGGAGGGGTGAGGCAGCTGTTGGGGGCGATGCGCACGGGCTGGCGGCGGCGATTCGCCAACCATTGCTACGGCAGTTCTATTGGTGCCGGGTGACCCACCCTCACCCCAACCCCTCTCCCGGAGGGAGAGGGGCGCGAAGCGGCGCCCGGGCGCGAAAGATGAGCGCCGGGAAGCCCGTGCACCAGCCTTACGCGGCACGCCGATTGCATGTCCATAGGCATCCGCCGCAGTCCCCGCCACCGCTCCGCCGGCAGGCCTGCAGACCCCCGCTCGACGCGGGAAATCCCCTGCAGTATCAAGGCGATGCCTATTCATCTTCTCCCAGTTTGTGCATTCGAGAAATCCGGCGCTAGAATCGTTGCCGGCAGCACCTCACAGGCCTCAGGCGCAATGACACAGAACAGCAGGCACCGGCTCCTTCGACCGGTGGCAACCGGGTTGCTCGGGGCATTGTTGCCCTTTGCGATGTCCTCCACCGCACAGACGCCGGCGCCCGCCCAACCGCTGCCGCCGCCGCTGCATACCGAAGCCACCCGCTATACCTCGCCGACCCAGCCGCTGCCCTACCGCGCGTCGCTGACCCAGAGCCAGGTACTGCCGCTGGCCAAGGACTTCGACGTGGCCGCGCTGGAGTCGGTCGCCGAACAATTGACCTATGGCGAGCGCGTGCCCGGTCTGGCGATGGCCATCGTGCACAACGGCCAGGTGCTCAGCGCGCGCGGCTACGGCGTGACCGACGTCAACCGTCCCGAGCCAGTCGATGCGCACACCGTGTTCCGCCTGGCCTCGCTGTCCAAGGCCTTCGCCGGCACCATGGCCGGCCTGCTGGTCACCGACGGCACCCTGCGCTGGGACAGCAAGGTGGTCGATTACGTGCCGGGCTTCCAGCTCAGCGACCCGGTGGCCACGCGCCAGTTGAACGTGGCCGACCTGCTCAGCCACCGCGTCGGCCTCACCTACAACGCCTACGACCGCGACGTCGAATCCAACCTCGATTACTACACGCTCAGCCACAAGCTGGCCTATGCGCCGCTGAAGTGCGCGCCGGGCGAGTGCTACGCCTACCAGAACGTCGCCTTCAGCCTGATCGGCGACGTGGTGTTCGCCGCGTCCGGCAGCTTCTACGAGCAGTCGGTGGAACGCCGCATCTTCAAGCCGCTGGGCATGAACGACGCCAGCATGGGCCTGGCCGGCATCCAGGCCAGCCCGCGCTGGGCGCGCCCGCACGTGCGCAGCCGCAACGGTTGGGTCTCGCTGACGCCCAAGCCCACCTACTACCGCCTGGCGCCGGCCGCCGGCGTCAACGCCAGCATCAGCGACATGGCGCAGTGGCTGATCGCGCAGACCGGGCATCGCCCGGACGTGCTGCCGGAGCCGCTGCTGGCGACCCTGCATGCGCCGCTGATCCTGACCCCGGGCGAGATGCGCTCGGGCTGGCGCCGCGCACGCGTCAACTCGGCCAGCTACGCGCTGGGCTGGCGCGTGTTCGACTACTCCGGCCACCAGGTGATCTTCCATGCCGGTGCGGTGCAGGGCTACCGCGGCCTGATCGCGCTGGTGCCGGAACGCGACTTCGCTGTGGCGATTCTGTGGAACGGCGAAAGCGGCCTGCCCTCGGGCCTGCTGCCGACCGTCCTCGACCGCGCGATCGGCCTGCCGGCGCAGCGCTGGCTGGACGTGGACACCGACTTCGGCAGCGACAACCTGATGGCCGAGCGTCCGGACCCGAAGGACAAGAAGGGCGCGTCCTCGTCCAAGTCGGTAGCCTCGCCGCACTGAGCGCGGCCTCCCGCAGCATCCTCGCAGAAAGGCGGCGCAAGCCGCCTTTCTGCTGTCTGCAGCGCTGACCTACGCTGCGCTTGTGCAGTCCACCCGCCCCGTCGCTGGGACGCAGCCCTGTCCGGTTGCGACGACGCGACACCGCTGCGACGCAGGGGTGCGGCGGTGCGGCGGCATGGCCGCGGCGCGAAATCGCGGGGGAGACGACCGACGACATTCCACGACGAACGCTCAACGACTGCGTCGCCCGGACGGCGGCGGCGGGCGGAGCGCACGTAAGGCGCGGCGATGCGCGCCCTCACCTCCAAGATCGCGCGGGGCGTGCACCGCCCCCTCCCGTCGTCCTCCGCGATCCCGCATCGGATGGACAAGGCACCCCGCATCGCCGCACGCTGCCGCTGGCATGCTGGCAGCTCGGTGCACCGCCGCGCGCGAGCGTTGGGCAGCACGCACACGCAGATCGCGCCTGTCGCGTCTTCTCTCCACGACGATAGTAGTTTGTACGACGGGCTTTACCCGGAACGCCCGTCGCGGCTGAAGCCGCTCCTACAACAGGGCAAGCCGTCTTCGGCTCAAGGTGGCGAAAACAGGTGCTCAGAGATCCACTGCAATCCACGCAATGCGCGGAAACAGCGATGTGCTGCCCATCGTCGGGCAAGGCACGCTGACGCGTTGCATGCGTGGTGCACGATGCCTGGCTGAGCCGCCGGATGTCAGGCGTGCCTCGGTAGCCCCAGCGGTCCCGAACCGACGACCGGTCGCCCCACGTCCGGGTCGATGCATTCAATGCGATCCCCCTCCACTGCCGCCCACCGCCGCCCACCGCCGCGTGGTGGCTGACCTGTCGCTTTCGCGCAGGCCCGTCGCCGCGCCCGCTTGCTCACGTGCGGTGCGCACGTGACCGCCGGGGCGGCACATGCACTCGGGATGACCTGATGGATGCGCAGCGATCGCAGGTACCCGATCGCGCAGCGGTCTTCCCGACATGCAGCCGCGTTCCCATGCGAGACCCACAGGCAGATCCCCACGTGCCGATCTGGCGATCAGCGCAAGGAGAACGGGTCGAGGTGGTTGGAACGGGCGGACGCGGCAGGCGGCCGCTGATCGGCGGTGCGAGACACACGGGCACCATGACCACGTCGCCACCTGGCCAGCCGCACGCGGCGAGCAGTCTTCGAGGATCGAGACGACGGACGCCGCCGGCAGCGTCGGGCAGAGAGGCGCGATGCGATTGCGCACGGCAGGACGCCGCAAATAAAAAACTCCCTCCCCGCTGGGCACCGGGGAGAGAGTCTAGGAACAGCGATCGGGATGGATCAGATCAGCGGCGCGGGCGTGGCCGGCAGCGCGACCGGAGCGGCCTTCTTCTTGCGAGCGGCCGGCTTCTTCTTCGCCACGGTCTTCTTGGCGGTGGCCTTCTTCGCGGCCGGCTTCTTGGCAGCCGACTTCTTCACGGTCTTCTTCGCCGCGGTCTTCTTGGTCGCAGCCTTCTTCGCGGTCTTCTTCACCGCCTTCTTGGCGACGGCCTTCTTCGCGGTCTTCTTGGTGGCGGCCTTCTTCGCCGTCTTCTTCACCGGCTTCTTGGCAACGGCCTTCTTGACCGCCTTCTTCACCTTGGCGACCTTCTTGGCCACCTTCTTGGCGACCTTCTTGACCGCCTTCTTTACCGAAACCTTCTTCGCTGCCGGCTTCTTGGCGGCAGTCTTCTTGACCGCCTTCTTAGCGGCCGGCTTTTTCGCAGCTTTTTTCGTGGCCATGGGATGGCTCCTCGTCAGTGAACTATGGATTGAAAATGCCCAGTTAAAGCAACCTCGCGGCGATGCTCCGCCTGCGGGAACCGCCGGCGCGCACTGCGGGCCGGATCGGATACAGAAACACCCGTACCGGATGTCGATACGGGTGCGATGCCAGGGGAGACGTTGCGTTTCTCGGAGGGAAGCGACTCCAACTCCACCATCTTCGGGTTCCTGGCGGATGTCCAAGTTGTGCTTCGCGTTTTGATGTCGATCCGATTCACTCGCTTGCGCAGCAACGTCTGCTGGGCGAAACCTAATCACGGTTTTTTTTACTGTCAACACTTCCGCGCAATTTTTTTTCTGCTGGCGCGCGCGCCACGCCCACCGCATGCCGCGCCAGCCGCCTTGCCGACGCCTCCGATCGCCGATGCCGGCACCACAAGGAAAACGGCGCGCGCAAAAAAAGCAGGGAAATTTCCGTGTTTTCTGTAACGACACGACGCCGCCATCGCGTTGCGGACGGGGCGCGACGACGCGTCGGCAGCAATCGCGGGAGTGCACGCCAGGCTGTCCGCTAGCTGAAAAAAAATTTCGCGACCGCGTGCGGTTCCGGCATCGCACAAGTGCAAATGCGCAAAAGTGCGCAAACTTTTTTGCGTCGTGCGCCCGTCGCGACGCTCGCGATGCGTCGCGTGCGGCGTCGCCGAGACGTGGCGCGTCGCGCCACTGCGACGCGACCTGCACGCACGTCGCCACCGCACCACAACGCAGGCCACCACCCTCGTCCGCCTCCACGCCAAGCCGCCACCGACACCTTCGCGCGGTTGCGTCGACCGACACCGATCGCACAGGTGGGCGACTGGCGCCGGCGCACACCTCTCAGGCGCGCAACGATGACGTGCGCGACGCACACCACGTCGCCGCTGCCTGTTCCTCGCCACCCCATACCGCGCTCATGCCGCGCCGCACCCGTACCGCGTCGGAAAACCGGCGCCGACGACGCGCGGGTCAGCGGACGTCTCCGCGCGCGGCAACACGCTGCGCTCGCGGTGCAACCGGCGACAGCCTCACGCCGTCTTCGCATCGACGCACGCCGCGACGCCAGCGACATGAGTTACCGCAACGGCCATACGGCAACGCGGACGACGTGGTCGCTGCGCAGGGCCCAAAAAGAAACCGGCCGCACGAGGCGGCCGGTTCGGGTGTCGCGACGGGCGATCGGCTCAGTGGCCGTCGTCCTCGAGCAGTTCGGCGTATTCGTCCGGCGACAGCAGTTCGTTCAACTGCTCGGCGTCGTCCGCTTCCAGCACCAGGATCCAGCCTTCGCCGTAGGCATCTTCGTTGATCGTTTCCGGCTTGTCGCTCAGCGCGGTGTTGACCTCGACCACCTTGCCGCTCAGCGGGCTGTACACGTCCGAGGCGGCCTTGACCGACTCGACCACGGCCACGCCGTTGCCGGCTTCGACGTGATCGCCGACATTCGGCAGCTCGACGTAGACCAGGTCGCCGAGCAGGCCCTGGGCGTGGTCGGAGATGCCGATGGTCACACGACCGTTGCCCTCGACGCGGGCCCACTCGTGGGACTTGAGGAATTTGAGGTCGCCAGGGATCTCGCTCATGGGGCTGCTCCGGAAGAAGACGGTATCGAGGATGGGAGGCTAGTGTAGCGAACCGCGCGCGTGGGGAAGAAGTCGCGCGCGCGGCGGACGGGACTCAGTCGAGCACGCCGGGCTGGACCTGGCCTTCGCGCACGAACGGGAACTTGACCACGCGCACCGGCACCTCCTTGCCGCGGATGTCCACGCGCACCGCGCCCGGCTCGCCGGCCGGCACCCGCGCGAAGGCGATCGCCTTGCCCAGCGTCGGCGAGAAGGTGCCGGACAGGATCTCGCCGTCGCCGTTCGCGGTCAGCACCTTCTGCCCATGGCGCAGCACGCCCTTCTCGTCCATCACCAGGCCGATCATCTGCCGCGGCGCGCCGCCGGCCTTCTGCGCCTCGAGCACGGCGCGGCCGATGAAGTCGCGGCCCTCGTCGAGGGTCACGGTCCAGGCCAGCGCGGCTTCGTAGGGCGACACGGTGTCGTCCATGTCCTGGCCGTACAGGTTCATGCCCGCCTCCAGGCGCAGCGTGTCGCGCGCGCCCAGGCCGGCCGGCTTGACCCCGGCGCCGATCAACGCCTCCCAGAACGCCGGCGCCTGCTGCTGAGGCAGCACGATCTCGAAGCCGTCCTCGCCGGTGTAGCCGGTGCGCGCGACGAACAGCGGCACGCCGTCGACCGAACTCGCCTCGAGCGCGGCGAAACGGCCGAGCTTCTGGGCGGCGGCACGGTCCTGCTCGCGCAGCAGGCCGATCGCCTTGGCGCGCGCGTTCGGCCCCTGCACCGCGATCATCGCGAAGTCGTCGCGCTCGCGCACCTGCACGCCGAACGCCTGCGCCTGCTCACCGATCCAGGCCAGGTCCTTGGCGCGGGTGGCGGCGTTGACCACCAGGCGGAAGAACGCATCGGACATGTAATAGACAATCAGATCGTCGATCACCCCGCCCTGCGGGTTGAGCATGCAGGTGTACAGCGCCTTGCCCGGCACCTTCAGCTTGTCCACCGAATTGGCCAGCAGGTGGCGCAGGAACGCGCGGACCTGGTCTCCGTGCAGATCGACCACGGTCATGTGGCTGACGTCGAACATGCCGGCGTCGCGGCGCACCTGGTGGTGCTCGTCGATCTGCGAACCGTAGTGGATCGGCATGTCCCAGCCGCCGAAGTCGACCATCTTGGCGCCGAGGGCGCGGTGGCTGTCGTTGAGGATGGTCTTCTGGGTCATGGCGCGGGTCCGTGAGAAAAGTCCCCCATTATCGCCGGCAGGGAGCCGGGATTGGGGAGTTGGGATTGGGGATTCGCAAGAGCGGCTGCCTTGAGCCGGAACGTTGGCGCTTGATGGCGCAGTGCCGTAGGAGCGGCTTCAGCCGCGACCCATCATCGGTCCCAAGTCGCGGCTGAAGCCGCTCCTACGAATCCCCAATCCCCGATCCCCAATCCCGGCTTTCAAGCCGCCTGGACCAGCAGCGTCATTCCGTCCACGCCGACGATGCGCACCGTGCTGCCGGCGGGCAGGTCGGGGCCGCCGACGACCCAGAAGGCGTCGTCGACCTTGGCGCGGCCGCGGCCGCCGTGGATCGGCTGGTCCAGGGTCACCACGCGGCCGATCAGTTGCTCGGCGCGACGGTTGAGCAGCGGTTGGTCGCTGGTCCGGCCGCGGTTGCGGAACCAGGTGCGGTACACCTGGATCGAGACGAAGCTCAGCACCACGAACGCGCCGACCTGCAGCAGCAGGGAGATGTCCGGGAACACCAGCACCGCGAGGAACACCGCCGCGGCAGCGAAGCCCATCCACAGCATGAAGGCGCCCGGCGCCAGCGATTCGGCCGCGAACAGCAACAAGGTCAGGGCACCCCAGGCCACTACCTCAATGCGCATGGCTCAGACTCCGGTGCGCGGCGGCACGCGCGGCACTGCCGGCGGGGTGGCTTGCTTGTTCAGCGCCTCGCGCGCCAGTTCGGCGATGCCGGCGATCGAGCCGATGATGCCGCTGGACTCCATCGGCATCAGCACGAACTTCTGGTTCGGCGCGGTGGCCAGCTCCTTGAACGCCTCCACGTACTTCTGCGCGATGAAGTAGTTGATCGCCTGCACGTCGCCTTCGGCGATCGCCTTGGACACCATCGCCGTCGCCCGCGCTTCGGCCTCGGCCAGGCGCTCGCGCGCTTCGGCGTCGCGGAACGCGGCCTCCTTGCGGCCTTCGGCCTCCAGCACCGCGGCCTGCTTCTCGCCGTCGGCGCGCAGGATCTCCGACTGCCGCGAACCCTCGGCCTCGAGGATCTGCGCGCGCTTCTCGCGCTCGGCCTTCATCTGCCGGGCCATCGCATCGACCAGGTCGCGCGGCGGCTGGATGTCGCGGATCTCGATGCGGGTGACCTTGATGCCCCACGGATTGGTGGCGTGGTCGACCACGTTCAACAGCTGCGCATTGATGGTCTCGCGCTGGCTCAGCGATTCGTCCAGGTCCATCGAGCCGATCACGGTACGGATGTTGGTCTGCACCAACGCGATCGTGGCGATCTCAAGATTCGACACTTCATACGCCGCCTTGGCGGCGTCCAGCACCTGGAAGAACACCACCCCGTCCACGCGCACCACCGCGTTGTCCTTGGTGATGACGTCCTGGCTGGGCACGTCCAGCACCTGCTCCATCATGTTGACCTTGCGCCCTACCCCGTACACCACCGGAATCAGGAAATGCAGGCCGGGCGACAGGGTGTGGGTGTAGCGACCGAAGCGCTCCACCGTCCACTGGAATCCCTGCGGCACCATGCGCACGGTCTTGAACAGAATGATCACGCCGGCGGCCAACAGCACCACCGCGAAGAAGAAAGTGGACGGCATCAGGTTGCTCCATTAACCAGAAAAGGAATCGAATCCGCAGTATAGCCAGCGTACGCGCACATGCCGGTCACCAGCGGATGCGGCCCAGCAGCATGTCCTTGAACATCACCCAGTCGCCGGCGAGCGAATACAGCGGGTACTTGAAGGTGGCAGGGCGGTTCTTCTCGAACACGAAATGCCCGATCCAGGCGCAGCCGTAGCCGCAGATCGGCGCCGCCCACAGCCAGCGCGGCTGACCGGTGCACAGCGCTAGCAACACGCTCGCCAGCACGCCGACGCTGCCGACGAAATGCAGCCGACGCGACAGCGGATGGCGGTGCTCGCTCAGATAGAACGGATAGAACGCGCGGAAACTGGCGAAGCGGCGCATGCGATGGCCCTCCCGAGGCGACGCAGGCGTCCAGCATACGCCGGGGCATGGGCGTTCGCTCGCAGCGCGTGGACGCCCTCCTGGGGTGCAGGCGCCGGACACGGATAGGTGGTGGACGACAGCGCCGCGACAGGCATGCCCGCAACGCTGCAGCCTGGTGTAAACCGCGTACCTGGAGGGCACCGCCAGCAAATCGCATCGCCTCGGCACAATGGGCTGCGAACTCACCTGCAGGAGCGGCTTCAGGGCACCTCTAACGCGTTGTGCCGCAACTCCGCGGGGCGCGCCGTGCGCTTCGCAGGAGCGGCTTCAGCCGCGACGCGCGTCACCGAGAGCGCCCGTCGCGGCTGAAGCCGCTCCTACGGAGTCCGCCTCTCATTCGTCGTAAGAGACTTTTCGAGGACCGCCTACCGCGCAGGCCTCAACCCTGCCGCGGCGCGAACATGATCACGGCCATGCCGGCCAGGCACAGGCCGGCGCCGAGCAGGTCCCAGCGCGTGGGGCGCATGCCCTGCACCGCCCACAGCCACAGCAAGGCGACAGCGACATAGACGCCGCCGTAGGCCGCATAGACCCGGCCGCTGGCGACCGGGTGCAGGGTCAGCAGCCAGACGAAGGCCGCCAGGCTGCCTGCAGCCGGCACCAGCAGCCAGGCGCTGCGCTGTTCGCGCAGCCAGAGATAAGGAAGGTAGCAGCCGACGATTTCCGCGACGGCGGTCAGCACGAACAGCAGCAGCGTCTTCATCCGGCCGCGGCGCGCTCTTCGTCCTTGGCGCGCTGCCAGTACGCCTCCTGCTGGGCTAGGGCCAGGCCGTGCAGCGCGCCGCCGTCCTGTTGCGCCAAGCGCTCCATCGCGCGGAAGCGACGTTCGAACTTGAGGTTGGCATGGCGCAGCGCGGCGCCGACGTCGACCTTGGCATGCCGCGCCAGGTTGGCGCAGACGAACAGCAGGTCGCCGATCTCGTCCTGCAGCCGTGCCGGATCGGCCGCGGCGCCATGCGCCAGCTCCGCGCGCACTTCTTCCAGTTCTTCCTGCACCTTGTCCAGCACCGGCGCGGGGCCGGGCCAATCGAAGCCGACCCGCGCCGCGCGCGACTGCAGCTTCAGCGCGCGCTGCCATTCCGGCAGGCCGCGGGCGATGCCGGCCAGCGCCGAGCCGTCGCGCTCGCCGGCGGCGGCACGCTCGGCGCGCTTGATCTCTTCCCACTTCAGCGTCTGCTGCTGGGCATCGGCCACCTGGCTGTCGCCGAACACGTGCGGATGGCGGCGCACCATCTTGTCGCAGATCGCCGCGACCACGTCGTCGAAGCCGAACGCGCCCTGCTCGCGCGCCATCTGCGCATGGAACACCACCTGCAGCAGCAGATCGCCCAGTTCGTCCTTCAACCCGGCCAGATCCTGGCGATCGATCGCGTCGGCCACTTCGTAGGCCTCTTCGACCGTGTAGGCGGCGATGCTGGCGAAGTCCTGCTCCAGGTCCCAGGGGCAGCCCTGCGCGGGGTCGCGCAGGCGCGCCATGATGTCGAGCAGGGCGGGAAGGTCGTAGCGGGCTGGGGTCACGGGCGGGTTCCGGTGCGACGGCACCGCTGCCGCCTGACCCCTAGTGTGGCAGAGCGCGCGCCATGCGGCGCGCGCGTGCGGCGCGGCTCAGCCCAGCCAGTCGCGCCAGGGCTGCGCCGGATCGCCGAGCGCCACGAAGTCGCCATTGAGCAGCGATTCGCGGCGGTTGTAGCGGAACGGCTTGCCGGTCGCGGCGGCCAGCAGCGCACCGCCGGCGGATTGCAGCACGCACTGCCCGGCGGCGGTATCCCACTCGGAGGTCGGGCCGAAGCGCGGATACACGTCCAGGTCGCCGTCGGCGATGCGGCAGAACTTCAGCGAGGAGCCCTGCGCGACCAGTTCGATCTCGCCCATGCGCTGCAGCAGCGCGTCGGTGCGCGCGTCGCGGTGCGAGCGGCTCGCCGCCACCCGCAGCGGCGCGGTGGCCGGGCGCCGCGTGTTCAACGCGGTATCGCGGAAGCCCTCGCGGCGGTACGCCTGCTCGCCACGCACCGCGTGCCAGACGCGGCCATCGACCGGCGCCTGGACCACGCCGAACACCGGCGCGCCCTGGTGGATGAGGGCGATGTTGACGCTGAACTCGCCATTGCGCTTGACGAACTCGCGGGTGCCGTCGAGCGGGTCGACCAGCCAGTAGGTGGTCCAGTGCTGGCGCACCTCCCACGGAATCTGTGCCGATTCCTCGGACAGCACGGGCAGGTCCGGGGTCAGCCGTTCCAGGCCTTCGACGATGATCTGGTGCGCGGCCAGGTCGGCCTGGGTCAACGGACTGGTATCGGCCTTGTGCTCCACCTCGAAGCCGGTGGCGTAGACGGACATGATCGCCGCGGCGGCATCGATGGCGATGGCGATCACGGTTTCGCGCAAATCACTGGTCAGACGGATCATTCGGCGCGACCCAGCCACTCGCGGGCGATGAACAGCGCCGCCAGCGAACGCCCCTCGGAAAAATCCTCACGCAACATCAGTTGATCCAGTTCAGCCAGTTTCCAGGGCACCACTTCCAATTCCTCCGGCTCGTCGCCGGCTAGTCGTTCGGGATAGAGATCTTGCGCCAGCACCAGCCACGACTGGTGGCTCATGTAGGTCGGCGCCAGGGTCATCGCGCGCAGCACGCGCAGTTGCCGCGCACCATAACCGGCCTCTTCCTTGAGCTCGCGGTCGGCCGCCTGCAGCGGCGTCTCGCCGGCGTCGATACGGCCCTTGACCAGGCCCAGCTCGTAGCGGTGCACGCCGGCGGCGTACTCGCGCACCAGCAGCACGGTCTGCGCATCCAGCATCGGCACCACCACCACCGCGCCGTGGCCCGGCGCCTTGAGCCGGTGGAACACGCGGCGTTCGCCGTTGCTGAACTCCAGGTCCAGTTCCTCGACCCGGCGCTCGGTGGCCGATTCGCTGCGCTCGCGCACGGCATGGATGACCGGCAACGGACGGGTCACGCCGGCACCCTGCGGCGCCGGGCGGCGTCGATCGATAGAATGCGCGGAGCGAAGAACCTGTTCATGAGCGCGAAATGCTATCAGACCTGACCGCAGCACAGATGGCCGACGCGTGGCGCCAGCGCGACCTGGCCGTGCTCTGGCACCCGTGCACGCAGATGCGCGAGCACCCCGACACCCTGCCCCTGGTCCCGATCGCACGCGGTGAAGGCGCCTGGCTGATCGACCACGGCGGCCGCCGCTACCTGGATGCGGTGAGCAGTTGGTGGACCAACCTGTTCGGCCACGGCGAACCGCGCATCGCCGCGGCCATCGCCGCCCAGGGCACGCAACTGGAACAGGTGATGCTGGCCGGTTTCAGCCACGAACCGGCGGTGCTGCTGGCCGAACAACTGCTGGCGCTGGCGCCGCGCCAGGAGGGCCGCGCGCCGCTGGCCAAGGTGTTCTATGCCGACAACGGCTCGGCCGGCGTGGAAGTGGCGCTGAAGATGGCCTTCCACTATTTCCAGAACCGCGGCGAGCCCGGGCGCACCCGCTTCGTCGCGCTGGAGAACGGCTACCACGGCGAGACCATCGGCGCACTGGCGGTCGGTGACATCCCGCTGTACCGGCGGGTGTATGCGCCGCTGCTGGCCGAGGCGCTGTTCGCGCCCTCGCCCGACGCCTACCAGGCCGCGCCCGGGCAGAGCGCGCGCGAACGCGCCGATGCCGCCGCCGATGCGCTGGCCGACCTGTTCGACCGCCATCCCGGCGAGATCTGCGCGGTGATCCTGGAGCCGCGCCTGCAGTGCGCCGGCGGCATGCGCATGCACGACCCGGCCTATCTGCGCCGGGCGCGCGAACTGTGCGACGCCAACGGCGCGTTCCTGATCGCCGACGAGATCGCCACCGGCTTCGGCCGCACCGGCACCCTGTTCGCCTGCGAGCAGGCCGGGGTGATGCCGGACCTGCTGTGCCTGTCCAAGGGCCTGACCGGCGGCTTCCTGCCGCTCTCGGCGGTGCTGGCCACCCAGCATCTCTATGACGCCTTCCTCGACGACAGCCGCGAACGCGCCTTCCTGCATTCGCACAGCTACACCGGCAACCCGCTGGCCTGCGCGGCGGCGCTGGCGTCGCTGCGGATCCTGCAGGAGGACGACGTGATCGCGCGCAACCGCAGCACCGCCGAAACCATGCGCGCGTTGTCGGCGCCGTTCGCCGAGCATGCGCACGTGGCCGACGTGCGCCAGGCCGGCATGGTGGTGGCGTTCGAACTCACCCGCAACGGCGACAAGCGCACACCCTTCCCGGCCTCGGCGCGCGTGGGCCTGCATGCCTACCGTGCCGCGCTGGCGCGCGGCGTGGTGCTGCGCCCGCTGGGCGACGTGCTGTACTGGATGCCGCCCTACTGCGTGGATGCCGCGCAGCTGGCGCTGCTGGCCGAGACCACCTTGGCGGCGATCGACGAGGCGGTGGCATGCGCCTGACCCGCTGCCATGTGGACCTGCCGCTGCATGCCGGCGCCGAGCTGAGCCTGCCGGAGGACGTCGCCAACCACCTGCTGCGCGTACTGCGGCTGCGCGAAGGCGACCCCTGCGTGCTGTTCAACGGCGACGGCAGCGATTACCACGCCGAACTGCTGCAGGCAGGCAAGCGCAACGCCAGCGTGCGCATCGGCGCGGCGCGGCCGACCGACAACGAGTCGCCGCTGGCGATCACCCTGCTGCAGGGCGTGGCGCGCGGCGAGAAGATGGACCTGATCCTGCAGAAGGCCACCGAGCTCGGCGTCGCCGCGATCGTGCCGGTGTGGGCCGAGCGCACCGAAGTGAAGCTGGACGCGGCGCGAGTGGACAAGCGCGTGGCGCACTGGCGCAGCGTGGTGATCGCGGCCTGCGAACAGTCCGGTCGCGCGCGCGTGCCGCAACTGAGCGCGCCGCTGGCGCTGGCCGACGCCGCGCGCGCCGCCGCGCACAGCCCATGCCGGCTGACCCTCGACCCGCAGGGCGAACACCGCCTACGCACGCTGGAGATCAGCGGCGACGCGGCAACGATCGCGATCGGCCCGGAAGGCGGCTGGTCGCCGCGCGACCGCGCCACGCTGGAGGCGGCCGGCTTCGTCGGCCTGCGGCTGGGGCCGCGCATCCTGCGCACTGAAACCGCTGGCCTGGCCGCGATCGCGGCGCTGCAGGCGCACCATGGCGACTTGTAAGTTCGGGCACGCCCCAACGTAGGCGGCGCCGCGCCGGACGCGCCGCAGGCATTGGCTTGCCACCGGACGCGACGCCATGCCATCGGACCTCCGTCGGCGTCCTTCCTTCTTATATGTAGCGAAACGGGCGCAGCCACCCACCTGGACTGCAGCCCAGCCAGTCGGGAACGGCGAATCATCGGCTCATGCCGAAGCTGGCCTGCCCTGCAGGAGCGACGCCGAGAGCCTCTCATCACGACGGCCAGCGCACACGTAGGAGCGGCTTCAGCCGCGACCAGGCTTTCCCGGGAAGTCCGTCGCGGCTAAAGCCGCTCCTACAGGACACTTCCCGTTGCTGGCAGGCGCGCCCTGTAGGCGCGATGCGGCAGCGCAAGCGCCGGCATGCACTAGAGATCAAAGCCTGCGGGATGCACTCGCACGCACGCCGGCCGCAGGACGCGGCCTGTGCCGGCGCGACCGCCCAGCGCCTCAGTCGCGCTGCTGCAGGAACCAGTTCGCCGCGCCGATCACCCCGAGCTGGCCGTGCTCGACCAGCTTCACCGGGATCTGCTCCAGCGCCGGACGCATCGCGCCCTTGTTCAAGTAGCGCTCGACGAAACTGCTCGCGGACAGGAACGCCCCGATCTGCGGCAGGAAGCCGCCGGCCAGGTAGATGCCGCCCTGCACGCCGTACAGCAGCGCCATGTCGCCGACCACGCTGCCGAGCAGGCCGCAGAACGCGGACAGCGCCTCGTGCGCGAGCGGATCGTCGCCGGCCAGCGCCGCCGCGGTGATGTCGCTCGGTGCGGCATGCGTGGGCGTGACGCCACGCAGGTCGCACAGCACGCGATACAGATTGAGCAGACCGGGGCCGGACAGGAAATGCTCCACCGGCACATAGGAACGGTCGCGCAACAAGCGCTGCGCCATCGCCAGTTCCAGCTCGTTGCCGACCGGCAGCGCGGCATGGCCGGCCTCGGTGGCCAGCACCACGGCGCCGCCGTGGGTCGGAATCCACACCGCGGCACCGAGGCCGGTGCCCGGGCCGATCACCAAGGCCGGCCCACGCTGCGCCTTGCGCGGCCCGGCCAGATGCAGCACTTCGCTGGCGTCCATCGACGCCGCCGCATACGCCACCGCTTCGAAATCGTTGACCAGGGGCAGCGCCGTCAGACCCAGGCGTTCGCGGATCTCCGGCGGCGACAGCGTCCACGGCAGATTGGTGGTGATGACGCGCCCGTCCTCGAGTGCATAACCGGCACTGGCGATCACGCCGCGGGTCGGCTTCGGCCCCTGCACCTGATCGAGGAATTCACCAATGATCTCTGCCAGGCCGGGATAGTCGGCGCAGCGGTACTTGCGGTAGTCCAGTACATCGACGGCCGGCGCAGGGCCGGCGCCGGCAGCGCGTGCGACCAAGCCGATCCGGACATGGGTTCCGCCGACATCGGCAGCAATGAAAGGCTCGGCGCGCGGCACGGCCGCTGCCACTGATGAACTGCTTGCGGACACGTCTTCTCCCGTTGCGCCAGAGCAGGCGCACGCCGATTCGGCCGATTGATCGATCGAGTGTCCGACCACCTTGACAACGTTGTCAAGGTGAAATTCACCGGTTTGCCGTTTTGTCTTCACCACGTCGCCTTCTTGTGGGTGATCGCCCGGCCGTCGTGAGGGTCGGCCGAGGAGGCCCGTTGCATGGGTGAACATCCGTCGCAAAATTTCGCCGCATCGCACAAATTTTTGCCACATGCCTGGCAACCCGGCAGCCCTTGCCGCGCCTGGGCCTGTCGGTCACAACGGCGGTGTCGCCGCCATCTTCCAGCATGTTTTCTTTTGTAGACAAGCACCTAGAGCAGCCCCCGGACACGCTGTGAAAGCCGGCAGAAAGATGCCGCGGCGAGCCTTGCTTGCAACCGTCAAAACCGCGTGAAACGGGTGTTGACAACGCTGTCAGCGCTACGACAGACTCGGCTCACACAAGTTTTACAACTTCAAGACATGCCACGTTCAGGGGATTCAGATACAGCGACGCATCGCCGCTCCTCCCGCGCCAAGTGGCAGGACGCGCGCTGACGCCGCAATCGGCATCCCCGAACCGACGAGACCACGCCCGCGCCGGGCACGGACGCAGCCGCGCCCGGACCAGGCAGCAGGTGCACTGCTTCATTGCTGGACTTGGTTGTTACCTGCAGGAACACAGGAAGAACCGGCGCCCTCGATGCCGCCGGTTGGCTACTTCCGCGTCAGCGACCGGACGACGCGCATCGAGATGCGATCCGCGCAGCGCCACCAGGCGCGGCGCCCATCCACAAGGCCGGGCAGCGGCCAGCACGCCGGAACATCGGTTGGCACCTCATGCCCAAGTACTCACCCAGAGGTTTAGCCAATGAATAGCCGCACCACGACCTTAGCCATCAGCATCATGGCCGCGCTGTACCTGTCCGGTAACGCCGCCGCGCAGGAAGCGCCCGCTTCCGCCAACGCGGATTCCAAGAACGTCCAGCAGCTGGATGCCATCACCGTCACCGGCTACCGCGCCTCGCTGGAGAAGAGCCAGTCGGTGAAGCGCTCGGCCAACTCCATCGTCGATGCGATCAGCGCCGAAGACATCGGCAAGTTCCCGGACACCAATGCCGCCGAGTCGCTGGCGCACCTGCCGGGCATCAGCGTGGACCGCCAGTTCGGCGAAGGCGAGAAGGTCAGCATCAACGGCACCGACCCGGCGCTGAACCGCGTGCTGCTCAATGGCCAGACCATCGCCTCGGGCGACTGGGGCGGCAACCCGACCGACACCAGCGGCCGCACCTTCAACTACACCCTGCTGTCGCCGGAGATCATCGGCCTGATGGAGGTCTACAAGACTCCGGAAGCGCGCATCGACGAAGGCTCGATCGGCGGCACCGTGATCGTGCACACCCGCAAGCCGCTGGACCTGCCGAAGAACACCATCCGCGGCTCGATCGGCTACAACTACAACGACCGTTCGGAAGAAGGCAATCCGCGCGGCTCGGCGCTGTGGAGCTGGAAGAACGACGACGAGACCTTCGGTGCGTTGATCTCCGCCACCCACGACAAGCAGGACCTGTCGCGCGCCGGCATCGAGTTCTTCGGCTACGGCACCGGCACCACCTACAACGCCGACGGGACCGTCTCTTCGCGAATCAATCCCAACGCGACGATCAATGGCAGTGGCGACATCAATACCGCCAAGTTCCCGGTGGGCATCAACAGCGCCTTCTTCCAGCAGACCCGCGAGCGCAACGGCCTGCAGGGCGCGTTGCAGTGGAAGCCGAACGATCAGAACGAGTTCAACCTGACCGGCATCTACATCAAGGGCAAGTACAACAACTTCAGCGAATCGCGCTACGTCTGCCCGGGCTGCGGTGACCGCGACAAGTTCACCGAAGCCACGCTCAACAATGGCTACATCGTCGAGGGCAAGCTGTCCGATGCGACCGGCAATGGTCAGCCGTACGCGCAGCTCGACACCAACTACCGCGAAAGCACCGTCACCACCAAGAGCCTGAACCTGCGCCACGACTTCTATGGCGACAAGTGGGTGTTCACCACCCAGGCCGGCACCACCGAGGCCACCGGCGGCAAGAACCCCGAGTACCTGATGAAGTTCCTGCTGCAGAAGGGCGGCTACAACTTCAACTACGACGGCAGCAATACTGGCGTCACCTACGACAACGGCAGCGCCTCCAACTGGGGCCTGGTTGGTTCGCCGGCTGGTCTGGCGCCCGGCTCCACCGACAAATCGGCGATGCAGGCCGGCGGCATCTATTACGCCAAGAGCACCGACAAGGAGAAGTACTTCCAGTTCGATGCCGCGCGCGACCTGGACTGGGGCCCGCTGAACAAGCTGCAGGTCGGCTACAAGTACATCAACCACGACAACGGCGTCGACGCCCGCGGCAACCGCATCAACACCACCGATGCGATCTCGCTGACCGACTTCAGCCCCGGCACCACCCCGAGCGGCCTGTACGACGGTCTGGGTGCCAGCGGCGACCTGACCAACTGGTCGACCGCCAACCTCAACTCGGTGATCAGCTACCTGCGCGGCCAGCCGCAGGGTCCATACAAGATCGATTACGGCTCCTCGTTCGACGTCAAGGAAATCACCAGCGACCTGTACGCGCAGTTGAACTTCGAGTCGGGCGCGTGGCGCGGCAACCTGGGTGTGCGCTATGTGGACACCAAGGACAAGTCGCTGTACTGGCAGAGCAATGACGGCGGCGCCACCTACAATCAGACGCAGGTGACCAAGCAGTACTACAAGCCGCTGCCGAGCTTCAACCTGGCCTACGATCTGGACACCGACAAGGTGCTGCGCTTCTCCGTGGCCAAGGTGATGGCACGTCCGCGCTACGGCGACCTGGCCGGTTCGTTCACCATCAACAGCAGCAACGGCAACCTGACCGCCAGCGGCGGCAATCCGGACCTGAAGCCCTACGAGTCGACCAACTACGATCTGGCCGCCGAGTGGTACTTCGCGCCGTCCAGCATGCTGTCGGCGGAACTGTTCTACCGCGACATCAGCTCGTACATCGTCACCACCACCACGCAGCAGCAGCTGACCGACGCGGTGTCCGGGGTGAGCGGCCTGTACTCGGTGAGCTCGCCGATCAACGCTTCCGACGCCAAGGTCAAGGGCGCCTCGCTGAACTACCAGCAGGCCTTCGGCTACGGTTTCGGTCTGCAGGCGAACTACACCTACGCCACCGCCGACGCCAGCACCGGCCTGAACCTGCCGTACCTGTCGAAGAACACCTACAACGTGATCCCCTACTGGGAAAACGGTCCGTGGATGGTGCGCGTCAACTACAGCTACCGCTCCAAGTACTTCACCCAGGTGGGTCGCCTGAACTCGCAGGTGTTCACCGACGAGTACAAGCAGCTGGATCTGACCGCGTCGTATCAGATCAACGACTGGATGAGCGTGAGCTTCAGCGCGACCAACCTGCTCGACTCGACCTACTACTGGTACAACGAGGTCAAGTACGCGCCGATCGGCATGTACAAGAACGGCCGCGGCTACCAGGCGCAGCTGAACTTCAAGTTCTGATGTAGCACCGGCGCGCCACCGTCCCTCCACGGTGGCGCGCTGTTTCGTGTCCGGCGCGGCGGCGCCGGCATCGTCTTCTGCAACAAGGAGTGCCGTTCCATGACGACCGAGACCCGCCCCCGTGCGGACCGATCCCGCCACGCCGGAGCCGCACGCCAGACCCTGGCCAGCGCGCTGGCCCTCATTCTCGCGCTGACGGCCCTGCCCGCCGGCGCCGCGGACGCGCCGTCGCCGACAGCGCCGACCGCCACCACCCTCAGTCCGGAACAGATCGACCAGCAGTGGCTGCAAGCCACTGCCAAGTACGCGCCCGAACGCGCGCGTCTGGTGCGCGAAGCCAACGATGGCGCGCGCGGCGGACCGTTCCGACCCGACTGGACCTCGCTCAAGCAGTACCGCTCGCCGTCCTGGTACGACAACGCCAAGTTCGGCATCTTCATCCACTGGGGCGTGTTCTCGGTGCCGGCCTTCGGCAACGAGTGGTATTCGCGCAACATGTACCAGCAGGGCAGCAAGGATTACCTGCATCACCGCGAGACCTACGGCCCGCAGTCGCGCTTCGGCTACAAGGACCTGATCCCGCTGTTCACCGCGCCCAAGTTCGATCCGCAGGCCTGGGCCACGCTGTTCCGCGAATCCGGCGCTCGCTACGTGGTGCCGGTGGCCGAGCATCACGACGGCTTCGCGATGTACGACTCGCAGCTGTCGGACTGGACCGCGGTGAAGATGGGGCCCAAGCGCGACGTGATCGGCGAGCTGTCCAAGGCGATCCGCGCGCAGGGCCTGCATTTCGGCCTGTCCTCGCACCGCGCCGAGCATGACTGGTTCTTCGACGGTGGCCGCCAGTTCGACTCGGACGTCAACGACCCGCGCTACGCCGGCCTGTACGGCCCCGCACAGGTCCGCCTGCCGGGCAAGGACGACGCCGACGTGCACAACGACTGGACTCCGGTCTCGCAAGCCTGGCTGGACGACTGGCTGGCGCGCACCACCGAACTGATCGACCGCTACGACCCGGATCTGATCTATTTCGACTGGTGGATCGCGCACCCGACCTTCCGCGGCACGTTGCCGACCATGCTCTCGTACTACTACAACCACGGCGCGGCCAAGGGCGGCGTGGTGGTGAACTACAAGCTCGGCGCCTTCCCCGAGGGCGCCGGCACGTTGGACATCGAACGCGGCCAGCTCACCGGCATCCATCCCACCCACTGGCAGACCGACACCTCGGTCAGCAACGCCTCGTGGGGCTATGTCGAGAACGACACCTACAAGACGCCGACCTTCATCATCCACATGCTGGTGGACGTGGTCAGCAAGAACGGCAACCTGATGCTCAACATCGGCCCGCGCGCCGACGGCTCGATCCCGGACACCGAACGCGCGATCCTGCTGTCGATCGGTAAATGGCTCAAGACCAATGGCGAGGCGATCTACGACAGCACGCCGTGGCGCAGCTACGGCGAAGGCCCGACCGAAGTGGTCGGCGGCACCTTCCAGGACACCAAGACCAAGCCGTACACGCCCGCGGATTTCCGCTTCACCACCGGCCACGGCGCGCTGTACGCGATCGAGCTGGGCTGGCCGGCTGACGGCCAGGCGCTGATCCGCTCGCTGAAGCCGTCCGACGGCGTGCGAGGCGTCACCCTGCTCGCCAGCGGCAAGCCGGTGCCGTTCGAGCAGCGCGCCGACGGCCTGCACCTGCGCCTGCCGGCCAAGCCGGTGGGCGAACACGCCTACGTGTTCCGCATCGATCTGTCCTCCCCCACCCCGCCAACGGATCCCTCCCGATGATGAAGCGTTTCGCAGGGCTGCTGTTCGCCCTCGCCCTGGTCTGCGCCCCAGCCATGGCCAAGAACCCGACTGCGCTGTTCTATCTGATGAACACGCAGAAATCGACCAATTCGTTCCTGGCCCACCTCGACAAGATCGATGTGGTGGTGCCGACCTGGTACGGCGTGGACCAGAGCGGCCTGGTCAACGGCACCCCGAACCTGTACCTGTACGAGATCGCCAAGCAGCACAAGCTGCGGGTGATGCCGATCCTGTCGATGACCGCCGGCCGCGACGGCTTCCACAAGCTGCTGCACGACGAGGACGCCAAGCAGCGGATGATCGCCGCGCTGCTGATCCACGGCCGCAAGCACGGCTATTACGGCTTCCAGTTCGATTTCGAGAGCATCGCCTGGACCGACCGCGACGCCTACTCGCTGATGGTCAAGCAGACCGCCGAGGCGCTGCACAACGCCGGCTTCAAGCTGTCGGTGGCGGTGGTGCCGAACGCACCGGGCTACGCCGAAGGCGGCGCATTCGCAAAGTGGATGTGGGAGTACTGGCGCGGCGCCTACGACCTCAAGGCGCTGAGCGCCTCGGCCGACCTGATCAGCCTGATGACCTACGACCAGCACACCCGCTGGACCACGCCCGGCCCGGTGGACGGCATGGTGTGGATGAAGAAGCACCTGGACTACGCGCTGACCCAGGTACCGAAGGACAAGCTGTCGCTGGGCATCGCTACCTATGGCTACCGCTGGTACACCGGCAATCCGGTCAAGCCCGACGGCACCGAAGCCTCCAACATCACCGCCGACTACATCGACGCCGACGAGTCGTTCCCGCTGGCGGTGGAGCAGAACGCCACCGTGCAATGGGATCCGGTGGAGCAGGAGTCGTGGTTCTATTTCTACCGCGACGACATGCGCGAATGGGTGTTCCGCCCGGACGCGCGCAGCTTCCGCGCCCGCTACGACCTGGTCAAGCAGTACGGCCTGGAAGGCTTCAGTTGCTGGGTGCTGGGCGCCGAAGATCCCAAGGTCTGGGACGAATTGCCGACCGCGGCGCGCTGAGCGGCCGCGCGCTCGAGATGCGACACGCGGCGCATGCGGCGCGCGCCGAACGCGCCGCGCTCACCTCAGGCTACCCCGCAGCCTCTACGATACGCATCTCGATCGCTTGAGGTAGACCGATGACTGCAGTGGGTGCACACCCCCGATTGCCGCACCGCCCGATGCTCGCCGCCGCGCGCATCGCGGCGGCCTCCCGCAACGCCTGGCTGGGGTTGTCCCTGCTCGCCTGTGGCAGCCTGCTCGGCGGCTGCGACCGCGCACCGCCGCCGACTCCGGCGCCCGCGGCCAAGCCCGCCGCGGCGCCGCCGCCGGCCCCGAAACACGATGACGACGACGACAAGACGCCGTTGCCGCTGATCCCGGCGCCGGCCAAGGCCGAGCGCGACGGCGGCACCCTGACCATCCGCGCCGGCGCTGCGCTGTCGGTGCCCCTCGACGACCCCGGCGCGCAGCGCGTGGCCGAGCAACTGTCGCAGTTGCTGAGCAAGACCCGCGGGCTGTCGCTGGAGGTGCGCGAGGAGACCATCCCCGCCGACGGCAGCATCCGCCTGCAGCTCAATCCCAATACCGAGGTGGCGCAAGCCGAGGGCTACACGCTGGACGTGGACCCGCGCACCATGCTGATCCAGGCGCGCGAGGAACGCGGCCTGTTCTACGGCGCGATCAGCGCCTGGCAGCTGATGACCCCCGACGCCGGCAAGGGCGAGGTGGACGTGCCGCAGGTGCACATCCGCGACTGGCCGCGCTTCGGCTGGCGTGGCGTGCTGCTCGACGTGGCGCGGCACTTCCATGGCCCTGACACGGTCAAGCGCCTGATCGACGCGATGGCCCAGCACAAGCTCAACGTGCTGCATCTGCACCTGACCGACGACCAGGGCTGGCGCATCGAGATCAAGCGCTATCCCAAGCTCACCGAGATCGGTGCTTGGCGCACCCCGCCCGGCGCCGGCACCCATGGCCTGCCCGATCGCTACGGCGGCTTCTACACCCAGGACCAGATCCGCGACCTGGTGGCCTACGCCGCCGCGCGCCACATCACCATCGTGCCGGAGCTGGACATGCCCGGGCACGCGCAGGCCGCGGTGGCGGCGTATCCGGAACTGGTCGGGGTGACCCGGCAGCGGCCCAAGGTGTCGGTGGACTGGGGCGTCAATCCCTACCTGTTCAACACCAACGACAAGAGCATGACCTTCATCCGCGGCGTGCTGGACGAAGTGCTGCAGCTGTTCCCCTCGCCGTACATCCACATCGGCGGCGACGAAGCGGTCAAGGACCAGTGGGAACGTTCGCCGGCGGTGCGCGCGCAGATGCGCAAGCTCGGCATCAAGGACGCGCATGCGCTGCAGGGCTGGTTCAACCAGCAACTGGCCGACTACCTCACCCAGCACCAGCGGCGCCTGATCGGCTGGGACGAGATCCTGGAAGGCGGGCTGCCCGCGAGTGCCTCGGTGATGTCCTGGCGCGGTGTGGACGGCGCAGTCGCCGCCGCCAAGCAGGGCCACGACGTGGTGCTGGCGCCGGCCGGCTGGATGTACCTGGACAACCTGCAGAGCGCGCGCAACGACGAGCCCAACGGCCGCCTGGCGACGCTGCCGCTGCAGAAGGTCTACGGTTTCGACCCGGTGCCGGCGGCGCTCAGCCCCGAAGAGAGCAAGCACGTGCTCGGCGTGCAGGCGGCGCTGTGGAGCGAGTACATCCCTTCCGCCTGGCATATCGACCATGCGCTGTTCCCGCGGCTGAGCGCGGTGGCCGAGGCCGGCTGGTCGCCGATGGCCGCGCGCGACTGGAACGGCTTCCTGCAGCGCATGCCGGCGCAGCTGGACCGCTACCGCCTGCAGGGCATCGCCTATGGCGACGGCGCCTTCGCCCCGGACATCGCCGTGCAGGGCGGCGACAACGCGGCGCTGGACAGCGGCCAGGCCACCGTGGTGCTGGGCAACCAGGCCAAGTTCGGCAGCTTCCGCTATACCACCGACGGCAGCGAGCCCAAGGCCGACTCGCCGCGCTACACCGCGCCGTTCGCGGTGACCCTGCCGGTCACCGTGCGTGCGGCCACCTTCGCCGACGACGGCCGCCTGCTGGCCGCGCCGCGCAGCCGCATCCTCGACCGCGCCAACCTGCTCAGCCGCGATACCCAGGGCCTGAGCTCGTGCGCCGGCGGCGAACTGGGCCTGCGCGTGCCGCTGCTGCCGGACCTGGCGGAGCAGGACACGCCGGTGTTCAACATCGACCTGTTCACCAGTTGCTGGCGCTACGCCGATGCACGCCTGGACGGCGTCGACCGCATCCGCATCGACGCCGCGCGCCTGGCGCGCAACTACGGGCTGGCGCACGACCAGGCCAAGGTCAAGCGCTACCCGGCGCACAGCGCGCGCGGCGAGTTCGAGGTGCGGCTGGGCGACTGCAAGGGCAAGCTGCTGGCCCGGCTGCCAATGCCGGCCGGCAAGACCCTGGGCGACCAGTTCGCGCTGGAAGCGCGGCTGCCCAAGCAGACCGGCGTGCACGACCTGTGCCTGCGCTCCACCGCGCCCATCGCCGGGCCGTACTACGCCATCGGCGCCGTCCATCTGATCGACACCGCGGCGCAGGCGCCTCCCGCCGCCGCGCACTGACCACGGAGACCCTCGCATGACCCAGCCGCCCCGCCGCTCCCGTTTCGCGTCGCGCACGCGCCTTCCCGCCCGCCTCGGGCTGCTGCTGGCGCTGGTGTTGCCGGCGCTAGGGCAGGCGGCGGCGCCGACGACGCTGTCGCTGCAGCAGGGCTGGCAGGTGCGGCTGGCGCCGGGCGATGCCAACGCCAACGCGCATCCGAAGGCGGCGCAATGGCTGCCGGCGCAGGTGCCGGGCACGGTGCAGACCGACCTGATCGCCGCCGGGGTCGTGCCCGATCCGTTCTATCGCGACAACGAAGCGCAGATCCAGTGGGCCGGGCTGAGCGACTGGCAGTACCAGACCCGGTTCCAGGTCGACGCGGCCCTGCTGGCGCGCCCGCACCTGGAGTTGGTGTTCGATGGCCTGGACACCTTCGCCGAGGTCTATCTCAACGGCAGGAAGCTGCTCGCCGCCGACAACATGTTCCGGCAGTGGCGGGTCGACGCCAAACCGTTGCTCAAGCGCGGCGACAACGTGCTGGAAGTGCGCATCGCCTCGCCGATCAAGAAGATCCAGCCGTGGCTGTCCAAGCAGCCGTATGCGCTGCCCGGCGCCTACGACTCGGCGTTCGGCGACGAGCCGGTGGCGCGGCACAGCTCCACCTACGTGCGCAAGGCGCCGTACAACTTCGGCTGGGACTGGGGCCCGCGCATCGTCACCGCCGGCATCTGGCAGGGCGTGCGCCTGGAGGCCTGGGACGACCTGCGCGTGGACGGCCTGCGCATCGCGCAGCAGCGCGTGGACGCCGACGCGGCGCAGTTGCTGGCGCAACTGCAGGTGCAGGCCGGCCGCAGCGGCGAGGTGCAATTGGACCTGGACGTGCTCGGCCCGGACGGCCAGCGCGTCGGCCAGTTCAGCCAGCGCGCGGTCGTCGACCCGGGCGCCAACACCCTGACCGTGCCGGTGCGCATCGCCAAGCCGCAGCGCTGGTTCCCGGCCGGCTATGGCCGCCAGGATCTGTACACGTTCAAGGCGCACCTGCGCGATGCGGCGGGCGAGCGCTTCGAGGCGCAGCGCGTCACCGGCCTGCGCAGCGTCGAGCTGCGCCGCGAGAAGGACCAGTGGGGCAAGAGCTTCGCCCTGGTGGTCAACGGCATCCCGGTGTTCGCCAAGGGCGCCAACCTGATCCCGTTCGACAGCTTCCCCACCCGCGTCGACGCCGCGCGCATGCGCGGCTTCCTGCAGTCCGCGCGCGACGCCAACATGAACATGCTGCGCATGTGGGGCGGCGGCCACTACCAGCCGGACAGCTTCTACGAGGACGCCGACCGCCTGGGCATCATGATCTGGCAGGACTTCATGTTCGGCGGCGCGATCCCGCCCTACGACGTCGCCTTCCGCGAGAACACCCGCGCCGAGGCCGAGGAGCAGGTCCGGCGCCTCGGCGATCACCCCAGCATCGTGATCTGGTGCGGCAACAACGAAGTGCAGACCGGCTGGGAGAACTGGGGCGACCGGGTCAAGTTCAAGCAGTCGATCGACCCGGAAGAGCGCGAGCGCATCGTCCGCGGCATGACCACGCTGTTCGGCACGGTGCTGCGCGAGGCGGTGCAGAAGTACGACAGCGACACCCCGTACTGGGCGACCTCGCCGGGTACCGATTTCGACGGCGCCGCGGACCAGCCCGACGACGGCGACATGCATTACTGGAAGGTCTGGGGCGGCCCGGCGCTGCCGGTCACCGAATACCTCAACGTGACCCCGCGCTTCATGTCCGAATACGGCCTGCAGTCGTTCCCGGAACTGCGCACCATCCGCGCCTTCGCCGAACCCGGCGACCTGAAGCCGGAATCGCCGGTGATGCGCGCGCACCAGAAGTTCGACAAGGGCAACGGCAACCAGCGCCTGCTGCTGTACATCCGCCGTGCGTTCGGCGAGCCCAAGGACTTCGCCAGCTTCGTTTATTTGAGCCAGATCATGCAGGCCGAGGGCATCACCCTGGCCGCCGAACACCTGCGTGCATCGCGGCCGCAATCGATGGGCTCGCTGTACTGGCAGCTCAACGACGTGTGGCCCGGCGCCTCGTGGTCGAGCCTGGACTACTTCGGCCGCTGGAAGGCGCTGCAGTACCACGCGCGCCGCTTCTACGCGCCGGAACTGATCGCCGCACTGCGCAACGACCAGGGCCAGACGACCGTGTCGCTGGTCTCCGACCGCACCACGCCGCTGGCCGCGCGCTGGCGCATGCGGGTGATGGACCTGTCCGGCAAGGTGCTGAGCAAGACCGAGAAGCCGGTGACCCTGGCGCCGCTGTCCAGTGTGCGCGTGGGCAGCTTCAGCGATGCGCAGTTACTGCGCCGCGCCGATCCGCGCAGCAGCGTGGCGGTGTTCGAACTGCTCGACGGCGAGCGCGTGCTGTCGCGCACCCTGGTGTACTTCGACGCGGCCAAGCACCTGCAGTGGCCGCAGGCCGAGATCCATAGCGAATTGCGTGCCGATGGCGACGGCTATGCGCTGACCCTGAGCAGCGCCACGCTTGCGGCGCAGGTGTGGCTGAGCTTCGGCGACCTCGACGTGACCCAGTCCGACAACGCCTTCGACCTGCTGCCGGGCGAACCGCTGACCGTGCGCGTGCACAGCAGCGCGACGCTGGAGCAGGTGCGCGCGGCGCTGCAGGTGCGCGACCTGGGCAGCACCCTGGCGGGTGCCCCGGCCGAACCGGCGGAGGCGAAGTGATGGGCGGGGAGATGCTCCGCGGATCGGCCGGCGTGCGGTCGCGGCTGAAGCCGCTCCTACAGCCGCTGGCACAGGCGCTGTGTGCGATCGGCCTGCTCGCCGCCCCGCTCGCCCACGCCGACGAGGCCGAGGATCGCGCCGCCGCGCTGGTGGCGAAGATGACCCGCGCCGAGAAGATCGCGCAGGCGATGAACGATGCACCGGCGATTCCGCGCCTGGGCGTGCCCGCCTACGAGTGGTGGAGCGAGGGCCTGCACGGCATCGCCCGCAACGGCGAGGCCACGGTGTTCCCGCAGGCGATCGGCCTGGCCGCGACCTGGAACCCCGAGCTGCTGCATGACGTCGGCACCGTCACCTCCACCGAGGCGCGAGCCAAGTTCAATCTTGCCGGCGGCCCCGGCAAGGACCATCCGCGCTACGCCGGGCTGACCATCTGGTCGCCCAACATCAACATCTTCCGCGACCCGCGCTGGGGCCGCGGCATGGAGACCTACGGCGAGGACCCCTACCTCACCGGACGGCTGGCGGTCGGCTTCATCCGCGGCCTGCAGGGCGACGATCCGGCGCACCCGCGCACCATCGCCACGCCCAAGCACCTGGCCGTGCACAGCGGGCCGGAACCGGGCCGCCACGGTTTCGACGTGGACGTGTCGCCGCACGATTTCGAGGCCACCTACTCGCCGGCGTTCCGCGCCGCCATCGTCGACGGCCAGGCCGGCTCGGTGATGTGCGCGTACAACTCCCTGCACGGCACGCCAGCCTGCGCCGCCGACTGGCTGCTCGATGGCCGCGTGCGCGGCGACTGGGGCTTCAAGGGCTTCGTCGTGTCCGATTGCGACGCGATCGACGACATGACCCAGTTCCACTACTACCGCCCCGACAACGCCGGCTCGTCCGCCGCGGCGCTCAAGGCCGGGCACGATCTGAACTGCGGCTACGCCTACCGGGAGCTCGGCCTGGCCTTCGACCGCGGCGAGGCCGACCAAGCCCTGCTCGACCGCTCGCTGGTGCGCCTGTTCGCCGCGCGCTACCGGCTCGGCGAACTGCAGCCGCGGCGCAACGATCCGTACGCACGGCTGGGCGCCAGGGACATCGACAGCGCCGCGCACCGCGCGCTGGCGCTGCAGGCCGCGCAGCAATCGCTGGTACTGCTGAAGAACGCCAACGCCACCCTGCCGCTGCGCCCGGGCCTGCGCCTGGCCGTGCTCGGCCCCAATGCCGACGCGCTGGCTGCGCTGGAAGCCAACTACCAGGGCACCTCCGTGCAGCCGGTGACGCCGCTGCAGGGCCTGCGCACGCGCTTCGGCGCCGCCCAGGTGGCCTATGCACAGGGCGCGCCGCTGGCCGCCGGCGTGCCCGGCATGATCCCCGAAACCGCCCTGCGCAGCGACGGCAAGCCCGGGCTGCGCGGCGAATACTTCGACAACCTCGACTTGGCCGGTACCCCGCGCGTGCAACGCCAGGACCGCGTGGTCGGCTTCAACTGGGACCACGTGGCCCCGGCCAAGGGCGTGGACAAGGACCGTTATTCGGTGCGCTGGAGCGGCGAACTGCTGCCGCCCGGCCCGGGCGACTACACCCTCGCGGTGCGGGTGGCGCGCTGCTTCGATTGCGCCGGCCACGACCCGGTGCGCCTGTACATCGACGACCAGTTGGTGATCGCCGGCAACGCCGAGGACAAGCACCTGCCAGCCGGCATGCACAACGCCGACGGCCGCAACGTCGAGACCGTGCTGCATTTCGACGACGCGCGGCCGCGCCGCATCCGCCTGGAGCTGGAGCACCGCGGCCAGGACCAGGGCCTGCGTCTGGAGTGGCTGGCGCCGCCGGCGCTGCAACTGGCCGAGGCCGAACGCGCGGTGACGCAGGCCGACGCAGTGGTGGCCTTCGTCGGCCTGTCGCCGGACGTGGAAGGCGAGGAACTGCGCATCGACGTGCCCGGCTTCGACGGCGGCGACCGCAACGACCTGGCCCTGCCGGCGGCGCAGCAGGCCTTGCTGGAACGGGCCAAGGCCAGCGGCAAGCCGCTGGTCGTGGTACTGATGAGCGGCAGCGCGGTGGCGTTGAACTGGGCCAAGCAGCACGCCGACGCGATCATCGCCGCCTGGTATCCGGGCCAGTCCGGCGGCACCGCGATCGCCCAGGCGCTGGCCGGCGACATCAATCCCGGCGGCCGCCTGCCGGTGACCTTCTACCGCTCGACCAAGGACCTGCCGCCCTACGTCAGCTACGACATGAAGGGCCGCACCTACCGCTACTTCAAGGGCGAGCCGCTGTTCCCGTTCGGCTACGGCCTCAGCTACACCCAGTTCGCCTACGACGCGCCACGGCTGTCGACCGCGACACTGCAGGCCGGCCAGCCGCTGCAGGTGAGCACCACCGTGCGCAACACCGGCGCGCGCGCCGGCGACGAGGTGGTGCAGGTGTACCTGCAATACCCGCCGCGCGCGCAGTCGCCGCTGCGCAGCCTGGTCGGCTTCCAGCGCGTGCACCTGCAGCCGGGCGAGACGCGCACGCTGACCTTCGCGCTGGACGCGCGCCAGCTCAGCGACGTCGATCGCAGCGGCCAGCGCGCGGTCGAGGCCGGCGACTACCGCCTGTTCGTCGGCGGTGGCCAGCCCGGTACCGGCGCGGCCGGCGAGGACGCCGCCTTCTCGATCAGTGGACGCATGGCCCTGCCCAAATGAGCGACGGGGCCGCCTGCGTCCCCGTCTACGAAATGCGCCAGCGCTTGCGGCGGTGCAGCGTAACTGCCCGCCGCGTTCACGCCGCCGGGCCGACCGACCGCGCTGCACGGCGCCGGATGAATTTATTTTTCACAACCTATTGACAGTCTTCCGGGACAGAGGTATCGATAACACGTCGGTGCCGCGCATCGACGATGCCAGACGCGCCGAACGCCGCAGCACTTGCGGCGTTTTCCAGGGCAGTTCCAGGGGTGATGTGCCATGTCATGCAGTCGTCGCAGCCAGGACCGATGCCTCGCCGGAGTTCCGGCGCCCTGCATGTCGTCCGCGTACCGCGCGGGCGCATACGGGAGCCGCTGCGCATGACCCGTCGCTACAAGCTGAGCGCGCTGCGTTCGCGCTCCAAGTGCATCGCCGGCTACTCGCCGCCACGCCACTGATCGCCGTTTAACGGTCCGCCCAGCCGGCAGACGCCACGCGTCGGTCGCCGTCCGCTCGTCTTGTCCTGTTCGCACGCCGCCCGGCGTGCGGCCCGAGCGTGCGCGCCTTCCGTCCACCGTGTCTGCCTCCCAGGAACGCAGCGGCGCGTCGCCTTCGGCGCGTGCCCGTACCGATCACGATCAGCGAGGTGTCACGTGGCAACCCATCCGTATTGCAAGCGCAAGGCGCTGTGCGCCGCCATTCTGGCCATCACCGGCCTTGCCGCCACCGCCCCGGCGCTGGCCGGCACCGTGCAGGGCGAACTCAAGGAGCGCAGCAGCGGCAAGCCCGCCGCGCACGCCAAGGTCGCCATCGCCGGCACCGCGCTCAGCGCCGTCACCGACGCGCAGGGCCGCTTCGTCATCGCCGACGTGCCGGCCGGGCAGTACGCGCTGCAACTGGACTATCCCGGTTTCAGCGCCCCGGAAACCACCGTGCAGGTCGCCGACAGCGGCGCCGCCACGGTGTCGATCGCGCTGGACGAGGCCAAGCAGTTGCAGACCATCAGCGTGGCGGCCAATCGCTACGACGCCAGCACGCTGAAGATGAACTCCTCGAACACGGTGGACGTGCTGTCGGCCAACGACCTCGAGCACACCGCCGTGCACAACGTCGCCGAGGCGCTGGGCCTGATCGCCGGCATCAACATCACCTACAGCGGCTCGGGCTACTTCGGCGGCGTCGACGGCGCCGCGCGCGGCGAAGGCATGTTCGCCTCGGTGCGCGGCCTGCCCTCCGAGTACAACGTCAACCTGATCGACGGCGTCACCGTCGCCCAGGGCATGCCGTACAGCCGCAGCGTGCAGCTGAGCCTGCTGCCGCCCTCGGGCCTGCAGACCATCGTCGCCAACAAGACCTCCACCGCCGACATGGACGGCGACGCCATCGGCGGCACCCTGGATTTCCGCACGCCCACCGCCTACGACTACAAGGACGCCACCAGCGGCAGCGTCACCGTCAGCGGCCGCGTCGAGAGCCGCGCGCGCGACTACGGCGGCGACGGCCTCGGCGGCGGCCTGGCCGGCGAGTTCCAGCACAAGTTCGGCGACGAGCAGCAGTTCGGCTTCTACGCCAGCGCCTACTACGACTACCGCACCTCGACCAACAGCGAGGTGGCCGCGGCCACCAGCGCGCTCAACGACGGCTCCTGGAAATTCCTGCACGCCAATGCCGACGGCAGCAACGCGGCCGGCTACGCGCCGCAGGACAACCTGACCAGCACCGGCATGAACGTCGGCGTGGTCGCCGGCTGGGAGCGCCGCTACGGCGGCAATGCCGCCTTCGACTGGAACGTGGACGACACCCTGTCGGTGTACGCGCGCGCCACCTACGCCTACGCCAAGACCGACCAGGGCACCACCTTCGTGCAGTTGCTGCCGCAGGACGTCAGCTTCGTGCCGAGCGCCACGCCCGGCGTGTATTCGCCCAACATCAACCGCATCGCCGCGCGCTTCTGGTACGAGACCAACCCCGAAATCGCCGACTTGGCCACCTTCCAGGTGGGCGCGCGCAAGACCGCCGGCAACTGGACGCTGTCGCCGAACCTGTTCTACAGCTTCGGCGACAACGACCGCCCCGACCACATCGAGATCGACGGGCGCGAGGACAAGTTCAGCCAGGCCAACTTCGCCTACTCCGGCAGCAGCCTGATGCAATACGGCAGCGGCGCCTTCCCCTACCCGCAGCTGACCCCGGCGCTGCTGGCCCAGGTCAACAACATTCCGTCGCTGTACGCCAGCAGCTACGGCGAATCGACCAAGATCTACTCCGGGCAGAAGAAAGGCGGCGCCAAGTTCGATGCGCGCTACGACTTCGCCGACGGCGCGCTGACCACGCTGCAGTTCGGCGTCAAGTACAGCAAGAGCAGCCGCCACTACAGCAACCGCGACTGGTGGACCGGCCCGGTGCCCGACACCAGCACCCTGGGCGACCTGGGCATCTTCAACGGCGGCTACGCGGCGATCTTCCCCGGCAAGTACCACTGGGCCACGCCGCGGGTCAGCGAAGGCGCGGTGGCGCGGGTGATCGCCGACCACCTCACCGACGACGATCTGGATACCTGCGGCAGCGCGTTCTACGTCAACAACTGGAACTGCAACACCATGCGCGGCACCGAGGCGGTCAGCGCCGCCTACGCGATGGCGACGTTCTCCTTCGGCAGCCTGGAAGTGGTGCCGGGCGTGCGCTTCGAGCACACCAGCATCCACAACACCTTCTGGACCACGCCCACCGACAGCGACGGCAACCAGCAGGTCGGCTACTTCGCCGCCAACAGCACGCACTACGACCAGCCGCTGCCGAGCGTGTTCCTGACCTGGCGCCCGGACAGCGCCACCACCTACCGCGCCGCACTGTGGACCAGCTATACGCGGCCGGCGTTCGTGCAGTTGGGCGGCGGCACCCAGATCAACATCTCCAACGGCATCACCACCATCACCCAGGGCAATCCGGACCTGAAGGCGATCACCTCGACCAACCTGGATCTGTCCGGCGAGTGGGCGACCGACCATGGCGGGTTCTTCTCGGTGGCCGGCTTCTACAAGCGCCTGCACCACTACATCTACGACGCCGGTTCCGGCCAGGCCAATTCGGGCACCAGCGGCAGCGGCACGGTGTTCTACCAGATGCCGACCAACGGCGGCGACGGCCGCGTCTATGGCGTGGAAGTCAGCGCGCGGCAGCGCTTCCAGGATCTGCCGGCGCCGTTCGACGGGCTGGGCGTCAGCGCCAATGCCACGCGCCAGCATGCGCACGCGGATCTGGGCATGGTCGGCTTCGAAGACGAGCAGATGCAGTCGGCGCCGAATGCGATGGCCAATCTGGAGTTGTTCTACGAGCGCTCGAAGTTCTCGGTGAACCTGAGCTATCACTTCAGCAGTTCGTATCTGCTGAACTACGACTTCCTGCACCAGAACGCACCGTGGGACGACCTGTGGGCGCGGCCGACGCGGCGGGTGGATCTGCATGCGGGCTATCGGTTCGACAATGGGGTGAATGTGGATCTGTCGATCTCCAATCTCACCAAGGAATACAGTTACTGGGGCCACGTGGGCCGGCACAATCTGGCGGTGTCGGACATCGTGGATGCCGGCATGATGACGCTGTTGACCGTCAAGTACGCGTTCTAGGGCGCCGCGGCGTGCGCACTGGGATGCCGTCGCGGAGCGTTGCCACGCGCTCTGCGGGAGGGACTTCAGCCCCGGCGGTCCTTATCGATTCCGCGTGGACCACGCTTTTTGTGGGAGGGACTTCAGTCCCGACGGGCGTTACCGGTGCGGCCTGGATCAGGCTGCATCGGTGGCCCACTCAAGCAGCGCGCGCCCCGCTTGTCGTAGGAGCGGCTTCAGCCGCGACAGGCTCTACCGACAAAGCCTGGACTATGGCTCTTGTGGGAGGGACTTCAGTCCCGACGGGCCTTACCGCTGCGGCCTGCCTCAGGCTGCATCGGTGGCCCACTCGAGCAATGCGCGCCTTGGCTGTCGTAGGAGCGGCTTCAGCCGCGACAGGCCTTACCGACTTCGACTGCACCACGCTTTTTGTGGGAGGGACTTCAGTCCCGACGGGCTTTACCGGTACTACTTGGGTAGGCAAGCAAAAGCAACAGCTTTCGCCTGACGGCGAGTCACTTTTCTTTGCTTGTGCAAAGAAAAGTAACCAAAAGAAGCCGCTTTACAGCAGCCGAATGGCTGATCAAGCACACCCCGCCTTCGCGCCCGCTGCGCGGGTCCGCTCCGCTAGCGGGATTTTCGGACGGGGCTTGTCTGCTTCGCAGCCAAGTCCGGGGCAGTCGCCTCACGGCGCCTGCCCGCCCGCCGGGGCGAAGCAGTGCTTCGCCTTTTCCCGGCGAGCCCTGCCCCGGCCGAAAACGGCGCACATCCTTGTGCGCCGCCCCCCTGCGGGGGGTTCTGCCCGCCAGCTCCGCCGCTGCGGAGGGGACCCGGGAACAGCAAAAGCTGAAGAGCAACAGCAACAACCAAGGCAACTGCAACTGCAACTGCAACTGCAACAATCCTCGCGGAGCGCGCAATGAAACGCCGCGCATTCTGCCGGTTCGGGTTGTTGGCGCCGTTGGGATTGGCGGCGATGCCGATGCTGCGCGCGGCGGTGCCGGCATCAGCACCGGTGCCGGACGGGCGGCCGCACGCATTCGGCTTCGCGCAGGGGCGTTTCACGCTGGACGGGCAACCTTGGCAGATCCGGAGTGGGGAGCTGCATCCGCTGCGGATCGCGAAGGCGGATTGGCTGCATCGCATCCGCATGACCAAGGCGATGGGGCTGAATACCATCGCGCTGTACCTGATGTGGAATGCGCTGGAAACGGCGCCGGGGCAGTTCGATCTGGACAGCGGCGAGCGCGATTTCGTCGGGTTCATCCGGCTGTGCCAGCAGGAGGGGCTGTGGGTGTATCTGCGCCCGGGTCCGTATGTGTGCGCGGAGTGGACGCTGGGCGGGTTGCCGCCGTATCTGCTGCGCGAAGCGAACATCCGCCTGCGCGACCGCCACGACGCACGCTACATGGCGGCGGTGGAACGCTACATCGGGGCGATCGCGCCGCGCATCGCGCCGCTGATGGCCAGTGCCGGCGGGCCAGTGCTGATGCTGCAGATCGAGAACGAGTACTCGATGCACGGCAGCGACGTCGGCTATCTGCAGGCGCTGGCCGCGCTGTGGCGTTCGCATGGGGTCGACGGACCGTTCTCGCTGGCCGAAGGGCTCAAGGATCTGCGGCGGCGCCAGGCGATGCTGCCCGGCGCCGCGCTGGGGCTCGATGGTCCCGATCTGCACGATCTGCAGGCGGCCACGGCCTTCGCCGGGCAGGCGCCGGTGTGGGTGTCCGAGGGCTACCCGGGCTGGCTCACGCACTGGGGCGAGCCGCAGTTCGCTCGCCGCGACTACACGCCGCTGCTGCGCCGCATCGCCGCCGCCGGCTATTCGTTCAATCTGTACGTGGTGCACGGCGGCACCAACTTCGGCCTCAGCGCCGGGGCCAACGCCGAGGACGACGGCTCGCAGTTCCAGCCGGCGCTGACCAGCTACGACTACGGCGCGCCGATCGACGAGGCCGGCCGTGCGACGCCAGCCTATTTCGCGCTGCGCAAGATCATCACCGCGCAGGCCGATATGCCCGCGCCACCGGTGCCCGCCGCACCGCGCCGCGCGCACTTCGACGCGGTGCAGGCCAATCCCGTGGCCGCGCTGTGGGACAACCTCGGCCCCGCGCTGCAGACCGACACCCCGATCGACAACCAGCGCCTGCTCGGCCAGGACCAGGGCCTGGTGCTGTATCGGCGGCGGATCGGCGCGGGCCAGGCGCTGCATCTGGGGCAGGTCCACGACTACGCGGTGGTGCACCTGGACGGGCGCGAACTGAACCACGTGTCGCGGATGCGGCATCCGCGCCTGCACAGCGCGCTGCAACTGCACTTGCCCGACGCAGAGAAGAACGCACGCGATCTGGAGGTGCTGGTCGACAGCTTCGGCCACATCAACTTCGGCCCGGCGTTGGGCGATCGCAAGGGCCTGCTCGGTCCGGTGCGGCTCGATGGGCAGGACCTGCACGGCTGGGAGGTGCGCGGGCTGGCGCTGGACGCGGACCCCACGCCGTCGCTGCGCCCGCTGCAGGCACCGCCGCAACGCCCCGGCCTGTTCTTCGCTACTGTGTTCACCCTGGACCAGCCCGGCGACCTGCACCTGGACATGCGCGACTGGCGCAAGGGCTATCTGTGGGTCAACGGGCGCCTGCTCGGGCGCTATTGGGACATCGGCCCGCAGCAATGCCTGTATTGCCCGGGCGCCTGGCTGCGCGCCGGCGCCAACCAGGTGCTGATCCTGGATCTGCATCGCCTGCAGCCGGGCCTGCTGCGCTGCGCCAACGGCCTGATACCCACACCTGCAACGCAGGCCTCAGCTCCCCTTCCCTCCCCGCAGGATCGCGCATGCACATGACGTCGCTCGCCGCCCCCGTCGCGTCCTCCGCCGCAGACCAGGGCGCGCCGCCGCGCACGCTCGGGTTCTGGAGCGCGCTGTCGGCCAACCTGCTCAACATGATCGGCATCGGCCCGTTCATCACCATCCCGCTGGCACTGTCGGCGCTGGCCGGGCCGGCGGTGCTGCTGGGCTGGGTGGTCGGCGCGCTGCTGTGCCTGTGCGATGGCCTGGTGTGGGCCGAACTGGGCTCGGCGATCCCGCGCTCGGGCGGGCCCTACCACTACCTGCGCGAAGCCTACGGCCGCGACCGCGCCGGACGCCTGTTCGGCTTCCTGTACCTGTGGCAGACGCTGCTGACCGCACCGCTGTCGGTGGCGGCGGCGGCGGTCGGCTGCGCGCAGTACCTGGCCTACCTGATGCCGGGGCTGAGCCACACCGCACTCACCGGCATTGCCATGGCGCTGTGCCTGTTCAACACCGCGCTGCTGTACCGGCAGGTGCGCTCGGTGCAGCTGCTGTCGTTGCTGGTCAGCGCGGTGGTGATCGCCGCCTGCGTATGGATCGTGCTCAGCGGCGCGCTGCATTTCGACATGACACTGGCGCGCGAGTTCCTGCAGGCGCGGCCGGCCTCGCCGCACGGCTTCTGGCTGGGCTTCGGCGCGGTGGCGCTGATCGCGGTATACGACTACGGCGGCTACAACAACGTATGCATGCTCGGCGGCGAGATCCGCAAGCCGCGCCGCACGATTCCGCGTGCGGTGCTGTGGTCGATCCCGATCGTGGCAGTGCTGTACCTGGGCTTGAACGTGACCCTGCTCGGCGTGCTGCCGTGGCAGCAGGCCGCGCAGTCAAAGGCCGTGGTGGCCGACTTCATGCAGGCCATCTATGGCCCGGTGGGCAGCACCGTGGCGGTGGCGCTGATCGTGCTCGCCAGTTGGGGCTCGGCGCTGGTGGTGCTGCTGGGCTACTCGCGGGTGCCGTATGCCGCGGCCGCGTCCGGCCAGTTCTTCGGCGTGTTCGCGCGGCTGCATCCGCGCGGGCGCTTCCCCACCGTGTCGCTGCTGTTCGTCGGCATCACCTCGGCGCTGGCCTGTCCGCTGTCGCTGGACGACCTGATCGCCACGCTGATGATCATCCAGATCCTGTTCCAGTTCCTGGCGCAATGCCTGGCGGTGGTACTGCTGCGGCGGCAGCCGCGGCGCCGCGCCCGCTTCGCCATGCCGTTGTATCCGTGGCCGCTGCTGATCAGCGTCGGCGGCTGGCTGGCGCTGCTGGCCACCAGCCCGCTGCCGCGGCTGCTGGCGGCGGTGCTGGCGCTGTGCGCAGGCACCGCGCTCTATCTCATCCAGGCCAAACGCGAGGCAGCATGGCCCTTCCAGCAATGAAAACCCACGACGTCGCGGTGGTCGGCGAGGTCTACCTCGACCACATCTTCAGCGGCTTCACCGCCTGGCCCGGGCCGGGCGAGGAAGCGATGGCGCGGCACTACCACCGCGACCTCGGCGGCGGCACCGTCAACACCGCCTGCGGGCTGGCCCGGCTCGGGCGCAAGGTGACGCTGATCGGCGCGATCGGCGCCGGCGACCGCGCCTGGTTCGCGCAGCGCCTGGGCGCCTTCGGCGTCGGCACCGAGGGCCTGGTCGACCATCCCGCCGGTACCGGCGTCACCGCCAGCGTGTCGCTGCACGACGACCGTTCGTTCTTCACCTATCCCGGCGCGAATGCCGCGCTGGAGCCGCTGCTGCGCAGCGCGGCCGCGCTGGAGGCCATGTGCGCCGCGCGCCACGTGCACTTCGCCCTGCCGTTGCCGGCAACGCTGGCGCGCACGTTGCTGCCGGCGTTGCGCGCGGCCGGGTGCAGTACCTCGCTGGACGTCGGCTTCAACCCAGCCTGGCTGGCCGATCCGGACAACCACGCCACCTGCCGCGCGGTCGATCATTTCCTGCCCAACCAGAAGGAAGCGGCCCTGGCCGGCTGCGCCGGCGACGACGCCGCGTCCTGTGCCGCCTGGGCGCAGGCGCTGGGCCTGGCGCAGGTGACGATCAAGCTCGGCGGCGCCGGCGCCTGCGTGGTGGATGCCACCGGCGCGTGGCGGGTCGCCGCGCCCACGGTCGCCGTGCAGGACACCACCGGCGCCGGCGACGCCTTCGATGCCGGCTTCATCGATGCGCTGCTCGACCACGTCGCCCTCGATGCCTGCGCGCAGCGCGGCTGCCTGTGCGGCGCCGCCTGCTGCACCGCGCTCGGCGCGCTCGACGGCCTTCCCGATCCCCCACGTCTCAGGAGTCTCCATGAGCAGTTCCTTTCCCAACCGTAAGCTCGCCCTGATCGGCGGCGGCGGCGTGCGCGCGCCGCTGGTGGTGTACGGCGTCAACGATGCCGCCGAGGCGCTCGGCGCGCGCGAGATCGTGCTCTACGATCCGGACCAGGATCGGCTGGCGCTGATGGTCGCGCTGGGCCGCGCAGTCGTCGCCGAGTTCGGCGGCGAGCTGCAGGTCAACGCCGCCAGTTCGGCGGAAGCGGCGATCGACGGCGCGCACTTCGTGCTCAACAGCATCCGCATCGGCGGCATCCATCAGCGCGCCACCGACGAGCACACCATCATCCGCCACGGCTACGCCGGGCAGGAGACCACCGGCCCCGGCGGCGTCGCCAAGGCGCTGCGCACGGTGCCGGTGGCGATCGAGCAGGCGCGGATGGTGGAGCGGCTCAGCCCCGACGCCTGGCTGGTCAGCTTCACCAACCCGGCCGGGCTGATCACCCAGGCCATCAGCCGCCACACCCGCGCGCGCGTGGTCGGCATCTGCGACACGCCGGTGGAGCTGTTCCACAACATCGCCCGCGCGCTCGGCGAGCCGCCCGCGGACGTGGACTGCGAGTACGTCGGCCTCAACCACCTGGGCTGGATCCGCGCGGTGCGCGTGCGCGGCGAGGACGTGCTCGACCGCATCCTGGCCGACGATGCGATCCTGCGCCAGCTGTACCTGGCGCCGCTGTTCGACTTCGACATGCTGCGCACGCTGCGGCTGATCCCCACCGAGTACCTGTACTTCTACTACGAGCGTAGTCGCGCCCTGGAGAACCAGCGCGCCAGCGGCGCCAGCCGCGGCAGCGAGATCGAACAGCTCAACCACACTCTGATCGCCGACCTGCGCAGCCGCCTCAACGCCGGCGACGGCGGCGGCGCGGTGCAGACCTACGCCGCCTACCTGCAGCAGCGCTCCGGCTCGTACATGCGGCTGGAGGCCGAGGCCGGCTCGGCCTTCGCCGACGACCTCGCGCCGCAGCCGGACCCGTTCCGCGCCAGCACCGGCTACCACCGCATCGCGGTGGACGTGATGAGCGCGCTGACCGGCGCGCTGCCGGGGCGGCACGTGGTCAACGTGCGCAACCAGGGCTGCATGCCGGAACTGGCCGACGACGACATCGTCGAGATCTCCTCCACCATCGAGCGTGACCGCATCACCCCACTGCCGGCACGGCCGATGCCCGAGGCGATCCAGGGCCTGGTGCGCACGGTCAAGGCCTACGAACACGCCGCCATCGACGCCGCGCTCAGCGGCAGCCACCTGGAGGCCTGCAAGGCGATGCTGATCCACCCGGCCATCGGCGAGTGGAGCCCATCGCGGCGGCTGCTGGAGGCCTTGTTCGGCCATGCCGGCAACGGCGACGACGACGGCGAGTGCGTGTGCTCGGGACCGATGCACTGGCATGGCGCGCACCACCACCACTGAGCCGGCAACGTGTGCGGTCGCAGGATGCATCGGACGGCCACACGTTGTAAGGTCGTCGCAAATTGGTCCGTTATAGGTACCATCAACCTGCCCTCCCGGCCGCGGCCGGCGCCTCTTGGTGCCGGCCGCGCGCGGGGAGCGTTCGTCGATTCCACGGAGCGTTCCAGGCCATGCCCACCCGCCGCGACATCCTCCACTTCCTCGGCGCCAGCGCCGGCGCCGCGCTGCTGAGCGGAGCGCTGCCGGCCGCCGCCGCGGCATCGGCCTCCGCCGCCCTGCCCAGCAAGCGGCCGCCACCGGGCAAGCGCCGCTTCGTCAGCGCCGCGGTCGAGCGCCAGTTGCGCACGGTCAAGGCCGGCATCGCCGATCCGCGCCTGGCCTGGCTGTTCGAGAACTGCTACCCCAACACCCTCGACACCACCGTCGAGACCGGCACCCGCAACGGCAAGCCGGACACCTTCGTCATCACCGGCGACATCGAGGCGATGTGGCTGCGCGATTCCTCCGCGCAGGTGCATCCCTACGTGCCGCTGGCCAGGCGCGACCCCGCGCTGCGGCGCATGTACCACGGGCTGATCCAGCGCCAGGCCGCCTGCATCCGCTTGGACCCCTACGCCAACGCGTTCCTGCCCGACGGCACTAGCCAGCGCCTGAAGTGGTCGGTGGCCGACATCACCGAGATGAAGCCCGGCGTCGGCGAGCGTAAGTGGGAAGTGGATTCGCTGTGCTACCCGATCCGCCTGGCGCACGAGTACTGGCGTGCCAGCGGCGACGCCGCACCGTTCGACGACGACTGGCGCGAGGCCATGCACGTGGTGGTGCGCACCTTCCGCGAACAGCAGCGCCTGCACGGCCGCGGACCGTACAGTTTCCAGCGACCCTCGCCGCTGGCCACCGAAACCCTGGTGCTGGACGGCTACGGGCAGCCGACCCGGCCCAACGGCATGATCCATTCGATGTTCCGCCCGTCCGACGACGCCTGCCTGTACCCGCTGTTCGTCCCCGCCAACCTGTTCGCGGTGACCTCGCTGCGGCAACTGGCGACGATGAGCGAGGCGCTGCATCACGACACCGCCTTCGCCGGCGAATGCCGCGCCCTCGCCGACCAGGTCGAAACAGCCACCCGTCAGTTCGGGCAGATGCGCGACGCCGACGGCCAGCCGTTCTGGGCCTACGAGGTGGACGGCTACGGCAACCAGTTGTTCATCGACGACGCCAACGCCCCCGGCCTGCTGAGCCTGGCCTACCTGGGCTGCTGCGATCGCCGCGATCCGCTGTTCCTGCGCACGCGGCAACTGGCCTGGAGCGAGCGCAACCCGTACTTCTATCGCGGCCGCGCCGCCGAGGGCGTGGGCAGCCCGCACAGCGGCCTGGGCACGATCTGGCCGATGTCGCTGATGCAGTACGCCCTGGCCAGCGACGACGACGCGCAGATCCGCCAGTGCCTGCAGTGGCTCAAGACCACCGATGCCGGCAGCGGCTTCATGCACGAAGCCTTCGACAAGGACAACCCGAGCACCTTCACCCGCCCCTGGTTCGCCTGGGCCAACACCTTGTTCGGCGAGCTGATCATCGACCTGCATCAGCGCAAGCCGCACCTGCTCTCGTAGGAGCGGCTTCAGCCGCGACCGGGCGTTCTCGGTCATGCCCCATCGCGGCTGAAGCCGCTCCTACAAAAAACCGAACCCCCACCGCACCGCCGCACACCCCCGAGGACAGCACCATGGCCACACGACGCGGTTTCCTGCAGGGCGCCATCGCCCTGGCCCTGTTCGGCAGCAGCGGCATCGCGCGCCTGGCGCAGGCACGCGCCGGCAGCTACGCACTGCCGGCCGACGCACGCGCCAAAGCCGAGCTCACCCGCAACGTCGACGTGTTCATCGGCACCGGCGGCCACGGCCACACCTTCCCCGGCGCCACGCTGCCGTTCGGCATGGTGCAACTGAGCCCGGACACCTCCAACGCCGATTGGGACGCCTGCTCCGGCTACCACGCCGACAACGGCTCGATCATGGGCTTCTCGCACACCCACCTGTCCGGCACCGGCGTCGGCGACATGCTCGATTTCCTGGTGGTGCCGGCCGTGGGCGAGGTGAAACTGCAGCCCGGCCCGCTCGACGACCCCGACGCCGGCTACCGCTCGCGCTTCGATCACGCCGACGAAGCGGCCTCGCCCGGCTACTACCGCGTGCGCCTGAAGGACAGCGGCGTGCATGCCGAACTCACCGCCACCGCGCGCGCCGGCCTGCACCGCTACCACTTCCCCAAGGGCAAGCCGGCGCACCTGCTGCTGGACCTGTGCCACGGCATGCAGGACAAACCCGAGATCCCCACCCGCGTCGAGGACGCCAGCCTGCGCCTGGTCGACGCGCAGACCGTCACCGGCGGCCGCCGCGTCTACCAGTGGGCCAAGGGCCGCTACCTCTACTTCGCCATGCGCCTGTCGCGGCCGTTCGCCAGCGCGCAGTTGTACGCCGACGACCAGGCGCTGGCCGCGAGCGCGCGCAGCGCCGACGGCAACCGCCTGAAACTGGCCCTGCACTACCCCGATGCCGCGCAGGCGCCGCTGCTGGTCAAGGTCGGCATTTCCGCGGTCAGCGCCGAGAACGCCCTGGCCAACCTCGACGCGGAACTGCCCGACTTCGACTTCGCCCGCGTGCACGCCACCGCCGTGGCCGAATGGGAAAAGGAACTGGGGCGCGTGCGCATCGATAGCGACGACGAGGCGCAGCGCCGCATCTTCTACACCGCGCTGTACCACAGCCTGATCGCGCCGACCCTGTTCAGCGACACCGACGGCCGCTACCGCGGCATGGACCTGCAGGTGCACCAGGCGCCGGCCGGTTACCACAACTACAGCACCTACTCGCTGTGGGACACCTACCGCGCCCTGCATCCCCTGCTGACCCTGGTGCAGCCCGAGCGCGTGCCCGACCTGGTGCAGTGCCTGGTGCGCGGCGCCCACGAATCCCCGCAAGGCGTCGCCATCTGGCCGCTGCAGGGCGTGGAGACCGACTGCATGATCGGCTACCACTCCGCCGTGGTGCTGGCCGAGGCGCACGCCAAGGGCTTCACCGGCATCGACTGGAAAGCCGCCTACCCGGCCTGGCGCAAGCGCGCGATGGACGACGACGTGCACGGCCTGGGGCTGTACCGCAAGATGGGCTACATCCCCTGCGACAAGGTCGACGAATCGGTCAGCCGCACCCTGGAATTCGCCTACGACGACTGGGCGGTGGCGCACCTGGCGCAGGCGGTCGGCGCCGACGACGACGCCAAGCACCTGCGCGAACGCTCGCGCCAGTACCGCAACGTGTTCAACCGCGAAAGCCGCTTCGTGCAGCCGCGGTTGAGCAACGGCCAGTGGGCCACCCCGTTCGATCCGCGCGCGATGGGCCACAGCGCGCAGTGGCGCGACTTCACCGAGTCCAACGCCTGGCAGGCCACCTTCCTCAACCAGCACGACCTGTACGGCTACATGGACCTGTTCGGTGGCCGCGACCACTTCGTCGCCAAGCTCGACGAGCTGTTCACCACCAGCTCCGAACTGCCGGCGGACGCGCCCCCGGACATCGACGGCATGGTCGGCCAGTACGCGCACGGCAACGAACCCAGCCACCACGTCGCCTACCTCTACGCCTACGCCGGGCAGCCGTACAAGACCCAGGCGATGGTGCGGCGGCTGCTGCGCGAGCAGTACCACGACGCGCGCAACGGCCTGTCCGGCAACGAGGACTGCGGGCAGATGAGCGCCTGGTTCGTGCTCAGCGCGCTGGGCCTGTACGCGGTGGACCCGGTCAGCGCCAACTACGTGCTGGGCAGCCCGCTGTTCAAGCGCGCCGAACTGGACGTGGGCAATGGCCGCACCCTGCGCATCGTCGCCCACGGCAACAGCCCGGCCAACGTCTACATCCAGAGCGCCCGCTGGAACGGCAAGCCGTATACCCGCAGCTGGCTGCGCCACGCCGACCTCGCCGCCGGCGGCACGCTGGAGCTGGAGATGGGTCCCAAACCCAATACCGCGTTCGGTGCGGGCAAGGACGACCTACCGCCATCCTTTAGCTGATCCTCGCGTCTCGTAGGAGCGGCTTCAGCCGCGACCGGGCCTTCCCCGCAACGCCCGGTCGCGGCTGAAGCCGCTCCTACACGTAAAACCCGAACTCGCTACCGGAAGAAACCCCACATGCTGCGCCGCTCCCTGTCCGCCCTTGCACTGTCGCTCCTGCTGTCGCTCCCGGCAGCCGCGCAGCCGGCTCCAACCACCGCCTGGCCCGCCTTCGCCACCCAGGGCGATCACTTCATCCGCGACGGCAAGCCCTACCAGGTCATTTCCGGCGCCATCCACTTCCAGCGCATCCCGCGCGCCTACTGGAAGGACCGCCTGCAGAAGGCGCGCGCAATGGGCCTGAACACGGTGGAGACCTACGTGTTCTGGAACTTGGTGGAACCGCGGCCGGGCCAGTTCGACTTCAGCGGCAACAACGACATCGCCGCCTTCGTCGACGAAGCCGCCGCGCAAGGCCTCAACGTGATCCTGCGGCCCGGCCCGTACGTGTGCGCCGAATGGGAAGCCGGCGGCTATCCCGCCTGGCTGTTCGCCGAACCCGGCATGCGCGTGCGCAGCCAGGATCCGCGCTTCCTCGCCGCCAGCCAGGCCTACCTGGACGCGCTGGCCGCCCAGGTCAAACCGCGGCTCAACGGCAACGGCGGCCCGATCGTCGCCGTGCAGGTAGAAAACGAATACGGCTCCTACGGCGACGACCACGCCTACATGCGCCGCAACCGCGCCATGTTCGTCCAGGCCGGCTTCGACAAGGCCCTGCTGTTCACCGCAGACGGCCCCGACGTGCTCGCCAACGGCACCCTGCCCGACACCCTGGCCGTGGTGAACTTCGCCCCCGGCGACGCCAAGAACGCCTTCGCGACCCTGGCCAAGTTCCGCCCCGGGCAACCGCAGATGGTCGGCGAATACTGGGCCGGCTGGTTCGACCAATGGGGCGAGAAGCACGCGGCCACCGACGCCGCCAAGCAGGCCAGCGAATTCGAATGGATCCTGCGCCAAGGCCACTCCGCCAACCTCTACATGTTCGTCGGCGGCACCAGTTTCGGCTTCATGAATGGCGCCAACTTCCAGAAGAACCCCAGCGACCACTACGCCCCGCAGACCACCAGCTACGACTACGACGCCGTGCTCGACGAAGCCGGCCGCCCCACCCCCAAGTTCACCCTGTTCCGCGACGCCATCCAGCATGTCACCGGCATCGCCCCGCCGGCGCTGCCCACACCCATTCGCTTCGCCGAACTGCCGGCCACGCCGCTGCGCGAATCCGCCTCGCTCTGGGACAACCTGCCCGCCGCGGCCGCCACCACCGACACCCCGCAGCCGATGGAGCGCTACGGCCAGGCCTACGGCTACATCCTCTACCGCACCACCGTCACCGGCCCGCGCAAGGGCAGCCTGTACCTGGGCGAAGTGCGCGACTACGCCCGCGTCTACGTCGATCGCACACTGGCCGGCAGCGCCGAGCGCCGCCTGCAGCAAGTGGCGGTGGACGTGGACATCCCCGCCGGCCCCCACACCCTCGACGTGCTGGTGGAGAACACCGGCCGCATCAACTACGGCGCCCACCTCCCCGACGGCCACGCCGGCCTGGTCGACCCCGTGCTGCTCGACGGCAAGCCCCTCACCGGCTGGCAGACCTTCCCCCTGCCGATGGACGATCCGAGCAAGCTCACCGGCTGGACCACCGCCAAGGTCGACGGCCCTGCGTTCCACCGCGGTACGGTGAAGATCGACACGCCTGCCGATACGTTCCTGGACATGCGCGCCTTCGGCAAAGGCTTCGCCTGGGCCAATGGCCATAACCTGGGGCGGCACTGGAAGATTGGGCCGCAGCGGGCGTTGTATTTTCCGGCGCCTTGGCAGCGGAAGGGCGGGAATAGCGTGATTGTGTTTGATCTGGATAGCGCGGCGGATGTGAGTGTGCGGGGGGTTAAGGAGCAGGTTTGGAGTAGCCCAGGTAATTGAGTTACGCGCGAAGCGCGCTATCCGGCACTTCTGGATGGCGCGGCATCAAACAACTTGTCTACAAAAACCAAGGCCGCCGGCGGTTTCGCCGAGCGGCCTTTAACTTGTGATGACCTTCAACAAGTGATAGCGTCGGCCTGTGCGAATTTACTGGAAAATGAACACTGGGTTAGATGCAAGGATTATGCGACAGTGAGCCTCGCAAGAGATCGCAACCGCAATATATACCAATCTGCAATCCGCGGATGGTCTATAGCACACCATTTTCTATCGAATAGCGCTAGCCGTCATTTAGGGGACTTCGCGTGTCCGAGAAAAAAGATGAGCCACTGAGTGCTGCAACAGCTAGCGTCGCGCTGGTGGGCGAACTGATGAAAGCGGCGGGCAACGACCCGAACGTTAAAGAGGCTGCTGGAAATCTTGGGAAAGCAGCACTAACGCTTTCCCGCACTATCAACAACGCACTCTTGCCTCTTGCCGCGGTGAATTTCGCCTTTGAAAAGGCACGCGCGTACTTTGAAGGCAGCTTTCAGGCCGACATTGCGAAAAAAGCAGAAAATATTCCCCCGGAAAACATTCAGGAGCCTAAGGCTTCGGTTGCGGGTCCCGCGCTACAAGCTCTTGCTTTTACGCACGAAGAAGCGTCGCTCAAGAATATGTTCTTGGAGCTGCTTGCTACCGCTATGGATTCGCGGAAGGCGGAGTTCGCCCATCCAGCGTTTGTTGAGATCATTAAACAACTAGATAGCACTGAGGCACCGCAGCTTTTAAATCTATTGAAGGCCAAAGGCTATATTGAAGTTGTATCTATCAACGTGGAAGCGTCGAACGGCGACGGAAAGCGCACTCTGCTTCGCCACTTGGTAGACATGCGGAACACAGCAACACAGCAACCTGTTCGCATACCGCGCTTCCCAGTGATGCTGGACAACTGGGCTCGCTTGGGTTTGATTGAAGTGCGTTACGACGCGTGGCTGCCCGGCCCAAATGCGTACCGTTGGGTCGAATCCCGGCCAGAGTTTGTCGAACTTCGGCAGAAGCATGGCTCGCCAGATACTCCCGTCGGCTTCGAGAAAGGAATCATTGGCCGTACAAATTTAGGGGATGAATTTGCAAAAGCCATCGGATCGGCGTCGCTATAATGACTGGCAACCACCCCAATTAACGAGATTCATCGCGAAAGATCGGAACTGGAATGCTTAACACCAGGAAAGGCAGCGCAACATGCACCACCGGCTAGTTCAACATGCCATTTTATTTCGAACAGTAGTTATTTCACACGAGGAAGTCCAATGCGCCTTCTAAAGTTCTCCGTAACAAACTTCCGAAGCATTACCTCAGCCCATAGTGTCACACTTTCAAATTTAACCGTATTTGTTGGCCGCAATAATGAAGGAAAGTCCAATCTGATGCGTGCTCTAGAGGCTGCAATGGGCCTACTTTCAATCCACGCAATGGGTCGTATCACAGGCCCAAACACAATTCCCTACAATTCTCGCGCTTACCTGTGGAAGCGCGACTTCCCCATTCAGCATCAAACTCGCAAGTCTGGTCTCAAGAGCATATTCAGGCTCGAATTCTCCCTGGATGATCCAGAATGCACTGCATTCAAGGAAGAGATTGGCGTTATGCTCAATGGCTCTCTCCCATTGGAAATCTCGATAGGAAAAGCCGATGAGCCAACGTTTAGAGTGGTAAAGTCCGGGCGAGGCTCAGGCACACTTTCTAACAAATCTTCTCAAATTGCACTATTTGTAGCAAGAAGAATATATTTTAATTACATTCCTGCAGTACGGACTGACAAGGAATCTTTAGCTCTCATTGAAAAGATGCTTTCCGAAGCATTACGGACTTTGGAGAATGACTCAGAGTATGAACAAGCACTGACTGCGATCGCTAAAATTCAGCAGCCAATACTGGAAGAGATTGCGAGAAGAGTCGAGGAGCCGCTGAAAGAATTCCTCCCAAATATTCAATCCGTCAGACTTGAGGTATCAGATATTGGACGGCGCCATTCTTTGCGACAGAACATTAGCGTTCTTGTAAATGATGGCACAGAAACTGATATTGGAATGAAAGGTGACGGAGTGAAGAGCCTCGCCGCCCTTGGCTTGATGAAGAGCGCAAATAATAGGGATGGAGCTCATATTCTAGTAATTGAGGAGCCCGAGTCTCACCTACACCCTTCCGCCATCCATCAAGTCAATGAAATTATCAATCAAGTTGCAGAAAGCGCACAAGTATTAGTTACCACTCACAACCCACTTTTTGTGGTGCGCGACTCAATCCATTCCAATGTGATTGTAAGCGATGGATCGGCTGTTCCAGCTCGCTCGATTAGTGCCATTCGAGATGTTCTGGGAATTCGCGCATCCGACAACCTTACACATGCCAACTATTCTCTAGTCGTCGAAGGACATGAAGATGTCATTTCGCTCAAGGCGCTTTTGCCAGTTCTTAGTAAAAAGCTAGGAAAAGCGCTCAAAGAAAATGCGCTCGTAATTGACCAGATCGGCGGAGCAGGCAATCTAACGTACAAAGCGTCCTTATTAAAAGGCTTCCTGTGCCTGACACATGTCCTACTGGATCACGACGACGCTGGAAAATCTGCTTTTGAAAAGGCTGAGAGAGACGGCGTCCTAGCTCTATCGGACTGCACTTTTACCGTTTGCAACGGAATGACGGAATCTGAGTTCGAAGATGTTTTAGAGCTTTCTTTGTACAAAGACGTTGTGCTGAACAGGTTTGGCGTTGACCTCGGCGCGAAGCACTTCAGGTCAAACAAAAAGTGGTCGATGCGTGTAAGAGATTGCTTCCTCTCTCAGGGAAAACCTTGTACGGACGCAACGCTCGCAAAGGTGAAGCTGGCTGTCGGGGAACAAGTTGCAGCCAATCCCAACTCCGCTCTCAGCTCTCACAAGCGCTCTTCAATCGATGCTCTCGTCGCATCTCTGGAACGGTTGGTAAAGAACTAAGAAACCGCTAAGCGTCGGCTTAACCGAATTCCTCCCTCCCCAGCCGTTGACATTCCGAATAGCCAGTAGCACCATCCCCTCCAAGGAGCGTAGAAACTCCTCACGTAGCGGCACCCACCTCCGTCAAACCGGTGGGTTTTTTGTGCCTGTTCGCAGGCGCACTCCGACGCACCGTCTGCGTCGGGAGGGCGGCGAATACAACACCCTTCGGGGAAATAAGCCCGCCGGCTACGTGCGGTTTCTAACCTCCCGACATCCCGTCGCCGTTCGGCGCGGGTTCCTGTCTGCCAAGGAGGCTGTGCCATGCGTCAACCGTCACCCCGCCCCGCCGCTCCCTGCAAGCGCAAGTCGCACAAGCATCGCCACTGCCCGCAGTGGACGATCGTCGAGTCGTCGCTCACCCCCATGCTGACGCCCGAACAGGTCGCCGCCGCCAACGCCGCCGATCTTGCCCGCGCCTCGCGCCCGCCCCGCCGCCCACGCCCGCCACAGCAGTGCACCGTCGGCTGCGGCCACTCCGCCAACGGTAAGCGCACGCCCGCACTACGCTTGGGCGGCCGCTGGATGGAAGAACTGGGCTTCACCATCGGCAGTACGCTGCGCGTGCAGGTACGCGACGGCGAACTGGTGGTAAGCATGGCCAGCAAAAGCTGACGCGGCCTTCGCCCACCACACATCGGAAGATCGCTGGAAATGGTAAGCATCAGGCCCGCATACCGCCCGCGCAAAACATCCAACTCAACAGATAAATGAACCCGCCCCCATTAGTCCAGGGCTGAGACCTCGTTCTGGTCTAGCTGAACGGACTTACCTTGTAGACAAACGTCACCAGATCTTGTGGCTGGCAAGGGATGGGCATAGCGTCTTGGTATCAGCGCCTATCCGCCACGGAAGAGCAAACCATGCACCTCGCAAAGAACCTGCTGAAAGCGGTATTCGCGGCTCAGCTCCTCGTTGCTCCCCTCGTCGCCGGCGCCGCCCCCTCGTCGCAATACACCATCACGACCACGGCAACCTATGCCGACAAGTCTCCTGAAAAGCAGGCGGTTGTGGCTTGGCTTCAGCAGCATGCTCAGTACGTCAACGGGCATCTCATCGGGGAGTTCGATAAGCTGCAGGACGTTACCGTAACGTATACCCGTACAACGGACGGTCGAGTGCGCCCGCAATCGCCAGGGGATGCGCCGCCAAACCCGCTACCGCCCGGTCAGCCCGGAGACACATATTCCGTCTCGAACTGCACAGGTGGCGTCTCCCAGTCATGGAGCTACAAGTTCGTTTCTGGCTCGAACGGAGGCACCTGGGTATTGGTCGATTACAAGTATTCGAAGAAAGCCTGCGGCTCCGACGGGGCTTGAGCTAAGCGTAGCGTCGACATCTGCGGCAAGGATCTGCGAACAAGAAAAACGGGCCTAAAAGGTCCGTTTTCTTTGCTGAAATTTTAGCCTGGATGGGCAACCTGTCAGCCCAGACCACCGGCACTACCTCCGTGGCTGCCTACCAATGAAGCGGCCGGTCGCCGTTCGAATGACTCCAACAGCTGCCGCGGTCGGTGCAACAGCACCGACCGCTCGGGCATCTCCGTCAGATCGACAAGCACAGCTTCCCGAAATGCTTCCCCGCCGCCTGATGCGCAAACGCGTCGGCGATGTCTGCCAGCGCGAAGGTCTGGTCGACCACCGGTTTGATGCCGGTTGCGTCGAGGGCGCGGACCATGTCGCGCTGGTGGCGGCGGCTACCGACGATCAGGCCCTGCAGGGTCTGGTGGCGTTGCATCAGCGCCACGGTCGGCACTTGGCCGGCAATGCCGGTCAGCACGCCGATCAAGGCAATGTGGCCGCCGATGCGGCAGGCCTGGATGGATTGCCCCAGGGTGTCGGGGCCGCCCACTTCGATCACCACGTCGACGCCGCGGCCGTTGGTGTAGTCGAGCACCTTGGCCGCCCAGTCGGTATCGCGGCGGTAGTTGATGGTGAAGTCGGCGCCCAGCGCCTGCGCACGCGCCAGCTTCTCGTCGGAGGACGAGGTGGCGATCACCGTGGCGCCCATGTGCTTGGCGAACTGCAGGGCGAAGATCGACACGCCGCCGGTGCCGAGCACCAGCACGGTGTCGCCGGCCTTCAGGTGCGCGTCCACCACCAGTGCGCGCCATGCGGTGAGCCCCGCGGTCGTCAACGTCGCCGCCTCGGCGTGGCTGTAGCCGCGCGGTGCGTGCGTGAACCAGTGCGCGGGACGAACGACGTATTCGCGTGCATAGCCGTCGACGCCGTCGCCGGGCACGGTGGCGAAATCGGCGATGGTCGGGCCGCCATCCAGCCAGGTCGGAAAGAACGTCGAGACGACCGCGTCGCCCACGGCGAACTCGTCCACGCCTTCGCCCACCGCCTCCACCACGCCGGCACCGTCGGACATCGGGATGCGGCCGTCGGCGCTGGGCATGCGGCCGGTCACGACGCCCAGGTCGTGGAAGTTGAGCGAGCTTGCATGCACGCGCACGCGGAGTTCGCCGGCGCCCGGCTGGCCGGGGTCGGGCAGATCGACGAGGCGGAGGTTCTCGAGGCCAGCGGGCTGGCGCAGGGTGATGGCTTTCATGAGCACGACATCCTTAGCGGAAAGGTGGCGAGGAGGCAGCGCTGCAGCAGTTGCAGCGCGACCGCGTTGCAGGCATTGTCGGGATGCACTTCCTGCATCGCAAGAACGTACAATTTTCGCAGGTACTATCAATTTTGTAGGTACAACGACCATGCGTCTGAAACGTCTGGATGGCAAGAGTGGCTGCGCGGTCGAAGTCACGCTTTCGGTGATCGGTGGGGTGTGGAAGCCGGTGATCCTGTTCCACCTGCTCTCCGGCAAGAAGCGCTTCATGGAACTGACGCGCCTGGTTCCCAATGCCACGCAGCGCATGCTGACGCTGCAGTTGCGCGAGCTCGAGGAGGACGGCGTCATCGTGCGCCACGTCTATCCGCAGGTGCCGCCCAAGGTCGAATATGCGCTGACGCCGCTCGGCGCATCGCTCGCGCCGGTGCTGATCAGCCTGCGCGAATGGGGCGAGTCGTACCGCAGCAGCGAACTGTCGCGCGCACCGGCCGACGCGCCGGAATGCGTGGCTGGTGTCGCGACAGCTACTTGATTCGGGCAGAAGCTTCCAGAAAACGGGCGCACGCTTCACGAGGCGACGTCGGCGTGGTTGTAAGCACGGGGCGGCGTCGCGGAGCGTCGATCGCCGTGCGCGACATCGTTGCAGATGCGAGGCCAGCCCACGCAAAGGAGCCTTCAATAGCGAAGGAAGGCCCACTGGCGTGAATCAACGGTCATGCAGCAGCAGCGAACGACGCCTGTCGGTCACCGAACCTTGGAAGGCGTCGGGACTGAAGTCCCTCCCACAGGGGCACTGGCCAACGCACGGCAAGTTCTTGGGAGCTACCGCTGCCGCAACGCGCGTTAGCGGAATTGCCCGTCGCGGCTGCAGCGGCTGCTGCAGCAAGCACAACAACGTGCCACGCTGCACCGTCGCACAGCATGTCGTAGGAGATGCCGCTCAAGATTTCGGCGGGGTGTTGTTCTTGAACGCCTGCAGCACCGCCAGCAAGCTGGCCGGGTTGTCGGGGGCACCGGCCTGGGTGATCTTCTCCACCGCCCCGGCCGTGGCACCCGGGCTGTACGTCTGCCCCGCCTCCGGAAGAGTCGCCTGTGCCCACGTGCTGCTCTGCTGTTGTGCAAACACTGCGCTCTCGAACAGCGTGCCGACCGATGATGGCGGCGGCGCAATCGGGTCCTGCGCACGCGCTGCGCCCATTACTGCCTGCATCTGTTGTGCGAGCGCGGCGACCTGGCGATCGACCTCCTCCTTTACCTGGCGCCTGATCGTGTCGGCCAGCAGGTCGGCCTGTTGGCCCACCAACGTCGGTCCATCGCCGAGACCCTTCGGCCAGTTCCTGTCCTGCTCCGCCGCGGCTGCGGCCGCGGCCGCATCGTGGACCGCCTGGTCGCCCTCGCGCATGGCGGTATCGGCGCTGCGCATGGCGGATTCGGTGGCGCGCCTGGCCGCATCGATCCGCTGCTGCGTGCGTTCGATCTCGGCAGCGCGTGACGACGCAGACGAGTTGGGCGTCTCGCTCGCCGACTTCGGCGTGCTCTGAGCCGCCACAGCGAACGCCCGCAATTGCGCGCGCTCGTCCTCGGACAGCTCACGGCCCAGCCACTGACGGGTCATGTCGTACAAGGCCTGGGTTTTCGAATCCGGCGTCTCGGTCATGCGCTGCTCCCTGCGGGTGGCGGTGTGGTGGTCGCATGCTCTCATGCGGCACCCCACTGCCGCATGCTCAGCGTGTGCTTAACGACTAGGTGCCATCGGAGTGATCGGAGGCGCCGTTGGTGCTGTCAGACTGCGCGGCCCCCGAGCCCGATGCAGCCGGCGCCACGGCAACGACGGTATCGCTTGGTGGGCCGATTCGCTGTAATTGCAGGGCATCCTCGGCCGGCGGTGCCTCCATTTTCTTGAGCAAGACGGCTTGCGCCGCCAAGGCCGCCTTGCTGTCCTCGCCGTAATAGCTGGCCGCCGCCGTCATGACCAGACCCGATGCCTGTTTGATGCGCGTTTCAGCACCCGCCCCGACCGGGGCCGGCGCATTGGCTAGGACCGCGGCGAGCGCAGACTCGGGCGCCGCGCCGGACGTTGCCGGCAATGCGCCGATCTGTGCGGCGTGGCCGTCGCGATGTTCGCTCGGCCCGACGGCTGCAGGTGCCTGCACGGTGGCTTGCCCTGCCTCGCCTGGCGTGGTTTCGTCGTTTGCATTCGGCGGCATCGTGTTGTCCTCGCAGGGGCTTGGCAGCGATGTGGGTTGCGTCGACGCGTGCGTCGCGGCACCGGCAAGATACGGGTGTGACTGCAGCGTACCGCGTCGGGCGACTGCGCCATCGACCTCCGATCACGAATCGCGTGGAGTGGCTGCGCTTGTGCCCTACTCTCACCGGCACCCGTACCCTCACCCCCGACCCCTCTCCCGCGGGGAGAGGGGAGTTTCGCAGCTCATTTTGGAGCCGCGGCGCCTGCACGCCGGCGCCGCGCCGCAAACGCCGCGCCACAACTCCAACGAAAAAGCCGCACCCGGCTTCACGCCGGGCGCGGCTTCGGTCTTACGTCGCGGGCAGATTCAACGCGGCGCGGAAGCCCCTACGTTGAACAGCTGGAACTCGCGGATATGTGCGGCATCGACGCTGGACAGGATGTTCAGGCGCACGCGCGAGGCGGTGACCGCGGGGAAGTGGTCGATCTTCATGTGGCCGATCGCCTGCGCCTGCGCGACCTTGACCCAGGCGCCGTCGCGGAACACTTCCACCGCGTACTTCTGCACCAATTGGCCGTCGTTGAGCCATTCCATCGACATTGCCGTGTCGAAGGTCACCGGCTGCTTGAACTGCAGCTCCAGCGTGGCGTGGTGCGTGCCGTCCGGCGCGCTCCAGAACGTGTCGCGGTCGCCGTCCACCGCCGCGGCGATGCCGTCGTCGTTCTTGAGCCGGCCACGCACCAGGTTGCGGTCGGCGCCGTAGCGCGCCTGCAGCGCCCGGCCCATTTCCTCCAGCCGCTTGACGTCGGCCTCGGGCAGCAGGCCGCGCTTGTCCGGGGCGATGCCCAGCACCAGTTGGCCGCCGCGGCCGACGCTGTCTTCCCAGATCTGCACCAGCTCGTCGACGCTCTTCAGCGTCTGGTCGCTGTTCGGGTGCCAGAACCACTGCAGCTTGTGCAGCGGCGTGTCCACCTCGACCGGGCGCCAGCGCAGGTAGCCGTGGCGGTCGATGGTGTTCCAGTTCTCGCCCTCGATCACCCCGGCTTCGTTACCGACCCAGCGCACGTCGCCGTACTCGAACAGCGCGGTGTCGGCGAAGACCATGGCGTTGGGCTGGTAGGTGCGCAGTTCCTCCATGTACTTGTCGAAGTTGTACACGTGGCCGGCGCTGCCGGCGCCGTCCAGCCACCACTCGGTGAGCGGGCCGTAGTGCGAGGCCAGGTCCACAAGCTGCGCGGCATAGAACTTGTCGTAGGCCTTGGGATCGGCGTACTTGGGCTCGTGGCGATCCCACGGCGACAGGTAGATGCCGAAGCCCATGCCTTCCTTGCGCACGGCCTCGCTGGTCATCTTCACCAGGTCGCCCTTGCCGCCGAGCCACGGGCTGTTCTTCACCGAATAGGCGCTGTCCTCGGTGGGCCACAGCGCGAAGCCGTCATGGTGCTTGGCGACCAGGATCAGGTACTTGGCGCCGGCCGCCTTGGAGGCGCGGGCCCACTGCGCTGGGTCCACCTGGTCCGGCGCGAACACCTTCGGGCTGGCGGTGCCGTCGCCCCACTCGCGATCCAGGAAGGTGTTGGTGCCGAAATGCACGATCACCCCGAATTCCAGGTCCTGCCAGGCCACCTGCTGCGGCGACGGTTTGACCTCGGCGAAGTTCTCGGCGAGCAGCGGCGGCGCGGCCAGGGCGGTCAGGCCGAGCGCGGCCAGCCAGCGGAGCGGAGAGAGCGGGCGGTTCGGCATGGCGGATCCTCGCAATCGTCGGTCGGGCAGGCAGCGCTGCCGGTGGTGTCAGCATATGGTATTTAATTGATGATAAATAGGTATCCCCGTTTGCGGGACAGGACCGTACCACATGATGTCACCTTCGCTGTTTCCCCTGCTGTCGCTGTTCGCCGTGCGCGCCATCGCCGGTCCGGCCGCCGTCGCCCCGCCGCAGGTGCCGCCCTCGCCCATCGTCTACAGCGAATTCGTCAACGCGCAGGCGCCGACCGCGCAATGCCACGCCTCCACCCTGGTGGAAACCCGCGATGGCCTGCTCGCGGCCTGGTTCGGCGGCCGCCACGAGGGCGCCGACGATGTCGCCATCTGGGTGGCGCGCCGCGACGCCAACGGCTGGCAACCGGCACAGCGCGTGGCGGATGGCGCACAGGCGCAGGGCGCACCGCTGCCGACCTGGAACCCGGTGCTGTTCCAGCCCGCGCAAGGGCCGCTGCGGCTGTTCTACAAGGTGGGCCCCGACCCGAAACGCTGGTGGGGCATGCAGACCACTTCCAGCGACGGCGGCCACCACTGGTCCACGCCCGAGCACCTGCCCGCCGGCATCCTCGGTCCGATCAAGAACAAGCCGGTGCAGTTGCCCAGCGGGCGCATCCTCAGCCCCAGCAGCAGCGAGGACGCGGGCTGGGTCGCGCACATGGAATGGTCCGACGACAACGGCGCGCACTGGACCCGCGGCCCGGCGATGAACGACCCGGCCAGGATCGGCGCCATCCAGCCCAGCGTGCTGCTGCACAAGGACGGCCGCCTGCAGGCGGTGGGCCGCAGCCAGCAGAACCACGTGTTCAGCACCTGGTCGCGCGACCAGGGCCGCACCTGGGAACCGATGACCCTACTCGACCTGGCCAATCCCAATTCCGGCACCGACGCGGTGGTCCTGGCCGACGGCCGTTCCCTGCTGGTCTACAACCCCACCGAGGCCGGCAAGGACTGGTGGGACGGCCGCGGCATCCTCGCCGTCGCCCTGTCCGACGACGGCCTGCACTGGACCCGCGTGCTGACCCTGGAAGACAGCCCCAAGGACGAGTTCTCCTACCCCGCGGTGATCCAGACCCGCGACGGCAAGGTGCACATCAGCTACACCTGGAAGCGCACGCGCATCAAGCATGTGGTGCTGGATCCGAAGCGGTTGGGTGTGGAGTCAGCGGCGCCTGCTGGCGGCAGGTGAATCGTGCTCGGGACCCGGGGCCCGGGACCGGGGACCCGGAGAAGCAAGAGCAAGAGCGCTCCCTGGCGATCGGATCAGACTGTGAAATGGGCCTTTTCGGGCCCCGGGCCCAGGGTCCCCGGTCCCGGCTCCTCCAACAACGCCACCATCCGCCGCACGCGTGCCACGTCGGTCTGCATGCGATCACCGCCCAGGCTGCGCACATGCGGATGTGACGAAAGCGCCCGCGACGCCAACGGCCCACGGGCCGAGCCATGGAACTCGCGGGCCCCGGTGCGCGCACGCAGCTGCGCCAAGTTGGCCTCGGTGACGCCGGATCCCGGCATCACGCTCAAACGCGCACCGGCCTGCTGCACCAACGCGGCGATCATGTCGACGCCCTCTTCCGCGGTCTCGCGCGCACCGGAGGTCAGCACACGCTCGCAGCCCAGCGCGATCACGTCCTCCAGGGCACGCTGCGGATCGGCACTGACATCGAAGGCGCGATGGAAGGTGACGCCGAGCGGCCCCGCCGCAGCGATCAACTCGCGCATCGTCGCCATGTCGACCTCGCCAGCCGCGGTCAGCGCACCGAGTACCACGCCATCGCAACCCAGGCGCACGCACTGCTCCACGTCGCGACGCATCGCCTCCACCTCCGCCGCGTCGAACACGAAATCGCCGACCCGCGGGCGGATCAGCACGTACAGCGGAATGCGCAGCCGATCGCGCACCGCTGCCAGCGTGCCGAACGACGGCGTCAGCCCGCCGCCATCCAGGCCGCCGCACAACTCCACCCGCATCGCACCGCCCTCCTGCGCGGCCAGCGCCGAGCCGATCGCATCGGCCGCCACTTCCAAGCCCATCGGTACGCTCCCGCTCATGCCGCCGGCGCCGCGAAATGGCTCTGCCCGGGCAGCAACAGATCCTGCCGCTGCGCATCGCAGACCGCGTAACTGAAACCGGGCTGGATCGCGAACGCGCCGACCTCGCCGCGCTTGTTCATCGCCAGGAATCCGACCTGCAGGTCGCGGGTGAGCTGCGGCTTGCGCCGCACGATGCGCATCACCACCTCGCGGCAGGCCTCGGCCGGACTCTTGCCCTGCCGCATCATCTCCACCACCGCGAAACTGCCGACATTGCGGATCACCTCCTCGCCAACGCCGGTCGATGTCGCCCCGCCCACTTCGTTGTCGACGTAAAGACCGGCACCGATGATCGGACTGTCGCCGACCCGGCCGTGCATCTTCCACGCCATGCCACTGGTGGTGCAGGCGCCGGACAAGTTGCCGTGCGCATCCAGCGCCAGCATGCCGATGGTGTCGTGGTTGTCCTTGCCGCCGGGCAGCGTGCCGCGGCGATAGGCGCGGTTCTCGATATTGGCCTCGGGCGCGTAGTGGGAGGTCTTCAACCACTCCTTCCACGCCTGTTCGGAGTCGGGCGTGAGCAGCTTGGTGCGCTCGAAGCCCTGCGCCAACGCGAACTGCAGCGCGCCATCGCCGACCAGCATCACATGCGGCGTCTTCTCCATCACCCGCCGCGCCACCGAGATCGCATGCACGATGTCTTCCAGCGCCGCGACCGACCCGCAGCCGCCGGTGTGATCCATGATGCAGGCATCCAGCGTGACCCGCCCATCCCGGTCCGGATAGCCGCCCAGCCCCACCGTGTGATTGTCCGGATCCGCCTCCGGCACCCGCACCCCAGCCTCCACCGCATCCAGCGCCGCACCACCGCGCGACAGCACCTGCCATGCCGCCTGGTTGGCGGCAACGCCGAAGTCCCAAGTCGAGATCACCCGTGCTGCACCCTGTGGCAAGGGGCCGATGCCGGTCTTGGCTTGCGCCTTGGCCACGGCGGCGCGTGCGCCCGGCAACACACCGCCCAACCCGGCGGCCAGGGCGCCGAAGGCGGCAGTTTTCAGGAAGTGGCGGCGTTGCGGCATGGGGAGGCTCCGGCGTTGGGAGGGCACGCGGGACGGGTGCGCGTGGCCTTACATCATGCGGCAGAGCGGGATGGGATTAAACGGCCTGCTCGGCGTTACAGAGTTGGCTTGGCCGCTTGCTACGCCAGGATTGCATCGAAGCATGTCTGAACGTTTATCAAGCTCATCGCGCACTTAGGAGAGTGTCAACGCTAGAGGTCAATCATCCAGCCACTACAACCTAGTTGGCACTTTGCATAAACCTCCAAGCCCCCACTAGAAACCCGCTCAATATAATAGAATTTCTTTACATCTCGCACCTTCAGCGGACCGAGCCCCTCTCCGCTACACTTATAACAATAACCCCGATAAGGTCACCTCGCTCCAAATACAAACATGAAAACAATTTCGCAACCACTAAAACCGCGAAGAAATTTGCTTATCTTCCTCAATGACGCAGCAATTAAATCACTTACTACGAGTTCGAAAGCAACGCGACACCATCCACCCTGCAAGAACATAAATTGCCATGCAACACAAAAAGAATAAAAAAACTCTTATGTAACTTCCAAACAGTTCAAGATGGTAAGCAACGCCAATGCATAAAACGACGAACGCCAAGTCTACTAGCTTTTTTTTGGACATTCATCGCTCCATTATTTTGTATTCAATCCAACTTTTTGTCTTATCGTTGTCACTGAGCTTGGCCAGTGCGCTGTTGGCGTCATACAAGCATTTCAGCAAAGTTTGGAATTGCCCGCCGCGCCGCATCAGCAAAGCAATTCCACTGCGGAAGGGCTCCAAAAATAAAATAAATTAACTCTTCTTCAAATATTTATCATATGAATATGATGCAAGCGCAAGAACATCCACAATAGCTAAACCCATGAACAACATGACGAGCAACCTATAGACCCTGAGCCCAATAAAATACTCTATCGCCCAACATGAAATAAGCCCAAAAAATGCAAGCAAAAATATCGAAAAACCGACAAGCAATTTCTGATCAGATCTGATTTTTTGCCAGTTTATTTTGTGCATAGAAATGTCCTTGTCTGACATTGCTGAAAGCCACCGGAGACCTGACTACCTATACCAGCATTTATTCCTAAAGATGCATTTCCATCCTTGGAAACTTCAACCGAACCTTTGGCCCCAGCTCCTTCCATTGCACCTATCTGCAATTGAACCGAGCTACTTTTCCCTTCAGACAAACCGCCCGTCCCACAGGAGAAACCTGCTGTCCCACCTAGTCCCCCAATGAACCCACCGGCCACCGGCGTAGTACCACACCCCTTCATATATAAGCAAATCTTGCCACTCGTATCGAGGGCAATGCCACCCTCACCACTGCCTCCTGCGGCAAAATTTCCGTAGGAGCCACCTAAGCTGAGCTGAAAATTCAACTCTCCGCGATATCCGTGTTTTTGAGACTCTCGCCAGCGTTCTCTTTGCACTCCGGGGGGGAATGACCACCAGCCAGGAGACTCAAGGCCGTAAAGATCTTTTGAATAAGCAGGATTAAGGCCCACATAGGCGTACGTACTCATACCTCCGCCCAACCCAATCGGATCACTCTGCACATACCGCCCCGTACCGGGCTCATAGTCGCGGAAGTAGTTCTGGTTGAGCCCACTCAGCGCGTCATAGCGCTGCCCCGGGAACCGCATATCGAACACAAAGGCCGTGCCGTCCTTGTCCGGGTCCTGGTCTGGGGCGGTGGCGCCGAAGGCTTCGCCCTTCAGGTCCCAGCGCCAGATCGCCACGTCGCGTACCGGGTCAATTACCGCGCGCGGGGTGCCCAGGTGGTCTGGTTGCACATAGCGCAGCGTGTTTTTGGCGAGTACGCCCACCGGCAGGTCATCCAGCCAGATCGCCTGCTGCACGACCGCACCGTTGTTGTCGTAGTCGCCCAGCCAGTGACCACTCTCGTCGTACAGCGTGTAGGTATTGGTCTTGCCCACCCGCCTGACCTGCTCGCCACGGCCATTGTAGGCATAGTTCGCCACGGTGGTGCTGCTACGCTTGACCTGTGTCAGCCGGCCGTTAGCGCCGTACACGTACTGCACGGCGGTGCCGCCGATCGCCGTGGTGTTGCCGGCCGCGTCATAGCTACGTGCGGTGCCGGCCACGCTGCTCAGGCGATGGCTGGTGGTCGGATAGCTGTAGGTCTGGGTGCTGGTGTTGACCTTGGCGCTGAGGCGGTTGCCGGTGGCGTCATAGGTGTAGCCGTCGATCACCGTATCGGTCGGACCATCCTTGAACGCGGTCAGACGGCCCAGCGGGTCGTAGTCCAGTTTGATGACCGGTGCGGTGTTGCCGGGCGCGGTCAGCGCGCTGAGATTGCCGACCGGGTCGAACGCGAAGCCCACCGCAAGGCCATCGCTGCGCGTGTCGTTGACCGCCAGCGGGCGGTAGTCCTGATCCAGCACGCGCTGCATCGGACGGCCGTTGCCGTAGGTCCACCCGGCGACCGGGCCGAACGGATAGTAGGTGGCCTGGTTCAGCAGCACCTGGCGGGTGCCGCCAGGTGGGGTCACGCCGACCTCGGTGGTCTGGCCCTGGGCGTTGCGTACGTAGTCCACCACCGCCCCATCCGGGTAGGTCAACCGGCTAAGTTGCCCGGCCTTGGTGTAGGCGTAGCGGACCACGAACACCTTGCCGTTGGTGGTCTGCACCTTGCGCACCAGACCGCCGAAACGGTCGTAGCAGTAGTCGGTGCTGCCGCTGCCGTCCTGCATCCGGGTCAGGTGGCCGACGCCGTAGGTCTCGCCGCTGGCGCAGGTGCTCTGGCTGACGTCGTAGGTGTAGCTGACGTTGAGGCTGGTGGTCGGATAGCCGACCTGGGTCAGGCGGTTCAACGCGTCGTAGCCGTAGCTGGTCTTGATGTTGCGCGCATCGGTCTGGGTGGCGCGGTTGCCGGCGCTGTCGTAGGTATACGTGGTGCTGCCGGTGTCTGGGCTGGTGAGCTTGGTCAAGTCGCCCAGGCCGTTGTAGGCATAAGTAGTTTCCAGGCCCTTGGGGTCGGTGACCTTGGTCAGGTTGTCCAGCGCGTCGTAGCCGAACTTGGTCTCGGCAGCGATGCCGCCCACATCCTGCAGGGTACGCGCCAGGCGGTTGAGCGGGTCGTAGTCGTTCTGGGTGACATGTCCGAGCGCGTCGGTGACGGTCTTGGTGTTGCCGTTTGGATCGTAGCCGAAGTCGGTCGGATCACCTTGTGCGGTGGCCTGCGTCACCAGTTGGCCGAGCTGGTTGTACACCCGCGAGAGCGTGCGCTTGAGTGTGCCCGATGCGTCCTTGGTGTCTTCCTTGGATCGGTTGCCGGCATTGTCCAGCGTGTAGTGGATGGTGTTGCCGGCGTTGTCGGCGATATCCGTCAACCGGTGTGCGGCGTCGTAGGTGAAGCGGGTGAACGCGCCATCAGGCTGCGTCACCTGCTTGACCAGACCAGTCGGCCAATAGTCGATCGCGGTAATGCGGTCGTCGCTCTCGCTGCTGTCGTCGGACCCGCGCACCTTGCTGGCGGTCAGCCAGCCACGCGGGTGGTAGGTGTAGTCGGTGACCACGCCGTTGGCGTTCTTCGCCGACAGCACGCGGCCGGCGCCGTCGTAGGCCAAGTACTCGGTGATTTGGCCCAGCGCATGGGTCACTTTCCACAGGTCGCCCTTGCGGTGTGCGCAGCTGGTCGGGGACGTGGCGCAGGTGGTGTCGTCGGCGGGGTAGTAGGTGAACGTGGTGGTGTCGTTGACGTCAGTGCGCGCGCCGTCGACCGTCTTGGGCAAGCCGAGTATCGGGCAGGCACTGTCGGTCGCGGCCACGTCCGCCGCTTCGCAGTAGCTGTAGGTGACAGTGCGCTGCTTGCCTGAAGCCGTGTCGCTGCTCGTCATCTGCACCGGCTGCAGGCGATCGTTGTAGCTGTAAGACACGGTGCGCCCGCCGGTCTGCACCGACAGCAAGCGATTGCTGCCGGCCGCGGTGCGTGTCGTCGTGGTGCGCTCCTGGGGCTGCCCGACCGCCTCGCGCACGGTGTGAATGTTCACCGCGACACCGTTCTCGGTCGCTTCGGCATAGCTGTGCTGGGTCTGGACGCCACGGCGATCGGTGACGCTGCTCAGCCGGCGGCGGAAGTCGTTGGACTGGTCATTGTAGCTGTACTGCAGCGTGCCGTCGGTCCTAGCAACGGCGGCCACCTTCGGCGAGACACCACCGGCATCGGTCATCGTGTAATCGTTGACATCGCCCAACGCGTCGGTGACGCGGGTACCGGCGGCGGAGTACGCCAGGGTGATGCCGTCGATGCCACCGGCGTGCTGGCTGGAGATCGCACGACCGACCTCGTCGTAGGCGAAGGTGCTGAAGCGCTGGCCGTCTTCCGTGGTCACACCGGTCAGATGGCGCGGGAAGCGCGTGTCCTCATAGTGATAGATCCGGCTCTTGCCGTCTGCATACGTGACGCCAGTCAGGCGCTGCTGGTCGTAGCTGTAACTGACCAGTTGCACCCCACCGGAGACGACGCCGCTGATCAGTGCATCGTCGTTTTCGTCTGCATACACCAGTTCGAGGGAGCGCCCCTGCAGCGAGGCGATACTCTGCAAGCGCCCACGCGCGTTGTAGCCATACACCCATCCACTGCCATCCTCGGCCATGCGCGAGACCAGCTTGCCCTTGGCATCGAAGGTGTAGATCGCATCCTGGCGATACAGGATCCATTGGTCGCTGTTGGCGACGATGCGCTCGTCCGAGGCGTTGGCCGCGCGATATTCAGAACCCATCTTGCGGAACGGCACGGCATAGCCGCTGCCTTCCACCAGGCCAAGCGTATCGCCCTGGATCGTCAGGTGCAGACTGTGCGAGAAGGTCCAGCCAGGGCCGAATCCACCCGTGTTCAGCGCGATACCCGAGTGGTAATAACGCGTCAGGGTGATCCACCCAAGATCCAGGTCGCGCTCGGTCTGGAATTTCTCGCCGGTCTTGACGTCGCAGGGGTTGCCTCGCATTCCGGAGTTGCCGCCATTTTTTTGCGTCTCGCATTGCAACGTCGAGACTTCGATGGTGGCGAAGATCTCTTTGTTGGTGCAACCTTGGTCGCTAATGTGCCAGGACGCGTAAGGCTTCGGGCATTCGGAGCGCCGCGTACGGCTCATATACGTGATGTACTCGTCGGGGCCGCTGCAATCTTCATAATAGGTATGAGCGCTGTATCCTCTGCTCTGACCTTCGATGCCGATGTCATACTCGGGATACGGGCCAGAGATAGCTCGCCAAGCCTCTACCGGCGAGACTGAAGCTGGAGGGCACGCGGGCTTTGTAGCGCTGACTTCCTGGGCAAGAATGATGGCTGCCTGCTCTTCGGTCGGAATCTTGGAGGTGTGCCAAGTGGTATACATCCACTCTTCGTCAATGGCTTTGGTACGACCCATCCAATAGGTGATCACCGATGACCCATTTTCCTTGACGACGGTGTCCTTGATCGTATCGACGTACTGGTACGCGTCCTCCATGTTTTGAGGCCCAGGAATCGCCTTGATCGCGGCCTCCGCTTCGGCTTGGGTGGAATAGACACCACGGTCATTCCCCTCCGCATCGCGTAGCTGGAACTGCTGCTTCTTCCCTTCTGCCGCTGCGAATGCGGCCCCTGACAGAAGGAGCAGCATCGCGATCAGAAGCGCGAAGCGCATGGCGCCGAAATAAGTGGGAGTGCGGGCGGTAGTGATCATTGCGCGTCCTTGCAAGAAGTCCATCAATTCGGTCGAATCAGGGAGCAGCAGGATGTCGAGCGGGTCCATGGGACTCGACCGGCCTCCTTCTGACGCGCAATAGCGCATAGCCAACGGCGGCCGCTGGTGCGGTCGCAAGATCGGGGCCATCCAAATAAAACGCCTGGCATTGGCCAGATCGGCTCATCCCTGAGCGAAGCAGTACAGCGAACGGAAACCACACGTTGCGCATACGACAATCCTTGTCATGACGATCGACGATGCTAGACGAAGCCACTTACCCTGGCAACACGCTGAAGCGCGCTCTGCTCAAGCAGGCAGAACATCGGCGATGGAAGTTGCAGCTTGCAGTCAGAAGCAAGACGGCCGCAAGACTGATCGCCCCTACTCTGCCACCGCAAACCGCTCCACCACCATCCCCTCGATCGCCTCCAGATCCGGCAGCAACGCGCTCTGCTCGCCGAGCAGCACGCGCATATGCACGCCGGGCGGGAGGGTTTCTTCGGAGGCGTCGGCGAGCAGGCCGTCGCGGGGGACGGAGATCAGTTGCGGGAAGGATTGGGTGAGCAGGGCCACGTATGGCAGGTCGGGATTGCCGCCCAGGGCCTTGAGCACGACGATCTTGTTGTTGGTGGCGACGGTCTCGGCGCCCAGGCCGGTCAGGCGGGCGAAGGAGACCAGCGGGACTTTCCAGCCGTACCAGGCGATCTGGCCGAGCAGCCAGTGCGGAGCGTCGGGCAGCGGTTCGACCGGAACGCGCGACATCACTTCGGCGATGGTGGCGTTGGGCAGCAACACGCGCTCGCTGCCGGCCAGGATGAGGACACCGCGGATTTCGTCGTTGCTGGCGTAGCTGCTCATGGAGTGACTTCGTCCTGAAAGCGGAAAAAACGCGCGGTGCGGGCGCGGCGGGGAATGGGGTGTGCCGCCTCGCTCAGCCGCTCCACCGCGCGGTCAAGGCCTGGGCCAGTTGCGCCGGATCGCCGCCGGGATGGCCCTGCAGGATCAGTTGCGCGCCGGCGGCGGGGTCGTAGCAGCCGTCGCCGGATTGCCCGGCCACCCAGGCGCCCTGCGCGGCAAGTGCCAGTACGGCGTCGACCTGTTGCGGATCGCTGCCACTGAGCAGCAGCACTGCGCTGTGCGCGGCCGGCAGGCCGGCGACCACCGAGGCGCCGGCGTCCTGGGCGACGAAGCGCAGGCCGGCGGTGCCCTGTACGCCGACGTCGTCGGGCAGGATGTAGACGTTGCCGGGGGCGACCGGCTCGCCGGCCTCGGCCAGCAGCACCGGCAGCGCGGACACGCGCGCGATCTGCTTGACCAGGTTGCCGTAGCGGCCGCCATCCAGGCGCAACTGCACCAGCAGCGGCAGCGGGAAGCGTTCCGGCAGTGCGGCGAGCAGGCGGCGAATCGCGTCGGGGCCGCCGATGCCGGCCATCACCAGCACCGCCCCACGCGCGACGTCGGCGCGGGTGCCGGCGCCGCTGGTGGACACGGGCTCTTCCGACTCCAGCGCGACCAGCGACAGGCCTTCGGTCGAAAATTGCGGTTCGCGTTGCGGCACGCGCGGCGTCGCGATCAGCGGCGTATCGTCGTCGACCAGCGACCAGGCACTGGCCGGCAGCGCCGCGGGTGCGGCTGTCGGCGCAGCCGGTGCGGCATCGGCAGGCGCTGCAGCCGGGAACGCCGGCGCGTCGCTGGCGGCAGCCTCGGCGCGCGCAAACTGCAGCTCCTCGAAGCCGGGGGCGACATCGGCCGGCGGCTGCCAGGTGTACATGCCATCTTCTGGCGCGGCCTCGGCGAAGCTGGTGGCTTCGTCGACGTGCAGGCCGATCGGCGCGGCGTCGTGCAGTTGCGCCGGCGTCGCCGGCAGGCCCGGCTCCGGCTGCAGGCCGGCCTCGGTCTCGCGGCCGGGCGGCAACACGTCCTGGTGGCCTTGCAGCTTGGCCGCCAGGTGCCGCGCCCAGCGCTGCACTTCCCAGCCTTCGCGGCGCGCGGCCAGTTCGGCCTCGTCGAAGATCACGGTGACGCCGGGCAGCGCCAGCGCCACATCCAGCCGCTCCAGCGCGTCCTCGATCGCCGGCTCCAGCGCGATCAGCACCGCACTGGGCCCGGCATCGGCCAGGGTCTGCGCGTCGATCGCACCGGGGTCGTCCTCCAGCACGATCGCGGCGCCGACCAGATGCAGCGCTTCGCGCAGGCGCTCGCGCGCCTTGCCGGGACGGGCCAGCAACGCGACCGGCGTGGCGGTGGCGTCGCCGTCATTCGCGAACACGGGCGATCCCCAGCAGGTCGTAGACGTTGCGCATCAGATCCAACTCTTGATAAGGCTTGCCGAGGTAGCGCTGCACGCCCAGTTCGAAGGCGCGCTGGCGGTGCTTTTCGCCGCTGCGCGAGGTGATCATCACGATCGGCACGGCGGCGTAGCGCGGGTCGGCGCGCATCGCGGTCGCCAGTTCGTAGCCGTCCATGCGCGGCATCTCGATGTCCAGCAGCATCAGGTCGGGCACGCGCTCTTCCAGGCGTTCCAGCGCCTCGACGCCGTCGCGCGCGGACACCACGTCGAAGTTGTGCCGTTCCAGCACGCGGCCGGTGACCTTGCGCATGGTCAGCGAGTCGTCGACCACCATCACCAGCGGCACGCGGCGCTGTTCGGTCGGGACCGCCTCCACCACCGGCCGCTGCGGCTGCGCCAGGTAGCGGCGCACCAGCGGGGCGATGTCGAGGATCACCACCACGCGGCCGTCGCCGGTGATGGTGGCGCCGTAGATGCCGGGCACCGAGGCGATCTGCAGGCCGACCGGCTTGACCACGATTTCGCGGTTGCCGAGCACCTGGTCGATCGCCACCGCCGCACGCAGATCGCCCGCGCGTACCAGCAGCAGCGGCACCTGCGCTTGGCCTTCGGCCCGCGCCGGCGCCTGTCCGACCAGCGAGCCGAGGTCGTACAGCGCGTACTCCTCGCCGCTGTAGCGGTAGCCGCCGCTGCCGGCCTCGAAGCGTTCGCGGCCGATGCGGCCGATACCGCTGACCGACGCCACCGGCACCGCGAAGGTGGTGTCGCCGATCTGCACGAACACCGCCTGGGTCACCGCCAGGGTCTGCGGCAGGCGCAGGGTGAAGGTCACGCCCTGGCCGCGCACCGAGTGGATGTCCACCGAGCCGCCGAGCTGGCGCACCTCGTTGCGCACCACGTCCATGCCCACGCCGCGGCCGGCCAGCTGGCTGACCTGGTCGTAGGTGCTGAACCCGGGCGCGAAGATCAGCGCATCCAGTTCGTCGTCGGACAGCGCCGCGTCGGCGGCGACCAGCCCGCGCTGCTCGGCGCGGCGGCGGATCGCCTCGCGGTCGAGTCCGGCGCCGTCGTCGGCCACTTCCAGCACGATTTCCGAACCTTCGCGACGCAGGCGAATGGCGATGTTGCCCTCCTCCGCCTTGCCCGCGGCGCGGCGCTGTTCCGGCGCTTCCAGGCCGTGCGCGACAGAGTTGCGCAGCATGTGCTCCAGCGGCGCGACCATGCGATCGAGCACGTTGCGGTCGAGTTCGCCATGGGTGCCTTCCAGGCTCAGGTGCACCTGCTTGCCGGTCTCGCTGGCGGCCTGGCGCACCACGCGCCGCAGCCGCGGCACCAGGCCGTCGAACGGCACCATGCGCGCGCGCATCAGCCCGTCCTGCAGCTCCGAACTGACGCGCGACTGCTGTTGCAGCAGGCCGTCGTACTGGCGTGCCAGGTCGTCGAGCACGCCCTGCAGGCCGCCCAGGTCGGCCGCGGACTCGTTGAGCGCGCGGCTGAGTTGCTGCAGCGTGGAGAAGCGGTCCAGTTCCAGCGGGTCGAAACTCTGCTCGGCCTGGTCCTGTTCGCGCTGGTAGCGGGCGACGATCTGCGCCTCGGTTTCCAGATCCAGACGCCGCAGCTGGTCGCGCAGACGCGCGTTGGTGCGGTCCAGTTCGGCCATCGCGCCACGGAATGCGCCCAACTGCTGCTCCAGCCGCGAGCGGTAGATCGCCACTTCGCCGGCGTGGTTGACCAGGCGGTCGAGCAGGTCGGCGCGCACGCGCACCTGTTCCTGCATCGGCCGCGCGATCGTCGACTCGTCGTCGAGCGTGCCCTCCGCCGGTAGCGGTGCCGACAGCGGCGCCGCCACGGCGGCCAGGGCTGCGGCGGCCAAGGTGTCGTCGGCTGCCGCGACCGTCGCCGCGGCGACGGTGTCGGCATCGCCGACGGCGACGGGCGCCTGCCCGTGCGCGCGCGCGTCGAACGCGCCGATCAGGTCTTGCGGCATCGCCACCGCGCGATGGTTGCCGGTCAGGGTCAACAACTGGTGCAGGCGATCGAAGCCGCGCTCCAGCAATTGCACGTCCTGGCGGTCGAGTTCGGTGCGATGCGCGGCCACCACCTCCAGCAAGGACTCGATGCCGTGGCCGAGGTCGCCGATGGCGTTGATGCCGGCCATGCGCGCGCCGCCCTTGAGCGTGTGCAGGTCGCGCTGCAGGCCGCCGAGCACGTCGCGGTCCTGCGGCGCGGCGCGCAGCTCGGCGATCAGGCGATCGCAGTGGTCGAGCAGATCCTTGCCTTCGTCGACGAAGATATCGACCAGTTCGCGATCGAGGTCGGCGAAGTCCAGCGGGCCGAGATCGGCGGCCGACAGATCGGTCCGCGCGCCATCGGCCGCGGCATGCGCGGCGTCGGCCTCGAACGGCGCGGGTGCGGCCGCCTCCGGCGCGTGCTGATGGCTGTCTTCGTGGAGGTCGTCGGCAGACGCTGCCGCGTCGGCATCGGCCGCCGTGGTCGTGTCGCCCTGAGCGGCGTCGGCCTGGGGCGCATGGTGCGCTTCGTCGGACGCCACGTGATGCGTGTCCGTCGCCTCTGCGGTATCGGACGGCGGTATGTGCGCGGCATGGTCCGCTGCAACGGCCGCGTCCTGCGGCACGCCATCGCGTGCGCCGTCGATCGGCTCGACGTGCTCTGCCTGCGCTTCGGCGTCGGTGTGCGCGTCCGCCGCGTCCGCGGCGAGGGAAGCTGCACCGCCCGCGTCCGTCACCTCGGCCGGATGCGATGCGCCATCTAGCGTGGCATCGCCATGCTCGGCGGCGGCCTCAGTATCGTCGTTGGCCGAGGCTGTGCCGTCGTGGCGCCAGCCGCTCGACGACGCCGACGGCTGCTGCCGCAGACCGATTGCGGGAGCAGCCTCGTTGAGTTGCTGCTCGTGCGCTTCGTCGGTGTCGTCGGTGGGCGCATCGGCGTCGCGGTGCGCGGCGTCGTGATCCGGTCCCTGCGCCGCTTCCGCGTGTGCGGACGCATCCTGGCTGTCGTTCGCCTGCGCGTCGGTTGCCTGGTCCTCGCCATCGCGGTCTGCTGCCGCGTGGTCGGACGCCTGCGCCTCCTGCGCGTGGACGGCTACGTCCTGGATGTCCGCCTGCACGTCGATTGCGTGAGCCTCGGCATCACCGTCCGCTGCCGCGTGATCGGGTGCCTGCGCATCCTGCGCGTGCGCGGCTGCGTCCTGGGTCTCCTCGGTTTGCGCATCGGTCGCGCGATCCTCGGAACCCTGCGCCTCGCCATCGTGTTCCGGCACTTGCAGTTCCTGCACCTCGACTTGGGTGCCGGTGGCAGCATCCGCGGCGATCGCATCCGCGGTCGCATCCTGCTCCGCGCCAGGGTCCAGCGCCTCCGGCGCCGACTCGTCCGGCACCTGCTCGGCGCTCAAGGGCGCCTCGACCGTCAGCTCATCGAGCTGGCCCTCCTGCGCCAATGCTGCCTGTTCGTCGGCCTCGCGGTCGTCATGCGTCGTCGTCGCGTCAACCGACGCCGTGTCGTGGCTCGGCGGCTGGTCCTGCGCGGACGCCTCTGCCGCAGGCGACGTGTGCTCGCTCGCCGATGCCGGCATGGCCGCCTCAGCGTCAGCGTCAGTGTCAGTGTCGAGCGTGGCCCCGGCTTCAGCCTGCGTGGACTCCGGTACCGCGTCCGCGGGGACGTCGACAGCACGCTGGTCGGAGGCGCTTTCATCGGCCTGCCCAGCCGCGTCGTCCGCCGGCAGCGCCTCGTGCAGATGCGCGGCATCGCCCACGAACGCCGACAGGTCGTCGGCCGCGGTGAGTTCCACCGCCTGCACGGCCTGTGCATCGAGGCCGGCATCGGCCGGTGCCGACGCGGACAGGTCTTCCTCGTCCTCGTCGTACGCGATCGGCGGCCACTGCACTTCCGGCAGCGTGTCAACCAGCGCACGCAGGCGCTGCGACAGTTCGGTGAACGGCGGAATCACCGGCGACGGCGCCTGCAACTCGGCAATGGTGGCGGCGATGGCACGCGCCGACTCCTCGAGCGCGCGCACGCCGTCGGCGCTCGGCACGCTGCCCGACGCCAGGGCGCGCTTGACGTAGCTCTCGGCCGGGCCGGTGACGGCGGTGATCTCCGGCACGTCGGTCATCGCGAACGCACCGCTCATGGTGTGCATCGCGCGCAGCAGTGCTTCGGTCGCCGGTTGCGGCGCGTGCTGCAGCCAGTCGTGCACGGTCTCCAGATGGGTGCCGACCTCGGCTTCGAGGATCTCGCGCAGCACGCTGTCCACCGACGCCGGTGTGCCCGCACGCGGCGTGGCCGCCGCCTGCGGAGTAGCGAAATAGAAGGCGTCCTCGCCGGCGGCGATGCGCTCGGCCACGGCCTGGATCGCGTCCAGGTCGGCCTGCACCGCGCCCTCGCCGCGCAGCGCGGCATTGAGTTGCGGCAGCACGGCGTAGGCCTGCTCGACCATGGCCACCACCGCCGGGCTGGCGGGGCGCGAGCCGTCGAGCACGCGGTTGAGCATGCTCTCGATCTTCCAGCTGAACTCGCCGAGCACGCGCGCGCCGACCAAGCGGCCGCTGCCCTTCAAGGTGTGGAACACGCGGCGGATCGGACGCAGGCTTTCCATGTGGGCAGGCGCGGCGCGCCAGGCCGGCAGCAGCGTGCCGAGATTGACCAGTTCCTCGTCGAACTCCTCGAGGAACACGGCGCGGATCTCGTCGTCGATCTCGCCATCGCCGTCGATAAAACCGGTTTCGAGGGCAGGCGTTGCGGTAGCGGGCGCGGCGCCGGGCGCGGCGCTCGCCTCCGCGGCGGCGGGTGCGGCATGCTCGCCGCCGGGCGCGGCAGAGGTGACATCGAATTGCGCCGCGGCCGCTTCCAGGTCGGCGAGGAACGCCGCTTCGGCGTCCGACACCGGCGCAGCGGTCTCGGCAGTTGCAGCGTGTTCCGGCGCCGGCTCCAGCGTCGCATGGTGCTCGGGTTCCGGCTCGGCATGTGCCGGCACCGATGGTGCGTCGGTGACGGCATCGCTGTGCGCTTCCTCACCGCTGCTGGCAAGGTCGGCATCGGCATGCGCCGCGCCATCGAGGGCAGCGGGAGAATCGGTCTCGCGGACGCCGTCGGCGGCGGCAACTTCCTCGGTCCCGGTCGGGCTTGCGTGCGCGGCACCTTCGTCTTCGACAGCGGCGTCGAAAGACTCCGCCTCCCCTGCCGCGTCGAGGCGCTCGCCGTGCGCGATGTCGGCGCCGACGTCGGCCAGCGAGAACGCCGACTCCTCGTCCTGCGAGGCCGGAGTGGCATGCCAATCGAGTGCAGGTTCTTCGTCGGCCGCCATGCTCGGCGCATCGGCGAACGCCGGCGCGTCCTCCAGTTCGATGACCAGCGGCGGCGTGGCGGCGTCGGTGTCTTCCGCAGCGGCCGGCGCGTCGACGATGATCAGGTTGGGATCGTCGTACTCGCCCAGGCCCGCGAACGCGGCCGGCGTCTCGGCCGGCGCAGCGTCGCTGTACTCGGCGGCCACCGGATCGAAGCCGACGACCTCGGAGGCGGACGCCGCGGAAGTGGCGGCCGCCTCGTCCTCCTGCGCGAACGCGGGCGGCGTCTCCGGCCGCAGCGCGTCCTGTTCCAGCACCAGGGAATCGAGGCTGATGTGCAGCGGCTCGGCGGTGCCGGTCCAGCTGTCCTGTTCGGCCGCGACCGGATCGAAACTGAGCGCCTGCGACGGCGCCGTGGACTCCTGCGCGGCTTCGTCGCGCACGTCACCCTCGTCGGCCGGCACAGAGGCTGATTCGGCCGCAGCATCGGGCTCGTCCGTGGCCAGGCTCCACTGCGGCGCCTGCGGTGCGGACGGCGCAGCATCCTGCGTGCGCGGCGTGGTCTCCGGGGCGTCCTCGGCCGGCGCCAGATCCCAGGCCGGCACGGCCGGCGGGGCGATGGACGCGGGCGCGGACTCGACGATGCGATCGGCAGCCAACGGCGGCGGCGGCGCAACCGATTCGGCCGCCTCGCTCCCGCTCGGCAACACGCCCGGCGCGGCCGGCGCGGTCTCGGGCAACGGCCAGTAGCGCAGCGCTTCCAGGCTGCTGCGGGTGATGTCGAGGATCTCCTCGCGCCCCGGACGGCGCTCGCGCAGCGCTTCCAGGTAGTACTCGAGGCTGGCCATCGCGTCGGCCAGGGTGTCGAGCTGGCGGCCGCTGGGCACGCGGCGCTTGCCGATCAGTTCGGTGGCGACGTAGCGGCGCACGCCTTCCAAGTAGTCGGCCGGCTGCGGCAGTTCCAGCATGCGCAGGGCGCCGGCGACCTCGCCGAGCAGGCGCGGCACCTCGTCCAGGCGCGCGTGGTCCCAGTTGGTCTCGATGAAGGCGACGAAATGCTCGCGGGCGCTGCCGAAGTTGGCGATCGCCTCGTGCGCCAGCACTTCCACCGTCCGCCGCGCCTCGGCGGCGCTGGCGTCGTCGTGCACGTCGCCGCCGGCGCCCAGGTAGGCGACCTGGTCGTCGAGCGAGGCATCCACGTACAGCAGCGCGCCGGCGATATCCAGCAACAGGCCTTCGTCGGCCTCGCGCGCGCCGTCGACGATGCTGCGCAGCGCATCGCGCTGCTGCACCACCACGCTGCGCGCCACGCCCAGGCCCATCACGCCCAGGGTATCGGCGACGCTGCCCAGCTCGTCGACCTGGGTCTGCAGCGCGGCGACGTCGCCGCCGGTGCGCAGGTGCAGGTCCAGCGCGTCCTTGACCCGCAGCAGCTCTTCCTTGATCGCGGTGCCGACGGTGTCGAGTAGTTCGCGGTTGCGCCCGGCGAGGCTGCCGCGCGCGTGGTCCAGTTCGGCCTCGGTGGCGGCGGCAGCGTCGGGCGCCAGCGCGAACAGCGCGCCCTCGCTGAGCCCGGCTTCGCCGCGCGCGGCGCGGATCTCGTTGAGCAAGGGCAGCAGCACGATCGGAATGTCGCGGTGGCCGTCCTGCAGGCGCTCCAGGTAGTCCGGCAGCAGCACGGTGCCGCGCATCAGCGTGGCGCAGGCCTCGTCGCGGTCGGCCGCCTGGCCGTTCTGCACTGCCGTGGCCAGCAGTTCCAGCTCCTCGGCGACCATCGCCGGCGCGTACAGCTCGACCATGCGCAAGGTGCCCTGCACCTGGTGCAGGTAGCCGGCGCAGAAACGCATGCGCCCGGTGTCGGCCGGTTCCTCGACGAAGGCTTCGATCTCGCCGCGGACCTGGCGCAGGGTCTCGTCCAGTTCCGGCTTGACCCAGCCCAGCGCGGCATGGCTCATCGCATCGCGCAGCGCGCTCATCGCCGCGTCTCCACGGCCGGGCACGCGCCGCGCCGCGCGAGCGCGGCGACGGCATGCGGGAGTTGTTCACGGTACGTCATGTGCGCTTCCTTCCACCCGGTTCCGGCCCGCTTACGCCGGCAGCTTGAAGTCGGCGACCGAGCGCCGCAGGTCCGCCGCCAGTTGCGCCAGGCGGCCGATCGATTCGGCGGTCTGTCCCGCGCCCTGCGAGGTCTGTCCGGTGATCTGCCGGATCACGTCCATCGTCTGGGTGATGTCGATCGCCGCCGCCGACTGCTGGTGCGCGGCGATGGAGATGTTCTTGATGAGGGTGTTGAGCGCGTTGGACACACGCTCGATCTCGGTCAGCGCGGTGCCGGCGTCCTCGGCCAGGCGCGCGCCGGACACCACTTCGGAGGTGGTCTGCTCCATCGAGCTGACCGCTTCGTTGGTGTCGGCCTGAATGGTCTGCACCAGACCTTCGATGCGGCGGGTGGCGCCGGAGGTGCGTTCGGCCAGGCGCTGCACTTCGTCGGCGACCAGGGCGAAACCGCGGCCGGCCTCGCCGGCCGAGGCGGCCTGCACCGCGGCGTTGAGCGCCAGGATGTTGGTCTGCTCGGAAATGTCGTTGATCAGTTCCACGATCGAGCCGATCTCCTGGGTCGACTCGCCCAGGCGCTTGATGCGCTTGGAGGTCTCCTGGATCTGGTCGCGGATCTGGTCCATGCCCTGGATGGTCTCGCGGACCACGCCGGCGCCCTCGGCCGCGATCACCACCGAGCGCTGCGCCACTTCCGCCGATTCGGTGGAGTTGCGCGAGACCTGCTCGATGCTGGCGGCGATTTCGTTGATGCGGACCGAGGCCGAACCGATCTGCTCGGCCTGGTGGCCGGCCGCCTCGGCCAGTTGCCGCGCGGTGGCCTGGGTTTCCTCGGTGGACACGGCGACCTTGGCCGAGGTGTCGTTGATGGTGGTCACCAGGTGGCGCAGCTCGTCGACGGCGTAGTTGATCGCGTCGGCGATGGCGCCGGTCATGTCCTCGGTGACCGAGGCCTTGACCGTCAGGTCGCCTTCGCCGAGCGAGCTGATTTCGTCGAGCAGGCGCATGATCGCCTGCTGGTTGCGGCTGTTGTATTCGACCTGGGTCTGCAGGCGGATTTCCTGCTCGCGGCTGCGGCTGCGCACCGTGGTCCAGACGAAACCGATGATCGACAGCAGCGCCAGCAGGCCGGAGATCACGCCCAGCCAGAAGTTCGGGAACCACCGGGTATCGCGGGTGGAACCGAACGCGGAAAACGCATCGAACAGCTTCTTGCTGTCCTCCAGCATCTTGCCCGAGCCGGCGGTCAGCGCCGCAGCGGCGGATTGCGCGGCGAACAGGCTGCGCGAGCTGGCCTGCAGCGCGTCCAGGTCCTTCTTCATTTCGGCCCATTGCGCCTGCGACTGCTCCAGCGCGGCCAAGGCGGCGGCGTTGCGCACCGGAGCGATGCCCAGTTCCTCGTTGCCGTTGCGCAGGCCCTCGAGCATCTGCCCGAACACCACCGAGTCGCGCGCCAGCGCATCGCCGGCGCTGGCGGCGCCGCGGCCGCCGGCGCGCATTTCGGTGACGCGGCGGGCCATGGTGCCGGCCACCACCACCTGCTGCAGGGTGTTGTAGATCTGCGCGGCGGGGGCGCCGCCGACGGTCATCGCGCGCACCACCTCGTTCAACTGCGCCTGCAGCTGCGGCACGCCGCCGACGAAGCGGTCGGCGTTGCCGGCCAGCGCCAGCACCGCCGGTTCGCTGTCCACCACCTGCTGCGCGTTCTTGGCCAGCGGCGCCCAGGTGCCGTTGAGGGTCTGCAACGGCCCGGCCACGCCGGTCTCGCTGGCATAGCGCGCATTGAGCCCGGCGACGGTGCTCTCCACCTTCGCCTTGGTCTGCTTGAACTGCTTGAAGGTCTCGGCGTTGCCGGACACCGCGTCGCGGGCCTGGTTGGCCAGCTGTTGCGACAGCACCTGCAGGTCGGCCGCGCCGGTGCTGGCGCCGGCCAGGCGGTTGCCCTGCCAGGTGGCCACGCCGGTGTTGGCGCCGAACACGACCAGCGACAGCGCCAGCAGGCCCAGCCAGAAACTCGTGCCCACGCTGCCGAGCTTGCTGGCCTTGCGGGCGTCCGGAGCAGTACTCATGATGCGACCTCGGTCTTCGATGCGGAGGCAGCGCGCGCGCTCAGGCGGCGGCTTGCCGGAATTCGGGAGTGCGCGACAGCAGCGACAGCGAGAACACGCCCCAGTCCTGGGCGTCGCCGCGGAAGGCGCGGTCGATGAAGTGCGCGTAGCGGCCCTGGGCCAGATCGCCCGGCTCCACCGCCTGCGCCTCGGTGAAACTGCGCTGGCCGAACAGCTCGTCGATGGTCAGGGCCACGTCGCCGCCGCTCTGGCGCATGATCAGCACGCGCTGGCCTTCCTGCAGCGCGGTGCGCTCGCCTTCCAGGAACTGCTTCAGGTCGACCACCGGGAACAGGTTGCCGCGCAGGTTGCCCACGCCCAGCAGCCACGGCTGCGCGCCCGGCACCGGGGTGACCGGCGGCATGCGCACGATTTCCACCACTTCGCGGAAGTCCGAGACCAGGTGGCGCTTGCCGACGCGGTAGCCGACCCCGCGCCAGACGTCGTCGTCGAAGGCGCGTTCGGGCATCTGCACGGCGTGCGCCAGGCTGCGCCGCTCGTAGGCCTCGAGGATGTCGAAGGGCGAGCGCATGTCAGCCCACCAGCTGGTTGATGCGGGCGATCAGTTCGTCTTCCCGCGGCGGCTTGACGATGTAGTCGGTGGCGCCCTGGCGCATGCCCCAGACCTTGTCGGTCTCCATGCTCTTGGTGCTGATGATCAGCACCGGGATGTGCCGGGTGGCCTCGTCGCGCGACAGCGCGCGGGTGGCCTGGAAGCCGCTCATGCCCGGCAGCACCACGTCCATCAGCACCAGGCTCGGCGCCTGCTCGCGCACCAGCTTGATCCCGTCCTCCGCATTGTCGGTGGACAGGACCTGGTGCCCGGCTTTTTCCAGCCATTGCGTGAACACCGCCCGGTCGGTCGGTGAGTCCTCGATCAACAAGATACGGGCCATGCTGCCTTTCCCCCTGGTCAGGCGTTGACGTATGTACGGATCGCGCCCAGCAGCTCTTCGCGTGTAAAGGGTTTGGTGAGGTACTGCTCGGACCCGACGATGCGCCCGCGCGCCTTGTCGAACAGGCCGTCCTTGGAGGACAGCATGATCACCGGCGTGGCCTTGAACAGCTGGTTGCCTTTGATCAGCGCGCAGGTCTGATAGCCGTCCAGCCGCGGCATCATGATGTCCACGAAGATGATCTGCGGCTGCTGGTCGGCGATCTTGGCCAGGGCCTCGAAGCCGTCGGTGGCCGTCACCACTTCGCACCCTTCGCGCTTCAGCAACGTTTCGGCGGTACGACGGATTGTTTTCGAATCGTCGATCACCATCACCCGCAAGCCTGCGAGTTCCCCACCCGCAGTCGTGTTTTCACTCATCACTTGCCCCCAAGCGCGCGACGCTTCATCGGATCCGGCTTCGCTGCGAAACGCCATGTATCCCAAGACCCGCTGCGACTGTCAAGGCCGCCGCTGCCGGTCTGCGTTGAACCACGTAACAGCACAAACTATGTCACAGTTTGGCGGATCACGTGCGACACCGCGCGGCCGCGGCCAGCACCCGGTGCGCGGCGCCCCCGCCGACCCGCTACCATCTTCCGCTCAGTCTCTCAGGTGCCCCCATGCCGTTCGATGTCATCGTGGTGATGGATCCCATCGCCAGCATCAAGATCGCCAAAGACACGACCTTCGCGATGCTGCTGGAAGCGCAGCGCCGCGGGCACCGCCTGCACTACGTGCGCCCCGGCGGGTTGACCCTGCGCGACGGCCGTGCGCTGGCCCAGGCCGCGCCGCTGCGGGTGCGCGACGACAAGGCCGGCTGGTTCGAGCTGGACGCCTTCGCCGAACTGGCGTTCGGCCCCGGCCAGGTCGTGCTGATGCGCAAGGACCCGCCGTTCGATGCGGAGTTCCTGTACGACACCCACGTGCTGAGCGTGGCCCAGCGCGCCGGCGCGCAGGTGGTCAACGACCCGCAGGGCCTGCGCGACTTCAACGAGAAGCTGGCCGCCCTGCTGTTCCCGCAATGCTGCCCGCCGACCCTGGTGAGCCGCGACGCCGCCACGCTGAAGGCCTTCGTGCTCGAGCACGGCCAGGCGGTGCTGAAGCCGCTGGACGGCATGGGCGGGCGCTCGATCTTCCGCAGCGGCACCGGCGACCCCAACCTCAACGTGATCCTGGAGACGCTGACCGACGGCGGCCGCAAGCTGGCCCTGGCGCAGCGCTTCATCCCGGACATCAGCGCCGGCGACAAGCGCATCCTGCTGGTGGACGGCGTGGCGGTGGACTACTGCCTGGCGCGGATCCCGCAGGGCGACGAGTTCCGCGGCAACCTGGCCGCCGGCGGCCGCGGCGAAGGCCGCCCGCTGAGCGAGCGCGACCGCTGGATCGCTGCCCAGGTCGGCCCGGAGATCAAGCGGCGCGGCATGCGCTTCGTCGGCCTGGACGTGATCGGCGACTACCTCACCGAGGTCAACGTCACCAGCCCCACCTGCGTGCGCGAGCTGGACGCGCAGTTCGGGCTGAACATCGCCGGGCTGCTGTTCGACGCCATCGAGGCCTACCCGGCGCGATGAGCGCGGCGGCCGCGACGCCCGCGCCGCGCATCGGCGAGCGCGAACGGCTCAGCGCCACCCTGGTGCTGTCGCTGATCGTGCACGGCCTGCTGATCCTGGGCGTGGGTTTCGCGATCAACGACGATGCGCCGCTGGTGCCGACCCTGGACGTGATCTTCAGCCAGACCAGCACCCCGCTGACGCCGAAGCAGGCCGACTTCCTGGCCCAAGCCAACCAGCAGGGCGGCGGCAACCACGACACCCCCCAGCGCCCGCGCGACAGCCAGCCGGGCGTGGTGCCGCAGCGCCAGGACGGCCTGGCCCCGCAGGCGCTGCGCGCACAGACCGCGGCCGCCGCGCCGGAGCCGACCCCGCGCGTGGTCAGCAGCGCGCGCGGCGAGCAGCCGCTGCCGGTGGCACAGACCCAGCCGCGCACCGACGACCCACAGCGGCCGGTGGACGCCCAGCGCGAACAGCGCGATGCGGAGATGGCGCGGCTGGCCGCCGAGGTGCACCTGCGCTCGGAGCAATATGCCAAGCGCCCCAACCGCAAGTTCGTCTCCGCCAGCACCCGCGAATACGCCTACGCCAACTACCTGCGCGCCTGGGTCGACCGCGCCGAGCGCGTCGGCAATCTCAACTACCCCGATGAAGCGCGGCGGCGCCGGCTCGGCGGCCAGGTGGTGATCAGCGTCGGCGTGCGCCGCGACGGCAGCCTGGAGAGCAGCCGCATCCTGCGCTCCAGCGGCGTGCCGATGCTCGATGCCGCCGCGTTGCGGATCGTGCAACTGGCGCAGCCGTTCCCGCCGCTGCCGCGCACCGACGACAACATCGACATCCTGCAGGTCACCCGCACCTGGGTGTTCCTGCCCGGCGGCAGTCTGGTGGACGACCGCTGAGCGTAGAGCAGATCAGCCCCTCTCCCACCGGGAGAGGAGTTGGGGTGAGGGTGCGGTGCCACGCAGCGCCTGGTGATAGCAAACAGGTAGAGGCTGCGCCCGACCCTCATCCGCCCCTTCGGGGCACCTTCTCCCGAGGGGAGAAGGAAAGGCGCTAGCCCCTCTCCCCTCGGGAGAGGGGTTGGGGTGAGGGTCCGGCCGCCATGGAGCACCTGGCGGCAAGGGACATAACCATTGGTGCCGCCGACATAACGACGCGGCATTTCTGTGATGGCGTCCCATTAAGGTTAATGGAGCGGGGGAACGTTACCGCGCACATCGCATCATCCAGGACGGGCGGATTCGAGTCGGCGCGGCGTGTCCCCGCCCCACCACCACCCGAGCCGCCCCCGCATGCACAACCACCGCTCCCTCCGCAGGCCCGCCCTGCTCGCCCTGCTCGCCCTGGCACTGAGTGCCGCCCTCGCCCTCCCGCCGGCCCAGGCCCAGTCCACCACCGGCGCCGTCGCCGGCCAGGCGCCGGCCGAGACCCAGCGCATCCTGGTCCGCAGCGACAGCGGCCTCAGCCGCGAGGTCACCGTCGACGCGCGCGGCCGCTACAGCATCGGCCAGTTGCCGTTGGGCACTTACACCATCATCGCCAAGGGCGCCGACGGCAGCGTGCTGGGCAGCCGCGACGGCGTCGGCCTCACCGTCGGCGGCGTCACCGAGGTCTCCTTCGCCCCGGTCACCACCAGCCTGGCCGGCGTCCAGGTCAGCGCCGACCGCGCCGCCGCCGCGATCGACGTGAGCAGCGTGGACTCGCGCACGGTGATCAATGCCGAACAGCTGCAGCGCCTGCCGCTGGGCCGCTCGGCGGAGGCCATCGCGCAACTGGCGCCGGGCGTGGCCGGCAACAGCGGCAGCGGCACCTACATCGGCCCGACCGGCGCGCAGCTGCTCAGCTTCGGCGGCTCTTCGGCCGCGGAGAACGCCTATTACATCAACGGCTTCAATACCACCGACCCGCTGCGCGGCCTGGGCGGGCTGACCCTGCCCTACGGCAGCATCGACCAGTTGGAGGTCTACACCGGCGGCTACAGCGCCAAGTACGGCCGGTCCGACGGCGGCGTGATCAATGCCGTGGGCAAGCGCGGCAGCAACGCATGGCATTTCGGCGGCCAGGCGAGCTGGGAACCGGACGGCCTGCGCTCCGCACCGAAGGACGTGTATGCACCCGGCAACGGCGCGCTGTACCGGCCTGACAGCAAGAACGGCTCCACCCTCAGCACCCAGAGCATCTACGCCGGCGGCCCGCTGATCCAGGACCGGCTGTTCTTCTTCGGCGCCTACGAACTGCAACGGCAGGACGGCGACCGCTTCTACGGCGCGCGCGAGACCACGCCGGGGCCGTACTACTACGACTACCAGTACCGCCGGCCGAGCTGGTACGCCAAGCTCGACTGGAACATCAGCGACAGCCAACTGTTGGAGATCACCGGCGCCTCGAGCCGCTACGTCACCCGCGGCACGTACTCCCAGTACAGCGGGCGCGACATCGGCGCCCTGCGCGGCGCCGCCGACACCACCAAGACCGGCGGCGACCTGTGGAGCGCCAAGTACACCGGCTACCTCACCGATCGCCTGACCTTCAGCGCGCTGTACGGCCAGCAGCGCACCGACGACTACAGCGGCAATCCCAGCTACAACGGCGCGCTGACCTACATTTCCAGCCCGAGCTTCCAGAACCCGGCCTACACCGGCGGTACCCCGATCACCAATGCGCAGACCACCTCGCTGCTGGTCGACCCCGCGCGCGGCAACCGCACCGACAACCTGCGCCTGGATCTGAACTACGCCCTCGGCGCGCACAGCATCACCATCGGCATCGACAACCAGAACGCACGCGCGCTCAACCGCGGCTCGGTGGCCTCGGGCGATGGCTACTACTGGATCTACGGCCAGGCCAGCCCCAACGTGCCGATCAACACCGGGCTCGGCGTGCCGGCCACCGGCGGTTTCCCCAACGGCCAGGACGGCTACTACGTGCGCAAGTACATCTACAGCGCGCTGGCCTCGGTGCGCTCGGCGCAGCGCGCGCAGTACGTGGAGGACAACTGGCAGGTGACGGACCGGCTGCTGCTCAACCTCGGCCTGCGCCTGGACCAGTTCACCAACTACAACCGCGACGGCGCGCCGTACATCAAGCAGACCAGCGGGCAATGGGCGCCGCGACTGGGCTTCAGCTGGGACGTCGACGGCGATGCGCGCTTCAAGGTCTACGGCAACGCCGGCCGCTACTACCTGGCGCTGCCGCTGAACCCGGCGTTCAACGCCGCCGGCGCCACCCTGGCGACGTCGACCTACTACACCTACGGCGGCATCGACGCCAACGGCTATCCCACCGGCCTGACCCAGATCTCCGGCGCGGTCTCGGCCAACAACAACTACGGCATCCTGCCCGATCCCAAGACCGTCGCCACGCAAGGCATCAAGCCCTCGTTCCAGGACGAGTTCATCCTCGGCTTCACCAAGGCCTGGGGCGACAGCTGGGTCTACGGCGCCAAGGGCACCTACCGCGTCCTGCGCAGCGGCGTGGACGACTATTGCGACAGCGATACCGTGTTCGCCGCCGCCGCGGCGCAAGGGCACACGGTGACCCTGGCCAGCAATCCGGTCAGCTGCTGGCTGATCAATCCGGGCCGGGCCAACACCTTCACCCTGGTCGACACCTCGGGCAACTACGTCAAGGTGCCGCTGAGCAACGCGCAGTTCGGCTTCCCGGCGTTCAAGCGCAACTACTACGGGCTCAACCTGTCGCTGGAGCATCCCTTCGACCAACGCTGGTACGGCCGCCTCGACTACACCTGGTCGCGCAGCTACGGCACCACCGAGGGCCAGTTGCTGTCGGGCATCGGCCAGACTGCGGTGTCCACCACCCAGGCCTGGGACTATGCGCAGCTGATGGAGCACACCAACGGCCCGCAGAGCAACGACCACACCCATCAATTCAAGTTCTACGGCTACTACCAGATCAATCCCGCGTGGCTGGTGTCGGCCAACTTCAAGCTGATCTCCGGCTCGCCGTTCAGCGCGCTTGGCTCCTACGGCCCCGACCACACGGACCCCTCCGGCTATGGCACGGACTATCACTTCTACCAGGGCCAGCCGGCGCCCCCGGGCAGCCAGGGCCGCCTGCCGTGGCTGCAGCAGTTGGATCTCGGGGTGTCGTGGCGACCGGCCTATGCCGACCGCAAACTGGCTTTCAGCCTGGACGTGTTCAACGTCTTCAACGGCCAGGCCACGCTGTGGAAGTACCCCTACTCGGAGTCGGACCCGGGCAACCCGGACCCGGTATACGGCGCGGCCCTGCTGCGCCAGTCGCCGCGTTCGCTGCGCCTGAGCGTCAGCTACGACTACTGACCCGCTGCGCAGCAAACCCAACGACGCCGGCCAGGCATGGCCGGCGTCCGCGTCAGCCTTCAGCCGCCAACACTGGCGGCCTGCAGCCGGTCGGCCAGCGCCACGATCTCCGCTGCATCCTGCACGCGCGCGCGCCAGGCCGCGGGAATGCCGTCGATGCCATAGAAGGCGCCGGCCAGCTGGCCGCAGATCGCCGCGGTGGTGTCGGCGTCGTCGCCCAGGTTGGCCGCGCGCAGCACCGCGTCGGCGAAGCACTCGGTGGTCGCGAAACACCACAGCGCCGCCGACAGCGCATCGACCACGTAGCCGGTGCCGCGGATCTGCGCCGCCGGCACCGCCGCATGGTCGCGGACGGCCAGCGCACGCAAGGCCGGGGTCTGCATCGGCGGCGCGCCCGTCGGCTGCAGCACCTGCGCACGGCCCTCGCCCAGCAACGCGGCACGCAACTGGAAGGCGAACAGCCGGCTGGCGTCCAGCACCTCGGCCGCAGCGTGCGTGGTGCGCGAACTGTCGGCGGCACGCGCGGCCAGTGCGTCGGGCCGCTGCGCGTAGAACATCGCCACCGGCGCCAGCCGCATCAGTGCGCCGTTGCCGGCCGCGCGGGGGTCGTCGCTGCCGCTGAATGCCGGCCCGCCCTGCAGATAACGCTCCAGCGCGGCGCGCACCGTATTGCCGATGTCGAAGCACGTGCCGGTGCTGCTCATGTAGCCGTGCCGGTACCAGTTGCAGTAGCGGTTCATCTGGTCGGCGGCGTCGAAGCCCTGCCGGTACAGCAGGCTGTGCGCCAGGCACAGCGCCATCGAGGTGTCGTCGGTCCACTGCCCCGGCTGCAGCTCGAACGGGCCGCCGCCGACCATGTCGTCGATCGGCGTAAAGCTGCCGGGCGCCTTGAATTCCAGGGCGGTCCCCAGCGCGTCGCCCACCGCCAGCCCCAGCAGGCACCCGCGGAAGCGGTCGCCGGGCGTCACCGCGACGCTCATCGTGCGGCCCGCTGCGCCTGTTGCTCGGCCAGGGTCAGGGCGACGTTGTCGCGCAGGTACGCCGGTTCGGCGCGTTCCGGCGCGATCGCCTCGCCGCGCGCGTACGCGGCCGCGGCCAGGGTCAGCACGTCGGCGGCATGCGGCAGCGCCTGCGCGTCGGCGCTGCGCCAGTGCGCGCCGAAGCGGCGCTGCAAGGTGCCATCGACCGCGGCCAGTCCGGTGCCGACCGCGGCCCAGGCCGCTTCAGGTTCCGGCAGCGCGAAGGCCTCCGGACTCAGCACCTGCTCGGCGGTCAGCGCCTGCAGGCCGCCATCGGCCTGCCGCGCGTAGGCCGCGGTGTATACCTCGCCCATGCGCGCATCGATCGCCGCCAGCACCCGCGGCGCATCGGCCGGCGCGCGCAGCGCCAGCACCTGCAGCGTGGACACCGGCAGCACCGGCAGGTCCAGGGCCAGGGCGATGCCCTGCGCGACCGCGATCGCCAGGCGCACCCCGGTGAACGCGCCGGGGCCGCGGCTGAAGGCCACCGCATCGAGCTGGCGGCGGCCGATGCCGGCCTCGCTCAGCAACTGCTCGGCCCAGGGCAGCGCCAGTTCGGCATGCCGCCGCGGCGCCAGTTCGAAGCGCTCCAGCACGCGGTCGCCGACCAGCACGGCGACGGAGCAGGCTTCGGTGGAGGTTTCGAAGGCGAGGAGATTCATTGAGAAGCCGGGAGTGGGGATTCGGGAGTGGGGATTCGCAAAAGCAGGAGCGGCGCGGCGGCTAGTCGGATGGCGACAGGCCGGCCTCGGGATTATCGCCCAGCGGCGGGGCCTCGGCGGCGAAGAACTGGCGGACGTCCTCCACGTCGCGGGTGCGGGCGAACGGCGGCAGCGATTCCAGGAAGGTGCGGCCATAGGACTTGGACAGCAGGCGCGGGTCGCACAGCACCAGCACGCCGCGGTCGCGCTCGCTGCGGATCAGGCGGCCCACGCCCTGCTTGAGCGCAATCACCGCCTGCGGCAACTGCTCGTCGCGGAACGGGTTGCCGCCGTCGCGGCGGATCGCCTCCAGGCGCGCTTCGAACACCGGATCGTCGGGCGCGGCGAACGGCAGTTTGTCGATCACCACCACGCTCAACGCATCGCCGACCACGTCCACGCCCTCGCGGAAGCTGGCCGAGCCGAGCAGCACGCCGTTGCCGGAGGCGCGGAAGCGCTGCAACAGGGTCGCGCGTGGCGCCTCGCCCTGCACGAACAGCGGCCAGGGTCCGTCGCGCAGTGCTTCGGCCGCCTCGCGCAGCGCGCGGTGCGAGGCGAACAGCAGGAAGGCGCGCCCTTGCGAGGCCTCCAGCACCGGCTGCAGCGCGGCGATCAACGCCGTGCCGAAGCCGCGCGCCGCCGGATCGGGCAGCGCCGGCAGGTAGCACAGCGCCTGCCGCGCCCAATCGAACGGGCTGGGCTGCAGCAAGGTCATCGGGTCGCTCAGGCCCAGGCGCGTGGCGATGTGCTCGAACTCGCCCTTCACCGCCAGCGTCGCCGAGGTGAACACCCAGGCCGCGTGCGACGCCTCGCGATGCGCGCGCAGCGGCCCGGACACGTCCAGCGGCGTGCGCTGGCAGCGGAAGCCGCGCGGCGTCAACTCGTACCACAGCACGTCGTTGGACGGCGCGTCCGGTTCCGGCTCGGCCTCGAAATCCGGAATCGGCGCATCCTCGCCGAGCCAGCGGCCCAGCCGCGTGCGCAGTTCGCGCGCGCGCGCCGCGCAGGCGTCGAAGCCGGGAGAGGCCTCGCGCAGCACCGCCAGCGGTTCCTGCAGCCGCACCAGATCGGCCAGCAGCGCGTCGAAGCCGTCGCGCACCTGCGGCTTGGCCAGCAGCCGCCACTGCGTACCGCGCGCCGGCAGCCCTTCCATCGCCGCACGCAATTCGCGCAGGGTCTGTTCCAGCGCCTGCGCCGGCGCCTGCAGGCTGGCCAGCGCACCGGCGACATTCCGGCTCTCGGCCAGGCAATCGCGCACCAGCTCCTGCAGCGGGCGCATGCCGAAGCCTTCGCCGAAAAAGTTCGCCGCCAGTTCCGGCAACTGGTGCGCCTCGTCGATCACGAAGGCCTGCGCGCCGGGCAGTATCTCGCCGAAGCCTTCCTGCTTCAGCGCCAGGTCGGCCAGCAGCAGGTGATGGTTGACCACCACCAGGTCGGCCGCCTGCGCGCGCTGCCGCGCCTGCACCACGAAGCACTCGCCCCAGAACGGACACTCGGTGCCCAGGCAGTTGTCCACGGTGGAGGTGACCAGCGGCAGCAGCGGCGAATCGTCGGCCAGCGCGTCCAGCTCGGCGATATCGCCGAAACGGGTGCGCCCGCTCCAGGCGACGATGCGCTGGAACTGCGCGACCTGCTCGCGCGCGGTGAACCGCGGCTCGCCGCGGGCCTGCTGCAGGCGGTACTTGCACAGGTAGTTGGCACGGCCCTTCAGCAGCGCACTGCTCAGGCCCACGCCCAGCGCCGCCCGCACGCGCGGCAGATCGCGGTGGTAGAGCTGGTCCTGCAGCGCGCGGGTGCCGGTGGAGACGATGGTCTTCAACCCCGACAGCAGCGCCGGCACCAGATACGCATAGGTCTTGCCGGTGCCGGTGCCGGCCTCGGCCAGCAGCACGTCGCGCTGCTCGAACGCCTCGGCGATCGCCGCGGTCAACCGCAATTGCGCCGGCCGCGGCACGAACGCATCGAGCTGGCGCGCAAGCGCACCGCCTTCGCTGAGCGCTTCGGTGCTTGCGTGAGCTAACGACATGGGAATGGGGAGTCGGGAATAGGGAATGGTTGGAGCAGCAGCGCTACCAGCTCACTGTTATTGCCGCCGGCAGAGCGGGAAGACCGAACGCCGCCAGGGTGACGAGCCGCCAGAAACGCAGCTTTTACCCATTCCCAATCCCAACTCCCCAATCCCCGCCCTCAGTACCTCTTGATCCCCGGCACCGTGCACCCCGCGATCTGGGCGTGCGCCGAGGCGGCGTTTTCCTTCTGCCCGCGGGCCAGGCGTGCCTGTTCGATGGTCGCCCAATGGCGACGGCACAGCGGGCCGGTCTGCGAGCCCAGGTCGATGGCGCGCTTGGCGAAGGCTTCGGCCTGCGCATCGTCCTTCTGCAGCAGCGCCACTTCGGCGCGGTCCTGCAACAGCGCCGGGTCGTCCGGCACCAGCTTCAGCGCCTGGTCCAGGGCCGCGGCGGCGCCGGCCAGGTCGCCGGCGGTGCGCTTGCGCTTGGCGCTCTCGCGCAGGTCCTCCACTTCCGGATCGCGCAGCGGCTGCACGCTCAGTTCGGTGTCGTCGGCACCGCCGCTGGCGTCGATGGCGGCGAGGCGCTGCGCCGGCGTGGTGGTGTCCACCGGCGCGGCCGGGGGCGGCGGCGGCGGCGCGCTGACGCAGGAGGCGAGCAGCAGGCTGAGGGCGGCGATGGCGGGAAGACGTGGGGTCATGAGCGGTATCCGGATCCGGGAATCAATGCGCCGGCGGCGGTGCGGCCGCGTCGGCAGGCGGGTCTTTCTTCTTGTCCAGGCCGAACCAGCTGCGCCAGCCGCCGCCCTGGTGCTCGCCCTCGGCGGGCGCGGCTTCTTCCGGCAGCGCCTGCGGCGGCGTGCACGCGGCGTACGCCGGCACGAAGCCGACCACGAACGGGAACTGGCGCGCGCCGGGGCATGTCGCGTCGGTGCTGTTGTACCCCACCGGGTCCATCCACTGCCAGTCGATGCCCTTGCCCTGCACCTGCAGCGGCGCGCTCGGCAGCCGCGAGAAGATGCCCGACCACACCCGCATCGCACCGGTGGCGCCGTACAGGCCGGTCTGCTTGTTCTGGTCGTTGCCGATCCAGATCACCGCCAGGTGATCGCCGGTGTAGCCGGCGTACCAGCTGTCCACGCCGTCGTTGCTGGTGCCGGTCTTGCCGGCTGGCGACAGCTTGCCCAGGCCGTCGCTGAGCAGTTGCCGCGCGGTGCCGTTGCTGACCACCTGCTGCAGCGCCATGCCGACCAGGTTGGCGGCGATGGAGTCGCCCTCCTGCGCCGGCGCCGGGGTCTTGTCGTAACGCTTGAGCAGCTTGCCCTGCGGATCGAGCACGCCGCGCACCGCATGCAACGGCTGGATCTCGCCGCCGGAGGCCAGGAACTGGTACAGCTGCGCCATCGCGTACGGGCTCTGGTCGGTAGCGCCGAGGATCAGCGAGGGATTGACCTCGGCCTCGATGCCGGCCAGCACCTTCACCAGTTGCGCCACGCGCTCCGGCCCGACCTGCATGCCGACCCGCACCGTGGCCTGGTTGTAGGAATGCGCCAGCGCATCGACCACGCGCACGGTGCCGTGACTGCGGCCATCGGAATTGCCCGGGCTCCAGGTGCGGCCGCGGCCCAGTTGCACGGTGACCGGCGTGTCGTCGACCCAGCTGGCCAGCGAAAAACGGTCCGGCTGCGCCAGCGCCAGCAGGTACACGAACGGCTTGAGCAGCGAACCGACCTGGCGCTGCGCCTCGATCGCGCGGTTGAAGCCGGGCTGGGCCACGTCGCGGCTGCCGACCACCGCCAGCACCTCGCCGTTGTGGGTGTCGGTGAGCACCAGCCCCGCCTGCAGGGGCGGGCGCTTCTTGTTGGTTTCCAGCGCGGTGATGGTGCGCGTGACCGCGCCCTCGGCATAGGCCTGCGCCGACGGCGACATGCCGGTGAGCACGCTCAGGCCGGCGCCCTGCAGCGCGCTTTCGGGGTAATCGCGCGCCAGTTGGCGCCGCACCAGGTCGACATAGGCGGGGAAGCGGTTGGCGGCGACCAGGCCGGGTTCGGCCGGCACGCCCAGCGGCGCGGCCAGCGCCTTGCGGTAGGTGGGTTCGTCGATCAGCTCGCTCTCGCGCAGCTTGCCCAGCACGAAGTTGCGCCGGTCCAGTGCGCGCTCGGGGTAGCGCCGCGGGTCGTAGTAGGACGGCCCCTTGACCAGGCCGATCAGCAGCGCCACCTGCTCCGGGGCCAGCGCATCGAGTTCGCGGCCGAACCAGAACTCCGCACCGGACGCGACACCATGCACCGCCTGGCTGCCGCGCTGGCCCAGGTACACCTGGTTCAGATACGCCTCCAGGATGGTGCGCTTGTCGTAGCGCGCCTCCATGATCAGCGCGTACAGGATCTCGTTGAACTTGCGGGTGACCGTCTGTTCCTTGCCGATGCCGAGCAGGCCGCTACGCGCCAGCTGCTGGGTCAGGGTACTGGCGCCCTGCCGACTCTTGCCGCCGGAGCGCACCATCACCCAGGCCGCGCGGACCATGCCGCTCAGGTCGATGCCGTGGTGCGAATTGAAGTCGCGGTCCTCGACCGCCTGCAAGCCGGTGACCAGCAGTTCCGGCACCTCGTCCACGCGCACCAGGCGCCGCTCTTCCTGCTTCTGCCCGTACAGCGTGGCGATGCGCGCCGGATCCAGCCGCGCGGCCTTGAGCGACTTGCGCGTCTGCGCATCGCGCAGCGCCACCACGCGGCCGCCGGCCAGGCCGACCTCGATGCGCCGCGGCGCGACCCGCCCGTCGACGTCGACGTAGCCGCGGCTGGCGATGGTGAAGCGGCTGCCGTCCTGCTGATAGCTGCCGGGGCGCTCGGCACCGGCGTCGGCGCGATAGCTGGCTGCATCCAGTTCGGTCTTCAGCGTCTGCGGGTCCATCGCCGTGTCCGGCGCCAGCACCAGCGGGCGCGCGTAGACACGGGTGGGGATCTGCCAGCGCAGTTCGCCGAAACGCTGGGTGACCTGTTTGTTCAGATAGACCGTGTACGGAATCAGGAAGCCCAGGCCGAGTGCGGCGGCCGCCAGGCCCCAGGTGAGCAGGCGCCGGCGCCATACCGCGGCGGGGCTGTCCAGGGCGTCGTCCTGATCGTCGGTGTCGTGATCGTCGTAGCGTCGGGGCACGGGAATGCGAGAATGTAAATTCCGCCGAGTCTAGCGCAGCCCAGCGGGCAGCGCGGCGCGGCGGCCTCTTCGTTAAGTTGGAGTGGTGCCGGATGTCGATGTCGTGGGCGAATGCGCGCTACGCCCTGAACCGCCTGGCCGGCCTGGTCCGGCGCGGCCTGACCAGCCTGCGCACGCGCGGCTGGCGCAGCACCTGGCAGCGGCTGCGCGTGCATGCGCAACCGCTGCCGCCGCCGCAGCGCGCCCTGTTCGCGGTGGCGCCGACGCCGTTCGCGCCGTTCGCGGTGCCGAACAGTCCGGCGCCGTTGGTCAGCATCGTGATCCCGGTCTACAACCACGTCGACCATACCCTCGCCTGCCTGCGCGCGCTGGCCGCGCATCCGCCGGCCGCCCCTTGCGAGATCCTGGTCATCGATGACGGCAGCAGCGATGCCACCGCGCAGTGGCTGCCGCAGATCGTCGGCCTGCACTACCACGTGCGCGAGCGCAACGGCGGCTTCATCGCCACCTGCAACGACGGCGCTGCACGTGCGCAGGGCCGCTACCTGGTGTTCCTCAACAACGACACGGTGCCGCAACCGGGTTGGCTGGATGCGCTGCTGGACACCTTCGCGCAACTGCCGGAGGCCGGCTTGGTCAGCGCGCAACTGCTGTATCCCGACGGCCGCCTGCAGGACGCCGGCGGCGTGGTCTTCGCCGACGGCAGCGCGTGGAGCTACGGCCGCTTCGAGTCACCCGAGGATCCGCGCTACGCCTACCTGCGCGACGTCGACTACGGCAGCGGCGCGGCACTGGCGATCGAGCGCGCGCGCTTCCTGGCACTGGGCGGCTTCGATACGCGCTACATGCCGGCCTACTACGAGGACACCGATCTCGCCTTCGCGGTGCGCGCCGCCGGCTTGCGCACGCTGGTGCAACCGGCCAGCCGCGTGGTCCACGACGAGGGCACCAGCAACGGCACCGACACCGGCAGCGGGATCAAGGCCTACCAGGTGCGCAACCGCGCGATCTTCGCCGCCAAGTGGGCCGAGGTGTTGCCGCGGCACCTGGCGCCGGGCACGGTGCCGACGCCAGCGCGGCTGCACCGCCAGCAGCGCCAGGTGCTGATCCTGGACGAAGCGCTGCCGCAGCCGGACCGCGACTCCGCCTCGCTGCGCCAGCTCAACCTGATCCGCCTGCTGCTGCAGGAAGGCGCCCACGTGGTGTTCGTGCCCAGCGAGCGCAGCTACGCCAGCCGCCACAGCGAGGCCTTGCAGCGGCTCGGCGTGGAGGTGTGGCACGCGCCGTACCTGAAGAACCTCACCGGGTTCCTGCAGCAGCACGGCGCGCGCTTCCACAGCGTGCTGCTGGTGCGCCACCACGTCGCCCACGCCTGCCTGCCGCTGCTGCGCCGGTTCGCGCCGCAGGCGCGGCGGCTGTTCGATACCGTGGACCTGCACTACCTGCGCGAACGCCGCGGCGCCGAACTCGCCGGCGACGCGCGCCTGCTGCGCGAGGCCGAGCGGACCCGCGCGCGCGAACTGGAGGTCATGGCGCAGGTCGACGTGACCGTGCTGGTCAGCGCGGTCGAACGCGAACAGTTGCAGCGCGAGGCGCCGCAGGTGCGCACGGTGCTGATCTCGAACCTGCACGAGGTCGCCGGTCCCGGCCTGCCGTGGGCGCAGCGCCGCGACCTGGTGTTCGTCGGCGGCTTCCGCCATGCGCCCAACGTGGATGCGGTGCGCTGGTTCCTGCAGGAGGTGTTCCCGGCGGTGCGCCTGCGCTTGCCGGAGGTGCGCTTCCACTGCATCGGTGCGGACATGCCGGAGGACATCCGCCGCCTCGGCGAGGCCACCGCCGGCGTCGAACTGCTCGGCCACGTCCCCGACATCGCCGCCTACATGGACGGCATGCGCATCGCGGTGGCGCCGCTGCGCTTCGGCGCGGGGGTCAAGGGCAAGGTCAACCTGAGCATGGCCCATGGCCAGCCGGTGGTGGCCACCGCCTGCGCGGTGGAAGGCATGCACCTGCGCGATGGCGAGGACGTGCTGATCGCCGACGAGGCGGCGGCGTTTGCCGACGCCATCGCGCAGCTCTACGCCGATCCGGCGCTGTGGCAGCGGCTGGCCGATAACGGCCTGCGCAACATCGCAACCCACTTCTCGCTGGACGCTGCGCGCGCCACGGTGCGGGAGGCGTTCCTGGCCTGAGCGGCGGCGGCGCGCCGTGGTCGATCGCGTCGGGACTGAAGTCCCTCCCACACTCGTGCTGCAGACATCGCCGATGACCCGGCGCGCCCTGCGCAAGGGCACGCGCGCGTCGTACACGACGTAAGCAGGTCTGGTCTGCACATGCGGGAGAGGCTTCAGCCCCGACGCATCTGCCAGCCCCTCGGGACTGGAACACGTCTCTCCCGCCGCGCCTTGGCGAAACGCACCGTCACCTCGTAGGAGCGGCTTCAGCCGCGACGGGCGTCACCGGTAATCCCCGTCGCGGCTGAAGCCGCTCCTACGCGTGTGCAGTCGCCATCACGATGCACAGGCGCCCCAATATGCCTCGCATCACCTGGGCAGCGTTGTCGCGCACCGACACTGCCCAGGCGATGCAGACCAGCCCGCACGCAGCCACAAACACACCCCGATCGCCGGAACCTCTCCGCGCCCCTGTGGGAGGGACTTCAGTCCCGACGCGCAGCACCATCAGCCTAGCGGAAGCCCACAGACTTCACTGCGCCCGCTAGCGCCCAGGACTGAGGCTGCGCAAACGGCGCTCGAAGGCGGCCAGTTCCGGGGTGGACGGATCGATCGCGCGGGCGCGCTGCAGCGCTTGCCGCGCAAAGGTGGCGTCGCCGCCACCCAGGCGCTCGTCGCCGACCGCCAGCCAGCGCTGCGCCAGACGCCGGCGGGCAGTGGCCAGGCCGTTGCCGCCCGGGGCCAAGGCGCGCCAGGCGTCGTAGCAGGCGCTTGCCGCCAGCACCCGGTTGCCGCGCATGGCATCGTCGAAACAGCGTCGCAGCGCGGCCAGCACCCGCTGCTCGGCCGCGCGCACCCGCGCATCGCGCGGTGCCAGCGTCTGTGCCGCGAGCAAGGTGTCGTAGGCGCTGGCGCCGGGCGGGGTCACCCAGTCGCCACGCGCCTCGGCGGCCTGCAGGTCGGCCAGCAGGCGCTGCAGGCGCCGCTCGCGCTCGGCCGGCGACACCCGCGCTTGCGGCGTGGCCTGGCTCTGCCGGGCGCGCTGCAGCGCCTGCTTGGCGTCGGCCAAGGCGCGGCTGTCGGGTGCCAGGGCCTGGCCCTTGCGCAGCGCGCGCTCCGCCTCGCCGAAGCGGAAATCGGCCGCGGCGCGGCTGGCCTGCAGGGCATAGGCCGCCGCCACCCGCTCCAGGCCGTCGCTGGCCCCGGGCGCCTCCGGTACCGCCGCGCGCCACTGCGCGAAGGCGCGCGCCGCCGCGTCCAGGCGCTGCCGGCGCAGGGCCTGCTCGGCGTCGTGCTGCAGGCGCTCCAGCGCCCGGTTCAGTTCCGCCTGGGTCTCGGGCAGGTCGACATGGCCGGCGTCGTAACCGCGCGCGCGCTCCACCAGCGCCGCGGCGGCGGCCAGGTCGCCGCGCGCCAGCGCGCTGCGCGCGTGCTGCAGCAGTTCCGACAGCGCATCCTCGCGGCCTTCCAGCGCCGCGGTGCGCTCAGGCGCGAACTCCAGCACCCGCTGGTACAGCGGCAGGGCCGCGTCCGGGCCATCGTCCAGATGCCCGTCGCGACGCGCCTGCGCCGCCCGCTGCAGCAGTTGATCGATACCGGCGTGCGCGGCCTCGCGCGCGCGCAACGCCGCCTCGATGCGATCGGCATCGGCGCGCGGCACCTGCAGCGCACGCGCCAGGGCCAACGCCTCGCGAGCTTGCGGATAACGGCCGGCGGCCAGCGCCGCGCGCGCCTGGCCCAGCGCCGCGCGCCCGGTCGCGGCCAGCCCGACGCGCGCCTGCATGCGGTCGCCGTCCAGCGCCAGCGCGGCCTCGAAACGCTCGCGCGCGCCGCTGCCGTCGGCGGCGCTGAGCCGGCCCGCGCGCAGCGCCGCGTGGCCCTGGTCGAGCAATTGCTGGATGCGCGTCTCCGGCCAGATCAAATCGGCCAGCGGGCGGCGGAACAGCACCAGCGTCGTGCCCAGCACCAGCAGCACCGCCAGCGCCCAGCGCCAGACACGCCGGTCGCGCCACAGCGGCACCGGCCGCGGCCTGCGCTGGGGTTCGTCCCTGACCTGATCTGGCGGCATGCTCACCGCGCAAGCTTAGCGTTGGCCCGATGACGAACAGCTGTGCGTCGCCTCGCCCCGCCCCGCCGGGGACGGCCAGAGCGGCCGCGGGCACGCCTGCGGCCCCGCGCGGCGCCGGCGCTCAGCCCAGCCGCCGCGCCTCGTGCACGCCCGGCAACGCGTCGAGCTTGCCGAGCAAGGTGGACAGTTGCCCGTAGTCGCCGACCTTCAGCCGCAGCCGCAGTTGCGCCAGGCCGCTGTCGCGCACGTTGTCGCTGTTGATCTCCAGCACGTGCGCCTCTTCCTGAGCGATCAGGTTGGTGATGTCCTTGAGCAACCAGCGCCGGTCCACTGCGCGCACCAGCACGTCGACCTCGTAGCCGCCGCCGGCCTGGCCCCACTCCACCGGCAGCACCCGCTGCGGATGGCTGGCGGCCAGCCGCGCGAACGCCGCGCAGTCGCTGCGGTGCACGGTGACGCCGCGGGTGCGGGTCAGGTAGCCGGCGATCGGCTCGCCGGCCACCGGCTGGCAGCAGCGCGCCAGTTGCACCAGCAGATTGCCCACGCCCTGCACGGTGAACTTGGATTTGCCCAGGCCGGTGCGCCGCGCGGTCGGCCGCGGCATGGCCGGCGCGGCCGGCTGCGCTGCGGCGCGCTCGGCCTCGTGCAGCGCGCGCCCGACCTGGCTGGGGCCGACATCGCCCAGCGCGACCTGGATGTACAGCTCCTCCACGCCCTCGGCATGGAACTTCTTCGCCGCCGGCAGCAGGTCGGCCTGCTGCAGACCCAGGCGCTTGAGTTCGCGCTCCAGCAGTTCCTTGCCGGCCTGCACGTTGCGCGCGCGGTCCAGCTTGTGGAACCAGGCGCGCACCTTGTCGCGCGAGCGCCCGCTGGCCAGGTAACCGTTGGCCGGCAGCAGCCAGTCGCGGCGCGGCTCGGCCTCCTTGCCGGTGAGGATCTCCACGCGGTCGCCGCTGCGCAGCTTGTGGGTCAGCGGCACGATGCGGTTGTTGACCTTGGCGCCGCGGCAGCGGTGCCCGACCATGGTGTGCACGTGGTAGGCGAAGTCCAGCGGCGTGGCGCCTTGCGGCAGGTCGATCACCTCGCCCATCGGGGTCAGCGCATAGACCCGGTCCTCGACCAGTTCGGCGTCCAGCGCCCCGGCCAGCCCGCCCTGCTCGCCGTCCTGCGACTGCTCCAGCAGCTGCCGCATCCAGGTGATCTTGCGGTCGAAGGCCTTCTCCGCGCCCTTGCCGCCTTCCTTGTACTTCCAGTGCGCGGCCACGCCCAGTTCGGCCTGGGCGTGCATGTCGTGGGTGCGGATCTGCACCTCGATCGTGCGCCCCTCCGGGCCGACCACCGCGGTGTGCAGCGAGCGGTAGTCGTTGGCCTTGGGCCGGGCGATGTAGTCGTCGAACTCGCTGGGCACCGGCGCCCACAGCGCGTGCACCACGCCCAGCGCGGCGTAGCAGGCGGCGACGTCGTCGACCATCACCCGCACCGCGCGCAGGTCGTACAGCTGGTCGAAGGCCAGGCGCTTCTTCTGCATCTTCCGCCAGATGCTGTAGATGTGCTTGGGCCGCCCGCTGATCTCCGCGCGCAGGCCCTGCTCGGCCAGCGCCTTGGACAGGATTTTCTTGACCGCCTCGATGTAACGCTCGCGCGCCACCCGGCTCTCGTCGACCTCGCGGGCGATGCGCCGGTAGGTGTCCGGCTCCAGGTGCCGGAACGCCAGGTCCTCCAGCTCCCACTTCAGCTGCCAGATGCCCAGGCGGTTGGCCAGCGGCGCGTGGATGTCGCGGGTCAGCTGCGCCAGCGCGCGGCGCTGCGCCTCCGGCGCCTTGTCGGCCACGCGCATCTGCGCCAGTTGCCGCGCCAGCAGGATCGGCACCACCCGCAGGTCCTGCACGATCGACAGCAGCAGCCGGCGCAGGCCCTCGCTGTTGCGCCCGGCCTCGCGCCCGGCATGCAGCGCCCACACCTGATCGGCGGCGTCCTGCGCCTCCAGCAACCCGGTCACCGCCTGCGCCCGCGCAGGCGGTTCCACCGGCAGCTGCGGCAACTGCGCGCGCAGGCCCGGCAGGTCGAACAGCAGCGCGGCCAGCAGCGCGGCTTCGTCCGCGGACAGCAGCGCCAGCGCATCCAGGGTGTCGGCCAGCACCGGCCACGGCAGTCGCGGCGGCTCGGGCTGCGCCTGCCAGGCTTGCAACAGCGCGGCGCGCAGGGCGGGCGCCAGGGTCGCGGCCGCCGGGCGCTGCAGCAACGCCTCCAGGCCGGAGTGGACGGTGTGGTTCAAGGACGGACGCAGTCGACGAAAACGGTGCTGCCTACACTAACGCGCTTGTGCGCGTTCTCACAATTGCGCCGAGTGCGTCGCCACGACGCGCGGCGCGGACACGCACCGCCAGCTCACTGTGACCCGGTTGCGACTTGCGGTGCTTTTACCGGAATTTCACAACCGCCCCAACCCCCACGCCTATGCTCGAACGCGACGGCAACCGCACGCGTTGCAATCGCAAAGCTGTCCTGCATGCGCCGCTGCCGTCGCCCCCTGGACCGACTCGAAGAGGAACGCACATGAAGAAGTGGAACAAGCCTGTGATCCGCGAGATCTGCGTCGGCGCGGAAATCAACTGCTACGCCTCCGGCGAGCTCTGACTCGCGCAGTCCTCCTTTCCCGCGACCGAAGCGCGACCGGCCAGGGGATGTCTTCCATCCCCGAACATGCCGCGCCGTGCTTGCGCGCGCCTGTGGCAAGAAAGAGCGAGGAAGTGGACATCCGTCCACGCCCGAGCGATGACGCAGCCACGGGCGTGGGCAAACGCGGCCCATCGGGTTGAGCCGCCAGGCTCGACGCGGCGTGTTCGGGGATGGGGGCATCCCCTTATGCCAACGGAGACCGGATGCACCTCATCGTATTGGGATCGGCGGCAGGCGGAGGGCACCCGCAGTGGAACTGTCACACGCCCGCGAGCCAACGCGCGTGGCAGCAACACCCGGGTGCTCAACGCCGTACCCAGGCCAGCATTGCGGTCAGCGTCGACCGCCAGCGCTGGCTGTTGATCAATGCCTCACCGGATTTTCGCCAGCAGGTGCTGGCCACGCCGGCACTGTGGCCGCAGCGCGAGCAGCGCCATTCCCCGATCGAGGCCGTGCTGCTGACCAGCGGCGAGATCGACCATATCGCCGGCCTGCTGTCGATGCGCGAGAGCCAGCGCTTCGACCTGTATGCCAGCGGCCGCGTGCTCGAGTTGCTGGCGCAGAACCCGGTGTTCGACGCGCTGCACCCGGCCTACGTGCACCGCCACCCGTTCGCCCTGGACACGCCGCTGTCGCTGCTGGGGTTGCAGGTCACGCCGTTCGCGGTGCCGGGCAAGGTGCCGCTGTTCATGGAAAGCCGCCACAGCGGCGACCTGGCCGGCTCCGCCGAGGAAACGCTGGGCCTGACCATCGACGACGGCCAGCACCGCGTGCACTACATCCCCGGCTGCGCCGCGCTGACCGAGGCCCTGCGCGCGCGGCTGCAGGGCGCCGAGCTGGTGTTCTTCGACGGCACACTGTGGCGCGACGACGAACTGGTGCAACTCGGCGTCAGCGCCAAGACCGGCCAGCGCATGGGCCACATGAGCATCGACGGCGCGGCCGGCACCCTGCGCGCCTTCGCCGATCTGCAGGTAGCGCGCAAGGTCTTCATCCACATCAACACCACCAACCCGATCCTCGACGCCGGTTCCCCGGAGCGCGCCACCGTCGCCGCGCACGGTTGGGACGTGGCCCACGACGGCATGGAGATCGCGCTATGACCCGAACCCCCGCACCGCCTGCGAGGCCGAGCCCGTGAGCGCCTTGCTGAGCCCAGAGCAACTGGAAACCGCGCTGCGCGCGATCGGCGCGCGGCTGTACCACGACCAGCATCCCTTCCACGCGCTGCTGCACAGCGGGCGCCTGAACCGCGGCCAGGTCCAGGCCTGGGCGCTGAACCGCTACGAGTACCAGCGCTGCATCCCGCTCAAGGACGCGGCGATCCTGGCGCGGATGGACGATCCGGCGTTGCGCCGGATCTGGCGCCAACGCATCGTCGACCACGACGGCAGCAGCGACGGCGAAGGCGGCATCGCCCGCTGGCTGCACCTGACCGACGCGCTCGGGCTGGACCGCGACCTGGTGCAGTCCGGCCGCGGCCTGCTGCCCGGCACCCGCTTCGCGGTGCAGGGCTACCTGCACTTCGTGCGCGAGAAGAGTCTGCTCGAGGCCATCGCCTCGTCGCTGACCGAGCTGTTCGCGCCGGGCATCATCAGCCACCGCGTGGCCGGCATGCTGCAGCACTACGACTTCGTCTCGCGCGAGGCGCTGGCGTATTTCGAGCATCGCCTGCACGAGGCGCCGCGCGATTCGGACTTCGCCCTGGATTACGTCAAGCGCCACGCCGACACCGTGGAGAAGCAGCACCTGGTGCAAAACGCGCTGCGCTTCAAGTGCGGCGTGTTGTGGTCGCAACTGGACGCGTTGCACTTCGCCTACGTGCAGCCGGGCGTGGCCTGGCCGGACGCGTTCGCCCCCGACGCCGCGCAGGCCGCGGCATGAGCACGCTGGACACCGGCAGCCAGCCGCGGCTCGTCGCCGGCGTGCGCCTGCAGCACGACCGCGCCCGTGACCGATGGGTGCTGCTGGCACCGGAACGGGTTATCGAACTGGACGAGATCGCCCACGCCATCGTCTCGCGCTGCGACGGCACCCGCAGCCTGGCGGCGATCGCCGCGGAACTGGCGGCCGAGTTCGAGGCCGACCCGGCCGAGGTCGAACGCGACGTGCGCGAACTGGCGCAGCAGTTGCAGGCCAAGCGGCTGCTGCGCGCATGAGCGCGCCGGTGCCGCCGCCGCTGTCGATCCTGCTGGAGCTGACCCACCGCTGCCCGCTGGCCTGCCCGTATTGCTCCAACCCGATCGAACTGGCCGGCCTGCGCGAGGAACTGGACACCGCCGGCTGGCGCTCGGCGCTGGACCAGGCCGCGGCGATGGGCGTGCTGCAGGCGCACTTCTCCGGCGGCGAGCCGATGCTGCGCAAGGACCTGCCCGAGCTGGTGGCGCATGCGCGCGCACTGGGCCTGTACAGCAACCTGATCACCTCCGGCGTGGCCGGCGGCGCGCCGATGCTGGCGGCCCTGGCCGCCGCTGGGTTGGAGCACGTGCAACTGAGCATCCAGGATGCCGACGCCGCCGGCGCCGACCGCATCGCCGGCTACCGCGACAGCCTGGCGAAGAAGCGCGCGTTCGCCGCGGCGGTGCGCGCGCTCGACCTGCCGCTGACGATCAACGCGGTGATCCATCGGCACAACGCCGAACGTGTCCCGGCAATGATCGAACTGGCGCTGGAGCTCGGCGCCGAACGCCTGGAAGTGGCCCATACCCAGTACTACGGCTGGGGCCTGCGCAATCGCGCCGCGCTGATGCCCAGCCGCGCGCAGATCGACGCCACCGTGGCCGCGGTGGACGCCGCCCGCCTGCGCCTGCAGGACCGCCTGCACATCGATTTCGTCACCCCCGACTACTACGCGCACCGGCCCAAGGCCTGCATGGGCGGCTGGGGCCAGCGCTTCGTCAACATCTCCCCGCGCGGCGACGTGCTGCCCTGCCATGCCGCCGAGACCCTGCCGGACATGCGCTTCGAGAACCTGCGCACGCGCCCGCTGGCGGCGATCTGGGCAGACGGCGAGGCCTTCGTGCGCTTCCGCGGCAGCGCCTGGATGCCCGAGGTGTGCCAGGGCTGCCCGAAGCGCGAGATCGACTGGGGAGGCTGCCGCTGCCAGGCGCTGGCGCTGAGCGGCGATGCCGCGACCCTGGACCCGGTCTGCGAACGCGCCCCGGCGCACGCGGCACTGCAGGCGCTGGCGCAGCGCGAAGCCGCCGCGCCGCCCCCGGATTTCGTGTATCGGCGGCCGCCACGCGCGGCCGTCGCGCCCGCTGCCGCCGAGGACTGAGGCCGGGCGCCGACGCGGTCCCGGGTGCGCCGGCAGGCGGTGCGCCGTCACCGCTTGCGACTACACTACCGCGCATCCCACTGCCCGGATCCCCGCCATGTCCCTTGCGCGTCTCGCTCCCCTGGCCCTGTGCGCGGCGCTCGCCGTATACGCCGCCCCGGCACTCGCCCAGCGCACCGTCTCCGGCGATCTGCAGACCCAGATGTCGCCGCAGGAGTTCAAGGCCGCCGGGCTGGACAAGCTGTCGCCGCAGGAGCTGGCCGCGCTGAACGACTGGCTGCAGGGCAAGGTCGCCAAGGAAACCGCGGTGGCGCTGGAAAAAGCCAAGGAGGAAGGCCGCCGCGAGGTGATCACCAAGAACCGCGGCTTCTTCGACTTCGGCAGCGCCGAGCCGATCGAGAGCACCCTGGTGGGCGAGTTCTCCGGCTTCGCCAAGGGCCGCCACTACGTGCTGGCCAATGGCCAGGAATGGGAGCAGACCGAAGCGGCGAGCCTGGCCAGCGTGCACCGCACTGCGCCCAAGGTGAAGATCACCCCGGGGATCATGGGCGTGTGGTACATGCAGATCGACAACTACAACACCCGCGCCAAGGTCCGTCGCGTCAAATAAGGATCGCGCACCGTGCACCTGCGTCCGCGGCCGGGCCTGGCCGACGCCTCGCACAGCGTCGCCGATGCGCTGCGCCGGCGCCTGCGCGCCAGCGATGTGTGGTTCATCGCCCTGGCCTTGCTGGTCGGCGTGATGGCCGGCCTGCTGACCCTGCTGCAGAGCAGCCTGGCGCATGGCGCGCAGACCTGGCTGTACGGCCTCGAAGCCGACGAGCGGCTCAGCGCCATGTCCGAGCTGAGCGTGCAGCAGTTGCTGGTGCTGCCGCTGGGCGGGCTGCTGGTCGGCCTGCTGGGCATGGCCGCGCGCGCGCGCAAGCGCCAGCTGGTCGACGCCGTCGAAGCCAACGCGCTGTATGGCGGGCGCATGTCGATGCGCGACAACCTGATCGTCTCCGTGCAGACCCTGTTCTCCAACGGCGTCGGCGCCTCGGTCGGCCTGGAAGCGGCGTATACGCAGATGGGCGCGGGCACCGGCTCGCACCTGGGCCGGGTGCTGCGCCTGCGCCGCGCCGACATCCGCACTCTGGTCGGCGCTGGTGCCGGCGCGGCCATCGCTGCCGCCTTCGGCGCGCCGCTGGCCGGCGCCTTCTACGCGTTCGAGATCGTCATCGGCGCGTACTCGCCCTCGGCGCTGGCGCCGGTGGCGGTGGCCTCGCTGGGCGCGGTGTTCGTGTCGCAGCTGGCCGGGGTGCAGCCGTACCTGCTGCCGGCCTCGGCGGCCTCGGCGCTGGAGGCGCGAGACTACGTGCTGTACGCGCTGCTCGGCGTGCTCTGCGCGCTGCTGGCGGTCGCGGTGATGCGCCTGATCGGCGCGATCGAACAGGCCATCAACCGCAGCCCGTTGCCGCGCTGGGCGCGCCCGGTGGCCGGCGGCCTGCTGCTGATCCCGTTGGCACTGATCACCCCGCAGGTGCTGTCCTCCGGGCACGGCGCGCTGCACCTGGACTTGACCAGCCCGACCTCGCTGCGCTGGCTCGGCATCCTGTTGCTGCTCAAGTGCCTGGGTTCGGCCATCTCGCTGGGCTTCGGCTTCCGCGGCGGCCTGTTCTTCGCCTCGCTGTTCATGGGCTCGCTGGTCGGCGGGCTGTTCGCCGGCGTACTGAACCTCGGCAGCGGCATGGCCCTGGTCGACGGCACCGCCGCCTCGCTGGCCGGCATGGCGGCGATGGCCGCCGCCGTGGTCGGCGCGCCGATGACGATGGCGATGCTGGTGCTCGAGGGCACCCACGACTTCGTGCTGGCCAGCGCGGTGATGGTGGCGGTGCTGGTGGCCAACACCATCGTCCGGCAGATCTTCGGCTACTCGTTCTCCACCTGGCGCCTGCACCTGCGCGGCGAGACCATCAAGAGCGCGCGCGACGTCGGGTGGGTCAAGCACCTCAGCGCCGGACGGATGATGCGCAAGGACGTGCATCCGCTGACCGCCACCACCAGCGTCGCCGAGTTCCGCCGCCGTTTCCCGCTCGGTTCGGGCACCCGTGTGGTGCTGGAGGACGAGAACGGCCACTACGCCGGCCTGGTCACCCTGGCCGCCGCCTATGCCGATGGCGTCAACGCCGACGCGGCCATCGTCGACTACGCCGGCAACCGCGACGTCGCCCTGCCCGCCGACACCGACGTGGTCACCGCCATGCGCCAGTTCGACCTGACCCAGAGCGACGAACTGGCCGTGGTCGACGAGCAGGGCAAGGTGCTGGGCGTGCTCAGCGAAAGCTTCGTGCGCAAGCGCTATGCCGAGGAACTGGACAAGCGCCAGCGCGAGCTGATGGGCGAGCGGGTGGATGATTGAGGGGCCGGGATTGGGGATTGGGGATTGGGGATTCGCAGGATTGCTGGCCCCTGCGAGGTTGAGGGCCGTGATCGCATGTCGTAGGAGCGGCTTCGGCCGCGACGCGTTGGCGCAAAAAGGTCGCGGCTGAAGCCGCTCCTACGACGTTTCGGCACGACTCCACTGCGATCTGCTGCATTGACCACACCCACGCGGCCTATCTTTCTTTGTGGGAGGGACTTCAGTCCCGACGCTTTTGGCGGCAATGCGTCGGGACTGAAGTCCCTCCCAAAACGAGCGACATGGTCGATGCGCTGGACGCACGGCGCGCGACAGCAAGCGGCGCAGCTGTGCAGCGGCGTCAGCCGAGCTGCGCTTCGATGCAGCCGGTGGCGACCAAAGCACCTGCAGCGACAAGAACAAGACTCAGCGCCGTCAGGCCCTTGGCGCTCAAAAACACGGCGAATGGTTGCAGAGCGCGTCGTCGTGACCGCTCCACGCGATGTCTCCCTTTGTGGGAGGGGCTTCAGCCCCGACGCATTAACGCCAGAGCATCGGGAATGCAGGACACCTCCACTACCTTCTGGGGTGCACGCGTAGGAGCGGCTTCAGCCGCGACGAGGCCTTGCCTGGAAAGCCGTCGCGGCTGAAGCCGCTCCTACAGATGCAGTGACGCGTATAACGAACGCGGGTGATGAAAACGTGCCCTGACGTCCCTCCCACAGACCGCTGCAAACGCGAACACCGCGGCCACGGGCAGCAGGAACAGCGCGGCAATCTCGCACCCAATCCCCAATCCCCACTCCCGAATCACCGCAGTTGCGCCAACCGCTGCGCGAGCTTCTTGGCCGAGATGCCGGCGCGGGCGCCCAGCTCCTGGGCGAACAGCGACACCCGCAGTTCTTCCAGGTCCCAGCGCAGCGCCTGCCACTCCGGGGTGTCTGCGCGTCCAGCCGCGGCCGCCCCGGCCAGTGCGTCGACGAAGGGCTTCAGCTCCAGCATGCGCGCCTGGTCGCGGGCCGGATCGCGTTTGGCGCGTTCGGCGCGCAGGATCATCGCGCGCAGATAGCGCGGGAACTGCGCCAGCGCGGTGGCCGGGGTCTCGCGCAGGAAGCCCGGATGCAACAAGGCCGCCAGTTGCGCGCGCAGGTCGTCGAGGTTGCCGCTGGCCCAGCCCATCAGCGGCGATTCCAGTTGCGGCTTCAGTTCGGCAGCCGCGCCCATGATCGCCTCGGCCAGCTTCAGCCGTTCCATCGCCTCGCCGAACAACTGTTTGGCGGCGACGTCGCGACGCTGGGCGAAGCTGTCCGCGTCGCGGATCGCCTCCAGCCCCTGCTCCAGCAGCGCGTTCAACGCCGCCTCCACCAGGTCGCCGCGCAGGCGTTCCTGCGACTCGATCGCCGCGTACAGCAGCCCGGTTTTGGGCGACACCGGCAACTGCTTGCGTGCCTGCTTGACCTTGTCGGCCAGGGCGATCTCCAGCAGCCGGCGTACGCCACGCGGATGCGCGGCCTCGGCCTGCGCACGGTCGGCGAAGATGCGCAGCGCGGCGCTGTCGCCCTCGTCCACCAGCGCCGGATACGCCGGCACGCCGGCTTCGCCCGGCACCTGCAGCGGAATCGGCGTCGCCGGGAATTCGCGCAGCCCGGTCGCGGCCATGGCACGGCCGGCGCGCGCGGCGAAGGCCTGCCCGGCACGTTCGCCGAAGCGCGCACGCAGCGCGTCCAGGTCGCGCGATTCGGCCAGCACCTTGCCGGCATCGTCGCGCAGGCGCAGGTTCATGCGCAGATGCGGCTCCAGCGTGCTCTCGTCGAACTCCAGCGCACTCAGCGGCGCGCCGGTGGCACGCTGCAGGAAGCGCGCCAGCTCACCACGCATGTCGTCGGCGCTGGGCTGCGGGAATGCCTCGTAGAACGCACGGGCGAAGTCCGGCGCCGGCACGTAGTTGCGGCGCAGCGCCTTGGGCAGGCTGCGGATCAGCGCCGCGGCCTTGTCGGTCACGAAGCCGGGCGCCAGCCACGACAGCCGTGCCGGATCCAGCGCGTTGAGCAGGTGCACCGGCACCTCCAGGGTCACGCCGTCGTCGGCCGCGCCCGGTTCGAACCGGTACTGCAGCGGCAGCCGCGCATCGCCCAGCGGGAAGTACTTGGGATAGCGCTCGGCCTCGCTGCCCTCGCCCGGCAGCAGGTCGGCCAGCGACCAGTGCAGCGTGCGCCGCTGCTCCGGCGCCAGCGCCTTCCACCAGGCGTCCAGGCCGGAGGCGGAATGGATCTCGCCGGGAATCCGGTCCAGATACCAGCGCGCCTGCCAGTCCTCGTCGGCGACGATGCCGGCGCGGCGCAGCTTGGCCTCTTCCTCGTGTGCCTGCGCCAGCACCTTCTGGTTGTCGGCGACGAAGCTGGCACGGGTGTTGATCTCGCCCGGCACCAGGCCCTGGCGCACGAACAACTCGTGCGCACCGGGCGGATCGATGCGGCCGTAGTGCACCGGCTTCTTCGGCGCCAGCACCAGCCCGAACAGGCTGATCTGCTCGGAGGCCAGCACCTGCCCCTGCGCGCGCGACCAGTGCGGATCGAAATGCTTGCGCGCCAGCAGGTGCGGCAACTCCGCGATCACCCAATCCGGTTCGATCGCAGCGTTGGTCAGGCCCCACACCTTCTGCGTGTCCAGCAGCGTCGCAGGCAGCACCCACGGCGGCGGCTTGCGCGCCAGCGCCGAGCCGGGGAACAGCAGGAAGCGGCGCTGCCGCGGCGCCAGGAAATCGCCTTTCTCGGTGCGGTGGCCCACCTGGGTCGGCAGGCCGGCCAGCAAGGCGCGGTGCAGCGCCTGGTAGGCCGCGGCGCGCTCGCGCTCGCTGGCGCGCGGCGCCTCGCCCGACTCGGCGGGCGCCGGTGGCGGGGTCTGGACCGGCGGTGCGGGCGTCGCCGGCGTGCCGGTGCCGCGGCCTTCGCGGGCCAGGCGCGCGGCGCGGTGCAGCTGCCCGCGGGTCGCGCGCGCCGCGGTCTCGGCATCGCGCGCCGACGCGGGCGCGGAAGCGCCGGCCAGCAGCGGCCGCAGGGAGGCCTCCGCCGGTTCCTCGGTCCAGCCCAGTTCCGCGCACAGCAGATGCAACTGGCGGTGCAGTTCGCGCCACTCGCGCATGCGCAGGAAGCCGAGGAAATGCCGCCCGCACCAGTCGCGCAGCTTGGACTGGGTCAGGTCCTCGTGCGCCTGCCGGTAACCGTCCCACAGGCGCAGGATGCCGACGAACTCCGAGCGCGCATCGGCGAACTTGGCGTGTGCGTTGTCGGCCGCCTCGCGCGCCTCCGGCGGGCGCTCGCGCGGGTCCTGGATGCCCAGGAACGCCGCGATCACCAGCATCGACCGCAGGCAGCCGTGCTGCTGCGCCGCCACCAGCATCCGCGCCAGCTTCACGTCCACCGGCAGCCGCGCCATCTTGCGGCCGATCTCGGTGAGCTTGCGCAGGCCATGGCGGTCCGGCTCGCCGACCGCGCCCAGTTCCACCAGTTGCTGCCAGCCATCGGCCACCGCGCGCTCGTCCGGCGGCTCCAGGAACGGGAAATCCTCGATCCGTCCCAGCCCCAGCTGCAGCATGCGCAGGATCACACCGGCCAGGCTGGAGCGGCGGATCTCCGGATCGGTGAATTCCGGCCGCGCCTGGAAATCGGCCTCGGCGTACAGCCGGTAGCAGATGCCCTCGGCGACGCGGCCGCAGCGGCCCTTGCGCTGGTTGGCGCTGGCCTGCGAGATCGGCTCGATGTGCAGGCGGTCGAGCTTCTGCCGCGGGCTGTAGCGCTTGACCCGCGCATAGCCGGGATCGACGACGTAGCGGATCCGCGGCACCGTCAGCGAGGTTTCAGCGACGTTGGTGGCCAGCACCAGGCGCCGCCGCGGGCCGGGATTGAATACCCGGTCCTGGTCGGCGTTGGAGAGCCGCGCGTAGAGCGGCAGCACCTCGGTCTCGCGGTACTTGCGCCGTTCCAGCGCATGGTGCGCATCCCGGATCTCGCGCTCGCCGGGCAGGAACACCAGCACGTCGCCGCGCGGATCCAGCCGGGTGATTTCGTCCACGGCCGCCACGATCGCCTGGTTGACGGTGCGGTCGCCGGCGCTGTCGCCGCCCTCGGCATCGGCATCTTCGCCCGGCTCCTCCAGCGGCCGATAGCGCACTTCCACCGGATAGGTGCGGCCTTCCACGCTGATCACCGGCGCATCGTCGAAATGCGCGGCGAAGCGCGCGGTGTCGATCGTCGCCGAGGTCACGATGACCTTCAGATCCGGGCGCTTGCGCAGCAGCTGCTTCAGATAGCCGAGCAGGAAATCGATGTTAAGGCTGCGCTCGTGCGCCTCGTCGACGATGATCGTGTCGTAGCTGGACAGCCAGCGGTCGCTGGCGATCTCGGCCAGCAGGATGCCGTCGGTCATGAACTTGATCCGCGTCTGCTCGCCGACGCGGTCGTTGAAGCGCACCTGGAAGCCCACCGTCTCGCCCACCGGCGTGCGCAGCTCCTCGGCCACACGGCTGGCCACCGCGCGCGCGGCGATGCGCCGCGGCTGGGTGCAGCCGATCATGCCGGCGGCGCCGCGCCCGGCGGCCAGGCACAGCTTCGGCAACTGCGTGGTCTTGCCCGAGCCGGTCTCGCCGGCGATCACCACCACCTGGTGGTCGCGGATCAGCGCCACGATGCGCTCTGCCTCGCGCGCGATCGGCAGCTGCGGATCCAGGGTGATCGCCGGCTGCTGCGCCGCGCGCGCGGCGCAACGCGCCTGCGAGGCCTGCAGCGCCTGCTCGAACGTGGCCTCCAGCGCAGCATTGCCGGGCGCGGCCTGCCAGCGCGACCATAGGCCCAGCAGGCGGCCGCGGTCGCGGGTCAGCGCGCCGTCGATCGCGGCGCGGCGTTCGCGCAGGCGTGCCGGCACGGAGGGTTTTTCGATAGCGTTCATCAATCGGATGCCATTGAACGTTGAATCACAGCACATGCTTTAGTCTGTCTATTGTGACGCCATCTCATCCGTAACCCCCAGGAGGAACTTCCCATGGCCAAGAGCAAGACCCCCGGCAAGACCAAGAACTCCACCAGCAAGGCCATCGCCGGCCAGCCGCTGGCCGGGCTGGCGCCGTCTGCGCCCAACATCGATATCGGGATCGGCGGCGGCGATCGCAAGAAGATCGCCGACGGCCTGTCGCACTACATGGCCGACGCCTTCACCCTGTACCTGAAGACCCACAACTTCCACTGGAACGTGACCGGGTCGATGTTCAACTCGCTGCACCTGATGTTCGAGACCCAGTACACCGAGCAGTGGGCGGCGCTGGACGACGTCGCCGAGCGCATCCGCGCCCTGGGCTTCAACGCCCCCGGTTCGTACAAGGAATACGCGGCGCTGACCTCGATCCCGGAAGAGGAAGGCCTCAGCGACAGCGCCGACTGGCGCGAGATGGTGCGCCAGCTGGTGGTCGGCAACGAAGCGGTATGCCGCACCGCGCGCAAGGTACTCAAAACCGCCGACGACGCCGGCGACGACCCGTCAGTGGACATGCTGACCCAGCGCCTGCAGACCCACGAGAAGTACGCCTGGATGCTGCGCTCGCTGCTGCAGTAAGGGATGCCGCCCTGCCTGCCTGGCAGGCAGGGCGCGCCGCTAGGCTGGGCGACGCTGCGCGCGCTCCGCCGCGCGCATTGGGCGGCAATGCATTCCGGTCGCTGCCTCGTCACGCCTGGCTCTCGTTGTAGGAGCGGCTTCTTGTAGGAGCGGCTTCAGCCGCGACCAACGCTCAGGACAAGGCCCGGTCGCGGCTAATTCCGAAAGGAGACAAGCGCCGCTGCTACCGGGACCTGCGAGGCGCCAGCCGGGTGCTTTGTGGGAGGGACTTCAGCCCCGACGCCTTGCAAGGTCGGACCAGGCAAGCTTGGTTCGTCATCGACGCACTGCCCGTGAGCCCTACAGAACGCTGCACCTTCGCCTGATACCCACCTGCGGACATCCGGAAGCCAACCGCCCTTGCGCGGCGCGGTATCCTACACAGATGTCTTCCCCCGCCCACGCCTTGCTCAGCCGCGTCTTCGGCTACGACCAGTTCCGCGGCCTGCAACAGGACATCGTCGAACACGTCGCCGCCGGCCACGATGCACTGGTGCTGATGCCCACCGGCGGCGGCAAGTCGCTGTGCTACCAGATCCCCTCGCTGCTGCGCGACGGCACCGGCATCGTGATCTCGCCGCTGATCGCGCTGATGCAGGACCAGGTCGAGGCGCTGCGCCAGCTCGGCGTGCGCGCCGAATACCTCAACTCCACCCTGGACGGCGAGACCGCGCAGCGGGTCGAGCGTGCCCTGCTGGCCGGCGAGCTGGACCTGCTCTACGTCGCCCCGGAACGGCTGCTGACCCCGCGCTTCCTGTCGCTGATCGAGCGCAGCCGCATCGCCCTGTTCGCCATCGACGAAGCACACTGCGTGTCGCAGTGGGGCCACGACTTCCGCCCCGAATACCGCCAGCTCACCGTGCTGCACGAGCGCTGGCCGCAGACCCCACGCATCGCTCTCACCGCCACCGCCGATCCGCCGACCCAGCGCGAGATCGCCGAGCGCCTGGACCTGGCGCAGGCCCGCCACTTCGTCAGTTCCTTCGATCGCCCCAACATCCGCTACACCGTGGTGCAGAAGGACAATGCACGGCGCCAGCTGCTGGACTTCCTGCGCGCGCACCGCGGCAGCGCCGGCATCGTCTACTGCATGTCGCGGCGCAAGGTCGAGGAGACCGCCGATTTCCTGGCCCGCGAAGGCCTCAACGCCCTGCCCTACCACGCCGGCCTGCCGGCCGAGGTGCGCGCCGACAACCAGCGCCGCTTCCTGCGCGAGGACGGCATCGTGATGTGCGCCACCATCGCCTTCGGCATGGGCATCGACAAGCCCGACGTGCGCTTTGTCGCCCACACCGACCTGCCCAAGTCGCTGGAGGGCTACTACCAGGAGACCGGCCGCGCCGGCCGCGACGGCGAGGCCGCCGAGGCGTGGCTGTGTTACGGCCTGGGCGACGTGGTGCTGCTCAAGCAGATGATCGAGCAGGGCGAGGCCGGCGAAGAGCGCAAGCGCGTGGAACGGCGCAAGCTCGACCAGTTGCTGGGCTACTGCGAATCGATGCAGTGCCGCCGCCAGGTGCTGCTGGCCGGCTTCGGCGAGACCTATCCACAGCCCTGCGGCAACTGCGACAACTGCCTGCAGCCGGCCGACGCCTGGGACGCCACGGTGGCCGTGCAGAAGGCGCTGAGCTGCGTGTACCGCAGCGGCCAGCGCTTCGGCGTCGGCCACCTGATCGACATCCTGCGCGGCAACGAAGGCGAGAAGATCAAGCAGTTCGGCCACGACCAGCTCAGCACCTACGGCATCGGCAAGGACCTGGACGCGCGCGCCTGGCGCGGCGTGTTCCGGCAACTGGTTGCCACCGGCCTGCTGGAAGTGGACAGCGACGCCTACGGCGGCCTGCGCCTCACCGACGCCAGCCGCCAGGTGCTCAAGGGCGAACGCAAGATCATGATGCGCCGCGAACTGCCCAGCCGCGGTCGCGAACGCGGCGACCGCAGCGGCAGCCCGCGCACCGGCGTACCGGTGCAGGCGCAGGACCTGCCCCTGTTCAACGCCCTGCGCGACCTGCGCGCCGGCCTGGCCAAGGAGCAGAACGTGCCGGCCTTCGTGATCTTCCACGACAGCACCTTGCGCAACATCGCCGAGCAGCGCCCGAGCAGCCTGGACGAGCTGGCGCGGGTCGGCGGCATCGGCGGCAGCAAGCTGGCCCGCTATGGCCAGCAATTGCTGGACGTGGTGCACGCGCAGGGCTGAGCCGCGGCACCGGTGCCCGCAGCGTCGGCGCGCCGCCGCACGCCGCGCGGCACCGACAGGCCGGGTTCAACGTGGTATTGATAGCGTCAGCGTCATGGCGGAGCGTTCCATCGGCCCCGCCCGGCCCCTTTCTCCTGGCGGATGCCCGATGAACCGCAGCCTCCTTCTCCTCGTCTGCACCCTGCTTGCCGGCCCGGCCCTGGCCCAGACCGCCGATGCCACCAGCGACAGCGAGGCGGCCAAGCGCAAACTCGACCTGAGCGTGCCGCAGCAGCCGATCACCTATGCCGATCCCGGCACCAAGGCCGATCCGCCGGGTGCCTATTACGGCGACACCAGCGGCACCTCGGCCTCGGCACAGAAGGCCGCAGCGGCGCAGGCGCGCGCCGAGGCCCTGCAGGCGCAGGCCGACCGCTGCAACGGCGACGTGCACGGCAGCGTCGCCACCGGCATCGGCTATTCCACGCATGGCGGCAACAGCAACTACCAGGCCGCCAATCTGAACATGTGCAAGACATCGTACACCGACGACGGCAAGCCGCGGCAGATGGGCATCAGCATCAGCGTCGGCCGCGGCGATGGTCCGGTATTCGGCCGCGGCTACTACCCCGGCGCCTACGGCCCGCCGCCGTTCGGCTGGTAAGCGCGGCGACGCACGGGCAGCGCCAACACAACAACCCGCTCCCGCCGCGATCGAACCTCGTAGGAGCGGCTTCAGCCGCGACGGGGCGTTCCCGGCAAAGCCCCTCAAAGCCCGTCGCGGCTGAAGCCGCTCCTACAGCACACTTCCCGAAGCCGTTAGCAGTGCCGCAAGTCGTCTCGGCTGGTACGGACGCAGCCAGGGACTCTTCGGCAGCCACGCGCCCTCCCTCATTCAGGTCCGCAGTTGCCGCACCGCGCAGTACGTCGTCTCGTGCCGGCAACGCCAAGTCCGCATGCACCCCGCTCGCGCGCCTGTGCAGGCAGGCGCCCCCGATCATGCCGCCATGCCGACGGCGCTCGTTGCAAGCGCGAAGCGCGCACCAGCGCACCCATTCAAGAGTGCTGCCGTCACGCTCGTGGCAACAGGATCGACCGACGCGCCACCGCACGCGCGGCAACGACGCATCGCGTCTACAATCGCGCTGCACCGGCGTCTGCGCGTGCGACGGCGACACGCCCAGCAGCATGCGCCTCGCCGGTCGGCACCAGGCCGCCTTCCTCCTTCATGTGGCACCGCTTCCCCCCGAGCTCACGCCATGTCCAACGTAGTCCGGCTGCACAGCGCCCGCGAACGCGAGCAGCGCCTGCACGATGACGTCCTCGATGCGGCCGAACGCTGCATCGTCGAGAACGGCCTCGGCGCCACCACCTTCGAACTGATCGCCGGGACCGCCGACGTGCCCAGCAGCGCGGTGCGCCGGCAATTCGACGACAAGCGCAGCCTGGTCCAGGCGCTGATGGAACGCGGCTACGAGCGCGCGATCCGCACGATGTGGCTGCTGCAGCCACCGCCGCACCAGGACGCCACCGCCTTCATCGCCGGGGCGTTGGAAGAGTGGCTGGTCGCCGACGCCAACCAGCGGCGGCGGCGCCTGGACCTGGAAATGGACCTGGCCGCGGCGCGCGACCCCGAACTGGCGCAGTACGCGCGCCGGCTCAACGTGTCCCTGGTGCAGAACCTGGGCGACCTGCTGCGACGCATGCTGCGCGACCACGGCTGGAGCGGTGGCGAGGCGGAGTTCCAGGCCCGCGTCTATGCGGTCGCGGCGATGTGCGGCGGCCTGCACATGATGATGACCACCGGCGTGGAGCTCAACCGCATGCACCTGCAGTTGATCCTCAGCGAGAGCCTGGCCGGGATCTTCAGTAAGGCGCGCGCGTAGCGCGGCCCGGTGTCGCCCGACGTGCGCGCCTCACGCGCACGCGTCGCGGGATGCTGGTGAACACCCGGCATGCCAAGCGGGTACCGCGCTCAGCTGGATCGCATGCACCGCGCATGGTCGACCGCCACCGTTGCAAGCGTGGCGAACCAGGTGGGCGAGTTCGCAGGACACGCGCATGCCATCCAATCCAGCGTGAAACGCGAACACGATCTCCGCAGCGCCCAGACCGCAACCGCGTCCGCGCGCGGCCCGCACCTTTGCCACACGGCAGTGCGCCAGCACCGATCAGATCGGCGGCAGCTGCCCCTGCATGCGCTGCGCCGCGCTGCGCATGGCCTGGCCGATGTGCTGCAAGGTCCTGGAACGGACCGCGACGTGCTGCCAGTACAGCGGCACGTCGAGCCAGCGCTGCGGATCGACGACGACGATCTGCTGCTGGCGCAGGGCGGCTGCAAGCATCTGCTCCGGCGCCAGGCACCAGCCCAGTCCACGCGCGGCCGCCTCGACGAAGCCGATGGAGGTCGGCAGATAGTGGATCGGTGGGCTCAGCCGCGAGCGGGTGATACGGCGCACGAAGCGCGCCTGCAGCGCGTCCTTGCGGTTGTAGACGATCATCGGGGCGCGCGCCAGCGCGGCCGCATCCAGACCATCGGCGAAGTAGTGGGCGAAAAAGGCCGGCGAGGCGATCGCGCGATAGCGCATCGCACCCAGCGGCAGCACATTGCAGCCCTGCAATGCCTTGCCGACGGAGGTGACGGCACCGAGCACCGCACCACTGCGCAGCAACTCCAGTGTGTGGTCCTGGTCGTCCACGCGGATGTCGAACAGGAACCCGTGCGCGTCGTGCAGGGCCGCCAGCGCGTCCAGGAACCAGGTCTGCAGCGAGTCGTCGTTGACCGCGATGGCGATGCTGCGCGCCACGGCGCTGCCGGCGGGCGCGGGCAGCAAGTCGGCCACCGCCTCGGCTTCCAGCGCCTGCATCGGCCGCACACTGCGCAGCAGGCGCTCGCCGGCCGGTGTCGGCCGGCAGGGAGCCTGGCGCACGATCAGCACCTGGCCGAGCCGGTCTTCCAGTGCCTTGATCCGCTGCGACACTGCCGACGGCGTCAACGTCAGGCGGCGCGCGGCAGCCTCGAAACTTCCTTCTTCCAGCACGGCGGCGAAGGCGGACAGTTGGGGATGAAGCAGATCCATGGCAACGACGCAGATTAGGAATGCTTCACAGCCTACAGAAAAACGAGTTTGGCTAATGCGGGCGGCGCGTGCAGCATGCTCGCCCCACCCACCAGGACCTTGCGCATGTGGCTGCACGCACTGTTGGCCGGCCTCGTCGCCGGCGCCGGCCTGATCGTCGCCATCGGCGCGCAGAACGCCTTCGTGCTGCGCCAGGGACTGCAGCGTCGGCACGTCGGCCTGGTCGTGGTGGTTTGCGCTGCCAGCGATGTCGCGCTGATCGTCCTGGGCGTGTCGGGCATCGGCGCCGTGGTGGATGCCTGGCCGGGCGTGCTGCAGGGATTGCGTTTCGGCGGCGCGGCCTTCATCGGCGCATACGCGCTGCTGGCAGCGCGACGCGCCTGGCGCGGCAGCGGCGGCCTGCTGGCGCAAGGCCAAGACCAGCGAAGTTGGCGACGCGTCCTGCTGACCTGCCTGGCCTTCACCTTCCTCAATCCGCACGTGTACCTGGACACCATGGTGCTGTTGGGCAGCCTCTCGACCCGTTACCCGGGACAACTTTGCTGGGCGTTCGCACTCGGCGCCTGCCTGGCCAGCGTGACCTGGTTCTGCAGCCTGGGCTACGGCGCGCGTCTGCTGCAGCCGGTGTTCCGCAAGCCCGCTGCGTGGCGCGTGTTGGATGCGGCAGTCGCGCTGTTCATGCTGGGACTGTGCCTGTCGTTACTCCTGCAACCCCTGGGGTAAGCGCTCAAGGGCATTGACGGCCCACACGGCGCGACTGCACCGCTGCAGACACGCCGACACCCCAGGCCGCCAAGCACATGCCAGCACTGCCGCATTCCGAATTGCCCTCCGCTTCAAGACGACGAGGATAGACTTTCATAATCGCGCGCGGGGGCATGCGCTTCAGCTGCCCGCCGAGCGCGACGAGAAGCCAGCAACAAAACCCCGGCGCATGGCCGGGGCTTGGAGGATGCTGATCGTGGCGCCTACAGCGTCGGGTCAATCCCAGAAATTGTTGTAGTCGCGCGGCTTCTTGTCTGGTGCCTGGGAGCTGACCAGTTGGCAGTCGGTCGAGACCGGCGGATTGCCCGTGTCGATCGAAGCACAGACGAAACGCGCCAAGTCGCCAAGCTTGGCACCTGTCGCTGGGACGCGAGCGCCACCTTTCAGGGTGGTGCTTCCCGCGCCAACGTCGACGACGGTCCCGACGATCTGTGGGCGCATGTCGTCGTCCGGCAGGCTGGCAATCGTGAGTTGCTTGCGCACGACCGTATAGCGGCCGGACTGGGCGGCGTGCGCAGGCACGGAAAGTACCGCCAGCACGGCGATAAGAAGCAAAACATTGAATCGCACAACAAAGCCCCCTGTAGACAGGTTCCAGCATAGCAGGTTCAGCAGCGCGTTCAGGTGCCTGATGCCCTCGGCTTCGGCTGGCTCTTGCGGGCGGCATGCAGCCGACGCTGCGGGCGAAGCGACATTGGCATACACATGCAGTGCGGCCAGAAGGTCGCCCGCGTCGCGATCAAAGCGACGCCAGGCTTTCGAAAAGCGCGCTCGGCAACACTGTACGAAGCGCGCGATCACGGAGGACATGATCGCTGCGAGCGATCGCGTTGCGCTGCGCTGCGCGACATGAAGCATTGAGGCAGAACGCAGTTGGATGATGAGGACTCAGGCCACGCAATACGGATGTGGTGCGGCAGCGTTATGGCCACGCGGTGCCGACCATGGAACCAGCGAAACTGCCGTTAATTTCAGGAGTGATGTCAGGAGCCGGCGAAAAATCACCAAAGGCGACGCCTAACGCGTGGATCGAAGTGGTGGGCCGTGATGGATTCGAACCATCGACCAAAAGATTAAAAGTCTTCTGCTCTACCGACTGAGCTAACGGCCCAAAACAAGACCCCGGCGTTGCACCGGGGCGCGTAGTCTACCCCAGCACGGGGCGTTTCGCGAAATCAGGCGTAGCGGGTCGGGTCGGCGACGCCGGCGTCGGCGAAACCGGCCGCGCGCAGGCGGCAGGCGTCGCAATGGCCGCAGGCGCGGCCGGCGTCGTCGGCGCGGTAGCAGGACACGGTGAGGCCGAAATCCACGCCCAGGCGCACGCCCTCGCGCACGATGTCCGCCTTGCTCATGTGCTGCAACGGCGCATGCACGCGCAGCCCGGCGCCCTCCACCCCGGCCTTGGTCGCCAGGTTGGCCAGGGTCTGGAACGCATTGATGAACTCGGGGCGGCAGTCGGGATAGCCGGAATAGTCCACGGCGTTGACCCCGCAGAAGATGTCGGCCGCGCCCAGCACCTCGGCCCAACCCAATGCCACCGACAACATGATGGTGTTTCGCGCCGGCACGTAGGTGACCGGGATGCCGTCGCCGCCGGCGTCCGGCACCTCGATGTCGTCGGTCAGCGCGGAGCCGCCGATGCTGCGCAGGTCCACATTGACGGTCTTGTGCGCCACCGCGCCCAGCGCCGAGGCGACCCGCGCGGCCGCATCCAGTTCGGAGGTGTGGCGCTGGCCGTAGCGCACGCTCAAGGCATGCACCGCGAAACCCTGCGCACGGGCGATGGCGACGACGGCGGCGGAGTCCATGCCACCGGAGAGAAGGACGACGGCGTTTTTCATGGGGGCGGGGATTCGGGAGTGGGGATTGGGGATTTGCAAAAGCGGCGGCACGTGAGCGGATGGGATCCACATGGTGCATTTGACCATGCAGGAGCGGCTTCAGCCGCGATGAAAGTTCGGACAAGATCCGTCGCGGCTGAAGCCGCTCCTACGAATCCCGAATCCCTAACTCCCGCCTTTCCACAGCCGAATGGCAGGTCATCCCGGCCGCTCAGCGCCCCGGCTCGTCGTTCCACAGCAGCTTGTGCAACTGCATCTGGAACCGTACCGGGAGGCGGTCGGCGACGATCCAGTCGGCCAGGTCGCGCGCGCTCAGCTCGCTCTTGCTTGGCGAGAACCAGACCGTGCAGCGGGTGTCCAGCCGGTGTTCGGCGACCACGGCGCGCGCCCATTCGTAGTCGGCGCGGCCGCACAGGACGAACTTGATCTGGTCGCGCGCGGTCAGCAGCGGCAGGTTCTCCCAGCGGTTGCGGTGCGCCTCCTGCGACGCCGGGGTCTTGATGTCGAGCACCCGCGACACGCGTGGGTCGACTTCGGCGATATCCAGGGCGCCGGAGGTCTCCAGCGAGACGTCGTAACCGGCATCGCACAGGCGCTGCAGCAACTGCAGGCAGCGCTTCTGTGCCAGCGGCTCGCCGCCGGTGACGCAGACGTGGCGCACGCCGTGGCGCGCCACCTCTTCCAGGATCGCATCGATGTCCCACCATTGCCCGCCGTGGAAGGCGTAGGCGGTGTCGCAGTAGCTGCAGCGCAGCGGGCATCCGGTCAGGCGCACGAACACCGTGGGCCAACCGGCGCTCTCGGCCTCGCCCTGCAGCGACAGGAAGATCTCCGTCAGCTTCAGGCGGGGCAGCGGGCTTTGGACGATATCGCTGGGAACGGCGGCCATGGCGGGAGAAAAGTGCTCCCGCGACGGCGGCGGCAGCGTAAGGGGCTCAGCGCAACTGCTGGCCGATACGGATCGACTGCAGGCGGTCCTGCGCGGTGCGCGCGGCATCGGAGCCAGGATACTTCGCGCCGACCTGTTGCAGGGTCTGCTCGGCGTCCTGGACGCGGCCTTCGCCGTACTGGGACAGACCCAGCTTGAGCAGCGCGCCCGGTGCCTTGTCGTGGGTCGGATAGCGGCCGATCAGGTCCTGGAACTGGGCCTCGGCCAACTGGAAATTCTTGGTGGCGTAATAGCTCTCGCCGAGCCAGTACAGCGCGTTCGGCGCGTACACGCCGTTCGGGTAGGCCTGCAGGAAGCTCTGGAACAGGTTCGCCGAATCGGCGTACTTGCCTGCCTTCAGGGCGTCGAAGGCGACGTTGTAGGCCGCCCGCTCATCGCCGGCGGCCGCCAGGGTACCGGCGTCGCCGTGCACCGACGGCGGCGGCTCGGCGACGGCGGACGGCTTGCCTGCGGGCGCGGCCGGCGCGGCAGCCGGTGCGGCGCCATTGGCCGGCGGCAACGGCGGCGTCGCCCCTGCCCCTGCACCACTTTCGAGCCGGCCCACGCGGCCATCCAGGTCCAGGTACTGGTCCTTGATCTGCTGCTTGAGCTGGTCGTTGCTGTGCTGCAGTTGTTCGATCGTGGCCTCCATCGACTGCATCTGCGTCCGCAGCTGGTTGAGCTGGTTCAGGATGTCGGTGTTGGCCTGGGTATTCATGGCCTGCTGCTCGAGCGCGGAAACGCGGTCGGCCAGGCTCGCGCGTTGCGCATGAGCCGGCGCGGCGGCCACGAGGGCCGCCGCGACGATCATCGATGTAAGGACACCGATACGCATCTTTTCTTACTGCGCCGTGTAGACGATCTCGACGCGACGGTTCTGCGACCAGCAGGACTCGTTCGACTCGGTGCAGACCGGACGCTCTTCGCCGTAGCTGACCACGGTCAGCTGCGCAGCCGAGCCACCGTTGGCCTGCAGCGCCGAGGACACGGCGTTGGCACGACGCTCGCCCAGGCCCATGTTGTACTCGCGCGAACCGCGCTCGTCGGTGTTGCCCTGCAGGGTGATGCGCGAGGACGGACGGTCACGCAGGTACTTGGCGTGGCAGGCCATGATCGCCTGGAACTCCGGCTTCACGGTGTCCTTGTCCAGGTCGAAGTAGACCACGCGCTGACGCAGGCAGGAATCGGTGTCCAGGTCGCCCGGGCCATACAGACCGGAGGTCGACGGGCCGGTCGGGGCGGTGGTACCGGTGGTGCCGGTGGTGTCGGTCTGGGGCTGTTCCTTGACCTTCTTGGCGCAGCCGGCCAGAGCTGCAACGGACAACAGCGAAACAAGCAGAACGCGGGTGGTCTTGTTCATGGCGATACCTTGTGGCTCCTGGGCCGATGAGGGGTTCAACAGCGAAATATTAACACCAAACTTACATGTCAACGTGCAGTGCGATACGGCGACCAGGACGGCTCGCGCACGTCGCCATCGGCAAGCACCAGACGCTGCCGCACGCGGGCATCGGCCGAGACCGCGTACAGGACGCCACGGCCGCCTTCACGCGCCGCATACAGCACCATGCTGGCGTTGGGAGCGAAGCTCGGCGACTCGTCCAGCGAACCGGTCGACAGCGTGTTCCAGCGCGGCGAACCCAGGCTGCGGTCCATCATCGCGATCTTGTAGGTATTGCCGCTGCCCTGGGCCACGACCAGCTTGTTGCCGTCGAAGGACACGCTCGGGGTCGCGTTGTAGTTGCCCTGGAAGGTGATGCGGGTGGCGCTGCCGCCGGTGGCCGGCACCTGATAGATCTGCGGACGGCCGCTGCGGTCGGAGGTGAAGTAGATGCTGTTGCCGTCCGGTGCCCAGGTCGGCTCGGTATCGATGCCGAAGTGGTTGGTCAGCTGGGTCAGCTGCTTGCTGCCCAGATCCATCACATAGATCTCCGGGTTGCCGCTGCGCGACAGCGCCAGCGCCAGCTTCTTGCCGTCCGGCGAGAACGACGGCGCCCCGTTGATGCCGCGGAAGCTGGAGACCAGCTGGCGCGCACCGGTGGCGATGTCCTGGATGTAGATCGACGAGTTGCCGCGCTCGAAGCTCACGTAGGCCAGCTTCTTGCCGTCCGGGCTCCAGTTCGGCGACAGCAGCGGCTCGGCCGAGCGGACGATGGTCTGCGGGTTGTAGCCGTCGGAGTCGGCCACCATCAGCGCATAGCGCATCGCCCCGCCCTTGCCGCTGGCGGTGACATAGGCGATGCGGGTCCAGAACGCGCCGCGCACGCCGGTGATCTTCTCGTAGATGGCGTCGGCCATCTGGTGGGCGACGTCGCGCATGGCGTTGGCGCGGGCGGTCATCGCCAGGCCGAGCATGCGCTCGCCCTTGCCCACGTCGAACAGTTCGTACTCGACGCGGTAGGCGCCCTCGCCGGCGTCCATCACCCGGCCGACGACCAGGTAGCTTTGCTTGAGCGCGCGCCAGGTGGCGAACTGCACTTCGCTGCCGCGGGTGGGGCGCTCGACGATCTGCGACTCGGGCAGGTTGCGGAACTGGCCGGAGCGATCCAGATCGGCGCGGACCACCGCAGCGACGTCGGTGCTCGGCGGGGTCGCCGAGCCTTGGTACGGCATCGGCACGACGGTGATCGGGGTCGCCGAGGCATTGCCGCCGACGATGTCGATTTCCAGGCCCTTGTCCTGCGCGGACGCGGCGAGAGGCAGCAACAGGGCGGTGAGAACGGCAAGCCAGCGCGGCAGTTTCTTCATGGGTCGCTCAGCAGGATCGGAAAGGCGCAAGAGATAGCAATGCGCGGGTGAACGTATTCGCAATCATGAACCATCGCCATGTGAAGCCGATGGCAGGACGCGGCACATTATCGCCCATCGCCCGGGGGTGGATGGCCGGCCGCGCGCAAACGCAGCGGCGGCGGCCGGTCTCACTGGTCCTGGGCGGTGAAGTTGAACGTCAGGTTGCGCGCGAACACGGTCTCGAAGCCGCGATAGGGCAGCGGCTGCGCGCGCAGCACGGCGGCCTCGATCGAGCGGCGGCCGGCCTCGTCGTACGGGCAGTCGGGACTGACCTTGGCCTCCATCACCTGGCCGCCGGGAATCTGCGTGATCGAGATCTTGCACTTCTGCCCCAGCGGCACCGAATCCGGACGCACCCACTGACTCAGCACCGCCTGCTGGATCGCCGCGGCGTACTTGGCCTGCAGGTCGGTATTGGTGCCGTTCTGGCCCGGCGCCTGCTGCGGCGTGGTGGCCGCGGCCGCCGAGGCCTTCTTGGCGTTCAAGTCGGCGATCTGCTGCAGCTTCTGCTGGGCCAGCTGGGCCTCGCGCTCCAGCTTCTCGCGCTGCTTGCGGATGTCGGCGATCTTCTTCTGCCGCTCCTCTTCCTGCTGCGCGGCCAGGCGCTGCTTCTGCTCGGCCTCCTGCTGGCGCTTCTGCTCGGTCAGGTCGATCTGTTCCTGGCGGCGCTTGGCCTCCTGCTCCTGCTTCTCCTTTTCCTGGGAGATGGCGGTGCGGGTGGCGCGGTCCTGGTCGACCTTGTCGGGCACCGGAACGAAGTCCTGCGCCTTCTGCTGCTGCGGGGTCGGCGCCTGCTGCGGCTTGGGCGTGGGCAGCGGCTGCGGCGGCGGCACCGTGTCTTCCTCGGCGACGTCCTTGACCGGTTCGGGCAGCGGCTCGGGCAAGGGCTTGGGCGCGTCCTTCACCGCCTTCTGCGCCGAGCGCACGTCGGCGGCCGAGACCACCAGCGAGGCCTCGACCATCGGCGAACCGGCGGCCGGTTCGACCTGGCGCACCGGCGACCACCACCAGGCCAGGAAGAACAGCAGCGCGATCAGCACATGCACCAGCAGCGCCAGGGCGACCCCGTAGATCAGGCCCTTGTCGTCGCCGCGGTGCAGCGGCGGGCGGGAGTCGGCTTCAGCGTGCATTGTTTCCGGGCTGACTCATCAGGCCGACCTTGGGCACGCCGGCCTGCTGCAGCATGACCATGGTGTCCATGACCAATTGATAGTTGGAGCTGCCGGGCGCGGCGACGAACACCGGCACGTCCTTGTTCTGGCCGACGAAGGCCTGGATCTTCGCCTTCAGTTCCGGCGCGGCGATCTTCTCCGGCTTGCCGTCCTGCAAGGTCAGCGTGTAGCGGCCCTCGGCATCGACGGTGACGATCACCGGATCCTTCTTGCTCTCCACCGAGCGCGCGGTGGAATCGGGCAGGTCCACGTCCACGCTCAGGCTGAGCAAGGGCGCGGTGACCATGAAGATGATCAGCAGCACCAGCATCACGTCGATGTACGGCACGACGTTGATCTCGGACTTGAGCTTGCGGCGCTTGCGGCGGGAAATGGCGGCAGTCATGCGGGAATCCTGGGAGTCGTGGGCAGGCGGGCGACGCTCAGTCGCCGCTGGCCTGGCGCTGCAGGATGGAGCTGAACTCTTCGGAGAAGGTCTCGAAGCGCACGGCCAGGCGCTCGACCCGGGTGGTGAAGCGGTTGTAGGCCCACACCGCCGGGATCGCCACGAACAGGCCGATGGCGGTGGCGAACAGCGCTTCGGAGATGCCCGGCGCGACCGCGGCGATGCCCGCCTGCTGACCGCTGTTGATCATGTCGTGCATGGTCACCATGATGCCGAACACGGTGCCGACCAGGCCCACGTAGGGCGCGGTGGAGCCGATGTTGGCGAGCAGTTCCAGGTTGCGCTCCAGGCGGTCCACTTCGCGCGCGTAGGTGGCACGCATCGCTCGCTGCGCGCCTTCCAGTTGAATTCGGGCATCGAGCCGGCGCTTGTCGCGCAGACGGGTGAATTCGCGGAAGCCGGCCTCGAAGATCGCCTCCAGCCCGCCGACCACGCGGTTGCGGTCGGTGGCGCCGGCGTAGAGCTTGCTCAGGTCGGTGCCGGACCAGAAGCGGTTCTCGAAGTCGTCGGCCTCGCGGTTGGCGTCCTTGAACACCTTGCCCTTGCGGAAGATGATGACCCAGCTGATCAGCGAGCCGAGCAGCAGCAGCAGCACGATCACCTTGACCGGCAGGCTGGCCTTGACCATCAGGTCCAGGTAGTTGATGCCGCCGTGGGCGGCGGTGCTGGCGACGGCCTGGGTGGCGGTCTGGGTCACGTCCTGCGGCAGCGCCTCCACCACCGTGTCCTGCAGGGCCAGGAGCAATGCGATCATCCGTCGTTCCTCAGTAATTCGGCTTCAGTGATTTCAAGAACTTTCAATGCATCGTGCAGCGCGTCGTCCATGCCGCGCGGGCGGAAGCTGCCGGCGCTGAGCGCCGCCACCCGCACCTGCGCGCGCAACAGCAGTTCCCCGTCGTCGCGGCGGATCGACTGCGCGAACACCAGGCTGGCGCGCTTGCACTGCGACAGCGCGACGCCGACCTGCAGGGAGTCGTCCAGGCGTGCCGGGCGCAGGAAGTCGAGCTGCATCGCGCGCACCGCAAACACCAGGTCGTGTTGCAGGCGCAGGCGCTCCTGACCATACCCCAGCGCCCGCAACCACTCCGTGCGCGCCCGCTCCAGGAAGGCCACGTAGCGCGCGTGGTAGACCACGCCACCGGCGTCGGTATCTTCCCAGTAGACGCGTGTCGGCCAACTGAATAGACGCCGGGAGTGGGGATTGGGGAGTGGGGATTCGCCGGGCGACGGCGTGTTCGGGTCGATCGCGGTCAAAACAGCGCTCCTGTATCCCCAATCCCCATTCCCGAATCCCGCTTGGGCTGCAGGCCCAAGTGCAGATAGGCCTTGTTGGTGGCCATGCGGCCGCGGGCGGTGCGGATCAGGTAGCCCTGCTGGATCAGGTAGGGCTCGATCACGTCCTCCAGGGTGCCGCGTTCCTCCGACAGCGAGGCGGCCAGCGACTCGACGCCGACCGGGCCGCCGTCGAAGTACTCGATGATGGTGCGCAGCATGCGCCGGTCCAGCTCGTCGAAGCCCTCGGCGTCGACCTTGAGCATCTGCGTGGCGGCCTGCGCGACCGCCAGGTCGATCTGCCCGCCGGCACGGACCTGGGCGAAGTCGCGGACCCGCCGCAGCAGGCGGTTGGCGATGCGCGGGGTGCCGCGCGCGCGCCGGGCGATCTCGGCGCAGCCGTCGGCGTCGCAGGCGATGCCGAGGATGCTGGCGGAGCGGCGCACGATCTGCGCCAGCTCGTCCGGGGTGTAGAAGGCCAGGCGCTGGACGATGCCGAAGCGGTCGCGCAGCGGCGCGGTCAGCAGGCCGGCGCGGGTGGTGGCGCCGATCAGGGTGAACGGCGGCAGGTCGATCTTGATCGAGCGCGCGGCCGGCCCCTCGCCGATCATGATGTCGATCTGGAAGTCTTCCATCGCCGGATACAGCACTTCCTCGACCACCGGCGACAGCCGGTGGATCTCGTCGACGAACAGCACGTCGTGCGGCTGCAGGTTGGTCAGCAGCGCCGCCAGATCACCGGCCTTCTCGATCACCGGGCCGGAGGTGACCCGCAGGTTGACCCCCAGCTCGTTGGCGATGACGTGGCTCAGCGTGGTCTTGCCCAGGCCCGGCGGCCCGAAGATCAGCACATGATCCATCGCCTCCCCGCGCGCCTTGGCCGCCTCGATGTAGATCGACAGCTGCTCGCGCACCGGCTGCTGGCCGAGGTAGTCGTCCAGCCGCTTGGGGCGGATGCTGGCCTCGGCGACCTCATCCTCGCGGGTGGCGCTGCTGGCGATGATGCGGTCCATTTAGAGCCGGGATCGGGAAGTGGGGATTCGGGATTGGTCGCGCAATAGTATCGGCTGCGGGACGGTCCCGGCGCCATGGCCTTGACCAATCCCGAATCCCGACTCCCCAATCCCGGCCGCCGCAGGCGGCCTCAGATCTCCACCTGCGCGCCCAGTTCCACCAGGCGGTTGCCGGGGATGCGGAAGAAGCCGGTGGCGGGGGCGGCGTTGCGGTGCATGACCGCGAACAGCTTGTCGCGCCAGATCGGCATGCCGCGGTTGGCGCTGGCCACGATGGTCTCGCGGCTGGCGAAATAGGTGGTGTCCATCGGGTCGAAGTAGATCCCGCCCTGGTCGCAGGAGCGCATCAGCGCCAGCGGCACGTCCGGGGTCTCCATGAAGCCGAAGCGCACGTAGACGCGGTAGAACTCGTCGCCGATCGCGTCGATCTTCAGCCGCTGCCCGGCCGCCGCGTACGGCACCTGCAGGGTCTCCACGGTCAGGAACACGTTGCGCTCGTGCAGCACCTTGTTGTGCTTGAGGTTGTGCATCAGCGCGTGGGGGACGACCATCGGGTCGGCGGTCAGGAACACCGCGGTTCCGGGCACGCGCACCGGCGGCGCCAGCATCAGCCCGGGCAGGAAGGTGTCGAGCTTGATGCCGTCCTTGCGGATCTCGTCGTGCAGCAGCTTGCGGCCGCGGCGCCAGGTGCGCATCAGGGTGAACAGGATCAGGCCCAGCAGCAGCGGGAACCAGGCGCCGTCCAGGAACTTGATGATGTTGGCGTAGAAGAACGCGCAGTCCACCGCCAGGAACACCAGGGCGAACAGCCACAGCAGCGGCGCCGGCACGCGCGGGTTGGCGCGCGCATAGATGACCATCAGCACGGTGGTGATCAGCATGGTGCCGGTCACCGAGACGCCGTAGGCGGTGGCCAGCGAGGTCGAGTCGCCGAACCCGATCACCGCCACCACCACCAGCGCCAGCAGGCACCAGTTCACCGCCGGCACGTAGATCTGGCCGATGGTGGAATGCGAGGTGTGGCGGATGTGCATGCGCGGGATGTAGCCCAACTGCATGGCCTGGCTGGCCACCGAGTAGGCGCCGGTGATCAGCGCCTGCGAGGCGATCACCGTGGCCGCGGTGGCCAGCACGATCATCGGGTACAGCGCCCACTCCGGCACCGCCTCGTAGAACGGATTGCTGACCGCGGCCGGGTCGCGCAGCACCAGCGCGCCCTGCCCCAGGTAGGTCAGGGTCAGCATTGGCAGCACCACGAACTGCCAGGAGCGGCGGATCGCCTTGGCGCCGAAATGGCCCATGTCCGCGTACAGCGCCTCGCCGCCGGTCACCGCCAGCACCACCGCGCCGAGCACGAACACCGCGTGCCAGTTGTGCTCGGCGAAGAAGCGCACGCCCCACCACGGGTTCAGCGCATGCAGTACTTCCGGCGCGCGCGTCATGTTGTAGACGCCGATCGCGCCCAGCGCCACGAACCAGACCAGGGTGATCGGCCCGAACGCCTTGCCCACCCGCTCGGTGCCGTAGCGCTGGGCCATGAACAGCATCCCCAGCACCACCAGGGTGATCGGCACCACGAACGGCTCCAGCTTGGGCGCGGCCACCTCCAGGCCTTCCACCGCCGACAGCACCGAGATGGCCGGGGTGATCACGCCGTCGCCGAAGAACAGCGAGGCGCCGAAGATGCCGAGGATGCCGACCACGTACATCGAGCGCGAGCCGCCCGGCAGGGTCCGCTGCGCCAGCGCGGTCAGCGCCATGATGCCGCCCTCGCCGTCGTTGTCGGCGCGCATGATCACGGTGACGTACTTGACCGTGACCACCAGCATCAGCGCCCAGAACACCAGCGACAGGATGCCCAGCACGGTGTCGTGGTCCGGGGTCAGCCCGTAGTGCGGCGAGAACGCCTCCTTGAGCGTGTACAGCGGACTGGTGCCGATGTCGCCGAAGACCACGCCGATGGCGGTCAGCATCACCCCAAAGCCCGTCTTGGCGTGCGGATCGTGGCTGCCCGGGCGGGCGGCGGAACTGGAGGAGCTGGACATGGTGGGAAGAGTAGCGCCAGAACGTGAAGAAAGAGCGGGGAGAGCCAGGCCGACCGGGCGGTCAGCGCAGCGCCGCCTGCAGGGCCTTGCGGATCACCGTGGCGACCTCGTCGCCGTCGGCGGCGGCGTCGCGCGCCATCTTCGCCGCCTCGGCCGGCTTGTAGCCGAGCTGCTGCAGCGCCACCGTGGCCTCGGACACCGCGTCGGTGCCCAGCTGCCCGGTCACCGGCGCGCCGCCGCTGAAGTCGGCCGCGCGGTCGCGCAGTTCCACCACCATGCGCTCGGCGGTCTTCTTGCCGATACCGGGGATGCGGGTCAGCGCGGTGACGTCGGCGGCGGTGATCAGCCGCGCGAACTCGTCCACGCTGACCCCGGACAGCACCGCCAGCGCGATCTTCGCGCCGATCCCGCTGACCCGCTGCACGTCGCGGAACAGTCGCCGCTCGCCCTCGCGCAGGAAGCCGTACAGCGACACGCTGTCCTCCTTCTGCGCATAGTGGGTGAACAGGATCACGTCGCGACCGACGTCGGGCAGGTCGTAGAAGGTGCTCATCGGCGCCTCCAGCTCATACCCCACCCCGCCCACGTCGATCACCAGCCACGGCGGCTGCTTGTAGGCCAGGATCCCGCGCAGACGGCCGATCATTGGGCGCCTCCTTGGAGGCGCCGGGATTGGGGATTCGGGATTGGGGATTCGTCAAAGCGGGGCCGGCGCGCACGCGCCCGGCTGTTGCCAATCCCCAATCCCCAATCCCCAATCCCGGCTCTACTCATTTCCTGCTCCACGCCTGCTGCGTGCTGACGCCCAGGCGCTGCGCGGTGGCGCGCACGTGGGCATGGGTGATGGCGACGGCCAGCGCGTCGGCGGCGTCGGCCTGAAGTTTGCCGGTCAGGCTCAGCATGAGACCGACCATGTGTTGCACTTGTTGCTTCTCCGCCGCGCCCTTGCCGACCACGGCGAGCTTGATCTCCTTGGCGGCGTACTCGTGCACCGGCAGGTCGCGCAGCACCGCCGCGCAGATCGCCGCGCCACGGGCGTGGCCGAGCTTCAGCGCCGCGTCGGCGCTCTTGCCCATGAACACCCGCTCGATCGCCACTTCCTGCGGCCGGTACTCCTCGATCAGCGCGTCCAGCCCGAGCAGCAGGCGCTTGAGCCGCAGCGCGAAGTCGCCCTCGCCCAGCAACACCAGCGGCGCATGGTGCACGTGCCGGGTACGGCCGGCCGCGTCCACGTCGATGATGCCCACGCCGGTGCGCTGCGAGCCAGGGTCGATGCCGAGGATGCGGGTGGAGCCGGGATTGGGGATTCGGGAATCGGGAATCGGGAAAGCAGCGCCCGTGCGGGCAGAGATGCCCGTGGCAGCCATCGACGTCTGCGATGCCTCCGGCACAGGCACGGCGCTCTTCCGGGTCCCGGGTCCCGGGTCCCGGGTCCCGGCTTTCATGGTGTCAGCCCCCGTCACTCAGCGCGGCCTGGTCCACGTTGGAATAGACGTTCTGCACGTCGTCCAGGTCTTCCAGCATGTCCAGCAGCTTGCGCACCTGCACCGCGGTGTCGCCGTCCACGGCGATGTCGTTGTCGGCGCGGAAGGTGATTTCGGCATGGTCGGCGGCCAGGCCAGCCGCGTCCATGGCGTCCTTGACCGCCTGGAACGCTTCCGGTGCGGTCAGCACGTCGATCGCGCCGTCCTCGGGATAGACCACGATGTCGTCGGCGCCGGCCTCGATCGCCGCCTCGGTGATCTTCTCCTCGTCGGCGCCGGCGGCGAAGCTGAGCACGCCCAGGCGCTTGAACATGAAGGCCACCGAGCCGTCGGTGCCCATGTTGCCGCCGCACTTGCTGAAGGCATGGCGCACGTCGGCCACGGTGCGCACGCGGTTATCGGTCAGGCAGTCGACGATCACCGCCACGCCGCCCGGGGCATAGCCCTCGTAGCGCACTTCCTCGTACTCCACGCCTTCCAGTTCGCCGGTGGCCTTCTTGATCGCCCGCTCGATCACGTCCTTGGACATGTTGGAGGCCAGCCCCTTGTCCATCGCCACGCGCAGCCGCGGGTTGTTGGACGGATCGCCGCCACCGGCGCGCGCGGCGACGCCGATCTCGCGGATGATCTTGGTGAAAATCTTGCCGCGCTTCGCATCGGATGCGTTCTTGCGGGCTTCGATCGAGGGGCCTCTACCCATGGGGCGTTCCGGACAGTTGTAAGGACAAGGCGCGGATTTTACCTGATGCCGCGCACATCCCGGGGTCCGGCCACGCCGGTGACTCGCCGGAACCTGCGCCATGCCCGGTCGCTCGCCACCGGGAGCGCCGCTGCCCCGCGCTGGCCGACACGCCTGCCACAGCGCACACCAGGGCCGTGGTGCCTATCAAGCAGCGGCGGACTGTCTACCCGCAGGCACAGCGGCGTGCGAGAACTGTCAGCCCCATGGGAACGCTGAACGCACACGAGTCGCGCCCGCGTTCCATCGCACCGAAGGAGATCCCCATGTCCCGCAGTACGTCCATCCCCGTCCCGTTCCTGTCGCTGGCCCTGCGCTGCCTGGGCCTGGCTGCGCTTGCCGCCCCGGGCCTTGCCAGCGCCCAGACCGACGCCTTCCGGGGGCGCTACAGCGCCGGCTTCACCACCTATGCGATCAGCGGCCAGGAACCCCGCGCGGCGGGCAAGTACCCGGTCTACGTGCATATCGGCGGGACCGGCGAGAACTACCAGAGCAATTGGGCGATGGCCGCGGTGAATGCCGCGGCGGCCAAGGGCTTCGTGGCCGCCTCGGTGGAGTACGACAACACCAGCTTCGGCAGCTGCGGCGTCATCGGCAACCGCGCCAAGGCCATCTTCGATGCGCAGAATCTCAACAGCGCCATCGCCCAGATTTGCGCCCGCGACAAGGCCGACTGCTCCAAGGGCGTGGTGACCGGCGGGCTCAGCCAGGGCTCGATCATCTCGGTACTGGCGCACGACTACGATCCCCGGGTCGCCGCCTCGTTCGGCCAAGGCACCGGCGCGACCTACACCGCCTACTACAACCTGGCGTCCTGCATCGCCGACGGCAACCATTCGCTGCCGTCCGATCGCCTGCGCATCATCAACGGCGAGCGCGACATGTTCGTCGGCGGCACCGAGAACATCGCCCGCACGCAGGCGCAACTGGTCACCGGCCTGCGCTGCGACGGGCAGCAGTCGTGCTTCAGAAGCAACGGCAGCGGCTGGTACATCGTCAAGAACCGGGAGGTGCAGGACCTCTACGCCGACCACTGCTTCATGGGCTTCGGCGGCTACCCCGGCACCCAGTGCACGGGACTTCTGGTCGACGGCAACTACCGCAGCGGCACCGCCGCCTGGGCGCTCAATCCCACGCTGGACTGGTTGAAGACCTTCGTGACGCCATAAGGCACGGCATCGCCCCGCACCGGCGCCAAGGCGGTCGCGGAGACCGACGCGGCGCGGCCGACGCCGCAGGGCGTCGGGTTCTGGCGGCCGCCGGCTCAGGCGGCGAAGCGACCGTCGCGCAGGAACGCGGCGGTCTGCCGCGCGGCCTCCACCGAGAACAGCAGGCCGCTGTGGCTGGCGCGGACCTGGCAGTGATCGCCCAGGCCGGGCACGCGGGTCTCGGCCAGGGCCACGCTGCCGTCGGACTCCGGCCCCAGCGCGGCGAAGCGCGCGCCCAGCCCACGCGCCACGGTGCCAGCGACCATGCCGACCTCGGCCGGCCCGTCCCAAGGTGCCACGCCCCGCTGCAACAGCGCCGCGCTGCGGCCCAGCGCCAATCCGAGCCGCCGTTGCGCCAGGGCACGCGCGGCGGCACTGCCGGCCAGCGGGCTGCCCAGGCACACCACCCGGGTCACCGGGAGCGAGGGCACCTGCCGCAAGGCCTGCAAGGCGATCAGGCCGCCGAGGCTATGCCCGACCAGCGCCACCGGACCGATGGCGGCCATACGTTCGATGCGGGCGTGCAGCCGTGGGAGCGCGGCTTCGGCGCCGCCGAACGCGGTCGAATAGCCGAAGCTGGCGACGCGCCAGCCATCGCGACGCAGGCGCAGCGCCAGCGGCAACAGCCACGGCCGCGCGTTCCAGATGCCATGCAGCAACAGCACCTGCGGCGCGACGGCCATGCGGGGTTCAACCGCAGGTGGTGCGGACGATGTGATTGCTGCCATCCAGGAACACGTTGAGCCGGTCCAGGCGCAGATCGCGGGTCACCGCCTGGCCCGGCGCGATCGGCCGCACCACGCCGGCTCCGCTCTCCTTCCAGACCCGGCTCATGGTCGCCTGGGTGGCCTCCTGGCCGACCGCCCAGGCCACGGCCTCGACGTTGCAGCGGCCATCGCCCTGCACAGTCGGCCCGCCACTGGCCGGCTGCAGTTTGGCCGGCGGCGCGCACGCGGCCAGCAACGGCAACACGGCGGCGATTCCCATCCACGGTCGGAACATGACGCGCTCTCCTGCAGGCTGGACAGGCCAGCACTCTAGCGCGCCTGCGTTGCCGCGGTGTCGACGTGGCGGCGACTGGGGCGCGCCCGGCTGCAGGCCTCAGGCCGCGCGCGGCGGCCGGCGCAGGATGAATTCCAGGTCGCGCACCTGCCCCACCGGGAACTCGTAGGTGCCGACCTTCTCGAAGCCGTAGCGCGCGTAGAAACGCTGCGCGCCCAGGTTCTCCGACCACACGCCGACCCACAGCGTGCGCGGGCCGTCGCGCTCCAGCCAGGCCAGGGCGGTCTCGAACAGCCTCGCACCCCAACCGCCGTTCTGGTGCGCACGCAGCAGGTACAGCCGCTTCAGTTCGCCATCGCCGGGACGCACCTCGGCATGCGGCAGGCCGCAGGGACCGGCCGCGGCGTGCCCGACCACGGCGCCGTCGTGCTCGACCAGCCAGATCGCGTAGTCCGGATGCGCCAGCACCACCTGGGCGCGCTCCAGCGAATAGGCCTCGTCGAGGAAGGCCTGCAGGTCCTGCGCCGGATACAGATGGCCGAAGGTTTCGCAGAAGGTGGCCGCGGCGATGCGGGTCACCGCGGCGGCATCGTCCGGCGTGGCGCGGCGAATCAGCACGGCTCAGCGCGCCGGGTGCGCGGCGTCGGCGTCAGCCTCTTCGCCGTCGTCCTCGTCTTCGTCGTCGCCGTCTTCCTCGTCCTCTTCTTCCTCTTCGTCTTCCTCGTACTCGTAATCGTCCTCGCCGAAATCCTCGCCGTCCCAACGGCCCTCCGGATCCGGCACGAACGCCAGCGGCGCGTTGGCGCCGCTGCCAGCGCGCACCAGCCAGCCGCCGAACACGCGCGCGCGCTGGGTGACGATGGCCTCCACTGCGCCCTCGTTGCCGAGGGTTTCCCACTCCAGATTGAATGCGGTCTCGCTCATGTGTCGGCCTGCTACGGTTGGGAGAACGGGATCACTGCGCCTGCGGGCGTACCTGCACGTGCACTTCGGCCAGCTGCACGTCGGCGATCGGCGACGGCGCGTCGGTCATCAGGTCCTGCGCGCCGGTGGTCTTGGGGAACGGGATCACGTCGCGGATCGACTCGGTACCGGCCATCAGCGCGGCGATACGGTCGATGCCGAAGGCGATGCCGCCGTGCGGCGGCGCGCCATAGTTCAGCGCATCCAGCAGGAAGCCGAACTTGGCGCGCGCTTCCTCGGCGCCGATGCCGAGCAGCTCGAACACCGCGCTCTGCATGTCCGGACGGTGGATACGGATCGAACCGCCGCCAATCTCGTTGCCGTTGAGCACCATGTCGTAGCCGCGCGAGACCGCGGTCTTGGCGTGCGTGCGCAACTCGGCGATGTCGTCCACCGCCGGCGCGGTGAACGGGTGATGCAGGGCCACGTAGCGCTGCGCCTCCTCGTCCCACTCGAACATCGGGAAATCGGTGACCCACAGCGGTCGCCAGCCGTCGGCGATGAGGTTGAAGTCCTTGCCGGCCTTCAGGCGCAGCGCGCCCATGAAGTCGGAGACCTTGCCGTAGGCGCCGGCGCCGAAGAACACGATGTCGCCGTTGCCGGCGCCGACGTGGGCGAGCAGCGCGGCGAACGCGGCCTCGCCGAAGAACTTCTGGATCGGCGAGCTGATCTCGCCGCTGTCGGCGATCTTGACGTAGGCCAGGCCCTTGGCGCCGTACTTGGCGGCGTGCGCGGCGTATTCGTCGATCTGCTTGCGCGAGAGGCTGGCGCCGCCGGGAATGCGCAGCGCGGCGACGCGGCCATCGGGATCGGCGGCCGCAGCGCTGAACACCGCGAAGTCGCTGTCCTTGACCAGCTCGGCCACGTCAGTCAGCTCCAGCGCGATGCGCAAGTCCGGCTTGTCCGAGCCGTAGCGGCGCATGGCCTCGGCCCAGGTCATGCGCGGGAATGCGGCATCCAGTTCGACGTCGACCACTTCCTTGAAGATGGCGCGGACCATCGCCTCGACGAAGTCCTGCACGTCGCGCTCGCGCACGAAGGCGAACTCCATGTCGAGCTGGGTGAACTCGAGCTGGCGGTCGGCACGCAGCGCCTCGTCGCGGAAGCAGCGCGCGATCTGGTAGTAGCGGTCGAAGCCGGCCACCATCAGGATCTGCTTGAACAGCTGCGGCGACTGCGGCAGCGCGTAGAACTCGCCCGGGTGCATGCGCGCCGGCACCAGGAAGTCGCGCGCGCCTTCCGGGGTGGCCTTGGTCAGGATCGGGGTCTCGATGTCCTGGAAGCCGCGCTCGTCCAGGTAGCGGCGCAGCGCCTGCACCAGCTTGATGCGGGTGCGCTGCATGCGCTGCATCTCCGGGCGGCGCAGGTCCAGGTAGCGGTACTTCAGGCGGGTTTCCTCGCCCGGGTTCTCGTGCGCGTGGAACGGCAGCGGCGCGGCCTTGTTGAGCACGGTGATGGCCGTGGCGATGACCTCGACCTTGCCGCTGCGCAGCTTGTCGTTGACCGCATGCCGCGCGCGCACCACGCCCTCGACCTGCAGCACGTCCTCGTAGCCGAGGCTGGCGGCGACCTTGAACACCTCCGCGTTCTCCGGCTCCACCATCACCTGCACGATGCCTTCGTGGTCGCGCAGGTCAATGAAGCACACGCCGCCGAGGTTGCGGGCCACGTCGGTCCAGCCGGCCAGGGTAACGGTTTGGCCGATCAGGGTCTCGTCGACCAGGCCGCAGAAGTGGGTACGCATCGCTAGCTCCAACAAACAGGGGGCGGCCGGCGCAGAAGGCGCCGGCAAGCCCGGTATTCTGCGGCGGCGCGTCGGCGCGGGCAAATCGCGCATGACTCATCCTGGCTTAAGTCGGCCTGCGGCTATAGTCCGCGCACCATTCACGGGGAGGAGAGAACCCATGTTGAAGCCCCTTGGCACCTGGCTGGTGATCGCCGCGCTGGCCCTGGCCAGCGCCCCGGCCGCGGCCCAGAGCGCCCGCGCCTACGCCCCGCAAGACCTGCGGCAACTGTCGATCCCCGCCCGGGTGCGGGTGATCGAGCGCGAATACGCCGACCAGTCGCGCGGCCGGCAGATCCCCGACGACCAGCTCGAGTTCTACCTGGACCAGATCGACCGCGGCTGGGGCTTCGGCAACATCCAGCAGGACATCGCCACTTCGCTGCGCGGCAGCGGCGGCGGCTGGCGGCAGGAACCGGGCTTCGACGGCCGCACCGTCGCCTGCTCCAGCAACGATCGCCGCCGCCAACAGTGCGCAACCCCGTTCCGCGGGCCTGCCCGCTTGGTCGGCACCCTCTCCGACTCGCCCTGCATCGAGGGCCGTACCTGGGGCTCGGCGCCGGGCGTGGTGTGGGTGGACCAGGGCTGCCGCGGCCGCTTCGTCGAAGGTCGCGGCGATTGGGGCGGCAACTGGGGCGGTGGGGGCGGTGGCGCGGCCGGCACCGTGCGCTGCGAGAGCCAGGACCAGCGCCAGCGCGTGTGCCCGACCGGCTGGCGCAACGCCATGCTGGTACGCCAGCTGTCGGACACCCGCTGCATCGAGGGCCGCACCTGGGGCTCGCGCGATGGCGCGGTGTGGGTCGATGACGGCTGCCGCGGCGAGTTCGCCCCGGGCCGCGGCGGTGGTGGCGGTGGCTGGGGACCGGGCCGGCCGCCGCTGGACAGCGGCTATACGGTGACCTGCAGCAGCGACGACAAGCGCCTGCGCACCTGCGCCTGGGACCGCCGCCAGGGCCGCCCGGTGCTGATCGAACAGCTGTCGGGCACCACCTGCGCGGAAGGCCGCAGCTGGGGCTACGAAGGCAATACGGTGTGGGTCAACGGCGGCTGCCGGGCGCGCTTCGGCGCGCGCTGAGCCAGGCGAATGCGGGCCGCCCGCGATGTCGGGCGGCCCGATGCCGGCGTGAGAAGTCGATTTCCAGGGGCGGCTCGTGCCTTTTGGGGACTACCGCGACCGGGTGACGCCGGTCGCGGCTGAAGCCGCTCCTACGAGGAGCCGCGCCTGGCGCGGCTTGGCCAGGGCGGGACTCAGGTCGCCGCAGGCTTGGCCGCGGCGGGCGCCGGCGCCGGGGCGGCGGCAGCCGCCGGCTTGGCCGGGGCGTCGGACGCAGCTGTAGCCGCGGGCTTGGCCTCGCTGCTGCCGCCGGTGCTGCCCGACTCGGCGAGGTTGCGCTTCTTGTCGCCGTCCTTCTTGAAGTCGGTCTCGTACCAGCCGCTGCCGGACAGGCGGAACGCCGGTGCAGTGAGCTGGCGCTTGACCGCCTGGGCGGCGCAGGACGGACAGGTCTCAGGATCCGGATCGGACAGTTTCTGCAGGCGGTCGAAGCTGTGACCGCATGCGGCACATTGGAAAGCGTAGATCGGCATGGCGGCAAAAACGCGAGAGCAACGGAGGCGGCCAGTATGGGGGCCGCACGCCGGCTTTCAAGCGTTCTTGCTCATGCCGGCCCGGGCTGGGGCCGCGGCGCCGTCTCCGGCGCGCCCACGGGCGGCGTTGGCGCCTCCGCTACCGGCGCCTCGGCGACCGGCGCGTCCGGCGCCGCCGGTGCCTGCGCCGACGCGGGATCCGCCGGCGCAGCCGGCGCCGCTTCCAGCGGGCTGACGTCGAATGGCATGCGCAGCAACAGCGCCGGCAGCAGCGTGGTCAGGGCCGCGTACAGCAGCAAGGCGCCGAACAGGGCGTCGGCGATGGCGAAGCGGTCGCGCAGGATCCCGGCCAGCACCAGGGTGAAGATCAGCGTCGGCGACAGCGCCAGCGAGACCCGCAGGCTGCTGCGCGCACCTTCGCCGAACAGCACCCGCCGCTGCAGCCACAGAATGCCGATGCGCAGCGGCAGCACGCAGGCGGTCAGCGCCAGGCCCAGGCCCAGCGCCTGCAGGCTCAGCGCCCCGCTCGGCACCTTGGTGCCGGCATTGAAGAAGTAGAACGGCACGAAGAACGAGGCGAACAGGCGCACCGCCTGCAGGTTCTCGTCGGAGGCCAGCAGCGGCATGCGCTGGCGCAGCAGCCGCGCCACCAGCCCGGCGATGAACGCACCGACCAGGTAGTACACGCCCAGCGAATAGGTGATGTAGGCGGCGATCAGGCCGACCATCACCAGCAGCGAGAATTCCGAGCCCGGTGCCTGCGGCGCTACCCAGCGCCCCAGGGCCACGAACAGCAGCGGCAGGCCGACCAGCATCGCCACCAGCGCCAGGCTGGACAGGCCCATCTGCCAGGGATCGCCGGCCTGCAGGATCACGAACAGCGCCGCCAGCGCCAGCAGCTCGCCGGCGATGGCCTTGCTGGTGACCCAGAAGCGTTCCTCCTCGTCCAGCCCCAGCCGCCCCAGCGACTCGATGATGAAACCGGTGGACGGGGTCAGCAGGGCCAGCGCCAGCAGCCCGGCCGCCTGCCACGGCAGCGCCGCGTAGCGCCAGGCCAGCCAGCCGACGCCGAACAGGGTGCCGCCGCGCACCACCAGATGCAGCAGCAGCGGCCACAAGCCGCGGCGCAGCGCCTTCGGGTCCACTTCCAGGCCGGCGAACAGGAACAGCGACGAGATGCCGAGCGTGGCCAGCAGGGTCACCACCGGGTCGTGCGCGCGCGGTCCCATCGCCAGCATCGCGATGATGCCGAACAGCAGACAGGTCAGCGGCGCCGGCATCTTGAAGCGCTGCAGCGCGCGCGGGATCACCAGCAGGGCGAAGATCAGCAGCAGGTAGATCAGTTCGTGGCTCATCGGGCAGGAGGTTCCATCGCGGGCCCGCCGGCGGCGGCAGCGGCGATGATGCCGGTTCGCCCGTGTTGTGCGCCATCACGGCGAAGCGCCGGCTGCGGTCGCGGGCCCTGCGTAGCGTCTGCGTGCAGCGGCGCGTCCACGCGAGGCACTGCCTGCCTGCGGCAAATCCGCACCGCATCCAGGCATCCGTGCCCGACACGAACGTGTCACCGGCGCACACGCCGCGCACGCGAACGCCCTCCCGGGCAGCCGCGCAAACGCAACGGCTCCGCCTCGACCGCCGCCCCCCCCCCCCCCCGTTGCCGCTGCGCGTAGCGGGCGACATCGCCCCGCCTCGATTCATGCAGATTTGCGCATGATGCATGGATTCGCAAGATCCCGGTCATATGCACGAAACCGCTCGATCGGACCATGAGCGCCCCTCACGCAAGCCACGCAACCGATGACCGTTTCGGCGTATTTCCGCACCCCCGCCCCAACCCTGCTGGCCCTGGCGCTGGCCGCCAGCATCGCCTCCGCCCACGCCACCGAGGCCACCGACGCAGCGGAGCCCGCCACGCCTGCCGACAGCAGCGACCGGGTCTCGACCCTGGACCAGGTGCAGGTGCTCGGCCAAGCCACCACCTACGCCAAGATCAACGTCAGCAAGGAAGCGCTGGACCGCCAGTTCGCGATGAGCAGCGTCAACGACGCGCTCAACGAACTGCCCGGCGTGATCGCCACCGAGGCCGATGCGTTCGGCTCCTCCGACTGGGGCACCCAGATCAGCATGCGCGGCTTCGTCACCAACCGCGACGACCAGCAGATCGGCACCACCATCGACGGCGTGCCCAACGGCGGCTCGGCCTACGGCGGCGGCTCCAAGGCCAACCGCTTCATCGACACGCTGGACCTGGAGACGGTGGAGGTCAGCCAGGGCACCGCCGACATCGCCTCGCGCTCCAACGAAGCGCTGGGCGGCACCCTCAACTTCCTCACCAGCGAACCGCTGGACCAACAGCGCGTGCGCATGGCCTTCGGCATCGGCGACAACCAGGCGCGCAAGTACTACGCGCGCTACGACAGCGGCGACCTCGGCGGCACCCGCGCCTGGGTCAGCGGTTCGCATGCCAGCAACGACGACTGGATCGACGGCAGCGGCCACACCACCCGCGACCACCTGGCCGGCAAGTTCGTCAGCGACCTCGGCGCATGGACGCTCAGCGGCTACCTGTCCTACGACGATGCCAACGAATCCGAATACAGCAGCGTCACCCCGGCGCAGTTCGCCACCGATCCGGACCACGATCTGCTCACCGGCAAGCTCACCGGCATCCCCTACTACGACCAGAACTACCGCTCCGGCTCGCGCGCGCTGCGCAAGAACACCTTCGGCTACCTGCGCGGCCTGTTCGACGGCGGCAACGGCTTCAAGGCCACCCTGACCGGCTACGCGCACCGCATGAAGGGCCGTGGCGACTGGATTCCGCCGTACCTGGTCGACGTCACCAACGACGGCGCGGGCCAGCCCGAGTCCGAATACACCGGCGGCCATACCGTGTACGGCGGCAGCGCGCTGGGCAAGCTCTACTTCGTCACCCCGAGCGGCGCGGCCGCGAGCATGCTGCCGGGCTGCGCCGACACCGCGACCCTGCCCGCCGAGTCCAACCCGGCCTGCTACCCGGCCGGCTCGCTGCCGGTGCAGTCCTACCGCCACAGTCATTACGACAACCAGCGCGGCGGCGTCACCGCCGACGTGGAATGGGCGCAGGACTTTGGTGGACTGCACAACACCGTGCGCGGCGGCCTGTGGCTGGAACGCTACGACCGCAGCGTCACCCGCGACTGGCACCGCCTGCTCGACGTCGGCACCAACATCGCCTTCGACCACGTGCCGTACTGGGTGCAGTTCAAGGACGACTATCGCACCGACGAGCAGATGTACTACGCCGAGGACGTGATGCGCTACGGCGACTTCGCCTGGCGCGTAGGCGTCAAGCAGTTCTTCGTCGACCAGACCCGCGACCGCCGCATCGGCGACGCCGCGCACATCGAATCGGATTCGCACTCCGATCCGCTGTTCTCCGCCGGCCTGACCTGGACCACGCCGATCAAGGGCGTGGAAGCCTTTGCCGGTTTCTCGCAGAACTTCGCCGCGATCCCCTCTGGCGTGCTCGGCGAGACCGATCCGCTGGTGCTGAGCAAGGTCAAGCCGGAAACCGCCGACAACATCGAGGTGGGCCTGCGCATGAGCCGCTGGCCGCTGACCGGCAGCATCACCCTGTACGACATCCGCTTCGACAACCGCATCGTCTACGTGCCGGCCAACTTCGTCACCGGCATCGACTACCTAGGCGAGACCGACGGCGTCTACGAGAACTTCGGCGGCGTGCACTCGCGCGGCGTGGAGCTGGCGCTGGGCTACGCCTGGGACAACGGCTGGCGGCTCAACGGCGCCTACACCTACAACAAGGCGACCTACCTGGGCAGCGGCAACGCCGCGCGCGACCAGGCGCTGGAGATCGCGCCAGGCTCGCAGGTGATCGGCCAGCCGCGCCAGACCCTGGTGCTGTCGGCCGACTGGCAGGGAGAGCGCTTGCACGGCGGCCTGTCCGGCCGCTACCTCGGTCGGCGCTACCTGGATGCGGCCAACAGCGCGGCGCTGGATGCGGTGACCACCTTCGACGCCAATCTCGGCATCGCCCTGGGCGGGCTGTCGCCGCAGTTGCAGCAGGCCAGGCTGGACCTGGTGATCAGCAACCTCACCGACAAGCGCTACCTCAACGGCGTGGACGGCAGCGACAGCGCCTTCATCGCGCCGCCGCGCACCGTCGGCCTGACCTTCATGGTCGACCTGTAACCGGCGCCGTGGCAGTCTCGCGGCGGCGGCCGCTCCCGGCCGCCGCCGCATTGCGCTTTCCCGGACCAGCATGACCGACCAGACCCGCCGCCGGCTGCTCCGCGCCGGCCTCACCGCCAGCGCCGCCGCCCTGCTGCCGCCGAGCATCGCCCGCGCCGCGGCGATCGCCCCGGACGTGCGCAGCGGCACCATCGACGACCTGCAGCACGTGGTGATCCTGATGCAGGAGAACCGCGCCTTCGACCATTACTTCGGCAGCCTGGCCGGCGTGCGCGGCTTCGGCGACCGCTTCCCGATCCCGGCACCGACGCTGCCCGGCATCGCCCCGCGCACGGTGTGGCTGCAGCCCAGCGCCGACGGCAGCCGCCAGCTGGCCCCGTTTCCGCTGCGCACCGCGCACAATTTCGCCACCATGCGCGTGCAAGGCACGCCGCACACCTGGCCGAACGCGCAGCAGGCCTGGGACCACGGCCGCATGGGCCAGTGGCCGGCGGCCAAGCGCGACCACGCGCTGGCCTATTACGAACGCGACGACCTGCCGTTCCAGTTCGCCCTGGCCGAGGCATTCACCGTGTGCGATGCCTACCACTGCGCGATCCAGGCCGGCACCAATCCGAACCGCGTATTCCTGTGGACCGGGCAGAACGATCCGCACGCCCGCGCCGGCGGCCCGGTCATCGCCAACTCGCACGACAACTTCCCGGAACTGGGCGGCGACCCGGACGACTACCGCTGGCCCAGCTATGTCGAGGCCCTGCAGCAGGCCGGCGTGTCCTGGCAGATCTACCAGGACATGGCCGACAACTTCACCGACAACCCGCTGGCCGGCTTCGCGCCGTTCCGCGCGGCCTGGCGCGGTGCGCCCGGGCACGATCCGCAACTGCGCGCACGCGGCGTCTCCAGCCGCAGCCTGTCGCAGTTGCGCGAAGATGTATTGGCGGCGCGACTGCCGTCGGTGAGCTTCATCATCGCCGATGCCGCCGGCAGCGAGCATCCCGACCCGTCCAGCCCGGCGCAGGGGGCGGCCTACACCGCATGCGTGCTCGACGCGCTGACCGCCGACCCCAAGGTGTGGGCGCGCACCGCCTTGCTGCTGATGTTCGACGAGAACGACGGCTTCTTCGACCACGTGCCGCCACCGGCGCCGCCTTCGCCCGACCCGTCTGCGGCCGGCGGCCGGGCCGGCGCTTCCAGCGTGGACACCGACGGCGAATACCACCTGCACCCGGCGCCGGGCGACGCCAAGGCCGACCCGCCGGAACTGCGCGGGCGTCCCTACGGCCTCGGCCCGCGCGTGCCGCTGTACGTGATCTCGCCGTGGAGCCGCGGCGGCTGGGTCGATTCGCAGGTCTACGACCACACCTCGGTGCTGCGTCTGCTGGAACGCCGCTTCGGCGTCGCCGCCAGCGGTGTGAGCGCGTGGCGCCGCGCGGTCTGCGGCGATCTGCTCGACGCCTTCGATTTCCGCCAGGCCGATACCCGCCCCTTCGTCGCCGACCTGCCCGACGTGCGCGCGGCGGCAGCGCGTGCCGCCGCATTGCACGAGCACGCACTGCCGCCGCTGCCAGCGCAGGTGCAGGCGCCGCGCCAGGCGTTCGGCGTGCGCCGCGCGCGTGCCCTGCCGTATCGGCCGACGGTGCAGTTGCAGTACGGACGCGAACGCGGCGAGGTACAACTGCACATGGCCAACACCGGGGCGGCGGCGGTGCTGCACGTCTACGACCGCTACGACCTGGCCGCACTCCCGCGCCGCTACACGGTGGGCGCCGGCGCGACGCTGGACGGCACCTGGACCACCTACGACGGCGACTACGATCTGTGGCTGCTCGGCCCCAACGGCTTCCATCGCCACTACCGCGGTGACCTGAGCGCTCCGCTGCTGCAGGCCGACATCACCCAGGACCCGGACGATGCGCAGGCGCTGTGCCTGCTGTTGCGCAATCCTGGGACCGCGCCACTCAGCGTGTCGCTTGAACCGGCCGCCTACGCACAGGCACAACCCCGCCAACGCGTGACGCTGGCACCCGGCACCGAGCAGCGCATGCGCTGGAGCGCCAGGCCGAGCGGCGGTTGGTACGACCTGTGGCTGGTCCAGGACAACGCACGCCAGCGCCTGGCTGGCCGCGCGGAAAACGGCAAGCCCGGCATCAGCGATCCGGCGATGGGCGGACCGGCGCGGCTGTATCAGGAGCCCGCCGGAGGCGGGCGGGATTGGGGAGTCGGGAGTGGGGATTCGTGACAACGTCCGGGATTGGGGATTAGGGATTTGGGATTCGTGAAAGCGCAATCCGCGCGCCGACACGCTTTTGCCAATCCCGAATCCCCAATCCCGGCTGTTACGAATCCCGAATCTCTAATCCCGGCTCTCAAGCACCCCGATCGTCCGCAGCCAGGTCTCCACCAGCTGCGGCCACTGCGCGATCGGCAGGTCCTTGGCGCGCAGGCCGAAGGCATGACCGCCCTTGGCGTAGATATGCATTTCCGTCGGCACGTCGGCGTGGTTGAGCGCGACGAAGTACGCCAGCACCTGCGAGATGCCGTCCACATCATCGTCCTGCGCCTGCAGCAGGAAGGTCGGCGGGGTGTCGGCGACGACGCGGATGTCCGGACGCAAGGCCAGATCGGTGAAATCGCGGGTGTCGGCGTCCTCGTCCTCGTGCAGCCACAGATGGCCCGGATACACGGCGATGGCGAAGTCCGGGCGGCAACTGACGCGATCGGCGGCATCCACCAGCGAATAGGTGCGTTCGGCGAAATGCGTACTCACCGCGGCCACCAGATGGCCGCCGGCGGAAAAGCCCATCACTCCGATCTTGTGCGGGTCCACGCCCCAGGTCGCGGCCTGCTGGCGCACCAGGCCCAGCGTGCGCTGGGCGTCCTGCAGCGCGGTCTGGACCTTGGGGTAGTAGCGATGGCCATCGACCCAGGTCGGCCCCGAGTTCGGCACGCGGTACTTCAACAGCACGCAGGTGATGCCGCGCGCGGTCAGCCAGTCGCAGATCTCCGTGCCCTCCAGGTCCATCGCCAGCATCTGGTAGCCGCCGCCGGGAAACACCACCACCGCGGCGCCGGTGTTGTGGCCCTGCGCCGGGTACACGGTCATGGTCGGCCGGCTGACGTCGTGGATGGCCGGCCACCACGGCTTGCCCGGGCCGGGTCCGGCCGATTCCGGCTTCGGATGCGGCAATGCGTCCGGCACCGCGCCGGGCCAGATCGGCACCTGCACGTGGCCCGGCGTGGGATCCCACGCCCGCGCCTGCGCGGCGTGGGCAAACAGACCGAGGGCGATGGCCAAGGAACAGCACACGAATCGACGCACGGGACGCTCCGAACAGGATGGGGAATGGACGGGACCGCACGCGCAGGGCGCACGGCCGCGGCGGCTATGGGGGGTACGACGCAGGTGATCGCGCGTGGCATCGGCACGATGGCAACGCCGATGATCGCGAGCGGCGTCTCGTACGAATGGCTGTTGTCCCCGTTTGTGGGATCAGTCGCGACGGACCTTCCCGGTAAAGCCCGTCGCGGCTGAAGCCGCTCCTACGGAAGAGCGACCTGCATCCGGCGCGATTGCCGCGAACGCAGGCGATACAGCGCGCGCAATGCCGCCTAGCCGGTACGCAGCGTCTGCGCAGGCAGCGACGCCACCACCGCCTGCGCCACCGCTTTCAGCGCCGCATCGCGCGCGGCGCTGTCGACGGTCGCGCCGTTGAGATACGCGGTGAGCAACAGCGGCGTGGCCCGCCCCGGCGCCCACACGATGGCGATGTCGTTGCGGGTATCGGTGCCGTTGCTGCCGGTCTTGTCGCCGATCCGCCAATCCGCCGGCAGGCCGGCACGCAAGCAGTCGTTGCCGGTGCGGTTGTCGCGCATCCAGCCGATCAGGCGCTGCCGCGACGCGGGCTGCAGCGCCTCGCCGAGCAGCAGAGTGCGCATCGTCGCGGCCATCGCCGCCGGCGTGGTGGTGTCGCGCAGATCGCCGGCGACGACGTCGTTCATGCTTGGCTCGTTGCGGTCCAGGCGGGTCTGCGCGTCGCCCAGCGCACGCAGGAAGCGAGTCACGCCAGGCGGGTCGCCGACCAGCGGCAGCAGCAGGTTGGCGGCGGTGTTGTCGCTGTAGATCATCGCCGCCTGGCAGAGCTCGGCCACGCTGAGCGCGCCGCCGACATGGCGCTCGGACACCGGCGCATACGCCAGCAGATCCGCCTTGCGCACCGGCAGGCGCCGCTCCAGGGCCAGTTCGCCGCGATCGACCCGCTGCAGCACCGCTCCCGCCAATAGAAATTTGAAGGTACTGCACAGCGGGAAGCGCTCGTCCTGGCGCTGTCCGCCGAGCGTCGCGCCGCTGCCGTCGAGCAGGCTCACGCCGAGCCGGCCGCCACTGCGGCGCTCGATCTCGGCCAGCCGCTGCTGCAGCGTTTGCGCTGGGTTTTGCACCGTTTTCGCCTGTACCGCAGCCACCGCCAGCAGGCTCGCGCCCATGCCCACGCCCTGCAGGAACCGTCGTCTCGTCAGCATCGTCCACCTCCGTCGGGAGCCAGGATGATGTCCGCATTGACCCGCCCCCACCAGCGAGGTTATTCAATCGCACCCATGAGCCGAATTGATACCTGGCGATGACCCGCCCGCACCTGCCGCTGAACGCCCTGCGCGCCTTCGAGGCCGCGGCGCGGCACCAGAACCTGACCCGTGCCGCCGCCGAGTTGTGCGTGACCCAGGCCGCGCTGAGCCACCAGATCAAGCACCTGGAGGCACGCCTGGGCGTGCTCCTGTTCCAGCGTCTGCCGCGCGGCGTGGCCCTGACCGACGAGGGCCTGCGCCTGCATCCAGTGCTGACCGAGGCCTTCGACCGCATCGCCTCCACCCTGCAGCGCTTCGCTGGCGGTCGCTATCGCGAGACGCTGAGCGTGGGCGTGGTCGGCACCTTCGCGGTCGGGTGGCTGCTGCCGCGGCTGAACGCCTTCCATGCCGCGCATCCGGATATCGAACTGCGCGTGTACACCCACAACAACCGGGTCGACCTGGCCGGCGAAGGCCTGGACCTGGCGATCCGCTTCGGCGACGGCGACTGGCAGGGGCAGAGCGCCACGCCGATCCTGGACGCCCCTTTCGCACCGGTCTGCGCGCCGGCGCTGGCACCGCGGCTGCGCACGCCCGCGGATCTCGCCAGGACCACCCTGCTGCGCTCCTACCGACTGGACGAATGGCCGCGCTGGCTGCAGGCCGCCGGTGCGCCCGAGATCCAGGCCGGTGGCCCGATCTGCGACGCCTCGCTGACCCTGGCCAGCATCGCCGCGGCCGGCCACGGCGTGGCCCTGCTGCCACTGCGACTGTTCGCCCAGGACCTGGACGCCGGGCGCCTGGTCTGTCCGTTCACCACCCGGATCGACCTGGGCCGCTACTGGCTGACCCGGCTGCGCTCGCGCGCGGAAAGCGACGCCGGGCGGCGCCTGCGCACGTGGTTGCTGGCCGAGCAGGCGCTGCACCCGGAGTGAGCGGCGCCGCCAGCGCTGCACGTCGCGCCCCCAGCCCACTCGCCGCCCATCCGGCACGTGCTTTGCTAGTCCTACCAGCAGGGCCTGACAGCGATGTGAAGAATTTGTGCACTGCCGCTTGGCGGGCGTGTAGACACGAAATATGATCCTGGTCGCAGTGGCAATGTGCGCCGGGGATGGCGCTCACCGTTCAGGGGGAAACATGTTGATGAACCGTGTTGTCCTGACCGCCCGTCCGGGCCTGGTCTCGCGTGACGTCGTGCTGGCAGCCGCATTGAGCTGCCTGTGTGTACTGCATCTGGCCTACTTCCTGCGCGGCGGCGCCAGCGAATGGCACTGGGCGCTCAGCGCCGCGGGCCTGGCGCTGATGGCGCTCAAGGCCGGTCTGCGGCCGACGCCGACCGCCCGCCCCTCGCTGCAAAGCCTGCGCTCGCGCACGCCGCTGGACTGGGCCGCGATCGCCGGCGGCCTGCTGGTCGTGGCCAGCGCCGCCGCCTGAGCGTTACAGACCGGCGCTCTCGCGCTCTGGCCTCGCCTGGAGCCGCGTCAAGAAGCGATTGAAGCCCCTCTCCCACCGGGAGAGGGTTGGGTGAGGGTACGCCGGCATGCACGGCCGGCTACTCTGACTCCCTGGCACCCGCACCCTCATCCGCCCATTAGGGGCACCTTCTCCCGCGGGGAGAAGGAACCACTGGCAATGTCTGACACATGAGCCAACACCTCCACTGTTGATTGAATTGCTGGAAGCCCAGTTGCGCCTCTCCACGCGCGACCACCGCCCTTGCGGGTAGAGCTTTTCGCTGGCTGGGGGGGTGAGGCGTCGGGGCTGAAGCCCCTCCCACAGGGGTCCCGCTCGCGCTCCCGCCGTGCCTGAACCAGGCACGGACATCCACATCTCATGCATGTGCAGCGCAGGCCGCAACCGCGGCGCCTGCTACACGCTGCGCCTGCCGGTTCCGGTCCCCACCCGCGCCGCCAGCCGCCGGAACGCATCGCGCTGCGCGGCATCGGCGAACCAGGAGGTCGGCACCACGTCGAACGCGCGCGCATCGTGGTACAGCAGCAACACCTGCGGACTCTCGCGATAGCGGACGTAATCGCGCCAGCGGCGGCGCACCTCGCCGTTCGGCCAGGTAATGCGGATGCCCGCCTCGTCCCATGCATAGGTGTAGCGATGCTGCAGCTGCTCCTGCTGCGCATAGAGGAACAACAGCTTGCTCGGCAACACCCAGCCGTACCACAGCCCCAGCCAGATCGGGCCACCGCAGCCAACCCCGAGCAGCAGCGTGCCCAGCATGCTCGCCAAGGACCCGGGCGCGGTAAACAACAGCAGCCCCAAGCCGAGCACGAACGCAACACCCACCACGATCAGCGCGCGGCGCAAGCGATATCGATAATGCAGGCGCTGCGCGACGCGGTAATCGTCCAGGCGGATGTTGCCGCTGATCATCGTCGTCTCTCCCTGAGGGCGTGACCGACGCGGGCCGGGAGTACGGGACGGACAGCCGGACGTGGGGCACGCCTGGCCGCCGCAGCGCAACGCCTCAGGCGCCGTCGATCAATTCCATCCACGCCTGCTCGGCCTGGGCCAGGTCGCGCGCGGTGGCCTCGCGATCGCGGCCCAGCACCGCCATCTTCTCCGCATCGGCGTAGTGCTTGGGATCGGCGAGCTGGCGGTCGAGTTCGGCCAGGGTCGCTTCCAGTTCGCCCACGCGCTTCTCGGCGGCGGCCAGCTTGTGCGGGTTCGGCGGCTTCTTCGCCGGCAGCGGCTTGACCGGCGGCGGCGGGGTCGGCGCGGCCTCGGCCAGCTTCTGCTTGGTGCCCTGCGCGGCCGGCCGCGTGCGCAGCCACGCGGCGTAGGCGTCGAGGTCGCCGTCGAACGGCTCCACCACGCCGTCGGCCACGCGCCAGAACGTGTCGCAGACCAGGCCGATCAGGTGGCGGTCGTGCGAGACCATCACGATCGCCCCCTCGAAATCGCTCAAGGCCTCGGCCAGCGCCTCGCGCATCTCCAGGTCGAGGTGGTTGGTCGGTTCGTCGAGCAGCAGCACGTTGGGCTGCTGCCAGGCGATCAGCGCCAGCGCCAGGCGCGCGCGCTCGCCGCCGGAGAAGCCATCGACCGGCTCGAACGCGCGGTCGCCGGGGAAATTCCACTTGCCGAGGAAATCGCGGAACGCCTGGTTGCTGGCCTCCTTGTCGATCTCGCGCATGTGGTCCATCGGCGACTGCCCTTCGTGCAGCGACTCCACCGTGTGCTGGGCGAAGTAGCCGATGCGCAGGTCCGGATGCGCCATGCGCTCGCCGGCGATCGGCGGCAGTTCGCCGACCAGGGTCTTGACCAGGGTGGTCTTGCCGGCGCCGTTGGGGCCGAGCAGCCCGATGCGCTGGCCGGCCTCCAGGCCGAAGCCGACGTTGTGCAGGATCACCGCGTCCGCGCCGTAGCCGGCCTCGGCGTGGTTGAGGCGGATCAGCGAGAACGGCAGCTTGGCCGGCGGCGCCAGCTCGATGCGGAACTCGCGCTCGGCGCGCACCGCCTCGGTGCCGGCCAGCTTCTCCAGGCGCTTCATCCGGCTCTGCGCCTGTGCCGCCTTGGAGGCCTTGGCCTTGAAGCGGTCGATGAAGCTCTGCAGGTGGGCGCGCTCGGCCTGTTCCTTCTCGTGCGCGATCTGCTGCTGGCGCAACTGCTCGGCGCGCTGGCGCTCGAAATCGGTGTAGCCGCCGGTGTACAGCTTGGCGCCGCCGTTGTGCAGATGCAGGGTGTGGGTGGCGACGTTGTCGAGGAACTCGCGGTCGTGCGAGATCAGCAGCAGCGTGCCCGGATACTTCAGCAGCCACTGCTCCAGCCAGTACACCGCGTCCAGGTCGAGGTGGTTGGTCGGTTCGTCGAGCAGCAGCAGGTCGCTGGGCATCATCAGCGCGCGCGCCAGGTTCAGGCGCACGCGCCAGCCGCCGGAGAACGAGGACACCGCGCGCTGGTGGGTCTCGGCCGGGAAGCCGAGGCCGTGCAGCAGCTTGCCGGCGCGCGCCTCGGCATCGTAGGCGCCCATCTCGGCCATTTTGGTGTGCGCCGCTGCGACCGCCTCCCAGTCCTCGCGCGCGGTCGCCTCGGCCTCTTCGGCCAGCACCGCGGCCACCGCGGTGTCGCCGCCGAGCACGAAGCTCAACGCCGGGTCCGGCAGCGACGGGGTCTCCTGGGCGACGCTGGCGATGCGCACCTTGCCGGGCAGGTCGACGTCGCCCTTGTCGGCCTCGAGTTCGCCCTTCACCGCCGCGAACAGGCTGGACTTGCCGGCCCCGTTGCGGCCGACCACGCCCACCCGGTAACCGGCATGCAGGGTGAGGTCGACATTGGACAGCAACAGCCGCTCGCCGCGGCGCAAGGCGAAATTACGTAGGGAAATCAAGGCAGGGCACTCGGCTAGCGAGGCGGAAGTGTAGCCGCTTCGCCCGCGGCGGCCCACCCGCGAGGCCACCCGGCGCGGTCCGGGGCCGCCTCCGGGGCGCCGCAAAAATCCGACCCAGGTCCTTTTTTGTATACGCGCCGGCGTGAAAAACGGATTTCAATCCGATGGCACGCGCTGCACTGCAGCATTCACCCGCCCCCACCGGAAATCGCCAGACCCACGCCAATCCCCCCAGCCACTGGAGTCTCCGCCCGATGACGCAACGCCGCCTCCCCCTCGTCAGTGCCGTCCTGCTCGCGCTCGCCTCCGCCAACAGCCTCGCCCAGTCCCAGCAGGCACCGACCACGCTGGACAACATCATCGTCACCGGCACCCGCATCGCCGACCGCACGGTGGCCGAATCGCAATCGCCGATCGACATCATCGCGCCCGAGGCGCTGCAGGCCACCGGTGCCAGCGACCTCGCCAGCGCGCTCGGCAAGCTGTTGCCGTCGCTGAACTTCCCGCGCCCGGCGATCAACGACGGCAACGACGCGCTGCGCCCGGCGACCCTGCGCGGCCTGTCGCCGGACGCGGTGCTGGTGCTGCTGGACGGCAAGCGCTACCACACCACCTCGCTGGTCAACTACAACCCCTCGGTCGGCCGCGGCTCGGCGCCGGCCGACCTCAACTCGATCCCGATGTCGGCGATCGCGCGCATCGAGGTGCTGCGCGACGGCGCTTCGGCGCAATACGGTTCCGACGCCATCGCCGGTGTCATCAACATCGTGCTCAAGCACGGCGCCAAGGCCGGCAGCAACAGCGTGACGGCCAACGGCGGCATCATGGACAAGGGCGACGGCGCGCAGAACGGCATCGACGGCTCCTACGGCCTGGCCTTCGGCGGCGCGCCGGACGGCGAGGCGCCGGGCTGGGTGCGGGTGTCGTGGAACTACCAGAACGCGATGAACACCAATCGCGCCGAGAACACCGACAAGGCCACCACCCTGGCCGGCGCCGCCAACCCCAGCGGCGTTCCCTACGAGCGCTACGGCGACCCGGCGGTCAAGACCTATCAGGGGCTGGTCAATTTCGGCTACGCGCTGACCCCGCACGTCGACCTGTACGGTTACGCCAACTTCAGCCGCCGCGAGGTGCTGTCCAACGGCTACTACCGCGCCTGGGACAACAGCGACCGCAACGTGCAGGCGGTCTATCCCAACGGCTACCTGCCGCAGATCTACAACCCGTCCAACGACCGCGCCGCCGTGCTCGGCGTCAAGGGCAGCACCGACAACGGCTGGACCTGGGACGTCTCCGCCGACTACGGCAAGAACGACGTCACCTTCGATCTGCGCAACACCATCAACACCAACCTGTACTGGAGCACCGGCGCCTCGCCGACCCGCTTCAACGCCGGCGGCTTCCGCAACGAGCAGAACGCGCTCAACGCCGACTTCAGCAAGTCCCTGGACTGGGGCCTGGCCTACCCGGTGAACCTGGCCTTCGGCACCGAGTACCGGCAGGACAAGTACGCCGTGGTGGCCGGCTCGCCCACCTCGATCTACTTCGACCCGAACGCCATCAACCCCGAGACCGGCGCGCCCTACCCCGGCGGCTCGCAGGTGTTTCCCGGCCTGTCGCCTTCGGTGGCCGGGCGGTTCCAGCGCCACAGCAAGGCGGTGTACGCCGACCTGGAAGCGGACCTGAGCGAGCGCCTGTCCGGCGGCGTGGCCGCACGCTACGAGGACTACAGCGACGCCGGCACCACCCGCTCGGGCAAGCTGTCGGCGCGCTACCAGCTCAACGACGCCTTCGCCGTCCGCGGCACGCTCTCCAACGGCTTCCGCGCGCCCTCGCTGGCGCAACAGAACTACGCCTCGGTGGTGACCCTGCCGGTGGACGGCGTGCTCAGCCAGATCGGCACCTACCGCACCTCCGACCCGGTGGCCATCGCCCTCGGCGCCAAGCCGCTGTCCCCGGAGAAATCCACCAACTACAGCGTCGGCGTGGTCTGGCAGCCCGGCGGCGGCTTCAACGCCACCCTGGACCTGTACCAGATCCGCATCTGGGACCAGATCCTGTATTCGGACCAGATCTCGCTGGCCGAACCGATCGGCCAGGTCAGCGCCGCGCAGTTCTTCGTCAACGGCGCCACCACCCGCACCCGCGGCGTGGACTGGGTGAACAACTACCTGCTCGACCTCGACCGCGCCGGCACCCTCAACCTCAGTTTCAGCGCCAACTACAACAAGATCGAGATCCTGGAGATCTCCGATCCGAACTTCGGCCGCGCCAGCCAGGGCCTGCTGACCGACGCCACCCCGCGCACCAAGTACGTGCTCAGCGGCGACTGGACCCTGGCCGGCTGGACCCTGCACGGCGACGCCACCCGCTACGGCGCCATCACCCGCCGCGGCGACGAGGCCGACGGCAGCCAGGACCAGGCCTTCGCCGCGCGCTGGCTGCTCAACCTGTCCACCAGCTACGCCTGGCACGACCTCACCTTCACCGTGGGCGCCGACAACGTCACCAACCAGTACCCGACCCGGACCGCCCTCAACAACATCTACGACGACCGCCCCAACGGCCTGCAGTACTCGCCGCTATCGCCGTTCGGCTTCAACGGGCGCTACTGGTATGGGCGGGTGAGCTACCGCTTCTGAGACAGCCAGGGAACGCGGCATGGCCGCAGGGCGCGGCCATGCTCCGGCGCGGGCGACTTAGAACGTAAAGGAATAAGAACATGCGCTTGCATCCTGCGACGCAGCACGCATGTTAAAAAATAATAAGACGCCCCTGGGACGCGGCCCGCCATGCCAGCCGCCGCGCCCCGCCTGCCGTTTCGGCACCTGCTGGAGTTTTCATGAACCGTCCGTTGTCGCTGCTGGCGAGCGCCGTGCTCGCCGCCCTCGCCGCTCCCTCCGCCTTCGCCCAAACCGCTGACGCGCCCAGCACGCTGGACACGGTGATCGTCACCGGCACCCGCGTCAGCGACCGCACCGTCGCCGAGTCGCAATCGCCGATCGACATCATCACCCCCGAGGCGCTGCAGGCCACCGGCACCTCGGAACTGGCGACCGCGCTGTCGCGCGCGCTGCCCTCGCTGAACTTCCCGCGCCCGGCGCTGACCGACGGTACCAGCGGCATCCGCCCGGCGCAGTTGCGCGGGCTCTCGCCCGACCAGGTGCTGGTGCTGGTCAACGGCAAGCGCCGCCACACCTCGGCGATGATCAACGTCAACGGCACCATCGGCCGCGGCGCCTCGGCGGTGGATCTCAACGCGATCCCGATCGCCGCGATCGAGCGGGTGGAAGTGCTGCGCGACGGCGCCTCGGCGCAGTACGGCTCCGACGCCATCGCCGGCGTGGTCAACATCGTGCTCAAGGGCGCCGGCGAAGGCGGCAGCCTGGCGGTGGAGCACGGCCAGTATTCGGCAGGCGACGGCGCCAAGTCGCAACTCTCCGGCGATGCCGGGGTCGGCTTCGGCGACGGCCGCGGCAGCCTGCACGTGGCCGGGCAGATCAGCCAGCAGGACGCCACCAACCGCGCCGGCCCGTACCAGGGCACCGCGCCGAACACCGGCAACTATCCCGGCATCGGCCAGACCACCTTCGTCTACGGTGATCCCAAGGTCGACGCCACCGCGGTCTCGGCCAACGGCGAGTTCCGCTTCAGCGACCACCTCACCGGCTATGCCACCGCGATCGCCAGCAACCGCGACATCACCTCGTTCGCGTTCTACCGCTCGCGCAACCACAACGGCCAGACCGCGCTGCTGGCCCAGGTGTATCCCGACGGCTACGTGCCGCAGATCGAGCAGTACTCCAAGGACCGCTCGCTGGTCGCCGGGCTGAAGGGCAGCACCGCCGGCGGCTTCGCCTGGGACATCAGCTACAACTACGGCTACAACAAGGTCGATTTCCACACCGCCAACAGCATCAACTACAGCCTCGGCGCGGAGAGCCCGCGGCGCTTCTACGACGGCGCGCTGGAGTACACCCAGAACGCGGTCAACGCCGACTTCACCCAGCCGCTGGAGTGGGGCCTGGCCTATCCGGTGACGCTGTCCTTCGGCGCCGAATACCGCCAGGAGAAGTGGAACCAATCGCCGGGCGAGCCGGCCTCGTACACCGGCACCACCGGCGGTGCGCAGGGCTTTGCCGGTTTCGCGCCGCTCAACGCGGTGCATTCGGACCGCCACAACTACGCGGTGTACGCGGGCCTGGAGGCCGACCTCACCGACAAGTTCTCCGCCGGCCTCACCGGCCGCTACGAGGACTACTCGGACTTCGGCAGCAAGACCTCCGGCAAGCTGTCGGCGCGCTATGCGTTCACCGACAAGGTGGCGCTGCGCGGCACCGTCGCCAGCGGCTTCCGCGCGCCGTCGCTGGCGCAGCAGCAGTACCAGGCCGTGACCAGCAGCTACATCAACGGCAGCTTCTTCGAATCCGGCACCTTCCCGGTGAACAGCGCCGTGGCCCAGGCGCTGGGCGCCGCGCCGCTGAAGGCCGAGACCTCGCTGTCCTACAGCCTGGGCCTGGTGCTGCAGCCGGTCGAGCGCCTGTACCTGACCGTGGACGCGTACCAGATCGAGATCGACGACCGCATCCTGCTGTCGTCCAACCTCAACGATGCGGCGGTGCTGGCGCAATTGCGCCAGCTCGGCTACAGCAATGTCACCAGCGTGCGCTACTTCAGCAACGCCGCCGACACCCGCACCCGCGGCGTCGACGTGGTCGGCACCTACAGCATCCCGTTCGCGGCCAGCACGCTGGACCTCACCGCCAGCTACGGCTACAGCAAGACCGACATCACCCATGCGGTGACCCAGCCGCAGGCGCTGGCCGCGATCGGCTCGACCCAGACCACGCTGGGCCGCGACGAGATCGGCCGCCTGGAGGACAGCTATCCGAAGGACAAGCTGATCCTCAGCGGCACCTGGAAGCTGCCGAAGTGGGACCTGAGCCTGGCCGCCACCCGCTACGGCGAATTCACCGTGCGCAATTCGGCCACCGCCGCGCGCGACCAGACCTACAGCGCGGACTGGGTGGTCGACGCCTCGGCCAGCTTCAAGCCCAGCACCAACTGGACGCTGACGCTGGGCGCGGACAACGTGTTCGACCAGTACCCGGACAAGACCGCCAACCTGATCAACTCGACCTACGGCATGCTCCCGTACAGCAACTACTCGCCGTACGGCTTCAACGGCGCCTACGTGTACGGGCGGATCAATTACCGCTGGTGATCGCGGCCCGGGCGTGGATGGCGCCTACGTTATGCGGCATGACGACGGCCCGGGTTTCCGGGCCGTTGTTTTTGCGGGCGGGGATTGGGGATTTGGGATTCGGGATTCGGGATTCGGGATCGGCAATTTATCGGTTGCGACGTGTTCGCCTGCCTAGTTTTGTGGGAGCGGCTTCAGCCGCGACGCGATCGCGCAGGGGTCGCGGCTGAAGCCGCTCCTACGAAACACGAACGACGTTGCCGCACGGCATCTCCCCTGGCTCAACCCAGCGACAACCGCTGGAGGCGATCGGCGATGGTGACTTCGCCACCACCCTCGCCTGCGTGCCTCTCCATCCCGTCATCAAGGCACGAGACGAACGCACCGCGCGCGCCGGCCTGGCCTCCGCAGCGTACGCGGTGACACCCGTAGGAGCGGCTTCAGCCGCGACACTTCATCGATAGCGCGTCGAAGCGGACGATGTTGCTGAAACGACCAGCCGCGCGCTGGCGACCACCTATGGCGACGCCGCCACGGTCAATCCACCGGATGACGCCCGCGGTCACGTGGCCCGCAACTCACGGCCGCGCAGCCCGCAGCGTCACGCAGGATGCGCACACGATCCCGCGCAGGCACGGCGCAGGCACCGCGCCGTCGCGCGTGCCCGGCCATTTTGTCTACAACCCCGGCAAATCCGCGGATCTGCGCTGCCGCAATGCCTGCAGCGGTGGTTGCAATTGCAACCGCAGCGTCGCGTTTAACGGAATATTGACTCCGCTGACATCAACCGGTAATCCCTAGCGGGCGTCGCCGCATCCGCCAGGGGACAAGGGGAGCGCGCATGCAGCGACGCACTCCCCCACTACTGGAGCCGCCTCCCCCATGACGCGCACGCTCACTCCGCTCGCCCACGCCGTCGCCCTGTGCCTGGCCACGTCCGCCGTTTCCGTCCACGCGCAGACCACCGGCAACGCGCAAACGCTGGATACCGTCATCGTCACCGGCACCCGCGTGGCCGACCGCACCGTGGCCGAATCGGCGTCGCCGATCGACATCATCGCACCGGAAACGCTGCAGTCCACCGGCACCACCGAACTGGCCACCGCGCTGTCGCGCGCGGTGCCCTCGCTGAACTTCCCGCGCCCGGCGATCACCGACGGCTCCGACGCGGTGCGCCCGGCGCAATTGCGTGGGCTCTCGCCGGACCAGGTGCTGGTGCTGGTCAACGGCAAGCGCTACCACACCACCGCCCTGGTCAACCTCAACGGCGCGCAGGGCCGCGGCTCGTCGCCGGCCGATCTCAACACCATTCCCATCGCCGCGGTCGAACGCATCGAAGTGCTGCGCGACGGCGCCTCGGCGCAATACGGCTCCGACGCCATCGCCGGCGTCATCAACATCGTGCTCAAGGGCAGCGGCAGCGGCGGCAGCCTGGCCGCGCGCTACGGCAAGTACAGCGCCGGCGACGGCGAGCAGTACCAGCTCTCCGGCGATGCCGGACTCACCTTCGCCGAGACCGGCAGCGTGCACTTCGCCGCGCAGGCCGGCCACCAGGACCAGACCGACCGCGCCACGCCGTACCAGGGCCAGGTACAGCAACGCTACGGCGACCCCGACGTCGACCAGGGCGCGTTCTCCTACAACGGCCAGTACAGCCCGGCCGACTACATCACCTTCTATTCCTACGCGATGCTCAGCCGCCGCGAGGTGCTGTCCAACGGCTACTTCCGCTGGTCCGGCGACAACCGCAATCGCCCGGAAATCTACCCGGACGGTTTCCTGCCGCAGATCTACAACGTCAGCAAGGACGTGTCCTGGGTCGGTGGGGTCAAGTCCAGCACCGCCGGCGGCCTGGCCATCGACCTGAGCTACAACTACGGCCGCAACGACCTGAGTTTCGACGTGCGCCACAGCCTCAACAACAGCCTGGGCCTGGCCAGCCCCACCGAGTTCTATGCCGGCGCGCTGCAGGTCACCCAGAACGTGCTCAACGCCGACTTCAGCAAATCGCTGGAGGTCGGCCTGGCCTACCCGGTCACCCTGGCCTTCGGCGCCGAATGGCGCGGCGAGAAATTCAACGAATCGCCGGGCGCGCCGGCGTCCTACGTCAACGGCGGCATCCCCTCGGCCAACGGCACCGTGCTGCCGGGCGCGCAGGTGTTTGCCGGCTTCAAGCCCAGCGACTCCGGCCACTACGACCGAAACAGCTATTCGGCCTACCTCGACCTGGAAGGCGACATCACCGACAAGTTCTCCGCCGGCCTGGCCGGGCGCTACGAGAACTACAGCGACTTCGGCGACACTGCCACCGGCAAGCTGTCGCTGCGCTATGCCTTCAGCCCCAAGGTCGCGCTGCGCGCCACCGTCTCCACCGGCTTCCGTGCGCCCTCGCTGCAGCAGCAGTATTTCCAGTCGGTCGCCACCAACTTCATCAACGTCGCGCAGCCCGACGGCAGCATCGCCGCCACGCCGTTCGAGATCGGCACCTTCCGCACCGACAACCCGGCGGCGATCGCGCTCGGCGCCGAACCGCTGAAGGCCGAGAAGTCCAAGAACTACGGCCTGGGCCTGGTGCTGCAGCCGGTGGACGCGCTGTACATCACCCTCGACGCCTACCGCATCGACATCGACGACCGCATCGTGCTCTCGGAGAACCTCACCTCCACGGCCGTGCGCAACTACCTGCAGGGCAACGGCTACGCCGGCATCGGCGGCGGCCGCTACTTCACCAACGCCATCGACACCAAGACCGAGGGCGTGGATGCGATCGGCACCTACAAGCTGGCGCTGCCCGCCAGCAGCCTCGATCTGACCGCCGGCTACAACTACAACAAGACCGACATAGAGAAGATTGCCGGCAACCCGGCGGTGCTGGAAGCGATCGACCCGACCGCGGTGCGCATCGGCCGTGCCGAGATCGGCCGCATCACCCGCGGCTCGCCGCGCGACAAGTTTTTCCTGAGCAGCGTGTGGTCGCCCGGCGCCTGGGCCTTCACCGCCACCGCCACGCGCTGGGGCGAGTTCACCGACTTCGGCACCACACCTGCCGCCGATCAGACCTATGCGGCCAAGTGGACGCTGGATCTGTCGGCCGCCTACACCCTGGGTCGCTGGCGCGTGACTGTCGGCGGCGACAACGTGCTCAACGAATACCCCGACCGCTTGCGCGCCGGTGCCGGCACCCGCACCTACCTGCCGTACAGCACTTCCTCGCCGTTCGGCTTCAATGGCGCCTTCGCCTACGCCAACGTCAACTACAGCTGGTAAAGCGCAGGCGGCGGTGTCCCGGCACCGCCGCCGTCTTCGTCGTCGGCAATGCCGCGACCGCACGCGCGCGACGGCGGTGTGCGATGACATGCGGCAACACAACCGTGCAACAGGATGGACTGCGTGCCAATGCAGTGGCGATACGGATTCGGCATGACACATGCGCGCCGACCTGAAAGATGCTGTTCGGCGCGCAGCGCTACGACATCGCCACTCCTATCGCGTTTACAGCGCCACCCACCTGATCGCGGCGGCCACGCAAATGCGTCAAGCATTCGTCGCGCAACGCAAATGCATCGGTTAATACGTGCAGCCATCTGGTCGCATCCAGTGTCGATGTCCGACACAGGACCGGCGCGCCACGCTCGAGAAATTCCAGGCGGCGACGCGATCGTCTTACCTGCAATGCGGTGCGCGGACGATAGACAGCGGCACTCGATCCAGCGCGCCGCCAGCGAAGACCCGCACGTGTAGAGCGCGCTCGGCCATCACGCCGCGCACGCATGGCCGCTTATGGCATGGAAACTGCAGTGAGCACAGCGCCCGACACCCCGGCGACGCCGGATCGGTCACGCGATGCTGCGATGACCTGGGGCCATACCTGAGCAAGCCGATGCGGCGCACTTTTCGGGAATCATTTCCCGAAATATAAAAGTGATGCACATCACAAGTATGAATCGTTTGATTATTTGTCAACAGTGGCCTGTTGCGATTCGCGTAATGTGGAATCGCCTGAACGGCAGGCAAAAAAACCCCATCAGGGGAAGGACCGTGTCATGTGGAAAACCTCAAAAATAGCGGTGCTATCAGGCATCGTGGCGTGCTCGGCGCTCGCGTCGAGTGCCTATGCGCAAAGCTGTTGCCCGAGCGGCGGCAATGGCAGCCCGATCGCCATTCGCGGTCTGGGTGAAAGCGCGCCGGCGGCGACTAATCTGTCCAGCAACCCGTCGGCACGCATCTACCAGTTCGAGCGTAACGGCGTGACCTATCTGCAGATCAACGACACCACCGGCCAGGTGCGTGGCGCGATCGGCCGCGTCGGCGACACCGCATGGGTGACGCCGATGGGCAAGGACGTGGATCGGGTGAGCACCGTCGACACCTTCGACAGCAGCCGCGGCACCGTGGTCTACGACGCGCGTTACTTCACCGTGCAGCTGGCCAGCGGCGCCAACGGCGACGTCTGGACCGTGACCATCAAGAAGTAACGGTCCTTTCCAGCGGCTCGGAGATCAGAAAACTGATCTTCTGCTCATGGCGGCGCCGGCAGGTGCCGTCATGAGCCTTCAACCGGCTGGCCAACTCCCAGTCCATCTCGTCGGCATTGTGAGGCTTGCGCCCAGCACCCGGCATCGCCGCATCGGCTTCCACCGTCACCACCACGCCGCGCTTGCCACGGGCCGACCAGACCCGCGCCGCGATCGTGTGCCGGCCCGCATCGGGCAGGATTTGCATGGCATTGAGTACGCAGCGATACGCCGCCAGTTGCAGCCCGATCGACAGCCGCCGCGAATCTCCGTGCAGGCGCGCCTCGACCTCGGTGTCGCAGGCATTGGCGAAGGCGATGGAATTCAGCGCGCCATACAGGCCATGGGTTTCGATATCCAGCGGATACAGTGCGGCAACATAGTCGTCCAGCAGCTGCGCCTGGATCACCCCGGTGCGGTTCATTTCCATCGCCGCCGCGTAGTGGCCGTGCTGCTTCAGCGTGGTGGCGATGTCGCGGCGCAGCTTGTTGATGTGCACGTGGATATCGGTGTACTCGATCACCCGGTTGCGCAGGGTGCGCTCGGCCGACATGTAGCTGGCCTGTGCCACCTGCAGCGCCTCCTGTTCGGCGAAGCCCAGGCGTCGGGCCTGATCCATCACCCCGGCGATACGGGTACCGAGCACGAACAGCGTGGTGGCGGCGAACGACACCAGCATCTGCACGTAGAAAGTTTCCAGGTCAAACGCACCGGCGTGATGCGACTTGGCCAGCGCCATCGCCACCGCGATGTCGGCCATGACGATGCCGACGGCGGCCCCGCGCCACTCGTGGCCCAGGGTCAGCCAGAAACCCGGCACGATCATCATCACCAGCAGGAACTGCCGCGCGACACCGTCCGGTACGTTCATCGCGGCCGCGAACAGGGCTGCCACCATCAGCGCAGCGCGCAGGCTGTCGTGCATCAGGCCTCGCGATATCAGCGCCGTGCCCTCGCGGCGTACCCACAGCAAGGCCGGCAATACGAACACCAGGATGCCGAGGTAATTACCGACCCAGAACTTCAGCGCGTTCTCGACGTTGATGTCGGTCACCGGCCCATCCAGCAGCCAGTTCAGCGCCTTATTGATCAGCACACCCCACAGCGCCATGCCCAGCACCACCGGCAGCAGCCGCTGCTGCCAGACCATCACGTCGGGCACGCGACGGCGGAACCACAGCGGCACCAACGCCGACAACGGCATCAGCAGCAGCGGACTCAGATACGCCCAGGCAGCACTCTGACCCTCGTCGATCATCGGCACACGCAACGCCATCAGCGCCGCGGCATCGCCGAGCAACAGATAAGGCCACAGCCGCAGCGGCATGAACAACAACACGGCTGCGCGCAGGCCGGCCGGCAGGAACCATTGGTCCAACGACAGCCGCCACGACAGCAGATAGCCGGCGCAGTAAACGGTGCTGAGCAGTAGTCCCTTCGCGAATGAATTCAGTCTAGCCATGCCACCCTGTCCTGGCAGGACACCAATGGGCGCAAACATACACCAGGGAATGGGCCGAAACAGTAGACAGTTAACGTCCATCATTGGATGTAATGCCTTTCCTGACAGGGAGTTGCGTGCAGCACCCGATCCTTGCGACCTCCATCCCAGTCGCGCTGTCGGGGAGTGGCCGTCAGGGCCATGATGAAGGGCCGACGCCGGCGCCGGCTGCGCAACGATCGCCGCCGGGCCGCCCTCTTTGACCGTACCTGAGAGAATGGATCGGTCGCGTGCGGACGGGTCCAGTTCCTCCCAGCCGGCCCCACCTGCTCCGATCAGGCCACGGCGTGCCGAGCCTGGCTGGGCACGCCGCTGGCCGGGCTCGCCCTGTCGCAACTGCGTTCCGCGGGCAGGGACGCAGACGCGCGCGCCGGATGCCTGCAGCCACTGTGGTCACTCCATGCCTGCTACACCGATTTGCCGACAAAAGCCCCGATCGGCGACACTCCAGGCTTCCTTGTTCTGCGATCCTGAATGCATCACGACACCAGTCTCATCGACATCATCGCGGTCGGGCTCGCGCTCGCCTTCATCCTCGGCACGCTCGCCCACCGCCTCAAACTCTCGCCGCTGGTCGGCTACCTGATGGCGGGCATCTGCGTGGGTCCGTTCACGCCCGGCTTCGTCGCCGACCAGGCCCTGGCCACCCAGTTGTCGGAACTGGGGGTGATGTTGCTGATGTTCGGGGTGGGGCTGCACTTCTCGCTCGAAGACCTGATGGAAGTGAAGTGGATCGCGATCCCCGGCGCGCTGGCGCAGATCGCGGCCGCCACCCTGCTCGGCTGGGGGCTGGCCTGGAGCATGGGCTGGCCGACCCTGCACGGCCTGGTGTTCGGCCTGGCGCTGTCGGTGGCCAGTACCGTGGTGCTGCTGCGCGCGATGGAGGAACGGCGCCTGCTGGAGACCCTGCGCGGGCGCATCGCGGTCGGTTGGCTGATCGTGGAAGACCTGGTGATGGTGCTGGCACTGGTGCTGCTGCCGGCGCTGGCCGACGCGCTCGGCGGCAAGGGCGCCGATACCGGCTCGATCCTCGGCGCGCTCGGCGTGACCTTGCTGAAGATGGCCGCGTTCGTGGCGGTGATGCTGGTGGTCGGCCGCCGCGCCATCCCGTGGGCGCTGGAAAAGGTGGCCGCGACCGGTTCGCGCGAATTGTTCACCCTGTCGGTGCTGGCGATCGCGCTGGGCGTGGCGTTCGGCTCGGCCACCCTGTTCGGCGTGTCGTTCGCGCTGGGCGCGTTCTTCGCCGGCATGCTGCTGAAGGAATCGGAGCTCAGCCACAAGGCCGCCAACGATTCGCTGCCGCTGCGCGACGCCTTCGCGGTGCTGTTCTTCGTCTCGGTGGGCATGCTGTTCGACCCGCACATCCTGCTCGAGCATCCCTGGCAGGTGCTGGCCACCTTCCTGACCATCACCGTCGGCAAGTCGCTGGCCGCGTTCGTGATCGTGCGGGCCTTCGGCCATCCCACCGGCATCGCCCTGACCATCTCCACCAGCCTGGCGCAGATCGGCGAGTTCTCCTTCATCCTGGCCGGCCTGGGCGTGAGCCTGGCGATCCTGCCCGAAACCGGCCGCGACCTGATCCTGGCCGGCGCGCTGCTGTCGATCATCGCCAACCCGCTGCTGTTCACCTGGCTGGACCGCTGGCAGGCGCGGCAGGCGGTGGAGGCGCCGGTGACGGTGGAACCGGAACTGCCCCCGGGGCCATCGCTGGACCTGGTCGACCATGCCATCGTGATCGGCTACGGCCGGGTCGGCAGCGCGCTGGCGGCCGTACTGCGCGAGCGCGGCGTGCCGGTGCTGGTGATCGACGACAACCGCGACCACGTCGAACGCGCGCATGCCGACGGCATCCCCGGCATCCGCGGCAGCGCCGCCGCCGACCGCGTGCTGGCCGAGGCGCATCCGGAAAAGGCCAAGATCGCGATCCTGGCGATCCCGCAGCCGCTGGAGGCCGGCGAGGCCCTGGCCAAGCTGCGTGCGCTGAATCCGGCGCTGACCCTGCTGGCGCGGGCGCACAGCGATGCCGAGGTCAAGCATCTGCTCGACCATGGCGCCGACGGCACGGTGATGGCCGAGCGCGAGCTGGCGTATTCGCTGGCGGAAATGGTGATGGCGACGCCGCCGTACCGGGGGATGCGCGCCGCCGCACGTTGAGGCCTTGACCGCAGGGATTGGGGATTGGGGATTGGAGATTGGGGATTCGCAAAAGCGGCTCCTCTTCGGAGAGTGGGTCGCAGCGAAAAGCGCGGTAGCGCACAGAAAGCGTCTACGGAGGCCGTGGAGACCTGCAGCGAATCTTCTTGATAAGCATTCTCGTTTGCGGCAGGATTGCGCTCCCTTCCCCAGTTCCGCTCGCCCTCCCCCATGGCCTGCAAGATCGGGTTGCTCAACTCCGTGCCCAGTGCCCTGCTGTGCGAGATGTTCGGGCATGTCGGCTACGACTTTGCGGTCCTCGATCTGGAACACGTGCTTCGCTCGCCGGCGGAGTTGGAACATGCCATCCGCGCCTGCGAGCTGGGCGGCTGCGAAGCCTGGGTGCGGGTGCCCGAGGTCGATGCCAAGCTGATCGGCCGGGTGCTCGACGCCGGCGCCCGCGGCGTGGTGGTGGCCGGGCTGGACAACGCCGAACAGGCCGAGCGCGCGGTCGCCGCCGCGCACTTCCCGCCGCACGGCCGCCGCGGCATCACCGGCGGCCGCGTCACCGGCTTCGGCAGCGTGGCCCTGGCCGACTACATCGCCCACAGCCGCGAGCGTCTGCGCGTGATCCCGATGATCGAAAGCGCCGCCGGCGTGCGCGCGCTGCCGCAGATCCTGCAGGTGCCCGGCGTGTCGCTGGTCATGGAAGGCGCGCTGGACCTGGCGCTGGACCTGGGTGTCGGCCCGCAGCCCACCCACCCGCAGGTCTGGGATCACCTGCTGGCGATCGATGCGGCCTGCCGCGCCGCCGGCGTTCCGTTCTGCCCCAATCCCCGCGACGCCGCGCAACGCGCGCACTGGCTGGCACAGCCGGACCTGCAGTGGCTGTTCGCCGGCGAAGACCGCGCGCTGCTGCAGGCCGCATTGCGCCAGCGCGCGGCCGACCTGCGCCGTCGCTGACCGTTTTCGTGCCTTTGGAGTCGTCGTCTTGATCGCTTCGCTTTCCCCTTCGCTGCTGGCCGTCGCCCTCGTCGCCGCCATGCTCGCTCCCACCAGCGTGCGCGCCGAGGACGTCCCGCCCGATGCCGACGCGCAGGCGCGGATCCGCCAGCTCGACGCGGTGCAGGTGCAGGGCAGCCTGCTCGGCCGCTCCACCGTCGAGGACGTGCAGCACTACGCCGGCAGCCGCCAGGTGATCGACAGCACGCAGCTGCGCAGCGGCGCCAACCGCTCGCTGGACGAGGCGCTGCAGAAGGTGCCGGGCATCAAGGTGTTCGACGAGACCGGCACCGGCGCGCTGCCGCAGATCATGCTGCGCGGGCTGTACGAGAGCCGCAGCGGCCGCGTGCAGGTGCTGGAGGACGGCATTCCACTGGCGCTGGCGCCGTACGGGCAGACCAGCCTGTCGCTGTTCCCGGTCGGCATGAACCAGATCGACCGCATCGACATCGTGCGCGGCGGCGCCGCGGTGCAGTACGGCCCCAACAACGTCGGCGGCGTGATCAACCTGATCAGCCCGGACATCCCCACCACCTGGACCACCACGCTGGGCCAGAAGGTCACCGCCGGCGGCGCCGGGCATTACCTGAGCGACACCGCGATCAGCACCGGCGGCTACGCCAGCGAGACCTTCGGCCTGCAACTGGATGCGAACTGGACCAAGGGCGACTATTGGCGCGAACACAGCGCCACCGACATCAAGAACCTGCGCCTGCGCGCGGAGTGGTGGCTGACGCCGGACAAGCTGCTCAAGGCCCGCGTGCAGCGCTATGTCGCCGACATGGACATGGCCGGCGCCTTGTCCACCGCCGACTACCTGCGCGATCCGCGCCAGTCGACGCGGCCGCTGGATGCATTCACCGGTCGCACCACCCGCGCCTCGCTGGTCTACCAGCAGGACTTCGGCGACGTGGGGCCGTTCCAGGACCTGCGCCTGGACTGGAGCAACTTCAGCGCGCGCAGCAGCCGCAACTTCATCGTCGGCATGCGCCAGGCGTCTAGCGAGACCTGGCGCGCGGACCTGCCGCCGCAACTGCGGCAGAGCGCGCCGCGCGATTTCCGGGTCTACGGCAGCGAGCCGCGACTGAGCTGGACGATGGGCGACGGTGCAGTGCGCCAGCAATGGACGCTGGGCGCGCGCGCGATCAACGAGGACATCGACTTCCTGGTCGGCAACACCCGCCTCAGCGATGGCCTGTACACCCTGGTGCGCGACTGGCGCTTCAAGGACCGCGGCGCGGCGGCCTATGTCAGCGACGCGATCGCGTTCGCCGACGGCCGCGTCACCGTCACCCCCGGTCTGCGCTACGAGCAGGTCGATTCGCGCTACTACAACCTGGCCAGCGGCGCGCGCACCCGCAACAAGACCGACGACGTGCTGCCCGGCCTGACCCTGGGCGTCCAGGCCAGCCCGCAGTGGTACCTGTACGCCGACGGCCAGCGCTCGCTGCGCGCGCCGCAGGTCACCCAGATCATCTTCGGCGACAACCTCGACGCCGAACTGGCCTGGAACTACGAGGCCGGCGCGCGCTACCAGCCCAACGCGCGCACCCGCGTGCAGTTCGGCGGCTACCTGATCGACTTCGATCAGCAGATCCAGCTCGACAACACTACCCGCACCTACCGCAACCTCGGCAAGACCCGCCACCAGGGCGGCGAAGTGGAAGTGCAATGGAGCCCGGCGCACCTGCGCGCGCTGACCCTCAACGCCGGCTACGCCTATCTGGACGCACGCCAGAAGTCCGGCGTGTACGACGGCCTGCGCGTACCCTACACCTCGCGCAACCAGATCACCCTCGGCGCGTCGTACCGGCCCGAATCCGGTCATACCACCGTCGCCGTTTCCAGCTATTACTTCAGCCGTGCCTTCAGCGATGCGGCCAACACCGTGCAGGAAAACGCGATCGCCTCGGTCGGCGAACTGCCCTCCTACTGGGTGTGGAACGCGCAGCTGAGCCAGGTACTCAGCGAAGGGACCAGCGGCAAGCTCAGCGCGTCGCTGGCGGTCAACAACCTGTTCGATCGCAAGTACTGGTACCGCGGCATCGACACCAGCCCCTGGGGCCGGCAGCCGGCGCCGGGCCGCAGCGTCACCGTCGGTCTCGAGTACACGTTCTGATCCATCCCGGCGTCGGACGACGACGCCGGACGCCGCACCACCGCGTGCCAGCACGGCGCGCCGCCGCCCGCGGGAGACGCGGGCCAGTGCAACGGACGCAGCCGCGTCCTTCCCTACCCAGCGCGCGCCCGATGCGATGCGCCAGGCAACCACGCGACCCTGCCGCAGCCGCGGCGCATGCCTCCCGTGTCCGCCTCCGCGCGGCCGCGCCGGCGGCGTGCGTGCGCCTGCGCCCGACGAGACCCGCACATGACCCCGCACGACGCTCCCCTGCTGATCCTCAGCCACGTCTGCCACCCGGCGGTGACCGATGGCTTCCTCCCCGCCGCGCAGCGCCTGGGCGTGCCGGTGCTGCTGCTGACCGACCACCGCCACGCCCACCTCGACCACTTCCGCCGCCATCCGCCAGCCGCACCGATGCAGGTGCTGGAGTGCGACGTGTTCAATCCGCTGGGCGTGCTCGACCTGCTCGGCAGCCTGCCGCAGCCGCCACGCGCGGTGTTCAGCAACAGCGACCATCTGCAGGCCAGCGCCGCCGTGGTCGCCGCCGCGCTCGGCGTGCCGAGCAAGGATTGGCAGGTCTGCTACGCGGCCAAGAACAAGGCGGCGATGCGCCAGCGGCTGCGCGCGCTCGGTCTGCCGACGCCGTGGTTCTGCAGCCTGGCGCCGGGCGCGATGGCGCCCGCGCAGGCTCCCTGGCCGCTGATCGCCAAGCCGCGCGAAGGCGTGGCAAGCATGGACGTGCGCCACTGCGCCGACGCGACGGCGCTGCAGACCTATCTCGATGATTTCTGGCAGCGCCACCCGCAGCGCAGCGTGCTGCTGGAAAGCGTGCTGGACGGCCCGCTGTTCACCCTGGAAACGCTCGGCGACGGGCGCAGCCTGCAGCCGATCGGCGGCTTCGACGTGCAACTGTCGGCACCGCCGCATTTCGTCGAGTGCGAAGCGCGCTGGCGCGGCGCCACCGACACGCCGGTGCTGCAGCAGGCGCTGGCGCAACTGCAGGCGTTCGGCATCGGCTTCGGCGTGTGCCACAGCGAATTCATCCTCACCGCCGACGGCCCGGTACTGGTGGAGATCAACTACCGCAGCATCGGCGACGGCCGCGAATTCCTGCTCGATCGGCTGTTCGGCGGGCACTGGTTCGACAGCGTGCTCGGCCTGCACCTGGGCCGGCCGCTGCCGACGCTGCAGGCGCGCCGCGCGCACGCCCTGGTGCGCTACTACGTGGCCGAGCGCGACGGCACGCTGGCGGTGGCCAGCGCCGACCACGGCAGCAGCGACGCGCACTGGGAGGCGCGCTACCGGCGCCTGCGGCAACCCGGCGACGCGATCCGCCTGAGCCATTCCAACAAGGATTACCTGGGCGTGCTGGACGTGCTCGCCGACACCGAATCGGACCTGCAGCGAGCGCTGGCCAGCACCGAGGCATCCCTGCACTGGCGCATCGACACCACCATCGGAGCAGCCGCATGAGCCAGGACGCCGACCGCCACTACATCGACCTGCGCGTCATCGACGCCTGCCTGCGCGAAGACCTGCGCGGCATCGTCAGCCGCGGCGCCGCCGCCACCCCGCCGCCGGCGGTGCTCGCCGCCTGGCCGCAGGTGCCGCTGCCTGCGGACGCCATCTGGTGGCGCATCGCGCACCTGCCCGACGGCGAACTGTGGCTGCCGCTGCGCCGCGCCGGCTACCTGCAGACCGTGAGCGCCTGCAGCGACGGCTGGGTGCTGCACACCGGGCAGCACAGCGCCTACGAATCCGGCGCGGCGCAGTGGCTGGCGCGGCTCGGCGCCGGGCTCGATGCGCAGACCCAGGCGCTGCACCGCGCCTACGTCGAGGAAGCCGACTGCGCAGTGCGCCAGCGCGCGCTCGCGCGGCAAGCCTACGCGCAGCAACAGCCCCTGCTGGCCACCGCACTGGACGCGGCCGACGCGCACGAACGCGCCTACCGCTGCGAACAACTGGCCAGCCACCGCGACCATCCGTTCTATCCCAGCGCGCGCGCCAAGCTTGGCCTGGACGACGCCGACCTGCCGCGCTACGCGCCGGAGTTCGGCCCCAGCTTCGCGCTGCGCTGGCTGGCGCTGCCAGCCGCGCAGGTCACCCAGACCACGCCGCCGCCGGCCTTCTGGCCGCGCCCGAGCATGCTCGGCCTGGACCCGGCACTGGACGCCGATCACGTCGCCTGGCCGCTGCATCCGCTGATCTTCGCGCGGCTGGGCGAGGACGGCTTCGCCGTGCCCGACGGCGCGATCGCCGCGCCGCAGCCGTGGCTGCAGGTACGCCCGTCGCTGTCGCTGCGCACGGTGATCCCGCTGGCGTTTCCCGATCATCACCTGAAGCTGCCGGTGCCGATGCGCACGCTCGGCGCGCTCAACCTGCGCCTGATCAAGCCATCCACGCTGTACGACGGGCACTGGTTCGAACGCGTGCTGCGCGATCTCGCCGCGCACGATCCGGCGCTGGGCGAACGCTACCTGCACGTGGACGAGGCGCATGCCGGCCATGTCGGCGAGACCCGGCACCTGTCCTACCTGCTGCGCCGCTATCCGGCGCTGCCGGAGGCGACCCTGGTCCCCGTGGCCGGTCTGTGCGCGGCGCTGCCGGACGGCCGGCCGCTGGCCGTGCACCTGGCCGAGCGCTTCCATGGCGGCGACCTGACCGCCTGGTGGGACAGCTATCTGGCGCTGATGTGCCAGGTGCACCTGCGGCTGTGGCTGCGCTACGGCATCGCGCTGGAGGCCAACCAGCAGAACAGCGTGCTGATCTACGCCGCCGGGCGTGCGCCGCGGCTGCTGATGAAGGACAACGATGCGGCGCGGGTGCTGCTGTCGCGGCTGTACGCGCAACGGCCGGCGCTGGCCGCGTTGGGCACGCCGCGCGACACACGCATCGCGGTGCAGGACGACGCCGCGCTGGCGCGGATGTTCTGCACCATCATTTTGCAGCTGGATCTGCAGGCGGTGCTCGAAGGACTTGCGGAATGGCAGCCGGGACTGCGTGCAACGCTCTACGCGCTGCTGCGCGCGCGCCTGCACGGCACCCTGCGTACCTTGCGCGAAGAGGGCATCGATATCGCCCCGGCGCAGACGCTGCTGGATGCACCGAAGCTCCCGGTGAAGTACCTGCTCAGCGCCGGCAGCCTGCTCGGCAAGCAGATCACCGGCGCGGCGGACATCAACAAGTTCTACGGCGACAGCGCGCCCAACCTGCTGCGCGAGGATGCGCTGGCGGCGCGTGCGGCCGCGGCCGGGGCGGCGCGATGAAGCGCCTGCTCGGCCCGGTGCTGGCCGCGCACTACCTGGCCGCCTTCACCGCGCTGGGCATGCCGCTGTTCCTGCCGCAGGTGCTGCAGCAGCTGGCGCCGGGCGCAGCGATCGGCTGGAGCGGCGTGCTCTACGTGCTGCCGACCCTGTGCACCGCGCTCACCGCCAGCGCCTGGGGCCGGCTGGCGGATCGCTACGGACGCAAGCGCTCGCTGCTGCGCGCGCAACTCGGCCTGGCGTTGGGCTTCGTCATGGCCGGCTTCGCGCCGAACCTGGGCTGGCTGGTCGCCGGTCTGGTCGTGCAGGGCGCCTGCGGCGGCTCGTTGGCTGCGACCAATGCCTATCTCAGCAGCCAGGCGCAGAGTGGCTCGCTGGCGCGGGCGCTGGACTGGACCCAGTTCTCGGCGCGCCTGGCGATGGTCACCGCCCCGGCGCTGCTCGGCCTGGCCACCGCGCTGGGGCCGGCGCAGTCGCTCTACCGCTATCTGGCGCTGCTGCCGCTGCTCGCCTTCGCGCTGAGCTGGCGCTTGCCGGCCGATCCGCCGCGCGCGCCGGCGCCACGCGCGTCCACGCCCGCCGCGCCACACCTGGATGCGGCGCAGCGCCGCCAACGCTGGGCGCTGTGGACCACCCAGTTCCTGTTCTGCTTCGCGATGGTGGTGACCTTTCCCTATTTCCTGCCGTACGCGCAGGCCCACGGCATCGGCAGCAGCGCGGTCGCCGGATTGCTGTACAGCCTGCCGCACCTGGTCTATCTGGTGCTGATGCCGTGCTGGCGCGGTCGCGACCACCGCGTGTCGCCGCTGCCGGCGGGGCTGGCGCTGTTCGCCCTGGCCTGCCTGCTGCAGATGGCGCCGCCGGCGCCGGGCTGGTTGATCGCCGCGCGGCTGCTGTTCGGCCTGGGCATGTGGATGGCGCTGCGCGGCCTCAACCGCAGCCTGGCCGAGATCGCCGGCGGGCGCGGCGCCGGCCAGTTGTTCGGCCGTTTCGATGCGGCCGGCAAGTACGCCGGCGTCGCCGGCGGCGTCCTCGCCGGCGCCCTGGTGCAAGGCCATGGCCTGGCCGTGCCGTTCCTCGCCGCCGCCGCGGCCGCCCTGCTGGCGCTGCTGCCGGCCCTGATGCTCACGTCCGTTCGGAGAACCGTCCATGTCCCCGTTGCCGATGCATGACCCGTGGTACGACAGCCTCGCGCAAGCGCAGGCGATCACTTGCTGGCTCAACTGCTACCTGCGCGAAGTCGCGCTCGCTCGCGGCCTGGCTGACTTCGACTACCGCGGCTTGGACCGGCCCGGCGTGGCCGCCGCCGGCGAACGCTGGCTACGCCTGCAGCTCCCCTCGGGCGCGACGCTGTGCGTACGCCTGGCGCATGCCGACGGCCTTGGCCGCTGCCGCTTCGCCTCGGCGCCCTACCTCAAGGCCGACGGCCGTCCCTGGCACTGCCTGGACGCAGAGGCGCTGGTGCGCCTGCTGTTGCAGGAGCTGAGCGAAGGCGAACAGGCGCCGAACCTGGAACTGCTGGCGCAGAGCGCCAACAGCATCGCCATCACCGCGCAGCTGTTGCGCCAGGCCGAGGTCGCGTCGCCCACCGGCGAGGCGCTGATCGACGCCGAGCAGTCGATGCTGTGGGGTCACGCCTTCCATCCCACGCCCAAGAGCCGCGAAGGCGTGCCGCTGGAGCAGGTGCTGGCCTGCGCGCCGGAAGCGCGCAGTGTCTTCCCGCTGTTCTGGTTCCGCATCGACCCACGCCTGTACCGCGCGCAGGGCGATGACGTGCGCGCCACGCTGGCGCAGGCCGGCGGCGGCGCCGACCTGTACCCCTGCCATCCGTGGGAGGCCGAGCGCGTGCTGGCGCATCCGCTGCTGCGCCAGGCGCAGGCGCGCGGCTGGATCGAACCGCTGGGCGAACGCGGCCTGGCGCTGCGCCCGACTTCGTCGGTGCGCACGCTGTACCACGCCGAGCTCAATCATTTCCTCAAGCTGTCGGTGCATGTGCGCCTGACCAACTGCGTGCGCAAGAACGCCTGGTACGAACTGGAAAGCGCGGTGGCGCTGACCCGCCTGCTGGCGCCGGACTGGCAGGCGCTGGCGCAGCGCGTGCCCGGCTTCCACGTACTGCTGGAACCGGCCGCCACCGACCTGGACTTCTCCGCGCCGGAGGCCGACGCGCAGGCCTGCCGCGAACTCGGCGAGAGCTTCGGCGTGCTGTACCGACAGGCGATCCCCGCGGCGCAACGGGCGCGCTATCGCCCGCAGGTGGCCGGCGCGCTGTTCACCCACGACGCGCGCGGCCAGCCGGCCTGCGCCGCCGCGCTGCAGACACTGGCGCAGCGCAGCGGCAGCAGCGTGGAGGCCGCCACCGCAGCCTGGTTCCGCGCTTACGCGCAGTTGCTGCTGGACGGCGTGTGGAGCGCCTGGTTCGGCTACGGCATCGTGCTGGAGCCGCATCTGCAGAACACCGTGATCGGCTGCGAGGACGGCCTGCCGACACAGGTGTGGATCCGCGACCTGGAAGGCACCAAGCTGCTGCCGTCGCGCTGGCCGGCCGCACGCCTGCCGGGCATGTCCGAGACCGCGCGGCAGTCGCTGTACTACAGCGCCGAACGCGGCTGGAACCGCATCGCCTATTGCGCGCTGGTCAACAACCTGGCCGAAGCGATCTTCCACCTCGCCGATGGCCACGACCGCCGCGAACGCCAGCTGTGGCAGATCGTCGGCGACATCGCCCGCCGCTGGCAGCAGCGCCACGGCGCGCAACCGGCGCTGCAGGCCCTGCTCGATGGCGCGCCGCTGCCGGCCAAGAACAACCTGCGCCTGCGCCTGCTGCAGCGCGCCGACCGCCATGCCGACTACAGCTTCCTGCTCAACCCGATCGGCAGCGCCGCGCTGCGGCAGGTGGCGGCATGAGCCTGCGCATCGATCCCGCCCCGCTGCAAGCGGCGCTGGCGCGGCTGCGCGCACAGGCCGACGGCCCGGTCTGCGCCTATGTCTACGACCTGGCGGCGCTGCAGGCGCACGCGGCGATGCTGCGCGCACACCTGCCGGCCGGGTGCGAGCTGTTCTATGCGGCCAAGGCCAACGCCGAGCCGCCCGTGCTGCGCACCTTGGCGCCGTGGGTGGATGGCTTCGAAGCGGCCTCCGGCGGCGAGCTGCAGTGGCTGCACACGCACCAGCCAGGCCGCCAGCTGCTGTTCGGCGGCCCCGGCAAGCTCGATGCCGAGCTGCAGCTGGCCGCCAGCCTGCCCGACTGCAGCGTGCACGTGGAAAGCCTGGGCGAGTTGCAACGGCTGGCCCGCGTCGCCGCGTCGAGGGAGCGGCCGCTGTCGGTGTTCCTGCGCCTGAACATCGTGGTGCCGGGCATGCAGGACACGCGCCTGGTGATGGGCGGGCGGCCCTCGCCGTTCGGCCTGGACGTGGACGACCTGGACGCGGCGATGCAGGTGCTGCGCGGCGCGCGCGGGCTGCGCCTGGACGGCTTCCACTTCCACCTGCTGTCGCACCAGCGCGATGCGCAGCTGCAGTTGCGCCTGATCGCGCACTACCTGCAGACCGTGCAGGGCTGGCGCCAGACCTATGAGTTGGGACCGCTGACGGTGAACGCCGGCGGCGGCTTCGGCGTGGACTATGCCGATCCGGCGGCCTCGTTCGACTGGGCCGCGTTCTGCGCGGGCCTGCCGACGCTGCTGCGTACGCACGGCGAGGGCCTGCGCCTGCGCCTGGAGCCGGGCCGCTACGTCAGCGCCGCCTGCGGCTGGTACCTGATGGAGGTGCTGGACATCAAGCGCAGCCATGGCGCGCAGTTCGCCATCGGCCGCGGCGGCACCCATCATTTCCGCACGCCCGCCGCGCAGGGCCACGATCATCCGTTCCTGGTGCTGCGCGGCACGCAGCCGCCGGTGCTGCGCGATGCACGGGTGACCCTGGTCGGGCAACTGTGCACGCCCAAGGACGTGCTGGCCCGCGACCAGCCGGTGGCCGCGCTGGCGCCGGGCGACTGCCTGGCGTTCCCGTTGGCCGGCGCCTACGCCTGGAACATCTCGCACCAGCAGTTCCTGATGCATCCGCCGCCGCAGATGCTGTTCCTCGACGACCCGGCGCAGGCCGCGGACGCCATGCCGCAGCGCCGCATTGCCGACCCGGCCACCGCCGCGTCATGATCCGCTCGCCCGTGCCGGCACACCCTGCCGGCACACCCTCCGGAGCTGCCGCCATGACCCGTTCCGCTCGCTTCGCCGCCACCTGTTTGCTGCTGAGCTTTACTGCCGCCCCGCTGCTGGCCACCGCCGCGACCAAGCCACAAACCGCACAACAGACCTTGATGGCCAAGTGTTCGGCCCAGAACAAGGGCAAGAAAGGCGACGAGTACAAAAGCGCGCAAAAAGCCTGCCTCAGCGGTGGCAGCGCACCGGCGGCGGGCAACGCCTCGCAGCAACGGATGAAGGACTGCAACGCGCAAGCCGCCACGCAGAAACTGCAGGGCGACGCCCGCAAGACCTTCATGAGCGGCTGCCTCAAAAAGCAGTGAACTGACTAGCCCCTCTCCCCCCGGCGACCGAAGGAAGTCCCCGTGGGAGAGAGGGGTTGGGGTAAGGGTACGACAGCCAGCGAGGCCGGCAACAACCGTGTTGCCAGACGTCGCCGCTCTTACGAATCCCTAATCCCTAATCCCCATTCCCAAATCCCGGCCCTTCTCGGCCTGCACCGGCATGCCACCGTGATCCACTGGGATCGGCGCATAGTCCTCGCCAAACGCGACCTCGCCCGGCGTCCATCCGGAGCGCCGCCGCACCGCGCCCCAGAAGCGCTTGAGTCCTTCCACCTGCAGCGCCACCAGGCCCAGCTCGTTGTCGCGGTCGACCATCGGATCGCCCACCCCGGTCGGTCGCACCGGCTCGCCGTAGAGCGCCGTGCCGAACAGCACGTCCCAGAACGCGAACACCTGGCCGAAGTTGCAGTTGTGCAGGCCGGGCCGCTCCGGATCCACGCGCATGTGGTGTAGGCGATGGAACGGCGGATCGACCAGGAGTTTGTTCAGCACCGGGCCGAAGCCGAAGCGCGTGTTGGCGTGCGACAGGTTCTGCACCAGTTCGCCGAGCAGCATCAGCCAGGCGAACTCGTCGGCCTCGATGCCGAAGGCAATGCCCACCCCTGCCAGCACGAACGACTGCAGCGTGCCGTCCAGGTAGTTGCTGCGGTCGTTGGCCCAGCAGCTGAGCTGGCGCTGGCTGTGGTGCATGCTGTGCATGGCCCACCACCACGGCATCCAGTGCTGCACCCGGTGCATCCAGTAGTAGGTGAAGTCGTAGGCCAGGTAGTACAGCGCGAACAGCGCCAGCGGATGCCGGTCCAGCCACGGCCACAGATGCCGAAGGCCGGTCTCCGGCGCCGCCGCGGCATTGGGATCGGCGCCGCCCAGCGCGTTGACCACCGGGGTCAGGATCAGGAACGAGAACAGCGGGAACACGCCGATCAGCATCAGCCAGGTGTAGTGGAAATCGATGCGCGCCAGCCGCCGGTGTTCCCAACGCTCGGCCGGCCACAGGCTTTCCAGCGGCCGGAACAGCACGCCGATGATGGACAGTTGCAGCGCGGCCACCAGCAGCGAGGCGGCGATGTCGTGCGGATCGTCGCTGAGGCCGCTCAGGTGCAGCGCCGCCAGCAGCGGCGCCACCGCGTGGCTGGCGACCAGGTCGACCAGCGTGGACCAGGCGTGGGCAATGGACGAAACCATGGCGATGACAGGCATGCGAAGACGGCGATGGGGGCACGACGGCCGGCGCGACAGCATGCTGCCGCTGGCTTTCGCCAAGCTGTCCGCGTCGGCCGAGGCCGGCCGCCACTGCCCGCGCTAGTGCGCCGCGGCGGCGCCCGGGCGCCGGCTCGGCAGCAACGCCGCGACGATCCCCAGCAGCGGCAGGAACGACATCACCTGGTACACGAAGACGATGCCGCGGTGGTCGGCGAGCAGGCCCAGCACCGCCGCGCCCAGCCCGCCCATGCCGAAGGCGAAGCCGAAGAACAGCCCGGAGATGGTGCCGATGCGCCCAGGCATCATTTCCTGCGCGTAGACCAGGATCGCCGAGAACGCCGAGGACAGCACGAAGCCGATCAGCACGGTCAGCGCGGTGGCCGCGTGCAGGCCCACGTGCGGCAGCGCCAGCGCGAACGGCGCCACGCCCAGGATCGACACCCAGATCACCGGCTTGCGGCCGATGCGGTCGCCGACCGGGCCGCCGATCAGCGTGCCCAGCGCCGAGGCCAGCAGGAACGCGAACAGATGCAACTGCGCGCTCTGCACCGAGACGCCGAAGCGCTGGATCAGGTAGAAGGTGTAGTAGCTGCTCAGCCCGGCGATGTAGAAGTACTTGGAGAAGATCAGCAGCAGCAGGATGCCGACGATGCGCACCACCATGGCGCGCGGCAGCGCGGGCGCCGTGGCGACCGGCCGCGGCGCGGCGCGCGCGGCCTGCAGGTGCAGCGCGTACCAGCGCCCGACATAGGACAGCAAGGCGATGCCGAGCAGCGCCGCACCGCCGAACCAAGCCACGCTGTGGCGCCCGTTGGGCACGATCACCGCCGCGGCGATCAGCGGCCCCAGCGCGGTGCCGGTGTTGCCACCGACCTGGAACACCGACTGGGCCAGGCCATGGCGGCCGCCCGAGGCCAGCCGCGCGATGCGCGAGGATTCGGGATGGAAGATCGCCGAGCCGATCCCGACCAGGGCCGCGGCCAGCAACACCATGCCGAAGCTGGGCGCATAGGCCAGCAGCAACAGTCCGCACAGCGTGGAACCCATGCCCATCGGCAGCGAATACGGCGCCGGTCGGCGATCGGTGCGCAGCCCGATCAGCGGCTGGAACAGCGAGGCGGTGATCTGGTACGTGAGGGTGATCAGGCCGACCTGGGCGAAGCTGAGCTGGAACTGGCCCTTGAGCACCGGGTACAGCGCCAGGATCAGCGACTGCATCATGTCGTTGATCAGGTGCGAGGAGGTGATGGCCGCGAGCACGCCGGCGGCAAGCCTGCGCGGTGCGGCAGTGGAGCTGGCGGCGGTGGGACTGGCGGCAGGAGCGGAGGCGGGGGTGGCCGCGGACGCGGCGGGGCGCAGAGAGGACATGGCGGAACGGGCAGCGCGAGGGTGGACGCATGGTAGGCTTCCCGGCCCCGACCTTCCCGCGCGACATGACCATTCCCTATCGCGAAAAGGACATGGCGCAACCGCCGTCGCCGCGCAATGCGGACGACGCCGCAGCCGACGTGGTGTGCAAGGCCACCGACTACCCCGGCGACAGCGCCATCCCCCCGCATCGCCATGCCCGCCACCAGTTGGTCTACGCGGTGTCCGGGCTGATGGTGGTGCGCTCGGGCCAGGGCCACTGGGTGGTGCCGAGCACGCGTGCGCTGTGGATGCCGGCCGGCACCGAGCACAGCGTGCGCTGGATCGGCATGCTGCGCATGCGCAGCCTGTACATCCGCCCCGACGCCATCGCCGGCATGCCCGACACGCCGGCCGTGGTGGCGGTGGAGCCGTTGCTGGAAGCGCTGATCCGCAGCGCCGCCGAGATCCCCTGGGACCATGCCACCGACTCGCGCGACGGGCGGCTGATGCGGCTGATCCTGGACGAACTGCATGCGCTGCCGGCACTGCCGCTGTACCTGCCGCAGCCGCGCGATCCGCGCCTGCTGCGCATCGGCGCCGCACTCGACGCCGACCCGGCCGACCCCACCACCCTGCACGCCTGGGCCGCGCAACTGGAGGTGGACGTCAAGACCATCCAGCGCCTGTGCCAGCGCGACCTGCGGATGCGCTTCGGCCAATGGCGGCAGCAACTGCGCCTGCTGCGCGGACTCGAACGGCTGGCCGCAGGCGACCGCATCATCGACGTGGCGATGGACCTGGGCTACGACAGCCCCAGCGCGTTCACCGCCATGTTCAAGCGCCAGTTCGGGCAGCCGCCGAGCCAGTTCTTCCGGTAGCGGCCCCGAGGCGGCGGCGCATCGACCGCGCAGTCACCAGCACGCGGCCAGGCACCGGCGTCTGACCATGCAGCATCGCTGCCGGCCATGGCACCGGCGATCAGGCATTGGACCTGGATTTGGAGGCGGCGGACGCGCGACGCGCGCTGATGCGCTCGACCATCTGCATGTGCTGCGTGCCCCACTCGCACAACCCTGCCAGCGCCGCCGCCAGGGACTGCCCGAACGGCGTCAGCGCGTACTCGACCCTGGGCGGGATCTCCTGGAAGTCGGTGCGGGCCACGACCTGGTCGCGTTCCAGTTCCTTGAGCTGCTGGATCAGCACCTTGTCGGTCACGCCGCCGATGGCACGCCGCAACTCGCCGTAGCGGTGCACGTGCTTCGCCAGGTTGTAGAGGATCAGCGGCTTCCACTTGCCGCCAAGCACGGACAGGGCGGCCTCGAGACCGCAACTGAAGGTGGCGTTCGCCATGATCCGACCGCTCCGAAGGCACTTACCAAATGGTGCATACTATTCAAAAGAATAGCCCAGTTCTACAGTGGCGCCTCCCCATTCTCTGGAGTGCAGCATGCGCAGGCTCGAGGGCAAGATTGCAGTGGTGACCGGCGGCAACAGCGGCATCGGTCTGGCAAGCGCGATCCGCTTCGCCGCCGAAGGCGCGCAGGTCGTCATCGTCGGGCGTCGGCAGGAGGAACTGGACAAGGCGTTGCGCCTGATCGGCGCCGACGCCGTCGCCATCCAGGGCGACATTTCGAAGCTGGACGATCTGGACCACGTCTTCGCCCAGGTCGAAGCCAGCAAAGGCCGCATCGACGTGCTGTTCGCCAATGCGGGACTGGGCGACTTCCAGCCGCTCGGCTCGATCACCGAGGATTCCTTCGATCGCACCTTCGGCGTCAACGTCAAAGGCACGCTGTTCACCGTGCAAAAGGCGCTGCCGCTGATGCGCGCCGGCGGTTCGGTGATCCTCACCGGTTCCACCACCGGCAGCATGGGCACGGCGGCATTCAGCGTCTACAGCGCCACCAAGGCCGCCCTGCGCAACTTCGCCCGCAGCTGGGCGCTGGACCTGAAAGGCACGGGCATCCGCGTCAACGTGCTCTCGCCCGGGCCGATCGCAACGCCCGGGCTGGACTCGGTGCTGTCCGGCACGGGCCAGCAGGAGGCGATCCTCGACGGCATGACCGCGCAGCTCCCGCTGGGCCGCATCGGGCGCGCGGAAGAGGTCGCGGCGACGGCGCTGTTCCTGGCCTCGGACGAGAGCAGCTTCATGACCGGCAGCGAGGTGTTCGTGGACGGCGGATTCGCGCAGGTCTGAACGACGCGACGCCGGTTCCGCCCTGCCGGCACAGCCCGGCCGACCGGTCGAATCGCGCGCCGATCAGGACGGCAGCGGCGCCGAGGGTGTCAGCAGCGCCTGCGCTTGCACGCGTTCCTGCGCGCCCGCCTGCAGATACTCGCGTGCGCACAGCGCCATGTCCCACAGCAGCATCGCCGTGTGCCAGTGCGCCTGCGCCTGCGCGTCCTGGCGGTCGCCGGCCAGGACCGCATGGTGGCGCGCCGCGCGCATGGCCTGGTGGGCAACGCCCGGCAGGTCGCCGCGCGCGAGCCGGCGCAGCACCGCACGCACCCGCGGCCCCGGCGCGCCACCGGTCCGCGCCAGATCAAGCGCGTCGCTGCCCATGCCCAGCGCGCCGAGCAAGGCGGCCAGGTCGCGCTGCAGCGTCGCCTCCGGCAGCGCAGCGGCCAGGCCCAGGCGCGCGCGCATGCGATCGGCCATCAGGCCGAACCAAGCCCGTCGTTTCATGCGCCGCGGATGCAGCGCGATCGCCGCGAGATCGGCATCGACCGAACGCCGCAGCCGGCGCACGTATCGCCCGGCCCCACTGGGCAGCAGCACGGTGAACATCAGCACGCCGATGCCGATCCCCAGCAAAAGCGTCAGCGCGCCATTGAACAGTTGCACCACGCCGGTATTGGTGCCGTTGAGCGGCCCCACCAGATCGATGAAGAAGATCGAGCCGCTGGCCCCCAGCGCGGCGGTCGACGGCCGCCGCATCGCCAGGCCGGCCAGGATCAGGAACGGCGCCAGCACCACCACCAGCCCGGCGAAATCCTCCACCCATGGCAGCAGCCAGACGATGCACACGAAGGCCGCCAGCGCCGACAGCCCGGCGCCCTTGAGAAAGCCGAGACCGCCGGACACCGGATCGGGTCGGGTCGCATACAGCGCGCACACCACGCCAACGATGGTCACCATGCCCGAACCGGCACTCCAGCCGCTGTAGACCCAGAACAAGGACGCCGCCCCCACCGCCAGGAAGGCGCGCAGTGCGTTGTACGCCGCCTCGTGCAGGTCCCGATGGCGGCGTGTGGCGAAGCGGTGGCGCGACGGCCGGCCCTGTTCGAACGCGGCCTGTTCGTGCTGGCTGGCCTGCAGGTCGCGCACGATGTTGCGCGCGTGTTCCAGCGCGAAGGCACGGTCGAAGGCCTCGCGCCGATGCGCGCACAACCGGCGCAGGCGGCGATGGCGCTGCTCGAGCAGATCCAGTGCGGCGGCCAGTTGTTCCCGGCCAGGCAGCCGGCCCTCGGCGCGCTGGACCAACACATCGTGCACGCCGCGCAGCGCGCGCGAAGGCGCGCGTCCATCCAGGCCGACCCGGCACGATTGCGCCGCCGACAGTTGCGCCAGCATCAGGTAACTGATGTGCCGCAGGCGCCCGCCCAGCCGCGCGATCTCGCGCGAGCGCGCGGCGGCATAGTCGACCGCATCGTTGAGCGCCAACGCGCTGGCGAAGAAGCCGTGGATCTGCGTGCCGGTCGCCTCGCCGCGCAGCAGCCGCGCGGCCAGCGCGCTGCCCTGGCGCAGATACGCCTCCAGCCGCGCCTCCAGTGCCGGGCGCGGCGACGCCGGCGAGAAGATCGACGCCATCGCGCCTTCGACCAGGATGCCGAGCAGGATCTCGGTGGCGCGCGCCACGGCGATGTCGAACACCTGCTGCGGATGGGCGGTGGAGGACATGCCCACGATCATCGCCGTGTAGCCGGCCAGCACCACGCCATAGCTGCGGAAGGCCGAGACCACGCTGGCCATGCCGGTGCACACGCCCAGCCACAGCGCCAGCGCGATCATGAACAAGGGCGGCGCCTGGCCGAACAGGCCCATCAGCACCACGGCCATGCCGGCCCCCACCAGCGTGCCGACGATGCGGTTGCGCGCCTTGACCACGCTCATGCCGCGGTCGGCCTGGGCCACGATGAAGACCGTCATCGCCGCCCACTTGGGGTCTTCCATCGAACACAGCAGCGCGATGGCCAGCGCCAGCAGCGCGGCAGCCGTGGTCCGCAGCGCAAACCACAACGCGGGCGGAGGACGGAAGCGGACCATCGACACCGGGTCGAAGCAGGGCAGGCGCATGGCCATCATCGTAGAAGCAGATCGCCTGCGAGATAATGGCACCAGAGATGGATAGACTCTTGCCAGAAACGGAAGAAAACCGGCGCGCCGACGGCGTCGACTTCGACAGCGTGCGGCTGTTCCTGCGCGTGGTCGAACACGGCAGCCTGACCGCCGCCGCGCGCCAGGCGCGGGTGCCGTTGACCAGCGTCAGCCGTCGCATCAAGGCGCTAGAACGAGCACTGGGCGTGCAACTGCTCCATCGCACCACCCGGCGGCTGGCGGTGTCCGAGGCCGGGCGCGCCTTCTATGCCAGTTGCGTGGAGGCCGAGCAGACCCTGCAGGATGCGGTGCAGGCCGCGCGCGACCTGCGCGCCCAGGCGCGCGGCACCCTGCGTGTGCTGGCTCCCTATGCGCTGGGCCTGCTGGTGCTGGAGCCGCAGCTGGCGCGATTCCGCCAGCGCCATCCGGGCGTGCAACTGGCGCTGACCTACGACGATCAGCCGCTGGACCTGCTCCGCCATGGCCTGGACGTTGCGGTCCATGTGGGGCCGCCGCTCCATTCCAGCTACGTGGCGCGGCCGTTGGGCGCCTCGCGCGGCATCCTGGTGAGCAGCCCCGATTATCTGGCCCGCGCCGGCACGCCCGCCCACCCCAAGGAGCTCATCGGCCATGCCGTGCTCGCGGTCGGCGCGGATGCGCCGCTGGTCGCCTGGGCGTTGCGGCACAGCGCCGGCGAAGCGATCGAGCTGACCCTGCGGCCGGTGCTGATTTCAAACGAATCGACCACGGTGATCCGCCAGGTCGCCCAAGGGGCCGGGATCGCCCTGCTCTCCCAGCCGCTGGTCCAGTCGCGGCTGGACCAAGGCCAGCTGGTGCGCCTGCTTCCAGGCTGGCAGCGCTGGCCGGATCTGGAGATCACCGCGCTCTACCCCCGTCGCGCCACCCAGGAGCGCAAGGTCCGCGCCTTCGTCGATTTCCTGCTGGAGATCTTCGCCGATTGGCGCGTGTCCGATTGAAAGGCGCCTCTCTCATCACCCGCCTCCGGCCCAGCGCGCCGGAGGCGAGTTCCCCGGTAGGAGCGGTTTCAGCCGCGATGGGCTGCCGGGAACGCCTCGTCGCGGCTGAAGCCGCTCCTACAGGACACTTCAGGCCCTGAAGCCCCCAAGCAGGGTTGCAGAAGCTCCATCGCGGCGAGGCCGCCGCGCTCAGGCCTGCGCCAGCGCCTGCCGCAGGTCGGCGAGCAGGTCATCGATGTGCTCGATGCCCACCGACAGCCGCACCGTGTCCTCGCTGACCCCGCTGCGCTGCAACTCCTCGGGCGAAAGCTGGCGATGGGTGGTGGATGCCGGATGCGTGGCCAGCGACTTGGCGTCGCCGATGTTGACCAGGCGGGTGAACAGTTGCAGCGCGTCGAGGAAGCGCGCGCCGGCGGCGCGACCGCCGCGCAGGCCGAAGGTCAGCACGCCGGAGCCATGCCCGCGCAGGTACTTCTGCGCCAGCGCGTGTTCGGGATGGTCCGGCAGGCCGGCGTAGTTGACCCACTCCACCTTGGCTTCGCCCTGCAGGTGCCGCGCCAGCGCCAGGGTGTTCTGGTTGATCCGGTCCATGCGCAGCGGCAGCGTCTCGATGCCCTGCAGGATCTGGAACGCGTTGAACGGCGACAGTGCCGCACCCGTGTTGCGCAGCGGCACCACCCGCGCACGGCCGATGTAGGCGGCCTCGCCCAGCGCCTCGGTGTAGACCACGCCGTGGTAGCTCACGTCCGGCTCGTTGAGGCGGCGGAAGCGCTGCGCGTGCGCCGCCCACGGAAAGCGCCCGGAATCGACGATCGCCCCGCCCAGGCTGGTGCCGTGGCCGCCCAGGTACTTGGTCAGCGAATGCACCACGATGTCGGCGCCGAAGTCGAATGGCCGCAGCAGGTACGGTGTGGGCACGGTGTTGTCGACGATCAGCGGCACGCCGTGGGCGTGGGCGATGGCGGCCACCGCTTCCAGATCGGTGACGTTGCCGCGCGGATTGCCGATCGACTCGACGAAGATCGCCTTGGTGCGCGCGTCGATCAGCCCGGCGAACGCACCGGGATCGCGGTAGTCGGCGAAGCGGGTCTGGATGCCGGACAGCGGCAGCGTATGCGCGAACAGGTTGTAGGTGCCGCCGTACAGCGCGCTGGAGGAGACGATGTTGTCGCCGGCCTCGGCGATGGTCTGGATGGCGTAGGTCACCGCCGCCTGCCCGGAGGCCACCGCCAGCGCGCCGATGCCGCCTTCCAGCGCGGCGATGCGCTGCTCCAGCACATCGGTGGTGGGGTTCATGATGCGGCTGTAGATGTTGCCCTGCACCTTCAGGTCGAACAGGTCGGCGCCGTGCTGGGTGTCGTCGAAGGCGTAGGCCACGGTCTGGTAGATCGGCACCGCCACCGCGCGGGTGGTCGGATCGGGACGGTAGCCGCCGTGCACGGCGATGGTTTCCAGCTTCCAGTTCGGGTCGGACATGGGCGGCTCTCGGCAACGGGAGCGCAGACGATAGCGCCGCGCGCGGCGGCGAATGCAAACCTGCGGTTATGAAGCCATGCCGCGGGGTTGTCAGCGCTTCGGCGGCGCCGCGGCCGCATGCCGGCCTCAGGCGTCGCCGAGCGCGCCCTCGGCGAACAGCCAGGTGCGCAATGCCGCGGCGTCGACATAGCGCTCGGCACGCAGGCCCAGGCCGCGCGCGGCCTCGACATGGGCCGCCGTGTCATCGACGAACAACACCTCGTCGGCGGCCATCCCCAGCTGCGCCAGCGCATGCGTAAAGATCGCCGGTTCCGGCTTGATCGCGCCGACCTCGCTCGAATTCACCACCGCATCGAACGCATCGGCGATGCCGAGCGCCTGCAGATCGCGCGACAGGCGCGAGGTGGCGTTGCTCAGCAGCACCACCGGCAGGCGCTGGCGCACCTCGCGCAGTAGCGCCAGTACCGGCGCGTTGAGCCGGGCCGCCGTCGGCGCGGACCATGCGGCGACCAGCGCACTGGCGTCCGCAGCCGGGGCCAGCGCGGCGATGCGCGTGGCGACCTCGGCCAGCCAGTGCGCGTCGCTGGTGGCGCCACGGATCGCCGGCTCCAGCAGCGCCGGCGCAAAGGCCACCGCACGCAGGCTGCCCGGCGGTGCGCCGTGCGCGAGCTCCAGCGCGGCGTCGTCGTCGGGCCACAGGCGCAGCACGCCGTCCATGTCGATCAACAGCGCGCGCGCCGTGGGCGCGGCGGTGCGCGCCTGCGCGATGCGCCCCATCAGGCCTTCTCGAACACCAGCTTGCCACCCTCGGCCTCGACCCTGATGGTGTCGCCGCTGAGGAACTGGCCGGACAGGATCTGCTGCGCCAGCGGATTCTCCAGTTGCGCCTGGATCGCGCGCTTCAGCGGGCGCGCACCGTACACCGGGTCGAAGCCGACATTGCCGAGCAGCTCCAGCGCGCGGTCGCTCAATTCGATCTTCAGGCCGCGCTCGGCCAGGCGCTTTTCCAGGCCGTGCAACTGGATGCGCGCGATCGACTTGATCTGCGCCTTGTCCAGCGGATGGAACACCACGATGTCGTCCAGGCGGTTGATGAACTCCGGGCGGAAATGCGCCTGCACCACGCCCATCACCGCCGCCTTCATCTGCGTATAGGCCTCGGCGCTGCCGTCGCCGCTCAGTTCCTGGATCTGGTGCGAGCCCAGGTTGGAGGTCATCACGATGACGGTGTTGCGGAAGTCCACGGTGCGGCCCTGGCCGTCGGTGAGGCGACCGTCGTCGAGCACCTGCAGCAGGATGTTGAACACGTCGCTGTGCGCCTTCTCCACCTCGTCGAGCAGGATCAGCGAGTACGGCCGGCGCCGCACCGCCTCGGTGAGGTAGCCGCCTTCTTCATAACCCACGTAGCCCGGAGGCGCGCCGATCAGCCGCGCCACCGAGTGCTTCTCCATGAACTCGCTCATGTCGATGCGGATCATCGCGTCGCTGCTGTCGAACAGGAACTCGGCCAGCGCCTTGCACAGCTCGGTCTTGCCGACGCCGGTGGGGCCGAGGAACAGGAACGAGCCGCTCGGCCGGTTCGGATCGGACAGGCCGGCGCGCGAGCGGCGCACCGCATCGGACACCACCTTGATCGCTTCTTCCTGGCCGACCACGCGCTGGTGCAGCTCGTCCTCCATGCGCAGCAGCTTGTCGCGCTCGCCCTCGAGCATCTTGTTGACCGGGATGCCGGTCCAGCGCGACACCACCTCGGCGATCTCCTCGGCGGTGACGCGGTCCTGCACCAGCTTGAAATCGTGCTGTTCGGCTTCGTTGGCCGCCGCCAGCTGCTTCTCCAGGTTCGGCAGCAAGCCGTACTGGATCTCGCTCATCTTGGCGTAGTCCTGGCGCCGCTGCGCCGCCTCCAGTTCCACCCGCGCCTGCTCGATCTGCTCCTTGATCTTGGTCGCACCCTGCAGCGCCGCCTTCTCCGAGCGCCACACCTCGTCCAGGTCGGAGAACTCGCGCTCGAGCTTGTCGATGTCGCTCTCCAAGTCGGCCAGGCGCTGCCGCGAGGCCTCGTCCTTCTCCTTCTTCAGCATCTCGCGCTGGATCTTGAGCTGGATCAGGCGCCGTTCCAGGCGATCCAGTTCCTCCGGCTTGGAGTCGATCTCCATGCGGATGCGGCTGGCGGCCTCGTCCATCAGGTCGATGGCCTTGTCCGGCAGCTGGCGGTCGGTGATGTAGCGGTTGGACAGCGTGGCCGCGGCAACGATCGCCGGGTCGGTGATCTCCACGCCGTGGTGCACCGCGTAGCGCTCCTTGAGCCCGCGCAGGATGGCGATGGTGTCCTCCACGCTCGGCTCGCCGACGAACACCTTCTGGAAGCGCCGCTCCAGCGCCGCGTCCTTCTCGATGTACTTGCGGTACTCGTCCAGGGTGGTGGCGCCGATGCAGTGCAACTCGCCGCGCGCCAGCGCCGGCTTGAGCATGTTGCCCGCGTCCATGGCGCCATCGGCCTTGCCGGCGCCGACCATGGTGTGCAGTTCGTCGATGAACAGGATGATCTGGCCTTCGTTCTTGGCCAGGTCGTTGAGCACGCCCTTGAGCCGCTCCTCGAACTCGCCGCGGAACTTGGCGCCGGCGATCAGCGCGCCCATGTCCAGCGACAGCACGCGCTTGCCGCGCAGGCCTTCCGGCACCTCGCCGTTGACGATGCGCTGGGCCAGGCCTTCGACGATGGCGGTCTTGCCGACGCCGGGCTCGCCGATCAGCACCGGATTGTTCTTGGTGCGCCGCTGCAGCACCTGCACGGTGCGGCGGATCTCCTCGTCGCGGCCGATCACCGGATCGAGCTTGCCGCTCTCGGCACGCGCGGTGAGGTCGATGGTGTACTTCTCCAGCGCCTGGCGCTGTTCCTCGGCGTTCTCCGACTGCACGGTCTCGCCGCCGCGCAACTTGTCGATGGCGGCTTCGAGCTTCTTCTTGTCGGCGCCGGCCGCGCGCAGCGCCAGGCCCAGCGCACCGCTGTCGTCGGCCGCGGCCAGCACGAACCACTCGCTGGCGATGAACTGGTCGTTGTGCTGCTGCGCCAGCTTGTCGGTCTGGTTGAGCAGGCGGCTGAGGTCGTTGCCCATCGACAGGTTGCCGGGCTGGCCGCTGACCTTGGGCAGCTTGTCCAGCGCCTCGCCGAGCCGCTCGCGCAGTACCGGCACATTGACGCCGGCCTGCGCCAGCAACGGCCGGGTGCTGCCGCCGGCCTGGTCGAGCAGCGCGACGAACACGTGCACCGGCTCGATGATGGTGTGGTCGCGGCCCACGGCCAGCGACTGCGCGTCGGCCAGGGCCTGCTGGAAGCGCGAGGTGAGCTTGTCCATCCGCATCGGGAAGTCCTCTGAAGGAAAGGGCCGGCCGTGCCGGCATGCCAGCAAAATGCGGCTGGCCGTCCCTGTTTCAAGGCCGACGGCGCGTCTGTATACGCTTGGCAAGGCCGCCGCGACGCGGTGTGCCGGCCGTGGTGGCCGGGCACCGGCGGTCACACGCCGCTACCGGAACCGCAGTTACCCTCGGCGACCATGTCCCCACGCGCAGGAGCCGCCATGCACTACGAGCTGTACTACTGGACCGGCATCCAGGGCCGCGGCGAGTTCGTGCGGCTGGCGCTGGAGGATGCCGGCGCCGGCTATCGCGATGTCGCCCGCGAGCAGGGCGACGCGGCGATGCAGCCCTTCCTCGACGGCGCCCACGCCGGTGCGCGGCCGTTCGCACCGCCGTTCCTCAAGGCCGGCCGGCTGGTGATCGCCCAGGTCGCCAACATCCTGCACTACCTCGGCCCACCGCTGGGCCTGGTGCCGGACAGCGAATCGCGGCGGCTGCAGGCGCTGCAATTGCAGTTGACCATCGCCGACCTGGTCGCCGAGGTCCACGACAGCCACCACCCCATCGCCAGCGGGCTGTACTACGAAGACCAGAAGGCCGAGGCGCAGCGCCGCGCCGAGGACCTGCGCAAGCAACGGCTGCCGAAGTTCCTGGGCTACTTCGAGCAGGTCCTGGACCAGGGCGGCGGCCGCCATGTGCTGCGCGAGCATTCCTACGTGGACCTGTCGCTGTTCCAGCTGATGAGCGGACTGGACTACGCCTTCCCGCAGGCGATGAAAAAACTGTCGCCGAAGCTGCCACGGCTGCGCGCGCTGCAGCAGCGCGTGTGCGAGCGCCCGGCGATCGTCGCCTACCTGGCGTCGCCGCGGCGCCTGCCGTTCAACGAGAACGGCATCTTCCGGTATTACCCGGAGCTGGATGGGTGAGCGGGGCGACGGCCTTGTCATTTACCGGAAGACCGCTGTCCCGGCAGGCTGGCAGATGACGAATAAAAGGGGTGCACCGAAGCATCGCGACTGTAGGAGCGGCTTCAGCCGCGATGGGCATTCCCGGTAATGCCCGTCGCGGCTGAAGCCGCTCCTACAAGAACAAAAAGCCCGCGGGCGCGGCCACGTGACGCGGCACGCGCCTCGCGTCCGGCTCAGGTCCGCGTCAGCGCCTCGCGCACCGCACGCAATTGCGCCTTCACCGCCGCGGCCTGGGTCGGGCCCATGCGCAGCAGCGCCTTCTGCCCGATCGACAGCGACTCCAGCGCCGGATCCACGAAGCGGTACTTGCCGCGCACCGGGTCGACCTCCACTGCGAGCGGCGCCGTCGGCGTCGGGGTCTGCAGCAGGTGGTCGATCACCTGCACCAGGCGGTCGTTGAAGTAGCCCTGCGGATAGCCCAGTTCCACGTAGGCTTGCTGGAACAGCGGATAGAAGCGCCGGTAGGCCGCCACCGCCGTACCCGGATCGGCCCGGGTGAACGCCTCAACGTAGGGCGCGTAACGCTGCGCATTGGCGTCGGCGATGACGCTGGCGCCGCTGGCATCGGTGCTCACCTGCAGCTCGCCCGGCACCGGCTTGAGTGCCAGCGCGCGCGCGGTGACGCGGCGCTGAGTCAGGTTGTCGACCATGGTCACCAGGCGCTGGATCAGGTGGTCGCGCAGCAGCAGCGCCAGCGGCGCGTCGCCGCCGGCCAGCGTGCTCAGCGCCGCCCAGGCCGCGTCGTCGCTGGCGGCCAGCGCCGGAATCGCCGCGTCGGCGGCTTCCGCGGCATCGATGGGGTGCTGGATCGGCGGCGGCGCTGCAGCCGCGGCCGGCGCGTCAGGTGTGGCAGGCGGGGCCACGGCGGAGGGCGGCGCAACCGCTGCAGGCGCCGGCGCGGCGGCGGGCCACAGCGCCGCGATGTTGTCGCGGAACAACCACGCCGCGGCGGCGGCCACCAGCACGGCGACCAGGATCCACGGCCAGAACGAATGACGCGGCTGCATGGGATGCACATCTCCATCGGACAATGGACGTGTGACCGCGGTGACGTGTGCCGGTTCCAGCATGGGACGGCTGGCGTTCAGTCTCGACGCACCTCACCGGGAGAGCACCCACTACTGCGCATCGGCGCGCCATGAGCGTCGCGGGCCTGCGACACCTATTTCATGCCACAGGCCGCAGGCGCGCGCGGCGGCGCGGGAATGTCAGCAGACCCTGGCGGTGGTGCCAGAGGAACGGCACCACCGCCGCCGCGCGATCGAGCGGCGGCCGCGCGACCTCACGCGAGACGGCTCGTCCACCGCAGCACCGCTCACTCCACCAGCACCGCGCGCGGCTTCTGCAGCGACAGCAGGCCGAGCAAGGCAGCGAGCACCAGATAGCCGCCGACGAACTGCCAGGCGATCAGCTTCGGCACGCCGCTCAGCGTCCATGGCAGATACAGGCCGCCGCGCGGGTCCACCGAATGGATCAGCCCGAACAAGGTCAGCCCAGCCGCCACCAGCAGGAACGCCGCGGCGCGACGCAGGCGGCCGTCGACCATCGCCGCGACCGTGGCGATCCACAGCATCGCGGTGATGATGAAGCCGTTGCCCAGGGTCAGGATCACCGCCAGCTCCGGCAGGCCGTGGCCGTCCAGGGTGGTGGTGAGCTTGGCCAGCTGGTCCGGGGCGATCCAGCCCGGCGCCTTGATCGCCAGCAGGTAGGCCACCGACGGCAGGAAGCCCAGCACCATCGCCCCGGCGTGGCGCTTGGGCGTGGCCTGGAAGGCCTGGGTGGTGATGTCGATGGCGACGTAGACGATGATCGGCGCCAGCACCGCCATCGGCAGCCACTGCACCAGGCCGGCGACCAGCCCGAGCATGCCGCCCAGGCCGATGAACAGCCCGGTGAGCAGGGTGTAGCCGCTGCGCGAGCCCATGTGCTTGTAGGCCGGCTGGCCGATGTAGGGCGTGGTCTGGGCGACGCCGCCGCAGACGCCGGCGATCAGGGTCGCGCCGGCCTCGACCAGCAGGATGTCGCGGGTGCGGTAGTCGTCGCCGGCGGCGCGCGCGCTTTCGCTGACGTTGATGCCGCCCACCACCATCAGCAGGCCGAACGGCAGCAGCAGCGGCAGCAGCGGCACCGTGTCGGCCAAGCCGGCGACGAAGCCCAGGCTCGGCCACGGCAGCACCAATTGCGGCGCGATCCACTGCGGCGCCTGGTGACCGGGAATGCCGATCCCCGCCGCATTGGCCCAGTAGTACAGCCCGGTACCCAATGCCAGCGCCACGGGTACCCCGGGCAGGCGCCACGGCAGCCGCCCCTTGGCGATCAGCACGTACAGCAGCAGGCCCAGCACCACCAGCCCGACCAGCGGCGTGCGCAGCGTCTCCAGCAGCGGCAGGAAGCCCATCAGCACGATGGCGATGCCGGCGATGGAGCCGAGCAGCGCGGCGCGGGGCAAGGCGCGGGTCACCGCGTCGCCGAAGAACGACAGCACGGTCTTCAGCGCGCCCATCACCACCAGCGACGCCATACCCAGGTGCCAGGTGGCCAGCGCCGCGGCCTGCGGGTCCATGCCCTGTTGCTTGTAGCGCACGAACGCCGGGCCGAGCACCAGCAGCGCCATGCCGATGCTGGTCGGCGCGTCCAGGCCCAGCGGCATCGCGGTGACGTCGCTGCGGCCGCTGCGCGCGGCCAGCCGCCGCGCCATCCAGGTGTACAGCAGGTTGCCGACCAGCACGCCGAAGGCGGTGCCGGGAATCATCCGGGTGTAGATGACCTCGGCGGGGAACTGGAAGAGGCCGACCAGCGCCAGGGTGATGAAGCCGAGGATCGACAGGTTGTCGACCACCAGGCCGAAGAAGCCGTTGAGGTCGCCGGCGACGAACCAGCGCAGGCGCGGCGAAACGGGAGCGGGACTGGACATGCGGGCAGTGGCGGCGTGGGGAGTCGAGGGATGGTAAGGGGAGGCGGCACCGGCGGATCGGTGCACGCGCAGGATGCGGTTTTCCGGAGGCAGCGCGCCGCTACGGCGACAGCTCCAGATGCAGGAACTGGTTGAACGCGCTCGGCACGTAATCGCCGAACGCCGGCCCGTTGCGGAAGCCGCGCCGGCGATACAACGCCAGCGCCGGCTCGAACGCCGCGCCGCTGCCGGTCTCCAGGCTCAGCCGTTGCAGGCCTTCGGCACGGGCGAGCGCGATCAGGTGGTCGAGCAGCGCCGCGGCCGCGCCCTGGCGCAGGAACGCCGGATGCGTGCGCATCGACTTCAGTTCGCCGCCGCCCGCGTCCGGCACGCGCAGCGCGCCGACTGCGGCCAGCGCGTCGTCGCGCCACACGCTCCACACCCGCACCTGCGGCTGCCGCAGACCGGACAGATCCAGCGCGTATACGCTGCCCGGCGGCGACTGCGCATGCATCTGCTGCAGGTGGTACTCCAGCAGCGCCCGCACGGTCGGGTCGTCCAACTCCCCCGGCCGAATCACGAACGACCCCACCGTCACCGCAGCGCTCCGCCCGTGCGAATCCCCATTCCCCGCCGTCAAAACGACACGTCCACCGCCTGCCGCGCCCACAGCACCGACTGGTGCCCGGTGGCCTGCTTCCACGCCAGCCGGATCGCCTCGATGTCGGCGCGGCGCTGCGGGGTGTCCTCGTGCAGGATCACCAGCACCTTGGTGTTGAGCCGGTTCGGCTCCTTGGCGCCACGGAACAGCCACTGGCCGTAGGCATCGAACACGGTCAGGCCATCGGGAAAGCGCGGCGTGACCTCCTTGTCCAGGAACGCGCGCCAGCGCGCCTCGCTGATCGGCTCGGCCTGCGGGCGGTCGGCCGGGCCGCTCTCCTCCCCCACGCCGAAGTACAACTCGCTGCGCACCCAGCCGCTGGCCTGCGCCGGCCGCGCTGCATCGCCCTGCATGGTCGCGCTGACCTTGCTCGGCGCGGTCGGCGTGGACGGCGCGACGCTGGCGCACGCGCTCAGGGCCAGGAGGACGGCGATCAACGGGGCACGCAGCAGCATCGGCAGGATCTCGGTGGGAACGGAAAGGGAACGGGCGATCGTAGGCCAGGCGCGGTCCGGACCCGGATAACCGGCGGGCATGAGCTCATGCCCGACAGCACCGAACACGCGGCTCGCACATCGCCTTAACGTCGGGCTAATATATCGCTTCATCCGGATGGATGCAGCAACCTTTGCCGACCCCAGTCGCCGCCACGGCCGGCGCGGCCGGTCTTGATGGTCATCGTTTCAGGAGAGAACCCCCATGTCGTCCCCGTTCGTCAGGCCGTTGAGCCTGGCCGTCGCCCTGGCCCTGGCGGCCCCCGCCCTCGCCCAGGACGCCGCCCCCGCCACCGCGACCAATCTGGACACGGTGATCGTCACTGGCACCCGCGCCAGCGGCCGCACCGTGCTCGAATCCACCGCCCCGGTGGACGTGCTCAGCGCCGAGGACATCCGCAAGGCCGGCGTGGTCAACGGCGAACTCGGCAGCGCGCTGCAGGCGCTGCTGCCCTCCTTCAACTTCCCGCGCCAGTCCAACTCCGGCGGCGCCGACCACGTGCGCGCCGCGCAGTTGCGCGGGCTCTCGCCCGATCAGGTACTGGTGCTGGTGAACGGCAAGCGCCGCCACACCTCGGCGCTGGTCAACACCGACAGCAAGATCGGCAAGGGCACCACGCCGGTGGACTTCAACGCCATCCCGATCAGCGCGATCAAGCGCATCGAGGTGCTGCGCGACGGCGCCGGCGCGCAGTACGGCTCGGACGCGGTGGCCGGGGTGATCAACGTGATCCTCGACGACGACCCGGACAGCGGTGCGCTGGAAGCCAGCTACGGCGCCAACCACACCGACGTCAAGCCGATCCACCGCACCCTCACCGACGGCCAGACCGGCTACGCCAGCGGCAAGGTCGGCACGCGCCTGGGCGAGGACGGCGGCTTCTTCAAGGTCGGCCTGGAACTGAAGAACCACGAGGCCACCAACCGCGCCGGCTTCGACCAGATCCCCTCGTTCGAGGAACAGACCCCGGCCAACCTGGCACTGGCCGGCAAGCGCAACTACGCGCTCGGCGACGGCGCCAGCAAGGATCTCAACGCCTGGATCAACGGCAAGCTGCCGTTCGGCCAGGGCAGCGAGGTCTACGCCTTCGGCACCTACAACCAGCGCGACACGCGGGGCGACAACTACTTCCGCTACCCCGACGGCCCCGCCAACTGGACCCAGGTGTATCCGCAGGGCTACCGCCCGGTGTCGCTGGGCGAGAACCGCGACCTGCAGGCGGTGCTCGGCGCGCGCGGGCAGTGGGGCGAATGGGCCTACGACGCCAGCCTCGACTACGGCCGCAACGACTTCACCTACCGGCTCAAGCATTCGCTCAACGCCTCGCTGGGCCCGGGCAGCCCGACCCGCTTCAAGACCGGCGACTACGCCTTCGAACAGGGCGTGGCCAACCTCGACCTGAGCCGCAGCTTCGACGCCGCCGGCGCCACCCACACCCTGGGCACCGGCGTGGAACTGCGCCGCGAGCACTACCGCACCCGTCCGGGCGACCCGGCCAGCTACGCCGCCGGTCCCTACACCGACCGCCCCACCGGCGCCCAGGCCGGCGGCGGCCTGACCCCGCAGGATGCGGCCGACCTGTCGCGCAACGTCGCCAGCGTCTACGCCAGCGTGTCCAGCCAGTTCGGGGACAAGCTCTCCACCGACCTGGCCGCGCGCTACGAGCACTACCAGGACTTCGGCGGCGAACTGACCGGCAAGCTGGCCGCGCGCTACGAGTTCGTCCCGGCGTTCGCCCTGCGCGGCGCGATCTCCAACAACTTCCGCGCGCCGTCGCTGAGCCAGATCGGCTACGAAGCCAGCTCCACCGGCTACAACGCCAACGGCCAGCTGCTGCAGGGCCGCCTGCTCTCGGTCGACAACCCGATCGCGCAGGCGCTGGGCGCCCGCACGCTGCAACCGGAGAAGTCGCGCAACTACAGCCTGGGCTTCACCAGCCGCGTCGGCAGCCACTTCGACCTGTCGCTGGACCTGTTCCAGATCGACATCGACAAGCGCATCGCGCTGTCGGAAAGCATCGACGGCGACGCCCTGACCGACTTCGTCGTGCAGCGCTTCGGCATCGCCGGCCTGCAGAGCGCCAGCTTCTTCGTCAACGCCGCCGACACCCGCACCCGCGGCGCCGAGCTGGTCAGCAACTGGCGGCAGGCGCTGGGCGATGGCCAACTGCAGTTGACCGGCACCTGGAGCTACGCCAAGACCGAACTGGAGAACGTGGTGGCCACGCCGGCGCAACTGCTGGCGCTGAATCCGGACTACGTGCTGTTCGGCGTGGAAGAGCGCAACACCCTGACCGAAGCGACGCCGCGCACGCGCGCGCAACTGGCGGCGAACTGGAGCGATGCGCACTGGTCGCTGCAGACCCGCGTCACCCGCTACGGCAGCGCCACCCGCGTGTTCGACTTCGGCGGCGGCTTCGACCCGGAGCAGACCTACAGCGCCAAGTGGCAACTCGACGCCGAGGTCGAATACCACCTCACCCCGCAGTGGAGCGTGGCGGTGGGTGGACAGAACCTCACCGACGCCTACGCCGACCGCTCCAAGCCCGACATCGCCTACTACGGCAACCTGCCCTACGACGTGCTCTCGCCGATCGGCAGCAACGGCGCTTACTACTACGGCCGGGTGCGGTACACCTTCTGACGGAGGGGGCCGGGATTGGGGAGTCGGGATTGGAAATTCGTAGAAGCGGTGCGTCCGCACTCGTGGAGCGCTACCCAATCCCGAATCTCCATTCCCCAATCCCGGCATCTGCAGAGGGCCGGGATTCGGGAGTCGGGATTGGGGATTCGCAAAAGCGGTGCGTCGGCACTCGTGAAACGCCACCCGATCCCGAATCCCGAATCTCCAATCCCGTCATCTGCAGACAGCCACAGCCGCTGGACGCCCGCTTTTACGAATCCCCAATCCCCACTCCCCAATCCCCGCCCCAATCCACCTGACGCTAACGCTGTCCCGTTCATCATGAACAGATGGCAGACGCGCTCCCCCTCCGACCGCCGCCGCCGCGCCTGGACGATGCCTGCGCATTGTTCCTGGACGTGGACGGCACTCTCATCGCCTTTGCCGAACGCCCCGACCAGGTGCAGTTGCTGCCCGAGGTGCGTGAGGCGATCGGCCGCCTGCACCAGCGCCTCGGTGGCGCGGTGGCCTTGGTCAGCGGACGTCCGCTGACGCAACTGGACGCCCTGTTCGCGCCGCTGCGGCTGCCGGCCGCCGGCCTGCACGGCCACGAGTTGCGCAGCGACGCCGACGCGCAGGCGGCGATGCCCGCCGATACCTCGCAGTTTCTGCATGCGCTGCATGCGCGCGCCGCGCACCTGCGCCAGGCGCATCCGGGCGTGCTGGTCGAGGACAAGGGCGCCAGCGTGGCGCTGCACTGGCGCGCGGCGCCGAGCGCCGCCGAGGCGGTGCTTGGGTTCGCCCACGCCCAGATCGCCGACCTGCCCGGCTACCGCCTGCAGCCCGGCGATCACGTGGTCGAGTTCGTGCCCGAAGGCAGCGACAAGGGCGTGGCGCTGACCACGCTGCTGCAGCAACCGCCGTTCCGGGGGCGCCGCCCGGTGTTCGTCGGCGACGATCTCACCGACGAATTCGGCTTCGCCGCGGCCAACCAGGCCGGCGGCTGGAGCGTGCTGGTCGGCGCCCGCGCCGACAGCGTCGCCACCTATGCGCTGCCCGATCCACGCGGCGTACACGCCTGGCTGCGCGATAACGCCGGATGAGGGCGCCGCCGCGCCCGCCCGCCCGCGTCCCGTGGTCGCTTCCCCCACTGCTTCCGCACAAGGATCCGTCCGTTCCATGAGTTCCCCCAATCTCGACCTCGGCGTCATCGGCAACGGCAGCTTCGGCGCCCTGATCGACAAACGGGCCAGCGTGGTGTGGAGCTGCCTGCCGGCCTTCGACGGCGACCCGGCGTTCTGCGCCCTGCTGTCGCCGCGCGCGCATCCCGGCGGCGATTTCAGCATCGAGCTGGAAGACTTCGTCGACAGCGATCAGCACTACCTGGCCAATACCGCGATCCTGCGCACGGTGCTGCGCGATGCCCACGGCGGCGCGGTGGAGGTGATCGACTTCGCGCCGCGCTGGCGCAACCACGGCCGCTTCTACCGCCCGGTCAGCATCATCCGACAGGTGCGGCCGCTGGCCGGCAACCCGCGCATCCGCGTGCGTGCACGGCCGCTGGCGGACTGGGGTGCGCGCCAGCCGGAGAGCACCTGGGGCAGCAACCACGTGCGCTGGCTGTTGCCGGACTTCACCCTGCGCCTGACCACCGACGTGCCGGTGCGCTTCATCCGCGACGAGTTGCCGTTCGTGCTTGCCCACCCGGTCAACCTGATGCTGGGCGTGGACGAATCGCTGACCCGCTCGCTGACCGGCTACATCCAGGAAGCGCAGGAGCGCACCGAGGAATACTGGCGCGAGTGGGTGCGCTACCTGTCGGTGCCGCTGGACTGGCAGGACGCGGTGATCCGCAGCGCCATCACCCTGAAGCTGTGCCAGTACGAGGACAGCGGCGCGATCATCGCGGCGATGACCACCTCCATTCCGGAAGCCCCGGACACCCCGCGCAACTGGGACTATCGCTACTGCTGGCTGCGCGACGCCGCCTTCGTGGTGCGCGCGCTGAACCGGCTCGGCGCCACCCGCACCATGGAGCAGTTCCTCGGCTACATCTTCAACATCGCCACCACCGACGGCAGCCTGCAGCCGCTGTACGGCATCGGCTTCGAGGCCGCGCTGGAGGAACACGAGGTCGAGTCGCTGGCCGGCTACCGCGGCATGGGCCCGGTGCGGCGCGGCAACCTGGCCTGGATCCAGAAGCAGCACGACGTGTACGGCAGCGTGGTGCTGGCCTCCACCCAACTGTTCTTCGACCTGCGCCTGAAGGACCCCGGCGACACCCACACCTTCCTGCGCCTGGAACCGCTGGGCGAGCGCGCCTTCGCGCTGCACGACGTGCCCGACGCCGGCCTGTGGGAGTTCCGCGGCCGCGCCGAGGTGCACACCTACACCAGTGCGATGTGCTGGGCCGCCTGCGACCGCCTGGCCAAGATCGCCGCGCGGCTGGGCCTGGAGGAGCGCGTGGCGCACTGGCGCGAGCGCGCAGACCGCATCCACGCACGCGTACTGGCCGAGGCCTGGAGCGCGGAGCTGGGGCACTTCACCGACACCTTCAACGGCCACCGGCTGGACGCCTCGTTGCTGCTGTTGGCCGACATCGGCTTCATCGCCCCGGACGATCCGCGCTTCATCGCCACGGTCGAAGCGATCGGCCGCGACCTCAAGCATGGCGATGCGCTGTACCGCTACGTGGCGCCGGACGACTTCGGCGAACCGGAGACGAGCTTCACCATCTGCACGTTCTGGTACATCGACGCGCTGGCCGCGATCGGCCGCAAGGACGAGGCACGCGAGCTGTTCGAGCGCATCCTCGCCCGGCGCAATCACCTGGGCCTGCTGTCGGAGGATCTGGCCTTCGACAACGGCGAAGCCTGGGGCAATTTTCCGCAGACCTATTCGCATGTCGGCCTGATCATCGCCGCCATGCGTTTGTCGCGCAGTTGGCAGGAGGCATCATGAGCAGACTGGTCGTGGTATCCAACCGTGTGGCACTGCCCGGCGAGAACCGTGCCGGCGGCCTGGCGGTGGGCTTGCTGGCGGCGCTGAAGGAACGCGGCGGCGTCTGGTTCGGCTGGAGCGGCAAGACCGTGCGCGGCGACAGCGGCGCAATGCACGAGCAGACCCAGGGCGACATCCGCTTCGTCACCATGGATCTGAATCGCGCCGACCTGGACGCGTACTACAACGGCTTCGCCAACCGCACGCTGTGGCCGTTGCTGCACTTCCGCCTGGACCTGGTCGACTACGACCGCGCCACCCGCGAGGGCTATCGCCGGGTCAACGCCATGTTCGCCGACAAGCTCGCGCCGATGCTGCGCGAGGACGACACGGTGTGGATCCACGACTATCACCTGATCCCGCTGGCCTCGCTGCTGCGCGAGCGCGGCATCGGCTGTCGCATCGGCTTCTTCCTGCACGTGCCGTTCCCCTCGGCCGACCTGATCCAGGCGCTGCCGGACCACGCACGGCTGTTCTCCGGCTTCTACGCCTACGACCTGATCGGCTTCCAGACCCGCCGCGACGTCGACCGTTTCCAGGCCTACGTGCGCCTGTTCGGCGGCGGCAAGGTGATCAAGGACGGCGTGCTGGAAGCGCCGGGCGGCCGCCGGTTCCGCGCGGCCATGTTCCCGATCGGCATCGACACCGAACTGATCGCGCAGCAGGCGCGCGCGGCGATGTCCAAGCCGGCGGTGCGCGACCTGCGCAGCAGCCTGCGCGATCGCCAACTGGCGATCGGCGTGGACCGGCTGGACTACTCCAAGGGCCTGCCGGAACGCTTCCTCGGCTTCGAGCGCTACCTGGAGCGGCATGCGGACCAGCGCGGCAGCCTCACCTACCTGCAGATCGCGCCGGTCTCGCGCGGCGACGTCACCGAGTACAAGCAACTGCGCAACCAGCTCGAGCAGATCGCCGGCCACATCAACGGCGGCCATGCCGAGCCGGACTGGACCCCGCTGCGCTACGTCAACCGCAACTTCACCCACGCCACCCTGACCGGCTTCTATCGCGCCGCGCAAGTCGGCCTGGTGACGCCGCTGCGCGACGGCATGAACCTGGTGGCCAAGGAATACGTGGCCGCGCAGGACCCGGAGAATCCCGGCGTGCTGGTGCTGTCGCTGCTGGCCGGCGCCGCCGACGAACTGAAGGAAGCGCTGCTGGTCAATCCGCACGACCTGGACGGCGTCGCCGACGCCATCGCCACCGGCGCGTCGCTGCCCAAGGCCAAGCGCATCGAGCGCTGGCAGGCGATGATGGATCACCTGCGCAAGCACGACATCAATGCCTGGCGCCAGCGCTACCTGCAGGCGCTGGAAAGCCTGCGCTAGCGGCGGCATAGGCTTCGTCCGACGTGGCGCGCACAAAGCCTGCGCGCGCCGCGATCCTGGCTCACTACGTCGTCATGCGGCGGTCGCCACTGCGCGGCATGACGCAGTGTTCCGCGTGCCATCACGGCCCGACGACCTGCACCGCCTAAAATAGCCCGCACGCGCCGCGCCGATTCCCGCCGCTTTCCGAATACGCGGCAGCGCGGTCGCTGCCTTGCGATGCGCGCCGCGGTTGCGGCCCCGCCCTCGCCTCCCCCTCCACGATCCGCCTGCACCGCCGCCATTCGCGCCACGCGCCAGGGATCCTCGTCGGATGTTTCGCTCATGACCGCTGCTTCCTCCCCCCACGGACCTGGCCGCTGGCTGTTCGCCGGCTATGCCGTCCTCATCGCCGTGATCGGCGTCGCCCTCGCCATCATGGGCGGGCAACTCGTCGCCGTCGGCGGCTCCTGGTACTACCTGCTCGCGGGCGTGGCGCTGGCCGCGTCCGGCGTGCTGCTGGCGCTGGGCCGCCGCGCCGGCCTGTGGTTGTTCGGCGTCACCCTGGCCGCCACCATCGCCTGGGCCCTGGCTGAGGTCGGCCTGGACGGCTGGGCGCTGATCCCGCGCCTGGCGATGGTGTCGGTGCTGGGCCTGCTGCTGTTGCCGTTCTGGAAGGTGGCGCGCTGGCGCCTGGCGCCGGTCTCCGGTATCGGCTACCTGCTGGTCGCCGGCGTGCTGCCGGTGCTGGGCGCGGCACTGGTGTTCGTGCCGCTACTGTTCCCGCGCACGGTGGAACTGGCCGACCCCAGCCTGGCCGCGCAGCGCCCGCAGGCCGCCTTCAGCCGCGCCACGGTGGACAGCCCCGACGGCAACGTCGCCGGCAACCACGACGCCGGCAACTGGACCGCCTATGCCGGGTCCAATCTGTCCAATCACTACAGCCCCGGCGCGCAGATCACCCCGGACAACGTCAAGGACCTGAAGATCGCCTGGGAATTCCACACCGGCGACCTCAAGCCGGCCGGCTCCAAGCTCGGCTACGCGTTCCAGAACACCCCGCTGAAGGTCGGCGACCTGGTCTACATCTGCACGCCTACGCAGAAGGTGATCGCGGTGGAGGCCACCACCGGCAAGGAACGCTGGCGCTTCGATCCGCACACCGATCCGAAGGCCATGGCCGGCGTCGCCGCCACCACCTGCCGCGGCGTGTCCTACTTCGAGGCCACCACGCCGGTCGCCGAGTGCGCCAAGCGCATCTTCTGGCCAATGGTGGACGGCCGCCTGGGCGCGCTCGACGCGCTCACCGGCAAGCTCTGCGACAGCTTCGGCACGCACGGCTATGTCGATCTGAACAAGGACACCGGCAACACCAAGCCCGGCTTCGTCGGCCCGACCTCGCCGCCGGTGGTGATGCGCGGCGTGGTGATCCAGCCCACCGGGCAGATTCGCGACGGCCAGGAGCGCGACGCGCCGTCCGGCGTGGTGCGTGCCTTCGACGCGGTCAGCGGGCAGCTGCGCTGGGCCTGGGACCTGGGCAACCCGGCGATCGATGCGGCCCCGCCGGCCGGCCAGACCTACACCCGCTCCACCCCGAACGTGTGGTCGCTGATGGCCGCCGACGACCAGTTGGGCCTGGTCTACCTGCCCACCGGCAACGCCTCCGGCGACTTCTTCGGCAGGCAGCGCACGCCGCAGGAAGAGGAGTACACCGCCTCGCTGGTCGCCCTGGATGCGGCCACCGGCAAGGAGCGCTGGCATTTCCGCACCATCAACCATGATCTGTGGGACTACGACATAGGCCCGCAGCCGAACCTGGTTGACTTTCCGATGCCCGGCGGCGGTACCCGCCCGGCGGTGATCCAGGCCACCAAGTCCGGCCAGGTGTTCGTGCTCGACCGCGAGACCGGCGCACCGATCATGCCGGTGGAGCAGAAGCCGGTACCGCAGGGCACCGACCACGGCGACTGGACCGCCAGGACCCAGCCGGTGTCGCCGGGCATGCCCAACACCGTCGGCGCGCCGAGCAAGGACTACGAAACCCTGGTCGAATCCGACGCCTGGGGCATCACCCCGTTCGACCAACTGGTGTGCCGCATCCAGTTCAAGCGGCTGCGCTACGAGGGCATGTTCACCCCGCCGAGCCTGGGCGGTTCGCTGGCCTTCACCGGCAACCACGGCGGCATCAACTGGGGCGGCGTGTCGGTGGACCTGCAGCGCGGCATCATGGTGATGAACAGCAACCGCCTGCCCTACACCGAGCAGGTGTATCCGCGCCAGGAAATGCAGGCGCTGGGCGTGGTGTCGGTGTTCAACGGCAAGAGCAGGACGCCCGGCTACATGGCCCAGGAAGGCCTGCCCTACGGTGCGCGCAAGGAGCCGTGGATGTCGCCGCTCAACACCCCGTGCGTGGCGCCGCCGTGGGGCTATATCTCCGGCGTGGACCTGCGCACCCAGCAGGTGATCTGGCGGCGTCCGCTGGGCACCGGCTACGACCAGGGCCCGATGGGCATTCCGTCGAAGATGAAGTTCGAACTGGGCACGCCCAACAACAGCGGCTCGCTGGCCACCGCCGGCGGCGTGACCTTCATCGGCGCGGCGCTGGACAACTTCCTGCGCGGCTACGACACCCAGACCGGCAAGCTGCTGTGGGAAGTGCGCGTGCCGGCCGGTCCGCAGGCCGCACCGCTGAGCTACACCGTCGATGGCAAGCAGTACATCGTCGCCGCGATCGGCGGCCACGACCGCATGGATACCAAGGCCGGCGACAGCGTGATCGCCTGGACCCTGCCCGACGCGAAGGCGCCGGCGAAGTAAGCGTCCGCCCATCCCGCCACCGGCCCACAGTGGGTCGGTGGTGAGGACGGTCAGCCCGGCCACGCGCGAGCCGGCATGCCCGTCTGGCCTGCCGCGGGTTCCCCGCGCAGCGCCCCTGCTGCTGTAGCGCGTCACCCTCTCGCGCCTCGCTGCCGACGCCGCACAGGCATGCAGGCCATGTGAAGTTTCCGACGAACGGCAGCTGCCGGCGATCCAGCACGCCGCGCAATGCGCCGATACTGGCTGTACCCCCGCGAGATCGCGTCGCCCCTGCGGCGTTGCCCGTTGTTTTTCAGCCGGTGCATACCATGCCCTCGCCATCCGCCGCTCTCCGCCCGACCATTCCCGCGTGGCTGCGCCTGCATTCGGCGCAGCTTGCCCTGGCCCACGTGCTGGTGCTGCTGGCGCTGACCGGCTACGCGCTGCATGTCGGCCGCACGGTCGGGCCGACCGGATCGGCGCTCCCGCGCATACTGCCGGCGCTGCTGGTTGCCGCCGCGGTCGCCGCGGCGCTGGTCTGGGCCGGCAGACGCAGCGCGCCACGCGCCCTGCACCGGGCCACGCAGGCGCTGCAGGCGCTGGGCGAAGGCCGCTTCGAGCACCGCGTGGACCTGACCGGCGACGCGGCCGAAGTGGCCCTGCTGCGCGCGGTGCAGAACGCACAACAGGCGCTGGCCGCACGCCAGGCGCAGGCCGAGGCGGAACTGCGCCATGGCCGCTTCGTGATCCAGGCGCTGGACGATCTCGACACCATGGTGCGCATCGCCGACGACGATGGCCGCGTGCATTTCGCCAATCGCAAGCTGCTGCAGATGCTGCGGACCATCGAAGCGGACGTGCAGCGCTTCCGCCCGGAATTTCGCGCCGAGCAGTTCGTCGGCGGCAGCATCGGCGACATCTATCCGGACAGCCAGGCGGCGATCGACCGCATGCGTGCGCTGACCGGCTCCAAGCGCGTGCGCGCGCCGTTCTTCGGCCGCCAGATCGATTTCGTGTACAGCCCGATCAACGGCGCCGACGGCCGCCGCCTCGGCACCATCGCGCAGTGGGAAGAGGTGACCGCGCAGGTCAGCGCCGAACAGGCGCTGGCCACGGTGATCGAGGCCGCCGCGCGCGGCGATTTCAGCCAGCGCATCGAGACGGCGGCGATGGACGGAGTGCTCAAGTCGCTGGCCGACGGCGTCAACCGCATCGCCGATGCGGTGGAGAGCAACCTGGCGCAGCTGGCGGCGGCACTGGCGGCGCTGGCCGAAGGCGACCTCACCCATCGCGTCGACGGCCAGGCCCAGGGCGTGTTCGCGCAGTTGCGCGAGGACACCAACCGCACCGTGGCCAAGCTCACCGAGATCATCGTCGGCATCCAGGACGCGGCCGAGACCATCCGCCGCGCCGCCGCGGAAATCGCCGCGGGCAACACGGATCTGTCCGATCGCACCGAACAGCAGGCGGCGAGCCTGGAAGAGACCGCCAGTTCGATGGAGGAACTGACCTCGGCGGTGAAGCAGAACGCGGACAACGCGCAGCAGGCCAACGGCCTGGTGCAGAACACCGGCGAGGTCGCCCGGTCCGGTGGACAGGTGATGGACGAGGTGGTGGCGACGATGCGCGCGATCAGCGCGTCCTCGCAGCGCATCGGCGAGATCATCGGAGTGATCGACGGCATCGCCTTCCAGACCAACATCCTGGCGCTCAACGCCGCGGTGGAGGCCGCGCGCGCCGGCGAGCAGGGCCGCGGCTTCGCCGTGGTCGCGAGCGAGGTGCGCTCGCTGGCGCAGCGTTCGGCCGATGCGGCCAAGGAGATCAAGGACCTGATCGAGGCGTCCACGCGCACCGTCGGCGAAGGCGCGGCGCTGGTCAATCGCGCCGGTGCCACCATGCACGAGATCGTCGGCTCGGTGCAGCGGGTGACCGGCCTGATCGGCGAGATCAGCGCCGCCAGCGGCGAACAGTCCAGCGGCATCGAACAGGTCAACCGCACCGTGGCGCAACTGGACGAAGTGACCCAGCGCAACGCCGCCCTGGTCGAGGAAGCCACCGCCGCCGCGCGCAGCATGGAGGAACAGGCCGGCGGGCTGGCGGCCGCGGTCGGCGTGTTCCGCCTCGACAGCGGCCGCGCCGACGGTAGCGACGGCAAGGTGCTGCCGTTCGCGCGCGGTGCCGGCTGAGCCGGTCCGCGCAGCGCGCTCACTCCAGAAACCGCGCGCGCTGTTGCGGCTCCGGCAGGAAACACTGCGCGGTGGTGCCGAACCAGCGATGGCGGTTGCGCGCCAGCAGCCGATAGCCGGCGTCGCGCCAGCGCCGCGGCAGCAGGCGCAGCAGCGCGACACTGCGCCACACCCCGCCAAGCCCGGCGATCACCGCGATCGCCGCGTCCGAGTCGGTCAGTGCAGCATCTGGCGTCAGCAGCAGGAACGACAGCGGATCGGCCGGATCCAGCCCGTGAGCGCGCAACAGCGCGCTGCCGCGCGGCGACTGCATCGCCGCAAAGCGGTAGCGGCCGCGATGGTCATGGCGCAGCAGGAACCGCACCCAGCGGCTGCACAGCGCACACACCCCGTCGAACACGACGATGGCCGCGCCCTCCGGCGCCGTGGGCGCCACCACCGGCGGCGGCTCAGGCCGGCGCAAGCCAGCCCTCGTAGCGGATGAACGGGCCGATCCACGGCAGCGTCACCGCAATCAGAAACGCATAGCGGCCGTCGCGCTGGTCTTCGCGGCAGTGCACGGCGGCCAGCCAGCGCCGCGGCAGCGGCAGCACGCCGAAGGCCCAGGCCCGCGCCACGCGCCATTCGATGCCCGCGCCGTCCACCCGCAGCGCGAATTCGAACACCACCGCGCCCAGGCGCTCGCGCAGCCGGCCGCGGTGCAGCCACAGCCGCGACGGCATGGCATGCCGACCGAAACGGCGCTCCCAGCACTCCCCGCGCACATCGGCGCGGAACACCACCTCCACCGGCGTGGCCGGTTCGGTGCGCGGCAGCCGCACCAGCCACGCGCACAGCGGCAGCAGGAGATGCCGGCCGCGGACGACCTCGGCCTGGCCGACGTAGCGCGACTGCGGCCCCGGCGTGTGCAGCGCGCGCAACACCGGCGGCAACTGCGCAAACGCCGGCCCCAGCACCTGCGCGAACAGCGGCGCGGTCAGGGCGCGATCCACGCCAGGGTCGCCATGCGCCCGCTGCGGCGGTCGCGCCGATAGGAGTAGAAGCGCTGCGCATCGGCGATGGTGCACAGGCCGCCGCCGTGGATCTGCTCCTGCGCCATGCCGGCCGCGACCAGGCGTTGCCGCGCCAGTGCGTACAGGTCCACCCGCCAATGTCCGGGCCGGGTGTCCACGAACGCAGCGGCGGCGGCCGGATCGTGGCGCAGGAAGGCCTCGCGGACGTCGACGCCGATCTCGTAGTGCTGCGGCCCGGCCGCCGGGCCCAGCCAGGCCTGCAGCTGCGCCGGCGACGTGCGCAACGCGGCCACGGTGGCCTCCAGCACGCCGCCGGCCAGCCCCTGCCAGCCGGCATGCGCTGCCCCGACCTCGCTGCCGTCGCGCGCGGCGAACACCACCGGCAGGCAGTCGGCGGTGAGGATCGCCAGCACCACGCCCGGTTCGGCGGTGACCGCGGCGTCGGCGGTCGGCTCAGCGTCGAGTCCGGTGCCGTGCGGCGGTCCGTCGAAACGCAGCACCTGCACGCCGTGTACCTGCCGCAGCCAGTGCGGCGGCGTCGGCAGCGCCAGCCGCTCGGCCAACTCGTCGCGGTTGCGCTGCACGGTGGCCGGGTCGTCGCCGTCGGCGGCGCTGCGGTTGCCCAGGTTGAAACGGTCGAACGGCGGCCTCGAGGCGCCGGCGCCAGTGCGCACGGTGGTCAGCGCGTGGACCCGCGGCGGGGCCGGCCAGTCGGCCTGCAGGGCGAAGTCCGGCATCAGCAGCACCCTCGGCCGACAGCGGCCGCCTTGCCGCATCGCGGGCGTCCCCGGCCGCAGCCCCAGACGGCGCCGCGTGCCACGGCGCAGGAAACCGGCGACGTGGCCATGCTCAGCGCCGCGCCCGCTCGGCCGCCGCCTGCGCATCCGCGCGCAGGGAGGCCATCAGCTGCTGCAGGTCGGCCGGCACTGCGGCGGTGGCTCGGACCGGTTCGCCACTCAGCGGATGCTTGAACTCCAGGGTCTCGGCGTGCAGCGCCTGGCGCTTGAAGCCGCGCAGTTCGCCGATCAGTTCCTCGCTGGCGCCCTTGGGCAGCTTCAGCGGGCCGCCGTACAGCGGGTCGCCGACGATGGGGTGCTTCAGGTGTGCCATGTGCACGCGGATCTGGTGGGTGCGGCCGGTCTCCAGGCGGCATTCCAGGGCCGTATGCGCACGGAAGCGCTCGCGCAGCCGGTAGTGGGTGACCGCATCGCGGCCGTCCTCGCGTACCGCCATGCGCAGGCGGTCGCGCGGATGGCGGTCGATTGGCGCGTTGGCGGTGCCGCCGGAGACCAGCGCCCCGACCACCACCGCCAGGTATTGCCGGTGCACGTCGCGCGCGGACAGCTGCGCCACCAGCGAGGTGTGCGCCTGCAGGGTCCGCGCCACCACCATGGCGCCGCTGGTGTCCTTGTCCAGGCGGTGCACGATGCCGGCGCGCGGCAGCGCCGACAGCCCCGGATCGCGGTACAGCAAGGCATTGACCAGGGTGCCGCTGGGGTTGCCGGCGCCCGGGTGCACCACCAGCCCGGCCGGCTTGTTCAGCACGATGACCTGGTCGTCCTCGTACAGCACCTCCAGCGGGATGTCCTCGGGCAGGGCGTGGGTCTGGGTGTCCAGCACCGCGTGCAGGCTGGCGATCTCGCCGCCGCGCAGCGGATCGCGCGGCCGCGCCGGGGCGCCGTCGAGCAGGGCGTCGCCGGACTTGATCCATTCGGCCAGGCGCGAGCGCGAGTATTCGGGGAACAGTTCGGCCAGCACCGCGTCGAAACGGCGGCCGGCGGCATGGTCGGGCACGCGCGCCTGGCGCGGGCCGTCGCTGGCGGCGTCCTCGGGGAGGTCCGGGGGGGTATTGGGCATGGCAGGGGCACGGCTTGGGTCGGAAAAGGAGAGTCGCGGCGGCCGTAGTCAGTCGCAGGACAGGCCACTAGGCTATCATCGCCCCTTCGTATTCCTGCCCTGCCGCGCCCGAACCCATGATCCGACGCTCCGTCCCGCTGTCCGCGCACGTCCGTTTCATCGCCCTGCTGCTGGTCACGCTGGTCGTGGCGACGGGTTGCCACCGTCAGAAGAAGAACCCCGAGGAAGGGATGCCGGTGGAGCAGCTCTACCAGAAGGCGCATGCGCAGATGGAGAGCGGCAACTGGGCCGGCGCCGAGAGCAGCTTCAAGCGGCTGATCGCGCAGTACCCGTACGGCAACTACACCGAGCAGGCGATGATCGAAAGCGCCTACGCCCAGTACAAGGCCGGCAAGCACGACGACGCGGTGTCCACCATCGACCGCTTCATCCGCACCTACCCGACCCAGCGCAACATCGCCTACATGTACTACCTGCGCGGGTTGTCCAACTCCAACCGCGACACGGTGTTCCTGCGCCGGGTGTGGTCGCTGGATCCCAGCCGCCGCGACCTGTCTACCCCGCAGCAGGCCTACGCCGACTTCAACACCGTCGCCGAGCGCTACCCGAACAGCCGCTACGCCGCCGACGCGCGCGAGCGCATGATCGCCCTGCGCAACGTGTTCGCCCAGCACGAGCTGGACAACGCGCTGTACTACCTGCGCCGCGACGCCTGGGTGTCGGCCGCCTCGCGCGCCACCTACCTGCTCGAGACCTACCCGCAGAGCGCCTACCAGTACGATGCGGTGGCGGTGCTGGCCGATGCCTACACCCACCTCGGCAACAAGACCCTGGCCGCCGACGCGCGCCGCGTGCTGGAGCTCAACGATCCGCAGCATCCGTGGCTGACCGGCAACTGGCCGAAGTACCCGTGGATGATCCGCAAGCTCAATCCGTTCGCCGGCGAGAAGTCCGCCGCCACCGGACAGTCCAACTCGCAGATGCAGCGCTGATCCATCGCGCCGGCGGGATGCACACCGACAGGGGCCGCAAGGCCCCTGTCGCGTTCTGGGGGACCACTACGGCGCCGCCCTCCCCTGCAATGGCGGGCCGATCCGGCCTGGTACTCGGCGGCGAAGACCGCGCGGCAGCGCGACGGTGCCGGGCCTGCCCCGCGCCGCGGACTGCGACGCACGCCCCAATCCGGACGATTGTCGGCCAGACCGCTGCGCAGCCTTGCTAGGCTGCCCCCACACCTCCTCCGTGCCGATCCGCTGGGACCCTGCCCATGCCCATCCTGCGCCCGCTGTTGTGGTTGTTCGCCGCCGTCTTCTCCGCCGCTGCCGCCCTGCCGGCCACCGCAGCACCGGCCATCGTGTACGGCGTCAACGGCCACGACGGCCGCCAGGCCTATCCGCTCAGCCAGAGCGAGGCGGTGTTCCGCCTGCTCGACCAGCGCAACCTGCGCAGCTACCGCTTCGACGTCGACCCGCGCAACTTCACCGTGCTCGACAAGTTGGTGCAGCTCTCGCGCAAGTACAACATCGCGCTGCGGCCGATGGTGTATCCGATGTCGCAGGAGATCGGCTACGCGTTGGCGCGACGCTATGCCAACGACATCAAGGTCTGGGAGATCGGCAACGAGCAGGACCTGGACCGTGCCGCCGCCCCGGCGCGGATCGCGGCGATGACCACGATGTACCGCGGCATGAAGCAGGCCTCCGACGAAGTGGGCGCCGGCCTGCAGTTCACCATCAACATCACCGCCTGCAACAGCGACGATCATTCGGCCACCGCGCGCTGCCCCGGCGACCGCAACGGCTCACTGTGGTTCCTCGACCAGGCCAAGGCCGCCGGCTTCGACTTCGACCGGATCAGCTTCCACTACTACGCCTTCCACGGGGAGCGCGGCTACTGGATGGACCTGTATCTCGGACAATTGCGCGCCGCCGCGCAGAAATACGGCACCAAGGTGTACGTCAACGAGCTCAACTGCGCCGAGATCTACACCGGCAACACCGATGGCGGCTACCCCGGCGACGGCGCCTGCTACGACAGCGTGGCGGAACTGCTGCAGACCCTGCGCAGCGACTACGCCGACGTGGTCGCCGAGATCAATCTCTACGAACTGCTCGACCAGCCGGACCAGCAGGGCGCGGAGGCCCATTTCGGCCTGATGTACGACCTGAGCCGGCCGAAGCCGACCCTGGGCCTGCTGACCGACGCCGCCCGCTGAGCGTGCCGCGTCTTCGCGCGGCGTGGTCGCCGCCTACGGCTATGCTGCGGCGATGTTCGAACTGCATCGGGTCACCCGCCGCTACGGCGACACGCTGGCACTGGACCAGGTCGATCTTTGCATCGCCCCGGGCCGCACCACCGCGTTGATCGGCCCCAGCGGCGCCGGCAAGTCCAGCGTGCTGCGCCTGCTGCTGGGACTGGAATGGCCGGATCGCGGCGAGGTGCGCTTCCAGGGCGAGCCGCTGCGCTGCGCCACCCTGCTGGCGCAGCGCCGGCGCATCGGCTACGTGATCCAGGAAGGCGGGCTGTTCCCGCACCTGAGCGCGCGCGACAACGCCGCCTTGCTGGCGCGCACGCTGGGCTGGACGCGGCCACGCATCGCCGCGCGCCTGCACGAACTGGCGGCCTTGTGCCGGCTGCCGGAGGCGCTGCTGGCGCGCTATCCGGCCGAGCTGTCCGGCGGCCAGCGCCAGCGCGTGGGACTGATCCGCGCGCTGCTGCTTGACCCGCCGGTGCTGCTGCTGGACGAACCGCTGGGCGCGCTCGATCCGATCGTGCGCCGCGAACTGCAGACACAGATGCGCGAGTTGTTCGCGCTGCTGGGCAAGACCGTGGTGCTGGTGACCCACGACGTCGCCGAGGCCGCCTACCTGGGCGACACCCTGGTGCTGATGCGCGGTGGCCGCGTGCTGCAGGAAGGGAGCGCACGCCACCTGCTGGAGGCGCCGGCCGATCCGTTCGTCGGCCAGTTCCTGCAGGCGCAGCGCACCCTGGAGGATGCGCGGTGACGTCGCCAGGCGCGCACTGGCGCGCGGTCGTGCTGGTCGTTTTGGGCGCTGTGGCCAGCCTGTCGGGCCTGCCGGCCGCTGCCGCGGAGACCAAGGTGGTGGTCGGCTCGAAGAACTTCACCGAAGCGGTGGTGCTGGGCGAGATCGCCGCCGGCGCCGGGCGCCAGGCCGGGGTCGAGGTCGAGCACCGGCGCCAGCTCGGCGGCACCCGCATCCTGTGGCGCGCGCTGGAGCAAGGCGCGATCGACGCCTATGCCGAATACACCGGCACCCTGGCCGCCGAACTGCTGCAGATGCCGGGCGCCGACGACGCCGCGCTGCGGCAGGCGCTGGCGCAACGCGGCCTGGCGATGAGCGCGCCGCTGGGCTTCGACAACACCTATGCGTTCGGCATGCGCCGGCAACGCGCGCAGGCGCTGGGCATTGTGCGCCTGTCCGACCTGGCCGCGCATCCGACGCTCAAGTTCGGGCTGAGCAACGAATTCGTCTCGCGCGCCGACGGCTGGCCCGGCGTGCGCGCCGCCTACGGGCTGCCGCAGACGCCCACCGGCCTGGACCACGACCTCGCCTACCGCGCACTGGACAGTGGCGCGATCGACCTCACCGACCTGTACAGCACCGACGCCGAGATCCCCGCACACGACCTGCTGGTGCTGCAGGACGACAGGCATTACTTCCCGCGCTACGCCGCGGTGTTCCTTTACCGCGCCGACCTGGCGCAGCGCGCGCCGCGCTTCGTGCAGGCGCTGCAGGGACTGGGCGGACGCATCGACGCGACGACCATGCAGCGGCTCAACGCCGAGGCCAAGCTCGACAAGCGCGCCGAGAGCGCCATCGCCGCGCACTGGCTGGGCATCGCCGCACCGGCGCAGGACGGACGCCTGCAACGGCTGCTGCAACGCACCCGCGAACACCTGGCACTGGTCGGGCTGTCGCTGGGCCTGGCCCTGCTGGTGGCGCTGCCGCTGGGCATCCTGGCGGCGTACCGGCCACGGCTCGGCCAGGGAGTGCTGGCGCTGACCGGCGTGCTGCAGACGCTGCCGTCGCTGGCGGTGTTCGTGTTCATGATCCCGCTGTTCGGCATCGGCGCCAAGCCGGCGATCGCCGCGCTGTTCCTGTACAGCCTGCTGCCGATCGTGCGCAACACGCACGCCGGCATCACCGGCATTCCTCGCGAGTTGCGCGAGACCGCCGCCGCGCTCGGCCTGCCGCCAGGCACCCGGCTGGGGCGGATCGAACTGCCGCTGGCGCTGCGCACCATCCTCGCCGGCATCAAGACCGCGGCAGTGATCAATGTCGGCACCGCGACCCTGGGCGCCCTGATCGGTGCCGGCGGCTACGGCCAGCCGATCCTCACCGGCATTCGCCTGGACGACCTCGGCCTGATCCTGGAAGGCGCGGCGCCGGCCGCGCTGCTGGCGCTGCTGGTGCAGGGCCTGTTCGAGCTGCTGGAACGGGCGCTGACCCCGCGTGGATTGCGCCTGGCAGCGCGGCGGTGAACCAGGCGCCACGCCACGGGCGTCAGAGGTGCGACCGGCCGTGGCAACCGCCACCCGCGCGAAACGCTTCACACCGGAATGCGGTCGCGGCCGAAGCCGCGCCTACGGCGTGCATGCCGCTTCCTCGTAGGAGCGGCTTCAGCCGCGACCAACGAAGCCATGCACCCAACAGGATCGCCGATCCGGACCGGTGATCGACTGCGTTCCCCATCGAAACTGAAGCCAGACAACGATCGCACACACGTGCGTTCACGCACGCGCCGCAGCCACCATCTCTTGGGCAAGGCCACGCATCGCCTCCGGCGTCAGCTGCAGATACGGGGCGATGCGCAGCGCACCATGGCGATGGGTACAGATGATCTGCGCAGACTGCAGCCATGGCAGCAACACCGGCATCGTCGATGCCGGCGGACGCAGTGCGTACAGGTGCGGCGCGTGCCCCGGCACGGTCCAGTCGCCCGCGCCCAGCGCGTGCAGTTCGGCGTCGAAGGCCGCGCCAAGCTCGCCGAGCCGCTGTGCGATGCGCGCCGGCTGCCACCGCTGCACCTGCTGCAGCGCGGCGCTGGCCATCGCCAGGCGCAGCGGATCGGCGACGCCGCCGGCATCGAAGCGGCGCGCGCCGCTGCGGTACGGCGGCGGCGCTTCGGCCGGGAACTGCCAGTCGCCGCCCGGATCGCGCGCCTGCCAGTGCTGCTCGAACGGGACGCCGTGCGCGCGCCAGTGCGGCGAGGCCCACAGCCACGCCAGCCCCATCGGCCCGAGCAGCCATTTGTGCCCGACCGACACCACGAAATCCGGCCGCCAGGCGTCCAGGCGCACCGGCAGCACGCCCAGGCTCTGGCTCAGGTCCAGCACCAGCATCGCGCCGGCCGCATGCACGCGCGGCGCAATGCGGTCCAGATCCAGCAGGCTGCCGTCGCGCCAGTAGGCATTGGGCAGGGTGGCCACGCGCACGCGCGGCTGCGCCTCGAGCGTGGCCAGCACCGCGTCGGTCCAGTCCTGGCCCGGCGCCGGCCGCACCACCGCGAGGTGCGCGCCGCTCTCGGCGCAGCGTTGCTGCCACGCCAGCAGGTTGGAGGGGAACTGGCCATCGAGCAGCAGCACCGCATCGCCGGGCGCCAACGGCACCTGCCGCGCCGCGATGGCCAGGCCGTAGGCCGCCGACGGCACCATCGCCACCCCTTCGCTGTCGCCCGAGAACACGGTGGCTGCAGCCAGCGCGCGCAGGTCGTCGATCTGCGCGCGCCAGGCATCGAAGGACAGTGTCCACGGCGCGATCGCGTCGGCCAACGCCGCCTGCCCTGCGGCCAGCGCACGGTGCAGGCGCGGCCCTTTGCTGGCGGTGTCCAGGTAGCGCACTCCCGCCGGCAAGGCGAACGCATCCGCCGCGGCATCGAGGTCGACCAGTTCGCCGGCGCAAGCCGGACCGGCAGCATGGGGCGAGGCGATCGTAGACATGTGTCTAGGGTAACGCCACGGTCCGCGACGCGTGACGGTCCGTTCACGCCGCTGCGCTAAGACTGCATCGATGCAAGCGATCTCTCCGGCGTCACCGCCCTCGCCCATCGTGTCCGTTGCGACGCTGGCGGACCGCCTGCGCCGCGTGCGCGCCCGCAGCCGTCATCTCGCCGCGCCATTGAGCGAAGAAGACGCGATGGTGCAGAGCATGGACGACGCCAGCCCGGCCAAATGGCATCTCGCGCACACCACCTGGTTCTTCGAGCGTTTCGTGCTTGGCGCCGATCCGGCGTACCGCGCGCACGATCCGCAGTGGGATTACCTGTTCAACAGTTACTACCAGAGCATCGGCCCGGCGCATGCGCGGCCGCATCGCGGCCTGCTGTCGCGGCCCTCGCTGGCGCAGGTGCTGGAGTACCGGAACGAGATCGAAACCCGCGTGCTGGCGCAGTTGCAGGCCGGCACGCTGGCGCCGCAGACCCTGCAGATCCTGGAACTGGGCCTGCAGCACGAGCAGCAACACCAGGAGTTGCTGCTCACCGACATCAAGCACGCGTTCTGGCGCAATCCACTGGGCCCGGCCTATCGCGTCGACCTGGCGACGCAGCACGCGCCGGCGTCCCCGCTGCGCTGGCTGCAGCGCGATGAGCAGATCAGCGAGATCGGTGCCGCGCCGTGGCCGGCGCATGCCGACTTCGCCTACGACAACGAATCGCCGCGGCATCGCGTGCTGGTGCCGGCGCATGCGCTGGCCAGCCGCCCGGTGAGCAACGCCGAATACGCCGAGTTCATCGCCGATGGCGGCTATCGCACGGTCGGGCTGTGGCTCAGCGACGGCTGGGCCAAGCGTTGCGCCGAGGACTGGCAGCGCCCGCTGTACTGGCATGCCGACGGCGCGCGCGAATTCACCCTCGGCGGCTGGCGCGAACGCGATCCGCATGCGCCGGTGTGCCATCTCAGCCTGTTCGAGGCCGATGCGTTCGCGCGCTGGGCCGGCGCACGCCTGCCGACCGAAGCGGAGTGGGAACAGGCGGCCGCCGGCGTCGCTATCGCCGGCAACTTCGTCGAGCGCGACGCGCTGCATCCGCAGTCGAAGGCGCCGGCCAGTACCGGCCTGCAGCAGTTGTTCGGCGATGTCTGGGAATGGACTGGCAGTGCCTACCTCCCCTACCCCGGCTTCCGCCCGTGGTCGGGCACGCTGGGCGAATACAACGGCAAGTTCATGAACGCGCAGTGGGTGTTGCGCGGCGGCAGTTGCGCCACGCCGCACGATCACATCCGCGCCAGCTACCGCAATTTCTTCCCCTCCGATGCGCGGTGGCAGTTCGCCGGCGTGCGCCTGGCCAAGGATCCCGCATGAACGCCGCAACCGCCCGCGCCCTGACCGAAGCCGCCCTCACCGATCTGCATCCGCAGGCCGACGACATCGCCGCCGACGCGATCGCCGGCCTGTCGCACAGCCCCAAGCAGCTGCCGTCCAAGTACTTCTACGACGCCGAGGGCTCGCGCCTGTTCGAGGCGATCACCCGCCAGCCCGAGTACTACCTGACCCGCACCGAGCTGGACCTGCTGGAAGCGCGGATGCCGTCGATCGCGCAGGCGGTGGGCACCGGCGCGCATGTGGTGGAACTGGGCAGCGGCAGCGGCCGCAAGACCCAGCTGCTGCTGGACGGCCTGCGCATGCCGGTGGCCTACACTCCCATCGAGATCTCCCGCGACATGCTGATGTCCAGCACCGCGCGGCTGGCCGAGCGCTTCCCGCACATTCAGATGCTGCCGGTGTGCGCCGACTTCACCGCGCCGGTGGCGCTGCCGGCGCCGCAGCGCGGCGCGCGCCGCACCCTGGTGTTCTTCCCCGGCTCGACCCTGGGCAACTTCACCCGCGAGGACGGCATTGCCCTGCTGCGCTCGATGCGCCAGACCATGGGCGCGGACGGTTGCGCGCTGATCGGCATCGACCTGGTCAAAGACACGGCGCTGCTGGAGGCGGCCTACAACGATGCCGCCGGGGTCACCGCCGCATTCACGCTGAACCTGCTGCGCCGACTCAACCGCGAGATCGGCAGCGACTTCGACCTGGCGCAGTTCCGCCATCATGCCGTCTATTCGGAAGCGCGCGAGCGCATCGAGACCTTCCTGGTCAGCCAGTGCGCCCAACAGGTGACGGTGGCCGGGCAGCGTTTCGATTTCGCCGAAGGCGAAGCGATGCAGGTCGAGTACAGCCACAAGTACACCGACCAGAGCTTCGCGGCGATGGCCGCCGAAGCCGGCCTGCGCGTCAGCCATGGCTGGAATGCGCAGGACGATGCGTTCGGGCTGCGGTTGCTGCAGGCGGTCTGAGGGGCCGGGATTGGGGAATCGGGATTGGGGATTCGCAAAAGCGAATACGGCGCGATGCCGTAGTTTCCTGTCAACGGGACCCGCGTGACATCCCTCGTAGGAGCGGCTTCAGCCGCGACGGGCTTTACCGGTAAAGCCCGTCGCGGCTGAAGCCGCTCCTACAGATGAGACAGCTGCCAGGTCGACGACCGCGTCAGGCCTGGTACCCGTTGCTGATCGGATAGCGCCGCTCGCGTCCGAAGGCGCGGCGCGACACCTTGGGCCCCGGCGCGGCCTGGTGGCGCTTCCACTCGCTGATGCGCACCAAGCGCACCACCCGGTCGACCACCTCGGCGGCATAGCCGGCGGCGACGATTTCGTCGCGCGATTCTTCCTGGTCGACGTAGCGGTACAGGATGCCGTCGAGCACGTCGTACGGCGGCAACGAATCCTGGTCGGTCTGGTTGGCGCGCAGTTCCGCCGAGGGCGGCCGCGTGATCACCGCGGGCGGGATCACCGGCGTGCCGCCGACCGTGTTGCGCCACTTCGCCAGGCCGAACACCTCGGTCTTGTACAAGTCCTTCAGCGGCGCATAGCCGCCGCACATGTCGCCGTAGATGGTGGCGTAGCCCACCGCGTACTCGCTCTTGTTGCCGGTGGTCAGCAGCAGACCGCCGAACTTGTTGGCCAGCGCCATCAGGATCACGCCGCGGCTGCGCGACTGCAGGTTCTCCTCGGTGACATCGGGCTCGGTGCCGGCGAACAGCGGGCCGAGCGCGCTCAGCAGGCCCTCGAACGCCGGCTCGATCGCCACCGTCTCCAGCTTCACGCCGAGGACGCGGCACTGGTCCGCGGCCAGGTCGTTGGACAGGTCGGCGGTATAGCGCGACGGCAAGCGCACCGCGGTGACGTTGTCCGCGCCCAGCGCGTCCACCGCCATCGCCAGCACCAGCGCCGAATCGATGCCGCCGGACAGGCCAAGCCAGACCTTGGAAAAACGATTCTTGGCGCAGTAGTCCTGCAGCCCGCGCACCACCGCGCGCCAGGCCAGCGCATCCATGCTCTCGTCGCCATCGTCGGTCCAGCGCAGCGGCGCGAAACGGCGCGCGGCGGTGTCGTATTCCACCACCAGCCACTGGTCGGTGAAGGCGGCCGCCGCCGGATGCACGGTGCCGTCGCCGTCGGCCACCACCGAGGCGCCGTCGAACACCAGCGCGTCCTGGCCGCCGACCACGTTGAGATAGGCCAGCGCCGCACCGCTCTCGCGGCTGCGCTCGGCCAGCAGGGCGTCGCGCTGCGCATGCTTGCCGCGCTCGTAGGGCGAGGCATTGGGCACCAGCACCAGTTCCGCGCCCGCCCGCACGGTCGCCGCCAACGGCTCCGGGAACCACAGGTCCTCGCAGATCACCAGGCCCACCGGCGTGCCCTTGACCTCGAACACGCAGTTCTCGCCGTCCGGGTCGACGTCGAAATAGCGGCGCTCGTCGAACACCGCGTAATTGGGCAGTTCGCGCTTGCGATAGGTCCGCTCGATGCGGCCGCCGCGCAGCACGCTGGCGGCGTTGTAGACCACGCTGCCGGCGCTCTGCGGCCAGCCGACCACCGCGACGATGCCGTGCACCTGCGCGGCGATGCGCTGTACCGCGCGCTCGCAATCGGCCAGGAAGCCCGGCCGCAGCAGCAGATCCTCCGGCGGATAGCCGCTGACCGCCAGTTCCGGGAACAGCACCACGTCGGCGCCGTATTCGTCGCGCGCCTCCTCGATCAACGCGATGATCCGGTCGGTGTTCTGGGCCACGGCGCCGACCGGGAAATCGAACTGGGCCATGGCGAGACGGAGGGAGGCGGACATAGGCAACCTTGCAGGAACGAAGGGAAGACAGGCAGGCGCCACGCGAGGGCATCGCACCTGCTGCGGCGCCGCGGCATCGCGTGGCGCCCTGCGCAGTGTAGCGCTGTGCCGGGTTGCGGCCGGTGATGCGCATGCCGCCACGTTGGAGTGCAGGCATGTAGGCCAGGCAAGCCACATCTTGGGTGCGCACATGGCGGCAGCCGCGGCGATGCCACAGGACGCTCCCTATGGCGCACGCGCTTGAGAAAGCCGCTTGGCCAGGCACCCCGCGTCGCGACTGAAGTCGCTCCCACGGCAACATGCACGACCAACAGCAATCGCTGGCGCATGCACCGCGCGTCGCCGCCGAAGCCGCGCTCACTCCAGGGACAGCACGTGCTGACGCGTCACTGTGGGCGGGACTTCAGTCCCGACTGCATCAACCCCGAAGCGCCGGCCAGCCACCACCACCATGTGCTTCAGCGGGCGCCAGCACCAGCCCGTGCACGCCGCCGCCGGCGCCAACGCCGCAGCAGCATCGCCAGTCCCGCACACAGCCCCAGCGCGGCGACGCCCAGCACCGCCATGCGCACGGCGGTGCCGTGCTGGAACACCACGTCCTTGCCCTCGCCGTCGAGCGTATAGGCGACCACGTAATCGCCCATCGTGCCCATGCCCTCGCGACCACCGGCGGCGATCACCACGTACTGCTTGCCGCCTACCGCATAGACGGAGGGCGTGGCCTGGCCGCCGGCCGGCAGCTTGGCCTCCCACAGGGTCTTGCCGGTGGCGCTGTCGAGCGCGCGCAGGCGCGCATCGGCCGCCGCGGCGATGAAGGTCAGGCCGCTGGCCGTGGTCACCGCACCGCCGAGCAGTGGCGTGCCCACCTCCAGCGGCAGCCAAGGCAGCTTCTCTTCCAGGGTGCCGAGAGGGCGCTCCCAGGCGATCTTGCGCGTGCGCAGGTCCACCGCCACCAGCCGCCCCCACGGCGGCTTGACGCAGGGAATGCCGCTGGAGGAACTCAGCACGCCGCGGCGCATGTCGTACGGCGTGCCCTCCATGTCGTTGAACTGCTGGTCCGGATGGCGCGCGTGCTCGGCCTTGCTGAACTGCTCGCGCGGGATCAGCGCCACCTGCATCGGCAGGTCCGACACCGGAAGGATCGCCAGCTGCCGCTGCGGATCCACCGCGATCCCGCCCCAGTTCACCCCGCCGGCCCAGCCGGGCAGCGCGATCGTGCCGCGCACGCTGGGCGGGGTGAACAGGCCTTCCGAGCGCAGCCCGGCGATCAGCGCGGCGCATTCGCGGCGCGCGCCCGGCGTCGCGCCCCAGGCATCGGCGGCGGTCAGCGGCATATGCCGCGCCAGGCGCAACCCCGGCTCGGGCATCGGCTGGGTCGGCGAGGCGCGCTCGCCCGGCACGTCGGAGGCCGGCACCGGCACCTCGCTGATCGGGAACAGCGGCGTGCCGTCGCGACGGTCGAAGGCGAACAGGAAGCCGGTCTTGGTCGCCTGCAGCACCGCCGCGCGCGGCCCCTGCACGGTCTGCACCGTGGTCAGCACCGGCTGCGAGGCCAGGTCGTAGTCCCACAGATCGTGATGCACCAGTTGCTGCGCCCACACCCGGCGCCCGCTGTGCAGGTCCAGCGCCACCAGCGAGTCGGTATCGCGGTTGTCGCCGAGGCGCTCGCCGCCGTAGTAGTCGGGACTCGCCGAGCCGGTCGGCACGTAGACCAGGCCCAGCGCCGGATCCACCGACAGCGGCGCCCAGGCATTGCCGCCGCCGACCGTGGCCGCCTGCGCCGGCTGCCAGCCGGCGGCGGTAGCCTTGTCCGGGTCGCGCGGCACCGGATCCCACCGCCACAGCTCACGGCCGCTGCGCGCGTCGTAGCCGCGCACCACGCCCTGTTCCAGCGCATGCCCGCGGTTGTCACCGATCGAACTGCCGACCACCAGCACGTCGCCGGCCACCACCGGCGGCGAGGTCACCGCATAGTTGGACCAGGCATCGCTGGCGTTGTCGTGCACGTCGATGCCGGCATGCAGGTCGATCGTGCCGTCCTTGCCGAACCCGGCGCAGGGCCGGCCGTCGACGGCATCCAATGCGATCAGCCGCGCATCCAGGGTGCCGAACACGATGCGCTCGCGGCACGCCCCTGCTGCGGCCTGGGTGTCGCGCCAGAAACTCACTCCGCGCGAGGCCGGATCGCTGTAGTGCTTGTCGCGCCGCACCTTGGCATCGAACGACCACAGCTCGCGGCCGCTGGCCGCATCCAGGGCGAAGGCGATGCCGGTGCCGGTGGTGAGGTACATGCGTCCACCCAGCACCAGCGGATTGGCCTCGAAGCGACGCCGTTCCGGATCGGGCAGGCCCGCGCCGAGTTCGCCGGTGCGGAACGACCAGGCGATGCGCAGCCGGCCGACGTTGTCCGGGGTGATCTGGGTCAGTGGCGAATACTGCCCACCACCGGGCGCGCCGGCGTAACTGGCCCAGTCGCCCGGCGCCGCCGCGCAGAGACCACCGATGCCCATCGCCATGCCCGCCCCGCATACCGCCGCCCGCCATCGCCTGATCACGCATCCGCTCCCGTCACTGCCGAAGAAAGTGGCGTCAATGTCGGCACCGCGCCGGACCGTGTCAGCGCCGCAGGGACGGCATCACCCGGCCAGGGGACCAATGGCGGGGCGGCAGGGACGAATGGCGACCACCGGGGTGGCGCAACTGTTTGATTGCGCAGACGGTGGTGGGCGGCAGTGCGTGGCCACCCCATCCGCCCCGTCGCGCCAGGGACGCCGCACCAGTGCCGCGCACCGCATCCTCGAAACGAAAAAGGCCTCGCTCGCGCGAGGCCCTTCCGGACAGCGGCGGCGACAACGACGCACCCGAAGGCGGTCGCTGCCGCGGCGCTGGCGGCTTACTTCACCAGCGAGGCGATCGCTGCACCCAGGTCGCCCGGCGAGCGGACGGTCTTGACGCCAGCGGCTTCCATCGCCGCGAACTTGCCCTCGGCCGTGCCCTTGCCGCCCGAGGCGATCGCACCGGCATGGCCCATGCGCTTGCCGGCCGGCGCCGAAGCACCGGCGATGAAGCCGACCACCGGCTTCTTGACGTGCTTGGCGATGTACTCGGCACCGGCTTCCTCGGCGTCGCCGCCGATTTCGCCGACCATGATGATGCCTTCGGTCTGCGGATCCTCGTTGAACAGCTTGAGGCAGTCGACGAAGTTCAGGCCGTTGATCGGGTCGCCGCCGATGCCGATGCAGGTGGACTGGCCCAGGCCGACTTCGGTGGTCTGCTTGACCGCTTCATAGGTCAGCGTGCCCGAACGCGAGACGATGCCGATCTTGCCCGGCTTGTGGATGTGGCCCGGCATGATGCCGATCTTGCACTCGCCCGGGGTGATCACGCCGGGGCAATTCGGCCCGATCAGCACGGTTTCCGGGAACGAACGGGTCAGCACGTTCTTGACGCGCAGCATGTCCAGCACCGGGATGCCTTCGGTGATGCAGACGATGACCTTGATGCCGGCCGCAGCCGCTTCCAGGATCGCGTCGGCCGCGAACGGCGGCGGCACGTAGATCACCGAGGCGTCGGCACCCGTGCTCTGCACGGCATCGGCCACGGTGTTGAACACCGGCAGGTCGATGTGGGTTGTGCCGCCCTTGCCCGGCGTGACACCGCCGACGACCTGGGTGCCGTACTCGATCATCTGGGTGGCGTGGAAGGTGCCCTGCTGGCCGGTGAAGCCCTGCACGATCACCTTGGTGTTCTTGTTGATCAAAACAGACATTGGAGTTCCTTGGTGTCGTGGATCAGGCGGCGTTCTTGACAGCTTCAACGACCTTCTTGGCGCCGTCGTTGATGTTGTCGGCCGGGATGATGGCCATGCCGCTGTCGCGCAGCAGCTGCTTGCCTTCTTCCACGTTGGTGCCTTCCAGGCGCACCACGACCGGAACCTTGACGCCCACTTCCTTGACCGCCGCGATGATGCCCTCGGCGATCATGTCGCAGCGGACGATGCCGCCGAAGATGTTGACGAAGATGCCTTCGACCTTGTCCGAGGACAGGATCAGCTTGAACGCCTCGATCACGCGCTGCTTGTTGGCACCGCCGCCCACGTCGAGGAAGTTCGCCGGCTCGCCGCCGTTGAGCTTGATCACGTCCATGGTCGCCATCGCCAGACCGGCGCCATTGACCATGCACCCGATGTTGCCGTCCATGGTGACGTAGTTGATGTCCAGCTCCGAAGCGGTCACTTCGGTCTCGTCTTCCTGGGACTTGTCGCGCATGGCGACCAGTTCCTTGTGGCGGAAGTTGGCGTTGTCGTCGCTGTTGAACTTGCCGTCCAGCGCGTACAGGTTGCCGTCGTCCAGGATCGCCAGCGGATTGATCTCCACCAGCGCCAGGTCCTTCTCGTTGAAGATGCGGTACAGGTTGACCATGATGCTGGCGAACTGGCCGGCCTGCTTGGCGGTCAGGCCCATCTTGAAGCCGATGTCGCGGCCGTGGTAACCCTGCACGCCCTCGACGAAGTCGACGTTGAGCGTGTGGATCTTGTCCGGGGTCTCGGCGGCGACCTGTTCGATCTCCATGCCGCCCTCGGAGGAGGCGATGTAGCTGATGGTGCGGGTGCCGCGGTCGACCAGCACCGACAGGTACAGCTCCTTGACGATCTCGCCGGCGGTGGTCACCAGCACCAAATTGATCGGCAGCTCGACGCCGGCGGTCTGGTAGGTGGCCATCTTGGTGCCGAGCAGCTTCTCGGCAACGGCCTTCACGTCGTCGGTGGTCTTGCAGAACTTGACACCGCCAGCCTTGCCGCGGCCACCTGCGTGGATCTGCGCCTTGACCATCCAAGGGCCAGCGCCCAGCGACTTGGCGGCTTCAACCGCTTCTTCCGGAGTCGCCGCGACCTTGCCGGCCGGGACCGGGATGCCGTACTCGGCAAGCAGTTGTTTTGCCTGATATTCGTGGAAATTCATGCGTCACCGTGGGAAAAGGAACGGCCGTCCCGCAGCGATCCGGGCCCTGAGTGGCGGCCGGGAGCGGTACGGACGGGACGCCTATTGTCGCCGACCCAGGGCGGCGGCGCAAAAGCGCCCGCGGTCCGGCCCGGCTGAGGCCTCAGGGGAGGTCCGCGGTGGCGCCACAGGGTGGAGCGGGACCGGCCCGCACGCGCCCTGCCGCGCCCGCCCCGCCTCGTTCCACCGTCCCTTGCACGACCGCCGGCGGCGGCGATCGCGGTTTCGCCCGTCGCGGGCGGTGACGAGCCAGGCTAGTCGCCGACGACCCGGCCGCCATCCACGTACACGGCACCGCCCCTATACTCGCGCCGTCCGCTGCCCGCCCGGAGTCCGGCTTGCCCACCAGCGCCTCGCTCATCGATCGCATCGAGTCCATTCCGCGCCGCGAGCTGTATTTCTTCGCGCTGTACCGGGTGCTGGTGGCCGGATTGATCGCCGCCCTGGTGTTCAGCCCGCTCAGCGTGCTGGTGGGCGAGCCGCGCTATCCGCAGCTGGCCAGCACCCTGTCCACCGCCTACCTGGCGGTGGCGCTGGCGCTGCTGGTGTGGGGACGCAACGAGGCGCACCTGGCGCCGATCGTCGGCTTCAGCGCCGTGGCCGACATCGTCGCCGCGACCCTGGCCGCGCACGCCCTGCCCGCGGCCAGCGCCGGCATCGCGATGATGCTGCTGTTCAACGTCGCCGCCGCGGCGATGCTGCTGCGCCTGCGCGGCGGCCTGGCCATCGCCCTGATCGCCTCGGCGGCGACGCTGGCCGAGTACATCTGGAGCGTGCTGGACGGTGCCGACAACACCCGCAGCTTGGCCGAACTGGCGATGTTCGCCACCAGCTACCTGGCGGTGGCCTACATCTGCAACGGCCTCGGCCAGCGCGCCCGCACCAGCCAGAGCCTGGCCGAACGCCGCGGCGCCGAGGTGGCCAACCTCTACGAAATCAACGAACTGATCATCCGCCGCATGCGCACCGGGGTGCTGGTGGTGGACGCGCAGAACCGGGTGACCCTGGCCAACGAGGCCGCGTCGGCCCTGCTCGGCGACACCGACGGCAACAGCGAGAGCGGCCGCCTCGACCTGCTCAGCGCCGCGCCGGAACTGGCCCGGCGCCTGCAGCGCTGGCGCAACGGCTGGAACCAGGACGAGAGCCCGCTGCAGCTGTCGCCGGATCAGCCGGAAGTGCAGCCGCGCTTCGCCCGGCTGCTGGCCGAAGGCGACCTGACCCTGGTATTCCTGGACGATGCCACGGTGGTGTCGCGGCGCGCCGAGTCGCTGACCCTGTCGGCACTGGGCCGTTTCTCGGCCAGCCTGGCCCACGAGATCCGCAATCCGCTGGCCGCGATCAACTACGCCTCGCAGCTGCTGGAGGAATCGCCGGCGATCGGCGATGCCGACCGCCGCCTGCTGCAGATCATCCACCAGCAGTGCCAGCGCACCAACGGCATCGTCGAGAGCGTGCTCGGCCTGGCCCGGCGCGAGCGCTCCAATCCGGAGAACCTGGATCTGGGCGCGTTCGTGCGCCGCTTCGTCCTGGAGTACCGGCAGACCCTCTCGATCGAGACCGACAGCCTCGAGTCGATCCTCGCCCCGCAGCCGGTGCATGCGCTGGTCGATCCCAAGCACCTGCACCAGATCCTCAGCGCGCTGGTGCACAACGCGCTCAAGTACGGGCGGGTGATGGAAGAACCGGCGCGGGTGCGCCTGCGCGTCGCGCTGCAGGAGCGCAACGCCATCGTCGACGTGATGGACCGCGGCCCCGGCATTCCCGAGGCGGTGGCGGCGCAGTTGTTCCGGCCGTTCTTCACCACCTCCGAGCACGGCACCGGGCTGGGCCTGTATATCGCCCGCGAACTGTGCCGGGCCAACCAGGCGCGATTGGAGTACGTGCCGGTGCCGGCCGGCGGCGCGTGTTTCCGCGTCGCCCTGCCCGGTCCACACGCCATGCTCAGCGGCTGATAGGTGAGAATCGCTCCGCCAGCGCGCGGCCGGCGCCGGTAAATTGGCACATGCCCCGGTTCCTACGCTATCTTCCCTGCACATGAACGAAACCCGAAGTGCCCTGGTCGTCGACGACGAGCGCGACATCCGCGAGTTGCTGGTCCTGACCCTGGGCCGGATGGGGCTGCGCATCAGCACCGCCGCCAACCTCGCCGAAGCGCGCGAATTGCTGGCGAGCAACCCCTACGACCTGTGCATCACCGACATGCGCCTGCCCGACGGCAACGGCATCGAGCTGGTCAGCGAGATCGCCAAGCACTACCCGCGCACGCCGGTGGCGATGATCACCGCCTTCGGCAGCATGGACCTGGCGGTGGAAGCGCTGAAGGCCGGCGCCTTCGACTTCGTCAGCAAGCCGGTGGACATCCAGGTGCTGCGCGGCCTGGTCAAGCATGCACTGGAACTCAACAACGAGAGCCGCGCCGCGCCGCCGCAGCCGGCCCCGGAACAGGCCAGCCGCCTGCTCGGCGCCTCGGCGGCAATGGACGCGCTGCGCAGCACCATCGCCAAGGTCGCGCGCAACCAGGCGCCGGTCTACATCCTCGGCGAGTCCGGCGTGGGCAAGGAGCTGGTCGCGCGCACCATCCACGAACAGGGCGCCCGCTCCGCCGGCCCGTTCGTGCCGGTGAACTGCGGCGCGATCCCCGCCGAACTGATGGAAAGTGAGTTCTTCGGCCACAAGAAGGGCAGCTTCACCGGCGCCCATGCCGACCAGGCCGGCCTGTTCCAGGCCGCGCACGGCGGCACCCTGTTCCTCGACGAGGTCGCCGAACTGCCGCTGCCGATGCAGGTCAAGCTGCTGCGCGCGATCCAGGAGAAATCGGTGCGCCCGGTCGGCGCCGCCAGCGAAGTGCCGGTGGACGTGCGGATCCTCTCGGCCACGCACAAGGACCTGGCCGACCTGGTCGCCGAGGGCCGCTTCCGCCACGACCTGTACTACCGCATCAACGTCATCGAACTGCGCGTGCCGCCGCTGCGCGAGCGCGGCGGCGACCTGCCGCAACTGGCCGCGGCGATCCTGGCGCGGCTGGCCAAGAGCCACGGCCGCCCCACCCCGCTGCTGTCGCCCTCGGCGCTGGACGCCCTGAGCAGCTACGCCTTCCCCGGCAACGTGCGCGAACTGGAGAACATCCTCGAGCGCGCCCTGGCGATGGCCGAGGACGACCAGATCAGCGCCACCGACCTGCGCCTGCCGCAACCCGGCAACCACGCCCGCAGCGCCGCCGAGGCCGCCCCGGCGCTGCCGCGCGGCGTGGTCGACATCGACCCCAGCTCCTCCGCCCTGCCGTCCTACATCGAGCAACTCGAACGCGCCGCGATCCAGAAGGCGCTGGAAGAGAACCGCTGGAACAAGACCCGCACCGCCGCGCAACTGGGCATCACCTTTCGGGCGCTGCGCTACAAGCTGAAGAAGCTGGGGATGGAGTAGGAGGGCCGGGATTAGGGAGTCGGGATTGGGGATTCGCAAGAGCGAAGAGCGGAGTCCGAGCCGTCGGATCACCAGGTGAGGTGGCTAGGCAACAGACGAAGGCGTAGGCCGCCGTGCGCCGTTGCCAATCCCCAATCCCGACTCCCCAATCCCCGCCCCCATCAATCCTTCGTCACCCGATTGATCTCGGCCAGACTGGTGATGCCGTTGCGGGCCTTGAGCAGGGCCGACTGGCGCAGGTCCTTGACCCCGATCTTCTGCGCGGCGCTGGCGATGTCCATCGCGTTGCCGCCCTGGAGCACGATCGCCGCGATCTCGTCGTTCATCGGCATCACCTGGTAGATGCCGGTGCGGCCCTTGTAGCCCTCGGTACAGTCGTCGCAGCCGACCGCCTCGTACAACTGGATGCCGGCGGCGACCTCCGCCTCGGTGAAGCCCTCGGCCAGCAGGGCCTTCTCCGGCAACTGCACCGGGCGCTTGCAGTTGTTGCACAGGCGCCGCGCCAGGCGCTGGGCGATGACCAGGGTTACCGAACTGGTGATGTTGTAGGGCGCGATGCCCATGTTCATCAGGCGCGCGATGGTCTGCGGCGCATCGTTGGTGTGCAGGGTGGACAGCACCATGTGACCGGTCTGCGCAGCCTTGATCGCGATCTCGGCGGTCTCCAGATCGCGGATTTCGCCGACCATGATGATGTCCGGATCCTGGCGCAGGAACGAGCGCAGCGCCGCGGCGAAGGTCATGCCGCGCTTGTTGTTCTGCTGCACCTGGTTGACCCCGGGCAGGCGGATTTCGACCGGATCCTCGGCGGTGGAGATGTTGCGGGTGTCGTCGTTGAGGATGCCCAGCGCGGTGTACAGCGACACCGTCTTGCCCGAGCCGGTGGGACCGGTGACCAGGACCATGCCATACGGTTTGTGGATCGCATCCAGGAACAGCTTCTGCTGCTCCGGCTCGTAACCGAGCTTGTCGATGCCCAGCTTGGCCGCGCTGCCGTCGAGGATACGCAGCACGATCTTCTCGCCGAACAACGTCGGCAGCGTGCTCACACGGAAGTCGATCTGCTTGTTCTTGGACAAGTTGAGCTTGATGCGACCGTCCTGCGGGACCCGCTTCTCGGCGATGTCCAGCTGCGCCATCACCTTCAGGCGCGCGGCGATGCGCTGGTTGAGCTTGACCGGCGCCTTGGCCACGCTCTTGAGGAGGCCGTCGATGCGCAGGCGCACCCGGTAGTCGTCCTCGTAGGGCTCGAAATGGATGTCGGACGCGCCGCGGCGGATCGCATCGACCAGCACCTTGTTCACGAACTTGACGACCGGGGTGTCCTCGCCCTTGGCGTCGATGCCGGTGTCGCCGCTGCTGCCCATGTCCTCGTCGCCGCCGCCGACATCGAGGTTGTCCATGCCCTCGTCGTCGCCCAGCGCGCTGCCGAGCGAGTCGTTGCTGGCCTGCCACTGCTCCAGGGTCCGGCGGATCTGGTCCTCGTCGACCAGGATCGGCTCTACCGTCAGGTTGGTGTGGAACTTGATGTCATCCAGCGCCCGGGTCTGGGTCGGATTGCTGATGCCGACGAACAAGCGGCTGCCGCGCTTGAACAACGGCAGCACCTGATGCTTCTGCAGCAGTTCCTCGCTGACCAGCTTCATCGCGTTCTGGCTGGCGTCGAAAACCGAGACATCCATCAACGGCATGCCGAACTCCACCGCGTTGGCGGCGGCCAGTTGCGCGGCAGTGACCAGCTTCTTCTCGGAGAACCACTGCGGCAGCGGCACCTTGGCCTCGCCCGCCTGGGCCATCGCGGCCCGCGCCGCAGCTTCGTCCAGCGCGCCATCCTGCACGAGACGGCGGGCGATACCGGTGATGCCGACCAGATTTGGAGTCATCAACGCGCTCATGTTGCCACCTCAGCTTACGATGAAAGAGCGGGCATGCATCTCAACCGCAGCCTCCTGGCCTGTAAGGTACCTCAAAGGCGCTCGCGTCACACGTCCAAACACCTTCCACATTGCGCTTCAAGTACAGGATCTTTCCTTCTACCTTTGAATTACCTGAAACACGGCAACCGAGCTGAACCACATAATTACTAGTCACATCAACGCTCACTGCGGAGCAAGAAGCAGCAGCTTTGACCCCGATGTAATCGGCATCGAGGAGAGAAGCATCCCGCTGCTCCGCGATGGCAGTTTCGATCATGGTCTTTCCCGGCCGTAATATCGCCAAGGCAGCCGTCGTTTGGCTTCTCGCGACATATCCCTGGTAGACAGGGAACCCTATAGCAGCAAGGATAGCCACTATGGCAACAGCCACCATCAATTCAATCAAAGCAAATCCGCGCACATGCCCCCCTTCATTTGCGCACCAAAATATGTAAGCCTCACCTGACAACTCTAGAAACAAAGAAGCCCCCATTCGGGGGCTTCCTGTGAACAACGGAGCTACAACTCAGCCCGCAGCGCAACTGCCCGGACGATACTTGGCGTCCAGGGTGCTGGTGCAAGTCCATGCACCGTTTGCGTCGCGCGTCCAGATGATCGTCTTGGTGTTGAACTTACCGGCATTTCCGCCCTTCGCGGTACACGTGATATTGCCAGTAGCAGTGGCACCCAGCGTAACGTTGCAATAGGTGGTGGTAGCCGGAATGCCGATGTAGCCATCATCCGTCGCAGTGGTGCTGGGAGTCTTGCCCTGGTTAATCGCGGTCTCAAAACCCACCTTCCCAGGCGTGATTTCAGCCAGAGCCGAGGTCGCCTGGGACTTGACGACATAGTCCTGGTACATCGGGATCGCGATAGCGGCCAGGATGGCGATGATCGCAACCACGATCATCAGTTCGATCAGGGTAAAGCCCTGTTGCTTCTTCATTGTGAACCCCTAGAGATGGAATGAGGTGGTGGTAGGCACTCGCCCGCGGATCATACTCCCCGAGCGCCGCGGCGAAGCGCCACGTGCGAGGTGATAGAAGCAGACGGCGTGCCAACTTCTCACATCGCCCGGCCCCATGCCTCGTGGGCCCATCATGCCCTAGCAGGCAGGGCAAGAGGCAGATAAATCAGCAATTTGCGACAGAATGGGCCATCTGCCAAATTTCGGCGAAAAGTGACGCAAGAGGTCACATCAATGGACAAGGGACCTTGCCGACGCGACCCCACGGGTGTCAGACGCCCAGGAAACCGATACCATGCTTGGCATGTCCGCCCGGGGATGGCCGGACGGGGGAGACGACCTGATGTCCGCAACTCGCAGCGCAGTCAAGAAAGAGCCGGTCGCGCGCAATACCAGCCAACAGCTGCCCTTCGTCTGGGAGGGCACCGACAAGCGCGGCATCAAGATGAAGGGCGAGCAGATCGCCAAGAACGCCAATCTGTTGCGCGCAGAACTGCGCCGCCAGGGCATCACCCCGTCGGTGGTCAAACCCAAACCCAAGCCGCTGTTCGGCGCGGCGGGCAAAAAGATCACCCCGAAGGACATCGCCTTCTTCAGTCGCCAAATGGCGACGATGATGAAGTCAGGCGTCCCGATCGTGGGTTCGCTGGAAATCATCGCCAGCGGGCACAAGAACCCGCGAATGAAGAAGATGGTCGACCAGATCCGCACCGATATCGAAGGCGGTTCATCCCTGTATGAAGCGATCAGCAAACATCCGGTGCAGTTCGATGAGTTGTATCGCAACTTGGTCAAGGCCGGCGAAGGCGCCGGCGTGCTCGAGACCGTGCTGGAGACGGTTGCCACCTACAAAGAGAACATCGAGGCACTGAAAGGCAAGATCAAGAAGGCCTTGTTTTACCCCGCCATGGTGATGGCGGTTGCCCTGATCGTTACTTCGATCCTACTGGTCTGGGTCGTTCCGCAGTTTGAGGACGTGTTCAAGGGCTTCGGTGCGGAGCTACCGGCCTTCACCCAGATGATCGTTGCTGCATCTCGCTTCATGGTGGCTTACTGGTGGATGCTGTTGCTCTTGTTGATCGGCACCATCGGCGGCTTCATCTTCGCCTACAAACGTTCGCCCGCGATGCAGCATGGGATGGACCGACTGGTGCTCAAGGTGCCGATCATCGGCCAGATCATGCACAACAGCTCGGTCGCGCGTTTCTCGCGCACCTTGGCGGTGACCTTCCGCGCCGGCGTACCGCTGGTGGAAGCGCTGGACATCGTCGCGGGCGCTACCGGCAATAGCGTCTATGAGACTGCCGTGCTGCGTATGCGCGACGACGTATCGGTCGGCTACCCAGTCAACATGGCGATGAAGCAGACCAACCTGTTTCCCCACATGGTCATCCAGATGACCGCGATCGGTGAAGAAGCCGGTGCGCTGGATGCGATGCTGTTCAAGGTGGCCGAGTACTTCGAACTGGAAGTCAACAATGCGGTCGATGCCTTGAGCAGCCTGATCGAGCCCTTGATCATGGTGTTCATCGGCACCATCGTCGGCGGCATGGTCATTGGCATGTACCTGCCGATCTTCAAGCTGGCCTCCGTCGTTGGATAAGCATTAATGGCATTTCTCGATCAACACCCCGGCCTCGGCTTCCCGGCCGCGGCCGGACTCGGCTTGCTGGTGGGCAGCTTCCTCAATGTGGTGATCCTGCGCATGCCCAAGCGCATGGAGTGGCAGTGGAAGCGCGATTCGCGCGAGATCCTGGAGCTGCCGGACATCTACGATCCGCCGCCGCCCGGCATCGTGGTGGAGCCGTCGCACTGCCCGCACTGCAAGCACAAGCTGGCCTGGTTCGAGAACATCCCGCTGTTCAGCTGGCTGGCGCTGCGCGGCAAGTGCCGCTACTGCCATGCGCCGATTTCGCCGCAATACCCGCTGGTGGAACTGCTCACCAGCCTGCTGGTGGTCGCCAGCGTGTGGCGCTTCGGCTTCGGCTGGCAGGGTTTCGGCGCGATCGTGTTCAGTTGTTTCCTGGTGGCGCTGTCCGGCATCGACTTGCGCACCCGCCTGCTGCCCGACCAGTTGACCCTGCCACTGATGTGGCTCGGCCTGATCGGCAGCATGGACAACCTGTACATGCCGGCCAAACCCGCTCTGCTCGGCGCCGCGGTCGGCTACTTCTCGCTGTGGTCGGTGTGGTGGCTGTTCAAGCAGATCACCGGCAAGGAAGGCATGGGCCATGGCGATTTCAAGCTGCTGGCCGCGATCGGCGCCTGGTGCGGCCTGAAGGGCATCCTGCCGACCATCCTGATCTCGTCGCTGGTCGGTGCGATCCTAGGGTCGCTGTGGCTGGCGGCCAAGGGCCGCGACCGCGCCACGCCGATCCCGTTCGGCCCCTACCTGGCGATCGCCGGCTGGATCACCTTCTTCTGGGGCACGGAGATCGTGGAGACCTACATGCGCTGGTCGGGACTGCGCTGACGGAGCCTGCGGCTTGACTGATTTCGTCGTCGGCCTGACCGGAGGCGTGGCCTCCGGCAAGAGCGAACTGAGCCGCCGCTTCGAGGCCAAGGGTGTCGTCGTCGCCGATGCCGACCTCGCCGCCCGCGCAGTCGTCGCGCCGGGCCATCCGGCGCTGGCGCAGATCGTGGCGCGCTTCGGGCCGCAGATCCTGCAGGACGATGGGCAACTCGACCGCGCCGCCTTGCGCCAGCGCATCTTCGAGGACACGACGGCGCGCCGCGACCTGGAAGCGATCACCCATCCCGCCATCCGCCGGTTATTGCAGGAACAGTGCCGCGAGGCCGCAGGACCGTATGCGATCGCGGCCATTCCCCTACTGACCGAAGTCGGCGCACGCGCCGCCTATCCCTGGCTCGACCGGATCCTGGTGATCGACGCCCCCGAGGCGCTGCAGCATGCGCGCCTGATGCAGCGCGACGGCATCACCGCCGACCTGGCGCAGCGCATGCTGGCGGCGCAAGCGACCCGCGCCGCGCGCCTGGCCATTGCCGACGACGTGGTGGTCAACGACGGCGCTGCGACGGAACTGCAGGAAGCGGTGGAGAAGCTGGACAGGCAGTACCGTGCGCTGGCTGCGGCCAAGGCGTCAGCTTCTTTGTAGATAGTCGCCCTTGTTCCCTTTTGGGATCAGCTGCGTTCAATCTTTACCGGGAACGCCCGGTCGCGGCTGAAGCCGCTCCTACGAAATGGACGAAGCGTCGTCGCCAGCCTCACGCCGGCTTGAACCACAGCGTCGCCACCACGCCCTTGGTCGCGCCCGGACGGACGTTGACCTGCCAGCCGTAGAGGTCGCAGAGCCGGCTGACGATCGACAGGCCGATGCCGCCGCCCTGCGAATGGCCGGCATGGGTGCCGCGGTAGCCGCGCTGGAACAGCTTGGCCGCGTCCTCCTCGCTCAGGCCCGGGCCCGAGTCGATCACCTGCACCGCGTCGCTCAGCACCCGCACCACCACCTGCCCTTCCTGGGTGTACTTGACCGCATTGCCGATCAGATTGCCCAGCGCCACCGACAGCGCCGCTTCCGGCGCATCGATGGTCAGGTTGCGCTCGCCTTCCAGCAGCAGTTGCAGCGGCTTGCCACCCAATTGCGCACGATGCGATTCGATCAATTGCTCGGCGACCTTGGCGACGTTGCTGTGGCCCTGCCCGCGCTCGTTGCGCGACAGCAGCAGCAGCGACCCGATCAGGTCGCTGCACTGCTGTTCGGCACGCTGGATGCGCTGCAGGCGCTGCAGCACCTTCTCGTCGAGATTGGGTCGGGTCAGCAGCAGCTCGGTCGCGCCGCGGATCACCGCCAGCGGCGTACGCAATTCATGGCTGACGTCGGCGTTGAACTCGCGGTCGCGCTGCACCACTTCGGTGAGGCGCGCCGAGTAGTCGTCCAGCGCCTCGGCCAGCTGGCCGACCTCGTCGTCGGGAAAGTGCGGCGCCAACGGCTTGGGATCGCTGCTGCCGCGATAGGCGCGCAGGCGCGCGGCCAGGTCCGACACCGGCCGCATCACCCGCGACGCCGACCACCAGCCGATCACCAGCGACAACGCGCTGAACACCAGCACCGACAGGATCAGGGTGCGCTTGAGCTGCACCTCGCCCTGCATGGTCTGGGTCAGGTCGTAGGCCATGAAGAACCACGCGTCCGGGGTCTTGCGGACGCCGACCTTGTAGGCGAACGCTTTGCCATCGGCGTCGGTGCCCGACATCATGTGGATGCCGTCGCTCAGACGCTCCCATTCCGGGAAATCGCGACGCAGGCCATCCAGCTTGTCGGGGCGGTAGACGAAGCCCTTCATCTGCTGGACCGGGATCGCCAGGTTGCGCCCACCGCTGGCCACGTAGCTGCGCCAGGACGCTTCCAGGTTGCGGTTCATCACGTCCTCGACCAGCTGGTTCTCCACGCGCGCGCGCGCCCAGTTGGTGGCGAACGCGAACAGCGCGGTCAGGCCGAAGCCCAACAGCACGAACGAGAGGATGATGCGGCTGCGGAGACGGCGGCGGTAGCGCCCGCGCCGCCGCACGACCCGCGGCAACGCCGGCGCTTCAGGCATCGGGCGCGGCGATTCGGTAGCCGATGCCGTGGCGGGTCTGGATCATCGGCACGTCGAACGGCTTGTCCACCACCGCGCGCAGGCCGTGGATATGCACGCGCAGCGAATCGGAGTCGGGCAATTCCTCGCCCCACACGCGAGTCTCCAGTTCCTGCCGGGTCACCACCGCCGGAGCGGCCTCCATCAGCGCCTGCAGGATCTTCAGCGCGGTGGGATTGAGCTGCAGCAGCTTGCCCTGGCGGCGCACTTCCAGCGTATCCAGGTTGTATTCCAGGTCGCCGGTCTCCAGCACCCGGGTGTGCACGCCCTTGCCGCGACGCGACAGCGCGTTGAGCCGCACTTCCACTTCCTGCAGCGCGAACGGCTTGATCAGATAGTCGTCGGCGCCGGAATCGAATCCGGCCAGCTTGTTGTCCAGCGAGTCGCGCGCGGTAAGCATCAACACCGGGGTCTGCTTGCGCGCCTCGTTGCGCAGCTTGCGGCAAACCTCGATGCCGTCCATGCCCGGCAGGTTGAGGTCGAGCACGATCGCGTCGAACTCGTGCACCACCGCCAGGTGCAGACCAGTGACACCATCGGCGGCGAAATCGACGGTATGGCCGCGATCCTCGAGGTAGTCGCCCAGATTGGCAGCGATGTCGCTGTTGTCTTCGATCACTAGAATTCGCACCAACATTTACCCCGTCAGTCGTACTACTTGCCAGTGGAGGGCGCCATATCGATACCGCGCCTCCTCGTTGTCCATGACGATATGCCGCCACGGTCCTGCAATGCATTTTGGTGAATGCTCAGCGACGCCTCGCCTCGCGGCCCACCTGGCGGTTCGCTGCGTCAGACAGCGCCTCACCCCGATTAGTTCTTACATCGGCGCAGAGCGCTCTGCAGGGGCGCGAACATCACGCCCAGCGGTCGCAAGCTTGCGCCCAGACACGATCGCCTACTCTCTGGGAACGTTTGTACCGTCTCGATCGCTGGCGGATTGTACTGAGTTGCTGCGCGAACACTTTCTTCACGTTCATGGGCGCCTCACCTTGGCTCCCTGCTTTCACGCACGTCCCAGCATCGCTCCCTGCCGCATGTAGTGCCTGGCAATGTAGCTTTCGCCGAAACATTGCCGCAAGCACACGCCCGACATAGCCCGCTCCGCCACGTTCCCAACAAAAAGACCCAGGCAGCGACACTGCCTGGGCCGAAAGTTTTCTATCCCGATTACCGTTCCTGCTGAGGAGGGCAGAGCTGCGGTCCGAAGAAGCTTACGCAGTGCGGAATTAAACCGGTGTTAAGCCAGAACCCGTGACCACAGATTCCGCTAACCCACTGATTTCTTTCGCTTCAGGCAAGCTTCGAGGTGTTCGATGACCTTGCCGGCGATATCCAGTCCGCAGACCGTCTCGATGCCTTCCAGACCCGGCGTGGAGTTGACCTCCAGCACCAGCGGGCCCCGCCTGGAGCGAATCAGGTCGACGCCGGCCACGCCCAGGCCCAGCGCCTTGGCCGAGCGGACCGCCACTTCCTGTTCGCCGCGGCTGGCCGTGGTGCGCTCGGCGGTGCCGCCCAGGTGCAGGTTGGAGCGGAAGTCGCCCTCCGGCGCGGTGCGGCGCATCGCCGCCACCACCTGGTTGCCGACCACGAAGCAACGCAGGTCGGCGCCCTCGGCCTCGCCGATGAACTCCTGCACCAGGAAGTTGGCATACAGCCCGCGCAGCGCCTCGACCACGCCGCGCGAGGCGCTGGCCTTCTCGGTCAGGATCACCCCGGTGCCCTGGGTTCCTTCGTTCAACTTCACCACATGCGGTGGCGGGCCGAGCATGGACAGCAGGTCGCCGGTGTCGTCCGGGTTGTCGCCGAAAACGGTCATCGGCATGTCGATGCCCTTGGCCGCCAGCAACTGGTGCGCACGCAGCTTGTCGCGGGCGCGCAGGATGGCGTCGGAGGGATTGGGCGTACAGACGCCCATCATCTCCAGTTGCCGCAGCACCGCCGTGCCGTAGCGGGTGACCGAGTTGCCGATGCGCGGAATCACCGCATCGTAGCCGGTGATCGGCTTGCCCTTGTAATGCATGGTGAAGGCGCCGGCGGCGATGCGCATGTAGCAGCGCAACGGGTCCAGCACCCGCACCGTGTGCCCGCGTTCGCGGCCGGCCTCGACCAGGCGCCGGGTCGAGTACAGCTTGGTGTTGCGGGACAGGATGGCGAGCTTCATCGAAGGCGGGCGCGGCGGTGGCAGGCCCGGCATCATACGTCGCGTCACCGGCACTGCGATGCCGCGCGTCGTCGCAGCCGCCGCCGGCGCGGCAAGGCGGGGATGCGCGGTGATCGCCATCACCCACGGTCCGCGCGCTGTCCCACAGCCGACATCGGACCGCCCCGAAACGTTCACAAAACCGTTGCATCGTGGCGGGCGGGCCGCGTTCGGCCCGGTATACCGGCTGCCCGCGCCCCGCGCGGCAGGTCCGGCACGTCTCCCCCTCATGATTGGTGACTTTCGATGACCCCCACTTCAAGATCCTTGCGCCCGCACGCGCTGGTGCTTGCCGTCGCGTCCGCCCTGCCGGCCTTCGCCGCGCTGGCCGAGACCGCGCCGGCCGCCGCCACCGCAACCGCCGATGCGGCGGCCAGCGCGAGCGGCAACGATGCCACCATGCTCGACGCGATCACCGTCGTGTCCAGCGGCACCACCCGCCAGGTGCAGCGCATCACCCGTGAGGACATCGGAATCGCCGCTCCCGGCACCAGCGCGCTGAAGGTGCTGGACAAGCTGCCGGGCGTGCAGTTCCAGTCGGCCGACCCGTTCGGCGCCTACGAATGGTCCACCGCGATCAGCCTGCACGGCTTCGACCAGAGCCGGCTCGGCTTCACCCTGGACGGCGTGCCGCTGGGCAACATGAGCTACAGCGTCAGCGACGGCCTGCAGGTGACCCGCGCGATCATTTCCGAGAACGTGGCCTCGGTGGAACTGGCGCAGGGCGCCGGCGGCCTGGGCACGCCGTCGAGCAGCAACCTCGGCGGCACCGTGCGCTACTACTCCGCCGATCCGGATGCCGACGCCGGCATCCGCTTCAGCCAGACCCTCGGTTCCGACAGCACCCGCCGCACCTACCTGCGCGGTGACACCGGCGACATCCACGGCTTCTCGCTGTACACCTCGCTGGTGCACGGCGAAATGGACAAGTGGAAGGGCTACGGCAACAACGAGTACAACCAGGCCAATGCCAAGGCGCTGTACCAGTGGGGCGACGGCAACCGGGTCAGCCTGTACCTGGACAGCTCGCACCGCAAGGAATACGACATCATGGACCTGTCGCTGACCTCGCAGCGGGTCCTCGGCTGGGACTGGGACTACCTGATGCCGGACTGGAACAGCGCGGTGCAGATCGCCAATGCGCTCAACGGCAAGGGCAGCTACCCGGCCAGCCTCAACGGCCTGCCCGCCGACTACGGCAAGGCCGATGCGTCCTACTACTCCGGCGCCGGCCTGCGCCGCGACAACCTGGCCGCGCTCAGCGGCGCGTTCAACCTCGGCGGCAGCGCCACGCTGAACCTGACCGGCTACTACCACGACAACAACGGCGAAGGCCAGTGGACCACGCCGTACGCCGCGTCCTCGGCCAGCGTGCCGCTGTCGATGCGCACCACCGACTACCGCCTGAACCGCCATGGCGTCACCGGCGCGCTGAACTTCACCGTGGCCGGCAACGAGATCGAGATCGGCGGCTGGTACCAGAACGCCAAGACCGTGCAGGAGCGCAACTACTTCCTGCTCGACGGCCCGTTCACCGATCTGTACTACTTCAACAAGAACGGCACCCTGTTCGCGCGCGGTTTCGCCCAGCACTACGACACCGACACCACCATGGTCTACGCGCAGGACACGCTGCGCCTGATGGACGAGCGCCTGACCCTGAACTTCGGCGCCAAGAAGCTGATCGTCGACACCACCGCGCAGTCGCAGGTGCCGTCCGCGTCCAACGCCGCCGGCGAGATCAAGGCCGACTCCGACCTGCTGCCGCAGGTGGGCGCCAACTTCAAGATCGACGAGCACCAGGAGGTCTACGCCTCCTACAACAAGAACATGGCCGGCTTCGGCTTCACCCCGTTCCAGGAATCGCAGGCCGCGTTCAACGCGATCAAGGGCTCGCTGGAGCCGGAGACCGCGCAGACCTACGAACTGGGCTACCGCGTGCGCGGTGCCGGCGTGGAAGCGTCGCTGGCGCTGTACCACACCACTTTCGACGACCGTCTGCTGGTGACCTCACCGTGCAGCGCGATCCAGACCTGCTCGGCCACGCTCAACAACGTCGGCTCGGTGCGCAGCCAGGGCGCCGACCTGGCGGTGATCTGGCGCCCGATCGAACAGCTGCGCTGGCTGAACTCGCTGTCCTACGACGATTCGACCTACCAGGACGACTACCTCAACGGCGGCGTGGTGGCGACCTCCGGCAAGCGCGTGGTCGGCATCCCCGAGTGGATGTTCTCCAGCAGCCTGGCCTACGAAAACGCCGGCTGGCACGCATCGCTGGACGGCAAGTACACCGGCCGCCGCTACATCAGCTATCTCAACGACTCGTCGGTGCCCAGCTACTGGCGCTTCGACCTCAGCGCCGGCTACGACTTCGGCCAAGTCGGCATGTTCCAGAACCTGGGCCTGAGCGCGAACGTCACCAACCTGTTCGACAAGCGCTACTTCGCCACCGTCGGCACCAACGGCTACGTCGTCTCCGACCCCAACGGCTACAACCAGACGCTGATGGCCGGCGCGCCGCGCCAGTTCTTCGTCACCTTCAGCGGCAAGTTCTGAGCCGAGGCGACACCGCCAGTGAAGGCACCCTGCGCCGCCGCTGCACCTGCAGCGGCGGCGTTTGTTCTTGGGGTCATGCAAACGTGCGGAGTGCTGTAGATCAGCCGCGAAGAATAGGCTGGTGTGTCACGCGCGCGAAGCGGTCGCGGCTGAAGCCGCTCCTACGATAGCCGGATGGCCCGTAGGAGCGGCTTCAGCCGCGACCCGATACCGCCAGCAACAACCAAGCCCCGCGCTGGAAGGCGGCGACCGCTACGCGTCGACCGTGCGGCCGATAGCCGGATCACTCATGCTGGGGCGGCCGGTTTCGATGTGTCCGGCCAGGCGGCGGCGCCATTGCGGCAGGGTGGCACTGTCGATGGTCAGGTCGTACCAGTGGTGCTGCGCCTGCAGCGGCAGGCGCAGCACGGTGCGTTCGCCGGCGGCCAGCGTGAGCGCCTGCGCGTCGCCATCGCCGCGATACCCGTCGCGCACGCGCAGCGCGCACGGCTGCGTGCCGGCATTGACCAGCGACAGCAGCAGGCATTGCGCGGCGGCATCGTAGTCGGCTTCGGCCTGCAGACCGGCATCGCCGATCCCGTCGCCATGGAACTCGCGCAAGAAACCGTTGGGCCCGTGCACGCGCAACGCGTAGCCGGCATCGGCGGCATCGCCGCGCCACGCGCGCGCATCCTGCAGCTCGCTGCCGGCGGCGAGCGTGTAGAACCAGGGCCCGGCCACGCCATCGTCGGCATAGACATTGAGCGCCACGCCGGCCGCGCCGCGGTTGCGCATGCGCAGGACCCGCGCCTGCGGCTGCACCTGCAGCCGCACGTCGAAGTCGTAGGGCAACGCGCGCGCCGGGCGCTGGCCAGGCTCCTGTACCGGCAGCGCCTGTTGCGCAGGACGCTGCGGCGGCGGCAGCGTCGCGGTGGCGTCGATGCGGGCGATGTAGTCGCGGGTGTCCGGCAACGCCACCGGCGCCGGATCGTGGCCGACGAAATCCAGCGTGGAGGTCAGATCGCCGGCGACGGCGCGGCGCCAGGGATTGATGTTCGGCTCCATCACGCCGAAACGGCGTTCGAGGAAGCGCAGTACGGAGGTGTGGTCGAACACCTGCGAGTTCACCCAACCACCGCGGCTCCACGGCGACACCACCAGCATTGGCACCCGCGGCCCCAGGCCGACCGGCACGCCGTGATAGTCCTCGCCGTGCAGGTCCACGTTGCTGGCGCCCAGCTCTGGCCGGATCGCCGGCAGCGCCGGCGGCACGTGGTCGAAGAAGCCGTCGTTCTCGTCGTAGTTGATCAGGAACACCGTCTTCGACCAGACCTCCGGCGAGGCGGCCAGCACCTCCAGCAGGCGCGCGCTCAAGGATTCGCCATAGGCCGGCGTCGCCTCGGGATGCTCGCTGAGCAGGTACGGTGCCACGATCCACGACACCTGCGGCAGCGTGCCGGCGCGCACGTCGCGCGCGAACGCCGCCGCCAGATGTTCGCCGCGCGAGGCCTTGGCGTTGTCGGCGGTGGAGCCGGGCACGATGGCGCGGCCGCGGCGGTACAGCGGCGAGGCGCGGTCCAGCTTGCGAAAGTTGGCGAAGTACGGATGGCTGTTGTCGCCGTAGTTGTCGAACTCCTGATAGACCTGCCAGCTGACGCCGGCCGCCTGCAGGCGCTCGGAGTAGGTGCTCCAGGTGTAGCCGGGAAAGCGCGGATTGTCGCGCGCCATGTCCGCGGTCCAGTTGCCGTCGTCGCGGTTGTTCACCGCCTGCTCGCCGTCGTTGCCGACGCTCAGCCCGCTGGTGCCGGTGAACATGTACATACGGTTGGGATTGGTCGGGCCAAACAGCGAGGCGTGGTAGCCGTCGCAAATGGTGAAGGCGTCGGCCAGCGCGTAGTAGAACGGCAGATCCTCGCGCTGGAAGTGACCCATGCTCATGGCGCTCTTCTGCGCGATCCAGGCGTCGTGGTGTTTCCAGGTTTCGTGCGAGCCCTTCCAGTCGTGGTTGAGATCCTTCATCCACTGTGCGCTGCTGGTCTGGCTGTTGAGCCGGAACGGCAGCACATAGCGATCGCAGCCCTTGCGCTCGGGCTGGTACCACACCGGCTTGCCGCTGGGCAGCCGCAACGGCCGCGGATCGCCATAGCCGCGCACGCCGCGCAGGCAGCCGAAGTAATGATCGAAGGACCGGTTCTCCTGCATCAGGATCACCACGTGCTGCACGTCCTGCACCGTACCGGTGATCCGCGCCGGCGGCACCGCCAGCGCACTGCGGATGACGCCGGGCAACAGCGGCATGGCCGCGCCGGCCCCCAGGGCCAGGGACGCGCGGGCGAGGAAACGACGACGGCTGTGTTCGACCACGGGAAGCAGGACCGGCAACGAGCAAACGCTCAGGCGTCGGCCAGCCTAGCGCTGGTCGATGAAGCGGGTTTGACAGTCGGCCAGCGGCTGTCGAACAGCCGACGGTCGCGACGCGCCAGCGACCAGACACCGCGCATCGAGGACATGGCACCGCCTCACCGCTCAGCATTGGTTCGACAAGACAATGAGAGAAAGGCGACATGACCACCCTGATCCTCGCCCGCCATGGGCATGTCGACTGGATTGCACCCGAGCGCTTCCGCGGGCGCGCGGAACTGCCACTATCGAAGCTTGGTGAGCTGCAGGCCGCGGCGCTGGCGACCCGAGTCGCGCAAAGCTGGGCACCGGACGCGATCTACACCAGCCCGCTGTCGCGGTGCGTACGGACCGGCGCCGCGATCGCGCGGACGACCGGCGTGCCGGCCAAGATCCTGCAGGACCTGTCCGACATCGACTATGGCCAGTGGCAGGGGCTGACGCACGACGAAGTGGCTGCGCGCTGGCCCGAGAGCGCGCGCACCTGGTTTGCGATGCCGGACCTCGCACTCATTCCAGGAGGCGAAACGCTGGCGGACGTGCTGGTTCGCGCCATGAAGGTGCTGCACAACATCCTGCATCATCACAGCGGCCAGACCGTCGTCCTGGTCGGCCACGACAGCATCAACCGGGTGCTCCTCCTGCAATGCCTCGGGCTGCCGCTGGCGCGCTACTGGCGCATCAAGCAGGAGCCGTGTTGCGTGAATGAAATCGCGATCGAGGAAGGCAACTTCACCCTGCATCGCCTCAACGAAACCCATCACACGCTGGGGCTTCGCGTCTAGTGCAATCCGACGCCCTTGCTTGCGGCGTTGGAAGGCACTGCCGTGCAGGCAACCGCGGTCGCGATTCACGACGATCCCATTTACCCTAGCTGCTTCGCCAGCGCCGCGGCCTCCGCGATGGCCTTCTCTCGAATGGCCGTCACGTCGCCGAGCGCCGTGCCTTCCGCACGCACCGCTCGCACGTCAGAAAGACCAATCAGGGACAGGATGGTTTTCAAGTAGGGCAACAGGTAATCGTAGTTTGCGCCATCGCCGTGCGAATAGATGCCTCCGCTGGCGACAAGTGCGATCACCTGTTTCCCCGCCGGCAGAAGGCCTTGCGGCCCCTCTGGGGTATAGCGAAAGGTCTTGCCGGCACACACCACATAGTCGAGCCATGCCTTGACCGAGGCCGGCAACGAGAAGTTGTACATCGACAAGCCCATGACGATGACGTCGGCCTGTTCCACCTCGCGAATCAGTGCATCGCAGAGCGCCGCGGCCGCGTCGTCCGCCTGTTCCGGCCGGCCGAGATACAGAGGAAGCATCTCCGGCTGCATCGCCGGCAAGGGTTCCTTGACCAGGTCGCGCTGCACCACCACGGTCGCTGGATGGGCAAGCAGGTGCGCTTGCACGTAGGCATGCACCATTGCACGGGAAATCGAGCCAGACACATTGATGCTGCTGTTGAGAACGAGAAGCCGCGTCATCGAGAAACTCCGTCAGGAAAGATGCGCTACGCTAACGAAGCTCGAAAACTTAAAAAACTGCTGCCAACCTGATGATGACCATCAAGATTCCAGATGGAGATGCGTTCTCGCTCGATCAACTGCGCATTTTCATCGCGGCAGCCGACCACGGAAGTTTTTCTGCTGCGGCACGCGCACTGGGCAAGGCGCAATCGTTGGTGAGCCACAGCATTCAACGCATGGAAGAGCAACTTGGCGTGACGCTTTTTGACCGAAGCGCCTACCGCCCTGCGATCACGAGCGCCGGCAGTGCCCTCCTGACTCGGGCGCGTCGCATCTGCGACGAGGTGAATGTGTTCCAGGCGCTGTCGAGAGACCTGGCGTCTGGCGCCGAGGCCGAAGTCAGACTGGCCGTGGACACGCTGTTCCCGATGTGCGACCTCTACCGCGCCTTACGCGCGTTCAGCACTGCCTGGCCAGCCGTTTCGCCCAGCGTGCTCATGCACAACGCAGGCGAGGCGGCGGAAAAGGTGCTGGACCGACAGGCCAGCATCGGCTTGTTGGACGGGACGTCCGAGGTTCACCCCGAGCTGGAGGCGGTGACCGTGGCCACCGTGCCGATCATTACCGTGGCCTCGGCACATCATCCTTTGGCCGCGATCGCGAAGACTGTCGCAGCGGAAGACCTGAAGGACCATGTGCAAATCGCACTGCTCGATCCAGCGGCGAGGTCCAGAACGGACACGTCCTTCCATTCGCCCAATGTCTGGCACATCGACGACCTGGGCGCCGCCTACGGCATGTTGCTCGCCGGACTGGGATGGGGAGGCATGCCGCAGCACATGGTGATCAACGACCTGGCGGCGGAACGGCTCGTCGAATTGGCCTCCGCGACCTGGAAATCCGACCAAACGCTTCGAATCACGGTGGCGAAACGCAAAGACGCCACGCTTCGGCCCGCAGCGGACTGGTTGTGGCGCCGGCTTGCGGGGATCGATTCCGATGGTCCAGATCCACAAGCGCCTCTGTCCCCGTGCATGGAACGCGTTCGCTAGCGCCAGCGGAATGCAGGCAAGCGCCAGACGCGCAGCATCGGCCGTTGACCAGAGAGGGTGGACGAGGACGATACGAGCCGAGTCGCCGTTGCGGACTGGGGCATCACCCAGATGCGTACACGGTGACCAGAACGGCGCGACAGCGGGAAAGGTCGCAGGACATTCAACCGCTCGATTGCGGAGCGCGCACATTGTCCGGGACGCTTGCAGGACGTGGAGCGGGCGATGGGAATCGAACCCACGTCAGTAGCTTGGGAAGCTACAGCTCTACCATTGAGCTACGCCCGCGTTGCCGGTGCAGTCTATGCGCTGGGCCGGGGGTTGCGCAAGAAATCGGCGCGATGCGGTCTGCAGCGCGCGGGCGATCCCAGCACTCCCCAGCAGCGTGCCCGGGAAAATGCAGAAGGGCTTCAGCCCCGACGGCTCGAGTCCGAGCCGTCGGGGCTGAAGCCCCTCCTACACCCGGCATCCAATGCCGTTGGTGTACCTCACCATCCTCTGCCCTACCCTGCCCGGCACGCAGCCGGGCAAGGCGGGTGACGTCGAGCAGTGCTTAGAAGCTGCCGCCGAAGTTCACGAACAGCGAGGTGTCGTGCGCGCGCGACTGGCCGGTGGTGGTGGCGATGCCGACGTTGCTCTCAAAGCCCCACAGCTTGGTCCGCGCGCCCAGCACCACCGACGCGTAGTTGCGGTCGAAGTCGATGCCCGGCACCGCGTACTCGCCCAGGTCGGACATGGTCTGCAGCCACGCGGTGGCTTCCTGGTTCTTCTTGAACTCGTGGTCGTAGGTGGCCTGCAGGTACGGCTTCACCGTGCCGGCGTCGATGCTGGCCTTCCAGCCGATGCGGCCGACCATCGACTCGACGTCGCGGTCGCTGTAGCCCAGCGCGCTGGAGTTGGGGTTGCTCTCGGTGTAGCCGTCGAGCTTCACCTTCTGCCAGATCGCCGCGGCCACCGGGCCGTGCTTGAAGCTGCCTTCGCCGAACTCGTAGCCGCCCTGCAGCGCCGCGGTCAGGTTGCTGCCGTCCGGCGAGCCCTTGTGCTCGATGGTGGCCGGGCCGAGGTTGACCTTGCGGGTGACGTCGTAGCTCAGCCAGGTGTAGCTGACCTGGGCGTTGACCCAGGCATGCTCGCCGTACCAGCCAGCGAAGCCGCCCAGGGTGCTGTCGTCCTGGGTGTAGTCGCCGCCGCGGTTGCCGAAGTCGGCATCGGTGCGACCGAAGCCGCCGAAGCCGCCGAACACCCACTCGCCACGCGACCAGTCCACGCCGAACAGGCCGGCCGGCGCCATGCCGTCGTACAGGTCGCCGTGTTGGTAGCGCTGCATGTCGCCGCGCAGGTTGCCCCACCAGCGCACGCCGTCCGCCTCCGGGCGGCCATCGACGTGCCAGGCGACCTGGTCGGCGCGCGAGCGGCCGACCATCTGCGCCGAGTGGGTCAGGATCTGCTGGGTGCGCGGGCCCTCCAGGATCGACAGCGCGTACTGCGCCAGCAGCTCGTGGGTGCGGCCGGTCGGATGCACGCCGTCGGCGAACACGTAGGTGTCGGCCGCGTCGGCGCTGACGTAGCTGGTCGGGTTGCAGGTCAGCGACTGCGCGGTGACCTGCGGCTGGCAGGCGGTGCCGGTGACATTGGTGAAGCCGTAAGTGCCCGGGTTGGCCACCACTTCCTGCAGCAGGTGGAAGGTATCGACCGGGATCACCCGCAGCCCGGCGCTCTTGAGGCCGGAGAACAGCGCGGTGTTGTAGGCGGTGGCCAGCGCAGTGCCCTGCGCCATCGCCGCGGCGCCGCCGGCGCGGAAGCGCGGGGTGATGCCGACGTCGGGCAGGTTGTTGACCATCACGTAGCGCGCGCCGGCGTTCTGCAGGCTGGCGACGATGCCCACCTCGGCGGTCACCGCATTGCCGATGGTGGCCTGCACCGGCGCACCGCCGGCGATCGCGAACAGGTCGTTGGCGCCGCCCCACACCGAGTACAGCGCATTCGGGTCGGCCTTGCCGCCGTTGGCCGCCAGGTAGTTGCTGGCCTGGGTCGCCAGCGACGGCGCCACGCCCAGGGCGCTGGCGTTGGCCACGCCGACGCGGGCATTGCCGGCGGCATAGTCGTCGCCGATCTGGCCGTTGCCGTTGGCGGCAGCGTTGGTGCCGTAGTACTGGGCCACGTGTTGCGCCCAGACGAAGTCCGGGTTGGTGGTGAACTGGCCCGTCACCGCCTGCACCGAAGCCGGCAGCAGCGGACGGTAGTAGCCGGCGTCGGTGAGGCTGTCGCCGAAGAACACGGTGCGGCTGTAGGTGGTGGACTGCGCGAACGCAGGCGCGGCGGCGAGTACGATCGCGGCGGCGAGCAGCGAGCGGAGCGGACGGACGGACGAAGTCATGGAAGCCCTCCCGGGCAGAAATGGAACACAGAAATGGAACACGAAGTGGAACGAAACCGAGGTGCGGCCGCACCATACGTCGCCGCATGGCCGACATCATTTCACCTCTGCCGGACACGCTCACGTTGCACTGCCGCAAGAACACGACTCGCACGCCGGTGGGCGCGCATTGCACAATGATGGCATGAACATCGAATTGAACGGCAGACAATGCACGCTGGCGCCGGCCACCACGGTGGCCGCGCTGCTGCAGGCCGAGGGGCTGGGACAGCGACGAGTCGCGGTCGAGGTCAACGGCGAGATCGTGCCGCGCGGGGCACACGCCACGCACGAACTGCATGCCGGCGACCGGGTCGAGATCGTGCACGCGCTGGGCGGGGGCTGAATCGCGCCGCCGCGCGCCACGGCGCGGACTCGGCAGGGCCGGTGCGATGGGCGATAATCCGCCGATGAACGCTCCCGCCCCCCACGATGCGCTGGTGATCGCCGGCAAACCCTACCGTTCGCGCCTGCTCACCGGCACCGGCAAGTTCGCCGATCTCGAACAGACCCGCCTGGCCACCGAGGCCGCCGCCGCGCAGATCGTCACCGTGGCGATCCGCCGCAGCAACATCGGCCAGAACCCGGGCGAGCCCAACCTGCTCGACGTGCTGCCGCCGGAGCAGTACACCATCCTGCCCAACACCGCCGGCTGCTACACCGCCGAGGATGCGGTACGCACCTGCCGGCTGGCGCGCGAACTGCTCGACGGCCACAACCTGACCAAGCTGGAAGTGCTGGGCGACCAGCGCACGCTGTTCCCGGACGTGGTGCAGACCCTCAAGGCGGCCGAAATGCTGGTGGCTGACGGCTTCGAGGTGATGGTCTATACCAGCGACGACCCGATCCTGGCCAAGCGCCTGGAAGAGATCGGCTGCGTGGCGGTGATGCCGCTGGCCGCGCCGATCGGCTCCGGCCTGGGCATCCAGAACCGCTACAACCTGCTGGAGATCATCGACAACGCCAAGGTGCCGATCATCGTCGACGCCGGCGTCGGCACCGCCTCGGACGCGGCGATCGCGATGGAGCTGGGCTGCGACGGCGTGCTGATGAACACCGCCATCGCCGGCGCGCGCAATCCGGTGCTGATGGCCAGCGCCATGCGCAAGGCGGTGGAAGCCGGCCGCGAGGCGTTCCTGGCCGGGCGCATCCCGCGCAAGCGCTACGCCAGCGCCTCCTCGCCGGTCGATGGGCTGATCGGGTGAGGCCGCAGGCATGACCGACCCGTTCTCCAGCGCCGGCGCCAAGACCCCGCCGAAACCCTTCACCGTCGAGGAAGGGCACCGCCAGGTGCGCAGCTTCGTGCTGCGCCAGGGCCGCTTCACCCCGGCCCAGCAGCGTGCGTTCGACGCGTTGTGGCCGCGCTTCGGCCTGGATTACAGCGGCCAGCCGCGCGATCTGGACGCCACCTTCGGCCGCAGCGCGCCCAAGGTGCTGGAGATCGGCTTCGGCAACGGCGCCGCCTTGCGGCATGCCGCGCAGCACGACCCCAGCCGCGACTACATCGGCATCGAGGTGCATGCGCCGGGCGTCGGCCGCCTGCTCAATGCGCTGGCCGAGGACGGTGCCGACCACGTGCGCCTGTACCACCACGACGCGGTGGAGGTGCTGCAGCACGAGATCGCCGACGGCAGCCTGGACGAGGTTCGCATCTACTTCCCCGACCCCTGGCACAAGAAGCGCCACAACAAGCGGCGCCTGCTGCAGCCGGCCTTCGCCGCGCTGCTGGTACGCAAGCTGCGCGATGGCGGCCGCCTGCACTGCGCCACCGACTGGGCCGACTATGCCGAGCAGATGTGGGACGTGCTCGACGCCACCCCCGGCCTGGTCAACCGCGCCGGCCCGCGCGGCCACGTGCCGCGCCCAGACTGGCGCCCGCAGACCCACTTCGAGACCCGCGGCCAGAATCTGGGGCATGGGGTGTGGGATTTGCTGTATGACAAGCCGGGGTTGGGGAGTCGGGATTCGGGATGAAGAGCGAATCCGCCACGTTCCGGACACAATGCATCCGCGGCATGCCATTACCGCGGCCGGTGCTGGTTAGCGCCGTTAGCTAATCCCGAATCTCCAATCCCCAATCCCGGCCCCCAATGGATACCGCGCTGACGCTGACCACCGATATGAAGCTCGTGCTCGGGCTGGTGGGCTTCACCATGGCGATGTTCGTGTTCGAGCGGATCCGTGCCGACGTGGTGGCGCTGGTGGTGCTGGTGGTGCTGGGGGTGACCGGGTTGATCGCGCCGGAGGAGCTGTTCAGCGGTTTCTCCGGTAATGCGGTGATGAGCATCATCGCCACCACCATCCTCGGTGCCGGGCTGGAGCGCACCGGTGCGCTGAACCGGCTGGCGTCGTGGCTGCTGCGCCGCGCGCGCGGGGTCGAGGAGCGGCTGATGCTGCTCACCACCGCCATCGCCGGGCTCAATTCCTCGTTCATGCAGAACCCCTCGGTGATGGCGCTGTACCTGCCGGTGGCCTCGCGCCTGGCCGGGCGCACCGGGCTGACCCTGCAGCGGCTGCTGCTGCCGATCGCCGCGGCCATCGTGATGGGCGGCGCACTGACCATGGTCGGCAACTCGCCGCTGATCCTGCTCAACGATCTGCTGCAGTCGGCCAACAACAACCTGCCTTCGGGCATGGCCACCATCGAGCCGCTGCGCATGTTCGCGCCGCTGCCGATCGGCGTGGCGCTGCTGCTGGCCTCGCTGATCTACTTCCGCGTGCGCGGCGACAAGGCGCTGGCCGAAGAAGAGCGACTGATCAACGACGGCGTCACCCCGGCGCGCACCGAGAGCTACTTCGCGCGCACCTACGGCATCGAAGGCGATGTGTTCGAACTGATCGTCAGCGCCGACAGCCCGCTGGTCGGCATGACCCTCGGCGAAGCCGAGACCGTGCACAACGCCCCCCTGCTGCTGGCCCTGAAGACCGGCAACGACACCCGCCTGGCACCGCCGGCGGACATGCGCATCTGGGTCGGCAGCGTGCTCGGGGTGATGGGCGCGCGCCAGCAGGTCGCCGATTTCGCGCAGAACCAGTTCCTGCGCCTGTCCTCGCGCCTGCGCAACCTGGGCGACCTGTTCAACCCCAGCCGCGCCGGCATCTCCGAGGCGGTGATCCCGCCGACCTCGCGCTTCATCGGCAAGAGCGCGGCCGAGCTGCGGCTGCGCAAGCAGGCCGGCATCAGCCTGCTGGCGATCAACCGCGACAAGCAGGTGATCCGCGAGGACGTGCGCAAGGTGCCGCTGCGCGCCGGCGACATGCTGGTGTTCCACAGCATCTGGCAGGACCTGGCGCAGGCCTCGGAGAGCCGCGATTTCGTGGTGGTCACCGACTACCCCAAGGGCGAGCACCGCCCGCACAAGTTCAAGATCGCGATGACGATCTTCGCCCTGACCATCCTGATCGCGCTGACGTCCAAGCTGCCGGTGGCGCTGACCCTGATGACCGGCGTGGCCGGCATGCTGCTGACCGGCGTGCTGCGCATGGACGAGGCCTATGCCTCGATCAACTGGAAGACCGTGTTCCTGATGGCCGGGCTGATCCCGCTGGGCTGGGCGATGGACAGCAGCGGCGCGGCGGCCTGGGTCGCCGGCCACACCATCGCGCGCTTGCCCGAGGGCATCCCGGTGTGGGCGCTGGAGATCGCGCTGGGCCTGCTGACCACCGCGTTCTCGCTGGTGATCAGCCACGTCGGCGCGACCATCGTGATGGTGCCGATCGCGGTCAACCTGGCGCTGGCGGCCGGCGGCAATCCCACCGCGTTCGCGCTGATCGTGGCGCTGTCGGCGTCCAACAACCTGATGACCGCGTCCAATCCGGTGATCTCGATGATCACCGGCCCGGCCAACTACCAGCCGCGCGAACTGTGGCGCGTCGGCGGCCCGCTGTCGCTGATCTACACCCTGGTGGTGGTGCTGATGGTCAACCTGATGTCGATGGGCTGGTGGCACGCGCTGTAGCGCGCGCCGCATCGCAAGCGCGACCTGCGCGCTAGACCAGCACCACCTGCCCTGCCTGCACGTCCACCGGCACCGCGTGCAGGCTCTGGCCGCGGCACGGGCCGGACACGCACAGGCCGTCCTGCAGGTCGAACGCGGCGCCGTGCGCGGCGCACACCACATGGCCCTCGCGGCTCTTCAGGAACTGCCCCGGCGCCCAGTCCAGGCGGCGCCCGGCATGCGGGCACACGTTCAACCACGCGCGCACACTGTCGCCTTCGCGGTACAGCAGCAGCGATTCGGACTCGTCGCCGAGCAGCGCCTCGGCCTCGGCCAGTTCGCCGGGGACAAGGTCGTGCAGCGACGCCAGCACGTTGGAAGAGTCGGTCATGGGCTACAGGCGCGCACAGCGATGGGGCCGCAATTCTGGCACGGACGCGCGAGCCCCGCGCCGGTGCGCGGCTTCACTCCACGAGGACATGCAAGCGGTTGAACGCAAAGTGTTAATTTTTCGCTTAACGAAGTTTTCACTCCGTCACATAAAACAGCGCCGATACTGCGCCCCTTCGGTTCAAACTGAAACAGAGTTCTGCCATGCGTGCTCGCCTCTTCAATTTCGACCAATTCCGGCATGTCTTCGCGCCGCGCAAGCCGCGCCATCCGCTGGTCAAGCTGGCGGTCGGCCTGCTCGGCCTGGCGATCCTGGCCGGGCTGGTGTTCGTCAGCGTGTTCGTGGGCGCGGCGATGATCCTGGGCGGCATCGCCATGAAGCTGCTGAGCCAGCGCGGCAAGCGCCCGGCCACCGCGCGCCGGCATGTCGTCGATGGCGAGTACCGGGTGGTGCGCAAGCCGGCGTTGCCGTTGTAAGGCGGGGATTGGGGAGTCGGGATCGGGGATTCGCAAAAGCGGATTCCATATGCCTGTTGGATTTGGGTTGAACCCATCGCGGTAGACTGCTGCATCCCCTTCTCGTTGGATGCATGCCCATGAAAGACCTGTTCGCCGCTGCCGAGGCTCCGCGCGTTCCCGTGCGCGGCCAGGGCCTGTTCCCGGTGCATCGCATCTACTGTGTGGGCCGCAACTTCGCCGACCATGCGCGCGAGATGGGCGCCAGCGCGCCGGCCTCCAAGGCCGAGCGCGGCCAGCCGACCTTCTTCATGAAACCGGCCGATGCGCTGGTGATCGGCGACGAGGCCATCCCCTACCCGTCCGCGACCCAGGACCTGCACCACGAGGTGGAACTGGTGGTGGCGCTGGGCCAGGACGCGCCGGTCGGCGTGCTGCCGGTGGAAGCCGCCGACGCGCTGATCCTGGCCTACGGCGTGGGCCTGGACCTGACCCGTCGCGACCTGCAGGCCGCCGCCAAGGCCAAGGGCCTGCCATGGGATATCGCCAAGGGCTTCGATGCGTCCGCGCCGATCAGCGAGCTGATCCCGGCTGGCGAAGTCGGTGCGCTGGAGGCGCTGAACCTGTCGCTGGAAGTCAACGGCGAGGTGCGTCAGCAATCGCTGCTGGATCAGATGATCTGGAACGTGCCGGAGATCCTGCACGAACTGTCCAAGCTGTTCGCGCTGCGCGCCGGCGACCTGGTGTTCATGGGCACGCCGGCCGGCGTGGCCGCGCTGCGCCCGGGCGACCGCTTCAGCGCGCGCCTGGAGAACGTGGCCGAACGGCACGGCCGCATCGTCGGCTGAAGCCACGCGCATGGTCGCGCGCCGTGCGCATGCCGTGATCCGACGACCACAGTCACTGCGCTAGGCTAGCGCCGCGGCGACAGGCCCGCACTGACAAGAGAGGAGTTCCGATGAGCATGATCCGCGAATTCAAGGAATTCGCCATGCGCGGCAACGTGCTGGACCTGGCGGTCGGCGTGGTGCTCGGCGCCGCGTTCGGCAAGATCGTCACCGCGCTGGTGGAGAAGATCATCATGCCGCCGATCGGACTGCTCGTGGGCGGCGTGGATTTCTCGCGTTGGGCCTGGACGCTGAAGGCGGCCACGGTGGACGCGGCCGGCAAGCCGGTGCCGGCCGTGGTGATCGGCATCGGCGATTTCCTCAACACCATCATCCAGTTCGTGATCGTCGCTTTCGCCATCTTCATGCTGGTCAAGGCGATCAACCGCATCGCGCGCAAGGAACCGCCGGCGCCGAAGGCCCCGAGCGAAGAAGTGCTGCTGCTGCGCGAGATCCGCGATTCGCTCAAGCACGAGCCGCGCCCCGAGTAAGCGCGACGGCGTGCGCGGCCTTCGCATGGAGGCCGCGCCGTGCACGACGGCGAGGCACTGCTAAGCTCGCTGTTCCTGTCCACGGAGTCTTCCATGCGCCGTCTCGCCGTCGTCATCGCTGCCGTCCTGAGCCTGTCCTCCCCTGCCGTCGCCGCCGAGGCCACGCGCATTCCGGAGGCGGCGCTGCGCGATGCGGCGACGTTGCGCGAGCGTGCGCTGGCCGACGACACCGGCTGGAAGGTGGTCGAATCGCTGACCACTGAAATCGGCCCGCGCCTGGCCGGCAGCGAGGCCGACGCACGCGCGGTGGCCTGGGCCACGGCCAAATTCAAGGCACTGGGTTTCGACAAGGTGTGGACCGAGCCGGTGACGTTCCCGAAGTGGGAGCGACGCAGCGAACACGCGCAGGTGCTCGGCGCGCATGCGCAACCGCTGACCGTCACCGCGTTGGGCGGCAGCCCCGGCGGCACGGTCGAGGCCGAGGTGGTGCGCTTCGCCGACCTGGCCGCGTTGCAGGCGGCGCCCGCGGACGCGCTGCGCGGCAAGATCGCCTTCGTCGATTACCAGATGCTGCGCACGCGCGACGGCAAGGACTACGGCAATGGCGGCGCGGTGCGCAGCAAGGGGCCGTCGGAAGCGATCCGCAAGGGGGCTATCGGCTTCGTGATGCGCTCGGCGGGCACCGATTCGCACCGCGTGCCGCATACCGGCATCACCCGCTTCGACGAGGGACTGACGCCGGTGCCGGCGGCGGCGCTGTCGGTGCCCGATGCCAACCAGCTCACGCGCCTGCTCGCGCGCGGCCCGGTACGCCTGCGCCTGGCGCTGGACTGTGGCTGGGACGGCACCGCCACCTCCTACAACGTGATCGGGCAGATCACCGGGCGCACGCTGCCCAACGAGGTCGTGCTGATCGGCGGGCACCTGGATTCGTGGGACCTGGGCACCGGCGCGGTCGACGACGGTGCCGGCGTCGCCATCAGCATGGCCGCCGGGCATCTGATCGGCCAGCTCGAGCAGGCGCCCAAGCGCAGCATCCGCGTGGTCGCCTTCGCCAACGAGGAGCAGGGACTGTACGGCGGCAAGGCCTACGCACAGGCGCATGCCAAGGACGTGGCGCGGCACCAGATCGCCGCCGAGAGCGACTTCGGCGCCGGCCGCATCTACGCGTTCAACACCGGCTCCGGCGATGCTGCCGGCTCGCGTGAGGCGACCCGGCAGATCGCCGAAGCGCTGGCGCCGCTCGGTATCGCCTATGCGCCCGATGCCGGCGGCCCCGGCCCGGATGTCGGTCCGCTCGCGGCCAAGGGCGGCGCCTGGGCGTGGCTGGCGCAGGACGGCAGCGACTACTTCGATTTGCATCACACCGCCGACGACACCCTGGACAAGATCGACCCGAAGGCGCTGGCGCAGAACGTTGCCGCGTATGCGGTGTTCGCGTATCTGGCGGCGCAGGCCGATGGCGGTTTCGGCAGCCAGGCCAAGACAGTGGAACCGCCCAGGGAGTAAAGTGCACCGGACCTGCGCAGGACGCGCGCAGGCGCTCCCTTCCGCAGCAGCGCCAGGACCTTTGATGGGCATACGGCAACGTCGCGCGGGCTCAGCGGTGACGTTGCTGGATGTGGCCCGCCATGCGGGCGTGTCGCCGATGACCGCTTCGCGCGTGATCAACCGCCACCCGCGCGTGAGCGCGACCATGCGCGAGCGCGTCGAGGCGTCGATCCAGGCGCTCGGCTACCGCCCCAACCTCGCCGGCCGCTCGCTGCGCACTGCAGGACTGGCGCGCATCGGCGTGCTGTACAGCAATCCCAGCGCGGCCTACCTCAACCAGTTCATGCTCGGCGTGCTGGAGCGGAGCAGCCTGGAAGGCTGCCAGGTGCTGGTGGAGAAGAGCGAAGACAGCGACAGCCAGCGCGCCGCCACCGAACGCCTGCTCGATGCCGGCGCCGATGGGCTGATCCTGCCGCCGCCGCTGTGCGATGCGCGGCAGACCATCGCCGAACTGGACGCGCGCGGTATCCCGCTGGTGGCGGTGGCCACCGGCGCGCCGTTGCCCGGGGTCAGCTCGGTGCGCATCGACGACTACGCGGCCGCTTGCGCGCTCACCCAGCACCTGCTCGACCTCGGCCACCGCGACATCGGCTTCGTCAGCGGCGATCCCGGCCACACGCCCAGCGCGCTGCGCAGCCGCGGTTTCTTCGACACCATGGCCCGGGCCGGACTGACGGTGGCGCCGGAGCGCGTGGCCGAGGGCATGTTCACCTACCGCTCCGGCCTGCTCGCGGCCACCGCGCTGCTGCAGGTCGCGCCGCGCCCCAGCGCGATCCTGTGCAGCAACGACGACATGGCCGCGGCGGCGCTGGCGATCGCGCACGGGTTGCGCCTGCGCGTGCCGGACGATCTGTCCATCGCCGGCTTCGACGACACGCCGGTGGCGACCACGATCTGGCCGGAGCTGACCACCATCCACCAGCCGGTGGCGGCGATGGGCGGGGCGGCAGTGACGCTGCTGCTCGGCGAGATCCGCCAGCGCCGCGATGGCCTGCCCAGCCGCGGCACCCACCAGGTGCTGGACTACACTCTGGTCACGCGCGCGTCCACCGCGCCGCCTGCAGCGGGCTGATCGCGACGGCGACGCGTGCGCTGCCGCTCAGGCGCGCGCGTGCCGGACCACGTCGACCTGGGCGACGCCCAGCAGGCCGGTCAACGGCACGTCGGCGCGGCGTTGCCGCGGGTCGGCCACCAACCCCTGGTCGCGCAGCAGGTCCAGTAGCCGCTCGGCCAGCGGCATGACCATGTGCCGGCCCCAGCAACGCTCGGACGCATGCCCGAACGGCAGGTAGCCCGGCAAGGCATCGGGATCCACGCCGTCCCAGCGCTCCGGGCGGAACGCCTCCGGCTCCTCCCACAGCGCCGGATCGCGATGGCTGAGCAGGGGCAGCACCAGCACGTCGTCGGCGGCGCCGATGCGCGGATCCAGCGCGCCGTATTCCGGCGAGGCGTTGCGCAGGATGTTCCAGGACGGCGGCAGCAGGCGCAGGGTTTCGTAGAGCAGGTTGCGGTTGGAGACGCGCAGGTCGAACGGCGACCCCAGCCACAGCGCATTGGCGACCAGGGTGGAAATGGTGAAGCACACCGGCGCGGCGGTGCGCCGGTACAGGCCCATCGCATCGCGGCGCGCGCGGTAGCCGTCGGCCGCCGACAGCAGCGTGGCCAACGCCGATGCCTCCGCGCCAGGCGCCAGCGGCGCGAGCGCGCCGGCGGCGATCACGGCCCAGGTCAGGCGCGGCGTCAGTTCCAGGGTGCGGTCCATCAGCAGGCGCAGCCGCCACGGGTCGCCGCCGAGCAGCAGGTCGCGCAGATAGACATGGCCGACATGCGGCCACGGGCCGGACAGGTCGAGCGTCGGCGGCGGCGGGCGTTTCAGCGCCTCGCGTACATCGCGGCCGATCGCCTGCATCAGCTTGGCGGCCTCGCTGCGCGCGATCGAGCGGCCGTGCAGCGGCTTGAAGGTCGGCCGTTCGTACTCGGTGGCGGGCCGCGCCGCGAGCAGGCGGTCGCTCAGCGCGGCGCCGGCGACGCCGACCGTGTCGGCATCCAGGCGGAAGGCCTCCTGTCCCACATGCGTGCGCAGCAATGCCTGCAGACGCGGCGCGAAGACCGTGGCGCGCGCGTCCCGGTCGACCAGGGTGGCGGACATCGCGAATCTCTTGGAGGAACGGCGCCCGACGCAGCGTCTCCGCCGGGCACCGGCCGCACGCGACAGCGCGCGGCAACGCACAGGGGCGCTCAGTACCAGATGTACCAGGCGTACGACTTCAGCGGCTTCTTCGACGAGAGCAGGTGCTTGATGGAGAACAGCAGCTTCATGAGCGATATCTCCGCAGGAGTGACGACGACCCTTTCGGGGGAGGACTGCGCGGTCTCGCTGGCGCGCATCGCGCGGGGACGCGATCGCATCGACGAGGCGCGCCTGCACGCTACGCCGCCGACCGTCGCCCCGCAAACCCGAAACAGGCACGTGCGCACACTATTTCGTAGCCAAATGCCGGCCGTCCTCAACGCGTGACGCCGTGCTCAGCGCGCAGCGGATCCGTGCGGATGCCGGCTGCGCCAGGTCCCCAGCAACACCGCGGTGGCGGCGGCGACATTGAGGCTTTCCACCGCGCCGCTGCCCGGGATCGACAGGCGCAGATCGCAGGCCTGCGCGAAGTCGCGATCCATGCCGTCGCTCTCGGCGCCCATCACGTAGACCAGGCGTTGCGGCAAGGCCGTTGCGAACAGATCGTCGCCGCCGGCCACCAGCGTCGCCGCCAAGGCGAAGCCCGCGCCGCGCAACTGCGCCTGCGCCTGCATCGCCGGCGGCAGCCGCACCAGCGGCACCGCCTCGGCACCGCCCTCGGCCACGCGCGCGGCGGCACCGGACAGCGCCAGCGCGGCTTGCTCCGGCAACAGGATCGCGCCCGCGCCGAAATGCGCCGCCGAACGCAGGATCGCGCCGAAGTTGTGCGGATTGCCCACGCCATCCAGCCACAGCGCCACCACCGGTCCCGGCGCCAGCGTCTGCAGCCAGTCGGCCAAGGCCAGCGGCGCGACGCGCAGCACGTCGGCGACCACGCCCTCGTGGTGGCTGCTGGCGGCGAGCTTGTGCAGGTCGGCCTCGTCCACCACCCGGTAGCCGACCCGGTTGGCCACGCACCACTTCAGCAGCGGCTGCAGCGCCGGGATCCGCGCCTCGCTCAGGTACAGCTTGCGGATCGCCTCCGGACGCCGCGCGTACACCGCACGCACGGAGTTGAGGCCGTACAGGCGCAGTTCGTTGCGGTTGGTCGCGGCCGCCGCACCCTCACCCCCGGCCCCTCTCCCGGGGGGAGAGGGGGGATTGCCACCGCGCGGGCGGTTGCCCCAGGGCGAGGTCATGGGCGCACGCCCGTGGCGCAGGCGCGCCACGCCGGAGCGGCGCAGCGGGAACGAAGGGCATGACGCATGGGGACTCTCCTGGAAGCGCGTGGACCACGCGCCGGGAACGGCGCGCTTCGGGCATTTTCGCTCATCCGCGTGGCGCCGGCTGCCCCAGTGTGGTCATCGCGGCGCCGGCACTTGTCTACGTCACGCCACACGAAGCGCAAACCGGATCGCGGCGACGACCGAGAAACAGTTCACCCTCGCCCCACACCATGCGGGATTCCCGACAATGCATGAGGAAATCCGACAAGCGCGCGATGCGCGTTGGGTCCATGGTCGCCACTCCCACGGCCACCACGCAGGCATTTATCGAGAGCAGGCACGCCCCGCACCACGCGCTTCGCAGACGGGAGGCAAGCCACGACCGACGGCGCCGCTACGCGCCGCGCCGTCGCGCCGCACAGCCTCCCGAGAACGCATTCCGCATTCTCATGACAAGGCGACTCCCATGCATTCCGACTTCCGCCCTTCCCGGACCGCACGCTACCGCGCCTGCGCCGCATTGTTGCTGACGCTGACACTCTTCGGCCTCAGCGCCAGCGCAGTGGCGCAAACCGCCGCTCCCGATGCGCGCCTGACCCGGGTCGGCGCCCTGCGCGCCGTGCACAAACCCAGCAACGTCCCCGACGACTACATCCAGACGCCTTTCGGCTACTTCGCGCCCGCCTGCGTGCGCCAGGTCCATCGCAACGAACGCATCCTCGGCGACGGCGGCCTGCAGCGCACCGACGGCGTGCGCGAACAGGCGCAGGCCTGCACCCAGGACAACTTCACGCCCAACGGCATCCGGGTAAAGCCCGACGGGCGCGGCCCGGATGGCCGGCAGGTCCGCGGCAGCGCCGCGCTGGTGGGCTCCAGCGCGCGTCGCGCGGTGCCACCGCCGATCACCCACGACTGGGTGCAGGCGGCCATCGACGTGACCGGCAACAAGATGGGCCGCATCGTCGCCAGTTGGACGGTGCCGCAGAACCCGACCAACGTGGCGCAGCAGACGGTGTACTTCTTCCCCGGGATGCAGAGCGACGATCCGACCATCCTGCAACCGGTGCTGGGCTATCGCGGCGACAGCAACACCTGGGACCTGAGCAGTTGGAACTGCTGCCAGGACGGCATGGTGTGGTACAGCGAGTTCATCCCGGCCAAGGCCGGCGACCGGATCGTGGGCGACACCTATGCCACCTGCAACAACGGCAAGCCCTGCTCGAACTGGAACGTCGACACGCGCAACGTCACCAGCGGCCAGAGCGTGCGGCTCAGCACCACCTACGACATCAACTCTCGTACCCACCTGGTGGTGGGCGGCGCGCTGGAAGTGTACGCGGTGGACAGTTGCGACCAGTATCCACCCGACCGACGCATCACCTTCAACGCGATCGGCGTGTACGACTACCGCATGCAACGGGTGACGTCACCGGCGTGGGTATCGTACATCGACAGCTCCGGCTTGGATGTGCAGTGCAACTACGCCGTGGACACCACCGCCGCCTCGGCGACCATTTCCTACTGAGGCCGTGCCTCCTGCGCGTCGCTCCGAACGAGCGACGCGCGGATCAGGCTGCCGGCCAGGTCCGGGCAAACAGCCGCAAATCGCGTCGTTTCCCGTCGCGTACCGACACCTCGGGGCGCACGCCGATCTCGGCGAAGCCGTTCTTCTGCAGCACCCGCGCCGAGCCGCGATTGTCCGGCAGCACCAGCGCCTCGATCCGCTGCAGTCGCAATGCCGGCACCGCCCAGTCCAGGTAGGCGGCGACGATGCGGGTCATCCGCCCCTGGCCCCAATACGCACTGCCGAGCCAGTAGCCGAGCTCGGCCCGGTCCGGCGCCGGCTGCGCCGCGGCATGCAGGCCGATCCCGCCGCAGGCCTCGCCACCGATCTCGATCGCCAGCACCGGGTCGTTCAGGTCGATCACCTGTCCGCCCAGGAAGGCCTCGCCGTCGGCACGCGTGTAGGGGTGCGGAAAACGCCGGCTCAGCCCGCGCGCCACCTGGGCATCGTCGGCGTGGCGCACCAGCGCGTCCAGGTCGCCGGCACACCAACGCCGCAGCACGATGCCATCCAGATGCAGTTGCAGATCGCGCCAGGGGGCGTCGGCGGCGGTCTCGGACATCGGCGGCTCCTGTGCTGCGGGCGCCCAGCATAGCCGCCGGCTGTGGCGCGCGATCGTCTACGGCTGAGGGTTTTTCCTGACAGACCAGCGAAAGCCAGCGCCGCTAGACTCCCGCGCCGCACCTCGCCCTTCTGTCCAAGAGCCGTTCCCCGATGCCCTCCGACACCGCCGCCACGGCCCGCATTCCGATCTTCATGTACCACAACGTGGCCGAAGCGCCGCGTCACCTGCAGGTGTACCGCAGCCTGTACGTGAGCCCGGGCCGCTTCGCCCGGCAGATGCGCCTGCTGCAGCGGCTGGGCTACCGCGGCGTGTCCATGTCCGACGCCATGCCGTACCTGCGCGGCGAGCGCCAGGGCAAGGTCGCGGTGGTCACCCTGGACGACGGCTATCTGGACAACCTGCATGCGGCGCTGCCGGTGCTGCAGCGGCTGGGCTTCACCGCCACGGTGTACATGGTCAGCGGCTGCATCGGCCGCCACAACGTGTGGGATGCGCAGAAGCTGGGCATCGAGAAGCCGCTGATGAACCTCGCCGAGTTGCGCCAGTGGCGCGCCGGCGGCATGGAGATCGGCGCGCACACCCGTTCGCACCCGCACCTGACCCGGTGCAGCGATGCGGCGCTGCGCGAGGAGATCGGCGGCTGCAAGCGCGAGCTGGAGGACCTGCTCGGCGAGGCGGTGCCGCAGTTCTGCTACCCCTACGGCGATGTCGACGACCGCGTCGCCGACGTGGTGCGCGAGGCCGGCTACACCGCCGCCACCAGCACCCGCCGTGGCCGTGCGCCGGCCGGCTCGGACCCGATGCGCTACCCGCGCATCCAGGTCGCGCGCCACCACCTGCTGCCGCAATTCGCGCTGCGCGCCTTCACCGCGTACGAGGACCGGCGGGGATGAAATTCCTGTTCGTCGGCACCAATCCCGAAAACACCGGCGCGGCCACCCATTTCGTGGCGCTGGCGCAGGCCCTGGCCGGCGTCGGCCACCAGGTCGAGGTGATCGCCTGCGAGGGCGGCCTGATCGCCGACGAGCTGCGCCGCAGCGGCATCACCGTGCACGTCGGGCACTTCCACAACGTGCTGGATCCGGATGGCTACGGGCCGCTGCTGCGGGTGGCGCGACGCAGCCGGCCGGACTGGCTGGTCGGCAACTTCGGCAAGGAGTACTGGCCGCTGCTGCTGGCCGGGCGGGCGCTGGGCATCCCCGTCACGCTGTTCCGCCACCGCACCCCGGCGATGAGCGCGCTGTCCGGCTATGCCATCCCGCGGCTGGCGGCGCGCTTCTTCGCGGTGTCGCACTACGCGCGCCAGGCCTACCTGGAGCGCGGCGTCCCGGAAGCGCTGGTGCAGGTGCTGTACAACCCGGTGACGATGGAGCGGCTGCGCCCGGATCCCGAACGCGGCCGCGCCATCCGCGCCGCGCAGGGCTTGCCCGAGGATGCGATCGTGCTCGGCTACAGCGGGCGCATGCATGCCGGCAAGGGCATTTTCCCGCTGCTGGAGGCGGCCTCGGCGGCGATGGCGCAGGAGCCGCGGCTGCACTGCCTGTGGCTGGGCGATGGCCCGGACGCGGCGCAGTTGCAGGCGCAGGCTGCGACGCAGCCGCATGGCGAACGCCACCGCTTCGTCGGCTGGGTCAACGACACCACGCCGTACTACAACGCGATGTCGATGCTGGCGTTCCCGTCGCTGGCGCCGGAAACCTTCGGCCGGGTCTCGGTGGAGGCGCAGGCCAGCGGCGTGCCGGTGCTGGCCAGCCACGTCGGCGGCACCGCCGAGACGCTGGACCCCGGGGTCAGCGGCGAACTGCTCACGCCCGGCGACGTGGATAGCTGGCGCGATGCGATCCTGCGCCTGTGCGATGGCGAACGCCGCCAGCGCATGGGCCAGGCCGGGCGCGACTTCGTGCAGCGCCATTTCGGCGGCGCGGTGATCGCCGCGCAGTTCGTGCACCTGTTGCAGCAGCCGCGCTGCGCGCCGCAGCCGCTGGCGTCGTCGCGCACCGATCCGGCCTGAGCACGCGCGCTGCGCGCACGCGCCTGGGCGATCCCGCTCAGGCGTGGCCGCCGACCGAAGGCGTCCGCGCTTCCAGTTCCTGCAGGCGCTGCTGCACTGCGTCCGGCGAGCGCGTGTACGGCGCCAGCAGCGCGTAGAACGCCGGCACCACGAACAGCGACAGCAGCGTGGACACCGACACGCCGAAGATCACCACGATGCCGATGGTGGCGCGGCTGGCCGACCCCGGGCCACCGGCGACCACCAGCGGGATCGCGCCGACCACGGTGGCCAGCGAGGTCATCAGGATCGGCCGCAGCCGCACCGCGGAGGCTTCGACGATGGCCTCGCGCACGCCGCGCCCGGCGTCGCGCAACTGGTTGGCGAACTCGACGATCAGGATGCCGTTCTTGGCCGCCAGCCCCACCAGCATGACGATGCCGATCTGGCTGAACAGGTTGAGCGTGCCGCCGCTGATCGCCAGGCCGATCAGCGCGCCGAGCACGCCCAGGGGCACGGTCAGCATGATCACCAGCGGGTGGATGAAACTCTCGAACTGCGCCGCCAGCACCAGGTACACGATCAGCAATGCCAGGGCGAAGGTCAGCAGCACTGCGCCACCGGCCTGCTGGTACTCGCGCGATTCGCCCTTCCAGTCGAGCTGCGCGTAGTCGGGCAGTTCCTCGCGCGCCACCTGCTGCGCCCAGGCGATCGCCTCACCGAGTGGATAGCCCGGGGCCAGGCCGGCGTTGATGGTGATGGCGCGCAGGCGGTTGAAGCGGTGCAGGTTGCCCGGCTCGGCCACTTCGCGCAGGGTCACCAAGTTGGACAGGGGGATCAGTTGGCCGCTGTCGGCACGCACGCGGATTGCCGCCAGGTCCGCCGGGTTGGCGCGGCCGTCGCGGCTGGCCTGCAACATCACGTCGTATTCCTCGCCGTTGTCGACGAAGGTGGTGACCTGGCGCGAGCCCATCAGCGTCTCCAGCGCGCGGCCGATCTCGGTCACCGGCACGCCGAGGTCGGCCGCGCGCTGGCGGTCGATCTCCACGCGCATCTGCGGCCGGGTTTCCTTGTAGTCCGAGTCGGCGCCGACCAGGCCCGGGTTGTCGGCGATGCGCGCGAGCAGGCGGTCGCGCCATTGCGCGATCTCGGCGTAGTCGGGGCCACCGAGCACGATCTGGAACGGCTGCCCGCGACTGTTGACCAGCCCGCCGCCGACCTGGGTGCGCGCGCGCACGCCGGGCAAGGCGCGCAGTTCCTCCTGCAGCGTGGCGGCAACGTCGGCAGTGGCCACGTCGCGCTCGCTCCAGTCGCGCAGGAACACGCTGACCCGGCCGGTGTGCATCTCCTCGCTGGCGCCGAAGCTGCCGGGCACGCGCGGGTTGGCGCGCGCGATCGGCTGGCCGTCGCCGCGGTGGCGGTCGAGGATGGCCTCGACCTGATGCATCTGCCCCACGGTGTAGTCGAAGCCGGCGCCTTCCGGCGCGTCGATCATCACCTGGAACGAGCCGCGATCCTCGGCCGGCGCCAGTTCCGAGGGAATCATCCGCGCCAGCAGCGCACTGGCCGCCAGCGCCGCCAGCATCAGCGCGCCGAACAGCCAGGCGCGGCCGACGTGGCGTTCGAGCACGCGCCGATAGCGCCCGCTCAGCCCCTGCAGCCGTGCCTCGACCCAGCCATGCACGCGGTTGGGCCGTTCGCTGGCATGCGCCTTGAGCAGCTTGGACGACATCATCGGGGTCAGGGTCAGCGCGACGAAGGCGGAGATCGCCACCGCCGCGGCCAGCGCCACCGCCAGTTCGCGGAACAGGCGCCCGGTGTTGCCTTCGAGGAAGCCGACCGGCAGGAACACCGCCACCAGCACTGCGGTGGTGGCGATCACCGCGAAGGCGACCTGCGCGGTGCCGCGCCGCGCCGCCACCAGCGCCGGTTCGCCAAGGTCGACGCGGCGCTGGATGTTCTCCACCACCACGATCGCATCGTCCACCACCAGGCCGATGCACAGCACCAGCGCGAGCAGGGTCAGCAGATTGATCGAGAAGCCGAACGCATACAGCGCGATGAACGCAGCGACCAGGCACACCGGCACCGTCACCGCCGGAATCAGTGCCGCGCGCACGCTGCCAAGGAACAGCCAGATCACCACCAGCACCAGCACCACCGCCTCGATCAGAGTGTGGTAGACGCGTTCCACCGAGGCATCGATGAACACCGTGGAATCGAAGGCGACGAAGATCTGCGTGCCCTTGGGCAGGGTCTGCTGGATCTGCTGCGCCGCCGCGCGCGCGGCGCGGGCCACGTCCAGGCTGTTGGCGGTGGAGGTCTTGACGATGCCCAGGCCGACGTTGGGCACGCCGTTGCTGCGGAAGTAGGCGCGGCGCTCGGCCGAGGCCAGTTCCACCTTGGCCACGTCGCCCAGCCGCACCACGTAGCCGTCGCGGCCCTTGCCCAGCGGGATCGCGGCGAAGTCCGCCGGCGTGCGGTAGCCGCGCTCCACGCGCAGGGTGAAGTCGCGATCGGCCGATTCCAGGCGGCCGGCCGGCAGTTCCACGTTCTCGCGGGCCAGCGCGTTCTCAACGTCGGTCACGGTGAGCGCGCGCGCGGCCAACTGGTCGCGGTCCAGCCAGATCCGCATCGCATAGCGCTGGCGCCCGCCCAGGCGCACCTGGGCGACGCCGTCGATGCTGGAGAGCCGGTCCACCACGTAGCGTTCGGCGTAGTCGGACAACTGCAGCGCGTCCATCGTGCTGGAGCTCATGTTGAGCCACAGGATGGCATCGGCATCGGCCTCGACCTTGGCGATCTCCGGCGCGTCGGCCTCGTCGGGCAGGCGGTCGAGCACGCGGCTGACCGCGTCGCGCACGTCGTTGGCAGCGGCCTCGATGTCGCGGGTGGCGCGGAACTCGATGCTGATGTCGGCCACGCCATTGGAGCTGCGCGCCTGGATCGTCTCGATGCCTTCGATGCCGGCCAGCGCGTCCTCCAGCACCTGGGTGATGCGGCTTTCCACCACCGCCGCCGAGGCGCCGGGGTAACGCACCTCCACCGAGACGATCGGCGGATCGATCGCCGGCAGCTCGCGCAGGGTCAGCCGGCTGTACGCCATCACCCCCAGCACCACCAGCAACAGGCTCATCACCGCGGCGAACACCGGCCGGGTAATGGAGACGTCGGACAGCTTCATCGCGCCAGATCCGCCGCGGCGCTGCCGCTGCGCGCGCCGCCGTGAGCGCTGGCGGCGGCATCGACCACCGCCACGCCCGGACGCAGCTTGCCGGTGCCCTCGACCACGATGCGCTGGCCGGGTTGCAGGCCGTCGACGATCTCAACCAGGCCGTCGCGGCGCGCGCCGGTGCGCACATCGGCGCGGGCCACGGTGGCGTCGGCGCCGACCCGATAGACGAAGGCGTCGCGTCCCACCTGCACCACCGCGATCTCCGGGATCACCAGCGCCTGCCGGGCGGGCCGGTACAGGCGCACGTCCATCAGCATGCCCGGGCGCAGCGCGCGGTCGGCATTGTCGAACGCGGCGCGCACGGTGACCGCACGGGTGGCGCTGTCCACGCGCGCATCCACCGTGGCGACCTTGCCTTCGAAGGCGCGCCCCGGATAGGCCACGCTGCGGCCGCCGACGGTATCGCCCGCCTTCACCGTCGACAGCGCCGCCTCCGGCACCTGGAAATCCACGTAGACCTGGGCCACGTCGTCGAGCGTGGCGATGGTGGCGTCCGGCGTCAGCAACGCGCCGGGGCTGACCTGGCGCAGGCCGAGCACACCGGCGAACGGCGCGCGCACGCTGCGGTCGCCGATCTCCGCGCGCATCTGCAGCACCCGCGCCTGTGCGGCGTCGCGCAGCGCGCGTTGCGTATCGAGTTGCGCGCGCGAGACCAATTGCCGCCCGACCAGCTCGCTCTGCCGCCGGTACAGTTGCTCGGCCTCGGTGTAGGTGGCCTCGGCCTCGCGCAGCGCCGCCTGCTGGCCCTGCCCGCGCAGCGTGACCAGCGGCGCGCCGGCCGCCACTTCCTGGCCGCTCTCGAAATGCACGCGCTCCACGATCTCGCTGACCTTGGCGGTCAATGTCACCGACTCGCGGGCCTTGACCGTGCCCAACGAGGACAGGCTGTCGTTCCACTCACGGGGCTGCACCGTCTGCAGCGTCACCGGAACCGCAGTGCCGGCGCTCGTCGGCGCCGACGGCTCGCCGCAGCCGGCAAGCGCGAGCGACGACAACAGGAGGCACACCAGGCGGACGCCGGCGCGTGGTCGGTGCGGCATGGAGATCCCGGACGCGTGGAGTTCGACGCAGTCTAACGGCCCGGCGTGACGAGCGTTGACACGCGGCGACCATGACCGACGACCCTTGCCGGCCCCGGCATGCGCTGCGCGGTGAGACGCAGCGCACGGGTGGCGCGGCCTGCGCCGCGCCCGTTCGTCACCCTCTGCGCGGCGCGACGGCGATGTGTTGCCGCTCGCGCAGCGCACTGCACAGGCGAATGCTTTCGGCGGTCTGCGCCAGGCCGCGGTCGGCACCGCTGAGCGCCTTCAGGCGCGGGGTGAAGAACGCCTCCAGCCGGTCCGCTTCGGCAGCGTCGCAGCCGCCGGCGGCAGCCAACGCCGGCAAGCGGCCGCCGTCGAAGGAGCCGGAGCGCGCCACGATGCGATCGAAGTGCGCGGTGTACCAGGGCCACATCGACGCATGCGTGGCCGGCTCGGCATGCGCGCCCATCAGCAGGCGGGTCATCTCGCCGACCTTGATCGCATCGGTCAGGGCGAAATCGCGCACCTTCTGCAACTGCTGCGGATCGCGCACGGCGCCGAGCGCGGCGATCATCGCGTTGCGCTGGGCCGGTTCGCCGTGACCGCGCAGGGCGGCGATCAACGCGTCCACCGCCGGCGCGCCGCGCTCCTGCACCGCCACGGTCAGCGCGGCATCGAGCAGATCCGGATTGGCGGCAGCGAAGTCCAATGCGCCGCCCTTGCCCGCCAGCACCGCATCGCCCTGGGCCAGCAGCGCCTGCCGCACCGCCGGCACCCCCATGGTCACCCCGAGCAGCTCGGCCAGCTCGGAGCGCAACGCAACATCGTCGTCGCTGTCGCCGGCGCGGCGCTGATACCCCAGCGCCTGCAGGCGTGCGCCGAATGCGGCCTCGGTGGCCTGACGCAGCATGGCGCGCTGTGCGTCGTCGCGGGCCAGGACCCGCCAGATCCAGCCGATGCGGTCGTTCAGCGCGGTCGCCACCGCCGTGGCCTTGGCCGGCGCCAACTGCTGCATCGCCGCGATCACATCGGCGGTGTCGGCCTCTCCGGTGCGGAACGCACTGTCGATGGCATCGGCATAGGCCAGCTTCTCGGCGTCGTCGAGCGCATCGAGGTGGCGGCCGAGCGCCGCCAGTTGCGGCTTGGGCAGGGCGAAGCGGTAGTAGCCGGTGCCGCCGGCGTTGGGCATCACCCAGCTGTCGGCGTCGGCGCCGGCGAGCGCGAGGCGGCCGTCGCTGGCGGACAGCATCTGACAGGCGCGGCGCACGCCCTGGCGCGTGCCGTACTTGACGCACACCGGCACGCCCCAGGTCTGCGCGGCGCTGCCGCGCGAGCCCAGCGGCAGGAAGCGCTGCTGGTGCAACTGCAGCACCGCACCGCCCGCCTCCGGCTGCAAGCGCACCTGCAGCGAGGGCACGCCCGGCTGATCCAGGAAACTGCGGAACGCCGCCTTGAAGTCGGCGTCCTTGCCGGCCGCGGCGGCGATGGCGTCGACCAGGTCGTCGGCGGTGGCGTTACCGAAGCGGTGCGCGCGGATATAGGCGCGCATGCCGCTGCGGAAGGTGTCCTCGCCGACGAACTGTTCGAACATGCCCAGCACCGCGGCGCCCTTGCGGTAAGTGATGCTGTCGAAGGCGGTCTCGATGTCGCCGTTGCCGGTGATCGGCTGGCGGATCTTGCGTGCGCTGACCAGGCTGTCGTTGTTCATCGCGTCCTGCGCGGCGCTGATGCGGTCCAGGTCGGCGCGGTACTGCGGCCGCAGGCGCATGGTGATCTTCTGCTGCATCCAGGTGGCGAAGGCCTCGTTGAGCCACAGGTCGTCCCACCAGGCCATGGTCACCGTGTCGCCGGTCCACTGGTGCGCCAGCTCGTGCGCGGTGACGTTGAACGAGCCCTCGACGTTGTGCCGCGGCGAATCGTCGTCCAGCAACAGCAGCCAGTCGCGGAACGTCACAAAGCCGGGGTTTTCCATCGCACCGGCGGAGAAGTCCGGTGCGGCCACCAGGTCCAGCTTGTCGAACGGATAGCCGAAGTCGTAGTAGTCCTCCAGCGCGGCGATGATCTCCGGCGTCTGCTGCAGCGCGCGCCGGATGCGCGGCCCCTGTCCATGCGCGGCCACGCCGCGCAGCGGGACGGACTGCGGACGCTGCGGCGTGGCCGGCAACGCCGGCCCGTCGACCACGTCCCACGGCCCGACCGCATAGGCCACCAGATAGGTCGGCAGCGGCACGGTCTCGGCGAAGCGCACGGTCTTCCAGCCCTTGCCGGCCGGCTCGGTGGACGTGGCGCGGGTGTTCGCCAGCGCCTGCTCGCCCTCGGGCACGGTCAGGCGCAGTGCGAACGGCGTCTTCAGTGCCGGCTCGTCGAAGCCGGGAAAGGCATAGCGTGCGCTGATCGGCTCCATCTGGGTCAAGGCGTAGGCATGCCCCTGCGCCTTGACCTGGTACAGGCCCTGCAGCTGCTGGTTGAACGGCGCGCGGTAGACGAAGGTGAGGGTCAGTTCCTGCGGCTGCAGCGTGCGTCCGAAGGCGATGCGGGCCACGCCCGCCTGCGCGTCGGCCTGCGTGTAGCGCACCGGGAACGAGGCGCCATCGGCGGTGCGCAGCGTGGCCTTGCTCACGCGCAATTCCTTGCCGTGTAGCCACAGATGATCGGACGCGCGCTCCAGGCGCACGCGGATGGTGGCGGTGCCGTCGAAATCGGTGCGTTCCGGATCGATCTTCAGATCCAGCGCATAGTGCTCGGGGACCGCCCAGGCCGGCAGGCGCCCGGTCGGCACCGCATCGGGCGCCTGCGCGCAGGCCGCGCCGCAGCACAGCGCGAGAACGGAGAACAGCACGCGACGGGACAGAGCTGGCATGGACGGGGCCTTCGCCGATGAGGAGGGCGACGACTTAAGCATGCGCGGCGGCGGCTGTCACGTGATGACGCCAGCAGACCCTCGCGCGGCGGGAAAGGTTCTCGTAGGAGCGGCTTCAGCCGCGACCGGGCATCACCGGGAAGGCCGGGTCGCGGCTGAAGCCGCTCCGACGACAGGTGTGCTGTGGCGTGGCGCGGCGAGACGATCCACACCGGCCACGCCAGCCGCAACGTCAGGATCCCGCCTCAATCCTGCAGCCCCAGCGCCGCCAACACCTGCGCGGCCAGCGCTTCCACGTTGTCGCCATCGGCGTGCAGGTGCAGTTCCGGGCGCTCCGGCGCTTCGTACGGCGAATCGATGCCGGTGAAGTTGGGGATCAGGCCGGCGCGCGCCTTGGCGTACAGGCCCTTGACGTCGCGCGCCTCGGCCACCGGCAGCGGCACGTCGACGAACACCTCGAGGAATTCGCCTTCGCCGAAGCGCTCGCGCGCCAGTTGCCGCTCGGCGCGGAACGGCGAGATGAAGCTGACCAGCACGATCAATCCGGCATCGGTCATCAGCCTGGCCACTTCGGCGACGCGGCGGATGTTTTCGACGCGGTCCTCGGCGGTGAAGCCCAGGTCGCGGTTGAGGCCATGGCGCACATTGTCGCCGTCGAGAATGAAGGTGTGGTAGCCCAGCGCGTGCAGACGCTTGTCGACCAGGTTGGCGATGGTCGACTTGCCGGCGCCGGACAGGCCGGTGAACCACAGCACCTTCGGCGTCTGCCCCTTGATCCGCGCACGCGCGGCCTTGTCCACGTCCAGGTGCTGCCAGTGCACGTTGCCGGCACGGCGCAGCGCGAAATCCAGGGTGCCGGCGGCGACGGTGGCGTTGCTGTGGCGGTCGATCAGGATGAAGCCGCCGAGCGTGCGATCCTGCGCATACGGAGCGAAGGCGATCGGCTGGTCCAGCGCCAGGTTGCAGTAGCCGACCTCGTTGAGTTCCAGTCGCTTGGCGGCCAGCCGCTCCTGCGTGTTGACGTCGATGCGGTGCTTGATCTCGGTGACGCTGGCGGCCACGGTGCGCGCACCGATCTTCAGCCAGTACGGGCGACCGGGCAGCAGTGCGGCATCGTCCATCCACAGCACGTGCGCGGCGAACTGGTCGGCCACCTCCGGCGGATCGTCGGCGGCGGCGATCACATCGCCACGGCTGACATCGATCTCCTCGGTCAGGGTCAGCGTCACCGCCTGCCCGGCCACCGCGCTCGGTACCGGTTCGGCACCGACCAGCACCTGCGCGACCTGCGCGCGCCGCGCCGACGGCAGCACCACCACCGCATCGCCGGGCTGCACCGCGCCGGACGCCACGGTGCCGGCGAAGCCGCGGAACTGCGCGTGCGGGCGGTTGACCCACTGCACCGGCAGGCGCAGGCCGCTGTCGCCGCTGCGCGCGCCCAGCTGCACGCTTTCCAGGTGTTCGAGCAGCGCCGGGCCGGCGTACCAGGGCGTGCGCACCGAGCGCTGCGACAGGTTGTCGCCCTCCAGCGCCGACAGCGGGATGCACTGCACGTCGGCAATGCCCAACTGCGTGGCGAGCGCACGGTACTCGGCGGCGATCGCGTCGAACGTGTCCTGCGCGAAGTCGACCAGGTCCATCTTGTTGACCGCCAGCACCACGTGACGGATGCCCAGCAGCGCGACGATGTAGCTGTGCCGGCGGGTCTGGGTCAGCACGCCCTTGGCGGCATCGACCAGCACCACCGCCACGTCGGCGGTGGAGGCGCCGGTGGCCATGTTGCGGGTGTACTGCGCATGCCCGGGGCAGTCGGCAACGATGAACTTGCGCCGGTCGGTATCGAAGTAGCGGTAGGCCACGTCGATGGTGATGCCCTGCTCGCGCTCGGCGGCCAGGCCATCCAGCAACAGCGCATAGTCGATGGCCCCACCACGGGTGCCGTGACGCTTGCTGTCCGCGCCAAGCGCAGCCAACTGATCGTCGAACAGCCGCTTGCTGTCGTACAGCAAGCGCCCGATCAAGGTGCTCTTGCCGTCGTCGACGCTGCCGCAGGTGATGAAGCGCAGCAGCGGCTTGTGTTCGTGTTGCTGCAGGTAGGCGGCGACGGCGTCGCCGCCTACGGGATTGGGGATTGGGGATTGGGGATTCGTCACAGCGCTCCCTCCCGACACCGCATCCGCCGCCGACATCCGCTCTTGCGAATGCCCAATTCCCAATCCCGAATCCCGGCTCATCAGAAATAGCCCTCCACCTTCTTCTGCTCCATCGAGGCACCCGGGTCCTGGTCGATGATCCGGCCCTGGCGTTCGGAGGTGGTGGCCTGCAGCATCTCGGCGATGATCGTCTCCAGGGTGTCGGCCTGCGACTCGATCGCGCCGGTCAGTGGGTAGCAGCCGAGGGTGCGGAAGCGCACGCGGCGCAGGTGCGGGGTTTCGCCGGGCCGCAGCGGCAGGCGTGCGTCGTCGACCATGATCAGCGCGCCGTCGCGTTCCACCACCGGGCGCTCGGCGGCGAAGTACAGCGGCACCACCGGAATCGCTTCGCGGTAGATGTACAGCCAGATGTCCAGCTCGGTCCAGTTGGACAGCGGGAACACGCGCACGCTCTCGCCGGGATGGATGCGCGGGTTGTACAGGTTCCACAGCTCCGGGCGCTGCTGCTTGGGATCCCAGCGGTGGTGCGCGTTGCGGAACGAAAACACCCGCTCCTTGGCCCGCGCCTTCTCCTCGTCGCGGCGCGCGCCGCCGATGGCGGCATCGAACTTCCACAGGTCCAGGGCCTGCTTCAGCGCCTGGGTCTTCATCACGTCGGTGTGCACGCTGGGGCCGTGGCTGAACGGGCCGACGTCCTGGGCGACGCCATCGGGATTGATGTGCACGCGCAGCTCCACCCCGGTCTCGGCGGCGCGGCGGTCGCGGAAGGCGATCATCTCGCGGAACTTCCAGCGCGTGTCCACGTGCAGCAGCGGAATCGGCGGCTGCGCCGGCGCGAATGCCTTGAGCAGCAGATGCAGCAGCACCGAGCTGTCCTTGCCCACCGAATACAGCAGTACCGGGTTGCGGAACTCCGCGGCGACCTCGCGCAGGATGTGGATGCTCTCGGCCTCGAGACGGTCGAGATGGGACAGGGCGGACGCACTCATCGAAACGGCGGCGGCAGGCAGTGGAGACCGGACCGAAGCGTAGCAGCGGTCGTGGCGGTCGGGGCGGCAGTGTGCGTCGCGCCAGGCACCTCGCAGAAATAAGCCCCGGGCATGAGCCGATAACCCCTGTTCCTTTCTGCACCGCGCAACGCTTCCCTAACATCGGTCATCCCTTCCCAACACCCGGACCGGCCATGACCGCCGCCTCGCCCGCGTTGCCGCCCAGCCCCTTGCCCGAGGAGCGCAAGGCACTGCTGGCGCGGACCGTGGAAGGCCTGGACGCGGCCGGGCTGTGGTGGCTGTCCGGCTACGCCGCCGGCCTGGCCCAGGCGCAGGGTCCGGCGACGCCGGCCCTGGCCGTGGTCGCCGGTGCCGCCGCGGCGCCCTCGCCCACGCCGCAGCTGAGCATTGTCTACGGCAGCCAGACCGGCAACGCACGCCGCGCCGCCGAACAGGTGGCGGCCGAGGCCGAGGCAGCCGGGCTGGCGGTGCGCCTGCTGCGCGCCGACGTCTATCCCACCCGCGAGCTGAGCAACGAGCGCCTGCTGTACGTGGTCATCAGCACCCAGGGCGAGGGCGACCCGCCGGACGATGCGATCGGCTTCGTCGAGTTCCTGCAGGGCCGGCGCGCACCCAAGCTGCCGCAGCTGCAGTACGCCGTGCTCGGCCTGGGCGACTCCAGCTACGCCGACTTCTGCGGCATCGCCCGGCGCCTGGATGCGCGCCTGGCCGAACTGGGCGCGCAGCGGCTGCTGCCGCTCGGCGAGGCCGACCTGGAGATAGAGACGGTGGCGGCGCCGTGGCGCGCGCAGGCACTGGCGCAGGCACGCGACATTCTGGGCCGCACGCCCGCGACGCCGTCGGCCACGGTGACGCCGCTGCGTGGCACCGCTGCGTCAGCGTGGAGCCGCACACAGCCGTTCGCCGCCGAGGTGCTGGCCAACCAGGCGATCAGCGGCCGCGATTTCAAAGGACCGCGCTACGCCGCGCACGGCCAGGCCGACAAGGACGTGCGCCACCTCGAACTGTCGCTGGCCGGCAGCGGTCTGCACTACGAACCCGGCGACGCCCTGGGCGTACGCCATCGCAATCCGCCTGCGCTGGTCGAGGCGATCCTGACCGCGACCCGACTGGACGGTCACGCCGAACTCACCGCCGATGGGCAGACACTGTCCCTGCACGAGTGGCTCAGCGGCCACCGCGAACTGACCCGGGCCTCGCGCCCGTTGCTCAGTGCGGTCGCCGAACGCGCCGGCGCGAGCGCGCTGGCCGAGTTGCTCGACCCCACCCAGACCGCCGGCCTGGCGGCGCTGCTCGCCGATCACCAAGTGATCGACGTGCTGCGCCGCTGGCCGGCGGATTGGGACCACGCCGCGCTGCTGCAGGCGCTGCGGCCGATGGTCCCGCGCCTGTACTCGATCGCCTCCAGCCGCAAGCGGGTCGGCGACGAAGCCCACCTCACCGTCGACGTGCTGGCCTACGACGCCCACGGCCATGCCCACGGCGGCGCCGCCAGCGGCTATCTGGCGGCCCTGGCCGAAGGCGACAGCGCGCCGGTGTACATCGAACCCAACGAACGCTTCCGCGTGCCGGCCGACGGCAGCCGCGACATCCTGATGATCGGCCCCGGCACCGGCGTGGCGCCGTTCCGCGGCTTCGTGCAGGAACGCGCCGAAAGCGGCGCCAGCGGCCGCAACTGGCTGTTCTTCGGCGCCCGCCACTTCAACCGCGACTTCCTCTACCAGGCCGAATGGCAACAGGCACTGCGCAGCGGCGAACTGCACCGGCTGGACCTGGCGTTCTCGCGCGACGTGCAGCCGCTGCGCGGCGGCACCGCTCCTTCCAAGGTGTACGTGCAGCAGCGCCTGCGCGAACACGGCCGCGCCGTCTACGACTGGCTGCAGCACGGCGCGCACCTGTACGTGTGCGGCGCCATCGCCATGGGCAAGGACGTGCACGCCACCCTGCTGGACATCGTCGCCGAACACGGCGCCCGCAGCCCCGAAGACGCCGCCGCCTACCTCAGCCAGCTACAGCAGGAGGGGCGGTATGCGCGCGATGTCTATTGAGGCGGGGATTGGGGATTCGGGATTGGGGATTCGTCAGAGCCGCTATCCCTGCACTGCGAACTGTCGAAGGTGCTGACCCGTCGCCGCAGCGCCGACCGCTTTCCAATCCCGAATCCCCAATCTCGAATCCCGGCCCTTCAATGTCCCACTCCGTCGAAGACATCAAGCACCACAGCCAGCGCCTGCGCGGGTCGCTGCTGCAGAGCCTGGCCGATCCGGTCACCGGGGCGCTGCGCGAGGACGATCAGACCCTGATCAAGTACCACGGCAGCTACCAGCAGGACGACCGCGATCTGCGCGAGGAGCGGCGCCGGCAGAAGCTGGAGCCGGCCTACCAGTTCATGATCCGCACGCGCACTCCGGGCGGGGTGGTGGATCCGGCGCAGTGGCTCAAGCTCGACGCCATCGCCACCACCTACGGCAACCACTCGCTGCGCATCACCACGCGCCAGGCGTTCCAGTTCCACGGGGTGATCAAGCGCGAACTGAAGGCGACCATGCAGGCGATCAACGCCGCGCTGATCGACACCCTCGCCGCCTGCGGCGACGTCAACCGTAACGTGCAGGTCGCCGCCAATCCGCTGGCCTCGCAGGCGCACGCCACGCTCTACGCGGATGCCGCGCGCGTGTCCGAACACCTGCTGCCCAACACTCGCGCCTACTACGAGATCTGGCTGGACGAGGAGCAGGTCGCCGGCAGCGGCCAGGAGGACGAGCCGATCTACGGCAATGCCTACCTGCCACGCAAGTTCAAGATCGGCTTCGCGCTGCCGCCGATCAACGACGTCGACGTGTTCGCCAACGACCTCGGCTTCATCGGCGTGCTCGACGCCGAGGGCACGCTGGCCGGCTACAACGTCAGCCTCGGCGGCGGCATGGGCGCCAGCCATGGCGATGCGGAGACCTACCCGCGCGTGGCCAACGTGGTCGGTTTCATCGACCGCGCGCAGTTGCTCGATGTGGCCACCGCCGTGGTCACCACCCAGCGCGACCTGGGCAACCGCACCGTGCGCAAGCGCGCGCGCTTCAAGTACACCATCGACGACCACGGCCTGGATACGGTGCTGGCGGAAATCGAGCGCCGCGCCAGCGTGCGCCTGCAGCCGGTGCGCGACTTCGCCTTCGAGCACAACGGCGACCGCGAGGGCTGGCAGGCCGGCGAGGACGGCCGCTGGCACCTGACCCTGTCGCTGCCGGCCGGACGCATCGCCGACCACGTCGACGGCGCACAGCACCTCAGCGGCCTGCGCGCGATCGCCGTGCACCTGCGCGACGCCGGCGACGGCGCGCACTTCCGCATGACCGCGAACCAGAACCTGGTGATCGCCGGCATCCCCGCCGCGCAACGCGCGACGATCGACGCACTGGTGCGCGCGCATGCGCTGGACGCCGGCAACCGCGCGCCGACCGCGCTGGCGCGCGCGGCCATGGCCTGCGTGGCCCTGCCCACCTGCGGCCTGGCGATGGCCGAGGCCGAACGTTACCTGCCGGCCTTCGCCGCACAACTGCAGCCGCTGCTGGCCCGCCACGGCCTGGAGGACGCGCTGATCCTGCTGCGCCTCTCCGGCTGCCCGAACGGCTGTTCGCGGCCGTACCTGGCCGAGATCGCCCTGGTCGGCAAGGCGCCGGGCCGCTACAACCTGATGCTCGGCGGCGACCACCGCGGCCAGCGCCTCAACACCCTGTACCGCGAGAACATCGCCGAGCCGGAGATCCTCGCCGCGCTGGAACCGCTGTTCGCGCGCTATGCCAACGAGCGGGACGCGGACGAGCGCTTCGGCGACTTCCTGCACCGCACCGGCGTGGTCGCGCTGCCCGCCTACCCCACCCACCGTCACCTGATTCCGTCGGAACTGCACGCATGAGCGCTCTGCCCGCCGCCTCCCAAGACGCCCCCGCCAACGCACCGGTGCCGGCCCTGGATCTCGATGCCGCCAATGCGCTGCTGGCGACGCTGCCCGCGCCGGAGCGCGTGGCCTGGGCGTTGCAGCACGGCCCAGCCGAAGCCGCCCTGTCGTCCAGCTTCGGCGCGCAATCGGCGGCCACTCTGCACCTGCTGACCCGGCAGCGCCCGGACATCCCGGTGATCCTGATCGACACCGGCTACCTGTTCGCCGAGACCTACCGCTTCGCCGACGCGCTGACCGAGCGGCTCAAGCTCAACCTCAAGATCTACCGCCCGCTGGTCAGCCGCGCGTGGATGGAAGCGCGCCACGGCCGCCTGTGGGAACAGGGCATGGTCGGCATCGAGCAGTACAACAACCTGCGCAAGGTCGAACCGATGCGCCGCGCCCTGGACGAACTGAAGGTCGGCACCTGGTTCACCGGCCTGCGCCGCAGCCAGTCCGACAGCCGCGCGCAGACCCCGTTCGTGCAGAAGCGCGGTGAGCGTTACAAGATCAACCCGATCGCCGACTGGAGCGACCGCGACCTGTGGCAGTACATGCAGCAGCACGACCTGCCCTATCACCCGCTGTGGGAACAGGGCTACGTCTCGATCGGCGACTTCCACACCACCCGCCGCTGGGAACCGGGCATGCGCGAGGAAGACACCCGCTTCTTCGGCCTCAAGCGCGAGTGCGGGATCCACGAGGATCTCTGACACGCGCCAGCACGCCCTCAGCCTTCTTGTAGGAGCGGCTTCAGCCGCGACAGGCATTACCGACCATACCGTGTCTTTTCCGTAGGAGCGGCTTCAGCCGCGACCAGGCGTTACCGACCACACCGCGTATGTCCCGTAGGAGCGGCTTCAGCCGCGACCAGGCGTTCATGGGAACACCCGGTCGCGGCTAAAGCCGCTCCTACAAGGGCACCCCCTGTCGCATGTGCAAACCCTGACGCCAGCGCCGACTACTGGCCCCTCCTTGTGGGAGGGACTTCAGTCCCGACTGCAGCCAAGTCGGATGCACCGATGGCTTCGCTTATCGCCGCAGAATTAAGCGAATTCCTACACCTTCGACCTAAACCCCCACCACAGGCTCCCGCCGCAGCACCAGCACCCAATCCAGCGCCAGCATCAGCAGCAAGGACAGACCGACCAGCGGGAACAGCAGCCCGCCCAGCACCAGCAGCGCGACCACGCCGCGCAAGGTGCGCCGGTCTGCCGGCAGCGGCGGCACCCCAAGCCTGCCGTGCGGGCGCCGTTTCCACCACATCACTGCGGCACTGACGCACAACAGCACGATGCCCAGGCAGGCGCCGATCAGCACGAGTTGGTTGAGCGTGCCGTACTCCTGGCCCAGATGCACGTTGATGCCCCACTCCAGCGCCTTGGCCAGCGGGCCGTAGTCGGCATAGCGCATGTCCAGCAGCACCTGTCCGCTGTACTGGTCCAGATGGATCACCCGTTGCTGGGCCAGGTCCGGCGGATACACCGAGGCGGTATAGACCCCGCGCACGCCGCGCGGCAATGCCACGCTGTAGCCCGGCGCGATGCCGCGCGCCTGGAACAGCGCCACCGCCGCATCCAGGCCGATCGCCCCCGCCGCCGGCGCGGCATCCGCCATGCCGGCCATGCCGTCGTGTCCGCCGTGGCCATCGTGCGCGCCGTGCGCCGCATGCGGGTCCGCGGCCGGCGGCGACGACTGCGGCAGGCGCGCCTGGCGCAGCGACCACGCCGGCACCTCGCTGTCGCTCAGCCGCTGCGTCGACATCGGCAGATCCACGCGCAGCCCGGATGGATAGCCGTAGTGATGGCCGTTGGCCAGGCGATTGACCTGCGCGCCCCAGAACCACGACCACGGCATGCCGGTCAGCGCCAGGAACAGCAGCAGCGCGCCGACCACGCTGCCGGTGAGCGCGTGCAGGTCGCGCCAGAACACGCGCTGCGCCGGCCGCCCGCGCACCGTGGTCACGCCGCCGCGGCGCCCGCGCGGCCACCACAGGTACACGCCGGTGAGCACCAGCAGGATCGCCCAGCCCGCCGCCACCTCGATCAGCGCGTTGGCGAACCAGCCGACGTAGTCGAGGCTGTGCAGGCGGCGGATCGTCCAGGCCACGGTGCCGTGCTCGGGCAACCGGCCCAGCACCCGCGCCCGGTACGGGTCCACGTAGACGACTTCGCGGTGGCCGTCGGCGGTGGCGATGGTCACTTCCGCCGAAGCATCGCGCCGCGGCGGCGTGGTGTAGCGCAGCGCCTGGCCCGGTTGCGCGGCCAGCGCCGCATCCAGCAGGCGCTGCGGCGCCAACGCCGGCGCGTGCTCCGGCACCGGCACGGTCTTCAGCGCGCGGTGGAAGTAGCCGTCGATCGGCTGCTGGTAGACGAAGGCCGCGCCGGTCAGCGCCAGCCAGACCAGCAGCGGCAGCACCAGCAGGCCGGCGTAGAAATGCCAGCGCCATACCGCACGGTAGAAGCGCGCTGGCGGCGCCTCGGTGGTGATGGCTTTCGTGGCCATCACCAGCCCCAGCTCAGCGTGGCGTACAGCGCGCGGCCATCGCCGGGCGAGTAGCCGGAGGACCCGCTGTCGTACCAGGCGTAGACGTAGTGCCGATCGGCCAGGTTCTTCAGTTGCAGCGAGACCTCGCGCTGCGCGCGCCAGCGCCAGGTCGCGCCGAGATTGGCCAGCGCATAGCCACCATAGCGGCCCAGGGTGTTGCTGCGCTCCACGTAGTAGTCGCCCTGCGCATTACCCCAGGCCGACAGCGTCAGCCGCGGCGTGGCCTGCCAGTCGACACCGGCGGTGGCCAGGTAGTGCGGCACGTTCTCGATCTCCTTGCCGCGGGTGGCCGGCGCGCTCGGATCCGGCGTGACGATCAGCGCGCGTTGCCGGGAATAGGCCAGCCACAGCGTCCAGCGTTCGTCCGGACGCAGGTTCAGTTGCGCATCCCAGCCGCGCCGCAGGGTCTTGCCGACGTTGCCGACCTCGCCGGTGCCGACGCTGCCGTTCACGCCAAGGATGGTGGCCACCTCGTCGGAGGCGCGCTGTTCCCAGTAGGCCACGCGCGCGTCCCAGCGCTGCTGCGCGCCGGCGAACTTGAGACCGCTCTCCCAGCCATCGTTGAACGAGGGCGCGAGGTTGCGCGCCTGGGTGCGGTAGGCGCCGTTGCCGCTGCCGATCTGGAAGCTGCGGCCGATGTTGGCGTACAGGCTGGCCTGCGCGGTCAGCGCATACACCGCGCTCAACTTGGGCTGACGGATGGTGCCGTAGGCGTAGGTGGGATAGCGCGCACCGCTGGCGAGGTCGCGGAACTGCCCGCCGACCCGATCCACCCGGTAGCCGGGCACCAGTTGCAGGCGCGCGGTCGGGCGCAGCACCGCCTGCACGTAGGCGCCTTCGGTATGCAGGTCGAAGTCCCAGTCGCGCAGCGGCGCGGTGCGCACGCGCGCCACCGTGCGATAGCGCTGCGAGACGTTGTCCTGCCATTGCGCATCGACCCCGCCCTCCAGCGCGAAGGCGTCGGCGCGGGCCAGCGCCGGGCGCCAGCTGAGCCTAGCCAGCACGCCGCGCTGGCGCTCGTCGGTGTCGCGCTCCTGCTGCGCGCCGGCGACGGTGAAGCGCACCCAGCGCTGATTGTCGTAGCGGTTCCAGTAAGCCTTGGCGCTGCCCTGCACGCTGTCGGCCAGGCGCGCATCCAGGTGCAGCGACACCTGCGTGGTGTGGCGTTGGCTGCGATCGTCGCGGGCGTAATCGGGGGAGCTGCGCGGTGCGCGCTGCGCCGTGGCGTAATCCAGATACCCCGCCTCCAGCGCCGTGTTGCGGTAGTCGCGCGCGCTGAGCCCGGCGCGCCAGCGCCCGTCCGGATCGGTATAGAACCACTTGCCGGAGAACGCATGCTTGCGCGCGTCGGCATGGTCGCGGTAACCGTCGCTGTCGCGCCAGGCGGCGACGTAGTTCTGGCTCCAGGCGCCGCGCTCGATGCCCTGCGTCGCCTGCACCTCGCGGGTGCCGAAGCTGCCGACGGTGACGCTGGCGCGGCCGTCGTTGCCGCCGCTGCGGGTCAGCACGTCGACGCTGCCGGCGATCGCGTCCAGGCCGTAGCGCGGGTCGTTGGTGCCGCGCACGATCTCGATCGCGGCGATATCCATGGGGAACACCGCATCCAGGTACGGCATGGCGCCGGCATTGTCGTTGCTGGGCACGCCGTCGATCAGCAGCTTGACCGCATTGACCCGGCCCTCGCCATTGAAGCCGCGGAAGGAGAAGCGCCCGGCGTCGGTGCCCATCTTGAACTGGGTCACCTGCACGCCGGGCGCGCGCATCAGCAGTTCCCAGCTGTAGTCCACGTGCTGGTCCTGCAGCAGGTCGCCGCCGAGGATGTCGACGGAACTGAACACGCTGCGCGCGTTGGAACCGGCGGCGAGCGGCGAGGTGGCCTGGACCTTGCCCAGGGTCAGCACGGAATCGCCGGCGGCGCCGGGCGGCGCATCGGCGGCCTGGGCGGGCGCGGCCGCTGCGAGAAGGACACAGCAGCACGCCGCCACGGGCGGCATGGCAGGAAAGCGGGTCATTGCGACACTCCATCGGCACGAGGACATGCCGCAGCGATGCCGCGGCACGGAAACGGCAACCCGTGGATCAGGAGAACAGCGGCGGCCCGCGTACCGGGTGTGCACGGCGTGCGGTGGCCGTGACGGCACGGCGGCGCAGCGCCGCCCCCGGCGCCGGAGGGCAGCGCCAGGGCAGCAACGCCAGCAACAGCGCCACCCACGGCAGCAGCCGCGCGGCGAGCAGGCAATAATCGCAGGCCGGCGCGTGCGCCAGGCCGGCATCGTCGTGATGGCCGCCATGCGCCGCGGAGACGGCACCTGCCAGCGCCGCCAGGCGCAGGCCGCCGCTGGTGCACAGCGCCTGGTCCTGCAGCGCGGCCGCCTCGGCCTGTGCCTGCCGCCACTGGCTGATCGGCGGCGCCAGCAGCAACAGGCCGAGCGCCAGCGCGGCGAGCGCGGCCCAATACGACGGCAACTGGCGGAGACGGACCATCGGCGCATTCTAGAGGGTGCGCTGGCCATTGAAACGCGTGCGACGCCGCGTGCGGCGAAGTGACGCAGGCGCGTCGTGGCGGTGCAGGAAGGACGCGTCCTCGGTCGGCAGGCCGCACTCCGCAATGGCGGCCGCTACCTCCGTCCGGCCGTAGCCCCAGCGCCGTCGTCCTGCCGCCTGCCAGTCGCCCGGCAAGGCGGTCCATGCGTTGCCCGGCCGGATCATCCCGTTTCTGTGGATCGACGCCAGGCCGGCCTTTCCCACCTGGCGACGACCGCCACGGGCGCCGTGCACATGGCGTGCCCGACGCGCGTCGCCCTTGCATGGCACCGCGATTGCGGCACCATCGGCCGCGGCCGCGCAGAAGATTTCCGTACGGTCGCCCTTGTCCCGCCCAACCAACGAGCCGCCGCATGCCCATCATCACGATCTATCACAACCCTGCCTGCGGCACATCGCGCAACGTACTCGGGCTGATCCGCAACAGCGGCGTCGAACCGACCGTGATCGAGTACCTGAAGACGCCGCCGGACCGCGCCACGCTGCAGGCGCTGGCGGCTGCCAGCGGCCAGCCGCTGCGCGCACTGATCCGGCAGAAGGGCACGCCGTACGCCGAACTTGGACTGGATGATCCGGCGCTGGGCGAGGACGCATTGCTGGACGCCATGCTGCAGCACCCGATCCTGCTCAACCGGCCGATCGTGGTTACCCCACTGGGCACGCGCCTGTGCCGGCCCTCGGAGACCGTGCTGGACATCCTGCCATCGCCGCAGCGTGGCGCCTTCGCCAAGGAGGACGGCACGCCGCTGGTCGACGCACAGGGCCGCTGGGTGGGCTGAAGCGCTGACGGCGGGGACCGACGGATTCGCTAAGGGCAGGTGCAGCCCACGCGAGCGCCATGTGAACGCCGCGTCGGCAAAAACCGTGACAGGTACCATAGACTGCGCGTCTTCCTGACCGAGCCGCGCTGCATGTCCACCGTCGAACCCGCCGCCGACCCGGTCTACTGCGCGGTCAAGCCACGCAACGAAGCGCTGCGCCTTGACGCGTTGCACAGCTACGCGATCCTGGACACGCCGCGCGAGCCGGCATTCGACGACATCACCCGGCTGGCGGCGCTGATCTGCCAGGCGCCGATCGCGGTGGTCAACCTGATCGACAGCGAGCGCCAGTGGTTCAAGAGCGAGATCGGGCTGGGCACGCGCGAAACCCCGCTGGCCACCTCGCTGTGCGCGCACGCCCTGCTCGAGGACGACCTGCTGCTGGTGCCGGATACCCGCGAGGACCCGCGCTTCGCCTGCAATCCGCTGGTGACCGGCGAGATGCGCCTGCACTTCTACGCCGGCGCGCTGCTGAAGACCTCCGACGGCCTGGCCCTGGGCACGGTATGCGTGCTGGATCGGCGCCCGCGCCAGCTCAGCTACGAGCAGATCGAAGCGCTGCGCGCGCTGGCGCGACAGGCGATGGGTCAACTGGAACTGCGCAAGGCGCTGCAGCTGGCGCAGGAATCCAACCACTACCGCAGCCGCCTGATGGCCATCGCCGGCCACGATCTGAAGACCCCGCTGCGCACCGCGTCCTACGCGCTGAGCAAGCTGCAGCGCCAGCACGACGCCGCGCAGGACGGCCCGCTGGAGACCGCACGCGCGGCCTTGAACCAGGTCGCCAGCGGGCTCGACCAGCTCGCCACCAATGCCGCCGCCGGCGAATTGCGCCTGCCTGCGCTGCACGACCTGGCCCTGGCCGACGTACTGGCGCCGATCCTGGCCACCTGGCAGCCGCAGGCCGCGGCCAAGGGCGTACAGCTGCGCAGCGTGCCGACCTCGCTGCGCGTGCGCAGCAGCGCTCCCCTGCTGTCGACGCTGCTCGGCAACCTGCTGGGCAACGCGGTCAAGTACACCGCGCAGGGCAAGGTGCTGATCGGCTGCCGGCGCCGGGGCGATCGCGTGGCGGTGGAAATCATCGACCGCGGCATCGGCATGGACGAAGCCGGCCTACGCACGATGTTCCAGGCCTTCCAACAGGCCGACCCGCGCAGCGACGGCCTCGGCCTGGGCCTGTGGATCGTCCGCCGCACCGCCGAGACCCTGGGCTGCGCCGTCGAAGTCCGCAGCCAGCCCGGCCATGGCAGCCGCTTCACCGTGCTGCTGCCGGCAGCAACGGCCGACGCCTGAGTCGCGCTGGCGCAGGTCTCCGCACCCTCGTCTGCCCCTTCGGGGCACCTTCTCCAGGGGGAAGAAGGGGTTGGGGCCTAGCACCGCCTGGGCTGTGGCAAAGAAGCGCCGTTGGGCAGCAGATGCGACACGCCACAGGGAATGCCCGTCGCGGCTGAAGCCGCTCCTACGGGCAATCGCGCATTGGGCTAGCCCTCGGCAGCAACAAGCGAAGCCCTAGGATCTTCCCGCAGCATTGCAGTCGGGACTGAAGTCCCTCCCACAACGGCGCCTCCCACTCAGCGTGGTGGGGCCAGGGTGCAACAGCCGCGAGAAGCCGGCTTTTGCGATTCCCCAATCCCGATTCCCCATTCCCGGCTTCACGCGCTTCCCTAATCCCGATTCCCCATTCCCGGCTTCACCATCACTCCTTCAACACCATATCGATGCACAACACCGCCGCCATGATCAGGATCCGCCGCGGATCCTCGGCCGGCAGGCTCTCGGCGATCGACAGCATGTAGTTGTCTGCGCTGGTGAACAGTTCCTTGCCCAGTCCCGCCCATTTCTTGGACACCTGCGCCAGTTCGCGCTCGCCCTGCACGAAGCGGAAATCCCAGCTGGTCCACTTGCCGCGCAGCGTGCACACCGGCGCGCCCTGGGCATCGAGCACATCGAACTTGCCGCCGATGGAGAAGAACTTCTGGCTGAAGGAGCCCACGCGCCGGTCGTGCTCGTCCAGCACCTCGACCGTGGACAAAAACAGCGACACGCCGCGCCTCACGGTCAGCACCTTGTGCCCGTCCGGCGTGCGCACTTCCACCTGGAACGGGGTCATGCGCTTGTAGTCGGTGAAGCGCAGCAGCTTGGTGAACACGCCCAGGTGCGGCTCGCGGCATTCCAGCAGCTTGCGGTTGCTGTGCGGATCGAATACGTCGTAGTTGTTGGCGGCCTTGAACATGCCGACCTGTTCCTTGACGAAGAACAGGTTGTGCTGGAGAACAGGATGCATCGGGCGTCCTTGCGTTGGGAAAGTCGACGCGCCCCGGGCGTCGGCCACACGGCGGCGGCGCATGGCCGGCAGCCGCCGGCAGTCCAGGGTCGCGGTCCGCCGGGTGGCAGAAGGGGCCGCATGATAGGGGGCGGCTCCGGCCGCGGCAACGCACGCGGCAGTCAACCATGCCCGTGCGTGGTCTTCATTCCAGCATTCCAGCGCAGGCCGCGATGCCGTTGCCCGAAGCCAATCGACGCATGGAGCACGGGGCGTCGCTGTCGTGATTCCCCAATCCCGATTCCCCATCCCCGGCTTCACCGCGCCTTGGCTGGCGATGGCCTGATCAGCCGCGCCAAGCGGCCACGTCGATGCGTCGCTGCGTGGTTTTCGTTCCAGCATCCCGCACAGGCCGCAGTATCGTTGCCCGCATGCCTTTCGCTCGGATGCCTGCCCGAAGCCAGTCAACACATCGAGCACAAGGCGCCGCTGTAGCGATTCCCCAATCCCGATTCCCCATTCTCAGCTTCACCGCGATTCCCCAATCCCGATTCCCGGCTCCCGGCGTCTAGCTGGTGATGGTCTGGGTGAGTTCTTCCCAGCTCGGCGGTGCCGGCCAGTCCGGCTGCTGGTTGCCTTCCATCACCCGGCGCAGGTCGCGCGTGTCGATCTGCGGCGCCAGCACGTGCACCAGCTCCAGCGCGTAGTCGCGCAGTACCCGGTCGCGCGGCAGCACCGCCCAGGCGATGCAGTCCGGAATCTCCGGCGGCGCCGGCCATGCGCGCAGGTCAGTGTCGTTGGCGCTCACCGCCATCTCCGCCAGCAGGCCCACGCCCAGCCCGGTGCGCACGTAGGTCTTGATCAGGTCCGCGTCCAGTGCGGTCAGCGCGATCCGCGGCTCCAGCCCGAGCCGGCCGAAGGCGCGCTGCAGCGAGGAGCCGGCGCGGGTCGAGGATTCGTAGCTGATCAGCGGCTGCGCCGCCAGCGCGGCCATGTCCGGCACCCGCTTCGGCATGTCCAGCGCATGCCCGCGCGGCACCAGCACCAGCCGCCGCCAGCGATACAGCGGCACGGCGATGCCGGCGGCCGGCGCGGTGCCGGCGGTGCTGACGATGGCAATGTCCGCATCGCCCTGGCTGAGCAGGTCCAGCGCCGCACTCTCGGCGGCCTGCTGCAGGTGCACGCTGACCTGCGGATAGGCCTGCTTGATCTGCGCCACCGCCGGCGGCAGCACGAAGCGCGCCTGGGTGTGGGTGGTGGTGAGGGTCAACTGGCCCTGGCTCTCGCGGCGCTGGTTGGCCGCGTAGGTGCGGATGTTGTTGGCCTCGGCCAGCACCGCACGGGCGCGCTCGATCACCTCGCGCCCGGCCGGGGTCACCGTTTCCAGGCTGCGGCCCTTGCGCACGAACAGCAGGAAGCCCAGTTCGTCCTCCAGTTGCTTGAGCTGCTTGGACAGCCCCGGCTGGGTGGCATGCACGCGCGCCGCCGCCAGGGTGATGTTCAGATCGGCATCGGCAATGGCGACGAGATAGCGGAGTTGGGTCAGCGTCATCGGGACGAGGGCGAGGCGCCGCCAGGCGGGACGCTCGACTGTAGTGGAATTCGGCCTTTCACCTTATAACCGAAAGCTATCTGCCTTGGGCATGAAGTCATTTCCTGGGGCTATGAGCCGGCGCTACGGTCGTCACTCCGCCCCTCCCCGCGTTGCGAGCCGTCCCTGTGAGCCCTGCCCCGATTGCCCTGTATCCGGACCTGCGCGACCGGGCCGTGTTGGTGATCGGCGGCGGTGCGGCCGCCGAGCGCCAGGTGCAGGCGCTGCTGGCCGCCGGCGCCGTGCCGCGGGTGGCGGCGCCGAGTCTCACCCCGGCACTGCACGCGCTGGCCGCGGATGGCCGGCTGGCGTGGCTGCGTGGCAGCTTCGATACGGCCTGGCTGGAGACGGTCTGGTACTTGGTGGCCGCCAGCGAGGACGCTGCGACCAACCGACAGGCGCTGCAGGCGGCGGCCGCGCGGCGGGTATTGGCGCAAGCGTTGCCGGCCGAGCCGGTGTCTGCGGCCGAGGCCGCCGATACCGCCACGGGCGAGGCGCTGCCACTGCGCCCGGGCAGCGTGACCCTGGTCGGCGCCGGCCCCGGCGATCCCGGCCTGCTCACCGGCCTGGCGCTGCATGCGTTGCGCCAGGCCGACGTAGTGCTGCACGACCGTCTGGTCAGCCCCGCGATCCTGCACTTGCTGCCGGCCGGCACCGAACGCATCGCCGTCGGCAAGTCGGCCGATGGCCACAGCGTGGCCCAGGAGCAGATCCATGCGCTGCTGCTGGAACACGCGCGGCGCGGACGCCGGGTGGTGCGGCTGAAGGGCGGCGACCCGTTCGTGTTCGGTCGCGGCGGCGAGGAACTGGAATACCTGCGCGCCCACGCCGTGCCCTACGCGGTGGTGCCCGGCATCACCGCGGCGCTGGCCTGCGCCGCGTACGCCGGCATCCCGCTGACCCATCGCGACCATGTGCAGTCGCTGCGCCTGGTCACCGCGCACTGCAAGGATTCGTTCGACACCCTGGACTGGGCCGCGCTGGCGCAGCAACGGCAGACCCTGGCGGTGTACATGGGCGTGGCCGGGCTGGACACGGTGCGCACGCGCCTGCTGCGCGCCGGCCGCGCCGCCGACACCCCGTTCGCCCTGGTCGAAAACGGCTCACGCCCCGAACAGCGAGTAATCACCGGCACCCTCGCCGACCTGCCGGACACCGCCCGCGCGCACGGCGTGCGCTCGCCGGCGCTGCTGATCCTGGGCGAGGTGGCGGCGCTGGCGTCGACCCTGCACTGGTTCGGCGCCGCGCCGCTGAGCGCGGCACCCTCACCTTCCCCGAAGCCGGCCGTGCCTACCCTGGCCCACGCCGCCTGACCCGCACTTTTCGGAGACCCCACGCATGGCCATCTACGACAACATCCTCGACACCATCGGCCACACCCCGATCGTCAAGCTGCAGCGCCTGGCGCCGGCGCACGTGGACCTGTACGTCAAGGTCGAGGCCTTCAATCCCGGCGGCTCGGTCAAGGACCGCCTGGCCCTGGCGATCGTGCTCGACGCTGAGGCGCGCGGCCTGCTCAAGCCCGGCGACACCATCGTCGAGGCGACCTCCGGCAACACCGGCGTGGCCCTGGCGATGGTCGCCGCCGCGCGCGGCTACAAGTTCGTGGCGACGATGGTGGAGACCTTCTCGATCGAGCGCCGCAAGCTGATGCGCGCCTACGGCGCCAAGGTCATCCTGACCCCGGCCGCCGAGCGCGGCAGCGGCATGGTGCGCAAGGCCGAGGAACTGGCCAAGCAGCACGGCTGGTTCCTGGCCCGGCAGTTCGCCAACCCGGCCAACCCGGCCTATCACCGCAGCACCACCGCCGCGGAGATCCTGCGCGATTTCGCCGGCCGCCGGCTCGACCACTTCGTCAGCGGCTGGGGCACCGGCGGCACCCTCACCGGCGTTGGCGAAGTGCTGCGCCTGGCCCGCCCGGAAGTCCGCATCACCGCCACCGAGCCGGCCGGCGCGGCCCTGCTGCAGGGCCAGGAGTGGAAGCCGCACAAGATCCAGGGCTGGACCCCGGACTTCGTACCGGACGTGCTCAACCGCGAGGTCTACGACGAAGTGCTGAGCGTGGAGGACACCGACGCCATCACGGTGTCGCGCCGCCTCGCCGCCGAGGAAGGCATCTTCACCGGCATCTCCGGCGGCGGCACCGTCGCCACCGCGCTGCGCGTGGCCGAAACCGCGGCGCCCGGCGCGGTGATCCTGGCGATGCTGCCCGATACCGGCGAGCGCTACTTCTCCACGCCGCTGTTCGCCGACATCAACGAAGGCAGCGACGACGACTGGCTGGCCGGGTTGCCGTAAGCACATCGCCGCGCCACACAGGCGCGGCATCGCTCGTGCGCGTGCGGATCGAAATACGCCGCCCACGACCCAGGTGCGGCACGCAAGGTGGCCGCCTTCCGGAACGCCGCCATGGCCTCGGCCTCCCGGCCCGCGTTGAGCAGCGCCACGCCGAGGTTGAAATAGGTATTGCGATCGTGGGACTGCAAGCGCACGGCGCGGCGCAGCGCCGTCAACGCGCGCCGGTAGTGTCCGCGATCGCACAGCACTGCGCCCAGGCAGGTGAGCGCGTCGGCATCGGCCGGCACCGCCCTGGCCACTGCGCGCAGCAGCGCCTCGGCCTGCGCCAGCAGCGCATCGGCACGCTGCGCGTCCTGGAACGCCGACATGGCCAAGGCCTTCGCTTGCGCGAGGCGGTCATTGGGCGAGGACGCGCTCATGCGGGCAGAGCCCAGGCAGACGCCGCGCCTGCGCCGCACGCAGGCGGCATCCAGGCGGGTTCGCTGCACGTCACGGCAACGCGCCTTGCGCCGGACTGCAGCTCCGCATGCGCCATGCCTCAGCCCGGCAACGGCGCGCCCAGCGCCGGCGGCTGCGGCGCGGTCAGGCGTTCGATCAGCAACTGTTCGATCGCCTCCACGTCGACCTCGCGCACCACCTGTTGCGCCTGCTCGCCCAAACCCGGCTGGTAGCCCGGCGCCCACGACAGGATGTCGCCGTAGCCGGCGCCGAACTCGGTGTTGGTGTCCACGTACAGGGTCTCGCTGACGGTGGCCAGCTGCGGACGCAGCCACACCGCGGTGGCCAGTTCGTCCCACATCGGGAAGCCGGGTTCGCGCCGGCGCAGCGCATGGCCGATCGGGGTGTCGGCGGCGCTCATCCGCGCCAGCAGCTGCGGGGTCAGTTCGGTGGCGGTGGACGGATCCACCGGCACCATCACCATGCGCCGCCACGGCGCGCGCATCACGATGCTGGCCGCTTCCGGATCCCAGCGGATGTTGAACTCGCGCCGCGGCGAATTGACGAACTCGCGCGCGAACTGCGCCGCCGAGACGCTGTCGCGGCGCTGCCGCGGATTGAGGCTGCCGCCCATGTAGACCAGTTCCTTGGCCAGCGAGGCGAACTCCGGATCCAGCCGCTGCGCCAGCGCCAGGTTGGTCAGTGGCCCGGTGGCGACGATGCTGACCTCGCCCGGGAACTCGCGCACCTTGCGGATCATGAACAAGGCGGCAGGTTCGCTGGCCGCCTGCACCACGCTCGGATTGCCCAGCGGCAGATCCGGGACCACGTCGTGAGCGTGGTAGCGCGGCGCGCTCTGCACCGTGTCGTGCTCGACCCATTGCCGGGTCCAGGCGCCCTTCCACAGCAACTTGCCGTACAGCGCCTCCCAGCGCTCGGTGGCCAGCTCGCTGTTGAGCAGCGGGAACACCGGGCCGGGCAGCACCGGCACCTCGCCGCGCCCGGCGATCTCGAGCAGGCGACGCGTGTGCGCCAGCGCCTCGTCGCGCCAGATGTTGCCGCTGACCACCGAGATGCCGAGCACCTCGACCTCGGGCGATTGCAGCAACAACAGCTGCGCGGGGGTGAAGCCGTCGATGTCGTCTTCGAGGATGACGCGGCGGCGCGGGGCGTTAGCGGATGGTGAGGTGAGCGTGGTGGCGGTACTGGCAGAGGCGATCGGCATGAGGCGGGACGGTCGGTGGCGAAACGGGAAACACGGCGCGATCGGCGCGCGGGCACGCCGCTCGATGCGAGAAGGGCGGCGCGTCGAAACGGAACAGCCGACGTGCCGCGTGGGCGCTAGGGTAATCGGGTTTGCCTGCATCGCCACGCGCGGCGATGCCCCGCGGTGTGCCGGCGCGCGTTGCACCATGACGGGAGGCGACGACGCGCGGCCCGCGCCGATGCCGTGGGCAGCCGCGTAAACTTGGCGCGCCCCCACACCACGGAAGGACTGCATGCACGACCGAACCGATCGACTACCTGCGCGTGCGCAGACGCGGGTGCCGCTGCTGGTCCGCACGACCTCGCCGGCGCATTTCCTGCTGGCGCTGCTGCTCGGCGCGAGCCTGCAGCGCGCGATTCCGCTGCCGCTGCCGCAGGGCGCCACGCTGGCCTGGCTGCAACTGGGCGGCGGCGCGGTTGCGCTCGCCGGTCTGCTGCTGGCGTGCTGGTGCTTCGTGCTGTTCGCGCGCGATCGCACCACCCTGCTGCCCGAGCGCATGCCGGCGCAGTTGGTCTGCCACGGGCCGTACCGGCATACCCGCAATCCGATGTACGTCAGCCTGACCCTGAGCTATCTCGGCCTGAGCATACAGATCGGCTGGCCGTGGTCGGCGCTGCTGCTGCCGTTGCCGCTGCTGGCCCTGCAGTGGGTGGTGATCCCCTACGAGGAAGCGCGCCTGCGCGAGCGCTTCGGCAGCGCCTACGACCGCTACTGCGCGCAGGTCGCGCGCTGGCTGTAGCCACCGGCCACGCCGGCGCGTCTCAGCGCGCCAGCCACCAGGCCGCCGCCGCGGCCAGCAGCAGCGCCAGCAGGAGCCAGCGCCAGCGCCCGCCGCGGTCGCCGGCGCTCACCGTCGAGGCGGCGCCCAGCGTCGGCGCCGTCCGCAGATGCCGTTGCACCAGGTCCAGTGCCTCGCGCAGCGACATGTCCGGGTAGTGCGCGAACACCAGCTTGGCGGCCTCGCGCCGCTCGCCGCGGCGCAGCGCCAGCTCCGCCGCCGGCGGCAGGCGCCGTTCCTCTGGCACGGCCGACGCCTGCGTCCTGGCTGCGGTGTCCGGCCTGGTGGCCACTGCCGGGCCGGAGGCGTGGCGGTCGAGCAGTTCGGTCACCGAGCGTGCCGCGCCGGCCAGCAGCCACGCGTCGACCTGCTCCTTGGCGCTGCGCAGGTCCATGCCGGTGTGGGTCCGCAGCAGCTTGATCGCCTGGATGATCTGACCCTGCGCGAGGGCATCGGCAACCTGCGGGGGCGGCGGGTTCGGGTTCATGTCGCAGGTGCTGAGATCGGGACGCGCCAGTCTTGCCGCCGGCCGGTTAAGCGGCTGTGGCAGCGCGCGACGGCGGTGGCCCTGCCCTCACGTGTCCATCATTCGGCTCCCCTAAAGATCGCGTCATGAACATCGAAATCTGGCAAGGCGACATCACCGAACTCGACGTGGACGCGATCGTCAACGCCGCCAACGAGTCCCTGCTCGGCGGCGGTGGCGTGGACGGCGCCATCCACCGTGCCGCCGGCCCGGACCTGCTGGAAGAGTGCCGGCGTCTGCCGGAACTCAAGCCCGGCGTGCGCTGCCCGGTGGGCGAGGTTCGCGCGACCGCGGGCCACCGGCTCAAGGCGCGGCACGTGCTGCATACCGTCGGCCCGGTGTGGCGCGACGGCGCCCACAACGAACCCGCGCTGCTCGCCAACTGCTACTGGCGCACGCTGCGCCTGGCCGAGCAGATGGGTCTGCACTCGGTGGCGTTCCCGGCGATCAGTTGCGGCGTCTATGGCTATCCGCTGCACCAGGCCGCGCGCATCGCGGTCACCGAGACCGATGCCTGGCAGCGCGCGCACGCGGTGCCCAAGCGGATCATCCTGGTGGCCTACAACGAGGCCACCGCCAAGGCGTATCGGCAGGCGCTGCGCGACGTGCAGTGCGCCACCGCGGCCTGAGCGGCCGACCGCTGGCGAGGCTCAACCAGGCAGCCATTGCCCACCTCTGACCTTGCAAGGCCTGCCTTTCACCCTATGGCGGGCGTTGAAGGGTCCGCAGTAACAACACCCGCACTGCCACTGTGGGTATTTCCCCGACACCGTGTCGGGGGACGCGGCAAAGAGTGATGCCGCGCTCAGATTTGCTCAGATTGATCCGCGGTCGGAAGGCTACATTGCGCGAGCCTCAATCCTAACGCCGCCTTAACATCATGACGATCTCCTGCCGTCCGCGTCCAAGCACGCTGGCGAATGCGCTGTTCGCGCTTCCGTGGGCCGCCGGCCTCGCCCTGACCCTGAGCTGCGTGCCGGCCTTTGCCCAGGAGGCCGCTCCGGCCACCGGCACGGCCGCCGAGGCGACGACCCCGATCGCGGTACAGGCGATCCGCGTCACCGGCGTCAGCGACCATCCGCGCGAGCGGATCGATCCGGCGCGCCTGCAGGCGCTGGCCGACGCCCGCCTGCGTACGCTCGGCGGCGGCACGCTGCCGGCCCAGCTCAGCTTCGCGCAACTGCAGCAGATCGCCGACGCGCTGACCCAGGCCTATCGCCAGGCCGGCTTCCTGGTCGCCCGCGCGTATCTGCCGGTGCAGACCCTGGGACCGGACCAGGTGGTCGAGATCCGCGTGATCGAAGGCCGGGTCGGCAAGATCACCGTCGAGGGCGCGCGCCGCTACGACGACCGCCTGATCGCCAGCCCCGCCCTGGCCCTGCAGGGCCAGATCCTGCGCCAGCAGGACCTGCAATCGGCGCTGCTGTACACCCGCGACCTGCCGGGCGTCTCCGCCACCTCCGTGCTCAAGCCCGGCGCCAATCCCGGCGAGACCGACGTGGTGATCCAGGCCAGCGAGGAGCGTCCGCTGCAGGTCAGCGTCGGGGCCAGCAACTACGGCACCCCGAGCATCGGCCGCTACCGCGCCCAGCTCGGCGTGGACTGGAACAACCCGCTGGGCCTGGGCGACCACCTGTCGGCCAGCTACGCCTATGCGCTGGATCCGGCCAATACCTGGCAGGGCAGCTTCGCCTACCAGGTGCCGATCGCCGGCGTGGACGGCCTCAGCGCCAGCGCGTCCTACACGCGCAGCGTGGTCAACCTCGACAACGGCGCGTTCGCCACGCTCGACATCCACGGTCCGACCCAGCAGACGGCACTGGGCCTGGACTGGAAATTCGTCAATTCCGACGCCTGGCGCGTGCAGAGCTGGCTGCACCTGGTCAAGGAGAGCTCGCGCCTGCAGGGCCTGGGCGTGCTGTTGTCCAAGCAGAAATTCGACGTGGCCGAGCTCGGTACCAGCGTGCGCCACGACGACCGCCAGCGCCACGCCATCGACCTGCTGCAGCTCAGCGTGCGCGGCGCGCTCGACGACGACTCGCCGCAGACCGACTACCTGTACGCCCGCCACGACCGCCACTTCACGGTCGCCCGCCTGAGCTACACCCGGCTGCAGGGGCTGACCGCCACGCAGCGCCTGCAGCTGCGCTTCAACGGCCAGTACAGCGACGACACCCTGACCCCGCTGGAACAGTTCTCGCTGGGCGGACCGACCAGCGTGCGCGCCTTCCCGCTCGGCGCCGCGCTCGGCGACCGCGGCTTCGATTCCGGCCTGGAGTACCAGGTGGACGCACCCGGCTTCGCCACCGCCGCCTCGCCGTTCGGCGGTCGCGCCTGGGGCCAGCTGCTGACCGCCAGCGTGTTCTACGACTACGGCCGGGTCTACCCCAACGGCGCCAACCGCGCCGTGTACGACAGCGTTACCACCTTCGAAGGCGCTGGTGTGGGCCTCGGCTTCCGGCTGCCCGACTGGCACGGGCTCTCGTTCGATCTGGCCGCAGCCAAGCCCACCGGCACCACCCAGCCGGGCGACGGCAAGGACGTGCGCTACTGGGCCCGCTTCGGCCTGACCTTCTGACCTGGGGATCCCCATGAACCGCATCTACCGCCTCGTCTTCAACCGCAGTCTCGGCGTGCTCCAGGTCGCCTCCGAAGTCGCCGCCGGCCACGCCGGCAGCGCTGGCGCGAGCGCTGCGCGCCTGGCCGCGCCGCTGCTGCCCTTCGCCCTGGCCTGCGCACTGGCCGCGCCGGCCTACGCCAGCGGCGTGCCGTCGCTGTCCAGCGCCACCGGCGCCACCGTGTCGCAGAACGGCGGCACGCTGCAGATCGACCAGAACGCCGCCAAGGCCGTGCTGAACTGGAACAGCTTCAACGTCGGCAAGGATGCCAGCGTGGTGTTCGTGCAGCCCTCCAGTTCGGCGGTGGCGCTCAACCTGATCGATGCCAGCCGCGGCGCCAGCGTCATCGACGGCAGCCTGCGCGCCAACGGCAACGTGTTCCTGATCAACTCCGCCGGCATCCTGTTCGGCAACCACGCGCAGGTGAACGTCGGCGGCCTGGTCGCCAGTTCGCTGGGCCTGGCCGGCGACGATGACCACGGCTACCTGCTCGCCCGCGGCGAGCATGGCGCCGCCAGCGTGATCAACCAGGGCAGCATCCGCGCCGGCAACGGCGGCTCGGTCAACCTGGTCGGCAACCATGTCGCCAACCGCGGCAGCATCACCGCCGACGGCGGCGCCATCCGCCTGCTCTCCGCCGACCAGGTCAGGGTGACCATGGACGCGGCCGGCGCCATCGGCATGCAGATGGTCGCGGCCGCCAGCCAGTCGGTGGACGGCGCCGCGGCGGCGGTGGAGAACAGCGGCAGCCTGCGCGCCAACGGCGGACAGATCCTGCTGCAGGCCGGCAGCACCGGGCTGTCGCAGTTGCTGGTCAACAATACCGGCACGCTTGAAGCCACCGGCATCGACACCTCCGGCGGCAGCGTGCGCCTGGTCGGCAGCGGCGGCGACGTCGCCAGCAGCGGCCGCATCGATGTCTCCGGCCCCCACGGCGGCAGCGTGCAGGTGCTGTCCGATGGCGCGGTGAACGTCGATGGCCGCATCGATGCCAGCGGCACCGCGGCCGGCGGCAGTATCCGCATCGGCGGCGGCTACCAGGGCGGCGAACAGTTGCAACACGCCAGCGCGGCCACGGTCGCCAGCGGTGCGAGGCTCGATGCCAGCGCGACCGGCCAGGGCAACGGCGGCTCGGTCGTGGTCTGGTCAGACGGCCACACCGCAGTGCATGGAACGCTGCGCGCCAACGCCGCCGGCAGCGGCAACGGCGGCCTGCTCGAAACCAGCGGCCACACCGTCGACTTCTCTGGGATCGCCGTCGGCGCCAAGGCCGCCGGCCCCGGCAGCGCCGGCACCTGGCTGGTCGACCCGGAAGACCTGACCGTGGACAGCGCGGCGGCCAGCACCATCAGCGGCGCGTTGAATGGCGGCACCAACGTCACCCTGCTCGCCACCCTCACCAACGCCAGCGGTCCGGGCAACGTGAGCAGCGGCGCCGGCGACATCAACGTCAATGCGGCGATCGGCTGGAGCGGCAACTCCACGCTGACCCTGGACGCGTACCACAGCATCCACCTCAATGCCGCCGTCACCGCGACCGGCGACACGGCCGGCCTGGTGCTGAATTACGCCGGCTATACCGAAAACGGCAGCGTCGGCGGCACGGGCGACTACTACGTCAACGCGCCGGTCTCGCTCGGCGGCGCGCATGCCAGCCTGAGCATCAACGGACAGGCGTACCGGCTGATCCACTCGCTGGCCGACGCGGCCACCTATTTCAACACCCCTGGTTCCTATGCGCTGGCCCAGGACATCGATCTGAGCGGCGTCACCCGCAGCAGCGCCCTGGTGTCCTCCTTCCAGAGCAAGCTGGCCGGCCTCGGCCACAGCATCAACAACCTGACCATCTCCGGCGCCAGCGGCTACGTCGGCCTGTTCGGCACCACCAGCAGCAACAGCGTCATCCGCGATCTGCACCTGGGCAATGTGTCCGTCTCCGGCGGCTATTACGTCGGCGGCCTGGTCGGCTACGGCCAGGGCGCGATCAAGAACGTCACCGTCGACGGCAGCGTGACCGGCACCTCGGGCGGCGTCGGCGGATTGACCGGCTACAACCTGGGCTTGATCGACAACGGCGCGTTCACCGGCAACGTCAACGGGCAAAGCGCGGTCGGCGGCCTGGCGGGCAACAACGTCAGCGGCACGATCCGCAATTCCCACAGCACCGGCAGCGTGACCGGCAGCTCCAGCAACACGGGCGGCCTGGTCGGCTACAACGACGGCGGCAGCCTCACCAATACGTATTCCACCAGCACCGTGAGCGGCACCAACTCTGTCGGCGGCCTGGTCGGAACGAACCAGAATGCCGGCACGATCCAGAACAGCTATGCCAGCGGCAGCGTGATCGGCACCAGCTACGGCGTCGGCGGGCTGGTCGGCATGAACTACCAGAGCGCCATCGCCAACACCTACGCCACCGGCAGCGTCACTGCGCCGACCTCGGTGGGCGGGCTGGTGGGCATCAACAATCCGGGCAGCGCAGCCGTCACCTCCAGCAGCGTCAGCAACAGTTACGCCACCGGTGCGGTCAACGGCACCAACAACGTCGGCGGGTTGGTCGGCGCCAATACGGGCAGCGTCAGCAACGCGTCCTGGGACGTCGGCAGCACCGGCCAGGCCAATGCCATCAGCAACGGCGGCAGCGGCAGCGTGACCAACCTGACCAGCTTCGGCAGCGGCAACCGCTACAGCCACACCAGCTACGGCAATCTCGGCAACTGGGCGCTGCTCGCCGGCAGCAGCAATGTCTATGTCGCCAGCGACGGCAACGGCAACCCGACCTGGATCATGATCGAGGGGCAGACGCGCCCGTTCCTGGCCAGCGAGTACAGCACCACCATCGGCAACGCGCACCAGTTGCAGTTGATGGCGTACAACCTGGCGGCCAGCTACAGCCTGTCCGCCGACATCGACGCCAGCCAGACCGCCGGCAGCAATGCCAGCGGCATGTGGAGCAGCGCCGGCTTCAGCCCGGTCGGCGACAGCACCGGCGCCTTCACGGGCAGCCTCAACGGCGCAAACCACACGATCGCCGGGCTGACCATCGCACGCGGCGGCGCGTCCTACGTCGGCCTGTTCGGCAATACCGGCCTCGCCAGCCAGATCGGCAACCTGGCCCTGACCGGCGCCACCGTCGTGGGCACCGCCTACGTGGGCGGCGTCGCCGGCTTCAATGCCGGCACCCTCAGCGGCATCAGCGTCAACGGCACCATGAGCGGCACCGGCAACTTCGTCGGTGGCCTCACCGGCTACAACAATGCCGGGACGATCGCCGGCGTGCAGACCAGCGGCACCGTGGTCGGCAGCGGCGGCCCCTACAGCGGCAACTATGTCGGCGGGCTGATCGGCAGCAACGCCAACGGCACGATCAGCGCCTCGTCCTCGTCGAGCACGGTCTCCGGCGGCAGCAGCGTCGGCGGCCTGGTCGGCAACGACTACCAGGGCAGCTATACCAACGCCTTCGCCACCGGCAACGTCAGCAGCACCAGCACGACCACCGGCAACAACGTCGGCGGACTGATCGGCAATGCCATCCAGAGCACCCTGCAGAACGTCCACGCCACCGGCAATGTCACCGCGACCACCTCGAGCGCCGGCGGCCTGGTCGGCATGGCCGGCGCCGGCAGCATCCAGAACGCGTATGCCAGCGGCAACGTGTCGGGAACCCGGAGCGTTGGCGGCTTGGTCGGACGCAGCTCCGCCACGATCGATACGGCATACGCGACCGGCGCGGTGAACGGCGCGGCAAACGGCACCTCATCCGAACTCGGCGGCCTGGTCGGCACCCTCGACCACGGCAGCCTCGCGTCCACCCACGCCACCGGCAACGTCTCCGGCGGCAGCTTTGTCGGCGGACTGGCCGGCTACAGCGACACCGGCAGCGTCGGCGCGTCCTACGCCACCGGCACCGTGTCCGGGACCAACTATCTCGGCGGGCTGGTGGGCTACAACGACGGCGGCAGCATCGGCAATGCCTACGCCACCGGCAACGTCTCCGGCGACATGTATGTCGCCGGGCTGGCCGGCTACAACGACAACGGCACCATCGCCAACACCTACGCTAGCGGCGATGCCACCGGCACGGCCTATGTCGGCGGACTGGTCGGCGTGAACTACAACAACACCGTGCGCAACTCCTACGCCACCGGCAACGTCTCCGGCACCGGCGCGGTCGGCGGCCTGGTCGGCTCCAACTCCAACGGCAGCATCGTCGCCAGCTTCTTCGCCACCGACATCGGCGGCAATCCGCGGAACGTGGGCCTGAACACGGTCGGCAACAGCGGCGGCAGCATCGACGCGATCAGCGGCGGCAGGTCCTGGAGCGCGCTGAACACGCTGTCCACCTTCACCGACGCCGGCTGGGCGATCGACGACCGCGGCGGCACCGGCCTGGCCTGGCGCCTGTACGAACAGATGGGCACGCCGCTGCTGCGCAGCTTCCTGACCCCGTTGACGATCACCACCGGCGTCTCCGGCCTCGACAAGACCTACGACGGCAACGCTGTCAGCGGCACGCTCGCGTCCTATACGATCGGCGGCGCCTTCGACCCTGGCCTGCTGTTCGGCTCGTCGCTGCGGTACGCGACCACCGGCAATGGGGTCGGCCGCTACACCACGGGCAACGGCACGCTGCAGCTCGGCGGCCTGGCGTCCTCGCAGCAGGGCTACGACATCGCCTACGTGGTCTCCGGCGGTATCAGCATCACCCCGGCGACGCTGACGGTGACGGCGACCTCGGGCTCCAAGACCTACGGCGGCACCGCCAACCTCGGCGGCTACAGCGTTTCCGGCCTGGTCGGCAACGACACGGTGTCCGGCGTCGCGCTGAGCAGCGCGGGCGCCGGCAGCGGCGCGGCGGTGGGCAACTACGCGATCACCGCCTCCGGCGCCACCGGCGCAGGACTCTCCAACTACGTCGTCAGCTACGTCGATGGCAGCCTCCGCGTCGATCCGGCCACCCTGCGTATCGTCGCCACCGACGCCAACAAGACCTACGGCGGCACGGCCAACCTCAGCGGCTACAGCGTGTCCGGCCTGCTCAACGGCGACACCGTCGCCGGCGTCGCCCTGGGCAGCGCCGGCGCCGGTGCCGGCGCCGCGGTCGGCACCTACGCGATCACCGCCTCCGGCGCCAGCGGCGCAGGGCTGTCCAACTATGTCATCAGCTACGTCGATGGCAGCCTCCGCGTCGATCCGGCCACCCTGCGTATCGTCGCCAGCGACGCCAGCAAGACCGTCGGCAGCACCGCCACCCTGAGCGGCTACCGTGTCTCCGGCCTGCTCAACGGCGACACCGTCGCCGGCGTCGCCCTGGACAGCGCCGGTGCCGGCGCCAACGCCGCGGTCGGCAACTACGCCATCACCGCGTCCGGTGCCACCGGCGCGGGGCTGTCCAACTACGCCATCACCTACGTCGACGGCCTGTTGAACGTGGTCCCCGGCAGTGGCGATGGCGGTGGTGCCGGTACCCAGCTGACCACCACGGCCGTGCAGGCGATCAACACCTCGGTCGCCGTCGCAACGACCAGCGATGCCGTCGGCGCGGCACCGACGCGTCAGCAAAAGGCCGACGAAGCCGCCAAGGAACTGGCTGCGGCGACACAGGCCAGCGGCGGTGGCACCGTCACGGCCGCCACCGACTCGATCCTGATCGTCGATGGCGGCATCCGCGCCCCGAGCGTCGCCTGCACCCCGAGCGGCACGTCCAACGCATCCGCGGACAGCTGCATCATCCGACAGTGACCGGGATGGCCTGACGACACCGCGACGGTGTCGTCAGGTCACGGCAACGCCATCACGACGGCTCCCGGCGGCACGCCGGGGCCGCAAGGGCCATCCCGGAACGCACGATCCGGTGCAACCAGGCCCGATCGCGTTCGCCGACGGTGCAGGCCATGCATCGCGCTGCGCGCGATCAGGCATCCGCCGCAGGCGGCAGCCGCGGCACCGTGCGCTGCAGCACCGGCCGACGCGGCAACAGCAACACGAAGCAGACCGATTCGCCCGGCGTCTGCGTGGCCAGCTCCACCGAGCCCCCCAGCCGCTCGGCGATCCGCCGCACCAGATACAGGCCCAGCCCCGCGCCCGGCGCATGCCGCGCGTTCTCGCCACGGTAGTACTTCTGGAACAGACGCTCCTGTTCGGCGGGCGCGATGCGTTCGCCCGGATTGGCGACCTCCAGCCACAGGTGTTCGTCACTGCCGCGCACGCGCACGCGGATGGCCATGCCTTCGGGGCAATGGCGGTCTGCGTTGGCGATCAAGTTGCGCAATGCCACGCGCAACAGCCCGAGATCGGTGAGCAGGCCGTCGTCGTCGGTGAGGAATTCGCAGAGCACCCGGTGCGACGGAAAGTCCAGGCACAGCTCGGCCAGCAGTGCGCGCAGCGCGCACGGCTGCAGCCGCAGTTCCGACGCCGCCTCGCCCATGCGGTCGTCGGCGAGATACTCGTCCACCAGCGCCAGCAGCCGTTGCGCCGCGTCGCGGATGTTGCCGCAGCGCGCGCGATTGCGTTCCGCTGGCGCATCCAGCTTGCGCGCCAGCTGTTGCGCCGAGGTCATGATCACGGCCAAGGGCGTGCGGAACTCATGCGACACCATCGCCACGAAATCGCGCTGTTCCTGCGCGACCTTGCGTTCGGTTTGCAGCAGGGCCCGCAAGTCGTCCTCCAGCGCCTGCCGCCGGCCGATCTCGTTGCGCAGTTCGGCGGTGCGCAGCGTCACTTCGCGCTCCAGCGCCAGGCCGTGGCTGCGTGCCAGTTCCACCGCGGCATCGGCATGCCGCCGTTCGCGCAGCCGGCGCTGCCGCTCGTACCGGGCGATGAGGAAGACGCTCAGCAGCGTCATGTGCAGCATGGTGCCGACTGTGGTGGCGTACTGGGTCCAGGCGTTGACCGGGACGAAGCCGAGGTTGCGCAGGAAGCCCAGCATCACCCCCAGGTAGAACGGGGAGAAGGCGAGCACGAAGAACAGCGCCGGCCGGTAGCGGCGCCACAGCAGATGCACCCCCAACCCCACCAGCAGCAGGATCTCCAGCAGCCCCAGCGCCTGCACCGGCTGCATGCCCCAGGCGTAGTGGCCTGCGAGCACGGCCACCGCACCGCCGAACGCGACCGCCCATAGAAAACGCGTGCCCCAGCGCACCAGACGCGGATGGAACGCGCGCAGGTTCAGCTGCCGGCTGGCGACCTGGAACCCCACCGGCAGGCTGCAGGCGATGCTGATGCCCAGCAGGCTGTCGCTCCAGGCCATCGGCATGCCGGTGACCTGCTGCACCAGGCCGATCGACATCGCTTCGTTGAACACGCAGCCGCCGAGGTAGGCCACGAACAGGCCGCTCATGCGCGAGCGCGTGGCGAGCCAGAACAGCACGTGCAGGCACAGCAGCAGCAGATACAAGCCGAAGTACAGGCCGAACTGCAGGCCCTCGCGCCGCGACTGGTTGTCGAACGGCAACCGTTGCCAGACGTCCAGGCGCGTGACCAGCGCGTTCTTGCTGCGCAACCGCAGCAGCACCTCGTAGTTCCCAGGATGCGAGGGCGCGAACTGGAACACCGGGCTGCGGTAGTCCACCGGCCAGTCGCGCCGCGGCACGCGTTCGCCGCTATGCCCCAGCGCGCGCCAGGCGCCGCCGTCGCTGCGCACGTAGGCCTGCACGTCGTCGAGCAAGGCATTGCTCAATCGCAACATCCAACCGCCGGACGGTACACTTTCGACATGAACAGGCAGGCGCAGCCACACCGGACCGTCGACGAATCCTGCGTTGAGCCCGGCGGGCAGCCGGGTCCAGCCGCGCGCGGCCGCGGCCTGCGCGGCGTCCAGGCGGCCCTGCGGGTCGTCCAGGCGCTGCAGGTAGCCGCTGGTATCGTGATGCGCCGCGGTCAGCGGCAACGCCGCGACCGCATGCGGTGCCGGTGCCGCGGCCAGGCCGACGCCCATTCCCACCAGCAGCCATGCGCCCGCCAGCCAGCGCCACCATTGCGCCATCATTCGCCATACCGCCCCGTTGCCAGCCGATGACGTTACAGCAAACCGCCAGGCGCGAGGATCCGCCGCCATGTCCGAGGTGATCCTGCTCGAGGACGAGCCGGTGCTGTGCGAGGAACTCGGCGAGTTCCTGCAGGATCTGGGCTACGTCGCCACGTGCGTGGACAGCCTCGCCGGCTTCCGGGCGCGGTTCGATCCGACGCGCCACGGCATGGCGGTGATCGACGTGGGCCTTCCCGACGGCAGCGGCCTGGAATTGGTGCGCGAACTGCGCCGCGCCGGCCACCGGCTGGGCATCGTGGTGTTCAGCGCCCACAACACCCCCAGCGATCGCATCGCGGGGCTGGAGATCGGCGCGGACCACTACCTGGGCAAGGGCATCGACCTGGACGAACTGGCCGCGACCCTGGCCGCGCTCGGCCGGCGCCTGGCGCTGCCGCCGCCGACCGCGCGCTGGATGCTGGAACTGGCCGCGGCACGCCTGAACGTTCCCAATGCACCGCCGGTTCCGCTCTCGCGCCAGGATCTGCTGGTGCTGGCCTGCCTGATGCGCCACGCCGGCGAAAGCGTGGGCCACCGCGAGATCGCCGAGGCGCTGGGGGTGAACTTCCTCGACTACGACCGGCGCCGGCTGGACACGCAGATGTACCGGTTGCGGCGCCGCGTCGAAGAGATCAGCGGGCGCGCATTGCCGGTGAAGACCCTGCGCAACAGCGGCTATTGCTTCCACGCTCCGGCCGCGCTGGCGCCGTAAGCGCGACGCCGCGAGACGCGGCGCTGCGCGCGGCTGACGCGCGCTCTGGGCCGCCTGCAGCGGCGATGCGAAAGCACCTCAGCGGATAACCGCAAGCCGCCAGGCCACAAACGAAAAACGCCGGCGATGCCGGCGTTCTTCGTTGCGCATCGACAGTGTCGGGATGCTCAGCCCTGCCACTTGCCCAGCGCGGCCAGGCCGTTTTCCTTGGCGCGTTCGTACACCACCTGCTGCGCCTTGGCGAAATTGCCCTTCATGTCCTGCGCCCACAGCTTCAGCGCGGCCTGCTGCATGGCGCGGCCATAGGAGAAGCTCAGCGGCCACGGCAGGTTGCCGAGCTGGTTCATCGCATTGAGGTGCGCGGTGGACTGCTCGTCGGTCTGGCCACCGGACAGGAACACGATGCCCGGCAGGATCGCCGGCACGGTGCTCTTGAGGCACATCACGGTGGACTCGGCCACTTCCTCGACGCTGGCCTGCTCGTCGCAGTCCTTGCCGGCGATGACCATCGACGCCTTGAGGATGGTGCCTTCCAGGACCACGTTCTGCTCGTACAGCGCGCCGAACAGCGAACGCAGCGTGGCCTCGGTGACCTCGTAGCAGGTCTCGATGTCGTGGTCGCCGTCCATCAGCACTTCCGGCTCCACCATCGGCACCAGTCCCTGCTCCTGGCACAGCGCCGCATAGCGGGCCAGCGCGTGCGCGTTGGTCTCGATGCACACGCCGGACGGGATGTCCTCGCCGATGGTGATGACCGCACGCCACTTGGCGAAGCGCGCGCCGAGCTTGTAGTACTCCTCCAGGCGGGCGCGCAGGCCGTCCAGGCCTTCGGTGATCAGTTCGCCCGGCATGCCGGCCAGCGGATGCGTGCCCTTGTCGACCTTGATGCCGGGGATGATGCCGTGCTCGGCCATGTACTTGGCGAACGGCACGCCATCCTTGGTCTTCTGGCGGATGGTCTCGTCATAGAGGATCGCGCCGGAGATGTGATCGCTCAGCTTCGGCGTGGTCAGCAGCAGCTCGCGGTAGGCACGGCGGTTCTCTTCGACATTCTCGATGCCCACGCCGGCGAAGCGCTTGGCGATCGTGCTGGTGGATTCGTCGATCGCGATGATGCCCTTGCCCGGGGCGACCATTGCCTGTGCGGTTTCGGCAAGCTGTTCGATGCTCATACGGTTCCTGATGGCTGCAACGGGGGAACCCCAAGTATACCGGGCCGGCCTGCATGCATTCCGTTACCGTCGGTGTTGCAAGCGGTTACAGGCGTAGACCGTGCATCTTCCCGGCATGTCAGCCAAGCGCATCCGCCATCGCCTCGCACGGCACTGCTGCATCGGCCTGCGCCGTCTGCAACGGCGCAGCGTCCGCGGCCGGCACCTGCACAGGCGCGGCCTGCGCCGCCGGCAGGGCGATGTCGAGCGCATCGAGCAACGGCCGCCAGTCGTCGGCGCCGCGCGCGCGACGGTGCGCCAGCAACGCCGCATGGCGGCGCAGCCCCGGCAACTGCCAGCGCAGTTCGCAACAGACGCGATCCACTTCCTCGGCCGCCTCCGGCGCGGCGATCAGCCACGGCAGTTGCTCGACCATCTTGCCGGCGCCGGAATCGTGGATGGCCATGATGTAGCCCACGATCAGCAACAGCAGGTGCTGCAGGGCCGCGCGCTCGTCCTCGCGCAGGTCGCCACCGCGCTGCAGGCGCAGGGCTTCGTCGCGCGCCCGTTCCAGGCCGTCGAGCGAGGCCGCCACCACCGCGCGCAGGTGCTGCGGATCGTGCGCCGACGCCGGCTCCGGCACGCAGTCGCGCAACCGCGCGGTTACCAGATCGACCACGTCGCGTGGGAACTGCCCCGGCACCACGCGCAGCGCGATGCGCATCCGCGCCAGCGCGTGCGCCTGCCCCTGCTCGCGCTCGAACAACGCATCCAGCGCTTCGGCGCAGGAGATCAGCCGTCCCAGGGGCGACAACACCGGCGTGCCGACCGGATAGCCGGAGCCGTCAATGCGTTCGTGATGCTCGCGCGCGGCGGCGGCCTGCTGGGCCGAATACACGCCGGATTCGCCCAGCAGCGCCGCGCTGATCACCGGGTGCACGCACTGCATACGCCACTGCGCGAAATCCTGCTGCGCCTCCGGCAGTTCCAGCACCGCCGGATCCACGTACATCTCGCCGAGGTCGTGCAGCAGGCCGACTTCCGCGGCCTCGCGCATCGCCGCGTCCGAGCGCGACAGCAGCGCCGCCAGCCAGGACACCAGCATCGCCACCCGCACCGCGTGCGAGAACGCCGCCGGCCGGGTCTGGCCGAGCGTGGTCAGCAAGGTGCCGGGCGCGCCCAGCGTGCGGGCGCGGGCCAGCGCGGTCATGACCGACTGCACCTCCTCGCCCAGCAGCAGGCGCAGATGCGGGTGTTCGTCCAGTTCGCGCTGCGCGGCCAGTTGCACTTCGCTGGGGCGCAGTTCTTCGCAGAACGCCAGCGAGGATTCCAGCGGGCGCAGCAGGCGCCGCGCGATCAGGCGTTCGCGCAGGCCGGCGTTGATGCGCTGGCCCTTGGCGACCAGCAGGATGCCGCGGCGGTCGCGGATGTCCTCGGTGACCACCAACTCGCGCGTGGCAGAGGCCTGGATCAGGTGTTCAAGGCAGTGCGTGCCGGGGCGCTCGGGCAGTTCCAGCCCGAGCTCGGCGTGCGCGCTCGTGGATGTCATGGGGGTATCGCGCGATCAGGGAACGGTGGATGACGCGCCGTTCCATGCGCGATCGAACAGGGGCTGCCGACGGTGCGGCGGCCTGGGCCGCCGCACCGTGTCCTTCAGAGTTCGCCCAGGCCGCTGGCGCGGCCGTCCGGGCCGACCTCGAGCAGGCGCAGGGTGTTGGTGGCGCCGTGGGTTTCCATGTGCTCGCCGCTGGTGAATACCACGCGGTCGCCCGGCGCCAGCAGGCCAGCTTCGACCAGCACGCGGATCGCGCCACGCGCGGCCTCGCGCGGGGTCAGGCCGCGGCTGTCGAAGTTGATCGGGAACACGTCGCGCATCATCGCCATGTGCCGGCGCGCGCCGTCGTGGCGGGTCACCGCGAAGATCGGCGCCTTGGCGCGGAAACGCGACAGGTAGCGCGGGGTGCCGCCGGATTCGGTCATCGCCACGATCGCGCGCACGCCCACGTGCTGGGACAGGAACATCGTGGCCATGGCGATGGCCTGGTCGGCGCGCTCGAGGTTGCGCGGGGCCATGCCGAAGTCGGTTTCGGTCTCGAACTGGCGCTCGGCGCCCAGGCAGATGCGCGCCATCGCCTCGACCGCACGGATCGGATAGGCGCCGGCGGCGCTCTCGGCCGACAGCATCACCGCGTCGGTGCCATCGATCACCGAGTTGGCCACGTCCAGCACCTCGGCACGGGTCGGGATCGGGCTTTCCACCATCGACTGCAGCATCTGCGTGGCGGTGATCACCACTTTGTTCTGCGCCAGCGATTCCTTGATGATCTTCTTCTGCAGGCCGGGCAGCTCGGCGTCGCCGATTTCCACGCCCAGATCGCCACGCGCGACCATCACCACGTCCGAGGCCTCGACGATCTCGCTCAGGTTCTCGATCGCCTCGGTGCGCTCGATCTTGGACACCAGCGCCGCGTCGCAGCCATGCGCGCGGGCGATGCGCCGCGCCTCGTTCATGTCCTCGGCATTGCGGCAGAACGACACCGCGATGAAGTCGACGCCGATCTTGGCGACGATGCCGATCAGTTCCTTGTCGCGCTCGGTCAGCGCGCCCAGCGACAGGCCGCCGCCCTGCTTGTTGAGCCCCTTGCGGTCGGACAGCACGCCGTCGTTGAGCACGCTGGTGACGATGCGCTCGCCCTGCACCTCGACCACCTTCAGCTGCATCAGACCATCGTCCAGCAGCAGGACGTCGCCCGGGGCCACGTCCTGCGGCAGGCCCAGGTAGCTGACCCCGACCTGGCTGGCGTCGCCCGGCGCGGCATTGGCGTCGGCGATCAGGTCGAAGCGGTCGCCGAGCTTGAGCGACACCTTGCCCTGGGCGAAGCGCTCGATGCGGATCTTCGGACCCGGCAAGTCGGCGAGGATGCCGATCTCGGCGCCGACGCGGGCCGCGGCGGCGCGCACTTCGGCGGCGCGCTTGGCCTGGCCGGACGGATCGCCGTGGCTGAAGTTCAACCGCACCACGTTGACGCCGGCGCGGAACAGATCCTCAAGCACGCCGGGCGGGTCGGTGGCCGGACCGAGGGTGGCGAGAATCTTGGTACGGCGCTGGCGTTCGATCATGACGGCATCCTTGGAAAAGCGCTCAAAGCTAGCACACGCGCCCATCACACGGCATGGCATTTCGGCATAGACGCGCGTGCGGCCGGGCATAGCGAGCGGACAATGCGGGACAGTATGTGGTCATGCCGGGCCCGCAGGCGCCGGCCCGCAGGCGTTACAGGGGCGCGATCGCGGGGTGCGCCACCCCATGCGTGGCGCCCTCGCGTGCGCCGGACGCGCCGGCGCATGCGGACTCAGGCTGCGACGAGTGTCGGCAACTGCGCCGGCGTCTGCGCCAGCACATCGGCGCCGGCCTGGCGCAGTTCCTCGGCATCGCCGAAGCCCCACAGTACGCCGATGCTGCGCATGCCGTGGTGGCGGGCGCCGTCGATGTCCATGCGCCGGTCGCCGATCATGCGGCATTGCGCCGGCGCGACCACCAGCCGCCGCAGCGCCTCGGCGATCAGGTCGGGCTTGGCCCGGCGCGCGCCGTCGTCGCTGGCGCCGACGATCTCCTCGAAGCGAGCGCCGAACGGCAACTGCTCGACGATGCGCCGCGCGAAGCGCTCGTTCTTCGAGGTCACCACCGCCAGGCGGTGGCCGGCCGCGGCTATCGCCTCCACCGCCGCGCCGATGTCCGGGAACACCGTGTGCTCGCGCCAGCCGTGGCTGTCGTAGCGGCTGCGGTACAGGGCCAGCGCCTGTTCCACCAGCGCCGCATCGCCGGCGAAGTGCTGCTGGAAGCTGTCGCGCAGCGGCGGGCCGATCCAGGCGCGCAACTGCGCCGGGGTCGGCAGCGGCTGGCCGAGTTCGGCGAAGGCGTGGCGCAAGCTGCCGACGATGCCGGCCTCCGAATCGACCAGGGTGCCGTCCAGGTCGAAGAACAGGACGTCGGCGGCGCTCACGCGCCGCGCGCCTGCAGTGCGGCCACCGCCGGCAGGGTCTTGCCTTCCAGGAACTCCAGGAACGCGCCGCCGCCGGTGGAGATGTAGCTGACCTGCTCGGCGATGCCGTACTTGTCGACCGCGGCCAGGGTGTCGCCGCCGCCGGCGATGGAGAACGCCGGCGACGCGGCGATCGCCCGCGCCAGGGTCTCGGTGCCCTTGCCGAAGGCGTCGAACTCGAACACGCCGACCGGGCCGTTCCAGACCACGGTGCCGGCCTTGGCGATCAGCTCGGCATAGTGCGCGGCGGTCTGCGGGCCGATGTCCAGGATCAGGTCGTCGTCGGCGACGTCGGTGACCGCCTTCACCGTGGCCTCGGCATCGGGCATGAACTGCTTGGCCACCACCACGTCGCTGGGCAGCGGGATCGCCGCACCGCGCGCATTGGCATCGGCGACGATCTTGCGCGCGGTTTCGAGCAGGTCCGGCTCGCACAGCGACTTGCCCACCGCATGCCCGGCTGCGGCGATGAAGGTGTTGGCGATGCCGCCGCCGACGATCAGCTGGTCGACCTTGTCCACCAGGTTGGACAGCAGCTCCAGCTTGGTCGAGACCTTGCTGCCGGCGACGATCGCCAGCAACGGCTTGGCCGGCTGTTCCAGCGCCTTGGCCAGCGCGTCCAGCTCCGCCATCAGCAGCGGGCCACCGGCGGCGACCGGGGCGAACTTGATCACGCCATGGGTGGAGGCCTGCGCGCGGTGTGCGGTTCCGAAGGCGTCCATCACGAACACGTCGCACAGCGCCGCGTACTTCTTCGCCAGCGCCTCGTCGTCCTTGCCCTCGCCGACGTTCATGCGGCAGTTCTCCAGCAGCACGATCTGCCCCGGCTGCACGTCCACGCCATCGACCCAGTCGCGGAGCAGCGGCACGTCGACGCCGAGCAGCGCGGCCAGGCGGATCGCCACCGGCTCCAGTGAGTCCTCCTGGGTCCACACGCCTTCCTTGGGCCGGCCCAGGTGCGAGGTCACCATCACCGCCGCGCCCTGCTCCAGCGCGTGCTTGAGCGTCGGCACCGAGGCCAGGATGCGCTGCTCGGAGGTGATCAGGCCATTGTCGATCGGCACATTCAGGTCTTGCCGGATCAGCACGCGCTTGCCGGACAGGTCGAGATCGGTCATTCGCAGGATGGACATGTAAGTGCTCGCTTTCGTGGGGTTGCAAAGGGAAAACCGCGCCATCGGTGCAGTATCGGCGTCGGCGTCGGAACGCAAGGTGCACGACCGTCGGCCGATCGCCGCGCAGCGGCGAAACCGCCATTGTCCGGCGTCGGCCGCACAGCGGCAAATCGGTGCGGTGCGATGCCGCGCGCGGCGCAGCGCGCGCACCGTCGCCACGGGATCGATCAGCCGGTGCCGTCGGCGGCGCCGGGTTTGCGCAGCAGGCTGAGCGCGAAGCCGACCACCAGCAACGCACCGCCGACCAGCAGCGCCCACAGCAGCCAGGTCTTCCAGTCGCGCGGCGGCGCTGGCGCCTGCAATGCCGCCGCGCCGGCCAGCGGTTGCGCCGCGCCGAGGCTGGCGGTGGCCGGCGCCCATTGCGGCCCGCGCTGGGCGTGCAAGGCCTGCAGCGCGGCGGCCAGCGGCGCCTGCGCACGCTGCGTGCGCGCGCTGCCGGCGGCCAGCGCATAGGGCGGCGTGCCCTGCGCCAGGAACACCAGCGTCTCCGGCTGGTAGCCCAGACGCAGCGCCGGCCGCTGCCGGCCCGGATCCTGCGTCGCGAGCAGCTGCCAGTAGCGATCGCGCACCGGCGCGGTCAGCGCCTGCGGCGACGAGCGGCTGCCGCCACCGACCTGGTAGGCCAGCCACGGACCGGCGCGGTCCTGCCACGGCGCGTCGGCGCTGTCGCGGCTCTGCACGCGCCATTCGATGGCGTTGTTGCCGGGCAGGGCGACGTCCACGCGCGTCACCGGGTAACGGCCGGGCGACACGAAGGCGTAGCGGTGCTGTGCGGGGTCGGTGCTCACCGCGTCCAACTGTTGCCAATGCCAGTCGGCGGCGACCGGCGCCGGCGCCAGTTCGGCCTCCACCCCGGTCAGCGGCGGCGCGCTGGCGCCGGCCAGCGGCAGCAGGCGCAGATAGCGCACCTGGCGGCCGATGGGAATGCGCAACTGCTGCAGCCGGTGTCCCCGGTTGGCCAGGTCGACCAGGGTCGCATCCGCCACCAGCACCTCCCAGTCGCGCAGATCGTCGCTGCCCTCGACCCGGTAGCGCGCCTGCTGCGGCTGCGCGGCGGCGGCCCATTGCAGCGACAACGCGCGCAGCGGCGCATGCAGCGCGCTGGCGTCGACCAGCCAGCCCGCGCCGGTGTCCGCCGCGCCGCTGGCCACGCGGGTCTGGATGCGGCGCACGCTGCCGTCGCGGTCGCGTTCGGCGATCAGCTCCAGGTCCGCTGCGCGGCCGTCGCGCGAGGCCGGTAGCGGAAACCACGGCAACGGCTGCCGGCGCGGCGCGGTCTCGGCCTGCTCGGCGGCGAACAGCGCGGCCGGCAGCGGATCGCCCGCCGCGTTGAACACCTCCACGTCGCCCAGCGAGGCGCGCTGCGCGCTGCGGTACACCGCATCGTCGAGTTGCACGCGATAGGCGCCGGCATCGGCGTCCTGCAGGGTCAGCGGCCACTGCTGGGCGTAGTCGTCGCGCTGGCTGGCGGCGACTGCGCACAGCGGCAACCAGGCCAGCCACAACGGGAACAGCACGCGTCGGATCATGGGAGGGCCTCCTCGGCCGGTTCGGCGGCGCGTGGCGGTGCCGGCGCCAGATAGCCGACCACGGTACACAACAGCCCGTAAGCGATGAACGAGGCGATGCCGGCGACGTTGCCGAGGTTGCCGCGGTCCACCAGCAACAGCTTGCCCAGCACCACCGCCATCAACACCGCGCCGGCCAGCCACAGGCCGCGTTGGCCGCGCCGCGAACCCAGCACCCAGCCAAGTACGCCCAGCACGCTCCAGACCACGGTCAGGCTGGTCTGCGCCACGCCTGCGCCGAGCACGCCATGCCACGGCACCGCCGCCCAGTCGTGCACCGCATGCAGGGTGACGCTGGTGATCCACAGGAAGCCGGCGCCGGCCAGCAGCTGCGTGCGCCAGGGACGCAGCAGTGCCGGCAGCTCCGGGCTGCGGGTCCAGCGCACGCCCAGCACCAGCAGCGCCAGCTGGGTCAGTTCCAGCGGATTGAGCACCGGCACCCACGGCAAGGGGGCGCTGCCGCCGGGCTGGCCCAGGCTGTACAGCCAGGCCAGCGCGAGCAGGCCGAAGTAGGTGCTCTGCAGCGTACTGCGGCAGGGCGCGAACGCCGCCCCCAGCGGCGCCGCCAGCCAGCTCCAGCGCCACAGCGACAGCGCCGCGCCCAGCAGCCAGGGCGCGATCAGCAGCATCCAGCGCCAGCCGGCGGCCAGGCCGCTGTGCAGCGCCAGCCAGCCGCACAGCAAGGTGGCCACGATCGGCCACACCAGCCACCACACGAACTGCGCCGCGCGTGCCACGCCGCCGCCACTGTCGCGCAGGCACAGCAGGCTGCGCACGCCGAGCGCGGCGTACAGCGCCCAGGCCCAGGCGCCATGCCCGGCGAACGGCTGCCCATGCGCATCGGCCTGCCAGGCCGCAAGCGGCACCGCCAGCGCCAGGCCGCCCAGCGTGGTCGCGGCCAGCGCCGGTGCCGGCCAGCGCCGCTGCGCTTCGGCCGCGAGCCAGCCGCTGACCGCGACCCAGGCCAGCAACACGTCGGCACGCGCGTCGGCGTCGACGAAGCGCAGGATCTCGGCGACGCCGATCCCGCACCACCAGGCCAGTCCCCACAGGTAGTAGCCCAACGCCGTCATGGCGGCGCGCTCACGGCGGTAGCACCAGGCGCTGACGAAGCCGGCCAGGGCCAGCAACAGCGCGCTCATGCAGGTGGCATTGACCACCGCCTGGGTGTCCTGCGCCACAGCGTCCAGGCCCACGATGAAGCCGAGCGCGGCCGCCAGTTGCAGGCTGGCGCCGCTGAGCTGCGGCAGCCAGCGCCGCTGGCGCAGGCCCAGCCACACCAGCGCCGCACCCTCCAGCGCGAACACGCTGGCGGTGGCCCGCGCGGACAGCGCCAACGGCACCGCCAGCGTCGCGAACCCGACCGCCAGCACGGCATACGCCTGCCCCAGCAGCGCAAAGCGCGCACGCCGGATCAGCGCCGCCGCCAGCAGCGCATAGAGTGCCGCCAGGCCCAGCGCGCACAAGGCCAGCGGCAAGCGCTCGCCGCGCAGCAACCCGGCCTGCAGCGAGAACGCGATCAACGGCGTGCCGAACAGCAGGCTGCCGTCGATCAGCGCGCTGCGCGCGGCCGTCTGCCGCCGCGCGTACAGGATCGGGATCAGCAGGTAGAAGGCGAAGAACAGCAGCAGGAACGGCTCGGTGCTGGCGAACTGCTCCGGCCGATACTGCAGCACGCCCCACAGCGTGCCGATGCCGAAGGTGAAGCCGAATCCGAGCAGGTTCAGCACCCGCCAGGGCCGGTACCAGGCGATCGCGAACACCGCCGCGTTGAGCAGCGCGTAGTAGGAGAACAGCGCGACGTGGTTGCCGCTGCCGGTGGACAGCCACAGCGGCGCCAGGAAGCCGGCCAGCGTGCCCAGCACCGCCAGCGTGCGCGAATCCTGTGCCACCGCCAGCACGCACATGCCCGCCACCAGGGCGATGCTCAACGCCAGCGCCGCGCCTGCCGGGATCAGCGCGGACAGCTTGAACGCGGCGAACACGGTCAGCAGCAACACGCCGATCGCCCCGCCCTGCAGGGCCAGGGCGAAGCTGCGCTTGCGTGTGCGCTGGCGCCAGCCGAAGGCCAGGCCGGCCAGCGACGCGGCGGCGATGCCGGCGTAGCGCAGCTCGATCGGCATGCGCAACCAGCCCTGGTCGCCGGCGTACTTGAGCAGCGCGGCGACGCCGGCCAGCAGCACCAGCATGCCGATCTTGACCGGCACATTGCCCTCGGTGAACCAGCGTTTGATGCCGCCCAGCAACCGCTCGATCGGGTCTGGCCGGCGCGGCGCGGTGGGCTGGGCCGGCGCGGCGGCGCGCGCCTGCGCCTGCTGCCGCTCGGCATGCTCCGCCGCGGCGGCCAGCGTGGCGAAATCGTCGGCTTGCGGCGGCAGCGGCAAGGGCGGCGGCAGTGGCGGCGGCGCGCCCGCGCCCTCCATCGCCTGATGCGGACGCACGAGGTCGCGTGACACCTCGCTCGGCCAGGGCTCGGCGGCAGTCTCGGGCTCGGCGGCGGCATCGGCTTGCCCGGTTGCGGCCGCGGCACCGGCCCAGGCCGTCGCAGGCGCTGCCGGGGCGGCGGCCGCCATCCGTGCGACCTGCGCCTCCAGCGCAGCCAGCCGCTGGCGCAGGCGCGACTGCCCCACCAGGGCCACGAGCAACAGCACCGGCACCGCCAGCACCGCCAACACCACCAGCACGATCACCATCTCCATTCGACTCGCCTCTCCATCGCGGTGGCGCGGCGCCGGCGGCCGCATCCGGAGCCCGGCGGCGCCGGACCTGGCGCAGATGGTAGACGAGTTCGGCGCCGCCATCGGCCAGCGCGGAGATGCGGCAGACGCTGGCCGACTGCAGGACGGCGTGCGCCGCACCCGGCGTAGCGAACTGGCGCTGAGCGACATCGACCTGATCGACCGCAACCTCGACGCGTGCAGTTGCGAGTGCGCTGGTGGGCCACCGACGCCACGGTGGCGGCGGCGGCGCGCGCCGACAGCGATGCCGAAGCGCTGGCCTACGCATCGCGCCGCGTGGGTCAGGTCCCGGATTCGTACACGGTCTCCTTCGACCTGATCCTGGCCGGCAGCGATGGCCGCATCCGCGCCAATGGACGGCCGCGGCAGTTCGCCTCGGTCGGCAGCGACGCTTCCGCACAGCCATGGTTCGAGCCGGCCGTGCGCACCCGCAGCGGCGGGACTTCAGCGTCCAGGGCGTGCATGCCAGTGTGCTGGCCGATGGCGAGCGGGCGGGTCCTGGTGTACGCGTGCACGGTCCGCGAGGGCGGCCGCGTCGACGGCCGCGTGCTGGGCGCACTGGGCATCGTGTTGCGATGGGACGCGCTGGCGCAGACGATCGTGCGGCGCACGCCGCTGTCCGAATCCGAACGGGGCCGCAGCCGGGTCTGCATCGTCGACGCACGCGGCGAAATGCTGGACGACTCGGCCGGACGCATGCTGCAGGACCGGCTCGACTTCGACGGCCGCGACGCCTTGTTCAAGCAGCCGCGCAGTGCCCCTGATGATCGACCTCGAGGGCCGATCGCCCTGCATCGCGCATGTCGCCGCGCCGAGCCAAGAACCTACCGCACCGGCTGGCACTCGCCGATCCTGCAGGTGCTGTACACCGCGCGCCCCACCGCGTCCTGCGCAAAAGCGGCAGTGGGTCACAGGGCACCGCGTGGCGTGTCGGCGTGGTTGCGCATGCGGCGGCATGGCGCATCGCGCCAATAACCGGCCAACGGCATCGCCGGAAGGGCACAGGCGCTGCCTGAATGTCTCCTGCCTGCTGTATTGACGGCGTCATTTCGCCATGCCTAAGCTCGGTGCGCCGCGCTGAAGCCGTACCGACGCATCCTCGACGCGACCGGTGCCCTCTGGATTGCAGACGCCACTCCCCAGGTAAACGGACATGACCATGAAACCCTTTCGCACCCTGCTGATCTCGGCCCTGCTGGCCGCGTCCTTCGCCGCTCCCGCCCTGGCCGAAAAGGTCGACAATCCGGAGCTCTACACCCCCGACGCAGTCAAGAAGAACATCGTCATCGGCAAGACCACCAAGGAGCAGGTGCGCGCCATCTATGGCGAGCCCACCTACGTCTCCAGGACGTCCGGGAAAGAAGGGGGCTACGAGAAGTCGTGGAGCTATCGCCCCAGCGAATCGCATGGCGAGAAAGCGCGAAAGACCGCGACCGGCCTGCTGAAGCGGATGCTGCCCGGTTACTACACCGGCCCGGCGATCAACGAGGCGCAGGAGCATGGTGTCGGCGCGCGCAACGTCAAGTCGTACGACCTGGAAGTGGAGTTCGATGCCAAGGGCGTGGTCACCGATTACCAGCAGAGCGAAAGCAACGTCTCCAAGGACGCGCTGTAAGGGCGACCAGGGTGGGGTCGGCGCGCATCGCGCCGCCACCCGCGGCATTCAGGCCGCCGTCGTGGCGGGCAAGCCCATCACCACAGACCTGTCACAGCAAAAAGGAGCGCCGATGCGCTCCTTTTTGTTTGCGTCCTTTCACGGTGTCGGGGGCATGCGACCCGCGGCGGCAGGCCGCCACGGGTCGCATGCCAACACCGCTGCGTCGCCCGCAGTGAACGAGCGGCGCCAGGCGTCTTACTTCGCCACCACCTTGACCATTTCCAGGCACTTGTTGGAGTAGCCCCACTCGTTGTCGTACCAGGACACCAGCTTGACGAAGGTGCCGTCCAGGGCGATGCCGGCATCGGCATCGAAGATCGAGGTGCGCGCGTCGCCGCGGAAATCGGTCGCCACCACCTTGTCCTCGGTGTAGCCGAGGATGCCCTTCAGCGCGCCCTCGCTCTGCGCCTTCACTTCGGCGCAGATCTCGGCGTAGGTGGCCGGCTTTTCCAGTTCCACGGTCAGGTCGACCACCGACACGTCCGAGGTCGGCACGCGGAAGCTCATGCCGGTGAGCTTCTTGTTCAACTCCGGGATCACCACGCCGACCGCCTTGGCCGCGCCGGTGCTGGACGGAATGATGTTCTCCAGGATGCCGCGGCCGCCGCGCCAGTCCTTGTTGCTCGGGCCGTCCACGGTCTTCTGGGTGGCGGTGGCCGCGTGCACGGTGGTCATCAGGCCGCGCTTGATGCCCCACTTGTCGTTGATCACCTTGGCCAGCGGCGCCAGGCAGTTGGTGGTGCAGCTGGCGTTGGAGACGATGGCCTGGCCGGCATAGGTGCTGTCGTTGACGCCGTAGACGAACATCGGCGTGTCGTCCTTCGACGGCGCCGACAGGATCACCTTCTTGGCGCCGGCGTCCAGATGCTTCTGCGCGGTTTCCTTGGTCAGGAACAGGCCGGTGGACTCGATCACCACGTCCACGCCGACCTCGCCCCACTTCAGCGCCGCCGGATCGCGCTCCTGGGTCAGGCGGATCTTCTTGCCGTTGACCAGCAGGTGGCCGCCGTCGACCGCCACCTCGCCTTCGAAGCGGCCGTGCACGGAGTCGTACTGCAGCAGGTAGGCCAGATAATCCGGCTCCAGCAGGTCGTTGATGGCGACGATCTCGATGTCGCTGCCGAAATTCTGCACCGCCGAGCGCAGCACGTTGCGCCCGATGCGACCGAAACCGTTGATGCCGACCTTGATTGCCATTTCAGTAGCTCCTGCGGCCGCGCCTGGCGCGGCGGATGGAAGGGGAACCGCATTCTAGCAGGCCGGCCGCTCCGCGCCGGACACGCCGGTTTGATCAGGATCAAGGCGGCGTGGGGCCGCGCGCCGGACACTGCGCCCACACCCAACAGAGACTCCACCATGCGCACCACCTCCCCCCTCCTGCTCACCGGCCTGGCCGCCGCCCTGACCCTGTGCGCCCTGCCGGCGCTGGCGCAGTCGCAAGGCGACTGGACCCTCGGCATCGGCGCCCACCAGGTCAACCCGAAGTCCGACAACGGCACGCTGGCCGGCGGTACCCTGCCGCTGCGCATCGACAGCAACATTCGCCCGACGGTGACCTTCGAATACTTCGTGCACCAGAACCTGGGCGTGGAAGTGCTGGCCGCGCTGCCGTTCGAGCACGACATCAGCGTCAAGGGCGTGGGCAAGGTCGGCAGCACCAAGCACCTGCCGCCGGTGGTGTCGCTGCAGTACCACTTCAACAGCGCCGGCAAGGTCTCGCCGTTCGTCGGCGCCGGCCTCAACTACACCACCTTCTTCAGCGAGAAGACCACCGGCGCGCTGGCCGGCAGCAAGCTGAAACTGGACGACTCCTGGGGCCTGGCCGCGCACGCCGGCGTGGACTTCGCGCTCACCGAGAAATCGGCGCTGCGCGTGGACCTGCGCTGGATCGACATCGACAGCAAGGTCAAGGTCAACGGCAGCGACCTGGGCACCGCGCACATCGATCCGCTGGCGTACGGGGTGGCCTACGTGATGAAGTTCTGAGGCGTGCGCCGCCGCGACATGCGGCGGCGGCAGGGCGGGCGCCGTTCGCCGCAGCGGCGCCATCCTGGGCACGGACGCGCCGCATCGACGCTGCCGCCGCACCCGCGGCGACACCGGATCGCAGCGCGTCGGCGCCGCTTCTCTGGCAGACTACGCGCCACACGGATGTGGATCGGCGCCCACCGGGCCGACATGGGTTCGCATCCGCCCACTCGTCGTCCACCGGGGTCTTCCATGCCGCCACGCCTGTTCCGTCGCCTTGCCGTCGCCGCCCTCGCCAGCATCGCCCTGCCCGCCGCGGCGCAATCGGCCGGCCACTTCACCACCAGCTACGGCCTCCACGGCATGGTGCCGGGCGGCTCCAACGGCACGCTGCGCGGCAGCGACCAGCGCTTCGACGCCGACACCGCCCCGGCCGTGTCGTTCACCTACGAATACTTCTTCCGCGGCAACCTCGGCGTGGAGATCCAGGGCCTGGTCGGCCAGCAGAAGATCGGCGTGGACGGCGGCGGCGACATCGGCAGCGCCTGGATGCTGTCGCCCACCATCTCGCTGCAGTACCACTTCAACGGCAACGGCGACATCTCCCCGTTCGTCGGCGCCGGCCTCAACTACACCGCCTTCCTCGGCAGCGACGGCAAGGGCGCATTCTCGTCCAACGACGTCAAGTTCAAGGACAGCGTCGGCCCGGCACTGCATGCGGGCGTGGACTTCGCCGTCGGCGAACGCAGCGCGATCCGCGTGGACGCGCGCTGGACCGGCATGCGCAGCGACGTGGAGGTGGAGGGCACCAAGCTCGGCAAGGCCAAGCTCGATCCGGTCACCTACGGCGTCGCCTACCTGATGTACTTCTGAGCCAGCGCGCCAGGCCGCGTCCACGGACGCGCCTGGCCAACGGCGATGCGTCGCTGCCGCCACGCTGAGCGGCAGCGCAACGCGCCCGGCCCGCGTCATGGTCGCGTCGCCCTCGCGGGCTAGAATCCGCGCATGAAAACCTCTTCCCTCGTTTGCACCGCGCTCGCCGCGGCCCTCGCTGCCGCACCGTCCGCCGCCTTCGCCTGGGGCCCGCTGGGCCACCGCCTGGTCGCCGATCTCGCCGCCACCCAGCTCACCCCGCAAGCCCGCGCGCAGGTCCAGACCCTGCTGCAGGGCGAACCCGAGCCGACCCTGGCCGGCGTCGCCAACTGGGCCGACCAGCTCCGCGAACACGATCCCGACCTGGGCAAGCGCAGTGCGCGCTGGCACTACGTCAATCTGGCCGAAAACGATTGCCACTACGAACAGACCCGCGACTGCCCGGACGGCAACTGCGCGGTCGAGGCGCTGCGCCGCCAGGCCGCCATCCTCGCCGACCGCAGCCAGCCGCAGGCTGCGCGCGCGCAGGCGCTGAAGTTCGTCGTGCATTTCGCCGGCGACGTGCAGCAGCCGCTGCATGCCGGCTACGCCCGCGACAAGGGCGCCAACACCGTGCAGATCCAGTTCGAGGGCAAGGGCACCAATCTGCACTCACTGTGGGACAGCGGCCTGCTGCGCAGCCGCGGACTGGACGAGCAAGGCTACCTGGCCGAACTGGAAAAACAGCCGTTGCCGGCGCCATCCCCGGCCGGCAGCGCCCTGCCGCCGCCGGCCGCCGCGTGGGCCGAGGCCTCCTGCAGGATCATGATGCGCCCGGGCTTCTATCCGCCTGGCGCCAAGCTGCCGGCCGATTACGTGACGACCTGGCGGCCGGTCGCCGAAGCGCAGTTGCGCCAGGCCGGTGCCGACCTTGCGGCGACCTTGAACGCAGCGCTGGGCAAGTAAGCTTGGTTGCACGTTGTAGGGGCGGCTTTAGCCGCGACAGGCTTTGCTAGGCAAGCCCGTCGCGACCAAGCCGCTCCTGCAAGACCGTTTACGCCACACCCAACTGCGCCCGCGCCCAGCGCACGATCTCGGCCGTGCCGATGGCGCCGCTGTGCCGGGCGAGTTCGCGGCCCTGGCGCAGCAGGAGCAGGGTCGGGATGCTGCGGATGCCGAAGCGCCCGGCCAGCGCCGGCTGCGCGTCGCTGTCCAGCTTGCCCAGGCGCAGCCGCGGCTCCAGCTGCGCGGCGGCGGCCTCGAAATGCGGCGCCATGGTCCGGCACGGACCGCACCACGGCGCCCACACGTCCACCAGCAGTGGTACATCGCTGCGTTCGGCATGCACGGCGAAGCTGTCGGCGGTCAGCGTCACCGGCGCGGCCTCGAACAAGGCACGATGGCAGCGCCCGCACTGCGGCGCGTCCGTCAGCTTCGCCTCCGGCACGCGGTTGAGCGCGGCGCAATGCGGGCAGGCGACATGCAGCGGCTCGCTCATGCCCCGGCCTCGATGCTCTTGTCGCCGAGCAGCACCGTGCCCTGCGCATCCTTGACCGTGACCTGCACGTCGATGCCCTGGCGTACGCTCTGGGTGACCACGCAGAACTGCTCGAACTGGGCCAGGATCCGCTCCAGTTGCGCGTAGTCCTGGTTGGCGCCGGGCAACTGCAATTCCACCGACGCCTGGGGGATGCGCCAGAACCCTTCCGGATTGCGCATCGGCGTGGCCGTGATGTGCGCGACCACACCGACCGGATCGTTCTTGTACTTGCGCATCGCGAACAGCAGGCTGGCCGCCAGGCAATTGGCGATGCCGGCGAGCAGGATGCGCGTCGGGTTCGGACCGCGCTCCTGGCCCAGCGGTGCGGTTTCGTCGCTCAGCCAGGGCTCCAGTGCGGTTTCGTCGAACTGGATGCGGAACGCGAAGTCCGTGTCCTGCTCCAGGGTGACGCGAATCGGATCGCCGATGGGCATGGCGGAGGCTCCAGGTGCGAAGAAGGCATCTGCGACTCTACGCCGGCGCCGGCAACGGCATGTGGACGTTCTGTCGCGCTCATGCCGACGCTTCGCGTCGCGCCAGTGGGTAGTACAGCAACGGGATGACCAGCAGGGTCAGGGCGGTGCTGACCAGGATGCCGAACAGCAGCGCCACCGCCAGGCCGTTGAAGATCGGATCGTCGAGGATGAACAGGGCGCCCAGCATCGCGGCCAGCCCGGTCAGCGCGATCGGCGGCGCGCGCACCGCGCAGGCCTCGATCACCGCCTGCTCGGCGCTGCGCCCCTGCGCCAGCGCATGGCGGACGAAGTCCACCAGCAGGATCGAATTGCGCACGATGATGCCGGCCAGGGCGATCATGCCGATCATGCTGGTCGCGGTGAACTGCGCGCCGAGCAAGGCATGGCCCGGCATCACCCCGATCACGGTCAGCGGAATCGGCGCCATGATCACCAGCGGCAGCAGATAGCTACGGAACTGCGCCACCACCAGCAGGTAGATCAGCAACAGGCCCACCGCGTAGGCGATGCCCATGTCGCGGAAGGTCTCGTAGGTGATCTGCCATTCGCCGTCCCATTTCACTGCGAAGTCGCCGGTATCGGCCGGCGGCGCGATGAAGTGCTGCTGCAGCGCCTGGCCACCGAGCGCGTGCCGGCGCAGTTGCCCGACCAGGTCGAACATGCCGTACAGCGGGCTGTCCAGGCGCCCGGCTTCGTCGCCGGTGACGTACACCACCGGCCGCAGGTCCTTGTGCGCGATGCTGTCGTCCCAGGGCAGGCGCTGCACCGCGACCAGTTCCGACAGCGGCACCAGTTGCCCATCGCCGCCGCGCACGCGCAGCGCCAGCAGGCGTGCGCTGGCGGCCTGCGCGGCGCCCGGCAGGCGCAGCCGCACCGGCTGTGCCAGCTTGGACGTGCCATCGTGCAGCCAGGTGACGTCCAGCCCCTGCACCGCCGTGGTCAGGGCATCGGCGATGGATGCCTGGCTCACGCCCAGGCGCGCGGCGCGCGCCCGGTCGACCACCAGCGTTTCGCGGGTCGCCGCGCGCTCCACGCTAGTGTCGACATCGACCACGTTCGGCGTGCGCAGGAAACGCTGCTCCAGCAGCAACGCCAGGCGCCGGCTGCGCATATAGTCCGGCCCATAGACCTCGGCCACCAAGGGCGCCAGCACCGGCGGCCCCGGCGGCACTTCCACCACCTTCAGCGAGGCGCCATACCGGCGTGCGATCGCCGCCAGCGGCGGGCGCAGCGCGCGGGCGATGGCATGGCTATGGCGCGTGCGTTGGTGTTTGTCGACCAGGTTCACCTGCAGGTCGCCGACGTTGTTGCCGTTGCGCAGGAAGTACTGCCGCACCAAGCCATTGAAGTTGACCGGCGCCGAGGTGCCGGCATAGCCCTGGTAGTCGTGTACCTCAGACGTGCGGTCGAGCACCCCGGCTAGTTCCACCAACAGCGCGTCGGTGTCCTGCAGGGTGCTGCCTTCGGGCAGATCGACCACGATCTGCAGTTCGGACTTGTCGTCGAACGGCAGCATCTTCAGCACCACCCATTGCAGCCCGACCAGGCCCACTGCGGCCAGCAGCAACGCCGCGATGCCGGCGAACAGCCAACCACGGCGGCGTGCGCCGCGGACCGGATCCAGGAACGGGCGCAGCAACCGCGCGAACAGCCGCTGCAGGCGCGGCGGCGCGTCGCCACCGGCATGGGCCTGCGCGGCATGCGCCGGCACATGCCGCTTCAACAGCTTCAACGCCAGCCACGGCGTCACCACCAGCGCGATCGCCAGCGACAGCAGCATGCCGACCGAGGCGTTGATCGGGATCGGCCGCATGTACGGTCCCATCAGGCCGCTGACGAAGGCCATCGGCATCAGCGCCGCGATCACGGTCAAGGTGGCGAGGATGGTCGGGCCACCGACCTCGTCCACCGCCGCCGGAATCGCCTCGCGCAAGGTCTTGCCGCCGGCGCGCAGATGGCGGTGGATGTTCTCCACGACCACGATGGCGTCGTCGACCAGGATGCCGATCGAGAAGATCAGCGCAAACAAAGACACGCGGTTGAGGGTGAAGCCCATCGCCCACGAGGCGAACAGCGTGAGCGCCAGGGTCAGCACCACCGCGCTGCCGACCACGATGGCCTCGCGCCAACCCAGCGCGAACAGCACCAGCAGCACCACCGAGGCAGTGGCGAACACCAGTTTGTGGATCAGTTTGTCGGCCTTGGCCGCCGCGCTGGCGCCGTAGTCGCGTGTGATCTCCGCATGCACGCCCTGCGGCAGCAACTCGCCACGCAGTGCCTGCAGGCGCGCGCCCACCGCGCGGGTGAGCGCCGCGGCGTCGCTGCCCGGCTTCTTGGCGATGGCCAGGGTCACCGCCGGCGCACGCCCCTGCGCCGGGCCGCCGCGCGTGGGCGGCGCGCCGTACCACACGTAGGCGCTGGGCAGATCGGCGCCAGCCTGCACCTGGGCCACGTCGCGCAACCGCAGTGGCTGGCCGTCGTGCATGCCGATCACCAGTTCGCGCACGGTGTCGGCGTCGGCCAGGAACCGGCCGGCACTGAGCGGCACCGCGCGGCCGCCGCCGATCCGGTCGCCGAGCGGGCGTACCACGTTCGCGCCCTGCAGCGCCTGGCCGAGGTCGGCCACGGTGAGGTCGTAGGCGGCCAGCCGCGCCGGGTCCAGGGTCACCGTCAGCACCCGTGGCGGCGCACCGATGCTGTAGATGTCGCGCGTGCCGGGAATGCGCTTGAGTTCGGTTTCCAGCGTGCGCGCGATCGCGCCCAGGTCGGCGGCGCTGTGCTGCGGATCGTCGCTCCACAGGGTCACGCTCATCACCGGCACGTCGTCGATGCCCTTGGGCTTGATCAGCGGCGCGCTCGCGCCCATCCGCGTCGGCAGCACGTCCAGGTTGGAATACACCTGGTTGTACAGGCGCACCAGCGCGGCCTGCCGCGGCACCCCGACCTCGAATTCGACGGTCAGCACCGCCTGACCCGGGCGGCTCACCGAGTACACGTGCTTGATGCCTTCGATCTCGTCGAGCTTCTGTTCCAGTGGCGTGCTCAGCAATTGCTCGACCTCGCGCGCATCGGCACCGGGCAAGGCGACGAACACATTGGCCATGGTCACATCGATCTGCGGCTCTTCCTCGCGCGGGGTGACCGCCACCGCCGCCAGGCCAAGCAACAGGCCGAGCAGGGCCAGCAGCGGCGTCAGCGGATTGCCCTGGAAGAATGCCGCCAGGCGGCCGGACAGTCCCATCTCAGTGCTCCGCCAGCGCGCGCCGCTGCGCGACCAGGGCCTGTCCGGCGGCGACCGGGTCGCGCGCCACGCGTTCGCCTGCGCGCAGCCCGGCCAGCACTTCCACCCGTTGCGCATCGCGCCGCCCGATCTGCAGCTGACGCAGGACCAAGCGCCCATCGGCCAGGACATAGGCGGCGCTGAGTTCGCCCCGCTGCAGCAACGCCGAGCGCGGAATGCTCAACGGCGTCGCCTCCGCGGCATCGCCGGCCGCCAGCGGAAAGTCGACCTTGGCCGTGGTGCCCGGCGCCGGGGCCGGCTGCAGCGCCGGCAGCGGCACCCGCACCGTCACGCTGTGGCTGCGCGGATCGGCCGTGGGAAACACCGTGACCTGCGGAACCTGCAGGGTACGGCCATCGTCCAACAGCACCTGCGCGCGCGGCGCGGCGCGGACGCCAGCGGCATCGGACTGCGGCACCTGCACCTCGATGCGCTGCGAACCGGGCACGTACAGCGACAGCAACGCCTGTCCAGCCGCCACCGCCTCGCCCGGCTGCACATGGCGTGCGCTGATCACCCCGGCAAACGGCGCACGCACCACCGTGTACGCGGCCGGCTGTTGCGCCTGGGCCACTTGCGCTTCCGCCGCGGCGCGCGCCGCGCGTGCCGCATCGCGGGTGGCGCGCGCCTGATCCAGTTGCGCGCGCGACACGTACTGCGCATCGGCCAGGGCGGCATAGCGGCGGTAGCTGGCCTCGGCCTCGCCGGCGCTGGCCATGGCAGCGCGCAACTGTGCCTGTGCGCTGTCGACCCCGGCCCGCTGTTCCACGGCGCTCAATTGCAGCAGCAGCTGGCCGGCGACGACGCGGTCGCCCACGTCCACCGCCACACTGCGGACGCGGCCGTCGGTTTGCGCGCTCAGATCGGCGTGGTCCACCGCGGCGACCACGCCGTCCCAGGAGCGGGAGGCCATCGCCGCAGGCACCACCGGAGCGGTCGCCAGCGCCGGCAACGGCGGCGGCGCAACCGCGGCGGCGTCATGGCGGCAGCCGGCGAGCGCCAGCATGGCCAGCGACGCGAGCACGCCAGCCACGGTGGCGCGGCCGTTCCCGCCCGATGGCGTGTCCGCGGCCGCACCCGTCCAGCGCAGCCGTTCGGCGCTCCCGGCGCTGCAGATTGGCCAACGACGCACATGCATGATCGAACTCCACAGGAAAGGCACGGTTGCGCCGGTGGCGGGCAAGCCCAGGGGCGGCAGCGGTTGCGACCACGAGGCTGGCCGCGAGATAAATTAGAATTTTCTTATATTAGAGTCAACTGATATGATGAGCGCACTTTCCCGCCGAGCACCCCCAATGCCCGCTTCCTCCGCTCAAGCCTTGGTCGATCGCGCACGCGCGCAGATCCACGAAACCCCCATCCACCCCGATGCCGCCGCCACGCCATTGCCCGGCGAATGGATCATCGACGTGCGCGAACCCGGCGAGTTCGCCATGGGCCACCTGCCCAACGCCATCAACATCCCGCGCGGCATCCTCGAATTCCGCCTCGACGCCGATCCGGCGCTGGCCCGGCGCGATCAGCCGATCCTGCTGTACTGCGCCAGCGGCGGCCGCTCCACGCTGGCGGCGCTGAGCCTGCAGCACCTGGGCTACACCGCGGTGCGCTCGCTGACCGGCGGCTTCCTGGGCTGGACCGCGGCCGGTGGCCCGGTCGATTTCTGAGCCGATGACGCGCCGCGCCGCGCCCGTCCTGGATCCTGCCGCGATGCGTGCGCACGCCAGCGAGGCCGCGCGCCTGCTGAAAGCGCTCGGCAACGAGAAGCGCCTGTTGCTGCTGTGCCTGCTGGTGGACCACGAGCAATCGGTCGGCGAACTGAACGCACGCGTGGAGCTGAGCCAGTCGGCGCTGTCGCAACACCTGGCGCTGCTGCGCGAGGATGGGCTGGTGCAGACCCGCCGCGACGGCCAGACCATCTATTATTCGCTGGTGCCCGGCCCGGTGCAGCGCATCCTCGAGGTGCTGCACGGCATCTACTGCAGCGCCGCGCCGCCCGCCGCCAGCAGGAGCGATCGATGAACCAGCATCCGCACGTCCACGCCTTCCACCACGCCGGTTCCGGCACCTGGAGCTATGTGGTGGAGGACGGCCACGACGCCGCGGTGATCGATCCGGTGGTGGGCTTCGATCCGCAGACCGGCGCGCTGGACGCAGCGCCGGCGCAGGTGTTGGCCGCGTGCCTGGAAGAACGCAGGCTGCAGTTGCGCTGGATCCTGGAGACCCACGCCCACGCCGACCATGTGTCTGCCGCGCAATGGTTCAAGCAGCGCTGGCCACAGGCGACGCTGGCGATCGGCGACGGCATCCGCCAGGTCCGCGCCCGCTTCGCGCCGCAATTCGGCCTGGACACCGATGCGCAGGCGCGCTGCGGCTTCGACCACCTGTTCGCCGATGACGAGCGCTTCACGATCGGTGGGTTGCAGGCGCAGGTGATCGCGGTGCCCGGCCATACCGGCGACAGCGTCGCCTACCTGATCGGCGATGCGCTGTTCCCGGGCGATTCGCTGTTCATGCCCGACAGCGGCACCGCGCGCTGCGATTTCCCCGGCGGCGACGCGGCCACGCTGTACCGCTCGATCCAGCGGCTGTACGCGCTGCCGGAAGCCACGCGCGTGTTCGTGTGCCACGACTACGGCGCAGGCGGCCGCGCGGTCGCTTGCCAGACCAGCATCGGCGAACAGCGCCGCGCCAACATCCACGTGCGCGACGGCATCGACGAAGCGGCCTTTGTGGCCTTGCGCCAAGCGCGCGATGCGACGCTGGCCGAGCCGCGGCTGATGCAGCCGTCGGTGCGCGCCAACATCCAGGCCGGGCGCACCGACGATCTGGCACCGCCGTCGGCGTGAGCAGGCAGCGCGCCGCGGGCGCGCTAGGATGCGGGTCTGCGCCAGCGCTGCGCGACTGCGGTCGCGCGCGCCGCCGCGCTCTGCCGCATCGCCTCCCCGCCCCCGCTGGAGTGACCCATGACCCGACCGTTGCGCCGCCTGTTGTGCCTGTGCACGCTGCTCGTCGCCAACGCGATCGCGCCGGTTTCGGCGCAGACGCCGCTGACCGTGTTCGCCGCCGCCAGCCTCAAGGAATCGCTGGACGAGGCCGCCAGCGCCTACCAGCGCGCCCGCGGCACGCCCGTGCAGGTGTCCTACGCCGCCAGCTCGACGCTGGCGCGGCAGGTGGAACAGGGCGCGCCGGCGGACGTGTTCGTGTCCGCCGACCAGGAATGGATGGACTACCTGCAGCAGCGCAAGCTGATCGACCCGGCGCAGCGCCATGACCTGCTCGGGAACACTCTGGTGCTGGTGGCGCCAGCGGCCAGCACCGCCCAGGTCGATCTGCGCAAGCCCGGCGCACTGCTCGCCGCGCTCGGCGCACAGGGACGCCTGGCGGTCGGCCAGACCGCCAGCGTGCCGGCCGGCAAATACGCGCGTGCCGCGCTGCAGGCGCTGGGGCAGTGGGCCAGCGTGCAGCCGCGGCTGGCCGAAAGCGAGAGCGTGCGCAGCGCGCTGATGCTGGTGGCGCGCGGCGAGGCGCCGCTAGGCATCGTCTACGGGTCCGACGCCCAGGCCGAGCCGAAGGTGCGGGTGGTGGCGACCTTCCCCGCCGACAGCCACGCGCCGATCGTGTATCCGGTGGCGCCGCTGCGCGCGAGCGCACAGGCGAAGAGCGCCGCCGATTTCGTGCGCTGGCTGGGCACGCCACCGGCACAGGCGATCTTCCGTCGCCACGGTTTCTCGCTCGCCCGCTGAGGCCTGGCATTGTTCGACTTCACCGCGCAGGAACTGACCGCGATCGTGCTGAGCGTCAAGGTGGCGCTGGTCGCGGCGCTGGCCAGCCTGCCCTTCGCGGTGGCCTGCGGCTGGCTGCTGGCGCGGCGCCGCTTTTTCGGCAAGGCCTTGCTGGACGCGCTGCTGCACCTGCCGCTGGTGATGCCGCCGATCGTCACCGGCTACGCGCTGTTGCAACTGTTCGGTCTGCAGGGCCCGATCGGCGGATGGCTGTTCGAGCACCTCGGCGTGCAGTTCGCGTTCCGTTGGACCGGCGCGGCGCTGGCCAGCGCGGTGATGGGCTTCCCGCTGATGGTGCGGGCGATCCGCCTGGCCCTGGAAGCCACCGACCGGCGTCTGGAAGCGGCCGCCGCCACCCTCGGCGCCGGCCCGTGGCGGGTGTTCTTCACCATCACCCTGCCGCTGGCATGGCCGGGCGTGGTCGCCGGCGGCGTGCTCGGCTTCGCCAAGGCACTGGGCGAGTTCGGCGCCACCATCACCTTCGTCTCCAACATTCCGGGACAGACGCAGACCCTGGCCTCGGCGATCTACAGCCTGCTGCAGGTGCCCGGAGCCGAGGCCGGCATCTGGCGGCTGGCGGCGGTGGCACTGGCGATCTCGCTGGGCGCCCTGCTGGCCTCCGAGTGGCTGGTGCGACGCCAGCGCGGCGCGGAGGCGGACGCATGAGCCGCACGTGCGCCCGGAGCCGGCCCCCATGCTGAGCATCGACCTGCACCTGCAGCGCGGGCGCTTCGCCCGCCACGTGCGCATCGAGGAACAGGCGCGCGTGGTCGCCCTGGTCGGTCCGTCCGGCGCCGGCAAGACCAGCCTGCTCAACGCCATCGCCGGCGTGCTGCCGCCGCGCAGCGGGCGCATCGCCATCGATGGTCGGGTGCTGTACGACAGCGCCACCGGCATCGACCTGCCGGCGCACCGCCGCGGTATCGGCTACGTGTTCCAGGATGCGCGGCTGTTCCCGCACATGGACGTGCGCCGCAACCTCGGCTACGGCCGCCACGGCCGCGACCAGCCGGCGCGTTTCGCATTGGATGCCGTGGTCGAGCTGCTGGGCATCGGCGCCCTGCTGGGTCGGCGCCCCGACACGCTCTCCGGCGGCGAAGCGCAGCGCGTGGCGATCGGCCGGGCGCTGTTGTCGCAGCCCGCGCTGCTGCTGTTCGACGAACCGCTGTCGGCGCTGGACGCGGACCGCCGCAGCGACCTGATCCCCTACCTGCAGCGGGTGCGCGACGAAGTGCGGCTGCCGATGCTCTACGTCAGCCACCAGGCCGAGGAAGTGGCGCGCATCGCCGACGCGGTGCATCGGCTGGACTGACGCCGACACCGCGTTCACCGCCGCTGGCGAGACTGGGGTCCCAAGTTCCCGGCACACCGCATGCGCCGCTACCGCAAGCTCGACTTCCCCACGCAGGACGTCCGCCGCTTCCTGGAGCCGGGCCCGGTGGTGCTGGTCAGTTCGGCCTGGAAGCAGCAGCGCGACGTCATGACCCTGGGCTGGCACATGGTGCTGGAGTTCTCGCCATCGCTGTTGGCTTGCTGCATCTCCAGCGCCAACCACAGCTTCGCGCTGGTCCGGCGCAGCAAGCAATGCGTGATCAACCTGCCCACTGCCGACCTGGTCGACACCGTGGTCGGCATCGGCAACTGCAGCGGCGCGGACCTGGACAAGTTCGCGCACTTCGGTCTCACCGCCGTGCCCGCCACGCACGTGGCGGCGCCGCTGATCGCCGAGTGCTACGCCAGCTTCGAGTGCCGCCTGCACGACGGCAGCCAGATCGGCAAGCACGGCCTGTTCGTGTGGGAAGTGGTCAAGGCGCACGTCGCCGCCTCGCCCAAGCGGCCGCGCACCCTGCACTACCGGGGCGACGGCCGCTTCATGCTGTCCGGCCCGGAGATCTCGCGGCGGCGCCTGTTCAAGCCGGAGATGCTGTAGGCGAGGCGGCGGACGATGGATGCCGGATGCGCCGGTCGCCACGCTCAGCGTGCGCCGCTCACGCGCCCCGACTGCACGCTGGCCTTGCCTTGACGAACCTCGAAGGTGAATGCATAGGCCAGCGTCACCGGCACTTCCTGCACCGACTGCGCATCGTCGCAACGCCCTTCCTGGGCCGGCCGCCGCGCCGGATCGGCGTAGGTGCAGATCGCCGCCGGCACGAAGCGCCACTGCGCGACCGCGGCCTGCACTGCCTGCAGCAGATCGGCCATCTCCGGCTGCGCACCCGCGCTGCAGTCCGGGCGATCATCCAGCAACGCACTGCGCTCCACCGTGCCCTGTGCGGAGAGAATCACCCGCACGCACACGGTGGTCGGAGCCAGGCTGCGACGCGGCGACTCGGCCGGCAACTGCGGCGTCGGCGCCTGCAGCGGTTGCGGCATGCGGAACACCTGCTGCGGCTGCATCCGATACGACGGCACTGCCGCCGCCCCCGGTGCCGCGCCGAACCCGGTTTCCAGCATGCGCTGATCCACCGAGTCGATGCGCCGGGTCGGTTGTGGCGCCTCTTTCGGCACGTGGCTGGCACAGCCGGAAAGGATCAGCGCCAGCAGCATGCCCGCCCGCCAGTGCGCACTCATCGTACGGTCCGCGCCATGCCGCACAGCGGCGCAGCGCCGCCCTTGCCCGGGAACGTCTTGTCGCACAGGCTCGCCACTGCATCGCCGGCACCTTCGCCCAGGCTGTACCAGCGGTAGTCCGCAGCCTCGGCGACGCCCGACGGCGCCGCCACAGGATCCATTTCCACGTCGAATGCCACCGGGATCTTCATGCGGCTGGGTACCGATCGGCCGTGTTCGGTCGCCGGAGAGAAGCGCCACTTCCAGGCGGCGGTGACCGCGGCAGCATCCAGCGCAGCGCTTCCGCTGCCATGGTCCAGCACGCGCACGCCGCTCGGCGTCCCGTGCACATCCACGTCGACCAACAGGACCAGCTTGCCGGAGACGCCCGCACGCACCGCTTCATCCGGGTATTTCGGGGGCGGCATGTCGATCACCTTGGCAGGCCGCGCTCCGGTCCGCGCGGCGACCACCGACGCCTGCTGCGCCGGTCGTGCCGACGTGCCATCCACCTCACTCCCGACCAGATCGCGTGCCACGCCCATGGCACCTGTTCCAATTGGCAACGCCAGTGCCATCGCACTCCCGCTCAACGCGGCCAGCGTCACCGCCGCGATGCCCAAATGACGCCGCCAACCACGCACCGCCGGACGCCGCAGCAGGGCAATGCGCTGACACAACACGCTGCCCGCCTGCCAGTGGCAGCCGACCGGCAGGGCCAGCGCATCCAGCTGCGTCTGCAGCATCGCCTCGGCATAGTGCCGGCGCGCACCCGGATGGCGTGCCAGCACCGCCGCATCGCAGGCCAGTTCCTGATCCAGACGGAAGCGCGTGGCGGCCCAGTGCAGCAGCGGATTGAACCAGTACACGCAGCGCAGCGCGGCGAGCAGCAGATTGCTGCGGGTGTCGCCACGGGCGATGTGCATGCGTTCGTGCGCCAGCACCAACTGCGCCTGCGGCGGCGGGTAGCGCACAGCGAAGTCCTTCGGCACCACCACCTGCGGTCGCCACGCGCCCAGCACCAAGGGCCCATGCAGCGCATGCTCGGCAACCAGCACACCGTTTTCCCCAGGCCGCAAGCGACCCAGGCTGCGTCGGTAGCGGCGCTGCTGCCGCCACAGCACTGCCGCCGAGGCCACGGCGCCCGCGAGCCACACCGCCAGCCACCAGACCGCGGCGTGGCCGCTCGCCGGCGGGCCGCCGCTGCCCGCGGACAGTTGCGTCTGTGCTGCGCCGACCAGCACTGACGGCATGTCCAGCACCAACCCCGCCGGCAACGCTGGACGCCAGCCGCTCGGCAACAACGCCACCAGCAGCGCCAACGGCACCGCCGTCCACACGGCATAGGCGATGCTCGCGCCGAAGGCGCGTCGCATCGGCACGCGCAACACCAGTACCGCCGCGATGGCCACGCTGACGACCAGCGCGGTACTTCCGAGGTCCCTCACGATCCCATCAATGCTCATCGTCCAGCTCCTGGATCAGTCGTTTGAGTTCGGCGATATCGGCGTCGCTGAGCTTGCCGCGTTCGCTGAAGTGCGCCACCAGTGGCGCGATGCGGCCGCCAAACAGGCGGTCGAGCAGGCCTTCGCTCTGTTGCTGCACCCACTGCGTGCGCTGCAGCAGGGGCGTGTACAGATAGCGGCGGCCCTGTTTGTCGGCGCGGATCGCGCCCTTGTTGAGCAAGCGGTTGAGCAGGGTCTTGACCGTGGGTTCGGCCCAACCGCCATGGCCGGACAAGGCCGCGAACACCTCCTCGGCACTGAGCGGGTGCCGCTCCCACAGCACCTCCATGACCACGGCTTCCGCATCGCTGATCGACATTACGTTTACACCCGTAAATTTTTATCGATTACACGCGTAGACGAAACCGCTGTCAAGCGTTTTTTCCTGCTCCTGCATCGCCACCTCGACACAGACCGAACGGCGGCAACGCGGCGCGACTGCCGTGGCATCCGGACGCTTCCGCGACGACGGATCGCTCGACCGTGACCAACACCGAGCCGCCGCTGGCGCTCGTCAAATCCCGCCGGCCCCTGCGCCGACACAACGGTGCGCCCCCCGAACGCACTGCAATCGGCCGCACACGCTCTAAGCTATGCCGATGACCGATCATCTCGACGACCTCGACGCCGCAGCCGACCTGATCCTGCAGCGCATCGCCGGCCCGCTGCGCGTGGGCGCACCGCTGGGCCTGGGCAAACCGCACCGCCTGCTCAACGCCCTGTACGACCGCATCGAGCACGATCCGACGCGGCCGCTGCAGATCTACACCGCGCTGTCGCTGCATCCGCCGGCGCCCGGCGGCGGCTTGCAGGGCCGTTTCGCGCGGCCGTTCGTGCAGCGCCATTTCGGCGAGGATTTCCCGCGCCTGCGCTACGTGCAGGCGATGCAGCGCGATGCGCTGCCGGCGCACATCCAGGTCGAAGAGTTCTACATGCAGTCCGGCGCGCTGCTGCGCTCGACCCAGGCGCAGCGCAGCTACACCAGCCTCAACTACACCCATGCCGCCGACGCGGTGGCGCAGCGCGCGCCCAACCTGATCGTGCAGAAGGTGGCGCGCGAACCCGACGGCACCCGGCTGTCGTTCTCGTGCAACAACGACATCACCCAAGACACCCTGGCGGCGGTGCAGCGGCGCGGCCTGCCGCGGCCGCTGCTGGTGGCCGAAGTCGATCCGCAACTGCCGTGGATCGGCGGTTGCGCGGCGGTGGAACCGAGCTTCTTCGACGTGGTGGTGACCCCGCCCGGGCCGTATCCGCGCCTGTTCGGGCTGCCGCGGCAGCCGGTCGCCGATGCCGATTACGCCATCGGCCTGTACGCCAGCACCCTGGTGCGCGACGGCGGCACCCTGCAGATCGGCATCGGCACCCTGGCCGATGCGCTGTGCCACGCGCTGGTGCTGCGGCACACCGACAACGCGCGCTACCGGCAGGTGCTGGCGGCGCTGGATCCGGAGCTGGAGCGGCATCCGGCGGTGCGCGAATGTGGCGGCCTGGAGCCGTTTGCGGTCGGCCTGTTCGGCTGCAGCGAGATGCTCAACGAGGGCTTCCGGCAACTGGTCCAGTGCGGGGTGATCCGGCGCAAGGTGCTCGACGACGCGCCGCTGCTGCAGCGTGTGGCCGACGGCAGCGCCGATGCGCAGGACCTGCAGCGCCTGGAGCGCGACGGCGAATACCTGCAAGGCGCGTTCTACCTGGGTTCGCCGGAGTTCTACACCTGGCTGCGCGAGATGGAGCCGCAGGCGCGCAAGGCGATCGGCATGCACCGCATCAGCGAGATCAACCAGCTGTACGGCGGCGAGGCGCTGCGCCGGCTGCAGCGGCGCGAGGCGCGTTTCTTCAACTCCTGCATGATGGCCACCGCGCTCGGCGCGGCGGTGTCCGATGCGCTGGACGACGGCCGCGTGGTGTCCGGCGTCGGCGGCCAGTACAACTTCGTGGCGATGGCGCACGCGCTGGACGACGCGCGCAGCGTGCTGATGTTCCGCGCCATGCGCAGCGACGGCGGCGCGGCGCAGTCCAACGTACGCTGGAACTATGCCCACACCACCATCCCGCGGCACCTGCGCGACCTCTACGTCAACGAGTACGGCATCGCCGACCTGCGTGGCCTGACCGACGAGGATTGCATCGCGGCGATGACCGGGATCGCCGACGTGCAGGCGCAACCCGCACTGCTGGAAACGGCGAAGACCAACGGCAAGCTGGCCGCCGGCTTCACTGCGCCGGCGCACTGGCAGCGCAACCGCGCCGCGCGGGTGCGCGACGCACTGGCGCCGTTCCGCCGCGACGGCAGCCTGCCCGACTATCCGCTGGGCAGCGATTTCACCGAGGTCGAGCAGCGCCTGCTGCGCGCGCTGGCCTGGCTGCAGCGACACACCGCCAGTACGGGCGCCAAGCTGAAGACGATCGCCACGGCTTTGCTGGCGCGTCCCACCGGCGATGCCGCCTGCATGCAGCGCATGGGCCTGGACGCACCACGCAGTCTCGGCGAGCGCCTGGAGGCGACGTTGCTGGCGTCCGCCCTGCAGCGTACGCGCACGCTGCCGTGACACGCCACCGGGCCTGACGCTGCAACGCGCTGGCGCACCGATCGCAGGCGCGATGCGATAAGTGACCGCGCGTCGCACGCGAATGCGATGTGCCGCACGAATGTCGCACATCGGCGGCGATGACACGATTCGGCAACATGCCCGCAGGAACGGCGTCAACTGCGCTCGGGAAGCTGTCGGGATATCGTTACCAAGCGTGGCCGCGATGCACTCCCAACGCCCTGTCCCGATGCCGTCGTCGTTCTCTCGCCGCACCGCGCTGCGCGTGCTGCTGGCGGTACTGGCGCTGTTGCCGTCCGCCCTGCTCGCCGACCCCAAGCTCAACGACCTGCAGTACCTCGGCAGCCACAACAGCTACCACGCCGGCTTCGCGCCCAGCGAAGCGGCGCTGTGGAAACGCCTGGACCCGGCGACGTTCGCCGTGCTGGACTACCGGCACCCGCCGTTGACGCAGCAACTGGACGACGGCGTGCGCCAGCTCGAGCTGGACATCTATGCCGACGCCAAGGGCGGCCGCTATGCGCATCCGGCGATGATCGAGCAACTCGCCAAGGCCGGGTTGCCGCCGGCCCCGCCGGTCGCCGCGCCGGGGGTGATGCAGCAACCGGGCTTCAAGGTCATGCACATCCAGGACCTCGATCAGCGCAGCACGTGCCAGCCGCTGCTGGCCTGCCTGCGCGAGGTGCGGGCGTGGTCGCGACGGCATCCCAGGCATCTGCCACTCTTCATCCTGCTGGAAACCAAGCAATCGACCGTGCCGGCGGCCTTCCCCACGGTGCAGCCGGAACCGTTCGACGGCAAGGCGCTGGATGCGTTGGACGCCGAACTGCGCGCGGTGTTCGCCGCCAACGAGTACATCAGCCCCGACCAGGTGCGTGGCAGCGCGGCCACGCTCAACGCCGCCGTACTCGCGCATGGCTGGCCGGCGCTCTCCGCGGCGCGCGGCAAGGTGGTGTTCCTGCTCGACCAGCGTGGCGTCGGCCCGGCCTACCTGGCCGGCCATCCGTCCTTGCGCGGCCGCGTGTGTTTCACCAATGCCGATCCCGGCACCGACGATGCCGCCTTCGTCGAGCGCAACGACGGCAGCGCCGATGAGATCGCGACGTTGGTGAAGGCCGGCTACCTGGTGCGCACCCGCACCGATGCCGACCTCAAGGAAGCCCTGCGCAACGACACCGCGCGGCGCGACGCCATGCTCGCCAGCGGCGCGCAACTGCTCAGCACCGACTTTCCCGATCACGAGCCGGCCGCCTCCGGCTACGTGGTGCGCTTTCCCGGCGACGCCGTCGCCCGCTGCAATCCGCAACGTCCGCAGGCCGACTGCCACGACGTCGACCTGCGCCACTGATCGCCAGTGGCCGCGCTGCGTCGCGGCCACGCCCTGCACACACGCAATGGAAGGCCTGGGCGATCCGCGCGCCGGCATCGGCGTGTCCGGACCTCGGATCGCAACCGCTGTTTCCCCCAACGAGTCGTGCCCATGCCCGTGTTCCATCGCCCCCGTCCCTTGTGCTGTGCCATCGCCCTTGCGCTGGCGCTCTCGCCAGCCGCCCACGCCAGCGATGCCAACGACCCCGCTGACGCCAATGCGCGCACCACCACCCTGGACTCGGTCAACGTGCAGGCGGCGCAGGCCAGCGCGCCGGGTTCGCTGGACGAACAGCGCCTGTCCAATGGCGTCAACAGCGTGATGAGCAAGCAGCAGATCGACGCGATCCCCTCCGCCGGCATCGCCGACGTGGTCGCGCACCTGCCCGGCCTGTCGGCCTACAGCGACATGCATCTGGGCCAGGCCACCACCGGCGAGAACGCCTACGTCAGCATCCGCGGCCTGGATGCCAGCTACAACAGCTACAGCCTCAACGGCTTCGGCATGCCCGAGACCGATTCGTCCACGCGTGCGATCTCGCTGAACATGCTGGCGCCGTTCGGCATCCAGTCGGTCAAGGTCTCCAAGTCGCCCACCCCGGACCTGCCGGGCGACGCGATCGGCGGCGCGATCGACATGCGCACGCCCAGCGCGTTCGATTTCGACGGCGACTTCTACGGCAAGACCACCGCGCAAGGCCAGTTCAACGCGCTCGCCTCCGACCTCGGCGGCAAGCACACCGGCGGCACGGTGCAACAGGAGTTCGCCTGGAAGTTCGGCGACGACCACGCGTTCGGCATCTACGCCTCGGCCTACTACGGCAAGAACAACAACATGGCGCAGGCGCCCGCGCCCAACAGCGCGTACTTCCCCGCGGACCCGGCACAGGCCAAGGCGGTGGATCTGCGCGATGTCGGCCCGCTGCTCAGCGCCCGCTACAAGTACAGCGTCTACACCAGCCAGATCGAGCGCTACGGCGGCAACCTCGCCTTCGATTGGCAGGGCGATCACAGCGCCTTCTTCGCCCGTGCCATCTACGGCAGCTACAACGTCACCGGCCAGCAGGACCAGTCCAGCGCACGCCTGGAAACCGTCAACAACCAGCCCACCGCGGTGCGTGGCGGCTACTTCAACACCCACGACATCAAGGAAACCCTGGCCACGCTGCAACTGGGTGGGCAGACCACGCTGGACCGCCTGCGCTTCGACTACGGCGGCTCGTTCGGACGCGGTACGCGCGCCCGACCGGACTATGTCGCGGCCAGCCTGTACGGCTTCACCCCGGGCAGCTTCGCGTTCGACCTCAGCGATCCGACCTATCCCGGCATCGGCCCCAGTTCGCCGGCCCTGAAGAACTTCTTCTACAGCCTGGATTCGGCGCTGTTCTGGAAGACCCAGGGCCACGATGCCGGCAGCCACGACAACCGCGCCAGCGCGCATGCCGACATCAGCTACCGCGTGGACGGCGACCTGCTCGACGAGGTCAAGACCGGCCTGTCGCTCGACCACGCCGACCGCGGTTCCTACGATCACCCGTTCTTCCACAAGGACGGCAACTTCATCTACAACGGTCCCTACTTCGGCGGCAGCAACTACGTGTTCCCCAATGCCGGCGGCCCACCGCTGAGCGCGCTGCCCGGCCGTCTCACCTATGCGGCCTTCGATGGCCACTATGCCGGACCGTTCAAGATCCTCGACCGCGACTGGGTGCGCGCGCAGGCGGTGCCCTATAAGTACGTCAACGATCCCAATGGAGCCGGCGTCTACACCGCCAACGACTACAACGCCAACACCACCTCCAGCACCGAGGCGATCTACGCCGGCTACGCGATGGCCACGCTGCATGTCGGCGCGGTGACCGTACTGCCTGGGGTGCGCTACGAACTGACGCGCTACTCGGCCGACGCCTGGCAGTCCAACGGCGACGGCACCAACGGCCGCTTCGTCGGCAGCGGCCGCAGCTACGGCGAGGTGCTGCCCGGCATCAGCCTCAACTACCGCCCGGACGAGCTGACCGTCTACCGCGCCTCGCTGCGGCGCAGCTTCAGCCGCCCGGCGTTCGGCCTGATCTCCGGCGAGACCGTGTACACCGTCGACCCCACCCAGAAAGTCATCGGCATCTCCAAACCCAATCCCGACCTGCAGCCGAGCAAGGCCGACAACGCCGACCTGTCCGCGGAGTTCTACGACCGCAACGGCGGCGTGCTCAGCGCCTCGACCTACTACAAGCGCATCACCGGCTTCATCTACACCTCGCAGTCGGCGACCAGCAACGACAACACGCTCGGCGGCCTGGTCCCGACCGGCACCACCTTCGAGGACGGCGTGCCGGTGACCATGCCGCAGAACGGCGGCACCGCCACGCTGTACGGCGTGGAGCTGGCCGGCAGCAAGCGCCTGCAGGACCTGCCCGGGTTCTGGGGCAATCTCGGCATCGCCGCCAACCTGACCCTGCAGCACAGCTCCGCCGACAGCAAGCGCGCCGACCAACCTGAAAAGACCTGGCTGCCGCGTGCGCCCGAGCGCATCTACAACCTGGACCTGTTCTACGACGACAACCGCCTGCGCGCCGACCTGAGCTACAACTACACCGGCCTGCAACTGCTCGGCCTGACCAGCGACCGACTCAACTACTACCTGCAGCCGGTCAAGTCGCTGGACTTCACCGCCACCTACCACCTGCCGCACGGCATCGATGTCGGCATCGCCGCCAAGAACCTGCTGAACGCGGCCACGTTCTACGAAACCCAGGGCAAGTCCACGCGCTACATGGCCTACGACCCCGGTGCCGATGGCGCCTACGTGGAAACCGGGCGCGTGTACATGCTGACGCTGAGCTACACCTACTGACGCCGCGCCTGCCTCCGGCGCGCCGCGCCGGAGGCCTTGCGGCGCATCGGGCCGCCTGGGCGTGCCCCGGGTGCATGCCGGGGCACCGGTCGGTCCTGCGGGCCGCGTCAGCGAGCGCCCCCGCATCCCCGGGCGCCTGCGCCGCCAGCCCCACCTGGACGCCGCCAGGACCGCGCGGTGCCCGCCACGCAACGGTTTCCGTCCCGCGGAGGCAGGCGCCGGCGGGGGATGTCATTCGCGTGTAAAATTGCGGGTTTTTGACCCCTCACATGGCGAAAGCCCCTCCACGGGCGCCCGTCCCGGGCCCGGCCTTCATTCGCCTGCTGGCGCGCCTGAGCGATGCGCCGATGCCCGCGTCCAGCCCCGCGCTGGCCGACCGGCTCGGCCAATGGATCGACTGGAACCGCGCGGTGGCGGTGTCGCGGGCGCTGGACGGCAAACTGCCCGAGCCCGCCGAAGACGCGCCCGAAGCGCCGGAACCGTCGGCGCTGGAGGCCGAATGCCTGCGCGTGCGCGCCGCGCTGGAAGAAAGCATCGCGCTGGACATCGCCAAGGAGACCGGGAAGCCCGTGGGCAAGCGCCAGCACGACCCCGACGCACCGATCGAGTACGCGCCGTTCCGCCAGCGCTACCTGGCGCTGCAGCGCGCGATGCTCACCGCGACCGGGCGCCTGCGTGGCCTGCTGCGCGATGCCCTGATCCCGCTCTCGCCGGACATGGCGCGGCTGGCCGAGGTCGATGCGGTCATGGAACTGACTCTCAGCCCGCGCGAACAGACCTTGCTGGCGACGGTGCCCAACCTGCTGGAGGCGCATTTCCAGCGCCTGCGCGCGACTGCGGCGGCACCCACTCCCGATCCAACGCTCACCGACGCTCTCCCGGCGCCGTCCGGCGCGGCCTGGCTGGACCTGTTCCGCCAGGACCTGCACAGCGTCCTGCGCGCCGAACTGGACGTCCGCTTCCATCCCATCGAGGCGCTGCTCGCCGCGCTTCGCAGCCGTTGATTTGACCCTCATGCCCAAGACCCTGCTCCATTCCGCCCTGTTCCTCGCCGGCCTCGCCGTGGTCTGCTGGATCGGCGTCGGCTATCTCGGCTCCAACCCGCTGGGCGCCGGCTTCGCCGCGTTGATCGGCCTCTGCTACCTGGCCGGCATCGCCGAGCTGTACCGCTACCGCCAGGCCACGCAGACCCTGCACGGCGCGCTGGCGCAAGCCGACGCCGCAAGCAGCGACCTGGGCGGCTGGCTGCAGCGCCTGCACCCGAGCCTGCGCAACGCGGTGCGCCTGCGCATCGAGGGCGAGCGCGCGGCCCTGCCGGTGCCGGCGTTGACCCCATACCTGGTCGGCCTGCTGGTGCTGCTGGGCATGCTCGGCACCTTCCTGGGCATGATGGCCACCCTGCGCGGCACCGGCCTGGCGCTGGACAGCGCCACCGACCTGCAGGCCATCCGCGCCTCGCTGGCGGCGCCGCTGAAGGGCCTGGGCTTCGCCTTCGGCACCTCCATCGCCGGCGTGGCCACCTCGGCGATGCTCGGCCTGCTCGCCGCGCTGTGCCGGCGCGAGCGCCTGCAGGCAGTGCAGCAGTTGGACCTGCATGCGGCCACTGCGTTGCGCACGCATTCGCTGGCCTACCAGCGCAACGAGGCCTTCAAGCTGCTGCAGACCCAGGCCACGCTGATGCCCGGCCTGATCGAGCGCATGCAGACGATGATGGCGGCGCTGGAACAGCACAGCGCGGTCAGCGGCGAGCGCCTGGCCAGCAGCCAGGACGCCTTCCACAGCCGGACCGAAGCCGCCTACACGCGCCTGGCCGGGGCCGTGGAACACGCCCTGCAGGCCGGCGTGGCCGCGCACGCACGTGCGTTCGGCGACGCGCTGGAACCGGTGGTGCAGCGCACCCTCGACGGCGTAGCGCGCGAGACCGCCGCGCTGCAGGACAGCGTCGGCCAGGCGGTGCAGCGGCAACTGGACGGTCTGTCCAGCGGCTTCGCACAGGCCGCCGAGCAGGCCACGCAGCGCTGGGACAAGGCGCTGGCCGAGCAGCAACGCGCCAACGGCGCGCTGCTGCAGGAACTCGGCAGCGCACTGCAACGCGCCGGCGACGGCCTGGAACAGCGCACTACCAGCCTGGTGGAGGCGACCGCGGCACGCCTGCAGGCCGCCAGCGACGACGCCAGGCAGGCCTGGGCCGAGGCCGTGACGCAGCAGCGCGCGGCCAACGACGGTCTCGCCGCGCGCCATGCGCAGGCGCTGGACACGGTGGCGACCCGTCTGGATGCCACCGCCGAGGCCGCACAACAGGCCTGGGGCGCGGCACTGACGCAGCAGCGTGAGGTCAACGAAGCGCTCGCCACGCGCCACGCGCAGGCGCTGGACACCGTGGCGACCCGTCTGGACGCCACCGCCGGGGCCGCGCAGCAGGCCTGGAGCGCCGCGCTGGCGCAGCAACGCGACGTCAACGAGGCCCTCGCCATGCGCAATGCGCAGGCGCTGGAGACCGTGGCGACGCGCCTGGACAGCACTGCCGAAGCCGCGCAACAGGCCTGGAGCGCGGCGCTGGCGCAGCAACGCGAGGTCAACGAAGCCCTCGCCGTGCGCAACGCGCAGGCGCTGGACACGGCCGCGGCCACCCTGGAACAGCGCGCCGCCGCGCTGGCCGAGACGCTGCAGCAGGCCCATGCCGACCTGCAGGAGGCGCTGGAGGCGCGCGACCAGGCGCGCCTGCGCGCCTGGACCGACAGCTTCGCCAGCATGGCCGCGACCCTCGGCGGGCAGTGGGAACATCACGGCGAGCGCATCGCGCAGCGCCAGCAGGAGATCTGCAGCACCCTGCAGGAGACCGCCGCGGCGATGTCGGAACAGAGCCAGGCGCAGGCGCGCGACACCATCGCCGAGATCGAGCGGCTGGTGCAGGTCGCCTCGGAAGCGCCGAAGGCGGCGGCCGACGTGGTCGCCGAACTGCGCCAGAAGCTCTCCGACAGCATGGTCCGCGACACCGCGATGCTGGACGAACGCAACCGCCTGCTGGCCACGCTGCAGACGCTGCTGGAGGCGGTCAACCACGCGTCCACCGAACAGCGCAGCGCGGTGGACGCCCTGGTCGCCACCTCGGCCGACCTGCTGGAACGCGTCGGCAGCCGCTTCACCGACCGGATCGAAGCCGAGACCGGCAAGCTCGGCGACGCCGCCGCACAGGTCGTCGCCGGCGCCACCGAAGTGGCCAGCCTGGGCGACGCCTTCGCCGGTGCGGTGCAGGCCTTCGGCGAATCGAATACGGCGCTGCTGGAACGCCTGCAGGGCATCGAACAGGCGCTGGACAAGTCGCTGGCGCGCAGCGATGAGCAATTGGCGTACTACGTGGCGCAGGCGCGCGAAGTGATCGACCTGAGCATGCTCTCGCAGCAGCAGATCACCGAGGAACTGCGCCAGCTCGCCGCGCGCCAGGCGCCCGACCAGGCCGACGCGGCATGAGCGACGAGCTGGAACTCGAGGCCGACAGCGGCGCGCCGGTCTGGGCGGTGTTCGGCGACCTGATGTCGGTGCTGCTCGGCGCCTTCGTGCTGATCCTGATCGGGGTGATCGGCGTGCAGTTGCAGCTGGCGAACAAGCTGGACGCGGAAATGCGTCAGCACCAGCGCGAAGCGCAACAGCGCAAGACCCTGGAACAGGCGCTGGCGGTCCCGCTGGCGGCGGGCCGGGTGACCCTGGTCGACGGCCGCATCGGCATCCGCGGCAACGTGCTGTTCGCGTTGAACTCGGATCAGTTGCAGCCGGAGGGCCGCGACCTGCTGAAGAGCCTGGCCGCGCCGCTGGCCGGCTACCTCAAGGCCCGCGACGAGATCCTGATGGTCAGCGGCTTCACCGACGACCGCCAGGTGCGCGAGAGCAACCGCCAGTTCGCCGACAACTGGGAACTGTCGGCCGAGCGTGCGCTGACCGTGACCCGCGCGCTGATCGAGGCCGGCGTACCGGCCGATGCGGTCTTCGCCGCGGCCTTCGGCGCGCAGCAACCGGTGGCGCCGAACGTGGACGAGGCCGGACGCGCCAGCAACCGCCGCGTGGAGATGGCACCGCTGCCACGCATGCGCAAGCGCGCCGCGACACCGCATGCGCCCTGATCCAATCGCCGCCACCGACCGTCTTGCCGCCTGGCGCACACAGCATGCCGAGCGGCTGGACCCGCTGCGCTTCCGCTTCCTCGAAGCGCTGGCACGCCGCACCGAGGCGCAGCGGGGCAAGGCGCGGGAACTGCTGGAGCAGAAGCTGTCCGCCCTGCTCGACGCCTACGCGGCCGCGCTGGCCGCGACGCCGCAGAACACTGTCGATACCGCCGACGCCGCGGCGCACTCGGCCCAGCCGAGTCCGCTGGGTGCACTGCTGGCGGAACATCGTTCGGCTGCCGTCGCCAGCGCCAGCAACGTTGCCACCGAATCCGACGCCGCGCCCGGTCTGGGTGCCGACACCGGCACCGGGACCACCACCGAGCCGCTCACAGCGGCAGCGTCGCCAGCTGACGCAGCGTCGTCGTCCGCAGCGGCGCCAGCGCGCCTCGTCGCGCCACAGTTGCCCGCGGTCGAAGACGCGCGCCGGCTGTGGACCGAGCTGCGCAGCCGCAGCCAGTTGCGGCAGTCGCTGCAACCGGCACCCGCCGACGCCGGTCCGCTGAACTCCGGCGTGCTGGTGCATCGCGCACTGACGCTGATGCGCACGCTCTCGCCCGGCTACCTGCAGCACTTCCTGTCCTACGTCGACGCACTGTCCTGGCTGCAGCAACTGCAGGAGGCTGGCGCACTGGCGACGCCGCAGAAATCCAGTAACGCCGCCGGCAAACCTGCAACGCCGCGCAGCAGGCCGCGCAAGCGCGGTTGAGCCCATCGTCGATGCACATCGCGCCGACAGCGTCGTGGCAGGAGCGGCTTTAGCTGCGACGGGCGTTACAGGGAACGGCGGTCGCGGCTGAAGCCGCTCCTACGAGATCCGCTTTTTCCTCATCCGACACATCCGCACAGGCAAGAAAAAGGCCGGCATACGCCGGCCTTTTCCGTCTTCCATCGCGGGATCGGCTTACAGCGCCTTCGCCGCCGCCACCACGTGCTCGGCGGTGATCTGGAAGTGCTTGTACAGCACATTCGCCGGCGCCGAGGCGCCGAAGCTGTCGATGCCGACCACGGCGCCGTCCAGGCCCACGTAGGCGCGCCAGAAGGCGGTGACACCGGCTTCCACCGCCACGCGCTTGCGCACGGACGACGGCAGCACCGATTCCCGGTAGGCGGCGTCCTGGCGATCGAACACGTCGGTGCACGGCATCGACACCACGCGGGTCTTCAGGCCCGCGGCATCCAGCGCCTGCTTCGCTTCCACCGCCAGGCCGACTTCCGAGCCGGTGCCGATCAGGATCACGTCGGGCGTGCCGCCCTCGGCATCGGCCAGCACGTAGCCGCCGCGCTCGATCTGCTTGATCTGCTCGGCGCTGCGCGGCTGGTGCGGCAGGTTCTGGCGGCTGAACACCAGGCAGCTCGGGCCGTCCTTGCGGGTGATCGCGGCCTTCCAGCTCACCGCCGACTCCACCGTGTCGCAGGGGCGCCACACGTCGTTGTTGGGGATGTAGCGCAGCGACGCCAGGTGTTCCACCGGCTGATGGGTCGGGCCATCCTCGCCCAGGCCGATCGAATCGTGGGTGTAGACGTGGATCGCGTGCGCCGGGATCAGCGCGCTCATGCGCACGCCGTTGCGCGCGTAGTCGCTGAACACCAGGAAGGTGGCGTCGAACGGGATGAAGCCGCCGTGCAGCGCCAGGCCGTTGGCGATGGCGGTCATGCCGAACTCGCGCACGCCGTAGTACACGTAGTTGGCGTTCGGATCGTCGCTGGCGACCGACTTGCTGGCCTTCCACAGGGTCAGGTTGGAATGCGCCAGGTCGGCCGAACCGCCGACCAGCTCCGGCAGCAGCGGCGCGAACGCCTCGATCGCCATCTGCGACGCCTTGCGCGAGGCGATGGTCTGGCCTTCGGCGGCCTGCTTGGCGATGTAGGCGTCGGCCTGGGCGAGGAAGTCTTCCGGCAGCTCGCCATGCGAGCGGCGGGTCAGTTCCGCGGCTTCGGCCGGGTACTGCTTGGCGTACTTGTCGAAGGCCTGCTCCCACTCGGCCTGGCGCAGCGTGCCAGCACCGCCGGCGCGCCAGCCGTCGTAGATCGCCTGCGGGATCTCGAACGGCGCATACGGCCAGTTCAGCGCCTTGCGCGCGCCTTCCAACTCTTCCTTGCCCAGCGCGGCGCCGTGCGAGGATTCCTTGCCGGCCTTGGTCGGCGCACCGAAGCCGATGGTGGTGCGGCAGCAGATCAGGGTCGGCTTCTCGCTCTCGGCGATCGCGGCCTCGATCGCAGCCTTGACCGCGTCGGCATCCTGGCCGTCGACATCGCGGATCACGTGCCAGTTATAGGCCTCGAACCGCGCCGGGGTGTTGTCGCTGAACCAGCCGGCGGTGTTGCCGTCGATGGAGATATGGTTGTTGTCCCAGAACGCGACCAGCTTGCCCAGGCCCCAGGTGCCGGCCAGCGATGCGGCTTCGTGCGACACGCCTTCCATCATGCAGCCGTCGCCCATGAACACCCAGGTGCGATGGTCGACGATCTGGTGCTCGGGGCGGTTGTAGCGCTGCGCCAGCAGCTTCTCGGCCAGCGCGAAACCGACCGCGTTGGCGAAGCCCTGGCCCAGCGGACCGGTGGTGGTCTCCACCCCGGGAGTCTCGCTGCGCTCCGGGTGGCCGGCGGTCTTGCTGTGCAGCTGGCGGAAGCGCTTGAGCTCCTCGATCGGCAGGTCGTAGCCGGACAGGTGCAGCAGCGCGTACTGCAGCATCGAGCCATGGCCATTGGACAGCACGAAGCGGTCGCGGTTGAACCAGTGCGGATTGTTCGGATTGTGGCTGAGGAAGTCGTTCCACAGCACTTCGGCGATGTCGGCCATGCCCATCGGCATGCCGGGGTGGCCGGAATTGGCGGCCTCGACCGCATCGGCGGCAAGGAAACGGATCGCGTTGGCGAGTTCGCGGCGGGTAGGCGTCGTCATGAGGGATCTGTCGGAAGCGGGCGCGTGGCGTCGGGCCCACTATTGTCCCACAGGCGGGGATTGGGGATTCGGGATTCGGGATTCGTAGCGTCACCGGCTGGACACCTCGGATGGCGTAGGAGCGGCTTCAGCCGCGACAGGCGCACCGGGATGGCCCATCGCGGCTGAAGCGGCACCTACCCATGGCCCGTCAGGCGGCGATAGCGCCGCCTTCCCAATCCCGATCCCTAATCCCCGCCGTCCTCGCCCTTGGCCACCAGCGTGGTCAGGGCCAGGTCGCCGGTCACGTTCAGCGCGGTGCGGCACATGTCCAGGAAATGGTTGACGCCCAGGATCATGCCGATGCCGACCGGGTCGACGCCCACCATCGCGCAGATCAGCGCCACCACCGGCAGCGAGCCGGATGGCACGCCGGCAGTGCCGATGCCGCCGAGGATGCACACCAGCATCACCATGCATTGCTGCGCGATGCTCAGTTCCACGCCGAAGAACTGCGCCAGGAAGATCACCGTCACCCCCTCGAACAGCGCGGTGCCGTTCTGGTTGGCGGTGGCGCCGACGGTCAGCACGAAACGCGAGACCTTGTGCGGCAGCCCCATCTGGTCGGCCACGCGCAGCGCGGTCGGCAGGGTGGCGTTGCTGGACGCAGTGGAGAACGCCATCACCGTCGCTTCGCGGGTAGAGCGGAAGAACCACAGCGGCGAGCGTCCGGCCAGGCGCACCGCCACGCCGTAGCTCACCACCATGTGCAGGCCCAGCGCCAGCACCACCACGCCCACGTAAGCGCCCAGCCGCACCAGCAGTTCGAAGCCGAACAGCGCCGCCAGGTTGAACATGAAGCAGGCCACCGCATACGGCGCCAGGCGGATCACCAGGCCGATCAGGGTCATCGAGATCTCGAACACGCCCTCGATGCCGCGGCGCAGCGTCGCCACCTTGGCGTCGTCGCTGAGCACCATGCCCACGCCGAACATCACCGCGAAGAACATCAGCGACAGGATCGCGCCATTGCTGGACGCGGCCGCGACCACGTTGTCGGGCACGATCGACAACAGCATGTCCATGCCGTGCGGCTGGTGCTTGCTCTGGTCGACGATCTGCGCCGTCCGCTCCACGTTCTGCTGCAGCAACTGCTGCGCCAGCTCGCGATCCACGCCGATGCCGGGCTTGAGTACGTTGACCAGCACCAAGCCCAGCAGCACCGCCACACCGGACAGCACCACCGTATAGCCCAGCGTCTTCCAGCCGATCCGGCCGAGCGCACGGATGTCGCCCATCTCCGAAATGCCCATCACCAGCGCCGAGAACAGCAACGGCACGATCAGCATGAAGATCAGGTTGAGGAACAGCTTCGAGAACGGCGTGGTGAGGTACTTGGTCAGCGCCTGCACCCACGCCGCATCGCCGCCCACGCTCATATGCACCGCCAGGCCCAGCACCAGCCCGAGGACGAAGCCGATCGCCATTTTCCAGTGCAACGGCATGCCGGTTTCGGCCTTCACGGGGGTGTCGGTCATGGTGTGCGCCTTGCAAGGAGGAACACCCAGCTTAACAAACCATGAGCAAGCGTCGACATCTCGCCGCTGGTGCGAGCCCTGTGGCAAGGCGCTGTCGATAGACGCAGTCGCGAAAAAAACCTGACAGACAGGCTGGCCAGCCATGACTGCATCAGCACCAAGGCGCACGGCCGGGCGTCAACGTCCTGTGCTCCGGGTGAAGACACGAATGGTACGAAGCTGGATCCGCGCCATTCGCTCGATCACGCTATCGAAATCGTGTCGCGGCTATGGCCACATCCGCCGCCGGTCTTCCGGTACGCACCTGAGAAATCGGCGACAACATCATCGATCACGCTGCGTCGTTGAGAACGATCAGCGTTACGCGCATAACAACAGGAAATCACGCGTCGCGCGGATACAACGGCGGCAAATCGTCCTTGTCCTGCTTGCGCGGCGCAGCGCGCCAACGTGGCCCGGCCCAGAACGCCTGACGCAGCGCGGCACGCGCACCGGTCACATCGCCGCCACCGCCCCAGCGCGCGTGCTGCATGCGCAGCACCGCGTCGCGCTGTGCCGGATCGTCCAGACGCTGCACGACCGTATCCAGGTCGGCGACGCCGGCCTGTGCGCACAGGATCGCCGCGACCTCGTCCAGTCCGCCGCTATCCAGGGCCTTGCGCAACGCCGGCAGCGCGGCGCGGGCGCTTGCAGGCGCCGATGGCGTGCCAGGCGCAGCGTTGGGCGCCGTCGATGGCAGCGCGGCCGCGCCGCGCGGGCGGCGCGCGCGGCGCCAGGCCCAGACCAGGGTCGCCAGCCATAGCACCGCGAAGCCCGCGGCCAATGCCATCCACAGCGGCAACGAAGCGAGCCGTCCGCGCAGCGTGTGCGTCGGCGCCACCGCGTTGTCCGGCGGCACCACGCTCAGCGTCGGCGCCGTCGGACTGAGCGGCGCCGGGGCCGGCGCGGGCACGCCTTGCCCGGGCTGCACCTGCAGGGTCAGGTCCGGCAGGCTGGCCTCGCGCGCGGCGCCGGCGCCGACATCCCACCAGGGCATGCGCAGGCCGCGCACCAGCAACGGGCCCGCCGCCTGCGGCACGATCGAGTAGCGGCGGGTGACGGTCACCTGCGGGCCGCCGTCGACGAAGCGTTCCTGCACCTGCGGCGGCTCGGCGAACACCTGTGCGCCATCGACGCTGGGCGTGGGCAGTTCGGGGAACTGGGCCTGGGTGGCGCCGCGTGCGGTGGCCTCGACCACGATGTCGGCCGCTTCGCCGGCCTTGGCGCGCTGCGGCGTGGCGGTATAGCGCAGGCGCAATTCGTGCAGCGGCAGCCATGGCTGCGGCGCATTGGCCGGCTGCGCGCGCACCTGCAGGGTCTGCGCGGTGCCGCGCGCATTGAGTTCGCCACCACGGCCGAAGTAGTCGTCAAAGAAACCGGTGGGGCCACGACCGCTGAAACGCGCGCCCGGCAACAGCAGCGGTCCGCTGCGTTCGGGGACCAGCAGGTAATGCCGCTCGACCACGGTGTACATGCGTCCGTCGATCTGGCGGCGGTTCTGGATATCGTCGCCGACGCGCTGCAACGACGCGCCCGCCGGTGCGTCCAGGTCCAGTTCGCCGGAACTCAGCGGCACGCCGAGATACAGCCGCACCACCACGCCCACGCTCTGCTGCACATAGGGCTGCGCGTCGTCGACGACGGTCTGCACGAACACATCGGCGTTGCCCACTTGCGCCGGCACATCGGCGGTGGCGGTGGCGGGCGCCGCGGCGCTGGCCGCGCCCACCTCCAACCGCAATGGCGCGGTGCGCTCGTTGCCGACCTGCAGCGACGGGATCTCCAGCGTGCCGGTGCTACGCGGGGTCAGGATCACGCCGAACAGGGACTTCGCCGAGACCGCGCCGTTGACGATCTGCATCTGCCGGCTCTTGACCTCGTTGCTGAGCGCGAAATCCGCGCGCAGCGGCGTGTAGTCCGGGGTCGCCGTCGCCTGGTCGGTCTCGATGTTGAGAGTCACGCCCTCGCCGGCGCCGACGTTGTTACGATCCAGCCACGCGCGCGTGGCGGCGCCCGCCGGCAGCGCCAGCAGCAGCGCGGCCAACACCATCAGCGCTGCGCAGACGCGCCCCCCCTGGCCGAATCGCTTGAAGTGGATCATGGTTCCTGTTCCCGCTGCCTGCGTTCGTGTTCCAGCCTGAATTTGGCGCGCAGCAGATTGCCCGGATCGTCCGGTACCCGCCGCAACCACGCCTCCACCGCCTGGCGCTGCTCGCGCTGCTGCGGCGTCTCGTTCGCGGCGGCAGCCGCGCGTTCGGCGGCCTGCTTGTCGGTGCCGCCCTGCTGCGCCATCGCCTGCTGCATCTGCTGGCGCTGCGCCGCATCGGCCCGCTGTTGCGCCTGCGCATCGCCTGGCTTCGGTGGCGCCTGCTGTGCGTCCCCGGCGCCGTCGCGCCCCTGCTGGCCGTCGCGCTGCTTGCCGTTCTGCTGCTGGCCACCCTGCGCTTGCTGCTGGTCCTTCTGCTGACCATTCTGCTGCTGACCATTCTGCTGCTGGCCCGACTGCTGCTGTCCGTTCTGTTGCTGACCGTTCTTCTGCTGCTGGCCGTCCTTGCCTTGCTGGCCGGACTTGGAGTTCTGCGACGACTGACGCTTGCGCGCGGCCTCTACCGCAGCGCGGTTGGCGATCGCGTCGGCCATCTGCGGATGCAGCTTCAGCGCCTTGTCGTACGCGTCGATCGCCTCGTCGTAACGGCCCTGGCGCGCCAGCGCATTGCCGAGGTTGTACCAACCGGCATCGCTGTCGATGCCTTCGAACTGCTGTTGGGCGGCGGCGAAGTCACCTTTGCGATACGCCTGCACGCCGGCGTCCAGCCGCTGCTGACGGACCTGGTCGGCACGCTCCCACCAGCCGCCTGCAACGGGAGCGGGAGTGGCTGCCTGTGCCTGCGCCGCTGGCTGGGCCTGGGCCGGTCCCGGCAGCGCCAACGGCACCAACACCAACAGCAGCACCGCCGCGCCGCCGCGCCGGCGAAACGCCAGCAGGGCCAGCAACATCAGCGGTGGCAACAACCAGTAACCCTGGTCGAGCCAGACCCGGCCATGGCTTTCGTCGGCGGCCGTGGCGTCCGCTTCCTGCGGCCGCAACACGCCCAGTGCGCGCAGGTCGCTATCGTCGGGCGTCAACGCGGCATAACGCCCCGCGCCGGCCGTGGCCAGCGCACGCAGCGAGCCTGCATCCAGTTGCGCGTGCGCCAGCCGGCCCTGGTCGTCGCGGTAGGCAGCGCCCTGCGCCGTGCCCAATCCCAGCGCGGACACGTGATAGCCCTGCCCGGCCGCATGTGCCGCCGCCTGCTGCGCCTTCGCATCGGCCTGATCGCTGAGCACCAGGATGTCGCCGCGGGAGAAACCGGCCTGGCGCAGCAACTGCGCCGCCCAGTCGATCGCCAGGTCGGTCCGCTGCCCCGCCACCGGCATCACCTGCGGCGACAGCGCGTCGAGGAACAGGCCCACGTTCGCCGCGTCGTCGGTCAGCGGCGCCACCGTGTACGGCTCGCCGGCATACGCCAGCAGCGCCACTTCGCCGCCGGCGCGCTCGTGCAGCAGCCGCGCCAGCTTGGCCCGCGCCTGCAACAGCCGCGACGGCGGCAGGTCGCGCGCATCGATCTGCGCGGACAGATCCAGCGCGATCACCAACGGCGTGCGCGCCTGCCACAGCGGCTGCTGTTCCTGGCGCCAGCTCGGGCCGGCCAGCGCCAGCACGGCCAACGCATAGCCCAGCGCACCCAGCAACAGGCCGGCGCGACCCTTGGCATCGCCGCGCGCCAGCAGGTGCGGCAGCAGATGCGGGTCCACCGTGCGCCGCCAGATGTCGCGGCGCCGACGCCGACGCCACCAGCTCCAGCCCAACAACGGCAGCAACAGCAGCGCCCACAGCCACTCCGGGCGCAACAGGTGCAGGGCCTGGAGAAATTCCACCGCGCGGGTCATTGCCGCCTCCAGGGCCAGATGAAGGACAGCAACGCCAGGGCCAACGCCGCGCCCAGCGGCCAGGCGTAGCATTCGATCCGTGGCCGCACCGCCGGGCCAGCAGACCGTACCGGCTCGAGCCGGTCCAGCTCGGCGTAGATCGAGGCCAGCTCGGCGGTGTCGCGGGCGCGGAAGAAGCGCCCACCGGTGTCCTGCGCGATCTTGCGCAGCGTGTCCTCGTCGACCTGATCGTCGCCGCCGCTCCCCGGGATCGGCAGGCCGAACAACGACATGCCGCCATCGCCACCGAAGGCGATGGTATAGACGCGCACGTGTTCGGCCTTGGCCAGTTCGGCGGCCTTCAGCGGGTCGAGCACGCCGGCGGTGTTGACGCCGTCGGTGAGCACGATCAGCACGCGCTCGCCCTGCTTCTGCTCGCGCAGGCGCTTGACCGCCAGCGCGATCGCATCGCCCAGCGCGGTCTCGCGCCCGGCCAGGCCGACCACGCTGTCGCGCAACTGGTCGCGCACCGTGGCCAGGTCCGCGGTCAGCGGGGTCAGCGCATACGCCTGCTGGCCGAACACCAGCAGGCCGATGCGGTCGCCGTCGCGGCGGTCGAGGAAATCGGCCAGCACCGCCTTGGCCGCGGTCAAACGATCGACCACGCGCCCGCCCAGACTCATGTCCGGCTCGCTCATGCTGCCGGACAGATCCACCGCCAGCATCAGTTGCCGCGCCTGCTGCGGCGGCGCGATGGGCTCGCCCAGTTGCAACGGGCGCGCCGCCGCCGCGCACAGGCAGAACCACGCCAGCCATGCCAGCCACACGCTGGCGCGCCACAGCCCACCACGGGCCGGCGCGGCGGCCGCGGCCTGCAGGCGCTCGCCATAGGGCACGCGCAAGGCCGGCGCATTGCCGCGGCGTGCCGGCAGCAGCAGGTTGGCCAGCAAGGGCAGCGGCATCGCCAGCCACATCCAGGGCCAGGCGAAGCCGGCCACCAGGTCGCTGAGGCTCTGCCACGACGACGGCAACAGGCTCATCGCCGTCCTCCACGTCGCGTCGCCATCAGCACCAGGAACCGGCGCCGTGCCAGCGGCAGCAACGCCTGCACCTGTGCCGGGTCCACGCTGGGCCGATAACCGCCATCAAGCAGCACACGGCCCGGGCCGGCCGAGAACGCCTGGCGCTTGTCGCCACCGTCCAGGAACCGCAGCCAGTCTTCACCCTGCAGTGTCGCCGCGGCAGGATCGCGACGTTGCGCCGCGCGCCGCAGCAACTCCGACACCGCGGCCACCTGCGCCGGCGGTTCGCCCGCGCGCGTTGCCGCGTCGAACTGGCGCTGCCAGCGCTGGACGCGCTGGCGCCGGCGTATCCACACGACCAGCACCGCGGCGATCGCCAGCAGCAGCACTGCCGCCAGCATCCACCAGCCCGGTGCGGGCGGCCACCAGGCCGGCGCCGGCGGCAGATGCACATCGCGCAGGGGCAGTTGCTGCGGGCTCATGCCATCGCCCCCACCGGCAGCAACCACGATTCGCTGGGCGCGTCGCTCAGCAGCACCCGCACCTGCACGCCACGGCCCGGCAGTTCCGCAGCCAGGGTTTCCAGCGGCTGCACGAACTGCGCGCGCCAGCGCTGCCGCGCGGTGCTCGCCAGCAGATCCACTTCCACGCGGCGGCCGCTGGCACAGAACGGCAGGGCCGCGCGCGGCGGCTGCACTTCCAGCGGATCGGCGAGCAGGATCAACTCGACGTCGTTGTGCAGCGCCAGCCCGGCCCAGCGCGCGGAGGGTACCGCCTGGGCGCTGGCCGGATCGGCCAGCACGGTCAGGCGCGACCCTGGACGCAGCAACTTGGCCGCGTGATCCAGGGCCATGCCCAGGCCGGCGTCGTCCTGCGGCGGCTGCGCATACCAGCGCGCCAGCGCATCGAGCACACGCAGCACCCCGCGCGGTCCGGAGGCGGGCGGCACCGGCGCTTCGCTGCGGCTGCCGCGCAGCGCGGCCAGGCGATCGCCCTGGCGCTGCGCCGCCCATGCGGCCACGGCCCCGGCACGCGCAGCCTGCACCGACTTGAAGCGGACGCGCGTACCGAAATACAGCGACGGCGCGGTATCGGCCACGATCAGGCTGAGCCGTTCGCGCTCGGCCTGGAACAACTTGGTGTGGGTGCGGCCGCTGCGCGCGGTCAGCCGCCAGTCGATGTGCCGGACGTCGTCGCCCACCACGTATTCGCGCGATTCGGCGTACTCCATGCCACGCCCGCGCATCGGCGACGGGGCGGCGCCGCTGAGGCCGTGACGGCCGCGACGCGGCGGCGGCACCCGCGCGACGGCCGCGCGCAACGCCACCAGTTCGGTCAGGCTGGGGCGGACGCCCTGCTCGGCCGGCGCGGCGGCCTGCGGCATGCCCGGCGCGGTCGGCTGCGGTGCCATCGTCGTTACTCCGTGCGAAGGCGGGCGGCAGTCAGCCCTGCATCAGGGCGCGCGTACCTGCACCCGGTCACGGCGGCGGCACCTTGTCCAGCAGCGCGGCGACCAGGCGATCGCCATCCCAGCCTTCGGCGGTGGCTTCGTAGCTGGGCAACACGCGGTGGCGCAGCACGTCGGCGGCGACCGCCCGCACGTCGTCGGGCGTGACGAAATCGCGTCCGGCCAGCCAGGCCCGGGCGCGCGCGCAACGCTCCAGCGCGATCGAGCCGCGCGGGCTCGCGCCCCAGGCGATGCGCCGCGCCAACGCGGCGTCGTAGCCGCTGGCGTCGCGCGAGGCCAGCACCAGTTCGATCAGATAACGCTCCAGCGGCGGCGCCATGTGCAGCGCCAGCACCGCACGGCGTGCGGCGAACACGTCTTCCAGCGGCATGCGCGGCGGCGGCGCCTCGCCCGACTCCAGCGTCTCGCGTGCACGCTCGCGCGCCAGGCGCAGGATCTCCGCTTCCGCCGCCGCTTCCGGATAACCGATCCGCACATGCATCAGGAAGCGGTCCAACTGCGCCTCCGGCAGCGGGAAGGTCCCTTCCTGCTCGATCGGGTTCTGCGTCGCCATGACCAGGAACAGCTTCGGCAGCGCGTACGTATGCCGGCCGACGGTAACCTGGCGCTCGCCCATCGCTTCGAGCAGCGCCGATTGCACCTTGGCCGGCGCTCGGTTGATCTCGTCGGCAAGCAGGATTGGATGGAAGATCGGCCCGGGCAGGAACTCGAAGCGGCTTTCCTGCGGACGCCACACCTCGGTCCCGGTGAGGTCGGCCGGGAGCAGGTCCGGCGTGAACTGCACGCGGGCGAAGTCCGCTTCCAGGCGCGAGGCCAGGGCGCGAATCGCCGTGGTCTTGGCCAGACCTGGCGCGCCTTCGACCAATAGATGGCCGTCGGCGAGCAGCGCGATCAGCAAGCGCTCCACCAGCGCCGATTGGCCGACGATGGTCTGGGACAGGCCGTCGCGCAGGGCGACGAAGGCGGCGTGCAGGCGCTGCTGCTCGGGCGCGGCCGGCGGGGAATCGAGGGGCGAGGAGGACGTGTTCATTTGCGCAGTCTGACCGATCACCGGTGAAAATGGTTCCGCGCGCGGCCGCCGCCGCGTGCTGTGAATTCAGGATTTCCTCATCCATGCGGCGTAAACGACGACGGGAGAGGCCTGCGCCTCTCCCGTCGGAGGATCCCGCCTGCGTTTTGCAAACTCAGGCCGGCGCGCGCTTGGCCACGTGCATCACCTTCGGGGTGACGAAGATCAGTAGCTCTGCCTTGGTCTTGTTGCGGCCGCGCTTCTTGAACAAGTTACCCAGGAACGGCACATCGCCCAGGAACGGCACCTTGGAGACGCTGCTGCGATCGTTGAACTCGTAGACACCACCGATCACCACCGTCTGACCATCGTCGACCAGCACGGCGGTATTGATCTCGCGGCGATTGATTTCCGGCACGGTGCCGTAGTTCTGCAAGACCACGTAGCGCTCGACTTCGTCTTTCTTGACGTTCATGTTCAAGAACACACGATTGTCGTCGGTGATGGTCGGCGTCACCTTCAGCTCCAGCAATACTTCCTTGAACTGTACGTTGGGCGTCGCCGCGGTTCCGGCGGTTCCACCGGTGATCGTGACATAGCCGATTTCCTTGCCTTGCCGGATCACTGCCTCGCGCTGGTTGGAGGTCACGATGCGCGGATTGGAAATGACTTCACCCCGCCCTTCTTCTTGCAGGGCAGACAGTTGCAGATCCAGATTGAAGTTCTTGCCGAGCAGGGTGTATGCGAGGCTGGGCAGGGTCTGCGCGCTGGTGAAGGTCGGGCCGCTCAGATCGACATTGAGGCCACGCGTATTGACGCCGCCACCGGCTGCGTTGCTTCCGACCGTGGCGACATTGTCTCCATAGGTGCGTGTTGCGCCGACACCGAACTTGGCGCCCAGGTCGCGGGCGAAGGTATCGGTGGCGATGACGATACGCCCCTCGATCAGCACCTGGTCGACCGGTCGATCGATCACATTGATCAGTTCGCGCATTTGCGCGACCTTCTTCGGGATGTCGCTGATCATCAGCGTGTTGGTGCGCTCGTCGGCGACGATGCGTCCACGCGGCGACAGGAAGCCGTTGTCGTTCTGGCTGTTGCCGTTGCTGCCGCCATTTCCACCGCCACCACCGCCGCCACCGCCGATGCCCTTGGCCTCGGTCAGCGCCTTGAAGATCGCCGTGGCGCTGTGATAGTTGATCTGCACGTAGTCGGTGATCAGGTCCTCGCGGTTCTCGATCGCGATGCGCGCGTCTTCCTTGTCCTGTTCGAACTTGGCCAATTCCTGCTGCGGCGCGACCCAGATCACCTTGCCGTCGCGGCGCTTGTCCAGGCCCTTGGCGCGCAGCACGATGTCCAGCGCCTGGTCCCACGGCACGTTGACCAGGCGCAGGGTGACGCTGCCCTGCACGGTGTCGGACGCGACGATGTTGAGATTGGATTCCTCGGCGATCAGCTGCAGCACCGTGCGCACCGGCACGTCCTGGAAGTTGAAGGTCACCGGCTTGCCGCTGTAGCCGCGCTCGGCCACCTGCGCGGCGGCCTGGCTGACCGTGGCCGCGGTGACCGCGCCGACGGCCGGCGCAGCGGCGCGCGGGGTGATCTCGACCACGTACTCGTTGCCCGACTGGTAGGCCAGCGATTCGAACGGGCCGTTGGTGCTCAGCGTCAGCTGCGCGCCGCCCGCATAGGGCTTGGCATCGATGCGCTGCACCGGGGTGGCGAAGTCGGTGACGTTGAGCGGCCGCTGCAGCTCTGGCGGCAGCATGGCATTGCCGACGTCGACCACCACGTTGTTGCCCTGGGTGCGCAGGTCCGGGCTGGCGCCGGCGCCGTTGAAGGACAGGATCAGCCGCCCCGCACCGCCGTCGCCGCGCTTGAAGTCGACCTTCGACACGGTGAGCTTGGCCGGCGTCGCCGCCGCTGCGGCGGGCGTGGCCGCAGCCGCAGTGGCCGGTGCCGCGCTGGCGACGACCGCGTTCCCGAGCATCGCCGCCAACCCCAACGCGCATAGCCGCATCGTCGCGTGGCGCCGGATGGGGCGCAGGCTCAGGGCTTTGGAAAAAGTCATCGTGCTATCCCCATAATCAATCATTGATCGTCCAGCGCGACGGAGGCGGGACGTTCCAACCAGCCGCCGGCGCCATCCGGCACCAGTTCAATCAAATCGATGCGATCCTCGTGCACCCCGGTCACGCGGCCATCGCTCTGCCCCATGTACACGCCGGGACGCACGCGGTAGGTCACCTTGTCCGGCGCCATCACCAGCGCGACCTGGCCCGCGCCACTCCCCAGCGTGCCGACCATGTTGAGGCTGTCCAGCGGGAACTGCTCCAGCGGTTCCTTGCGGCGGTTCGGGTCCGGGCGCAGGCCGCTGCTGCCGTCGGGGCTGGCCCAGGCATCGCTGAACGGATCGCGCAGGCCCTGCGCCGCATACTCGAAGGTTTCGAACTGCTGCATCACCGGCAGCGGCTCCAGCGGCTGCGCCGGCCGCGCGCGCACTTCCTTCACCCAGTTCTCCAGGTTCGGCGCATCGCCAGGCGTGCTGGTGATGCTGCGGCCGCACGCGCCGAGCACAAGCGCCAGCGCGCCCGCGGCGAGCATCCTGACAATCCGCTGCCGACTCATGCGCCACCGCCTTGCTTGCCGGCCTTCTTCGCCGCCTGCTCCTGTTCTTCCATTTCCTTGTCGTCCAGGTAGCGATAGGTCTTGACCGTACCGGACAGTTCCAGTTCGCCGCGCGCGGTGATGCCATTGCTCTTGTCGCGCGGCTTCAGGTTGATGTCGTGCATGGTCAGGATCACCACCCGCGGCAGCGACGCCACGCCGCTGACGAAGGCACCGAACTGGTGGTAGCTGCCGACCATGCGCAGGGCGATCGGCTTCTCCGCGTAGAACTCCTTCGGTGATTCCGGACCAGGCTGGAACAACTCGTTGGTCAGGCCGCTGGACAGCGCGGTCTGCGAGATGTCGATGATCAGGTCGGGCATCTCGGTCTTGCTCGGCAGCTGCCGCAGCATCTGCTGCAGCACCTTCTCCATCTGCACCAGCTGCTGCTTGAGCGGCTGCAGGTTCACCGCGCGGCCCTGTTCCTTCTCGAAGGTGGCGCGCAGCTCGGTTTCCTTCTGTTCCAGCCCTTCCAGCTCATCGCTCTTGCTGCTGATGAGCAGGAACCACGACATGGCCAGAATGAACAGGGTCACCAGCACGCAGAACACGATCTTGGCCTGCTGGGGCCAGTTGCCGATGTTGTTGAAATCCAGCTCTTTGATGTTGAATTTCTTGCTCATGACGCCGGTCCCTGTTGCGCTGGCGTGGCAGCGGGCGTCGGCGCGGCGGCCGGTGCGGGTGCGGGTGCGGCGGAACCGCCCGCGGCAGGTGCAGATGCACCCGGCGTCTGCGTCGGCATGCCAGGCGCGCCGCCCGCGGGCGCGGCGCCTGGGGTTGCGGGCGCGGCGGAGCCGGCCGGTGCTGTCGCGTCGGCCGCCGGGTCGGCGCTTTCACCCGGCACCGGCAGCTTGACCCGCAGCGTGAACACGTACGGCAGCGCCTTGGTGTCGACGATCGGACCCTTGGCTTCCTTGTCCTGGGCCTTGGCCTCGATCACGGTCAGCTCCGGATTGGTCATCCAGCCAGAGCCTTCGAGGTTGCGCATGTAGGTACTGACCCGCGCGTTGGACTGCGAGCGGCCTTCCAGGGTCAGCATGTCGCCTTCCTGCTTCACCGAGGTCAGCACCACGCCATCGGGAATGGTGCGCACCAGCGAGTCGAACAGATGCACCATCTGCGAGCGCTTGGCCTGCAGTTCCTCGATGACCTGCTTGCGCGCCAGCAGCCGGCGCTTCTTCTCGTCGAGGGTGTCGATTTCCTTGTTCTGCGCCTGGACCTTCTCGATCTCGGTCTGCAGATAGGCGTTGCGTTCGTTCTGGCCGCTGATCTGCAGGTCGTAGTAGAACCAGATCAGCCCCGCCAGCAGCACCCCGGCGAATGCGGCCAGGCCAAGCATCGAATAGAACTCGCGTTCGCGCTGCTTGCGCCGTTCCGCCCGCCAGGGCAGCAGATTGATCTTCGCCATCAGTCGAAGCTCCTCAGCGCCAGGCCGGTGGCGATCATCAGCGCCGGCGCATCCTGGGCCAGCGCATGCGCCTGGACCTTCGGGCCCAAGGTCATCTGCGCCAACGGGTTGGCGACCACCGTGGCCACGCCCAGTTGCTCCTCCACCATCTCCGGCAGCCCGGCCAGGGCGGCGCAGCCGCCGGCCAGGACGATGTGATCGACCCGGTTGAATTCGCTGCCGGCGTAGAAGAACTGCAGCAGGCGGCTGATCTGCTGCACCGTGGCTTCCTTGAACGGCTCCAGCACCTCGACCTCGTAGCTCTCCGGCAGCCCGCCCTGGCGCTTGGCCATGCCGGCTTCCTCGTAGGTCAGGCCGTAGCGGCGCATCACTTCGTCGGTCAGCTGCTTCCCGCCGAACACCTGCTCGCGGCTGTACAGGCTGCGCCCGCCGCGCAGGACATTGAGGGTGGTCATGGTGGCGCCGATGTCGACCAGGGCGACGATGCCGTCGGCTGCCACCGGCAGCTCGCTGGCCACCAGCGCGAAGGCGTTCTCGACCGCGAAGGCCTCCACGTCCATCACCTTGGCCACCAGGCCGCCCAGTTCCAGGGCCGACTGGCGCAGTTCCACGTTCTCCGAACGCGAGGCCGCCAGCAGCACCTGCACCATCTCGGGGTTGTTGGGGATGACGCCCAGCACCTCGAAATCCAGGTTCACTTCGTCGATCGGGTACGGGATGTAGTTCACCGCCTCCAGCTCGACCTGGGCTTCCAGTTCGCTCTCGTCCAGCTCGGCCGGCATCGGGATCACCTTGGTGATCACCGCCGAACCGGCCACGGCGGCCGCGGCATGCTTGGCGCGGGTGCCGGAACGGGTGACGGCGCGACGGATCGCCTCGCCCACCGCCTCGACCTCGACGATGTTCTTTTCGACCACGGCATTGGGCGGCAAGGGTTCGACGGCGTAATGCTCGACGCGGAACCGGTTGCCGTTACGCGAAAGCTGCAGCAGCTTGACCGCGGTCGAGCTGATATCGATGCCGATCAGCGGTTGCTGACTCTTTGGGATAAGCCCCACGGATTTTCCCCTGCCGGCGGGCACTTGGACGCCAATGTTGCGCCAGCGCATTAATAACAAATTTTTTGCAATTGGCAACCGCCCGGTTGCATACCGCGATCCGTGTCACGGCATGACCTGCGGCAGCAAACCCGTCGCATCCCCGGAACCGGCCCCAGCCGTTCCCCGGCGTACTCTATACTCTGCGCCCAAGAAATCTGCAATCGGAATCTCTCGCGATGCCCCGTTTTCGTCGTTGGCTGCGCTGGGCGCTGGTCACGTTCGTCCTCCTTGGCCTGGTCGGCGCCGCTGTGGCAGGCGGGCTGTACTACGTCGTTTCCTCCAAGCTCCCGGACGTGCAGACCCTGCGCAAGGTCGAACTGCAGGAGCCCATGTACGTCTATTCCAGCGACGGCAAGCTGATGGCGCTGTTCGGCGAGACCCGGCGCTACCCCATCACCATGAAGGACGTGCCGGAGCGGCTGAAGCAGGCCTTCCTGGCCACCGAGGACGCCCGCTTCTACGAGCACGGCGGCGTCGACTACAAGGGCATCGCCCGCGCGGTGTGGCTGCTGGCCACCACCAACGACAAGCGCGTGCCGGGCGGCTCCACCATCACCCAGCAAGTCGCCCGCCAGTTCTTCCTGAGTTCGGAATACAGCTACACCCGCAAGCTGGCGGAGATCCTGCTGGCGCGCAAGATCGAGGCCGAGCTCAGCAAGGACGAGATCTTCGAGCTGTATCTCAACAAGAGTTTCTTCGGCAACCGCGCCTACGGCATCGCCGCCGCCGCCGAGTACTACTACGGCAAGAAGCTCAACGAGCTGAGCCTGGACGAGATGGCCTCGCTGGCCGGCATCCCCAAGTTCCCCTCCAGCGGCAACCCGATCAGCAATCCCGAGCGCGCCAAGCAGCGCCGCGACAACTATGTGCTCAGCCGCATGGCCGCGCTGGGCTTCATCACACCGGCCGAGGCCGAGGCGGCCAAGGCGGTGCCCATGCACGCCGCGCCGCACGAGCGCCCGGTCGAGGTCGAGGCGCCGTACGTGGCCGAGCTGGTGCGCCAGGAGATGATCGCGCGCTTCGGCGGCGACGTGCTGGACAAGGGCTACCACGTCTATACCAGCATCGACTCGACCCTGCAGACCGCGGCCAACCATGCCGTGCGCGAGGGCCTGATCGTCTACGATCGTCGACATGGCTGGCATGGCGTCGAGAAGCACTTCGACGTCCCCGCCAATGCCGATGCGGCGGCGCTGGCCAGCCACCTGAGCGGCGTCTACGTGCAGGGCGGGATGCTGCCGAGCATCGTCGCCAGCACCGGCAGCGACGGCAGCGCCACCGTGGTGCTCGCCAACAAGACCGAGCTGGTGCTGCCGGTGGCCGCCAGCCGCTGGACCGGGCGCAGCCCGGCCACCCTGCTCAAGCGCGGCGACCTGGTGCGCATCCAGGCCGGCGACAAGCCGGGCGAATGGGAGATCACCCAGATCCCGCGCGGCCAGGCCGCCCTGGTCTCGCTGGACGCCAACAACGGTGCGCTGCGCGCCATGGTCGGCGGCTTCAGCTATGCCGGCAACAAGTTCAACCGCGCCACCCAGGCGCGCCGCCAGCCCGGCTCCAGCTTCAAGCCGTTCCTCTACGCGGCCTCGTTCGAGAAGGGCTTCAACCCCGCCTCGATCGTGCTCGACGCGCCGGTGGTGTTCCGCGACCGCCGCGGCAAGACCTGGTCACCGCAGAACGACGGCGGCGGCTTCCGCGGCCCGATGCGCCTGCGCGAGGCGCTGGTGCAGTCGCGCAACCTGGTCTCGGTGCGCCTGCTGGACGCCATCGGCGTGGACTTCGCGCGCAAGTACATCAGCCAGTTCGGCTTCCAGGAAGCCGAACTGCCGCCGAACCTGTCGATGTCGCTGGGCACCGCCTCGCTGACGCCGCTGTCGGTGGCGCGCGGCTACACCGTGTTCGCCAACGGCGGCTCGCTGGTCAACACCTGGATCATCGACAAGGTCACCGACCGCGATGGCAAGGTGCTGTTCCAGGAGCATCCGCTGACCGCGTGCCGCAGTTGCGGCAGCGTCGGCGGCAATGCCGCGCCGGTCAGCCAGGTGGTGGACGGCTTCAACTTCGGCGCGGCCACGCCGCCGCCGGCGGCCAAGCCGTCCGCGACCGCCGCCACGCCGGCCGCGGACGAAAAGACCCCGGCCATCGATCCGGAGGCCAAGGTCGCACCGCGCGCCATCGACGAGCGCACCGCTTATCAATTGGTGTCGATGATGCGCGACGTGGTCCAGCGCGGCACCGGCACTCCCGCCAAGGTGCTCGGCCGCGAGGACGTCGGCGGCAAGACCGGCTCCACCAACGACCACCGCGACGCCTGGTTCTCCGGCTTCGGCGGCCCGTACGTGACCACGGTCTGGGTCGGCCGCGACGACTACCGCTCGCTCGGCTACCGCGAGTACGGCGGCAAGGCGGCGCTGCCGATCTGGATCGACTACATGCGGGTGGCGCTGAAGGACCAGCCGATCGCCCGCAACGACCCGCCGGCCGGCATGGTCCAGGTCACCCTCAACGGCGCCACCGAATGGGTCAAGACCGAGGACATGGACCGAATCCAGCAGTTCGACGAAAGCCTGCAGGACCAGAAGACCGACGACGCGGCATTCGACATCTTCTGATCGCCCCGCCTCCCTCGCCCCCGGCGCCCGCCGGGGGTATTGTTTCGCCGGGCGCGCCTCGCCCGGCGGACGCCGCACCACGCAGCGCCGCCTGCTACACCTGAATTTCGCAAGGCTGCGGTACAGTCGGGGCAGGCTTTGAGGGGAGGCGCACCATGCACCACGCTCGGCAACACGCCCGGACCCGCACGCACGAACGCCGTCGCCGGCTGGCGCACGAAGCCGCGCGGCTGATGGCCGAAGGCGGCATCCGCGATTTCCATCAGGCCAAGCTCAAGGCCGCCGACCGGCTCGGCATCCACGACGATGCCTCGCTGCCGCGCAACAGCGAGATCGAGGACGCGCTGCGCGAATACCAGCGGCTGTTCGCCGGCCCGGACCATGCCGGCGAGTTGCGCCGACGGCGCGAGGCCGCGCTGCGCGCGATGGACTTCCTGCACGCGTTCGCGCCACGCCTGGCCGGCCCGGTGCACGACGGCACCGCCGACGCCAACAGCCCGGTGCAACTGCACCTGCACAGCGACGATGCCGAGGCGGTGGCGCGCTTCCTCGAAGAGCACCGCATCCCGGCCGAGTTGCGCAGCCGTCGCCTGCGCCTGGACCGCGAGCGCAGCGAGGACTTCCCGGTGTGGCTGTTCACCGCCGAGGAGCTGACCTTCGACCTGACCGTGCTCCCCTACGACGCGCTGCGCCAGGCGCCGTTGTCGCAGGTGGACGAGAAGCCGATGCGGCGCGCCTCGATGCCGCAACTGCGGCAACTGCTGACCGAGCAGGACATCGCCGACTACCAGGCCGGCTGAACGCGCAGCGCGCCGCGTCGCGGATGCGGACGGTGGACGCGATGGGCGTGGCACCTTTGGGCCGGCGCCCGCACACAGGCTTGCAGCGCGCACCATGAGTCAGCTGACGGCCCCCTTTCCGGCTTCGGCCCCGCCACAAACGAAAAACGCCCCGCAAAGCGGGGCGTTCCGGACAGCCTTGCGGGCGATCGATCAGCGCTTGTCGGCGCTGGTGTAGTCGCGCTTGTCGTAGCCGGTGTAGATCTGGCGCGGGCGGCCGATCTTCATTTCCGGGTCGACCTGCTGCTCCAGCCAGTGCGAGACCCAGCCGGCGGTGCGGGCGATGGCGAACATCACGGTGAACATCTCCACCGGAATGTTCAGCGCCTTGTAGATGATGCCCGAGTAGAAGTCGACGTTCGGGTACAGCTTGCGCTGCACGAAGTAGTCGTCCTTCAGCGCGGCCTCTTCCAGCTTCAGGGCCACTTCCAGCAGCGGGTCGTTGACGCCCAGCTCGCCCAGCACCTTGTGGGTCATCTCGCGGATGATCTTCGCGCGCGGGTCGAAGTTCTTGTACACGCGGTGGCCGAAGCCCATCAGGCGGAAGCTCGAGTTCTTGTCCTTGGCCTTGGCCACGGCGCTCTCGACGTTGTCGGCGGTGCCGATCTCTTCCAGCATCTTCAGCACGGCTTCGTTGGCGCCGCCGTGCGCCGGGCCCCACAGCGCGGTGATGCCCGCGGCAACCGAGGCGTACGGGTTGGCGCCGGTGGAACCGACCAGGCGCACGGTCGAGGTCGAGGCGTTCTGCTCGTGGTCGGCGTGCAGGATGAACAGCAGGTCCAGGGCCTTGGCCACGACCGGGTTCATCTGCAGCTGCTCGCTGGGCACTTCGAACATCATGTGCAGGAAGCGCTCGACATAGCCGAGGTTGTTGCGCGGGTAGCGGATCGGCCAGCCGATCGAGTAGCGGTAGGCGGCGGCGGCGATGGTCGGCACCTTGGCGATCAGGCGGATCGCGGCCAGGCGGCGCTGCTCCGGATCGTTGAGGTCGAGGGTGTCATGGTAGAACGCCGACAGCGAGGCCACGGTGCCGGCCATCATCGCCATCGGGTGCGCGTCGTGACGGAAGCCGCCGAGGAAGTTCTTCAGCGACTCGTGCATCATCGTGTGATGCGTCACTTCGTGGTCGAACTTCTTGAATTCGTCGGCGGTGGGCAGCTCGCCGTTCATCAGCAGGTAGGCCACTTCGAGGAAGTTGGACTTCTCGGCCAGCTGCTCGATCGGGTAGCCGCGGTACAGCAGCACGCCGTTGTCGCCGTCGATGTAGGTGATCGCCGACTTGCAGCTGGCGGTCGCGGTGAAGCCCGAGTCGTAGGTGAAGAGACCGGTCTCCTTGGTCAACTTGGAAATGTCGACGCAATCGTTGCCCAGGGTGGGCTTGAGTACCGGAAGAACGACCGACTTGTCGCCGGCGTTCAACGTGACCTGATCAAGATCGGACACAGTGTGCGCTCCTCGATGGAAGGCGCCTGTCCGATTACGTTGCGAACAGACGCGTGAAGGAAGTCCACGGCAATCGCCACGGATCGCGCCATTATCGCACAGCAGCATTTGCGTCGTCGCTCACCCCTCATGCCGCACGATGGCGGCAGGAAAGCGACACAGCGTTGCATCCTCGCCGCACTTTCACGGGAAGATGACACCGGCGCGGCCGCGCCGGGAAGAGACCATGCAGCGGATAGCAAAACGGCCGCGCAAGCGGCCGTCGCTTTACATCCGTTCGACGGTTCCGATCAGCGCGCGTAGCGCTTCTGGAACTTGTCGATGCGGCCGCTGGTGTCGATGACCTTGTGCTTGCCCGTGTAGAACGGGTGCGAAGCCGAGGAAATTTCGACCTTGATCAGCGGATACTCTTCGCCGTCCTCCCACTTGACCGTCTCTTTCGAGGACATGGTCGAACGGGTCAGGATCTTGAAATCGGAAGTGACATCGTGGAACACGACGTCGCGGTACTGGGGATGGATGTCGGCCTTCATGGGCTCGCACCGTAGGTGGCTGCTGGACAAGAGGGAAACTATAACAGCCCTGCCGCCCTCCACGCAACGTTTACGTCGCGACAGATGCGGTGGCAGCGCCCCGGGGGCCCTGCTCCGGGAGATCCCGCCCGGGTGCGGGCGGGATCGGCAGGCTCAGCCGGCGCCGACGGCTGCCCGCGCCAGGCCCAGGAAGCGGGCGTGGTCGTAGCGGATCAGCATGGTCGCGTTGTCCGGCAGGCCCAGCTGGCGGTTCCAGTCGACCAGGGTGGCGCCGCGGGTATGCACCCCGGACAGCTCGATCTGCATCGGGCGCGCCTGCACCTCCTGGGCACCGTCGGGCTGCAGCGCCCAGGCCATCGCCAGTGCGTCGGCGGCATACCAGTGTTCGCCGCGCGCGTCTTCCGACCACAGCCGGGTCTTGCGCGAGATCAGCTCGTAGAAGCGCGCCTTCGGCGCATCCACCGCCAGCCACTGCTCGACCTCGCGGTGCGGCAGGCCATGCGCCACGGTCGCCTCCCAATCCGCCACCTCGATGTGCGGGAACGCCTTGAACACGATGTGCGCCGCCTCCGGGTCGAAGGCGATGTTGAACTCGGCGGCCGGGGTGATGTTGCCGTGGCAGGTGATCGCCCCGCCCATCACCAGGAAGCGGCCGACGCGCTGCGGCAGGGTCGGGTCCAGCTTCAGCGCCAGCGCGATGTTGGTCAGCGGCCCCAGCGCGACCAGCAGCAGGCGCCCGGCATACTGGTGCGACAGGCGCAAGATCGCCAGCGCGGCATGCTCGGCCTCGGCGCCGCGCGCGGCCGCCGGCAGGTCGACATCGCCGAAGCCGTCCTGGCCATGCACGTGCCCGGCGTCCACCGAGGGATGCAGCAGCGGATCGGCGCAGCCGGCGAACACCGGCACATCCTCGCGCCCGGCCACTTCGCACAGCTTCAGCGCATTGCGCACGGTGTGGCGCAGGCCGACGTTGCCGGCGGCGATGGTCAGCCCGACCACCTCGTGGCGCGGATCGGCGAACGCCATCAGCAGCGCCAGCGCATCGTCCACGCCGGGGTCGGTATCGATCAACAGGGGAATCTTGTCGCTCATGCGTCGCTTCGCTCGTCCATTCGGCCGCCGAGTCTGGCACTGCCGGGCAGGCATGGGAAGGCGCGGGGATTGGGGAGTCGGGATGACCAGCCATTCGGCTGTTGAAAGCGGGGATTCGCAGAGGCTGCGCCACCGCTGTTCGTCGTAGGAGCGGCTTCAGCCGCGACCGGGCGTTACCAGGACAGCCCCATCGCGGCTGAAGCCGCTCCTACGAGAAAGACGTGGCGATATCGCGTTTGCGAATCCCCAATCCCCAATGCCGAATCCCCGCCCCCTCACGCCCCGGCGAACCGCACCGCGCCGCCGACCCAGCGCGCGACGATGCGGTCGGCCAGGACCGGCGCCTCCTCCAGCAGCCGGTCGGCCAGGGCGTGCACGCGCGGCAGCAGGCCGGCGTCGCGGGCCAGGTCAGCCACGCGGAACGCGGCCAGGCCGGTCTGGCGGGTGCCGAGCAGTTCGCCGGGGCCGCGCAGTTCCAGGTCCTTTTCGGCGATGACGAAGCCGTCGTTGGTCTGGCGCATGGTTTCCAGGCGCTGCCGCGCCATCGCCGACAGCGGCGCCTGGTACATCAGCACGCAACTCGACGCCGACGCACCGCGCCCGACCCGGCCGCGCAGCTGGTGCAACTGCGCCAGGCCCAGGCGTTCGGCGTTCTCGATGATCATCAGCGAAGCGTTGGGCACGTCCACGCCGACCTCGATGACCGTGGTGGCGACAAGCAGGTCGATCTCGCCCTGCTTGAACGCGCGCATCGCCGCCTGCTTCTCCGCCGGCTTCATGCGCCCATGCACCAGGCCCACGCGCAGTTCCGGCAACTGCGCCGACAGCGCCTCGAAGGTAGCCTGCGCGGCACTGGCCTCGAGCCGTTGGCCGGCGCCGGCCTGCGCGGGTTTCTCGCTGTCCTCGGCCTCTTCGATCAGCGTGCAGACCCAGTAGGCCTGCCGGCCTTCGGCACAGGCCACGCGGATGCGCTGCACCAGTTCGGGACGGCGCTCGGCGTTGAGCACGATGGTCTGCACCGGGGTGCGCCCCGGCGGCAGTTCGTCGATCGAGGAAACATCCAGGTCGGCATACGCGGCCATCGCCAGCGTGCGCGGGATCGGCGTGGCGGTCATCACCAACTGGTGCGGCACGCCCGCGCCCGAGGCGCCCTTGTCGCGCAGCGCCAGCCGCTGGTGCACGCCGAAGCGGTGCTGCTCGTCGACGATGGCCAGGGCCAGGTCGTGGAAGCGCACCGCCTCCTGCATCAGCGCATGCGTGCCGACCACCACCTGCGCCTCGCCGGAGGCGATCTGCGCCAGGGTTGCGCTGCGCGCCTTGCCGGTGACCTTGCCGGCCAGCCAGGCCACGCGCACGCCCAGCGGCTCCAGCCAACCGCGCAGGTTGGCCAGATGCTGCTCGGCGAGCAGTTCGGTGGGCGCCGCCAGCGCCGCCTGCTTGCGCTTGTCCACCGCCAGCATCGCCGCCAGCGCGGCGACCACGGTCTTGCCGCTGCCGACGTCGCCCTGCACCAGCCGCAGCATCGGCGCCGACCGCTCCAGATCGGCGCGGATCTGCGCGAACACGCGCTGCTGCGCGCCTGTCAGTTGGAACGGCAGCGACTGCTGCAGGCGCTTGGCCAGCAGCCCGCGACCGCGCAGCGACGGCGCCGGCTGGCACTGCAGGGCGATGCGCTGGCGCCGCAGGCTCAGGTGATGCGCGAGCAACTCCTCCAGCGCCAGGCGCTGCTGCGCCGGATGCAGGCCGGCGGCGAGCGCGGCCAGATCGGCCTGCGGCGGCGGCCGGTGCGCGACCAGCAGCGCGCTGCGCAACGAAGGCAAGCCGAGTTCGGCCAGCAACGACGCCGGCAGCAGTTCCAGCGCCGCCTCCTCGGGCAGACGGTCCAGCGCCTGGCCGATCAGCCGGCGTACGGTCGCCGGGCCGACGCCCTCCACCGCCGGGTACACCGGATCCAGGCGATCACCCAACGCCGCGTCGTCGTCCTCGCCGAGGATCTGATAGCTGGGATGCACGAACTCCAGCCCGTGCTGGCCCGGCTTGGGCGTGCCGAAGGCGCGCAAGCGCGCACCGACCGCGAACTGCGCCGCCTGCGCCGCACGGAACTGGAAGAAGCGCAGCACAAGGGTGCCGCGCGAGTCGTCGGCCACCGCCACGCGCAGCATCGGCCGGTAGCGGAAGCCACGGTCCACCGCCTGCACCCGCCCCTCGATCTGCGCGGGCACGCCGGGTTGCAGCGCCGCCACCGTGGTCAGGCGGGTGCGATCCTCATAGCGCAGCGGCAGGTGCAGCCACAGGTCCTGCAGCGTGGACAGGCCGCGCGCGGCGAATTTCTCCGCCAGCTTGGGTCCGACGCCGGGCAGCGTGGTCAGCGGCACCTCGCCTGCCGCCGACAGCGCCGGCGCCGGAACCTGCACGCGCGGCACGGCGGGGGATCAGTCCAGCACCATCACCGCGTCCACTTCGAAGCCCGCGCCCTTGGGCAGGGCCGAGACTTCGATGGTGGAACGCGCGGGGAACGGCGCCTGGAAGTAGTCCTGCATCACCGCGTTGACCTGCGCGAACTGCGCCAGGTCGGTGAGATACAGCCCCAGGCGCACGATGCGATCCAGCGAGCCGCCGGCCGCCTCGGCCACCGCCTGCAGGTTGTCGAAGGCGCGGCGCGCCTGCGCGGCGATGTCGCCGGCGACGATCTCGCCGGTGGCCGGATCCAGCGGGATCTGCCCGGAGAAGTACACGGTGTTGCCGGCGCGCACGGCCTGCGAATACGGACCGATCGCGGCCGGTGCACGGTCGGTATGGATGATCTGGCGGGACATGGCGACTCCGTTGGAAGAATGTCCGCCTAGTTTAGCTGGCGCGCGCGATTGGGGATTGGGGATTGGGGATTCGGGAACAGCGTGACGGCGGGACACGCCGCGGTGCCTGCTTTCAGAAGATTTACGTAGGAGCGGCTTCAGCCGCGACGCCTCACCGATAAAGCGTCGCGGCTGAAGCCGCTCCTACGACGCCAGGGCCAGGCCCGCGTCGAATCCCCAATCCCAACCCCCCAATCCCGGCACCACCTACTGGCGCCGCACGCTCTGCACCGCATTCAAGCGCCGCAGCCGGCGCATCACCTCGGCCAGGTGGTTGCGGTCGCGCACCTGGATGTTGAAGCGCAGCACCGCGGCGTTGAAGTCGCGGTCCAGGTAGTCGACGCGCTCGATGTTGGACTGGCTCTGCGCGATCGCCGCGGCCAGTTGCGCCAGCACGCCGGTGCGGTTTTCCACGTCCACCACCAGCGCGGTGTCGTAGTCGCCGATGACGCTGGTATCCCAGCCGATCGGCACCCAGCGCTCCGGCGATTTGCGCAGTTCGGCCAGGTTCGGACAGTCCAGCCGATGCACCACGATGCCCTTGCCGGCGGTGTGATAACCCATGATCTCGTCGCCGGGAATCGGCTGGCAGCAGTTGGCGAAGCTGACCACGCCGCGCTCGGTGCCATTGATCAGGATCTTTTCCTGCGAATGCTTGGAGTGACCGCCGCCGCGCAGTTCGGCATACGCCATCAGCGCCTGCGCGGCCTGGTTGGGCATCCAGTTGCCCAGCGCCACGTCGGCCAGCAGGGCTTCCAGGCGCGGGTAGCGGTGCTCGCTGAGGAAGGAGTCCAGGCGCCCCTTGGGCAGCCGTTCCAGCGAACTGTCCATCGCCTCCAGCGCGCGGTCGAGCATGCGGTGGCCGAGCTGCACCGCGTCCTCGTGCTCGAGCTGCTTGAGCTGGTGGCGGATCGCGGTGCGCGCCTTGCTGCTGACCACGAACTCCAGCCACTGCGGCTTGGGCGTGGCCGAGCGCGCGGTGATCACTTCCACCGTCTGTCCGCTGACCAGCTTGGTGCGCAACGGCACCAGCTTCTTGTCCACGCGCGAGGCCACCGCGCGATTGCCGACGTCGGTGTGTACCGCATAGGCGAAGTCCAGCGCGGTCGAGTTGCGCGGCAGCGCCAGGATCTTGCCCTTGGGCGTGAACAGGTAGACCTCGTCCGGGAACAGGTCGACCTTGACGTTGTCCAGGAACTCCAGCGACGAGCCGGCGGCGCGCTGCGATTCGATCAGTTCGACGATCCACGCGTGCGCGCGGCTCTGCGCGCTGTTGGGCGAATCGCCGCCGAACTTGTAGGTCCAGTGCGCGGCGACGCCGCGCTCGGCGATCAGGTCCATCTCCTCGGTACGGATCTGCACTTCGATCGGCGAGCCGTAGGGCCCGAACAGCACCGTGTGCAGCGACTGGTAACCGTTGGCCTTGGGAATGGCGATGAAGTCGCGGAAGCGCGCATCCAGCGGCTTGAAGGTCGCGTGCACCGCGCCGAGCGCGTGATAGCAGTCCGGCACGCCCCGCACCACCAGGCGGAAGCCGAACACGTCCATTACCTGGTCGAACGATTTGTTCTCGTCGCGCATCTTGTTGTAGATGCTCCACGGGGTCTTGATCCGGCTGACCAACCGGTGTTCCAGCCCTTCCTTGGCCAGGCGCTGCGACAATTGCACCTCCACCTGCGCCATCGACTCGCGGCGCACCACCGGCTGGCTGCGGATGTGTTTTTCGATGATCGCGTGGCGCCACGGATGCAGCGCGCGGAAGCCGAGATTCTGCAGCTCGGACTTCATCAGGCTCATGCCCAGGCGCTGGGCGATCGGCGCGTAGATCTCCAGGGTCTCGCGGGCGATGCGGCTGCGCGCCTCGGCGCTCTGCGCGCCCAGCGTGCGCATGTTGTGCAGGCGGTCGGCGAGCTTGATCATGATCACGCGCAGGTCGCGCGACATCGCCAGCAGCATCTTGCGGAAGCTCTCGGCGGCCGCTTCCTGGCGGTCGCGGAACTTGAGCTTGTCCAGCTTGGTGACGCCGTCGACCAGTTCCGCCACCGCCTCGCCAAACTCGGCGGCCAGTTCGGCGCGGGTCAGCGGGGTGTCCTCGATGGTGTCGTGCAGGATCGCCGCGATCAGCGCCTCCACGTCCAGGCCGAGTTCGGCCAGCACCCCGGCCACCGCCACCGGATGGGTGATGTAGGGCTCGCCGGACTTGCGGGTCTGCCCCGCGTGCGCGGCCGCGCCGACCTCCCACGCACGGCGCAGCAGCGGGATCTGCTCGGCGGGCAGATAGCTGGCGCTGCGTTCGAGCTGCAGGACGTAGTCGGGGACCGCCTCGTCGGCCGACGGCGGCGCGGCACTGGCGACCTGGGCAGAAGGGCCTGGGTTCATGCGGAAAGACTATGCCAGCGGCGCGTGGACGGCAAACCCGCAAAACGAAACAGCCCGCGGATGCGGGCTGTTCGCAGGACGATCGCGACGCGGGGACGCGATCAGTCGTCGTTCTTGGACATGTCCTCGTCGGCCACCACCTCGGCCGCGGCCCATTCCAGGGCTTCGCGCTCGGCGCGCTCGCGCTCGGCCTTCTCGACCTCGTCGATCAGCGCATTGTCGATCTTGCGCGCGGCGATCTCGCGCAGCGCCAGCACGGTCGGCTTGTCGGCCGATTCGGTGTTGTCGAGGGTGGCCTGCACGCCGTTGGCGAGCTGGCGGGCGCGCTTGGACGCCATCATGACCAGTTCGAAACGGTTGTTAACGACTTCCAGGCAATCTTCTACGGTGATGCGGGCCATGCGGGCTCCCGGCGGGCCGGCAACGGCCACGCGTTCGAATGAGGGAAAGGGCGGGGATTGTAGGGCGGACGCCGCCCAAGATCAACCCCACCCCATTCAGTTCCCTTTGGAATCAGCCAGTTGGCTGTTCCTGCAGGAGGGTGGCGATCAGCGCGGCATGGCGCTGCTGCTGCGGCAGCCTGCGCAGGCGGCTGGCGACGAAGATCGCGCACATCTCGTCCACGGCGGTGTCGAAGTGCTCATTGACGATCACGTAGTCGAAGTCGGCGTAGTGCGACATCTCTTCCCGCGCGGCGGCCAGCCGCTGCGCGATCACCGCCTCGCTGTCCTGGCCGCGCTTGCGCATGCGCTGCTGCAGCGCCTCGCGCGAGGGCGGCAGGATGAACACGCTGACCGCGTCCGGCACCTTGGCCCGCACCTGGCGGGCGCCCTGCCAGTCGATCTCCAGCAGCACGTCGTGACCGGCAGCCAGCTGCGGCTCCACCGACTGCCGCGCGGTGCCCTTCCAGTCGCCGTGCACGCGGGCGTACTCGAAGAAGTCGCCGGCATCGATCATGCGCTGGAATTCGTCGGCGGAGACGAAATGATAGTGCTCGGCATGGCGTTCGCCCGGGCGCGGCGCACGCGAGGTGAACGAGATCGACAGCGCGATCTGCGGATCGCGCGCCAGGGTGGCGTTGACGATGCTGCTCTTGCCGGCGCCAGAGGGGGCCGCCACGATGTAAAGAGTGCCGCGCATAGGATCAGGGGTTCGGGATTGGGGAGTCGGGATTCGCGAGCGAAGCCGCGGGCCGATACCCACGGGGTCGATATGCTACCCGGTATTGGGTCCGACCCGGCCAACGCCGGGATCCGCCGTACCAATCCCCAATCCCGACTCCCGCCATCCCGGCTACTCCAGGTTCTGCACCTGCTCGCGGATCTGGTCGATCAGCACCTTCAGTTCCACTGCGGCGTTGGAGGTGCGGCTGTCCACCGACTTCGAGCCCAGGGTGTTGGCCTCGCGGTTGAACTCCTGCAGCAGGAAGTCCAGGCGCCGGCCAGCCGGTTCCGGCTGGCGCAGCACCCGGCGCAGTTCCTTGATGTGGCTGCCGAGCCGGTCCAGTTCCTCGTCCACGTCGAGCTTCTGCAGCCACAGCACCAGTTCCTGCTCGGCGCGGCCGGGGTCGACCGGATGCGGCAGGTCGGCCAGGCGCGCCGCCAGCTTGGCGCGCTGGCCGTCGCGGATGGCCGGGATCAGCGTGCGCACCTCGCCGGCGATGCGTTCCACCGCATCGACCCGCTCGACGATAGCCGCGGCCAGCTTGCCGCCCTCGCGCTCGCGCGCGGCGACGAACTCGGCCAGCACCTCGTCCAGCAGTTCCAGCGCCTGCGCCTGCAGCGCCGCCGGATCGACGCTCTGCCCCTGCAACACGCCGGGCAACTGCAGCAGGTCGACGAACTGCACCTGCATCTGCGCAAAACGCGCGCCCAGCCGCTGCGCCAGCACGCCCAGCTGCTCGACCAGGGCCTCGTTCACCGCCAGGGTCTGCGCCGCGTCCGGCGCGCGCAGGCGCAGCATCAGGTCGAGCTTGCCGCGGCTGATCCGCGCGGCCACGCGTTCACGCAGTTGCGGCTCCAGCGCGCGCAACTCCTCCGGCAGGCGCACGCCCACCTCCAGGAAACGGTGGTTGACCGAGCGCAGCTCGCACCCCAGCGTGCCCCAGGGAGTGATGCGCTCGGCGCCGGCGTAGGCGGTCATGCTGCGGATCATGCGGTGTTCCAATGCGGACAAGGGGCGGATGTTAACCTAGCGCCCTTTCCTGCCTTGCCGAACGCGGTCACATGCCGCGCATGGCCCCGCCCTTCCCGGAACCCCTGCATGTCCTTCTCCCGTCCCAGCGGCCGCACGGCCGATCAGTTGCGCCCGGTCCGCATCGAACGCGCCTTCACCCGCCATGCCGAAGGCTCGGTTCTGGTCAGCTTCGGCGACACCCGCGTGCTGTGCAACGCCAGCGTCGAGAACCGCGTGCCGGGCTTCCTGCGCGGCAAGGGCGAAGGCTGGGTCACCGCCGAATACGGCATGCTGCCGCGCGCCACCCATTCGCGTTCCGATCGCGAGGCCGCGCGCGGCAAGCAGGGCGGACGCACGCTGGAGATCCAGCGTCTGATCGGCCGCGCGCTGCGCGCCTGCGTCGACCGCACCGCGCTGGGCGAGCGCACCATCACTCTGGACTGCGACGTGCTGCAGGCCGACGGCGGCACCCGCACCGCCGCCATCACCGGTGCCTACGTGGCTCTGGTGGATGCAGTGAACTGGCTGCAGAAGCGCGGCGACCTGAAGAAGCCGGTGGCGCTAGGCGCGGTCGCGGCGGTCTCGGTCGGCGTCTACCGCGGCGTGCCGGTGCTGGACCTGGACTATGCCGAGGACAGCGACTGCGATACCGACATGAACGTGGTGATGAACGACGGCGGCGGCTTCATCGAGCTGCAGGGCACCGCCGAGGGCCACGCCTTCCGTCGCGACGAACTGGACGCGCTGCTCGGCCTGGCCGAGCGCGGCATCGGCGAGCTGCTGGCGGCGCAGCGCGCGGCCCTGGCGCAATGAACCGGCGCCTGGCCCTGGTCACCCTGGTGGTGGCCGACTACGACGAGGCCATCGCCTGGTACACCGGCAAGCTGGGCTTCCAGTTGCTGGAAGACGTGGACCAGGGCCACAAGCGCTGGGTCGTGGTCGGGCCTGGTGATGCGCGCGGTGCGGCGCTGCTGCTGGCGCGCGCCAGCGACGACGCGCAGCGCAGCCGCATCGGCGACCAGACCGGCGGCCGGGTCGGCTTCTTCCTGCACACCGACGACTTCCAGCGCGACCATGCGGCGATGCTCGCCGCCGGCGTGGAATTCCTGGAAGCCCCACGTCACGAACCTTACGCCACGGTCGCGGTGTTCCGCGACCTCTACGGCAACACCTGGGATCTGCTGGAGCCCACCGCATGAAACTGGTCCTCGCCAGCAGCAACGCCGGCAAGCTCGAAGAACTGCATGCCCTGCTCGACGACGTCGGCGTCGACCTGATCGCGCAATCCACGCTCGGCGTCAGCGATGCCGACGAGACCGGCCTGACCTTCGTCGAGAACGCGCTGCTCAAGGCGCGCCACGCCGCGCGCGTCACCGGCCTGCCGGCACTGGCCGACGACTCCGGCATCTGCGTCGACGCGCTGCACGGCGCTCCCGGCCTGTATTCGGCGCGCTACGCCGGCGAACACGGCAATGCGCAGGCCAACATCGACAAGCTGCTGGACGCACTGCACGATGTCCCGGACGCGCAGCGCGGTGCGCATTTCTACTGCGTGCTGGTGCTGCTGCGGCATGCCGAGGATCCTCAGCCGCTGCTGGTGGAGGGCCGCTGGCGCGGCCGCATCGCGCGAGCCCGTGCCGGCACCGGCGGACATGGCTACGACCCGGTGTTCCTGGACCCGGACCACGGCCAGACCGCGGCCGAGATGCCGCTGGCGCTGAAGAACCGCATCAGCCATCGCGCCCTCGCGCTGCAGCAGCTCAAGCAGCGCTTGGCCGACCTGCTGGCGGCGCAACCGACCGGATGAACGCGCCGCGCGCGGGCATCCGACCAGGGCCGGCGCCATGGCCCGCGCGGCCCGTGTCGCGCCACGCCGTCAGGCCCTGACCACCACCCAGCACACGCGCCGCCCGCCTCTCCGCTTCCCCGCCCTCGCCCGCCATGTCGCACGCCCACGACCATTGCCAGCATCCGCTCGGCACCGCCTGCCCGGACCCATCCGCGCACGCCGGCAGCCCGCCGCTGGTGCCGCCGCCGCTGTCGCTCTACGTGCACCTGCCGTGGTGCGTGCGCAAATGCCCGTACTGCGACTTCAATTCGCACGCGGCCAAGGGCGCACTGCCGTTCGACGCCTACGTGGAGGCGCTGATCCGCGACCTGGACCAGGACCTGCCGCTGGTCTGGGGCCGCGTGGTCAACAGCGTGTTCTTCGGCGGCGGCACGCCCAGCCTGTTCCCGCCCGAGGCGATCGACCGTTTCCTGCAGGCCGCCAGCGCCCGGCTGCGCTTTGCCCCGGGCCTGGAGATCACCCTGGAGACCAATCCCGGCACCGCCGAGCACGGCCGCTTCGACCGTTACCTGGCGGCCGGGGTGAATCGCCTCAGCTTCGGCATCCAGAGCTTCGACGATGCGGCCCTGCAGCGGCTGGGCCGCATCCACGACGGTGCCGAGGCCGAGCGCGCGGTGAAGCTGGCGCAGGACGCCGGCTACGCCAATCTCAACCTGGACCTGATGTACGCGCTGCCGCAGCAGACGCTGGCCGAGGCCGAGCGCGACATCGCGCAGGCGCTGGCGCTGCAGCCGACCCACGTGAGCCACTACCAGCTCACCCTGGAACCGAACACGCTGTTCGCCGCGCGACCGCCGCAGGGCATTCCCGAGGACGACGACGCCTGGGACATGCAGGAACGCTGCCAGGCGCTGCTGGCCGAGGCCGGCTACGCGCAGTACGAGGTCAGCGCCTACGCCCGCGCCGCGTACCGCTGCGCGCACAACCTCAACTACTGGACCTTCGGCGACTATCTCGGCATCGGCGCCGGCGCCCACGGCAAGATCAGCTCCGGCGCCGAGCAGAGCATCCTGCGGCGCTGGAAGCACAAGCATCCGCAGGCGTTCCTGGACACGGCCGGGACGCCTGCGGCGATCGGCGGCGACGAATGGATCGCGCCGGAGCGGCGCCCGTTCGAGTACATGCTCAACGCGCTGCGCCTCAACGACGGCTTCGCGCTGCGCGACTTCAGCGCCCGCACCGGCCTGCCGCTGCAGATGATCGCCCCGGCCCTGGCCACGGCGCAGGCCCGCGACTGGCTGCGGGTGGACGCCGGCCACGCCGTGCCGACCGAGCTGGGGCGGCGTTTCACCAACGACGTGGTCGCGCTGTTTCTGCCCTAGGACGGTGTCCTGGCGACGTCGCCGCCTTGGTTGCGGCGACGGATCGTGCTACATACCGCGCAGAAAAGTACAACGGCGATCACAGGATGCCCGTGTCTGCGACCAGGTCGGCCCCGCCGGCGACGCTTGCCAGCGCCGCCTTGCCGGCGCGCGTGCGCGGCCTCCTGCAGGCCCTGAACGCCCAGCTGTGGCAGTCCCTCGAGGGACCGTTGCAGGCGACCCTGGACGACCTGGAGCAGACCCTGTTCGAGCAGGCCGAGCGCGCCCGCAACGGGCAGGTGCAGCAGGACATCTACCAGGAAGCCCAGCGCTTGCGCGCGCAGCGCGCGCGCTTCGCGCCGTTCTGTCAGGCGCACCTGGAAGCCGGATTGGCCGGCATCCGCAGCCCGTTGGCGATGGCCGCCACGCCGCGCGCGGCCAAGGCCGGCGCCACCGCGCAGATGATGACCCTGGTCGCCGACGTGGATATCGACCGCGACATCGTGCTGCACGAGATCGCCCGCCGCGAGGCCACCCGCTGCAACATCCCGCTGCAGTTGCTCGGCCAGCGCTTCGGCGTGCTGGCGGCACGGCCCGCCTTCGAGATCGAGCAGTTGCCGCTGGGACCGCACGCGCTGTGCCGGCTGCTGCGCGATGCCGGCGACGCGCTGGGCCTGGGCCTGGACACACAATTGGCGCTGTACCGCGCCTTCGAACGCCAGGTGCTGGCGGGCTATGGCGAGATCGTTGAACGGGCCAACGTCATGCTCACCCACGCTGGGGTGCTGCCGGGCCTGATCTACCTGCCCTACGTGGCGCGCAGCACCAACGTCGAGCCGGGCGCGCGCCGCGTCGCGCGCATGCCCGCAGGCGCCGCGCCAGCCGCTGCCGCCAGCGGCCCCAGGGGGAGTGGCAGCGCCCCCGGCCAGGCCGCGCCTGCCGCGGGCGTGTCGGCGGGGCCCGCCGCCCCACTGCCGCTGCCGCCAGCGAAGCCGGCGGCCGATGCCGGCGCGCCACCCGCTGGCGGTCCCGATCTGGCCACCCTGCGCCAGCTGCTGGCGGCCGCACGCGCGCATGCCGCGACCGGTGCCGCGGCACCGGCGGCCATGGCCACCGGCGCCGCCCCCCTCCCGTCGCTGCCGGCAAGCGCCGTCGGCGCGGCGCCGGTGCCGACCGCCAGCCTGCTGGAGGCCCTGGGCGAACTGCAGGCGCAGCCGCCGGCCCACAGCACCCTGGGCGGGCTGCGCGGGCGCCGCCACCTGCGCGACGTGCGCGCCGCCCTGCTGCAGGCGCTGCACGCTACCCACGGCGCACAGGCGACGCTGGCACCGCAGCAGGCCGACACCTTCGATCTGCTCGGCCTGTTGTACGGCGAGATCGAACGCGAGGTCCGCCCCGACGCGCCGGCCGCGGGGCTGCTGGAACGCCTGCAGGTGCCGCTGGTGCGCGCGGCGCTGCAGGATCCGGCGTTCTTCGCGCACAGCCGCCACCCGGCGCGGGAACTGCTCAACGCCGTCGCCGAATCGGGCGCGACCTGGCTGGGCGAAGACGACAGCGATCCGACGCTGCTGCTCAAGCTCAACCACGCGGTGGACCGCGTGGTCGAAGAGTACGAAGGCGACGAGGTCGTCTTCGAACAGGCTCACCAGGACATCCAGGCGCAGCAGCGCAGCCTGGCGCACAAGGCAGAGATCGCCGAACGCCGCCACGTCGAGGCCGCGCGCGGCAAGGAACGGCTGGAGCTGGCCAAGCAGACCGCGACCGCCACCCTGGAGGCGCTGTGCACTGCCCGGCAACCGCCGGGCTTCGTGCAGACCCTGCTGCTGCAGGCCTGGTCCGACGTGCTGGTGCTGACCCTGCTGCGCCAGGGCGAGGACTCGGAGACCTGGCGCGAGCGCATCGGCCTGGCCGAGCGCATCGCCGAGGTCACCTGCCAAAGCGACGGCGCGTCCGATGCCGCCCTGGCCGAGCGCGTGTGCCACGCGCTGTTGCAGGTCGGCTACCACCAGCAGGAAGCCGAGGCGATCGCCCGCCGCCTGTCCACGCCGGGCGGCACCGATGCCACCACCTCGCGCACCGAACTCAGCGTGCGACTGAAGGCGCGCACCCGCCTGGGCGACCAGGGCGAGGACGACGAACGGCCGTCGCTGCCGCCACGCACCGAGACCGAACAAGCCGCGTATGCGCGGCTGCGCACGCTGCCGTTCGGCACCTGGTTCGAGTTCGTCGTCAACCAGCAGGGCGACCTGAAACGGCAGCGCCTGTCCTGGTACAGCCCGATCACCGATCGCGCGCTGTTCGTCAACCAGCGCGGCCAGAAGGCCGCCGAGCACACCCTGGACGGGCTGGCGCGGCTGTTGGCGCAGGGCCAGGCCCGCATCGTCAGCGAAGACCGCGCCCGCCTGATCGACCGCGCCTGGCAGGCCGCGGTGCGCGCGCTGCGCACCCTGGCCGGCGCGCCCGCGGCCGACGACGCGATGGAGGGCGCATGAGCACCGACGCCCGCCGCTCGCCGCGCCGCCAGGTCCCGGAGATGGTGCCGGTCCTGGACCTGATGGAAGACGCCGTGGTCGGCCGCCTCGGCAACGTGTCCGAACACGGCATGCTGCTGCTGGCTTCGGCGCCGCTGCACGAGGACGCCCTGTACCAGTTGCGCTTCGCGATGCCGCACGCCGACCGCGAGGTGCAGATCGACGTCGGCGCGCACCTGCTGTGGAGCGAACCTTCTCACGCACCGGGCCAGGCCTGGGCCGGCTTCCGCTTCCTGACCATTTCTCCCGCGCACCGCGACCTGTTGCGGCAGTGGATCAACGCCGCATCCGGCGGCTAACGCCGCCGATCTCGCAGGAGCGGCTTTAGCCGCGACCGGCATTCGCGGGAACGCCTCGGTCGCGGCTGAAGCCGCTCCTACGACAGCCATCCGAGTCCGTTGCGCGCTCCGACTCAAAAAGATCCAGCGGATCGACAAAGCCCCGCGTCGCCGGCGCAGCTTCGGCAACGTACGCTATGCACGCCGCCCACTCACGTCCGCACACCTACACCGTTTCCGGCACACTTGGCGCCCTGTTTCCGCATCGCCGAACGAGCCATTGCCATGCCCCAGCACGACCCCAGCGCCTTGTACGCCGACCACCTGCGCACCCTGACCCGACGCGCCGACGAGGCGCTGGCGCGCGGCGGCTTCGACCACCTGGTGGTCCCCAGCGGCAGCCTGCACTACCAGGTGTTCGACGATCGCGATTATCCGTTCGCGGTGAACCCGCAGTTCAAGGCCTGGCTGCCGCTGACCCGGGTGCCGAACAGCTGGGTGGTGTACACGCCCGGACGCCGGCCGCAGGTGATCTTCCACCAGCCCCGCGACTACTGGCACGTGGTGCCGGACGCACCCAGCGGCTGGTGGGTGGAGCACTGCGACATCCACCTGATCCGCACCCCGGACGAGGCGCTGGCGCTGCTGCCGGATGTCGCGCGCAGCGCGATCCTGGGCGAGCCGCAGAGCGCACTGGGCGGCTACGTGCCGAACAACCCGGCGGAGGTGCTGCAGTACCTGGAGTACCACCGCGCCTACAAGACGCCCTACGAGCTGGCGCTGATGCGCCAGGCGCAACAACTGGCGGTGCGCGGCCATCGCGCCGCCGAGGCCGCGTTCCGCGAAGGCCGCAGCGAGTTCGAGATCCACATGGCCTACTGCGCCGCGGTCGGGCAGGACGCGAACGAACTGCCGTACGGCAACATCGTGGCGCTGAACGAACACGGCGCCGTCCTGCACTACACCGAACTGCAGCGGCAGGCGCCGACGCCGCTGCGCAGCTTCCTGATCGACGCCGGCGCCTCCGCGCACGGCTACGCCAGCGACATCACCCGCACCTACGCCGCCGATCGCGACAGCGACTTCCAGGCGCTGATCGACGCGGTGGACGCCGCGCAGCAGCGCATGGGCCAGGCCGTGCGCGCCGGCGTCGACTACCGGCAGCTGCACCTGGATGCGCACCTGGCGCTGATGGGCGTGCTGAAGGATGCCGGCGTGCTCACCGTGTCGCCGGAAACCGCGGTGGCCACCGGCGTCAGCGCCGCGTTCTTCCCGCACGGCCTGGGCCACCCGATCGGCCTGCAGGTGCACGACGTCGCCGGCTTCGCCGCCAGCGACCGCGGCGGCCGCATCGAACGCCCCGACGGCCACCCCTACCTGCGCATGACCCGCACCCTGGAACCGGGCATGGTGGTGACGATCGAGCCGGGCCTGTACTTCATCGACATGCTGCTCGACGACCTCAAGCAGGCCGGCCACGGCAACAGCGTCGACTGGGCGCGCGTGGAGCAGTTCAAGCCCTACGGCGGCATCCGCATCGAGGACGAGGTGGTGTGCACCGAGGACGCGCCCGAGAACCTGACGCGGCCGGTATTCGCGGCGGCGGCCTGAGCCGCCACCACGGTCACTTGCCGGTCAACGCGTAAGGGCCGCGATTGAAGCTCATCGGGATCAGGTCGTAGCGACGCTGTCCGGCAGCGGCCGGATATGGCGCGGTCTTGAAATCGCGGGCGAGCGCTTCGAGCCCACGTGCCGCGTTCGGCGAGGGCAGCGCCTCCAGCACCAGGGCGGACTCGGGACGTCCGCCCTGGGGATCGCCACGCATCAGGAACAGGCTCAACGCCGGCGTGACCGGCAGGTCCGCCGGGCTGTCCAGCACGGTCTTGCGGCGTTGATTCTCGGCACGCGCGGTGAGCCCGCCCGCGTCCTCGCCATCCTGCGCCTGCAGCGCATCGAGCTGCGCGAACAGCATCCGGTCCAGGACCCGGCCCCACTGCACGCGAAATGCATTGAACCAGGCCAGGCCGATCGCGTCGCGGTCGCCGCTCGGCATCGCCGCATAGCAGCGCTCCAGCAGGTAGGCATGGTAGGCGGTATCGCGATTGCGCTGGCTGGGCCGCACGTGCCGGCCTTCGATCTCTCGCGCCCGCGTGGTGAACTCGCGGTCCAGCGCCACCCAGCCCTGCGCCCATTGCAGCGCCGGCTTGGCATTGCCGGCGGACAGTTCCAGCTCGGCCAGCGAGGCCAACGCCAGCAGTGGGCAGCGCGGCATGCCCAGGCAGCGCTCCAGCCAGTAGCGGGCCGTGTCCAGGTCGCGCGGCACCAGATGCGCCGGATGCGCCTCGCCATTGCGGTAGAGCACACCCAACACGTACGCCGAGGCGCCATCGCCCTTGCCTGCCAGCGCGACGACCTGCGCCAGCATCTGCGCGCGCGCTTCCGGCGCAGAGCGCAGCGACAACAAGGTCTGCAGATCGTCCAGTGCCAGCGTAGGCACCGCGGCCGGTGCGGCTGTCGGCATCGTTGCCGGCGCAGCATCGGCTGGCGCCGCCGGCGCGGTCGCCTGCTGTGCGCCCGCCTGCGCCGAGACGGCCAGGCACAGTCCTGCCGCCAGCAGGCATCGCATCCACATCGTCATGAATCCCCCTTTCAGCTGGTCACTGTGCGCAAGCGGCCGCGCATACGCAAGAGGCGGCTGCCTGGGCTATCACCGGGAATGCAGAATGGGGAATCGCAACAGCAAAAGCGCCAGGTCCGCTAGCTGACCTGTCCGCGCGCGGTCACCGCTTTCCCATTCCCGTTTCCCTATTCCCCATTCCCAGCCATCAGTCCCTCGATCTCCTCGGCGCTGCGCGCCAGGGCATCGGTGAGCACGCGGTGGCCGTCGTCGGTGATCAGCACGTCGTCCTCGGTGCGGATGCCGATGCCGCGCCACTTCGGGTCCGCGTCCTTGTCGTCCGGCGACACGTACAGGCCGGGTTCGATGGTGAACACCATGCCCGGCTCGAGCAGGCGCGATTCGCCGGCCAGCCGGTAGTCGCCGACGTCGTGCACGTCCAGGCCCAGCCAGTGCCCGGTCTTGTGCCGGTAGAAGCGCCGGTACTCGCCGCTGGCCAGGTTCTGTTCCAGGCTGCCCTTGAGCAGGCCCAGCCGCAGCAGGCCTTCGGTCAGGGTCTGCACCGCGGCCAGGTGCCCGGCCTCGTAGGCCACGCCCGGCCGCGCCTGCGCCAGCGCGGCGGCGTGGGCGGCACCGACCAGGTCGTGCAGCGCGCGCTGTTCGGCGCTGAAGCGGCCGTTGACCGGGAACGTGCGGGTGATGTCGGCCGCATAGCCGCGGTACTCGGCACCGGCATCGACCAGCACCAGCTCGCCGTCGCGCAGGCGCGCGGCGTTGGCGCGGTAGTGCAGCACGCAGGCATTGTGGCCGCTGCCGACGATGCTGCCGTAGGCCGGCCAGGCGTCGCCGGCGCGGAATTCGCGCTCGATCTCGGCCTGCAGTTGGTATTCGTGCACGCCCGGGCGCGCCAGCCGCATCGCCGCGCGGTGCCCGGCCACGCTCAGGTCCGCAGCGACCTGCATCAGCGCGATCTCGTCGCGCGATTTGAACAGGCGCTGCTCGTGCAGCAGATGGCCCAGTTCCAAAAATTCGTGCGGCGGCTGCGCGCCATGCCGCACCTGCTCGCGCACGCGCTTGACCCAGCCGATCAGCTTCAGGTCGAAATCGACATCGCGGCCGAAGTGGTAGTACACCCGCGAGCGCCCTTCCAGCAGCCCCGGCAGGATCTCGTCGAGGTCGTCGATCGGATAGGCGTCGTCCATGCCGTAGCGCTCGACCGCGCCTTCCTGGCCCGACCGCGGACCGTCCCAGGCTTCGCGCTCGGGGTCGCGTTCGCGGCAGAACAGCAGCGCTTCGCCGTGGCGGCGCCCGGGCACCAGCACCAGCACCGCATCCGGCTCGGGGAAGCCGCACAGGTACCAGAAGTCGGAATCCTGCCGGTACGGGTAGTGCGTGTCGTGGCTGCGCACCCGCTCCGGCGCGCTGGGCAGCACCAGGATGGCCTGCTCGCCGGCCATGTCCATCAGCTGCCGGCGCCGGCGCGCGTACTCGCCGGAGGAAATCCCGGTGAGCCGCTTCATCAGTTCAGGCGCTGCCGGTGGCGCGGGCCGAGCACGCAGTCGCTGTGCAGCAACAGCGCCGCCACGCGCACGAACTCCTCGATCTCGGCCAGCGCGTCCTCGTCCTCGTCGCCGCTGTCGAAGTCGTCGGCGCTGGCCTGGGCCAGCCGTGCGAGGTCCTGCAGCGCTTCCTGGCCCTCCTCGGACAGTGGCGGCGCCGCCCCTGCGGCCAGGCCGAAGCCGCCGAGGAAGCCGCGACACCAGTCGAACAGCGCATCGGCACGCTCGGGCAGCGGCGCGCCGGCATCGGCCAGCACCAGGTCGAAACCGAAATCGCGGTCGTTCAGTTGCGCAGTCGTGGCCTCGCGCAGGCGATCCAGCGCGTCGCCGCTGCGCGGCGCGGCGATGCTGGCATCGGCCAGCACGGCAGCCGGCCACGCCGGCAGTTCGGCGCCGCCGCCGGCCAGCCAGCCGCACAGGGCGCCGTGCAGTTCGGCTGCCGACGCAGCCAGGCCAAGCGTCCGGCTGGCATCGGCGATCTGGTCGGCAGTGGGAAGTTCGGTCATGGAGCGAAGCCTGTCGGGCGCTGGCCACGGGCCTGTGGCGGCCTGCAGCGGAATCGGGACTGCGCAGTGTAGCAATCGCGTGTGCGCCGCCGCTTGTGGAGGCTTCCGACACGCGCCTACACTCCACCACCCGTTCTTTGACAGAAGTCACTTTCCGCCATGCCATTGGAGCACGTTGCTGCAGGAGCTGCGGAAAGGACCGGCCTGGCCTTGTTCGGCGAGACCTTGCTGGCCGTATGGCCACTGGTGGCCCTCGGCGCGCTGGCGGCCTGCGGGGTGGCGGCGCTGTTCGCCCTGCGCTCGCGCCGGCGCCTGCGCGAGCAGTTGCACCGGCACGCGCAGCTGCAGCAACGCGACCAGCACCTGAAACTGGCGCTGTGGGCCTCGGGCGAGCACTTCTGGGATTACGACCTGCAACAGCGCACGCTGCGGCTGATGCGCGCCGACGAGGCCACGCCGCACGCACAGGACATCGGCCTGGTGATCCGCGAGAACGAGCCGCTGCGGATCCATCCCGAGGACATGGAGCAGGCGCGGCAGGTGCTGCAGGAACACCTGCAGGGCCGCACCGCGATCTATACCGCCGAGTACCGCGTGGACCTGGCCGGGGACGGGGTCTGGCACTGGGCGCGGGTTCGGGGCCGCGTGGTCGACTACGACGCTAGCGGCGCACCGCGTCGCCTCGCCGGCACCGCACGCGACATCACCTCGCACCGCCAGGCCGACCTGGAGCGGCGCATCGCCGCCGAAGTGCTGCGCAGCATGGGCGAGGCGGTTGCCGTCCTCGACGAGGAGCGCCGCTTCATCTCGGTCAATCCGGCGTTCACCCGCATCACCGGCTACAGCGAGCGCGAGGTGCTGGGCCAGCCGATGACGCTGATCGACCACACCCCGGAAACGCCGGCCGCGCCAGTGGCCGAGCACGGCCGGCACTGGCGCGGCGAGGCCTGGAAGCGGCGCAAGGACGGCCAGGAGATCCTCTGCCACCTGCGCCGCAACACCGTGGTCGACGCCGACGGGCGGCAGAGCTTCCAGGTGGTGGTGCTGGAGGACATCACCGACCAGAAGCGTGCCGAGCAGGAACTGCGCTACCTGGCCAACTACGACACGCTGACCAGCCTGCCCAACCGTGCGCTGCTGTCCGAGCGCCTGGCGCGGGCGATCGTGCGTGCGCGGCGCCAGGCCGGCTCGGTCGCGGTGCTGTTTCTGGACCTGGACCGTTTCAAGGACATCAACGATTCGCTCGGCCATGCGGTCGGCGACCGCGTGCTGCGCGCCGTGGCCGAACGCCTGCAGCAGGCGGTGGGGCCGCAGCACACGGTGGCGCGGCTGGCCGGCGACGAATTCACCGTGGTGGTCGAGGACATCGTCAGCCAGGGCGAGGCCGAGGCGGTGGCCGCCCGCGTGCTGGCCGCCTTCGAGGCGCCGCTGCGGCTGGACGAACGCCGCGAGGTCGCGGTCTCCAGCTCCATCGGCATCTCCCTGTTCCCGCAGCACGCGCTGCTGCCCAGCGAACTGCTCAAGCACGCCGACACCGCGATGTACCAGGCCAAGGCCGCCGGGCGCCGCAACGTGCAGGTGTACTCGGCGCGCATGGACGAGGCCACCCGCCATCGCGCCACCCTGGCCAGCACGCTGCGCAAGATCCCGCTGGACCAGGAACTGAAGCTGGTCTACCAGCCGCGCTACTCGCTGCGCACGCAGCGGGTGGTCGGCGTGGAAGCGCTGCTGCGCTGGCACAGCGCCGATTTCGGACCGGTCTCGCCGAGCCAGTTCATCCCGCTGGCCGAGGAGACCGGGCTGATCCTGGAGATCGGCGAATGGGTGCTGCGCCAGGCCTGCGGCGCGCTGCGCGACTGGCGGCGGATGGGGCTGACCGACCTGTGCATGTCGGTGAACGTCTCGGCGATCCAGCTCGAGCGCGGCAACCTGCCGCAGCTGATGGCCGAGATCCTCGCCGAGACCGGCGTGCCGGCCGCCAACATCGAACTGGAACTGACCGAGAGCGTGGTGATGTCGCAGGTCGGCAAGAACGCCGAGTTGCTGCGCGCCTGCCGCGAGCTGGGATTGACCCTGGCCATCGACGATTTCGGCACCGGCTATTCGTCGCTGGCCTATCTGAAGCGCCTGCCGATCAATACCCTGAAGATCGACCAAGAATTCATCGGCGATCTCACCCGCGACCCGGACGACGAGGCGATCACCAGTACCATCATCGCGATGGGCCATTCACTGGCGCTGAAGGTGGTGGCCGAAGGGGTCGAAGACGCCGGCCAGCTGGCGTTCCTGCGCACGCACGGCTGCGACGAGATCCAGGGCCACCTGGTGGCGCCGGCGCTGGAGCCGGACGCCTGCCTGCGGCTGTTGCAGCAACCGCTGCGGCTGCCTGCCTGAGCGCCGGCCATGGCGCCGCCGCGCGGCGTCTTGACCGCCCCTCCGGCGCATGCCTATCGTGAGCGCCATGGACAGCCCTGACGCCCTCGCCGAGCTTCGCGCCCTTGCCGCACGCGTGGAAACGCTGGTCGAGCGCTGCCAGCGCCTGTCCGACGAGAACCGCAGCCTGCGCCAGCAGCAGGAACACCTGATCGGCGAGCGCTCGCAGTTGCTGACCAAGAACGAGCAGGCGCGTTCGCGCGTGGAAGCGATGATCGCCCGATTGAAGTCCCTGGAGCAGCACACGTGAGCGAGCCGGTCAGCGTCCGCATCCTCGACCGCGAGTACACCGTCGGCGTCGAGGCCGAGGAGCGCGACGGCCTGCTCGCGGCCGCGCGCCTGCTCGACGCGAAGATGCGCGAAGTGCGCGGCAGCAACCGCATGGCCGCGGTGGATCGCGTCGCCGTCCTCGCGGCGCTGAATCTGGCGCACGAGCTGCAGCAGCTGCGCGACGAACACGCGCAGCGCGACCGCGAGATGGCGCGCACACTCGCCGATCTCAATCGGCGCCTGGACAGCGTAGTCGATACGGCACGCTGATCCGCACGTGGCGCTGCGATCATCAACGTGAATTGCAACGCACCGAAGCACCGACGAACGGACTAGCCAAGCGCGACGACGGCGCTATACTCCACTTGCGTTCTCTGCTGTGAACGACAGCGTGTGCAAACATTCGCCTTGTCCCTTAATGACGACCACGGGGTGGCGACGGAATCGGGAGTGCAAGTCCGCCTCGTAGCGGGAAGCCCGATGATTCTCCAGCCATCCCACTTGAACCCCGGGTTCAAGGTCGTTTCGCACGCATCGTCACGGCGGAGAATGCAATTCTTCCAGGAAGCGGCGCCGCAAGGCGCCGTTTCCTTTTTGCGCGTCCGCAACGTGCGTGTCCACCACGTCGTCGTTGCCGGCGCAGCGCATGTGCGACGCGTTCTCGCGCCGGCCGAAACCCGGGATACTGGTGCCCCCACCACGGAGATCCCGGATTGCCGACGCTCGCCCAGATCCTCGACCGCTTCGATCCCGCAGCGGGATTCGACGTTCCCGCCAGCTGGCGACAAGGCCGCACCGCCTTCGGCGGACTGTCCGCGGCGCTGGCACTGCAGGCCGCGCTGCGCACGGCGCCGTCCGCGTTGCCGCCACTGAAGTCGGCGCATATCGGGTTCATCGGCCCGGCCGACGGCACCCTGCGCTTCGATACGCAGCTGTTGCGCCAGGGCAAGTCCGCCACCGCGGTCGCGGTCGATTGCCTGGCCGACGGACAGGTCGCCCTGCGTGCCGCATTGCTGTTCGCGCAGCCGCGCCCCAGCCGCATCGCCCACGACTTCCTGCCGGCACGCCCGGCGGTGGTCGGCCCCGACGCGGCGACGCCGATCGCCGACAGCGCGGCCACGCCGGCCTTCGTCGCCAACTTCGAGATGCGCCTGGCCGGCGGCGCGCTGCCGCTGTCCGCCGCGGCCGACCCGGAGTTGCTGGTCTGGGCGCGCCATCGCGACGCCGCCGGCGTGGATCCGAGCGTGGCCTTGGTCGCACTGGGCGACTGCCTGCCGCCGGCCGCGATGACCTGCTTCAGCGCACCGGCGCCGGTCAGTTCGATGACCTGGACCCTGGACTTCCCGCAGCCAGCCAGCGCCAGCGACTGGTTCCTGCTGCGCTCGGCCAGCCTGCATGCCGAGGACGGCTACTCGCTGCAGGACATGCAGATCTGGGATACGGCCGGGCGGCTGGTGCTGTGGGGCCGGCAGACGGTGGCGCTCTACGCGTGATCGCCGCGGCGGTGACCGCGCCTGCTGGTCAGTGCGCGCGCCGGCGCCGACAATAGCGCCAATCCTCGCCACGCCTGCCCGATGACTGCCGACGACCGCGATTCCCTGCGCCAGGACCTGCGTGCGCGCCGCCGCGCGCTCACCGCGCCCGTGCGCCTGGCCGCCGCCGATGCGCTGGCGCAGCGGTTGCTGGACTTGCCGTTCGCGCCGCGGCACGGCCATGTCGGCGGCTACTGGGCCATGGATGGCGAGATCGCGCTGCACCGCTGGCAACTGTCGCTGCCGGACACGGTGCAGTACTGCCTGCCGGTGCTCAGCGGCGACACCCTGCGCTTCGCGCCGTGGCGTCCCGGGCAGCCGCTGCACGCCAACCGCTACGGCATTCCCGAGCCCGACGTCGATCCGGCCACGACCCTGGCGCCGGCGCAGATGGCGCTGGTGGTGACGCCGCTGGTCGGCTTCGACACCGCCGGCGGCCGCCTGGGCATGGGGGGCGGCTGGTATGATCGCAGCTTCGCTTTCCGCCAGCGGCAGGCTCCGCCGCCCTGGCTGGTCGGGGCCGCCTTCGACGCGCAACAGGTCGCGGCCTTGCCGCTCGCCGCCTGGGACGTGGCGCTGGACGCGGTCTGCACCGAATCCCTCACCCTGTCGACCGCGCACGATTTCCCCGCATGACCGCACGCACCCGCTATTGGCTGATGAAGTCCGAACCGGACGCCTTCTCGATCGACGACCTGCAGCGGGTCGGCACCGAACCCTGGAACGGCGTGCGCAACTACCAGGCGCGCAATTTCATGCGCGACGGCATGAAGGTCGGCGACGGCATCCTGTTCTACCACTCCAACTGCAAGGTGCCGGGCATCGTCGGCGTGGCGCGCGTGGCCAGCCAGGCCTACCCCGACGCCACCCAGTTCGACCCGTCCTCCGACTACCACGACCCCAAGGCCACCCCGGAGCAGCCGCGCTGGTATCTGGTGGACGTGGCGTTCGAACGCAAGCTGGCGCGCACCATCGCCCTGGACGAGATCAAGCAGCACGCCGACGCGCTGGGCGCGGGCTTCCCCCTGGTCGCCCGCGGCAACCGCCTGTCGGTGTTCCCGGTCAGCGCCGCGCAGTGGAAGCTGCTGCTTTCGCTCGAATAGCCGGGATTCGGGATTGGGGATTGGGGATTTGCCTCCCAGCCCACCCGTCTACCGCTTCAACGAATCCAATCCCGAATCCCCACTCCCGAGCTCTTCCAATGTCAGACGCCAAACGCCTTGCCGCCGAGAAAGCCATCGACTACGTCCAGGACGGCATGATCGTCGGCGTCGGCACCGGCTCCACCGTCGCCTATTTCATCGACGCGCTCGGCCGCATCGGCCACCGCATCAAGGGCGCGGTGTCCAGTTCCGAGCAGAGCACCGCGCGCCTGCGCCAGCACGGCATCGAGGTGCTGGAACTGAACCACACCGGCAACCTGTCGCTGTACGTGGACGGCGCCGACGAGTGCGATCCGAACAAGTGCCTGATCAAGGGCGGCGGCGCCGCGCTGACCCGCGAGAAGATCATCGCCGAGGCCAGCGAGCGCTTCATCTGCATCGTCGACCCAAGCAAGCAGGTGCAGACCCTGGGTGCGTTCCCGCTGCCGATCGAGGTGATCCCGATGGCGCGCAGCCTGGTCGCCCGCGAGATCCTGGCGCGCACCGGCGGCCAGCCGGTGTGGCGCGACGGCGTCATCACCGACAACGGCAACGTGGTGCTGGACGTGCACCACCTGTCGATCACCGACCCGGTGGCGCTGGAGCGCGAACTGAACCAGATCCCCGGCGTGGTCTGCGTCGGCCTGTTCGCGCGCCGCCCGGCCGACGTGGTGATCGTCGGTGGCGAGCCGCCGCGCGTCTTTTGACGCGCGCTGGCGCGCGCGTGGGATTGGGGAGTCGGGATTGGGGATTCGTAAAAGCGTGGATCCCTGGCTTTCACGAATCCCCCAATCTCCAATCACCAATCCCCGCTCTTGACGCCACGCGCACCATGCAACAAGGTGCGCGCTGTCTTCCTCTTGCCCTGGCCCCGCCCATGTCCCTCTTCCGCGCGTTCGGCGTCCTTCTCCTGCTCGCCCTCAGTGGCTGCGCCAGCGCCGGCGACCATTGGGTGGAACTGGGCGGGCACCGCTACCAGGTCGAGCTGGCGCAGAACGACGCCACCCGCGCGCGCGGGCTGATGTTCCGCGACCAGATGGACGCCGACCACGGCATGCTGTTCATCCACGACCGCGAGGAACCGCAGGCGTACTGGATGAAGAACACCAAGATCCCGCTGGACATCCTGTACTTCGACAACCAGCGCAAGCTGGTGGCGCAGCAGCGCGACGTGCCGCCGTGCTCGGCCGGCGACGCCTGCCCGCCCTACCCCAGCAACGCGCCGGCGCGCTACGTGCTCGAACTCAACGCCGGCCAGGCCGAACAGTTGAAGCTGCAGGACGGCACCGAACTGCGCTTCGGCCCCGGGATTCCGCAGGGCCACTGATCCCCCCGCCGTGCCGGTCGGGGTCGGGAAAACGCCCCGCCACCACGGCGCTGAACCCGACACCGCTGTCGGGAACCGCCGGACTTGATCGGGCTCGGCTTTGCCGCCAGTCTTGGGCCATGGCCGCCCGATTGACATTGCCGAGCTGGAATACCCTGGCCGCTCTGGACGACGATGCCCTGCCGCTGCTGGCGACCGCACTGCTGATCGCCCGCGACGAGTATCCGGAACTGGATGCCGCCCATTACGACACCCTGGCGCAGAGCCACGCCGACCACCTGCGGCACGAGGTGGCGACGATCGAGCAGTGGCCGCTGAAGATGGCGGCGATCAATCGCCACCTGTTCGAAGAGCTGGGCTATACCGGCAACCACGACGAGTATTACGACCCGCGCAACAGCTACATGAACCAGGTGTTCGAGCGGCGCCTGGGCAACCCGATCTCGCTGGCGCTGGTGCAGATGGAAGTGGCGCGGCGCCTGGACATCCCGCTCGACGGCGTGTCCTTCCCCGGGCATTTCCTGGTGCGCCTGCCGGTGGACGACGGCCTGCTGGTGATGGACCCGTTCAACGGCGGGCGCCCGCTGGCGGTGGAGGAACTGCGCGAGCGCGCGCGGCCGCACATGGGCGGCGAAAGCCCGGACGACCGCGCCCTGCTGCAGATCCTGGACCCGGCGCCGCATCGCGCGATCCTCGCCCGTGTCCTGCGCAACCTGCACGGCCTGTATGCCGAACGCGACGAGTGGGACCGCGCCGCGCGCAGCGCCGACCGCGTGCTCAAGCTGATGCCGGACCAGCCCGAAGCCCTGCGCGACCGCGGCATGGCGTACCTGCAGATGGACTACGTGCCCGGCGCGCGCCGCGACCTGGGGCGCTACCTGCAACTGAACCCCGAGGCCTCCGACGCCCTGCCGATCCGCGAGCGCCTGGTGGAACTGAGCGCCCGCGCGCAGCGGATGCACTGACGGCGGGGATTCGGGATGAGCCGCCTGCGGCGGTGGAAAGCCGGGATCGCAAGAACCAACCTGCGGCTGTTGAACGCCGGAACTCGGGATTTGGACGAGCCATGCAGTGTGGCGTCGCTGTAAGCGCTCCACACCGTCACGGACTTCTTTGAGGCGCGCGCAAACCGCGTCGTCGACGCATCGCCACTGTGGGAGGGGCTTCAGCCCCGACGCCACAATGGCGGACGGGTGGGAACTGAAGCCTCTCCCGCATCACGCCAGTCAGCGGCGCCATCGCGGCAAACGCGATCGCATCGCCCAGACACCCAGAGAAAGCCGCATCTAAGACATGGATCTCGGGAGCGGAGGCTGCCTTCACTCCCGAATCAGGCATCACCAGCGCCACATCGCGGCTGATCCAGGGGAACGAAGCCGCATCTACCAGCAGGAAAAAAGGCGGAACCGGGCTCCAACGAATCCCCAATCCCGACTCCCCAATCCCGGCCTCACTCCATTTCGACCATCTCGAAATCGTCCTTGGTCACGCCGCAGTCCGGGCAGGTCCAGGTGTCGGGCACGTCTTCCCAGCGGGTGCCGGGGGCGATGCCTTCTTCCGGCAGGCCGTCGGCCTCGTTGTAGATGAACCCGCAGACGACGCACATCCAGGTGCGATAGGTGGTGGCGGTGGCGTCGCTCATTGGATAATCGCAGGTCACAGTCGGACGGAACGGCATTGTCCCATCGCCGTCGACGCATCGGAAGGCTTGGCCATGAACGCATCTCCGGCGCCGCGCGGCGTGTACCTGATCACTCCCGACGAGGCCGACGGCGCGCGCCTGCTGGCGCGGGTGGCACCGCTGCTGGACCAGGGCGTGACCTGGCTGCAGTACCGCAACAAACGCGCCGATGCGGCGCAACGGCAGCAGCAGGCCGCGGCACTGCAGGCGCTGTGCGCGCAAGCCGGGGTGCCGCTGATCGTCAACGACGACGTCGCCCTGGCGCAGGCGGTGGGCGCGGCCGGCGTGCACCTGGGCGAGGACGACGGCGACCTGGCCGCCGCGCGCGCCACGCTCGGGCCGCAGGCGCTGATCGGCGCGTCCTGCTACGACGACCTGGCGCTGGCCCGCAGCGCCGCGGCCGCCGGCGCCAGCTACGTCGCCTTCGGCGCGTTCTTCCCCACCCGCAGCAAGGTCACCACGCGCCGCGCCACGCCCACGTTGTTGCACGAGGCCGCGGCACTGGGTCTGCCGCGCGTAGCGATCGGCGGCCTCACCGCGGACAACGCGCGCCCGCTGGTCGCGGCCGGCGCCGACCTGCTGGCGGTGATCAGCGGTGTGTTCGATGCGCCCGACCCGCGTGCGGCGCTGGCTGCGTACCGCGCCTGTTTCGACTGAGGCACGGAACCTAGCGCCTTCCTTCTCCCACCGGGACCAGGCTCCCCTTCTCGGGGGAAGGTGCCCCGAAGTGGCGGATGAGGGTATGGGCGCAGCCTCATGCACCCGGACGTCGCGCTCCGCTGCGCGCCGGACCCTCACCCCAACCCCTCTCCCGATGGGAGAGGCGCTTAGCGTTTCCCTTCTCCCTTTGGGAGAAGGTGCCCCGCAGGGGCAGATGAGGGTACGGGCGAAGCCTCGTGCACCAAGACATCGCGCGTCGCTGCGCGCCGGACCCTCACCCCACCCCCTCTCCCCGCGGGAGAGGGGCTAGCGCTTGAGCGTAGACAGCAAATCACGGCGCGGCGCCAAGCGCGGCGGATCGACGACATGGCGCATGCCGGCGGCAGCCGCGACAATAGACGGCCTCGCTCCGTGCCCGGCAGATCGGCCTGGCCAGCATCGCCAAGGATTTCCGCTCATGAACCTTTCCCGCTCGCACGCCCTGTTCGCCCAAGCGCAGTCGTTGATTCCCGGCGGCGTCAATTCGCCGGTGCGCGCTTTCAAGTCGGTCGGCGGCGAGCCGTTCTTCGTGCAGCGCGCCGATGGTCCGTACCTGTACGACGTCGACGGCAACCGCTACATCGACTACGTGGGCTCGTGGGGGCCGATGATCGCCGGCCACAACCACCCGGCGGTGCGCGAGGCGGTGCAGCGCGCGATCGGCGACGGGCTGTCGTTCGGCGCGCCGTGTCCGGCCGAGGTGACGATGGCACAGACCATTACCCGGCTGGTGCCGTCCTGCGAGATGGTGCGCATGGTCAACTCCGGCACCGAGGCCACGCTGTCGGCGGTGCGCCTGGCGCGCGGCGCCACCGGGCGCAACCGCATCGTCAAGTTCGAAGGTTGCTACCACGGCCACGGCGACTCGTTCCTGGTCAAGGCCGGCAGCGGCATGCTGACCCTGGGCGTGCCGACCTCGCCGGGCGTGCCGGCGGGCCTGAGTGAACTCACCGCCACTCTGGCCTACAACGACGCCGAGGGCGCCACCGCGCTGTTCGAGCGGATCGGCCACGAGATCGCCGCGGTCATCATCGAACCGGTGGTCGGCAACGCCAACTGCATTCCGCCGCGGCCGGGCTATCTGCAGCACCTGCGCGAGCTGTGCACGCAGCACGGCGCGCTGCTGATCTTCGACGAGGTGATGACCGGTTTCCGCGTCGCCCTGGGCGGCGCGCAGGCGCACTACGGGGTCACCCCGGACCTGACCACCTTCGGCAAGATCATCGGCGGCGGCATGCCGGTGGGCGCCTACGGCGGGCGCGCCGAGCTGATGCGGCAGGTGGCGCCGTCGGGGCCGATCTATCAGGCCGGCACGCTCAGCGGCAACCCGGTGGCGATGGCCGCGGGGCTGGCGATGCTGGAACTGATCCAGGCACCGGGCTTCCACCAGCGCCTGGACACGGCCACCGCGCAGCTGTGCGCCGGGCTGGAAGCCGCCGCGGCGGCGGCCGGCGTGGCGGTCACCACCAACCAGGTCGGGGCCATGTTCGGGCTGTTCTTCACCACCGAGAAGGTCGAGACCTATGCGCAGGCCACCGCCTGCGACACCGCTGCGTTCAACCGTTTCTTCCACGCGATGCTGGAGCGCGGCGTGTTCCTGGCGCCCTCGGCCTACGAGGCCGGCTTCGTCTCCAGTGCGCACGACCAGGGCGTGCTGGACGCCACCCTGGCCGCGGCGCGCGAGGCATTCGCAGTGGTCGCCGCCGGCTGAGATGCCGGCGCCACGACTATGGCATGACGACAACGCACGGCGCCGATGGCTGGCGCCGCGACGCTGTGCTGGATCAGCCGAATACGAACTTGCCCTTCATCACCGCCCAGTGCCCCGGGAACGAACAGAAGAAGGTGTAGTCGCCGCCCTTGCTGAGCTTAGCGGTGGAGAACTTGACCGTATCCGACTGCCCCGCGCCGATCACCTTGGTGTGGGCGATGATCCGCGGATCGTTCTTGGGCAGGTAGCTGTCGGCCAGGCTGGAGCTGGTGCCGGCACTGGCCACCGCCTGGAAATCCGGGGTCTTGGTCAGCACCCAGTTGTGGCCCATCACCGCGGCGGCGAGCTTGCCGCTGTGCTTGAGCGTCACCGCCACCTCGGTGCAATCGGCCGCGACCTTGATCTGGGTCTGGTCGAAGGACATCTGGTCGGTGCCGGTGATGGTCACCGCGCAGGTCTTGGCCCAGGCGGCAGGCGCGAACGCGAGGCCGGACAGGACGAGCAGCAGGGACGGAAACTTGGTGTTCAAGGCGGATTCCTCGGCAAGAAAGACAGGTTTGCGCCACGGCAGATCATGCGTGCGGCGATGTGCCCCGACTGTCCACTCGCGCGTAACGGCTTGTCAACGACAAGCGATGGCGCATTGCATCATCGACACGCGCTGCGGCGCGCGGCGGCGAGCGCGAAACGCGGCTCGATCGGCGCAGCTCCCTCGCCACGTTCACTGCGCTTGCAGCCAGCCACGCAGGCGCACGCATGTCCGCCATGATCCGCGCGCGGCCGGCGCTGCTGCTGCTCGATTTCGATGGAGTGCTGGCGCGCTACACGCGCGCCGCGCGCATCGCCGCGCTGGCCGCGCACTGCCGATGCGAGGCGGCGCAGGTGCGCGAGGTGCTGTTCGGCTCCGGGCTGGAGACCGCCTACGACGGCGGCGCACTGGACACCGCCAGCTACCTGCAGCGGCTGAGCGCGGGCCTGGGCGCCGAGGTGGATGCGACTGCATGGATCGCTGCGCGGGTGGCGGCCACGCGCGCCGATGCCGGCGTGGTCGCGCAGGTGCTGGCGCTGGCCGAACGCGTGGCCGTCGGCGTGCTGACCAACAACGGCCCGCTGATGGCACAGGCGCTGCCGCAGATCGTGCCGGCACTGTTCCCGCTGCTGCACGGGCGCGTGCTGTGCAGCGGCAGCCTGGGCGGGCGCAAGCCGGACGCGGCGGTGTACCGGCAGGCGCTGGCCCACTTCGGTGTCGCGCCGCGGCAGGCACTGTTCATCGACGACCTGTTCGTCAACGTGCGCGGCGCCCGCGCGATCGGCATGGCCGCGGAAACCGCCAGCGGCGCACGCGCCCTGCGCCGCGCGCTGGCGCGGCAAGGGCTGGGTTGAACTGCTGGATCAGCGCGCGGCGAGGTAGGCGCGCAGCGCGCTGCGCAACCGCGCCAGGCCTTCGCCCAGTTCGGCATCGGTGAGATTCAGCGCCGGTACGAAGCGCAGCACGTCCGGCCCGGCCTGCAAGGTCAGCACGCCGTGCGCGGCGGCGTGGTCGAGGATCGTCCCGGCCTGCCCGGCATGCGCCGGATTCAACACCGCACCGAGCATCAGGCCGCGGCCGCGCACCTGCGAGAACAACCTGAACTCCTCGTCGAGCGCCGCCAGGCCCTTGCGCAGCGCCGCCGACTGCCGCGACACGTTGGCGGCGATCGCCGTCGAGGCCAGCTTGCGCAGCGCCACCCGCGCCACCGCCGCGGCGAGCGGGTTGCCGCCGAAGGTGGTGCCGTGCGCGCCGAACTGCATGGTCTCGGCGACCTTCGGCCCGGCCAGCAGCGCGCCGATCGGGAAACCGCCGCCCAGCGCCTTGGCCAGGGTCACGATGTCCGGCGTCACCTGGTCCTGCCAGTGCGCGAACAGGGTGCCGGTGCGGCCCATGCCGCATTGGATCTCGTCCAGCACCAGCAGCGCACCGTGGTGGTCGCACAGCGCCCGCACCTGCGCCAGGAAGCCCGGCGCCGCCGGCATCACCCCACCCTCGCCCTGCACCGGCTCCAGCATCACCGCGACCACGTCGCCGGCGGCCATCGCCGTTTCCAGCTGCACAATGTCGTTGAAGTCGACGTAGCGGAAACCGCCGGGCAGCGGCTCGTAGCCTTCCTGGTACTTGGGCTGCGCGGTGGCGGTCACCGCCGCCAGGGTGCGGCCGTGGAAGCTGCCGCGGAAGGTGACGATCACCCGCCGCTGCGGCGGGCGGCCCTGGGCGGTGGCCCATTTGCGCACCAGCTTGATCGCCGCCTCGTTGGCTTCGGCTCCGGAATTGCACAGGAACGCCTTGTGCGCGAAGCGCGAGGCCACCACCAGTTCCTCGACCAGGCGCAGCGGCGGCTCGCTGTAGAACACGTTGCTGGTGTGCCACAGCTTGCCGGCCTGCTCGAGCAGCGCCGCCTGCAGGTCCGGATCGTTGTGGCCGAGCCCGCACACGGCGATGCCGGCGGACAGGTCGATGTAGTCGCGTCCCTCGCTGTCCCAGACCCGGGCGCCCTGGCCGCGCTCCAGCACCAGTTGGCGCGGACGGTAGATCGGCAGGCTGTAGCGTTGACCGAGGGCGATCAGCTCCGCGGCGGAAGAAGCGGTCATCGAGGCAGTCCTGCGGGGAAAGCGCCGATTATAGAGACCGCCGCGGCAGGCGCGGCGGTCGGACCGCGACCGGCGGCGCAACGCGGCGCCGGCTCGCCGCGACGGACACACGCTCGCGCGCCGCTGGCGACGGCGCGGCGGCGGCAGCGCTGGCTGTGCTTACCAGACGCCGGTGTTGGGCATCGACGCCCACGGTTCGGCCGGGGCCAGCGCCTCGCCCTTCTGCAGCAACTCGATCGAGATCAGGTCGGGGCTGCGCACGAAGGCCATGCGCCCATCGCGCGGCGGCCGGTTGATGGTCACGCCGAGCGACTGCAGGTGCGCGCAGAGGGCGTAGATATCGTCGACCTCGAAGGCCAGGTGGCCGAAATTGCGGGCGCTGCCGTAGTCCTCGTCCGAGCCCCAGTTGTAGGTCAGCTCGACCTCGGCCTCCGGGTTCTCCGGGGCGCCGAAGTACACCAGGGTGAACTTGCCGGCTTCGTTGTCGATGCGGCGGGTCTCGTGCAGGCCCAGGCCTTCGGTGAAGAATTTGCTGGTCTTCTCCAGGTCGTGGACGCGGATCATGGCGTGCAGGTATTTCATCGTGACAACTCCGATGGTGGGGGATGGGGCGCGCGCGGTACTGCGGCGGCGCGCGGAGAGCACGCATAGGGTAGCGCCGGCGCCGTGCAGGCATGGCGACGCCGCGGCAGCACCGGTTCAGCGGAAATAGCAGGCCTTCAGCGGCAGCGCCGCCGCGCCCACCGCACTGGCATCGGCGGTGGCGGCGGCCGGCAGCAGCACCGGCAACGGCCGCGCCTGACCGCGGCGCGGCTGGTTGTCGATGCGCACGTGCGGAATCAGCCGCGTCGCCAGTTCGCGCGGCATGCGCCCGCCGAACACCACCGCCTGCGGATCGAAGATCGCCACGATCGCCGACACGATCAGCGACAGGCCCGGCGCCACCCGTGCGATCCAGCGCTCGATCGCCGGCCACGTCGGATCGTAGGCCGCCAGCAGCGCGCGGATGTCGGGCAGCGCAATGCCGTCCTCCGCCAGCAACTGCCGCAACAGCTCCAGCGTGCCGCGCTCCAGCCCCTGCTGCGGCAGCATGCCGGCGAACTCGCCGGCGTTGCCGTGCGCCCCGCGCAGGCAGGCGCCATCGATCACCACGCCGCCACCCAGGCCGTAGTTGAAGTGCAGGTAGGCGAAATCGCGGTATTGGCGGCCGATGCCGAGCAGGCTCTCGCCCGCCGCCGCCACCGTGCCGTCGTTGTCCACCCACACCGGCAAGCCCAGTGCCTCGGCCAGCCAGTCGCCGATCGACAGCTGGCCCAGCGCGCGCAGTGGCTCGGGCGGGTTCATGTGCACGCCGTCCTCGACGAAGAAGCCGGTCATCGCCACGCCCGCGCCCAGGCGCGGACCGAGTCCGGCGCCGGCCGCCGCCGTCAGCGCGGCGTCGGCCTCGCGCAGTTGCGCCAGCAGGGCGGCCGGCTCGGTCGAGCGCAGCGCATGCTCGGCGGTGGCGCGGATCTGCCCGCTGAAATCCAGCAGCGCCAGCGACAGCGCATCGGTGGCGATCGCATAACCGACGGTATGGCCGTAGCCGGGGTTGAGCGCGATGCCCGCGCCCGGCTTGCCGCGGCCCGCGTGCGCCAGCGAGGCGCCGATCGCGACCAGGCCGCGCTCGGCCAGCGCATCGACCAGGCGCACCGCCGATTGCACGGTCAGCCCGGTGCTGCGGCTGAGATCGGCGCGGGTGGCGGTGCCGGCCAGGCGCAGGCGATCGAGAATGTGCCGCTCGTTGTCGCTGAGATCGGCATGGATGGCGTGGCGGGACTCGGGAAGGCGCGGCAGGGCGACGGCGACTGGAGCGGGCATGGGCGGCGGTGGCATGAAGACCCCGGCAGCATAGCCGCGCCGCGCTTGGTCATTGCGGCACCGACCGCGATCGGATGGAACAGAGCGTCTTCGCAGCGCGCCGCCGCCCGCACGCAGCGCGTCGCGATCGCGGCCTCCCAGCGTCCGGAACGCGCGCCGCGTCGCATCTGCCGCGCGCCCGCCACCAGCGGGTCTCAATCCAGGAACAGATCCGGCAACAGTGGCTGCGAGGGATCCAGCGCATAGCCGGACAGATCGTGCACGCCGGCCTCGGCCAGCACTGCGTCGTCGATCAGGAATTGGCCGTAGAAACCGGCGGCCGGCCGGGTCAGCACGGCGTGCGCGGCATCGGCCATGATCTCCGGGCGGCGGCCGTTGCCGGCCTCGACGCCAGGGATCATGTTCAACGCCTCGGTGGCGATCAGCGTGCGCGGCCACAGCGCATTGACGGCAACGCCTTGCGGGCCGAACTCGCCGGCCAGGCCCAGGGTGACGAAGCTCATGCCCATCTTGGCCAGGGTGTAGCCGGTATGCGGCGCCCACCACTTCGGATCCAGCGACGGCGGCGGCGCCAGGGTCAGGATGTGCGGGTTGGCGCTGCGCAGCAGATGCGGCAGGCAGGCCTGCGCGCACAGGAAACTGCCGCGCGCGTTGACCTGCTGCATCAGGTCGAAGCGCTTCATCGGCGTCTCCAGCGCCCCGCGCAGCCAGATCGCGCTGGCGTTGTTGACCAGGATGTCGATGCCGCCGAAGGCCGCGACCGTCGCCGCCACCGCCGCGCGCACCTGCTCCTCTTCGCGGATGTCGCACTTCAGCGCCAGCGCGCGCCCACCGGCCGCCTCCACCGCCGCCGCCGCGCTGTGGATGGTGCCAGGCAGCTTGGGATTGGGCACCGCCGACTTCGCCGCGATCGCCACATTGGCACCATCGCGCGCCGCCCGCAGCGCGATCGCCAGCCCGATGCCGCGCGAGGCGCCGGTGATGAAGAGGGTTTTGCCTTGTAAGGTCACGGGATTGGGGAGTCGGGATTGGAGATTCGCCAAAGCTTAGCGCCTTGCTGTCCCCACCAGGGCAGGGTCAGGCGCCACCATGCGCCGTTGCCAATCCCCAATCCCGAATCCCCAATCCCGGCCCTTCAGGGCTTCGGCCCCTGCCCCTCGTTGTCTTCCCACTTGAGCAGACGCCGAGTGACGAAGCGGTACACCGGCTTGCCGCTGGCGAACCACAGGTCGCGCACCCAGGAATGGCGCTTGAGCAGGCGCCGTTCGACCGGGGTCAGGGCGTGGGCGCAATACATGCGCTTGTGCTTGAGCAGGTGGCGCAGGTCCTCGCGCGCCAGCAGGCGCATCCAGCGCGCGCGCGGAGCGCCGCGCACGGCGAGCTGGAAGTCGATCAACGCCGGGCTGCCGTCTTCCAGCACCAGCCAGTTCGCCTCCTTGGCCAGATCGTTGTGCGCCACGCCGCGCCGGTGCACCTGCTGCAGCAGGCGCCGCGCGGCGCGGAAATACGCCAGGTCACCACGTGGCGGCCGCTGGTACATCGCCGCGCCGTCCAGGTAGCTGCGATCCAGGAAGGTGCCGTCCCAGCCGCGCAGTTGCGGCGTCGCCGGCATGCCGTCCAGGTGACGCAGGGCGAGCGCCTCGCGCCGCGCCAGCCACCACGCCGGCAGCCGCAGCCACCAGGGCGAGGCGGTGAGGTCGCGGCGGACGAAGCGCGCCTCGCCCTCGCCCAGCAGCAGGATGCGGCCGAAGCTGTCGGCCTTGAGGATGTGCACGGTGCGGGACGCGGGGGCAGGCATCCGGCCAGTGTAAACGTGCCCTGCCGTTTGCGAGGCGGGTCGGGCCCGTCGCACCTTTGTCCCTGCCGGCAGCGCGCCGTTCGCCGCGGCGTCACACGATCTCGCCGGAAGCGTCCGGCGCTCGGGCGATGCCGCAGGCTAAGCTTGCGGCCGATCCACGCGAAAGCGCCCCCATGAGTTCCAACGACCTGTTCCTGCTGTTCACCGCGCTCTTCAGCGTCATCGCCCTGGTCCTGCTGATCGTGGCACGCCCCAAGCTGCATCCGCTGCTGGCGCTGCTGCTGGTGTCGCTGGTCGCCGGCCTGGTGGTCGGCATGCCGATGGACGCGCTGCTGCACGCCGTCGCCACGGGCGCGGGCAAGACCCTGGGGGCGGTCGGCCTGGTGGTGGCGCTGGGCGCGATGCTCGGCAAATTGCTGGCCCAGGCAGGCGTGACCGACACGCTGGCCAACGCGATCCTGCGCCGCGCGTCGCCGCGCGCGCTGCCCTGGGCCATGGCAGGCGTCGCCTTCATCGTCGGCATCCCGATGTTCTTCGAAGTCGGCCTGGTGATCCTGCTGCCGCTGATCTTCGGCGTGGCCCGCAAGCTGCAAGCGGATCGTCAGGTCAACGGCTCGGCCTATGCCTACGTGGGCGTCCCGGTCATCGCCGCCCTCGCCGCGATGCACGGCATGGTGCCGCCGCATCCCGGTCCGCTCACGGCCATCGCCACGCTGGGGACCAGCGTGGGCGCCACCATGCTCTACGGCTTCATCGCGGCCATTCCGGCCATCGTCCTGGCCGGACCGCTGTACGGCCGCTATATCGCGCGGCACATCCAGGCCGAACCGGATGCCGCACTGCTGGCGCAGTACGCGTCGGCCGACGCCGCGGACGGTGGCGCGTCCGCACAACGCACGCCGCCCGCCTTCGGCCTGGGCGTACTGGCGGCGCTGGCGCCGGCCCTGCTGATGCTGTGCCATGCGGTGGCCGAGATGCTGCTGCGCAGGGACTCGGCGGTGCTGCATGCCACCGCCTTCGTCGGTCACCCCATCGTGGCGATGCTGCTCGGGGTGCTGTTCGCGCAGGTCGCGTTGCGGCCGGGAACACCGGCCGCCCTGCGCAAGACTCTGGGCGACAGCGTCAAGCCGGTCGCCGGCGTGCTGCTGATCATCGCCGGCGGCGGCGCCTTCCAGCAGGTGCTCACCGATGCGCACGTGGGCGATGCGATCGTGCACATGAGCCAGCAGTTGGCGCTGTCGCCGCTGCTGCTGGGTTGGCTGATCTCGATGCTGCTGTCGGTGTCCACCGGCTCGGCCACCGTCGGCGTGGTCGGCGCTGCCGGGCTGCTGGCGCCGCTCGGCAGCGCCGAGCCCACGCTCAACCTGCCGTTGCTGGCGCTGTCCATCGGCTGCGGTTCGCTGTTCTTCAACTACGCCAACCATGCCGGCTTCTGGCTGGTGAAGGAATCCTTCGGGATGAGCATGGGCGAGGCCACCAAGACGATCTCGGTGGTGCAATCCATCGTGGCGCTGGTGGGCCTGGGCATGGTGCTGCTGCTGAACCTGCTGCCGCCCTTGGCGTGACCCGCGGCGACGGCCTCGCCGCCTCGCCGTCGCCCGGCGGCAGCGCAGGCAGGCCCAGGGACCGGTCACGATCGGCAACGCGGTCGCTTGCACGGACGGTCATCGTGCTCCCTCTATAATCGCCCGATGAATGCCTCATGGACCGATGCCACGCTGGAGTGGATCGCAGCACACCCCGTCCTGGCCGGCGCGGTCATCTTCGCCATCGCGTTCTGCGATGCGGTCATCATCCTCGGCACGCTGGTGCCGGCGCTGCCGTTGCTGTTCGCGATCGGCGTGCTGATCGGCCTGGGCCAGATCTCCGGCCCGTATGCGGTGATCAGCGCCGCGCTCGGCGCGCTGATCGGCGATGCGGTCAGCTACTGGGTCGGCTATCGCTGGGGCCATCAGCTGCGCAACTATTGGCCGTTCAAGCGCTACCCGCAGTTGCTCGACCGCGGCGAGGCGATGTTCCGCCGCAACGCCTTCAAGAGCATCCTGGTGGCGCGCTATGTCGGCGCCATCCGTCCGTTCGTGCCGGCGGTGGCGGGCATGATGAAGATGCCGCTGCGGCGCTATCTGCTGCCCAGCAGCGTGGCCGCGGTGACCTGGGCGCTGCTGTTCCTGGGCCCGGGCTGGCTGTTGGGCCAGGCCTACGACGCAGTCGCCGCCGTCGCCGGCCGCCTGTTCCTGGTTGTGGGCCTGCTGGCGCTGGCGCTGGGCCTGGTGTGGGCCATCGTGCTGTACGGCTACCGCTGGTCGGCCGGGCACATGGACGCGCTGCTGGCGCGCGGCCTGGATTGGTCACGCCGGCATCCGGTGCTGGGCCGCTATTCGATCGCGGTATTCGATCCGCAGCGGCGCGAGTCGGTGCCGCTGGCGATGCTGGCGGTGATGCTGCTGGCGCTGGGCTGGGGTTGGTTCGCGCTGCTGATGGTGGTGGTGGCACACGGCGAGCCGCTGCGCCTGGACCTGGCCGTGCACGACCTGATGCTGGCCTTGCGCAACCCGCTGGCCGACTACCCGATGACCGCGCTGGCCTCGCTGGGCAACTGGCAGGTGCTGGTGCCGCCGACCGCGCTGGGCCTGCTCTACCTGGCCTGGCGCCGGCGCTGGATGGCCGCGGCGCACTGGCTGGCGGCGCTGGCCTTCGGCCTGGCCCTGACCAAGCTGCTCGGCGCCACCGTGCACGTGGTACGCCCGCCGGCGGCCAGCAGCGGCTTCGGCTTCCCGTCGGTGGCGGTGACCATGGCCACGATCAGCTTCGGCTTCTTCGCGGTGCTGATCGCGCGCGAACTGCCGGGGCGCTCGCGCGTGTGGCCGTACCTGCTGTCCGGCGCGGTGGTGACCCTGATCGGCTTCGCCCGCCTGTACCTGGGCGCGCACTGGCTCAGCGACGTGGTCGGCGGCATGCTGTTCGGCATCTTCTGGCTGCTGGTGCTGGGCATCGCCTACCGCCGCCGCTTCAACCGCGGGTTCTGGATGAAGCCGCTGGCCTGGCTGTTCTACGGCGGCTTCGCGATTGCGGCCCTGTGGTACGCGCCGCGCCAGCTGGAACGCAAGCTGGCCAAGTTCGAACCGCCGCCGCCGCAGCTGACGCAGTTGGCCGACGCGGCCTGGTGGCAGCACGACTGGCGGCAATTGCCGTCGCGGCGCAACGAGTTCGACGACGATCAGCGCTGGCCGCTGGACATCCAGGTGGCCGGACCGCTGGCGCCGCTGCAGCGCCAGCTCGAAGCGGCCGGCTGGCGCGTGCAGCCGCAGGCCGGCTGGCAGCAGGCGCTGCAGTTGCTCGACTACAAGGCCACGCCGGCACAGGTGCCGGTGCTGCCGGCGACGCTGGACACGCGGGTGGAATCGCTGCTGATGCTGCGCCCCGGCCCGAACCCGGACGAGCTGTACGCGCTACGCCTGTGGCCGGCGCCGGCACGTCTGCAGCCGGGCAACGTGCCGCTGTGGCTGGGCAGCGCACAGAGCCTGCGCTACGAGCGCCACTTCAACCTGATCGGGCTGTGGCGGCCGCTGCGCGGCGCCGATCCTGCACTCACCGCCGTGACCGAGGCGCTGCACGCGCTGCCCACGCGCAAGGACATGCACCGCCGCAGCGAGATCCCGGTGCTGCTGGTGCGCAGCGACGGGCAGACGCCGCCGTCGCCCTGAGCGACGGCGGCAACGCGGGCCGCGATGGCGCACGCGCAGGCGACTCACGGTTGACGCGACCCGCCACTGGCGCAGGCGCGTCGCCGTCCCGCTACTTCACCTCGACCCGGACCGAACGCGAGTCGGTGGCCCGATCTTCCCAGTGCCGGGCGTAGAGGAGATCGATCGTGCCGCTGCCGTGCTCGGTGGCCTTGAAGGTGTAGGTGACATTGCTGGGGCAGCCCATCCGGCCGGCGGCGCAGGCCGTGCCCGGTGCATGTTCGATGTCGAGCAGCGACAGCGACGCGGGCAGACTGCGCAAGGCCCAGGCGCTGCCGGTCGAGCCGTTCTCGGACAGGGTGATGGCGAACAGTTGGCCGCGCTGCAGGGCGAACGGCTTCATCGACGGCGTCAGGCAGGTCTTGGGCGACACCTGATCGGCATTGCCGGTGACCAGGGCGATGGCGCCGCGCGGGCAATCGGCCTGGCCAGTGGTGGCAGCGGCGGTGGTGCCGGGCGGCTCGGCGGCGACGGCCGGCAGGCTCGCGGCGCCGCCGGCGGACAGCAACAACAGCAGGAAGGAACGCCTCATACGAAGTCCTCGATCGTGCGTGGATAGGACGTCAGGCCGCCAGGGCGGGATGCCGTTGCCGGCAGCCGGGCGGCCGCCGATCGCTGCCAAGCGTCGCCTGCGCCTGCTAGCGGCGCGCTGAATGCCGTGCGTGGGCGCCTTCGCTGCCCCATCGACGGCAGCGCGCGGCGATCTGTGTCGGATGGGGGCCGATCCTGGCGCGAGGCCGCGCAGAGCTCGGGCCGCTCTGCGCCGCGATGCGTCGTGCAGGCGAGGACGGCGCTACCGCCCTCGCCCGCCCCGCTCAGGGAATCCAGGCCAGCAACTGATCCAGCCGCGCGTGCGGGTCGTCTTCCTGCAGCAGCGACAGGCGCTGGCGTTCGTCCAGCGGCAGCAGTTCGGCCATGCGCCAGCCGACCCAGGCGGCCTGGTCGAGCTGGCGCGGACCGGCCAGCGGATACACCGCGGCGGCCTGGTCGAGGATGCTGTCGAGCACGGTCGCCAACAGCGCGTGCTGCGGGCGCAGTTCGTCGTCGCCGTCGGCTTCGCGCCATTCCACGTCGCCGACCACCAGGCCGTTGTCGCGGACCCGGCTGCGCAGCACGTGGAAGCGCCGTGCGCCGCGCAGGCTCAGCACCAGCACGCCGTCGGCGCCGACATCGAAATCGACGATGCGCGCCTCGGTGCCGAACGCCGCTGGCACCGCCGGGGCGCCGGTCTCGCTGCCGTCCAGGATCAGGCACACGCCGAAGCCGCTGTCGGTGCGCCCGCACTCGCGGACCAGGTCCAGGTAGCGGCGCTCGAACACACGCAGCTTGATCGAGGCGCCGGGCAGCAGCACCGCGTGCAGCGGGAACAGCGGCAGCGTGGTCCGCTGCGGGCTCACGCGCCGGCTCCGCCGTGCCCGGCGAGACTCATTGCAGCGCCGCCAGGAAGCGCCGCGGCGCTCCGTCGAAACCGCCATTGGACATGAACACCACGTGGTCGCCGGCGCGCGCCTGCGCCTGCAGCGCGGCCAGCAAAGCGTCCACGTCGGGCGCCGCGCAGGCATCCCCGCGCACCGCAGCGATCACCTTGCCCGCATCCCAGGCCAGCTCCGGCCGCTGCAGGAACACCACCGCGTCGGCGGCCTCCAGCGACGGCGCCAGCGCTTCGGCATGCGCGCCCAGCCGCATCGAATTGCTGCGCGGCTCCATCGCCACCACGATGCGCGCCGCGCCGACCTTGGCGCGCAGGCCTTCCAGCGTGGTGCGGATGGCGGTGGGATGGTGGGCGAAGTCGTCGTACACGGTGATGCCCTGCGCCTGGCCGAGCAGTTCCAGGCGCCGCTTGACGCTGCGGAAGCGCGCCAGCGCCGGCATCACCTGCGCCGGCGCCACGCCCACCGCATGCGCCGCGGCCAGCGCGGCCAGCGCGTTCATCACGTTGTGGCGGCCGAGCAGCGGCCAGTCCACCTCGCCCAGTTCGCGGCCCTGGTGCAGCACCGCGAAACGGCTGCCGTCGGCGGCGAGCAGGCGTGCGCTCCACTCGAAGGCCGGATCGAAGCCGAAGCGCTCGACCGGGGTCCAGCAGCCCATCGCCAGCACCTCGCGCAGGTGCGCGTCCTCGCCGTTGACGATCAGCCGGCCGCGGTGCGGCACCGTCCGCACCAGGTGGTGGAACTGGCGCTGGATCGCGGCGACGTCGGGGAAGATGTCGGCATGGTCGTACTCGAGGTTGTTGAGGATCGCCACCAGCGGCCGGTAGTGCACGAACTTGCTGCGCTTGTCGAAGAACGCGGTGTCGTACTCGTCGGCCTCGACGACAAACAGCGGGCGCTCCGCAAGGTCCGATCCCGCGTTTCCTTCTCCCCCAGTAAGAAGGTGGCGCGCAGCGCCGGATGCGGGTTCGGCAACGGCACGCCCCAGCCGCGCGGACACGCTGAAGTCCTCGGCCACCCCGCCGATCAGGAAACCCGGTTCGCGCCCGGCGGCCTGCAGCAGCCAGGTCAGGATGCTGGTGGTGGTGGTCTTGCCGTGGGTACCGGCCACCGCCAGGGTGTCGCGCCCCGGCAGCACCTGCTCGCTCAGCCATTGCGCCCCGGAGGTGTAGGCGCGCCCGGCGTCGAGCACCGCTTCCACGGCCGCATTGCCACGCGACAACGCGTTGCCGACGATCACCTGGTCGCAGTCCGCGGCGATGTGCTCGGGCAGGTAACCCTGCTTCAGCGCGATGCCAAGGTGTTCCAACTGCGTGGACATCGGCGGATAGATCGCCTGGTCGCTGCCCTCGACCGCATGGCCGAGTTCGCGCGCCAGCGCGGCGACACCGCCCATGAACGTACCGGCGATGCCGAGAATATGGATCTTGCTCATGGCCCGATTGTCGCCGATCCCCCGGCGCACGCAAACCAGCGACGTGCCGGCCGTTGGCGGCGACAGGCCCCGCGCGGGACCGCTTCGGAGCAAGTGCGCCGCTGCGCCGTCAAGTAGGGAATCCCCCACATCGGCTGGGTAAAGTTCCCGATAGGCAAGTCGGGAGCCGACGCCGAGAATGAACGGGCCAGCCTCGACACCCTGTGGTTCTACTCCCCAAGAGACCATCCCCAAGGGAGCTCATGTCGTGGGGCCCTGAGCAAGCCCGCTCGCTGGCACTTTTTTTATCGATCCTGGCCCCATGGCAAGCGACATGCGCGCCCACGGTCGATCACTCGCTGTGCGGCGGCGGGAGACAAGCTTACCTTCGTAGGAGCGGCTTCAGCCGCGATGGGCTTTCCCGGGAATGCCCGTCGCGGCTGAAGCCGCTCCTACGGGCGTTGCGCGTCGTGAATGGGGACGCGCAATCGTCGGGATCTAGCACCATCTGCACGTCCGGCGCCCGTCGCGGGCGCCGGCGTGTGTGCCGCCTCAGCGGCCGATCGCCGCCAGGATGCGGGCGAGCACCTCGTCCAGCGAGCCGACGCCATCCACCCGCGCCAGCGTGCCGCGCTTGTCGTAGAAGCCGATCACCGGCGCGGTCGAATCGGTATAGACCTGCAGGCGCTTGCGCACCGACTCGGGGTTGTCGTCCTCGCGGCCTTCGGCCTTGGCGCGGCCAGCGATGCGCTCGACCAGCAGTTCGTTAGCCACGTCCAACTGCACCACCGCGTCCAGCGGCTGGCCGAGCTTGGCCAGCAGTTCGTCCAGCGCGCCGGCCTGGGCCAGGTTGCGCGGGTAGCCGTCGAGGATGAAGCCGTTGCGCACGTCGTCGCGGCCCAGGCGCGATTCGAGCATGCCCAGCAGGATGTCGTCGGAAACCAGATCGCCGCGCGCCATCACTTCCTTGGCCTGCACGCCCAGCGGGGTGCCGGCGGCGACTTCGGCGCGCAGCAGATCGCCGGTGGAGATGTGCGGGATCTGCAGCTTGTCCTTCAGGCGGGCCGCCTGCGTGCCCTTGCCCGATCCGGGCGGTCCCAACAGAACCAATCGCATCAACCTGACTCCTCGAGGAAAGTACCGTGCGCGGCCGGCGGCGTTAGACTCGGGGGCCACGCCTGCGCTGCACCGCAAGATCCCCAGCTTACCGCATCCAGGCAATGTCCCGGCAATGTCCCCACCCCAGGAGCGAACCCCGACCATGGCCCAAGGCACCCTGCTGTACGCCCAGTCCGGCGGCGTCACCGCCGTCATCAACGCCAGCGCCGCCGCCGTCGTCGGCGAAGCGCGGGCACGCAAGGTCAAGGTGCTGGCCGCGCGCAACGGCATCCTCGGCGCGCTGCGCGAGGACCTGATCGACACGTCCAAGGAGTCGGCGGCGGCGATCGCCGCGCTGGCCCACACCCCCGGTGGCGCGTTCGGCTCGTGCCGCTACAAGCTCAAGTCGCTGGAGGCCGACCGCCCCAAGTACGAGCGCCTGCTGCAGGTGCTGCAGGCGCACGACGTGCGCTACTTCCTCTACAACGGCGGCAACGATTCGGCCGACACCGCGTGGAAGGTGTCGCAGCTGGCGCAGGCGTTCGGCTACCCGCTGCACTGCATCGGCGTGCCCAAGACCATCGACAACGACCTGGCGGTCACCGACACCTGCCCAGGCTTCGGCTCGGCCGCCAAGTACACCGCGGTGTCGGTGCGCGAGGCGGCGCTGGACGTGGCGGCGATGGCCGAGACCTCGACCAAGGTATTTGTCTACGAAGCCATGGGCCGCCATGCTGGCTGGCTGGCCGCCGCCGCCGGCCTGGCCGCGCAATCGCCGGACGACGCGCCGCAGATCATCCTGTTCCCCGAGCGCGCCTACGACGAGGCCGCGTTCCTGGCGCAGGTGCGCAAGGTGGTGGACAAGGTCGGCTGGTGCGTGGTGGTGGCCAGCGAGGGCATCCAGACCGCCGACGGGCGCTTCGTCGCCGATGCCGGCGGCGGCACCGACGCGTTCGGGCACAGCCAGCTCGGCGGCGTGGCGTCCTACCTGGCCGGCAAGGTCAAGGCCGAACTGGGCTACAAGGTGCACTGGACCCTGCCCGACTACCTGCAGCGTTCGGCGCGCCACATCGCCTCGCGCACCGACTGGGAGCAGGCGCAGGCGGTCGGCAAGGCCGCGGTGCAGTTCGCGCTGAAGGGCATGAACGCGGTGATGCCGGCGATCGTGCGCAGCAGCGACGCGCCGTACCGCTGGAAGATCGAGGCCGCGCCGCTGGCAAAGGTCGCCAACCACGAGAAGAAGATGCCGGCCGGCTTCCTGCGCAAGGACGGTTTCGGCATCACCGAGAAGGCGCGCCGCTACCTGCAGCCGCTGATCCGCGGCGAAGCGCCGCTGCCCTACGGCAGCGACGGCCTACCGAAGTACGTGGCGCTGAAGAACGTGGCGGTGAAGAAGAAGCTGCCGGCCTGGGAGGGCTGACAACGCGGGCAAGCGCCCCTGTGCCGCGACCGGCGCACGCCGGTGCGCGGTATGCTGCGGGACGGGCGCCAACGCCTGAAGCGCGGCGACGGAGGCGTGGCAGACCCCACTCGCTCACCACGCGCAGGCACGACGGCACGCGCGCCATCGTGCCGGCGCCCCGATGAAGTCCAAGAGGGCCGACATGCACGGCGGCAAGCGCGAAGACCGCACCAGCGAGCGCGCCCGGATGCACTTCGATTGGCACAGCGACACCATCACGCGCGCGACGCCGGTGGACGGACGCTACCGCAACACGCAGAACGTGCGCCGTTTTCTCGTTGCGGCATTCGGCGACGGCTTCGCCTTCGATCGCGCGTTCATGGCCTGGATCAGGAATGGCGTGGCCAAGACCATGGGCGACGTCGCCGACGCATGGCAGCGGCGGCACATCGGCACGACGTCAGCCGATGAGACGCCGCCGGTCGCACACACCGCATGCGCCGGATCGGCAACCAGCAGCTAGCGCGAGGCGCCACGCCGGGGAGCCTGGCCAGAGTCCTGATTGACGCACGCGCCGATACCTCACATCCGCCGGCATGGGCCGTGTCACGGCAGCTCCGTCATAGTCGCGCACACACGCTGCGGCAGTCGCGGCCGTGCCGCCCCGCCGTGCAGGCGAGTCGCCGAGACGGCCCAGCCAACCCGCTCGCTCAGCGGCAGGCCTTGCCTTCCACGGTCATCTGCGCGGTGAACTGCGGCACCTGCGCGACCTTGCCGGCGGCCGCCTGCTGCTTGGCCTCTTCCAGATAGATCCGCGACTGGCCCTGGCCATCGCGTTCGCTGTTCAGTGCGACCGGCTTGCGCCACACCCGCACCACCGCCTGCTGCGACGGACAGGCCGCGCTGGGCACGCGGATCAGATCGTTGAACTTCCAGCCGGTGGCCTCGCTGGGCTTGGCCTGGTCGAACTCGACCAGCCTGGCGCGCGGCTGGCAGGTGGGGCTGCTGCGCACGGCGGAGAAACGGTAGGGCTGCGCCGCATCGCCGGTGTACTCGCCCTCGAAGCGCACGCAGGCCTCGGGGATCTGGCGAATGGTGTGGACCACGCCTACCGCCTGCGGCGCGCTGGCCGGGCGCTGCAATTCGGGGGTCGGGTCGGCGGCCGCCGCGGCCAGCGGCGCCAGCGCGCACAGGGCGATGGCCAGGATCGAGGCGCGTGCGCGCAGTCGCGGGGAAATCGTCGATTGCATCGGAAGGCTCCTGGGAAGCGATGCGCCACGCTGCCATGCGCAGACTGAACCGGACGCCAAAAGTGCGACGCCCTGCCTGGTCGCTGGCGGCATCACGGAGCCAGGCGCATACTCGCCCACGTTCAGGCCAGATGACATTGCGATACGCACCAGCGGCGCGCGTTGTGGCCGCGGAGTCGTTGCATGCTTCAGCTCCTACGGTGTGATCCCTCGGTATGTCCAGCGCTTGGGCGCCATCCACATCCTTGGGAGGGGTCATGTTGGAACGATATGCGGTCACCGTGGCACTGGCGTGCGCGGCTCTGGCGGTGCTCTACGGCATCGTCTCCACGCGCTGGATCCTGGCGCAGCCTGCCGGCAACGAACGCATGCGGCAGATCGCCGATGCGATCCAGGAAGGCGCCCGCGCCTACCTCAACCGCCAGTACCTGACCATCGCCATCGCCGGCGTGGTGTTGCTGGTGCTGGTCGGCGTGTTCCTGAGCTGGTACACCGCCGGGGGCTTTGCGATCGGCGCGGTGCTGTCCGGGGTCGCCGGCTACATCGGCATGAACCTGTCGGTACGCGCCAACGTGCGCACCGCCGAGGCGGCGCGACGCGGGCTGGCGCCGGCCATGGCGGTGGCGTTCCGCGGCGGCGCGATCACCGGCATGCTGGTGGTGGGCCTGGGCCTGATCGGCGTGGCCGGCTACTACGGCCTGCTGCAGTGGCTGGGCCACAGCGTCGGCGACAGCCTGCATGCGCTGGTCGGCCTGGCCTTCGGCAGTTCGCTGATCTCGATCTTCGCGCGCCTGGGCGGCGGCATCTTCACCAAGGGCGCGGACGTCGGCGCGGATCTGGTCGGCAAGGTCGAGGCCGGCATTCCCGAAGACGACCCGCGCAACCCGGCGGTGATCGCCGACAACGTCGGCGACAACGTCGGCGACTGCGCCGGCATGGCCGCCGACCTGTTCGAAACCTATGCGGTCACGGTGATCGCGACGATGCTGCTGGGCGGGCTGATGGCCGCCGAGGCCGGGCGCAACGCGGTGCTGTATCCGCTGGTGCTGGGTGGGGTCTCGATCGTCGCCTCGATCGTCGGCACCTTCTTCGTGCGCGTGCGCCCGGGCGGTTCGATCATGGGCGCGCTGTACAAGGGCGTGGTGGTGTCGGCGGTGCTGGCGGCGCTGGCGTTCTGGCCGGTGACCCAGCAGCTGATGGGCGACACCGCCGCCGGTGCCGGCAAGCTCTACGGCTGCGCGCTGATCGGCCTGGTGCTGACCGGGCTGATCGTGTGGATCACCGAGTACTACACCGGCACCCAGTACAAGCCGGTGCAGCATGTGGCCCAGGCCTCCACCACCGGGCATGGCACCAACATCATCGCCGGGCTCGGCATCTCGATGAAGTCCACCGCGCTGCCGGTGGTCGCCGTGTGCGCGGCGATCTGGGGCGCGTTCGCGTTGTCGGGCCTGTACGGCATCGCCATCGCCGCCACCGCGATGCTGTCGATGGCCGGCATGATCGTGGCGCTGGATGCGTACGGCCCGATCACCGACAACGCCGGCGGCATCGCCGAAATGGCGGAACTGCCGCCGGAGGTGCGCGCGGTCACCGATCCGCTGGACGCGGTCGGCAATACCACCAAGGCCGTGACCAAGGGCTATGCGATCGGCTCGGCGGCGCTGGCGGCGCTGGTGCTGTTCGCCGACTACACCCACAACCTGCGCGCCGCGCACCCCACCGACACCTTCGCCTTCGACCTGTCCGACCACACGGTGATCATCGGCCTGCTGATCGGCGGCCTGATCCCCTACCTGTTCGGCGCGATGGCGATGGAAGCGGTGGGCCGTGCCGCCGGCGCAGTGGTGGAGGAAGTCCGGCGGCAGTTCCGCGAGATCCCCGGAATCATGCAGGGCACCGGCAAGCCGCAGTACGACCGCGCGGTGGACATGCTGACCCGCTCGGCGATCCGCGAAATGATCGTACCGTCGCTGCTGCCGGTGGCGGTGCCGATCGTGGTCGGCCTGTTGCTGGGCCCGCGCGCGCTCGGCGGCCTGCTGATCGGCACCATCGTCACCGGCCTGTTCGTGGCGATCTCCATGACCACCGGCGGCGGCGCCTGGGACAACGCCAAGAAGTACATCGAGGACGGCCATTTCGGTGGCAAGGGCAGCGAGGCGCACAAGGCCGCAGTGACCGGCGACACCGTCGGCGACCCGTACAAGGACACGGCCGGGCCGGCGATCAATCCGCTGATCAAGATCATCAACATCGTGGCGCTGCTGCTGGTGCCGCTGCTGTAGCCGCAAGGGCAGCGGGCGCCGGCGACATGCCGACGCCCGCTGCGCAGGACGCGCTTGGCTACAGGCAGTCGATCAGGCCGTCGTTGATGCTGCGCTCGCTGCGCGGCAGCGGCGCGAACAGCGGCCGCTCGCCCGACAGCGCCGTGTACAGCGCGTGCAGCCGGGTCTGCGGTTGCAGTGGCGTGCGGCAATGCCACAGCCGCGCATCGACCACCACCCGGCCGCTGTCCGGATCGATGCTGGCCTCGCTGGCGCCGAAGCTCCAGATGCACTCGCCGATCACCCCGTCGCGCTGGCGCACCGAGCAGCGATAGCGCAGCGGCCGGTAGTCGCTGTAGTCGCCCTCGCAGAAGGTGTCGCCGCACAGCTGGTCGAAGTCGTGCGCCAGCCGTTGCTCCAGGTCGGCGAACGCCTCCCAGCCCTCGCCGGGTGCCGGGTAGTCCATCGCATCCACGTAGGTCGGTTGCGCCTGCCGTGCCTGCGCAGCGCCGCAGGCCAGGACCAGCACCGCCAGCAGCGGCCACATCGATCGCCGGATTCCATTCATCGTCTTGCTCCGTGGTGGGGGACAGTGGCCACAGGATCGCCGCCGCCCGGTACCGGCACCATCGGACTGCGCCCCATGCGGGCCGGTATGGAGTCCGAAACCGCTGTAGGAATCCTCCGAACGGGCGTGCGCTGCATTGCAACAGCCAACCGACTAGAATGCCTGCCTCTTTAGAAGCCACTCCACTGGAGCTAGCGCATGGGTCTGGAACTGGTCACCTCCGGCAAGAACCTGCCGGAAGAAATCAACGTCGTCATCGAAATCCCCAAGGATTCCGAACCGGTCAAGTACGAAGTGGACAAGGCCAGCGGCGCCATCTTCGTCGACCGCATCCTCTCCACCCCGATGCGCTATCCCTGCAACTACGGCTACGTGCCCAACACCCTGTGCGGCGACGGCGACCCGGCCGACGTGCTGGTGGTGCTGCCGCTGCCGCTGGTGCCCGGCTGCGTGGTGCGCTGCCGCCCGGTCGGCGTGCTGAAGATGAGCGACGAGGCCGGCAGCGACGAGAAGATCCTGGCGGTGCCGGTGGCCAAGGTGTTCCAGGGCTATGCGCACATCGAGGACATCACCCAGGTGTCCGGCCACTGGATGGAGCGCATCGGCCACTTCTTCGAGCACTACAAGGACCTGGAGAAGGGCAAGTGGGTCAAGCTCGACGGCTGGGGCAACGCCGAAGAGGCCAAGCGCATCCTGCGCGAGTCCGTGACCCGTTTCGAAGCCGGCGCCTGAGCCGCTCGCCGTGGCGGGGCCCTGCCCCGCCGTGGCCGACCTGTTTCACGTTTTGCCGTTGCCGGGGCGCCGCCCATCGGGGTTTGCGGTACATTGCGCCATGGCATCACCGAGCCCGGTCCGTCCGCGACCCGGCTCTTCTTGGGGGACAGTCTCTTGCGCATCCTGTTCGTCGGCGACGAAGCCAGCCTTCCGTCCGAAGTCACTGAATACATTCGCGATCTTGGCGAGGACTGGCAGGTCCAGAGCGTCGCCGACGGCAATGCCGCCATCGCCGCGGCGGCCACCGTGCGCCTGGATGCGGTGATCGCCGCGCCGACGCTGCCGGACCTGACCACCGCCACCCTGCTCGGCCAGATCCGCACGCTGAGCCCGGAAACCATCCGCATCGCCTTGATCGAGGCCGAGCAAAGCAACCGTGCGCCGCCGGCGCGGATCATCGGCGTGGCGCACCGGTTCCTGCCGCTGCCGCTGTCGCCGGAGATGCTGCTGGAGGCGGTCACCAGCCTGGAGGAGCTGCAGGAACTGCTGGGCAACCCGCGCCTGCGTTCCAGCATCGGCCGCATCGAGAAGCTGCCCTCGCCGCCGCATCTGTACCTGAGCCTGATGCACGCGCTGGAGCAGGACGAAGGCAGCAACGCCGCCGACCTGGCCAAGCTGGTCTCGGCCGACCCGGCGATCGCGGCCAAGGTGCTGCAGCTGTGCAATTCGGCGTTCTTCTCCAACGGCCGCACCATTTCCGACCTGCGCACCGCCGTGACCCGCCTGGGCACCGCCACCCTGCGCGACCTGGTCCTGGCCAGCGAAGTGTTCTCGGTGCAGGCGCTGTCCAACGCCGAGCGCAACGCGCTGCAGCAGCGCTCGCTGCTGGCGTCCAAGCTGGCCGCGAAGATGCTGCCGACCTCCAGCGTCGAGCTGGGGTCGACCGCGGCACTGCTGGCCGACATCGGCCTGCTGTTGCCGGGCGTGCGCGACGAGCGCGAGCCGCCCACCGGTGACGACGACACCCGGCCGGGCCATGCCGAGGCCGGTGCCTACCTGCTCGGCCTGTGGGGCCTGCCGATGCCGATCATCGAGGCGGTGGCCTTCCATCGCCAGCCGCAGCGTTCCAGCACCCGCAGCTTCTGGGTCACCGGCGCGGTGCACGTGGCGATGGCGCTGGCCAGCGGTTCGGAAGTCGACGAGGAATACCTGGCCAAGACCGGCATGCTCGGCAAGTTGCCGACCTGGCGCGAGCAGGCCGAGAACCTGATGGGGCTGACGTCGGCCTGAGCCCGAACGTGGTGCGCGCGGCTTGCCGCCGTGCGCGCCGAATGGCGCTTGTGCACCTCGCCGGCGTCCTCGCTGCCGTTGGTCCGCTGTTTTCGGCGTATCTCGCCGGCATCGCGGCCCGCCAATGGGCCAATCCGCAAGACGGTCCGCCGCGCGCCCCTGCAGCGGCGCGACGACGGCACCATCGCGAGTCGCGGCAGGAGCCGCCCCCGCGAGCGCGTAGCGGCCGCGAAAGGGGCGGGTTCAGAGCATCCCGCGACGACGCGAAGCGCGCTGCCGCAGGAGCGGCTTCAGGGCGCCTCTAATAAACTAAGGACGTGTCCGTAGGAGCGGCTTCAACCGCGACGCGGGCGTTCCCGGTAAAGCCCGTGGGGGCTGAAGCCGCTCCTACGACAGCGACAGCCGGTGCTTGCAGCGGCCCTGATGCCGTGATCGTCGGCACGCGCTGCCAAGCCAAGCGCCTCCATCGCCAGCAGTCCCCGGGCCATAGCAGCGACGCGCACGCCAGGATGCGCCGGCCATACGCCGCGCCACGGTTCGCCAACCGCCTGCCTGCCGCCCAGCGTGCCACCTCACAGACGCCGCGCAGACACAAAAAAAAGACGGGCCTTGCGGCCCGTCTTCGTGTCACGCCAACAGCTCGATCAGAAGCGCTGGGTGTACTTCATGTACACGTAGCGACCGATGTCGAAGCCGCCGTAGTAGGCGAAGCTGCTGTCCGGGGCCGAGTACATCAGCGGACCGCGGTGGTCGAACACGTTGTTCGCACCGATGGCGATCGTCGCGTCCCACGGCGCCTTCCAGTTGACCTGCAGGTCGTGGAAGGTGTTGGAGCCGGTGTGACGCAGCGGATCGGATTCGCCGTTGGCGAAGTGGTCCGGCGCATCGCAGTAGTCCGTGGCCAGCGAGATGCAGCTTTCCTTCATGCCGGAGTAGTAGCGCAGGGTGTAGTTCACACCGAAGTCGCCCATCGTCCAGTTCACGCCCAGGTTGGAACGCACGCGGAAGATGCCCGGCTCGCCGACGCGGCCGATCGTGATGTTGTCGCCCGCGGCGTTCTGGCCGGCTTCGTCGTACTTGCTGACGTAGCTGGTCTGCCAGTCGATCATGATCTTGCCGAACGCCATTTCCGGCAGACGGTAGCGGATGCCCAGATCGTAGCCTTCGGTCTCCATCTGGCCGAGGTTGGCCACGCCGTAGGTCATCGCCGAGATGTGGCCGTCGGCGGCGCGGGTCACGCCGGCGCAGCGCTCGGCATTGCCCAGCACGTAGCAGTCGCGCAGGATGCGGTCCACGCTATCGGCGATGATCATGTCCTTGATCTCGTAGCGGTACCAATCCAGCGAGATGTCCAGGCCCTGCACCCAGCGCGGGCTCCACACCAGACCGGCGGTCTTGCTGGTGGAGGTTTCCGGCTTCAGGTTCGGGTTGGAGCCGCTGATGAACTCGTCCGGGGTCTGGCACGGATAGGTGGTGCACGGCACGTAGCCCTGGCCCAGCTGGGTGTAGCCGACCGGCACGCCGGCCGCGGAACACGCCGCATTGCCGTTGACGCTGTTCGGCGCGCCCACGCCGCACGGATCGACGTAGGACTCGAAGCTGCTGCTCAGGCCGCCGTACAGATCGCTGATGGTCGGGGCGCGGAAGCCCTCGGCGTAGGTGCCGCGGACCAGCAGCTCGTCGATCGGCTTCCAGGTGAAGCCGAACTTGGAGTTCACCGTGTCGCCGAAGTTGCTGTAGTCGGAGTAGCGGCTGGCCAGGTTCAGGGTCAGCTGCTTGGCGAACGCCATGTCGGCCAGGATCGGCACGTTCAACTCGAGGTAGAACTCGTCCAGATCGTAGTTGCCGGCGGTGGTCTTGGCGCCCAGGCCGGTGCTCTCACCCGACTGCGCGAAGGCGTCCGGCGAGAAACGGCCTTCTTCCTTGCGGTGCTCGTAGCCGACCGCGATGCCGAGGTCGCCCGCCGGCAGGGTCGCCAGCGTGCCGCTCAGGTTGGCGGTGTAGCTGGTGGTCTTGGTCAGGCCGGTGTCGGTGAAGTACGGGAACAGGAAGGCCTGCGTGTCCGCATCGGCCAGCGAGCCCGGGCCGGCCACGCCGTACGGCAGCAGCGGGTTCCACGGACGGCAGGCGCTCAGCGACACCGGCGCGGCGGCGGTGCCGCACTGGGCGACGCCGTTGGCGTTGATGAAGGACGAACCCAGCGCCTGGCGCGCCGCGATCAGGCTCATGTCGCCGTGACCGGTCTTGGTGCTCTCGTTGCGGTTCCACAGCGCACCGACGTCCCAGTCCCAGCTCTTGTCGGCGAACTCGAAGGAGCCGCTGATGGTCGGCGCGAAGCGCGTGGTCTTCAGCTTGCTCTCGGTGGTGCGCGGCACTTCCCACAGGCGGCGGCGGAAGTCGATGTCCTGGCCGATCGGGTTGAACGCGCTGTCGCCGGCCAGCGGGGTGCCGAACGCGGCGGACTGGTACGGGTAGCCGGCGATCTGCTGATCGGTGGTGCGCTCGTTGTAGAGCACGTCGGCGTTGAAGACGATGGAGTCGGTCAGGTCGTAGTTCGCGTTGGCGAACACCGACTTACGCTCGACGCCGGTCTGCACCATCATCTGCTGGTTGGAGTTGGCGCGCTCGGCCGCCGTCAGCGGGTGGTAGTCGGCCGGGTTGTTCGGGTTGCCGCCCGGGTTCAGGGTCTGCCACACCGCCACGTCCGGATCCGAGCAATCGACGGTCAGCGGGTTGCACCAGCTGCCGTTCTGGCTGATCGGGCTCCAGCTGCTCGGCGTGGAGTTCGGGCCACGGCTGCCGTCACGGCTGAACCAACGGTTCTTGGCGAACACCGGATCCTGCTTGGAGTACTCGGCGGTCAGCGCCACGCCACCGCGCTCGCCCTGGGTCCCGATGGTGAAGGAGTACTGCGAGGTCTTGCCGTCGCCTTCGCCGAACTGGCCGAACTCGGCCGAGGCCTCGGCGCCGTCGAAGCGCTTGCGGGTGATGATGTTGACCACGCCGGCGATGGCGTCGGAGCCGTAGATCGACGAGGCGCCGTCCTTCAGCACTTCGATGCGCTCGATCGCCGCCATCGGCACCTGGCTGAGGTCCTGCAGGCCCGAGGTGGTGGCGCCCAGGCGCTTGCCGTTCAGCAGCACCAGGGTGCGCTCGGCGCCGAGGTTGCGCAGGTCGACGTAGTAGCCGCCGACGTTTTCGCCGGAGGCCAGCGCGTCGGCGCGCGAGATCGCCGGGGAACCGGCCGAGGTCAGGTTCTGCAGCACGTCGGCGACCGAGGTGTAGCCCTGGCGCTCCAGCGCCTGGCGGTCCAGGGTCAGGATCGGCTGCTGGGTTTCGACGTCGGCGCTACGGATGCGCGAACCGGTGATTTCGATCCGGTCCAGCGTGGTGGTGGACGAGGCGGCGGCTTCTTGCGCGCCGGCAATCGCCGGCGTCAACGCGATCGCGATGCTGGCGGGCAGCAAGCCCAGCCGCACTGCGGGAGTGCGAAGGTTCATCAATCTCTCCAGGGTAACGTTAGGGGCGTGTTAAGACGCCCTCGGCACGTTACGTTCCGGTGAGCGCGGCTGCTTTGCCGCTGCCGCTCGCAGACTTTGCCGATTCTGGCGGCACGGTAGTGCCATGCCGATATTGCGAGGCGGAGACCCCGAAACGCGCACGGAACGCCCGCGCGAAGCTGCAGCAGTTGTCGAACCCGCTGGCCGCGGCCACCTCGCCGATCATCATCGTGGTCTCGCGCAGCAGATCCGCCGCACGCTCCAGGCGCAGGCGCGCCGACAGCGCCTGCGGGCTTTCCTCGTACAGGCTCTGGAACGTCTTGGACAGGTACCAACCGGAGAAGTTGGTCAGTTCGGCCAGTTCGCTGATCCGCACCACGCGGTCGCGATGGCCGTCCAGATACAGCCGCGCGCGCTGCATGCGCCCGAACACCTGGCGCTTGCGCATCCGCGAGCGCCCGGGACAGCGCTGCACGCGGCGCGACAACTCGCCCTGCATGGACGCCAGATGCAGCAGCACCGGCCGCATCGCCAAGGCGTCGCCCGGTCTCGCCGCCGCCTGCCGCCACAAGCGCAGCGCGGTGCGCGTCTCGCGCAACGACAGCTCGCCGCGCCCGGCATACAGGGTCTCGTCGGCCATGCGCCCCAAGGCCTTCAGCGCCTCACCGTCCAGACTCAGGCCGATGCACAGGCCGTCGCGGTCGGTCTGCAGCAGGGGACGCGAATCGCGTTCGAAGGCCAGCCACTGACCGCGGCGCAAGGCGAAACGCCCCTCCTTGGCCTCGATCCAGGCGCTGCCGCGCAACTGCAGCCAGACCGTGAAGGCGTTCGCCGACGCCTGCACGCTGGCCAGTCGGGCTGCGCCCAGGCAGGCGGGACCGGTCGGCGCATCGTCCGCGTCCAGTACCAGCTGTTGTCCATGATCGACCAGGAAAGATTGCCGCATCCGAGCACCTGTTTGACGTAAACCGGTGCGCAGTCTTTGCCGAATGTGGCGAGAGGTCAGGAAGGCCTGGCGATATTTGTCCGAAATCGCCACGACGCCCTTACGAACAACTTACGAAACCTATATGTCCTTGTGGATCAACCAGTTGTGCGAAATGGTCGAGAACCATTCCGGTTGCTCGTGCATCCGGATGAAGCCGATCTCGCTGCCGTCTTCGATCGCCAGCGACACATAGGCGTCGCCACTGCGCGGGTCGATGCTGAACCCGTTGACCGCGCTGAAATGGTCGCGGTCCAGGCACACGCTGGCGCCGAGACCGCCGCCGATCCGCGCCAGGCGGCTGGCGCATTCGCCGGTCTGGAACAGGTAATGTACCGCGCCATCGGGGCCCAGCGCCCAGCTGCGGTAGCGCCACAGCGATGGCAGGGTGTCGTCCACGGCACGCACGCTGTCCAAGTCCAGGCTGGCGTCGGCGCGCCACAGGCCGCTGCGTGCGAGCCGGGTGAACAGGATCTGCCCGGTGGCGGGATCGGTGCGGACCTGGGACACGTCCGGCAAACTCGCCAAGGGTCGCCACGGCACGGCGCGCCGGTCGTACAGCTGCAGGCGGGTGCGCCCGCTCTCGCCCAGCAGCACCAGCAATTGCCCGGGATCGGCGGTGTACAGCGCCTGCAGCGGCTCGCCGGCCGGCACCGGCAGGGCCGCCACGCTGCCGGACTGCGGCCGTACCTCGTAGATCGCCGACGCGCCGTGCGCATCGCGGCCGCTGACCAGGAGCGCCTGGCTGTCGTCCGACCAAGACAGGGGCTGCCGGGTTTCCGGGCGCACGCCCTCGATCAGCCGCAGCGAGGCCGGCTGGGTCACGTCGCCCCACCACAGCGAATAGCTGCCGTCGCGATCAGAGGTGAAGGCGAGTTGGCGTCCGTCCGGCGCAATGCTCGGCTGCCCGTCGCGGCCGGTGGAGGCGAACAGCCGCTGGCGCTCGCGTGGCACATCCGCCGCGCCGGCCGGGATGCGGTACACGGCGAACTGCGGGCGCCGGTGCACGAACGCCAGGCTGCCACCGTCGCGCGCCAGGCGCGGCGCCTGCGCATCGCTCAGGCCCAGGTCGCGCAGGCGCCGGGTCTGGGTGTCCAGCCGGTACAGCCGGGTCTCGCCATCGACGCGGCGCCCGAACACGATGCCGCGCCCGTCGCGCGCCCAGTCCCAGCCGCGGATCTCGGCGAATTCATGGGTCAGCGGCTCGGCGGTGCCGCCTGCGGCCGGCATCCGCCACAGCCCGCCCATCTGCGGATTGCGCACGAAGGCGATCCACTTGCCGTCCGGCGAGTAGCGCGGCGCGTAATCGAAATCGCCAGCGGCGACCGGATAATCCAATGCCGTCCAGCGGCCGCTGCCCAGATCCAGCACGCGGATGCCACGCACGGCCGAGCGCCCGTGCATGCTGCCGAACACCAGCCCATGGCCGTCCGGGGTCCAGTCGAAGCTGAGCAATTCGCTGTCGTCGCAGCGCGAGACCTCGCGCGCGGGCGTGCGCCCGTCGGCCTGCACCAGCATGACCCGGCACTGCCGCTCCGCGCCGAGGCGGGCGAAGGCGATGCGCGTGCCGTCGGGCGACCAGGCCGGCAGCCGGTCGGACTCGCCGCGCGCCGGGACGCCCAGCGAGCGCGGCGTGGTACTGCCGGCGCCGCCGCTGGTCGGCTGCACCAGCAACTGCGTGCCGTCGCTGCCGATGGCGCGCGCGGCATAGGCCACCTGCGCGCCATCCGGCGACAGCGCCGGCTCCAGCTTGAATCCGGAGGTGGCGGTGATCAACCGATAGGGCCGCTTGGGGCTGCCCAGCACCCGCTCCTGTTCGGCGCTGTCGGCAGGCACGGGCTCGCGGGCGAACCACCACCAGCAGGCCAGCGCCAGAACCAGCATGACGGCCGCACCGGCGGCGGCGGCGAGCCACGGCGGCAGGCGCCGCCGGCACGCTGGCGGCGGCCGTCGCCGCGGCGTCGTCCGCGTCCGTCGTCGAGGCCGCCACCACCTCCGTCTCGACCTCGGCCTCGACATCAGGCAAGGCCTGCACCGGTGCCACCAGGCGGTAGCCGCTCTTGGCCAGGGTCTCGATGTACACCGGCGCCTCGCCGCGCTCGCCTGCGGCGAAGGCCTTGCGCAACTGGGTGATGGCCTGGGTCACCACATCGTTGGTCGGCTGCGTGTCCGGCCAGACCTGCGCCAACAACGCCTCGCGCTCCACCACCTGGCCCGGTTGCGCCAGCAACACCCGCAGCACGCTCATCGCCTTGGGCGTGAGCCGTTGCGGTCGGCGCGCGCGTGGCGCATGCACTTCCCGCAAGGACAGCAGCACCAGGCAATCGCCGACCTGCATCCGTTGCGGAAGCGTCGGGGTGGCGAACGATGAGGAAACCATGTTGGACAACAAAGAAAACGCCGTGATGGAAGTGTCGCAGATGCGGCGGCGACGCAGCCACGGGTGGCCCGCAGTGGAGGCCAACGAGCAAACTCGGCAAAACGAGGCGGCGGATACCGTCAAGCGCGACCTGTCGTCGGATTCTACTCTAGTCGTCGCCGTTGCCACCGCGACGACGCATTCAGGCTCTCTCTCCGCCGACGCAATTCACATAATCGCTCCATGACTGCGCGCCCCTGGGCGCGCTTTTTTTACGCCGCGTTCACGCTTTCATGTGACGCGTGACGCTGAGCCCAATCAGCCGCGACACCACCAGCGCGATATACATCACCCCGGCGAACTGTTCGATCATCACCAGTGCCCGCGCGAACGGCTGCACCGGCACCACGTCGCTCAAGCCCACGCCCGACAGCACGCTGAAGCTCAGATACAGCAATTCCATCCAGGTCCGCGGCGAGGCCGCGTCCACGGCCGCCGTGAAGCTGCCCGGCCACCATTGCTGGCACACCGCGAAGACGAACGCGAACGCCCAGGCCAGCAGGGTGAAGGTGGCGCCGGCGGCATAAAGCTCGTCGCGGGTCACCACGTGGTCCTGCAGCATGTAGGCGATCAGGCTGCCGGCCGTATAAAAGTACAGCAGGCTTTCCAGCAACTGCGCCCAGGCGGTCATCGCCGGGTTGCCGAGCAGGGCCGCGGCGATCGACAGCGCCACCGACGGCAGCGCCAGGCAGCAGGCGATCCACAGCGCCGACGGCCCGCGGTTGACCACCCATAACGCCAGCGCCAGCACCACGATGCCGAACGCGCCGAACAGCGCGCGTCCGGCCGCGGTGTCCTCCATCCACGGATACAGCAGCACGCCCAGCAGTTGCACAGCAAGCAACAGTGCGGACGGATGGCGACGCAGCGCGAACGCGTAGCGCAGCATGAGACATTCCCTGTGGCGACCCAGCGCGCATCATAAATGTGCGCCCGCAAGGCGCCGTGGTCATGACCTCGGACGCACGCCGCACCTGTCGTGCACGTGAGCACTCCAGGCGTGGCGGTGCACAGGCGCACGGGGCCACCGGGCCACGTCAGCGGTCGGCGGACCGCGCCGCCGACCGCTGTGAGTCACTCGGCGCGGTACACCTGCGCGCCAGCCGCCAGGAACTGCGCCGACTTCTCCGCCATGCCGGCGTGCAAGGCCGCCTCGGCGTCGACGCCGCGTTCGGCGGCGTAGTCGCGCACGTCCTGGGTGATCTTCATCGAACAGAAATGCGGCCCGCACATGGAACAGAAGTGCGCCAGCTTGTGCGCGTCCTTGGGCAGGGTCTCGTCGTGGAACTCGCGTGCCTTCTCCGGATCCAGGCCGAGATGGAACTGATCGTCCCAACGGAACTCGAAGCGCGCCTTGGACAAGGCGTTGTCGCGCACCTGCGCGCCGGGATGGCCCTTGGCCAGGTCCGCGGCGTGCGCGGCGATCTTGTAGGCCATGATGCCGTCGCGCACGTCGGCGCGGTTGGGCAGGCCCAGATGCTCCTTGGGCGTGACATAGCACAGCATCGCGGTGCCGAACCAGCCGATCATCGCCGCGCCGATCGCCGAGGTGATGTGGTCGTAGCCAGGCGCGATGTCGGTGGTCAGCGGTCCCAGCGTGTAGAACGGCGCCTCGCCGCATTCGCGCAACTGCTTGTCCATGTTCTCCTTGATCAACTGCATCGGCACGTGGCCGGGGCCTTCGATCATGGTCTGCACGTCGTGCTTCCAGGCGATCCTGGTCAACTCGCCCAGCGTCTCCAGTTCGCCGAACTGCGCAGCATCGTTGGCATCGGCGATGCAGCCGGGGCGCAAGCCGTCGCCCAGCGAGAAGGCCACGTCGTAGGCCTTCATGATCTCGCAGATGTCCTCGAAGTGGGTATAGAGGAAGTTCTCGCGATGGTGCGCCAGGCACCACTTGGCCAGGATCGAGCCGCCGCGCGAGACGATGCCGGTGACGCGTTTTGCAGTCAGCGGCACGTAGCGCAGCAGCACCCCGGCATGGATGGTGAAGTAGTCCACGCCCTGCTCGGCCTGCTCGATCAGGGTGTCGCGGAAGATCTCCCAGGTCAGTTCCTCGGCGCGGCCATCCACTTTCTCCAGCGCCTGGTAGATCGGCACGGTGCCGATCGGCACCGGCGAATTGCGCACGATCCATTCGCGGGTCTCGTGGATGTGCTTGCCGGTGGACAGGTCCATCACCGTGTCCCCGCCCCAGCGGATCGCCCACACCAGCTTCTCCACTTCCTCGGCGATGCCGGAACTGACCGCGCTGTTGCCGATGTTGGCGTTGATCTTGGTCAGGAAGTTGCGGCCGATGATCATCGGCTCGCTTTCCGGGTGGTTGATGTTGCACGGCAGGATGGCGCGGCCGCGGGCGATTTCCGCGCGCACGAACTCGGGCGTGATCTGCTGCGGGATGGCGGCGCCGAATCCCTCGCCGGGGTGCTGCACGCGCAGTTGCGCATCGTGTAGGTCCTGCAGGCGCTGGTTCTCGCGGATCGCCACGAACTCCATCTCCGGGGTGACGATGCCGCGCCGCGCGTAGTGCATCTGGGTGACGTTGGCGCCATCGCGGGCGCGCCGCGGCAGGCGCCGCGCTGGGAAGCGCACCGCCTGCAGGCGCGCATCGTCCTCGCGCGCGCGACCGAACTGCGAACTCAGCCCGGCCAGCGCGACGCTGTCGCCGCGCTCAGCGATCCAGGCGGCGCGCAACGGCGCCAGGCCGGCGCCGAGATCGATCCGTGCCTGCGGATCGGTATAGGGCCCGGAGGTGTCGTAGACGGTGACCGGGGCGTTCTCCTCGCCGCCGAACACGGTGGGCGTGCGGGTCAGCGCGATCTCGCGCATCGGCACCTGCAGGTCGGCGCGGGAGCCCTGCACGAAGATCTTGCGCGAGCCGGGGATTGGGCGGGTCACCGCCGCGGACAAGGTATCGGTCTGCTGCTGCAGCGGATTGGGTACGGCGTTCATCGGCGTTCGTCCTGGTTCAAGTGACCCGCGGCGGAGGCGGGACGGGTGCGAGCGGACTCGCATCTCGGACGAAGCGGCGGCGCGGGCCCGCCACGTGCGCACAGGCGCCCGCGGCGGACTTGCGAAGCTTCCCTACGCCGGTATCAACCGGATCAGGTTCGAAGGGACTGTCTCAACCGCGGCCTGCGCCGGCGGTACCCCCGCTTCTGCGGCTATTAGACCCGTTTCCGCCGCTGGCCGCCAACCGGCGCGCCTGAACGCCGGCACAGCCGCCATGCGCATGTGTCAGCACCGCCACGCGCCACGCCGCCGGCGACAAACCGCGGCCACGTGGCCGGCCTAGCCTGCTCGCACAAGCATCAGGGCTCTCTCTCATCACCGTCGGCGCTGCCGGCGGCTTTTTTGCCCGCGTACCGCGCGCCTCGCGCGCTCACTCGAGTACGTAGGCCACGCGCAGCCCGCCCCAGTGGCGCCCGCGCACCTGCACCGGGACCGACAGGTCGAACAGGATCTGCCCGGTATCGCGCCGGTAGACCTGCAGCAGATAGGGCTCGGTGTGGCGGCCGACGTTGCGGCCGACCCGGTCGCTGAAGATGCGCTTGGTGCGGTTGCCGACCAGATCGCGCGCGCGATCGCCGCTGAGCGGCTGGCTGAAGCGCAGGTTATGGGTCGGCACGTAGCCGTCGACGTTCGCGCAGATCGCGAACACGATCCACGGATGCGCGGCCAGCAGCGGCTCCTGCAGCGGCGGCAGCAGTTCGTCGCACAGCGCATCGAAGGCGGTGCGGTACTTGGGCGGGTCGACACCCGGGATCGGGACATAGTCGGTGGCGAACAGCGCATCCTCGGCGATGCGCCCACGTGCCAGCGCGGCCTCGAACGCCTGGCCGATCCCGACGGCGGCGGCCCTGGCCAGATCGCGCACCCGCGCATGCCGAGGCTGCCGCATCGGATCGGCCGGCAAGCGGAACAGGTTCACGCAGTCATGCAGGGTCTCGCTGCCGGCCGCCAGGTCGGCGCTGCGCTGCACTACGCGCGCGGCGTGCTCCAGGTTGCTGCGGCTGAGTCCGACCACGTGCTCGACGGCCCGGTCGATGCCGCCGATCTCCCCGCTCTGGGTGGCGATGCGGCCGGCCACCGCGTCCATCGCCGCGCTGGCGCGACCGAGCAGTTCGCCGATGCCGCCCAGCACCTGTTCGGTGCGCTGCGCCGAGGCCGCGCTGTCCTGCAGGGCCGCACCGGTCTCGCCGATGATGCCGCGCACGTCGCGCGCCGCGGTGGCGGCACGTTCGGCCAGTTGCCGGATCTCGGTGGCGACCACCGCGAAGCCGCGCCCGGCCGGGCCGGCGTGCACCGCCTCGATGTTGGCGTTGATCGAGAGGATGTTGGTCTGGAACGCGACCGAATCGATCACTTCGATGACCTGGTTGGCGCGCGCCGAACGCCGCGCCACCTCCTGCATCGCCTGGCCCAGGGTGCGCGCCGCCTCCACGCCCTGGCGTGCGCTGTCGTCGGCGCTGGCCGCCACTGCGATCACCGCGCGCAGGTCGCGATCCATCTCGTGCAACCCCTGCAGCAGTTGCCGGGTGGTGGCCAGCACCGTCTGCAAGGCATCCAGTTGAGTCTGCGATTGCCGCGCCAGTTCGTCGTTCTCGGCGACCACGTGCGGCACGTCGGCGGCGATCTGCAGCGACAGCGCCACCGCCTGGCGGATCGCCTCGGCCAGATTGCCGAAGCCGGCCGACAGGCGCCGCCCCGGCATTGCCTCGGTCTCCTGCGCCGACAGCGGCGTCTGCAGCCCCAGATCCAGATCGCAGCCGGTCAGCCGCTCGCCGACCCGGTCCAGCAGCGCCTGCGCGGCCGCGCCCTCGTGGATCCGTTGCGCCAGCGCCTGCAGCGCCGGGCTGATCGCGCCCTGCGCCTGGCCGGCGCCGAGCAGGGCGACATCGCGCAGCAGCGCCGCGGTTTCCGGATGCGGCAGCGACAGCAGCCAGCCCTGGCCGCCGCGATCGCGATCGCGCTGGTAGCGCACGCGGCGCGTGGGATCGGCTCCCGGCGCCAGCCAACTGCCTTCGGCGTCGACCAGGGCGGTCAGCGGCAGGCCCCAGATCGCCTCGCTGGTGGCGCCGAGCAAGGTCTGCGCGGTCACTCCCAGCAGGTCGAGGGCCGCGCGGTTGGCGGCGCTGATGCGGCCGTCCGGTTCCAGCCGCAGCAGCGCGATCGGGGCGTCCGGCAAGCCGGCAGCGGGTGCGGCATCGACTTCCGGACTGCGTGAGAACAAGGCCATCGTCGTCTCCCTCGGTGCTGCGCCCATGGTATCGGCTCCCGCCCTGCTCCCGCAGCCACGGCCGCCGCAACCCGGGATCCTCATCATGCGCCGCCGCGTGACCGGCAGACGCGACAACGACGCGGTCATGACGCCGTCCTCGCGAGGATCGGGATCCATCACGCCACGACGGCGGTCGCGCAGGGCTCGGCGGGATGCGATCCGGCAGGACGCCGGCACCCCGATTCGCTGCGACGCGACGCGCGGTCCCCGCCTCCCCGCCCGCTTGCGCGAAGCCGGCGCACCCACCGTCCACGACTGGAGACGCATCCCCATGGTGTTCCGCATTTCCATCGCCCTGGTGGCGCTGCTGGTCCTGATCGCCGGCATCGCGCCCGGGCCGTTCAATGCGCTGGTGCAGGCGGCACTGGTGGAGGTGGTCCGTGGCGCCGGCTGGATGTACCTGCTGATCGTGTTCCTGACCTTGAGCTTCCTGCTGTACCTGGCCTTCGGCCGCTTCGGCAACTTGCGCATCGGCGGCGAAGACGCCGAACCGGATTTCTCGCGCGGCAGCTGGCTGTCGATGCTGTTCGCCGCGGGCATGGGCATCGGCCTGGTGTTTTGGGGCGCGGCCGAACCGATCTCGCATTTCCTTGCGCCGCCCGAGGGCCTGGCGCCGCAGAGCATGGAGGCCGCGCGCGCATCGATGCGCTATGCGTTCTTCCACTGGGGCCTGCATCCCTGGGCGATCTACGGCCTGATCGGCCTGGCGATGGCCTGGTTCCAGTACAACCGCAACGGCCGCGGCCTGGTCAGCGACATGCTGCAGCCGGTGATCGGCCGCCACCACCGCGGCTGGATCGGACAGAGCGTGAACATCGCCGCCGTGGTCGCCACCGCGGTCGGCGTGGCGACCACGCTGGGCTTCGGCACCATCCAGATCGCCGCCGGCCTGCAACGCGTGTTCGGCGTGCACGCCGGCATCCCGGTGCAGATGGCGGTGATCGCGGTGGCCTTCGTGCTGTACATGGCCTCGACCAGCAGTGGCGTGGAGCGCGGCATCAAGTGGCTGTCCAACTTCAACCTGGCCCTGGCGGCGCTGCTGCTGGCCGCGGTGCTGGTGCTCGGCCCCACCGGCTTCATCTTCGACACCTTCACCACCACGCTGGGCGCCTACCTCAACCAGCTGGTGACGATGAGCCTGCGCATGTCGCCGTTCTCCGGCAGCCGCTGGGTGGCGGACTGGACCATCTTCTACTGGGCGTGGTGGATCGCCTGGGCGCCGTTCGTCGGCGCATTCATCGCCCGCGTCTCGCGCGGCCGCAGCGTGCGCGAATTCGTCGTCGGCGTGGTGCTGGCACCGACCCTGCTCGGCTTCCTGTGGTTCTCGGTGTTCGGCGGCACCGCGCTGTGGTCGCAGTTGTTCGGTCACGTCGACATGCTGCAGGCGCTGCACAACGGCTACGAGACGGTGTTGTTCACGCTGTTCGACAGCCTGCCCGGCTCGCTGCTGCTGTCGAGCGCGGCGCTGTTGCTGCTGATGATCTTCTTCGTCAGCTCCGCCGACTCGGCGGTGCTGGTGCTGGCCAGCATGTCCACCGACGAGGCCGGCGACCCGCCGCTGGCGCGCAAGCTGGTGTGGGGCGTGGCGGTGGCGCTGATCGCCGCGGTGCTGTTGCTGGCCGGCGGCCTGGATGCGCTGCAGGGCATGATCACCATCGCGGCATTGCCGTTCGCCCTGCTGATGGTGTTGGTGATCGTGTCGCTGTACCGCGTGCTCGATGCCGAGTCCAACCGCGAACGCCGCAAGGCGCAGCGCGCGCGGCACATGATCGAGGCCTGGATCGCGCGCGAACAGGCCGCGCAGGCGCAGCGCGACGGCACCGACCCGGCGCCGCCCCGCGAACAGGCATGAACCCCGCCGCGCGCGGTCGGCTTCAGTAGCCGGCGGCCTGCCCGTCCTTGCGGCTTTCCGAGGCGCCGTAGTACACGCCGCTGTCCGGGTCGCGGGCGATCGCCTGGTAGCCGCCGTAGGGACCGTCGGCGAAGATCACCCGGTGACCCTTGCGCATCAGGTCGCGGATGGTGTCATAGGCAAAGCCGGTCTCCAGGTTCAGCTCGCCGCCGTCGCGCATCGCCGTGGCCTGCCCGGTCGGTTCGGTGGAGCCGTCGTGCTGGATCCGAGGCGCGTCGCCGGCCTCCTGCAGGTTCATGTGGAAATCGATGAGGTTCATCAGGATCTGCACGTGGCCCTGCGGCTGCATCGCCCCGCCCATCACGCCGAAGCTCAGCCACGGCTTGCCGTCCTTGGTCACGAACGCGGGGATGATGGTCTGGAACGGACGCTTGCCCGGTGCGTAGCCGTTGGGATGGTCCTTCTGCAGCACGAACATCTCGCCGCGATCCTGCAGGATGAAGCCCAGCCCGGGCGGCGCCATGCCGCTGCCCATGCCGCGGTAGTTGGACTGGATCAGCGACACCATCATGCCGTCGGCATCGGCGACGGTCAGGTAGATGGTGTCGCCCTCTTCCAGTTGCTTCGGTGTGCCCGGTTGCACTTCCTTGAGCGCGCGATCCATCGAGATCAGCGCACGCCGCTGCGCGGCGTAGTCCTTGGAGATCAACCGCGCCAGCGGCGCCGGCTGGAACGCCGGGTCGGCGTAGAAGCGCGCGCGGTCGGCGAAGGCCAGCTTCTTCGCCTCGGTGAACAGGTGCACGTGCTCGGCCGAGCCGAACGGGATCTTGGAGAAGTCGTAGCCTTCCAGGATGTTGAGCATCTGCAGCGCGGCGATGCCCTGGCTGTTGGGCGGCAGTTCCCACACATCGTAGCCGCGGTAGTTGGTGGACACCGGCTCCACCCATTCGCCATGGTGGCTGGCCAGGTCCTCGTAGCGCAGGAAACCGCCGTTGGCCTTGAAGTAGGCGTCGATGGTGCGCGCGATCGGCCCCTTGTAGAACGCGTCGCGGCCGCCGTCGGCGATCTGCTGCAAGGTGTTGGCCAGGTTCGGGTTCTTCCACAGCTCGCCCTTGCGCGGGGCGCGGCCATCGATGGTGAACTGCTCCTTGAAGCCGGGGTACTGCGACAGCCGCGGCACCGAGCGGTCCCAGTAGTAGGCGATGGTCTCGGCCACCGGATGGCCGTCGCGGGCGTAGCGGATCGCCGGGGCCAGGTTCTGCGCCATCGTCCTGCGCCCGAAACGCTCGTGCAGCGCGAACCAGCCGTCGACCGCGCCGGGCACCGACACCGGCAGCGGGCCGGTGGCCGGGATCTCCTTCAGCCCGCGGCGCTGGAACTCGGCCAGGGTCAGCGCCTTCGGCGAGCGGCCCGAGCCGTTGTAGCCATAGAGCTTTTGCGTCTTCGGATCCCAGACGATGGCGAACAGGTCGCCGCCGACGCCGTTGCCGGTCGGCTCCATCAGTCCCAGCGCGGCGTTGGCGGCGATCGCCGCATCCACCGCCGAGCCGCCTTCGCGCATGGTCTCCAGCGCGATCTGCGTGGCCAGCGGCTGCGAGGTGGCGGCCATGGCGTGCGGGGCGATCACTTCCGAGCGGGTCGCGAACGGCTGGCCGGTGATGCGGTCGGCGGCCTGCGCCGGCGCCGACGTCGCCAGTGCCAGCGCGAGCGCCAGGCGCGCCAGGGAAGGAAGCGAAACGGACATGCGCGGCTCTCCGAAAGAACAGGGGACACCCACCGTACCCGAGTGCGGCCGGCGCCGCCGCGGACACGTGCACAGCGCGCCGTCGGCAAAGGCCGGATTTCCGCGCAATTGGCGCTTTTCGCCGCCTGCGCCACCTCCGTTTCATGCGTAACCATGCAGCGCTGGCGCGGCTTTCGGCACATTCGCTCACGCACGCCCGCAACACAGTTGACAGTCGCGCAAAGCCCATGGTTATCTCGCTGCATGTTGCAGCGCCACACCCGCCCGAAGTCGACCCTCCAGCCCGCCGCCCTGCGCGCGGACGCTGCGGCGTCGCTCCTCGTACTCGTGCTTATTACCTCGCCCACAAGTGCGGGACGAACCGGCGTGTAAGCGACAAGCAGCCAGGATTCGATCAGACCCCGCACCGGCAACGGCGCGGGGTTTTTTGTTTCAGTGACCGCGAATGCAAGACCCCCCTTCACTCCAACACCGTTCAAGGACATCCGCCCCATGACCAGTTCCGCCCAGCCCACCACCAAGATCGCCATCGTCGGTTACGGCAGCCAGGGCCGCGCGCACGCGCTGAACCTGCGCGAGTCCGGCTTCGACGTCACCATCGGCCTGCGTGCCGGCGGCCCGACCGAAGCCAAGGCGCAGGCCGACGGCTTCGTGGTGAAGAGCCCCGCCGAGGCGGTGAAGGACGCCGACCTGGTCGCGGTGCTGACCCCGGACATGGTGCAGAAGAAGCTGTACGAAGAGGTGCTGGCGCCGAACATGAAGCAGGGCGCGTGCCTGCTGTTCGCGCACGGCCTGAACGTGCATTTCGACATGATCAAGCCGCGCGCCGACCTGGACGTGGTGCTGGTCGCGCCCAAGGGCCCGGGTGCGCTGGTGCGCCGCGAGTACGAGATCGGCCGCGGCGTGCCGTGCATCTGGGCGGTGTACCAGGACAAGAGCGGCAAGGCCGAGCAGTTCGCGCTGGAGTACGCCGCCGGCCTGGGCGGCGCGCGCGCCAACCTGATCAAGACCACCTTCAAGGAAGAGACCGAGACCGACCTGTTCGGCGAGCAGGCCGTGCTGTGCGGCGGCGCCTCGTCGCTGGTGCAGGCCGGCTTCGAAGTGCTGGTGGAAGCCGGTTACCAGCCGGAAATCGCCTACTACGAAGTGCTGCACGAACTGAAGCTGATCGTCGACCTGTTCTACGAAGGCGGCATCACCCGCATGCTCGAGTTCGTCTCCGAGACCGCGCAGTACGGCGACTACGTCAGCGGCCCGCGGGTGATCGATGCGGCGACCAAGGAGCGCATGCGCGACGTGCTGACCGACATCCAGAACGGCACCTTCACCAAGAACTGGGTGGCCGAGTACGACGCCGGCCTGCCGAACTACACGAAGTTCAAGCAGGCCGACCTGGACCACCCCATCGAAACGGTCGGCAAGCAGCTGCGCGCCAAGATGGTGTGGCTCAACGGCGACGCCGCTGCCGCTCCGGCCGCCGGCGGCACCAAGGCCGCGTAACCCGCGGCTCCCCCACCCGCTTCCACCGAAAGGTCGCCACCGTATGAACTCCTCCGCTCACGGCACGCCCCGCAACGGCGCGCGCTGGCTGACGCAGGCCCTGGAAGCCGAAGGCGTGGACACGCTGTTCGGCTATCCGGGCGGCACCATCATGCCGTTCTACGACGCGCTGGTAGACAGCCAGCTCAAGCACATCCTGGTCCGCCACGAGCAGGGCGCGGCGCTGGCCGCCAACGGCTACGCCCGCGCCAGCGGCCGGGTCGGCGTGTGCGTCGCCACGTCCGGCCCGGGCGCGTCCAACCTGGTCACCGGCATCGCCGATGCGATGCTCGACTCGGTGCCGATGATCTGCCTGACCGGACAGGTCGCCACGCCGCTGCTGGGCACCGACGCGTTCCAGGAACTGGACGTGTTCGGGCTGACCCTGCCGATCGTCAAGCACAGCTTCCTGGTGCGACACGTGGACGACCTGCCGCAGGTGCTGCGCGACGCGTTCCGCATCGCCCGCGAAGGGCGGCCGGGGCCGGTACTGATCGACCTGCCCAAGGACGTGCAACTGGCCGATGCCACGCATCTGCCCGCGCACGTGCCGGCGGAAGTGCCGACCCCGCCGGCGCCGCAGGATGCGGTGCTGGCCGAGGCGCTGGCGGCGATCGCCGGCGCCGAAAAGCCGGTGATCTACGGCGGCGGCGGCATCGCCCTGGGCGATGCGGTGGAGGCGTTCCGCCAGTTCGTCGAGGCCACCCGCATCCCCACCGTGCTGACCCTGCGCGGCCTGGGTGCGCTGCCGCACGCGCACCCGCATTACCTGGGCATGCTGGGCATGCACGGCACCCGCGCCGCCAACATGGCAGTGCAGGAGTCGGACCTGCTGATCGTGGTCGGCGCCCGCTTCGACGACCGCGCCACCGGCAAGCTGGCCGAATTCGCGCCGGTCGCGCGGGTCATCCACCTGGACGCCGACGCTTGCGAGATCTCCAAGCTGCGCCAGGCCGACATCGCCGTGCCTGGCGACGTGGCGCAATCGTTGCGCGCGCTGGCCGCGGCGACCAGCACCTGCGAGGCCTGGCACGCCCGCTGCGTCGGCCACCGCGAGAAGTTCGGCGCGCGCTACGACGCGCCCGGGCAGGACATCTACGCGCCCGGCCTGCTGAAGCGGCTGAGCGAACTGGCACCCGCCGACACCGTGATCGCCTGCGACGTCGGCCAGCACCAGATGTGGGTGGCGCAGCACTGCCGCTTCAACCACCCGCGCAATCACCTGACCAGCGGCGCGCTGGGCACCATGGGCTTCGGCCTGCCGGCGGCGATGGGCGCGCAGTTCGCCTGCCCGGACCGCACGGTGGTGCTGGTCAGCGGCGACGGCAGCTTCATGATGAACGTGCAGGAGCTGGTCACCATCGCCCGCTGCAAGCTGCCGGTGAAGATCGTGCTGCTGGACAACAGCTCGCTGGGCATGGTGCGGCAATGGCAGGAACTGTTCTTCGCCGAGCGCTACAGCGAGATCGACCTGTCCGACAACCCGGATTTCGCCGCGCTGGCGCAGGTGTTCGGCATCCCGGCCAAGCGCATCACCGCGCGCGGCCAGGTCGAGGACGCGCTGGCCGAGCTGTTGGCGCAGCCGGGCCCGGCGCTGCTGCACGTGGCCATCGACGCGCGCGCCAACGTGTGGCCGCTGGTGCCGCCGAACACCACCAACAGCACCATGCTGGAAAGCAATCCCGCCGCCCAGCGCCAGGAGACGACACATGCGTTACCAGCTTGACCTGGTGCTGAAACCGATCGACGGCGCCCTGCTGCGCGCGATCGGCATGGCCGAACGCCGTGGCTTCGCGCCGATCTCCATCAGCGGCGCGCCGGTGGCCGAGGACGCCGGCCGCTGGCACCTGCAACTGGTGGTGGACGGCAACCGCCCCGGCGAGACCCTGCGCCTGCAGATGGAGAAGGTCTACGACTGCGAATCGGTGCGCGTGACCGCGCTGGATGGGGTGGTATGAAAAGGTCGGGATTCGGGACCCTGGACCCGGGACCCGTGGCGGTCGCCGCGGGTGTCAGGCGCAGCGCGAAACGCGCGCAAGCGAGGGCTGCACGGAGGTGTCTTCTTCCATGGAGGTCGCTTCTCCGGGAACCCGCTTTTCCCGGGTTCCGGGTCCCGGGTCCCCGGTCCCGGCTCCATGTCTAACATCACCGTCCCGCAGGAGCCGGACGTACCGCACGTCGCCGTCAGCGTCGCCGACGTGCTGGCCGCGCAGGCGCGGTTGCGCCGCTACCTGCCGCCGACGCCGGTGCATTACGCCGAGCGCTTCGGCGTCTGGCTGAAGCTGGAAAACCTGCAGCGCACCGGTTCCTACAAGGTGCGCGGCGCGCTCAATGCGTTGCTGGCCGGGCTGGAACGCGGCGACGAGCGCGCGGTGATCTGCGCCTCCGCCGGCAACCACGCGCAGGGCGTGGCCTGGGCCGCGCACCGCCTGGGCGTGCAGGCCATCACGGTGATGCCGCACGGCGCGCCGCAGACCAAGATCGCCGGCGTCGCGCACTGGGGCGCCACCGTGCGCCAGCACGGCAACAGCTACGACGAGGCCTTCGCCTTCGCCCGCGAACTGGCCGAGCAGAACGGCTACCGGTTCCTGTCCGCCTTCGACGACCCGGACGTGATCGCGGGCCAGGGCACGGTCGGCATCGAGCTGGCCGCGCACGCCCCGGACGTGGTGATCGTGCCGATCGGCGGCGGCGGCCTGGCCTCCGGCGTGGCCCTGGCGCTGCGCTCGCAGGGCGTGCGCGTGGTCGGCGCGCAGGTCGAGGGCGTGGATTCGATGGCGCGGGCGATCCGCGGCGACATCCGCGCCGTGGATCCCGTCCCCACCCTGGCCGACGGCGTCAAGGTTAAAATCCCCGGGTTCATCACCCGCCGGCTGTGCGCCAGCCTGCTCGACGACGTGGTGATCGTGCGCGAGGCGGAACTGCGCGAAACGCTGGTCCGCCTGGCGCTGGAGGAGCACGTCATCGCCGAGGGCGCCGGCGCGCTGGCCCTGGCGGCCGGGCGCCGCGTCGCCGGCAAGCGCAAATGCGCGGTGGTGTCCGGCGGCAACATCGACGCCGGCGTGCTGGCGACGCTGCTGTCGGAGGTGCGCCCGCGCCCGCCGCGCAAGCCGCGCCGCCGCAGCGCAGAGCGACTTCGCAGCCAACGTCCCGCCCCGCCCGCTCCTGCCAGCATCGCGTCGTCCCCGCATCCCCATCCGCAAGCCACCGCCGCCGTAGAGGAACCCATCTGGTGAACACTTCCATTTCTTCCCAGACCCCCCGCATCCGCATTTTCGACACCACCCTGCGCGACGGCGAGCAATCCCCCGGCTGCAGCATGACCCCGCCGCAGAAGCTGGTGATGGCGCGCGCCCTGGCCGAGCTGGGCGTGGACATCATCGAGACCGGCTTCCCGGCCAGTTCGCAGTCCGACCGCGAGGCGATGGCGTTGATCGGCCGCGAGCTGCGCACGCCGACCCTGGCGGTGCTGTCGCGCTGCCTGGCCGCCGACATCGAGACCTCGGCACGGGCACTGGAAGCGGCGGCCAATCCGCGCCTGCACGTGTTCCTGTCGACCGGCCCGCTGCACCGCGAGCACAAGCTGCGGATGAGCCGTGAGCAGGTGCTGGAGTCGGTGCGCAAGCACGTGGCGCTGGCGCGCCAGTACGTGGACGACGTGGAGTTCTCGGCCGAGGACGCCACCCGCACCGAGGAGGATTTCCTGGCCGAGGTCGCCAGCGTGGCGATCGCCGCCGGCGCCACCACCATCAACCTGCCCGACACGGTCGGCTTCACCACCCCGGAAGAGATCCGCGGCATGTTCGCGCGGATCATCGCCAGCGTCCCCGGCGCCGATCGGGTGGTCTTCAGCACCCACTGCCACAACGACCTGGGCCTGGCCGTGGCCAACTCGCTGGCCGCGGTGGAAGGCGGCGCACGGCAGGTGGAATGCACCATCAACGGCATCGGCGAGCGTGCCGGCAACTGCGCGCTGGAAGAGATCGCGATGGCGCTGAAGGTGCGCAACGCGTTCTACGAGCTGGACACCGCGATCCACACCCCGCGCATCGTCGCCACCTCGCAGCTGCTGCAGCGCCTGGTCGGCATGCCGGTACAGCGCAACAAGGCGATCGTCGGCGGCAACGCCTTCGCCCACGAGTCGGGCATCCACCAGCACGGCATGCTGCGCCACCGCGGCACCTACGAGATCATGCGCCCGGAAGACGTGGGCTGGGAGTCCTCGCAGATGGTGCTGGGCCGCCACAGCGGCCGCGCCGCGGTCGAGCAGCGCCTGCGTGCGCTGGGCTATGTGCTGGACGAGGCCGAACTGAACATCGCCTTCGATGCCTTCAAGGCGCTGTGCGAGCAGCAGCGCGTGGTCAACGACGCCGACCTGCAGGCGATGATGCAGGACGCGCCGGAGAGCCAGGGCTACCGGCTGTCGTCGATGACCGTCAGCGACCGCGGCCAGCGCGCCAGCGCGCAGGTCGAGTTGTCCGATCCGGATGGCCAGCGGGTCAGCGAGCGCGCCGAGGGCGACGGCCCGGTGGACGCGCTGTTCGCCGCGCTGTCGGCGGCCACCGGCGTGCAGCTGGTGCTGGACAGCTACCAGGTGCACAGCGTCGGCATCGGCGCCGACGCGCGCGGCGAGGCCAACCTCAGCGTGCGCCATGGCGAGGTCGAGTACGACGGCACCGGCACCAGCCGCGACATCATCGAGGCCAGCGCGCTGGCCTGGCTGGACGTGGCCAACCGCGTGCTGCGGCAGCGCCAGGGCGCGCCGGCCGGCATCGCCGACGCGCTGGCCTGAGCCGCCACCGCACGGTCATCGTCGTGGTGCACGCTCGCCTTCGCCCGTCCTTCCCGCCCAGCTTTCCTGCCAGGTAGTTCCGCAATGTCCGCCACTCCCCGCACCCTGTACGACAAGCTGTGGGACGCGCACGTCGTCGTCCCCGAAAGCGCCGCCGCCCCGGCGGTGCTGTACATCGATCTGCACCTGATCCACGAAGTGACCTCGCCGCAGGCGTTCACCGAGCTCAAGGCGCGCGGCCTGACGCCGCGCCGGCCGGACCGCACCAAGGCGACCATGGACCACTCCACGCCGACCCTGCCGCGCGGCGCCGACGGCAAGCTGCCGTACTACACCCCGGCCTCCGAGGCGCAGGTGGACATGCTCGCGCGCAACTGCGCCGACTACGGCATCGAACTGTTCGACATGGGCTCGGACAACCGCGGCATCGTCCACGTGATCGCGCCGGAACAGGGCTTCACCCAGCCCGGCATGACCATCGTCTGCGGCGACAGCCACACCTCCACGCATGGCGCGTTCGGCGCGCTGGCGTTCGGCATCGGCACCAGCGAGGTCGGCCATGTGCTGGCCACGCAGTGCCTGCTGCAGCGCAAGGCCAAGACCATGGCCATCACCGTCGACGGACCGCTGGCGCCGGGCGTCGGCGCCAAGGACGTGATCCTGCACATCATCGGCGTGATCGGGGTCAACGGCGGCACCGGCCACGTGCTGGAGTACCGCGGTTCCACCATCGCCGCGATGGACATGGAACAGCGCATGACCCTGTGCAACATGTCGATCGAGGCCGGCGCGCGCGCCGGCATGGTCGCGCCGGACCAGGTCACCTTCGACTGGGTCGCCAAGACCCCGCGCGGCCCCAAGGGGGCCGACTTCGAGGCCGCCGTGCAGCGCTGGTCGCAGTTGCAAAGCGATCCCGGCGCGCGCTTCGACGCCGAGGTGCGCATCGACGCGCGCGACATCCGCCCGACCCTGACCTGGGGCACCCACCCCGGCACCGCGATCGCGGTGGACGTGCCGATCCCGGCCGCGCAGGATCCGGCGGCGCAGAAGGGCCTGCACTACATGCACCTGGAAGCCGGACACGCGCTGATCGGCACGCCGGTGGACGTGGTGTTCGTCGGCTCCTGCACCAACGGCCGGCTCAGCGACATGCGCGAGGTGGCGCAGGTGCTGCGCGGCCGCAAGGTGGCGCCGCACGTGCGCATGCTGGTGGTGCCGGGCTCGGAGATCGTCAAGCGCCAGGCCGAGGCCGAGGGCATCCACGAGGTGGTGCGCGCCGCCGGTGCGGAATGGCGCGAATCGGGCTGCTCGATGTGCATCGCCATGAACGGCGACCTGGTGGCGCCGGGACAGCTGGCGGTGAGCACCAGCAACCGCAATTTCGAAGGCCGCCAGGGCCCGGGCTCGCGCACCCTGCTGGCCTCGCCGCTGACCGCGGCCTGGGCCGCGGTGAACGGCCGGGTCAGCGATCCGCGCGCGCTGTTCGCGGAGGTCGCGTGATGGCATCGCACATCGCCGCATTCGCGGCCACGCTGACCTTCGTCGCCACCACCACCCGCGCTTTCGCACACCGCCATCAGCCGCTGCTGCCGCCGCATGTGCCGCCCGCGGCACTGCCGCCAGCGGCCGACGCCGCGGCGCCCGCCCCCGACTCCGTCGCTTCCCAGGAGACCCCGTGATGGCCGGCTTCGCCACCCTCACCTCGCGCAGCGTGGTGCTGCGCCAGACCAACATCGATACCGACCAGATCATCCCGGCACGGTTCCTGTCCACCACCGAACGCGCCGGCCTCGGCCGCCACGCCTTCAACGACTGGCGCTGGCAGGCCGACGGCACGCCGAACCCGGAGTTCGCCTTCAACCAGGCGCACAACGCCGGCCGCCAGATCCTGCTGGCCGGGCGCAACTTCGGCTGCGGCTCCTCGCGCGAGCATGCGCCGTGGGCGCTGACCGACCTGGGCCTGCGCGCCATCGTCAGCAGCGAGATCGCCGACATCTTCCGCAACAACAGCCTCAAGAACGGCCTGCTGCCGATCGTGCTGGCCGAGGACGACGTGCAGACGCTGATGCAGCGCCCGGACGACGAACTGACCATCGACGTGGCCGCACGCGAACTGCGCACCCCCGACGGCCGCGTCTACGCCTTCCCGCTCGATGCGTTCTCGCAGACCTGTCTGCTCGAGGGCGTGGACGAGATGGGCTACCTGTTGCTGCGCCAACCCGACATCGAACGCTACGAGGCCACCCATGCACGCTGACATCGTCGTCCTGCCCGGCGACGGCATCGGTCCGGAAGTCGCCGCCGCCGCGGTCGCGGTGCTGCGCGCCGTGGCCGCGCGCCATGGCCACGACTTCCAGTTCCAGGAACACGACATCGGCGGCATCGCCATCGACCGCCACGGCGAGCCGTTGCCGGCGGCGACGCTGACCGCCTGCCAGCGCGCCGACGCGGTGCTGCTGGGCGCGGTCGGCGGACCCAAGTGGTCCGATCCGAATGCCAAGGTACGCCCCGAGCAGGGCCTGCTGGCGATCCGCCGCGGCCTGGGCCTGTTCGCCAACCTGCGCCCGGTCAAGCCGCACCCGGCGGCGCTGGACGCCTCGCCGATCAAGCCGCACCTGCTGCAGGGCGTGGACATCGTGGTGGTGCGCGAACTGACCGGCGGCATCTACTTCGGCGACAAGACCCGCAGCCCCAGCGACGCCAGCGACCTGTGCCGCTACACCGTCGCGGAGATCGAGCGGGTGCTGCGCAGCGCGTTCCGCCTGGCCCGGCAGCGCCGCAACCACGTGGTCTCGGTGGACAAGGCCAACGTGCTGGAAACCTCGCGGCTGTGGCGCGACGTCGCCGCGCGGATCGGCCGCGACGAATTCCCCGACGTGCGCCTGGAACACCAACTGGTCGATTCGATGGCCATGCACCTGCTGGCCAAGCCGCGCGAGTACGACGTGATCGTCACCGAGAACATGTTCGGCGACATCCTCACCGACGAAGCCTCGATGCTGGCCGGCTCGCTGGGGCTGCTGCCGTCGGCCTCGCTGGGCGAAGGCCGCATCGGCCTGTACGAGCCGATCCACGGCTCGGCGCCGGACATCGCCGGCAAGGGCATCGCCAATCCCTACGCGACCATCCTCAGCGCGGCGTTGCTGCTGCGCCACTCGCTGGGCCTGGAAGCCGAGGCCGTGGCGATCGAGCAGGCCGTGAATGCCGCGCTCGACGCACAGGCGTTCACCGCCGACCTTGCCGCACCGGGCCAGGGCATCTCCACCGAGGCCGCCACCGAGGCGGTGCTGCAGCGCCTGCAGGGCTGATCCGCGCCGGCGCCACTGGCGCCGGCCGCCTCCCGTCCGCCGCGACGATGCGGCGGGTGTGGAGCGCTCCCCTCTCTATCTTCGGTGCGCCTGCGTGGCGCCTGCGTCATCGCCCCTGCGCAGTCCTAGGCCAGCGCGCGGACCATGCGCCGCGCCTGCGCCGCCCCACCGCCCTAGCCGATCACCCGATCGCGGCCTTCGCGCTTGGCCTGATACAGGCGCTTGTCGGCCTGCACCAGCAGGTCGCGGCGGGTGCGCAGGGCCGGCGACAGGCAGGCGAAGCCGATGCTGGCGGTGAAGCGCACCGCGCGTCCGTGGTCGTCGTGCAGCACCAGATCGGCGATGTGCAGGCGCAACGCGTCCAGGCGCGCCTGCGCCGGCTCCTGGTCCAGGCCCGGCAGCACCAGCAGGAACTCCTCGCCGCCATGGCGCGCGGCGAAGGCCTGCTCGCCGAGGCTGGCGCGCAGCGCCTCGCCGACCCGGCGCAGCACCTCATCGCCGATCTCGTGGCCGTAGGCATCGTTGATCTTCTTGAAATGGTCGATGTCCAGCAGCGCCACGCACAGGGGCGTGCGCGTGCTCAGCGCCCGCTCCAGCGCCGCGTTGAGGTAGGGATCGCCGGTGCGCCGATTGGGCAGGCCGGTGAGCGCATCGTGCCCGGCCTGGTAGGCGAGCTTGCGCACCAGGTCCTCGCGCTCGAGGTTGGCCAGCTTCAACGCCAGGTTCTTCGCCTTCAGTTCGTGGGTGCGCTCGGCGATGATGGTGTTGAGCCGGCGCTGGCGGCGCCGGTAACGGCGGCTGCGGCCGCGGTACCACCACAGGAGCAGGCCGGTCGCGCACAGCGCCACCAGCACCACGAACGGCCAGCGTTCCCAGAACGGCGGCACCAGCTGCAGGCGCAGCGAGGCGCTGCCGATGCGCTCGCTGCGCGACCAGTCCAGCGGGCTGGTCATCGCCTGCACGTCCAGGCGGTAGCTGCCCGACGGCAGGTTGGTGTAGACCGCTTCCTCGCTGCTGCCGGCGTCGACCCACTGCCGATCGAATCCCTGCAGGCGGTAGCGGTAGCGCACCTTGTCCGGCGAGCGGAAGCTCAGCCCGGCATAGCCGATCGCGAGGCGGGCAACGCCGCCGTGCAGGCGGTAGTCGCCTTGCAGTGGCTGCGCCACGCCATCCACCTGCACATGGGAGATCACCAGCGGCGGCGCACGCACGTTGCGCCGGCTCGGCAGCGCCGGATCGATCAGCGCCAGCCCGGCCGAGGTCGGGATCAGCAGCACGCCGTCGCGGCTGCGCCAGCCCGCCGGCGCACTGCTGCCGTTGCCCTGCCCGCCCGGCATGCCGTCGCTGCGATCGACCACGTCCACCGCCAGGGTGCTGCGCTGGCCGGCGTCCAGTTCCGCCAGGCGCGCACGCGCGATGCGCAGCACGCCGCGATTGCTGTTCGCCCACAGGTTGCCGTTGCCGTCGTCGAGCAGGCGGAACAGCTTGTCGCGCGGCAGGCCGACGCTGTGGTCGTAGATGCGCCACTGCCCGCCGCGCAGGCGCAGCAGGCCGCGGTCGCTGGCGACCCACAGGGTGCCGTCGGCATCCTCCAGGAAATCGAAGGCGTTCTGCGCCGGGAAGCCGTGGCCGCTCGGCCGCGCCTGCAGCGTGCCGTCCGCGGCGAGCGTGGCGATGCCCTGGTTGGTGCCGATCCACAGCACCCCGGCACGGTCGCGGTACAGCGTCTGCACCTGCCGCCCGGGCAGGCCCTCGGCGGTGCCGTAGGCCCGCGTGCGATCGCCCTTGCGATACAGCAGTCCCTCGTTGCCGCCGATCCACAGGCCGCCGTCGGCATCGGCCAGCAGCGCGCGCACCATGGTCCGCGGCACGCCCGCGGCCACGCCCAGGCGTTGCCGGATGCTGCCGTCGGCCGACAGCAGCAGGACGCCTTGGTCGTAGGTACCGACCCACATGCCGCCGTCGCGGGCGGCGGCCAGCGCCAGCGCAGAGGGATCGCGACCCGGGCGCTCGCTCAGCCGCACCGCGCGGATGCGGCCGTCCTGCCAGCGGTCCAGGCCGGCGGCATGGCCGATCCAGATCGCGCCATCGGCGTTCTGCTGGACCACGCGCACGTAGTCGCTACCGAGCCCGTCCTGGCGGGTCAGGCCGCCGGCATCGCCGTTGGCGACGCGGAACAGGCCATCGGTACTGCCGGCCCATACCAGGCCCTCGTGGTCCTCGATCAGCGCCGGGCTGACCACGCCGGAGATCGACAGCACTTCCTCGCTGGCGCCGTTGGAAGCGCGCCGCAGCAGTTGCCCACTGGACAGACTCATCCACAGCTGGCCCTCGTGGTCCTGCAGCGCGGCATCGACGCGCTGACCGCGCCGCAGCCATTGCAGGCCGCCGTTGGCGCCGAGCCAGAACACGCCCTCGTCGCTGGCGACCAGCAGGCCGCCCTGGCGGTCGGCGGCCAGGCGCCGGATCGACGCGGTGCGCATCGCTGCCCCGCCCCAGCGCTGCGCCTGCGTGCCGTGCGCGGCCATCCGGAACAGCCCCTGCGGCGTGCCCACCAGCACCGCATCGCGGTAGCGCAGCAGGGCAGCGATGCGGGTCTTGCCCAGCCCCGCGGCGGCACCGACGTCGACCAGGCGGCCGTCGGCCTCGATCCGGAACAGGCCGTCCTCGCTGCCGACCCACAGTCCGCCGTCGGCGTCGCGCAGCATCGCCGTGACCCGCAGCCGCTGCGCGCGCGCATCGCCCAGATGCTCCCAACGCCCGGCGGCGTAGCGGAACACGCCGTCGTACGCGGTGCCGACCAGCATGCCGCCGTCGGCGTCGGCGAGCAGCGCGAACACTCCCGACAGCTCCATGCCCGGAGTGTTCTGTCGATCGAAGACGGTGAAGGCGCGGCCATCGAAGCGCGCCACGCCTTCCCAGGTGCCGACCCAGATCATGCCGTCGCGATCCTGCGCCAACGCGTGCACCAGGTTGTGCGGCAGCCCCTCTTCCATGGTCCAGCGCGCGATCACCGGGCGCTCGAGCACGGCGCGCTCGGTCAGCGGCGCGGCCGGTTCGGCGGCGCGCGCGACGACGCTGGCACACCACAGCGCCAGCAACAGGCACAACATCACACCCACGCGGTGACACAGCGCATGCGCGCCGTCGCGACTATCGTGACGCCGATCCCCTTGTTCCATCCCTTTCCGAATCACACCGGCAACGGCGCGCGGTACCCCCTGTGGGCAGATACCTAATCTATCACCGCCTGTTCGCTGCCGATGTCAGGGACTTCCTGACGGCTGGGCGGTCCTGGGGCGGCCGGCGCACGCCTTCGCCGGCTTCCGGCGCAGCGCGGCCGAACGCAGCGTCACAATAATGAACCCACGGGTCTAGTATAAATATCGAACCGACTGGTCTAGTATTGCCGCCATGGTCAGCAAATCGCCCGCCGCCTCCGCCAAATCCTCCTCGCGTCCCGCCGGGCCCGGTCGCCCCAAGGACATGGGCAAACGTGCCGCGATCCTGGAGGCGGCGCGGGAGATGTTCACCGAACTGGGCTTCGGCGGGGTCAGCATGGACGGCATCGCCGCCCGCGCCGGCGTCTCCAAGCTCACCGTCTACAGCCACTACGGCGACAAGGAAACCCTGTTCGCCGAGGCGGTGCGCGCGCAATGCCAGGCGCTGCTGCCGGACGACCTGTTCGGGCATGCGCTGAAAGGCCCGCTGCGCGCGCAGCTGGTGGAGATCGGCCTGGCCTTCTTCGCCATGATCAGCAGCGAGGCGGCGATGGCCACCCACCGCATGATGCTGACCCCCGGCACCGGCGACGACCACGTCCGCGAGATGTTCTGGAACGCAGGTCCCAAGCGCACCCAGCAGGACCTGGCGACGCTGTTGCAGGCGCATGTCGCCGCCGGCGAGCTGGACATCGCCGACCTGAACCTGGCCGCCTCGCAGTTCTTCTGCCTGGTCAAGGGCGAGCTGTACTCGCTGATGATGTGCGGCCTGTGCCGCGACGCCGGCCAGGACCGGATCCGCGCCCACGTCGAGGCCAGCATCGACTTCTTCCTGCGTGCCTATGCGTGCCGCTAGCCCGGCCGCCAGGCCATTCCCCGGCGCCGATGACTTCCGGCACTGCGCGCTGGGCCGTCCGGCAGCGATGCTGCGGCATACGCCCGGCCTCCGTGCCGGCTAAAATGCCCGGCCCTCCGCGTTGGATGCCCGAAATGACGATCGACTACTCCCAAGCCCGCGAAAAGATGGTGGAACAGCAGGTCCGTCCCTGGGACGTGCTCGACCTGCGCGTGCTCGACGTGCTGTCGCGGCTGCCGCGCGAGACCTTCGTGCCGCCGGCGCACCGCGCCGTGGCCTACGCCGACCTGGAGATTCCGCTGGGCCACGGCCAGTACATGATGAAGCCGGTCATCGAAGGCCGCATGCTGCAGGCCCTGGACCTGCAGCCGGGCGAGGACGTGCTGGAGATCGGCACCGGCAGCGGCTTCGTCAGCGCCTGCCTGGGCGAGCTCGGCCGCGAAGTGGTCAGCCTGGAGATCGAGCCGGCCCTGGCCGCTGCCGCGCGCGCCAACCTGGACGCCGCCGGCCTGGGCAGCAACGTCCGCATCGAGACTGCCGACGCCTTCGCCTGGAACAGCGAGCGCCGCTTCGACGTGGTCTGCGTGACCGCCGCGGTCACCGAGATCCCGGCCCAGTTCCTGGCCTGGCTGCGCCCCGGCGGACGCCTGTTCGCGATCCGCGGCCGCGCGCCGGTCATGGAAGCGGTGCTGGTGCATGCCGAGGCCGGCGCGCCGCGCACGGAATCGCTGTTCGAAACCGACCTGGCGTACTACCTGCGAGGCGCCGCGCCAGTCCCCCAGTTCACATTCTGATCCATCAAGGAAGCCGCAATGATCCGCCGATCCCTCGTCCTGGCGCTGGCCGCCGCGCTGTCTCCGCTGGCCGCCAACGCCACGGACCTGCTGCAAGTCTACGAAATGGCCCGCAACAGCGACCCGCAGTTGGCCTCCGCGGAATCGACCCGGCTGTACGACAAGGAAGGCGAGGTACAGGCGCGCGCCGCGCTGCTGCCGCAGATCAACGGCAGCGCGTCGCTGCAGCGCAACCATAGCGAGGTCGAGCGCGGCGGCGGCGAACTGTCCGGCACCGGCAAGAGCCGCAGCTATGCGGTGCAGGGCCAGCAGACCCTGGTCAACTTCGCGCAGTTCTCCAACCTGCGTGCGCAGAAGGCCCGCGGCCAGGCCGCCGACTACACTCTCGACGCGGCCAACGACGACCTGATCGTGCGCACCTCGGCGGCCTACTTCAACGTGCTGGTGGCGATCGAGTCGCTGGTCGCCGCCGAGACCAACGAAGCCGCCGCCAAGAAGCAGTTCGACTACGCCGACAAGCGCCTGGAAGTGGGCCTGGCACCGATCACCGACGTGCACGAAGCGCGCGCCGAGTACGACCAGGCCCGCGCCGACACGATCACCGCACGCAACTCGCTGCAGGACCTGTACCAGGCGCTGACCGAGATCACCGGCCAGCCGGTGCGCGACCTGCGCGGCCTGCCGGAGGACTTCCGTCCGCAGCTGCCGGCCACCGGCGGCGACATCGACAGCCTGATCGCCTCGGCGCTGGACAAGAACCCGTCGCTGCGTTCCTACCAGTACCAGGTGCAGGCGGCCGAGGCCAGCGTCTCGGCGGCACGCGCCGGGCACCTGCCGACGCTGAACCTGTCGGCCAGCGCCGGCCGCGACGCGAACTGGGGCGACAGCGTCTCCGGTAGCGGCAGCACCCCGCGCGCCGACAGCAACACCATCGGTCTGACCCTGAACATCCCGATCTTCGCCGGCGGCGCCACCCAGTCGGCCGTGCGCCAGGCCCTGGCGCAGCGCGACATCGCCCAGGACACCTACGAGCTGCAGAAGCGCGCGCTCGACCGCAACACCCGCAACGCCTACCAGACGGTGGTGGCCGGGATCAGCGAGATCGAGGCGCGGCGCCTGGCGGTGGTGTCGGCGCAGGCCGCGTTCGACGCCTCGCAGGTCGGCCTGGAAGTGGGCACCCGCACCGTGCTCGACGTGGTGCAGAACCAGCGCACCCTGTACCAGGCGCAGCTGGCGTACGCGCAGGCCCGCTACAACTTCCTGCAGAACCGCCTGCTGCTGAGCCAGGCGCTCGGCTCGCTGGACGTGGCCGAGGTGCAGTCGATCAACGCGCTGCTGACCCAGAGCGCCGAGTCCAAGCTCAACTCCGCGAGCAGCACGCAGTAAACGCGTTCGCTGGCGCGAGCACCGAAACGGCGGGCCTTCGGGTCCGCCGTTTCGGTGTTGGGGAGCCGCTAGAGGCGATGTGTCGGAGCTCTGCCGCCTGCTCGCGGGTCGCGGCTGAAGCCGCTCCTACGGGGCGCGCATCGCGATGCGATACGCGCTATGCGCCGTGCAGCGTCGCCGTCGCGCCATCTGGCGGAGCGAACGCCGCACTGGCCGCTGACGCGACGCTCCGGCAACCCCGCTGTGGGAGGGACTTCAGTCCCGACGCGCTGTGCCATGGAATGCGATGGGCGAACGGAAAGTGCCTCATGCGTCGCGACTGAAGCCGCTCCCACAAGGGGTCTTTCTAGAATTCGGATGCCGTCGCAGATCCGTAGGAGCGGTTTCAGCCGCGACGCGCTTTACCGGGAACGCCCGTCGCGGCTGAAGCGGCTCCTACGGGCGAGCGCATCCCGAGCGACGCAGGTCACTCCTCCGCGCCCGCCAGCGGCGGCAGGTGCGGCGCGATCAGTTGCAGGGTCCGCTGCAGCGCGCCGCGGCCGTTTTCGACCAGCGCGCAGCCGGCCTCGGCCATGCGCTTGCGCGCCTCGGCATCGGCCAGCAGGGTCTGCAGGGCCGCGCACACGGCACCGGCATCCTCGCAGATGGCGACCGCGCCGGCCTCGCGCATGCGCCGCGAGATCTCGGAGAAGTTGTGCAGGTGCGGGCCGGTGACCGACGGCGTGCCGACGGCGGCCGGCTCCAGCAGGTTGTGCCCACCGATCGGCTGCAGGCTGCCGCCGACGAAGGCCACCTGAGCGCAGGCGTAGAAGCCCATCAGTTCGCCCAGCGTATCGATCACGAACACCGCATCGTCGGCGCCGGGCCACTGCTGCTGGCGACGCGTGGCCACCCGCCAGCCCTGGTCGCGCGCCAGCGCCTCGACCTTGGCGAAACGTTCCGGATGCCGTGGCGCCCACAGCAGCAGCACGTCCGGCCACTGGCGGCGCAGTTGCCGATGCATCTCGATCACCGCCGCCTCCTCGCCATCGTGGGTACTGGCGGCGATCCACACCGGACGCGTGGCCGGCACGCGCGCGCGGAACGCGGCGACCACGTCGGGCAGGTGCGCAGGCGCGGCGATGTCGAACTTCAGGTTGCCCAGCGCACGCACCTGCTCCGGGCGCGCCCCCAGGGCGACGAAGCGCTCGGCGTCCTCCTGCGATTGCGCCGCCACACAGGTAACGGTGCGCAGCGCGCGCCCGATCAACGGCCGCAGCACCCGGTAGCCGCGCAGCGAGCGCGCCGACAGCCGCGCATTGAGCACGTACACCGGTATGCCGCGGTCGCGACAGCCGAACAACATGTTCGGCCACAGCTCGGTCTCCAGGATCAGCGCCAGGCTGGGGCGGAAATGCTGCAGGAAGCGGCCGACGCTGCCGGGCACGTCGTAGGGCAGATACACATGGTCCAGGGCATCGCCCCACAGCGCGCGCACCCGCTCCGAGCCGGTCGGGGTGATGGTGGTGATCACCCAGCGGATGTCCGGGCGCTGCGCGCGCAGCGCGTTGACCACCGGCGCGGCGACGTTGACCTCGCCCACCGAGACCGCGTGCAGCCACACCCGCGGGCGCCCGCGCGCCTGCGAATACGAGGCGTAGCGCTCGTCCCAGCGCTGGAAGTACTGGCGCACGCGGAAGCCGCGCCAGACCAGGTGATAGACGGTGACCGGCAGCAGCAGATAGAGCACGGCCGAGTACAGGCCGCGCAGCAGCCGCTCGATGAAATCGTTGCGCATCCGGACAGCATAGCCGGTTGCGCGCGGGCGGCGGCAGACGATCGCCAGGCGCGCCGACGCGGCCGTGCGCGTGCCCGGCTAAACTTGGCGCATGTCTGCCGCTCCCACTCCGCCCGCCTCCGCGACCCACGCCGCACCGCCGCCGCGCTCGCCCCGCCACTGGCTCACCTGGCTGCTGCTCGGCCTGGCGGTGATCGCCGCGCGCCTGCCCTGGCTGCTGCAACGCGCCCTGGGCCGCGGCATCGGCTGGCTGGCGCTGCGCCTGGCCGGCACCCGCCGCCATGCCGCCGAGGTCAACCTGACACTGTGCTTCCCGGAGCAGAGCGCGGCCTGGCGCGAACGCCTGCTGCGCGACAGCTTCGATGCGCTGGGCGTGGGCGTGTTCGAGTTCGCCCGCGCCTGGTGGGGCGGCATCGGCGCGATTCGCCGGCGCACCCGCATCGAAGGCCTGGAACACCTGCAGGCGCTGCAGGCGCAGGGCCGCGGCGTGCTGCTGGTGTCGGGCCATTTCATGACCCTGGAGATCTGCGGCCGGTTGCTGTGCCAGTACGTGCCGCTGGCCGGGATGTACCGGCGCCACCGCAATCCGGTGTTCGAATGGGCGGTCAAGCGCGGCCGCCTGCGCTACGCCACCGCCATGTTCGCCAACGAGGACCTGCGCGGCAGCGTGCGCCATCTCAAGCGCGGCGGCTTCCTGTGGTACGCCCCGGACCAGGACATGCGCGGCAAGGACACGGTGTTCGTGCCGTTCTTCGGCATGCCCGCGGCCACCATCACCGCCACCCACCAGCTGGCGCGGCTGACCGGCTGCGCGGTGGTGCCGTACTTCCACCGCCGCGAAGGCGCCGACTACATCCTGCGCATCGCGCCGCCGCTGGAGGACTTTCCGTCGGAAGACATGGTCGCCGACACCGCGCGGGTCAACGCCGCCATCGAGGCGATGGTGCGCGAGGCGCCGGCGCAGTACCTGTGGATCCACCGCCGCTTCAAGCGCCAGCCCGGCGGCCGCAGCGACTTCTACGAGCGCGGCTGAGCGCTCACCCCGGCGCCGTGGCGTCGGCGCGCTCGCCCGGTTCGGGGTCGTTCGCCAGCAGCGCGCCGGCGTACAGGCCGATCAGCAGCATGGTCAGCCCGCCCCAGAACGACGAGTAGAACGCCAGGTGGGTGTTGAACGGGAACACCGTGATCAGCAAGGCCTGCATCGCCGGGCGCGCGCGTTCGCGCGCCTGCGCTGAGGCGTAGCGCCAGGCGCGCCATGCCTGCGCGGCACCGGCAAGCCACAGCAGCAGGCCGATCACGCCGGTCTCGGCGAGCACTTCGAGCACGATCTGGTGGGCATGGAACGCCGGCTCGCGCCCCCATTCCCCGCCATGGCTCGGATCCGGATCGCACCCGACGTAGGCCTCGCGGAAGCCGCGTACGCCGACGCCGTTGATCGGATGCTCGCGAATCATGCACCACGCAGCGGTCCAGATCTGCGCGCGCCCGGTCAGCGCCGCGTTGAGGTCGGCCGGATGCCCGCTGAGCGCGCGCGTGGTGCGCTCGAAGCGGTCGTGCACCTGCGGCGACACCACGCCCAGCACCCCGGCCACCAGCAGCGCGGCCACGCCCAGCGCCAGCAGCTTGCGCGCGCCGAGCAGGCGCCAGCCCGACAGTACCAGCAGCACCGCATAGGTGATCCACGAGGCGCGCGATCCCGCCAGCACCAGCACCACGCCCACCGCGGCCGCGGCGAACAGCCAGCCCCAGGCACCACCGCGGCGCGCCGCCACCCACAGCAGGAACGGCGACACGCTGGCCAGCACCTGGCCGAACTTCAGGTTGCACGGGCCGAACACGCCGCTGAGGCGATCGGCCAGGGCGATCTCCTGCGGCGTGCACAGGCCGTGGTGGCTGATCGCCCACTTCAGTTGGTCCATCGACCAGAACAGCGGGCTGGTCCCGCACAGCGCCTGCGCCAGTGCGTCCACGGTCCAGAGCGCGGCGATCACCGCCAGGCCGTTGAAGGTGATGCGGCGTCCTCGCGGCGTCGCCACCGCCATCGCCACCAGCCACAGGAACGGCAGGAAGCGCAGGTCCACCGCCGATTCGCGCAGGGCCAGCGGCACGTCCACCGCGCCCAGCGCCGACAGCGGCTGCGGCAGCCAGTAGGCGAAGAACAGCAGCGTGGTCAGCGCCCAGGCCGGGCCGCTGAGCAGGCGCCCGCCGCCGCGGAAGCGGCTGTGCAGCAGACGCGCCAGGGTCACCAGTGCGCCCAGCGCCAGCACCCCGGCCGCCAGGCCCGGCGCCGGCCACAGCGCGACGAAGAGCAGCACCCAGACCGGCGCCCAGCGCTCGCGGACCTCGGGCAAGGCAGAAGCGGACAGGGAACCGTCAGGGCCGGAGTTCGTCATAGATCGCCAAGGTACTGCGCTGCATGGCCTGCAGCGTGTAGGGGAGCGCCGCCGGCGGCGCGGGAGGTTGCGTCAGCAGCGCACGCGCGGCGGCCTGCAGGGCTTGGGCATCGAAGGTCGCCACCGCGCCGGCGGGCTGCAGCTGCGCGAGCAATTCGCCGACCCCGCCATGCGCCCAGCCCAGCACCGGCCGCCCGACCGCCAGCGCCTCGACCACGGTGCGGCCGAACGCCTCGGGCTTCCGCGAAAGCTGCAGCACCAGGTCGCTGGCGGCGTAGGCCTCGGCGATACGCGCGGTCGGCGGCGTGAACGCCACCGCGTCGGCCACGCCGAGTGCGGCGGCCTCGGCTTCCAGTTCGCTGATATAGGCCTCGCGCCCGGCCTCGCGTGCGCCGGGCAGCCACAGCCGCGCGTCGCGGCCGTCGCCGCGCAGCGCCGCCAGCAGGCGCAGCGCGTCGGCATGGCCTTTCAGGCGGGTGCCGCGCCCCGGCAGCAACAGCAGCGGCCCGTTCCCGGCCAGCGCCGGCGCCTGGCTGGCCGCCCAGGCCCGCGCCTGCGCATCGGGCCAGGCACGACGCGGGAACTGTGCCGGATCGATGCCGCGCGGCACCACCCGCAGGCGCGCCGGATCGGTCTGCGGATAGTGCTGCAGCACGTAGGCGCGCACGGTCTCGGACACGCAGATGACCCGCTCGCCGCGGGTCATCACCGCGCTGTAGCGGCTGGGCGAGTTGAGCCCGTGCACGGTGGTGGCCAGGCGCGGGCGCTGCGCCGCCGGCATGCCCTGCAGCGCGCACCAGCCCAGCCAGGCCGGGAGCCGCGAGCGCGCGTGCACGATGTCGGCGCGCTCGCGCGCGAACAGGCGCCGCAGCGCCGGCACATGGCGCAGGGTCAGCAGGGATTTGCGGCCGATGTCCAGGGCAATGTGCTCGGCGCCGGTGGCAGCCAGCGCGGGCAGCAGCCGGCCGCCGGCCGAGACCACCAGGGCACGATGCCCGGCATCGACCAGGGCCTGGGCGATTTCCAGCGTGGAGCGCTCGACGCCGCCGGACTCCAGCGCCGGCAGCAGCTGCACCACGGTCAGGCGGTGCATCGAACCCGGATCAGTCGACCAGCACGAAGACCGCGCCGCAGTAGGGGCACTTGGCTTCGAGGCCGGGCTCGTCCTCGATCGGCAGGTAGACCCGCGGGTGCGAATTCCACAGCGCCATCTCCGGCGTCGGGCAGCTCAGCGGCAGGTCGGCGCGGCGCACCTCGTAGCGCGTCTGGGCATTGGCGGGCGCGGTGGCGGTATGGCTCATGGCGGTGGGGACACGGCGAAAGGGACAGGCGATTCTAGCAGCCCGCCCGGGCCCGGCGTGGGATCCGCGAGGCACGGCACGACGTCCCTTCACGCGCTTTTCCTATTCGCTTGATGCAAGACGAACGCAGCACTATGCTGGTGTCACGCGGCGCCAACATGCCGCTTTGAGGTGTCTCGTGGATATAGGTGTGCGTTTGATGCAGGCGCGGCGAAATGCCGGTTTCACGCTGCGCGAGCTTGCCGCCTTGCTGGGCGTGGCGCATAGCACCCTGGGTCACTGGGAGAACAATCGTTCTGTCCCTAATGCCCGGCATTTGCTGAAGATCGCCGAACTTACCGGCGTCGACGCATATGTGCTGCTGACTGGCAAGCCTTCCAAGCTGAACCAGACCGACGGCGACAGCCTGCCGTTGCCGGTGGGCAAGCGCATGGCCTGAGTGCGGTGCGACGCCACTGGCGTCGCTCCCGTGCCCCGGCTTGACCCCGCGCGGCCCGCGTGCCGGCTGCGCACGATGGCGCGAATGGCACTGCGACATATCTTGTCGCCTGCGTATGAAACCGTTTTCAGCCCCCACGTTCTCTGACCCGCTGCGAAGCAGCGCCGCCCGTAGCGAAGACGCCCACGCTGCTGTCGTGATACTCCGACACTGATCCGCGCGCGATCGCCACCCTTCTCTGCCAGCAAGCCCGCCTGCTGCCACCTCACACCCTCTCAGGCACGGCACCGAACACGCCCCGCCTTCAAGCGCGCGCACAACGCACGCACCAACCTCGTAGGAGCGACCGGAAGGCAGCCAGGCTGCCGAGCGGGCAAGCTGTGCGCCCCGGCGGCGGTGCCGGGGCGCATGCAACACACCGGCGGCGCCTTCGCGCGGGCCGGTGTGCAACGGAGGCCGCGGCGGCGGCTTACTTCTCCGCTTCGAGCTGCTTGCGGATCTGCGCATCGACCGCGGCGATCGCGGTCATGTTCATCACCCGGCGCGAGGTGGCGCTGGTGGTGAGGATGTGCACCGCCTTGGAGATGCCCATCAGGATCGGGCCGATCGCCACGCCGTCGGTGAACACGCGCACCAGGTTGTAGGCGATGTTGGCCGCTTCCAGGTTCGGCAGCACGAACAGGTTGGCGCGGCCCTTCAGCGTGCTGTTGGGCATGATCTGCTTGCGCAGCGCCTCGTCCCACGCGGTGTCGCCCTGCATCTCGCCGTCGATGTTGAGCTCGGGCTTGCGCTTGAGCAACGCCTCGCGCACCTGCCGCATCTTCAGCGCATCGCGCGAATCGTGGCTGCCGAAGTTGGAATGCGACAGCAGCGCGATGTTCGGCTCGATGCCGAACAGCTTCAGGCGATAGGCGGCCTGCAACGTGGCCTCGACGATCTGCTCCACGCTGGGATCTTCCTGCACGTGGGTGTCGACGAAGAAGAACGCGCCCTGCTGGTTGATCACGCCGGTCATCGCCGAGGTGGAGCTGACCCGCGGTTCCAGCGGGATCACGCTGCGCGCGTAGCCGAGCTTCTTGTGGAAGCGGCCGACCACGCCGGTGAGCAGCGCATCGGCTTCGCCGCGCGCGACCATCACCGCCGCGATCAGCGTCGGCCGCGAGCGCATCAGCTCCTTGGCCGCGGTCACGGTGACGCCGCGGCGCTCGGTGAGCGCGTGGTAGTACTGCCAATAGTCGTTGAAGCGCGGGTCGTCATGGATGTTGGTGACTTCGAAATCCACGCCGGCGGTGATGCGCAAGCCCAGGCGCTTGATGCGCGCCTCGATCACGTCGGGGCGGCCGATCAGGATCGGGAACGCCAGGCCCTCGTCGATCACGCTCTGCACCGCGCGCAGCACCACTTCCTCTTCGCCCTCGGCGTACACCACGCGCTGCTTGTCGGCGCGCGCACGGTCGTACACCGGCTTCATCATCAGGCTGGTGCGGTAGACGAACTGGCTGAGCTTGTCGCGATAGGCGGCCATGTCGGCGATCGGCCGCGTGGCCACGCCCGAATCCATCGCCGCCTGCGCCACCGCCGAGGACAGTTCGACCAGCAGGCGCGGATCCAGCGGCCGCGGGATCAGGTAGTCCGGGCCGAAGCTCGGCGTCTCGCCGCCGTAGGCCGCCCCCAGGTCCGAGGCCTCGCGCCGCGCCATCGCCGCGATCGCCTTGACGCAGGCGATCTTCATCTCCTCGTTGATGCCGGTGGCGCCGACGTCGATGGCGCCGCGGAACAGGTAGGGGAAGCACAGCACGTTGTTGATCTGGTTCGGGTAGTCCGAACGGCCGGTGCCGATGATCGCGTCCGGGCGCACCGCCTTGGCCGCTTCCGGGGTGATTTCCGGATTGGGATTGGCCAGGGCGAAGATCACCGGCTGCGGCGCCATCGTCGCCACCATCTCCGGCTTGAGGATGCCTGCGGCCGACAGGCCCAGGAAGATGTCCGCACCCTCGACGATCTCGGCCAGGGTGCGCTTGTCGGTGTCGCGGGCGTAGCGCGCCTTGTCCGGGTCCAGGTCGGTACGGCCGGTGTGGATCACGCCGTCGCGGTCCAGCGCCAGGATGTTCTCCGGCTTCAGGCCCAACGAGACCAGCATGTTGACGCAGGAGATGCCGGCCGCGCCCATGCCGGTGGTGGCCAGCTTGACCTCTTCGATCTTCTTGCCGGTGACCACCAGCGCGTTGAGCACGGCCGCGCCGACGATGATCGCGGTGCCGTGCTGGTCGTCGTGGAACACCGGGATGTTCATGCGCTCGCGCAGCTTGCGCTCGACGATGAAGCACTCCGGCGCCTTGATGTCTTCCAGGTTGATGCCGCCGAAGGTCGGCTCGAGGCTGGCGATGATGTCGACCAGCTTGTCCGGATCGTTCTCGTTGATCTCGATGTCGAACACGTCGATGCCGGCGAACTTCTGGAACAGCACGCCCTTGCCTTCCATCACCGGCTTGGACGCCAGCGGGCCGATGTTGCCCAGGCCTAGCACCGCCGTGCCGTTGCTGATCACCGCCACCAGGTTGCCGCGCGCGGTCAGTTCGCTGGCCTGTTTCGGGTCGGCGACGATGGCCTCGCAGGCGAAGGCCACGCCCGGCGAATAGGCCAGGGAGAGGTCGCGCTGGGTCAGCATCGGCTTGGTCGCGGAGACCTTGATCTTGCCCGGCGGCTGCTGGCGGTGATAGTCGAGGGCGGCCTGTTTGAAATCGTCGTTTGACATCGAGGGCTTCTTTTGTCGAAAGGCGCGGAGGCCCGGAATTCTACCCCCAGCAGCAGGAGCGGTCCTGTCTGGCGGCTGTCACCAGGACCGCGGGCACCGGGAAAAACGCGACGCGCCGGCAGTGCCGGCGCGTCCAGGTTGCAGCGGACTCAGCGGGTCGGGGTGGCGACAGGATCGACCGTCACATCCGGCAGCGATTCTTCGCCGCCGTTCAAGGCGATGCGCAGGCGGTCGCGATCCAGCGCGTTCTCCCAGCGCGAGACCACCACGGTGGCCACCGCATTGCCGATGAAGTTGGTCAGCGAGCGGCACTCGCTCATGAAGCGGTCCACGCCCAGGATCAACGCCATGCCGGCCACCGGCACTTCCGGCACCACCGCCAGCGTCGCCGCCAGGGTGATGAAGCCGGCGCCGGTCACGCCGGCCGCGCCCTTGGAGCTGAGCATCGCCACCAGCAGCAGCGCGATCTGGTGGCCGAGGGTCAGTTCGGTATTGGTGGCCTGGGCGATGAACAGCGCCGCCAGGGTCATGTAGATGTTGGTGCCGTCGAGGTTGAACGAATAGCCGGTGGGCACGACCAGGCCGACCACGGACTTCTGGCAACCGGCCTTTTCCATCTTCTCCATCAGCGAGGGCAGCGCCGATTCGGACGACGACGTGCCCAGCACCAGCAGCAGCTCGGCCTTCAGGTAACGGATCAGCTTGAGGACCGAGAAGCCGCACAGGCGCGCCACCGCGCCCAGGATCACCAGCACGAACAGCAGCGAGGTCACGTAAAACGAACCCACCAGCCAGGCCAGATTGACCAGCGATCCCACGCCGTACTTGCCGATGGTGAAGGCGATCGCGCCGAACGCGCCGATCGGCGCGGCCTTCATCAGGATATGCACCAGCTTGAACACCGGCGCCACCAGCGCCTCCAGCAGGTTCAGCACCGGCTTGCCGCGCTCGCCCACCATCGCCAGCGACACGCCGAACAGCACCGCCACGAACAGCACCTGCAGGATGTTGTCGCCGACGAACGGGCTGAGCAGCGTCTTCGGGATGATGTCCATCAGGAAGCCGACCAGGGTCAGCTCGTGCGACTTCTCCACGTAGCTGTGCACCGCGCTCTGGTCCAGGTCGGCGGCATTGATGTTCATGCCGGCGCCGGGCTGCACCACGTGCGCGACGATCATGCCGACGATCAGCGCCAGGGTGGAGAAGAACAGGAAGTACACCATCGCCTTGGCGAACACCCGCCCCACCGTCTTCAGGTGGGTCATGCCGGCGATGCCGGTGACGATGGTCAGGAAGATCACCGGCGCGATGATCATCTTCACCAGCTTGATGAAGGCGTCGCCCAGCGGCTTGAGCTTCTCGGCGAACGCCGGCTCGAAGTGGCCGAGGATGGCGCCGAGGACGATGGCGACCACCACCTGGAAGTACAGCTGCCGGTAGAACGGCAGATGCCGGGGCGCGTGACCCGCCGGCGAGGTTGGAATATGCATGGCTTGCGCTCCGGGACGGTCCGCCCACCCGACGCGGGTCGCGGAATGCTGCCTTTGTACGCGTCGCCGGCGTCTAAGCAGATAACCTATTGGTACTAGGCCCGGCGCCTGGCCATGTCGACGCGGTTACAGTGCCGCGGTACGCTCACGGAAGGGCCGAACGCAACGCCGCAGACAGACGCCGCCCTGGCGGCCTGTGGCGGCGCCGTCGCCATCGCAGCGCGTCCCCAGGGGAGGCGGCGCCGCGGGAATTGCAACATCGCCGTAAAGAACGGCCGGGCGCGTCCGCTATTGCATGCAGGGGGCAATTACGTCCGGCACCGTGTCCGCATCGCGGCGGCTCGCCGTTCGCGTGCGGCCCGCCACCGCACTGCCCGCGCCATCGCACCACCAGCCCGGCCGGGGACTGCCGCGCCTTCATTCCTTACCGAGACGACTCCATCATGCGCCACACCCTTCTCTTCGCTGCGCTGGGCCTGACCGCCGCCGCTCCCGCCATCGCCGCCGATAACTTCGACAATTGGCCGACCAAGGTCGCCTTCAACGACGGCACCGAACTGGCCGTGACCGGCAACTACGCCTACGACTGGAACAACTTTTCCAACGACGACGGCCGCCTGGAGGACGACAACGCGTTCCGCCGCAAGGAATTCGGCGCCACGCTGAAGAAGAAGGGCGTGTACGACGCGATGGTGTACTTCGACTTCGAGTCCAAGCTGTGGCTGGACGTGTTCTTCCGCTTCGAGACCAAGGCCCTGTTCGGCGCCGATTACGGCAAGGTGCGGCTGGGCTACATCAAGGTGCCGGTGGGCCTGGAAGGCGTGACCAGCTCGCGTGCGGACAGCTTCATGGAAGTGGCGCTGCCAGTGCAGGCGATCTACCAGGGCCGCCGCACCGGCGTGGAGTGGACCTTCGAGCGTCCGCAGTACCTGCTGCAGGCCGGCGCCTACGGCGGCAAGGACCTGCAGGGCGACAACCCCGGCACCACCCAGGCGGTGCGCGGCGTGTGGACCCCGTTCAAGGCCGAGGGTGACGTGCTGCACCTGGGCCTGGCCTATTCGCAGGAGAATCCGCGCGGCTACCACAACGGCCTGGACGTGAGCTTCAGCCCGCGCGCGCGCTTCCGCGCGCGTCCGGAAGCCGGCCTGACCGACGTGCGCCTGATCGACTCCGGCACGCTGGTCGACGTCGACCAGGTGCGCCGCACCGGCCTGGAGGCAATCTGGATCAAGGGGCCGTTCTCGATGCAGGGCGAGGCGCTGCGCGCCGACGTGACCCGCGACAACGGCCGCCCCGACTACACCGCCGACGGCCAGTACGTGTTCGCCAGCTACGTGCTGACCGGCGAATCGCGGCCGTACAGCGCCGGCAACGTCGGCAACATCAAGCCGGCCAATGCCTACGGCGCGGTCGAGCTGCTGGCGCGCTACAGCCGCCTGGACCTGGACGACGGTACCGTGCTCGGCGGCCGCCAGCACGACTGGACCTTCGGCGCCAACTGGTACCTGACCAGCCACTTCAAGTTCCAGGTCAACTACGTGCGCGCCGATGCCGAACGCGCCGGCGTGCGCCTGAAGCCGAACTCGCTGGACGTCCGCGCCCAGGTCCAGTTCTGAGCCGTCGCACGCCGGCCGATCCGACGCGATCGGCCGGCGTGCCTACTGCGGCGCCAGCCGCAGCGACCGTGCAAGGAACCGCAGCGCAGCCCGTCGTCGATGCCGACGGCCCGCGTGCACTCCGGCCTCGCCGCCCACAGCGTGTCCGCGGCGCATCTGCGGGTCGCTACCGGCGACGCTCGCTGACGCGATTGCCGTCCAGGCCTGACCGGGCCGTTTCTAGACGATCAGCGACACCGGCCAGCGCCAGCGCATGCCGCAAACGGCATCGCACCCTCTAAGCTGATGCGGCCCCTGTCGCCGCATTCTTCCGCATGCCCTCGCTCCTGCGCCATCGCCGCCTCGTCCTGCTGCTGGTCGTCATCGTCGGCGGCATGGCCTTGGCGATGCTGTCGGCGCAACACGTCGCCGAACAACGCGCCCTGCGTGCCGAGAGCGTGCAGTTGCGCCAGCAACTGGAGCTGTATGCGCAGACCCTGCAGCAGCGCATCGATCGCTACCGCACCCTGCCGCAGGTACTGGCGCTGGATCCGGAACTGCGCGATGCCCTGACCCACCCGCTGGACGCGGCCACGCAGCGGCAACTGAACCTGAAACTGGAACGCGCCAACGATGTCACCCGCTCCTCGACCCTGACCCTGATCGACGCCAACGGCGTGGCCCTGGCCGCCAGCAACTGGCGCCTGGCCAGCAGCAACGTCGGCGCCGACTACAGCTTCCGCCCGTACGTGAAGCAGGCCTTGGCCCAGGGCAAGGGCCGCTTCTACGGCATCGGCATGACCACCGGCGTGCCCGGCTACTTCCTGTCGCAGGCGATCCTCGATGCACGCGGGCGTCCGCTCGGAGTGATCGTGATCAAGATCGAGCTGGCCGCGCTGGAGCACGAATGGCTGCGCGTGCCCGACGTGGTGCTGGTCAGCGACCGCCACGGCGTGGTGTTCCTGTCCAGCCGCGACGTCTGGCGCTACCGCCAATTGCAGCCGCTCAGCGCGCGCGAGCGCGGCGAACTGCTGGCCACCCGCCAGTACGCGCAGCAGACCCTGCTGCCGGCGCAACGGCGGGTGCTGGAGACGCTGGACGACGGCGGCCAGGTGATGCGCATCGACATGCCGGCGCAGCCGGCGCCGCTGCTGTGGCAGAGCATGGCGCTGCCGGAGAGCGGCTGGCGCCTGCACCTGCTGCACGACATCGGCGGCAGCCGCGCGGCCGGCCGTGCCGCCGCGCTGGCCGCCGCCGGGATCTGGCTGGCGTTGTCATTCCTGGGCCTGCTGTTCCAGCAGCGCCAGCGCCTGGCGCGGCTGCGCCAGCGCAGCCGGCGCGAACTGGAGTCGCTGCTGCAGCAGCATGCGCAGGAGCTGCGTACTGCCCAGGACGGCATCGTGCAGGCCGCGCAGCAGGCCGACACCGGCCTCAGCCGCAGCCTGGAGCACCTGCCGCAGGGCGTGGTGATCATCGACGCGCAACTGCGCCTGGTGGCGTGGAATTCGCGCTATCTGGAGATCTTCCGCTTTCCGCCGGAACTGATCCGGGTCGGCCGCCCGATCGAGGACGTGTTCCGCTACAACGCGCGTCGCGGCCTGCTCGGCCCCGGCCCGGTGGAGGCGGCCATCCAGCGCCGCCTGGACCACCTGCGCAGCGGCCGCCCGCACATGCGCGAGAGCGAGAAGGACGACGGCACGGTGCTGGAAATCCGCGGCAATCCGCTGCCCGACGGCGGCTTCGTCACCAGCTACGCCGACATCACCAGCTACAAGAACGCCGCGCGCGAACTGCGCTCGCTGGCCGACGCGCTGGAGCACCGCGTCGCCGAACGCACCCGCGACCTGGCCGAGGCCAAGCGCGAGGCCGAGAACGCCAACCGCTACAAGACCCGCTTCGTGGCCTCGGCGGTGCACGACCTGCTGCAGCCGCTCAACGCCGCGCGCATGTTCGTCTCGGCGCTGCGCGGCAAGCTGCACGAGGCCGATGCGCGGCAGATCGCCGACCATGTCGACAACGCGCTGGCGGCGCAGGATGCGATCCTCAACAGCCTGCTGGACATCTCGCGGCTGGAGGCCGGCACGCTGAAGACGCAGGTGCAGGATCTGGCGCTGGATCCGCTGCTGCAGACCCTGGCGCGCGAGTTCGGCATCGTCGCCGAAGGTCGCGGCCTGCGCCTGGACTGTGTGCCGACGCGCGCCACGGTGCGCAGCGATGCGACCCTGCTGCGGCGCATCCTGCAGAATTTCCTGTCCAACGCGGTGCGCTACACCCCGCGCGGGCGCGTGCTGCTGGGCTGCCGGCGCGAGCGCGCGCAGTTGCGCATCGAGGTCCACGACCAGGGACCGGGCATTCCCGACGCCCTGCAGCAGGAGATCTTCGAGGAGTTCCGCCGGCTCGGCGACGGCGTCGCCAACGACCGCGGCGCCGGCCTCGGCCTGGCGATCGTGGAGCGCATCGGCCGCCTGCTCGGCCATCGCATCGGCCTGCGCTCGCACTTGGGCCGCGGCAGCGTATTCTCGGTGACGGTGCCGCTGGGCGATGCCGCTGCCGCGCAGCGCCAGGCGCCGGCGGCGATGGCCAGCGACAACGGCGACGACCCGATCCTGCACGGCTGCCGGGTGTGGTGCATCGACGACGACCCGCGGGTCTGCGAGGCCAGCCGCACTCTGCTGACGCGCTGGGCCTGCCAGGTGGAACTGGCCGCTGGCCCGGAGCAGGCCCTGGCCGCGGCGCAGCCGGCGCAGGCGCCCGAACTGGTACTGCTGGACGTGCGCATGGGCGACCGCGACGGCCCGAGCCTGTTCGCGCAGCTGTGCGCACGCTGGCAGGCCGAGCCACGGGTGATCCTGATCACCGCCGAAGCCGATCCGGCGTTGCGCGCCCTGGCGCAGGAACGCGGCTGGGGCTTCCTGGCCAAGCCAGTCCGGGCCCCGGCCCTGCGCGCGCTGATGACGCAGATGCTGCTGCGGCGTGGGTGAGGCGTGTTGTGGAGGCTGGATGTCTGGCCGCGGTACTTTGGCGGCTAGGGAAACCCGGCGCCCGTACCCTCATCCGCCCCTTCGGGGCACCTTCTCCCGAGGGGAGAAGGAAGAGCCGGAGCGTCGCGCTTGAGCCACCTCCCCGGGAGAGGGGTTGGGGTGAGGGTCGGCGCGCGCAGCGCCACCTGAGGCTTCACGCAGTTGGCGAGCCATTCCCGCCTCGCCCTTGAGAGAGGAAGCCCCCGGGCCGCCGCACCCTCATCCGCCCCTGCGGGGCACCTTCTCCCGAGGGGAGAAGGACAAGCCGGAGCGTCGCGCTTTAGCCCCTCTCCCGTCGCGAGAGGGGTTGGGGTGAGGGTCGGCGCGCGCAGCGCCACCTGAGACCTCATGCGCAGTTGGCAAGCCCTCCCCGCCTTGCCCTTGAGAGAGGAAGCCCCCCGGGCCGCCGCACCCTCATCCGCCCCCTTCGGAGCACCTTCTCCCGCCGGGGGAAGGGGGCCGCCGTCACCACTCGCGCGGGGCGATCAGCTCTTCGACGTCGGCGTCTTCGAAACCGTAGGCCTTGGCGATGTGCAGGAAATCCACGCCGATGTTCTCGCGCGCGGAGGTCTCGATCTCGCTGTCGTGGGCCTCGAACTCCAGCGCCAGCTTGTTGAACTCCTCGGTGGCGGCATGGGTCAGCCGGTACAGCGCCGCCAGGTCCGCCGGTTCCTGCGCCTCGATCGCCTCGCACAACCGCAGCAGGATCTTCTGCCCCTTGCCGACCAGCGACGGGGGAAAGTAGTCATCGTCCAGCATCTCCTGCAGGAACGGATAGTGGGCGGTCTGCTCGTTGCGGATGGTCGTGGTGGGCATGGTCCGGTGGTCTCCGCCCGCAGGGGGCGCGGGCATCGGCGCATAGCATCGCGTATCCGGGCGCCGCGGAAAACGCCCCCCGCCGGCGCCCGGTTCAGGCCTCGCCTTCCGGCTCCAGCGCCTTCACCAGCACCGCCGCCTGGGTGCGGCTGTGGCACTCGAGCTTCTTCAGGATCGCGGTGACGTGGACCTTGACGGTGTTCTCGGCCAGGCCCAGCTCGTAGGCGATCTGCTTGTTGAGCAGCCCGTCGGCCAGGCACAGCAGCACCCGGAACTGCTGCGGGGTCAGTTGCGCCAGGCGCGCGGCCAGCTGCGCATCGGCCTCCGAGCGCGCCGCGGTCAGCGGCGGGAACCAGGTGCCGCCGTCGAGCACCGCCGCCACCGCGATGCCGATGGTCTCGGCCGGCGAGGACTTGGGGATGAAGCCGGCCGCGCCGAACTGCTGCGCGCGGCGGATCACCCGCGGGTGGTCGTTGGAAGAGATCACCACCACCGGCACGTCCGGACGCTCGCCGCGCACGTGCAGCAGGGCCGAGAAGCCGCGCGCGCCGGGCATGGCCAGGTCCAGCAGGATCAGGTCGGCATCGGCTTGCGCGGCCAGTGCGGCGTCCAGGGTGGCGGCGCTGGCCGCCTCCACTACCAGGGCGCGCGGCAGGGCCTGGCGCAGCGCGTGCAGCACGGCGGCGCGGAACAGCGGGTGGTCGTCGGCGACCAGGATCGTCGGGGCATCCATGGGCGTGAGGCGGCTGGCATGACGCCGCAACGCGGCATCGGGTGGGCGCGGACAGCGCGCAGGACAGGCAGTGTACGTGCGGCGCGGATGGATGCCGAGCGTGCACGTGCCCGATCGGACCGCGGCGCGGCCAATGGCGGCCATGGTCGGCCTGCGGGACGCCACCGGGGCGCGTCACCCGGCGCAAGTCGGCGCGTTGCGCACGGGACGCACGTATCGCAAGCCGCCAGCCGCTACCGCAACGGCGACAGCGACGGCCGCGTATTCAAGACCAGCACCACACTGGCCGATAAGACGGCGTGATCGTCTCGCTCTCCAACCTGCTGGGCCGCCTGCCGCTGGCCGCGCGCTGCCTCCTCCTGTGCCTGGCGCTGGCGCCGACCGCGGCGGCGGCCGTGACGGCCAACGACGACGACCTGCCCAGCAGCCTGGAACACTTCGGCCTGGACGAGGGCCTGTCGCAACTGTCGATCAACGCCTTGCAGAGCGACGACCAGGGCTTCCTGTGGGTGGGCACGCAGGAGGGCCTGAACCGCTTCGACGGCCATCTGTTCCGCGCCTACCGGCGCGAGCTCGGCAGCGACAGCCGGCAGAGTCTGCTGAGCAGCAGCATCGACAGCCTCGGCTTCGAGCCGAAAGGCACCCGCCTGTGGCTGGGCACCAACGATGCCGGCCTGGAAGTGATCGAGCTGGCCACCTGGCAACGCCACCGCCTCGGCAAGAAGCAAGGGCTGTCGCACAACCGCATCACCCAGATCCTGATCGATCCGCAGGGCGGCGCGTGGCTGGGCACCGAACGCGGGGCCGACCGTGTCGACGCCGACCTGCAGCGGGCACGTCCGCTGGGCGGCGATGCGCCGGTGGTGGGCCTGACCTGGATGCCGGACGGCAAGCAGCCGGTGGCGCTGGACAGGCAATGCCGGCTGTGGCGGCTGGGCCGCGACACCCGCGAGGCACTGCCGGCACCGCCCGGCATCGACGAATGCGTGGGCCTGCAGTCCGGGCCGGAGGGGCTGTGGCTGGCCTCGGCGCGCGGCGGGCTGTTCCAGCTCGATCCGCGCGGCGCGGTGCTGGCGCACTGGACGCCGGCGCAGCTGCTGACCGGCGGCAGCGACCTCAGCGCGCTGATCCGGCTGCACGATGGCCGTGTGCTGGTCGGCACCACCAACGCCACGGTGACGCAACTGGACAGCGCGCGGCATGCGCCGCAGCGGCTCAGCTTCGACATAGCGCCGAACAGCGCCATCATCCGCTTCTACCAGGCCCCCGACGGCACCTGGTGGATCGGCACCTACACCGCCGGGCTGTACCGGGTGCGGCCGTTGTCGGCGGTGATCCGCAACGACGAGGAGCGCGTCAGCGACACCCACGACTGGCCCAGCAGCAGCGTGCGCAGCATCTGGCGCGACGGCGAGCGCATGCTGATCGGCACCGACCAGGGCCTGTTGCTGCGCGACGGCAACCGCGCCGCGTGGCGCGTGGTACCGGGACTGGCCAGCCAGGCGATCCGCAGCATCGCCGCCGACCGCGACGGCTGGTGGCTGGGCACGCGCCAGGGGCTGTGGCGCCTGGACCGCAGCGGCGCTCTGCGGCGCCTGGGTGGGCTGGCCGACGCGCACATCAACGATCTGCTGCTGGAAGGCGACACCCTGTGGGTGGCCACCCGCCGCGGCCTGAGCCGCGTGGTCGGCGGCCAGGTGCGCAACGATCCGCGCTGGGCGCCGCTGAACGGGCACACCCTGACCCGGGTCTACCGCGACAGCGAAGACACGCTGTGGATCGGCTGCAACGACTGCGGCGTGTGGCGCATGCGCAGCGGCCGCCCCGCCGAGCTGTACCGCCCGCGCGGCAGCACCCTGTACCCCTCGGTGTGGTCGCTGTACGAACACGACGGCGTGCTGTGGGTGGGGACCTTCTCCGGCGGGCTGTACCGCATCGACCTCAAGCGCGACGTGGCAGTGCGCTACAGCGACCGCGAGGGCCTCAGCAGCAACGTCATCTACACCATCCTGCCGGATCCGCAGGGGCGGCTGTGGCTGAGCACCAACAACGGCCTGAGCGTGCTCGACCCGCGCACCCGCATCGTGCAGAGCCTCGGCCGCCGCGACGGCTTGCAGAACCAGGAATACAACAGCGGCCGCGGCTATCTCGACGCACACGGCCTGCTGTACTTCGGCGGCACCCAGGGCGTGGACGTGATCGATCCCACGCGTCTGCCGCTGCGCAGCCCGCAGGCGCGCGCGGTGCTCACGGACCTGCGCATCCTCAATGCCGGCGAGGATCGCAACGGCGGCCAGAACCAGGCCGAGAGCGACGTGGTCTACGCGCAGCGCATCGCCCTGGACCATCGCGACAATGTGTTCACCCTCGGCATGACCGCGATCGACTTCGCCGCGCCCGGCACCGCGCGCCTGCGCTACCGCGTCGACGGCTTGCAGAAGGGCTGGGTGTATCCGCAGACCGCGCACAGCGATTTCTCGGTCAGCCACCTGCCGCCGGACCGCTACACCCTGGTGGTGGAAGCGGCCGGGCGCGACGGCCAGTTCGGCGCCGCGCGGCGGCTGCAGATCGAGGTACTGCCGCCGCCGTGGCGGCATCCGCTGGCCTATGCCGGCTACGTGCTGCTGGGGCTGGCGGTGATCGGCCTGGTGCTGCATCGCGTACGGCGCACGGTCAACCGCGAGCGCGACATGGTGGAGTTGCTGAACCTGACCGTGGCCGAGCGCACCCGCCAGCTCGAGCGCGCCAATCAGCAACTGCTGCAGAGCAACGCGCGCTTGCAGGCGGCCACGCGCCTGGATCCGCTGACCCAGGTCGCCAACCGCCGCGAACTGCAGGACTGGCTGGCACGCGAATGCTCGGCCCTGCTGGCGGCGCTGGACGAAGGCAGCAGCGCCGATGCGCTGTACTTCTTCATGATCGACGTGGACAACTTCAAGCGCATCAACGACGACTACGGCCACCAGGCCGGCGACGCCGCGCTGGTGCACTGCGCCGATCGCCTGCGCGGGCTGTGCGGCGAGCACGACCTGCTGGTGCGCTGGGGCGGCGAGGAATTCCTGCTGGTCACGCGCCTGCCGCGCGAGGGCGCCGCCACCGACCTGGCCGAACGCCTGCGCGCGGCGGTGGCGACGCAGGGCTTCGCCCTGGCCGAGCGCGAACTGACCCTGACCTGCTCGATCGGTTTCGCGCCGTGGCCGTTCGTGGCCGCGTGGCCGGCGCTGGGCGACTGGGAACAGAGCGTGGGCCTGGCCGACCGCTGCCTCTACGCCGCCAAGGGTGCCGGCAAGGACGCCTGGGTGGGACTGGCGCCGGGCGCCGCACCGGACCGGCCGCGATTGCACGCGCTGCTGGCCGGCGGCGCGCCGGAGGAACTCGGCGACGGCGTGCGCGTGCTGTGCTCGCCCGGGCGCCAGCCGCGCTTCGCGCGCTGAGCGCCGCCACCGCGGCTCAGCCCGGCGGCGCCTGCTGCATGCTGCTGCGCCAGGCGTCCAGGAACTGGCGCCGCTTCAGCGCATCCAGGTACACCAGCAGCCCCGGGCCCAGCGCGATCGGGCGGAACGCCGCGGCGGCGGCCGGCCCGCCCTGCGCCACCCTGCCCGGCTGCGGCAGGATCGGCTGCAGCCGTGCCTCGCGCGACAGCACCTGCTGTCCGCGCGGCGACAGCAGGTAGTCCAGGAAACGTCGCGCCTCGGCCGCATGCGGGCTGTCGCGCGGGATCACCGCGGTACGCAGCGCCACCAGGGTGTAGTCCTCCGGCTGCACGATGGCCAGTGGCGCGCCGGCATCGATGCGCGCCTGCGCATACGAGCCCAGCACGTTGTAGGCCAGCAGCAGTTCGCCGCGCGCGACCTTGTCCAGGAGCACGCCGGTGCGCTCCTCCAGCACCACCTGGTTGTCGCCCATCGCTGCCAGCAGCGCCCCGGCCATGCTGCCGAGCTGGCTGTCCTGGGTCGCGAACAGGTAGCCCACGCCACTGCGCTCCACGTCATAGGTGCCGATGCGTCCGCGCAGCGGCTGGCCCGGTGCGCGCAGCAGTTCCAGCAGGCGACGGCGGGTGCGCGGCACCTGCGCGGCCGGCAGCCGCGCGGTGTTGTAGACGATCGCCACCGGCTCGTAGCTGATGCCGAACAGTTCGTGCCGCCATTGCGCCCAGGCCGGAAGCGCCTCGGTCTGCGGCGAACGGTGCGCCAGCGCGTGGCCGTCGTTCACCAGCTTGGTCTGCAGGTCCATGCTGGCGCTGATCAGCAGATCGGCGCAGCGCGGGCCCGGGCCCGGCCGCAGATAGCGCTGGTAGATGTCCCAGGCGATCGCGTCCTGGTACACCACCTCGGTGCGCGGATGCAGGCGCTGGTAGTCGCCGATCACCGCGGCGAACACTTCGATGTCGGTCGAGCCCTGGATGCACAGCTGCGCGCTGGCGGCGCCCTGTGCCGGGAAGCGGCGCACGTCGCCGGGCGCGGCCAGCGCGGTGCCGGCGAGCAGCACGGTCAACAGCAGCGGCAGACGGCGCAACAGTGCGCACAGGCTCATGGATGCAACCTCGGCAGGTGCAGGCTGGCGATCAGGCCGCCGCCCACGCGGTTGGACAGGTCGATGCGGCCGCCATGGGCCTCGACCACGCGCTTGACGATCGCCAGGCCCAGCCCGGCGCCGCCGGCGGCCGCGCCCTCGCCGCGCACGAAACGCTCGAACACGCGCTCGGCCTCGGCCGCGGCGATGCCGGGACCGTGGTCGGCCACGGTCACCACGCAGTCGCGCGCATTGCAGGTCAGCGCCACCTGCAGCGGGCCGTCGCCGCCGTACTTGCAGGCGTTGTCGATCAGGTTCTTGATCGCCTCGCGCAACAGCAGCGCATCGCCGCGCACCAGCGCCGGTTCGCTGGCGACGGCCAGTTGCACGCGCGGCCGCGGCGCGGCCTGCGGCACGGCCTCGTGCAGCGCCTGGTGCAGCACCTCGGCCAGGTCGACGCTGGCGTAGCGCTGCAGGTTCGAACGGTGGATCACGCTGGCATCGCTGAGCAACTGGTTGAGCAGGCGGCTCATGTGCGTGGCATTGCGCTCGATCGCCTCCAGGCTGCGGCGCATCTCGTGCGGATCGTCCTCGTCCAGCGCCAGTTGCGCCTGCGCGCGCAGCGCCGCCAGCGGCGTGCGCATCTGGTGCGCGGCCTCGGCCATGAAGGCGCGCAAGGTTTCGTTGCTGCCGGCCAGGCGCGCCATGAAGCGGTTCAGCGCCGTCACCATCTGCTGCATCTCCTGCGGCGCGGTGGCGGCCACCGGCTTGAGCTCGGACGGTTCGCGCCGCGACAGCTCGCGCTCCAGCGTGCGCAACGGGCGCAAGGCGCGCGATACGCCCAGCCAGACCAGCGCCAACGCCAGCAGCGACAGCAGTGCGATCGCCACCAGCGCGTGCAGCACCACGTCCTGCGCCAGCGCCTCGCGTGCGCGGCGGGTCTGCCCCACCTGCACCCACACCTGGTCCTGCGCCGCCGCCGAGGACACCCGCCGCGACACCACCGCAAAGCGCACCGGCTCGCCGCTGTAGACCGCGTCGAACAGGCGCGGCGGTGCGCTGGCGCGCGGCAGCGACGGCGCCGCCGGCAGGTCGTCGTAGCCGGTGATGGTGCGCCCACGCGCATCGAACACGCGGTAGAACACCCGGTCCTCCGGCGCCATCGCCAGCAGGTCCAGCGCCGCGTACGGCAGATCCACCTGCCATTGGCCGCCGGCCAGCGCCACCGAATCGACGATGGACAGCGCCGAGGACACCAGCAGGTGGTCGTAGGAACGGTTGGCGGCGCGCTGGCCGTAATCGCGCGCCACGAAGAACAGCGCCACCGCGCCGAGCAGCGACAACGCGCCCAGGTAGCGCAACAGCGTGCGCCGGATCGACGGCGCTGGCGGCGCGGCCTCAGCCATCGCCGCCCGCTGCCGCCGGATCCGGCGGCGCCGCGGCCGCCTCCAGCTTGTAGCCGACGCCGCGCACGGTGACGATGCGCAGCGGCGCGTCGGCCAGCTTCTTGCGCAGGCGCCCGACGTAGAGCTCGATCGCGTTCGGCCCGGCCTCGTCGTCGAAGCCGAACAGGCCGTTGCCGATCTCGTCCTTGCCCACCACCTGGCCGAGCCGGCCGATCAGGATCTCCAGCAGGCGGTATTCGCGGTTGGGCAAGTCGATCGGCGTGCCGTCCAGGCTGACACTGTGCGCGGCGTTGTCGAAGGCGAAGCCGCCAAGCTGCACCACTTCGCTGGCCTGGCCGCGGTTGCGCCGCAGCAACACCCGGCAGCGCGCCTCGAACTCGCGGAAATCGAACGGCTTGCCCAGGTAATCGTCGGCGCCCACGTCCAACGCCTGCACCCGGTCCTCGATGCCGTCGCGCGCGGTCAGCATCAGCACCGGCGTGGTATCGCCGCGCTCGCGCAGCCCGGCCAGCACGCGCAGCCCGTCCAACCCCGGCAGGCCGATGTCCAGCACCACCAGATCGAAGCGCTGGTAGCGCAGCACCCCGGCCGCACTCAAGCCATCGCGCTGCCAATCCACCGCATGCCCGCTGCGGCGCATGCGCCGCACGATCGCATCGGCGAGATCGGCGTTGTCTTCTACCAGGAGCAGGCGCATGGGTCGGGTATTGGGGATTGGGGATTGGGGATTCGCAAGGCGGCTCCGTACGCGGATGCTAACGCGCCTGCGTCAGGGCAGACAGCGCGCACGGCGCTTTTACCAATCCCGAATCCCGAATCCCCAATCCCGGCCCCACCGACAGGTCGATGACAGCTACGCCCGACTAGGCTGCGTCCATGCCGGTCCGCGGCATGCGCTGGCGGACCGATCCAATCGCTGCGACACGCACCTGGGAGGGGACGTGGAACTGAAGACTCTGACATGGGGCAGCGCCTGCGCGCTGCTGTGCCTGGCTGGATCGGCGCGCGCCGCCACCGACGACGACGGCCCGGTGACCGCCGAACTCGGTGGCCGCCTGCACTGGGATTTCGCCCATTTCGACAACGACAATCGCGGCACGCCCAATCCCGACGACACCGAGATCCGCCGCCTGTGGCTGGATGTGTCCGGCAAGTTCTTCGGCTTCGGCTACAAGGTCGAAGGCGATTTCGCCGGGCTGCAGGACGATTTCAACGGCAAGGGCATCGAGGCCAAGGACGTCTACATCACCCGCAAATTCGGCGCCGGCACCCTGACCGTGGGCCAGTTCAAGCAGTACTTCACCCTTGATGACCGCACCGGCTCCAACTTCGGCCAGTTCCTGGAGCGCAGCGGCGCGGCCAGTACGCTGGCGCCGCTGTACCGCAAGGCGGTGTCGTGGCAGGCCGCAGGCACCGACTACACCTGGGCCGCCAGCGTCTACAGCCTGCAGAGCATCGACGTCTCCAACGTCCGCGGCCATGCGTTCGGCGGCCGCGGCACCTGGGCGCCGGGTGCGCGCGACGGCGACGTGCTGCACCTGGGCCTGTCGCTGGCGCATGAGCGCTACGACCATCCCGGCGCCGGCGGCGCGCCGGCGCTGAGCATCCGCCCGCGCCCGGCCGGGCATCTGTCCGACGACAGCCGCGTCACCCTGGCGCGCTTCGCCGACGGCCGCGATACCGACGTGGACAAGTGGTCGCTGGAATACGCGCAGGTGCGCGGCCCGCTGTCGTGGCAGGGCGAGTTCAGCGGTGGCGTGTTCGACGATGGTGCGCAGCGTGCCGACGTGATGGCGGCCTACGGCTTCGTCAGCTGGTTCGCCACCGGCGAATCGCGCCGCTACGACAGCAAGACCGGGCGTTTCACCCGCATCAAGCAGGTCAACCACAAGTACGGCGCCTTCGAACTGGCGCTGCGCTACGACCGCATGTGGGGCGAGCAGCACCGCGACGGCCAGCCGGATCTGCTCGACGCCTCCACCGCCTCGTGGACGCTGGCCGGCAACTGGTACCTCAAGCCGAACCTGCGGCTGATGCTCAACCTGATCGACAGCCGCAACCGCGATCACCTGGCGGGCGTGACGCTGGACCATACGCGGGCGATTACCGGACGCTTTCAGTATGACTTCTGAGTGCGGGGATTCGGGAGTGGGGATTCGGGATTCGCAACGGCGGCATTTCGCGATGTGACATCTGGTCGGCTTTCGATTTTCGGATCTCCGCTGCGGGATCCGCCTTCTTTCATGCACCACCCTGAGGAACTTCCATGCTGACCGCGCTCGGTTTCGGAATGGTCATTACCTTCATGTACCTGATCATGAGCAAGCGGCTGTCGCCGCTGGTCGCGTTGATCATCGTGCCGATCGTGTTCGCGCTGGCCGGCGGCTTCGGCACCGGCATCAACGAGATGATGCTGGAAGGGATCAAGAAGATCGCGCCCACCGGCGTCATGCTGATGTTCGCGATCCTGTACTTCGGGGTGATGATCGACGCCGGCCTGTTCGATCCGCTGGTGCGGCGCATCCTGCGCCTGGTCAAGGGCGACCCGATGAAGATCGTGGTCGGCACCGCGGTGCTGGCGTTGCTGATCTCGCTCGACGGCGACGGCTCCACCACCTACATGATCACCGTCTCGGCGATGCTGCCGCTGTACCGGCGGCTGGGCATGAACGCGCTGAACATGACTTGCGTGACCATCCTCGCCGGCGGCGTGATGAACCTGACGCCGTGGGGCGGCCCGACCGCGCGCGCGGCCACCGCGCTGCACGTGGACCCGGCCGACGTGTTCGTGCCGCTGGTGCCGGCGATGGCGCTGGCGATCGCCGGCATCCTGGTGCTGGCCTGGTACCTGGGCATGAAGGAGCGGCGGCGCCTCGGCGTGGTGACGCTGCCCGGCGATGCCTGGATGGACGGCAGCGTGGCCGACGACGGCGAGGCGCTGCCCACGGTGGAGGACGCCGAGGACATCAAGCGGCCGCGGCTGCTGTGGGTGAACCTGGTGCTGACCCTGGCGTTGATGGCCGCGCTGGTGATCGGCGTGCTGCCGATGCCGGTGCTGTTCATGATCGGCTTCGCCCTGGCGCTGCTGATCAACTACCCGAACCTGGCCGAACAGCGTCGGCGCCTGGTCAACCATGCCGGCAACGTGCTGTCGGTGGTGTCGCTGATCTTCGCCGCCGGCGTGTTCACCGGCATCCTCTCCAACACCGGCATGGTCGAGGCGATGTCGCGCAGCTTCCTGGCGGTGATCCCCGACGCCTGGGGCCCGTACCTGGCGGTGATCACCGCGCTGGCCAGCATGCCCTTCACCTTCTTCATGTCCAACGACGCCTTCTACTTCGGCGTGCTGCCGATCCTGTCCGACGCCGCCAGCCACTACGGCATCACCCCGGTGGAGATGGCCCGCGCCTCGCTGGCCGGGCAACCGGTGCACCTGCTCAGCCCGCTGGTGCCGTCCACCTACCTGCTGGTCGGCCTGGCCAAGGTCGATTTCGCCGACCACCAGCGCTTCACCCTGAAGTGGGCGGTGTTGATCTCGCTGGTGTTGATGGGTGGCAGCTTGTTATTCGCACTGTATCCGTTGGCCGCTTGAGCGCTGCCGGGAATGGGGAATCGAGAATCGGGAATCGCAAGAGCGGCCCCGCTTCCCACCATTCCCGATTCCCCACTCCCCATTCCCAACTCCGAAGGAGTTAAGCCATGACCCTCCGCATCGCCTACGTCACCAGCGGCATGGGCAGCATCGGTACCGCGATCTGCCAGAAGCTGGCGCGCAACGGCCACACCGTGGTCGCCGGCTGCGGCCCGGACTCGCCGCGCAAGTCGGCGTGGCTGCGCGAGCAGCGCGAGCTCGGTTTCGACTTCATCGCCTCCGAAGGCAACGCCACCGACTGGGATTCCACGGTGGCCGCGTTCGCCAAGGTCAAGGCCGAGGTCGGCGAGATCGACGTGCTGGTCAACAACGCCGGCGGCAGCCGCGACATGCTGTTCCGGCAGATGGGCCGCGAGGACTGGCAGGCGGTGATCGCCAGCAACCTGCATGCGCTGTTCAACATTACCAAGCAGGTGGTGGACGGCATGACCGCGCGCGGCTGGGGCCGCATCGTCAACATCGGTGCGGTCAGCGCGCAGAAGGGCCAGATCGGGCAGATCAACTACGCCACCGCCAAGGCGGCGATGCAGGGCTTCAGCCGTGCGCTGGCGCAGGAAGTGGCCTCGCGTGGGGTCACCGTCAACACGGTGTCGCCCGGCTACATCGCCAGCGCGGCGATCAGCGGCTTCCCGCCGGACGTGCTCGATCGCCTGGCCAGTTCGGTGCCGCTGCGCCGGCTCGGCAAGCCCGAGGAAGTGGCCGCGCTGTGCGCCTGGCTGGCCTCGGACGAGGCCGCCTACGTCACCGGCGCCGACTACGCGGTCAACGGCGGCCTGCACATGGCCTGAGACATGCCTCGCCTCCCGCGCTGTGCGCGCCGCGGTTGTGCGTGCGCGCGGCAGGCAGGCGCCATGACGGGGACGTGCGCCAGGCTCAGTGACACCGCAACGGGCCGCACAGACACGCCTCCTGCTTGAACCCGGCCGGCGCGGCGTGGCGGCGCCCACGGGCACGACGCGCCCACCACCGCGGCGGCGATACGGCCGCGGCGCGCAAAGCGGCGCGCCGCCTGCCTGGCATACACTGCAGCTTCCGCTTCGTTCGTCGCGCCCCGCTCCGCATGTCCGACAAACCCGAACCCGGCGCGCCCGCCGCGCGCCTGCAGATGGCCGACATCGCACGCATGGCCGGCGTCTCCGAATCCACGGTGTCGCGCGCGCTGGCCGACAATCCGGTGGTCGCCGAACGCACCCGCGCCTACATCAAGCAGCTCGCCCGCGACGCCGGCTACCGGGTCGACCCGGTGGCGCGGAGCCTGCGTTCGCGCCGCTCCAACATCGTCTGCGTCGCGGTGCCGCTGATGCACGCGCACGAGCAGCCGTTGTCGGACCCGTTCATGATGACCATGCTGGCGCTGCTCGCCGACGCACTGACCGCGCGCGGCTACAGCATGCTGCTGTCCAAGCTGGACCAGCACCAGGACCATTGGGTCGAGGACCTGGCGCGCAGCAGCCGGGCCGATGGCGTCATCATGCTGGGCCAGAGCCACGAGCACGCCTCGCTGGACGCGGCCGCGCGCGGCGGCCTGCCGATGCTGGTGTGGGGCAGCCGCATCGATGGCCAGGCCTATGCCAGCGTCGGCAGCGACAATCTGCGCGGCGGCGAACTGGCCACTGCGCACCTGATCGAGCACGGCCGCCAGCGCATCGCCTTCCTCGGCGACGAGCAACTACCGGAAGTGGCGCCGCGCTTCGCCGGCTACCGGCGCATGCTCGACGCGCACGGCCTGGTGTTCGACCCGCGGCTGCACGCGCGCAGCCACTTCCTCAGCGAGGACGCCTACCGCCTGACCCGCGCGATGCTGAAGAAGACCGATCCACCGGATGCGGTCTTCGCCGCCTCCGACGTGATCGCCCTGGGCGCGATCCGCGCCCTGATCGAAGCCGGCCATCGCGTGCCGCAGGACATCGCCCTGGTCGGCTTCGACGACATTCCGCTCGCCGCCTACAGCCAGCCGCCGCTGACCACCGTGCGCCAGGACCTGGCGCAGGCCGCCACCCTGCTGGTGGACGGCGTGCTGCACCTGATTGCCGGCACACCGGTCGACTCGGTGGAGCTGCCGGTGAGCCTGGTGGTGCGGGAGTCGGCTTGAAGGCTGGGAATGAGGAATCGGGAATGGGGAATCGGAAAGGCGCTGGTCGCGCGCTGACGCTGCATCAGCTGGCCTAGGGCTCTACATTCGAATTGCGCGCTTCCTGGCAATGGATTGCACGCAGATAGCGGAGTTGGAAATCGGTTGCCACGCGGAGTCTCAGCGCACGATGCCGCGCTTTCCCGATTCCCCACTCCCGGTTCCCCATTCCCGACGCTTCACCAACAACATCGCCACCGCCGCCAACAGCATCAACACGCCGGCCAGGCGGATCACGTTGCGCGGGTCGCCCTGCAGCAGGCTGTCGTAGTACAGCGGCAGGGTCACGATCTGGATCAGCATCGGCAGCACGATGAACAGGTTGAACAGGCCCATGTACACGCCGGTGCGTTCGGGCGGGATGCTGTTGGCCAGCATCAGGTAGGGATTGCCCATCATGCTGGCCCAGGCCAGGCCGATGCCGATCATCGGCAGCAGCAACAGCCAGCGGTCGTGGATCGACGGCAGCAGGCACATGCCGAGGCCGGCGGCGACCAGGCAGGCGGCGTGGGTGGCCTTGGGACCGAACCGGCGCGCCACCGGCACCATCGCGAACGCGGCCAGGAACGCGACGAAGTTGTAGAAGCCGCCGATCTGCCCGTTGACCAGGCCGGCCTCGCGGAAGCCGTGCGAATCGGCCGCGGTGGTGCCGAACAGGGTGGTGGACAGCGACAGCACGATGTACTGCCAGTAGCAGAACATCGCATACCACTGGAACAGCATCACCGGCGCCATCTGCCGCATCGTCGGCGGCATCTGCCGCACCGCGTCGACGATCTCGCGCAGCGTCGCCAGCGGCCCGACCGCGGCGCGGCGCAAGCGCTGCAGTTCCGCCGCCGTCAACACCGGCTCGCGCACGCTGCGCGCGGTGAGCAGGATCGACGCGGCGGAAAACCCCGCACCGATCGCGAACGCGGCGATGGTGACGTAGGGAATATGGTGGGCATTGGCCGCGTCCTGGTTCATGCCCAGCCACACCAGCAACGGCGGAGTGACGTAGGCCAGGGTCTGGCCGAGGCCGGTGAACGCGCTCTGGGTCAGGTAACCGAGCGGCCGCTGCGGCGGCGCCAGCACGTCGCTCACCAGCGCACGGTACGGCTCCATCGCCACGTTGTTGGCCGCATCCAGCATCCACAGCAGCGCCACCGCCATCCACAGCGCCACGCTGAAGGGCATGGTCAGCAGGCACAGGCTGCAGACCAGCGCGCCCACCACCATGTACGGCATGCGCCGGCCCCAGCGGGTCACGGTGCGGTCGCTGAGCACACCGACCACCGGTTGCAGCACCAGCCCGGTGATCGGGCCGGCCAGCCACAGATACGGCAGGTTGGCGTGGTCGGCGCCCAGGTAGTTGTAGATCGGGCTCATGTTGCTCTGCTGCAGCCCGAAGCTGTATTGCACGCCGAAGAAACCGGCGTTGAGCGCCAGCACGCGAGAGAGCGGAAGCAGAGGGCGATCGGAACGCATGAGCATCGGCATCGGCCTGGGGCGGGTCGGGCACGCGGGAGGCGTGCCGCAGCGGCGGAGCGGAGTGTCGCCGTGCCTGCAATCGTTTGTAACGCTGCGCTGCACCATGCAAGATATGCCCTGTCTCTTCCTGATCGGAATCCATCGGCACCGCTGCCGGCTTTGCTGCACTGCAAATTGCAAACGATTGCAAGCAGCCGTATCTGTAGCCCGCCGCACCCACCGTCCGTGCCGCGCCCTGCCCGTTTCCGGCGGTGGCGCGCCGCCACCTACTGCACCACTTCGCTTCGGGAGAGACAGCGATGCACCACCCTTCGATCCGCCTGCAGACCCTGGCCCTGGCCGTCGCCGCGGCGCTGTCCGCGCCGGCTGCGCTCGCGCAACAGGCCACGCCCGCCGCTGCCGACGCCCCGGCGGCGCAGGGCGACGTGGTCAGCCTGGACTCGGTGTTCGTTACCGGCACCGCCACACCCAAGAGCAAGCTCAAGTCCAGCGTCTCGGTCAGCACCGTCGGCGCCGAGGCGATCGAACAGTCGGCACCGCGCAGCACCGCCGAGATCTTCCGCAACATCCCCGGCATCCGTTCCGAATCCAGCGGCGGCGAAGGCAACGCCAACATCGCCGTGCGTGGCCTGCCGGTCGCCTCCGGCGGCGCCAAGTTCCTGCAGTTGCAGGAAGACGGGCTGCCGGTGCTGGAGTTCGGCGACATCGCCTTCGGCAACGCCGACATCTTCCTGCGCGCCGACTACAGCCTGGAGCGCATCGAGGCCATCCGCGGCGGCTCTGCCTCCACCTTCGCCAGCAACTCGCCGGGCGGCATCATCAACTTCATCAGCAAGACCGGCGACACCGCCGGCGGCAGCGTCGGCCTCACCCGCGGGCTGGGCGGCTACGACAACACCCGCCTGGACTTCGACTACGGCGCGCCGTTCGCCGAACACTGGCAGTTCAACGTCGGCGGCTTCTACCGGCGTGGCGACGGCGTGCGCGACGCCGGCTACACCACCGACAAGGGCGGCCAGCTCAAGGCCAACCTGACCCGGCTGTTCGACAACGGCTACGTGCGCGTCTACGCCAAGTACCTCAACGACCGCGCCGCCGGTTACCTGCCGGTACCCACGCGGGTCAGCGGCCGCGACGGGTCGCCGCACTTCGGCAGCATCGACGGTTTCGACCCCGGCACCGACACGCTGTACAGCCCGTACTTCCGCAGCAGCGCCACCCTCGACGGCGGCAACAAACCCTCGCGCGTGGAACTCGGCGACGGCATGCATCCGCTGTCGCGCGCGTTCGGCGCCGAGGCGCAGTTCGATGTCGGCGGCGGCTGGACCCTGACCGACAAGTTCCGCATCGCCGACACCTCCGGGCGCTTCGTCTCGCCGTTCCCGGCGCAGGTCGCCGATGCCGCGGCGCTGGCCGCCAGCATCGGCGGCGCCGGCGCCGGCCTGCGCTACGTCGACGGCCCGAGCGCCGGCCAGGCCTACACCGGGCTGGCGCTGCGCACGCACCTGTTCAACGTGCATCTCAACGACCTGGGCAACGTGGTCAACGACCTCAGCCTGGCGCGCGACTTCGGCAGCGGCGACGGCGGCAACCTCAACCTCAAGGCCGGCTGGTACACCTCGCGGCAGACCATCGACGTGGACTGGACCTGGAATTCCTACGTGCAGTCGCTGGCGCACCGGCCGCGGCTGCTGGACGTGGTCGCCGCCGACGGCAGCCTGCGCTCGCAGGACGGACTGTACGCCTACGGTGTGCCGTACTGGGGCCTGGACGTCACCCGTCATTACGACGTGCGCTACGACATCAACGCACCGTACCTGGCGCTGAGCTGGGACCAGGGTCCGCTGAGCCTGGACGGCAGCCTGCGCTACGACGTGGGCCGCGCGCGCGGCAACACCGCCGGCGGCCTGCTGGCCAGCAACGTCGACGTGAACGGCGACGGCGTGATCGAGGCGCCGGAGCAAAGCGTGGCGACCATCGACTACGGCAACCGCAAGCCGGTGCGCTACGACTGGAACTACCTGTCGTACTCGTTCGGCGGCAATTACATGCTCAACGACGATCTGGCCGCGTTCGCGCGCTACAGCCGCGGCGCGCGCGCCAACGCCGACCGCCTGCTGTTCGGCGTGGTCCGCGACGACGGCTCGGTGTCCTCCAACGAGGCGGTCAACGTGGTCAAGCAGCTCGAGGGCGGGCTGAAGTGGCGCAGTGGCGGGCTGAGCCTGTTCGCCACCGCCTTCGCCGCGCGCACCCAGGAGCAGAACTACGAAGCGACCACCCAGCGCTTCTTCGACCGCACCTACAAGGCGCACGGCCTGGAACTGGAAGCGGCGTACCGCGCCGGTGGCTTCAACCTCAACGGCGGCCTGACCTGGACCGACGCCACCATCGACAAGGACCAGATCACCCCGGCCAACGCCGGCAACACGCCGCGTCGGCAGGCGCGCTTCGTCTGGCAGCTGACGCCGAGCTACCGCGGCGAGCGCTACCAGGTCGGCGTCAACGCGATCGGCACCAGTCCGGCCTACACCCAGGACAGCAACCAGTTGAAGATGCCCGGCTACACCCAGGTCAACCTGTTCGGCGACTACCGCATCACCGATGCGCTGACCGTCTCGCTCAACGTCAACAACCTGTTCAACACCTTCGGCCTGACCGAAGCGGAGGAAGCGTCGATCGCCGATGCGTCTTCCGGCGTGATCCGCGCGCGCTCGATCCCGGGCCGCACCTCCAGCATCAGCCTGCGCTACGACTTCTGACGAGGACCGCACATCCGCGCCCCGCCCGGGGCGCGGCCAAGCCCCCCATGACCGCACCCGCTCCTTCCGCATTGTCCGCGCTCGCCCACAGCCTGTGGCAGGCGCATCTGCCTCCGGATGCCGCCGCCGCGCTGTTGCCGCGCCTGCAGCGCCACGGCGAACGCTTGCTCGCCCCATTGCACGCGCTGTACGGCGCGCATCCGGCCTTCGCGCAGTGGCTGCCGCAGTGGCTGACGCAACTGGCGGCCGCCGCCACTGCGCGGCCGCCGGCGCTGCGCCAGCTCGACGCCGAGCGCGCGCCCGACTGGTTCGCCACCCCGACGATGCTTGGCTACAGCGCCTATGTGGACCGTTTCGCTGGCACCTTGAACGGCGTCGGCGAACGCGTGCCCTACCTGCAGGAACTGGGTGTGCGCTATCTGCACCTGCTGCCGTTCCTGCGCGCGCGCGACGGCGACAACGACGGCGGCTTTGCGGTCAGCGACTACGGCCAGGTCGAGCCGCGGCTCGGCGACACCGACGACCTGGCGGCGCTGACCGCGCGCCTGCGCGCTGCGGGCATCAGCCTGTGCGCCGATTTCGTGCTCAACCACACCGCCGACGACCACCCCTGGGCGCTGGCGGCCAAGCGTGGCGATGCGCGGCATCTGGACTACTACCACCACTTCCCCGACCGCAGCGTGCCGGACGCCTACGAGCGCACCCTGGGCCAGGTGTTCCCGCACACCGCACCGGGCAACTTCACCTGGGTGGAGGAAGCCGACGCCTGGCTGTGGACCACGTTCTATCCCTACCAGTGGGATCTGGACTGGAGCAATCCGGCGGTGTTCGGCGAGATGGCACTGGCGCTGCTGCACCTGGCCAACCTTGGCGTGGAGGTGTTCCGCCTGGATTCCACCGCCTACCTGTGGAAGCGCCCCGGCACCGACTGCATGAACCAGCCGGAGGCGCACATCATCCTGCAGGCGCTGCGCGCGCTCACCGACATCCTGGCGCCGGCGGTACTGCTGAAGGCCGAGGCGATCGTGCCGATGGAGCAGTTGCCGCCCTATTTCGGCACCGGCGCCGCGCGCGGCCACGAATGCCACCTGGCCTACCACAGCACGCTGATGGCGGCCGGCTGGGTGGCGCTGGCCGAGCAGCGCGGCGACATCCTGCAGGCGGCGATCGCGCACACGCCCGCGCTGCCGCCGGCCTGCGCCTGGCTCAGCTACGTGCGTTGCCACGACGACATCGGCTGGAACGTACTGCAGCGCGAAGCCGCCGGTGGCGAGGGCGTGGCCCCGTTCGCGCTGGCGCGTATCGCCCAGTTCTACGCCGGCCGCACCGCCGACAGCTACGCGCGTGGCGAGGCGTTCCAGAGCAGCGGCGACGGCGTACACGGCAGCAACGGCATGAGCGCGGCACTGACCGGCATCGCCACGGCGCTGGCCGCCAACGACAGCGACGCACTGGAGCGGGGCGTGCGCCGCCTGCTGCTGCTGTACGCGGTGGCACTGGCGATGCCGGGCATCCCGCTGCTGTACATGGGCGACGAACTGGCCCTGGGCAACGACGAGACCTACCGCGACGACCCGCTGCGCTGCCACGAAGGTCGCTGGTTGCATCGGCCAGCGATGGACTGGACACGCGCGGCGCAGCGCCACGACACCGCCAGCCTGCCCGGCCAGGTCTACACCCGCCTGCGCGGGTTGATCGCCGCGCGTACCGCCACCGCGGCACTGGCCGCCGACCAGCCGCTGCGCGCATTGCCGCTGGGCGATCCCGCGCTGCTTGGCCTGGCCCGCGGCGAGGCGTTCGTGGCGGTCTACAACTTCAGCGCACAGCCGATCGCAGTGGATGTCGCCACCACGCTGGGCGAAGGCGACTGGCAGGTCATCGCCGATGGCGGCAGCGATCCCTCGGCACTGTCGAACTGGGACGGCATCCTGCCCGCCTACGGCCTGCGTTGGTGGCGGCGCGGCTGAGCCGAAAACAGCAGCGGCGCCTGTACGCGCCGCTGCTGTACATCTGCGCGTGCGGGTGCGTGCAGTCGGGACTGAAGTCCCTCCCACAGGCGTGCACCCTGCCTGGTACGCGGTGGCACATGTGCGTCGTAGGAGCGGCTTCAGCCGCGACCGGCTTTAATGGGAACGCCTGTCGCGGCTGAAGCCGCTCCTACGGAAGGCAGCGCGTAGGTGGATCCAGCGAGGCGCTGCAACCGCGGCTGCCAGAGGTGCGCTTCAACCGCTGCGCCGGCACCCCGCCAGGAAGCGATGTCCTCTCACACCGAGATGGCGGTCGCCTTGCCAACCTCGCGATCGATAGCGCTCACTTCCCGCGCAGCAGTCCCAGCAACGCCTCGGCCGCCGCCTCGGACGAGGCCGGGTTCTGCCCGGTGACCAGGCGCCCGTCTTCGACCACGTGCACGCCCCAGTCGGCGCCCTTGCTGTAGTCGCCACCCAGGCGCCGCAGTTCGTCCTCGACCAGGAACGGCACCACCTCGGTCAGGCCGACCGCGGCTTCCTCGCCGTTGGTGAAGCCGGTGACGCGGCGTCCCTTCACCAAGGGCGCACCATCGGCCGCGGCGACCCGGCGCAGCACGCCCGGCGCATGGCAGACGAAGCCGATCGGCTTGCCGGCGCGCGCGAACGCCTCGATCAGGGCGATGGAGTCGCGGTCTTCGGCCAGATCCCACAGCGGGCCGTGGCCGCCCGGGTAGAACAGCGCGTCGTAGTCGTCCATGCGCACCGACGCCAGCGTTTGCGTGCTCGCCAGTTGCTGCTGCGCGGCCGGGTCGTCCTTGAAGCGCCGCGTGGCCTCGGTCTGCGCGTCCGGCGCATCGCTCTTCGGGTCCAGCGGCGGCTGCCCGCCCTTGGGCGAGGCCAGGGTCAGTTCGGCACCGGCGTCCTTGAACGTGTAGTACGGCGCGGCGAATTCTTCCAGCCAGAAGCCGGTCTTGTGACCGGTGTCGCCGAGGCGGTCGTGCGACGTCAGCACCATCAGGATCTTCATGCGGAGTTCCTCGTGAGGGGAAGCGGCCATGCGGGGGGCAGGCCAGGCGCCGCAGTATCGGCAGCCACACATTCGCGGCGGGTGAGCATCGCGAGAGGCGGTTCAACTTATCTGCTCGATCCTGCAAGGCCGCCGAGGCCACCACTACGGCATCAACCCATCCGCTACGGTGGCTCACCCAGCTTGCAGGAAAGGGGATATCCCAGTTGACCAAGCTGCGGACCACGTACAGGCGGCGGCCTCCCTACGCCAGACGTAGTCGCCCGTGCCCTGGGTCAGTCCATGCGTGTCCGGGTTGCGCTGCATACACTGCACAATCTGTGGGAAGTGAAATGGAACTGCAGGCCAAACAGCAGCGCGCCTCGGAATCCGCGACAGCCCAGATCCCCCGCGCAATGGGCGTGGATGCCGACGAGGCGCGCGCTTGCTCGATGACGACTCCCAAGCATGCGACTACTTCTTCACGACAGGGGCTCCCGGGAGACTCTGGATGACGTCACCCTTGTCATCAATAAAATCCAACGATGCCTTTCCACCAGGCGTGACGGACATGATGATCCTGGGATTTCCGGAATCGTCCGCGAGAATCACCGCAGACGATTTTCCGCGAGTACGCCCGACAAAGAGTCTCTGCGTCTGCTCACCACCCGCGTCCTTCCACTGCTTCAACAGCGCATCCTTCTCCGGCCCATTCGGGGCCGCCAGATACTTTTCATACAGCCCTTCGTACTGCTTGGAGAGTCCGCGGTCGAACACGGAAAGGCCGGTTTCCATGAAGCCGCCCTCCTCGTAGTGATGCAGGGCGATTTGCTGATCTCCGCCGAACCGATCCATCGAAAGATGCACCCCGCCACTGGGCTTTCCATCTTTACCGATACTGCCGTCATAGATGAGCCCGCCGACCTCGTCGCCCACGCCGTTATAGAACAGCATTCCGGGCATGTTGCTCCTCTCGGTTTTCATGACCTTCCCGCCCATCACCGGATCGGGCAGCAAACCGGGGGCGGCCAACACCATGGACCTGGACCCGTCCTCATTGACGATATTGATGCGCTTGACATCGATCTCGGAAAATACCTGCTTGCCGCCAGCGCTTCGAGCACCCATCAGCATTAGCGTCAAAGGAAAGGCAAGCGCAACAGCCGAAAAAATCTTCAGAATTCGATTTTGCCTGCGCAACTGCGCGATGACGCCAGCCGCTCCCACGTCCTCACCCCTACCTTCCGCCATAGACACGCGAGCCCCCTTATTAGCGATAAATGTGCGACCCAGCATAGGTACTGAATTCTTCTTTCTGCAAGCAAGACGGACATGAGTGAGCCATCTTCTTGCCAGAGAAATGCCTTGGACTTCTTTTCGTTTCTTCCCGCAATGCAGGGTTGCGACAACCACAGGAACAGTGCAGTCGCATTCGACGCTTCGGCCGTCCACGCGACTGATCGCCGCGAATGCCGCCCACCTCCTGCAGCGACAACTCCTTTCTTTCTGGAGCGCCCCCTACTCCACCTGATCCATGCGAATCCGGTTGGCGAACAGCGAGAACGCCAGCATCCCGGCCAGGCCGCTGGCGCGCGCCACCCACGTCGGCAACCAGCGCGGCGGCGCCAGCACGCCGGACTCGAACAGCGGCGCGAACGCGGCCACGTCCTCCAGCGCCATCTTGCCGGCGAACAGCCAGCGGCACAGCGGCAGGCGGTCGCGCTGCAGCGCCTGGCGGAAGAAGGTGTGCACCGACACCAGCCCGCGCAGATACACCGTGTCCTTGGTGAAGGCAGCGCCGCCGGTGGTCGGCACGCCGCGGAACACGCGCTGCGCCGAGGAGAAACTCTCCGCCGGCGCCTGCCCGGCTGCGTCGAAGTAGCGGAACACCTCGATGAAATCGGCACCGTCGCGGGCCAGCGCGATCGCCTCGATGCGCAGGCTGATCCGTTTCATCCGCGCGATGTCGATGCTGCCGGTGATCTGCTCGGCGAAGGTCGCCAGGCCTTCCTGGGTGGCGGTGGTGCGCGGCGAGGACAGCGCCAGGCTCGGCAACTGCGCCTGTTGCCGGCCGTTGAGCGCGGTCAGCGAATGCACCAGCGCCTCGTGGTGGAACAGTTGCGCGCGGTCGTAGTCGCTGAAGTGCGCGCCGGAGCGCAGGCGGATGCGCTGCGCACCGGCGGCGGCCTTGGCCAGCAGGTCCGGATCCAGTTCCACCGTGATCACCCGCGCGCCGAAGAATTCGTCCAGGTCGCGCTGCAGCAGCAGGCGCAAGGCGGTGGCCGACACCGGCACCTGTTCTTCGGCCGAGAACAGTTCGCGGTCCAGCTCCTGGGCGATGCGGATGAAATGGCCAGCGGCCTCGCGGGTGGTGGGGCCGTGGCCGGGCATCGAGTCGTCCGGCACCCCGAACAACTGCGCCGAGTACGTGCCCACCGCCGGCGTGCCCAGCGTTTCCAGCAGGGCCGCGGCCAGATCCCAACTGTGCACGGAGGCCTGCAGGTAGGCGCCGAGCGGATGCGCCGGATCGGCGGCCTGGGCGATCGCGGCCAGCTCGCGGCGGGTGTCGGCGAAATCCAGCCTGGGGTAGTCCACCTGCGGCAGCTGCGGCTGCCCGCGCGCCACGCTCTCCAGGAACGGCGCCTGCAGCGCCACCGGCCAACTGGCCAGGGCCAGCAGGCGGATGCCGCGCACCGCCTTGACCAGCCGCGCATCGAGTGCGGCGTGGTGGCGGATCTCGACCGGCAGCGCGCGCTTGGCCACGGCCGGCGTCAGCGGCGCAGGTTGCGCGGCGGCGGGCGCTTGCCGCCCGGCTTGCCGCCGCTGGGCTTGCCGCTGCGGCCGGCGGCCGCGTTCTGCGCCTGGCGCTGCGCCAGCTTGCCGGCCGCACCGGCCACTTCCTCGCGCAGCTTCAGGTAGTTGGCCAGGCGCGCGGCATCGATCTCGCCGCGCTCGATCGCCGCCTGCACCGCACAGCCCGGCTCGGCCAGGTGCGCGCAGTCGTTGAAGCGGCACTGCGCGGCCAGCGCCTCGATGTCGGCGAAGGCGCCCTCGGCCAGGTCTTCCTCGCCAGTGGGCTTGAGTTCGCGCATGCCGGGGGTGTCGATCAGGCAGGCGCCGGACGGCAGCGGCAGCAGCGCGCGATGGGTGGTGGTGTGGCGGCCGCGCGAGTCGGCGGCGCGTACCGCCGCGGTGCGCATCTTCTGCACGCCCAGCAAGGTGTTGGTGAGGGTGGACTTGCCGGCACCGGACGAGCCGACCAGCACCGCGGTCTGCCCCGGCCCCAGCCACGGCCGCAGCGCGGCGACGCTGTCGGCCTCGCGCGCGTTGACCGTGAGCAGCGGAATGGCCTGCGCCGCCAGTTCCTCCAGCACTGCCAACGCGTCGTCGGCGTACTCGGTGAGATCGGCCTTGGTCAGCACCACCACCGGCGCCGCGCCGCCGCCGCCCACCAGCAGCAGATAGCGCTCGATCCGCCGCGGATTGAAGTCCGCATCCAGGCCGCAGACGATGAACACCGTGTCGATGTTGGCCGCGATCACCTGCTGGTGATAGTGCTCGCCGGCGGCGCCGCGCTTGATCGCGGTGCGCCGCGGCAGCAGCGCGACGATGCGCGTGTCCTCCAGCAACACCCAGTCGCCAACCGCGGCGCGTTCGTGGCTGGGGAAGCGCGGCCGCTGCCAGTCCGGCAGCGATTCGACCTTGAATCCGGTGTCCACCGCATCGGCGACCACGTAGCCGGTGCGGTGCTGCTCCACCACCCGTGCCGGCCGTGCCTGCGGATGTGCGTCGAACAGCGCGCGCCAGGCCGGCTCCTCGGGCATTCCGGGCCAGGGCCAGCCGATGGGGCGCAACGCGTCGAAGTCGATCGGGGAGGAAGTCATGCGCGGATTCTAGAGGGTGTGCCACGCCCCGCGGTGAGCGCCAGGCCGCAGCCATGGCCACGCACAATGACGGCCTGGGGTGGCGGCCGCGCCCAACCACGCAGGACAGCGCAGCACCGGGCAGCCCGCCGCGGCGCTGCGCCCGTGGCGGGGCGAGCGCTGCGGCGTGCGTCTGCGGCAGCCACGCGGGCCATCCCGGCGCCTCGCCCGATGCGGCGCCCGATGCGGCGCCCGCGGCAGCGGCCGGCCGCCGTAGACGACCGGCTGCCGCGGCGCCCTCTGCCCCGCCGTGGTGTCACATTTCCGCTACCATGCAGGTCCCACGCCCCACCGGCCAATGCGATGCCCACCCTGCCGATCAAGCCGCTCGCGATCCGCGAACGCCTGTCCGAAGTCCGCTACGAGATCCGCGGCGAACTGGCACGGCGAGCCCGCGAGTTGGAGGCCCAGGGGCGCAAGCTGATCAAGCTCAACATCGGCAATCCCGGCGCGTTCGGCTTCCGTGCACCGGAGCATCTGCAGCGCGCGATCGCCGACGACATGGGCCGCACCGACCCCTACACCCACCAACAGGGCCTGCCGGAGGCGCGCGAGGCGATCGCCGCGGCCTACGCCCGGCGCCAGCATCCGGACGCGCACCCGGACCGCATCTTCGTCGGCAACGGCGTCAGCGAGCTGATCGACCTGTCACTGCGCGCGCTGCTCAACCCGGGCGACGAAGTGCTGGTGCCCTCGCCGGACTATCCGCTGTGGTCGGCCGCCACCATCCTCAACGACGGCCGCCCGGTGTACTACCGCTGCGCGCCGGAGAACGGCTTCCAGCCCGACCCGGTGGAGATCGAGACGCTGGTGTCCTCGCGCACCCGCGCCATCGTGCTGATCAACCCGAACAACCCCAGCGGCGCCAGCTACTCGCGCGCGCTGCTGGAGAAGATCGTCGCCATCGCGGTCAAGCACAACCTGCTGCTGATGGTCGACGAGATCTACGACCAGGTGCTGTACGACGCCGCCGAGTTCGTGTCGGTGGCGCCGCTGGCCGGTACGCATCCGTGCATCAGCTTCGGCGGCCTGAGCAAGGTGCACCGCGCCTGCGGCTGGCGCGTGGGCTGGGCGCTGCTGTCCGGCGATAGCGAGCGCGTCGGCGATTTCCGCAACGCCATGGACCTGCTCGGCGCGCTGCGCCTGTGCGCCAACGTGCCCGGCCAGTTCGCCATCGATGCCGCGGTCAATGGCCCGGACACGATCTCGCCGTTGTGCGCGCCCGGCGGCCGCCTGTACGAGACCCGCCGCGCGGTGATCGAGGCCTGCGCGGCCAGCGAGCACCTGTCGCTGGTGCAGCCGGCCGGTGCGCTGTACGCGTTCCCGGCCGTGGTCGGCGCCGCCGCGCGCGGCTTCGACGATCACGCCTTCGCCCTGGAACTGATGGAACAGGAAGGCGTGCTGGTGGTGCCCGGCTCCAGCTTCAACGTGCCCTACCGGCACCATTTCCGCGTCACCCTGCTGCCGGAAGCGGCGACGATGCGCGAGGTGTTCGCGCGCATCGACCGCGTGCTGGCGCACCGCGCCGAGGACGCCACCAAGGTGGTGCCGCTGAAGCCGCGGGCGGCTGTGGGGCGGTGAGTGGGGAATGGGGAATGGGGAATGGGGAATGGGGAATGGCAAAGCGTGCGCCGTTACTGCGAGCGCGCGTGCCGGTGATGGGGCTGCCATTGGCGCCGCGTAGATGAGCCAGGCGCGTTTCGCCTCAGTCCAGCACACACCGCTGCGCTATCTGGCGCTGGGCGATTCCTACACGATCGGCGAAGGCGTGGACGCCGACGGACGCTGGCCGATGCAACTGGCCGCGGCGCTGCGCCGCGACGGCATCGCGCTGGACGATCCGCAGATCGTCGCCACCACCGGCTGGACCACCGACGAACTGGACGCCGGTATCGACGCGGCCGCGCCACAGGGTCCGTTCGACCTGGTGACGCTGCTGATCGGCGTCAACAACCAGTACCGCGGCTATCCGCTCGACAATTACCGCGCGCAGTTCGACGCGCTGCTGCAGCGCGCGATCGGTTTCGCCGACGCGCGGCCGCAGCGGGTGCTGGCGGTGTCGATCCCGGACTGGGGCGTGACCGCCTTCGCGCAGCCACCCGCGCACGATCCGGCGCGCATCGCCGTGCAGATCGACGCCTTCAATGCCGCCGCGCAAGCCTGCTGCGCCGCGCGCGCGGTGCGCTTCGTCGACATCACTGCCTGCAGCCGCGACGGCGGCGGCGATCCGGCGATGCTGGCCGCCGACGGGCTGCATCCGTCGGCGGCGATGTATGCGCGCTGGACCGCGCTGTTGTCATCGGCGGCACGCGATGCGTTAGCCTAGCCGGCACACGACGCCCGCTGCCAAGGACCGACATTGCGCGACGCCAGCACCACCCAGCCCATGACCCGCCCGCAGGCCCTGGCCATCGCCCGCGCCTTCCTGCCCACGCATCCGCTGGGCAATCGCTACGACTACTACTACACGCGCACCAAGCTGCGCACCGATCCGCTGTATCCCGGCGTGCTCGCCGCGCTGCGCGGCACCGACGCGCCGGTGCTGGACCTGGGCTGCGGGCTGGGCCTGCTCGCGCACGCGCTGCGCGCCGACGGCCAGCGCCAGCGCTACCACGGCGTGGACATCGATGCGGCCAAGATCCGCCGCGCCGGCGCCATCGCTGCGCGCAACGGGCTGCAGGACACGCAGTTCGCGGTGGTCGACCTGGGCCAGTCGTGGCCCGAGCATCACGGCAGCGTCGCGATCCTGGACGTACTGCAGTACCTGGACCGCGACATGCAGTCCAACCTGATCCGCAGCGTGGCGCGGATGCTCACGCCCGGCGCCAAGCTGGTGATCCGCAGCGGCCTGGGCGATACCAGCGGCCGCGGCCGCACCAGCCGCATCACCGACGTGCTGGCGCACCTGGCCGGCTGGATGCAGGAGCTGCCCAAGGCCTACCCCACCCGCGACAGCCTGCAGGCCCAGCTCGACGCCGCCGGCCTGCGCGCCAGCTTCGCGCCGCTGTACGGCAACACGCCGTTCAACAACTGGCTGATCGTCGCCGAGCCGCGTTGAGGCGACCGCGCGCCGGCGGTTGGCAGCGCCGCGGTCGCAGCTGAAGCGCTCCTAGGCCGATCATGGTCGTGATCGCGTACGGTGCCTCGGCTGCTTGGTGCCGCAGCCCCGTGGTGCGTGTGCGACAGCGGGCTTTCCGGTAATGCGCATTGCGCGCACGCCGTGGCCGCCTGCGCGGCCCTGGCGCACGGGCCGCAAGGTGCCGGGATGCGCATGCCTGAACGCTCGGCGGCCAGGTCGGCGGCGCGGCACGGCGGATGCGGCGCCGCCAATGCGCGCAATCGATCACAGAGAGCAACAGACCGCCCGTGTCGGCCGCCGGTTGGACGCGTCGGCTGTGCCATAGTCGGCGCAACCAGCCAGGGATCCGGCGAAGAAGCACATGAAGGGTGCGACACTGTTACGCCGGCTACGGCGCGCGGCCGCAGCGATCGGCTTGGCGCCGTGGCGCGAGACCGCGGACAGCCGGCGCCGCTTCAGCGACCGCGGCGCCATGCACCGATACTTCGACGAACAGCATGCGGCCGGCTACGACTGCTTCGTCACCGCGCGGCGGGACGGCTGGGAGGTGCGCTGCTACAAGCGCAGGGCTTGACGCCTTGGCATGCGCCCGCAGGCGCGACGGCCCATCGCGTTGCGATGCCGACTGGATCTCCGCGGACGTGCTGCGTCCGCGCCTGGATTGCATCGGGAAGCGTCGGCGCAGCGCCATGACCTTCGTGGGTGCGCCGGCGACGCTGTGATCGCGCCGACAAAACCGATGCGGCCTGCCCGACGGGCTTGCTGGCGGTTGCGCCCGATCCTCGCGTGGAGACGCGCGATCTCGATCGGGAATCGGGGCCAGGCAGTCGCCTGCAGCACGGCCGCGCGCCATGCCGGCACGCGACCGGCAGCGATCGCGCATCAGGTCGGGCAGGTCGTCTGCAATCCGCGCGCCTGCACCGCCTGCAACACGCCCTCCACGATCGCCGGATTGTGTCCGTGCGCCGCGCCCTCGTGCAGCAGCACGATGGCGCCGGGGCGCAGGTCGCGGGCGATGCGCGCGACGGTGACCGCGGGGTCGCAGCGCACCCCGTCGAAGCCGCGCGCGCTCCAGGCCACCCGGGTCAGGCCATGCCGGCGCAGCGGCGCGGCGACGAAGGGGTTGGTCATGCCCACCACCGAGCGGTACCAGCGCGGCGCGGTGCCGGCGATCGCGGCCAGCGTCTGCTGCGCCTGGCCGATCTCCTTGGCCATGCGCCGCGGCCCCAGCGCCCAGAACCAGGCCTGCGGGTGATGCTGGCTGTGGTTGCCGATGCCGTGGCCGCGGCGCAGGATCTCGCGCACCAGCTGCGGGCGCGCGGCGGCGCGGGCGCCGACCAGGAAGAAGGTGGCCTTGGCCTGATGGCGGTCGAGCAGGTCCAGGATCGCCGCGGTGTCGTCGGAGGGGCCGTCGTCGATGGTCAGCCACACCCGCGGCGCGGTGCCGGGCAGGCGGTCCAGCACCGGCGCGTACAGCCGCGCCCGCGGCAGGAACACCGGCAGCACCAGCGCCGCGTGCGACAGCAGCAGCGCCGGCAACCCGACGTGCCAGCCGCAGGCCCACCACAGCACCGCCACCAACACCTGCGAGGCCAGCGCCCAGGGCAGCCAGCGGTACGGGTGGCGCGGGATGCGATGCAGCGTTTCCGGAACTGTCATGCCCCATGATGCCATGCGGCGTAGAATGACCGGTCCGACTCTGCGACGACTGCTGCCATGTCCCTCGACCCCGCCCTGCGCTCCCGTATCGAAACGCTGCTCAGCTCCAACCGCGTCGTGCTGTTCATGAAAGGCCAGCCGGGCATGCCGCAGTGCGGATTCTCCGCCAAGGCGGTGGGCGCGCTGAACGAGCTCGGCGTCGACTTCGCCCACGTCAACGTGCTGGCCGACCAGGACATCCGCGAGGGCATCAAGGTCTACGGCGACTGGCCGACCATCCCGCAGCTGTACGTGGACGGCGAGCTGATCGGCGGCAGCGACATCATCCTGCAGATGGCCGGCAGCGGCGAGCTGAGCGAACTGCTCGGCGTGCCGGCGCCGGACCGCACCCCGCCGTCGATCACCATCACCGATGCCGCCGCCGAGATGCTGCGCGGCGCGCTGGCCGACGCCCCGGGCGCGAGCCTGGCGCTGGCGATCGACGCGCAGTTCCAGCCGAACTTCCAGCTGGCGCCGACCGATCCCAACGCCATCGCCGCCGAGTCCAACGGCCTGCGCGTGCAGTTCGACCTGGGCAGCGCGCGCCGCGCCGACGGCATCACCATCGACTGGGTGGACGACATGCGCGGCCGTGGCCTGGCCATCGACAATCCCAACGCGCCCAAGCCGGTGCAGGACCTCAGCCCGCGCGACGCCGACGACCAGGTGCGCGCCGGCAGCGTGATCCTGGTGGACGTGCGTCCGCCGGAGGAGCGCGCGGTGGCGTCGGTCAACGTGCCGTTCCGCACCCTCGACGGCGAGCAGCGCGCGCAACTGGAAGCGCTGCCCAAGGACACCGCCCTGGCCTTCCTGTGCCACCGCGGCGGCCGCAGCGCGCAGGCAGCCGAGCACTTCCGTTCGTTGGGCTTCACCAAGCTGCACAACGTGGTCGGCGGCATCGACGCCTGGACCGACCAGGTCGACGGCAGCGTGCCGAAGTACTGAGTCGGGGACCACGTCGTTCGCCTCCAGCGCGGACACGTCGAAAGGGGCGATCGAACGATCGCCCTTTTTTTCGCGCGCCGCGATCGCCACAACGCGCAAATACGCAAACGCGTAGGAGCGGCTTCAGCCGCGACCGGGCTTTACCAGGAACGCCCGGTCGCGGCTGAAGCCGCTCCTACCCGAGGCAAAACCGCTTGGCGTCTTGCGCAGGTGCCGGCGGCAGTACCGAGTTTCGGCAATCCGCTGTGGGAGGGCCTTCAGTCCAGACTGCAACGAGATCCGATGCGCCCGATGGCTCCGCTCGTCGCGACTGAAGCGGCTCCCACAAGGAGCAGACTCCCATGTCTCCTGTGCGAGCACTGAGTGAATGCGGAAGGCGGTGCTCACTGCCTGATGCCTCCCTGTGGGAGGGACTTCAGTCCCGACTGCGAGAGATCCAATGCGCCAGTGGCTCCGCTCGTCGCCATCGAACTCGCTCCCACACCATGCCCGCTGTCTCCAGGCGCGCTGGACGCGGATGCCGAAGCATTGCCGCCGCGATACGATGTTCGACAAGGAGCGCGAAGCGCATGAGGCGCTGAACGTGTAGCCCCCCTCGACCAAGCTTCTCTCAATCAGACATCTCTCAACCAGCAAAACCACCCGCATCCAGGAACGCCTGCTCCTCCGGCGTCGTCGTACGCCCCAGCGCCGCATTGCGGTGCGGGAAGCGGCCGAAGCGTTGGATCACGTCCTCGTGCACCACCGCCCACTGCAGCGACTCGGCGTCGCCGAGCGCGCTGAACAGTTCCACTGCCTGGCGCTGCCGCGCGGCGTCCTCGGCATGCGTATAGGGCAGGTAGAAGAACATCCGCAATTCCGCATCGGCCTGCTGATCGAAGCCGGCCGCCAGCGCCTGGTCGGCGTAGCGGCAGGCCAGGCCGTCGGTGGCGAAGGCGTGGGCGCTGCCGCGGAACACGTTGCGCGGCACCTGGTCGAGCAACAGCAGCAGCGCCAGCGCGCTCTCGGCGTCGGCCAGCCAGTCGGCGCGTTCGCCGCGCGCGGCGGCATGGTGCGCGTCCAGCAGGTGCTGGCGGACGTTGGCGTCGAAGGAGTCGTTGGCGGCGAACCAGCGTTCGCGGCCGGCGCTGCGCCAGAAGTCCACGACGGTGCGCGCGGGGGTGTCGGTCATCGCAGTGTCCATGAGCGGGAATGGGTCTGCATACCAGGTTTCGCGTCGCGATCCGGTGCATCAAACCACGCCCATGCCGCACCCGCACTTGGCAAGCGCGCCGGCTCGGGCTAGCGTGCGGGCACGGCCGCAAGGGCCGCGTCCATCTTCCGGGGAAAATCCGATGCGTCATCTGTTGCTCGCCTGCCTTGGCGTGGCGTTGTGCGGCCCGGCCGCTGCCGCCTCGCGTTTCGTCGACGATCCCTATCCCAGCACCTACCGCGCGCTGCCCTCGGTGCCGGTGCTGATCGAACACGCCACCGTGCTCACCGGCACCGGCGAGCGCCTGGACGATGCCGACGTGCTGCTGCAGGACGGCCGCGTGCAGGCGGTCGGCCGTGCGCTGGCCGCGCCGGCCAACGCCACCCGCATCGACGGCCACGGCAAGTGGGTCACGCCCGGCATCATCGATGTGCACTCGCACCTGGGCGTCTACCCCAGCCCGGGGGTCAGCGCGCACAGCGACGGCAACGAGGCCACCGCGCCGGTGACCCCGAACGTGTGGGCCGAGCATTCGATCTGGCCGCAGGATCCCGGCTTCGGCACCGCGCTGGCCGGCGGCGTCACCGCGCTGCAGGTGCTGCCCGGCTCGGCCAACCTGGTCGGCGGCCGCGGCGTCACGTTGAAGAACGTGCCGGCCACCACCTACCAGGCGATGAAGTTCCCCGGCGCGCCGTGGGGCCTGAAGATGGCCTGCGGCGAGAACCCCAAGCGGGTCTACGGCGAGAAGGGCGGCCCGTCCACGCGCATGGGCAACGTCGCCGGCTACCGCGCCGCCTTCATCGATGCCAGCGAATACCTGCGCAAGAACGCGCCGAAGCAGAAGAGCCCGCCCAAGCGCCACTGGTGGAGCCGCGGTGCCGGCGACAACGACAGCAGCGGCGACAGCGGCGGCAAGCGCGACCTGAAGCTGGACACCCTGGCCGGCGCCATCAACGGCGACATCCGCGTACACATCCACTGCTACCGCGCCGACGAGATGACCACCATGCTCGACCTGGCCAAGGAATTCGGCTTCAAGATCGCCGCCTTCCATCATGGCGTGGAGGCCTACAAGATCGCCGACCGCCTGGCCCAGGAGAACGTCTGCGGCGCGCTGTGGGCGGACTGGTGGGGCTTCAAGATGGAGGCCTTCGACGGCATCCAGGAGAACATCGCCCTGGTCGATCGCCCGGCCAACGGCTGCGCGATCGTGCATTCGGACTCGGAGGAAGGCATCCAGCGGCTCAACCAGGAAGCGGCCAAGGCGATGGCCGCCGGCCGCCGCGCCGGCATGGACATCCCGCCCGAACGCGCGATCCGCTGGCTGACCAGCAATCCGGCCAAGGCGCTGGGCATCGACAAGCAGACCGGCTCGCTGGAGCCGGGCAAGATGGCCGACGTGGTGCTGTGGAACGGCAACCCCTTCAGCTCCTACGCCCTGGCCGACAAGGTCTACATCGACGGCGCGCAGGTCTACGACCGCGCCGACCGCCGCCTGCAACCCACCTCCGATTTCATGCTTGGTCAGGAGGCTGCCCCATGAGCCGCGCCCTATCTTCGCCGCACCGCCTGGCGCAGCGCCTGGCGCTGGCCGCCTGTCTGCTGCTCGGCAGCGCGCCCGGCGTCGCCCAGGACGTGCTGATCCGCGGCGCCACCGTGCACACCGCCAGCGCCCGCGGCACCCTCGCCAATGCCGACGTGCTGGTCCAGGGCGGGATGATCCGCGCGGTCGGCCCCGGCCTGAGCGCGCCGGCCGGCGTCGCCGTGGTCGAAGCCAAGGGCCGGCCACTGACCCCGGCGCTGTTCGGCGGCATCACCGAGATCGGCATCGAGGAGGTCTCCGGCGAGGCCTCCACCGTCGACAGCACGCTGACCCTGCCGCACGACCAGCCGATGCGTCCCGAGTTCGACGTGACCCTGGCCTACAACCCCGAATCGGTGCTGATCCCGGTCGCACGCGTGGAAGGCATCGGCTTCACCGCGCTCGGCGCCAACACCGGCGGCGCCTTCGTCGCCGGCCAGGGTGCGGTGATGCGCCTGGACGGCGGCGCCGATCCGATCGGCCCGCGCGCGCTGTACCTGCACCTGGGCAGCGATGCGCTGGAACTGAGCGGCAAATCGCGTGCGGCGCAGTGGATGTTGCTCGACCAGTTGGTGGCCGAGGCCCGCGGGCGCATGCCCGCCGACTCGCCGCACGCGCTGCTGACCCCGGCCGGCCGCGCGGTGCTGGCGCGCTACCTCGCCGGCCAGGGCCGCATCGTGGTGACGGTGAACCGCGCCGCCGACATCCGCCAGCTACTGCGCTGGGCGCAGCGCGAGAAGGTGCGCATCGCCATCGCCGGCGGCGACGAGGCCTGGAAGCTGGCGCCGGAACTGGCAAAGGCGCAGGTGCCGGTGTTCGTCAACGCGCTGGACGACCTGCCGGCCAGCTTCGACCAGATCGGCGCCACCCTGGAAAACGCCGCACGCCTCAATGCCGCCGGCGTGGCGGTGAGCTTCACCCAGGGCGGCGACGGCGCGCACAACGCGCGCAAGCAGCGGCAACTGGCCGGCAACGCGGTCGCCCACGGGCTGCCGTGGGACGCCGCCCTGGCCGGCCTGACCCGGGTTCCGGCCGAGGCCTTTGGCGTGGGCGACCGCCTGGGCAGCATCGCCCCGGGCAAGCTCGCCGACCTGGTGCTGTGGGAAGGCGACCCGCTGGACGTGGCGCATTACGCCGAGCAGGTCTGGCTGGGCGGCCGTGCCATCCCGATGCGCTCACGGCAGACCGAACTGCGCGACCGCTACATGCAGCACAGCGGCGCGCTGCCGAAGGCCTACACCCACTAGCCCACCGGGGACGCGGAGACGGCAGCGTGCAGACGCTGCCGTTGCCCGGCGACAGCACTTCGCCGCGCGCTCAACCGCGCGCGGCTGAGCGCCACCCGACCGGCGCGCGTCGGCGACAGCCGGCAGCGCACCGGCGCGCAGTAGGCTGTGCGCCTGCTTGCCCTTGCGCGCACCGCCATGCCCCGCCTGCCTCGCCTGCTGCTGTGCCTGTTCGCGCTGACCAGTGCAGCGCCCGCATGGGCCGGGGCCAGCCGCTTCGGCGTCGCCCGGGTCGGCGAACGCTTCGTCGTCGACAGCGGCGCCGAACTGCAGTTCAGCGTGGACGCGCGCACCGGCGACGTGGTCTCCATGCGCTACCGCGGCGTCGAACTGGAGAGCCCGGAAGCCAAGCACTCGCAGATCGCCTCGGGCCTGGGCAGCGCCAGCGTCGCCGCACGCACCGTCGGCGACACCATCGTGGTCTCGGCCAGCGCCGGCGACCTGGTGCAGTACTACATGGCGCGCAAGGGACGCGACGCGATCTATCTGGCCACCTACGCACCGACCCTGCTGCCGGTCGGCGAATTGCGCTTCATCGCCCGGCTCGACGCGGCCAAGCTGCCTAACGCCGAGCGCGAGCCGGATTCCAACGTCGGCACCGCGATCGAAGGCAAGGACGTGTTCCTGCTGCCCGACGGCCGCACCAGCTCCAAGTTCTATTCGGCGCGGCGCGCGATCGACGACACCGTGCATGGCGTCAGCGATCCCGGCCTCGCCGTGCGGATGTGGATGGGCGATCGCGAACACAGCGCCGGCGGGCCGTTCTTCAAGGACATCGCCACGCAACGGACCGCGCGCACCCACGAGCTGTACAACTACATGTTCTCCAACCACACCCAGACCGAACCGTACCGCGGCGGCCTGCATGGCGTGTACGTGCTGCAGTTCAGCCAGTGCGGCGCGGCGGCGCAGGTGCCGCCGGACCTCCGCTTCGTGGACGCGTCGCTGGGGCTGCAGGGCTTCCTGGGCGCAGCGGAGCGCGGCGCGGTGGCCGGCCAGGTCTACGGCATCGCCGTGGGGCAGCCGGCGGTGGTGGCCCTGCGCAACGCGCAGGCGCAGTACTGGGCCAAGGCCGACGCCGATGGCCGCTTCCGCATCGCCGGCATCCGCCCCGGCGCGTACCGCATCGCGCTGTACCAGAACGAGCTGGAGGTGGCCCACGCCACGGTGCAGATCAATGCCGCGGCCACCGCACAGGCCGAGCTGCACGCGGTACCGCTGCCGGGCCAGGTGATCTGGCAGATCGGCGATCCCGATGGCACGCCGGCCGGCTTCCGCAACGCCGCGCTGCTGGCGAGCGCGCATCCTTCCGACCGGCGCATGGCGCCGTGGGGGCCGCTCACGTATCGCGTGGGCCGCGACCCTCTCGACGCGTTCCCGGCAGCGCAATGGCGCGGCGTCAACACGCCCACCCGCATCGCCTTCGTGCTCGGCCGCGACCAGGTGCACGCCTATCGCCTGCGCTTGTTCGTCACCTTGACCCAGGCCGGCGGCCGTCCGCAGCTGCGGGTGAACGCGCGCTGGAACGGGCCGGTGCCGCCACGCCCGGAGCAGCCGGATAGCCGCGGCATCACCCGCGGTACCTATCGCGGCAACAACACGGCGTATCTGTTCGACATCCCCGCCAGCGCCCTGCAGGCCGGCCTCAACACGCTGGACATCGAGGTCGCGTCGGGCACGCCGGACAACGGCTTCCTCGGCCCCGGCCTGGTCTTCGACAGCGTGCAACTGCTCGCGCCGTGAGGCGGCACCGTGAGGCGCTGGAGAGACGCCGCTTGCCTGCGCACGCTGGCACCGGGCTGGAACGCGCCGGCAACGATGCCGAGGACATGCGCCACGGCGTGCCGCCTGGCGACGCCGACGCGTTCCTGCCGATCGCCCGCGCCGCCCGGCACAACGCGGCGCGGCGCAAGGCGCCGCCGCCCTGCGCCCGGCGGCGCCCTACAGCGGCTCAGTTGGCGCCGATGTTGGCCTGGATCCAGGCCCAGCCGTTGCCGCGCACCACCTCGAAGCCCGCCTCGACCACGTGCAGGTACATCGCGTTGCTGAAGCGTCCGTCCTGCGCGCGGTGATTGTGCAGCCAGGTCAGGAATGGCTTGATGTCGATGTTGAGATTGCCGTTGCTCGGCAGGGTCGGCTGGCCGGCGGTGTTGTGCGGAATGAAGGTGTACACGTAGTAGCCGGCGGCGCTGTTCATGCCTTCCCACAGATCGAAGGTGTAGCCGCCGGCGCTGATGACGTTGCTGGCGGTGAGCGTGCCGATCGGATACGAGTTGTGGCCGCCCCAGATCATCACTTCGGTCTGCGGGATCGCGCTGGAGGAGACCGTGCTGTCCCAGCGGAAGAACAGGTCGTAGGCGAAATCGCCGCCCAGGTTGCTGCCACCGGACGAGTAGGCGAAGGTCGCCGGCAATGACCGCAGCGCCGAGACCTGCCGCGGGAAGGTGCGGTCGGAAGTGGGATTGAAGCCGTAGTGCGAGCCGCGCAGGATCGCCGGATAGCCGTACAGGCTCGCGTTGGGGAAATTGAAGGTCACGGTCATGCTCGGCGTGCTGCCGCTGTGGAAGGTGCCCTGGATGACGTTGTTGGGATCGTTGAAGTTGTTCACCCAGGCGTACTGGTTGCCGTACACCTGGTAGGGACCGGCCAGCGCCATCGGCGCGACGGCGAGCAGGGCCGCGGCGAGCAGCGCGCGCACGGTCCGAGTGCGGCCGCGCAACGACCGTGCGAGCGTGACGGGAAAGCGCGGCGAAGCGGCGCCGGAAACGGGAGCGGAAGCGTGCATGGCGGTCTCTCCTGAGCGTGCAGGGGCAGCGACAGTGCTGCCGCGACGGACGCTAGCAAGGCGTGCGCGCCGCGAGCTATGACAAGACCCGCGCACGCCATGCGCCAACGCAATAGCGCTACCGCGATCCAGGGCGCGGGCGTGGGGCGCTTCACAGGTATCTCGTGCCGGCGAGATTCTCGCCCGCGCGTCGTCTACGCCGCGCTGTCTGCGCGCGCCCACACGGCACCGGCCTCCCGCACTGCAGCATGCACAGGCGTGCAGTCGCCGCGCGCGCGGCGCCGCGATAAGCTGAGAGGTCATTGCGGAGAAGCACGATGCGATTGCGCTGGTACTTCGATTTCATCTCGCCGTTTTCCTATCTGCACTGGCAGCAGGTGAAAACGCTTCCGGAATTCGCCCGGATCCAGCCGGTGCCGATCGTGTTCGGTGCGGTGCTGGCGCAGTTGCAGGCGCGCGGGCCGGCCGAGGTGCCGCACAAGCGCGAGTTCACCTACCGCTTCGTGCAGTGGCAGGCGCAGCAACAGGGCGTGCCGCTGCGCTTCCCGCCGGCGCATCCGTTCAACCCGCTGACGGCGCTGCGCCTGTGCGTCGCTGCGGGCACCACGCCGCAGGCCATCGATGCGATCTTCGACTGGCTGTGGCGCGACGGCCACGCCGGCGACGACGCCGCGGCGCTGGCGCCGGTCGGCCAGGCGCTGGGCATCGCCGACGTGGCCGCGGCCACCGCCGAGGCCCGGGTCAAGGCGCAACTGCGCGCCAACACCGAGCAGGCGCTGGCGGCCGGCGTATTCGGCGTGCCGACCCTGCAGATCGACGACACCCTGCTGTGGGGCAACGACGCGCACGCGCTGATGCGGGCGGTGCTGGCCGACCCGCAGCTGCTGCAGCGCGGCGAGATGGCGCGCCTGGCGACGCTACCGGCCGCCGTGCAGCGGGGCGCCTGAGTGGCCGCCATGTCCCTCGACATTTCCCAATCCCGGAGATCCAGCGGATGCGCATCGGCATCGTCGTAGATTCCGCCTGCGATCTGCCGCAGGACTACATCGCAGCGCACGACCTGGTGGTGTTGCCGATCAGCGTGCGCCTCGGCGGCACGGTGCTCGCCGATCGCCGCGACGAGGCGGCGACGCTGGAGTTCCTGCACGCGCAGGTCAGCGCGCACGGCGCCGAGGCCGAGACCGTGCCGTACAGCGTGGCGCAGATCCGCGAACTGTTCCTGGGCAGGCTGGTCATCGACTACGACCACGTGTTCTGCCTGACCATCGCCAAGACCCGCAGCCCGATCCACGATCACGCGCAGCAGGCCGGCTTCGCCATCCTCAACGACTACAAGCCGATCCGCCAGGCCGCCGGTCATGCCTCGCCGTTCGCGCTGCGGGTGATCGACACCCAGAACCTGTTCGCCGCACAGGCGGTGGTCGCCGTCGAGGCGGTGCGGTTGCGTACCGATGGCGCCAGCGTGCAGGCCATGCGCGAGCGGCTGGAAACGCTGGCCGAGCACACCCATGGCTACATGATCGCGCGCGACCTGTACTACCTGCGCAGCCGCGCGCGCAGCAAGGGCGACCGCAGCGTCGGCCTGCTCAGCGCCGCGCTCGGCTCGGCCCTGGACATCAAGCCGGTGCTGCACTGCCATCGCGGCGAGACCGCGCCGGTGGCCAAGCTCAAGGGCTTCGACCACGCGGTGCAGACGCTGTTCGGTCTGGCCGCCAAGCGCGTGGCCAGCGGGCTGATGACGCCCACGCTGTGCCTGAGCTATGGCGGCGAGCTGGCGCACCTGCACGCCCTGCCCGGCTATGCGGCGTTGCGCGAGGCCTGCGAGCGCCAGGGCGTGGACCTGCTGGAAAGCGTGATGAGCCTGACCGGCATGGTCAACGTCGGCAAGGGCGCGCTGGTGCTGGGCTTTGCCGGCGAGGCGCTGCGCTTCGGCTGATCCGCCCCTTGGCCGCGTCGACGACGACACGCCGCCAGCTCTGCTAGGCTGCGCCGCTTCGTACCGCCCACAAGAGATGCCCATGGCCGTCACCTACTCGATCAGCCTGCCCGATCCCGCCCGTGCCCGCGGCAGTAATCCGTCGCTGAGCTTCACCGCGCACGGCGCCGACGCCTTCGCCGAACAACTGCAGGCCGCCCTGAGCGATCCGGCCTGGTTCGAGCGCTGGCGCGCGCTGCAGCCGGAGCCGGACGAGGTCGATCCGGCCCTGGGCGTGACCGATCCGGCAGCACGGGTGACCGGCCGCCAGGACGATCTGCGCATCGACCTGGCCGCCACCACCAGCGTCCCCGGCGACATCCTCAAGCAGCGCCTGCGCCTGCTCGCCGGCAGCGGCTGGGAACTGCGCGACGTGCGCTGAGCCCGGCGGCACGGCCACCGCACTGCGGTGGCCGCCGCATGGCCGTATTGCCGCGCCCGCGCTAGGACGCGGCGACCGCCCGGCGCGGCCAGGACCAGCGCAGATTGACCGCCAGCGTGCCCAGCACGATCAGCGCCAGGCCCAGCCATTGCACCGGCACCAGCCGGTGGCCGTACAGCAGGTAGTCCAGCAGCAGCGTCACCAGCGGATAGACGAAGGCGACCACCGCGATCGCTGCCACATGCAGGTGCCGGTAGGCGCTGTAGAACAGCACGTACACCACGCCGCTGTGGATCACCCCCAGGCCGACCAGCCAGAACCAGTGCCGCCCGGGATGCAGCGCGACGCTGCTGGAGAAGCCGGCCAGCATCGCCGCCCCGACCCAGCACTGCACCGTCACCACCGCCAGCGGCCGCTCTCGGCTGATCCGCCGCGACATCAGCAACGACGCCCCGCACAGCAGCGCGCCCAGCAGGGTCAGCGCGATCCCGCCTAAGTAGCCACGGTCGGCGCTGGACCACAGCCGCAGCGGGTCGGCCGAACAGGCCACGCCGACGAAGGCCAGCAGCGTCCAGCCCAGGTCGGCACGGCGGCTGCGCTCGCCGTGCAGCAATGCCGCCAGGATCAGCATGACGAACGGGAACACGTGGTAGACCATGGTCGCCACGCCGATCGACGAGCGCGCCATGCCGGCGAACAGCGCCACCCAGTTGAGCACCAGCAGCACGCCGCTGAGCGCGGCGTCGCGCAGCAGCGCGCGCTCGCGCCACAGCCCGCGCAACTGTCCGCCGAGCAGGCCGCACACGGTCAGGAACAGTGCGCCGAACAAGCAGCGGTAGAACACCGCGGTCACCGGGTCCTGGCCGCTCTCGTGCACGAACACGCCGACCGAGCCGATCAGTACCTCGGCCAGCAGCAACTGCCACAGCGCGCGCCGGGATGCACCCGCCGATATCGCAGGTGCCGCGCTCACAGCGCGATGCTCCCGTGCAGGTACTGCACCGCCGCGCCGCGCACCTGCACGTGGTCCGGCAGTACCCGGCACTCCAGCTCGCCGCCGCGCGCCGAGGCCTGCCACGCACGCAGGTCGCGCTTGCCCAGCCGCTGCGCCCACAGCGGCGCCAGCGCGGCGTGGATCGAGCCGGTGACCGGATCCTCGGCACCACCGTTGGCCGGCCAGAAATAGCGCGAGACGAAATCGTGCTCGCGGCCAGGCGCAGTGACCGCGACATCGCGCGGCGCCAGCGCCAGCATCCGCACCAGGTCCGGCACCACCGCGCGCACCTGGCCTTCGTCCGCGTACACGGCGATATAGGCCTGGGCGTTGTGGTACGCCGCCTGCGGCGCGATCGACAGGGCCTGCGCGAGGGCCTGCGGCACCGCCGCCAACGCGGTCGGCGCCTGGTGCGGGAAGCGCAGGACGAAGCGCCCGTCGGCTTCGCGATCTACCGCCAGTTCGCCCACACCCGCGGCGCGGAACCGCAACGGCAGCGGCGCCAGGCCCTGGGTGGCGACGACGAAGGCGCTGGCCAGGGTGGCATGGCCGCAGAACGCCACTTCGCGCAGCGGCGAGAACCAGCGGATCGCGAACCCGCCATCGGCCTCGCGCACGAAGAACGCGGTCTCCGACAGATTGTTCTCGCTGGCGATGGCCTGCATCAGCGCATCCGGCAACCACGCCTGCAGCGGCACCACCGCGGCCGGGTTGCCGCGGAACCGCACGCTGGTGAACGCATCGACGATGAACAACGGCAGCTGCACGCGCGGTCTCGCGGGATCGGATAGGACACGGCCAGTGTGCGCCGGGCTGGGCGACCAGCACAGAGTCAGATACGCTGCAAATCGACCGATACAGATGAGGCCGGCGCATGCGCCTGTACGAAGCGCTCGCCAGCCAGCTGCGCGACCAGATCGCGCAGGGCACGCTGCGCGCCGGCGAGCGCCTGCCGTCGATCCGGCAATTGGCCGCCGGCCACGGCATCAGCGCCGCCACCGCGGTGCAGGCCTGCCTGCAACTGGAACGCGAAGGCCGGGTGCAGGCGCGCCCGCGCTCCGGCTACTTCGTGCGTGCTGCGACCACAGCGCAACCGACCGGCGCAAGCGCCACCACCCGGCGGCGTGCGCCGGGCGCGATCGCCAATCCGGCGCTGCAGGGCGTGCTGGACATGCTCGCGCGCTCGGACCTGGTGCCGCTGCACACCGCCACGCCGGCCGCGGCGCTGCTGCCCGGCGCGCACCTGGCCAGCGCACTGGCGCGGCAATTGCGCCGCCAGCGCAGCGCCGCGCTCGACTACGCGCCGCCGCAGGGCCATGCCGCGCTGCGCCGGCAGATCGCGCAGCGCTACGCGCATTGCGCCACCGCCGTGGCCGCCGACGAGGTGGTGGTAACCGCCGGCGCGATGGAGGCGATCAGCCTGGCCCTGCGCACCCTCACCGCGCCCGGCGACGTGGTGCTGGTCGAGACTCCGACCTATCACGGCATCCTGCAGGCGGTGGCGGCGCTGCGGCTGAAGGTGCTGGAAGTGCCCAACCGCCCGGGCCAGGGGATCGACGCCGCACGCCTGGACGCACTGCTGCAGCGCACCCCGGCGCGCGCCGCGGTGCTGGTGCCGAACTTCAACAATCCGCTCGGCAGCCTCACCCCGGACGCGGCCAAGCGCGCCCTGCTGGAGAGTTGCGCGCGCCACGGCACGGTGGTGATCGAGGACGACATCTATGGCGAACTCGACTGGTCGGGACAGCGCCCGCGGCCGCTGCGCCATTTCGACACCCACGGCAACGTGATCACCTGCGGCGCCTTCTCCAAGGTGCTGGCGCCCGGCCTGCGCGTGGGCTGGCTGCTCGGCGGCGCCTGGACCGATACGCTAGTGCGCGCCAAGTACTTCTCCACCATCGGCGGCGCCAGCCTGCCGCAACTGGCCCTGGCCGACTACCTGGAACGGCACGACCTGGAGCGGCACCTGCGCAAGCTGCGCCGCACCCTGGCCGACAACGGCCAGCGCCTGCGCGAGGCGGTGCTGCGGCACTGGCCGGCCGGCACCCGCATCGGCGACCCGGCCGGCGGTCTGTCGCTGTGGCTGCAACTGGCCGACGCCGGCAGCGGCCAGGCCTTGTTCGAGGCCGCCCTCGCCGAGGGCATCGGCACCTCGCCCGGGCATCTGTTCTCCAGCCGCGGCGACTACGCCGACCACCTGCGGCTGAGCTGCGGCCAGCCTTGGACGCCCGCCTTGGAGCAGGCCATGCGCCGGCTCGGCACGTTGGCCGCGCGGCTGTCGCGCTGAAAACGGACGTCCGGCACCGCGCCGCAGTGCCGAGGCGGCACGCGCGCTGCCAGCGTCTACCTGGCTGGTGACCGCACCACGTCCCGCCCGCTTGCCAAGCGGGGCCCTACACCTGCATCTACACGAGTGTCGGCCAGCCACAACGATGGCCGCGGCGCGACGCCACCGCAGTGGTGGCGTCAGTTAGCGTGCGTGGACCCGACCGACGGCAGCCAGCGGCGGCTTGCGCTATGGCGTGGCCGCACCGATCGCCAGCGCCACGCAGGCGCCGAACAAGGTGCAGGCGAGCATCGCCACGGGGCTGAGCGGGCTGCGCCAACGCTGCCAGGGGAGCTGCAGGGTGCGACGGCAAGACATGGCGCGGCTCCGATCCAGGGACGTGGCGATGGCGATCCCTGCGGAATCTAGCCAGCGCCCGTCTCAGCAGGTGCGAACGCGATCGCACATCCGCATGCCGGGTGGTACTGCACCACGTTTGTTTACGAGACCGGCCACGCCGCCGCCGTGGCGGTCACCGCGCTGTCATGCGCAGGCCGGCGAGCCCACATCTGCGCCGCTCGCCTCCGGCCACCGGCCACCGGCCACCGCGCGGCACGGCACGGCAGCGACGACAGCCCGGAGGGCCGGGGTGCACCGGCACCGCCGCCAAGCGCGCGGTGCCCTGCCCGGCGGTCGCGTCGTGCGCGACCGCCAGCGCATTGCGTTCAGTCCTGCAGCGCGCGCGCGTGGAAGGCGATGTGCTCGCCGATGAAACTGCCGATGAAGTAGTAGCTGTGGTCGTAGCCCGGCTGTACGCGCAGGGTCAGCGGATAGCCGGCGGCCTCGGCGGCCGCCTGCAGCAGCTGCGGGCGCAACTGCTTGTCCAGGAATTCGTCGCCGCCGCCCTGATCGATCAGCAGCGGCAGGTGCTCGCTGGCGCCGCCGATCAACACGCTGGCGTCGTACGCCTGCCATTGCGCGCGGTCCTCGCCCAGGTAGGCGGTGAAAGCCTTCTCGCCCCACGGTACCTGGCTCGGCGCGACGATCGGCGCGAACGCCGACACGCTGCGGTAACGGCCGGGATTCTTCAGCGCGATCACCAGGGCGCCGTGGCCGCCCATCGAGTGCCCGCTGATGGCGCGGCGGCCGTTGTGCGGGAACTGCGCCTCGATCAGCGCCGGCAGTTCCTGCACCACGTAGTCGTACATGCGGTAGTGCGCGGCCCACGGCGCCTGGGTGGCGTTGACGTAGAAGCCGGCGCCCTTGCCCAGGTCGTACCCCTCGGCGTCGGCGACCTGCTCGCCGCGCGGGCTGGTGTCGGGGGCGACCAGGATCACCCCATGCTCGGCCGCATAGCGCTGCGCGCCGGCCTTGGTGATGAAGTTCTGCTCGGTGCAGGTGAGGCCGCTGAGCCAGTACAGCACCGGCAGTTTGACGTGCTCGGCCTGCGGCGGCAGGTACACGGCCACCTGCATGGGGCAGCCGAGCACGGCCGAGTCGTGGCGATAGACGTCCTGCCAGCCGCCGCAGCAGGCGTGGTGTTCGATGCGTTCCATGGACAGTTCCGAAATGTGGGCCTGCGGCCGCGACCGGCCGCAGGCGGAGATGCCGCGACGCGTCGACCGGCGACGCGCGGCAGCGGACTTCAGTGCAGCACGCCGTTCTTGCGCGCCACGTGGGTGGAGATCGCGTCCATCAACGGCGGCGACAGGCAGTCGTACGGTTCCAGCTTCAGTTCGCGCAGGCGGTTGCGCACCCCGTCCATCGCCTCCGGCCGCGTACCGCTCTCGATGATCGAGGACACGAACGCGGCGAAGCCCGGCGCCGACCAGCCCTGCTGCGGCGACAGTTCCGTATGCACGAAATCCAGGCCGTAGAACGGATGCTCGGTGTTCTCGATGCGGCCGTACATGTGCACGCCGCAGCCGGTGCAGGCGTGACGGCGGATGGTCGCGCTCTCGTCCACCACCTTCAGTTTCTCCTCGTGCGCGGTCACCTTGACCTTGTCGCGCGCCACCACCGCCACCACCGAGAAGGTCGCGCCCTTCGGCTTCCAGCACTTGGTACAGCCGCAGGCATGGTTGTGCGCGGTCTGCGCCCCCACTTCCACCACTACCTTGTCGCTGGCGCAGTGGCATTCCAGGGTGCCGCCCTGGAACTGCTCCGCGCCGGCACGCACGCCGGCATCCACCGACGGATGAATCGTCACAGTACTCATCTTGCCCCCTCCCGGGTTCGTTGCGTCGCTGCACTGCGCGGAAACGGCCGCGCGCCGGCCTGACCTGCGGGTCAGAAGTGGATGACGGTGCGGATCGACTTGCCTTCGTGCATCAGGTGGAAGGCCTCGTTGATTTCGTCCAGCGGCAGGGTGTGGGTGATGAACGGATCGAGGTCGATCTCGCCGTGCATCGCCTGTTCCACCATGCCAGGCAGCTGGGTGCGGCCCTTGACCCCGCCGAAGGCGCTGCCGCGCCAGACGCGGCCGGTGACCAGCTGGAACGGACGCGTGCTGATTTCCTGGCCGGCGCCGGCCACGCCGATGATGACGCTCTCGCCCCAGCCCTTGTGGCAGCATTCCAGCGCCGAACGCATCACGTGCACGTTGCCGATGCATTCGAAACTGAAATCCACGCCGCCGTCGGTCAACTCGACGATGACCTCCTGGATCGGCTTGGAGTAATCCTTGGGGTTGATGCAGTCGGTGGCGCCCATGCTGCGCGCCAGCTCGAACTTGCCCGGATTGGTATCGATGGCCAGGATGCGCCCGGCCTTGGCCTGCACCGCACCCTGGATCACCGCCAGGCCGATGCCGCCGAGGCCGAACACCGCGACGCTGTCGCCTTCCTTCACCTTGGCCGTGTTGTGCACCGCGCCGATGCCGGTGGTGACGCCGCAGCCGAGCAGGCACACCTTCTCCAGCGGCGCCTCGGGATTGACCACCGCCAGCGAGATTTCCGGCACCACCGTGTACTCGCTGAAGGTGCTGCAGCCCATGTAGTGGTAGATCGGCTGGCCGTTGTAGGAGAAGCGGGTGGTGCCGTCGGGCATCAGGCCCTTGCCCTGGGTGGCGCGCACCGCCTGGCACAGGTTGGTCTTGCCGGACAGGCAGAACTTGCACTTGCGACACTCGGCCGTGTACAGCGGGATCACGTGGTCGCCGACCTTGACGCTGGTCACGCCCTCGCCCACCGCCTCGACGATGCCGCCGCCCTCGTGGCCGAGCACCGCCGGGAAGATGCCTTCCGGGTCGTCGCCGGACAGCGTGAACGCGTCGGTGTGACACACGCCGGTATGGGTGATGCGCACCAGCACCTCGCCCTGGCGCGGCGGCTCGACATCGATCTCCACGATCTGCAGTGGCTGGCCGGCTTCGAAGGCAACGGCGGCTCGGGATTTCATGCGCTTTCTCCTGGCTGAGGAAATGGGTGTGGGGTGTGGATCACTTGAGATAGGAGCGGACCAGCATGCCCATCTCGCGCACGCGCGCGGCGCGCTGCGCGTCGGAGCTGGCCGGCTGGCCGAATTCTTCGCGGACGTGGGCTTCCATCACCTCGGACATGAGGCCATTGACCGCACCGCGGATGGCGGCGATCTGCTGCAGCACCGCCGCGCACTCGGCGCCGCCTTCGAGCGCGCGCTCCAGTGCTTCGGTCTGGCCACGCAGGCGGCGGATGCGGGCCAGGACGCGCTTCTTCTCGTGCGGGGTATGTGGCATGCGATGGCAACCCGGAAACTATACTGGGGGATAGTATCCGCGAGACCGAAAAAAGGAAATGCCCGCGCCGCGCGGCCGCCCCGCCAGATCGGCTCCAGCCACCGCCGGAGGCCGCGACAGCGCGGGTGCCGGCGCGTGGCAACGCGTGTCGGCACCAGACACGAACCGGCCATGTTCGCGCCGCCGGCGCTGCCTATGATGGCCATGCGGTCAAGCGCGGGCCCGGCTCCGGCGGCCACGTCCCTGCCCGCGCCCAGTTCCAGGCAGCCGCGGCCACGTCTAGACTGGGCGACTCCCGTGTGGCCGCCCCTCAAGATCGTGGACATGAAATCCTTCATTCTGGTCGTCGACGACGATCCGGATCTGCGCCGACTCATCAGCGAGTTCCTGAGCGACCACGGCTATCAGGTGGACACCGCCGAAACCGTGGCGGAGATGCGCCTGCGGATGGCCGAGCGCCAGCCGGACCTGGTGATCCTGGACGTGATGATGCCCGGCGAGGACGGCCTCAGCGCCGCCCGCCAGCTCGCCAGCGAGCGCGGCGCACCGGCGGTGATCATGCTCAGCGCGCTGGGCAGCGACACCGACCGCATCATCGGCCTGGAAGTCGGCGCCGACGACTACCTGGCCAAGCCCTGCAATCCGCGCGAGTTGCTGGCGCGGGTGCGCGCCCTGCTGCGGCGCAGCCAGGCGGCGACGCTGCCGCCGGAAGCGCGCGGCAACGTCTACGAGTTCGCCGGCTGGCGGCTGGACGTGATCCGCCGCGACCTGCGCGACCCCACCGGCATCTTCATCAATCTCTCCGATGGCGAATTCGCGCTGCTGCGCACCTTCGTCGAGCACCCGCAGCGCGTGCTCAGCCGCGACCAGCTCCTCGACTACGCGCGCGGCCGCGACACCGAGGTCTACGACCGCGCCATCGACAGCCAGATCAGCCGCCTGCGCCGCAAGATCAACGAACGCGTGCAGACCGAACTGATCCGCACCGTGCGCAACGAAGGCTACATGCTGCTGCCGAGCGTCGCCCGCCTGTGAGCGGGCCCACGCGCGCCCGCCGTGGCGTGCCGATCTTCGCCCGCGCCTTCCTGCTGCTGGTGGTGGCGCTGCTCACCGCGCAGTTGATCGGTATCGCCCTGGTGCTGCGCACCCCGGTCTACGAAATGCCGGTGCACCCGCCGGAAGTGATCGCCCTGCTCAGCACGCGCATGCCGGCCGGCACCCAGACCCTCAAGGTGCAGGACACGGCGCATGCGCCGCTGCCGGCGCGCGACCAGGTGCGCGACCGCAATGCCGAACGGGTGATGGCGCACTGGCTGGAGGTGGCGCCGGACCAAGTGCGCTTCTACCGCAACAGCGACGGCCGCCTGGAGCGCCTGCGTCTGCGCCTGGGCGAACGCCCGCCGCCGCCACCGCATGCGCTCGCTGCCGACGACGCCATCCCCGCACCCGACGACCTGGCGCCTCCGCCCGATGCGCAGCAACCACCGCCGCTGGAGCCGCCACCGGCACCGGGCGAGGCACCGCGCACCGAGGCGTTTGGCGCGACCATGCGCGCAGTGGGCTGGCGCGAACGCGGCTTCGCCCCGGCGGTGCCGTTGCTGGACGGCTTCACCGCGGCGCTGCGCCAGCCCGATGGACACTGGCGCAGCGTGATGTCGCCGCCGCGCCGCTTCTCCAACGCATTCAAGACCCAGGTGGTGATGCTGTTCCTGGTCGGCATGCTGGCGATGCTGCCGCTGGCCTGGTGGTTCTCGCGGGCGCTGTCGGCGCCGATCCGGCGCTTCGCCGAGGCGGCCGACCAGCTCGGGCGCAACCCCGACGCGCAGCCGCTGCGGCGTAGCGGCCCCAGCGAGATCGTGCAGGCCGCCGACTCGTTCAACGCCATGCAGGCGCGCCTGAACCGGCTGATCAACGAGCGCACGCACATGGTCGCGGCCATCGCCCACGACCTGCGCACGCCGCTGGCGCGGCTGGCGTTCCGCCTGGAGAACCTGCAGTCGCCGCTGCGCGAGAAGACCATGGCCGACATCGACGAGATGAAGGCAATGATCTCCGCGGCGCTGGACTTCATCCACAACGACAGCCGCCGCGGCACCCGCTCGCCGCTGGATTTCCGCCTGCTGGTGGAGAGCGTGGTCGACGACGCCAGCGACACCGGCGCCGACGTGGTCCTGCTGCTCGGCGACGCCATCACCCTCGACGGCGACTCGCTGTCGCTGCGGCGCATGGTGATGAACCTGGTGGAGAACGCGCTGAAGTACGGCAAGCGCGCGCGCCTGCAGCTGCGTCACGACGCCGGCGAGTGCCTGCTGTGGATCGACGACGACGGCCCCGGGATCGATCCCGCGCAGCGCGAGAAGCTGTTCCTGCCGTTCTTCCGCGGCGAGAACTCGCGCAACCGCGACACCGGCGGCATCGGCCTGGGCCTGTCGGTGGCGCACAGCATCGTGCTGGCGCACGGCGGCCAGATCGCCCTGGACAACCGCCCCGAGGGCGGCCTGCGGGTCAGCGTGCGGCTGCCGTGCCAGGCGGTGGGCGGCTGAGCCGGGCCTGCCCCACACCGCCGCACCGATCGGCTCAGCGCGGGTGCGGCTCCACGACCACGGCCGTGCCGTAGCACAGCACCTCGGTCAGCCCGGCCATCAACTCGGTGGCGTCGTAGCGCACCGCAACGATGGCGTTGCCGCCCATCTGCCGCGCGTGCTGCAGCATGTCCCGGTAGGTCTCCAGGCGCGCCTGCTCGCACAGTTGGGTGTAGATGGTGATATTGCCGCCGAAGATGGTCTGCAGCCCACCCAGGAAATTGCCGACGATGGAGCGCGAGCGCACGGTGATGCCGCGCACGATGCCCAGGTTGCGCACGATGCGGTAACCGGGAAGCTCCAGCGCGGTGGTCACCATCGCATCGGTGAGCGGCGAAGCCGCCACCGCGCGCGGCGGCGAGGAATTGTACGGATCGGTCATCGATGTCCCCTGGTGGCGTGGTCCGTGGCGCCGCGGACCGCGGCCCCGGCGCGCATGCGCCGAGGCGGGCAGTGTTAGCACCGCAGGAAGAACCACGCAATCGCCAAAACCAGGCAGCCACTCCATAGCAGCATCGCCACGATGGCGGCCAGAACGACCGCCACGCGCCGCCATCGGCGAAGCCCGCGCGCGCGCCGCACCACGTGCACGCACAGCCAGCCGCCCAGCAGCACGCCGCTGGCGACCACCGCCCATCCGAGCAGATCGATGAGCGGATCCTTGGAACCGAACTCGGTGGGGCATCGGCTCGTCGCATGCGCGGATGCCATGCATCCGAGCGAGGCGACCAGAACGCCGAGCAGACCGCCACGATGGCGCCGAGCACCGCTGCGCGCCGCAAGGCAGGTGGCAAGGCGAGTGCGAACGATGCGAAGTGCGCGTATTGCAAAGCGACCCGTCGAGCAACAGCGCATCACGTGCCGCTGGTCGTGAATCTCTGGCCGAACGAGGAAGGGAACCCTCACGCAGCGGACACCCTCATCGCGGCACATGCTCGTAGCGCCCCGTGCGCCGCCAATCGGACAGCACATGTCGATACCAATAGAGCATTTTCGACCAGTTTGAAGTCTCCAACACCAGCAGTGCACCCCACGCGCCACTGCGTTCGCCCACACAGCGGTCCTTCCAATGCAGGATCGGAATGATGAACAGCCAGATGAGAAGCGGCACCACCAGCAGCCCTCCGACAGCGACAATCACTTCGTGCTCCGCGCTCCAGCCAGCGACGATGAGCGCGCTTCCCAGCCCGGCGGCGCCCGCGAATCACTTGAGCCATCGCCATTTCGATGCGAACCACTCCGCACACAACATGGAGCCCCCCCCCTGCCTGAAGCACCGTTACCGCAAAACACGAAAAACTGCAGATCAACGCCTCGGTGGCGCGCCGCTGCCGCCCACCGTCGGCAATGAACGTCGAAACTCGGCAGCGACAGGTCGTGAAAGCAAGCGCGCGATGATCCAGCCATGCAGGACGACGAAGACCGCAGCAAACACCACGCCGATCGCCGCCATGGCCCACATCATCGGCTGCATATCCGGCGCGCCGTGCATCTGCGCAACCGCGAGCTGTTGCTGCATGAACCCGATCATCTGCACCTGCACGACTGCGCCGCCCAGATTCCATGCGATCACCAGCACCATGGCACCGATGAAGCACCACCGCGCCCAGTTCAGCCGCCGCAGAAGCCCGATCGAACTCGCCAGGGTCCACGCCGAAAACAGCACAGTTCCAAGAAACAACCAACGAAAGTTGGAAAAAATGAAGGCAGTGGTGGGCGGCATCCCTGGCGGAAGCCTCCTTGCCAGATCGGCGAACTGCACGTGATCGAACACGGCGAACAGAACGAAGATCTGCATGACGCCGACCACCGTTCCGAAACCAGAGAGTGCGATGAAGATCCAGGCCAGGATGGTGACAAAGCTGGACCGCGGTGGTGCTTGGTGCATACATCCCCCTGAAGCCGAGTCGACAATAGTGACGCCTGGCCGCTCACCGCGCCATCACCTGCAGCCACATCCGATTGCCGAATTCCGACGAAATACATGGACCCGTCGGTCGCCGATTCTCTCGCGGCGCTGCCATGCGCAGGCGTCGGTCGCCGCCGCTGCTCGGTCGCGCGCAAGCAGGACGCCCGACGGGCCAAAAGACGCTCACCGGCACCGTCATGACGGCGCCAACATCGCCTAACGTCGCTGCGCCAGGGCCGCCGCATGGCGCGCCAGCAACAGCGGCATGGCGGTCGCCCGCCAGAACACCAGGCTGACGTACCCCGATGACATGCCGCCATGGCTGTGGCGCGGCACGAAGACCGATTCGACAGAGGCGTCGTCCAGCGCCGTGCCGACCAGGCGCGCGAAGGTGTCGGCGAGCAGCGCCTCGCACTGTGCCGACGTCGCCGGCAGCGGCACGCCGGCCAGGGTCGACGCCATTTCCTCCCAGAGATACGGATCGCCACGGCCGCCCCATGTGGGCGGCTCGTCCTGGAACAGGCCCGCCATGCCCTCGATCGTGATCATCGTCGTGCTGGCGTACCGGCGTGCGGCGCGACGCTCAGTACGCGAATTCGCGGAACACGTGGTCGATGTCGCCTTGCCACGCGCCGTGGTACAGCGCCAGCTTGCGCTCGGCCGCGGTCTCGCCGGCGTGCAGGATTTCCACCAGCGGTTCCAGGAAGCGCGATTCGTCCTGGCCGTCGCGGTTCAACCGCGCGCGGCGGCGCAGGCCGCTCAGGGCGATCTTCACCGCTTCGGCGGCCAGGTCCTGCACGGTGCCGTTGCGGAACGGCAGCTTCAGCGCCTGCTTCGGCACGCCGTCGCGCAACGCGTGGCGTTCGACCAGGCTGAAATCCTTGACCAGGTCCCAGGCTGCATCCAGTGCGGCATCGTCGTACAGCAGGCCCACCCAGAACGCCGACAGCGCACACAGCCGGCCCCACGGGCCAGCGTCGGCGCCGCGCATTTCCAGGTACTTCTTCAAGCGCACTTCCGGGAACGCGGTGGTCATGTGGTCGGACCAGTCGCGCAGGGTCGGCAACGCACCCGGCAAGGCCGGCAGCTTGCCCTGCAGGAAGTCGCGGAAGCTCTGCCCGCTGGCGTCCACGTAGGTGCCGTTACGGTAGGAGAAGTACATCGGCACGTCGAGCAGGTAGTCGACGTAGCGCTCGTAGCCGAAGCCGTCTTCGAACACGAAGTCGAGCATGCCGGTGCGGTCGGCGTCGGTGTCGGTCCAGATGTGCGAGCGGTAGCTGAGGTAGCCGTTGGGCTTGCCGTCGGCGAACGGCGAATCGGCGAACAGCGCGGTGGCGATCGGCTGCAGCGCCAGCGACACGCGGAACTTCCTGATCATGTCCGCTTCGCTGGCGTAGTCCAGATTGACCTGCACCGTGCAGGTGCGGGTCATCATGTCCAGGCCGAGCGCGCCGACCTTGGGCATGTACGCCTGCATGATCTTGTAGCGGCCCTTGGGCATCCACGGCATCTCGTCGCGGCGCCATTTCGGCTGGAAGCCCATGCCGAGGAAGCCCAGGCCCAGTTCGTCGGCGACCTGCTTGACCTCGTTGAGGTGGCTGCCCACCTCCACGCAGGTGTCGTGGATGGTTGGCAGCGGCGCGCCGGACAGTTCCAGCTGGCCGGCCGGCTCCAGCGTCACCGAGGCGCCATCGCGCAGCAGCGCGATGGTGTGCCCGGCTTCGCGCACCGGCTCCCAGCCGAAACGGGTCAGGCCGAGCAACAAGGCCTCGATGCCGCGCTCGCCGTCGAAGGTCGGCGGCCGCAGGTCGTCGAGCCGGAAGCCGAACTTCTCGTGCTCGGTGCCGATGCGCCACTGCGCTTCGGGTTTTTCTCCGGAGGCGAGCACCTGGACCAGTTCGGCGCGGTCGGTGATCGGCGTCTCGGCAACGTGGCTGGGGCTCGACAAGGGCAGGACTCGCGCAACGGGTGGAGCGATGTGGGGGCCGGCCGCCAGCACCGCAAGGCCCCGCACTATAACGCGCCGGGGGTGAGGCCCATATCGCTACCGGCGGCACTGCAGCATTCCACGACCGCGGCAGCTGGCGGCGTCGAGAGTGAGACGCAGCAAGCGCTCGCGGCGCCGGCTTCGGTAGGCTGCGGACTCTCTCACCGCCCGCAGCAGGCAACGCATGCGCCCGACCCACACCGAACGCCATCGCACCGACCGCGCCGGCTGGCTGCGCGCGGCCGTGCTCGGCGCCAACGACGGCATCCTGTCCGTGGCCGGCCTGGTGGTCGGCGTCGCCAGCAGCGGTGCGTCGGCGGCCACGGTGCTGACCAGCGGCATCGCCGGCCTGGTCGCCGGTGCGATGTCGATGGCCGCCGGCGAATACGTGTCGGTGCAATCGCAGGCCGACACCGAGCGCGCCGACCTGGCGCTGGAGCGGCGCGAACTGCACGAGGATCCGCAGAGCGAGCTGGACGAACTCACCGCGATCTATCGCCAGCGCGGGCTCGATCCCGTCCTGGCCCGCCAGGTCGCCGAGCAGTTGACCGCGCACGATGCCCTGGGCGCACACGCGCGCGACGAACTCGGCATCACCGAGAGCCTGCGCGCGCGTCCGCTGCAGGCGGCGGCCGCCTCGGCGGCCGCGTTCTGCAGCGGCGCGGCGCTGCCGATCGCCGCCGCGTGGCTGGCGCCGGACGGCCGGCAATTGTGGGTGACCGGCGCGGCGACGCTGCTCGGCCTGTCGCTGACCGGCGCGCTGGCCGCCCGCGCCGGTGGCGCCTCGGGCCTGCGCGGCGCGGTGCGCGTGGTGTTCTGGGGCGCGGCGGCGATGCTCGCCAGCGGCGCGATCGGCCATGTATTCGGCGTGCATGTCTGAGCGGACGCACACCGTACTGGGTAGCATCACCGGCATGGCCGATACGCGTTTCCCCGAAATGCAAGGCAAGCGCGCGCCCATCGCTCAAAACGGAACCTGACCTGGAGGACTGGAGATCAACACTGGCACCTTCGTCGTCGATCACATGGGATTTTCCGTTTCATCGCTGGATGAGGCGATCGCGTTCTGGACTGAGGCCATGGGCTTCGAGCTTGTCCGCAGAGGCGAAATGGGCGGCGATTTCCTGCGCGAGGTGACGGGCGTCGACGATCCGCGTTGCCGCATGGCGCTGGTGGTATCGCCTGCCGGCTTCCCCATCGAACTGCTGGAATACTCGACGGCCCGCACGTTGGGCAAGACACCCGCAAGCGCTGGCGCGATCGGCGCGGCCCATCTTGCCGTCACCGTGCCGGAGATCGACGTCGCTGTCGCCAGGATCCAGGCGCAGGGATGGCACTTGAAAGGATCTCCGCGACCGATCGAGGCCGGGCCACGCGCGGGAACCGTCGTTGCCTACGTCAGCGGGCCCGACGGGATCACCATCGAACTCATGCAACCTCCCAGGTAAGAGTGGCCAACAAAACGACTGCGCAGCTGCCAGAGCGGCGCGTGCAGCGCTCGCAATCCTCGTGTAGCGCTGTACATCGCAGTTCCTGTGCCCGTCCGCGCCCGCCTGGCGACTGCTCGCGCCGTTTTGTCAGCCACTCTGAAGTCTCATCCTGCATGGTGCGGGGCGCTTCGATCCTTTGATCGCCGCTGGCTAAAGTGGGTAATGCACATTGAGGCGCTATGCCTCGCCTGTCCGCGGCGCGGCCGGCCAACCCGCGGGGAAACGGCCTGTGGCGCGCCGAGACCGGCAGTTTGCGAGGCCGGCACCGGCGCAGCCGTGGTGGTCATGGTGGTCCTGCCGGCTGCGACACAGCGGCCCGGCGCTTTGCTCTGAGCGCGCGCGCCGCGCTGCGCTAGCATGACGGCCATGGCCGACACGACTTCCCCCGACGCCTTGCTGCTGGCGCGCCTGGCCAGCCTGGCCGATTGCTCGCAGGCCGACGGCTACGCCTGCATCACCGCGCGCCGCGAACACGGGGCGCGTTCGGTGGAGATTCCGCAGCCGCACCTGGCGATCCTGCTGCAGGGCCGCAAGCAGGTGCGCACCGCCACGCAGACCCTGGAGTTCGTGCCGGGCGACCTGTTCCTGGTGACGCGGCGCTGCCGCATCGATGTGGTCAACATCCCGGATCCGCACAGCGGCCTGTACCTGAGCGTGCTGGTACCGCTGTGCGAGGAGGCGCTGAGCGCCGCACGCATGCTGTGGAACGAGCCGCTGCCCGCTGCCGGCGCGGAACTGGCACGCCTGCGCGCCGAGGCGTTCGGCAGCACCCTGCTGCAATGGCGGCAGGCGCTGCAGGACGGCCATTACACCGAGGCGCGGCTGGCACTGGCGACGCTGGTGGTGGCGCTCTGCCGGCGTGGCCATGGCGGCCTGCTGCTGCCGCCGGCGCCGAGCGTGGCCGCGCAGGTGCGCGACCTGATCGCCGCACAGCCGCAACGCGCCTGGCGTTCGCGCGACATCGAGGACAGCCTGGGCCTCAGCGGCGCGACCCTGCGCCGGCACCTGGCCGGCGAACGCACCTCGTTGCGCGAACTGCTCGCCGATGCGCGCCTGGCGCATGCGATGCAGCTGCTGTACACCACGCGCTGGCCGCTGAAGACGGTCGCCGCGCACGCCGGCTACCGCTCGGTTCGCAGCTTCAGCCAACGCTTCCAGCAACGCTACGGCCTGGATCCGGCCAGCATCGGCAATTGAGCGGCGACGGCTTGAGCGCCGCGCGCAGCGGAATGAGCGAATCGCGCAGCGACGCAGGCGCAGCATGCCGGTACCGCGGCACCTGCCGCTCTGCCAGGAAGTCCCCATGTCCGTGTTTCCCTTGCGTGCGCTGTGCGCGCTGGCCCTGACCGCCAGCACGGCGCTGACGCTGCCATCCCCCGCTCGTGCCGCCGCGGCGGACGCTACCGCGACGCAGGTACCCGGCGTCTATCGCCAGGCGATCGGCCGCTTGCGCGTCACCGCCCTGTTCGACGGCACCGTCGCGCTGCCGCGCGCGCAATTGGCGAACATTCCGCCGGCGGCGATCGCGCGCCTGCTCGACCACCGCTACGTGCCGGAGAGCGACAAGGGCCTGCAGACCGCGGTCAATGCCTACCTGATCCAGGACGGCACGCACCTGACCCTGGTCGACACCGGCACCGCCACCTGCTTCGGCCCCGGGCTCGGCCAGGTGCTGGCCAACCTGCGCGCAGCCGGCTATGCGCCCGAGCAGGTCGACGACGTGCTGCTCACCCACGCCCATCCCGATCACCTGTGCGGCCTGCTGGACGCGCAAGGCCAGCCGGCCTACCCCAAGGCGACGGTGTGGCTGAGCGCCGCCGACGCCGCGTACTGGCTGGACCCGGCCAGCGAGGCAGGGGCACCGCAGATGCTGCGCTTCGCCTTCCCGTTGGCGCGCGCGGCGGTGGCGCCGTACCAGGCCGCGCAGCGGCTGCGCCGCTTCCGTCCCGGCGATGCGCTACCCGGCGGCGCGGTCGCGCTGGACACCCACGGGCACACGCCCGGGCACGTGTCGTACCGCTTCGAGGGCGGCGCCGGGCAACAGCTGCTGGTGTGGGGCGACCTGGTGCACTACCACGCGGTGCAGTTCGCGCAGCCGCAGGCCTCGTACGAGGCCGACAGCAACCGCGACGCGGCGATCGCCGCGCGCAAGCGCATGCTGGCGCAGGCGGCGGACCACGGCTGGTGGGTGGCCGGCGCGCACCTGCCGTTCCCGGGCCTGGGTCACGTCCGTCGCGAGGGCGAGGCGTTCGCCTGGGTGCCGACCGAGTTCTCGCCGTTGCCGGCCGCGCGTTGAGGCTGGTCTTCTCCCGATGGGAGAAGGAACCGCGGTTAGCCCCTCTCCCCCCGGAGAGGGGTTGGGGTGAGGGTAAGGCGCGCAGCGTCCCGCGGAGTCCGGGCATACGAGGCTTCGCCCGTACCCTCATCCGGCCCTTCGGGCCACCTTCCCCCAAAAGGGGGCCATGGTCCCGAGAGGAGAAGGAACAGCTATTAGCCCCTCTCCCCCGGGAAAGGGGTTGGGGTGAGGGTCCGGCGCGAACGTCTCGCAGGATTCAAGCGTAGGAGACCGGGCCCGGCGCCGCCGCGCTTTACTCCGCGGCGGGCGGCTCCGTCTCCAACCCCAGCCAGCGGCCGACGATGCCGCGCGCTTCGTCCACGCCCTGGCGGGTCTCGCCGGAGAAGGCCTGCACGCTGACCGTGTCGCCGAACGCGCTGGCCAGTTCCTTGCGCACCTGCTGCAGCGCCTGCGCCTGCTGGCCGCGGCCGAGCTTGTCGGCCTTGGTCAGCAACGCATGCGCCGGCAGGCCGCGCTGCACCGCGTAGCCGAGCATCTGCCGGTCGTAGTCCTTGAGCGGATGGCGGATGTCCATCACCACCACCAGCCCGCGCAGCGCCTCGCGGGTACGGAAGTACGTGTCGATGAACTTCTGCCAGTGCGCCTGCAGTTCCAGCGGCACCTTGGCGTAGCCGTAGCCAGGCAGGTCCACCAGGCAGCGCTCAGGCTGGACCTCGAAGAACACCAGTTGCTGGGTGCGGCCGGGCGTCTTGGAGACGCGGGCCAGGGCGTTCTGCCGGGTCAGCGCGTTCAGCGCGCTGGACTTGCCGGCGTTGGAGCGGCCGGCGAATGCCACTTCCCAGCCGCCGTCGTCCGGCAACTGGCGAGCGTTGTGGGCGGAAAGCAGATAGTGGGCACGTTCGAGGATCAGCGACATCCGCCTAGGATCGCACGTCCGCGGCCCCGGGCGGGCTTCGTTGACCGCCAGGCCGCGGCATGCCGATAATCGCGCGAGTGCGGTCGCCGGCCCGGCAGCCGCGGGGTCGGGTCATACGGAGCTTCAGCAATGCGCCACGCTCGCGTTCTTGCCTTTGCCGGTCTAGCGGTTTCCGTCGCCGCCGCGGTCGCGTTCGCGCAGACCTCGGTGGTTCCCATTCCCGACAACGCCCCGGTGCGCACCACGCCGCTGGAGGGCGACATCGGCAAGGCCGCATGGGGCGACCCCAAGGCCGGCCAGGCCAAGGCCGCGGCCTGCGCCGCCTGCCATGGCGCGGACGGCAATCCCGCCATCGCCATGTATCCGCGCATCGCCGGCCAGGTGGAGCGCTACAGCGCGCGGCAGATGGCGCTGATCGCCCACGGCGAGCGCACCAGCGGCGCGGTCGCGGCGATGGTGCCGTTCGTGCAGCCGCTGAGCGCGCAGGACATGCGCGACATCGGCGCCTACTTCGCCACGCAGAAGGCCGGCGCCGGCATCGCCGACGACGCGGTGATCGCCGACGGCCCGTATGCGGGCATGAAGTTCTACGAGGTCGGCCAGCAGCTGTATCGTGGCGGCGACGCGAGCCGCGGCATCCCCGCGTGCATGGCCTGTCACGGCCCGGCCGGCGCCGGCAACCCCGGCCCCGCCTATCCGCACCTGGGCGGCCAGCATGCCGACTACGTGGCGCGGCGCCTGCAGGAATATCAGGCCGGCACCACCCAGGAGCGCGATCCGACCCTGTTCAAGATCATGGCCCAGGTCGCCAAGCCATTGACCGACCAGGAGATCAAGGCGCTGGACAGCTATCTGCAGGGCCTGCACGACCGCGCCGACGATGCGGCCGCCGCGCAGGTGACGCCGGCGGCCGCAACGCCACCGCAGCCGGCCCCCGCGCAACAATCCTGACCGTGCGCCGCCGCGGCGGCGCCGACCCGTTTCCCCCTTGCGCCGGTCCGACGACCGGCGTTCGTTTTTTGCCATTGGAGATCGCATGAACCGTCTGCCCCGCCTGCTGTTGTGCCTGCTCGCCCTGCTGCCGTTGAGCGCCTGCGCGCAACCCAAGTCCGCCACCGCGGTGGAAGGCGAGGACTACACGCTGATCGCCGATCCCAAGCCGTTCGCGCCGCTGGCCGGCAAGATCGAGGTGGTGGAAGTGTTCGGCTACACCTGCCCGCATTGCGCGCACTTCGAGCCGCTGCTGGAGGAATGGGCCGGCAAGCAGGCCAAGGACGTACGCCTGACCCTGGTGCCGGCGGCGTTCGGCGGCTACTGGGACAACTTCGCCAGCGCCTTCTATGCCGCGCAGCAGCTGGGCGTGCAGAGCCGCAGCCACCGCGCCATGTTCGAGGCCATCCACGACAAGCGCAGCGTGCCGGTGCAGAACGTGGCGCCGGAGGAACTGGCCACGTTCTACGCCGGCTTCGGGGTCAAGCCGCAGGCCTTCATCGCCGCCTACCAGAGCCCGCAGGTCGCCGCGCAGGTGAAGGCCGCGCGCGATTTCGCCGTGCGCGCCGACATCGCCGGCACCCCGGCGCTGATCGTCAACGGCAAGTACCTGGTCAAGGGCAAGAACTTCGAGGACATGCTGCGCATCGCCGATGCGCTGATCGCCCGCGAGCGCGCAGGCAAGTAATCGGCGCACGGCGCTTCATCCGCGCCATGGCATCATGACGGGGTGGCCGGACCGCGCTTGCGGCGTCCGGCATTTGTCCCCCATCCTGCTGGAGATGTCGCCGATGAAGACCCGCTTCGCCCTGACCCTGATGGCCCTGCTGCCGATCCTGGTGGCATGCAAGGCCCAGGACGGCACTGCCGACACCGTCGCCCCTGCCTCCGGCACCACCGCGGCCCCGGCCGCGCCTGCCGCCGGCAACGATGCCGCCGCCGCGCCCGCCGAGACCCCGGCCGCTCCCGCGACCACCACCGCCGATGCCGCCGCGCAGCCCGCCGCCACCGAAGGCGACAGCACCGCCGCGGCCAAGCCGGTCGCCGCCAAGACCCCGAACGGTCCGGAGCCGGTCGCCGGCACCGACTATGTCGACATCGCGGGCGGCCAGCCGTTCCAGCCGACCAACGGCAAGATCGAGGTGGCCGAGATCTTCGGCTACGTCTGCCCGGCCTGCGCGCGCTTCCAGCCCCTGATCGGCCCGTGGAAGGCCGGCCTGCCCTCCGACGTGCGCTTCGTCTATGTGCCGGCGATGTTCGGCGGCACCTGGGACGACTACGCCCGCGCGTTCTACGCCGCCGAGGCACTGGGCGTGCAGGAGAAGACCCACGATGCGTTGTACAAGGCCATCCACGTCGACCAGACCCTGAAGGGCGAGCGCGGCCGCGACTCGGTGCAGGACATCGCCAACTTCTATGCCAAGTACGGCGTGGACCCGAAGCAGTTCGCCGACACCATGGGCAGCTTCGCGGTGGCCACCAAGACCAACCGCGCCAAGCAGTTCGCCACCCGCAGCGGCATCAGCGGCACGCCGTCGCTGATCATCAACGGCAAGTATCTGGTCAAGGGCAAGAGCTACGACGACATGCTGCGCATCGCCGATCACCTGATCGCGCGCGAACGCACGGCGATGGCCAAGTAAGCCGTCCGCCCCGGCCCGCCCCGCCGTGACCGCTCCCGCCACCCGCACCCTGCGCGTGCTGACCGCCAACATCCAGGCCGGTTCCAGCACGCGCCGCTACAGCGACTACGTGACCCGCAGCTGGTCGCATGCGCTGCCGGCCGGGCGCAAGCGCAGCAGCCTGGACGCGATCGCGCAGCTGGCCAGCGACCACGACATCGTCGGCCTGCAGGAGGCCGACCCCGGCAGCCTGCGCTCGGGCTTCACCAACCAGACCCACTACCTGGCCGAGCGCGCCGGCTTCAACTACTGGAGCCACCAGCCGAACCGCCGCGTGGGCGGGGTGGCCTCCAGCGCCAACGGCCTGCTCAGCCGGCTGGAGCCGGTGGAAGTGCAGGACCATGCCCTGCCCGGCCGGCTCGGCGGGCGTGGCGTGCTGCTGGCCAAGTTCGGCAACGGCGCCGAAGGCCTGGCGGTGGCGGTGGCGCACCTGTCGCTGGGCGCCAACTCGCGCGCAGCGCAACTGGCCTTCATCGCCGAGCTGCTGTCCGATCACCCCAACGTGGTGCTGATGGGCGACTTCAACTGCGTCGCCGACCGCCCGGAAATGCAGTTCCTCTACCAGCGCACCCGGCTGCAACCGCCGGGCTGCGTGGTGCCGACCTTCCCCAGCTGGCGCCCGCAGCGCGCCATCGACCACATCCTGGTCAGCGACGGCCTGCGCTGCAACGCGCAGCGCGCGGTGCCCGCCGCGTTCTCCGACCACCTCGCCGTGGCCACCGAGATCGAGGTGCCGCAGCACTTGTTGCGCTGAGGCAGCCACGCCGGTTCTTGCACCACGCGTAGGAGCGGCTTTAGCCGCGACGGGCGTTCCCGGGAACATCGGTCGCGGCTAAAGCCGCTCCTACAGCATCAAGGTCGCTTCGGCCCACCGCATCAGCCGCGCCCTGCAGGAGCACACGCGCGCTCCCGCACGGTTGCATGCGCAGGCCGCGACTAGAACTTCAGATCCGCGCGCACGTACAGGTAGCGCCCGCCCGGGATGCCGTAGGTGGAGGCGTCGTAGCCGTTGAGCGAGCACGACAGGCAGATCGGCGGGTCCTTGTCGAAGACGTTGTTGACGCCGCCGCTGAGGGTCAGGCCCTTGAGCCAGTCGAAGCGGTAGCCCACCTGCAGGTCGTGGTAGGTGATCGCATCCAGCGTGTTGGTGCCGGCGACCGGGTCGCTGCACACCGGGAACGCGACCGCATCGCCGCACTGTTCGGTCAGCTCGGAGATGTGCCGCAGCGTCCACGACGCATTCCAGCGGCCAAGCGACCAGTCCAGGCTCAGATTGCTGGTCCACTCGGGAATCGAGCTGTCCACCACTTCCACGCCCGGGCGCTGCGGCTGCACCTGGCCGGCCGCGCCGGTGGCGACGTAGCGGGTGACGAAGGTGTTCTGCCAGCCGACCTTCAGGCGCCCCGCGGCGGTCGCCGGCGTGGTCCAGAACAGGTCCACGTCCCATCCGTCGGTCTTGATCGAGCCGAGGTTGGTGAGCCGGTTGTTGAAGCCGTTGATGCCGCCGGTGGACGCGCGGGTGATGCCGTCGCAGTACGTCGGCGACAGCGTGTCCACGCACAGATCGAGCTGGGTCTGCGCGTTGATCGCCTGGATCGCGCCATCGATGTCGTGGCGGTAGAAGGTCACCTCCACGTCGAAGCGGTCCGACCACGGCACGTTGCTGGCGAACCACGGGCTCCAGACGAAGCCGGCGCTGAAGCTGCGCGCCGTCTCCGGCTCCAGCGCGCGGTTGCCGCCGGTGGTCACCGAGATCTGCGAGTTGGCCTGCTGGTAGCCGGCCGGGACGCCGAGCGCGGCGCAGTTGCTGGCGCTGCCGCGCGGCGCGGTGCCGCCCAGGCCGATCGAGCACGGGTCGGACAGGGTCAGGTCGGCGCGCGCGGCCGAGCCGTACAGTTCGCCGATGCTGGGCGCGCGGAAGCCTTCGGCATAGCTGGCGCGCAGCACGAAGTCCGGCGCCACCTGCCAGCGCAGGCCGTACTTCGGGGTGAACTTGCCGCCGAAGGTGGAGTAGTCGGAATAGCGCCCGGCCAGGCTCAGGTCCAGTTTGTCGCCCAGCGGCGAGTCGGCGAAGATCGGCACGCTCAGTTCGAGGTAGGCCTCCTTGACGTCGTAGCTGCCCTGCGTCGGCAGCGACGGCACGCCGTTGTAGTGGCCGATGACGGTCAGCGGATCGGGGCGGTAGAAGCCCTCGTACTTGCGGTACTCCACGCCGGTGGCGAAGGACACCGCGCCGGCCGGCAGCCGGAACAGGTCGCTGCTGAGGTTGGCGGTGAACTGGGTCAGTTCGTTCTGGCTGCGGTCGTGCACCACCGGCTGGATCCAGCGCAGCATGTCCGGGGTGATGCTGCCGGCGCCGCCGAAGATGTTCAGCGGCACGCAGCCGGCCACCGCCGCGCACGCCGCCGGATCGCCCAGCGCCAGGTTGATGTTGTAGATGTTGTAGCTGCCGTAGTTGGTCTGCTCGGCCTTGTTCTTGCTGTAGGCGCCGTTGACGTCCCAGAACCAGGTGCGGTCGGCGCCCTCGAAGCTGCCGATGAAGCCGGTGCCGACGTACTGGGTGTCCACGCGCTGCTCGAACACGCGCGCGCCGCCTTCCACCGGGCGGCGCCCGATCATGATCAGGTTGCTGCCCGAATCCAGCGCGAAGCCGAACGGGTTGTACGGGTTGGCCGCGGAAATGACGATGTTGTCGGCCAGCGGATTGCCGGTGCCGGCGTCGGGGCCGAGGAAGATCGGCTCCGGCGCGGCCTGGTTGGTCGATTCGCGGCGGTTGCCGAGCAGTTTCAGGTACCACTGCACGTCGTCGTTGAAGAAGAAGCGGAACTGGCCGAACACCCCCTTGCGCTCGGACGGCGTCAGCAGCAGGTTGGACGCGGCGAAGTTGTAGCGGTCGGCGGTGGTGAAGCAATGGTAGTCGTCGCTGCGGGTACAGCCGCCGGCGCCGTCGTAGCGCGGCGTGCCCACGCCGCTGTTGGGGGTCAGGTTCTGCTCGGCGCCGGTGTTGGGATCGACGAAGATGAAGCGCCCGTCCGGCGTGGCCGAGCTGCCGAAGCTCAGGCCGGTGCCGGGAATCGGATACAGCGACTGCGCACGGTCGCGTGCGTAGATCGGGTCCTGCTTGGTGTAGCTGGCGCCGAGGAACAGGCTGGTGCGCTCGGTGCTGTGGCCCCAGGCCAGGTCCACGCCCTTGCTGGCGCCGTCGCCCTTGTCGTACCCGCCGTAGTTCAGGGTGACCTGGCCGCCTTCGAAGCTGCGCCGGGTGATGATGTTGACCACGCCGGCGATGGCGTCCGAGCCGTACAGCGAGGAGGCGCCGTCCTCCAGCACCTCGACGCGTTCGACGATGGCCAGCGGGATGGTATTGAGGTCGGTGGCCGCGCCCACGCCCGAGGCGGAGGACTCGTTGACCCAGCGCATGCCGTCGACCAGCACCAGCACGCGCTTGGCACCCAGATGGCGCAGATCGACCTGCGCCGAGCCGGCGCCGACGCCGCTGCCGTCCGGCGGAAAACCGAAATTGCCGGAGGAATTGAACTTGGCGTTCAAGGCCGAGCCGGAGGCGGTGAGCTCCTGCAGCACATCGCCGATGGAGGTCAGGCCGGTGCGCTCGATGTCGGCGCGGCTCAGGGTCTGCACCGGCACCTGGCCCTCCACTTCGGCGCGGCGGATGCGGGTGCCGGTGACCTGCACGCTGTCCAGGGTGGTGGCGCCGCCGGGGGCGGCCGGGGTGCTCTGTTGCTGGGCGCCGGCGATGGCGGGGACGCCGCCGAGCAGGGCCAGGGATACCGCGAAGACCAAAGGATGGCGGTGCAGGAAGTTCATCCGTCTCTCTCTCCAGAAAGGATGTGGGTCGGCCGCTGCGACCCCCTGCACCGCGACGGCGTGGAATTCTTTGTAAACAAATCGTAAACGGGCTGCAAGCGCCCGGCAGGCAAAGCGTGGGCGATCGATGCGACTGGTCGATCTGGTAGACACAGGCTCGCGAGACGTCATCCAACAGCGACGCAATGCCAAAGCCCTCTCCCCTCGGGAGAGGGGTTGGGGTGAGGATCCGGCGCGCGAAGCGCCCGCGGCGATAAGGGGCTTCGCCCGCACTCTCATCCGCCCCTGCGGGGCACCTTCCCCCGAAAAGGGGGCCATGGTCCCGATGGAAGAAGGGAGAAGCCAAGCCCCTCTCCCCCGGGAGAGGGGTTGGGGTGAAAGTACAGAGGCGAAGCGCCCGCGCCGATCTGCGACAAGAGGCTTGTCCACTCTCTCATCCGCCCCTGCAGGCACCGGATACCGGCCCGGCGAGCGGCGCCAAGCTGCAAACGCTGCAGCGCGTTGCACCGACACGACGTGCAGCGGCTCCACCCGTCAGCACGTCGGCATCGCGTCATCCAGCGCAATCGTCGCGCGCCCGGACGGCACGGGACAACAGCGCCGCAGCCGCGACAGCGGACGCAACGACAGCACCCACCATCGCCCGTGGCACGGCGATTCATCGGCCTTCGGTATAGTCCCGCGCATGATCCTGCGCACGTCTCTCCTGCTGTTCGCCGCCGCGCTGTGCGGCCCCGTTTCCGCCCTCGCCCAGTCCCTGGATGCGCAACGCCCGGCGATCCGCTCGGCGATCGACGATGCCGAGCAGGGCCGGTTCGATCCGGTCCGCGCCGCTGCCTTCAGGCAGCATCCGCTGTACGGCTGGCTGGAGTACGCCAATCTGCGCCGCACCATCGACAAGGTGTCCGATGCGCAGGCGCAGGACTTCCTCAAGCGCTACGCCGGGCAGCCGGTGGCCGAGAGCTTCCGCGCGCTGTGGCTGCCGGCGCTGGCGCGGCGCGAGGACTGGCCGGCACTGCTGGCGAACTGGAAACCCACCGAGAACCTCGGCCTGCGCTGCGCCCAACTCAATGCGCGCCAAGCCACCGACCGCGCCGACGCACAGTGGGTGGACGAGGCGCAGGCGCTGTGGCGCAACGCCGGCAAGTCACTGCCCGACGCCTGCGATCCGGTGTTCGCGGTGCTGCAGGCGCGCGGCGGCATGACCGATGCGCTGCGCTGGGCGCGCGTGGAAGCGGCCGCGGACGCCCAGCAACCGGCGGTGATGCGCGCCGCCGCGCGCGGTCTGCCCACCGCCGAGCTGGCGCTGGCCAACGACTACGCCGCGTTCCTGGACGCAGTGCATCCGCGTGCGCTGAGCTGGCCCAAGACCGAGCGCAGCCGCAAGGTGGCGGTGGACGGGCTGGAAAAGCTGGCCAAGACCGACCCGGACGCCGCCGAGCGGCAACTGCCGCAGTTCGCCCAGGCGCTGCAGTTCAGCGAGGCGCAACGCGGCGCGGTGCTGTATCAGATCGCGCTGTGGACGGTGGCCTCGTACGGCCCCGATTCGGCGCGCCGGCTCAATGCCGTGCCCGAGTCCGTCTACGACGAACGCCTGCACGAGTGGCGCGCGCGCGAGGCGATGGCGCGCGGCGACTGGCCGGCGGCGCTGGCCGCGATCCGCAAGATGCCGCCGGCGCAGCGCAGCGATTCGCGTTGGCAGTACTTCGAAGCGCGCCTGGCGGAGAAGACCGGCAATGCCAGCGAGGCGCAGCGCCTGTATCGCGCGGCGGCCACCTCCGCCACCTTCCACGGCTTCCTGGCCGCCGACCGGCTCAAGCAGCCGTATGCGCTGTGCCCGTGGGAACCGAACGACAGCGCGCAGGCGCAGGCGGCGGTGGCGCGCGACCCGGCGCTGATCCGCGCGCTGGAGCTGTTCAAGATCGACCGCGCCGGCTGGGCGGTGGCCGAGTGGAACGATGCGCTGAGCCGCTTCGACGACACCCAGCGGCGCCTGGCGGTGGAAGTGGCCAGCGCCAACGGCTGGTTCGACCGCGCGGTGTTCGGGCTGGGCAAGCGCCCGGAAGAGCAGCGCCTGTACACGCTGCGCTTCCCGCTGCACCACGCCGAGACCATCCGCCGCGAAGCCGGCAGGAACGCGATCGATCCGGCCTGGGTGGCCGCCGAGATCCGCGCCGAGAGCGTGTTCAATCCCAATGCGCGCTCGCCGGCCAATGCCATGGGCCTGATGCAGGTGGTGCCGGCCACCGGCGCCAGCGTCGCCCGCAACCTCGGCCTGGCCGGCTACGGCGGCGCAGCGAGCCTGTACGACCCGGACACCAACATCGCCATCGGCACCGCCTACCTGCGCCAGTTGCTCAACACCTACGGCCTGCCCTACCTGACCATCGCCGCCTACAACGCCGGCCCCGGCCCGGCCTCGCGTTGGCAGACCCAGCGCCCGGGCCACGATCCCGACTTCTGGATCGAGACGGTCAGCTACAAGGAGACCCGCGAGTACGTGGCGCGCATCCTCGCCTTCAGTGTGATCTACGACTGGCGCCTCAACGGCGACGCCCTGCCGGTCACCGAGCGCATGCTCGGCAAGCTGGACGCGCCGCGGAAGAAGTTTGTGTGTGAGGCGGGGAGTCGGGATTAGGGATTCGGGATTGGCAACAGCGCAGCGCGCCCACATGCAGGTAGCATCGACATAGGCGGGAGCGGTATTTCGTTCCGACAATCCGCCTTTGCGAATCCCGAATCCCCACTCCCGAATCCCAGCCCATGAACACCTACCTCGTCGGCGGCGCCGTCCGCGATGCCTTGCTCGGGCAGCCGCCGGGCGATCGTGACTGGGTGGTGGTCGGCGCCACGCCACAGCAGATGCTGGACCTGGGCTACAAGCAGGTCGGCCGCGATTTCCCGGTGTTCCTGCATCCGCGCAGCGGCGAGGAATACGCCTTGGCGCGCACCGAGCGCAAGGCCGGGCGCGGCTACCTCGGCTTCGTGGTGCAGGCCGATCCGTCGGTGACGCTGGAGGAGGACCTGCAGCGCCGCGACTTCACCATCAACGCCATCGCCCGCGACGAGGCCGACGGGCGCCTGGTCGATCCCTACGGCGGCGTGCGCGATCTCGAACAGCGGGTGCTGCGTCATGTCGGCCCGGCCTTCGCCGAGGATCCACTGCGGGTGCTGCGCGCGGCGCGGTTCATGGCGCGGCTGGCGCCGCTGGGGTTCCGTGTCGCCGACGAGACCATGGCGCTGATGCGCACGATGGCCGCCGGCGGCGAACTGGAAACGCTGGTGCCCGAGCGCGTGTGGCAGGAGCTGCGCCGCAGCCTGGCGTCCGCGCAGCCATCAGCGTTCCTGCGCACGCTGCGCGAGGCCGAGGCGCTGCGCTGGGTCCTTCCCGAACTGGACGCGCTGTACGGGGTGCCGCAGCGCGCCGAGTACCACCCGGAGATCGACACCGGACGCCACCAGGAACTGGTCAGCGACATGGCCGCGCGGCTGGCGCCGGGCGACGCGCTGATCGGCTTCGCCGCGCTGACCCACGACCTGGGCAAGGCGCTGACCCCGCCCGAGGAATGGCCGCGCCACCTGATGCACGAGCAACGCGGCCTGGCGCCGTTGCGCGCGCTGTGCGAGCGCCTGAAGCTGCCGCAGGAGCATCGGCAACTGGCCGAGATCGCCTGCCGCGAACATCTGAACGTGCATCGCCTGGCCGAGTTGCGCGACCGCACCGTGCACGAACTGCTGCAGCGTTGCGACGGCTTCCGCAAGCCCGAGCGCATCGCGCAGCTGGCGACGGTGTGCGAGGCCGACAAGCGCGGCCGCCTCGGCAGCGAGGACGCCGATTATCCGCAGGGCCCCGCGCTGCAGCGCCTGCATGCCGCGGCGCTGGCAGTGAACGCCCGCGACCTGGCCGCGCAGGGCCTGAGCGGCCCGCAGATCGGCGAGGCACTGGCCAAGGCGCGGATCGCGGCGATCGCCGCGGCGCGGCGGGAGCTGCCGGCCGACACGCTCTGAGCGCTGCCACGTCGCGCTTGCATCGATGCGCGGTGGAAGCGGGGCTCATCCGCTTGCTGGGCATGAGCCGCGACAGGCTCAACTGGATGGTCCATCGCAACGGAAGCGAACATCCAGGAGCGATTGAAGGCACCGCTGAGAACCTGAAACCCATCCATTGCGATCTGTGCACATTAGTGTTTTCCAGGCGCTTTGGTCGCGGTCTTTGCCGTTATTGAGGTGCCCTAGCCGCACGTGTAGGAGCGGCTTCAGCCGCGACCGCGTTATCGGGAACGCCAGTCGCGGCTGAAGCCGCTCCTACGGGTGCAGTAACGTACCCGCTTGATGCGTGGCAAGCATGCCGCCGCACCTGACACCGCGCCTGCAGACAACGGCAAGCTGCCCGAATTGCGTGGCGGCGATTGCAGCGCTGCCACCACCCGCCGCAGTGCTCGCCGGACACCCGCTAGGGCACCTGGATCGCCTCCCCGCTGGCCACGACCACCGTGGCGATCTGCGATGCGGCATCGCGGCTGTCCACGTCGGCGATCGCCCCCAACAGCGTGCTGTTGTCCTGCATGTCCAAGGCGTCCCGATAGCGCGCGTTGGCCACATCGGTCAGTTGCAGGCCGAGTTCGCTGACGCGCAGCGACGCGGCGTCCACCACGCCGTCGAGCAGCTGCGCGCCCTGCAGCGCGATGCGTGCGGCGCGCGCGTTGGCGACATCGCCGAGATCGACGATGCCGGCGAATCCGTCCAGCGTGCCTGCCGCGTCGATCACCTCATCCATCAACTCGCCATCCACGATCGACACGCGCTGGGCCGACGCCGATAGCGCGCCTCCGGCATTGCCGCTGCGCCGCACGCGCAGTTCCGCGCTGGCATCGCGCGCATCGATCAGGTCCAGCACTTCGTCGACCAGTTCGCCCTCGACGATGTCCAGCGCCTGGACCCGGGCGTTGCCGGCATCGGCCATGTCCAGGCGCAGCTGCGCGCGGGCGAGCGGGCCCTGCAGGTCGACCGCCTCGTCGATCAGTTCGCCATGGACGATGGCCAGGGCGTCGCCGGTGACGTTGCCGCTGTCCGCGAACGCGACGTCGAGCGTGCCGCCGTCGATGGACCCGGCATCGATCGCCTCGTCGATCAGTTCGCCCTCCTCGATCCGCGCGGCCACGGCATGCAGGTTGCCGGCATCCTCGAAGCGAACCGCCAACACCGCATCCTGTATCGCCCCCACATCGATCGCTTCGTCGATCAGTTCGCCGTCCACGATCCGCGCTTCGGCAGCGACCGCATTGCCGCTGCGCAGCAGCGTGACCGCGACATCGGACGCGAGCAGGTCGGCAGCGTCCAACGGCTCGTCGATCAGCCCGCCATCGCCGATGCGCAGCGCGCCCTCGATGCTGGCGTTGCCGGTATCGGTCAGGCGCAGGTCGATCGCCGCGCCCTGCACGTGGCCGGCGTCGACCAGTTCGTCGACCAGCACCGCATCCTGGATGTCCAGTGCGCGCGCATCGACATTGGCCACGTTGGCGAGTCCGATCGCGATCTGGCCGCCCAGCCACGGCCCGGCGTGCACCACCTCATCCAGCAACTGGCCGGCGAACAGGCGGACCTCGTCCGCCGCCACAGTGGCCACGTCGTCCGCCTGCACGGCGACATGGCTGCCGCGCAACGGATGGGCGATCAGCGCGCCTTGCAGGCGGCCGCCGCCGATCGTCAGCAGGCCACGATCACCGCGCACCCGGTCGCTGCGCTCCACGGCGACCGCGAGACAGGCGCCGTCGGCCGCCGCGACCGCTGCATCGCGTGGCGCGATGAGCCGTTCGCTGAGGCTGCCGCCGCCCAGGTGCAGGTGGCTCTGCGCGGTCTGCAGACTGACGTTGGCCGAGTCGCGCAGGCGCACATCGAGACGCGCACCGTCCGCGATGGGGCCGTCGACCAACGTGCCGATCAGCGCGGCCTGCACCAGCCCCGCCGGCGCATGCAAGCTGCCGTCGGCCGCACGCGTGTCCTCGCCCAGGATCAACCGCCCGGCCAGCGCCACGTTGGCGCTGTCCTGCACCAGGATCGCCAGCGTGGCGTTCGCACCGACACTGTGCACCAGCGTCGGCAACAATGACGGCTGCGCTTGCCACCACGCATCCTGCACGGTCTGATTGGCCTGTCCGCAGATCGCGATGGCCAGGGTTTCCCCGGCGGGCACATCGAGCGGCGTGGCGAACGCATAGGGCTGCCAGGACCCGCCGTTGCGGGCGATGAAGCGCCCGACCGCGGTCGGACCCGCGCACGCCACCGGCAACGCCGGCCGCCGACACGCCGCCGGTGGCGTCGCGGCCCAGGTCGGCCAGGCCGTGGCCCATAACAGCAGGACGGCCCCGGCGCGCATGCTGCCCGCGCCAAGCAGCTTCGACATCTGCACCTGCGGCCGCTCAGCCGCGCGACGCGGCGCATCGCCGATACCATGCCATTGCCTGCGCCAAGCCACGACGACACGCGACATTCCGTCGAACCACCCTTCACCGCTGCCGCAAGAACGCGGCACCGTCCGTACGATGCGCATGACGATCTCCCCCTGTGGCGATCGCCTGCGATCCTAATGCATGCAGGTGACGCCCCCGCGTGCGGGGAGAGAGACAGAAGACTTTTAATCTTTTGCTCAACAGGCATGCCCAGCGGTGACTGGCGCCGCGGCGCTGCCGACATCGCCGCTCAAGCGAACCGCGCTTCCAAACGATTCGCGTGGTTGCGCCTGCACCCTGCGCACCGTGCGTCCGCCACGCGAGCGCGCGCCTCAGTCCTCGGCGACAAAGAATTCGAAGAAGTCGCGCTTGTCCTCGGCGAAGGCACTGACCAGCCTGCCTTCGGGAATGCGCTTGACGCCGAGGCCGCCGACGCAGATGCCGAGGCGGCGAAACAGCGCGTAGCGCGGCCCGATCGCATGATCGGGATCGAGCGCCATCAGCTGCGCCAACGCGTCCGACGCATAGATGGCGATCCCCTCGACCACCGGGGCCACATCCCGGTTGAGCGTCACGTAACACAGCGCCTTGCGTTCGTAGACCAGTTCGCAGCCTTCGCGTGTCTCGGTCACGATCTTCTGGCTGTTGTCGATCACCGTGGTGAATGGCGCGCCGTGCGCCTTGGCGATCTGGACCTGGCTGCAGCCGAAACGGAATCCGCCCACGGTGGCATAGGGTTGAATCGCGTAGATCACCGGACGTTCCTTGTGAGGTGGAGCGGAGCTGGCGCCTGCCTGCGTCCGCGCGGCGAGGGCGCGGCATCGCCGATGCGCCGGCGCCAGGCTACCGCACCTATCCACGGCCGGCGGCACGATGTTTCCCTGCGCGCACCGACAGGCGGTGCCGGCAGCCGCTTACTCCATCGCGCCGGCGATCCAGGTGTGGCGGACCTGCAACGCGGCGTCCAGCAGCACCAGGTCGGCCTGGTAGCCGGGTGCGATGTGGCCGTAGCGGTGGTCCAGGCCCACGCACTGCGCGGGGTACAGCGAGGCCATGCGTGCGGCCTCTTCCAGCGGTACGCCCAGCCACTGCACGCTGTTGCGCACCGCACTGGCCATGTCCAGCGCCGATCCGGCCAGGGCGCCGGCGGCATTGCGCACCACGCCGTCGATGGCGGTGATGGTTTCGCCATACAGATCGAAGGCGGGGCTGTCGGCGCCGACCATCGGCATCGCGTCGGTCACCAGGAACACGGTGCCGCGCGGCTTGGCCGCCAGCGCCACGCGCAGGCTGGCCGGATGCACGTGCACACCGTCGACGATCACTCCGCACCAGGCGTTGCGGTCTTCCAGCGCGGCGCCGACCACGCCGGGATCGCGACCCTGCAGCGGGGTCATTGCGTTGTACAGATGGGTGAAGCCGCAGATGCCGGCGTCCAGCCCGGCGCGGGTCTCCTCGTAGCTGGCAGCGGTGTGGCCGGCGAACACGCGCGCGCCGGCCGCGGCCAGGGTGCGGATGCTGGCCGCCGGCACGCGTTCCGGCGCCAGGGTGATCAGGGTGACGCCGTTGTCCAGCGAGGTCGCCAGCGCCAGTTCCTCGGCGTCGGGCACGCGGAACTTGTCGGCGTTGTGGGTCCCCTTGCGCGCCGGCGCCAGGTACGGGCCTTCCAGATGGATGCCGAGCACGCCCGGCACGCCCTCGGCGATGGCCTGGCGGGTCGCGGCGATCGCCGCACGCATCACCTCCACGTCGTCGCTGATCAGCGTCGGCAGGTAGCCGGTGGTGCCGTAGCGGCGATGGCCCTGGCCGATGCGGCGCAGCGCCTCGACGTCGGTGCGGTTGTTGAACAGCACGCCGCCGCCGCCGTTGACCTGCAGGTCGATGAAGCCCGGCAGCAGGCTGCCGCCGCCAAGGTCGTGCTGCACCGGCGCTGCCGCCACGCGCGGGTCGGCGTCGTCGAGCAGGGCGAGGATGCGCTCGCCCTCCAACAGCACGCTGACGCCATCGAGGAAACCGTCCTCGCCGAGCACGCGGGCATTGCGCAGCGCCACCGTGGTCATCAGACGGTCTCCGTCACTTTGTTCAGGTGCGGCGGCAGGTCCGGGTTGTAGCCGCGGCGCAGCGCCAGGGCGTTGATCGCGCGGTAGAAGCTCTGGATCGCCAGCAGCGGCGCGCAGGCCGGGTGCGGCGCGGCGACCAGCGGCAGGTCGCCGCCGGCGCTGGCCAGCCACACCTGCGCGCCGCGGCCGCGGAATTCCTCGGCCAGGCGCCGGGTACCCTCGCCCGCTTCGTCCGGCTGGTCGAACGCCAGCACCGGGAAGCCCGGGCCGACCAGCGCCATCGGCCCGTGCTTCACTTCCGCCGAGCTGTAGGCCTCGGCGTGCAGGCCGCAGGTTTCCTTGAACTTCAGTGCCGCTTCCTGCGCCGCCGCCAGGCCCAGGCCGCGGTCGAGCACGAACAGGTTGTGCGCCTCGACCAGGCCATCGGTGAGCGAGCGCCAATCGGCCTGCCAGGCCGCGCGCAGCGCCTGCGGCAAGTGTTGCAGCGCGTCCAGCAGCGCCGGGTCGTTCTTCCAGTGCGCACCGAGCTGCAGGATCGCCGCCAGCGACGCCAGGTAGCTCTTGGTCGCGGCCACGCTCTTCTCCGGGCCGGCGCCCAGCGGGATCACCGTGTCGGCCAGTTGCGCCAGCGGCGAGTCTTCGACGTTGACCAGCGCCACCACGCGCGCGCCGGCGTCCTTGGCGGCCTGCGCGTTGCGCAGCAGGTCCGGGCTCTTGCCCGATTGCGAGATCACCAGGTACAGCGCCCCGCGCAGTTGCAGCGGCGCCTCGTACACCGAACCCACCGACGGCGAGGCCGAGGCGGTGACCACGCCGAGCTGGGTCTCGAACAGGTACTTGGCGTAGGTGGCGGCGTGGTCGGAACTGCCGCGTGCGCAGGTCACCACGAACGGCGGCGGATCGGCGCGCAGCGATGCGGCCAGTGCGGCCACCGTGGCGTGGTTGCGTTGGAACTGCGCGGCGACGACCGCGGCGGCTTCCGCGGCTTCGCGGAACATCAGGGTTTCGGTTTCGGAGGGCAGCGCCATGGGCAGGGTCATGTGGGGTCGGGGGCGGAGGAACGGCGGGAATGCGGCTGCATGGGCGCGGTCGAGCCGCGCACCACCAGTTGCGGCACGAAGCCCTGGTTGTGCACCGGCGCCGGATGGTCTTCGTAGGCATCGCTGCGCAGCTGGCTGATCAGCAGCCGCGCGGCATGGCGGGCGATGTCCTCGGTGGCCTGCTTGGCGGTGGTCAGCGGCGGCCACGACTGGCGCGAGAACGGGCTGTCCTCGAAGCCGGCGATGGACAGGTCGTAGGGCACGTTCATGCCCGCCGACTTGGCCGCGGCCAGCACGCCGGCGGCGATCTCGTCGTTGGAGCCGAAGATCGCCGTCGGCGGTTCGCGCAGCGCCAGCAGCCGCCGCGCGCCGCGGAAGCCATCGTCGAAGGTGTAGTCGCCGGGGATCACCAGGTGCTTGTCCAGGGTGATGCCGTAGTCCTTCAGCGCCGCCTCGTAGCCGGCATAGCGCTCGCCGCTGGATCGGTGCGAGGTGCCGCCCCACAGGAAGCCGATGCGCTGGTGGCCGAGCTGGATCAGGTGCTCGGTGATCTCGTAGGCGGCATCGCGGTCGTCGACATAGACGCACGGGCCGTCCTGCGGATCCTCGGTGGCGGCGATGATGCGCACGGTCTTGATGCCGCGCGCGGCCAGCGCCGCGACTAGGTCGGCGCGCTCGGACATCGGCGCGGTCAGCACCAGCCCGGCCAGGCGCGAGCGCTGGGTCCACTCGGCCAGTTCCTCGGCGAGCATCGGCGCGGTGGAATCGCAGGGATGGATCTGCAGGCCGAAGCCGGTCTCGCGGCAGGCAGCGAGTACGCCGTTCTGCACGCCGATGATGTGGTACGGATTGGGGTTGTCGTACACCAGCCCGATCACGAACGGCGTGCCGCTGCGCAGGTTGCGCGCCGACGGATCCGGCTCGTAGTCGAGTTCGGCGATGGCGTGCAGCACGCGCGAGCGCGTGGCCTGCATCACCGACGGTTCGTTGTTGATGACCCGCGAGACGGTCTTCAGCGACACCCGCGCCCGTTCGGCGACGTCTTTGATGGTGGGTCTGCGCATTGGAATGAGTTTGCCGAGTTGGAGAAAAGCGCGTCAGCTCACCGCGCGCCCTGGCCCACGCGGTGACCGCGCAGCGCGAAGAACAAGATGTACAGGTAGCAAGCGATCATCAAGCCGGCGAAGACCACCTGGAAATCGAAGAACTCCTTCAGATGGGCGAACAGCTGCGGAACCGCCGCCCCGCCCACGATGCCCATGATCAACAACGCCGCGCCCTTCTCCGTGAACTTTCCCAGCCCCTTGATGGCCAGGGGGAAAATGGCCGGCCACATGATGGCGTTGGCGAATCCGAGCGCCGCGACGAACGCCACCGAGACATAGCCGCCGGTCAACATCGCGCACAGCGAGAACACGATGCCAAGGCCTGCCGAAATGGACAGGTACTTTTCCTGGGAGATGTACTTCGGGATCAGCACCAGGCCGACCAGGTAGCCTGCCAGCATGCAGGCCAGCGTGCCGATGGTGAAATACTTCGCGTAGTCGAGCGAGAGGCCGAGGCTGTTGCCGTAGATGCCGATCGCATCGCCCGCCATCACCTCGGCGCCGACGTACACGAAGATGCACAACGCGCCCAGCCACACGTGCGGAAACGCGAAGATGCTGTCGCGGCTGCGCTCGTCGGAGGCCGACGCGTTCGCCTTCTCGGCGCTGATCTCGGGCAAGGGCGAAAACAGGATGGCGACGGAAAGCACGGCAAGGACGCCGGCGATCGCCATGTAGGGGCCGTGGATGCGACCGGCGAACTCCTGCAACAGCAGTTCCTTCTGCGCCGGCAGCACCTGTTCGATCCGGGTCGAAAAATCCTCCATCCCGTGCAGGACCACCTTCGCCAGTCCATAGGTGGCCAGCGCTCCGGCCACCTTGTTGCAGATGCCCATGAGCGCGATACGGCGCGCTGCGCCATCGATCGGCCCGAGGATGCTGATGTACGGATTGACCGCAGTCTGCAGCAAGGCCAGGCCGCCGCCGATGATGAAGATGCCGCTCACCGCACCCGCATACGAACGAGCATTGGTGAACTGGCCGAAGATGGCGGCGCCGATCGCCATGATCAGCAGGCTCAGCGCCAGGCCCTTTTTCATCCCGGTCAGCTTCAGGATGAACGAAGCAGGCAATGCCAGGCAGAAGTAGGAAATGTAGAACGCGCTCGGGATGAGAAACGCGAACGTGTCGCTGACGTTGAAAGCGACCTTGGCGAACAGGATCAACGGCCCGTTGATCCAGGTAAAGAAGCCCATGATGAAGAACAACAGGCCGACGATGGCGATGGAGGCGTAGGGACTGGCGGGCCGTGCGGTGGTCATGGGCGGGCGTGCTCCGGGTGGGCGCAGGGTTCGGCGATCAGCGTCGCAGTTCGGCGACGAAGTCGTAGTAGTCGTTGTGGCAATAGGTGTCGGTCAGCTCGATCGCGCTGCCGTCGCGGGTGTAGCCGACCCGCACCACGTGCAGGATCGCCTCGCCTTCCTTCATGCCCAGGTGGCCGGCCAGCCGCGCCGGCAGATTGATGGCGCGGAAGTACTGCAGCGCCCGCACCACCGGGGTGCCGCGCTCGTCCAGGTAGGTGTAGAGCGAATCGGCGATGGCGTGCGGATCGGGCACCACGTGCTGCGGCAGCACCGCCTTTTCGTAGGCCATCACCCGGCCGTCGGCGCTGCGCAGGCGGGTCAGCGCCGCGACCACCGTGTCCGGCGACAGGCCCAGACGCAGGATCTCCTCGCCGTGCGCCGGACGCGTGCGCCGCTCCAGCCAGCGCGTGCCCGGCTCCAGCCCCTTCATGCGCAGGGTCTCGCTGAAGCTGGCCAGGCCGCTGAGCTGGTGCTGGATGTGCGAAGTGACGAAGGTGCCGGCACCCTGGCGGCGCGACACCAGGCCCTGCTCGACCAGCGCATCCACGGCCTGGCGCAGGGTCACCCGCGACACCTGCAGGTATTCGCACAGTTGCCGTTCGGCCGGCAGCGCCTCGCCCGGCTTCCACTGCCCGCCCTTGATCGCCTCCACCAGCTTGCTGGCCAGTTGCAGGTACAGCGGCGTCGGCGCGTCCGGGTCCACGGCCAGCGCATGCAGGCGCGGATCGGCCTGCGGCTTGGGCTTGGTCATGGCGCGCTCTCCAGTCCGCATGAATTCGTTATGTCCAATATAGTACCAATTCGCGGTCCGTGCACGCCGGGTCACAGCCGCAGGTACAGCCTTCGCCGGTCCATCCACCAGCCCACCGCCCAGCACAGCAGGGTGTAGGCCAGCGCACAGGCCAGGCTGCCCCCGGGGCCGGGCAGCAGCCGCTGGAACACCTCCACGCCCAGCCACTGGTACAGGTCCATGCCGCTGGCGCCGGCCCGGACCAGCCGCAGGCAGACCACGAACAGTTCGGAAAACAGGTAGATCGCCAGCGGATTGCGCCCTAGCACGGTGAAGAAGCCGCTGCCGGCCTGCCAGCCGCGTACCTCGATTGCCCACAGCAACGCGCCCAGCAACAGCAGGTCCAGGCCCACGGTCAGCAGCACGAACGAGCCAGTCCACAGCTTCTTGGCCAGCGGGAACCACGGCTGCCAGGCCAGCGCCAGCAGGACCAGCGCGACACCGGCCAGCCACAGCCAGCGCCCCGTGCGTGCCTGCTTGCCGACACGGCGCACGTACAGCCCGGCCAGGTAGCCGGCGAGGACGTTGACCGTGGCCGGCAACGTGCTGAGCAGGCCTTCCGGATCGAACCCGCCGTCCTTGCGGTACAGCTGCGCCGGGTCCAGCAGCCACAGGTCCAGCCGCGTGCCGGCATTGCCGAGCTTGCTCAGCTCCGCGCCCGGCTGGCCCCACAGGTACAGTGCACCCCAGTAGCCGAGCAGCAGCGCGACGCACATGAGCAGCAGCCCGCGCGGCGACAGCCAGCGGCACAGCAGCGCCGCCAGCGCGTAGCACAGCGCAATGCGCTGCAGAACGCCGGGCACGCGAGTCTGGTCGATCGCGGTGACGCTCCAGTGGCCGTCGGCGCCCTGCTGCACGAACGGAAACCAGTACATCAGGAAGCCGAGCAGGAAGATCAGTGCGCTGCGCTTGCCGACCCGGCGCAGGAAGGCGCCGAGCGGCTGGCCGCGGTCCAGCGCGAAACTCATCGCGTTGCCGACGGCGAACAGGAACGACGGGAACACCAGGTCGGCGGCGGTGAAACCGAACCACGGCGCGTGCCGCAACTGCACGAACGCATCGGCCCCGGCGCCCGGCGTGTTGACCAGGATCATCAGGAAGATGGTCAGGCCGCGGAACACGTCCAGCGACAGGAAGCGTTGGCGCGACGGCGCCGCGGCGGGAAGGCGGACGGACGCGGCGCTCATGGCGCATCCACCTGTTGCAACAGCGTGCGCACCGCGGCGACCGGGTCGGCCGGCGCCTGCCGCAGGTAGGCCGTGTCGCGCGCCACCCAGTCCCGCTCCCAGTCGCGCAGCCGCTGCTGCAAGTGCGCCTCGTCCACGCTGCCGCCGGCGACCGCCGCTTCCCGCAGCATCTGCAGCGCCAAGGTCCAGCGTGGCAGGTAGTAGTCCGCGTACATGCCCTGCCAGGCCTTGGAGGCGTAGTCGCCGAGATTGCCCTCGCCGCCCCACACGCTGACCTGCGCCTTGGCGTCGCGCCGGTAGTAGGCCGCGTCCTGCGGGGTCTTGGCGTAACCGGCCGCCGCGTCGAGCCAGCTCGACAAGGTGTCCTGCTGGCCGCCGACCAGACGGTCGAGTTGCATCACCGCGTCTCGCACGCGCGCGACCGCGGCGTCGCCGGCCGCAACGTCGCCACGCCGGTACGCGGCCACGGCCTGCTGCAACTGCACGTCCACGCGACCGGTGGCGTAGTGGCGGGCGAAGTCGACCAGGTCGTAGCGGTACAGCGGCGCGTCGGCGTACTCCGGCGCCAGCGCCAGCAACTGCTGCAAGGCGCGGCGCAGCCGCGGCGGATCGCCGGGCGCGCCCTCGAACTCGCCGATGTCCAGCGTCGGCCGCTTGAACAACAGGTAGGCGCCGGCACGGCTGCGCCACCAGCGCGGTGTCCAGTAGCGGGTCGACAGCACCGACGCCTGCAGGTCGTCCCAGGCCGCGCGCAAGGCCGGCGAGGTGTGCCCGTAGCGGGCGCGGGTGTAGTCGTCGAGCCAGTCCTGCAGCGGGCGCTGCTGTGCGCCCCAGGCCAGTGTGTACATGTACTCGTAGACCACCGAGGTGGTGTGCAGCCCTTCCGGGAAGGCGCCGAAGCCGACCAGTTGCTGCTTGTCCTTGTCGGCGAGCAGCGTGCGCAGGTCCTCGCGGTAGAACGCCAGGTCGCCGTACACCGGATTGCTGCCGCCGTAGTTGTGTACGTAGCCGTAGATCCACTGCTTGCCGTCGAACGCGTCGGACAGCTTCCAGGTGCCGGGGTAGCGGTCGTTGCCGATATCCAGCACCAGCAATTTGTCGTTGGGCACTTCGCGCAGGAATGCGGCGATCGCCTGCGGCGTCCAGAAGTGGCGGTCGGCGCCGAACAGCCAGCCCTGCATCACCCACACCGCATCCGGGTTGGCGCGGTGGATCGAGGCGTACAGCGCGCGACCGTACTCGGCCAGGCGCTTGTCGCGCTGCGCCGGCGGCACCTCGGGCGGCTTGGTCGTGGCGGAGTTGGCGGTGCTGTCGCCGTAGCTGGCCAGGCGCGCGTCGCTGCCGTCGGCGGCGATCGGCGGCAGCATCTCGTTGAACGCATCGGCCAGGTAGTAGGTGCCCTTGCCGTAGGTGCGGTCGTAGAGCTGGATGAAGCGCTGCGCGATCTGCGCGAACAGCGGATCGGCCGGATCCAGCCAGTAGGTCTCGTGGAAGCCCTCCCAGGCGCGCATGCGGTAGATCCGCGCCTGCGGATGTGCCTGCGCGAACGCCTTCGGCACATAGCCGGCGAACGCCGGCAGCACCGGCTTCATGCCCAGCGCGCGCATGCGCTGCAGGATGCGCAGCTGCAGCGCGTGCTTGTCCTCGATCCACTGCTGCGGCAGCGGCGCATCGTAGCCTTCGATGTTGCCCATGCGCTGCCATGGCGCGAACGCCGGGCCGGAGAAGTACTGCGCCAGGTCGGCATCGGCGACGCCGAACTCGCGCCACAGTGCCTGCCACACGTACTCCTGGCCTTCCATCGCCAACGGCATGTCGATGCCGTGCAATGCCATCCAGTCGATCTCGCGCTCCCAGCGCGCCCAATCCCACCACGGCGTGGTGTAGCCGTAGGTGCAGACGTTGAGATAGGCGCGGTGCGCGAACGGCGTGGCCATCCGTGGGCCGTGGACGTCGGCATACGCCGCAGGCAGTGCCACGCGGCTGCCTTCCCAGCTCACCGACGCCGCGCCGATCGACTGCAGATAGCTGTACGCACCGTGCGCCAGCGCCACCTCCGAGGACCCGGACACGCGCAGCGCGCCGGCCTCGGCGGTCACCTGGTACCAGTCGTTGCCGCGGCCGCGCGGTTGCCGTTGCAGCTGCAGCTCGGCCGCGCGTGGGCCAAGCGTGCGCAGCAGCACCTCGCGCGCGGCGCCGCCCTGCGTGCCCTGCGCGGGCGCGGCGACAGCGATCGGCGCCAGCAGCGCACAGGCCAGCAGCAACAGCACCACATGCGCGCGTCCCGACGCCGCCCGGAGGCGGCGCAGCCCGGCAAGGCCATGCGGGAAGATCTGGCGGAAAACATGGTTCATTGGCTCAATACTCCACTGTCGCGACATCGTCGAAGCCGAAAGGCGTCCCGGCCGTCACCTGCATCACCACGGCCAGCACCCGTTCGCCGGACGCCGGCGGCAGCAGCAGGGATGCCGGCTGCCCCGCCGCCACGTCGGCCACCCGCTGCCGGTCCAAATACACCTGCACCGCGCCGGTCGCGCGGCCGAGCCGCACGCGGCCGCCGCGCTGCTGGATCCCGGCCCAGGGCGTGAACGTGGTCCGGTACAGCACATAGCCATCGCGCTCGGCGCGCGTCTCCAGGTTGCCCGGCTGGCAGAAGCTCCAGCTGTTGTTGTCGTTGGGTGCGCGCGGCAGCGCCGGATCCGGCGGGGTGGCGAACGGCAGGGTGTGCCGCCAGCCGCCCACCACCATCGCCGCGGCAGCCGGCGGCAACGACAACGGCGGCGGCGCCGCGTCCAGCGTGATATTTGCCTGCGCCGCACGCAAGGCAGGCGCGCTTGCCACGATGCGTAGCCGACGGCGATCGCTGCCGGCCTCGACGATGGCCTGCGCCAGGCCGTTGAACAACTGCACCTGCGGCACGTTGTCCGGCGCATGCCGGTTCGGGTCGCCGTTGCCGACGCCGAGCAGGCGCCCGCCGTCGATCTGCAGCGCGATCTGCGCATCGGCGAAGGGCACGTGGCGGCCCTGCGCGTCCACCGCTTCCAGCGTGATCGGTTGCGCGTCGCGGCCATCGCCGCGCATGCGTGGGCGGTCCGGGGTCAGCCGCAGCGCGACCGGCGCGCCGACGGTCTGCACCCGCTGCCGCGCCACCTCGCGCCCGTCGCGGTACGCCACCGCTTCCAGCACGCCGGGCGCGTACACGACCTGCCAGGTGTTCATCGCGATCCGGTCCACCGCCTGTCGCCCCTGCGAGCGGCCGTTGAGCCACAGCTCCACCTGCTGCGCGTTGCAGAACGCCATCACCTTGATCGGCGTGCCCTCGCGGCCCGGCCAGTTCCAGTGCGGCAGCAACTGCAGCACCGGCGCCTCGTCGATCCACTGCGCCTGGCGCAGCCAGTAGGCGCCCTTGGGGAAGCCGCACAGGTCCATGATGCCGAAGAACGAGGACACCGATGGCCATTCGAACGGCGTCGGCTCGCCGCGATAGTCGAAGCCGGTCCAGACGAAGCTGCCGGCCAGGTAGGGCCGCTCGTCGATCAGCTTCCAGGACGTGCGATGCGTGTTGCCCCAGGGCGCAGCGACCGAATCGTCCTCGGCGATGACGTGCGCCTCCATGTCGGTGAACCAGGCGCCGCGGGTCTGGAACGCGCTGGTGTCCTCGCTGGACAGCAGCGGCGTGTGCGGCATCGCCGCATGCACCCGGTCGTAGTTGAACTGGCGGTAGTTGAAGCCGACCACATCCACCGCCTGGGACGCGTTGCGCTGGGTCAGCATGCCGTCGTTCATCGCCGCGGTCACCGGGCGGCTGTCGTCGAGTTCACGCACCAGCGCCACCGCACGGCGCACCATTTCATAGCCGGCGGCGGTGCCCTGCATCGGCTCTTCGTTGAATACCGACCACAGGAACACACAGGCGCGGTTGCGGTCGCGGCGCACCAGCCAGCGCAGTTGCGCCGCATAGTCCGGGGCAGGATTGAACACGCGGTTCTCGGCCATCACCAGCATGCCCAGGCGATCGCACACGTCGAGCAGTTCGGCGGCCACGGCATGGTGCAGGCGGATCGCGTTGCAGCCCAGCGCCTTGAGCCGGCGGATGCGGAAGTCCAGCAGGCTGTCCGGCACCGCCACGCCGACCCCGGCATGATCCTGGTGCAGGCAGGCGCCCTTGATCTTGAGCGGCCGCTCGTTGAGGAAGAAGCCCTGCTGCGCATCGAAGCGTAGCGTGCGGAAGCCGATCGCGCACTCGCGGCGGTCGCGCTCGCGGCCTGCGCTGCGCAACACCGTCGCGAGCCGGTACAGATGCGGCGCGGCCACGTCCCAGCGCTGCGGCTGCGAGACCTGCAATACGACCCGCGCCTCCGCCTGCGCCAGCGCGCTGGCCTGCAGCGCGGTGCTGCCCTGCGCCACCACCGTGCCCTGCGCGTCGTACAGGGTCGCCTCCAGCAGCGCCGCATCGGCGTGCTCGCCGACGTTGGCGACGGTGACCGTCACCGGCAGCGTCCAGCGATCGTCGGCCCCGGCACGCGGCACCGCATGCACGCCGTCGCCGACGAGATGCAGCGCATCGCGCACCGCCAGCCAGGTATGCCGGTAGAGCCCGGCACCTTCGTACCACCAGCCGTCCATCGCCTCGGCGTCCACGCGCACCGCGATGGTATTGAGATCCTGGCCATAGCGCGCGATCGCGGTCATGTCGATCGCGATGCCGTCGTAGCCGCTCCAACTGCGCGCCATCAGCAGGCCGTTGACCCACACCGTGGCGCGGCTGGCGATGCCGTCCAGGCGCAATTCCAGCGCCTTGCCGCGCTGCGCCTCGTCCAGCCGCAGGCTGCGCCGGTACCAGGCGATGCCGCGGCGGCGATAGCCCTGCGCCACGTTGGCGCTGGCCTCGATCGGCTGCTCGATGGCGAAATCGTGCGGTAGCCGCAGTTGCCGCCACTGGCTGTCGTCGAAATCGCCGGCGGCCGCGCCCCAGGCCTTGCCGGCCTTGGCGTTGTCGTAGCTCGCGTCCTGCCCGGTGATCGGCGGAAACGGGATGTCGCCCTCGTGGAAACGCCAGCCCTCGTCCAGACAGAACAGGCCGGGATCGGCCGCCAGGGTCACCCCTGGCACGGCCGCCAGCGCCGCGGTATCGGCGCCGGCGAGGCCGGCGGACGCCGCCGGGCCGGCGCGGCTGCCGCGTGGCAGCGCCAGCAGCAGGCCGGCGCCGGCGCTGCCGGCCAGGAAGGTTCTTCGTTGCATGCGCTTGTCCTCATCGGAACGACCGCCCGGCGCCACCGCGGCGCCGGGCCAGGGTCGCGCTAGCCCGCAGGCGCGTGCGCCGCCCTCACAGGATGTCCCACTGCATCGACACGTAGAAGCTGCGGCCGGTGACCCCGGTCATCTGCCAACGGCTGCTGATGTCCTTGTACGCCTCTTCCTTCTTGTTGGTCAGGTTGAGCGCGCCGAGCTGGAAGCTGAGCGTGTCGGTGGCCTGGTAGCCGAGCACCGCGTCGACCTGGGTGCGCGCCTTCATCGTGTGGCCTTCGCGGGCGAAGAAGCTGTCGCTGCTGTCCTGCTCGTACTCGCTGCGGTGGTTCAGCGACACGCGCGCGGAAAACATCGCGTTCTCCCAGTAGCCGGTGGCGTTCCAGGTCTTCTCCGACAGGTTGCGGATCTTGAAGTCGGTGTCGCGCTGCGGGATCACCCGGGTGAAATTCGCGGTCAGGCCGAAGCCCTGGATCGGCAGCCAGGCATCGAAGGATTGCGTCCAGCCCAGTTCGTAGCCCTTGATCTTGACCTTGCTGGGATCGTTGCGGGTGGCGGTGATCTCGTAGATGTTGCCGCCACCGTCCACACAGTCGCCGGCGCCATTGGTGGACAGCGCCGTGCCGTTGAACGTGGCCGGGCAGACGATGCTGTTGAAGGTGCCGTTCTTGACGTTCTTCCAGAAGCCGGCCAGGGTCAGCCCGCCGCCCTGCCCGTAGTACCACTCCAGGCTGAGGTCGGCCTGGTCGGCGGTCAGCGCCTTCAGGTCGGTCTGGCCCAGCGCCACGTCGTAGGTGGTGGTGCCGCCGGTGTTGCTGCCGGAGGAGATGGTGGTGGCGATGGCGGTGTTGCTGTCCAGGATCGGCCGCACCAGCACCTTGCCGGCGGCAAAGCGCAGCAGCAGGTCCTCGCGCATGTCCAGCACCAGATTCAGGCTGGGCAGCCAGTTGTGGTAGTCGTACGGGGCGCGCTCGGTGCCGACCACCTCGTTGGCGTCCTCGCTGTACTGCGAGGCGGTGGTCAGATAGGTGTCGGTGGTGCGCTTGGTGTTCTCGTAGCGCACGCCGACGTTGCCGCGCAGGCGCATGCTGCCGAGGTCGGTGTCGATCTTCGCCAACGCGTAGGCTGAGAAGATGTCGTTGCGGATGTGGTAGCTGGCCTGCGGCGCGAACAACACCGGCACGGTGATGCCGGAGGCGGCCAGGGCCCGGGCGTAGGCGTACACGTCCGGCGCCACCCAGTCGCTCTGCGAGGCCAGGTTGCCGTCGAGGAAGTTGCTGACGTTGGAACTGGCCGCCGACAGCTCCGGGAACATGTCGTAGCCGGACACCGCGCCGGAGTTGATCAGGTACAGGAAGTCGCGGCGCCAGACGTTGCGGTCGAAGGTCTCGCGGCGGAACTTGGTGCCGACCTTGACCGCATCGAGGAAGCCGTTGCCGACGTAACGCTCCGCATCGAACTGCAGCGACCATTCCTTGTTGCGCAGCGCGTTGATCGCGCCGTTGGGGTATTCGTCGCGCACCAGGTTGGCCTTGTTCCAGGCGCTGGCGTCGGTGGCGTCGGCGTCCGTGGTCAGCGAGATGGCGCCGGGGTTGGACATGTCGAACAGCGTCGCGCTCGGCTTGCGGCCGAGGATCGCCGCACGCTCGTCCTCGTCGGTCTTGCCCTCGGTGTAGTTGGCCACGCCGCTGAAGGTCCACGCGTCGCCCTTCCAGCGCGCGTCCCAGGTCAGCAGTTGCGAGGTCAGATCGTGGCGCTCGAGCTGGCGGTTGTTCTCCAGCCAGTAGTTGGAGGCCGACACCTTGGTTGCGGTCAGGCCGTCGGTCTGCAGCACGCTCAGGAAGTTGCGATCGAAGGAATAGACCAACTGGTTCATGTCGTTGTCGGTCTTGTCCTGCGAATACAGCGCGGTCAGATTCATCTCCAACCGGTCGTTGGGTTTCCACTGCAGCCCGGCGGTGAGCATCTTGCGGTCGGTCTCGCGCTCGATCGAGCGATAGCGCGGACGGCGCGGGATGTACAGGGTGCCGTCGTCGGTGGCCTGGGTGTACCAGCGGTCGATCCACAGGTAGTCGGCACGGTCCTTGAGCTTCTGGTAGCCGGCGTTGACGAACACGCCCAGTTCGCCGCCGTCGGCCAGATGGAACTGGTCGATGTAGGTCAGCACGCCCTTCGGCGTCGGCGCGCCGCCGGCGAATTCGGCGTACTGCTCCTTCGCCGAGAAGATCAGCTTGCGCGCCTTGTAGTCCAGCGGTTTGGTGGTCTCGATGTTGACCGTGCCCGAGAGCCCGCCGGCATCCATGTCCGCCGATGGCGACTTGATCACCTGGATCGCCGCAGCCACTTCCGGCTGGATGATGTCGTAGCGGAAACCGTCGGTGAAATCGGCGCTCTTGATGGTCTGGCCGTTGATGGTGGTAGCCGAATACTGGGGACCCAGGCCGCGGATGCTGATGGTCGACCCGCGCCCGTTGATGGTGGAGATCTGCACGCCGGGAATGCGCTGGATCGCCTCGGCGATGTTCTCGGCCGGGAACTTGCCGATGTCCTCCGAGGAGATGCCGTCGGTCATGCGTGCGTCGGTGCGTTTGTTGTCCAGCGCGGTGATCAGGCTCTTCTGGTAGGAACTGGTGACGGTCACCGTATCGAGCTGGGAGACCGCGTCGGATGCGGGCGTTTCCTGCGCCTGCGCAGCGGCGCTGAGCAGGCCGAGCGCGATGGCGCTGGCGAGGACGGACAGGGGACAACAATGCGAACGGGAGCGGGCGACATGTGGCATTGGGCTATCCTGGTTGATGGCGGATCGGCACGACGACGGCTGACATCCAGGGCGGCGATCGGCAGGCAGCACCCTCCATTGCGCCCCACGCGACGCGCAGGGCGATGCCGTCCGTGCGGACACGGAGTGAATGGAGCGTTCTGGCTGTTTCCTGCGCCCGGTCTTGCAGGAGGCGCGTCCCCGTCCCTTCCCCGGAACGAGCGACTGCATGGTGCGGCTGGACGAATCTGGCCCGAATTGGCAAGGACCAATTCCAGGCGCTTCGATTCTTATGGTCTTAGAAAGATTGTGTCAACGCCGTGCCGCACGAAATCGCACAATGACCCCTGGACTTGCGCGCGCATTCCGATAAATCGCTTATTTATCAATTGTATGCGCCGGCAAAATATTTCCGGCGCGGCATTTTCCACGCATCGTTGTCACGATACCTATGTCGCACCAATTGTGACAACGAGACCAATTTGTGCACCGCCGCATAATCGCACTGCATTCTCATTTGCGCACGGCCACGAACTGTTACAGCCTCTTGTGCAACTAATTGATAAATATGCATTCCCACTCCACCACACCGTCCTTTCCGGGATCCAGTGCCGAGATTGAGCGGCAAAACCAGAACCAGACAAATTTTCTTGCCAAGGCTTGACATCGTTGTCATGGCCTCGTAAGAATCGGCGCACACGGGGGTGTAGCCGCGCATGTGCGGCGCGAAAGCGGGCCAAGGGAGGCATGTGATCGCAATGATCCGTTCGCACGCATCGCGTGTCGCACGCGGCACTTCATGGCATTCGGAAAGACGGCGTCGCGCCTTGCCCGGCGCGAGGTCGTCGGCGCACGCCGCGTCCAGTGCCCTGCCACCGTTTCCGCGGCGTCCCGCCATCGGAACGTGGTCCGATCGACCGCGATGGGCGGCCTCGCCAGCGCACCTGCTCGATTCACGCGATATCGCCGTGCACGCGCCGCGGCCGCTCGCGCCTGCACGTGCGCACGACACCGGCAGCACCCGTCGTCCCGTGCAGCGCGGGACGGCCTCTAGGTTCCGCAGCACCCGGCACTCCAGCCCGCATCCGCACCCCAGGCAGTAAGGCAACAGGCAACTCCGGCACGCGGCCCGACGTCCGCGCAATCGCGTTGATCCATTGAATGATGAGGGAGAGACATCATGCAATACCGCCATTCCGCCCTGTCGGCGGCCATCGCCGCCAGCGTCCTCGCCTTCGCCGCGCAGGCGCAGCAGGCCGATTCCGCCGCCACCGACCTGGACGCGGTCCAGGTGGTCGGCATCCGCGCCAGCCTGGAGAAGTCGCTGGACACCAAGCGCAACAACGTCACCGTGTCCGAGGCGATCACCGCCGAGGACATCGGCAAGTTCCCCAGCACCAACGTCGCCGAGGCATTCGCGCAGATCCCCGGCGTCACCATCGACCGCCGCTTCGGCCAGGGTGAGCGGGTCAGCATCGACGGCACCGATCCCAGCCTCAACCTGTCGTTCCTGGACGGTCACCCGGTGGCGCAGGCGATCTGGCTGTACGGCGAGCAGCCCAACCGCGGCTTCGACTACACCCTGCTGTCGCCGCAGATCCTGGGCCGCGCGGAGATCGTCAAATCCACCGAGGCGCGGCTCACCGAAGGCAGCCTTGGCGGCACCGTGCTGATGCACAGCCGCCGGCCGCTGGACCTGAAGGCCAACGAGATCGCCGGCTCGGTGGGCTACAGCTACAGCCAGCAGGCCAGCGAGGGCAAGCCGAATGCGTCGCTGCTGTACAGCTGGAAGAATCCGCAGGAGACCTTCGGTATTGCGGTCTCCGCGCAGCACTACGAGGAACGCGTCGACCGTCAGGGCCTGGAAGTGTTCGGCTACGCCAAGGCCGGCACCTTCGCCAACGCCACCGGCGTGCCCGCCGATGCGGACGTGCCCAACTCGATCAACGCCGCCTGGTTCCAGCAGGACCGCAAGCGCGACAGCGCGGTGGTGAACCTGCAGCTCAAGCCGAGCGACGCGCTGGAGTTCAACCTCAGCGGCCTGTACATCAAGGAAGACTTCGACAACTACAACCAGTCGATGTACAGCTTCCTGACCTGGAACCCGGGCACCATCGCCGCGGTCGATGCGCTGGGCGACGTGCGCAACGGCGTGGTCCGCAGCGGCCATTCCGGCGCCAACGCCAACGCGGGCGGCGGCACGGTGATCTACGACAACAACGTGCGCCAGTCGCAGGTGACCACCAAGGGCCTGGACCTGCGCGGTGCCTACCGCGGCGAACGCTGGACCCTGCGCGGCCAGGTCGGCCAGAGCAAGTCCGACAACGATCACCTGGCGCAGTATTTCATCGAGCCGTTCTACAACGGCGGCTTCCGCTGGGATCTGGACCGCGGCATCCGCTTCGACGACCCCACCGCCGCGCGCAACCCGGCCAACTGGGGCTCGGCCGGCGGCTGGATCGGCAACAACGGCGTGTTCTCCACCCAGAGCAAGGACCGTTACGGCCAGCTCGATCTGGACCTGCAGTTCGACGGCGTGTTCAACCAGCTGCTGGCCGGCGTACGCCAGGGCAAGCACGACGAGGACTTCGCCCTCAACGTGTACGGTGGCGTCACCCCCGGCACGCTGGCCGACATCGGCACCATCGGCCTGACCGACATCCGCGGGTTCTATCCCGACCAGGGCCAGCACGTGCAGGCCGGGCGCGGCAACGTGATCGACTGGATCCGCAACAGCCCGGTCGACTACGCCAACCCGGACCCGTCCAGCTACCTCAACAATACCTGGGCGCTGCAGCAGACCAACAACGCCGCCTACGTGCAATTGAACTTCTCCAACGCCGGCCTGCGCGGCAACCTCGGCCTGCGCTACGTGCGCTCCAAGACCGAGGGCAGCGGCTTCGTCTACAGCGGCACGCCATCCCTGCAGGACCTGGACAGCAAGTGGCAGACGCGCACGCAGACCGAGCACTTCCTGCTGCCGTCGCTGAACCTGGTCTACGACACCGACAACGACTGGGTGTTCCGTTTCGGCGCCGGCAAGGTGATCGCCTGGGCGCCGTACAACCAGATGGTCAACAACACCTTCCTCAACGACACCACGCTCACCGGCAGCGGCGGCAATGCCGAGCTCTCGCCGTACGAATCGTGGAACTTCAACCTCTCGGCCGAGTACTACTTCGCGCCGCAGGCGGTGGTGGCCTGGTCGATTTTCTACAAGAAGATCGACAACTACATCGACACTTCGGCCACCATCGAGCGCCAGTACAACGCGATCCGCGACACCTCGCCGCAGACCTGGGCGCAGATGCTCGGCAGCAACGGCTGCACCGCCGACGGCTATTGCGACTACAGCATCCAGCGCCCGCGCAATGCCGGCGACGGCAAGGTCAAGGGCTTCACCCTGGCCTACCAGCAGCCGTTCGGCGAGACCGGCTTCGGCCTGTCCGCCAACTACACCTACGCCAGCGGCGAGAACAACAGCGGCAACCCGCTGCCCTACCAGTCGCGCAACAGCGTCGCCTTCAGCCCCTACTACGAGAAGGGGCCGTGGAACGCGCGGATCAGCCTGAACTGGCGCGACAGCTACCTGGCCGGCGGCTATGTCGCCGGCGCCGCGCCGGCCAGCGTCGACGACTACACCGACCTGGGCGCCAGCGTGGGCTACGCGATCAATGCACAGTGGTCGCTGCAACTGGACGCGCAGAACCTGCTGGACGAGGAGTACCTGCAGTACCTGGGCGACAAGGACCACCCGGCCGGGCGCTACCACAACGGCCGCCGCTACATGGCGACGCTGCACTTCAAGTTCTGAGCGCTGCCACGCCTGCGCCGCGGAGCCAACGCCGCGGCGCAGGCGCGCGCATGCGGGCCGCGGCAGCGCCGGCATGCGCTGGCGCCGGCACGCCTCAGCGCGGGAACTGCACGTGCCCGTCGGCGAAGTACACGCCCTTTTCGCCCTGGCTGGGCAGCGCACCGAGGGTATCGGTGACCACTTGGCCGCGAATATCGGTGAGGCGGATCTCCAGCAGTTGCGCGCCCATCTGCTCGCCGACGAAATGGTTGTACGCGGTCTTGGGCAGGCTGACCCAATCGCCGTTCTTCTTGTATTCGAACTTCACCACCGGATAGCGGTGGTTGCGCACCTGGATCGCCGCCCAATACTGCGAGCTGCCCTCCTTGATCCGGTACACCACGTTGCCGCTGACCGGCGCGGCCACCACCTGCCAGCGGATCGGGATGCGCCCGGCACTGGTGTCGCCGATCGCGGCGAACGCATTGGGCGACAGATCCAGCCCGCAGTCGGCGCCGTCCGGATACAGATCGGTGACGTACACCGTGACCGTGCCGCGCGGCCCCTGCACCTGCAGGTAGGCACCGGCCAGCGCCGCCTGGATGCCGCCGGCATTGAGCTGCGTCGGATTCAACGCGGTGATCGTCGCGGCCGGGTCGATGGGATCCAGCAGCAGGGCGCCGCCGGAATAACCGGAGCTGGTGTAGGTGGCGGTGCCGCTGCAGACATCGTTCCAGGCGGCGCTGGCGGGTGTGGCGCTGGCGGCCAGGCACAACGCGGCGAACAGGCCGGCGCCGCGCGCGGCACGGGGGGAGTGTCGTGCTTGCATGCGTGTTCTCCTGCAAAGGCGCGCGGAGCCGCCGCGCGGCGACCGGGCAGCCCGCCCGGCGCCGGCACTCTAGGACGCGGCGCGCCTGCCGCGCCTTGCGCGCGGACAGGAAATCAGGGTTTGGCCGAGACCGTAGACCGCGCGGCCACGTCGCTCAGCGGCGGCGCAGGCTGCCGCGTTCCAGCCGCCACAGCAGATCGCGCCACGGCGTGGCCGCGGTGGCCATGCCGGCAGCCACACCCAAGGCATCGGCCAGCGCATCCAGCGGATCGGCCGAGCGCGTGGTGGTCCAGGCGCCCTGCGCGAACTCGATGCCCACGCCCAGCGCCAGCAGGCCCAGCGCAGCCCAGGCCCAGGCGCGTGGTCCGGCATAGACCTGCACCGCCGCGGCGGCCAACAGCAGGTAGGCGATGAAGTGCTCGGCCTTGTCGCTGTCGGGCAGGTCCGACAACTGCGGCGGGTGCGGCATCATGCACACGTAGATCAGCACCGCGATGCCCAGCCACCACAGCCCCAGCCACACCCAGGGCCAACGGAAGGCACGCACTGCCGCCATCACAGCCGCCAAGTCAGGTCGCCGGACAGGAACGCCGGCGCCAGCGACACGTCGCGTTCGAAGCCCATCACCTGGAAGCGCTCGCCCATCTCGCTGGGCAGGGTCAATTGCTTCACCTGCTGGCGCAGACGCAGCCGCGCGGCCTCGTCGCTGCGTGCCTCGGCCTCGGCCAGCAGCGCGTCCAGGCCATTGCCGAGCAGGAAGCTGGCCTGGTTGCAGTAGCCGGCTAGGTCGAAGCCCGCCCCGGTGCCGGCCTCGGCCAGCGCGGTGAAGTCCACCGACGCGGTCAGATCCTGCAGGCCCGGCCAGCGGTACGGATCGGCATGCGTGCGGTGCCGGTAGAACGCGCGCAAGGTGCCGTCGTCGCGTTCGGGCAGATAGAACTCGCGACGCGGATAGCCGTAGTCCACGAACAGCATCGCACCGCTGCGCAGGCCGCCGGCCACCGCCTGGATCCAGTACGGCAACTGCGGCAACAGCTCGGAACGGTAGCCATCGGCGAACGGCGCCTGCAGATAGCGCTCGACGTGCCGCACCGCCGCCGCCAGCAGCGGATCGGCCGGCTGTTCGCCACGGCGGAAGCGGCCCTCGCCGTCCAGGGTCACGGTCTCTTCGAACACCTCGCCGTCGCGTAGCGCGAAGCGCGGCGTCGGCAAGGCGTCGATCACCTCGTTGGCGAACAGCACGCCGTTCCAGTCGTCGTCGAATGGTCGGTCCAGCCACTCCACCAAGTCGAACACCGGCGGGATCAGCGCGCGCGCCAGACGCTCGCGCTGACGTTCGCGCAGGTCGGCACTGGGCTCCAGGATCGCGTAGCGCTCGGGCAACGCATCCAGCGCCAGCAGGCGCTTGAGCATGACCTCGGCGAAGGCGCCGCTGCCGCCGCCCACCTCCAGCATGCGTGCCTGCGGCCCCAGTTGCTGCAGCACCGGCGCCAGCGCATTGGACACGGTCGCGGCGAACAGCGGCCCCAGTTCCGGCGCAGTGACGAAATCGCCCTCTTCACCGAACTTGCTGCTGCCGGCGCTGTAGTAACCGAGACCTGGCGCGTACAGCGCCAGCTCCATGAAGCGCGAGAATGGAATGGCCCCGCCGGCGGCGGCGATCTCGGCACGCACGTGCGCGGCCAGGCGCTCGCTGTGGGCCAATGCGGTGGCATCGGGCGAAGGAAGGTCGGTGGGCATGCGGCGCCGGATTGCGTGGACAATGCACAGCATAGCCGAGCATGGAACCCGTACATGACCCAGACCAAAGTCGCCCTGATCACCGGCAGCGCGCGGCGCATCGGCGCCGGCATCGCCCGGCGCCTGCACGCGGCCGGCTACGACCTCGCCTTGCATGCGCACACTTCGCAGGCCGAGCTGCACGCGCTGGCGCAGGAACTGGAAGCCATGCGCGCCGGCAGCACGCTGACCCTGCAGGCCGATCTGCGCGACACCGCGCAGTTACCGGACCTGGTGGCGCAGTGCGTGGCGCGTTTCGGCCGGCTCGACGCGCTGGTCAACAACGCCTCCAACTTCTATCCCACGCCGTTGCACGAGGCGACGCCGGCGCAGTGGGACGACCTGTTCGCGGTCAACGCGCGCGCGCCGCTGTTCCTGGCGCAGGCCGCGGCCACGCAACTGCGCCAGCATGGCGGCGCGATCGTCAACCTCACCGACCTGCACGCCGAACAACCGCTGCGCGCGCATCCGCTGTACAGCGCGGCCAAGGCCGCCCTGGCGATGCTGACCCGTTCGCTGGCGCTGGAACTGGCACCGCAGGTGCGGGTCAACGCCATCGCCCCCGGCGCGATCCTGTGGCCCGACGCGGGCAAGGACGCGGCCGCGCAGCAGGCCCTGCTGGCACGCACCGCGCTCGCGCGCACCGGCCAGGTCGAGGAAATCGCCGACGCCGTGCGCTGGCTGCTCGACGATGCCAGCTTCGTCACCGGGCAGACCGTGCGGGTGGATGGCGGGCGCGGGCTGATGTGAGGCCGGGATTGGGGATTCGGGAGTCGGGATTCGCTTCAGGCAGCAGCAACAGCGAGACCGCATCGGGTAAGCCCAACGACGTTCAAGCGGGCGCCATCGGACCGCTGCAATCCGCCTTTGCGAATCCCGACTCCCGACTCCCCGCTACTCAACCAATTCCACCACCTCGAACACCTTCCCGTGCTCGGCATGCGCCTGCCATAGCGCAGCCAGGGATTGGCCGCTGACCGGGTCGACGAAGTCGGCGGCGATGTCGGCCAGCGGCTTGAGGACGAAGGCGTGGCGCAGTTCCGGACGCGGGATGCGCAACTTGCCGGGCCCCTCGACGATGCGGTCGCCGTAGAACACCACGTCGATGTCCAGGGTGCGGTCGCTGAAACGCGGGCCGCTGCGGTCGCGGCCATGCGCGTCCTCCAGCGCATGCAGCCAGTCGTCCAGCGGCGCCAGCTCCCAGTCGGTCTGCAGCGCCACGGCGTTGTTCAGGAACGCCGGCCCGTCGAAGCCGACCGCCGCGGTGCGATAGGTCGGCGACACGACGATCGCGCCGAACTGCCGGCGCAGCGCCGCGATCGCCGCGGCCAGGTGGTGATGCGGGCGCAGATTGCTGCCCAGGCTCAGAAGCACGGTGGTCATGCGCTATTCGCGCATGCCGCGGCGGCGAGCGTCAACGGTAGCCAAGCCCGAGCCCCCCGCATAGAATCGGAACGTACCTGGTTTTTCGGCAGCGCCATGACATATTGCGTCGGCATCGAAGTGGACGAAGGCCTGGTCTTCGCCGCTGACACCCGCACCAACGCCTCGCTGGACGACGTCCGCGTGCACCGCAAGCTGCACGTGTTCGAGTATCCGGGCCAGGCGGTGTTCGCATTGATGTCGGCCGGCAACCTGGCGACCACGCAGCTGACCCTCTCGCGCCTGCAGCGCGACGCCGACGATCCCGAGGCGCCGCGCAGTCTGCGCAGCTTCCGTCACCTGTTCGAGGTCGCCGAGTATGTCGGCGAAGTGCTGGCCTCCAGCCAGATCAAGCTCTCCGAGCAATCCCAGCACAGCGGCGTCAACGTGCAGTCGACGCTGATCCTGGGCGGGCAGATCGCCGGCGAACGGCCCGGGCTGTACATGATCTATCCGCTCGGCAACGCCATCGCCACTTCGCCGGAGACGCCCTACCTGCAGATCGGCGAATCCAAGTACGGCAAGCCGATCCTGGACCGCATCATCCGCTCGGAGATGCAACTGGAAGACGCCGCGCGCACCGCGCTGGTGTCGCTGGACTCGACCATCCGCTCCAACCTGTCGGTGGGCATGCCGATCGACCTGGCGCTGATCCGCCGCAACGACCTGCGCGTGACCGAACGCATGCGCCTGGAAGCCGACACCCCGCTGTACGCCGAGATCCACGACACCTGGTCGCGCAAGCTGGAGAACGCCGTGCGCACCCTGCCGCGTTTCCCCTGGGAACCGGCCCTGGCCGCCGACCCCGACAACGAAACCCGCGACATCCTGCCGCCCCTGCCGCCCCGTCGCGCCCCCGCCCGTCGCGACCCGGAAGACCAGTCAGCCCAGCAGTGAGGCGCCGGGATTGGGGAGTCGGGATTAGGGATTCGCAAAAGCGGATCCCTGGGGAGCTGACACAACGCGCCTAGCGCGTTGCTGCGCTTCGCGCGCCGAGCGGCGTCGGCTGTTGTTGTTGCCCCGGGCGAATCCCCAATCCCGACTCCCCAATTCCGGCTTCACAACAAATCCCGAATCCCGACTCCCCAATCCCAGCCCCTGGATCAACCACTCTCAAGCGCATGCGCCACGGCGCGGAACACGCGCTGCATTTCCAGCGGCTTGCGCAGGACGTGCACGGCGATGTCGGCGGGGAAGTGGTCGCGTTCCAGGTGGGTGCCGGTGTCCTCGAGCACGATCGCCGGGCCCTGGTAGCCCAGGTCCTGTAGCGCCAGCAGCAAGCGCACCGCCGACAGCAGGATGATGTCGCTGTCGACGATCACCAGGTCCGGCAGGCCGTGCTCCTCGACGTCGCGCAGCGCCGCGGCGCCGTCGGACGCCAGCTGCGGGCGGTAGCCCTGGCTGGACAGCGCATTGCCCAGCAGCGACAGCCGCGTGGCCTCGCCGTCGACCAGCAGCACGCGCTGGCCCTTGCCCATCGGCAGCGACAGCTCCGGCTCGGTCGACGGCGCCGGCGTGCGCAGCGGCATCAGCAGTTCGAAGCAGGTGCCCTCGCCCGGCGTGCTGTCCACGCCGATCCGGCCGCCATAGCTCTCGACGATGCGCTTGCAGGAGATCAGGCCCAGGCCGGTGCCGTCCGGCTTGGTGGTGAAGAACGGGCTGAACAGCCGCGCCTGGGTCTCCGCATCCATGCCGATACCGCTATCGCGGACCAGAATGCGCACCTGCTCGCTGCCGTCGGCGCCGATCGCCGGCGTCGCCGACAGGCTCAACTGGCCGCCCTCCGGCATCGCCTGGATCGCGTTGAGGCCGAGGTTGAGCAGGCACTGCTGCAGTTCGGTGTAGTTGGCCTCGATCGACAGCGCCGGATCGGCCACGTCCACCTTCAGCGAAACCCGCTCCGGCAGGCTGCTCTTGAGCAGCATCTGCACCGCCTGGAACAGCTCGGCCAGGCGCACCCGCTCGCTGGGCGTGCGCGAACCGCGCACGAACGAGAGCATCGACTCGGCCATCTCATGGCCGCGCCGGCCGCACTCGGCGATGACGTCGGCCAGGTGCCGCAGTTGCGGATCGTCGCTGCGCCCGACGATCAGTTCCGGCACGATCAGCAGCGGCTGCAGGATGTTGCGCAGGTCGTGGCTGAGGCCGGCGGCGAGCAGGGCCAGGCTCTCCAGCCGCTGCGCGCGCATCAGTTCGCGCTCCACCCGCTGCCGCTCGCGCTCGGTGCGGGCCTCGCGGATCGCCCGCGCCACCGCCGACGGCAGGCGGGTCGGGTTGTGCTTGATGATGTAGTCGTTGGCGCCGTCGCGCAGCGCCTCCACCGCGGTCTCCTCGCCGATGGTGCCGGAGACGAAGATGAAGGGAACGGCGTTGCCGTCCTCGCGCACCACCCGCAGCGCCTCGTGCCCGGAGAACCCGGGCATGCTCAGATCCGACAGCACGATGTCCGGAGCGAACTCGCCGAGCGCTTCGCGCAGCGTCGGTTCGCTTTCCACACGGCGGAACGTCGCCTCCAGGCCGGCGTCCAGCAACTGGTCGGACAGCAGCTCGGCATCCTCCGGCGAATCCTCGACCATGAGGATCCGGATCGGGCCAAGCCTGGGGCCGGTGGTGGGCATGCGCGCTTACTCTTTGTCCGGCGCCTGGTTGATCAGCGCCCAGAAGGTGCCCAGGGTCTTCACCGCGGTGAAGAACTGGTCCACGTCCACCGGCTTGACCACATAGGCGTTCACGCCCAGGTCCCAGCTGCGGGCCAGGTCGCTTTCCTCGCGCGAGGACGACAGGATCACCACCGGCAGGCGCTTGAGCGACTCGTCGCTGCGCACCAGCTTGAGCACTTCCAGGCCGTCCATGCGCGGCATCTTGATGTCCAGCAGCAACACCGCCGGCAGGCCTTCCTCGCGGTCGGCGTAGGCGCCGCGGCGCAGCAGGTAGTCCATCGCCTCGACGCCGTCCTCGACGTGCACGATGGGGTTGGCCAGGCGCGCGTCGCGCAACGCATCCACCGCCATTTCGGCATCGGCGGGGCTGTCTTCGGCAAGCAGGATGGTGCGGATGGCGGTCATGCAATGAACTCGGTAGAGGGCGTTTCGGGCGCCGGGGGCAAGACGAAGTGGAAGGTGGCGCCCTGGTCGGGGGCGGACTCGGCCCAGATATGGCCGCCATGGCGGGCCAGCACGCGGCGCACGCTGGCCAGGCCGATGCCGGTACCGGAATACTCGCTGGCCTTGTGCAGGCGCTGGAACACGCCGAACAGCTTGGCCGCGTAGGTCATGTCGAAGCCGGCGCCATTATCGCGCACGCTGAAGTGATGGCTGCCGTCCGGCTGCACCTGGTAGCCGACCTCGATCTGCGCGACCTCGCGCTTGGCGCTGTACTTGACTGCGTTGCCGAGCAGGTTCAGCCACAGCTGCCGCATCATGTTCTCGTCGGCCACCAGGATCGGCAGCGGCGCGATGTTCCATTCGATGCGGTGGCCGCTGCCGCCGTGCTCGGACTGATAGTTGGCGTCGAGCACCGAGCGCGTCTCCGCCACCAGCGACTGCATGTCCACCGCCTGCAGGCGCAGCGCGCTACGGCCGAGGCGCGAATACACCAGCAGGTCGTCGATCAGCGAGGCCATGCGCCGCGCCGAGGTGCCGATCACCTCGAGATAGTGCCGGCTCTTCTCGTCGGCGCCGTCGCCCAGGTGGCGGGCCAGCTTGTCGGCGAAGCCGGCGACATGGCGCAGCGGCGCGCGCAGATCGTGCGAGACCGAGTAGCTGAACGCCTCCAGCTCGCGATTGACCTCCGACACCTGCTCGACCTTGCCCTCCAGTTGCCGGTTCAGCTCCTGGATGCGCTGTTGCGCCGTCTTCTGCAGGGTGATGTCGCTGACCGTCATCAAGACCACTTCATCCTCGCTGTCAGGCAGCGGCATGCGCCGCGCATTCAGCAGCATGGTCCTTGGTACCCCGTCCGCGCCGAGTTGTTCGTGCTCGAAATCCCACAATTCGCGTCCGCGCAGCAGCACGTCGGCCAGGCGCTGGACGATGATCGGATCCTGCCAGACGCCGTGGCCCACATCGGCCAGCATCTTCGGCGGATCGGCCAGGTCCATCCCGTACAGTTCGGCGAAGGCGGTGTTGTGCATCAGCATGCGCTGGCTGCCGTCGAGCAGCACGATGGGTTCGCGCACGGTCTGCAGCACCGCCGCGGCGCGGCCGTTGGCGCGCAGCATGTGGCGCTCGGCATCCAGGCGCCGGCCGATCTGCCGCTGCAGCAGCCAGATCACCAGGCCCAGCAGCAGCAACTGCACCATCAGCGAACTCCAGCTGACCATCGAGGCGACCATGCGACGCTGTTCGGCGTCGGCGGTGCGCTCGCTCAACAGTTCGTCCTCGCGTCGCTGCAGTTCGGCGATCAGGCCGCGCACCGGATTGTCGGCGGTCATGTCCTGGATCAGCGCGCGGATCCGGTCCGGATCGCGCGTCTGCGCGATCCGCTCGGCGATCAGGCCGCGCCGTTCCAGCGTGCTCTGCAGGCGGCCGATGCGGATCTGCTGGTCGGGGTTGTCGCGGGTGAGTTCGGCCAGGTGGGCGATGGACGGCTGCAACGACACGCGCGCGTCCTTGAGGCGCGCAGTCAGGATCGGCGACTGCACGCCATGCGACATTGCCATCGCCGCCGACTCCATGTCGCGCATGTCCGCCTCCATCGCGTTCAGCGTGGCGGTCACCTCCTGGCTGTGGCCGACCCAGTCGGCGGCACGCAGAGTGCTGGCATTCATCTGCCGCAGCAGCAGCGAGGGCAGGATGACGATCAGGACGACGGCCAATGCCAGCAGCGGCAGGCGCCAGCGGTCCCAAGCATCGTGTTTGGCGATGGTCTGCATAGCGGGTGCGTCAGAAGGAGAAACGGCTGCGGCCATCGCGGGCGCGCATTGTCGCCCATCTTCCCCGGCAGCAGATGAATTATTCAGCGGGAGCGCGACACCCCGATCGCGCCAACGGCATGGACTCTATCCCACTTCGCGCACGCGTCCACGCCAGCGGCCCCCGGCCGCCGGCAGGAGCGCCACGTACGCGCGGCGCTCAGGGCTGGCGCGCCACGCGGGCGGCTGGACCGGCCTGGGTGCCGACCAGCGCCCAGGCCGGCATGCCGGCGCGGACCAGCAGGAAATCGGCATGGCTGCGCAGGCGCCGGCGCTCGGATTGGCTCAGGCCCTGATCCAGTTCCTGCATCAGCGCCGAGAAGGCGGGCCAGAAACCGGCATCGTCGTGGAAGGTGGTCAACAGCATGCTCAACTGCGCCTCGAGCCGGCGTACCGCGGGCAGCAGCGGCGACCCCTGCGCCGCATGGCCGGACAGCGCGGCGCCCAGCGCCTCGGCGGCTGCGGCCGCATGCCCCGCGGCCGGGTGGGGTTGGGTGTCCAACATCGCGCGTGATCCGTTGAGGAACATGAAGGGATGATGTCCGAACCGGTGTCAAAGCGACGCGAAATGTTATGTGCGTCTCAATTATTCGGCATCCACCAAAAAAAACGCACCCCGCAGGGTGCGCCATGGCCGGTGTCGCGGGTGGGGCGCCTCGTCGCATCCCCACCCGCGGCCGCGGATCGCACTACTTACTTCTTGGCAGCCGCGCTGACCTTCAGGTCGGTCGCATCCACCTTCTTGACCCCGTCGATCTTCTTGGCGACCGCCACGGCCTTGTCCTTCTCTGCCTTGGTCGCGACCGCGCCGGACAGCTTGACGGTGCCGTTGACGGTATCGACCTTGATCTCGGTGCCCGACACGTTCTTGGTCGCCAGCAGATCGGCCTTCACCTTGGTGGTGATCCAGGTGTCGGTGACCGGCTCCTTGGAGTCGTGGTGGCCTGCCTCGTGGGCGGTCGTGTCGTGCTGCATGGTGTCCTGCTGGCCCATGGTGCCGTGGTCCTTGGCGCCGGTGGACTGGCCGGCCGCGAACGCCTGGCCCGCGCCGAACGCAAAACCGGCCACCAGGGTGGCGCCAAGCAGGGTGCGTGCATTGATCGTTTTCATCGTGTCTTCCTCCGCTGAAGGTGCGCGCAGTCTCCACCACGCCGTCGTACAGGCGGCGTGACCGCCGAATCGCCGCAGCGTGAATGCGCAATCCGCCGACATGGGCCGCGCGATACTGGATTCCCGTCGCTCTCGCCCGCGCCCATGTCCGACTTCAATCTCGCCCTGCTCGGCTTCGGCTATGTCGGCCGTACCTTCCATGCACCGCTGATCGCCCACACGCCCGGCCTGCGCCTGCACACCGTGGTCTCGCGCCAGGCAGACGCCGTGAACGCGGCCTGGCCGCAGGCGCATGTGGTTGCGGATGCGGCGCAGGCCTTCGCCGATCCGCAGATCGACGCCGTGGTGATCGCCACGCCCAATCAGACCCACGCGCCGCTGGCGCTGGCCGCGCTGGCGCATGGCAAGCACGTGCTGGTGGACAAGCCGTTCACCCTGGACGTGGCCGAAGCACAGCAGGTGCTCGAGCAGGCGCAGCGGGCCGGCCGCATCGTCAGCGTGTTCCAGAACCGGCGCTGGGACGGCGACTTCCTCGGTGTGCGCGCGTTGCTGGAAGCCGGCACGCTGGGCGAGATCGCCGAGTTCCATTCGCACTTCGACCGCCATCGCCCGCAGGTGGGCGACCGCTGGCGCGAGCACGCCCTGCCCGGCTCCGGGCTGTGGTTCGACCTCGGGCCGCACCTGCTCGACCAGGCGCTGCAGCTGTTCGGACCGCCGCAGGCGGTGCAGACCGACCTGGCACTGCAGCGCCCCGGCGCACAGGCCGTGGACTATGTACACGCGGTCCTGCGCTATCCGCGGCTGCGGGTGGTGCTGCATGCCGGCTCGCTGGTCGCCGCGAACGGGCTGCGCTTCGCGATCCACGGCAGCGGCGGCAGCTATCTCAAGCACGGCCTGGATACGCAGGAAGCGCAGTTGCGCGCGGGCGTGGCGCCGGGCGCGCCGGAGTGGGGCGAGGATCCCCTGCCCGGCCAACTGCGTCTGGTCGGCGCCGACGGCACGCATTCGGTACAGACCCTGCCGGCACACCGCGGCGATTACCGCGACTGCTATGCGGCCTTTCGCGAAGCGCTGGCCGGGCGCGGGCCTGCGCCGGTGGATGCGGCGCAGGCGCTGGCGGTGATGCGGCTGCTGGAGGCGGGCGTGCGCAGCGCCGCCTCCGGCTGCAGCGTGACGCTGGACTGAGCGGCGCGGGTCAGGCGGGACGCGTGCCGCCCGGCGCGGGCGCGTCGCCGCCCTCGTGCTTGATCGCATGGCCGCCGAACTGGTTGCGCATCGCCGCCAGCAGCTTGTCGGCGAACGAGTCGTCGTCGCGCGAGCGCAGCCGTTCCAGCAGCGAGAGCGTGATCACCGGCGCCGGCACGTCTAGGTCGATCGCCTCGGCCACGGTCCAGCGGCCTTCGCCGGAGTCCTGCACGTACGGCGCGATCCCGGCCAGGGTCGGATTGGCGCCCAGCGCGTCCGCGCACAGGTCCAGCAGCCACGAACGCACCACGCTGCCCTGGCGCCAGACCTCGGCGACCTGGTGCAGATCCAGCGCGAACTCCTGCTTGCGCCCCATCAGCGCGAAGCCCTCGGCGTAGGCCTGCATCATCCCGTACTCGATGCCGTTGTGGACCATCTTGGTGAAGTGGCCGGCGCCGCTCGGGCCGACATGGCCCCAGCCGGCATCGACCGCCGGTGCCAGGGTCGCGAACACGTCGTGCAGGCGCTGCACCGCGGCGGTGTCGCCGCCGATCATCAGGCTGTAGCCCTCGCGCAGTCCCCACACGCCGCCGCTGGTGCCGCAGTCGACATAGGCGATGCCGTGCGCGGCGAGTTCGCCGGCGCGGCGCATCGAATCCTTGTAGTAGGAATTGCCGCCGTCGATCACCACGTCGCCCTTGCCCAGCAGCGGCAGCAACGCCGCCAGGGTGTCGTCGACGACCTTGCCGGCGGGCACCATCAGCCACACCGCGCGCGGCGCCGGCAGCGCCGCGATCAGCGCGGCCATGCTGTCGACCGCGTCCACCCCGCGCTGCTGCGCCGAGCTGCGCGCGGCCTCGCCCAGGTCGAAGCCGACCACGCGATGCCCGCCGCGCACCAGCCGCTCGGCCATGTTGGCGCCCATCCGGCCCAAGCCTACAAGTCCCAGTTCCATGCGTCGTTCCCGGTTCGAAAAAAGGAGGGTTAGGGTCTCACGAAGCGGCGGCGCCGACGTGACGCGCAGCTAAGGCGCCGCTGCGGCGGCCGGCACCGGCGCCTGCGCGCAGTCGCGCAGTTGCAGGTCGCGCCAGCGCCGGTACAGCGTGGTGTGCAGGTTGTGCAGGGTCAGTTCGACCGCGAACGGCGTGCGCGGGTTGCGGTCCAGCAGCCGCACCACGTGGTAGCCGATCGGCTTGACGCCCTTGGGATGCACGTAGACCTGAAAGCCACGGTAGAACGGATCGTCGAGCAGGGCATCCAGTTGCGCGAGCACGGCCTGCTGCGCGGGATCCAGGCGTGCGCGCAGCGCCGGGGCGCGATCGTACAGCAGGCGCTCGAAGCGTTCGCGCCCGGGACCGCGCAGCGCCCGCGCCAGTTCCCAGATGCGCCGGTTCTGGCCGTCGTAGTACGCGAAGCCACCGTGCGTGCGCAGCGCGGCGGCGGCCTCGGCGCTGACCGCGGCGACCACGAAGTTCTCCGCCTGGTTGTTGATGTCGTCCAGGTAGCGGCGTTCGAACACATGCACGATGTAGCCCGGCGCACCGAGGAAGGCGGCACGGCCGCGTTGCGCGGTCTTGGCCGCCTTGCCGTCGGCGAAGAAATCGCCGGCGTGCGCGCCGAGCAGGACGCTGTCGGTGTCGTGCAGGGTCAGGAAGGTGCCGATCGACAGTTCGTCGGCGCTGAACGCACGATCGAACGCGGCATCGCCATACAGTTCGCGCTGCGTGGCCAATTGCGCGATCTGCCGGCCGACGCCGCATTCCGAACGCACATGGCCGCTGTAGAACGTCTCGATCGCCTGCGCATTGCCGCCTGCCGGGCGATAGCCGCGGCCGAAGCTGCGGAAGCGCTCCCAGCCCTGCGCCTGCGCGCCGCGCACGCCGAAGCCGATCCAGCCCAGCTGCAGCGCCGAGAAGCGATAGCCGGGATTGTCCTGCAGCCGCGCGACCGCGCGCGTCGTGGCCGCGCCCAGTCGCAGGAAATAGCCGCACTGCGTCGCCGGCGTGTCCAGCAAGGCGCGCAGCGCCTGCCGACGCTGCGCGTCGTTCCAGGCAGCGGGCAAGGCCACCTGCAGATCGCCGTGCGCCTGCGCCTCGGCCAGCGAACCGCGCTGGCACGGCGCGCCGGCCGCGATCTGCGGCTGGGCGGCGGCAGTGCTGCCGATGCGCCAGCCCAGCCGCTCCAGCAGCGCGGCCAGGCAGGTCGCGCTGGCCTGGTCGGCCGGCGCCGGCGTGGCGTCGGCCGCGGCACTGGCCAGCAGTGCGGCCAACAGCAGGCCGACGCCGCGGCGACGCGCAACGCGAGCGAACCTGAGTGATCGAATCATGCAGCGGGCATCGCGGGCAGGAACTCCGTCGGCCGCAGCGGCGGCGGCGCCGGTGCAGCCTGCCGCATCGCCCGTGCAGGCGTCGCGAAGTCATCCGGTCCCCCACCACCCGTGCGGCGTTCACTCTTCCGCCATGCCCGACGCACCTACACTGCGGCTCTCTTGGCGCAAGCGACCCCCTGCATGCACGTGCTCGTTACCGGAGGCACCGGATTCATCGGCCGCGCGCTGTGCGCTGCCCTGCTCGACGCGGGGTACAAGGTCAGCGTGCTCACCCGCGACCCGGCACGCGCAGCGCGCCTGTTGCCGGCGGTGCAGACGCTGGATGACCTGCAGCGCGCCGGACCGGCCGATGCGGTGGTCAACCTCGCCGGCGAACCGCTGGGCGAGGGCCGCTGGAGCGCCACCCGCAAGCGCCGCTTCCGGACCTCGCGCATCGGCACCACCCGCGCCCTGATCGACTGGATGAGCGGGCTCGACGCCGCGCGGCGCCCGGGCTGCCTGATCTCCGGCTCGGCGATCGGCTACTACGGCGATCGCGGCGACGAGGTCTTGGACGAAACCAGCACGCCCGGCGACGACTTTTCCGCACAGCTGTGCCGCGACTGGGAAGCGGAGGCGCTGCGCGCGCAGGACCTGGGCGTGCGCACCAGCCTGGTCCGCACCGGCGTGGTGCTGGGCCGCGACGGCGGCGCACTGGCGCGGATGCTGCTGCCGTTCCGGTTCGGGATGGGCGGGCGCATGGGCGATGGCCGCCAGTGGATGAGCTGGATCCACCGCGACGACCAGGTCGGGCTGCTGCTGTGGCTGCTGCAGCACGGCGGCGAAGGCGCCTACGACGCCACCGCGCCGGCGCCGGTGACCAATGCCGCGTTCGCGCAGCAACTCGCCGCCACCCTGCATCGTCCGGCACTGCTGCCGATGCCGGCGGCGGCATTGCGCCTGGCCTTCGGCGAGATGGCCGACCTGTTGCTGGGCAGCCAGCGCGTCCTGCCGACGCGCGCACAGCGCGAGGGCTATGTGTTCCGCTACCCGCAACTGGACGCAGCGCTGCGCGCCGTGCTCGCCGACTGAGCCACTGCGGAGGCGCCGCGTCGCCCAGCGCCGCAATCAGTACCGAAACGAAAACGCCCCGGCGGAGGCCTCCGCCGGGGCGTTGCACCAGGTCGCCGCGCCGGCGTCAGGCGCCGGTCGACGCGATGCGTTGGTGCGACTCAATAGCGCTTGCAGACGGTCTCGACCACGCGGTTGCCGTTGGCCTGCTGGCGCTGGCCCTGGATGTAGCGGCCGGTGGCGCCGCCGGCGACCGCGCCGCCGACCGTGGCCAGCTTGCGGCCATCGCCCTTGCCGATCTGGTTGCCGAGCAGGCCGCCGATCGCCGCACCGGCCAGCGTGCCGCCGAGGCGGTCGGGGTCGGTGCTGTTCTTGCGCACCGCGACCTTCTTGCAGTGCACGCGGGTGCCGTCGCTGAAGCGGCGGCCGTTGTCCTCGGGGCCGTAGTGGCGCTGCGCCTCGGCCAGCGGCGCGGCGGCCGTGGCGATGGCGAGCACGGAAAGACACAAGGCGGACTTGAGAGTGTTCATGCTGATTGCTCCTGGGTGGCGGAGCCGATGCACAAGCACCGCGCTCTCGACGGGCGCCACCTTCTCACCCACTTCGCGAATGGTTCGTGAAGCGAAATCGCGCGGATTCAGCTTCCGCAGCGGGGCCTGAATCAGTCGGCGCCGCCGGGTTCGCCGCTCTGCGGCGCCGTCGTCGCAGGCGGCTGCGTCGCGGTGGTGGCCGCGGGTGCCGGCGGTGGCACAGGCGTCGCCGTGGGCATCGGAGTCTGCATCACCGGCGCTGCCGGAGTCGGTGCCGGCGCCGGTGCGGTCACGGCCGCCACGGCGGGCGGATGCGCAGGCGGCTCCGGTGCCGGCTTGTTCTTGGGCAGGTACTCGCTCATCAACTGGAAAAAGCGCTTGTAGAAGTCGCCGTCCTGCACCGTGCTGCTGGCCACGCGCACCATCGAGTCGTCGCTGCTGCCGATCGGCAGCGAGACCGAACCGAGCACGCCGACGCCGACGCTGGCCGAGGTCGGGCTCTTCTTCAGCGCATAGCGGTCCTGCAACGCACTGACGAACACCCAGGATTCGTCCTGCCCATGCGCCACGCAGGACACCCGCAACTCGAGCTGCTCGTGCAACTCGTCGCTGGGCTGGAAGTTCTTGGTGCCTTCCACCGCATCGGCGGTGGCCTTGGAGACCACATAGCCCTGGCTCAGCAGGGCGCGGCGCGCCGATTCGCAGGCCTGCGCCGGCTGCACCGGGTAGTTGCGCGAATAGGTGTTGTCGGAATTGAAGGTCTCTTTCACCAGGCCGTCCTGCTTGCGGGCGAAGCAGCCGCTCAGGCCGATCGCGATCAGCGCGAGCGCGGGAATGGCGAGAACCTTGGAGGGAGCGGACATAGGCCGTTGACCGGAGAGAGGGAACCGCGGCAAAGAATAGCCGCAAGCGCGTCGGCGCGGCCTTGACGCCGGCGCGGCCGCTCATCCCGCGGTTAGCGAGGTGCGCGGCGTGGGCCGCGCCGACTCAGGCGGCGGCGGGTTCCAGCGCCAGGTCCACGCGCAGCAGGCCGCCGTCGTGGGCGCGGCGTTCGGCGCGCAGGTAATGATGGGCATCGAGCAGTTCCAGGGTCGGCGGCGCCGCCAGCGGCTCGCCCCACAGGCTCAGCAGGAAGCCACGCGCGCGCAGCCATTCGAGCAGCCGCAGCAGCCCGTCCAGGTCGCGCGGCAGCAGCAGGTCGACGTCGCCGGGCGGGCGCGGTGCCGCCGCCGGATCGCCCAGCCAGTGCGGATAGCTGCCGTACAGCGCAAAGGCGAAGCCGTCGGCACGCAGGGCCGCCAGCAACTGCGCCGTGCCGGGCAGGTCGATGGGCTGGCGCCGGTGCTGGAAGATCAGCGCGTACTCGTGGCTGCGGTCGTTGCGGGTGTCGCCGGGCGCCAGCGGCTGCGCCGTCTCGCGCGGGTAGCACAGCACGCGCTCAGGACAGGGCGCGAACAGGCTGCCGAGGATCCGGGCCAGGTCCCAGGCCTGCGGCACGGTGGCGTCGCCGAGCTGCACGTTCTCCACCATCGCGATGCAGAAGCCGTCTTCGCGCAGGACACGGCGCACGCCATGGAACACTGCACGCAGGCCATGCAGGTAGGCGGCGTAGTCGGCGCTGGCGTAGAGCTGGCCGGGTGCCGCCGCGGCCGGCCAGGCGCAGCCGAAGTACGGCACGTTGGTCAGGCACAGGTCCACCGGCACGGCCGGCATGCACTGGGGCAAGCCGCCGTCCAGCACCTCGGCCTGCAGGCCGAGCCGCTGCAGCCGTTCGCGCGCCAGCCGCGCGCGCGCCGGGTCGATCTCCAGGCCGATGCCGTGGCGACCTTCCAGCTCGGCGGCGAGCAAGGTGCTGCCGAAGCCGCAGAACGGATCCAGCACGCGTGCGCCGCGCGCGCTGAAGTGGCGCACGAACGGACGCATCTGCCCGACCCAGCCGCAGTCGCGTGCGCCCAGCGGATCGCGCTGGCGCAGATCCTCCGGTAGCCGATGTTGCGGCGGATCCGGCGACGGCGTCCACCAGCTGCGGCTATCCATGCGGCGCCCGCCACAGCAGATCGCGGTCCGGCTGCCAGCCGGCGCACAGCCGCCCATCGGCGAAGAACACCAGCTTGTAGATGTCGCCGCTGTCGTGGCGCGCGTGCATCGCGCCGTAGTCGGAGGTCTCGAATACCACCTCCATGCCGTCGGCGCTGGCCAGGCGCACATTCCAGAAGTAGTAGCCCTCGGTGATCTGCAGCGGCTGCAGCGCACCCCACCACGGCGCCGCCATGCAGGCGCCGAGGACCTGCTCCACCGCGACCCGCGCCTGCGCCAGATAGCGCGCGGTGCCGCCGTCGCGGTAGCCGTCGCCGAGTCGGGAGAACTCGCGGAAGATCACCGTGCGCGCCCCGCAGGCGCGCGCCCAGTCCAGGTAGGCGGCGACGCCGTCGGCGTCGGCGATGCCGCCGTGCTGCAGGATGCACACCAGGCGCAGCGGCAGCGCTTCGGCGATGCGCTGGGCGGTGGCGACGAAGACGTCCGCATCGGCGATCGCCTCGCCAGGGCGGAAACGCATGATCGCGTCGTTGCGCGCCTGCTGCGGATGATGCCGCGACAGTTCGATCCACGACAGGTCGAAGCGCTGCAAGGCCTGCAACAGCGCATCGCCGTGGCCGCGGGCAAAACCGGCGCCGTTGCTGTACAGCACCCGCTGTTCGACCAACAGGCCGTCGCGCTCGGCCGCGCCCAGGGTCTGCAGCAGTTCCAGGAACCAGGCTTCGTCGTCGGTCATCTCCAGCCCCGACAGCGAATGCGACAGCGGCAGCCCGTGCAGTTGCGCCAGCGCCTGGCGCAGTTGCGCGAAGTAGTGCGGCGGCGGCCGCAGGCTGGCCGCGGCGGTGCCGCCGCTCTGCGGCCGCAGGGTTTCCGAGCAGAAGCGGCAGCGCGCCGAACACGGCCGCACCGATGCGTAGGGAGTGAAGGTCACTGGCTGCGCGACGCGGTAGCCGCGCGCGCCGATGCGCTGCTGGCGCCAGCGCGACGCATCCGCCGCGGCCGGCACCCGCCATTCCAGATGGGGGGTGCTGGCGCGCAGCGCGGCGAACAGCGGCGAGCCGCCGCTCAACGGCGGCGCACTCGGCAGGGAGGCGTGCATGGCCGCCTCCTACAGGCGCGCGGCGTTCGCGCGCTCGCGTACCTCGGCGAAGGTCCAGTCGTGCAGCAGGCGGCCGTTCTCCCACACGGTGACCATCGCATCGTCGTAGCCGGCCGGGCCGGCGACCGCTTCGGCCGACACCGCGTCTGGCGGCACCGGCTCGGTGCGATAGCTGCCGTACTCGCGGTGCCGCAGCAGGCGCATGCGGCCGCGCTTGCTGAGCTTGCCCTTGTCGGTGACCGGATCCTTGTAGACATCGATCCAGCGGCCGTCGACGCGCGCGGCCGAGCACTTCAACGCGAACTTCTGGGTGTCGCGGTCGAGCCGCTGCAGCAACGCGCCGCCCATGCCGAAGGCCAGGTTGTCGGTGGCGTAGCCGGCGCTGGTGATGCGCTCCAGGATCGCGCGGATGCTGGTCGGGTTGACCCCGTCGCCCTGGATCACCCGCACGTGGTTGAGCACCTTGTAGCCCTTGCCGTTGACGCTGTGGCCGAAGGCCTCGTCGAGCAGTTCCAGGCACTGGTGCACCACCGCCACCGGATCGCCGGAGTCGGGGCGGATCACCACGGTGGCGCCGGAGGCGATCACTTCCTCGCGCAGCGTGGTACCCCAGTGCTCGCGGATCGCGTGGAAGATGTCGTAGCTGTCCGATACCACTGCGACCACGCCGCCGGGCTTGCCGAACTGCTTGAGCATATTGCGGTAGGCCTCGACCTCGCGCTCGCGGCCCCAACTGGTGATGGTGCTGTGCTCGGCGGCAGGAATCGAATAGCCGGCCATCGGCTCGTGGTAATGCGCGCGCGCCAGCAACAGCCCGGATACGGTATCGGTGCCGAGGAAGTTGACCAGGTGCGCCGCGCCGCCGATCGCGGCCGATTCCAGGCTGGACACGCCGCGCGCGCCGAAGTCGTGCAGCTTGAACGGCAACTGCCCATCCGGATCGTCGCTGGTGCGCTCCAGGAACTGGCGCAGGGTCTGCTTGGCATGCCAGCTCACCGTGGCCACCGTCACCGGGTACCAGATGCGCAGCAGCAGCGTCTCCAGGTACGACGGCACCCAGTAGGCCTGCGCGTCGGTGGACTCGATGGTCATCAGCGCGTTGTGGGTCGGCACCACGCTGCCCTCGGGCACGGCGCGGATACGGATCGGCAACTGGCCGCCGAGGCGGTCGACGATGTCGCGCCAGCCGGCCTCGTTGAACGGCTCGCCGTGCGCGGCGAACAGATCGCGCGCCTCGTCGATGTCGGCATGGGTGACGGGGCGGCCCAGCGCCTCCTTGAGGATCGACTGCAGGCCGAAGAACACGGTGCGGTCGTAGACGCCGCCGCGCGATTCCACATAGAAGAACGTGGCGTCGGTACCGGGCGGGTACTGCAGCCAGTGGCTGGCCTTGTAGCTATCGGTGTTGAGCAGCAGGTTGTTCAGGCATTGCATGACGGAAGCTCCTTCGCGTCGGGGAAAGCCGGCGGTCTGTCCGCCAGCCGGGAGGCCGCGTCAACCGCGGCCCAGGAAGAATTCGAGCAGGTGCAGGTGGTCTTCGAACAGTTTCGGGCCCATGCCCAGCACTTCGCTGACCGGCACCCAGCGCGCCTTGTCGGCGTCGTCGCCGCCGCGCACCTCGGGCAGTTCGCCGAACACGAACTCGAAGTGGAAGGCATGGGTGATGGTGCGCCCGCGCAGGCTGCGCTCGGGGTGGTCGAACACGTGGCGGTTCTTCAGCGAACCCTTGAGCACCGGCACCGGGATCTTCAGCCGGGTCTCCTCGCGCAGTTCGCGCAGGCAGGCGTCGAGGATGCTCTCGTGCTGGCCGACGAAGCCGCCCGGCAGCGCCCACAGGCCCTTGCCCGGCGCCGCGCGGCGGCGCACCAGCAGCACGTGTCCGGAATGCACCACCACCGCGTCGGCGGTGACGAAGGTCGGCGGATACGGCGCCTCCTTCCAGGCCGCGCGGTACTGCTCGATGAACTGGTATTCGGCGAGCAGTTCGGCATACGACGGCGAGTTCTTGCGGAACGCCTCGAGCATGTCGAAGACCGGCGCCGGCACGTTGCCGCGCAGCATCAGCAGCGCGCCGTGGAAATCGATGCTGCCGGCCTCGAACAGGTAACGGCGCAGCTCGGTCGCCGACAGCGTTTCGGTGTGCTGCACGTCGACCAGCGGCCACTGCGGGAACTCGCGCAGGTAATAGCTGCTGGCGTCCTTGTCCATGCCGATCAGGCCGATCCGCGCCTCGGCGCTGCCACCGTCGCTGCGCACCGCCTCGGCCACCGTGGACTGCACCGCGGCGATCCATTGGCTTTCGTTGTACAGGTGGTCGCGCAGCGGTCGCAGGATCAGGCGTTCGCTCGCACCCTCGAGCGCCGCCTGGATCATCACGCTGCGCTCGGCAACGGTCCAGGGATTGCGGATGGTACGAGGCGTCTCGGCCGAGCCGATCAGGAAGATGAGTTTCTGGCCACGCGCCAGGGCGTGGCGGGCAACGGCGGCATGGCCGTTGTGGAAGGGCTCGAAGCGCCCGATGAACACCAGATAGTCGAACTCCATGAGCATCCCTCACGGTTGGATGGATCGCCGCGGGTCTGTCCCTTGGCGTGGGCGAAATGCTACGCCGATGCCGCATCGCGTCAAGTGACGCACCGCGCAGATTCATCGGCCATCCAGACAGCGCGTCCGGACGCGTGCCAGCGCCGCTGCAGTGCAGCGCGCGTCGCCAAGGCGATCGCGCTAGCCTCGTGCGCGCCGCGGCCAAGGGGACACAGCCCGGCAGTCCTGCCGGCCGCCGTTCGGGGCCGCGCGACCCCCTCCTTCCCTCCTTCCCTCCTTCCATCACTGCGAGAATCGCATGAACCGATCGAGCAAGCGCGTGTCCGCCTGGCTGCTGGTGTTGTTGCTCGCCTGCCTGTGTGCGCCGGCCATGGCGCAGACCTTCGCCAAGGGCGCCGATGTCAGTTGGATCGACCAGCAGGAGAGCAGCGGGCGCGTGTTCCGCAACGCCTCCGGTGCCACCACCGACTTCTTCTCGCTGCTCAAGGGCGCCGGGGTCAACGCGATCCGGTTGCGCGTGTGGGTCAATCCGCAAGGCGGCTGGAACGACGGCGCCGACACGCTGAACATGGCCAAGCGCGCCAAGGCGCAGGGCATGCGCATCATGATCGACTTCCACTACAGCGACAGTTGGGCCGACCCCGGCAAGCAGACCAAGCCGGCGGCCTGGAACGGCCACGACTTCGCCACCCTGGTGAAGGACGTGTACGCGCACACCAGCGGCATCCTGTCCTATCTCAAGTCCAACGGCATCGACGTGAGCTGGGTGCAGGTGGGCAACGAGATCAACAGCGGCATGCTGTGGCCGGACGGCAAGACACCCAACTTCGGCAACCTCGCGCAGCTGATCAACAGCGGCTACAACGCCAGCAAGTCGGTCTACCCCAACGCCAAGGTGGTGGTGCACCTGGCCAACGGCTACGACAACGCGACCTTCCGCTGGTTCTTCGACGGCCTCAAGTCGGCCGGCGGCAAGTGGGACGTGGTCGGCATGTCGCACTACCCGTCCCCCAATGCCTGGCAGAGCGCCAACACCCAGATCGCCAGCAACATGCAGGACATGGTGGCGCGCTACGGCTCGGACGTGATCGTCAGCGAGGTCGGCATGGACTGGCAGCAGGCCGCCACCACCCGCGCGATGCTGGCCGATCTGCTCACCAGGACGCGCGCGCTCGGCAGCCGCGGCCTGGGCGTGTTCTATTGGGAACCCGACGCCTACCCGGGCTGGCAGGGCTACACGATGGGTGCGGTCAACAACAACGGGCAGCTGACCCAGGCGCTGTCGGCGTTCAACTGATCGCCGCTCGACAGGCGCGCCGCGCGGTGGTCACCGACACCACCGCCGTGCCACCATCGCGCGTTCCGCTCCTGTCGAGATCTGCCATGTCGCTGTCGCTGTCGTCCGCGCGCAAGCTCGCGCTCCCTCTGCTGCTGGTGCTGGGCGTGTGCATTGCGCCGGCGCAGGCACATAAGCCGGCGCCGCCCGCCGCGCCGGCCCCGCTCAAGGTGATGAGCTTCAACGTGCGCGTGCCGGTCGACACCGACGGCGACAAGCGCTGGGACGTGCGCCGCAGTGCGATGGCCGCGCTGATCCGCACGCAGCATCCCGACGTGTTCGGCACCCAGGAACTGGTCAAGCGCCAGGCCGACTACCTGGCCGCGCAACTGCCGGAGTACCGCTGGTTCGGCCCCAGCCGCGACGGCAAGGACGACGGCGAACGCATGGGCGTGTTCTACGACAGCCAAAAACTGAAGCTGGTGGAGTCGGGACACTTCTGGCTGTCGGACACGCCGGAGGTGATGGGCAGCATCAGCTGGGGCCATCCGCTGCCGCGCATGGTCAACTGGGGGCTGTTCGAGCGCATCGGCGATGGCCGCCGCTTCTACCTGTTCGATACCCACCTGCCCTATCGCGACGAGGACGAAGCCGCGCGCGCCAAGGGCGCGGCGCTGATCGTGTCGCGCCTGAAAGCGCTGCCGGCGGACGTGCCGGTGGTGCTGACCGGCGACTTCAACACGGTGCCGGACTCGCCGACCTACCGCACCCTCACCGCCAGCCTGGCCGACGCGCGCACGCAGGTGGCGCAGCCGCAGGGCCCGGAAGCGACCTTCCACGATTTCACCGGCCACCCGGACCGGCGCATCGACTGGATCTTCTCGCGCGGCCTGCAGGCCACCCACTACGCTACGCTCGACGCGCGGCCGCAGGGCCACTGGCCGTCGGACCACTTCCCGGTGATCGCCACGTTCGCCTGGCCGCAGTGACGCGCGTGGGCCTGCGGCATGGGTCGCAGGCCCCACGATCGGCAGCGGTTCCCATCTGTTCGGAATCAGCCGCGACGAGGCGCCAGCGGTAACGCCTGTCGCGGCTGAAGCCGCTCCTACGAGGCAACGTCATGCCCGGCGAGGCAGACGGTGCGCTAACGAAGTGCCGCTCCTCGTAGGAGCGGCTTCAGCCGCGACGCGCATGACGCGAAAGGGCTCGGCGTGGCTGGCTGGCCAAGGCCACATCGAGCGCTGCAAGACAGGCGATACCTCCGGCACAGCCAAAGCAGAAGCGCGTGATCCGCGCAGTGCTTCAGTCGCGATCTCGCACCGGAAAGCATCCGGCTCCGATAGCAGTCGGGACTGAAGTCCCACAGGAAGCAACTGCGCTGACAGAGGGCCGGGCGTCCGCAGGAGCGGCGTCAGCCGCGACACGCGTCACCGGGGAACAGCCGTCGCAAGCGATCCCGAACAGCGTAGCAAGGCCCGCGCCTGCCGGTTGACGATGCCTCGCTGCACCAGTGCGCAAGCGCATCGTCAGAGGCGTCCGTCGTGCGCCAGCCGGCGGATCCTCAGGCCTCCGGCGCGGCATGCGCACGCAGCCAGTCCAATACCCGCTGCACCGGCGGCGACGGCGCCGGTGTCGGCCGCCATACGATCGACAACCGGCGCAGCGCCCACGGCTCCTGCAGCGGCACCGCGACCAGCTGCGCGCGCACGCTGACCCGCTCCAGCGCCGCCTGCGGCAGGATCGCCACGCCGGCGCCGCGCGCCAGCATCCGGCACAACGGTTCGATGCCGTGCACCTGCGCACGCAGGCGCAACTGCCCGCCTGTGCGCGCGGCCTGCGTGCGCAAATGCCGCTGCAGCGCACTGTCCTCGGCGAGCCCGAGAAACTGTGCCTGCCACAGCTCCGAAAACCGCAGTTGCGGCGCCTGCGCCAGCGGGTGCGTGGCCGCGGCCACCAGCACCAGCCGGTCCTGCCGGAACGGGTGCGCGTGCAGGCCCTGCAGATCGGCATGGTCGGCGATCACCGCCAGATCGGCGCGTTGCTCGCGCAGCGCGTCGGCCGCGGCGACGCTGCCTTGCTCGCGCAGCGCCAGATCGATGCGCGGATGCGCCACCAGGAATTCGGCCAGCACCTCCGGCAGCCATTCCGACAACGCCGCGGTATTGGCCAGCAGGCGCACGCTGGTCGGGTGGCCGCCGGCGTACTCGCCCAGTTCGCTGCGCATCGCCTCGGCCTGGCCCAGCAACTGCCGCGCGTGCCGCAGCAACGCGGTGCCGGCCGCGGTGAGGCCGACGCCGCGCGGGCCGCGCTCGAACAACGCAACCTCGAGCTGCGTTTCCAGCGCGCGGATGCGGGCACTGGCGGCGGCCAGCGACAGCGCCGCGCGGTCGGCGCCGGCGGTGATGCTGCCGGCCTCGGCCACCGCCAGGAACAGCCGCAGATCGGTGAAATCCAGATGCATCGGCACTCCCGCCTTCGTCGTTGCCGAAGTCTGCCTGAAGCATTCGCGCATTGTCCGGCCGCCGCGGCGCGCCGATGCTGGCCCCCATGGACACCCTCGCGCCGCACCTGCTGCCGATCGCCCTGGTCTTCCTGCTCGCCGGCGGCGTCAAGGGCGTGGCCGGCATGGGCCTGCCGACGGTGGCGATGGGCCTGCTCGGGCTGTGGCTGATGCCGACCGAGGCCGCGGCACTGCTGGCGCTGCCGTCGCTGCTGACCAACCTGCAACAGGCATGGGGCGCCGGCACCGGCACGCTGCTGCGGCGGCTGTGGCCGCTGCTGGCGTGCATCATCGCCGGTACCTGGTGCAGCGCCGGCATCCTCGCCGGCGCCGACCCGCGGCTGGCGCGCGCCGGGCTGGGCGCGTTGCTGGCGCTATACGCCGTGCTGGGCCTGGTCCAGTGGCAGGGCCGCCTGTCGCCCTCGCAGGCGCGCTGGGCGGCCCCACCGGTGGGCCTGGCGACCGGTCTGCTGACCGGCGCCACCGGCGTGTTCGTGTTGCCGGTGCTGCCCTACCTGGTGGCGTTGCACCTGCCGCGGGACACGCTGATGCGCGCCCTGGGCAGTTGCTTCGCCGCGGCCACCCTGGCGCTGGCCGCGGCCCTGATCGCGCACGGCGCCTTCCCCAGGCAGGCGCTAGGCCCCTCGTTGCTGGCGCTATTGCCCACCGCGATCGGCATGTGGCTGGGCGCGCGGCTGCGCGAGCGCATTTCCGCCAGCGCGTTCCGTCGCGTGTTCTTCCTGACCCTGCTGGGGCTGGGCCTGCATCAGCTGTGGCAGGCGTGGGTTGAAGACGTGATTTCGCCGCGGCACCGGTCAGCCGTAGGACGACCCGGCATCCCCTAGAAGCCCTGTCGCGGCTGAAGCCGCTCCTACGACACAACACGGCAAGGACGCGGCGGACCAGACGCCGCATTCGGGTGCGTGCCGATCACCAGGCCGTGGCCTGCCGGCCCGCGCAGCCCGCCGGTTCCTCCGCACGCACCGACACCGATACCCTGGACCGATCGGCCGGCGCACGACGATGGCGCAGACCGGGACCCAACCCGAACCTGCAACGAAAAACGCGCCACCGCTGAGCGATGGCGCGTTCGTGTTCGCACGACGGTGGAGCGTGGACTCAGTCGGCCCAGCGCCCCGGGCCGGTGGACTGCGGCAGCACCTGCACCGACAGCGGACGGTCCTTCTCCAGCAGGTTGACCGCATCGCTCAGGATCGACGCCGATTCGCGCAGCAGCGGGTCCGGGCGCTTGTCGACCAGCTTCTCGCGTGCGGCATCCTTGACGATGTCGCGCTCGTTGCCGGTCAGGCCGTCGTCGCTGCTGTCGTCGGCGAGCGGATCCAGCGGCAGGCCGAGCTGCTTGCGGATCTCCTGGCGCTGCTTGCGCTGCGCGTCCTGCTTCTCACGCTCGGCGCGGCGCTCGGCCTCGTTGAGCACCACATACTTCTTCGCCGCCTCGGTGCGGAACTGGCGCACGTCCTCTTCCCACCACTGGAATTCCTTGTCGTTGGCGATGCGCGTGGTGTGCAGCGCCTCCAGCTTAGGCAGCAGCGGCGCGAAATTGCCGTACTGGGTGTGCGGCACCGCGGCGATGCGGCTCCACGGCAGAGCATTGTCGTAGGTGCTTTCGCCGAACTCGGTGGCATCGACGCTGGCCGGGAAGGCGATGTCCGGCACCACGCCCTTGTGCTGGGTGCTGCTGCCGCTGACGCGGAAGAACTGGGCGATGGTCAGCTTGACCTGGCCGAAGCGGTCGGTCTCGTTGGCCGGCCAGCGGTCCAGGTCGACGATGTTCTGCACCGTGCCCTTGCCGAAGCTGGTCTCGCCGATGATCAGGCCGCGGCCGTAATCCTGGATGGCGCCGGCGAAGATCTCCGACGCCGAGGCCGACCCGCGGTTGATCAGCACCGCCAGCGGGCCGTCCCAGGCCACGGCCGGATTCTGGTCGCTGTTGACGGTGACGCGGCCGCCGGATTCGCGCACCTGCACCACCGGACCCTGCTCGATGAACAGGCCGGTCAGCTCGATCGCCTCATCCAGCGAACCGCCGCCGTTGTTGCGCAGGTCCAGCACCACGCCGTCGACCTTGTCGGTCTTGAACCCGGCCAGCAGCTTGGCCACGTCGCGGGTCGCCGAGGCATAGTCCTTGGCGTTGCGACGGCGGCCTTCGAAGTCCTGGTAGAACGCCGGCAGCTTGATCACGCCAATGCGCCGCGCCGGCTCGCCGTCCTTCGCCGGCAATTCGATGGTCTCGCCCTTGGCGGCCTGTTCGGCCAGGCGCACCTTCTGCCGGGTCAGCAGCACCTGGCGGTGCTTGCCGTCCACGCCGGCCTCGGCCGGGATGTATTCCAGGCGCACCTGGGTGTCCTTGTCGCCGCGGATCTTGGCGACGACGTCGTCGATGCGCCAGCCGATCACGTCCTCGACCGGGCCGCTCTTGCCCTGGCCGACGCCGACGATGCGGTCGCCCGGCTTGAGCGTGCCGTCCAGCGCCGCCGGACCGCCTGGGATCACCTCGCGGATCACCACCAGGTCGTCCTGCTTCTGCAACTGCGCACCGATGCCTTCCAGCGACAGCGACATCTGCTGGTTGAAGTTCTCGGCGGTGCGCGGAGTGAAGTAGTCGGTGTGCGGATCGACCGTGTTGGTGTAGGCGTTCATGAAGAACTGGAACACGTCCTCGCTCTTCAGTTCCTTCACCGAGTCGTCGAGGTTGGCGTAGCGCTTGTCCAGGGTCTTGCGGATGTCTTCCGGCTTCTTGCCGGCGAGCTTGAGCCGCAGCCAGTCGTTCATCACCGACTTGCGCCACAGCGCATCCAGCTCCTGGTCGTCCTTGGCCCACGGCGCGTTCTTGCGGTCGTACTCGAACTTCTCGTCGCCGTCGAAGTTGAAGTCCTGCTTGAGCAGCTTGCGCGCGTAGGCGATGCGCTCGTCCACCCGCTGCCGGTACACGGCGAAGATCTGGAACGCCGGTTCCAGCTGGCCGGAGGCGATGTTGGCGCCGAGGTTGTTCTGGAAGCTGGCGAACTTGTCGACGTCGGCCTGGGTGAAGAACTGCTTGCTGCCGTCGAGGGTCTCCAGGTACTTCTTGAAGACCTCCTTGGAGGTCGCCTCGTCGAGGGCGCGCGGCCGGTAGGCGTAGCGGCTGTCGGACAGCAGGCCGTACACCAGCTTGGCGGTGGTGGCCTGGTCGGCGGTGGCAGCGGCCGGCAGTGCGGGCGCATCGGTCCGGGCGAACAGCGCCAGCGGTGCGGTCAGCGCAAACGCCAGCAGGAAGGCGGAAGCTTTGAATTTCATCTGGGGACTCTCGGCACCAGGCCGTCAGGGGGGCAGCACATCGCGTGAGACAACACGACAGTGACGCAAGTTGCAGGCCGTGTCACCTGTTCATGAAGCAGACTAGCGGCCGACCTGCGCAGAAGTGTGAACGCTGCCGGTGCGAGCCGTGCGGACGGCGGTGCTGCGGCGACGAACGCGCAGCGCCGGCGCGACAGGACGCGCGGCGCGCGATCGCGCGGATGCGGCTCAGGCAGCGACGCCAGCGCCGGCCGCCTGGCGATCGGCGTGGTAGGAGGACCGCACCATCGGCCCGGAGGCGACGTGGCTGAAGCCCAGCGCGTTGCCGTACTCCTCCAGCGCCTTGTACTCGTCCGGGGTCCAGTAGCGCATCACCGGGTGGTGATGGGCGGTCGGCTGCAGGTACTGGCCGATGGTGACCATGTCCACGTCGTGCGCACGCAGGTCGCGCAGGGTCGCCTGCACCTGCTCCAGGGTCTCGCCCAGGCCGAGCATGATGCCGGACTTGGTGGCGATGGCCGGGTGCTGCGCCTTGAACTTCTTCAGCAGGGTCAGCGACCACTGGTAGTCGGCGCCGGGACGCACGTTGGGATACAGGTCCGGCACCGTCTCGATGTTGTGGTTGAACACGTCTGGCGGGTTGGTCGCCAGGATCTCCAGCGCGCGGTCCATGCGGCCCTTGCCGCGGAAGTCCGGGGTCAGGATCTCGATGCGGGTGGTCGGCGCGGCCACGCGGATCGCGCCGATGCAGTCGGCGAAATGCTGGGCGCCGCCGTCGCGCAGGTCGTCGCGGTCGACGCTGGTCACCACCACGTACTTCAGGCCCATGTCGGCCACGGTCTGCGCCAGGCTGGCCGGCTCGCCGGCATCCGGCGGCTTGGGCCGGCCATGGGCGACATCGCAGAACGAGCAGCGCCGGGTGCAGACCTCGCCCAGGATCATGAAGGTGGCGGTGCCGTGGCCGAAGCACTCGTGGATGTTCGGGCAACTGGCCTCTTCGCAGACGGTGACCAGGCGGTTCTCGCGCAGCTTGGCCTTGAGGTTCTGCACCGCATTGCCGGAGGGAATGCGTACGCGGATCCACGACGGTTTGCGCAGCACCGGCGCGTCGGCGAACTGCACCGGCGAGCGCGCGATCTTGTCGCCGCCCAACTGCTTGACACCGGTCTGCAGCGGCGCGGACGCGCTGTCGCCGGAAAGGACCTGCAAGGGGATGGAGCGTGCGCTGGGCTGGGTCATGGCGTGGTCGGCGGGCAGGCGGTCAGGCCGCGTGCGTGAGCGAGAGATCGGGCAAGGCGTCGAGCGGCTGCAGGGTCAGCCCGAACTGGCGCGCCAGTTGGGCCAGCAGGACCGGAGTGACCGCCTGCATGCCGGAGGGACCGCCCAAGTCTAGCACCGCGGTCACCTGCAGGCCCTGGTAGCCGCAGGGATTGATCCGGTGGAACGGCTCCAGGTCCATCGCCACGTTGAACGACAGGCCGTGGAAGGTGCAGCCGCGGCGCACGCGGATGCCGAGCGCGGCGACCTTGGCACCGCCGACATAGACGCCCGGCGCGCCGTCGCGGCGCTGGCCGAGGATGTTCCATTCGTCGAGGGTGTCGATGATCGCCTGCTCGATCCGGCACACGTAATCGCGCACGCCGATGTGCAGCCGTCGCAGGTCCAGCAGCGGGTACACCACCAACTGGCCGGGGCCATGGTAGGTGACCTGCCCGCCGCGATCGACCTGCAGTACCGGAATGTCGCCGGGCGCCAGCACGTGTTCCGGCTTGCCGGCCTGGCCGAGGGTGAACACCGGGTCGTGTTCGACCACCCACAGTTCGTCGGGCGTGGCCTCGTCGCGCGCGTCGGTGAAGCGCTGCATCGCCCGCCACACCGGCTCGTAGGGCTGGCGGCCCAGCTGGCGCACCCGGCACGGCGGCAGCGTCGGTGCCGGCGCCAGGGGCGCGTCCTCGGCTACAGCGTCCACTTCACTTCCGGGTGCTCGCGCAGCGCCTGGTGCGCGGCGTCGTACTGGGCGCGGTCGACGGCGCGGAAGGCGATGCGGACCGACACGTACTTGCCGTTGGACGAATGCTTCCAGCTGATGCGCTCCTCCATCACCTCCACGCCGGCGGCGACGAGCAGGCGCGGCAGTTCGGCCTCCAGGCCGGTGTTGGCGGTACCCATGGCGCTGAGTTCGAACACGCCGGGGAACTGGAAACCGTGATCGGGGTTGTCGGAAGTGATGTCCATGCCCGCATTATCGGGCCGGCGCCGGGCAAACCCAAGGCCGCGCCGGTGGGTAGCGAAGCAGCCCTCGGCGCCGGCGCGTCCGAGGCGCCCGGCGGTCAGGCGCCAATGCCCCTGCGCGCAGGGGCATTGGCTTCCTGCTCGCACGTCGCACTACCGCCTTCACACCGCAAGCGGGCAAATGGGACGGACAAACCCAAGCGGACGAATTTGTCCGCCGACGCGCATACACCTATCCTTGTCGCACGGGCTGCGTTCATGGTCCCTGCTGTTCACCCCTGCCACCGGCGGCGGGCGGGCGGCGCCGTCCCCCTCCTCCGAACAGAGACGCCATTCATGCCGTCATCGCGCCCGCTTCTTCCGCTGGCTGTTGCCCTCGCCCTCATCGCCGCGCCCGCAGCGGCCACCGCGCAATGCCCACGCGACACCCTGGAAGCGACCGCGCCGACGGTCAACTTCCGCGTCGACAACGACCTGTTCGGCGGCGCCGGCCAGGACCAGGGCTATACCAACGGGTTCGGCCTGATCCTGGTCTCGCCGAATCTGCGCGACTACACCGACGACCCCTGCCTGCCGCGGCTGGCGCGGACGGTGAACCGCGCGCTGACATGGTTGCAGCCAAACAGCGACTTCACCCAGCGCAACATGACCTTCGCGATCGGCCAGGCGCTGTTCACCCCCACCGACAAGACCCGCCGCGACCTGATCGAGGACGATCGTCCCTACGCCGGCCTGTTGCTGATGAACATCGGCTACAACGCGCGCAACGACGAGCGCCTGCGCACCACGCAACTCACCCTGGGCCTGATCGGCCCGTCAGCGCAGGGCAAGCAGGTGCAGGATGCAGTGCACGAACTGCTCGGCGACGCCAAGTTCCAGGGCTGGGACAACCAGTTGCACGACGAGCCGGTATTCCGCGTGCTGCACGAACGGCTGCGCCGCTGGTCCGGCGACGGCAGCCGCGACGGCTGGGGGTGGGACGCGATCAGCCACTGGGGCGGCGCGCTCGGCACGCTGGATACCCACGCCAATGCCGGCATGGAACTGCGCCTGGGCTGGAAGCTGCCCGACGATTTCGGCAGTTCGCCGCTGCGCCCTGCCGGCGAAAACGTCGCCCCGCCGGCCAGCAGCGTCGGCAGCGGCTGGTCGGCGCACCTGTTCGTGACCAGCGACGGCCGCTGGGTGCTGCGCGACATCACCCTGGATGGCAACACCTTCCGCGACAGCCACAGCGTGAAGAAGCGCCCCTTCGTCGGCGACGCCGGCATCGGCCTGGCGGTGATGCGCGGCAAATGGAAGTTCGCGCTCGCCCGCTACTGGCGCACCCGCGAGTTCGACCTGCAGCGGCAGACGCCGGTGTTTGGGAGTTTTACGGTGAGCAGGCGGCTTTAACCGCCGGGTTTTGGGAGTCGGGATTAGGGATTCGAAGGTCTTCGCGAGCGCGCAGTGCCGTAGGAGCGGCTTCAGCCGCGACGCTTTATCGGTAAGGCGTCGCGGCTGAAGCCGCTCCTACGAAGAGCGAGAGGCGGCACGCACGCGCTGTTGCCACCAATCCCCAATCCCCAAGAAAAAAGCCGGCGTCAGCCGGCTTTTTTCGCGAGGAGAGGAACTTATTCCGATTCCCACCACATCCAGAAGCTGTCCCACAGACGCTTGAAGAAGCCGGCCTCGTCGACCGCCTTCAGCGCCACCAGCGGGGCCTGCGCCACCACCTTGCCGTCCAGGGTCACCTTGACCATGCCGATCGCCTGGCCCTGCTTGATCGGGGCCTCCAGGGTCTTGGGCACTTCGATCGAGGGCTTCAGTTCGTTGTAGCGGCCGCGCGGCACGCTGACCAGCAGCGGCTGCGCCACGCCCAGCAGCACCTGCTTCTCGGTGCCCTTCCACACGCGCTGCTGCGCGACCTGCTTGCCCGGCTCGTACAGGCTGTGGGTCTCGAAGAAGCGGAAGCCCCAGTTCAGCAGCGCCAGGCTGTCCTCGGCGCGCTGCTTCTCGGAGCTGTCGCCCATCACCACCGCGATCAGGCGCTGGTCGCCGCGCTTGGCCGAGCTGAGCAGGCAGTAGCCGGCTTCGGAGGTGTGGCCGGTCTTGATGCCGTCCACGCTGGGGTCGCGCCACAGCAGCAGGTTGCGGTTCGGCTGGGTGATGTCGCCGACGCGGAATTCCTTGATCTTGTTGTACGCGTAGGTTTCCGGATAGTCGCGCACCATCGCCCGGCCCAGCAGCGCCAGATCGTAGGCGGTGGTGTAGTGGCCTTCGGCCGACAGGCCGTGGGCGTTGACGAAGTGCGAACCGGTCATGCCGATCTTCTTCGCGTACTCGTTCATCAGCGACGCGAAGGCTTCCTCGCTGCCGGCGGTATGTTCGGCCAGCGCGATCGCCGCGTCGTTGCCGGACTGGATCGCCATGCCCTTTTCCATGTCTTCCAGGCGCGCGGTCTTGTTGACCGGGAAGCCGCTGTAGCTGCCGTCGGTGCCGGCGCCGCCCTCGCGCCAGGCGCGCTCGCTGAGCATGACCTGGTCGTCGCGGGTGATCTTGCCCAGCTTCAGTTCGGCCGCGATCACGTACGAGGTCATCACCTTGGTAATGCTGGCCGGGGCCACGCGTTCGTGTTCGTTCTCGCCGGCCAGCACTTGGCCGGTGGCGTAATCCATCAGCACCCAGGACTTGGAGACGGCCGGCTTCGGCGCGGGCGGGATCGCCACGGTGGCCGGAGCGGCGGCAGCGGCGGCCGGCGGCGCGGGAACCGGACCGGGCGTCTGCGCGGAAACCAGGCCGACGGCGAACGTGGCCACGGCAGCGACGGCGAAGCGGAATTTCATCTAAAACGACTCCTGGCGGGCCCGAAGGCCGATGGAAAACGCGACATTGTAGGCCGAGCCGGCGCCCGGGCAGACGCACACACGCTGCCGCCACGACCCGGCGTTAAGCCATCGGCATGGCCGCACGCCCGCAGCCGCGGGCGCGACGCCTCAATCCTTGACGATCTGCGGCCGGCCGAAGCCCAGGCCGGCGATGCGCGCGGCCAGTTCCGCGGCGCGACCATGGTCCTCGGCGGCCACCCGCAGCCGCCACAGGGTCCGGCCACCGGAGACGATATCGCTGACGCTGGCGCCGACGATGCCGGCCGAGGCCAGCTGCGACAGCGCGCGGTTGGCGTTCTCGCGGCTGGCGAAGCTGGCCACCTGCAGCAGGATGCCGAGCGGCCCGCGCGCGCTGTCGGCCTCGGGACGCGGAGCGACAGTGGCGACCGCCCTGGGCGGCGTTGCGGGCGTCGCCACCGCGACGCTCGGCGCGGCCACGGCGGCTGCAGGTGCGGCAGTGGGCGTGGCGGTCGCGGTGCCGCGCGAGCCGCGCCCCGGCGTGCTCGCCGCGGCCACGCTGGGGGCGGGCGTGCCCGGCTTGCCGGTGGCCACGCGCACGCCGCGCGACTTCATCCAGGCGTCGAAGCGGTCGGCGTCGCCGACCCGGCCCGGCGCGTCCTGGACGCGATAGCGCCACCGCTCGCCTTCCGGCAGCGCCGCGGCCGTGGCCGTCGCCGCTGCCGCGGTGGGCGCGGCGACCGCGGCCGGGACGGCGCGCGCCGGCACGGTCGTGGCAGCGGCCACCGTGGTGCCGGCCGATCCGGCCGACTTCGCCGGCAGGGCCTTCACCAAATCGTCCATCTGCGCCGCGCGCCGCACCGCGGCGGGATCGCGCGTGACGGTATCGCTGCGCGCGCTGGCCAGCAGCGTCGCCGGCGCACGGCCGGTGCGGCGCCGCGCCAGCAGGTCGCCGTTGTCGGCCGGGGTCAGTCCGCGCACTTCCACGCGGCCGGTGCCCTTGCCGGTGATGCCGAGCTTGACCGCAGCTGCGTAGCTCAGGTCGATCAGCCGGTCGTCGTGGAACGGGCCGCGGTCGTTGATCCGCACCACCACCGATTCGCCGTTGTCCAGGTTGGTGACCAGGGCGAAGCTGGGCAGCGGCAGGGTCTTGTGCGCCGCGGTGAACGCGTACATGTCGTAGACCTCGCGGTTGGAGGTCAGCCGGCCATGGAACTTGCTGCCGTAGTACGAGGCGGTACCGCGCTCGACGTAGCTGTGCGGATCGTCGATGACCACGTACTCGCGGCCCAGCACCATGTACGGGGAGCGGTTGCCGATCGCCGACCGCGGCTCGTCGGTGACCAGCGGCTCGGGGATGCAGGCAACGTTGGGCACGTAGTCCGGGGTGGTGTCGCGCACGCCGGGCGCGTACAGGCCGCCGGCGGTGTAGTTGCCGCGCTTGGACGGGTCTTCCTTGGCCGGCGCGTAGGGCGAGGTCGAGGGGCAGCCGGTGGCGACGTGCGCCGGGCCCTTACCCTCGACCCGGATGCCGGGCCCGGCGCCGCCGGCGGTCTTCTTCGGGGCGCTGCTGCAGGCGGCCAGCGCCAGCACAGCGACGACGGGAGCGATCCGGAGCAGCGCGTTCGGGTTCATGCCGGGGGTAACTCCTTGCCGGCGATGGCCTGGGACAGTTGATACACGGCCATCGCGTACATCTTGGAATTGTTGTAGCGGGTGATCGCGTAGTAGTTCTGGAAGCCCAGCCAGTACTGCTTGCCGGCGCTGCCGTCGAGCGCGATCGGGGTGGCGGTGGCGCCAGCCGGCACCGGCACGGTCGGCGTGTAGCCGCGCGCGGCCAGGTCGGCCAGGGTGTAGGTCGGCGTCCAGTCGGTCGGATTGAATTCCTCGGCACCGGGACGCAGCGTGGCCGGCACCGCGACCAGCCCGTCGCGCACCCAGCCGCCCTTCTTGACGAAGTAGTTGGCGATGGACGAGAACGCGTCGTCGTAGTCGGTGAACAGGTTGCGCTTGCCGTCGCCATCGCCGTCGACCGCGAACTGGCGGTAGCTGGAGGGCATGAACTGGCCCAGGCCCATCGCGCCGGCATAGCTGCCGATCAGCGTGGTGATGTCCAGGTTCTCCTCGCGCGCCAGCGCGAACAGCTGGCCGAGCTCATCGCGGAAGAACAGCTCGCGGCGCACTTCGCGCTCGAGCTTGGCCGGATCGCCGCTGCGCGGATAGCGGAACGCCAGCGTGTACAGCGCGTCCAGCACGCGGTAGGAACCGGCGTTCTTGCCGTAGCTGGTCTCCACGCCGATGATCGCGACGATGGTCTCGGCCGGCACGCCGGTGCGCGCCTGCACCCGCTGCAGTTCGTCGCGGTGCGTGGCCAGGAACGCGCGGCCGCCGTCGATGCGCGCCTGGCTGATGAACATCGGCCGGTACTCGCTCCACGGCTTGACCCGCTCGGCCGGGCGCGACATCGCCGCGACGATCGCATCCTTGAACTGCGCCTGCGCCAGGGTCGCCTCGATCTGCGCCGGATCGATGCCGTACTTGGCCGCGGTGTCGCGGACGAAGTTGGCGCGGGCGACCTCGAACGGCACCGGGGTCAGGTCCACCGGCGGCGCCTGCACCGCCTCGGGCGCGGCTTCGACCGGCGGTGCCGGGCGTGGGGCCGGCGGCGGCGCGCTGGCCTGCGGCGGCGAAGGCGGCGCCTTGGGCTGGGTCGCGCATGCGACCAGGCCAAGCGTGAGCAGGCAAATCAGCGAGCGTCGGATCATGCCGGCAGACTACCAGATTCAAGATGAATTTCTACCAATAACGCCATGAAACAAAAGAAGTTTGCTCCGGGTCAAGTGCGCCTGCAGCATTCTCTCCCTGGGGCTCCCTGCACTTCCGGGGTTGCCGCTGCCGCAGCGTGAGACGCCGGCCCGGAGTGCCCGTCCGCGGCGGCGCAAGATTCTCCGCGTGATAGCGCTCTCGCAACGAGCGGACGGCAGGCCGCGCAACGGAGCGCGCGAGCAGCATGGGCATGGACCGCCCTCGCCGCGCATTCGCCCCTGGCCGCGTCTCGCAAAACCAGTGAGGACTCACGAGGTGTAGAGCGCAGCGGGCTACAGCGCCGGAAACACCGGTGCGCTGGTGCAGGCCGGGACCGATCCGGCCAGCGTGACCGCGTAAGTGGCGGCCGCGCTGCTGTCCTCGCCCGGTTGCAGGTTGGACTGGTCCACGCCGATGCGCGCGTTGCTGGCATGCAGGGCGGTGACGTCGGCGGCCACGTGCGCCAGCACCAGGTCCAGCGGCGTCGCGGCGCTGTAGCCCTGCACGATGCTGCCCTTGCCGGCGGGCGTGTCCTGCGCGCGCAGGCCATCGACCACGATCCCGACGAAGGTCGGCACGCTGTCGCTTTTGCTGCCGCCGTGGTCGTGGCCGTACAGCGGCGTGATCACCAGCGGCCTGGCCACGCCGAACAGGCAGGTGTTGCGGTAGAGCACGTCGCGCACCGGGCCGCCCTTGCCCAGGCCGGTCTTGATGCGCAGGCCGTTGTTGTCGGTGGCGACGATGCCGTCGGCGTCGTGGCCGACCAGGCGGTTGCCGTCCACCAGCACGTTGCCGACGCCGTACATCACCTCGCTGCCGATGGAGATGCCGTGGGTGCCGTAGAAGCGCGAGTCGCGCACGGTGATGTCGGCCGAACGCGCCGCGCTGGTCTTGATCGCGACGCCGTCGTCGCCGGCCATCACGTCGTTGTCGGCCAGGGTCGCGTTGCGCACGCTGTCCAGATCCAGGCCGTCGGTGTTGGGGCTGTTGGCCGGCGCCCTGACCCGCACGCCCCATACGGTGACGCCGTCGCCGCCGTGCACGAACAGGTGGAAGTACGGCGCGTCGAGCAGGTTGAGGTGGTAGAGCTGCAGATCGGCGACGTCCTGGGCGCGGATCAGGTCGGGGGCGTTCTGGGTCAGGCCGGCGGCCTTGGCGCTGCGCGCGAACTGCCACCAGCTGTCGCTGCCGCCGAGCATCGGCAGGTCGCCGCGGCCGTCGATGCTGCCCTGGTGGCCGGCGGCGTCGCGCACGCCCATCACGCCCAGGGCGCGCCCCTGCAGGGTGATCAGCGCGCGGCAGCTACCGCTGCGCGTCGCCGCCTGGCCGCAGGCGCTGCGGCCGGGCACCTGGTAGTCGGCGGGCTGGCGCGAGGCGAACAGGGTCACGCCGCTGTCGATCGCCAGCGTGGTGTTGCTGCGCATCGTCAACGGCCCGCTGAGGAAGGCCGTGCCGCGGCCGGCGCGCAGCAGCACCATGCCGTGCGCGCCGTCGGCGCAGCGGTCGAGCGCGGCCTGGATGCGCGCGGTGTCCGGCGGGTTGCGTTCCTGCGCGTCGGCGAAGCGGCGTTGCTGCGCCTGCAACGTAGCGTCGAGCGTGGTGCACAGCGACGGCAGGCGCGGTTCGACGACACGGCGGGAATCGCCGGTCGCCGCCCTACTGCCGCACGCAGCGGCGGCGAGCAGGCCGCCGAGCAGCAGCGCCGCGCGCATGGGTGAGGTCATTGCCGGAGTGCGCCCTGCGCTGGCTGCGGCGTGGCCGAGGGCGACGCTGCGGCCGGCGCGGGGTGCGGCGGCGCTCGCAATTCGGCGATGGGCTGCGCATCGGCGGACAGCTGTTGCCAGCGGTCGTCGACGATCGTCGCCAACCCTGCCGGGTGTTGGTCGAAATGGTGACCGCCGTGCAACACCACCACCTCCGCGCCGCGTGCGCGCAGTTGCGGGCAGAGTGTGTCGGTTTCCTTGTCGCCGTACACGCACAGCAATTGCGCCGGGGCGATGCGCGCCAGTTCCGGCAGCACCGGCAGCGCGTCGTCGGCGTCGCCGAGATTGAGCCAGCCGCGCACGCGGATCTGGAAATCGGCCTTGTGCTCCAGGCCCAGCAATGCGACCAAGCCGACCTGCTCGCGCTGCGCCGGCGGCAGCCGGTTGACCATGAACGGCAGCGTGGTGGCGCCGAAGGAATAGCCGACCAGCAGGATCTTCTGCGGCCGCCAGCGCTGCTGGTAATAGGCGATGACCCGGCTCAGGTCGGCGCTGGCCCGCGCCGGCGGCTTGGCCCGCCAGAAGTAGCGCAGGCTGTCCCAGCCGACCACGGCGACGCCGCGGCGCTGCAAGGCCTCGGCCATGCCCTTGTCGATGTCGCGCCAGCCGCCGTCGCCGGACAGCACGATGGCCAGCGGCGCGCCCGGGATGTTCGACGGCAGTTCGGTCAGCGGCAGGTCGTCCAACGCGCCGCCGCGGCCGCGCGCATGCAGGTGCGCGGCGACCCGTGCCGTCAGCGCGGCATCCACGTTGCCGTCGGCCGGCGCCGCCACGGTGTCGACGAAGCCCTGGGCCGGGGTGGCGGCGGCAGTGCCGGCGCAGACCTCGGTCGGCGCCGGCGCCACGCCGATGGCGCCGCCCAGGGTCGCGGTGGGCGCGGCCCCGACGATGCGCCCGGCCAGCGTGGCAGCCGTACCGGTGCCGGCCAGCACCGGCAGGTAGTAGTTGTCGCCGTGCAACTGCCGCTGCAGCCGCCGGCTCAACTGCTCGGCATCGTGCCAGGCCTTGTCGCACCCGTGGCCGCCACGGCGCAGGTGCTTGAGATAACGCTGGCCGTCGACCACCGCGACCAGCGCGCCGCTGGAGGCGATGCGCTGCGCAGCGGCCTGCCGCTGCGCCGGGCTGCCGCTGGCCAGCAGGATCACCAGGCCCTGCGGCGCGCCTTGCGGATGCACCAGGGTCGCGCGGCCATAGCCGCGGGCATGCAGCGCCCCCGGCGGAAAGTAATAGCGCAGCAGTGCGTAGCCGCTCAGGCCCAGCACCACGCTCGTCAACAGCAACACGCGCAGGAATTTCATCGACACGCATCCATCTCGGCCAGCGCCGAGCATCGGGACAACCACGGGAACGGCGAGGGAGCGGCGGACGACGCGGACGGACGGGCCGGGGCCCGGATCGACGGATGCGCTGCGTGGGTGCCTCGGCGATGTGGGCTGGGATGGATGCGCGGGGTCGCACCTGCCTACCCGGAAGTTCCTGCACGCGTGTGGGCCGGGGGGAGCGGCGCGCGTCACGTGGCATCGGCGCGCATTGTGCGCAAGCGCGACACGCGCCGCAATCATGCGGCAACCTGCCTCGAGGGCGCGGTTAAGCCAGCGCGCGCCGCCGCCGCACCGCTGGCTCAGTAACCGTGCACCGGACGGTGCGCCTTCACCGCCATCACCAGGCCCAGCCCGGCCAGCAGCGACACCGCCGAAGTACCGCCGTAGCTCATCAGGGGCATCGGCACGCCGACCACCGGCAGCAGCCCGGAGATCATGCCGCCGTTGACCAGCACGTAGACGAAGAACGCCAGGCCGGTGGCGCCGGCCAGCAGCCGCGAGAAGGTATCCCGCGCCTGCGAGGCGATCCACAGGCAACGCCCGATCACAATCAGGTACAGGGTCAGCACCGTGGCCACGCCGATCCAGCCGAACTCCTCGCTGAGCACGGAGAAGGCGAAGTCGGTGGTCTGCTCGGGAATGAAGTTCAGGTGCGACTGCGAGCCCAGGCCCCAGCCCTTGCCATGCAGGCCGCCGGAGCCGATCGCGATCTTGGACTGGATGATGTTCCAGCCGGCGCCGAGCGCATCGTTCTCCGGGTTGAGGAACATCATGATGCGGTCCTTCTGGTAGGGCCGCAGCAGCCACAGCCAGGCCACCGGCGCGGCCGCGGCGACGCCGCCGACGGCGATGCCCACCCACCACCACGGCAAACCGGCCAGCAGCAGCACGAAGCCACCGCTGGCGGCGATCAGCACGCCGGTGCCGAAGTCCGGCTGCAGCATGATCAAGGCCGTGGGAATGCCGATGATGACCGCGCTGACCAGCACCGTGGGGATGCGCGGCGGCAGCGGCATGCGGTGCAGGTACCAGGCCACCATCATCGGCATGCTGATCTTCAGCAACTCGGCCGGCTGCAGGTAGAACACCTTCAGGTCCAGCCACTGCCGCCCGTACTTGCCGGTGCCGAGCACGAACACCGCCAGCAGCGGCAGCATCGACAGCGCGTAGATCAGCGGGGTCCAGGCGCGCAGGCGCAGCGCCGACACCCGCGACAGGCTCCACATCGCCGCCGCGCCGATCGCGAAACGCGCGCCCTGCGCCATCACCAGGTGCATGCCGCCGGCGCTCTTGAGCACCGCCAGCCCCATCGCCATCAGCGCACCCAGCGCCAGGCACAGCGGCCAGTCCAGGGTCCGGGTGAAGCGGCCGCCGATCTCGACCAGCCAGCGCAGGAAATCCTTCATCGCTCGTCCGGAATCTCGTCGGGGATCGGTGGCGGCGCGGACGGCAGCGGCACCGCCGCGGCATCCACCTCGGCCTGGCCGATCAGCACCGGGGGTTCGCCGGCGGCCAGCGCCACCGCGTCGGCGGCGCCGCGCGAGCCCGGATCCTCGGCGTAGTACAGGTGGCTGCCGAACGCGGTGGCGCCGCGCAGGCTGTCCAGCGGCTCGACCCCGGGCGGCAGCCGGCCGAGCAACCAGGCATCGAAGATCTTGCGCGCGATCGGCGCGGCGGTGCTGGCGCCGTAGCCGCCGCCCTCCACCGCGATCGCCAGGGCGATGGTCGGCCGCTCGGCCGGCGCGAAACCCTCGAACAGCGAACGGTGGCGCAGGTGCATCGGCAGGCTGCGCGGATCGACCGCGGCGATGCCCTTGCGGCTGACCACCTGCGCGGTGCCGGTCTTGCCGGCCATCTGATACGGCGCACCGACGGTGATGGAATAGCCGCTGCCGCCCGGGCGCATGGTGTCCATCATGCCTTCGCGCACCGCCTGCAGATTGCTGGGGTTGTCGCTGATCGGCTTGCTCGTGCCCGGCTGCACCGGCGCCCAAGGCTGGTCGAAGGCCTGGCGCGTGGCCATCACCAGGTGCGGCGTGCGCAACTGCCCATCGGCGATGCCGGCGACCCCGCGCACCAGTTGCAGCGGCGTCACCTTCCAGTCGCCCTGGCCGATGGCGATGTTGACCGTGTCGCCGGGGTACCAGGCTTCCTTGCGGCTCTTGGCCTTGTACGCCGGCGACGGCACGATGCCGCCGGTCTCGCCGACCAGGTCGATGCCGGTGGGCACGCCGAAGCCGTAGCGGGTCATGTACTGGTCGACCTTGGTGATGCCCATGTCGATGGCCAGCTTGTAGTAGTAGGTGTTCACCGACTGCGCGATGGACTTGCGCAGGTCGGTCCAGCCGTGGCCGCCGCGGTGCGAGTCGCCCCAGCCGCGGCTGACCCCGGGCAGGTAAAACATGCCGGTGGAGAGGATCTTGTCCTCCGGGCGGCGGGTGCCGCTGTCCAGGCCGGCCAGGCCCATGAACGGCTTGATGGTGGAGCCGGGCGCCACGCCGCCCAGCACCAGGCGGTTGAACTGCGGCCGCGACGGGTCGCTGTTGAGCGCCTGGAAATCGGCGTGGGAGATGCCGTTGACGAACAGGTTGGGGTCGTAGGACGGCAGGCTGACCATGGCCAGGATCTCGCCGGTGCGCGGATCGATGGCGATGGCCGAGCCCTGGTAGTCGCCGAACGCGGCGACCATGGCGCGCTGTAGGTCGGCGTCGATGGACAGGCGCAGGTCGGCGCCGGACTGCGCCGGCACCCGGCCGACGGTGCGGATCGCGCGGCCCTGCACGTTGGTCTCGACCTGCTCGTAGCCGACCTTGCCGCGCAGTTCCTCCTCGTAATAGCGCTCCAGCCCGGACTTGCCGATGTGGGTCAGCGCGGCGTTGCCCTCGCCCAGCGCCTCCAGGTCCTTCTCGTCGATGCGGCCGACGTAGCCGATGACGTGCGCGAACAGGTCGCCGTAGGGATAGTGCCGGGTCAGGTAGGGCTCCAGCTCCACGCCCGGGAAGCGCCAGCGGTCCACCGCGAAGCGCGCCCGCTCTTCCTCGCTGACGCGCAGCTTCAGGGTGATCGGGCGGAAGCTGCGGCTGGCCTTGCGCGCGGCCTGGAAGCGCTCGATGTCTTCCGGCGACAACGCGATGACCTTGCCCAGCTCGGCCAGCAGCGCGTCCATGTCGGCGACCTTGTCCGGGGTCACGTCGAGCCGGAACGCGGGGACGTTCTCGGCCAGCAGGCGGCCGTTGCGGTCGTAGATCATGCCGCGCCCGGGCACCACCGGCCGCGGCTTGATGCGGTTGGCGTCGGAGCGGGTGGCGTAGACGTCGTGGTCCAGCACCTGCAGCTTGAAGTACCAGCCGCCCAGGCCCAGCAACGCCACCAGCACGCCAAGGAAGCCCAGCGCCGCGCGCCGCCGGAACTGCTCGGCCTCGGCGTGCGGGTTCTTCTGCGCGCGGCGCGGATGCAGGGCCATGCTACTTGCTCCGCCGGCCCAGCCGCAGCGCGTCCAGCAGCACGAACAGCGGCGGCCACAGCGCCATGCCCAGCAGCGGCGCCCACCAGTAGTTCCACGGCAGCGTCGGCTCGCCAACCGCCAGATGCACCGCCGCGGCGACGATGCGGTCGTTGACCAGCAGGCCGCCGATCGCCAGCGCCTGCTGCGACATCGGGAAGAAGCGGATGCGCGCGCGGAAGCGCTGCAGGATGAAGCTCAGAATCACCAGCCGCAGCGCCTGCTCGCCCAGCACCCCGCCGTACAGCAGATCGGCCAGCACCCCGACCGCGAAGGCGAAGCCCAGCCCGACCTTGTCCGGCGTCTCGATCACCCAGTACGCCACCACCAGCGCCAGCCAGTACGGCCGCAGCGGCTGCACCACCAGCGGCAACGGCATCAACCCCAGCAACAGCGCCACGATCACGCTGACCGGAAGCACCCAGCCTTTGCTGCGCAGGCGGCTCATCGGGTGGGCTCCTTTGGAGCCGGGATTGGGGATTGGGGATTGGGGATTGGGGAAGCGGTCGCCCGTTTGGGCGTGGCGGAGGTACCGCTGCCGTTGGTGGCGTGAGTCATCGATTCGGTCTTGCGTGCTCCCGGCGTAGCCGCTGGAGCGGTGGCCTGGATACCCGGGGTCGCGGAGGCAGCCGGCGGCTGGGCCGCCGCCGAGGAGGCGTCGGCGCTGTTGGCCCGGCTTTTCACCAATCCCGAATCCCCAATCCCCAATCCCGTTGCCGCGGCCGAAGGCCGCAGCAACAACACATCCCGCCCGCGGTCCAGCTTCGCCGCCGGCTTCAGTTCGCCGACCAGGAAGGCATGGGTGTCGTCCGGGCGCAAGGCGGAGATGGTGCCGACCGGGAAGCCGGCCGGGAAGCGGCCGCCCAGGCCGGAGGTGACGATCTCGTCGCCCACCTCGACCCCGGCGCTGAGCGGGATGTCGCGCAGCTCCAGGCTGCCGCCGCGGCCATAGACGATCAGGCGCACGCCGTTGCGCGCCACCGTCACCGGCACCGCATGGTCGGGATCGGTCAGCAGCAGCACGGTGGAATGCAGCGGGGTCACCGCGATCACCTGGCCCATCAGGCCGCCGGCGTCGATCACCGCCTGGCCGACGTGCACGCCGTCGCGGCTGCCGGCGTCGAGCACCAGCCGCTGCCGGGTCGGGTCCAGGTCGATGTCCAGGATCGGCGCCAACTGCACGTCCAGGCCGCGGCGCTCGGCCACGCCCAGCAGTTCGCGCAGCTGCGCGTTGTCCAGCGCCGCGGTCTGCAGCCGGGTCAGGCGCGCCTTGGCGATCAGCAGTTCGTTGCGCAACGCGCGGTTTTCCTTGACCAACTGCGCGTGACTGGCCGCGTTCTCCTGCACCTGGGTGCCCAGCCGCCCGGGCAGGCCGGCCAGCGCCCAGATCGGCTGCACCAGCACCGTGGCCTGGCTACGCAGGCGAGCCAGCCAGTCGGCCTGCGCATCGAGCACGATCAGCACCAGCGCCAGCGCCAGGTAGACCAGCAGGCGCGGCGTGCTGGCGGATTCGCCGGGGCGGGCGGTGACGGGAGGACCGGCGTAAGGAGGCACGGTTAGAGCCGGGAATGGGGAATCGGGAGTGGAGAATCGGAACGCAATGGCGCGCTCCCGGCGCGATCGGGCCGGGGCGCAGGCAGGCGAGTGGAGACGGCGCCGGCAGGGCAGCGTCGGAGGGGCCATTCTATTCCCCATTCCCCACTGCCCATTCCCGGCCTCACATTCACTCCGGCGCGAAGAACTCGTTGCCGTGCATGTCCACCAGCTCCAGCGCACGGCCGCCGCCGCGGGCCACGCAGGTCAGCGGATCGTCGGCGACCTGCACGTGCAGGCCGGTTTCCTCGGAGATCAGCCGGTCCAGGTCGCGCAGCAGCGCGCCGCCGCCGGTCAGCACGATGCCGCGCTCGGCGACGTCGGCGCACAGTTCCGGCGGGGTCTGCTCCAGCGCCAGCTTGACCGCCGAGACGATGCCCGACAGCGGCTCGTGCAGCGCTTCCAGCACTTCGTTGGAGTTGATCTTGATCATCTTCGGCACGCCCTCGGCGAGGTTGCGGCCGGAAATCTCCATCTCCTGCACCACCGCCTGCGGGTAGGCGCAGCCGATCTCCAGCTTGATCCGCTCGGCCGTGGCCTCGCCGATCAGCATGCCGTGGTTGCGGCGCACGTAGTTGGTGATCGACTCGTCGAAGCGGTCACCGCCGATGCGCACCGACTGCGAATAGACGATGCCGTTCAGCGAAATGACCGCCACCTCGGTGGTGCCGCCGCCGATGTCGATGACCATCGAGCCGCGCGCCTCGGTCACCGGCATGCCGGCGCCGATCGCCGCGGCCATCGGTTCCTCGATCAGGTACACGTCGCGGGCGCCGGCCTCCTCGGCCGATTCCTTGATCGCGCGGCGCTCCACCTGGGTGGAACCGGCCGGCACGCACACCAGCACGCGCGGGCTGGGGCGCAGGAAGCGCGACTTGTGCACCTTCTTGATGAAATGCTTCAGCATCGCCTCGGTGTAGGTGAAGTCGGCGATGACGCCGTCCTTCATCGGGCGGATGGTGGTGATGTGGCCCGGCGTGCGGCCGAGCATCTGCTTGGCCTCCGCGCCCACCGCGGCCACCGAGCGGGTGCCGCCGATCGCCCGGTCCTGGCGCACCGCCACCACCGACGGTTCGTTCAGCACGATGCCCTGGCCACGCACGTAGATGAGGGTGTTGGCCGTGCCCAGATCGATGGACAGGTCGTTGGAGAACATGCCGCGGAGTTTCTTGAACATCGGGGGATTGGGTCCTGGGGCGCGCGCCGTCGCCAGAATGGCGAAAAAATGGGCAGAAAACGAAGTCCGCTAGCCTAGCAATCCGCCTGGGTGCGGGCAAGGAAAATTCTCGCTAAAACCGCGCGTTGCGCGGCATTGCCGGGACCGCCGCGGATCGTGGTTCTGGCCCTGCCGGGCCGCAGCCGTTACCCTTTGCGCCGCGGCGACCCCGCCCCTCGCCCGCCTGAATGCGGGCTCATCCCTCCGCCAAGGCCTGCCCGATGTCTGCACTGATCTGTGGTTCTCTCGCTTACGACACCATCATGGTGTTCCCGGACCAGTTCAAGAACCACATCCTGCCGGACAAGGTGCACATCCTGAACGTGTCGTTCCTGGTGCCGCGGATGCGCCGCGAATTCGGCGGCTGCGCCGGCAACATCGCCTACAACCTGCACCTGCTGGGCGGCCACCCGATCCCGATGGGCACCGTGGGCCAGGACTTCGGCCCGTACCGCGAGCATTTCCAGGCACTGGGCATCGACCTGTCGCGGGTCAAGGTGATCGAGGAACTGTTCACCCCGCAGGCGTTCATCACCACCGACCACGACAACAACCAGATCACCGCCTTCCACCCCGGGGCGATGATGCGCAGCTACGAGAACCACGTGAAGGACGTGCCGGGCGTGACCCTGGGCCTGGTCGGCCCGGACGGGCGCGAGGGCATGATCCAGAACGCCGAGGAATTCAGCGCCGGCGGCGTGCCGTTCATCTTCGACCCCGGCCAGGCCATGCCGCTGTTCAACGGCCCGGAACTGCGCCAGTTCATCGAGCAGGCCGACTACGTGGTGGTCAACGACTACGAATCCAACCTGCTGCAGGAGCGCACCGGCTGGGACGAGAAGGACATCGTCTCGCGCGTGCAGGCCTACATCACCACCCAGGGCCCGAAGGGCGCGCTGGTGCACACTCCCGAGAAGACCTACGACATCCCGCCGGCGCACGAGCGCCGCGTGGTCGACCCCACCGGCTGCGGCGACGCCTTCCGCGCCGGCCTGATCTTCGGCATCCAGCGCGGCTGCGACTGGCTGACCATCGGCCGCATGGGCAACCTGATGGGCGCCCTGAAGGTCGAGCACCCGGGCACGCAGAACCAGCGCTTCGACTTCGACGAGTTCAACGACCAGTTCAAGCAGCAGTTCGGCTACGCGTTGTAAGGCTGGGATGATCAGCCATTCGGCTGCTGAAAAGCCGGGAATCGGGATTGGGGATTCGCCAAAGCGCAATCCGCGTCTTGAAGCCACGAAGAACCGCGACCGCGCGGTTTTTTCGTTCTGGCCGCAGAGCGGAACAGGATCGGCACCAGGTAGCCGCTCTGACCAATCCCCAATCCCAATCCCCCAATCCCCGCTTTTGCTGCACTGCGGTTTGAGCGCGGCACCCGATTGTGCGTCACTGGCGGCCTGATCCGGGGTCGGATCGAGGGGCGCCACGTGTCGGAGTTGACTGTAGCCAACCTCCCGCAGGCCGCGGCCTCGGCGCCATCGGCCGCCGAGGCCGAGTCCGCCTTGCTGGCGCGGATGCGCCGGTTCCGCCAGATCGATCCGTTGCCGCCTGCCCTGGCGCGCTCCTGGCGGCGCTGCCTCGACGACTACGGCCTGGACCCGGACACCCATCCCTCGCCGATGGTCCACGACAATGGCCAGCTGCGCGAGCGCCAGCAGCGGCTGGAAGCGCTGCTGCGCATCGCCAAGGTGGAGATGGAGAATCTCTACGAGCAGATCGCCGGCGGCAGCTACGCGGTGGTGTTCGCCGATACCGAGGCCACCGTGCTGCACAGCGTGCAGGATCCGGCGCTGCTGCGCGCGTTCCGCGAGACCGGGCTGTTTTGCGGCGCCAGCTGGGCCGAACGCTACCAGGGCACCAACGGCATCGGCACCTGTGCGGTGGAGTGCAGCGCGCTGAGCGTGCACCGGGGCGAGCATTACCTGGAACGGCACCTGCCGCTGTCGTGCAGCGGCGCGCCGATCCTGGATCCGCAAGGCCACCTGCTGGCGGTGCTGGATGCCTCCACGCCCGACGCGCGTGACACCAAGCTGGTGCAATGCCATACCGGCGCGCTGGTGCGCATGTCGGCGGCGCAGATCGCCCGCGCCTACTTCCTGGAGCAGTACCGGCATGCGTGGATCCTGCGCTTCCACAGCCGCCCGGAGTTCGCCGGGCTGCTGCACGAGGCGCTGATCGCGGTCGGCGGCGACGGCCGCGTGCTCGCGGTCAACGAGGCGACGCTGGAACAGCTGGGCAAGCCCGATCGCACCGCGCTGGTCGGGCGCGACATCGCCCAGGTGATGCAGCTGGATTTCGATACGCTGGAGCAGCGCGCACGCAACGACGCCAGCACCCTGTGGTCGATCCGCTGCGCCTGCCACGGCCGCCGCTTCTTCGCCCTGGCGCAGCCGCCGCGCGCGCGCAACACCGCGGGCCGCGCCCGCGCCGCCGGCGAGGACAGCCAGGCCAGCCGCGCCAACGACCATGTCGGTTCCGATCCGCGCATGCTGCACAACCTGGACAATGCGCTGAAGCTGGCCAAGCACCGCGTGTCGATCCTGCTGTGCGGCGCCACCGGCACCGGCAAGGAGGAATTCGCCAAGGCGGTGCACCGCGGCTCGCCCTGGGCCGACCGGCCGTTCGTGGCGGTGAACTGCGCGGCGATTCCCGAAGCGCTGATCGAGAGCGAACTGTTCGGCTACGCGCGCGGCGCCTTCACCGATGCCGCGCGCGAAGGACGCCACGGCAAGCTGCTGCAGGCCAGCGGCGGCACCTTGTTCCTGGACGAGATCGGCGACATGCCGCTGCCCTTGCAGACGCGCCTGCTGCGCGTGCTGGAGGAACAGAGCGTGACGCCGCTGGGCAGCGACCGCGCAATGCCGCTGGAACTGCACGTGATCAGCGCCAGCCACCGCGACCTGGCGCAGATGGTCGGCACCGGTGGCTTCCGCGAGGATTTGTACTACCGGCTCAACGGCGTGGTGCTGCACCTGCCGCCACTGCGCGAGCGCAGCGACAAGGCCGAACTGATCCGCACCCTGTTGCGCGAGGAGAGCGGCGAGCAACCGGTGCGCATCAGCGAGGACGCCCTGCACAAGCTGCTCAGCTATGCCTGGCCCGGCAACCTGCGGCAGCTGCGCAACGTGCTGCGCACCGCCGCCGTGCTGTGCGCCGACGGCGTCATCCGCATCCCCAACCTGCCGCAGGAGATCGTCGACGCCGACAGCGGGCCGTGCCTGCTCGGCGACGATGCGCACGCCGCCGACGGCGTGCCCGGCCGCGTCGCCCTGGACAGCGCCGAGCGCAGCGTGCTGCAGCAGCAACTCGAGCGCCACCGCTGGAACGTCAGCCGCACCGCCGATGCGCTGGGCATCAGCCGCAACACCCTGTATCGCAAGTTGCGCAAGCATGGGTTGGCGACGGTGTGAGTCGAGGCGGTGTCGCACCCTTGCGGACCTTACTGAGCGTCGCGAATGCAGGCTCGTCTGTCGCGACCTGCCATTCGGTAGCGACGTGAGTGCTGCCGGTATTCGCGTCCCGACCGCTGAGGCGGCTGGAGGATGTCTGGCTTCGATGTCGCGGCTGAAGTCGCTCCCACACCAGCCGGCGAGTCGGTGAGACCGCACAACCTGTGGCGGAAACTTCAGTCCCGGCTGTTGTCGAAGCCAGAAGCTTTTCGGCCTGGCGGTCGCGGCTGAAGCCGCTCCTACGACAACAGCAGGCAAGCCGATTAGGCGACACACCCTGTGGGAGGGACTTCAGTCCCGACTGCTGTCGAAGCCAGATAGTTTCCGGCTCCGAGGTCGCGGCTGAAGCCGCTCCTACCTGGGAGCATGCTGGTTGCCGGCGTCGCATTTCCTGTAGGAGCGGCTTCAGCCGCGACGGTCGCCGGCCAGGCGGCGGCTTCCGCCACGAGAGCGAAGGAAACCGCGCGCAAGAGATCAGCGCCCACGCCAACCGCGCAACGCCCGCTAGAAACGCCAGCGCAGGCCGACCTGATATTGCCGCGGGGCGCCAGGCGCGACGAAGCGCGAGGGGCCGTCCTCCACCGCGGCGTCCTGTGGGCGCGCCAGGGCGCCGCCCGGGAACAGGTCCTCGGCGATCGCCGCATACGTCGCGTAGCGGCGATCGAACACGTTGTTGATCCGCAGGTACAGCGACAGCCCGTCGGCGAGTTCCCAGGTGCCGTGCAGGTCGAGCAAGGCGTAGCCGCCAGTGGACAGGTCATGGCGCGCGGGCGCCTCGCCGTCCTCGGGATCCTCGACCAGCCCGTCCTCGTTGCCGCTGGCCACGCGCCGCGACACCGCGCGCAGGTCCGCGCCCAGCGCCAGCTGCACCAGCGCCTGCCATTCCACGCCCAGCTTCAGCGTGTTGCGCGGCAGCCCGGCGATGCGCGTGCCCGGGCGCAGCGCCACGGTGCGTTCGCCCGAGAGCAGTTCGCCGACGCTGCGGTAGGTGGCGTCCAGGTAGCTGTAGCCGGCGAACCAGCGCAGCGCGCCGTGGCTGCCGCGATAGCTGAGGTCGGCGCCCTGGTAGCGGGTGCGGCCGACGTTGTCGAAATAGCCCTGCTGGGTATTGGGCGCGCGCAGGAACAGGATGTCGTCGCGGTTGTCGGCGCGGTACAGCGAGGCGTTCAGCGCCTGCGCCGGCGACGGGTTCCAGCGCAGGCCGAGTTCGTAGGTGCGCGAGACGATCTGCTCCAGGCGCGGATCGGCCTGCAGCCCGGTCGGCAACCGGCACGGCTGCTCCGGGTCGGCGCAGCCGAGTTCGATCGCGGTCGGCGCGCGGCTGTTCTGCGAGGCCGAGGCGAACGCGGTGACGCCGCCGCCCAGGCGCTGGGTGATGCCCAGCGAGGGGTTGGCCTTGGCGAACACGAAGCGCTCGCGCGGCAACACGCCGTCGTCGGCGGTGGACAGGGTGTTGGCGACGGCGACGCGGTTCCAGCGCAGCGCGCCGCTGACATGGGTGGCCTCGCTCAACTCCCAGGTATCGGCGGCGAACAGGCCCAGGGTGCTGCTGCGGCCGTCGACGCCGGAGAAGAACGCGCGGTCCTCGTCGGGATCGGCGACCACCGAGCGGTCGTCCTGCACGAACGCGTCCTGAGCGTACTGGCGGTAGCGCACGCGGTTGCGGTCGTAGGTGGCGCCGATGCTCAGCGCATGCGCGCCGGCCTGGCGGCTGAGATTCAGCGCCACGCCCTCGGCATGCTGGCGCATCTGCGTGGTGTTGAGCACGCCGTTGTGCAGCGCGTCGGCATCGGCACGCGCGACCGTGCAACCCGCATCCAGCGGCGTGCCATCGGCAGCGTAGCCGTCGGCGCAGCCGTCGACGAAGTCTTCGTAGTCGTCGTTGATGTCGCCATTGACGGTGTCGCGGCGCCCCTGCCGGTAGTAGGCCAGCACATGGAGCGCGGTGCGTTCGTCGAAGCGATGGTCGAACTGGCCGGTCAGCAAGGTGTTGCGGTTGCGGGTCAGGTCCGGCGAGGTGTAGACCGCGGCACGGTCGGCTTCATACAAACCAGGTTCGATGCCCTCGTCGGAGTAGCGATGGCTGGGCAGCAGGCCGTTGCCGACCAGCCGGCTGCGCCCGTGCAGCAGCGACACGTCCCAGTCGGTGCGCTCGCCCTGCCGCCCGAGCTTGCCGAACACGGTGCCCAGGCGGCCGGCGGAGGCGTCGCGCCAGCCGTTCTCGTCGAAGCCGGTGGCCGCGACGAAGGCATGCAGGCCGTCGCGGCCGGCGTAGCCGTAGGACGCGTCCAGGCGCTTGCGCGCGCCGCTGCCCACCGACAGGTCGGCGCGCAGGCCCGGCGCGGTCAGGCCGGACTGGGTGGTGAAGGCCAACGCGCCGCCCAGCGTGTTGGGACCGAACAGCGGGTTGGATCCCGGCATCAGCGCCACGCTGCGGATCGCCGCCTCCGGCATCATGTCCCAACTGACGATGTCGGCGAACGGCTCGTTCATGCGCACGCCGTCCAGGTACACCGACACGCCCTGCGAGGCGCCGGGCAGCGCCGAGGCGCGGAAGCCGCGGAAGGTCAGATCGGTCTGGAACGGACTGCCCTGCACCTCGTTGGTGTCCACGCCGTTCATCTCGCGCAGCAGGAAGTCGGTGAGGTTGCCGGCCTGGCTGCGCGCGATGTCGTCGGCATTGGCGGTCTGCACGGTGTACGGCAGCAGGTCGGCATCGATCAGCGTGCCGGGAATCGGCGTGGCGGTGACCTCGACCCGGTCCAGCGCGGTGATCTGCGCATCGTCGGCGTTGACCGTGGTCTGCGCGCGCGCCGGTGCGGCGAGCACGCCGATGGTGGTGGCGACGGCCAGCGCGAGCAGGCTCGCCGGCGGGGTGCTGCATCCTGGAGTCAGGGTCATGCCGGTTCCTTGAGGCTCAGTAGAGGACGATCGATTTGATGCCACGGCCTGCGCGCAGCGTTTCGAAGCCGCGATTGATGTGGTCCAGCGGCAGGGTTTCGCTGATGAGTTCGTCGATGCGGATCTCGCCGGCCAGGTAGCGCTCGGCATAGGCCGGCAATTCGCTGCGCCCCTTGACCCCGCCGAACGCGCTGCCGCGCCAGGCGCGCCCGGTGACCAGTTGCAGCGGCCGCGTGCTGATCTCCTGCGCGCTCGGCGCCACGCCGAGGATGATGCTTTCGCCCCAGCCCTTGTGGCAGCACTCCAGCGCCGCGCGCATCGCGCGCACGTCGCCGACGCAGGCGAAGCTGTGGTCGGCGCCGCCATCGGTGAGGTCGACGATGACCTGCTGCACCGGCGCGCCGAAATCCTTCGGGTCCAGGCAGTCGGTGGCGCCCAGCGCGCGCGCCAGCGGGAACTTGTCGCGGTTGATGTCGACCACGATGATGCGTTCGGCGCGCGCCATCACCGCGCCCTGCACCACCGACAGGCCGATCCCGCCCAGCCCGAACACCGCCACGTTCTCGCCCGGCCGCACCCGCGCGGTGTTGAGCACCGCGCCGATGCCGGTGGTGACCGTGCAGCCGAGCAGGCAGGCCTTGTCCAGCGGTGCCGACGGATGGATCCTGGCCACCGCGATCTCCGGCAGCACCGTGTATTCGGCGAAGGTGCTGGTGCCCATGTAGTGCAGCAGCGGACGCCCGTGCAGCGAGAAGCGGCTGCTGCCGTCGGGCATCAGCCCGCGGTCCTGGCTGCTGCGGATCGCCTGGCACAGGTTGGTGCGGTTGGAACGGCAATACTTGCACACGCCGCACTCGGGCATGTACAGCGGGATCACGTGATCGCCCGGGCGCACGCTGGTCACGCCGATGCCGACCTCCTCGACCACGCCGGCGCCTTCCTGGCCCAGGATCACCGGGAACGCCGCCTCGGCATCGGCGCCGGACAGGGCGATCTCGTCGCTGTGGCAGATGCCGCTGGCGACCATGCGCACCAGCACTTCGCCGGCCTTGGGCGGCTGCAGATCCACCTCCTCGATGGCCAGCGGCTGGTTCGCCGCCCAGGCGACCGCGGCTCGCGTCTTCATTCCGGCTCTCCCCGCCTCCCCGTCGCGGCGCCCGCTGGCGCCGCTGGCCTCACCTCATTGCGCCACGACCACACCCCATGGCGTCTCGCCCACCGCGATCTGCTTGATCTCCTTCATCGCCGCCGTGTCGATGACGCTGACACTGTTGGACCGGCCGTTGGCCACGTACAGCGTCTTGCCATCCGCGCTCAGCGCCGGATTCCACGGCCGCTGCCCGACCGGGATCTCGGCCAGCGTGCGCCGCGCGGCGGTGTCGATCACGCTGACCGTGCCGGCACCGTTGGACGCGTACACGCGGCTGCCGTCGCGGGCGATGGCGATGCCGGCGGTGCGCTGCCCGGCCGGAAGGCTGGCCACGCGCTTGCGCGCCGCCAGATCGATCACGTCGACCACGTTGGCCGACTCCTGCGCCACGTAGACCGTCTTGCCGTCGGGCGCGAACGCCATGCCGCGCGGATGCCCGCTGGTGGCGATGACGCCGGTGGACGTACCGGCCTGCACGTCGATCACGTCCAGGTCGTTGGAGCCTTCGTTGCTGGTCAGCAACAACGCACCGTCCGGGGTGTAGACGCAGTGTTCCGGGGCCTGCCCGCGGGTGGCGATGTGCGCGCCGATCGCGAAGCTGGCCGGGTCGATCAGCATCACCTGGTTCTGCCCTTCCACGCACACCGCGAGTTGGTGACCATCCGGTGCCACCGCGACGCCTTCGGCGTTCTCGCCGATGTCGACGCTGCGCAGCACGCGGTCCTGCACGGTATCCAGCTCCAGCAGGCGATGGCCCTGCGCGTCGATGACGTACAGATGCCCGGCCGGCCCCGGCACCACCTGCTGCAGGCGCTTGCCGAGCTGGCCCTGCGCCGACAGCGTGCGCACCACGCGGTCGCTGCCGGTGTCGATCACCGAAATAGTGCCGCTGCGCTGGTTCGGGACGTAGGCCAGCGCCGCCGCGCTGGCCGCAGGCGCCGGTGCGGCCGCCGCGGCATCGGTGCCGGCCGCCGGCGCAGGCGTGCGCTGGCAGGCCGCGGCGAACAGCGACAGCGCGACGACGGCGGACAGGCGCAACCCGTTCCTCATTGCGTGGCGCCCGCGGTCTTGTTGATGGAGTGGATGAAGGCCAGCAGCTTCTCGGTATCGCCCGGCTTGAGCACCGGCCCGAACGGCGGCATCTGCCCCACCACCTTCTCGTGGCCGATCCGGGTCTTGCCGTGCGCGGCCATCCCGGCGGTGCCTTCGGTGATCAGCGCGCGCAAGGTGTCGTCGTCGTTGCCGTACACCCAGATGTCGTTGGTCAGCGGCGGGCACATGCCGCCGCCACCGGTGCCGCCGTGGCAGGCGGTGCAGCCGGCGGAGTTGAAGATCGCCTTGCCCTCGGCGACCAGTTCCGGAGTGACCTTGACCGGCGGTCCCTTCGGAATCGGCGTCACCGCCGCAGCCGGTGCCGGTGCCGGTGCGGCGGCAGCGGGTGCAGCGGGCGCGGCCGCCGTCGGGGCGGAGGCAGGCGCAGACGCGGGCGCCGCGGCAGGGGCGGCCGGTGCGGGGGTGGCCGCCGGCGCTGGTGGCGTCTCCTGCTTGCCGCAGGCGGCCAACAACAGGAGCAAAGCGAACAGGAACACGGGGAACAGCAGGGAGGCGGTGCGACGACGGATGGAGGCAGGACGCATGGGGACAGCACCTTTGCGGAGTGCACGATGGGAAGAACAGGCCGCGCGAGCGGCGTGTGCGGGACGGCAGGAAGTGGTCATTGCGTGCGGCGGTGCTGGGCCTCCGTCAGCAGGTGGGCGAGTTCGGCATTGCCGCGTTGCTGGGCCAGCACCGCCGGGGTCTTGCCGTCGGCGTCGCGCGCATCGGCGCTGGCACCGGCGGCGAGCAGGCGCCGGGCGCTGTCCTCGCGCCCGGCGGCGGCAGCAAGCATCAACGGGGTGACGCCGGCGCGGTTCGCACGGTCGGCCTCGGCGCCGCGCTCGAGCAGCAGGTCGAGGATCGCCGGATCGTTGCGCGCCACCGCGAACATCACCGGCGTAAAGCCGGCCGGGTTGGCGCGGCGCACGCTGGCGCCGGCGTCGAGCAACGCCTGCACCACGTCGGCGTCGGCGTAGGAGATCGCCAGGTCCAGCGGCGTCCAGCCGTCGGTGGACACGGCCTCGACCTTGGCGCGATGCGCCAGCAACTGCGCGACGCTCTTGCCGTCGTTGGACCAGGCCGCCTTCATCAACGGCGTCCAGCCATTGCTGTCGCGGCGTTCGACCTGGGCACCGGCGGCCAGCAGTTCGCCGACCAGCAGCGGCGCCTGGTTGCGGATCGCCTGCTGCAGCGGCGGCTCGCCGAGCCGGTTGGGCTGGTCGGCGCTGGCGCCGTGACGCAGCAGCCAGGCCACGCGCACGCCATCGCCGGCGTCGAGCGCATGCGCCAGTTCCTCGTTGGGATCGGCGCCACCGGCGATGCGCAGCTGCAGTTGCGCCAGCATGTCCGAGGAGGCCTGCGCGCTCGGCGTGTCGTCCTGATCGGCAGGCGCCGGATAGGGGCCGTGCGAGCGCAGGTCGCCGGCGACGATGCAATCGGCGCAGGCCACCAGCGGCACGTGGTAGTCGCGCAGGATCGCGCCGATCTTGCCAGCGCTGCGCTGCATCGCCGCGTTCAGCGCATCGCGCAGTGCCGCGTTCTTGCGCGACACCGCCCATGCCATCGAATACTCCAGCACCTCGTTGTCGATGACGTTCAACGGCACCACGCCGAGGCCGCCGCGCGCGGCGTAGTAGCCGGCCACCGGCCCCCAGGATTCGGCGGCATCGAGCTTGCCGGCGGCGACCTGCTCGGCGAGCTTGCCGGGATGCTCCTGCGGCGCGCTGGCCGAGTCGTAGAACAGGTACTGCACCTCGCCCTGCACGCGATGGTCGAACAGCGCCTGCCGCGCCGGCGAACTCTGGAACACGCCGACCTTGAGTTTTTTCAACGCCGGATCGTCGAGCGAAGCCGGCCGCAGCTCCAGGCCCTTGCGGGTGACCAGCACATAGGTGGAGCGATACAGCGGGCGCGTGGGCAGGCCCATCTCGAAATCGCTGTTCATGTCCATCAGCACGTCGCAACGCCCGGCGTTGATCGTGCTGCGCGCCAGGCCGCGCTGGTAGTAGCTGCGCCACTCGTACTGCAGGCGCCGGCCCATCTCCGCGGCCACCACCTGGGCGATCTTGTTCTGGAACCCCTCGCCTGCGCGATCGGACAACGGCATGTTGCCGGGATCGGCGCAGACCCGCAGTACCGGCGCATCGGCCGGCAGCGTCGTGGCGGGCGCAGCGGAAGCCGGCGCCGCGGCAGCGGGCGGGGCCGCAGGAGCGCGAGCCGTCGCGGACGACGGCTCGCGCGTGCAGCCTGCGGCGACGAGTCCGAGGCTGCACCACAGCAACACGGCGCGCGCGCCCGCAGGCAGGCGCCACGCAGCGGGCGCCATGCGGCCCCCGCTCGCCTCCTGGACGCGGCGCCGCCGGCTCATCGCACCGTCTTGGCGGCGACCGCCGCGCTGCCGCCGCCCGCGGCCGCGGTGGCGGTCGTGGTGGGGGTGACGGTCTTGCCGGCGCCGTCGATGCGGAAGGTGTGCACCATGCCGCCCAATGGGATCTTGTCGAAGCCGTTGCTGAAGGCCAGGCCGGCGGCCCCCAGCGCGCCGTACGGATCGCCCGGATCCAGGCCGGCGGCGACCGGCAGGCCGATCCAGCCGCCGATGCCCGAGAACACCGCCACGTACTGGTGGCCGTTGGCCTTGTAGGCGATCGGGTTGCCGATGATGCCCGAGGGCAACTTGGTCTCCCACAGCTTCTTGCCGGTGTCCTTGTCCACGGCGCGGAACCAGCCGTCCAGCGTGCCGTAGAACACCAGCCCGCCATCGGTGACCAGGGTGCCACTCCACACCGGGAACTTCTCCTTGATCTCCCACTTGGATTTGCCCTCGACCACGTCGAATGCCTTGACGATGCCCAGCGCGCCGGGCTCGTTCGGCTTCATCAGCACGTTGGCGAACACGTACGGCAGGCCCATCATGGTGTTGCCGCGCTCCTGCGGGTCCAGCTCCATGTGCCAGTTGTTGGTGCCGCAGAAGAACACCGCCGCGTTGGCCGGATCCACCGAGCACGGCTGCTGGTCCTTGCCGCCCATCGCCGAGGGGAACGCCTCGACCTTGCGGCCGCGCTCCAGCGGCGAATGCGCCGCGACCTTGACCGGGCGCCCGGTCTTCATGTCGATGCGCTCGGCCCAGTTGGCCGGCACGAACTTGTTGGCGCGCAGCAGCGTGCCATCGCGGCGGTCGAGCACATAGGCGAAGCCGTTGCGATCGAACTGCACCACCGAGGGCACCTGCTTGCCGTCGATGGTCAGGTCGACCAGGATCGGCTCGTTGATGCCGTCGTAATCCCACTGGTCGAACGGCGTCTTCTGGTAGCCCCACACCGCTTCGCCGGTGTCGATCTTGCGCGCGAACAGGGTCATCGACCACTTGTTGTCGTACTCGCCGGTGTCGCACTCCTTCTGCGTGGTCTTGCCGCAGCGGTACGACGGGCTCCACAGGCCGGGATTGCCGGTGCCGTAGTAGACCAGCTTGAGTTTCGGGTCGTAGCTGTACCAGCCCCATGCCGCGCCGCCGCCGCGCTTCCAGCCTTCGTCGGGATAGGTCTTCTGGCCGAGGTCGCCGAGCTGGCCATGCTGCGGATTGGCCTTGTTGAAGTCCGGGCCCAGGCAGATGTCCTTGTCGGTGCCGGTGGCTTCGCAGGACCAGGCCTGCTTGCCGTCGGCCAGCGCATACGCGGCGACGCGGCCGCGCACGCCGAACTCGTTGCCGCTGATGCCGGCCACGACCTTGCCGTCGGCGATGATCGGGGCCATGGTGATGGTCTCGCCCTTCTCCGGATAGGCGAGCTTCTGCTTCCACACCTCCTTGCCGGTCTTGGCATCGAGCGCGATCACGTCGCCGCTGAGGCTGCCGAACACCACCTTGCCGTCGGCGTAGGAGGCGCCGCGGTTGACCGTGTCGCAGCAGGCCACCGCCACCGCGCGCTCGTCCTGCTGCGGGGTGTACTTCCACAGCACCTTGCCGTTGTCTTCCTGCGACAGGTCGATCGCGAACACGTTGTTCGGATAGGCGCTGACCATGTACATGGTGCTGCCCACCACCAGCGGCTGGCCTTCGTGGCCGCGGGTGGCGTCGGTCTTCATCTCCCACGACATCTTCAGATTCTTGACGTTGTCGCGGTTGATCTCGGCCAGCGGGCTGTGCCGGGTCAGGCCGAAATCGCGGCCGACGCCGCCCCAGTTGTCGGGGTTGGCGGCATTGCTGGCGAACTCGCTGTCGGTATCGGCGACCGCGGCCGGCGCGGCGGCCGGCGGTTGCTGCGCGGCGGCCGGCGCGGCCGGCGCCGCGGCCTCTTCCTGCTTCTTGCAGCCCGCCAGCGCCAACGCAGTGGCCAGTGCGAGCAATGTACAAGCCTGGGTACGACGTGAATGACTGTGCATCGTTCTACTCCCCTCGTTGAAGAGCCGCGACAGCTGCACCTGGTGGGCGTGTGCCACGGAACCTGAAGCGTGGGTGTCTACGAGCAACGTCCATGCCATCGCGCCGCTGCGATGCAACATCCCTTGACGGGCGGATCACAACGTCGGTGGTCGTCCCAGCACTGCACGCATCGCGATCGAAGACGTCTCGAGAACGTGACACTTTGTGCCATGCCCTTGCATCGCGATTGGCGCAGTGCCGGCATGCGCGCGCGTGGCACCGCCTGTGCCATCGGCGCGCACGCGGCGCCGGCCCACGCGGATGCGCACGGCGCAACGCGCGGCGGGAGCGCGCACGCGGCCGCCCGCCGCCGCTGCGTGGGACGGGAGAATCGGGTGGATGCGCGGCGGCGCGCAGCCGCCGCGGAGCAACGGTCAGTGCGGCGGCGGCCCGGCGTGGTCCTGCCACCACGCCAGCAGCGCGGCGCAATCGGCGAAATGCAGGTCGGCCAGCGCCGGCCAGGGATTGTCCGGATGCAGCAGCACGGTGGTGGCGCCGGCGTGGCGCCCGCACTGCAGGTCGTAGGCGTGGTCGCCCACCATCGCCAGCGCCTGCGGCGGCACGCCCCAGTGTTCGGCCAGCTGCAGCAGGCCGCCGGGATGCGGCTTGGGCGGGGCCTCGTCGCGGCCGAGGATGGTCACCTCCTCGAACAGGTCGTCGACCTCGATCTCTTCCAGCGTCAACTGCGCCAGCTCGCGCGCATTGCGGGTGAGCACCGCCAGCCGGCAATCGGCCGCATGCAGGGTGCGCAGCAGCGCCGGCGCGCCATTGGCCGCGGTGGCCTCCTGGGCGAGGACGCGCTCGTGCTCCAGCAGCCAGGCGTGCTTGCTGGCGCGCTGCGCCTCCGGCAGCGCCGCCAGGTGCTGCAGGATGTCGGCCTGCGGCGGGATCTGCAGTTCGCGGCGGATCAATGCGAAATCGTGCACGGCGCGGGTCAGGGTGCCGTCCATGTCGAACACCCAGTGGCGCACCTGGCGCAGCGCCTCGGCCGATGGCGGTATCGCAGCGTGCATCGTGCTCAATCCCAGCCCGGCATCTGCGCGCCGTCCAGGCCGCCGGTCTCGAACACCGCGGTGCGGGTGCCGCCGGCCTTCACCGGGAAGGTGATCTGCAGCACCGTGGTCTTGCGCGCCAGCTTCCACAGCGCCTTGTCGTCGCTGATGAACATGGCGATGGCCTCGTCGGTCTTGGGCCGCCAGGCCGCGGCCGCGCGTGGCGGCGCGTCGTCGGCCTTCAGTTCCACCTTGCAGCCGCCGGCGCAGCGGAAATCGCCGGACTGCAGCACCAGGTAGGCGCTGCGCTTCCATTCCGGATGGTCGCGGAACACCAGTTGCACCGGCTTGGGGCCGCTGCCGTCCACGTCAACCTTGTCGCGGCTGTACAGCATCGCCGAGCGCTGCACGCCCTTGCCGGCCGGCACCTGCGAGTACTGCCAGGCCGCCTGCATGCGCCGCAGCTCGCGCGCCGCCTCGCCCTTGGCCTTGACCTCGGCGTAGCCGGGCTGGATGCGTTCGGCCGCGTCCGACCCGGGATACTGCTGCAGCAGCGCCGCGCCGTGGATCCGCGCCAAATCCCAGTTGCCCGACTTCACCGCGGCGTCGTACTGCTTGGCCAGGTCGTCGGCGGCCTGCGCCTTGGCCTGCGCTTCGGCGGCGGCCTGCGCCTTGCGCTCGGCCTCGTGATCGCCGCAAGCGGCCAGGGCGACGGCGCACAGCGCGCCGAGCAGGATGCGTTTCATCGTGGGGTTCCTCGTTGGATCAGGGTGTCGATGGCCTGCGCAACCTCGGCGGGCTTCTCGACGATGGACATGTGGCCGCTGCCGTCCAGCAGCACCTGGATCGCCTGCGGCAGGCGTTGCGCGTACAGCGCCAGCGCGCTGGCGTCGATCACCGCGTCCTGCACGCAGTTCAGCAGCAGCGCCGGCTGGCGGATGTGCGCAGCCTCCTCGAACGGCAGGAACGCCTCCTCGCCGCGGCCGATGCGCGCCAGTACCTGTTGCTCGAACGCGGCCTCGCGGCGGCGCCAGGCCACCACCGCCGGCACCGCCCAGCGCGGGATGCGCGGCTTGGCGCGGTCGAGCAGGAACACGGTGTCGATGTAGCGCTGCAACGATGCGGCATCGTGCACCGCGAACGGATTGTGCCCATCCAGCACCGCCTGGCCGAAGGCGTTGTCGGCGAAGCGGACGCCGGCGGCGTTGAACAGACCGACCCGGTCGAATACCGCCGGATGCCGCGCCGCGGCCAGCGCGGCGATGCCGCCGCCCATCGAATGCCCGAGCAGCACGCAGTCGCTGCCCTCACGGCGCGCGCACTGCCGCGCGAACGCGGCCACGCGCTCGGCCTGCGCAACGAAGCCGTAATCCTGCCCGGCGATGCGCTGGCTCTCGGCCCAGCCGGGCAGGTCCGGGATCACCAGGTGATAGCGGGTGCCCAGCGCGCGCGCCAGCGGCAGCCAGTTCTCCTTGCTGCCGGTGAAGCCGTGCACCAGCAGCAGGGTCGGCGCAGCGGGATCGGCCGCGGCGCGCACCAGATAGGTCCAGGCATGCCCGGCGACGTGCGCCTGGCGGCGCTGCAGTCCGCTGCCGCGCCGCTGGCGCAGGCTTTCCAAACGCACCAGCAGGAACGGATCGCGCAGCACCAGCACCATGCCGATCAGCGCCGCCACCACCAGCAGCACCACTGCCAGCAGCAGCCAGGCCATGGTCAGCACCAGCACGGCGACACCAGGGGGCGGATCCGGGTCATGCGCTCACACCACCACGTCGGCTTCGCCGAGATGGAGGGCCAGCCACACGGTCGGCTGGTCGGGATCGGTGAAGGTGACCCAATGCGGCGTGTCGGCCGGGATGAACAGATGGTCGCCCGGCGCCAGCGTCACCTCGCGCTCGCATAGCACCACCCGCGCGCTGCCGCGCAGCAGCAGCACCCATTCGTCGTGCGCCTGCTGGTAGGGCGTGTCCTGCGGCGTGGTCTGCCCGTGCGAGACGATGCGCTCCACACGGCAACCGGAGCGCCGGAGCAATTCGGTGAAGATTTCGCCGCCACGCGCATCGGGCAGCGCGGCCAGCAGGGAATCGGACAGGACGCGGGCGTCGCTCATCTCACCGCCTCGCCTGGCGCAGGTGGGTCCGCTTGCATCGGCGCCGGCCGTCGCCTGCCGGGGCGATGGCGCTTGCAGCGGAGACCGGGGCGGCGGTGGCGGACGATGTCATGCACGCATGGACCGGGAACCATCGGGACTGCCGAGGATATCGCGAATGCGTGGCAGCGGGTCACTGCCCAGCAGCGGCGGGGCGTGTGGAACTCGTTAACGCCGTGGTGGACATGCGCGCCTCCCGAAGTAAGCGCATGCGACGCCGCGCACGGTGACATGGCGCAACGCGCGCATGCCCAATCCGTCGCCGCGATCGTCTCGCTCCAGCACGGCGCGATCATCGCAACCTGCCTGCCGCACAAACGCACACGGCGCCGGGATCGCTCCCGGCGCCGTGTGCGCGGTCTGCCGCGGGCGCCGCGCGTCAGTGCGCGGTACTGCCCGCCTTGGCCTTGTCCAGCATCTCCTGCACCGACACCGTGGTGATCGGGTGGTAGCCGGGCTTGGCCTTGGCGAACACTTCCTCGGCGAAGGCCAGCCCGTCCGGGGTCTTCACCAGTTCGGCGTAGATCGGCAGGATCAGCTTGCGGCGGCCGACGCGGGCGATGAACTCGCCGGCGGCCGGGCGTGCATCCACATAGCCGCTGCGGATCGCCAGCGGATACCAGCGCATGGCGATCTCGCCGTTGGCGGTGCCGGTGAAGTGATAGGCGTCGTCGAGCTGCTTGAGCTGTGCCGGGGTCAGCTTCTCGCCCAGGCCGCTGAGGAAGCGCGTCCACTCCTGGGTGCTCCACGCATCGGTCACCTGCTTGCCCGGCAGCGTGCCGCTGCCGGTCCAGGCGATGCGCGCGGTGTCGACCATGGCGAAGTTGCGCGAGCGCGCCTTCTGCGCGAACGCCGGGATGCCCGGTTCGTCCAGCCACGCATGCAGTTCCTGCGCGGTCACCGCGTCGGGCTTCTTGGCCAGCAGGTGCGTCTTCAGGTAGTCGACGAACTGGTCGGTGTTGGCGCTCTGGAACGCATGGTCGTCGAACCAGCCGCGCAGGAACGGATCGAAGGTGTCGCGGCCGAAGCGCTGCTCCAGGAACTGCAGGAACCACGCGCCCTTGACGTAGGCGACCTGGCTCAGCGCCTCGTCCGGATCGCGCTCGGTCAGCGCCGGCAGCGCCAGCGCCTGGTCGGCCGGGCTCATGCCCTTCAGCTCGGCCAGCAGGTCGGTCTGGTCGATCTCGCGCTCCATCTCCGCCGCTTCCGGGCCGTACAGCGCCTCGGTGATGCGCGCCTGCACGTAGGTGGTGAAGCCTTCGTTGAGCCAGATGTCCTTCCAGCTGGCGTTGGTCACCAGGTTGCCGGACCAGCTATGCGCCAGCTCGTGCGCGATCAGCGACACCAGCGACTTGTCGCCGACGATCACCGTCGGCGTGGCGAAGGTCAGGCGCGGATTCTCCATGCCGCCGAACGGGAACGACGGCGGCAGCACCAACATGTCGTAGCGGCCCCAGCGGTACGGACCGTACAGCGTCTCGGCGGCCACGATCATCTTCTCGGTGTCCTCGAACTCCTTGGCCGCCTTGTCGACCATCGCCGGCTCGGCCCACACGCCCGAGCGCGCCGAGATCGGCTTGAACACCAGGTCGCCGGCGGCGATCGCCAGCAGGTAGGACGGGATCGGCTGCGGCATCTTGAAGCGGTAGTCGCCGTTGCGCACCGCCTTGGGATCGTTGTCGGCGCTCATCAGCACCATCACGTCCGGCCGCGAGACCACATGCGCGCTGTAGGTGAAGCGCACGCTCGGCGTGTCCTGCAGCGGCACCCACGAGCGCGCGTGGATCGCCTGCGACTGGCTGAACATGAAGGGCAGTTGCTTGCCCTCGGTCATCGACGGCTCCAGCCACTGCAGGCCCGAGGCGGTCGGCGCGGTGTGGTAGGCGATGCTGATCTTCTGCGGCTGGGTCGGCGCCTCGATGGTCAGCTTGCTGCCGTAGATCTTGTCGGCCGGCGCCAGCGCGTACTGCAGCGGCGTCATCTGGCCCTTGCCGTCGTCGGCCTGCACCTTCTCGATGGTCAGGTCGCGGGTGTCCAGCACCAGTTGCTTGGCGCTCTTGTCCTTCCAGTCCAGCGTGTAGGTGGCGGTGCCGCCGATCTGCTTGCTGTCGAAATCCAGCTTCAGATCCAGCGCCAGGTCCTTGATCACGACCTTGGACGGCTCGGCGTAGGAGGTCTCGTCGTGGCTGCGGTCGGCCGGCTTGGCCGCGGCGGGCGCCGGCTTGGCGGCGGGTGCGGCCGCATCGGGCGCGGACGCTTCACGTGAACACCCGGACGCGACCATCGCGGCCAGGGACAACAACAGGAACGGGGAACGCATGGCAGACAGCACCGGTTCGGGGAAACCGGAAGTTTACCGGAAGGCTGGGATTCGGGATTCGTGAGTGGGGATTCGCAACGGCAGTGCGGCGCGTGCTGACGAATGCCGAATCTCCAATCGAAGCGGGGATTGGGAATTGGAGATTGGGGATTCGCAGCAGCGAACAGCCGGCGCGCTTACGCATCCCGAATCTTCAGTCCCCAATCCCGCCGCCACTCAGATCTTGTCGCCGAGTCGATCGCCACGATGCCGCCGGCAAGGTTCTTGTAGTGGCTGCGGGCGACGCCGGCTGCTTCCATCCTTGCCTTCGCGTCCTGCGGTGGATGCTTGCGCCGGCACCGCCGGACCGCGCGTCGGGACTGAAGTCCCTCCCACAAGGACGGCACGGGCCCTGCGATCGGTCAGCAACCGATCGCCTGCTCTTGCGATTCCCGAATCCCGATTTCCCAATCCCGGCTCTAAATCTTGTAGCCCGAGTGGATCGCCACGATGCCGCCGGTGAGGTTCTTGTAGTGGCTGCGAGCGAAGCCCGCCTCTTCCATCATGCCCTTCAGCGCGTCCTGCGGCGGATGCTTGCGGATGCTCTCGGCCAGGTACTGGTAGCTGTCGGCGTCCTTGGCGAACAGCTTGCCCAGGCGCGGCAGCACCTTGAACGAATGGAAGTCGTACAGCGGCTTGAACCAGTCGGCGGTGACTTCGGAGAACTCCAGCACCCGCGCCTGGCCGCCGACCTTGAGCACGCGGTACATCTCGCGCAGCGCCGCGTCCTTGTCGGTGACGTTGCGCAGGCCGAAGGCGATGGTCACCAGGTCGAAGCTCTGGTCCGGGAACGGCAGCGCCTCGGCATTGCATTGCACGTAGTCCAGGCCCGCGACCAGGCCGCGGTTGGTGAGGCGGTCGCGGCCCACCGAGAGCATGCCGGCGTTGATGTCGCCCAGCACGATCTCGCCGTCGGCGCCGACCCGGTCCTTCAGCAGCGCGGCGATGTCGCCGGTGCCGCCGGCCAGGTCGAGCACGCGGTCGCCCGGCTTGACCTGCGCGGTGGCGACGAAATAGCGCTTCCAGACCCGATGGATGCCCATGCTCATCAGGTCGTTCATCAGGTCGTAGTTGCCGGCGACCGAGGTGAAGACCTCGCCGACCAGCTTCTGCTTGTCCTTGGCGGCGACGTCGCGGAAGCCGAAATGGGTGGTACCGGTCTTGTAGGGAGATTCGCTCATGCCGGGATTATCGCACTGCCGGCCGCTGCGTGCCGGTGAAGCGCCGCACGGGATGACAGCCGCCGGCCGCCTGGGCCAGACTGCCGCCAGACTCCCGTTCCCGCAGGCCATTCCATGCTGACCACGCCCGACTACCGCGCCCTGCTCGACACCGCCATCGCCGAAGCCCGCCAGGGCCTGGCCGAGGGCGGCATCCCGATCGGCGCCGCCCTGTACCACCGCGACGGCCGCCTGCTCGGCTGCGGCCACAACCGCCGCGTGCAGGAGGGCGACCCGTCCGTGCACGGCGAGACCGACGCCTTCCGCAAGGCCGGACGCCAGCGCCGCTACAAGGACACCATCATGGTCACCACTCTGGCGCCGTGCTGGTACTGCAGCGGCCTGGTGCGGCAGTTCAACATCGGCACGGTGGTGGTCGGCGAATCGGTGACCTTCCAGGGCGGCATCGACTGGCTGCGCGAGAGCGGCGTGGAGGTCATCGACCTGCACAGCCAGGAGTGCATCGACCTGCTCGGCGGCTTCATCGCCGCCCACCCGGACGTGTGGAACGAGGATATCGGCGAGGACTGAGCGGCCCGCCGCGGGCGTCGGGCTCGGCACACCAGGCAAGTCGCCAGCCGCCGCACCAACCAGCCCAAACCGGGCAACGCCGACCGACGCCAATCCGGCGCGCCGGCTTGCCCCGCCGAACCTTGCCGCCGCAGCGCCGGCAACCCTGCGCCGCCATGGCCTGAGCCCCCGCGCCAGCCGTCTGGGAGTGGCCTTGCCACGCGAGTGTTATATTGTTTCAAAACCAACACCGATCGCACTGCATGCCGTCTGTTGCCCTCGCCTCACCTACCTCCCTCGCCGTTCCCGCAACGCCCGCCGCGCGGCTGGCCTCGATCGATCTGCTGCGCGGCACGGTGATGCTGCTGATGCTGCTCGACCACGTGCGCGAGACCTTCTACCTGCATCACCCGGTCGGCGACCCGATGGAGGTGGAGGGCACGGCGCCGGCGCTGTTCGTCGCGCGCACCCTGGCGCACCTGTGCGCGCCGGTCTTCGTGTTCCTGACCGGCCTGTCGGCCTGGCTGTACGCGGCGCGGCAGGCCGACGGCCGCGCGGCGGCCGCCAGCTTCCTGCTCAAGCGCGGCCTGTTCCTGATCGTGCTGGAGCTGACCCTGGTCAACCTGGCCTGGAGCGGCGCCTTTCCGCCGCAGGCGCTGTACCTGCAGGTGATCTGGGCGATCGGCCTGAGCATGCTCGCGCTGGCCGCGCTGCTGTGGCTGCCGCGACCGGCGCTGGCGCTGCTGGGCGCGGCGCTGGTCGCCGGTCACCACCTGCTGGACGAGGTGCAGGTCCAGGGCGACGGCCCGCTGGCCGCCGTCTGGGCGGTGCTGCACGACCGGCGCTGGCTGGAGCTGGGCGACCTGCGCCTGCGCACCTCCTATCCGGTGCTGCCGTGGATCGGGGTGATCGCGCTCGGCTACGCCGCCGGCCCCTGGTACGGCGCCGCCACCGATCCGGCGCAACGCCAGCAGCGCCTGCTGGCCTGCGGACTGGGCGCACTGGCCGGGTTCCACCTGCTGCGCTGGCACAACGGTTACGGCGATGCGCCGTGGCAGGTGCAGGACGACCTCGCGCATACCGCGATGAGCTTCTTCAACGTCACCAAGTACCCACCGTCGCTGCAGTTCCTGCTGCTGACCCTGGGCGTGGGCCTGCTGTTGCTGCGCCTGTACGAACACCCCACCGTGGCCCGCGCGCTGGCGCCGCTGGCGGCGGTCGGCGCGGCGCCGATGTTCTTCTACCTGCTGCACCTGTACGTATTGAAGCTCGCCTACCTGGCCGCGGTGGCGCTGTGGGGCGCCAACCAGGGCGATCTGTTCGGCGTGGACAGCGTGGCCGCCTTGTGGGCGATCGCCGCCTTGCTGGGCCTGGCCCTGTACTGGCCCACCGCCGCGTTCGCGCGGCTGAAGGCGCGGCGCCGCGACCTGGCCTGGCTGCGCTACTTCTAGCGACGGGCCGGGGTGGTTCATCTGCGTGCAATGCCGGCGTGCTCGACTGCCGCTTCCTTCGTCCGCGCCTGGAGACCTGCGATGTCCACCCGCCTGCCGCCGTTGCTGCTGATCGGCCTGACCCTTGCCGCATGCGCCGGATGCGCGACGGCGGCGAGCAAGCGCGACGCCTGGGTGGTGCAGCAGATCCACGACTACAACCATCCCTACGCCGCGCAGCAGACCGAGCTGGACACCAAGATGGCGACCATGGCCACCAGCGCCTACGCCTTCTACCGCGGCACCGACCACATCTTCTACCAGGACATGAAAACCCTGCCGGGCTCGCTGTGGACCTCGCCGCAGACCGGCTACACCTGGCTCGGCGGCGACACCCACCTCGGCAACTTCGATGCGGCGCGCGACAGCAGCGGCAAGGCGGTGTTCAAGGTCGCCGACTTCGACGAGGGCCACCTCGGCCAGTACGTGTGGGACCTGCGCCGGCTGGCCGCGAGCATGGTCCTGACCGGCCGCGACAACGGCCTGTCCGACAGCGACATCGGCGACGCCATCGACACCATGGTCGGCGCCTACCTGGACAAGATCGCCGATTTCCGCGGCAGCGACGCCGAAGCGAGCTTCCAGCTGAGCAAGCGCAACACCAGCGGCGCCGTCGCCAAGATCATCGACAGCGCCGACGGCAAGAGCCGCAGCAGCCTGCTGTCCAAGTACACCATGGTCAACGGCGGCAAGCGTCAGTTCCAGGACCTGGACAACCTGGTCGCGGTGGACGCCAACACCGCCTCGGCGGTGGCCGCGGCGATGAACGGCTACCTCGGCTCGATCGCCGCGTCCAAGCGCTATGCGTCCGGCTACTACACCATCAAGGACGTGCACCAGAAGCTGGGCTCGGGCACCGGCAGCCTCGGCCGCCTGCGCCTGTATGTGCTGATCGAAGGCCCGAGTGCGTCGACCAGCGACGACGTGATCCTGGAATGGAAGCAGGAAGCGGCCAGCGTGGTGGCGGTGGCGGCGCCGTCGCAGATGCCGGCCTCCAGCTACGACAACAACGAGGGCGCGCGGGTCGCGCGCACCGCCAAGGCGCAGACCATCGACGCCGACGTGCTGGTCGGCTACGCCAGCGTCAACGGCACCCCGTTCTACGTGCACGAGAAGTCGCCGTTCCAGCAGGACCTGGACCCGACCACGCTGGACAGCGCCGGCAAGCTCGCCACCGCCGCGACCTACCTGGGTCAGGCCCTGGCCTCGGCGCACGCGCTGGCCGACCAGGACTACGACGCGAACGTGGTGCCCTACAGCATCGACAAGCAGATCGACCAGGCGGTCACCAGCAAGAGCGGCCTGACATCGGAACTGCGCCAGTTCGCGTTCGACTACGCCGCGCAGGTGCAACTGGACTGGCAGTCGTTCGCGGCGGCGTACAAGGCGGGCACGCCGCTGTATTGAGTTCGCGCCGGGTGCGGGCGGGCGACGCACGCGCTGTGCGGTTTTTGCGGCGTGCCCACGGCGGAGCCGCCTGTTGTAGGAGCGGCTTCAGCCGCGACCAGGCGTCACCGGCAAGGCCTGGTCGCGGCTGAAGCCGCTCCTACGACAGCAATACCATCTTCGGCGCGTGTATCCATGCGTCGACCAGGCGGGCCCGCAAGCGCAATGGCTGCGGCACGTAACTCTTGTAGGAGCGGCTCAGCCGCGACGGGGCGTTACCGGGAGACCCGGTCGCGGCTGAAGCCGCTCCTACGACACGCGCGACGCAGGCACGACATACGTTTTCAGGTGCACAGCGGCAGGCGCGGGCAACGCGCCTGCCGCCGTGGATCGCGCCGGACCTTACAGGATGTAACGGCTCAGGTCAGGATCCTGCACCAGCTCGCCCAGGTGCGCATCGACGTAAGCCGCGTCGACGGTGACGCTCTGCCCGTCGCGGTCCGGGGCCTCGTAGCTCAGCGTGTCGAGCAGGCGCTCGAGCACGGTGTGCAGGCGCCGCGCACCGATGTTCTCCTGGCGCTCGTTGACCAGGAACGCGATCTCCGCCAGGCGCGCGATGGCGTCGTCGGTGAAGCGCAGGCTCACGCCCTCGGTCAGCAGCAGCGCCTCGTATTGCTTGGTCAGCGCCGCCTTCGGCTCGGTGAGGATGCGGATGAAATCGTCCTTCGACAGCGCCGACAGCTCCACCCGGATCGGGAAGCGGCCCTGCAGTTCCGGGATCAGGTCGCTGGGCTTGGCTAGGTGGAACGCGCCGGAGGCGATGAACAGGATGTGGTCGGTCTTGACCGTGCCGTACTTGGTGCTGACGTTGGAGCCTTCCACCAGCGGCAGCAGATCGCGCTGCACGCCCTCGCGGGAGACGTCGCCGCCGGTGGCGCCGGCCTCGCTGCGCTTGGCCACCTTGTCGATCTCGTCGATGAACACGATGCCGTGCTGTTCGCAGGCCTCGATCGCGGCGGCGCGCACGTCGTCCTCGTTGACCAGCTTGCCGGCCTCTTCCTCGATCAGCAGCGGCCGCGCGGCCTTGATGGTCAGCTTGCGCGACTGCGACTTGCCGCCACCCAGATTGGAGAACATCTGCCGCAGTTGCTGGCCCATTTCCTCCATGCCCGGCGGGGTCATGATGTCCATGCTGACGTTGACCGCGACATCCAGCTCGATCTCGCGCTCGTCCAGTTCGCCGGCACGCAGCATGCGCCGGAACTTGCTGCGTGTGTCGCTGTCCTGCGCCGACGGCTCGTTGCGCGCGGCTTCCGGATCGAAACCGATGCCGGCGCTGCGCCGCGGCAGCAGCGCATCGAGGATACGGTCCTCGGCACGCTCTTCGGCCTGGGTGCGCACGCGGGTCTTGGCCTGCTCGCGGTACAGCTTGACCGCAGTGTCGGCCAGATCGCGCACGATCTGCTCCACGTCCTTGCCGACATAGCCGACCTCGGTGAAGCGGGTCGCCTCGACCTTGACGAAGGGCGCATTGGCCAGCGTCGCCAGGCGCCGCGCGATCTCGGTCTTGCCGACGCCGGTGGGGCCGATCATCAGGATGTTCTTCGGCATCACCTCGTTGCGCAAGGCGTCGGGCAACTGCATGCGCCGCCAGCGGTTGCGCAGCGCGATCGCCACCGCGCGCTTGGCCTCGTGCTGGCCGACGATGTGACGGTCCAGCTCCTGCACGATCTCACGCGGGGTCATGGTGGAGGTATCGGAATTTGGCATTGGGGATTGGGGATTCGTAAAAGCGGAGGAGGAACGATCGATGCGTGTCAGGGCACAGGGAAAGGAGCGCTCTTGCGAATCCCCAATCCCCAATCCCGAATCACAGCTCTTCGACCACCACGTTGCGATTGGTATAGATGCAGATGTCGCCGGCGATGTTCAGCGCTTCGACGGCGATGGTGCGCGCGTCCAGCGTGGTGTGGCCGAGCAACGCACGCGCCGCCGACAGGGCGTACGAGCCACCGGAGCCGATGGCGATGATGCCGTCCTCCGGCTCGATCACATCGCCGGTGCCGCTGATGATCAGCGAGGTCTCCTTGTCGGCCACCGCCAGCAGCGCCTCGAGCTTGCCGAGGCGGCGCTCGGTGCGCCAATCCTTGGCCAGTTCCACGGCGGCGCGGGTCAGCTGGCCGTGCTTCTCCAGCTTGGCCTCGAACAGTTCGAACAGGGTGAACGCATCGGCGGCGGCGCCGGCGAACCCCGCCAACACCTGGCCCTCGCGGCCAAGCCGGCGCACCTTGCGCGCATTGCCCTTCATCACGGTGTGGCCCAGGGTCACCTGGCCGTCGCCGGCCACGGCGACGCGGCCATCGCGGCGCACCGACAGGATCGTGGTGGCGTGGAAAACATTGGGGTTCTGACTGGGATCCATGCGGCCTCCGGAGCGATGACTCAGGTGTGGGGGCTGGCGACGCGCGGTTCAAGCGTCGTCGGTCGCAGACCGGTGGTCGCCGAGCCGGGCGTGCGCCGGCCGTGCCGGATCGGCAGAGATGCCCCAGGCAAGATGCCAATCCTCGCCCTCGGTCTCGATCGGGTGCAGGGTGCGTCCGGCGCCGTTCCCGCAGGCCAGATCATGCGCGGCGCAATAGCGGTCGCAGCCCCAGCACAACCGTTCGGGGTGGCGCGGCGCCAGCGGAAAGGGTTTGGCCATCGGTGAGCCCTCGCAACGTGGGAGGGCAGTGTCGTCCCGCCTTTGCCGAATCGCCTTGATCCAGAACAAGCGCGGGTGCGATAGCAACCGTGCGTCCGCGATGCGGCGCTCAGGACTTGCGCTTGGCCCGCGGGTGCGCCGCGTCGTAGACCTTGGCCAGGTGCTGGAAATCCAGGTGGGTGTAGATCTGCGTGGTGGCGATGTCGGCATGGCCGAGCAGTTCCTGCACGCCGCGCAAATCGCCGGAGGATTCCAGGATGTGGCTGGCGAAACTGTGCCGCAGCATGTGCGGATGCACGTGCTTGAACAGGCCCTGGCGCCCGGCCAGTTGCTTGATCCGGATCTGCACCGCACGCGCGCCGATCGGCGCCCCGCCGCGCCCCGGGAACACCGGCGCGGCGGCTTCGCCCCGGCTTTCCTCGCGCCATTCCAGCAAGGCCTTTCGCGCATGCGAACCGACGGGCACCAGCCGCTGCTTGTTGCCCTTGCCCAGCACGCTGACCATGCCGGCGACGAAATCCAGATCGCGCCAGCGCAGCGCGCACAGCTCGCTCAGGCGCAGGCCCGAGGAATAGAACAGTTCCAGCAGCGCGCGGTCGCGCAGGCCCAGCGGCGCATCGGTCGGCACTTCGACCAGGCGCACCGCCTCGTCCGCGTCGAGCACCTGCGGCAGCTTGCGCGGCGCCTTCGGCGCGCGCAATGCCGCGGCCGGACTCGCAGCGATGTGACCGTTCTTGAGCAGCCAGGCGTAGAAGCTGCGGCACGCCGACAGACGCCGTTGCAGGCTCTTGGGCGACAACCCGCGGCGGTGCTCGGCGGCGATGAAGTTGCGCAACTGCGCGGCGTCGAGCGCGGCCGGCTCGCCCAGCAGATTGGCTGCCGCCCACGCCGCCAGCGCCGCCAGGTCGCGCCGATACGCGTCCAGGGTATGCGCGGACATGCGCCGCTCGACCTGCAGGTAGGCGAGGAACCGGGACTCGGGACCCGGGACCCGGGACCCGGGAGAAGCGGCAGCGTGCGCAGCGCCTGCAGTCTCCTTCCCCGCCTCATGGACGGCGGTCCCGGTCGTGGCTTTTCCCCGGGTCCCGGGTCCCGGATCCCGAGTCCCGGCCCCACTCATCGCTGCAACGCCACCGCCAGCGCCTCGCCCATCATGCGCAGGAACAAGGTGCCCATGCCGGGATAGAAACGGTTCGGGTCGCGGCTGCCGACCGCGATCAGGCCCAGGCCGGGCAGCGGCAGCAGCGCGGTGGATTGCACCTCGTCCACGCGCTCGCCGTACAGCAGCGCCTGCTTTTCCGGTTGCAGGCGACCGCAGATCGGCTCGCCGTCCTTCAGGCAATCGCGGAACGGCGCCAGCCGCGGATCGTCCGCCGCCAGCACCTGCAGCCACGGCGCCTGCTCCAGGCCAGGCAAGGGCTGCAGCAGCACGATGCTGACCAGGTCGCCCTGGAAATCCTCCTGCAGCGAGGCGGCCATGGCGCGCACGCTGTCGGCGGCGCTGCGCTGGCGCATCAGCGCCAGAGTCAACTGGTGGGTGCGCACCGCCAGCCGTTCGTTGACCTGCGCGTTGGCGGCCAGGTCGGCCAGCCGCCGCGACAGTTCGCGGTTCTTGTCGCGCAGCACTTCCAGCTGGTAGCTGGCCAGCGACGCGGTGGGGCCGTCGTCGCGCGGCACCACCAGGGTCAGCGCCAGATCGGGAAACTGCTTGAGGAAGCCGGGATGGCGCCGCAGCCACGCGGCCACCTCGTGCGCACCGAGCTTGTCCTGGCTGTCGCTCATCGGATCCACTCTCCATCGAAGACGAAGGTCGCCGGCCCGGACATCACCACCGGCGCGGTGTCGTCCGGCCACTGCACGCGCAGCTCGCCGCCCGGCAGGCTGACGCGCACGTCGCGCTCCACCCGGCCGCGCTGCATCATCACTGCGGCCGCCGCGCAGGCGCCGCTGCCGCAGGCCAGGGTCTCGCCGACCCCGCGCTCGTACACGCGCAGACGCAGGTGGCCGCGGTCGATCACCTGCACGAAGCCGACGTTCACCGAATCCGGGAACGAGGCGTGCTGCTGCAGCAACGGGCCCAGGCGGTCCACCGGCGCCGCATCGACCAGGCCCACTTCCAGCACCGCGTGCGGGTTGCCCATCGACACCGCGCCGAAGCGCACGCTGCCGCCCTGCAGCGGCAGCACGTACTCCTCGCGCGCGCGCGGGAAGCCGACCAGCGGCACCTCCTCCGGCGCGAAGCGCGGCACGCCCATCGCCACGGCGAACGCGCCGTCGGCGCCGCGGCTGATGTGGTGACTGCCGGCAGGGCTTTCGATGACGAAATCGTCCGCGGCCGGCGCGCTGCCGTCGCGCACCAGCCAGGCGGCGATGCAGCGCGCGCCGTTGCCGCACTGCCCGGCCGCACTGCCGTCGGTGTTCCAGATGCCGTAGCTGGCCACCGCGTCGGCGGCATGCGGGGGTTCGATGGTCAGAATCTGGTCGCAGCCGACGCCGAAGTGGCGGTCGGCCAGACGCATCGCCAGTGCGGCGTCCGGCGGCGCGGTGCCGTCGCGCAGGTCGAGCACCACGAAATCGTTGCCCGCGCCCTGCATCTTGCTGAAACGCAGGCGCGCGTCGCGGCGGGCCTCACTCATTCCCATTGGTGGGCATGGTGGTGTCGTTGGCCGGCGGGCGCTGCCCGTCCACCGGTTGCGCCTGCCCGGCAGGATCGGTGGTCGCCGGCGGCGTCGCGTCGGGCGCGGGCGTGGCGGGCGCGGCTTCCACCGGCACCGGCTTCTGCGGCATCACCAGCGGCCCCTTGTTGCCGCAGCCGGCCAGGGCCAGCAGCGCAACGGCGGGGAGGACGAGACGGATCGAAGAAGAAGACGATGTGCTCATGCGCCGAGTATAGCCACACCGGCATGAACCGGCCGTGCCGCGGTCGCAGGCCGCGCCGCGCTCATTCGCGCGGCGGTTCCGGCCGCCACCACAACCACAGCGCCACCACGCTCATGCAGCCGATCGCCAGCACCTGCACCCACAGCCGGTGCACGAACAGCAGCAGCACCAGCGCGCACGCGGCCATGGCCAGCGTCGCCATCCACTTGCCGCGGCGGCTGACCGCGCCATGCCGTTCCCAGTCGCGGATGCTGCGGCCGAAACGCGGATCGCGCAGCAGGCGCCGGCGCAGCCGCGGCGAACCGCGCGCAGCGGCATAGGCGGCGATCAGCACGAACACCGTGGTCGGCAAGCCCGGCACGAAGATGCCGACGATGCCGGTCGCCAGGCTGGCATAGGCCAGCAGCCACCAGGCCCAGCGGAAACGGGAGTTCGGACGCATCGGGCCATGATAAGCCCGCGCCGGCGCGGGCAGGCATCGACCGCCTGCCGAGGCAACCGCGGTGGCCGTGCGGCAGCGGCTGTGGGAGCCGCTTCAGCCGCGACGAGCGCGGCGATGGCGTATCCGACTCATTGCAGTCGGGACTGAAGTCCCTCCCACAGGGAGTGACCAAGCCACCAGCGCTGCTGCCTGCTCTCGCGGTGATCAAGCGTTCCGCCCACCGTCCACCGTAGGAGCGGCTTCAGCCGCGAGGCGCGAAGCCACTGGTGCATCTGGTCTCATTGCAGTCGGGACTGAAGTCCCTCCCACAGGGAGTGACCAGACCATCAGCACCACGGCCGGCCCTCGCGTGAGACACACGCGATCCGCCCTTCGTAGGAGCGGCTTCAGCCGCGACGCGCGTTACCGGGAATGCCCGTCGCGGCTGAAGCCGCTCCTACGCGGCGACGGCGCTTCCTGCCAGACCGCAAAAGAGGAAGGCGATCGGTCAGCTGATGCCGCTCTTCCGAGTGCGCCGGGTCGCTCCTTGGGAGGTCCGTCATGACGACGAACGACGCCAGCGTCCCCTTCAGACCTCAGCGCAGGCTGACCCGGCACCGCGCCCAAAGGGTCGGCACATCGGCTGCCCCGCAGGCCAGCCGATGCGTGCCACGCTCACTTGGCCGGCTGCTCCACGCCCAGCTGGTCCAGCATGAAGGCGTAGGACTCGGCCATTTCGCGGTAACGACGGAAGCGGCCGGACTTGCCGCCGTGGCCGGCTTCCATGTTGACGCGGAACACGATCGGCTGGCTGCCGGTGTCGTTCTCGCGCAGCTTGGCCACCCACTTGGCCGGCTCCCAGTACTGCACCTGCGAGTCCCACAGACCGGTGCCGACGTACATCGCCGGATAGGCCTGGCGGGTAACGTTGTCGTAGGGGGAGTAGCTGAGCATGTAGTCGTAGTACGCCTTCTGCTCGGGATTGCCCCACTCGTCGTACTCGTTGGTGGTCAGCGGGATGCTCGGGTCGAGCATAGTGGTGACCACGTCCACGAACGGCACCTGCGCCACCAGCACGCGGTAGTCCTTGGGCGCCATGTTGGCCACCGCGCCCATCAGCAGGCCGCCGGCACTGCCGCCGGCCGCGGCCACGCGGTCAGGCGCGGCGTAGCCCTGTTGCACCAGCCCGCGGGTGACGTCGATGAAATCGGTGAAGGTGTTCTTCTTGTGCAGCAGCTTGCCCTGGTCGTACCAGTCGCGGCCCATTTCCTGGCCGCCGCGGATGTGCGCGATGGCATAGACCACGCCGCGGTCGAGCAGGCTGACCACCGGCAGGTTGAACGCCGGGTCGGTGGACATGCCGTAGCTGCCGTAGGCGTACTGGTACAGCGCGGCGCTGCCGTCCTTCTTGAAGCCCTTCTTGTAGACCAGCGACACCGGCACCTTGACCCCGTCGCGCGCGGTCACCCAGACGCGTTCGGTCTGGTACTTGCTGGCGTCGTAGCCGATCACCGGCTGCTGCTTGAGCAGCTTGCGCTCGCCGGTGCGGGTGTTGAGTTCGTAGGTGGTGGCCGGGGTGGTCAGCGAGGTGTAGCTGTAGCGTAGCCACGGCGTGTCCGGCTCGGCGTTGATCGACAGGCCCATCGAATACGCCGGCTCGTCGGCCTTGACGTACTCCTCCTTGCCGTCGGCGAAGTGCAGACGGATCCGCTCCAGGCCGTCGGAGCGCTCGGCGATGGCGGTGAAGCCGTCGAACAGTTCGAAGCCGTCGATGAACACCTTCTCGTCGTAGGGCAACCAGCTCTGCCACTGGCTGCGCGCCGTGGCGCCGTCGGGCGCGGTCATCAGCGCGTAGTTCTTGGCCTTCCAGTTGGTGCGGATCACCCAGCGGCCGTCGAAGTGGTCGGCGTGGTACTCGACGTCGCGCTCGCGCGGCGCCAGCACGGTGAAGCGCTGCGGATCGGCGGCCGGCGCGTAGCGCTGCTCGGAGGACACGGTGCTTTCCACGCCGATGACGATGTACTTGTCGTCGCGGGTGCGGCCCACGCCCATGTAGAAGCTGTCGTCCTTTTCCTCGTACACCAGCACGTCCTGCGCCGCCGGGGTGCCCAGCACGTGCTTCTTGACCCGCACCGTCAGCAGCGTCTCCGGGTCGTTCTCGACGTAGAACAGGGTCTTGTTGTCGTCGGCCCAGACCACGTCCGGCGACACGCCGGGAATGCGATCGGCGTAGACCTCGCCGGTGTCCAGGTTCTTGAAGCGCACCACGTACTGGCGGCGGCCCACCTCGTCCTCGGTCCAGGCCAGAATGCGGTTGTCCTGGCTGACCGCCGCATCGCCGACGCTGAAATAGCCCTTGCCGGCGGCCATGATGTTGACGTCGAGCAGGATCTCTTCCGGCGCCTCCATGCTGCCCTTGCGGCGTGCCTGGATCGGGTAGTCCTTGCCGCTCTCGTAGCGGGTGTAATACCAGTAGCCGCGCTCGCGATACGGCACGCTGCTGTCGTCCTGCTTGATGCGGCCGACGATCTCTTCGTACAGCCGGTCTTCCAGCGGCTTGAGCGGCTTCAGCACCTGGTCGGCGTAGGCGTTCTCGGCGTTGAGATAGGCCAACATCTGCGGGTTCTTGCGCGTGTCGTCGCGCAGCCAGTAGTAGGCGTCCTGGCGAACGGCGCCGAACGGCGCCTTGACCGCGTGCGGCTGCTTGGCCGGATGCGGCGGAGTGGCCGCGGCGGCGGAGGCGGAGGAAGCGAAGGAGGCGGTCATGAGCAGGACAAGGCTCGCTAGCAAGGGGCGGTGGGGCATCTAATGGGGCTCCGGCGGCGGTAACGCAACGGGACGCGCCGCCCCGGCCGGGCGGCGGCAGCGGGCGGGCGCCGCGCAGTGCCGGCCGAGTCTCCCTGCAACGCCGCGCCGTGGCAAGCGTGCCGAGGCCGCGCGCGCGATACGGCATGAAATTCGGTCGCTCGGCGACCCGCGGCGCCGCGATGGCGCTGCGGCATGCCGCCTTTCGCGCCATGGCGCATGGGCGTGCCACGACCGCTTGTTCGCGGGGATCGCGACGCCTGACACGCCGACCGACACATGCACCGCGCTGCACGAGCGTTCCGCCTGGGTGCAGCGCACGCGGCGCCTGGCACGGCACCGCGCTTCGCAGTCCTCTCGACACGGCTAACACGCGCGACAGCACCCTCCTCTATCATCGGCGACATGGCTTCCCTTCACGGCGACACCCTCAGTGCCTCGTCCGCCGCGCCTGGCTACAGCCAGCGCAGCCGCGAGATCGAACCCTTCCACGTGATGGCCCTGCTGGCCCGCGCCAACGAACTGGAGCAGGCCGGCCACGACGTGATCCACCTGGAGATCGGCGAACCGGACTTCACCACCGCCGCACCAATCGTCGCCGCCGGCCAGGCCGCGCTGGGCGCCGGCCATACCCGCTACACCGCCGCGCGCGGCCTCCCGGCCCTGCGCCAGGCGCTGGCGGACTTCTACCGGCAGCGCCACGACGTCGACCTGGACCCGGCACGCATCCTGATCACGCCCGGCGGCTCCGGCGCGCTGCTGCTGGCCAGCGCGCTGCTGGTCGATCCCGGCCGCCACTGGCTGATGGCCGACCCCGGTTACCCGTGCAACCGCCATTTCCTGCGCCTGGTCGAAGGCAGCGCGCAGCTGGTGCCGGTCGGCCCGGACAGCCGCTACCAACTGACCCCCGATTTGGTGCAGCGGCACTGGAACGCGGACAGCGTCGGCGCGCTGGTGGCCTCGCCAGCCAATCCCACCGGTACCGTGCTGTCGCGCGCCGAACTGGCCGCGCTGTCGCAGACGCTGCGCGCCCGCGGCGGGCACCTGGTGGTGGACGAGATCTACCATGGCCTGAGCTACGGCATCGACGCACCCAGCGTGCTGGAGGTCGACGACGACGCCTATGTGCTCAACAGCTTCTCCAAATATTTCGGCATGACCGGCTGGCGCCTGGGCTGGCTGGTGGCGCCGCGCGCGGCGGTGCCGTCGCTGGAGAAGCTGGCGCAGAACCTGTACATCAGCGCGCCCAGCATCGCCCAGCACGCCGCGCTGGCCTGTTTCCTGCCGGAAACGCTGCAGATCCTGGAAGCGCGCCGCGCCGAATTCGCCCAGCGCCGCGACTACCTGCTGCCGGCGCTGCGCGCGCTCGGCTTCCGCATCGACGTCGAGCCGGAGGGCGCGTTCTACCTGTACGCCGACGTGTCCGATTTCACCGACGATGCGCAGGCGTTCTGCGCGCACTTCCTGGAAACCGAGCACGTCGCGTTCACCCCGGGCGTGGATTTCGGTCGTCACCGCGCCCGCCAGCACGTGCGCATCGCCTACACCCAGAGCCTGCCGCGGCTGGAACAGGCGGTGGAGCGGATTGCGCGTGGACTGACGCGCTGGGCGCGCTGAGGCGACCAACAACGGCACGCGACAGCGACTGGAGCCTGGCATGCTCATCTACCGCGAAGCCATGGAATCGGATCTGCGTGCGATCTGCGCACTCGGCGAAGAAGTCAATGCGCTGCACCATGAGGCATTTCCCCACGTCTTCGCCGGCGCCGGCGATGCGGACCGCGATGCGGCGCACTGGAACAGCAGCATTGGCCGGGACGATGCCACCACCTTCGTCGCCGAAACACAGGGCGTTCTCGTCGGCTTCGTCACGGTCGGCATGGTGACGGAATCGCACTCGCTGCTGCAGCCCATGCGCTTCGGCCGGGTGGGCAGCATAGGCATCACCGGCCGCCATCGGGGCCAGGGCATCGGCCCGGCGCTGATGCAGCGTGCGCACGACTGGGTGGCACTGCGTGGCGGTGTCGAAATGCGCCTGAACGTCTGGGCCTTCAACACGCACGCGCTGCACGTGTACGAAGAACTGGGTTATGAGGTCCGTTCGCTGACCTTGGTCAAGCCTTTGGCCGGCGGCACCTGAGCACCCGCTGCGGCGGCGACCTGAAATCGAGCAGAGAGCAGGCATGGCGTCGACGCGATCGCGACGCGACGCGACGCGGTGCACGCGGGCTCGCGCGTTCAATGGCTTGCACGCGCCAGGCCGGAGATGGTCCGCGCCCCGACCGGGACGCGGACCGCACCACTCACTTGGACAGCTGCTCCCACAGGAAGCTGTACGCCAGCGCCTGCATGTGCGCCGCCTGCGCGTTGTTGGCCGCGCCGCCGTGGCCGCCTTCGATGTTCTCGTAGTAGGTCACGTTCTTGCCAGCGTCGATCATCTTCGCCGCCATCTTCCGCGCATGACCCGGATGCACGCGGTCGTCGCGCGTGGAGGTCAGGAAGATCACCGGCGGATAGGTCTTCTTCGGGTCGAACAGGTGGTACGGCGAGAAGGTCTGGATGAACTTCCAGTCGTCGGTGTCCGGGTTGCCGTACTCGGCCATCCACGAGGCGCCGGCCAGCAGGTGGCTGTAGCGCTTCATGTCCAGCAGCGGCACCTGCACCACCACCGCGCCGAACAGCTGCGGGTACTGCATCAGCATGTTGCCGGCCATCAGCCCGCCGTTGCTGCCGCCCTGCACGCCCAGGTGCTTGGCCGAGGTGATCTTGCGCGCGACCAGATCCTGCGCCACCGCCGCCATGTCCTCGTAGGCCTTGTGCCGGTTCTGCTTCAGCGCCGCCTGGTGCCAGCGCGGGCCGTACTCGCCGCCGCCGCGGATGTTGGCCAGCGCGTACACGCCACCCTGGTCGAGCCAGGCGCGGCCCAGGCTGCCGGAGTAGAACGGGGTCATCGAGATCTCGAAACCGCCGTAGGCATACAGCAGGGTCGGCGCGCTGCCGTCGGCCTTGAGCTGCTTGGGCCGGACCAGGAAGTACGGGACCTTGGTGCCGTCCTTGGACACGGCGAAGTGCTGCTCGATTTCGTCCTTGGACGCGTCGAAGAAGCTCGGCATCGCCTTCAGCGTCTCGATGCTCTGCGGCCCGCGCTGCACGTCGGCCAGCATCAGCGTGGTCGGGGTCAGGAAGTCGGTGGAGGTCAGCCACACCTGGTCGTTCTCGTCGGCATCGACCGCATCGACGCTGGTGCTGCCGAAGGCCAGGTCGCCGACCGGAAACGCCGTGCGCGCCCACTCGCCCTCGCCCGGGGTCAGCACCCACAGCCGGCTCTTGACGTCGTCGAGCACGTTCAGCACCAGCCGCGACTTGGTCCAGGCGAAGGACGCCAGCGACGCGGTCTCGGTCGGCGTGAACAGCACCTGGAAGTTGCGCTTGCCGGCCATGAAGTCGTCGAACTTGGTCGCCAGCAGCGCACCGGCCGGGTAGGTCGTGCCGCCCACCGTCCACGGATCGCGCAGCTCCAGGGTCAGCCACTGGCGGTGCACGCCCTTGTTGGCCGAATTGGGCACGTCGATCTTGGTCAGGCGGCCATCGGTGCCGCGCAGGTACATCTCATCGTTGTAGAAGGCCAGCGTGCGGCTGACGAAATCGCGCTCGTAGCCAGGCGTGTCGTCGTGCATCGCCGCGATGTACATGTCGTCCGGCTTGCCCTCGTAGACCAGCGTGGCGCTGCTCATCGGGGTGCCGCGCTTCCACTGCTTGACGACGCGCGGGTAGCCGGAGCTGGTCAGCGAGCCGGGGCCGAAGTCGGTGTACAGATAGACGGTGTCGGCATCGATCCAGCTCAGCCCGCCCTTGGCCTCGGGACGGAAGAAGCCGTCCTTGATCCACTGCTTGCTGCTCAGGTCGAACTCGCGGGTGACGTCGGCGTCGGCGCCGCCGCGCGACAGCGCGATCAGGCAGCGGCGGTACTCCGGGCGCAGGCAGTTGGCGCCATGCCACACCCAGTTCTCGCCCTCGGCCTTGTTCAGCGCATCCAGGTCCAGCACCGTCTCCCACTTCGGCTCGGGCTTGCGGTACTCGTCCAGGGTGGTGCGGCGCCACAGGCCGCGCTCGTGCGCGCGGTCCTTCCACAGGTTGTAGTAGTACGGGCCGATCTTCTGCACGGCCGGGATCTTGGCGTCGGAATCCAGCACCTCGCGGATGCCGGCCTCGCGGGCCTTGAAGGCGGGGGTGTCGGCCAGGCGCGCCTCGGTCTTGGCGTTCTGCGCCTTGACCCAGTCAAGCGCCTTGGCGCCGGTGACGTCTTCGAGCCAGGCATAGGGGTCTTGGGGCATCGCGGTTTCCTTGGCCGCGGCGGTGCCGGCGGCGAGCAGGCCGGCGATCAGGCAGGCGTGTGCGAGTGAGGACATGGTTCGGATCCGGGAAGGACAGCGCCGCACCGTAGCATGCGGCCTCGCCGCCCTCCCCTGCCGAAGGTCAGGCTGGGCGCGCGCTCCGCAGCGCCGGCCGGCGCCGCCGCGCCTGCGCCCGCGGCCGGGCCCGCCATTGCCCCCACAGCCGGCGCAGCGGCGGCAGCGGGAAGCGATGCAGGGCCCACCAGGCGCTCAGCGGCATGCCCAGCAGCCACAGCGGCCGCCAACCCAGCCATTCGCTGTGGCCGCGCGCGGCCGGCCACACCAGGACCAGGGCCAGTCCGGCGAGGATCGCCTGGCGCAGCAGGCGGCGCAGGCCGGGGTGCGGGACGTGGTGGCGCGGGGACGACGAGACGATCGGCATGGCGGCAGTTCCTGGAAGTCGAGGCGCGCAGGTTGCCGCTGCGACATCTCAGAGGCTGCGACGCATCATTGACATGGCGCACGCGCATACTTCACCGGCGTTCGCCTTTCGCCCCGGAACCCTCCTATGCGCCTGCTTTCCCTGTTCGCTTCCGTGCTGCTGCTGGGCATGGCCGTCCCCTTGCCGACGGCCCGCGCCAAGTCGCCGGACCCGGAACAGGAGCCGGCACAGCCGCCGATCGATCTGCAACGCTTCATGGGCCGCTGGTACGTGATCGCCCACGTGCCGTACTTCGCCGAGCGCGGCCACGTCGCCAGCAGCGACGAGTACACCCTCAAGGACGACGGCAAGATCGCGGTGCGCTACGAGTACCGCAACGGCTTCGACGAACCGGTCAAGGAGCTCAACTCCCGCGCCACGGTCAAGGAAGGCACCGGCAACCGCCGCTGGACCACCTGGTTCTTCAGGATGGTGCCCACCAAGTACCGCATCCTGGAGGTGGCGCCGGACTATTCCTGGGCGCTGATCGACTACCCCGGCCGCGACCTGGCCTGGGTATTCGCACGCTCGCCGAACATGAGCCACAAGCAATACCGCGAACTGGTCGACAAGCTGGACCACCAGTACGGGGTCAACATCGACAAGCTCAAGCGCGTGCCGCAACGCCGCGACCAGGTCGGCAAGCTCGGCTTCGAAGTGCCGAACAAGCCCTAGGCAACACCCTGGGCCAGGCCGGTCGCGACGAACGACCCGGCCCGCGCCGCCGGCGCACCCGGTGCCGCCCATAAGCCGTTCGGTCCGCAGCGTCCCACGGCTGCCAACGCTCGCCGCCGCCACGCCATCGCACGCCCGGCATGGGAGCGACGCCACGATCACCCGCCGCTCAGCGAAGCGCCCGGCGCGGCCCGTATGATCGGGGCGCCCTCCCCCACAGACAGGTGCATCGCTTGGCCAGCGTCCTTTCCGAACCCCTCGACGAAGCGCCCCGCGGCTGCGCGGACGCCACCCTGCTGCGCGGCCAGGTGTTCGCGCAGAACTGCCCGTCCCGCGCCGTGCTCAGCCATGTCACCAGCCGCTGGGGCGTGCTGGTGCTGGTGGCGCTGCGCAAGGGCACCCACCGTTTCGGCGACCTGCGCCGCAGCCTGGAAGGCGTCAGCGAGAAGATGCTGTCGCAGACCCTGCAGGCGCTGGAGGCGGACGGCCTGGTGCAGCGCACTGCCTACCCGGTGGTGCCGCCGCACGTGGAGTACGACCTGACCCCGCTCGGCGAGGAAGCCGCGGCGCACGTGCACGCGCTGGTGGACTGGATCGAGCGCAATATCGGCGTGATCCTGGGTGGCGGCGCGCCACTGGACGCGGCCTAGGCGTCCACCTCCAGGCTGCAGCGGTCAGCGGCGGAATGCCCCAGTCGCGGCTGAAGCCGCTCCTACGAGGGCCGCTGCGTCGCCCAGAGACGGACTGCATCCCGCACGCTACGGCGCACGCCGCCGCGGCACGCCAGTTCCCACGTAGGAGCGGCTTCAGCCGCGACGCTTTCCGGTCATGTCGCGGCTGAAGCCGCTGCTACGGAAATCACGCCGCGCGCAGCGGCGCCTCAATCGTCGCTGTAGTTGCTCAACGCCAGCGACAGCAGCGCCTTGGCCTGCTCGCGCAGCGACCGCGGCTCGACGATCTCCGCATCCGAGCCGTAGTGCAGCACGTCCATCAGCAGTTCGCGCGAGACGCTGTAGGGCACCTTCAGTTCGTAGCGGCCGTCGGCCAGGAAGCGGCCCTGCTGCTTGGAATGCCAGTGCTCGTCGGCGACCCAGCGCGCCGCCTTGGGGCTGAACACGATGGTGGCCCAGCCCTTGGGCGCGCCGGAGAAGATGCCGTAGCTGGCCGCCAGCTGCGAATCCAGCTCGGCGTCGGCCACGTCCTGCGCCGGCTGGTCGAGCAGGCGCGCATGGTTGATGCGGTCCACCGCGAAGCTGCGCACCGCGTCGCGGCCATGGTCCCAGGCGTCCAGGTACCAGTTGTCGCGGTAGTGGGTGATGCGCTGCGGCGACACCGTGCGCTTGGTCGATTCGTCGGTGGAGCGGGCGCGGTAGTCGAAGGACAGGCGCTTGCGCTCCAGCACCGCCGAGGCGACGGTGCGGAAACTGGCTTCGTCGAGCTTGCGGCCGCGGTGCGGGATCACCCGCACCCGCTCCACCGGCCAATGGGTCGCCCCCGCCTGGGCCGCGAGCAGGCTCTCGATGCGCTGCTGCAGCGGCGCCAGCACCGAGGACAGCACCCCGCCGCCGGTACGCGCCAGCAACTGCTGCGAGGCCAGCAGCGCATGCAGTTCCTCCGAACTCAGCCACAGCCCCGGCAGCTCGAAACGGTCGCTCTCGCCGGATTCGTAGCGGAAGCCGGCCTCGCCGTCGCCCTCCACCGGCGCCATCAGCGCATCGCGCAGGAAGGCCAGATCGCGGTAGACGGTGGCGCGGGAGCAGCCCAGTTCGTCCTGCAGCCGCGCCACCGTCACCGGGTAGCGCGCGGACTTGAGCAGGCGGTGCAGTGCGTTGATGCGTTCGTAGCGGTCCATGGCCTCGATTATGTCTGAGTCGCGGGCGGAAAACGCCTGCCCGGCGCAGCGGCCGGCAGCGCGCCCGAACCGTCGATGAAGCCGGCGCCCGGGGCCGGCCAGGGTGTCATGTGGATCCGGTATGATGAAATCGTTTCCATTTCGTTAGCCGAAGGCTGCGTCCTCACCCCCGGAGAGAAGCCATGTCCCGCCGCGCCACCCTCGTATCCGCCATCGCCTCGTTGCTGCTGAGCACGTCCCCGGCCTGGGCCGCCGACGTCGCCACCTCGTCGGCAACCACGGACCCGGCCAGTTCGCCGTGGAGCGGATCGGGCGAACTCGGCTTCGCCTCCTCGCACGGCAACAGCACCAACGAAAGCCTCAACGGCCGGCTCAAGGGCCAGTACGTGGACGGCGACTGGATCCACAGCCTGGACCTGCTCGCCCTGCACGCCAGCGCCGAGTACACCGACACCAATCCGGACGGCACCACCACGCGCAAGCGCCAGACCACCTCCAACCGCTACACCGGCAGCGCCGGCAGCGCGCTGCAGCTCGGCGAACACCGCCAGCTGACCGCCTCGCTGCGCTACGAGCGCGACGACTTCGCCACCTACGACCGCCTGGCCACGATCGGCATCGGCTACGGCACCCGGATCATGGACGGCGACCGCCGCAGCATCGATGTGCAGATCGGTCCCGGCGTGCGCCGCGCCCACGACGTGGTCGAGGACCGCACCGAGACCGGCCTGATCGGCCGCGGCCTGGTCGACTTCAAGTACGGCCTGACCAGCAACACCGAACTGGGCAACACCCTGCTGGTCGAATCCGGCGCATACAACACCTTCGCGCAGAACGACCTGGGCATCTCGGTGAGCATGAACGAGCGCCTGGCGCTGAAGGCCGGCTGGCAGGCGCGCTACAACAGCGACGTCAGCGACGACAAGAAGAAGACCGATACCTTGACCACCATGAACCTGGTCTACAAGTTCAAGTGAGCGGGGATTTGGAAGTGGGGATTCGGGATTAGTTACGGGGGTGCGGCGAGCTGCCGCGCCGCAGAGACCCGTTGATCCGCCTCTCGTCGTAGGAGCGGCTTCAGCCACGACGGGCATTTCCGGTACGGCCGTCACGGCCAAGGCCACTCCTGCGAATGGCCTTTCGTCGTTGTCAGAGGCGTCCTGAAGCCGCTTCTACCAGTCGCTGCCGCGGCACCGCGCACGCCATCAGACCGGCAGGTCGACATCCAGCAATTCGCGCGCGCCGGCGCCCAGCAAGGCCTCGGCCACGGCCTGGCCCAGGGCGTCCGGGTCCCGGGCGCTGCGCTGCAGCTCCGCGCGCACCAGGCGTCCGTCGGCGACGCCGCCGACCAGGCCCTGCAGCAGCAGGTCGTCGCCGCGCCATTGCGCGAAGGCGGCCACCGGCACGTGGCAGCTGCCGTGCAGGGCGCGGTTCATCGCCCGCTCCGCCTCCACGCAACGACGGGTCGGCGCGTCGTCGAGCGCGGCGAACAGCGCCAGCGCGGCGCTGGCGTCCTCGCGGCATTCCACCGCGATCGCGCCCTGCGCCGGGGCCGGCAGCCAGTCCGGCGCCTGCAGGCGCTGGGTGATGCGCGCCTCCAGGCCCAGCCGCTGCAGGCCGGCGCAGGCCAGCACGATGCCGTCGTAGCCGCCGTTGTCGAGCTTGGCCAGGCGCGTGTTGACGTTGCCGCGCAGATCCAGCAGTTCCAGGTCCGGGCGCCGCGCGCGCAGTTGCGCCTGCCGCCGCAGCGAGGAGGTGCCGACGCGCGCGCCGAGCGGCAGCGCGTCCAGCGAGGCATAGAGGTTGGAGATCAGCGCATCGGCCGGATCGGCGCGCGGCAGGATCGCCGGCAGCACGAACGGCCGGTCCAGCTCCATCGGCACGTCCTTGAGCGAATGCACCGCGCAATCGGCCTCGCCGCGCAGCATCGCCAGCTCCAGTTCCTTCAGGAACAGGCCCTTGCCGCCGATCGCCGCCAGCGAGCGGTCCAGGACTTCGTCGCCGCGGGTGCTCATCGGCACCAGCACCACGTCCAAGTGCGGGTGCGCGCGGCGCAGGCAGGCGGCGACATACTCGCTCTGCCACAGGGCGAGCGGACTCTTGCGGGTAGCGATGCGCAGGATCTTCATGCGCGCATTATCGCGGAAAGCCGCTGCCTGCCGCTGCCGCCGTGCGAACTGGCCGGCGTCAACGCTGGTGGATCTCCTTGCGCAGCTGCGCCACGCAGCGCCGGCTGACCTCCAGCGGCTGCTTGCCATGGCGCAGCACCGCCTGCACCTGGCCCTCGCCGAGCCGGCGCAGCTCCACCAGTTCGTGGCGCGCGACCAGGCAGTTGCGGTGGATGCGCACGAAGCGCTCGGCGAACTCCTCCTCCAGCGCGCGCAACGATTCCTCGATCAGGTCCTCGCCGCGGGCGTGGTGCACCACCACGTACTTTTCCTCGGCCTGCAGATAGTGGATGTCGTCGACCGGGATCAGCCGCAGGCTGCCGCGCAGGCGCGCGCACAGGTGGGTGCGCCGCTGCGGCGCCGGCGCAGCGGCATCGCCGTTGACGCGGCCGGCCATGAAGGTGCGGGCGCGCTGCAGGGCCGCGGCCAGGCGCTCGGCGCGCACCGGTTTCATCAGGTAGTCGATCGCCGCCGCCTCGAACGCGGACAGCGCATGCGCGTCGTAGGCGGTGCAGAACACCACCGCCGGGCGCGGCTCGAACGTGGCCAGGTGGCGCGCGGCCTCCAGCCCGTCGAGGCCGGGCATGGCGATGTCCAGCAGCACCAGGTCCGGCTGCGCGGCGGCGCAGGCGTGCAGCGCGTCCATGCCGTTGTCGGCTTCGGCCACCACTTCCACGCCGGCATGCGCGGCCAGCAGCGTGCGCAGGCGTTCGCGCGCCAGGGGTTCGTCGTCGGCGATCAGCACCTTCACCCAGGTCTCCCTCGCTCGGCTGGCGTGCGCTGCGGCCGATACTAGCCCCGGTTCCGGGCGCCCGCCACGGGTATCGCATCAGACCGCCAGGCGGCCACCAGGCTCAGGTGCCGGCGAGGCAGGCATCCATCCAGTCGCCCAGGTCGGCGATTTCCTCGGCGCACACCTGATGCGCCATCGGGTAGCGCCGCCACTGCACCGGCATGCCCAGCGCCTGCAGGGTCTGCGCGGTGCGCTCGGCGTACGTCTGCGGGATCACCGGGTCGCCCTGCCCATGGGCCATGAACAGCGGTTGCCGCAGGGCCGCCGGCGCGTGCCAGCGGGCGACGCTCTCCAGTTCGGGCAGATAGGTGGACAGGCCGATCAGGCCGGCCAGCGGCCGTTCGCGGCGCAGGCCGGTGGCCAGGGTGATCGCGCCGCCCTGGGAAAAGCCGGCGAGCAGCAGGCGCTCGGCCGGCACCCCACGCGCGTCCTCGCGCGCGATCAGTTCCTCGACCTGGGCCACCGATTCGGCGACACCGGCGCTGTCGGCGCGATTGGAGAAATCCATGCTGACGATGTCGTACCAGGCGCGCATGCGCACGCCATTGTTGATCGTCACCGCCCGCACCGGCGCGTGCGGGAACACGAAACGCATGGCCGGCCAGTGCGGCCGCAGCAGTTCCGGCACCAGCGGCGCGAAGTCATTGCCGTCGGCGCCCAGGCCGTGCAGCCACAGGACGGTCCAGGCCGGCGCAGCGCCGGTCTCGTGTTCCACTGTTTCCAGCATGTCGGTTCCCGATGGAGGAGGCCGGCTAGTATGCCCGCGTCAGCCCTGGGCCTGCGCCTCGGCCTCGGCACGGCGCGCAGCGGCCTCGCGGCGCAGTTCCGCCGCGCGCAGCAGCACCGCCGGCGGCTGCGATTCCTCGGGAATGGCGAGGATGCGCAACTTGCGCAGCCACAGGCCGGCGGCCCGCGAGGAACTGATCGCCACCACCGGCACCGCCAGCGCCATGCCGATCACCACCGGCGCCATCCATGCCGCCAGCGACGGCGACACGGCATAGGCCATGCCGCCCATCAGCAGGCCGAACGCGCTGAGTCCACCGTAGCTGCGCAACAGCGCCGACCACGAAATGCGGCCGTCGTCGCGCTGCTGCGCATCCCAGCCCGAATCCTTGCCGGCCAGCACTTCGGCGACGCCGCGCGACTGCACGTACATCACCACCGGCGCCATCAGCGCGGCCAGCAGCGTTTCCAGCAGCATGCTCACGAAAGCGCGCACCCCGCCGCCGCAGCCGCGGCGTTCGCCGGGCTTGAGCAGCATCGCGAAGTAGCCCATCACCTTGGGCGCCAGCAGCACGAACATGGTGACAGCGAACACCCAGGCCACCCGCGTGGAATCCTGCTGGTGCCAGTAGCGCGCCGGCGAGAACGGCGAGATCACCGAGGCGACCAGGTCGAACCCGCCGTTCTGCAGGGGAATGGCGATGCCGATCAGCATCAGCATGCCCCACATCGGCGCGGTGAAGTAATGGCCGATGCCGATCAGCATGTGCATGCGGCTGACCCAGTGCAGGCCGCGCGCGCGCACCACCTTGGAGTGCTGCAGGTTGCCCTGGCACCAGCGGCGGTCGCGCACCAGCAGGTCGGTCAGCGTCGGCGGGCCTTCCTCGTAGCTGCCCTGCAGGTACGGCACCATGTGCATGGCCCAGCCACCACGGCGCATCAGCGCCGCCTCGACGAAGTCGTGGCTGAGCACGTGGCCGCAGAACGGCTTGCGTCCGGGCAGCGACGGCAGGCCGGCCTGCGCGGCGAAGGCCTCGGTGCGGATCATCGCGTTGTGGCCCCAGTAGTTGCTTTCCGAACCGTGCCACCAGGCCACGCCGAAGGCGATCACCGGGCCGTAGACTCGGCCGCCGAACTGCTGCATGCGCGCGAACAGGGTATTGCCGTTGACCACTTCCGGCAGGGTCTGGATCAGGCCCACGTCGGGGTTGGCCTCCATGCCGGCGGCCAGGCGCACGATGCTGTCGCCGGTCATCAGGCTGTCGGCGTCCAGGATCAGCATCTGCGGGTAGGCACCACCGAAGCGGCGCACCCAGTCGGCGATGTTGCCGGCCTTGCGCCCGGCGTTGCTGGCGCGGCGCCGGTAGAACAGCCGGCCGTGGCCGCCGACGCGCTCCACCAGCTCGGCGTACACCTTTTCTTCTTCCGCGCCGACCGCCGGGCGCGTGGTGTCGCTGAGGATGAAGAAATCGAAGCGCTCGATCTGGCCGGTGGCCTCCACCGACTCGTAGATCGCCTGCAGGCCAGCCATCAGCCGGTGCGGATCCTCGTTGTAGGTGGGCATCAGCAGCGCGGTGCGGTTGCGCACGACCGGCAACGGCGCGTCCGGATCGATACCGAGCTTGCGGCCCTTGCCGAACACCAGGGTGAAGAAGCCGGCCAGGGCGCTGACGAAGGACAGCGCGATCCAGGCGAACAACGGGATGAACAGCACCATCAGGCAGGCTTCGAGCACGCTCACGCCGCCGATCAGCAGCACCTTGCAGATCAGCCAGCTAGCGTAGGCGGTCATCGCCGCAGTCGTGCCGAACACGTAGAAGCGCCGCCAGCCGATCCCGACCGGGGTGCTGGGCAGGCGCTTGTTGCGCAGCTTGCCTTCCTGCAGCGACTGCAGCGGCATGGCCAGTGGCGCTTCGGGCGGCAAGACCGCCTGGCCGGCATCCAAGGGCGTATCGACGGGCACGGCCGGTGTGGGGGCGACCGCGCTCATGCGATCCGCCGATCGCATCCGGCGCCGCAGCGCCATCGGGAAATGCCGCGGGCGGCCGGCGCGGCGGATGCCGCTGCGGCCACGCGCGTCTTGTCATGTACGCCAGTTGCTACCACGTGCTCTCCTGTCGACGGGCAAAGACGCCTGTCAATGTAAACCTTAAATAGTAAGCTTTCGCGAAGGCGGCCATCGGCGCCATGGCGGCGCTGCCCGCCCGTCCGTTCAGCCACGCCTTCACTCGCGCTCACCCTGGTTTCACCGCGCGCGCCGACCATGAAGCCCTGTCCGGCAATGGAGGATCGGCGCATGCGGCACCCGGCCCGGCGACGCACTGACACCCCTGACGACCAGCAACGGCCATCGACGGCCGCGGCGGCACCGACGCAGCCCGGCCAACCGGCGTTGCTGATCGTGGACATGATCAGCCGTTTCGATTTCCCCGGCGGCGCGCGCCTGGCGGCCGCCGCGCTGCCGGTGGCCGAGCGCATCGCCCAGGTCCGCGCGCGCTTCCATCGCCGTGGCTGGCCGGTGCTGTTCGCCAACGACAACTTCGCCGACTGGCGCACCGATTTCGAAGGCCTGTGGACGCTGTGCGCCGATCCGAAACAACGCGGCGCGCGCATCGCCGCCTGCCTGGCGCCGCGCCCGCAGGACTACTACGTCCTCAAGCCCAAGCACTCCGCCTTCCTCGGCTCGGCCCTGGCCCTGCTGCTGGCGCGGCTGCAGACCACCCACCTGCTGGTCACCGGCATCGCCACCGACGCCTGCGTGCTGGCCACCGCGATCGACGCGCGCATGCGCGACTTCCAGGTGCAGGTGCCGCCATCGTGCTGCGCGGCGCTGGACGCCGGGCGCCAGCAACGGGCGCTGCGGCTGCTGCGCGAGGCGTTCGCGGTGCACATCAGCGAGCGGCTGCCGGCGCGCGCGGGTCGATGAGCGGGGCTACTCCGCCGCCGGCACCAGGTCATCGCCCGCGTCGTCGAGCGGCCGCGGCACGAACGGAAACGCCAGGGTGATGGTGGTGCCGCATCCCAGTTCCGATTCGACGTCGACGAAGCCGCCCGCCTGGCGTACTAGGCCATAGACCTGGGCCAGGCCCAGCCCGGTGCCCTTGCCCTCGGGCTTGGTGGTGAAGTACGCCTCGAACAGGCGGGACTTCACCTCGTCGGACATGCCCTCGCCCTGGTCGCTGACCGCCAGGGTCACGTAGCGGCCGGGCTGGCGCATCGCCGCCGCGCGCGAGGGCGGCACCGCCAGGGCGCTGCAGCGGATCGTCACCGCATCGCCTGGGCGGCTGGCGTCGCGCGCGTTCAGCGCCAGGTTCATCACCGCCTGCTCGACCGCGTTGCGGTCGGCATAGGTCGTCGCCACCTCGGCGCAGGGCAGGAGTTGCAGGCGCATCTCGCCGCCCAGCGCCTGCGCCAGCAGCGGCTGCATCTGCGTCACCAACGCGTTCAGGTCCAGCCAGGCCGGCTTGACCGGATGCGCGCGGGCGAAGCCGAGCAGGCGCCGGGTCATCCCCGCGCCGTGCTGCAGGGCCTCATTGGCGATGCCGAGCAGCCGCCGCTGGTCCGGCTGCAGGCGCTGCGGATGGTCGGCGACCATGCTCACCGAGGTCATGGCGGTATGCAGCATGTTGTTGAAGTCATGGACCACGCCGGCGAGCATCTGCCCGATCGCCTCGCCCTTCTGCGCCTGGGTCATCGCGCGCTCGGCCACGCGCTGCGCGGCCAGGGCGATATCCAGTTGCCCGCGCAGTTGCGAATGCTCGGCCTGCCAGCGGCGGCCCAGCGCGACGGCATCGGCATCCTCGATCGCGTTTCCCTCGCCCTCGACCGGGGGAAGATGGCCGAGCGCGCGCAGGGCCTGTTCGACCTGGCGCTGCTGGGTGACGTCGCGGCTGATCACCAGCACGCTTTCGACCCGGGCCGCGGCATTGGCCAGCGGGCTGACCATCACGTGCCACCAGCGCTGCCGTCCGTCCAGCGACGGGCGCTGCGCCCAGAATTCGCGCTGCTCATTGCCCAGCGCCGCGGCGAAGGCGGCCTGGGTGAGCGAACGCATGTCCTCGGGCCACAGTTCGGCCCAGGGGTGGCCGACCACATCGGCAGGATCGGAGACGCCAAGCAGGGCAAGGCCGTGGGGATTGATCGAGCGCACGATGCCGTCGCGGCCGACTTCCTTGATGCAGTCGTGTGAGAGCTCGACGATCTGCCGATAGTGGGCGTGCGTGGTCAAGCTGCATCTCGCAGTAAGTAAGGTCGAGAATATCGGGATTCACACAACGTCACCAGCGCTTCACTGCCGAATCGTGAATCTGACAACGATCACTCACGGGGCGATAACGGCATTATGCGCGCGACATCCGTCTCCACCGCCATTCTTTTGGTGGAGGACGACCAGACGATACGGGAGTTAGCCGCCGCCATGCTGGCCGCCGATGGATACCGGGTGCTGTCGGCGGCGACCGCACAGGAAGCGCTGGAGGTGCTGGAGCGGCACCCGGACGTGGAGTTGATCTTCAGCGACGTGCAGATGCCCCGCTGCGACGGCCTGAGCATGGTGCGTCAATTGCGCCGCCGCGGCATCGTCATCCCCGCCCTGCTCACGTCCGGCATGCATGCGCCAGAACCCTGGATGCTGCCTGCACGCACCGGCTTCCTGCCAAAGCCATACCGCCGCACCGACCTGTTGGCGGCGTTGGACCGTCTGCAGACCGGAAGCTGAGTGGCGCACGCGCCGGCATGCGTTGCCGCGGCGCTCGCACGCGGCATGCCCGACATGGGGGGTCAGGCGAAGACCAGCTTGCCGTACCGTGCCGAACGGATCGCCGCCAGGCGCTCGGCGACGAAGTACGCGCCGGCGTGCGCATCACGGAAGTACACCCCGTCGAATGCGTGCCGACCGCGCACCACGCCATCGTCGCCGGTGATCCGGATCTGCGGCTCGAGCACGCCATCCGGGCACGCGCGCAGCAAGCCGTCGAGGACGAAGCCGTCCAATTCGCGACGCATCTGCGGTTTCAGGACTGTCATGAGCACACTGCACCATAGACCGCATGAAGCTCGCACAACGGAGGTGTCCGCCGCGGTCGCACCGAAGCGCGGCACGCATGCGGCAATGAAAGCTAAACGGTTCATTGGCGCCCAGGCCGCGATGCAGGCCTGCGGCGCCTGACGTTCGGCGAATCCACTATGCGCCGCTCTCGCAATTTCGCTGTAGACAAGCGCGCGCTTCACGCCTCTTTTATCGCGCCATTCGTACTTTGCTCCTGCATTATCGCATTGCAACAACGCTGTCCCGTTTCGACGCTGCTGTGCCTCTTTCCTTGCTTCACGTCGCGCGCCCGCCAGGACGCGCGGCGGCAGTCGCTTTCCGTGTGCCCCGTCCTCCCCCTTCCCAGACGGAACCGCCATGTCGCCCCCCACTCCCGCCGACCTGACCGATAGACAACGCGATACCCATCCGGTGCTGCATGCGCCGCGCCGCCGCTACCGCGACGCGCGCGGCCGCTTCGTCCGCAATGCCGAGGTGACCGTCAAGCTGAACCCGGCGCCGCGCCGGACCAGCCTGTTCGTGACCTCGGAAATGGCCGACTTCATCAAGGCCGGCGGCCTGGGGGACGTGGCCGCGGCCTTGCCGCGCGCGCTGCGCGGCAGTTGCGACATTCGCGTGCTGATCCCGGGCTACCCGGCGGTGCTGCGCAAGACCGGGCCGCTGGAGATCGTCGGCCACATCGCCGCGCACGCCGGGTTGCCGGATTGCGCGCTGGGCCGGGCCGAGCGCCCGGACGGCCTGTGCGTGTACGTGCTGCTGTGCCCGCAGCTGTTCGAGCGGCAGGGCTCGCCTTACGTGAGCAGCGAAGGCCGCGACTGGGAAGACAACGCACTGCGCTTCGCCACCTTGTCCCATGCCGCCGCGCAGATCGCCGGCGGCCGCGCGGGGCTGGACTGGACCCCGGAGCTGCTGCACCTCAACGACTGGCCGTGCGCGCTGGCCGCTGCCTACGTGCGCTGGTCCGGCGGGCGCACGCCGTGCCTGCTGACCATCCACAACCTGGCCTACCAGGGCCTGTTCCCGTACGCGATGGCCGGTGCCCTTGGCATCCCCGCCGAGGGCCTGCAGGACCTGGAGTTCTACGGGCAGATGTCGTTCCTGCGCGCGGGCATCGTCCACGCCGACCACGTCAACACGGTCAGCGTCAGCTACGCCGCGCAGATCACCGGCCCGGCCCAGGGCTGCGGCCTGGACACGCTGCTGGCGCGACGCGCCGCCAGCGGCCGCCTGAGCGGCATCGTCAACGGCATCGACGCCAGCTGGGACCCGCGCACCGACGCGCACCTGCCGGCCCACTTCGGTATCGGCCAGATCCAGGGCAAGCGCGAGAACGCGGCGCAGGTGCGCCAGGCGTTCGGCCTGCTCGACAGCGACGGCCCGCTGTTCGCGGTGGTCTCGCGGCTGGTGCACCAGAAGGGCCTGGACCTGATCTGCGAGGTGGCGCCGCAGATCGTCGCGGCCGGCGGCCAGATCGTGATCATCGGCGGCGGCGAGCCGCAGATCGAGCAGGCGGTGGCGGCGCTGGCGCGGCGCTACCCGGGCCATGTCGGCGCGCACATCGGCTTCGAGGAGCGGCTGGCGCGGCGCATGTTTGCCGGCTCCGACTTCCTGCTGATGCCCTCGCGCTTCGAGCCCTGCGGGCTGAGCCAGATGTACGCACAGCGCTTCGGCAGCCTGCCGATCGCCCACGCCACCGGCGGCCTGATCGACACGGTGGACGACGGCGTCACCGGCTTCCTGTTCGAGGAAGCCTCGGCCGACGGCCTGCGCCGCTGCCTGCAGCGGGTGTTCCGTACCTTCCGCCTGCCGGGCCTGCTGCAGGCGATGCGCCGCGCGGCGATGCTGCGGCCCAGCGGCTGGGAACTGGCCGGGCGCAAGTACATGGCGCTGTACGAGCGCACCGCCGGCCCGGTGGCGGCGAGCGGCCATGTGTCGGCGATGGCCGGCGCCACGCCGCCGGCCGCGGCGGGCGCCACGGCTGCCGCATGAGCGATCGGGAACACGTCGTGGACCCGGCCGCCGGCCGGGACCCGGCGGCGGACACGGAGGACGACGGCGACGGCCTTGCGCTGCAGGCGCTGGCGCGCGGCGAGGCCGGCGATGCGTTCGCCTGGCTCGGCCCGCATCCGCAGGCCGACGGCACGGTCCGGGTCCGCGTGCTGGCGCCGGGCGCCGAGGCGCTGGGCCTGCTCGATGCGCAGGGCAAGCTGGTGGCACGGATGCGCGCGCATGCGCAGGCGACGGGTGTGTTCGAGGGCGAGCTGAAGCAGCCCATGCGCTACCGGCTGCGCATCGTGTGGCCGGACGCGGTGCAGGAGTGCGACGACCCCTATGCGTTCGCGCCGACGCTCGATCCGGCCTGGCTACAGGACCTGGCCGCCGGCGACGGCGCCGCGCTGCGCACCGCGCTCGGGGCGCACCACATCCGTGTCGGCGAGGTGGAGGGCGTGCGCTTCGCGGTGTGGGCACCGCAGGCCAGGCGCGTGGCGCTGGTCGGCGACTTCAATGGCTGGGACGCGCGCCGGCATCCGCTGCGCCTTCATGCGGAATCCGGGGTATGGGAACTGTTCGTGCCCGGGCTGCACGGCGGCGAGCACTATCAATACGAATTGCAGGCTGCCGACGGCAGCGTGCTGCCGCGCAAGGCCGATCCGGTCGCGCGCTGCAGCGCGCTGGCGCCGTCCACCGCCTCGGTGGTGCCGTCCACCGACACCCATACATGGAATGACGCGGCCTGGCTGGCACAGCGCGAGGCGCAGGCCGGCAGCGCGCAGCCGCTGAGCATCTACGAACTGCACGCCGGCTCCTGGCGCCACGACCGCCACGGCCAGCCGCTGCACTGGGATGCGCTGGCCGCCGAGCTAATTCCCTACGTGCGCGGGCTCGGCTTCACCCACATCGAACTGCTGCCGATCGCCGAGTATCCGTTCGGCGGCTCCTGGGGCTACCAGCCACTGGGGCTGTACGCGCCGACCGCGCGCCACGGCGACGCCGACGGCTTCGCACGCTTCGTCGACGCCTGTCACCAGGCCGGTATCGGCGTGCTGCTGGACTGGGTGGGCGCGCACTTCCCCGACGACCCGCACGGCCTGCACCGCTTCGACGGCAGCGCCCTGTACGAACACGCCGACCCGCGCGAAGGCGTGCACCGCGAGTGGAATACGCTGGTCTACAACTACGGCCGCCCGGAAGTGGTGGCCTACCTGATCGGCAGCGCGCTGGAGTGGATCGAGCGCTTCCATGTCGACGGCCTGCGCGTGGATGCGGTGGCGGCGATGCTGTACCGCGACTACGGCCGCAACGCCGGCGAGTGGATCCCCAACGCCCACGGCGGCCGCGAGAACCTGGAGGCGATCGCCTTCCTGCGCCGCCTCAACGACGAGATCGCGCAGCGCTTCCCCGGCGTGCGCACCATCGCCGAGGAATCCACCGCCTGGCCGGGCGCCACCGCGCCCACGCAGCAGGGCGGGCTGGGCTTCAGCCACAAGTGGAACATGGGCTGGGCGCACGACACGCTGCGCTACCTGCAGCGCGATCCGCTGTACCGGCAGCACCACCACAGCGAGATGACCTTCGGCCTGGTGTATGCGTTCTCCGAGCACTTCGTGCTGCCGCTGTCGCACGACGAGGTGGCGCGCGGCAAGGGTTCGCTGCTGGCGCGCATGCCCGGCGACGCCTGGCAGCGCTTCGCCAACCTGCGCGCCTACCTGGCCTTCATGTGGGCGCATCCCGGGCGCAAGTTGCTGTTCATGGGCTGCGAGTTCGGGCAGTGGCAGGACTGGGACCACGACCGGCCGCTGGACTGGGCGCAGGCGCAACAGCCCGAGCACCGCGGCGTTGCCCGGCTGGTCGCCGACCTCAACCGGCAGTTACACGCGTTGCCGGCGCTGTACCGCAGCGACCGCAGCAGCGACGGCTTCGAATGGAGCATCGCCGACGACTCCCGCAACAGCGTGTTCGCCTTCGTCCGCCACGACCGCGACGGCACCACGCCGCCGCTGCTGGCGGTGAGCAATTTCACGCCGAACGTACACCACCAATACCGCGTGGGGGTGCCGCGTGGCGGACGCTGGCGCGAGCTTCTCAACAGCGACAGCGGCTATTACGGCGGTTCCAACCAGGGCAACGGCGGCGTGCTGTCGACCCTGCCGCAGCCGATGCACGGGCATGCGCAATCGCTGGCGCTGACCCTGCCGCCGCTGTCCACCCTTTGGCTGCAACCGGACCTTTGACCATGGCCACGACTGCTGTATCGACCGATTCCCCCGCCGCACCGCGCGCGGCGCTGCGCCCCGGCGCCTGGCCCGGCGCCAACGGCGAGGTCGCCTTCGCGCTGTGGGCGCCGGATGCCGAGCGCGTGGAGCTGGTGTTGGGCGACGATCGGCGGCAGCCGCTGGAGGCGATCGGTGACGGCTACTTCGCCGCCACCCTGGCGTGCGCGCCCGGCACCCGCTACCGCTACGCCATCGACGGCGGCACGCCGGTGCCGGACCCGGCCTCGCGCTGGCAACCCGACGGCGTCCATGGCCCAAGCGCGGTGCTGGCCACCGACGGCTATGCCTGGCGCCACGGCGACTGGCGTGGCCGGCCCTGGGCCGAGACCGTGTTCTACGAACTGCACGTGGGCACCTGCGGCGGCTATGCCGGGCTGCGCGCGCAGTTGCCGACGCTGGCCGCGCTCGGCGTCACCGCGATCGAACTGATGCCGCTGGCCGAATTCCCCGGCCGCCACAACTGGGGCTACGACGGCGTGCTGCCATACGCGCCGGCCTCGGCCTATGGCCATCCCGACGAACTCAAGGCGCTGATCGACGAGGCCCACGGTCTGGGCCTGAGCGTGTTCCTGGACGTGGTCTACAACCATTTCGGCCCGGATGGCAATTACCTGGGCCAGTACGCCTCGACCTTCTTCCGCGAGGATGCGCCGACGCCTTGGGGCGCGGCGATCGATTTCCGCTTGCCGCCGGTGCAGCGCTACTTCATCGACAACGCGCTGATGTGGCTGCACGAGTATCGCTTCGACGGCCTGCGCCTGGATGCGGTGCACGCGATCGTGCCCAACGCCTTCCTCGACACCTTGCGCGAGGCGATCATGGCTAGCGTCGCCGACGGGCGCCACGTGCACCTGGTGCTGGAGAACGAGGCCAACCAGGCCGGCGTGCTCGAGCGCGGCTACAGCGCGCAGTGGGACGACGACTTCCACAACAGCCTGCACGTGCTGCTGACCGGCGAACACGAGGGCTACTACGCCGGCTTCGCCGATGCGCCGGCGCAGCACCTGGCGCGGGTACTCGGCGAAGGCTTCGCCTTCCAGGGCCAGGCCGACCACCGCGGCCACGCGCGCGGCGAGCCCAGCGGCCACCTGCCGCCGCACAAGTTCGTGATCTTCGCGCAGAACCACGACCAGATCGGCAACCGCGCCCGCGGCGACCGGCTGATCACCCAGGTGACCGAGCCAGCGCTGCGCGCGGCGCTGGCGTTGACCGCGCTGACCCCGATGATCCCGCTGTTCTTCATGGGCGAGCCGTGGGGCAGCCGCGCCCCGTTCCAGTTCTTCACCGATTTCGCGCCGCCGCTGGACGAGGCGGTGCGCGAGGGCCGGCGCCGCGAGTTCGCGCACTTCGCCGCTTTCGCCGATCCGGAGCAGCGCGCCACCATCCCCGATCCCAACGCGCCCAGCACCTTCCAGGCCTCGATCGCCGACATCAGCGATGCCACCCATGGCGAGGGCGCGCGCTGGCGCGACTGGTTCGCGGCGCTGCTGGCGCTGCGCCGCGAGCATCTGGTGCCGGCGCTGACCCAGGCCAGTGCGCTGGGCGCGCGGGTGCTCGGCCCGCGGGCGGTCGCCGCGGGCTGGCGCCTGGGCGATGGCGAATGGCACGTGGCCGCCAACTTCGGCGACGCGCCGGTGGCGCTGGACCTGCCCGGCGGCACCGTGCACGCGGAGAACGCCGGCGGCGATGCCGCGCAGTTGCCGCCCAACGCCTTCGTTGCGCGCTACCGGCCTGGCAACGCCGCATGAGCACCCGCTGTCGCGACGCCATCGCGACAGCGCACCCGGCACGCTGGCCGCCTCGTTCGCTGCCCACCGCCGCGCACGCGCCGACGGCGCGCGCGAGCGGGAGCGCGGCGGGCGCCACTTCCTCCGCTTTGCAGCCCGGTTCGCCCTGCCCATGACCGACACTTCCTTGCACACCCTGGCCGACGCCGCCGGCCTGCTGGTCGACTGGATCGACGCCAGCGACACCCCGCGCACCGTCGGCGACGACACCCTGCGTCACGTGCTCGGCGCGCTGGGCCTGGACGCGCGCGACCCCGCCGCCTGCCGCGACAGCCTGCGCCGGCTGCAGGCCAACGTGGCGCTGCCGCCGCTGCTGACCGCCGACGCCGGCGCGCCGGTCGAGATCGGCGCCGCACCCGGTGCGGCGTACCGGCTCGACAGCGAAGACGGCCGCGCGCTGCACGGCCACTGCGACGCGCAGGGCCGCCTCGTCGCGCCCGAGGCCGCCGGCTACTGGACCTTGCAGCACGGCGACCGCCGCACCATCCTGGCGGTGGCGCCGCCGCGCTGCTACGGCGTCGCCGACGCGGTGGGCGCGGCGCAGCCGCGGCGCTGGGGCCTGTCGCTGCAGGTGTATTCGGCGCCGGGCGCCTACGATGCCGGCATCGGCGACGCCGACGGCACCGCTGCCTGGGCCACGCGCATCGCCGCGGCCGGCGGCGACGCCATCGCGCTGAGCCCGGTGCATGCGGCGCGGCCGATCGGCGCGCACTACAGCCCCTACTCGCCCAGCGACCGTCGTTTCCTCGATCCGCTGCAGGCGGCGCCGGCGCGCGTGCTCGGCGCCGACGCCGCGCAGCGCGCACTGGACGCGGCCGGGCTGGCGCAGGCCTTCGCCGAGGCGCAGGCGCGGCCGCTGATCGACTGGCCGGCCTCGGCCGCCCTGAAGTGGCAGTGGCTGCGGCAGCTGCACGCCGATTTCGACCAGGCCGACGCGGCGCTGCGCGCCGACCTGGCCGCGTTCGAACGCGACGGCGGCAGCACCCTGCATGCGCATGCCGCATTCGCCGCGCAGGATTTCGGCGATGCCGATCCAGGCCTGCACCGGTTCGCGCAGTGGTTGGCCGCGCGCAGTTGGGCCGACGTGCAACGCCAGGCGCGTGCCGGCGGCATGGGCATCGGCCTGATCGCCGACCTGGCGGTGGGCTTCGACGCGCAGGGCGCCGAGGCCGCGGCCTGGCCGCAGGCGGTGCTGCAGGGGCTGGAACTGGGCGCGCCGCCGGACGCGTTCAACGGCGACGGCCAGGCCTGGGGTATCTGCGGCTACGCACCGACCGCGCTGCGCGCGAGCGGCTTTGCGCCGTTCATCGAGCTGCTGCGCGCGGTGATGCGCGATCGCGGCGGCGTGCGCATCGACCACATCCTCGGCCTGCTGCGGCTGTGGGTGATCCCGCGCGGCGCGCCCTCGTCCACCGGCGTGTACCTGCGCTATCCGCTGCACGACCTGCTGCGCCTGCTGGCGCTGGAGTCCTGGCGGCACCGCGCGATCGTGATCGGCGAAGACCTGGGCGTGGTGCCGGACGGCATCCGTGCCGAGCTGTCGCGCCGCGGGGTGATGGGCATCGACGTGCTGCTGTTCACCCGCGACCGCGATGGCATGTTCCTGCCGCCGGCGCAGTGGCGCCCCGACGCCCTCGCCACCACCACCACCCACGACCTGCCGACCCTGCGCGGCTGGCGCCGCGGCGAGGACATCGACTGGCGCCGGCGCCTGCAGCTCAGCGACGCCACGCAGCAACGTGCCGATCACCAGGCACGCACCGACGACGTCGCGCGCATGGACCAGGCGGTGGCCGCGGCGCTGCCGCCCGCTGAGGCCGCCGACCCGGAACTGGGCGCGCTGCGCTTCGTCGCTGCCACGCCGTCGCCGCTGGCGCTGCTGCCGGCCGAGGACGCGCTGGGCCTGGACCAGCAACCCAACCTGCCCGGCACCGTCGACGGCCATCCGAACTGGCGCCGGCGCCTGCCCGCACCCGATGCGGCCGCATCCGCCGCCACCCTCGCCACACGCCTGGACGCCTTCGCCCAAACCCGCCAGACCACCGCCACCGCCGCGCAAGGAGCCGACGCATGCGCATGATTCCCCTGCGGGCCACCGCCCGCCTGCAACTGCATGCCGGTTTCACCCTGCTCGATGCCGCCGCGCAGGTGCCGTACTACGCCGGGCTGGGCATCAGTCACCTGTACCTGTCGCCGATCGGCACCGCCGTGCCCGGCTCCACCCATGGCTACGACGTCACCGATCCGCGCCAGGTCAATCCCGAGCTCGGCGGCGAGCCGGCGCTGCTGCACCTGTCCGAGCGCGCGCGCAGCCACGGCATGGGCCTGATCCTGGACATCGTGCCCAATCACATGGCCACCCACCCGAGCAATCCGTGGTGGTGGGACGTGCTCACCCATGGCCGGCGCAGCCGCCATGCCGGCTGGTTCGATATCGATTGGCGTGCGCCCGGACGCGAGGGCAAGCTGTGGCTGCCGGTGCTGGACCGCCCCTATGCGCAGGCGCTGAGCGAAGGCGCGCTGCAACTGCAGGTGGCCGAGGACGGCAGCGTCGTCCTGCTGCACCACGACCAACGCTTCCCGATCCGCCTGGACGGTGCCATCGCCCAGGAACCGGCCAGCGCGCGCCCGGCCTGGGCGGCCCGGCTCAACGACGCCGCGCGGCTGGGCGACGACGCCCTGCACCGGCTGATCGAACGCCAGTGCTATCGCCTGGCCTGGTGGCGGGTCGGCAACGACATGCTCAACTACCGCCGCTTCTTCGACATCACCTCGCTGGCGGCGCTGCGCGTGGAGCAGAACGACGTGTTCGCCGCGGTCCACGAGTTGCCGCTGCGGCTGGTCGCCGAGGGCCATCTCGATGGCGTGCGGGTCGACCACGTCGACGGCCTGGCCGATCCCACCGGCTACGTGCAGCGGCTGCGCACGCAACTGGACCGCGCCGGCCGCCGCCGCGGTATCGCCCCGGGCGGCATCGCCCTGTACCTGGAAAAGATCCTGGCCCCGCACGAGCACTTGCGCAGCGACTGGCCCTGCGACGGCACCACCGGCTACGACTTCATGGACCAGGTCGCCGCAGTGCTGCACGATCCGGCCGGCGCCGCGCCGCTGACTGCCCTGTGGCGGCGCTGGAGCGGGCGCAGCGGCGACTTCGGCCAGGAACAGCGCGCCGCGCGCGACGAGATCCTGCAGGGCTCGCTGCAGGCCGAGTTCGTCCGCACCGTGCAGGCGCTGGGCGCCGCCGCGCACCTGGATCCGCTGACCCGCGAGTTCAGCCCGCAGATGCTGGCGCGCGGGCTGATGGCCTTGCTGCGGCAGTTCGAGGTGTACCGCACCTACGCCGGACCCGACGGCCTGGACGACGACGACGCGGCGCGCCTGGCCCAGGCCGCGCAGCGCGCGCGCGCCGGCGCCGAACCGCGGGTCTGCGCGGCGATCGACGCGATCGAACGCTGGAGCCGCGACGGCCGCGGCACCGGCAAGGCGCAGGTGGCGCTGCGGCGGATCGTGCGCCGGCGCCTGGAGCAGCTGTCGGCGCCGCTCAACGCCAAGTCGGTGGAGGACACCTCCTTCTACCGCCACGGCGTGCTGCTCTCGCGCAACGAGGTGGGCAGCGAGCCGGACGTGTTCGCGCTGACGCCGGAGGAATTCCACGCGGCCAACGCGGTGCGCGCGCAACGCTATCCGCGCGCGCTGCTGGCCACCGCCACCCACGACCACAAGCGCGGCGAAGACGTGCGCATGCGCCTGGCCGCGCTCAGCGCGCAGGCGCCGTGGTGGGACGCGCAGGTGACGCGCTTCCAGGCGCTGTCGGCCGACCTGCTGCCGGCCGGCAGCGCCGCACCGCTGCCCGGCGACCTGCTGATGTTGTGGCAGATGCTGGTGGCGGCCTGGCCGCTGGAACTGGCGGTGGACGACGCCGACGGCCTGCACGACTACGCCGAACGCATCGGCGCCTGGCAGCTCAAGGCCGCGCGCGAAGCCAAGCTGCGCACCCACTGGACCTGGCCGGACGAGGACTACGAGCGCAATGCGCGCGCCCTGCTCGACGCCGCGCTGCTGCAGCCGGCCGGTGCCGCGCTGCGCGAGGCGCTGGCGCAGGCGGCCGCGGCGCTGGCCCCGGCCGGCGCGCTCAACAGCCTGGTGCAGACCACCCTGCGCCTGACCGTGCCCGGCGTGCCCGACCTGTACCAGGGCAGCGAAGGCTGGGACCTGTCGCTGGTGGATCCGGACAACCGCCGCCCCGTCGACTACGCGCTGCGCCAGGCCTGGCTGCGCGACGCCACCGCGCCGGACGCCCTGCTGCAGGATTGGCACAGCGGGCACGTCAAGGCCTGGCTGACCGCACAGTTGCTGCAGTTGCGGCGCGCGCATCCGGCGCTGTTTGCAGGCGGTAGCTACCGGCCGCTGCAGGCGCAGGGCGCACAGGCGCAGCACGTGCTGGGCTTCGTGCGCGAACACGAGGGCGCCTCGCTGGTGGTAGCGGTGCCGCGGCTGAGCGCCGCCGCGCAGGCGTTGCGGCCGGACGCGCCGCTGCGGGCGCAGCTGGATTGGCGTGACACGGTTCTGACACTACCGCAGGCACAGTATCGTCCGGTGCTGGCCGGTGCTACCGTCGACGCCATGTCGGCCGTCCCGGTGTCGGCCCTGTTCGCCGAATTCCCGGTTGCCGTGCTGGTGGCCTCCCCCTGATCCCGCAAGAAGCCATGGACGCAGAAACACGCCAACGCCGTATCCGCCAACTCGCACACGAAATCTGGGAAGCCGAAGGGCGACCCGACGGCCATGCCGCCCGCCACTGGGCCATGGCCGAACGCCTGGCGGACGCGGAAGCGGCCGCTGAAGCCCACGTCGACGCCGACGCACTGCCGCCTCCGCAATCGCTCCGCAGCGCCGGCAACGGCTCCGCCTCCTCGTAAGGATTGTCCATGCCCGTGCGTAAGCTCACCCGCCGTTCGCGTATTCGCGAAGGCCTGCCCTACCCCCTGGGCGCCACCTGGGATGGCCTGGGGGTGAACTTCGCCCTGTACTCGGCGCACGCCACCAAGGTGGAACTGTGCCTGTTCGACGATCGCGGCCGCGAGATCGAGCGCATCGCGCTGCCCGAGTACACCGACGAGGTCTGGCACGGCTACCTGCCCGACGCGCGCCCGGGCCAGCTCTACGGCTACCGCGTGTACGGCCCGTACGCGCCCGACGCCGGGCACCGCTTCAACCCCAACAAGCTGCTGCTCGACCCCTACGCCAAGCAACTGGTCGGCGAACTGAAGTGGGCGCCGGCGCTGTTCGGCTACACCATCGGCCACAAGGATGCCGACCTGAGCTTCGACCGCCGCGACAGCGCCGCCTACATGCCCAAGTGCGCGGTGATCGATCCGGCCTTCACCTGGGGCAAGGACCAGCGCCCGCAGACGCCGTGGGACAGCACGGTGATCTACGAGACCCACCTGCGCGGCACCACCATGCGCCATCCCTCGGTTCCCGAGGCCTGGCGCGGCACCTTCTCCGGGCTGAAGGTGGACGAGGTGGTCGAGCACATCAAGCGCCTGGGCATGACCGCGGTGGAACTGCTGCCGGTGCACGCCTTCGTCGACGACGAATACCTGCTCAAGCAGGGCCTGCGCAATTACTGGGGCTACAACACCATCGGCTTCTTCGCCCCGCACCCGCGCTACATGGCCACGCGCACGGTGTCCGAGTTCAAGCAGATGGTGGCGCGCCTGCACAGCGCCGGGCTGGAAGTGATCCTGGACGTGGTCTACAACCACACCGCCGAAGGCAACGAACTGGGGCCGACGCTGTCGTTCAAGGGCATCGACAACGCCAGCTACTACCGCCTGGCCGAGGACCGCCGTTTCTACATCAACGACACCGGCACCGGTAACACCTTCGACCTGACCAACGCCGGCGCGCTGCGCATGGTCAACGACTCGCTGCGCTACTGGGTCTCGGAGATGCACGTGGACGGGTTCCGTTTCGACCTGGCCACCATCCTCGGCCGCGAACACCACGGCTTCGACCCCAAGGGCGGCTTCCTCGACGCCTGCCGCCAGGACCCGCTGCTGAGCCAGGTCAAGCTGATCGCCGAGCCATGGGACGTGGGCCCGGGCGGCTACCAGGTCGGCGCATTCCCGCCGGGCTGGTCGGAGTGGAACGACAAGTTCCGCGACAACGTGCGCGCGTTCTGGCGCGGCGACGAAGGCCAACTGGCCGAACTGGCCACGCGCCTGACCGGCTCGGCCGACCTGTTCCACCACCGCGGCCGCCGCCCCACCGCCTCGGTCAACTTCGTCACCGCCCACGACGGCTTCACCCTGCACGACCTGGTCAGCTACGCGCACAAGCACAACGAGGCCAACGGCGAGCACAACCGCGACGGCTCGGACAACAACATCTCCGCCAACTACGGCGTGGAAGGCGAGACCGACGACGAGCAGATCAATGCCCTGCGCCTGCGGCAGATGCGCAACATGCTGGCCACGCTGCTGCTGTCGCAAGGCACGCCGATGCTGCTGGCCGGCGACGAGTTCGGCCGCAGCAAGGGCGGCAACAACAACACCTACTGCCAGGACAACGAACTGACCTGGCTGAACTGGGAAGCCGGCCCGCGCGCGCACCAGCTCAGCGCCTTCGTCTCGCGCCTGACCCACCTGCGCGCGCACTACCCGCTGCTGCACCGCGCGCGCTTCTTCGACGGCGTCTACGACGAGGAACTGGGCATCAAGGACGTGACCTGGCTGGCCCCGGACGGCGAGGAAATGACCGAGGCCTCCTGGCACGACCCGCACGCCCGCGCGCTGATGATGCGCCTGGACGGCCGCGCCCCGTCCAGCGGCCTGCGCCAGGCCGCCTCCAACGTGACCCTGCTGATGATCGTCAACGGCGCGGTCGAGGACGTGCAATTCACCCTGCCGCTGGTCGAAGGCGAACACTGGCGCGTGCTGATCGACACCGCCGAGCGCGACCACGAGCACGGCCTGCCAGGCGGCGCGCAGTGGCACGGCATCGGCCGCTCGCTGACCCTGCTGGCGGCCGAGCGCGACAGCAAGTCCACGGCGTCGCATCACCGCAATGCGGATGCGCCGACGGCGTGAGGTGATGGCAGCGCCCGGCGCTCTGCCGGGTGCTGCCGGTCGCGGCTGAAGCCGCTCCTACGAAAATCGCTTGCCACGCCAGCAGTGCGCTGAGGCTGTGTAGGAGCGGCTTCAGCCGCGACCCGCCATCCACGCAGCGCCGGGCGATGCCTACCTCGTCGCGTTCAACAGCGCCGACACAGCCGCCACGGACCGCCGCACTGAGGCGCCAGCCTGCACACCGCTACCGCGCGTGTCCGTCCACATACGGCCGCGCCTGCAGGATCACCACCTCGTCGCCGACCACCGCCCACTCGATGTCCTGGTCCGCGCCGCCCAGCGCCTGCTTGGTCATCGCGCCAACCTTGGCCAGTCGCGCGATGAGGGCATCGGTCAGCACCTGGCGAGGACCGGTGATCGGGACCTCGCGGACGCCGCCGGCGGCATTGGCCACGAGTCGGGTGTCCTCGGCCGAGCGGCTCAGCACCTGCACCGCCTTGGACCAGCTCGAATACATCACCTGTTCGGCCTGGCGCTTGCCCTCCACCACGCGAATGCCCAGGCCGCGCTTGGCCGAGATGTAGGTGACGTGGCGGCGCGCGGCATCGAACGGGTCGCGGGTGATCATCACCCCGGAGCTGTCGGACGGCGCGGCCAGTTGCACCAGCACCGCCATGGCCACCGCGTCCTGCGGCAAGCCGGCGGCAGCGCGCGCTTCGTAGGCTTCGAAGTTGTACACCGACGCCCACACCGTCTGCACGGCCTTGGCCAATGCATCGGCGCGGGTGACGTTGGGCACGGTGGTGTACAAACCCGCACCGCTGAAGCCGGGCAGGTCCTCGGAGTTGGACGAGCTGCGCACGAACACGCCGGCGCCGTGCAGTTGGTCACGCCATTGCGCCTCCAAGGCACGCACGAAGGCAGGATCCGGCGCGGCATCGGCGATCTCGGCACGCAGCGCCGCCAGCGCGTCGCGGCGCACGTTCGCGTCGGTGGCGAAGCCGGGGCGGCGCTGCAGGTCGCGCAGGCGCCGCTGCACCTGCAGGCGCTGCAGCGTCGCCTGGTAGAACGCGAACGGAATGCAGAAGCCATCGGGCACACGCGCGGCCGGCGGCAGCACCGCCTTCAAGGTGCCGAGATTGGCGGCCTTGGTGCCGCAGGCGCGGCTGTCGCGGGCGCGCAGCACAGCCAGGGGTTTCAGCGCGGCCACGCTCAAATCCGGACGCGGCAGCGTGCGTGCCGCGGTGCGCGGGACCGCAGCGGATGCGGCCGCCGGTGGAGCCGCAAGCGGCGTCACCCGGTAATCGTTGTGGGTGACGTCCAGTTGCACCCAGCGGCCGTCGTACTGGCGCAACGCCGCCTGCGCGTCGCGCACATACACATTGGGAATGCCCCAGCCCTTGGCCAGCAGGTTGACGTGCGACAGCAGCGTGGATGGACGCTGCGTGACCAGGCCGGCGACCGGCGCCAGCGCGATCGGCACCTCGTCCAGCACCGGGATGTCGCGCGGCGACAGCGTGCGGAACTGCGCCTCCGAGCGCACGATACGCAGCCGCCCCTCGGCATGACCGGTGTTCAGCGGCAGGAAGCGCTGCTCGCGCAGCAGCGCTTCCTGGGTCACGAAGGCCAAGCCGGCGGACTTGGCCACCTGTTCGTGCAGCGTGGAGTTGGTCTTGAAGCGCAGCGTGTCGTAGAACGAGGCGCGCAAGGCCGCGTCGGTCTGCTGCAGCAAGGGCGCGGTGAGGCGGTCGCCCTCCCAGAATTCGTAGGTGTAGCCCGGCAGATCCCGCTGCCAGCTCAGGGTGCCGAACAGGAAGCGTCGCTGCGGCTCGCGGTACTGCGCCTTCAGTGCGGCCTTGCCCATGCGTGGCGCCAGGCGCTGGCGCACGAACTGTTCGTGCAGCGCGAACCGCAGGGTGTTGAGGTAATAGACGCGCCCGCCCTGCTGACGGTCGATCACGAACAGCAGATGCGGCAGTTCCAGCGCGGTGCCGGCGTCGTAGACCCGTGCGAGTTGCAGGAACTGGGCGCGGCTGTCGAGGCGCGGCAGGGAATCCGGTCCCGTCGCCGGCTGCGCGGCGGCGTCGCGGCCCGGGCGCTGCTCGTAGGCCGAGGGCTTGCGCGCGGTCTGCGCCAGCGCGGGCGCCAGCGGCCACAGCAGCACGAAAAGGAAACACCACGCCGACACGCGTGGCCAGACAAGCGGACGGGCTCGATCCATGATGCCGGTTCGGGAGGGCGACGAGCGCGGATCATACGCCAGCGCCTGCATGTTGGCTGCGCGGCGAAGCGCCATCGGGCGCGGTCGGCGTTCCGTCGCGGCATGGCCGTTGGCAACGGCAGGAGGGCAAGAACGCGACGGCGCTCCCTTGCCGACTCGTTCCAGGAGACCCTCCTTTCGGTATCGTGGGCCGACAGGACGTTGTGCCGTGGCGTGTGGCCCATGCCGCACCCTCTGCGCCGCGACCTGATGCACCTCACCCAGCCAGGAGTCCGCATGCCGCTGTATCCCCTGTTCGCCGACCTGGCTGGACGCCGCGTGCTGGTCGTCGGTGGTGGCGAGGTGGCGATGCGCAAGATCGAGGCGCTGCTGCACGCCGGCGCGGACGTGCTGGTCTACGCGCACGCGCTCAATGCCACGGTGGCGCAGTGGCTGGCGCAGGGCCGGCTGCAGCGCGCCGACGGCGCCTTCGATCCGCAGTGGCTGGACGAGGCCTGGCTGGTCGTGGCGGCCACCGACGACGACGCCTTCAATCGGCAGTTGGCCGAACAGGCCGGCGCGCGGCGCAAGTGGGTCAACGTGGTCGACGACGCCGCGCTGTCGACGTTCCAGGTGCCGGCGATCATCGACCGCGACCCGCTGCTGATCGCGATCTCCTCCAGCGGCGCGGCACCGATGCTGGCGCGGCGCCTGCGCGAGCGCTGGGAAACCGAACTGGACCATTCCTATGCCCAACTGGCGCAACTGTTCGCACGCCACCGCGCCGACATCCGCGCGCGCCTGCCGCAGCTGGCGCAGCGCCGGCGCTGGTTCGAGCAGGTGCTGGAGGGGCCGGTGCAGACGCTGCTGCAGAGCGGCCAGCACGCCGCCGCCGAGCAGGCCTTCGCCGACAGCCTGCAGCGCAGCGACGAGGTACCGCGGCAGGGCAGCGTGTGGCTGGTCGGCACCGGCAATGGCGATCCCGGCGCGCTGACGCTGAAGGCGCTGCGCGCGCTCAACCAGGCCGACCTGCTGCTGTGCGGTGCGCAGGTGAGCGCGGCGGTGCTGAGCCTGGCGCGCCGCGATGCCAGCCGCCAGCCGCTGCCGGACGATCCGGCCGCGCACCTGGCGTTGCTGATCGAACAGACGCAGGCCGGACAGCGCGTGGTCAGCCTGCTGCCGGGCGATGCGTTCCGGCAGCCGCCGCATGCGGCGCTGGCGATGCAATTGGCCGCCGCCGGCATCGCCTGCGAGGTGGTGCCCGGCGTCGCGCCGGGCTGACCCCTACGCCGGCAGCGGCGGCACCGGTGCGTCGGCAGCACGTTCGCGGTTCGCCACCACCAGGTGCTTGCGCATGCCCACCCACAACGCCAGCGACAGCAGCGAGACGCCGCCCAGCAGCAGGAACGCGGCGCGATAGCCGAACGCCTGCGCGATCCAGCCGCCCAGCGCCGGACTCAGCGCCGCGCCGACGCCCTGCATCGTCATCACCGCGCCCTGCCCCACGTTGACCCGGCCGGTGCCCTGCAGCAGGTGCGCCACCAGCGCCGGCACCGCCACGCTCTGCAGGCCGGCGCCGACGCCGTCGAGGATCTGCACCGGGAACACGCCCCAGGTATGGATGAAGCTGGCGGCGATCAGCCCGCGCAGCGGCAGCGCCAGGAAGGTCAGCAGCAGGACCCACCAGTGCCCGCGCACGCGGATCAGGCGCATCGCCAGCAGCGAGACCAGCACCATGGTGGCCTGGGCGACGATGATGGTGGTGGCGGTCAGCGCGCTCGGATCGCCCTGGTGCGCGGCCACCACCGCCATGCCGTACAGCGGCAGCATCGCCGCATTGCCGAGATGAAACAGCGCCAGCGCCGCGGCCAGCACCAGCAAGGGTTTGCAGGTCAGCAGCACCGACCAGCCGCTGACGTGGGCGCCGTCGGCGTCCTCCTTCTCGGCCATGCCGCGCGCGGCGCGGTGATCGATGGCGTCGCGCGGAATCAGCAACACCGACACGATCGCCAGCACGCCGAAGCAGCCGGTCAGCACGAACACCGCACCGAAGCCGAACTTCCAGCCGAGCACGCCGGCCAGCGCCGCGGCCACCACGTTGCCGGCATGGCTGCCGACCTGGTTGCGCGCGATCTGGTGATCGAAGCCGGCCTGCCGCACCAGGCCCAGGGTGATGCCGGACAACGCCGGCCCCAGTGCGGCGGCGGCAAGCGCGGTCATCACCTGCGCGGCGATGACGCCCGGCAACGTCGGCGACCACCACAGCAGCGCCGAGGCCAGCAGGATCATGCTGCAGCCGACCACCACGATGCTGCGCTTGCGCTTGGTCGCATCGACCAGCGCACCGCCTGGGGTGGTGGCGAGCATGCCCACGATGCCGCCGGCAGTCATCACCGAGCCGATCGCGCCCAGCGACCAGCCCTTGGATTGCAGGAACACGCTCAGGAACGGGCCGAGCCCGTCCTGCACGTCGGCCATGGTGAAGTTGAGCGCCTCCAGTGCGCGCGTGCCACGCGGGCGCTGGCGCGGACCGGCGCCGCTCATGCGCGCACCGCCAGCGACGCCGACAGCGGCAGGGACAGGAAAGCGTGGTGCTGCGCAGGTGCGACAGGCGGCATGACGGTGTCCTGAAGGAGCGGAGGGAAACACAGGCGCGGCGGTGGCCAGGGGCGCACCGCCGCGACGACGCGGGACTCAGTGGGACTTCGGCTTGGGCTTCGGTTTCGCCTTGGGCCCATGCTTCGGCGCAGCATCATCCGCATGCCCGTGCAACGGCTTGTGATGAGGCTTGGGCGGCTTCGGTTTCGCTGCCAACGGCTGCAGCGTCGCGTCGCTCGCACCCAGCGCCTGCGCATGCAGCACCTGGCCATGCGCGGACTCCAGCCGCTCGCCCTGCGCCGCCAGCGGCTTGCCGGCGGCCAACCAATGCGCCTGTTCCGGCACCGCGTGCGGCGGGAAGCGCACGATCAGCCCATCCTCCAGCAGCGCGCCATGCACCTGCCCATGCGGGCCGTGCAGCAGCCGCGCGATGGTGCCGGCGTGGCGCACCGCGTCCTGCGCGGGCTTGGGCTTGCCCGGCGGCTTCGGCTTGGGCTTGGGGGGCCCGGCATGCGGACCTTCGTCGACGATGCGGTCGGCCCCGTCCGGGTCCACCGCCAGCGCCACCAGCACATCGGCGCCGCGCGGCTTGAGTCCGCGCACACCCAGGCTGGCACCGGGACGCAGCGCCTGCAGCAGTTGCGCCGACAGGTGCGGCGGGGTGTGCACTTCGGTGCCATCGTCGAACAGCAGACCGTCGACGTCGGCCTTGGGGTTGAGCAGGAACCGCGCGAGCGTGCCGCGGGTTTCCGGCAGGGAATCGGGATCGACCCAATGCATTGCATTCTCCAGGCGAACAAGGGGGATGCCGGCGGCGGCCGGCAGCGCCCGCCGCGAACGGCGGGCGCATGGGGTCAAGCGTGCGCGACGGACCGGATCAGCCAGCCGCCGGCGGCGGCGGGGGCGGATTCGCCGGCGCACCCGGGGCGCCGGCCGGCGGCGGCGGAGCGGCCGGCGGCGCAGGCGGCGCCGGCGGTGCGAACACTTCGTGCTGCGAGTTGCGATTGCGGCCCAGATGGGTCGCTTCCAGCGAACGCCCGATCATGGTCACCACGCCGAAGCCGCTGACGCTCAACGGCGCGCCGACGCGCAGCAGGTCGGGATACTGCTGCGCCACGTGCGGCGGCATCCGCACGATGGTGCCGTCGCTGAGCAGCACGCCGCCGGTCTCGCCACGCGGGCCGTAGATCAGGCGGTCGATGCGGCCATCCGCCTGCAGCGGAGTCAGTGCCGGCGGCGCCGGAGGCGCCGGCGGCGGCATCGCCGGATTCGGCGGACGGTCGACCACCTGCTTGCCGCTGCGGCGATCGGTGACGGTGTAGGCCTGCAGCACCGCCAGGTCGCCGAGACGGTAGCCCTGCACGTTCACCGCGTCGCCGCGGCGCACGGCGGCCTGCAGGTCGGCCGACAGATGCGGCGGGAATCCGACCTGGGTGCCGTTGGTCAGCCAGAAGCCATCGACATCGCCATTGGGATTGAGCATGAACCGCTCCACCGTGCCATCGATGCCGACGGGGGTGGCGGCCACCGGGGGCGCGCCAGGAGCACCGGGAGCACCCGGAGGCGCGGGCGGAGCCGGCGGCGGCGGCGGAACCTGCGCGACGGCAGTGGCAGCGGCGGTGGCCAACACCAGGGACAGAGCGAGTGCGCTACGACGGATCATGGACGTTCTCCTGAGCGGCAAGGGGGAGCCGCTCGCAGGAGAGGTAATGCAGAGGCCGTGCCAACTTTTAAAGCATTGATATCTAAGGCAATCGACGACCGATTCGGCCTTGGGGGCGTCTCCATTCCATCCACACCTGTCCGCTTTGCGGACAGGTGTGGATGGAATGGGATTGGGGATTGGGGATTCGTCACAGCAACGGACATCCGGCGGCACGCGCTTTGACGAATCCCCAATCCCCAATCCCCAATCCCGCGGCGCGCCAGCGCGCCGCTACAGCCCGTACTCGTCGAGCTTGCGGTACAGGAGCTGGCGATGGATACCCAACCGGCGCGCGGCCTCGGCACGGTTGCCGTGGGCCTGGGTCAGCGCGGCCTGGATCATCTGCCGTTCCAGTTGCGCGATCGCCTGCGGCAGGGTCAGCGCATCGGTCTCCAGCGCTGCCGGCGAATCGGACGACGGCGACGCCAGCAGTTCGTCCAGGTCGTGCGCCTCGATCACCGGCGCACGCACCAGCACCTGGCAACGTTGCATGGCGTTGCGCAGCTCGCGCACGTTGCCCGGCCACGGGTAGCTGCGCAGGCGCGCCTGCGCCGCGGGCGCCAGCGTCTGCGGCGCGCTGGCGCCGGCTGCGAGGAAGTGCTGCGCGAGCAGCAGGATGTCGTCGCCGCGCTCGCGCAGCGGTGGCAGTTCGATCGGCACCACGTTGAGCCGGTAGCGCAGGTCGCTGCGGAAGCGCCCGGCGTCCACTGCCTGCAGCAGGTCGCGGTGGGTGGCGGCGATCACCCGCACGTCCACCTTCTGCGCGCCGCGCCCGCCCAGCGGCGACACCTCCCCTTCCTGCAGGAAGCGCAGCAGCTTGGCCTGCATCGGCAAGGGCATGTCGCCGATCTCGTCGAGGAACAGGGTGCCGCCGTCGGCGTCGCGGATCAGGCCATTGCGGTCGCTCGCCGCGCCGGAGAACGCGCCCTTGCGGTAGCCGAACAGTTCGCTCTCCATCAGCTCGGCGGGGATGGCCGCGCAGTTGATCGCCACGAACGGCTGCGTGGCGCGGGCGCTGGCACGGTGCAGCGCGCGCGCCGCCAGTTCCTTGCCGGTGCCGGTCTCGCCGGTGATCAGCACCGGCAGGTCGGAGGCGGCCGCCAGGCCGATGCGCTTGTGCACGGTGCGCATCGCCGCGCTATGGCCAAGCAGCGCGTCCTCCTCCTCGGCCGGCCGCGCCGGCGCGGCGTCCGGCGCGGCGTCGCCGCGGCTGCGCAGTGCGCGCTCGACCACCTCGGCGATGTCGGCGCGGCCCACCGGCTTGACCAGGTGATCGAAGGCGCCGAGCTTCATCGCCTCGATAGTGTTGCCGCTGGAGGCGTGCGCGGTGAGCATCACCAGCGGCACGCGCATGGCCTGGGCGTCGTCCTGGCGCGCGCGCATCAGCGCGATGCCGTCCATGCCGGGCATGCGGAAATCGACGAAGGCCAGGTCGATGCCGTCCTCGCCCAGGCGCGCCAGGCCCTCGCGCGGGTCGGCGACGGCGATGGTGTCGTGGCCGAAGGAGCGCAAGGTCGCCTGCAGCGTGCTCAGGAATGCGGTGTCGTCGTCGATGATCAGGATGCGCGCCATGGCAGTTCCAGGCTGAACTCGGTGATGCCGTCGCGGTGCGCGTACTGCGCCTCGCCGCCGTGCGCGCGGGCGATCTCGCGCACCAGCGCCAGGCCCAGGCCGTTGCCGTCGCTGCGGCCGCTGGCGAAGGGTTCGAACAGGTGCGCGGCCACGGGCGCCGACACCGGCGCGCCGTGGTTGCGCACGCGCAGGCGCAGGCGGTCGTCCTCGGCCTGCACCGCCAGGGTCACCTCGGTCCCGGGCGTGGCGTGCTGCAGGGCATTGCGCAGCAGGTTGTGCAGCGCACGCGCGGCCTGCTGCGGGTCCAGCATCCACTGCGCCGGCGCAGCCTCCAGGCGCAGCACGACCGGCGGCGCCTGCCCCTCCCACTCGGCCGGGGCAAGCAGCGCCTGCAGCCATGGCTGCAGGTCCACGGTCTGCCGCTGCAGGCGGATCGGCTGGACCATGCCGAGCAGGCTTTCGACCACGCCATCCAGGCGCTGGATCTGCGCCAGCATCAGTTGCGCCTGGGCGTCGTCGAAGCCATCCGCGCGCGCGGCGATCTGGTTCTCCAGGGCCAGGCGCAGGGTCGCGATGGGGTTGCGGATCTCGTGCGCCACGGTCGCGGTCATGCGCCCGAGCGCGACCAGGCGCTCGTTCCGCGACAGTTCCTCGCCGAGCCGGCGGGTCTCGGCCAGCGCCTGCGCGCTGCGCTGCGCGTAGTCGGTGACGGCGGCGCCGAGCCGGTCCAGCTCCGGCGCGCCGGTGCGCGGGATCTCCGGCACCTCGGCAGGCGTCGCCAGCGCCTGCTGGATGCCTTGCAGGCGCTGGCTCCAGCGCCGTACCACCCAACCCAACGCCCACGCCGAGACCACCACCAGGGCCAGGATCAGCGCCAGGCCCAAGGCCAGCGGCAGGCTGGCCGCCGCATCGCTGGAGGCGACCCGGGTCATGGTCCAGGCCGCGGCGTTGCGATCCAGCGGACAGGCCGCGATCAGCAGGCTCTCGCGCTGCCCGTCGCGGCGGTAGTCCACCGTGTGCTGCGCCTCCACGCCGCGCTGCGCGGTGGTGACGATGACGTTGCGCTCGGCCGAGGGCACGTCGGTCTTGTGCTCGGTGCCGTCGTAGGTGGGATAGGCATAGGCGAGGAAGCCGCGCTGGCGGTCCCAGAACCCGCCCTCCACGCCGGTGGCATCGGTGAGCACCAGTTGCGTGACCACCGCCGCCAGGCCGGCGCCGTCGCTGCCGTGGGCGGCGACGCTGGCACCGTTGTAGCGCTGCACCATGCGCGTGCACACCTCGCGCAGCCCGGTCTGCGCGCGCTCGGCACGCACGCCCTCGCTGTGCCGGTACAACCCAACCAGCACCACCGCCATGCCCACGCAGGCGGCGACGATGACGATCCAGATCAGCAGCAGTTGCCGCAGCAGCGAACGGGGCATGGCCTACCTTGGGCGCACGGGAGGGGTGGAGCGAACCGCGGGGATCGTAACCGGGACACCGTGGGGCTGCGACTCAGCGCGGCCACCACAACGTCGCGAGCGCTCGTTGAGTGGGCGCGGGGGCGCAGGAACCGCGGTGTACGCGTGTACGCGTGTACGCGTGTACGCGAGGATTCCAGGCACGATCCGCACTCGTGTGGCGCGGCGCTGCAGTTTGCAGGGCCACGCTCAGCGCAGGTTGGTCTTGACCAGTTCCATCACCTCGTCGCCGCGCCCGCTCATGACCGCGCGCAACAGGTACAGGCCCATGCCCTTGGCCTGCTCCAGCTTGATCGCCGGCGGGATCGCCAGTTCCTGGCTGGCCACGCGCACGTCCACCAGCGCCGGCCCGGGATGCGCGAACGCCTCGCGCAGGGCGGGCTCCAGTTGCGCCGATTCGTCCACGCGCAGGCCCAGGATGCCCATGGCGTTGCTCATCGCGGCGAAGTCCGGATTGCTCAGGTCGGTGCCGGTATCCAGATAGCCGGCCGACTTCATTTCCATCGCCACGAAGCCGAGCGAGCCGTTGTTGTAGACCACCACCTTCACCGGCAGGCCGAGCTGGGCCAGGGTGATGAAGTCGCCCATCAGCATCGTGAAGCCGCCATCGCCGGACAGCGAGATCACCTGCCGGCGCGGGAACTGCGCCTGTGCACCCAACGCCTGCGGCATCGCATTGGCCATCGAGCCGTGGTTGAACGACCCGAGCAGACGGCGCTGGCCGTTCATGGTGAGGTAGCGCGCCGCCCACACCGTCGGCGTGCCGACGTCGCAGGTGAAGATGGCATCGGCATCGGCCAGTGCATCGACCATGCGGGTGACGAATTGCGGATGCAGCGGTTCGCCGGGCGCCGAGGCCACCGCCAGATCGTCGAGCCCTTCGCGCGCCTTGCGGTAGTGGGCGAGCGACTTCTCCAAGAACCCGCGGTCCTCGCGCCGCTGCAGCCGCGGCAGCAGCGCGGCGATGGTCTCGCGCACGTCGGCGGCGATGCCCAGTTGCAACGGCGTGCGCCGGCCCAGCGCAGCCGGGTCGTTGTCGACCTGCACGATGGTGGCGTCCTTGGGATAGAACTGCCGATACGGGAAATCGGTGCCGAGCATCAGCAGGGTGTCGCAGTTGAGCATGGCCTGGTAGCCGGAGCTGAAGCCGATCAAGCCGGTCATGCCGACGTCGAACGGGTTGTCCCACTCCACGTATTCCTTGCCGCGCAGTGCATGCACGATCGGCGCACCGAGCGCGTCGGCCAGCGCCACCACCTCGTCGTGCGCGCCGGCACAGCCGCTGCCGCACAGCAAGGTGGTGGCTTTGCTCGCCTGCAGCACATCGGCCAGCTTGGCCACGTCGGCGTCGGCCGGCAGGATGCGTGGCGCGGCCAGCGCCGGCCACGTCGTCGGCGTGCCCTTGGGCATTTCCTGCAGGGCCACGTCGCCGGGGATCACCACCACCGCCACGCCGCGGCGCAGGATCGCCGTGCGCATCGCCCGCTGCAGCACCTCCGGCATCTGCGCCGGATTGGTCACCAGTTCGACGTAGTGGCTGCACTCGCGGAACAGTTCCTGCGGGTGGGTCTCCTGGAAATAGCTCAGGCCGATCTCCGAGGACGGGATGTGCGCGGCGATCGCCAGCACCGGCTGGTGACTGCGGTGGCAGTCGAACAGGCCATTGATCAGGTGCAGGTTGCCGGGGCCGCAACTGCCGGCGCAGACCGCGAGCTTGCCGCTGACCGCGGCTTCCGCGCCGGCGGCGAAGGCAGCCACTTCCTCGTGGCGTACGTGCATCCACTCGATGCTGTCCATCTGCCGCAGCGCGTCGGTCAGGCCGTTGAGGCTGTCGCCGGTAACGCCCCAGATCCGCTCCACGCCCGCGCTGTGCAGGGTTTCGGCGAGCAGGCGGGCCATGGTCTGCTTGGACATACGCGCTTATCTCCGGGTGGGGAGGCGCATGGTCGCACCGTGCGCGTTACCGACACGTGGCGCCGACGGCAAGCGCCTGCGCTTGCCGAATGCGTGTTCAGCGCGCAGTGCGGCTAATCTTCGCCGCGTGCAGCGGCGGGATCGCGCGCCGCGTCGTCCGCCTCGTCCTCGTGATAGCCGCCGGGAGTGGCGGCCTTGCCGTGGGCGCCGCCCGCATGCTCGCCGGTGGCGCCATAGGTGCCGGCCTGGCCGAGGTTGGGCTGGCTGCGCCCGCTGCGGTCCTCGCCGTGGTCCTGCGGTGTCCGTACCTGCGACGGCGGCATCGGCTGCGACGGCACGTCCCGGTCGCGACCGCGCGGCACGCCGCTGTCGGAGGCAACATCATCGCCTTGCGTGCCGCGGTAGGCGGCCTGGCGGACATCGTGCGTGCCGGTGGGAGATGGGGTGCGCTGGGCCATGACGGTCTCCTGCAGAAGCGGTGAGCGCCTCACGCTAGGCCGGCCGTCGTTAGCCAGGGCACAAGGAGCGATGAAGGCCGTGCGAGCAGCACCTGGATTGCCGACCGGAGGCACCACGCCGCCCGCACGCGACGTGCACGCGTGCGCCACCTGCGCTGGCCGACGCTGGCGGTTCCTTCCTCACTGGAGCCCTGCGATGTCCGGTCTACTCTGGAAACTTGCGCTGGCCGGCACGGCCTACGCCGCCTTCCGCGCCTATCGCCGTCAGACCCAATCTCCCCTGCCCAACACGGCCGCCTCCATGCCGTCTGCCGAACCCGACGAGGGCCGCGCCACGCCGCCGCACGGCGACACCCTGCAGGCCGCCGAGCGCGCGTCGACCACCGCCGCGACCGACGACCCGGACGGCGCCGTCCCGGCCTGATCCCGGCGACGCGCAGCGGCGTGTCGCGCACACTGCCGACACGCCGCTCCTGCGGGTGGCAGCCGTACGGGCGTCAGTCAGTCCTTGGGGCGATCGTGGGTCTCGCGGCCGTCGCCGTGGCGGGCGTTGCGCGCACGCAGGGCCTCGCCGGCCTTGCGCGCCAATGCCTCGTATTGGCGGCGGATCTCTTCCAGCCGCTTCTCGTCCAGTTCTTCCAGATCCAGCAACTCGTTGTTGGCCTTGGCGCTGACCCGGATGAGTTCGTCGAGCTTGATCTGCATCGCCGCGGTGTCGGCGTTCTGAGTGTGCTGGATCAGGAACACCATCAGGAAGGTGATGATGGTGGTGCCGGTGTTGATGACCAGTTGCCAGGTGTCGTTGAAGCCGAACACCGGCCCGCTGATGCCCCAGATCAGCACGATCGCCACGGCGATGCAGAACGTCCATGGCGTGCCGGCCGCATAGGACGCCTTCTTGGCGACGACATTGAACAGCTTGGCAGGTTTCATCGCAGGCCCTCAGGCAACGGGAGATGCCTGTAACGCCGTCGCCGGCATGTGCAGGCGACCAGGATGATCTGCAGCGCGCCGTGAGCGAGACGTGCACATCGCGCCAGCGCCGAGCCAACGCAGAAGGCGGGGTCGCCCCCGCCTTTTTGCTCTCCCTGACGCGGCGCTCAGCCGGCCTGTTGCGTCGCTGCCTGCAGCGCGCGCGCCGGGCGCGGCCGGCTCGGGAAGGCATGGCGCAGGATCCGCCACACCACCTGGCCGAACTGCCGCGGCAGCGAACCGGTGTTGTAGTGCTGGCCGTAGCGCGCACAGATCTCGCGCACCTGCACCGCCAGCGCCGCGTAGCGGTTGGCCGGCACGTCCGGGAAGAAGTGGTGCTCGATCTGGTGGCTGAGGTTGCCCGACAGCACGTTCAGCAGCTTGCCGCCGGCCAGGTTGGACGAACCGCGCAGCTGGCGCAGGTACCAGTGCCCGCGCGACTCGTTCTTGATCGACTCCTTGGGGAAGGTCTCGGCGTCGGCGGTGAAGTGGCCGCAGAAGATGATCACGAAGGTCCAGATGCTGCGCAGCACGTTGGCGGCCAGGTTGCCCAGCAGCACCGGCAGGAAGAACGGGCCGGCCAGGGCCGGGAACAGGATGTAGTCCTTGAAGATCTGCCGGCCCATCTTGCGCCCGACCGGCAGGAACGTCCGCTTCAATTCGCCGCGCTTCATCTTGCCGGCCAGCCAGCGGCCCAGGCGCAGGTCCTGGATCGCCACGCCCCATTCGAACAGCAGCGCGAACACCACCGCGATGAACGGCTGCGCCAGGTAGAACGGACGCCAGCGCTGCTCGGGGAAGATGCGCAGCAGGCCATAGCCGATGTCGTCGTCCATGCCGCGCACGTTGGTGTAGGTGTGGTGCTTGAAGTTGTGCGTCTTGCGCCAGTTGTCGCCGGTGGCGACGATGTCCCACTCGTAGGTGTTGCCGTTCAGATGCGCATCGCCCATCCAGTCGTACTGGCCGTGCATCACGTTGTGGCCAAGTTCCATGTTTTCCAGGATCTTGGACAGGGTCAGCAGCAGCACGCCGGCGATCCACGCCGGCACCAGCACGCTGTGCACGAAGGCGCCCAGGAACAGCAGCGCGCGGCCGGCCACGCCTGTGTAGCGCACCGCGGCGACGATGCGGCGGATGTAGCGCGCGTCGCGCGCGCCCAGGTCGGCCAGGGTGCGCGTACGCAGCGCGTCCAGTTCGTCGCCGAAGGCCTGCAGTTCGGCCGGGGTGAGTGCGCGGTTGCGGGGAGCGGCCATGGGGAAATCCTTCAGAGGTCCAGGGTCAGGTCGCTGCTGGCGCTGTTGACGCACAGCTTCAGCGAACCGGGTTCGGCGGCGTGGGCGCCGCTGAGCAGATCACGGGTGACGCCGGCCTGCTTGCCGCAGGCGCAGCTGTTGCAGATGCCCATGCGGCAACCATGCTTGGGCCGCAGGCCTTCGGCTTCCAGTGCGGTGAGCAGCGACTGGCCGCGCGGCAGCTGCAGCACGCGACCGCTGCGCGCCAGGGTCACCGACACGGTGCCCTGCTCGACATCGGCCGGTGCCGGCGGCGGGCTGAACGCCTCGGCCTGGAAGCGCGCCACCTGTTGCTGCAGGCGCGTACGTGCGGCCTGCACGAAACCGCCCGGGCCGCAGGCCAGCACCTGCGCCTGCCCCAGGTCGCCCAGGGCCTCCAGCGGCAGCGTGTCCACGCGCGGCGCCGGCGTTTCGCCCTCGCCGGTGATGGCCAGATGCAGGCGGAAGCGCGGATGCGCCGCCGCCAGCGCCTGCAGTTCGTCGCGGAAGCAGACCTGGTCGTGGCGCCGCGCCCAGTACAGCAGGTCGACGTCGGCCGGCATGCCGGCGTCGGCCAGTTGCCGCAGCAACGCGCGCATCGGGGTGATGCCGCTGCCGGCGGCCAGCAGCAGCCAGCGGCCGTGCGGTGCGGTCGGCAACACCATCTCGCCGTAGGCCTGGCCGAGTTCGAACACCTCGCCGATGCGCGCGGCGCCGGCCAGGTATTGACTGACCCGGCCGCCATCGACGGTCTTGACCGTGATCGCCAGGCGCCCGCCCGGCAACGGCGTGGGGCTGTAGCTGCGCAGCAGCCGGCGGCCATCGATCTCCACGCCCAGCTCCACGTGCTGGCCGGCGCGCAGGCCGCGCCAGTGGCGGTTGGGCTGCAGCACCAGGGTCACCGCGTCGCTGCTGGCGGCCTCGCGCTGCACCAGACGCGCGCGCGGACGCTGCCAGGTCCACAGCGGATGCAGTCGGGTGGACCAGAAATCGAACACGTCCGGCTTGACCCAGGCGCGCAGGGCGCGGGCGGCGGGGCGGAGCTTGGCGGGACGGCGGGCAGCGTTCATGGGTCCACTATACAGGCACAGATACAGATGTCTATACACTTGTGCATTCAGCGGAAGCGGTATCATCCGCCATTGCCTGGCCCGGTCTGCCCATGACGACGATCTCCCCTCCCCCGTCCGCGGACACGCCGAACGCCCGCAAGGGCGCGATCTCGCGCGAAGACCTGCTGGCGGCGGCGCTGAAGCTGATCGGGCCGCACCGCAGCGTGTCCACCCTGAGCCTGCGCGAGGTCACCCGCGAGGCCGGCATCGCCCCCAACAGCTTCTACCGCCAGTTCCGCGACATGGACGAGCTGGCGGTGGCGCTGATCGACCTGGCCGGCAGCTCGCTGCGCACCATCATCGGCCAGGCGCGGCAGCGCGCCGCCGGCACCCGCCGCAGCATCATCCTCAGTTCCGTGGAGACTTTCATGGAACAGTTGCGCGCCGACGACAAGCTGCTGCACGTCCTGTTACGCGAGGGCACGGTCGGCTCGGACGCGTTCAAGCACGCGGTGGACCGCGAACTGAACTATTTCGAGGAAGAACTGCGCGTGGACCTGATCCGCCTGGCCGCGCTGGAAGGCGCGCCGCTGCACGAACCGGCGCTGGTGTCCAAGGCGATCACCCGGCTGGTGTTCGCGATGGGCGCCACCGCGATGGACCTGCCGCCGGAGAAGGACCCGGAACTGATCCGCCAGATCACCGCGATGCTGCGCATGATCATCGTCGGATCGCGCACGCTCGCCGCGGGCTGAGTGCGCGGCGCGGCGGCACCCGCCACCACAGGCGGCCGCCGGTGCGGGGTTTCACCCGCGTCGTGACACGACGCCGACACGGCCTTGGCCCCCGCTTTACCCGTGCCTGCCCACCCTCGTTGGACACTTCCCCAAGCGAGGCATGCACATGGCCATCCCGAATTACCCGTCGCCGCCGTTCAAGGCGCAGCAGCAATCCTTCCCCGGCAAGACCCAGGCCATGGATCCGAAACCGGACCATGGCGAAGACAGCTATGTCGGCCACGGCCTGCTGCAGGGCAAGCGCACCCTGATCACCGGCGGCGACAGCGGCATCGGCGCCGCGGTGGCGATCGCCTATGCGCGCGAAGGCGCCGACGTCGCCATCGCCTATCTGCCCGACGAGCAGGACGATGCCGAGCGCATCGGCAAGCTGGTCGAAGACGCGGGCGTGCGCGTGCTGTTGCATACGTGCGACATCAGCGACCGCGCGCAGGCCGAGACGTTGATCAAGACCGTGGCCGAGGCCTTCGGCGGCCTCGACGTGCTGGTCAACAATGCGGCCTACCAGCGCTACTTCCACAGCTTCGACGAGATCACCCTCGACGAATGGGAGAAGACCTTCGCCACCAACGTGCACGCGCCGTTCCACCTGGTGCGGCTGGCGCTGCCGCACATGCCCGAGGGCGGTTCGATCATCAATACCGCCTCGGTGAACTCGAAGAAGCCCACGCCCAACATCCTGCCGTATTCGGCCACCAAGGGCGCGCTGGCCAACCTGACCATCGGCCTGGCGGGCCTGCTGGCCGAGAAGAAGATCCGCGTCAACGCGGTGCTGCCGGGCCCGATCTGGACCCCGTTCATCCCCACCGGCATGGACGAGGAATCGGTGCGGACCTTCGGCGAACAGACCCCGTTCGGCCGCCCCGGGCAACCGGCGGAATTGGCTTCGGCCTATGTGCTGTTGGCTGCGGACACCTCGAGCTACACCTCGGGCACGCTGCTGACGATCTCCGGTGGGGCGGTGACGCTGTAGGGCGGGGATTCGGGATTGGGGAATCGGGAATGGGAACAGCACCGCTTTGGCGGTGCTGTAGGAGCGGGTTCAGCTGCAACCGGCCTTTCCATTGATATGTCGCTGTGGCTCTCCACGCGAGCACACGCATTGCACTTTCAGCCACGGGGCGTTCCCGCGAACGCCTGTCGCGGCTGCAGCCGCTCCTACGAGGAGCATGCGGCACCCGCGCGTGGCGCCCTTCGCCGCCGTGCACATTTCCTCACACGCCATCTCGCACGGCATTCACTCTGCGCTGCACCTGCTCTAACGGCGACGGGTCTAGGTTGGTCGCACAGGGGAAAAACACACGGACGCGCGATGCGATGCAGGTGCGTCGCGCACAACATCTGGAGCGATATCCATGACCCGAAGCAACACCGAACGCTTGTTGAAGTGGCTGCAGGACGCCTACGCGATGGAGCAGGAGGCCAACACCATGCTCACTGCCACCGCCGGGCGCCTGGAGCACTACCCGCAGCTGAAGGCGCGCATCGAGCAGCATGTCAACGAAACCCGCGATCAGTCCGAACAGGTCAAGCGCTGCATCGAGATGCTCGACGGCTCGATCCCCACGATCAAGGGCACGGTCGCCAGCGTAATGGCCTCCGTACACGCCGCCGGCAATTCGATGATGAGCGACGAAGTGGCCAAGAGCCTGGGCGTGAGCTATGCCTTCGAGCACATGGAGATCGCCAGCTACCGCTCGCTGGTCATCGCCGCCAAGGAAGCGGGGCAGACCGAGATCGCCGACATCTGTGCCGCCATCTTGGACCAGGAAATCGCAATGGCCGAATGGCTGATCGAGCACCAGGAAGCCACGATCCTGGCCTTCCTGAAGCGCGAGCGCACCGAAGGCGAAACCGCCAAGCACTGAGCGCCGTCGTACACGACACGACGTGCGCGCATTCCCCGAAGCACCATCATCCATCACCGATCGGAGACTCCCATGGCCGTCAAGACCATCGACGAATTGTTCATCCACGAGCTGTCGGACATCTACAGCGCCGAGAAGCAGCTGACCAAGGCGTTGCCGCGTCTGGCGCGCGCCTCCACCAACCCGGCGCTGCGCGCGGCGTTCGAGGCACACCTGGAGGAAACCCAGGGCCAGATCGAGCGCATCGACCAGATCGTCGAAAAAGGCAACCTGCGCCTGAAGCGAATCAAGTGCGCCGCGATGGAAGGCCTGGTGGAAGAAGGCAAGGAAGTGATCGAGTCGATCGAGGCCGGCCCGGTGCGCGATGCGGCACTGATCGGCGGCGCGCAGAAGGTCGAGCATTACGAGATCGCCTCCTACGGCACCCTCGCCGCCATGGCCAAGCAACTGGGCATGGACGATGCCCTGACCCTGCTGCTGGAAACGCTCAACGAAGAAAAGTCCACCGACGAGAAGCTGACCCTGCTCGCCGAACAGGGCGGCAACGAAGAAGCCGCGCGCAAGCGCAAGGCGGCCTGACCGCCCGGCCGCGGCTCGCCAGAGCGGGCCGCGGCGTCCCAGACGCCTATCCCCCACGCGCGGCCGCCGGCCGCGCCATGACGTCGTCGCGACGTTCGGGCGGCACTCCAGGAGATTTTCCATGTTCATGCACAACAAGCGGCTGATGTACACGGTCCGCGTGGCGCAGCCCGACCCGGCGCTGGCCTCGCTGATGCTGGAACAGTTCGGCGGCCCGCAGGGCGAACTGGCCGCGGCCATGCGCTATTTCACCCAGGCCATCGGCGAAGTCGATCCCGGCCGCAAGGATCTGCTGTACGACATTGCCACCGAGGAACTGAGCCACCTGGAAATCATCGGCTCGATCATCGCCATGCTCAACCAGGGGCCGAAGGCGGTGCTGTCCGAAGGCATGGCCGAAGCCGAGGACATGCGCAACCTTACCCGCAACAACAACACCAGCCAGACCCAGCAGATCCTCTACGGCGGCGGCCCGGCCCTGGTCAATTCCAGCGGCGTGCCGTGGACCGCAGCCTATGTGGACAGCATCGGCGAACCGACGGCCGACCTGCGCTCCAACATCGCCGCCGAAGCCCGCGCCAAGATCGTCTACGAGCGGCTGATCAACGTCACCGACGATCCCGGCATCATCGATGCGCTGACCTTCCTGATGACCCGCGAAGTGGCGCATCAGAAGTCTTTCGAGAAGGCGCTGTACTCCATCGAGCCGAACTTCCCCCCGGGCAAGCTGCCGGGCGACCCGGCCTTCACCGATCGCTACTACGACATGTCGCAGGGCGACGGCGACATGCACGGCCCCTGGAACAGCGGCAGCCAGTGGGAGGCCATTGCCGACCGCAATCGCCAGGTGGCAGTGGATGGCGGCAGCGGCATGCCGACCGTGGGCCTGAGCGAGCTGGAACAGAGCGCGCTGCAGGCACTCGCGGCGCGCACGCTGTCGCAACCGGACAGCGACCCGACCACCGGTGCCGACCTGGGTGCCGGCCCCGGCGCCGGCTCGACCAAGGGCAGCGTGGCGCGCTAGCGCGCGATCCCACCGTCACATCCAGGCCGACGACACGCCGCGGTGCAGTTGCATCGCGGCGTGTGCGTGTCTGGCGATGCGCGCCAGAGGCCGCACGGCGCGACCGAATCGGCGAAGACACACGGCGGGTTGTCGCATTGCCCAAGCGCTAAGGGCCGCGCACGCATTCCAAGGTGGGTCTGCCGGCCGCCGCGGGCTCCTGCACTGTCGCGCTGTGCTTACCCCTGCCCCGCCATACGCGCGCTAGCGGCACGCCGGCCCAGAAAGCGCGCGCGCTTCGCAAGGCCGGCCGCGAGCTTGCTGGCTCGGCCATGGATCTCGCACTGCGGTGCAAGGCCAGGCCAGGATCTCGGCGGATCCGGCAGGGCCATCGGCAAACGCCACAACGCAGGGATGGCGGGTCAACATCGTCCCCGCCAGCACGTGCGCCGCGCTGCACTCGATCAATCGCCGGTCTGCCGATGCGGCGCATGCACCGGCTTGGATTGCGGGGAATCCTTCTGCCGCAGCCAGATGGTCAATACCACCAGCGCGAACACAGCCAGGAACTCGCTTTGCCAGTTCTGCATCGACTCGAACCAGAACTGCGCGCCAGTGACGTGCTCCCAGAAGGACGGCGGCGGCCGCTGTTGCATCGCCTGCTCCGCCACTTCGTGGCGCCAACTGCCCAACGCATGCAGTACGAAGCTGAGCAGGAACAGGGCGCCGAAGGCCAGCGCCAGCGAACGCTCGTACAGCGCCAACCAGATACCGCCTGCGCGTACAGGCCACGGCACCGGACCGGCCGCGACGGTGTCATCCTCCTCCGCCGTCGACAGCGGCCGCGACTCGGCCGAGCCCCACTGGCGCAGCTTCACCGTCAACACCACGTACATGCCCATCTGCAGGAACTCGCTCTCCCAGTTCTCGAACAGCGCGCCGATGAAATGTCCGCTGTGCAGGTACTGCCACATCGGCAATGCCGCCAGCCCCTGCTGGCGCAGCTCCTCGTTGTAGGCCTGGTGACCGCTGAGCGCCTGGCCGGCCATGAACAGCAAGCTCAGCGCCAGCAACACGATCGACAGGCTGTTGCGTTTCCAGAACATGCAGTGGGCTCTCCTCCACGCGCCACCGTGCGGGCGCGCCGTCGCTGCGACCATAGGCAGCGACGAGCAAAGAGCGGATGAAGAAGCTGGGGTGACACCCCTTGCCTGCCAGGCGCTGCCCCCACGTGTCTGGGCGGCTTCAGCCGCGATCGGGCTTTCCCGCGCATTCGGTCGCGGCTGAAGCCGCTCCTACGACAACGCCTCCGCCAGCGGAGGCGACATCGGTCTCTTCGACAGCTTGCGCTGTCCCGAAGCGGTCACCTTTTGAGCGATTGCCAGCCTGCGCGAACTGCAGGATGTCATCGCGCGTTCGCCAACCCCCTGGAGGTCACAAGGGCGAGACGCTCCGGCGTGGCGGCAGAGGCCACCACGCCGCCCGGCTCAGAACTCTTCCCACTCCGCGCTGTCCGCCGGCACGCCCTGGATCGGGCGTGGCTTGGCCGCCGGCTGCCGCACGGGGGCCGCCGGCTTGGGCCTGGAGGCGGCAACGGCGGCACGCACCGGCGGCCTGGCCGGCTGCGGCTTCGCCGCTCGGGCCGGTGCCGCGCTGACGGCGGCGCCACCGGCGAGGCGGAACACCGCCACCGCGCGCGCCAGCTCCGCCGCCTGGTCCTCCATGCTCTTGGCCGCCGCGCTGGCCTCTTCCACCAGTGCCGCGTTCTGCTGGGTGCTCTCGTCCAGCTGCATCACCGTCTTGCTGACCTGGTCGATGCCCGCGCTCTGCTCGGCGCTGGCCGCGGAGATCTCGGCCATGATGTCGGTGACCCGCTTCACCGAGGCGACCACCTCGGCCATGGTGGTACCGGCACGGTTGACCAGGGTCGAGCCCTGCTCCACTTCCTGCACCGAGTCGGAGATCAGGGTCTTGATCTCCTTGGCCGCGGCCGCCGAGCGCTGCGCCAGCGAGCGCACTTCCGAGGCCACGACCGCGAAGCCGCGGCCCTGCTCGCCGGCGCGCGCGGCTTCCACCGCGGCGTTGAGCGCCAGGATGTTGGTCTGGAACGCGATGCCGTCGATCACGCCGATGATGTCGGCGATGCGCGCCGAGGCGGCGCTGATCGAGGCCATGGTGGTCACCACCTCCTCCACCGCGCGGCCGCCGTTCTCGGCCACCTCGCCAGTGCTCAGCACCAACTGGTTGGCCTGGCGCGCGCTGTCGGCGTTCTGCTTGACCGTGGAGGTCAGTTCTTCCATCGAGGCGGCGGTTTCTTCCAGGCTGGCCGCCTGCTGCTCGGTGCGCACCGACAGGTCGCTGTTGCCGCTGGCGATCTCGCTGGCGGCGGTGTTGATCGAGCCGACCGCGCGCTGGATGCCCTGCACGATGCCGGTCAGTTGCTCGGCGGTGCGGTTGGCGGCGTCGGCGAGCTTGCCGAACGCGCCTTCGTAGCGCACGTCCACGCGCTGCGACAGGTCGCCATCGGCGATCGCGCCCATGATCCGGCCGACGTCGGCCAGGCCGCTGTCGGCCTGGCGCATCAGCCGGTTCAGCGCTTCCACCATTTCCTTGAACGCGAACTCGTAGCGCGCCTCGTCGCCCCGCGCGCTGAAGTCGCCGCGGGCGGCCGCATCGGCCAGGCGCGCGATGTCGCCGTTGACCGCCGACAGGTTGGCCTTGACCACATCCAGCGCCTCGTGCAGCGCGGCGCGCTGCCCCGGCAGCCGGCGCATGTCGCGGCGCAGATCGCCGCGGCCGTACTCGTCCATGATCGCCATCGCCTCGACGATCGCGTCCAGGTGTTCGAACAGGGCGGTGTTCATGCCATGCGCCAAGGTACCGTAGTCGCCAGGGAAGTCCTCCGGCATGCGGTGGCTGATGTCCTCGCCCTGCTGCAGCCGCACCAGGGTCTGCATCTCGCCGTTGAAGCGCTGCAGCTGGGTCTGCATCTGCTGCATGCTGGCCATCAGCTGCCCGGTCTCGTCGCGCGACTCCACCTTGATCGGATTGTCGAAGCGGCCCGAGGCGATCGCCTCGGCGGTCCGCGTGGCGCCGCGCAACGGCGTGACGATGGCACCGGCGATCAGCCAGCACAGGCCCACCACCAGCGCCACCAGGCCGGCGCCGATCACGGTCAGCACCTTGGTGAACCCCATCGCCTCGGCCTGGATGTCTTCGGCGTATACGCCCATCACCAGCACCCAGTTCCATTGCGGGTACAGCGCGGCGTAGCTGATCTTCGGCAGTTGCACCGACTTGCCAGGCTTGGGCGCGGTGTAATAGCTGAAGCCGTCGCCACTGCGCACCGCGGTCTGGATGTCGCGGTAGACGTACTCGCCGGCATCGCTCTTGTAGCCGCTCATGTCGGTGCCGACCGCGCGCTTGGGATGCATGACGATGCGCATCTGCGGATCGGCGATGAAAAAGTAGTCCACGCCGCCGTTGGTCTTCATGTCGGCGAGCGCGCCCTTGGCCGCCGCCTGCGCCTGCGCCTCGGTCATCTCGCCGCGCTTGGCCAGGTTGGCGTAGTGCTGCATCACGCTCAGGCCCATGTCGACCTGGGTCTTCACGGTCTGCTTACGCGCGTCGATCAGGTTGAGATATTGCAGGCGTGCCGCCGCGACCGCCAGCAGCACCACACCGAGCGCGATCAACGTACACAGCACGACGAACTTGCGTGCCATGGGCAGGTTGGCGATATGGCGGCGAAGGAACTGGATGGGATTCATGGTGTCAGGAAAAACCCTAAAAACGGACTCTGGTATCGGCCCGCAGGCAGGCGAACTTGAACCGCCGCGGGTTGAACAAGATGAACGGGCAGCACAGTTCTACGTTGGAGACGCTCCCCGTCAGGCCATCGCCGCATCGAGCGGCGTCGCGGCCGCACGCGGCGCGGCAGCGGGCGGCTCCCACACCAGGCGGTGGAAGTCGAAGCCCTGCTGCAGCCGCGGCTTGACCACGTTGAAGTACGGCGACACGTCGAAATCGCGCGGCAACGTGAGGCTGTGATGGCGCGGGTGCAGGATCTCCGCGTCCTCCTCGGCGTCGGCGCCCACCGGCGCCGCCTGGTCGATCCCCGGCAGGATCGGATAGCGGATCGCGCCGAAGGCCTGCGCCAGCAGCGTCGAACAGATCGCCCGGGTCGGCTCGCCGCTGCCCAGTTCGAGGAAGCGGCGCTTCACCGACGACGGCAGCGGCGGCGTGCGGACCAGGTAGCGCGCCAGATCGAAGATGTTCTTCAGGTCGTAGCTGTTGCCGACCCGCGAGACCATGTACTCCACCACGGTCTCGATCTCCTGCGCGCTCAACCCGACCGGGCGGCAGATGCGCGTATGCAGGTCGGCGAACTCGCTCAATCCCACCAGGCGCACGCCGACGTTGATGTCGACATCGCAGAACAACGGCGCCTCCTCGCCGGGAACCCCGGCCACGTGGTCGCCGATGTACAGCGCCGCGTGCGACCAGGTGGACTGGCTCAGATACTTGATGGCGGTGGAGAAACGGCTGTTGCCCTCGACCAGCAGCACGTCGCCCTTGCGCAGCGTGCCGCGCAGCAGTTGCGGCGGGCTGGTCGGCAGCTGCGAACCGTGGCGGCGCGGCTTGGACAGAAACTTGGCCAGGTGGCGGCCCAGCAAACGTGGCAAGGACAGCATGCGCGTTCCCCCGAGGGACGGCCGCTTCGGCGAAACGGCTCCGCTATCTTCAATGGCGGCCCTGCCTGGGAATTCTTGAGTCGGCCAGCCTCGCCACAGCCTGGGCGTGCATGTGGATCGCCTCGTCCCGCACAGCATCGCGATGCCGCCGCAGTGCGTTAGGATGCCCGCTTGCCCGGCACCGCGCCAAGACCAGGATCAAGGACGACGATGATCGCAATAGCGCTGACGACGATTGGCATCGGTTTCGTCATCGGAGTGCTTTTCGGCGCACGGCATCTGTTCTGGATCGTGCCGGCCGCACTTGCGTGCCTGTTCGTCTGGGTGCGGCGTGCCGGTGCCGAGGCGCACAACCCTGAGCATGCGGGCTGGATATTTGGCCTGGCCTTGATCGCATTACCTGTGTTGGGGGTGCTGGCTTCGGTCGGGTGGCTCGCTGGTCACCTGCTGCGCCTGCAGATTCTGCGGCGAATCGAGAGCAGATGAGCAGCAGCATGCGCCGGACCACTGGCACCGCATTCTGGTTGCCGTGGCGGACACCGGCACAAGAAGGTCAAGGCCGCCGCAGCACCGACAACTCCATCATCTCGGCCGAGTTCCGATTCAGATAGATCACGTACGTGCGGTTGCCGCCCGCGTGCACCTCGAGGCTGTCGCCAGGCATGAGCCCGGCTTTCTCGACCACCGGGCCGCCACGTGGCGCCGCACGCAGATGCGCCGTCGCAGCGTCCGTACTGGGCGTCAGATTGGACACGGTCAAGGCGCCGTTCCAGATCGCGCGGCTCTCGCCCGGCAGCAGCGTCATGAGCGCCGATGACGCAGCCGCTTCCGACTTGCATGCCGCGGCCTGCGCCTCGGCCAGTTGCCGCTGCAGCGGCTTGACCTCCACGTACTGCACGAAGCCGTAGGTCGCGCCGATCACCACCAGCACCGCCGACACCTCGGCAGCGGTGCGCTTGAACGAGAGTCCTTGCCACCATGTCTGCGCCGGCGGGGGCGGCGCCTGTCGGGTCGTTCGGGCCATGCATCACGGTATCGGTGCCGCCACTGCGGTGTCTGCCAGCACGGCTGACAGCGCCGCATCCGGCCGCGTTCGTCTACCTGGCGCGACAGCAACGACGCCGCGTACCTCGCGACAGGCGCCACCTCGAGGTGCTGGTGTGGCGCGACATGGCGCCGCGCTTACGCAACTCCAGCACGCGGCGCCCTGGCTTTCCGGGATCTTCGAATCAGAGAGCGGCGCCTGGTAGTGAGCACCGCCCACGCGGCATGTTGCGCCGCAACTTGACGCATTGCGCGTCCAGGCAGACTCTGGGCATGAATTTACGAAATAATTTTCGCAATCCGAAATTCACTTGTCAAGCGACATCCCCGGGCAGGTCGAGCAAGCTGACGATTCCCCCGGGCCTCCAGGAACTGCAGATGGTCAAGACGATTTCCCAGCGCGCGGCCAACCCCGCACCCGACGACGGCGACGACGCCGGGGACAAGAAGCTGCGCAGTACCGTGCAGTCGCTGGCCAAGGGCTTTCGCGTGCTCGAGGCGTTCTCGTCCGAACACGAAGAACTGTCGCTGAGCCAGATCGCGGCCCTGGCCAGGCTCGATCCCGGCACCACCTTCCGCATGCTCAACACCCTGGTCGAGCTGGGCTACGTGCACCGCGTGCCGGAGAGCCGCCGGTTCCGCCTGACCCTGAAGGTGCTCGACCTCGGCTTCCATGCCATCGCCCGCCGCGACCTGCGCAGCGTGGTGCGGCCGCTGCTGCGCACGCTGGTCAGCGACGTCAACGAGGCGGCCAGCTTCGCGGTCCTGCAGGGCCCCGACGTGCTCTATATCGAACGCGTCCGCGCCGGCATCACCCGCCTGGGCGTGGACATCCGCATCGGCACCACGGTGCCCAGCACCCGCACCGCGATCGGCCTGGCGATGCTGGCGCACCTGGCACCGGCGGAAGTGGCGCGCGTGACCGGCGTGGACGTGCAGGCCCAGACTCCGGAGATCGCCACGATGCGGCGCACCTTCGACTGCATCCGCCGCGACCGCTACGTGATCCTGGATTCGATGCTGACCGAAGGCCTGCGCGTGCTGGCGGTGCCGGTCCTGGATGCGGACGACTATCCGCTCGGCGCGATCAGCGTCGCCGCGCCGTCGGTGCGTACCAGCCATGCCGAACTGCTCGACACCGCCCTCCAGCCCACGCTGCTGGCCGCCAAGGACATCGCCTTCGCGATCCAGGCCAGCGGGAGTGTTGCCGTGACCGCCCCCAGCACCTGATCCGCCCGGGCCGTCGCCCGGCCCTCCCTGTCCGTCTCGCCTCGTGGACGCTTCGGCGTCCGCGCCGGGGTCCCCTTGTCCTGCGAAAGGCAGCCACGATGCTCATGCCCACCACAGCCGCCGCCACCTCCACCACCACCAGCGCCCGCGCGCCGTCCATCGCCGAGGCGCAGGCGGAGATCGGCGCACGTCTCGAACGCCTGCCGATCACCCGCAAGGTGTGGTGGGCGCGCAACATCGTCGGCGCCGCCACCTTCTTCGACGGCTACACGGTGATCGCCATCGCCTACGCGATGCCGGTGCTGACCAAGGAATGGCAGCTGTCGCCGGCGCAGATCGGCATGATCCTGTCGGCCGGCTACCTGGGCCAACTGCTGGGCTCGGTGTTCTTCGGCTGGCTGGCCGAACGCATCGGCCGCCTGCACGTGCTGCTGTTCACCATCCTGCTGTTCGTGTCGATGGACGTGGCCTGCCTGTTCGCCGGCAGCGCCGCGGCGATGATCGCGTTCCGCTTCGTCCAGGGCATCGGCACCGGCGGCGAGGTGCCGGTGGCCAGCGCCTACATCAACGAACTGATCGGTTCGAAGAAGCGCGGGCGCTTCTTCCTGCTGTACGAAGTGATGTTCCTGCTGGGCCTGGTCGCCGCGGGCGGCATCGGCTACTTCCTGGTGCCGGCCTACGGCTGGAAGGCGATGTTCATGGTCGGGCTGATCCCGGCGGCAATCATGATTCCGCTGCGTTTCTTCATGTTCGAATCGCCGCGCTGGCTGGCGGCCAAGGGCCGCTACGCCAAGGCCGATGCCATCGTGACCGAGCTCGAGCGCAGCGCCGAGCGCCGCCACGGCCCCTTGCCGACGCCGGTGTTCGACCGCACCGCGCTGCCCAAGGCGCAGCGCTCGGACTGGCGCGAGCTGTTCGGCAGCGTCTATCGCAAGCGCACCCTGGTGATCTGGAGCCTGTGGTTCTGCTCCTATCTGGTGGCCAACGGCATCATCACCTGGCTGCCGACGCTGTACCGCACCCACTTCGGGCTGTCGCTGCAGCAGAGCATCGCCTATGGCTTCTTCACTTCGCTGGCCGGCGTCGCCGCCGCGGTGGCGTGCGCCCTGTCGATCGACCAGGTCGGGCGCAAGCGCTGGTACGGGCTGGCGTTCGTGGCCGGCGGCGTGCCGCTGCTGGCGCTGGCGGCGCTCGGTGGCACCTCGGCGCCGCAGGTGCTGGTGTTCGCGGCGCTGGGCTATGCCGCGGTGCAGACCATCACCTTCTCGCTGTACCTGTACTCGGCCGAACTCTACCCCACCCGCATCCGCGCCATCGGCACCGGACTGGGCAGCGCCTGGCTACGCCTGGGTTCGGCCTGCGGGCCGCTGCTGGTCGGCGCGGTCATCGCCGGACTCGGCATCCGCTACGTGTTCGCGGCCTTCGCCGCCGTGCTGCTGGCCGGTGCCGCGGTGACCTGGCGCTTCGCCCTGGAAACCAAGGGCAAGTCGCTGGAGCAGCTGTCCCCCTGAGCGCATCGCCGGCACCGCCGCCGGCGCATCGCGCATCGCCTCCGTACCACCCCATCGGACCCCGCGTTCGATTCCATCCCCCGTTGATCCAAAGAAGAGGAAATCCGCATGAGCCACATCGACCTGAAAGGCCTGGTCCCCGCCCCGGTCACCCCGTTCACCCGCGACGGCGCCGTCGACTATCCCGCGATCAAGCGCATCGGCGCCTGGCTCGGCGGCATTGAAGGCGTCAAGGGCCTGACCGTGCTCGGCCACGCCGGCGAAGGCACCTTCCTGGAACGCGACGAACAGGCCAAGGTGATCACCGCGTTCCGCGACGCCGTCGACGGCCGCATCCCGATCATCGCGGGCATCACCCTGGAAGGCACCCGCGTCGCCGCCGACGAGGCCAAGCGCGCAGTCGCCGCCGGCGCGTCCGCGGGCCTCATCTATCCGTCGCACGGCTGGCTGCGCTTCGGCTATCAGAAGGGCGCGCCGCAGGACCGTTACAAGGCCATCCACGAGGCCAGCGGACTGCCGATGATCCTGTTCCAGTACCCGGACGCGACCAAGGCCACCTACGACCTGGAGACGCTGCTGGAGATCGCCGCGCTGCCCGGCGTGGTCGCGATGAAGAACGGCGTGCGCAACATGAAGCGCTGGGACACAGAAATCCCGGTGTTCCGCAAGGAGCGCCCGCACGTGCCGGTGCTGACCTGCCACGACGAGTATCTGCTGCACACCATGTTCGACGTGGATGGCGCACTGGTGGGCTATGGCTGCATCGCCCCGGAACCGCTGCTGGAGATGATCGCCGCCGGCAAGGCCAAGGATTACGCCAAGGCGCGCGCACTGCACGACCGCCTGCTGCCGGTGACCAAGAGCGTCTATCACCGCGGCTCGCACATGGAAGGTTCGGTGGCGCTGAAGTGGGCGCTGGTCGCGCGCGGCCTGCTCGACCACGCCACCGTGCGTTCGCCGCTGCTGCCGCTGGCCGAGGGCGCCGACAAGGAGATCGCCGCGGCGATGGCGGCCGCCGGGCTCGGCAAGGTGGCCTGACCCGTCGGGTCGATCACTAGGGCCGCGTGCACGCGCGGCCCTGCTCGCAGCGGCAGCCGGCGCGTCCGCGCCGTGCCTGCCGCCTGCGTTGCATGTCGTTGTTGCGTCACCCCCTGCTGCCAATAGGCGCCGCTGTCGACGGTGAGCCCAAGGCGCCGCGCTGCTTTCTTGTCGTTGCGTGACCGCAAGGTCCGCCATCCCGCGTCCTACCGGTCCGGACACGCACGCATGCGCGTGCCCGGTGCATCCCTTCGTCCGTGGAATCCGCTCCCATGTCGCGCCCCCTGTCGCTGCTCGCATCGGCCGCACTGACGGCCGTCGCCCTTCCCGCCTCCGCCGTCGCCGCCGACACCGGGCAGTGGCTGGACGACCACGGCATCGCGCCGCGCCTGGTCTGGTCCAACGACTATGCGCGCAACGTCAACGGCGGCCTGTCGCGCGGCGATCGCAACGCCGGCGGCGTGGTCGCCGGCGCGGATCTGGATCTGCAACGCCTGTTCGGCATTCCGGGCGCCACGCTGCACGCCACCGGCGCCTGGTACTACGGCGACAGCCTGTCGCAGCGGCAGATCGGCAACGGCGTCAAGGTGCAGGGCTACTGGTATCCGCAGCAGCAGGCGCAACTGGCGCAACTGACCTGGGAACAGACCTTCGCCGACGGGCGCTGGCAACTGGTCGCGGGGCGCATGAACACCACCTGGCAGTTCGCGCGCAGCCGCTACGGCTGCCGCTTCGTCGGCGCCTCGGACTGTCCGTTCCAGTTGAGCCAGGCCGACGGCGGCTTCGTCGGCTTTCCCTACGTGAACTGGGGCGCGAAGCTGCGCTACAAGCCCGACGCCACCTACGTGTCGGTGGGCGCGTTCGAACTGAACCCGCAGCGCAAGAACACCCATGGCCTGGACTGGAGCACCGCCGACAGCAACGGCGTGCTGGGCACGCTCGAGGTCGGCTACGAACCCGATCCCGCCCGCGGCAAGGGCGCGCCGCGCTACGTGGCCGGCCTCTGGTACAACTCGGCCGACTACAGCGATCTGCGCTACAACCAGGCCGGCGGCCTGCGCGGGTTGGTCGGCGGCCCCGCGCGCCTGTACGACGGCGGGCGCTGGGGCGCGTACGCGCTCGGCGAGCGCGCGCTGTACCGGCCGCAGGGCATGGCGAGCAAGCGCATGCTGGTCGCCTTCGGCAACATCGCCGCACCGTTCGATGCGCACCAGGTCTACGACCTGCAGGTTACCGCCGGGCTGTACTACAGCGGCCCGTTCGCTTCGCGGCCGGGCGACGGACTCGGCATCGTCGCCAACTACTACCGGTTCAGCGCCGACCAGCAGGGTTACATGAACGATGTGCTGCGCAAGCGCGGCGCGGCGCCGGACATCGCGCGCAACGAAGTCATGGTCGAACTCAACTACAGTTATCGCATCGCCCAGTCGCCGCTGTTCCTGGTGCCGAACGTGCAGTACATCGTCAACCCCGACATCCTGGGCAATCCCGCCGCACGCCGCGCGCCGGACAACGCACTGGTGATCGGCTTGCGGGTGATGCTCAACATCGGCGGTCTGGGCACGCCGAAGTAAGGCGGCGCGTGCGGCCCGCCGGCACTGGCGGCCGCGACACGCGCTCGCCGCGCGACAAGGCGCCAGCACGGCACCTCGCCTTGTCGCCGCGTCGGCACCGCCGTGCGCTCGCGTCCCGCGCGAGAACTCCCCCGGGCGCAAATGCCTGCTGAACGACGCCGGCGAAGCCACGCGCAAGTTCATAAATGTACAGCTGGACATTTTTATCTTCGCCAGCATGACCAGGACGACGTCCCACCGCCCTCGCCCGCGCGGCCGCCCGACCAAGGATCAGCCCGACGGCCGCCAGGCCCTGCTGTCGGCCGCGTCCGCCGCCTTTGCCCGGCACGGGTTCGACGGCGCCGACATCCGCACCATCGCGGCCGCCGCCGGGGTCAGCCCGAACCTGGTGCGCGTGCATTTCGGCAGCAAGGCCGCGCTGTGGGACGCCTGCGTGGAGCAGTTCGCGCAGGCACTGCAGCCGCGGCTTGCGGCGATGGCGCAGTTGACCGCAGACCACGCGCGCGCCCTGCCGGCGCGGCTGGCGGATGCGATCCTGCTCATGGCCACCTTCTACGAGACCCATCCGGCGGTGCGCGACTTCGTCGCGCGGGTAGTCTCCGAACGTCCCGAACGCGCCGCGGTGGTCACCGAGCAGTTGCTGCGCCCGGCCTACGCGGCCGGCCATGCGCTGATCCTTGCCGGCATCCGCGCCGGCATCGTGAAGGCGACACATCCCGCACTGTTCTTCGTATTGCTCAACAGCATGCTGAGCCAGCCGCCGGAGTTCCCGCAGCTGCTGGCACGGCTGGCCCCGGAAATCGGCGCCGACGCCGCGCGGACGCGGCTGGTCGAGACCGTGCTCGCCACCCTGCTGCATCCCCCGCATCCCGGCACCGGTCCCGCACCGATCGCCCCATCGCACTTTCCCCAGGAAGGCGCCCCATGACGCAGGCCATCCCGCAACCGCGTTCGCTGCCGCTGCTCGGCAATTTCCACCATCTCGATGCGGATGCACCGGTGCAGAGCCTGATGCGGCTGGCCCAGGTGCATGGCCCGATCTTTCGCCTGCACAGCGGCCCGCTGTCGCTGACCGTGCTGAGCGGACAGGAGCTGGTAGACGAGGTCTGCGACGAAACCCGCTTCGCGAAGAAGCTGCACCGTCCGCTGCAGGCCTTGCGCGACCTCGGCGGCGACGGCCTGTTCACCGCCTACAACGACGAACCCAACTGGGCCAAGGCACACCGGCTGCTGATGCCCGCGTTCGGTCCGATCGGCGTGCGTTCGATGTTCGGGCGCATGGAGGACATCGCCGAACAGATGCTGCAGCGCTGGGAGCGGTTCGGCCCGGACGCGGTGATCGACGTGGCCGACAACATGACCCGGCTGACCCTCGACACGATCGCGCTATGCGCGTTCGACTACCGCTTCAACAGCTTCTACCAGAACGAGATGCATCCCTTCGTCGCGGCGATGGTGGGCGCCTTGGCCGAAGCCGGCACGCGCGCGCGGCGGCCGGATCTCGCCAATCGCCTGTTGGCCCCGGGCCGGCGCCGCTACGAAGCCGACCTGGCGATGATCCGCGGCGTCGCCGAGACCTTGATCGCCGAGCGCAGGGCCGACCCCGCCGCGGCCTCGCGCGAGGACCTGCTCAACCTGATGCTGTACGGCCGCGACCAGGCGACCGGCGATGCGCTGTCGGACGAGAACATCCGCTATCAGTTGGTGACCTTCCTGATCGCCGGCCACGAGACGACCAGCGGCCTGCTGTCGTTCGCGCTGTACCTGCTGCTGCGCCATCCAGCGGCGATGGCGCGTGCGCGCCAGGCGGTGGACGCCGCGCTGGGCACGCAGCCGCCGCAGGTCGAGGACCTGGCCAGGCTGCGCTACATCGAACAGATCCTGCAGGAAACCCTGCGGCTGTGGCCGACCGCACCGGCATTCGCGGTCGCGGCGCGCACCGCGACCACGCTGGCCGGCCGCTACGCGGTGACGCCGCAGGACACGCTGCTCGTGCTCATTCCCACCCTGCATCGGGATCCGACGGTGTGGGAGGCGCCGGAGGCGTTCCGCCCGGAGCGCTTCGCGCCCGATGCGGCCGAGCGGCTCCCGCCCAATGCCTGGAAACCGTTCGGCAACGGCGCCCGCGCCTGCATCGGGCGCGGCTTCGCCATGCAGGAAGCGCAGTTGGTGCTGACGATGATCCTGCAACGTTTCGACCTGGACCTGGTCGATCCGACTTACCAGCTCAAGGTCGCGGAAACCCTGACCCTGAAGCCGGACGGCTTGCGCATCCGCGCGCGTCGCCGCACCGATGTCGCGGTGCGCGCGCGCAGCGCGCTACCGACGGCGCCGCAGAAACCGCTGGCGCCGACGCCGACGCCGGCCCCTGCCGGCACCGCGTCGGGCACGCCGCTGCTGGTGCTGTATGGCGGCAATTCCGGCTCGTGCGAAGCCTTCGCGCAGCGCATCGGCGGCGATGCGGCCGCGCAAGGGTACGCGCCGGTGGTCGCGCCGCTGGACGAGCATGTCGGGCGCCTGCCGCGCGACGGCGCGGTGGTCGTGGTCACCTCCTCCTACGAAGGCCAGCCGCCGGACAACGCACGCCGCTTCGTGGACTGGATCGAATCCCTGGCGGCCGGCGAACTGTCCGGGGTGCGCTACGCCGTGTTCGGATCGGGCAACCGGCAATGGGCACGCACCTACCAGGCGATTCCGAAACGGGTCGATGCCGCGCTGGAAGCGGCAGGCGCCACGCGTTTCAGGCCTCGCGGCGAAACCGACGCCGGTGGCGATTTCTTCGGCGGCTTCGATGCCTGGTACGCAGGACTGTGGGCGGACCTGGGCCAGGCACTGGGAAAGACGGCGCTGGAGCAGACAGCGCACGCGCTGCAGGTCGACATCGTCCCCTCCGCACGGCTCGGTGCGTTGCGGCTGACCGAGCTCGACCAGGGGCACATCGTCGACAATCGCGAGCTGGTCGACATGTCCGCACCGTTCGCGCGCTCCAAGCGGCATATCGAGATCGCCTTGCCGGACGGCATGCGCTACCGCACCGGCGACTATCTCGCGGTGCTGCCGCGCAACCCCGCAGCGCAGGTCGAGCGCGTGCTGCGGCGCTTCGGCCTGGCCAGCGATACCCAGGTGGTCATCGGCCAGCGTCCCGGCAGCGCATCCAGCCTGCCCAGCGGTTATCCGGTGCCGCTGGCGCAGGTGCTCACCGACTACGTGGAACTGGCGCAACCGGCCACGCGCGCACAGGTCGCGCAGCTGGCGGCCGCCACGCGCTGCCCACCCGAGCGCGAGGCGCTGGAAACCCTGGCCACCGAGCCGGCCTATACTGAGGAGGTGCTTGCCAGGAAAACCAGCCTGCTCGATCTGCTGGAGCGCTTCCCCGCCTGCGACCTGGCACTGGGCGCGTTCCTCGGCGCACTTCCGGCCATGCGCGCGCGCCAGTACTCCATTTCGTCCTCGCCGCTGCGCGACCCGGCGCAGTGTTCGCTGACCGTGGCCGTGCTCGACGCCCCGGCGCTGTCGGGCATGGGGCGGCGCCGCGGCGTGGCCTCCACCTATCTGGCCGACCTCGACGCAGGGGCGCTGGTGTCGGTCGCAGTGCGGCCGTCGCAGGCGAGCTTCCATCCACCGGACGATCCGGCCACGCCGATCATCCTGGTCTGTGCCGGCAGCGGCATCGCGCCATTCCATGGCTTCCTGCAGGAGCGTGCGCTCCAGAAGGCCGGCGGCCGCGACGTCGGCGAGGCCGTGCTGTTCTTCGGCATCGACCATCCCGACGTCGACTACCTGTACAAGGACGAACTGCGCCGCTGGCAGGACATGGGCGTGGTCGATGTGCGCCTGGCCTGCTCGCAAGCGCCGCAGGACGGCGTCGCCTATGTCCAGCACCGCATGTGGCAGGACCGCGCGCGCGTGTCGGCGCTGTTCCAGCAAGGCGCCACCGTGTACGTCTGCGGCGATGGCGAACACATGGCGCCGGCGGTGCGCGACACCTTCGTGCGCATCTATCGCGACAGCATGGGCGTCAGCGCCGACGCGGCCAATGCCTGGGCCGATCGGATGGAACGCGAACATGGCCGCTACGTGGCGGACATCTTCTCGTGATGGCGGCGACCCGACGGCATCGGGGCGCTGCGCGACCTGCGTCGCCGCCCGATGCGCAGCGCCATTAGAATCCACTCTGCAGCAGATCCGTGCCGGATAGCGTTCCACCTTGCATCGAGGCAGACGCAGGTGCGAGCTTGCGCCGCTGGCGCGTCACCCTCCCTTCCCCGCTTGCATCACCTGGATCGCGCCTCAATGGCCAACCCCTACTACCGTGGCCCCGTCAGCGACCATTTCGACGGCGTGCGCTTCTTCAACCCCGGCCAGCCCACCATCGACAACGCGCTGGGCAAGGTCCTGCGCTGGAAAGCCGCCAGGGGCGCGGTGCGCTGGCCCGCGCAGGTCCCGGTGGTGCCCGCCGTGCCTGCGCCGCGGCACGACGGCCTGCGCATCACCATGGTCGGCCACGCCACGCTGCTGATCCAGGCCGCCGGCCTCAACCTGCTCACCGATCCGGTGTGGTCGCAGCGCGCCAGTCCTTCGCAGATCGCCGGGCCCAAGCGGGTGACGGCACCGGGCATCCGCTTCACGGACCTGCCGCCCATCGATGCGGTGCTGTTGAGCCACAACCACTACGACCACTTCGACCTGGCGACCTTGCGCACGCTGCACGACGCGCACCAGCCGCTGTTCGTGATGCCGCTGGGCAACGACGTCCTGTTGCGCAAGCGTGTCCCCGATGCGCGCATCGCGACCGGCGACTGGCACGACCGGCTGCCGCTCGGCGACGCCGCGACGGCGACGCTGACCCGCGCCAACCATTGGTCCAGCCGCGGCATCGCCGACCGCAGGATGGCGCTGTGGTCCGGCTTCTTCATCGAGACCGCGCGGGGATCGGTGTGGTTCGCGGGCGACACCGGCTACGGCGATGGCGCCATCTTCCGCGAGATCCGCGACCGCCACGGCGCGCCCGACGTGGCATTGATCCCGATCGGCGCCTACGCGCCGCGCTGGTTCATGGCGCCGCAGCACATCGACCCGACCGAAGCGGTGCGGATCTTCCAGGACACCGGCGCGCGGCGCGCGCTCGGCATCCATTGGGGCACCTTCCAGCTCACCGACGAAGGCCGTGAGGAGCCCCGCGAGGCGCTGTCCGCCGCACTGCACCTGGCAGGCCTCGCCGCCGCCGACTTCGTCGCCGCCGAGCCTGGGCAGGCCTTCGACTTCGCCGATCCGGCGCCCTGACACGCCGAAGTGAAGCGTGCGGCGACGATGGACGGGTGCCTCTCAGACGTCGGTACCAGAGATTCCACCGTAGGAGCGGCTTCAGCCGCGACGGGCATTCCTAGGAATGCTCGTCGCGGCTGAAGCCGCTCCTACGAGACGCGTTCCGTCGTGACGATGCGCGAGCCGCCGCGGTTGGCGGTCGGGCATTGCGAAGTAAGAGAGCGCGCAGGCGCAGACGGCTACACTCGCGCTCCCGCCCACCAGGACACCGTCATGCGCGACCTCAGCCCCCTGCCTTCCATCGCCCTGGGCCGCTACCGCCACTTCAAGGGCGGCGAGTACGAGGTGCTGGGCGTGGTCCGCAGCAGCGAGACGCTGGAACCGCTGGTGCTGTATCGGCCGCTGTACGGCGAAGGCGCGATGTGGGTGCGACCGTATCCCATGTTCGTCGAGCAGGTGGAGGTCGATGGCGTGCGCCGCCCGCGCTTCGCACCGATCGACGCGGACGCCTGAGCCGCGCGGGCGATGGCCGCCGCCTTGCCTGACGCGGCGCGCTAGCGCTTGGACGCGCTGTCCACGTCGCTCTTGGTGGCGGCGTGATCCTGCGCGGGGCGGTTGCGGTTCTTCTTGGCGCGGGTCACCAGATACAGCATCGCAGCGATGAGCAGGACGAACAGTCCGGCGACCCAGGGCATCAGCGTGGTGTCCATTCGACACTCCAGTTCGGTTGTGCAGTGGCTACCAGAGCACAGGCGCAGTGAAGGCCTTGGCTAGCGCACGTCGCGCAGCGCCATCTGCGCAGCGCATGCGCATGACGAGCGACTTTCATCGATCGTTCCTGGCCCGGCTCGTCGGCGTCGTTTGGACGGGCGCAGAGACACGCCCCGCATCACGTGAACTTGCAACCGATGACTCCAGACGCGTGGCCAGGGCGCTATCGATGCCTGGGACGCCGGGCAGGGGCATTCGCGAGGAGCGCGGCAAACCACGTGTGCGGGGTGCCTTCGTGATGCCAAGGCGTGCCGGCTGCCACCACCCAAGCGGCCCTGCACCGCCTCGACCCCAATCAATGCATTGACATACGCCCTGTACGCAAATAACGTACGCGACGTATGTGAATGAGATCCCCTCAATGCACCAGCGCCGCAGCCGCCGCGAGATGATCGAGACCACCCGCGCCAGCCTGCTGGCCGCGGCACGGCAGGCATTCGCCACGCAGGGCTTCGCGCATACCTCGATGGACGTGTTGACCGCCGAGGCCGGCCTCACCCGCGGCGCGCTGTACCACCACTTCGGCAGCAAGGACGGCCTGCTCATCGCGGTCATCGAGCAGATCGAGGCCGAGGTGGGCCTGCGCCTGCAGGCGGTCTCCGACGCCGCGCCCACACCGTGGGACGGCTTCCGCCGCCGCTGCCGCACCTACCTGGAGCTGGCGCTGGAGCCGGAAATCCGCCGGATCATCCTGCAGGACGCGCGCGCAGTGTTCGGCGACGTGCCGCCGGCGGCGCAGTCGGTGGGCATCGCCGCGCTGCAGGCGGCGCTGCAGGCCTTGATCGCCGCCGGCACGGTGGCACCGCTGCATGCCGGGGTGATGGCTCGCATGCTCTACGGCGCGATCACCGAGGCGGCGTTCTGGATCGCCGAGCCGGATGCCGACCTGCACGCGCGACTGGCCGATGCGCTGGCCGCGCTGGACCGGCTGCTCGACAGCCTGCGCACGCGCTGATCCCGCAGCGCTCCCCGTTTCGCCACCCGCCCAGGATCACGCATATGCACTGGCGCAACACCGCACAGCGCTTCGGCGCCCTCGCCAAGCTGTTCCACTGGACCACCGCCGCCGCCTTCATCGGCGCGTATGCAGTGGTGTACTACGTCATCTGGTTCATGGACGACACCTCGGACGCCTCCCTGCCGGTGCTCAACCTGCACTGGGTGCTGGGCCTGCTGGTCGGATTCCTGGTGCTGCCACGACTCCTGTGGCGCTGGCTCGACGTGCAGCCGGAGGATCCACCAGGTTCGGCGCTGGAGCACCGGCTCGCGCATCTGGCGCACTGGGGTCTGTACGCACTGCTGATCGTGATGCCGCTGACCGGCTATATCGGCACCGGTGCGCCGACCGACCTCGGCCTGTTCCGCATTCCCGGCTTCAACGAGACCGCGCTGTTCGCCTGGATCAGCCGCACCTGGCAACTGAGCTGGGAGGCGTTCGAAGCGCCAATCGACGTGGTGCACCACTTCATCGGCAAATGGATCGCGTGGGGAGTGGTGCTGCTGCACGTAGCCGCCGCACTGTTCCATCACTGGGTACGGCGCGACGAGGTGCTGACCCGCATGCTGCCGTGGCGCGTGGCGCGTGTCCGTGGTGATGTGACGCCGCCTGAGGCAACGCGCGCCTAGCGTCGCTCCGGGACCTGCGCCGCGCGGGCCACGGCCGCCCCCGATGCCAAGGGCCAGCGCACCTCGAACCGCGTCCCGCTGCCGGCGGGCAGGCACAGCGCATCGCCGCCATGCGCTACCGCAATCGCCTTGACCACCGCCAGGCCCAGGCCGCTGCCGCCGCTCTTGCGCGAGCGCGACGGATCGCCGCGGCGGAAGGCATCGAATACGCGCGCGGCGATCTCCGGCGCGATGCCGGGGCCGGTGTCTTCCACGTACAGCACGCACTGGCCCGCCTGCGCCTGCACACCGACCCGCAGGGGGCCCGGCTCGGCGTAGTGCTGCGCGTTCTCCAGCAACGCCATCAGCGCCTGGCGGATGCGCACCGCATCGCACAGCACCGGCGTGTGCAGCGCCAGCGAGGATTCCAGTACCAATCCGCGCGCGGCCAGGCTGGCGGCGAACGCATGCAGCACCGCCGCCACTTCCTGGGCCAGGTCGGCCGGCGCCTGCTGCAACTCCAGGTGCCCGCTGTCGGTGAGGCTGAGCACGCGCAGGTCCTCGATCAGCCGGTTCAGGCCTTCGACCTGCCGCAACAGGCTCTCGAACGCCGCCACGTCCGGCTCGAACACGCCCTCGGCCAGGCCCTGCAGGCGTCCGCGCAGGATCGTCACCGGCGTGCGCAGTTCGTGGGCGACGGCGGCATTCCAGAACGCACGTTCGCGGGTCATCGCCTGCAGGCGATCGGCCATGGCGTTGAAGTCGCGCACCAGTTGCGCGGTCTCGCCCAGCGCATGGGCGTCCATGCTCGCGCGCGCATGCAGATTGCCCTGGGCGACTTCGCGCAGGCTGTGCGCCACCGAGTTCAACGGGGTCAGGATGCGCCGCGACAGCCGCACCGCCACCGCCACCGCGATCGCCACGGCCAGCGCTGCGGTGGCGCCCATCCACATCATTTCGACGTGCGACGGCACCCACGTGTCGGAGATGCTGTCCGGCTGGTAGGCCACCGCCAGCGCATAGAACACGTAGGAGCCGACCACCGACAGCAGGATGATCCACAGCGCCAGCGCCCCCAGCGACAGGATGACCTGGCGGCGCAGCCCGGGGGCGCGGTTCATGTGCCGGACCCGAAGCGGTAGCCGACGCCGCGCACGCTGGCCGGCGTGCCCTGCACGCCCAGCACCTCCAGTTTCTTGCGCAGCTTGCTGATGTGGCTGTCGATGGTGCGTTCCTGGGTGTCGCCTTCCGGCAGGCAGGCGTCGAGCAACTCGGCGCGGCTGAACACCCGCTTCGGCGCGCGCATCAGCCGCACCAGCAGCTTGAACTCGGTGAGCGTGAGGTCCAGCGTGTGCCGGGCCTCGCCCACGCGCACGCTGGCCTCGTGCTGGTCCAGGTCGATGTGGAAGGCGCCCACGCGCAGGCTGCGCGCCTCCTCGCCGCCATTGCCGCGGATGCGCCGCAGCACCGCCTGCACCCGCGCCACCACCTCGGCCGGGTTGAACGGCTTGACCACGTAGTCGTCCGCACCCAGGCGCAGGCCCATCAGCTTGTCGATGTCCTGGTCCAGCGCGGTGAGCATGATCACCGGCGTTTCGCCGCGGTGGCGCAGTTCGGCCAGCACCTTCCAGCCGTCCACCGCCGGCAGTTGCACGTCCAGCAGGATCAGGTCCGGGTCCAGCGCCAGGTGCAGGTCCAGCGCGGCGCGGCCATCGGCGGCGTGGGCGCTGCGCAGCCCGCTGCGCGCCAGGTAGGCGCTGAGGATCTCGGCGATCTCGTTCTCGTCTTCGGCGATCAGGACCAGTGGCGCGGACCCGGGCGCGGCGGCCGGAGAGGAAACGGACATGGCGTGGCGGCGGAAACACGTCGGCCCGAACGGGCGGATCTCCATCATATCTCCACACAGCATCGAACGCCGCGCAACCCGCGGCCGCGACCATGCGCGGCTTTGGCGTCCGCCGCATCCGCGGGGGCAGCGACGAGGCACGACGTATGGGCATGCGGCAACAGGGACGGACTCTGGGCATCGGTGGGGCGCTGGCGTTGGTCCTGTCCGGCTGCGGTGGCGGCACGCAACCGCAGCCGGAGGCCACACCGGTACCGGTGACCGCGGTGACCCTGCAGCCGACCCCGATGACGGTGAGCGTGGACCTGCCCGGGCGCGTGGCCGCGGTGCGCAGCGCGCAGATCCGCCCGCAGGTCGGTGGCATCGTGCAGCGCCGCTTCTTCGAGCAGGGCGCCGACGTGCGCCGCGGCGATGCGCTGTTCCAGATCAATCCGGCGCCGTTCAAGGCCGAGGTGGACACCGCCGCGGCGGCACTGCATCGCGCCCAGGCCGCGCAGATCCTGGCCGACGTGCAGCACGCACGGCTGCAGCGCCTGCTGGAGTCGGGCCTGGTCAGCCGGCAGATGTACGACGACGTCGCCTCGCAGCGCACGCAAGCCGCCGCCGCGGTGGCCGAGGCGCAGGCGACGCTGGCGCGGCGACGGCTGGACCTGGCCTTCGCCCGGGTCGATGCGCCGATCGGCGGCCGCATCGACCAGGCGCTGCTCACCGAGGGCGCGCTGGTCTCGCCAAATGACAGCGCGCCGATGGCGGTGATCCAGCAGATCGACCAGGTCTACGTCGACGTGCGTCAGTCCGCCGCCGATCTGGACCCGCTGGATCCGGCCGCGCGCGCGCAGGCGGCCGCCGGCGATGGTCTGCCGGCGCAGATCCTCGACCGCAGCGGCATGCCCTCGGGGGTGAGCGGGCGCGTGCTGTTCTCCGGCATCAACGTCGATGCCGGCACCGGCGACGTGCTGCTGCGCATCCTCGTCGACAATCCGCAGCGGCGCCTGCTGCCAGGCATGTACGTGCGGGCCAGAGTGCCGCGCGCCCATTACGCACAGGCGCTGCGCGTGCCGCAGCAGGCGATCACCCATGTCGGCAAGCGTGCGCAGGTATGGGTGCTGGACGCCAATGCGCGCGTGCGCAGCGCGACGGTGGAGTTGGGCGAACTGGTGCAGGGGCACTACCGCGTCGTCGCCGGCCTGCAGGCCGGGCAGCAGGTGGTGGTCGAAGGCATCGACCGCCTCAGCACCGGCGCGCGGGTGGACGCACGCGCATGGCAGCCGCCGGCGGTCGCCACCGCAGCCGCGGACTGAGTCGGGGACGCCGTCATGCCACAGTTTTTCATCGAGCGCCCGGTCTTCGCCTGGGTGATCGCCTTGTTCATCGTGTTGTTCGGCACCCTGGCCATCGGCCAGTTGCCGGTGGCGCGCTATCCCTCGGTGGCGCCGCCGTCGGTGTCGCTGACCGCGTCCTACCCCGGCGCCACGCCGCAGACCCTCAACGACTCGGTGGTGAGCCTGGTCGAGCGCGAGCTGTCGGGGGTCAAGAACCTGCTGTATTTCGAGTCCACGGTGGATACCTCGGGCAGCGCGCAGATCACCGCCACCTTCAAGCCCGGCACCAATGCAGAACTGGCGCAGGTGGACGTGCAGAACCGCATCAAGGCGGTGGAACCGCGCCTGCCGCAGGCGGTGCGGCAGAACGGCCTGCAGGTGGAATCGGCCGCCTCCGGCTTCCTGATGCTGGTCGGCCTAACCTCGCCGGACGGGCGCTACGACGAAGTGGCGCTCAACGACTATCTGGCGCGCAACATCGTGCAGGAACTGCGGCGCATCGACGGCGTCGGCCGCGTGCAGCTGTTCGGCGCCGAGCAGGCCATGCGCGTCTGGGTGGACCCGGACAAGCTCATCGCCTACGGCCTGACCATGACCGAACTGGCACAGGCGATCGAACAGCAGAATGCGCAGATCGCCCCCGGCCGCCTCGGCGACGAGCCCGCCGTGCGCGGGCAACGCCTGAGCGTGCCGCTGACCGTGGCCGGGCAACTGACCACGCCCGCGCAGTTCGCCGCCATCGTGCTGCGCGCCGGCAACGACGGCGCGCGGGTGACCCTGGGCGACGTGGCGCGGGTGGAACTGGGCGCGCAGTCCTACGGCTTCTCCAACCGCGAGAACGGCGCCGCCGCCACCAGTGCGGCGATCCAGCTCTCGCCCGGCGCCAATGCGGTACGCACCGCGCAGGCGGTGAAGGAACGCCTGGCGGAACTGGCCGCGAGCATGCCGGCCGGCATGACCTATTCGATCCCGTTCGACACCGCGCCGTTCGTGAAGCTCTCGATCAAGCAGGTGCTCAAGACCCTGCTCGAAGCGATGGTGCTGGTGTTCCTGGTGATGTACCTGTTCCTGCAGAACGTACGCTACACGCTGATCCCGGCCATCGTCGCGCCGATCGCGCTGCTGGGCACCTTCGCGGTGATGCTGCTGGCCGGCTTCTCGATCAACGTGCTGACCATGTTCGGCATGGTGCTGGCGATCGGCATCATCGTCGACGACGCAATCGTGGTGGTGGAGAACGTCGAACGGATCATGGCCAGCGAAGGCCTGCCGCCGCGGGAGGCGACGACCAAGGCGATGCGCGAGATCACCGGCGCGGTGGTCGGCATCACCCTGGTGCTGACCGCGGTGTTCATCCCCATGGCCTTTGCCAGCGGGTCGGTGGGCGTGATCTACCAGCAGTTCACCCTGGCGATGGCGGTGTCGATCCTGTTCTCGGCGTTCCTGGCGCTGACCCTGACCCCGGCGCTGTGCGCCACCCTGCTGCGCCCGGTCGCGCCCGGCCATCACGCCAAGCGCGGTGTCTTCGGCGCGTTCAACCGTGGCTTCGAGCGCCTGGCGGGCGGCTACGCCACGCGCGTGACCTGGCTGCTGCGACGCGGCGGGCGGGTGATGGCGGTGTTCGCGGCGCTGTGCGTGGCGCTGGTCCTGGCGATGCGCATGCTGCCCTCGGCGTTCCTGCCGGAAGAGGACCAGGGCTACTTCATGACCTCGATCCAGTTGCCCACCGGCGCCACCAGCGAACGGACGCTGGACGTGGTCGAGGCGTTCGAGCGCCATGTCGCCACGCGCCCGGCACTGGCCTCCAACCTGGTGATCCTGGGTTTCAGCTTCTCCGGCTCGGGCACCAACGCGGCCATGGCCTTCACCATGCTCAAGGACTGGGACCAGCGCCACGGCGCCAGCGCGCGCGACGAAGCCGAGCGCGCGCAGCAGGCGATGGCGACCTTGCCCGAAGGCACGGTGATGAGCCTGCTCCCGCCGGCCATCGACGAGCTCGGTACTTCTTCCGGCTTCACCGTGTACCTGCAGGACCGCGGCAACCGCGGCGAGGCGGCACTGCTGGCCGCGCAGGCGCAACTGCTGGACCTGGCCGCGCGCAGCGACGTGGTCAGCGATGTCTATGCCGACGGCCTGCCGCCGGGCAAGAGCATCCACCTGGAGATCGACCGCCAGCAGGCCGAGGCCATGGGCCTGTCGTTCGCCGCGGTCAGCAACACGTTGTCGGCGGCGATGGGCTCGCTGTACGTCAACGATTTCCCCAATGCCGGGCGCATGCAGCAGGTGATCCTGCAGGCCGACGCCGCATCGCGCATGCAACTGGACGACGTGCTCGACCTGCGCGTGCGCAGCGACGGCGGCGGCATGGTGCCGCTGCGCGAAGTGGTACGCGCCAGTTGGACCGACGCCCCGCAACAGTTGATGCGCTTCCAGGGCTTCCCGGCCGTGCGTATCGCCGGCGGTGCCGCGCCGGGCATGTCCAGTGGCGCGGCCATGGCCGAGATGGAACGGCTGGCCGCGCAACTGCCGCCCGGCTTCGCGGTGGCCTGGACCGGGCAATCGCTGCAGGAGTGGCAGTCCGCCGCGCAGGCGCCGCTGCTGATGCTGCTGTCGGCGCTGGTGGTGTTCCTGGTGCTGGCGGCGCTGTACGAGAGCTGGTCGATTCCGCTGTCGGTGCTGCTGGTGGTGCCGCTGGGGCTGCTCGGCGCGGTGGCCGCGGTCATGCTGCGCGACCTGCCCAACGACGTGTTCTTCAAGGTGGGCCTGATCACCATCATCGGCCTGTCGGCGAAGAACGCCATCCTCATCGTCGAGTTCGCCAGGCAACTGCACCGCGACGGCCAGGGCCTGGTGGAGGCCGCGACCAACGCCGCGCGCCTGCGCCTGCGCCCGATCCTGATGACCTCGCTGGCCTTCGCCCTGGGCGTGGTGCCGCTGATGCTGGCCAGCGGCGCCAGCGCCGAGACCCAGCACGCCATCGGCACCGGCGTGTTCGGCGGCATGGTCAGCGGCACCGTGCTGGCGATCTTCTTCGTGCCGGCGTTCTTCGTCTGCGTCGTGGGGCTGCAGGAGCGGGTGGCGCGCTGGCGTGCGCGGCGCCGCGGCGGTGCGTCAGTCGAGAACTAAACCGGCATGTCCATGCGTCGAGCCAACGCGCCGCTGGCGCTGCCGCCCCTCTCCGTAGGAGCGGCTTCAGCCGCGACGCGACCAAGCATGACGAGAAGGTCGTCTCTCATCGTTGCGCAGCATCGTTCGCATCCACACCACAGCGCCGATCGCCGCCCTCACCCCACCCGGCACACCGGCACTTCGCCCGGCCGCAAGGTCAGCACCCGTACGCCGCTGGCGGTCACCGCCACGGTGTGCTCGAACTGTGCCGATAGCTTGCCGTCGCGCGTGTGCACCGGCCATTGCTCGGGCAGCGAGCGGATCGCCGCGCGCCCCTGGTTGAGCATCGGCTCGATGGTGAACACCATGCCCTCGCGCAGCTCCAGGCCGGTGCCAGCATGACCGTAGTGCAGAATCTGCGGTTCCTCGTGCATGGCGCGGCCGATGCCATGCCCGCAGTACTCCTTCACCACGGTGTAGCCCTGCGTGCGCGCATGCCGCGCGATGGCGTGGCCGATGTCGCCCAGTCGCGCGCCCGGACGCACTGCGGCGATGCCCTTCCACATCGCCTGGTAGGCTGCCTGCACCAGCCGCCGCGCCGGATAGGCCACTTCCCCCACCAGGTAGGTGGTGCTGGAGTCGGCGATATAGCCGTGCTTCTCCAGCGTGATGTCCAGATTGACGATCTGCCCATCGCGCAGCACATCGTCGGCCGACGGCACACCGTGGCAGACCACGTCGTCGATGGAAGCATTGAGCACGAACGGGAACCCGTACTGGCCCTTGCTCGCCGGCCGTGCGCCCAGTTCGTCCACGATCATCCGTTCGACCAGATCGTTGAGTTCCAGGGTGCTGCGGCCCAGCAGCGACATCCCGTCCAGCCGGGCGAACACTTGCGCCAGCAGGCGCCCGGACTCCGCCAGCAGCGCCAGCTCGTCCGGCCGCTTGATCACGTCCGCCCCGGCGTCACCGCCTGCGGCCGCACCCCCGCCGCGCGCAGCTCGCGCGCCACGATGTCCTGGAACGACAGCTCCGGATTCATCTCGCACAGCATGCCGACCTTGATCCAGAAGTTGGCCTGCGCGTTGATCGACCGGCTGGTCACCGTGCAGGCGCGGCGCAACTGATCGTGCAGGTCGTCGTCGATGTTGACGATGCCCATGAGTGGGCTCCCAAAATGGAGGATATATGGATCGTATACGATTCATATGTGGCCAGCAAGCCGCCCACGTTGTTGTTCTGCCCAGATCAGCCGCGACGAGGCATCGCCGGTAACCCGTCGCGGCTGACGCCGCTCCTACGACCGAGGCTCGTTGCCATCGATGGGAGGCCTTGCGTCGGCGATCGCATGCAACCCGCACCGTCCCCACTGGGTCGCCAATCTCAAGACATGAGACGCTGCTGCCGCATGCTCGCGCGCTCCCCGCTGCTGCCATGGCCGCCTTTTCGCTGCAGGACGCTGTTTGCGCACGTGCGCTGACGCGTCATCACCGCGGCCACGCCGGCCCGTCCTGGGCCAGGCCATGCACGGCACCCACCGCACCCGCGGCGCGTGCTGCCCGTCGCGGGCGACCGGTCGGCGCTGGCTCGGGGATTTCTCCATCGACGGATCGCAGCATGTTCAAGGCACGTATCGGCGACCTGTTCGCCAGCCACGCCCAGGTCTACGCGAATGCGGTCAATTGCGCCGGCATCATGGGCAAGGGCATCGCGCAGGAATTCAAGCGGCGCTACCCGGCCATGTTCGAAGACTACGCGGCGCGCTGCCGGGAGGGCCGCGTGCGTATCGGCGAACCGTACCTCTATCAGGATGCCAGCGGCATCCGCATTCTCAATTTCCCGACCAAGCGCCATTGGCGCGCGCCGTCGCGGCTCGAGGACATCGCCGCAGGGCTGGACTACCTCGCCGCGCGTCTGCGCGAATGGGACGTGCGCAGTCTTGCCCTGCCGCCGCTGGGGTGCGGCAACGGCGGCCTGGCCTGGGGCGAGGTGGGTCCGCTGATCTACCGCAGACTCGCGCACCTGTCGGTCGACATCGAGGTCTATGCGCCCTACGGCACGCCGCTGGCGCAGCTCGAGCCCGCCTTCCTGTCGCAGCCGGCGTATGGGTCGGCCGAAAGCAGCGGCACGCGGGTCGCGCCCCAGCCAGGCTGGATCGCGATCATGGAAGTGCTGCGGCGGCTGCAGGCCCGGCCGGAGGCGCGGCCGATCGGGCGTACGCTGTTCCAGAAGCTCTGCTGGGCCATGACCGAACTGGGCGTGCCGACCGGGCTAGCGTTCGGCAATGCCGGCCGCGGACCGCGCCAGGGCGATGTCCGGTCCATCCTGACCGACTTGGCCAACCGCAACTGGCTGCACGAGCAGCCGCAGGGACGCACCATGGCGCTGCGCGCCTCGCCCCAGTACGACAGGGAGCATGCCCGGTTCGCCAAAACATATGCATCCTACGAAGCGGAAATCGCCAAGGCCGTGAACCTGTTCGCCCGGATCAGGAACACCGACCAGGCCGAAGACCTCATGACGGTGTTCCAGGCCGCACGCCATCTCCAGGCGGCGCATCGTGGACAGCTGCACGACGCACAGCAACTCCTTGCCCATCTGCGTGACGCACAGGCGATTGGGGAATCTGAAGAAGCCCAGCGTGCGGCGGCCGCGATGATCGACACGCTGCTGGCGCTGGATTGGATCCGCTTGCGCTGAGCGTGGCGCTGCGATGGCGCGCCACCGCGCAGGTGTTGCAGCACGAACCTCCGCAATGCGACACCGCGGCACGACGTCATGGCCGGCGCCCGTGCAGCCCGCTGCATCGCGTGCAGGCGCCGCCGCTCACGTGCAGGTGAGCGGCGTCACGCGATCGGTCAGAAACGCACGCGCCAGACGCTGTTGCCGACGTCGTCGGCAATCAGCAGCGCGCCGTCCTTGTCCTGCGCCAGGCCGACCGGGGCGCCGAACAGCTGCGACTCGTCCTGCGAGTGGAAGCCGCTGACCACGGTCTGCGGCGGGCCGACCGGCCGGCCCTGCCGGAACGGCACGTACACCACCTGGTAGCCGCTGAGCGGCGAGCGGTTCCAGCTGCCGTGCTCGGCCACGAACGCACCTTCGCGGTACTTCGCCGGCAGCGTATCGCCACGGGAGAACCACAGGCCGAGCGCGGCCACATGCGAGCCCAGCGCGTAGTCCGGCCTGATCGCCTTGGCCACCAGATCCGGGCGCTGATCCTTGACCCGCACATCCACGTTCTGTCCGTAGTAGCTGTACGGCCAGCCGTAGAAGCCGCCGTCCTGCACCGAGGTCAGGTAGTCGGGCACCAGGTCGGCGCCGATCTCGTCGCGCTCGTTGGCGATCGCCCACAGCTTGCCGGTGCGCGGCTCCCACTGCAGCCCGGTCGGATTGCGGATGCCCGAGGCGAAGATGCGGCTGCTGGCCGAGGCGACGTCCACTTCCAGGATGGCTGCACGGCGGTACTCCACGTCCAGCCCGTTCTCGCCGATGTTGCTGTTGGAGCCCACGCCGACGTACAGCTTGCGTCCGTCGGGGCTGGCCAGCAGTGCCTTGGTCCAATGGTGCTCGATCGTGCCGGGGAGATCGGCGAACAGCGTGCCGGGCGCGGTGATCTCGGTCTGGCCCGCGACGTAGGGGAACTTCATGATGTTGTCGGTGTTGGCGACATACAGCGCATCGCCGATCAGCTGCACCCCGAACGGCGAGTGCAGCCCCTTCAGGAACGCATGCTGCTCCCATCGGCCGTCCGCGGTCCTGCGCAGCAGGGTGATGCGATTGCCGCCCTTGGCGCTCTTGCCGGAGCGGCTCTGGACCAGCCCCGCGATCAGTTGCTTGGGCGTGGTGACCGGTTCCATCCCCGGCGAATTGGCTTCCACCACTAGCACGTCGTCGTTGGGCAGCACGTACAGCTGGCGCGGATGTTTCAAGCCTCCGGCGATCTTCTCGATCTTCAGGCCCGCCGCCACCGTGGGCGCCTGCCCCTCCTTCCAGCCCACCCCCTCGGGAACCTGCATCGGCGGCAGCAGGAAGTTGCGCGGCTGCGGCAGCGGCGGCGCGTTGCCCGCCTGTTGGGTCGGCTCGATCGAAGCCTTGCCGCTGCAGGCGGCCAAGGCCACCGCGCAGCTCAGCGCGAAGACGGACAGGCACAGGCGCTTAGCCATGGGCGTAGCCCTCGCGTGGCATGGTGCGGATGGCAATGAGCACATGCCCGATCGCCAACAGCGCCACCGTGGCGATCGAGAGCCAGAGCCCTGCCGGGACCACCGCATACGCATCGCGGCTGTGCACGAAGGAATTGAAAACGGCGGCGACGACGGCGAGCAGGTTCAGCCAGAAGTCGAGCCGTTCCACCGGCAGCACCGAGCGCCGCGAGGTGATCCAGACCTGCACCAGGTTGATCAGGCGCGGCACGATGGCGATGACCAGCCCGATCGCGATCAGCCAGGCAGCCGCCTTGGTCCACAGGATCACCCCGCTGCGGACGTAGACGATGTCGAAGATCAATGCGGCGACGAAGCAGCCGAACGGAATGGGATTGAGCAAGCCGTAGATGGCGTTGGCCACCACGGAACGGCGCGGTGCAGTCTGCAGAGGCATGAGACGGCTCTCGACGAAAGGAAGAAGGGGGCGAAGCGCTCGCTCACCACGAACCCGCGGAACATGCCGCTGTGAGGGTGAGACCCACTATCTGCCCGCCCCTGTCTAGAGGGCGTCGCGATGGCACTGCACACAATGACTTGCCATCCCGCATGGCTGCCGCGGTCGCAGCCGCGTTCGCCGCGCTAGGTGCGTGCGGGCGCGACCGGCGCTCCGCTGCTCTCGCGCACCGACAGGCTCACCGGCACGATCGTCCTGCGCGGCGCTACGGCGGCGTCCAGCCGCCCCAGCACCAATTGCGCCGCCTGGCGACCGCGGGCGCGCGGCTGCGCGGCGAGCGTGGTCAGCGCGGGCGTGCTCACCGCGGCCTCGGGGATGTCGTCGAAACCGGTGATCGCGAAGTCCCGGCCAGGGCGGATGCCGCGCGCGAGCAGGCCCAGCATCAGCCCGAGTGCGACGGTGTCGTTGTAGCAGACCGCCGCAGTGGGCGGCGCGTCGTGGACGAACAATTCGCCATGGCGTGCCGCCGCCTCCAGGCGATTGGGCGCCGACTCGATCAGCCAGGCCGGGTCGACCGGCAGCTTGGCCTGCCGCATCGCCTGGGCATGGCCGGCGCGACGCTGCCGGCAGGAACTGGAGTCGGCATGGCCGCCGTAGAAGGCGATGCGGCGGTGGCCGAGCGCGATCAGGTGCTCGGTGGCCAGTTGCGCGCCGCGCTGGTTATCCAGGCCGAGGAAACTCCAGTCGTCGGCGCCGGCGAGTTCGCGGTTGAACAGCAGCACGTTCGCGCTTGCACCCAGCACGGTGTGCAGTTCCGCAGCGTCGCTGCCCTCGGCCGGCGACAGGATCACGCCGGCCGGGGTGTGTTCCATCAGCGAGGCCAGCACGGCCTGCTGCCGCGTGGGCGATTCGCCGGTGCTGCCGAGCAGGGTCACGTAGCCCTGCTCGCCCAGCGCCTCGTCCACACCGGCGGCGAATTCGGCGAAGAACGGATTGGCCAGGTCGTTGATGACCAGGGCCACGCAGGTCGAGGTGCGCCGACGCAGATTCGCGGCGCCACGGTTGTAGACGTAGCGCTGCCGCTTCAGCTCCGCTTCCACCCGCGCACGGGTGTCGGCATGCACCAACGGACTACCGCGCAGCACCAGCGACACGGTGGCGCGCGAGACCCCGACCGCATCGGCGATGTCGGTGACAGTCACCACCCGCTGGCGATCGCGCGCGGTGGCGGCCGGCGCGGTCTTTTTGGCCTTGGCGGCCGGCTTCGTCGTGCCCGGTGCCGCCTTGCGCGAGGCGGTCTTGGCGGCCTTGGCACCGCCTGCGGATGCGGTTCGAGATGGACGCTTCTGGCGCATCGGATCGATTCCTTTCGGACGAGGCGCCCAGCCTAAACCATCGGCTGCGCGCCCCTGCCGCGAGACGGCGCGGACTCAGTGCCAGCGCAGGCTGGCGGTGGTGTTCGGCGCCGCGCACGGCGACACCGGCAGGTCCTGCGGCTGCGTGCCCCACCCCTGCGGCTGCGGCGCATCGCGCAGGTCGAAGCGCAGGCGGCCGCCCTGGCGCAACTGCGCCCAGTCCAGCCACACCGGCGCGTGCGCACGGCCATCCAGCGACACGCCCCCGACATAGCGCAGCTTGCCGTCGCCGGCCTGCGGCGCCTCGATGCGCAGCGTGCGACCTGGCGCCACGTCCAGTTCGACGCGCGAGAAACGCGGCGCGTGCAGCAGGAACTGCCCGGTGCCCGGCACCGCCGGATACAGGCCCATGACGCTGAACAGGTACCACGCCGACATCGTGCCCAGGTCGTCGTTGCCGGTGACGCCGTTCGGCGCATTGGTGAACAGCGTCTGCGCCGCATGCAGCACGGTGCTGGTCTTCCACGGCTGGCCGATCAGCGTGTACATCCACGGCGCATGCAGGTCGGGTTCGTTGTTGGGGTTGTAGCGGAACTGGGCGTAGTAGCTGTACGGCCCCACCACCCATTCCTTGCGCGCAGCGCCGGCCGGATCGGCCAGCAGCGCGTCGTAGGCGAAGAACGCGTCCAGGCGTCGCCCGGTCTGCTCGGGCCCGTGCATCGCCTCCACCAGGCCCGGCACGTCCTGCTGCGCCAGCCACTGGTACTGCCAGGCCGTGCCTTCGTGGAAGCCATGCTGCGAGCGCGGATCGTAATGGCCATCCGACGGCGTGTACCACGCACCGTCCTCGGTGCGCGGCCGCGGGAAACCGGTGAAGCCGGTGTCCGTGTCGCGCACCGACGGATCCCAGATCGACCGCCAGTTGCGCCCTCGCCGGTTCAGCACCGCCGCGTCCTCGGCATGGCCCAGCGCGCCGGCCATGGCCGACAGCGAACAATCGGCCAGTGCGTACTCCAGCGTCGCCGAGCCGCCATGGTGCGGGTCGACGTCCATGCCCTTGGACGGGAACGCGCGGTCGTACTCCACGAACCCCTGCGCCAGGTAGTTGGCATTGCCGGAGCGCCCGGCATGCCGCGAGTTCAACGGCGGCATCTCGAAGGCGTTGCGGCGCAGCGCAGCGTAGGCCTCGGCCTCGCGCCCTTGCAGCGCGCCGAAGCGCCACAGGTCGACCAGGAACGGCGTGACCGGATCGCCGGTCATCACGTTGCTCTCGAAGTTGGCATAACCCCAGCGCGGCAGCCAGCCGCCTTGTGCATTGATGGCCAGGATCGAGCGCGCGATGTCGGCGGCGCGCTGCGGCCGCAACAGCGCCAGCAACTGGTTCTGCGAGCGGTAGGTGTCCCACAGCGAGAAGAACTCGTGGTAGGTCCAGCCATCGGCATGGTGGATGCCGTCGTCGTAGCCGCGGTAGCGGCCATCGGCATCGCTGCCGGTGAGCGGCTGCAGCAGCGCGTGGTACAGCGCCGTGTAGAACACCACGCGGTCGTCGCCGCTGCCGCCGTGCACGCGTACGCTGGCCAGTTCCTTGTCCCACGCCTGCTGCGCGCGGGCGCGCATGGCGTCGAAGCCGAGCAGGCGGCCGTTGGCCATGCCCTCGCTGCGCAGGTTGTTGCGCGCGCCCTCGGCATCCACGTGCGAGATCGCCGAGATGGCGGTGACTGAGCGGCCCTTGCCCAGGTCGAAGGTGAGCCACGCGCCGCTCGGCTTGCCCTCGCCCTCCATGCCGTGGCGCGATCCCGGCACGCCGCCGGCCTCGCCCCAGGTACCGAAGGCCTTGAACGGGCGATCGAACTCCAGGCGGAACCAGGTGGTGTACTGGTGGCCGCCGCAGAAGCTCTGCGTCACCAGCTTGCCTTCCACCACGCGATCGCCGACCACGGTCAAGGTGCTGCCGGTGACCGTGTGGCGGGCGTTGGCCTGGCCGATGTTGACCAGCACATGGCCGTCGCCCGAGGTGGAAAACGTATAGCGCTCGGCCGCGGCGCGGGTCAGCGCGGTGGCCTCGGCATCGATGCCGCCGTAATCGGTCAGCCGCACCTTGTAATAGCCGGCCTGGCCGCGCTCGCCGTCGTGCTGGTAGCGCGCACCGTAGCGGGTGTGGTCGAAGGCCCTCGGATCGCCCGTATCGAAATCACCGCCGGGACCGATGCGCCCGGTCACCGGCAGCACCGAGACCTGCCCGCCCTGTTCCCAACAGCCGGCGCCGGACAGGAAGGAATGGCCGAAGCCGCGGATCTGCGGATCGTCGTAGCGCCAGCCGGCGTAGTGCGCGCCGATCGGGCTGACCTGGATCATCCCGAACGGGGCCGACGCGCCGGGAAAGGTATTGCCGTCGTCCTTGCTGCCGATGAAGGTGTTGACCTCGGCACTGAGCCGCGGCGCGGCGGCCAGTGCCGGCGTGGTCAGGAGCAAGGACAGGGCGAGTGTGCGCAGCAGGGAAGGCAGCGGGGAAGACGTCATGCGATGGGTCCTGTGGTGAACGACCGCGACAGGCGCGACGGCGCGATCGTGGACGACGAAAGCAGCGGCCCGACCGTCGCCGGGCCCCTCGCGCCCATGCCGTCCGCGGTGCGGCAGGCATGGGCACGACACGTTGCAGCTTAGAACTTGTAGGTCAGCCCCAGGTACGCCAGCCGCCCGGCGTAGCCCCCGGTGTAGAAGCGCGCCCGGGTGTCGTCGCCCAGGTGCTGGCGCGATTCCTGCTTGGTCAGGTTCAGTACCGACGCGGTGAGGCTGAGTGCCGGGGTGATGTTGTATGCCGCGTTGACATCGATCTGGTAGTACGGCTCTTCGTACACGTTCAGCCCGTTGACCAGGCCTTGCACCAGCTCGCCGCGGCGGTTGTACGAGGCGCGCAGCAGCAGGCGGTCGGTCTCGTAGAACACGGTGAGGTTGGTCTGGTTCTTGGCGCTGCCGGGCATGGAGGTCTTGCCGACCTCGGTGCCGTCCTCCAGCCGCACCGCCGCCTTGCTGGCGTCGTTGTAGGTGTAGTTGAACTGCACGCCGAGGCCGGACGGCAGCGTGTGCTGCGCATACAGCTCCACGCCCTGCGACACCGCATCCTGGCCGCCGGCCTTGGTGCTGTAGTTCTGCACCGTGATCGTCTGGCCGTTGATCAGCATGTTGACGTCGCTGACCACGTCGACCGAGAAGTTCTCCACGTTCTTGCGGAACAGCCCCACGCCCGCCACCGAGCCCGGCAGGAAGTACCACTCCAGCCCCAGGTCGAACTGGGTGGCCTTGTACGGCTCCAGGTTCTTGTTGCTGCCCGAGCCGTACCAGCCCTGCTCGCTGGCGCCGCCAGTCAGGCGCCGGTCGGCGACGTACTCGGGGCTGTAGTACTCCAGGCTGCCGGGCGCGGCGATGGCGTTGTAGCTGGGCCGCGCGATGACCTTCGACGCCGCCGCGCGCAGCAGCAGGTTCTCGGTCAGGTCGTAGGCCAGGTTGAAGCTCGGCAGCACGTCGGTGTAGTTGCGGTCCAGCGCACTCACCACGAACGACTCGGTGCGCTGTTCGGTGTCCGACAGCCGCCAATAGCCCTCGGTGCCGCAGTAGGTATCGGCCGGCGCGCCGGCGGGCATGGCGGCGCCCTGCTGGCAGGCCAGCGGGTTGCCGTCGGCACCATCGAAGAAGTAATCGTTGTAGGCGGTCACCTTGTCGGTGGAATCGGCATGCTGGCCGGTGCGCGCCACCCGCACGCCGACGTTGCCGCGCAGGCGCTCGGTGTGGAAGTTGAGCTGCAGGTAGGTCGAATAGATCTTCTCGTCGACGTTGTAGACGAAGTTGTCTTCGTTGCGGGTCTGCATCGCGCCGTAGGTGTTGTTCAAATAGCCGATGTAACCCGGGAAGTTGATCGCCGGGAACGCGCTGGACCTGACCCCACCGGCCAGGTTGTCCAGCGGGAACAGCAGATCCGGCGAGAACTGCGTGGCCAGCGCGTTGCAGCGCCCGTTCCAGTAGCGGTTGTTGTAGTCGCTCGGGTCTGTGCCCGGGCACACCCAATAGTTGTTGCCGGTGTTGCGGTGGATGCCGCCGTCGCGGCGCTTGAGGCCGAACTGCAGCGAGTCGAAGAACTCGCCGTCGATGTGCCAGGTGGTATCGATCTGCGCGTATTGCTGCTGGTTGGTGTTGCGGGTCCAGGACGAGCCGGTCGAGCCAAGGTCGACCTGCAGGATGCCGTCGCGCAGGTTCTGCATCAGCTCCGGCGAAAACGTCATCGACGGCGTGCCGGTCAGATCCCAGGCACTGGCGAAATTGCCATTGCTCCAGCTGCCGTCGGCGTTCTGGCGGCGCGGCTTGATCGGCAGGGAGAACTGCAGCTCCGGCCCACCCTTGGCCCAGGTGCGACCGGCCTTGAACGACACGTCCACTTTCTCGCCACGCCATTCGCCACCCAGGTCCACCGTCTGCGACAGCGACTTCTCGATGTTGTAGCTGCCGGTGATCTGCGGCGTCGGCACCGTACAGTCGTCCGAACCCCAGCCGCCCGGCGGCAGACCAGCCGCGGCGGCCTGGGCCTCGCTGCAGTAATAGGCCTTGCCCGGATGCAGGCTGTAGTTGGCGCCGGTGACGATGGTGCCGCTGGGATCGAACTGCAGCCCGTCGAGCAGGCGGCCGCCGCGCCAGTTCCCGTCGCCGTAATAGCGGGCGATGTTCCACTCGGGGATCTTGATGGTGTTGGTCTGCGAGTTCTGCGACAGGTCGAAGCGGAAGTAGTTCGCGGTCAGGGTCAGGTCGTCGGTGGGCTTGAACTGGAAGGTCAGCTGGCCGCCCTTGCGCTCGCGCTCCTCCTGCTTGACGTCCAGGCTGACCGAGGTCGGCATCATGAAGCGGGTGTAGTACCGGCCGTTCTGGTCCCAGAAGCCGGTGCCGCCCCACCAGTTGGCATTGAAGTCCGACGGATTGCCGTTCACGTCGACCGCCGGACCGCCTTCGTCGCGGCCGTACCACTGCCAGCTCTCGGTGCTGGCGTTGAGCGTGCGCGCAGTGCGCTTCTGCTGCGTATAGCCGACGAACACGCCGAAGCGGTTGTCCTGGTCGTGCCACGAGTACGAGCCGGAGAACTGGCCGTCGGTCTTCTTGCTGCTGTCCGACCACACGCCCTCGGCAGAGAGGAAGCCGGAATTTGGCTCCAGCTCCAGCGGGCGCCGCGTCTGCAGGATCACCGTGCCGCCGATGCCGCCTTCGTCGATGCGCGCTTCCGGCGTCTTGTACAGCTCGGCGCTGCCCAGCAGGTTCGACGGCAGCAGCGTGTAGTTGAACGAACGCGTCGGGTCGCCATTGGATTCGGCGGTGGCGATGTAGTTGCCGTTCAATTCGGTCAGCACCAGCTCCGAGGACAGGCCGCGCACGCTGACGTTCTTGCCCTCGCCGCCATCGCGGGTGATGACCACGCCGGGCACGCGCTGCAGCGCATCGGCCACGTTCTTGTCGGGGAACTTGCCCACATCCTCGGCGGTGATCACATCGACCACGGCATTGGCGTTGCGCTTCTGCTCCAGGCTCTTCTCGATCGCGTAGCGGTAGCCGGTCACCGTCACCGCGTCCAGGTCGGTGGCCTTGACCTCGGCCTGCCCTTTGGGGGCCGGCGTGCCGTCGGCCTGCTGGGCGAAGGCGGTGGTGGAGGCGGCGCTGGCGAGCAGCGCGATGGCGATACCCGCAGACAAGGCGCTGCGGTTGCGTGCGGATGGCATGCAGTTCATTTCAATCATCCTCTCCCAAAGATTGATCGGCTGCGGCGGGTTTCTATCGATCCAACGATCGGGCAAGAACTCCGCGCGATGTGACACGAAAACGTCCGGCGCCGTTGCGGCGAGCCGGTCTTGCGGTCCTTCCCCCTCTGTCCTGCACAACTGAATTGGATCGTTCTAATGCAGTGGAAAACCTAAGTACCACAGCCTTCCCTGCAACGCATGCTGCCGCGCAACAGGTCTAGGGCGTGGGGTGTCGTCTGCATCGTGGGCGCAGCGATGCGCATGCGCCACGTTGCGGCCGCCTCACGGCACGGCCTTCCGTGTCGCTGGCTGCAGCAGTTCGATCTCGGCGAGCGAAACGGCTTCGCCCGCGTCGATGCGCAGCCGATAGGCGCTGTAGGCGCCGGGCTTGGCGATGCGGAACGGCCGCAATTGCCGCGCCCAGGCGAAGCGCTGTTCGCGCCGCTGGTCCAGCGTGGTCCACGCGCCGTCGCCGTTGCGCGCTTCCAGCGTCCACGCCAGGCCAGACAAGGCAGCGTCGCCACTGGTCAGCGTGTAGTGCGTGGCGCGCTGCGGCGTCGCGAAGCGCAGATCGACGCTGGCACCGGCCGGCAGCGGCAGCGCCGTCGCCGCATCGTCGTCGATCAAGGCCGCGGCCTTGGGCTGCCCTTGCAACGACACCGCCACGGCCTGCGACGCCAGATCCTCCAGCCCACGCGGCGCGTTGCCCGGCGGCGTCAGCGACGGCGGCAGCGCATCGGCACCGCTGCCCCAGCGCGAGGGCGTCGCGCCCATCACGAACTCCAGCGTGGCGCCGTCGGCGATGTCCTGGTGGCGCAGCCAGGCCTTGTTCCAAGGCTTGCCGTTGAGCGTGAGCGACTGCACGTACACGTTGCGCGCACTGTTGTTGCGCGCGATCACCACCAACTTGCGGCCGTTGCCGAGGTCTACCTCGGCGCGCGGGAACGCCGGCGAGCCGATCACGTACTCCGGCGCGCCCATCCGCAGCGGATACAGCCCGAGCATGGCGAACAGGTACCACGCCGACATTTCGCCGTTGTCCTCGTCGCCCGGATAGCCCTGGCCGATCTCGCTGCCCAGGTACAGCCGACGCAGCACCTCGCGGGTGAGACGCTGGGTCTTCCACGGCTGCCGCGCCGCCACGTACATCCACGGCAGATGGTGCGAGGGCTGGTTGCTGTGCGCGTACATGCCCATGCGCACGTCGCGTGCCTCGGTCATCTCGTGGATGACGCCGCGGTAGCTGCCGGCAAAGCGCTTGTCCGCGGTCTCGGCCGTGGCGAAGAGCTCGTCCAAGCGCGCGGCCATGGCGTCCTCGCCGCCCAGCAGCGTGGCCAGGCCGGTGGCGTCGTGCGGCGTGGTGAAGGCGAAGGTCCAGGCATTGGCCTCGGTGTAGTCGCCGCCCCACACGCGCGGATCGAACTTGGACGCAGCGGTGCTCCACTGGCCGGCCGGCGTGCGCCCACGGAAGAAGCGGGTCGCCGGATCGAACAGGTACACATAATCGGTCGCGCGTGCCTGGAAGTACTCGACTTCCTCGCGGTAGCGCTGCGCCTGCTGCTCATCCTGTTCCTGATCCGCCAGCGCCTGCGCCATCTGCGCCAGGCCGAAATCGTTGAGCGCGCCCTCCAGCGTCCACGACAGCCCCTCGTGCACGTCGTTGGCCGCGTAGCCGCGATACATCGAACGCGCCAGGCCCTTGCGGCCCACATTCGACACCGGCGGCACCACCGTGGCATTGCGCAGCGCCGCCGCGTAGGCCTCGTGCGGATCGAACCCGCGCACGCCCTTCAGCCAGGCATCGGCGAACGCCACATCGGAACTGGTGCCGACCATCAGGTCCGCATAACCCGGCGAGGACCAGCGCGCCACCCAGCCGCCGTCGCGGTACTGCTGCAGGAAGCCGTCGATCATCGCCCCGGCCTGCTCCGGCGCGAACAGCGCATACGCCGGCCAACTGGTGCGGAAGGTGTCCCAGAAGCCGTTGTTGACGTAGACCATGCCCGGCAGGATCGGCGCCGCGGTGCGTTCGGCATCGCCGCCCGTGTTGTCCTTGGACCAACTGTTCTGGTCGGCATGCCGCCAATCGGGATGTGCCGCATCGCCGACATTCTCGTGGGCGATGTTGGGGTACAGGAACAGCCGGTACAGATTGGAGTACACCGTGACCCGCTGGTCGTGGCTGGCGCCTTGCACCTGCACCCGGCGCAGTAGCGCGTCCCACGCGTCCTGCGCGCGCGACTGCACCACCTCGAAGCCGGCGTCGCCGATCTCCTGCTGCAGATTGCGCTGCGCCTGCTCCACCGAGATCAGCGAGGTGGCGATGCGCATCACCACCATGCGGTCCGCGCCAGGCGCGAACTTCACATAGCCGGTCGGCCGGCCCGTGGCGATCTTGCCACTGGCGGTCCACGGGCGGTCGAAGCGCGCATAGACGAACAACCGCGTGGCGCCGTTGGACAGCCCGCTGCGCGTGTCCGAGTAGCCGCGCAGGGTCTGCGTCGCCGCATCCAGGGTCAGCCCACCGCGCGCGTCGACATTGTCGAACAGCAGATTGGCGTCGCCGCCCTCGGGGAAGCGGAAGCGGAAGATCGCGGCCCGCTCGCTCGGCGCCAACTCGGCGCGGATCCCGTTGTCGAAATCCACCCGGTACAGATGCGGGCGCGCCTCCTCGTGGTCGTGGCTGAACGACAATGCGCGCTTGCTGCGATCCGCCTCCGGCACCCCGCGCGTGGACGAGGGCATCACCTGGAAGGTCTGGCGATCGCCCATCCACGGACTGGGCTCGTGGCTGATCGATAGCGCCTGCAGCCGCGGCCGGTTGTCGTCGCCGTTCTGCTCGTTCCAGCGGTACAGCCAGCTCAGCGTCCCCGCATCGGTCGCCGGCACCCAAAAATTGAAGCCATGCGGCATCGCCGTGGCCGGGATGTTGTTGCCGCGCGAGAACGTGCCGTTGGACTGCGTGCCGCGCGTGGTCACCACCTCGTCGCTGGGACGCCGCGCCGCCTGCGGCCCAGGTTCACTGCGCACCGCGACATCGTCGATCCAGCCCGTCGCCACCTTGCCGGCGCCAGGCTGCACCTGCAGCTCGATCGCGCGGATGCGCTTGCCGCGCAAGGCCGCCACCTCACCCAACCGCACCTGCTTGAGCGCCCACTGCTGCGGATACAGCGTCTTCGACGCCGCCTGCCCCGCCGCACTGACCGGCGCACCGTGCTGGTCTTCCGCGCCCAACTCGGACAAGCGGCGCCCGTCGTCGAACAGCAGGTCCACCACCACGCCGGTCGACGCCACCGTATCGCCGTCGACGATTTCCGGCAGCACCATCCACGACAGCACCGTGTCAGGCTCCACCGGCAGATCCACCGCGAACAGCTGTGCACGCCCGGCCGCAGTGGCGCGATAGTGCAGCGCATGCAGCCCGGTGTAGCCCATGCCGGCCTTGGCCGCGTAGGGCTGCTCGGGGCCCTTGCCGATGGCGACGCTCACGCCTGTTTTGTCGGACTGCGCCGCCGACGCTGGCGCAGCTTCGCCGCGCTCGAACGAGGACGCAAAGTCGGCATCGGCCGCACATGCCGCGCCAATTCCCGCGCACAGCAACGCCGACGCAGCGACGAACCCGAACCACCGGCGCGAAGACTCAGACGGATGCGCGAAGCGCGGACGGATTGGCATGGCAGGCTCCCCAACTCTCTCGGTCGGTTGTGTCGCGACGCGTGGCGCCACGCACCTCCGATAGCAACGGCGCACAGTGAAGGCGCGCAACGTGGACCGGATCGCCCCGGGGGTCGCCGCTCGAGTCGGCCTCTAACCAGGCTTCACGACCGCAGATGCATGCGGACCAGAGAGCAGGCGTCAGCAAACTCGTCGCACGCGATCCCTATCCGCCGTCTCCCCCAAGGATGCGCTGCATCAACGGCTTTGGATCGATCCAACCGAGCTAGAAGTAACACGCCTTTCGGCGAGTTGCATGCTGCTGCGCAACAGTTCGCCTGCGGATCGACACGCGATCCAGCGTCGCTGGTTCAGGTCGAATACGAAGAGGCATGACGCTGAATCGCCACGCGACGGGGAGCGATCGAAGGCGATAGAGCGCCCTGCCTGACTGACGATCAACGGCTACACTGGCAAGCGCTGGATCGCTCCACACACACAGGGGGTTTCAAATGAAAATGGCCACACTCGCAATTTTGGCTGGACTGCTGGCAACGTCGAGCGCACTCGCCGGGACACGCTGCACAACCGACGCGTTCGGCGTGAAGACATGCACCGGCGACGACGGAAGCACGACGCGCACCACGACAGACGCTTACGGCACCACCACGACCCGTGATAACCAGGGCAACGAGACGCGCTGCACTACCGACGCTTACGGCACCAAGGCGTGCCAGGGCAGCGACGGAAGCTTGACGCGCACCACGACAGACGCCTACGGCACGAGCACGACCCTCGACACCCAGGGCAACCAGACGCGCTGCACCACGGACGCGTTCGGCGTCAAGACGTGCAACGATGGCAAGGGCAACATGACACGCTGCACGACCGATGCCTATCGCGTTGAGACTTGCCGGTAGGCGACCTGACAGCGCCTACAATCGTCAGCGTTAGACCGCTCCACACACTCAGGGGGTTTCAAAATGAAAATGGCCACACTCGCACTTTTGACTGGACTGCTGGCAACGTCGAGCGCACTTGCCGACACACGCTGCTCGACGGACTCGTATGGCAACAAAACCTGCCGCGGCGACGATGGAAGCGTCACGCGCACCTCGTCAGACTCCTACGGCAATACCACAACCCGTGACGACCGGGGCAACGTGGTTCGCTGCTCTTCGGACTCGTACGGCAATAAAACCTGCCGCGGCGACGACGGAAGCGTGACGCGCAGCAGCACAGACTCTTACGGCAATACCACGACCCGTGACGACCGGGGCAACACGATTCGCTGCTCCACTGACTCGTACGGCAACAAAACCTGCCGCGGCGACGACGGAAGCGTCAGTCGCACCAGCACAGACTCCTACGGCAATACCACGACCCGTAACGATTAGGGCAACGTGGTTCGCGGCGCGACGGACTCCTTCGACAACACGACGTCGCGCGACGACAAGGGCAACACAATGCGCTGCAGTACCGACAGTTTTGGCATTGCCACTTGCCGACAAGCGGCCTGACGCAGCATTCAAGCCCACGCCGCGCTGCGGCGCGGCTTGATCCGGCAACATTCTTCCACGCAACGGCCAGTTGCGCCGAGCATCTTCTTTGATCGGCGCTTGGCGACGGCGTGCGTTGCGTGTCGGAAGCTTGCGAAATCCGGCCTCAGGGAAACACGGGGCAGAGCACATCTATCACTCCATAGGGCTTGGACGTTGCCGGTGGTGCTTGATGCAAGCAAGTGCACGCCGCCCCTGTTTGCCCCAGACGCGCTGCGATGACCGGCTCGGCGGTCGACGCATCGCCGAGCCGCGGAGCCATTCGATGCCGTCGGCAACGCCGCGATCCACGGCCTCACTCGACCGTCATCACGATCTTGCCCTGGATGTGACCCTGCTCCGCGCGTTCGTGCGCCTGCCGTGCCTGCGACAAGGCGAAGGTGCTGTCGATGGCCACGCGCACCGTGCCGGCGTCCAGCAGTGCCGCGAGTTCGCCGAGTTGCGCGCCGCTGGAGCGCACCTGGGTGGTGGACACCGTCACGCCCAGCGCCGCCGCCGCATCGTGCCCATCGAAGCCGAGCGGAAAGATCGGGAGCAGTGCGCCGCCGCGCTTGAGCGTGCGCAGGAACCTGCTGGCACCGGCGCCGCCGACGGCGTCCACCACCAGGTCCACGTCGTGCAACACATCCTCCGGCGCCGTCTTGGTGTAGTCGATGAAGGTCTCGGCGCCCAACCCGCGCACGAACGCCTCATGCTTGCCGGACGCGTGATCAAGTCGTGGTCCTGCGCGATCAGGAGCTGCCACGCCATCAGCAACGACATTGGCGCACCTGCGGCCTGACCCCAATATCGGAAAACCTGGTGTGTAAAAGCTAGACGCCACAACTTCTGCCCCCATCATGAGCCGATTGGCCCTCCTTGCGGTAGCAACTGAGCACGAATTGCGTGCGTGCTTCTACAACCGGCTTTTTCCAGGGCCTTATGTCAACGCACCTGAAAACTACAGTGAAGATGCGTGCAACCGTCAATCAACAGGCGCGTTCCTTTGCGCGGCACTTATGTCCGGGTCTGGGTGAGGGATTTCCGCCATCACGTCAGCCGGAACACAGTTATCTATAAAGAAATACAGTGTGGAATCCACTACCTTCACCCGGCGAGAACCGGGATCAAAATCGAACAACGGCGGCTTAATTTTCGCGTCAGCCTGGAGTTTGGACAAACGCTGGAGCATTCCCGTCACATCGGAGGTTCGCACGTTCTCAGGATGGGTGTGGATGGCGCGAATATGCTCCTGCAGCGTTTTACGTTCGATCCCGTCACGCAGCTCTGCGTAAGAACGATTAACGAGCACTAAAACGACATAATAGGGCAAAAATAGAGCTGCCGTTTCCTCAGTAGCTCTACGCGAACGAGAACCGGCGGCGATGGCCTCCAGGCTACGCACATGACGGCTGGAATATTCGGCGACTTTTGCAGTAATCGCCTCACTCAGGAGCTCATCACGCTCTACATGTAACTGGCGTAATGACGTCTCCATAACTCCGGCCAGCTCACAGAGCTTCTTTAAAAGCTCCTGAACCACACCAATAGAACCGTGGGCTTCATTGAAGATGCGCTGCTTCAAAGCCGGACTAATCTTCACATTTAGCGCAGCCTCCCCTTTCAGCGCGACCCTCTCGAAGTCCCCATCATCCCAAGGCTCAACAGGAACTTCTGCAACACGATCTTGTAGATCACCATTATATTGAACCAACCTATTTCTTTCGCGCCAAACTCCTAGAATTACAAATCTAATTCCCATTTCTTCGAATGTACGCAGATCAAAGGCCAATTGATTTTGCGCTTCATCAGAAAGGTAATGGAAATTTTCAAGTACGTGGTATTTTTTTCGCGATCCGATCTTGATCAGCAACTCGCCCACATCCTGACCATTTGCAAGATTGAATTCAACAGTTGTCCGTAGCTCGTTTTCATTCCGGCCGGCACTTACACCTCCGGCTGTCTCCGCCTCTCCTCCTCCAAACAACGGGATCATCGCTTTAAAGCGGGCCGAAATTGACGTTGTAACTTCTCGCGACTGTTCCACGGACCGCTCGGTAACGATCTCAACGCCCTGCTGGCGCAGTAGCGAACGGTAGATGTCCTCTACACTCATCGTGGGGCCGCAATGCACTGTGATCCGGTCGTCCGGTGCAACATGTCGCTGAAGTAGACTTGTCTTCCCTTGCTTCGAAGATCCATAGATCACAATTTGACGCGATCCGGCTAAAGCCTCTTGCAGAGCAGTATCCACGGCATTGCGCTCGATATAACTTTCAACTTGGTCTCTGGCGACGCCGAACACTTCGTGGAGTTGCATAGAAGCCTCATGGTTTCAAAGGAGTCGACCCATCGTACCCTGGCGACAGCCTTTATGCAGCTTTTAAAGAACGGAGGGTAGTTGCACTTCTAACACCTTGCTTCTTTCAAGAGCAAAAAACATCTAATTGCTTTGAAGATAAGCTCGTAGCCGTCATGGCAAAATCCCCAACGGATTGGCGAGAGTCATCCCTGTTGAAGAATGGGGTCAGGTTCACTTCTAACGCCCACTCTTTCAAGGGCAGACAATATCAAGCTATCTCCATGCGTGTGGTGGGCCCACCAGGATTCGAACCTGGAACCAAAGGATTATGAGTCCTCTGCTCTAACCGTTGAGCTATAGGCCCTGAAGGAGTTTCAGGCGGTTTTGCGCGATCGCCGTTGCAATTTCGGTGTAACCCTGCGGCTGGTGAGCCGGCTCTCGAGGGCATCCATCGCGTCCCGCATCGAAGCCGCGTGAGTGTACCTTTCGGCCATAGCGCGTGTCTTCCATCCGCCCATCATCTGGATCGTGGCCGCGTCGAGGCCGGCGTGCGCTGCGTTCGTCGCAGCGGTGTGGCGCATCGTGTGCGGCGTGACGTGCTTGCTGATGCCGGCGCGCTCGACGCACCGGGCGAAGATGGCATTCATCTGGTAGACCCTGCCCGACTTCGCGCGCGGCGACGCGAACAGGAACGCCTCCGGCTCCATGCCGGCGATCACCTCGCCCAGATAGTCGGCCAGCACCTGCGGCATCGCCTGCTCGCGCCGGCCGGCCTTGTCGTGGCGGATCCAGAGGATGCGACGTTCCACGTCGACGTCGGCCGCGCGCAGGTTGAGCGCCGCACTGTGCCTCAGGCCCGTGTAGAGCGTCACCATCACGAACAGGTGCGCCAAGTCCGACTGATCGTTCGCTGCAGCCTTCAGCAGGCGCTGCGACTCCGCGGGCGTCAGGTACACCAGCTTGCCCTCTGGCTCGGCCTGGCGCGCAAGCAGCGGCACCGCGGCCAGGAGCTTGCGCCGGCGCATCGTGTTGAGCATGTGCAGCAGCGCCGATCGCTCCCGGTTGATCGTTGCCGGGCTCGCGCCTTCGGTCTTGCGCTTGGCGACGTAGGCCATCCAGTCGTCATCGGTAAGGCGCGCGGCCTGCTTCTGGCCCAGGTGCGGCACCAGGTGCTGCTGGAATCGCATCCTCTTCGCCACCAGGTCGCGCCCATCGTGCTTGGCCAGATACGCCAGGTAGTCGTCCGCAGCCTGGGAAATGCTCAGAGCGCGCGTCTGGCGGCTACCCGCTACCCCATGTGCGGCGGACCGCTTGGCGGCCTTCAGCGCGCTCACAACGTCCTCGGCCTGCGTGCGGGTGTAGCCCTCCGATTCCAGGCCGACGACTTGGTGGTGCCGCCGGCGGTTGACCATCACGTTGACCGACCACCGGCCGTCCCCGCTGCTGGTGCGCGTGTAGGTGATGCCGTGCTCGCTCAACGACTGGCCAGGCTGCAGGCCGCGCATGCCGGCGCGCGTCAGCTTGGCGAATGCCGTCATGGCTTCTCCTTGCCCAACCTCGCAGGTAAATCGAGCGAATCAATCAATTCCTGCAACTCCTCGATTTTCTTGACCGACACCCTGACCAGAGCCTCGAGGCCGGCGGCATCGATGTCCTCATACCGGCGCAGGCGATGAACGATTTCAGCCGTGACTGAGCGTCCATTTTCCTCAGCAGCCTTCTCCAGCTGCGCCTTGAGGTCCGCAGGAAGGCGGATTTTGAAGTGGGGATCATTTACGGCCATGCGCAAAGCATGGCCCATAGTGGGCCTTGACTGCAATGACCCACTGTGGGACATTGCCCGCAGGTGGCCCATAGTGGGCCATTGCAAAAAGGGGCAGTAACCATGAACGAAACGTCTCCGAATGCCGCGCGCCTCAAGGGCCCGGATGCCGCGAGGCACCTGGGAATCAGCGTCAGCACGTTGGAAAAAATGAGGGTCGAAGGCCGCGGCCCGCGCTACGTGAAGATCGGCGGTCGCGTGTTCTACCGCCGCGCGGATCTCGACGCCTACATCGAGGGGTCCGTCGTCGAGACGACCGACAGCCGTGCCCTCGCGGGCTGAAAGGAAGCGGCCCGCCCGGTTCCCTCCGGAACGAGCCGCGGAAGCCACCCCGAACCCTGACAAGGAACGAACTGACCATGCAAAGCATAGAGCTCGCTCAGCCAACCACGATACGTGCGCCGCGCGCTCGTTCGAACACCCAATCGCGGGAGCAACTCGCCGCGGCAATCTCGGCCCGATTCGACGCCCAGCGGGCCGCCCTGGCAGCCAAGTACGCCGAGCCGCTGCAGGCATTGCAGAGCGCGCGTGCGCTGGCAGCCAAGTTGACCAGCAACCCGATCAGCACCAGCAAATGAAAACGGCCCGAGCGCGCCAACGCTCGAGCCGTGTGCCAAGCAATCCATCATCGACCAAGAATCAGGAGAAGAACATGGCGACCAACAGCGTACCCGAAACCCTCGCCTTCGGGTTGACCATCAGCCAACTGGAACAACTGCGGCTGCAGGCCCGGACCGCGACCTCGGTCCTCGACATTTTCACAACCAATGGACTGGACGACATCTCTCCCGACAGCGTGCGCATGCTGGGCGGAATGGCCTTTCAGGCTGCCTACGCCGTCCGCGATGCCGTGGACGCGATCAGCGCCCAGCACCTTGACCAGCATCCCGGACACCTCGGGCATGACGACGAGCGGGCGATGCACGCCGCACCAAGTTGGGAGGCTGCGCCTGCCTGGGCGAATTTCCTCGCTATGGACGCCGATGGCAAATGGTGCTGGTACGAGAACCGCCCCTATCAGGACAACCACGCGAGTGATCAGGACTACGGCATGTGGGACACCGAGGAAGGCCGGCGCCAGGCCGCCATTACCGTGCATGGCTGGCAGGATTCACTGCAGCAGAAGCCGGCGGCGATGGAGGCGGTCCCAGCTGTGCCGAGGGCGGCAGCGTGATGACGGATACATCGCCAGAAGCGCGAGCGACCTCAATGGAGAACACACCATGATCTACCGCCCACTGCGCTGCCTCACAGCGCGCCAACTGCGCGACGTGCCGCGCGCCCAGGTCGAGCGCTGGCTGGCCAGCACGAAGGCCGCGGAGAGCGCCCTGGACACGCTCATCGGCATGGGGTGCACAGCACCCCAGTACGCCAACGATCGCGCGGTGTGCGAGCACAACCGGCGGCTGCTGACCAAGCAGTTGTCGCGCGTGGCCGCCTGATCAAGGAAAGGCGATGCCCCATGAGCCTTTCAACCTGCTGGCGCGCTACCAACTCATCGAGAGAGCCCTCCAAGACCCCCGCCTAAGCAAGGGCGACTGTGCGGTGCTCAGCGTGATCCTCAGCCATCTAGACCCCGATGGCGAAGCATGGCCAGGCATGGCGCGCATCTGCAGCATGGCGAGGATCCAGAAGCGCTCCGCCATCCGCAGCGTTCAACGCCTCGAAGAGACGGGATACCTCAAAGTGGACAGAACAACCGGCCGCTCCAACACCTACCTGGTGGCCCAGTTCAACTCAGCCACTGGTGACGCCAGTGTCACCAGTTCTGATGACGAGATGGACGTCGACTGGTGACATGCATGTCACTAGTAGTGCGAGACGCACTGGTGCCGTCGGCGTCACCACCCGGTGACACACGCGTCACCCACCGGTGTCCCTGGTGTCACCAGACCGGTGACGCAGGTGTCACCCGAACTTGATTTAAGAACTTGATTTAGGAACTCGATCCATGAAGGAGGGGTCAACACCACGCAAAATCAGTGCAATCGCATTGCGTTCGCATGCTGCTACGTCAATGACCCTCACGCTTCAGTTCATCCCGAAGAAAGCGCACGGTGCCTTTCCTGGGGTCAACGCTTCTCCGGCAATTCGCGAAGTCGGTGCCAGCGCGGACCGTCGCTGCCTCGGTGGAGTAGTCGGCCCCGTAGACGTCGGTGATGCAGTTGAGCTGCTGCTTCGCCAGCTTGGCCTGCATCCAGGTGAACCCATAGTAGGAGGTCGGGATGCCAAACACCGCGCTGGCGATCCAAAGCAGGATGCGGTACTTCAGCGGTATGTCCATGCCGATCCGTATCGGCGCGCCGCCAATTTTCTTGATCCAGGCCATGAACTGGCCTACCACCGTCGACCTCGGCATCCCTGGAGCACCTGGCAAGGGTTTTACCGCCAAGTGCGCGTGCGCACGCGAGGAGCTCGCCAGAAGGCTAGCAGGTGTTTTGCAGACGTTTCTGCAGGCATCGCGCACGCGCGCGCGAGGAGATCGACATGATCGACCCTGAGAAGCTGAGCACGTTCAACCTCGGCGATCCCGAGGACCGGGCGCGGTTTGACCGCATCCACACGCCGCGCCCCGGCGACCTGCTGTCGTCTCCGCTTCGGCGGACGCTCGACGAACTACTGGCCGGCTGGAACCAGCCTGCCGAGGTGATCCAGCAGAGGCGCGACGAGGTCGAGCGCAGCCTCGCGCACATGGACGCCATCGAGGAGCAGGCCGGCGGCGCGCCGGCGGCCCTGCGCCACCCGCTGATGGCCGTGGCCATGGTCCAGGCATCCGCCGCGGTGCAGATACTCGCCCGGGAGCCATGCGTTCAGGCCTACAAGGACGCCAGCAGCGCGCGCGCCGCCGGCGGCAGAGCGCGCCACACGGATGCGCCAGATTGGCATGCCCGCGCGATTGCGGTCGCCCTGGACCTCCGAGCCTCTGGAATCGCCGATCGCGAGCTGGTGGGCATGGTGGCGCGGCGGGTTGGCAAATCGGACGATGCCGTGCGCAAGGTGCTGCAGAACGCGGGCGTGCTGCCGAAAAAACGCCGTGTCAGCTGAGCAGGCGCGGTTTTCGTCCGGTTCAATGCCGGCATGGACACCGCAACCACCGAGCCCAACACCCGCAAAAACGGCGCCGATACGGCATCTCGCGACAACCGCGGGCGCTTCGGACCTGGCAACCCCGGCCGCCGCCGCGGCGCGCGCAACAAGAGCACCCTGGCCGCCCTGGCCTTGCTGGACAAGGATTCGAAGCGGCTGACGCAGAAGGCCATCGACATGGCGCTCGCTGGCGATGCCGCGGCGATGCGCCTCTGCCTCGAGCGAATCGCGCCTCCCACGCGGGAGCGCGTGATCCAGGTCGACCTGCCGATCCCGGAGAGCCCGGCGGACGTGCCGGCCACGATGCGCGCGATCCTGTCCGCCGCGGCCGAGGGCGCCATCACCGCCGGTGAGGCTGAGAAGCTGGGCCGATGCGTGGAGAGCTTCGCCCGGGCTCACGAACTGGCCGACTTCGACGCGCGCCTGCGCGCCCTGGAGGGCCAGCATGCGCGCTGACCGATCACGGCGACTGGCCGCCCTGGAGAACCGCCCAGCGCCGGCGCCGCTCTCACCTGCCGACTTGGCCTGCCATGCCGCCATGGAAGCGCTCTACGAGTCGCATGCATCCCGGGTCGAGCCGCGCGTGGTCGAGGCGCTCCAAAGCCTTCCGGCCGATGCATCCCTGCGGGACATCGCTGTTGCTTGGTGCGACTTCCTCGAAGCAGTGGGTCGCGTAGATCCAGAAGCCGAGGCCGAATTCGACCGGTTCATGGATCGGTACGTCGATGAAGAACCCCCGGCCGCGAAAAGCCGCCGCCGCAGCTAACCCAGGAGACAACCATGTTCAACCGCAAGCCCACCCGCACCGTCACCGTCGACGGCCAGCCCATCGAATGCAGCGAAGACAGCGCCACGGCGATCGAGCACCTGCAGCGCCAGCTGGCGGACACCGCAGCCGTGAACCAGCGCCTCCGTGCCGACCAGGCCGCCGTCGTCGGGGCCAAGGATGCGGAGATCGCCGCCCTCAAGGCCGAACTGGCGCAGCTGCAGGACAGCCGACCGAAGCCGGAGGACATCGACAGGCTCGTCGACGAGCGTGTGAAGCGCATGGCGGATTCGGCAGCCAGCGTGCAGCCGGCCACGGATAGCCGCGCGCCCAATCAGGATCCGGTAGCCCAAGCGCTGCGCGACGGCGCAGGCCGGCGCACCACTGTCCAGGACAACGGCTACGCCGAGTTCGTGGCAAACCTGGACTACCGCACCCGCAAGCAGGAGGGCTGAGCCATGCATGCCACTTTCACCGATCGCATCACCGTCGGTTCGACCCGCCGCACCGCGGACGGCTACCTCGTCGCCGACGCCAAGGTCGCGCGCACCGGCGTGCAGGAGTACCTGGGCAGCGAGCTGGGCCGGCCCGACATGCCCGTGGTGCGCGTCTACCGTCCGGCGGATGAGGTCTTCTCCGACTCCACCCTGCGCAGCTTCGCCCATCGGCCGATGACGCTGGAGCATCCGACCCAGGGGCATGTCGACGCCTCCAACTGGAAGGACCTGGCCATTGGCCACACCGGCGCCGAAGTGGTGCGCGATGGCGAGTTCGTCCGCGTGCCGCTGGTGCTGATGGACGCGGCGGCGATCAAGGCCTACGAGTCCGGTAAGCGCCAGCTCTCGATGGGCTACACCGCCGAGGTTCACTTCGAAGCAGGCACCACTCCGGATGGCCAGCACTACGACGCCGTGCAGCGGAAGATCGCGAACAACCACCTGGCGATGGTCGACACGGCGCGAGGCGGCCCGCAGTTGCACATCGACTCCGCGCCGAAGCACGCCACCCTGCAGCTGCTCGACGCCGCCGAATGGCGGAAGCGCCTGATGGACGATGCCGGCCACAGCAGCCTGCGCGAGGACGAACTGGACGTGCTCTCGCAGCAGCTGGCGGCGAATGCCGCAGTTGGGCAGCGCATGGTGGCGCAGGCGGCGAAGGACGCCGCGCAGGTGCGCACTCATGCCACCCAAGTGCAGCAGCAGGTGCGCGATGCCGGTGCCGGCCATGCCAACGACCAGGCCTATGCCCAGATGTGCGCCGGCCTCGACTATCGCACCCGCTGACACAGCCACCTGCATACCGGAGTTTTCATGTCCATCGTCGAAGAGATCCGCGCGGCAATGAGCCGCGATAACCCGCTGAGCGCGCAGGAGGTCAGCGGCATGCTGGCGAAACTGCAGCCCGAGCTCGTCCGCTGCAATGCCCGCTGGGAAGAGATCGCGATCGCCGGCCCGCGATCCGCGAACAACGGTCCGCTCTACCGAAAGCTGCTGATCAGCGGCAGCGTGGACGAGATCGCGAAGATGCAGCAGGAGTTCGATCGCCTATCGATCGAGCGGGACCGCATGCGGGCTATGCAGAACAGCCTCTCCCAGCTCCGCAACCTCGCGCTGCTCAGGGAGGCCGACGAAGGCCTGCCCGACCTGCAGAAGCTTCTGGTAGCCGCCATCGAAGGTGCAGAGGCGAAGCAGCGGGAGCTGGAAGCTTCGTTCGACGCTGTGGAGCAGCTGTACTTGGGAATCGCTCAGGCGCGCGGCCAGTTGAACGCCGCCGGCATCACGCCCAGGCCCGAGCAATGCGCTGCTGCTGCCACGATCGACAGGCTGGCGGTGCTGAGCCCGTTGTCGCGCGGCCAGCGCACGTCCATGCACCGCGATGCCAGCGTGCACAGCGGCAATATCGGGATCGTGCGCGTGGGGAGCGGAACCGAAGATGCTTCGCGCGGCCGCGCCGCGGAGTGGCAGGCATGAACCGCACAAAGCTGCTGCTGGATGCCCACCAGCTCGCGCCCGACGCGTTCTTCACCGACGACCAGACGGATCACGAGATCCGCCGTAGCTTGGTCCTCGCCTTCATGGGCCCTGATGTAGGTGTCGACCTCGACAGCGAAGACCAAGTGGCACGCATGTTCGAAGCCATGCTGCGCACTGGCGTGACGGTAGACGGCGGCGCACGCGGCAGCCGGCCGCAGGCGCAGCTGCTGCACTGAGCAACCGCGCGGGGAGTTGCTCCTCCGCGCCGGGCCAGCCGGGAGGTGCCCGCGACAACACCCGGCAACCGCTGCACTTGGGTTGAGTGTGAGGCGGTCGGATCCCGCTCCGGCGGGATCTCGTTCTCCAGGATCAATTTCAGAGGATGCGTGCAATGGCAGCGAAGCATGGGAGCGACATCGGCGGAGGCAGATGTGAGGTCGCACCAGACCTCCGTGCCGAAGTCGCCGCGGTGATGGCGGCATGCAGGACGATATGCCCGCGGCTGGCGATGCAGGCCGTAAGCAGGGATCCGGACGTGGCTCATTCGATCGGCGCCGCCATCTGCAGGGGCGAGCGGCTCATGATCGCGTTCGACGTCGATAGCCCAGATCCCCTAATGCGCGTCGTGAGCATCGGCGCAGACCAAGTTGCCACCCAGCATGTGGCTTTCGGGGCGATCGCCCCAAGCGAAAGGAGGAACTGATGATCGAGCAACCCAAGGTCAGGATCGTGCGCCTGTACGGCGCGCTGCGCGCGCGCTTCGGCAAGGAGTTTCGCCTCGCCGTGGCGTCGCCGGCCGAGGCCGTCCGCGCTCTTTCGGTGCAGCTTCCCGGCTTCCAGGCGTTCCTCATGGGCGCCAAGGACCGCGGCATGGCCTTCGCCGTCTTCGCCGGCCGGCGCAACCTGGGCGAGGACCAGCTCCACGACCCGCCCGGCGAGGACATGATCCGCATCGCGCCGGTGCTGCAGGGAGCGAAGCGCGGCGGCACACTGCAGGTCATAGTCGGCGCTGTGCTCATCGCTGCCGGCTACGCCCTCAGCACGCTTTCCGGTGGCTCCCTGGCGTGGATCGGCGTACCGCTCACCAATGCCGGCATCGCGATGGTGCTCGGCGGCGTGGTCCAGATGCTGTCTCCAACCCAGAAGGGCCTCGGCGCGCAGGACAGCCCGGCCAACAAGCCAAGCTATGCGTTCAACGGCCCGGTCAACATGCAGGCCCAGGGCAACCCGGTGCCGGTGGCCTACGGCGATACGTGGTGCGGCTCGGCCGTCATCAGCGGCGGCATCTTCGCAGAGGACCAGGCGTAGAGACGCCCCACGGGCGCGGAGGGATGCACGTAGAGGTCAGTCGGGATTTTCCACCTTGGCATAGCCGCGCTGGCCGCGTATAGAAACGTCGATGTCGATCAACTCGTTGTGCAGGTTGCGCAATCGATAGAGGTAGCCATCCAGGATGTCGTGGTCATCCGGATCATCGTCTTCCCCTGTTCTCGCTATGCAGGAGCTGTAGTCGGCAATACGCACTGCCATCTCGCGAACTTGCAGCCAGACGCCCAGATACTTCGCGTGCGGCAGTTCGTTGAGATGGAGTTCCCGCGCACCATCAGCTATGGACTGCCACTCCGCTTCATGGCCCCACATGCGCAGTCCATACCGTCCGGCTTTTGTGCTTGCCTGTTCCCGCAAGCTTTCAGCTTCCCCCAAGAGATACCTGCAAAAAATGAGGTACTGGTCGGCAGCATCCCTGCGCTTCTGGGCATCGAGCCACCGCGGCACAAATGCAGCGGCGACGATGGCGACCACCGACATCACAGCCTGGACCCATGCCGGCCAAGCCGGGTCCTTCATCCACATAGGGACGACGCCCCAGGATGGCCAGGTGAGCGCCGCAGTCAAGGCGAGGACCACCACGATCGCTAGCGCGTAGGGGACAAGGCTGAACTGTCGGATGCTGCGGTCCTTCATGGCATTCCTTGCTCCTGGCGTTTCGCCGGATTCTAGCGAACGCCGACCGAGCCACGGAGGTTGCGCTTCTAGGGAAGGGCCTTGTTCGGCTTCCAGGCCGGCAGCGGCGCAGGGGTGATCGGATCAGCGCCGATCGCGGCACGAAGCACGACCGGCCGACCGTTGTTGTCGATGTAGTGTCGGATGCCATTTCGCCGCAGGAACTCCAGCTGCTTTGCCCTGATCGGGGTACGCGTGAACTCCTGGATCTCATCGCGAGACAGACAAAGCCCCAGTTCCATTCCACACCTCAGCCGCATCGAGAACGATGCACCCATCCTGAGTGATCGATGCGATGACGGCAATGTGGCCGCGCTCATCCGCGCAACGATCTCGCCAGCCGCTTCTCCTCCCTGGTGGGCTGCACCTCTACCCTGGCTGCGGAACCTTTAGCGACCTCGCGGCGCAGCCTCGGCGCGTGAGCGCAGGCCCACCGCTCGACCGAGCGCATCGCCGCGCGCCTGCTACGAAAGTAGGCGTGTGGGCACGAGCCAGTGCTCTCTCGATGACGGTTCACGTTCGCGATCCAGATCCCACGGATCGCGGTCTGGCTCACGCCGGCGACGATCTTCCCGGCGCACCTGAGCCAGTCCTGCCCCCACCGGTTGGTGGGTTCCCATTCGATGTCGTCCGGCAGCGCCATACCCGCATGCTACGGCCGGCCGTCGCACCGGCCGAGACGGGCCGATGAAGGTTCCAGGATACCGGCCCGGCGCTGCTCAGGCGCCCGCGGGGTTGAGCTGCCTATGGCGCCCGCGTCCGGCATGGCTAGAATCGCCTGCCTGCCGGCGCCTGGGTATCAGCGATCGGCGCAACGTAGCATCAGGGAATTCCGACACCGATCTCAGCCAGCGAGCCGCCGCCGCGTCAGCATTGGCGCCATGAGCAATTCGACCGGTGCTGCTGATCACCCTTCCGGACCGCGCCCGCTGCGCTTCCTGCGCATTCGCGAGGTGCTGGCGCGCACCGGCCTATCGAAGTCCACCCTGTACGCCCGCGTCCGCGCCAGCGAGTTCCCGAAGCCTGTGCCGCTAGGTACCCTGTCGGCCTGGGTGGAATCGGAGGTCGAGGACTGGATGGAGGCTCGAATCGCTGAACGCGATGCTGGCTGAATGCACTGATTTTTTAAGGCTCCCTAACACAGCGGCGCCGGTCAGCACAGGCTGCTGTATCAGCAGCTAGTGAGATCACTAGGATGTATATTTACTCAGCAGGTATGCGCGGGATCAACCTCAGGTCGCCTCCGGGTGGCAGCGTCTAAGACGTGGGATCCTGAGGCCCGGGACCTGCCCTAATTCCAACCCGCCCCCTGCAGCCACTCGACTCCAGGGGGCGGTCCGTTTCGGATGATCTCAGCCGGCATCACCTTCACCCCGTAGCCAAAGCGCTGGCCGCGGTGAGAGTACACGACAGGGCGCAGAAGTTCAGCGTATCTCGGCTCAGTGAATCCATGGCCGTTTTGATTGACGCCATACCACATAGCAGAGGCGACAGCGTCCGCAAGCTGGAGGCCCATGCGCTTACTGTGCTCAAAAATTTTGACGTCCCGGCAATTGACTGAAGTCCAGTCGATCCGCACATCCCACTCGGTGCTGTGCTGTTTTAGGCGATCGAGGTACGTGCAAAGTTCCGCGTATGACATGTTGGATCGGTTGGAAAAGATCAACCGCGCCACATGCGCAGGATCCGTTCTCCGATCACGACAAAGCCAGGAAACTCGCTCCAAGAGCAGGCGAGTGGCGTAATTGTAGAGACGCCCTTTTTCAGAATATGCGTCTGCATCCAACGAGGGCTTATGGATGAGCACGGAAACTACCCTGAGCCGAGCAGCTGCGATCTGTTGCAAATAGGGTAGCCGCTGCTCATGCCGCAAATCACGGAAATGGAGGTCAGCCCGCTGATGCTTCCTCAAGCGCTCTCGAACCTGATCAACGAGCTTGACCGTTTCCAGATCTGATTCTGCCCGCGTGATCACAGCAGCCAGCGCAAACCAGCGCGAACTCCCCCGATTCTCCTCCTTGAATCGAAAGCCCTCGTCGCCTGATTCGTCGATATAGACGTTGAACGCGTGCATCATGCTTCTCGCGAATGATTGCAGACGAGTCTAAGAGCTGCCCAAGCTACGGGCTAGGGACAAGTCTGTGGATAACACGTTGAGAGACGGTCGTTTTGACCGTGCACGCAGCCACTTGAAGCGCGAGCACCGGCCGAACACTTTTCCGCCAGCCGGCAGAACGCTCTGCCAAGAGTTATAAGCTGGCAACACTTACGGAGATGCCCATGCAATCGATCGAAGAGAAGGTGTTAGCCCTCACGGAGCGCGCGTTCCGTTCCGAGGCCCGGCTGGATCTCATGATGAGTGCGGTTCTAGCGTTGGTTGGGACACACCCTGAGCCTAAGCGCCTTTTGGAGGAGTGGCGGATCCTTTCTTCGATACCGCTGGCTAACACTGCGGCAGAAGCCAATCAGAGCTTTCAAGGCGAGGTGCAAGCAGATGAGACGCGGGAGATGCACGCGATCTGGGACGAGGCGTTTCAGCGGGCCGCGGGCAACCTCGACGACTGAGCTGCATGGATGGCAGCACGCATCGCAGATGCCAGAAAGCCGCGTGTAGTTCCGGTGTAAGGATGTCGGAAATTCCCGGGGTTTCACCGCGAAAATCGGAAAGCGGGTGTGCACCAATATCCGTAGAAACCGCAGGTTTTCAGGGCATTTTGAGCGAACTGAGGGCTGACGGAAACTCAGCGGAACCGGATTATGAGTCCTCTGCTCTAACCGTTGAGCTATAGGCCCGGATGCGTCCGGAGCGGGCGGGCGATGCGTCGGCCGCCGGCTTGGCGCCTCTGGCGTGCATGCAGAGGAAGGCGCCGAGGCGGGCGTGAGTTTAACGGTCGGGGCGGTGGGCTGTCTGCCCGGGGCGGTAGACGGGGCCGAGAATTGCGCTCGGCCTGTGGGCTCAGCGGGTTGGGCGCCGAGGACTGCACCTAACGGGTGCGAATCCTCGGCATCTCGTGCGGTTAAGGCTCGGGTGCTGACAGTAGGGCGGGAAAGCGTCGGGACTGAAGTCCCTCCCACAACAGCCGGCTTCTTCCGGGCAGCCGGCTCTTTCCGCGCTCTAGCCACGGCCCCTTCGCTTTCTCGCCCTACTCGCCCTACTCCTCCACCCCAAGCACCAGCACCGCCAGCGGCGGGATGGTCAGCACCAGCGACGCCGGATGCCCATGCGCGCCGACGTTCTCGGCCCGCACGCTGCCACCGTTGCCGGTGTTGCTGCCACCGTAGATCTCGCTGTCGGAATTGAGCAGTTCGCGCCAGCGGCCGGCGCGGGGCACGCCGATGCGGTAGCCGTGGTGCACCTGCGGGGTGAGGTTGGCCACCACCAGCAGCGGGGTGTCGCCGCTGCGGGCTTTGCGCAGGTAGGCGAACAGGCTGTTGCCGGCGTCGTCGCCGATGACCCAGGCGAAGCCTTCGGGTTCGTCGTCGCGCGCGTGCAGTGCGGGGTGCTCGGCGTAGAGGCGGTTGAGGTCGCGAACCAGGCGTTGGATGCCGCGGTGGTTGTGCTGGTCGAGCAGGTGCCAGGGCAGCGCGGCGTCGTGGTTCCACTCGGTGGGCTGGGCGATCTCGCAGCCCATGAACAGCAGTTTGCGCCCGGGGTGGGTGTACATGTAGCCGAGGTAGGCGCGCAGGTTGGCGAAGCGCTGCCAGTCGTCGCCGGGCATGCGGCCAAGCAGGGAGCGCTTGCCGTGCACCACTTCGTCGTGGGAGATGGGCAGCATGAAACGCTCGGAATACGCGTAGACCATGCTGAAGGTCATCTCGCCGTGGTGGTAGCGGCGGTAGATCGGGTCGAGCTGGATGTAGTGCAGGCTGTCGTGCATCCAGCCCATGTTCCACTTGTAGTCGAAGCCCAGGCCGCCGTGGGCGAGGTCGGCGGTGACGCCGGGCCAGGCGGTGGATTCTTCGGCAATGGTCATGGCGCCGGGCGCCTGGTCAGCCACCACCTGGTTGAGCCGGCGCAGGAAGGCGATGCTCTCGTAGTTCTCGCGGCCGCCATGGATGTTGGGCACCCACTCGCCGGCGTTGCGGCTGTAGTCGCGGTAGAGCATGGAGGCGACCGCGTCCACGCGCAGGCCGTCGACGTGGTAGCGCTGCAGGAACTCCAACGCGCTGGCGATCAGGAAGCCGGAGACTTCGCGACGGCCGTGGTTGTAGATGAGGGTGTTCCAGTCGCGGTGGAAGCCTTCGCGCGGGTCGGCGTGTTCGTACAGGGCGGTGCCGTCGAAGTGGGCCAGGCCGTGCGCGTCGGTGGGGAAATGCGCCGGCACCCAGTCGACGATGACGCCGATGTCCTCGCGGTGGCAGCGGTCGACAAAGCGGGCGAAGCCTTCCGGGCTGCCGAAGCGCGCGGTCGGCGCGAACAGGCCCAGCGGCTGGTAGCCCCAGGAGCCGCCGAACGGATGCTCGGTGACCGGCAGCAGTTCGATGTGGGTGAAGCCCATGTCGGCCACATAGGGAATGAGCCGCTCGGCCAGTGCGTCCCAGTCGAGCATGCTGCCGTCGGCGGCGTGCATCCACGAGCCGGCGTGCACCTCGTACACGCTGATCGGCGCCTGCGGGGCGTGGCGGCGCGCGCGGGTGGCCATCCAGGCGTCGTCGCGCCACTGGAACGGCGTGGGGTCGGCGACGATGGAGGCGGTGCCAGGCGCCAGTTCCGCCTGGCGCGCGACCGGGTCGGCCTTGGCCGGCAACTCTTCGCCGCGCGGGCCGCGCAGGGCGAACTTGTAGCGCGCGCCGGGGCCGACGCCGGGCACGAACAGCTCCCACACGCCGGCCTGGTGGCGCAGGCGCATCGGGTGACGGCGCGCGTCCCAGCTGTTGAAGTCGCCGATCACCGCCACGCGCGAGGCGTTGGGCGCCCATACCGCGAAGCGGGTGCCGCGTTCGCCGTCGACCTCGACCACGTTGGCGCCCAGCGCGTCGGCTAGGTGCAGGTGATGGCCTTCGGCGATCAGGTGCAGGTCGAAGTCGCTGAGTTGTGGGCCGAAGGCGTAGGCGTCGGCGGTGTCCTGCTCGCCGCCGGGCCAGCGGATGCGCAGGCGGTAACGCGCCTCGCCCGGCAGTTCGGCGTGGAAGAAGCCTTCCGGCCCCTGCTGCAGCGGCACTTCGCTGCCGTCCTCCAGCACCGCCAGCACCGCATCGGCGCCCGGCTGGTAGCTGCGCAGCACCCGCGCATTGCCGAGGCGATGCGCGCCCAGCACGGCGAACGGGTCGCCGTGGCGGGCGGTGGCGAAGGCGCGTTGCGTCGCGTCGTCCCAGACGTGGACGGCATCACTCATCGAATCGACTCCTGGGGCGCGGGAAAGCGGTCGAGTATGCGCAACAGTCCCTGTATGGGCACCATGATCCATGCCGGGCGGTTGGCGGCCTCGTAGCGAATTTCGTAGCAGGCCTTCTCGATCAGGAACAGCAAGGTGGTGGCCTCGAACGCGGCCGGCGCCACCCACGGGTGCGGACTGGCGTCGAGCACGCCGCGGTAGGCGGCCAGGAACGCGGCGCTGGCGCGGCTGCGGAACGCGGCCAGGAACGCCTCCTGCGCGGTATCCAAACCCGCGCCCACACGCGCGGCGGTGCCTTCCTCGCCGCGCGCGGACACTTCGCTGGCGTAGTCGAGCGAGCGCAGGAAGCCGGCCACGTCGTGCAGCGGGCTGGCCTTGGCGCGGCGTTCGTCCAGCGACTTGGCTGGCTCGCCTTCGAAGTCGATCAGCACCACGTCGTCGAACGCGACCAGGATCTGGCCGAGATGGAAGTCGCCATGCACGCGGGTCAGCAGCGCACCGGACAACAGCGATGGCGCCTGCTGCAGCCAGGCATCCAAACGCGCGCGCTCGGCCAGCAGGCTGTCCACCGCGGCGTGTTCGGCCGGGTCGTCGTTGGCGTCGCGATGCGCCAGCAGCGTGTCCCACATGGCTTGCACCTCGTGCACCACGCCGTCCACCACCTGCTGCGCGGCGGCTGCGTCCACCGGCTGCGGCGCGAACGCGGGCGCGTCGGTGGGTTGCGCCAGCACCGCGTGCAGTTCGGCCAGGCGCCGGCCGACCAGGGCGGCGAAGGCGTCGTAGCCGGCCACGCTCTCCAACCGCGCGGCGTCGTCCTGGGCGGCGTCGTATTCCTCGGCACCGCGCGCCAGGTGATCCAGCGTCCAGCGCCAGGCATCGCCCTGGTTGCGCACGAAGCCCTGCAGCAGGGCCAGCGTGGTCTCGCTGCCGTCGGCCTCGACGCGGGCGACATGGCCCAGCAACGGCGCGGCGTTGGCGTAGCCCAACTCTGTGAGGCGCTCGCCGATCTCGATCTCCGGGTTGATGCCGGCCGACACGCGCCGCAGCAGCTTGAACACCGCGGCATCGCCGACGATCAACGAGCTGTTGCTCTGCTCCGCCGACAGCCAGCGGATCTCCGGATCGGTGGGGATGTCCACGCGCTGCAGCGCCTGCGTCGGGCAGAAGCGGATGCGCTCCGCGGTCGCCTCGGCGCCAGCCTCGCCATCCACGCGCAGCTCCGCCTTGTCGCGCAGCGCGGTGAGCATGCTCAGGGTGAAGGGTTTCAGCGCGAAGGCGTCGGTCAGGTAGCCGACCTCGCGGCCGTGGCGCACGCGCGCCAGCGCCAGCTGCTCGGCCAGCACGCTGGGCTGCTCGCGCTCCCAGACGATGCCCAGCGGCAGGATGTAGCGCTCGTGCGCGCCGTCGTCCAGTTCCGCCTCGATCTCCAGCAAGGTCAGGCCGTCGCCGCCGGACAGCGGCGTACGCCGGGCGATGCGCACGCTGCGCAGCGCGCGGTCCTTGGCCGCGAACCAGCGCCGCGTGGACAGCCATGCCGGCAGGATGTCGCGCTCCAGCGTCGGCAGGTGCGGCTGCAGACCGGCGCTGTCGGTGCCGCTACGCAGCACCAGCGTCTGGTAATCCGGCAACGGCACCGGCGCCGGCACGTGCCAGTCCGGCAGGGTGGCATTGCCGACCAGTTGGAAGGCGTAGAACCCGAACGCCGGCACGGTAAGCAGGTAGGTCAGGCGCCCGATCGGCGGGAAGCTGCCGCCGCCGAGGATGTCCACCGGCACCCGGCCCTCGAACTCGGACAGGTCCAGCTCCACCGCCTGCAGCGTGTGCGAGAGGTTGGCCACGCACAGCACGGTCTCGTCCTCGTGGCAGCGCAGGTAGGCGAGCAGCCGGCGGTTGCCCGGATACAGGAAGCGCAGCGCGCCGCGGCCGAAGGCGCGGTAGCGCTTGCGCACCGACAGCACGCGGCGGGTCCAGGTCAGCAGCGAGTACTGGTCGCGCTGCTGCGCTTCCACGTTGACCGCCTGGAAGCCGTACAGCGGGTCCATGATCGGCGGCAGTACCAGCGCGGCGGGATCGGCGCGCGAAAAGCCGCCATTGCGGTCGATCGACCATTGCATCGGCGTGCGCACGCCGTCGCGGTCGCCGAGGTGGATGTTGTCGCCCATGCCGATCTCGTCGCCGTAGTACAGCACCGGCGTGCCGGGCATGGTCAGCAGCAGCGAGGTCATCAGTTCGATGCGGCGGCGATCGCGCTCCAGCAGCGGCGCCAGGCGCCGGCGGATGCCCAGGTTGATGCGCGCGCGGCGATCAGCGGCATAGGTCTGCCACAGGTAGTCGCGCTCGGAGTCGGTGACCATCTCCAGGGTCAGCTCGTCGTGGTTGCGCAGGAAGATCGCCCACTGGCAGCTTTCCGGGATCTCCGGGGTCTGGCGCATGATGTCGGTGATCGGGAAGCGGTCCTCGCGCGCGATCGCCATGTACATGCGCGGCATCAGCGGGAAGTGGAACGCCATGTGGCATTCGTCGGCGTTCTCGCCGAAGTACTGCTGGGTGTCTTCCGGCCACATGTTGGCCTCGGCCAGCAGCATGCGGTCGGGGTATTCGGCATCGAGCGTGGCGCGGATGCGGCGCAGGATGGCGTGGGTCTCGGGCAGGTTCTCGTTGGAGGTGCCTTCGCGCTCGATCAAATACGGCACCGCGTCCAGGCGCAGGCCGTCCACGCCCAGGTCCAGCCAGAAGCGCATCACTTCCAGCACCGCCTCCAGCACCGCCGGGTTGTCGAAGTTCAGGTCCGGCTGGTGCGAGTAGAAGCGGTGCCAGAAGTATTGGCCGGCCTCAGGATCCCAGGTCCAGTTGGACTTCTCGGTATCGCAGAAGATGATGCGGGTGCCGGCGTAGTCCTGGTCGCTGTCCGACCACACGTAGAACGCGCGCTCGGGCGAGCCGGCCGGGGCCATGCGCGCACGCTGGAACCAGGGATGCTGGTCGGAGGTGTGGTTGATCACCAGTTCGGTGACGATGCGAATGCCGCGCGCGTGCGCCTGCTCCACGAAGCGCTGGAAGTCGGCGATGCTGCCGTAGTCCGGATGCACCGCCATGTACTCGGCGATGTCGTAGCCGTCGTCGCGGCGCGGGCTGGGGTAGAACGGCAGCAGCCAGATCGTGTCCACGCCCAGGTCGGCGATGTAGTCGAGCTTGGAGATCAGCCCGGGAAAGTCGCCGATGCCGTCGTCGTTGGAGTCGAAGAACGACTTGACGTGCACCTGGTAGATGATCGCATCCTTGTACCAGCGCGCATCGCCGGCCGGTGCGCGCGGCTCGAGTTGGGGGGACGACGGCGCGGCGACATTCATGCAGGGGCTCCGGCGCGGATGCGCCACAGGGAGAACGGCCGCGACGGATCGAGGCGGATGTGTTGGGTCTTGCCGTACCAGGTGAAGTCGTGGCCGTCCCACAGGTCGCGCACGGCGACGCTGGCATGGTCGGGCAGGCCCAGCTCCCACAGCGGCACTTCGATCTCCGCGTTCTGCGGCGCATACGGGTCCAGGCTCACCGCCACCAGCACCAGGCTGCGGCCGCGCGCCAGGTGTGCGGCGTCGAGGAACTTGCCGAAGTACAGCACCTGCTCGTTGTGCGCCACGTAGAAGCGCGTGCCCAGGTGCGACTGCAGTTCCGGATGCTGGCGGCGCAGCAGGTTGAGGCGGGTGATCTCCTCGACGATGTCGCCCGGGGCGCGCTCCGGCCACACGCGCAACTGATACTTCTCCGAGTCCAGGTACTCCTCCTTGCCCGGCAGCGGCGTGGCCTCGCACAGCTCGAAGCCCTGGTACATGCCCCACAGCCCGGACAGCGTGGTCGCCAGCGCGGCGCGGATCAGGTGGCCGCTACGCCCGCTGTGCTGCAGGAACAGCGGATTGATGTCCGGCGTGTTGACGAAGAAGTGCGGGCGGAAGCACTCGCTGGGCGCGCCACTGTTGAGTTCCTCGATGTAGGCCTGCAGCTCGGCCTTGTGCTGGCGCCAGGTGAAGTAGGTGTAGGACTGCGAGAAGCCGACCTTGGCCAGCCGGTACATCGGCTTGGGCCGGGTGAAGGCCTCGGACAGGAACACCACCTGCGGATGGCGTCCGCGCACCTCGGCGATCAACCATTCCCAGAACGGGAACGGCTTGGTGTGCGGGTTGTCGACGCGGAACAGGGTGACGCCTTCGTTGACCCAGAACAGCACCGCATCGCGCAGCGCGTTCCACAGCGCCGGCACCGCGCCGCTGGCGTAGAAGTCGACGTTGACGATGTCCTGGTACTTCTTCGGCGGATTCTCCGCGTACGGGATGGAACCGTCGGCGCGCCAGGTGAACCAGTCGGGGTGGTCGCGCAGCCACGGATGGTCCGGCGCGCACTGGATGGCGAAGTCCAGGGCCAGCTCCAGGCCGTGCTCGGCCGCGGCCGCGCGCAGGCGGCGAAAACCGTCGAGCCCGCCCAGCTCGGGATGCACCTCGGTATGCCCGCCCTCGGCCGAGCCGATCGCATACGGGCTGCCGGGCTCGCCCGGCTCGGCGGTCACGGCGTTGTTGCGGCCCTTGCGGTTCTTCTCGCCGATGGGATGGATCGGCGGCATGTACAGCACGTCGAAGCCCATGGCCTGGATGTGCGGCAGCCGCGCGATCACGTCGTCGAAGGTGCCGTGGCGCTGCGGATCGCCGCTCTGCGAGCGCGGGAATAGTTCGTACCAGCTGGCGAAGTGCGCGGCGCGGCGTTCGGCCTCGACCCTGAAGGTCATCGGGTATTCGGTGCGGAACGGCTTGGCATCGGCACGCGCCATCGCCTCGGCGGTGTCGGGCTCGAGCAGCAGTTGCGCCTTCTCGGCCAGGTCGTCGGTGCGTGCGATGCGGGTGGCGATGGCCTTCAGCCGCGTGGCCAGCGCGCCGCGGCTGCGCCCGCGTGCCGCCTCGACCTGGGCCAGCGCCTCCTGCGCGTCCACCGGCAACAGGGTGCCGGCGGCGCGCTTCTTTTCCAGATCGGCATGGGTGGTGGCGTAGACGTCGCGCCAGGCCTCGATGCGGAACTCGTAGCGGCCCAGGCGTTGCAGCGGGAACTCGCCGCGCCAGCGGTCGTTGCCGAGCGCACGCATCGGCGCGCTCGACCAGGTGCGCGCATCGGCGGCGCGCCACAACAGCGCCACGGCAATGCGGTCGTGGCCGTCGCAGAACGCATCGGCTTCCACGCACACGCGGTCGCCGACCGTGCGCTTGACCGGGAAGCGCCCGTCGTCGACCGACGGCGTCACCGCCTCAAGGCACACCCGTGCCTCGCCCGCGGCGACCTCGGCGGGCGTGCGCGCCCGTGCCGCGGTCAGCACCGGGCGCGCCGGCAGGCTGCGATAAATGCGTACCTCGCCCGCTTCCAGGGTGCCGCCCTGCTCGCCCTGGATCGGCTCGCCGTGGTCGCTGAGCAGGCCTTCGCTGTCGCCGAGCAGGCGCAGCAACGCCGGCCCCGGCACCGGCAGCAGGTGGTCGCGGTCGCTGTTGAGCAGCACCAGCCACGGCGCGGCGTCCAGCGGCTCCACCGCGACCGCGGTCAGCGCGCCGTCGCGCAGCAGCGGGCGCAGGCGCAGCGATGCGCTGGCGTCGGGCAGCGATGCGGCCGGCGTGGTCGCGTCGTCCTCGGCCGCGCCGTGCTGCGCAGGCGCGGACTGCCCATGTTCGGTCGGTGTGTCCTGCGCGGCGATCGCCCAAGCCCCACCGAAGGCGGCCGCCAGGCGCTGCCGCTGCGCGCGCGGCAAGGGCAATGGCGTCTCCGTCGGCGTCCCGGCATCGACGGTGGCGACCACGCAACGCGCCAGCGCGCGCAAGGCGCTGTCCTCGTCGAAGAACCAGTCGCCACGGCCGTCCCACCAGGCCAGCGAGGAGAACGCGGCATCGAAACCGGCGCCACCCAGGCCGCGCAAGGCGTCCAGGCCCAAGCCGGGCGTCCACGCCAGCAGCCGCGCGTGCGGCGCCTGCGCGTGGACCTCGCCGATCAGCGTGCGCCACAACGGCGCCGGGATGCGCTCGGGATGCAACACGCGGAAGCCGGCCACGCCGCTGCGCAGCCAGTCGACCAGGCGCGCGCTCCACCACTGCGCCAGGCCCGCGCCTTCTTCCGCGGAGGCGAAGCGGCCCACCGCGATGTCCGGCGCGGCACGTTCGGCGCGCGGGTCCGGCAGCGCCGAGCTGCGCGCGCGGAACCAATGCGGATGCTCCTGCAGCAGGCGGCTGCTTCCGCCGATTTCGTCGATACGCAGATCCAGCACGACCCGCAGGCCATACTGTTCGGCACGCTGGATCCACTTGCGCAACTGCGCCTGACCTGCGGCGTCGTCGGCCGCCGGATCGTGCAGGCGTCCGTCCGCGTCCTGTGCGAACGGATTGGGCAAGACGATGTGATCGCAGCCCTGTGCCTGCGCCGCCGCCATGGCCGCGTCGAGCGCGGCCGCATCGTGAAGAGGAAAGGGGGACAGCAGGCAGACATGCATTCGGAAGATCCCGTTCGACGAATGAGAAGGACACGTCGCCTCTGCGCGCCGTTGCCGGCAGCGCCGATCGCGCCGTCGCATGGCAACGGCGCCGGAACGGAATGGGCCTGCACGCGGACGCGCTTCGAGAATGCGCGACGGTGCCGGCGCACCCGGTCTGCGCGATGCGATGCAGCCGCGCCACAAGACCACGAACGCCGCAAATGAAATGTGTGGATGACATTAAATGCGCGTGCATGTGACGCGACACGAGGTGACGGTGTGTGGTCAAACACGTTGCGCGGCGGCATGCGCAACGCAACCCACCGCAAACATTCACGCGATGCTGACGCTCGTACTTGAGTCGCGCACGAGGCCGCGCGCGGAAGCCTCGGCCGTCATCCAAGTGCAGACGCGCGCCCGCGCGGCTTCAACGCCTCTCTCAACCTGTGGACACAACATCCCAGGCCGATGCCGCTTACCCTCGTAGGAGCGGCTTCAGCCGCGACCAGCCTTACCGGGAAGCCCCGTCGCGGCTGAAGCCGCTCCTACGGGAGACGCGCTCGAATACGGGAACTGCCCTTCATTCGCTCATCGAATAGGCGCGCTCGGCGCCCGCCGCCGCCCAGGCGGTGTTGGGCGTGGCCTGCAGGGTGAAGCGCAGTTCGCCGCCGGCCATGAGTTCCTCGTGGCGCAGGAACGCGCGGTTCAGCGGGCGCCCGTTGAGGGTCACACTGCCGACGTAGGGATGCGCATCGTCCAGGCCGTCGGCGATCACCGTGAAGCGCTTGCCGTTGGGCAGCGCCAGGGTGGCGCGCGGCAGGAACGGGCGGCCGAGGATGTACTGGTTGCTGGCCGGCGCCACCGGGTAGAAGCCCAGCGCGGTGAACACGTACCAGGCCGACATCTGCCCCATGTCGTCGTTGCCGGCCAGGCCGTCCGGGCGCGCGGCGTACTGGCTGCGCATGATCTGCTGCAGCCGCGCCTGGGTGCGCCACGGCTGCCCGGCGTAGGCATACAGATAGGCGACGTGGTGGCTGGGCTCGTTGCCGTGCGCGTACCAGCCGATCAGGCCGGTGATGTCCTCCATGTGCGCGAACACCTTGGGATCGACCTTGGCGTCGAACACCTGGTCCAGCCGCGCCAGCAGCTTGTCGTCGCCGCCGTGCGCGCGGGCCAGGCCAGCCACGTCCTGCGGCACGTACCAGGAGTACTGCCAGGCGTTGCCTTCGGTGTAGTCGGTGCCGTAGCCGCTGGCATCCGGATCGAACGGGGTGCGGAAGCTGCCGTCGCGCTTGCGCGCGCGCATGAAGCCGGTGCCCGGGTCGAAGGCGTTGCGCCAGTTGCCGGCGCGCTTGGCGAAGGTGGCGGCGACCTCGGTGCGGCCCATGTCCTGCGCCATGCGCGCGATGGTCCAGTCGTCGAAGGCGTACTCCAGGGTCTTGGAGGCGGCCTCGCCTTCCTCGTCGATCGGCACGTAGCCCAGTTCGCGGTACTGGGCGATGCCGTCGTAGGGGCCGTAGTTGGCGCTGGCCACCATGGCCTTGAGCGCGGCGTCGGTGTCGTAGCCGCGGATGCCCTTCATGTACGCGTCGGCGATCACCGGCACCGCGTGGTAGCCGATCATGCACCAGGTCTCCAGGCCGTGGAACGCCCACACCGGCAGCACGCCGTAGGGACTTTCGCGCTGGTGCGCGAGCAGCGAGTTGACGATGTCGTTGGTGCGTTGCGGCGGCTGCACGATGGTCAGCAGCGGATGCAGCGCGCGGTAGGTGTCCCACAGCGAGAACGTCGAATAGTGGGTGTAGCCTTGCGCCTGTTGCACGGCGTTGTCCGGCCCGCGGTAGCGGCCGTCGCTGTCCATGAACAGGGTCGGGCCGAGCAGGCTGTGGTAGAGCGCGGTGTAGAACTGGGTGCGCTGGGTGGGCGGCGCGTCCACGTCCACCACGCCCAGCGCCTGCGCCCATTGCGCACGCGCGGCGCGGCGCACGCCATCGAAATCCCAGCCCGGCACTTCGGCGTCGAGATTGGCGATGGCGCTGTCCTCGCTGACCGGCGAGATCGCCACCTTGACCAGCAGCGGTCCGCGCAGGGCGTCGCCGAAGTCGAACGATCCCACCAGTTGCCGGCCCTCGATCTGCGCGCGCTGGGCGGGGTCGTTGTCGCCCGGCGGCGGGAAGCCCTTGTAGGGGATGTCCTGCTCGGTGTTGTGGAAGGCGTGGCCGCGCAGCGGCTGCGAGAAGCGCAGGGCGAAGTAAAGCTGCCGCCCCGGCGCCCAGCCGCGGGTCTCGCGGAAACCGGTGACGGTGCCGTCGGCGCGCAGGCGCAACCGCGACCAACTGATCTTGCCCGGGTAGTCGTACAGGCTGGTGCGCAGGTCCAGCAACACGTGCGCCGGCTGGCCGGCCGGGTAGGTGTAGCGGTGCACGCCGACGCGGGCGCTGGCGGTGAGTTCGGCGCGGACCCTGTAGTCGTCCAGGGTCACCGCGTAGTAGCCCGGCTCGGCGCGCTCGTCGTCGTGGCGGAAGCGCGCGCTGTAGCCGCTGCCGGGCTTGTCCGGGTCGCCGCGCTCCAGCCGCACCGCGCCGCTGATCGGCATCAGCAGCACGTCGCCCAGGTCGGAGTGGCCGGTGCCGGAGAAATGCGTGTGCGAGAAGCCGACCAGGCTGCGGTCGTCGTAGCGGTAGCCCGCCGCCCAGCCGTAGGCGTCCTTGCGCGGCTGGATGCGCGTGTCCGGGCTCAACTGGACCATGCCGAACGGCACCGTGGCGCCGGGATAGGTGTGGCCTTCGCCGCCGGTGCCGATGAAAGGGTCCACCGCCGCCACCGCACGCTCGCCGGCGGTGGTACCGGTTGCAGCGGCGGCGGGCGCGATCGGCCACAGCGCGGCCAGCAGCAGTGCGGCAGCGCCGCCCAGCATCCTCGAACTGCGCATGGCAGGCTCCCCGTATCGAATCGATCCAAACGGATAGCACAAAGCCCGGGGAATGCCTTGCTGCACTGCAAAATGCGCATCGAATCCCGACAGCGCAGGATGAGCGACCTTTTTGAACCGGTCTAATGCGCCGTGGCGCCGTCTCCCGCCGACAAACGCGTCACCGTGTCCGACATCGCTGCCGCCTGCGGCGTGTCGCGGGCGACCGTGTCGCTGGTGCTGCGCAACAGCCCGCTGGTGCACGCGGACACGCGTGCACGGGTGGCGGCGGAGATCGCCCGCCAGGGCTACGTCTACCACCGCGGCGCGGCCAGCCTGCGCGGCCGCGCGTCCAATGCGGTGGCGCTGGTGGTCAACGACCTGGCCAATCCGTTCTTCGCCGAGTTCGCCGGCGGCGTCGACGCGGCGCTGGCCGAGGCCGGCTACGTGATGCTGATGGGCAGCACCGGCGAATCGCCGGAGCGCCAGCAGACCGTGCTGGCCTCGTTGATCGAGCACCACCCGGCGGCGATGATCCTCTCGCCCACCGAGAACACCGACGCGGCACGGCTGCGCCAGTTGCTGGGGCCGCGCCTGCCGGTGCTGCTGTTCAATCGTGCGCTGGACGGCGACTGGCCGCTGCTGGCGCTGGACAACCGCCGCGGCGCGCGCCTGGCCACCGAACACCTGCTGGCGCAGGGCCACCGCGCCATCGCCTTCTTCGGCGGCCACCGCCAGTCCAGTTCCTGCGCCGAGCGCCGCGCCGGCTACTGCGAGGCGCTGGCCGCCGCCGGCGTCGCGCTCGACCCGGCGTGGCTGATCGAGTGCGCGCCGACCCGGCTGGAAGCGGCGCGCCAAGCCGGCGCGTTGTGCGCGCGCGACCCGCTGCCGACCGCCTTGGTCTGCTACAACGACGTGGTCGCGCTGGGCCTGGCCAGCGGCCTGGCCGAACGCGGCCGCATGGCCGGCCGCGACTACGCGCTGATCGGCTTCGACGACATCCCCGAAGCCGCCGTCGCCACCCCGCCGCTGTGCACCGTCGCCGTCGCCCCGCGCGAGCGCGGCATGCAGGCCGCGCGCCTGGTGCTGGACGCGCTGCGTCACCGCCAGGCCCTGCCTGCGCTTACCATCGCCCCCGCCCGGCTGTGCCTGCGTGCCAGCAGCCGGGTCGCCCTCTCGCCCGTTCCCGGAGTCGCTGCATGAGCCGTCGCCCGCTGTCCAACACCGCCGCCATCGCGGTGGTCAGCATGATCTTCTTCACCTGGGGCGGCCTGACCAGCCTCAACGACGTGTTGATCCCGCATCTGAAAGCCGTGTTCCAGATGAACTACGCGCAGTCGATGCTGATCCAGTTCACCTTCTTCGGCGCCTACTTCCTGATGTCGGTGCCGGCCGGCGCAGTGGTGTCGCGGACCGGCTACAAGGCCAGCATCGTCATCGGCCTGGTGGTGGCGGCGATCGGCGCAGCGATGTTCTACCCCGCCGCGCGCCTGCCCTCCTACCCGCTGTTCCTGACCGCGCTGTTCGTGCTGGCCAGCGGCATCACCCTGCTGCAGGTGGCCGCCAACCCATACATCAGCCTGATCGGCGCGCCGGAGAAGGCGCCGAGCCGGCTCAACTTCGCGCAGGCGCTGAACTCGCTGGGCACCACCGTGTTCCCGTGGCTGATCGGCCCGCTGATCCTGGCCGGCGCGGTGCTCGGCGCCGACCAGCTGGCGGCGATGAACCCCGAGCAGCTGTCCGCCTACCGCATCGAGCAGGCGCGCTCGGTGGAAATCCCCTACCTGATGCTGGCCGGCGGCCTGCTGTTGCTGGCGGTGTTCGTGCTGGTGATGCGGGTGCCGTCGCTGCGCGAGGACACCGACGCCAGCACCGAATCGCATCACAGCTTCGCCGACGCGCTGCGCCACCCGCACCTGCTGTGGGGCGTGGTGGCGATCTTCATGTACGTGGGCGCGGAAGTGTCGATCGGCAGCTTCCTGATCAACTACATCTCCGGCCCCACCACCGGCGGCCTGACCGAAGCCGATGCCAGCGGCTACCTGCCGTTCTACTGGGGCGGCGCGATGGTCGGCCGCTTCGCCGGCGCGGCGCTGCTGCAGTTCGTCCCGGCGCGCAAGCTGCTGGCGACCTTCGCCGGCATCGCCTCGCTGCTGCTGATCGCCACCATGCTCAGCACCGGCCATGTGGCGATGTGGAGTGTGATCGCGATCGGCCTGTTCAACTCGATCATGTTCCCGACCATCTTCACCGTGGCCATCGAGCGCCTGGGCGTGCTCACCAGCAAGGCCTCCAGCCTGCTGATCATGGGCATCGTCGGCGGCGCCATCGTGCCGCTGGCGCAGGGCGCGCTGGCCGACGCCATCGGCATCCAGCACGCCTTCGTGATCCCGCTGCTGTGCTACGCCTACATCGTCTGGTACGGCCTGCGCGGCTCGCGCCTGTCGCCGGACCTGGCGGCGGCCGCGCCCGCCACCGCGCCGACTGCGCGCGTGATGCACTGATCCTCTCCCGGCACGGCGGCGGCGCTCACGCCGCCGTCGTGCGCCGCTGCCTTCCCCTCTCTCAACCAGCTTGCCAGCCAACCGCATGAACCTGCCCGCCACGCCCCTGCCCGACTTCGCCGACGCCGCCGCCCTGCGCGCGCACATCGCCGACACCATGGCCTTCTACCACCCGCGCGCGATCGACCCGGCGGGCGGTTTCTTCCACTACTTCCGCGACGACGGCAGCGTGTACGACGCCGGCCATCGCCACCTGGTCAGCAGCACCCGCTTCGTCTTCAATTACGCGATGGCGGCGATCGAATTCGCCGACTCGGCGCTGGCCGCCGAGTACCTGGACGCCGCGCGCCACGGCCTGCGCTACCTGCGCGAGGTGCACCGCGATACCGCCAGCGGCGGCTACGTGTGGACCCTGCGCGACGGCGTGGCCGAGGACCGCACCCAGCACGCCTACGGCGCCGCCTTCGTGCTGCTGGCCTACGCCACCGCGAAGAAGGCCGGCCTGGACACCGACGCGTGGATGGACGAGACCTGGCAGTTGCTGGAAACCCGCTACTGGGATGCCGCCGCCGGCCTGTACCGCGACGAGGCCACGCCGGAGTGGACGTTCTCCAGCTACCGCGGCCAGAACGCCAACATGCACCTGTGCGAAGCGTTGATCGCCGCCTACGAGGCCAGCGCCGAGCCGCGCTACCTGCAGCGCGCGCTGCTGCTGGCCGACCACATCACCCGCCGCCAGGCCGCGTTGGCCGGTGGCCTGGTGTGGGAGCACTACGACGCGAACTGGCAGGTGGACTGGGACTACAACCGCGACAACCCCAAGCACCTGTTCCGGCCATGGGGCTTCCAGCCCGGCCACCAGGTCGAGTGGTCCAAGCTGCTGGTGCTGCTGCACGGGCACCTGCAGGCCGCCACCGGCACTGCGGCGGACTGGCTGCTGCCGACCGCGCGGCACCTGTTCGACACCGCCCTGGCGCACGGCTGGGACGCGCAGCATGGCGGCATCGTCTACGGCTTCGCCTCCGGCACCGAAGAGGCGCCGGTGGTCGGCGTGCCCGACGTGGCCGCGGCGCCGACCTACTTCTGCGACGACGACAAGTACTTCTGGGTGCAGGCCGAAGCGATCGCCGCCGCGGCGCGGCTGCTGGCCGCCACTGGCGACGCCACGTATCGCGCCGCCTACGACAAGTTGTGGGCGTACTCCTGGGAGCACCTGGTCGACCACCGCTACGGCGCCTGGTTCCGCATCCTCAGCCGCGACAACCGTAGCTACAGCGACGAGAAGAGCCCGGCCGGCAAGACCGACTACCACACCATGGGTGCCTGCCATGATGTGCTGGCGGTGATGCGCGGCAGCAAGGCGTTCGCGTAACGCCGACGTGGCAAGCAGAGCGCCGGCGATCCGGCGCCCTTATATGTCGGTCGTAGGAGCGGCTTCAGCCGCGACCGGGCGTTCCCGGAAGGCCAGGTCGCGGCTGAAGCCGCTCCTACGACGGCCGGGCGACGGCGGCGGCGGCGGCGCGTCACATGGCAACATCCACACGCTAGGTAGCGGCTGACTCCTTCCTCCGCCCACAAAAAAGCCCCGCACCTGGCGGGGCTTTTTCGTTGCAGCGAACCGCGCTCGATCAGTCGATATCGAGGAAGCTGCGCAGCTGTTCCGAGCGGCTCGGGTGACGCAGCTTGCGCAGCGCCTTGGCCTCTATCTGGCGGATGCGCTCGCGGGTCACGTCGAACTGCTTGCCGACTTCCTCGAGGGTGTGGTCGGTGTTCATGTCGATGCCGAAGCGCATGCGCAGCACCTTGGCTTCCCGCGGGGTCAGGCCGGCCAACACGTCGCGCACGGTCTCGGACAGGTTGATGTTGGTGGTGTTCTCGATCGGGGACTCCACGTTGGTGTCCTCGATGAAGTCGCCCAGATGCGAATCCTCGTCGTCGCCGATCGGGGTTTCCATCGAGATCGGCTCCTTGGCGATCTTCATCACCTTGCGGATCTTGTCCTCCGGCATGTCCATTTCCTTGGCCAGCTCCTCCGGCGTGGCCTCGCGGCCGTACTGCTGGAGCATCTGCCGGGAAATGCGGTTCAACTTGTTGATCGTCTCGATCATGTGGACCGGGATGCGGATGGTGCGCGCCTGGTCGGCGATCGAGCGGGTGATCGCCTGGCGGATCCACCAGGTGGCATAGGTCGAGAACTTGTAGCCACGGCGGTACTCGAACTTGTCCACCGCCTTCATCAGGCCGATGTTGCCTTCCTGGATCAGGTCGAGGAACTGCAGGCCGCGGTTGGTGTACTTCTTGGCGATCGAGATCACCAGGCGCAGGTTGGCCTCGACCATTTCCTTCTTGGCCTTGCGCGCCTTGGCTTCGCCATAGGCCATGGCGCGGCTGATTTCCTTCAGCTCGGCCAGGCTCAGGTAGGTGGCCTGCTCCACCGCGACGGTGGCTTCCTGCTCGGCGATGATCTGGTCCTTGACGTCGCGCAGCGCCGACGACCACTTCTGCTTGCGCTTGAGCGCGTCGTCGACCCAGGCCACGTTGGTCTGGTTGCCTTCCCAGGAGCGGATGAAGTCCTTGCGCGGCATGCGCGCCACGTGGGTGGCCAGATGCAGCACGCGGCGCTCGTGGTCCTTGACCTGGGCCATGGTGTCGCGCAGCTTGCGCACCAGCACGTCGGTCAGCGGCAGCGGCAGCTTCAGGGTGACGAACACCTCGGCGATGTCGTTGCGCAGCTTGGTGACCAGCTTGTGCTCGGCGCCGTTCTTGGCGTGGGCCTTCTTGAACTTGGCGTACTCGGTGGCCAGCACTTCCATGCGCCGCGCGACCTCGGCCGGGTCCGGACCGGTCGGGCCGGCGTCCTCTTCGGCGGTGTCGACGTCGTCGTCGTCATCCTCGTCGGCATCGGCATCGGCGGCGCTGTCGTCGTCAGACACCGCGACCGGCGGCGCCGGCTCTTCCTCGATCAGGTCGTTGAAGCCGACCACGATCTCGGCCAGGCGCTTCTTGCCTTCCTTGTGCTGTTCGTAGTCCTCGAGCAGGGTCTCCACCGCCAGCGGGAACGCGCCCAGCGCGGCCTGCACCTGGCCGAGGCCTTCCTCGATGCGCTTGGCGATGGCGATCTCGCCTTCACGGGTCAGCAGTTCTACTGTGCCCATCTCGCGCATGTACATGCGCACCGGATCGGTGGTGCGGCCACCCTCGGTGTCGAGCGCGGTCAGCGCCGCCGCGGCTTCTTCGGCCGCGGTATCGTCGACTTCGCGGTTGCCGGTGTTGCCGTCGTTGAGCAACAGGGTTTCGGCATCGGGCGCAACTTCATGGACATCGATGCCCATGCCGTTGATCATGCCGATGATGTCTTCGATCTGTTCGGGGTCGACCAGATCGTCGGGAAGATGGTCGTTGACTTCCGCGTAGGTCAGATAGCCCTGTTCCAGGCCCTTGCTGATCAGTTGCTTGATGTCGGATTGCTGGGCAGGACGTTCGTTGGCCATGAGTGCTCGCGCCACCGGCAGGTAGGTGAATGAGTGAACCTAGCATTATAACAGCCCGGACCGCCGCTTGCCGGACGAGGAGCCTGAACGGCTCCGCCAGGAACGCGCCGGCGTCTACGGCCGGAGCAGGAAAGTGACCGGGCCGTCGTTGACCAGGCTGACGATCATATGGGCACCGAAACGGCCGCTTTCCACCCCTGGCGGGTGCTGCGCGCGGCACAGCTCCAGCAATCGGTTGAAGCCGCGTTCAGCCTCGGCCGGCGGTGCCGCGGTGGTGAAACTGGGCCGCATGCCCGAGCCGGTGTCGGCAGCCAGGGTGAACTGGCTGACCAGCAGCAGGCCGCCGCCGGTGTCGCGCAACGAGCGGTTCATGCGGCCGCTGTCGTCCGAAAACACCCGGTAGCCGAGCAGGCGCTCGGCCATGCGCCGCAGCTTGGCCTCGTCGTCGCCCGGCTCGACCGCCACCAGCGCCAGCAGGCCGGGCCCGATCTGGCCCACGACCTCGCCGTCGACGCTGACCGAGGCCTGGGTGACGCGTTGGATCAGCGAGAGCATGGCAGTGGGCCGGGATTGGGGATTGGGGATTCGGCACTGGTCGCGCCGCGACGAACGGTTGCGATCGAGCGGCATCATCGCCGAATGGGCGGGATTGAGAAAGCGACGACGCGTGCAGCCGGCGCGATCCGCGACACCGTTCGGAGGGGCCCGGCACGCCGAGCGGATAAACTGGGCCGATGAAACCCGCCACGCTCGCTTCCCTGCTGTACCGCTGCGCCGCTGCCATGGCGCGCCTGCCGTGGCCGTGGCTGCGCCGCCTGGCCGACGGCCTGGCCGGGCTGTGGCTGCGCCTGGACGCACGCGAGAGCCGGGTGGTCCGGCGCAATCTGGAGCTTGCCTATCCGGAGCTGCTGCCCAGCGAGCGCGTCGCCCTGCAGCGCGACGTGCTGCGCTCCACCGCGCGGCAGGCGTTCGAGACGCTGGCGCTGTGGACCCGGCCGCCGGAACAGAACCTGGCGCGGCTGCGCCTGCGCCACGGCCAGGAGCTGTACGACGCGGCGCTGGCCGCCGGCCGCGGGGTGATCGTGGCCGCGCCGCATTTCGGCAACTGGGAACTGCTCAACCAGTGGCTGGCCTCGCGCGGCGACATCGCCATCGTCTACAAGGCGCCGGAGTCGGCGGTCGGCGATGCCTTCCTGCAGTTGGTGCGCAGCGGCGAGCGGGTGCGCCAGGTGCGCGCCGAGGGCCCGGCGGTGCGGCAGTTGTTCAAGACGCTCAAGGACGGCGGCGCGGTCGGCATCCTGCCCGACCAGCAGCCCAAGGCCGGCGACGGCGTGTTCGCGCCGTTCTTCGGCGTACCGGCACTGACCATGACCCTGGTCAACCGCCTGGCCGAGCGCACCGGCGCCACCGTGCTGTTCGCCTGGTGCGAGCGTGTCGGCAACGACCTGGAGTTCGCCTTGCACGTGCAGCCGGCGCCGCCGGACATCGCCGATGCCGACCCGCTGCGCGCGGCCACCGCGCTCAACGAAGGCGTGGAGCGGGTGGCGCGGCGCGACCCGGCGCAGTACCAGTGGACCTACAAGCGCTACACCCTGCGCCCGGACCCGGCCGAGCCCAATCCCTACGCCACCGAGCGTCATCCGCACTAGGCACTCGCCCCGTGCTGGGCCGGCGCTAATCGTCGTGCGGCTGCGCCGGACCGGCGAGGATGCGCTGGTAGAACGCCAGGTCCAGCCAGCGCCCGAACTTGAAGCCGGCCTCGCGCACGGTGCCCGCATGCACGAAGCCCAGTTGCTCGTGCAGGGCGATGCTGCCGGCATTGCTGGCGTCGATGCCGCCGACCAGCACGTGCACGCCGCGCGCCTGCGCGGTGTCGATCAGCGCCTGCAGCAGGCGCCGGCCGGCGCCGCGGCCGCGATGGTCGCGGTGCACGTAGACCGAGTGCTCGACGCTGTACTTGAACGCCGGCCAGGCGCGGAACGTGCCGTAGCTGGCGAAGCCGATCAGGGTGCCGTCCGCGTCCTCCAGGCCCAGCACCGGGAAGTGGCCGGCGCGCTTGGTCGCGAACCAGGCCGCCATGCTCTCCGGCGGGCGCGGCCGGTAGTCGTACAGGGCGGTGGAATGGACGATGGCGTCGTTGAAGATCTCCAGGATCGCCATCGCGTGGCGCGGTTCGGTGCAATCGACGAGCTGCATGCGGGGGCCGGAGGGGACGCGATGCCGCACAGTAGCAAGCAACCGGCGGCGCGTGCACACCCGTCCAGCGCCGGCGGTAGTGCCGCGAGCGGCGCATCCGGTTGCATCGGCGGCGCAGTACGACCGGGCACAGTGCGTTCCATCGCCTGCAGGCTGGCGGGACAGGCAAAGCGCGCGACAATGGCGCCCGGGCGCCATGCGCATGCCGGCGCCGCGCCGGAGCCGCCGCGACCGGATGCGGCAGCCTTGAAGCGGCGCCGCCGATCCCCCATCTGGAGTCGTGCATGACCAGCCCCACCGCCCCTTCCGCGCACGCCTTCGGCGATCCTGCCGCGATCCGCAGCGAACGCGCGGCATCGGAGTTGCGCGCCGGGCGCCCGGTGCTGCTCGAGGACCGTGCCGGCCACGTCCGCGCGGTCATGGCGCTGGACAGCAGCACCGAGCCCTCCTATCGCAGCTTCGCCCAGGCCACCGGGCAGCGGCACTACCTGTTCGTGACCCCTGCGCGCGCGCAGGTGCTGGGCCTGGACGCGCCGCAGGGCGCGCGCATCGCCCTGGCCGGGCAGTCCTACGACGCGCTGGCGGCGCTGGCCTACCTGCGCGACGGTCCGGTGCCGGCGCACTGGCTGCCCGGCGACGCACTCGATGCGGGCGCCGCCGAGATCGCGCGCCTGGGCCTGCTGCTGCCGGCGATGGTCGCCGCGGAACTGGGCGCCGACAGCAGCGCCTTCCAGGGCTGCCAGGCGCTGCAACTGGACGATCTGGAGCATGGCTGCGCCCTCGCCGCCTCCGACAGCTACACCCTGGTCACCCGCACCCAGGTGCCGCTGCGCGATCTGGGGCCCGGCGAGTTCGTGGTGTTCCGCGGCGGCGTGGCGCAGCGCGACCAGGTCGCGATCGTGATCGGCCAGCCCGACCTCGGCGCGCCGGTGCCGGTGCGCGTGCATTCCTCCTGCCTGACCGGCGACCTGTTCGGCTCGCTCAAGTGCGACTGCGGCGACCAGCTGCGGCACGGCCTGGCCAAGCTCAAGGCGCTGGGCGGCGGCGTGCTGCTGTACCTGGACCAGGAAGGCCGCGGCACCGGCATCGCCACCAAGATGCGTGCCTACGGCTACCAGCACGACGGCCTGGATACCATCGACGCCGACGCGCAACTGGGCTTCGGCGCCGACGAACGCCGCTACGGCAGCGCGGTGGCGATGCTGCGCGGGCTCGGCATCCGCCGCGTGCGCCTGCTCACCAACAACCCGAACAAGGCCGAGCGCCTGCGTGCGGCCGGCATCGAGGTGACCGAGCGCATCCCGGTCACCGGCACCATCACCGCCGAGAACGAAGGCTACCTGCGCACCAAGGCGGCCCGCGCCGGGCACGCGCTGGACGTTGACGCCTTGCTGCGCGCGGCACGCTGACCCTGCCGCGCGAGACGACCCGCCGCAGGGATCACACCGGGACGGCGAGGCAGGCAGCGCACGCCCGCCGTCGCCGCGTTAGGATCGCAGGCCACGCCGCGCCCCGCGCCGGTTCGCCCGAGACCCCGACGTGATCGCACCGCCGCCCATGGACGACTCCCCCGCCGCGCCCGCGCCCAGCGCTGCCGCGGCAACGCAGGTGCCCGCCGACTGGCCGCCGGCGGACTGGCAACCATTGCCGTTGCGCGGCGCCTGGCTGGCGGCGCTCGGCGGCGGCTGCATGCTCGGGCTCAGCCTGGTGGTCGGCGCCGCCATCATCGGCCTCAGCCTGCACAGCCTGCACGCGCTGGCCCTGGGTGCCGTGGCGGCGGCGGTGGGCGGCCTGTGCGGCGCCTGGATCGGCTTCGTCCGCCACCGGCGCATCCGCTGGCGACTGACCGCCCAGGGCCTGGACGTGTTCCGCGGGCGCTTGTGGCAGAGCGAAACGCACGTCCCGATCTCGCGCGTGCAGCACCTGGACCTGCGCCGCGGCCCGCTGGAACGCGCCCTGCGCCTGGCCACCCTGGTGGTGCACACCGCCGGCACCCGCCATACCGCGGTCGCCGTGCCCGGCCTGGATCAGGCCGATGCCGAGCGCTTACGCGAGCGCCTGGCGCACCAGCTCGACCACGACGACGACGCGCTGTGAGCGACCTGGCCGACGCCGAGCACAACACGCCGGTGCGGCGCCTGCACCCGTGGTCATGGCTGTTCGTGCTGCTGCAGCACCTCAGGCATTTCCTGCTGCCGTTGCTGGCGCTGCTGGTGTTCGGCAGCCGCGACGGCCACCGCGATCACGCCGATCACCTGGTGATGCTGGCGGTGTGCAGCGGGCTGGTGGCGGTGTCGCTGCTGCGCTATCTAACCTACCAATACCGCATCGGCCGCGACAGCCTGAGCATCCGCAGCGGCTGGCTGGAACGCAGCCTGCGCGAGATCCCGTTCGCGCGCATCCACAACGTGGTGGTGCACCAGTCGCTGCTGCACCGGCTGTTCGGCGTGGCCGAGGTGCGCCTGGAGTCGGCCGGCGGCACCAAGCCCGAGGCGCAGATGCGCGTGCTGCGGCTGGACCAGGCGCTGGCGCTGGAACAGCAGATCCGCCACCGCGCGCCCGCCGCCGACAGTGCCGCCGTCGCCGATGCCAGCGCCGTCCCCGCTGCCGCGCCGGACAGCGAACTGCTGCTGGCCCTGCCTACCGCCGAGGTGCTGCGCCAGGGGCTGATCTCCAACCGCGGCATGGTGGTGCTGCTCACTGCGTTCGGCGCCACCTACCACCTGTTTCCCGAGCGCATGATCTCCAACGCGATCGAGCACTACGGGCGGCAACTGTTCGGCTACGCCACGCACCTGCAGTTGGGCTGGATGGCCGGCACGGTCACCTTCGCGCTGATGCTGGCGACGCTGTTGCTGCTGATGCGCGCGTTGTCGATGGGGCTGGCGCTGGTGCAGTACCACGGCTTCCGGCTGAGCGAGAGCGAGCGTCGGCTGACCGTGGAGCGCGGCCTGCTGACGCGGCTGCGCAGCAGCGTGGCGCGGCGCCGGATCCAGGCCTGGACCCTGCACGAAAGCGTGCTGCAACGGCTGCTGCGGCGGCGCAGCCTGCACATCGACACCGCGGTGATCCAGTCGCACCACGGGCACGACCACGCGCTGACCGAACTGGCGCCGCTGGCCACCCCGGCCGCCTGCGACGCGCTGCTGCAGCGGCTGCTGCCGCAGATCGCCTGGCCGCCGGCGCGCTGGCATGGCATTGCCACGCGCTGCTGGTGGCGGCTGTCGCTGCCGGCGCTGCTGCTGGTGCCGCTGCTGTGCGCCGGGCTGTGGCCCACGCTCGGCGCCTGGGCCGCGCTGGGCCTGTTGTGGCTGCCGTGGTCGGCGTTCAAGTCCTGGCGGCAGGCGCAGCGCATGGGCTACGCGCTGGATGCGCGCTACGTGGCGGTCCGCGGTGGCTGGTGGCGGCGCTGGTGGCGGCTGGCCGAACTGGACAAGCTGCAGGCGCTGCACCTGAGCCGTTCGCCGCTGGACCGCTGGTGCGGCACCGCGACGCTGTCGCTGGACACCGCCGGCGCCCGCCACGGCGAACCGCCGCTGCGCATGCGGCTGCTGCCGGACGCGCAGGCACGGGCGCTGTACCGACAACTGGGCGACGCGCTGGCGCAGCGGCGGCTGCGCTGGTGAGCACGCGCCGCGATGCGGCGCGTCAGCGGCGCGCGCCGCGGCCCCAGTAGCCGATGCGGCGGCGGATCTTCAGCTTGCGCCACAGGTTCAGCGGCTTGCGCCGCGGATTGTGCGCACCCTCGGCGACGAAATCGTCGATCGCACGCAATACGCGCTCGCTGGACTGGCCGTCGCGGTAGGGATGCAGGCCATCGGCGAATTCGCGGATCGCCGCCATCAGCTCCGGCGGCCGCTGCAGCGCGCGGCGGATCGCCGGCTCGAACTGCGCCGGATCGTCGATGTCGATCAGCTGCGGCCCCGGACGCCGGTTCTTGAACGTCACCACCGACTTGTAGGTGAGCAGGAATTCGTTGAGCGCGGACGAGGTGTCCGAGCACATCATGTCCACCTGCGGGAACAGCTCCAGGATGTTGTCGTTGTCGGCGAAGTGCAGGTACTCGCTCTCCAGCGCGCGGTAGCGCGCGACCATCGCCGGGTCCATCTTCGGATGGAAGGTGACGATCCAGCGCCATTCGCCGCTGCGCGAGAGCCGCGCCACCTCGTCGTAGAGGATGCCGGCCGCGCTCCACGACGGCGAGAACGTGGAGTGGTACAGGATCACCGGCGGCTGCCGCACCGGCGCCAGCTCCGCGCCGATCTCGCGCATGAACGGGTCGATCTTGGGGAAGCCGGTCTCCTTGACCGCGAAGTGGCCGAGCTTGCGCGCCAGTGCGCCGAACGCCGCGGTGTCGCGCGGACCGGTGGTGCAGTACAGGTCGAAGAAACCGCGCACGTAGATGTGCCGCGGCTTGCCGGCGTCGAAGCCGTGGAAGGTCTCGACCTTCACCCCGGGGAAGAAATGCGGCACCGCGTTGCTGGAGGTGATCACCGCGTACGGATTCCACGCCAGCACCTCTTCCACCGTCGCCAGGTGGCGCTCGTCGGCGGTCAGGTCCTCGGCGCCGGGGCCGTCGAAGAACCATGCCGCCTCGTCGCCGCGCGCGCGGATCGCCGCCTGCAGCGGGCGCAGGATCGCCAGCGCGTAGCGCTCGGATCCGTACAGCAGATAGTGCTTGCTCATCAGTGCTCCAGATCGTGCCGTTGCAGTTGCGCCCGCGCCTGCTCCACCGAGGCCGGGTTGACCTGCATCTCGTAGTAGCGCATGCGCTTGTACAGCGCATAGCTGGCCGCGGTCTGCGCCACCACGAAGCCGCGCCAACCGTCGAGGAACGCCAGCCGCAGCAGATAGTCCTTGAGGAAGGCGCCGGCGAACACGAACGGGCTCTGCCACATTCTCACCGGCTTGCGCTTGTCGCGCCAGCCGAGCGCCTTGAGTTCGGCGTAGCGCAGCACCTTGAGCTGCTTGTGCACCAGAGTCGGGTTGTGCAGGTGGTTGAACGGCGGCGCGAACGCGGCGCTGGCGCCGTCGAAGCGCAGCGACTCGTGCACCCGCGCATCGCTCCAGCGCGCGCGGCCGCGGTGGTACAGCCGCGCCAGGCGCTCGCCGACCATGGGTTTGTACCAGCGCATCGGCGCGCCCATGTACCAGGTGCTGCGGCGCAGCCACACCGCGTCCACGCGATCCTCGGCGATCAGCTGCGGCAGCCGCGCCAGGCACTCGGCGCGCAGCGCGTCGGACAGGAATTCGTCCGCGTCCAGCACCAGGATCCAGTCGTGCGCGGCCTGGGTGGAGGCGAAGTTGCGCTGCGGGCCGAAGCCCAGCCAGGCCTGCTCGACCACGCGCGCGCCGTGCGCGCGGGCGATCGCCACGGTGTCGTCGGTGCTGCCGCAGTCCACCACCAGCTTGTCGGCGGCGAACGGCACGCTGTCCAGGCAGCGCGCGATGTTGGCGGCCTCGTTGTAGGTCATCACCACCAGGCTCAGCGGCAGGGTGGCGGCGGCAGCGTCGGCCATGGCGCGCGGTATCCGGAAGTCAGGCGCGGTGCCGGCGGCCGGCGCCAGGCGCCGCGCCGCCCGGCGATGCGGGACCGGCAGTCTACCGGCTTCGCGCGGCGCCTTCAGCGCCCGGTGCCGGCTCCGCCTCGCGCGCGGCCAGGCCGATCAGCACGCCCACCAACGAGACATAGAAACCGGTGCTGACCTGGTGCGCGAACATCGACTGGGTCATGCCGCACAGGATGTAGGCGGCCACCACCATGATCCCGGCCGCCGCCGCGCCATGGAAATGCGGTTGCGGCCGGCGCCGGTACAGGCGCAGCAGCAGCCACAGCGGCACGCCGTACACCAGCAGGATCAACACGGTGCCGGGCAGGCCCTGGGTCGCGCTCCACTCGGCCAGGTCGTTGTGCGCGTGGCCCAGGTGGCATCGCTCGACGAAGCCCTTTCTGCAATCCGGCAGGCGCAGCATGGCGTTGTCGAAGCGGCCCACCCCGACCCCGACCACAGGGTGTTCGACGAAGGTCGCCGCCGCCACCTGCAGGCGCTCGATGCGCGCACCGGCCGACGAATCGCTGTCGCCGCGCTCGTAGCGCTGCACGTCGTGATGCAGCTCGGCCAGGCGGGTCTGCTTGGTCAATGCCGGCACGCTCAGCACCAGCACCGCCGCCAGCGCGGTGCACGCGCCCAGGATCATCAGCCGCGTCGCGCTGTCGCGCCAGCGCAGGCACAGGGCGCTGACCACCAGCAGCAGCAGCACGCCCAGCCACACGCCGCGGCTGCCGCTGAGCAGGATGACGATGCCGCCGGCCACCACCGCGGCCACGGCCCACGGCCACTGGCCGCGCGGCCGGCAGAACACCGCCAGCACCATCAGCATCAGCACCACGTCGGCCAGGACGATGGCATTGGTCCAGCCTTCGGCGCGCGGCTGGCCCTGCAGCACCTGCACGCTGGCCAGCACCAGCGCGGCGAGGATGCCGAGCAGCGCGCCCCACCACAGCAGGCGCTGCGGCGGCCGCAGCGCATAGGTCCACAGTGCCGCCCACGGCAGCACCAGGAAGCGGGTCCGGTTGTCGATGTCCTTCAGCGGCTGGCCGAAGTACAGCACCGAACACAGCGACAACCCGATCACCAGCAGCGCCAGGATCCACAGCCAGCGCAGCGACGGTTGCATCGGCGCCACCGCCTGGCGCAACTGCGGCAGTGCCAGCAGGCTGGTCACCAGCAGCAGCAGGCCGAACGGCAGCAGACCGCTGGGCATGCTGATCACCAGCGCCGGCAGGCACAGCAGCGCGAGCGCCGCGCCGCGCTCGGCCAGGGCCTGGCGGGAGGACGCGGAAACGGCATGGCGTGGCGCGATGGGCTGGGACATCAAGGAGGGAAGGCCGTGGGGGTGGGTGGTCGGCGATGATCCGGGGCGCTTCCCTAACCCGGCCTGACCTGTTCGCGATCGGCGCCGCGGCTGGCCGGAACGGCGGGCGGCGGCGCGTCCCCGAGCAGGTCGGCCACGGCCGCACGCAGACGCTCGCCGAACTCGCGCCGGCGCGCCTCGAAGAACCCGCGCGCGGCCGTGCCCAGCGCGTCGCATTGCATCGGCGACAGCGCCAGCGCCTGCGCCATCGCCCGCTCCAGGCCGGCGGCCTCGATCCGGTAGCGCACGCCGAAGTTGTCCGGACCCTCGCCGACCGGGTCGATCAGCACGCCGCGCTCGGCGCTGACCAGCTCGTTCATCGGCGCGCCGTTGGTGGTGATCACCACCGCACCGACGCTCAGCGCCTCCATGATGTAGTGGCCGAAACCCTCCACCTCGGACGGGCACAGGTGGAAGCGGTGCGCGTTCTGCAGCCGCCGCAGTTCCTGCTGGTCCAGGTAGCCGGTCAGGTAGTCGATGTTCTCGGCCTCGATCGGGTGGGACTTCTTCGCGCTCTGCACCACGGTCAGCCGTGGCCACTCGGGGTGCCGCGCCCAGGTCTGCAGCAGCAGTGCCGTACCCTTGGCCGAACTGCGCCCGGCCACGTGCAGGCAGGCGCGTTCGCGCGGCACCTCGGGACGGTAGCAATCGTCGCTGCAAAAGCCGATGAAGGCGGTGGGCGCCATCGTGGAAAACCGCTGTTCGGCCTGGCGGGTCTTGCACAGCACCTGCGCGAAGCGCGGCAGGCAGCGCAGCCACTTGTGCCGGAACCACTCGGGATTGGGGATCAGCGCATTGCGCAGGCCGCCGCCGAGGCAACGCGGATACACCCGCTCCAGGAAGATCTGCAGGTCGGCGCGCCCGAACAGCAGGCTGCGCAGGAACAGGCGCAGTTCGCGCAGGCGGTTGGCGATGCGCACGGTGCCGAAGCCCAGCACCTCGACACGATAGCGGCCGGTCTCGCGCAGCAGGTCGGCGACCACCTGCAGGTCGCGGCTGAGGCCGCCGCCGTTGTCGCGGCTGATGACCCGGATCAGGCGCGGCGGCACGCGCGCCTCCCGGCCCGCGCGGCACGCGGGTCGCCAGCGGCACCCGCGGTACGCTGCCGCAACGCGCGGCTGCGGCTCATTCGAAGCGGTCCTTGTCCTGCTCGCGCAGGCGGTCGCGGTCGTCCTGGGTGACCACGCAGTGGCCGTGCACGGCGCTGGCCGGGACCAGCCACCAGTCGCGCCGGTTGGACACGCCGGCCAGGATGCTGGCGCTGCGGTCGACGCAGCCCAGCATCGCTGCCTCCTGCACCAACAGCCAGCGCCGCTGCGGCGCCTGCGCCTGCCAGGCGATGCCGCGGCGCAGTTGCTCGTCCCAGGGCACCACGAAGCCGAAGGTCGTCGCCGGGCGGTCGGCCATCAACAGGTTCTGTTCCTTCCAGGCGACCAGACCGAGTTCGGCATCCGGGCCGATGCGGCGCCCGACCGACTCCATCACCCCGCGCGCGGAGCTGGACAGGTTGATCAGCGGGTACACCAGCAAGCCGGCCATCGCCCAGACCATGGTCAGGGTCGAGACCGTCGCCAGTTCCGGGCGGCGCCGTGCGAAGGCGGCCAGGCTGGCCACGCCCCACAGGCCGATCGCCAGCAGGATCCAGGCCAGCACCTGCACCGTGGCCAGGTCGATGCCGCGGTCTTCCATCATCTTCGCGCGGAAGCCGTGTCCCAGCAGGATCGCCGCGCCGACGCCGCCCAACGCCAGCGTCAGCAGCGCGGTGAACGCCAGCAGCAGGCGCTTGACCCCGGGCTTGCGCAACAGCCCGGGGATCAGCGGCCCCATCGCCAGGCACAGCATCGGCAGCGCCGGCAGGATGTAGACATCGCGCTTGCCGGTCGGGATCGAGAAGAACAGCACCACCAGCGCCCACCAGGCCAGCGGCAGCAGGTAGCGCGCGTCGCGCCGGCGCAGGCGCCGCGCCCAGGCGGGGATCGCCCACGGCAGCGCCAGCAGCACCGGCAGCCACATGCTCGGCATCACCCCGAAGAAGTACAGCGGCCCGTGCGCGTGGTCCCAGGACTTGGCGTAGCGCCCGGCGGTCTGCCGGAACAGGATGTCGTTGAGGTAGGCGCGGTACTCGGGCGCATTGCTCGACAGCGCGGTGGTCACCATCGGCACCAGCCAGATCGACACCGCCGCCAGGAACGCCAGCGGCCCCAGCCAGAAGCGCGGATCGCGCAGGCCGACCCGGACCCCGCGCCAGTGCGCCAGCGACGCCGCCGCGGCCGGCAGCAGCATCAGCAGCGCCAGCACGCCCACGCCCTTGGTGATGGTGCCCAGGCCCGCGGCGAACCAGCCCAGCGCCCACAAACGCCAGTCCGGCCCGCGCAACAGGTGGCGCAGCAGCGCGTAGTTGGCCAGGGTGATGAAGAACACCACCAGCGGATCGATCTGTGCCTTCTTCGCCTGGTAGGTGAAGTGGAAGGCGAACAGCAGCGCGTAGGCCGCGTACATGCCGACGCGGCGCGTCCACAGGCGCCGGCCGAGATCGTAGACGCAGGCCAGCGTGCCCAGCCCGGCCAGCAGCGACGGCAGCAGGAACGCCACCCGCCAGTTGCCGAACAGCGTGTAGAAGCTGGCCTGCAGCCACATCAGCATCGGCGGCTTGTCCGAGTACAGCTCGGTGCCGCGGTGCGGGAACAGCCAGTTGCCGCTCTCCACCATCTGCTTGGCGACCAGCGCGAAGCGCGGCTCGTCGGCCGGATGCGGATCGCGCAGGCCCAGGCCGGCGCCGAGCACCAGCACCGCCAGGACGGCCAACAACCAGAACTCTCGGGACGCGCGGGTCTTCAGCATGGGACGCGATGATACCGGGGCCGGTTCACGCCGTCTTGCGGAACCGTGCGTAGTAGAAGCCGTCGCAATCCTGTTCGCCGGGGAAGCGCTGGCGCCCGCCACCGGAGGCATGCCCGCAGGCCGCGCCCGGATCCTCCAGCGCCGCGCCTTGCTGCCGCGCCAGCAAGGCCTGCACCTGCCGCGCGTTCTCGTCCTGCAACACTGAGCAGGTGGCGTAGACCAGCACCCCGCCCGGCCGCAGCACCTGCCAGGCGGCGTCGAGCAGGCGCGCCTGCAGCGCCTGCAGCGCGATCACGTCCTCGCGCCGGCGATGCAGCAGCACGTCCGGCTGGCGGCGCACGATGCCGGTGGCCGAACACGGCGCGTCGAGCAGCACCGCGTCGAACGGCTCGCCGTCCCACCAGTCCTGCGGCTGCGCCGCGTCGGCGACCTGCAATTGCGCCTGCGCACCGGCGCCGGTGCGCACAAAGGTCTCGCCGACCCGCGCCAGCCGCCGCGCATCCACGTCCAGTGCGGTCAGGCGCAGACTGGGATCGCGTTCAAGCAGGTGCGCGGACTTGCCGCCCGGTGCCGCGCAGGCGTCGAGCACGCGCGCGCCCGGCGCCGGCGCCAGCACGTCGGCGACCTGCTGCGCCGCGCCGTCCTGCACCGACACGCGCCCGTCGGCGAAGCCCGGCAAGCCACCCACCGCCATCGGCGTTTCCAGGCGGATCGCATCGGCCAGCAGCGGCGACGCCTGCGCGGCGATGCCGGCCGCGGCCAGTTCCTGCAGGTAGGCGTCGCGGGTGCCGCGTTGGCGGTTGACCCGCAGCCACAGCGGCGCCGGCTGCTGGCTGGCGGCGAAGATCGCCTCGGCCTGCTGCGGCCAGTCGGCGCGCAGCGCATCGCGCAGCCACAGCGGCCAGCCCGCGTCGGCAGCCACCGCCGGCAGCCCGTCGCGCAGCGCGCGCCGCAGCAATGCGTTGACCAACCCGGCCTGGCGCGGCCGATCCAGCGCGCGCGTCGCTTCGACGGTTGCCGACAGCGCCGCGTGCGGCGCCAGGCCCAGCGCATCGAGCTGGGCGAAGCCGGCCAGCAGCAGGCCGCGCAGTTCGGCGTCGCGCTGCGGCAACTGCTTCTGCAACCACATCCGCAGCGCCGCCTCGTAGGCCGGGCGGCGGCGCAGCACGGCGAAGCAGATCGCCTCCACCAGCGCGCGGTCGCGCGGATCCGGCAATGTCGGCAGCGCGGTGGCCAGTTCGGCCTTGAGCGAGCGGCCGCGGTCGATCACCGCCGTCAGCACGCGGGCGGCGAGCACCCGCGGGGCCACGCCCGGCGGCCACGCGGCGGCAGGCGTCGCGGTCATCGGCACGCGCTCCAGGACGTGTCATCTGTTCGCGCGCATGCCGCGCTGCGGTGGCGCGTGCGGATGGCGCGCCCATGCCTCAGCGAGGACGCGCGCACGGCGGCGCCTGCCAGGCCCAACGCGGCGTACGCAGGCATGCCCGGCGCCTTACGCCAGGACCGGCAGGTCGCGCCGTGCATTGAGGTAGTCGGCGGCGGTGATCGCCTTGCCGCCCTCGCGCTGCAGCACGCGCAGGCGCAGCGCGCCCTGGCCGCAGGCGATGTCGATGCCCTGCTTGGACGCGGTCAGCACCGTGCCTGGCGGCTGCCCGTGGGCCAGGTCCAGCGCGATCGCACCGCGCACCCGCACCCGCTCGCCGGCCAGCATCGCCTCGGCGACCGGCCACGGATCGAAGGCACGCACCTGCCGCGCCAGCTGCGCCGCCGGCTGCTGCCAGTCCAGCCGCGCCTGCGCCTTGTCCAGCTTTTGCGCATAGGTGACGCCGGCCTCTGGCTGCGGCTGCGCCACCGGACGCAGACCGGCACGCAGCAGGCCCAGACCGTCGGCCAGCACCTGCGCGCCGAGCGCGGCCAGGCGATCGTGCAGCTGCCCGCCGGTCTCGTCGGCGCCGATCGGCGTGCGCTGCGACAGCAGCACCGGGCCGGTGTCCAGCCCCGCTTCCATCTGCATCAGGCACACCCCGGTCTCGCTGTCGCCGGCCTCGATCGCGCGCTGGATCGGCGCGGCGCCGCGCCAGCGCGGCAGCAGCGAGGCGTGCACGTTCCAGCAGCCATGGGTCGGGATCGCCAGCACCGCCTTGGGCAGGATCAGCCCGTAGGCCACCACCACGATCAGGTCCGGCTGCAGCGCGCGCAGCGCCTGCAGCGTCTCAGGCGAGCGCAACGTCTGCGGCTGCAGCACCGGGATGCCGCGCGCCACCGCCTCCAGCTTGACCGGCGACGGGGTCAGCCCGCGGCCACGCCCGGCCGGGCGGTCCGGCTGGGTGTAGACCGCGACCACTTCATGGCGCTGCGCAGCCGCGCGCAACGACGGCACGGCGAAGTCCGGCGTACCGGCGAAGACGATTTTCATTGGGCGGGATTCGGGATTGGGGATTGGGGATTCCCAAAGGCGGGAGTTCGGCGACCGGATGGGAATCCGATACGCGCTTGCGAATCCCCGATCCCGGCTGCCGAATCCCGGCCGTCAGGCCACGTGCTTGCGCGCCTTGGCCAGCTTCTTGCGCACCATTTCGCGCTTGAGCGGGGACAGGTAGTCGACGAACAGCTTGCCGTCGAGGTGGTCCATCTCGTGCTGCACGCACACCGCCAGCAGGCCGTCGGTGCTCAGTTCCTGCGGCTGGCCCTGGCGGTCCAGGTAGCGCACGGTGATGGCGTCGGCGCGGGTCACGTCGGCGTAGATGCCGGGGACCGAGAGACAGCCCTCCTGGTACACCTGTTCGCCGTCGCGCTGCACGATCTGCGGGTTGATGAACACCTGCGGGGCGTTCTTCTCCTCGCTGACGTCGATGACCATGAAGCGCTTGTGCACGTCCACCTGGCTGGCGGCCAGGCCGATGCCGGGCGCGTCGTACATGGTCTCGAACATGTCGTCGAGCAGGCGCTGGAAGGGCGCGGAGGTGACTTCGGCGGCATCGACCGGCACCGCCTTGGTGCGCAGGCGCGGGTCGGGGAATTCGAGAATGGGGAGCAGGGCCATAGCGGTACCCAAGATGGGGGCGCCGGACGATTCGGCAAGACCTGCGGATTCTACCCGTTTCTGCGCCCGGCGCTTGCGCCCGCACCAGGGTTCTGCACTATAGTGCGCCAACCTGTTGGGGAATCAGGCTCCGCGCTCATGTTCAATCGACTCCGCACGGTCGTCGCCGTGGCGATGCTCACCGTGGCGACCTATGCTGCTTCCGCCAGCATGGCCGCCGAACACCCCGACACCTACGTGGTGCGCAAGGGCGACACCCTGTGGGACATCGCCGGGCGTTTCCTCGGCAAGCCCTGGCTGTGGCCGGAGATCTGGCAGGCCAATCCGCAGGTGCACAACCCGCACCTGATCTATCCCGGCGACGTGCTCAGCCTGGCCTACCTGGACCGGGTGGCGCATGCCGAGGTCAAGCCGGGCCCGCGCCAGGACGCGCCGATCGACGCGATCCCGCTGGCGCAGGTGGAGCCGTTCCTGAAGAACCTGCGCGTGGTCGACCGCATCGACAACCTGCCCTACGTGGTCGGCACCGAAGACAACCGGCTGCGCGCCACCGACGGGCAACTGGTCTACGCGGTCGGCCTCGGCCAGGCCCAGGCCGGGCAGCGCTACGCCGTGGTCCGCCCGACCGTGCGCTACCTGCTGCCCAAGCTCAGCGACAACCTCAACGCCGAAGGCCGCAGCATTCCCGGCAGCGGCAACCTGTGGCAGACCTTCGTGCCGCCGGACAAGCGCCGCGAGACCCTCGGCTACGAACTGGCCCAGGTCAACATCGGCACCGTTGCGCGGGTGTCCGCCGATGGCCGCCAGGCCACCGCCCTGCTGCTGCAGGACAACGCCCGCGAAGTGCGCGCCGGCGACCGCCTGATCCCGGTCGAGGCGCAGCCCTACGACCTGCAGTTCGTGCCGCATCCGCCGTCCGAGCAGGCACTGGCCGCCGGCCTGCGGGTGCTGGCGGTGGCCGACGCGTTCAGCGCGGCCGGCCCGCGCGACGTGATCGCCATTTCCGGCGGCCGCCGCGAAGGCATCGACAACGGCACCGTGGTGTCGCTGTGGCGGCATGGCACCCGGGTCAACGACCGCGTGCGCCACCCCAACACCTCGCGCGCCGACGACGGCTTCACCGGCGGCAGCGGCACCACCGTGGCGCTGCCGGACGAGTACGCCGCGCACGCGATGGTGTTCCGCACCTTCGACAAGGTCAGCTACGCACTGGTGATGGACGGCATCAAGCCGACCCGCATCGGCTACGACGTCAAGCACCCCGACGCACGCTGACCCGCCGCCGGGGCATCCCCCTACAGCGATTGCAGACGGCGCCCGAGGGCGCCGTCTGCGTTTGCGGCCTAGCCTGGGCGCATGTCCCCGCCTGTCACCGCTCCCATCGACGCCCCCGCCGACCCAGCCCTGCTGGTCCTGTCGCTGGCCGGCGGCGCCAGCGCCCCGCGCCGGCAACTGCTGGAGCAGCAGGGCAGCCCGGCCGCGGCGCTGGCCGCCGGTCCCGCCGGCTGGCATGCGGCCGGCCTGGACGCGGCGCAGATCGCCGCGCTGCAGCGGCCCGACCGCGCCGCGCTGGATACCGCCGAACGCTGGCTGGCGCAGCCAGGCCGGCACCTGCTCGGCTGCCACGATGCCGACTACCCCGCCCTGCTGCGACGCACACCCAACCCGCCCCTGGCGCTGTATGTGGACGGCGACCCGACGGCGCTGTGGCACCCGGCCGTGGCGGTGGTCGGCAGTCGCGCGCCCAGCGCCGGCGGCCGCGACAACGCCTACGGCTTCGCCCTGGCCCTGGCCGCCGCCGGCTTCGCGGTCACCAGCGGCATGGCCAGCGGCGTCGATGCCGCCGCGCACCGGGCCGCACTGTCGCGCGCGGACGGGCTGACCGTGGCGGTGGTCGGCACCGGCGCGGACCTGGCCTATCCGCGCCAGCACGCCGCCCTGCGCAGCCAGATCGCCGCACGCGGCGCGGTGGTCAGCGAGCATCCGCCCGGCACGCCGGCGCGGGCGGGCCACTTCCCGGCGCGCAACCGGATCATCGCCGGGCTGAGCCTGGCGACCCTGGTGATCGAAGCCGCCACCCGCTCCGGCGCGCTGATCACCGCGCGGCTGGCCGCCGAGGCCGGGCGCGAGGTGTTCGCCCTGCCCGGCTCGATCCACAACCCGCTGGCGCGCGGCTGCCATCGGCTGATCCGCGACGGCGCCGGGCTGGTGGAGAGCGCCGAGGAGGTGTTGGCCGGCGTCGCGCCGCTGGCCGCCGAACTCGCCGACGCCTTGCGCGGACGCCTGAACGCCCCCACACAGGGAACCAGCACCGCGCGCGGCGCCACGCCGGTCTTCCTCCATCCCGACTACCAGCGCTTGTGGCAGGCGCTGGGCCACGACCCCATCTGTATGGATTCACTCATCGCACGCAGCGGATTGACGGCCGCAGCGGCGTCCTCCATGCTGCTGGCCATGGAACTGGATGGCTACGTGGCGGTCGAACGCGGTCGTTACACCCGCAAACCCTAGTTTCTTCACCTCCACAGCGTCTCGCGACGCAGGCCGAGGGGCAATGAAAGAGAGCATTCTGGATGTCCTGCTGTACCTGTTCGAACACTATTTCAGCGAAGACGCGGACCCGGTCCGCGATCGCGACTCCCTCCAGAATGGCCTGATCCAGGCCGGCTTCAGCCCCACCGAGATCAGCAAGGCGTTCGACTGGCTCGACGCCCTGGCCGACCAGCGCCCGGCCGTGGCGCAGCCGCGCATCGATGGCCCGATCCGCATCTACCACGGTCCGGAACTGGACAAGCTCGACGTGGAATGCCGCGGCTTCCTGCTGTTCCTGGAACAGCACGGCATTCTCGACAGCGACCAGCGCGAGCTGGTGCTGGACCGGGCCATGGCCCTGGACCAGGACGAGCTGGACCTGGACGACCTGAAGTGGGTGGTGCTGATGGTGCTGTTCAACCAGCCCGGTGCCGAGGCGGCGTACGCGTGGATGGAAACGCAGATGTTCGTCGACGAGCCGGAGCCGGTCCACTGAGCCGCTGACGGTCGCGCACGGATGCACGAAGACACTTCCTCCCCCGCGCTCTGGTACTACGTCGACGCCGCACGCGAGCGGCACGGCCCGTTGCCGGCCTCGACCCTGCTGGAACGCCTGCACGACGGCCGCCTGCAGCGCGAGACCCTGGTCTGGCGCGAGGGCCTGGCGGAGTGGCGGCCGCTGCACGCGCTCGCCGCCGAGCTGGGCCTGCCCGACGCGCCCACCCCGCCGCCGTTGCCGCCACCGCTCCATGCCGCCCACCCCGCGGGTCCCGCTGCCGCTGCCGCGCCACGCAGTGGCCTGTCCGGCTGCGCGATCATGGCCATCATCGGCGCCGTCGGCGGCGTGATGCTGGTGGCGTTCCTGGGCATCGCGGCCGCGATCGCCCTGCCCGCCTACCAGGACTATCTCGCACGTGCGAAGGTCGCGCAGGCGCTCGGCACGCTGGCGCCGCTGAAAGACCAGGTCGCCGCCTTCGCCGCGCAGGAGCACCGTTGCGCGGTCAACGGCGACACCGGCTTCGGTACCCCGCAAAGCTATGCCGGCGACGCCATCGCGCAGGTGCGGGTCGGCCGCTTCGACAATGGCCACTGCGGCCTGGAAGCCACGCTGCGCTTGCCCGACCAAAAGCGCCTGGATGGCAAAGCGCTGTGGCTGGACTACGATGAGCGCACGTCCGCCTGGAACTGCAGTTCCGACCTGGACGATCGCGTCCTGCCGGTCCACTGCCGCGGCGGCTGACCGGCGTACCGTTTTCGACTGCAACTCCCGGGGAACAGAATGACTGAGTGGTACTACGCCGATGCGGCGCAGCAGCGCCATGGCCCGCTGGCGGCCGCCGACCTGCAACAGCGCTTCCAGCGCAGCGAGATCGGGCTGTCCACCCTGGTCTGGCGCGAGGGCCTGAGCGAATGGCGCACCCTGGCCGAGTTCGTCGACGAGCTCGGCCTGGCCCAGGCGCCACCTCCGGCTCCCGCGCTGGCACCGATGGAGGTCGGCGGAGAAGTGCCGCCCCCCGCTCCGACCCCGGCCGTGCCCGACGCCTGGGCCTCACCCGCGCCCCCCGCAGTCGCATCGCCCTACGCGGCCCCCAGCGCCGTGCTCGACGGCGGTGCGCGGGTGGTCGGCGGCGGCGAGGTGGTACAGGCCGGTTTCTGGAAGCGCGTGGCCGCCTACCTGATCGACGCGTTCCTGGTCGGCATGGTCGCCAATGTGATCCAGTTCGTGGTGCTGCTCGGTTTCATGGGGGTCAGTGGCGTCGGCAACCAGCCCAACTTCACCTCCGCCGCCGGCATCGTCATGCTGCTGCTGATGTACCTGATGCCGATCGCGATCTCGGCGCTGTACTACGGCCTGTTCCACGCCTCCACCAAGCAGGCCACGCTGGGCAAGATGGCGGTCGGCATCAAGGTGGTGCGCACCGATGGCAGCCGCATCACCGTGGCCCGCGGCGTGGGCCGCTACTTCGGCTTCATGCTGAGCAGCCTGACCCTGGGCATCGGCCTGCTGATGGCGGCCTTCACCGAGCGCAAGCAGGCCCTGCACGACATGCTCTGCGACACCCTGGTGGTGGACAAGTGGGCCTACACCGACCATCCGGAATGGCAGCAGCGCAAGCTCGGCACCGTCACCGTGGTGATCCTGTCGCTGTTCGGCCTGCTGATGGCGGGCGTGGTGCTGCTGGTGGCGCTGGCGATCGGCATGGCCGCCAAGGGCGGCTGGCACTGAGTCCGGCAGGCTCCGGAGCCGTGTTGCCACCTGCCCGGCGGCCCGGCCGACCGGCGCCGGCTTGACAGCGGGCGCCGGACATGCCCACTAATAAATAAGCGCCGTAGCTGAACGCCCGGGGGTTCCGTCCCGGGCGTCGGCTTCTCTGCGAGACCGCAACGCTTCACTAACCGGAGCAATTGCGCCACCCTACCGCCCCCAGGGCGTCCGCCCACGCCCATCGAAGCCCGACCCGCCATGTCCAAGCACCTGCTCATCGTCGAATCGCCCGCCAAGGCCAAGACGATCAACAAATACCTCGGCAAGGATTTCCACGTCCTGGCCTCGTATGGGCACGTGCGCGACCTGATCCCGAAGGAAGGCGCGGTGGATCCGGACGACGGCTTCGCGATGCGCTACGCGCTGATCGACAAGAACGAGAAGCACGTGGAGGCCATCGCCAAGGCCGCCAAGGCGGCCGAAGACATCTACCTGGCGACCGACCCGGACCGCGAGGGCGAAGCGATCAGCTGGCACATCGCCGAGATCCTGCAGGAGCGCGGTCTGCTCAAGGGCAAGCCGCTGCACCGGGTGGTGTTCACCGAGATCACCCCGCGCGCGATCAAGGAAGCGATGGCGCAGCCGCGGCAGATCGCCGGCGACCTGGTCGATGCGCAGCAGGCGCGCCGCGCGCTGGACTACCTGGTCGGTTTCAACCTGTCGCCGGTGCTGTGGCGCAAGGTCCAGCGCGGCCTGTCCGCCGGCCGCGTGCAGTCGCCGGCGCTGCGCATGATCGTCGAGCGCGAGGAGGAGATCGAGGCCTTCGTCGCCCGCGAGTACTGGTCCATCGCCGCCGACTGCGCGCATCCCTCGCAGCACTTCAACGCCAAGCTGATCAAGCTCGACGGGCAGAAGTTCGAGCAGTTCACCATCACCGACGGCGATACCGCCGAGGCCGCCCGCCTGCGCATCCAGCAGGCCGCGCAGGGCGCGCTGCACGTCACCGACGTCGCCAGCAAGGAGCGCAAGCGCCGCCCGGCGCCGCCGTTCACCACCTCCACCCTGCAGCAGGAAGCCTCGCGCAAACTCGGCTTCACCACCCGCAAGACCATGCAGGTGGCGCAGAAGCTGTACGAAGGCGTGGCAATCGGCGACGAGGGCACGGTCGGCCTGATCTCGTACATGCGTACCGACTCGGTCAACCTGTCGCAGGACGCGCTGGCCGAGATCCGCGACGTGATCGCGCGCGACTACGGCATCGCCTCGCTGCCGGACCAGCCCAACACCTACCAGACCAAGTCCAAGAACGCCCAGGAAGCGCACGAAGCCGTGCGTCCGACCTCGGCGCTGCGCACCCCGGCCCAGGTCGCCCGCTTCCTCACCGACGACGAGCGCAAGCTGTACGAGCTGATCTGGAAGCGCGCGGTGGCCTGCCAGATGATCCCGGCCACGCTCAACACCGTGAGCGTGGACCTGTCGGCCGGCAGCGAGCACGTGTTCCGCGCCAGCGGCACCACCGTGGTGGTGCCCGGCTTCCTGGCCGTGTACGAGGAAGGCAAGGACAACAAGAGCGCCGAGGACGAGGACGAAGGCCGCAAGCTGCCGGCGATGAAGCCCGGCGATCGCGTGCCGCTGGAACGCATCCTGGCCGAGCAGCACTTCACCCAGCCGCCGCCGCGCTACACCGAAGCGGCGCTGGTGAAGGCGCTGGAAGAGTACGGCATCGGCCGCCCCTCGACCTACGCCTCGATCATCCAGACCCTGCTGTTCCGCAAGTACGTGGAGATGGAAGGCCGCAGCTTCCGCCCGTCCGACGTCGGCCGTGCGGTGTCCAAGTTCCTGTCCAGCCATTTCACCCAGTACGTGGACTACGACTTCACCGCCAAGCTCGAGGACGAGCTCGACGCGGTCTCGCGCGGCGAGGAGGAGTGGATCCCGTTGATGTCGCGCTTCTGGGAACCGTTCAAGGAACTGGTCGAGGACAAGAAGGAATCGGTCGACCGTGCCGAAGCCAGCGGTGCGCGCGAGCTCGGCACCGATCCCAAGACCGGCAAGCCGGTGAGCGTGCGCCTGGGCCGCTTCGGGCCGTACGCGGCGATCGGCAGCACCGCCGAGGACGCCGAGGACAAGCCCAAGTTCGCCTCGCTGCGTCCCGGCCAGAGCATGCACACCATCACCCTGGAGGAGGCGCTGGAGCTGTTCCTGATGCCGCGCAGCCTCGGCCAGGACAAGGGCGAGGAAGTCAGCGTCGGCATCGGCCGCTTCGGCCCGTTCGCCAAGCGCGGCAGCGTGTACGCCTCGCTGAAGAAGGAAGACGATCCCTACACCATCGATCTGGCCCGTGCGGTGTTCCTGATCGAGGAGAAGGAAGAGATCGCGCGCAACCGCATCATCAAGGAATTCCCCGGCAGCGACATCCAGGTGCTCAACGGCCGCTTCGGCCCGTACATCAGCGACGGCAAGCTCAACGGCAAGATCCCCAAGGATCGCGAGCCGGCCACGCTGAGCCTGGACGAAGTGCAGAAGCTGCTGGAGGAAACCGGCAAGCCGGTGCGCAAGGGCTTCGGCGCCAAGAAGGCCGCGGCCAAGAAGGAAGCCGCGCCGAAGAAGAGCGCGGCGAAGAAGGCCGCGGCCGACGCTGCGGCCAAGCCGGCGGCGAAGAAGGCGGTCAAGAAGGCCGCGAAGAAGACCGCCAAGAAAGCGGTGAAGAAGGCGGCGAAGAAGACCGTGGCCAAAGGCGGCTGAGCCGCCCTTGCCGGGCTGCCGCGGTCGCGGCGGCGCTTACTGGGGTGCCGCGACGGAGCACCAGCGCCGGGCGCCCGCGCCAGTAACCCGCGAACCGCTGCCGCAGCTCGCCACATTGCACCTGCGCCATCGCCGGACGCGATCTTGCTGGCGCACATCCGGCGCGACAGCGCGCCCACGCACGCCCCGCCGCTGCACAGCGGCGCTTGCCTGCCCCGGTTGCAGGACCGGCCGCGACGCATCGCCCGGCCCGGCGCGCCCTGCGCCGACCGGCCCTGCCCCGCACCGACCCTCATTGTCCTTAGACGAGGACGTGCCGCATGATGCGCGCATGACCGACCTGTCGCTGAGCCATGCCGTCGCCGTCCTGCGCCAGGGCGGCGTGATCGCCTATCCCACCGAAGCCGTGTGGGGCCTGGGCTGCGATCCGCACGACGAGACCGCCGTGACCCGCCTGCTGCGGATCAAGCAGCGGCCGGTGGACAAGGGCCTGATCGTGGTCGCCGCCGAACTGGATCCGTTGCGCCCGCTGCTCGACCTGTCGGCGCTGCCGGCGGACCGGCTGGCCGCGGTGCTGGCCAGTTGGCCGGGACCGCACACCTGGATCCTGCCCGCCTCCGCGCATGCGCCGCCGTGGGTGACCGGCGCGCACCAGGGCATCGCGGTGCGGATCAGCGCGCATCCGCTGGTCGCCGCCCTGTGCCGGGCCTGGGGCGGCGCCTTGGTGTCGACCAGCGCCAACCGCGGTGGCGAGCCGCCGGCGCGGCAGCGCAGCGAACTGGATCCGCTGGTGCTGAACGACCTCGACGGCCTGCTCGACGGCGACACCGGCGGCCTGGCCCAACCCACCCCGATCCGCGACGCCGCCAGCGGCGAGATCCTGCGCTCCTGAGGCCCTGGCTTCCACGGCACGCCTTGCCTCCGTTGCAGTAACGCCTGGCGCAATGGCGATGGAGCCACGTGGGCGCTTCGCGCACCGCACCCTCACCCCCAACCCCTCTCCCGGTGCGAGAGGGGCTTGCACGCTTCCCTTCTCCCCTCGGGACCATGGCCCCCTTTTCGGGGGAAGGTGCCCCGCAGGGGCGGATGAGGGTACGGGCGCAGCTCGCATCGCCAGATCGACGAGGGCGTTTCGCGCGCCGCACCCTCACCCCACCGCCTCTCCCGGTGGGAGAGGGGCTTGCACGCTTCCCTTCTCCTCTCGGGACCACGGCCCCCTTTTCCGGGAAGGTGCCCCGCAGAGGCGGATGAGGGTCGGGCGCAGTTCGCATTGCCGGAGCAACGCGCCCGCACTGCACGAGCGCGCTCTGGCCGAGGCCGGCAACGCCGTGCAGCCGCTGCGAGAGTGCGGCAGGGAGCGCGCTGGCTGAGCCGCGGCATGCCGATGCGCTACGAGACCCTGCTGCGCACCCGCGCCCATCGCGTCCTGAATCCCCGCATGCACGCCCTTTCCCTGGCCGGCCAAGGCGCGCAAGATGCGCGCATGCGCCGCCTTCTCCGCCCCTTGCTGCTGCTGAGCCTGTCGCCCTGGATCGGTGCCGGCTGGGCGCAACAGACGCAAACGGTCAGCAGCGACGGCGGCAACGCGTCGGTACGCATCTACCGCTGCATCTCCGCCTCCGGTGCGGTCAGCCTGCAGAACGCGCCCTGCGAGAACGCGCGCCGGCAGCAGGTGCTGGACATGCAGCGCCCACGCGATCCGCCGCCGCGGCCGACCACCACCATCAGCACCGATCCGGCGCGCGGCGAGGCCTCCCCGGCGCCGCTGCCGCAGCGCGAACTGCGCATCGTCACCGTGCAGCCGGCGCAGCCGATGTACGAGTGCGTGACCCCGGAAGGCACGCGCTACACCAGCGACGACAACGCCGGCAATCCGCGCTGGGTGCCGCTGTGGGCCTATGGCTATGCCGAGGGCCCGTACGCGCGGCCGTCCGGGCGCGGCCCCGATGGCCGCTCGCCCGGCCCGCCGGGACCGCCTCCGCCCGGCCGTCCATACCCGCCAGGGCCACCGCCGCCGGGAGTGGCCGCCGGCGCCGGGGTGATCGTGCCGGCCGGCAGCACCCTGATCCGCGATACCTGCACGGCGCTGCCCGAGCAGGAGGTCTGCGCGCGCCTGAGCGACCGCCGCTGGGAGTTGATCCGTCGCTACAACAGCGCCCTGCAGAGCGAGCGCCGTGCGCTGGAAACCGAACAGCGCGGCATCGATGCACGCCTGGCGCGCGACTGCGGCGGCACCTGATGCGCCGTGCGCTCTGCCTGGCTGCGTGGCTGGCCTGCGCCGGCGCGGCGAGCGCCGAACCGGTGGTGTTCTATCGCTGTACCGATGCGCAGGACAACCTGACCATCCAGAACATGCCCTGCCCCAAGGGCATGCGCCAGCAGAAGAAGATCATGCAGGGCGTGAGCAGCGCCGCACTGCCGACCACGCTCGGAGCCGAGCCCGTTCCATCGTCGTCCCCTGCAAGCACACCGACCGCCGCCACGCCTGCAGACGCGGCGGCCCCGGTCGACACCACGGCTGCTGCAGCTCAACCGCCACCGCCAAAGCTACCGCCCCCGCCGCTGTACACCTGCACCACCCGCGAGCAGGCGTCCTACATCGGTGAGGTCGCCGAACCGCCGCCGCGTTGCGTGCCGCTGCACACGACGGACCTGGACGGTGGACCCAACCAGGCCGGCGGCAGCGCCTGCGAGGTGCTGCGCGACCAGTGCCAGCCGCTGCCCGCCGAGCAGTTGTGCGATACCTGGAAGAACTACGTGGCCGACACCGAAACCCACTGGCGCTTCGCCGTGCCCGAGCATGCGGAGACGCTGCATGCGGAGTTCGAACGCCGCATGCACCTGCTCGAGGCCAGCAACTGCAGCGCATCGGAGCGGCCTGCGCCGTGACCCATCGCGCTCGCGCGTAGTGGTGCGCCTGTCGTCGTAGGAGCGGCTTCAGCCGCGACCGGGCGTTCCCGACGCCAGCAAGTGCAGCGCACCGGAGCGGCCGCCGTGACCCATCGCGCTCGCGCGTGGTGGTGCGCCTGTCGTCGCAGGAGCGGCTTCAGCCGCGACCGGCGTCACCGAGGCCAGCAACTGCAGCGCATCGGAGCGGCCCGCGCCATGACCCATCGCGCTCGTGCGTGGTGGTCCACCTGTCGTCGTAGGAGCGGCTTCAGCCGCGACCGGGCGTTACCGAGGCCAGCAACTGCAGCACACCGGAGCGGCCTGCGCCATGACCCACCGCGCTCGCGCGTAGTGGTGCGCCTGTCGTCGTAGGAGCGGCTTCAGCCGCGACCGAGCGTTACCGAGGCCAGCAACTGCAGCGCACCGGAGCGGCTGCGCCGTGAGCCATCGTGCTCGTGCGTGGTGGTCCACCTGTCGTCGTAGGAGCGGCTTCAGCCGCGACCGGGCTTTCCCGGTAACGCCCGGTCGCGGCTGAAGCCGCTCCTACGGAATCCGCTGCACGCAGTTGCCTCGCTTGCACCACAGCCTGCAGCGCTAAAAACCCGTAGCGCAAAACCGCGGTCCACCGCGATGCATTCGGCGGTGATGTAGCAGGCGCAATCACAGGAACCAAACCGCAGCCGCCACTTCCTGGCACTCACCGCCGCAACCGGTCTACCACGGCGAGCGCGCGCCCTTGTGGGAGGGACTTCAGTACCGACGCCGTATCGCCCGGGACGCACCGCAAGACGCCTTCGGCTGGAGCCCTGCGCACACGCCGCCGCCATGCAGCCACCGAACCGTCAAAACCCGTAGCGCAAAAACCCACCGTCCACCGCGATGCATTCGCCAGTGACGTAGCTGGCCGCCGGAAGGCACAGGAACCCGACCGCCGCCGCCACTTCCTCCGGTTCGCCGATGCGGCGCATCGGCGTGCGCTCGATCACCTGCTCGTAGTAGTCCGGGTCCGACAGCGGGCCTGACGTGCGGCGGGTGCGGATGTACCACGGCGCCACCGCATTGACCCGGATGCCGTCCTCGGCCCATTCGGCGGCGAGGTTGCGGGTGAGCTGGTGCAGCGCCGCCTTGGTCATGCCGTAGGGCGCGCCGCTGCGCACGTGGGTCAGCCCGGACACGCTGCCGACGTTGACGATCGCCGAGGCCGCATGCCGCGCCAGCAGCGGATGCGCGTAGCGCGACAGTTCAAACGCGGAGAACAGGTTGGTCTCGAAGATGCCGCGCCATTCGTCCTCGGTGTAGTCCACCGCGGCCTTGCTGACGTTGCCGCCGGCGTTGTTGATCAGCAGGTGCAGGCCGTCGGCATGGTCCTCGACCCAATCCAGGATCTCGCGGCGGTCCTCGTCGTCGGCGACGTCGGCGGCCAGTGCCAGGATCTCGCGCTCGGGGAAGGCGTCGCGCAGTTCGTCGCGCGCGGTCTCGAGTGCATCGAGGTCGCGCGCCACCAGCAGCAGGTCGGCGCCGAACCCGAGCAGTTCGCGTGCGATCGCCAGGCCGATGCCGGCGCTGGCGCCGGTGATCAGCGCGGTCTGTCCGTCCAGCCGCCAACGGTGCTGCATGCGCGTGCCTGTCTGCTCACGTGAGAGGCGTAGGATGATACCTCCACCCTCGAGGAGGTCGCCGCCATGTCCGCACCACTGCGCAGGATGACGTTGGCATTGCCGCTGCTCGCACTGCTGGCCGCATGCAGGCCGGCGCCGCCGCAACCGCCCGATGCGCCGCCGCCGCCGAAGGCCAGCGCGTTGCGCGCCGCCATCGCCCAGCCGCTGGACCGCGCCAAGCAGACCCAGACCACGCTGGACCGCGCCGCGGCCACGCAGAACGCCGCGCTCGACGCCGCCACCGCACAATGAACAACGCCGGCCACGGGGGCCGGCGTTGCAGGCACATGCGGCGCGCCCGCGCGGGCGCGCCGCCACCGGCTCAGGGCCGGCTCACAGACCGCAGAAGCAGTAGGCCAGCGCCTTCACCGGTGCGCCCGGACGGGTGTCGGCCGCGTCCTTGACGAAGCGCAGCTGGGTGTCCAGTTCCGGCAGGCTGCGCGCCAGCAGGGCGTGGCCCAGCGCCGAGTCGCTCAGCATCCACACGCCCAGACGGCTGCCGGCGAACCCGCTGACGAACTGCGCGAACGGCGTGGCCGGCTTCTCGACGTAGCGCACCCGGTACTTGTCCGGGCCGCCCAGCTTGGCGCGCGCGGCGGCATCGGCCACCGCATCCTTGAAGCCGCCGAACGCGTCCACCAGCCCGCGCTCCTTGGCCTGCGCACCGCTCCACACGCGGCCGCGCGCCACCTGGTCGATGGCCTCGACCGACTTGCCGCGCGCCTGCGCGACCTTGCCGGTGAAGTCGGCATAGCCCTTGTTGATCACCGACTGGATCAGCTGGCCCACCGCCGGATCCATCGGCCGGGTCATGTCGAACGCGCCGGCGAAGCGGGTGGTGCCCACGCCGTCGGTGTGCACGCCGATCTTGTCCAGGGTGCGGGTGATGTTGGGGATCATGCCGAAGATGCCGATCGAACCGGTGATGGTCGACGGGTCGGCATAGATGCGATCGGCGTTCATGCTGATCCAGTAGCCGCCGGACGCGGCCAGATCGCCCATCGACACCACCACCGGCTTGCCGGCGGCCTTCAGCGCCACCACCTCGCGGCGGATCTGCTCGGAGGCGAACACTTCGCCGCCGGGCGAATCCACCCGCAGCACCACCGCCTTCACCGCGTCGTCGTCGCGCGCCTGGCGCAGCAGCGCCGCGGTCGACTCGCCGCCGATGCGGCCGGCCGGCTGTTCGCCGCCGCTGATCTCGCCCGCGGCGACCACCACCGCCACCTGCGGCCGCGAATCCACCGGCGAACGGCGCAGGTCCAGCTGCTGCAGGTAGCCGTCCAGGTCGACGTTGCGATAGCCGGTGTCGGCATCGTCGTCGGCGACGCCGCGCTTGGCCAGCAGTTGCTCGACGTCCTCGCGGGTCTTCAGGCCGTCCACCAGCTTCTGCTGCAGGGCGAACTTGGCCAGGTCGCCGCCGGCGGCGGCCACGCCCTCGGGCATGGTGTCGATGCCGGCGTTGATCTGCTCAGGCGCCAGCTTGCGCGCCTTGGCGATGTCGGCCACATAGCGCTGCCACACGTCGTTCATCCAGAACAGGTCGGCTTCCTTGGACGCCGGCGAGGCCGCGTCGAGCACGTAGGGCTCGGCGGCGGACTTGTACTCGCCGACCTTGAACAGGTGCACGTCCACGCCGAGCTTGTCCTGCAGGCCCTCGCGGAAATACTGGCGGTAGCGGCCCAGGCCTTCCAGGGTCATCGAGCCCATCGGGTCCAGGTAGACCTCGTTGGCCTGCGCGGCCAGCAGGTACTGCCACTGGTTCAGGTTGTCGCTGTAGGCAACGATCTGCTTGCCGGAGCTGCGCAGGTCCTGCAGCGCCTTCTCCACCTCGCGCATCGAGGCGAAGCCGCTGGGCTGCAGCTTGTCCAGGCGCAGTGCAACGCGCTCGATCTTGGGATCGGTCTTGGCCGCCTCGATCGCGCGCACCAGGTCGCGCAACTGGATCTCCTGCGCGCCCTTGTCGTTCATCGCCTTGGCCAGCGCGCGGCTGACCGGGTCGGCACTGAACTGCTCGACCAGCTTGCCTTCCGGCGCGATCAGCAGCGTGGTGCGGTCGCGCAGCGCCTTGCCGCCGTCGCCGCGCGCCATGGCGAAAACCATCGCCAGCAGGATCAGCAACAGGAAACCGAAGAACACCAGGTTGAAGATCAACCGGCGGGTGAAGTTCATCACATCCCACAGGCCGACGAAGAAGTTGGCGACGGGGCTGCGACGCACGGGTTGGTTCATGGAAAACTCCGAAGGGAAGGCGTCTTGCGCCTGCGCAGCATACCGGCTGCGTCAGGCCCCGCACATGCGTCTGAAGTCAGGGGGCCGCCGGCGCGGCCAGCAGCCGCGCGCTGCTCCAGCGGAACCGCGCGCCCATCATCACCGCCGCCGCGGTCAGGCCCAGGATCAGGCCGATCCACATGCCCTGCGGCCCCCAGCCCAGCCACAGGCCGAGGCCGGCGCCCAGCGGCATGCCCAGGCCCCAGTAGGAGCACAGGGCGAGCAGCATCGGCACGCGGGTGTCCTTGAGGCCGCGCAGCGCGCCGGCCGACAGCACCTGCACGCCGTCGGGGAACTGGAACGTGGCCGCGTACAGCAGCAGCGTGGAGGCCAGCGCCGCCACCGCCAGGTCGCTGGTGTAGATGCCGACGATGGCGTCGTGGCCGAACAACAGCACCAGCGCCGACAGCGCCTGGGTGCCGAGCACGATCGCATAGCCGGCCCAGGCCGCACCGCGCACGCCCACCGCGTCGCCGGCGCCGGCGGCGCGGCCGACCCGCACCGTGGTCGCCTCGGCCACGCCCATCGGCACCATGAAGCACAGCTGCGCCACGTTGATCGCGATCTGGTGCGCCGCCGCCGGCACCTCGCCGAGCCGCGCGATCAGCAGCGCGGTGACGATGAACAGGCCGCCTTCCATCAGGATGGTCACGCCGATCGGCAGGCCGGTCTTCAGCAGCCCGGCGATCGCGCGCAGGTCCGGCGCCTCGAACTGCGCGAACAGGCGCAGCGGCGCGAAGCGCTTGGACCGCGCCAGGTAGAAGGCGAAGCACAGCGCCTGCGCCCACATCGTGATCGCCGAGGCCATGCCCAGGCCGCCGGCGCCGTGCTCGCGCAGGCCCCACAGACCGAAGGTCAGCGCATAGCCGAGCGGGGCCAGCAGCAGCAGGCCGCCGAAGCCGAGCAGCATGGTGGGCAGCGTCCAGTGCATGCCTTCGCTGAGGTAGCGCATGCAGAAATACAGCACCAGCGCCGGCACGCCCCAACGGATCGCATGCAGGAAGTCGCGCGCGCCGGGCACGATCTCCGGGGCGATGCCCAGTTGCGGCAGCGCCATCGGCATCACGCTCAGGAACGCGAACATCAGCAGGCCCAGGCCCAGCGACAACCACAGCGCCTGGCGGAACAGCGGCCCGATCTGCGCCTGGCGCTTGGCGCCGTCGAGCTGCGAAACCGAGGCGGTCAAGGCGATCAGGGTGCCGATCGGGATCATCATCGGCAGCCACAGCAGGGCCGTGCCGACCGTCACCGAGGCCAGCGTGCGGGTGCCGTGGTGACCGGCGATCACGTTGTCGACGAAGCTGATCAGGCCGGTGGAGACGTGCCCCAGGACCAGCGGCAGGGCGAGCTGCGCGGTGGTGCGCAGTTCGCGGCCCCGGACCGTGGCCGGGGTGGAAGACGAAAACATTGCAAGACTCTGGCGATCTCGCCACTGCGGCCGCGCAGACAGCGCCGGACACCGGGTGGCGGAGGCCGCGCATTCTACCCGCTGCGGCGGATGGCTGCTGGGAGCCGCGCCCCGCGGCTGGAATCAGGCGCCCGCGAAAGCCAAGCGCCGCGCGCGCATCTCAGCGCGCGGCGCGCTGCTTCAGCCAGGCGCCGCGGCTGTCGGCGCCCTGCGCCAGCAGGTCGCGGCGCAAGGCCGCGCGGTCCTGCGGCGGGGTGCGTTGCGACAGCAGCGCCAGATGTTCGCGCTGGTCCGCCGGCAGGCTGCGCAGCACGCCCAGCAGCGCCTGCCGCTGCGCCGCGGGCACGTAGCCCAGCAGCGGCTGCAGCGCCCAGAACTCGGCGCCCAGTTCCGGGCCGAGCAACCAGCCGTGGCGCTCCAGCGCGTCCATTTCGGCGAACTGCGCATGCAAGCTGTGCTGCTGCTCGATCGGCAGGCCGGCGAAGGCCGTGGCGACCTGGCGCAGGCGCGCCTGCGCCGCCGCCGGCAGCGCGTCCCAGGCGGCCTGGCGCGCGTGCAATTGCGCCGGGGTCAGCGCCGGCGGCGTGCTGGCTGCCGCGGGCGCGACAGCCGGGGCCACGGCGGCGGCCGGCGGGTGTTCGGCGGCCTCGGCCAGGTCGGCGGCGCTGGGGGCACTGCGCTCGATCCGCGGCGGCGGCGCACCGGCCGCGTACCACGCATAGAAATCCAGGTCGTAGATCGCCGGCTCGGGCAGCGGCGCCGGCGGGTCGGCCGGCAGCGGCGGCGCGCTGGCGGTATCCGATTCCGGCGGCAGCACTTCCACCTGCACCGGGCCGGTGTCGCCCAGCGCCAGGCCCGCGTCGGTGCCGCCCGCGCCGGTCGCCACGTGCGCGCGGCGCCACGGCAGCCGATCCCAGAACGCCGTACCGACCAGGGCCAGGACCACAACGGCGATCACCGCCCCGGCCAGGCGCGTGCGCAGGGCCGAGCGCGCGCCACGGCGGCGCGGACGTGCGGGGGCCGTGTCCGTTGCCGGGGCCGGGGTCGCCGCCGGCGGGGCCGTGCTGCCGGCGATCGCCGCATCGCGCAGTTGCGCCAGGGCCTGCAGCCGTGCCGGCGGCAGGTCGCGCAGGCACTGCTGCGCCGCATCGGCCAGCGCGCGCCAGCCCGCCGCATCCGGCCTGCCCGCGGCATCACGCGGGCAAGCCCGCGCCAGCGCCTGCTGGTAGTCCTCGGTGGACAACTGCAGCACCTGCGCGGCGAGCGGCTCATCCAGCCCGGCCACGATACGCAGCAGCAGCGCCAGGCGATCGGCCGGCTGCAGGGTGCGCAGGTGCGCCAGCGGCGCGGGCCAGGCGCCCGCGGCGGCATCGGCCTGGCGCAGGGTCGGCACCGCGCCGAGCAGTTTCCAGAACCGTAGCGGCCAGTCGGCCATCGGCAGGGCCGCGGCGTGGCTGCGGAACGCCCGCATCGCCGCCGCCAGGGCCGGCGTGCCGCGTTCGGGCCGGCCGCTCTGCAGGTCGGCCAGGACCGCGGCGCGGCGTTCGATCCCGCGCAGGAACGCGGCCAGGGCGGGCGGGGCGGCCACGCCGTCGGAAGGGGACGTGGCGGTCATCGGAACTCCATCATCGGCGCGATGATAGCGAGGCCGCCGCCGCACCGCGCGCTTGACAGCGACGCAGCGATCGGCTCACCGGCGGCCGTCGCGACGGCGGGTTGTGCACAGCACCGGAAATTGGCCCGGGACAGGTCTTGTCAAGCCCCCGCGAAACCATGTTGCATCTGTGTTTCACGGCCAAGTGATTGTTCTTAAAGAAATAAATGCGATTGGCGCTTTTTTGTCCAACTCGTGGCAGAGGCTTGTGAGTCCGTCTTCACGGCGTGGAGCATGCCCGTCATACACAGCTTTATCCACAGCAGATGTGGATAAATTCGATTCTCCAAGCACGGCAGCTATTTACGACCGGTTTATCACTTTGCGGGCAGCAATCGCGCGCAACTCCTGGCTGCCGGGCGCGCTTGCCGCGGCCGCTAGACTAGGTGGATGCCCTCCCCCGCCGCCACGCTCCGCGTCGCCCTGCCCGTGCCGCTGCCGCAGCTGTTCGACTACCTGCCACCGCCCGGCGACACGGTCGCCGACGGCGATGTCGGCCGCCGCGTGCAGGTGCCGTTCGGCAACCGCGAACTGAGTGGCGTGGTGGCCGCGATCGGCCAGGCCGAGGACGCCGACGGCCTGCGCGCTGCGCTGGCCTGGCTGGACCCGGCACCGTTGCTGCACGGCGAACTGGCCGAGTCGCTGCGCTGGCTGGCGCGCTACAGCCACGCGCCGCTGGGCGAGGTGCTGGCCACGGCGTTGCCGGTGCCGCTGCGCCGTGGCGAGCCGCTGCCCGACACCCACGCCTGGGCCTGGCGCCTGACCGAGGCCGGCGCCAGCCACCGTGCCCGTCCCGGCACCCGTCCGCATCGCTTCGCCGCGCTGCTGGCGGCCGGCGCCATGGACGAGGACCGGCTGGACCAGGCGATGGACGACTGGCGCAGCGCCGCGCGCGCCCTGGCCAAGCGGGGGCATGCCGAACGCATCGCGGTGCCGGCCAGCGCCGCGGCGCCGCAGCCGCAGCCCGGGCCGGTGCCCAATGCCGAACAGCAGGACGCCATCGACGCGGTGGTCGCCGCTGCCGGCTTCGCGCCGTTCCTGCTCGACGGCGTCACCGGCAGCGGCAAGACCGAGGTCTACCTGCAGGCGATCGCCGCCTGCCTGGCGCGCGGCCGCCAGGCGCTGGTGCTGGTGCCGGAGATCGGCCTGACCCCGCAGACCCTGGCACGCTTCCGCGCCCGCCTCGGGGTACCCGTGCATGCGCTGCATTCCGGGCTCAACGACAACGAACGCGCCCGGGTCTGGGCCGCCGCCTGGCGCGGCGAGGCGCAGGTGGTGGTCGGCACCCGCTCGGCGGTGTTCGTGCCGCTGCCGCGGGCCGGCCTGATCGTGGTCGACGAGGAACACGACGGCAGCTACAAACAGCAGGACGGCATCCGCTACCACGCCCGCGATTTCGCCCTGGTCCGCGGCAAGGCGCTGGACGTACCGGTGCTGCTGGGCAGCGCCACGCCGTCGCTGGAAAGCCTGCACAACGCCGCCAGCGGCCGCTACGCGCACCTGCGCCTGACCCGCCGCGCCGGCGACGCCAAGCCACCGACGGTGCGCGTACTCGACGTGCGCAAGCGCCCGCTGCAGGACGGCCTGTCGCCGGAGGTGCTGGCCGGCATCGGCACGGCACTGGCCGAAGGCGGCCAGGTGCTGGTGTTCAAGAACCGCCGCGGCTATGCGCCGGTGCTGCTGTGCCACGACTGCGGCTGGACCGCGCCGTGCCAGCGCTGCAGCACGCCGCTGCACGCCACGCCGATGACCGTGCACGCCGGCGGCCGGCGCCTGCAATGCCACCACTGCGGCGCGCGCCAGCCGGCGCCGCTGGCCTGCCCGGATTGCGGCAGCCTGGCGCTGCAGCCGCAGGGCATCGGCACCGAACGCCTGGAAGAACGCCTGGTGCAGGCATTCCCGGACGTACCGGTGCTGCGCATCGACCGCAGCACCACCCAGCGCCGCGACGCGCTGGAGACGCAACTGGCCACGCTCGGCAGCGCGCCCGGCATCCTGGTCGGCACGCAGATCCTGGCCAAGGGCCACGACCTGCCGCAGCTGAGCCGGGTGGTGGTGGTGGGCATCGACGAAGGCCTGTTCTCGGCCGATTTCCGCGCCAGCGAGAAGCTGGCGCAGCAGTTGATCCAGGTCGCCGGGCGCGCCGGCCGCGCCGCCCGCCCGGGCGAGGTCTGGCTGCAGACCCATCACCCCGCACATCCGCTGCTGCAGACCCTGGTGCACGGCGGCTACCACGCCTTCGCCGCCGCGGAACTGGAGCAGCGCGAGGCCGCCGGCTTCCCCCCGTTCGCGCACCTGGCGCTGCTGCGCGCCGAGGCCAAGCAGGTCGAACATGCCAACGCCTTCCTCGCCGCCGTGCGCGCGTTGCTGCCGGTGCAGGACGAGGTGCAGCGCTTCGGCCCGATGCCGGCGCCGATGCCGCGCCGCGCCGGTTTCCAGCGCACCCAGTTGCTGCTCTCGGCCAGCACCCGGCGCGCGCTGCACGCGCTGCTGGACGCGGCGGTACCGGCGATCCACGCACTACCGCAGGCACGGCGGGTGCGCTGGTCGCTGGATGTGGATCCGCAGGATCTGTACTGAGGCGGCGACGCGTCCCCTGCAAGCCATCGCTGGAGCACCGACGCGCGTTGCTGAGCGGGTGATGTGCCCGTCGAGGCATGGATGAAGCCGCAGATCGTCAGAAGCCGATTCGCGATGCGATTGCGCGTGGTCCCACATTCCGTAGGAGCGGCTTCCAGCCGCGACGCGTTTTCCCGGTAACGCCTGGTCGCGGCTGAAGCCGCTCCTACGCGATGGCGTGTGTCGCCAGCCCGTGGCAAAGCAGCCGCTCTGGGCGAACCGCGTCAGGCTGATACGAGGCAAAGCGGACGGACCACGCATCTGAGGCCGCGATGCCTTTTGTTTCGCTCAACCCGCCAGGCCCAATGCCTCCAGCACCTGCGTGCGCAGCGCGGCGCTGTCACCGGCTTCCACGCAGCGCCACGCGCCATCGTCTGCAGCCAGACCGCAGGCGGCGGTGGCGATCACCGGTTTGCCCAGCGCCATGGCCAGCAGCAGCCCGCGCGGCTGCTGTTCGATCCAGGCCGGCAGCAACACCAGCGTGGCCGCACGCACGCCCTCGGCCATCGAGGCGACGCGCTGCACGTCGACGCCGTTCCAGAAGTCCGGCGTTTCCTGCGCGCCGGGCGGCAGCAGCAACAGCAGCGGCAAGCCACGTACCGCTTCGCGCAATTCGTAGGCACCCTTGCGCGCCAGCGCCGAGGCCGCCAACAGCACCCGCGGCACGGTGTCCGCGATGGCGACCGCATCCCCTGCCGCGACCGCCGGGAGCGGCGGCCGTTGCCATGCCAGCGCGAGACCGCGGCTGCCTGCCAGCGCCAGCAGTTCGCGGTGCGGGGCGATCCAGTACCGCGCCTGCGCCAGTGCCGCGCGCTCGGCCTGGACCAGCGCCGGATCGGCGCGGAAATCGCGCAAGGTGGGACTGTGCGGATGCCGCTGCGCGGTCACGTCCAGGCGCGCCTGCAGCAGGTGCATCGGCAAGGCGGTCATGTACACGTCCCAGCGCCGCCCCTGCAGTTCGCCGGCCAGCCACAACTCCGGCAGCAGGCTCTGCGGCACCACCAGGTCGACGTCGCGCGCGCCCAGCCGGCGCCGCAATGCCTGCAGGCGGATGCGCTGTGCGCACTGGCGCGCCTGCGGCAACGGCATGCCACGCCACAGCCACCAGCGCCGCAGCAGCGCTGCGTGCACCGCCGCGACACTGGTGCGCGGCAACGCCAGCACCCGGTCGCCCGGCTGCCGCCGGCGCCGGCGGTCCTCGGCGAACTCCGGCCAGTCCTCGTCCACCAGCCAGGTGCGGTGCAGGCCCTCGGGCACCGCCGCCACATGGCGATGGCAGGCGCTGCGACCGCAGCGGGTGCAGTCGTTGGCGGCATCGACGCCGGCGGGCGCGGTGCGGCGCTGCAGCGGCGGCAACGGCAATGCCGCCGGCGCCGCGGCACCGCCGCGGATGCGCACGTGCAGCGCCTCGCCGTCCAGCCACACCTCCAGCCGCCACGGCGCGGCGGCGCGCAGGCGCAGGTCCACGTAGTTCCAGAACACCACCGCATCGCGGTCGCGCTCGGCCAGGGAGCCGGCAATCACCTGGGTGTGGCGGTGTCGCTCGACGATCTCCAGGCCCTGCCGCAGCGCCGCGTCGTAGATCGCATTGGACAGTTGGCACAGGCCGCCACCGATCGACGGCACCAGGCAGCCCTCGCGCAGTTCGCGGCCGGCGACGAAGCCGCGATGACGCGTGGCGCGGCCGAGCTGGCGCCAGAAACTGAAGGTCGCCCCGGCGGGCACTTCCACGCCGTGCAGCGCACGCGCGGCCAGGCGCAGGTTGTGGATCTTGCCGGCCACCAGCTGCGGTGCGGTCTCCTCGGTGTCGGGCCACAGCGTGGTGACCGATTCGGCGCAAGCGGCATCGGCGATCGCCAGGCCGCCATCGCGGCGATGCCGGCGCGGGCCATCGCGCAGATCGTCCAGCGCGCGGCGCAATTGCAGCGCGCGGGTCTTGGCCCAGAACAGCAGGCTGCGCCAGCGCGACGGCAGCGGCGCCCGCAGCGGCACCGAAGCGCGCGGCTTCACTGTCGCTGACATGACCGTGCGTTTTCTCTGTCGCTGACCGCGCTTGGCATCGCGCTACTATACGAGCATGCAGGTCCGGCCTTCGACGATCGCGCAGCGCCCCATCGGCAGCGCGCGTTCCGGCGGATCGGTGCGCCGCGCGACTGCGACGCGACCGCCGCGCCGACACCGGACGCCTCCTCTCCCCTCCCCCTCCTGGAGTCCTGCATGGACGACACACGCGTGCCGCACCTGATCGTGGTCGGCGGCGGCTTCGCCGGCTTGTGGGCCACCCGCGCCCTGGCCAAGTCACCGCTGCGCATCACCCTGATCGACCGCCGCAACCATCACTTGTTCCAGCCGCTGCTGTACCAGGTCGCCACCGCCGGCCTCTCGGCGCCGGACATCGCCGCGCCGCTGCGGCAGATCCTGCGCCACCAGGACAACGTCGAAGTGCGCCTGGGCGAAGTGGTCCACATCGACAAGCAGGCGCGGCAGGTGCGCCTGGCCGATGGCCAGGCCCTGGACTACGACTACCTGTTGGTCGCCACCGGCGCCACCCATGCCTATTTCGGCCACGACGACTGGGCGGCGCACGCGCCGGGCCTGAAGACCCTGGATGATGCGCTGCAGTTGCGCCGGCACCTGCTGCTGGCGTTCGAGCGTGCCGAAGCGGAAACCGATCCGGCCGCACGCGCGGCCTGGCTCAGCTTCGCCATCGTCGGCGGCGGCCCCACCGGAGTCGAGCTGGCCGGCACCCTGGCCGAGATCGCCCGGCACACGCTCAAGCACGAGTTCCGCCGCATCGACCCGGCCGAGGCGCGGGTGCGGCTGATCGAGGCCGGCCCGCGGGTGTTGTCCTCCTTCCCCGAGCACCTCTCGGCCAAGGCGCAGAAGCAGTTGGAAAAGCTCGGCGTGGAAGTGCTGACCGGGGTGCCGGTCGCCGACATCGACGCCAGCGGCTATCGCCTGGGCAGCACCTTCGTGCCGGCGCGCACCGTGGTCTGGGCCGCCGGCGTGGCCGCCTCGCCACTGGCGAAGACGCTGCAGACGCCGCTGGACCGCAGCGGTCGCGTGCAGGTGCAGCCGGACCTGAGCGTGCCCGGCCATCCGGAGCTGTTCGTCGCCGGCGACCTGGCCGCGGTGCAGCAGGCCGACGGCCGCCCCGTTCCGGGCGTGGCGCCAGCCGCCAAGCAGATGGGCCGGCACGTCGCCGACACCCTGCGCCGGCGGCTGCGCGGCGACACCGCCAGCGTGCCGTTCCGCTATGCCGACTACGGCAACCTGGCCACCATCGGGCGCATGGCCGCGATCGTGCACCTGGGCCGGCTGCAGCTCTCCGGCGTGCTGGCCTGGTGGTTCTGGCTGGCCGCGCACGTGTTCTTCCTGATCGGCTTCCGCAACCGCGTGGTGGTGCTGCTCAACTGGGCCTGGGCGTACTGGAGCTACCAGCGCGCGGCGCGGATCATCCTCGGCGATCCACCCGCGGCGGAGGAACCGCAGGCGCAGGCCGCGCCGCCGACGGACAGGTGACACTGCCCGAGCGGGCTGCGATCCTAGCCGGCCTTTTGCTGCAGTGCAGTGCCCGTCTTGGCGACCTTCCTGTTCCTGCTCGACCTGCTGGGCACCTTCGTGTTCGCGATCAGCGGCGCCACCGTCGGCGTGCGCCATCGCCTGGACCTGTTCGGGGTGCTGGTGCTGTCGTGCGCGGCCGCGGTCTCCGGCGGCATCGCCCGCGACGTGCTGATCGGCGCCACCCCGCCGGCTGCGCTGGCCGACGTGCGCTATCTCGGCGTCGCCTGCCTGGCCGGGCTGCTGGCGTTCTACCGTCACCACACGGTCGAGCGCCTGCGCAATCCGGTGCAGATCTTCGATGCGATGGGCCTGGCGCTGTTCGCGGTGTACGGCACCAGCAAGGCGCTGGCGTTCGGCCTGGGCCCGGTCAGCGCACCGCTGCTGGGCATGCTCAGCGGCATCGGCGGCGGCATCGTCCGCGACCTGCTGGTGGCGCGCACGCCGGTGGTGCTGCAGGCCGAGCTGTACGCGGTGGCGGCCCTGCTCGGCGGCGGCGTGGTCGCCGCGGCGCAGGTGCTGCACCTACCGCAGCCCTGGGGCTTGGGTGTGGGCGCGGTGCTGTGCTTCGGCCTGCGCTTCATGGCGATCCGCTACGGCTGGCACCTGCCGGTGGCGCGCCCGCCGGAGTCGTAGCTCACAATCACCCGCGCGGGCACGCTTCCGCACTCGGCAGTCGTCACTAGCGGTGCCGCCCAGCAACAAAAGAAAAGGCCCGGCAGTACCGGGCCTTTTTGCGTCACTACTGACCGCCGCAGGCGACTCAGGCGACGAACAGCGCCTTCATCTTCTTCAGCGCGTTCGCCTCGATCTGGCGGATGCGCTCGGCCGACACGCCGTACTCGTCGGCCAGTTCCTGCAGGGTGATCTTGCTGTCGGCATCCAGCCAGCGGCGCTTGATGATGTCGCGCGAACGCGCATCCAGTTCCGCCAGGCCTTCGCGCAGCAGTTGCAGCTGGTTGTCCTCGCTGTCGGCGCGCTCGTAGGCCTGCGAGGGATCTTCCTCGTTGGCCATCAGATACGCGGCCGGCGACGGCGGCGCGTGGTCGTCATCCTCGTCGGACGGCGCATCGAAGCCGATGTCGCGACCGGACAGGCGCGACTCCATCTCCAGCACCTCGCGCTCGGACACGTTGAGGTCCTTGGCCACCGCGGTGACCTCGGCTGCATTCATCCAGCCCAGGCGGGTCTTGGACTTGCGCAGGTTGAAGAACAGCTTGCGCTGCGCCTTGGTCGTGGCGACCTTGACGATGCGCCAGTTCTTCAGGATGTACTCGTGCATCTCGGCGCGGATCCAGTGCACCGCGAAGCTGACCAGGCGCACGCCCATGTCCGGGTCGAAGCGCTTGACCGCCTTCATCAGGCCGATGTTGCCTTCCTGGATCAGGTCGCCCAGCGGCAGGCCGTAGCCGTTGTAGCCACGAGCCACGTGCACCACGAAGCGTAGGTGGGAATGGACCAGTTCGCGGGCCGCGTCCAGGTCTTCCTGGTCGCGATACCGCACCGCCAGTGCGTGTTCCTCGTCGGACGTCAGCACCGGGATCTGGTGCACGGCGCCGATGTAGGCATCCAGCGAACCGAGCGGACTGGGGATCGGGAGGTTGTTGGCAACCAATGCGTTGGAAGTGAGAGTCTGGCTCATAGGGCTCATCTTAGCAGTCTACTAATTGGACTGCTGGGTACAGTAAAAAGTTCCTGTGTTCTGTTTATGCAACATTTGACTCAGGAATGGCACTGCATCACAAGCCATTGAAACAATCGGGACGCGTCGCCATCCCGTTTTCTGACCGCCAAAGTAGCAGCCGGTTCGCGAAAATGGCGTCCACGTCAGGCGACAGCGGCGCCCTGTCCAACCGGGGTTCAGGCGCCGCGCAGGGCCGCCTCCAGTTCGGCGCGCGGCGGCAGGCTCCAGTCGATCGGGGTGGCGCCGCGCCGCCGCAGGTACTCGTTGGCCGCCGAGAAATGCTTGCAGCCGAGGAAGCCACGGTGCGCCGACAGCGGCGAGGGGTGCGGCGCCTTGAGCACGCGGTGGCGACGGGTGTCGATGACCTTGCCCTTGGCCTGGGCGTAGCTGCCCCACAGCAGGAACACCAGGCCCTCGCGTTCGCGGTTGAGGGTCTCCACCACGTGGTCGGTGAAGCCCTCCCAGCCCTTGCCCTGGTGCGCGCCGGCGCGGCCTTCCTCCACCGTCAGCACCGCGTTGAGCAGCAGCACGCCGCGCTGCGCCCACGGCAGCAGGCAGCCGTGGTCGGGCCGGCGGATGCCCAGGTCGTCCTCGATCTCCTTGTAGATGTTCAGCAGCGACGGCGGCACCGGCACCCCGGGCAGCACCGAGAAGCACAGCCCGTGCGCCTGGCCATAGCCGTGGTACGGGTCCTGGCCGAGGATCACCACCTCCACCCGCTCGAACGGGGTGGCATCGAAGGCGGCGAAGATCTGCCGCCCCGGCGGGAACACCCGCGCGCCGGCGGCCTTGCGCTGGCGCAGGAACGTGGCCAGCTCGCGCATCTCCGGGCGCAGCAGCCAGTCGCCGACCTGCGCCTTCCACGACGGCTCCAGCTGGATCCGGCTTTCGTCTTCGTTGTTGCTCATCGCTTTGAGGCTCGGGACATCACATCGGTCAGAAGGTCACGGCGATCTCGTCGAGCCGGGCCAGGCGCAACTGGAACAGCACCTTGGTGACCAGCAGGCGCTCTTCGATCGGTTTCTGCACCAGGTCGTTGGCGCCGGCGCGCAGCAGCTCGGACTGGGTGTGCGGATTGCTGTCGCCGGTCATCACCAGCACCGGCATGCGCCGCTTGCCGTAGGCGAAATCGACGCGGATGCGCTGGACCACGTCGCGGCCGTTGAGTTCGCCCTTGAGGGTGACGTCGGTCAGCACCAGGTCGATGCGCCGGGTGGTACGGCCCAGCGACTCGGCGGTGAGCAACGCGAACGCGTCCTCGGCGCTGAGCACGTGCACCACGTGCAGTTGCTGGCGCTCGAGCATGCGCTTGGTCGCCTCGGCCACCACCCGGCTGTCCTCGACGTAGAGCACGGTGGCGCCGGCCACCGGCTGCGGCTGCACGTAGCCGCGGATGAAGGTGGCCAGCGCCTCGTGGCCGAGCGCCTTGTCGAAGTAGTCGGTGACGTACTCGGTGAAGCGGCGCTCGACCAGGTGTTGCTGGGCGTCGCCGGAAACCACGATCACCGGCACGTAGGCCTGGCCGGCGGCCTCGCGCACGCTGCGCGCCAGGGTCAGGCCATCGCCGTCGGGCAGCCCCAGCGAGGTGGTGACCAGGTCGACCGGACCGGCCTCCAGCGCCGCGCGCGCCTCGGCGATGCTGGCGCAGCCGACCACGGTCACGTCGGGCAGTTCGCGGTGCAGCACGTCGGCGATCAGCTTGCGCACCAGCTTGGAGCCATCGACCACCATCACCCGCGGGGCGGCGCTGATCAGATGCTTGAGCTCGTGCCCGGCCATGTGCGCCTCAGGTGTCGGTGGGCCGCGTCTGGCGCAGGAAGTGGCCGGTCACCAGCCAGGCGCCGAGCCAGCCCAGCAGCAGGGTACCGAGCAGGACGAAGCCGGCGTGCAGCGCGTCCAGCCCATGCAGCACGAAATGGCTGCCGTAGCTGTCGGCCAGCGCCGCCAGCGGCTGGCCCAGGGCCATGCCGGAGGCCGCGAGCAGGCCCAGCGCCAGCACCCCGGCGCCGAAACCGTACCAGGCGCCCAGGTACAGGAACGGGCGGCGGATGAAGCCGTCGCTGGCGCCGAGCAGTTGCAATACGCCGATCTCCTCGCGCCGCGACTGGATGTCCAGGCGCACGGTGTTGCCGACCACCAGCACCGCACCGGCGCCGAGCAGCAGCGACAGCACCTGCACCAGGCGTTCGCCGAAATGCAGCCAGCCGTCCAGGCGCTTGCGCCACAGCGCGTCGTGCTGGACCAGGTCGGCCTGCGGCAGCGCGGTCAGCGCCGTCGCCAGCGGGGTGTCGTCGGCCGCGGCCGGGGTGACGATCAGCAGCGTCGGCAGCGGGTTGTCCTGCAGCGCGTCCAGCGCCTCGCCCAACCCGGCGCTGTCGCGCAGCTCGGCCATGCCCTCGGCAGGCGTGCGCAGCGTTACCGCGGCCACGTCGGCGCGGCCGCGCAGGGTCTGTGCCAGCGCCTGCGCCGCGGCGGCGTCGACGTCAGTCTTCAGGAACACGTTGATGTCGCGCGACTGCTGCACGCTGCCGGCGAACTGCTTGAGGTTGTCCAGGGCGATCGACAGGCCCAGCGGCAGGGTCAGCGCCAGCGCCATCACCGCCATGGTCAGCAGCGTCGCCCACGGCTTGCGCATGGCGCGGCCAAGGCTGTAGACGATGCTGTGCAGGTGGTGGTCCCACCACACGCCCAGCCGCGAGGGCGCCGCGGCGCCGGCATTGCGCGCGCTCATTCGGCCAGGTCCTGCGGCGAGATGTCGTCGATCAGGCGGCCGTGGTCCAGGATCAGCACGCGCTTGCGCATCTGCTTGAGCAAGGCTAGGTCGTGGCTGACCACCAGCACGCTGGTGCCGCGGGCCGGCAGTTCGGCGAACAGTTGCATGATTTCCGCGGCCAGGGTCGGATCGAGGTTGCCGGTGGGTTCGTCGGCGACCAGCAGTCGCGGCTCGCCGACCATCGCCCGGGCGATGCCGACGCGTTGCTGCTCGCCGGCCGACAGCTGCGAGGGCAATGCCTTCTCGCGGTGGCCCAGGCCCATGCGCTCGAGCACCGAGCGCACGCGCTTGCCGATCTCGGCGCGGCGGGTGCCGCGCAGGATCAGCGGCAGGGCGACGTTCTCGGCGATGCTGCGGTCGGTGAGCAGACGGTGGTCCTGGTAGACCACGCCGACCTCGCGCCGGTGCAGCGGCACGCGGCGACCGCGCACCTTCAGCAGGTTGCGCTCGCCGAACAGCACGGCGCCGCGCGAGGGCCGCTCGCTCAGGTGGATCAGCTTGAGCAAGGTGCTCTTGCCAGCACCGGAATGGCCGGTGACGAACAGCATCTCGCCCTCCTCGACCTCGAAGCTGACGTCCACCAGCGCCGCATGGCCGCCGGCGTACTGTTTGCTGACATTGTCGAACCGCAGAACGCTCATCCGGCGATTATGCCGGAGCGGCCGGGGTGTTCGTCCACCGCATGCGACGCACGCGGCGGACGGCCGGCCCGGATCAGGAGCTGGACACCAGCGAACGTAGCTTGCGGCCCAGGCGGGTCAGGAACGAATCGTTCTTCGCCGCCGCGCCGCGCTCGGCCTGGCGCGCGGCCTTGACCGGGGTGGCCACGACCTGCACCGGCTTGGCCGGCGCAGCGGTCGCCGGAGCGGTGCTGCCGTTGCCGGCCGGTGCGCCCTCGGCGCCTTCCAGCGGACGCCCGCCGCGACGGCGGCGGCGCTTGCGCGGCGCACGCTCGCCCTCGACCGCGGGCGCTGCGCCCTCGGCCGGCGCAGCACGCGGCGGCTTCGGGGCAGGCGCCGGCGCGGCGGCAGCCGGCGCAGTGCCGTCGGCCGCAGCGGCCGTGGCATCGGCCGGACGCGGCGTGCGCGGACGCCGTGGCTTGCCGTCGGCGCTGCGCGACTCGCCACGGCCGCCCGGGCCGCTGCGGCCGCCGCCGGGCTTGCCGCGACCGCCGCCACGGCGCTGTTCGTCGGCCTCGCGTTGGGCGCGGGCCTCGCGGAAGATCTCGCCGATGCTCTCGTCGCCGTCGGCCTCGGCAGCCTCGCCCTCCACCGCCGCGCGCGGGGTGCGCGGCAGCGCCACCAGCAGTTCGGCGGTGACCGGCTCGACCGGGATCTTCTGCTCGATGTAGGTTTCGATGTCCGGCAGGCTCATCGCGTAGCGCTCGCAGGCGAAGCTGATCGCGTCGCCTTCCTCGCCCAGCCGCGCGGTGCGGCCGATGCGGTGCACGTAGTCCTCGGCGTCGAACGGCAGGTCGTAGTTGTAGACGTACTTGACCCCGTCGATATGCAGGCCGCGCGCGGCCACGTCGGTGGCCACCAGGATCTCCAACTGGCCCTTCTGGAAGCGATTGAGCAGGGTCTCGCGCTTCTTCTGCGGCACGTCGCCGGACAGCACGCCGACCCGGTAGCCGTTGCGCTCCAGCGCGCGCGCCACGCGCTCGACGAAGGCCTTGGTGTTGACGAACACCATGGTGCGCGCGCCCTCGCTGCGCGACAGCAGGCCCAGCAGCAGGGTCAGCTTCTCCTCGTCGGAGGGGAAGTAGATGCGCTGGCGCACGCGCGCGGCGGTGATGCTCTCGGTCTCGACCACGAGCTTTTCCGGCTCGTTCATGTGCTCGTAGGCCAGCTCCAGCACGCGGTGGCTGAGGGTGGCCGAGAACAGCAGGGTCTGGCGGGTGCCGCGCTCGGGCATGCGCCGCAGCAGGAAGCGGATGTCCTTGATGAAGCCCAGGTCGAACATGCGGTCGGCTTCGTCGAGCACGCAGATCTCGCAGGCGTGCAGCGACACCACCTTGTGCTGCTTGACGTAGTCGATCAGGCGGCCGGGGGTGGCGATGATCACGTCCACGCCCTGCTGCAGCAGTTCGCGCTGCTTGTCGTAGTCCACGCCGCCGTAGACCAGGGCGAAGCGCAGGCCCAGCTCGGAGCCGAACTTCACCGCGTCCTTGTGGATCTGGATCGCCAGTTCGCGGGTCGGGGCCAGGATCAGCGCGCGCGGATCCTCCGGCTTGCGGTCGGCCAGCGCCGGGCGGCTGAGCAGGCGGTTCATCACCGCCACCAGGAACGCCAGGGTCTTGCCGGTGCCGGTCTGGGCCTGGCCGGCCACGTCGCGGCCGGGAAGGGCCACCGGCAGGGTCAGCGCCTGGATCGGGGTGCAGCGGGTAAAGCCGGCGCTTTCCAGCCCTGCGAGCAGCGCAGGATGCAGGTCGAACGCGGAAAAAGTCACATCGGTCAGCGGTTTGTCGCTCATCATTCCATCTTCGTGAGGCCACCCCGCCCGAAGCGTAAGGTCGCGGCTTGCATCGGTCCCGGCAGCGTCGCACACTGGCGTCTTCCATGCCGGGTCGCGCGACAGGGGGAATCCCTTGAGTTCGCCGCGCAATGCCCCAGTTTACCGCAATGCGGCGGCCACCCGGTCCGGCCAGTCGCATTGGCCCAGGAGAACCCCCAAAGTGAGCGACAAGGTCCTTTACGTCGGCGACGCCGATTTCGATGCCACGGTGCTGCAGTCCGACGAGCCGGTCCTGGTGGACTTCTGGGCCGAATGGTGCGGCCCGTGCAAGATGATCGCACCGGTGCTGGACGACCTCGCCGACGCCTACGACGGCCGCCTGAAGGTCGCCAAGGTCAACGTGGACGAGAACCGCGCCACCGCGATCAAGTACCACGTGCGTTCGATCCCGATGCTGCTGCTGTTCAAGAACGGCCAGATCCAGGCCACCCAGATCGGCGCGGTCGGCAAGGGCCAGCTGACCCAGATGATCGACAAGACCCTGGGCGGCAGCGCCGCCTGACGCCCGCTGCCGGCGCCCGCTCCGCCACCGGAGCGGCGCCACGGCACCCCGGCCGGCCTTGCGCCGCCGGTGGCTGAATCGCCCGCCAACGCCTGCTTGCCGTGCTTGCGCGGCGATGATAGTGTCGATGCATCCGGTGGCATTCGCACACCGCACCCCCTCTGGAAGATTCTCTCCCAGACCTCCTCCCAACCCCGTATGCCCCCACGCTGGGCGCTCGCACTCTTAGCGAGGAACACCACTTGTCCGATCACACCATGTCCGAACCCGGGAGCGCCGACGCCCCCGCCGAGAAGCGCGTGCGCAAGCCGCGCGTCAGCAAGGCCGCGAGCGGCGCGGAAGGCGCCGCCGAGCACGGCGCGCCGGCGCAGCCGACCCTGCCGCTGAACCCCGCGCCGGCCCAGGCCGAGGCGCCGCGCGCCGCAGCGCCGGAGTCTGCCCCGGCCCCGGCCGCGAGCGGCAACCAGAGCCACGGCGGCGGCGACGCGCCGGCCCATCAGGGCGGCGGCAGCCAGGCGTCCGACGGCGGCGAGCCGCGCGAAGGCCGTGAGCCGCGCGACGGCGGCAACAACAACCGCTTCAACAATCAGAACCAGAACAACCAGAACAACCAGCAGGGCAACCGCCGCGACCGCTTCCGCAATCGCCGCGACCGCGACCGCAACCAGCGCGGCGGCGACCGCTTCCAGGACAACGGCCTGCCCAGCGACAACGGCGGCAACGAGCCGTTCGTGCCGCGCCCGCACGCCAGCGTGCCGGAAGGCTTTCCGATCTACTCGCTGAGCGACCTGAAGAAGATGCCGGCGCAGAAGCTGCTGGACATCGCCGAGCAGCTCAACATCCAGGACGGCGTGGCCCGCGCGCGCAAGCAGGACGTGATCTTCGCCCTGCTGAAGGTGCTGACCCGCCACGGCGAAGGCGTCGCCGCCGACGGCGTGCTGGAAATCCTGCCGGACGGCTTCGGCTTCCTGCGCGCGGCCGAGGCCAGCTACCTGGCCGGCCCGGACGACACCTACATCTCGCCCAGCCAGATCCGCCGCTTCAACCTGCGCACCGGCGACCACCTGTCCGGCCGCATCCGCTTCCCGAAGGACGGCGAACGCTACTTCGCGCTGTCGATCGTCGACACCATCAACGGCGAACCGCTGGAAGCGAGCAAGAACAAGGTCCTGTTCGAGAACCTGACCGCGCTGTTCCCGCGCAAGCGCTTCACCCTGGAGCGCGGCAACGGTTCCTCGGAAGACATCTCCGGCCGCATCCTCGATCTGATGGCGCCGCAGGGCAAGGGCCAGCGTGCGCTGATCGTGTCCCCGCCCAAGGCCGGCAAGACCATGCTGATGCAGCAGGTGGCCACGGCGATCACCACCAACCACCCGGACGTGCACCTGATCGTGCTGCTGATCGACGAGCGCCCGGAAGAAGTGACCGAAATGCAGCGCACCGTGCGCGGCGAGGTCATCTCCTCGACCTTCGACGAGCCGGCCGCGCGCCACGTGCAGGTCGCCGAGATGGTGATCGAGCGCGCCAAGCGCCTGGTCGAACACAAGAAGGACGTGGTGATCCTGCTCGACTCGATCACCCGCCTGGCCCGCGCCTACAACAACGTGGTGCCGTCCTCCGGCAAGGTGCTCAGCGGCGGCGTCGACGCCAACGCCCTGCACCGCCCGAAGCGCTTCTTCGGCGCGGCGCGCAATGTCGAGGAAGGCGGCTCGCTGACCATCATCGCCACCGCGCTGGTCGAGACCGGCAGCAAGATGGACGAGGTGATCTACGAAGAGTTCAAGGGCACCGGCAACAGCGAAGTGCACCTGAACCGCCGTATCGCCGAGAAGCGCGTGTACCCGGCCATCGACATCAACCGCTCCGGCACCCGCCGCGAGGACCTGCTGATCGAGCCGGAACTGCTGCAGAAGATCTGGATCCTGCGCAAGCTGCTGCATCCGATGGACGAGATCGCAGCGATGGAATTCCTGCTGGACAAGATGAAGAACACCAAGTCCAACGACGAGTTCTTCGGTTCGATGAAGCGCTGAGTCCAGCGCCGGTTCGACCGCAACGCCCCGCTTCGGCGGGGCGTTCGCGTTTGTGGCGGCGGTGCGGCGCTACCAGCGCCTGACCGCGCGGGGTCCGACGGTCTTTCGACGTAAGCGCCGGTGAGATGGGCGCCATTCGCCCGCCGCGTCCGCCACCATGCCCGCCCCTGCCAACCCCACCGTCAGCAAGGTCGCCCCGGTCACCCTCGGCTTCTGGGTGATGAAGATCTGCGCCACCACACTCGGCGAGACCGGCGGCGACCTGCTGTCGATGACCCTGGACGTCGGCTATGCGCTGAGCAGCGTGCTGCTGCTGGCGGTGTTCCTGGTCTCGCTGTGGGCGCAGTTGCGCGCGCGGCAGTTCCAGCCGTGGCGGTACTGGTGGGTGATCCTGACCACCAGCACCGCCGGCACCACGCTGTCGGACTACATGGACCGCAGCCTGGGCCTGGGCTACGCGCAGGGCGCGCTGCTGCTGGTCAGCCTGCTGGCCGCGGTGCTGGCGATATGGTGGCTGTGCGAACGCAGCCTGTCGGTCGCGCGGATCGGCAGCGGCCGCGCCGAGGTCTTCTACTGGCTGGCGATTCTGGTCTCCAACACGCTGGGGACCGCACTGGGCGATTACCTGGCCGACAGTTCCGGCCTGGGCTTCGCCGGTGGCGCGCTGCTGATCGCGGCGTTGCTGGCGGCGATCGCCCTGGCGTATGCCTTTACCCGCGTCTCGCGCACGGCGCTGTTCTGGGCGGCGTTCGTGCTGACCCGCCCGTTCGGCGCCACCCTCGGCGATCTGCTGAGCAAGCCGGCCAGCAAGGGCGGGCTGGACCTGGGCACGATCGGCGCGTCGCTGCTGCTGGCCGGGCTGTTGCTGGCGGTGCTGGTCGTCTCGACGCGACGCCGCGACGACGACGGCCGCGCGGCGCGCTAGCGTCGACCAGTCGCCGAAGCAGGCCACCTGGCCGTCTCGGCGACCAGGCGGCAGGCGATCGCCGCTCAGCCGCCCTGCAGCGGCGTCAGCAGGCGCGGGCCGGCGCCGTCGGCCATGTACACGCCGCCGGCCGGCAGCAGGTCCGGCGAGAAGCCGGTCGCGTCCTCGCTGGTGATCCAGGGCGCGCGCTGGCGCGGGCCGGGGATGTAGCTCATCCAGCGGCCGTAAGCCGATGGCGCACCCTGGCGGGACTGGTCGAGCAGCGCGTAATCGACCGGCACGCGCACGGTCCAGTAAGGCGCATCCACGTCCTTGCCTTCGCTCGGCGGGCGGAAGGTCCACTTGCGCGCCGCACCCAGCGCGCTCTTGCCCAGCACGTCGCGCAGTTGCTGCATCTGCCGCTCGGACGCCACCACGCGCAGGTTGACCTGCTCCACCGCGGCGTCGGCGACGCGACCGTCGCGGCCCACCTTGAGCACCAGGTACGCCGATCCCGCGGCACCGGCGCTGTAGGCGGCTTCCGGATAGGCCGGCGGCTTCATCTGGATCGAGGTGACCACGTTGCGGTCGTTGGGATCGTAGTGGCTGAAATCGGCGCCGCGGATCTCGACCTGGTAATCGTCGCCCTGCTGGCGCTTGGCGACCAGGCGCAGGGTCATCGGCGCACGCGCCGGAACGGGCTTGCCATCGCGCATGCCGGGCGCGAACGTCCACTGCATCACGGTGCTGCGGACGAAGTCGACCACCCCCTTGGGCAGACGCTCCTGCTGGTCCAGCGCCAGCGCCGACACCTTGCCGCTGGGCTCGATGTCGATGGTGCCGCTCACCAGCATGCTGCTCTCGATCTGCTTGCGCACCGCGCCGGGACCGATCCCGTCGGCGGCGACGGCGGCAAATGCCAGCAGCAGCGACAGCAGGACGCTCCAGCGCCACCACGAACAGAGAGATCGACGGTGCATCGCGCATTCCTTTGCCTGAGATGAGGCGCCGATTACACCGCAGTGGCGGCCCGCCGGCAACTCAGGCCAGACGCAGCGCGTCCGGGTAGGGCGGCGCGTCCGGATAATCGTCCTCGCGCAGCCGTGTCTGCAGATCGCGCCACCATTGCGGATCGAACAGTTCGCCATGGGCGTGGCGCACCGCCTCCAGCGACGCCGCAGGCAGGCCCATGAACATCGCGAAGCGCTCCGGGAACACGTCGCGCGGGGCGACGTGGAACCAGGGTTCGGCGGACATCGCCTCCTCCTCGTTGCGCGGCTGCGGCCAGTCGCGGAAGTTGCAGTCGGTGACCAGGCACAGTTCGTCGTAGTCGTAGAACACCGCCCGGCCTTGCCGCGACACGCCGAAGTTCTTCAGCAGCATGTCGCCGGGGAAGATGTTGTTGCGGGCCATGTCCTTGATCGCCTGCGCGTAGTCCAGCGCGGCCTCGCGCGCGGCCTCGGCGCCCTGCTCGCGCAGGTACAGATTCAACGGACGCAGGCGCCGCTGCACGTAGCACAGCTCGACGATCAGGTCGTCGCCGTCCTCGCGCAGGCTGCGCGCGCAGCCCTCCATCAACTCTTTCAGCAGCGCCGGGGCGAAGCGCGCACGCGGGAAGCGCAGCGAGCGGTACGGCTGCGCGTCGAGCAGGCGGCCGACCCGGTCCAGGTTGAACACCAGCGCATACTTCTCCTCCACTTCCTCGCGGCTCATCGTCTTCGGATAGGCGAAGCGGTCGCGGATCAGCTTGAACACCAGCGGATAGCTGGGCAGGGTGAACACCGCCATGACCATGCCCGGCGTGCCCTCGGCATGCACCAGCTGTTCGTTGGGATGCGCCTGGAAGTGCCGGAAGAAGGTGCGGAAGCGTTCGGTCTTGCCCTGCTTGGCGCGGCCGAGCATGGTGTACAGCTCGTCGATCGGCTTGTGCGGCAGCAGACTGCGCAGGAACACCACCGCATCGCCGACGGTGGACAGGTCGGCCTGGAAATAGCTGCGCGAGATGCTGAACAGCTGTGCCACGTCGTTGCGCTTGGTCAGCACCGCTTCGGCGCGCAGGCCCTGCTCGTCGTTGACCAGCGCGATCACGCACGGCGAGAAACGGTGCTCGCCGAACACGCGGCCGATCAGATAGGCGCGGCGTTCGCGGTAGAACACCGTCTCCAGCAGTTCGATGCCGCGCACCGGGTTCTCGCCCCAGTGGGCGAGGTCGTCCTGCAGCCGCACCGCGATCGCCGCCGCGCAGCGCGTGCGGTGCGCGTACGGCACGTCGAACGGATAGTCGCCGAGCACGCGCACGAACGCGTCCACCGGGCGCGCCTCGGACACCACGTAGTTGTGCCGCGCCACCGGGTGGGTGATGGCGTCGGTGGGCTCGATGTCCAGCGCCACGAACTCGATCTGCGCATCCACGCCCTGCGTGCGGAAGAAGCGCCGGGTCAGGGTGTTGTAGAAGGTCTTGTACAGTTCCTGGTCGATCAGCGCGGCGATCAGCTCGGCGTAGTGGTCGCGCGCGCGGATCCACAGCGCGCGGTCGTGCGCCTGGCCGAGCAGCACCGCGCGCAGGCGCAGCATGCATTCGGCGATGCACTGGTCGTACAGGGCGATGCGTTCGATCGCATCCTCGCGCGCCGCGCTCCAGTCGCGCGCCTCGAAGCGCTGGCGCGCACGCGCGGAGATCTGCGCGAAGCGCGCGTGGTAGTCCTCGAACGCCTCGAAGACGATGCGGCCGATGACCAGGGCACGGCGTTCGGACGGCAGCGGCAGCGGCGTGGACGGCATGCCCGCAGTGTACCCAGATGGTGGCGTCACGCGGGCGTCGGGCGGAGCCGGCGACGCATCCAGGAAAACCACCAGCGCCTGGATACTGCCAGGATCTGCGTCATGGACATCTCCAGCGACCTACTTCGCCAAGGTCGAGCCAGACGCAGGTTGCCCGTAGGAGCGGCTTCAGCCGCGACGGGCGTTCCCGGCCAGCCTGTCGCGGCTGAAGCGGCTCCTACACGGCGTTTCCTGCGCCGCAAACGCAAAGGGCCGCCCGAGTGGGCGGCCCTTTGCGTCACGCTCGGCTCGAGCGATCAGGCACTCAGCGTCGCCAGGGCGTCGTTGAGGGTCTTGCTCGGCCGCATCGCCTTGCCGACCAGGTCCAGGTTCGGGCGGTAGTAACCCTGGATGTCGACCGGCTGGCCCTGCACGCCGTTGAGCTCGGCGACGATGGTCGCTTCCTGCTCGGTCAGCTGCTTGGCCAGCGGCGCGAAGCGCGCCTTCAGCGCGGCGTCTTCGTCCTGCGCGGCCAGCGCCTGCGCCCAGTACAGGGCCAGGTAGAAGTGGCTGCCGCGGTTGTCCAGCCCGCCGACCTTGCGCGAAGGCGACTTGTCGTTGTCCAGGAACTGGCCGTTGGCTTGGTCCAGGGTGCGCGCCAGCACGCCGATGGCGGCGTTGTGGTGGCGCTGGCCCAGGTGCTCCAGCGACGCGGCCAGGGCCAGGAACTCGCCCAGCGAATCCCAGCGCAGGTAGTTTTCTTCGACGAACTGCTGCACGTGCTTGGGCGCCGAACCGCCGGCGCCGGTCTCGAACAGGCCGCCGCCGGCCATCAGCGGCACGATCGACAGCATCTTGGCGCTGGTGCCCAGCTCCATGATCGGGAACAGGTCGGTGAGGTAGTCGCGCAGCACGTTGCCGGTGACCGAGATGGTGTCCTCGCCCTTGCGGATGCGCTGCAGCGAGAACGCGGTGGCTTCCACTGGCGGCAGGATGCGGATGTCCAGGCCATTGAGGTCGTGATCCTGCAGGTAGCGCTCCACCTTCTGGATCATCAGCGCATCGTGCGCACGCTGCGGATCCAGCCAGAACACCGCCGGGGTCGCGCTCAGGCGCGCGCGCTCGACTGCCAGCTTGACCCAGTCCTGGATCGGCGCGTCCTTGGTCTGGCACATGCGCCAGATGTCGCCGGCTTCCACCGCATGCTCCAGCAGCACCGTGCCGCCGGCATCGGTGACGCGCACGGTACCGTCGGTGGCGATCTGGAAGGTCTTGTCGTGCGAACCGTATTCCTCGGCCTTCTGCGCCATCAGGCCGACGTTGGGCACGCTGCCCATGGTCGCCGGGTCGAACGCGCCGTGCAGCTTGCAGTCCTCGATCACCGCCTGGTACACGCCGGCGTAGCAGCGGTCCGGGATCACCGCCTTGGTGTCCTGCAGCTTGCCTTCGGCGTTCCACATCTTGCCGGAGTCGCGGATCATCGCCGGCATCGACGCATCGACGATCACGTCGCTGGGCACGTGCAAATTGGTGATGCCCTTGTCGGAGTTGACCATCGCCAGGCCCGGGCGCTGCGCGTACAGCGCCTGCAGGTCGGCCTCGATCGGCGCACGCTGCGCCTCCGGCAGACTGGCGATGCGCGCGTACAGATCGCCGATGCCGTTGTTGGCATCGAAGCCCACCTGCTTGAGCGTGGCGGCATGCTTGTCCAGCACGTCGCGGTAGAACGCCTCGACCACCACGCCGAACATGATCGGGTCGGAGACCTTCATCATCGTCGCCTTCAGGTGCAGCGAGAACAGCACGCCCTGCTGCTTGGCATCGGCGATCTGCGCCTGCACGAAGGCGGCCAGCGCGCGCTTACTCATCACCGCCGCATCGATCAGCTCACCGGCCTGCACCGCGGTCTTTTCCTTCAGCACCGTCACCGTGCCGTCCTTGCCGACCAGCTCGATCTTGACGTTGCCGGCCTGCGCGATCAGCGCCGAGCGCTCGCTGCCGTAGAAGTCGCCGGCATCCATGTGCGCCACGTGCGACTTGGACTCGGCGCTCCAGGCGCCCATGCGGTGCGGGTGCTTGCGTGCGTAGTTCTTCACCGAGGCCGGCGCGCGGCGATCGGAATTGCCCTCGCGCAGCACCGGGTTGACCGCGCTGCCCTTGACCTTGTCGTAGCGCGCCTTGGCTTCCTTCTCTTTCTCATCCTTCGGCTCGTCCACGTAGTCCGGCAGCGCATAACCCTGCTGCTGCAGTTCCTTGATCGCGGCCTTGAGCTGCGGCACCGAGGCGCTGATGTTGGGCAGCTTGATGATGTTGGCTTCCGGCGTGGTCGCCAGCTGGCCCAGTTCGGCCAGGTCGTCGGCGATGCGCTGGCCCTCGCGCAGGTATTCGGGGAACTGCGAAATCAGGCGGCCGGCCAGCGAAATGTCGCGGGTCTCCACGGCGATGCCAGCGGTGCCAGCGAACGCGGAGACGATCGGCAGCAGCGACTGCGTCGCCAGGTACGGGGCTTCATCGGTGAGCGTGTACAGGATCTTGGGCGTATTCGACATGACGCGACGGATGACCTCTGGCAGGGGGAATAGGCAGCACCGACAGTACGGCGGCGTATTGTTTCTTGTAGGTTTCGCGATGCCGCCAACCGCCGGACATCGGCCGTCCATTGTCGCGTGTCTGCCGGCTGTGGGCAAAGCGCGGGGGTTTGCTTTCGACAAGCGCCATGCAGCAGTGCGGCGCCAGTCTGAGGCCCACCCACACTGGCGCCGCACCTGTGGGCGGCACGGATGATGATTGTCCTGAAGACAACCGACGGCGTCGCGCAACACACCGTGCTGCATGCGATGCCGTCCAAACCGCGATGCAGCGATGGCGCGCGCGCTCGGCATCGGATGCGCGCCTTCGATTCGCAGTGCCACTTCCTGCCACTCGGGGCACACCCCATCGGACCAGCCATAAAAAAGGCGCAGCCTCGCGGCTGCGCCAGCGTGTCGCACGTGCCGGGAGAGAGGCGGCGCGTGCGACCCGTGACCCGGGCTCAGCCCTGGATCACTTCACCTCGAACGTCTGCGGCGTACCCGCCGCCTGGCCGTTCACGGTGACCTCGGCCTTGTACTGGCCGGCCGGCCAGCCCTTGGGGTTGGTGAACTCGAAGTTGGTGGTGTCGGCCCCGCTGGTGTTGAGCGTCTCGGTGCGCTCGCCGGCGGTCTGGCCATCCTGGAACACCAGCTTGGCACCGACGTTGGCATTGGTCGCCGAACCCTCGGTCTTCACCGAGACGATGATCTTGTCCTTGCTGCCGAGCGTGGTCAGCGGCGCGACCGACTTGTCCGCGGCCGCGGTGTTGCCGACGGCGACCGCGGCGACGTTCACCGCGTTGGCGCCCGCGGCGGCCGGTGCCGGCTGCTCCGCCGGCGCGGCGGCCGGACCCGGCATCTGTTCGGTCGGTGCGGACGAGGTGGGATCGGGCGACGTGGTCTGCTGCTGCTCCTGCTTCTTGCAGCCGGCCAGCGCCAGGGCACCGACCAGGGCGATCAGCAGCGGCGAAAACGGGGAGATCGAACGGGTCTTCATCGGAAAGGGACTCCTGTCGGAATGGCGAAGAAGTGGTGGTGGAAGCTCGTGTCGTCAGGCGCCGGCGGGCAACTTGAGCGTCTGGCCGGGATAGATCTTGTCGGGGTCTGCGAGCACGTCGCGGTTGGCCTCGAAGATGCGCGTCCAGGCATTGCCGTCGCCGTAATGCAACTTGGCGATCTTGGACAGCGAATCGCCGGGCTTGACCACGTACACCTGCTGCACCTGCTCGGCCGTGCTGTCGACCTTGCTCTGCACGGCGGAGAAGTCCGCCTTCTGCACGACGTCGGCCGTGGTATCCACCTTGGCAGTGACTGCCGAGAAGTCGGCACGTTTATCGCTGTTCATCGCGTAGCTCCCTGCGTGATGGGACGGTGCCACGGTGTCACAGGATTTGTTAAAAAAGGATCGCGCAGCCGTGAATCGCGCAGACGCGGTTCAGGCGTGCGACGTGCCTCGAACGCGGCGACAGGGACCGCCGTTCAATCGGTTCGGGAGCGGTGCGCGACACGCGCATCGCAAGCACGCTGAAAGCAGCCGATCGCAGGCGAGCACAGGTGCGGACGGCGCCGCACCATCGCGGTGTCGGCGCGGTGTCTGGCTACTGGCGCAGATCGCGCAGGAAGCTCAGCGGTTCGGCCACGTCCGGGGTGGCGCGCCAGGGATTGATGTCCAAGCCGCCGCGACGGGTGTACCGCGCCTCCACCTGCAGCGACTGCGGGCGGCAGCGCGTCATCAGGTCGTGGAAGATGCGCTCGACGCACTGCTCGTGGAAGCCGGCATGCTCGCGGAAGCTGATCAGGTAGCGCAGCAGCCCCTCGCGGTCGATGCGGCCGCCGCGGTAGCGGATGTGCAGCGACGCCCAGTCCGGCTGGCCGGTGACTGGGCAGTTGGACTTGAGCAATTCGCTGGTCAGGGTCTCTTCGACCACCTCGCCGTCGGCGGCGGACAGGAAGTCCGGACGCGGCGGGCCGTAGCAGTCGATGGCGATGTCCAGCGCGTCCAGCGATTCGCCCTCGCCCAGCGTGTCGATCGGCGGCAAGCCGAATTCCATCGCCACGTCGGCGCCGGCACGCGCCGACAGGTCGGTGACGATGCAGCTGCGCAGCGCCTCGGCGCTGTTGAAGCGCATCGCGTTGAGCGAGTTGAGATAGAGCTTGAGCGACTTGGATTCGATCAGATTCGGCGAGGCGCACGGCACCTGCAAGGTCGCGGTGGCGACGCAGGGCTTGCCTTGCGCATCGAGCCAACTCAGTTCGTAGGCATGCCAGCGGTCCACGCCGAAGAACGGCAGCGCCACGGGGTCGAGGCCGATCTCGGTACGCGCCGCGGCGCGCGGGATGGGAAACAGCAGCGCGGGATCGTACTGCGACGGGTAGGCGACCTCGCGGCCGAGGCTGGAATCCTGGGGGGTGTTCATGCGATGCAGTGTAGCGGGCGCGTTCTGGCTGGGAGGTGTATGGGTGGGGCTTCGGGCTGGGGATTCGGGAGTGGCGAAGCGATGCTGCGCGTGCTTATGGCGAGGTGCTTGCGTCGCTGCGAGGCTTCATGCGTCGCGACTGACGTCGCTCCCACAGAGGCGATCCAGCGCCGCGCGCGTAGGAGCGGCTGCAGCCGCGACAGCCTTCCGGTAACGCCCGTCGCGGCTGAAGCCGCTCCTACAGGGAAAGGGCGCAGGGCACATGCGAGTCTGGAAGGGCGGCCACGATTGGTGCCGAAGGATTCCCTCGGCTCTGGGCTTCGCGCGTCGCGACTGACGTCGCTCCCACATAGGCGATCCAGTGCCGCGCGCGTAGGAGCGGCTTCAGCCGCGACAGCCTTCCCGGTAACGCCCGTCGCGGCTGAAGCCGCTCCTACAGGGAAAGGGCGCAGGGCACATGCGCGAGTCTGGAAGGGCGGCCACGATTGGTGTCGAAGGATTCCCTCGGCTCAGGGCGTCGCGCGTCGCGACTGACGTCGCTCCCACAGAGGCGATCCAACGCCGCGCGTCGTAGGAGCGGCTCAGCCGCGACAGCCTTCCCGGTCATGCCCGTCGCGGCTGAAGCCGCTCCTACGGATGTCCATCTGTCCATCGCTGCCGGGCCGACGCACGATGCCTTCCACGAGGCTGCGGGACTGCCGCTTTTACGAATCCCCAATCCCGACTCCCCAATCCCGCCCCTTCAGGCCTCCGGCTTCATCCACAGATAATCCAAGGACACCTGCAGCATCGCGCGCAGGCCGACGTCCAGGGCGGTCTCGTCGAGCAGGAACTGCGGCGAGTGGTTGCTGGGCGCGGTCGCCGGGTCGATGCCGGGGCCGGTGGCGCCGACGAAGAAGAACATCGACGGCACCTGCTGCGCGTAGTACGAGAAATCCTCCGCGCCCATCTGCAGCGGCGGTTCGTAGACGTTGCCGGCGCCGACCACCGCCTGCAGGCTGGGCAGCATGCGCGCAGTCAGTGCCGGGTCGTTGACCGTGGCCGGGTTGCCGTCCTGGTCGGGCACGTGCGCCTCGGCCTTGGCGCCGTGCGCGGCGGCGGTGTGCTCGGCCACGGTCTTGAGGTCGGCGAAGATCTGCTGGCGCATGCCCTCGTCGAAGGTGCGGATGGTGCCGACCATCTCCACGTCGTCGGGAATGATGTTGTAGCGGATACCGCCCTTGATCGCGCCGAAGCTCAGCACCGCCGGCTGCTTGGACAGGTTGGCGCGACGGCTGATCACGCTCTGCGCGGCGCCGATCAGGTCGGCGCTGGCCACGATCGGGTCGATGCCGTTCCACGGCGCCGAGCCGTGGGTCTGGCGGCCGACCACCTTGATGCTGAAGCGGTCCGAGGCGGCCATCAGCGGGCCGCCGCGCACCGCGATCTTGCCGGCCTGGACGCTGGAGAACACGTGCAGGCCGAACATCGCCTGCGGCTTGAAGTCGCGGAACAGGCCTTCCTTGAGCATCAGCGAGGCGCCGCCCTCCTCGTTGCCCGGCGCGCCCTCCTCCGAGGGCTGGAACACCAGCATGACCTCGCCCGGCAGCTGCGCGCGCATCGCCACCAGAGCCTCGGCCACGCCGAGCAGGATCGCGGTGTGCGCGTCGTGGCCGCAGGCGTGCATCACCCCCACGGTCTCGCCGCGGTACTGCCCGGTGGCCTTGGAGGCGAACGGCAGGCCGGTCTGCTCGGTCACCGGCAGCGCGTCCATGTCCGCGCGCAGGGCGATCTTCGGCCCGGGCAGCGCGCCTTTGACGATCGCCACCACGCCGTGGTGGGCGATGCCGGTCTGCGGCTTCAGGCCCAGCGCGCGCAGCCGCTCGGCGACCTTGGCGGCGGTGCGCTCCTCGCGGTTGGACAGCTCCGGGTGCTGGTGGAAGTCGCGCCGCCACTCCACCACCTTGGCCTGCAGCCTGGCCGCGGCAGCCGCCACCTCGGGGCGCTCGGCGCTCTGCGCCCAGGCCAGGGCGGGGACGGCGAACAGCATCGCGGACAGCAGGCGGGACAGGCGCGGCATGGCAGGACTCCAGGTCGGGACGCAACAGGCGTTCAGTCAATGTAGTGCATCGGCGGTCGGTCGGGGGCGGCCGTGGATCCCGCCGCGGGGAAAAAACCCTTGCGAATCCGTGTCAACCGATGCGCCGCCGGTGCGTTGCGAGAGCGAACGACCGGCCTCGCCCGCCCGCGGGGTCTGTCCCTTCAGTCATGGTCCAATCGCAACGCGCCGGCGATATGCTTTCGCGACCGTTGCACCAGCCACTGCGGGAGGGTCCTCCACCCCGCCTCGCCACAGGAGTTTCCCCGGATGTCGCGTTTCTGGAAGATTGCGCTGCTGATCCTCGCAGCGGTGGCCTTGGTGGTGGTGGGCACGCGTTTCATGCGCGGCGGCGGGCATCACAAGGGGGGCGACGCCGGCATGGGCGACGACAGCGACAACACGCCGGTGCCGGTCACGGTGGTCGCCGCCAGCAGCCAGGCGGTGCCGATCTACGCCACCGCCACCGGCACGGTGACCGCGCTGAGCACCGTCACCGTCAGCCCGCAGGTCGGCGGCCAACTGATGAGCCTGAACTTCCGCGAAGGCCAGGAAGTCAAGAAAGGCGAACTGCTGGCGCAGATCGACCCGCGCTCGCTGCAGGCCAGCTACGACCAAGCCGCGGCGAGCAAGCGCCAGAACCAGGCGCTGCTGGCCACCGCGCGCTCCACCTTCCAGCGCTCCGACTCGCCGGCCTACCGGCAGTACGTGGCCAAGACCGACCTGGACACCCAGCGCAACCAGGTGGCGCAGTACGAAGCGGCGGTCGCCGCCAACGATGCGCAGATGCGCGCGGCGCAGGTGCAGTTGCAGTACACCCGCATCCTCGCCCCCAGCGACGGCATCGCCGGCATCCGCGGGGTGGACGTGGGCAACATCGTCAGCACCAGCAGCACCATCGTCACCATCACCCAGGTGCACCCGATCTACGTCACCTTCAACCTGCCCGAGATCCAGCTGCAGGACGTGCGCCAGGCGCAGGCGGCGGCGCCGCTGCCGGTGGCCGCGCTGGACCGCACCGACGCGCATCCGATCGCCAGCGACGGCCAGGTCGACGTGATCGACAACCAGATCAGCGCCGACACCGGCACCTTCAAGGTCCGCGCGGTGTTCCCGAACAACGACCGCGCGCTGTGGCCGGGCCAGTTCGTCAACGTGCGCCTGACCCTGCGCACCGTGCCCGACGGGGTGGTGGTGCCGACCCAGGCGGTGCAGCGCGGCCCCAACGGCGACTACGTGTACGTGGTGCAGGCCGACAACACGGTCAAGATGCAGACGGTCAAGCAGGGCGCGGAAGTCGGCGACAGCCAGGTGCAGCTGACCGAAGGCCTGAAGGCCGGCGAGCGGGTGGTCACCGAAGGCCAGTTCCGGCTCAAGCCCGGCACCAAGGTGACCGCGCTGAAGCCGGGCGAGGCGCCGCCGGAGCCGACCGAGGCCGAACTGAAGGCCGCCGAGGGCAAGCAGCAGCAACGCGGCGGCGGACGCCGCGGCGGCGGCGGGCCGCGCTGAGCGCGCCGCGCGCCCTGGCGAGGGCCGTGCCGCGCCCGCGCGGCCGGCCGCGGCGGGGTCGCCTGCAGGCGGCGTCGCCATGCCGCGCCGCGATCGCGGCGCGGGGCCACGGCCGCCGCTGATTCCGCCGTCTTTCCCGGCGCCGGCACCGCCGCGCCGGACTCTCACCAGCAAGGATCTTCCCCGTGGGCTTTTCGACGATCTTCATCCGCCGCCCGATCGCCACCACCTTGCTGATGGCAGGCGTGCTGCTGCTCGGCATCCTCGGCTACCGGCAGCTGCCGGTGTCGGCGCTGCCGGAAATCGACGCGCCCAGCCTGGTGGTGACCACGCAATATCCCGGCGCCAACGCCAGCACCATGGCCTCGCTGGTGACCACGCCGCTGGAGCGGCAGCTCGGGCAGATCTCCGGGCTGCAGATGATGACCTCCGACTCGTCGGCCGGCCTGTCCACGATCGTGCTGCAATTCGCGATGGACCGCGACATCGACATCGCCGCGCAGGACGTGCAGGCGGCGATTCGCCAGTCCACCCTGCCCTCCTCGCTGCCCTACCAGCCGGTCTACAACCGGGTGAACCCGGCCGACGCGGCGATCCTCACCCTCAAGCTCAGCTCCGACACGCTGCCGCTGCGCGACGTCAACAACTACGCCGACTCGATCCTGGCCCAGCGCCTGTCGCAGGTACCGGGCGTGGGCCTGGTGTCGATCGCCGGCAACGTGCGCCCGGCGGTGCGCATCCAGGTCAATCCGGCGCAGCTGTCGAACATGGGCCTGACCATGGAGGCGCTGCGCAGCGCGCTGACCCAGACCAACGTCAACGCGCCGAAGGGCTCGCTCAACGGCAAGACCCAGTCCTACAGCATCGGCACCAACGACCAGCTGTCCAGCGCCGCCGAGTACCGCGACACCGTCATCAGCTACAAGAACGGCGCGCCGGTGCGGCTGTCGGACGTGGCCAAGGTGGTGGACGGGGTGGAGAACGACCAGCTCGCCGCCTGGGCCGACGGCAAGCCGGCGGTGCTGCTGGAAGTGCGCCGCCAGCCCGGTGCCAACATCGTGCAGACGGTGGAGCAGATCCGCGCGATCCTGCCGCAGCTGCAGGGCGTGTTGCCGGCGGGCGTGCACCTGGACGTGTTCTCCGACCGCACCGAGACCATCCGCGCCTCGGTGCACGAGGTCAAGTTCACCCTGATCCTGACCATCGGCCTGGTGGTGGCGGTGATCTTCGTGTTCCTGCGCCGGTTGTGGGCCACGGTGATCCCGTCGGTGGCGGTGCCGCTGTCGCTGGCCGGCACCTTCGCGGTGATGGCCTTCGCCGGCATGTCGCTGGACAACCTGTCGCTGATGGCGCTGGTGGTGGCCACCGGTTTCGTGGTCGACGATGCGATCGTGATGATCGAGAACATCGTGCGCTACATCGAACAGGGCAAGAGCGGCCGCGAGGCCGCGGAGATCGGCGCACGCCAGATCGGCTTCACCGTGCTGTCGCTGACCGTGTCGCTGGTGGCGGTGTTCCTGCCGCTGATCCTGATGCCCGGCGTCACCGGCCGCCTGTTCCACGAGTTCGCCTGGGTGCTGAGCATCGCGGTGGTGATCTCGATGCTGGTGTCGCTGACGCTCACGCCGATGATGTGCGCCTACCTGCTCAAGCCCGACGCGCTGCCCGAGGGCGAGGACGCGCACGAGCGCGCGGCGGCGGCCGGCAAGACCACGCTGTGGTCGCGCACCGTGGGGCTGTACGAACGCAGCCTGGACTGGGTGCTGGGCCACCAGAAGCTGACCCTGCTGGTGGCGCTGGCGACCATGGTGCTGACCGTGCTGCTGTACGTGGTGATCCCCAAGGGCCTGCTGCCCGAGCAGGACACCGGGCTGATCACCGGCGTGGTCCAGGCCGACCAGAACGTGGCGTTCCCGCAGATGGAGCAGCGCACCCAAGCGGTGGCCGAGGCGCTGCGCCGCGACCCGGCGGTGACCGGCGTGGCCGCCTTCATCGGCGCCGGCTCGATGAACCCCACGCTCAACCAGGGCCAGCTCAGCATCGTGCTGAAGCCGCGCAGCGACCGCGACAGCCTGGAAGACCTGCTGCCGCGGCTGCAGAAAGCGGTGGCCGGGCTACCCGGTGTGGCGCTGTACCTGAAGCCGGTGCAGGACGTGACCCTGGATACCCGCGTGGCCGCCACCGAGTACCAGTACTCGCTCTCGGACGTGGACAGCACCGAACTGGCGACCCAGGCCACGCGCCTGACCGAGGCGCTGCGCAAGCGCCCGGAACTGGCCGACGTGGACAACAACCTGGCCAACCAGGGCCGCGCGCTGGAACTGCGCGTGGACCGCGACAAGGCCAGCGCCCTCGGCGTGCCGATGCAGACCATCGACGACACGCTGTACGACGCGTTCGGCCAGCGCCAGATCTCCACCATCTTCACCCAGCTCAACCAGTACCGCGTGGTGCTGGAAGTGGCGCCGGAGTTCCGCACCAGCACCGCGCTGCTGAACCAATTGGCGGTGGCCAGCAACGGCAGCGGCGCGCTGACCGCCAGCAACGCCACCAGCTTCGGCCAGACCACCTCCAGCAACTCGTCCACCGCCACCGGCATCGGCGCGCAGAACACCGGCATCACCGTCGGCAGCGGCGGCACCGTGCCCTTGGCGGCGGTGGCCGAGGCCAAGCAGTCGACCACGCCGCTGGTGGTCAGCCACCAGCAGCAGTTGCCGGCGGTGACGGTGTCGTTCAACCTGGCGCCGGGCTATTCGCTGTCGCAGGCGGTGGCGGCGATCGAGGAGACCCGCGCCCAGCTGCAGTTGCCGCCGCAGCTGCATGCCGAGTTCATCGGCAAGGCCGCCGAATTCACCGGCAGCCAGACCGACGTGGTGTGGCTGCTGCTGGCCTCGGTGGTGCTGATCTACATCGTGCTGGGCGTGCTCTACGAGAGCTACATCCATCCGCTGACGATCATCTCCACCCTGCCGCCGGCCGGCGTCGGCGCGCTGCTGGCGCTGATGCTGTGCGGGCTGAGCCTGTCGGTGGACGGCATCGTCGGCATCGTGCTGCTGATCGGCATCGTCAAGAAGAACGCGATCATGATGATCGACTTCGCGATCGACGCGCGCCGCGAGGGCGCCAGCGCCCACGACGCGATCCGCCGCGCCTGCCTGCTGCGCTTCCGCCCGATCATGATGACCACCGCCGCGGCGATGCTCGGCGCGCTGCCGCTGGCGCTGGGCGACGGCATCGGCTCGGAGCTGCGCCGGCCGCTGGGCATCTCCATCGTCGGCGGCCTGCTGCTGTCGCAGTTGGTCACCCTGTACACCACGCCGGTGATCTACCTGTACATGGAACGCGCCTCCGAGCGTGTGCGGACCTGGCGCGAGCGGCGCGCGGCGCGGGTGTCAATGGAGCGGCCGGCATGAGGGGCTTGAGAAGCCGGGACCCGGAACCCGGGACCCGGGACCCGCAAAGCGGGCTCCGCGCGCACCTGCAAAACAGCCATACCTCCGCGCTTGCCACTGAACAACAAAGCGACCAATTCGCACGGGTCCCGTGTCCCGAGTCCCGGGTCCCGGCTCTCCTGGTCCCGGCCCCATGAACATCTCCGCGCCCTTCATCCGCCGTCCCATCGGCACCGCGCTGCTGGCCATCGGCCTGTTCGTGATCGGCATGATGTGCTACCTGCGCCTGGGCGTGGCGGCGCTGCCGAACATCTCGATCCCGGTGATCTTCGTGCAGGCCAGCCAGGCCGGCGCCGACGCCGCGACCATGGCGTCCACGGTCACCGCGCCGCTGGAACGGCACCTGGGCCAGGTGCCCGGCATCGACACCATGCGTTCCTCCAGTTCGGAGGGGAACAGCCAGGTGTTCATGGTGTTCCAGAGCAACCGCAACATCGACTCGGCGGCACAGGACGTGGAGAGCGCGATCAACGCCGCGCAGGCCGACCTGCCCTCCGGCCTGGCCACGCCGCGCTACCAGAAGGCCAATCCCAACGACGACCCGGTCATCGCCATTGCCCTGACCTCGGACACGCAATCGGCCGACGAGCTGTACAACGTCGCCGATTCGCTGCTGGCGCAGCGCCTGCGCCAGATCAGCGGCGTGTCCTCGGTGGACATCGGCGGCGCCTCCACCCCGGCGGTGCGGGTGGACGTGAACCTGCGCGCGCTCAATGCCATGGGCCTGACCCCGGACGACCTGCGCAATGCGGTGCGCGCGGCCAACGTCACCTCGCCCACCGGCTTCCTCAGCGACGGCACCACCACCACCGCCATCGTCGCCAACGACGCGGTGGCCAAGGCCGCCGACTTCGGCCAGGTGGTGATCAGCCAGCAGCAGGGCCGCACGGTGCGCCTGCGCGACATCGCCAACGTCTACGACGGCCAGCAGGACGCCTACCAGGCGGCCTGGTTCGGCGGCAAGCCGGCGGTGGTGATGTACGTGTTCACCCGTGCCGGCGCCAACATCGTGGAGACGGTGGACCGGGTCAAGGCCGAGATCCCGATGCTGCGCACCTACCTGCAGCCGGGCACCAGGATGACGGCGTACTTCGACCGCACCCCGACCATCCGCGCCTCGCTCAACGAGGTGCAGGCCACGCTGATGATCAGCCTGGCGATGGTGGTGCTGACCATGGCGCTGTTCTTGCGCCGGCTGGCGCCCACGCTGATCGCCGCGGCCACCGTGCCGCTGTCGCTGGCCGGCGCGGCGCTGGCGATGCACGTGATGGGCTTCACCCTCAACAACCTGAGCCTGCTGGCGCTGGTGATCGCGATCGGCTTCGTCGTCGACGATGCGATCGTGGTCATCGAGAACATCATGCGCCACCTCGACGAAGGCATGTCGCGGCTGGATGCGGCGCTGGCCGGTGCGCGCGAGATCGGCTTCACCATCGTCTCGATCACCGCCTCGCTGGTGGCGGTGTTCATTCCGATCCTGTTCGCCAGCGGCATGATCGGGGTGTTCTTCCGCGAGTTCACCGTCACCCTGGTGGCGGCGATCTGCGTCTCGGCGGTGGTCTCGCTCACGCTCACCCCGGCGCTGTGCAGCCGCTTCCTGTCCGCGCACGCCGAGCCGGAACGCCCCGGCCGCTTCGGCGCCTGGCTGGAGCGCATGCACGAACGCATGCTGCGCGTGTACACCGTGGCCCTGGACTTCTCGTTGCGCCACGCGCTGCTGCTGGCACTGACTCCGCTGCTGCTGATCGTGGCCACGGTGTTCCTGGCCGGCGCGGTCAAGAAGGGCTCGTTCCCGGCGCAGGACACCGGCCTGATCTGGGGACGCGCCACCTCCAGCGCCACCGTGTCCTTCGCCGACATGGTCAGCCGCCAGCGCCGCATCACCGACATGCTGATGTCCGACCCGGCGGTGAAGATCGTCGGCGCGCGCCTGGGCAGCAGCCGCCAGGGCTCCAGCGCCAGCTTCAACATCGAACTCAAGCGCCGCGACGAAGGCCGCACCGACACCACCGCCGAGGTCCTGGCGCGGCTCAGCGCCAAGGCCGACCGCTACCCCGACCTGCAGCTGCGCCTGCGCGCGATCCAGGACCTGCCCAGCGACGGCGGCGGCGGCACCAGCCAGGGCGCGCAGTACCGCGTCTCGCTGCAGGGCAACGACAACGCGCAGCTGCAGGAGTGGCTGCCGAAACTGCAGGCCGCGCTGAAGCAGAACCCCAAGCTGCGCGATGTCGGCACCGACGTGGACAACGCCGGCCTGCGCCAGAACATCGTCATCGACCGCGCTCTGGCCGCGCGCCTGGGCGTGTCGATCGGCGCCATCGACGGCGCGCTGTACGGCGCGTTCGGCCAGCGCCAGATCTCCACCATCTACTCCGACCTCAACCAGTACAGCGTGGTGGTCAACGCGCTGCCGGACCAGACCGCCACGCCGGCGGCGCTGAACCGCATCTACGTGCCCACCCGCAACGGCACGATGATCCCGCTGACCGCGGTCGCCCACCAGGTGCCGGGCCTGGCGCCGTCGCAGATCACCCACATGAACCAGTACACGACCATGGACCTGAGCTACAACCTGGCCCCTGGCGTGAGCACCGGCGAGGGCGATGCGATCATCGCCGCCACCGTGGCCGGGCTGCGCATGCCCGGCGACATCCGCATCGCCGACGGCGGCGGCTTCGGCGTGCAGCTGCAGCCGAACTCGATGCTGGTGCTGGTGCTGGCCGCGATCGTGGTGGTCTACATCGTGCTGGGCATGCTCTACGAGAGCCTGGTGCACCCGGTGACCATCCTCTCCACGCTGCCGGCCGCCGGCATGGGCGCGCTGCTGGCGCTGTGGGTCACCGGTACCGAACTGTCGGTGATCTCGATGATCGCACTGGTGCTGCTGATCGGCATCGTCAAGAAGAACGCGATCATGATGATCGACTTCGCCCTGGTCGCCGAACGCGAGCACGGCAAGACCCCGCTGGAGGCCGCGCGCGAGGCCTGCATCGTGCGCTTCCGCCCGATCATGATGACCACGATGGTGGCGATCCTGGCCGCGGTGCCGCTGGCCGTGGGCCTGGGCGAAGGCTCGGAACTGCGCCGCCCGCTCGGCATCGCGATGATCGGCGGCCTGCTGATCTCGCAGAGCCTGACCCTGCTCAGCACCCCGGCGCTGTACGTGATCTTCTCCTGCCTGCGCGAACGCTGGTACGCCCGCCGCGCACGCCGGCGCGAGCGGCGGCAGCTTGCTGCGGCAGGGATTCGGCATTAGGGATTCGGGATTCGCAAAAGCGGGCATCCGTACGGCGTTAGGGCTGGCGTGATCCGCTGTGCCTCAAGCGCTCGATAGCGCCGCTTTTACGAATCCCCAATCCCGACTCCCCAATCCCCGCCCTTCAGCCACAACCCTCCACGTAATCCACCTGCGGCGGCAGGCCGACGCGCCAGGCGACGGCCTTGCCGGCGGCGTCGGTCTCGAACACCAGCACGCCGGGCTGGCCGGACTCGCCGCGCACGCGCAGCACCTTCGCGCCTTCGACGTACTTGTGCGGCTGTTCCTCCAGCCGGCCGGCATACAGCGCGCGCAGTTGCGCCAGGTCCATGCCGACCTTGCCGCCGCCGGGCGCGGTTTCCTTGGCGGTGCGCACGTCGTAACGCACCAGCGCGTCGTCTTCGACCATCAGGCCGAACTGGCGGTTGCCCTTGGCCCAGCGCGGACGCAGCACGTAGCAGCTGCTGCCGGCGCTGGGCTGGCCGTCGAGTTCGCCGCCCCAGGCCGCACGTGCCTGCGCCGCGCTCATGCCCAGGCGCAGGTCGCCGTAGCCGTCGATGCGCGCCAGTTGCCGGTCGCCCGCCGCCAGCTCCGGCGGCAACGCCGAGGCCGGGGCCTGTGCGGGCGGCACGTCGCCGTCGGGCTGGTCGATCTCCGGCGGCGGCAAGGCCCCATCGTCGGCCGCGGCGGCGGGAGCGGCGGGCGCCGATGGCGCAGGAGGCGCGGCCGGCGGCGATGGCGGCTGCCGGTCGCAGGCGGCGAGCGCGAGCAGCAATACCGCCACGCCTGGTTGAATCGGCTTCATCGCAGTTCCTCGCTGGACCAGCGCATAGGCTAGCGTGCATGCCCTCGCACTGCACGGCACGGTGGCGGCGACGCGCCGCCTAGCACGCGCGGCGGCGCACGGCGGACCAGCGCTCGACCGCGCCGATGGCAAGGCGGCTGTCGACACGGACATGCCAGCGCATCGCGCCTGTCATCGGCATTTCACCGCGCTGCGCGACGCTGCGCGCCTACCGACCCCGCCGCCATGCACCCGCGCAAGACCGCCCTCGCCCTTGCGGCACTGCAATCGCACGATGCGCCGCTGGACATGCGCCAGCGACGCGTGCTGATCCTGGCCGACGGCCAGCGCAGTGTCGAGGAACTGACCACGCTGGGCGGCCGCGGTGCCGATGCGATCGTGCAGGGCCTGCTGCAGCAGGGCTACCTGGACGATGGCCGCAGCAGCGCCGCCACGCCGGTGGCGACAAGCGCGCCGCCATCATCGACGGAGCCGCGGCGCGCGTTGCTCAATGCGCGCATGTATCTGCTGGACCTGCTGCAACTGCAGCGGCATCCGGCCTCGCCGGCACTGCAGCAGCAATTGCGCGCCGCGCGCGAGGAACAGGACACCCTGTGCGCGATCGCGCTGGCGCTGCGCACGATGCCGGAGATGACCTCCGAGCGCTACGCGCAGCGCATCCGCGAGCGCGTGCTGGAGATCCTGCCGGCATCGCTGCACGGCGCGCTGACCGCGGCGGCGGAGGCCGCCTGAGCGCAGCGGCCGCATCCGCGGCAGCAGCAGACTCGGCAGTGGCCTGAGCAGCCTGAACAGCGCAGCTGCGCCGACGCCCGCTCAGGGCACGCGGAACTGCCGGCGCAGGCCCTGCCAGCACTGCTGGTAGTCGCGCTGACGATGCGCGGCATCCAGCGCCTGCGCGGTCGGGCGCAGCACCGCGCGCGTCTCGAACATGAAGGCCATGGTGTCGGCGATGACGTCCGGCCGCGACAGATCGGCCTGCGAGGCCTTGTCGAAGGTGGCCGCGTCCGGGCCGTGCCCGCTCATGCAGTTGTGCAGCGACGCGCCGCCCGGGGCGAAGCCGTCGGCCTTGGCATCGTAGACGCCGTGCACCAGGCCCATGAACTCGCTGGCCACGTTGCGGTGGAACCACGGCGGCCGGAAGGTGTGCTGCGCCACCAGCCAGCGCGGCGGAAAGATCGCGAAATCCATGTTGGCGGTGCCGGGCGTATCGCTGGGCGCGGTCAGCACGGTGAAGATGCTCGGATCGGGATGGTCGAAGCTGATCGAGCCGATGGTGTTGAAACGGCGCAGGTCGTACTTGTACGGGGCGTAGTTGCCGTGCCAGGCGACCACGTCCAGCGGCGAATGCCCGATCGACGCGCGCCACAGATGGCCCTGGAACTTGGCGATCAGTTCGAAGTCGCCCTCGCCTTCCTCGTAGGCGGCCACCGGGGTCAGGAAGTCGCGCGGGTTGGCCAGGCCGTTGGCGCCGATCGGCCCCAGGTCCGGCAACCGCAGCAGGCCGCCGAAGTTCTCGCACACGTATCCGCGCGCAGGGCCGTCGGGCAGCTCGACGCGGAAGCGCACGCCACGCGGGATCACCGCGATCTCTTGCGGCGCCAGCTCCAGCGTGCCCAGCTCGGTGCACAGGCGCAGCCGGCCGAGCTGCGGCACGATCAACAGTTCCGCATCCGCATCGTAGAAGAAGCGGCCCTGCATCGAGACGTTGGCCGCGTACAGGTGCACCGCCACGCCATGCTGGGCCTCGGCCGAGCCGTTGCCGGCCATCGCATACAGACCATCGACGAAGTCCACCGGCGCCTCCGGCAGCGGCAACGGGCTCCAGCGCAACTGATCCGGCGGCACCGGGCCGCGCTGGAAATCGTTGTGGAACGCGGCCGCGCGGTCGTAGGCGACGAAGCCGCCATGCACCACCGCCGGGCGGATGCGGTACAGCCAACTGCGCCGGTTGACGCCACGCGGCGCGGTGAACGCGGTGCCCGACAATTGCTCGGCATACAGCCCGTGGGCGACGCGCTGCGGCGAGTTCTGCCCGATCGGCAACGCACCGGGCACCGCCTCGGTGGCGAATTCGTTGCCGAAGCCGGACATGTAGCCGTTGGGTTGGATGTTCATGACGAGGGCTCTTCTGCTTGAAGCCCCTCTCCCACCGGGAGAGGGGTTGGGGTGAGGGTAAGACCGCCGGCGACCGCGACGATGTGCGCAAGTACCGCATCCGGCCGCTTCAGCACATCGTTGTTCCAGAAACGTAGTACCCGCATCCCTCGCGATTGGAGGTAGCGCGTACGCACCGCATCGACGGCGAGCGTGTGCTGAGAACCATCCAGTTCGATCACCATCGCTCTCGCGTCGCAATAGAAATCCACTACATACGGCGGCAGCGGATGCTGCCTGCGGAATTTCAATCCCAACAAACGCCCGCTGCGCAGGTGGGACCAGAGCAGGCGCTCCGCATCGGTCATGCCAGTGCGCAGATCACGCGCGTGCTCCAATGTCGTGGTGGGCAAGGGCGGCTTGGACGTCATTGCACAAGCCTGCCCTCACCCCAACCCCTCTCCCGGAGGGAGAGGGGCTAGAACGGCTGTCGGAAGTCTCCGCGATGCGCTGTCAGCATCCGCCGGCTTCGAGCACCTTGGCCGTCAGCCCCCCGCTCGCCGCCTTCCGCCCTCAGAGCACGCCGCGCTTCATCTGATCGCGCTCGATGCTCTCGAACAGCGCCTTGAAGTTGCCTTCGCCGAAGCCTTCGTTGCCCTTGCGCTGGATGATCTCGAAGAAGATCGGGCCGATGCAGTTCTGGGTGAAGATCTGCAGCAGCTTGCGCTGCTTGGTCTCCGGGTCGGCGTCGATCAGGATCTTGTTGCGCGCCAGCCGCGGCACGTCCTCGCCGTGGTTGGGAATGCGCTGGTCGATCACCTCGAAATAGGTGTCCGGCGTGTCCAGGAACGCGACGCCGGCCGCGCGCATGCGTTCGACGGTCTCGTAGATGTCGTCGGTGAAGCAGGCGATGTGCTGGATGCCTTCGCCGCGGTAGGCGTCCAGGTACTCGTTGATCTGGCTCTTGGGATCGGACGATTCGTTGAGCGGGATGCGCACCACGCCGTCCGGCGCGGTCATCGCCTTGGACACCAGCCCGGTCTTGGCGCCCTTGATGTCGAAGTAGCGGATCTCGCGGAAGTTGAACAGGCGCTCGTAGTAATCCGACCAGCGCTGCATGTTGCCGAAATACAGGTTGTGGGTCAGGTGGTCGATGAAGGTCAGGCCGAACCCGGCCGGATGCTGCTCGGCGCCGGGCACCGGCTCGAAATCTGCATACACCGAGCCCTTCTCGCCATACCGGTCGACCAGGTACAGCATGCAGTCGCCGATGCCCTTGACCACCGGCGCCTGCACCGCGCGGGTGTCGGCCTTGTCGGCGATGGCTTCGCCGCCGTTCTCCAGCACCTTGGCGAAGACCTCGTCGGCCGGGTGCCGGAAGCGGATCGCGAAACCGCAGGCGCAGGGGCCGTGCGCGGCGGCGAAATCGGCGGCGAAGGAATCCGGTTCCTCGTTGACCAGGAAATTGACCCCGCCCTGGCGGTACACGGTGATCGCGCGCTGGCGATGGCGCAGCACCGCCGTAAAGCCCATGCTGCGGAAGTACGCATGCAACTGCTCGCCCTGCCCGGCCGGCGCGGCGAATTCCACGAACTCGAAACCGTCGATACCCATCGGGTTCTCGAAGGTGGTGACCTGCATGCCGAGGTTGGCAGGCTGCGACGGATGTTGCGGTTGTGCACTCATGACGCGTCTCCTGGAGGACGGGGTGCGGCGGCCGGGCCGAAATTTCGGGTGCGGACGGACGCCAGACTCGCGAGAATGGCCGTAGTATCCTCCGTTGTAGTTACAAGTGAAACCACCAGCAAGGTGCAATGCAGCATGACGATCGCCACGCCCGCCCCGACGCCCGAGCCGCCCTCCCTGGATCTGGAACGGTTCCTGCCGTACCGGATCAGCGTGCTGTCCAACCGCATCAGCAGCAACATCGCCCGCGTCTACGGCGAGCGCTACGGCATGGCGGTGACCGAATGGCGGGTGATGGCGGTGCTGGCGCTGTATCCGGGCCTGTCGGCCGGCGAGGTCTCCGAGCGCACCGCGATGGACAAGGTGGCGGTGAGCCGGGCGGTGGCGCGGCAGCTGGAGCGCGGGTTCATCCAGCGCGAGACCCATGGCGACGACCGCCGCCGCTCGGTGCTGCACCTGACCCCGGCCGGGGTGGAGGTGTACCAGGTGGTGGCGCCGATGGTGCTGGAGTGCGAACGGCGCCTGCTGGCCCCCTTCAGCGAGGACGAGCAGCGGCTGCTGAACCGGCTGATCGACCGCCTGGCGGCCGAGGGCCTGCCGAGCATGACCGGGCGCTGAGGCGCCGGTGCCCCGCAAAGCGGGGCCTTATAAACACCGTAGGAGCGGCTTCAGCCGCGACCGGGCGTTCCCAGTAACGCGCCGTCGCGGCTGAAGCCGCTCCTACGAAAAAAACCAGGCGCCGCGGCTCAGGGCTTGGGCGGCGCCCACTGCTTGAGGAAGTCCGAGAACTTCTTGCGATCGTAGCCCTTGCCCTTCTGCAGGTCGCCGACCACCTGCGAATGCAGCAGCTTGCCGTCGGCGTCGAGCACCAGCAGGTGCGGGAAGTCGACGATCTTCGGGTACTGCGCCATGAACGCCTCGTTCTTGTTGGCGTCGCTGACGTTGACCTTGACCCAGACGAAGTTCCCATCGCGGAAGCTGCGCAGTTCCGCATCGCCCTCGATGAAGGTGTCCAGGGTGTGGCACCAGTCGCACGCCTCGTTGCCCACGTCGAGCAGGATGCGCTTGCCGCCGCGCTTGGCCTCGACCATGGCGGTCTCCAGGTCGTCGGCCGGGTTGCGCTGCGGGTCGAACTGCGCGCCCAGCGCCTTGGCCGCGGCGATGTCGGCGGCCGCCGGGGTATTGCCCGAGGCCACCGGCTGGTTCGGATCGGCCACCGGCGGCTTCTGCACCGAGGTATCCAGCGGCTTGGCCGGCGCCTGCGCTTCAGGCGGCGCCGTCTGGCTGCAACCGCCCAGGGCCAGCACCGCCGCCAGGGCGGCGCACATCGTCTTGTTCATCGTCATTGGCACGTCCTCACTTCACACCATGCATCAGCTTGCTGATCAGCGGCGCGATCAGGAACAGCACCACGCCGGCGCCCAGCAACGCCCAGAAGCCGAAGGTATACCCGCCCAGCGCGGAAGCCACGGTCATGCCGCCTTCGCCGCTGACATGGCTGGCGAAGATGCCGGACAGGTTGTTGCCGATGCCGGTGGACAGGAACCAGCCGCCCATGCCGAAGCCGACCAGGCGCACCGGCGCCAGCTTGGTCACCATCGACAGCCCGATCGGCGACAGGCACAGCTCACCCACCGACTGGATGACGTAGACCATGAACAGCGTCCAGAACGGGATCTTGCCGGCGTCGTTGACCAGGCTCGACAGCGCGAACATCAGCAGCAGGAAGGCCAGGCCGTTGAACATCAGGCCCAGCGCGAACTTGCGCGAGATCGACGGATTGAAGCGGCCGGCCTTGACCCAGATCCAGGCGATGACCGGCGCCAGGGTGATGATCGCCAGCGAGTTGACCGACTGGAACCACGCGGTCGGGAAGGTCCAGTCGCCGAACTGGCGGTTGACGATCTCGTCGGCGAGGAAGGTGAAGGAACTGCCGGCCTGTTCGAAGAACATCCAGAACAGCACGTTGAAGGCGAAGATGATCAGCATCGCGATGACCTTGTCGCGCGCCACCTTGCCGTTGCGGATGCCCTCCACCAGCAGCATGATCGCCAGCGCCACGAACATGGTGCTGAGGATCCACTGCAGCACTTCGGCGCCGGCGGCCAGCGCCAGGTACACCGCCGGGATCGCCACCAGCATGCCCAGCAGCACATAGATCACGCGCATGTTGCCTGCGCCGCCCGGCAACGGCGCGCCGATGCCCTTGAGCTGGCGGCGGCCGAACCAGAACCACACCAGGCTGATCAGCATGCCGAAGCCCGACGCGATGAACACCATCTTGTAGGACGGCATCGCTTCGGTGCCGAACACCTTCTCGGCCAGCTGCTGGGTCAGCCACGGCGCGATCATCGCGCCCAGATTGATGCCCATGTAGAAGATGGTGAACCCGCTGTCGCGGCGCGGATCGGCGGCGCTGTACAGCTTGCCGACCATGGTCGAGATGTTGGGCTTGAACAGGCCGTTGCCGACCACCACGGTGGCCAGGCCCAGCTCGAAGATCTGCGGGTTGGGCACGGAGATCAGGAACAGGCCGGTGGACATGACCGCGGCGCCGACCAGGATCGAGCGCTGGTAGCCGAGCACCCGGTCGGCGATATAGCCGCCGAAGATCGCCGCCGCGTACACCAGCGCCAGGTACGCGCCGTAGGTGGCGCTGGCCGAGGCCTGGCCCGTGCCCTGGCCGCCATGGAACTGCGCCACGATGTACAGCACCAGCGCCCAGCGAATGCCGTAGAACGCGAAGCGCTCCCAGAACTCGGTCATGAACAGCATCCACAGCGGGCGCGGATGGCCCAGCAGGGTCTTGAATTCGGGCGGTTGCGCTGACGGCGGCTGCGGTGAGGCGGGGTGGTTCGACGCGACGACGTCAACGCTCATGCGGTGTTCCCTTGCGTATTCAGATGGGCTGGGGCGGTGCGTCCGGCCAGGCCGGGCAACGCGCGAGGATCACCGAGGGACGGCGTGGCGTCAAATGCGTGGACGGGCCGGGACTCGGGACCCGGGGCCCGGGACCCGGAAAAGCGGGACCTCAAGCACCAGGGATTCCGGGCAAGAAGGCGATGTGCGCATGCGGTAAGCCCGCGTCCACGCGGAAGACGAACGCCTCCGATAACAACGCAGCGCAGCAAGGCCGAGCGGTGCCTGCCAGCGCGCTCCGCTACGGCGCTTGCGACGCCCCACCCGGGTCCCGGGGCCCGAGTCCCGGGTCCCGGCTTTCCAGCCCCACCGAGGTCCGCACCTCGAACAGTTCCGGGAAGAAGGTCAGCGCCAGCGCCTGCTGCAGGAAGCCGACGCCGCTGGAGCCGCCGGTGCCGCGCTTGAAGCCGATCACCCGCATCACCGTGCGCATGTGGCGGAAGCGCCACAGCTGGAACTGGGTCTCCAGGTCCACCAGGTCCTCGCACAGCGCATATTCGCGCCAGTAGCGGTCGGTGTTCTCGTAGATGCGCTCGAACACCGGGCGCAGCAGCGGGTCGCTGACGTGCGGCTGGCGCCAGTCGCGGGCGCGGTACGGCGCCGGCACCGCGTGGCCGAAGCGGGCCAGGTAGCGCAGGAACTCCTCGTACAGGCTGGGCGCCTCCAGCACCGCCTGCAGCGCCGCCTGGCCCTGCGGGTCGTGGTCGAACACCGGCAGCATCTGCGCGTTCTTGTTGCCGAGCATGAATTCGATGGTGCGGTACTGCAGCGACTGGAACCCGGAGGACGGACCCAGCACGTCGCGAAACCCCATGTACTCCGACGGGGTCAGGGTCTCCAGCACCGACCACTGCTCGGTCAGCAGGCGCAGCACCTGCTTGCTGCGCGCCAGCACCTTGCGGCACTGCCACACCTCGTCGCGCTGCAGGTGCGCGATCGCCGCGCCCAGTTCGTGCGCCAGCAGCTTCAGCCACAGCTCGGAGGTCTGGTGCTGGACGATGAACAGCAGTTCGTCGTGGTGCGGCGGATTGGACAGCGGCTGCTGCGCCGACAGCAGCCGGTCCAGGCGCAGGTAGCCGCCATAGGTCAGTCGGCCTTCCAGGTCGGTATGGATGCCGGCTTCGAGCGGGCGCTGGTTCTGTTCGACGGGCATGGGCGGCGTGGGCGTTCCGGGCCGGCAAGGGTACCGCAGCGACGAATGTCACACATTGGTCAGCGCAGCTTGTCAAACTCCGGCACAATCGTCGGCGGCGCCTGGGGGGCGTCGTCGGTTCATCTGCGTAAGAGCGGCTAACAGAACGACTGCGCAGCCACCAGGCGTGGCGCGGACGGTGCTCGGAATCCTCGTGTACCACTCGTACACTGCGGTTCCTCCGCGCCGTCCGCACCCACCTGGCGACTGCTCGCGACGTTTCGTTAGCCACTCTTCGTCCACGTCTTCAAGGATTGGGGAGATCTTGTTCATGCGAGCCATGCTGCTTCGAGCTGCAGTGTTGTCGTGCGCGTTGGGGTGTGCCGGGTACGCCCAGGCGCAGGTGGTCATCAGCCAGGTCTATGGCGGTGGCGGCAACAGCGGCGCCACCTACAAGAGCGATTTCGTCGAATTGCACAACAACGGCAGCGAGGCGGTGAGCCTGGCCGGCTGGTCGGTGCAGTACGCCTCGGCCGCCGGCAGCAGCTGGCAGGTCACCCCGCTGAGCGGCAGCATCGCGCCCGGCGGCTACTACCTGGTCAAGCAGGCCGACGGCAGCGGCGGCAGCACCGCGCTGCCCACGCCCGACGCCACCGGCACCATCGCCATGAGCGGCACCGCCGGCAAGATCGCGCTGAGCAAGGGCAGCGCCGCACTGAGCGGCGCCTGCCCGGCCGGCAACGCCGACTTCGTCGGCTACGGCAGCAGCGCCAGCTGCGCCGAAGGCAGCGCCCCGACCGCTGCGCCCAGCAACACCCTGGCGGTGCTGCGCGGCAACGGCGGCTGCACCGACAGCGACAACAACAATGCCGACTTCGCCACCGGCGCGCCGACCCCGCGCAACAGCGCCGCGGCGGTCAGCCTGTGCGGCGGCGGCAACCTGCCGGTGGCCAGCGTGGCCAACGTCAGCCGCGCCGAAGGCGACAGCGGCAGCACCGCGTTCGTGTTCACCGTGACGCTGAGCCAGCCGGCCGGCAGCGCCGGCGTGAGCTTCACCGCCGCCACCCGCGACGGCACCGCCAGCGCCGGCAGCGATTACCAGGCGCTGGCCGCCACCCAGGTGACCATCCCGGCCGGCGAGAGCAGCGCCGAGGTGCGCGTGCTGGTCAACGGCGACACCAGCAACGAACCCGACGAGACCTTCTACCTGGACATCAGCGGGGTCAGCGGCGCGCTGCCGTCCACGCTGACCGCCAGCGGGGTGATCCTCAACGACGACTTCAACCTGGTGCCGATCCACAGCATCCAGGGCAGCGGCGCGCGCTCGCCGCTGGTGGGCCAGGTGGTCGCCACCAGCGGCATCGTCACCGCGCGGCGCAGTGCCGGCTTCTTCCTGCAGACGCCCGACGCCCAGGCCGACGCCGATCCGCTCACCTCCGAGGGCATCTACGTCTACACCGGCAGCGCGCCGCCGGCCGAGGCCGCGGTGGGCAACGCGGTGCGGGTGCAGGCCACGGTGGTCGAGTACGTGCCCAGCACTGACCCCAGCCAGCCGCCGCTGACCGAACTGAGCTCGCCGACGGTGCTGCTGCAGTCCACCGGCAATCCGTTGCCGGCCGCGGTCGAACTGACCACCCGCTTCCCCGACCCGAACGGCGCCTACGACCAGCTCGAGCGCCTGGAAGGCATGCGCGTCACCGTGCCCAGCCTGACCGTCAACACCCCGACCCTGGGCAATGTCAACGAGACCAACGCCAGCGCGACCAGCAACGGCGTGTTCCATGCCGTGGTCACCGGCCTGCCGCGCGCCTGGCGCAGCGCCGGCGTGCAGCAGCCCGACGCGCTGCCGGCCGGCTCGCCAAGCGATGTGCCGCGCTGGAACACCAGCCCGCAGGTGATCGCGGTCGGCAGCGCCGGCCTCGGCGGCGAGCGCATCGACGTGGCTTCCGGCTGCACCGTGCTCGGCGTCAGCGGCCCGCTGGACTACAGCTTCCGCCGCTACACGATCTACCCGGAAACCGCGCCCAGCGTGCAGTGCAACGGCGCCGACCAGCCCAGGCCGGCCCCGGCGCCGCAGGCCGACGACGTCAACATCGCCACCTACAACATGGAGCGCTTCTTCGACGACCAGAACGATCCGGCGATCGGCGAACCGGTGCTGACCGCGGCCGCCTACCAGGCCCGCCTCAACAAGGCCTCGCTGGCGATCCGCAACTACCTCAACACCCCCGACATCCTCGGCACGGTGGAGATCGAGAACCTGAGCGTGCTGCAGACCCTGGCCGACCGCGTCAACCGCGACGCGGTGGCCGCCGGCCAGCCCGATCCGCAGTACGTGGCCTACCTGCAGGAAGGCAACGACGTCGGCGGCATCGACGTCGGCTTCCTGGTCAAGACCGCGCAGATCGGCGCCGGCCTCGCCCGCGTCGAGGTGGTCTCGGTGAGCCAGGAAGGCAAGGCCGCCACCTGGACCGAGCCCAGCGGCACCGTGAGCCTGCTCAACGACCGCCCGCCGCTGCTGCTGAAGGCGGTGGTGCATTTCGCCGACGGCCGCGCGCTGCCGCTGACCGTGGTCGAGGTGCACCAGCGCTCGCTCAACGGCGCCGAGACCGACGACGCCAGCGGCCAGCGCATCCGCGCCAAGCGCCAGGCGCAGGCGGTGTTCCTGGCGAACCTGCTGCAGGCGCGCCAGACCGCCGATCCCACCGAGCAGTTGCTGGTGATGGGCGACTTCAACGCCTTCGAGTTCAACGACGGCTACGTCGATGCGATGGGCACCATCACCGGCCTGCCGGCGCCCGACGCGCAGACCGTGGTCGGCGGCGACGGCGCCACCCTGGTCGATCCGGCGCTGTACAACCTGACCCTGCTGTCGACGCCGGACCAGAGCTACTCCTACGCCTACGACGGCAACGTGCAGTCGCTGGACCACATCCTGGCCAACCGCGCGCTGATGCGCTCGGCGCAGATCGCCGGCCTCAGCGAAGCCCACGCGCGGCTCAACGCCGACTTCCCGGCCGTGGCGCGCAACGACGCCAACTCGCCGGCACGGCTGTCCGACCACGACCCGGCGGTGGTGCTGATCAAGCTCAAGCCGCTGGAACGCGCCGACCTGAGCCTGCGCGTGAGCGCCGCCAACGCATCGGTCTATGCCGGCGACACCATCCGCTACAGCGTGGGACTGGCCAATGCCGGCCCGGACGCGGCGCGCGCCGCTGCGGTCGCCTTCGCCCTGGACGCGGCGGTGACCCCGAGCGTGACCGCCGCCCCGGGCTGGGACTGCGCCGCGCCGGACGTGGCCGCGCAGACCGTGGTCACCTGCAGCACCGCACAGTTCGCCGCCGGCACCACGCCGCGCTTCGAGGTGGCGGTGCCGGCCGGCACCGCCCTGGTCGGGCGCAGCCTGAGCCTGGCCGCGTCGGTGGCCTCGCAGACCGAGGATCCCAACCCCGGCGACAACGGCGGCAGCGCCACGGTGGCGGTGCAGGCGCGCCCGGCCGGCGACCTGGCGGTGTCGATCGACGGCCCGGCCACCCTGCCGTTCCTGGCCTTCTTCGCCGACTACCGCATCGACGTGCGCAACCACGGCAACGCGCCGGTGCAGGGCGCCAGCCTGGAGATCGACGGCAGCACCCTGTCGGCGCTCACCGCGCTGGTGCCGCCGCGCGGCTGGCAGTGCGTGCGGCAGAACCACGGCCTGCGCAGCGCGCGCTTCCAGTGCCGCAGCGGCGCCGACCTGGCACCGGGCGCCAGCGCCGCGTTCCGCCTGAGCCTGGCGACGCGGCCGCTGCCGGCCGACCGCCAGATCGTGATCGGCGCCAGCGCAGGCTCGACCTCGGCCGACGCCGACCCCAGCGACAACAGCGCGCGCTTCAGCACCTACGTGGAGGGGCTGCGCCTGTTCGGTCGCTGATCGCAACGAACGGCGCAAGTGCAAGGGCGTGGCCGCGAGGCCACGCCCTTTTTGCTGGGGCGACGCCGACCCGTCACCGATCATGTGCTGCCGGTATTCAGCGGGCACCCGCGATATCGCGTAGGAGCGGCTTCAGCCGCGATGGGGCGTTCCCGGGAACGCCCGTCGCGGCTGAAGCCGCTCCTACGAGGTTAGGCGTAGCGGGCGCTGGGGCGCCCTCGTGCCGCGCTTGCACGCCTACGTCGTCCGCCCTTGTTCAATGCTCTCGCCCTTCGACGCGCGCACCGCATCGCGGCATCTACCGGCGCCACCGGTGGACACCCACGCGCACATGAACGGCATGCATCGCAGTGCAACATCGGCGATACCCAACGCCATCAATCGGCAACGCGGCGCGACCAGGCTTTTCTGGTGCGATACGGCATCAGCACGTGCTGCGGTGCACGACGGCTTTTGTGCACGGCTTCCTTAACATGCCGACTCATATCATTTGAAACTTGTTGTCGAGAGCGCCATCGCCATGCCCATCGCCGCCCAGTTCGAAATTGAGTTCCTGCAGTACCTCGACGCGGGCGGCCAGCCGGTCCGCGACGCGCTTCCGGCCGATTCGGCCAACCCGCAGACGCTGCTGGCGCTGTTCAAGCAGATGCTCTACGTGCGCACCTTCGACAGCAAGGCGGTGGCCCTGCAGCGCACCGGCAAGCTGGGCACCTACGCCTCGTGCCTGGGCCACGAAGCCACCCACGTCGGCATCGGCGCCTCGATGCGCCGCGGCGACGTGCTGGCGCCCAGCTACCGCGAGTACGGCGCCATGTTCATGCGCGGCGTGCGCCCGCGCGAGATCCTGCTGTACTGGGGCGGCGACGAGCGCGGCAGCGACTTCCAGCGCGATTCCGACGCCGCCCGCGACTTCCCGATCTGCGTGCCGATTTCCACCCAGTGCCTGCACGCCGCCGGCGCCGCGCTGGCGTTCAAGCTGCGCGGCGAGGCGCAGGTGGCGGTGGCCACCTGCGGCGACGGCGGCTCGTCCAAGACCGACTTCTACGCCGCGCTCAACTCCGCCGGCGCCTACCAGTTGCCGCTGATCCTGTGCGTGATCAACAACGGTTGGGCGATCTCGGTGCCGCGCACTGCGCAGACCGGCGCGCAGACCCTGGCGCAGAAGGGCCTGGCCGGCGGCCTGCACTGCCTGCAGGTGGACGGCAACGACCTGATCGCGGTGCTGGAGGCGATGCGCCAGGCGCGCGAGCGCGCGCTGGCCGGCCAGGGCGGCACGGTGATCGAGTTCATGACCTACCGGCTGTCCGACCACACCACCGCCGACGACGCGCGCCGCTACCGCGACGATGCCGAGGTCAAGCAGGCCTGGGAACGCGAGCCGCTGCTGCGCCTGCGCGCCTGGCTGAGCGCGCAGGGCCTGTGGAGCGAGGACGAGGAAGCGGCGTGGAAGCAGGAATGCGCGCGCCTGGCCGACATCGAGCTCAACGCCTACCTGGAGACCCCGGTGCAGCCTGTGGAAGCCATGTTCGACTACCTGTACGCCGACCCGCCGCCGGACCTGCTCGCGCAGCGTGCCGAGGCCATCGCCCTGGAGCAGCGCCATGGATGAGCTCAGCCCTCGCCTCGCCGACCACGCGGCCGCGTCTGCGGCCGGCACCGCCCACAGCGCGGCGACGTCGCGCGGAGACACCCCGATGACCAGCACGCCCATTACCTTGATCGAAGCGGTGACCCAGGCACTGGCCTGGGAACTGCAGCACGACCCGTCGGTGCTGGTGCTGGGCGAGGACGTGGGCGTCAACGGCGGCGTGTTCCGCGCCACCGCCGGCCTGCAGCAGCGCTTCGGCGCGCAGCGCGTGCTCGACACCCCGCTGGACGAGACCACCATCGCCGGGCTCAGCGTCGGCCTCGCCGCGCAGGGCATGAAGCCGGTGGCCGAAGCGCAGTTCGACGGCTTCGTCTACCCGATGGTCGATCACCTGATCTGCCACGCCGCGCGCCTGCGCACCCGCACCCGTGGTCGCCTGCACTGCCCGATGGTGCTGCGCGTGCCGTGGGGCGGCGGCATCCGCGCGCCGGAACATCACAGCGAGGCCAACGAAGCCATCTTCACCAACGTGCCGGGCCTGCGCGTGGTGCTGCCGTCTTCGCCGCAGCGCGCCTACGGCCTGCTGCTGGCGGCGATCCGCGAGCCGGATCCGGTGATCTACATGGAGCCCAAGCGCATCTACCGGCAGTACAAGGAAGTGGTGGCCGACGACGGCGAAGCGCTGCCGCTGGACGTGTGCTTCGTGCTGCGCGACGGCACCGACGTGACCCTGGTCGCCTGGGGCGCGCAGGTCAAGGAAGCGCTGGAAGCGGCCGACCGGCTCGCCGCCGACGGCATCAGCGCCGAAGTGATCGACGTGGCCACGCTGCGCCCGCTGGATTTCGACACCATCGCCGAATCGGTGGCGCGCACCGGTCGCTGCGTGATCGTGCAGGAGGCCCCGCGCAGCGCCGGCTTCGGCGCCGAGATCGCCGCGCGCCTGGCCGAGCAGTCGATGTACGACCTGGTCGCGCCGGTGCAGCGCGTGACCGGCTACGACACCCACATCCCGCTGTTCCGGCTGGAAATGAAGTATCTGCCGAGCACCGACAAGATCGTGGCAGCGGCCAAGCGGGCGATGGCCGCGGGTTGATATGCAGGCACGTTTGATCAGCGATTACCGCGCCGCCTATCCGCATCCGATCCGCATCGCCGCCGGCGAGCGGGTCGCGCTGGGCGTGCGCGACGAAGAGTGGCCGGCGTTCGTCTGGATCACCGGCGCCGCCGGCAGTGCCGGCTGGGCGCCGCTGGCCTGGCTGCAGCCGACCGGCGACGGCCATGCCGTGGCGCTGCGCGATTACGACGCGCGCGAACTCGATGCCGCACAGGGCGACACCGTCGTCCTGCATCACGAATACGGCGACTGGTGGTGGGCCGAGCGCGCCGACGGCACGCAGGGCTGGCTGCCGGCACGCGACCTGGAACTGCTGGAAGAGACCACATGAGCCAAACCAAGAATTTCAATCTGCCCGACCTGGGCGAAGGCCTGCCCGACGCCACCATCGTCGAGTGGTTCGTCAAGGAAGGCGACACCATCCGGCTGGACGAGCCGCTGGTGTCGATGGAAACCGCCAAGGCGGTGGTCGAAGTGCCCTCGCCGGTCTCCGGCAAGGTGCTGAAGCTGGCCGGCGCGCCGGGCGACATCGTCGTCACCGGCAGCATGCTGGCGCAGTTCGCGCCCGACCCGAACCTGCCGCAGCGCGCCGAAGGCCAGGACACCGGCCATCACCACGGCGGCGCGGCGCCGGCCACGGCCGGCAAGGGCGCCGGCGCGGACACCGCCGCGGCCGACGACCGCGTGGTCGCCTCCGACGACGGCGGCGAGCTGCACGACGCCGACAACGCGCAGGCCGCCGGCGAGCGCGACGACGCCGGCACCGTGGTCGGCGCGATGCAGAGCTCCAACACCGTACACAGCGAGCAAGCCGTGTCGGTCGGCGGCGTCCGCGCGATGCCGGCGGTGCGCGCCCTGGCCAAGAAACTGGGCGTGGACCTAGGCCGGGTGCGCGCCAGCGGCGCCGACGGCGCGGTCACCCTGGCCGACGTCAAGCAGGCCGCCGCGGATGGCTCAGCGAAGGCGGGCGCGACTGCGGGAGCGGCTTCAGCCGCGACCGCACGGCGTCCTGCTGTCGCGGCTGAAGCCGCTCCTACGAACGCCCCCCCGTCAGCCGCAGCGCCCGCGCGCACCCCGCTCTCCGCCGCCGGCAAGCCGATGCGCACGCAGCCGCCGGGCGTGGCCGTGCAGGGCCAGCCCGAACCGCTGAAGGGCGTGCGCCGCAACATGGCACGGGTGATGGCCGAGGCGCAGCGCCAGGTGGTGCTGACCACGCTCAACGACGATGCCGACCTGCACGCGTGGACGCCGGGCAACGACACCACCGGGCGCCTGGTGCGCGCGATCGTCGCCGCCTGCCAGGCGGTGCCGGCGCTCAACGCCTGGTTCGACGGCGAGGCGCTGACCCGTACCCTGCACGCGCACGTGGACATCGGCATCGCCGTGGACACCGACGACGGCCTGTTCGTGCCCGCCCTGCGCAACGCCGACATGCTCGATGCGCGCGGCGTGCGCGAAGGCATCAACCGCCTGCGCCAGCAGGTGGAGGCGCGCAGCATCCCGGCCTCGGAACTGAGCGGCTACACCATCTCGCTGTCCAACTTCGGCATGTTCGCCGGCCGCTACGCCACCCCGATCGTGGTGCCGCCGTGCGTGGCCATCGTCGCCGCCGGCCGCGCCCGCCACCAACTGGTGCCGGTGATGGGCGGCGTGGAGACGCACAAGATCCTGCCGCTGTCGCTGAGCTTCGACCACCGCGCCTGCACCGGCGGCGAAGCGGCGCGCTTCCTGCGCGCGATGATCGACGACCTGGCGCTGCCGGCCTGAGCAAGCACCTCCTCGCCGCAGCGTGCGGCGAGGGGGCGAAGCTGCAACCGCGGATGCGCGAGCGTCGCATCGCATTGCAGCGCATTCGCCATCCGAGCCGCGCTTTTCCCCATGGCTCCTCTCAACCGCTCCGTAGTCGAAGAATCGTTTGACCCGTCGTAGGAGCGGCTTCAGCCGCGACACGCTGTACCGACCGTCTGTCCCGGGCGATCCCAAACGGGACGAGTGCTGCCGCTAGCCAGCATATTTGCCCCGCTCCGCCATCACGTCCAACTGCATTCGCGGCTAAGGTGCTGGGCCTACAGCATTCCACCCAGGCAACGTGTGCCCGCACCTCGCCGCTTTCGCATACCGAGGCGCCACATCTTCGTAAGGCTGCTTCAACCGTGACGCTGCATTCCCCTGCATTATCTCGTCGCGACTGAAGCCGCTCCTACAACGCACGTTCCGCTCAAAGCGTCTACATGACCTCTGACGGAGCGGCATCAACCACGTGCGTCTTCCCAGCGTTACGCACGACGCTGTGATCGCGCACGCACCTGCCTTGACCGCTCATCACACATTTCTGGGTCAGCGCGCGCTTTGTCCGAGTGACGCAAAATCCTGAACGCAACCTGTCTACCACGCGGTGCAGCGCCGCCGTTATGGTCGCTGCACAGGGGGAGGCACTGCGCCGATCGGCCGCACTGCCCAGTCGTCATGCCACGTCACCGCGCCACGGCCGCTTCGCTGCCGCGCCGGCGTGTCCTTCCTTCTCGCGTTCGAGGATTTCGCTCATGACTCTGCCAAGTCGTCATCGTCCGTCGGTGCTGCTGCCTTCCCTGCTGTTCGCGCTCGCGGCCACGTCCGCCAGCGCGGCGCAGCGCGTGGACCTGCATGCCAAGAATCCGGACACCCTCGGCACCCAGTACCGCAGCGCCGCCGCGCGCGTGGGCGGCATTCCGGCCGCGGCCGCGGTGCGCCATGCCGAACTGATCGGGCTGGATGCCGAATCCGCGCTCACCCTGCTCGGCAGCAGCGAGGATCCCGACGGCACCGTGCACCGCCGCTACCAACAGACCTTCCGCGGCATCCCGGTGTGGGGCGAACAGGTGATCGTCAGCGAACGCGCAGACGGCAGCGTCAGCAATCTGTTCGGTCGCTCCGTGGCCGGGCTGGCCAGCGAACTGCCGGCCACCGCCGCCAATGCGGCCAGGGCATCGCTGACCGCCGATGCCGCGCTGACGCTGGCCCGGCGCGCCACGCTCGGCGCGGCCCAGGCCGAGCGCCGCATCGAACGCGCGCAGGCGCCGCAGATGATCTATCTGGACGACAGCGACCGCGCGCATCTGGCCTATGTGGTGTCGTTCTTCGCCGACGCGCCGCAGGGCGGCGCGCCGAGCCGGCCGTTCGTGATCCTGGACGCACGCAGCGGCGCCATCCTGAAGCAATGGGAGGGACTGACCACCCGCGATGCCACCGGCCCGGGCGGCAACACCAAGACCGGCCAGTACGAGTACGGCAGCGACAGCATCCACGGCTTCCTGGACGTGGACAGCAACTGCCGCATGCAGAACACCAACGTCAAATCGGTGAACCTCAACGGCGGCAGCTCCGGCACCACCGCCTTCCAGTTCACCTGCTCGCGCAACACCTACAAGGCCATCAACGGCGCCTATTCGCCGATCAACGACGCACACTACTTCGGCGGCGTGATCGAGAAGATGTACCGCAGCTACGTCGGCGTGGCGCCGCTGAGCTTCCAGCTGGTGATGCGCGTGCATTACGGCTCGCGCTACGAGAACGCGTTCTGGAACGGCTCGACGATGAACTTCGGCGACGGCAACACGCGCTTCTATCCGCTGGTCAGCGCCGACGTCGCCGGCCACGAGGTCTCGCACGGCTTCACCGAGCAGCATTCCAACCTCACCTACTCCGGCCAGTCCGGCGGCATCAACGAAGCGTTCTCGGACATGGCCGGCGAGGCCACCGAGTACTACCTCAAGGGCAGCAACGACTTCCTGGTGGGCGCGGAGATCGTCAAGGCCAGCGGCGCGCTGCGCTACATGGCCAACCCGACCCAGGACGGCGCCTCGATCGACAACGCCGCCAACTACAGCAGCGGCATGAACGTCCACTACTCTTCGGGCGTCTACAACAAGGCCTTCTACACCCTGGCCAAGACGTCCGGCTGGAACACGCGCAGCGCCTTCGAAGTCTTCGCTCGCGCCAACCAGCTGTACTGGACGCCCAGCACCAGCTTCAACAGCGGCGCCTGCGGCGTGCAGACCGCGGCCAGCGACCTGGGCCGTTCGGTGACCGCGGTGCGCAATGCCTTCGCCGCCGTCGGCGTGAGCTGCCCGCAGTAACGCCTGCACGCACGCCCGACCATCGATCGCGGTGGCCGGGCGTGTGACGATGCAGATCGGCAAGCGCGTGCATTGCGCCGCCCCACGCTGACCCAGCGCTGCCGAGAGCACGGCGATCGTCACGCAAGCGCCGCGTGGCCGAGCCCTGCACGTGCGTGCTGTGCACATCTCCGGCACGCACCCGCGGAGGCGCAGCGATCGGCATCCGCGCAGCACCCGCATGGCCACGGCGATGACGCCATGGCGACGACGGTGCGCTAACGGCGCTGCCCTATACTGCGCACCCCACTCGACGCCCCATGTCGGCTGCCGGTCGTCTGCATCGTGACGCCGCGCGCGATCCACGACGGCAGACGGCGCCCCCCTGTTCCGTGCCCGTTTTCGTCTTCCCTTCCCTGCGTCCAGCGCTGCCTTCACCGCCAACCGCCACCGCGGACGGCGCGGCGCCTGCACGCAAGCGGGTTCTCCGCGCCCAACGACGGCGCCGTCTGCGAGCGCATGGCGCGCCGCACCTGCGCCGCCACGCCGCGCGGGAACCGAACGGGACCTTGCCGCCATCTGTGCGCAGTGCCGTCGCGATCCGCCGTGGCGAGACGGCATGCCTGCGTCACCCCCGTGGGCCGACCGCCTGCGCCGCAACGGCACCGGCTCCGCTTATCACTTCCCTTCCGATCCGAGACGTCCCATGCATCCCGCCATGTCCGTCGCGCAAGCCGTGCGCGCCGATCTGACCCCCTTCCAACATGACCTGCTCGCCCGACGCTTCGACGCGGTGGACGCGCAATTGCGGACGCTGCTCGCCGCGACCGACGCTGCCGGCGAGGCGAGCTTGTACGCGCGGATCGTAGAAGAGACCGGTGCACTCGCGGCGGCCCGCCCCGGTGCGCTGCCAGCCCTGCTGGACGCATGGCAACAACAGGCTCCTGACAGTCTGGCACCGCGGCTCCTGCGCTGCGCCTGTTGGGAGCGGCGGGCGCTGCAGGCGCGTGGCACGGGCTGGGCGGAAGGCGTCGGCGCGGCGCAGTGGCAGGCGGTGCGCCACGCGCAATGGCACTTGTTTGCAGACGCGCTGCAGTTGATGGCGCGGTCTCCGCTGCCGTGGATCCTCGGCACGCTGCTCACCCGCAGCGTGCAGGTCTTCGGCGAACCGGACTGGCTGACGCACTGGCGATGCGACGGCGTGCATCCCAGCAACAACGACACGCTCGATGCGGCGGACGCGCGGGACCTCGCGTCCCTCGGCCTGCCCGAAGTACTGCCCGCGCCACTGCGCGCGCCGGACGGAAGGCCGGTCCTCGATGACCCCGTGCCGCCGGCGTGGTTCTGGCTGTCGCTGACGCTACGCCACAGCGGCCATGGACTCGCAGCCTTGCTGTCCTACGCCACGCTGCACACTCCACGCTGGGGCGGCAGCCGCGAAGAGATCCTCGCGCTGGCCGAAGGGCCGCTGGCCGTCCGCCTCGACCCTGGCGAACGCCAGCGTCTGCGCCTGGTCGCCTGGCTCGACGCGATCGACGTGGACAGCATCGACACCGACGACGCCGAGGCGATCGGACAAGCGCTGCACCACGGGCATGCCATGTTGCAGCGTACGCACGACGATGGCGACCGTGCGCAGCTGCTTCTGCAGTTGGCGGAGCTGTACAGCTTCGCCGAGCAGCCTGACCAGGCGGTTCCCCACCTGTCGGCCGTCGCCGCGTTGCCGGCGCAATTGCGCCTGGACGATCACCAACTGCTGCGGGCGTTGCATGCTGCGGTGCATGGCGGACACCTGCAGGCCGGCTGGCTGGGCGCCCTGGCCGCGCGCAGCTGCACGCAGAGCGCGCATGCGGCCGTGCTCTACGGCTTGCTGTGCGATACCGGCTGGGGAGGCGTGCAGCGCGATCCGGCCATCGCCGAGGCGTGGTACCGGCACGCGGCCACGCTCGCACCGTTGCCCGCGCCGGAAGAAGTGTGCCCGTTCAACGACGTCTACTACGCCTTCGACGAGCAGGTGCAGCACGGTCCACTGCAACACATGGCCAACTGCGGCGCCGAACTCGGCTATCCGGAAATGCAGTTCGCCCTGGGCTATCGCTACTTCGAGGACGAGGACCGCTACGACCCGGCGCTGGCGATCCACTGGTACCGGCGCGCGGCCGAACACGGCTTTCCGCGGGCCGCGTACAACCTCAGCCTGGTGTACGACCGCGGCATCGAACAGGGCGGTATCGCCGGGCTGGCACCGGACGAACTGGTGCGCCTGTCCAACGACTGCGAGATCGCCTGCCTGGAAGCCACCGCGGCGATGCCGACGCTGTCCGAACGCGCGATCCGCCGCGCCAATGCCTGTGTGCACGGCCTGCGCCACTTCCTCGCCCACCACGACGACGACCCGGCGCGGATCGAGCGCATCCTGGGCGTGCTCACCCGGTTCGCGCACGCCGGCTGGGCGGAGGCCATGCGCGGCCTCGGCTACTTCCATGGCACGACCTCCAATCCCACCTGGCAGGACTTCGACCGTGCGGTGCGCTGGTGCGAGGCGGCCTGCCGGCTGGCGCCGGACGATGCCGACAACCTGGCGCTGCGGCAGACCCTGCAGGGCGACGGCTGGCTGGCGAAGCGGCGCTATGCGCGCGCGGCGGCGCGGGCCGCTGAGCGGGCGCACGATCTGCCGCACTGAGCGCGCCTTCACCCGTCCGTGCGCGGTCGGCGATACTGCACGCCCGCCGTGACCCGCATGGCCTGCCGCCGCCCGTCTCCCCGATGTCGTTCGCTTCCCTCGGTCTGTCGTCCGCGCTGTATCCCGCCTTCGCCGCCGCGCTTGCGCGCGCCGGCTGGCAGACGCCCACGTCGATCCAGCAGCAGGCGGTGCCGCTGATCGTCGCCGGCCACGACCTGCTGGCCATGGCGCAGACCGGTTCCGGCAAGACCGCGGCGTTCGCCTTGCCGTTGCTGCAGGCCTGCGCGCAGGCGGCCAGGCCGGCGCGCTCCACCCGCGTGCTGGTGCTGGTGCCGACCCGCGAACTGGCGGTGCAGGTCGCCGACACCTTCGTCGCGCTGGGCCTGGAACTGCCGCGGCGGCCGCGGGTGGTGGTGGCGGTCGGCGGGGTCTCGATCAATCCGCAGATGCTGGCGCTGCGCGGCGGCGCCGACGTGGTGGTGGCCACGCCCGGGCGCCTGCTGGATCTGCTGGAGCAGCGCGCCCTGCAATTGGACGCGGTGGCGCACCTGGTGCTGGACGAGGCCGACCGCCTGCTCGACCTGGGGTTCGGCACCGAACTGGAGCGGCTGCTGCGCCTGCTGCCGCCGACGCGGCAGACCCTGCTGTTCTCGGCCACGGTGCCGGCGCCGATCGCGGCGCTGGCCACGCGCCTGCTGCGCGCGCCGCGGCGGATCGGCGACGCCGCCGACGCCGCACCGATTCCGGCGACGCTGCGCCAGCGCGCGATCGAGGTCGACAGCGCGCGGCGCCTGGGCCTGCTGCAGCATCTGCTGGAACACGAAGCCTGGCCGCGTGCGTTGGTGTTCGTGGCCAGCCGGCGCAGCGCCGAACAGGTCGCCACCGCCCTGAGCAAGGCCGGCATCGCCGCGCAACCGCTGCATGGCGAACTGGCCCAGGGCCGGCGCCAGCGCACCCTGGACGCGTTCCGCCAGCAGCAGCTGCGGGTGCTGGTGACCACCGACCTGGCCGCGCGCGGCATCGACATCGCCGCGCTGCCGGTGGTGGTGAACTACGACCTGCCGCGTTCCACCGCGGACTACACCCATCGCATCGGCCGCAGCGCGCGCGCCGGCGCCGAGGGTCAGGCGCTGAGCTTCGTCGATGCGGCCAGCGCGGCGCATCTGCGCCTGATCGAAAAACGCCAGGGCGTGCGCGTGCCGCGCGAACGCATCCCCGGTTTCGAGCCGACGCCGGCACCGCCCCCGGCGACCGCACAGGTCGCGGAGGCCGCAGCCTCCACCGGCGGCATCAAGGGCAAGCGGCCGAGCAAGAAGGACCGGCTGCGCGCGGCACGTGCGCAGGGCGGCGAGCCACCGGCAGCCTGCTGAACGGCACCGCGTCGGCCTTGCCGCGCATCAGCGCGCATCCGTCGCCATGCCAATCCGTGCTGCGCCGAGAGACGTCTCCTGCCAGACACATCCAGGCGCCTTGCGCCGTTGCGCGAACGCGACCGTTTCCGGCAAAAGACGTCTCGAGGACGCCTCACATCACCTGCGTTCGCTCCACGCAAGCCGAATCCAAGTCGCTCCCACGCATACGTTCCGTCGTTGTTGGAGCCGCCCTTGCACCCCAGCCGCGCGACGCGGGCTGCGGCAATGCCACAGAGGCGATGGGCGATGGGACCGCGCGCCGCGGCAGGCGTGCCGGATCGGGCTCAGTCCTCGAACGGATCGCGCTCGTCCTGGCCACCCTTGGCCCGCGGCGGCCGCGTGCATGCCCGGCTGCGGATTTCCACGTAGAACTGTTCGCCGCCGGCGGCGACCAGCGCGTCGACCGCGCGCAACAGCTCGGCCGGCGGCAGCACCGCGGCGGTGGCTTCCTCGGTGCCGAACAACGTGTCGAAATCCCAGTAGTCGGCACCGGCCGGCAGGGTCTTGCGGCGCTCGCGGCGGATGTACTTGCGGATGTCGTGCTTGGCGGCGTCGAGCAGGCGGTCGGGATGCTTGCCTTCGATGCGGAGCCGGTAGGTCTTCTTCACTGCGGGAAATCCTGGAAAGGGAATGCGGCGGCCAGCGCAGCGCGGCGGCGCGGCGGGCGCACCGGCAGGCGGCGCGTGCCACGGGCCGTCATGGTGCCAGAAGCGGCCGCGCGCTGTGGAATGCGCGGATAATCGGCGCACGCCCCACCGCCATGCAGGAGCCACCGATGAACGATCCGTCCGCCTTCGCGGGGTACCGCGTCCTCGTCGCCGGCGCCAGCCGCGGCATCGGCCTTGCCATCGCCGACGCCTTCGCCCGCCACGGCGCCGCCGTGGCGATCTGCGCGCGCAGTCCCGCGCCGCTGGCCGATGCCGCCGCGCACTTGCAGCACCATGGCCACCCGGTCGCCCCGCAGTGCTGCGACCTGGCCGACGCCGCACAGATCGAGGGCTGGGTGGCGCAGGCCGCAGATGCGCTGGGCGGCATCGACGTGATGATCAACAACGCCTCCGGCTACGGCCATGGCGACGACGATGCCAGTTGGCAGGCCGGCTTCGACATCGACCTGATGGCCGCGGTGCGCTGCAACCGCGCCGCGCTGCCACGGCTGCGCGCCAGCGGCCGCGGCTGCATCCTCAACATCAGCTCGATCAACGGCCTGCGGCCGACGCCACGCGTGCCGGCGTACTCGGCGGCGAAGGCGGCGCTGAACTACTACACGACCACGCTGGCGACGCAGCTGGCGCGCGAACGGATCCGGGTCAACGCGATCGCGCCCGGTTCCATCGAGTTCCCCGGTGGCCTGTGGGAGCAGCGCCGTCAGCAGCAGCCCGAGCTGTACCGGCACATCCGCGCCAGCATTCCGTTCGGCGCCTTCGGCGCGCTCGACGATGTCGCCAACGCGGCGCTGTTCCTGGCCTCGCCGCAGGCGCGCTGGATCACCGGCCAGGTGCTGGCGGTGGACGGCGGGCAGTCGCTGGGCGCCTGAGGATGATCCGCGCGCGGCCGGAGCCAAGCGCGGGAACCACCGCGGCGATGATCTGCTTGGCCGCCCGCGGCGCGAGGGCGGGACGCCTGGCGCCGGCATCACGCAACGGACGCGCGCGCCGTCGCCAAGCGGCTCAATGTGCATCAAGCGCAATGCTGCGCACTCGCGCACGCGCTCCCATCCCGAATCCCCACTCCCCAATCCCCGCTCCTAAACCAACTGCGCCGCCTCGATCACCCGCACGCCTGGTCGCGGCCGCAGCGCGGCATCGACCAGCGCGGCGGCGATGCACTCGGCCGGGTTGATCCGGTAGCGCCGCGGCAGCAGCGGTCCGAGCGCGCGCAGCACCACGCTGGCGGCATGCTCGCCGCGACGGCGTTGCGCGCGTTCGCCGCCGATCAGCCCGGGCCGCACCAGGGTCAGGGAGGGATAGCCGAGTGTGCGCAGGTCGTGCTCCAGATCGCCCTTGACCCGGTTATAGAACGCCCATGAGCGCGGATTCGCCCCCAGCGCGGAGTTGAGCGCGAAGGCCTCGGCCCCGTGCTGGCGCAGTCGCTGCGCGATCGCCAGCGGATAGTCGTGATCGACCCGACGGAACGCCTCGCGCGAGCCGGCCTGGCGCATCGTGGTGCCGAGCGCGCAGATCGCCGCATCCACCTGCCACCACGGCGCCTGCGCCGGCAGCGCGTCGAAGTCCAGCACCGGGTTGTGCAGCTTGGGATGGGTCATGGCCAGCGCGCGCCGGGTCGGCGCGATCACCGCACTGCAGGCCGGCTCGGCCAGCAACTGGGTCAGCGCGTGGCCGCCGACCAGGCCGGTGGCGCCGGCGAGCAGGATTTTCATGGGAACGTCCTTGGAGGCTGGCGGGGAGGTGGCGACTATCGCAGGGGTGGCGGGAAGGCGCTGTCGGGGATGTTTGCGGTGTCCAGGATCCATGAGGCGCTGCGCGCCCGTACCCTCACCCCAACCCCTCTCCCGGTGGGAGGGGGGCTTTGGCTTTTCCCTTCTCCCACCGGGAGAAGGTGCCCCGCAGGGGCGGATGAGGGTACGGCAGCCCAGCTAGGCGTCCATCCCACACGGCAGGCCCAGCACCCCGCTCCACACGGTCGCCGCGCCGAACCAGGTACGCCACAATAGCCGCCCCATCGCGCCGGCCGGCGCGCTGCAACCTGACGAGGAGCGGTTCGATGTTCGTGGTGTGCGGAGAGGCCTTGTACGACATCTTCATCGACGGCTATGCCGGCACCTCGGTCGGGATGACCGCGCGCCAGGGCGGTTCGCCGTTCAACGTGGCCATCGGCCTGGCCCGCCTGGGCGCGCCGTCGGCACTGTTCACCGGCCTGTCCACCGATCCGCTCGGCCGCCAGCTGCGCGCCACCCTCGAAGGCGAAGGCGTGGCCCTGGACTACTGCATCGACAAACGCGAGGCGACCACCCTGGTGATGGTCGCGCTCGACGCCGGCGGCGTGCCCAACTACGCCTTCTACGGCACCGGCTGCGCCGACCGGGCGCTGACCGAAGCCGACCTGCCGGCGCTGGACGCGCGCGTCGGCGGCCTGCATTTCGGCTCTTACACCCTGGTCGCCGAAACCACCGCCAGCGCCTTCCAGGCGCTGGCCGAGCGCGAGCGCGGGCAGCGCCTGATCTCACTGGACCCGAACGTGCGGCCGACGGTGGAGCCGGACATGGCGGTGTGGCGCGCGCGACTGGCCCGCTGGATCGCGCTGGCGCACGTGGTCAAGGTCAGCCAGGAAGACATCGAACTGCTGTATCCGCAGCAGGATCCGTTCGCCGTCGCCCGCAGCTGGCTGCAGCAGGGGCCGTCGCTGGTGGTGATGACCCTGGGCGGCGACGGCGCGGTGGCCTGGCGCGGCGACAGCGAGGCGCGCGTGCCCGGCCGCGTGGTGCAGGTGGTCGATACCGTGGGCGCCGGCGACAGCTTCCAGGCCGCATTGCTGCAGCAGTTGCCCGATCCGGCGGCGCTGGCGGCGCTGGGCAGCGACCCGGCCGCGCTGGAGCGCCTGCTGCAGTTCTGCGTGGCCGCCGCGGCGATCAACTGCACCCGCGCCGGCGCCAACCCGCCCAGCCTGGACGAGGTCCGCGCCGCGCTCTGAGGACGCCCCACGGCGTGCACGGCATGCCCGCGGCCGGCGTCCCTATGATGGGCGGCCGCCCCACGGCGCCGCATCCACCAGGAGACCTGCCTTGATCGACCTGTCCGACATCGCCGTGCGCCTGGGCATCGCCGCGCTCGCCGGCGCGGCGATCGGGTTGAACCGCGACCTGCACGGCAAGCCGATCGGCATCCGCACCCTGGGCCTGGTCGGCCTGGCCACCGCGATGGTGGTGCTGCTGGCCGACCCGCTGGGCAAGGGCGGCTTCACCGACGCCGGCAGCCGCGTCATCCAGGGCATCCTGACCGGTATCGGCTTCCTCGGCGCCGGCGTGATCTATCACACCCAGAAACACGTCCGGGTGCATGGCCTGACCAGCGCCGCCTGCGTCTGGCTCACCGCCTGCATTGGGATCATGTGCGGCGCCGGCCAGTGGCAGATCGTGGCCGTGTCGCTGGCAATCGCCTTCGTCATCCTGTTGTTCGGCGGCCGCGTCGAGCGCTCATTGCACACGCTCCTGGGCGGCAAGCCGCACGGTGCCGCGGCGACCGATCAGTCGTCGGACGACGGCCCGCACCAGCCCGGCAAGTAGCTCGCGTCCCGGCTCTTGGCGAGCGCGAGCGCGGTCTCCACGGCGCGGGCGAAATCGTCCTTGATGTCGCGGCGCCGCAGCCGGCGGCGGAACAGGTCGGCCCACAGGAATTCGCTGAAGGGCGTGGTGTCCTTGGCATAGCCGCCCGCACGCCGGACCTCGCCGGCGAGGCTGCGGTAGGGATCGTCCTTCAGGTCCGCGATCGACGTCGGCATGTCCTTGAACGGACGGCGCTCGCCCTTGGCGTCGTAGGGATAGGCCCAGCGGCGATGATCGAGCACGCTCCACAGCGCGGCCTTGTCGACCACGCTGAGGTCGGCGATCACCGTGACCAGGATGTCCTTCACCCCTTCGTCGTGCAGTGCCCGCGCCAGATGATGGTGGTCGACCACGTAGTACCTGCCGTCCGGCCCCAGCACCACCGGGATCATGTGCGTGCCGAGCAGTTCGGCCTGCGTGTGCCTGGACGCATGCGCGCGCCAGCGCTTGCGCTTCTCCTTGACCTCGCGCATGCCCACGGTCATTTGCGTGGGGCGCAGGGACAGGATCGGGACCGGGTGCAGCAGCGGTTCGCGGGAATCGGCCATGTTCGGTCTCCGTGGAGGTGGGGGGCGCCGCGGGAGGCGCGGCCGCCAGAGTGCCAGCGCCGTCCGCATTCTGCACAGCGCCGTGGCATGCACTCCCCTCTCCCGCCGGGAGAGGGGTTGGGGGTGAGGTGCGGCCGCCAGGGAACCTCGTCACCAGACACCTCCCTAGCCACCCGACCCTCATCCGCCCCTGCGGGGCACCTTCTCCCGGAGGGAGAAGGGATCAGGTCGCCGCTCCGACGAAGTCCTCCGCGCGCCCGCTTCACTCCCCTCTCCCTCCGGGAGAGGAGAGGGTTTGGGGAGAGGGTGCGACAGCCAGGGAACCTCGTTCCCCCAGACACCTCCCTAGCGCCCCAACCCTCATCCGCCCCTTCGGGGCACCTTCTCCCGAAAAGGGGGCCATGGTCCCGGAGGGAGAAGGAGGCAAGGGGCCGGGGGTGAGGGTGCGACCGCAATGGAGTTTTCTTCACAGACCCACCACCCGCCCGCTCAAGCGCACACCGCCGGCGCCGATATCCAGATCCTGAGCGCTACCATGGGCGGCGCATTGACCTGGGGAGGAGCCGGCTGGCATGTCGGACCAACGCGACGAGCCGCCGATCAGCGGACTGCGCAAGCTGCTGTCGCCGCGTCGGCGCGATCCGGCGCCCGTGGCGGCCGCGACGCTGCCGGCGCGCGCGCATGGGCAGGGCCATGGGCACAAGCACGCCCATGCGGCGCTTCCTGCGGCAGCCGCGACCGACCCGGCTGCCGCCACCGCCGCGTTGATCCGCCTGTTCCAGCAGGCGCAGGAGCCGCTGGGCCTGCTCGGCGCCTTCGCCGACGGCATGGCCGCGCTGCATGGCGAGTTGGGCGACATGGGCCGGCGCCTGCAATCGGCGGCCAGCAGCGGCGACTGGCCCAGCTATGGCCGCGCACTGCGCCAGTTGATCGACAAGTACATCCGCACCATCGACGTCGAGGATCCGTTGGCAGGGCCCAGCGACAGCGAGCGCCTACGCGACCTGCTGCGGCAGACCGTGGCCGGCGCGCTGGCGGCGCTGCTGCACACCCTGCCGGAACTGGCCGGCGAAGCCGAGGCCAGCGGCGAGGCGCTGCGCCAGTGGCGACCCGGGCAACCGCTGGAGCCGGTGGCGCAGCAGGTGCGCGAGTTGTGCCACCAGATCGCGTTGCGCGCCAACGACAGCCAGGAGCAGCAGGCGCTGTTGCTGAGCCTGTTCGACCTGCTGCTGGAGAACGTCGGCGAACTGCTCGACGACACCAGCTGGCTGCAGGGCCAGATCGCGGTGGTGCGCGACCTGATCGCCGGGCCGCTGGACCGCTACTCGATCGAGGAGGCGCGCGGCAGCCTGCGCGAGGTGATCTACAAGCAGGGCCTGCTCAAGCAGGGCATCGCCGAATCCAAGGAGGCGATGAAGGACCTGATGCTGAGCTTCGTCGAAGATCTGGACGGCATGGCCGCCAGCACCGGCGAATTCCACGACCGCATCGCCGACTACTCGCAGACCATCCGCGACGCGCGCAGCATCGCCGACCTCAACCGCCTGCTGCAGGAAGTGTTGCAGGACACCGGCCACGTGCAGGAGCAGGCGCTGCGCGCGCGCGACCACCTGATCGCCGCGCGCCAGGAAGTGGAGGCGGCCGAGCAGCGCATCCTGCGCCTGGAGCAGGAACTGCAGGACGTCAGCGGCCTGGTGCGGGTCGACCAGCTCACCGGCGCGCTCAACCGCCGTGGGCTGGAGGACCTGTTCGCGCGCGAGCTGGTACGTACCGAACGCAGCGCGCAACCGCTGTGCGTGGCGATGCTGGACCTGGACGATTTCCGCCAGCTCAACGAGACCTACGGCCACCCCGGCGGCGACAGCGCGCTGCGTCACGTGGTGGAAGTGGCGCGCACGACGTTGCGCGCCAGCGACGCCATCGCCCGCTTCGGCGGCGAGGAATTCGTGCTGCTGATGCCGGACTGCACGATCTTCGAGGCCAGCGCGGCGGTGACCCGCGTGCAACGCGCCCTGGCCCAGCGCGCGGTGGTACACGAGGACCAGCGCGTGTTCGTGAGCTTCAGCGCCGGCGTGGCCCTGCGCCAGCCCGGCGAAGCGCAGGACGCGCTGATCCGCCGCGCCGACCGCGCGCTGTACGAGGCCAAGAAGGCCGGCAAGAACCGGGTGGTGTCGGCCGATTAGCTGGCGCCGGCGTGGCCGGCGCGGGATTGGCGAGTCGGGATTGGGGACGCGCAAAAGCGCGCATGCGCGGCGCTGTCACGAATCCCGGATCTCCAATCCCGAATCCCTACTGCCGCACCTTCTTGACGCCCAGCACCACCGCCAGCACCACCGCGCCGGCCACGATACCCACCACCGCATTGCCCAAGGCCAGTACCAGGCTGCCCAGGCCGCCGCTCGGGGCGATGGCCTCGATGGCGTGGTGCAGCGGGCCGATGCTGTGCACCAGGATGCCGCCGCCGACCAGGAACATCGCCGCGGTGCCGGCGACCGACAGGGTGCGCATCAGCCACGGCGCCAGCCACAGGATGCCGCGGCCGATCGTCGCGGCGGCGGCGCCCTTGCGGCTCAGGTACAGGCCCAGGTCGTCGAGCTTGACGATGCCGGCGACCAGGCCATAGACGCCGGCGGTCATCGCCAGCGCGATCGCCACCAGCACCGCGACCTGCTGCACGAACGGCACGCCGGCGACCACGCCCAGCGACAGCACGATGATCTCGGCCGAGAGGATGAAGTCGGTGCGGATCGCGCCCTTGACCTTGTCCTTCTCCAGGGCCACCACGTCCACCTGCTGGTCGGCCAGCGCCTGCACCTGCTGCGCGCGACGTTCCGCGTCCTCGTCCTTCGAATGCAGGAAACGGTGCGCCAGCTTCTCCACGCCCTCGAAGCACAGGAAGGCGCCGCCGATCATCATCAGCGGGGTGATCGCCCACGGCAGCCAGGCGCTGATCGCCAGTGCCGCCGGCACCAGGATCGCCTTGTTCAGCAGCGAGCCCTTGGCCACCGCCCACACCACCGGCAGTTCGCGGTCGGCGTTGACCCCGGTCACCTGCTGCGCGTTCAGCGCCAGGTCGTCGCCGAGCACGCCGGCGGTCTTCTTGGCCGCGACCTTGGTCAGGATCGACACGTCGTCGAGCAAGGTGGCGATGTCGTCGAGCAGGGTGAACAGGCTGGCGCCGGCCATGCGGGGATTCCGTGCGGGGTGGGCGGCGATTCTCGCCGATTCCGCCGCGCGGGTGCGTGAGCGGCACGGTCTCAACCGCGCGTAACGCCGGCTCGGCTATCGTCCGCGACGACGCCGCACGGCCCGCACAGGACACCCGCATGGACCAGTTCCTCACCGCCCCCCGCGCCATCGTCGACGACGTGCTCGCGGCCGTGGCCACGCTGCAACCGCTGCTGCTGTCCGAAACCGGCAGCGGCACCCGCACCGTGCTGCAGGCCGCGCGCGATCCGCGCCAGGTCGCCGTGCTGTCCGGCGGCGGTGCCGGGCACGAACCAGCGCATGCCGGCTTCGTCGGCCCCGGCATGCTCAGCGGCGCCATCGCCGGCGACCTGTTCGCCTCGCCCGGCGTGGAGGCGGTGCTGGCGGCGATCCGCGCCTGCGCCGACGCGCCCGGCGTGCTGCTGGTGATCAAGAACTACACCGGCGACCGGCTCAACTTCGGCCTGGCCGCCGAGCGCGCCCGCGCCGAGGGCATCGACGTGGCCAGCGTGCTGGTCGCCGACGACATCGCCCTGCCCGACGCCGCGCAGCCGCGCGGCATCGCCGGCACGGTGCTGGTGCACAAGTACGTGGGCCACCTGGCGCGCGAGGGCGTGCCGCTGGCCGACCTGGCGCAACGCGGCCAGGCCTTCGCCGACCGCCTGCTGTCGCTGGGCATGGCCTTGTCCAGTTGCAGCGTGCCCGGCCAGCACGTCGGCCGCCGCGCGCCGGAACTGGGCCTGGGCATCCACAACGAACCGGGCGCGCGGCCGGTGCAGCCGAGCACGGTGGAGGAAGCGCTGGCGCTGGTGCTGGACCCGCTGCTGGCGCAGGCCGATGCCCGCTTCGGCGCCGACGCGTCGCTGGTGCTGATGCTCAACGACCTCGGCGGCTGCTCGACGCAGGAACTGGGCGTGCTGACGCGGCTGGCGCTGCAGCGCATCGGTGTCGAGCGGGTGGCGCTGATGGCGGTGCCGGCGGCGCTGATGACCTCGATGGACATGCACGGTTTCTCGATCACCCTCGCCCCGGCCGATGCCGACGTGCTTGCCGCGCTGCAGGCGCCGGTGCAGACCCTCGGCTGGCCCGGCGTGCGCGTGCCGCACGCGGTGCGGACCTTTGCGCCGGCACTGAAGCGCGACGACAGCCACCGCCAGGGGACGCGCGATGCGCAGTGCGCGGCAGCGCTGGCGCGGGTGGCGCAGGCACTGATCGCCGCGCAGGCGGAACTGGACGCCCTGGACGCGCGCAGCGGCGATGGCGACGCCGGCAGCACCTTCGCCGCCGGGGCGCGCGCCCTGCAGCAGGCGTTGGACACGGATGCGCTGGCCACCGGCGACGCCGCCGCACTGGCGCGCGGCCTGGCGGCGACGATCGAACACAGCATGGGCGGCTCCAGCGGCGTGCTGCTGTCGATCCTGTTCACCACCGCCGCCAGCGCCCTGGCAGACGGACGCGACTGGGTGCAGGCGCTGCAGGCCGGCGTGGCACGGATGCAGCACTACGGCGGCGCACAACGCGGCGACCGCACCCTGCTCGATGCGCTACTGCCGGCACTGGACGCCCTGGCGCAGGGCGCCGGCGTGGAGGCCGCCGCGCACGCCGCCCGCGCCGGCGCCGATGCCACCGCACAGCTCACCCGCGCTGGCGCCGGCCGCGCCGCCGCGGTGCCGGCGGACGCATTGTGCGGCGTGATCGACCCCGGCGCCGAAGCGGTGGCGCGGGCGTTCGCAGCCTGGCGGTGAGAGGCGGCCAGTCATGTCGGCCAACACGGTTAAAGGCAGGCCTGGGTCATCCGCGACGGCAGGCGCTACCGCGACCGCCTGTCGCGGCTGAAGCCGCTCCTACGACAAGCCAGCACATGGCATGCGTAGCGTTATGACCGCACGCGCAGGTAGACCCGCGTGCAGTTCAAGGACCATCGCCGGCTGCAGCCTTTGTAGGAGCGGCTTCAGCCGCGACAGGCTGCACCGGGAACGCCCGTCGCGGCTGAAGCCGCTCCTACAAGGCTTGCGGCGAGCTGCCCGGGTGCACTGTGGGAGGGACTTCAGTCCCGACGCGCGCGTGTCGAAATCGCCAGCGCCTTTGGAACATCGCCCCGCCACCCGCTACTCAGCCGACGCAGCCTCCAGCACCTGCGCCACCGCCTGCAGCGAGCCGTGCACCGAGCCGGGCTGCAGCGCCAGCGCCTGGGTCTTGCCGCGCACCACCACCTCCATGCGCTGCGGCACGCCCTGCGCATCACCGACGATGCGGTAGGTGGTGTCGCCGCGCGTGAAGCTCAGCACCTGGTGGTCGGCGTCGTAGTCCATCGCTTCGCCCTCCGCATTCGGATACAGCAGGTCCACCCGCTGCTGCGCGCCGATCGCCGCATAGAACGGCTTGCCGCTTGCGCCGTCGCCGACATTGGCGAACACCACGATGCGCTTGCCGGCCGGCGCCAGGCGGAACGCGAGCAGGAGCTTGCGCTCGCCCGCGGTGGTACCGCCCTGCTCGTCCCACAGATAGTGCGTGTCGGCCACGCGCTTGCCGGCACGGTCGCGGTACACCGTCTCCTGCGCCAGTCCCGGCCCCTCGCTGCGCGCATCCTCCACCACCTCGCGCTCCAGCAGCGGCTCGCCATCGCGCACCGCGTACGTCGCGTACTGGTGCCAACAGCAGCCGTCCTTGGTCATGGTGTGGAGTTCGCGCGCCTGCGCATCCACCTGGAACAAGCCGCAGTTGCTCTGTGCCAGTTCGGTGAAACCGGAACTGGCCTGGAAGCCGTCGGCGGTGCCCAGGTACACCTGGTAGGACGGGCCGTGATAGCAGCTGTTCTGGCCGTCCATCACCGCCAGGTCCTTGATCCCGTCGAAATTGAAATCGTCGTAGATCAGCACGCTCTGCTCGCCGTACGGCAGTTCATGCACGTTGGCCTTGACCTTGCCGCTCTTGCCATCGGTGTCCAGCACCAGTTCCGACGAGGCCACCTCGAGCAGCGGCGTGGCGTTGCCGCGGGCGAACACGCGCACGATCCCGGGACGGAACACCTCGTCGTTGTCCTCGACCTCCAGGGTCGCGCGGTAGCGGTCGGAAAAGTCCTGCAGCTCGTAACTGCGGCGCGTGCTGGCAGCGAAGGCCTTGGCGTCGAACTCCTCGCCGGCATAGCGCTGGGGCGCGGGTGCCGCAGCCGCGGTCGCCGACAGCAGCCCCGTCAGCAACGCGCACGCGCACAGGACGGCGGCACGGCAAACGGCGGGCAAAACGACGACGGACATGGCAGCGCTCCTGGCAGGTGATGGCGAACGCCCAGGGTAAGCGCGGTCGCGGCACCGGAACAGGGGCTGCCAACCGCCCGTGGGTCAGAACAACGCACGCGCGAGGGCGCGCAGGGCGCTGCGCACCTCGGTGGCGACGCCGGCGCCGTCGTCGCCCAGCCAGGCCATGACCAGCAGCGCCAGGATCACCGCCGCCAGCAGCGCGAGCCGGCGTCCGCTCATCGGGCCACAGCCATGCCGACACCGCGCGCCCGCGTGCGCGTCGCGCCGTCCCATGGCGCGGTCTCTGGCGCAGCGCGCCGATGATGACCGCGCCCCGAGGGATGGCACCGACGCGCCCCGATCGACCTCGCCCGTTCGCTCCGCTGCACTCCGCTCCCTCCGACTTGCGCCATCGCAACGCGGCAGGATACGACGCAGCGCCATGACGGGACGCCATCGCCAGCGGCCCCGGGGACGTAGCGGCGATGACGGCAGACCACCTGCACGGCACCCGGCGCCGATCGCGGCTGTCGCAAGGGCACGATCATCGGCCCTCCCCTCCCGTCAGCGACGACCAGAGACGTCACGCTGCGGGATTCACCGCGCGACGACCCGGCGGTCGCCACACTCATGACCTGCCTTTCGCCTGCCGGAGCCTACCTTGAGCGCGACGCCCGACGCTGCGGACGCACCGCACGTGATCGGCGGCCTCAGCCGCCGCACCCAGATCCTGCGCCTGCTGCTGCGCTACCGCAGCTCCGGGGTGTTTTCCGGCATGGACATGGAGACCGCCCAGGGCGAGCACGAGCTGCCGCCGGAAGGCACGCCCGAACAGTTCGTCACCGACCTGGAGGCGCTGGGCCCGACCTTCGTCAAGCTCGGGCAAATGCTGTCCACGCGCCCGGACGTGGTGCCGCCGGAGTTCGCTACCGCGCTGGAGCGGATGCAGGAGAACACCGCGCCGATTCCGAGCGAGCGCATCCGCGAGATCGTCGAGGCCGAACTCGGTGTCGGCATCAACAAGGCCTTCTCCGCGTTCGACGACACCCCTCTGGGCAGCGCCTCCCTGGCGCAGGTACACCGCGCCGCGCTGCGCGACGGTACGCCGGTGGCGATCAAGGTGCAGAAGCCCGAGGTCGCCGCGCAGGTGCGCTCGGACCTGGAGGTGCTGCGCAGCTTCGCCAGCGCCGCCGACAAGCTGACCGGGCTGGGCCGGCGCATCCGCTTCGCCGACTGGCTGGCCGAGTTCGGCAAGGCGCTGCTGGCCGAACTGAACTACGAGGCCGAGGCCGAGAACCTGGCGCGCTTCGGCGAACACCTGCGGCCGTTCCCGCAACTGTGGGTGCCGCAGCCGGTGTGGGACCTGTGCAGCCGCCGCGTGCTGACCATGCAACTGGCCGAAGGCGTGCGCGTGGACAAGATCTCCGGGCTGCGCCGCACCGAGCAGCCGATGGACGACCTGGCCGCGGCGCTGGTGCGCGGCTACCTGGACCAGATGTTCGTGCACGGCGAGATCCATGCCGACCCGCATCCGGGCAACCTGCGCGTGCTCGCCGATGGGCGCCTGGCGATCTTCGACCTGGGCATGGTCGCGCACGTGCCGCCGAAGCTGCGCGAGCGGCTGCTCAAGCTGCTGTTCGCGGCGGTCGACGGCCGCGGCGAGGAAGTGGCCGAGGAAACCATCGCCCTGAGCACGCGCCTGGAGGACTTCGACGAGGAGCGCTACCAGCGCGAGACCGGGCAGATGATCGCCCGCTACGCCGCGCACGACGCCACCTCCGAAGGCCGGGTGGTGCTGGACCTGGTGCGCATCGCCACCGCCTACGGGCTGCGCACGCCGCCCGAATTGAGCCTGCTCGGCAAGACCCTGCTGAACCTGGAAGCGGTGTGCCGCGCGCTGTCGCCGCACCTGGACACGCGCGTGGTGGTCGAGGACCAGCTGCAGCACGTGATGCGCGCGCGGCTGAAGAAGTCGCTGTCGGCGGCCAACCTGGCCAGCGAGGCGATGGAGCTGCAGGCGCTGCTGCGCGAAGGCCCGCGCCGGCTCTCGGACATCCTCACCCTGGCGGCGGAGAACCGCCTGCAGGTGCGCGTGGCTGGGCTGGAGGAATCGCGGCTGATGGAGAGCCTGCAGAAGATCGCCAACCGCGTCGCCGCCGGCATCGTCACCGCCGCGCTGATCCTGGCCTCCACGCAGATGATGCGCATCGACACCGGCACCAAGCTGTTCGGCTACCCGGCGATCGCGATGGTGCTGTTCCTGCTCGGCGTGATCCTGGGCCTGGGCATCGTGGTCAGTGCTGTGCTGTTCGACCGGCGCATCCGCGCCCGCGAGGAGCGCGGTAGGCGCTGAAAAGCCGGGAGTAGGGAATCGGGAATGGGGAATCGTAGGAGCGGCTTCAGCCGCGACCTGCAGCGCCGACAGGCAGCAGCCAAGCCTGCTTTGCGCTTCACCAATCCCCAATCCCGAATCCCCAATCCCCGCTACTGACGCACCAACTTCACTTCCTGGGGCGATTCCAGCGCGATGCCCTCCTCGGCCAGGCGCTGCAGCAGGGCGAAGAACAGGTCGCTGCGGGTGCCGTAGGTCAGCCGCGGCGAGGCCACGTAGGCGAAGCTGTTGAGGGTGACGTGGCCGCTGGCGATGGAGTCGATGAACACCGACGGCGCCGGGTCGTCCAGCACGCCCGGGTGCGCCGCGTACAGCTCCAGCAGCAGGGCACGCAGCTTGGTCACATCGGTGCCCAGCGACACCGCGAACTGGATCTGCACCCGCCCCAGCGGCCCGGCCAGGGTCATGTTGCGCAGGGTCTTGGTGATCAGTTCGGAGTTGGGGACGATCAGGGTGGAGCGGTCGCCGACCTGGATCTCGGTGGCGCGCACGCTGATCCGGCGCACGTCGCCCTCCTGGTCGCCGATCTTGATCCAGTCGCCGATCTTCACCGGGCGCTCGGCGAGCAGGATCAGGCCGGACACGAAGTTCTGGGTGATCGACTGCAGGCCGAAACCGATGCCGACCGACAGCGCACTGACCACCAGCGCGATGCGCTCCAGGCCGATGCCCAGGGCGGCCAGCGCCCACAACGCCGCCAGGATGATGCCGACATAGCGCGCCACCGTGCTGATCGAGTTGCGCGAGCCGTCGTCCAGTTCGGTCTTGGGCAGATAGGTCTGGGTCAACCAGCGATGCAGGTACTGCATGACGCCCAGGCCCAGCAGCAGCACCAGCACCGCGCGGGCGATCGCGCCCGGGTACAGCACCACCTTGTCGCTGACGCGGATGCCGTCGGACAGCAGCGAGAACCAGTCCGAGACGATGGAGACGTTGGTACCGAACGGCATCAGCAGCGCGCCGACGCCGATCAGCAGCAACAGCACCCGCAGCAGCGCCGAGGTCAGCACGCCCGCCTGCTCCAGGCTGCTCGAACGCACCCCGAACGCGCCGTTGGCGGCGCGGCCGATGCGGCCTTCGCTGGCGAACAGCCACAGCGCGAAGTCGTCGGCGAAGGTCATCAGCAGGCGCACCGCACCGACGATCATGGTGATCCAGATGATCTGCCGGGTGATGAAAAGCCCCAGGTGCAGGTAGCCCAGCAGCGCCGCCAGCAGTGCCACCACCACCGCCACCTTGACCAGCACCCCGATCAACGCCAGCACCCCGCCGTGCTGGCCGGGCGGCGGCGGCTGGTCGTTGGCCAGCGCCTGCGCCGCGGCCTCGGCGTACTGCCGCCGGCGCAGCCGCGACAGGCTGGTCAGCGTGGCCAGGATCAGCACCCCGTAGACCAGCGCGATCACCCCGTCGGCGGCGACGGTGGCCGAATCGCTGGTGCGCGCGGCCTGGTTGACCACCAGCAGCATGCTGCTGAGCCAGGCCAGCGCCGCGGTGGCCCAGGTGTACTTGCGCAGGCGCCGCGCGGTGGCGTCGTCGATCGGGAACAGCCGCCAGCTCGGCTGGTTCGGCAGCAGCACGCTGGCGCCGAGCGAGCCCATGAAGGCCGCGGCGAAGCTGACCCACACGAAGCCATTGAGCACTGCATCCAGGCGCTCGGGCACCGCGTCGATGCTGCGCAGGGCTTCGGCCAGCGCCACCGCGGCCAGGCCCGGGGTCAGCGTGCCCAGCAGCAGGAACCAGATCGCCAGACCGGAGCGGCGCAGGCGGCTGCCCGGCGCGCGCGACACCGCATAGCGCTTGCCCAGCCAGCGCAGCAGGTAGCGCAGCGGGAACAACAGGATCAGCGCGATGGCGATGCCGAACCCGAGCGCGCCGCGGCCATGCTCGGCGATCGCGCCCTGCAGCGCCTGCTGGCCCAGCGCATACAGCGCCAGCAGCTTGGCCTGGTCGTCGGGGAAATCGGCGGCGATCTGCTTCCACAGCGCCGGCGACAGCGGCGAGGGCGAGCGCAGCGACAGCTCCTGGCTGAAATGCTCGGCGCGCGCGCGTTCGATCTCGTCGGCCAGCTGCCGCGCCTCCACCACCATCAGCTTGCCGCGCTTGACCCCCGAATCCAGCGCATCGCGTTGCTTGGTCAGCGCCTTGCGCTGTGCGGCGATGTCGGGCGAGTCGCCGGTGGCGGCCGGGCCGAGTTGCTGCAAGCGCGCATTGACCTGCGCCAGCTGCTGCGAGAGCGCATCGGCGGCGGTCTGCGCATCGTTGGCGGCATCGGAGACCTGCGCCACCAGATCCTGGAACGCCGTCTGGTTGCCTGCGTCCACTTCCTGGCCGCGCGCGTCCTTCAGCGACTTGGCGGCGTTGTCCAGCAGGGTCTGCGGGTCCGGCGGCGCGTCGTCGGCGTCCTGCGGCTGGGCGGAGGCCACGGCCGCGCACAGCCACAACAGCAGCAGGACGCAACGCAACAGGGACGACGAGGACGCGGAACGGGGCAGCAGGCGCACGCAGGGACCGGCACGGGCATGCGCGGACCACCGCGCGTGCGGCGCACTATACGGCGCGGCGCTTGAACCGGGCCAGCGGTGACGGGGGGCTGATACTGGGGCTCGTGTTTCGAGGGGTACCGGGGCCACCTGCGCGGGTGCGCGGTGGCCACCGGGGGCTGCCTCCCTTCACGACCGACAACGCGTAGGAGCGGCTTCAGCCGCGATGGGCGTTACCGGGAACGCCCGTCGCGGCTGAAGCCGCTCCTACGACGGCACGCGGGTCGCCGCGACCGATGCCCGCGTTCACTGCGCTGCTGTCGTCAGCACGATCTTGCCGATGTGCGCACTGGACTCCATCAACGCATGCGCCTGCGCCGCTTCCTGCAGCGGGAAGCAGCGGTCCACCTGCGGTTTGATGCGGCCCTGCGCCAGCAGCGGCCACACCCGTTCTTCCAGTTCGCGCGCGATCGCCGCCTTCTCCATTACCGAGCGCGGGCGCAGGGTCGAGCCGGTGTGGGTCAGGCGCTTGGCCAGCAGCGGCATCAGGTCCAGTTCGCGCACCTTGCCCTGCTGGATGCCGATCTGCACGATGCGCCCGTCCAGCGCCGCGGCCTGGTAGTTGCGCGCCAGGTAGTCGCCGCCGATCAGGTCCACGATCACGTCGGCGCCACGGCCCTCGGTCAGGCGCATCGTCTCGGCGACGAAGTCTTCCTCGCGGTAGAGGATGGCCGCCTCCGCGCCCAGCGCCAGGCTGGCGGCGCGCTTGTCGGCCGACCCCACGGTGCTGATCACCCGCGCGCCGAAGGCCCGCCCGAGCAAGGTGGCGACGCTGCCGATGCCGGAGGTGCCGCCGTGCACCAGCAGGGTCTCGCCGGACTGCAGGCGGCCGCGCTGGAACACGTTGGCCCACACCGTGAAGAAGGTTTCCGGCACCGCCGCGGCCTCGGTCAGGCTCAGCGCTGCCGGCACCGGCAAGGCGTTGCGCTCGTGCACCACCGCGTACTCGGCATAGCCGCCGCCGGCGACCAGCGCGCAGATCTGGTCGCCCAGCCGGTAGCGTTCCACGCCCTCGCCCAGGCCGACCACCTCGCCGGCGAACTCCAGCCCCGGCAGCGGCGAGGCGCCCGGCGGCGGCGGATAGCTGCCCTGGCGCTGCATCACATCGGGCCGGTTGACGCCGGCCGCGGCCACCCGCACCAGCAGTTCGCCGCGCCCCGGATGCGGCAGCGGCACGCGCACCGGCACCAGCACCTCGGGCGCACCGGGCTGGCGGATCTCGATCGCGGTCATGGTGTCGGGCAGCGCGGCGGCGTGGGTCGGGGACATGGCGGGGTCCTGGCAAAGAGCGCGGCGCACGCAGGCGCAGGCGCGTGGGGGAACCGCGATGATCGACCTTCCGCGCTGAGGGGTCCGTGACGGCGGGCGGCATTTACCCCGGCCCCGTGACACGCGTAGGAGCGGCTTCAGCCGCGACAGGCATGACCCAGGAACAGCCGGTCGCGGCTGAAGCCGCTCCTACGGTGCCGCCCAGCGCAGGCGCCGCCTAATCGCCCACCGGTGCCGCTTTCGCCGGCCATGGCGTCATCGCCGGCACCGCCGCCTCGACCCGTTGCGGATCCAGCCGCGCCTGCAGTGCCGGCAGCGCGATCGCCAACGGGCAGCGCAGCCGGCCGCCGCAGCCGGGCAACGGCCAGCGCCGCTCGCGCAGGCCGTGGCCGTCGAAGCGGTTGGCGCGCAGCGCCGGCAGGGTCGGCACCAGGCTGCGCAGTTGCAGGAAGTCGTGGCCGTCCTGCCGCACCAGTTCCAACAGCAGCGCACCACCGGGCGGATACGCGTCCGGCTGGCCGCGCACGAGCGGATCGATGCCGAACAGGCCGGCCAGATGGGCCAGGTTGGTGTCGTGGCCGAGCAGCAACAGCGCGCGCGTGTCCGCCGGCGCCAGCGCTGCCACCGCCGGGGTCTGCCCGGCCGCCGTTTGCAGCGTCGCCAGCAGGTGCGCGAGCAGGTTGGAGCCGCCGGCACGTGCCGCCGGCAGCGCCCGCTTGCTGTAGGCGAAGGACGCGTTGTGCAGGCCGATCAGTCGCTGCAGCGCCGCGGCATCGGCGCGCCCCCACGCCACCTGCGGCAACGGCAGGCCCTGCGCGTACTCCAGCATCAGGTTCTCGGCCAGGCTGCCGGCGGTCTTCAATGCCTTGGCCGCCTGCGCCGGCTCCTGCAGCCGCTGCGGATCGTCCAGGCGCGGCGCGACCGGCGCAGCGCAAGCCGGAGTCGCGCAGCCGGACAGCACCCGCTGCAGCGCGCGCAGCCGGGTGCGGGTGGCCGCGTCCAGGTGCAGCGGCGCCGCGGGCGCAGCGTCGTCCTTGTCCTCGTCCTTGCCGAAATGGAACAGCGGATTGTTCTGTGTCGTCGGCAACGCCAGGTACTGCGCCTGACACCCCGGCAGCAGTCCCTCGGTGAACGCCGCCGCGCTGTCGTGATTGCGCGGCGTGCTGTCGGCGATCACCACCGCGCCGGACCTGGCGCAATCCGGCGCCAGCGCCGCCGTGCCCAGCCAGCGCTGCCGATAGCGCGCGCCCAGCGCCTGCATGCCGGCCGCCCCGTGCCCAGTGAGCTGGCCGGGCGCCACCGGCCATTGCGGCCACGGCTGTGCGGCGTACTTGGCCAGCTCCTGCGGCGATTGCGTCGGTGCGCGCACGCCGTGGCGCATCACCACGATCGTCAGGCGCACCTCCGCCGCGCTCGGTGCGGCAGCCGCCGCCTGCCTGGGCGATGCGGCCACCGGCCACGCGGCGCTGGCGACCCACAGCAGCGCGGCCAGACGCCATCCGCTGCGCACGCGTGCAAACTGGGAAAAGGACATGGCCGGCCTCAGAACTTCAGCGACAGGTCGAGGAACACGCCGCGCCCGGCCAGGCCGAAGTACAGCGGCTGGTTGTCGGAGGAACGGGTGCCGGCGTAGCCGATCAGCGCGTGCCGGTTCAGCAGGTTGTTGACGTCCATGCTGATCGAATAGCCCTTCAGGCCGTAGGGCCCGTGCGTGCTGCGGTAGCCCAGCGCCGCGTCCAGGCTGGCGTAGCCGCCCAGGCGCTGGTCGTTGCCGAACACGGTGGCGCCGCTGGCGGTGGTGCTGTTGTCCACGCCGTACTGTGCGCCCACCATCTTCTCCATCAGCGAGCCGAAGTAGCCAGTGCCGCTGTTGTACAGCAGGCCCAGCGCCGCGGTCACCCGCGGCGTGCCGGCGACCTGGGTGCTGCTGTGCTTGTAGGTGGCGTCGTTGTAGCTGGCGTTGGCGTACAGGCTCAGGATCGGCGTCAGCGCGTAGGTGGCCTCGGCCTCGGCGCCGCGGTACACCGCGCCGCCGCCGTTGACGTAGGCGCTCTCGGTACCGCTGTCGGTAGTGATCAGGGTCTGGCTGATGTAGTTGCTGAAGTCGATGTAGTAGACGTCGGCGCCGAAGGTCAGGCCGCGCGCGGCGTAGCTGGTGCCGAGCTGGTAGTTGCTGGTCAGTTCCGGGCGCAGGCCGCGCGCGCCGTTGAGTTCGATCACGTCGATCGGCGGCGCCAGGAAGCCGCGCGCAGCCTGCACGTAGCCGCTCCAGTGCTCGTTGAAGGCCTGGTGCAGGCTCAGCGACGGCAGCGTGGCGTCGTAGCTGGCCGTGCTGTGCGCCGGCGCCGGCGGCGTGCTCTTGTTGAGCTCGGCATCGAGCTGGCGCTGCACGCGCGCGTAGCGCAGGCCCGGGCTGAGGGTGAGGCTGTCGCTGAGCTTCCAGTCGTACTGCAGGTACGGCTGCAGGGTGTCGGTGCGGTCGTGCAGGTTGTAGTTGTACAGCGGGCCGTACTTGGTGCCGCTGGCCGCGCCGGTGCTCATGTCCACCGGCAACTGCTGGCGCTCGTCGAGGTTGCGCTCCACCCACACGCCGGTCTGCAATTGCCCCGGGCCGAGGTCGCGCGCCAGCCGCAGCACGTCGCCGAAGGCGCGGAAGTCGTTGTCCGACAGCTTGCCCGGCACGTCCTTGGCGGCCTTGGACAGCTTCTTGCCGGTCGCGCCGTAGAAGGTCACGCCGTTGTCGGCGGCGCTCTCGCTGGTGGGGATGCTGGTCTTGGCCGCGGTGTGGTCGAAGCTGTTGTAGTAGATCTTGTTGTCCAGGTCCCAGTCGCCCAGGCGCGTGCTCAGCCCCAGGTAGGTGAAGCTGGAGTAGTAGGCGGCGGCGTTGTAGCCGGTGTAGTTCTGCAGGGTCGGATCGTTGCCCAGGCCGTAGCGCCAGCCATGCTGCGCGATCTGCGCGCGGGTGGCGCCCTGCACGGTGTTCTGGTGCTCCTGGTTGTAGCTGCTGACGAAGGTCAGCGTGGTCGCCTCGCCGAGATCGCTGACGGTCTTGAGGAAGGCGTGCTCGCGGCGGTCGTCGGTGCCTTTGAGGTAGGTGTCGCTGGCCTCCTTGGACAGGTCGGCGAACAGGCGCGTGTTGCCGATGTGCTCGTCGGCGCTGACACCGCCGGCCCAGGTGTTCCAGCTGCCGCCGGTGCCGTAGACGGTGACCCCGTCGACCTCGCTGGGATTGCGCGTGCGCAGCGCCAGGGTGCCGCCGAAGGTGGCGTTGCCGATGGTGGCGCCGCCGCCGGGGCCGCGGTCGATCTCGGCCTGGCCGAGCACGTGGTTGTTGAAGTAGGCCGAGGTGGTGTGGTGCAGATCGCTGGCATCGCCGAACGGGATGCCGTCGAAGGTGATGTTGAACTGGCCGTCCTGGAAGCCGCGGATGCTGATGCCTTCGTTCTTGCCCAGGCCCGGGCCTTCCGGCGAGGTGGTGACCACGCTGGGCGCGTACTTGATGATGTCGTCGTAGTTGGAGTTCAGCCGCAGGCCGTCGCGGATGAAGCGCTCGCCGATCACCGACGTCGGCTGGCTCGCCTCCAGCGGCGCGGCGCTGGGCGCCAGCGTGTCGACGCTGTTGGCGGTGACGTTGATCGGCGCCAGTTCGCGCGGGCAGTCGTGCTCGCCGTCCGCCTCGGCGCGCGCCGGGGCGGCGCTGCGCGGCGCACGCGGCGCGGCGGCCGGGGCGGTGGCGACGCTGCTGCGCACGATGGCGACCGAGCCCGGGGTCAGCATGCGGTAGTCCAGGCCGGTGCCGGCAAGCAGGGCGTGCAGTTGCTGCGGCGGTGCCAGGCCGGCCGGGGCACCGCTGCTGTGCAGGCCCGCGGCCAGCGCCGGGTCGTACATCAGCTGCAGGCCGCTGCTGCGTGCGAACCGGTCCAGCGCCTGCGCCAGCGGCATGGGCGCGATGGCCGCCGCCGTGGCGGCGGGCGCCGACCAGGCCGGCAGCGAGGACGCACTGCCGAGCAGCAGGGCGATGGAGACGACGAGAGGCTTGCGCATGACGATCACACCAGAGGGGAGAAAGGGCGGCCCCGCGCGTGCTGCGCGATGGCCATGCGTCCTAGGAGTGCCCCGGCGCGCCGTGCGGCTACCGTCGATTGCGTGAATTTTTTCTTACAGCGGCGCCGGTGCGCGGCGGAGGGTCACCGCCTGCGCATCGCGCTGCACCTGCACGCCGGGCAGGCTGCCGACATAGGCGACGAAGGCCTCCGGATCGCGCAGGTGGAACACGCCGCTGACCCGCTGCGCCGCCAGCGCCGGGTCGGCGATGCGCAGCGGCCGCGTGGTGTAGGCGTTGAACAGCCGTGCCACCTCGCCGAGGCTGCGGTCCTGCACACCGACCTGCGCCGGCAGCCAGGCAGTGGCGTCGGCGATGTCGGCATGGTCGCGCAGCGCCAGCACGCGGCCCTGCGCATCCACCCGCGCCTGCTGGCCGCCGCCCAGGTCCGCCAGCGTCGTCCCGTCCGACGGCAGGTCGCCGCGGCGCCACCATGCCGGCGTGTCGCGCGACACCTGCACCCGCCCCTGCAGCACGGTGACCCGCGCCCCGCCGGCCTGCGGGTCGACCCCGAACACGGTACCGACGTCGCGCAGCACCAGGGTGCCGACGCTGACCCGCAGCGGCCGTGCCGGATCGTGGCCGAGATCGAACACCGCCTTGCCGCGCAGCAGGGCGATATCGCGGCGCTGCGCGCCGTAGCGCACCGCGATCGCACCGCCGCGCTGCAGCTGCACCATGCTGCCGTCGTCCAGCGCGATGCTGCGCGGCGCGTCCGCCGGCGCTTCGTAGACCGTTGCCGGCACCGGCGTCGGAACGCTCAGGCGCAGCGCCAGGCCGATGGCGGCCAGCGCCAGCACGGCCGCCGCCGCCAGCGGCCAGCGCCTGCGTCGTGGTACGACACGGCGCGGGTTGAACGCCACCGCCGGTGTGTCCACGTCCGGGCGCAACGGCACCACCACCGCCCCGCTGCGCAAGGCATGCGCGCGCAGTTGCGCACTGCTGGCCTGTTGCGCCTGGGCCGCGGCCGGCAGGTCGCCGTGCATGCGCGCGATGTCGAGATAGGCGGCCACGTGCGCTGGCGAGTGCCGCAGCCAGCCCAGGAACGCGGCCTGCCGCGCCGGCGGCAGCGTGGTCTCGCGCTGCGCCAGGTACCAGTCCGCGGCGGCTTCGGCGCTGCGTCGTGACTCCTCACGCATAGCGCGCCATGCCCTGCCGGCACACCGCCAGGCCCTTGATGATGTATTTCTTGACCATGTGGCTGGAGATCTGCAGTTGCTCGGCGATCTCCTGGTAGCCCAGCTCGTCGCGGTAGCGCAGCACCATCGCCGCACGGCACTTCGGCGGCAGCCGCGCCATCAGTTCGGCCAGGCGCTGCCGGCGCTGCGCGCGGTGCACCTGCGCATCGGCCTCGCAGGGCACTGCCAGCCGGTCCAGCACGTCGTCCAGGCAGGTATCGCGCTGGCTGCTGCGCTGGTGCAGCAGCGCGTGCTCGCGCATCAGGTTGGCGGCGATGGTGAACAGGTAGGCTTCGGGATTGGCGATCTCCGGCGCATGCGCCTCGCTGCGCTGCAGCCGAAGCCACACTTCCTGCAGCAGGTCGTCGGTATCCCAGGCCGCGGCGCGGCGCTTGCGGAAATAGCGGCTCAGCGACGGCCGCCATTGCAGGAACAGCCGCGACAGGGCCGGCAAGGGTTCGGGACGCACCAGGCGCTCGCAGGATCGGAAAAGCCTGCGATGCTGGCCGCGGCAGATGACAGTCCAATGACGCACGGGTCCTGCGGGCGCAGCTGCGCGGTTGCGCCCGCGGCGAGCATTCAGCGCACGCCGCTACCTGCCGGGTCGCTCGATCGGCGCATGCAACGCGGCCGGCCACCGCGCCTGCGCCATCGCCATGGACGCGGCGGCGGGGCAGCCCAGCGTTTCCCGAGCGGGACAGGATGTCCTTCGGGCCGGCCTTCCGTTCCATCGGCATCGCCCCATATCGTGAAGGTTGCCGCGTCCAACCTCGGGCGGCGTTCGCACGAAGGATCTCTCCATGACCGACCCCATCGTCCAGATCAAGCCGCTCGGCTTCCCTTGGGACACGATCGACCCGTTCCTGTTCTGCGTCCACCACGACGATGCCTACCCCGCCGGCAACGGCGCGATGGGGCCGGCGGCGTCCCTGCACGGCCGCGCCATCGGCCAGGACTTCAGCCGCAAGGACGGCTGGAGCATGTATCACGGCGAGGAGATTCCCGGCTTTCCCGGCCATCCGCACCGCGGCTTCGAGACCGTGACCATCGTGCGCAAGGGCCTGATCGACCATGCCGACTCGCTCGGTGCGGCGGCGCGCTTCGGCGCCGGCGACGTGCAATGGGTGACGGCGGGCGCGGGCATCGTCCATTCGGAGATGTTCCCGCTGCTGGACACGGCGGCGCCCAACCCGCTGGAACTGTTCCAGATCTGGCTCAACCTGCCGGCGCGCAACAAGCTGGCCGCGCCGCACTTCACCATGTTCTGGTCGGAAGACCTGCCGCGCTTCACGGCCACCGACGACGCCGGCCGCACCACCGAGGTGGCCTGCGTGGCCGGCCGCATCGGCCCGGTCGACGCCGCGCCCGGCAGCGCCGGTGGCCCGCTCGCGCCGCCACCGGATTCGTGGGCCGCGCAGGACGATGCCGATGTGGCCATCTGGACGATCCGCATGGCACCCGGCGCACGCTGGACCCTGCCCGCCGCGCAAGGCCGCGGCACGCGCCGCAGCCTGTACTTCTTCAAGGGCGCAGCGGTGACGGTGGGCGGGCGCCCGGTCACCCGCCACGCGGCGATCGAGTTGCGCGCCGATCAAGCGGTCGAGTTGGTCAGTGGCGACGGAGAGGCGAGCGAGTTCCTGGTGCTGCAAGGCCGACCGATCGCCGAACCGGTGGCCCAACACGGTCCGTTCGTGATGAACACCCAGGCCGAGATCGCCCAGGCCATGGCCGACTATCGCCGCACCCAGTTCGGCGGCTGGCCATGGCAGGACGAGGCGCCGGTGCACGGCAGCGACCCGGCCCGCTTCGCGCGACATCCGGATGGGCGCGAGGAGCGGCCGGCGCCGCACGCGGTCGCCGCCAACGGCTAGGGCGTGTCACCGATTGCCGAGAATGCCGCGTTGGCTCTGGCAGGCGCGCGCGCCCATGGCCGCGTCATCGCTCGGGCGTCGACGGACGTCCACGTCCTCACGCCTCCTGGCCACAGGCGCACGCAATCGCGGCGCGGCATGCTCGGGGATTGATGGCCACCCCAGCGGCTGTTTCTTCTCCCCTCGAGAGCACGGCCCTCATCGTCGGGGAAGGTGCCCCGCAGGGACGGATGAGGGTAGTGACGCAGCCTCGTGCGCCGCAAACGCTGCGCGTCGCTTCGCGCCGTACCCTCACCCCAACCCCTCTCCCGGCGGGAGAGGGGCCACGCGTTCCATAGCGGGCCGAGGCTAGTGCCTGCGCGGCGGTGACCGTCGGCCGCTAGAATGGCCGCATCGCCCACCGGCTCCAGAGCGCTTCGACCTCGCCGATGACCCTCGCACCCGACAGCCGCGCGCCGCGCAAGCGCGTGGCGCTGTACGAAGACGTGGCCGAGCGGCTGCGGCAGAAGATCTACGACTACGTGCTGCCGCCGGGCGAATGGATCGATGAGCCGGCGCTGGTCGCCGAACTGGGGATCAGCCGCACCCCGCTGCGCGAGAGCCTGAAGCTGCTCGCGGCCGAAGGCCTGGTGCAGATCGAACCCGGCCGCGGCGCACGCGTGACCCGGCTGACCCTGGAAGACCTCAACGAGCTGTTCCCGGTGATGGCGCTGCTGGAAGGCCGCTGCGCCTACGAGGCGGTGCGCAAGGTCGACGCCACCGGCCTGGCGCGGCTGGAGACGTTGCACGCACGCATGGAGCAGGCCGCCGACGAAGGCGATCTGGCCGAGTACTACCGGCAGAACTACCTGATCCACGAATCGGTGCAGGAACTGGCCGGCAATCCGTGGCTGATCCGCGTCACCCACGACCTGCACCGCATCCTCAAGATGCACCGAGGACGCCAGCTGCTGGCGCCCGGACGCATGCAGCAATCGCTGTCCGAACACCGCGAACTGATGGACTGCTTCCGCCGCGGCGATGCCGAAGGCGCCGAGCGCACCATGAACCGGCATCTGCAAAGCCAGGGCAACGCCCTGGCGATGTACGTGGCCGCCGGCGGCAAGTTGAACGTGCCGGCGCCGTTGCCTGGGAGCCGGGATTCGGGATTGGAGATTGGGGATTCGTAACAGCGGCGTCTGCTGCGCCGATGAAACGCTGCGGCGGTCGAAACCCTGCAAAAAAGCGCCGACCCAACGGCCGGCGCTTTTCTTGCAACGCAGGTTGGATCAGGAACCGCGATCCGCTCTAACCAATCCCCAATCCCGAATCCCCAATCCCAGCCTCACAGCCACCCCGGCACCACCAGCAGCAGCCAAGCCAGCAACGGGCCGAAGAGCACCACCAGGCCGCTGTAGATCAGGAAGCGCTTGTACAGCGCATCGCGTTCGTCCGGGGCGGCCGAGGCCACCACCAGCGCGCCGTTGGTCGAGAACGGACTCACGTCCACCACCGTGGACGAGATCGCCAGGGCGCAGATCACCCCGGCCGCGCCGAGGTGGCCCTGCAGCAGAAACGGCACTGCCAGCGGGATGGTCGCGCCCAACACCGCCGCCGACGAGGCGAACGCGGAGACGATGCCGCCGACGTAGCACACCAGCAGCGCGCCGAGCAGCGGGATGCCGATGTCGGATACGCTGTTGCCGATGAAGTCCACCGCCCCGCTCTCCTGCAGCACCGCCACGTAGGTGACCACGCCGCTGATCAACAGCACCGTGGACCAGCTGATGCCGTCCACCGCGCCCTTCTGCGCCTTCGGCGACAACAGCGCCAGCACCACCGCCACGGTCATCGAGACCAGGCCGACGTTGAGGTTGTAGATCAGCGAGGCGATGCCCAGGCCGAGCAGGCCGAACAAGGTCAACACGCGATCGCGGTTCAGGCGCACCGACTCCAGCGCCGCCGGGTCGGTGGACAAGGTGCCGCCGCCGGCCGACAGCAACGCGCCATGGCCTTCGATGGCGAACCGGCGATGCGAGGACTGATCGCCCACCGCCACGTACTCGGCATTGGCCAGCGACGGCGTCTGTGCGCGCCGCAGCAAGGCCAGGCCGCCAAAGGCGAAGAAGCAGATCACCGCCATCAGCAGGTTGAAGCCGAGGCTGGTCAGGAACACCGCCATCTCGGTCACGTCCAGCCCTGCCTTCTCCACCACCTTGTTGGTGATGCCGCCGTACACGCTGATCGGCGAGAATCCGCCGGCCTGCGCGCCATGGATCACCAGCAGGCCCATCAGCAACGGATTGATCCTGTACTGCTTGGCGAAGCGCAGCGCGACCGGGCCGATGATCGCCACCGCCGCCGGACCCAGCGCACCGAACGCGGTCAACACCGCGGTGACCACGAACATCACCCATGGGATCGCCACGATCTTGCCGCGGACCGCGCGCACCGCCCAATGCACCAACAGATCGATGGTGCCGTTGTTGCGCGCGATCGCGAACAGATAGGTGATGCCGACCAGGGTCAGGAACAGGTCGCCGGGAAACCCGGCCAAGACCTCCTTCCCGTCCATGCCGACCCAGACGCCACCGATGATGAAGGCCAACGCGAACGCGACCGCGCCCATGTTGACCGGCAACGCCGTGGCCACGATGAACATCACGATCAAGCCGATGATCGTTGCGATTTGTGGACTCATGCGCCCTCCCGAGCTGGCTGGATCCGTATCACTGCCCCTGCCGCGAATGGCCACCCGCCATCCTGGGTCGATCGCCCATTGCCAGCCGCCGTTGCGGCGCGGCGGCGGCCATCGCCGTCCCCGGTCGCCGCCGCGGCTGACATCACTGCATCCGCTGCTCCGCCTGCCGCACCCACGCCGCCGCTGCGGCCAGGCTGCCGAACTCCTCCACCGAGCGCGCCTGGCACTCCGGCAGCACCTCGCGCGCGATGCGCGCCAGCGCACCGCCCGGCCCCAGTTCCAGGAACACGCGTACGCCGCGTTCGGCGGCCTGGCGCAGCGTGCCGGCCCAATCCAGCGTCGTCGCCAGCTGCGCCGACAAGGCGCCGATGGCGTCGTCGCGATCGCCGATACGGTGTCCGTCGATGCCGGCCAGCACCGCGGCGCGCGGCGCCGCCAGCGGCGCGGCGCGCAAATCGGCGGCGAACGCCTGCGCCGCGCTCGCCAGCAGCGGCGTGTGCGCGGCCACCGACACCGGCAGGCGCGCGACCCGCGCGCGCTGCGCACGCGCCTGCCGCTCGCCGTGCGCCAAGGCATCGGCATGGCCGCCGAGAATCAGATGGTCCTCGCCATTGACGATGGCCAGGTGCAGGCCGGTCTGCGCGCACAGGGCCTCGGCCTGTTCGCGCAGCAGGCCCTGCACCGCGATCAGACCGTCGCCATTGCGGCTGGCCGCATCCATGCGCTGCGCGCGCTGCACCGCCAGCGCCAGGCACGCGTTAGCCTCCAGGCCGCCGGCCAACGCGTGCGCGGCCAACTCGCCGATGCTGTAGCCGAGCAGCAACGCCGTCGCCGACAGTTGCGGCAGCAACGCCGCCGCATTGGCCAGCACCGCGGCGCAGACCAGCGGCTGCGCGATTGCGTTGTCGTAGCGCGCGTCGTCGCCGGCCAGCGCGCGCGGGTCGGCGGCGAGCACCTGCGCCGCCGCCGCCAGCACCGACTCGGCCGCCGGCACGCCGGCGCTGTGGTCGAACATCGCCGGATGTTGCGCGCCCTGTCCCGGGCACAGCAGCGCCAGGCTCATAGGCCCTCCTGGCGCTGCAGGAAGCAGGCGCAGGCCAGCAGGTCGGCGCTGCCGCCCGGGCTGAGCCGGCGCGCGACGAAGGCGTCGCCGATGCGCGACAGCTGCTGGCGCCAATCCGGCTGCGCAGCGCCGCCGGCCTCGAGAAACGTCCGCGCACTGCGCTGCGCGAAGCGCAGCCCGTCGCGGCCGCCGCGGTGCAACAGATTCAGATCGTCGGTCTGCGCGATCAGTTGCAACAGGGTCTGCGCCAGCGCCGCCTCCTGCGCCAGGCCCGCACGCAGCGCCGCCTGCAAGCTCGGCAATGCCACCTCGCGCAGCAGCGGGAAACCGGCCGCCGCCTGTTCGCGCACGCCGGCCACGCCGTGCAGGCGACGCATGCGCTGGCCGTGGCTGTGCGGGTCCAGCGGGGCGTCCAGCAGCGCATCGCGCCAGTAGACGCCGACGGCATGGCAGACCGCCACGCCATCCGGCGCCGCCTGCGTCCGGCTGCGCAGCCGCGCCGCTGCAGCGACCAGCAGGCCCAGGCTGAAGATCGCGCCGCGGTGCGTGTTGATGCCGCCGGTGGCGCGCAGCATGGCACGCTCGGCGCCGATGCCGAGTTGGCGCAGCGCGGGGAACGCCGCGGCGGTCGCGCCTGCGGCGGCGATCGCGACGAAGTAGCCGCGCAACGCGAACAGGCTGCGCAGGAACGTGGAGGCGTCCATGTCGTCGTGGCTGCCGCGATCGAACGGCGTGACCAGGCCAGGCTTCGGCGCGCAGGCCAGCTCGGCATGCAGGCTGGCGACGGCGAGACGGCCGAGGCGGTGCGGCATGGCGGCCGGATCGTGGAAATTCGCCGCGGTCTTCGCCGCGGCATGCGTCGCCGTTGAAGTCACCTGCGGATAGCCTGCAGAAGGGGCTTCTTCGGCACCGGTCGCGTCCGCTGCCGCGGAGACCACGGCAGCGTTCGTCGCCGCTGAAGCCGCTCCTACAGGGACATGTGCATGGCCGGCTATTTGCACCGCGGGAGGGACTTCAGTCCCGACGGCTGCCGGTATCGGAAAGATCGCGGCTGCGATCGTCGCGGCTGAAGCCGCTCCTACGGGGACTTGCGGACAGTCGGCTACCTGCACTGTAGGAGCGGCTTCAGCCGCGACCGCTACCGGCGCCGCGCCGTCCACCGCTGCAGGTGCCCGCACGAAGCTGCGGTCTTCCACACCGCGCAGCGCCCGCAGTTCCATCACGCCCCCCATGCCTGCAGCAGTTCGGCGCGCGGCTGCAGCCGACAGTCGCGCAGCGCCTTGACCAGCAGTTGCGCGCTGTCGCCGGCCAGTTCGCGCCAGCTCACCGCGGCGCCGTCGGGCAGCAGCACTTCGCCATCGACGCGGCGGCCGTGGCGCTGTTCCCAGCGCGCCAGATCGGCGAGCAGCGCCGTCGCCCGCGCTGGCGACGGCACCGGCCACAGCAGATCGATGTCCGAGCCGGCCTGCACGTACGGCAAGCCGGTCAGCGCCTGCCAGGCGAAGGCGCCGAACACGCGCGGCGCAAGGCCATGCGTGGCGGCCAGCGCCTGCAGTGCGCGCAGCGGCCCTTGCCACGGCGGCACGGCCCGCACCTGCGCGCAGACCTCGTCCAGCGTGAGCGGTGCGCGCTGCCGCACTACCGCATCGCGCTCGGCCGACAGCGACAGGCGCTGCTTGCCTTCGGCCGGCGGCAGCGACACGCCGAGACGCAACAGCTGCGCATCATCGCTGCGATCGCCGCGGGCGACGATCGCCGGATGGCCGGCCGCGAACCAGTCGCGCAAGCGCGCCTGCGCACCCGGCGTACGCGCCTGCCACGGCGCGTCGGCCGCCAGCCAGACCAGGTCGTGCCGGGCGAGCGGCTCATGCATGGCCGGCGGCGACCTCCGCGGCAATCCGTGCGGCCAGCAGGCGGCCGTTGCGCTCGGCGCCGCGCTGCGCACGCGTGTCGCCGTGCAGCGGCGCCTGCAGCGCGGCGACCAGCGCTTGCGCCAGATCGCCCTGCCACAGCGCATCCACCGCGCCCATCGCCGCGTAGTTCTCCACGCCCGGCGCGAAGACCGGCGAGCTCTTGCTCAGCGCCTGCAGCTTCTCCAGTGGCTGTTTGGTGACCCGCGCCATCGCGCGCAGGTCCATCACCCTCACCTGCGCCTCGGGCAACGCATAGATCGCATCGGCCATCAGCCCGAAGGCGAGGAAGCCGCCGCTGACCGATTCGCCGTAGACCAGCGTCAGCAGCCGCGCGCCGCGCCGCCGCGCCAGGTCCAGGCATTGCGCCAGATGGCCGAAATAGCCGTTGATGCCGAGCAGTTCGTCCTTGCGCGACGGCCGCTGGCCGGCGGTATCGACCAGCATCACGATCGGCCGCTGCGGGTGCGACCGGGTGCTGTCCAACACCGCGGCGGCCAGCGCCAGCGCGTGCTCCACGCCCACTTCCAGCTTGTCGGCGCTGCCGATCACGCTGACCTCGCCCAGCGCGGTGCTGGCGCTGCCGCCGATCACGCCGTCGTGCACCTCGACCCGGTGGCCGAGCGGGAACAACGCTTCCAGCAAAGGCATCAGCTCCATCACGGGCTCCGGTCGGCAACGGCGGCAAGAAAGGCGGCGGTGTCCAGCAGCGGCAGCGCTTCGGGATCGGCGATACCCTGACGGCGCCAGATGTCCACGCCGTCGCGGCAGTCGCCATAGGCGTCCAGGCGCGTGCGCAGCGCGGCGTGCTCGGCGGCGATGCGCGCCAGGCCGTCGTCGTCCGCGGCCGCCGGCGGCGCCGCCAGCGCGGCGATCGCCGCGGCGCGGAAGTCCTCGATGGCATCGGCGACCAAGGCCTGCGCCTCGCCGAGCAGATAGCGGTGCTTGCCGCCGGTCACCCGCCACACCAGGGCGCGATCGCGCGAGTCGAATTCCTCCACGCCGCGCACCGTCTCGATCACTTCCGGACCCGAAAGACCAAGCCGCCCTTCCTCGGACATGACCACGCGCGTGCAGCAGCGGCTGACGATGCCCATGCCACCGAAGCAGCCATTGCCACTGCCGATCAGCGCCAGCACCGGCACGCCGGCGGCGCGCGCGTCCAAGGTGGCGCGCATGATTTCGGAGATCGCGATCAACCCGGCATTGGCCTCGTGCAGGCGCACACCGCCGCTGTCGGGCAGCAGCAGCACCGCCGCCGGCCTGGTCGCCGCGGCGCGCTGCAGCAAGCCGGTGAGCTTGGCGCCGTGCACTTCCCCGACCGCGCCACCCATGAACTGGCCTTGCTGCGCGGCGATCAGCACCGTGCGCCCGTCGAGCCGGCCCTCGCCGACGACGATGCCGTCGTCGAACGCGCCGGGCTGGTCCAGTTGCGCCAGGTGCGGACTCATCGCCCGCTGGCGCGGGCCGACGAACTCGCGGAACGAGCCGGGATCGAGCAAGCCGGCGATACGCTCGCGCGCGTCGGCTTCGTAGAAGCTGCGCGGGCGGCGATTGTTGGGGATCGCACTCATGCGCAACTCCGGTGTTGGGGACGTACTCGCCGAACTCGCCGAATCGGCAATGCGGGACCATCGTTCACTGCAGCGGGTATCCGGATCGCAGTCGGCGCCATCCAGGTGCTGTCGGAAGATCGTGTCGGGGCTGAAGCCCTTCCCACAGCGTTCCTCGCGGGAACGGGGTCCCTTGTAGGAGCGGCCTCAGCCGCGACGAACGCAGCCGAAATCTCGCACGCTCCAGACCCAGTCGGGGCTGAAGCCCCTCCTACAGAGAGCTCAGCGATTGCGGACATGCGGACTCGACGCATCACGCATCCTCCTGCAACGCTTCCACCGCCTGGTCCAGGCGCAAGCCGACCACCGCCGGAGTGGCGCCGACGTCGTTGATCGAGATGCGCACGTCACGCAGCGGATGGCGCGCGGCGAAATCGTCGAGCACCGCCTGCCAGATCGTGCCGAAGCCATCGGCGGCGGTGACGATCTCGATCTGCATCGCGCCGCCGAGGTCCTGCGGTTCGATCAGCACTTCCAGGTTGCCGGAAGACACCACTCCGACCAGCACGTGGTCGCGCCGGCCATTCGGCGCCAGGCGCCCGTCGTAGCGATAGCGAAGGGTTTCCATCGACGTCCCTTACCAGTTGCGGAAACGTTGCGGCGGCGCGTACAGGCCGCCGGACCAGCGCACCAGATCCTTGACGCTGCGCGCGGCCAGCAGGTCGCGGGTGGCGTCGCGCAGGCGGATGCCGAGATCCTCGGGGCGGCGGATCACGCCGCGGTCGCGCAGGTTCTCGACCATGCGCCGGTCGCGGCCCAGACCCACCGCGGTGTAGCCGGCCACGCCGCGGATCGCCTGTTCGCGCTCCTCCGGCGTACGGCACAGCAGCAGGTTGGCGATGCCCTCTTCGGTCAGCACGTGGCTGACGTCGTCGCCGTAGATCATCACCGGCGGCAGCGGCATGTTGGCGCGCTCGGCCAGTTCCCAGGCGTCGAGCCGATCGACGAAGGCCGGCGCCATGTGCTCGCGGAAGGTCTCCACCATCTGCACCACCAGCTTGCGCCCGCGCGGCATCTCGCCCGGGCGCGCGGCCTCGCGCCCGGCTTTGAGCCAGGCCTCGCTGCCGTGACGGCGGCCGCGCGCATCCGATCCCATGTTCGGCGCGCCGCCGAAGCCGGCGATGCGGTCGCGGGTGGCGGTGGAACTGTTGCCCTGCAGGTCGATCTGCAGCGTGGACCCAATGAACATGTCGCAGGCGTACAGGCCGGCGGTCTGCGAGAACGCGCGATTGGAACGCATCGAGCCGTCGGGGCCGGCGAAGAACACGTCGGCGCGTGCGGCGATGTAGCGCTCCATGCCGAGTTCCGAGCCGAACGAATGCACCGATTTGACGAAGCCCGATTCGATCGCCGGGATCAGCGCCGGATGCGGATTCAGCGCCCAGTGCCGGCAGATCTTGCCGCGCAGGCCGAGCGACTCGGCATAGGTCGGCAGCAGCAGTTCGATCGCCGCGGTGTCGAAACCGATGCCGTGGTTGAGCCGGTCCACGCCGTATTCGGCGTAGATACCCTTGATCGCCATCATCGCCATCAACACCTGGATCTCGGAGATCTGCGCCGGGTCGCGGGTGAACAGCGGTTCGATGTAGTGCGGACGCGGCGCCTGCACCACGTAGCCGATCCAGTCGGCGGGAATGTCCACGCGCGGCAGCGTGTCCACGATCTCGTTGACCTGGGCGATGACGATGCCGCCCTTGAACGCGGTGGCCTCGGCGATCACCGGCGTGTCCTCGGTGTTCGGCCCGGTGTAGAGATTGCCTTGGCGATCGGCGGCTTGCGCCGCGACCAGCGCCACGCGCGGGGTCAGATCGACGAAGTAGCGGCCGAACAGTTCAAGGTAGGTGTGGATCGCGCCGATCTCGATGCGCTTGTCGGCGACCAGCCGCGCCAGGCGCAGCGCCTGCGGCCCGGAAAACGAGAAGTCCAGGCGCTGCGCGATGCCGCGCTCGAACACGTCCAGGTGCGTCGGCAACGCCAGCACCGATTGCAGCAGATGCAGCCCGTGCACCCGCGCCGGATCGACCTCGGTCAGGCACTGCGAGAGGAAATCGGCCTGTTTCTGGTTGTTGCCTTCCACGCACACGCGATCGCCCGGCTCGATCACCGCCTCCAGCAGCGCCACGGCGTCCTGGGCCTCCACCAGGCGCCCGCGCGCCAACCCATCGGCGCGCTGCAGACGTTGCCGGCGATTGTCGGCGAGCGTGTTCCAGTCCTGAGGCATAAGGCTTTCCGTCGGCGAATGGAGGTGGCCCAACATGGTGGCGAGGCCGGACCGATACTGTAATTACGATATAATTATGAAGCTGTGACCAATGCACGCTGCGTTGCAACAGGCATGCTGTCGATCTGTTGCATCCGGATCCGGGGCACCCACGATTCAGCGTGCACGGCGTGCATGGTCGTGTCGTTGCCGGCCTTGCCGGCTTAGCGCCGCCCCAGACGTCGCGAGCGGTCGCCAGGGGCGCGGAGGAGCCGCGAGTGCGGGAGGGGGTCATGGGCATGCCGCGCACCGCCTGCGGCGGCTGCGTCGCCGTTCTGTAGCGGCTCTCAGGGCGTGTCGCCGATTCCCGGATGCCTCATTGGTTTTGACAGGCGCCGGCTGCGCGGCTGCCAGGACCAACCGAAGGGCCGCGCGACTGCGCGCCCCCATGGCCGCGTCATCGCTCGGGCGTGGACGGACGTCCACTTCCCCCGCCTCCTTGCCAAAAGCACACGCGATCGCGGCGCGGCATGCGCGGGATTTAGGGCACACGCCCCAGTGGCTGTTTCTTCTCCCCTCGGGAGCATGGTCCTCGTTTTTTGGGAAGGTGCCCCGCAGGGGCGGATGAGGCGACTGGCGAAGCCTCGTGCGCCCCAAACGCTGCGCGTCGCTTCGCGCCGTCCCCTCACCCAGACCCCCGCTCCGCGCCCTGGCCCGCGCTTGCGGCGCGGGCGCTCCAGGGTGCGCGCGCCAGTGGCGCGCAGGCCGCACCCTGTCGCCCCAACAGGAGAGGGGCGGCGTGCTCAGTAGCGCGCCGACGCCAGCGCCTGCGCGCGCTCCAGTTGCTCGGCGATGCGCTTGCGCGCCTGCTGCAGTTCCTGGCGGGTGGCGTCCTCCTTGGCGGCCGGCACCAGTTCGGCATCGATCACCGACAGCGCATCGGAATACTGCCGCACCACCGCCGCCGCGTAGGCGTTCATGTAGGCGGAGTTGTCCTTCTCGTCGCCCAGCGCCTGCAACTGCGCGCGGCCCTTGGCCACCTGCGCGGCGATCTTCTCCGCATCGCCAGGGCCACCCTTGCCGGCGGTGGCCGGGTCGGCATCGTGATGCACGGCAATGGTCTCGCGGGCGAAGTCGGCCACGGTCTTGCTGACATCGCGCGACAGCGCCTGCTTCGACAGCGCCACCACGTTGCCCTCCAGCACCTGCAGCATCGCCTTGGCCGAAGCGTCGCCACCGATCGGCGCACGCCCGCTTTCGCCGCCGACCGGCGCGGCGGTGGGCTCCGGCGAGGTGGCCGGCGCGGTGCGCGAGGCCTGGTCGCCGGGCTTGCCGCAGCCGCTCAACGCGACGGCGGTCAGCGCGGCCAGCAGGGACAGGCGGGCGGGATGAAAGGATGAGGTCATGGAACGCTCCTGGTTGGTCTGCGTCCCACCATGCCCAGCCACCGCGCAAACCTGCGTGAATCGTTGGCGGCGGACAGGGTTGGATGCAGGCTACCGTGAACGCATGCGCGGTAGCTGCAACGCCAAAGCGCCGCGCCTAGGCGCGTGCTGTGCCGCCGGCCGTCATTGCACCCATTGCGCTACATCCCCGGAGCCGGCCTGGCGCGACCGGCCCCGGGCGCGGCTCAGCCGCAGCAGTAGCAGATCAGCGGCTGTCCGGGGCCGCCCGGCCCCAGCTCGCCGCCGAACGGCGCGCATTCCTGCTGGCAGGCCCAGGCGCTGCAGGCCGCCTCCTTCTCGATGCCGTCGCCGGCAGTCGCCTGCACCGCGCCAAAGCCCATGCTGGCCAGGAACACGGCCGCGAGCATCCCGTTGCGTAACGCTGTCCAACGCTGTTTCATGGCTTACTCCTCGATGGTTGCCAAGGCCGGCGGCGCATCCGTGCTGCGCACTGCGGCCATCAGGTCCTGCATCCGCTCCGTGGTCTCGAAGACGCCGACGCGCGCGTAGCGCACGCGTCCCTCGCGGTCCAGCGCCAGCAGCGTCGGCACGTTGCGCGCGCGAAACAGCATCAGCGCGCGGCGATCGGTCAGCGTGGTCACCGGAAACGTAAAGCCATGCTCGGCGGCGTAGCGCTGCGCCTGCGCGGGACTGCAGTGGCACACGCCCAGCACTTGCACGCCGGGCTGCTGCGCGGCCAGGCGCTGCGCCGCCTGCACCACGTGCGGCGCCGAGCGCTTGCAGTACGGGCAGGTGGTGGTGAAGAAGAACAGCACCTGGCGCTCGGCCGTCGGCTCACCGAGCGTCAGCGACGCGCCGTCCAGGCTGGTGGCGGCGATACGCGGCACGTACATGCCCAGATACGGCTCGGTGGTGCGGGTGACGAACCAACGCCGTTCCTCGCGCAGGCTACGGTTCTGCCAGGCCAGCACCAGCACCAATGCACAGGCCACCAACAGCGCCAACCAACTCCAGGGAAACCGCCGTGCCATGCCGTGTGCCCGTGTCACCGTGTTCCCTGCAGGCTGCGCAGCTGTGGCGCGATGGTCAACGCTTTGCGCGCAGGTGCAGCGAATGCGTGATCAAGCTGGGGAGCGAGTCACGTGCCCCATGGGTGCGCATTCCAGCGGTGTGCTGCACGCATCGCGGCGCAACGCGTGTGCAGCGTCGCCATGCGCAGAACGCCGCCTCATGGCGCGACAACGCCGCCTTCACTGCATGCGGCACGCGGTCGCGATGTCGCTCGCTTGCAGGAACGGAATCAGGCAACGAAGCGTCGACGCACGCATGACGCAGCCTCGGCATCGCATTGGTAATTCGACCCGCCGGGCGGTTTGTCACGACCCTCAGGATGCGTCCCGCTCACCGAACGCACGCTGGCAGGCCTCGCGGTCGAACTGCAGCGCGGCGCGCATGCGCTGCTCGGTGAGTGGGCGTACCACCCAGTTCACCTCCAATTCGCCGCCGCGCGACACCACGGTGGGAATCGCCAGGAACCAGCGTGCGCCGGGGCCGCGGCAGTACCAGAACGCATCGCCTTGATTCACGGCTGGGCTATCCGGCAAGAGCGCCACCTGCTGCGTCGTGCGGATGAGCTGTTGCGCCTTCTTCAGCACCTGCAGATCCACGCCGCGCAGGGCGATGCCGTCGCTGGTGAAGGACAGGTGGCGAAACGAGGCCATCAGCAGGGCGTCCATGCGGCGCTTGTTGTATCGATGGAGGCCTACCGCCAGCAGCGCCACGATCGCGGCGAACAGATAGAAGACCGCGTTCGCCATCACTTGCCCTCAGTCACCCGACCACCACGCGCGATGCGCAGCGACCAGGCATGCGCTGGTCTCGCTGGCCGTAGTGCGCATGCGACACAGGACGCGACCGCACTTCCTGCAGGGAGGCATCCGCCACGGCACACCGGCAAATGTCAGCCACGGCGCCTACGCCAGCGCCGCACTGATCTGCGCCGCGGCATCGCACACCGCGCGCATCGCCGCCTGTGCGTCGATCGGTTGCGGGCGGCGTTCGATGAAGGGCACGGTGAGGGTGTAGCGGGCGATGCCGTGCTGCAGGATCGGTGCGGTGAGGTCGATCACCCCGACCACCGCCTCGCTGGGATGGATGCTGTAGCCCAGCGCGCGCACCTCCTGCGCCGCGGCCAGGAACGCGGCGCGGTCGTACGCCACCTCGCTGGCGTCCAGGCGCTGCAGCAACTGCGCCTGCGCATCGGCCGGCTGGAACGCGAACAGCACCAGGCCCGAGGTGGAGTGCGCGAATGGGCGGCGGTGGCCGGGACGCACCACCAGCCCCAGGTCGCTGGGCACGTCCATCTGAGCGATGACCACGATCTGGTCGTCCGACGGCGCCACCAGGTGGCAGGGCTGACGGATCGCGTCGGCCAGCGCGCGCATCACCGGCAGCGCCACTTCGGTGACGTTCTGCACGCGCGGCTGTTGCATGCCGAGCATGAACAGGCGGTTGGTCAGCGTGTAGCCCCCCTCGCCCGCGGCCCGGGTCAGGTAGCCGCGCTCTTCCAGCACCTGCAGCATGCGGAAGATCTCGCCGCGCGAGCGGCCGATGCCCTGCGAAATCTCGCCCATGGTCATCGGCCGCCCGTCGCGCGCCAGCAGCTCCAGGATGTCCAGCCCCTTGTCCAGGGCGGGCGCGCGGTACTTGGGCAAAGGGGTGGTCATTCCGTCGAGGACCCGGCAGCAGGCGAAGAGGGCTAGGGTACAGGGACGCCGCACCGGGCCGCACCGCTCGCGCGTTGCGCTGCGTGAATCGGCGCCGGCGACTCCATGCAAATATGAACTCAAATTTTATATTTGCATGGCACTCGCCGGCGCAGTACGCTCCGCCGACAATCCGAACGCGACGCGGCACACCTTGGGAGGGGTAGGCGGCAATGCACTACAGCAGCGAACGCGCCACCCCGGCGCCCGCCAGTCTCACCCGGACCGCGCTCGCGCCGCTGGTCCTGATCGTCAGCCTGTTCTTTCTCTGGGGCATGGCGAACAACCTCAACGACATCCTGATCAAGCAGTTCAAGAAGGCCTTCGAACTGACCGACCTGCAGGCCGGGCTGGTGCAGAGCGCGTTCTACCTGGGCTACTTCGTGTGCGCGATCCCGGCGGCGATGTTCATGCGCCGCTACAGCTACAAGGCCGCGGTGGTGCTGGGCCTGCTGCTGTACGCGGTCGGCGCGTTCCTGTTCTACCCCGCCGCGCAGGTGCACACCTACTGGCTGTTCCTGCTGGCGCTGTTCGTCATCGCCAGCGGCCTGGCGTTCCTGGAAACCACCGCCAATCCGCTGGTCACCGTGCTCGGCCCGGCCGAGGGCGCGGCGCGGCGGCTGAACCTGGCGCAGGCGTTCAATCCGCTGGGCTCGATCACCGGCATCCTGGTCGGCCAGCACTTCATCCTGTCCGGCGTGGAACATACCCCACAGGAACTGGCGGCGATGGCGCCGGCCGCGCGCGAGGCCTTCTTCGCCACCGAATCGCTGGCGGTGCAGACCCCATACCTGATCATCGGCGCGGTAGTGCTGCTGTGGGCGCTGCTGATCGGGCTGACCCGCTTCCCGACCACCCGCGCCGGTGGCGACAGCGCCGGCGCCGGCGGCTTCGGCCAGTTGCGGCGCAACCGTCGCTTCGTGTTCGCGGTGATCGCGCAGTTCTTCTACGTCGGCGCGCAGGTCGGCATCTGGAGCTACCTGATCCGCTACCTGCAGGACGGCGTGCCCGGCACCCCGGAGAAGACCGCCGCCGATTTCCTCACCGTCTCGCTGGTGCTGTTCATGGCCGGCCGCTTCATCGGCACGGCGCTGCTGCGTTTCCTGGCGCCGGCGCGGCTGCTGGGCGTGTTCGCCCTGCTCAACCTGCTGCTGTGCGCGGTGGCGGTGGCGCTGCCGGGCTGGATCGGCCTGTACGCGCTGGTCGCCAGCAGCCTGTTCATGTCGGTGATGTTCCCGACCATCTTCGCCCTGGGCCTGGACGGACTGGACGACGATGCGCGCAAGCTGGGCGCCTCGCTGATCGTGATGGCGATCATCGGCGGCGCCGCGCTGACTGCGGTGATGGGCGCGATCTCCGACCATGCCGGCATCCACTGGGCGATCGCGGTGCCGGCGCTCGGCTTCGCGGTGATCCTCGGGTTCGCGCTGCACGCTTCGCGCCGCAGCGCGACGCCCCTCCCCTCTGCCCGCGGAGCCTGAGCCATGCCGCGCCATTGCTATCTGCTGGACCTGCACGACGACCCGGCGCTGATCGCCGAATACGAACGCTGGCATCGTCCAGACACGGTGTGGCCGGAGATCGTCGCCTCGCTGCGCGCGGCCGGCATCCGCGAGCTGGACATCCACCGCTGCGGCGATCGCCTGGTGATGCTGATGGAGGTGGACGAGGCGTATTCGCCCGCGGCCAAGGCCGCCGCCGACGCCGCGGACCCGCGGGTGCAGGCATGGGAGGAGCTGATGTGGCGCTTCCAGAAGCCGCTGCCCGGTTCGGCACCCGGCGAGAAATGGCGCGAGGCGCTGCAGATCTTTTCGTTGCAGGCGGCGCTGGCGGAGCAGGAGCGCAAGGGGGCGGGCTGAGGCGTTTGCGAGCGGGTTTGCGTGTGTTGGAAAGCCGGTGCCTAGCGCGCGCGAGATCGGTTGGTTTGCCGCTTCGCTCGTCGCGGCTGAAGCCGCTCCTACAGTTCCAGAGAGTGCGGCAGGCGCGGCGGATGCTGGGTGGCTTTTGTGGGAGGGACTTCAGTCCCGACTGCGCCGACGCCGGTGCATTCACAGGTTCATGCGTCGCGACTGAAGTCGCTCCCACAGCGAGCGATCCAGCACCGCTGCCGCCGCCGTCGTAGGAGCGGCTTCAGCCGCGACAGATGCACTGGCAACCATCGCAACCGGTGCGTTTCCTTCTGCGGAAACGCACCAATTCGGTTGGCGTCAGGCGCCCTGGGCCGCCAGGTCCGCACTCCAGAACGGGCCATCCGGGTACAGGAACTGGGTGACCGAGGCGGCATGCATCTCGGCCGAGAAGCCCGGCGCCATCGGCGCCAGATAGCGGCCGTGCACGATCCGCACCGGATCGACGAAGTGCTGGTGCAGGTGATCGACGAACTCGATCGCGCGGTCTTCCATCTTGCCGGTGATGGCGACGAAATCGGCCATGGCCAGGTGTTGCACCAGTTCGCACAGGCCCACGCCGCCGGCATGCGGGAACACGCGCACGCCGAACTTGGCCGCCAGCAACAGGATCGCCAGGTTCTCGTTGACGCCGCCCACGCGCGCGGCATCGATCTGGATCAGGTCCACCGCGCCGGCCTGCAGCAACTGCTTGAACACCACCCGGTTCTGGGTGTGCTCGCCGGTGGACACCGGCACCGGGGCGATGCCGCGGCGGATCGCGGCGTGGCCGAGTACGTCGTCGGGGCTGGTCGGCTCCTCGATCCAGGCGATGTCGAATTCGGCCAGCTGGCGCATCCAGGCGATCGCCGGGCCCACGTCCCAACGCTGGTTGGCGTCCACCGCCATGGCGATGTCCGGACCGATCGCCGCGCGCGCCAGGCGGCAGCGGCGGATGTCGTCCTCCACGTTGGCGCCGACCTTGAGCTTGATCGTGCGGAAGCCGTCGGCCACCGCCTCCTTGGCCAGGCGCACCAGCTTCTCGTCGGAATAGCCGAGCCAGCCCGGCGAGGTGGTGTAGGCCGGATACCCCTGTTCCAGCAGCGTCTGGATGCGTTCGGCGCGCAGCGGTTCGGCCTCGCGCAACATGGCCAGCGCCTCGTCCGGGGTCAGCGCGTCGCTGAGGTAGCGGAAGTCGATCGTAGCCACCAACTGTTCCGGCGACAGCTCGGCGATGAAGCGCCATAGCGGCTTGCCGGCGCGCCGCGCGGCCATGTCCCAGGCGGCGTTGACCACGGCCCCGATGGCCATGTGCATCACGCCCTTCTCCGGGCCCAGCCAGCGCAGCTGCGAGTCGTCGGTGAGGCTGCGCGCGAAACCGCCCAGGTCGCCGATCACCGTCTCCACGTCGCGGCCGACCACGTGGTGCGCCAACGCCGCCACCGCCGCGCTCTGCACGTCGTTGCCGCGGCCGATGGTGAACGCCAGGCCGTAGCCGGCGAGGCCATCGTCGGCGTCGGTGCGCAGGCGCAGATAGGCGGCCGAATAATCCGGATCCGGATTCATCGCATCGGAACCGTCCAGTTCGCGCGAGGTGGGGAAACGAACGTCGAAGGTCTCGAGCGCGACGATTTTGCTCATGGGGATCCTGGTGGGTGAAGCGGTAGGAAAGTCAAAAAAACCGGTGATACAGCCCCTCTCCCCTCGGGAGAGGGGTTGGGGTGAGGGTGCGGTGGTGCATGGCGGGCACCGACCCTGCAAAACAAGAACGAAGTCAGAGCACGTCGCGGTGTCGCGCACGCGCGAGCGAAAATCCACATCTGCATACATTGCGAGGTGGCTTCGCCCCCGACCCTCACCCCAACCCCTCTCTCTCCCAAAAGGGGACTCCCTTCGGTCGCCGAAGGGAGAGGGGCTTTAAGCCGCGTCGCGCGGATGCGCGACCACGGCCTGGCGCTGCTCGCCCAGGCCTTCGATGCCCAGCCGCATCACGTCGCCCGGCTTCAGGTACACCTGCGGCTTCTGCCCCAGGCCCACGCCCGGCGGCGTGCCGGTGCTGATCACGTCGCCCGGCAGCAGGGTCATGTAGCGGCTGATGTGGCTGACCAGCTCGGCCACGCCGAACACCATCGTGCGGGTGCTGCCGTTCTGGTAACGGTGGCCGTTGACCTCCAGCCACATCGACAGGTTCTGCGGATCGGGCACCTCGTCGGCGGTGACCAGCCACGGGCCGATCGGGCCGAAGCCGTCGCAGCTCTTGCCTTTCACCCACTGCCCGCCGTGCTCGAGCTGGAACGCGCGCTCGGACAGGTCGTTGATCACCGCATAGCCGGCGACGTGCGCCAGCGCCTCGTCCACCGACACATCGCGCGCGGTATCGCCGATCACCACGCCCAGCTCCACTTCCCAGTCGGTCTTGAGCGAACCGCGCGGGATCGTCACCGTGTCGTTGGGGCCGCTGATCGCACTGGTGGCCTTCATGAACAGCACCGGCATCTCCGGCACCGCCATGCCCGACTCGGCGGCGTGGTCGGCATAGTTCAGCCCGACGCAGATGAACTTGCCGACGCGGCCCACGGCGGCGCCGTAGCGCACCTCGCCGTCCACCTGCGGCAGCGTGGCCGGGTCGAGCGCGCGCAGCCTGGCCAGGCCGGCGGCGGTGAGATGCTCGCCCGCAACGTCGTCGATCACCGCCGAGAGATCGCGCAGGTGGCCGTCGGCATCGAGCAGGGCCGGGCGTTCGTGGCCGGGTTCGCCGTAACGCAGCAGTTTCATGGGAAATCCTCTGTCGTAGTGGGAAGGCGCGGTCAGTTCGACCAGCCGCCGTCGATGATGTGGGTCTGGCCGGTGGTGAACGAGGATTCGTCCGAGGCCAGGTACACCACCAGCTGCGCGATCTCGCGCGGGTCGCCCAGGCGGCCCATCGGCTGGCGGTCGGTGAAGCTCTTCCACACTGCCTGCTCGTCGCCGCCCAGCGCCTTGACCCGCTCGCCCAGCGACGGCGTCTTGATCGTGCCCGGGCAGATCGCGTTGCAGCGGATGCCCTTGGCCACGTAGTCGGCGGCGATGGCCTTGCTCAGGCCGATCACCGCCGCCTTGGTCACGCCATAGGCGAAGCGGTTGGGCACGCCCTTGATGCTGGACGCCACCGAGGACATGTTGACGATGCTGCCGCGGCCCTGCGCGAGCATGCCCGGCAGCACCGCCTGGCACAGGTAGTACATCGCATCGACATTGATCGCGAACGAGCGCTTCCAGGCCGATGCATCGCAGTCGAGGATGCTGCCCTGGTGCACGTAGCCGGCGCAGTTGAACAGCACGTCGAAGGTCGGCTGCGCCGCCACCAGCGCCTGGATCGCGGCGGCGTCGGTGACGTCCAGGGTCTGCGTGGCGATGCCATCGGCCTCGGCGGCCAAAGCCTGCAGCGCGGCGGCGTCGATGTCGGTGGCCAGCACCTGCGCGCCTTCGCGCGCGCAGGCCAGTGCGCTCTCGCGGCCGATGCCGGCGCCGGCGGCGGTGATCAGGCAGCGCTTGCCTTGCAGACGGCCGCTCATGCGCGGCTCCCGGAAACGGATGCGAACGTGGTCATGGGGCGGGACTCCAGGTGGGGGAGGAGGAAGCGATCGGATCGGACAGGCGGTAGACGCGCCGCGCATTGCCGGCGAACACCGCCTCGGCGTCGCCGGCGGCATGCTGCGCGACCCAGGCCTGCGCCAGCGTCATCCAGGCGGCGTAGTCGGCGCGCTGGGTCAGCACCGGCCAGTCGCTGCCCCACAGCAGCCGCTGCGCGCCGAAGCAGGCGAACAGCTGCGCCACGTAGGGGGCCAACGCGGGATCGTCGATGGCGGCGTCGGCAGGGAGTTCGGTGAGCAGACCGGACAGCTTGCACACCACGTTGGGATGCTGCGCGAGCTGCGCCAGGCCGTCGGCCCAGGCCCGGAAGTCGGCACCGCCGATGGCCGGCTTGGCGGCATGGTCCAGCACCACGCGCAATTGCGGGTGACGCTGCAGCCGTGCCAGCAGCGCCGGCAGGTGCAGCGGCCGCACCAGCGCGTCGAAGGCCAGATCGTGCTGCAGCAGTGCGTCGAACGCCGCGTCCAGCTGCGGCCGCGCCAGCCACTGCGGATCGGCCAGGTCCTGCACCATCGGCCGCAGTCCCTTGAGCAGGCCGGCGCCGTCGGCGCACAACGCGGCGATGCGCGCGGCGACATCGGCCGCCTCGAAATCCACCCAGCCGACCACGCCGGCGATGCGCGGCTCGGTCCGCGCCAGCTGCAGCAAATAGCGCGTTTCCGCTTCGCTCTGCGCCGCCTGCACCGCCACCAGCGCGGTCACGCCGTGCGCGTCGAGCGTCGCGGCCAGGTCCTCGGGCAGGTAATCGCGGTACAGCACGCCCAGGTTTGGGGTCAGCCAGGCATAGTCGCCACGCGCCAGGCGCCAGAAATGCACATGGGCGTCGATAAAGTTCACGGCGTCGGCACCGGCGCGCGCAGCAGGCCGTCGTCGCGCAGCTGTTGCCACAGCGCCGCGGGAATCGCCGCGCGCAGGCGGGTGGCGGCGCTGGCCACTTCCGCCGGCGTGCGCATGCCCGCGACCACCGTGCTCACCGCCGGATGGGCCAGCGGGAACTGCAGCGCCGCCGCGCCCACGTCCACGCCGTGCGCCGCGCAGGCTGCGAACAGGCGCTGCGCGTGCTGCAGCGTGGCCGCATCCACCGGCGCGTAGTTGTAGGTCTCGCCCGGGCCGCGCGCATCGCTCAGCAGGCCGGAGCTGTACGGCCCGGCGACCAGGATGCCGACCTGCCGCTGCAGCGCCTGCGCCATGATCCGCTGCGCGGCGTGCTGCTCGAGCAGGGTGTAGCGGCCGGCCAGCATCACGCAGTCGAGCGGGAACAGCGGCAGCAGTTCCACCGCCACGTCCTCCTCGTTGACGCCGATGCCGATCGCCCGGCACGCGCCCTGCGCCTTGAGCGCGGCCATCGTCGGCAAGGCCTCGTCCAGCGCCTGCCGCAGCATGGCCGGATGGCGCGCGCCGTGGGTCAGGCGGCCGATGTCGTGCAGCAGCAGCACATCGATGTGATCGGTGCCGAGCCGCTGCAGGCTGGACTCGAATGCACGCAGCACGCCATCGCGGCTGTAGTCGAACTCGGCGCGGCGCCCGGCCACGGCGAAACCCTCGCGCCCCGGCGCGGCCGCGGCATCGTCGTAGACGCAGCGCCCGACCTTGGTCGAGAGCGTGTAGCTGGCGCGCGGCAAGCCGCGCAGGCCCTGCCCCAGGCGTTGCTCGCTCAGCCCGTAGCCGTAGTACGGCGCGGTGTCGAAATGGCGGAAGCCGGCGGCATAGGCGTCGGCCACTGCGGCCAGCGCCACCGCGTCGTCCACCTCGGTGTATAGGTTGCCGATCGGCGCGGCGCCGAAGCCCAGCGTGGACAGGTGCACGCCGCTGGCGCCCAGCGCACGTGGAGCGCTGACGGCATCGGTGGCGGCGCTCAACGCCATGCCCGAACTCCCAGGATGGGCCGCACCGCAGATCGCCCGCGGACGCGCGAGGGACGGTGGCGACGGGGATTGCACATGGCACGCCTCTGCCCGGGATCGGGCGCGGTGGGTTAAGGCCGCAGCATGCGCGCTCTGGATGGCAGCGGGCACGGCGACTGTTCGCATATGAATATAGCAATCACAAGTGAACAATCAACCTGCAGCGCAGCAATCGCCTGGTCGGCGTTGGGACGGCAGCACCAGCGCTGACAGCGCGTCCGGCCGCTGCAGCAACGGCAGCGGCGTGTGCGGCTGCAAGGCCGCCGGCAAGGTGTAGCCCCAGGCCACGCCGGCAAACGCGATGCCGGCCTGACGTGCGGCCTCGGCATCGCGGATCTCGTCGCCCACGCAGAGCGCCCGCGCGGCGGGGACGCCGCAGGCGCGCAGGCTGGCGCGCAGCTTGCGGCGCTTGCCCAGCACCGCCGCGCCGCAGCGCACGTCGCGAAACTGCGCGAGCAACGCCGGGCCGAGCACGCGCTCGGCGTTGGCGCGGCTGTTGGACGTGACCAGGGCCAGCTGCACCCCGGTCTGCGCCAACTGCACAAGCAGCTCGGCGATGCCGTCGAACAAGGCGATACGCGCGATCTGCTCGCTCATCAGCGTGCGCATCCGTTGCGCCACCGCCGGCACCCGCCACCAGCGCAGGCCGCTGCGCGCCATGAGCTCGCGCGCGCTCAGGCTGCGGATTTCGTCCAGCCGTTCGACGTCGAAACGGCGGAAGCCGAATTCGTCGGCGACGCCGTTGATGGTCGCCAGGAACCAGGGGAAGGAGTCGGCCAGGGTGCCGTCGAAATCGAAGATGACCAGGTCGTAGCGGCGCATGCGGCGGCAGCATGCCGGAGCGCTGGCATCCACGCCAGCGGCACGCCTGCCGATCGCGGCAGCCAGGCACGCGGATTGGCCCGCCTTTCATCCGCCGTTGCCGTGCGCTTCACCCGCACGCGCCTGCGCAGCGCGCACGCTGCAGGCTCATCGCACGGAGACGGCCATGCACATGCAATCCCCCAACCCCGCCCAGGATCCGCAGCAGCCACCGAACGAGGTGCCGGGCCAGGTGCCGAACCCGGGCGTGGACCCGACCCCGGACCGGCCGATCGATCCGATCCCCGACCAGCCGACCGACCCGACCATCCCGCCGATCCAGGACCCGGTCGGCGGCGTCGACGCCCCGGTGCCGGGTCCGCGCGGACCGACGCAGTACGTCTAGGCAGCTGCGACCAAGGAGCGAGTGTGGAGCTTGCGGCGCGCGATCCGCCGCAGGAATAACGTCGATGCCGGTTGGAACGCCGCGGCTCGGCGTTCATGGGAAAGCCTGCCGCGGCTGAAGTCGCTGCTACGCGATTCGTATCGCGGCTGCCAGGTTCGCGACAACACGAATGATGAAGCGACCTTGCTGCCGGCAGACGCAAGAGCATCCACCGTCGTAGGAGCGGCTTCAGCCGCGACCAGGCTTTCCCAGGAACGCCCGGTCGCGGCTGAAACCGCTCTTACGTGTTTTGCTTGCCTCAGCGAATCCGAAAGCCCATCGTCGCCTCTACCGCCTGCTGCCAGCCGGCGTACAGGGCCTCACGGCGCTCGGCCGGCATGTCCGGCTCGAAGCGGCGGTCCACCGCCCACTGCTGGGCGATCTCGGCACGGTTCTTCCAGAACCCGGTGGCCAGGCCGGCCAGGTAGGCCGCGCCCAGTGCGGTGGTCTCGGCCACTTCCGGGCGCAGCACCGGCACGTCCAGGATGTCGCTCTGGAACTGCGCCATGAAGTCGTTGGCGATGGCGCCGCCGTCGGCGCGCAGTTCCTTCAGTTCGATGCCCGAATCGACCTGCATCGCGGTCAGCACGTCGCGCGTCTGGTAGGCCATCGACTCGATCGCGGCGCGGATGAAATGCTCCTTGGTGGTGCCGCGGGTCAGGCCGAACACCGCGCCGCGGATGTCGCTGCGCCAGTACGGCGCGCCCAGGCCGACGAAGGCCGGCACGAAATACACGCCGTCGTTGTCGCCGGCGCGCTCGGCATAGGCCTGCGAGTCGCTGGCCTTGCCGAGCATGCGCAGGCCGTCGCGCAGCCACTGCACCACCGAGCCGGCGACGAAGATCGCGCCTTCCAGCGCGTACTCGACCTTGCCGTCCACGCCCCAGGCGATGGTGGTGAGCAGGCCGTTCTTCGACGCCACCGCCTTCTCGCCGGTGTTCATCAGCATGAAACAGCCGGTGCCGTAGGTGTTCTTGGCCATGCCCGGCTCGAAACAGGCCTGGCCGAACAGCGCCGCCTGCTGGTCGCCGGCGATGCCGGCGATCGGCACCGCGTGGCCGTAGAAATACTGGCCCTGGGTGTTGCCGTAGATCTCGCTGGACGAGCGCACCTCCGGCAGCATCGAGGCGGGGATGTCCAGCAGCTGCAGCAGTTCCTCGTCCCAGCGCAGTTCATGGATGTTGTAGAGCAGCGTGCGCGAGGCATTGGTGTAGTCGGTGACGTGGACCTTGCCGCCGGTGAGATTCCAGATCAGCCAGCTGTCGATGGTGCCGAAGGCCAGTTCGCCGCGCTGCGCGCGTTCGCGTGCGCCCTCGACGTGGTCGAGGATCCACTTGACCTTGGTCCCGGAGAAATACGCATCGATCAGCAGGCCGGTCTTGGCCCGCACCAGGTCCTCGTGGCCGTCGGCCTTGAGCTGGTCGCAGATGTCCTTGGTCTGTCGCGACTGCCAGACGATGGCGTTGTAGATCGGCTGGCCGGTGGCGCGGTCCCACACCACCGCGGTCTCGCGCTGGTTGGTGATGCCGATGCCGGCGATCGCGCTGGCGTCCACCTGGTGGTTGTTGAGCAGTTCGGTGATCGTGGTGTAGACGCTGGTCATGATCTCGCGCGGGTTGTGCTCGACCCAGCCCGGCTGCGGGAAGATCTGCGAGAACTCGCGCTGGGCCATGCCGACGATGCGGCCCTGGCGGTCGAACAGGATCGCGCGCGAACTGGTGGTGCCCTGGTCGATGGCCAGGATGAACTGCTTTTCCATCGGAGACTCCTGCGGGATGCACGCCGCGCGCACGGGCGCGGCGCCAACGGGGAATGGGGAGATGCGCGCAAAGCGCGCGGAAACGAACGTCCGGCGGGCGCTAGCCGCGGCGCGCGGCGGCCTGTTCCTCTTCCAGCGCCTTCACCCGTGCCGGCAGGAACGGATAGATCAGCCACTGGTAGGCGGCACCGCCGATCACGCCGCCGATCAGCGGGCCGACGATCGGGATCCACCAGTAGTTGTCGGCCGACGGCAACGCCGAGGAACCCCAGCCGGCGACGTAGGCGAACAGGCGCGGGCCGAAGTCGCGCGCCGGATTGATCGCCCAGGCTTCCAGATAGCCCATCGACGCGCCGATGGTGGCCACCAGCAGGCCGATGATCAGCGCACCGGAATTGGCGGTGGGCGCGGCTTCGTTGTAGCGCTCGGTGATGGCGAAGATGCCGAAGATCAGGAACGCGGTCAGGATCACCTGGTCGCGCAGCGCGTGCATCGGCGTGATCGCCAGGCCCGGCGCGGTGAAGAACACCCCGGCCGCGCCGCCGCCGGCACGGGTGAGATGCTGCGCCTGGTTGTAGTGGTCGATCACCGGCGCGAACAGCAGGTACACGATCCACGCGCCGAGGAACGCGCCGATCACCTGGGCCACCCAGTACGGCAGCACCTTGGGCCAGGGAAAGCCACGGTACAGCGCCAGCGCCAGGGTCACCGCCGGATTGGCGTGGGTGCCGGACACCGAGCCGGTGACGTAGATGGCGATGGTCACCGCCAGGCCCCAGGCGATGCACACGCCCCAGTAGGCGTGCTGGTAGGGGCTGGGGTCGTAGAGCACGTACATGCACGCCACCGAGCAGCCGAAGGCGATGATGATCAGCATCGCGATCGCCTCGGAAATCAGTTCACCCACCAGTTGCCGGCTCATGCCCATGCCTCCCGGCCTGCCGTCGTTGCCGCTGTCGATCCACCCATGCCTGCCACCCTCCACGGTTGCGTCCAGGTTCCTGCGCCGCGGCGGGGGCCGGGCGCAGCGCGATTGTGCACGCGCCGCCGCGGCCCGAACCGGGCCGGCGGCAGCGTTTTGATCATGCCGGTGCCGCGGCCAGCGTGGCCGGCGCCTGTTGCAGGTAGGCGACCAGGCGCTCGCGGCCGGTGGCGTCCACGCGCAGGCCGAGCTTGCTGCGGCGCCACAGCAGGTCGTCGGCCTCCACCACCCACTCGTGCTGGCGCAGGTAGTCGACCTCGGCCTGGTACAGGTCGGCGCCGAAATGCTGGCCCAGGTCCTGCAGCGAGCTCGCCTCGCCCAGCAGCGTGTCCGCGCGGGTACCGTAGTTGCGCGCCAGCCGCTGCGCGGTGGCCTCGGCCAGCCACGGCCGTGCCGCGCGCAGTTCGCGCGCCAACGCGGCGATGTCGTTGCGTTCGCCGCCGGGCAGCGGCGCGCCATGCGCGGTCCAGGCCGGTGCCTTGCGTCCGGCGTGCGCGGTCAGCCGGTCCACCGCCTCTTCGGCCAGCTTGCGATAGGTGGTGAGCTTGCCGCCGAACACGTTGAGCAGGGCCGCGCCGTCGCGTGCATCCAGTTCCAGCAGATAGTCGCGGGTGACCTCGGCGGCGTTGTCCTCCTCGTCGTCGAGCAGCGGGCGCACGCCGCTGTAGCTCCACACCACGTCGTCCGGGGCGATCTGCTTGCGGAAATAGCGGTTGGCCGCCTCGCACAGATAACGCGTCTCCTCGCCGTCGATGCGCGGCGCGGCCGGATCGGCACGGTAGTCGACATCGGTGGTGCCGATCAGGGTGTAGTCCTGCTCGTAGGGAATGGCGAAGACGATGCGCCGGTCCGGCTGCTGGAAGATGTAGGCGTGGTCGTGCTCGAACAGCCGCGGCACCACGATGTGGCTGCCCTTGACCAGGCGCAGCGCGTGGTCGTGGCCGACATGCGCCACCTCGTCCAGGAACTGCACCGCCCACGGCCCGGCGGCATTGACCAGCGACCGCGCGCGCAGTTCCTCGCGGCGGCCGTCGGCGTGCTGCAACTGCACCTGCCACAGGCCCTCCACGCGGCGCGCGCCGACGCAGCGGGTGCGGGTGAGGATGCGCGCGCCGCGCTGCGCGGCGTCCATCGCGTTGAGCACCACCAGCCGCGCGTCCTGCACCCAGGCGTCGGAATAGACGAAGCCGGTGCGGAACTCCTCGCGCAGCGGCGCGCCCACCGGATGCGTGCGCAGCGCCAGGCGCCGCGAGCCCGGCAGGGTGCGGCGGCCGCGGCCGAGGTGGTCGTACAGGAACAGGCCGGTGCGGATCATCCACGCCGGGCGCAGGTGCGGCTGGTGCGGCAACAGGAAGCGCAGCGGCCAGATGATGTGCGGGGCCAGCCGCAGCAGCACCTCGCGCTCGGCCAGGGCCTTGCCGACCAGGGCGAACTCGTACTGCTCCAGATAGCGCAGGCCGCCGTGGATCAGCTTGGTGCTGGCGCTGGAGGTATGCGCGGCCAGATCGTCGCGCTCGCACAGGCACACCGACAGGCCGCGACCCACCGCATCGCGGGCGATGCCCACGCCGTTGATGCCGCCACCGACCACCAGCACATCGTAGGTCTCACGCATAGCCGACTCCGGAAATGTCGTGTCCGGGCTCGGCGGAGGCGCCAAGCGCGGAACTGAGGACGAAAAGATCGTAAACGAACATTTTCGAACATATCACGCTGCACTGCAGCGTGGCGTCGACGGTGCCGGAGAAACGCGGCAACAGGCCTGACAGTCCTAGTTCATGGACAGCCGAGAGCACGCAGGACGCCGGCGCGGCGCGCCAAAGCGCCACATCACGCAACATTAACGAAATAATTCGAACACGGGCTCCATCCGCCGCCAGCGTCGGAGCCAGAGCCGGCGGTCCACTCAAGGACACCTCTAATGCCGCCTTATCGCCGGGCGCGGCAGGATGTCTCGTCTCGACTGTAGGAGCGGTTTTAGCCGCGACGGGCATTCCCAGTGACGCCCGTCGCGGCTAAAGCCGCTTGTGTCTTATGAGGCTCTATCGTTGTAGGTGAGAGCGGAGTGCGGCAGGCCGTTTAGCCGCAGTGCCAAGCAAGCACGAGTAGGAGTCAGCGCCGCCGCACTCCGTACTCCTGCCTCACAAGCCCGAACAGTTGCCCGAGTCGCGAGCTCGAACTCCACAAGCATGGGCATCGGCAGGAGTGCTCTCACCCCTGAGTCTACTGCGGAGAACGTCTATGCGACGCTTTGTCGGGATCGATGTTGCCAAGGCCGAACTGGTCATTCATGTCCTGCCGGAGGGCCACACTTGGACCCAGCCCAACACCGCGCAGGAGCGGTTTGCGCTGGCCCAGTGCCTGGCGGGGCTGGACTGCGAGCGGATCGTGCTGGAAGCCAGCGGTGGCTACGAACATGCCCTGCTGCGAGTACTTCGGGAGGCGGGCCTGCCAGCGGCGCGGATGGCCGCCGATCGTCCGCGGAACCTGGCCAAGGCCCTTGGCCTGCAGGCCAAGACCGACGCCCTGGACGCGCGCCTGTTGGCCATCGCCGCCCAGCACATTCCGGCCACGCCCACAGCCGTACCGCCCGAGCATCTTCAGTCCCTGCGCGAACGGCTGGATCTACGTGACACCCTGGTCGGCCAGCGTGATGCCCATCGGCGGCGGCTGGAGCACATCACCAGCCCCGAGGTGCAAGGCCACTGCCAAGAGGTGATCGCCCTACTGAACCAGAAGATCCAGGCTTTGACGCGGCAGATCGAGCAGCAGGCTACGACCTGCTCCACGCTGCCGAAGGTGCCCGGACTCGGCGCAATCCTGCGCGCGGTCCTGGCCGCACGGCTGCCGGAGCTGGGCAAGTTACCGCCGCGCAAGCTCGCTGCTCTGGTCGGGCTGGCCCCATTCAATCGCGACAGTGGCCGCTGGCAGGGCCAGCGTCGCATCAAAGGCGGACGGGCCGACGTCCGACGCGTGCTGTACATGGCCAGCTGGGCCAGCATCCGCGCCAAATCCCCTTTGGCCAACACCTACGCGCGCCTGCGCGCAGCTGGCAAGCCGGCCAAGGTCGCCATCGTCGCCTGCATGCACAAGTTCTTGCGCTGGCTCAATGCGATCGCGCGTGATCAGGCAACGTATGCCCCTCCTGCCATCGCGGCTGCATGACAGTTGACTCCTACCGATGGCCTTCGTCGTTGTTACAGGTGCCTCAATTCGCAGCCACGTCCAGGTCCGGCGCGCCCGGATCGGCAGCATCGCCCTCGGCGACGAACACCCGGGTGCCGGCCGCGTCCAGCACCGCGGCCAGCTCGGCCGGCGGCGCGCGGTCGGTGAACCAGGCGTGCACCCGCCCGATCGGCCCCAGCCGCACCATCGCGTTGCGGCCGAGCTTGCTGTGGTCGGCGGCCAGGAACACCTGCCGCGAGTGCTCGATGATCGCCTGCGCCACCCGCACCTCGTGGAAGTCGAAATCCAGCAGCGTGCCGTCGGGGTCGATGCCGGAAATGCCGATCACGCCGAAGTCCACCTTGAACTGGCGGATCAGCTCGATGGTGGCCTCGCCGGTGACGCCTTGGTCGCGGCCGCGCACGCGCCCGCCGGCCACCATCACCTCGAAGCTGGGATTGGCGCTCATCATCACCGCGACGTTGAGGTTGTTGGTGATCACGCGCAGGCCGCTGTGGCCCATCAGCGCGCGCGCCACGTCCTCGTTGGTGGTGCCGATGTTGATGAACAGCGAGGCATCGTCGGGGATGTGCTGCGCCAGCAGCGTGGCGATGCGCCGCTTCTCCTGCGCCTGCAGCGACTTGCGCGCCGCATAGGCCAGGTTCTCCACGCTCGAGGGCAGGCTCACGCCGCCGTGGTAGCGGCGCAGCACGCCGGCCTCGCACAGCAGGGTCAGGTCGCGGCGGATGGTCTGCGGCGTCACCTCGAAACGCGCCGCCAATCCTTCCACCTCGGCATAGCCTTGCTGGCGCACCAGCGCCACCAGTTGCTCCTGGCGCGGATTGAGCGCAGAGACTGCGTTCGGCTTGGGAATCGGATGGTCCATGCCCCGATGATGGCGCATGCGCCGGCGGATGCAACCGCGCCGCGACGACGCAGGGCGCCGCGACGCGTGCATACCCTCGGTGAACCGCAACCCTGGCCTGGGCCTGCGCGGTCTACGCACTGATGCGGGCCAGCGCCTAGGGCCTGTCACCCATTCCCGGGTAGGTCGCGCCGCCCTTGCGCGTGCCTGGGGCAAGGAAGCGCGAGGGAGTGGACGTGCGTCCACGACCGAGCAATGACGCAGTCCCGGGCATGCACAAGGGCGGCCCTTCGGGTTGTCGCTGCAAGGCCGCCATCTTCGCGCCGCGCGGCTTGACCTGACGGCCAGTCAGGCCTACGCCACGCGACGCAAACCTGACGGCCTTGCAGCGCCAACGCGGCCTACCCGGGAATGGGTGACAGGCCCTAGACTAGCGCCCCTCGCCGGGCCGCCCGGCACTCCCGCACCGATCATGCTCAACAACGACATCCTGCGCTCCATCCGCTACATGCTCGACCTGAGCGACCAGAAGATCGTCGATCTGGCGCACCTCGCCGATCCCGCGTTCCCGATCGACAAGGCGCAGATCCCGGCGTGGCTGAAGAAGGAGGACGAGGACGGCTTCGTCGAATGCAGCGACGCGGTGCTCGCACACGTGCTGGACGGGCTGGTGTTCCACTACCGTGGCCGCGACGACAGCCTGCCGCCGCGCCCGGTGGAAGCGCGTGTCACCAACAACGTGGTGCTGAAGAAGCTGCGCGTGGCGTTCCAGCTCAAGGACGTGGACATGCACCAGATCTTCGACGCGGCCGGTTTCCCGGTGTCCAAGCCGGAACTGTCGGCGCTGTTCCGGCAGCCGGAGCACAAGAATTTCCGCCTGTGCGGCGACCAGTTGCTGCGCAATTTCCTCAAGGGCCTGACCCTGCGCGTGCGCGGCGCCGGCTGAGCCGCGCGCACCGCGGCACCAGGGCGCGGCCGTCGCCGCGAGGCCGGTTTTCCACACACCGGCCATCGCGAATCGGTAGGATGCGCGCAGTCCGCCACCGTGGCGGCGCGGCCGGCCACCGGCCCTGCCCGCCTCCCGTTCCGTTCCGAGGGTCCCATGAAGCTAGAGGCGCTGTTCGACCAGTTGCACACCCTGCCGACCATTCCCCAGGTGGCGCAGGACCTGATCCTGCAGTTCGATGCGCCGGGCACCAGCCTGGACGCGGTGGCGCGCAACATCGAACGGGACCCGGTGATCGCGGCCAAGGTGTTGCGGCTGGCCAATTCGGCGCGCTTCCGCGGCGCGCGCGATTCCACCACGGTGGAAGACGCGGCGCTGCGCCTGGGCTTCAACACCTTGCGCACCCTGGTGCTGGCCTCCTCGGTGACCGGCGCCTTCCATGCGCCGGCGCATTTCGACCTGCGCGCGTTCTGGCTGCACAGCTTCGAAGTGGCCGGCGTGTGCCGGTTGCTGGCGCGGCAGAAGGGCCTGGACGCGGAGACCGCGTTCACCTGCGGCATGATGCACAACATCGGCGAACTGCTGATCCAGACCGGCGCGCCCGACTACGCCGCGCAACTGCACCCGGACGCCTCGTCCAGCGGCCGCGCCGCCGACGAGACCGTGCAACTGGGCTTCGGCTACCCGGAAGTGGGCGCCGAGCTGGCGCGGCGCTGGCACCTGCCGCAGGTGATCCAGACCGCCATCGCCTTCCAGGCGCGGCCGCTGCAGGCGCCGGAAGGCGAGCCGATGCCGAAGGTCGTGGCCCAGGCCGCCTTGGTCGCCGACGCGCTGGAACGCCATGGCGGCGCCAACGAGCAGGCGCGGCAGGCGGTAACCGGCCCGCTGATGGACGACGTGGACCTGGACGCCCTGTTCGCCGCGCTGCCCGACGTGATCGAGGCCGATCGCGCCTTTACCGAGATGCTGAAGTAAGGGAAGACATACGCCGCGTCGGCCACGCCGCGCGGCGGTAGCCAGGGATCGGTGCCCTCCCCGCTTCGCCGCGCCCTCATCCGGCGCTACGCGCCACCTTCTCCCGGTGGGAGAAGGGGTGGTTTGCGGCGCTTGGTGCCGCGTGCGGGCTTGGGCGGCGCCTCGGTCGCGGCGCGCGGCTTGCGCGCTTTTGGCGTCTGCGCTTTCGGCGTTGTCGCTTTCGTCGCCTTTGCTGCGCGTGTCGTCTTTGTTGCGGGCTTTGGCGTCGACGCTGTCTCAGCAGCGCGGGCCGTCGTCTTGCGCTTGGTCCGCGTTGCCTTCTTCGCCGACGCCACCGCGCCAGATGCGGCGGTGCGTGGCGTCTTTTTCGCCTTGCCGCCTTTGGGCTTGCCTTCGGCGCCCCCGTCACCGCGCCTCGGCTTGGCCGACGCCGCGGCGGCACCGCGGGCCGGCGACGCGCCGATGGCGACCCAGGTCGGCGCATGGTCGCTGGCATGCGGCAGGTCGCGCACCCAGCGGTCCACGCCGGCATCGCGCAGGCGCGCGGCCAGTGGGGGATTCAGCAGCAGGTGGTCGATGCGCAGCCCGGCATCACGTTGCCAGTGCTGGCGGAAATAATCCCAGAACGTGTACACGCGGCGCTCGCCGTGCACCTGGCGCAGGCTGTCGGTCCAGCCTTGCGCCAAGAGCTCGGCATAGGCCTGGCGGCTTTCCGGCTGCAGCAGCGCATCGCGCCGCCACGAGGCCGGGTTGTAGATGTCCGCATCGGTGGGCACCACGTTGAAGTCGCCGATCAGGGCCACCGGATGCGGCAGCGCCACCAGGTGCTGCGCATGCCGCTGCAGGCGCGCGAACCAGTCCAGCTTGTAGTCGAACTTCGGCCCTGGGCGCGGATTGCCGTTGGGCAGGTACAGGCAGCCGACCAGCACGCCGTGCGCCTTCGCCTCGATGTAGCGGCTCTGGGTGTCGCGCGGGTCGCCGGGCAGGCCGCGCCGGCTCTCGATGGGATCGCAGCCCTTGGCCAGCAGCGCCACGCCATTCCAGCTCGACTGCCCCATCCACACCGCGCCATAGCCGGCGGCATGCAACTCGGCCAGCGGGAAACCCGCATCCACGCTCTTGAGTTCCTGCAGCCCGACGATGTCCGGCGCCTCGCGCTGCAACCACTGCAGCAGCTGCGGCAAGCGGCTGCGGATGCCGTTGACATTGTAGGTGGCGATCTTGAGCGTCTTCATCCGGCGCGCCTGCAGAACCAGCCATCACCTTGGCTCCGCTACCCTCGACGCATCGTGAAAACGGGAGCCGCCGCATGACCCCGCTCGACAAACCCTTGCGCCGCGAACTGGAGATCGACGGCGTGCACTACACCCTGACCGTGGACCCGGACGGCCTGAAGCTCACCGAGAAGGGCCGACGCAAGGGCCTGGAACTGCGCTGGAGCGCCCTGGTCAGCGGCGACGCCGCATTGGCCACCGCCTTGCAGGCCTCGCTGGCCGATCGCCCCGGCAAACGCTGAGCGCGGGCACGGCGGGCGGCTTGGCGGCGGCACGCCGGCGGACGTGGCCGCCGATGATGCTATCGTCGCGCCATCGGCAACCAGCAGGGAGCGGACGGATGCACAGGCGCAGCGATGGTGCGATCGGAAACGGACAGATGCGCCCCCGGCATGCGCGCTGGATCGTGATCCCGCTGCTGCTTGCCTTGCCGTCGCTGGCGGCCTGCGCCTCGCCGAACACGCCGGACAGCCTGCGCGTGTCCAGCACCAATACCTACGCCGCAGGCACGCCCGAGTGGCGGCAGGTGCGCGACTGGCTGGCGCAGCACCGTACGCGCAGCGACGGCGTGCGCATGGGCAATCTCGACCAGCTCGGTCCCATCGTCCTGAGCTACACGCGAGCGCTGCCGCCCGCCAGCGAGCGGCTTCCCGCGCCCGTGCCACTGCCGGCCAACGGCGCGACCAGCGACAGCATCGCCATTACCAGTTGCTCAGACAACGTGCGCCAGTCGTGGCGCTACGGCGTCGAGGCACGCCCTGAGGGTGCGTGGGTCCTGACGTCGTTTGCTACTTCGCAAGCTGAGGATTGCAAGCAGGCCGATAACACGCACTGACGCTGCAATCGCCATCGCGGCGTATGCCAGGCTCCGCGTCGCATCGCCGTTCACCCTTGCTGCGCCTCGGCGAGACGCACGTTGTTTTTGTAGGAACGGCTTCAGCCGCGACGGGCTGCCCCGGTAACGCCTCGTCGCGGCTGAAGCCGCTCCTACGCGTGCGCCTCGCCGTGCTGTTTAGAGACCTGTTTCAGCCGCCACGAACGACAGCGCCCCTCGGTGTCACGCATCCGTGGGGCGGAAGCACCACAGCTGCCGCCTGCCCGACGCGACGCTCCTGATGCTCACGCACCGCGCTGGCGCATCGCATCGGCTGGCACCGACCAGAGGTGGACGGCGCCAGCCGAACCCCCTCACTGCACCGCGCAGAACGTGGTGTAGTGGTCGGCCGAGTAGTAGCGCTGCGCGATCGTCGACTTGGCCTTGCCGTCGGTGGCCAGGAACACCAGGCGATAGGTGCCGGCCGCGCCGCCCGGATCGCGCCGCGCCTTGCCTTCGTAGTAGGTCTGTCCCTTGCCGGCTTTCGGCAGGCGCCCTTCGGCGTTGCCGAACACCTGCACGTCCACCTGGGTGGAACCGCAGGCGGCGATCGGGTTGGCCATGGTGATGCAGTACGCCATGTCGCGTGCGGCATCGCGCACGTAGGTCGGCAGCGCACTGCAGGCGGGCGGCGCCTTTTGCGCCTGCGCCTGGGTGGACGCCAGCAGCGCGGCGAGCAGGGCATAGGAAATCGGACGATGCATGGACGTGTTCCTTGGAAGTGGTCGGGATGGTCTCCACGGCGAACGGCGCCGTGGCGGACGCTGCCACAATGCGCAAGCGTCACCGCCACGCCCATCGGGCGATGGCTGATCTGCGGAAGATGCAGTTCCCCGGTGCGGCATGGGCCTGAAACACCTGCGAAGGCACGACGTGAGCCAAGCACGGCATCGGCATCGGCATCGGGAAGGCGGAAACGGCGTGACGCCTGACGCGCTCACGCGACACGCCATGGACAAGGCGGCGGCGTGATGCCGAAGACGCAGGCCTCGGCTACCATCGCCGCGGCCACGCCAGCGCGCGCGCCGACCGTCTCCCCAGCCGCCACCGCCCATGCCCGACGCCGCTTCGCCCCGCCCCGCCGCAGCCCCCCTTGTCGGCCGCCTGCGTACCGTCGTTCGCGTGGCCATCTGCCTGGTCGCCAGCGTGCTGCTGATCCCGCCGCAGTGGCTGTTGATGCGCCTTACCCGCGGCCGCGGCGCGTTCGTGCTGCCGCGGCTGTGGTTCGGCTGCCTGCGGCGCGCCCTGGGCATCCGCGTCGAGGTGGTGGGCGTGCCGCGCGACGCGGGCGGCACGCTGTTCGTCGGCAACCACATCTCCCACTTCGACATCGTGGTGCTGGGCAGCCTGCTGCGCGCACGCTTCATCGCCAAGAACGACATGGAGCGCTGGCCGGGCATGCGCCACATCGGCGCGCTGGCGCAGACCGTATTCATCAGCCGGCGCCGCCAGGATGCCGCCGCCGTGGCGGCCGCGGTCGCCGCGCAACTGCGCCCGGATCACGACGTGGTGCTGTTCGCCGAAGGCACCACTTCCTCCGGCGAACGGGTGGCGCCGTTCAAGTCCAGCCTGTTCTCGCTGTTCCTCAGTGCCGACCCCGGCGCGCGGCACTGGACGCTGCAGCCGTTCACGCTGGAGGTGCGCAGCGTCGACGGGCAGCCGCTGGCCCAGGGCGGCGATCGCGATGCGTATGCCTTCTATGGCGAGATGCAGGCCGGCGCGCACGTCGCGCACTTCCTGCGCCTGTCCGGTGCGGTGGTCAGGGTGACCTTCCACGCACCGATTGCGGTCGCACCGGGCAGCGACCGCAAGGCGCTGGCCGCGCAGTTGCACGGCATCGTGGCCTCGGCACTGCCTGCCGCGCCGGCGGACGCGGCTGCGGCCTAGACCAGGGCGACACAAGAACGGGCGCGCGCCCGGGCAACGCCCACTGGCGCGTCAGTGCATGGCGTCCGGCACCACCGGCTCCGGCAGGCGCACCACCGCGTATTGCTTGCGGAACTCCAAGGCACCCAGCGCCGGCCAGGTCTCGGCGTAGCGGCGCAGGCAGGCCACGCCGTCGGGAAAGTCCTCGCCGTTGACCCGGCAATCGGCCGCGACCTCGCCGTCGGCATCGCGCGAGGCGAACAGGCGGATCCCGAGCATGCGCTGATCCCGCTGCAGCAGCGGCATCAAGGCATCCAGGCTGTTGGTGAACAGGCAGCACGGGCAGAACGCGTGTTCGGTGTCGTCGCCCGCCGCGGCCCGGGCCGCATCGCCGTTCATATGCGCCACCGGCCCCAGCACCACCGTGCGCCGCACCGAGGCCTGCGCCCCGGCCTCGGCAGGAAACTCCATCTGCAAGGTCATGCAGCGGGCCTCGGCGGGAGCGCTCACCGCCTCCGACAGCGCCACCAGATCGGTGCGCGCCCAGGTGGTGAAGCCCGAGGCCAGACTCGCCTCGGTGTCCTCGCCGATGGAATGCTGGAACTCGACGATCCCCTCGGGGAACAGGCTGCGGTGATGCACGCGGATGCAGCTGGCCGTGCGCACGCCGCTACGCAGCTCGGCCAGGTCCACCAGTTCGGTGAGCAGGTGCAGCCCATTGCCGAGTACGACGCCGTCCTCGTGCAAAGTCGCCGCATGGCCCTCGCGCTGCAGCACCTGCAGCAACAACTGCTGCAGTGCGCGGCCCGGTTGCGCGTCGGGTGCGGCCTCCGAGCCTGCGGCATCGGGGGCGGCATCGGCCCCGCGGGGCGGGGTGCGGGACAACAGGCGTCGCAGTCGATCGATCATCCTTGCTCCAAGGCGTCCAACGCGCCATCGGTCGCCGGAAGTATGCGCAGTCGCCCGCGGCGACGGCAACCGGCGCCGCCACAAGTCTTATCGCCAGCGACGCATCGCGGGCGGGCGCGATCGCATCGGCGGCCTTTGCACACGCGCGCCGCCGTCGATCGCAGGCGCAGCAGCGCCATCGCATCGCCTCTCGCGCCGGCCCTGCTGCACGGCGCCGCACGCAGGCGGCGCCCTCGCAGCGCGTCCTGCCATGCGCCTGGCGCAGGCGCCTGCTCAGTCCTTGGCCGCCTCGCACAGCTTGCGATTGAACCAGGTGGACTTGGCGATAGGCAGGTAGGCGTCCCAGTCGGTGGGCGGCAGCATGGTGCTCTGCTTTTCCAGTTCCGCCTGGAACGAGGCTTCGTCGTGGCTGCGACCGGCCATGGTGCCGTCCAGCACCGCCAGGCACTCCTGCGGCCGACCCAGGCGCAGCAGGGTGATGGCACGGTCGTTGGCGAAGCGGTCGCGATCGAGCCAGTTGAGGAAGCCGCCGCACTCGCCTTCGAACGCCAGCATGCCGGCCAGCGCCTTGTCATAGCGCTTGCCGCGGTAGTCCTGCAGATAGGCCTCGCGCCGCCGGCTGCTGGCCGCGGCAGTGCAGCCAGCCGGGAGCTGCAGGTAGTCGCCTTCGAAACTGGCGCGCATGCCGCAGTAGTCGCGGCAGCTTTCCTGGGTCAATGCGGCCACGTCGAACCCGCCCGGCACCGGCTTGAAGGCGAGCTTGCAGGGCACGTCGCCGGCGTCGTTCACCTCGGCCTTGTCGCCCTGCAGCGTGCCCGACAGCGAGCAGGTATGGCCATTGGCGCCGACCGACAACAGGTCGAACTGGCGCACCCCGCCCTTCTCGGTGACCCGCATGCTGCCCCAGCCTTCCTTGGTGCTGTATTCGCCGGGCGTGGGGCCGGCTGCCGCCGCGCCGAACGCCACCAGCCACACCAGCATCGCGCTCCATCCGTATCGCCGTACCATCGTGTGTTCCTGCCTTCGATCAGAGCCGGCAAGTGTGCGCCATCGCCGCGGCGGCGGACCAGTGCCGATGTCGCACCCGCGCAGCGACGGCCTGTGCACGGCGGCCGCGCCTGGGACAGCGGCCTGGACCACGACGTGGCGGCGGATGCCGATGCGAACGTCCTGGCGCCGCTGCGCCAGGACGCCAACCACCGCAACGGCTGGTACGCGTTCTACCGCAGCGGCAAGGCGGCGCTGAACATGCCGATGCGCAGCTTCGCCGCCCGCCGGCGCGACAGCGCCCGGACCTTGCTGCTGATGGCGCCCGGCTGGTGCGGATCGACATCGGCGGGCCGCAGGCGCGCCTGCCATCGACGACAGCATCCCGCCCCTGCTCGACACCGTCGGCGCCGCCACGGTCGCGGCGGCCAGCACTATCTGGATGACCTGGGCCGAGCGGTGCCGTAGTAAACGGTCGCCGCAGGCCAGTGACGCGCCGGCACGCGGCGCCCGCTCACGCCCCTTCGGCCTGCGCCAAGGCCAGCGCTTCCTGCTCAGGCAGCGGCCGCGACAGGAAATAGCCCTGCACGAAATCGACGTCGAGCGCGCGCAGGGTCTCCAGTTCCTCGGCCGTCTCCACGCCCTCGGCCACCACGTGCGAGCCGATCTCGTGCGCGAAGTTGGTCAGCCCCTTGGCCAGCGCGCGGCACGTGCGGTCGCTGTCGATGCAGTGGGTGATGCTCATGTCGAGCTTGATCACGTCCGGCTGCAGCCGCAGGATGTGGCGCATGCTGGCGTAGCCGGCGCCGGCGTCGTCCACCGCCAGGCGTGCGCCGCGCGCGCGCAGCGGCGCCAGCGCATCGGCCAGTTCCAGGTAGTTGCGCACGATGGCGTGCTCGGTGATCTCCAGGGTCAGGCGCGCGACGTCGATGTCGTCCCCGAGCAGCACCGCCAGCGCCTCGGACGTCAGCAGCTCCGGTGACAGATTGAGATTGAGCCGGAACGTCGGGGGAAACCGCCGCAGATAGGCCAGTGTCTTGGCCACCACGTGCAGTTCCAGGCGGATGCCGACGCCGGCCAGCTCGGCCTGCTGGAACCACTTGTCGGGGCCACGCTGCGGGGCGATGTCGAAACGCGACAGGCACTCGAACCCATGCAGGCGCATACCGTCCAGCGCGAACAATGGCTGGAACACGATGCGCGGCGCGCCCGCCGCCAAGGCGCCGTCGATCTCGTCGATCATCGCCTGCCGCTCCAGCTTGTGCGCCTCCACTTCATGCAGGCGCAGGGCGAGAATCTCGGCGAATGCGCGCAGCATGCCGATGTCGCGTTCGCCCAGGCCGTGCCTGGGCAGGAAGCTGAAACAGCACAGCGTGCCGTACACCCGTCCGCCGACCTGGATCGGCACGCTCATGTGCGCGCCGATCGGGATCGAAAAGGTCGCCGGGATGCATTGCGCGGCCGGCACCAGCGAGGTATCCGGAATGAGCTGCGGCAGATCGCCTCGCACCACGCCCATGCAGTAGCCGTCGGCCAACGGCAGGATCTGGCCTTCGTGGATCGGGCAACCGGGCGGACCGTCCACGTGGTCGAGCACGCGATCGGTCGCGCGGAAGCGCGACAGGAACGCCACATCCATGTCCAAGTGCTGGCGCACCACGCGCAGGCAACGGCGCAGTTCGCGGTCGCTGATCTCACCCGACAACAGCTCGAACAACGGATGAGATTCCGATGCACCCTCGCTCGACGCCATCCCGCTTCTCCCCCGAAAGCGTTGCGGCCCACGCGGCTCGGGCCGCGCACGGCGCCGAGCCGTGACCGACCTGATCGAGCAACGGGGAACCCCGGGCGTTCCCCGCGCTATCCAGCGGGCGACACGTCCTTGTCGTTCGACTGTAAAGCGTGATGTACAGCGGCGAAAGCACCCGCGTGTTCAGGAAGCGAGCTGTCTACGGCAGCGACCGCGTCGAACAGCCGCGGCGCGGCTCCAGCCAACATGCTGGCGCCGCCGATGGCGGACCGTTCAGGCAACGCGGCCGCAGTCACCGACTGGCAGGCGCCCTGCGAGTCGAGCGACACCGACGTCTGCCAGCGGCGCACCGTAGCAGAGGCGGCTGACCCGGGACCGGTGGCCGCATCACCGGACGACACGCAGATCACCCTGGACAAGGCGCCGCGCACGCCTCGCCCGTTCACCCAGACGTGCTAGTACAGCGTATCGCGCGTACGCTGCGGCAATTCCCGGTCATAGGCGTCGGCGTCGAACGCGTCGTCGGTCAGGTGCGCGAGCATGGTGCCGGGACTGGGCAGACGATCGCGCGGCAGGTGCCGCGCCGGATCCCATAGCTGCGAGCGCACGATCGCCCTGGCGCAGTGGAAGTACACCGCCTCGATGTGCACCACGATCACGCTGCGCGGCAAGCGCTCGCCGACCGCAAACCGCGCCAACAGGTCCGGATCGACGCGGATCTCGGCATGGCCGTTCACGCGCAAGGTTTCGCCGATGCCGGGAATCAGGAACAACAGCGACAGGCGCGGATCCTGCAGCAGATTGCGCAGCGTATCGATGCGGTTGTTGCCCGGCCGATCCGGAAACGCCAGCGTGCGCGCATCCAGCACCTGCACGAATCCCGGCGCGTCGCCGCGGGGTGAGCAGTCCAGGCCCTCGGCACCGGCCGAAGCCAGCACCACGAACGGCGACGCGTGCACGAACGCCTGGTAGTCGGCGTTCAGATGATCGATTTGCTTGCGCACTGCGCGCTCGGCGGGTTGGCCGTACAGGGCTTCGAGGGCGTCGAGGCTGGTGATGCGATGCGCGGCGTGCCCCGCCGGCGAGATGGGCGACGCCATCTCAGTCGGCACGTCCGCCTTGGCAGCGGCAGCATTGGCGAGCGCAGCGGCGAGCACGCTTTCGTAAAGGTGCAGACGCAGACGGAAATTAGCGCCAAGCCAACTCACCATCCATAGAATCGCCGCGAACATCGCCAGAATTGATAACCATGCAGGCAAGGCAAGCAGATCGCGCCAGTTGCGCAAAACGACGAGCAGCGACAAGCACAGAGGTAGCAAACCCAGCTTATCCATACCGCCGACGAACAGACCGAGCTTGGCAACTAGACGTTCCTGCGCCATCTTCGCGTAACGCAATTGGTCTTCCAGCACTTCGCGTGGATAGATCAGCAACCACTGAGCTAACTGACGCAGTTCGCCGACATCATGATCGTGCTGCAAGATCCACTGCCGGCGCGCATTGGAGAATTCGTAGATAAGCAACCCGACCGTGCGTAGGAAATAAGGCACAAAGGTAACGGTGAGCGCCAGCCCGACCTGCGACAGCGTCACCATCCAGTGCTGCGGCGCTATCCAGACCAACAGCAGCGAAGGCAGCAGCGCGAGCATTGAACCCACCCATCCCACCGCATTGAGCATCCGCATCCAGCGCGGCGTCGACAACGCAGACACCGGCCCTTCCGGCATAGCTTGTATTTTCTGCTCCAGCAGCGCGAACGTCAGCGGTGGCGTGGTGGCATCCATGGCCGCGATCTCCTTAGGCCAGAGGCGCGCACTGGCTTTTTATGAATAAAATTTTTACTTTAAATTCGCGCATTATCCACTCAGCGACAGATGCGGCATTGAACGCATTTTACTCAGAACTGACTACTAACTGATTCAGACCACAATCACTCCAACATATTTAAAACTGGGCGCGCCTCGTTCGTTTCAGCAGCTCTCAAAACCTCGGCCTTCCCCAGCAAGCCTTTCTCGATAATATTTTTAACGAGATGCGGATAATTGAAGCTCCACTTAACCTCTGGATTTTCGATAGCAGCTAAAATCTTATTAGCATCATCCCGGGAAAGAAGATCAATCATTCTTTCAGATATAGCCGAGCAAATGGCATTAGATGAGTCCCAACTTCCTGATGTCAAAAGCATTTCAACAGCCCGACTTATTACCGGGCGAGATGGAGCTCTAGCAACCTTCTGAACGAACTCTCGAAGCTGACTCGGCGTTACACGACTCAACCTCTCATTCACCTCTTCAAACAGAAAATTTATATCAGAGGCAAAATTTAAAATTCCTAAATCAGCTTCGCCAATTCTTTTTACAAACTCCTTAAGCTTAATTCTAACGCCTGCACTTACTTTTGAAAGCAGATGAGGCTCCTTTGAAATGACGAGTATAAGATAGCCAAGCTGTCTGTCATCAACCTGATCAAAAATTGACGATACTTTTTCATTAACAACAGAATCTACCACTACCCCATGAAGCTGGCGGCAAGCAAACGCCGCTGCAAGCCTTCTTTCGAACTGGTCTGCATTCAACTTCTCCCTTAAAAGAGAAGTCAGACAGCCCAAGAAAAAATCCCTCACTACAGTTTTTTTTGCCCGAATCAAGGGTGTTGCACTTAAAGCAACAACCGCGTCTTGAGTCTTCCTGGGAAAATACTCGGAGTCCACAGTCGCGCGAATTGAAGCCAGAGCTGATTTGCCTTGCACTGGCGGCCTTTCCAGCACGTGCTCAACTGCATTGCGAAGATGAGCTCTAGCGACTTCTGCAGATGCGTCTAGAACGTCCAAATCTTGATTCAGGTTAGGGTGACCGAAGCGATTCCTATCTTCAAAGAGGCGCCGAAGATCAACGCATTCCTGCTCGGATATAAGCTCGTAACTTGATTTGGCCAGATCCAACACATCGCGTTCGAACTTTAATGCGCCAGCAGTGTCTCTTTTCGCTTGAATTTGATCGAACTCAGCAACCAATTGAACAGCAGATGCGTCGCCAGCCAAAGCCAGCTCCCTAAACTTATCCACAAAATCATAAATAAGTGCTATCCATGTTGCGACGATGCATGATCGATAGGCGCCAACTTTATAACAACGCACAGCCTCTTCAATAAAAGACTTAGCTGCAATACTCCTTACGCGCTCCGCGAGAACCTCAACGTCAATGAGAGTCATTATTAATCACTCACCCGCACTTGCTATACCCACAATTCAAACAAGTCGCACACCCGTCCATGATGACGAGCGCCTTGGTATTGCACTTGTGGCACATCGTGGCCGACGGCGGGAAACTCGCGCCGTCGCCGGTGACGGCGATGTCCTCTTCGTGGTCGGCGGTGGAGTGGGCGGACACCGTACCCTCATCCGCCCTGCGGGCGCCTTCTCCCACAGGAGAAGGCACCGCCTTGCTCACTTCACTGTTTTTTTTTGAGCGTTCTTCGTACTGCTTGCGCTTCTCGGCGATCAGCGCGCGCTGGTGGTCGCTCATCTCCGGGTCGTGCAGCAGGCCGATCGACTTCATGTGTTCTTCGACGATGCTGCCCAGTTCGGCGACCAGCGACGGCATGTACACGCCGCCGGCCTTGAAGTAGCCGCCCTTGGGGTCGAACACCGCCTTCATTTCGTCGACCAGGAAGGTGACGTCGCCGCCCTTGCGGAACACGGCGGACATGATGCGGGTCAACGCCACGATCCACTGGAAGTGTTCCATGGACTTGGAGTTGACGAAGATCTCGAACGGGCGGCGCAGTTCGTGTTCGGTGCCGGCATTGAGCACGATGTCGTTGAGGGTCACGTACATGGCGTGTTCCACCAACGGCGACTTGATCTTGTAGGTGCTGCCGATCAGCACGTCCGGGCGCTCGATGCGCTCGTGCATGTGGATGATGTTGTCGGCCGGCGCTTCGGCCTCGGCGGTGGCACGGTCGATCGACGAGGCGGGCACCGCGGCGGCGGCGTCGCGCGCCTTGTCCTCGGGGGTGACGACGGCGTAGCCCTTGATTTTCTGGTCGATCTTGATGGCCATGAGGCGTGCGTTCCTGGAATGCGGATCGGGACGGGCGTGGGCCCGGCCTCTCTCCCGCGTGCGGGAGAGAGGGTGCGACGGGACGGCTTACTTCTTGGCGCGGGTGGCCGCGGCCTTCTTGCCGGCGGCCTTGCGCACGGCGGTCTTCTTCACCGCGGCGCTCTTCTTGGCGACCTTGGCGGTGCTCTTCTTGACCGCCTTGGCGGCCTTGCCCACGGCCTTCTTGGCCACGGCCTTGCGCGCGCCCACGCTCTTCTTCACCGCGCTCTTCTTGGCGACCACCGACTTCTTGGTCACGGCCTTCTTGGCGGCGACCTTCTTGACCGCCTTCTTCGGCGCGGCCTTCTTGGCGGTCACTTTCTTGGCCAGGGCCTTCTTGGCGACGGCCTTCTTCGCGACCGTCTTCTTGGCGGCGGCCTTCTTCGCCGGCGCCTTCTTCGCAGCCGCCTTCTTGGCGGTCTTCTTGCCGCCCTTGCTCAGCGAGGCCGCTTCGGCCTGGGCGCTGGCCTTGGCCGCTTCCAGCTTCTTGCGCGCGCTGGCGACGGTCTTCTTGACGGCCTTGCCGGCCTTCTCGGCGCGCTTGGCGACGGCCTTCTCGGCCTGCTTCACCACCTTGCGGGTCTTGGCGACCTGGTCCTGCACGCGCTTCTGCACGTTCTCGGCGGTCTGCTTGACGCTGGCGACGGCCTCGCTGGCGGTGGCGGCGATGGTCTCGCCCACGTTGGTGGCGGTTTCTTTCACGTTCTCGGCGACCTGCGTCAGCGTCGCCGTGACTCCATTCCCAGTGCTCATAAAACCCTCCTCAGGGTGTCAGTGTTTATGTAACGCGGGCGATGCTATACCGATTGCAGCGAAGCGGGGAGCCGGAAACGGCGACAGGCGGCGGACGGTGGGGAAGCGTTGGGGAAGCGCGGCGCGCCGCGCTCCCGGGCTCCCACCGCCGCCCTCCCCTCCGCCGGCGCGGAGAGGAGACGGGACGGCATCAGAACTTGCCGTAATACCCTTCTTTCAGCGCATCGAACAGGTTGGCGGCGGTATGCATCTCGCCGTCGTATTCGATCTGTTCGTTGCCCTTGACCTCGACCACGCTGCCGTCTTCCAGCTCGAAGCGGTAGGTGGTGTTCTCCAGGTCCGCCTCCTTGACCAGCACGCCCTGGAAGGCGGCCGGGTTGAAGCGGAACGTGGTGCAGCCCTTCAGCCCCTGCTGGTGGGCGTAGCGGTAGATGTCCTTGAACTGCTCGTAGGGATAGTCGGTGGGGACGTTGGCGGTCTTGGAGATGGAGCTGTCCACCCACTTCTGCGCGGCGGCCTGCACGTCCACGTGTTCCTTGGGGTGGATGTCGTCGGCGGCGATGAAGTAATCCGGCAGGCGCGCGGCGGTGTCCTCGGCGAACGGCATCGCCTTGGCGTTGACCAGGTGGCGATAGGCCAGCAGCTCGAAGGAGAACACGTCCACCTTCTCCTTGCTCTTCTTGCCTTCGCGGATCACGTTGCGGCTGTAGTGATGGGCGAAGCTCGGCTCGATGCCGTTGGAGGCGTTGTTGGCCAGGCTCAGCGAAATGGTGCCGGTGGGGGCGATGGAGCTGTGGTGGGTGAATCGCGCGCCCACCTCGGCCAGCTCCTCGACCAGCGCCGGCGCCACCTCCGCGATGCGCTGCATGTAGCGGCTGTACTTGGCGTGCAGCAGCCGGCCCTCGATGCGCTCACCGACGCGCCAGCCGTCGCGGGCCATCTCCGGGCGCTGCCGCAGCATCGCCGCGGTGACCTCGAAGGTCTCCTGCATGATCGGCGCCGGGCCCTTTTCCTTGGCCAGCGACAGCGCGGTCTCCCAGCCGGCCACGGCCATCTCGCGGGCGATGGCCTCGGTGAACTCGCAGGACTCGGCGCTGCCGTACTTCATCCGCAGCATGGTCATGGTCGACCCCAGGCCGAGGAAGCCCATGCCGTGGCGGCGCTTGCGCATGATCTCGTCGCGCTGCTGCTGCAGCGGCAGGCCGTTGACCTCGACCACGTTGTCGAGCATGCGGGTGAACACCCGCACCACGTCCTTGTATTCCTCCCAGTCGAAGCGGGCGCGCTCGGTGAACGGCTCGCGCACGAAGGTGGTGAGGTTGATCGAGCCGAGCAGGCAGGCGCCGTAGGGCGGCAACGGCTGCTCGCCGCAATTGTGGGCGTGCAGACCGTTGCCGTCGAAGGTGTTGATGCCGGGGACCTGAACGTCGTAGACGTCTTCGATGCCATCGGCGGCCACCGACTGCACGGTCGCCACGAAGCGCTCGCGGTTCAACTGGCGACGGTAGCCGGACAGCATCGCCTTGAGGCGGTTGGCCTTGGCGGTGTCGGCAAAGCCCACCCGCTGGGCGAAGGCGTCGAGGTTGTCGCCGCTGACGACCAGTTCGTGCTGCGCCTTGGTGGGATAGGCACGCGTGCCGCCGTGCCCGTCGGGGAGCAATGCCGTGCCGGCGGGCCGCCGGTCGCGGTAGATCTGCGAGGCGATGCCCAGCCGCAACAGCATGCGCTGCGCTGCCTCCAGCCGTGCCAGGTCGGACTGTGCCAGGCGCACGCTGACGCCCTTCTCCTGGCTGCCCTGCACCGAGCCGTCGGTGTCGAACAAGCCGCGCAGGAAGCCGCGATGGAAGTCGCTGGAGGTCTTCTCGACGGCCGGCGTGATCGCCTTGTCGCCCGGACGCAGGCCCAGCTCCAGGGCCAGATCGCGCAACGCGGCCGACTTCAGGCGGTACTCGCCACGCTCGCGCACCTCGCTCCAGCCGGCGAAGTCGGCACGGTGCGGCAGGCTGCGCGCGCAGCGCAGGGCTTCGTCCATCAGCGCCACCGGTGCCAGCGGCGCCGCATTGACGGCGGCGGCTTGCGACCAGACAGACAACACGGCGGCCTCCTGCTTGAGCGTACCGTCGCCCACCAGCATGCCGAGCAGGAAACCTTCCTCATAGCTGCGCGCGCCGCACCACTCCGCACCGGCACGATGATTGTTGAGCAGCACCCGGTCGCCTGCGACCAGTTGGTCCGCCTGGCACCATTGGGTGTCCAGCGACCAACGGGTCTGGCGCACCACGCGCCGCACGCGGTGGTCTGCGGTCAGGCGCAGCGCGTAACCCTCCTGCGTCTGCAGTCGTACCACCTGCTTGTGCGCGGTCTTGAAGAAACCCTCCGCACCGGTGGCATGGTCGCCGCCATCGACCCGCGCCAGGAACTGCGTTCCCAGCAGATCGGCGACCTGACGCGGCCCCTCGGCGGTCTGCACCCAGGTATCGGCGGTCACGCAAGGATTGGTCGCGCGGATGTTCTCGCACCACCAGTTGTTGTTCATTTCGTTGACGCGGTCGATCAGGATGAAGCCCGGCTCGGCGTAGTCGTAGGTGGAGACCATGATCATGTCCCACAGGTGGCGGGCGCGGATGTGCCCGTACACCTTGCACGCGACCAGGCCGTCGTCGCGCACGATGTAGTCCTGGTGCGTGGGCCAGTCGCGCCACACCACGGCGCTGGCGTCGGCCAGGTCGATGTCGGCCTCTTCCTTGCGGTTCACCGGGAACACCAGCGGCCAGTCGGCGTCCTGCTCCACCGCCTGCATGAAGCCGTCGGTGATCAGCAGCGACAGGTTGAACTGGCGCAGGCGCCCGTCCTCGCGCTTGGCGCGGATGAAGTCCTTCACGTCCGGATGGGATACGTCGAAGGTGCCCATCTGCGCGCCGCGGCGGCCGCCGGCCGAGGACACGGTGAAGCACATCTTGTCGAAGATATCCATGAACGACATCGGCCCGGAGGTGTAGGCGCCGGCGCCGGCCACGAACGCGCCGCGCGGGCGCAGCGTGCTGAACTCGTAGCCGATGCCACAGCCGGCCTTGAGGGTCAGCCCGGCCTCGTGGACCTTCTCCAGGATGCCGTCCATCGAGTCGGTGATGGTGCCCGACACGGTGCAGTTGATCGTGCTGGTGGCCGGCTTGTGTTCCTGCGCGCCGGCATTGGAGGTGATGCGCCCGGCCGGGATCGCGCCGCGGCGCAGCGCCCAGGCGAAGCGCTCGAACCAGTAGGCGCGCAACTCGTCGGTGGATTCGGCATCGGCCAGCGCCCGCGCCACGCGCAGGTAGGTGCCGTCGATGTCGGCATCCAGCGGCTCGCCCTGCTTGGTCTTGAGCCGATACTTCTTGTCCCAGATGTCCTGCGACGCCGGCTGCATCGGGATGGGGTCGTGCTTGGATCCGGTCTGGACGACTTCCAGGCGCACCGTACTCATTCTGCTGTGTTCTCCTCGAACCTGTCCCGATGGGGCGGATGGGTGGTCACCCGCCGTGTGTCTTGTCTATATCGCACTTGCGCTGCACGGCAGAGACGGCCGCGGCAGCGCACGCGGCGCCTGCCCTCGACCGTTCGACATTCCCCGAATCCGCGACGTTTCCTGTCACCGTCCCGTCATGCACCGCCGAGCGCGCCCCTGGATGTAAATTCCTGGTGAAGAAAACCCTATGTCTAGTGCCGCACCGATGCGCTACCGCTACATGTTGTGGCTGCGGCACGCGTGAACGCTAACCCCGGGCAGGCCGACTGTCAACGGCGCCGCACGCCCATTGCACGCCATCGAGATGCGGCGCGCACGGGGCGCGTACACGGCCTTGCGCAAGCGGCATTCGGCGCGCTTTCACTGGCGGTTAAACGCCGCGCGTTCATCTTGATTTACGCGCACGCGCGCCCATCTGCCCCACGTCTCCCGCGTCCCCGGAAAACCACCCATGCGACCGCTGCCTACGCTGCTGACCCTGACCGCCGCCGCTGCCTTCGGCGGTTTCGCCGCCACCGCGATCAACGCGCAACTGGACAACCGCGCCGAGGCCGCGCCGGTGGCGGCGGCACCGCCGCTGTCCGGCGCCGCGCGGCTGCCGTCCTCGGTGGCCGGCGAGCCGCTGCCGTCGCTGGCGCCGATGCTGCAGAAGGTGATGCCGGCGGTGGTGAGCATCAACACCAAGCAGGTGGTACGGGTACGCAATCCGTTCTTCAACGACCCGATCCTGCGCCGCCTGTTCCCGGACATTCCGCAGGAGCGCATCAACGAGTCGCTGGGCTCGGGCGTGATCATCGATGCCAAGAACGGCTACGTGCTCACCAACCACCACGTGGTGGAGAACGCCGACGACGTGCAGGTGACCCTGGCCGACGGGCGCAGCTTCAAGGCCGAGTTCATGGGCTCGGACGCGGACACCGACATCGCGCTGATCCGGATCAAGGCCGACAACCTCACCGAGATCCGCCTGGGCGACAGCGACAAGCTGCGCGTGGGCGATTTCGTCGCCGCCATCGGCAACCCGTTCGGCTTCACCCAGACCGTCACCTCCGGCATCGTCTCGGCGATGGGCCGCAACGGCATCCGCGGCCTGGGCTACCAGAACTTCATCCAGACCGACGCCTCCATCAACCCGGGCAACTCCGGCGGCGCGCTGGTGGACCTGCGCGGCGAACTGGTCGGCATCAACACCGCCAGCTTCAATCCGCAGGGCAGCATGGCCGGCAACATCGGCCTGGGCCTGGCGATCCCGTCGAACCTGGCGCGCGCGGTGGTCGACCAGTTGATCAAGAACAACGGGGTGATGATCCGCGGCACCTTCGGCATCGAGACGCAGAACCTGACCACGCAGATGGCGCAGGGCCTGGGCCTGTCGGCGCCGCGCGGGGCGCTGGTGACGCGGGTGCTGGCCGGCTCGTCGGCCGCGGCCGCCGGGCTGCAGCCGGGCGACGTGGTCGTCGGCGCCAACGGCGAGCGCCTGGACAGCGCCGAGGCGCTGCACAACTACGAGGGCCTGCAGCCGGTGGGCAGCACGGTGACCTTGGACGTGCGCCGCGACGGCAAGCCGCTGCAGCTCAAGGTCGCGCTCAAGGAACAGCCGCGCGCGGTCAGCGGCGAGTCGCTGGACCCGCGGCTGAGCGGCGCCACCTTCACCGACCTGCCCGAATCGCTGCGCCAGTCCGGCATCTCCGGCGTACTGATCGGCAACGTGGCGCGCGGCAGCCGCGCGGCGCGCAACGGCCTGGCCGGCGGCGACATCGTGGTGGCCGCCTCGGTCGGCGAGTTCGCCGACCTGGCCAGCTACCGCGCCAACTTCGCGCGCAAGCCGGCGCAGTTGGTGCTGCGCGTGGTGCGCGGCGGCGCGCAGGCCGACCTGGTCATGCAGTGAGGCGACGCCCTCAGTCCAGGCGCGCGGCGTAGTCGTCGCGCACGTGCTGGTTGAGATAGGTGGTGAGGCCGCGCCCGGCCGCGGCCAGGCGCTGCATCTCCAGCACGTGGAGCAGGCCGGGATGATGGCGGTCGTAACGGTAGGTGGCGCCATCGGCGAAGCGCAGCACGATCCAGTCCGGACCGCTGTCGTAGGCGACCACTCCGGCGTGGCCGCTCCGGTTGCCGTATGCGTGCATGACAGGTCCTCCAGGGCTTTTGGGATGGCTGACAAGACGTCGCGAGCCGCCGCCAGTTGGGGTGCGGCCGGCGCGAAGTAACCGCCGTGCACGCGTGGTGCCTGCCGGTTCCGAGCACGTCCGCGCCGACGGTGGCTGCGAGTCGTTTTGCTGGCCGCTCTTGGCCATTCGCCGGCAGAGCGCCGACACTATGGCGCATCGCCCGCGGCGACGAGCTAACACCCCGTACACCCCGCCGATGGTATTGGTGTCGCCCCGTTCTGCGCAGCGTCCGCATCGGCGGACGGCAGGCCCCCAAACCCCAGAGGAGACATGCCCATGAATGCCAGCCCGACCAATACCGAAAACCTCAAGGACAACCTGAGCGAGGCCGGCGCGCACCTGAAGTCCGCGGCCAGCTACGCCGGTGATGCGATCAAGGGCGCTGCCGGTGCCGCCGGTGAAGAACTGAAGCTGGGCAAGGCCAACGTCAAGGCCGAGCTGTCCGACAGCGCCCTGTCCGGCTTGGCCGCGGCCGAGTTCGGCGGCGCGGCGGCGAAGGAGCAGGTGGACGTGCTGCTGGACAAGGGCCGCGACCTGATCGACAGCGCTGCCGAACTGATCCGCGAGCGTCCGCTGGCGTCGTTCGGCGTGGCCTTCGCCACGGGCTGGATCATCGCCAAGCTGGCGCGCAGCGGCGGCGACAAGTAAGCCGCACGTGAGCGAGGAGCAGGCCCGCGCCGACGGTGCCGCGGCGGACGCCGCGGCCGCACCGTCGCTGGAGGAATCCTTCCGCGCGCTCGGCACCGCCGGCCGCGAAGGACTCACCGCCACCCTGGACACCGGCCGCGCGCTGCGCAAGCTGGTGGCCGCGGATCTGGCCCTGGCTCGCGCCGCGTTGGCGCGGGCCCTGGTATGGCTGACCGTGTCGGTGGCGTTCGGCGCCTCGGCCTGGATGCTGCTGATGGGCGCGATGATCGCCTTGCTGCAGCGCATGGGCTGGTCGTGGCTGGCGTCGATCTCGGCGACGGCCGCCTTCAGCCTGGTGGTCACCGCGCTCGGTGCCTGGCAGGCGTTGCGCTACTTCGACATGAGCAAGCTCGACGCCACCCGCCGCCAGCTGGCCAAGCTGGGCATCGGTGGCGATGACGAGGACAGCGACGAAGACGTCGCCAAGCGCGAGGCCACGCCATGACCCTGCGGCAATTGCAGCACCGCATCGCCCGCGCCGAATCGGTGCTGGAAGGGCGCCAGGAGCAGGTGCGCACGCACTGGACGACCCTGCAGCAGGTCTGGCGCGAAGGCTGGACGCCGTGGCGGATCGTGATCGTTGGCCTCGGCACCGGCTTCCTGGTCGGACGCGCCGAACCGGCGGCCGTGGTCGGCAAGCTCGGCGGCGCACGCTGGCTGCAGATGCTCAGCGCGGTCTCCAGCCTGATCAACGCCACCACCGCCAAGAGCGCCTCGGACAACGCCGAGCGCGCCTCCGACAATGCCGAGGAGGCGGCGGATACCGCGCAGGACGCGGCCGAGGACGCCAGCACTCCGCCCGCAGCGCAGCCCGCCGCTGCCCCTGCTGCCGGCCCGCGCCCCTGGCCGCCGATGGCCTCGCGTCCCGGGCACCCGGCCGCGGCGGAAGCGGCGACCGACCTGTCCGAGCGCTAGGTCGCCCCCGGCAAGCACACGGAGCGCAGTGTAGGAGCGGCTTCAGCCGCGATGGGCGTTCCCGGTAAAGCCCGTCGCGGCTGAAGCCGCTCCTACGATGGCGCCGCACATCCGGTTCCATTGCGGCGCCGCCGGATTGAACGCAGTGCCAGGCGACCGCGGGCGCAACGCCGCGAGCACGCGGCGGCCACGCGGTCTTGATACCGCCCCGGCCACGATCGGCCTACACTTCGCTTCCTTTTCGACGCCGTCCGGCGCATGCGCTGCGGCGCGCGCCGCGGCCACCGTCTCGCAGGTCCGATGAGTACAGTTTCCGATCCCGCGGCCGTCGCCGACGACGCGCCGCATGACGCCCTGCCGCCGCCGCCCGCGCCGCGCCCGCGCGGACCGGTCTCGCTGGTGGTGCTGGCGACGCTGGCGGTCTGCTACACGCTGTGGGCGGCACAGGACGTGATCCTGCCGATCCTGCTCTCGGCCTTCTTCGCCCTGGTCGGCAACCCGATCCTGCGAGTGTTGCAACGGCTGTACCTGCCACGCTTCCTGGCCGCGCTGCTGGTGCTGCTGTCGGGCATGGCGGTGGCGACGACCTTGACCGTGCAGTTGGCCGGCCCCGCTGCCGAGTGGGCGCAGCAGGCGCCGGCGCAACTGCGCCACCTCGCCACCCAGGTGCGCGATCTGACCAAGCCGATGCAGCAGGCCAACCAGGCCGCGGAGAACTTCGCCCGCGCCGCCGGCGGCGAGAGCGGGCGCCGCGTGCAGGTGATCCGCACGCAGATGGACGACCCGTACAAGGCGCTGGTGCGGACCCCGCGGCTGGCCGCCTCGGTGCTGGCGGTGGTGCTGCTGACGTTCTTCTTCATGGTGTTCGGCGAGAACCTGCAGCGCCATGCGATCGCCTTGCTGCCCAACCGCCAGCAACAGAAATTCACCACCGAGATCCTGCGCTCGATCGAACGCGAGGTCTCGCGCTACGTCCTGACCATCACCGTGATCAACACGCTGGTCGGCCTGATCTTCGCCGGCATCCTGATCCTGCTGAAGATCCCGCCGCAGGAAGCGTTGCTGTGGGGCACGGTGGTGGCGCTGCTGAACTTCGCGCCGTACGTGGGGCCGCTGATCGGCGCGGTGCTGATGCTGCTGATGGGGTTCGTCGCCTTCCGCGACCCGCTGAGCGCGGCGCTGCCGGCGATCCTGTACCTGGCCCTGCACACGCTTGAGGGCCAGGTAGTGACGCCGATCGTGCTCGGCCGGCGCATGGCGATCTCGCCGCTGATGCTGATCCTGGCGCTGATGCTGTTCGGCTGGCTGTGGGGCATGATCGGCCTGCTGCTGGCGGTGCCGCTGCTGGTGTGCATCAAGATGGTGCTGGCGCGGGTGGAGGGCATGCAGCGCTGGGCACGGCTGCTGGAGTGAGGCGGGGATTCGGGATCGGGCGTCGGAAGCGCCTCGGCGTGCTGTCTATCGGATGCTGCCCGCGACGGCGGTGGCGCTTGGCGTAAAATGCGCCGGTGACTTCCATGCCCTCCTTCCCCGTCCGCGCGATCACGCTGGATCTGGACGACACGCTGTGGCCGTTCGCGCCGATCGGCGCGCGCATCGAGCAGGTGCTGCACGACTGGCTGCTGCAGCACAGCCCGGCCACCGCCGCACGCTTCCCGGTCGCGGCGATGCGGCAGCTGCGCGAAGACGTGTTCGCCGCGCATCCGCACCTGCATCACGACCTCAGCGAACTGCGCCGCTTGACGCTGCGCCGCGCGCTGCACGAGAGCGGCGCCGACGCCGCCCTGCTGGAACCGGCCTATGCGGTGCTCCATGCCGCGCGCAACCAGGTGGAGTGCTATCCGGACAGCATCGCCGCGCTGGAGCGCATCGCCGCGCGCGTGCCGGTGGTGGCGCTGAGCAACGGCAACGCCGACCTGGCCACGATCGGCCTGGACCAGCATTTCGCCTTCCAGCTCAGCGCCCGCGAGCACGGCGCGGCCAAGCCGGACCCGGGCATCTTCCGCGCCGCCTGCGCGCGCCTGGGCCTGCCCTGCGCGCAGGTGCTGCACGTAGGCGACCACATCGAGATCGACGTGGTCGGCGCGATGCAGGCCGGCCTGCGCGGCTGCTGGATCAACCGCGATGCGCAGGCCTGGCATCCGCCGACGCCACCCGACCTGCATTTCGACACCCTCACCGGCCTGGCCGACTGGCTGGACGCGACCCAGCCGGCGGTCGCGCGCGCATGACCTGCGCGCGCTGGCCCGCCGGCCACCTCCCTCTTCCAAGGATCCGCTGATGTCCCTGCCGACCGGCTTCACCGACGCCTCGTCCCACGCGCTGCCGCTGTACGTGCTGGACCGCGACCACCTCGCCGAATGGCGCGCGGCGCAAGCGCCGGCCTGGGCGGCGTGGATGGACGCCCAGCAATTCGTGGCCGCACCGGGCAGCGTGCTGCTGCTGCCGGGCGCCGACGGCGTGGCCGCCGCGGTGCTGGGCGTCGGCGATCGCGGCGATGCGTATGCCTATGCGCATGCGCCGTACGCGCTGCCGGCCGGCAGCACCTGGCGGGTGGAGACGGCGCTGGACGCCGACACGCTGGCGGCGCTGCACCTGGGCTGGGGCCTGGGCAGCTACCGCTTCGCCCGCTACAAGCAACCGGCGCGGCTGCCGGCGCAGTTGCTGGCCACGCCGCAGGCGGAAGTGCGCGACCTGATCGCCGCCAGCCTGCGCGTGCGCGACTGGGTCAACACGCCGACCGAGCACATGGGGCCGGAGCAACTGGAAGACGCCGCGCGCGCGATCGCGCAGGAACACGGTGCGCAGTTCGAGAGCATCGTCGGCGACGCGCTGCTGGCGCAGAACTTCCCGGCGATCCACGCGGTCGGCCGCGCCTCGCACCGCGCGCCGCGGCTGCTGGTGCTGCGCTGGGGCGAGGAGGCGCATCCGCACGTGGCCTTGGTCGGCAAGGGCGTATGTTTCGACACCGGCGGCCTGGACCTGAAGCCGGCCGACGGCATGCGCAACATGAAGAAGGACATGGGCGGCGCCGCGCACGCCCTGGCGCTGGCCGGGCTGGTGATGGCGCAGCGCCTGCCGCTGCGGCTGACCGTGCTGCTGCCGGCGGTGGAAAACTCCGTCGGCCCGAATGCGTTCCGCCCCGGCGAGGTCATCGCCACCCGCCAGGGCACCAGCGTGGAGATCGACAACACCGACGCCGAAGGCCGCCTGGTGCTGTGCGATGCGCTGGCCTATGCCGGCGAGCAGCGACCCGACGCGATCCTGGATTTCGCCACCTTGACCGGCGCGGCGCGCATCGCCCTGGGTCCGGACCTGCCGGCGCTGTTCAGCAACGACGACACGCTGGCGCAGGCCTGGATCGCCGCCGGCGAGCGCACTCGCGACCCGGTCTGGCGCATGCCGCTGTGGCGCCCGTACCTGCGCTACCTGACCAGCTCGGTCGCCGACCTGGCCAACGCCGGCTCGCGCATGGCCGGCGCGGTCACCGCCGCCCTGTATCTGGAGCGTTTCGTGCCGGCGCGGCAGGCCTGGGCGCACCTGGACGTGTACGCCTGGAACGACAGCGACCGCCCCGGCCGCCCAGCGGGTGGCGAGGCACTGGCGCTGCGTTCGGCGTATGCGATGTTGAAGGCGCGCTACGCGGGGTAAGCCGCGGTCGATCGGCCTGCGCGCCCCAGGTCGCGCAGGCAGGCGCGGGGCTGGTGTCGAGCGGCATCGGGCGGTGCAGCGCCTCGCGCGTATTCCTTGTAAGCCACTGCGGCCGCGACGCGCGGGGGTGTGAGCATTGCTGTCTTCGGACACCGTCGGGACTGAAGTCCCTCCCACAGTGCAGCACCATGCCCATCGTGCACTCGTAGGAGCGGCTTCAGCCGCGACGCGACGGTGTGAGCAGCGTTGTCGTCTTCGGATGCCGTCGGGACTGAAGTCCCTCCCACAATGCACCCTCACACTGATCGTGTTCTTGTAGGAGCGGCTTCAGCCGCGACGGGCCTTCCCATGAACGCCTGTCGCGGCTGAAGCCGCTCCTACGACAGCAGCAGGCACGCGGCAAGCCAACCGCTGCGCGCTTTTCCTGCCGATCGCCATGGCACGCCAACCGGCGCGCCGACCATGCCTTCAACCCGCCAGCGCCTGCAGCGAATCGCGCTCGATACCGGCGTAGATGGCGAATTCGTCGTGCACCGGCGCGCCCAGCGCCTGCTCGAATGCGGCACGGTTGGCGTGCGCGGCGTAGGCGCGCTGTTCGCCGCCGCCGAGGTTGGACTGGAAGATGCCCGCAGCGCTGACCGGCAGGAAATCCTCGTAGACGATCGGGTCGGCGCTGGCCAGACCGTCGGCGATCAATGCTTCGGCCGGCTTGCCGGCCAGGGCGGCGGCGCCGGCGGCGCGACCGGCGTCGGTCAGCGCATAGCGGAAATAGCCCAGGCCCTCGCGGCGCAAGGTGGCGTAGTCGTCGGGGAAATCGGCGAACACGGCATGCAGGCGCGTGGCGTAGTCGGCACCGGCGCTGCCCTCGGCCGCGCGCGCGCGCTCCAGCAGCGCGTCGTACAGCGCGCGACCCTTCGGCGTCAGGGCCAGGCCACGCTGTTCGATCTCGCCGAACCGCGCGGTGTGGGTACCGGCCTCGGCGCTGTCCGCGCCCGCCGGGAAACGCACGGTTTCCTCCAGCGCCTTGAAGCTGGTCTGGCGCAGCAGGATCGGGCAGGCGCGGCGCGGCGGGCCTTCGATCACCGCCTTGGCGTCGATGCCCCGGCGCAGCATTTCCGCCTGCGCGGCGTCGATGTCCAGGGTGCGCGGGGTCAGGTGGTTGATGTGCGGGCCGTGGAAGCTGACCACGTCGGCGATCAGCTTGTGCGCCTCGCTCAGCGCACGGTAGGTCGGCAGGCTCACGGTGGCGTCGCTGTGCCAGCGGAAGGTCTCCAGCGCCTCGGCAACGAAACGCTGCGCATCGGCGTCGACCAGGCCGCCGTCGCGTTCGCATTGCGCGATCAACGCGAGGGCGCCGTCGGTGAAGATGCGCCGCTTGGCGAGGATCTGCGCGGCCTGCTCGCGCAGCGCCGGGTCCTCGATCAGCTCCAGCCGCAGCAGCGAAGTGAACACGCGGAACGGGTTGCGCGCCAGCGCCGCGGCATCCAGCGGGCGGAACGCGGTGGAGTGCACCGGCACGCCGGCCACCGACAGGTCGTAATACCCCACCGGCGCCATGCCCATCACCGCGAACAGACGGCGCAGGGTGGCCAGTTCCTCGGCAGTGCCGACGCGGATCGCGCCATGCCGCTCCTGGTCCAGCCGCGCGCGTTCGTCGTTGCGCTGCAGTTGCGCCTCCAACGCCGGATCCGCGGCCAGGGTCTGCGCATTGACCTGCGCCACCAGCTCCATCAGCGTGCCGTACAACGGCACCTCGGTGCGGTACATGTCGGACATGGCCTGCGCAAACAGGCTGCGGATAGCGTCGGGCGAAACGAAGGCGTGGGTCATCGGGCGGTCCGGAGCGGCAGTGGCGCCGGCGGCAGGACCGGCAGAATGCCTATTCTCGCGCCGCGGCGGCGGCGCGGCCAGTGTGGATGAATGCGCGGCGCGTATCGGTGCGGCACGGACGTGGCCTACACCGCTGTCTCCTTCTCCCGCCGGGAGAAGGTGCCCGCAGGGGCGGATGCGGGTCCGGGCGCAGCCTCGTGCACCCAAACTGCATGAGGCGCTGCGCGCCCCGACCCTCACCCCCAACCCCTCTCCCGGGGGGAGAGGGGCTAGGTATGCGCAGACGTTGATGCATAACGGTGCCTGCATGCCGTGCAGGACAACGGGACGTTCGCGCAACGACATGGGCGAACGTGCAGGCGGCCGCTCTGTGTCGTTGTGCTCCCCCGCGCTTATTGCGTGCGCGCGGATCCGTCCTGCGGCTGCGCCGCGGCGCGATCGCGGGCGGCGCGGTCGCCCAATTGCCGGCGCAACAGTGCGTCCAGCACGATCGGGCGATCCCAGTGGTCGTAGCTGGCGACGATGGCATGGCGCAGCGCGCGATAGGCCAGCGAACCGGGCGGCGCGTCCATGTCGCTCGCCACCGTCGCCCAGCCGGCAGCGACACCGGCGGCCGTGCGTGCGCGCACCACCTCGCGGTAGGGTCGCCCCGCCGCCTTGGCCAGGAACGCCGCGACATAGACATCGCGCGGCGGCCAGCGCCGATCGTGCAGCAGGACCTCGGCATAACCGTGCGGCATCTGCGCATAGCGCGCGATCTCGTCGAGAAAGCTGTCGGGATAGCGCGCGGCGTAACGGTCGATGTCGAGCAACTGACGGTCGATCCAGGCATCGTCGGTGCCGGGCACCTCGACCGGTGCGGCGTCCGCGGCTTCGGTGGCGGCCGTGCGCGCCGGCGCCGCCGCACCCTGCGCCACGGCCGGGCTGCCAGCGCACAGCACGGCACACAGAAGCAGAGCGGCAGAAGGCTGATGCAGGCGCATGCTCCGATTCTGCCGGAGGCGACGGGCGCTGTCAGCGCGCTTGAAGGAAGAGACCAGCCGGCAAATGCGCACCGCGGCCTCGGCGGGATGGCAAACGACCATGTTGGCATGACCGGTGCCCACCTCGGCTACGCGCACGCGGCCCATCGACGCAAGCACGCCCTGCTGGCTCACCTACAGGCCGTTGTCGGCAGCACCGCGTGGACATGGCGTTACTGACTGCGGCTCTCTGCCGCAGGGATTAACAAAGCGTTTAAAGCAAGCAAGAGAACACGACGGGGCGCAATCGCCGGCTCTTGTAGGAGCGGCTTCAGCCGCGACCAGGCTTTCCCGGTACAGCCCGGTCGCGGCTGAAGCCGCTCCTACGAGACCCGACCAGACGCGCACGCCAACGCCGCCAAGCAGAGGAGTCGCTCAGCCCCGCTGCAGGCTCGCCGCATGCCGGTTGAGATCCGCCACCGCCTGCGGCCAGTCCGCGGCCGCGGCGACTTCGCGCAGGCGCGGTTCGTCGGCCGACAGCCCGTGCTCGGCCTCGTGCGCCCAGGTGGTGGTGTATGGCGTATGGATGCCCCAGCCGCCGAGCGCGATCACCGGCTCCACGTCCGATCGCAGCGAGTTGCCGATCATCACGAAGCGCTCGGCGCCGATGCCGAACTCGGACAGCACCTTGGCGTAGGTCTTCGGGTCTTTCTCGGACACGATTTCGATGCGCGGGAACAGGTCGCCCAGGCCGGACTGCGCGATCTTGGCTTCCTGGTGGAACAGGTCGCCCTTGGTGATCAGCACGATCTCGAACTCCGCGGCGATCGTCGCCACCGCCTCGCGCACGCCGGCGATCACCTCCACCGGATGCTGCAACGTGCTGCGCCCGATCTCGACGATGCGCCCGATGTCGCGCGCGGAGATCCGCGCATCGGTCAGCTCGATCGCCGCCTCGATCATCGACAGGGTCATGCCCTTCGCGCCGTAGCCGAACACCGCCAGGTTGCGCCGCTCCACCGTCAGCAGGTGCTGCAGGGTGCGGGCGTCGTGCAGGTCCAGGTACTGGCCGAGGATGGCTTCGAACGCGGCTTCGGCGTCGCGGTAGTAGTCCTCGCTCTTCCACAGGGTGTCGTCGCCGTCGAAACCGACCAGGGCGATGGGGGAAGCACGCAAGGCAGTCGGCGTCGGCATCATCCGCCAAGCATAGCAGCGCCTTCCGACCCGCAGACACCTCCCCTGCCCCACCGCGCAAACGCACGACGGCGGCCCATGGCCGCCGTCGTGGTGGAGCGTTGATGGAAAGACGCTCGCGGTGATGCGCTAGAGGTCCGGTCCCGGCGAGGCGGTGCGCGTCCTCATCGCCGCGCGACCGCCGTGCCGGGACCGCTCCCGTTACTGGCCGCCGTTGCTGTCGCTGCCGGTCGCCGCGCCGCCCTGCTGCTTGGCGACGTAGGCCTTGTACTCGTCCGGGGTCAGCTTGCCGTTATGGTCGGCATCGGCCTGGGCGAAGATCTGGCTGAGGCCGGCGTTGACCTGCGCCTCCTGCTTGCTGATGGCGCCGTCCTTGTCGGCGTCCACATCGGCCCAGGTCTGGCCGCCGCCCGAGGCCGCGCCGGCCTGCCCACTCTGGCCGGTGGCGCTGGTGGACGACTGCGTCTGCGCCTGCGCGGCGGCATCGGCCTGCTGCGCGTCCTGGGCAAACGCCGGCAGGGCCAGCGCGGCGGCGAGGAGGGCGGCGGTACCGATCAGCGGGGTGCGGGTGCGAATGTTCATGGGTGGATTCTCCTTGGCTCTCTCGGTGTGGCATGTCCGGTCGATTCCGGACACGGCGCTACCGTGCCGGTCTCAGACTGAATCCATTCCCTGTCGAAAATCGCCGCCAAACGGATCGTTAACCACGGCGCCCGCACGGCGCGCTACCGCAATGGTTAGGGCTTCGTCAGCGTGTGGTAAGGCGTCCATTCGAGACGTTTGGATTGCAGAAAGAAAACGTCTGTTTCAGCGTGTTTCGTGACCGCCGTCGCCAGCGTTTTCGCTTGAACGTCCCCTGAATGCAACCCAGGCCAGCGCCACGCCAGCGAGCGCGCCGGCCACTTCCAGCACCACCCGCGAGCCTAGTTCGTCCGGGTCGTGGATGCTGGCCAGGGCGATGCGCGCGTACAGCGGCGACTCCAGGCGCACGATGCTGGTGTAGAACAGGTTCCAGCAGTCGATGCCGGCCGACACCGCCACCGCGATCAGGCACGCGCCGCCCAGCTGCTGGCCCTCGGACCAGCCCCATCGCCGGCCCAACCATTGCCACAGCGCATAGACCAGGAAGCCGACCGCCAAGGCGATCAGCCCGGCTTCCAGCGAGCCCAGCAGGCCGAAGTGCAGCGGCAGGTTCATCGGGTGTCCTCGGTCGGCAAGGGCACAAGTCTAGAGGGTGTCGCGCATCGGCGTGCGGCACGGCGCGCCGGCGCGCGGCTCAACTGGCGTTTTCGGCGATCGCGCTCACCACCGGCGCGCCGTCCTCGTCCCAGCGCACCGTCATCAGCATCGGCTTGCAGCAGACCTGGCAGTCCTCGACGTACTGCTGCACGTCCACCGACGGATCCAGCGCGACGTCGATCCATTCGCCGCAGTAAGGGCATTGCAGGTCGACGAACTGGTGCGTGCCGGTCATGGAGGGGTCCGTAGCGAAGATGAGGCGCCGCTAGCGCACCGGCACGTCGAAGGCGACGCCGGGGCTGGGCTCGGGCTGGAAGGTGAAGTGCCACCATTCCATCGGATAGTTGACGAAGCCGCGCGCGGCCATCGCTTTCAAGAGCTGCCGACGGTGCGCACGCTGCGTGGCGTCGATGGCCGGCGTGTCGGTGTGCGCGCTGGCGTCGAAGAAGTCGAAGCCGGTGCCCATGTCCAGCGCGCGGCAGGCGCCCTGGCGGCAGTCCAGCAAGCCCAGGTCGACGGTGGCCCCGCGGCTGTGGCCGGAGTGCTCGGCGATGTAGTCGCCGAGCAACACGCTCTTGTCGAGCTTCGGGTAGTAGCGCGCCTTGGCGAGCTGATCCTGCGGATCGCGCGCCCAGGCGACGAAGGCGCGGACCGACCGCTGCGGCCGGTAGCAATCGAACACCTGCAGGCGGTAGCCCTTGGCCTGCAGGTCGCGCTGCACCTGCGCCAGGGCCTGCGCGGCCGGCGCCAGCAGATAGCACTTGGGCGCGTCGTAGCCCGGCACCGGGCGACCGGTGAAGTTGTCGTGGCCGGCGTAGCGGATGTCCATCGCGATCTCCGGCGCCAGCGCATGCACGTCCACCAGTCCCGCCTGCTCCGGCGTGGTCGCCGGCGAGGTGATCGGTTCCGCAGCGAACGTGGCGGGCGCGACGGCGAACGCGAGCGTCAGGCCCAGCGCGCGCAGCGCGCCAGGCCGGCGCCAGGGGCGCGAGGAATGGTGGTGGCGTGAGCGGCGGTCATGCGGCATCTGCGCAGCATAGGCCATGGCCGTTGCCGCTGTCCTGCCGCGCTCCCGTGATGCGCGATGCCACTGCGCAATGAGGGCGGCCAGCGGCGCGTGCCGATGACCGCCCTGCGCAGTGCGTATCAACGCCCCGGCGTCTGCGCCTGGGTCTGGGTGCGCTGCTGGTCCTGCACCTGCCGCTCCTGCGCCTGGCGCTGGGTTTCGGCCGCCAGCTGCTGCTGGCTCTGCTCCAGCGGCACGGTCGCCGCCTGCTGGCGATCGACGTAGGCGCGGTACACGTCGTGCGCGTTTTCCGGATTGCGCTGTACCGCGATCATGCCGCGGCCATCGGTGCTGGCGACCAGGTCGTCGATGCGCGACATGCCGCTGACCTTGGCCTCGAACGCCAATTGCCCGGCCGCACGCTGCATGGACTCGCGGTCGCCGTAGCCACCGTTGCGCCCTTGCTTTTCCAGCTGCGCGACCGCCTGGTCGAACAATGGATTGTCGCGCCGCAACTGCTCCACGCCCTGCTGCCGCTGCACGCTGCGCTCGATCGCCGCCAGCGTCTCCGGGCCGGCCTTGCCGTCCACGCCCTTCAGGTGCTGGTCCTGCTGGAACTTCTCCACCGCCGCCTCGGTCTTGGGGCCGTAGGTGCCGATCGCATCCTTGGCCTCCAGGTAGCCGAGCGTGGCCAGCTTCTCCTGCAGGCCCTTCACCGCCTCGCCCTGCGCATTGCGCGCCAGCACGCCGCCGTGCGCGGCCGGCTCGCGATGGCCGTCCTGCGGCTTCGGCGCCGTGTGCCCGTCGCGTTGCTCGCCGGGCTTGGCGACGGTCTTGCCGAGGTCGGCCAGCTTGAGCAGGTCGGCCTTCTCGTTCTCGGCACGGTTCTGCAGCGAATCCAGGGTCTTCTGCTTGTGCACGCGCGGGAACAGCTCCTTGACGTGCTCGGCCTTGTAGTCCTGCACCGCGCTGACGATCTCCTTGTCGGAGATCTTCGACAGGTCGGCCTGCTTGCCGAACTTCTCCTCCATGGCGCGCAGGAACACGCCGGAGCCGCCCGGCTTCTTGTCGCTGCCGGGGCCGTACTGGACCGCGGTGCTCCACATCGCGTCCTGCACTGCCGGGCCGCGGTCGGACAGGTCCAGGCCCTTGTCCTTGAGCCGGTCGACCAGTTTGTCGAAGTGGGTGCGCTTGATGTAGTCGTGCTGTTCCTGGCCGAAGCCGGGGTCGGTCTTGGCCAGCTCCTTCCACTTGGCGCTGAAGGCGTCCGAGCCCGGCTTGAGGCCGGCGAAGTCGTCACTGTACTTGCTGTCCTTGACGAAGGCGGCGACGGTGCCGCCGTTGATGACCTTGCCCTCGCGGGTGGTGGTCTGCGAGGTCATCTGATACGAGCCGTAGGACACGCCGCCCGGGTCGTCGACGCCGGAGGACACGGTCGACGCGCCGCGGCCGCCGGTCTCGTAGTGCTTGGAGGTCTGGCCCAGTTCCCAATCCTTGTCGCTCATCGCGTTCTCCTTGGCAGGACGCGCGGCGTGGAAGGCGCCGCGCGTCGGGGTTCAATACATAGAGGGTGAAATCAGTGCGCTTCGAGTTCGTCGGCGCGGCGTGCGGTCATTTCCAGGCGGCATTCGGCCGCATCCACGCGCTCGGCCTGGCCGCCGTCCGGATCGGCGACGCACTTCTCGTCGCGTTCGGCGATCCACTTGCGCTGCCGCTCGCGCAGCGCGTGCTGCTCGGCCTCGCCGAGCTTGGCCATCGCCGCCTTGTAGGCGGTGTTGAGGCGCTGGTCCTGGTAGGCGTGTTCGTCGGAAATGCAATCCAGCATCGCCGGGGTGGCGCCGCCGGCGGCGGTGATGCAGGTGTCGTAGGACGGTCGCAGCACGGGGGAATCTCCTGAAGCGGGGGAAGGGCTGGGCGCCGCCGGCGTCGCGGCCGGCGTGGCGGCACCCGCGTCGGCCTGGGTGCCGGCCTCGTGCGCGGCGGCAGGGGCCGCCGCGGCAGCGGCGTCCGCAGCCGGAGCAGCTGGTGCCTGCGCCTGGCTGGGCGTGGAAGACGGCGCGCTGCAGGCGGCGGTGGCCACGCACAACAGCAGCAGGGAAGAGTGGTGGAAAGCCTTGACGATGGCCATGGTCGGGTTGCGTCCTTGTCGTTTGCGCGAGCGGAAAGGCGAGGTTCTAATCGATGGTGGCGCACGCTGTCCATCGCGCGCCGCGATGGCGGGTGCTGGTGTTTGGCCGGCGTTGGGCAATGTCGCGCCGACGCATGCATGGCAATGGCCGCCGCCATCGCCACGCACGACCATCGCCGCGCGACATGCGCGGCGGTGGTCGCGGCCGGAAGCACCGATCAGCGCGGTGCCTGGGCCTTTTCGCGCTGCGGGTCCAGCTGCTGCGGCTGCTCCTGCGCCTGCCGCTGGGTTTCGGCGGCCAGTTGCTGCTGGCTGCGTTCCAGCGGCACCGTCGCGGCCTGCTGCCTGTCCACATAGGCACGATTGACGTCGTGCGGATTCTCCGGATTGCGCTGCACCGCGATCAGGCCGCGGCGGTCGCCGCTGAGCACCAGGTCGTCGATGCGATTCATGCCGCTGACCTTGGCCTCGAACGCGACCTGGCCCGCGGCGCGCTGCATCTCCTCGGCGCTCTTGAAGCCGCCGTTGGGTCCCTGCTTCTGCAGGTGGTCCATGGCCTGCTTGTACAGCGGGTTGTCGGCCAGCGCCGCCGCGTCGGCCTTGGCCGGCGCCGGCTGCTTGGCGATCGCCTCCAGCGTGGCCTTGTCGGCGATGCCGGTCGCCGCCAGGCCCTTCTCGCGTTGCAGGTTGGCGACCACTTCCTTGGTGCGATCGCCGTAATAGCCGGTACCGCTGAGCAGCTTGCCCTGGTCGTCCTTGATGCCCAGTTCGATCAGGCGCTGCTGCATCGCCTTGACGTCGGCGCCCTGCTCGCCCGGCTTCAGCGCCGTGCGCGGCTCCTGCGCCCCCTGCGTCTGCGCCTGGCTCTGCTGGCGGTCCTGCAGCAGGTCGCGGCCCTTGGCCAGCGGATCGGAAGCGAACAGCTTGGCGTTCTGGTGCGTGGCCAGGTAGTCGTCCAGCGGCATGGTGTTGACGCCCTTGCTGCCGGTGGACTGGCTGACCAGCAGTTCGCCGCTCTTGGGATCGCGCACGACCATCATGATGTGGTCGATGCCCTTCCAGTGCTCGTGCGCGGTCTTGCCCGAGTCCACGCCGATGACCATGCCTTCCTTCAGCGCGCCGGGCTTGAACACGTCCTTGCCCTGCAGCAGCACGCCGGAGCTGTCGAAGGCCTTCTTGACGATCTCGCCGGAGCCGACCATGCCCTGCGCCAACATGTCCTTCTGGGTGAACACGTCGCGCCCGGCCTTGCGGTTGATCTCGTTCATCGTCGCGTTCTGCAGCTCGGTCACCCAGCCGGAGCAGTCGATGTAGCCCTGCGACAGATGCTTGCCGTCCACGCCGGGGTGGTAGTACTTGCTGCTCTTGACGTTGATCGCGTACTTCACGTCGTCGTGCTTGACGCCCAGGTCGTAGGCGGCGGTCAGCGCGATGCCGTCGTGGCCGCCCTGCCTGCCGCCTGCGTGGGTCGGCGTGCGCGCCGGCGCGCCCTGGCCCTCGGCGAGCGGCTTGATGCCCTTTTCCGGGATCGCGATGTGGTCGTATTTGGCGTCCCAGTACTTCACGAAGGCCTTGGCCATGTCCTGGTCGGACAGTGTCTTGAAGTCGGCCAGCGAGGTGCCGGTGTAGGCCTGGAACTGGCGCGCGCCCTGCGCGTCCTTTTCGCCGGGAACGTTGTTGAGGATGTTGGCGCGGGTGCCCTTCAGCTCGAAGTGGCCGGTGGCGATGGCGGCCTGGATCGAGCGGTAGCCGCCGGCGCCCTGCTGGTGCGCCATGTACATGTCCAGGCCGTCGGGCTGCGCGCTGCCGGACAGGTAGGGGCGGCCGTCGCGTTCGTGCTGGCGGGTCAGGCTGTTGCGGTTGTCCTGGTACATGCGCGCAGCGGCATCGGTGTTGGCCACCGCGTCGAGTTCGCGGCCACGGATGCCGTAGGCGCTGGCGGCGCCGGGGGTGAACTGGAACAGGCCCTTGGCGCTGTTGGGACCGCGACTGGCCTGCTCGTCGAAGCGGCCGCCGGTTTCGATGTAGGCGAAGCGCATGAAATCGTCGACCGGAATCTGCCGCTGCCTGGCTTCCCGCTCGATGATGTCGAGATTCTCTGCCTTGGTGGTATCGCGTGCCATCTCGTGTAACTCCTTGAGGTTGAGGTACGGCCATCGCGGCCGCCTGGGTCAACCGAGCTCGTCCGTGAGCTTGTTAGTGCGCGGTCAACAGAACGATTGCGTACTGCGGAACATCGGGTGCTGCGTCCACCGGCGCGCCGCCGCGCGCCGTGGGGTCATGCGTCGGGCGTCGGCTGGTACTGGCCGCTGTCCGGGTCGAAGGCGTACTGCAGCACGTCGCCGGCATCGAGCAGGCGCGCGCGGCCGGGAGCGGCGATCGCGGTGCCGTGCAGCGCCACCCGCAGCGCCGGCATGCGCTGGCCGGGGACCGCCTGGAATTCCAGGGTGCCGGTGCTGGACACGTGCGGCACCACGCCGTCCGGGTCGCTGGCCGCTTCGTTGTCTTCGCCGGCCGCCACCGTGCCGCAGTAGAGCCAGCTGCGGTAATCGCCGAGGTCATGCCGGTTCGGGTCGAACACGAACAGCGCGAAGCCGGCCTCGGTGATGCCGTTGCCGAAGCGCGTGGTGGGCAGGGCCAGCAGCAACCGGCCGTCGCCCAGTGCATGCTGCTGCGGCGCACGCGTGGTGTCGAACGCATCGGCACGCGCATAGGCGCCGAAGCTGCCGACGTAGCGCTGCGCGTGCAGCACCATCCACGGCCGCTCGCCGCCGGGCGTGGTCAGCAGGAAGGTGGCGGCGCCGAGCGAGACGCCCTCGCCCGGGTTCGGAAAAGTTTCGGCATCGTCGATGCCGTACCGGCCCGGCGTGGCATAGCTGAAACCGGTGTAGTAGTGCTTGCCGTCCAGTTCGACATGCTGGCCGCCCCAGAAATTCACCACCGCGCCGTTGTCGATCTCGTAGGACACGGCGCCATCGCCGTCCCAGCCGTAGATCAGGTACAGCACGCTGCCCGCATCGGGTGGCACTTCGGGAGCGGCGGCGCGCTTGTTGTCGTTCGACATGTCCAGAACATCCTGTATTCGGTGAAGAAGCCGGAAGAACTCACCTGCACATTCCGATGCGCCCGCCGCCGTGTCCGCCCTGACGCAGGCGGCGCACGAGGCGGACGCGACGCCTGACGCGGAGCACGAAGACTCCCCGCGGGCGCGGTTGCGGACGGAACGACGGTGACGTGCACTGCGGCCCCGAGCAGGGGCGGTGATGGCGGTCGCGCATGGCGAACCGCACGCCGGCAATCCACGCCGGCATTTCGGGCGAGTGCAGCATCCCATGCCGCTCGCGAATGACTCGCCTGATCATCAGGCCCCGTGGGGCGCATCTTAAACCAGGTCCTGCGCCCGACACCACCGCGGCAACGCGCGCCCGCGCCGCCCGCGCGCCGTCCGTCAGCGGTCCAGCGGCGGGGTGTACTGCTGCTTGGCGGGGTCGTAGGCGTAGGTGACGGCGTCGGCCGGGCCCAGCGTGCGGACCTTGCCCGGCCCGTCCACCGCCGTGCCCTGCAGGGCGATCCGCAGCGACGGCACGTTGCCGCTGGTCGGCGGCACGAAGCTCAGCGTGCCGGTGCTGGTGGCGCACTTCATGGTGCCCTGGTCGTCGCAGGCGGCGCTGTTGTCCTCGCCGGCAGCGACCGTGCCCAGGTAGACCCAACCCTTGTAGTCGCCCAGGTCGTTCTTGTTCGGGTCGAAGGTGAAGATCGCGAAGCCGGCACTGGTGATGCCGTCGGCGAAGCGCGTGGTCGGCAGCGCCAGCAGCAGGTGGCCGTCCTTGGTGGTGGTGCTCTGCGGCTTGCGCTGTTCGTCCAGGGTGTCGGCCTTGCCGTCGGAGCCGAAATCGCCGGCCCAGCGCTGCGCATGGAACAGGGTCCAGGTCGGCGTGCCGCCGGCGCTATCGAGCACGTAGGTGGCCTGGCTGATGCTGACGGTGGCTGCCGGGTCGGGCATGTCCTGGTCGCCGGCCTGGTCGCCGGGCTTCTCGTACTTGCCGCCGGTGGCATTGGCGAACCCGGTGTAATACTGCTTGCCGCCGAGGTCGAAGCGGTCGCCGTACCAGAAGCTGGCCACTGCGCCGTTGTCGATGGCGTAGGACGCGGAGCCGTCGCCCTTGGTGCCGTAGATGTCGGCCAGCACCTGGCCCGGCGCCGGCACCTCGGCGGCGGCCGGCTGTGCCGCGGCGGTCGCGTGGGCGGGCGCTGCGGGCGCGGCCGCGCTTGCCGGCGCCGGGGTCTGCGTGGCCGGCGCATCGGCAGTCTTGTCCTTGCACCCACCCAACAGCAGGAAGGTGGCCGCCCACAGGGCCGTGGTTCCTCGCCTCATCGCACTGTCCTTTGGAGTCCGTTGGCGCGCGATGCTACCAAGAACCGCGGCGGCGCCAAGTGACAGGCGTGCACGCCGCCAAGACCGACGCTGGCGCCGCGGCGCGCCGGCTCAGGGCGCGTCCGGCTCCATCGCCGGGACCGGCTGCGGCCGCGCCAGCAGCGGCTGGGTCAGCGCGTACAGGATGCGCAGGTCTTCGGCGTCGAAGTCGGTGGCGTCGTTGCCGCGGTAGTGGTGGTGGAAGGCACGCAGGGTCGCGGCGCGGTCGTCGACCGGATAGCCGACCAGCGCCAGCGCCTGCCACGGATCGAAGCAGGGCGGGGCCGGCGGCGTGTCGGCGGCCGGCCAGCGGCCGAAGCCGGCCTCGGCCAGTTGCTTCCACGGGAACAGCGGGCCCGGATCGACCTTGCGCGAGGGCGCGAAGTCCTCGTGCCCGACCACCTGGGTGCGCGGGATGCGCAGGCGTGTGCACAGGTCTTCGAGCAGCACCAGCAGGCTGGCGATCTGTTGCGGCGCGAACGGGGTCTTGCCGTCGTTGTCCAGTTCGATGCCGATCGAGGCGGAGTTGATGTCGGTGATGGTGCCCCAGCGTCCGGCGCCGCCGTGCCAGGCGCGGTCCTGGTCGGCGACCAGCTGGTAGCGTGTGCCGTCGCGGCCGATCAGGTAGTGCGCGCTGACCTTGCCCTTGCTGTTGTGCGAGCGCAGCGTGTCCAGGCTCTGCTGTACCGAGTGCTGGTCGGTGTAGTGGATGACGATCAGGATCGGCCGGCGCGTGTCGTAGTTGGGCGACGGCACCCAGGTGGCCAGCGGATTGCGCTGCGGCGCGTGCGCGCAGGCCCCGAGCAAGGCCAGCGTCCCCAGGAGCAGCAGCCGGCACACGGCGGACAGGAACGGCACGGGAACGCGGGTCATGGACACTTCCTAGTCGGGGTCGCACAAGCGTACGCAATCGGCGCGGCGGCGGCGTGCAAACGCGCGTCGACGGCCACGCGCGCTCAGAAGCGGTAGTTGAAGTTGACGGACCACTGCCGGCCGATCGCGCTGTACACCCGCGGGAAGTACGGCCAGGTGGTGTAGGTGTCGTCGCGCGGATGCAGCGCGTCGAACACGTTGAGCACGCTCAGGCCGACGGTGGTCTTGTCGGTGATCTGCTTGGCGAGATCGACGTTCCACACCAGGTAGGGCGCGACGCGGCCGCGCTCGGCGTAGTCGGGCCGCGAGCCGTAGCGGTAGCCGTACACGCTGGCCGACCAGTCGCCGCGGCTCCAGTTCGCGCGCCAGTTGCTGCGCGTGCGGAACGCCAGGTAGTCGACGTCGTTCATCACGTCCACCGGCTGCGCGCCGGCGAACTGCGCCACCTCCATCCGCAGCACCCGGGTCAGGCCACCCTGCAGGCCGAGCGTGCCCCAGGCGCCGAGGTCGAGGTCGTAGCGCAGGCTGGCGTCGATGCCGTCGGTGCGCATCAGCGACTGGTTGATGGGGAAGGTCTTGAACGCGGTGATCTGGCCTTCGCTGGTCAGGTCGGTGCCGGGGCTGCGGGTGACCGCGTCCAGGTAGAACCGGCAGGCCGCCGAGGCAGTGTCCACCGCGGCGCCGGCGCGGTCGCGGCCGAGCAGGCAGTTGGCGTTGTTCTCCAGCAGGGTTTCGCTGGAGACGGCTTCGACCCGGCCCTTCAGTTCGATGCGGTAGTAATCCAGGCTCAGCGACAGTGCCGGCAGCGCATCCCAGACCACGCCGAACGTGGTCGACTTGCCAGTCTCTTCGCGCAGCAGCGGATTGGAGGCCTGGGTGGAGAAGGTCTGGTACTCGTGCGCGCTCGCGCAGGCCGCCGACAGCGGATCCAGGCCGTCGCGGCGGCACAGGTATTCGTCGACCACGGTGGGATTGTTGGCGCTGGTGCCGGCGTAGATCCACAGCAGGTCCGGCGCGCGGAAGCTGGTGGCATGGCTGCCGCGCAGCAGCAGCGTGTCGAACGGACGCCACTCCAGCCCGGCCTGCCAGGTGGCCGCGCCATCGACCGCGGTGATGTCGTCGTAGGCGTCGTAACGCGCGGCCAGGGTGGCGCTGAGCCGGCTGGCAATCGGCACGCGCAGTTCCAGGCCGGCGGCATAGCGCTTGCGCGGGCCGCCGCCCGGGGTCTGGGTGAGGTTGTAGATGCGCTCGCTGCCGGTGTAGTCGACGGTGGTGCGTGGATCCGGCTGCAGGTCGTAGGTCTGGCGTGCCGCTTCCAGCACGGTGGCGATCTGCACCATGCCCGCCGGCACCGCGAACAGGTCGCCGCTGACCACGAACTGGGCCTGGTCGGTGGCCGATTCGCCGCGGCTGATCACTTCGGTGGTGAGCTGCTGGTACAGCGCCGGGCTGCCGGGCGCGAACAGCCGGTCCGGGCGCACGCGGCGGATTTCGGTGCCGTCCGGCCGATAGCCCAGCACGGGCCCGAAGTAGTAATCGCGCACCGCATTGGTGAGGAAGCGCGGGCGCCGCGTGGTGATGTCGTAGCGCGACAGCGACACGCTGGCATCCCAGTCGAACCGCCCGTCGAAGGCCTTGCCGCGCACGCCGGCGTTGAGGTTCCAGCTGCGCTCGTCGTAGTCGATGGTCTTGATGCCGCCGACCTCGTCCGGCAGGAAGATGCGCTGCGCGGTGACCAGCCCCAGGTCCGGATCGTAGGCGGTGAACGCGCCCTCGCCGATGTAGTAGTGGGTCTGGCTGGAGCTCTTGTCCTGCGAACGGTTGGCCAGCAGTTGCGCGTAGGCGACGACGTCGTGGCCGAGCTCGGCATCGCCGGCCAGGTAGGCCGAGGTCTTGCCATAGCCGTTCTGCACCGAGCGCCCGGCGTAGTAGTCGAACGCGCCGCAGCGGTTGGGCGCGGCCAGGCTGTCGCTGGTGCGGTAGGGACGGAACGCCGGATTGGTCGCGGCGCAGGCCGCGGCCAGCGCCTGCGGCGAGGTCGAAAGCGTGCCCGCCTGCGGCCACAGATAGGTGTTGCCGCGGCGCAGGTACACGCCGGAGATGGACACGTTGGGCGAGCCGGGGTCGGCCTTGTTGTCCGGATGGTCGTCGTAGGAATCCATGAAGCCGCGCTGGCGGGCGACGATGGGTTCGCGATCCAGCCGCTCGAAGGCGTAGGTAAAACTCCAGCCGTCGCCGCGGCGCCCGCCGGTCCACTGCAGTTGCCCGGTATCGCCGCCGCCGCGGGTGGTGGTGCCGGCGCGCACGCGCAGGCTGTCGCCCTGGAAATCGCGCTTGGTGATGATGTTGACCACGCCGGCCACCGCGTCGGAGCCATAGATGGCCGAGGCGCCGCCGCTCATCACCTCGATGCGCTCCACCGCCGCCGCCGGAATGCTGCCGAGGCTGACTGCGGTGCCGTTGGCGCCGTAGGGTTGCGGGTAGTCGGCCATGCGCTTGCCGTTGAGCAGAATCAGCTGATAGCCCGGCCCGAGCCCGCGCAGGTTGAGGTACTGGCCGTTGGGCGAACTGCCGGTCTGGTCGCTTTCGTTGAAGGTGCTGCCGCTGAACTGGGTCAGCGTGCCCAGCGATTCCCATACCGTGCCGAAGCCCTGCTTGCGGATGTCCTCGGCGGTGATGACGGTGACCGGCGCCGGGCCTTCGACCTGCGCGCGGGCGATGCGCGAGCCGGTGACCAGCACCGCGTCGAGATCGCGTGGCGTCGCCGCCTGTTCCTGCGCCGCAGCCGCTGCCGGCGAGGCCGCGGCCAGCGTCGTCAGCGCGGCCAGCGCCACGCGTACGGGTCGCAAGGGAGAAGGACGACGAACGATTCGCATGGGCACGCGGCTCTCCTGCATGGCGCGGGTGGATGGCGCGAACGCCGCGGGCGCGGCTACCGACGAGCGCCTGTCCCTGGCGTCCACGCACACGGCGATGACACGTGCACGGCACGCGGCCATCGTGTTGCGGGTTGCTGCATCTTGCCGAGTGGACGCGGCGCTGCCGTGCGAGTGCCTGCACGTTCCCCTGCGCCATCGCCACGCTTCCCCTGTGCAGTTGGATGTAACACGCGCTTGCAAAACCTGTCAACGCAGCGCCTTGACAGGAAAAAACCGGGAATCGAAGATCCTGGCGTCGGCGCGCAGCACGCGCCGGCCTTCTTTCCAGACAGCGGGATGCCATGATCACGATGCGCGGCCTGTGCCTGTTGCTCGCCGTGGCGGCGAGCGGCGGCATCGCACCAGCACGCGCCACCGACGCCATGCCGCTGCAGGCACAGCCGGCGCAGTTGCAGGCCGCGCACTGGATCGCACGGCTGCCGGCGGCATCGCCGCCGTTGCTGCAGGCGTCGCAGCGCGCCGCGTTCAATGCCCGGCTGCTGCGCGACGATCCGTCGATGCACGACCTGGCCGCACTGCCGGCGCAAGTTCCCGGCGCGCAGGTGCGCACGCAGATCCTGGCGTTGTCGGCACCGCCGACGCGCACGCTCTCCGACGCCCAGGGCGCCACACTCGATGCCGCGCGCCTGCAGGCGCTGCAGCGCGCGCTGGCGCTGGACGCGCTGCCGGCGCAGGTGCAGCCGCGCTATGCATTGGTGGTGCAACGCGCCGACCTACGGCGCTTCCCGACCGCCGACCGTGTGTTCAGCGACCGCGACGATCGCGACATCGACCGCTTCCAGGAATCGGCGCTGTATCCGGGCAGCCCGGTGGCGATCCTGCATGCCAGCGCCGATGGCCAGTGGCTGTTCGTGCTGGCCAACAACTACGCCGCCTGGATCGCCCGCGACCGCATCGCCGAGAGCGACCGCGCCGGCGTACTGGCGTACGCGCAACGTACGCCGCGACTGCTGGTCACCGGCGCGCGCGCGGCTACCGTGTTCACCCCGGAGCTGCCGGCAGCCTCGCAGGTGGCGCTGGACATGGGCAGCGCGCTGCCGCTGCTGCGCGACTGGCCGCCGCTGCAGGCGATCAACGGCCAGTCGCCGCTGGCCGCCTACGTGGTGCAACTGCCGCTGCGCGACCGCGACGGACGGCTGCAACTGGCGCCCGCACTGGTGCCGCGCAGCGCCGACGTCGCCGAGGCGCCGCTGCCGGCCACGCCGCAGATGCTGCTGCAGCAGGCGTTCAAGTTCCTCGGCGAGCGCTATGGCTGGGGCAACAGCTACGACGCGCGCGACTGCAGCGGCTTCGTGGTCGACCTCCACCGCAGCCTCGGCATCGAGCTGCCGCGCAACACCGGCGACCAGGCGCGCAGTCCGGCACTGGCGTCGGTGCCCTACACCGCCAGCGACCCGCTGCCGCAGCGGCAACAGGCGCTGGCGCAACTGCGCGTCGGCGACCTGGTCTACATCCCCGGCCACGTGATGCTGGTGATCGGTCACGAGGATGGCCAGACCTGGGTGATCCATGACGTGGCCGGCGCCAGCTACCGCGACGCCGCTGGCCGGTTGCAGCGCGTGCGCCTCAACGGCGTGTCGGTGACCCCGCTGGAGCCGCTGCTGCTCGGCGACGGCACGCCCTTCATCGACCGCATCACCCGCATCCAGCGCCTGCGCGCACCGACCACCGAATGAAGATCACCGAGATCCGCCTGGGCATGCTGCGCGTGCCGCTGAAGACCCCGTTCAAGACCGCGCTGCGCACCGTGCAGGCGATCGAGGACGTGGTGGTCATGGTCCACACCGACGACGGCCGGATCGGCCATGGCAGCGCACCGGCGACCCCGCCCATCACCGGCGATACCCACGGAGCGATCATCGCCGCGATCGAACGCTGCCTGGCGCCGCGCCTGATCGGCGAGGACATGGCCGACCTGCAGCGCCTGCGCGGCCTGATCCAGGGCGCGCTGGAACACAACAGCAGCGCCAAGGCGGCGCTGGAGATCGCCGTGCACGACCTGTGGGCGCAGCAGCATGGTGCGCCGCTGTACCAGCTGCTTGGCGGTGGCACGCCGCAGCTGACCACCGACCTCACCATCAGCGTGAATGCAGTGGACACGATGGTGGCCGATGCGCTGTCGGCACTGGCGCGCGGGTTCGTGGCGCTGAAGATCAAGATCGGCACCGATCTCGCCGAGGACATCGCACGGGTCAAGGCGATCCATGCCGCGGTCGGCGATCGCGCGCAGCTGCGGCTGGACGCCAACCAGGGCTGGACGCCCAAGCAGGCGGTGCAGGCGATGCACGCGCTGGAGCGTGCCGGGGTGACCCTGGAACTGCTGGAACAGCCGGTCAAGGCCGGCGACGTCGATGGCCTGCAGTACGTGACCGAGCGCGTGCAGACCCCGGTGATGGCCGACGAGAGCGTGTTCTCGCCGGCGCAGGCGATCGCGCTGCTGCAGCGGCGCGCGGCGGACATCGTCAACATCAAGCTGATCAAGGCCGGCGGCCTGTCCAACGCGCTGCGCATCGCCGACATCGCCGCGGTGTATGGGGTGCCGTGCATGATCGGCTGCATGCTCGAATCGAGCATCGGCGTGGCGGCGGCGGCACACCTGGCGGTGGCGCGCGCGGACGTCATCACCAAGGTCGACCTGGACGGACCGTCGCTGGGAGCCTTCGACCCGGTGGTGGGCGGGGTGCAGTTCGACGAAGCGCAGATCCGGATTGGCGAAGCGCCTGGGTTGGGGATTCGCGAGATCCAGGGGTTGGAGTTGTTGCCGCGGTCGGTGTAGGGATGGTGCTGCGCCGCGCGTGGCGCCAGGCGCGCTGCGCCATGCGGCGAAGAGCGGCACCTGGCTGCGCTGGCGGACACGAAGGCCGATTCTCCAGCTTCCGTCCGTGACTGGAGCAGGTCTTCAATCACGATCGACAATGCACGCGTAGGAGCGGCTTCAGCCGCGACAGGCGTTACCGTGAAGGCCTGTCGCGGCTGAAGCCGCTCCTACAAGGGACAGGCGACCGCCTTGCCACGGCCAGCGCGTGTGCAGTCCCTGGGCAGCGGCCTCTCATCCGCCATAGGGATCGACCGTGCGGATGCTGCCATCCGCCTCGATGTGCAGCGGCGTGCACTTGACCGAGCGCAGGTGGGTCACGCCGCCGGACAACAGGGCATCGTGATAGAACAGGTACCACCGGCCTTCAAACCTGCAGATGGAGTGGTGCGTGGTCCAGCCCACCACCGGCTTGAGCAGCACGCCGCGATACGTGAACGGTCCATACGGGCTGTCGCCGATGGCGTAGCACAGCAGGTGCGTGTTGCCGGTGGAGTACGACAGGTAGTAGCGGCCCTGGTCCTTGTGCAGCCACGGCCCCTCGAAGAAGCGGCGCGCGTGGTCGTCGGCGCGCAACGGCTGGCCGTGTTCGTCGAGGATGACGATTTCGCGTGTGCGCTCCGCCAGCTGCGTCATGTCGGGGTCCAGCCTGGCGATCCGCGGCCCCAGCGCCGGTTCGTCGCCGACAGGCTCGGCGTACGTCGCATCGAAGCGGTCGTCGCGATATTTCTGCAGCTGGCCGCCCCAGATGCCGCCGAAGCAGAGGTAGTGCGCCCCGTCGTCGTCCTCGAACACGGCAGGGTCGATCGAATAGGTTCCCGCGATCGGCTCGGGCTCGGCGGCGAACGGGCCCTCCGGGCGGCCGGCCACCGCCACGCCGATGCGGAACAGGCCCTGCGCGTCCTTGGCCGGGAAGTACAGGTAGTAGCGGCCGTCGCGGGTCGCCGCATCCGGCGCCCACATCTGCCGGCTGGCCCAGGGCACGTCGCGCACGTGCAGGGCCACGCCGCAATCGGTGGCGGCGCCGTCGGGCGTGTCCATGCGCAGCACGTGGTAGTCCTCCATGCCGAAGTGACCGCCGTCGTCGTCGAACGGCGCGCCGCTGTCGATGTCGTGGGACGGATAGATGTACAGGCGTCCCTCGAATACGTGCGCCGATGGATCGGCCGTGTAAATGTGGGTGACCAGCGGCTGCGCGATGGCGTGCGCCGCGAGATGGTCCAGGTCGCTGCGTTCACTCGGGTCGGCCCCCTGCCGACGCGCCTGCAGCTCGTGTTCGATGCGACGTTCCATGCGTTTGTCGATCCGATAGAAGAACAGCAGCGCCACCGCGACCAGAAACGGGAGGGCGCTATAGACGCTCACGGTCAGGCGAATGCCGTCCACCACATCCTGCGGCTGCTGCGGCGCGCCCGCCTGGTAGCCGTGGTGCGCGAGGATGCCGGCGACCAGCGCGCCGCCGATGCTGAGCCCGATCTTCAGCCCGCACAGCATCGCCGAGAAGATGATCGCGGTGGCGCGGCGATGGTTCTTCCATTCGGAGTAGTCGGCGACGTCGGCGATCATCGCCCAAAGCAGCGGGATGGTGATGCCGTAGCAGAAGCCGTGCAGCATGAAGGCGCCGAAGGCCACGCCGATCGCCGTGGGCGGAAACACGTAGAACGCCAGCAGGAACACGGTGGAGGCCAGCAGCGCGCCGCCGAAGGCATCGCGCTTGCCGAAGCGGTCGGCCAGGCGCCGGGAGAAGCCGATGCCCAGGATCATGCACAGGATGCCGCAGGCATTGAACAGGCTGAATGCCGAGGTCGCCGGATCCTGCGGCCAAGTGAAACCGGACAGGCCCCATCCGGCGAGCAGCGCATTGACTCCGCCGATGAAGCCATTGAAGCCGGAGGCGTCGAGAAAGCCCGCCAGCGCCGCCTCGCTCAGGTAATACTGGAAATAGTAGATATAGGTGCCGCCCTTCAGCGCCAGGTTGACGAAGACCAGCACCGTCAGCGCCAGCATCACCTTCCATGGCCGGTTGTGCAGCAGGTCGGACAGATCCTGCAGCACGCCGGCGCTCTGTTCCTTGGCCGGCACGATGCGCTCGCGGGTGGTGGCGAAGGTGATCAGGAAGAACAGCGTGCCTACCACCGCGAACACCGTCATCAGGCGCTCGAAGCCGCGCACGTTGTCGCCGTCGCCCAGGATCAGCACCAGCGGCAACAGCAGCACCTGGATGATGAACTGCGCGATCATCACCGCCACGAAGCGGTAGGCCGACAGGCTGTTGCGCTGGGCCATGTTGCCGGTCAGCACCCCGCTGAGGGCCGAGTACGGCAGGTTGTTGGCCGCGTACACCAGCATCAGCAGACCATAGGTGGTCAGGGCGTACAGCACCTTGCCGCGCGCGCCCAGCTCCGGGGTACTGAAGGCCAGCAGCGACAGCACGCCGAACGGGATCGCCGTCCACAGGATCCAGGGCCGGAACTTGCCCCAGCGGCTCGCCGTGCGGTCGGCGGCGATGCCGATCAGCGGGGTGAACACGAACGCGCCCAGCAGGCCGATGACGAAGATGATCGTCGCCGCCGTGGCGGCCGGCAATCGGTACACGTCGGTGTAGAAGAACGCCAGGTAGGTGATCAGCGTCTGGAAGATCAGGTTCGCTGCCAGGTCGCCCAGGCTGTAGCCCAGCTTTTCCCGCACCGTCAGCACGTGCACGGGGGTCTCCGCACTGCGGGGCTCAGTCACGGCGCGTCTCCACGGTGAAGCGGCCACGCACGCGGGCGTCGGCGCTGGAACCGCCGATCCGGACCTCGTAGCTGCCCGCCGGCACGACATAGCGGCCGCGCGCATCGTCGTACTGACGCAGCGCCTGTTGCGCGTCCAGTTCGAAGGTCAGGGTCCGCCGCTCGCCAGGGGCGAGGTGCACACGCTGGAAGCCACGCAGCGCCTGCTGCGCATCGCCGGGCGCGGCCGCCAGCCGCCGCACGTACAGCTGCGCGACTTCGTCGCCGGCGCGCTTGCCGGTGTTGGCCACCTCCACCTGCACCGTGAGGCGTCCATCGTCGGCGATACGCGGCGCGTCCAGGCGCAGCTTGGCGTAGTCGAACCGCGTATACGACAGCCCGTGGCCGAACGGATACAGCGGGATGCCGCGGAAGTAGCGGTAAGTGCGGCCTTCCATCGCGTAATCGTCGAACGCTGGCAGCGCCTGGTCCGCCCGGTAGAACGTCACCGGCAGGCGCCCCGCGGGATTGACCTCGCCGAACAGCGCCTGGCCCACGGCGGTGCCGCCGCGCTGCCCCGGATACCAGCTCATCAGGATCGCCGGCAGATGCGCCTGCGCCCATTCCACCGCCATTGCCGAGCCGCCGGTCAGCACCATCACCACCGGCTTGCCAGTGGCGTGCAGCGCTTCCAGCAGAGTGCGCTGCGGTGCGGGCAGGCGCAGGTCGGTGCGGTCGCCGCCGGCGAAGCCCGGATAGTCGACTTTCATTTCTTCGCCCTCGACGTCGCCGGTCAGGCCGCCGACGAACACCACCACGTCCGCGTTGCGCGCGGCATCGAGCGCCTCCTCGAACGGCGGCTTGGCGTAGGGCATGCGCCAGCCCAGGCGCACGCCCGCGTCGCGCTCGGCGTCGTAGTACTCCAGCTTCACCGCATAGGCGCGGCCCGCCTGCAACTCCAGGTCCACACCGTCGGCGCGCATGCGGTCGCTGTCGGTCCAGTGATCCAGCACGAGTTTGCCGTCCACGTAGAGGCGGAAGCCGTCGTCGGCGGCCGCCTCGATCCGGTAGCGGCCCGATACCGGCGGCAGCAGTTGGCCGCTCCAGCGGATGCTGAAATGATCGTTGGGAATGCCCTGCCCCGGCCCCGCCTCGCCGCGGGCCAGCAGGTTGTCCGTCGGCGAACCGCGGTCCCAGCGGAAGCCGATCTGGGCATCGGTGCGGACCAGCGCCGGCGTCCCCGACAGATCGGGCGTGCGGAAGTATTCGCCGCGCAGGCCGCGTTCCGGCGAGTCCGCCGAGGGCCGCAGATACGTCGGCTCGATCAGCGGCGTGGCGCTCGGATCGTCGCGCCCTTCGACCAGATCCACGCCGCGCGCATAGCGCACCTCGATGCCCTTGGCCGCATCGCGGATGCCTTGCAGGATGGTGACCGGCGCCGCCGGGGTGCCGAAGTAGTTGCCGAGCAGGGCCATGGTGTCGTCGGCGGTCGGGCCGACCACGGCGATGCGCTTGAGCTCGCGCGACAGCGGCAGCACGCCGTCGTTCTTCAGCAGCACCAGCGATTCCTGCGCGGCCTGCAAGGCCAGCGCATCGTGCGCGGGCGCCTGGTTCACCGAGGCGGGGATCCGCGCCCAGCGCACGCGTTCGGGCGGATCGAACATGCCCAGCCGCATCCGCGCGGTGAACAGGCGTGTCACCGCGTCGTCGATCTCCGCTTCGCCGATCAGCCCCTGGCGCACCGCCGCCGGCAGCGTGGCGTACTCCTGGCCGCACTCCAGTTCGGTGCCGTTCTTGACCGCCAGCGCGGAGGCCGCCTCGCGGCTGGGCGCGAGGTGGTGATGCTTCCAGATGTCGACGATGGCCCAGCAGTCCGACACCACATACCCCTTGAAGCCCCAGTCGCGGCGCAGCACGTCGCGCAACAGGAACCGGCTGGCGCTGGCGGACTCGCCGTACACCCGGTTGTAGGCCCCCATCACCGCGTCCACCTGCCCCTCCTTCACCAGCGCCTCGAACGCCGGCAGATAGGTGTCGTAGAGGTCGCGCTTGCTGGGGCGCGCATCGAAGTGGTGGCGGTCGGCCTCCGGGCCGCTGTGCACGGCGAAGTGCTTGGCGGTGGCGTCGAGCTTGCGGTACACCGGATCGTCGCCCTGCAGTCCGTGCACGAAGGCCACCCCCATGCGCGCGGTGAGGTAGGGATCCTCGCCGTAGGTTTCCTGGCCGCGGCCCCAGCGCGGGTCGCGGAAGATGTTGATGTTCGGCGACCAGAAGGTCAGCCCCTGATAACGGCCGTGCGCGCCCTCGCGGAGGAACTGGTGGTGCTTGGCGCGCGCCTCGTCGCTGATGGTGGTGGCCACCTGCCCCATCAACGGCACGTCGAAGGTGGCGGCCAGGCCGATGGCCTGCGGAAACACGGTGGCCTGCCCGGCCCGCGCCACGCCGTGCAGCGCCTCGTTCCACCAGTCGTAGGCCGGCACGCCCAGGCGTTCGATCGCCGGCGCGGCGTTCTGCATCTGTGCCGCTTTCTCCTCCAGGGTCATCTGCGCGACCAGCGCGGCCGCCCGGTCCTCGAAGCTGGCCGAGGTGTCTTGCCACGGCTTGCTGTCCTCGGCGTGGACGGCGCTGGCCAGCGTGGCGGCGGCGCAAAGGGCCAGCGCACGGAACAGGCGGCCACGGCGACCGGTCGGAAGGGAGGGTCTGCGCGTCATCATTTGCTCCTGGAGGTGCGCTCGTCGCGCGCGAATGGACCGAGCAGGGCGCCCACGAAGCCGCCTGCGCGATCGGTACTCAACACCGTCCCGTCGACGTCGTCGGCGAGGGTCTGCCAGCCTTGCCCCACACCGGTGTCGAACGCGAACGCATACGTGCCGTTGTCGCCGGCGATCTTCAGGCGTAGCGCGCCGGGCGCGTCCACCTCGCGGGTCGCGATGGTCCTGGTCGCGCCCTTGCCTTCGCGCGCTTCGAGGAACACCTCCACGCGACCGCCGCCCACACGGCGCACGCCGAGGAAGTACCACCAGTCCTCGTTCTGGAACGCCGCAAGCCCCGCCGCCACGCCCGTCGCCGGCCGCGTCAGTGCGGTGCTGGCCGCGAACCGCAGATGTTGCTGGCGGCGCCCCAGGAACGCGGGATTGCGCAAGGTGTCCAGGTTCTCCGGCAGCGGATGCACGGCCAGGCTGCCCGGACGCGTACGCAGATCCGCCCAGTCCTGCTTGGGCACGCGCACGCGCAACCAGCCGCGGCCGAGCGTCGGTGCGTCGAAGTCGTCGCGTTCGGCGAAGTTGCCGGTGGACGGCGCCTGCGACGCCGCGCCCTGCATCCACGACGGCGCCTTGACCGCATACGGGATGGCCTGCCCGGCCGGCAGGATCACCGGCCAGCCGTCGCGCCACTGCACCGGCAGCAGATAAGTCTCGCGCCCGGTGTTGTAGTGGCGCACGTCGTAGGTGCGGCTGGCCAGGAACACCGCCCACCACGAGCCGTCCGGCCCCTCCACCAGATCCGCATGCCCGGCATTGGCGATGGGCAGCGCCCGAGCGTCGGGCAGGTCGCGCTGGGTGAGGATGGGATTGCCCGCGTACGGCAGGTAAGGCCCCCACACGTCGCGGCTGCGCAGCACCACCTGCGAGTGCTGCGGCCCGGTGCCGCCCTCGGCGTCGGAGAGGTAGTACCAGCCGTCGCGTCGATACAGGTGCGGCCCCTCGATCCAGATCGGGTTCTTCGCCGGCTCCACGCCGCCATCGATCAGCACCTTGCGCGGCCCTACCGGGGTGAAGGTCGCCAGGTCGAGTTGCTGCATCCAGATCGCGCGGTGGCCGTCGTAGCGCGCCGGGCCGGGCGGCACGTCGTTGTTGAGCAGGTAGACGCGGCCGTCTGCATCGAAGAACAAGGACGGGTCGATGCCGCCGATGCCCGGCAGCCAGTGCGGGTCCGACCAGGGGCCGGCGGGATCGCGCGCGGTGGCGATGAAGTTGCCGCCGCTGTCCACGGCGGTGGTGACCACGTAGAACACGCCGTCGTGGTAGGCGATGGCCGGTGCGAAGATGCCGCGCGACACGCTCAGGCCATCGAAGTCCAGCTGCGTCGGCCGGTCGATCACGTTGCCGATCTGCGTCCAGTGCACCAGGTCGGCGCTCTCGAACACCGGGATGCCGGGGAAGTAGGTGAAGCTGGAATTGACCAGGTAGAACCGCCCGTTCGCGCGGACGATGCTGGGGTCGGCATGGAAGCCGGCCAGGATCGGGTTGCGGTAATGCCCGGCGGGCAGCGGCGCCTCGAAGGCCGCGTCGCGCCCGGCGTAGTCGAACCAGTCGAAGTAGACCGGCGGCGCGGGCGCGGCCCGCAGGGGCTGCAGCGCCGCGGACAGCAGCAGGAAGGCCATGGCAAGCAGCGCACGCATCAGGGAACCTCTGCAGGAAGGGAGAGTTCGAACGGTCCCGCCGGCGCGCCGGAGCCGTCGCCCAGCGTGCAGACCGGGCCGTCGGCCCAGCAGTAGCGGATGCGCGCAGCGGTTGCGGCCTGCGGGCTGCGCAGGACCACGGTGCGCCCGTCCAGGGCGGCGTCTGCATACGTACAGTGCTGCGCCTGCGCATCGCAGAGTTCGAAGCCGATGGGACCGTTCGCACCGGTCGTGACCAAGGCGCCGACGACGTCGTCGAATGCGATCCGCACCGTGCCCTGCGTGCGCGATGCAGCGCGTGGCGTTGGACCGGACGGGGCCAGCGCGCGTTCGCCATAGACCACATGGCGTGCCGCCTGTGCCAGGCGTCGCCCCAGTTCCTGCTTGTTCGGCGGATGGATGTCGTAGGCATCGCCGATGTCGATGGCCACTGCGAGTCCGCTGTGCGGATCTTCTGCCGCCACGCGCCGCTGCGCCTCGCGCACCTGCGCCCAGCCGCTCTCCGTCGGCGCCTGCGGCGGACGACCGTAGCCGGCCAGTTGCACCACCAGCAACGGCAGCGCCGTGCCGAACTGCCGGCGCCAGTCATCGCGCAAACCACGCAGCCGCGTCGCGTAGGCCGCATCGTCGCCGGTATTGGATTCGCCCTGGTACCACAGCATTCCGCGCAGGCCGTACGCCCCGAGCGGCGCGATCATGCCGTTGTACAGCGTCGACATGCCGGAGGCCGCATGCCACGGCGCCAGCGGCGGTGACTGCGGATCGGGCGCGACGCGGTACTGCCACGGCGCGTCCAGCACGATCCGCGTGCCATCGTCCAGCTCCACGGCCTGGGCGCTTGCGGGGCCTGCCAGCCCACCCTCGCCGTAGGTGTCCAGCACATTGACGACCACCGTATTGCGGCCCGCCTTCAACAGGCCGGGCGCAAGCGCATACCGGCGCGGATCGCTCGGCGCGTTCTGGCTGCCCACGGCCACGCCGTTCACCCAGGTCATGTCCGTCTCGTCGACCGGCCCCAGCACCAGCCGAGCGCCTTGCGCCGCCTGCGCGGCGGTGAGGGTGACCTGCGTGCGGTACCAGACCATGCCGTTGTAGTCGGCCAGCGCCGGCACGCCCCAGCGCTCCCATGGCCCGAGCGCCGCCGGTGCATCCTGCCATCCGGTGCGGCCAGCGCCGGGTTGCCATGGCGTATCGCCCGGCTTGGCGCCGGCGCGTGTGCTCCACCACTGCTGCCAGTGCCGGCCCCAGCGCGCACTCGCGGCCACGGGGTCGGTGGCGTACAGCGCCAGCACGTCCAGCGCCGCGTCCATGCCGCCCTGCGCACGCAGCGCGCCAGCGCTGGTCCAGGCCTCGATCCGCGCACCGCCCCAGGCCGCCTGGATCAGCCCCATCGGCACCTTGACCGTCTTCTGCAGTTCGCGCGCGAAGTAGAAGCAGGCGGCGGAAAACTCCCGCACCGTCTGCGGCGATGCGGGCTGCCACGCCACCGCAGCCGCGAACGCCTCCTGCGGCGTGACCGCCGCGGCCTTGGGCACGGCGAACAGGCGGATGCTCGGCTGCGTGGCCGCGGCCAGTTCGCGGCTCGCATCCAGCGCGCGCCACACCGGCAGCTCCATGTTCGATTGCCCGGAGCACAGCCAGACATCGCCGATCAGCACATCGCGCAGGACCTGGCGATCCCGTCCCGCGCGCACCGTCATGTCGTAAGGCCCACCGGCGGCGATGGGCTTGAGCGTGGCACGCCAGCGGCCGTCGGCATCGGCGCGTGCGCTGACCGACTGCCGGGCGAAGGTCACCGACACCGTGGCACCCGGCGCGGCGTGCCCCCAGACCGGCATCGGCCGGTCGCGCTGCAGCACGGCGTGATCCTGGAACAGCGGATGCAACAGCGGCGGTGCCGCGTGCTGCGCCATGCAGGGGATTGCGCAGCACACCAAGGCCATCGCCAGCAGCCGGCCGCTCCACGTTGTCGGTTTCATCGTCCATCTCCGGGTGCGGAGGGAAACTGCTGGGCCTGGTACCAGGCCAACGGGTGCGGCGGCGCGGTTTCGCCTGCGGGCAATGGCCGCCCGCTCACCGACTGGAAGTACGCCACGCTGGCATCGCGCCACCACTGCGCCTCGCGCAGCTGGATGCGCAGGAAGGCCGCCACCTGCGCATGCCGCTCGGCATCCACCTTGCCGCGCAGGCCGTCCCAGGTGGCCTGCATGGCCTGCACCTGGCGCACGCCCTGCGTATAGCGCCCGACCAGTTCGTCCCACAATGGCCTTCCGGAGGCCATGCGGTGGTCCCACGGCACGTGGTGGAACCACAGCAGCAACGGCTCGGGCACCCGCGCCAGGTCGCCATACACGGCCGCCACCTCGGGCGCGTACTGGCTCACCGCATTGCTGCCGCGCGCAGTGCGATCGAAACCGATGCCATCGCGGTCGGCACGGTGGTAGTACACCGACGTCCAGTCCGCGCGCGGGCCGCCGTCCACCCAGGGGCCGGGGCCGTAGTGGTGGCCGCGCGCCATCAGGTGGTGCAGGCCCAGCGGGGTCATGTAGTTCACCGCCGCCTCGCGCGAGCCCATCATCATCCCGACGATGGGCTGCACCACCTCGGGCGCCGGCGAGAACGTCATCGCCGCCCATTCCGCGGCGATGGCGCGGGCGGATTGGTGCGGATTCCAGGCGAGACGGCCGAACACGTACCAGTTGGCCTGATCGAAGTGCGAGCCGCTCCAGGTGCGGTCGTTGCCGATGTTGGCGACGCCGGCGATGCCGGTCAGGGCGTGGCCTTCCAGCGATCCATCCACCACGTCCGCCACGGTGGAACCCGCGCCGCGGGCGTGGGTGTCGGACTGCAGCACGTCCTCGTACAGCGGCCCCAGGTACACCAGGTGCGTGGCGAAGCCGAGATACTCCTTGGTGATCTGCAACTCCAGCATCAGCGGCGTGCGCGGCATGGCGCCGAACAGCGGATGGAAGGGCTCCCGCGGCTGGAAGTCGATGGGGCCGTTCTTGACCTGCACGATCACGTTCGGGCGGAAGGCGCCGTCCAGGCCGGCGAACTCGGTGTACGCCTGCATGGCGCGATCCACCGGCACGTCGTGGGCGTAGACGAAGGCCCGCCACATCACCACGCCGCCGTGCGGCGCCAGCGCATCGGCCAGCAGGTTGGCGCCGTCGGCATGCGAACGGCCATAGTCCTGCGGGCCGGGCTGCCCTTCCGAATTCGCCTTGACCAGGAAGCCGCCGAAATCCGGAATGCGCGCATAGATCTCGTCGGCCTTGTCGCGCCACCAGCGCTGCACGGCCGGGTCGTGCGGGTCGGCGGTCTTCAACCCGCCCAGCTCGATGGGTGCGCTGAAACGCGCGCTCAGGTACACGCGGATGCCGTAGGGCCGGAACACGTCCGCCAGCGCCGCGGCCTTGTCGAGGTAGGCCGGCGCCAGGCTCTGCGCGTTGGCGTTGACGTTGTTCAGCACCGTGCCGTTGATGCCGATCGAGGCATTGGCGCGCGCGTAGTCGGTGTAACGCGGGTCGCGCCACTCCGGCAGGCTTTGCCAGTCCCACAAGGAGCGGCCCGCATAGCCGCGCTCGACATGGCCGTCCAGGTCGTCCCAATGGTCGAGCACGCGCAGTTGGAGCCGTGGCGACTCGCGCACCTCCAGCGTGTCCAGCGACGCGCCGGTCTGCAGCAGCCGAAGCAGATGGAACACCCCGTACAGCACGCCGATGTCCCGGCGCGCGACCACCAGCAACACCGCATGCCCATCGATGCGGGCGCGCTTGAGCAGGTAGCCCTCCTCGCCCAGCGACGCGATCTCTTCGCGGAACGGCGCAAGCGCCGGCGACGACTGCGGCGTGCCCAGCACCACGGCGTGGTCGCCGGTCGCCGCCGCCTGCAGCGCCGGCGCGCGCCCCAGCAGGCCGGTGAAGCCACGCACCAGCTCATCGCGCGCCACACGCTGCGTAGGGGTCCCTTCCGGCGCCACGACCTCGTCCAGGCGCACGCGCGCGTCCGCCGCGCGCGCGGTGCCTTGCGAGGGCACATAACGCATCCACAGCGCAGCGCCATCTTCCGCGCGCACGCTGCCCGCGCAGACCATCAGTGCTATGGCAACGCACGCCATCCGGTGACACCAAATGACATGGATACGGCGCCCAAGCGCCGCCAGCAAACCTTGTAAGCTGACGGCGTGCCCGCGGCGCGGCAGCGTCAAGAAGAGCAAAGGGAACGCGTTTTGGACAAGCCGAAGAAAGCGGTCCGCCGCAAGACCAGCGGGGTGACGATCGACGAGGTCGCCGCCCTGGCCGGGGTCTCGCCGATGACCGTCTCGCGCGCGATCAACCAGGGCAAGGTGCGCGATGCCACCCGCGAGCGCGTGCTGCGCGCGGTGCGCGAGCTGGGCTATACGCCCAACCTGGCCGCCAGTTCGCTGGCCGCCGCGCAGCACACGCGCATCGCCCTGATCTACACCAACCCCAGCGGCGCCTACCTGCGCGAGCTGCTGGTCGGCTTGCTGCGCGTCGCCTCCAACGCCGCCATCCAGTTGGTCATCCACTACTGGGAGGACCTGGACCCCGACGCCGAGCGCAAGGCCGCGCGGGCCCTGGGCGGGCGCGTGGACGGCGTCATCCTGCCGCCGCCCTTGTGCGAGTCGCAGGCGGCGGTGACCGAGCTGGTCAAGGCCGGCATCCCGGTGGTCGCGATCGCCGCGGGGCGGCTCAGCGACGCGATCTCCTGCGTGCGCATCGACGACTTCCATGCGGGCAAGGAGATGGCCGAGCACCTGATCCGGCAGGGCCACCGGCGCATCGGCTTCATCCGCGGCCGCCAGGATCTCAGCGCCAGCGCGCGGCGCTACGAGGGCTTCGTCACCGCCCTGCAGGACGCCGGGCTGCAGGTCGAACCCGGCCTGGTCCAGCAGGGGGACTACACCTACCGCTCCGGGCTGGCCGCCGCCGAGAAACTGTTGTCGCAGCGGCGGCCGCCGACCGCGATCTTCGCCAGCAACGACGACATGGGCGCGGCGGCGATCTCGGTCGCGCACCGGCGCGGCCTGGAGGTACCCCGCGACCTGTCGGTGGTGGGCTTCGACGACACCTCGGCCGCCACCACCGTGTGGCCGGAACTCACCACCATCCATCAACCGATCGCCTCGATGGCCGATGCCGCCATCGACATCCTGCTGCGCAGCATCCGCCACAAGCGCGACGACGCGCGCGTGTCCAGCGACCACGTGGTCCAGCACCGGCTGGTGCTGCGCGGTTCGGTCGCCAGTCCGCCCAAGGGGCGCTAGCGCAGGACGCGGGCTCACGCGCTCGGGCATGCGACGGTCGTCTCCGCTTCGTTCAACGCGCCGAGCGCGACCTGCGACACCGAGAGCGTCATCGTGCCCGCCGTCGCCACCGCCCAGGGGCGATCCAGCTTGCCCAGATCCGCGCCGGCCGCGGCCAGGCACTTGAGCGGCACGCCCACGCGCGTCCACTGGCCCACCGGCAGGGCTGCCAGCGTCGGCCCGATCGCCACCCGCGCCGTGCAGCCGCTGCCGCAGCCGACCGCCAGCCACGCCTGGCCCTGCGGTGCGGTGTCCACCCGCAGCGTGGTCACCAGCATCAGGTCGCCGTTGCTCTCGCGCTGCAGGTCCAGCGGCGTATGCGACTGCAGCGCGACCACCGCTTCGCGCCCGCCCGACCAGGCGAGGCGGCGGCCATCTTCCTGCGCCAGGTGATCCACGCCGGTGACTTTCAACAGCGCGCCGTCGAGCGATTCCGGCACGCGGGTGACGGTCACGCCCTGTCCGGTGCTGCCTTCCAGGCGCAAGGCCATGCCCGGGCCGGCCGCGCCGCGGGCGAAGAACACCCCGGCCGCGCCTTCGTTGCCGGTGAGGCCGGACACCTCCGAGAGCTTGGCAAGATCGCCGTTGTCGGCATAGCGCAGGCCGTAGCCGAAGGCGAACAGCGGGTCGTAGTGCTTCTGCCCCACGTTGTTGGCGTATTGCGTGGCCGTGCGCGGCCAGCTGAAGCTCAGCTTGCCCTTGAAGTCGTGCTGCACGCCGCCCTGCGGGCTGCGCAGCAGCACATCGGCGATGCCGGCGCCTTCCGAGCCCGGCAGCCACGCCGCCACGAAGGCATCGGCGGCATTGAGTTCGCGGTTGACCCACAGCGGGCGTCCGCTGAGGAACACCGCGACCACGGGAATGCCATCGGCCTTGAGCCGCTTGATCAACGCCAGGTCGGTGTCGTCGCCCGGCTTGTAGGCCAGGGTCGGCCGATCGCCCTGGAACTCCGCATACGGGTTTTCTCCGAACACCACAACGGCCACGTCCGGCTTCGTCGTGTACTTGCCGTCGACCGAAAGCACGGCCTCGCCGCCCGCGGCCTTGGCCTGCTGCGCGAAGCCCTCGTAGATGGTGTCCGCGTTCGGGAAGTCCTTGCGGGTGGTGCCGGTGCCCTGCCAGTTCAGCGTCCAGCCGCCGGCTTGCTTGCCGACGTCGTTGGCGCCGTCGCCGGCCACCAGGATGCGCTGTTTCGGCGTCAGCGGCAGCACGCCGCCCTGGTTCTTCAGCAGCACCAGCGACTCGCGCACCGCCTGCCGCGCCACTGCGCGATGCGCCGGCGCACCGATCAGCGCGAACTGGCCACCGACCGCGCGCGCCGACGGCTTGCCCGCCTCGAACAGGCCCAGCCGCATCTTGACCCGCAGGATCCGGCGCACCGCATCGTCCAGGCGTTGCGGGGAGATGGTGCCGTTCCTGGCCGCCGCCAGCGTGGTGGTGTAGAAGCCCTTCCAACTGTCCGAGGCCATGGCCATGTCCAGGCCGGCGTTGATGGTGGCCGGGCAATCGGTGGGCGTGCAGCCCTTGACCTGTCCGTGGCCGTTCCAGTCGCCGACCACGAAACCGCCGAAGTGCATGCGGCCCTTCAGCGCATCGGTCAGGTACGCCTTGTGGCCATGCATCTTTTCGCCGTTGACGCTGTTGAACGAGGCCATCGCGGTCTGCGCGCCCGCGGCGATCGCCGGGGGATAGCCGGCGGCGTGGATGCGTACCAGCTCGGCTTCGTCGATTTTGGTGTCGCCCTGGTCCCGGCCGTCGGTGGTGCCGCCATCGCCCAGGAAGTGCTTGACCGAGGCGATCACGTGGCGGCCATCGAGGAACGCCGGCGTTCCCACCTTGCCCTGCAGTCCCTCGACCATCGCACCGGCATAGCTGGCCACCACCTCGGGCGACTCGGAATAGCCCTCGTAGGTCCGCCCCCAGCGGTCGTCCTGCGGCACCGCCACGGTCGGCGCGAAGGTCCACTCCATGCCGGTGGCACGGGTCTCCAGCGCGGTGATTTCGCCGATGCGGCGCAGCAGCGCCGGGTTGCGGGTCGCACCCAGGCCGATGTTGTGCGGGAACAGCGTGGCGCCGACGATGTTGCTCTGCCCGTGCACCGCATCGATGCCGAACAGCACCGGAATCGCCTTGCCGCCCTGCGACGTATCCATCGACGCCGCATAGAACGCATCGGCCAGCGCCAGCCATTCGGCCGGCGCAGCGTCGTAGCGGCCGCCGGGATCGGAGTTGCCGCCGGCCAGGATCGACCCCAGGCGATACTTGCGTACGTCCTCCGGTGTGAGGCTGCCGATGTCGCCCTGCACCAGCTGGCCGACCTTCTCCTCCACCGTCATGGTGGCGATCAGGTCGGTGAGGCGCTTCTCCAGCGCGGGATCCTCGGGCAGCGGCCAGGTCACGTTGGGCCAGGCGCTGGCCTCGGCGCGGGCGGGCGCCGCGGCCTGGACGCCGCCCTCGCACACGGCAAGCGCGAGCAGGAGTGCGGCCAGCAGTGCGCCGGTATGGCGTGCGGAATGGGTGTCGGTCACGGCGCTCTCCTTGCCGCCGCGCTCAGCGCAGCAGGTACTGGTTGATCAGGTTCTCGTAGCGCTCCTGCCGGCCGCTGATCTGCCGCGGCTCGCCGGCCTTCGCGCCCAGCGCCGCCAGCTCGGCGAGGCCGAGCGCGCCGCGCGCGAATTCCTTGCCGGCGCCGCTGTCGAAGCTGGCGTAGCGCTCCTGGCGCCACTGTTCCCAAGGCGACTCGTTGAGCAGCGCATGGGCCACTTCCAATCCGCGGGCGAAGGCGTCCATGCCGCCGATATGGGCGATGAACAGATCCTCCAGGTCGGTCGATTCGCGGCGCACCTTGGCGTCGAAGTTCAGGCCGCCCTCCAGCCCGCCCTGGCGCAGCACCACCAGCATGGCGCCGACGGTGTCGTACAGGTCGGTGGGGAACTGGTCGGTATCCCAGCCGTTCTGCGCATTGCCGCGGTTGGCGTCGATGCTGCCGAGCAGGCCATGGTCGGCCGCGACCTGCAGGTCGTGTTCGAAGGTGTGGCCGGAGAGCGTGGCGTGGTTGGCCTCGATGTTGAGCTTGAAATCCTTGTCCAGGCCGTGCGCCTTCAGGAAGCCCGCCACCGTCGCGCTGTCGAAGTCGTACTGGTGCTTCATCGGCTCCATCGGCTTGGGCTCGATCAGGAAGTTGCCCTTCAGGCCGATGCTGCGGCCGTAGTCGCGCGCCATGGTGAGGAAGCGCGCGAAGTGCTCGAGCTCGCGCTTCATCTGCGTGTTGACCAGCGAGGCATAGCCTTCGCGGCCGCCCCAGAACACGTAATGCTCGCCGCCCAGTTCCACCGTCGCCTCCAGCGCCGCCTTCACCTGCACCGCGGCGCGCGCCACCACGGCGAAATCGGGATTGGTCGCGGCACCGTTCATGTAGCGCGGATGCGAGAACAGATTGGCCGTGCCCCACAGCAGCTTCATCCCGGTCGCGTCCTGGCGCGCCCTGGCCAGGCCGACCATGTGCTTGAGGTTCTTTTCGTACTGCCCGGCATCGTCGGCGTCCGGCGCCAGGTCGATGTCGTGGAAGCACCAGTACGGCACGCCGAGCTTGGTGAAGAACTCGAACGCCGCATCCACTTTGGCCTCGGCGCTGGCCATCGGCGCGCCGACCTCCCAGGGGAAGTGGCGCGTGCCCGGGCCGAACGGATCCTGCCCGGCGTTGCAGAAGGTGTGCCAGTAGCAGACCGCGAAGCGCAGATGTTCCTGCATGGTCTTGCCGCCGACGACCTTGTTGGCGTCATAGACCTTGAAGGCCAATGGATTGTCCGAGCCGCGGCCTTCGAAGGGGATGCGGCCGATGCCGGGGAAGTATTCCTTGGCGCCGATGAAGGGTTGGGTGTGCATGTGCGTGGTCCTGTCGTGGTGGGAGGGGTGCGAAACGGAAGGTCAGCCGCGCAACAGCGGCGTCAGGGCGTCGAGATGACGCAGGAAACGCGCATAGGCCGCGGCGTAGGCCTGGGTGCGCGCCGGATCCGGGCGGGCCGACAGCTGCGGATCCACCGCCACATGCCGCTGCGCGATGTCGGCGATGGAGGCGGCATCGCCGCGTGCCAGGCCCACGGCCCACAGCGCCTGCAAGGCCGCACCGAACGCTGCGCCTTCCGGCTGCGTGGGCACGTCCACCGGCAGGCCGAACACATCGGCCACCAGTTGCCGCCACGCGCCGCTATTGCTGCCGCCGCCGGTCAGCACGATGCGCTCGAAGTGCATGCCGGCACGCACGAACGCGTCGAAGCCGTACTTCAGGCTGTACGTCGCCCCTTCCATCGCCGCGCGATAGAGATGGGCCGGGGTCATGTTGATGGTGTCCAGGCCCGCCAGCACGCCCTTGCCCAGCGGCAGGTCCGGCGTGCGCTCGCCATTGAGGAACGGCAGCATCACCAGTCCGTCGGCACCGGGCGCGGTGGCGTGCAGATGCGCATCGCCGTCGCGGGTGCTGAAACCGAACGCGGCGGCGACCTGCTCGGTCGCCACGGTGCAGTTCATCGTGCAGATCAGCGGCAGCCAGCCGCCGGTGGAGGAGCAGAACGCGGCCCACGCGCCGTCCGGGTCGACCACCGGCGTGTCGGAATAGGCGAACAAGGTGCCCGAGGTGCCCAGGCTCATCGCCAGGCGACCGGGCACGACGCAGCCGGTGCCGATGGCCGCCATCATGTTGTCGCCGCCGCCGACGGCGACCTTCAGCGTTGCCGGTACGCCGAGCAGGCTGGCCGCGGCCGGGTCGATGTCGAACAGGGCATCGGGTGCGGCCAGGCGCGGCAGGCACTCCGCCAGATCGCGCTGCGGATCGGTGGCGCGCAGCAGCTCGGTCGACCAGGTGCGCGTGCGCACGTCCAGCCAGCCCGTGCCCGAGGCGTCGCCGTATTCGCAGAAGCGCTGGCCGGTGAGCACGAAGTTGAGGTAGTCGTGCGGCAGCAGAATGGTGGCGAGGCGCGCATAGGCCTCGGGCCGGTGGGTCTTGGTCCACGGCAGCTTGGACGCGGTGTAGCCGGTGAGGATCGGATTGCCCGCCAGTGCGATGGTGCGCGCCGTGCCGCCGACTGCGTCCATGATCTGCACGCACTCGGCCGAGGTGCTGGTGTCGCACCACAGCTTGGCCGGTGCCAGCACCTCGCCTGCCGCATCGACCGGAACGAAGCCGTGCTGCTGGCCCGAGACCGCCAGCGCGCCGAGGCGCGACCGCAGCGAAGGATCGATCGCCCGGAAGCAGGCCTGCATGGCCGCGACCCAGTCGGCCGGCCGCTGTTCGCGACTGCCGTCGGCGGCGGCCTCCAACTCCAGCGGCGCGGTGCTGCTGGCCACGACGCTGCGCCCGACCGGGTCGTAGACCACGACCTTCAGGCTTTGCGTTCCCGCATCGATTCCGGCCACCAGTTGCATGTCTTCCACTTCGTACCCGCCCTAAGTTAGCGCTACCATTTTTGGATGACGGCGTGCGTCCCGCTACGCCAGGGAAACGCTCCGCTGCCAGACGTCCGGCGCCGCCTTGCAATAGCGCTCGATGAACTCCGCCTGCGAGGGCATCACCGCGCTGGCCTGCTGCAGCGGCTGCCGGATCCGCGTCAGCAGCGTGCGCAGATCCGCATCGCCGATGGCGGCGGCCAACGGATGCGGCGGCCCGGGCTGGACTCCCTGGCCCATCAACACGCTGGTCCACGAATCCACGCGGAACAGCTCGCCGGGGTCCTGCCAGGCGTGCGCACGTTCGCGCCAGGCGCGCAGCCGAATCGCCAGCGACTCGGGCAGCGCCATCTCGCGGCATGCCTTCCACATCGGCACGTCGCGCTGGGTGGCGTGGTAATGCAGGATGATGAAGTCGCGCACGTGCTCCATCTCCTGGCGGCTGACCGTGTTGTACAGCTCCACCAGTGCCGGACTGATGCCGTCGCTCGGAAACAGCTGGATCAGGCGCACCACGGCGCTGATGGTCAGATGGATGCTGGTCGATTCCAGCGGCTCGATGAAGCCACTGGCCAGGCCCAGCGCCACCACGTTCTTGTTCCACGCCTGCAACCTGCGCCCGCTGCGAAACGGCACCAGCCACGGGTCGCGCAGCGGCGGACCGTCGACGTCGCGCAGCAGCTTGGCGTGCGCCTCGTCGTCGGACATGTGGTGGCTGGAGAACACCAGCCCGCACCCGACCCGGTGCTGGAGCGCGATATGCCAGCGCCACCCGGCCTCGTGCGCGATGGCACGGGTATACGGCACCGGCGGCGCGACCGCCTCGGTCTGCACCGCCACGGCGCGATCGCTGGGCAACCACTTGCGCCAGTCTTCGTAGCCGGTGTGCAGGGTCTGCTCGGTCAGCAGGCCACGGAAGCCGGTGCAGTCGATGAACAGGTCGCCCTCGATGACCTGCCCGTCGTCCAGCAGCAGCGACGCGATGGCGCCGTCATGCGCATGTTGCCGAACCTCGCGGATCTGCCCTTCCACCCGGCGCAGGCCATAGCCTTCGGCCTTCTTGCGCAGGAACTTCGCGTACAGCGCGGCGTCGAAATGATAGGCGTAGTTGACCTGCGGCTGCGTCTCCAGCGAGAACCGGTCCGCACGCGAGGCCACGCTTTCCAGGCAGTAATCGCCCAGGTCCGACGGCATGCCGCGGCGCAGGCTGTCCAGCCAGAAATGATGGAACGGCGTGGCCCAGGTGCCCTGCCCGATGGTGCCGAACGGATGGATGAAGCGATCGCCGGGGCGACGCCAGTGCTCGAAGGAAATCGAGAGCTTGAAGGTGCCGGCCACCGCGCGCAGGAACTCCTGCTCGTCGATCTGCAGGAAGCGGTGGAACATGCGGATCGGCGGCACGGTCGACTCGCCCACGCCCACGGTGCCGATCTGCTCGGACTCCACCAGGGTGATGTCCAAACGATCGCGGAACTGGTGCGCCAGCGCGCAGCCGGCCAGCCAGCCGGCGGTGCCGCCGCCGGCGATGACGACCTTGCGGATGCGTGCGTCCGTGGTGGCGGCGAGATTCAAGGCGATGCTCCCATCAGCGGTTGAGCCGCGCCAGCAACTGCGCGCGCACGCGGCGCGCACGCGTTTCGTCGAACGGCGCCAGTTCGCCGCGCGCGGCCTCGGGCAGGTGCTGCGCTGCGCGTTCGCCCGGACCGAACACGTAGTAATCGAAGATCTGCGCCCACGCCTGTTTCTCGCGCGCCGGCAGATCGCGCAGCGCCCACATCGCGTGCTGCAGCGCCGGCAGCGGCGAGGGCAGGAACGCCGGCGCACTGCGCCACCAGTAGTTCACCAGCACGTTGAACGGCGCCAGGCTGCGCACGTGGTGCCACCACATGCTCGGGATGAACAGTGCATCGCCCGGCTCCAGTTCGACGTGCTGCGCGCTGGCCAGGGCATCGCGGAAGCGCGGATACCGCGCGAAGTCGGGGCGGTCAAAGTCCACCACGCTGACCACCTGCCCGCCTGGCGTGGGGTCCAGCGGTCCCGGATACAGGTTGTCGATCTGCTCCGGCGGAAACAGGGTGAAGCGGCGCCGGCCCACGGCACAGCAGGCCAGGTTGTCCGGCGTGTCGAAATGGCAGGACGCCGTCACCCGGTTGCCGATCCAGATGCTCGCCAGCGCATCGATGCCCTGACCGGCCAGGCCGGCGTCGTTGGACTGCGCGAAGCCGGGCAGCGCCCGCGCGATCGGCAGAGACGCGACATAGTAGGTGGGCGGCCGCGGATCCTCGAAGGTGGCGGCGATCGCGTCCAGCACCTCCGTGAGCGGTCCACGCCGGACCTCGACATTCAACTGGGTGAAACCGGCGTTGTAGAACGGACGCCCCTCGATCCCGGGTTCGCCGAAGGAATACGGAATCGGCATACCCGCATCGAAACCACGCAGGTAGGCCAGGGCCTCCTGCGTGGAGCGCAAGCCGGCCTGGACCAGCCCCCAGTCGCGCGCGATGCCGCGCACCATCACCGGCTCCCCGGCCGCCACCAGGTCCTGCACTGGCAGCGCGGTGGGCTGCACGCCCTCCAGTGTCCGCATGGCCCCGCCGTCCGGCATGGTCAGTTCCTGCCCGCCGCGACGGCGGCATCCTGCAATCGCAAGCGTCGCTGCTTTTCGGCGATCAGCCGCCGCATGTTGTGCAGCGACGCCAGCATCAGGAACGCCCCTTCCAGATAGCCGGCGCGGTTGAGCGCGGCCAGCGCGGTGCCATCCAACTGAGACAGGCGCTCACGGTCGATCGCGTGCAGGCCGCTGACGCCGACCCGATGCTGCGCATCGACTTGCACGTCGAGCGTCACCGGCTGGATCAGTCCGTGCGCATCGAGCGCGGCGAACATCTCCGCGCCGAAAGCATGGCCCTCGTGGATGCCACGCAGCACCGTGGTGATGTGGTCGAGATAGGCGGTGTTACCCCCTTGCGGCAGGAACACCGGCTCGCCCTGCATCGCGGTCACCCGCGGATGCTCCATGTCCACGTGCAAAACCGCCTCCTGGGTGAGCACGCCATCGATCCGCTGCTCCTGGAAGCCGATCAGGAACGGCCCCTTGGCGGCAGCCCCGGGCAGATACGAGGCCGCCCAGCGCCGCTCCTGCAGGAACAGGTTCTCGTGCTGCTCGAACCCGAGCAGCGCCACCGACTGCCACGCGCCGGTCGCCGGATCCTTGCGCAGGAAGAGCGGATATTCCCGCTGCAGCTCGGCGAACTCGCTGGGATAGGCCGGCACCATGCCCACCGCGTCGCCGAACTCCGGCCCGAAGTCGGTGGCCACGCGCAGGTCGCGGTGCGCGATGTTGTTGAGCATTTCGTAACGCGGCATCGTGTTGCGCACTCCCGGTTGCAGCCTGGCACGGAGCGCCGCCGCAACAGCGGCGGCGTCCGTGGCGACACGCGAAGAGAAGCTCCTCGCCTTCTTCAGAACCTGTAGCGAACGCCCAGCATGTAGCGCGGACTCTGGTCGGCCAGCTTCACGATCATCTGCGAGGTACGCGAGCGCCAGCGCACGTCCTCGCCGGTCAGGTTGATCGCTTCCAGGCCGAACGACCAGTTGTCGTTCAACGTGTAGTTCACGCTGAGGTCCCACTGTTCGTAGGGTTCCACATAGTACGGATTGCGGCTGGTGCCCTGGTTGGCCAGGATCAGGTACTGGTCGCGCCAGTTCCAGGCCAGGCGTACCGACCAGCCGTACTTCTCGTACATCAGCACCGCATTGGCGGTGTCGCTCAGCCCGGTGAGCGCGAACTGGTCGATGCCCGGATCGCCGCCGTTGTCGTAGCCCACGTCGCCCTTGACGATGGTGTAGTTGGCGAGGACGCCGAACCCGGTGTCGCCGAAGAAGTACTGCCCGCCGAGTTCCCAGCCGTGCAGCTTGGCCTGGTTCTGGTTGATCGGGCGGTTGACGTTGAACTCGTACAGCGGGTCGTCGGCCTCGCCGTAGAGATCGTAGGCCGCTTCGGTCGCCAGCACCTGCGCGCCGGTGCCGTTGTAGGCGGCCAGGCCGGCCGGGTTGTTGCGCAGCAGGGCCAGCGCGGTGAACAGCGAGGTATCGTTGGCCGAGCAGGCCGCTGCGTTGGCCGGGCCGACCTGGGCAAGACAGGCGCCGCTGGTGAGGAAGGCCAGTGCCGTCCTCGCGTCCGGGCCGGAGGTCGGATCGCGCAGGCCGTACAGATTCTCCTGCACCACGGTGTTGCCGATGAAGTTGTTGACCGACTTATTCCAGTAGGTCACCGACAGGTAACTCGCGTCGGCGAAGTACCACTCCAGCGCCAGGTCGAGGTTGTCGGACTCCAGCGGCTTCAGCGCCGGGTTCTGCGCGGTGCCGCTGGCCCGCGAGGACGGGTCGATCAGCACCGAGCCGAACGGCTGCTGCGCCCCGGGGCCGGCATAGAGGTTGCCGATCGGCGCGCGCGCGATGCTCTTGCCGAACGAGACGCGGCCCTTCAGCGTGTCGGTGAGGTCGATGCTGAAATCGAGGTTGGGCAGGATGTAGCTGTAGGTGGTCTTTTCGCTGAAGGGTTGCTGCGCGTTGGACAGCACCACGCGGAAGTCGTTGTTGGACTGCCACTCGATCGCTTCCGGGGTGGCGATGACCGAGGTCGAGACCACGTCGGTGGTTTCGTAGCGCACACCCAACCGCGTATTGGTACGCCGACCAGCCAACTCGCCATCCAGTTCCACCTGGAAGTACGCCGAGCGGGTCTTCTCCTCCACGAAATTGTCGGCGGCGCGCTGCGGGCTCACGCCCAGGCCGACGCCGTACTGGCCGGCTGCCCATTCCGCGAGCCGGCCGGCATCGCCCCGCCATGCGGGCCAACTGGTGCCGCCGTAGTCGTCGAACAGGCCGATGATGTTGACCGGCTGCATCAGGTTCATCAGCCCGCCGGCGGTATCGCGGTCGACATTGGCCACGCCCCAGTCGCCCAGGGTGGAATACGCCTCGGCGGCCTGGATGCGGTGGGTGGTCGACTTGCTGCTGTCTACGCCGAACTGGAAGCGGCCCTGGTCGAAGCTCCACTCGCCGTCCACGCGCGCCTGCTTGATCTGGCTGATCTGGCTCTGCGAGTTGACGCGCAGCACCTGCGTGCCGATCTCGCCCGGCACGAAGCCCGGGTTGACCACGCCGTTGACGTTGGCCGCGGCAGCGGCGTCGCTCGGATACCAGACCTGGGTGCCGATCGGCAGGCCGTTGTTGAAGTTCAACTCCTGCACCCAGGAGCCGCCGCAGTGCGGGCCGGTGGTGCAGTTGTTGGTGCCGGCGATGCTCATGAAGAGAGAACCGCCGCCGGTCAGCGGATCGTTGGGGCGGCTTTCGTTCTTCGAGTCGTGCGCGTCGAAGCTCAGCTTGAGCCGGTCGGTCACGTTCCACACCGCGTTCAGGCCGAGCGAGCCCAGCTTGTACTTCTGCATGCTGCGTTGCTGCTCGAGGCCGAAATCCTTGGTGCCGGCGATTTCGCGGATGTAGGTCGGCACGGCCACCGCGCCGCTGGTGTCGAAGGTCACGTCGGTGTAGTTGCTGTTCTGCAGCCACATGCCCTGCTCGCCACGATTCTCGGTGATCTCGTTGGTCGAGTAGGTATAGTCCAGGGTCAGGGTCAGGCTGTCGGTGGGCGCGAACTGCAGCACCGCCTGGCCGTTGACGCGCTCGCGTTCGAACTCGGAGAACGCATAGCGCAGGTCGTTCGGGCGCGCGTACAGCGCACCGATCTGCGGCGCGTTGACCACGGTCGGGTTGCCGGGCATGGAGCCGGTCCATGGCTGCACGTTCCAGTAGTTCTCGGTGGCCTGCACCGAGCCGCCCTTGCGCTTCTGGTAGCTCGCGCTGACGCCGACGCCGAAGGTCTTGTCCGGATTGCTGTAGCTGAAGATGCCGGACAGTTCCGGGGTCAGGTCGTTGTCGAACGGCTGGCTGCGGTCCGAAACCGCCTTGGCGCCGGCACTGGCGACGATGCCCTGATGGTCGAACGGACGCGAGGTCAGGATGTTGATGGTGGCGCCGATGCCGCCGCTGGGCACGTTGGCCTGGCTGGTCTTGTAGACCTCGATGCCGTTGATTGCTTCGGCGGCCAACTGGGCGAAGTTGAAGGCGCGGGTGCCGCCGTCGACGCCGCCGATGGCGACCTGCCCGGCGGCGCCGAACGCATCGGCGCCCGGCATCTGCCGCCCGTTGAGCGTCACCATGTTGAACTGCGGGCCGAAGCCGCGCGCGGTGACCTGCGCGCCTTCGCCATCGCGCCGCTCGATGGAGATGCCGGTGATGCGCTGCAGGGACTCGGCCAGGTTGGTGTCCGGGAACTTGCCGATGTCCTCGGCACTGATGGCATCCACCACGCCGGCGGAATCGCGCTTGATGTCCATCGCCTGGCTGAGGCTGTTGCGCAGGCCGGTGACCTGGACGGTGTCCAGTTGGGTCGGGCTGCTCTGGGCCTGCTGCTGGGCGGGCGGTGCCGGCGCCGGCGTCGACGCGTCCTGTGCGAGGGCGGGATTGATGACCAGCACGCCGCCGACGAACGTGAACATGGCCCTGGATTTGAACTTCGCCAGCGCCCGGCTCATGGACGAGCCCTCAGGACTGGCAGACGACGAAACATAGAAGCGCTCATGACTCTCCCCTCTGACATGCGATCGATGGATGTACCGCCCCTCCCCCAAAGAGGCACGCACGGGCGATGCCCGTCTTCCACGCCGAACATCGCAGCGCGCTGTGCGGTCGCTGCGACTCAAAACTCCGTTTCAGGATTGCCAGACGACGCGCGATAAAGGCTCCCCCCGAGCCCGACTGCCGCTAATTGATAGCGCTATCATCACGTCACGGCGCAGACTACGCACCCCCGATATCGCTTGTCATCATGCGTCGCAACAAAGGAACGCATTCCTTGAAGAGCACCCCCAAAACGCTGCGTCGAAAAGCGAGCACCATCACCATCGACGACGTGGCGGCGCATGCCGGCGTCTCGCCCATGACCGTCTCGCGCGTCACCCATGGCCATGCCGGCGTGCGCGAGAGCACCCGCGAGCGGGTGATGCGCAGCGTGCGCGCCCTGGACTACCGGCCCAACCCGGCCGCCAGCGCCCTCGCCGCGGCGCAGCACCTTTGCATCGCGTTGATCTACACCAATCCCAGCTCCAGCTATCTGCGCGAACTGCTGGTCGGGGCGCTGCGCGGGTCCACCCGTGCAGCGGCGCAACTGGTGATCGCGACCTGGGATGGCCTGGGTCCACGGGCGCGCCGCGCCGCCGCGCAGACGCTCTGCAACAGCGTGGCGGGGGTGATCCTGCCGCCGCCGCTGTGCGAATCGAAGGCCATCGTCGGTGCTTTCGTCGAGGCCGGGATCCCGGTCGTCGCCATCGCGTCCAGCCGGTTCAGCGACAAGGTCTCCTGCGTGCGCATCGATGACCGCCGCGCCAGCCACGACATGGTCTCGCATCTGATCGCGCACGGGCACACCCGCATCGGCTACATCACCGGCGACCCGAACCAGACCGCCAGCGCGCACCGCTGGCAGGGCTACCGCGATGCCCTGGCGGAGGCGGGCATCGGCTACGACGCCGCGCTGGTGCAGGCCGGCGATTTCACCTATCGCGCCGGATTGGAGGCGGCCGAGCGGCTCTTGGCGCTGCAGCCGCGCCCCAGCGCGATTTTCGCAAGCAACGACGACATGGCCTCGGCGGTGGTGTCGGTGGCGCACCGCCGGCGCCTGAAGGTGCCGGAGGATCTGTCGGTGGTGGGGTTCGACGACACGTCGGCGTCGACGATGGTGTGGCCGGAACTGACCACCATCCATCAGCCGGTGGCGGACATGACCGATGCCGCCATCGACCTCCTGTTACGCGAGATCCGGCAGGCCGCCGGGGCGGAGCGCGTCAGCGTCAATCACGTGGTACCGCACCGCTTGATCACACGCGATTCGGTGTCGCGGCCACTGCTGGATCGCTAGCGTCATCGCGCAGAGTGGGGGACTGGAAGGACGACGCCGAGGAATTGCTTCTTCTCACGCGTTACACACACTTGCAGAGGGGCCAGCAAGGTGCCCAGCGCCGAAGGGTGTGTCGTGCAGGACAGCGAGGGTCTGCCCGCCGACTTCCGGGACATCGAGGGGCCGGACTTGGCCAAGCTAGTCGAACGACTAGAGGAACAGGGAGACCTTAGTGACGACGAACAAAGCCTTCGACGCTTTCACGGAAGTCGAGGATGAACTGAGCGTAGAAGTCTTCCGCGAGAGCTACATCGGCGCCTTCAATAGCTGGGCGAAACTGGCCGAGCTTTTAGTTGAAGAGGTCGACCTACTCGACGGCGTCCCGGATAAAATGGTTCGTAACTTCGATTACGATCGTACGGAAGTGACATACGTATAAGCAGCGATGCATGAAGTTCAGAGCATTACCTCTGGGAGCGCTGAAGTGCCAGATATCGCCCGAATACATCTCGCACTCGCTCCCTTGCCTTCTTAACACGCTTTTCGGCGTCCCGGAGCAACCTGTATTCGGTCTCATGGAGTGTACCGCGGGCTGCAGCAGGTGAAATCCCGGCTAACGAAGAGGCACGCGACTTGATCATCCATGCTTCTCCCTCAATTCTACTCATGAAGCGAGCGACATCGTCGTCGAAAAGAAATGGCGCCTCTATTAAGCAATCTTCAAAAGCGTCCTTTACATCCGCAGGAATATCTGTATAGGGCCTTTCCGGCCGATTCTCATTAGCATGAGCAATTATTCCGGTTCGGTGATATATCTCCGAAATCATGCAATCAAGCATCGCCACAGTCGCTTTATACACGCGCAAGCGACGGTCGTAAGAGTCGAGGCGAAGTTTGACATCATTCGTGTGCCACTGGGCAATCGCAACGGCAACGCCAAGCGCAGCGACCCCAGGCCCGAGGCTCGCCTTCAAAATTTCCACTACAGCACGCACGTCAATCTGACCGCCACCAAGCATCTTCGCTCTCCAAAGCACGGCGTTTGATGCAAGAGCATACATGATTGAGAATTTAGAAAATCAGATCTAATACTTCGTTTCGAGCACCTCGCGGATCCAGCCTCCAACACTTTCTTCTCCAACAACGACACGCGGGGCACTGCGGGGCACTGTGAGCAAATGGTAGGAAAGCAACCACTACTGTGGCGTCAAGCATTTGGCGAGCGCATCCTCAACAAGGAAGACAGCCGTTAGCAATTCTTCTATGACTAGACCAGAGCGATCACTAAGGCAGCGGATTTCCTAGAAATAAAGAAATCGGGTGCTGTCAGAACCCCCACGGACTATCCGGCTTATCGCAGCGGTAGAAATTGGTCTCACCCAGAAGGACGCGTGGGTTTTCCCGAATTATTTTCCACGCGTAATCGCTAATGTTGTAAGCAAAGCCCTCTGTCAGCGTGCCGGTGCGGGAAGCGAGGTAGATCACGCCAATCGCTGCCAGTCCAGCTACAACGCCATCTTGATGCCGAAGGAAGTTGGAACGCGTGTTCTTCGCGAAGTAGTATCGGAGGATCTGCTTCTCCGGCTCTGTCAGCTTCTGGAGGCGCTCAACTATCGCAGTGCGTTCTTGCTTGGTTTCCCATGCCAGCCTAAGACACCGCCATAGCCAAAGCAGTGCCGATAACGCGGTGAGCACTGCACACACGGCAAACACCAGGCCGACCCAGCCTCTGTAGGCAACGATCCAGTCTGATAGACCAAGTTTTTTGTGGACAGTGGTGGGCAAGAATAGCGCCCCGCCGGCTAGCACCATCCCCGCGAAGAGATAGCGCGGGCCGAGCTTCAGCACGTCCGCAATGCCCTTGACCCACTCCATCTTTCGCCCCTGTCGCACCTGGGTTAATCATATAGCGTCAGGCTTTGCACCGAACGCCAAGACAATACACGCATCATACAAACCACAGAACCGCAAAGCATGGCCTTCAGGGGTCGTGACTGCTCGACCACGTCATCCTACGAACGTAGTGCGGGGCTGGGTGAGTGTCTGACTATAGACGTGCTAGGTCTTTTGCTGTTGCTATTGCTCTGGCTTTTGACTTACCGGGTTCCCTTCCGAAGCGGCGAACTAGGCGGGAAAAACCCGAAGGGCGGCGTACATGGATGTACGCCGTCCGCGGCAGGGGCAGGATGCCCCTTCCGCGGATCCCGTCTGGTTCGCGGACCCGGAGCGCGCAGCGCGGAGGGCGCGTAGGCAGGGCGCGCTTTCTTTTGGTTACCTTTTCTTTGCGCGAGCAAAGAAAAGTAACTCGCCCGCAAGGGCGAAAGCCTTTAAAGCTTTTGCTTTTGCTGTTGCTACTGCTGTTGATTCAAGTTTGTCTGTCGGACGAGAAGATCTGTAGGAGCGGCTTCAGCCGCGACAGGCACAATGGACTCTCGCTGTCGCGGCTGAAGCCGCTCCTACAATTCAGCCACGGCGGCAGCATCTTCAAGAGCAAAGCTTTCGCCTTGCGGCGAGTTACTTTTCTTTGCTTGTGCAAAGAAAAGTAACCAAAAGAAGCGCTTTACCACAGCCGAAGGCTGGTCAAGCACACCCTGCCTCGCGCCCTCCGCGCTAACGCGCTCCGGGTCAGCGTCCACCCCGGGGATTCGCGGAAGGGGCATCGTGCCCCTGCCGCGAACGGCGCACGTCCCTGTGCGCCGCCCCTTCGGGGTTTTTCCCCGGGCCGGCCGCCGCTTCGGAAGGGAACCCGGTAAGCCAAAAGCTAGAGCAACAGCAACAGCAGGAACAACGGCAACAGCAACAGCAACGACGTGGATCAGCTTGCGTGAGTGCAGAACAGGCAATCACGACACAACACCCATACCACCGCCCACACGTCCCCAGCACAGACACCACCCGCCACCCACTGCATCGGTCCAGTTGCCGGCAAGCTAGCGGCACCAGCGCACGCCATCCGCCTAGCAACTGCGCTACCTTGCACCCAAGGCGCGCCCTCGCGCCCATGCCGCCACCGGAGATGCCCATGCCCCTGCTCCATCGGTCCCCTGCCGCGTCAGTGCACAGCGGTCACCACCGCGCCTGGCGCATCGGCCTGGCCCTGCTGTGCGCCCTGATCGCCGCGCCGAGCATGGCCGCCGACAGCGCTGCCGTGCCCGCCTTGCAGCGCGCGCAGCAACTGATCCTGGTGCTGGCGCCGGACTGGGAAAGCCCGCAGGGGCGACTGCAGGCGTTCGAGCGCGACGCGCAGGGGTGGCGTGCGCATGGCAAGGCCTTCGACGTGAGCCTCGGCCGCCACGGCAGCGCCTGGGGCCTGGGCCTGCATCCGGCACAAGACGACGGCCCGCAGAAACGCGAAGGCGACGGCCGCAGCCCGGCGGGCGTGTTCACCATCGGCGAGGCCTTCGGCTATGCGCCGCGCATCGACAGCGCCATGCCCTACCAGGCGATGCAGGAGAGCAACTACTGCATCGACGTGCCCACCTCGCCGCTGTACAACCGCATCGTCGATGCCAAGGAGGTCGGCAGCGCCGCGGTGGCCGGGTCCACCGAGCCGATGCGCCTGGACCTGCGCCACGCCGGCGACACGCGCTATCGCGAGGGCTTCGTCATCCAGCACAACGCGCAGGGCACGCCGGGGGCCGGCAGCTGCATCTTCGCCCACCTGTGGCGTGCGCCGGGCGCGCCCACCGCCGGCTGCACCGCGATGCAGCCGGCCGATATGCAAGGGCTGCTGGCGTGGCTGCGGCCGTCGGCCGCGCCGCTGTTCGTGCTGCTGCCGCGCGATGCGTACCGGCGCCTGCAGGCTGACTGGGCGCTGCCGGCCGTGGGGCCGGCACCGTGAGCCAGGCGCCGCAACCCGGGCTGGTCCGTGCGGTCAGCCGCTGGCAGATCGTCGGGCTGTCGATCAACGACGTGATCGGCAGCGGCATCTACCTGCTGCCGGCGGCCACCGCCGCCCTGCTCGGGCCGCTGAGCCTGTGGGCGGTGCTGCTGGCCGGCGTGGCGGTGGCCCTGCTGGTGCTGTGCTACGCGCAGGCGGCCAGCTACTTCGACGAGCCCGGCGGCAGCTATCTGTATGCGCGCGAGGCGTTCGGCCGCTTTGCCGGTTTCGAGATCGGCTGGATGATCTGGCTGACCCGGATCAGTTCGGCGGCGGCGCTGAGCAACGGCCTGGCCGATGCGGTGGTGCGCTTCTGGCCGGCCGCGGCCGGTGGCGGCGCACGCCTGGGCATCGTGGTCGGCTCGCTCGGCCTGCTCACCGCGATCAACGTGATCGGCGTGAAGTCGGCCGCGCGCACCGGCGTGGCGCTGGTGATCGGCAAGCTGGTGCCGCTGCTGCTGTTCGTGGCCATCGGCGTGTTCTACGTGGACTGGTCGTGGGCGTTCTCGGGCAAGACCCCGGACCCGCGCGATGTCGGCAACCTAGGCGAAGCGGCCTTGCTGCTGCTGTTCGCCTACGCCGGTTTCGAGAACATCCCGGCCGCCGCCGGCGAGTACCGCAATCCGCGCCGCGACGTGCCGTTCGCGCTGATCACCATGATCGTCACCGTCACCCTGATCTATGCCGCGGTGCAGGTGGTGGCGCAGGGCACGCTGCCCAACGTGGCGCAATCGGCGACGCCGCTGGCCGACGCCGCCAGCGGCTTCGGCGGCGAGGCATTGGCACTGATCCTGACCGTCGGCGCCACCATCTCCATCCTCGGCACCACCAGCAACACGGTGATGCTGGGGCCGCGCTTCCTGTTCGCGCTGGCCAAGGACGGCTATGGCCCGGCGTTCCTGGCGCGGGTGCATCCGCGCTTCCGCACGCCGGCCGCGGCGATCCTGCTGCAGGGCGTGCTGTCGCTGGCGCTGGCCCTGTCCGGCTCGTTCGTGCAGCTGGCCCTGCTGTCGATGGTCACCCGCCTGTTCGCCTACATCGGCACCGCCGCGGCGGTGCTGGTGCTGGCACGCCGTTACCACGACCGGCCCGGTGCGCTGCGGCTGCCGGGGGGGCCACTGATTCCGCTGGCGGCACTGCTGCTGGCGCTGGCACTGCTGCTCAGTGCCAGTTGGCAGAACCTGGCCGCCGCGGGCGTAGCGCTGCTGGTCGGCGCGCTGTTCTATCGCTTCCCGCGCAAGGACGCGGCCTGAACGCCTTCACGCCGCCTTGCGCGCAGGTCACGCGCGGATAACTCCAGCGCCCGGACGCTGGACGCCCGCCAGCAAGGGCCGCCCGCCATGAAACGACGCCGCGTCTACAGTGCCCCGGATCTGCCCACCGCCACCCGTGCGCTGCAGGCCGCGCGCAGCGCCGGTGTCGACAACGACGACCTGTCGCTGGTCGCACGCGGCGACATCGAGCTGGAAGCCATCCCCGACGACCGCAAGGAAGGCAAGACCGACACCGTGCCGGCCGCCGCGCGCGGCGCCCTGGGTGGCGGCGCGGCGGGCCTGCTGGCCGGGCTGGCGGCGATCGCGGTGCCGCCACTGGGCATCACCCTGGCCGGCGCCGGCGTGATGGCCATTGCCGGCGCGCTGGTCGGCAGCTGGTCCTCGGCCCTGGTCGGGTCGACTGTGCCGGACCCGGTGCGGCGCAACTTCGAAGAGGAAATCGAGGCCGGCCGCATCCTGGTGGTGATCGAAGGCGAGCCGGAGCAACTGGACGCCGCCGACGCCCCGCTGCGCGCGGCCGGCACCACGGCCTTGCCCTACGAAGCGGCGGCGGCCGCGCACTGACGCGGCGCCACGGAGCGAACACCACATCGGCTTGCGCGCGATCTCGCGCGCCAGGTGCTGCGCTCGATGGTCTGCGCAGCCTGGAGACCGACCACGATGGCGTCGCAACCGGCGCGCGTCGGCGATCAGGCGGTCGTCGACGCCCGCATGCGCACGAGCAGCCCGGCGGCGTACACCAGCCCATAGGCGATCAATGCCGCAGCGATGCTCATGGTCAGCGGGCTGGCGTTCTGCAGAGTCTGCGCGCTGCCGCCGGAGAAGGCGCCGCTGGCCCAGCGCCAGGCCAGGCGCCCCAGCAACAGCACGCTCAGCGCGGCGCCGATCCAGGGATTGGGTGTATACCAGCGCGCGCCGTCCTGCACCTCGATCCGGGTGTGGTGCAGGGCGAAGGCGCCCAGCGCGGCACCGCCCACGGCACCCAGCGCCATGCCCAGGCGCACGGCGGGCAATTGCGCAGCCAGCCAGGTCAGCAGGACCGCGACCAGCAGCAGGAACCCGAGCCGCACGCCGGTGCGCCGCGGCTGCCAGGGCTGGCGGCCGAAGTAGCGGCGGATCCGCCGGTAATACAGCCAGCCGACGCCGGCCGTGGCCAGGTACGGGGTCAACAAGGCGATGCCGTTGGCGGCCATGGGTCTGCCGGAAAGCGAGGATGTAGCGGCGGATCGTAAGCCACCGTGCGCGCGGGCGCAGCCTGCCGGAAGGCATGAATGTTTCATACCGCGATCACGCCGCGCAGGGACAGGGTTAACGAGCGCCTGACTAGCGTGGAGCGTATTCACAGCAACGGAGACCGACGATGAGCGTTCCGTATCAGATTCCCGGCCGCGCCCCCAACGACGAGGACCGCAGCAGCGTCTCGCAGTACTGGCGCGATCGCTTCGCGGACGAGCCTTATTACAGCGAGGGCGAACGGTTCGAGGACTACGAACCCGCCTACCACGCCGGCCACGAGGCGCGCATCCGCGACTTCAACCGCGCCTACGAGCAGGTGGAAGCGGAACTGCACCGCGACTGGGACAACAACAAGGGCTCGCAGACCCTGAGCTGGAGCAAGGCCCGCCACGCGGTGCGACGCGCCTGGGAGCGGGCCGGCAACGGCGACTGAGGCGGATGCGCCACATCCCCCGATCGTAGGAGCGGCTTCAGCCGCGACGCGCTTGTTCGGTGAAGCCCGTCGCGGCTGAAGCCGCTCCTACGAGGGCAGCACGGCGTTGTTCCTAATAGCACGACGCGCCCGACGAAACCGACGCATCGCCAAGCGTACGCCCATGCCGCTCACCCGGCAGCGGCACAACCGCCACTGCCGGGTGCGTGCTTCAACTCTCCAGCGGCTGCAACTTCAGCAAGCGCCCGCCGGCGCCGTCTTCCAGCAGCCACAGCGCGCCGTCCGGGCCCTGCTCCACTTCGCGGATGCGCTTGCCCATGTCGTAGCGCGCGGCCTCGCGCGCGGTTTCGCCGTTGAATTCGATCCGCACCAGCGACTGCGAGGACAGGCCGCCGATGAAGCCGTTGCCGCGCCACTGCGGGAAGCGGCTGCCGTTGTAGATGACGAAGCCGGCCGGCGAGATCACCGGCGTCCAGCTCACCTTGGGCGCGGCGAATTCCGGCCGCGTGCTGTGGTCGGGGATCGGGCGACCGTCGTAATGATCGCCATTGGACACGATCGGGTAGCCGTAGTTGGCACCGCGCTGGATCAGGTTGAGTTCGTCGCCGCCGGCCGGGCCCATTTCGTGTTCCCACAGCCGGCCGTTGGCGTCGAAGGCCAGGCCGAGCACATTGCGGTGGCCGAGCGACCACACCTGCGCGGCGACGCCGCCGCGGTTGGCGAACGGGTTGTCGGCCGGCACGCTGCCGTCGTCGTTGAGGCGCACGATCTTGCCCAGGTTGCCGCTCATGTCCTGCGCCGGGTCGAACTTCTGTCGCTCGCTGGAACTGATCCACAGCTTGCCGTCCGGGCCGAACGCCAGGCGGTGGCCGAAGTGGCCGTTGCCGGACACCTTGGGCTGCTGCCGCCAGATCACCTGCTGCTGCGACAGAGCGCCGCCGCCATTGTTGTCGAGCGTCAGCTTGGCGCGCATCACCGCCGCGCCGCGCGTGTCGCCACTGCCGGGTTCGGCGTAGCTCAGGTAGACCCAGCCGTTCTTGGCGAAACCCGGATGCGGCAGCACATCGCCCAAGCCGCCCTGGCCGCCGTACGCCACGGTGGGTACGCCGCTGACCGTGCCGGTGTGGCCGCTGACCGGATCGATGCGTTTGAGCGTGCCGCCCTTCTCGCTGACCAGGGCGGTGCCGTCGGGCAGGAAGCTCATCGCCCAGGGTTCGTTGAAGGTGGCGACCGGCGTCGCCGAGAACGGCCAGTCGCCGCGCCGCTCGGCCGCCTTGTCGGCGGGCGCGGCATGTGCCGCGGACATCGCCAGGCCCATGGCCAGCGCGCAAGCCAAACCCAGGGGAGTACGCATGACGTGCACCTATCGGTTGGGGTCGAATCCCGAACCTAGCAGAGCGCGCGTGCACGGCAAGCATGCCGCGGCCAGGGCGTGGCCGCGGTCACGTCACGGCGACGGGTCCGGTAGACACGTCGCCTATTCAAGAACGTCGCCGCGGCGGCGGCAGGCCCTGCCGCGACGCCGCGACGCCGCAATCAGCCCTGCGGCAGCAGCTCGAAGGCCACGGGCTCGCCACTGGCCGAGGACGCGCACACCCACAGGTCGAACATGCCCGGCTCGGCCGTGCACTGTCCGTCGCGGCCGGTGAAGGCCAGCGCGTGGCGGTCGAGGGTGAAGCTGACCTCCATGCCCTCGCCCGCCGCCAGCCGCACCTTGCGGAACGCCTTCAGCTCGCGCACCGGGCGCACCCGGCTGGCGACGCGGTCGTGGATGTACAGCTGCACCACTTCCTCGCCCTCGCGCTCGCCGACGTTGTCGATGCGCGTGGTCACGGTCAGGGTGTCGTCCCAACCGACCTGGGTGCGGTCGAGCTGCGGCACGCCGTAGGCGAACTGGGTGTAGCCGAGACCGTGGCCGAACGGATACAGCGGCGCGTTCGGCACCTCGCGCCAGCGCGACTTGAACTCGCTCATCGTCGGCAATTCCGGCCGGCCGGTGCGCGGGTGGTTGTAGAAGTACGGCTGCTGCCCGGCGTCGAGCGGGAAGCTCACCGGCAGGCGCGCGGACGGGTTGTAGTCGCCGAACAGCACGTCGGCCACCGCCGGGCCGGTCTGCGTGCCCAGGTACCAGGTCACCGCGATCGCCGCGGCGTCGCGCACCGCGCCCTGCAGCGCCAGCGCACGGCCGTTGCGCAGCAGCACCACCAGCGGCGTGCCGGTGGCGGCGACCGCCTCGGCCAGCGCCTGCTGCGCCGGCGGCAGCACGATCTGCGTGCGCGACTGCGCCTCGCCGCTGTAGCGCTGCGGCTCGCCCAGCGCCAGCACCACCACGTCGGCGGCGCGCGCGGCGGCCACCGCCGCCTCGATGCCGCCGTCCAGCGGCGCTTCCAGCGCGCAACCGGGCACCACGGTCAGCGCCTGCGCGTCGTCCAGCGCGGCGCGTACGCCGGCCTCGAGGGTCACGTAGCGACTCTTGTCGCCGAACAGGGTCCAGCAGCCCTCGATGTTGTCGCGGTCCTGCACGAACGGGCCGATCAGCGCGATCTTCTGCCCCTGCTTGCGCAGCGGCAGCACCGGGCCGTCGTTCTTCAGCAGCACGATCGAGCGCCGCGCCGCGTCGCGCGCCAGCGCATCGTGCGCGGTGATGTGCGACTGGTCGGCCTCGCGCGCCGGGTCCAGCGAGCGGTACGGATCGTCGAGCAGGCCGATCGCTTCCTTCAGTTCCAGCACGCGGCGCACCGACGCATCCAGCAGCGCCATCGGCACCTCGCCGTCCTCCACCAGCGACGGCAGGTGCGCGGCGTAGAAGCCGCTCTGCATGCTCATGTCCATGCCGGCCAGGAACGCCTTCTTGGTCGCGTCGCGCTCGTCGGCCGCATAGCCGTGCGCGATCAGCTCCATGTCGGCGGTGTAGTCGGAGATCACCACGCCGGGGAACTTCCATTCGCCGCGCAGGATCTCTGTCAGCAGTTCGTGGTTGGCGCTGGCCGGCACGCCATTGATGTCGTTGAAGGAGGTCATCACGCTTAGCGCGCCGGCGCCGAAGGCGGCCTGGAACGGCGGCAGGTGCACGTCGCGCAGGGTCTGCGGGGCGATATCGACGCTGGCGTACTCCATGCCGGCGGCGACCGCGCCGTAGGCGGCGAAGTGCTTGGGCGTGGCCAGCAGTGCGTCGTCGGCACGCAGGTCCGGCCCCTGGAAGCCGCGCACGCGTGCGGCGGCGAAGGCGCAGCCCAGCACCACGTCCTCGCCGGCGCCCTCGGCGCCGCGGCCCCAGCGCTGGTCGCGGGCGATGTCCACCGCCGGCGCATAGGTCCAGTGGATGCCGGCGGCGGTGGCCTCGACCGCGGTGGCGCGCGCGGTGCGCTCGGCCAGCTCCGGCTCGAAGCTGGCGGCCTCGCCCAGCGGGATCGGGAACACCGTGCGCATGCCGTGGATCACGTCCGCGGCCAGGATCACCGGGATGCCCAGCCGGCTCTCCTCCAGCGCCACCTGCTGGATGCGCCGCCCCAGCTCCGCGCCGACGCCGTTGAACAGCGAGCCGACCCGGCCGGCGCGCACCTGCTGCAGCACCTCGTCGGCATTGCGGACGTTGGCTTCCGGATTCACGTCGGGGGCGAACGGGCGCACCATGTCGGCGAAGACGCCGAGCTGGCCGACCTTCTCCTCGACGGTCATGCGGGCGATGAGCGATTCGATACGATCCGAAGCCATGGGGTCCTTTGAGAAAACGTTTACATAGCCGCCAATTCTAGCTCTCCGGCCAGACGATGGGGCAAGTTCCGGCGCCGGAATCGCCTATTCAGAAAACTGTCTACCGACCGGGTGCGCCCCGGCCGCCGCGCACCATACGCCTGCGGACGGATGCCGCATAGGGGGAACGACAGGACGCCCTGGCCACGATGCCGCGCCTCACACGGGCCGCGCCGCGACCGCCGGACTCGGGCCCGGGGCGCCCGGCGGCTCAGGAGCTGAAGTAGGCCTCGGCGATGGCGTTGTGCAGGTGGCCGAGGTGGGTCTGGATCTCGTCCATGAACCCGGCCGGGTTGTGCGCGGCCAGGTAGGCCGGGTCGGCATTGCGCACCAGCCCGCTGATGCGCATCAGTGCGCGCTCCACCGGCGGCCGCGGCGGCATGGTCGGCAGGATGTGCTGGGCGCGCACCAGGCAGAACTGCACGCTGCGCGGGAAGTCGTTGTTCTGCAGCAGGAAACGCAGCGCCTGCTCGCCGGTGACGCGCTGCCGCACGTGGCGGCGGTACATCTGGTAGGCGGCCTGGGCACGCAGCACGCTCATCCACTGCATGGCCTGGTAGGCCTCGCGGTCGTCGGCCTGGCGCGGGGTGATCAGGCCCGAGGCGCCGGCGTCGATGATGCGCGTGGTCATGTCGGCCTGCTCGATCGCCGTGCCCAGGCGCAGGAACTGGAAGCCGATGTCGCGGCTGACGTTGGCGGTCAGCAGCCCGGACACCTTCAGGCAGGCATCGGTGACGTGGCCCAGGAACTCCATGCGGTAGCGGCGGCCGACGCTGCGCTCGCCGTTGGCGTCGATGTGCAGGTGCAGGTCGTTGACCGCTTCCCAGATCTCCTGCGGCAGCGTGTCGCGGATGCTGCGCAGCAGTTCGCGGGCGTAGCGCACCGAGCTGCGCAGCGAGGACGGGTTGCGCTCGTCCAGCAGCAGGAAGCGCACCACGTCGGCATCGCCGACGTCGTCGCCGGCATTGGGGAACCACAGCGCGAAGATCTCGCCGGCGCCTACCGTGTCGATCATCGGCCGCCAGGCGAAACGCACCGAGCGCGGCAGGTCCAGTTGCAGCAGGCTGCCCACTCCCACCAGCCGCGCAGTGGTCTCGGCGCGGCGCACGTAGCGGCTGAACCAGTAGAGGTTGTCGGCGACGCGCGAGAGCATCAGTCCAGCTCCTCGTCCACGTCCACCACCCAGGTGTCCTTGGCGCCGCCGCCCTGCGAGGAATTGACCACCAGCGAGCCCTCCTCCATCGCCACCCGGGTCAGCCCGCCGGTGGTCACGTAGACGTCCTCGCGCGAGAGGATGAACGGGCGCAGGTCCAGGTGCCGCGGCGCCGGCCCGGCCTCGGTCACGATCGGCGCAGTGGACAGGCCCAGGGTCGGCTGCGCCATGTAGTTGCGCGGGTCGGCCAGGATCAGCTTGCGGAACTGCTCGCGCTGGCGCGTGGTCGAGCGCGGGCCGATCAGCATGCCGTAGCCGCCGGACTCGTTGGCCGGCTTCACCACCAATTCGTCCAGGTGCTCGAGCACGTACTGGCGGTCCTTGTCGTCGTGGCACAGGTAGCTGGGCACGTTGGGCAGGATCGGCTCCTCGTCCAGGTAGTAGCGGATCATCTTCGGCACGTAGGCGAACACCACCTTGTCGTCGGCCACGCCGGCGCCCGGCGCATTGGCCAGCGCCACCTTGCCGGCGCGCCAGCTGCGGATCAGCCCAGCCACGCCCAGCACCGAATCGGCGCGGAACGCCTCCGGATCCAGGAACAGGTCGTCGACCCGGCGGTAGATCACGTCGACCCGGCGTGGCCCGTACACGGTGCGCATGTAGGTGCAGTCGTCGTCGGCCACGAACAGGTCGTCGCCCTCGACCAGTTCGATGCCCATCGCCTGCGCCAGGTAGGCATGCTCGAAGTAGGCGCTGTTGAAGATGCCCGGGGTCAGCAATGCGATCACCGGCTGGTCGCCCGGGCGCGGCGACAGCGCCGCCAGGGTGTCGTAGAGCTGCGCCGGGTAATCGTCCACCGGCAGGATCGCGCTGGTCTCGAACAGCTCCGGAAACACCCGCTTGGCCACCATGCGGTTCTCGAGCATGTACGACACGCCGCTGGGGATGCGCAGGTTGTCCTCCAGCGCGTACAGGGTGCCGTCGGCGTCGCGCACCAGGTCCGAGCCGCACACGTGCGCCCACACGCCCAGTGCCGGGGCGATGCCCACGCACTGCGGGCGGAAGTTGACCGAGTGCTCCAGCAGCATCGCCGGGAACACCTTGTCCTTGACGATGCGCTGGGCGCCGTAGATGTCGCCGATGAACAGGTTGAGCGCGCGCATGCGCTGCTTCAGCCCGGCCTCGGTGCGCTGCCATTCGTGCAGCGGGATCACCCGCGGGATCAGGTCGAACGGCAGGGTGCGGTCGACATTGCGACCGTCGGAGTAGACGGTGAAGGTGATGCCCATGACCCGCGCGGCGACATCGGCGGCGAGCTGACGTTCGGACAATTCGCGTCCACTGAGGCTGGACAGGTACTCGATGACCCGGCGCGCGGCCGGACGTGGCTGCCCATCGGACTGGATCAGCTCGTCGAAGGTGGCCGTGCGGTACTTGCTCCAGTCCATCGCGCCCCTTGTTGCTGTGGGCCGGCGGCAAACGGCGCCGGCATGTTGTCCCGCAACATGCCCGCAGTCGTGACGGCCGTCAAGCCGCCGGCGGCGGGACGGTGTCCGGGGCGCGGCGGATGCGCGCGCTGTCCATGAACATCGCGTCGCTGGAGGCCTGGAACACGCGCAGGTCGAAGTTGGGCAGGATCGCCAGCAGGTGGTCGAACAGGTCCGCCTGGATCTGCTCGTACATCGCCCAGCGGGTGTCGTTGGCGAAGCAGTACACCTCCAGCGGCAGGCCGTTGGCGCCCGGCTCCAGTTGCCGCACTAGCAGGGTCATGTCCTGGCGCACGTGCGGGCTGGCGCGCACGTAGTGTTCGACGTAGGCGCGGAAGGTGCCGAGGTTGGTGATCCGGCGGCCATTGATCGGCGCCACCCCGCGCTCGGCCAGCGCGCCGTTCCAGGCGTCGAGCTCGGTGCGCTTGCGGTCGATGTACTCGCGCAGCACGGTCAACTGCCGCATCTGCTCGATCTCGGCGGCGTCGAGGAAGCGCACGCTGTGCTGGTCCAGGTACAGCGCGCGCTTGATCCGGCGCCCGCCGGCCTCGCTCATCCCGCGCCAGTTCTTGAACGAGTCGCTGATCAGTTTCTTGGTCGGGATGGTGGTGATGGTCTTGTCCCAGTTCTGGACCTTGACCGTATGCAGCGCGATGTCGATCACGTCGCCGTCGGCGTTCTGCTGCGGCATCTCGATCCAGTCGCCGACGCGGACCATGTCGTTGGAACTGATGGTGACGCTGGCCACCAGCGACAGCAGGGTGTCCTGGAACACCAGGATCAGCACCGCCATCATCGCGCCCACGCCCGACAGCAGGATCACCGGCGACTTGTCCACCAGCACCGACACCATCAGCACCGCCGCGACCACGCCGAGCACGATCTTGAGCAACTGCATGTAGCCCTTGATCGGCTTGTTGTGCGCATCCGGGCGCCGCTCGTACACGTGGTTGAGCAGGTCCAGCACGCGCGACAAGGCCAGTGCCACGGTCAGCACGATGAAGGCGGCGCAGACGTTGCGCACCACGCTGACCATCGCCGCCGGCAGATGCGGCACCGCGCCGATGCCCAGCGACAGCACCAGCGCCGGAATCACGTTGGCCAGGCGCGGGATCACGCTCAGCTTCACTTCCTTGTCGCTGAGCACGGTGGCGCGCAGTGCCCGCCGCAGCCCGCGCAGCAGGATCCGCTTGGTCACCCAGTTGGCCAGCCACGCCGCCAGCAGCAGCGCCACGATCACCATCGCGTCGTAGGCCCAGGGATACGGCGCCAGGGTGTGCTGCAGGTCGGCGAAGAACGCCGCGCCGGGCAGCGCCGACGAGGCGCTGGCGAACGGCGGCAACGCCTGCACGCTCATGCGCGGCTGCGCTCGATGATGACCCCCACCGCCTGCGCCCCGCGCACCGCGCCCGGCTTGCTCAGCTTCAGCCGCAACCAGCGCACGTCGAATTCTTGCAGCACCACTTCCGCGCAGCGCTCGGCCAGCGTCTCCACCAGCCCGTAGCCGGACTGCTCGACCAGCTCCACCAGGCGCTTGCTCACCGCCTTGTAGTTGAGCGTATCGGCGATGTCGTCGCTGGCCGCGGGCTTGCGGTTGTCGAAGCCCATTTCCAGATCGAAGCGCAGCGTCTGCCGGATCCGCCGCTCCCAGTCGTAGATGCCGATCAGCGCGTCGATTTCCAGACCTTCGATGAAGACTTTATCCATTGGGAGCAGGGATTGGGGAATGGGGATTCGGGAATGGTAAGAGCAAAGGCAAAAGCGGGACGTGAGCCGCTTTTACGATTCCCGATTCTCCATTCCCGACTCCCGCGCTGCCGCCAGCGGCGGCAGCGTCGCCATGTCCCAGCGCGGCGTCACCTGCACCGCGGCTGCGGCATCGTGCAATCCGGCCTGCAGGCGCAGGGCGCCGGCGAAGGCGATCATCGCGCCGTTGTCGGTGCACAGCGCCGGGCGCGGAAAGCAGGCACGACCGCCGCGCGCCTGCGCCATCGCCTGCAGCTTGGCGCGCAGGCGCAGATTGGCGCCGACGCCGCCGGCGACCACGATGGTGTCGCTGCCGGCCGCCTCCAGCGCGCGCTCGCACTTGATCGCCAGCGTGTCCACCACCGCATCCTCGAAGCCGCGGGCGATGTCGGCGCGCACCGTCTCGGACTGGTCGCTGTCGCGCCAGGCCAGCAGCACCTGGGTCTTGAGCCCGGAAAAGCTGAAGTCCAGGCCGGGCCGGTCGGTCATCGGCCGGGCGAAGCGGAACCGCCCCGAGGTGCCCTGCGTGGCCAGCGCCGCCAGTTGCGGGCCGCCCGGATATGGCAGCCCCATCAGCTTGGCGGTCTTGTCGAAGGCCTCGCCGGCGGCGTCGTCCAGGGTCTCGCCGAGCAGGCGGTAACGGCCGATGGCCTCCACCGCGATCAGCTGGGTGTGGCCGCCGGACACCAGCAGCGCCACGAACGGCGGCGCCGGCGCCCCGTGCACCGGGTCCGGATCCTCCATCAGCGGCGCCAGCAGGTGGCCTTCCATGTGGTGCACGCCGATCGCCGGCACCTCCAGCGCCCAGGCCAGGGCCCGGGCCACGCCGGCACCGACCAGCAGCGCGCCGACCAGGCCCGGCCCGGCGGTGTAGGCCACCCCGTCCAGGTCGCGCACCCGCAGGCCGGCCTCGGCCAGGGTCTGGCGGATCAGCGGCAGCAGCTTGCGCACGTGGTCGCGGCTGGCCAGCTCCGGCACCACCCCGCCGTACTCGGCGTGCAGGGCGATCTGGCTGTACAGCGCGTGCGCGCGCAGCGCGGCCGCGCCGGAGCGCGTGGTGTCGTAGACGGCGACGCCGGTTTCGTCGCAACTGGATTCGATGCCGAGAACGTTCATGGGTGCATTGTGGGGCCGAATCGGCGGCAGGCCAAACGCGGCGCTTGCAGCGGCGAAATCTGTCGCTATAATGTGCGGCTCGCCGGGCCTGACCCGGTCACCATTGTGTCCCGGAGATTCCATGCCCAGCGTTAAAGTCCGCGAGAACGAGCCCTTCGAGTTTGCGCTCCGTCGCTTCAAGCGCACCTGCGAAAAGGCCGGCGTGCTGGCCGAAACCCGCAAGCGCGAGTTCTACGAAAAGCCGACCCAGGAACGCAAGCGCAAGGCCGCTGCCGCGGTGAAGCGCCAGCTGCGTCGCACCTCGCGCGACGTCACCAAGCGCCAGCGTCTGTACTGAGGATCGCGGCCTGCGGTAGCGGGATGTGCCGGTTTCGGCACCCGCTACGGTAAGCCCACGAAGCCGGCACGCGCAAGCGTCGCCGGCTTTTTGTGCATCTTCTGCTTGGACCAGGCGATCCGCCCGCGCGGAGTATCGGCCCCGTCCCTGATCCCTCGGCACCCGCGTGCCGCCTCGGCCGCACGGCCTGCGCCAGCGCGCTTGCCTAGAATGCCCTTCCCCCCTTTTCTCTTCCCTGTGGAGTCCCTCATGACCCTCAAGCAGCAGCTCACCGACGACATGAAGGCCGCGATGAAGTCCGGCGACAAGCACAGCCTGGGCGTGATCCGGCTGATCAACGCCGCGATCAAGCAGAAGGAAGTGGACGAGCGCGTGGAGATGGACGACGCCGCGGTGATCGCGGTGATGGACAAGATGGTCAAGCAGCGCAAGGACTCGGTGAGCCAGTACGAGGCCGCCGGCCGCGACGACCTGGCCCAGGTGGAGCGCGAGGAGATCGTGGTGATCGAGCGCTACCTGCCGAGCAAGATGGGCGAGGCCGAGATCGTCGCCGCGATCCAGGCGGCGATGGCGCAGACCGGCGCCGCCAGCCCGGCCGACATGGGCAAGCTGATGGGCGTGCTCAAGCCGATGCTGGCCGGCAAGGCCGACATGGGCCAGGTCTCGGTGCTGGTCAAGCAGCAACTGGCCGGCTGACGCTCCCGAGGGGCGCGCGGGCGGCGGGCTTCACCCGCCTTTCGATGCCGGGCTGCTACAACGCCCGGCAAGCCCGCGCCCTCCTTCAGCGCGCAGTGCGGGACCGGCGTTGCGACGCCGCGCGCCGAAGGTCCCGCGCCCATGTCCCTGCCCCTGTCGTCCGATCGCCTGCACAAACATCTCGACCGCCTGCAGCAGAGCCTGCCGGCCGCGCTGGTGCGGCGCTTCGTCGAGATCGACGTGATGACCCAGTCGGCCTCGCTGTCGTTCTACGCCCTGCTGTCGCTGGCGCCGCTGCTGGTGCTGCTGCTGTGGCTCACCGCCTCGCTTTACCCGCAGGCCCAGGAGGCGCTGATTGCGCAGATCGGGCAGCTGGCCGGACACGGCGCGCGCGAGGTCGCGCAGACGGTGATCGACAATGCCAAGAACCAGCCCAACATCGGCTCGCTGGCCGGGCTGTGGAGCACCCTGCTGCTGTTCGTCGGCGCCACCGCGGTGTTCGCGCAGCTGCAGAACGCGCTGAACCTGATCTTCCGCACCGACAAGCAGCGCCTGGACGGCATCATGGCCTGGCTGAAGAAGCGCGTGTTCTCCTTCGGCGTGGTGCTGGGGCTGGGCTTCCTGCTGCTGATCTCGATGATCCTGACCACCGTGCTGCAGGTGGTGTTCGCGCGGATGCCGTCGCTGCTGCCCGCGGTCGGCTACGTCTCGACCCTGGCGATCTACGTGCTGGCCTTCGCGGTGCTCTACCACTACCTGCCCGACCGCCGGGTGCAATGGCGCCAGGCGATCATCGGCGGCGCCATCACCGCCTGCCTGTTCGTGGCCGGGCGCTATGCGATCGGCCTGTACATCGCCACCGCCGCGCCGGGCAGCGCCTACGGCTCGATGGGCGCGCTGGTGATCCTGCTGGTGTGGATCTACTACGCCACCGTGGTGTTCTTCGTCGGCGCGCTGATCACCGCGGTGATCGACGAGCGCCTGCGCTCGCACAGCAAGCTCGTCGCCGCCGGGATCGACCCGCGCAACGCCGCGCAGGCACCGCCGACGTCCTGACCGCACGGCGCTGAACCTCACAGGCAGCGCGCCCAGCGTGACGGCGCACGCGCGTGGCATCCTATGCGGATGGCCCGCATCCCCGACGCATTCATCGACGACCTGCTCGCCCGCACCGACATCGTCGAGGTGGTCGGCACGCGCGTGCCGCTGAAGCGCCAGGGCAAGGAATACGCGGCGCGCTGCCCGTTCCACGACGAGCGCTCGGCCTCGTTCACGGTGTCCCCGACCAAGCAGTTCTACCACTGCTTCGGCTGCGGCGCGCACGGCACCGCGATCAGCTTCCTGATGAACTACGACCGCCTCGAATTCCTCGACGCGGTCGACGAACTGGCCAAGCGCGCCGGCATGGAAGTGCCGCGCGACGCCCAGCAGCGCGGCGCCGCCCAGGCCGCCGGCGACGACCACCGCGACCTGTACTCGGCGCTGGAAGCAGCGGCCAAGTTCTTCCAGCGCCAGTTCGACGGCAGCGACAGGGCGCGTGCCTACCTGGACGGCCGCGGCGTGGATGCGGAGAACCGCGCACGCTTCCAGATCGGCTATGCCCCGGACGGCTACAGCGCGCTCAAGGACGCGCTGGGCACCGACGAGCGCCGGCTCAAGCTGCTGGACCGCGCCGGGCTGTTCTCCAAGAACGACCGCGGCCACGTCTACGACAAGTTCCGCGACCGGGTGATGTTCCCGATCTTCGACCGCCGCGGCCGGGTCATCGCCTTCGGCGGCCGCGTGCTCGACAAGGACGACGGCCCCAAGTACCTGAACTCGCCCGAGACCGCGCTGTTCCACAAGGGCCGCGAACTGTACGGCCTGTGGCAGGTGCGCCAGGCCAACCAGAAGATCGAGCGGCTGATCGTGGTCGAGGGCTACATGGACGTGGTCTCGCTGTTCCAGTTCGGCGTCACCCAGGCGGTGGCGACGCTGGGCACCGCGACCACGCCGGACCACGCCGAACTGCTGTTCCGCAACGCGCCGGACGTGTTCTTCTGCTTCGACGGGGACGCCGCCGGGCGCCGCGCGGGCTGGAAGGCGCTGGAATCGGTGCTGCCGCGGATGAAGGACGGCCGCCAGGCGTTCTTCCTGTTCCTGCCCGATGGCGAGGATCCGGACACCATCGTGCGCAAGGAAGGCGCCGCGGCCTTCGATGCGCGGCTGGTCCAGGCCACGCCGCTGTCGCAGTTCTTCTTCGACGAACTCTCGCGCGAGATCAACCTCGGCACGCTCGACGGCAAGGCACGCCTGGCCGAACGCGCACGGCCGATGCTGGCGCAGATTCCCGACGGCGCCTTCGGCGACCTGATGCGCCAGCGCCTGGCCGAACTCACCGGCATCGGCGCCGCCGCACCGGCGGCCACTGCAGCAGCAGCGAGCCGGCCGCCGCCGCGCGCGCCGCGCCCGGCGCACAAGCGCAGCCTGGTGCGCGAGGCGATCGTGCGCCTGCTGCAGTCGCCGTCGCTGGCGCTGGACCTGCCGCCGCCCTACCCGTTCGCCGGCCTGCGCCTGCCGGGCATCGAACTGATGATCGAGTTGCTGCAGATCGTGCATGCGCGCCCGGAAATCACCACCGGCGCCCTGCTCGAACACTTCCACGAACGCGAGGAACTGGCCGCGCTGCAGAAGCTGGCGGTGCAGGAGATCGCCGGCGAGACCGCCAGCTGGCGCCAGGAGCTGCACGACGTGGTCGTGCAGCTGGAAAAGCAGACGCTGCAGCAGCGCCTGGACGAACTGCAGGCCAAGCAGCGCGCGCAAGGCCTGGACGACACCGACAAGTACGAGCTGCGGGAGCTGTTGAAGGCGCGCGCGGCGCTGCACTGAGTCCGCACAGGGTTCACTGAAAAGGCGGCGATCCGCATGACAGACCGCCACCTCCAACCACGCCTCGTCCGGGCTATGCCGACGTTTGCGCCGGTGCCAACGCCGCCGTCGCGTCTGCCTCCAGCCTCTTCCACTCCACACCCTTCGCTTGGATGCGCGCGACCAGCGCATCGAGCAGCGCATCTGCCTCCAGCGGCTGCGTCTGCGCCGTGGCACCGGGCGGAAACACCGGCTGCAGCCAGTTCGCGATCAGCGCCTCGTAGGCCTTCGTATGCTGGAACGCCACCTGCTGCAGGAAGGTCTTCAGGTCGGTCGGAGGACTACCGCTGGGCGTTCCCGCCAACGGCTGATTGGCAATCTGCGTGTAGGAGACGCCCGATGCCCAGGCCTGCACGATGGCCGCATTCACCGCCAGATCGACATCCGAGATGGGCGTGTTGCCGTAGAGCGTCTTGATCTGCCGAAGCATGGCAATGACCCACGCATGCGGTACCGCGTCCAGGGTATTCCACATATCGCGGTTCCAGGCCTGGTAACCGTTGGCAGGCGTGGCCGGCAACAGCTGCGTGCAGAGGCTGGAGAACGCCGCGTTGCCCGGCGTTGCGCCTGCAGTGGGATAGCAGTACACCGCGTTGTATCCGTCGAGCTTGCCTGCCTGCTTGAGCCACGCCGCAGTGGTCGGCGACAACGCGCCACCGAGGCTATGGCCGGCGAAGATCACCGTGGCATCGTTGCTCGCATTGCTCTGCAGGAAGCTGCACAAGGTGGTGCTTGGCGCCTTCGCAGTACCCGGACTCACCATGTTGAGCAGATGCCATACGCCCAATGCGGTACCCATCGAGATCACCGCGGCATCCTGCGGGATCGGCTTGGATGCCCTGGTCGGCATGGCACTGGCCAAGGGGTCGTAGGTGGAGAAGTCGACCACCGACGCAACGTCGAAATCCTCGACCAACCAGTCGTAGGAGGACTTCGGGTTGGTGGCGCAGATCGCCACCACATAGACAGCGGTGGAGAAGCCAGGCATGTCCGTGCACTTGGCGACGAACATCGCGTTGTCCGAAAGATGGGAGTGTTGCCCCTGCCACACCTGCGGCCCCCAGACCAATTCCCAGGCCCCGATCGTCTGCTGCGCGGCCGTCGACTTCAGGGTATCCAACAACATGCGCTGGTAATCGGATTGCAGCGCAGGGGCAGTACCGGTGCGCGTCCCTACCCAATTGGCCAAGCTCGAAAGCGCAAACACGGTCTGATATTGATCGTATTGCATATGCGTGCTCCTGATCCCTGGAGAAGCGGGAGGCGATGGCGCACGCGCGGCGCGGCATCGTGCCCGACGCGCTCCCCCAATCGGACGGGCCGAGGCAATCTAGCAAGCCGCCGCGACACGCATTCGATCGAAACCGCCAGCACCGCAAGATGTCTGCGAGTTGTCTACGCCGTGCGTCCGGATTCGCGCGCGGGCGCCATGCTTCCTAAAATGCACACTCCTCGCCGCTCGCCCCCCCAATGATCAAGTCCTGGCTCGCGCGCCTGCGCATCGAACCGTTCACCCTGGCGCTGCTGTGCACGGTGCTGCTCGCCTCGCTGCTGCCGGTGCAGGGACGCGCGGCGTCGGTGATGGACGTGGTCACCGACCTGGCGATCGCCGCGCTGTTCTTCCTGCACGGCGCGCGGCTGTCGCGCGAGGCCATCGTCGCCGGCGCGCTGCACTGGCGCCTGCACCTGACCATCTTCGCCGCCACCTTCATCCTGTTCCCGTTGCTGGGCCTGCTGTTCAAGCCGCTGTCGCACTGGCTGCTGACCCCGGACCTGTACATCGGCGTGCTGTTCCTGTGCGCGCTGCCGTCCACGGTGCAGTCGTCGATCGCCTTCACCTCGATGGCCGGCGGCAACGTGCCGGCGGCGGTGTGCAGCGCCTCGCTGTCGAGCCTGCTCGGGGTGTTCCTGACGCCGCTGCTGATGGGCCTGCTGGCCGGCGCGCAGAGCGCCATGGCCAACCCGCTGGAGGCGATGGGCAAGATCATGCTGCAACTGCTGGTGCCGTTCGTCGCCGGCCACCTGCTGCAGCGCTGGATCGGCGGCTGGGTCGAGCGCCGCCGTGCGGTGCTGCGCTACACCGACCAGAGCACCATCCTGCTGGTGGTGTACACCGCGTTCAGCGCCGCGGTGGTCGAAGGCCTGTGGCGCAAGACGCCGCTGCCGGCACTGCTCGGCGTCGCCCTGGTCGGCGCCCTGCTGCTGGCGCTGGCGATGACGCTGATCACCTTCGGCGCGCGGCGCCTGGGCTTTTCGCGTGAGGACGAGATCCCGATCGTGTTCTGCGGCTCCAAGAAGAGCCTGGCCACCGGCGTGCCGATGGCCAAGGTGCTGTTCGCCAGCGGCAGCCTCGGCGCGATCGTGTTGCCGGTGATGATCTACCACCAGATCCAGTTGATCGTCTGCGCGGTGATCGCGCAACGCTACGCGCGTGCGGCCAAGGCGGAAGCGAGGCCCTAGCGAGCGGCAGACAGCAGTCGGCCGCCCATCGCGCCGGTGCGACCGCGGGCGAGCCGCCCTCCGCGGCACCGGTGATCGCGGCATATGCAGATGCACAGCCGGCATGTGCAAGCGCGGCAGGGGCTGCGTACAGTAGATGGCCGGCACGGCCGGCGCCGTGCGCCCCTCCCCACCCGGTGCCCCCATGAGCCGCATGTTGCGCCGTTCCGCGACGATCTCCACCAGCCTGGCCACGCTGCTGGCGCTGGGCGCCTGCCAGCAACCGCCGGCACCTGCCGCGCCCAAGGCCGCCACCCCGGCACCTGCCGCCGACAGCGCCGGCATCGCCTGGCGCGAGGGCGACGTCGACGATGCCTTCGCCGAAGCGCGCGAACACGACAAACCGGTGCTGCTGTACTGGGGCGCAGCCTGGTGCCCACCCTGCAACCGGCTCAAGGCCACGCTGTTCAAGGACCCGGCGTTCATCGCCCGCACCCGCGCCTTCGTCGCGGTGCACCTGGACGGCGATTCGGAAGGCGCCCAGGCCTGGGGCGAACGCTTCGGCATCAAGGGCTATCCGACCATCATCGTGCTGCGCCCGGACCGCACCGAGATCACCCGCCTGGCCGGCGACAGCGACACGCAGCGTCTGGCCGAGGCGCTACGCGTCGCCGCGACCCGCACCACCACCTCGGCGCAGTTGCTGCAGCAAGCGCTGAAGGCGCCGGCCACGCTCGGCGCCGACGACTGGACCCTGCTCGGCGAATACGGCTGGGCCGTGGATGCAGCGCAATTGGTCAAGCCGGGTGAGGCGGCCGACGTGCTCACGCGGCTGGCCGCCGCCGCGCCGCAGCCGGCATTGCAGCGCCGTTTCGCGCTGCAGGCGTTGGCGGCGCAGGATCCGGCCAAGGCTGCCACCGTGGACGCCAGGCACCGCGCCGCCGACCGCGCGCTGCTGCAGGCGGTGCTGGCCGATCCGGCCGAGGTGCGCGCCAATCGCAGCACGCTGACCTATGCGGCGCGCGAACTGGTGCAGGCCGCGGCCAGCGACGCCGCCGAACGCAGCGCACTGTCGAGCGCGCTGACCCATGCACTGGACCAGGTCTATGCCGACGGCAGCCTGCCGATCAGCGATCGCCTGGACACCGCGGCTGCGGACATCGCCCTGGCGCGCCTGGCGCAAGGCCAGCCGGCCGAGGCCGGCGACGGGCCGCAGCCGCCGCTGCCGCCCGCGGTGGTCGCCAAGGTGCAGCAGCGCGTGCAATGGGCCGAGCAGGCCGCCAAGACCGACGACGAACGCCAGTCCACGATCAGCACCGCCGCCGGCGTACTCGACGCGGCCGGCGACAGCGCCGGCGCCGAACAACTGCTGCTGGCCGAGCTTCAGCGCAGCAAGACCCCGTACTACTACATGCCGGAACTGGCCAGCCTGGCCGAGGCGCGCGGCGACAAGCAGACGGCGCTGTTCTGGCTGAAGAAGGCCTACGAGAGCGCGCAAGGCCCCGCCACCCGCGTGCAGTGGGGCGTGCTCTACGTCGACGGCCTGGTCCGGCTGCAGCCGGACAATGCGGCCGCGATCGAGGCAGCCGCCGGACAAGTGATTGGGGAATTGGCCGGCCAGCCCGACGGCTATCACCAGCGCACCCGGCAGCGCTTCGACACCCTGGCCAAGACCCTGCAGACCTGGAGCAAGGGTCATGACGGCCGCGCGGTGCTGGCGCGGCTGCAGCAGAAGATGCAGCAAAGCTGCGGCAGCCAGCAGAGCGACGGCTGCCAGCATTGGCTGGGATGAGGGCACGCGGCGCGTAACGCGCGATGACCTGTGCAACGCGCCGGCGGCCGCCGCTGGTCCTCTGCACGGCCGCCATTCGCTGGAGATCCTGTGCGCCGCGGCGCGATTGCCCACGCCGCACGATGGACTGTAGGCAGGCCTCGCGCAGCGGCGCACCATGGCGCGCCGTGCGCTCGACCGTTTCCGATCAGGCCGCCACGCGGACCGGCGCCGCTGCCTGACCGGCGCCCTGGCTGCCGGGGCGGCGGCCGCTGCCGGTATGCGCATTCAGGCCCTGCGCCTGCCCTTCCAGCGCGCGCGCGGCCTCGGCCATCTTTTCGACCAGCGCCGCGTTCTGCTGCGTGGCGGTGTCCATCTGCACCACGATCTGGTTGACCTGGCCGATGCCGGCGCTCTGCTCGCGGCTGGCGCCGGCGATGTCGGTCATGATGCGCTGCACCTCGCGCACCGAGCCGAGCAGTTCTTCCATGGTGGCGCCGGCGCGCGCGACCAGCGCCGAGCCGCGATCGACCTGCTCGCTGGACCCGGCGATCAGGCCGCGCACTTCCTTGGCCGCGTCGGCGCAACGCTGGGCCAGGCTGCGCACTTCGGTGGCGACCACGGCGAAGCCGCGGCCCTGCTCGCCGGCGCGCGCCGCTTCCACCGCCGCGTTCAGGGCGAGGATGTTGGTCTGGAACGCGATGCCGTCGATCACGCTGATGATGTCGGCGATCTTGCGCGAGGCGCTCTCGATGCCGGCCATGGTCTGGACCACGTCGCGCACCACCTCGCCGCCGCGCTGGGCGACGTCGCTGGCGCCGTCCACCAGGCGGTTGGCATGGCCGACGTGCTCGACGTTGCGCTGCACGGTGCCGGTGATCTCTTCCATCGAGCTGGCCGCCTCTTCCAGCGCCGCGGCCTGCTGCTCGGTGCGGCGGGCCAGATCGCTGTTGTCGTCGACCATTTCCGCGGCGGCGGTCTGCAGGGTGTGCGCGGCCTCGCCGAGCTGGCGCGCGGCATGGATGTCCAGCAGGGCGCCGACCGCACGCAGCGGGGTGCCGTCGGCGGCGCGCTTGGTCAGGCCGCGCGCGCGGAACCAGCGGTACTCGCCATTCTTCAGCTGCAAGCGGTATTCGATGTCGAAGCCGGTGCGGCCGGTACGGTCGTTGAGGTGCGCGGCGAATGCGTTGAGCGCGAACTGCGCGTCCTCCGGGTGCAGACGCGAGGACCAGCTGTCGAGCACGTTGGGGAACTCGGCCTCGGAGGCGAACCCCAGCAGCGAGCGGAACTGCGGCGACCACCAGAACTCGTTGGACGGATTGATCGGGTCGCCGGCAATCACGCTCATGTCCCACAGGCCGTCGTTGAGCATGTCCTGGCCCAGCTCGAAGCGCGTCAGCACGATGTCCAGGAAGGCCTCGCGCTCGCGCCGCTCGGTGATGTCGGTGAGCGCGCCGGCCACGTGCAAGGGCGTGCCCTGGGCATCGCGCTGGGTGGTGCCGATCGCGCGGAACCAGCGGTACTGGCCGTTCTTCAGCTGCAGGCGGTAGTCCACGTCGTACGGGGTCTGGCCGCTGCGGTCGCCCAGGTGCGCGGCGAACGCGTCCAGCGTGGCCTGCTTGTCGTCCGGATGCAGGCGCGAAGCCCAACTGTCCAGCACGTTGGGAAAGTCGAGCTCGGAGGAGAAGCCCAGCATCGCGCGGAACTGCGAGGACCACCAGAATTCATTGGCGGGGTTGATCGGATCGCCGGCGATCACGCTCATCTCCCACAGGCCGTCGGTGGTTGCCTTGGTGACCAGGTCGAAACGGACGCGCATCTCGTCCAGGTTGGCGAGGGCGCTGTCGGCCTGCGCACGCGCGCGGTCGCGCTCCGCCTCGGCCTCGCGCAGGCGCTCGGTCAGTGCCTGCAGCTTCGCCGCGTCTTGCTTGCTCTTGCCCCACATCGCTGTCTCCGCGGCTTTGCCGATTTTGGTCGTTCGCTCGGTAACGACCGCGACCGGCAAGACTTGAGCGGGTAGCTGAACGCGCCGTTCAGGCGATCCAGTGATCGACCAGCAGGAACGCGAACAGCGCCATCAGGTACACGATGGAATAGCCGAACATGCGCATCGAGAACATCTCGTCCGGCGGGTCGAGCATGCGCCAGGCGTACCAGAGGAACACCGCGTCCAGCACCAGGGTGCCGCCGAGGTAGAACACCCCGCTCATGCCCACCGCCACCGGCAGCAGCGTCACCACCACCAGCAGCACCGTGTACACCAGGATCTGCCGGCGGGTATGCGCCACGCCGTGGGTGACCGGCAGCATCGGGATCGAGGCCTTGGCGTAGTCGGCGCGGCGGAAGATCGCCAGCGCCCAGAAGTGCGGCGGCGTCCACACGAAGATGATCAGCACCAGCAGCGAGGCATAGGCCCAGTCCCACTGGCCCTGCATGCCGGTGATCGCGGCCCAGCCCAGCAGCGGCGGCGCCGCGCCGGCCAGGCCGCCAATGACGATGTTCTGCGGCGTGGTGCGCTTGAGGAACACCGTGTAGATCACCGCATAGCCGATCAGCGAGGCGAAGGTCAGCACCGCGGTGATCCAGTTGACCCACACCACCAGCACGGTCATCGACAGCGCGGTCAGCAGCGCCGCGAACACCAGTACCTGCCACGGCAGCACCTTGCCCACCACCAGCGGGCGCCAGGAGGTGCGCGCCATCTGCGCGTCGATGCGCGCGTCCAGCAGCTGGTTGATCGCCGCCGCCGCCGAGGCCGCCAGCCAGATGCCGAAGAAACCGAGCAGGCCGGTGCGCACCTGCGCCCAGGTCGGCAGCCCCGGGATCGCCAGGCACATGCCGACCAGGGCGGTGAACACGATCAACGCCACCACCTTGGGCTTGGTCAGGTCCCAGTAGTCGCGCCAGTGGACGCCGCGCGCGCTCATTGCGGTGCCCGCAATCGCGCCAGCAACGACACCAGCACGAACAACAGCGCCACCGCGCCGGCGTTGTGCAGCACCGCCACCGGCAAGGGCAGCGCCAGCTTGACGTTGAGGATGCCCAGGCACACCTGCGCGACCAGCAGCAGCGCCAGCGCCGCAGCCCAGCCGCGCATGCCCGGCGTGCGGCTCAGGCGCCAGCTCAGCCACAGCAGGTAGGCCGCCACCACCATCGCCATCATCCGGTGCGCCATCTGGATGGCGATGCGCGCCGCGCCATCGAGCACGCCGCCTTCGTAGTCCACGCCGATGCCGCGCCACAGGGTGAAGCCCTCGCGGAAATCGTGCGGCGGCCACCACTGGCTGACGCAGCGCGGGAAGTTGTCGGCCGACCAGCTGCCGCCGCCGCAGGCCAGCGCCGCGTAGTTGGCGCTGACCCAGCCGCCCAGCGCGATCTGCAGCACCAGCACCGCCACGCCCAGGCGCAGCAGCCATTTCAGGCGCGGCGCATCGGCCAGGGTGATTGGCAGGTGGGTGGCGCGCCAGGCCATCCACACCAGCAGCGAGAACATCAGCAGGCCGCCCAGCAGGTGCCCCATCACCACGATCGGCTTGAGCAGCAGGGTCACCGTCCACATGCCCAGCAAGGCCTGGAAGATCACCACCGACAGGGTCAGCACCGCCGCGCGGGCCAGGTCGTCGTTGGACCAGCGCAGCGCCGCCAGCAGCAGGATCGCCTCGCCACCGACCGCCACCAGCATCGCCAGCCCCGGCCAGCCGGACATGTACAGCGGGATCGACAGCGCCACCAGCGCCGCCGCCGTGACGATCTGGGCGATGCCGAGCCGGCGCCGCCGCGCCGCCAGCAGCGACAGCACCAGCACCTCCACGCCCAGCGCACCGGCCAGGAAGCGGTGGATCTGCTCGCGCCAGGCCTTGTGCGTCTCCAGCGGCCGGATCTTGCTGGCGGCGTGGGTGTCCGCCTCGGCGCTGGTCTGCGGCCAGGTGATGCGGCCGTAGCAGGTCGGCCAGTCCGGACAGCTCATGCCCGCGTCGGACAGGCGCACGAACGAACCGAACATGATGGTGCTGGCGGTGAACAGCGCCGCCAGCCAGGCCATGCGGTGGAAATGCCGGAACAGCGCCGGGCGCGCGAACAAGGTCATAGGAAGCGGCTCACAGGAGTTTCAGCAGTTTCGCCAGGTCCGCGCGCAGCCCGGCCGGGTCGAACCCGGGGGCATAGCGCAGCACCACGAAACCGTTCGGATCGATGACGTAGACCGGCACTCCGGCCGCATCGCGCACCCGCGGCAGCGCCGCCAGCAGCGCCGGGTCCGCGCGCAGCGCCTGCACCTGCGGCAGGGCCTGGGCGGCGGCCGGCGGCGTGCCGATCCACAGGATCTGGACGTGGTCGGCGTCGTGGCCGAACAGCTGCCAGACCTTGTCCAGGTCGCGCGCCAGCGCATCGCAGGCGCTGCCGCAGTCCGCCGGCGGCGCCAGCGCGATGCGCCACAGGCGCCGCTGTGGTTCCCAGGCATAGCTGCGGCCGTCGGCCAGCCGTGGCTGCAGCGCGCGCAGGTCGGCCGGCGGCTGCAGCAGCTCGCCATGGTTGCGGCTGGCAGCCGGCTGCCAGCCGGAGAAGCGCAACGCGCCGGCGACCAGCATCGAGCCGAAGAACAGGACGAACAACACGATCAGCGGCCAGCGGCCGCGTGCGGCCGCCGGGCGCGGGGCCGGGGTGGGAGCATTCATGCCGGGGATTTTCTCATGCGCGCGCGCTCAGCGCCCGCCCCGTCCCCTGCGCGCGCGCCAGCTGAGCAGCGCCGCGGTGACCAGCACCGCCAGCGCCAGGCCGAACCATTGCACCGCGTAACCCAAGTGGCGCTCGGGCGGCAGCGTGTTCGGCAGCAGGTCCAGGTCGCGCGGATAGCCCAGCGGCAGGGCCGGATCCAGGCGCAGCACCTGCAACAAAATGTCGCGGCGGCCGAGCGCCTCGCCGATCGCCGCCGGCTCGATGCGCATCGCCAACCAGCGCTGCGGCGAGGGCGCCGCCACCAGCGCCGGACCCAGCGCCAGCCCATGCGACGGCGCCGGCCCGAGCAGGCCGACCAGCGTGTAGCGGCCCTGCAGCGGCGCCGGCTCCGGCAGCGCGCGGTCGGCCGGCAGCGGCAACCAGCCCAGCTCCACCAGCAACGGCGCCGCGACGCCGTCGGCCAGGAACGGCTGGTACACCTTGACCCCGCTGCGACCCTGCCGCAGTTGGTTGTCGAGCAGGATCTGCCCGGGCAGGAAGCGGCCCGCGCCATGCACCCAGCGCAAGTGGCCGGGCGGGCTCGCACGCAGCGCATCGGCCAGCGTCTGCGGGCGATCGCGCACATGCGCCGCCTGCGCCAGCAGCGCCTGTTTCTCGTGCATGCGCTGCAACTGCCAGCGACCAAGCAGGCAGAAGGCCAGCGCCACCGCCAGCGCGACGCTCCAGCCCAGCCACAACGGCATGCGCCGGCGCGCGCCCACGCGCGAGGCAGCGGCGAGGGTCATAATGCGGACACACCATGCGCCGAGACGCCCATGAACGACTCGCTGAAGACCTTGCTGATCGTCGCGTTCCTGCTGCTCATCCTGTGGAACCTGGGCGCCGGCCTGTATTACCTGTTGGTGGACCGCGGCCAGAGCAAGCGCACGGTGAACGCATTGACCTGGCGCATCGGCCTATCGGTGTGCCTGATCCTGCTGGTGATCCTGGGCATCTATACCGGCACGATCAAGCCCCATGGACTCGGGCGGTAGGCATTGCTGCCGGGATTCGGGATTCGGGATTCGGATGAGCATGCCGTGCGCGTATGACCGTGCACGCAAGCGATCCGCAAAGTGCGCTGTTCCTCGTAGGAGCAGATTCAGCCGCGACCCGTTACCGGTAATGCGTCGCGGCTGAAGCCGCTCCTACAGCACCGCCACCGAGGACGCGGGCACGCGCGGGATCCAACGAATCCCCAATCCCAACTCCCCAATCCCCGCCCTCAAAGCACATAGACGAACAGGAACAGCGCCAGCCACACCACGTCGACGAAGTGCCAGTACCACGCCGCCGCTTCGAAGGCGAAGTGGTTGTCGCGGCTGAAGTGCCCGCGCGTGATCCGCAGCAGCATCACCAGCAGCATGATCGTGCCCAGCAGCACGTGCGCGCCGTGGAAGCCGGTGAGCATGAAGAAGGTGGAGCCGTAGATGCCCGAGCCCAGGGTCAGGTTGAGCTCCTTGTAGGCATGCATGTACTCCTCGGCCTGGAAGTACAGGAAGGTGCAGCCGAGCACCACGGTCAGCGCCTGGAACACCATCAGCCGGGTGCGGTGGCCGGCCTTGAGCGCGTGGTGGGCGATGGTCAGGGTCACGCCGGAGCTGAGCAGGATCAGTGTATTGATCAGCGGCAGGCCCCACGCCGGAATCGTCTGGAACTGGCCGCCGATGCCGCCCGGGCCGTTGGTCGGCCAGGCAGCGGAGTAGCCGTCCCACAGCAACGCGTTGGTCATTACCCCGTCGCCCTCGCCGCCCAGCCACGGCAGGATGAAGGTGCGGGTGTAGAACAGCGCACCGAAGAAGGCGCCGAAGAACATCACCTCGGAGAAGATGAACCACACCATCCCCATGCGGAACGACACGTCGACCTGGCGGTTGTAGTGCCCGGCGATCGATTCGCGGATCACGTCGCCGAACCACATGAACAGCGTCGCCACCAGCATCGCGATGCCGGTGAAGAAGGTCCACTTGCCCCAGGACGCGTCGTTGAGCCAACTGGCCACGCCGATCATGGTCACGAACATCGCGATCGAGCCGATGAACGGCCAGCGGCTCTGGCTGGGCACGTAATAGGCGTTGGCGGTGGCGTCGGTGCTGGGCTGGGCCATGGCAGGCATTCCGGTCGGGTCAGGGAGCCGCGCGCGCGGAACCGGCCAGTTTCGGCGATCCCAGTTCCGCGCTCAGCGCATCGTTCTTGTAGAAGGTGTAGGACAGGGTGATGGTGGTGATGTCGCGCGGCAGATTCGGATCGACGATGAAACGCACCGGCATGTCGCGCTTCTCGCCGGCCTGCAGGGTCTGCGCGGTGAAGCAGAAGCACTCGGTCTTGGTGAAGTAGCCGGAGGCGCGCGCCGGCGCCACCGACGGCACCGCGCTGCCGACGATGGCGTGCGCGCCATCGTTGTGCGCGTAGTACAGCGCCTCGTTGAGCTCGCCCGGCACCACCTGCATGGTCAGCTGCTCCGGATGGAACGACCACGGCAGCTTGGAGTTCACGCCGCCATCGAACTGCACCGTGACCGTGCGCTTGCCCGCCAGTGGCTTGCCGGCCTGCGGACCTTCGCCCGGGCCGCGCTCCAGGCGCACGCCGAACACCTTCTCGCAGGCGATGCGGTACAGCGGCACCAGCGAGAAGGTCAGCAGGAACACCGCCAGCGCCACGCCGACCAGCTTGAACAGCCCGGCGCTGCTGTGCACCTGCGGCGCCGGCGCGTTCATCGGCCCAGCACCCCGGTGAGGATGAAGCCGACATAGATCGCCAGCGCCACCGCGCCGACCACCAGCGCGGTGCGCGCCGCACGCTTGCGGCGCAGGACCAGGTCGTCGAGCGGCGGTTGCGCGGTCATCAGTGGCTGATGTCGTCGTGGGCCAGGTCGCCGGGCTTGAGCACCGGCGGCAGGGTGAAGGTATGCGCCGGCGCCGGCGACGGCACCGTCCACTCCAGGCCGCGCGCGCCTTCCCACGAGCGCGCTTCGGCGCGCGCGCCGTTGCGCAGCGACGCCAGCAGGATGCCGGCCATCAGGAACGGGGTGACGAACATGCCGAACGCACCGATCGAGCTGACCAGGTTCCAGTCGGCGAACACCACGTTGTAGTCGGGGATGCGCCGCGGCATGCCGGCCAGGCCGAGGAAGTGCTGCGGGAAGAACAGCAGGTTGACGAACAGCATCGTCCACCAGAAATGGAACTTGGCCCAGGCCTCGTTGTACATGCGCCCGGTCCACTTCGGCCACCAGTAATACACCGCCGCGATCAGCGCGAACACCGCGCCGGTGACCAGCACGTAGTGGAAGTGCGCGACCACGAAATAGGTGTCGTGGTACTGGAAGTCGGCCGGCACGATCGCCAGCATCAGCCCGGAGAAACCGCCGATGGTGAACAGGATGACGAAGGCGATGGCCCACAGCATCGGCGACTCGAAGGTCATCGAGCCCTGCCACATGGTGCTGACCCAGTTGAACACCTTCACCCCGGTGGGGATGGAGATGAGCATGGTGGCGAACATGAAGTAGATCTCGCCGCCCAGCGGCATGCCCACGGTGAACATGTGGTGGGCCCAGACGATGAAGCTCAGGAACGCGATCGCCGCGATCGCGTAGACCATCGCCTGGTAGCCGAACAGCGGCTTGCGGCTGAAGGTCGGGATGATTTCGCTGATCACGCCGAACGCCGGCAGGATCATGATGTAGACCTCGGGGTGCCCGAAGAACCAGAAGATGTGCTGGTACATCACCGGGTCGCCACCGCCGGCGGCGTTGAAGAACGAAGTGCCGAAGAACTTGTCGGTGAGCAGCATGGTCACCGCGCCGGCCAGCACCGGCATCACCGCGATCAGCAGGAACGCGGTGATCAGCCAGGCCCAGCAGAAGATCGGCATCTTCAGCAGGTCGATGCCCGGCGCGCGCATGTTGAGCACGGTGGCGATGATGTTGATCGCGCCCATGATCGAACTGATGCCGGCGACGTGGATGGCGAACACCGAGAACGCGACGTTATAGCCGCCCTGCAGCATCAGCGGCGGATACATGGTCCAGCCACCGGCCGGCGCGCCACCGGGCAGGAACAGGGTCAGCAGCAGCAGGGTGAAGGCCACCGGCAGCAGCCAGAACGACCAGTTGTTCATGCGCGGCAGCGCCATGTCCGGCGCGCCGATCTGCAGCGGGATCATCCAGTTGGCCAGGCCGACGAAGGCCGGCATCACCCCGCCGAAGATCATCACCAGCGCGTGCACGGTGGTCATCTGGTTGAAGAACTCGGGCTTGACGAACTGCAGGCCCGGCTGCGCCAGTTCGGCGCGGATCACCACGCTCATCGCCGCACCGATGACGAACATGGTGAAGCTGAAAAGCAGGTACAGCGTGCCGATGTCCTTGTGGTTGGTGGAGAAGAACCAACGCTCGACGAAGCTCTGCTGATGCCCGTGCTCGTCGTGGTGATCGACTGCCGAATGGGCCATGGCGGCTACCTCAGGAAAGGAATGCTGGAGATCAGGCGGCTTGCACGATCGGGTGCGAGTCGGAACGGGGACGCGACAGCCGCGCCTGCGGCGGCACCGCCGGCGCCTGGGCATCGGCGGGCGCGGCAGCGGGTGCGGCCGTGGCCGGCGCGGCCGCCGGAGCCGCCGTCGTCGTGGCCGGCGCAGACGCGGCGGCGGGCGCCGGCTTGCGCGATGCCAGCCACTTCTGGAAGTCCTGCTTGCTCACCGCCTCGACCACGATCGGCATGAAGCCATGGTCCTTGCCGCACAGTTCGGCGCACTGGCCGCGGTACACGCCGGGGGTGTCGATGCTGGTCCAGGCCTCGTTGATGATCCCGGGGATGGCGTCCTGCTTCCACCCAAGTGCCGGCACCCACCAGGCGTGGATGACGTCGTCGGCGGTGATGACGAAACGCACCTTGGTGTTCACCGGCAGCACCAGCCGGTTGTCCACGTCCAGCAGGTAGTGCGGATCGTGCTCGACGGTGGGCACCGCACCGCTCTGCCGCAGCCGGTCGGAACTGCGCGCCAGGCGGCTGGTGAACGCCACGTTCTCGCCCAGGTATTCGTAGCGCCACATCCACTGGTAGCCGGTGACCTTCACCGTCATCTCGGCATCGCGGGTGTCGTACATCGCGATCAGCTTGGCCGTGGCGGGCCACGCCATCACGATCAGGATCAGCACCGGGATCACCGTCCACACGATCTCGGCCTTGGTGTTGTGGCTGAACTGCGCCGGCACCGCGCCCTTGGACTTGCGGAACTTGAAGATCGCATAGGCCATCGCGCCGAACACCAGCACGCCGATGACCACGCAGACCCACAACGCGACCATGTGCGCGTCGTAGGCGTTGCGCGCGCTCTGGGTGACGCCCCTGCCCATGTTGAGCTGCCACGGCTTGGGATCGGCCGACTGCGCCCACGCCAGCGGTGCGGCCATCGCCGCCGCCAACGCCATCCCGCCCCTGACCGCCTGTTGCACCCACCCGCCGCGTTGCTTCATTGCCTAGACCCCTTGGAGCGTCATCGGTTGCGGCCGGTCACGGCCGCGAGCAAGCCTTCCAGGGTCTGCGCCAGTTGCCGGCGTTCGTCGGGGCCGAGGAACTCGCCGACCCGGACCTGCTTGCCGCTGGATGCCAGCACCACCCTGTCGTCGCCTTCGATCCGCAACCGCACCCAATGCGGATGGGCGCGGAACGCCGGCGTTCCTGCATTCGGACGGGTCACTTCCACGCAGGCCGGACCCACCCGGATATCCTCTTCGCGCTCGCCGCCGCGCCACGACCAATGCAGCGCGAGCGCCACCACGATGCTGTGCAACAGAGCGAACGCAGGCGCGAACACGTTGCCGGCGAGCCACCCCAGCCCAGCCACGGCCCACATCGCCCCGGCCAGTGCGACGAACAACAGAACGAATTGCCGGGCATTCAACGCCCGCGGCGGTCGCAGCCGCAGCTGCGTACCCGACCCCTCCGGAGAAAACGGAAACATTTCGATCATGTCGAACCGCGCTTCCGAACCGCTCGCGCCCGAGCCGCGAGCACGCCTGGATGGTAGCCCCGGGCCTGCGCGGCGGCAAGCGCGCGTTCACCACAAAAAATGCTGCAGCGCAACCAGATTCGCGTTAAGCCTGGACGCTGCCGCCGGCGTCGCGACGATGCCGGCGACGCCCTGCGCGTGCAAGCGCTGACATAAAATGGTGGGCTCTGTCCCTGGCCTTTCCCGCATGAACGCTCTGCCTGGCGCCGGCTCTGTTCCGGCGATGCCGTCCGCGTCTCCTTCGCCCTTGCTGTCCCCCGAACTCCCACCCGCGCCGCAGGCCCTGCGCGCGGCGATCACCGCTGCCTGGCTCAAGGACGAAGCCGAACACGTGCGCGAACTGCTCGAGCAGGCGCGTCTGCCCGCGGCCGATCAGGCCAAGGTGCAGGCGCTGGCCGCCGACCTGGTCACCCGGGTGCGCGCCCGCGCCCAGGACCAGGGCGCGATCGAAGCCTTCATGCGCCAGTACGACCTCGGCAGCGAGGAAGGCGTGCTGCTGATGTGCGTGGCCGAAGCGCTGCTGCGCATCCCCGACCAGGACACCGCCGACAAGCTGATCCGCGACAAGCTCGGCGATGCGGACTGGAAGAAGCACATGGGCGAGAGCGACTCGATCCTCGTCAATGCCTCGACCTGGGGCCTCATGCTCACCGGCAAGCTGGTGCAGATCAACGATCTCACCCGCGCCGACGTGTCCGGCGCGTTCAAGCGCCTGATCGGCCGCGTCGGCGAGCCGGTGATCCGCCTGGCGGTGCGCCAGGCGATGAAGATCATGGGCCACCAGTTCGTGATGGGCCGGACCATCGGCGAGGCGCTGACCCGCTCGAAGAAGGGCGACAACGCCCACTACCGCTATTCGTTCGACATGCTCGGCGAAGGCGCGCTGACCATGAAGGACGCGCAGCGCTACCTCGATGCCTACCGCCAGGCGATCCACGCCATCGGCAAGCATTTCGCCGCGCAGCGCCAGCAGGGCGGCAAGGACGCGGTGTTCGCTGCGCCCAGCATCTCGATCAAGCTCTCGGCGCTGTACCCGCGCTACGAGCACGCCAAGCGCGCGCGGGTGATGGCCGAACTGGTGCCGGGCGTGCTGGAACTGGCGCAGCTGGCCAAGTCCTACGGCATCGGCTACACGGTCGATGCCGAAGAAGCCGACCGCCTGGAACTGTCGCTGGACATCATCGAGGCCACCTTCTCCGATCCCTCGCTGGACGGCTGGGAGGGCTACGGTCTGGCGGTGCAGGCGTACCAGAAGCGCACCCCGTACACGATCGATTTCCTCGCCGACCTGGCGCGCCGCGTCGGCCGCCGCATCCCGGTGCGCCTGGTCAAGGGCGCGTACTGGGACGCGGAGATCAAGCGCGCGCAGGTCGAGGGTCACCCGGGCTATCCGGTGTTCACCCGCAAGCAGAACACCGACGTGTCCTACCTGGCCTGCGCCAAGCGCCTGTTCGCGCACAGCGACGCGCTGTATCCGATGTTCGCCACCCACAACGCGCAGACCATCGCCGCGGTGCGCGCCATCGCCGGCGGCCGCGACTACGAGCACCAGAAGCTGCACGGCATGGGCGACGACCTCTACGCCGAGGTGATCCCCGCCGACCGCCTCGGCGTGCCCTGCCGCGTGTACGCGCCGGTGGGCTCGCACGAGGACCTGCTGCCGTACCTGGTGCGGCGCCTGCTGGAGAACGGCGCCAACTCCAGCTTCGTCAACCGCATCACCGACGAAGACGTGGCCATCGAAGACCTGATCCGCGACCCGGTCGAGGCCGTGTCCGCATTCGCCTCCATCCCGCATCCGAAGATTCCGCTGCCGGTCGATCTGCTGCGCAGCCAGAACCACAACAGGAAGAACTCCATGGGCGCCAACCTCGCCAACGACAACGATCTGCGCGCGCTGGCCGACCAGCTCAACACCGCGCTCAAGCCCTGGCACGCCGCGCCGCTGGTGCCCGGCGCGGTGATCGCCGGCGATGCGCTGCCGGTCGCCAACCCGGCCGACCGCCGCCAGATCGTCGGCCACTGGAAGCCGGCCGATGCCGCCACCGTGGAGAAGGCACTGAGCAATGCCGCAGCCGCCTATCCGGCCTGGAACCGCACCCCGGCCGCCAGCCGCGCCACCATCCTCGAACACGCCGCCGACCTGCTGGAGGCGCGCATGCCCGAGTTCATGGCGCTGTGCGTCAAGGAAGCCGGCAAGACCCTGCCCGACGGCGTGGCCGAAGTGCGCGAGGCGGTGGACTTCCTGCGCTACTACGCCGGCCAAGCGCGCGCGCAGTTCGGCGCCCCCGAGCGCCTGCCCGGGCCGACCGGCGAATCCAACGAGCTGCAGCTGCACGGCCGCGGCGTGTTCGTGTGCATCAGCCCGTGGAACTTCCCGCTGGCCATCTTCCTCGGCCAGGTCGCCGCGGCGCTGGCCGCCGGCAACAGCGTCATCGCCAAGCCGGCCGAGCAGACCAACCTGGTCGGCCATGCCGCGGTGAAGCTGCTGCACGAAGCCGGCGTGCCGGAGGCGGTGGTACAGTTCCTGCCCGGCGACGGCGCCACCGTCGGCGCCGCACTGACCCGCGACGCGCGCGTGGCCGGCGTCGCCTTCACCGGCTCCACCGAGACCGCCCGCGCGATCAACCGCGCGCTGGCCGCGCGCGATGCCGCCATCGGCGTGCTGATCGCCGAGACCGGCGGCCAGAACGCCTTCATCGCCGATTCCTCGTCGCTGCCCGAGGCGGTGGTCAAGGACGCGATCTCCAGCGCCTTCATCTCCGCCGGCCAGCGCTGCTCGGCCGCGCGCGTGCTGTTCGTGCAGGACGACATCGCCGACAAGGTGATGACCATGCTGGCCGGCGCCATGGCCGAACTGAAGGTCGGCGATCCCGGCCTGCTGTCCACCGACGTCGGCCCGGTGATCGATACCGACGCGCTGCAGATCCTCACCGATCATGCCGCACGCATGGACCGCGAGGCGCGCGCCATCGCCGTCGCCGCGACCGACGCCGCCACCGCGCACGGCAGCTTCTTCGCCCCGCGCGCCTACGAGCTGCAGTCGCTGGCGCAGTTGCAGCGCGAGATCTTCGGCCCGGTACTGCACGTGATCCGCTGGAAGGCCGACCAGCTCGATGCGGTGATCGACCAGATCAACGCCACCGGCTACGGCCTGACCCTGGGCGTGCATTCGCGCATCGACGAGACCATCGAGCGCATCGCCTCGCGCGTGGCGGTGGGCAACGTCTACGTCAACCGCAACCAGATCGGCGCGGTGGTCGGCGTGCAGCCGTTCGGCGGCCAGGGCCTGTCCGGCACCGGCCCCAAGGCCGGCGGCCCGCACTACCTGCTGCGCTTCGCCACCGAAAAGGTGGTGACGGTCAACACCACCGCCGCCGGCGGCAACGCCTCGCTGCTGACCCTGGGCGACTGACCGGCCTATCTCGGCGCAGCGTTTCCCCCGGAACCTGCGCCGACCGCCCTGCCTGCCGCGGCGCGCACCGCACGCGCGGACAGGCACAAAAAAAGCCCCGCCGAAGCGGGGCTTTTTCGTGAGCCGTGAAGCGCCTGCGATCAGAACTTGTAGTTGACCGAAGCCGCCAGCACGTTGCCGCTCACGTCGTAGTCGCCGACCAGGGTGTTGCCGGTGGCGCTGGTGGTGGCGATGCTCGGATCGCTGGTGAACAGGTGGGTGTAGCCGAAGCTGTACTCGGACTGCTCGGACGGCTTCCAGGTCAGACCCAGCGAGACCCACTTGCGGCTCGCATCCGGCACGCGCACGTCGCGGTGACGGTCGGTGGTCGGGGTCTGGTCGTAGGCTAGGCCGCCACGCAGGGTCAGCGTGTCGCTCATGCGGTAGTCGGCGCCCAGCGACACGAAGGTGGTGTCGCGGTACGAGAAGTCCAGCACGCTGTCGGGCTGGTTGGAGGCGAAGTCGACGGTGACCTTGTCGAACTTGCTCCAGGCGGTGCGGGTGACGTCGGCCATCACCGTCCACTGCTCGTTGATGTTGTGGGTGAAGCTGGCGGTGGCGCTGGCCGGCAGCTTGACCGTGGCGCGGCCCTTGGTGTCGACGAAGGTGCCCGGCGCGGCGACGGCCAGCACGGTGGCGGCATTGCCCGGCACGGTGAAGTCGGCGTCGCCGCCGGTGATCTTGTGCTCGACCTGCGACCGGTAGCTGAAGCCGATGTGGGTGTTCTCGTCGATGCTGAACAGGCCGCCCAGGGTGAAGCCGACCTCGGTGTTGTCGCCCTTGATGCGCGAGAAGCCGTCAGCGCTGCCCGGCGCGAAGCCCGGCACACGGCGCGAGGCCAGGATGGTGCCGAAGTCGATGGCGTTGGTCAGATCGATGTCCAGGCGCTCGGCGAACACCGACGCGCCGAACGACACGTACGGGTTGACGTCGTAGGAGAAGGCGAAGTTCAGGTCGATCGCCTGCAGTTCGGTCTTCACGCCGTTGTAGCGGCCGACCCAGTCGCGGTCGTATTCGGTCTTGAAGCCGAACGGCACGGTCAGCGAGGTGCCGAAGTGCATGTTGTTGTTTTCGCCGAACGGCATGTGGAAGTACACGGCCGGGACCGGCGCGATCATGCCGGCGTCGCCACCGCGGCCGCCCGAGATCGGCGCGCCGGTGGCATAGGTGCCGCCGTCGCCCTGGTACTTGGCCGAGAACTGGATGGCGCTGACGTCGGCCTGGAACACCTTGCCGTCGAGCTGGCGCATGCCGGCCGGGTTGTTGGCAATGATGGACGCGTCGCCGGGGGCGCTGCCGGAGCCGGCAAAGGCGCGGCCCAGGCCCTTGGCGCTGTTCTCCTTGAGCTGGAACGCGGCGCCGTGCGCCTGGCCCATGGCCAGCGCGCCGACGATGCCGACGGCCAGAGCGGTGAAACGGACGAACTGGGTTGCGTTTTGCATGGCTAGTTTTTCTCCGGAAGACGAATTGTCTGTGTTCGCGTCTGCGCAGGCCGGGGCCGAAAAGACCCGGGAATGCGCGCCGGAGTCCCCTCCCGACATACGACGCCGTATGCGAGTATACGCCTCCGCGTTAACTCAACAATAACGACATGATACGTTCAGGTTCGTGTGGAGTCGGCGTGCGTTCAGCCGGATGAAGCCGTTATCGTGGCGTCCCTGGCGGTCTTCGGCTCCCCCTTCCCTCGCATGTTCGTTTCCATCCCCTCCCGCGAGCGCACCACGTTGCGCTGGGCCACCCCGCTGCTGTTCGCGGCAATGTGGCTGGCCTTCCTGTGGTCGATCAGCCGCCCCGACGAGGCGCGCGCGACCCTGTGGCTGGACTGGGGCGCGCTCTCGGCCGGGGTCGGCAGCCCGCGCGACTGGCTGGCGACGGTGCAGGACGGCAGCGTGCTGCGCCTGTTCACCGCCCTGTTCCTGCACGCCGACTGGTCGCACCTGCTCGGCAACCTGGTGTTCCTGCTCATCTTCGGCCTGCCCGCCGAGCGCGTGCTGGGGCCATGGCGGTTCCTGCTGCTGTTCCTCGGCGGCGGGGCGATCTCCAACCTGGCCGCGGTGTTCGCGATCGGCACCCCGGACCGGGTGATCATCGGCGCCAGCGGCGCGGTCTCGGCGCTGATCGGCACCTACCTGGCGCTGTTCCCGCGGGCCAAGCTCGGCGTGGTGCTGCCGCTGGGGCTGTTCCTGGAGTTCGTGCGCGCCCCGGCCTCGCTGCTGATCGGCACCTGGGCGGCGCTGCAGGTGGTGTTCGCCTACATCGGCCCGGCGTTCGGCATGGTGGCGTGGTCGGCGCACCTGGCCGGCTTCGCCTTCGGCATGGTCTACGGGCTGTACGTGCGCGCGGCGATCGCGCGGCGGCTGCGCAAGCGCAAGGGGTTCTGAGCCGCGTGCGGGGATGGCCGCGCCTTATACTGCGGGCATGTTCAAGCACCTGTACAAAGTGACCTTCCTCAACCACGGCAAGGTCTACGAGCTGTACTGCCAGCACGTCGGCAGCAGCCACCTGTGGGGCTTCACCGAGATCGGCACCCTGGTGTTCGACGTGCACGACGGGCTGGTGATCGATCCCACCGAGGAACGCCTGCGCGAGGAGTTCGGCGCCACCAAGACGCTGCACCTGCCGATGCAGAGCATCGTGCGCATCGAGGAAGTGGAGAAGAAGGGCCAATCGACGATCCGCGACGCGGCCACCGGCGAGAAGGTGGTCACGCCGTTCCCGATGCCCGGCAAGCCGCGCTGAGCGCATGCGCATCCTGGTCGCCGACGACTATCAGGATGCGGTGCGTCACCTGCCCTGCTTCGCGCGCCTGCAGGCGCACAGCGTGCAGGTGCTGACCGCGTTGGCGCCCGACCGCGCGACCTTCCTCCGACACGCCGCCGAGGCCGAGGCGCTGGTGCTGATCCGCGAGCGCACCCGCATCGACGCCGCGCTGCTGGCGCAACTGCCGACGCTGCGCCTGATCAGCCAGACCGGGCGGATCGGCGAGCACATCGATCTGGCCGCCTGCACCGCGCGCGGCGTGGCCGTGGCCGAAGGTGTCGGTTCGCCGGTGGCGCCGGCGGAACTGACCTGGGCGCTGCTGATGGCCGCCAGCCGGCGCTTGCCCGCCTACCGCGATGCGCTGCTGGCCGGACACTGGCAGGTCACCGGCGATGCGCAGCTCGGCCGCAGCCTGGATGGCCTGACCCTGGGCATCTGGAGCTACGGCAAGATCGGCCGTCGCGTCGCCGCCTATGGGCGTGCCTTCGGCATGCAGGTGCAGGTATGGGGCAGCGAGGACAGTTGTGCGCAGGCACGCGCAGACGGCTTTGCGGTCGCCGCCAGCCGCGAGGCGCTGTTCGCCGAGAGCGATGTCCTCAGCTTGCATCGCCGCCTGGTCGCGGCCACCCGCCACCAGATCGGGCTGGACGACCTGCTGCGGATGAAACCCGATGCGCTGCTGGTCAATACCAGCCGCGCCGAACTGCTCGCCCCCGGCGCGCTGCTGGCGGCGCTGGACGCCGGTCGGCCGGGACAGGCGGCGCTGGACGTGTTCGAACAGGAGCCGGTGCTGGATCCGCAGCATCCGCTCCTGCGGCATCCGCGGGTGCTGGCGACGCCGCACCTGGGCTACGTCGAACAGGCCAGCTACGACCTGTATTTCGGCAGGGCCTTCGACAACGTGCTGGCCTTCGCCGCCGGCACGCCACAGCGCCTGGCCAATCCCGAGGTGCTGAGCGCCCGCGGCTGAGCGGCGGACCGCCTTCGCCCAGCGGACGCGCGGCGCGCCAGGCGACGGCGCGCCGCGACCGGCTCAGGAACCGGACGCCGGGGCCGGTTCGGGCGTGTTGGTTGCCGGCTTGGCCGCGTCGGGCTTGGCCGGTTCCGCTGCCGGCGGCTTTGCCGGGGCCTGCTTCGGCGCCGCGCCCGCCGGCTTGTGCGCCGGCTTGGCCTTGGCCTTGCCGGCCGGCGCCGCCGCGGCCGCCCGCGCCACGGCGCCGGGCTGCTTCAGTTCGGCCAGCGCCTGCGCGATCGGGCCATCGCCCGGCAACACGTCGCCGGCGGTGTAGCCCTCGGCGCCCTCGTCGTCGCCATGCAGGTGGCCCGGCAGGGTCGCTTCGCTGTAGTCGGCGATCGCGGCCGGCTTGTCGGCGTCGTCCGCGCTCGCCTCCGGGTGCAGCACCACGTCGGGCACGATGCCGCTGGCCTGGATCGACTTGCCGCTCGGCGTGTAGTAGCGCGCCGTGGTCAGCTTGACCGAGTCGCCGTTGTCCAGCGGCAGCACGGTCTGCACCGAGCCCTTGCCGAAGGTACGGCTGCCGACGATGCGCGCGCGCTTGTTGTCGCGCAGCGCGCCGGCCAGCACTTCCGAGGCGCTGGCCGAACCGGCGTCCACCAGCACCACCATCGGCGCGCCGTTGAGCAGATCGCCGGGCGTGGCGTCGAACTTGGAATCGCTGACCGAGATGCGCCCGCGGGTGCTGACGATGGTGCCCTTGTCGAGCACGTCGTCGGCCACCTGCACCGCCGCGGTCAGCAGGCCGCCCGGGTTGCTACGCAGGTCCAGCACCAACCCACGCAGCTTGCCGCCGGCCTGCGCCTGCAACTGCTGCAGCTGCTTGTGGAAATCGGCGCCGGTGTCGGCCTGGAAGGTGCTGATGCGGATGTAGCCGTAGCCCGGTTCGAGCATGCGGCTGCGCACGCTGGCCACACGGATGGTCTGCCGGGTCAGGGTCACGTCGAACGGCTTGTCGACCTTGTCGCGGGCGATGGTCAGCACGACCTTGCTGCCCGACTCGCCGCGCAGCGGCTCCATCGCCTTGACCGCGCTGATCGGCTTGCCGTCGATGGCGATGATGATGTCGCCCGAGCGCAGGCCGGCGCGCGCGGCAGGCGTGTCGTCGATCGGCGACACCACCTTGAGGGTATTGTCCGGCAACTGCAGCAGCTCCACGCCGATGCCGTCGTAGGCGCCGCTGGTCTGCTCGTCGAAGGCCTCGGCGTCTTCCTTGCTGAAATAGGTGCTGTGCGGATCCAGGTCCAGCAGCAGACCGCGGATCGCGGACTGCATCAGCTTCTTGTCGTCGACCGGATCGACGTAGGCTTCCTTCACCGCGTTGTAGACCGCGACGTAGCGGCGGATCTCGTCCAGCGGCACCTTGGTGCTGGCCGATTCGGTGGCATCGGGATCGTCGGCGCTGGCCGCCGGGGCCGTGGGCGTCTGCGTCTCGGCGCGTTGCGCCATCGACGGCAGCGGCGCCAGGGCGAGCAACAGGGCTGCGGACAGGACTACGCGCATGAAGCACTCCGATTGGGGAAGACCCGCACCGTGCACGGCGCGGTTGTCCGGATTATGCGCGAACCCGAGCTAAATTCGCGTTGAACGCACCGCGTTGGCGTGGCTCAGCGGCGCTGCAGCCACGACGATGGATCCACCGGCTGACCATTGCGGCGCAGTTCGAAGTACAGCGCCGGACGGCCCTGGCCACCGGAATTGCCGACCTTGGCCACCGCATCGCCGCGCTTGACCTTGGCGCCGGCGTCGCGCAGCAAGGTGTCGTTGTGCGCGTACAGGCTCATGTAGCCGTTGCCGTGGTCCACGATCAGGATCATGCCGTAGCCGGTCATCCAGTCGGAGAACACCACGGTGCCGTCGGCGACCGCGGTGACGGTGCTGCCGGCGGGGGCGGCGATCAGCACGCCGCTGCTGGTGCGCCCGTCGGGCAGCCGGCCGCCGTAACGCGCGATCAGGTCGCCCGACAGCGGCCAGCCCAGGCCGCCGACCTTCAACGGCGGCGCCGAAGCGACCACCTTGGGCGGCACCTTGCCGCCACCACGCCCGGCCTTCGCCGCGGCCTTGGCCTGCGCCGCCTGCTCGGCGGCTTCGCGCCTGGCCGCGGCACGGCGCTCGGCTTCGGCACGGGCCGCCGCGGCGCGCAGGTTGGCGAGCAGGGTTTCCAGCGCCTTGGCGTCCTGGCCCAGCGCCTTCTCGCGTTCGCTGCGGTCCTGATAGCGCTGGTCCAGTTCCGAGACCACGCTGGCGCGCTGCTTGCGGTCGCGCTGCAGGGCCTGCGCCTGTTCCTGCTGGCGGCGCTGGGCTTCGCTCAGTTGCTGCTTCTGTTCGACGACCTCGCGCTGCACCTGTTCCAGCGCCTGCAACTCGTGGGTCAAGGTGGCGATGCGCTGCGCGCGCTCGCGCTGCAGGTAGCGGTGATAAGCCAGCAGGCGGTTGGCATCGGCCACGCGGTCCTGCGCCAGCAACAGCTTCAGCGGCGCATTGCCGCCGATGGCGTAAGCCGCGCGCAACAGTTGCGCCAATTCGGCGCGCTGGCGGGTCAGGCCGCTGCGCAGGCCATCGCGCTTGCGTTCGAGCTCGGCCAGGGTCTGCTGGTGCCGCTGCAGCGCCTGCTGCGTCTGCGCCAGGCTGCGGCCGGTGGCGGCGACCTTTTCGTCGGCCTCGCGCAACTGGCGTGCGGCGTCGCCGCGCTTGCCCTCCAGTTGCCGCCGTTCCTCGGCCACGCTCTTCAGCTCGCCGCGCACCTTCTCCAGGCGCTTCTCGGCCTCGCGCGGATTCTGCGCCGCGGCCAACCCCGCGGTCAGCAGCCACGCCGCCGCCAGCAGGCTGCGCAACGGCCCGCGCCAGTCGCCGGGCGCACGCCGCTCGGCCGCGCGGGGCGCGGCGGAATGCGATGGGACAGGCGCGGCTGCGGGCAAGCGGGGGTCCAGTGACTTCAGGCAGGTGTGGATTGTAGCGAAGCGTGTTGTGATCGCCTCACGATTGATTGCCGCCGCATCGTCGGCGCCCGGGAGGTGAGGGATGAAACGCATGCATCTGGCGGTTGTGCTGGCCTTGGCCCTGGCCGGCCCGGCGTTCGCGAGCGAGGGCATCAGCAAGGTCAACGGCAGCATCACCGCCGACGCCGGAAAGCAGTACGGGGATCTGGAAACCGTCAACGGCAGCATCAACGTCCAGTCCGGCGCCCAGGTGGGCAGCGTGGAAACGGTCAACGGCAGCGTCAAGGTCGCCGACGGCGCGCAGACCAAGGGTCTGTCCACGGTCAACGGCGGCATCACCCTCGGCGAGCGCGCGCAGGTCGCCGGTTCCATCGAAACCGTCAACGGCGGCATCTTCGTCGACCGCGGCGGCCGCGTCGACGGCGGCATCGAGAGCGTCAACGGCAGCATCGGCCTGGTCGCCACGCAACTGGACAAGGGCATCGAGACGGTCAACGGCGACATCACCGTCGGCCACGATTCGCATGTCGGCGGCGGCATCTCGATCAACAAGCCCAGCTTCAGCATGTCGTTCAAGCCGGCGCGCAAGCCGCGGGTCATCGTCGGCCCGCGTGCGGTGATCGACGGCCCGCTGCGCTTCGAGCGCGAAGTCACCCTGTACGTGCACCGCAGTGCCAAGACCGGGCCGATCACCGGGGCCACCGCGTTGCCCTTCGACGGCGACACCGCGCCGAACAACTGAGCCGCGTTGCCGTGCGCGCCCGGGCGCGCGCGGCTTGCCTATAGAATCCAGGGTTCCCTCGCCACCAGGAGCCCCCATGTCCCGCAAGCTCGTGCTGTGCCTGGCCGCAGCGGCGGCGCTGACCGCGTGCAAGCGCGAAGCCCCCGCCCCGGCCGCCGACGCCGCGCCACCGACCGCAGCGCCCGCGCCTGCTGCGGCGCCCGCGCATGCGTTTTCCACCGGGATCGCGCCGGCGGACTTCGCCGAACTGGTCAAGACGCTGTCCTCCGACGCTTTCGAAGGCCGCGGCCCCGGCACGCCGGGCGAGGACAAGACCGTGGCCTACATCCGCGACCAGATGCAGCGCATCGGCCTGCAGCCGGGCAACGGCGACAGCTGGTTCCAGGACGTGGCGATGACCGAGACCACCGCGGCGCCCGGCACCACGCTCACCATCGCGCACGACGGCGCGGCGCGGCAGCTCGCCTTCGGCACCGACATGGTGGTGGGCACGCGCACCGGCCAGCCCGAGGTCAAGCTCGATGGCAGCGACATGGTCTTCGTCGGCTACGGCGTGGACGCGCCGGAGCAGAAGTGGAACGACTATGCCGGCCAGGACTGGAAGGGCAAGACGGTGGTGATGTTCGTCAACGACCCCGGCTTCCACACCGGCGACGGCAGCCTGTTCGAAGGCAAGCGCATGACCTACTACGGGCGCTGGACCTACAAGTTCGAGGAAGCCGCGCGCAAGGGTGCCGCTGCCGCGTTGATCGTGCACGACACGCCCGGCGCCAGCTACGGCTGGGACGTGGTCAAGAACTCCTGGTCCGGCGCGCAGTACGACCTGCCGGCGAAGGACGATCCGGAGCCGCGCATTCCGGTGCAGGGCTGGCTCACCGCCGAGGCGGCCAAGAAGCTGTTCGCCGACGCCGGCCTGGATCTGGCACAGGCCTACAAGGACGCCAGCAAGCGCGGCTTCAAGCCGGTCCCGCTGAAGGCCAAGCTCTCGGTGGACCTGAAGAGCACCATCGCCGAGAAGACCTCGCGCAACGTGCTCGGCGTGCTGCCCGGCAGCAGCCGCGCCGACGAAGCGGTGGTGTACATGGCGCACTGGGATCACCTGGGCAAGCACGAGGGCGAACCGGGCGACAACATCTACAACGGCGCGGTCGACAACGCCACCGGCGTGGCCGGCATCCTGGAAATCGCCGAGGCTTTCGCGCACCAGCAGCCCAAGCCCGAGCGCTCGGTGGTGTTCCTGGCGGTGACCCTGGAAGAGTCGGGACTGCTCGGTTCCAAGTACTACGTGGCGCATCCGACCTTCCCGCTGAACAAGATCGCCGGCGTCATCAACCTGGATGCGATGCCGGTGGCCGGGCGCGCCAGGGATTTGGTGGTCAACGGGTTCGGCAGCTCGCAGCTGGAAGACCTGCTCAAGCCGATCGCCGCCGCGCAAGGCCGCGTGCTGCACTCTGAAGACGCGCCGCAGAGCGGCTTCTACTTCCGCTCCGATCACTTCAACTTCGCCAAGGCCGGCGTGCCCGCGCTGTACATCGACGGCGGTGAGGACCTGGTCGACGGCGGCATCGAGGCCGGACGCCGTGCCGCGGCGGACTACGCCAAGCGTTACCACACCGCGGCCGACGAGTACGACCCGGCGACCTGGAAGCTCGATGGCGTGATGGACGACCTGCAGGCGGTATACGGGGTCGGCAAGGAACTGGCCGCCGGCGACAGCTGGCCGAACTGGTATCCGGACAACCCGTTCAAGGCCGCACGCGACAAGATGATGGGCCGGCCCACGTCGCTACCGGCAGCGGCGCCTGCCGCCGCCAAGTAGGCGGCTGCGCCCTCCAGTTTCATGGCAACGGCGCTTCGGCGCCGTTGTCGTTTGTGGGCGTCGGTCGTGCGACGGGCGGCATGGGGCGCGCGGAACACGACGGCATGCGTTGCCATCATCGCGGTGCCAGCTTCCATCCGATCATGTTCAACGGCGCGTTGCGGGTGCACTGTTCTGGGGGCCTCTTCGAGATGCCTCGAATCACGACAGAAAGCGCACCTGTAGGAGCGGCTTCAGCCGCGACGGACGTTCCCGTCACTCTGGTCGCGGCTGAAGCCGCTCCTACAGCGGCGGATCACGCACCGGTCGCTTGGATGTCCGCGCCCCATTGGCGTGCAACGCGCAGTCGTAGGCAGTCGGTCGGTATGCCTATCTGTCGGTCTCTCGGTCTGCCGTAGCGACTCGAACTGGCGTTTTTCACGGTCTTCTTCGACCGCGGCAACCCGCATTCGCTGCCGTCACTGAGCATTGTCCCTAACCCGGGTAGCTCGCTCTGCGCCCATGCACTGCTCTGCGCATCGGTCGCCTCGATCATCCGGTGCATCGTGACTGCGTCCCTCAGATGCCGCGATCCGTCGCCTGGAGGCAATGAATCCGTTGCCCTTGCGGCACACTAAGCGGCACGCTCTCCAAAAGAAAAGCCCGGGCATGCTCCTGCCCGGGCTTCCATGGTCGCGCGGTGACGCGTGATGTGTCCGTGGTAACCGGCGGCTACCGCGGACAACCGCCTCAGGCCGCCTGCTTAGTCTGTGCCAGGCTGGCCATATCGATGACGAAGCGGTACTTCACGTCGCCCTTGAGCATGCGCTCGTAGGCCTCGTTGATCTGCGCCATCTCGATCGTCTCGATGTCGGACACGATGCCGTGCTTGGCGCAGAAATCCAGCATTTCCTGGGTCTCGCGGATGCCGCCTATCAGCGAGCCGGCCAGCTGGCGCCGCTTCATGATCAGGTTGAACACCGTCGGCGACGGATGCGGTTCGGCCGGTGCGCCGACCAGGGTCATGGTGCCATCGCGCTTGAGCAGGGTCAGGAACGCATCCAGATTGTGCGGCGCCGCCACGGTGTTGAGGATGAAATCGAAGCTGTTGGTATGCGCCGCCATTTCCTCGGCGTTCTTCGACACCACCACCTCGTTCGCGCCCAGGCGCAGCGCGTCCTCGCGCTTGCCAGCGGACGTGGTGAACAGCACCACGTGCGCGCCCATGGCGTGGGCGATCTTCACGCCCATGTGGCCGAGGCCACCCAGGCCGACGATGCCGACCTTCTTGCCAGGACCTACCTTCCAGTGGTTCAGCGGCGAATAGGTGGTGATGCCGGCGCACAGCAGTGGCGCCACCGCGGCCAGCTTGTCGGCATCGTGGCGGATGTGCAGCACGTACTTCTCGTCGACCACGATATGGTCGGAGTAGCCGCCATAAGTGTTCTCGCCACCGAACATCGGGCCGTTGTACGTCCCGACGAACCCGTTCTCGCAATACTGCTCTTCGCCATCGGCGCAGGAGGCGCAGTGCCGGCAGCTGTCGACCATGCAGCCGACGCCGGCCAGGTCGCCGACCTTGAAGCTACCGACCTGGTCGCCCACCGCGGTGACGCGGCCGACGATTTCATGGCCCGGGACCGACGGGTACTGGGTGTTGTGCCACTCGTTGCGGGCGGTATGCAGATCGGAGTGGCAGACGCCGCAGTAGAGGATCTCGATGCTGACATCCTTGGCACCGAGCGCACGGCGCTCGAAGGTGAAGGGGGTCAGCGGCTGATCGGATGCCTGGGCGGCGTATCCGTTGGCTTGGCTCATGGGGAAGGCCTCGTGGTGGGTGAAAGGGGGCCGGGAGCGACGCGTGAAGCAGGCAGCGAATGCCTCGCGATCGCCGGAATCGGAAAAAAGTCTAAGCGCCATGGCATGAAAGGCACGCATCGCTCCATGGAACGGTGCGATGCGCTCGCTCAAAACCCGCTGTCGAAGTGGCCAGTTGTGGACTGGCGCACGGGTTCAGCTGAACCTGGATGTACTTCGCCGATGGCGTGCGGGCAGCGATTGCTTCATCAGCGAAGCGCGCCTGTGGAAGACGCGCGGCATTGATGAAACGCACGACATAAAAGACCCCAAAAAGTCTTTGCAAGCGTTCGGTGACGCCCCTGCGGGGCCGCTTCCCCCGCAAAGGGGGTCGTGGTCCTGGCGGGAGAAGGGAGCAACCGAGCCCTCTCCCGCCGGGAGAGGGGTTGGGGTGAGGGTACGGCGCGCGCAGCCCCTCGCCGATCCGTCATTGCGAGGTTTCGCCCGCAACCTCATCTGCCCCTGCGGGGGCACCTTCTCCCCGACGGGAGAAGGAAGAACCGAGCCCCACTCCCCCCGGGAGAGGGGTTGGGGTGAGGGAACGGGGCGCGCCTCGCCGATCCGTCATTTCGAGGCTTTTGCCCGCACTTCCATCGCCTGCTCGCGTCGCGCTGTTTTTTCCCGCGCAATAAAAAATCCCCGTCCTTTCGGACGGGGATTTGGGGTAAAGCCCCTGGCGATGACCTACTCTCGCATGGCTTGAGCCACACTACCATCGGCGCAGCTGCGTTTCACTTCCGAGTTCGGGATGGGATCGGGTGGTTCCACAGCGCTAATTTCACCAGGGAGACGGTTGGAGTGTCGCCACGTGCGGGTCCTCGGTTGTTGGACCGAGGACGGCAAGGGCGCCAGCCTCTCATAGGGTGTGATGTAGCGAGCGAGTGAGAGCGATCGACGTGTGTCGCGCTAAGGGATGCTTATGAGGAAGCATCTTGAGGTTATATGGTCAAGCCGCACGGATCATTAGTATCAGTTAGCTCAATGCATTGCTGCACTTACACACCTGACCTATCAACCACGTAGTCTACATGGTTCCTTTAGGGGACTTGTGTCCCGGGAGATCTCATCTTGAGGCGCGCTTCCCGCTTAGATGCTTTCAGCGGTTATCGCTTCCGAACATAGCTACCCGGCAATGCCACTGGCGTGACAACCGGAACACCAGAGGTTCGTCCACTCCGGTCCTCTCGTACTAGGAGCAGCCCCTCTCAAATCTCCAACGCCCATGGCAGATAGGGACCGAACTGTCTCACGACGTTCTGAACCCAGCTCGCGTACCACTTTAAATGGCGAACAGCCATACCCTTGGGACCGACTACAGCCCCAGGATGTGATGAGCCGACATCGAGGTGCCAAACACCGCCGTCGATATGAACTCTTGGGCGGTATCAGCCTGTTATCCCCGGAGTACCTTTTATCCGTTGAGCGATGGCCCTTCCATACAGAACCACCGGATCACTAAGACCTACTTTCGTACCTGCTTGATCCGTCGATCTTGCAGTCAAGCACGCTTATGCCTTTGCACACAGTGCGCGATGTCCGACCGCGCTGAGCGTACCTTCGTGCTCCTCCGTTACTCTTTAGGAGGAGACCGCCCCAGTCAAACTACCCACCATACACGGTCCCCGATCCGGATTACGGACCTAGGTTAGAACGTCAAGCACGACAGGGTGGTATTTCAAGGATGGCTCCACCACAGCTAGCGCCATGGTTTCATAGCCTCCCACCTATCCTACACAGACGAACTCAACGTTCAGTGTAAAGCTATAGTAAAGGTTCACGGGGTCTTTCCGTCTTGCCACGGGAACGCTGCATCTTCACAGCGATTTCAATTTCACTGAGTCTCGGGTGGAGACAGCGCCGCTGTCGTTACGCCATTCGTGCAGGTCGGAACTTACCCGACAAGGAATTTCGCTACCTTAGGACCGTTATAGTTACGGCCGCCGTTTACTGGGGCTTCGATCAAGAGCTTCGCCTTGCGGCTGACCCCATCAATTAACCTTCCAGCACCGGGCAGGCGTCACACCCTATACGTCCACTTTCGTGTTTGCAGAGTGCTGTGTTTTTGATAAACAGTCGCAGCGGCCTGGTTTCTGCGACCCTCTTCAGCTATAGCTCGCACGAGCCACCAAAAAGGGTGCACCTTCTCCCGAAGTTACGGTGCCATGTTGCCTAGTTCCTTCACCCGAGTTCTCTCAAGCGCCTGAGAATTCTCATCCTACCCACCTGTGTCGGTTTACGGTACGGTCTGCGTAAGCTGAAGCTTAGGAGCTTTTCCTGGAAGCGTGGTATCAGTGACTTCGTCTAAAAGACTCGTCTCGGTGCTCGGTCTTAAAGGATCCCGGATTTGCCAAAGATCCAAACCTACCGCCTTTCCCCGGGACAACCAACGCCCGGTACACCTAACCTTCTCCGTCCCTCCATCGCACTTACGCGAGGTGCAGGAATATTAACCTGCTTCCCATCGACTACGGCTTTCGCCCTCGCCTTAGGGGCCGACTCACCCTGCGCCGATTAACGTTGCGCAAGGAAACCTTGGGCTTTCGGCGTGCGGGTTTTTCACCCGCATTGTCGTTACTCATGTCAGCATTCGCACTTCCGATACCTCCAGCAGACTTCTCAATCCACCTTCGCAGGCTTACGGAACGCTCCTCTACCGCGCATCGCTTATCGCGATGCACCCCAAGCTTCGGTTCACTGCTTAGCCCCGTTAAATCTTCCGCGCAGACCGACTCGACCAGTGAGCTATTACGCTTTCTTTAAAGGGTGGCTGCTTCTAAGCCAACCTCCTGGCTGTCTATGCCTTTCCACATCGTTTTCCACTTAGCAGTGAATTTGGGACCTTAGCTGTGGGTCTGGGTTGTTTCCCTTTTCACGACGGACGTTAGCACCCGCCGTGTGTCTCCCATACAGTCCGTCTCGGTATTCGGAGTTTGCAATGGTTTGGTAAGTCGCGATGACCCCCTAGCCATAACAGTGCTCTACCCCCGAGAGGATACATATGAGGCGCTACCTAAATAGCTTTCGAGGAGAACCAGCTATCTCCGGGTTCGATTAGCTTTTCACTCCTAATCACACCTCATCCCCTACCTTTGCAACGGGAGTGGGTTCGGGCCTCCAGTCAGTGTTACCTGACCTTCACCCTGGGCATGACTAGATCACCCGGTTTCGGGTCTACTGCCCGCGACTATGCGCCCTTATCAGACTCGGTTTCCCTTCGCCTCCCCTATACGGTTAAGCTTGCCACGAACAGTAAGTCGCTGACCCATTATACAAAAGGTACGCAGTCACTCTTGCGAGCTCCTACTGCTTGTACGCACACGGTTTCAGGATCTATTTCACTCCCCTCTCCGGGGTTCTTTTCGCCTTTCCCTCACGGTACTGGTTCACTATCGGTCGGTCAGGAGTATTTAGCCTTGGAGGATGGTCCCCCCATGTTCAGACAGGGTTTCACGTGCCCCGCCCTACTCGTCTTCACTGGTATGGCCCTTTCAAATACAGGGCTATCACCTTCTATGGCCAACCTTTCCAGGTTGTTTTTCTAAAACCATACCAGCTTAAGGGCTAGTCCCCGTTCGCTCGTCACTACTTAGGGAATCTCGGTTGATTTCTTTTCCTCCGGTTACTTAGATATTTCAGTTCACCGGGTTCGCTTCCAGCAGCTATGTATTCACTGCAGGA